>NZ_JAIUZP010000030.1 GCF_020171315.1 Pseudooceanicola nanhaiensis | reverse complement strand
TGCCGATCACCGAGGCGGGACAGAACATGGAGACAGGCGATGGACGCGATTAACAAGGTTGCCAACCCGGTCCTCGAGATCAAGGCGCTGAAGGAGACGGGCGAGTTCGAGGGCTACGGCTCGACCTTCGGCGGCGAGCCCGACAGCTACGGCGATGTGGTCGCGGCCGGGGCCTTCCTCGACAGCCTCGGGGATCACAGGGCGCGCGGGACCATGCCCAAGATGTTCTGGCAGCACGACCCGAGCCGCCCGATCGGCAAATGGCTGGAGGCCGAGGAAGATGACCGTGGCCTCCTGATGCGGGGCAAGCTGAACATGGGGGTGCAGCAGGCGCAGGAGGCCTATGCGCTCCTGAAGGAGGGCGACATCGACGGGCTCTCCATCGGTTACCGCATCCGGGAGTACTCGGTCGACACCGACACCCATGTCTGGACGCTGGAGAAGCTCGACCTTCTCGAGGTCTCGGTGGTGTCGATCGGGGCCAACCCGCAGGCGACCATCGCCAGCGTGAAGGCGGCGAAGGC
>NZ_JAIUZP010000029.1 GCF_020171315.1 Pseudooceanicola nanhaiensis | reverse complement strand
AGGACACGGAGCACGCGCAGCGAGTAGTTGGCGAAGTAGACCTTGTGGGCGTTGCTGTCACGCATGCGGATCACGTCTTTGCGCTTCATCGCCGCCGGGTTGGCGTCCCCCATGATCGAGACGAAGAACTCCAGGTACTTGTCATAGTCCAGCGCCGTGCGCGTCTTGAGCCGCGCGTACTTGGGGGACTTGTGGTAGCTCTTCACCAGAGCGCGGAAATTGCGGGATGTGACGCGCTGTGGCTTTTCCTTGCCACCAAGAATGTCGGTGTATTCCTTCCAGAACTCCGGCGTGCCGAATTCGTTTTTGAATTTCTGAGAGGCCCAGCCCCGGCGTTGAAAATAGATGCCGTTGCGCTGGCGATAGACGTACTTGGGAAGCTCACGTTTTGCCATGGGTCATATCTATCCCTTCAAATTCATCAATTTCACTTTGCTGGCGAAGAACGATTTCGATCTTACGGCCATCCACCATGACGCGGCTGACCGACTTGCCAGCCCGTTCAAATGCGTTCAGCAGGCTGAGGGCCTTTTGTTCGATATTCGTCGCCGCCATGTTTCCACCAACAGAAGATTGCCGTTCTCTACGTCAG
>NZ_JAIUZP010000028.1 GCF_020171315.1 Pseudooceanicola nanhaiensis | reverse complement strand
ACGTCTTCGATCGGCATCAGGAAGGGCTGGTCCACGGCACGTGCCGGCTGGGGGATGTACTCGTCCACAGCCGCCATCAGTTCGCGGATCTTGTTCTCGCCGATGGCTTCGTCACGGCCTTCCAGTGCGGCCAGGGCCGAACCTGCGATGACGGGGATGTCGTCGCCGGGGAAGTCGTAAGCCGACAGCAGTTCGCGGATTTCCATCTCGACGAGCTCGAGCAGCTCTTCGTCGTCGACCTGGTCAACCTTGTTCATGAAGACGACCATGGCGGGGATACCCACCTGACGGCCGAGCAGGATGTGCTCGCGGGTCTGGGGCATCGGGCCGTCAGCAGCGTTCACGACCAGGATCGCGCCGTCCATCTGGGCAGCACCGGTGATCATGTTCTTCACGTAGTCGGCGTGGCCGGGGCAGTCGACGTGTGCGTAGTGACGGTTCTCGGTCTCGTATTCCACGTGTGCGGTCGAGATCGTGATGCCGCGTGCCTTTTCTTCGGGCGCGCCGTCGATCTGGTCGTAGGCTTTGAATTCGCCGAAGTACTTGGTGATCGCAGCGGTCAGCGTGGTCTTGCCGTGGTCGACGTGACCGATGGTGCCGATGTTGCAGTGCGGCTTGCCGCGTTCAAACTTTGCCTT
>NZ_JAIUZP010000027.1 GCF_020171315.1 Pseudooceanicola nanhaiensis | reverse complement strand
GATGCGGAAAAGCCGTTTCAGCGAAGAGCAGATCATTGGCATCCTGAAGGAGCACCAAGCCGGGATAGGCGCCAAGGAGTTGTGCCGGAAGCACGGCGTCAGCGATGGCACGTTTTACAAGTGGCGCTCGAAGTATGGCGGCATGGAGGTGTCAGAGGCCAAACGGCTGAAGGCCTTGGAGGCTGAGAACGCGAAGCTCAAGAAGATGCTCGCGGAGCACATGCTGGATGTGGCTACGCTCAAGGAGATGCTGGGAAAAAACTTTTGAAGCCTGGTGCAAGGCGACGAGCTGTGGACTGGGCCATGACAGAGAAGAGCTACAACCAGCGGCGGGCGTGTGCCCTGGCCGGGATCGACCCGCGTGTTTATCGGCGGCGATCAACCAGACCTGCGGACACCGAGCTGCGAGAGAGGCTGAAGGCGCTTTCCAGTGAACGGCGTCGCTTCGGCTACCGAAGGCTGCACCTGCTTCTTGGCCGCGAAGGCTGGAAGGTGAACTGGAAGAAGCTTTACCGGATCTACCGGGAAGAGGGCCTGACAGTGCGCAAGCGTGGCGGTCGCAAGCGCGCGATCGGAACGAGGGCGCCGATGGCGATCCCACAAGGGCCGAACCAGCGATGGTCCTTAGACTTCGTCTCGGACAGCCTCTCAGACGGGCGCCGGTTCCGGGTGCTGTGCGTCATCGACGACTTCAGCCGGGAATGCCTGGCCGCGGTCGTGGACACTTCGCTGTCAGGGCAACGTGTCAGCCGTGAGCTCGACAGCATCGC
>NZ_JAIUZP010000026.1 GCF_020171315.1 Pseudooceanicola nanhaiensis | reverse complement strand
CGACACCATCAAGGGCGGCGGCGGCAATGACACCGTCTGGGGCGACAACGGTCGGGACGTGATCTACCTCAACAACGGGGCCGATCTCTTCAACGACAACGCTCAGGACGGGACCTACGGCGCTGACCTCGTCCGCGGCGGCAGCGGGAATGACACGCTCCTCGGCGACGGCGGCAACGACACGCTTTCGGGCGACGGCGGACACGACTCGATCACCGGCGGCATCGGCGATGACAGCCTCGATGGCGGCACCGGCAACGACACGATCGACGCCGGAGACGGCAACGATACGGTCGACGGCGGCGACGGCATGGACGTGATCACCCTCGGGGACGGCGCCGACCTCTTCACCGACACCGCCCAGAACACCTCCGGCGGCGCAGACAGTGTCGACGGTGGCAACGGCAACGACACGCTCCTCGGCGACGGCGGCAACGACACGCTCCTCGGCGGCAGCGGGAACGACTCGATCACCGGCGGCCTCGGCGATGACAGCATCGATGGCGGCAACGGCAACGACACGATCGACGCCGGCGACGGCAACGACACGGTCGACGGCGGCAACGGCATCGACGTGATCCTGCTCGGGGACGGCGACGACGTCTTCATCGACACCGCCCAGAACACCTCCGGCGGCGCGGACAGCGTCGATGGCGGCCAGGGCGACGACCTCCTCACCGGGGATGGCGGCAACGACACCCTGCTGGGCGGCGGCGGCAAGGACACGCTGGAAGGCGGCATCGGCGACGACCTCCTCACCGGCGGCGGCGGCCCGGACCTCTTCGTCTTCCACGACGACTGGGG
>NZ_JAIUZP010000025.1 GCF_020171315.1 Pseudooceanicola nanhaiensis | reverse complement strand
TGTAAAACGTGCCATCGCTGACGCCGTGCTTCCGGCACAACTCCTTGGCGCCTATCCCGGCTTGGTGCTCCTTCAGGATGCCAATGATCTGCTCTTCGCTGAAACGGCTTTTCCGCATCATCTGTCTCCTCGTTTGGAGAACAGGCTAACCTCAAACCGCGGACTTTTCAGGGGAGCAGGTCACTCGTGTTGATTGGAAGTGGTTGCCTAGATCTGACGCAGAGGGCCGCTCGGGAGGAAGGGCAGTGTGGAGGGCCACCGCGATGCCGCGAAGCCTTAGCGGGCAATGTAGAGCCGGTCTCTGTCGCCATAGCGTAGCTGCGATTGGACAGAGCGAACAAAGACAGCGTCCGCGGATACGCGCGACGCTAGCCTCTCGCCCCCGGAGACATACACATCGGAGGGGGCGGGAGGCGGGCAGCATATCCCTAGACTTGTTCCAATATGCATTTAGTGGTGGCTGTCTGACCGATGAACCGGATTTAAGGGAGGGGAGAGCGCTGACTGCCGCCACTATTACCTGAGTATCGGCGGGATCGATCCTGCGCTTACCATCCGCGACCTTGCGCAAGCCGTCAACCTGTAACATACTGTTCAAAAGCGTTATTTTTCGCGTCGTTGCTTCGCCGACACGATTTAACCTATGCGTTTAGTGGTGGGCCGAGCGTGTTACGGCCTCTTATTCGGCTGCTTGGCTTGCCGCAGAATCCGCCGCTGCCTAACTTACCCCAACAAGACGGTTTGCCTGTGCGCCCAGCTGCACATTCACCCCTTCGGTGCGCAAACCTGACGTAGAGAACGGCAATCTTCTGTTGGTGGAAACATGGCGGCGACGAATATCGAACAAAAGGCCCTCAGCCTGCTGAACGCATTTGAACGGGCTGGCAAGTCGGTCAGCCGCGTCA
>NZ_JAIUZP010000024.1 GCF_020171315.1 Pseudooceanicola nanhaiensis | reverse complement strand
CACCGCCCCCACACGAGCCTCGACGGGCTTACCCCGTGGGAGTATCACCAACGGTCAATAGAGGACCAAATCCTGAACAGAGCGAACTCATAAACCCGGACACTACGGGGAGCAGGTCACTGGAAACGCCCAAAGTCCGTACGTTGACGGCGAACGGGGTTGTAGGTTACCCGATCGCGTCTACAAACCCTTCGAGATACTGCCGCAGCTGCGCCTGCACCTTCGCGTCGGTCAGGGCGCCGGTCTCGTCGAAGACCGATCCGGCCTTCGAGACGACGAGGCGGCCTTCCTGGTAAGGGCGCGTCGAGAGTGCTCGCAGGACCTGAAGCCAGTGCGCCTGGCTCAGCAGCGTGCCGAAGCCGCCCGGCGATGTCCCGATCACGCCTACCGGTTTCCCCCGGAAGAGCGCGGCGCCCTCGCCACTCGACATCCAGTCGATGGCGTTCTTGAAGACCCCGGGCACCCCGTTGTTGTATTCCGGCGTGACAAGAAGCAGCGCATCCGCGGCCGCGAGCTGTTCCCGCAGCGCGACCACCGATGCCGGGGCCCCGTCGGCTGCCTCTTCGTCCGCGTTGTAGAGCGGCACGCCCGCGATCGTCCCGGCGTGGATCGTCGTGCCCGCGGGGCAAAGCTCGATGGCGGCGCGCAGCAGGGCCGCGTTGTAGGACTTAGCCCGCAGGCTGCCCGAGAGGCCGAGGATCGTTGTCATCGAAGATGTCCCTTTCCGGTATCGCACGGCGCAGGCGGCCGGGCCTCCGCATCGAAGCGGCTGCCGGTCGCCGGGTCAAGCGCGCGACGGGCGGGTGCCACTTGACCCTCGGCGCTGTCCTGCCAGATTGAACGATAAGAAAAGAAAGAGACAAATCATGCCTGAAACCCGTCCCCTCTATGCCGTGCTGATCGACGCCGACAATATCCCGGCGCGTCATGCCGCCGCCATCCTGAAGGAGGTGACCTCCTATGGGGAGCCGGCGCTGCGCCGGGTCTACGGCGACTGGGGGGCAGAGCGGCTCCGCCCCTGGACGGAGCAGGTGCGGGGGCTCGGCCTCGTCGCGCATCAGGAAACGGCGAACACCAAGGGCAAGAACGCCAGCGACATCGGCCTCGTCATCGACGCGATGGACATCCTTCATACGGGGCGGTTCGACGGCTTCGTCCTGGTCTCCTCGGACAGTGATTTCACCGCGCTTGCCAACCGTATCCGCGAGCAGGGGCTCGACGTGATCGGGATCGGCGAGGCCAAGGCCCCCGAGAGCCTGCGCAACGTCTGCAACCGCTTCGTCCTGATCGAGAACATCGTGGATGAGCCGAGCCCGGCGAAAGGCTCCGACCAGGGGACGACCAAGCGCAAGCCGCTGGAAGCGGTGCCGCTGATTCTCCGCGCCATGGACAAGATCGAGCAGGACGACGAGTGGTATCCCATGGGCCAGCTCGGCCAGTATGTTACTGCAGACAATCCGGATTTCGACACGCGGACCTATGGTAAACGCAAGTTCTCGGACCTGATCGGCGAGCTGAAGATTTTCGAAACGAAGCGCGGCGCGGGGAATCAGCTCATGGTGCGGCGACTCGATTGAGGCGAGTCGCGCCGAGTCGCGGAAGTCGGGCCGGTGGACCCCACGTCACGCGGGCTGGATTCGGGCGGGCAGGTGGGCTGAAACCGTCGATTTGGCCCGCCTGACGCGAGTCGCCTGCGTGACTCGGCCCCGGTTGTGGGGTCTCCCAGCCGATCCCTGGCATCTGATCGCAAAAAATTCGCAGAAGTTTTCGTCTTTCAAGCGGGCGTGGAGGCCCCGAAGATGGGCCGCTCTCGGCCCACGTCTGGGGCCTTCCGGGAGCCGGAAAACAAGGGGTTTGGGGGTGCCCATCGCGCGCGAGCGCGCGCGTGCGCTCGCCCGGTCCGCTTCCGGATGCGGGACATCGCCGACCTCGGGACAGATGCGAAAGTTTTTTGAAGATCCCTCTTGCGGGTCCTGCGGTCTATCCGTAAATAGCCCCTCACCGGCGGCGCTGAGGCGCTGACGGGGCGCTGGACGGCGCGGGGGCGAGAGCCACTGCGGGGATGGCGGAACGGAATTCGAGAGGCATCTGGGCGGGCGCGCCGCAAGTTAGGGCGC
>NZ_JAIUZP010000023.1:2500-5802 GCF_020171315.1 Pseudooceanicola nanhaiensis | reverse complement strand
TGCGTCGGGCGTTTTGTGTATTTTTGATGTCGTATTGAGAGATATCTGGCTCTTTACTAGGTCTGGCGGCGATCTACTCTCCCACGTCTTGAGACGCAGTACCATTGACGCGACAGCGCTTAACGGCCGAGTTCGGGATGGGATCGGGTGTTTCGCTTGTGCTATGACCACCAGACCGAGGAAAGAGCCTGTTGTCCAAGTAAGTGATTGATTGTGTATGCTTCTGATTTGGTCAGTGGCCACCAACGCTCGTGCATTGAGCGCTTTAGTTTGGTTTCTACTGGATCAAATCAAGCCTATCGGGCCATTAGTACCGGTCAACTGAATGCATTACTGCACTTACATCTCCGGCCTATCGACGTGGTGGTCTACCACGGCCCTCAGGGATACCTTGTTTTGAGGGGGGCTTCCCGCTTAGATGCCTTCAGCGGTTATCCTGTCCGGACATAGCTACCCTGCACTGCCGTTGGCACGACAACAGGTCCACCAGTGGTCCGTTCACCCCGGTCCTCTCGTACTAGGGGCAACTCCTCTCAAGTATCCTACACCCACGGCAGATAGGGACCGAACTGTCTCACGACGTTCTAAACCCAGCTCACGTACCTCTTTAAACGGCGAACAGCCGTACCCTTGGGACCTGCTCCAGCCCCAGGATGAGATGAGCCGACATCGAGGTGCCAAACACTGCCGTCGATATGGACTCTTGGGCAGTATCAGCCTGTTATCCCCGGCGTACCTTTTATCCGTTGAGCGATGGCCCTCCCACTTGGGACCACCGGATCACTATGGCCGTCTTTCGACTCTGCTCGACTTGTCAGTCTTGCAGTCAGGCTGGCTTCTGCCATTGCACTCAACGAGCGATTTCCGACCGCTCTGAGCCAACCTTCGCGCGCCTCCGTTACGCTTTAGGAGGCGACCGCCCCAGTCAAACTACCCGCCACACAGGGTCCCGGAACCCGATAAGGGATCGCGGTTAGACATCAAGCAAAGCAAGGGTGGTATCTCAAGGGAGGCTCCACAGGGACTGGCGTCCCTGCTTCGAAGCCTACCACCTATCCTGCACATGCTTGGCCTGATGCCAGTGTGAAGCTGTAGTAAAGGTGCACGGGGTCTTTCCGTCTAACCGCGGGAAGCCTGCATCTTGACAGGCAATTCAATTTCGCTGAGTCGATGTTGGAGACAGCGGGGAAGTCGTTACGCCATTCGTGCAGGTCGGAACTTACCCGACAAGGAATTTCGCTACCTTAGGACCGTTATAGTTACGGCCGCCGTTTACCGGGGCTTCAATTCGGAGCTTGCACCCCTCCTTTTAACCTTCCGGCACCGGGCAGGCGTCAGACCCTATACGTCGTCTTGCGACTTCGCAGAGCCCTGTGTTTTTAGTAAACAGTCGCCACCCCCTGGTTTGTGCCCCCAGCCTCTAGTTGCCTAGAAACCGGGCTCCCTTCTCGCGAACTTACGGGAGTATTTTGCCGAGTTCCTTCAACATCGTTCTCTCAAGCGCCTTGGTATTCTCTACCAGTCCACCTGTGTCGGTTTAGGGTACGATCTAATAGTGAGGCTATTTCCAGGAACTGCTAAGCGGCCCCTCCAATCCGATAAGGAGGAACAACCTTCGCAATCCGTCACCATCACATGGCCCAGGAATATTAACCTGGTTCCCATCGACTACGCCTTTCGGCCTCGCCTTAGGGGTCGGCTTACCCTGCTCAGATTAGCTTTAAGCAGGAACCCTTGGACTTTCGGCGAGAGTGTCTCTCACACTCTTTGTCGCTACTCATGTCATCATTCTCGCTAGTGATCTCTCCACCGGATGCCTTACAGCCCGGCTTCATCGAAAGCTCCTTGCGTCCAACACCTTCCGAAGAAGGCTAAAGACGCATGGAGCTATGTCACACTACGCTCCGCTACCATGCACTATGTGCATCCTCAGCTTCGGCTCATGGCTTGAGCCCCGTTACATCTTCGCCGCAGGACAACTTATTTAGACCAGTGAGCTGTTACGCTATCTTTAAAGGATGGCTGCTTCTAAGCCAACCTCCTGGTTGTTTTGGTCGTCCCACCTGCTTTCCCACTTAGCCATGAATTGGGGGCCTTAGCTGGAGGTCAGGGTTGTTTCCCTCTCCACTACGGGCGTTAGCACCCGCAGTGTGTCTGCCATCTAGTACTCCCGGGTATTCGGAGTTTGGTTAGGATCAGTAAGCCTGTGGGGCCCCATTACCCATCCAGTGCTCTACCCCCCGGGGTATTCGGATGACGCTCTACCTAAATAGATTTCGCGGAGAACCAGCTATCTCCGAGTTTGATTGGCCTTTCACCCCTAGGCACAACTCATCCCGACCTTTTTCAACAGGTGTGGGTTCGGACCTCCAGTAAGTGTTACCTTACCTTCATCCTGGTCATGCCTAGATCACTCGGTTTCGGGTCTGATCCCACGAACTCGACGCCCTATTAAGACTCGCTTTCGCTGCGCCTACACCTATCGGCTTAAGCTTGCACGTGAGACCAAGTCGATGACCCATTATACAAAAGGTACGCCGTCAGCTCTCGAGGAGCCTCCGACTGATTGTAGGCGTCCGGTTTCAGGTACTGTTTCACTCCCCTCGTCGGGGTGCTTTTCACCTTTCCCTCACGGTACTGGTTCGCTATCGGTCAGTAAGGAGTACTTAGCCTTCGGGGGTGGTCCCCCGATCTTCAGACAGGATTTCACGTGTCCCGCCCTACTTAATACGTCCCATTGAGCTTCCTGTACGGGGCTGTCACCCGCTATGGCCATGCTTCCCAACATGTTCCAGTCACTCTCAAGGCTCGGCTGGTCCCCGTTCGCTCGCCGCTACTAAGGGAGTCTCTATTGATGTCCTTTCCTCCGGGTACTTAGATGTTTCAGTTCCCCGGGTTTGCTCTTAAAACCCTATGTGTTCAGGTAATAAGTACCTGTTTCAGCAAGATATTGAGTGGCCGAAGCCAACAATATCAAACTGTCAGGTGGGTTGCCCCATTCGGAAATTCATGGATCAAAGCCTATTCTCAGCTCCCCATGACTTATCGCAGAGTATCACGTCCTTCATCGCCTCTTACTGCCAAGGCATCCACCAAACGCCCTTCTCGCGCTTGATCTGATCCAGAAGAAGCCAAACTATCGTCTGGCGCGATGCAGATGCGGGCTGGTTCGTCCGCAGCATCTCTGTTCTGATCAGAAGTCATACATTTTCCCGCCTGGACTGACGTCCAGACATTAGCAAACTGCCACCCGTGGGCGACATTTGCTTGGTTAGTGTACTTGACTTGGACAACGGTTACTT
>NZ_JAIUZP010000022.1 GCF_020171315.1 Pseudooceanicola nanhaiensis | reverse complement strand
TAGGCTTTGAATTCGCCGAAGTACTTGGTGATCGCAGCGGTCAGCGTGGTCTTGCCGTGGTCGACGTGACCGATGGTGCCGATGTTGCAGTGCGGCTTGCCGCGTTCAAACTTTGCCTTGCCCATTGGGGCCTCCTATCTGTCTGGCGGTGCGTCCTTGGACGCACCCTACGGGGTAGTAGGGTGCGGGGCTGACCCCGCACCGCTGCTTATGCGTACTTCGACTGGATCTCTTCCGAGATGTTCTGCGGAACCGGGTCGTAGTGGTCGAACTGCATCGTGAACTGCGCGCGGCCCGAGGACATGGAGCGCAGGTTGTTGATGTAGCCGAACATGTTGGCCAGCGGCACGAAGGCGTTGACCGCCACGGCGTTGCCGCGGTTCTCCTGGCCCGAGACCTGGCCACGACGGGAGGTCAGGTCGCCGATGATCGAACCGGTGTATTCTTCCGGGGTGATCACTTCGACCTTCATCATCGGCTCGAGCAGTTTCGCGCCAGCTTTGCGCATGCCTTCACGCATGCACATACGGGCTGCGATCTCGAACGCGAGGACCGACGAGTCGACGTCGTGGAACTTACCGTCCAGCAGCGCGACCTTGAAGTCGATGACCGGGAAGCCTGCCAGCGGACCGGAGTCCATGACCGACTTGATCCCTTTTTCGACGCCGGGGATGTATTCCTTCGGAACCGCACCACCAACGATCTTCGACTCGAACGAGTAGCCTTCGCCGGCTTCGGTCGGGCTGATGACCAGCTTGACCTCTGCGAACTGACCCGAACCACCCGACTGTTTCTTGTGGGTGTAGCTGTGCTCGACCTCGTGACCGATGGTCTCGCGGTAGGCCACCTGCGGGGCGCCGATGTTGGCTTCGACTTTGAACTCGCGCTTCAGACGGTCGACAAGGATGTCGAGGTGAAGTTCGCCCATGCCCTTCATGATGGTCTGACCGGACTCGAGGTCGGTCTCCACGCGGAAGGAGGGGTCTTCGGCCGCCAGACGCTGCAGACCCTGAGACATTTTCTCTTGGTCGTTCTTGGTCTTCGGTTCGATGGCGATCTCGATCACGGGATCGGGGAAGGTCATCGTTTCGAGCACGACAGGGGCGCTCTGAGCGCAGAGCGTGTCACCGGTGGTGGTCTCTTTCAGACCGGCCAGCGCGATAATGTCGCCTGCGAATGCCTCTTCGATCTCCTCGCGGTTGATCGCGTGCATCATCATCATACGACCGATGCGCTCTTTCTTGCCCTTGGTCGAGTTCAGGATCGAGTCGCCCTTCTTCATCACACCGGAGTAGATGCGGGTGAAGGTGAGCGAGCCCACGAACGGGTCGTTCATGATCTTGAACGCGAGGCCGGAAAGCGGCTCTTCGTCGGATGCGTGACGGGCGATGTTACGCTCTTCCGTCTCGTCGTCCGGGCTGAAGCCCATGTACGGCGGAACGTCGAGCGGACCCGGCAGGAAGTCGATGACGGCGTTCAGCAGCGGCTGCACACCTTTGTTCTTGAACGCGGAGCCGCCCAGAACCGGAACGAAGGAGAGCGACAGGGTGCCCTTGCGGATCAGTTTCCGCAGGGTTGCCACGTCGGGCTCTTCGCCTTCCAGGTAGGCTTCCATGGCGTCGTCGTCCATCTCGACGGCTGCTTCGATCATGTGGGCGCGCCATTCGTCGGCCAGATCTTTCAGCTCGTCGCGGATCGGTTGACGGACCCAGCCTGCGCCGAGGTCGTCACCCTTCCAGACCCACTCTTCCATGGTGATCAGGTCGATGGTGCCTTCCAGCTGATCCTCTGCACCGATGGGCATGCCAACGGGAACGGGGGTCGCACCGGTACGGTCCTTGATCATCTTCACGCAGTTGAAGAAGTCTGCGCCGATCTTGTCCATCTTGTTGACGAACACGATACGCGGAACCTTGTAGCGGTCAGCCTGACGCCACACGGTTTCGGTCTGGGGTTCAACACCGGCGTTACCGTCGAGAAGGCAGACCGCACCGTCGAGCACGGCCAGCGAACGTTCGACTTCGATGGTGAAGTCAACGTGGCCGGGGGTGTCGATGATGTTGAAGCGGAACTTCGTGTCCGACGTGCCTTCGGCGGTCGGATCTTCCTGCCACTGCCAGAAGGTCGTGGTCGCAGCGGACGTGATCGTGATCCCCCGCTCCTGCTCCTGCTCCATCCAGTCCATGGTCGCGGCGCCGTCGTGGACTTCGCCGATCTTGTGGGACTTGCCGGTGTAGTAGAGGATACGCTCGGTCGTGGTCGTCTTGCCGGCATCGATGTGGGCCATGATGCCGAAGTTACGATACCGGGTGAGCGGATATTCGCGTGCCATGAGGGGCCTGCCTTCCTGAGGTTACCAGCGGTAGTGGCTGAACGCTTTGTTGGCGTCGGCCATCTTGTGGGTGTCTTCGCGCTTCTTCACGGCGGAACCGCGCGAGTTCACGGCATCCAGCAGTTCGCCTGCCAGGCGCTCTTCCATCGTGTTCTCGTTGCGCGAACGCGACGCGTTGATCAGCCAGCGGATCGCCAGGGCTTCACGACGCTCGGGGCGCACTTCGACGGGCACTTGGTAGGTGGCACCACCCACACGGCGCGAGCGGACCTCGACCGAGGGTTTGATGTTGTCGAGCGCTTCGTGGAAGATTTCCACCGGCGCACGCTTCACCTTGCTCTCCACCCGGTCGAGTGCCGAGTAGACGATTTTCTCGGCGGCCGATTTCTTGCCGTCGATCATCAGGTTGTTCATGAATTTGGTCAGAACCCGGTCACCATACTTGGCGTCGGGCAGGACTTCGCGCTTCTCTGCGGCGTGACGACGAGACATCGGCTGTACCTCTTATTTCGGACGCTTCGCGCCGTATTTCGAGCGGCGCTGCTTACGGTCTTTGACGCCCTGGGTATCCAGAACACCACGCAGGATGTGGTAACGGACACCCGGAAGGTCTTTCACACGGCCGCCACGGATCAGGACAACGGAGTGCTCCTGAAGGTTGTGGCTTTCACCGGGAATGTAGGAAATGACTTCGTAGCCGTTGGTCAGACGGACCTTGGCAACTTTCCGCATTGCCGAGTTCGGCTTCTTCGGAGTCGTGGTGTAAACGCGCGTGCAAACGCCACGCTTCTGCGGGCAGTTTTCCAGGTGCTGCGACTTGGAGCGTTTCACTTTCGGCTGCCGCGGCTTGCGGATCAGCTGCTGGATCGTGGGCATTGGGTTTCTTTCCCCGTCTCTAACACATGTGTTGCACGGTGGTGCGGCCCGTGCGGGTTCCTAAAATGGCCTGGTGCGCGTCCGCGCCTGACCGTGACTCGCGCACAAGCGCAACGAAAAAACCGCACTCGCCCCCCGGTATGTAAGGGGTACGACGCGGTGGGTTTTCCAGAGGATCGGGGCACCAGCCCGGATCTTGACCACTTCGATTCTGAAAGGCGGATGGACTACCCCCCACCTGATTGCCGCGCGTATAGGGGGAGTCGGAGACCTTGTCAACATATGCAGGGGCAAACGCCCCTTGTTGACAAGAACTGCCGCCGCGTCCCGGGGACCTGCGTCCGGTCCCGGCCGCCTCACCCCGCGCGGAGGCTCTCCCATGCCGCAGAAAGCGCCCCGGCGTCAATGGCAAAGCGGGTGGCCAGCAGGCTGGCGACCTGCGGATCGGTGATTGCCTGCCCTCCCTCCCCCGGCCGCGCGACGGAGCTGTCGTTGCCGCCGTGGGCGCCGCGCAGGAACATCACCGGGGACGGCAGGGTCAGCGTCGGGATGCGGGACCAGACCCGGCGGTGATTGAAGTCCTGCAGGCTGCGCGTGCTGGAGGGCCGCGAGAAGATGGCAAGCGCCGGGGCCCACTGCTGGCGGTTCACCGCCTCGGCCTCCAGCCCCCCTGCCCCCGCCCGCAGCACGAGGCCCGCGTTATAGTCGAGGGCGGCGCGGTTCTCTTCCCGCCAGATGTCCTTCATGGCCGCGAAGTGGCGCTTGGCCGAGGCGATGAAGTCAACCGCCACCGCGTCATCATCATCCAGCGTGAACTCCCCCACCGCGCGGGCCTCTGGATCGCGCAGCGCCGTCAGCACGGACTTGCAGACCGCACGGTGCTTCTGACCCTCCGGCAGGAAGTGCGCCCGGACCTGCGGGATGTCGGCGACGAGCGCCTCCAGCCGGGCGCGGAAGGGCTGGGGCATCCCCTCCCCTGCCAGCAGGGCAATGGTGAAATCCGGGTCATCCTGCGCGCGGATCGCAGGCAGGGTCACATGTTCGAAGAACCACAGCCGGAGCGACAGGCGCTCGGGCGCATAGAGGTGGGCCGCGTTGGTGACGGCATCCGCCCCCGTCCGCTCGAACCCGTCCAGCGCCGTCGGATAGGAGAAGCGGCAGAGCCCCAGCATCTGCACCTGTGTCATTTCAGCCCCCGACCCGATCCCAGTGTCCGCGCTGCCGCCTCGGTCGTCACGGCCCGGCGTGCGATGCGCTGTTCCCGCCATATCATGAAGAGGCCCGATCCGATAACGATCGCGCCGCCCAGCAGGGTGATCGGGCCCGGCCAGTCGCCGAAGACCAGCCAGCCCAGAAGCAGCGCCCAGAGGAGCGAGACATAGCGGAACGGCGAGACGAAAGAGACCTCTCCCACGCGCATCGCCATGACCGAGGCCACATAGGCCACGAGGATCACCGCCGCCGCCGAGCCGACCGTGATCCACTGGCCACCGCTGGGGGCCACCCAGCCGCCGACCGCGCCGCCATAGATCAGGGCCGAGACGAAGACCGTGGCCGAGGTGACGGTGGTGATCAGGAGCGAGGGCACATCGCCCTTCACCTGCCGGGTGAAGAGCTCCCGCAGGGTGACCACGGCCACCGCCATCAGGCTGTAGAAGGAGTAGAGCGAGAAGCCCTCCGGCCCCGGGCGCAGGATCAGCAGCACGCCGATGAAGCCCACCCCGATCGCCGAGGCGCGCCGCCAGCCGACCGGCTCCTTGAGGAAGATCGCCGCCGCCAGCGTCACGGCCAGCGGGAGGGACTGCACGACGGCGGTGACATTCGCCAGCGGCAGATGGAAAAGCGCGTTCAGGAAGAAATAGGCCGAGGCCGCCTCGGCAAGGCCACGGGCGAGGATCAGGCCCCGGTCCCGGCGCGGCAGCTTGAGGCGGAAGTGGCCAAGGTGAACCGAAACCGCCAGCAGCACCAGCGTGGTCAGCCCGTTGCGCATCACCAGCACCTGATGCGGCGGCAACGCCCCGGCCAGCGTCTTGGTCAGCGTGTCGTTGAGGGTGAAACACATCATCGACGCCATCATGATCAGCGCGCCGCGAATATTGTCGGACATGAAATGGCTCCTCTGCCCGGCTGGAATGCCATGACAGGGGGCCGGACGGAAGAGGCCAAATCGGAGGGGATGGGGTCTGCCCGGGTGGCGCCCCCTGCCCTGCCATGCACGGCCGCCTCAGAAGCTGCTCTGCAGGGGCGCTGCGACCGGACACTGGACAGCGAGGGAGCCGAGGCTGTGGCGCTGCCCGCCAGCGTTTCGCTCCATGCGCCCCCTCAAGCGCGCCCTAAAAGAAAAGGGGCAGGAAAACCTGCCCCTTCTCATCATTCATGTCTCACCGTCAGGCGATCAATCGCGGCTTTCCGGCACGTCGACCATGCTGCTGTCGGCCTCGTCCATGACCGGAGCGGCGAGGGCCGCAGCGGCCTCCGCCTCTTCGCGGCGGGCTTCCAGCACCACGTTGTCGCGGTCGGAGGCGATACGGCGCACGCGCTGCGTGGCCCCACCGGTCCCGGCCGGGATCAGACGACCCACGATCACGTTCTCCTTCAGGCCGACGAGCTTGTCGCGCTTGCCCTGAACCGAGGCTTCGGTCAGCACGCGGGTCGTCTCCTGGAAGGAGGCCGCCGAGATGAAGGACCGGGTCTGCAGCGAGGCCTTGGTGATCCCGAGCAGGATCGGCTCGCCCGTTGCCGGACGACGGCCCTCGCGCTCGGCCTTGGCATTCGCCTGGTCGAACTCGATCTTGTCGACGTGTTCGCCCTTCAGCAGCGTGGTCTGGCCGCTGTCGGAGATCTCCCACTTCTGCAGCATCTGGCGAACGATCACCTCGATGTGCTTGTCGTTGATCTTCACGCCCTGCAGTCGATAGACGTCCTGCACCTCGTTGATCATGTAGTCCGCCAGAGCCTCCACACCCATGATGGAGAGGATGTCGTGCGGCGCCGGGTTGCCGTCCATGATGTAGTCACCCTTCTGGACGAAGTCGCCTTCGACCACCGGGATGTGCTTGCCCTTGGGCACCATGTACTCGACGGGTTCCATCGACTCGTCCGCGGGCTCGATCGTGATGCGACGCTTGTTCTTGTAGTCGCGACCGAAGCGCACGTAGCCGTCGATCTCGGCGATGATGGCGTGGTCCTTGGGACGACGGGCTTCGAAGAGTTCGGCCACACGCGGCAGACCACCGGTAATGTCCTTCGTCTTCGCACCTTCACGCGGGATACGCGCGACAACGTCACCGGCCTTGATCGTGGCCCCCTCTTCGACCGAGAGAATGGCATCGACCGACATCGGGTAGGAGACCGGGTTCCCGGCCTCGTTCCGCAGCGGCTCGCCTTCCTCGTCGACGATGAGGATTTCCGGCTTCAGCTCGTTGCCCTTCGGCGCAGCACGCCAGTCGGACACGATCTTCTGGGTCATGCCGGTGGCATCGTCGGTCTCGTCCCGCACGGAGATACCCGTGATGAGGTCGACGAACTTTGCCAGACCGGCCTTCTCCGCGATGATCGGCAGGGTGTAGGGGTCCCACTCGAACAGCTTGGTGCCGCGGGTGACGGTATCGCCATCCTTGACGAAGAGCTTGGTACCGTAGCCCAGCTTGTGGCTGGCGCGTTCGTCCCCGTCCTCGCCCACGATCCGGAGCTTCATGTTCCGGCCCATGATGAGCATCTCGCCGTTGGCGTTCTCCAGCAGCTGCGCGTTCTCGAAGACGACCGTGCCTTCCTGGCTGGCTTCGAGGAACGACTGCTGACCACCCTGGGCAACGCCGCCGATGTGGAAGGTCCGCATCGTCAGCTGGGTGCCGGGTTCACCGATCGACTGTGCCGCGATGATGCCCACGGCTTCGCCTTGGTTCACCATCGTACCGCGTGCAAGGTCGCGGCCGTAGCACATGGCGCAGACGCCGTCGTCGGCTTCACAGGTCAGCGGCGAGCGCACGCGGCACGACTGGACGTTGGCGTCCTGGACCGTGTCGGCCATGCGTTCGTCGATCAGCTGGCCAGTGGCCACGAGAACCTCGTCGGTGCCGGGGCGCAGGATGTCCTCCGCCGCGACACGGCCCAGCAGGCGCTCGCCGATCGGGGCCACGACTTCGCCGTCGTTGACAGCCGCTTCGACCGTCACCGCGCGGTCGGTGCCGCAGTCCTTTTCACGCACGATGCAGTCCTGCGCCACGTCCACCAGACGACGGGTCAGGTACCCCGAGTTTGCCGTCTTCAGTGCCGTATCCGACAGACCCTTACGGGCGCCGTGGGTCGAGTTGAAGTACTCGAGAACCGTCAGGCCTTCCTTGAAGTTCGAGATGATCGGGGTCTCGATGATGTCGCCGTTCGGCTTCGCCATCAGGCCGCGCATCCCGCCCAGCTGTTTCATCTGCGTGACCGAGCCCCGTGCACCGGAGTGGGCCATCATGAAGACCGAGTTCGTCTCGCCCTCTGCCCCGTTCTCGTCGCGCGGAACGGCCGAGATGGTGGACATCATGGCTTCGGTGACCTTGTCGTTACACTTCGACCAGGCATCGACAACCTTGTTGTACTTTTCGCCCTGAGTGATCAGGCCGTCCATGTACTGCTGTTCGAAGTCCTTCACCTGCTCGCGGGTCTCTTCCACGATCTCCCACTTGTTGTCGGGGATGACCATGTCGTCCTTACCGAAGGAGATGCCGGCCTTGAACGCTTCGCGGAAGCCCATACGCATGATCTGGTCACAGAAGATGACCGACTCCTTCTGACCGCAGTAGCGGTAGACGGTGTCGATGACCCGCTGCACGTCTTTCTTACGCAGCAGCGTGTTGACCAGTTCGAAGGGCGCCTTGGCGTTCATCGGCAGCAGGGCGCCGAGACGGACGCGACCGGGGGTGGTCTCGAACCGCTTGGTAACCTCGTTGCCTTCCTCGTCGATCTGCAGGATGCGCGCGGTGATCTTGGCGTGCAGGTGCACGGCGCCGGTGTCGAGGGCGTATTGCACCTCGTCGATGGAGCCGAAGGCCATGCCTTCGCCCTTCATGCCTTCGCGCATGATGGTCGTGTAGTAGAGGCCAAGGATCATGTCCTGCGAGGGAACGATGATCGGCGCGCCGTTTGCGGGCGACAGAACGTTGTTCGTCGACATCATCAGGACGCGGGCTTCGAGCTGCGCCTCGAGCGACAGCGGAACGTGCACGGCCATCTGGTCACCGTCGAAGTCGGCGTTGAACGCCGAGCAGACGAGCGGGTGCAGCTGGATGGCCTTGCCTTCGATCAGCTGGGGTTCGAACGCCTGGATACCCAGACGGTGCAGCGTGGGCGCGCGGTTCAGCAGAACCGGGTGCTCGCGGATGACCTCGTCGAGGATGTCCCAGACTTCGGGACGCTCTTTTTCGACCAGCTTCTTCGCCTGCTTCACGGTGCTGGACAGGCCCTTGGCCTCCAGACGCGAGTAGATGAAGGGCTTGAAGAGTTCGAGCGCCATCTTCTTCGGCAGGCCGCACTGGTGCAGCTTGAGCTCCGGACCGGTCACGATCACGGAACGGCCCGAGAAGTCGACCCGCTTACCCAGAAGGTTCTGACGGAAGCGACCGTGCTTACCCTTCAGCATGTCGGACAGCGACTTCAGCGGGCGCTTGTTGGCGCCGGTGATGACGCGGCCGCGACGGCCGTTGTCGAAGAGCGCGTCGACCGATTCCTGCAGCATCCGCTTTTCGTTGCGGACGATGATGTCGGGCGCACGCAGTTCGATCAGCCGCTTCAGACGGTTGTTCCGGTTGATCACGCGGCGGTAGAGGTCGTTCAGGTCGGAGGTCGCGAAGCGGCCGCCATCCAGCGGAACCAGCGGACGCAGTTCCGGCGGGATCACGGGGATCACGGTCATGACCATCCACTCGGGGCGGTTACCCGACTCGAGGAAGGATTCAACGACTTTCAGACGCTTGATGATCTTCTTGGGCTTCAGTTCGCCGGTGGCTTCGGCGAGGTCCGCGCGCAGCTGTTCGGCCTCGGCTTCGAGGTCGATGGCCGCCAGCATCTCACGGATGGCCTCGGCGCCGATGTTCGCCGTGAAGGCGTCCATGCCGAAGGCGTCCTGCGCGTCCATGTACTCTTCTTCGGTCATCATCTGGCCGTAGGTCAGGTCGGTCAGACCGGGCTCGATGACAACGTAGTTTTCGAAGTACAGCACGCGTTCCAGATCGCGCAGCGTCATGTCCAGCATCAGGCCGATGCGGGACGGCAGCGATTTCAGGAACCAGATGTGGGCGACGGGCGCGGCCAGCTCGATGTGGCCCATACGCTCGCGGCGCACCTTCTGGAGCGTCACTTCGACACCGCATTTCTCGCAGACGACGCCGCGATACTTCATGCGCTTGTATTTGCCGCAGAGGCACTCGTAGTCCTTGATCGGCCCGAAGATACGGGCGCAGAACAGGCCGTCGCGCTCGGGCTTGTAGGTCCGGTAGTTGATGGTTTCCGGCTTCTTGATCTCGCCGTAGGACCACGAGAGGATCCGTTCCGGCGACGCCAGCGAGACCTTGATCTCGTCAAACACCTTCGGCGGGGTCAGCGGGTTGAACGGGTTGTTCGTCAGTTCCTGGTTCATGTCGTCTTCCTAAATGACTTGGCTTGGAGCGAGGGCGGGGCGGCGGCGGGCCGCCCCCGAGGGGGCTGGCGCCCTTACTCGTCCTCGTCCGCGTCCAGGAGTTCCATGTTCAGGCCGAGGCCGCGGACTTCCTTCACGAGCACGTTGAAGGATTCGGGCACGCCGGCCTCGAAGTTGTCCTCGCCCTTGACGATGCTTTCGTAGACCTTGGTCCGGCCGGCCACGTCGTCCGACTTCACGGTCAGCATTTCCTGCAGGGTGTAGGCGGCACCGTAAGCTTCCAGAGCCCAGACCTCCATTTCCCCGAAACGCTGGCCACCGAACTGCGCCTTACCACCCAGCGGCTGCTGCGTGACGAGGGAGTACGGGCCGGTCGAACGCGCGTGGATCTTGTCGTCCACGAGGTGGTGCAGCTTGAGCATGTACTTCACGCCCACCGTCACCTTGCGGCTGAACTGTTCACCGGTACGGCCGTCGAACAGCACGGACTGGCCGGACTCGTCGAAGCCCGCGTTGCGCAGACGTTCGTTGATGTCGGGCTCTTTCGCGCCGTCGAAGACCGGGGTGGCGATCGGCACACCGCGGGTCACGTTGCTGGCCGCCTCGATGAGGTGATCCTCGTCCATGCCTTCGATGCCTTCTTCGTAGACATCGTCGCCATAGGCGATGCGCATCGCTTCCTTGACCGGGGTCAGGTCGCCGGTGCGGCGGTATTCACCCAGAGCATCGTCCACCTTGATGCCGAGGCCACGGCAGGCCCAGCCGGTGTGCGTCTCGAGGATCTGACCGACGTTCATACGCGACGGCACACCCAGCGGGTTGAGGCAGAAGTCGACCGGGGTACCATCCGCGAGGAACGGCATGTCCTCCATCGGCACCACGCGCGACACAACACCCTTGTTCCCGTGACGGCCGGCCATCTTGTCGCCCGGCTGAAGCTTGCGCTTCACGGCCACGAAGACCTTGACCATCTTCATCACGCCCGGCGGCAGGTCGTCGCCACGGCGGACCTTCTCGACCTTGTCCTCGAAGCGGGCATCGAGAGCGCGCTTCTGCACTTCGTACTGCTCGTTCAGGGCTTCGATGATCTGCGCTTCCTGGTCTTCGCCCAGGGCCAGCTGCCACCACTGACCGCGGGTCAGAGTGCCCAGCAGTTCCTCGGTGATCTCGGAGTTCGGCTTGACCCCTTTCGGGCCCTTCACCGCCACCTTGCCCAGCAGCATCGACTTCAGACGCGCGTAGATGTTGCGGTCGAGGATCGCCAGCTCGTCGTCCCGGTCACGGGCCAGACGTTCGACTTCCTCGCGCTCGATCTGCAGCGCACGCTCGTCTTTCTCCACACCGTGACGGTTGAAGACACGCACTTCCACGACGGTACCGTAGTCGCCCGGCTTCACACGCAGCGAGGTGTCGCGCACGTCCGAGGCCTTCTCACCGAAGATGGCGCGGAGGAGCTTCTCTTCCGGCGTCATCGGGCTTTCGCCCTTCGGAGTGATCTTGCCGACGAGAATGTCGCCCGGCTCCACGTCCGCACCGATATACACGATACCGGCTTCGTCGAGGTTGCGCAGGGCTTCCTCGCCGACGTTGGGAATGTCGCGGGTGATCTCTTCCGGCCCGAGCTTGGTGTCACGGGCGGCGACTTCGAATTCCTCGATGTGGATCGAGGTATAGACGTCATCCCGCGCGATCCGCTCGGAGATCAGGATCGAGTCCTCGTAGTTGTAGCCGTTCCAGGGCATGAACGCGACGATGATGTTCTTGCCGAGAGCCAGTTCGCCCATATCCGTGGACGGACCGTCGGCGATCACTTCGCCCTTCTCGACCGTGTCACCCACCTTCACCAGCGGACGCTGGTTGATGCAGGTGTTCTGGTTCGAGCGCTGGAACTTGCGCATCCGGTAGATGTCCACGCCGGCATCGCCGATTTCGACGTCCTTGGTGGCCCGGATCACGATCCGCTGCGCATCGACCTGGTCGATGATGCCTGCCCGCTTGGCCATGATGGCCGCGCCGGAGTCACGTGCGACGACTTCCTCGATCCCGGTGCCGACCAGCGGCGCCTCGGCCCGCAGCAGCGGAACCGCCTGACGTTGCATGTTCGAGCCCATGAGAGCGCGGTTCGCGTCGTCGTTTTCGAGGTACGGAATGAGCGAGGCGGCGACCGACACCAACTGCTTGGGCGACACGTCGATCAGGTCGACGCTTTCGCGCGGGGCAAGGGTGTATTCGCCGGACTGGCGGGTGTTGACCAGCTCGTTCACGAAGTCGCCGTTCTCGTCGAGGTTGGCGTTCGCCTGTGCCACGGTGTGGCGCATTTCCTCGGTCGCGGACATGTACTTCACTTCGTCCGTCACATGGCCGTTCTCGACCGTGCGGTAGGGCGTTTCGATGAAGCCGTACTTGTTCACGCGGGCGAAGGTCGCCAGCGAGTTGATCAGACCGATGTTCGGGCCTTCCGGCGTCTCAATCGGGCACATCCGGCCATAGTGGGTCGGGTGAACGTCGCGGACTTCGAAGCCGGCACGCTCACGGGTCAGACCGCCCGGGCCAAGCGCCGAGAGACGACGCTTGTGCGTCACTTCGGACAGCGGGTTGGTCTGGTCCATGAACTGCGACAGCTGCGAGGAGCCGAAGAATTCACGCACGGCAGCCGCGGCGGGCTTCGCGTTGATCAGGTCCTGCGGCATGACGGTGTCGATCTCGACCGACGACATGCGTTCCTTGATCGCGCGCTCCATGCGGAGCAGGCCGACACGGTACTGGTTTTCCATCAGTTCGCCGACGGAGCGGACCCGACGGTTGCCGAGGTGGTCGATATCGTCGATCTCGCCACGGCCGTCACGCAGGTCCACCAGCGCCTTGATGCAGGACACGATGTCCTCGCGGCGCAGGGTGCGCATGGTGTCGGGCGCGTCGAGTGCGAGGCGCATGTTCATCTTCACGCGGCCCACGGCCGAGAGGTCGTAGCGCTCGCTGTCGAAGAACAGGGTGTCGAACAGGGCCGAGGCGGCCTCGACGGTCGGCGGCTCACCCGGACGCATGACGCGATAGATGTCCATGAGCGCGCTGTCGCGGTTCATGTTCTTGTCCATCGCCATGGTGTTACGGATGTAGGCACCGACGTTGATGTTGTCGATGTCCAGAACGGGGATCTCGGTGATGCCCGCGTCCAGCAGCTCTTGCAGCGAGCCGCCGGTGACGTCGCCGTCCTTGTCGTACTCGAGGGTCAGCTCATCGCCGGCCTCGACGTAGATGGCGCCGGTTTCCTCGTTGATGATGTCCTTGGCAACGAACTTGCCGAGGATGTGCTCGTAGGGCACCAGCAGGTTCTTGACGTTGCCTTCGTCGATCAGCTTCTTCACCGCGCGCGGCGTGACCTTCTTGGTGGCCTCGGCGATGATCTCGCCCGAGTCCGCGTCGACAAGGTCATAGGTCGGGCGCGTGCCGCGCACCCGCTCGGGGAAGAACTTCGTCACCCAGCCCTGGCCGCGGCGCAGGTTGAAGGTCACGGTGTTGTAGTAGGCGTCCATGATCGCCTCCTGATCCAGCCCGAGGGCATAGAGCAGGGTCGTCACCGGCAGCTTCCGGCGACGGTCGATACGGGCGAACACGATGTCCTTGGCGTCGAATTCGAAGTCGAGCCACGAGCCGCGGTAGGGAATGATGCGGCAGGCGAAGAGCAGCTTGCCCGAGGAGTGGGTCTTGCCCTTGTCGTGGTCGAAGAACACGCCCGGCGAACGGTGCATCTGGGACACGATGACCCGCTCGGTGCCGTTGACGATGAAGGTCCCGTTGGGCGTCATCAGGGGCATGTCGCCCATGAACACGTCCTGTTCCTTCACGCCCTTGACCGACTTGGCGCCGGTATCTTCGTCGATATCAAACACGATGAGCCGCAGGGTGACCTTCAGCGGGGCGCTGTAGGTCATGTCGCGCTGCATGCACTCTTCGACGTCGTATTTCGGCTTTTCCAGCTCGTACTTGACGAATTCGAGAACGGCGGTTTCGTTGAAATCCTTGATCGGGAAGACCGACTGGAAGACGCCTTTGATGCCTTCGCCATCGGAGGGCTCGGGCTGGTCGCCGGATTTCAGGAAGAGTTCGTAGGAGCTTTTCTGAACCTCGATGAGGTTCGGCATTTCCAGGACTTCGCGGATCTTGCCGTAGTATTTGCGAAGACGTTTCTGACCGAGGTAGGTCTGAGCCATGACAGATGTCACCTTTCGTTTCTCAACGAGAGTGATGCCGTCGGGCCCCGGCATCGCCCCCTTTCGAGACAGGCATTGGGGTTCTGGGTCAATTCCCGGCCGCCGTCCCAAAGGCAGCCTCCCGACCCGTTGAACCTCGCCTTAGAAAAGCCCCGACGCGCAGGGCCTCTCTGAGACAGGTTCGGCTGGACACGGGACGGGCCCGTATCCAGCCTGAAATACATCGTCACCGGTGTGGAGACAGGGCCTCCTGCCCGGTGCGGTCTCCGGCGGACGGGCACGGGGCCCACCCACCGGAACGCCAGATCACTTGATTTCGATCTCGGCGCCAGCTGCTTCCAGCTTGGACTTGATGTCTTCTGCTTCGTCTTTCGACACGCCTTCTTTGACAGCCTTGCCGCCGGCTTCCACCAGCTCTTTGGCTTCTTTGAGGCCCAGGCCGGTGATGCCGCGGACTTCTTTGATGACGTTGATTTTCGAAGCGCCGGCCGACTTCAGGATGACGTCGAACTCGGTTTTTTCTTCTTCAGCTGCGCCGCCGGCATCGCCTGCGGGACCAGCCATCATGACGGCGCCACCGGCTGCGGGCTCGATGCCGTACTCGTCTTTCAGGATGGTTTTCAGTTCTTGGGCTTCGAGCAGGGTCAGGTTGACGATTTGCTCAGCAAGGGCTTTAAGATCGGCCATTTGTCAGGTTCCGTTTCTCTAGATGTGTTCCAACGTGTGGGCTTGCAACCCACGACGGTCTCGAAGGGTGCTTACGCCGCCTTGTCCTCGATGGTGGACAGGATGGAGGCGATATTCGAAGCAGGTGCGCCAATCGCGCCGGCGATGTTCGAAGCGGGTGCGCCGATGCAGCCGACGATGGAAGCGATGAGCTCCTCGCGCGACGGCATTTTCGACACGGCTTCAACACCGGCCCGGTCAAGAGCGGTCTCACCCATTGCACCGCCAAGGATCTCAAACTTCTTGTTTTCCTTGGCGAAGTCCTCGGCCACCTTGGCTGCTGCCACGGGGTCCTCGGAATAGGTCAGAACGGTCATGCCCGTCAGGAGCGGGGCCATGCTTTCGCAGGGCTTTCCCTCCAGGGCGATCTTGGCGAGCCTGTTCTTGGCGACGCGCACTGCACCACCGGCCTCATTGGCCTTGGCACGCAGCGACTGCATCTCAGCAACCGTGAGGCCGGTGTAGTGGGCAACCACCACAACGCCAGAGCTTTCGAAGATTTGGCCGAGCTCCTCGACCACTTTCTCTTTCTGGGCTCTATCCACAGTTTCACTCCAGTTTGGGAGGGTCAGACCCTCCGGCTCAATTCAGCCGGGATGCAAGATCCCGGCCATGCGGGTCCTTGTTACGGGTCCGTCCAATCTCGCCCCGGGTGCCGGTGGAGGCATCCGAAGAAATCGGTTCTTTCCCGTCTCAGGCAGGATTTATGGATTGCTCCACCCGCCGTCTCGGACGAAACGCAAAGAGCGCACGACGAATCGCGCGCTGAGTGCGTAGTTCCGTTTAGAAGCTGTAACCGGCGGGTGCAAGTCCAAAGACCACGCAACACCCCATGCAGGCCATTGCCTGCCGGGAACCGGTCTTGGGAACCATGGCATGTTTTGGCCTTTCTTGCAATGAAATCGCATCATTGCGGGTGGCTGGACCCTGCCGTGCCCTGCTTTATGCTGCCGCCGTCAGCCCCAGCCCGCTCGAGAGGGACCACATGAGCAGCAAGCCCCGCGCCCCCAAGCGCCCCTCGGACCTCAAGCCGCGGCTCGCGAAGGCCCGCGCCCGGGGCATGTCCGGCCCGCTGGAGGAGCGCGCCCGGCGGATGCTTGCGGCCTATCTCGACATGGCCGAGCAGCACGGGCTGTCCCTGCGTGAAACCGTGTCGGAGATGGCCGGCGGCCAGGCCGCCTGGCGGCTTGGCAGCGCCACGCGGGACGCGATGCTGGCGAACCCGCCCGAGGCCGTGCGCAATGCCGCCTGTACCGCGGGCTGCGCCTTCTGCTGCATCCTGACCGAGGGCGACGGCGGGTTGATCACCGAGGCGGAGGCCACCCGCCTGCACGCGGCCCTGTCCCCGCTGGCGGGGCAACCCGACGGACGCGACTGGCACAGGGCCGCCTGCCCCGCGCTCGATCCCGACACACGCGCCTGCCGGGCCTACGAGGCGCGGCCGATGATCTGCCGGTCCTTCCTCTCCACCGATGCCGAGGCCTGCCGGGTGAATGCCGAGGGCGGCACGGCGGAAGGCTCGGGCCTGCTGGGCAGCCACCTCGACTACCTCGCGACCCTCGCGGTGGTGCGCGACGCGCTGAAGGGCATCGCCCAGGTGCCGAGCTACGCGATGGCAAGGATCGCCGCCGGCGCCGTGGAGGGCGAGACGCTGGAGGAGAGCCTGAAGGCCGCCCGCCACGCGCCGAAGGTTCTGGAAGAGACCTGCCGCGACGCCGCCCGCGCCGCCGGGGCTTGAGACCCGAAGCCCCCTTCCCTCGCCCGCATAGTCTCCGGCAAGGGAAGCCCCCTCCCCCGCGAGACCACGGAACACCCCCGCCCTGCGCGACAACGAAAAAGGGCGGCCCCGAGGGACCGCCCTTTCTAACTTTACCCGTGAAGCGGGATCAGTTGCCGGTTGCGCTTTCGACGCTGACCGACACGCCCGGGCCCATCGAGGAGCTGAGCGCGATCTTCTTCATGTAGGTGCCCTTGGCGCCTGCCGGTTTGGCTTTCGAGACGGCATCCACGAAGGCGCGGATGTTCTCGATCAGCTTGGCTTCGTCGAAGGAGGCCTTGCCCACACCTGCGTGCACGACACCTGCCTTCTCGGCCTTGAACTGAACCTGACCGCCCTTGGCGTCGGTCACGGCCTGAGCGACGTCCATGGTCACGGTGCCGACCTTGGGGTTCGGCATCAGGTTGCGCGGGCCGAGGATTTTGCCGAGACGACCGACGACGGGCATCATGTCCGGGGTGGCGATGCAGCGATCGAAGTCGATCTTGCCGCCCTGGATGGCTTCCATCAGGTCTTCTGCGCCGACGATGTCCGCGCCAGCAGCCGTGGCTTCATCAGCCTTGGCGCCACGTGCGAACACAGCCACGCGGACGGTCTTGCCGGTGCCGTTCGGCAGGCCGACGACACCGCGGACCATCTGGTCTGCGTGACGGGGGTCGACGCCGAGGTTCATGGCGATCTCGACGGTTTCGTCGAACTTCGCGGTCGCGTTGGCCTTGATCAGCGCAACGGCTTCCTCGACGGTGATGTCTTCCTTGCCGGCGAAGGCTTCGCGAGCGGCGCGGGTACGTTTACCGAGCTTTGCCATTACTTCACCTCGATGCCCATGGAGCGGGCAGAGCCCAGGATGATCTGCATCGCCGCTTCAACGGAGTTGGCGTTCAGATCTTTCATCTTGGCTTCCGCGATCTCTTTCACCTGTGCAACGGTGACCGAGCCTGCGGTTTCACGGCCGGGCTTGTTGGCGCCGGACTTCAGCTTGGCAGCCTTCTTCAGGTAATAAGACGCGGGGGGCGTCTTGATTTCCATGGTGAAGGACTTGTCCTGGTAGTAGGAAATCACGGTCGGGCACGGCGCGCCGGGCTCCATGTCCTGCGTCTTGGCGTTGAACGCCTTGCAGAATTCCATGATGTTGATGCCGCGCTGACCCAGTGCGGGGCCGACGGGCGGGCTGGGGTTGGCTTGACCAGCCTTAACTTGCAGCTTGAGGCTGCCGATCAGTTTCTTGGCCATGTGGCCTCTCCTTTTTCATCGCTCAGACAGGATGCCCTGCCCTTGCCGGCCATGGGAAACGCGTCTCCCCGGGCCTTACCGCGTGGTCGGGTCTGGCAACCGCGGTTGCCGCGCCTCCCACGAATGAACGGGCCCAAAGGCCCGCAGCGATCAGGCCTGCTTGGAGACCTGACCGAATTCCAGTTCGACCGGGGTTTCCCGGCCAAAGATCGAGACGGTGACCTTGAGGCGCTGGTTGTCCTCGTCGACCTCCTCGACCATGCCGTCGAAGTCTTCGAACGGCCCGTCGTTGACCTTCACCTTCTCGCCCACTTCGAAGTGGATGAGGGTGCGCGGCGCTTCTTCGCCTTCCTGCACCCGGTTCAGGATCGCGTTCACCTCGGCGTCGCGCATCGGCATCGGGCGGCCCTGCGGACCAAGGAAGCCGGTGACGCGGTTGATGGAGCTGATCAGGTGATAGCCCCGATCCGACATTTCCATCCGCACCAGCACGTAGCCCGGCATGAAGCGGCGTTCGGTGTTCACCTTCTTGCCGCGCCGGATTTCGATCACTTCCTCGGTCGGGACCAGGACCTCTTCGATTTCGCTCTCGAGACCGTTCTCAACGACCGCAGTCCTGATTTGCTCGGCAATCTTCTTCTCGAAGTTCGAGAGAACGCTAACCGAGTACCACCGTTTTGCCATGTCGCCTTCGTTCCCCGTCCCATCCGGCCACAGCCGGACATTCAAAACCTTTCAGGCAGTTACCTGCCGCTCCCCGCAATAAAAATCGGCGCGCAACTCGAATCGCCGCACGCCACCTCGCGAGAGTAGGAGGTCCCTACAAGTATGCGCCGGTAATTTCAAGGGCACATCCCGGGATGGCCCCAATGGCGCGTCGCGGCCCCGCGCCACCCAGCGGGCGGCGCCGGACCGCAGCCGGATCAGCTGAAGAGGCTCAGCAGCCCGGTCAGACCCATGCGGATCAGGAAATCGACCAGCCAGAAGAAGACGGCGGCCACGAAGGCCATCACGAAGACCATCACCGTGGTCAGCAGCACCTCACGGCGCGTGGGCCAGGAGACCTTTGCGATCTCGCCACGGGTCTGCTGGATGAACTGGATCGGGTTGGCCATGCGCGTTGCGTCCGTTCTGCTGTTGTCTGCCTGCCGCGGCCCCTGCCGCGGATCGCCGTCACATACGCCGCGCGGCGCATGTTTTCAAGTCATCCCTGAAGCCGTCCCCCTCGGACAAACGATCGCAGCCCGCCGGAGCGGTGCTGAAAATCGAATTGTCCGGAGGACTGGCAGGGGCAGCAGGACTCGAACCCGCGACCCTCGGTTTTGGAGACCGATGCTCTACCAACTGAGCTATACCCCTAGGCCGTGCCGTGGGATAGGGCACTGCGAAAGCAAGATCAAGAGCGGATCTGCACGGTGTCGGAGAATTCCCGCAGGACCCGGCAGTTGCCGTCGCGTCCTAGAGCCAGCGGGCCCGCCGCAGCACCATCAGCTGAGCCAGAACCACCGTCGACAGCCCCCCGCAGACCAGCCAGAAGGCGATCGGGCTGGAGGCCCCGGGCATGCCGCCCACGTTGATCCCAAGCAGCCCCGTGAGGAACCCCAGCGGCAGGAAGATCGCCGAGATGATCGAGAGGAAATACATGTGCCGGTTCAGCCGATCCGAGATCTGGCCCGACAGTTCCTCGCGCAGGACGGCGAGGGAATCACGCATCTCCGCGAGGTTCTCCACCTGACGGGTCAGGCTCTGCCGGGTCTCGGCGAGGCCCAGCCTGTCGGTCTCGGCCAGGAAGGGCGGGGCCGCCTCCTCCACCGCGCGCAGGGCCTGCACCTGCGGCGAGCAGTGGCGATAGAACTCGATCACCTGCAGGCGCATCGCGACGATCCGTTTGCGCAGGGACTGGTCGGGATCGCCGATCACCTGCGTCTCCAGCCCGTCGGTCTCGGTGTCCAGTTCCATCACCAGCGGCTCCAGCCGGGCATTGAGCCGCTCGGCCAGCATGTCGAGGAACGCCCCCGCCGTCTCGGGCCCCTGCCCCGTGTCGAGCGCGTTGCAGATGTCCTCCAGCGCGCGGACCCGCTGGCGTGAGAGGGTCACGATGCGGTTCTCATCGACCCACATGCGCACGGCCACCATGTCCTCGGGATCGCGGCCCTCGTTCATGTTCACGCCCCGCAGCACCACCAGCATCCCGTCCCCGATCCGCGTCGCGCGGGAGCGGGTGGCCGTCACGGTGAGCGATTCATGCACCGCCGGATCGAGGTAAGGGAGGTTGTGCGCGATCCAATCGGGCGCCTCCGGGTCCGTGGCATCAAGGTGCACCCACCCCAGCTGATCCGCGCGCAACACCTCCACGAGATGCCCATGCTCCAGCCGCTGCCCGGCCTCCGGTCCGTTGAGGGCGTAGGCGTATTTGATGCAGGCGGTCATGGGGATCTCCTTGGTCGGGGCCGGCGGGGCATGATGTCCCGCGTCTCTTTGCGGATACGCGACACGGGGCCCGCAGTTCAACCGTGGCGCGCCGGCGGGGTTCCTCCGCGCGTCTCCACCCGCGGCAGAGCGGACGGAAAACGCAAAAGGGCCGCCCCGAGGGGCGGCCCTTCCGGTCCGGCGGTATGATCCGCCGATCCGATCACTTGATGATTTTCGAGACGACGCCCGAGCCGACGGTGCGGCCGCCTTCACGGATGGCGAAGCGGAGCTTCTCTTCCATCGCGATCGGGGCGATCAGTTCGACTTCGAACTTCAG
>NZ_JAIUZP010000021.1 GCF_020171315.1 Pseudooceanicola nanhaiensis | reverse complement strand
ACCGGCCAGGTGAGCGAGCTCGAGCAGAAGATGGCCCGCCGCGGCGAGGGCGAGCGGGAGACGCGCAAGTCGCTGGGCCAGCAGTTCGTCGAGAACGAACAGGTGAAGTCCTGGCTGGAAAGCGGCCCCAGCAGCGGCAAGGCCGACCTGCGGGTGAAGGCCAATCTGACCACGTTGACCACCGATGCCGACGGCTCGGTCGGCGACGGGGTGGCGCCCACGCGCCTCTCCGGGGTGCAGGAACTGCCGCAACGCCGCATGACGGTGCGCGACCTGCTCTCGCAGGGCCGCATGGACGGCAACACGATCGAGTACGTCCAGGAGACCGGCTTCACCAACAACGCAGCCCCTGTGGCCGAAGGCGAGGCCAAGCCGTCTTCGGACATCAAGCTGGACCTGAAGAGCTCGACCGCCAAGGTCATTGCCCACTGGATGAAGGCCAGCCGGCAGGCGCTCGACGATGTCTCCTTCCTGCGCTCGATGATCGACCAGCGGCTGATCTACGGCCTGTCCTACGCTGAGGAGAACCAGCTGCTGAACGGCGACGGCACCGGGCAGAACCTGCACGGGCTGATCCCGAACGCGACCGCCTATGCCGCGCCCTTCACGCCGAGCGCGGGCACGGCGATCGACACCATGCGGCTCGCCATGCTGCAGGCCGCCCTGGCCGAGTATCCCGCCACGGGCCACGTGATGAACCCGATCGACTGGGCGCGCATCGAGCTGACCAAGGACAGCGAGGGCCGCTACATCATCGGCAACCCGCAGGGCACGCTGTCGCCGACGCTCTGGAACCTGCCGGTGGTCGAGACCCAGGCGATCTCCGTCGACAAGTTCCTGACCGGGGCCTTCAAGCTCGGCGCGCAGATCTTCGATCGCTGGGATGCCCGGGTCGAGGTGGGCTACGTCAACGACGACTTCACCCGGAACATGGTGACGCTGCTCGGCGAGGAGCGCCTCGCGCTCGCGGTCTACCGGCCGGAGGCCTTCGTCTACGGCGATCTCGGCTACGTCACCGAGTGATCGATCGGTTTGCGAAGGAGGGCGGGGGACCCCGCCCTCTCTGCAAGCCGATGGAGGGTTGATCCGTGAAGTACACAGTCCTGCGCCCCCACCAGGGGGACAAGTGGTATGGGGAAGGCGCGGCCCGCGAGGCGCGCGAGACCGAGGTGCAGCATCTCGTCGATCGCGGTGTCCTGGCCAAGGCGGAGCCTGAGCCCCGGAACAAGGCCGTGAAGGCCCCCCGGACGAAGGCTGCGACGTGAGCGGGCTCCTGATCCGGCGGGCGCAGCCGGAGGGGCTGGCGGTCGATCTGACCGATCTCAAGGCGGCGCTGCGGATCGAACATGCGCTGGACGACGCGCGCCTTGAGCAGCTGATCCGGTCGGAGACCGCGCGCTACGAGGACTTCACCGGGCGGTTCATGCGGCCCACCGAACTGCGGCTGACGCTTGATGCCTGGTGCGCGGCGGTGCGTCTGCCTGCGCTGCCGCTGCGGGAGGTCTCAGAGGTCAGCTATCTCGACCCGTCAGATGTCGCGCAAACGCTTGCCGCCTCGGGGTGGTATCTGACCGAGGCGGTGCCCCATTGGTCGCTCAGCTTCGACCGTTCCACGGCATTGCCCGCGCTCTCCGGTCGGCCGGCAGCGGTACGGATCGACCTCTGTGCAGGTTATGACGCGCCAGGCGGCGCGGCGACCTCGCTGCTTGCGCCGCGGGCGGAGGATCAGAGCGCCATCATCCACATGGTGGGTGTCGCCTATGACCAGGGCGTGCCGATGGCCATGGCGGACATGCGGCAGGTCTTCGGCAACCGGCGGGCCGTCGGATGGTGAGCAATCGGGACCTGCGCTGGAGCGACCTGGACCGCCAGGTGCAATTCCGGCGGCGGGAGACGTCGGATGACGGCTTCACCTCTGCCGCTGGCGACTTCGAGGACCTCGGCGCCCCGGTGCGGGCCAAGCGCACCGACGTCTCCGACGCCGAGCGCTGGCGGGCGGGCGAGGTGGCGGCCTCGGTCATGGCGCGCTTCCTGGTGCGCTGGTCGCCCTTCACGGCGGCGATCACGCCGAAGGACCGCTTGACCTTCGAGGGGCAGGACTTCGCGATCATCGGCCTGAAGGAGGTCGCCCGGCGCCAGTGGATCGAGATCACCGGCAGCGCACGGGCGGACCTGTGAAGACACGCGTCAGCCTCGAGGGCTTTGCCGAGCTGGAGGCGCAGCTCGAGAAGATGACCAAGGCCACGGGCCGGGCGGCGCTGCGGCGGGCCGGGATCAGCGCGCTCGAGCCGATGGCGCGCCTGGCGCGTGGCCTGGCGCCGGAGGAGACCGGCGATCTGATCGAGAGCGTCGAGGTCTCGGCCAAGGCGATCGGGGCGGCGGCGGACGTGGGCAAGCGCGCGTTCGCGCAGGTGATGCGAGACGGCGGGACCCGGGGCGAGGCGGCCTCGGCCCTGCGCTCCGCACGCCGGGCCGCGCACCTCGGGGGCGCGGCGCCCCATGTGGAGCTCTTCATGGGGCCGGAGAAGGCCAGCAGCAAGGACGAGGCGATCAAGGCCTGGGTGCAGGAGTTCGGCTCGGCGGACGTGGACCCGACGCCCTACATGCGGCCCGCGTGGGATCAGGACAAAGACAACATGCTGGCGCGGCTGAAGGAGGACCTCTGGTTCGAGATCGCCACGGCGGTGGAGCGCACGCAGGCGCGGGCGCGCAAGACGGCGGGGTTGGAGTGATGGAAGAGGAACTGCGCGCGCGGCTTCTGGCCACCGCCAGCGTCACGGCGATCTGCGGCACACGGATCAACTGGGGCGCCCATCCGCAGGGCGCGCCCTGGCCCGGGGTCATCCTGCGCGTGATCTCCGACGTGGAGGGGCACACGCTCAAGGGGCGCAACGGGGTCGCCCATGCGCGGGTCCAGATCGACTGTCAGGCGGACAGCTACGGCGGCGCCAAACGACTTGCCCGCGCGGTGCGCGCCGCTCTCAGCGGCTATCGCGGCGGGCTCTTGCAGGCCGTTCTTTTCGCGGATGCGCGGGAAGGGCGTGAGGGCGGCAGCAACGAAGCGGACCGGCCCTTCCGCGTTTCACTGGACTTTTTCGTCCACTACACCACCACCTGAAGGAGGCCATGATGAGCGATCAGTTCATCCTTTACGGCGCCACGGTCGAGCGTTCGACCGATGGCACCACCTGGGAAGATATTCCCGAATGCAAGTCGATCGCGGTGCCCGCGGTCGAGACCGACTACCAGGAGGCGACCTCGCTCGACAGCCCGGACGGCTTCAAGGAATACGTCAAGGGCCTGAAGGATGCGGGCGTCATCTCGCTGAGCTGCGGCTACACGCCGGCAGGCTACGAGCAGCAGCTCTCGGACCAGGCCGAGACCGCCGCGATCTACTACCGCACGACGCTGCCGCCGGCCCCGAGCCAATCCTCGGGCGATGTCTTCGAGTTCCGCGGCTTCCCGACCCCGCAGCCCGAAGGTTCCGACGTGGGTGGCATCGTCGGCATGACGATCTCGATCCGCACCACCGGCGGCGTCGACTGGACCCGCGGCACGGCCGCCGGCGCCTGACACCCGGACTGATCCCCGACGAAAGGCGGTTCCCATCCGGGGCCGCCTTTCGTCGTTCTCCCCCTCCAACCTGAGAGATGACCATGAGCCATTCCAAACGTGGCGCGATCGCCTTCACCGCCTGTGGCGCGCAGCACCAGATCCACCTGACCACCAACGCGATGGTGCGCTACCAGGACCTCGCGGGCGAGACCCTGATCGAGGGCGTGCAGGCCCTGCAGGACCGGCCCGGCGACATCAAGCGCGTGCGGCGCATCTTCTTCGTCGGGGTCGATCGCGACGAGACCATGACCGAGGCGGAGGTCGGGGACCTGATCGACAATCTCGGCCTGAAGGAGACCGGGGACCTGATCGGCAAGGCCGTGCAGGCAGCCTTCCCCAAACCGCCCGAGGTGGCGGCTGACGGCGAGGGCGCGGCAGAGGCGGCCCCGGGAAACGCCGAAGCCCCCGCGAAGCCCCGCAAGGCGACCGCGACGAGCTGACCCGTCTGCTGGAGCAGTGGGTCTCGGAAGGGCAGGACTACGAGCGCTTCTGGCGCCTGACGCCTGCCGAGATCCATCTGATCCTCGCGGCGGTCTGGAAGGGCCGCCGGGCGCGCCACGAAGAGCAGCGCCAGCTGAACCACGAGCTGGCCAGCTGGGTGGCCTTCGCGGTCCACCAGCCTGCCAAGATGCCGAAGTACAAGCCGCTCAAGGCGGCGTCCTCTGCCCCTGGCGGCCGCAAGGCTGCCGGGTCGCAGGAGCTTCAGCATGCGCAGGTGCGCGGATACTTCATCGGGCTGGCCATGCGCCGGGGTCCGATGAAGCGCGACTGAGCGCGCCGGGAGCGGCGCGTCTCTTCTCTCCCTCCTAACCATCGGAACCAGTGCAATGCCGCAATCCGTCATCGGATCGCTGAGGGTCAACCTCGGCCTCGACAGCGCCCAATTCGAGCAGGGCGTGCGCCGCGCCACGGCCTCGACCGATGGCATGCGCACGCGCTTTGCCGGTCTCGCCCGCACGGTGGCCGCCTCCACCGCCGGGCTCGGCGCGGCGGTGGCAGGCATGGCGGCGATCACGCGGTCCGCGGCCAGTGCCGCGCGCGAGATCGAGACCATGTCGCGGCTTTCCAACGCGCAGGCGGGCGTCTTCCAGCGGTGGGCGGCGGGCGCCAGGTCGGTCGGGATCGAGCAGGACCAGCTGGCGGGCATCCTGAAGGACGTGAACGACCGGGTGGGCGAGTTCGTCCAGACCGGCGGCGGGCCGATGGCGGACTTCTTCGAGAAGATCGCACCCAAGATCGGCGTGACCGCGCAGCAGTTCAGCAACCTCTCCGGCCCGGAGGCGCTGCAGCTCTATGTCTCCAGCCTCGAGAAGGCCGGGCTGAGCCAGCAGGAGATGACCTTCTACATGGAGGCCATGGCCTCCGAGAGCGCAGGGCTGCTGCCGCTGCTGGTGCAGAACGGCGCGGAGATGGATCGGCTGGGCGACCGGGCCGAGGAGCTGGGCGCGGTCATGGACCAGAGCGCGATCGCGGCGCTTGGGCGCGCGCAGCGGGCGGTCGATACATCGGGCGAGGCGTGGAAGGGCCTGCGCAACACGCTGGCGGTGCAGGTGGCCCCGGCCATGGAGGCCGCGGCGCAGGCGAGTGCAGCCATCGCGGTGGCGCTGCAGCCGCTGGTGGAGAACCTCGATCGGCTGGCGGTGATCGGCGTCACGGTGGCCGCGGCCTTCGGGGCGCGCCTGGCGATCTCGCTGGGCACCACCTTCGTGGCCTCGGCAGCAGCTGCCGTGCGGCAGGCGGTGGCGCTGGAGCTGGCGCTCGGGGCGACCTCGACCTCCTCGGCGCTGGCCAGCGTGAGCATCAAGGGGATGTCCGCCGCGCTGCGCACGCTGCGCGGGGCGATCATCTCCACCGGGATCGGCATCCTCGTCGTGGGCGCCGGGGAGCTGGTCTACCAGTTCGGACGACTGGTCAGTGCCACCGGAGGCTTCGGCACGGCGCTCGGGCTGGTGAAGGACGTGGCCGTCGAGGTCTGGGAGCGCATCGGGACCGGGGCTGACTTCGTCTATCAGTCGATCAAGACCATGATCTACAACGCCAAGGCGGTCTTCGTGGGCGGCCTCAATGCGATGGTCGGCGCGTGGGTTGATCTGACGTGGACGGTGGCCGATGGCCTCAACAGCCTCTTCGGGACCAACCTGCAGGGCGCTTCGGCAGAGATCACGCAATCGCTCGCGGCGATCCAGACCGCGGCGGAAGATGCCGCGGGCGCGGCGAAGGCCGATGCAGAGGCAGCCGCCAAGGCCTTCGCGGCGCCGCTCGAGTCCGTGCAGGCGCTTCGCGATGCGGTGACCAAGACCGAGGAGGCCTCCGAGGACGGGGCCTCTGCGGCGGACCGGCTGAACACGGCGCTCAAGGGCGTGGGCGATGGCGCGGGCTCGGCCTCGAAAGCCCTGAAGGACGCGACCAAGAGCGCGAAGAGCTTCGACGAGGTGCTGAAGGGCGCGGTGAAGACCGCCGAGGAGATCGAGGAAGACGCCGCGCGCTCGGTCGTCTCCGGCATCGACAGCATCGCGGGGTCCTTCGGGGACTTCCTGACCAATGGCCTGAGCGACTTCGGCGGCTTCAAGGACGGCATCCTTGGCGGCTTCAAGTCGATGATCCGCGAGATGATGGCGACGGCGGCGCGCAACGAGATCCTGATCAACATGGGCGTGACCGGCTCTGCGGGCGCCTCGGGCACGCTCAGCACCTCCGGCGCGACGGGGGCGATCGGCGGCAGCAACGGCATCCTCGGCAGCGTCCTCGGGCTGGGCGGCAGCTTCGTCTCCGGGGCCTCGGGCCTCGTGACCTCGCTCTTCGGGGCAGGGGGCGGGCTGGCCTCGGCGGCCACTTACCTCGGCTCGGTACTGGGGGCGGCCACCACCAGCCTCGGCGCCTTCGCCGCGGCCATCGGCGCGATCGCCGGGCCGCTGGCGCTGGCCATCCCCCTGATCTCCGGCCTCTTCGGCAAGACCAAGCTGCTGGACGCGGGCCTGCGGGTGACGATCGACGGGATGGACGGCCTCGTCGAGACCTTCAAATACGTGAAGAAGACCGCGCTCTTCGGGCTGATCTCGTCGAAGAAGTACAGCTATTCGCCTGCCGAGGCCGAGGTGGCCGACCCTGTGCTGCTGGCCGTGCAACAGGTGCAGGAGGGAGTCGTCGCCGCGGCGGGCGCCATCGGCGTGGCCTCCTCGGTCTTCGATGACTTCGCCACGCAGCTGATCATCTCCACCAAGGACCTCGAGGACGACGAGATCGCGGCGGCGGTGCGGGAGGCGCTCACCGGCATGGCCGACGAGATGGCCGACCTGGTGCTGGCGGGCCATGACGTGATGCTGGCCGGGGAAAGCTCCTCCGAGGCGCTGTCGCGGCTCTCCGAGCATCTGACGGCCACGGCGGCGGTTTTCGACACGCTGGGGCACAGCATGTTCGAGGTCACGATCGCGGGCGCGGATCTCGCCTCCTCGCTGGTCCAGCTCTTCGGCAGCACCGATGCCTTCAACTCGGCGGCCAGCACCTACTTCGCGGCCTTCTACACCGAGGCGGAGCGGATCGAGGTCTACACCCGTCAGGCGACCGAGGCGCTGGCCGCGTTCGGCGTGGCGCTGCCCACCTCCCGCGCGGCCTATCGCGACCTGGTGGAGAGCCTCGATCTGTCCACGGACAGCGGGCAGGAGCTTTACGCCGTCCTCCTCCAACTGGCCGGCACCATGGACCAGGTGCTGCCCGCGGCGCAGAGCTTCACCGACATCATCTCGGCGCTGGTGGGCACCACCTCGAGCGTGCTGGGGGACATGATCAGCGAGGTGACCTCCACGGCCCGGGAGGCGGAGCAGGCGGCAACGGCCTGGTATCGCGTGGCCGATGGCCTGCGCGACCTGATCCGCGAGATCACCGGCAGCACCGGGACCGGGACGGGCGAGGCCCGGATGCAGGCGACCTGGGCCGCCATGCAGGAGGCCTTCACCGCGGCGCTTGGCGGCGATCTCGGCGCGGCGCAGGACTTCGCGGCGCTCTCCTCCACTTACCTCGATGCGGCCAAGGTGCAGGCGACCTCGCTGGCGGACTACAAGCGGTCCGAGAGCGCGGTGCTGGCACAGGCGAACAAGCTGGCCGGCGTCTCCGATTTGCAGGGGTCGATCGAGGAGGCGATCGTCGATCTCTCCGAGCAGCAGCTGGAGGTGCTCAACGAGCTGAACGACTACCTGCAAAGCAGCGGCGAGATCACCGAAGAGGACCTGGCCGCGTTCGAGGGCAGCCTGACCGGCCTGCAGGGCGCGATCGAGGCGCTGCAGGACTTCTCCTATTCGGACCTGATGGCCGAGCTGGAGGCGCAGATCACCCTGATCCCGACCACCAGCCTGCCCAAGGACGTGAAGGACCTCCTGAAGGCGGCCACCGACGGGATCATGTCCGAGATCGAGTTCGCGGTGACCGCCAAGGACCTGACCCCGGACCTGCGCTTCCTCGCGGTGAACGCGGCCTCGGAGCATATGAAGACCGTGGACTTCGTGCTGGGCGACGCGCTGAGCCCGAACCTGATGCGGCTGGCGCTGGACGACGTGACCTCGCTCACCCGCACGGTCAACATGGTGATGGGCTCCACGCTCACCGGCAAGGAGATGCGGGTCGCGCTGGCAGGCTCCTCCGAGCTGTCCCGGGTGGTCAACGTGGCGCTGGCCTCGGATGCGGACGAGGACGCCATCGCGCTCGCGCTCGGCAACATCGGGGCCTACTCGGTGGCGATCACCGCCTCGCTCGATGTCGCGACCTCGAAGGAGGTGCGCGACATCATCACGGCGGACGCCGGCACCTTCGCGCTGATGATCGAGGCGGCCTTCTCCGACGGCCTGTCCGAGGATGCCCGCAAGGTCCTGCTGGATCAGCAGGGGCAATATGTCGTCAACATCCTCGGCACGCTCTCCGAGGGGCTCGATCCGCAGGTCTCGGCGCTGCTGCTGGAGGCCAACACCGACGCGGTGCGCGGCATCACCATCGCCATGGCCTTCGCGGACAGCCTGACGGAAGACGAGCGGACCCTGCTGCTGACCGGGAGCCTGACGACGCTGCACACGATCAGCGCCGTGGTGAACCCGCTCGGCATCACGACCTTCGACGTCATGTTCCTCGACCAGCTGACCAGCGGGAAGACCTGGAACGCGCGCACCATCGGCGGCTACCTCGACAGCCGGGGGATCAAGGACATCGGGCGCACCTTCATCGAGGAGCTGGCCAGCGGCCAGCCCGATGTCTGGCGCTCGATCACCGCGATGATCGCAACTGGCAGTCTCAGCGGCCTCGCGCTCGACTTCCTCGGAACGCTCTCCTCCGGCGATGATCCGGTGAACCGGATCGTGCAGGCGGAGGTCCTGACCGGCGGCCTCGTCGGGCTGAGCCTGACCTACCTCGATCAGCTGGTGGAGGGCGACGGCGAGGTGGCTCGCGCGATCTACGCCAAGATGAACGCGTCGGGCATCGGCAATTGGGGCTTCAACTATCTCGCGCAGCTCTTCGCCGGGGCAGGGGAGATCACCCGCCGCATCGTCGGGCAGACGGACAGCGGCGACATCGGCGCCTGGGGCTTCAACTACCTGGCACAGCTCTTCGCAGGCGCGGGCACCACCAAGCGCGGCATCACCGCCGCAATGTCCTCGGGCAGCATCGGCAGCTGGGGCTTCGACTACCTCGGGCAGATATTCGAGGGCATCGGCTTCACGAAGCGCGGGATCACGGCTGCGATGAGCAGCGGCAACATCGGGGACTGGGGGTTCAATTACCTCTTCCAGCTCTTCGATGGGGACGGGGCCACCAAGCGGGGGATCACGGCAGCGATGTCCTCGGGCAACGTGGCCGCGTGGGGCTTCAACTACCTGTCGCAACTCTTCGACGGGGAGGCCTTCACCAAGCGGGGCATCACCGCGGCCATGTCTTCCGGCGGCGTCCAGAACTGGGGGTTCAGTTACCTCTCCCAGCTGTTCCGCGGAGACGGCTACACCAAGCGCGGCGTCACGGCGGCCATGAGTACGGGCGGGGTCGGCAGCTGGGGCTTCAGCTACCTCTCGCAGCTCTTCATGGGCACGGGCTCGGTCCTGCGCGGGATCACCGGCAAGACCAGTTCGGGCGGCATCGGGGAATGGGGCTTCAACTACCTCAACCAGCTCTTCGAGGGCAGTGGCGACACGCTGCGCACCATCGTCGGCCAGACCAGCTCCGGCCGCATCGGGGCCTGGGGGCTGGAGTACCTGCGCCAGCTCTACGCGGGCGACGGCGACACGCTGCGGGCGATCACCGGCCAGACCAGCTCGGGCGCGATCGGCAACTGGGGCTTCGACTATCTCCGTCAGCTCTTCGCGGGCGACGGCTCGGTGGCGCGCGGCATCCTTGCCTCGATCCGGACGGGCGAGATCACCGGCGCGGGCTACAGCTTCCTGGGCCAGATCGCCGCCGGCAGCACCACGATCACCAAGATCATCGACGGCGCGGTGGACCTCTCCGGCCTGACCGGACGGGAGAAGACCCTGCTCGACATGATCGCGGGCAGCGTCTCGGGCAAGGTGACCCTCAACGGCACGGTCGTCTTCGACCCCTCCACCGCCTTCTCGATCTGGTTCGAGGATGAGCTGAGCAGCAACATCACCGCGCCCTTCACCGCGCTGAAGGCGGCGCTCGATGAGCTGCGCGCGGCGGTGGCCGCGGACACGCTGCAGCGGGAACGGAGCGCTGCGTTGACCAACCTGCAGCAGCAGCTGGCCGCGGTCTCCGATGCGCGCGCAGGCGTCGTGTCGCAGGCCTCCTCGATCATTTCCCAGATCGAGGCGCTGGAGGCGGCAACCGGCGTCAGCCTGCGCAGCGGCACGGGTGATGCCGGGCTCGCGGTCAGCCCCGAGGGCTACATCACCTACCGGGCCAGCCATGTCGAATATGGCACCGGCGCCGATCTCACGGCCTTCTCCGATGCCTTCTGGGGCGAGGGCGGGCTGGAGGACCAGCTGCAGGCGCTTCTCGGCCAGCCGACGCAACTGGCGCAGCAGATGGAGACCCTGCGCGAGCAGATCCGCACCATGGGCGGGGTGCCGGCATTCGCCATGGGCGGGCTGCACGCGGGAGGCCTGCGGCTGGTGGGCGAGAACGGCCCGGAACTCGAGGTCACCGGCCCGGCCCGCTATTACAGCGCACCCCAGACCAGCGACCTGCTCGGCAATCGCGGGGTGGTCGAGGAACTGCGCCGCCTGCGGGCCGAGCTGGCGGACCTGAAGGACGAGCAGCGTCAGCTGGGGCTCTCGCAGGCCAGCGACCTCGCCAAGCTGCGCAAGCTGGCCGTGAAGGACGACACCATTGGCACACCGCCGGAAAGGGCCGCCTGATGAAGCTGATCATCCCCATGGCCATGACCGATGCCACGCTCGCGGCCTCCAACGTGACCGAGGACGACGCCGACGAATGGGCCGCAGGCACCACCTATGCCGCCGCGGAGCAGGTGATCGTGCTGGCGACCCACAAGGTCTACGAGAGCGCGGCGGGCAGCAACCTCGGCAACGATCCCACCACCGACGACGGCACCTGGTGGTTCGAGGTCGGCGCCACGAACCGCTGGAAGGCCTTCGATCAGAAGCTGGCGGACCCGGTGACGAAGTCCGGGACCGTGACTTACCGGGTCACGGTCGACAGCCTCGTGACGGGGATCGCCTTCTTCGGCCTCGAGGCCTCGGAGATCCGGGTGCAGGTGACCGACACCGGGGCGACGGAAACCTATGACACGACGCTCTCGCTGGTCGATGACAGCGAGATCGTGGACTGGTTCAGCTTCTTCACCACCGAGCTGGACAGCTACCAGACGCAGGCGCTCTTCGTCGATCTGGCGGCCTATGTCGGATACGACATCGACCTGACGATCGGGGATGGTATCGGCACGGTGGAGGTGGGCCAGATCGTGCTGGGCCGCGTGGTGACGCTGGGCACCACGCTGGAGGATACCACGGTCGGGCTGACCAGCTTCTCCACCAAGGAGCAGGACGCCTTCGGCAATTGGACGATCGTGCCGCGCGCGAAGTCTGATCCGGTCAACTACCGCTTCTCGATGCCCGCCACCGGGGCGGCGCGCACGCAGCGTTGGCTGAACTCGCGGCGGGACGCGCCCACCGTCTATTTCGCCTCCGAGGACATCATCAAGAACTACGGGGTCATGACCTACGGCCTCTTCCAGGATTACGAGATCCCGCTGCGCAAGGCGGGGGTCTCGATCGTCAATCTCGAGATCGAAGGGCTGACTTAATGTCTATCAATTTCACCCCCGCGCCCACGCTGCCGTCGCTCAATGACCCCAGCACGTTCAACGATCGGACGCTGGCGCTCTTCTCCTGGCAGATCAGCACCTTTATCCCCGAGCTGGAAGGCCTCACTCCGGAGGACATCCTCGGCAACGCCCTGCAGGACAACGTGACCGACACATCCGCGGGGCGTGGCATGATCGTGGGCGCCTTCGGCTGGGGCGGGACCTCAAACGCGGTCGCAGACCTCAACACGGCCCTCACCAGTGGGTTCTGGTCGACCAATGGGGACACGCTGAACATTCCCGCGGAGTTTCCCCACGCCTACGGCTCGTTGACCGTGGTTCCGGGCCTGACCGCGAATAACTGCGTCCAGATCTGGCGCGCAAACTATCCGACCACCGGCGCGGAGGAGTGGGGCCGGACGATGAACAATGGAACCTTCGGGACTTGGCAGAAGCGCCCGGTGGCGATCCAGACCACTATGATGGACGTGACGGCGGGGCGGGCCTTGGTGGTCGGCGGCGGTGGCCTTCTTGGGACGGCGAACAACTACGTTTCGAGCGATGACCTCGACAACCTCGACACCACGCATTTCATAGGGAATGCGGCGGGGACCAATGTGCCGGCCAACGCGCCGAGGAGCGATGGGTCTTATGCGGGTATCCACGTCAAGATCGCCAATGCGCGGAAGGTCCAATTCGTCGGGGAGGTGACCAACAACGGCAATCGTTTCTTCGGTCGGACGAGCAATTCCGGCTGGAATGCCTGGACCGAGTTCTTCACGCAGGGCTCCGTTCTGGGGGTGGTGAGCGAGACCTCGGGCGTCCCGACCGGGGCGCTGATCGAGCGGGACAGCAACTCGGACGGCGAGTATGTGCGCTTCGCGGACGGCACGCAGATCTGCACCATGAACACCACCGCCGAGACCGTCTCCTCTACCACCAATCTGAACGGCACCTATCGCAGCGACGTGACCGCCTATGACTTCCCGGTCGACTTCGTGAGCGGGTCGTTCCCGAAGTGCGCGGTCGGGCGGGCCACGCCGGGCAGCGGTGGGCTGATCGGGGACGCGGGCAGCGCCGGCGCAGGTGCTGGCTGGAGCCTGCGCTGGCTCGCCCCTGCCGCCTTCACCTCGGTCAACACCGGCGACTTCGCCCTCACCGCGATCGGTGAGTGGTTCACCCCGGCATAAGGAGGCCAACATGAAGATCCTGTTCCTTGCCACGCGCAAGGCGCCCGCGGCCTACGTCCTCGACGGCGAGGCCATCAACGGCTTCGACCTCTCACCGCTGGAGCATGGCGGCCAGTTCCTCGGCAATGCGACCACCCGGGCCATCGGCCTGCGCGGGGCCTATCGCGACAGCGAGGGCGAACTGCATGTGACGCTGTGCCAGTCGGTCATCGCCAGCCGGGTGCCGAACCGGCCCGCGCATTGGCGCGGCAGCGAGGTCGAGATTGACGCCGCCGACTATGACAGCGCCACCTGCTACGTGATCCCTACGGGCCTCTCCGACCTCCAGCAGGTGGCGGAAGACGCCGAGGTCGATGTGCCGAGCTATGCCGTGGCGTGGCGCGATGGCATCGCGCAGGGCGAGGCGGGCTGGTGCACTGTCCCGGTTCTGCCTGTCCTGATCGAGAGCGTCCCAATGTCGGACGTGTCCAAAAGCGAAGCACCTGCCGGAGAAGAGGAGGCGACCAATGCCGAATGACTGGATGCGAACGGCAGCGGAGGCTGTCGAGGTGTCGCAGGCCAACCTGAAAGCCGCGCTTCACCAAGAGCGCGGGCGGCGGCTCGATGCCGGCACGACGCTCGGCCTGTCCTTCGGCAGCGTGCCGGTGCGCGGGCGGGCCTTCGATCAGACCATCATGCTGGCCGTCCTCCAGCGGGGCGCCGCGATCCTGGCCGCAAGCTCCTCCGAGACGGTAACCTTCCGGGATGACGCGAACACGATCCACGAGTTGACCGGCGCGCAGGCGGTCGAGTTGGCCTCCGCCGGGATGGAATGGGTCGAGCAGGTCATGGCCGTCAGCTGGGCGATGGTGGACAGCGGCACGATCCCCGACGATTACGCCGATGACAGCCGGTGGCCATCGTGAACGCCAGCGGCTCGCATTGGACAGTGGAGGTCCGCGCCGACGACCGGGAGACCTATCGCCAGGCATTGCGCGACCGGCCCGAGGACGTGGCTGATTTCGCCGCGCCTGTCTGGCCCGTGATGCCGGCAGCCTGACCAGAGCGAGACCGACATGACCAAGGAAGACTTGCTGCCGCGCACCCGCACTGTAATCGGACTGCTACGCGATCTCTTCTGGATCGTGACGGTGATCACGCCGCTCATGCTGCTGATGCTGGCCGGGCTTTATGCCGTGAACCGGGAGTGGATCATAGCGACGGTCCGGGAGGAACTCGGCTTCGAGAGGCTGGCGACGGAGGGGGCAGTCCAGTCGCTTGCCGTCCAGGTCGAGGGGCTGGCGCAGGACGTGCGGCGGGCCACCGGCGAGGATAGGGTAATTCGGCAGCCGCAGGGGCTTTCCTACGTCGAGGAGCCGGTCAAGGCGGGCGAGACGGTGGTCCTGTGGCTGACCGTGGCCCGGACGCGGCTCGGCAAGAACTGCCGCCTGATGGACTGGACGCCTCTCTTCACTGATGCGCGAAACGTGCCTCTCGCAGGCACGCGCCTGGTCAAGGGCGGCGTCCGGCGTCAGATCGGGGACAGCTTCGAGAAGCTTCGCATCGAGATCGTGCCGCCGGCTGACCTCTTCCCCGGGCGCATCGAGCTGTACCTGGTCCTTGACTACGAGTGCGCAGGCAAGCGGGTGCCGGATCGAACCGATGTGGTGCCGTATCAGCTGTTGGGGGGGTGAACGCGGGAGGCTCGCATGTCCGTGGGTGATGGCTGGCCAGATCGGGTGGGGTGATCAAGGCTGGCTGAACGAGGAGCTCCGCGCGCTCGTGAGAACTTTGCGTCACTGAGCCTAGAAGAGTCTATAGTTACATTGAGAAACTGGAATGCGAGCGCGGAACTGCCTTGGAAATGCGAAAACAAGACCGGCTGAGCGGTGTAATGCGCTTTAGCCGTGCTCCGCGCTCTGGTTGGTACACTCGGGGGTGGTAGTAAATGGCGCGACAAGTAGCTCCCTGGGCAATCGTCGCCATAACTCGAGTGTACCAGCCAAAAGGCGGACCAAAAGGGGGCCAGTAAGCAGAACCGTAGAACTTGACCAAGCGGATGTGCGGTGGCACGGCCCGTTCATCACTGATGGGTCGATACCACAGTATCGCTCAACCTGAAAGAGAGTAGGGCTTCATAGAGCTGAGGCCTATCTGACGCGAGGTTGTGACTAGTGAAAAAAATGGGGTGAGCGTGGGGCAGCTGCATATGCGTTCGATCGCCGTGGGTGGGTGCAAGAGAGACCGAAATCACGGTCTTCTGTTGGTGATCGTCGCCCCACGCTCAGTAACCTTACTATCAAGGTAATCTTTGCGGCGCACGACCGAACGTAGCGGTAAGCGAAAAGCGGCTCTCTGTATGTGCGGTAGGGTGAGCGCGGCGCAACGGATGAGGGTTAGCGATGGGGTCGCCTGACTGGGTGCTGCGGGATGAAGGCCCAGTCATTACACGTTGCAATCCGCGCTCAAGGCCGACCCTGACGCAACTTTAACGCGCAGTCCACTGAAACTGCTTTTGTCAAATTCATTGAAGCTGTGAGCGCAGAGCTGTCCTCTGGGTTGTGCAGAACAGAGAACAGGCCAAACAAGGCTGAACGACCGTGCTCCGCGCTCGGGCCACCGGTAGCAGCAACACACTGACCAGAAAACCGAAACTTGCCTTGCCCTGCCATCCGGCGGGGCCTTTTGCATGGAGAAACGGCATGTCCTTGAGCAAGACCGACAACAGTGCGATGACGCTGGACGAGCGCATGACCACGCAGGTGCGCCTCAAGGCGCATGGCATTGACCCCGGCCCGGTGGACGGCATCATCGGCCGGCGCACGAATGCGGCCATCATCGCCTTCAAGCGGTCGATCGGCTATGCGCCGCGCCCCTATGTCGGCCCGCTCACCATGGCGGCGCTGATGAAGGACCCGGCTGCGCCGGCCGAGACCGGGACGCTGAACCTGCCCGACTGGATCAAGGTCGGCCTCAAGTTCAAGGGGCTGCACGAGATCTACGACAACGCCGAGGTGCGGGCCTTTCTCGCCAGCGACGGCCACGCTCTTGGCGATCCTGCCGTCTTCCCGTGGTGCGGCGACTTCGTCGAGACCTGCATCCGCCTGGCGCTGCCCGCCGAGCCCTTCCCGGGCCAGCTCGGGGTCAATCCCTACTGGGCGCTGAACTGGCGCGGGTTCGGCGTCTCCTGCGCCCCGGTGCTGGGGGCGGTCATCTCGATCACCCGCAACGGCGGCGGGCATGTCGCCTTCCTCATGGGCGAGGACGCGACCCGGTACTACTGCCTCGGCGGCAATCAGTCGAACACCGTCAGCATCGCGCCAATCGAGAAGAGCCGCTTCACCGCTGCGAGTTTCCGCTGGCCGTCGATCGTACCGATGCCGACGGGGGCGCTGCCGCGGCTCTCCTCGACCGCACAGGCGGAGAGCGCGTTCGCGTGATCCTCTTCCCCCTCCTTCCCATAACCGACTGGCGCCTCGTGCTGGTCCTCTCTGCGGCCCTGTTCCGCGCCCCCACGCGCCGCCGGCGCACCTCGAAAGGACGAACTCATGAACGACCTTCTGGATCTTCTCACGCCATCGCTTCTCGCGCTCTTCGGGGCGCTCCTGACGTGGGTCATCAACGGCGCTGCCTCCTACATCAAAGTGAAGGCGGGCGTTGAGATCGACGCAGTACATCGCAACGCGCTGCATTCGGCGCTGATGACGGGGGCGAAGGCTGCGCTCGGAAAGGGGGCAGGCGGTGGCCTCGACGCGCTGAAGGCCGAGGCGATCGCATACGCCCGCGAGAGCGTGCCGGAAGCGATCGCCTGGCTTGTGCCGGGTGATGGCGTTCTCGACCGACTTGCCGAGCGCTTCGTGCTTGAGGCCATGGAGCGTGTGGGCTGGGTGAGCGGAGAGGTCAATACCGTCGCGTAGTCGTCGCCCTCTAGGGTAGTGGCCTGCCCATCTCGGGTAGGCCATGCACTAGCCGACGGTTTCTGGACTGTGTTTCTGGGGCCGTTCCTAGCCCTTAGCGGGCGCCCGAACTTGAGCGCTGAGACAGTGCCTGCGACAGCAGCTAGGCGAACAGCGACGCGGAGCCAACGACGATGGGCCTCAACATCAAGGCCCTCCGTCGACCGACCACGGTACGCTCGACCTCGAACCGTCTGCCAGAACCGAAAACACCCGGATCCTGCGATCCGGGTGTCTCGGTGTCTCAGCGTCAGGGCCGGGTCACTGCGGCGAGGGGGCCGCATCCATGATCGTTTTCGACATCTCCTCGACCGAGGTCGAGAAGCTGGCGATGCGCGGCGGATACTCTTCGAAGGAGGCCACGAACTTGTTCACCAGGCCGAGTGCCGGCCCGATCGCCCAAGAGCGGTTCTCCTGCCATTCATCGAAGCCACGCGCGCCGTGGAACCGCTCGAACGGGTCGAGATCGAGGCGGGTGATCTGCGGCGACGTCATCTCGTACTGCTGTCCGTTGAACCAGCGGTCCTGGTGGGTGAAGAGGAATTTCCACTCCCCGTACCGCAGCCCGTGGAAGGTCGTTTCGGAGAAGAAGTAGAACTCCATCCGGTTCGACGGGCCGGACTTGGTCAGGATCGGCGTCTGGTCATAGCCGTCGAGATGCACCTTGAAGGACTTGCCCCCGATCTCGGTGCCCGCCAGAAGGTCTTCCTTCAGGTCTGGCTTGCCCAGCTGGCTCATGATGGTGGGGATCCAGTCCTCCATGGTCATCAGCTCGCCGGTGGTGGTCCCCTCGGGGATCAGGCCGGGCCATTTGACCATCATCGGGACCTTGAAGGCCCCCTCGTAACCGCCGACGCCCTTCTCGCCCCGGAACGGCTGATTGCCGCCGTCGGGCCAGGAGTTCGAGGCCGCGCCGTTGTCGGTGGAGAACATGACCATCGTGTTGTCGGCCACGCCCAGATCGTCGAGCAGCGTCAACAGTTCGCCCACGTCGTCGTCCATCTCGACCATGCCATCTGCATAGACATTCCCGAGGCCAGTGATGCCCGCGTAATGGTCATCGAGGTTGGTCTTGTAGTGCATCCGCGTGGTGTTGTGCCAGACGAAGAAGGGCTCGTTCGCCTCCACCGCGTCGGTGATGAAGCGTTTGCTTTCCACCAGGACGTCCTGATCGAGGTGCCGTTGCACATCCGCACCGAAGGGGCCGAGGTCTTCGATCTCCTGTCCGCCATCGAGGGTGGCGAAGCTGTGGATGATGCCGCGTTGCGCGAGGTTTGCGTCCTCGAAGGCCTGCGCGGGATAGTCGACCTGCTCGGGATATTCCCCGGCGTTCAGGTGGTAGAGGATGCCGAAGAACTCGTCGAAACCGTGGTTCGTGGGCAGATGGGTGTCCTGATCGCCGAGGTGGTTCTTGCCGAACTGGCCCGTGCGATAGCCTTCGGCCTTGAGCATTTCCGCCAGCGTCGGATCCTCGGTCGAGAGGCCCTGCGGCGCGCCGGGCAGGCCCACCGTGGCAAGGCCGACGCGGATCGGATACTGCCCGGTGATGAAGGCCGCGCGCCCTGCGGTGCAGGACGCCTGCGCGTAGTGATCCATGAAGAGCATGCCTTCATTGGCGATCCGGTCGATATTGGGCGTTTCGCCCGCCATCATCCCGCGGTGATAGGCCGAGATGTTCCACATCCCGACATCATCACCCCAGATCACAAGGATATTCGGTTTGGCCGGCGCATCCTGCGCGGCCACCGTGGATGCCGATAGCGCCAGGAGAGCGGACGCAAAGGCAAATCGGAAAGACATTGCGGGGACTCCAATTTTTAATAGTTTCAAAGTCAGTGCATAAATCCTACTTCAATCTAGGATTGAGTTTGTCGTTTCGTGGACAGTTCGCTGGAAAAAGTTGTGTAAAATGAGTCCCATGAAGACGCTTCGCAGTCAGGGATGGCTCGCCTCTGCGCCCCCGGAATTCCGGGACGCGGTGCTCGCTCGTTCTGACGTGATGACCTACAGAAATGGCGAGACCGTGTATAACGCCGGCGATCCCCCTGGGGCGATCTACGGCATTCTCGATGGCGCTCTGGAATTGCATCTGCATCGGATTGACGCCTCGAATTCGCTCGCCTTCATTTCCGGTCCCGGCGCGTGGCATGGAGATCTTGCCTCGACGCTGGGGCGCACACGGATGCTTACGGTGACAACGCGGGGCCCCTGTCAGCTTCTGCGGTTGCGGCGGGACGAGTTGGTGCGGATCTGCGCCGAACAGCCCTGCGGATGGCGAGAGATCGCCCGGTTGCTGGCGACCAACATGGCGACGACCTTTGAGGTCGTCGGGCTGCTGCGGATCCAGGACATTGCCGAACGTGTCGCGCGCGCCCTGCTGCTGCTTGCACAGCCCGAGCGCGGCGCCCCCCGCGTGGTGCGGGCCTCTCAGGCGGATATTGCGACGATCATTCAGGTGTCACGCAGCGCGGTGGCCGCGCGGTTGGCCGAATTCGAGGCGCGAGGCTATCTGACGCGCGGGTACGGGACGATCGTGCTGTCAGAACCTGCGGCCCTCGAAGGGATGTTCGGCCAAGGGGAAAGCGCCGAGCTGCCCTGATCCCGTTTGGGATCGAGGGGGCCCCGTTTTGGACGTGGCCTCTTCGCATCGCACCATGCGGCAGAACAAATACCGTCTTCGATCATATGCCGCGCTGCGAGGTCCAAGAATGCAGAGCGGCTCAGCCCCGCTCGGTCGGCAGCCTCGTCAATCGCTTCGAGCAGGCCGCGCTCGAAGGACAGGTTCGCTCTTACTATCTTGGTTTCGCGCCGAATGAGCGGGACCATGATCAGGTAGGCACCTTCGGCCGTGTCTTCGGCATACTTTTCGCGGACGGTGCCGAGCGGCATCGCCTTGGCGGGGACCTCAGCATCTGCCGCGTAGTCATCCAGTGCCGCGATCGCGTTCTTCATCACGTCGGCCTCTTCGCATGCTGCCGCGAAGCTGTCTGGGACGTCGGGAAATGATACGCCCTAGGCGCTGCCCTCGTGGGTGTGCCGAGGTCTGCAGCTATAGGAGCGGGGCAGCGGGGAGAAGTTTGCTCGCAGCTACATCGAATGACGAAAGCCCGCCCGGGAGACCAAAGCGGGCCTTCGTTGCTGTTTTGCGTCGTGGTCTCAGAAGATGAAATCATCCGCCGAATAGGCGAGGCCGTAGCCGATCTCCTCCAGCGCGACCCCGACCAGAAGCACGCTGCTGCTGCCCACCGTGATCTGGGCCGTGCCATCGACCTCGGTCAGGTGGTTTGCCAGCAGGTCGTCGAAGTCGGAGACGATGAAGAGGGTATCGGAGAGGTCGATCTTCTCGGCGTCGTCACTGTCGAAGTTGATCAACACGTCGTTGCCGAAGTCGCCCGCGAAGATGAACAGGTCGGCCGCCCCGCCGCCGTTGAGCTTGTCGTTGCCTTCGCCGCCGATCAGCGTGTCCCGGCCCGCGCCCCCGATCAGCCGGTCATCGCCCGCGCCGCCCTCCAACTGATCCCAGCCGTAGCCCGCGCCACCGCGCAGCAAGTCGTTTCCATCGCCCCCCGCCAGCGTATCCGCGCCAAGACCGCCATCCACGGTATCGTCGTTGCCGCCGCCAAAGAGGATGTCATTGCCGCCCTCGCCGAAGAGCTTGTCGTTGGCATAGCCGCCATCGGCGTTGTCGTCGCCCGCGCCGCCATAGATCCAGTCCTTACCGGATTCCCCCAGCAGCGTGTCATTGCCTGCGCCGCCGAACAGGCGATCCGTGTCGGAGCCGCCGTTCAGTAGGTCTGCGCCATCGCCGCCCTCCAGCGTGTCATCGCCCGCGCCCCCCAGCAGGGTGTCCGCACCAATGCCGCCGAGAAGCTGATCATCGCCCTGGTTGCCGATCAGCAGATCGTCGCCGCCGAGCCCGGAGAGAATGTCATCGCCGGCGTTGCCGGTCAGTTCGTTGGCCCCCGAGGTGCCGAGGATCGTGTCGTTCCCCGCGGTGCCCCAGAGGTTCTCGAACCCGGTGGCGCTTTCGGTGATCGCAGAGCCGCCCGTCCCGAGCGTCACCGCACCGCTGGCAAGATCGAAGGAACCGCCCGTGCTCTCATCGCTGTAATCCGCGGTGTCGGTGCCCGCCCCGCCGACAAGTGTGTCGACACCCGCGTTGCCAGCAATCGTGTCGTCCCCGGCGCCACCCAGCAGGACATCGTCCCCGGCCAGCCCCGAGAGCACGTCATCCCCGTCCTGTCCCTCCAGGACGTTGCCGTCGCGGTCCCCGATCAGCACATCATCATGGGCCGAGCCTAGTACTACCTCGATCCCTGCAATCTGCTGGGTCACCCCGTCCACGCCGACAACACCGCTGGCGAGATTGACGCTGACGCCCACGGAGACTGCGCCGAAATCGGCGGTATCCGTGCCCGCGCCGCCATCGAGCAGTGCGCCGGTCCCGGAGGCGACAAGCAGGTCGTCGCCGCCCTCGCCGTAGAGGCTGTCGGCGCCGCCCCGACCGTCGAGCGTATCGTCGCCGCCCGCCCCCATCAGCGCATCAGCCGCGTCCGCCCGGCCAAGGATCACGTCGGCGGCCGCGGTGCCGCGCAGGCGCTCGAAGTTCCACATGAACTCCGTATCGGTGCCATCGCTCGCCGTGCCCGAGGCGAGGTCGAAAGTCATGCCGCTCAGGCCCGACCCGGACCAGTCGATCAGATCGGTGCCATCGCCGCCGTCCATCTCGTCCCCGTCGAGCCCCGAGAGGACCTCGAACGTGTCATCGCCCGGCCCGCCATAGACCGGGATCTGCTCACCGGTGATCACGAAGGTATCGTCGCCCACGGTGCCGACGCGGTAGTCATGGTCCGTCCCGGGCATATCGCCGTCCGTCACCGTGTCGCGCGTGTCGATGATCACCGTGGCGATCTCTTTCAAACTGCCTTGCCGCGAGTATGTGACCGCGACCCGTCCATCAGCCAGCAGGGTCGCAGCGATGTTAGAGTAATTGAACTCATCCGAAACCAGCATGCGCTCGCCCACCGCCGATCCGTCTGCCGCGAAGCGAACCGCGTAGATGCCATTGGCATCGGACGCCTCATAGACGACGAGGAAGCCCCCGTCCTCGAGACCGACCATCACCGGATCCTGATAGTAGTCCCTGTTGTTGCCGACGTTCTCCAATAGGCCATCCCCAGCGATAGGAACTGCGTTGCCACTGCTATCGAAGAGGGCGAAGTGGAAGTTCGTGTCGCTGCCGCCCTCGTACCACGAGACCACGAAGCCCCCGCCAGACAGGGACTCGACCCCCGGGTCGGTCCACTCGGAGGTGGAGGCGATCGCCGTCGGGGCCATCAGGACGGCGCCGCCCTGTGACAGGATCGTCACCTCGACCTCGAACACGTTGGCCGGATCTTGTTCCGCGTACTGGGTGGCAACGGCGGCATAGCTGCCGTTTTCCAAGACGGCCACCTCGTAGTTGCCGTAGTAGTCATAGACCCCGGCCGCGTGAGAATCGAAGACCACGAAGGATCCGGTGCTGAAGCTCTGGGTTTCACTGTTCCAGATCTTGGCGAGAATGTCGCCCGACACATCTTCGTACAGCACGAGGGTGGACGTCGCACTGGATACGGCCAACTCCCCGTAAGCCGGCCAACTCCAGAAAGAGCCGGTATCCGCCCCGTCCGGGTAGACCTCCTGCGTGGTCACCAGCGTGCCATCGGAGGTGAATTGCGACAGCACCGTCTTGTCGAAGGTGTAGGAGGAATCGTCTCCGACGAAGCGGTACACGAGGAAGCCACCATCAGGCAGGCTGGCAATCTGCGGCAGCCGTTCGGCCCCGCTTGCGCCTTCTAGTTGGAACTCCTCGCTCACGGCGTTTCCCGCCGGATCGTAGAGACGTGCCATGACGTCCACGTTCAGGGGGTCGCTGCGGGTCGACTCGTTGGCGATCCAGACGACGAGGATATTCCCGTCGGCAAGCTGGGTAATCTGTGGCCTGAGAATCTGTCCCCCGGAAGTGACGATGGTCTGCGGCTTCCAGATTGCGGGGGTCGTGGGCATTCGGAGAACTCCTCGGTGATAAAACACAATACATCCTATGACTCACCCGCCGCACGGGACTACGCAGACCTTGTCTGAAGGGCTTCAAAGAAAAGTGGCGCAGTTCACATGGGTACAGCATCCTTTGCGGACGCGTTCGGAGGGGGGGCGAGATCAGCATAGGGCGGGTTTCCGCCGATGATCCAGTTTGCGGCTTCGATTTTTCGGTAGACAGCGATGCCAGGAAAAGAAAGTGATCAAATAGAGACAGTTGTGACTAGGTGTTTAGTCCCGATATCAGGCAGGCGATCCGCGCCGGCTCTGGGAACTCCGTACGCATCCGGCACCGCACAGCTCAACTGAGACGCTGAAGGTGGGGCTGCGGCAGGCCGGGAGCCGCGCGACAGATGATCTGGCGTCGACGGTGCAGCGGGTGCGCTATCTGACCGATCTGTCCTGCAGCCTTGCTAGTCCTCTGTCCGTTATCTTTGCGCTGCTGATAGCGATTTCGCCATTGACGAGTTCGATATGCCGAAGCTCGACCAATCCCTCCTCGGAGAGTTTGTGAAGCATACAGTTCAGGTCACTTGGGTGCTGAATTTCGATGATCTTGGAGGGCGGTAGTTTCTTGGGGTGAACCGTGGCCAGTGAGGCCAGTATTTTGGTGCGAAGTACATGATCGAAGGCATTGCTCATAGAAATATTCCAACTCCATATGAGCCGACCTTGTCCGTTTTGTCGACCGGAGTCCACCTGAGGGGCGACCTGGGCCAGTATTCCTACTGCCACAGCCGGAGAGCGCATCAGTGACGATTTAATCGCACATTGGCCGGGATATTCCGTGGGCCGGGTCAGTTTCTAGCCTCGGTCCGGCGATCCTCACTGGCTCTGGGCCGTCTGGACGCACCCGGCATCGCGCGGCTATGCCGAGACACTGAAGGCAGGGCTGGAGTAGGTCAGGCGCCGCGCGACAGAGTTCTGACGGCGGCGGTGCAGCGGGTAAAGTAAATTCCACGAAATGCATTCCGGTTCACTGAACCTGCGTGAACCGGGCCCAGAAGACGCGCTCTATTCGGCAGAACAGCGGTTTCGCAGGTTGCCGATTTGTACCCGTTATGTCCTGCGCAAAAAATTAAGTAATGCATTGATTGTGCAGAATTATCGCTAACTTTAGGTTCTGGCGCCTTTGGCGTGGGGGTTCGAGTCCCTTCACCCGCACCATTTCACAAACAGGGGTTTGTGAAGGGCTTAATAGTTTGAACGGTAAGGATAAATCCGGCGTTCGATAACCTGTTTTCCGGTCATATACGAGATGCTGTGCAAAGGTCAGTCTGAGGACCAGTCTGCGCAGTTGTAGCACCTCACTTTCCCATATTTTCCAAGGGTTTGATAAGAACCGCCACGCCAGTTCGAAGAGATTTTCGAACGTGCCCGAAGGCGGCGTTAGATTTTCGAGTTTTTCGGAGACGAGCAGCTTTTCTTCGCTGAGCGCACCGATCTTTTTCTCATATGCCGTGATGACGGGAACACTCTCCGTCTCCACGATCCGGGCCAGCAGCGCGTCGCTCTGGCGCTCGATTTCACCGAGGCGCTTTTTCAGGTCCTGTTCGTCAGCCTCCGCCCGTGCCAGTCGGTCGTCCCAAAGATCGGCAAACATCTTGCGAGCAACGCTGAGCAGGTTGCGCGACGGCGTCATGTTCCGCAGGAGCGACTCGAACCCCTCTTCGATATCAGCGCGGCGGATGGACTTGCGGTAGGAGCCGCAACCTTTTGTGTCGCACAGGTAGTACGGATAGGACTTGGTGGAGCCTTTCGACCAGCACGAGGTCATGGGCTTGCCGCAGTCCCCGCAGGCAACGAATCCACGCAACGGAAAGTCTTCTGCAATGTCCTTGCGGAACGGTGCCTTGGTCTTACCGTCTAGCTTCTCCTGCACCTTCTTCCATGTCGCAAAGCTCACCAGTCCTTCATGCTGGCCCTTGCGGAGCGAGATGTCCCATTCCGGCACCTCGATATACCCGGCATAGGTTGCCCGCGTGAGAATATCCGTCACACGTTGCTGTCGGATTTCACCGTTGGGGAGGCATTTCGGGAAGGCGGGCTGGTCTTCGAAGAAGCGCTTCACTTCCGCCTGCGAGGCAAAGCGCCCGCAGGCATAGCCTTCAAGCGCGTCCTGAATGATGGTTGCCAGCGGCTCATCGCGCACCAGCAGGTTGCCATGAACGCTCTTTCGTTCGTAGCGGTAGCCGTAGGGAGCCTTGAAGCACCAATACCCGCTCATGATGCGGGCGCGCATGCGGTTGCGGGTCTGTTCCCCGTTTTTCTCGCGTTGGTGCTGCGCGACCGAGGCCAGCAGGTTCTCAACGAGGATGGAATCGGAATCTTCTCCGAACTCGATGGACGGGCTTTCCAGCCGTCCCCCGGCACCGGAGATATCGGCGCGCAGTTGCAGATGGGCTTCCAGCCCCCGCGCCAGGCGGCTGATGTCGTCAATAATGACCACATGAGGCGCACGGCGATGCTTGCGCAGGAAGGACAACATCTCCAGCATGCCCGGACGGGCGCTTGATCCGCCGGACATGTCATCGGTGAACACCGCCACAACGCCGTATCCCTTGTACTTGGCATATTCGCGGCAGCGCGCTTCCTGCGAGGTAAGGCCCGAGCCTTGCGTGGTCTGCTTGATCGAGGATACCCGGCAGTAAATGACGGCCAACTGGTCGGTTTCCGGGAAAGTCTGTGTTGGTGCTGTTTGGGGCTTTGGCATGATCAGCGCTCCTCTTGTTTTTGATTGTCAGGGGATGCGACTGTTTCACGCGGCAGGTCTTCAAGGCAGATGTAGTTTAGCACATCATCGAAGCCCACGTCACTTTCGGGGAAGAGCTTATCCCCAGGCTTGACGCTGAACCCCAGATCGACAAACGCCACCATCACCTGCCACAGAGCGATCAGGCATTCTTTCTGCTGGTCTTCGGTCAGAACTTCACCTTCCAGTTCAGCCCCGTAGTCTTCTAGCAGGCGATCACCGAGTGATCCTGGCGGCCCGAGCGTGCTCAGGTCCTTCTGCTCTGTTCTTGTTTTCCCTCTATCTTTCATGGTGCGTCCTTTCTTTTCTTGATGTTTTTCCAGGGCGTAAGGACGGGCGCGGCCCCACACAGCCAAGCGCCCGTCCGATTGCTTATTGTTCACCTGCGGAAGCGTGCCGGACGCTCAGAACGGGAACGGCTGGTCGCCTGTTCGGCCTGTTGCTCAGTGTTCCGCTCCTGGCTGCGTTCGCGCTTCAGATCGCGGACCACGCCGTGGGCTTCACGGGCGAGTTCGGCAACACGCAGCAACTCGCTTGCAGAAAACGACTGGGTTTCCTGAAGATGGCCGTCCTTGTCCTCGTAAATCTTGGCAAGAGAGACCGTGTAATACGGGCCTTTCTCGGACTCGTTTTCCCAGATGCTCGCCTTCAGGCGGCTATCGCGCAGGGTTTCGATTGGTTTGTTGGGCACAGTTGTATTGTCCATGGAAATCACTCCTTTCCTTGGTTGGTGGTTTAGTTTTCGGGATTTGTCGTTTTGTTCTTACGGTCCGCGAGGCGATGCCGTCAGCGAATAAGAACAAAGATAGAACATATCACATCGGCTTTCTCCTTTTCAACGTAAAATTGAGCAAGATTAGAACATTAGAGCTTGCAGATATTTACCTGTCGCGCGCTCGCCGGAAGAAACGGCTGGCCACATTCAGACGCCGTTCCTCAAACTTCGCGCGGGACAGGCGGCGCATTTCCTCCCAGTCAGCATTGAAGCGCACACGGTTTGGCAGGGCGAAGTCCGGTCGTGGTTCGGGCAGATCGAAGCGGTTGACCTTTACGTGCCACTGGTCGCGCTCGGACGGATCGCGCGTGATGCGAGGTTCAGGATTTCTGCCTGTCCGCAGGGCTTCAAACGCGTCCCGTGACAGCCCGGCATCACGGGTGAACTGCGCGTCATAGGACGGCAGCTCGCCCCGGTGCTGGAAGCTGTAGGAACTGGGTCGGCTGTCACGCATCACCTTGCCCCCCGATATGAGACCACATCCCGTCCCGGTATTGCGGCAGGTGGGCAAAACGATCCGGAACAGGTTCGCGGGTGACGGGAAGACGGCGGGGGCCGTCAGCCGTCATGGCCTGCACAGAGTCATAGGGCGGATGGTACGGGTTTGGATGATACCGCCCCGCCATAAACGGCTGGTCGAAGTACGGCGCGCGTTCCGCCAGCACCGCCCCCGGCAGTCCGTCCGCAAAGATAAACTGGCGGTTCTCGGGCAGGTTCAGCACTTCATCGGTGGTGCGCAGCGGACGGCGCTGCCGTGTCTGCCATTGGCTTTCGAGACGCTTCTGCATGAACTGCGGGATCAGATCGAACGGATCGGCCCCGCTGAAGAGGTTTCCAAGCAGTCTGGCCTGATCGAGACGAGCGCGGCCTTGCCGGACGGGATCAGTCCACTTAAAGGTCTGCACCCCGAGCATTTCGGAGATGGTGCGCGAGGACAGAACATCGCGCAGGCTGAAGTAACTCTGACAGCCCGCACTGGAGGTGATGATGTCCCGCGCGCCGGGTGCCAGGTCATCCATCTGCTTGAGGGACTGGAACACTGCCCACGGGCGGATACCCATGCCAGCGCCATAGGTGAACATGCGCGGCACGAGGCTGAACCCTTTCAACTGCGCGCATTCATCCAGAATCCACGTCTGGGCAGGTGCTTCGGGTTTGCGGGCCTTGTAGATCATCGCGCCAGTGAAGATCGCCTTGATAACGGGGGCATAGGCCCCGACCAGTTCAGCCGGACACATCATGTAGAACTGGGTGAAGTGATCGGAGCGGCACAAGTCTTCCAGCGAGAAATCGAAGGGCGGCGACACGGATTCCCGCAGCACCGGATCGGAAAGACAGGCCACGGAATTGAACAACTCGCCCATGATCCCGCGATAGCCGCCGGAGGAATCCTCTCTTGAGGTCGCAATCTCTTCTTCAACACGGGCGACCAGAGGAATGCCCGAGCGGTACATCTCATAGGCAAAGTCACGCCATGCGGGCGTATTGCCGGGGATCAGGTTGATGGTCTCATAGAGGGCTGGCAGATCAAGTGCGCCGTTCAGCATGACCAGCATCAGCGAGATCGCCTCGACATATTCCCGTGCCCTCTGTTCGAAGAAGGCAGATTGCGGCGCACCGGAACTGGGCACCAGACCTTCGGCAAACAACTTCACATCTGCGAAGAGCGAGGGAGAAGATTTGCGCAGGTAATCCACGGGGTTCACGCGGTCCTGCCGAATGCCGTGCAGGCCAAGCGGGTTCCAGTAATGGCAATGCTTGTTGTCAGGTGTCTGGTCCTGCGAGATCGCGGCCAGTTCGCCCTTCAGGTCCAGCACCAGCATCGAGCTACGCCGGAATATCCCGCTGCATAGGTTATAGGCCAGCACATCCCGCAGCTTGCCGGAGCGCGCCCCGCTAATCAGGAGCAGACCGCCGGGACGATCATACCAGAGCGGCTGACCTGCATGAAAACCCAGAAACAGGGCGGTATCGCTCTGACGCAGCATGCCAGCCGCATGAAGATCAGCATGTGCTGCAAAGTTGGCCGAGCCAAACGGATTACGGTCATTCCAGCTCTTACTCATGACAGCCCCCACTGGATCAGGCCGACAACGACGATCACACCGAGCATGAACATCTTGCGGCGGGATTTGCGTTGACGGCGCAAGCTCGAAGGGTCTTCGATGACCTCGCTGTCGCGCTGCATCACCTTCAGGGCCAGATGCAGGCCGTAGGCGGACAGGGCAGCATTGATCGCAGCGCTGACCGTGAAATAGATGACCAGCGCCAGCATCCCCTTCAGACCAAGCAGCACAAGCTGCGTGTCCATGCCCTGGTAATGTTCCAGCGTGTATCGCCAGACAGACGGTGCCACGCGCTCATAGAGCTTCGGCATGAAGGTGAAGGCGGCAGCAATGCCCGCGAAAAATGACAGGCCGCGCAGTGACCTGACAAACGGCGATCCGATATGTCCTTGTCCGCTCATGATGCTATCCTCTTGGTCGTGGCCCCACGCGCGGCATACGCTCGAGGGTATGAGCCAAGAAGACCCCATAGATTTCCGGGCGTTTGTGGAGAGTCACCACAAACGCACACGGGAAAAAGCGGTACAGCCGCCAGTAATTTCCTATCCGAAGGAATGGAAGGGCTTTTGCTTTGAGGTTCTTGTCGCCTTTCAGGAGGCAGAAAAGCAACGGCTGAAAAGGAAGAAATATGGCTGGCAGGCCACGCGGGACGCGATCATGCAGGACTTCGACGGCGCATCAGGACGGGTTCTGGCCGCGCGCGATGAGCGGCTAAGCAAAGACCACCTCCAGGACTGGGAGCGCCACGGCAACATTCCTGACAAACCATTCGCTTTCGTGGACAGGTTCGTGCGCCAGCTTGACAGGCCGCAGACCCATAGCGTCGTCAGTGATAACTTGCGCGCCAAGCACTTCGAGCGACTTTCCCACGGCCTCAGCGAGATGTACCAGAACCGCAGCATCGACATGCAAGAAGTGGAGATGCTACGGAAAGAGATCGGAAAATTCCTTCTCACGCCGGAACTGGAAAAGTCACAGTTCAAGCATATCGCTATCCGTCTGGACGATGTGACGGGTTCGATGATCAAGGTCACGTTCGTCTATTGCCCGTTTGCCATTGAAAAGGAAAACCCGTCAGATTTCTGGCGCTCGGGCCTGTTCTATGACGGCTTCCTCATACCCTTGCCAGATTTCACAAAGCCCGATGAGTTCGAGACGTTTGAGCTTGGCAAGGGTCTGAAGGCAGGGAAGGACTATGAATGCTTGCTGTTACTGTTCCGACCGGAATGGCGGGGCAGCTTCATGTACGGCTATGTCGTGGCGAAGGTAAAATTCGGCTTCACCAACATGCTCTCAAAAGAATTGATCCTCGTCAGCATGGAAGCCGTCGAGCCGAATTTACTGTTCTCGCCGTTCGGCCTGACGATCAGCCGCGACCCACGTTATTATCAGGAAAAAGGCTCGCCTACCGACCTTCTGAAATTCAACAACATCCAGAAACATACTGAATTTATTGAAAAATATTTCAAATATTGCTATAGAGGATACTTGCTTTAATGAGTAATGCTTTGAGTGAATTTATAGACCCGCAACAGACACCACCTGATATCTTTCGTGCCGCACAGAATAACGACGTGGCCGAGCTTCTTGCTGCCCTAGAAGACGGACAATCCCTGTCTACTCAGGACCCGGAGCGCTTGATGATGACTCCGGTTCACATAGCCGCTGCCAGAAGCAGCAATGACTTCCTCGGGGTGGCAGCAGGGCACGAGACCTTCAATCCGCAAATCCGCGATGCCAACCTGCGCGTCGCCGCAGACCATGCATCCGCTTACAACAATGGAACGGGCCACAAAATCCTGACCGATGCCATGTACGCCGATTTATTCGCACCGGACGACCGCTATCTCGATTATACAGATAACGAGCCGAGCGAATTCCATTTAGGATGAACACACCATCTCTTCCGGAGAAGAAATTGGCGGACAAGTACAGAAATTTTAAACACCTTTGCGAAGACATGCGTGAGGGTAAGGATTTCTCCGTATCGGTTTCAGAAGGTTCCGACCCCCGCCTTCTAGTTATTGCTCCGCACGCTGGGAAGACCGAGCGTGGAACAACCGAGCTGTCACGTGCAATCGCTGGAGAAATTTATTCTTGCTATCTCTTCGAAGGTACACGGCCAAACGGTAATGGTGACCTGCACATCACATCTCATCATTTTGACGAGCCACGTGCCCTGAAAGCTTTGGAGCAATGTGACATAGCACTTGGAATCCATGGTCGTCAGGACTGGGGAGACAAAACTTCGATCTGGATCGGCGGTCTCGATCAGACGTTCATGGGCCTTCTTGCATCGGAGCTTAACGCGGCTGGTTTCGAGACTAAGGTTGATGGACATGCGTTCCCAGCCCAAGAGCCTCAGAACGTCTGCAACAGGGGAAAGACCAAAAAGGGCGCTCAATTGGAATTGCCGCCGGGTATGCGAGACCAGTTGAAGGGTGATCTTGAGCATATGGAGAGATTTGCCAACGCTGTCCGCAATGCTGTTCAGAAGCGCTTGCCAGAGGGCTATCTACAACTCCACCTGCATAAACAGTCTGGCGACCTCGTCGGACTGGATGCACAGATATTCAAGCGTTTGCTGCTGCCTCGCATGGCCATAGGCTTCCATGAGCAGCGGCAGGACGAGATGCGGCGGGGTTTTCGTGTTACCGCGCAACTGGTGATACCCCCATGTCTTGCGCAGCGTATGGCTGCCGTAGTTGCCCTTTAGGTCCGCCTCGCGGCACCAGCTTTTCACCATGTTGATGAACGGCGAGACTGTCAGCGCCTTTCGTGTTCGCTGTGACGGGAAGACCGGCGCAGCATCTTCGGGACCCGGATGCAACTTCAACCAGTCCTGGATGGCGTTCGCTGCCGTCCCGTTCAGCGTAATCATCCTATGCCGCTGATTTTTCGACTGCATGAGATCGAGGGTATCGCCTCCGCTCAAATGCGCCACCTGTCCGACCCGGATCGAGAGCAGTTCATTTGCGCGGTAGGCGGTGTTGATGCCGAGGGTGAACAGGCACAGGTCACGCGGACGCGCCGATAAATTCTTCTTGATCGCCGCAATCGCCGAAAGATCACGGATCGGCTCCACCTTGGTCGTGGAGCCAGCCTTCGGGTGATTGGAATTTCGGAGTCTCTTCAACGGCATAGCACCGACAAAGCGCTACAGATCAGCCGATGTCAACTTCTACTCAAAACTTGACATACGGGAGTATGTAACGCTCGGTCAAGCCTTTAGGACGGCATTCCTACGGTCTCTTCCCCCTGAATACGGCGCTCGTCCTGACCTACGGCGAATACCCCAACTTCTGAGTAGAAGTTGAGGAGAAGGTCCGATGCTGAACCGCCTGAGCGTCCCTGTCACAGCCGCTTTTCTGGCTTTTGGGCTGCCTGCCGCAGCCGAGTTGAACCCCGGCCACCAGGTTGATGCGAGCGTGGATATCATCGTCGGGCAGGAGAACGCGACACACGAACTGATCGTGTATTTCTCGCCGGGCTGTCCGGGCTGCATCGTCCTGCACAGCACGGTGCAGGATATCTACGAGCAGTACATCGATCAGGGACGCCTGCGGATCGTCTATCGGCAGGTCCCGCAATATTACCATCGCAGCGGCAATGACCAACTCGCACAGGAACGCAGCGACTGGATGGCGCGCTGGCTGCAATGCACCTACACCACAGGCGGGGAGGAAGGCTTTGACGCCGCGCTAGACGTGTTCATCTCCTATGCCATGGCCAGCACCCGCCGCTTTCAGGGGCGTGAGACGACATGGCCCGCAATCACCAACGCCCGCAACTTCTCGTTCCTCAGTCTGTTGCAGGAGCGCGGCGTCTATACCGATCCCGACCAGCCAGCTTGTGATGCGGAACGCGCGCGCGACATCTTCGCCCGTAATGTCGTCCTTCTGGATCAGACGGCAGGAGAGGAACGGAGCCGTGTCAGTGCGCCGATGCTGATACTGGATGGCCGTTGGCTGGATGAGGCACTGGCCAGCGGCGATCTGAACCGCATCCGCAATGTCCTTGAACTTCACATTTCCAGTATGTTCCCCGGAGGCGACCAATGAGCACCCCGAGCGGACGCCCATCTTGGCAGAAGTACCTCGGGCTTCTGGGGATTCCCGCTTTGGTGACGTTTGTGGCACTCTACCTGATTACGGGCAGCGCTGCCGTTGCGGGTGTCTTTGCGGCTGTCGTGATCGTGGTCGGCGTGATCGGAGGCGTTATTGCGGTTATCTTTGGCGCACTCAGGGACAGGACGCGCGGGAGGTAAATTTGCAGGTCAGGCATACAGGCACCTTCGATCTGAAGGACGAAATCACCGACATGGCCTATCTCGCCCACCTGAACGCCATCGGCACAGACATCATCGACCAGTCCGTTTTCACGGGCGAAGACTGGACGCACGTTCATGCCGCCCACAACAGGTTCCTGGGCGCGCTGCGCCGGGCCTATGAGAAGAAGTGGGCGATTGGCAGACAGCACAGAAAACGATGAAGGCCGAATTTCCCCCGAAATACTCTCATGCGTGGTGGCTGGAACAGCCGCCACGCCCCTTGGCCGAAACCGTCAGGCTGTTCGAGGCGAAGAAGGACACGCTGTCGCCCGCCGTCCGCCGGTCTCTTGAACAGCGTCTGCCGCCCCAGGAGATTGCCGAACAGATTGACCGGGATATGAAGAGGCTGTTCGGATGAGCGGCAAGGCCGATATCCACTGGGAGGCCGCACAAAAACGCCGCCGCATTCTGCCGTTCCGGGGGCTGGCGCGGGATGCGGCCTTCATCTGGCGCATGTGCGAGGTGAGGTACAAGGGCATGACTGACAGCAATCATGTGAAGGGCGTGATCGAGGACAACCTCGCCGCCAGCCGGAAGCACAGGTTCCCGATACCTGAGAGCCGAGAGCAGAGCGAATGAACAGCCCGGCACGGATCACGTCACAGCTGGAGATGATGGCAGGGGAGGCAGCCCATCTCTATGACAGCCTGTGCCGCCTGGACGGGGAACAGCCCTTACTCGACCCGCACAACGTAGCTTTCATGGAAAGAACCCTCGCAGAGCAGGCCGAAGGCTACCGTCACATCTGGGCTAACGGAAAACCATGACGTATAAACCGAACCGAGCCTCAGGCAATCAATGACATGGTGTGCCCCTCGGCTGACCCAATGACCAAATTGCCAATCTTCTCCCGAACCCCGACTTAGCGACGAACGCAAGATGTGCGGTGTAGTACACCGCATCTTGGCAAGGGAACCCGCTGCGCGTCCCCGTTGCATCCCTCCGGCCTTTGGCTTGTCTCAGGGCATTTAACCCATCAACCAGCCAACAGAACGTATCGCCGTTCAATCCCTCGCATGGAGACTTCGCTCTCCCCTGCACCCATCGATCAAAGGGCGTTCTTGCCCGTTTGAAATCCTGACCAACCCTGCGCGGATTGGATGCCGTCACCTTGTCAAAGGTGAATCACGATCCGGGGGCCTATCGCCGCCCCCTGGATGCCCAGCTCGTCAGACTTGGAGACTTGCCTCTCCACCGACACCGAGCCATGCGCAATTACATCTTCACTTGCCAGCTAAGCGCTGCTTGTATCCAAACCCATTTACCGGATCATTGAATTTCGCGTGGAACCGCGCCTCAAACTCCGGCTGTAAGAAGTCGTAAATCTCATTCAAGCGTTTGGAAAGCTTGCGCAGCGCCGCGTTGTGGTCGCGCTGTAGTTCCACAAGCGCCTCTTTCATATAGCGGTTCAGGTTGACTTGCTTGCCTAGACTATCCGTTCCCTTCATCGGCTGACCAAGGTGTTCAAACCATGCCGCCATCCTGAACGACTGATCGCACGAACTGTGCTCGCGTTCCCATCCTTGATGCACTCTGGAGTTGCGCTCATGACGAAGATCTTCATGATCCTCGCGTTGCGAAGCCAGCATGCCGTACAGCGCGTCAGGTAAGCCCTTCCTCTGAAGACCTCTCATTGTGCACTGACGAGGTGCCAGCCCATATTCATAGATATCATTCACGAGGTGAAGCGAGCAGTCGTGCACTGATATAAGCCGCATCAGAAGAACGTCGGAGGCAACGTTCAACCATGTATACCGGTCGGTGACCTGCGTGTTCGCTACCCATGTTTTGGGATCAACCCAGAGCAAGCCCCCTACATGGTTGAGTGATTCAACGCGCCGCACGAGGCTCCGCATGCTCGCGCCGCAGTGGAAGACGTACTTGCAGTCCGGGTAGGAGGCCAGTGTGTCATAATCGTCGAAGTTCATCTCCACTATGCCGAGGTCGTAGATGCGACCGATCAGTTCATGGGTGTCTGAATCCACAATCTTCCGCTTGAGGAATCGAGTGCTACTCTGTTTCTTGTCGTTCGTCGTCGTCATGCGCAGCCAGTTCGCTCCAAACGCTGCCACTATACTGTTGTGTGGCTGAAAGATTCCATTTGCCAGAGCCGTCAGCGTGTTTTAGCATTTAAATCATGCAGTTACGCAACATACCATTAACCGACCTTCGTGTGAACCGCGCCAACGACCGGCATGGAGAACTTGAGAACGAGACCGCTGCGATAGCCTGGCTCTTCAATACTCGTGAAAGTCACATGAAAAATCTCGCGAGAGATATCATTGAGCAAGGCACTATCTACGAACCACCATTGGTTTCCTCGACGAACGGTGTCTTCACGGTCTTTGATGGAAACCGCCGCGTGACATGCCTAAAACTAATTGTTGAACCGTCAAGGGCGCCAACTACTGAACTTCAGTCATTCTTTGCTGATATAAAGAAGCAATGGAAGGGCGACTTCCCGCAAAAGATCATGTGCCAGGTGGAGAATGACCGAGATAGATTGGATAGCATTCTATTTCGAAGACATACGGGGTCGCAGAATGGCGTAGGTCAGTCAAATTGGGACGACAGAATGAAGAACAACTTCATTCTGAGAACTGGTCAGGCTAGTGGCATCAATGTAGCGGATGAGGTCGAGAGTCGGCTGTCAAAGGCCGGATTGCTTCCAAAGAGACGACAAATTCCCCGCTCCACGATGAATCGGCTGCTATCAGCAGAAGCGTTCAGAAACCGTTTGGGCTTCAGCGTTCGAAAGAAAAAGTTTGAATACACGCATAAAAGCGACAGGGTGCTGTCTGCGCTTGCACGTGTGGCGGAAGATTTGGCCAGTAGAAAGATTGTGTTGGGTGATCTTTGGGATGTTGATGGAAAGCGTTCCTACCTTGATCGACTGGAGCTTGAGGGCATTCTACCAACAGCGCAGGATGCCCTGAAGCCGGACGATCCGCCAAGCCCGCCGCCACCGCCTACACCCAAGCCAAAGCCTACACCGCCACCAAGACCCTCTACTCGGAAAACCTTGATCCCACAGCGGGACTTCGGAATTTCGTGGCCCGGCAGATTACAGCGCCATCATGAGATTTGGGAAGAGTTGCAGTTTTCCCTGGAACTGGGAAAGCACCGTAATGCAATCTCTGTTCTGTTTCGGGTTCTGTTGGAGTTGTCAGTAGAGAACTACGTCAAGCAAAACACAACAACCGTTCATGAGAACGACAAGCTAGCGCTGCGCGTAAAAAAGGTCGGGAAGCACCTTTTTGACAATAAAAAGATCGACAAAAAGCAATTTGAGGCAACAAAGAAGTTTGGTCAAATGGACCAGTTGGTTTCTGCAGACACTCTAAACAGATACGTACATTCCCCGGACTTTGCGCCCTCTGACAGCCATCTTACTGCTATGTGGGATAGCATGGCCAGCTTTGTTGTTTGCTGCCTTGAGGCATAGGGAGCTGGGTTATCTGTGGGGCTACTTCAAATCTACCGATTGAAGAATATGATCAGTTCGAATCCTTTGTCGTTTGGAAACCTTTCACGGACCAGATTAACAGTTGTTTCGTTAAATCTCGTTTCAAAAGGCACTTGCTGAACAAGCCGTTCTTGGAAGGAGGTGGAATCTCCCTTGAAAGCTTTTTTACATAGCTTTGCTGCTAGTCTACCAAACTCAGCCTGTGCTTCGTCGGTAACATACTGATCGACAAAATGCCCACGAAACTTGAGCTGCTTTACAACACCTTCGATGCCCGAAAACGAGTAGTTGCCAATACTAGGAAGGATGCCTTCATCCAGATCGCGGGCGGCAACGCCCGACCACCATTCCTCACCATCACCGCTTGCATGATAGTCGTTCGTTCGAAGACCTTCATCTGCAAGAAATTCGCGCGCGGCAAAAGGACTCCAGCCTTCTAAGTCATCAACTTCGGGAGGAGTTTCTTCCTGGCGCTCATAGTGAAGGATATCCTGGATGATATTGTCCACGTCTGCATTATCCTTGGCGGGCATGTTTTGGAATTGCCGTGTGGCTCGTCTCAACAGCCACGGTCGCGCCATGAATGTCAGAATGAAGCGTTTCTTGGCGTAAGCCTTCAACTCGTCGGATTGAAAAGTCTTCTGGTCTATCTGGATACGAGCGCCCTCAATATGCGAATAGCAATGAAGTGCATAGAAAAATGGGATGGAGCAGATTGTCAGATAGATGGGAAGTGTGAAACTTCTAGCGGTGTCGGTCGTGAAGAATGTCTCTGGCTCCGCCCAGATTTGAGAGACGGAATGCCATAGAATGGTCAAAGCAGCGATGGCCAGTACCCTTGTCAGCAGTTTGTTTACCGCTGCATGCTCCGGATCGCGCTCCGAGACGACAGCAAGTAGCGCGATAAAGGTCACAATGGGTGTCAGGACCAGTTCAATAGGCAGGCTAAATGTCTTGGCGACATATATGAACTCGATCACAGCCGTCCCGCTGAGAACGGCTGTGGCGTAGCCGCGAAAATGCTGTGTACCCTCTTTGGCGTCGAATGCGCGAAACAGCAACGGGAGGCCGCCGACAAAATACCAGACAACGGTTGGCACAACCTGGCTGGATGTCCAGAGCCCGGTCTTGCTCCCAAACCATGATAGGAGGCCGACCCAACCGGCAAACGCTCCGAAAACGATCAACAGCTTCGTGTCCGCGACCGCTCGGACAACCCCGAACAGTGAGCTGCGCACGTCCTTTTTTGTCGAAACAAGACCAAGGATCAGAGCAATCCATGCGGCTGCCGCGATTTCGCGGTTGTTGAAGTTCTGGGTGATCCACAACCAGATTTCGTTCATTCCGGCGTCCTGAGGGTTCGGCCATTAGGAAGATACCGATCCAGCACGGCGAACACGCCTGCGGATTTCCAGAGCTGCCTGTTTCCGATCACGTACAGAGAGGCTTTAGCGCGGGTAACGGCAACGTTGACAAGGTTTGGTCTTCCTCCGGCCCAGGCGCGCGCACCGTTTTGCGAAGACATCTGTGCGCCCAGAACAAAGAACACGATTCCGGCTTCACGGCCCTGGACCGTGTGAACCGTCCCGACATGTTCCCACACCCAGGCGTTCGGATTTTCCACCCATCCATCCAGTACACGGCTCCGAACGATTTCCTGGCGCAGATTATCCTGAACGATCACGAACGGTGTCACCACATAGAGGTCGGCATCCGCTCCGCCATCTCTCAGGTCATACAGCATCTCAATCAGGACAGCCGCTTCGTCAGCGCACCACTTGTCCGGCCCCGGTATTCCCTGCACGTCGATCCAGGCGGACGGGCCCAGGATGGGGTTCTCCGGGGTGGGCTTTTTCGCCTGCACCATCAGGTTTGAGTAGGCGATCTCGTTCGAGATATCGAACATCGGGCTGTCACAGCGCCGATGCACCAGCAGAGGCGCACCCACGTCCCGGTGACCACTGCCGATGGGAAAGCGGGCGCAGTATAGGCTAGCTGCATCGGCGACCGTCTGCACGGAGGCTTCCGGCGCGTTGTACTTGAGCGGATCGACCCCGAAGAAGGCGCACACCTCTTCAGTCAGGCTGTTTGGCAGTGTGACCACAGGTTCAATCTGGAGCGGATCACCGACAACGACCGCGCGTTTGGTGCGCAGCATCGCTCCTACGGCAGCCTGCGGGACGGCCTGACCCGCTTCATCCACCAGCAACCAGCCAAGAGATTCCGGGGCAAGGCGTGAAAACATCCTGTTGACGGATGCGAAGGTCGTGGAAATTACCGGCACCACCAGGAAGAACGATGACCAGAGATCGGCGATCAAAGCATCTTTTTGCGGTGTGCCGAGGGAACGTGTTCCAAATGACTCGATGAAGACAGACAGGTTTTGCCGCAGCGGATCGGCAGCGCCGTCAATAAAGGCGCGGTGCAGGTGAATGGCCGCTTCGAACACATCATCGCGCAGGATGCTGGCGGCCTGATCAAACCAGACATGGGCCGTCTGCATATCCTCATGCGCACTGGCAAAGAACGCGGCATCGGGCACTGGCGCTTTTAACTCTCGGCAGGCCTGAGCCGTCTGCGCTTCAAGTTGCTCTCTCTCAGCCTCCAGCTCTTTGATCTTTCTGGCCGACTGTTCAATCAGGTTCTGCTTTGCCGCCAGATCGGTATGGAGCGCATCGAAGCTCCTTTTGCATGCAGCATGTGCTCCGGAAGATTCCCGCGCTTTGTTTTCCAGGGTGCGGAACTCGGCCAACCAGTCTTTGAACCGGCGCGTCTGCAACAGACGGGCCAGCAGTCCCGGTCGCATGGCGAAATGGGAATCACTTCGCTGGCGGCTTGAGGCCGCACCAGATTCCGCATTTTGAAGTTCTCCCTGGGCTTCTGACAGTTTCACCTGAAGCGCAGCCACTTCGTCTTGAAGTTCCGGTTGCCTTGAATGGAGGTTGTTGATTTCTGCCGCGACCGCCACCAGCCTGACAAGCTGGACATGAAGCGCTTGCAGTTTCTTCTGGTTCTCCCCGGATGTCTTCAAGGCTTGCAGAAAGTTTGTGCGGGCCTTTTCCCACCGCGCAGCCGCTTCCCTGGCATTTGCAGGCGGATTCTCCCGATCAACGATTTCGCGGTTGCGTTTGAGCGGCGGGCCGTCCTTCTGCGGTTCGGACACCACCTGCGGGATGCCGCTGGCATGGTTCAGATAGGTGGACAGGCCGTTTTCATCATCACGCCAGAAGTTTTGCGAGAACACATAGCGGTTGCTGGCATTCCCAAGCACAGCCGCAATAGCGCCCCAGGTTTCACGTTCCAGCACGTTATCTGAGACCGTCTTAAAGTAACGCAACTCCGGTGCGTCATCGGCAATCGCATCCAGTGCCGGAAGTTCGGCGCTGACATTCTCAACCGCCTTGTTGTTGGAAGAGGTCACGACCATCTCGAAGCCCTTCAGCTTCTCATCAAGCTTATAAAGGGTGATCTTCGCGCCGCTTCGTTGGAGGCTTTGCGATGTAGGAGAAAACGCATCGGCGGGACGTTTGTAGGCGCACATCACCTGAGCGCGCTCAACTATCCGGGCGGCCACCACATCCCGCAAAAGGGTCGTTTTACCTGTGCCCGGCGGACCATTCACCGCCAGTATGCCCGTCTTCATTAAGGCAGGCGTCGTCGCGTTCACAGCGGCTTGCTGCAACAATGCCAATGGAAAGCGGCCATTGCCCGGCCATCGGCCAAGCGGCGTCAGGGCTGGCTGGAGCAAATGCTGCAAACCCGCGTCATCCTGAAGAAGGTCAGTTTTATGGGGTGGCTTCTCGACCCCCAAATAATGCTTCAATGCATGCGGAAGGGTGCCGTTTTGGGCATGGGTACGCGCCGCCGCCAGGTCTTCCAGAAAGAATGAATTGAGCAGCCCCGGTTCGGGCGGCGTCTTGCTGGCAAAGAACTCATAGCGCCGCAGCGCAAAGTAAGGCGGCTTTAACTCAAGTACGTCCAAGCCCATCACATCGACAAGAAACGCGAAAAGTTCATCGATGTGCCGCTTCGTCAGGGGGAGAACTTCATCCTCCCGGTCGCGCCGGATCAGTATTTTGCGGAACGCCTCCTTGAGGCTCTTTTCATGGTATGGCCATTCCGCCAATGCCTTCAGGTCGCCTTTCAGTGCAATCGGCACGCCCCAGGCGAAGCTGGAAATGGCAAAACTGTTTTCCTCTTCCAGAGGACAGCCTTCTTTGTCGAGCAGAATGCTGGCAATCGGGCAGTTCCCCCTCATGCTCGGCTTATCAGGGCGTTTGTCAGCATAAACCTTTAGCAGGCTTTCAACCGCCGGGCCGAGGGCAACAGCCCCCAACATCAGCTCATAGTAAAGGCGCTTTTTCGGACGTGAGCGCTCGCCCTTTATCCATGGCAGTTCAGCATCTTCAAATCGTGCGATCCGTGATCTGTCACCTGCCACCAGATCGGTTTCGCGTCGATAGCCTTGCGGGGACAACACCTCAAGTGCCGTCCAGGTGCGCAGGATGTTCTGCGGGTCGTTTGTGACATCCGGTTTAGGGCCGGGTTTGGCCGCCATGGGCCCCGGTTCAGAAGGTCCAACCCGTTCCTGTTGCCGGGGTGGGGTGTCATTCGTTCTTGGCTGCGGTTCGGTTGTCTGGCGGGATCGTGGGGACAGCGCTGTGCCCGCAGTTGTTACGTCATTGGCAGCGAGAACTTTTTCTTTCAGGGCAAGTGCGCGTTGGGTGTTGCGGAACCCCAACTCATGCAACAGCTGGTGTCGTATTTCGCCGTCCTTCCGGCCACTTGCGAAGGTTGCTTCCAGTTCTGTGATTGATTTCTTGAAGTAAGGTCTTGCCGCCATCAATTCGTTACCTTGTCCGGGCGTCAGCCATGTCAGCTTCCCGCTCGTATATTCTTGTTTTTATGCAGTTTTCCACAACCGCAAGATGATAGCAAGAATCTCCGGAGATGCCCAGAATCCACAGCGGTACCGTCGAATGGCGGAGCCGATTGAATGGCTACCCATCGTACATCGCATCGAACTTCCTGAACAGCGCGGCATTGGTGCACTCTACCCAGTCCAACAGACTCTTCAGGTTCTCGTCGTAGGAATCAATTCGTTGCAGCCAAAGGCGGTACGGCCTGTTGGTGAAACGCAGAGTGGGTGAGACGAAGCGAATATCTGCCGGAAAGCTGAACGGGTTGGCAGAAAACGTCCCGTCATCATTCCTGACGAGGCACCAATCGACAGATTCATTCCAGGAGCCGTGAATCGACTCTGACATCATCCCGTATGTACAGGCATACAGATCGTCATGTTCCACGTCCGCGAAAATGTCTCGAAACGACTTTCCCTGTATGCGCCATCGGTTCTTCTTTTGCTGAGCGAAGCTTTGTGGCGTCAGCCCTTCCATCGCCATCTTTTCGCGCACCGACGCAAGAAGCCTCTTTCCGGCTTTTGTGTCGAAGAAGACCGAACCGCTCTCAAGATCGCGAAGTATTCGAAGCCTGTCCTTATAGGAGCACTTCCGGTAGTCTTCCATCAGACCTTCATCACCCATCATCAGATATGCAGCGGTAACTGACGCTTCGATGAGCGGACGCTCCAGGATACTGATAATCTCCGCATTGTCCTCTTCGTAGTATCTGATGACTTCCTTCAACAGCTTCCAGACTCGGACCAGCAGCCCCAGAATAGGTGCATCATTGATTGAATACCCGGTTGGATTACGTTCAACATTTTTTATCCGTGTGAGGCAGTCGTAGATTTCCGCAACATCTTTATAGAATGTCAGTGCAAATTTGTTGACGCCCTCAACTGTATCAAATGCCCCACTCACATAGTCTGCGTCGTATTTTTCGGTAATCGTCAGTATCTCATCCATGGCTTGCTCTAGCTTCCTCGCTCTACCGCAGATTTCATGTCGATGAGGGAACTCTTGAGGCGTGTACATATTTCGTTATGGATGGAGAAAATGTCCGCATTTTCTGGCAGTTCCAGCCGATCTGTAACGCTCTTTATTATTTCATTCTTCTTTTCATCGGACAGAAGATGTGAATATGCAACGCGGAGATCATAGAGTACAAAAAGAGGATTCATTAGCGCAGCAGCGGCGCTATCATCATTCAGCAGGGTGGTGAGAATAAGTTGGAGGCGCTTGAGATTGCGGGTGCTGTTCGGCACGGAGACGCCCAGTTTCTGTATTACCTCTTTCAAAATTGAATCTGACAGTGCTTCGACAAATACCCTGTTCAAATTATCTGCAATCGCCTTGCGTTCTTTCTCGGTATCAACCAAGGGGGCTTTTAATCCGAGAGCAATCTCGACCACCTCGCTATCCAAGTGAGAAATTAATGCCCCAAATCGATCGTTTGCAGATTCAATTAACGCGGTGCGCGCCGCGAGCGCCTGACCCTCAACTGTTGGGTCGGTAAATTTGCACTCGATCTGTCCATCATAGAATTCGCTTCCAATTGAGTGGTCCGATTGGATATTTTCCGATTTGAGGTAGTGCTGCTCGTTCTCGGGTAGCTTCTCAATATCCCCTAACCACATAACAACATGACCATTTCTGTTTATTCCGAGGGAAATCATGGAGTCGTCTTCTGTGACAATTGACCCGTACGTTGTCGATGCAAATTGTAGGCGATACCCCGGCACAGAGTCATACTTGTAAAGGACCCTAGAGTTAAAGAAGACAGGAGTGAGAAACCCTTTATCGAATGACCTTTCAAGGCCGGGAAGATAGTAATAATCATCTGAGTCGTAGTCAAAGCTCACATTGCAATAATCGAATATTTCGATGGTTTTTTTGCGCGTAGTTGAAATGGTATTGCTGCCATTTTCCATCGCTCGACGGTGCAGCTCAATTATTGCAAAACGGGATCGATCAGGGAGAAACTCCTCAGTGCGGGAGGTGCACTTCAAAATTGGGAGTCCGATTACCTCCATGTAAATTTCTGAGACAAATTTTATGAAGTCTGTGTAGGCGAGATCCAAGTATCCATTGCAGTTGTCACAATACAACCTCTGAACATGGCCATCTTTCGGAAATAAATCGGAAACCTGCATCTTAATATAATCCATTCATTCTTTCATCATCATCATACCACGGTCTCAGCAGTATGCGATCTTGAATGCTATCGACGTTACCAACGGTCAACTTAGGGCTTCGCCCTCTGCGCGCTTCAGGCAAAACAGATCGAACAGATTATGATCGTTGTCGGCTCCCCCTGAAGGTTGCCCCCAACAACTGACCTGCTCCCCGTAGTGTCCGCGTTTTTTAGTTCGCTCTGTTCAGGATTTGGTCCTCTATTGACCGTTGGTGATACTCCCACGGGGTAAGCCCGTCGAGGCTCGTGTGGGGGCGGT
>NZ_JAIUZP010000020.1 GCF_020171315.1 Pseudooceanicola nanhaiensis | reverse complement strand
AGGGTGCTGCACGCGCGCGGGAACTCCAGGGATGACCGGCGCCGTGCGGCGCGAGCAGCCAAAAGCGCACGGGGGCGGTTTCGCGCGAATCAAAGCTATAGTACCCAGCTCTTACGTCCAGAATTCTGACGTCGGAGCGTAGTACTTGAGAACTATCCCGTCCCGTGAGTCCCGGCCTGCTGTCTCGCCGAGGAACAGGAACGATACAGGTCGCCACTTGAGCGGTGAGATCAAAGCCGGCGCCTTGGAGCGACTGGAAGCCCTGTTTCAAAAGTTCTTGGGCGAGCCGGACCGCAAAGGTTCTCAAGACTGGCGCCCCAAAACAAACCGAGCCTTCTCAATGATGATGAGGGGAAACAAGAGGGGCCAGTGGTTCGATCACAGATCGGGGCAGGGTGGGGATGTTTTTGATTTCTACGCGGTTCATGCGCTGGGCATGGAACGCGCCAGAGAGAACTTTCCCCAGGTGCTCGCGGGGCTCGCGTCGACGCTGCACATCTCGCCCGACGGAGGCCGAGAAAAGATCCCCGGGCGCAAACCGGCCGATCGCACCCGCCGTGAGGAGCGGCTTGCGAACGACGACAAGCTTCGCCGTGACAGGTTAAACATCCTGAGTGCGGCCGAGCTATCAGCAGTCCTTAAGGGAACTCCCGTGGAGGCATACCTAAAGCGTCGCGGGATCGCCAATATGAAGGAGCAGCCGAACATCCGTTGGCTGGATGCCGGTAGAGTTGCCGGCCTTCCTTGCGCGCGACAGGGGAGCCTCGTCTTCTTTCTCGAAGATCCATCTGGCGACCGGACCGCGGTTCAGCGTGTTCTTCTGGATCGTGAGGGGCGCAAGGCATCGGGCGTTGTATCTCCCAAGCTGTTGACCGGGAGAAAGAAGGGGAGCGCCCTGAAGCTTCCGGGTAAAGAGACCGGGAGAGGCCCAATTCTGGTCGCAGAGGGCCCCGAAACGGCCCTCGCCATCTGGTGGGCGACAGGTCTGGAAACCTGGGCTGTCATCGACGTGGGGAACTTCCAGCACCAAGCCTTTCCCGCGGATCGACCAATTGTGCTTTGCCCGGATCAAGATGCTCCCGACAGTCCGGCTGCCAAGCAATTCGACAAGGCGGTTTCGACACTGCGTGCGAAGGGGGGGATGCTATTCGTGCTGCGGTGCCCGGAACAGATAGGCTCGAAAGCCGACTTTAACGATACTCTTCACCGTGAAGGGCCGAGCTTCGTCAGGAACTTCATTGCGCAAGAGCTGGCAAGACTGACCCCGCGGCCTCGCGATCGCCGCGGCCGATTTACCGGCGCACCTCTCGAGCTTGCTCGGAAGCGACACGATCGGCAGGATCAGGGCGAATGTCTTGGCGTTGGCGAAGCGCAGGCAGAACTGCACCGCCGAATTGATGGCTTCCTACAAGATATTGAAAGTGGTGAAGCGAAGGATCGTGCCCTGTTGCTGAAGGTCGGGCATGGGCTCGGAAAGAGCCGCATTCTCAGGGAGGAACTGGCGAACAGAGGGCCGCATTCATTGGACGGAGAGGTCGTCCTCTATGTGCCCACCTACAAGTTGGCAGAGGAGGCCAGTGCGCATCTAAGACACCTTGGTGTCGAGGCCTGTGTCATGCGGGGTCGGGGCGCAATCAACCCGAATTCGGGAAGCCCCATGTGTGCGCGCTCTGATCTCGCGGACGGCTATGTCCGAGCTGGCCTTTCGGTCACAACTCATCTTTGTCAGGACTGCCCATTTCGAACGACATGTGCCTACGAAGATCAGTGGCAGGGACTACCGGCTGAGCCAATCATCCGGATACATGTGACCAAATCCCTAGGGCAGCCAGGGCACGATCGCGGCCGCCGCGTTGCCCTCCGGGTTATCGATGAAAGTTTCTATAAGGAGCTGGTGCATCGCGAAGCGATGTCCTGGACTGCACTGGAGAAGGCGGTCTCTGCCTACACCAAGTCGGCGGATCTCAAATCGGCGTTGAGGGCGCTGGGCGAGGGGGTGAAGGCACCTGGTTCTGTCGACATGGCGTGTCTGGATGAAATCGATCTCGCGGCTGTTCATAGGATTTGCCTCAGGCTGTCGCGTGGTGCGCCTCCCGCCGCGCTGGGCGAAGGCGATCTGCCCTTGTGCCTGGATAAGCTGGTCAAGAAGCGCGCGCCACTTCGCTTTCTCGCCTTAGTCTTCGCGACCCTTGCGGAGTGCCGTGAACGTGGCGCCAGCGTGTGCCAACGGATACATCTTGGCGACACTGGTCCCATTCCGACCTTGCACCTTGATACATCCCACGAGCTGCCGACCGGTGCGCCGTTGCTGCTCTTGGATGCAGACGGCTCGGATCTGATTACAAAACGGTTTGCGCCACATGCAAAGGTCGCTTCGATCGAAGCCGCACGCCACGCTGAAGTCATCCAGTTGAACGACCGAACCTGCAACAAGACATTCCTCGGCCGGCCTGACACAAGCTTGGATATCCTGGCGCTTCTGCGAAGGGAGCGCCTGAGAACGCTGCCCCAAGGTCGGCGTCCGAGAGTTCTCGTGGTCACAAGCAAGAGCATCGCGCGCGGCTACTGCGAGCGCGCAGCAGGTGGGCTGGAAGGCCGTTCCATGGAGTTGGGCCATCGGGCGTTCGGTGTCGACTGGGCATGGTTCGGTCCTGCCACGCGGGCTGAATTGTTTTCGAGAGCACGACACGGTCATCGTCCTTGGACGCGAGGAACTGCCTCATGCCGAGCTTGAAGGGCTGACCCGCGCGGTTTTTGGTGATCGCGGCGAAGAGCTCGATTTCTCGGACCGCTCTGTGACAAATCCAGTTCCCCGGTTGGAGCTTCAGCTCGAGATGGCCGGCGATGAGACGGGCACAGTGACGGCCCCCGCGCGTCGAGATGCCCGCATTCGGGAAATCCAGCTGCAGACCCGCGAACTTGCCACGTTGCAGGCCGTTGAACGTTTGCGCCTGTCGACTTCGACCTCACCGAAACGGGTCATTCTCGTTTCGAAGCTCCCGATCCCTGGCCTGAAGGTCAGCCGCCACGCGACGTGGGATGACTTGATACCATCTCGAGCCCAAAGAGGGGTGGATGAAGCCGGGCTCAAGACGGGGATCCTGAGGCTGTCGCCCCGTGGTTTGGCGACAGATGCGCCAGAGACTTTTCGGTCGGAGAAAGCTGCAGAGAACTTCCTGAACCGGGATGGTGGTCGAGCGGCGCTAATTCCACCTCACACCGGTAATATCTCTATAGACGGCTTGGGGGCGAATAGTCGGGTCGTCGAGCTGAAGACGAGTGGAGAACGTGGCCGATGGTGCAAGGCGCTCGTTCTACGTGATGGCGATCTGTCCGAAATCATCTCCAGCGCCTACGGGCCTGAGATGCGATGGAAGGAACTCTCCTCCTGCGCAGGAACGTCCGAACCCGCAGCGGTGGTCCCGGCTGACGAATGTGTCGCCACCGCGCCGACACAGGCGCATGGAACCACGGGTCATCGCACCGGGTCGCGGGCGGCGAAAGCATCGCTGATGCCGAGATATCCACGTGAATGTCTGATGACGGCCCAAGACAGGGGTCTTACCCATCGCCATGCTGCTCAGGGCGCATGGTGTTGCGGGCGCGGTGCGAATGGCTCGCGGGGGCCTCCCGCTCAAGCGCACACACGATGACAATTTTCCCGCCAATCGTCTGAGCAAGGAAAACCAGATGACACCTAGCCGTAGCGGTGATCACAAGAACGCTCTGAAATCAAAACGACGCCGCCCGAGGCCGCCCAAGATCACTGCGAGTGGGGAAAACCCGACCGATATTCAGATGCCGACGGACGAAGAGCTAGCGGAGCTTTACGGGGTCGAAACGGCGGAAATGGCGCATGCGCTTTTCCAGAGTTCGATCCTCGCCCTGGGGCCCGAAGGTGCTCCTTATCGAGAGATGGCAACGTTCGTCGGCATCGAGGAAAAGCCGCAGAGCGCGTTCGAAGCGATGTTGCAGCTTCAGATGGTCACAACCCACGCGGCGATGACGCGTGCGGCCTTTTCGCTGAACTCGAGCAAGACGCTAAACCCGACGTACATGAAGATGATGCTCTCGGCGCAGACGACGTTCCTGCGGCAACTTGAAGCGCTGCGCCGGATGCGCGGTGGCGGCTCTCAGACCGTGCGGATCGAGCATGTCCACGTCAATGACGGAGGTCAGGCGATCGTTGGTGCGGTCGGCGGGGCAGGGGGGGCAAAAGCAGATGAGCGCTAACCCCATGCAAAGGGCCCATGCCGCGCCGCGCTGTTCCGCGACAAGCAAGCGAAGCGGCCAGCCCTGCCGTGCCCCGGCCGTCAAAGGTTGGAACGTGTGTCGTATCCACGGGGCAGGGGGCGGAGCCCCAAGAGGGCCCGACCATGGTCAATATGTCCACGGCGCCAGATCGTTGGAGACCAAGTCACTCGCCGACTTGTTGCGGCGATTGAAACGGATGAGCCAAGAGAGTGGGTGGGGGTGAGCCGGGGAGAGCTTCAGAGGTTAGAGGCCCGTTGCGCGAGCTGATACCTCGCTGCTCAGGCAGGGCAGGGAGTGGATCGGAGCGACGATGAAGCTGGCTTCCTCAGACGGTCGAAGTCTGTGGCCGAATGGGCCGGCGTGATCCTGCGGCAGCCTTGATACGGTACGCGAGGCGGGGATGACTCAGCCGATGATCGTTGTCATCGGCAAGAAGGTCGGCGCCTTCGAGGCCTATCGGGACGCTTTGGACATCTACGGCCGCGCGATGGCCTAAAAGGACCGGCAGCTTGTCGAACTGCAGGATTGGTCCCACTACGACCTTTACGATCGGGAAGAGCCGGTCGCCCTGGCGATGGAGAAGATCGTTCCGTTTTTCACGACGCATCTGGGGGAAGAAGGCGTCACCGCTGCCGAGGCTGCCTGACGCCAATACGGCTCGGCCCAGTGCTGCGGGACCGAGCGTCTGGATGCGGAACATCACCGCTATGGTCTTACGGACTGCCGCTGATGTGATTGAACAGGTGATGTGTGGGTCGGCTTTGGGCTCGGAGTGGCTCTGCGTGGCGCGCTCGCTCCGTGTGGTACACTCTGTTACCAACATCGGGTTGGTGTCGAGGCTGGGCGAGGTGGCGGGAGAATCGACCATGCCTATTGCCAACTTGCCTGCCATTCGCGCTTGCCGCCCCGCTTGGAACAAGGGGCGCCGGATCGGCCAGAAACGCCCACTTCTGCCTAAGCATGTATGGGCCATCCGTGTTCGCCTGGAGATCGCCGGGAACCATCGCGACCTAGCCCTCTTTAACCTCGCAATCGACAGCAAGCTCCGTGGCTGCGACTTGGTGAAACTGAAAGTGGCCGACGTCTACGCGACTGGCCAGGTCCGGGAGCGTGCCTCCATCATTCAAAGCAAGACCCTGCGGCCGGTCAGGTTCGAGATCACGGATGGCACGCGGATCTCACTGTCGCGCTGGATGGAGGAACCGATAATGGTCGGCTCTGAATATCTCTGGCCCGGTCGCCTGCATGAACGCCTGCACATCTCGACCAGACAATATGCCCGTCTCGTCCGCAAATGGGTGTGCTCCATCGGTCTGGAACCGACCTCCTACGGCACACACTCCATGCTGCGAACGAAAGTCGCGGAGATCTATCGGAAGACAGGGAACCTTCGGGCCGTTCAGCTGCTGCTCGGACATACCAAGATGGACAGCACGGTACGGTATCTGGGAGTGGACCTAGAAGACGCACTCGCCATCTCCGAAAGCATTGAAATCTGACTGAGAGGGCCGTCGTCACTAGCGGCCCAAAGCCGACCTTCGTGCCAGGCGCAGCGGATGACCGGTCACGGCCCGTAGCTGACATTCGAGCCATGCACTCAGCAGGTCCGCTACGCGGACCTCAGCGCCAGCAGATGGGGAGCTGAACACCCATCAGAAGGCTCTCTCCCTACTTAGCAAATGAGACTACTTGTATAACTCGGCGTATAACGCTTTCGCCTCAGCGACCGCCTGGGCATTTGGGCGATACCCGCCAGTTTCGTTCACCGAGTTCCTGAGCGCGATTTCCACCAAGAGATCAGTCGGATGTCCATTGGCATCAATCAACGGAAGCTGGTCCGTGACTTTGACGTCACTCCCCTTGACCCATTCGCGGGCGAGAACAGACGGGCAGTTGCATGCTTCGCACTGCCCTTGGTTCGGCGTGCCGCTAGATGGTTTCTCACAATATGATCGGCCCGTCTTGCGCTCGGATGCCCTTAAATCGCAAGACCTGAAAAAATTGCCTCGGTGCTTGACGGAGCCGAGCGTGTCACACCACGGCAAGTAGATTTCAGCCATTGCCAATGCGCTGGCGTCGCTCTTGCTTGCAAACCAGTGAAATTTCGCTGCCAGAGAATAGATCGGGGAGCGGAAGACGGAATGTCCGTTGTCGCCCCCCTTTCCGTCATGGGCCCCGGTGTTGCCCGGCCTTATATCTGACCCTGGCCACGTTGAGCTGCGCTGCCATATGCAGGCGTAGTTGTTCAGGCGGATGCAAAGGGACTTCTTTCCCGCTATCATGGTGCCATCTTCGGCGCACTTGAAAGATGGGCGCCCCCCTACAGGCTCAAGATACTTTGCTGCCATCTCACACCAATTCGGCGCGTTGCCTTCTACGCGGTATCGATCAGCGAAGGCAGCGCCGGAATAAACCCCTAGCACTACTACAATTAATGCCCCCAATAATATCATTTGCAACGGCCTCTCATGACCTCGAAGAATGCGGCGCCAACGGGAGGTTCTGTATCCAGCGTTATGCAAAGATCGCATCAGTCATTCCAGTCTTCAATATGAGAGCAGCCGTTGCTCGCCGCCGCCCTAGCGGTAGCAACGTTCGAATCTATGAAGGCTTCATTGGCGAACGCTAGATTGAATTTAACGGTGACACCGGACGGCGCACCGACTCGGAACATGTTTTCGATCTGCTCCACAGCATGAGAAACGACGCCGGGGTCGGCCCATACCGATTGGCGCACGCAGTCCTGTACCTGCTGGACGAATTTCTTAGCAATTTCAGGCAATTCTTCATCCCTATCGCCAAGGGTTTTCGAAAGGAACCTCCCGTGAGGTTCGGCTCCAGTGTTGGGAAATTGAACCTTCAAGTCAGGTAGGACGGCAGACACTTCTAGGATGCCGTCTATTCGCTCTTCCTTACTGATCTCCTCGTCCCAATCGTATCCTGCAAAGTCCACACCCAGCTGTACGGTGTCTTTCCAGGATATCATGTAGTTGGCGGTGTAATCTCGCCCCCCGACGGATGGACCTGGCATTCTTGCAATCACGAAACTGTCGGCATGCAGCGTGGCTACAGTCAATACGGAGCGGAAGGTGGGAGGTGAAATCGTTACACCGCCTTCAACAGTGGGAGCTGGCCCAAGGCCTCGATCAAAGATCGCAAAGTATCCGAGGACGCCTGCTACGATGCCTACAGCAACCAGAATAATTCGTTCCATTTCACAATCCAATTATCGACCACTGAAGGCACTTTGTTCAAGGGTGCATGTCTCTCTTAGAACTGAGGAAGTCCGGATTTCCACTTGATAATATACATACTTAATCTTTGGAGGCTTCGAAAAGTGCAATTCGCGTTTGGCACCACGGCCGCAAACGGAGCAGTTTCGGCATGGTGACAAAAAGGGCCAAGTATGACAACCCGGCATTGAAAAGGCTGAGTGTTTGCCCATTGGGCCAGACTTAGTGGGCCTCTTATCGATGTTATCGAGCGCTTCCGGCGGTTCGCGACCCTGCCCGAAACACCGGGCCGCGGAAAGTACGACCGTCACGGTTTGAGCTCCGAGCTTCCGTTCTGGTGCGCGCTAGACAATGTTAGTGTCTTTCGCGACAGGGCGCGGTTCCTTTTTCATTGAGGATGGCGGTGACGCAAGGTGATATGGTTTGAGCTAGCAGTCTGTGTCCGGTCAAGTTGGGGTGGGCAGCGCCGCGGAAATCGACCTCTTCGTCCAAATCCTGTTGCGTCATAACGGAGTCATTGTATGTGCGTGCGGCGCGCGCGCGGGCCTCGTAAGCGTAGGGTTCCCATTCAGAAGGGTCCCAGTTGTTCGGTGGCGGTGCATTCGCAAGCTGGCCGTGTTGTCCGGCGGTCCATGGGGATGACAAGAACGAGTCACGCGTGCCGAGTACCAGCGAAACCCCGGTACGTTTCGCTGCGTCGCGTTGTTGGGAGCGGATGCCCTCGGCCTCGCGCAAGATCAACTCCGCTTCCTGACGAGTAATGTCGAAGCTCCATTCCCGTGCGATTGGGCGCGCCTTGCCTAAACCGAGAGCTGCAGCATTCCACTGACTGAGCGGATTGGGGGCTTGCCCTCCAGCCGCTGCGCCGTCCTTGCCGTGCTGTAGAACGGGCCCACGTCCTTTCTCCCTAAGACCCGCGTAGTTCGGCAATTCCTCATCGAGCGGGATCAAAGGTAGATCGCTGGACCGGAACGGGTCGGGATAGACGGGCGTGACGAGGCGATCCGCAGTGATCCCCGTAAGATTTATGATGGCCTCGTAAGCGATCACGAGCCTTTCCTGCAGAGGCTGGCATCGACTGTTTGCACATCGCCAATTCTTGGTCCCGGGCACGAGTGCGCCGGTATTGTAGGGTTTTAATCCGCAGGCCCGGCGAGCAACCTTATTTATCCCCAAGTTGCGAGATTGGGGGCAGATTTCGCCTGCGGCGATGTAATTAAATATGCCCATCTTATATGTGTTTGGCACGACATAGTAGCGAACGATGGATTCAAAGCCTCCATCATTTCCTCCAATTCCCAGGAGCACCAGGTCTGGCTTCGCGAGCTGGCCGTCGCATGCCGGTAGCCCATCAGTAGGATAGGCCTCGCCAACCTTATCGCCCCACTCATCAGAGTTTCTGTGTGCGGCGTAAGTCCGTGTCTTGAAGCTACCATCGATATGCCTTGGCTCCACCTCACCGGTGAAATTGTTATGACGAAGAAAAGCATGTCGTAGGTGTGACTGGTTGCGCGGAATGAGTTTGTCCCGCAGGACCCGAGGGTAAGGGCGCACGTCACCGGGGTTCGAGCAGAGATCCATGATCATCGAGTGTAATTGAGAGCGCGCGTGATACCAGGAAGGCTTTTCCTTCTGACCAAAATCGTTCGCACGGTTCGAGTCTTTCGGGATCCCTTGGGGATTCAATAGCCCGTCAAAGACCTCGGCCCCGGAGCAGGCGTAATGCAGGAAGCTGACAAAGCTGTGGGGCTCGTCAGAAGCGATTTTGAGGGCGGTCAGCGTCTCGTAGTTGAAAAAGCTCCGATAGCATTCAGCATCGAGCCAGCGCGCTTCGGCTGAACCATTTTCGAGAAATTTTCTCGGTTTCTTGAGCCAGTTTACATCCAGCGTTTCAGGCCTCGTCTCAGGCGTCCACGCCGCCCAGCGAGCGGGGATATCTGGGTTGCCTTGACCCGCCGAATAGCTTTCGCCAAGCCCGACTATCAGACGGTGCTTCACCTCGATCCTTGCTTCAGCCGATTGAACGCCGTCATGCGATTTTACCACGAGCATGCCGGCCGGATCGCTGAGATCGACCTCGAACATATGATTCTGGCAGGGCGCGGTTTGTGCTTCATGACCTTCGAATTGCCAAACGCAGCTTTCTGCGGTGATGACCGACGTCGCGCTGATCTTGATAGGACCGCGGCCGCGGGCGAGTGCCGCGATCCTTTCCCGGTGCATATCCTTGACCGAGTCCCAAAGCGCATTTTTTCGGTTGTCTGGTGCGGCTCTGATGAGCTCGGCGTAGGGAGAGACGAATGTATCTGAACCGTTGTCCTCGTGACTTTGCCATAGATCCCTGTGCCAGTCTTCAAACCGCTTGTTGGGATTCATTTTCCAAATGTTGAAGATTGCGACAGGGTCTTTCCCGATATCCCGGTAGGCCTCGAACGGGCCAAAACGGTTCGCCACCTCCCAGCTCAGGCTTGCCCCTTCGGTCAATCCGACCCGAGGCGCAAGACCGAAAAATATGCACAAAGAAATAAGATTCCATAGCGATTTGCGGCTTTTGAGCGTGTACTTCAATGATTCACCTGATGCTGAAAATGTTGAAGATCATGAATCAACTATAGCTCCCCTGTTCCAATTTGGCGAGTATTGTGCGTTTGTGCCGGTTCGCGCAATGGATTCGCAAACAGATATGGCAAAAGTCAGCATTCTTAGATTGCACGCAAAAAGAATGAGATGTCGCCGGGATGTAGTGAATGGGCCTTCGCCGCGCGGAGAGTGAGCGGCAGAACTAAGGCCGTTGGGCGACATCTTCCATGTTCGGGTCTATGAATGGCGACAGTTGGTCTAGGACCCGGCGAACGTCAGTTCGGTGCGCAAGGCTGCCGTTCATCCAAGACGAACTGAACGTCCGCTCTCCGCCCTCTTCGCCAGTTGCCACTCCCTACGCGTCCATGCGGAGCGAGTTCTCAGCACAAGCCCTTGTCTGGCACGAAGCGCATCGGCGTTGCGACATCGCGCGAAGCCTATAAGGTGAGCGAGCAATCCTACGGAGTATTCCATGAAGATCACCGCAAGATGGGCTCGACGCCTGTGTCTGGCGATTCCGCTCGCCTTGATCGCGGCGCAGGCGTCCGCCCATACCGGCGAGGGCATCAATACAGGCTTCGCGTCCGGCTTCTGGCATCCGATCCTGGGGTGGGATCACGTCGTCGCAATGGTGGCCGTCGGGATGTGGGGCGCCTTCCTCGGCACACCTGCCATATGGATCTTGCCGGTGGTTTTCCCGCTGGTCATGGCCTTCGGTGGTGCACTCGGCATCATTGGCGTGCCCATTCCCATGGTGGAGACCGGTATTGCCCTGTCAGGCGTTGTTCTGGGCCTGCTTGTTGCCTTCGCCGTTCGGGCGCCAATCTGGGTCGCGGCGGTGATCGTGGGGCTCTTTGCAATTTTCCACGGACACGCCCATGGCGCGGAACTGCCCGAGGCTTTCAGCGCCTACGGGTATGCGGTCGGTTTCGTGGTCGGCACGGGCTTGCTTCACTTGGCTGGGATCGGAATAGGGTTCCTGACCCAGTCACAGGTCGGCACCATGGTCGTCCGTGCTGCGGGTGGTCTTGTGGCACTGGTCGGCGCGGCCTTCCTCGTCGGCATCGCCTGACATCCATGTTTGGACCCTTCAGGAAAACTTGGGCGGCCCTCACGGCCGCCTTGATCTTTTCGGCCACCGCCGCAAGTGCCCATAGCTTCGGAACCGGAACGAATGCCTTTGATGCTTTCGTCGAAGGCTCGAATGCCGTGCTATTCTCGCCCGTATCGTTGTTGCCCTGCCTCTCGCTTGGGTTGCTGCTGACGCTGTGGCAGGTCGATGGCATGGTAAGGGCCTGGCCCGTCATCCTTGGCGCGCATGTCGTCGGTTTCCTTCTGGCGCCATGGGGTCAGAGCTGGGTGATGCCCGCATTGGTCCTCGTCGGCATGGGCACGGCGACGCTCGCGGCTCTTCTGCCGCGCCATGGTCGCGTCGAGGCGTTGGTCATCTCCGGCACTGTGGCCCTCTTCACGATGCTCGTCAGTCTTGAAGGTCATGCGTGGTTGGAACTGAGGGCGCCGATCTATGCCGGCATCTTCGCAGCAGCCAGTTTCGCGATCGCCGCAGGTGCCGGACTTGCGCGTTTTGCACTCGAGACAGTCCGGGCGCATTGGATGCGGATCGGTCTTCGCATCGCCGCCTCCTGGCTGGCTGCCGTTCAGGTTCTGATCGCAGCCTTCCTGCTGTCTTCGACCGGGTAGAGGCATTTTCGGAGAAGCGTGCGACAGGTCGGCCACGTTTCCAATTGCGCCGCCCGCGGGATCGGAGGTCATGACCCACAGCGGCCGTCCCTGCAAGCCGCAGCAAACGGCCGCTAGCCATTTCTGTGCTCGCCGCAGCATGACGCCCGGCATCGACACCAAGGGCGGACAGCTGATCTTCGCTGCGCTTGGCGAAGAGTCCGGCTCTCTGAGGAGCGCTTCGCGGCCAAGAAGTTCATTCCCCTTTCCGGGCGTTGCTGGCATATGGGCCGCATGACGGTCCGGACCTCGATCATCTTCGCTCTGGTGCTGGGCTTTTGCCTCGCGGTGAGCAGCGTTGGCTCGGCAACCCTCATGGCCCCCGACAGAACCAGCATGGCGCGGGCCGTCCATGCGATGGCCTTCGGACCCGCTGAGGCAGATTTCTGTGGCCATCCCGCGGGGCATGACGGTCACGAGCACAATTGCCCGTTCTGTCATGCCCTTCCTGACCCGCCGCAATTCATCGCACCTGATCTGCGCATCGCGTTCATGCCGCATGAACTGTGGCGGCAGGTAGAGGCCCTGCGGCGTGCAGCCCAGGCGCGCAACATCAATCATTCCACTCGGGCCCCTCCGCGGATCGCCTGACCGGCAAAGACTCGACGGCCCCGCTGCCTTGGGCGCGGGGTCCAACCTATGCCTGTGCCCGCCCGCGAGGCGGGTCGAAGGAATGTCCGAATGACTGACACCACGAACCGTGCAGCAGGCGCTGCACTCTATCGCGCCGTCTGGCGCTGGCACTTCATTGCGGGGCTTGTCGTCCTGCCCTTCATCCTGATCCTGGCCGTGACCGGTGGGATCTATCTCTTCAAGGACGAGATCAACAATGCCGCGCACCGTCCGTTGCGCTTCGTCGAGGCAGGGCAGGCGGCCCTTGCGCCATCGCAGATCACCGAGGCCGCACTGGCCGTCCACCCCGGCACGCTGCGCGCCTACACGCCGCCCCCCGCGCCCGATCGCAGCGCAGAGGTCGATATCGTAGGCCACGACGGGCTGCGCAACACGGTCTATGTCGATCCCTACGATGGGCGCGTGCTGGGCACGCTCTGGGACGGCGGTGCCGCTGGCAGCCCGGCGATGTACGTCGTGCGCAAGCTCCATTCGCTGGAGTATGTTGGATGGTTCGGCAATCGCCTGATCGAAGCCGCAGCGGGCTGGATGGTCCTGCTGGTCGCCAGCGGCATCTACCTGTGGCTTCCGCGCGGCCGCAAGACCGTGGGAACGCTGAAGATCAAGGCCAAGCGGGGCCGTCCCTGGTGGCGCGATCTGCATGCGGTCACCGGGATCTACACCGGTGTCTTCATCGTCTTCCTTGCCATAACGGGCCTGCCCTGGTCCGGGGTCTGGGGCGCGAAATTCTATGACACCGCCTATGCGCTCGGGCTGGGAATGCCCGATGGCTACTGGTCGAAGACGCCGCAATCCAGTGTTCCGACGCAAGACGTGGTGGACCGCGCCCCCTGGATCATGGAGCGCCAGCCGATCCCGTCTTCGCAAGCCCCTGAGCAGGCCCCCGAGCAAAGCCCTGGGGGTGGCGCGCACGCAGGCCACGGCGATCACGCGATGCACTTCGCTGCGCCGGATGTTGGGCCGGACGGCACCGTGCTTCCGATCCTCGATACCGTCGTCGCGACGGTCGAGCGATTGGGCCTCGTGCCGGGCTACGCCGTCACTGTGCCGACCACGCCAACCGGGGTGTTCACGGCCTCCGTCTACCCGGACGACATCACCTATGAACGGGTCATCCACCTTGACCGCTACTCGGGAGAGGTTCTCTACGATGCCGGTCTCGACGATCTGGGCACGCTGGGTCGCTGGGCGGAGTGGGGCATCTCGGTCCACATGGGGCAGGAGTGGGGGCTTCTCAATCAGGTGGTCCTGCTCTTCGCCTGTCTCGCGATGGTCATCCTGTGCGTGTCGGCCGCAACCATGTGGTGGAAACGCCGCCCCTCTGGCGCCCTGGGTATTCCATCCGTGCCGACCGACTGGCGCATTCCACGGACATTGCTCCGGATGGCTATCGTGGCGGGGATCTTCTTTCCGCTTGTCGGGCTATCGATGCTGCTTCTGCTCGCCATCGAACTGGTCGCCCACCTGATCGGCCGCCGCCGAAGGGTGGCATGAGACCCCGCGTAAGAGAGGGGCTCTGACCGTAGATAACCCAAGGGGGCCGGCGTGTGCCCCCTGCTTCAGCCGCAAGGGGCACACGCCCAAAGGGCGGAGAGCCGCCGTTCGCCGCGCAAGTCATGAACGGCAGCAGTGCGCGGGGAAGCACCCTTGGCTAAGCAGCGACCATTTCCCGAAAGCGGCCTATCACTCGGAGCGCAGCGATCGGTCGTTCAGAGCCCATCTTGTCAAATTTCTACTTAGCGGCGAAGGTCGACTTGCCGGAAATGCTCTGAGAGAGGCCGCCCTTTGATACTCGATCCGACACTAACCGTTGCCTATGTGCTCCTTGCGACAGCCCTTGCGGTAGCCCCTGGCCCAGATGTACTTTTCGTGGTCGCAAACGGAATGCAACATCGGGTTAAAGGTGCCATCACTTCTGCCTTGGGGATCGGAGCAGGGTCCGTTCTTCATGCGCTTGCCGCTGCCCTGGGCATTTCGGCAATGGTCGCTGCATCACCAACTGCCTTTGAAATTCTGCGATACGCAGGAGCGGCATACCTCGCCTATCTCGGCGTTCAAGCGCTCAGATCATGGTGTAATTACTCGAACACTTTTGATCAAAATCAATCAGTTGTGGAGATATCCGCATGGAATGTTTTTCGGCGTGGATTGATTACCAACATTCTGAACCCGAAAGTGGTTGTTTTCTACCTGGCGCTCTTGCCGCAATTCATCAGCATCGAACTTGGCAACGTCGGTCTTCAGATTTTTCTGCTAGGGTGCATTCACAACGTCATAGGTATCACGTTCCTCATTTGCATTGGCCTTGCGGCGGGAAAGGCTTCCGGTTGGCTGGCACGTACCAGTTTTGGGAAATGGATGGATGGTATCGCGGGCCTGTTCTTTATCGGCCTAGCTTTGCGGCTTGCCGTGTCTGGGAAACCTGAACAGTAATTGGGAATGCTGAACACTTCGCGAACCAGACGTTGAGACGAGGGCTTCATTCGGCAGCATTGTCCGCACAGCTGACCTTGGCGTGCCAGAACATGCTGCACGATGCCACCGATGGCCGGTTTTGGGAAGCTGCGCGGCAGCGAGGCCGAACCTAGCGAAGGTCCGGTTTGGGCCGGTTTCGGCGCTATGTGGCGGGTTCAAGTCGTTCAGCATTGCGTCGATTGTCGAACCACAGGTGTTCGAGGCCCCGGAGGCATTGCGGGCCGCGGGGTAGAGGTGCGGGTTGATGGCCGCGCCCGCTCTTGAGCGGGCAGGGTCGTCCGCCATGTTGAGCCGTCAGCTCCTGCCGGCGCAGGCTTCGGGCTGCCGGGCGCTCATGGGCGCGCCTTGTGTCCGACGTGAGGGGCAGCGCGACGCTCTTGGGCGTGGATTGGCCGCACGGCAAAGCGCGGCCAATGTCTGTGTCGGGGTGAAGGTGACACCTCGGGCTTGCCAGAGGCTGGCTCAGCCCTTGTGAATCGGCTCCGAGGTGAACTTGCCGCCTTGATAGACGCTTTCGGGCGCATCGCGAGGCGGGCAGGGGGCGGCGGCTTCGACCTCGGCACGGAAGGCCTCGGAGTTATCCTTGGGCCGCCAGCCGATCAGGCGCGCGGTCTCGGTGTTCCACCAGCCCTCGTCGTTGTCCGACACGCCCCAGATCACCGGACAGCCCAGCATCGGCGCGCGGAAGACGCATTCCACGAGGCTGACGAAATCATCGGGCGACATCCAGGTCGCCAGCATCCGCCGGTCGCGCGGCTTCTCGAAGCACGACCCGATGCGGATCAGCGCCGTCTCCTGCCCGAACTTGGAGTGATAGAGCGAGGCCATCGCCTCCCCGAAACACTTGGAGACGCCGTAGAGACCGTCGGGTTTCTGCGGGGCGCGGGTGTCGATCACCTCGTCCTGGCGATAGTAGCCGATGGCGTGGTTGGACGAGGCAAAGAAGATGCGCGGCAGGCCATGGGCGCGGGCGGCCTCGTAGAGGTTGTAGACACCCGTGATGTTGCCGCGCTGGATCTGGTCCCAGGGCCGTTCGACTGAGACGCCCCCCAGGTGCAGGATGCCGTCGCAGTCCTTGACTAGATCGTGCACCGCGGCCTCGTCCCCCAGATCGCAGGTCACGACCTCCTCGCCGGGCCCGGCAGGGCCCAGATCGGCGATGTCGGACAGGCGCAGCACATCGGCCATGTGGGTGAGGCGCGCCCGCGCCAGTTGTCCAAGGTTTCCGGCCGCGCCGGTGATGAGCAGTCGTTTCATACGGTCAGCTCCTATTTCAGCAGATTGGGAAGGGTCATCGAGAAGGCCGGGACATAGGTCACCAGCATCAGCGCGACGAAGATCGCAGCGTAGAAGGGCCAGATCGTCCGCACGGCCTGTTCGATGCGGATGCCGCCGACGACGCAGCCCACGAAGAGGCAGGCCCCCACCGGCGGGGTGCACAGGCCAAGGCCGAGGTTCATCATCATGATGACGCCGAACTGGGCGGGGTCCATGCCGATCCCCACCACCACGGGCAGGAAGATGGGCGTGCAGATCAGGATCAGCGCCGCCATGTCCATGATCATCCCCAGAACCAGCAGCGTCAGGTTCAGCAGCAGCAGGATGACGAAGGGGTTCGACGAGATCGAGGTGACGAAGGAGGCCAGGTTGTCCGGCACCCGGTAGAGCGCCAGCAGGTAGGCAAAGGACGAGGCGGTGGCCACCAGGATCATGACGAGCGCGGTGGTGCGCACGGCCGAGCGGACCGCCAGCTTGAACCGGGGCCAGGTGAGTTCGCGGTAGACGAAGGTCGTGACCAGGATGGCCCAGATCGCGCCGAAGGCCCCGGATTCCGTCACCGTCATGACGCCCGACAGCACGCCGCCGACGATGATGACCGCCGTCAGCAGGCCCGGGATGGCCACGGCAAAGCTGATCGCCAGGGCGTGCCAGCCGGGAAACTCCTCGGCCGGGTAGCCGCGCCGGACCGCGATGTACCAGGCGACGACGCCGAGGCAGAGGCACATCAGGATGCCGGGCACGATCCCCGCGAGGAAGAGCTGCGACACGGACACGCCGCCCGCCGCCACCGCATAGAGGATCATGTTGTGCGACGGCGGGATGACGACACCGGCGACCGAGGAGGTCACGGTCACGTTGACGGCGTAATCCGCGTCATAGCCCTTCTCCTTCATCACCGGCATCAGGATCGAACCGAGCGCCGAGGTATCGGCCACGGCCGAGCCCGAGATGCCGCCGAAGAGCATCGAGGAGGCCACGTTCACCACGCCGAGGCCGCCGCGGGATTTGCCCACGGCCGAGGCCGCAAGGCGCACCAGACGGCCCGCGATGCCGCCCTGCATCATCAGTTCGCCCGCGAAGATAAAGAAGGGGATTGCCAGCAGCGAGAAGACCGAGATGCCGGACATGATCCGCTGGAACCCGATGAAGAGCGGCAGGCCCTCGTAGAGGAAGCCTGCCACGGTGGCGAGGCCAAGGGCGAAGGCAACCGGCATGCCCGAGATCAGGCCGAGGCCGAAGATGCCGAAAAGGATGGACAGGCCCATTCAGTGCTCCGTCGGGTCTTGGCCACGCAGCAGCATGGCGAGGTGGTAGAGGGAATAGAGGAAGCTGAGCGCGCCGCAGATCGCCATCGGCACCGCGCGCCAGCCCTCTGCGATGTTCAGCATCGGGATACGGCGGCGCCAGGTCTTCTCGGCCAGCTCGACGCCGTACCAGGCGAGGTAGGCGGCAAAGATCAGAACCCCGATCACGGCCAGCCAGCGCAGGGGGATGCGAACGGCGGGCGGCATCATCTCGCGGACGAAATCGATCGAGAGATGCGCCTTGTTCCAGACGCCGGCCGCCCCGCCAAGGAAGGTGATCCAGACCACAAGCAAAAGCGCGGCCTGCTCCACCCAGGTGGGCGTGTCGTTCAGGATATAGCGTCCGAAGACCAGCCAGCCGAACATGGCGATCAGCGTGACCAGCTGGACCCCGGCGACGGTGATGCACAGCCGCGCGGTCAGGTCGAGCGCCCGGAACACGGGGTCGCGGGGCGCGGGGGAAATATCAGAATTCATCCGGGTCTCCGAACAGAAATGCCCCGGCCATGGGCTGGCCGGGGCATCTGGATGGGATCACTTGCTGGACTGGATGTCCTTGATCAGGCTCTCAAGGTCCGGGTTGGCCTTGATGAAGCCTTCGTAGACCGGGGCCATGGCGTTCTGGAACGCGGCCGGGTCCTTGACCTCGTTGACCATCGAACCGGCGGCTTCGACCTTCTCGCGGCTCTTCATCTCGCGGTCGGCCCAGAGCTCGCGCTGCTCTTCGGCGGCGTGGACGGCGGCCTCCTTCACGATGGCCTTGTCCGCGTCCGACAGGCCGTCCCAGGTCGCGGTGGACACGCAGAGGCACTCGGGGATGATCAGGTGGTTGGTGATCGAGTAGTACTTGGCCACTTCGTAGTGGTTCGAGCTGTCGTAGGAGGGATAGTTGTTTTCCGCCCCGTCGATCACGCCGGTCTTCAGCGACTGGTAGACCTCGCCATAGGCCATCGGCGTCGCGTTGCCGCCCAGCTGGTCGACCATCTGCACGTAGAGGTCGTTGTTCATGACGCGGAACTTCATGCCCTTGACGTCATCGGGCGTCTCGATCGCGTGCTTGGTGTTGTAGAAGGACCGCGACCCGCTGTCGAACCAGGACAGCGCCACGAGGCCTTCCTCGGACAGCGCGTCCGAGAACCGCTGACCGATCTCGCCGTCCATGACGACGTGCATCTGGTCCACGTCCCGGAAGATGAACGGCAGCGACAGCACGTTGGTCGCCGGCACGATCTGACCCATGGGGCCCATGTTGAAGTTCGCGAAGTCCAGCCCGCCGTTGCGGACCTGTTCGATGGCGTCGGGCTGATCGCCCAGAACCGCGTTGTGATAGACCTGCGGCTCGATCCGGCCCTCGGTCTTCTCGGCCACTTCCTTCGCAAAGCTCTCAAGCGCGATGGAGTTCGGGTAATCCTCGGGGTGAATGTTCCAGCCGCGCCAGGTGTCGGCAAAGGCAGGAGCGGCCGTCAGGGCCGCGATGGCGCCGCACAGGGCGATCCGGGTGATAGTCATGGTCTTCCTCCCATACATCTGGCGGTTTGCCCGCCGATGGGCATGGTATGGATAATCATACGATGACTTGTCAACACATATGATGTATTTGGGGTGTGTTTGACAAATTGGCCCGGATTGAGCTTATGCTCGCTGACAGAAGGATGATCCCCATGGCAGAGAGCCCCCAGAAACGACCCTCGGCGCGCGGCAGGCGCAATCTGGTATCCGAAGTGGCCGCGAAGCTGCGGGAGCGTATCGAAAACGGTGACTTCGCCGTCGGGGATCGCCTGCCGTCCGAAGCCCAGCTGACCGAGGCCTTCTCTGTCTCGCGCACCGTTGTCCGCGAGGCCGTCGCCGCCCTGCGGGCGGATGGGCTGGTGGAACCTCGCCAGGGGGCAGGGGTCTTCGTTCTGGAGCCCCCGACCAGCGTGCAGCGGCCTTTCACCGTGGTGGATGTGGGCAAGATTTCCTCGATAATCGAGGTGCTTGAGCTGCGCACAGCGGTCGAAATGGAGGCGGCGGCCCTTGCCGCGGTCCGCCGGTCCCCCGCGCAGGAAGACGAGATCTACGAGGCCGAGGCCGAGATCCGCCGCCTTGCCCAACAGGGCCAACCCACGACCGAGGCCGACTTCCGCCTGCACCGCGCGATTGCGGTCGCGGCCAACAACCCGCGATTCGCGGAATTCCTCGATGTCATGGGGCAATCGGTGATCCCGCGCTCGGCCCTGCAGACCGCGAACGGGCCGCGCAGCCCCGATGCCTATATCAACATGATCTCGACCGAACACCGCGCGATTGCTGATGCTATTGCAGCAGGCGATGCCGACGCGGCGCGCGACGCGATGCGGGATCACCTGAAGGGCAGCCAGCAGCGTTACAGGGACTTGCTGCGGAATTCCTGAAATTCATCATACAAGTTGTTGACACTTATTTGGTGCCTCGGGTAGCTCTGTGCAGGAACAGACATCGGAGGACATCATGGACCCGCAAGACCTCAAGACATCTCTGGGCTCAGGGCTTCTGTCCTTCCCTGTGACGCCCTTCGGCACGGATGGCGCCTTCAACCGCCCCGTCTACGAGGCGCATGTCGGCTGGCTGTCGAGCTATCCCGCAGCCACGCTCTTTGCCGCTGGCGGCACCGGGGAATTCTTCTCGCTGAAACCCTCCGAGATCCCCGAGATCGTGCAGGCCGCCAAGGCCAGTGCGGGCAACGTGCCCATCGTCGCGGGCTGCGGCTATGGCACCGAGATCGCGGTCGAGATCGCGCAGGCGGCCGAGAAGGCCGGGGCGGACGGCATCCTGCTGATCCCGCACTACCTGATCGACGCCCCGCAGCAGGGGCTCTACGATCACGTCAAGAAGGTCTGCGACTCCATCGGGATCGGAGTCATGGTCTACAACCGCGACAATTCCATCCTGCAGCCCGACACGCTGGCGCGCCTCTGCGATGCCTGCCCGAACCTGATCGGCTTCAAGGACGGATCGGGCGATATCGGGCTGGTCCGTCAGGTCACCGCCAAGATGGGCGACCGGCTGATGTACCTCGGCGGGATGCCGACGGCGGAGCTCTTTGCCGAGGCCTACCTCGGCGCCGGGTTCACCACCTATTCCTCGGCCGTGTTCAACTTTGTCCCCGGTCTCGCGATCGAATTCTACGATGCGTTGCGCGCAGGCAACCGCGCCCGTTGCGAAGAAATCCTGAACGGGTTCTTCTATCCCTTCATGGAGATCCGCAACCGCTCCAAGGGCTATGCCGTGTCCGCGATCAAGGCCGGCGTCCGCCTGCAGGGCTTTGACGTCGGGCCGGTACGCTCGCCGCTGACGGATCTGAACGAGGAGGAGATGGGCATGATGGCAGACCTGATTGCCCCGTACAAAAAATGAAGATCGAGGCCGTTCGCACCCACCTTCTGGAACACAAGCTCGAGACGGCGTTCGAAAGCGCCTCGATGCGCTTCGACCGCCGCCAGCACCTGCTGGTCGAGATCCTCTGCGATGACGGCACCGTGGGCTGGGGCGAATGCCTCGGCCCCGCCAAGGCCAACCGCGCGGTGGTCGAGACCTATGCCAATTGGCTGGTCGGCATGGACCCGCTTGAGACCGAGAAGATCTGGGCCACGCTCTATAATGCGCTGCGCGATCAGGGGCAGCGCGGGCTGACCGTGACCGCCCTGTCGGGGATCGACGTCGCGCTGTGGGACATCAAGGGCAAGCGCTTTGGCGTGCCCGTCTCGACCCTGCTGGGCGGGCGGTTCCGCGATACGGTGCGCGCCTATGCCACCGGCGCCTTCAAGCGGGACGGGGTCGACCGGGTGGCCGACAACGCCGAGGAGGCCACGCGCCATCGGGCCGCGGGCTTCCACGCCATGAAGATCAAGATCGGCTTCGGCTTTGACGAGGACATGGCCGTGATCCGCGCGGTGCGCGAGGCGATGGGCCCGGACATGCGGCTGATGATCGACGGCAACCACGGCTATGACACGATCGAGGCGATCCGCGTCGGGCGCGCCGCCGCCGACTATGGCATCGACTGGTTCGAGGAACCGGTGACGCCCGAGCATCTGGCCGCCTACCGCGAGATCCGGGACAAGCAGCCGATCCCGGTGGCGGGCGGTGAAACCTGGCACAGCCGCTGGGGCATGCGTGAGCCGGTCGAGACGCGCTGCGTCGACATCCTGCAGCCCGACCTCTGCGGCTGCGGCGGCTTTACCGAGATGAAGCGCATCGCTGATCTGGCCGCGCTGCACAATATCCGCGTGGTGCCCCATGTCTGGGGGACGGGGGTGCAGATCGCGGCCTCGCTTCAGTTCATGGCGGCGATGGTGCCCAACCCCGTGCGCGTCAACCCGATCGAGCCGATCCTCGAATTCGACCGGACCGACAATCCCTTCCGGCAGGCGGTGCTGACCCGTCCCATTGAGCATGACAGCGGCGTGGTCACGATTCCCGACGGCCCCGGCCTGGGGATCGAGATCAACCGCGACGCCCTGCGCGACTTCGCGCCCAAGGAGGCCTGAGCATGGACCGCAAGCTGACCGGCACCCCGCCCGCCATCCGCCTGCCCGAAGGCGCCATCGACACGCAGTGCCACATGTATCTGCCCGGCTTCCCGGCCTTGCCCGGCGGCCCCGGCAACCCGCCCGATCCGCTGCCGACGCCGGACATGTACCTGCAGATGGCCGAGTGGATCGGCATTTCCCGCGTCGTTGTCACCCAAGGCAACGCGCAGCAGGGTGACAATTCCTGCCTGCTGGCCTGCCTCGCGCAGCTGGGGGACCGGGCGCGCGGCGTCGCCGTGATCGACCGCGACACCTCTGAGGCCGAGCTGGACCGCCTGTCGGCCGCAGGCATCGTGGGCGCACGGATCATGGACCTGCCCGGCGGCGCCGTCGGCCTGTCGCAACTGGAGGAGGTCGACGCCAAGGCCGCCGCACGCGACTGGGTGCTGGCGGTGCAATTCGACGGGTCTGACATTCTGGAGCACGAGCAGCGCCTTGCGGGGCTGAAGAGCCGCTGGATCCTCGATCACCACGGCAAGTTCTTCAAGGGTGTCACGCCCGACAGCGCGCAGGCCGACGCCGTGCGCCGCCTGCTGGACGGGGGGCGCTGCTGGTACAAGCTGGCGGGCTGCTACGAAAGCTCTCTGACCGGCGGGCCGGACTTTGCAGACATCGCCGCCATGACCCGTGCCATGGCCGCCCATGCGCCCGACCGGCTGATCTGGGGCACTAACTGGCCGCACAATCTGGCCAAGACCGCCGCCGACTATCCCGATGACGGGGCCCTGACCGACACGGTTCTGGGCTGGCTGGACGAAGAGACGATGATCCGCACTGTCCGCGACACGCCCGCGGCGCTCTTCGGGTTCTGACCTGTCGGTGCACACCGGGCCCGCATCGGGCGCGGTGTGCACTGAGTGTTAAACATAATATGTCTTACGAGTGATGCCCGCTGCGCCCTCAGTCGTCGATCAAATGGGGCCTGATGTCGCCAGCTTCGGCCCGCTCGCCATGCGGTCCATTGCAATTCTGGGCCTGATCTAAGGCGCCGGCGCTCTGCGGATCGCTTAACGACAGACCGACGAGATTTCCCGCGCCGCCTTGTTCACCTGCAATTGCAGGCGCTGAAGCTGCGGCGCGTCGTCATCGGTGGCAGAGAGCGCGACGCCGACAGACCCGATGACCGCACCGGCCTTCTCGCGGATCACGCAGGCCACTGCGACTTCCCGCTCCCGAAACTCCCGGTCTTCGACCGCGAAACCATGGCGCCGGATCTGGCGCAGGCTTTCCACAAGCTCCCCCAGCGAGGTGATCGTGCGTTCGGTGAACCCGGGCAGGCCGTGATCCGCCACGACGCGCGCGATCTCCGGCTCGGGCAGCCATGCGAGGATCGCCTTGCCGAGCGCGGTGGCATGGGCGGCGGACACGATCTCGGAGCGTTCTGGGCGCAGGGCAGAGCTGCCCGTCACCTCGCACAGCACAGCCAGATCGGTATCCTCGAAGGCCGCAAGGCGCACGGTGGCGCCGGTCTCTTCCGCCAGCTTTTCGAGGAAGGGCCGCGCCGCGCGCACGAGGTCGAAGCGCGCACCGCGCATCGAGGCGACCTCGGACAGGCGGGGGCCGAGGAAATAGGCGCGCGGCTTGTCCAGCTTGGCGACATAGCCGCGCCGCAGGAGCGTGTTGAGCAGGTGGTGACAGGTAGACACCTTGAGCCCGGTCATCCGCGCGATGTCCTGCAGCCGCAGTTCCTGCTTGGCCTCGGCCAGCACCTCGATCAGGTTGATGGCCCGGTCCACCGCCTGCACCGTGGTCTGGTCGCCGGACTTCTCGGCCGCGGCCTCCCAGCCGGGGGCGGCAGGCGCATGGGCATCCTCCATCGAGACCTTGGTGCGGTCAGCGGTGATGTCCGCGGGTTCCAGCCGGTGCGCGGAGGCGATTTCAATGTCTTGTGCCATGCCTGTCCTCAGGTTTCCCGGCTGCTCCCGCCATCATGGGGCGTCGCCGCCGTCAAGGCAAACCGATTGCTGCGCGCAACCACGAGGGCGGCCGCGGTGATACCGACGCCCAGCAGGGTAACCCCGGTCCAGCCGAAGAAGTGCCACGCCTGACTGCCCGCGAAGGTCCCCATGGCCGCACCCGCGAAGCGGATCACCATGTAGATCGTGTTCATGCGGTTGCCCGCCTGCGGCTCCAGTTGCAGAACCTCCGACATGGAGGTGACATGCGAAACCTGCATCCCCAGATCAAGCAGCACGACCGCCGGAATGACCCAGTAGAGCGGCCCGCCTCCCAGCCCCATCAGCACGAAGGCCGCGACCATGAGCGCGCCGCTCACCGCGAGGATCGTGTCGGAGCTGAGCCGTTCCGACAGCCGCCCCGCCATCGGCGCGGCCAGCACGCCAACCGCCCCGATCAAGGCCAGCAACCCGACGACCACGGTGGCCTCGCCCTCGATGGAGCGCTCGACGTGGAAAATGATCGTGGTCCAGAAAAGCGAGAAGGCCCCGAACTGCAGGGCCGCGACACAGGCCAGCACCCGCAGCCGCGAATGGCGCAGGAACAGCACGCCGAGACTGGACAGCAGCCCGCGATAGCTGCCCGTGAACGTGGGCTCCATCACAGGCAAGGCCCGGCGCAGCAGCACCAGAAGCACCAGCATCAGCCCCGCCGCGACGAGGTAGAGTGTCCGCCAGCCAATCGTGCCGCCCACGACTCCGCCGACGAAACGCGACAGGATGATGCCGAGCAGAAGCCCACCCATCACAAGGCCCACGGCCCGCCCAGCCTGCCCCTTGGGCGCAAGCTTCGAGGCGATCGGCGGCAGGAACTGCGGCACGACCGAGGAGAAGCCCACGAGGAAACCCACCAGCATCAGCGGGTGCAGTGCGGGCATCAGGGCAAAGGCCACCAGCATCCCGCTGGAAGCTACTAGCAGCACGGAAATGATCCGCCGCCGCTCGATCATGTCGCCGAGCGGCAGCAGCAACAGCAGCCCCGCCGCATAGCCGACCTGCGTCAGCGTGGCGATCAGCGCCGCGGCCCGCTCGGAGGTGGAGAAATCCTCGGCGATCTCGGCCAGCAGCGGCTGATTGTAGTAGTTGTTGGCCACGACCAGACCGGCCGTGACCGCCATCAGCCAGACGAGGCGCTGGAACGCCGGGCCTGCGCTCTCCGCGCGATCACCAGGCAATGTCGGGGTATCCCGCATCGGCCATCAGGCGCGGCCCGCGTTCGCGAATTTCGGCCAGTGCCTTTGCGGCGCCGCTCGCGTCCACCAGCCTGCCGCCCCGCTTGCGGATCTCGCCGTCGATCAGAACCGTGTCGACGTTGCCGGGATGGGCAAACATCGCCACGGCGTTTTCCGGGTTCAGCGCGGGAGTCATGTTCCAGTCGTCCCGGCGCAGCAGCACGATATCGGCCTTCTTGCCCACGGTGAGCGAACCGATCTTGTCCTCCATCCCCATGACGGCGGCGTTGTTGAGGGTCGCCCATTTCAACGCCTCGCCGGTGGTGATCTTCTCTTTCTGGTAGACGCCGCCGCCGGTCCCGATGGTCTTGAGGTTCTCCGCCTCGAAGGCCGCGGCTTCGGGGTTGGTGCCCTCTTCCAGCTCTCGCTGGGTCTGGACGTTGCGATAGAAGCGATCCGCCTGAAGCGAGATCCGCAGGGTCGAGAACATGTCGCCCCCCACGCCGACCTCACTGTCATTGGCCACCGAGGGCCGTCCGCCCTGCGCCGCGACCCGCCCCACCAGCGGGGGCACGCCATGGCCGCGCAGCTCGACCGGCGGCGTCGCGGTGATCGTGCCACCGGACTCCACCAGCAGGCGAATTTCCTCGTCCGAGATATAGTTGGCATGGACGACATTGTGCCGCTCGGGCAGCAGGCCCTCCTTGGCGAGGTCGAGGTAGCCACCGGGGTTCAGCCGGTTGCGCCGGCCCCAGACATGGGCGGAGGAGATCAGCCCCAGTTCCTTCGCGAGGGCGAAGTCCTTCCGGCAGACGTCGATGGTGGAATAATCCGGCCCCAGCACGCACATGGCCAGCGTGACGAGCGCATCGTCCGAGGCCAGCCGCCCCTTGCGCAGCCGCTCGATATGCTCGCGCGGATGGGGGATTTCCGAGAAGTGCGGCTCGCCCGGCTTGGGCTTCGGCTTCACGGTGCCATGACCGAAGAGCGCCCGCACGCCAGAGGCCATGAGCCCGTCGATGGCGGCGTCGCTGTGCTCCGGCGTCGGGTTGTTGTGACACCAGTCGAAGACGGTCGTCGTGCCCGCGTCGATCATCGAATAGCCGCCCGCCGTCTCGGACCAGAGCAGGTCATCGGGCGTGTAGCGCGGGGCGGCGCCCGCATGCAGGTAATTGTAGTAATCCGCCCCGCCAAAGTTCGAGCCGATGCCGCGGATCACCGTCTGCCAGAGGTGGTTGTGCGCGTTCACCAGCCCGGGAATGGCGATCATGCGGTCCGCCTCGATCACCTCCGCGTCCTCGACCGCGAGATCGGGGCCGATGGCCGCGATCCGGTCCCCCTTCACGAGGATGTCCCCGCGCGACAGGTTCCCGACCTCCGGGTCGACCGAGACGATGGCCGCCCCTCGAATCACATAATCCGCCATTCCAGCACCTTTTTCACAATCTGAAATTATCGGAGCAAATTCCGAAACTCACCCTGACTATTCCCCGGTCATTTTTCAGAGACAAGAGGAAATCCGGTGATTTTTTTCACGAAACGCGTTGACAGGCGGGTTTGCATCCAGAGATGCTGAAAAAGAACTCAGATATAATTTCACAATGGGAAAAATGCAGTGTTAGCTTTTGCGCTGAAACGTCTCGGCCTCACCCTGCTCGTTCTGGTCAGCGTCTCGATCATCACCTTCTCGCTGGTGCGGCTGGCGGGCGATCCGGCCATCGCGCTTGCCGGGCCCGAGGCCACGTCGGAGGAAGTGGAGGCGGTGCGCGCCGCCTATGGCTTCGATCGCCCCCTGCCCGCGCAATATGCCACCTGGCTGGGTGATGTGCTGAAGGGGGACCTCGGCTTCTCGAACATCCTGCAACGCCCGGTGCTAGAGGTGGTGATGGAGCGCCTGCCGGTCACCGCCAAGCTGGCGGGGCTGTCGGTGCTCTTCGCGCTGATCGTTGCCATCCCGCTTGGTGTCGTGGCCGCGGCCAAGCGCAACACGATCGTCGACCGGCTGGCGCTCTCAATCGCGGTGGTGGGACAGGCGCTGCCGAACTTCTTCTTCGCACTGGTACTGATCCTCGTCCTCGGCGTCGGGCTCCGCTGGCTGCCGATCTCGGGGGACAAGACCTTCCTGCATTACATCATGCCCGCCATCGCACTGGGTTATTTCGCGACGCCCGCGATCATGCGCCTGACCCGGGCCGGCATGATCGAGGTGCTGGACAGCGACTACATCCGCACCGCCCGCGCCATGGGCCTGCCCCGCAGCCGGGTGGTGATGAAACACGCGCTGCGCAATGCGCTGATCCCCGTTGTGTCGCTGACTGCGGTTCAGCTGGGCTTCATGCTCTCGGGGTCGATCATCGTCGAATCCGTCTTCTCCATGAACGGCATCGGCCGTCTGGGTTGGCAGAGCATCCAGCGGACCGACCTCGAGGTGATGCAGGCGCTCGTCCTGATCATCTCGGTGATCTACCTCGCCCTCAACTACATGGCTGACCTGCTGAACGGTCTGCTCGACCCGCGCCTGCGGGTGCAGTGACCGGACGGAGACCCAAGACATGACTGCAACCGACATTTCCCCACAGGCCGCTCCGGCCATCGAGGCCGCCCCGCGCCCCGCCTCGGACATCTGGCGCCGCGGGCGCCGTCACACCGGGCTGCTCATCGGTGGCGGGCTGGTGCTGATGATCGTGCTGATCGCGCTGCTGGCCCCGGTGCTGGCACCCCACGATCCCTACCTGCAGGACCTCAACAACCGCCTCGTCTCGCCGATCTGGGGCGAGGGCGGCAGCTGGACCCATCCGCTCGGCACCGATGCGCTTGGCCGCGATTACCTCTCGCGGCTGCTCTACGGCGCGCGCATCTCGCTGCTGATCGGCTTTGGCGCCACGGTGATTGCCGGCGTCATCGGCACCACCATGGGCGTGCTGGCCGGCTACTTCGGCGGCAGGATCGACTTCATCGTCAGCTTCATCGTCAACGTGCGCCTTGCCCTGCCCGCCATGCTGGTGGCGCTGGTGGTGGTCGCGCTGGTGGGCGGCTCGCTCAACGTGGTGATCTGGACGCTGGGCTTCCTCGTCTGGGACCGCTTCGCCGTGGTCATGCGGGCCGCGACCCAACAAATCCGCTCGCTCGACTACCTCTCGGCCGCGCGTGCGGCGGGGGCCTCCGTCGGGCGCATCCTGCTGACCGAGGTGATGCCCAACGTCCTGGGTGCCCTCATCGTCGTGGCCACGCTGGAGATCGCCCAGGCGATCCTCTTCGAGGCCGCGCTCTCCTTCCTCGGGCTTGGCGTGCAGCCGCCCACCCCCTCCTGGGGCCTGATGATTTCCGAAGGGAAAAGCCACATGTTCTTCCGCCCCTGGGTGATCGCGCTGCCCGGCGCCGCGCTCTTCATCCTCGTGCTGGCCATCAACCTTCTGGGCGACGGCATCCGTGACGTCACCGCACCGGAGGGCCGGACATGAGCCTGCTGACCGTCGAGAACCTGACCATCGACATCGCCCATCCGCGCGGCACCCTGCACGCGGTGCGCGGTGTCTCCTTCCACGTGGAAAAGGGCGAAACGCTCTGCATCGTGGGGGAAAGTGGCTGCGGCAAGTCGCTGACCTCGCACGCGCTGCTGGGGCTGTCGCCCCGGGTGGCCAAGGTCGAGGCCGGGGCGCTGTCCTTCGACGGCACCGACCTGCGCCGCCTGAAGGAGCGCCAGTGGCAGAAGCTGCGCGGGCTGAAGATGTCGATGATCTTCCAGGACCCGATGACCTCGCTCAATCCCAGCTTCACCATCGGGTCGCTGCTGGAGGAGGTCTATATGCGCCACCATCCCGGTGGCCGCTCCGCCGCGCGGGCGCGGGCCATCGAGATCCTCAAGAAGGTAGGTATGAGCAACGCCGAAGAGCGGCTGCACCAGTATCCGCACCAACTCTCGGGCGGGCTGCGCCAGCGGGTAATGATCGCCATGGGGCTGATCTGCGGCCCCGACCTGCTGATCGCGGACGAACCGACGACGGCGCTCGACGTGAACATCCAGCTTCAGATCCTGCGCCTGATGCAGCAGCTGAAGGAGGAAATGGGCCTGGGCATCATCTTCGTGACCCATGACCTCGGCCTTGTGGCGCGTTTCGCGGACCGGGTGGCGGTGATGTACGCGGGCCGGATCGTCGAAACGGCGCCGGTGGCAGAGCTCTTTGCCAACCCCTGCCACCCCTACACCCGCGCGCTGATCAACTGCATTCCGGTGCCGGGCAAGACCCGGCCGGGCGAGCCGCTTGGCGCCATTCCTGGTGTCGTGCCCTCGCTCATCGGGCCGCAGTCGGGCTGCGCCTTCCGCGACCGCTGCGCCCATGCCACGCCGCTCTGCGCCAAGACGCTGGAGCGCAAGCGGGACGGCGCTGCCCATGTCTATGAGTGCCACTACACCCCCGAGGAGACCGCGGCATGAGCGATGACATCCTTCTGAGCGCCCGCGACATCCGCCGCGACTTCCGCGTCTCCGCAGGTTTCGGCAAGCGCGCGCGCACCGTTTCTGCCGTGCGGGGCGTCAGCCTCGACGTGAAGAAGGGCGGCGTGCTGGGGATCGTGGGGGAATCCGGCTGCGGGAAATCCACACTGGCGAAGATCCTGCTGGGCCTCGACGAGGCCACCAGCGGCGAGGTTCTGTTCCAGGGCAAGACCATGGCCGGCATGAACCGCAAGACGCGGGCCCGCCATATCCAGCCGATCTTTCAGGATCCCTACCTCTCGTTGAACCCGCGCAAGCGGGTGGACACGATCATCGGCCTGCCGCTGCGTGTCGCCGGCGTGCCGGAGCGCGACATTCGCACCCGTGTGGCCGAGATGATGGAGCTGACCGGCCTGCCCCTGCGGCTGGCGGGCACCTTCCCCAGCCAGATGTCGGGCGGCCAGCGGCAGCGCGTCGCCATCGCGCGCGCCCTGATCTCGCGCCCGGAACTGGTGGTCTGCGACGAGCCGACCTCGGCGCTCGACGTCTCGATCCAGGCGCAGATCCTGAACCTGCTGCAGGACCTGCGGCGCGAGCTGGGCCTCACCTATGTCCTCATCTCCCACAACCTCGCCGTGGTCGAACATATCGCGACTGAGGTCATGGTGATGAACCACGGCGAAGTGGTCGAGCACCGCCCGACGGCGGAGCTCTTCGCCCGTCCCGGCTCTGCCTACACGCAGATGCTGCTCGACTCGATCCTCACACCGGAACCCGGCAAGGGCCTGCCGGAGATTGCACTGACCGACGCCTGACAGGCGCCAGACCAACAGGAGAGACACATGAAATCCTTCAAGAAAGTCGCGCTCGCGGGCGCGGCCCTGATGCCCCTTTGCCTGAGCACACCCGCCGTGGCCGGGCCTGATGACAACGCGCTCATCTGGTCCACCGACCGCGAGATCAGCGTGCCCTTCGTCTGGTGGGACACCGTGACCGAGATGGGCGCGATGATGTACCACATCTACGACACGCTGGTGTATCGGAACCCCGAGACGATGGAATACGAGCCGCTGCTCGCCACCAGCTGGGAGTGGATCGACGACACCACGCTGGAGTTCAAGCTGCGCGAAGGCGTCAAGTACCACGACGGCTCCGACTTCACCGCCGATGACGTGGTCAAGAGCTACTCCATGCTGCTGGACCCGGCGACGGGCGTGCGCAACGCCTCCTTCGTCAGCTGGATGGGCGCGGTCGAGAAGATCGACGACTACACCGTGCGTCTGAACCTCGAGAAGCCCTTCCCCGCCGCGCTCGAATTCCTCGCCGGCACCCGCATGGCCGTGCCCGCGGCCGAGGTTTGGGACGACCTGCCCAAGAAGCCCGACGGCACCACCGACTTCTCGCAGATGCCCTCGATCGGGACCGGCCCCTACAAGCTGGCCAGCTTCACCCCCGGTGAAGAGGCGGTGCTGACCCGCAATCCCGCGTATTTCGAAGGCCCCAAGGGCCAGCCCGAGATCGAGACCATCACCTTCCGCACCATCCCCGATCAGGAGACCCGCGTTGCGGAACTCATGGTCGGCGGGCTCGACTGGATCACGGACCTGCCCTCGGACATGATCGCCCAGCTGGGCGCCATGCCCGGCGTGAAGGTGATCAACGGCCCCGACATGCGGATTGCCTACCTCGTGCTCGACCGGCTGGGCAAATCCGGTGACACACCGGTGGCCGACGTCCGGGTGCGCAAGGCCATCGCCCATGCCATCGACCGCGAGGCCATCGCCAAGCAGATCGTCGGCCCGGCGGCAGAGGTGGTGAACGCCGCCTGCTATCCCACGCAGGTTGGCTGCACCGATGACATCCCGCATTACGACTACGACCCCGAGAAGGCCAAGGCCCTGCTGGCCGAGGCCGGCTACCCGGAGGGGATCACCGTCGAGATGGGCGCCTACCGCGAACGCCCCCATTCCGAGGCGATCATGGGCTACCTCGCGCAGGCGGGCATCGACACCAAGCTGACCTACCTGCAGTGGTCCGGTCTGCGCGAGCGGCTGACGGCGGGCGACATCGACATGGCGGTGCGGACATGGGCGTCTTCGGGGCTCAACGACATCTCGGCCATCGCCTCGGTGCAACTCTCGGGCGCGCCGGATGACATCTGCCAGTCGCCGGAGATCCAGGCCGCGCTCGCCAAGGGCGACACGACGGTGGACCCGGAAGCGCGCAAGGCCGCCTACAAGGAGGCCCTGACCATGGTCGCGGAGGAGGTCTGCTGGATCCCGCTCTTCTCCTACTCCAAGACCTACGGCGTGAACGAGGCGCTGGAGTTCTTCCCCACCGCCGACGGCTTCCCGCTGTTCTACCTCGCCAAATGGGCTGAGTGATCCTGCTCATGGACTTAACGGGGGCGCCTTCGGGCGCCCCTTTTCGTTTGGGACTTGGCTGATCCGGCCTGTGATACGCTTGGGCGGCACCTGCGACCCTCACCGCATCAACAGCGCCCGGCCTCACGGCAAGTCCCGCCCGGTCGCAGGCCGGGCAGCGCCGACCCGCCCCCATGGGGCGGCGCTGTCGCGCCACCCCGCGGGTCTATTCTGCCCTTCGCGCTTTGCCGGAAACCGCGGCACGCCGTACTCGTTAGCTCCTGAGCCCTCAACCGTCCGCCCGACACGCACAACAATGCTGCACGCGCCCCCCATGCGCACTGCGCAACGCAGCGCCGGCGCCCTGACCTCTGGCACCGCCCGCACCAGCCGCTAGGCTGCGCCCGACCCATCACAAAGGACGCCGCCATGTGCCTGCCCTCCACCGGTTCCGCCACCGCCACGCTGTTGGCCGAGGACGACAAGACCAAGGTCACCCGCTGGGATTTCGCCCCCGGCACCACCACCGGCTGGCATGAACACGAGATGGATTTCGTTGTCATCATGATGTGCGACGGACACATGGCCTTTACCTCGGGCGACGAGGTGATCGAGACCGAGGTGAAGCTGGGCGACACCTATCAGCGCCCCAAGGGCGTGCAGCACGACGTCCGGAACCCCGGCCCCGGCCCTCTGTCCTTCATCGAGGTCGAGCTGAAGGGCTGACGCCCGCGCCCCGGCGCGCCAAACGAAACCCCCGCCGAATGCGTTCCGGCGGGGGTTTCGCGTCCGTGCCCGGACAGGACCAGTGGCGCGATCAGATCTCGACAGGATAGGCCGCGAAGAGCCGCTCCTTCGAGGCCGCCTGCTCCGCCGCCAGCTTCGGCAGGTCGAGCCCCAGCACCTTGCCGCCGCGCTTCTTCACCTCGCCCGCGATCATCACGATGTCGATGTCCGCGTTCTGCGCGAAATGCACCACCGCCTGCGCCGGATCGACCGTGCCCATCATGCACAGCGAGTCACGCCGGATCACCAGAAGGTCTGCCTGCTTGCCGGGGGTCAGCGAGCCGATCCGATGATCCAGCCGCAGCGCCCGGGCATTGTCGATGGTGGCCCATTTCAGCGCATCCAGCGAGGGCACCGGGGGCGTCCTGACCCGCGCGGTCGGCACGGCCACCTCGCGCACCGTGGTGTCCTCGTCCCCCAGCAGGCTGTCGGCATGGACAGTGTTCCAGAGCCGCGCGCCCATCAGCGAGGCACGGATCGTCTCGAGCATGCCACCGGTCACGTCCACTTCGATGTCGGGCCCGATGGAGGGCCGCCCGCCCATGCGCAGCACGCGGGACACCATTGGCTCCACCGGGTGTCCGCCCAGTTCCACCGGCGGGGTGGAGGTGATCGTGGCGCCGTGGTCGAGGATCACCTTCAGTTCCTCGTCCCCGATGTAGTTCGCGTGGACGATGTTGTGATCCGGCCCCAGCAGGCCCTCCTTGGCGATGGTGATGTAGCCATCGGGCACCAGCCGGTTCAGCCCCCAGATATGGGCGCTCGACAGCAGATCGTACTCCCGCGCCATGCGGAAATCATGGCGACAGACCTCGATCCCGGAATAGTCCGGCCCGAGGATGCAGGCCGCCAGCGTCACCAGCGCCGTATCGGACGAAAGCCGCCCCTTGCGGAGCCGGTCGATCTCTCCCACCGGGTGCGGCACGGTCGAGAAATGCGGCTCCCCCTCCTTGGGGCGCGGCTTGACGGTGCCATGGCCGAAGACCGCCCGAAGGCCGCTTTCCTGCAACGCGTCGATGGCCGCATCGGTATGGGCGGGCGTCGCGTTGTTGTGGCACCAGTCGAAGAGCGTCGTGGTCCCGGCCTCGATCTGCGCGAGTGCCCCCATGAGCGTGCCGATGCGCGTATCCTCCGGCGTGTACATGGGCGAGATGCCCGCATGCACATGCTGGAAATACCCGCCCGAGGGCCAGTCCGCCGCGATCGCCCGGATCGACCCCTGCCAGGTGTGCAGATGCGCATTCACGAAGCCCGGCATCACGATGGAGCCCGCGGCGTCGATGACCTCCGCGCCCTCGGCCTCCAGATCGGGGCCGACGGCGATGATCCGGTCTCCCTCGATCAGCACATCGCCCGTGATCCGCCCGATCTCGTCATCCATCGAGAGGATCTCTCCGCCCTTCACAAGCGTCTTCGTCATGTCATTCCTTTCTTCATCACAGAACGGGGCGCCCGCCCGGGCACCCCGTCAGGTCCGCAACGCGCGGTGTCACTTCCAGCTTGCGAGGAAGAACAGCGGGAAGCCGTCGGCCGTGGCGTGGAAATCCAGCTGTTCATTGTAGGCATAGGGTTTCGAGTGACTGTAGAGCGGGATCCAGCACAGCTCCTCGTTCACCTTCTCCAGCGCCTGCTTGTAGGTCGCCGCGCGCTCGGCCACGTCGATGGTCGTATCGGCCGTGTCGAGCAGCGCCTTCACCTCCGGGTTCTGGCAATAGTCATCAGGCGTCATCTTCAGCAGCACCGAGGCGATGCCCGAGATATCGTTGAGCCCCGAAGACGCCCAGCCGGTCTGCGCAACCTCGACCTTGCTGTCGTTCATCTTGGAACGCAGGCCGGCCCATTGCAGCATGTTGATATCGGCATCGATGCCGACTTCCGCGAGGTTGCCGAGGATGGCCTCCAGCAAATAGCGGTCGCGGTAGGCGTCGATGGTGATGTGCAGCCCCTCGCCATAGCCCGCTTCGGCCAGCAGCTCCTTGGAGAGGGCCGGATCATAGGCATAGGGTTCCACCTCCTGCGAACAGCCCACCTGCGTCGGGTAACAGCCCGCGTTCAGCACCTGCGCGGCCGGGCCGACGAGGTTCTTGGCGATGCTGGGCTTGTCGATGGCGTGGGCAATGGCCTTGCGCACCCGGATATCGGCCACCGGCGTCTCGCCCGACCGGCCCGTGGCGTCGAGCATGAGGTAGGAAATCCGCATGTCCGGCCCGTCCAGCACCTCGATCCCCGGCATGCCGCGCAGGCTGTCCACGGCATCCTGCGTCAGCGAGGTGACCCAGTCCACCTGCCCCACCATCAGCTCGGCAATCGCCGTCTCGCTGTCCAACACGGTCTTCATGGTCACGGTCTTGATCGCCGGGTGCCCCTTCGGCCCGTCGAAGTACGCGTCGTTCCGCTCCAGCACCATGTCGCCGCCCGGCTCGAAGCTGATCATCTTGTAGGGGCCGGTCCCGATCACCGGCATGTTGGCATAATCGGGCGAGCCATCAGCAGCCTTGGGCGGGTTTTCCCAGACCTCGGAGGGCATGATCCCCATGCGGGTGCCCGAGAGGAATTCGAACGCCGCCGGGAAGGGCTTGGCAGTGTGAAGGCGCACGGTCATGTCGTCGATCTTCTCGACCGAGGAGATCCACTTCACGAGGCTGGCGTTCATCACCTGCGTCGCCGGATCGATCAGCTTGGAATAGCTCACCACCACGTCATCGGCATCGAAGGCGGATCCGTCGTGGAAGGTGACGCCCTCGCGCAACTTGAATTCCAGCGTCAGGTCATCGATCCGCTCCCAGCTGGTGGCCAGCAGCGGCTCGTATTCCATCGTCTCGGGGTTCCGATAGACCAGCGTGTCGAAGAAATGGTGCTGCATCGCCGCGATGTCGACGAGGTTTTCCCACCAGACGAGGGGCACGTTGGCCTCGCGGTTGGTGACCCAGACGAGGCTGTCGTCATCCGGTCCTGCGTGGAGCGTCGGAGCCTGCAGCGAGAACGCCGCGGCGGCGAGGGTGAGTAAGGTGCGCTTCACAAGATTTCCTCTCATTTTTCATATTATGGAACTACATTCCCTGTTGATAAGAGATTACGCACACGATGCCGGAATTCAGTCAACCAGCAGGATAAGAGACCTTAAGAAAAGTGAGCGGCACGCGCTGCCCTGATCTCATTTTCAATATGAAGAAAAATTTGAGGCGATTTCTCTGGCAAAACCCCGCAGCGCTATCGGGGTCACAGGCGCTGACGCCTGTCCCGCGCGGGCCCGAGCGCCTCCGGCGCCCCCTCGCGCCGGGGTCTCATGCCGCAGGAAGGTGACGTGCGCGCCTCTCGCCCCGTCACCTCTCTGTGGAGGCCAGCCCGCACAAATCGCCCATCAGCCAGCCGCCCCGCCGCCCGGCGTCACCCTCGGGCGGTTTGCTCACCGCTCGGGCGGGATCAGACGGAAGATATCGCCACTGGCCGTGTCCCGGATCATGTCCACCCGGTCGCCGTTCCAGTGGTAGTCCAGATGGCGCCCCTGCCGCGGATCATGGGCGAGGTCGGGGTAGAAGAGCCCGACACAGGCCCCCTCCCCCCGGACGGATGGATAGAGGATGCCATCGGCCCCGTGCCCCCGCAGCACCGCCGCAAGGGCCTGCGGCGCGGCATAGTCCTCCCCCAGCAGCGCCGTGTCGCCGGATCCGCGGATGTCGTGTAGATCGGCGCCAACCCTCAGCACCAGTTCCCGGAACTGGCTGGTCCAGCCCGGCACCTCGTCAGTCGCCGCCATGAACCGCGCGTGGTGGTGGGCAGTCTCTTGCACCGCCGTCTCGAAATCTTCCGCGATGTAGAGAACCCCGAGGCGGCCATCGGAAAACCGGCTGGGCCGGTCCGTGCTGGTGTGGGTGAAGGGCGCCATGAGATAGCTGGCCCCCTCCCCGCCCACGCGGCGCGCCGGCGGCACGAGGTCGAGGTTGCCGATGGTCTGGGCGAGGCGCGGATTGGTCTTCTGCTCGGCCGACATCAGCAGCGGCCAGTCCTCCGGATCCGCGATGTCCTCGAACAGGTCGATCGGCGGGTAGAGGCTGCGGATGATGCGCCGCGCCGCAGGCCAGTCGGTGCGAGTCACGGGGATTGCCGCCGGGTCTGTCTGAAACTCGGTCATCGGGACGGGTTACCAGCCGCCCCGTTCCGCATCGAGGTAACGGCGCACCCGCATCAGGTCCGTCAGGGCGCCGCCCATCATGACCTCCAGCGCCGACCGGCCCCCGAAGGCCTCGTTCGGGGCCTTGATCCAGGCATAGCCGCGCGACGGCTCGACGAAGATCAGCCGCAGGGCCTTGTGGATGCCCAGCAGGTTCGACATCCGCGCCAGCACGTCAGGGCCGAACCGGCCGGTGGACCCCTGTTTCCAGCGCACATAGGTGCGCGGCAGCTGGCCCAGCAGGGTCGCCGCCTCGCGATCCTCCAGCCCCCAGCGGTCAAAGAGATTGATCAGCGCACGGAGCATCGCCCCGCCCTCTTCCTCGGTCAGGGCCGACGCGTCATGGGGCAGCGGGCGCGGGCCCGAGTCAAATCTGGGTGATTCCACACGTTGCAGTGCCATGGGTCCTCCGGCGTATCTGCCATATTGCACATTATAGTGTGCAATATGCCATATGGCAAATTTATCGACTGCCCTCTCCCCTGCCCCGCCGGTTCTGGCCGAACTCTCGCGCATCGCAACACGCCGGCCTCGGAAACCGATATTTTTCAGCGCCTTAAGAGAAACCTTTTGCCTGACGCAAAGTCACCCACAAGATGTGGTAGTTTGCAGGCAGATGGCGCGCCGAGAAAAGATTTGCGCGACGCTCCGGATCTCCGCTATAGAAACGATAAAAATGAGCATGGCGCAAAAGAGCGTTACCAAGGCAGGCTCCGCAAGGACACCCCGCCTGAGAGGACAGAGCAAGGACCCGGCCAGCCCGCCCAAGACCCGGGCCGGACCGAGGACAGGTGACCCATGAGTGACAGTGTGGCCGGTGGCAGCATTCGGATCAACGAGCGGATTCGTCTCAATGCCGAACATATCGCCACGGCTCTCGAAAACCACATGCTGTCCGCCTTCGCCCCCGACGCCCGCAAGGAACTGCGCATGTTCTCTGCCGGCGAAGCAGCGGAGATCCTCGGCATATCGGCGTCCTTCCTCAGAAAGCTGCATTTCGAGAACAAGATCGACGACGTGCACACCTCGTCGGGCGGGCGCCGCTACTACAGCGCGGCCGATCTCGCCGCGATCCGGGATCACCTCGACCGTGCGGCCAAGCAGCCCGGCACCTACCGCCGGGGCCGCCGTCCCGGGGACAAGGTGCAGGTCCTGTCGTTCCTCAACTTCAAGGGCGGATCCGGCAAGACCACCAGCACGATCCACGCCGCGCAGCGGCTGGCGCTCAAGGGCTACCGCATCCTCTGCGTCGACATCGACCCGCAGGCCTCGCTGACCACGCTCTTCGGCTATCGCCCCGAGGTGGATTTCCTCGATACCGGCACGATCTACGACGCGATCAGCTATTCCGACCCGGTGCCGCTGTCGCAGGTCATCCAGAAGACCTTCTTCCACGGGATCGACCTGGCCCCGGCCGGGCTGATCCTGCAGGAGTTCGAGCACGAGACCCCGCGCGCGCTGATGAACAACATCCAGCCGCCGTTCTATTCCCGGATGGCCACCGCCCTCTCCGAGGTCGAAGCCGATTATGACCTGATCCTCTTCGATTGCCCGCCGCAACTGGGCTACCTGACGATGTCGGCGCTCTGCGCCTCGACCGGTCTCTTCATCACCGTCGTGCCGAACATGCTCGACGTCGCCTCCATGTCGCAGTTCCTGCAGATGAGCGCAGACCTGCTCGACGTGGTCAGCCAGGCGGGGGCGGAGATGGACTATGACTTCCTGCGCTTCCTCATCAACCGGCTGGAGCCGAACGACGGCCCGCAACAGCAGGTCGTGGCCTTCCTGCGCAACCTCTTCGGCAAAGAGGTCATGACCAACGCCATGCTGAAATCCACCGCGATCTCGGACGCGGGGCTGACCCACCAGACGATCTACGAGGTGGAACGCGGCCAGTTCAACCGCAACACCTACGACCGTGCGGTGGATTCACTCAATGGCGTCAATGACGAAATTGAATCCCTGATCCAATCAGCATGGGGACGTTGACATGGCACGCAAGGGTATCCTGACCTCCAACATCACACCGCCGTCCGAGGCGCCGTCACGGCAACGCACGGCCCCTCAGGGAGCGGTCGGGGCGCTGCAAAGCAGCCTGACGAAGCTCCAGGAAAGCGCGGTGCAGGATATCGACACCGCGCTCATCGACAACGCCGGGATGGAAGACCGGCTGGGGCTGGACGCCGCCGACCAGGCGCGGCTGATCGAGAGCCTGCAGACCTACGGACAACAGGTGCCGGTGCTGCTGCGGCCTCATCCCAAGGTCCGCGGCCGGTACGAGATCGTCTATGGTCGCCGGAGGCTGGCCGCGCTGCGGAAACTGGGCCTGCCGGTCAAGGCCATGGTGCGCCAGCTCGACGATCACGCGCTGGTCATGGCGCAGGGGCAGGAAAACAACGCCCGCACCGATCTTTCCTTCATCGAGAAGGCGAGCTTTGCCGCACAGTTGCAGGACGCAGGCTACGATCGCCCGACGATCGCCGCGGCGCTCTCCATCGACCTGCCCATGGTCAGCCGCCTGCTGAAGGTCGGCCAGGCCTTCGATCTGGACTTCCTCCGTCAGGTCGGCCGGGCCCCTGCGATCGGGCGCGAACGCTGGATGACACTGGTCACCCTGTTTCAGGACCCCGCGGCCCATGCCCGCGCGTCGAACTTCCTCAGACGCCCTGAATTCGTCCAGCTGTCCACGAACGAACGGTTCGAGGCCGTGCTGCGAGCCGCGCAGAAGACCGCGGCCCCTGCCCCCAAACCCACGGCCCGCAAGAGCAGCCTGAGTACGCCCGCAGGCGCGCCCCTGGCCGAGATGAAGGCCACCGACCGCAGCGTGAGCCTGACCGTGAAGCCAGGAAAACCCGAGGCCGGGTTCAATCGGTGGATCGAGGAAAATGCCGAAGACCTGCTGAACGAATGGTTTGCCCGCTGGCAATCCGAGCAGGCCACCGAGAACGACGCCTAACAAACCGAGCAGCAACAAGGAGGCAAAACGCCGGACCCTGAAATAAGAAAAGCCCCCCAAGCAATATGGAAGGCCCTTCTCGTCGTTAGCACCTACGGGATACCTCGCCTCCTCGAATCAGTCAACTCCGTCGCTTGGACAGGGGATGATTTTTTACGGCCTGCGTGAATCATCATGACCCAACATTCGACCCGTTTCGTCGGTCAGCCCGTTGTGGCTGCCTCCGACGGTGCCGTGACGTCCCATGACAAGTGGCGCCTGCTCGACGACCTGACCCGGGCCGCCGAGGCCTATGGGCTGTCGCATCGCGCCATCACCGTGCTGCGCAGCATGCTCAGCTTCATCCCCGAGCGGAGCCTCTCTCCCCTGCCCGGTCGCGCGATCGTCTTCGCCTCCAACGCCACGCTGTCAGAACGCCTCGGCGGGATGCCGGAAAGCACGCTCCGGCGGCACTTGGCCGCCCTCGTCGCGTCCGGTGTGATCGCCCGACAGGACAGCCCGAACCGCAAGCGTTTTGCCCGCCGTCGTGGCGACAGCCTTGCCCTCGCCTTCGGCTTCGATCTTGCCCCGCTGGCCGCCCGGGCCGGTGAAATCGCCCGGAATGCTGGTGCGGCGCGCGCGCGTGCGGAAGAGCACGCCACGCTGCGCTGTGCAGTCCTCGCGGCACGGCACGCCCTTTTCGACCGGCTGGCAATGCTTGGCATCGATCCGGAGGATGCCAGCGTCTCTCCCCTCCTCGCCCGCACACGGCTGATGCTGCGCCGGAAGGACAATCACGACGAGCTGCGCGCCCTGCTGGCCGAATACGAGACAGCGGCCTCGACAATCGAAATGACCGCCAGCAACAGCGAAAATGAGCGGCACCAACATAGAGAAACCAATAACACTTCTGAAGAGACCTGCGAGGCGACGACGTCTGACGAGAGCAATGCTCCTCTCACCGAGAGCGCCCGCCCGGAGGATCTCTCTGCGCAGTTCCAAGAATACCGGCGGCTGTTCCCGGAGGGGGCGCACAGTTGGACGACGCTGAGAGAGCAAGCCCGGCAGATCATCCCGATGATGGGTGTGGACCTGCAAGTCTATGACGAGGCAGAGCGGTATCTGGGCCGACAGATCGCGCCAATCGCGGTGCTCTGCATGCTCGAACGCTTCGAGACGCTCACGAATCCGGGCGGTTTCCTGCGCCATCTGGCGCGACAAGGACGGGCAGGGAGTGTCGATCTCAGGCGGCTTCTGGCCTCGGCGGCGATTATTGTCAGCTGACAATTTCGGGCCGGGCAGGATGAAGGACACACCCGGCAACCGGCCTGAGATCAGGACCCGTGCAGCGCCCCGGGAGACTAAATTGTCAGCTGACAATTTTCTCCCCGGCCGACACGGCACGGTCAGTTCTGCCACCATCGAGGCCGCCCGCCCGCTCCCTCGGATCGCCACAGTCCCGTCTCTACCGCGCGGCCAGCAACCCTTCCAAGGCTTCGATCACCGGCGTCTCGACCATCTGCGCCACGTTGAACCGCATGAACCCGCCGCAGCTCCCCGAGACGCTGAAGGCATCACCCGGCGCAAGCACGATCCCTTCGTCCCAGGCCCTGCGGGTCAGCGCGGCCCCGTCCAGCCCCTCGGGCAGGTGACACCACAGGAAGAGCCCCGCCTCGGGCACGTGGGCGGGGCGCAGCCCCAGAGCGGCGAGTTGCGGCGCAAGCGTGGTCATCGCATTGGCCAGCCGGGTGCGCACGCCTTGAACATGGCGGCGGTAGCTGCCTTCCTTCAGCAGGAACAGCAGCACCTCCGCCGACAGGGCAACGCCGCCAAAGGAGGTGGCCAGCTTGAGGTCCACCAGCGCATCGATCCAGTCCGGCCGGGCGGCGATATAGCCGCAGCGGATCGAGGCCGAGAGCGTCTTCGAAAAACTGCCGATCTGGATCACGCGATCCAACCCGTCGAAGGCCGTCAGCCGGGGGGACGGCCTGTCCTCGAAATCGGCAAAGATGTCATCCTCGACGATGAGAAGATCATGCGCCTCCGCCATCCGCAGGATGCGATGACAATTGACCGGCGATAGCGCGGTCCCGGTCGGATTATGCGGACCCGAATTGGTGATGTAGAGCCGTGGCCGGTGCGTCTTCAGCGCGGCCTCGAAGGCCTCAAGGTCCGGGCCGGAGGCGGTGCGCGGCACGCCCACCGGCTGCACCCGATGCGCCCGGAAGAGCGCGAGGAAGTTGAAGTAGCAGGGATCGTCGATCAGCACGCTGTCGCCGGGCTCCAGCAGGAACCGGCAGACAAGGTCCAGCGCCTGCGTCCCGCTTTCGGTCAGCAGCACCTGATCGGGATGCGCCTCGACCCCGGTATCGGCCATGCTGACGGCCAGCAGCGCGCGCAGCTCCGGCAGGCCGAGGGGCGTTCCGTAGTCGGTCAGACCGGCCTCCGCCGTCCGGGCGAGGCTGCGCAGGGCACGGCGGATCTCCTCCTGCGGCATCCATGATTGCGGCAGCCAGCCACAGCCGGGATTGGCGCGGATGCGCCCGGCGTCCAGCGCCTGCCGGGTGATGCGCAACGGGTCGATCTCGCGGGCGAGGGCCGGGCCGTTGTCCCGGATCGAGAAGGGCGGCAGGGGGCTCGCGACATAGAAGCCCGAGCCGCGGCGCGCTTGCACCGTGCCCTCCGCAACGAGGCGGTCATAGGCCTCGACCACGGTCGAGCGCGAGACGCCCAGCTGGTCCGCCAGCAGACGGATCGAGGGCAGGCGGGTGCCCGGCGCGGCCTGCCGCCCGGCGATACGGGTCTGGAGATGCGCCATGACCTGCGCGACGAGCGTGGTATCGGCCTTGGGCGCAAGGGGAGAGGTGGCCATGTGTTCTGCCCATGTGTTCAGTACAGTTTGCCCGAACTGTACCGGAGTGTGCCTGTCCGGGCCAGCCCATCGGCGAGAGGGTAGGGGGCTTTCACCCCAAGAGGATGCCATGCCCCGTTTGCGCCCGTCCCGTCCGTTCATCCCCCGTCTCGCCGTGCCGCTTCTTGCGCTCTGCCTGTTCAGCGTCACCTTCGCCGTCAACCTTCAGGCACCGCTCTACCCGGCCTATACCGCGGCGAGCGGTTTGGGGGCGACGGCGGCAACGGTGGCCTTCGCGGCCTATGTGGCGGGGCTGATGCCGACGCTGATCTGCCTCGGCGGTCTGTCGGATCGTGTCGGGCGCCGGGGGCCGCTGGCGCTGGCCCTTGGGCTGAGCGGTGGTGCGACGCTGCTGCTGGCCCTGTCGCCGGGCTGGCCGCAGCTGGTGATGGCGCGGGTGCTGCTCGGGGCAGGGACCGGCCTCGCCACCACTTCGGGCACGGCCTACATGGCCGACCTCATGGGCGAGGCGCGGGTGAAGCAGGCGGCGCTGGTGGTGACATCGGTCACGACGCTGGGGTTCGGGGGCGGGGCCCTTGCCACGGGGCTGAGCCTGAGCGCACAGGGCCCCACCATGGCCCCGGCGAGCTTCTGGGCCATGGTGCTGGCGGCGCCGGTCCTGATCCTTGCCTGTTGGGCCCTGCCGCGCAGCCGGGGATCACGAGCGGGGCAGGGCGGTCTCTCGCTGCTGCGCCTGCCGGTCTTCGTCCCCGGCACCGGCGCCTTCGGGATCGCAATGGCGCTCAGCTGGGCCTCGACGGGGCTGACGATCGCCGTGGTGCCACTCCTGCTGGCAGGGCAGGGGCGTGGTGGCTGGTCGGGGGCGGTGATCTTCCTTGCGCTCTTCGTGGGCTTCCTGTGCCAGCCTCTGGCGCGACGCCTCAGTACGGGGCGGGCGCTGGCGGTCGGGGCCACGCTGATCCCGCTTGGCTGCTCCGGGTTGCTTGCAGGGGCGGTCCTTGGCTCGATCCCGCTGATCCTGTTGGGAACGGCCCTGACGAGCGCCTCGAGCTACGGGTTCACCTATCTCGCCGCGCTCAGCGAAGTGGCCCTGCGAGCGGCAGACAACCGTGCAAGGGCGACGGCGGGTCTTTTCGTCTATGCCTACTGCGGCTTCTCGGTGCCTGTGATCGCCGCCGGGGCCTTGGCGGACAGCCTGGGCCTTGTGCCGGCCATGGCGACTTTCTTTGTCGTGCAGGGGGGCTGCCTCGCGCTGCTGTGGTGGTGTCGTCTGCGCCCCGGCGCCGCGTGGATGGGCGCATAGGTTCGGGCCAGACCGTCTGGGAGGCGCCTTGCCCTGAAATCCAACTGGAAACCGCGTATCTAAGAGAACAGCTTTCGGTCTGACCGCTGATCAAGTGGCCCTGTCGGTTGGCCTTGGTAGGGTGCTGCACGCGCGCGGGAACTCCAGGGATGACCGGCGCCGTGCGGCGCGAGCAGCCAAAAGCGCACGGGGGCGGTTTCGCGCGAATCAAAGCTATAGTACCCAGCTCTTACGTCC
>NZ_JAIUZP010000019.1 GCF_020171315.1 Pseudooceanicola nanhaiensis | reverse complement strand
GGCTGACGCCCCCCGCACCCCCCGTCTGACGTGTTTCGAAGCGCCTGTGCGCCCCTAGAGGATGCGGTGAGCGGCGCGGGCGGGAATGTGAGTATTTTTGGAAAGATGAAAGCCGGTGTCGGGTCTTATGGTCCATGCGCCGGGAGGCAGGAGTGGCGGGAATGAGCGATCTGGCAGGCGATGTGCAGCCGGTGGAGAAACGGCCCGCAAAGCGGGCGGGACGGCGGCTGGGGCCTGATATCCTTGGCTGGTTGCAGGCCGCGCCGCTGACGCTGGTGCTGGTCTGCTTCCTGCTGGCCCCGATCGCGATGATCGTGGCCGTCTCCTTCTGGGGCGCGACGGAGTTCTCGATCTACCCGGCGTTCCAGTTCGACAATTACGCCTTCCTCTTCGGCTCAGACGTCACCTACCGGGTGTTCTTCGCCACCTTCAAATACGCGCTGATCACATGGGCCTTCACCCTCGCGATCGGCTTTACCGTGGCCTATTTCCTGGCCTTCCACGTGCGCAGCCAGCCGATCCAGATCGCGCTTTTCCTGCTCTGCACGATCCCGTTCTGGACCTCGAACATCATCCGCATGATCTCGTGGATCCCCTTCCTCGGGCGCAACGGCATTGCCAACTCGGCGCTGATCTCATGGGGCGTGATCGACGAGCCGCTGGAATGGCTGCTCTATTCCGACTTCTCGGTGATCCTCGCCTTCGTGCATCTCTACACGCTCTTCATGGTGGTGCCGATCTTCAACACGATGATGCGGATCGACAAATCCCTGCTGGAGGCGGCGCGGGACAATGGTGCAAGCGGGCTGCAGACCCTGCTGCATGTGATCCTGCCCCTGACCAAGCCCGGCATCATGATCGGCACGATCTTCGTGATCACGCTGGTGATGGGCGATTTCATCACCGTGCGCTTCATGTCGGGCTCGCAGCGGGCCAACGTGGGGCGGCTGATCTCCAACGACATCTCGCTGCTGCAATACCCTTCTGCCGCCGCCACCGCCGTGGTGCTGCTCTGCACCGTGCTGCTGGTGATCGGCATCCTGCTGCGCTTCGTGAACATCCGGAAGGAGCTCTGAGATGGAAAAACGCCCCCTCAGCTTCTACATCCTCGCGGGTTTCTTCGCGCTCTTCGTGCTCTTCCTCTACGGGCCCACGCTGACCATCGGCATCCTCAGCTTCCAGGGACCGCAGGGCGGGCTGACCTTCCCGATGAACGGCGTCTCGCTGCACTGGTTCCGCGACCTCTTCGAGGAGCAGGCGGTGGGCGACATCTGGGGCGCCTTCCGGCGCTCGCTGGCGCTTGGCCTCATGGTCATGGTGACGACGGTCGTCGTCTCGGTCATGGCGGGGCTGGCGTTCCGCAAGCGGTTCCTCGGCTCGGGCCTGCTGTTCTACATCGCGATCACCTCGCTGGTGATCCCCTCGATCCTGATCTCGCTCGGCGTCGGGCTGATCTTCAACCAGCTGGGGCTGAAGGTGCATTGGGCGACCTCGGGCTTCGGCTCGCAGCTGACATGGACCCTGCCCTTCGGCCTGCTGATCATGTTCGCGGTCTTCAACCGGTTCGACAAATCCTACGAGGAAGCGGCCCGCGACCAGGGCGCGACCGCCTGGCAGACCATCTACCACGTGGTGCTGCCGATCATCGCGCCCTCGCTGATCGGGGTGGCGCTCTTCGGCTTCACGCTCAGCTATGACGAATTCGCCCGCACCCTGCTGACGGCGGGCAGCTACAACACGCTGCCGCTGGAGGTCTTCGGGATGACCACCAACGTGACCTCGCCGGTGATCTATGCGCTCGGCACGCTGACGACGCTGTTCTCGCTGCTGATCATCGCGGTCTTCCTCTTCACCGTCTGGGTGATGGGCAAGCGGCGCGCGCGGGCGGGGTCGGACGCAGGCAAGGGCGTGTGATGCGGCTGCTCTATATCAATCCCAATGCCACGGCTTCGATGACCGACGGGATCGTGGCGGCGGCCCGCGCCGCCCTGCCCGGGGTCGAGATCATGGGCGTGACCAACACTGACGGGCCGCCCGCCATCGAGGGCCCCGAGGATGGCGACCGCGCGGTGCCCGGCGTTCTGGCCCGGGTGGCCGCGGCCGAGGCCGATGCGGTGGTGATCGCCTGTTTCGACGACACCGGGCTGGCCGAGGCGCAGGCGCTGTCCAGCGTGCCGGTGCTGGGGATCGGACAGGCAAGCTACCTCATGGCGACGCTGCTGGGGCAGCGGTTCTCGGTCGTGACCTCGCTGGCGGTGTCGCTGCCGGTGATCCGCGAGAATATCGCGGGGCTGGGGTTCGAGGGCCATTGCGCCTCGGTCCGGGCCAGCGGGCTGCCGGTGCTGGTGATCGACGAAGGCGCCGAGGACACGCGGGTGCGACTGGCGGAAGAGATCGTGCGGGCGCGGGACGAGGACGGCGCGGGTGTCGTCGTGCTGGGCTGTGCGGGGATGGCGCCGTTGCGGGCGGATCTGGAGGCGCGCAGCGGAGTGACGCTGATCGACGGCGTGGCGGCGGCAGCGCATCTGGCGGTGGCGGCGGCGGGGTTTCGGGCCGGGTGAGCGGGGTTTACTCCTGACCTGGTGGCTGAACGCAACCACCAACCACCTACCCGTATAGAGACAAGGGCAGCGCCGTCCCGCGGGGTGGCGCATAAGCGCCGCCCCAGGGGGGCGGGTCGGCGCCGCCCGGCCTATCGGCCGGGCGGGGCGTGGATGGATGGCTCAGCGAACCTGGGCGCTGCGGCAGGGTTGAGGCGCTGGAGAGCGTCAGAGCATCAGAGCATCAGAGCATCAGAGCATCAGAGCGTCAGAGCGTCAGAGCGTCAGAGCGTCAGAGCGTCAGAGCGTCAGAGCGTCAGAGCGTCAGAGCGTCAGAGCGTCAGAGCGTCAGAGCGTCAGAGCGTCAGAGCGTCAGAGCT
>NZ_JAIUZP010000018.1 GCF_020171315.1 Pseudooceanicola nanhaiensis | reverse complement strand
GTCAGAGCGTCAGAGCGTCAGAGCGTCAGAGCGTCAGAGCGTCAGAGCGTCAGAGCGTCAGAGCGTCAGAGCGTCAGAGCGTCAGAGCGTCAGAGCGTCAGAGCGTCAGAGCGTCAGAGCATCAGCCTTCCCCTCCGCAAGCAAGCACACTGCCCCGCCATACCCTCCCCCAACGAAAACGCGCCGCCCCTTTCGGAGCGGCGCGCATCATCTCCAATCCGGTAACGGATCACTCCGTCACGGTGACTTTCACCATCCGGTCCGGCGCGCCGATCACGGCACCGTTGCGGCCTTCGCCGCGCTTGATCGCATCGACCACGTCCATGCCCGAGGTCACCTTGCCCACCACCGTGTAGCCGCCGTTCAGATGCGGCGCCGGGGCGAACATGATGAAGAACTGCGAATTCGCGCTGTCCGGGTCCTGCGAGCGGGCCATGCCCACCACGCCACGGTCGAAATTCTCGTCCGAGAATTCGGCCTTCAGGTCGGGCAGGTCGGAACCGCCCATGCCGGCGCGGCGCATGTCGCCGCCCTCGTGGGCGAATTCCACGTCACCGGTCTGGGCCATGAAGCCCTCGATCACGCGGTGGAAGTAGACGCCGTCGTATTTGCCCTCTTCCGCCAGCGTGGTGATCCGCTTCACGTGCTCGGGTGCGATGTCCTCGAAGAGGTCGATATGCACCGTGCCGTTGGCCTCGCCGCCGATCTGGATATCCAGACCGGTGGCCAGGGCCGGACCGGCAGCCAGCAGCGCGGCAAGCGTTGCGGCGGCCAGATTACGCATCTGCCGCGACCTTGACGCTGATCATGCGGTCGGGGCTCGCGGGCGGCTCGCCGCGGGTGATCGCATCCACGTGCTCCATGCCCGAGACGACGCGGCCATAGACCGTGTACTGCCCGTTCAGGAAGTGGTTGTCCTTGAAGTTGATGAAGAACTGCGAGTTGGCCGAGTTCGGGTTCGCCGAACGCGCCGCGCCGAGGGTGCCGCGGTCGTGGGGCAGCTTGGAGAATTCTGCCGGCAGGTCGGGCAGCTCGGAGCCGCCGGTGCCCGCCATGCGGATGTTGAAGTCTTTTTCCATGTTGCCGTTGGCCACGTCGCCGGTCTGGGCCATGAAGCCCTCGATCACGCGGTGGAAGGCAACGTTGTCATAGGCACCGGCGCGCGCCAGTTCCTTCATCCGCTCGGCGTGCTTGGGCGCCACGTCGGGCAGCAGTTCGATGGTGACGGTGCCGCCTTTCAGCTCCATCAGGATGGTGTTTTCGGGGTCCTTGATCTCGGCCATGGCAGGGCCTCCTTTTTTGGCTTTGCCGTGATGCATAAGGCGCATGAGGCGAATTGCCAAGCGGCGCCCTGTTGACGATGGCGGGAGGAGCGGCGATGTATCGCCCGACCGACATCAGGAGGACAGAAACCGATGGGTTGGAAAACGCTGGATGACATGGATCTTGCCGGCAAACGCGTTCTGGTACGGGTGGACATCAACGTCCCCGTCGAGAACGGCAAGGTAACGGACACCACGCGGATCGACCGCATCGCTCCCACCGTGAAGGATATCCTCGCAAAAGGCGGCAAGCCGATCCTTCTGGCGCACTTCGGCCGCCCCAAGGGCAAGGTCGTGCTCGACATGTCGCTGCGGGTCACCCTGCCCGCGCTGGAGGCCGCCCTCGGCACCAAGGTCGCCTTCGACGAGACGCTGGACGCCGCCGAGGCCCAGACCGACGAACAGCGCGAGGCCAAGGTCATCCTGCTGGAGAACATCCGCTTCCACCCGGGCGAAGAGAAGAACGACCCCGCCTTCGCGCAGCGCCTCGCCGGTCTCGGCGATGTCTACGTGAACGATGCCTTCTCGGCCGCGCACCGGGCCCATGCCTCGACCGAGGCGCTCGCCAAGCTGCTGCCCTGCTGCGCCGGCCGCCTGATGCAGGCCGAGCTGGAGGCGCTGGAATCCGCCCTCGGCAAGCCCGAACGCCCCGTGGTGGCCGTGGTGGGCGGGGCCAAGGTCTCGACCAAGCTGGAACTGCTGGGCAACCTCGTCGAGAAGGTGGATTACCTGATCATCGGCGGCGGCATGGCGAACACCTTCCTCGCGGCCGAAGGCATCGACGTGGGCAAGTCGCTGGCCGAGCATGACATGACCGAGATCGCCACCCAGATCAAACTCAAGGCGCTCGACCTCGGCTGCCAGCTGGTGCTGCCCGCCGACGTGGTGGTGGCGCGCGAGTTCAAGGCCAATGCCGCGAACGAGACCGTGCCCGCGACCCAGTGCCCCTCGGATGCGATGATCCTCGACGCGGGCCCCGACGCGGTGGCCCGGATCGAGGGCATCTTCGAGGAGGCCAAGACGCTGATCTGGAACGGCCCGCTCGGCGCCTTCGAGATCGCGCCCTTCGACACCGCCACCAACGCTGCCGCCACGGCGGCAGCCGCGCTGACCCGCGCGGGCAAGCTGATCTCGGTCGCGGGCGGGGGCGACACCGTCGCCGCGCTCAACACCTCCGGGGCGGCAGGCGATTTCACCTATATTTCCACCGCCGGCGGCGCCTTCCTCGAATGGATGGAAGGCAAGACCCTGCCCGGCGTTGCGGCGCTGGAAGGCTGAGACCCGCGCTTTCCCGCGGCCGCAGCCCAAGTTAGCGCCACCAGAATTGCAAGGCATCCCCCGCTTCCTTAGAAGCGGGGGCGAGGCCCCGAAGGGGGGCGATCATTCATACTACTCAGGGCGATCATTCCATGACGACAGACAAACAGGCCGAGCTGATCGGCAAGGGCCAGGGTTTCATCGCGGCACTTGACCAGAGCGGCGGTTCGACCCCCAAGGCGCTGAAACTCTACGGGATCGAGGAAGACGCCTATTCCTCCGAGGACGAGATGTTCGGCCTGATCCACGACATGCGCGCGCGGATCATCAAGTCGCCCGCCTTCACCGGCGACAAGGTCGTGGGCGCGATCCTCTTCGAACGCACCATGGACGGCGAGATCGACGGCATCCCCACCGCCCAGTACCTCTGGGAAAAGCGCGGCGTGGTGCCCTTCCTGAAGGTCGACAAGGGTCTGGCCGACAGTGAGAACGGTGTGAAGGTCATGAAGGCGATGCCCGAACTGGACGCCCTGCTCGACAAGGCCGTGTCCAAGGGCATCTTCGGCACCAAGATGCGCTCGGTCATCGACGCCGCCTCGCCCGAGGGCGTGAAGGCCGTCGTGGCGCAGCAGTTCGAGGTCGGCAAGCAGATCCTCGCCAAGGGTCTGTGCCCGATCATCGAGCCCGAGGTGACGATCACCATCGCCGACAAGGCCGCCGCCGAAGACCTGCTGCTGGCCGAGATCACCGCCCAGCTGGACGCGCTGCCCGAGGGCACCAAGGTCATGCTCAAGCTGACGCTGCCCGAGACCGCGAACCACTACAAGTCGCTGGTGGACCACCCCGCCGTGCTGACCGTCGTGGCCCTGTCGGGCGGCTATTCCCGCGAAGAGGCGAACACCCGCCTGTCGCAGAACACCGGCATGATCGCCTCCTTCTCGCGTGCGCTGACCGAGGGCCTCTCGGCCCAGCAGTCCGACGCCGAGTTCGACGCGACCCTCGCCGAGACGATCGACAGCATCTACAAGGCTTCGATCGCGGGCTGATCCGGCCTGCACGCAAACAGAAAAGGGCGGTCCCACGGGGCCGCCCTTTTTCATGGCCGGGGTCCCTGCCCTCATGGCCTGCCCTCCGGGCCGATCTGTCCCGTGCCCGCGAGAGGAGGGACCGGGTGGCCCGGCGAGTCCGCCCCGCCACAGCGCCCGCGGGATCGTGACGCTGCGATGAACACGGGGGATTCCCATTTCGAATCACTTGCGCTATTCTCTCTTCTGACCGCCCGTCAGAGGCGGAGATGAGGCAGACCCGATGACCACCCGCAAACGCCCCGCCTTTGGCGGCCTGATCTATTTCTCGATCGCGCTGAGCCTCGGGCTCTACTTCACCTTTGCCGCCGTGCAGGGCGATTACGGCCTGCTGCGCCGGGCCGAGGTGATGGCCCAGAAGGACGAGCTCTCCGCCCGGCTCGACGAGCTGAACGTCGAGGTCGCGCGGATGGAGAACCTGACCCACCGGCTGTCGGACGATTACCTCGACCTCGACCTGCTGGACGAACAGGCCCGCGACGTGCTCGGCATGCTGCGCAGCGACGAGATCGTGATCCGCTGAGGCGGAGCTTCATCGGCTCGCCTCCGCTTCCCCAACGAAGACAGCCCTGACCGGCCCGCGCCTCCGGGCGTCCGGCCCTAACGTCGTGCGTAAGGCTCCCCGCCCCCCTACACGCTCTCCATCCACCACATAGGGCAGCGCCGTCCCGCGGGGTGGCGCCATAGCGCCGCCCCATGGGGGCGGGACGGCGCTGCCCGGCCTCTCGGCCGGGCGGGTGCTCGATGGAGACCGCCACGCTACGTCCCTTCCTCACGGTCTGGCGCGCGGCGACGCGACTCCTCCCTCCCCGGCCCGCACCGCCTCTCCCCCAACACACGCCCGCAATCGCACCCGGAATTTTCAAAAATTCCGGCCCGGAAAATTCGAATTTTCCTGTAAAACCTGCCCCCGCCCGCACAATTCCCGACCGCTTTTTCGCCGGCAAGCGCCCCGCGTCAATTTCGCTCTCGCAAGCGCGGTCCGAATGCTGTAAGAGATAGTTTAACGCTAAACTATCCACTTCGGGAGGGGTTGTACGGCCATGGCGGCACGCAGGACCACCAAGAAGCCGAACGTATCGGCGGATGAACTCAAGCAATATTACCGCGACATGCTGCTGATCCGGCGCTTCGAAGAGAAGGCCGGGCAGCTTTACGGCATGGGCCTGATCGGTGGCTTCTGCCACCTCTATATCGGGCAGGAAGCGGTCGTCGTCGGGCTGGAAGCCGCGACGAAAGAGGGTGACAAACGGATCACCTCCTACCGCGATCACGGCCACATGCTGGCCTGCGGGATGGACCCCAACGGCGTCATGGCCGAGCTCACGGGCCGCGAAGGCGGTTACTCGAAGGGCAAGGGCGGCTCGATGCACATGTTCTCGAAAGAGAAGCATTTCTACGGCGGCCACGGCATCGTGGGCGCGCAGGTGCCGCTCGGCGCCGGCCTCGCCTTCGCTGACAAGTACCTCGGCAACGACAACGTGACCTTCACCTACTTCGGTGACGGCGCGGCGAACCAGGGCCAGGTCTACGAGACCTTCAACATGGCCTCGCTGTGGAAGCTTCCGGTCATCTTCGTGATCGAGAACAACCAATACGCCATGGGCACCGCGCAGAAGCGCTCGACCTCCACGGACGAGATCTTCACCCGCGGCGCGCCCTTCGGCATCCCCGGCGAACTGGTCGACGGCATGGACGTGCTGGCGGTCAAGGAAGCCAGCGAGAAGGCCCTCGCCCACTGCCGTGCCGGCAACGGCCCCTACATCCTCGAGGTGAAAACCTACCGCTATCGCGGCCACTCCATGTCGGACCCGGCGAAATACCGGACCCGCGAGGAAGTGCAGAAGATGCGCGAAGAGAAGGACCCGATCGAGCACGTCCGCGAGCTGCTGATCTCGGGCGGCCACGCGACCGAGGACGACCTCAAGGCGATCGACAAGGAAATCAAGGACATCGTGAACGAGTCCGCCGATTTCGCCAAGGAAAGCCCCGAGCCCGCGCTGGAAGAACTCTGGACCGACATCTACGCCGATGTCGCGCCGCAGGACGAAGCCTGAGGGGGAGAGAGACAAGATGCCTACCGAAATTCTGATGCCCGCCCTCTCTCCGACCATGGAGGAAGGCACGCTCGCGAAATGGCTGGTCAAGGAGGGCGACACCGTCTCCTCCGGTGACATCCTCGCCGAGATCGAGACCGACAAGGCCACGATGGAATTCGAAGCCGTGGACGAAGGCGTGATCGGCAAGATCATCGTGGCCGAAGGCACCGAGGGCGTGAAGGTCAACGCCCCCATCGCCGTGCTGCTGGAAGAAGGCGAAAGCGCCGATGACATCGGTGATGTCGCAGCCGCCCCCGCCGCCAGCGCCGAGGCCCCCGCCGAGGAAGCGAAAGCCCCCGCCAAGGCCGCAGCCCCGGCCCCCGACGCGCCCAAGTCCAACGCCTCGCCCGACTGGCCGGCGGATGCGCCGATGAAGACCCAGACGGTCCGCGAAGCGCTGCGCGACGCCATGGCCGAAGAGATGCGCCGCGACGAGAACGTCTATCTCATGGGCGAGGAAGTCGCCGAGTACCAGGGTGCCTACAAGGTGTCCCAGGGCCTGCTCGACGAATTCGGCGCCAAGCGGATCATCGACACGCCGATCACCGAACACGGCTTTGCCGGGATCGCGGTCGGCGCGGCCTTCGGCGGGCTGAAGCCCATCGTCGAGTTCATGACCTTCAACTTCGCCATGCAGGCGATTGACCAGATCATCAACTCCGCGGCCAAGACGCTCTACATGTCCGGTGGCCAGATGGGCGCGCCCATGGTCTTCCGCGGTCCGAACGGCGCCGCCGCCCGCGTGGGTGCGCAGCACAGCCAGGACTACGCGGCATGGTACGCGATGATCCCCGGCCTCAAGGTCGTGATGCCCTATTCGGCCGCCGACTACAAAGGCCTGATGAAGACCGCGATCCGCGATCCCAACCCGGTGATCTTCCTGGAAAACGAGATCCTCTACGGCCGCTCCTTCGAGGTGCCGGACATCGAGGATCTGGCGATCCCCTTCGGCAAGGCCCGCGTCTGGCGCGAAGGCACCGACGTGACCATCGTCTCCTTCGGCATCGGCATGCAATACGCCCTCGAAGCGGCGGACAAGCTGGCGGAAGAGGACATCTCGGCGGAAGTGATCGACCTGCGCACCCTGCGCCCGATCGACTATGACACCGTGCTGGCCTCGGTCATGAAGACCAACCGCTGCGTCACGGTCGAGGAAGGCTTCCCCGTCGGCTCGATCGGCAACCACCTGTCCGCGACGATCATGGAACGCGCCTTCGACTACCTCGATGCGCCGGTGATCAACTGCACGGGCAAGGACGTGCCGATGCCCTACGCGGCCAACCTCGAAAAGCTGGCGCTGGTGACCACCGATGAGGTCATCGCGGCGGTGAAAAAAGTCACCTATCGGTAAGGAGCGGAGCGATGCCCACAGAAATCCTGATGCCCGCCCTCTCCCCCACGATGGAGGAAGGCACGCTGGCGAAATGGCTGGTCAAGGAGGGCGACACCGTCTCCTCCGGTGACCTGCTGGCCGAGATCGAGACCGACAAGGCGACGATGGAATTCGAAGCCGTGGACGAAGGCGTCATCGGCAAGATCCTGATCGCCGAGGGCACCGAGGGCGTGAAAGTGAACACGCCCATCGCCGTCCTGCTGGAAGAGGGCGAGAGCGCCGATGACATCGGCGATGTCTCGGCTCCTGCCCCGGCCGCGGCCAAATCGGACGAGGCCCCCAAGGCCGAAGCCGCCGCCCCTGCCGCCGCCGCTTCCCCCGCGCCGGCTGCACCGCAGACCACCGACGGCACCCGCATCTTCGCCTCGCCGCTGGCCCGTCGCATCGCGGCGGACAAGGGTCTGGACCTGACCCAGATCAGCGGCACCGGCCCCCATGGCCGGATCGTGAAAGCGGACGTCGAGAAAGCCACCGCCGCGCCCAAGGCCGCCGAGGCCCCGAAAGCCGCGGCCGCGGCGCCTGCTGCTGCGGCCGCCGCCGCCCCGGCGGGCCCGTCGACCGATGCCGTGCTCAAGATGTACGAAGGTCGCGCCTTCACCGAGGTCAAGCTGGACGGGATGCGCAAGACCATCGCCGCCCGCCTGACCGAGGCCAAGCAGACGATCCCGCACTTCTACCTGCGCCGCGACATCAAGCTCGACGCGCTGATGAAGTTCCGCGCCCAGCTGAACAAGCAGCTGGAAGGCCGCGGCGTGAAGCTCTCGGTCAACGACTTCATCATCAAGGCCTGTGCCCTTGCGCTGCAATCGGTGCCGAAGGCGAATGCCGTCTGGGCCGGTGACCGCGTGCTGGAGCTGAAACCCTCCGACGTGGCGGTGGCCGTGGCAATCGACGGCGGGCTCTTCACGCCCGTCCTGAAAGACGCCGACATGAAGTCGCTCTCGGCCCTTTCGGCCGAGATGAAGGACCTAGCCACCCGGGCGCGCGACCGCAAGCTGGCGCCGCATGAGTACCAGGGCGGTTCCTTCGCGATCTCCAACCTCGGCATGTTCGGCATCGACAACTTCGACGCCGTGATCAACCCGCCACATGGCGCGATCCTCGCGGTCGGCTCGGGCGTGAAGAAGCCGGTGGTGAACGATGCGGGCGAGGTCGAAGTGGCCACTGTCATGTCGGTGACGCTCTCGGTCGATCACCGTGTGATCGACGGCGCGCTTGGCGCGGAGCTGCTGAAGGCCATCGTCGAGAACCTCGAGAACCCGATGGTGATGCTGGCCTGAGGCCCGCTGTCCCGGGCCGCCGACCTCGTCGGCGGGCCGGGTCTGACCTGAATGACGCGCCCCCTGACGGGGGCGCGATTTCTTTTGTGCGACCGGGACCTGCGATCCCGGCGCGCGGTCACTCAGCGCGTAGGTGCGGATAGAACATGGAAAAGGGGGCGCTGCCCCCCTTGGCCTTCGGCCAATTCCCCCACGGAGTATTTCAGGAAAGATGAAGGTTGGAGGCGCGAGATGCAGGTCTGGCCTGACACCCCTGTTGGCGGCACGCGCAGTGCGGCCTAACTTGGGGTATCGTGGAGCGGCGGGTTGACCCGACCGACTTGACCAAACCGACGTGGCCCGGCCCTCGTGACCCGACCGTCAGCCGCGCAGGATCTGGTCCATGTTCATGGACGGCTGGGCACAGCCCGCCTCGCCCACGATCTTGGCCGGAACGCCGGCCACCGTGGTGCAGGGCGGCACCTCGTGCAGCACGACGGAGCCCGCCGCGATCCGCGAGCAATGGCCCACCTTGATATTGCCGAGCACCTTGGCGCCCGCGCCGATGAGGACGCCATCGCCGATCTTGGGGTGGCGGTCTTCCTCTTCCTTGCCGGTGCCGCCGAGGGTCACCGAATGCAGCATCGAGACGTTGTCGCCCACCACGGCCGTCTCGCCCACGACGATGGCATGGGCGTGGTCCATCATGATCCCCTTGCCGATCCGGGCATTGGGGTGGATGTCGATGGCGAAAAGCTCGGACAGGCGCATCTGGAAGAAATAGGCCAGATCGCGGCGTCCCTGCTTCCAGAGCCAATGCGACACCCGATGCGCCTGAAGCGCGAAGAAGCCCTTGAAGTAGAGCACCGGCTGCAGGAACCGGTGGCAGGCCGCGTCCCGGTCATAGACCGCCGCGATGTCCGCACGGGCGGCATTGGCCAGCTCCGGCTCGGAGGCATAGGCCTCGTCGCAGATCTCGCGCAGGATCTGTTCCGACATCTCGTGCGAGGCCAGCTTGGCCGAGATGCGGTAGGCCAAGGCCCGCTCCAGCGAGGGATGGTGCAGCACGGAGGAATGGATCAGCCCGCCCAGCAGGGGCTCCTCCCGGATCGCCTCTTCGGCCTCACGGGTGATACGGGCCCAGACCGGGTCCAGCTCTGCCAGTTTGGCGCGTGTTTCGGGCATCGGGACCTCTCCTTTGCATCTGAGTGTAGCAGATAAGCCCGAGTGGGGAAAACGCAATGGGGTGATCCGCCGGATCACATCCGCTGATCGACCGGCCCGGCCTGCGGGGTCACACCGCGAAGACCAACCGCGCCACCGCACCGGCCCCGAAACTGGCCGAGATCTGCGCCACTTCCAGCTCCGCCAGCCCGCTCAACCCGTCAGCCGCCCGGGCCGCTGCGTCATAGGTCCAGGCGGGCGTGGCCGTGATGGCCTCGCGCCGGACCACGCCGCCCTGCACCACGCGGACAAGGTAGCTCTCGCTCTCCTCGCCCAAGGGCACCTCGATCCCCTCCCAGCTGTCGCCGTCGATCCGCGTCCGGCGCACCCAGCCGAAGGCGAGATCGCCCGCCGTCTCGGCCACGCTCAGGTGACAGGGCGCATAGGGCCGCAGCCCGATCCCGTCGAAGGCCCATGTCTCGTGCCGGTAGGAAGGGTCGGACACCGCCCGCTGCGCCGGCCCGATCCGGTAGTGCCGCGCCATCCGCCGCTGCCCGAGGGCAAGGTCGATCTGCTCGGCCGCGCCGTTCATCAGCACGACGTAGGACCCCTCCGGCCAGGCCTCGGGCATCGCCGCGTCGGTGCCGAACTGTCCGCGCAGCAGGTGCGACAGCAGGTAGGTATTCTCGCCCGTCAGGACGGCGTCGCGAAACTGGAACAGCTCCCAGCCCCCCGGCGTGCCGTCCCCGATCGCCATCAGGTTGCCGCCCGACAGGAGCGCCGCATCGCTGATCGAGGACAGCCCGCCAGAGGTCAGCCGCACCGAAAGCCCCGCGCCCCGGTCGATCCGCCCCACCGGCCCGGCGCCAAGCGCCGTCTGCGCCACCCCGACCGTCGCCCGCAGGGACAGCGTGCGGTTCAGCGCATAATCGCTGTCCTGATCCGAGGCATAGAGCGCCACCGACCCGGGCCAGGGCACCGAGGTCACCGCCAGATGCGGCGCATGGGGCACCTCCTCGCCGCGCATCAGCGGCAGGTCGAGGAAGAGCGGGAAGACCGGTACCGGCGGCACGAACTGCGACAGCGCCACGCTGTCCTCGTCCATGTCCACGGGGCGATAGGTCTCGGGCTCGATCCGCACCGCCTCGGCCAGAAGCGCGCCCGCCCGCTCCACCCGGTCAAGCCGGAAGAGCCCCCGCGCGCCCACCTGCAACACGTCCCCCGGGCCGAGGTCGCCCCGCGAGGGCGGCAGGGCCAGCCGCAGGCTGTCGCGCGCCAGCCGCGCCTCGCTCAGCCAGCGTTCCGCCACCTGCCGGCCAAGGCCGCGGCTCAGCACCATCGGAAGCTCCGAGGCCGAGACCGCGCCGGTGTCCTCGCCCGGCAGCACCGCCTCCTCCGCGATCACGGCGTAATCGGCCTCGCCCTGCAGGAAACGCACCCGCACCCGGCCGGTCAGCTCCGCCTCCGGCGCGCGGGTCTCCTCCAGCGTGCCCTCGATCTCGGGGTGCAGCGCCAGGGCCTCTTCCGTCACCTCTGCATCTACGCGGCCATCGCGCATCCGGAACACCAGCTGCCCCTCGCGCTCCACCGCGTCGAAGCCAAAGCGCAGCATCAGCGGCTGCAGCGCCGTCCGCCCCGGCATCACCCGGTCCTCGACATAGCCCGCGACATAGCCGTGCAGCCCGCTGACGTCATAGTCCGCCACTCCCGCGCCTTCGCAGATCTCGGCCACGACCGAGGCCAGATCGCGCCCGGCCGCGCGGCCCGTGATCCAATGCCCGCGGGCGTAGTTCTCGCCATCCGCCCAGGTGTCGAGCGCGGCCGGGAAAAACGGAAACGGCCGCGCGTCCCAGGCCCAGACATAGGCGTGATCCATGTCCAGCATCGGCCCGCCATAGACCTCGGACTGCGGGTTATTCGCGCCCCAGTGCGACAGCACCGCCGTCAGGTACTGCATCTGGATCAGGTCATCGCGCCGCCCGGTCGAATGGCGCGGCAGCGCGCTTTCCGAGGATTTCGGGTCGAGGAACTTGTTCGGCTCGTTGGTGCCCTTGTCCACGGCGGCACAGCCCAGCTCGGTGAAGCGCACCGGCTTCATCCCCGGCTGCCAGCCTGTCGGGATCGCCTGCCGCTCCCCATCGATCCGCTCGTAGTGCAGATTTTCCCACCAGCCGCGAATGTCCTTGGTGCGATAGACCCAATGCTCGCCATGGGCCCCGTCCTCGATCGGGGTGCGGATCTGCGCGGCCTCGGCCTCGGGGGAGTGGTAATACCAGTCGTAGTACTGGCCGCCCTCGACCCCGCTGCGCAGGTAGTCGAGGTCATAGATCGTGCCCCAGCCCGTATCGAGGTGATCCTCGCCCTCGCGCCAGTCGGACAGCGGCAGGTAGTTGTCGATCCCGATGAAGTCGATCTCCGGGTCGGCCCACAGCGGATCGAGGTGGAACCGCACATCGCCCGAGCCGTCCTGCGGGTGGTGGCCGAAATACTCCGACCAATCCGCGGCATAGGAGATTTTGCACCCGGGCCCCAGCAGCGCGCGCACCTCGCCCGCCAGCTGCCGCAGGGCCTGCACCGCCGGATAGCCCGCCGCTCCCCGCACCGTGGTCAGGCCGACCATCTCCGATCCGATGCAGAAGCTCTCGACCCCGCCCGCCGCCGCGCAGAGCGCCGCGTAGTGCAGGACGAAGCGGCGATAGCGCCATTCCTCAGGGCCGGAATAGCTCACTTCGCCATCGCCCACGGTGAAATCACTCGCCGATGCCGTGCCGAAGAATTCCGACACCTCCACATCCGCCACCGCGGTGCCGTCGCTGCTGCCCGGCTGGCCCGGGGCCGCCGCCAGCGTGATCCGTCCGCGCCACGGCAGCACCGGCTGATCCGTTGCCCCGGTATGGGGATCGCTCAGCCCGTTCTCGGCGGCCTGGGTCATCAGGATGAAGGGATAGAACATCACCTCCTGCCCGCGCGCCGTCATCTCGCGGATCGCCTCGACCACGGCCGCGTCGGCGGGCGTGCCGCCATAGACGGGCCGGTCCTCCACGTCGCGCGGCACCAGCCCCGCGGCGGCACGCGCAACGCCTGCAACCTGCCACGGCATCCCCGTGCCGTCCTGCTCCCCCTGCTCGGCCCGGGGCCGCAGCTCGCAGGCGCTCATGCGCAGGTCGTCGCCGAACCAGCTCACCACCAGCGAGACCGCACCGCAGTTCGGCAGGCTCGCCTCCAACTGGTCCAGCGAAGAGGAGAAGTCGCTCTTGCCGGCGGGCGAGTTCACATTCGCCATCCGCACCTGCCCCGCGCCCAGATCGAAGCTCACCGGCGTCGTGGCCAGCGTGTATTCCCCCGTCCCCGGCATCATCGCCACGGCCCTGACCGCGCGCGGCGGCACATCCCCGGCCCCGGGCAGGGCCGCCGGCGCGGGCCGCATCACCTCGAAGGAGAACTGCGGCACCCGGTTGCCATAGGGCGCAAGGTCGAGTTCCTCGATCACCACGTAGGCCGTGCCGCGATAGGCGGGCACCAGCCCCGCACCCTCCACGGCCTCCATCTTAGGATCGGGCTGCTGATCCGCGCCACCGCGATAGACCCGGAGGGTCAGGTCATCGCGCGCGATCTCGCCGCCGTCGGCCCAGATCCGGCCCACGCCGGAAATCTCCCCCTCGCAGAGCGCGATCGCAAGGCTCACCGAATAGCTGTGCCGCTCCACCGTGGGTCGCGCGGGCGCGCCCTTGCCGCCGCCGCTGGTGGTGACTGTTTCGGTAAAGCGCGAGGCCCAGATCACCTGCCCCGCCACCCGCATCCGGCCATGCAGCCGCGCCACAGGTTCGCCCTCGCCTGCGCCGGTCAGGCGGAACCGGTCGATCCGCCCGCTCTCGATCACGTCGGAACCGCGCCCCATCAGCGACTGGTCGATGACCCGCCCAACGGTCGCGCCCACGAAGCGGCCCGCCACCGCCGCCGACAGCCCCAGAACCGAGCCCCCGAGGGAACCGCCGACCGCCGCACCGACGGCAGAAAGAAGGATCGTCGCCATGTCTCAGCTCCTCTCGGGAAAGGCAAATCGCGCCACGATGCGCCGCGCCCAGGGGGCGCTCAGCGGGCTTTCCACGACCGCGTGGCCTGAATAGGCGTGGATGAACGTGGGCCGTGCGCCCACCTCCGCCGCCAGCCCCAGATGCTTGGCCACCGCGCCCTCCCGCATCCGGAACAGCAGCACGTCGCCCGGGGCGGCCTGCCCGGTCACGTGCAGATGCCGCCGCGCCGCGCGCCACAGCGCCTCGTCGCCCTGCGGCTCGGACCAGTCGCGGCTGTAGGCGGGCACCGCTTCCGGCTCCGCCCCCAGCACCTCGCGCCAGACCCCGCGCAGCAGGCCGAGGCAATCGGTCCCCGCCCCCCGAACCGAGGCCTGATGCAGGTAGGGCGTGCCGATCCAGCCCCGCGCCGCGCGCACCACCTCGTCGCCGATCACGCCGCTCATCTCCGGCTCCCGCCCGAGATCTCGCCGCTGCGCACCGGCTGCACCATCACCCAGTCCTCGCCGGGGATGTCCGGGAAGCCCTGGAAGTTCAGACCGTTGTCGAACTTCAACCGACAGGTCTCGAACCGCTTGTCACAGCCCGCCTCCAGCCGCAGGAGGTCGCCCGGCGCGATCTCGGCCCGCAGCGGCGTCCACAGCTCGACCCGTCGCACGCCGTCGATCACCCGGTCGCGCTTCACGCTGCCGCGCAGCCCGGCACCCGCGCCGCTCTGCACCACCAGTTGGCCGCGGGTGAACCACCCCGGCTCGAACCCGTTCAGCGCGGCGAAGTCGAACCGCACGTTCTCCACCACGCCTTCCGCCGCCAGTTCCGTGGCATAGCCCGGCGCGTCCAGATCGACGCCACAGGCCGCATCCCCCAGAACCGCCCCGCAGGGCCGCTGGTAGACCCGCCCGCGTTCGACGTTCAACGCCTCGGTCAGCCCGCGCAGCTCTGCCCTAAAGGCCCCGCCCGCGCGGCGGATCTCGCCCATGGTGCCGCGAAAGATCAGCTGCCGCTGCGCCACCTCGGCCCAGTTCACCAGCCAGCAGCGCAGCGTGGCGCCGTCGAACCACCCGGCCTCGATATCCGCCTCGGTCAGCGCGCCGCCGGTCAGTGCCCCGATGGCCTCGGAATTGTCCACCGACAGCCCGGTGCCCTGCGTCAGGGCAAGCGCGCTCAGCCCGCTGTCTGCTCGGAACACCAAGTCATCAAAGGACAAATCCCGGTCATGATCGGTGAACCCCAGCACGACACCATCGCGCCGCACCACGCTCCACGCATGGCACAGCGTGGTCGCCCCGCTTTCCAGATGCGCCTTCAGCCCAGCATGAAACCCCATCAGACCCGCAGCTCCACAACCGGCACATTGGGCACGTCCCCGGCCCGGAACGAGGCGACGGAGACCTGCACCCGGTCGGTGTCGAAACGCACCGGCACGTCGAACTCGAACCCGGCCGAAACCGCGGCGCCCTCTGCCGGGACCTCCGCCAGCGTGACCAGCCCGGTCGCCGTGTCGATCTCGTAGTGCACGCCCTCCTGCAACTCGTCGCCCGCCACGCCCACGCGCACCGTGCCCGCCACCGGCTTGGTGATCTCCCGCACGTGGCTCTGCAGGCCCGAGCGATAGATCTTCACCAGCTGGAACACCCGCCCCACGCCGTCACCCCGCGCGATCTCCTGATCGTCATAGGCCACCGCCGCGCTCGGCAGGCAGGACTTGTAGTCCGCCCAGTCCTTCCAGCGAAACCCGTGCAGCTGCCCCTGACGCGCCTCGAAGAAGCCGATCAGCGCCTCCACATCGTCGAGCGAGCGCATCGCCACCCCCGCGTCATAGCGGCGGCGCGACTGCGCCCAGGGGCTGTTGCGCTCCTCGAAGCCATTGGCCAGCGTCACGATCTCCGTGCGCCGCTCCGGCCCGCCGGTAGAGCCGAAGCTCAGGCTGGCAGGAAATCTCACCTCGTGAAAGCTCATCGCGCCCTCCTAGCGGTTGCGCTGCCCGCGGCTCAGCGCGCGGGACATCTGTGCGGCCACCTGGCTCTGCGACCGGCGGAAGCCCTCCACGTCCGGGGTCTGGATGTGCATCACCACCTGCACCGGGGCACCGCCGTCGCTGCGCACCCCCAGCCGGCCATCGGCGCCGCGGGCCAGCGGCATGATCGCCTCCGGCCCCGCCTCGCCCATCAGCCCGGTGCCGCCCCGCATCGGGAAAAGCGTCGGCCCGCTGACCACGCCGCCCTGCGCAAAGGGCATCACCCGCCCCTGCGCAAAGCCCGCCCCATTGGCAAAGGGCAGCATCCCCTGCACCAGCGCGCCCACGCCCTGCGCCATAAGCCCGCCGAAATGATCGGTCACCGGGCGCACCGCGGCGGAATAGGCCGTGTTCACCATGGACTTCGCCACGGTGGACAGCGCCTCCGACAGTTTCATCCCGTCGAAGACCACGCCATCCAGCGCCCGGCGCAGACCCCGGCTCAGGCCCTTTTCCAGCACCTGCACGTCCTTGCCGGTCTCGGACAGCGCGCCGCGCATCCGCCGCAACTCGCCGTCGAAGGCCGCGGCCATCCCCGCCGCCTGCCCCAGCGAGGCGTCCAGCGCCTCGACCTGCTGGGCCAGGTCCTCGATCCCCTCACTCTCCATCCCGTGTCCTTTCATCCGGATAGGCCGCCAGCAGCGCATCCAGCCGCTGCCGTGCCAGGGGCGCCGCACCGCCCGCCTGCCCCAGCATCAGCCGCAGCTCGGCAGGCGTCAGCGCCCAGAACTCCGCCGGTCGCAGGCCCAATCCCCGCAGCCCGGCCACCATAAGCGCGGGCCAGTCAAACCGGGCCATCGGCCCCGCCCGGCACGGTAAAGGCCCGCGCAAGCAATTCCGCCGCCGCCCGTGCCGCCCCCATGGGGCCGCCCGCGATCTCGGCCTGCGCCAGCTCCTCGGACCGCCCCTGCCAGCCCCCGCCCCTGAGCCCGGCGAGGATCAGCGCCAGCAGGTCGCGCGCGGAAAACCGGCCCGCCTCGAACCGCTCCACCAGCGCCACCAGGCTGTCGTCCCCCAGCCCGGCCTCCAGCTCCGCCAGCGCCCCCAGCGTCAGCTTCAGCCGCCGCGGCGTGCCGTCGATCACCAGCGTGACCTCGCCTGCCCAGGGGTTGCCCATCAGAGCGCCGTGAAGCTCAGCGCCCCGGCCGAGGCCATGGCCATCTCGTAGGTCGCCTCGCCATCATGGGCGCCCGCGTATTCGATCGCCGTCACCTGGAACGCGCCCTCGACCACGCCGAAATCCGGGATGATCACCTGGAACTCCGGCGTCTCACCGTCGAAAAAGATCTGCCGCGTACGCTCGTCGCTGCCTGCGTCCTTGAAAACCCCCGCCCCGCTGATCTGGGCCGAACGCACGCCCGCCCCCGCCAGCAACTCGCGCCAGCCGCCCTGACTTTCCAAGCTGGTCACATCCACGCTCTGCGCGTTGAAGGCGATCCGCGTGGCGCGCAGCCCCGCGATGGTCTCGAACAGGCCGTCGCCGGTCATGTCCACCTTGATCAGAAGATCCTTGCCGTTCTGAGCCGTCATCTCAGTCCCTCCAAAGGGTTGTGCCGCGCCCGCTCCGGCGCGCGCTCCATGTCAGCCATATGTCTCAGGCGTCCTCGACCCGCGCCCGGAAGGTCAGGTCGATCCGCCGCAACTGCTCCGCGCCCTCGCGCTGCGCCTTGGCACGGCGGAAGCCCAGCCAGATCAACGTGCCGCGCTCCAGCGCGGGCATCGGCTGATGCAGGGCATCGCCCACCGCCGCCGCCACGTCCTTGGCCAGCTGGAACCCCGCCGCATCGGTGATCACCGTCACCGTGAAATCGTGCAGCGCCCCCGCACCCGTCTGGTCCGAGGCATCCCGCGCCACCTCGGGCCCGAGGCTCACGTAGGTCGCGGGCACCGTGCCGCTGGGGGGCGCATCGAAGATGTCCGTTCCCACCAGCGCCGCCAGCGCCGCATCTGCCGTCAGCCTCTGGTACACCGCCTTCTGCAAGGCCGACGATACGCCGTAACTCATGCCACCGCCTCCTCGCTTGCAAAGCAGGTCAGGTAGCGCCCCGCCGGATCACGTTCCGCCACCGCGAGGATGCGGTAGACCCGCGCGCCCTCCCGAAACCGCTGCCCCGCCTGCGGCCGCGCCAGATCGCCCTCCGGGGCGCCGCGCACCACGATCCGCCAGCCGACCTGTCCCAGAGGCAGCGCCTCGCCGCCCCGCTCGCGCCCCGCGCCACGGGCCGAGACCTCGGCCCAGACCGTGCCAAGCCCCTGCCAGACCTCGGAAAACCCGCCCGCGCCATCGGCGATCCGCTGCGCTGTCTCCAGCTCCAGCGCCCGGTTCAGCCGGGGCATCATTGCCCCGCTCCCCCGCCAAGCCGCACGACGCGATACCGCTCCAGCAGCGCCGTCACGCCAAAGGGCATGCAGCCCTGCGCCAGGGCCGTCTCGCTGCGGAACTCGTAATAATGCGCGGCCAGCAGCAGCACCGCCTGCGCCAGATCGGCCGGCAGATCGCCCCAGCTTGCGCCGAAACCGGCCGTGAACCGCACCCGCATCGCGCCCCCCGTCGGCACCGAGGGCAGCAGCGCCGCCACCGGGGCCAGCATCGGGCAATGGGCATCCGCCACCAGCCGGAAGAGCGCCGTGTCCAGCACCGTCTCGGCCCCGTCCGCGGCGATCCGCACCACCTCCAGCAGCGCGCTCACCGGCGCCAGCGGCAGCGCCTGCCCCGCCGGATCGCGCCACTCCCGGACCTCCCAGGCGAAATCGCGCGCCAGCAGCGCCTTCGAGGTCCGCCCCTCGATCGCAGCCAGGGCCGCCCGCAGGAACCCCTCCAGCACCGCGTCCTGCACCGTGGTCTCGCTGAACCCGGTCCCCAGCCGCAGATGCGCCTTGAAGGCCTCGATCGGCAAAGCGGCCAGCGGCACCTCGTTCTCTTCGATCAGCATGAAAGCCCCTTTCCCTCACCCCTCCGCGTCCTGCGACGCGTGCCACCCGCGTTGCTCGAACGGAGGGAGCAGCTGGACAACGCCAAACCCGGCGGCACGCGCCGGGACAGGCCGGTCACCCGGCCCGCCCCATCGCCACCCCCGTCAGGAGGCCGCGAATTTCAGCAGCTTGATCGCGGCGAAATCGCTCACGTCGCCGCCCACGCGCTTGGTGGCGTAGAAGAGGACATGGGGCTTGGCGCTGAAGGGATCGCGCAGGATGCGCAGGTCCGGACGCTCCGCCACGGTGTAGCCGGCCGCGAAATCGCCAAAGGCGATGGCATAGGCGTCGGTCGCGATGTCCGGCATGTCCTCGGCGATCAGCACCGGATAGCCCAGCAGACGCGCAGGCTCGCCCGCCGCCAGCCCGTCCGACCACAGGAACCGCCCGTCGAGGTCCTTGATCTTGCGCACCGCGCCCGCGGTCTTGGAGTTCATCACGAAGGTGCCGTTCGCCCGGTACCGCGCGCCAAGCGCATAGACGAGGTCGATCACCGCATCGCCCGGGCTGGACGCGGCAAAGCCCCCGTCTGCGCCCGTGGCCACATAGCCCAGCTTGTCCCAGCTCCAGCTGCCGTTCGCCACGATGGTGTGGGTCAGGAAGCCCGTGGGCTTGTCGCTGCCGTCGCCGGTGACAAAGGCCGCCGCCTCCGCGCGCGAGAACTTGTCGGCGATCCGGCCCGCCAGCCAGCCCTCGATATCGAAGGCGCTGTCATCCAGCAGCCGCTGGCTGATCTTGGGCAGGGCCGAGAGCTCGTAGAGCGGGATCGAGATGCGCTCGATCTGCGGCGTGCCGGTCTCCGCCTGCGAGGTCTCGTCGCCCCAGCCGGAGCCGAGGTCGCTCTGGTCGATCAGCACGTCGTAGGAGGTCGCCTCCACGTTCACCACGTTGGCGATCTGCCGGATCGAGGCCGCCCCGGCGAGGGTCGACCGGATCGTCTCCGAGGTCTCGGGATCGACGAGATAGCCGCCGTCGCCTGAAACGGTGGACATCGCCTTGCCCTCCAGCTCCAGCCCACGCAGGGCGTCATCATCCCCGCTGCGCAGATAGGCTGCAAAGGCCTTCTGATGCGGGGCCTCGGTCTCGGCGGCCGAGGCAAGATAGGGGCGCGCGACGCGCAGGGATTTCCGGTCAAGCTTGGTCATGCGCTCTTCCTGTTGCTGAAATTTCTCATGAACATCGTCGCGGAAGCCTTTGAACTCCCGCATGAATGCCGCGATCGCGGTCGTGGCCTGCCCGGTCGGGGAGCTGTCGGCAGACAGATCTTCCCCGGCCCGAGCCGTCGTCTCGGTTCTCGTCATTTCCCTCTCCCGGTTCCGGGTTGCTCAGGCGTCGCGCAGCGCCGCCATCTCCTCGGCCGCCGCGCCAAAGGCCGCGGCAATCCCGCGCCAGTCGGGGGCGGCGGGCGTCTCGCCCTTGCCCGCGACCCGCGCGCTCGGAAGCATCGGGAAAGTCACCAGCGACACCTCCCAAAGCTCCAGTTCGGTCAGGAGCCTGCCGCCCCCGCTGTCCTTCTGCGCCCGCTTCGTGCGATAGCCGATCGACAGCCCGTCAATCGCCCCCGCCTGCAGCAGCGCCGAGGCCTCGCGGCCCTTCTCGACGCTCTCCAGAATGCGCCCCTTGACCCACAGGCCCGTGGCATCCTCGCGCACCTCGTCCCAGACCCCGATGGGCTGCGCCGGGTCGTGCTGCCAGAGCATCTTCACCCGCCGCCCCTCCCGCGCCAGACCGGCCAGCGAGGCCGCATAGGCCCCTGCCTGCACCACGTCGCCGCCCTGATCCGCCGCGCCGAAGCGCGAGGCATAACCCTCGATCACCGCGCCGTCGGTCACCGTCAGCGCCTCGCCGATGCGGCTGAATTTCCGTTCCAGTTCCATGCGCATCCCCCTCGGCCCGCACCCAAAATTCTTCGAAGAATTTTGAGAAGAATTTTCGAAAATTCTTCTTCCCTCATCTCACGGTAGGCGCTCCATGATCGACTGGGCCGCCTGGCCCAGGATCACGCCCACCACGCCGAACACCGTCAGCCACAGCCGCCGCTCCAGCCGCTCGATCAGCGCCTCCAGCCGGTCGAGCCGCGCGTTCAGCGCCTCGGTCTGCATCCGCGCGACCTGCTCCTGCGCCTCCAGCCGCAGCGCCGGCGCGCAGTCGAAACTCTCGAAGCCATAGCGCCGCGTCTCAGCCATCCAGCGCCACCGGCGGCAGGCCCAGCAGGGCGCGTTTCTCCGGGTCGGACAGGAAGGCGGCCTCGCTCACCCGGCGCCACTGCGCGTCCCGTTCCGCCGACAGCGCGGGCACCTGGTCGAGGTCGGGCTTCAGCTCAAGCCCCTCGCCGGCAAAGCCCGACAGCCATTCGCCCACCGCCGCCGTGACCTTCGCCACCAGCGGCAGGACCGTCAGCCGATAGAAGGCCCGATGCGCCTCCTGGTAATTCGCGTAAGTCGCCTCGCCCGTGATCCCCAGCAGCATCGGCGGCACCCCGAAGGCCAGCGCGATCTCCCGCGCGGCAGCCTCCTTGGTGCGGTGAAATTCCATGTCCGAGGGCGAGAACCCCATGGGCTTCCAGTCCAGCCCGCCCTCCAGCAGCATCGGCCGGCCCGCGTTGCGCGCGCCTTGGTGATGCGCCTCCATCTCGGCCGAGAGCCGGGCGAACTGCTCTGCCGTCATGCTGCCCTGGCCGTCCGCCCCGCGATAGACAATCGCCCCCGAGGGCCGTGCCGCATTGTCGAGCAGCGCCTTGGACCACCGCGAGGCGGCGTTGTGCACGTCCAGCGCCTGCGCCGCCGCCTGCAACGGCGAGAGGCCATAGTGATCGTCCTGCGGGTGGAACATCTTCACGTGACAGACTGGCGACCGGCCCCCCGACACGTCGAAGCGATGCTTGCGCCCGCCGACGCGGTACTCATAGGCGACCGGCCAGCCATCCGCGCCGGGCACCAGCGCCATCCGGTCCGAGCGCAGCACATGCAGCTCCACCGGAACACCCGCCTCGCCCGCCACGGCCTCCAGGTAGCCATTCCCGGTCAGCAGCAGCTGGCCATAGAGCGCCTCGAAGAGCGCGGCCCGCCCCTGCGCCGGGTTCGGCGCCGCGATCAGCCGCAGCACCGGGTGCGCTTCATAGCGCCGCTCCGCATCCTGCAAAACCAGCGGCAGCGCCGCGGCTGCCTCGGCGATCATCTTCACCGCGCGGAAGCCCACCGGGTTGCCCGCGAAACCGGTCCGCGCCAGGCTCGCCGTGTCCCGCGGGCTCCAGGCCACGCGGCCCGACCCGGCCAGTGCCACCACCGGCCCCGCCGCCGAGGCCTTGGCCTCCGGCACCGCGCTGTCCTTGCGGAAATAATCGATCACGCCCATGCGCCCCTCCGGTTGGAAACTGCCCGACGCGGCCTCCCGCGCCTCCCTCCGACCGCTTGCACCGCGGCCTGTGCGAGAGAGAATGCGCAGAAGGCGTTAAGGACGGTTGAGACCGCCGTGCGGTGCCCTGCAACACCTCGGCGCGCCGCCCGCGCCCCTCGCCGGACGGCGCGTCTCAAAGCCCGCTCGACAGGGCCCTCACAGCGAGCGCACCATGGGCTGCTGCCAGCTCTGCGCGGGCAGGATCATCAGCTCATGCAGCGCCCAGACGAGCGCATCCACCCGGTCCGGACTCCCCCGCCCCTGAAAGCCCCCGGTCGTCATGGCGCACATCTGCTCCTCCAGCACGCCCAGCCCCCGCGCGTGGCGCACCCGCCCCTGTTCATAGAGCGCCGCAACCGGCTCGGCCCGGGCCGCCTTGCCACGCCTTGCATGAACCTTGCGCACCGGCACCAGCGGATCGACCTGCCGCAGCACGCTCTCCACCAGGTCGCCACCCTGGTTCACCTCCGCCACCAGCCGCTCGGCCCCGTGGCGGTCCATGGCGGCAATCGCCGCCTGTGCCCATTGCGCCGGGCTCGCCGCCGTGACCGAGGCATCCTCCAGCACGTAGGCGCGCCACTCCGACACCGGGCCGCGCATGGTCACACCCGCCACCACGATCCCGCAGGCGTCCGATCCCGCGTGTCCTGTCACCGGCGGATCGACGGCCACGACGATGCGGTCCATTTCGGGCAGGATATCCACCCGCGCCCGCTCCAGCGCCGCCGTATGCCAGAGCGCGCCCTCCACGTCCTCCAGCAGCACGCCCTCCAGTTCCTGCCGCCCCAGCCGCGTGCCCTCGTAGCGGGCTTTCACCTCGGCCAGGAAGGACGCCGCGAGGTTCGCCGCATTGGCCTCGGTGGGGGCCGAGGTCACCACCGTGCTCGGCATCCGCAGCAGGTCCTTCAGCACGCCCACGTTGCGCGGCGTCGTGGTGACGCAGACCCGCGGATCGTCTCCCAGCCGCAAGCCGAACTGCAGCATGTCCCAAGTCTCGCGGCCCTTCTTCCACTTGGCCAGCTCATCGACCCAGGCGCCATCGAACTGCGGCCCGCGCAGGGCCTCGGGCTCATGGGCAGAGAAGAGCTGCGCTACCGCGCCATTGGGCCAGACCAGCCGCTTGCGGGTCGCCTGCCACTCCGGCACCCGGTCGGGCGGTGAACAGGCCAGCAGACCGCTCTCGCCGAAAACCATCACCTCGCGCACCTGATCCACCGTTTCGCCCACAAGGGCGATGCGCCGGCAGCGCCCCGGATCGCGCGGCCCCGATCCCTCGACCTGCGCGCGCACCCATTCGGCCCCGGCCCGGGTCTTGCCCGCACCGCGCCCGCCCATGATCACCCATGTCCGCCAGTCCCCATCCGGGGGCAGCTGGTGATCCATGGCCCAGAACTCGAACAAAAAAGGGAGAGCCATCAGCTCTCCCTCCGCCAGTTCATTCAGAAACGAGCATTGGACATCCCGCGGCGCGGAGGCGATCCAGGCGGCGCCCGATCGTATCCCGCGCCCCGTCCATGTCGATCTCCCAGTCGCCGCCGCGATACCTCTTTCGTCGTTCATGGAGCTTCTCCTCCGTCTCCAGCGCCAGTTTCAACCACGCCCGTATGTCCGAAAGCGTGCGGGTGGCGTCCCGCACGCTTCCAACGTCGCCTGTACGCACCCGGTCACCGAGCGCCTCAAGATCCGCCTTCATTGCGAGAAGCTGCGCTTCGATCGAGGCCATCACCTCGTCGAGCCGCAGCCCCTCTTCTTCGGAAGGTCTATTCGACATCTGCTCATGCCTTTCTTTTGAGGGACCCCCGCGCAAAGCATGAAAAAACGGCCCTCAGGGTCGCCCCCGGGCCGTTTCACATCATCTCCAGCATGGCACAACCTATACGATAGACCGCGCGCCCTGTCAAGAAATCAAGCCTTGCCAAAGGGTTAAGAAACCCTCCGGCAAGACCTTGTTAGTTACCGCTCGACTGGGTCGCGCGCTCCGCCTCGATCTGCCGCCACTTGGCGACATTGGCGTTATGCTCTTCCAGCGTCCGCGAGAAGGCATGACCACCGGACCCATCCGCCACGAAGAAGCGGAAATCCGTCTCGGGCGGGTTCACGGCCGCCTCGATGCTGGCGGCACCGGGGTTGGCGATCGGCGTCGGCGGCAGGCCCGTGATCACGTAGGTGTTGTAGGGCGTCTCCGCGCGCAGTTCGCTCTGCCGGATACCCCGGCCCAGAACGCCCTCGCCCTTGGTGATGCCATAGATCACGGTCGGGTCCGTCTGCAGGCGCATGCCCTCGCGCAGACGGTTGACGAAGACGCTGGCCACGGTGCCCCGCTCCTCCGGAACGCCGGTTTCCTTCTCGATGATCGAGGCCAGAACCAGCGCCTCTTCGGGCGTGTCAAAGGGCAGATCGGCGGCCCGGCTCTCCCATGCGGCGGCAAGGATCGTCTTCTGACGTTCCTGCATCCGCACCAGCAGGTCGAACCGATCATCGCCCTTGCGGATCTCGTAGCTGAAAGGCGCAAGCGTCCCCTCCGCCGGAACCGCCGACACTTCGCCGGTCATCGGCGAGAAGCGTTTCAGCGAATCCACCACCTGCCAGGAGGTCACACCCTCGGCCACCAGCACGCGGTAGCGCATGCCGCTGTCCTGCATCGCGGTCGCGATCTCGGCGGGCTGCTCGTCCGTGCCGGGCACGAACTCGGCCCGCTCGACATAGGTGGCCGTCGCCGGGTCCAGCTCGCGCAGTTCCACGGTCGAGCGGGTCACACCGATGCGATAGACGATCTCGCTGCCGCAGGTGTTGGCCCCGCCCCTGGTCACGATATCGACGATGGACTCCATCGAGGCCCCCGCCGGCACCAGGAAGCTCCCGGCCTTCAGCGCGTCGGTCTTGTCGGAATAATCCGCCCCGATCCGGAAGATGGCGCCGCTCGACACGGCGCCGCGCTCTTCCAGGTCACGGGACAGCGTGGACATGTTGCCGCCCGAGGGCACCCGGACGCAGATCGCCTCCGCCAGCGGACCGGCATCGGAATATTGCGATTTGCCCCACAGGACGATGCCCCCCAGAAGGAAGCTTGCCACGATCAGCAGGGTCAGGGCGTTGGAGGCGACAGCCTTCCACATCAGCGGACTTTCCCGAACACAAGGCTCGCGTTGGTCCCGCCAAAGCCGAAGCTGTTGGACAGGACGATGTTGATTTCCCGTTCGCGCTTGACGTTCGGCGCGAGGTCCAGCGGCGTGTCCACCGCAGGCGTGTCAAGGTTGATCGTCGGCGGTGCGACCTGATCACGCATCGCGAGGATCGAGAAGATCGCCTCGATCGCGCCCGCAGCCCCCAGCAGGTGGCCGGTGGCGGACTTGGTCGAGGACATCGTCGCCTTGCCGGCGGCATCGCCCAGCAGACGTTCCACCGCGGCCAGTTCGATCACGTCTGCCATGGTCGAGGTGCCATGGGCGTTGATGTAATCCACCTGGTCCGGGGTGATGCCCGCGCGTTTCAGCGCGGCCGTCATCGAGCGGAAGGCGCCGTCGCCATCCTCGGCCGGTGCGGTGATGTGATAGGCATCGCCCGACATCCCGTAGCCCAGGTATTCGCCATAGATCTTGGCGCCCCGTGCCACCGCGTGCTCGTATTCCTCCAGCACGACGATGCCCGCGCCCTCGCCCATGACAAAGCCGTCACGGTCCGCGTCATAGGGGCGGCTGGCCGCCTGCGGGTTGTCCTTGCGCTTGGTGGAGAGCGCCTTGCAGGCGTTGAAGCCCGCGATGCCGATCTCGCTGATCGAGGCCTCGGCCCCGCCCGCGATCATCACGTCCGCGTCGCCCCACTGGATCAGACGGGCCGCGTCGCCGATGGCATGCGCGCCGGTCGAACAGGCAGTCACGACCGAATGGTTCGGGCCCTTGAAGCCGTAGCGGATAGAGACCTGCCCGGAGGTCAGGTTGATCAGTGCGCCGGGGATGAAGAAGGGCGACACCCGCCGGGGGCCGCGTTCCTTGATCAGCACTGCCGTGTCCGCGATGGAGTTCAGGCCACCGATGCCGGAGCCGATGAGCACACCGGTGCGGCAGCGGCTCTCCTCGTCCTCGGGCATCCAGCCGCTGTCCTTCACCGCCTGATCGGCGGCGGCCATGCCGTACAGGATGAAGTCGTCGACCTTGCGGCGTTCCTTCGGCTCCATCCAGTCATCGGCATTGAACGTACCGTCGGTGCCGTCGCCATGCGGCACTTCGCAGGCATAGTCCGTCGCCAGATGGCTCGCATCGAAACGGGTGATCGTCCCCGCCCCCGACTGACCGGCCAGCAGACGTGCCCAGCTTTCCTCGACCCCGCAGGCCAGCGGCGTCACCAGCCCCAGACCCGTTACAACCACACGACGCATGTGTTTGCCCCTTCGCTTCTTGTCGCGACGCTCATACCCCGCCTGCCCCCACAGGGGCAAGAGCGGCCGCCGCCCGTCCAGATCACGCGGAGGTCAGATGGCGGTCCTCCGCCCGCCCCCGCAGCTCAGTCGCGCCGGTTCAGCGCGGTCCGGGCCCTGCCCATGGTGGCCCGTCGTCTTCCCGGCAGTCTTCTTGCCGACAGTCTTCGAAACCGGCCCTTCCAATAGCAAACGGCCCTCGCCCGACAGGGGCAAGGGCCGCTCGGCACCGGAAGGTGCACGAAATCTATCTATCAGACAGCTTCGCTGATGAATTTGACGGCGTCGCCGAAGGTCTGGATCGTCTCGGCGGCGTCATCGGGGATCTCGATCCCGAATTCTTCTTCGAAGGCCATGACCAGCTCGACGGTGTCGAGGCTGTCTGCGCCGAGGTCGTCGATGAACGAAGCGTTCTCGGTCACCTTTTCCTCTTCAACGCCCAGATGCTCGACGACGATCTTCTTCACGCGGTCTGCGACATCGCTCATTTTCATTTCCTCACGTGTGTTAGGCCCTTGAGGCCCGTTTCTTGCCCTCGCCCCCTTGGGGGCCGCGATTTGCTGCCCTTGCGGGCGATTCCGACCCTGCAGGATGCAGGACACCGACCGGCGCAACAGGTCGCCCCCGGCAAAATCTGCGCCGCCTATAGCACATGCGTGAAGAGAGGCAAACGCTTTCGAAACATGGGGGGCACCGCCCCGGCGGCAAGCCTGCCCCCCTTTGCGGGCGGGCGCAAGCGGCTGAAAAGCGGCGCAAAAGAAAACCTGCGCCAAATCCGCCTTCGCCCCGCCGAAAAAGCCGGGGGCGCCCCTTGGAACGCCCCCTGCGCATCCGTCCGGATGCCTGTTGTCCCGGTCGCCCGGTGGGCCGCGGCGGGGCGATTCCCGCCCCGCGGCCAGGGCCGTCAGAGCATCGCCATGCCGCCGTTCACATGCAGCGTGGTGCCCGTGACATAGCCCGCTTCGGGGCTGGCCAGGTAGAGCACCGCCGCCGCGATCTCCTCGGGCTGGCCCATGCGGCCCGCCGGGATCTGCGCGTCGATCTTGGCCTTCTGCTCGTCGTTCAGCTTGTCGGTCATCGCGGTGGCGATGAAGCCCGGCGCCACCGCGTTCGCCGTGATCCCGCGCGAGGCGACCTCGTAGGCGATCGACTTGGTCATGCCCACCATGCCCGCCTTGGCGGCGGCATAGTTCACCTGGCCGGGGTTGCCGGTGGCCCCCACGATGGAGGAGATGTTGATGATCCGGCCCCAGCGCGCCTTCATCATCGGGCGCATCACGCCGCGGCACAGCCGCATGGCCGAAGTCAGGTTCACGTCCAGCACGCTCTGCCAGTCCTCGTCGCTCATCCGCATGAAGATCTGGTCGCGGGTGATGCCCGCGTTGTTCACGAGGATATCGAGCGAACCCATGGCCGCGATGGCGGCCTTCGGCAGCGCCTCGACCGCTTCCGCGTCACCGAGGTTGCAGGGCAGCACATGGGCGCGTTCGCCCAGTTCCGCCGCCAGCTCCTGAAGCGGCGCCTCGCGGGTGCCGGACAGGCCCACCGTGGCCCCCGCCCCGTGCAGCGCCTTGGCAATCGCCCCGCCGATCCCGCCCGAAGCGCCCGTGATCAGCGCCGCCTTACCCGTCAGATCAAACATCTCATGTCTCCCGGTCGAAGGGCCCGCGGCCCCCTGTCTCGTTCCAGGGGGCGCGCCCCCCGATCTCAAAACCGAAGCACGCTCCGGCCCATTTCCCGACCGGTCTCCCGATCATCCACTGTTCTCAAATATCCTGCGGGGGTCCGGGGGCGCAAAGCCCCCGGCGCTCCCCGCGAAGACCGCAGGCCGCGTTCAGCCCTTCAGCGCCTCGACGGCCTTGGCCACGTCCTCGGGCGTGCCGACGGCGGTGCAGGAGATCTCCTTGGCGATCCGCCGCACCATGCCCGACAGCGCCTTGCCCGCGCCGATCTCCCAGATCTCGCCGACACCTTCGCCGGCCATGTAGGCCACGCTCTCGCGCCAGCGGACCGAACCAGTCACCTGCTCCACCAGCAGGGCGCGGATCTCGGCGGGATCGGTCACGGCGGCGGCGCGCACGTTGGCCACCAGCGGCACGGCGGGCGCGTTCAGCGTGACACCGGCGAGGGCCTCGGCCATCACCTCGGCGGCAGGCGCCATCAGCGCGCAGTGGAAGGGGGCGGAGACCGGCAGCATCATGGCGCGTTTCGCGCCCTTTCCCTTGGCGATCTCCACCGCACGTTCCACGGCCGCCTTGTGGCCGGAGACAACGACCTGCCCGGGGTCATTGTCGTTCGCCGCCTGGCAGACCTCGCCCTGTGCGGCCTCCTCGGCCACGGCCTGCGCGGTGGCGAAGTCGAGGCCCAGCAGCGCCGCCATGGCGCCCACGCCTACCGGCACGGCCTCCTGCATGGCGCGGCCGCGGGTGCGCAGCAGGCGCGCCGCATCGGCAATCGACAGGGCGCCAGCGGCGGCCAGTGCGGAATATTCACCCAGCGAATGGCCCGCGACGAAGGCCGCATCGGTGATCTTCACACCCTCGGCCTCCAGCGCACGCATCGCGGCCAGCGAGGTCGCCATCAGCGCGGGCTGCGCGTTCTGGGTCAGGGTCAGGGTCTCGGCCTCGCCCTCCCAGATCAGCGCGGACAGGCTCTCGCCGAGCGCCTCGTCCACTTCGTCGAAGACAGCCCTGGCGGCCGGGTAGGCATCGGCAAGCGCCTTGCCCATCCCGATGGTCTGGGCGCCTTGCCCCGGAAACACGAATGCACGGCTCATGAGCCCCTCCATTTCTGGTTTTGCGGGGGCATACCCTGCCCCTCCCCACGTTGCAACTCTTCGCGCATTCCCGCACAGGCGCCGTGCGGGTGCAGCGATTTCTCTTTCTGCAGGGCAGCATATCTTGGGCCAGCCATATCCTTGCCCGGAGCACCCCGACGATGCCCCTCGCCAATACGACCGACCGCTACGGCGGTGTTGCCAAGACCTTCCACTGGCTGACCGCCTTCCTGATCCTGTGCGCCTTCCCGCTCGGGTTCCTCGGCGCGAACACCTCGCACCAGTTCGCCCAGGCCAGCGGCGCCGAACAGGCCGCCCTGCTGGAGCGCGCCGCCACGATCTTCTCGCTGCACAAGACGCTTGGCGTGCTGGCCTTCCTGACCGCCGCGCTGCGGCTGGTCTGGGCCGTGATCCAGCCCCACCCCGGGCTGCTGCACGGCGACCGCAAGGCCGAGGCGCTGCTCGCCTCCACCGCGCATTGGCTGCTCTATGCCGCCATGCTGCTGACCCCGCTGGCGGGCTGGCTGCACCATTCGGCCACCTCGGGCTTTGCGCCGATCCTCTGGCCCTTCGGTCAGGCCCTGCCCTTCGTGCCGCAGAGCGAGAGCCTCGCCCATCTCTTCGGCGCGGCCCATGAACTGCTGCAATGGGTCCTGCTCGGCACCATCGTGGCCCATGTGGCCGGCGCGCTGAAGCACCACGTCATCGACCGCGACGATACCCTGCGCCGGATGCTGCCCCGCCGCCCGGTGGCCGCCCATGCCTCGGCCCGCCAGCCCGGCCATACGGCGCCCGCGCTTGCCGCCCTTGCGATCCTCGTCGTGGCCTTCGGCGTCGGCGCGGCCAATGGCAGCTTTGCCGCCCGGGGCGTCCCCGAGGGCGAGGTGACCGCCTCTGCCCCGCAGGCCGGGACAGGCAACTGGCAGGTGCAGGAGGGCTCCATCGGCCTGACCGTCGTACAGTTCGGCCAGAGCGTCGGCGGCACGTTCGGCAATTTCACCGCCGACATCACCTTCGATGACACGGTGAGCGAGGGCGAAAGCGGCCATGTCCGTGTCGCCATCCCGATCCCCTCGCTGACCCTTGGCTCGGTCACGCCGCAGGCGCTCGCCGCCGATTACTTCGATGCCGAGGCCCATCCCGAAGCAGTCTACGAAGGCACGCTCTTCACCACCGCCGAGGGCTATGAGGCGCGCGGCACCCTGACCCTCAAGGGCATCGAACAGCCGGTCGATTTCCCCTTCGACCTCACCGTCGAAGGCGATCAAGCCATCATGGCCGCCAGCTTCACGCTGCACCGCAAGGACTTCGGCATCGGCGCGGCTGTGCCCGGCTCCACCGTGGCCGAGGACGTCGAGGTCTCCCTTAACCTCACTGCCACGCGCTGACCTTCAGTCCATCCTGATGCGAAACGCCCCCGCCCCACCGGTGGGGGCGTTTTCGTGTGCGCCTCCCGGTTCATCTGGGCCTTCCGGTTCGTCTGCGCCTTCCGGTTGACCTCGGCGCGGGGCGCGGTCAGCCTGCCGTCATCCCTCGCGCCACAGGAGACCGGGATGCCCCGCATGATCCGCTACCTGACCCACCCGCAGGTCACCGTCGATCCCGCCATCGAGGTGCCCCGCTGGTCCCTCAACGCGACGGGCCGGGCCCGTGTCGCGGCCCTCGCCGCCGCACCCGGGGCGCTGCGTGCCACGACCCGGATCATCAGCAGCGACGAGACGAAGGCGATCGAGACCGCCACCCCGTTGGCCGAGGCCCTGGGCCTGCGGGTCGAGGTGCGCCCGGGCCTGCACGAGAACGACAGAAGCGCCACCGGCTTCCTGCCGCCCGACGCCTTCGAGGCCGTGGCAGATGCCTTCTTTGCCGCCCCCGACACCTCGGTGCGCGGCTGGGAGACGGCTTTTGCCGCGCAGGCCCGCATCCTCGCGGGTGTCACCGCCTGCCTTGCAGAGCCGTCCGAGGGCGATGTGCTCTTCGTCGGGCACGGCGGGGTCGGCACGCTGCTCTATTGTGCGCTCGCAGGGCTGCCCATCGACCGGCAGCACGATCAGGGACCGGGCGGCGGCGGGTGCTGGTTCGGCTTTGCGCCCGGCGGCAGGCCCGCGGCGGGCTGGGAGGCGATGGAGACCCTTTCGGCCCCCTGACCCAGCCCGGCCCGCAAAACGCCCTGCCGGGACCACGCTCCCGCAGCCCGTACAGGGCCACCCCCGGCCCGCGGCCCTTTCACCCGCCGGAGGCGCCCATTCCCCCTCCCAGACACGAAAAAGGCCGCCGGTTGCCCGGCGGCCTTCTCTGTCCCGAAGGAGACAGGATCACTCGGCAGCGGCAGCCGCTTCGAGCGAGATCTCGACCTGCACTTCGTCGCTGACCATCGGCGCGTAGAGTTCAACGCCGAAGTCGGAGCGCAGCAGCGTGGTAGTGGCGTAGAAGCCGAGCGCCGGCGCGTTGGTCATCGGGTTCGGCTGGTCGTTGGTCAGCGTGGTGTCCAGCACGACCGGCTTGGTGATGCCGTTCAGGGTCAGGTCACCGGTGATCAGCGCGGTATTGTCGCCGGTCACTTCGATCGAGGTCGACTTGAAGGTGACGGTCATGTCCTTGCCTTCACCGCCGAAGAAATCGGGCGACATGAAGTGGGCCAGACGCTCGTCCCAGCCGGTGATCATGCTGTCGACGGGGAAGGACACTTCCACGGACGACTCGGCAGGCGCCTCTGCATCGAAGACGATGGCACCGTCGAAGCCGGAGTACATGCCCCAGGTGGTCGAATAGCCGAAGTGGTTGTAGTGGAAGACGAGCTGGCTGTGGCTCGGGTCGAAGGCGTAGTCGACGGGCTCTGCAACGGCCGGTGCGGCAATGGCGAGGCCGGTGATGAGGCCAAGGGCAAGGCCGGTCTTCTGAAGGATCGTGGTCATGTCTGTCCTCGTATCGGTCATGGCGGCCGCCGGAATGGCACCGCCTTCGGGACTAGACATCGCCGCAGCGCGGCACGTTCTCAATTCCACAGAAACCCACAGGATCTGTGAACCTGCGAACAGAGCGCGGCGAACCGCCGCTCAGTCGCGCGGTGCGCCGCATTCGATGATCGTCACACCGCCCAGCAAAAGCAGGCCGATCAGCAGCCCGCCCAGCAGGAGCGACCCGCCCGGCGCGGCCCCGGCAAGGCAGGCGATCCCCAGCCCGAACCCGGCCACGATCATCGCGGCCCCGAACAGGAAGCTTACAAAACGGACAAGAACGCCGGGCACCGGCAGGGTCTCTTCACGGTCGCGGGGCATGTAGGCCATGGGACGAACTCCTGTTGCTGTTGCTGTCTCTGGCCCTCAGGGTCGCAATCCAAATCGGCAACAATAGGTTCCGAAATTGGAAACACGCAGGCAGCCTGCCTCATTCCTGCCCCGGGTGTGGCAGAGGCGGGCCCACAGTGATCGCACCCCGCCGGGCGGCACCCGCAGGCGAAGGGTTGCGCGGCCGGTCATTCCGGCGTAAGGACCGCGGGTCTTCCGCATGTCTAGCTGAACCGCGCGGACTCTCGTGGCAGGGTCGTGGAAGACATCAGACCCGCCTATGAAACGCGCCTTGATAGAAATGGAGTGCACATGCCGCTGTACGAGCATGTATTCATCTCGCGCCAGGATCTTTCCAACGCGCAAGCCGAAGGCCTGATCGAGCACTTTGGCGCCGTCCTGTCCGACAACGGCGGGAAACTCGTGGATCACGAGTACTGGGGCGTCAAGACGATGGCCTACAAGATCAACAAGAACCGCAAGGGCCACTACGCCTTCCTGCGCTCCGACGCACCCGCGTCCGCCGTGCAGGAAATGGAACGCCTGATGCGTCTGCATGACGACGTGATGCGCGTCCTGACCATCAAGGTCGACGAGCACGCAGAGGGCCCCTCGGTCCAGATGCAGAAGCGCGAAGACCGCGACGATCGCCGTCGCGAGCGCCGTTGATCGCAGCTTGAGGAAAGGACACTAAATCATGGCCGCAAAACCGTTTTTCCGCCGCCGCAAGGTTTGCCCCTTCTCGGGCGACAACGCACCCAAGATCGACTACAAGGACACTCGTCTCCTGCAGCGCTACGTTTCCGAGCGCGGCAAGATCGTGCCGTCCCGCATCACCGCCGTTTCGGCGAAGAAGCAGCGTGAACTGGCCCGCGCCATCAAGCGCGCCCGCTTCCTCGCCCTGCTGCCCTACGCCGTGAAGTAAGGAGAACGCACAATGGACGTTATTCTTCTCGAACGCGTGGCCAAGCTCGGCCAGATGGGCGACGTTGTCTCCGTCAAGCCCGGCTACGCCCGCAACTACCTGCTGCTGCAAGGCAAGGCGCTGACCGCCTCGAAAGAGAACATCGCCTCCTTCGAAGCCCAGAAAGCGCAGCTCGAAGCGCGCAACCTGGAAACCAAGAAAGAAGCCGAGGCCCTGGGCGAGAAGCTCGACGGCCAGGTCTTCGTGGTGATTCGCTCCGCATCGGACGGCGGCAACCTCTACGGCTCGGTCACGCCCCGTGACGCAGCCCAGGTTGCCACCGAGGCCGGCTTCTCGGTCGACCGCAAGCAGGTCATCATCCCGATGCCGATCAAGGACCTCGGTCTGCACCCGGTCAACGTGACCCTGCACCCCGAAGTCGAAGCGGTCATCACCCTGAACGTCGCGCGTTCGCCCGAAGAGGCCGAACTGCAGGCGTCGGGCAAGTCGATCCAGGAACTGGCCGCTGAAGAAGAAGCCGCCGCAGAGTACGAGATCTCGGAACTCTTCGACGACATCGGCTCGGCCGCTTCGGACGACGACGAAGGCCCCGCACGGGAAGACGAAGCGTAAGCTTCCCTCCCCTTTCGCCAGACACGGAACGCCGCGCGATCTTCGCGCGGCGTTTTGCGTTTGTGGGTGTGTAGACGGCCCTACCCTGCTGCCCTGCTGCCCTGCTGCCCTGCTGCCCTGCTGCCCTGCTGCCCTGCTGCCCTGCTGCCCTGCTGCCCTGCTGCCCTGCTGCCCTGCTGCCCTGCTGCCCTGCTGAAAAATCCGCGCGTTGACCCGTCGTGCAAACCCGCGATGCACCCGCGCCTCCTCCCTCCCTTCCGGCTTACACACCGGGCGGCGCCGAACCGAGGGGTGGCGCAAAAGCGCCGCCCCGTGGGGGCGGTTCGGCGCTGCCCGGCCTCTCGGCCGGGCGGGACCTGCCGAGGGAATAGCGCACAGGGGACAGACCCTGGTATCGCGCACATCGAGGCGCAGCCCTAAGCGCCTCACAGCTGCCTCCCCGACGGTCGAACCAATCCCAGCCCGACAAACGAAAAAGGGCCGCTCAAACGAGCGGCCCTCAATCCATGATCCCGATGCGGGATTATTCTTCGTCGAGCGCCTCGACAGCCTTGGTCAGGTCGTCCTTGCTGACTTCCTTCTCCGACACGTCGGCCAGTTCGAAGACGTAGTCCACGACCTTGTCTTCGAAGATCGGCGCGCGCAGCTGCTGCTGCATCTGGGCGTTCTGCTGGATGAACTCGAAGAACTGACGTTCCTGGCCCGGGTACTGACGCGCCTGGTTCATGATCGCCTGGGTCATCTCGGCGTCGGTCACCTGGACCTCTGCCTTCTGGCCCAGCTCGGCCAGCAGCAGGCCCAGCTTCACGCGGCGTTCGGCGAGCTTGTTGTGCTCATCCGTCGGCTCGATCTTGTCGTGGCTGTGGTCGTGCACGTCGGGGTTTTCCTCGTGCCACAGCTGGTGCGCGATCTGACCGGCTTCGGCTTCCACCAGGCTCGGCGGCAGCTCGAAGGTGACGGTCTCGTCCAGCGCGTCCAGCAGGCCGCGCTTCATGACCGCGCGGGCCGCACCGGCGTATTCCGCTTCCAGACGCTCACGGATCTGGCCTTTCAGCGCGTCGAGGTCCTCGGCGCCGTATTTCTTGGCCAGCTCGTCGTCGATCTCGGCGTCCTTGGCAGCTTTCACTTCCTTGACGGTGCACTCGAAGACGGCTTCCTTGCCGGCGAGATGCGCGGCCTGGTACTCTTCGGGGAAGGTCACGGTGACGTCCTTGGACTCGCCGGCCTTGGTACCCACCAGCTGCTCTTCGAAGCCGGGGATGAACTGGCCCGAGCCGAGCACCAGCGGGTAGTCTTCCGCCGCGCCGCCTTCAAAGGCTTCGCCGTCGACCTTGCCGAGGAAATCGAAGACCACCTGGTCACCGTCTTCCGCCGCGCCGTCCTTGGTCTCGAAGTCCTTCACGTTCTCCGCGAGGTTCTTCAGGGCCTCGTCGACAGCCGAGTCGTCGGCCTTCACGACCATCTTCTCGAGGCTGATCGACTTGAGCTCGACCTCGGGGATCTCGGGGAGCTTTTCGTAGGACATGTCGACGACGACGTCGTCGCCCTCGTTCCAGTTCTCACCGTCCTGCATCTTCACTTCCGGCTGCAGCGCGGGGCGATCGCCGGAGGTTTCGAAATGCTCGGACATGGCGCCGTCGATGACTTCCTGCATCGCTTCGCCGAGGAGGCGCGGGCCAAACTGCTTTTTCAGCAGGGCCAGCGGCACCTTGCCCTTGCGGAAACCCTTCATCTCGATTTCGGGCTGCGCCTCGGTCAGTTTGTCCTGCACCTTGGCGTCGAGCTCGGCGGCGGTCACGGTGATCTGGTACCCCCGTTTGAGGCCTTCGTTCAGGGTCTCGGTGACCTGCATCGTTGTCGTCCTTCTGTCTCAGGCTATCAAGCAACGCACCGCCCGCGGGCGGTGGTAAAATCAGTCGCCCTTCTATGAGGCGGCCCGCGCTCATGCAAGGTGAAAAGACCTGATTACACGGGCTGCGACACCGGAATGCGCCATTCGCTGCCCCCTCACGGCACCGTGACGCCCCAAGCCCGCCCGTCACCGGCGCTCAGGCGGGGAAATTCTCCGTGGCGAGAGGGCTGGCGCAGGCTGGCCCGGCCAGCCCTCCGCCCAATCTTTGCGCAGTCCTGCCCAACGTCTTCCGCGCATGGCCGAGAGGCGCCGGCCAACTCCGCCCATCGGCGCGAGGCGCCGGCCCCGACGCGCGCGCGCGTTTGCATCAGGGGCCACAACTGGGTCGACCGGGCCGATGCCACCCCACAGGGTCCGCCGCCGGACGTCCGTTTGGCCCCTCAGAGGGACTCGTACATCCACACCGCGCTGTTCATCTCTTTCAGCAGCTCCTCGCTGTCCGAGAGGAAGCGGCTCAGCTCCGCCCGCTCCGGCACGCCACCGGCGGCCACGCGATCAAGCTCGGGCTTCACCCGGGCCCAGATCATGCCGACACCGTCCAGCTGGGCCATCAGCTCCCACGTGGGCGGCAGCAGGATATGCTGTGCGGGATCGCCCTGGATCAAGGCATGCAGCGCCCCGTCGAAACTGGACACCGTCTGGGTCAGGTCGCCACGGGCCTCCGGGGCGCCGGGCAGTTCGGTGAAGCAGTATTCCTTCAGCGCCTTCTGGCTCAGCATCCGCTGGCGGCCCGCGACGTTGATCGCGCGGGCAAGGTCCGGGTGAATGAGCCCTGCGCCATAGGCCTTGTCCATCTGGCCCACGGCCTTGTTCATCTCGACCAGCACCTCGCCCGCGCCCTGAACGAAGGCGGTGACCTGCCCGGCATCGCCCGCCAGCAGCCCCTCCGCCGCGGCGCGATAGGCCTGCCAGAGCGTGCCGACATGGTCGAGCTGCGCGGCGATCTCCGGATTTACCTCCGGCTCCAGCTTCAGCTCTGCATCACCGTGGCGCAGGGCCACCAGCACCTTGTCGAACTCCGCGATCGCCGTGCGGGCCTGATGGGCCTGCATCTCTGCCGAGGCGCCGATCCGGTTCAGGCACACGGCCTTGGCGATCCGCTGCGACAGCATCCGCTGCCGCCCGGCGATGTTGATCTTGTACTTGGCAAGCTCCGCCGCGCTGCCCTCTGCCGCATGAAGCGGCACAGGGGCCAGCAGGCAGAGCGCCAAGGCGCAGAACACGAGAAGGACTCCGGGCAAGAAAAGGACTCGGGGCAGAGAAGGGAATCGGGGCATGGCGCGTCTCCTCGACTGGATGGGTCCTGCCTAGCGGCGAGGGGTTAAGAACCCCGCAACAGGCCCCTGCCGCCGCGCCGGATGCGTTCCCGATAAAATCACTCGGGCGCGCCTGTCGCATGTCCTGCGCGGGCCTGTGGGGTTATCCCCTCCCCAACGGTCGGACAGCCCGCCCCCCAGGATCGCACGCCAGCCCCGCAAGGACGCCAGCCCGCTCCCCAGGCAGCCAGCCCTCCGGCCCCGTCTCCACGCAGCCCGCCAGCCTTCGCCAGCCCGCCACGCAGACCGCGGCGGCCCGCTGCCCGCGAATGATCACCGTTAAGGCGCCCCCCTCGAATTCTCGTGATTTACGTGCGCAAGGCATGGAATTGCCCGACGCCCTGCGGCAAAGAGAGCGCGGGCCATCAGGCCAGACCATCCAGTGTTCACGGGGACCCGAACATGCAGAATACCGATCCGATCTGGGACATCGTCGACAGCCGCCGCGCCGCCTATACCGGCCTTGCCGACCGCGTCTTCGACATGCCCGAGATCGCCTATGACGAATACCGCTCGGTCGAGGAGCATCGCCAGCAGCTGGAGGCCGAAGGCTTCAAGGTGACGATGGGCATCGCGGGCATCCCCACCGCCGTGATGGGCGAAGCGGGCGAGAAGGGCCCGGTGATCGCGATCCTCGGCGAGTTCGACGCCCTGCCCGGCCTCAGCCAGGAAGCGGGTGCCACCAGCCACACCCCCCTGCCCGGCGACGGCATGGGCCACGGCTGCGGGCACAACCTGCTCGGCTCAGCCGCGCTGATGGCCGCCGCCTCGGTCAAGGAGTGGCTGGAGGCGGAAGGCATCGAGGCACGGGTGCGCTACTACGGCTGCCCGGCCGAGGAAGGCGGCGCGGCCAAGACCTACATGGTGCGCGCGGGCCTCTTCGATGACGTGGACGCCGCGATCACCTGGCACCCCTCGCCCTTCATCGGCGTGGACCGGCCCACCTCGCTGGCGAACACGAGGATCGACTTCACCTTCACCGGCAAGGCGGCCCATGCCGCGGCCTCGCCGCACCTCGGGCGCTCGGCGCTCGACGCGGTGGAGCTGATGAACGTCGGCATCAACTACATGCGCGAACACATGCCCGACGGCTGCCGCGTGCATTACGCCTACCTCGACGCGGGTGGCATCGCGCCGAACGTGGTGCCCGCCAAGGCGACCGTGCGCCAGCTGGTGCGCGCCCCGCAGCTGCCCGAGATGTTCGACCTGCTCGACCGGGTCCGCAAGATCGCTGACGGCGCCGCGCTGATGACCGGCACCACGGTGGAGGCCAAGGTCTTCTCCGGCGTGTCGAACCTTCTGGGCAACCGCCCGCTGGAGGAGCTGCTGCAGGCCAACCTCGACCGTCTGGGCGCGCCCGATTTCGACGCCGAGGACCGCGCCTTCGCCGAGGAAATCCGCGCGACGCTCTCGGCCGAGGACATCGCCTCGACCCTGAATGGCGTCGGCCTGCCGACCGATCCGGATCTGGCGCTGTGCGATTTCGTGGTGCCGCTGGACACGCCCGCGGGGCGCGGCGGGGCCGGGTCGACCGACGTGGGCGATGTCAGCTGGGCGGTGCCGACGGCGCAGTGCTGGATGGCGACCTGCGCCATGGGCACGGCCTTCCACAGCTGGCAGCTGACGGCGCAGGGCAAGTCGCCCATGGCGCACAAGGGCATGGTGCAGGCCGCCAAGGCAATGGCCGCCACGGCGCGCGACCTGATCCGCGAGCCGCAGCTGCTGGCTGCGGCCAAGGCGGTGCATGAGCAGAAGCTGGCGCAGACGCCCTACCGCTGCCCGCTGCCGGACGACGTGATGCCGCCCGTGAAGGGCTGAGCTTGACGATTGGAGACGCCCCGGCTTTTCGCCGGGGCGTTTTTCATTTCGAGCCCTGTCCGATGGCTGGCGGTTGAACCCGAAGGGCAGCGGGCGGCTACCCCGGGGCAGCGGGGGCTGTTCAGCGACCCTGCCCCCCCTCCAAGACATTGCCGACGAAACGCAAAGGGCAGCGCCGTCCCGCGGGGTGGCGCAATAGCGCCGCCCCAGGGGGGCGGGACGGCGCTGCCCGGCCTGAGGCCGGGCGGAACATGGTAGAGAAGTCGGCGCAACGGTGTCCGATAGAGGCGACGCCTCTACCTTGCCGCGCAGCACTGCTTACTCGAGCCACTGCAAGATCAGCGTGGGTCAGCTAGGTCTCACGAAAATATCGCCGAGATAGGTACCCCCTCGCCGCCGAGGCGGGGTATGCCCCTTGCGAGATAGCGAAGGCCCCGCACCAAAACGGGCCCTGCCGCCCCGTCACCGGCTCCGGTTCAACTGCCGCCGCAACTCTTCCATGAAGCTCAGCAGAAGCCCCGAATGCGGCACGCCCTTGCGGGTCAGCATCGAGGCGCTCACCTCCAGCGTCGGCATGAACGGCCGCGAGACCAGACCGCGATCAAGGTAGGGCTCGGCCGAATAGGGGTCCGTCACCGTGACGCCCATGCCATCCGCCACGAGCGCCGAGGCGGTCTGACAATAGCGCACCTCGATCCCCGGGCGATACTGCCCGCCGCCCTGCGCAAAGCCCTTGGCCACCAGCCGCCCCAGCTGCGAGGCCTGGTCGATGCCGACGATCTGGCGTCCGGTCAGTTCTTCGGCGGTGACGAAGGCGCCCTCGGCCAGCGGATCGTCTTCCGGCATCAGCACGACCATCTGGCTGCGCTGGATGATCTCGGAGTTCACGGTCTCCAGCCGCTCGGCGTTCAGCACGAGGCCGATGTCCGCCTGCCCGGTCTGGATCGCATCCAGTACGTTCTCCAGCCGCCGCACGTCATAGCTGATCGTGACCTCGGGCCGGGCTACATGGAAGGCCTGCAATGCCCGCGGCCCCAGCGAATAGCCAAGCGGCGGCGTCGCCATGACGCGCAGACGCCCGACACGGCCGGACCGGATGTCCCGCGCCCGCGTCGAGAAGGAGCGCAGGATGCCGAAGAGCGGGCGGATTTCCTCGAAGAGATCGTTGGCCTCACCCGTGGGCGTCAGCCTGCGGCCCGTCCGCTCGAAGAGCGAGAAGCCAAGCTGGTTTTCCAGCTGTCGCAGCCCGGCGGAGACCGCGGGCTGCGAAATGCCGAGGAACTCGGCGGTTTCCACCGTGGTGGTGCAGCGCATCATGGCCGCGAAGATCTCCAGCAGACGCAGGGAGACCTCGGGCAGATCCGCCGCGCGCGTCATCCAAGCACCGCGCCAAGCGCCATGGCCGCACCCGCCATGACGGGGTCGATGACGGCGACGCCCGTGTCACGCTCCAACCGCGCCCGGATCGGGGCCATGCCGGCACAGCCCAGAACGATCGCGCCCGCGCCCATGTCGCGCAGCCGGGCGGCAGTCTCGCGCACTTCGGCATAGACGGTTTCATCCCGGCCCGAGGCCTCGGCAGAAACGCCCGACAGCGGCAGTTCACCGGCCAGACGGGATTCGACGCCCATCATGCGGATCTTGCGCCGGTGACGACCAATGGAATTCGGCCCCAGGGCGATGATCCCGAAGAGGTCCGCCCGCGCCATGGCGGTCAGGATGCCCGCCTCCTGGATACCGATCACAGGCCGGTCCGTCAGCGCCCGCGCCATGTCGAGGCCCGGGTCCGAGAAGCAGGCCGTGACATAGGCCGCGGCAGGCGTCGTCTTGACCATCTCGGCCAGTCCGACACCGGCGCGCGCCACGTCCTCGTCCGTCGCGATGGTCGCGGGCGAAGACGGCAGGTCGCGGCAGTCGAAGTGATCCCCCAGCGGCGCAAGCGCCTCGGCGATCCCCCGCGTCACCGCGGAGGAGCTGTTGGGGTTGATGACGAGGATACGGCTCATCGCAGGACCGTGCCGAAGTTCTGCGCCGGGTCGAATTCCGGCGCCTGATAGCCCGGCTTGCCACGCAGATCGACGGGCGCACGACCGAAGAAGCGGCCCTGCCCTTCCTCGGCCTTCAGCGCGCCGTGCGCCACGATGGTGCGGCCACGGTTCATCACGACTTCCGGCACGCCGGTCAGCTCCATCCCCTCGAAGGGGGTGTAGTCCATGTTGTCGTGCTGGTCGGCCGCGACGACGGTGCGCGTCACCTCGGGGTTCCAGATCGCGATGTCGGCATCCATGCCGGGCGCGATGCGGCCCTTGGTGGTGCAGCCAAAGGTCTTGGCGGCGTTGGTCGAGGACAGCGCCACGAACTGCTCGGGCGTGATCCGGCCCTTCACCACCCCTTCGGAGAAGAGGTACGGCAGACGCGCGGCGATGCCGGGCATCCCGTTCGAGATCTTGGGATAGGGTGCATTGGCACCGTTCAGGAACTTGCCGGTCTCGTCGAAGCGGTAGGGCGCGTGGTCGGAGGAGACGCTTTCAAACGTGCCCTGCGCGATGTGGTGCCACAGGAGCTCCTGCGTGTCGGCCCCGCGCAGCGGCGGCGAGCAGATGTACTTGGCGCCCTCCATGCCCTCGCGGTCGAGGTCGTCGCGGGTCAGCGCAAGGTATTGCGGGCAGGTTTCCGCAAAGAGCTTGGCACCCTTGAACTTCTCGCGGCGCACGATCTCGGCGCCGGCCTCGGTCGAGACGTGGACGATGAAGAGCGGCGCATCGACCAGCTTGGCGAGCTGGATCGCGCGGTTGATCGCTTCTTCCTCGGCCAGCTGCGGACGGCTGATGGCGTGGTACTTCGGCGCGGTCAGGCCGTTGCCTGCCAGCCGCTTGTTCATCCACTTCACCATGTCGTTGTTTTCGGCATGGACCATCGTGATGGCGCCGTGGTGGCGCGCGACTTCGAGGATGTCGAGCATCCCGCCGTCGCCGAGGTTCATCAGGTCATAGGTCATGAAGACCTTGAACGAGGTGATGCCGCGGGCGAAGGCGCGCGGCAGTTCGTCCGTCAGGACCTTCTCGGTCGGGTCCGAGATGATGAGGTGGTAGGAATAGTCGATCACCGACCGGACGCCGCGGGCGTCGTAGGTCTTGATCACGTCATCCACCGACTGGCCGCGCTGCTGCGCCGCGAAGGGGATGAAGGAAGAGTTGCCGCCAAAGGCCGCCGAGATGGAGCCAGAGAGGTAATCATCGGCGGTCATGACGCCGGAGGAGCTTTCCTGCGCGATGTGGGCATGGGCCTCGATCCCGCCGGGCATGACGAGCCGCCCGCCCGCGTCGATCCGCTCTTCCCCGCCATCGAGGGTCTCGGCAACGGCCGCGATGCGGCCGTCCTTGATCCCGAGATCCCCCTTGAACTGTCCGTCGGCGGTCACGATCGTGCCGCCGTGGATTACCGTGTCAAAAGTCATTCCGAAGGTTCCTCTACGCCGGTTTGCGAAACGATCCGGCCATAGTGTTCGGTACGGCGGTGTGCGGCGAAGTTGAAGACCGTCGACTTGCCAAAGGCGCATTTGTCGAAATCTGCCTCTGCAACAAGCAGTTCGTCGCCTTCGCCTTCGGCCTTGGCGATCACGAAGCCATCGGGATCGACGATGATCGAGCCACCGATCATGTGGTTGCCGTCCTCGGTGCCGCATTTGGCGACGGCCATGGCGTAGGTGGAGTTCTGGTAGGCACCGGCGCAGACCGACAGCTCGTGGTGGTAGAGCCGCTTGGCCAGACCTTCATCCGCCGAGAGGTTGTTCTGCGAGGGCGTGTTGTAGCCGATCGAGACAAGCTGAACGCCCTGCAGGCCCATCACGCGCCAGCTTTCCGGCCAGCGGCGGTCGTTGCAGATCGACATGCCCATGATCACGCCCTGGCTGCGGACCACGTTGAAGCCGGTGTCACCGGGCAGGAAGTAGCGCTTTTCCAGGTGCTGGTGGCTCCGCTCTTCCTCGAACTCGGCATGACCCGGCAGGTGGGTCTTGCGGTACTTCAGCATGATCTCGCCCTCGGGCGACACGATGATCGAGGTGTTGAAGTGCTGGCCTTCCGGGGTCAGCTCGCAATAGCCGAAGGTGAAGCCCATGCCGTATTCCTTCGCCTTGTCAAAGAGCGGCTGGACGGCGGCGTTCGGCATTTCCTTTTCGAACCAATGATCGAACTCGGCCCGGTCCTCGACGTAGAAGCGCGGGAAGAAGGTGGTCAGCGTCATTTCCGGGTAGGCCAGGAACTTGACGCCCTTAGCGGCCGCCTCGTCCATCAGCGCGATCATGCGCGCGACGACCTCTTCGCGGGTCTCTGCCTTCTGGATGCCACCGATCTGGGCGGCGCCGATCATCATTTTCGTCATGGGAGATGTCCTTTCGGGGGGATCAATTCACGGCCAGTCCACGCTGGTAGCGGGCAATCACGCGCACCAGGGGCCAAAGCACGAGGAGGTACATGCCGGCTGCGAGAACCAGCGGCGAGGCGTTGTAGGTGACGGAGCGCGCCATGTTGGCGGAGTAGAGCAGCTCCGACAGGGACACGACCGAGGCCAGCGAGGTGAGTTTCACCACCTCGACGGTGTTGGACAGCAGGTCCGGCAGCACGTTGCGCACGGCCTGCGGCAGCACGACGTAGGTCAGCGCCTGCGCCTGAGACAGGCCCGTGGCCCGCGCGGCTTCGGTCTGGCCCTTGGGCACCGCGTTGATGCCCGCGCGGAACACCTCGGCGAAGTAGGAGGAGTTGTTCAGGAAGAAGGCGATGACCACGGCCATGAAGGGCGACAGCCGGACGCCCGCGAAGGGCAGGCCCGAATAGACGAAGACCAGCAGGACCAGCGGCGGCAGCGCGCGGAAGAGGTCGATATAGGCGATCGCGCTCCAGCGCAGCGCCCGGTTGGGCGAGAGCGCCGCAAGCGCAAGCATCAGCCCGCCCGCGAGGCCGCAGACGATGACCACGGCGCAGAGCTTCAGGGTCATCACCGCGCCCTTGAGCAGCAGCGGGAAGGCCTGGGACATGATGTCGAGGTTGAAGAAGGTCTGGATGAAGGTGTCCATGATGCCCCCCTCAGGTCGCGAAGTGGTAGCGCCGTTCGATCTTGTGCGATGCGATCACGGCGGGAATGAAGATGATGAGATAGGCGATGGCCGCCATGGTCAGCGGCGTGGCCGAGCCCGAGAAGCTCTGCGCCGAGGAGGAGACCGAGAGGATTTCCTTCACCCCGATGACAGAGCCGAGCGCGGTCAGCTTGGTCGTCGCCAGCACGCGGTTCACCAGCGGCGGGATGCCCCGGCGCGCAGCCTGCGGGAAGGCGATGTAAAAGAGCGTCTGCGCCTTCGACAGGCCCGTGGCCCGGCCCGCTTCCCACTGGCCCGCGGGAATGGCGGTCAGCCCGCCCCAGAAGATCTCTTCGGAAAACGCGGTCAGCACCAGCGACAGGACGATGTAGACCACCATCCAGCCCGAGATGTTCAGCCCCAGCGAGGGCATCCCGAAGAAGAGGATCAGGATCAGCACCAGCGGCGGCAGGGCGCGCATGATGTCGGCGAAGACGATGATGCAGAAGTTCACCAGTTTCAGCCCGGCCACCCGCAGGCAGGCCAGAGCCGCGCCGCACAGGATCCCGGTGATAATCGTCGCCACCGCAAGGCCCAGCGTCACGCCCATGGCGTGGATCAGGTCCGGCATGTAATCCGCCATGACCTTGGTGTTGAAGAATGTCTCGATGAACCGCATCAGTCGGCCTCCGCCCCGGCGTCCTCGTGCGAGACGCGGCTGAGGAAGGTCTTCAGGCGGTCGGACTTGGGATTGCCGAAGATCTCCTCCGGGGTCCCCTGCTCCACCACGTAGCCGCCATCCATGAAGATCACGCGGTCGGCGGCCTCACGGGCGAACTGCATCTCGTGGCTGACGACGAGCATGGTCATGCCCTTGTCGCGCAGGTCCTTCATCACCTTCAGCACCGAACCGACCAGTTCCGGGTCCAGCGCCGAGGTGGGTTCGTCGAAGAGCATCACGCCCGGGTCGAGCGCAAGCGCGCGGGCAATCGCCACCCGCTGCTGCTGGCCGCCCGAAAGCTCGGCGGGCATGGCGTCGGCCTTGTGCTTCAACCCGACCTGGTCGAGCATTTCCAGCGCGCGGGCCTCGGCCTCGGGCTTGGCCCGTTTCAGCGCCTTGATCTGGGCCAGCATCACGTTCTTCAGCACGGACATGTGCGGATAGAGGTGGAAGCCCTGAAAGACCATGCCGACCTTTAGGCGCATGCGGTCGAGATCGCGGCGCGGAATGTCGGTGATCCGCTCGCCCTCGATGAAGATCGCGCCGGAGGTGGGTTCCTCCAGCCGGTTGCAGCAGCGCAGCATCGTGGACTTGCCCGAACCGGAGGGCCCGATCACGAAGACCAGCTCGCCTTCCTGCACCTTGAGGTCGATGCTTTTCAGCACCTCGATATCTCCGAAGCTTTTTTCGAGCCCCGAGATTTCGAGCATGGTGCGCGGTTGGGTCATCGCTGTTGCCTTTATATTGAGGGATATTGGTGGCGGGGGCCCGGAAGAGGGAGAACAAGGGCCCCCGCCAGCTGCGAGAAGAGAGGGGAGATCAGACCTCGCAGCGAAGGGAGATCAGAATTCGCAGGTGATCTCGTGTTCGGTGGCGTCGTAGCCGTCGAAGCCCGGGGTGCCGTAGCCGGCGGTGGGCGTGATGATCGTGGCGCCTTCGGCCGGGGTCACGCCGAACCATTTCTCGGACAGGGCGGTCAGGGTGCCGTCGGTCTTGAGGCATTCCAGCACGCTGTCGACGAGGTCACGGGTGGCGGCGTCATCCTTGCGGAAGGGCAGACCCCAGACGAGGCCCGTGGGGTATTCGAAGGACAGCTCGATCTGCGGGTTCTTCTGCACGGCCCACGCGGAAACGGTGGCACCGGCCATGTTGGCGTCGGCCCGGCCCGAGGTCACGGCCTGGATCGCGTCGGTGTTGGTGCCGAAGGAGACGACGGTCCAGCCCATTTCATCGGCCTTGTCGCTCAGGAAACGCTCGTAGACCGAGCCCTTGTTCACGGCCAGCGTCTTGCCCTTGAAGTCTTCGAGGGTGGTGTAAGCCGCCGCTTCCGAGCCCTTGGGCACGACGAAGCGGAAGTTGGTGTCCATGAAGCCTTCGGTGAAAAGCAGGTTGGCGGCGCGCTCCTCGGTCACGGTGGTCGGCGCGACGAGGAAGTCGTAGGTGCCGGCCTGCAGCGCGGGGATCAGACCCGAGAATTGAGCGGCGGTGACATCGACCGGCACGCCCAGTTTTTCGGCGATCGCAGCGGCGAGATCGACGTTGAAGCCTTCGACGCCGCCCGACATGGTCGGCATGGCGTGGGGAGCGAAGGTGCCGTCAAGAGCGACCTTGTAGCCCTCGGGCTTGATCTCGGCCAGCTCGGCAGAGGCGGCCCCGGCAAGCGCCACGGTGGCGGCGGAGGCGAGGAGAAGATGCTTCATCATGGGTCAGAATCCTGTTGGTTGCGTCTAGCGGCACACCTTCTGGGGCGTGTCCTGCCCCCAGAAGACATCTGAAGCGCCTGTTTTCCAGTATAGATCAGGATTATTATACAACTATCAATATAATCGGATATTATATATTGCGGTTTCATGACATTCGCCGCCTGTCGTGCGAATTCCCCTAGATCACTGATAATAAAGGTGGAACACAGGGCCCCAAGAGGCCCCGAAGCGCCGATTCCGGGGGGCGCTTACAACCCGGCCCGCGATGGCTGCTCTCTTTACCGCTCAGCAACTGTGCGCAAGGAAGAGGCAGACGCCCCGTCAACCCGGGCCCTCTGCGGGGGGCCAACGAAAGGACAGACCATGCAATCGCTCTTCCACCTCGCCATCCACGTGAAAGACCTCGACGAGACTCGCGCCTTCTACGGCGACGTGCTCGGCTGCGAGGAAGGCCGTTCGACCGACACCTGGGTCGACTTCGACTTCTTCGGCCACCAGCTTTCCTTCCACCTGGGCGAGCCCTTCCCCACCACCCGCACCGGCAAGGTCGGCGATCACATGGTGATGATGCCCCACATGGGCGCCGTGCTGCGCCTCGACGACTGGCTGGCCCTCGCCGACCGGCTTCAGGAAAAGGGCATCGCCTTCGACATCCCGCCCGTGGTCCGCTTCGAAGGCCAGCCCGGCGAACAGCGCACGATGTTCTTCTTCGATCCCTCGGGCAACCCGATCGAGATCAAGGGCTTTGCCGACTTCGAAGGCCTCTTCGCCAAGTGAGCGGCGCCGGCCCCCATGGACACCCGGACGGGACCATGAGAGCCGCCGAGATGCCCGACGCAGATCGCGTCCTGTGACAGTTGGCCGCCGCTCCCATGGAGCGGCGGCTTTTTCATACGCCCTGCCCCGGCCGCGCGGCGGGCTTTGCCTTACCGCTGCACCTTGCCCGGCGCCGCTCCCGCAGGCATGACGGGACAGAGCCAGACCGGCGAGGTCGGCGCGGCATCGCCGCGATGGCCGCACGAAGACGTGCCGAGACATACCACGCACCGCCCGGTCGCCACCCGGCCCGGCACAGCGGATGACCTGAGGAGACCACAGATGGATTACGGACTGACCGGCAAACGCGCCCTCGTGCTGGGGGCCAGCCGCGGCCTTGGCGCCGCTTCTGCGGCCATGCTGGCGGCAGAAGGCGCAGAGGTGCTGGCCGCCTCGCGCTCCGGCACGGCCACGGGTGCGGGCGTCACCGGCGTGACGCTCGACCTCTCCGACGCGGCATCGGTCGCCGCGATGGAGGCAAGGCTGGCGGCAGAACCGGTCGATATCCTCGTGCTGAACTCAGGCGGCCCCAAGGCCGGCCCCGCCCGGGGCCAGTCCGCCGAGACATGGCGCACCGCCTTCGAGCAGATGGCCGTCGCGCTCTTCCGTCTGGCCGATGCCGCCCTGCCCGGCATGGAGGCCGCGGGCTGGGGCCGGATCGTGACCATCGGGTCCTCCGGCATGCAGGCGCCGATCCCGGGGCTGGCGCTCTCCAACGGGGTGCGCGGCGCGGTGGCGGGCTGGTCCAAGACGCTGGCCTCGGAAGTCGCGCCCCTCGGGATCACGGTGAACCTCGTCCTGCCGGGCCGCATCGCCACCGACCGCGTGGCCGAACTGGACGGCGTGCGCGCCAAGGCCAGCGGTCAGGATGTCGCCGAGGTGCGCCGCGCCTCGCAGGCGACCATCCCCGCCGGGCGCTATGGCACGCCGGAGGAATTCGCCGCAGCCGTGACCTTCCTGTGCTCGGCGCAGGCGGGCTACATCACCGGCACGGCGCTGCGCGTCGATGGCGGCATGCTCCGCAGCCAGTGACGCTTTGACAGGCGTGGTCAGGGCATCCGGGCCCTGACCGCAACGGTCCCGGAAACCGTTTCAGGTTTCGGCGGGGTGCAGCACCCGTTTCACGTCTTCGAACCGGGGGCCGAAAATTGGCCAAATACCGTTTGCGATCAGGGGCTTTTAGTTCTCCACACGGCTCTTCTGAAAGGACATGGTGCCGGTCTTGTGTGTCCCGATATGGAGGACAAGTTTATTCATCGATACGGCTCCTTGCGCCTTTGGGTCGGCTCCCTGTGGACCGACCGGCCCGCCGGTAGCCGCCATGACGCCCCCTATCGAGAGGACGGGAGTAAGGCTTCAAGCCTTTGAAACCATTACCAAATAATCTATCGAAGAACCATTCCACTTTCGCAACGCCGTCCGGTTTCATGTCCTCTGCTCATGAGTAGCGTGAATAATCCGCAGATTATCTGCCCCCCGCTCCGCGCCTATCTGCTTGCCATCAGCCGCCCCCCACGTGCGGGGCCATGCAGACCGGCCCCGGGCCGGACAGAAAGGACAGAGCCATGATTTTCGACGAAACCTATACCCTATCCAACGGCGTCTCCGTACCCAAGCTGGGCCTCGGCACCTGGATGATCGAGGACGACAAGGCCGCAGAGGCCGTCCGCGCCGCCATCGAACTGGGCTACCGCCACATCGACACCGCGCAGGCCTATGAGAACGAACGCGGCGTCGGCGCAGGCATCAAGGCCAGCGGTGTGGCCCGCGAAGCGCTCTTCATCCAGACCAAGCTGGCCGCCGAGGTGAAGGACTATGACGGCGCCAAGGCCGCCATCGAGGGCTCGCTGAACGCGCTTGGCCTCGACTACATCGACCTGATGATCATCCACTCGCCGCAGCCGTGGATGGAGTTCGCCGGCGAAGACCGCTTCTTCGAAGGCAACCTCGCCGCGTGGAAGGCGCTGGAAGAGGCTTATGAGGCAGGCAAGATCCGCGCCATCGGCGTGTCGAACTTCCAGAAGGAAGACCTCGCCAACCTGCTGGAGAACGCCACCGTCAAGCCGATGGTGAACCAGATCCTCGCCCACGTCAGCAACACGCCCTTCGAGCTCATCGACTACACCACCGCGAACGGCCTGCTGGTCGAAGCCTATTCGCCGATCGCCCACGGCAAGATCCTCGACAACGCCGAGATCAAGGCCATGGCCGACACCTACGGCGTGACCGTGCCGCAGCTTTGCATCCGCTACGTGCTGCAACTGGGCTGCGTGGCGCTGCCCAAGACCGCGACGCCCGCGCATATGAAATCCAACGCCGAGCTGGATTTCGTGATCTCCGACGCGGACATGGACACGCTGAAAAACGTGGACCGGATCAAGGACTATGGCGACGCGAGCATGTTCCCGGTCTACGGCGGCAAGCTCTGATCGCCCCTGCCGCGCGGCCTTTTCGGGGCCGCGCTCGCAGCCGGACCGCGCCACCCGACAACCGGCTAATCCGGCCCGGCGCATACATAAAGGACGTCTCGCAATCAGATGATTAGACTCATGAATGTCACGCCTCTATTTTCGGCAGGACCACCGTGATCCACCGACACCAGTTCGAGACGTCCCTCATGCTCCGCGAGAATATCAGCGACCTCATCGCATTGGCTGCCGTGGCCGAGGAGCGCAGCTTCACCAAGGCGGCCGCGCGGCTGAACGTCTCGCAATCGGCGCTCAGCCACACGATCAAGGGGCTCGAACAGCGGCTCGGCATGCGGCTTCTGACGCGCACCACGCGCTCTGTCGCGCCGACGCTGGAGGGCGAAGACCTGCTCGCCACGCTCACCCCCTGCTTCGAGAAGATCGAGGCCCGGCTGCTGGCCCTCAACGATGCGCGCAACCAGCCCACCGGCACCGTGCGGATCGTGGCGGTGGAATATGCCATCGAAAGCCTGCTCTGGCCCAAGCTCTCGCCCGTGCTGAAAGAGTACCCCGCGGTGAATATCGAGCTGGTGATGGACTATGGCTTCACCGATCTGGCCGCGTCGCAGTGCGACGCGGGCGTGCGCTACGGCGACCAGGTAAGCGACGGCATGATCGCCATGCGGATCGGCCCGGACGAGCGCATGATCTGCGTCGGCGCCCCCAGCTACTTCGACGAGATGGGCGCGCCCGAGGTGCCGCAGGACCTGGCACACCACCGCTGCGTGAACCTGCGGCTTTCGACCCATGGCGCGCTCTATGCCTGGGAGTTCGAAGACCGGGAGGGCCACGAGATCCGCGTCAAAGTCAGCGGTCAGCTCTGCTTCAACACGATCAACCCTGTGCTGCGCGCGGCGGTCGATGGCCATGGGCTCGCCCTCGTGCCCGAACGGCTGGCCGAGGCCGATATCGCCGCGGGGCGGCTGCGCACCTGCCTTGATGCCTTCTGCCCCTCCTTCCCGGGCTTCCACCTCTACTACCCCAGCCGCCAGCGGCCCTCCTCGGCCTTCCAGATCGTGCTGGACGCGCTGCGCGAACGCGGCTGAGCGACCTCAAGTCATTGATGAACGGCGCATCATGACCGGCATGGGGGCGGGTGCATTACCTTTCTGTGGACGCCTCCACCTCATCTGGACGCAAAACCGACCGGTCGCGAAAAGACCGGTGAAAAGCATGTCTGCCCGGCAAGCACACGGCCCGGTACCGGGGGAGGTGAAGGGCAATGCGCCCGTGTTCCAGCGCGCAACGGCGATCTGCCGACAAACAAGCGATAGATGAGCAGGCTTCATGACTGACCTGCTGGGATGCGCTATTTACGATGGCGGGACAGAGGTCCAAATCCCCCTTACGGTAGGGCTGAGACAGCAGCACGAAAGACCACAGCAGACGACGACAGCGGCTGGCCCTGGCCCGCCCGGCCCGGCGTCCTGGACCGACAGATTCACCAAGCTGCGCTGAGGCGCAGAGAAAGGACACTTCCCATGAAAATCATCCGTTCCGGCAGCGCGCCCTCCACCCCCGGCCCTGCGGACTGGTTCACCGGCACCGTGCGCATCGACCCGCTGTTTCAGGCTGACGAACCCGGCCGCACCACGGGTGCCCATGTGACGTTTGAACCCGGTGCACGCACCGCGTGGCACAGCCACCCTGCCGGTCAGACGCTCATCGTCACCTTCGGCCGTGGCCGCGTGCAGCGCGAAGGCGGCCCGGTCGAGGAAGTGACCCAGGGCGATATCGTCTTCTTCCCGGCGGATGAAAAGCACTGGCATGGCGCCTCGGCAGAGACCGCGATGAGCCACATCGCCATTCAGGAAAGCATCAACGGCACGCTCACCACCTGGATGGATAAGGTCGCCGACGAAGACTACAACGGCTGAGCCGTCCCGGCAGGGCGCTGCCTGCGCCCTGCCCCATTGCGGCGGTCGCCCCTGCCCCGCCAGCCTCATGGCCGCGCAACCGGCCCCCGCGCAGGGCGGCACCGCGCCGCAAGGCTCCATGGCACCGGCAAGGGCGCCCTTCTGGAGCAGCCTCAGCATGTGACCCCTCCTGTTCATGCGTAGGTCTGTTCTCGGTCGTGTCTCAATCGGCCGGGAATTCGCAGCCCAGGTCCCTCAGCGCGGCGTCGACCCAGCTGCGGTCGTTGGTGCCCTCGGCGATGGCCTTCATCTGGCCGATCTCGGCGGCGGATTTGGCCTGGGTGCTCTTCAGCACGGCCTCGGCCTCGGCCAGCGGCACGCAGTGCACGCCGTCGCTGTCGCCGATCACGATGTCCCCGGGGTGGATGACCATGCCGCCAAGGCTGATCGGCACGTTGATCTCGCCGGGGCCATACTTGTAGGGCCCGCGGTGGGTGACGCCCGCGGCAAAGGTCGGCAGGTTCGTTGCGACGAAGGCGTCGAGATCACGGATCGCGCCGTTCAGCACGAAGCCCGCCACGCCCTTCTTCACCGCGTAGGCCAGCATCAGCTCGCCCATCAGCGCGTTGGTCAGATCGCCGCCCGCATCCACCACGATCACGTCGCCCGGCACGGCCATGTCGATGGCCTTGTGCAGCATCAGGTTATCACCGGGGCGCGACTTCACGGTCAGCGCAACGCCGGCCATGCCGCCGGAGGCATGCATCGGACGCAGGGCCGGACCGGCGGCCGTCAGGCGCGCCATGCTATCCGAGACGTTGGCAACCGGCAGCTTGGCGTAGGCCGCGACCAGCTCCTTGGAGGCGACTTGGGTGCGGTTGAGGATGCGGAAGCCTGCGGGCATGGGTGAGTTCTCCACGGAAGTGAGGGAAGCCGCAGCGGCGGCCATGAGGGTACGGTTCACGATGTGCTCGGGCGGAACCGGTGTGCCGGCGAGGATCTGGCAGATGCCACGCAGCGCCTCCGCGCCGACCCGCGCATTCGCCTGCACCGTGACACCACCGATGTGCGGGGTCATGACGATATTGCGCTGCGCGTAAAAAATGTGATCCGGATCAGTCGGTTCGCTGGCAAAAGCATCAAGACCCGCGCCTGCTATAGGGCCGCCCGCTATGCGGCGAGAGCCCCTGCCCGCGCGGGGACAGCATGAGCGCATCCCCCCTCGTGGTCGGCCCTCATCATTGGAAGCCGCGGCGCACCCCCCAAGATGTGCGGTTGCGCATCTTGCCGTGAGCGGTGACACTCTGCCTCCAACACCTTCGCTGACATCAGGCCCCCTCCCATGATCGACATCGCACAAGTCCGCCGGGACACGCCCGGCGCCGAGACCACGACCCATCTTCTGGCCTGTGGCTCCTCCCTCATGCCGCGCTGCGTGGCCGATGCGGTGATCAAACACACCCGGCTCGAAGCGCAGATCGGCGGGTACGAGGCCCACGCCCAGCAGGCGGCGCCGCTGGAGGGGGTCTATGCCTCCGTCGCCCGCCACATCGGGGCCCGCCCGCGCGAGATCGCGTTGATGGAGAATGCGACGGTCGCGTGGTGTCACGCCTTCTATGCCCTGCCTCTGCGCAAGGGCGCCCGGGTGCTGACCTGCGAGGCCGAATATGCCGCCAACTACGTCGCCTTCCTCCAGCGGGCCAAGCGCGATGGCATCATCATCGAGGTGATCCCCTCGGACGCAGATGGCGCGCTGGACGTCGAGGCGTTGGAGCACCGGATGGGCGACGACGTGGGGCTGATCGCGATCACCTGGATTCCCACCAACGGTGGCCTCGTGAACCCGGCGGCCGAGGTCGGCCGGATCGCGCGGGCGCACGGGGTGCCCTATCTGCTGGATGGGTGCCAGGCCGCAGGCCAGATGCGCATCGACGTGGCAGAGCTGGGCTGCGATTTCTTCTCGGCGACCGGGCGGAAGTACCTGCGCGGCCCGCGCGGCACGGGCTTTCTCTATGTTGCGGAGCGGTGGCTGGACCACCTCGAACCCGCGATGATCGACCATTTCGGCGCGCCTTGGGTGGAGCGGGACCGGTACGAGCTGCGCGACGACGCGCGGCGCTTCGAGACCTGGGAGAACTCCTATGCCCTGCGCGCCGGCCTCGGTGCGGCGATCGATTACGCCGACCGGATCGGGATCGAAGCGATCGAGGCCCGCGTGCGCCTGCTGGCCGATCACGCCCGATCGCTGCTGGCGGCGACGCGGGGCGTTCAGCTCCGCGATCTCGGTCGTGAGCGCTGTGGCATCGTCAGCGTCTCGGTCGACCACCCGGAACCGCAATCGCTTGTGGCCAGGATGGCCGAGGCCGGCTTTGTCATCGGCACCTCGGCCCCGTCGAGCACCCGCCTCGATGCGGAGCGGCGCGGCCTGCCGACGCTGCTGCGTCTCGCGCCGCACTACTTCAACACCGAGGACGAACTGGATCGTGCTGTCGCGCACCTCGGTACGCTCCTCTGACACGGGAGCGGTTTCGGCCCGCGCTGCCCTCCGGGGCGGCGCCCTGTCGCGCAGCCAGCAAGCTGGATCTTCACGAAGTTTCTTGAAGTGGTGCGGGTGAAGGGCACCGTCGAAACGTCGCAGCCTGTCTGACCTGCTCCCCTGAAAAGTCCGCGGTTTGAGGTTAGCCTGTTCTCCAAACGAGGAGACAGACGATGCGGAAAAGCCGTTTCAGCGAAGAGCAGATCATTGGCATCCTGAAGGAGCAC
>NZ_JAIUZP010000017.1 GCF_020171315.1 Pseudooceanicola nanhaiensis | reverse complement strand
GTGCTCCTTCAGGATGCCAATGATCTGCTCTTCGCTGAAACGGCTTTTCCGCATCGTCTGTCTCCTCGTTTGGAGAACAGGCTAACCTCAAACCGCGGACTTTTCAGGGGAGCAGGTCATTGGAATTTAACCTCTATCCCAGCCCTCCTTAGACCATGAGCATCCCGCCCGCCCTTCCCGGCGGGCCCTTCAAGCTATCGGAGATCCTCATGCCTATCGGAGTCTGGGCCCTGACGGCGGCGGCGCTTGCCATTGGAATGGCCGAGTTCGTGATCGTCGGCATCCTGCCCCAAATCGCCCGTGATACCCAGGTGAGCCTCGCCACCGCGGGCCTCACCGTCAGTATCTACGCGCTGGCCGTGGCCATAGCCGCGCCGCTGCTGACCGCCCTGACGGGGCGGTTCGACCGCAAGAAACTGGTGCTGGGCCTCATGGTCCACTTCGTCATCGCCAATACCCTCTCGGCCCTCGCGCCGACCTTCGAGGTGCTGCTGCTGGGCCGCATCCTGTCGGGCGTCGTGCAAGGCGTCTTCTACTCGGTCGCCACCGTCGTCGCCGCGCAGCTGGTGCCGAAGGAGAAGGCCGGGCAGGCCATCGCGACCATGTTCACCGGCATCACCTTGTCGCTGATCTCGGGCGTGCCGGTGGGCACCTTCATCGCCAACTACTTCGGCTGGCGTGCGACCTTCATCGCCGTCACCGGCATCGGCGTGCTGTCCTTCGTGGCATTGGCGTGGCTCCTGCCGCGCAACATCGAGCGGCCCGCGCCCTCGTCGTTCCTCGAGCAGATGTCCGTGGTGCTGAAGCCGCGCCTCGCGCTGCTCTTCGCGATCACGCTGGTGGGCTATGGCGGCTCTTTCGTGGCCTTCACCTACCTGTCGCCGATCCTCGAACAGTTCACCGGCATGACCCCGAACGGCATCGGCACGCTGCTGTTCTTCTATGGCGTCGCAGTGGCGATCGGGAACCTTGTCTGCGCGCGGATTGCCGACCGTGTCGGCGCGATGCCCGTGCTGCTGTGGATCTATGGCGTGATGGCGGTGGCGCTGCTCATGCTGATCCCCTTCGCAGGCAGCCTGATGACGGTCGTGCCGCTGGTGATTATCTGGGGCATCGTGGCCTTCGGCTCCGTGTCGATCCTTCAGCTCTATGCCGTGAACCAGGCCGTGCTGATCGCGCCCCGGCTTGTGAACGCGACGTCGAGCATGAACATCTCGGCCTTCAACCTTGGCATCGCGCTTGGCGCGGGCGGCGGTGGCTGGGTGGTCGATCACCTCGGCCTCGGGATGACCGGGCCGGTGGCAGGTGTCGTCGTGCTGGCAGGTCTGGCGCTGGCCGTGATCAGCGCAGGCATCGACCGCAGGCACTGTGCCGCGCTGCGGGCGGGCAACGGCGGCGAGTGCCCCGAGGCGGCATAAAGCCAGAGGGGGCCGTCAGGCGGTGGCCCCCTCCAACGCCAGATCGCGCAGGGTGTCGAGGAGCGGCGAGGGATCGTCTTTCCGCCAGGCAAGCGCCACCGACAGCGAGGGCGCCGGGTCTTCCAGATCGACGATCCGCATGTCGCCACTGGCCGCGCAATCGATGCGGTTGGTGACGAAACTCACCCCCATCCCGGCTTCGACTAGGCACAGGCAGCTCTGCCCCTCGGTGCAATCCTTCACCTTGGGCCGGAAGCCTGAAACCGCGCAGGCGCGGATGATCTCGTCATGCACGCCGGGGTTCTGCGCGCGCGCCGGGATGATGAAGGTCTCCCCCGCGAAGGCCGAGAGCGGCAGAGGCGCATTGCCAAGCGCCTTCAGGTGCGGATGCGACACCGGCACGGCAAGGCGCATCTGCTCCGAGTGGATTTCTCGCACCTCAAGCGCCGGGTCCTCGGCAGGCATCAGGAGGAAGGCCGCGTCGATCGAGGCGGCCAGCAAGTCCTTCACCTGCGCGTCGGTGGGTAGCTCGTGGATCGAGACCTCGATCTCCGGATGCGCCTCGCGGAAGCCGCGGATGACGCCCGGGAAAACCGTCTGCATCGCCAGCGGCGTGACCCCGATGGCAAACCGCCCGCTTTCCTCGGCAATCGCATGGCGCACGGCGCGCTGCACCTGATCGAGATACGCCAGGAGCCCGTCCGCCTCGCGCCGCAGCACCACGCCCGCAGGCGTCAGCGACACGCGCCGGGTCGTCCGCTCGAAGAGCTTGACGCCCAGCTTGTGCTCCAGTTGGGCGATGGTCTTGGTGACCACCGGCTGGCTCATGTTCAGCATCTCGGCGGCGCGGTTGAAGTTCAGCGTCTCCGCCACGCGGGTGAAGCACCGCAGTTCCTTGATTTCCATGCGCGCCCCATTGATGCGAATTGGGAATATATGGCGATAGCGAATGCGAAATTAAACTCCGCCTTTCGCCGCATATATGTCTCTCACGACGACAAAGGCAAGCGAAGGGGCACGAAGACGATGCACCGCAAACTCATCATCCTCGGCTCCGGTCCGGCGGGCTATACGGCGGCGATCTATGCCGCCCGCGCCGGGTTGGAGCCGCTGCTGCTGACCGGGTTGGAGCCTGGCGGGCAGCTGACCATCACCACCGACGTGGAGAATTATCCCGGCTTCGCGGACCCGATCCAGGGGCCCTGGCTGATGGAGCAGATGCGGGATCAGGCCCTGCGGATGGGGGTCGAGGTCATCAATGACATCATTCTCGGCGCGCAGCTGGAATACGGCATCTGCCTGACCAGTGACAGCGGCACGCACTACGGCGCGGATGCGCTGATCATCGCGACAGGCGCCAAGGCCCGCTGGCTGGGCCTGCCGTCCGAGACGGCGTTCCAGCGCGGCGGCGTGAGCGCCTGCGCCACCTGCGACGGGTTCTTCTACCGCGGCCGGACGGTCGTGGTGGTGGGCGGCGGCAACACCGCCGTGGAAGAGGCGCTCTTCCTCGCGGGAATCGCCGAGAAGGTGATCCTGATCCACCGTCGCGACAGCCTGCGGGCCGAGAAGGTGATGCAGGACCGCCTGTTCGCACACCCCAAGATCGAGGTGCAGTGGCATTCCGAAGTGGCCGAGATCACCGGCACCGACAGCCCCAAGATCGTCACTGGCGTCACCCTGCGCGATATTCGCGACGGCAGCCTGCGCGACCTGCCCACCGACGGCGTGTTCGTCGCCATCGGCCATGACCCAGCGACGGAGATCTTTGGCACGCAGCTGCCCTTGAGGCCCGGCGGCACCATCCTGACCAAGCCCGACAGCACGGCCACCGCCATCCCCGGTGTCTTCGCGGCCGGTGACGTGGCGGACGACCAGTTCCGGCAGGCCGTCACCGCCGCAGGGCAGGGCTGCATGGCCGCGCTGGAGGCCGAACGCTACCTCGCCGGGCTGCCGCTCGCGGTCCCGGCCTGAAACCTCAACGACAAGGAACAAGACATGACGACAGACGTCACCACGCTGGATGCCAGCAACTTCGACAGTTTCATCAATGGCCAGGGCCGCGTGAAGGTCCTGCGCTTCTGGGCGACCTGGTGCCGCCCCTGCATCGCGCTGGAGCCGACATACAACGAGGTCGCCTCGGAACTCGCCGACACCGCCGCCTTCGGCGAGGTCGACATCGACAAGGCGCCCGAGATTGCCGGCGCCTTCGGCATCCGCTCCGTCCCCACCGTGGTGGTGATGAAGGACGGCCAGCCGGTCAACGTGGTCGTCGGGCTGAACCCCAAGGCGCAATACCTGCAGGCCGTGAAGGCGGCCTGAGGCAGGAGAAGATCATGGCTGATATCAAGATGACCGCCACCTGGGACGGTGGCTTCAAGGGCACTGGCCGCATCACTGGCGAAGGCTGGGACGTGGGCATCGGCATCCCTGCCGAGTTCGGCGGTTCCGGCGCGGGCGCTGACCCCAAGTCGCTCTTCACCTCTGCGACGCTGGCCTGCTTCACCGCGACCCTGCGCGCGATCACCGCGAACAAGAAGGTCCCGGTCGACAGCCTGTCCGTGGAGACGGACGCGACCGCGACGGATGACGCCTTTGCCATCCGCCACACCGCGAAACTGGTGCTGAGCGCAGGCGCGAGCGAGGCCGACCGCGCGGCGGCCGAGGGCGCCATCGCCACCGCCGACAAGGTCTGCGTCGTCGGCAACCTCGCAAAGAAGGCTGGCGTGACGATCCAGGTGACGCCCGAGATCACCCTCGGCTGACCTGCCGGAAACGGAAACCGGCGGGGCGTCTTCGGGCGCCCTGCCGCCAGAGAAGGACACAGACATGGCCAAGATCGACATCTACACCACGCCCTTCTGCGGCTTCTGCTCGCGCGCCAAGGCGCTGCTGACGCAGAAGGGCGCGGCCTTCACCGAGATCGACGTGATGAACGGCGCGGCCCGTCGCGCCATGATGTCGCGCGCAGGTGGCGCCCACACGGTGCCGCAGATCTTCATCGGCGAGATCCACGTCGGCGGCTGTTCGGACCTCATGGCGCTGGAGCGCTCACGACAGCTCGACCAGCTGCTTGACCTCGATTGATCCGATTTCGAAATCAATCGGCCTACGAGAAAGAATTTATCACGGCGCTCCGGCGGCGCTACGCCAACGGCAACATCGGAGGAGTTGCACATGACCGCAGACATCATCACCTTCATCCTGGTCGTCGGGATCGGGTCCACTATCGCACTTGACCTTTGGGGCTTCTTCACCGCCAAAATCGGCTGGATGCCGGGGACGCACTGGCCTTCCGTCGGGCGCTGGTTGCTTGGCATTCCGGCGGGACGGCTGGTCCTGGACGGCAACGACACCCGCCTGCATACGGGCGCCGAGGCCGCCACCGGCTGGATCTTTCACTACCTGATCGGCCTCGCCTATGCGGTGATGTTCCCGCTGTTCTGGGGCGCGGGCTTCGTCGCGGCCCCGACGGTGTTCCCGTTCATCCTGATCGGCGTCGTGATCAGCACACTTGCGGGCCTCATCATCCTGATGCCTGGCATGGGCGGGGGCCTCTTCGCCCGGAAGCTGCCGAACGCGGGCGGGATGATCGCTTACGTGCTGGTGGCCCACATCGTGTTCGCCCTGGCGCAGTATCTTCTGGCATTGGCGGTGGCGTGACCTGCGCGGGCTCCTCAGATCGATACCTTGGTCCCGGCCGACATGACGTGTTGAGGGTTATCAGGCGCTCGAACCTCCGCAAATGAACTACAGCGGCCGTCCGTGCAAGTCGCAGCGAACGACCGCTCTCCGCCCTCTGTGCAAGTTACGCCGGGTTTTCCGACCTGATCCTCGCGGAATGTCTGCTTCCACGTTGTGGCAACGTTGCGTTCGCGCGAGCAGCGAACGACCACTATCCCGCCCCAACCAGACATGCCCGCCGCGCGGAGAACGCCAGATACCGAAAATCGCGCGGAGATTGATGAGGCCATCATCCTCGTAGGCATCCATTGATGACGCTGACTTAGATCAGACCTCATGGCGCCTAGAACCCGGACAAACGCTCGATCACCCAGAACGCCGCAACCCCGCCGATCACGTAGCTGCTAGCATGGCTGAGCCGGGCACCATGGCGCATGAGCGCCGGCAGCGCCCTCTTCGCCAAGGCCCAGAGCGACAACAGCACCGCGATGAAGGCCAGCTGCCCCAGTTCCACCCCGACGTTGAAGGCCAGCAGGGCCAGTGGCACGTCGCCTTGCGGCAGGCCGATCTCGTGCAGGGCGCCGGCGAAACCGAGGCCGTGGATCAGTCCGAAGCCGAAGGACACCACCGCAGGAAAACGTTCCGCCACCGGGTCGCGGCGTGCGGGCGGCTTGGCCAGTTCGAAGGCGAGGAAGACGATGGAAAGGGCTATGACCACTTCGACCGGCGCGGAGGGCAGGTGGAGCCAGCCGAAGGTCGCCGCCGCCAGAGTGATGCTATGGGCCAGCGTGAAGGCGGTGATCGCGAAGAGAAGGCGACGCGGGTGGCGCACGAGGAGCAGCAGCGCGAGCACGAAGAGCAGGTGGTCGAGCCCTTCGAGGATATGGGTGAAGCCGAGCGCGACATAGCTGGTGAAGACCTCGCCCCGGCCCGGTGCCATGGGCACGGTGAAGGCGGGCGCGGTTGCGGTCAGCCTGCGGGTCTGGGCCGCGCCGGGCTCCAACTCGTAGCGCACCAGCACGTCGGTCCGCGTGCGACCGAGCCCGTCGATGGCGATCTCGCCCCCGGCAAGGCCCTCGGGGCAGTGCGCCAGGAAGGAGGAGACCCACGCCCGCCCGTCGAAGGCCGGCGCGGCAGCGGGCGTGGTCGCGCAGCCCGGTGGCAGGCGTGGCGCAATTGGCATCGGGCGGCCGTTCACGTCTGGCATCCTCCAGCTCACCCGCCAGCGGCTCTCGCCCATGGCAGACAGCTCAAGATAGCCGGGGTCGAGGGCGTGGGCTGTGGCCGCGTGCGGCAGCACCGACACGAGCAGCAGCAGCAGGACGGCGAGGCGTCTCACTCGTCCTCCTCCGCCATCCCGGGCAGGACGAGGCGATAGCGGCTCATCAGCTCCTCGGTGTAGCGCTCCCGCATCCGGCGGGCCTCGTCATAGCGCCAGTCCGCCAGGACCTTCTCTCGCTGAGTGTCGAGTTGCGGCAGGGCGCCCTGAGTGACGGAGTCGAGCCGCAGCAGGTGTGGGCCATAGGCGCTGGTGAGCGGGCCGGCCCAGGTTCCGGGAGCCAGCCCGGCGACTTCGGCGGCGAACCCCGCGCCAAAGACCCGGTCGAGCGCGGGCAGGGCCATGGCCTCGATCCGGGGCGGAAGCTGCGTGGCACGGCCAACCCCATCAGGATCGGCTCCGCTGCGCAGCTCCGCGACAAGCGCAGCGGCCTCGGCCTGCGAGACGGCGGCGGGCAGCAGCACCTGCGTCAGGCTGATCCGCGCAGGTTCTGCATAATCGGCGGCGTTGGCCTTGTAGTAGGCGGCAAGGGTGGCGTCGTCGGGCTCCAGCGTGGCGGCGGGGGCTTCGGCGAGGAATTCGACCTTGGCGCGCAGGCGGTTGCGGATCATCGCGTCGCCCTGATCCAGGCCGAGGGCGCGCGCTTCGCGGACCATGGCTTCCTCAATGGCCCAGTCTCGCACCAGGGCGCGGGCCTCCTCCCGCGTGGGCGCACGACCCCACCCGGCATAAAAATCATCGGCAAGGCGGTCGGCCTCGACCTCGGTCAGGGTGATGACGTCGTCGCGGGGCGGAGCGGCGTCTGGCGCGGCGGTCAGCCCATAGAGACCGAAGATGAGCCCCCCGAGCACAAAGAAATGCACGAGTGGCGAGCGCAGCGTAGCCAAGAAAGGGGCGGGGAGAGACATCGTCACCCCCTTACGGGCCCTGAAGCGCGGCGGCGACACGCCCGAGCCGCGCGCCCGCATCCTCCGCGAGTTCCGCGATCTCGGGCGCCTCGCCCAGGTCGCCCATGGCCATCATCTGCCCAGCATCCACCAACCGGACGAGCGCTCCGTCGGGGGTCTCCTCGACCGTGACGTTGCAGGGCAGCAGCAGGCCAACGTCGGGCCGGGCCGTGATAGCGCGATGTGCGAGGCCCGGATTGCAGGCCCCGAGGATCGTGTAGCGCCGGAAGCTCTGGCCGAGCTTCTCGGCGAAAGCCCGGTCGAGGTCGATCCGGGAGATGATCCCGAACCCTTCCTTCGCCAGTGCCGCGGTCACCGTCTCGACGGCCTCATCGAAGGAACCGTCGAGCGGGATGGTCGTGCCGAAGTCTGCCATGGATCACTGCCCTGCCGAATACCAGATCGGCGAGGTATAGGCGCGTTCCGTCACGGTCATCGGAACGTCGTCGGTGAAGGTGCTTTCCTCGAAAAAGGCTGCGTCATAGGCGGTCCAGCGCGGCGTCGGGATCTCGATCACTCGGGCATAGTAGAAGGCGTCGAGCATCGGGTCGAACTCCGGGTCGGTCCAGACGGTGATCAGCTCCGGCGCGCCGATGGTGTTGGTCCATGTGGCCTTCTCGACGTCCACCGTATCGCCGACGGAGGGCAGCTTGCCTTCCGCGCCGGGGGTCCGGTCACCGGACCAGACCACGTCGAAGATCTTCTCCTGCATTTCGCCCGCGGCATCGACCCAGCCCTTGATGATCTGGATGCGGTCGAGGTTGCCGGAGTAGGGGTCCTTGATCGCCGCCACGAGGAAGCTGGGCGCCTCTGCCCCATCCGGGGCGGGGGGCATGTCGGCGCCCATGGGCACGCCCTTGCCATAGCCGATGGCGCCGGGGTTGCGGCCAAGCGCGTCCTCCTCCGCGAAGTCCCAACCGCCGAAGAAACGCACGCCGATCCGCGTACCGGTGGTGCCATAGACCTCCTTGCGCTTCATCGCGTCCCAGATCGCCGCGCGGGTGTTCTCGGCCGCCCAGACGGCGGTCAGACCCGATGCGCCCAGTTTCCAGTCCTTCACGGTGCGCCCGTCGAAATCGAAAGCGTTGCCGGTGGAGCGTTCGACGCCGGGCTCAGAGGCCGGAAACTTGCCAAAGAAGTTGTTCTCCTCGGTGGAGGAGATGCCGGTGTGCGCATCGGTCGAGCCGAGCAGACCGAACTTGAACGGGTTGGTCCCTAACTCGTCCTCCAGCTTGAGCCCGCGCTTCAGGGCCTCGCGGGCGTATTCGAAGTCGAGCATGCCGGGTTCCTTGGGCACCACGTTCAGGTTGCCCTTGTCCCAAATCTCGAAGTCCGCGAATTCATCGGAGGGCGCCAGCGACGGATGCTGTTCCGAGGTGCCCTTGCCCTGCGTCACCTCGTAGAGCGGCTCCCACCGGGCGCGGTTCTTGGCCCATTCCGCGTCGATCGGCTTGCCGTCCGGGGTCTCGGTGGCGAACATCAGCCCGTTGGAGAGGTTGCCGTTGTGAGGGATCGCCAGCAGGCGGCCGCCGGTCTCAGCCTCATAGTTTTCCATCCAATCCCAGAGTTCGTTCGGAATCTCGGTGTCGAAGGTGGTGAGGGGCCGGACCATGTCCGCCAGGGTTTTGCCGTCTCGGTAGATGATGTTGCGGTGCAGGTTGTTCCCGCCGCCGTAGTTCGACGTCCATTCATAGCCGATCAGGGCGGTGAACACGCCGGGCTGGTTATGGCCTTCGACGATCTCGGTCATCTTCTGCCACATATCCATCTGCGTGGTCTGATCGGTCATTGCGGCAGGAACTTTCCCCTCGCCCTGAAGGGTGATCATTTCCATGACCACGGCGGTCGCGGCCTCGCCGCCCTTGCGCATGTCATCGTGCCAGCGTTTCAGCGTCGGATCGGACATGAAGGCCGGATCGCCCTCGTAGATACTGGCCACGACGCCGAGCGCGTCGGAGTGATCGGCTACGACCATCCAGTCATAGGGGCGGGACAGCTTCACCTGCTGGCCGGTGCTTGAGGTGATCTCGCCGCCTTTGGCATATTGAAGCGCCTCATCCGGCCCGACGCGCGTGCCGCCGCCAAAGGCATCGGGCGACCATGAGGTGTGCAGGTGCTGCTCACCCCAGAGCGGCTGTGTCGGGTAGCTGCGGCCCGCATAGGGCGAGTAGCCCGGCTGGTTGAAGAACCGCTCGATCTTCTCGGCGGTGATGGTGCCCGCGTCGGTGGTCACCTGCGCGGCGAGCGGGGTTGCGGATAGGGAAGCGGCGAATGCAATGAAACAGATGCGTCGTGCCATGAGAGTTCTCTCCTCTGCGGGTGGCAGATCGAAATTCACGTCTTCAATAGGCCGTCGGTCCCATTCGGGACGACTCGTAAACTACCTTAAAGTGTATCCAGCCAATGCGATAACCGGATACAAATCAATCATTTCTTTCGAATGTCTTTGCGGGGAACTGCGGCGAAGCAGGCGCAAACTGGCAGTTTCAAAAGGGAAAGATTCGTCCCATCCTGCCTGTCAGTACTCCTGCACCAGCAGGTCGCGTGCGGACTTGCGCACGGCGCGCGTCAGGGGCTGCATGATGCTTCGTGATGCCCGCGTCACCTGCCATGTCAGCTCCGAAAAGATGTGATTGTCCTCGGAGATACAGGTCAGGCGCCCCTTTGCCATCAAGGGTTGCGCCAGCAAATGGGGCAACATCACCCATCCGAACCCCATGGCGGCCGCGTCGGCAAGCCCTCTCGCGTCCGGCATGTAATGTGTCGGTGGGACCAGTTTCTGCCCCGTTGACCTCTCCGCGAAGTCGATTTGGAGCCGGTCGTCAGGATTATAGGTCAGGCAGGGCGCCGCCTGTAAGGCATCCGCCGTCAGGCCTTGCGAGAACCATCGCGTGTAAAAGGCGGGGCTGCAGACGGGGATGTACTGCAAGGCCCCCAAGATGAAAGCGTCGCAGCCCTGCACCTGGCGTTGACCGAATGTGACCGCAGCCAGCACTTCGCCCCGCGCGAGGAGCCGCGTGCCCTGCGCATAATTGTCGACCTTGAGGACAAAGAGCCGGTCGGGCACGTCCTTGAGCGCGTCCAGCAGCCATGTTGCCATCGTGTCCGGCGAAATCGCGATCGCGACCGGTGCACGCGCCTTCCCTGCATCGAGGGCAAGGCTGGCGACAAGGGTTTGTTCGCGCAAAATGATCTCCTGCGCATATTGCCACACAAGCCGCCCCGCATCGGTCGGTGCACAGGGGGTATCCCGCGTCAACAGCACCGCACCGATCCTGTCTTCCAGCAAGCGGACCCTTTGCGAGAGCGCCGACGCGCTGAGGTTGAGCTGCTTGGCCGCAGCTTCGAAACTGCCTGTCCCGAGGACTGCGGCAAGTGCTTCGACATGCTTTAGGTCCAGATGCAAGCGCGTGCTCCTAATGGGCCTTAAGGAAAGCGCGTTCGCCAAGCCTGGGGCGTGTCTCCTAAGGTGCTGGAATAGTCATTATTCAATAGCCAGTCCCGAAGGAGACCAGTCAAATGCAAGAATTCAAAGTTGCCGTATTGTCGGCCGCCGTGCTGTTCGCCGTTCCCGCTTTCGCGGGCAATCAAACCACGGCGATCGCGGTTCCGGAGGTCAATCTCAATCATGATGCAAACGCGCATGATAATTGCAAGGGCCGGAATTGTGTAAGAGGCGCCCGTAGCTGGAAAACCTCCGCAGCGGCTCCGGCCCCGGTATCCAAGGGGCGCAACGCCGGCCGGCGGGCCCGCCCGATGCCCGAAGCTCTTCAGACATTCGCGCAAAAGTAGAACCCGGGCGCGGCAATTACTTTCGCAGACGTCGGTCAATCACAAATGACCGTTGCTCCGATTATCAAGTGCGGCACCGGAACGTAAAGCGCCCGGTGCCGCGTAATACGGTTTCTCAGCCTGTTCTGCCGGTTCAGGTGGTGCGCCGAGCCGGGGGACCTTCCAAACGACGCAGAAGCATAGTTATGCTAAATCTCGTGTCCGTCAGTGTCCGCCGCCTGACAGCCCGATCCCGGCGATCAAGGCGCCCCAGACCTTCAGCCGCAGGCCCACCGCTTTCACGACGCCGGTCGCGGCGATGATATGGCCGGTGAGGCCCGGCAGCGTGGTTGTGTAGGTCTGTACGAGGCAGCCGCTGCCGTTGAGCATGATGGCCTCATGCTCGGGGTGCACCAACTCGAGATACGCCACGAGCGAGCCGCGGGCGACGAGGTTCTGAGGTTCAAGAAGCCGCCCCCCCGGCACGATCTGGCCTGCGGCCACCGCGGGCTGGATCGACGAGATATGCGCCGGCAGCACGGTGTTCCGGAACGAGAGGCCCATGTTGGAATCGCAGGCGATCTCTGCAGCCATGCCTTCATGAAGCGTGGAGCGCGCCACCTGCGAGAACCCCGCCGTGATCCGCACTGGCATCTCCGGATCGCGATCCGGGATGATGACCATCGCCGGGCTGAGGATGAGCTGCGAGGCCGGGCTGCCGGGACCAAGCGCGAGCTGCGTCACCACCCCGTCGGTCACGGTGTGAACCGAAGTCTTGTCCAATGCCGCGCGGGCGCTTTCGAGCGAGGCCTCGGCGATCCTGCGGCGGGCCGGAAGCCCCTCGGAGATCTCCGACTGCGCGAGGGTGACACTGGCCTGCGCCGCGGCAAGGCGTGCCTCGTCCACGGCAACCTCTGCCTGCAAGGTGCGCACCGCGTCCTGCGTGCCCACGTTGCGCTCCAGCAATGTCATCGCCTGGCCGAGGTCCTCCTTGGCCAGGTCGAGCGCGGCAGTTGCCTCCATGACGGAGGCCTCAGCGGCCAGCAACTCGTTCCGGACCTTCGCTTCGTCCGAGGAGAGTGCGGCAAGCTCGGCCTCGGCGCGGTTCAGATCGGCGCGTTGGGCACTGTCCTCGATACGGAAGAGCAGATCGCCCGCCGAAACGTGTTGGCCGTTGGTGACCGCCACCTCGGTAACCGGCCCATTGACCTGCGACACGACAGAGACGGTGCGGAACGGCAGCACGCCCGAGTAGGACTTGGGGTGGAAGTAGAAGATGACCACGAACAGGGCAAAGGCCATCGCGGCCCACATGAAGACGGCCACCCTCATGTTCCAGACGGACATGGGTTCGCCCCGGCGCTTGAGCTGGAAGTACCGGATGATGACGGGGAACGACGTCAGAAGAAGCTCGATCATAGCGCGGACCCCTTGTCGGAGGGCACGGGATCGGCGGGCGCCGCGGCTATCGACGCATCGGGATGCGCTGTCTCATCGTGGCCGGGGGTGCTGACGCCGATCAGCGAGTGGAACCGCGACCAGTCGGCCATGAGCGCGATCAGGATCGCACTGAGCGGAAGCAACAGGCTGAAGTGCTCGATCGGGAAGACCTCGTAGATCAGTGCGATGGCAAGCAGGGTGGGAATGGTCTTGGCCAGCGGCGTGCCCTTGGCCCTGTGTTCCGCCCATCGGTCGAAGGCCGCGTAGAGGGTGACCAATCCGAAAATCGCAAGGACCAGCAGAAGAATTGCAACCCACGCCAGAAGATCGGTTTCACCCGGGCCTGCGAACCAGGAGGGGTCTCCGTGCGAAATATCCGTTTCACTCGTCATAGTATTACGCGCCTAAAATCAAAATTCCCCGAACCGTAACTTGCGCCCATATGGCTGTCTACATGCTGCGTCGGGCTTGCAGCGGCGGAGCGGGGACCGAATGCGGATTGGAGTGATCTTGTCGCTTCGACGCCCGCCCAATTTTGATGACGGGAGGGAGACCCCGCGCTAGACTTCCCTCAAACGCGCAGATTGCGCCGCGTTTTCTTGTTTAGATTGTGCATCATACGAGTGATTCAGGAGAGTATTGCCATGCGAGTTCTTGCAGGTCCCGCAGCGCTGCTGCTGGGAACAATTCTGACCCATGGGGGCGCCTTGGCGCAGGACAGCGCCGACACGATCTATTCGGGCGGCCCCATCCTCACCATCAACGACGCCGCGCCCACGGCCGAGGCTGTGGCCGTGAAGGACGGCACGATCCTTGCCGTCGGCACATTGGAGGAGATTTCCAAGCTTCAGGGCGGCGACACGCAGATGTTCGATCTCGCCGGGCGCACGATGCTGCCCGGCTTCGTCGACAGCCACGGTCATGTCGTACTCGGCGGCATTCAGGCGCTGTCGGCCAACATGCTGGCGCCGCCGGACGGCGACGTGCGCGATATCGCGGGCCTGCAACAGGGGCTGCGCGACTGGGTCGCGGCCAATCAGGAGGCCGTGGACGCGGTGAACCTGATCATCGGCTTCGGCTACGACAACGCGCAGTTGGCCGAACTCCGGCATCCGACGCGGGACGAGCTGGACGCGGTCTCCACCGAGGTGCCGATCATGATCATCCATCAGTCGGGGCATCTGGGTGTCGCCAACTCCAAGGCGCTGGAGATTGCCGGGATCACCGATGAGAGCGAGAACCCGGCCGGCGGGGTGATCCGCCGGGGCGAGGATGGACGGCCCAACGGGGTGCTAGAGGAATACGCCTTCTTCGGAGCGCTGATGCCCCTGCTGGGCCAGCTTGGTCCGGAGGGGTTCGAGACCTTTGCCAAGGCCGGGGCGGAGTTGTGGGCGCGCTTCGGCTATACGACCGCGCAGGAAGGCCGTTCCAGCGCGGGCAACGTGGCTGCCCTCAAGGCAGTGGACGCCCGGGGCGAATTGCCGATCGACGTGGTCGCCTTCCCTGACGTGCTGGAGGCGCGGGACTTCATCGAGGCGAACGTCTCTCAGGACTACGACGGCCACGTGCGGGTCGGCGGCTGCAAGCTGACGATCGACGGCTCGCCGCAGGGCTTCACCGCATTGCGGGACCGGCCCTATTACGACCCGGTGGGGGATTACCCGCCGGGCTACAAGGGCTATTCCGCAATCACCGAGGCGCAGACGAACGATGCGGTCGACTGGTGCTTCAGCCATGGTTTCCAGATCCTCACCCATGCCAATGGCGAAGGGGCGTCCGACATGCTGATCGCCGCGATTGGCACGGCAGAGGAGAAATACGGCCCGCCGACCAACCGGCCCGTGCTGGTCCATGGCCAGTTCCTGCGCGAAGACCAGGTGGACAGTATCCAGAAGCTGGGTATCTTCCCCTCGCTCTTCCCGATGCACACCTTCTACTGGGGCGACTGGCACCGGGACCACACCGTCGGCCCGGTGAATGCCGAGAATATCTCGCCCACTGGATGGGTCCGGCAGCGGGGCATGATGTTCGGCTCGCACCACGATGCGCCGGTGGCCTTCCCCGACAGCATGCGCATCCTGTCCGCCACCGTGACCCGGCGCACCCGCTCGGGCGATATCCTCGGACCGGCACAGCGTGTCGGCGTGATGGACGCGCTCAAGGCGCTGACTCTCTGGCCTGCGTGGCAGCATTTCGAGGAGGACAGCAAGGGCTCGATCGAGGTCGGGAAGCTGGCGGATTTCGTGATCCTGTCCGACGACCCCACCGCAGTGGACCCCGAGACGCTGGCCGAACTGCAGATACGCGTCACGATCAAGGATGACACCGTTGTCTACGAGGCGCCGGAGGGTGTGCAGAAGACCGAGATGCGGAATTTCCCCTTCTTCGGCAATCCTGACATGGCCCACCACGCGCTGCACGCGATGAGCGAAGGGATGGGCGTGGAGTCCTCGCCGGTCTGCCCGTCGGCTGACCCGCATTGCCCGGCGCCGTCCGGGGGCGTTCTGGCGCCCCTGTAGGTCGCGCGCCCTGCCATCGCCCCGCTGCACATCTGCGCGGCGGGGCGTCCTTCCGCCCGTTTCGTGCTGACGTTTGCGTGACCGACATGTCGCATGGCTTGCCCTGACCGCCGCCTGACGCGACAACCACGGGGCAACCCACCTCACGGACCGCGAATGCTGCGCTACGCCACTCTCTGCGTGACCCTTTCGATCCTGCTCCTCTCGGCGCTGACGCCGGTGCAGGCGCAATCCTCGACCGGCTGCGCGAGCAGCTCCGGGGTCGAGGTCGAAGGCGTTTGCATCGCGCCGGGCGTCTCGCTCTCCCAGCGGGTGCCAGCCAAGAAACCCTGTTTCACCTGCGCCGTTCCGGTGGGGAGCGAGTTGACCTTCGCGCCCCGCGTGGCGGCATCGCTGCACCGCCTTCCCGACATGTCCCAAACGCCGGGCCGGACCATCCGCCCAGATCGCAGGCCACCGCGCGCCTGATCTCCATCACAGCTGTATCGGCACCCCGGTGCCCCGTTTTCGCGACGCCAGACGGCGCTCGCATGCTATGGAGATACGACATGATTACATCCACATCTGACCGCCCGGCGCTGCTGCTGCCGGTATTCGGCCCGCTCTACCGCGTGGCCGCCCCCCTGACGGAGCTTTGGCTTCGCGTCATCAGCGGCGTTGCGCTGATGGTCCACGGCTGGCCCAAGATCCAGAACCCCACCGGCGCGGCCGACATGGTCTCGGGCCTTGGCTTTGCGCCGGGCTGGCTCTGGTCGATCCTGCTCTCGGTGACGGAATTCACCGGCGGGCTGCTGCTGGCCCTCGGCCTTCTGACCCGCATCGCCGCAGGCGGCACCACCGTCATCCTGCTGGTGACGGTCTACTTCCACTGGGTCGTGCTCGAACAGGGCTACCGGGGGGCGGAGCTGTCGCTGATCTGGTCCGCGGTGACGCTGACCTTCCTGGCCAAGGGCGGCGGACGCTTCTCGGTCGACCGCCTGATCGGGCGCGAACTGTGATGCGGCGGCGGAGCATGCTGAAGGGGGTGGGCGCCATGGCGCTCGCCTCCACCCTGCCGCAGGCGGTGCGGGCCGCGAACAGCCTTCCGGTGCAGGCGCCGGTGCACGTGGGCGCCGTCGGCCTGCGCACTCGCGACGCCGAAGCCCTCGCGGCTTGGTACCGCGCGGCCGTCGGCCTGCAGGAGGTCGCCCGCGAGGATACGACGATCTGGATGGGCGCCGGCGGGGAGCGCCTGCTGGCGCTGACCGAACAGGCCGGGCTGTCGCTGGCGGGCCAACGGGAGGCCGGGCTGTTCCACACCGCCTTCCTGCTGCCCTCGCGCCGGGACCTGGCGCAGTGGATCGCCATGGCGATCGAGCGGCAGCTTCCCGTGTCCGGCACCGCGGATCATCGGGTGAGCGAGGCGATCTATCTGACCGATCCCGAGGGCAATGGCGTCGAGATCTATGCCGACCGTCCGCAGGACAGTTGGGAGTGGGTCCAGGGCGAGGTGCAGATGGGCACCTATCCCCTCGACGTCGAGGGGATCATGGGCACGCTGGGCCTGTTGCCGCCGAGCTGGCGCGGCGCGCCCGCGGGCACCTGCGTGGGGCATGTGCACCTGAAGGTGGGCGATGCGACCCGGGCGGGGAACTGGTGGCGCGAAACGCTGGGCTTCGACGCGGCGAGCACACGGGACGATGCCGTGTTCCTGTCGACCGGGGGCTATCACCACCACGTGGCGGTCAACGAATGGCTGAGCGCCGGTGCCGGGCGGCGACCGGACCGCGAGACTGGCCTCGACTTCGTCGCCTTGCGCAGCCGAGTCGCCGCGAAGGCCAGCGTCTACGAGGACGACTGGGGCACCACGATCCGGATCTCCTGACCTTTTGCGGTGTCGCCGTGACCGACGGCGACACCGTCCCCGGTGCCTGAGCATGCTGTCGTGCAAGGCGGGCGGGCTGCGATCCTCGCAATCGTGACCGGACGGGCCTTGATCGGCCGAGGAAAATCGCGAGGTTGGGTGCCTCAGCCTCTTTCCCGGTGCGCGCCTGCCGGACCGGGGATTCCTCTGCCTCGCCTGCCGCGCCGGACGCCCATGCACAGCTTCCTCTCCCACATCCTGCCGACGCTCGAATCCCTTGGGGTCTGGTCCTACTGGATCGTCGGCCTGTTCTCCTTCCTTGAGGGGTGGTGGGTCACCGGCGTCATCGCGCCCGGCACGCTGGTGGTCGATGCCGGGGGCGCGCTGGTGCGGCTGGGGTATCTCGATTTCTTCGACCTCGTGTGGTTCGTCGCCATCGGCGCCATTCTGGGCGGCGAGGTCAGCTGGCACACGGGGCGGTGGCTCGGCGGGCGGCTGCGCCTGCCGCAGGGCAAGACCTTCGAGCGCGCGCAGGACCTCGTGCGGCGGCGCGGGCCTGTCGCGGTGGTGATGGGCCGGTTCCTCGGCCCGGTCGCCGGTCTTGCGGCCCTTGCCGCGGCGCTTTCCGGCCTGAGCCGCCGTCAGTTCGTCGTCTGGAACATCGTCGGCGGCATCCTCTATGCACTGGCCCATGTGTCCATGGGCTATATCGCGGGTGACATCCTCGCCCGGATCACGCCCTACCTGCCGCGGATCGTCCTGCCGCTGGGCCTCTTCGCCGTCATCGTGGCGATCACCTGGCTGCTGGTCCGTCACATCCGGCGCGGCTGGCCGCTGATCGTCGTGACGCTGGAGGGGCTGGCACGGCACCTGTCGGAGTGGCCGCCGATGAAGCGGCTGAGCGCACGGCATCCCCGAATCACGGCGGTGCTGGCCAAGCGCCTTCACCTGACCCACGGCGGAGGGCTGTTGACCACGGCAATCGTGGTGCTGCTGATCTATCTGGTGGGGGTCTTTGTCGACAATGCCTTCGACCTGACGTTCCTGCCCGAGACGGCGGCGCTGGATGCGCGGATCGCGAACCTCGCCCACGCCTATTGGAGCGATACGGGCCTGACGATCGCGGGCTGGCTGACGCAGCTGGGGCACGTGCCCGTCGCGACGACCGTGGCCGCCGGGGCTGTTGCCTTCTTTGCGCTCTGGGGGCGGCCGGCGGCGGCCATTGGCCTCGCGGTCTCGGTCGCGGGCGATGCGGTGACGGTGACAGTGCTGAAGCTCGCCTTCGGTCGGGCGCGCCCGGAACTGGGGTATTTCCTCGAAACCAGTCACAGTTTCCCCTCGGGCCACGCGGCGATTTCCGTTGCGCTCTATGCCTGCCTCTTCGTGATGCTGTGGCGTGAGCGCTTCATCGGGCCGACGGTTGCCCTTGTCGGCGGGATGACCGTGGCGGCAGCGATCGGGCTGACGCGGATATACCTCGTCGAGCATTACCTTTCGGACGTGCTGAACGGATGGATCATCGGGGGCATCTGGCTGGTGGTCGGCTTCGGTGTGGCGGAGAGGCTGCGTCGGACGTCCCTGCCCGCCCGTGCGGCGCGCCCGGCCCTGGCCCTCGGCGTTGCCGCGCTCTCTCTGGGCGTGGCGGGCTGGCTGGCGGTGGAAAAGCGCCCGGTGCTGAAACACGCACAGACCGCGCCCCAGACCATCGTGGCCGACTTGGAGCAGGCGGCGACGGACGGGACGCTTCCGCTGGACGTCGTGACGTTGACCGGCGAAGCGCTGCCCCCGGTCACCTTGATCGTTCAGGGCGCGACGCCCGAGGCGCTTGCCGCTCACCTGAGCGCCGGCGGCTGGACGCCGGTGCCTGCGCCGGGCGTGACCTCTGTCGTCGCGGCGCTGCGGGGCGAGTTTGCCGACCAGGCCCGTGCCGATGCGACCGCGCTGCCCGCCTTCCGGGACGCGCTGCCGGCCGCCCTCACCCTGCGCGCGCCCTCGGGGCACAGCATCCTGCGGCTCTGGCCCGCGGGGCAGAGCGAGACGGGCGCGGAGATCGTCGCCGTGGCGCTCTCTCCCGAGGGCGATTTAGCGGAGTGGTCGGAGGCGGAGGTCCGTCGCGATGTGCTCTCGCTCCTGCCCGGCACGGTGCAGCGGGTTCCGACCAAGCCGCTGAAGGGCAAGACCGACCTGCATGGCACGCCATGGAGCACCGACGGCCAGCTTGCGCTGCTGAAACTGCCGCAGTCCCCACCCGCGACGAAAAAACCCTGACCGTCGGCCCCGTGTCCCCGCGGGCTGTCCTGCCCCGAGATCGAAGTGGCCCGGGGTGTCCTGTCCCGCCCGGGACAGACCACGAAAGAGACTTCAGATGGATTTGATCAACGCCGCCCTGCTGGGCATCCTCGAGGGGATCACCGAGTTCCTCCCGATTTCCTCCACCGGGCACCTCATCATCGCCGAGCATTGGTTGGGCGCCCGGTCGGAGCTGTTCAACGTCGTGATCCAGGCCGGGGCTATCCTCGCTGTCACGCTGATCTACTGGAAGCGGATCGTCAGCCTGCTGACCGGCTGGTCCGATCCCGAGGCGCGGGACTATCTGCTGAAGATCGTCGTTGCCTTCCTGATCACCTGCGTGCTGGGGCTGATCGTCAAGAAGATGGGCTTTGAGCTTCCGACCGAGATCACCCCGGTGGCCTGGGCCCTGATCATCGGCGGTGTCTGGATGCTGCTGGCCGAGAAACGCGCGGCGGGGCTGCCCGACAGCGCCCGGATCACCTGGTCCGTGGCCATCGCGGTTGGCGTGGCCCAGATCGTGGCGGGCGTCTTCCCCGGTACCTCGCGCTCTGCCACGACGATCTTCGTTGCGATGCTGCTGGGAACCTCCAACCGCTCTGCTGCGACGGAGTTCGCCTTCCTCGTCGGTATCCCGACGATGTACGCCGCGTCGGGCTATGAACTGCTGTCCCAGATGAAGGACGGCGGAGTGAGCGAAGACTGGACGGCCCTCGGCGTGGCGCTTGCCTTCTCGACCGTGACGGCGTTCATCGCGGTCAAATGGCTGCTCGGCTTCATCCGGACGCACCGGTTCACGGCCTTCGCGATCTACCGGCTGATCTTCGGGGCGGTGCTGCTGGTCGTGGCCTCAACTGCCGGCTGAGGCCGCGTCTTCGCGGAGCGTGCCGGATCAGCCCACGGATACGACGTGCGAGACCAGGCTGCCGTCGGCGCCGAAACGGTGCATCATGAACTGCGCGGGTTCGTCGCTGAAGGCATAGGGCACGCCCGGGCGCAGATCGAAAGCGATCTGGTGCGAGGCCGAGGGTGACACCCGCACGGGCGCCCCGCCAAAGCTGCCCTGGATCGCGCGGTGCATGTGCCCGCACAGGATCGCCCGCACACGGCCATGGGCGGCCACCTGCGCAGCCAGGGCATCGCGCCCGGACAGCAGCCCCATGGAATCCATGTCCTGCAGTCCGGTCTCGAGCGGCGGGTGGTGCATGATGATCAGCACGTCCCGGTCCTGATGTGTCTTCAGCTGGGTGTCGAGCCACGCCAGCCGGTCTGCGCAGAGTTCGCCGTGGGGCGTGCCGGGCACCAGAGTGTCGAGGCCGATCACCACCAGCGGACCCAGGTCTTCGCACAGGCAGAGGTGCCCGCTGCCGGTCTCACGTACCATGTCGGGCAGCTGGGCCAGCATCGGCGCGCGGGCATCGTGGTTGCCGGGAACGGCCAGGACGGGCAGACCGAGGCTGCGCAGCCCGGCGCCGACGTGGGCGTATTCCTCTTCCGTCGCGTCCTCTCCCAGGTCACCGGAGAAGAGGATCACATCCGGCCGGACGGTCAGGGCGGCAAGGCTGGCGACCAGCCGGTCGAAGGCGGCCCCGGTGTCGAAGCGATCAGCCAGCCTGCGCCCGCCGGTCAGGACGTGGGAATCACTCAGATGCGCGATGAGCATGTGGGGGTCTCCTGAGGTATTTGAGAGTTTCGCGGCGAATACGAGCCGATCCTAGCCCGGAACCCTGCCAGACAAATGCAACGATTCTGTGCAGAGGCCAGAAAGACGCGTGGAAATTTGTGTTTCCGCTTATCAAAGCCACAATATACACAAAAGATGACTCTGTAATGTACGGCCAGATAGACGCTGTATGGCTCGGGGATTGCTTCATAATCCTGTGACATTTCGCGTTTATCCCAAGATCACGGCCCGGGCATCGCGTCGTTTTTGTGTGCCCTGGTGAATTGAATGCGATCAAAACCCACATCTGTGAGATAGACCGACATGAAATCCACAATTTCCAACCTTACGCGCCGCCGTCTGCTGGCGTCGGGCCTTGCAGCCCCCTTCGTCAGCGCGATGCCCGGTGTCCTGACGCCTGCGCGCGCGAACGAGACCGTGAAGCTCCAGTTCATGTATCCCGTCGGCGTCTCGGGCGACATCAACACGATCATTTCCAACATGATCGCCGAGTTCAACGCGACCCACGACGGTATCGAGGTCGAGGCGATTTATGCCGGCTCCTACGACAACACCGAGCAGAAGGTGATCACCGCGCTCGGCGTGGGTGAGCCGCCGGCGCTGTGGCTGCCGATCAACTCCTCGCTGCAGACCTTCCTGGGTCTAGACGCGTTGGAAGACATCACCGAGCAGGCCAAGGCCGACGACATCTATGACGATTTCATCGGTGGGTTCCTGGATACGGCCGTGTCCGAGGATCGCCTCTATGGCCTGTCGTTCCAGCCCTCGACCCCCGTGCTCTACTACAACAAGGACGCCTATGCCGAGGCAGGTATCGAAAAGGCGCCGGAAACCTGGGACGAGCTCTTCCAGGCGGCCAAGGCGCTGACCGTGCGCGACGGCGACGCGCTGAAACGCTGGGGCCTGATCATCGGCGGCGGCTGGCATGACTGGATGTTCGAAGGCTATTGCCGCCAGAACGGCCTGGTGCCGTGGGAAGCGGACAAGGTCCTGTGGGATCGTCCGGAATCCGTCGAGGCGCTGGAATTCTGGAAAGCTATGGTCGACGCGGGCTGCATGGCACCGGCCTCGACCTGGCAGGGCTCGGCCAACGACTTCATGGCTGGCTCCACCGCGATGCTCTACCACTCGACCGGGTCGCTGACGAACCTGCGCACCTCCTCGCCCTTCGAGGTCGGCGTGGCCTTCATGCCCAAGCGCAAGCAGTTCGGCGCCTCGCAAGGCGGTGGCCCGATCATGATCGCCAAGAACCAGTCGGACGCCAAGAAAGAGGCCTCCTGGACCTTCGCGCGCTGGATGACCAACACGGAAAACCAGGCCGCCTGGAGCCGCGCAACCGGCTATCTGGCCGTGCGCAAGTCGTCCTGGGAACAGCCCGAGATGGTCGAGTACCTGAAAGAGGTGCCGCAGGCCGAAGTGGCGATGAAGCAGTCCGAATTCTCGGGCGCCTTCCTGCAGGTGCCGGCCTATTCGCGCGCCCGCGACACGCTGAAAAGCGCGATCGACCGCACGCTGGCCGGTGAAGTGGCCCCCGAGGCCGCGCTGAAGGACGCCACCGCCGAGGTCAACCGCGAGATCGCCCGCGTCATGCGCCGCCGCGGCTGATCACGCCACGCATCGGGGACGCGGGTCATCGGCCCGCGTCCTCTTTTTCGTTTCTCCGGGGAACCCTGATGTCGCCTTCCTTTGCCCGCGCGCGCCGGAAAGAGATGTGGCTGGCCTACGCGCTGCTGCTGCCCTCTCTGATCTTCCTGGCCGCCTTCACCTACTGGCCGATCCTGCGGTCGATCTGGTTCAGCCTGCACGACGTGTTGCTGGGCGACCCGGATATCTACTGGCTGGGGGCCGAGAACTATCTGCGGCTTCTGGAGGACCGGCTGTTCTGGAAGGTGCTGGGCAATACGGCGTTCTACACGATGATCACCATTCCGCTGTCGATCGTCGTGGCACTGCTGCTGGCGGTGGCACTGGACAGCAAGCTGCGCGGGATGGCGATCTACCGGTCGGCCTTCTTCTACCCGGTGATGATCCCCTCGGTCGCGGCCGGCATGGTCTGGGTCTTCCTCTACGCGCCCGGCTATGGCCCGATCAACGAGGCGCTGACCGCCGTCGGCCTGCCGCGCCTCGACTGGCTCTATGACAGCACCTGGGCACTGCCCGCGATCATGATCATGGCGGTCTGGAAATACTCGGGCTACTTCATGCTGATCCTGCTGGCCGCGCTGAAGCTGGTGCCCTCGGACCTTTACGAGGCCGCGCGGCTGGATGGTGTCAGCGGCTGGCAGCGCCTGCTGCACATCACGATCCCGCTGGTCTCGCCCACGCTCTACTTCGTCATCATCATCGGCACGCTGCACAGCTACCAGATCTTCGACTACGTCTACGTAATGACGCAGGGCGGCCCCGCCGACAGTACCAACGTGCTGACCTTCTACATCTACCAGAACGGGTTCCAGTATCAGGACATCGGCTATGCCTCGGCGCTGGCCAACGTGCTGCTGGTCTTCGTTCTGGGCCTCATCGGGCTGGTTGCCATGACGCTGGGCCGCAAGGTCCACTACCTGGGAGAGCGCTGATGAGCGACGCCACCCATCCCGCCCCTGTCCCCGCCGTGTCGCGCCCTGCCCCGCGGCCCCGCTGGCGCAAGCTGGCGCGCCAGAACGCGCTGCACCTGCTGATGGCGCCGCTGGCGCTGCTCTGGCTCAGCCCGCTGATCTGGATCCTCGTCACCTCGCTCAAGACCAATACAGAGGTCTTCGATCAGGCGGCCGGTTTCCTGCCGGCCAGCCCCAAGTTCTCGAACTATCCCAGCACGCTGTCGGTGGCGCCTTTCGGCACCTACCTGATCAATTCGGTCATCGTGACCGCCACGATCCTGGCCTGCCAGCTGGTGACGATCACGCTGGCGGCCTATGCCTTTGCGCGACTGACGTTTCCCGGCAAGGGCCTGCTGTTCACGCTGTTCCTGCTGCAGGTGATGTTCCCGATCTACGCGATCTTCCTCACGAACTTCGTCACGCTGCGCGAGATGGGGCTGGTGAACACCATTCCCGCGATGATCGTGCCCTTCGTCGCCTCGGGATACGGCACCTTCATGCTGCGCCAGAGCTTCCGGCAGGTGCCCTCGGAATTGTCCGACGCCGCGCGGCTGGATGGCTGCGGGCATATGGCGATCCTCTGGCATGTCTACCTGCCGCTGGTGAAGCCGACGCTGATCGCCTTTGGCATCATCTCGGTCGTGACGCACTGGAACGATTACATGTGGCCGCTGCTGGTGACGAACTCCGAAGGCATCCGCACGCTGCCGATCGGGCTGGGGCTGCTGGCCAAGGCCGACAGCGGGGCCGACTGGCCGCGCCTGATGGCGGGCACCACCATCGTCGTGTCGCCGCTGCTGATCCTCTTCGTGATCTTCCAGCGCCGCTTCATCGACAGCTTCATGCATACCGGCGTCAAGTGACGCCACAGACCGGAGACGCGCAATGGCGACCGTCCAACTGAACAACGTCTGCAAGTCCTACGGCGATCGCCAGACCGTGCATGACATCAACCTGACCATCGAGGACCGCGAGTTCATGGTGATGGTCGGCCCCTCGGGCTGCGGCAAGTCCACCACCCTGCGCATGATCGCGGGGCTGGAGGAGATCACCTCGGGCCAGCTGCTGATCGACGGCAAGGACGTCACCGACGCCGAACCGCAGAAGCGCGACATCGCCATGGTGTTCCAGTCCTACGCGCTCTACCCGCATATGACGGCCTACCGGAACATGGCCTTCGGCCTGCTGAAGACGACCAAGCTGTCCAAGGCCGAGATCGACGCCCGCATCCGCGAAGCGGCCGAGATCCTCTCGATCACTGACCTGCTGGACCGCCGCCCCAAGGAGCTGTCGGGCGGCGAGCGTCAGCGCGTCGCCATCGGGCGGGCGCTGGTGCGCCAGCCCAAGGTCTTCCTCTTCGACGAGCCGCTGTCGAACCTTGACGCCAAGCTGCGCAACCGGATGCGCGGCGAGTTGAAACGCCTGCATTCCGAACTGGGCCTGACGGTGATCTATGTCACCCACGACCAGATCGAGGCGATGACGCTGGGCACCCGCGTTGCCATGATGTCCAAGGGCCATCTGCAACAGGTGGGCGCGCCGATGGACATCTACATGAAGCCGACGAACACCTTCGTCGCCACCTTCATCGGATCGCCGGAAATGGCGCTGATCCCCTGCCGCGCCGATGCGGGGCGTCTGGGGCATGGCGCCTTCACTCAGGACCTGTCGCTGTCCGCCTCGCTGCCGCGCGACGTGCTGATCGGGCTGCGCCCGGAAGAGGTGACGCTGTCGCCCACCGGCATGGCCCGCGCCCGCGTCGAGCGCTGCGAGCTGATCGGCGCCGAGGCGCTGGTCGAGGTATCGCTGGGCGCGGACCGGATGGTCGTGAAGAGCCCCGTGCTGGGGGCGCCCGCCGCGGGCGAGGAGGTGGGGCTTGATTTCGATCTGGACCGGATGCGAGTCTTTGATCGCGACACCGGGCGCGCGCTCCACATCGGCGCCTGACAGGGAGGGGACATGGCACGCAGTCACAGGCAGGAACAGATCCTCGCGCATCTCGGTGCGCGGGGAAAGGCCGCCATCAACTTCCTCGCCGAGGAGTTCGAGGTCTCGGACGAAACGATCCGGCGTGATCTCAAATCCCTCTCGGCCGAGGGGCTGGTGGAGAAATTCCACGGCGGCGTGCGCCTGTCCCTGCCCCGTACCGAACCCCCCTTCGAGCGTCGCCTGCACGAGAACGCGGCCGCCAAGGCCGCCATCGCGGCCCGTACCGCGGACCACATCCGCGAGGGCGCCACGCTGCTCCTCGACAATTCCACCACGGCCTGTTTCCTCGCACAGGAGCTGACCCGGCGCGAGCCGATGACGATCCTCACGATCTCGCTGGAGATCGCGCAGATCCTGAACGCGGGCGGCGGGCAGCACCGCGTGATCCTGCCGGGCGGCGAGCTGCGCAAGGCGGACCGGACGCTGACCGGCGCGGGCACCATCAGCTATCTTTCGGGCTTCACGCCCAGCTACTTCGTGATGTCCGTCGTCTCCGGGTCACCGCGCGGGGTGCAGGATTTCGACCTCTTCGAGGTGGAATTCAAGCGCGCCATGCTCGCACGGGCCGACGAGACCATCGTGATGATGGACAGCGGCAAGTTCTCCAAGTCCGGGCTGATCCATGTCTGCGACTGGTCCGAGGTCGACGTGCTGGTCACCGATGCAGCCCCGCCCGAGATCGCCGAACAGATCGACCACGGCCACCTACTGACCCCTGCAGCCGCGGCACAGGTGACCCCTTGAGCGGCGCAGGCTACGCCCGCGTCGTCGAGATTGTCGAGCAACTGCTCGCCGCGTCGCGCCCCGTTGCCCGGCAGCATTTCCGCACGCCGCTCGCCGTCACCCGCAAGGCCGATTGCAGCCCGGTGACCGAGGCAGACCGCGCCATCGAGCAGGCCATGAAGGCCGTGCTGCAGGCGGAGGTGCCCGGGCATGGCATCCTCGGCGAGGAATTCGGTCTGAGCGGCGCCGAGGCGCGCTACATCTGGGTGCTGGACCCGATCGACGGGACGAAGAGCTTCATCTCGGGCGTGCCGCTGTTCGGCACGCTGATCGCGCTACTTGAGGACGGTGTGCCGGTGCTGGGGGTCATCGACATGCCGATGCTGGGGGAAACCTGGATCGGTCAGCGGGACGGGGCGGGCCGGGTCTCCACCCGTTTCAACGGTGCGTCCTGCCACGCCGGGCGCTGCACAGAGCTGTCAGAAGCGATCCTGTTCGCAACCTCGCCCGACCAGTTCACCGCGCAGGAAACCCGCGTCTTCGAGACGCTCAGTGCGGCCTGTGCTGCGCGGCGCTTCGGCGGGGATTGCTACAGCTACGGGCTGCTGGCCTCGGGGCACATAGACCTGATCCTCGAAGCAGAGCTTCAGCCCTACGACTATCTCGCGCTGGTTCCGGTGGTCGAAGGCGCAGGCGGTGTCATCACCGACTGGCAGGGGCGGGCGCTGACCTTGCAGTCCAGCGGACAGGTCCTGGCCGCCGCAACGCCTGCGCTACATGCCGCAGCCCTTGCACGCCTGGCGGGGAAAGCGCGCGCGGCTCTGCCGTGATCTGAAGCGCCCGGCGTCTGCCCAAAAAACGGCCCCCCGGGGCCAGCCGCCTGCCCGTTCGGCGGGCAATTCCTTCTGCCCGTGTTCCCGACGCCGGGCGGGCTGCGCTAGGGTGCCTCGACCTTGTGCAGGGATGGACCCGAAATGAAGATCGCCGCCGCCGGATTTCAGCATGAAACCAACAGCTTTGCCGGCCGAAGGACGCCGCGGTCGGAGTTCGACCGCCCGGGCGGCTGGCCGGCCTTCTGCCGCGGGGAGGAGATGGGGCGCATCATGCGCGGGACCGGCACACCGATGGCGGGGGCCCTGCGGGTCGCGGACGCGGCGGGCGTCGAGGTGGTGCCGATCCTGTGGTGCATCGGCCTGCCGTCCGGGCCGGTCGAGGATGCGGCCTTCGACGACATCGCGTGCGACATTTGCCGCGGTTTCGAAGCGGCCCTCACGGCAGGCGCCGAGGCGCTCTACCTCGATCTCCATGGTGCCATGGCCGCCGTCAGCTGGCCTGATGCCGAGGGCGAACTGATCCGCCGACTGCGCAAGATCGCGCCCGCGCCCTTCCCGATCGTGGCCTCCTTCGACCTGCATGGCAACATCTCCGAGGCGATGGTGCGCGACCTGACGCTGCTGGACTGCTACCGCACCTATCCGCACACCGATCTCAAGGACACCGGCGCCCGCACGATGGAGCGGCTGATCGCGCATCTTGATGGGGCGCCCGCGCCGGTGCTGGCCTACCGCGCCGTGCCCTTCCTCGTGCCCGCGCCCGAGCAATGCACCTTCCTCGAGCCGACCAAGGGCCTACTGGCGGCGGCCGACGCGCTGATTGCCGCGACACCGGGGATCGAGGAGATCAGCCAGTTCTTTGGCTTCCCGCTGGCGGATGTGCCGGACTCCGGCCCCGCGATGATCGTGCAGGGCCAGGACCCGGCCGCGGTCGAGGCCGCGGCCGAGCATATGCTGAACCTCTGGTGCCGGGCCGAGAGCGCGTTCCACACCCGCCGTGTCCCCGCCGCCCAGGCGGTGGCCGAGGCGGTGGCCCTGGCCGCCGGTCCCGGCACGGGGCCTGTCGTGATCTCGGACACGCAGGACAATCCGGGCGGGGGCGGCTCCGGCGACACCACGGGGATGCTGCACGCGCTGCTGGCGGGCAAGGCCGTGGGTGCCGTCATGGTGCATATCGCGGATGAACCTGCCAGCCTCGCTGCCCATGCGGCCGGTCTGGGCGGCGTGGTCGATCTCGCCATCGGTGCGGGCCTGTCGCGGGAGTATGGCGATCCCGTGCCCGGCCCCTGGACGGTGGTGGCGCTGGGGGACGGGTCCTTCACCGGTGTCGGCCCGATGTACCGCGGCAACCCGATTGCCCTTGGGCCGGTCGCTCTGCTGGAACGGGACGGTGTCCGCGTCATCGTTGCGCCGCGCAAGATGCAGGCCTCGGAGCCCGGGCTGCTGATGCATCTGGGGCTGGTGCCCGAAGAGCAGGCGATCCTCGTGCTGAAAAGCTCGGTCCATTTCCGGGGGGCGTATCAGGACATGGCGCGGGCCATCGTCATGGGCGTGGCACCCGGCTGCGTCGTGTCTGATCTGACGCTGCTGGACTACAAGCTGGCCCTGCGCAAACCGGCCGGAAGCACCGCCTGACGGACCCGCGTAACGGCGACAGGCGCCTTACCTGATGCGCGAGCCCGAGGGGGCAAAGGATGCGGGCGCAGGCGAAAGAGCCTTGCGCCCGCGGGACGATCTCAGGTCTTGGTGACAAAGAGCTGACGCGGGAAGTTCGTCAGCCGTTCGGCCCCGTCCTTGCGCACCACGATGGTCTCGGACATGCCGAAGCCCTTTGCCAGAACGTAGCTGTGGAACACCATGCCCTCGGCAAAGCTCCACTCTGCGCCGGGATGCGCTTCCATCGGTTCGCCGCCATTGGGCTGCAGCAGGAGACCGACCGAGTAGAAGGTCTTGTTCGTGTAGGTCTCGCGCAGGCCGGCCGAGAGGATGCCGTCCCGGTAGATGCTGTCGGGCACGGTGGCCGCGACGCCGGGGGCAACGGCGGCAAGCGCCGCGTCCTGAATCGCGATCAGCTGCTCGGCGAGGCGGTGGTCAGCGTCGCTTGCCTCTGCCACGCGGATCGGGCGCATGAAGCGGGCGTGGTAGTGGTGGTTGTTCGGCGTTACCTCCAGCTGCACGATATCGCCGCGCTGCATCACCCGGTCGGAGTAGCCACCGTGCAGGTGATAGGCCCGCTCCCCCGAGGAGAGCACGCCCGGCCCGGGCAGGTCGGAGCCTTCGCGGATCATGGCGGCACAGATCGCGGCGGCCATTTCGCGTTCGGTCACGCCGGTGCCGGCGGTGTCGATCCCGGCCTGCATCCCGGCCTCAGCCGCGTGGGCGGCGCGGCGCTGATAGGCGATCTCGGCCTCGGACTTGATCAGCTTCATCGTCGGCACGAGGGCCGACTCGTTCACGAACTCGGCCGAGGGCATTGCGGCGCGGATCGCCTCCCAGCGGCTGGCGTTCAGCACCCAGGCGTCCATCTCGACCCCGATCCGGGCCGTGGCGCCGATCCGGCTGCGGATCGCCTCGACCGCGACGGCGGTGCGGTCATCGCTGTCGGTCCAGAGGACGCGGTCGGGGAAGACGCAGGTGCTGTCGAGGTAGTATTCCTCCACATCGCGGGCGAAAAGCGTGGGCTGCCCTTCGGCGGGGATGATGGCGAACTGGAAGGTGCCGTAGGCGCGGGTGAAATAGCCGGTCAGCCATGTCACCGTTTCGGGCAGGAAGGCGAGGAGGGCGTCCTGCCCCTTTTCCTTCAGCGCGGCCTGCACGCGGGCAAGGCGCGCGTGGTATTCGGCGGGTTCGAACCAGTAATTCGTCTCGACCATGTCTCAGCCCCGTTCCACCAGTTCGACGAACCGCGTGATCATTGTCTTGGCCTCGGCCGCATCATGGGCGGAGGCGATGAAATCGTCGACGTCGCCGCCGTCCTGCACCATGCGGGCGCGGTTGCCCTCGAACCACTCGGGCGCCTGCGCCTGCGTGACTTCGGGGTGGCCCTGGATGCCCCAGGCGGGGGCGGTGCGGTGGCGCCAGACCTGGTTCGGGCAGAGATCGGAACTGGCGAGGATCACCATGTCCTCATGCCCGTGCCGGACCTCGTCGTTGTGCCAGACGAACATGTTCACGGTCTCGCGCCAGTCGGCGGCCAGCGGATCGTCCTTGGCCGCGGGATGCACGGTCAGGTCCTTGTAGCCGACCTCGCAGAAATCGCGGCGGAAGACCTGGTCCTTGCCGCAGAGCGCCGAGGCGAGGATCTGGCTGCCGAAGCAGATACCAAGCTGCGGGATGTCCTTCTCGGCGGCATCGCGGATCAGGTCGTGTTCGCGATCGATCCAGTCGATCTCCTCGTAGGCGCCGTGCGGGCTGCCGGAGAGGAAGATGCCGTCATAGCCGTCGAGCGCGGCGGGAAATTCGCCGTTGTAGGCCCAGTAGCGATCCACGGCGAGGCCCCAGCTCTCGAAGCGGTCGTCGAGCTTCGCCACGGATTGCAGCGAGCGTCCATTGCCCAGGTAAAGCAGGCGTTTCTTGGCCATGTCGGGTCCTCTCGATTCAGGCGTCAAATTCGGTATACCAAGGGAATTCCGGTCGGCAACCGAAACCGGTCGCGGGGCCCCTGCCACGCTGGGGCAAGGGCGGCGTTGCTTGATTTTCGATCAGGGACGGGTGCGCGCCGTCAGGCGGACCAGCTTTCGCAGAGCCCGGCGATCACCTGCGCTGCGGCGGCGAAGTCTGCGATCTCCATCGCCTCATGCGGATTGTGCGAGCCGTTGCGGTTGCGGATGAAAACCATCGCCGTGGGCACGCCCTGCGCGGCAAAGACCGCGGCATCGTGCCCGGCGCCGCAGGCCATGACCTTGGCGGGAATGCCCTTGGCCTCGGCAATGGTTTCCAGCCGAGTGATGACGGCCTCATCCATCCGGGCGGGCGTGCTGCCGGTTTCGGCGCCCAGCTCAAAGCGCACGCCCTGCCGCTGTTCGATGCCCTGCACGATGCGCTTCAGCTCACCCCGCATCAGGTCCAGCGTTTCGGGCTCGGCGCTGCGGGTGTCGAGGGCGAAATCGGTGCGTCCGGCGACCTTGGAAAAGGCAGCCTCGCCCGCGACGGTGGCGTTCTGCCCGAAGGTGACGGCCAGATCGCGGCCCTCGGCCTCCAGCCGCTGCCAGGCCTCGTCCATGGCGACGATCAGCTGGCTGGTCGCCAGCACCGCATCCTGCCGCACGCGCTTCGGGGTGGCGCCGGAATGGGCATATTCCCCCCGGCAGGAGGCATGGCGATGGCGGAAGCTGCCGCGAATCCCTGTCACGATGCCGATGGGCAGGTCTTCGGCCACGAGGACCGGGCCCTGTTCGATATGCGGCTCAAGGAAGAGACCGATGCGCTTGGCGTCCAGATGAGGCGTGCCCGCCTTGAGCGTCTGACTGTCGCCGCCCGCCGCGTCGATCGCAACGCCCAGTGCGATGCCGTCCCCGGCGCGACGCACCTCGTCCAGCTCCTTGCCCGTCAGCTTGCCGAAGGCCGCGCGGCTGCCGATATAGGACGCGCCGAACCACGTGCTTTCCTCGGCCCGGACCGCCATGATGACCAGATCCACCGGGGGTTTGCGACCCGCCGCGTGGAAGCCCGCCGCCACGGCAAGGCCAGCCAGCACGCCAGCTGCCCCGTCAAAGTTTCCGCCCGACGGCACCGAATCGAGGTGCGAGCCGATCATGATTGCGGGGCCGTCGCCCGCGCCCTCCATGGTCAGGTAGAGATTGCAGGCCGCGTCCATCTCGGCCCGCATGCCGAGCTTCAGCGCCTCGCGCCGCACCATGTCATGGGCGATCTGCTCCCCCAGCCCGTAGGACACCCGGTTGATGCCGTTCGTTCCGCCGGTGCGGGCGCGCAACTCGTCAAAGAGCCGCGCGGCGAGGGCGATGTCCGGTACGATGGCCGTCTGGGTCGGGGAAAGCTGCGCCGGTGCGGCAGTCACTGTCATGCTTTGCTCAATCTCTTGATAATACTGTCTCGGACGCCCTGAAGATGGGCGCTCATCTCGACCGCCGCCGCCTCGCCGTCGCCACGCGCGATGGCGTCGAGGATGTCACCGTGTTCGCGGCAGGTGTCCGTCAGCCGTTCGGGGACGGCGCGCAGGTCGAACATCTGGGTCTGGCGCCGCAGCGTGCGGATCAGCTGGCCCAGCTGAGGGTTCCCCGCCGCGTCGGCGATCCCGCCGTGCAGCCGCTCGTCGATCCCGCGCACGAGGGACCGGTCCGCGCGGCCGTCCACTTCGGAGGCCAGAACCTGTTCCAGATCCGCGCGCAGCGCCGCGATCTCTTCCGCCGCCATATTGCCCGCCGCCATGCGCGCGGTCGCGGGCTCCAACAGCATCCGGATCTGGAGCGTGTCCATGAAGTCTTCGATCCGCATCTGCTTGACCTGCAGCGCCCGGCCGTAGCGGATCAGCAGCCCCTCGCCTTCCAGCATGAGGAGCGCATCGCGCACGGGCGTCCGCGACATGTCCAGCACCTCGGCCATGCGACGCTCGTTGATGACGTCGCCGGGTTTCAACTCGCCGCTCTGAATCAGTTCGAGCAGCCGGTCATAGGCCTGCAGGGCGAGTCGTTTGTCGGGCGTGGTCAGCATCAGGCGGTCTCCGATTGTGCGCGCGTTGCAGCCTTCTGCCCGAAATGCCCCATATCGGGCAAGTTGCGCGATCTCGGTCTTCGAAATGTATTCCGTCGGTTGACCACTGGTATACCGAGCGCATAACGTCAGTGCAAAGACTTTCCGAGGTGAAGGCCAAAGCGCCTGAAGGAGCCTGCCCCGTGTCCGTGACGCCCCAATCCATGCTGCCCTTCCCCAAGACAGACCTGCTTGCCCGGCAAGACAGGCTGCGCGCCAAGCTGCGCGAGCGGGGGGCAGATGCGATGCTCGTCTTCAGTCAGGAGAGCCTGTTCTGGCTCACCGGCTATGATTCGGGCGGCTTTGTCTTTTTCCAGTGCGCGGTTGTGACGGCCGATGACCGGCCCATCACCCTGCTGACCCGGCGGCCCGACCTGCTGCAGGCCAAGATGACCTCGACCATCGAGGACATCCGCATCTGGCAGGACGCGGACGACGCCAATCCCGCCGCCGACCTGAAGGACATTCTGGGCGAGCTGGGGCTGCAGGGCGGCCGCGTGCTGATCGAGCTCAACACCCACGGGCTGACGGGCTGGAACCTCTGGCGCTGCCAGCAGACCTTCGGCGACTGGTGCCGGCTGGAACATGACGAACAGATGCTGCGCTTCCTGAGGCTGGTGAAGAGCCCCGCCGAGATCGAGATCATGCGCACCGCGGGTCAGATCTGCGACCGCGCCCTCGATGCGGTGATCGAAACGGCGCGCCCCGGCCTGCTCGACAGCGACCTGAAGGCGGCCTACCTCGCCTCGATCCTCGGCGACGGGGCGGACATGCCGCCGAACGCGCCGCTCTTCAACTCGGGCGAACGCGCGGTCTTTGGCCGGGGCGTCACCAAGCCCCGCAAGCTGGAGGCGCAGGACCAGATCCTCGTCGAGTACCCGGTGGCCTACCGCCACTACAACGTGAAGACCGAGTGGACGATCCTCTTCGGCCAAGTCCCTGACAAGCAGCGCCACATGTACGACGTGGGCCGCGAGGTGCTGACCAAGATGACCGACCTCGCCCGCCCCGGCACCACGCTGGGCGAGATTTTCGATGCCTATGCCAATGGCCTCGATGCCGCGGGCTATGGCCGCGCGCGCTATGGCGCCACGGGCTATTCGGTGGGCATCTCCTATGCGCCCACCTCGATGGACGTGCCGCCGATGATCTACCCGGGCGCCGCCATGCGCTGCGAGCCGGGCATGACCCTCTTCTACCACGTGATGAACGGCGACGGGGACACCGGCCTCGCCATGGGCGTCGGGCACACTCTGCTCGTCACCGAGGGCGCGCCGGAGGTCCTGACCGGCCTGCCGGACGACCTCACCGTCATCACGTGATCCCGAAGACCCCTCTCTAACAACAAAAGCGCCCGCGAGGGCACACCAGCACGGAGACCACCATGAGCCACTTCACCCTCTCCCGCCGTCACGTCCTGATGGGACTCGCGGCCAGCACCGCCCTGCCCGGCATGAGCTTTGCCCAAGGGGCCACGCCCGTCTCGGGCGGCACGCTGAAGATCAGCCACTCGACCCGGATTGCCACGCTGAACGTCCTCAGCCTGTCGGGCCCGGCGGAATACCCCTGCATCGACATGCTCTATTCCGGCCTGACCCGCACGGGTCTGGACAACCAGCCGCACCCCGATCTCGCCACCGAGTGGAGCGCGAACGACGACGCAACCGAATTCACGTTCATCCTGCGCGAAGGCGTCACCTTCCACGACGGCACGCCCTTCACCGCCGATGACGTGGTCGCCACCTACGAGGCGATCCTGAACCCCGACATCCCCTCGGCCGCCCGTTCGGTCCTGAAGATGGTCGAGAAAGTCGAGGCCGTGGATGACCTGACGGTTAAATTCACCCTCAGCGCACCCTTCGCCGACCTGCCCTACTCCACCGCCCATGCAAACGCCCGCATCGTCTCGCGCGCGGCGCTCGATGGCGACCTGACCAAGCTGGACACCACCGCGAACGGCACCGGCCCGTTCAAGCTGGAAACCTATGACAGCGCCCGCATGGTCCGCCTCGTGAAAAACGAGAACTACTACAAGCCCGGCCAGCCCTATCTGGACGCGGTGGAGATGATGCTCTTCCCCGACCTCGCCGCCGAAACCGCCAACTTCCTGTCCGGCGCGACCGACGTGATGCTGACCGTGCAGCAGGCAGATTTCCAGCGCATCTCGGACAGCGCGGGTGTCGATGCGCAGCAGGTCGGCTCGGGCCGCTATGTCTGCGTCGTCATGCGTCAGGATCAGGAACCGTGGAACGACGTCCGCGTCCGCAAGGCCTTCGGCATGGCCGTGGACCGCGAACTGCTCGTCGATGTCATCCTCGAAGGCCTCGGCCGTCCGGCCTACGACTCGATCGTCGCGCCCGAGCTGGAATATGCCACCGACAAGCCCGTGATCCCCTATGATCCCGAGGCCGCCCGCGCCCTGCTGGCCGAGGCCGGCTACCCCGATGGCCTGAAGGTGACCCTCGTCGCCTCCGACCGTCCGGCGATCCGCGCCCAGACCGCGATCGCGATCCAGCAGACCGCCGGCGCCGCGGGCTTTGACGTCGAGATCAAGACGATGCCGCACGACACCTACCTCGCCGAGGAATGGATGAAGGGCGATTTCTACATCGGCTACTGGGGCATGCAGCCCACCATCGACGCGACCTACAACCTGCTGCTGACCTCGGACGCCTCCTATCAGGACACCGAGTGGAAGAACGCAGAGTTCGACGCGCTGGTCGCCGAGGGCCGTTCGACCGTCGATCCCGAGAAGCGGGCCGAGATCTATGCCAAGGCGCAGGCGCTGGAACTGGACGAAAGCCCCTACATCGTTCCCTTCTACGAAGACGTGCTGACCGCCTCGCGGGAGACCACCGTCGATTGGCACATCGCGCCGATCTCGCGGTTCTTCTTCATCGAGGATGTCTGGATGAACAAGGCCTGAGGAAACACCAGTGAGTCTCGCCTACTTCCTCAGACGACTCGGCGCAGTGCTGGCGGTGCTTTGCATCGTCAGTGTTGCCGTCTTCGCCATTACCACCATCCTGCCGGGCAACGCCGCGCTGATGATCCTCGGAGAGAACGCCTCTGCCGAGAACCTCGCCGCGATGGAACGCCAGCTCGGGCTCGACCAGCCGGTTCTCGTGCAATACCTGCACTGGGTCGGCGGTGTCCTGCACGGCGATTTCGGCACCTCCCTGAGGCTGCAATTGCCAGTCGCCCAGATCGTGGGCGAGGCTTTCTGGAACTCCATGGCCCTTGCGGCGATCGCCCTTGTGGGCGTCACCGTCATCGCGATCCCGCTTGGCACCTTCGCGGCGCTGAAGCGGGGCACGATCTGGGATCTTGGCATCGGCCTGATCTCCTACGTCGGCACTGCGCTGCCTGAATTCGTGACCGCCACGCTGCTGCTGGTCTTCTTCGCCGATCCGGTACGCCAACTGCTGCCCGCGGGCGGATTCGTCGCCCCGGCGGAGGATTTCGGTGGCTTCATCAAACATGCCATCCTGCCCTCGGCAACGCTGGGGCTGATCCTGATGGCGCATATCTCGCGGCAGGTCCGTTCCGAGCTGTCCGAGGTGCTGACCTCCGACTACGTCCGCGCCGCGCGCCTCAAGGGCGTGCCCGAGGGCCGCGTCATCCGCCGCCACGCGCTGCCGAACTCGCTGGCCCCGGCCGTCGCGGTGATCTCTCTCGACATCGGCTACCTGCTGGGCGGCATCATCGTGGTGGAGGAGATTTTTGCTTGGCCCGGCCTCGGCCGGCTGCTGATCTACGCGCTGCAAAACCGCGACCTGCCCGTCATTCAGGCCGTCACCCTTCTGCTGGCGGTGGTCTATGCCATCACCAACCTGATTGCGGACCTGATCATCGCCAAGCTCGATCCGCGGGTGCGCTATGCGTAAGATTTTGAAGTCTCCCACCGGGATCATCGGGGTGATCCTGCTGACCATCGTCCTGTTCGCCACCGTCTTTGGCCCGTGGATCGCGCCCTATGACCCGCAGGCCTTCGACGCCCGCGCCCGTCTTCAGGGACCCTCCATGGCGCATTGGCTGGGCACCGACCAATATGGCCGTGACCTTCTCTCGCGCATCCTCAGCGGCGCGCCCTCCACCGTGGCCTTCGGCCTCGGCGCCACGATCCTCGGTGTCGGCGTCGGTTCCGTCATCGGGGTTATCGCCGGTGTCGCGGGCGGGCGCACCGACAGCATCATCATGCGCATCCTCGATGGCATGCTGGCCATGCCCGAGCTGCTCTTCACCCTGCTGATCGTCACCTTCTTGGGCGGCGGCACCACGCAGGCGATGCTGGCCGTGGCCGTCACCTTCACCCCCGGCATGGCCCGGATCGCCCGCAGCGCCGTCCTGTCCGTCCGGACCCGCGAATACGTCCTCGCCGCCCAGGCCCGTGGCGAAAGCCGCGCCTGGATCGTGGGCCGCGAGGTGCTGCCAAACGCCCTCGGCCCGATCATCGTCGAGGCGACGATCCGCGTCAGCTTTGCCATCATGATCGGCGCGACGCTCGGCTTCCTCGGCCTCGGCGCGCAGCCGCCTTCGACCGAATGGGGCCTGATGGTCGCCGAGGCGCGGCAGTTCATGTTCCGCAACCCCTGGTGCGTGGCCGTGCCGGGCCTCGCCATCGCGATCACCGCGCTGGGGTTCAACCTGTTCGGCGACGCCCTGCGTGACGCCTTCGATCCGAAGAGGGGCCACTGATGGGCAGCCGTATCCGCACCGACCGGGGCAAACCGCAGTCCGAGGCCCCCGTCCTTGACGTGCGCCACTACTCGATGGCCTATGACACCGAGGCCGGGACCACCACCGCGCTCGACGACGTGTCGCTGATGATCTGGCGGGGCGAGACCCACGCCCTCGTCGGCGAAAGCGGCTCGGGCAAGTCGACGCTCGCCTGGGCCATCACCCGCTACATGGCCGAAAACGCCCGCGACACCGGCGGGGCGATCCTGCTGTCGGGCGAGGACATGATCGGCAAGGGCCGGGCCGAGCTGGAGGCCCTGCGCGGCCGCCGCATCGCCATGGTTTATCAGGACCCCTCGTCGTCGCTGAACCCGACCATGCGGCTGGGGGAACAGCTGACCGAGGTGCTGATCCGGCACCGCGGCATGACCAAGACCGAAGCCTGGGTCGAGGGCGAGGCCGCCCTGGCTCGCACCGGCATCGTCAAGCCCGCCGAGATGATGATGCGCTATCCGCACGAATGCTCGGGCGGGGAAAAGCAGCGCGTCGTGATCGCCACGGCATTCGCCTGCAATCCCGAACTGATCATCTTTGACGAGCCGACCACCGCGCTCGACATCCTGACGGCGAACCAGATCCTCGACCTCTTCATCCGCCTGCGGGAAGAGACCGGGGTGGCCGCGCTCTACATCACTCACGATCTGGGGCTGGTGGCGCGGATCGCCTCGAAGGTGTCGGTCATCCACAAGGGCAAGATCGTCGAACAGGGCGATCTGGAAACCGTCTTCGGCGCGCCGGAACATCCCTACACGCGCAAGCTGCTGGCCGCCCTGCCCCGTCCCGAGGACCGGCTGGCCCTGCCCGCCCCCACCGAGGACACGCCGCTCTTCGAGGCGCGCGACGTGGGCGTGCAATACAACGCCCCCGGCTGGCTGACCCGCCTGCTGGACAAGAGTGCCGCCGCCCACTGGGGGGCGCGCAACATCACGCTGGACGTCCGTCCGGGCGAGTTGCTGGGCATCGTGGGCGAAAGCGGATCGGGCAAGTCGACCATCGCCAAGGCGGCAACCGGGCTGAACCCCTTCGAGGGCGAAATCCGCTTCGTCGGGCGCAGCTTCGCCTCCCGCGACGCCTTCGACCGCAAGTATCGCCGCGATGTGCAGATCATCTTCCAGCACCCGGATTCGAGCCTGAATCCGCGTGAAACCATCGGCGGCATCCTCTCGCGCCCGCTGAAACTCTACAAGCTCTGCCCCGCGGGCGAGGTGCGCCAACGGGTGCGCGAACTGCTGGAGATGGTGCTGCTGCCGGCGGACTATGCCAGCCGCTATCCGCACCAGCTGTCCGGTGGAGAGAAGCAGCGCGTGGCGATTGCCCGCGCCTTTGCCGCCGAACCCCGGCTGGTGATCTGCGACGAGATCACCGCCGCGCTTGACGTTTCGGTGCAGGCGGCGGTCGCGCGCCTGCTGGTGGACCTGCAAAAGCGGTCCGGAGCGGCCTGCATCTTCATCACCCATGACCTGAACCTGATCCGCCAGCTGGCCCACCGCATCGTCGTCTTCCAGCGCGGCGCGCTGGTGGATGCCTTCGACGTGGCCGACGCCGGATCGCCCGAGCGGCACCCATACACGCAGGCGCTGCTGAACGCGGTGCCGGTACCGCACCGTCCCGAAGACCAGCCGGACCTGATGGAGCCCCAAGCATGACTGCCCCCCAGATCGACCCCAAGGCGCTTGCCGACAGCATCGACGCCCCCGCCTGCCTGTCGCGCCTCGCCGACATGGTCCAGCACAAGAGCTACTCGGAAACCCCGGGCGAGCGCGTGCTGGCCGAGCGAATGGTCGCGGTGATGCAGGAGATCGGCCTCGACGAGGCCTACCTGATGCCGGTCGAGGGCGAGCGCGTGAACGCCATCGGCATCTGGCGCGGGACAGGCGGCGGCAAGAGCCTGTTGTTCAACGGCCACCTCGACACCAACCCCGTCACCGAGGGCTGGACGGTCGATCCCTGGGAAGGGAAGATCGACGAGGAATTCATCTACGGCATCGGCGTGTCGAACATGAAGGCGGGCGATGCGGCATACCTCTCGGCCGTCGAAACGCTGATCCGCAACGGCGTGCGCCTCAAGGGCGACGTGATCCTGACCTTCGTCATCGGCGAGCTTCAGGGCGGCGTCGGCACGCTGGCCGCCGTGAACGCGGGGCTGCGCGCGGATTACTTCATCAACTCCGAGCCTTCGGACCTTCAGGCCGTGACGATGCATGCCGCCGCCTTCACCTTCGTGATCGAGCTGGAGGGCGTCACCCGTCACCTCTCGAAACGCGAAGCGGCGGTGGATGCGATCCTCGCGGCCTGCACCCTGATCCCCGAACTGACGGAGATGACCTTCTCCGACGCGCCGAGCGAGGAACACCGCTCGATCAACCGCGTCCACGTCGGCGTGATGCACGGGGCGCTTGGCCGCGACCTGCATGAATGGCGCCCTCCGCAGGTGGCCGATTTCGTGCGGCTCAAGGGCTCGGGCCGCTACGGACCGGGCCAGACGGAGGCGAATGCCCTCGCCGACATCCAGCGCGTGCTGGACGGGCTGGTGGCGCGGATGCCGGGCCTCAAGGCCACCGTGCGTTCCGAGGCCAAGGAAGGGCGCCCGATCATGCCCGCCTTCGAGGTCGCCCGCGACAGCCGCATCGTCACCGCGATCAACGCGGCCTACGAGGCGGTGCGCGGCGTGCCCCAACCCACCGGGGCGATCACGCCCCCGGGCTATTTCGGCACCGATGCAGGCCACCTCTATGAACATGGCGGCATGGAGGGGATCGTCTGCGGGCCGGGCGGCAAGTTCAACACCATGCCCGACGAGCGGGTCGAGATCACCGATTACCTCGACTGCATCCGCATCTACCTGATGACCCTCTGCGATATCTGTGAGCTGGCATGACCGACCTCGCCCTCGAATACACCGGCCAGAGCGCCAATGGCGCCGTCTCGCTGCGCTTTCCCGAAGCAGAGTACCGCGCCCGCATCGCCCGCACCCGTGCCCTGATGGCTGCGCGCGGCATCGACGCGCTGCTGGTCTTTGCGCAGGAAAGCCACTTCTACCTCACCGGGTTCGATACGGCGGGGTATGTCTTCTTTCAGGTCGGCATACTGACCGCCGCCGATGGCCCCCTCACCCTGCTGACCCGCACGCCCGACAAGCGTCAGGCCGAGGTCAATTCGCTCTATGATGATGTGCGCATCTGGCTCAATGCCGAGGATGCGAACCCCGCCATCGACCTGCGCAACCTCATGGACGAGATGGGCCTGCGCGGGGCCAAGGTGGGCGTGGAATTCGCCACCTACGGCCTGACCGCCGCCAATGGCCGCTCGGTCGAGGCGGCGATGGCAGGCTTCTGCACGCTGGAGGATGCCTCCGATATCGTGCGCGGGCAGCGTCTGGTGAAATCGCCGATGGAGCTCGACTATACGCGCGCCGCCGGGCGCCTTGCGGATACCGCGACCATGGCCGCGATCGAGGCCGCCCGCCCGGGCGCCTTTGACTCCGCCCTCTCCGGCGCCGCCGTCACGGCGATGCTTGGCGCGGGGGCCGACATGCCCTCGGGCGGGCCGCTGGTGAACGTGGGTCCCCGCGCGCTTTTCGGGCGCGGCATTGGCGGGCCCCGGCGGATCGAGGAGGACGATCAGGTCCTCATCGAGCTGGCGGGCTCTGCCTGCCGCTACCACGTGGTGATCGAACACACCGTCTCGGTCGGCAAGACCGACCCGCGGCAGGTCAGCCAGATGGGCGTCGCCATCGAGGCGCTGGAACGGATCAAGGAGGCCGCCGTGCCCGGTGAACGGCTGGGCACTTTGGACGACATCCACCGCAGCGTGCTGGACGGCGCGGGCTTTGCCAAGGCGCGCTATGCCGCCTGCGGCTATGCGCTCGGCTGTACCTTCAAGCCGACATGGATGGACGTGCCGCCGATGATCTACACCGGCAACCCGCTGGTGCTGACCCCGGGCATGGTGTTCTTCGTCCACATCATGATCCCCGACACCGAAACCGGCCTCGTCGCCGGCGTCGGCCAGACCTTTGCCATCGGAGAGGAGGGCCGCGGCGTCGAGACGTTCAGCGACCTGCCGCTCCAGCTCTGGACCGTCTGACCGAGGGATTGCCCTCCGGGTCGCGCAGCCGAATATCGGATGCGCGGCCCCTACCCTCCCTCAAGCACGTCCATCGCCGTTTCGAGCCGCTGCGTCGTCGGCGCGGCCCCGGCGTGGATCTTCGCCATGTGCACCTCGATCCGCCACATGTGGTAGGAAACCCGTTGCAGCCATCGCATGGCGTCGAGCCGGAGTGCGAGAAGCTCGGCCGGGGGATGGCTCTGCGCCACACCGGCGAGGAGGCTGGTCCTGTAGCGCTCGCGATAGACGCGGATCCGGCGCCGCGCCTTGTTGAGACGCGGCTCCATCGCCACCGGATCGCCCGTCGACAGCACCTGTTGCGCCAACCCACCCAGAATTCGGCCATAGCGGTGCAGGCGCCTGTCTCCGGGCAGCGCCGCGATCCGGGCCTCTTCAGTCAGCCGCACATAGAGCCGCCGGGCATGGTCCGATGCATGGAGCAGCGAAGCGAGGCGCTGTGCCTCGGCAGTATCCGCGCCCATGGGCGGGATCTGGTCGACGAAGCGATGAAGCTCGGACAGGGCGAGGTCGATCTCCTTCAGTTCCTCCCGCCTCACGCGCGGCGTTTCTCCTTCGCAGAGACAGCCTGACAGCAGGCCGAATTGCGCCGCCACGATGGCGTCCAGCGTCCCCACCGCGGCCTCCACGGCCAAATGGGTATCGCGCAGCAATTCCTTGCCCAAGCGCCGCGTCAGGCCCAGCCCCCTGTCCCGCACAAGGACCGTCACGAGACGGGCAAAGGCCCCGGTGAAGGGCAGGATCAGCACGACCCCGAGGATATTGAACCCGGAGTGGAAGGCGACGAGGGCGATCTGGCTGTCGAGGTTCAGCCCCTCCGGCCCGACGATTCGCTGGAACGGGCCAAGAAGCGCAAAGGCCATGACGCCGGTCAGCGAGTTGTAGATCACATGGGACAGCCCCGTGCGCCGCGCGGCCGTTGACCCGCCCAGCGTGGCAAGCGCCGCCGTGCCCGTGGTGCCCACATCCATGCCGATCACGAGGGCCATGCCCTGAGGCAGGCTGATCACCCCGGCCCCGATCAGGGCGAGCGCCGTCGCCACCCCGGCGCTGGAGGACTGCGTGACCAGCGTAATGGCCGCGCCGATGCCGACGAGTTGCAGCCGCCCGATCAGGTCATCTGCCGGAAAGTCCGAGGGCGTCAGCACACCTTCAAGGCCGGATAGGCTCGTCTTCAGCACCTCGATGCCGAGAAAGATCAGGGAGAAGCCCGCGAGCATCGTGCCCGCCTGTGCCAGCCGCCCGTTCCCGAAGAGATGCGCCATGGCCCCGACGAAGACCAGCGGCAGCGTCACCTCGCCGAGGTCGAGCTTGAACCCGAGGATCGCGGCGATCCAGCCGGTCATGGTGGTCCCGATGTTGGCCCCGAAGATGACCCCGAGCGCCTGAGGAAAGGTGAGAAGCCCTGCCCCGACGAACCCCACGGCCATCACCGTCGTGGCACTGGAGGACTGGATCAGCGCCGTCACCACGGCCCCGGTCGCGGCCCCGCTCACCGGCGTGTTGGTGAAGTGCGCGAGGGCCACGCGCATCCGCCGCCCGGCCAAGGCCTGTAGGCCATCGGTCAGCCAAATCATGCCGAAGAGAAACAGGCCGATCCCGCCCAGGGCGTTGAGAGTCGTCGTGACCATGGCCCGAGTATTCGCCCGCCCCGGGCCGCTGGCAAGCGGACGCTGGCAGGTCGGGTCAGATTGATCCGGCGCGCAGCCCGCCCCTGCGGGCAGGCGCGGGCTGCCTCGCGGATCCGCCATCGGTGGCGGGTCTCAGGTCGGGTAACGCAGAAGAGGCCCGCAACTGTCGGAGCTGTCCCCGAACCAGAATCGCACGCGGGTAGCAAGGGGGACAGCGTGGCGGACAATCCGGCGAAAGAGCGTTACCATGACCCTCAGGTCACCCGTCGCCATACCGCCCCTGCCCTGCGAGACCGGCCTCAGCATGTGTCTCTAATTCAGGCAAAACCACCGTATTTCAAAGGCTTCCGCGCAGGGCCTGTCGCAGAGAATGAAGCCGGAAATCCTTTGTTAGAGCCTGTATTGGAGATGGTCCTTCAAGCATAGACACGAATATACTTGAGATCTCATCACGTGCCCGTCATACCTAGTAACGCGAAAACCATACTAACGCCGACCAACGCGTTTCCTGAGCGGCCTGAGCAGCCTCCTCGTCAAAGTAACGCAGAAAGAAGCGGCAAGCGACAGGCGGAATTCCATGCACCCGGTGCTGCACGACAAGCTGAAGGCCGATGCAGAGCGTCTCTCCGAGGCGCTCGAACACATGTCGAAACTCTTCCTTGCCCCCAAGGAGGAAAAGACCCTGCGCAGCTTCAGCACCTCCGAGGTGGCGGAACTGCTGCGTGTGTCCGACGGCTACCTGCGCAAGGCCCATTTCGATGGCAAGCTGCCGGAGGTCTTCCAGGGGCCGGGCAACAAGCGGCTCTATACCGGCGATGACATCCTGAACATCCGCCAGATCCTGTCCCAGACGGCGAAGGACCCTTACCAGTTCCTTCCCGGGCGCAAGCCGGGCGACAAACTGCAGATCTGGTCGACGGTGAACTTCAAGGGCGGGTCGAGCAAGACGACGACGACGGTCACGCTGGGGATGCGGCTGGCGCTGCGGGGCTACCGCGTGCTGCTGATCGACGCGGATCCGCAGGCCTCGCTGACGACCTTCTTCGGCTACCAGCCCGAGATTGATTTCCGCGAGGGCGGCACGCTCTATGACGCGATCCGCTACAACGAGGGTGACACCACCCGCGTGCCCCTGATCGACGTGCTCAAGTCGACCTATTTTCCCAATCTCGATCTCGTACCGGGGGGCATCATGCTGTCCGAGTTCGAGACAGAGACCCCCACAGCCCTCAGCCGGGGCGAGCAGCCGGTGTTCTTCAACCGGATCCGGGAGCCCCTGCGACAAGTCGAGGACGATTACGATATCGTCCTGATTGACTGCCCGCCGCAGCTTGGCTACCTGACGATGTCTGCGGTCTGCGCCTCGACCTCGCTCCTGATGACGATCATCCCCGAGCGGGTCGACCTCGCCTCGGCCAGCCAGTTCCTGACCATGGCGTCGGGCATCCTCGAGGTGCTCCATTCCAATGGCGCTGTCGGGACCTACGACAATTTCGCCTATCTGCTGACCCGCTTCGACACCGCGATCAGCACGCAGCAGGATCTGTCCGAGTGGATACGCGAGTTGCTGGGCGACAGCGTGATCCCGACCCCCTTCGTAAAATCCTCGGCCGTCAGCGAGGCCGGTCTGGCCCAGAAGACGATCTTCGAGGTGGAATTGAGCGGGTCGAAGAACCGCAAGACCTACGATCGGGCGCTCGAGTCCGTCATCGGGTTTTCCAACGACATCGAGAAGATGATCCAGGCCGCATGGAACCGCGGAGCCAGCCATGAAGCGTGATTTGCTGTCCAAGAGCCTGTCGCAGATGGGCACCCGCAAGACCGAGGACGGACCGTCCGGCCCGGCGAAGGCGCCCGAGACGGCGCCGCGGTCTCTCAAGAGCATGTCGGACGTTCTTTCGCAGGTCTCCGCGCAGGCCGCGCAAGAAATCGACCCGGCCGAGATCGCGGACAGCGAGATCGCCGACCGGTTCGACGTGACGGTGGGGCTTGAGGACCTGATGGAGTCGATCCGGACCTCTGGCCAGCAACTCCCTGCCCTGCTGCGGTACCGCCGCGGATCGGGACCGCGGTACGAGGTGGTCTATGGCCGCCGCCGGATCGCGGCCTGCCGCGCACTGGGCCTCAAGGTGAAGGCCTACGTCAAGGAGATGGACCAGCGCGAGGCCCTCGTCTCGCAGGCGCTGGAGAACTCGGCCCGGCTGGAACGCAGCTTCATCGAACAGGCGATCTTTGCCACGCGGCTCGAGGACCAGGGGTTCACCCGGGCCGAGATCGGCGAGGTCCTCGCGGTGGACAAGGGCACGCTGAGCAAGCTCGTGGGCGTCGCCCGCGATGTGCCCGACGCCGTGATCTACCGCATCGGGGCCGCCCATGACGCAGGCCGGAGGCCGTGGCTGGAGCTGCGCCGTCTGGTGAAGCTGGAGGGCGCGCCGGACGGTGCTGCCCTGTGCGACCTCGTGCCCGAGGCGGGTGAGCCGGCGGAGAAGCTGTCGAAGCTGATCACGGCGCTGCAGGCCGGTGAGCGGCGCCCGGCCCCCTCCCCTGCCCCGCTGGCCGCGACGGCCCCCGGTCCGGTCACCAGCAAGGCCCGCGGCCGCCGCATGACCATCGAGGTCGCGGCAGAGGCGGAGCGAGAGTTCATTGGCTTTGTGGAAGCGCGGCTTCAGGCCCTGTACGACGAATGGAAGTCGTCACAGAGATAGATCGCGTAACGCATTGAAAAGGCTTGGTTGGCCACGGCCAACCCGGTCAAAAACAGAGGCAAGACAGAGCAACCAGGAGGCAGATACAGGCAAAAAGAAACCCCCCGAAGGCGGTTAAGCACTCCAGAGGGTCCCGATTTACTAGCACTATCTTGGTACCCCCAAAGCTTGGATCCTGCAACACCATTTCGGTGAACGGCGACGCTTTGCCTGCTGAAATCACATGGAAGAGATCAGAGGTTCGGCCATCTCGGCCGAGGCACAGTCGCACTGTGCTCACCCGCAGGGCGCTGCCTTCGCGGGGCTTGGAACGATTGCGCAGCAACCCTACTTCAAGGCCGTCCGGCGACGTGACCTGATGGCCGCGGTCAATACGCTGGCCCGAGACCTGGGCCTCCGCGCCTCGGGTGTCATGGTGCTGGATGCGCTGCTCAGCTGCCTGCCCTGCAAGGAGCCCAAGACGGGGGCCGAGCTGCCGATCACGCCGCTCACCCTGCTGACGGTCTACGCGGCCAACGAGACGCTGTGCTTCCGCGCCAAGGGCATCACCGAGCGCCAGCTGCGCCGTCACCTGGAACGCTTCGAGGAGATCGGCCTGCTGGCCCGGCGCGACAGCGCGAATGGCAAGCGGTTCCCGGTCCAGCGCGGCGGCAAGACCATCGGCGCCTTCGGGCTGGATCTGTCCCCCCTCCTCGCCCGGTCGGAAGAGCTTCTGGCCCGCGCAGAGTCCCGCCGCCGCGAAGCAGAGGAACTGAAGGGCCTGAAGGCCTGCATTCACAAGCTGCGCGCGCGGTGCCTTGCGCTGGACCTCGATCAGGCCACGGCGGCCTTCGTTGAGGGGCTGCGCAACAGCCTGCGCCGCGTCGGCCTGACCCGGCAGGAAGCGATCCGGATGATGGATGACCTGGCCGCGCTTCTGGACCCCGTGGAGACGCCACCCGCCGAGCAAGCAATGCAGGACGCGGTCGAGCCTCAGAGTGCCGTCAAGACAGCTAAGATGACCGCCACGGACGGACGAAATGACCGGCACAAAGAACCAGAAAATTCAGATCCTGAAAAAAGGGGCGATGTCACCGCAGTCGATGTCTGGCCCGATCTGCCGACACTTTCGATGTTTTACCCGGAACCGCCGAAAACGCCACAGGCTCTCAGGACCATCCTGCACGACTTCGCAGCCATGCTGAGAATAGGGCAAGGCACCCTCATCGCCGCTCTTCGCTCTCACGGGCTTTTTGCGACGCTTCGGTCGCTCGATCAGCTTGCATCGAAGGCACACGAGATCGAACGGCCGGACGGATATCTTCAGGCCATGCTGCGGGGCGAAAGAAGTGAGCGAGTTGGCCATGGCCAACTGTGCTGAAAGCCGGTCGAAGACCATGGTTCAGGTAACGTCGTCGGTCGGGGCAGAGTCTTGTTGGCCATGGCCAACTTCCTGAAGCCCTCATGTCGGGGACTACCACCGCAACGCTCTTACCAGTTCAGGAAGTAGCGCGTCGAACGCCCGCCTTCCGGCGCCCGGGTGATGATCCCGCGCCGCTCCAACTCCGCCAGATCGCGCGTCGCTGTGGCGGGTGAGACGCGGGCGATCTTGCCGTAGGGACCAGCAGAAAGCCCAAGGGCGATCCGCTCCTCGCCTTCCTGAAAGAGACGCCGCACCACCGCCAGCGCCCGATCCGGCAAATCCGTTTGGGCCGCAAAGAACGCATTGCGACGCACCAGAAACCGCGCCTCGCGCTCGGCCTCCGTCACGCCAGCGTCGAGCCTTTCCAGCAGCCAGACCACGAAGGGCGTCGCATCGATGATCGCGCCCGAGACCTGCCGCCCGGCCTGCAGCGCCGCGTAATAGCCGCGCTTGTCGGCTTCGATCTGCCGGGACAGGGAGAAGGGCAGGGCGCCTTCGCGGGCAAAGACATGCTCCATGATCGCCCGGCCGATCCGGCCGTTGCCGTCAGAGAAGGGGTGGATCGATTCAAACCACAGATGCGCGATGGCCGCGCGCAGGGGCAGGGGGTGGCGATCCGTCTCAAGCCAGTCGAAGAATTGGGACATCTCGTCAGCCACGCGCTCGGGCGGGGGCGCGGTGTAGAGCACATCCTCGCGCCGGCCACTGGGGCCGCGTACGATTTCCATGGGGAAGCTGCGCCATTGGCCGCGGTCCTCGACCTCGATCCCGTGAAACAGCAGGTCATGCCAGTGATGCAGGATAGCGGCCGTCAGCGGGGGATCACCGGCGCGGGCCTCCAGCATCAGCTCTGCAATCGCGTCGCTGCGTCGCTGGGGCAGGGCCTGCCGATGGGCGAGCGAGGCCACGACGGAGGCCTCGATCTCGGCCGAGGACAGGGGGGCCCCTTCAATCGCGAAACTGGCGAGCGCCTCGCCGGTGACAGCGCGCAAGAAGATCTCTGCGCGGTCGTCGGGGGCAAGGCCCGCATGCAGCCCGTCAATCGCGCCAAGCCGCCCCATGACGCGGGCCAGGGGGGCCTCGGTCGCGGCCGGGTCGTGTCGGAAGTGGGGCCAGGCGGAGGTGTTCCAGATCTGCATGAGGGGATTGATCCGCTTTTTCGCCTCATAAATCAAGTTTTTTTGATGCGAATAGGATGGTTCAATCGCCTCATTGCGCCTCGGGCTTCTCCTGCCTCATCGGCCGGTACCTGTTCCGTGACATATGAGGGGCCCCGGGCCAGCGGCATGGCTCCGCCGCAGGAGAGCATCGGTGGTTGCCCGATGCGCCGGGACACCGCAAGCTGATGTCAGAACGCAGAGGCGAGGAGGGCGGTATGACGACACGGTTTATGGCACTGGTGATTGCGGGACTGTTGGCCGCGCCGGCACTCGCCCAGCAATCCGCCGACGCGGTGGCGCCCGAGGCGGCCACCGAGGAGACCGCCTTCGTCAGGCTCAGCCCCGCCGCGCAGGAGGCCTTGGACCTCAAGGGGCAGGGGCTGCCGGTCACCGCAGACGATTGGATGGTCGCTGCCGCGCATCCGTTGGCCGTGGAAGCGGGCGCAGATGTGCTGCGCCGGGGGGGCAGTGCGGCAGATGCGATGATCGCGGTGCAGGCGGTCCTCGGGCTGGTGGAGCCGCAATCCTCGGGCCTCGGCGGCGGGGCTTTCCTCGTCTGGTACGATGCCGCATCCGGCGCGTTGACCACGCTCGACGGGCGCGAGACGGCACCGCTGGCGGCACGGCCCACGCATTTCCTCGATGACACCGGCGCGCCGCTCGGCTTCTACGACGCGGTCGTGGGGGGGCGCTCCGTCGGCACGCCCGGCACTCCCGCGCTGTTGCAGGCGGCACATGATCGCTGGGGCACGCAGGACTGGGCCGGGCTCTTCGATCCCGCGATCCGGCTCGCGGAGGAGGGGTTCACCGTCACGCCGCGGCTGGCCTCCCTCGTCGCGGAGGAGCCGGAGGACAGGCTGCGCCGCTTCCCGGAGACGGCGGAGTACTTCTACCCTGGCGGCACGGCGATTGCGGCGGGCGATGTGCTGCGAAATCCCGACTACGCGCAGGTGCTGCGTGCCCTTGCGCAGCGCGGCAGTGCGGCCTTCTACGACGGCCCCATCGCGCAGGCGATCGTGGAACGGGTGCAGGCGGAGGGCGGCCTGCTCTCGGCTCAGGATTTCGATACCTACCGGGTGATCGAACGACCGCCGGTCTGCGTGCCCTATCGCGCGGCGGAGGTCTGCGGCATGGGGCCGCCCTCCTCGGGCGCGCTGACCGTGGGGCAGATCCTCGGTATGCTGGAGGGCACGGACCTTGCGGCACTGGGGCCCGAAAGCCCGGCCGCGTGGACGCTGATCGGGGATGCCTCGCGCCTCGCCTTCGCGGATCGCGGCCGCTACATCGCCGACAGCGATTTCGTGCCCCTGCCGCTGAAAGGGTTGGTCGCGGCGCCCTACCTTGCGGAGCGGGCAGGGCAGCTTTCGCCCGACCGGGCGCTGGAGGAGGCCCTGCCCGGCGAACCGGGATGGGATCACGCCATGCTCTGGGGCGATGACGCGGCGCTGGAGCTGCCCTCGACCTCGCATATCTCCATCGTGGACAGCGCGGGCAATGCGCTCTCCATGACCACGACGATCGAGAATGCCTTCGGTTCGCGGCTCTTCGTGCGGGGCTTCCTGCTGAACAACGAGCTGACGGATTTCTCCTTCCGCACCCATGACGCGGGCCGCCCCATCGCCAACCGGCTGGAGCCGGGCAAGCGCCCGCGGTCCTCCATGGCGCCGACCATCGTGATGCAGGACGGCGCGCCGCGCCTCGTGGTGGGCTCGCCCGGGGGCAGCCAGATCATCGGCTATGTCGCGCAGGCGATCATCAACACGCTCGATTTCGGCATGGACCCGCAGCAGGCGGTGGCCGCGCCGCACCTGCTGAACCGCTTCGGAACCTTCGAGCTGGAGGAGGGGACCGCCGCTGCCGCGCTGGAGGCACCCCTGCAGGCGGCTGGCTACAAGACCTCGGTCCGGGCGCTGACCAGTGGGCTGCACCTGATCGCGATAGGGCAGGGGGGGCTGACCGGCGGGGCCGATCCCCGGCGCGAGGGGATCGCGCTTGGGGAGTAGGGGGGCTGTTGCGCCACGCCCCGGTTCGGAATTCACCATCGCGTCTGGTTGTCGGGGCCCGGACCGCCTATATCGCCCCGGAGGACCGGGGAGCCACCAATGCAAAAGATCATCCTGCCCGAACGACCCCACTGGCGGGACCACGCCCGGGAGGTCGGGTTCACCTTTGCCGATATGCATGGGGAACCCTATTGGGACGAGACATCCGCCTATGAATTCTCGCTCGACCAGATCGAGCAGGATCTGGAGGACCCGGCCACCGAACTGCACGGCCTGTGCCGCGAGGCCGTGGCCGAGATCGTCGCCAGCGAAGAGCTGATGGACCGACTGGCCATTCCCGAGGCGCACCGCGACCTGATCGCGGCCAGCTGGCGCGACGGCGATCCCGAGATCTATGGCCGTTTCGACTTCGCCTATGACGGGCAGTCCCCGGCCAAGCTGCTGGAGTACAACGCCGACACGCCCACCTCGCTCTATGAGAGCGCGGCGTTTCAGTGGCAGTGGCTGGAGGATCAGCTGGCTGCCGGTGTCCTGCCCGAGGGGACGGACCAGTTCAACGGCCTCCACGAGGCGCTTGTGGCCCGTTTCGGCGAGGTCTTCGCGCCCGGCAGCGACCTGCATTTCACCGCCGCCGCGGGCAATCCCGAGGACTACGGCACGGTCGAGGCCATGGGCTGGGCCGCGCGCGAGGCCGGTCTGGGGGCGCATTACTGCGACCTCGACAAGATCGGGATCAGCGCCGAGGGGCATTTCGTCGATGACGAGGATCGACGGATCGGGGTGCTCTTCAAGCTCTACCCGTGGGAAGACCTGCTGCGCGACGACTATGCCGCGGATATCATGGGCTCCGGCTGCCTGTTCCTCGAACCCGCATGGAAGGCGCTGCTGTCGAACAAGGGGCTCCTGCCGGTGCTCTGGCAGATGTTCGAGGGCCATCCCAACCTGCTGCCCGCCTTCTTCGAGGCCGATGTCGCCGAGGCAGAGGCCGGTCGCGGCCCGCAGGCCGAGGCCTTTGCCCGGGCAGCAGCCCAGCTGGAGGCCGGGCATGTCCTGAAACCGATCCTGTCGCGCGAAGGCGCCTCTGTCTCGATCCACCGGGGCGGCGAGGTGATCGAGGCCTCCCAGAACACCGATTACGCGGAGCAGCCCCGCGTGCTGCAGGCCTATGCCCCGCTGCCTGAATTCGACGGCTTCCGCCCCGTGGTGGGCGCCTGGATCGTCGGGCAGAGCTGTGCGGGCATCGGCCTCCGCGAGGACCGGTCGCGGATCACGCAGGACCTGTCGCGCTTCAAACCCCATTTCATCACCGCCTGATCCGCGCCCCCGCCGATCTGTCGGCAGAAGGAGGAGTAAAATGACCAAACGCTCGAAACACGTGGCCATCGCGATCGTCGGCGCCGCTGCCTTCACCCTCGCGGGCTGCCGCGAGGAGCAGGTGGATGCCTCGGCCTTCCCCGACCTGCAAAGCTGCGTGGACCAGTCGCGGTCCGGCGGCATGTTCTCGCAGCAGGATTGCGAGACCGCCTTCAGCGAGGCGGAGGCCCTGCATGTCGAGGCCGCACCGCGCTATGACAGCCTCGCCGTCTGCGAGGAACAGCATGGCCAGGGCGCCTGCGGCAGCGAGGCGCAAGCCACCTCCGGCGGGTCGGGCAGCATCTTCATGCCGCTGCTCGCGGGCTACCTGATGGGCAACATGCTGGGGGGCCGTTCGGGCATGGCGGCGGCACAGCCGCTCTACAAAACGCCGGACGGGCGTTTCACCAATGCGTCGCGCTCGACCACCTTCTCGACCAACTCCGGTTCGGCGAAGCTGAACACCTCGCAATTCGTCCGGCCGACGTCGACGGTGGGCAAGGCCCCGATGTCGCGCGCCACCGCCTCGTCGCGCGGCGGCTTCGGATCGTCCGGGAGCGGGCGCAGCAGCTTCGGCGGCTGAGCCTGGTGCAAAGCGGGGCTTGGGCTGGCCTGATACCGGCCACGGCAGTGCTGATCATCCGTCTTTCTCGATAGAGACCCAATCGCCAGCTGTCGGCCCGTCAGGATGCAGTGAAAGAGGCCCATCCCCGGACACGTCGCGGCAGCCCCCTCAGGCGCTCAGCCAGTCCTCAAGCTTCGCGGCATCCGGCACCCCTCCGGCATGGACCAGCTTGCCGTCGACGCTCAGGCCGGGCGTGGACATGACGCCTGCCATGGCGATGGACTTCGCGTCTGTCACTTTCTCCACGTCGACCTCGATTCCGAGCTTCAATGCGGTGTCTCGCACCAGCGTTTCGGTGGCTTCGCAGCGCTTGCAGCCGGGGCCGTAGACCTTGACGGTTTTCATGGCTTTTGCCTTTCAGAGGATAAGGTTGAACAGGTAGCCCGTGGCAAGGATCCCGGCCGCGACCACGGCGAGAAAGATCCCGATCAGGCGAAAGGTCAGCACCTGCTTGAGGATGATCATCTCGGGCAGGGACAGGGCGATCACCGACATCATGAAGGCAAGCGTCGTGCCCAGGGCGGCCCCCTTGCCCAACAGCGCCTCGACGATGGGGATGACACCTGCCGCGTTGGTGTACATCGGCACCCCCACGATCACGGCGGCCGGCACGGACCACCACGCTTCGCCGCCCATGACCCTCAGCATCATCTCCTCGGGAACGTAGCCGTGGATCGCCGCGCCGATGCCGATGCCGGCCAGCACCCAGAACCAGACCTTTCCGACGATCTCGCGCACCTGTTCCAGCCCGATCTTCAACCGGTCGACCAGTGTCAGTCGTTCGTCCGGCAGGTCGGCAGGCGGGCCCGCGTTCAGCTCGCGCACCCAGTCCTGCAAGTAGCGTTCCAGCCCCATCCGACCAAGGACGAAGCCTGCGACCGTGGCGATGCTGAAGCCGAACACCAGGTAGATGGTGGCGATCTTCCAGCCAACGAGCGCATAGAGCAGGCCCAGCCCTACGGGACCCACCATCGGCCCCGCGATCAGAAAGGAGAAGGTGACGCCAAGCGGGATCCCGGCAGAGACGAAGCCGATGAAGAGAGGCACCGAAGAGCACGAGCAAAACGGTGTAAAGACACCCAGCAGCGCGGCGAGCGGATAGCCCGCGAACTCCCGTTTCCCGGCGAGGATAGCGCGGGTCTTTTCCGGGCTGAACCAGCTGCGCAGGACACCCGTGACAAAGACGATGCCGGTGAGCAGCAGCAGGACCTTGGGCACATCGTAGACGAAAAAGGCGATGGCCTCGCCGGTGTGACTGTCCGGAGCGACCGGGAAGAGCGACGTTACCCATTCGGAGAACGGGATCAGCTGGTTGTAGAGCAGCCACCATACGCCTGCGGCCACCGGTAGGCCAACATACCAGACCCACTCGGGAACGCCGTGCCGGGCAATGCTGCCATGTGTTTCAGCACTCATGCCATGTCCTCCTCAAGGGGTCTTTCGGCGGCCAATACCGCGTCGATGACGGCTGCAAATTCCGGCGCCAGATCCCGGTTCCTGCGATAGCGAACCCATTTCGCATCTCTCCGGCCGATGACGAGCCCGGCGTCCTGAAGCATTTTCATGTGGCGGGACATCCGGCTTTGGCTCGCGTTCAACCGTGTCATGAGTTCGCAAACGCAGCACTCTTCACCGCCCTGCAACAGGGCCAGTGCGGCACGGCGCGTCGGATCAGAGATGGCGTTCAGAACAGCTTGCATGAAAACATCATATGCGCGATCGCGCATATATTCCTTGACCCATGTCAAGGAGCGGGGACCCGCGAAGCACGTGTCATCGCGACACGCCGGTCATGGCGGGTGACGCCAGCGTGTCTTCTCGCAGGGTGGCGCTGTGACCTCAGGACGCCTCTGTCGCGTTGATCAGTCGGCTCTCCTGTCAGGAGGAGAGAAGTCTCGCATGCGGGCCACAACGAACAGGTTCCAGTGCCCGCTGGTCCCTAGATGGAAATCCGCAGTCGTGGGCCCACCTCCTCGAAGCCATTGGCGAGGTAGAATGCGAGGGACCTGCTCCATTTCGGCTGAGAGGGGGCCCCAACCTCGAGACGCGTCCATTCGCGGGTCCGCCCCTCATCCTTGGCGGCGCGCAGGAGTTGTGGCGCGACACCTTGGGATCTCTTGTCGGGAGCGACGTAAAATTCGGAAATCTGGCCGAACGGGCCACCCGCATAGATCGCCATGCAGTCATTCAGAGTGATCACCCCGATCGGAACATCCTCCTCAATGGCCAGAAGCGCAGTCACTCGATCAGAGTCGAGAACAATGCGCGTTCGCCGCAGCACTTCGTCCTTTTCGGGAGCCTTCCCACCGGACAACTCATCGAGCAGCGAGAAAACGAGTTCAGCAACGACATCGGCGTCTGCCGGCGTTGCGCGTCGAATGGCGAGGCGCGGCATTCCTGGTATCCATTGAGAGTTAAATTTCCTCTTCAGCTTCAACCACGTGGCAGCCATGTGCAAGCGCTTAAAGGGCGGCGCATCTTCGCCGAGGTCTCTGGTCGAGGCATGACGATACGATGCCTACTGGTGGAGACGATTGGAATAGCAACGACCTTCGACATGCCGAACGTGCGGCGAGCCTCTCTCAGCTTGGAACGCCATCCAGCATGCGCCTGATTGCGGCCGCTGCGCTGGGATTTTGATCCTGCGCCCATATCAAGGTGACGTCGAGATCGTAGGTCCTGTCCCTGAGCGTTCGAAAGACCGCGCCGGCTTCCGAACGCGCCATGACCTCAGGAATGATGGCAACCCCAAGCCCCGCAGCAACAAGGCCCACGGTCATCGAGGGGTTGCTGACGGTCCGGTAGGATGCCGGCCAATACCCCAAGACGCCCGCTGTCAGTGAGAGGCCGGACATATCATCCGGTCCGGCAAACCCAATGAAGGTTTCGCCCCGCAAGTCATCGGGCGAGATGTCCTCTCCCGCAGCGAGGGGGTGATTGTCGGGCAGAACCACGACCGCTGACTGTGCGATCATCTCCTGCATCGACAGTCCGTCAGGTACGGTCAGTGAGGCGACCGTGGCCAGGGCCGCGTCGAGATCACCCCCCAGCACTGCGGCAGGGGCTTGTGCCGGATGGATCTCGACCGGTTCAACCAAGAGCTTTGGACTGGTCGCGCGAAACGACTGCATCACCGTTCTGAGGACACCGGAGTCAACCGCGCCCGACGATATGCCAAGCCGAAGCGTGCCGACCATCCCCTGATGTGCCGCACGGGCAATGGATTGGGCCTGCTCGGCGTGGTGCAGACAGCGGCGGGCCTCCTGTCGAAACAGGTCGCCGGCGTGGGTGAGCGCGACCTTGCGCTTTGATCTGGCAAACAGCGCCACCCCCAGTTCCTCTTCGAGCTTCTTGATCTGCATCGACAGGGCCGGCTGAACGATGTTCAGCCGTTCGGCTGCCAGCCCGAAATGCAGGGTTTCAGCGAGAACCGTGAAATAGCGTAGCTGGCGAAGCTCCATAAATCAGTATCCGTGATCATTGGGTCAGAAATACCTATTATACCTTATTTGTCTTGCGCGATACCCACGGCTCGAAACGATCAAATGCTTAGGACACGGCATGAAACTGACACGCAGGACCTTCTTTCGAAACGCAGCGATCGGCGGGGCTGCCGCCGCGATCACGGGCGACGTCGCCCTTGCGGATGCACCGCTGGGGCAGATCCCCTTTGCGCAGGCCAATGGTCAACTGCCTGGCAGGCCTGAACTTTACGCGCTCCGTGACGGAGAGGGCGAGCACCACCTGATCGGCGGTCATGTCGCGACGCTGATCGCGCGGCCCCAGGACACCGGTGGCGATTGCCAGGCCGCAGTTCTGACGGGATCCATGGAGGCGGGCCTGCCGCTGCATCGCCATGACGAAACGGAGGAAGCGCTCTATGTCATGGCCGGTCGGCTGGAACTCCATCTCGATGGCAAGGTCCACCTGTTGACGGCCGGGGACTACGCCTATGTCCCTGCCGGGACCGTCCACGGCTATCGCATGAAGAGTTGGCGCACGCGCGTCCTCACCTGGTCCATCGGGTCAGGTCTCGCTGGGTTCTACGAGGCGCTCGGTGCGCCGTTTTCCCGTCCGGTCCAGCCTGACGCGCCTGACCTGACGATCGGACAGGACCGCCTGGACGCGGCCGCGCAGGTCGCAGATGTGACTTGGGCGGGAGACCTGCCTGCGGCCGAGCCCGTCCTGGTGACCGAGCGTGGCGTACCGGGAGAGCGCCGCCCCTACGTGCTCATGGAAGGCGAAGGGGAACGTCTGGTGGCGGCCGATCAGCTCTTCTCTTTCCTGCAGACATCCGCCTCGACGGACGGTTCATTCTTCTCGGTGATGACCGAAGGCCCCGCCGGACACCCGATCCCGTGGCACTACCACAAGCACCATACCGAGAACTTCTTCTGTCTCGAAGGCCGGATGACGCTATGGGTCAACGGTCAGGAGCTGACCCTGCACCCCGGTGACTTTTGCCAGGTGACGGCGGGCACGGTTCACAGCTACCGCCTGGACACCCCCTACACCAAGTTCTTCGGCTGGCTTGTCCCTGCGGTCTTCGAGCCATTTTTCCGCTACATCGGGGACCCGACGGATATCCACGTCTTCCCGGTAGAGCCGCCTGCGTTCCGGTTCGATCGGGTCATGGCGCATATGGACGAACTGGATCTGAATGTTCTGGTGGTTCACGACTGACCGCAAGTGCGGCGGAGGAAGTGCCCGCCTATGAGGCGAGCCCTTCCTCCGCCGGGGCCGATCGCAGTTTGCGTGATGATCATCCCTAACGTACGCGCCAACAGGTTCGCTTCGCGCGGTGCATCGGCTTCGGCAATCATTGGCTATAGCGGGCTCTAAGAAATCATGAGGCTCTGGGGCAGGTCGCCTGACCAGTCAGGAAGCACGTCACGACGCTCCTGGCCCAGAGCCGACCTTCGCGCCTGATGCGGCGGATGAAGGGGCCAACCCATCGCTGCCACTCGAGCGAGGCGCAGCGTGGCGATCCAGGCAGCCCGAACGACCGCAGGAGTGCGGTCTGGTTACTGCCCGATGATGTCGGACTTCAGCGTGAAGCTGATCATCAGGACATCCTTGCAGGTCTGGTCATCAATCTCATGATTGGCCAGGGTGGCCATGATATCGTCCAAGGCCGCCATGTATTCGGCCGCACTGATGTTCATGCCACGATGCGCCGCCACCATGTCCAGCCCGGTGTAGGCCTCCGGCCCCCCGGACCCCGCCCCCAGAAATTCGCAAAGATGCGCCTTGGCTGCGTCCAGATCGCCGGGTCTTTCCCGATAGGGCAGGAAGCGCGGACCAAGCGTGGGGTTGGTCATGTGGGCCTCGATGATGTCGTCGACCAGGGCTTTGATGCCCGGCTGACCACCGAGACGGGTGTAGAGTGTCTGTTCCATCTGTCTTGCCTCCTGGCTGAGGATCGTCGCTTGGGGAGGAGACGCAGGCCTGACAGCAGGCCCGCGCCGGGATCACACTGGGATCACGCCGCGATCACTGGGCCGCCTGTTGCGCGAGCATGGGCCGGATGTTGTGGTTGACCCGGAGCAGGTTGCCCGGGTCGTACCGCGCCTTGATCTCCTGCAGGCGCTGCATGTTGCCGCCATAGGCCTCGCCGAGACGGTCGGGTTCATCCTCGGGCATGAAGTTCACATAGACGCTGGGGGCCGCATCGGCGGCGGTGTCACGGAACAGCTGCCGCGCCCAGTCGATGCAGGCGGTGTCCTTCACAGGGTCGTCCCAGCGGGTGTGGACATTCATGACGAAGTGCCCCGCCCGTTGCGGGTAGGCCGTCGCATCCGCCGCCACGCGGGCCATGGCGCCGCCGACATGCGCGATGAACACCTCGCTCTGTGGATCCGGCAGATCGCCGACCGCGTCGAGGATGGCCCCGATCGTCCCGGCGCCGAGGCGCAGGAAGTCGCGGCTTTTCCAGTAGTTGCGCGCCCCGGGCGCCAGCAGCGGATCGAAGGCGGCTTGCCAGCCGGTGAACGGATGCGGGCCGATGACGTCCACGATCGGCGTGCCGAGGGCCCGCAGCTCACGCATGGCGGCCTCGCCCTCCGCCATGTCGCCCGCATAGCAGGCGGCAAAGATCAGGACCTCGCGCCCATGCCAGTCCTCCGGAAGGAACGGCAGCGGGGGCGCCTTGCGCAGCACCGACCAGATCGTCAGGTCATCCGGGGCCCGGTCGCACAGCTCCTGGAACTTCGGCAGCAGGTCTGCCGCCGCCTCGAACGGGTGGATGACAAGGCCGGACAGGACCTCTGGCCCGACAGGATGGGCACGGAACTCGAACGAGCTGACGACACCGAAGTTGCCGCCACCGCCGCGCAGGGCCCAGAACAGATCGGGGTTCTCCTGCGCGGAGGCCCGGACACATTCCCCGTTGGCCAGGACCACATCGGCGGAGATCAGGTTGTCGATCGTCATGCCGTACTTGCGCGTGATCCAGCCGAAGCCGCCGCCAAGGGTCAGCCCGGCGATGCCGGTCGTCGAATTCACCCCGACCGGTACGGCCAGACCGAAGGCCTGCGTCTCGTGATCGAGATCGCCAAGGGTCGCGCCCGGCTCCACCCTCACGGTGCCGGCCTTGGCGTCCACCCGGACCGACCGCATGGCGGACAGATCCAGCATCATGGAGCCTTCTTCGACGGCAAGCCCCGCGATCTGGTGCCCGCCGGCGCGGATGGCCATGCGCAACCCGTTGGTCCGCGCGAAATCCACCGCGGCACGGATGTCGGCAGGTCCGGCGGCCTGCACGATCAGGGACGGCTTCCGGTCGATCATCCCGTTCCAGATGGCGCGTGCAGGATCGAACCCCGGATCACCCTCTTGCAGGAGGGTACCGCGCAATGCGGCCGCCAGCGGCTCCAACGCCTCCGCGCCGATCACCGTCTGTCCCCCGCTCAGGTCGTTCATTTGAATTTGGTCTTTCATCACTACCTCCGACTCTGGTGTTGGAACGGCCCTTTCGGACAGGGCAGACCCTTCGTCGATCAGCCTAGTCCGACCGCTCGGGAAGAGGATGCGGGTGGCTCTCTTTCAGAACCAGTGTCGGGACTGGACCAGCCGGTCCAGAAACTGGACTTGCGACTTTTCAGGGGAAACCTGCTATTCTGAGACAAGCCAGTGAGGAGGTCAGCAATGTCCAACGCCAGCTATTTCCAGTTCTGTCCCGTCGCCATGGCCGCCGAAGTGCTCTGTACGCGATGGACCATGGTCGTCGTCCGGGAACTGGTGGCGGGCTCGACCCGGTTCAACGACATCCGGCGCGGCGTGCCGCGGATGTCGCGGTCCCTTCTGGCACAGCGCCTGCGGGAACTGGAGGCGGCCGGCATCGTCGAGAGGCAGCCGGTGCCGCGGTCCCAAGCGGTCGACTACCTTCTGACACCGGCAGGACGGGACTTGCTGCCGATCGTCGAAGCCTTCGGGATCTGGGGCCAGAAGTGGGTCGAGTCCGAACCCTCCCTTGAACGGCTCGATGTCTCTCTCCTGATGTGGGACATGCGCCGCAATCTCGACCCATCCCCGCTGCCGCCCGGGCGCACCGTGCTGAACTTCCGCTTCCCCGAGCTCTCCGCCGGCAAGAGATCCTGGTGGCTGATCGTCGAGGAAACCGGCGAGGTGGACCTCTGCCTGGCCGATCCGGGGTTCGATGTCGATCTCTACGTGGAAACCGATCTGCGGACCATGACCGCGATCTGGATGGGGCTGACAACGGTCTCTCAGTCTGCCGACAAGCTGGAGCTTACCGGGCCCAAAGCGGTCGCCACCGCCATGCAGAGTTGGCTGGGGCTGAGCCCCTTCGCCAAGGAACGGAAGCTGGCGTCTTAGGCATTGTCGGCACTCCGCCGCTCCGCGCAGGCTGCACCGATGAAGCCCGGGCCGGGGGCCCCGCTGCCTCTTCCGCCTTAGCATCCGTGTCCCTCGCCCACTTGCCCGCGGGGCAACCGGCTGCTTTTCGCGTTCTGCTGACGCAAGCCCAAGGCGCAGCGTAGGGCGCGTTTCGGCCCCCGCCGGACAATTCCCAAGGCATCCACCGCCGCAGCGCGGCTTTCCCGAAACGGACGTTCAAGGCCTGGCGCAGCAAAATCGGGGCCGAATGTGGCTGATGCGGACAATGCAGACATCCTGTGGTATTCGGGAAGGAAGATCGGCCTCGGCGATGCTGAGCTGCCACTTGATCGGGAGGAAGGCGAATGGCGTTTCAATTGGCCGGCTCTGCGCCCGAAATCTATGAAACGGTCATGGTGCCTCTCTGGTTCGGACGCTGGGCCGAAGCCCTGATGGAACTGCTTGCGCTCCGGCCGGGCGAGAACGTGCTTGACGTCGCCTGCGGCACGGGCGTGACGACCAGGATGTCCCGGGACATGGTGGCACCCGGCGGAACCGTCACAGGCCTCGACGTCAACGCCGCCATGATTGCCAAGGCAAAAAGCCTCGCGGTTGGGCAGGATATCGAATGGCTTGAACGGGACGCATCCGACAGCGGTCTGCCAAGCGGGTCGGTTGACGTCGTCATGTCGCAACACGGCTACCACTATTTCCCCGACAAACCTGCTGCTCTAGCCGAATCCCGGCGCGTTTTGGCTCCGGGCGGACGCATGGGCCTCTCTATCTGGGATGGGCACAGCCCCTATACCAGGGCCGTGTGCAAGGCCGTGGAGCGCCATATCTCTCCAGAGATCGCAAGCAAGCAGCGGGCGCAGAGGCAGACCCCTTCCGCGGACGAGCTGTCGGCCCAGCTCGGCGAGGCCGGCTTCTCGGAGGTGCGGATCGTCAGGCAGGAACTTAGCATCGACGTACCTGCGGCGCGCGTGTTCGTTCCACTTCATCTCGGCTCGATGCCAATCGCGGATGCATTCGATGCCCTTCCCGACGACCGGAAAGCTGCCCTGATCGAAGATGTTGAGACCGAGATGGCCCCCTACGAGCGGGGCGACAGGCTGGTCTACCCGGATGCGGTGCATGTCGCGCTCGGACACAGGTAACGTACGCCTCCGGAGCGGCATGCCGTTACCCATGAGTGTCTGGCGACGGTGCTGCGATGCTGGCCCCTTTGAGGAGTGAGGGGTGCTAAGCGGCAGATTTTCGGTCGCCAAGTCAGCGCGAGCAGCTGAATAAATTGACCACCGCGGGAACCCGTGCCACATCGCCCGCTGCGAATTCCTCGAAGGCGTCTCTGACGGCGCCTTCAATGGCATCCTCATCCGCTTTCGTCCCGTCATAGGCTTTCATGATCCGCGCCGCGGGACCGACCTTGCTTGCTGCGCGCGCCGCGCCCGCAACCCCGCCCGGAGGTGTGAGGACAACGTCCACTGGACGTGCTTCGATATTGGAGACGCCTGCACGTACCATCAGCTCGGCGACACGATCACAATCCTGAAAGGCCGTCGGTCCTGGGGCGGTGGGGTCCCCTTTGGGCTGTGGCCCCAGCCTTTCCTCTGCCGCTTGTTTCGGAATCTCAAACCAAGGGTTCATCCCCACCGAAGCCCAGCAAACGAAGATCATTGCCCCGCCATCGCTCAGTGAATTGGATAGATTCTTCAGCGCCGCGACCGTGTCGGAAAAGAAGCTCATGCCCAATCGGGACACGAGAAGATCGAAAGGTTGGGCCGAAAAGTCATGCGTTTGAGCATCGGCCAATAGGAACGACGCATTTTGCATGCCTTCCGCCTTTGCCCTGCGGGCAGCGCGCGCAAGAAGCGGTTCAGAGATATCCACCCCGAGTACCTTGCCGGTTGGAACCCGTCGGGCCGCTTCGAGGGTGCTCGCTCCAGTTCCGCACCCTATGTCGATGATGCGATCCGTTGAGGAAATGTCTGCGGTATCGAGCATCATGCCCAGCATACCGGCCATCGCGGTATCCAGAGCATGTTCATGTTCAATCCACTTGAGGCCGGCGGGTGAGGTCCAGTAGTCAGCCTGTGCCTTGTTAGCTTCCATGACACGCTGTCCCTTTTTTCGGTCAGGATAGCAGGTATTCATGCCAAAAGCAGCATCTCGTAGATGGGGTGCGAACCGGACATGCGGCGCTACGGCTCGGTGCGCACGCGAGCCCCCCAAGATGCGCCGTCGGTCCCGGCGAATTGCGGCCGTTGGACCTATCGCCCTGAAATTCAGCTCTTGGCCCAATGGAGGCTCATCAGTCTCTGGCGATCCTTGGCCCGGGCATGGAAAGATGAAGCGCGCGCAGACTACACCAGGACAGAAAGACAAATGAAACTGAAGAGGCACGCTCCCGGCGCCGCAGCGTGCGCGGCGGGCGAAGAGTGTCGCGCTGGCCGGGTCGCGGGCGTCCGCTCGCATCAAAAGCTGACATTGCACGTAACAGGTCTGTATTCACGGATATCATTTTTGTCCCCTGAAAGTCTAATGTTCAGTGGATATGTCGCATATTGCTTGCGACACTCTGAGTCTGGAATTCTATAATGCTGAAAGCTGAGGTATCAGCATGGTGCTTGACTGGACCAAACTCCCGTCACTGACGGCTCTGAAGGCATTCGAGGCTGTCGCCCAGTCCAAGAGCTTCTCGGAAGCCGCTCGGTCACTGAACGTGACCCATGCCGCTATAGCGCAGCAGGTGCGGGCCCTCGAAGAGCACATTGGTTTGAAGCTCGTGGATCGATCTCCACGTGGCGTGAGCCTGACGCTCGAGGGACACGAACTGGCGCGGGCACTGACTGTCGGCTTCGCGGCAATAGCGGAAGGGGTGGAATTCCTTCAGGAAAAGGGCGCGAACCGACCAGTTCGCGTCACGACTACGGCCCTCTTTGCCGAGGCCGTAATCTTTCCAGAAATCGCTTCGTTCTGGAGCGAGCATCCGCAAATCGAGGTCTCGTTCATGCCGTCAGATGCTGCAGTGGACCTGGTGGCGGAAGGTCTCGATCTGGCAGTCCGAGCGGGGCGTGGAAATTGGCCGGGATTGAGATCACGACTTCTTCTGGACACGGCCATTCGAGCCTATGCGTCGCCTTCCCTCGTTGATGATCCCACAACTGATTGGAACATTGTGCCTTGGTTGTTCCCCGAAGACGCGCTCTGGGAAAGAGCAGTGCTTGAGCACTGCGGCATTGATACCAGTCACATCCGCACGTTGGACTTGGGCAATCCTTCGCTGAAAGTCCGAGCCGGGGAAGAGGGAGTGGGGCTGGTCCTGGAGGCTGAATGCGACGTAAGGGCTCAGGTGCAACGCGGAACGCTCAAGGTTGCGCCAATACCGATCGACTATACCAATCAGTTCTTCATCGTGACACCTCCCTGGAAGCCGCGCCCGGCAACCGCTGCCTTTATCAAGTGGCTTGAGGGTCTGGCGTAGCAACTCGTGGACGAGCGAAACGGTTTCCACAGTTCTTGGGGATTTCGTAGAATGCAGGCTCGTGTGCGGCATTTGGCTCGCTGGGCCCGACAGTGAAAGGCTGCTTCTGCGCATTGCCGACGCTCGTACTTCGCGCAGCGAACTTCCGCTTCCCGCCCTTGCCCTGCGTTCGAGCCGACGTGAACGGCCCAGAGCTGTCCTTCAGTTCCAGTTCACGATGCTGCAGCGCGTGACCTGCTCCCCGTAGTGTCCGCGTTTTTTAGTTCGCTCTGTTCAGGATTTGGTCCTCTATTGACCGTTGGTGATACTCCCACGGGGTAAGCCCGTCGAGGCTCGTGTGGGGGCGG
>NZ_JAIUZP010000016.1 GCF_020171315.1 Pseudooceanicola nanhaiensis | reverse complement strand
GGCGGCAACGACACCCTGCTGGGCGGCGGCGGCAAGGACACGCTGGAAGGCGGCATCGGCGACGACCTCCTCACCGGCGGCGGCGGCCCGGACCTCTTCGTCTTCCACGACGACTGGGGCAACGACACGATCACCGACTTCGTCGATGCCAACAGCGAGAAGATCGACCTTTCCGGCGTCACTGCGATCACCGGCTTCTACGACCTGCTGAACAACCACCTCGTGGATGACGGCGGGACCGCGGTGATCGAGGTCGGCAGCAATTCGATCACCCTCGACGGGGTGCTCTTCTCCGACTTCGGCTTCTCGGGCCTCTATTCGGCGGACGACTTCCTGTTCTGAGGACGTCCGGACACCGGTGACACGAAAAAGGCCCGCCGCGACACCGCGGCGGGCCTTCCTGTCTGTGCCGCCCGCCCTGTGGCCGCCCTGTGGCCGGGGTGTGGCCGGGGGCCCCTCGGCGGACCCTAGTCGACGCCGAAGAGATCGCGGGTGAAGACCTTCTCTTCCACGTCCAGGAGGTCTTCGGTCCGGCGGTTGGCGATGATGACATCGCATTCGGCCTTGAAGGGGGCGAGGTCCTTGGTCACCCGGGAGCCGAAGAACTCGGTCCCCTCGTAGGTCGGCTCGTAGACCACGACCTCGATGCCCTTCGACTTCAGGCGCTTCATGATCCCCTGCACCGAGCTCTGGCGGAAGTTGTCCGAACCCGCCTTCATGGTCAGCCGGTAGACCCCCACGCGGGCGGGTTTCAGCGCCAGGATCCGTTCGGCGATGAAATCCTTACGGGTCGTATTGGCGTCCACGATCGCGCGGATCAGGTTCTGCGGCACGGCCGAGTAATTCGCCAACAGCTGCCGGGTGTCCTTGGGCAGGCAGTAGCCGCCGTAGCCGAAGGAGGGGTTGTTGTAATGCGCGCCGATCCGCGGATCGAGGCCGATGCCCTCGATGATCTGGCCGGAGTTCATGCCATGGGCCATGGCGTAGCTGTCGAGCTCGTTGAAATAGGCCACCCGCATGGCAAGGTAGGTGTTCGCGAAGAGCTTGATCGCCTCGGCCTCGGAGGAATCCGTGAACAGGACCGGCACGTCCTTGGTCAGCGCCCCGCCAATCAGCAGATCGGCAAACCTGCGGGCACGTTCAGAACGCTCCCCGATCACGATCCGGCTGGGATGCAGGTTGTCGTAGAGCGCCTTGCCCTCGCGCAGGAACTCCGGGCTGAAGAGGATGTTCTCGCAGCCGGTGCGGGCGCGCAGATCCGCGGTGTAGCCGACGGGGATCGTCGACTTGATGATCATCACCGCCTGCGGGTTGATCTTGCGGACCTGCTCGACCACCGCCTCGACGGAGCCGGTATCGAAGGCGTTGGTTTCAGGGTCGTAGTTCGTAGGCGTGGCGATGACGACGAACTCCGCCCCGGCATAGGCCTCCTGCGGATCCGTGGTGGCCGTCAGGTCCAGATCGGCCTCGGCAAGGTAGCGTTCGCACTCGGGGTCGATGATCGGGGATTTCCCCGCATTCACCAGGGCCACCCGGTCCGCGGAGATATCGATGGCCCGGACGGTGTTGTGCTGTGCAAGGAGGATGGCATTCGCCAGCCCGACGTATCCGAGCCCGGCAATCGCAATCTGCATTGGGGGAAATCCTTTCCTGGCGACAGGCCCCGCCCGCCGCGGTAGCCGCTTCAAAATGAAATTGCTCAATCAGTTACTATGCGATCTACCCGGAGGCAATTGTAGCGCGCTTGACCCGGCGCTCCCCCGCCGCGATGGTGGCCAGACGGCGCCACCCGCGCATAAAAGAAGACCAAGTTTGAAGGTAAGGACGGCACCATGAAGGTGATCTTGCACATCGGCCCACCGAAGACCGGCAGTACGGCCATCCAGTCGGCCCTGTTCCCGGCCCGCGAGCGCCTCGCCGAACAGGGCATCTACACGTTCCTCGGCTCCAAGAACGTCGCCCGGTCCCTGTCCACCTATTACGACCGGCCCGACCGGCCGCTGATCCCCGGCATGCGGATGCATTTCACCTCGCCCCAGCAGGCCAAGGAGTGGAGCCAGAAGAACTGGGAGACCTTCGAGGCCCATGTGGCGAAGGAAAAGCCCGAGGTAACGCTGCTGTCCAGCGAACATTTCGCCGGGCTCCACAATCTGAAGGGCTTCATCGGGCGGCTGCGCCGGACCTTCGACAGCATCGGTGCGATCTACTACCTGCGTGAGCCCGCCAGCCTCTATTGTTCGGTCGTCGACCAGGCCATCCGCGGCGGACGTCGCCTGAGCGACCTGCCCGATCCCTGGAGCTACACCTATCCCGGCCCGGAGCAGATCCAGCGCTACCTTGATGCCCTCGGTCCCGAGAACGTCGTGGTCCGCAGCTTCCAGCGTGCGCATCTGCACGAGGGCGATATCCGCAGCGACTACTTCCACGTGCTGCGCAGCCGGTTCGGCCTCGACTTCGAGGTCGACATCGGCGCCCAGCCCCTGAACGAGAGCCTCTCCGGCGCCGCCACCGCCTGGATGCTGACCCTGAACGAAAGCTTCGTGCGCATGCCCGCGACCTCCGATCGCGGTCTGCTGGAGCTCCGTCGCGACCTGATCCGCCGCCTGCGCGGGGCCGAGGGGCTGGCCGGTCTGCCCAAGCTCTCCCTCGCGGAGCATCCGTTCCGGGACGTGGTCCGCGGCAACGCCCGCGACACCCTGAAATGGTACAACGAGACCGTGCTCGACGCCGACTGCCAGCAGGAGCTGCCCGAGGCCGCACAGGGGATGCCCCGTCCGGAGGCCCCCCAGTCCGCCATGGCGGACTGGATCTTCTCCTACCTCACCCCGGAGGCGACCCAGGCGATCACCCGGGGTCTCACCCTGCCCGAGAGCACGCTCGAGCCGGCGTAAACCGGCTCAGAGATACGTGCCGTAGTTGTTGTAATCGACGGCGTAGAACTGCTTCAGCTTGTCGATCTGCGCCGGGCTCAGATCGTCCACGGAGAGTTTCGGCCCCCCGGTCTGGTGCCGCCCGAGTTCCAGCGGGCGGCCGACGATCTGGGAGATCCGCTCGACGCACTGGCCGATGTCACGCAGGTTGTAGACGTTCTCGTAATACCCCGGATCCTTGCCGAGGAAGTTCACCATCGGTGCCGTATGGTGGCGGATGGAATCCGAGCACTTGCGGTAGGCACCGAAGCGGTTGGCGAATTCCTCCAGTGTCGGATCCGGCTTCAGGCCAAACTGCTTGAGCTTGGCCCCGGCCTTGCGCACCGAGAGTTCCTTGTGGTGCACGACCCGGTTCGAATAGCACGACAGGAAGCGGGCAATCGGATCCCGCACCACGGCAAGGCGGACATGATCCTTGATCGCGGCATGTTGCACGTCCTGAAAGCGCCGCCCCGGATAAACCGCCTCGTGCACGTATTTCATCACGCCATTCGCCATGAAGGGCTCGAACGGGCGATCGTTCTCGATCTCGAAGCACATGTACTTGATCGAGGTGCAGGCCACCTTCGGCGTGAAGAAGAAGGAGAATTTGTGCTTGTCGATGATAATTGCCATTCGGGTCTCTCTATCGTGCCTGCAGGACGGTCCAGCCATGCGGGGGCGGGCCGTGGGCCGTCAGATCACTTCCATTTCTTTTTCAGGTGGTCCAGCTTCTGATTGGCCAACGCGGCCACGTAGCTGCGGGTAAAAGGCTCATCCAGGAACTCGAACAGGCGCCGGAAGGCGTCCACGTTCCCGTTGTAATCGTCATAATGCATCAGGATCGTCCGGTCCGGACGCGACGCGGCATAGGCCCGGAAGCGACGGTCCGCATCGCCCACCTCGGCCATGAAATCCTCACGGGTGTACTCCGTCCACCAGCCCGAGCGCGCCACCGCGTTCAGGTTGCGGGTGTTGAAGACCAACCGGCTGTTGGGGAAGAAGGTGAGGATGAAGTCGAAATAGGCCTCCATGTCGTCCCCGGCGAAATGGTAGCGGATTTCCTTGAAGCCGGTGACGCGGGTGCCCGCCTCAGGGCGCAGCACATCGCGGACGAAGAGATCGGCAAGGTCGCGCCCCATCTGGTCGGGGCGGATCAGTTCGGCTCCGAACCAGGGGTCGATCTGGCTGCCGTAGCGCGGGTCGCGCCAGCCTTCGGATTGCATCGCCTCGCGCCGGATCTTGATCTCCGGCGAGGCGTTGGCGACGACCCAGGATCGCGCCATGTGCATGAGGATATTGTCGTTCTCCCCCCGGATCAGGTAGCCGGGAATACCGTTCAGAACGTTCTGGAGCAGGGTCGACCCGGACCGCCCGTATGTCACGATGAAGACAAACCCTTCGAGCGCGTCCGCCGCCTGCATATGGCCGTCCTGCTTCATTAAAGTCTTGGTCATTGCGCGGGATGATAACACCGCGAAAGCAAGCCCTTCCAGCCCAAAGATGGGTCCTGCCCCGGCAGCGGGCAATTTCCGGACCGTTCTGCGCAGTCCGGTCGCTCCTGTCCCCCGGCCTCTTGCACCAGAGGGCATAATCCGACACAAGTTCAGGGGACTTTGACTATTATTCAGCCGGAAGGGCCCCCTGACTTATGCTCCCGTTTCGGACAACGAATGGCGCCAGCTTTTTCTACACCGTTGATTTCAATGAGAAAGGCGTAGAGTTCGCCAATCTCTTCTTCTACGACGACACCCGCCAGACGATCCCGTTCCACCTGTCGCTGAGACGGGCCACGAACCTCGCGGTCACCAATGCCCGCGACGGCGAGGACTGGCGCAACGAGCGGCTCCATCCGGTGCTGTTCGGCGAAGGCCGCAACGGCGTCGAGGTGCGTTTCGAGGCCGGCACCGTCAGCGTCCTGCTGAACGACGAGCCGGTGCTGAGCGCCGATGCCAGCTACCCCGCGCTCGACAGCGTGCGCCATGTGTCCTGGGGCGGGGCCGTCCTGGAAGACGCCGTCCGCATGACCGGCGAGGACAACGACACCACGGGCGGCATCGGCGAAATTCAGTCCGAGCCGCCGCTGGCGCTCTGGGGCTGGGCCTATGACGCCGCGCGCCCTGCACAGGATTTGGGCATCGAGGTCGAAGGGCTGGAAGATCAGCCGCTGGTGATCCCCACCAGCGCCCCCGGCATCGCCCGGCCCATCGGGGCGCCGAGCGACATGATCGCCTTCCATGCCCCCCTGCCCGGCCGGATCTGGCTGGCCTCGGACGACACGGGCACCGTGCGCATCCATGCCACCTGCAACGGCCTGCGCTGCGGCGATCCGCTGGAGCTGAGCCGCACCGACATCCTCGCGCAGATCGAGGATCTCGCGGCCCGCAGCAAACCCGAGGACAACAGCTTCGTGGCGCTCAGCGCCCTCGAGCACGTCCGCTTCGCCGGTCTCTTCGAAGAGCTCTCCGAACCGGCCCAGGGCTTCATCTGGGCGGCGGCGAAACTCTACAACGCGATGGAGTTCCTCTTCCCCGAGGCCGCGGCCCGCAGCGAACAGGCCATCGCCGAGGCGCGCGAGACCCCCGATCCCTCGACGCTGGTGGCCGACCGGATCCGGCACGGCCTGGCCGAGGCGCTGCGCGCGACCCCCGGCAAGACCCTCGCCGAGGCGCTGCGCCCGCTGCTGAAACCCTACCCGCTGCCCGCCTCCGCGATGCGCAGCTTCCTGTTGCAGATGGCCGAACCGGCCTGCCAGCGGGACGAGATGTTCGGGCTCCACGCCCTGGCCACCGCACAGGGGCAGGGCCTGCCCGAGGCCGGCAAGGGGCCGTGGGAAAACTCCCTGCGCCTGCCCTTCCTGCTGCTCGGCGGCAAACTGGCGGACCTGGCGAAGGCCTTCGAGGACCTGGCCCATATCCGCGGCGCCCGGGTGTCCCCGGCCACGCTGGGCTGGACCCTGCGACAACTGGCCGAGCGTGAGCCCAACCCCTGGGACGACCGGCATGTCGATACGATCATCCGCAGCTACATGACCCTCGCCGAAGGGCTGGCCCAGAGCTACTGGCGCCTGCCCTGCGAGCAGATGATCGCCTCCGTGGTGGCCCTGCTCGAGCTCGGCAGCCGCCAGCCCGACATCTTCGAGCACAATACGACCAGCTTCGCCCTGCGCTGCTTCGGCCTGTCGCGGAGCTTCTGGCAGCGCCTGCGCGCCGTCGCCGACAGCGGGCGCCTGCGCATGTCCCCGGACCTTGCCGCGGGCGAACGGGCCTTCGCGGTGATCGAGGGCCACCTGCGTGGCACCCCCGCCGCCCCCGCGGCCCTGGCCGAGGCCCTGGCCGTCTTTGCCGCCGTCGAGGCCATCGACCTGCCGCGCGTGCAGCGCGAGGTGCTGGGCCCCTCCGGTCTCGCCACGTCCGGGCAGGCCGGGCTCTACGACGGGATCCGCGCCAGCGGACAGGACCCTACCGAGACCGCGCTGCGGGTGCTGGCCGCCCCCGGCGCGCCCGAGGACGCCGCCCTGGCCCAGACCGCGCGCAACGCCCTGCGCCAGCGCTGGAACAACGTCGACAAGGCGCCCTACTACCAGGCCCAGGGTGACAGCAGCCGCGGCATCTTCGCCCTGCTGTCCCGGATCGAGGCCGGCGCCCCGGCCGAGGAGATCGCGACCGCGCTCGACCAGCTGATGCCCCGGCTGCGCAAGCTCTCGGGCCAGGCCAGCGGCTACGTCGGCCTCAGCCTCGGCCTGCTGACCCTCGAGGGGCTGGTGCGCCTCGGGGCCGAGGATCACGCCGCACAGGTGCTGGCGCACCTGAGCGCGATCCTCGACGCGATGCCGCCGCAGATGCATGAGGCCGTGATCGCCGCGCCCTGCCTGCAGAGCGCGCTGACCGCGCTGGACCGGACCGTGGCCGCGACGCCCTCGCCCGCGGCGCTGGCCGCCCTGTCGCTCTTCCCGCAGCGCGGCGACAACGACGAGCTGATGCCCGTCGCGCCGCTGGACCGGCCCGGCTGGGCCGCGCGCTCGCCGCTCTTCGACACGCTGGTCACCGTCTTCTCCTGCCTGCCCTACCTCGAGACCCGGATCCCGCCGATGCGGGCCAGCTGGCTGGCCGACCTCGAGGCGCTCGGCATTCCCTATGTCATCGTGGTGGGCGACGGGGACGGCCGGATCGAGGGCGACATCGTCCATCTCGATGCGCCCGACGATTACGAGGGGCTGCCGCAGAAGACGCTCAAGACCGTCGAATGGGTCTACGAGAACACCGACTTCAGCTACATGCTGAAGATCGACGACGACTGCTTCGTCAACGTCGACGAGTATTTCTTCAGCCAGAGCTACCGCAAGTTCCACTACTACGGCCGCCACATCACCCGTGATCCCGGCTCGATGAACCGCGCCTGGCACCACGAGAAATCGCGCAGCGAACGCGGGCGTATGGAACTCGACAAGTCGCCCGAGCCCTCCTCCTATGCCGATGGCGGCGGGGGCTACATGCTCAGCCGCCGCGCGATGCAGGCCCTGCTGCTGGCGGCGCGCTCCCCCGAGGGGCAGCGGTTGGTGCATTCCTCCTTCATGGAGGACAAGATGGCCGGCGACCTGCTGAACATGCGCGGCATCAACGTCGGCTCCGAGGATTACTACACCTCGATCTGGCGCCGCACCCATGGCCCGGCCCAGCCGGTGATGCGGTGGGACAACTACTTCCTGCCCTCCGCCGCCTCGCCCTGCAAGATGATCCATCTCGACACCGAGACGGCACAGGGCTGGACCCACGGGGCCCGCAACCTGCCCACGCTGCTGCCGCGCAAGCTCTGGCCGACGTTCCAGCGCGCCGGGCTCGGCTTCAACAGCAACCAGCTGGAGCTGATGAGCGACGAGGCCCGGCTGGCCGAGCTCAACGCCGCCGATCTCGCGGTGATCTGCGTCTGCCACAACGAGCTCGACCGGCTGCCGGTCTTCCTCGCCCATTACCGGGCGCTCGGGGTCACCTGCTTCCTCTTCGTGGACAACCTCTCCGATGACGGCAGCCGGGAATTCCTGCTCGAGCAGCCCGACTGCGTCACCTTCTCCTGCGACACCCACTACAACGTGGGCGCCTATGGCACGACCTGGCAGCTGACCCTGATGGCCAGCCTGCGGACCGGCCGCTGGAGCCTGGTGGCCGATATCGACGAGCTGATCGTCTATCCCGGCTGGGACGCGGCCAAGCCCTCCCTGCCCGGCTACGTGACCGGCGGCGCCCTCGGCACGGCGGATGCGGTGCGGTTGCAGATGGTCGACATGTACCCGCAGGGGCCGCTGTCCGAGGCCGATCTCTCCGAGGGCTCGCCCTTCGAGAAGGCCGGGTTCACCGACCGCGATCCGCTGCTGGAGATGGGCCCCTATCGCGGCGTCTTCTCCAACGACCGGACGCTGGCCAGCTCCGTACGGCATCGTATCCTGCCGGGCAGCCGCCCGCTGCTCTACCTCGCGCAGAAATACGCGCTGGTGCGCTACATGCCGTGGATGCGCTTCTCCGAGGGGCTGCACTTCATGGCCGAGGGGCAGGTCGCCGAGCAGGAACTGGTCTTCTGCCACTTCAAGTACGACGCGGCCTTCGAGGCCCGCGTGCGCGACGAGGTGGATCGCGGCCTGCACTTCAACGCAGCCGAAGAATACCGGCTCTACCTCGCCGCCCTCAGCGAAGGCGGGCTCAGCCTGCACGATCCGCAGGTCTCTGTGCCATGGCGCGACAGCGCCCCGGTCCGGGCCCTTCTGGGCTGATCCGGGCAGTGCTGGCCTGAGCAGAATTGGCCTGAACAGAATTGGCCTGACCCCGCAATGAAAAGGCCCGGCCTCACCGCCGGGCCTTCGCCGTTTCGGGGCCTGACGCACAGGGAGCGGGCCGGGGTCTGAACCGGGCCTGCCCCGCCGGTCAGGTCCCGGTGCCAGTCCCCGTAACTGTCCCGGTACCAGTGGGGGTTTCCGCAGGGGTCTCCGGCCCCGCCAGCCCAAGGCGGCGTTGCAGCCAGGGCCCCACGTAGGGGTCGAGCGGCCAAGTCTGGGGCCATGCCTCAGGCCCGGCATCGGCCCCGTCCGGCAGGAAGCCGGTCAGCTCTGCGCGGGCCGCGGTCAGGAAGGCCTCTCGTGCCTCCGGATCGGCAAACTCCGCGAAATTCGCCTTCTCCCAGACCGCCCGGACGAAGAGCCGGGCCGCCTGCGCGGCCTCGAGGCCGCCCGCCGCCTGGGTGCGCCGCACGGCGGCGGCAAGCGCCTCCGCCGGGACCGGCGCGCGCCAGGACAGCCGGGTTTCGGCCCGCACCGCGATGCGCACCCGCGCCGGCCCCAACGCCACGATCCGGTCCGCCCGGGACAGGGCCGCGGCCAGGAAGGTCCAAGAGGACAGCGGCTCGGGGGCAAAGCGCAGCCCCTCGCGCAGCAGGAAGGCCCGGTCGAAGAGCTTGGCCGAGGGATGGGCGTGGATCCGCAGCGCATCCTCGCGCTCCGGCGGCAGGCCCGCGGTGGCGCCGCCCTGCGGCGGCGGCGGGCCCCAGCTGGGGGGGATGGCCGCCCTGGCCGTCTCCGCTTCCGTCGCACGGATGGCTTCGGGGGTGTCTCCCGGAACCGGGCTCCCCGTCTCGGGTTTTCCGGGCCCGGGCTGTCCGGTCTCGGAGGCCCCCGTCTCTGCTTGCTCCGTCTCCGGGGCCTCCGGTTCCGCGCCGGGGCGCGGCCCCGTGCCCGCGGGCATCCCCGGGCGCAGGAAAGGCTCGTGCAGCCCGCTGTGGGGGTGCTCGGTGTCATCGCCCATGATCATCCCGGCAAAGCCGAGTTCGGCCCCGCTCCGGCGCAGGCGGTTGAGCCAGCTTTCCAGCGCCGCCGGCGGCAGGCGGTCGCCCGCATCGAGGAAGAGCACCGCCCCGCCCCGGGCCGCCTCCAGCCCGCGGTTGCGCGCCGCGGCCACGCCGCGCCCGCTGTCCCCGATCAGCGAGGCGCCCTGCAGCCCGGCCACGGCGGCAAAGAGCGCGGCCCGTTCCGGGGCGAGGGCCGGGGGCTCCAGCCCCTGCGGCCCCTCCAGAAGCGGCTGCGGCGCGCTGCCGGGCACGAGGCCCGGGGTGCCGTCGAGCACGACGAGGGTCTCGAAATCGCGCAGGTGCTGCCCGGCCAGCGCCTGCAGCGTCTCCCGCAGCGGACCCAGATTGCCGTCGGAGGGGATCACCACGCTCAGCGGCAGCTCCCCCGCCATCCGCGCGCACCAGGAAGCCGGAACCCCCAGCCGCTCGGCCCGCTCGGGGGAGACGGGATCCTCCGCCAGCAGCGCCGCCGCCCGATCGGCGAAACGCGCCCGCCGCGCGGGATCGGTGATGGCCACGTAGCGCTCGAAGGTCAGCCGCGTGGCGATCTCGGCGAAGGCCTCGCGCGCGCCGGTCTTGGGGGCCCCGGTCTTTGGCGCCCCGGTCTTGGACTCAGTCTTGGACGCGGTCCCGGAAGCGTCCTGCGCGAGGACCCCGCGCAGGATCTCCAGCACGTCGAACTGTTCGAAGACCCGGTCCGACCCGTCCCGGGTGATCTGCCCCGGCCGGCCCTGGGTCGAGACATAGAGCGGCTCGGAGAGGTGGAGGATATGGTCGGTCCGGGCCGCGGCGCGCCAGTAGAAGGCGTGGTCCTCGTAGTTCAGCCCCTCGTCGAAGCGCAGCCCTTCGACGAGGCTGCGGCGGTAGAGCTTGTTCCAGGCCGAGGGAAAGATCCGCACCACCTCGCGCCAGTCGGTCAGGGCGACGCGGTTGAGCCCGGCAAAGCCGGTCATGTCCTGCGCCCCGTGCACCCCGGGATGGGCCTTGCCCTTGCCATCCGCCCCGACGAAGCGGATCGCGCAGGCGACCCAGTCGCTGTCGCTCTGCGCCAGCACCCCGTGCATCCGCTCGAGGAACGCCGGCGCCAGCCGGTCGTCGCTGTCGAGGAAGGCGAGGAAGCTGCCGCGGGCGAGATCGAGCCCGGCATTGCGCGCCGCTGACAGCCCGGCATTCTCCTGCCGGATCACCCGGAAGCGGGGATCCCCCGCGACGGCCTCGGCGGCCAGCGCCCCGCTGCCATCGGTGGAGCCATCGTCGATGACGATCGCCTCGAAGTCAGTGAAGCTCTGCGCGCGGAGCGAGGCGAGGCAGGCCGCCACATGGGCCTTCACGTTGTAGACCGGCACGATGACCGAGATCGCCGGGACCGTGCCCGCCGGGGTGTCGACCTGAGGGCCGGTCTGGGGCGTGGGGACCGCATCGGTCGGGGCCAGGGGCGCGGCCCCCCCTGCAGGCCCCTCTGTGCAGTCGGTCGGGCTCTGGGTCATGGGCGGCTCGCCCTGCCCTTCACCCAGGCCAGGAAGGCCCGGTCCGGAGAGGAGAGCCGCACCCGCCCGGTGCTGTCCCAGAAGCCGCGCCATTCCGCCTCCAGCGCATAGACGTCGCGCCCCGGTGCCAGCCGCCGGGCCTCGTCGAGCGCCTCCTGCGACAGGACCGGCCCGCCCTGGGCCGCCGTCGGGGCGGCGGTGCGGCGGGCAAAGCGGATCAGGTCGCCGGGCTCTTCCGTCATGCTGTAATCGGGCAGGTTCGCCTCCTCGATCATCCGGCGCAGGGCGGCGCGGAACACCCGGACCGGCGCGGCCGAGCCTGCCTTCTTGTGTAGCACCGGAACCGAGATCGTCCAGTCCGGCTGGCGGCCGCAGTGCTTGCGCGCCAACTCGTAGATCCGCCGCTCCAGCGGCTTGCGCAGGCGGAAGTAATCCCGGCTCAGCGTCAGGACCGATTTCGCCAGCACCGCGCGGTAGAGCCAGTCGCTCAGCGTCACCATGACCGAGACCATCCGCCCGCCCCGCGAGCGGCGCACGATCTCCCAGCTCTCGATCAGGCCGAAGCCGCTCGTGGTCTCCAGCCCGCCGGTCTCGAGGTTGGTGGTGATCCGCGTGCCCGCCAGCCGCTCGAAGGCGCCGCGCAGCCGGGTGTAGCTGTCGCCGCTGGTATCGCGGTTGGTGGCCACCAGCAGGTCGTGGGCGCGGATCTGCAGCGTGCGCCCGACCTCGCGCCCCGCATTGAGCGCCGCCATGAGCTGGCTCACGCAGTAGATCAGGATGTCCTTGTCGTGGATCGTCGCCCGGCCCTTCACGCTGGGGGTGACCTCCACGGTGACCCCGTTGTGGGCGTAGGTCAGGATGCGCCGGTCCGGCCGGGTGGAGAGCGAGAAGAGCGGATGCTCCATGCTGCCCAGGTCGTCCTTGGGGGTGGCGTCGAAGATATCGCAGACGAAGAAATCGGCGGTCGGATGTCGCTCGGGCAGAAGCCCGCGCGCTCCCGCGCCCCTGTCGCTGGCCTGAGCCATGATCCGCCTGCCCTGTCCTGCCGGTCGGGGGTCTTCCCCTCTTGAACCGGTCGTTTGCCGCTCTCGCCCCGAATCCGCCCAACGGCGTTTCAGTGACACCCAACTTAGATTTATCCACAGGACCCGTCCAGCGCGGCTTCGGCGGATCGGAATCGCCTGCTCGTGGGATCAGAGTCACCCCAGCGTGGTTTCAGAGTCGGCACGCCCCCGGGATTGCACGAATTCCCCTTGAATCCCAAGGGCCTGAAAGGTCACCCCCGATCCCGTAACGAATAAACTAACCGAATATAACAGGCAAAAAGATCGCGGCTGTCGAAAAGCTGCGCAGCACCGCATCGGAACACGCCCGGAAAGCTCTTGAATTTGAAGAGAAATAAAGGCGTGTATCGGCAATGCTTCCATGTGCTGCCTTTTTAGGTATGATACCAAAAACAGCGAACATCGAGGGCAGCATGAAGACGGACCGGACAGGCGGAACGCCCCCCTATTTCAACATCGATCCCGATGCCGCGCTCGAGGCGCTCGGCACGCCGACGGACACCGCGGGCTTCGGCGCCATCGCCCAGGCCTGTGACCGGGGCCGCCAGGACCTCGCCGGGCGCGGGCTGGAAGAGGACGGCCGGCGCAGCCTGCGGCTCTTCTCCACCTGGGAGATCACCCGCTACCTGATCCCCGTGGCCCAGGGCCATTTCCGCCGGGTGCTGAAACAGAACCCCGACCTGCCCCAGGGCCGCTCGGAGACCGAGGGCGGGGCCAAGTGGTTCACCCTCGACGAGGTGCTCCGCCTGCGGGCCCATTTCGCGGCCGAGGGCTCCAAGGCCAAGAACTACCTGCCCTGGCGCCCCGAGGGCCAGCCCGCCAAGATCGTCGCCGTGGCGAACTTCAAGGGCGGGGTCGGCAAGACCTCGACCGCGGCCCATCTCGCCATGTCCGCCGCCCTCGACGGCTACCGGGTGCTGGTGGTCGACCTCGACAGCCAGGGGTCGATGACCTCGATCTTCGGCGGCAAGGTCGCCGATGAATGGCAGACCGTCTTCCCGCTGCTGGCCCGGCACTACGCCCAGCACCTGCGCGGCGAGAACCAGCGCCGGCTGGACCGGGGCGAGGCGCCGCAGCCGCTCGACGACACGCTGACCGAGGCGCTCAAGGCGAAGGCCTCCGACCTCGTCCAGCCGACCCACTGGCCCAATATCGACCTGATCGGCGCCCAGCTGAACCTCTACTGGGCCGAGTTCCAGATCCCCGTCTGGCGGATCCAGGGCCGGGGCTGGAAGCTGTGGGATGCGCTCGGCGAGGGGCTGGAGGCGGACGGGCTGCTCGACGCCTACGACATCATCTTCGTGGATACGCCCCCTGCCCTCGGCTACCTGACGATCAACGGGCTGGCCGCGGCGGACATCGTCCTCGTGCCGCTCGGGGCCTCCTTCCTCGAATTCGATTCCACGGGGCGGTTCTTCGACATGCTGCATTCCACCTTCGCCTCGATCGAGGAGGCGGAGAACATGGCCGCCCGGGCGCTTGGCCGGGCCGAGCTGAGCTTCGAATGGGATGCGGTGCGTGCGGTCATCACCCGCTATGACGGCATGCAGCAGGCGGAACTGGCCGCCCTGATGCAAAGCTACCTCGGCCAGACGCTCAGCCCGCACCGGCAGGATTTCACCGCGCTGATCGGGCAGGCGGGCGAACAGGTTCAGGGCATCTACGAGGCCGATTACCGCGACTTCAACCGCGAGACCTACGCCCGTGGTCGCGAGACCTTCGACGAGACCTATGCCGCCTTCAAGCGGCTCCTCCTCGGGGCCTGGCGGCGGGACGAACTGGCCGCGCGGGAGGCAGCGGAATGAGCCCCCGTCCTGTGAGCACCGGAACCGCGAATCCCCGCCCCGTGACTGCCGGGCCCGAGGCCCCCGGAGAGGCCGTGTTTCGCGCGCGAAACACCCTCGCCCCGCAGCGGAAAGGAGACTGACCCATGGCCAAGCGCAGACGGCTGACCCCGGCCAATCCCGATCACCTCTCCTCTGCTCCGCCGGCGACCGCCTCGGAGGCCCGGGCGATCTTTCCCGCCGGCGGCGGTGCGGGCGCGCTGCCCGACACCCCTGCCCGGCCCCGGCCGCCGGTGGCGGATATGGCGGGCTCGGCCTCGGCCCATGCGGCCCTGGGTGAGCTGGCAGAGACGCTGGAGCGCGCCCGCGCCGAGGGGCGCATGGTGCTGGAACTGCCGCTCGACGCGGTGGAGAGCGGCTATCTCGTGCGCGACCGGGTGGCGCTGGACGAGGAGGAGATGCAGGCCCTGATGGAGAGCCTGCGCGCCCGCGGCCAGCAGACGCCCGTCGAAGTCGTGGACCTGGGCGAGGGGCGCTACGGGCTGATCTCGGGCTGGCGGCGCTGCCGGGCCCTGCGGCGGCTGCACGAAGAGACCGGCGAGCCCCGCTTCGCCCGGGTGCTGGCGCTGCTGCGCCGGCCCGAGGTCTCGGCCGAGGCCTATGTCGCCATGGTCGAGGAGAACGAGATCCGCGTCGGGCTGAGCTACTACGAGCGCGCGCGCATCGCCGCCAAGGCGGCGGACCAGGGCGTCTTCGAGACGGTGCAGGCCGCGCTGCGGGGGCTCTTCGCCGCGGCCTCCCGGGCGAAGCGGTCAAAGATCGGCAGCTTCGTCACCATCGTCCGGGCGCTCGACGGGCAGCTGCGGTTCCCCGAGGCGCTCGGCGAACGGGCCGGTCTGAGCCTGGCCAAGGCGCTGGAGACGGATCCGGCGCTGGCGGGGCGGATCGCCGCCGCGCTCGACGCGGCCCCGCCCACGGATCCGGCGGCGGAACTGGCGCTGGTGGAGCGGCTGATGACCGAGGGGCGGCAACCTGCGACCTCCGGGGGCAAGTCCGCGGGGACGCAGGCCAGCACGCCTGCGCGGGGCAAGGCGCAGGATCGCGCGCCGCGGGCGGCCGAGCAGGACACCGTGCATCTGGAGGCCGAGGCCGACGGGACCCTGCGGCTCTCGGGGCCCGGGGTTGATGCGGCCTTCCGGGCGCGGCTGGAAGACTGGCTGCGCCGGGGCTGAGGCCCCGCGGTCCGCGCCCGCCTCACGCGGGCACGGATAAAACAGGCTCTAAACCAGTATATAGAGACTATAGGGAGGGGATGTTTCGCGCGCGAAACATCCCCTCAGCGCTCCCGCAGTAGGCCCCGCAGGTAGGCGCCGTAGCCGTTCTTGCCGAACATCTCCGCCCGGGCCAGCAGGCTGGTGTCATCGATCCAGCCCGCGGCATGGGCGATCTCCTCGGGGCAGCCGACCTGCTGGCCCTGCCGTTCGCTCAGCGTGCGGACGAAGTTCCCGGCATCGAGCAGGCTCGCGTGGGTCCCGGTGTCGAGCCAGGCATAGCCCCGGCCCATCTGGCGCACGTCCAGCAGCCCCTCCTGCAGGTACATCTCCAGCAGAGAGACGATCTCCAGCTCTCCGCGCCCGGAGGGGGTGACCTTGCGGGCGCGCTCCGGCGCCGTGCCGTCGAGGAAGTAGAGCCCGGTCACCGCGTAGCGCGAGGGCGGGACGGCGGGTTTCTCGACGATGGCGCGGGCGGTGCCGTCGGGGCCGAAGTCCACCACGCCATAGCGCTCCGGATCCGCGACGCGGTAGCCGAAGACCGTGCCGCCCTCGGGGCGGGCATCGGCGGCGGCCAGTTGCTCGGGCAGCCCGTGGCCGAAGAAGATGTTGTCGCCCAGGACCATCGCCGAGGGCGCCCCGGCGAGGAAGTCCTCGGCCAGGGTATAGGCCTGCGCCAGCCCGTCGGGGGAGGGCTGCACGATGTAGTCCAGCCGCAGCCCCCATTGCGCCCCGCTGCCAAGCGCCCGGCGGAACTGGTCCTGATCCTGCGGCGTGGTGATCACCGCGATCTCGCGGATGCCCGCCAGCATGAGGACCGAAAGCGGGTAGTAGATCATCGGCTTGTCGTAGACCGGCAGCAGCTGCTTCGAGAGCCCCTGCGTGATCGGGTAGAGCCGGGTGCCGGAGCCCCCGGCGAGGATGATCCCCTTGCGTCGTGTCATGTGCCTGCCTCCCTGATGACCTCTTCCAGCCCGGCTTGCCAGTCCGGTGCCGCGATCCCGAAGTCCCGTTCCAGCCGGCTGCAGTCGAGCCGGGAGTTGAGCGGCCGCGCGGCCGGGGTCGGCCAGTCGCGGGTCGGGATGCCGGTCACCGTCACCGCGCGCCCGGCGGTGGCAAAGATCGCCCGGGCGAAATCTGCCCAGCTGACCGCGGGCTGGCCCGCGAAATGATAGGTGCCGCCGGGCCGGGGGGCCGTTTGAGTGCCCGTCTGTGCCCTCGTCTGGCCCTCGGCCATGGCCTGCGCCATGGTCAGCAGCGCCGCGGCGATCGCTGCCGCCGGGGTGGGGCCGCCGATCTGGTCGTCGACCACCTGCAGCGCGTCCCGGCTTTCCGACAGGCGCAGCATGGTCTTCACGAAGTTGCTGCCATGGGCCGAGAAGACCCAGGAGGTGCGCAGGATCACATGGGCCCCCCCGGCGGCCCGCACCGCCGCCTCGCCGGCCAGCTTGCTGCGGCCATAGGCGTTCAGCGGCGCAACAGGGTCTGTTTCGCGCCGGGGCAGGGTGCCGGATCCGTCGAAGACATAATCGGTGGAGACATGGAGGAAGGGCAGCCCTCGCGCCGCGCAGGCCCGGGCCATGGCGCCGGGGGCGGCGGCGTTGACCACATGGGCGGCTTTCTCCTCGGCTTCGGCGGCATCCACGGCAGTCCAGGCGGCGGCGTTGATGACGGCCTGGGGCGGGCTGTCCCCGGCCACGGCGGCGGCGATCGCGGCGGCGCAGGCCTCCGGGTCCGAGAGGTCGGCCCGGTCCCGCCCCAGCAGCTGCGCCCCGGGCGCCTGCCGGGCCAGCTCGGTGGCGAGCTGACCGCCCTGACCGAAGACCAGCAGTCTCATCCCGTGCCCAGCCTCCGGCCGACGCCGTCGCGCTGCTGCAGGGCGCGCCACCAGTCCGGGTTGTCGAGATACCAGCGCACCGTCCGCTCCAGCCCCTCGTCGAGGGTCACCGAGGGCCGCCAGCCCAGTTCCCGGCGGATCCGGGACGGGTCTATGGCATAGCGCAGGTCATGGCCGGGCCGGTCGCGCACGAAGGCGATCTGCTCGGCATAGGGTCTGTTTCCGGGATGGAGCCGGTCGAGGATGGCGCAGATTTTGCGCACGAGGTCGATGTTGCGGGCCTCGGCCTCGCCGCCGATGTTGTAGCTGCGCCCGGTGGCACCCGCCTGCAGCACCAGCAGCAGCGCCTCGGCGTGATCCTCCACATAGAGCCAATCCCGGACGTTTTCGCCGGTGCCATAGATCGGGATCTGTTCTCCGGCGAGGGCGTTCAGGATCACCACGGGGATCAGCTTCTCGGGGAAGTGGTAGGGGCCGTAGTTGTTCGAGCAGTTGGTCAGGACCACCGGCAGGCCATAGGTCTCGTGCCAGGCCCGGACGAGGTGGTCCGAGGCCGCCTTCGACGCTGAATAGGGGGAATTGGGGGCATAGGGTGTCTCCTCCGTGAAGAGCCCCTCGGCCCCGAGGGTGCCGAAGACCTCGTCGGTGGAGATATGGTGGAAACGGAAGCTGTCCGGGCGGCCCTGCGCCTCCCAATAGGCCCGGGCAGCCTGCAGCAGGGTGTAGGTGCCGGTGACATTCGTCTCTATGAAGGCCCCCGGACCGTCGATCGAGCGGTCGACATGGCTCTCGGCGGCAAGATGCATCACCGCGTCGGGGGCGTGGTCGGCGAAGATCCGGGTCAGCGCGGCCGCATCGCGGATGTCGGCATGTTCGAACTGGTGGCGCGGGCTCTGCGCCACGGGGGCGAGGTTGTCGAGGCAGGCGGCATAGGTCAGCGCGTCAAGCGTGACCACCGCATGGCCCCGGGCGATGGCGAGGCGCACCACGGCGGAGCCGATGAAGCCCGCCCCGCCGGTCACGAGCAGCTTCATGACGCGCCCTCCATCGACCCTGTTTCGAAGCGAAACGGCCGGGGTGCCGCGGCCAGAAGGGGCGCCGCGCGATCCTTGTCCGAGAGGATCGGCGTCCCGGGGGCGTCCCCGGAGGACACCTCGGGCAGGCCCCAGTCGATGCCGATCTCGGGATCGTCCCAGCGGACCGCGCCGTCGCACTCCGGCGCATAGTGATCGCTGCACTTGTAGATCACCTCGGTCATCGGCTCCCGGGTGATGAAGCCGTGCAGGAAGCCCGCGGGGATCAGCAGCTGGCGCCCGTTCTCATGGCTCAGCTCCACGCCGACCCACTGGCCGAAGCTGGGCGAGCCGGCCCGGAAATCCACCGCCACGTCGAAGAGCCGCCCGCGCCCGCAGCGCACCAGCTTGGCCTGGGCGTGGGGCGGCGCCTGGTAGTGCAGCCCGCGCAGGGTCCCGGCGGCCTCGGAGAGCGAGTGGTTGTCCTGCACGAAGTCGATGTCGATCCCGGCCTCGGCCATGCGGCGCCGGTTCCAGCTTTCGGAGAAGAAGCCGCGGGCGTCGCCAAATCGCGCCGGTGTCAGGATCAGGACCCCCTCAAGGGCCGTCGTCTCGATCTGCATGGTCTGTCCGGTTTCCGAGGTGTCACAAAGATCTAGCAAACCGCCGGGGCCTTGTCAGCTTTCCCGGGAGCGGGGCCGCGGCAAGGGGGGGGCGGGGGGATTTCCATAAATGGAAGACAGTGAAAAACAGTCGTTTTGAGGCATATGTTATCCTGAAATATCCCGACACCTGTCCGGCCGGTGGGCCATGTCCCTTGCGGACATGGGGCTGCGGTCGGCTGTGGGCCGGGTGGGGCTGCGCGCAGATCACCCCGGGGAGCGGGACGGGCGCGGTGTCGGAGAAACTGCGGGAGTGGCAGACTGAAAGTGGATTTTTCGTTCTTTTATTTTGCGTAATAAATTGAAAATATGAGAGTAAATGTGATTTTTGAAAATCAAGCGGCAGGGCCGGGAGATCAGTCCCCCGATCCCCGCATGACGGCGTCGATCCGCTGCATCAGGACCTCGTTGATCCGCACCGGCGCACCGCTCACCAGGTCGTGCAGCAGCACCGCGTAGACTTCCGACAGGCGCAGCTCCTCCGGTCCGAGGTGATCTGCCGGGTCGAGCGACTGCGCCTCTTCCGTCACCTTGGCCTCGGCGGCCAGCAGCGCGTCCTGCATCGGGCGGCCGTCGAAGAAGGTCTCGTCCAGCAGCCGGGCGTCCTCGGTGCAGGTCTCGCGGATCCGCTCGTAGGCGGCGCGCGACAGGGCCGGGCGCGGGCTGCCGCTGCGGGGCAGGGCCGAGAGCGTATAGGCCAGGTATTCGCCCATCCGCATGTGGGCATCCCGGGTGCGGTCGTCGAGCACCCGCTTCGGGTGCTGGTGCAGGCGGCGCAGCAGGGCCAGATCGGCGATGCTCAGGGTCTCGTTGATCTCCTGCCGGGGCGGGAAGGTCAGGCTGTCGCCGGGCAGGACCTGGGCCATGAAATCCTGCACCACGTCGCCGCCCGCAAGGGCGCTGCGGATCATCGGGCGCAGGGTCAGCCGGGGGCCGACGATGTCGCGCCAGGCGCCGAAGCGCTGGGAATAGGCCAGCTTCCCGCGGGAGAGGAACCCGGGCAGGAAGTCCTCGACCCCCTCGGAGAAGAAGCCCAGCTTCATCTGCTGGGTCCAGCTCGACATCACCCGCTCGGCGTGGGGGCGGACATAGGCCAGAACCCGCATCGTCGGGACGAGATCGGGCAGGTGCCGGGCGAAGACCTCCATCACCTGCTCGGCGGGAAATTCCTCCAGCAGCTCCGAGGAGATCACGGCGATCTCGGCGTCGCTCGTCTCGATCCGCTCGCGGATCTCGTCGAAGCTCCGGGTGACCTGCTCGGTGTTGTTCTGGCGGATGAACTCGACCAGCGCATGGTGGTAGGGCTGGCCCGGGGCGGTCGGATAGCAGACACGGCGCGTGGCCCCCTGCCAGTCCTGCGCCAGCAGGGCGCTCTGGATCGACGTGGTGCCGGTCTTCATGTCGCCGATATGCAGAACGAGCTCGGTCATGGCTCTCCTCCTGGCCCGGGGCTCTTCGCAAGGTCTCGTCAGGTGCGGGGCAGGGACCGCCCCGCACCGAGGCGGCGAGGTTACTCGGCGGTGTCGTCAGCGGCATCCGGCGCCGCGGGGATGTTCAGCGTCACGCCGCGCTCGCCCAGCCTGCGGGCCAGCTTGCGGGCGTATTGCATCCGCTCCTTCCGGTTCTCGGTCCAGGCGGCCTGCTTCTCTTCCTTGGCCATGCCGCTGGTTTCGATCTTCCAGATCGCGCGGGCGATCTGGAAACTGGCGGCCTGCAGGTCGCGGGCGCTGGAGATCTCGTCTTCGGAAAGGGTTTCTTCAATATCGCTCATCATGAAGCCTTCTTGAAAATCATGGGTTTGTAGGGCTCGCTCCTGTCTACGAGGTTTCGATCCTCAATGCTACAGGACTGTGAGCGGCGGCAGGGGGCTGCCGACGGTGACCGGCGCCCGGACCCGAGGGGGCCGTTGGGGGCGGCGGCGGGGCGGTTCCCCGCCGATCGCCCCCGGTGCCCCCGGGAATGTGAGGTGACAGCCGGCCCGGGCGGATTATCCTTCCCGCGTGGACACTGCCGCGCAGTGATCACGGTGCCACCACACGGGGACCCGCTCATGGCCTTCGACCCTCTTCTTGCGGATATCCGTTTCGGCTGTGGCCGCTCGCCGGTGATCGCGCCGCCCTCCGGGGTGGAGGAGATGCTGACGCGGCTGACCGGGCCGGATGCGGCGGCGGCGCAGTTCCCGGTACCGGGCTATGACATGCTGAGCGCGAAACAGGCGGAATTCGCCCGGCAGCGCCGCGAGATCAAGCCGGTCAAGGACAAGGCGCGGCGCGATAAGATGCAGGCCGCCTACCGCGAGATGTACATGCGCGAGATCAAGGAGCTGCGCCGCGAACACCGGCTCTGGCTCTGGAACCAGATGATGCGCCGGGCCCATACCGAGGACGGGCTGCGCGAGCGCCTGGTTGCCTTCTGGGCCGATCACTTCGCCGCCTCGGGGAAGAACGCGGTCTTCAACCTCTCCGTGGCGCCCAGCCACGAGGACACGATCCGGCCGCATCTGACCGGGCGGTTCGCCGACTTGGTGAAGGCGGTGATGACCCAGCCCCTGATGCTGCACTTCCTCGACCAGACGACCTCGCGCGGGCCGAACTCGCAGATGGCGCAGAAGAAGAAGGGCGGCGGGCTGAACGAGAACCTCGCCCGCGAGCTGATGGAACTGCACACGCTGGGCGTCGACGGGCCCTATACCCAGGCCGATGTCCGGGAACTGGCGGAACTGCTGGCGGGCCTCTCGATCGGGGCGGATTTCTCCTTCCTGTTCCGTCCGGCGCTGGCCGAACCCGGGGCGGAAACGGTGCTGGGCCGGTCCTATGGCGGGCCGGGAGAGGCCCGGCTCGAGGACGTGCTGCAGGTGCTCGACGATCTTGCGACCCACCCGGTCACGGCGCGCCACATCGCGCGGAAGCTGGCGGTGCATTTCGTGGCCGACACGCCCGATCCCGCGCTGGTCGATCACGTGGCGGCCCGCTTCGAGGAAACCGGCGGCCAGCTCGACGCGGTCTATGGCGCGCTGCTGGAACATCCCGCCGCCTGGGATCCCGCGCCGGGCAACGTCAAGCGGCCGCTGGATTTCATCGGCTCCGCGCTGCGGCTCTTCGCCGTGCCGCCGGACAGCCGCGCCGGGCGCCAGCCCGGCATCCAGGGCGACCTGCTGCGGGCGCCGCTGATGCTCATGGGACAGCCCTGGGACGAACCGCCGGGCCCGGAAGGCTGGCCCGAGGAAGACGAGGCCTGGGTCTCGCCGCAGCGGCTCGCCGCGCGGGTCCGCTGGGCCTGGACCGCGCCCTCTGTCCTGATGGAGGACCTGCCCGATCCGCGCGCGCTGCTGACGCTTGCCGTGGGCGACCGGGTCGACGAGGCCCTGGACTTCGCCGTCAAGGCGGCGGCCGATCGCACCGAGGGAGTGGCGCTCGTGCTCTGCTCCCCGGCGTTTCAACGGATGTGAGGAGGCTGTCATGGCCGGAAAGACACTGGACCGCCGCAAGTTCCTGACCCGCTCGCTGCTGCTGGGCTGTTCCGCCGCGGCCAGCCCGCTCTGGACGCCGGTCAGCTTTGCCGCCGCGCCCTGGGATGCGCGGATGGTGGTGATCATCCTGCGCGGGGCCATGGACGGGCTCGACGTGGTCCAGCCCTGGGGCGATCCGGCCTTTGCCCAACTGCGCCCCGGTGCCCCGCGTCCCGGCACCGAGGGCGGGCCGAAGGACCTCGATGGCTACTTCGCGCTGCACCCCGGGCTGGCAAGGCTGATGCCGCTCTGGCGGGCGGGGGAACTGGGCTTCGTACATGCGGTCTCGACCCCTTACCGGGACAAGCGCAGCCATTTCACCGGGCAGGACATCCTCGAGGCCGGCGTCGCGGACGAGGCCGCCTCGGTGCGCTCGGACGGCTGGCTGAACCGGATGCTGCAGCAGGTGCCCGGCGTGACCGCCGAGACGACCTATGCCATCGGCCGGGGCGACATGCTGCTGACCCGCGGCACGGCGCCGGTCTCCGACTGGTCGCCCGACGCCTCGCTGGGGATCGACGCCTCGGCGCTGCGGCGCATGGACGTGATGATGCACGAGGACCCGCTGTTCCGCGACAACCTCGGCGAGGCCATCGTCCTGTCGGGGCTGGCGGACAGTGCCGCGCTCTCTGTCGGGGACATGGCCGGAGATATGGCGGGAGATATGGCCGGAGGCATGACCGGGGATATGGCGATGTCGGGCGGGGCCAGCCCGCGCCGGGAGCTGAAGGAGATGGCCGCGGCCGCGCGCAACAGCGGCGTGGCGCAGATCGCCGCCTTCGCCGCCGAGAAACTGCGCGGCGATGCCCGGATCGCCTCCTTCTCCCTGAACGGCTGGGACACCCATGCCAGCCAGGAGCGCACGATCGCCGCGCCGCTGGAACGGCTCGAGAGCGTGATCCTCGGGCTCAAGGAGGGGCTGGGGCCGATCTGGGGCAAGACCGGCGTGATCGCCATGACCGAGTTCGGCCGCACCGCGGCCACCAACGGCACCGGCGGCACCGACCACGGCACCGGCGGCGCGATGCTGCTGGCGGGCGGGGCCCTGCGTGGTGGCAAGGTCTATGGCGACTGGCCGGGGCTGGCGGAGGAGGCGCTCTACGTGCGGCGTGACCTGATGCCGACGCGGGACGTGCGCGCCCATGCGGCCTGGATCATGCGCGGCCTCTTCGGCCTCTCGATCCCGGACCTGGAGGCGGCGATCTTCCCCGGCCTCGAGATGGGGTCGGAGCCCGGGCTGGTCCTGTAACCGGAAGACCGCGGTCCGGCCCGCAGAGCGGAGGGACCGGACGGGAAAGGCTGTGCCGGGCGGCGCTCAGGCGCTCTGGTTGGCGCCCGTGCCCTGCTTCGCGCGCGCCTCGATGCCCCGGCAGAACCCGCCGAGCTTGTCCTCGATCCGCCGCGAGACCTGGTATTTCGCCAGTTTCAGAGACTGGACCAGAATCCGCGCCGAGAGGTTCTGCGGCTTGATGTCGATTACCAGCGCCAGCACCGTCCGGCCGGCCTCCGGGCTGGACAGCTGCGCGGTGCACTCGATGTCGAGCCCGGGCGAGGTGCCCTTGAATTCCATCCGCCCGGGGCGGTCGCAGGAGAGCAGGCGCAGGTGCATCTCGCGCCGCTGTCCCAGCAGGTCGAAGACGAGCTCCCAGGTCATCCCGGGGCCGGGCTGTTCCAGCCGGTCGGTCCGCGCGACGCGGGCCCCTTCCGGGACCGCGTCCCGGCGGGCGCCGGCGAAATTCAGGATCGAGTCGAAGACCATCTCGGCCGGGGCGTCGATCGTGTTCTTTGTCGTCAGTCTCATGGGGGGCCCGTTGCGCTCTCTGCTGTGTCTGACCGTTCTGGCCGCCTCCGGGGGCGGAGGCAACGCGGGTTCCCGGGGTTTCCCGCCTCGGTTGCGGAAAACCCCGGAAAACCCCGAGGCCTGGCCGTTTTTTGCCGGGTTTCCCGCCGTGCCCCCGGTTTTGATCCAGTTTGGATCCGGTTTCGGAACCCGTCAGGGGCAGCCGGCGGGGACCCGAAGACGGGTCAGAGCGGCGATTTCACGAAGGCGGGCATTGCCGTCCCTTCGCGCACGTGGACGAGGAAGGTCCGGGCCGTGTCCAGCGCCTCGCGGATCGTCACGTCCATGTCGAGGTAGCGATAGGTGCCGAGCCGGCCCACGAAGGTGACGCCCGCGGTGGCCTCGGCCTTGGCCACGTAGTCGGCCAGCATCGCCTTCTCGTCCACCAGGCGGATCGGGTAGTAGGGGATGTCGTCCGGGCCGCATTCGCGGGAGAACTCGCGGTAGCAGACGGTGCCCTCGTGCTCTTCCCAGGGGGAGAAGTGCTTGTGCTCGGTGATCCGGGTGAAGGGCACGTCGCGGTCGCCGTAGTTCATCACCGCGCAGCCCTGGTAATCCCCGGTGTCGCTGAAGCGTTCGAAGTCCAGCGTGCGGTAGCCCAGGCGGCCCAGCTCATAGCCGAAGTAGCCGTCCAGCGGACCGGAGTAGAAGACGTGGTCATAGTCGGCGGCCTCGGCCGCGTCGAAGGTGGTCTCCAGTTTCACGGTGATGGCGGGATGGTCGAGGATGGCCTCGATCATCGGCGTGTAGCCGTTCTCGGGCATGCCCTGGAACTGGTGGAAGAAGTAGTTGTCGTCGTAGTTGAACCGCACCGGCAGGCGCTTGAGGATCGAGGCCGGCAGCGCGGTCGGCGAGCAGCCCCACTGCTTCTCGGTGTAGCCCTTGAAGAAGGCGGCATAGAGGTCGGGCCCGACGAAGCGCAGCGCCTGTTCCTCGAAGGTCTGCGGCTCGGAGATCGAAGTGTCGGCCTGTTCCTCGATGAAGGCGCGGGCCTCGTCCGGGCGCAGGGTCTTGCCGTAGAACTGGTTGATCGTGTGCAGGTTCACCGGCAGCGAGTAGACGGCGCCCTGGCTCGTGGTCTTCACGCGGTTCTTGTAGGGCATGAAGGTCTCGAACCGGTTCACGTAGTCCCAGACCTCGGCATCGTCGGTGTGGAAGATGTGCGGCCCGTAGACATGGACCATCACGCCGGTTTCCGCGTCCCGCTCGGTGTAGCAGTTGCCCCCGATATGCGGTCGCGTATCGACGATGGTGATCTGGTGTCCCTCTTCGGCCAGGGTACGCCCGATCACCGCGCCGGAAAGCCCGGCCCCCACGAGAAGAATGTTCATGATTATGCCTTGTTTCTTCAGTCGGAGATCTTGTTCCACACAAGCCCGGGCATGACAACCGGGATCGCCCGCGGGGCGGCCCACGGGCCGGTTCGGGGCGGCTCCGGTCCGGCCCGGGAGGCGGAAAAGAGGGCAGGCGCGGGGCCCCGTATCCTGCCCGGACCCTGCCCGTATCCTGCCCTGCCCCGACCTGAACGGGCCTCGGACGCCGCCCTTCGGACACCCCCGGAATGGGGAGGGGCGTTTCGCAAATCCGCTGTAGCCCAGTTGGAAACGGCTCTCTAAGGTGAGGGGCATCAGGGGCAATTGCCTGAACGCATTGATTAAACTGACATGGGGAGATGTATGGCTATGCGGGTAGATTTTTACGGGCCGGAAACGAATTTCATCGATGACGGGCTTTTCGACCCTGTTACGGGCGATTTCGATCCGGATATCGCCAGCGCCACCAGCACCGAGATCGTGCTCTTCAATGCCGCAACCGGCTGGACGGTCCGGCTGACCGGCTTCGGGCTGCCCACCAACCCCGAAGAGGGCGATCTGACCGGGACGGTGACGCAGATCTCCTTCTTCTTCGACGGGCTGGAACAGGCGCGCGTCTCCGGGATGGCCTGGCTGCTGGAGGACTTCGCCTTTGCGATGGACGAGCTGGCCGCCGACAATTCCGAGCCCTTCACCGAACTGCTGGACCAGCAGGAGATCATCTACGATTCCTCCTCGGCCGTGGTCGGCAACCCGGACATGTTCCTCGACGAGTTGACCCAGAACAACACGCTGTTCGGCTCGGACTTCAGCGACACGATGGCGGGCGGCGAGGGCGACGATTACATCGACCCCGGCGCCAATGACGGCGAGGATCTGATCTATGGCTCGGGCGGGGACGACACGATCGATTTCTCCGGCTCGGCGGATTACTCCTACTACTCGCTCGACTACTCCGACCTGTTCTGGATCACGGCGACGATCAATGCCCAGGCCAACACCGGCACGATCCAGAAATCCGGCGGCGGCACCGATACGCTGATCGAGGTGGCCCGGACCCAGGATTACGACGCCGGCACCGGCGACGGGCTGGGCATCTGGGGTGGCGACGGCAGCGACATCTTCAACATCACCACCATGGACGGCAGCTGGTTCACCCTCTCCGGCCTGCGCGGCGCCGATGTCTACAACATCGTCTTCGGCGACAGCGGCAGCACGGTGCGGCTGAGCTTCTCCAGCGGCGGCGCCTTCACCGGGGCGGTGGTGGACCTCTCGACCCAGACCATCAGCAATGACGGCTTCGGCAACAGCGAGGGCCTGACCATCTCCGGCGAAGCCGGCCGGATCGAGCTTCAGGGCACCAACTTCGGCGACAGCCTGACCGGCTCCGAGTACCGCGACAGCTTCCGCGGCATGGGCGGCAACGACACGATCGACGGCGGCGAGGGCTTCGACCGGGTGCGCTATGACCGGGGCGAGATCGCGGGCCTCGAGGTGGACCTCGCGGCGGGAACGGCGACCGGCTTCTGGAACGGCCTCGCCTTCACCGACAGCCTGAGCGGGATCGAACAGATCCGCGGCTCCTATGCCGGGGACACCCTGCGCGGCGATGGCAACGACAATTACATCGAGGGCCGCGACGGCGACGACCTGATCGAGGGCCTCGACGGCGATGACACGCTCTATGGCGACGAGGGCAACGACACGCTCCTTGGCGGCGCGGGCAGCGACCGGCTCCATGGCGACGAGGGGGATGATTTCCTCAATGCCGGCACCGTGGCCTATGGCGCCGGGGGCGACCGGGTCTATGGCTCCAGCGGTGACGACACGATCACTTACGTGGATGTGCTGGCGGACGGCGACTGGAACGCATTGGTCTACGAGGACGCGCTCTCCAGCGGGATCACGGCGCAGATCGACGCGGTGGCCAATACCGGCACGGTCTACAAGGGCAGCGCGGGCACCGACACGCTGATCGACGTGACCCGGGCCACGACCTATGGTGACGGCTGGGATCTCTACGGCACCGAGTACGATGACACGATCACCTATGTCGCGGCCGAGAATTCCTGGGCCGGGATCCATGGCGGCGCGGGCGACGACACCTACAACCTGACCCTCAACAGCCGGGTGCGGCTCGACTTCCGCGGGTCCTGGTATGACAGCGCCACCCAGGGTGCCGTGGTGAACCTCGCCACCGGGGTGGTCCAGAACGACGGCTTCGGCGACACCGACACCGTGAACATCATCGCGGGCGACGGGTCGCTCGAGGTGCGCGGCACCGACTTCGCCGACAGCATCACCGGCTCCGGCGCGGACTTCGAATCCTTCATCCTGCGCGGCGGCAACGACACGCTGAACGGCGGCGGCGGCGAGGACATGGTGCGCTATGACCGCAGCGGCAGCAGCACCGGGATCCAGGCGAACCTCACCACCGGGCTGATCACCGGCGCATGGGACGGCGTGGGCTTTACCCATACGGTTTCGAACGTCGAGGACATCCGCGGCACCGACTACGCCGACAACATCATCGGCAGCGGCGCGGCGAACTACATCCAGGGCCGCGAGGGCAACGACACGATCTCGGGCGAAGGCGGCAATGACACGCTCTACGGCGAAGAGGGCAATGACCTGCTCTATGGCCGGGCGCAGGACGACCTGATCTATGGCGGCTCCGGCAATGACACCGTGGATGGCGGCAACGGCCGTGACGAGGTCTGGCTGGAGGACGGCAACGACCTCTTCATCGACAACGGCCAGGCCGGCGTGGCCGGTCAGGACACGGTCTATGCCGGCAACGGCGACGACACGATCCAGGGCGGCAACGGCAACGATGCCTTCTACGGTGGCGCGGGCTTCGACCTGATCTACAGCCGTCTCGGCAACGACGTCGTCTATGGCGGCGACCAGAACGATACGGTCTGGGCCGGGGCCGGCAACGACACCGTGGACGGTGGCAATGGCCGCGACGAGGTCTGGCTGGAGGACGGCGACGACCTCTTCCTCGACAATGCCCAGGGCGGCGACGCGGGCCGTGACACGGTCTATGCCGGCAATGGCAACGACACGATCCAGGGTGGCAACGGCAATGACGCCTTCTATGGCGGCGCGGGCTTCGATCTGATCTATGGCCGCCTCGGCAATGACCTGATCTATGGCGGTGACCAGGACGACACGATCTTCGCGGGCGATGGCAACGACACCGTGGACGGCGGCAACGGCCCTGACGAGGTCTGGCTGGAGAACGGCAACGATCTCTTCCTCGACAATGCCCAGGGCGGCGTGGCGGGCCAGGACACGGTCTATGCCGGCAACGGCGACGACACGATCCAGGGCGGCAACGGCAACGATGCCTTCTACGGCGGCGCGGGCGCAGACCTGATCTATGGCCGTCTCGGCAACGACGTGATCTATGGCGGCGACCAGAACGACACGATCTGGGCCGGGGCCGGCAACGACACGGTCAACGGCGGCAACGGGCAGGACCTCGTCTATCTCGAGGACGGCAACGACAGCTTCACCGACACCGGCCAGTTCGATCCCTATGGCGCGGACAAGGTCTTCGGCGGCAACGGCTCGGACACGATCGCGGGCAATGCCGGGTCGGACACGCTGATCGGCGAGGGCGGCAATGACCTGCTCTTCGGCGGCGCGCAGGACGATGTCCTCGTGGGCGGTTCCGGGTCGGACACGGTCTATGGCGGCGACGGGCGCGACAGCGCCTACCTCGGCGATGACAACGACATCTTCTACGACAGCGCCCAGACCGGTGCCTTCGGGGCGGATTACATCGAGGGCAACGCCGGCAATGACACGCTGCGCGCGGGCGGGGGCAACGATACGCTCTCGGGCGGCGCGGGCAGCGACCGCTTCGTCTTCATCGGCCAGATCGAGGCGGACACGGTCACCGACTACGTCCTCGGCGAGGAACTCGGCCTCGATGATGCGCTCTGGGGCGGTGGCCTGAGCGCGGCGCAGGTGGTGAGCCAGTTCGCCGATGACAGCGGCGCGGATGTGGTCTTCGACTTCGGCAGCGGCAACACGATCACCCTTGTCGGGCTCGACAGCAAGGTGGGGCTGGAGGCGGATATCTTCTTCCTCTGAGGTGAAATCCCCTGAAACAGGGTCACATCAGGGCGCCCGGGACTGTCCCGGGCGCCCTTTTTGCGTCCAGGGATGCAGGCGTGCGGCCGGATCGGACGGCCCCGTCACCGCACGCCCGGGCCTCCCGGTAAGACCTCCCATCTGGCCCCAGCCTGATGCCCGACCCGGGCCGCGTCTCTGGCCGCGGCGTCCGGAATAGCGCGCATTCTCTGCAAACGCCCCGGTTTCGCCTGAATCGCGATCCGGCCCCGCACCGCTTTGCCTGTCATTCCCGCCCTGTCGGAACAGGAGGCGGGGATGACCCATCTGCTATGGCGCGGTACATCGGCCACCGGGCGCGAGGCGCTCGATATCGGGATCTCGCAAATATATGTCTCTAACATGGGCGGTAGTCTCTATGCCTACGCCTCCACGGGCCCCGGGGGCGGGCTTTCCGCCTGGCGCCTGTCCGAGGGGCGGGCGCCGGAGCTGATCGACACCGAGGTCTTCCGCGGCCTCTCGGTGCCGCTCGGCTGCGACGCGCTGGTGCCGGTGGCGCTGCCGGATGCGCCCTTCCTCGCGGTGGCGGGTGCGGGCGGCGCGATGGCCGGGGTCCGGCTGCAGTCGGACGGCCGGATGTCGGGGCTCTCGCAGGTGGACCTCGCGGGCGGGCCGACCGCGGCCACGGCGCTGGCCTGCGATGGCGACGGGCATCTCTTTGCCACCGACGCCAACGGGCGGCTCACCACGCTGGCCACCAGCGCCGAGGGCTACCGGGCCACGGGCAGCGTGGCCGGGACGGGCGAGGTCTCCGCCATGCTGACCGTCGAGGTGGACGGGCAGGCGTGGCTCTATACCGCCGGATCCGGGGTGCAGGGCGTCGTGGGCTACCGGCTGTCCGGGACCGGGCGTCCCGAGGCCACCTCCAGCGCCGCCGCGGCCTCGGGCCTCGGCGTGGCGGATCCCATGGAGTTGCAGGCGGTCGAGGTCATGGGGCGGGACTACCTCCTGCTGGCGGGCGGGGGCTCCTCCTCGATCAGCGTGATCGAAATCGGCCCGGGGGGCGACCTGCTGGTCCGGGACCATGTGATCGACAGCCTGAACAGCCGGTTCTCCCATGTACAGACACTGGAAACGGTCTCGGCGGACGGCCATGTCTTCGTGCTGGCCGCAGGCGCGGACGACGGGATCAGCCTGTTCCGGCTGCTGCCCGGCGGGCGGCTTCTGCATCTCGACAGCCTCGCCGCCGAGGCGGGTGCCGATCTGTCGGACATCCGCACCCTCGCCGCGGCGCGGGTCGGAGCGGAGATCCAGGTCCTCGCCGCGCGGGAAAGCGCGGAGGGGCTGACCCGGCTCTCGGTTCCGGTCGGGGATCTCGGGGTGCAGCGCAGCACGGGGGGCGCGGGCGGCCAGCTGCGCGGCGGCGACGGGGACGACGTGCTGACCGGCGGGGGCGGCGATGACCGGCTCGACGGCGGGGCGGGGGACGACATCCTGCTCGACGGGGCCGGGGCGGATACGCTGATCGGCGGCGCGGGGGCGGATGTCTTCGTCATGGTGCAGGACGGGGCGCGGGACCGGATCGAGGGCTTCAACCCCGGCGAGGACCGGCTCGACCTCTCGGGGTACTGGATGCTCTACGATCCCGAACGGGTCGAGGTGACCCCGGTCAGCGGCGGGGCGCTGCTGTCCTGGGGGCAGGAGGTGATCAACCTGCGCAGCGTGGACGGCCGGGCGCTCGATCCCGCGGCGGTGCGCGCGGCGATCCTGCGCGGCCCCGACCGCCCGCCCATGGCCATCGCGCGCGAGACCCTGGGCAGCGACGATGCCGATAGCCTGACGGGCTTCTGGGCCAGCGACGTGCTGGCGGGCTTCGGCGGCAGCGACCGGCTGGACGGCGGCGAGGGCGACGACAGTCTCTATGGCGGCGATCAGGACGACCTTCTGCTGGGGGGCGGGGGCGATGACGCGGTCTGGGGTGGCAACGGGGCGGATCTGGCCTTCCTCGGGACCGGGCATGACATCTTCCATGACAACGCCCAGGGCGGGCCCTTCGGCGCCGATACGGTCTGGGCCGGGCAGGGCCACGACACGGTGGAAGGCGGGGCCGGGGCGGATGTCTTCGGCGGCGAATGGGGCGATGACCTGCTGCTGGGGCGGCGCGGCAACGACCGTCTCTTCGGCGGCGATGGCAACGACGTGCTGGACGGCGGCGATGACGAGGACCTCCTCCAGGGCGGAGCCGGGAACGACCGCCTGCTGGGGGGCAACCACGCGGACCGGCTTGAGGGCGGCGACGGTCACGACACGGTGGTGGGGGGTAACGGGGCGGACCTGGCCTTCCTCGGGACCGGGAATGACATCTTCTACGACAACGGACAGGGCGGGGTGTTCGGCGCCGACACGGTCTGGGGCGGGCAGGGCCACGACACGGTGGAAGGCGGCGCGGGGGCGGATGTCTTCGGCGGCGAATGGGGCGATGACCTGCTGCTGGGGCGGCGCGGCAACGACACGCTCTTCGGCGGCGACGGCAATGACGTGCTGGACGGGGGCGACGAGGAGGATCACCTCTATGGCGGCAACGGCAACGACCGGCTGTTCGGCGGCAACCACGCTGACCGGATCGAGGCCGGCGCGGGCAACGACACGGTGGTGGGCGGCAACGGGGCGGACCTCGCCTTCCTCGGGACCGGGAACGACATCTTCTACGACAACGCGCAGGGTGATGTTTTCGGCCGCGACACGGTCTGGGCCGGGCAGGGCAACGACACGATCGAGGGCGGGGCCGGGGCGGATGTCTTCGGCGGCGAGGGCGGCGACGACGTGCTGCGCGGGGGCGAGGGGGCGGATGTGCTCATCGGCGGGCCGGGGGCAGACCGGCTCACCGGCGGGGGCGGGGCGGATGCCTTCGTCTTCCGCGCGGGCGACGGCCGGGACGTGATCTGGGATTTCACCCCCGGGGAGGATGTGCTGCGGTTCGACGACGGGCTCTGGAGCGGCAGCCTCGGCCCGGGGCAGGTCATCGCCCGGTTCGCCCATGACACGGCGGAGGGGATCCTCTTCGACTTCGGCGAAGAGACCCTGCTGCTGGAGGGGCTGCACCGGCCGGGGGACCTGACGGGCGATATCGAGATCTTCTGACCCTGGCTTGGCGGCACCTCGGTGTCCCGGGGCCCGGGGGTGCCGACTTCTGATTTGCCCGCCTCTGATTTGACAGTGGCGCGGAATTGCCCCAGTGGAAGGGGGACCGGACTTACACAGAACAGGGGGCGGGCGCAGCGTGCCGGACGAGGATCTGACAGCGGGCGCGGGGCGGCTGGTCGCCCTCGTGGTGACCTTCAACCGCCTGGAACAGCTCAAGATCACCCTGGATCGCCTGCTGGCCTCGCCGCCGGCAGAGCTGGAGGGTGTCGTCGTGGTGGACAATGCCTCCACCGATGGCACCGGGGCCTGGCTGGCCGGGCGCGCGGATCCCCGGCTTGAGGTGATCTCCTGCCCGAAGAACCTTGGCGGGGCCGGGGGCTTCGAGCTGGGCATGCGCCAGATCACCGCGCAGCGCGATCCGGACTGGATCGTGCTGATGGATGACGACGGACGCCCCGAACCGGGGGCGCTGGCGGCCTTCCACGGGGCCGATCCCGGCCAGTGGGATGCGGTGGCCGCCGCGGTCTATTATCCCGACGGGCGCATCTGCGAGATGAACCGCCCCTCGCGCAACCCGTTCTGGCACGGGGCGATCTTCCGCCGGGCCGTGCGCCGGGGCGGCTCCCGGGACACGTTCCACATCCCGCCCGCGGCCTATGACGGCCCGCCGCTGGCGATCGACATCACCTCCTTCGTGGGCTTCTTCGTCTCCCGGGCGGCGGTGGCGCGCTTCGGCTACCCGGACGGGGCGCTCTTCGTCTACGGCGAGGATGGGATCTATTCCCTCGGGCTCAGCGCGGCGGGCGGGCGGATCGCCTTCCTGCCGGCGGTCCGCTTCGAGCATGACTGCCGCACGCTGGGCGAGGACCGGCGCTTCCGCCCGCTGTGGAAGGTCTATTACTACCACCGCAACCTGCTGATGCTTTACCGCATGGCGGCGGGGCCGCTGCTGTTCTGGCCGCTGCTGCTGGTGATCTTGCCGAAATGGCTGCTGAAGGTGCGCCATCATTCCGGCACCCGGGGGGCCTTCCTGCGCCTGCTGGCCCGCGCCGTGGTGGACGGGCTGCGCCGGCGCACCGGCACCGACCACGCGGCGCTGATCGCCAGCCTGCCGGCCCCGCCGCCTGCCGGCTGAGCCGGGGCCGCGCGCTCCGTTCCGTGCCCCGTGCGGGGGCTCCGTGCGGGGCTCCGCTCAGCGCCCTGTTCCGCGGGAGGTGCCGCGGATCAGCCGTTCAGGATGTCCCGGTGGTAGCGGCGCAGGCCGATCATCCCGACGACCATCGGGACCAGGATCCAGCCCATCACGTAGACGATCGAGATGTAGTTCGGGCTGTACATCGGGAAGACCCCGGACCGGAACAGGCCGGTGATGTGGACCAGCGGATTGAACCAGAGGATGTTCTGCACCGCGCGCGGCAGGTCCTCGTAGATGAAGATGATGCCCGAGATGATGAAGAGGGGCCGCGTGGCGATCGACCAGATCACGTCCCAGGTGGGATAGAGCCCCATGATCAGGCAGTTCATCGTGCCGACGCTCAGCCCCATGAGGGCGGAGAGGACCATGGCGGAGAGGATCGGACCGGCCCGGAGCACGACAGCGGTGTCGGACAGCGCCAGAACCCCGGACATGACCACGAAGGCGATGAGATAGCCGGTGAGCGTGTTCAGCAGGAACCGGGCGAGGATCGCATCCATCCAGGTCACGCTGGGATAGAACAGCAGCGGCCGCGAGAAGAGGATCGAGCGGGCCGACATGACCGAGACGCTCTGGTAGATGTTGAACGGCAGGAAACCGCTGGCGTAGAACAGGATGAAGCTGTTGCCCAGCGAGGGGGAGCGCAGCATGATCGAGAAGGCGAGCGCCATGATGCTGATGGCCGCGATCGGTTCGAGGATCGCCCAGAGATATCCCCCCGGCGTCTTGCCGTAGCGGGTCGACATCTCGCGCAGCATCAGCGCAATCACGCTGCGGAAGGTGGCATGGCTGCGGGTTTTCACAGTTCTGAGGCCGTCCGCGGGGAGCGGAGAGGACAGGTCGGGTGTTCCGGTGGGCGGGAGGGACAGGGTAAGGCTCCGCTGCTCTGGTGTTTTGCAATGCGACTATGTAGAGATCTTTGAGCGAGTTCAATTTTGATCGGGAACGAGCGGGGCTGATCGTGAGCGAAAAAGACAGGGTGGTGCCGTACCCCGGCAAGGGCGGCCAATCGGCAGCGCCTGCGGATCGGTCGGAAGGCGACGGGCAGAGCAAGCCTGCAAAAACCAAGCCGAAATGGAAGAAAGCCGCCAAGGCGGCCAAGGCTGGCGGGACCGGGCAAGCCCCGCTGAAGGCGGTGGCCCAGAGCGGCCCGCAACCGGGTGCGCAGGCGAAGCCCGCCGCGCAGAATGGCCCGCAACCGGGCGCACAGGCGAAGCCCGCCGCGCAGAACGGCCCGCAGCCGGGCGCACAGGCGAAGCCCGCCGCGCAGAGCGGCCCGCAGCCGGGCGCACAGGCGAAACCCGCCGCGCAGAACGGCCCGCAGCCGGGCGCACAGGCGACACCCGCCGTGCAGAACGGCCCGCAACCGGGTGCACAGGCGAAACCCGCCGCGCAGGCTGGCCCGCAACCGGGCGCGCAGGCGAAGCCCGCCGCGCCGAACGGTCCGCAGCCGGGTGCACAGGCGAAACCCGCCGCGCAGGCTGGCCCGCAACCGGGCGCACAGCAGAAACCCGCCGGACAGAACGGTCCGCAGCAGGGGGGGCCGCAGCAGGGTGGCCCGCAACAGGGTGGAATGGGCGCCGGCGCCAAGGTGGTCGAGGTGCGGCCGCTGGCCGATCGCGCCAGCTTTCACCGCCGGCACTGGGGGCTGCTGCTCAGCTTCTTCCTCGTGGTCATCGTGCCCCTGACGGCCGCGGCCACCTATCTCTACGGCGTCAGCCTCGACCGCTACGGCTCGATCACCGGGTTCACCGTGCGCAGCGAGGAAAGCGGCGGCGCGAGCGAGCTTCTGGGCGGGATCGTCCAGTTCACCGGCTCTTCCTCCTCCTCGAACAGCGCCATCCTCTACGAGTTCATCCAGAGCCAGGAGATGGTCGAGGCCATCGACGCCCAGTTCGACCTGCGGGCGATCTTCTCGGCGCATTGGGGGGACGATCCGCTGTTCTCGCTCTGGCCCGACGCCAGCATCGAGGAGCTGCTCTGGTACTGGCAGCAGGCGGTGCGGATCTCCTTCGACCAGTCCTCGGGGCTGATCGAGGTCCGGGTCATCGCGCTGGATGCCGACACGGCCCAGAGCCTGGCCCAGGGGATCGTCGCCGAGAGCCAGAAGAAGATCAACGAGATGAACCAGAACGCCCGGGCCGATGCCATGCGCTACGCCGAGGCGGATCTGGCCGAGGCGATCGAGCGGCTGAAGACCGCCCGCGGCGCCCTGACCGCCTTCCGGACCCGGACCCAGATCGTCGATCCCTCGGCGGACATCCAGGGCCAGATGGGCGTGGTCAACAGCCTGCAGCAGCAGCTGGCGAGCGCCCTGGTGGAGCTGGACCTGCTGCGCTCCACCTCCAGCACGCAGGACCCGCGGGTGACCCAGGTCCAGCGCCAGATCGACGCGATCCGGAGCCGGATCGCCGACGAGCGCGCCTCCTTCGCCAATGACAAGTTCGGCAGCGGCGAGGCCGATTACCCGACCCTGATGGCCGAATACGAGGGGCTGACGGTGGATCGCGAATATGCCGAGGAAAGCTACCGGGCGGCGCTCACCGCGCTGGATGCGGCCCGGGCGCAGGCCTCGCGTCAGAGCCTCTACCTCGCGACCTACATCCAGCCGACCCTGCCGCAGGATTCCAAGTTCCCGCAGCGCGGGATGATCCTGGGCCTGCTGGCGGCCTTCCTGGTCCTGGTCTGGGGGATCCTGACCCTGATCTACTACAGTCTGCGGGACCGGAGATAGGCGCGGGCCCGATGATCAGGTTCGAAAACCTCACCAAGAGCTTCCGGCTGCGTGGCGAACGCAAGGTGGTGATCGACAATCTCAACCTCACGCTGCCGACCGGCAAGTCGCTGGCGCTGCTGGGGCGCAACGGGGCCGGGAAATCGACCCTGTTGCAGATGATTGCCGGCAACATGCGCCCGGACAGCGGGCGCATCGTCAGCGATGGCACGATCTCCTGGCCGGTGGGCTTCGGCGGCTCCTTCCACCGGGATCTGACCGGGGCGCAGAACGTGCGCTTCATCGCGCGCATCTACGGGGTCGATACCGACAGCCTCGTGGCCTTCGTCGAGGATTTCGCCGAGATCGGGAAGTATTTCTACATGCCCGTGCACAGCTATTCCTCGGGGATGCGCTCGCGGCTGGCCTTCGGCACCTCCATGGGGATCCGCTTCGACACCTACCTCGTGGACGAGGTGACGGCGGTGGGCGACGCCTCGTTCAAGCGCAAGAGCAACGCGGTCTTCCGCGAGCGGGTCAAGGCGGCGAGCGCGATCCTCGTCAGCCACAGCATGAACGACGTGCGCGCCTTCTGCGACGCCGGCATCGTGCTGGAAGACGGGCGGCTGCAGTATTTCGACGATCTCGACGAGGCGATCGCCCGGCACCAGGCGCTGATGGCCTGACGGATCAGGCTGACAGGTCGGGCCTGGCAGATCGGGCGTGACGGGTCAGCTGACGCCGGAGGTCAGCAGCAGGTCCTGGAACTGCTCGAGCAGGGCCGTGTCCTTCTCCGCTTCCCGGTCATAGAGCCAGAACCGGTCGCCGAAGGTCTCGGAGAGCTGTTCCAGAGCCTGTCCGCGGCGCTTCAGGAGCTCCCGGGTCCGCTCGGGGGAATGGCCGATCTGCTCGGCGCAGAGGTTCGTGGCCCGAGGGCGCTCATCATGCACGAAGAGGATGCAGAGATCCGGCAGGGCGGCCTGCAGGAAGGCGATATAGGTCTGCAGCGTGGGCATGTCATCGAAGATCTTCAGGCTGACATGAACCGGGTGCAGCGCCGCGTCGGGGGCACCCCGGAAGTCCCGCAGGATGCCGAGCAGCTCGGAGGCGAGGCGCTGCGGCGTGATCTGCTCGGCGCCATAGAAGGCATGCAGCGTGTCCGTGAGGGTGTCGCCGGCGGCGGCGACAGCCCGGTCGTGGCTCTGCGCCGCGGCCTGCCAGGCGAGGGCGCATTCCAGGATCATGTCCTCCTCGCCCTTCACCAGAGAGGCGCCGGCGGCGTCCTCCAGGCCGGTCATGAGGACGGTGTCCGCGAGGCCCGGATGGGCGAGGACGAGGATCGGAACGGAGATGTCTGCGGAGGCGGTCATGCTTTCATCCAGTGCGGGGTGCCGTCACGGCCGGCCTTGTCGAGCGTCTGCTCGAGGACAGTCGGGTCGAAGCTCTCTCCGAGGAAGGCATAGAGCGGGGCCAGCTTCTGCACGTCCTTGGCGTAATCCTCGTAGTGCAGCAGGAGGGCACGCTCGGGATGGCTGGCGGTGTACTCGGCGAAGAGACGGTCGGCGCTCCCCAGGAGGGCCGACACCTTGGCCGGGGCCATGTCCCGCCACCAGCCCAGTTGCGAGACCGCCTTGTGATCGCGCGTGTTGAACACGAAGCGGGCGTTGGGGAAGAAGGTGTGCAGGAAGTCCAGCTCGACTTCGAAGAAGCTGCTGCTGCGGTGAAACTCGATCTCGCGGAAGCCGGCGACGCGGGTCTCCTCCGGGGGGACGATCACGTTGCGCACGAAGCTGTCCGCCAGCTGCAGGCCCATCCTGTCCAGCCGCCGGAAATCCTCGGAGCTGACCGTTCCGCCCTGCTGCAGCCGCGCCGCCAGATGGGCCTTCGCGGCGCACCAGCTGCGCACCATGTGGTGCACCGCATTGTTGTTGCGGCCGCGGATGCAATAGCCCTCGATCCGGTTGAGCAGCGCCTGCAGCGGGATGTCCCCGGACATCCCGTAGGTGACGATGAAGACGTATTTTTCAGGCCGGCAGAGATCCGGGAACTGCGGCTGCGCGGAGAGGGCGGGGGACAGGCCCGTCTCCTCGGGGGCTTGGGGAGAGATCATTGGTCAGACAGTTCCAGATCTGTGCGGGGCCACAGGGTGAGCCGGTGCAGAGTGGCGAGCGCTTCGGCCTGCAGTCGGCGCTCCAGCCGGAGATGCTGTTCCATCTCCGCGATGGACTGCTCGAGGGTTGCGCGCTCCCGGAGGTGGGACCGGCGCTCGGCTTCGAGGTCGGCCGAGAGTTCCGCTGCGCGCTGTTCCTGTGCCTCGGCCTGCGCGGCATAGTCCCGGACATTCGCGTCCAGGGTGATGGCATGTTCCGACAGCTGCATCATCTCCCCGGCGCGTGCGGCATCGGACTGGGCCAGGTCGAAGGCGTAGTCCCGCTCGTAGAAGTCGTGCGTCAGGCTGCGCAGCTCCTCCTCGAGGAGGAAGCGCGCGCGTTCCTTGCTGGCGACGGCGGTTTCGAGCCGGGTGATCCGCTCCATGAGATCGGCCTTGGAGCCCTGGGCCGCGGCGGGGGCTTCGACCCCGGGAGCAGCGGCGGCGCCGGCCTTGCGGGCGAGGGCGAGCTGCCGCTTCAGCTGGGTCAGATCCTGGGCGAGGCGGTCCTCGCGGGTTTCACTGGCCTGCAGCAGGGTCTGGAGCGTGATCAGCTCTTCCAACTGCGCCCCGTCCGCTGCGGGCATCGGGCCAGAAATCGGGCCAGAAATCGAGGTGACAGCGGGTGCGGCTTCGGCGGTCTGTTCGGTGGCCCGTTCGGTGGTCGGGGCGTCGGTTGCGCTGGCCAGCAGGTCCCGGCCGAGTGCGGCGAGCAGCCGGTCGACCCCGGGGGCCCCGGGGGTTCCGAGCGCGGCCTGAAGCGCCTCGGCATCGGTCTGCCAGAGGCTTCCGACGAAGGTCACGGTGACGGTCGGCGACAGGGCGAGGACCAGTCGCGGGCCGGTTTCCCCGGAGATGTCCGTTTCGGCGGCGGTCAGCCCGGTCCGCAGCACGACGGCCCGCTCCGACAGCTGCAGGTCCCCGGGAACGGCGGCGGTTCCGGCGATGCAGAGGATGTCGATCTCCTCGTCGGGGCGCTCCGTCGTGAGCTGGAGGCAGCAGCGCTCGCCATAGGTCGCGGCCCCGAAGGCTGCGACATCGGCCGGGATCTGCCCGTCCTGAAGCAAGATGCAGAGCGTCTCGGGGCTGCTCTCCGCCGTGGCCTGGCAGAAGCCGAAATGCACGTCGGGCGACACGCCCTCGAGGGCGAGGATCGTGCCGGGGTGCACCTGCCCTGCGAGCCAGCAGAACAGGGGCATGAGGGCTGCGTGTCTCCTCTCCGTCAAATAGGTGGGAGTTTGGAACGCGGCCTCGGCGGCCAATGCCTGTGCCCGTTGCAGGTTCTGCTTCCGGGCCGTGGCGCTCAATGTCGGTTTTTTGCGTCTAGAAGATGCTGACATAACCTACATATTTTGAAATTATATTATGGTCGGTCCGACCTTCCGCCTCAGACTTAGCCAGTTCTCCGAAGGGGGTCCAGCGTTTTCCCCCGGTCGATTTTCCATGCTCGGAGCTCCGCCGAAAGACGGGCAATCCCTATGCGGAATCACATTGTTGCAAGGAGCTCCCGGGCGGCGTCGCTGTCCTGCCAGGGGACAGAGATCGCCGGGTCGTAGAGCCGGGAAATCTGGTCCCGGGCGGCGTAATACTTGCGGTATTCCTCGGCGTTGTTGAAGTACTGCCCGCGGCGGGCCTCTTCCGCGATCCGGGACAGGAACCGGGCGTCGTACTTGAAGTGCGCGAAGAGCATCCGGTCCGCGGCGGTGCGGACCTCGGTGGCGTAATGCAGGCTGGTGGAGAGGCGCATCCAGGGCTGGTAGGCGAGGACGGCGGCCTTCTGGGCCACGAAGAGTTCGGGGCGCGAGCCGGGCAGGATCCGGTGGCGCACTGCGCTGGTCCAGGTCGGGCTGTCCGAATAGGGCCCGCCCGAGAGGCTGGCGGCGAGGAAGGGGCTGCGGTCGGTCTGCCCGGCCTGGCTGAAGGGGTCCCCCTCGCCCAGGCGGAACTCCGACAGCGGGCAGGCGGGGTACATGTCCATCATCCGGACGCAGATCGCGTCGTATCCCCGGTTCGCGAGGCGGCGCAGGTAGCGCGGCAGCCCCTCCCGGCGGGCGTCCGCGAAGAGCAGGAACTCGTCCGCATCGGCCACGATGCTCCAGCGTCCGATCCGGAAATGCGCAAGCAGGGCCCGCTTCCAGTCGGTGCCCTGGTCACTCTGCCGGAAGGTGGCCGTGGTCTCGAAGACGGCGGTGTCTGGCTGGGCCCGGAGCAGCTCCACGGATCCGTCCTGCGAGCCGTTGTCGACCACGAGGAACCCGGTCACGCCCATGCGGCGGTAATGGGACAGGAAGTGCGGCAGCAGGTGAGCCTCGTTGCGCACGATGGCCACCACGGCCACGTCGCAGGCGGCGATCTCCGCCAGCCGTGCCGGATCGCTGGACAGGCGCAGCCCGTTGGTTTCGGGGCCGAGGCGCGGGCGCTTGTTGAAGGGCCAGATATGGGCCGGGCGCAGCTGCCGGTCCGGGGAGGGCGCGTCGGTCCCCTCCGGGCCAAGGGCGGCGGTCTGCACCACGCCGGGCCAGCCGGGCAGCAGCCCGTTGGCGGGCAGGCCCGGCCGGGCGGCTTCCGGGGTCACGGCGCTGCGGAAGCCCGCCGCCTGCAGGCCAATGCCCGCCCGGGCCAGCAGGGCCGCGACCAGCCGGTCCTCGGTGCGCGCGCCGGCGATGAGCGCGGCGGTCTCGGGCGCCTCCGGCGCAGCGGCGAGGGCGGCCACGGCCCGGGAGGACAGCGCATAGCCGGTCTCGCAGGCCGCGTAGGGCTGTGCGGCGCCGACACGGTCAAAGGCCGCGCGCCCGTCCTCGGTCCGGGCGCTGGCGGCATGGCGGCGCCGGTCATCCTCGGGCTGTCCCGGGGCGACGGGGCGGCCGTGATACTCGGTCTCGCGATAGGCGAGCCCGTGGAAGAAGGCGTCGGGGTCGAGCAGGCACTGCGCCTCGAGCAGCAGGTAATGGGCGGCATCCGCATGGGCGTTCAGCCAGGACATCAGCGCGAGGGTCTGGCGGGGCCGGGCGTCGGGCGTGCCGGGGCCGGCCAGCTGCAGGACATCGCCATGCAGGGCGGTTTCCGTCCCCGGGGTGACCAGCAGCGCGGGAATGCCGAGGGCGGCCAGACGGGGCAGCCAGCTGGCCTGCAGCGCGGCCCGGGCCGGCCCCGGGCTGTCGGCGCGGATCAGCACCAGCGTGTCGTAGAGCGCGGGCACCGAGATCTGCACCGAGATCTGTACCGCTTCCGGCGCTGTTTCTGGCGCTGTTTCTGGCACCGTCTCTGGGACCGTCTCAGGCCCTGTTTCAGGCCCAGTTTCTGGCCCTGTCCCGGGCGCAGGCTGTCCGCTCTTGGCGGACCAGAGCGCCTTGGGCAGCAGGGCGCGCGTGGCTTGGGCCACGGCGCGGGCCTCTTCGGGGGCGTCCTCGGCGAGGCGGGCCAGCCGCAGGGCGGCCCGGCGCAGCAGGGGCAGGCCGACAAGCGCCTCGTCCCGGTTCGCGGTCACCACGGCGCGCATGGCGGGGGCCAGACCGGCGCGGAGGGTTTCGGCCTCGGCGGCGCGGTCCTGGCGCAGCAGGTCGTGGATCAGGGCCAGCCCGAGCCCGAGCCCGAAGCAGCCCTCGTTGAAGCCCGACAGCCGCACCAGCCCGGCGAGCAGCTCGGCCTGCCGTGCCGATGCCTCCGGGGCCTCCGGTGCCTCTGGGGCTTCCGGGGCGCCGGTCGCCTGCAGGCAGGCCGTGGCCTGCCGGGTCAGCCGGCGCCGCAGCTCGTCGTAGCGATGCGGGGAGGGATCGCGGAAGGCCGCCTCGAGCGCGGTGCGGGCGAGGGCGGTATCGCGGGCGGAGAGGGCGGCTGTCCCGGCCCCGTCCGCGGTCGTCCCGCGCGGGGCGGCAAGCTGGCGCAGCATGTCCTCCTCCGGCATGGGGCTCTCCGCGAAGAGCTGTGCCGGGGACTGCAGCGGATTGCCCGCGCGCTGCCCGCCGAGCAGCTCCTGCCGGATCCGGGCGGCGTCCCGCACGCCGAGGCGTTCGAGGGTGCGGAAGGCGGGCAGGGCGGGGGCATGGGGGGCCTCCCCGGCGCGGCGGATGCGCTCGAAGGCGGTGCGGGCGGTCAGCAGCGTGTCGGGCAGGTCTCCGGCGGGCAGCCGCTCGGCGCAGTCGCGCCAGAAGGCGGGGGACATGGCATAGATATGCAGGATCCGCGCGATCATCTGCTCCTGCATCTCGGCCGGCCACAGGGCGCGGTGGCGCAGCATGTCGAGCGCCGCGCGGCGGATCTCGAGGCAGGCGACCCGCTCGGGGGCCCTGGTCCCGGTGACGGCGAAATACCCGAGGATCGCCTCCATCAGCATCTCGGACTGGGGCGCGGGGACGAAGGGGCCACCGGGGGTGGCGACCTGCCGGATGAGCCAGGCGATCGTCGCGGTGGAACTCCAGGCGCCGGGCTGGCTGGCGCAGGTCTTCAGGACCCGGGTGACCTTGCGGTAATTGCCCTGCAGGTAGAGCTTCGGGAGCTGCAGGCTGAGCTGCCACGGCCGGGTCCAGTCGAGGTCGGCCTCGGTCACCTCGGGCAGGGGAAGCTGGGCGTAGAGCGCGGCCAGCGCGTCACGGCTGCAGAAATAGGGGGTCAGGCGCAGGGCGAGATCGGTCCGGGACGGGCCCTCCAGCGGGATATCGGCCAGGACCGATTGCAGCAGCGCCGGGGGCGGGGTCTCGGGGGCGGCGCGGCCCCGGGTGCCGAAGGCCCAGAGGGCGGCGGTCGTGGCGGCCTCGATGGGGTTCGGCGGCGGTGGCGGCGGCGGCGGCGCGGGCAGCGGCGGGGCGATCTCGGGCACGTCGAGGCCGATCGCCATGCCCTGCCGGGCGTACCAGAGCCGGATCCGGGGGGCGAGGGCGGCGGCCACGCCCGGGGCGTAGTGCAGATGCTCCAGCGCGGCAGAGAGCATGTAGCTGTCCGGGGCAGGACCCGTCTCTGGGGCCTTCTCTGGGGCCGTCTCGGGGGTCGCCTCGGGGCTGGGCACCCCGCGCTCCAGCCGCGCGATCAGCGCCTGGGGGCTCAGCAGCAGACGGCCCTCCGCGGCCTGTGCCGCCCCGTCCGGGCCGAGCCGCCAGTGGATCTCAAGACCATCCGCCGCCGCATGGTTCTGCCAGAGCCAGCCGGGGATCGGCGCCAGCGCCCGGGTACCGGGGCCGGGCAGAACCGGCAGATCCATCCCGTTCACCGTGATCTCCGCGGCCTGCGCCCCGGGACCCTGAATGCAAAGAGAGAGGAAGAAATCGTCTGTAAATTCGGCGTTTACGGTCATGACGTCAGGGGGGACTTCCTTTGGGTCTGCACTTTCTGCATAGCTATAGCCTCCATCCCGGTTAGGGTGCGCCCGGGGGTTTGACAAGGATGAATATCATGGACGGGGACCGGTCGGACATCCTGCTGAATGGCTATGGTTTCGATCCGGTCTGGTATTGCCGGCAATATGGGGACGTGGGCCGGGACGGGCTGTCCTCGGGCCTGACGCCGGCGGACCACTACCTTGCCCTGGGGCGGCACCTGGGGCGTCCGGCCCATGGGGACCTGTCCGGGGCGGCCCTTGCGGCCGAGCTCGAGGGGCTGGAGGCGGCGCTGTCGGCGCGGCCGGTGCTGTCCTACTGCATCCCGGTGCTCGACCGTTTCGACCTGCTGCGCACCACGCTGCCCGACATCCTGAAGGAACAGGCCCCGCGTGCAGGGCAGGTGGAGATCCTGGTGATGGTCTTCGATGCGGACCGGGCGGTGATCGACTGGGTCCGGGCGCAGTTCCCGGAGGCGCTGCGCAGCGGCTTCCTGCGGGTCCGGCACAGCGACGCGCTGTCCGGCTGGCATTTCGGGATCGCCAAGAATGCCTTCAGGTCGTGCCTGTCGGGGCAGGTCTACGCCAGCCTGGATGCGGACAACGTGCCGACGCTGGAGGAGACCGACCTCCTGCTGGCCCTGCATGAGCAGCATCCCGGCGGCTTCCTGTTCCACCATTTTTCCGGGGTCTGGGGGGATGGCAGTTCGGGCCGGGTGAGCCTGCCGGCCGCGCTGTACCGCCGGGTCGGCTACGACGAGCGTTTCATGCCGCGCCAGTTCGACGAGATCGACCTGATCCTGGGCTGCCTCTCGGCCCGTCCGGGGCTGCCCTATTTCTGCTACGATACCGAGGAGACGGCCCTGTCGTCGGAGAATATCCTGCGGTTCCTCGCGGCGCAGGGACTTGACGTGGCACCGCACCGGCTGCCTTTCCCGGCCCGGATCGCGGCGCTGGATGCGAAGGAGGCGGATTACGTCCAGACCGATCCGGTCATCCGGGCGATGCATTCCTACAACGAGGCCGCCTGCTACTATAAACTGGCCGCCCTCCCCGAGGACCGCAACCGCCACCTGGTCGAAATGAAGCGCAGCGCGCAGCGGTTCATCCAGGCGGTCTCGGCCGAAACGCTGGGCAACTGGCTGTTTCAGGGTTTCTCCCGGCTGGGGACGGGGCAGGGCACCCGCTGGCGGGTGCGCCTGCCCGCGCGCGCGCCGCTGTCCGGGCATCGCTGCCTCGAGGTCTGGTCCGCGCAGGGCGAGGGGCCGCCCGTGGGCCATGCGCTGCAGCCGCGATTCGGTCATGCGGACACGGCCCGCGATCTCTGGCTCGGGGCGCTGAAAAAGGCGCTGCAGGCCCAGGGGGATCTCCTCGTGGAGGACTGACGGGCGGGGCGACGCCCCCCCGCGCCCCGGCGCCGGGGGCCCTGTTTGCCCTGAAATGCGGCGGTGATGCCCGGCAGGGTCGTGCTCATCGGCAAGTCCTGACCGAGGCGGGAACCGGGAGGCTGCCGCGATTGCAGCAGGGGAAAAATCATGCCATGTCCTAGGCATATCCATTCTTCGTCGATGTATTCACAGAGGAAGCTTCAATGATTCCACAGCCTGTGTATGAGCCCGGGTCTGCGGCCGCGCTCCAGGCAACGGTCCTGGTCAGTTCCGCCCGGTTCGGTGCCAGCTACTTTATTGATATTTATAGAAAAGTTTTTGAAGACGCGCTTGTCCTGAACGAGATTTTCCGAAAGGACACCGACAATCTCAACGTCCTGTCGGACCTGCTGGGCCAGCCCCGCGACGAGGTTCGCAAACAGGCGAACGAGGACCCCGTCGGCTTCTGGAGCGCGGTGAAGGCGGCGGTGGCCGACCGCGGTGTTCCGGTGATCGCCAAGGCCTATTACTACCACAAGCCCACAGGCAATCCGCTCTGGGGCGCGGTGGCCCGGGAAGATCATGTGATCCACCTGGTGCGGCGCAACCTGTTCGAGGCCTACCTGTCGCGGCTCATTGCCCAGAAGACCGGGAAGTGGTGGCGCAACCTGCATGACGAGGCGGCCCCCGATGACCTCCTGGTCGAAGTCGACCGCAAGGATGTCGAGCGCTACATCTCCGCGCGCCGGAAGGAGATCGTGCAGTTCCGCAACCTCTTCACCGGGGCGAATTACCACGAGATCGTCTTCGAGGACGTCATCCGCTCGCCGCTGCGCTGCGCCCGGGCGGTGACCGACATGTACGACCTGCCCAAGGGCATCGTGGAGGTCGACAAGATCCGGCCCAGCTTCCAGCGGATGAAGCAGCGCAGCAATGCCGACGTGGTGAGCAACTACGGCGAGGTTGCCGACCTCGATCGCCTCGAGGTGTTCTGAGCCGCGGGGCTGGCGCTCCGGGAGACTGGGGCGCCTAAGAGACTGCCGAAGAAAGCGGGCGCAGAACTGCCGGGCGAACTGGCGCCCGGGTGCCGTTTCCGGGGGCTGCAGCGGGATTCCGCAGGGCCCGATCGGAACGGCATTGCACTCGAAATCGCTTCGCTGCAGTCTGCCCGGCATGGGGGATGGGCCCTTCATCCCTCTCCGTTTCAAAGAGAAACAGATCATTTCCTAGTTCAGAAAAGGTCCCTTTATGAGCGAGCAAAATACGTCCTCCGATACGCCCGCCGGGGAAGGCGCGCCGAAGACCGGCCTCAACAAGAAACGGGTTTCGAAGAAGCTGGGCCGTATCGCGTCCATCGAGAAGCCCAAGAAGTTCGAGCGCAAGCGCCACGCATTGGCTTACGAACTGCTGCAGCAGATTGCCGATGGCACGATCAAACGGCCCAAGCTCGCGGCGCAATCCTTTATCGAGAATTACCCGGAGGCCCCGCAAGCCTCTGCCGAGTCCAAGTGACCCGGAAGGGCCGGTTCTGCGCACCCGGAGGGTGGGCGGGGCCGGTCTTCCGACCGGACCCAACATGATCCGAGCCTGATCCCGGGCCGGATCAGGCCAGTTCGATCTTCTTTTTCGCCAGCACGGCCCGTACCTCTGCATAGGCGGGGTGGGCCCGGATCTCCTCGAAGGTGATCGCCTGTGCCGTCTTCTGCGACAGGTCGGGTTCGAGATCCGCGCGGCTGATCCGATCCTGCAGCGTCAGGAAGCGGTCGGTATCCTCCGCGAATGTCGCGTTGATCCGCTCGAGGATCGCCTCGGAGAGCAGGGAGCGCTTCGGGAAGGGATCGAAGGGCGCGGCGATGCGCCGGATCTTGCGGCTGATCTTCAGGAACTGCTTTTGCGACGTCCGCTTGGCAGAGGCCAGCACGCAGGTCTCGAAGGGCGTGGGCGAGCTGTTCGCTGCGCCTTTTTCCAAGGCCGGCAGCGCCATCTCGACGCCCAGGCTGGACATGAACTGCTCTTCCGGCGGCGGGAAGCTGCGGGACAGGAAGTGGACCTCGACATTGTCCCGGCCAAGCTTGCCCTGCCAGAAGGCGAGGCTGCCGCTGAACCGCATCTTCTGACTGGTCACGGTCTTGAAGGTGGTGTTCTCCAGAACGTCTTCGAGAGGCGTGTCGTAGCGCCCGGCCTTGATGGCCTGGGTGTAGTGGGACAGCAGCCAGTCCACCCGGGGGCGGTAGAAGATATGGCCGACGACCCGGTCGAAGCTCTCGAAGATGAAGTCGAGGTTCGCACGCTTGCCCATTTCCGACACGCCCTCGGAGGAGAGCACCGTCAGCGGTGCCTCGGAGGTCTCCAGAAAACGCACGAGCGCGGGGCGGGCCGCGTCGGGATCGTAGTCAGGGTTGTTGTGCTTGAAGACGGCCTGTTTCTGTTCCCCGTGCAGGGTCATGATGAAGGGCGTCAGGTTCCCGATCGCCTTGCCGGCGAGATCAGGGTAGCAGACGCCGCCTGCGGCCAGGGCCTCACGGTGGGCCCGAAGGTAGGCCTGCAGGGAGCTGGAGCCGCACTTCGGCATGCCCATGTGCAAGTGGAGGATACGTGTCATCGCGTGCGTGTCGTCTCTTGCCGCGGTCCCCCCAGAGGGGGGACCAGGATCAGATCAGGTGGCGGTCCGGCTGAAGACCAGCGGCGGGATGCCGGAGATTCCTTCCTTCAGGGTCTCGATCCCCTTGAAGCTGGCGTAACGGTCCCGGGTCTGCTGGTCCCCGCGGCCGCGCACCGCCTCCGTCGCTTCGGTCAGCTTCTCGGCATCCACGGCAAAGCCGAAGCCGTCGAACAGCCGCTGCAGCGCGGTCCGGGCGGTGTCCTCATCCCCGGCGTAGAGTTCCTCGTAGGAGATCGTTGCCGCCTTGGCGCCGGCCTTCTTCAGGGCGCGCCAGCATTTGTTCAGCTTGTCGTTCGCTTCGGTCTCATGGGCGACCAGCTTGGCCACGTCGAGCGGCTCCTCGAAGGCCTCCGCATCGGCCCCGGGTTCGAGCGTACGGCTGGGCCCCCAGGAGCGGGTGCGCTCCGCGTATTCCATCGAGAGCAGCCGGCCGGTCGGGTTCTCCCGGTAGAGGAACAGGTGCACGTAGCCCGCCTCCACAGAGGCCGTGGCCAGGGATTTGCTCACCGCCATGGGGACGCGTTCGACGCAATGCTTGATGTTGCGCTGCAGGGCGCAGACGTCCTTCATGCCCTTGTCGAGGGCCTCGGTGTCCTTCGAGGCCTTCCAGTCCCGGGTCAGGTGACCGTATTCCCGGCGTCCGTTGAAGGGCTCGTCCTGCACCTTCTGGAAGGCCGAGTTGCGGTTCAGGAAGCTGTGAAGGTTGGTGCCGCCGGTCCGCTGCAGGGTCCAGATGACGAAGGGTTTGGCAATTTTGTCAGTTTCCAAGGGACTCTTCCGTAATTGTCTAGGCACGGCCGTTGGCCATGCGCGGCGCCTGGGGTCAGAACGTGGCCTTGTCGAACATCGCAACCTCGTCGTAATTCGCGACGAGTTCCTGGTTCGTGGCGCTCTTCTGACGCTTGAGCGGAATCTTCACCTCTTGCTTCGGACCGTCGATCTCGAAGATCTTCGAGATCGCCGCCACGCAGTCCTCGGTGGATTTGGCGATGTCCTCGTAATAGATCTCGCTGAAGTTCGCGTCCTTGAAGAAGCTGCGGGTCTTCTCGATATGCTCGCCCTGACGCTCGATGAACTTCGAGAGTTCCTCAGGGTCCAGAACCAGCGGTTCCACGGGAGCCGCCTCGCCATCCCGGGCGAATTTCTGCCACTGGCCGGTCTGTTGCGCGACCTTGTGCGAGAGGAAGACGTCGAAGGGGTTCTGCCGGATCAGGTGGATCACCCGGTCGTTCTTGCGGAAGTTCTCCCAGAGCGGCGCGTTCCACTCCACGTGGTAGTAGAAGATCTTGGCCAGAGCGGGGATTTCCTCTTCGGCGCAGGCTTCCTTGATGTTCCGCCACAGCCGCAGCGGGTTGTTTTCCACCATCTTCAGGATGCGCTGGCTGCCGACCCCAAGCAGTTCTTCGAGGCGGGGCAGGCTGTCGCCGCCCTCGCGAAAGATCTCCTTAACCACGAAGGCGTCGGGGAAGCACTTGGAGTAGACACTGAGAAAGTAGTTCGTCCCCGATCGGGCAGAAGATACGAGAATGTTTCCTTGGGGCATTTATACGGTTCCTTGCGGATCTTTCCGGTCGGTTTTTTGTCGAAACTCCATGGGCTTGAGCCCTCGGAGGACGCTATCGGCAAGCGGACGGCTGGGCAAGGCCAAGATCTGGTGTAGCTTGTCTTCCCCCCCATCGCCGAAGATCTTTGCGATATTTGCAGTGGTTCGGGCATGGTATTGCGAATTCTGGGCCGAGGCGACCTGCGCGGCCATGCGGGTCCGCGCCGTGGTCGAGAAGAGTTTCAGCAGCTTGAAGTGCCGAAGGGTGATCACCAGGTCCGTGTCCCAGATCTCGTGCCCGGGTTCCTTGCGGCCATCGGTGTAATGCAGGGTATGGAAGCCCTGGTTCAGGTGGCGGCCAGCCTGGTGGCGGATCAGCGGGATCTTGCGCAGCGCGTCGAAGGTCCCGAAGCCGTGGTAGCGCGTGTCGAGATGCCAGGAGAGCTGGGCATAGGGGCCGAAGGCCCATTTGATCGATCCGGCCTGGGCATAGGTCTTGGCGATCGGGCTGTCGATGTAGACATGGTGGTCGAAGATCGACAGGAAGTCGGTCTCGACCCGGTCCAGTTCTTCCGGGGTCACGTCGGGGCGCGGGACGAGGTCGACCAGAAGGGCGGCCTGCAGGTCCTGTCCGCGCTCTGCCAGCAGCCGGCCAAGGGCGGGCAGGGTCTCGCAGCCCTCGGGCAGGTCGAGGAACTCGTCCGCGTCGAGGGTTAGCGCCCATTGCCCCTCGTCGAGGTAGGCCTTCATCAGCCCTTCCATCCAGAGGCCCTTGGCGGTGACGAAATTGCCGACCTTGGGCCGGAAGACATGGACGTCGTCATGGGGCAGGGTCTGGCCGATCGGAACATCCGAACCGTCGTCGACGATGAAGAAATGCGCCACGCCGAGGGCTTTGTGGTGCGCATAGAAATCCGGCAGGAAGAGATCGTCGTTCTTCATGCAGGCGAAGATGCAGACATCCTCGGGGCCGATCTCCAGCGTGGCGGGATCGGGCACGCCCTGCATGTGGAACAGGGTGGCCAGGATCTTCTCGCGGGGGACGGTGTCGATCACCCGGTGCCGCCCGGCGATCGCCAGTTCGAGGTAGGTCGTCCGCATCTTCGGCGTGCGGGCGTTCTTCATGAAGCAGAGGCCCTGGTTGAAGCTTGTCATGGCCGCCATGGAGCGGTCGGCCTGGACGTAGCCTTCGTCCTTGGGGTTGGCCGGCGCCACGTGGCGCGGCGCATCCAGTTCCAGGATCGGGTTGCCGACAGCGGCCTCCTCCATGAAGCGCACCGAGCGCTTGGAGCTGAAGCCGTGGTTGTCGGTGCGCAGCCGGACGAAGGGCAGGTCCGGATCCGCGCAGAGCGCGGTCAGCAGCACGTCCATCTCGTCGTACTGGCGCGGCATGAAGCTCTCGTCGTAGCCGAATTCCCGGTAGAGGGCGATCGGCATGCTGATCCGACCCGAGCTGCCGTCGCCCCAGCTGCCGGTGAAATGGTGGAAGACGAAGCCTTCGGGATGCGCCTCGTGGACCTCCAGCAGCTGCCGGGTCTCCTCCAGGGTGACGAAGTTGTCGCCGTCGAGACTGGAGTAGACGGCGCCCCGGGCATAGGGGCGGTGCATGTTCTTGGCCTTGCCGAAATGCCAGCTCTCGAGCGGCGGCAGGAGGAGCATCCGCAGGTAGCCGGAGGCGATGTCCTCGGCGAAGGTCTCGCGCAGCCAGTCGTGGGTCTCGGTATCCTCGTCCATGAAGGCGATGACGAATTCCACCTGCTCCTGAAGCGGGCGGTTCTCCTCGAGGTTCGCCGCCAGCGTGGTGCGGATATCGTCGGGCCGGTTCATGATCGGCGTGCAGTAGGAGATCACCGGCGTCCGGGCGAGCGCCCGGGCCAGGGAGGTGTCCGGTTCCAGCCGGGGCTGTGCCGCCGACAGGCCGCGGCCGAGTCGGTAGCCGAAGGCCTCGTAATGCTGCTGCGGGGACATCCCCATCCGCAGGGCGTCGGGGTATTGGCCGTCATACCACGCGGGATCGAACCCGGCCGAATTCAGGATGATGTCGAAGGCGCGCAAACCGTGCACTGCGATCCTCTTGAGTTGCTGTGGGAATGAGGAGGGCGCTACCGGCGTCCGGTGATCGGACGGGACCCGATCGGGCGGTTCCGGAACGGGCGGGGCCGGAACGAGCGGGTCAGCCGGGGCGGAGCGAGATCAATGGAGGGCCATGTAACGGACGGTTCCTGAAAAGGGATGGACATGGCGAATTCGACTTTTGTGCATGAAAGGATGAGCTTGCCCCGAGTATGTCGGTCAACGTTGCCAGATACAAGGCACGAGCGCCGGGGGACACCCCCGGCCAGCGTCATGTGGCCGGTTCACAGGTCGTAGCCGAAGGCCTCGTAGTCCGCGGCGAAGATCTCGGCGACAAGCTGCCGGGCCTGCTGGGAGACGAGATCCGCCCGTTCGGGACCGGTGCCGCGGTTGCGGGCCGGGGCCTCCAGCGCGCCCTCGGGCAGCGCCCGGCCAAGCCGGTCGGCGATCGCGGTGAAGAAGGCGCCCAGATCCTCGCAGCGCCCGATCAGATCGGGCACGAACAGGGCGGGGCGGATGTTCAGCACCTGCGGCCGGAAATGGGAATCCACCGGGCGGTCGGCGTGGTGGACGAGGTCGATCCGGAGGTAGTCGAGGAACCGCTCGAAGCCCTCGGGCGTATCGGGATGCCGGTTCCAGTCGAAGCCGGTCAGCGCCGACATCCGCGCCCGGTCGGTGTAGAACTGGGTCATGCCCCGCGCATCCGCCTGGCAGAGGTAGCGGAACCCCGAGATCGCCCGGGCCATCGGGTCCCGTACGGTGGCGAGCTTCAGGGTTCTCTGCAGGTAGCGTGCGGGCCGGATCTTGTCGCCGCGCGCCAGCAGGGAGCAGAAGACCATGGTGCGGTGCAGCTCGTGGGCCGCCTGATCCGGGTTCATCCCGTTCAGCTGCTGGAGATGGGCCGTGAGCGGGTGCCCTGTCGTCAGGTGGAACAGGAAGGCGAGGGTCGAGCTGGTGCCCGTCTTGCCCGAGGGCAGGTAGGCCCAGCTCTTGTCCGCCGGCGTGAAGATGTAGTCGAGGAAGCTGTAGGCATCCTTCTCGTCCACGAGGAGCGCCTCGTGGTCGGTGTAGAAGTCCTTGGCGCGCCGCTGCTTCTGCGGATGGCGCGCCGAGGCGATGTTGAAGACCGTCGACGACATGGTGCTGATCTCCTCAGCCGGCCTTGAGATCCTGATCTTCCGGATCGGTCCCCTGCGCGGGCGTGACACCATCGGTGTAGATCTCGCGCAGCTCGGCCACGTGTTCGGCCATCGACTTGGGCGCCATCGCAGAGCGCCAGTAGTCTGCCGGATCGGTCACGCCGTCGAGGATGTGGTTGATCTTGCGCTGGAAATCACGCCGGTCGCCGGCGGTGAAGACGAAGTCGCTGCAATTGCCCAGCTCCTGCGCGCCGCCCAGGTCGGAGGTCAGCAGGGGGATGTGGCGGGCATGCATCTCGATCGCCACCTGGGGCAGGTTGTCTTCCCAGAGCACCGGGATCACGCCCAGATCGACCTCCGAGAGCAGCTCGTCGAGGTTGTCGTGGCTGTAGCCGTCCGCATGGAGCACCGAGCGGAACTGGTCGCTCAGCCGGGCGATCCGTTCCGCCGTGGCCTGGTCGATCATCCGCGAGGCGATCACGAGGTTGATCCGCTCGGCCATCTCGTCCGGCAGGGCCTCGAGCGCGTCGAGCAGGAAGAAGAAGCCCTTGTCGCGCCGCATGTAGCCCAGGTAGGCGATGGTCAGCGTGCCGTCGGCCTTCAGGATCGTGTCCCGGGCGCGGGTCTCGGCGAATTTCTCCGCGTGCAGCGTGCCGATGTAGGAGGTCGTCAGCAGCGCGGGATCGACGCCGAACTTGGCCGCGACCACGCCGACCCGGTCCGAGACGCAGAGCACCCGGTCACAGTTCTTGTTGATCGCCTCGACCATCTTCTCCCGGTGGCGGACATACTTGTGATGGCCCATCTCGACCCGCTGCAGCAGCTTGCCGGCGTTCGGATCCGCGAGCTTGGGCCCGGATTTGCCGAAGCGGCGCCCGTAGAAGCGCAACGCCCGGCCGGCCATGCGCATGCCGGGCATGAAGGCCCGGTCGAAGGTCCGGGTGCCGGGACGGATGCCGCGTTTCTTCAGGTTGTAGGCCACCGAGTTGGCCAGCCGCACGACGCGCTGGTCATGGCGGTGGGGCAGGCAGACCTCGCATTTCCGACCCTTGTCGTAGTCGGTGCAGTTTTCCTTCTCCTGGAACCACAGGTTCACCTGCGGGCAGACCGGGAAGTAGTTGTGCAGGGCGAAGATCACCTTGGTGTCGGGGAAGTGGTCACGCAGTTGCAGCACCGTGGCGGGCAGGCCCTCGATGTTGTTGAAATGCACGACGTCGAAGGGCCCGTGCTTGCGCAGGAAATCGTAGAAAATCTCTTCCGTCGCCGGCTCGTCGAGCTGGCGTTCGTCACCGAAGGCGTGGTGCGCGGGCGAGAGAACGCCGGAATTGACGATCTCGAAGCGGCGCTCGCGGTTCTCGGAAGGGCCGTGCTTGATGCGCTCCCAGCGGGGCGCGTCGGACAGCACGTCGTAGGAAATGCCGGAGCAGAGGAAATAGCATTCGGTCTCCGGATCGGCGTCCAGTTCCCGGATCAGGTTGCGCTGATAGACGCTGACCCCGCCCCCGCGCTTTTCGTCGTCCAGGTAGTCGACCCAGTTGTAGAACAGGATTCTCATATCTTCGCACTGATCTCCGTGAGTTGCTTTTCAAGCCGGCTGACCCGTTCGGTCATGTCTTCCGGGTTCATCCGGTTGATCCGCTGCCGGAGCAGGATGAGTTCTGAAAAGACGAAGCCGATCATAGTGTAGAGTTCGACTTCGGCAGGGTCGACCGGCTGCGGCAGATTGCGCCGGAAATGTTCTGCATGGGGCGCGCCCCCGGGCAATTCTGCCAACCAATCGAGCCCCTCGGCGGCCGCCGCGCGGGCTGCGGCCATCTGGTCGGGCTTGCGGACGACCTGTTCGTCCTGCTGGGCGAAATAGAGGTCGGCCTGGCTGAGGATCGCGTTGATCGTCGGGCGCGGGAATTTCGAGTTCTGCATCATCCGCACCAGCTCGATCACCCGGTCGTCGAGACGCGGGTTGGGATCGGTGGTGTGGCGCACCCGGCGGGCGGGCAGATCGACGCCGAAGATCTTCATGAAGTCCTGGTGCAGCGCGGCCGGGTTCTTGCGGTCGTGCCGGTAGGGCCGGACGATGACGTTCTCCGCCCCCAGCGCCTCGACCCAGGGTTCGAGCGCGTGGCGGTAGTCGTAGTGGATTTCCTCGATCTCGCCCATGACCGCGGCGTTCAGGTCGGGGACCGGGTGGTTCATCTTGATCAGCTGGTTGTACCACGAGCGCAGGTGCGCCCCGGGCGACCGCAGGTAGGCCACGACCTTGATCTCGAGGTCATCGGGCTTGCGGGCCAGCATCTGCTTCAGGATCTCGCGCGACCGGTCGAACTGGCCCAGGCGGATGAATTCCTCGGAGCTGATCAGCGTGGTGTCGAACGTGCTCTCCCGGATGTGGGCATAGAGCTCGTCCCACATCTCCTGCGGCGGGGTGGGATTGGTATAGTCGTACATCATCTTCTCGACCCCTGCGGCGCGCAGGATGGAGAAGGCGAAATCGGAATGCTTCGAGTAGTAGAACCGGACGCGGGGATACTCGACCCCGGCTTCGGTCAGAAGCTCGGTCTCCTCGTCGAAGAAAATCTGCAGGGCGGTCGTACCGGTCTTGTAGTGGCCGATGTGAATATAAAGTGTCTTTGACATGTCCGGCTAACGTCGCGAGAGGCGTCTCTCTGGAAGTGGGCGCCCCAGGCCGAGGCAGGCGGCCTATCAGTGCCGTATAACCGGCCCGGGGGTCAAGCAGTGGCTGGCGCCCTCGGACAGGACCCGCCGGACCGTGTCCGAATTCGCCACAATTGCGCCAGAGAAACAGCCCGCCAGATGACCGTTGCGGCCCCAATTTGGCCCGATAACCGTGGCAAAACGGACTCATGTGCGGGTCAGAATGGCCCGGGGCCGGGATAGCATGGTTTCCACAGCGTCAACCTCTGTGGCTAAATAGCGTCAAAACACGATGGGGCGCTGCACTTCGAGCCTTGCACACAGATAGACAACAAATCCACGTAATGGACACATAGGGTATGGGTATGCCGACGCAATCGACGATTGTCGCCGACGAACTGGATTCGAACGTCATTTCCGAAATCGGTGAAGCAGAGCGCAGCAGCGCCACCGCCACGCTGGCCTCAGCGGCCCTCACTGTGCCCGTGGACGCGATCACCACCGTGCCCGGCACCGCCGGGGACGACAGTCTCGACGGGACCTCCGGCGACGACCTCATGGAAGGCTATGACGGGGACGACACCCTGAGCGGCCAGGGCGGCAGCGATACGCTGAAGGGCGGCAACGGCCGCGACCTGCTCGACGGGGGCGACGGCGACGACGAATTGCGCGGTGGCATCGGGGCCTTTGCGGACACGCTGCTGGGCGGCGCGGGCAATGACCTGCTGGTGGGCGATGACGGCGACGACAGCCTCGACGGCGGCAGCGGCAACGACGAGATCTATGGCAACAACGACGATGACACGCTGATCGGCGGCGGCGGGATCGACAGCCTCTATGGCGGCACCGGCGACGACCTGCTGCAGAGTGCCTCGGCCAGCGGCACCGACAGCGAGGGCGACCTGCTGGTGGGCGGCGACGGCGCGGACACGCTGCTGGGGGACGCGGGCAACGACACGCTGAACGGCGGCGGCGGCAGCGACAGCCTCGACGGCGGCGCCGGGGACGATGAACTCTATGGCGAGGCCGGGCGCGACACGATGTCGGGCGGGGCCGGCAACGACATGCTGACCGGGGCGGCCGACGACGACCGTCTGTTCGGCGGCGACGGCAATGACAGCCTCTTCGGCGGCACCGGCAACGACCGGCTGCAGGGCGATGACGGCGACGACCTGATGAATGCGAACGAGGGCAACGACACCCTCGTGGGCGGGGCCGGCAATGACAGCATGTTCGGCGAGGACGGCACCGACAGCCTGCTGGGCGGCGGTGGCAACGACAGCCTCGCCGGTGGCGCCGGGGCCGACACGCTGGATGGCGGCGACGGCGACGACACGCTGATCGGCGACAACGGCGACGATACCCTCGGGTCGGTGGACATCATCACCGGGGGCCTGGGCAACGACAGCGCCTATGGCGGTGCGGGCGACGACCAGATCGACGGCGACGACGGCGACGACAGCCTCGACGGGGCCGCGGGCAACGACCGGCTGCGCGGCGGCACCCAGAACGACACCCTTCTGGGCGGCGCGGGCAGCGACACGCTGGTCGGCGGCGGCGGCTATGACAGCCTCATCGGCGGCGATGACAACGACACGCTGCTGGGGGGCTGGAACGACGACACGCTCTACGGCGGCGCGGGCGACGACTACCTCGAAGGGCTCGTGGGCAACGACCTGATGGTCGGGGACCTGGGCGATGACCTGATCGAGACCGGCGAAGGCGACGACACCGCCTTCGGGGGCGACGGCAACGACAGCCTCGAGGGCGACAAGGGCGCCGACAGCCTCGACGGTGGCGCGGGCGACGACCGGCTGCGCGGCAGCAAGGGCTTCGACACGCTGGTCGGCGGCCAGGGCAACGACACGCTGGTGGGCCAGGGCGGCGACGACAGCCTCATCGGCAACCTCGGCGACGACACGCTGCAGGGCGGCGTCGGCAACGACACGCTCTATGGCGGCGAGGGCGCCGACTTCCTGGACGGTTACACCGAGAACGACCTGATCGCGGGCAACGACGGCAACGACACGATCGAGGCCGGCGACGGTGACGACACCGCCTTCGGCAACGAGGGCAACGACCAGCTTGAAGGCGGCAAGGGTGCCGACAGCCTAGAGGGCAACGACGGCAACGACCGGCTGCGCGGCGGCAAGGGCTTCGACACGCTCTGGGGCGGCGATGGCCGGGACACGCTGATCGGCCAGGCCGGCGACGACTCGATGTTCGGCAACCTCGGCAACGACACGCTGAACGGCGGCCTGGGCAATGACACGATGTTCGGCGGCGAGGGCAGCGACACGCTGGACGGCGGTGACGGCAACGACCTGATGGTCGGCGACGACGAGGAGGATCCCGTCGGCGGGAACGACAGCCTCGTGGCCGGCGAAGGGGACGATTCCGTCTACGGCGGCGCGGGCAACGACACGCTGGACGGCGGCGAGGGCAGCAACGTGCTGGCCGGCGGCAGCGGCAACGACCTGCTGACCGCGGGGCGCGGCTCGGACACGCTGAACGGCGAGGATGGCGACGACACGCTGATCGCGGGCGGCGGCGACGACCTGATCCTGCTGGGCGGCACCGGCAACGACCTGATCTTCACCGGCAAGGGCAGCGACTATGCCAACGGCCAGGACGGCGACGACACCGTCTGGGGCGAGGAAGGCGAGGACACGGTCGGCGGCTTCTACGGCAACGACCAGGTCTTCGGCGGCCTGGGCGAGGACCATGTCAGCGGCAACTGGGGCGACGACCTCGTGCATGGCGGCGACGGCGATGACTACGTCTTCGGCGACCAGTACGACGACGTGGTCTTCGGCGGCGCGGGCGACGACTACATGGAGGCCAACCACGGCCGCGACCGCTACATGGACGGCGGCGCGGATGATGACGTGATCGTCTTCACCAGCAAGCTGCTGCCGACCCAGACCGTGGCCGACCTGACGGTGACCACCGGCCCCGACTGGGGCGTGACCGGCATCAACGGCGGCGACGGCAACGACGTGGTCTGGGCCTTCGACTTCACCGGCTTCCTCGACGGCGGCGCGGGCAACGACTACGTCGACGGCTCGATGGCGCGGGCCGAGACCGTGGATGCCAACGAGGATACGCTCTCGATCGAGGGCGGCACCCGCCTGCTGGGCGGCGCGGGCCATGACATCATCTCGTCCGGCGGCAGCGACAACGTCATCTTCGGCGACCGCAGCGTGGCGCTGCATGCCTATGTCCTCGCGCTCGACAGCCTCGAAGGGGCCTACGAGGGCACCGCGAGCTGGGAGGAGAAGGTCGACTGGATCTTCGACTACGGCAACTCGCTGCTGGCCAGCGGCGACGGCCTGGCCGCGGCCACCGAGGCCGTGTCGGACATCTACGTGATCGGCAACAACCACACCTACATCAGCGGCCAGTACATGGAGGACGGCGAGGCCGCCGTCGTGGCCACCCCGGGCACGGGCACGAACATCATCATGGATTTCGACCCGCTGCTGGACAAGCTGGACCTCAGCACCTTCAACGGCGCGGCCGATTACCTCTTCTCGCTCTTCGTGCAGAACGGCGACGACGTGGAGATGACCACCGGCCGCGGCACGATCATCCTGAAGAACACCCTGCTCAGCGACCTGACCACGGACATCTTCGATCTCGACGGTCTCTCCGCCGATGGCACCGGGTCCTTCATGGACGACTTCATCGAGGTCGGCGTGCCGCCGGTGATCGCGGATGAACCGGCGGACGAGGAAATCCAGGTGGTGATCCTCGACGACACCTCGGAGAGCTTCGACGAATCCAACGCCCATGACCACACCTGGTTCATGTCCTCCCTGACGCTGGAGGAGCAGTTCACCCTGGACGGCACCGCCCAGTCCCTGGGCTTCGGCGACGACATCTACTTCGACAACGACGAGGGCAACTCGCTGGCGGGCAACGCCGGGCGCGACATCATGGTGATGTTCGGCGGCGACGACGACATCCACGGCGACGACAAGCCCGACTTCCTGCTCGGCGGCGTCGGCGACGACCTGTCGGAAGGCAACCGCGGCGACGACATGATGTGGGGCGAGTCCGGCCATGACCTGCTGATGGGCGGTTTCGGCAACGACTGGCTCGACGGGGGCGCGGACAACGACGCGCTGACCGGCGATTTCGGCGACGACTTCCTCGTCGGCGGCGGCGGGGACGACGGGATCGACGGCGGCTACGGCGACGACCTGATCCGCGGCGATGCCAGCTTCACCCTCGAGGAATTCCGCACCTGGGTGATCACCCAGTGGTTCGAGACCACGCTGGAAGACTACGATCCGGCGGTCCACAGCGCGGGCTACTTCGACCTCGAGAACCTGCAGATCCGTCCCGAGTTCTACGACCCGGCGGTCAACGGCTCCTGGTACGACATCATCATCCCGGCACTGGCGACCCTCGGCGACGTGGCCGATGGCGACGATGTGCTCTACGGCGGCTTCGGCAACGACACGATCTACGGCAACGGTGGCGACGACATCCTGAAGGGTGGCCAGGGCACCGACTGGCTCGACGGGGGCACCGGCGGCGACAGCATCTATGGCTGGAGCGGCGACGACACGATCCTCGGCGGCGGCGGGGACGACCTTGCCAGCGGCGACGCGGGCGAGGACAGCATCACCCTCGGGATCGGCAACGACACCGGCCAGGGCGGCGACGGGCGCGACACGATCCATGGCGAAGCGGGCATGGACGTGCTGCTCGGCGGCGCCGACGAGGACCTGCTCTATGGCGGCATCGGCGCCGATACGCTGAACGGCAACGACGGCGACGACACGCTCTACGGCGAGGAGGGCGATGACCGTCTCTTCGGCGAGGACGGCGCGGACACGCTCGAGGGCGGCGACGGCAACGACACGATGGTCGGCGGTGCGGGCAACGACACCATGATCGGCGAGGCCGGGGCCGACAGCCTCTTCGGCGACGAGGGCGAGGACACGCTCGACGGCGGCGATGGCAACGACACGATGGTCGGCGGCGCGGATGACGATACGCTGATCGGCGGCACCGGCGACGACGAACTCTACGGCGATGCCGGTGACGATGAGCTCTACGGCAATGCCGACGACGACCTTCTGGTCGGCGGCGGCGGCGACGACACGGTCCTCGGCGGCCTCGGCAACGACGAGATCTACGGCGGCGCGGGCAATGACTCGCTGCTCGGCGAAGACGGCAACGACGAGATCTGGACCGGCGACGGGCAGGACAGCGTCTGGGGCGGTCTCGGCAACGACACGCTGGGCGGTGAGGCCGGCAACGACCTGATCCGCGGCGAGGACGGCGACGACCTCCTGACCGGCGGCGACGACGAGGACACGCTGATCGGCGGCATCGGCGACGACACGCTGAACGGCCAGTCGGGCGACGACTACGTGCTCGGCGAAGACGGCAACGACAGCCTCTTCGGCGACGCGGGCAGCGACACGCTGGTGGGCGACAAGGGGCTCGACACCCTGCGCGGTGGCGGCGGCAGCGACGTGCTGACCGGCGACGCGGGCAACGACGAGCTCTACGGCGACGAGGGGGACGACAGTCTCGATGGCGGCGCGGGCGACGATTTCGTCCTCGGCGGCGCCGGGCGCGACACGCTGCTCGGCGACATCGGCAACGACACCATGTGGGGCGGTCTCGGCAACGACACCCTGCAGGGCGGCGACGGCGATGACAGCCTCGGCGGCGAAGACGGTGCAGACCGCATCCTCGGCGAGGCCGGCAGCGACACGCTGATCGGCGGCGACGGCAACGACACGCTCAACGGCGGCGGCGACGGGGACGACCTCTTCGGCGGCACCGGCAACGACGTGCTGATCGGCGGGGTCGGGGCGGACAGCCTCCTCGGGCAGGACGACGACGACGTGCTCGACGGGGGCGCCTGGCTCGACACGCTGCGCGGCGGCGCCGGGGACGACAGCCTCGATGGCGGCGACGATGCGGACGAGCTCTATGGCGATGCCGGCAACGACACGCTGCTGGGGGGCGACGGCGACGACTTCCTCGTCGGCGGCGACGACCAGGATTCCCTCGATGGCGGTGGCGGCAACGACACCCTCTGGGCCGGGGCGGGCGACGACACCGTCCTGGGCGGCGGCGGCCTCGACAGCCTCTACGGCGAGCAGGGCGACGACCTTCTGGTCGGCGGTGGTCTCAACGACGGGATCTTCGGCGGCGCCGGGGCGGACACGCTGGAAGGCCAGGGCGGCAACGACCTGCTGAGCGGCGGCGACGGGGCGGATGTCTTCGTCTTCAGCGGCGCCGATTTCGGCAACGACACGCTCGATGGCTTCTCCACCGCGGCCTACAACGCCGATCACGACGTGCTCCAGTTCGTGACCGGCAATGGCGAGGCGACCAGTTTCGCCGAGTTCATCGCCGCATCGACGCAGGTCGGCTCGGACGTCATCTACGACATGGACGGTGACGGGGTGAACACGATCACGATCCAGGGCACCTACCTCGGCAACATGACCTCGGACGATTTCCTCTTCGTCTGATCATGCTCCGGTCCTGACCCACACGGAAGGGGGCGCCATGCGCCCCCTTCTCGCGTTTCAGCTCATCAGCGACCAGCACCCCGTGGCGCGCAGATACATCCCGTCGGCGCGCCGGGCATCCGCCGCGTCCCGCACCGAGAGGCTGGCCGCGGTGGTGGTCGGTGCCGCGTCCAGCACGACCGCGGCCAGCACCGTTGCCACCGCGGTTCCGGTCACCACCGGCGGCTCCGCGAAGGCCGCCGGGAAGGTCCAGCCCGTCGCTGCCGCGGCCGAGGCCGTCATGCTGTGCCAGCATTCCATGAAGCCGCAGGCAAACCGACGGTAGCGTCCGTTCGCGCCGCTGCCGGATTCGATCAGCGCCCCGGTCGGGCGGCCCGCGCTCTGCGTCACGCTGCCCAGCACCGACCGCTGGGTGAACAGCCGGTCCCAGTCCTCCCAGGTGCCGCTGGTCTTGCCCTGCCAGAACAGGTGGTCCCCGCTGGCACTGCCCACCAGGCGGATGCTGCGGCTCGACGTGATCCGGACCTGGTATCCCGCCCAGGCCATGTCCGCGACCGGCGGCGCATTGGCCGGTACGCTGTTCACCGATGGGTTCGCGAAGAAATGCGTCGCGTTGAGGTTGTCCGCCATGTCGGCGCTCGAATCCAGGGCCACTGCCGTGGCCCCCAGCCCGAAGGCGCCCACCGGCATCAACTGCCCGGCGCTGCCGTCCTCGGGCGCCTGCTGCACGCAGGCCCCGCTCGCCAGCCCGGTGGCGGGATCGAAGCTCAGCGCCGTTGTCCAGGCGCTGCCATCAGCCGAGACCTTCAGCGCCAGCGCATTCGTCCCGGCCAGCCCGATCTCCGCATGACCGGTCCAGTCGCTCTGCAGCAGCAGGGTCGCGGTCTCGCCGGTGGCGGCCTTGTTGATCTTCAGCTGGTGGCCGCCACCGGCGTGGGTAAAAAGGCTGGCAGGCCCGGCCACGGACAGCGGGTTCGCCGTGCTGGCCGCGGTCCCGATGCCGATCGCCTCGATCTCCGAAAGGTCGACGGGGGGATGCACCCAGCCGGTGCCGTCCCAGATCCGCAGGGCGCCTTCGGCAAGGTCCCAGACCCGCCAGCCCGGCTGCGGGGCGCGAAAACTCCAGGCGCCGTCGGCCCAGAGCGCCAGCGCGCCGTCCTGCCCGGCCCAGGCCCCGGTGGCCCCGCTGCCCAGCACATGGGCCTCGCCCTCGCCGGGAACCGCGGGCGGTGTCACGCTGCCGATCGCGGCCACGCTGGACTGCACCAGCAGGTCGAGCCCTGCGAGCGCCGTGTTCACGGTCACATGTTTCTGGGCCTGGGCCGGTTGCAGATAGGGCAGGGCAAGACGGGGGGAACTGTCAGACATGGGCCTCTCCATAGCTGCGGCGAGACCCTAGGCAGGGCGGCTGAAGGAAAATCCAACTGCCCGCCCCGTCGGTTAACGATTCCACAAGACCGCAGAACCCGTCATAACGGCAGGTAACGACCGGCGGCCCGGCCCGGCGGCGCAGTTCGAACCAGTGAGGACGGTCATGATTACCCCAGTCATTCTCTGCGGCGGCTCCGGAACCCGGCTCTGGCCCCTGTCGCGCCGCAGCTTCCCCAAGCAGTTCGTCCCCCTGCTGGGCGAGACGACACTGTTCCAGGCCTCCGCCCTGCGCCTTTCGGGGGCGGAGTTCGCCCGTCCCCTCGTGCTGACCAATGCCGACTTCCGCTTCGTCGTGGGCGAGCAGCTCACCATGGTGGGGATCGACCCCGCCGGGGTGCTGATCGAACCCGAGGGCCGCAACACCGCCCCCGCCGTCCTGGCCGCGGCGCTCTGGCTGGCGCAGACCGACCCGAAGGCGCTGATGCTGGTCGCCCCCTCCGACCACGCGGTCGACGATCCCGAAAGCTTCCGCGCGGCGGTGGCCGCCGGGGTGCCCGCCGCGCAGGCCGGCCAGCTGGTCACCTTCGGGATCCGGCCGGACCGGCCCGAGACCGGCTATGGCTATCTCGAACTGGCCGAGGCCCCGGAGGATTTCGGCCCGACCCCGCGCGCCCTGAAGCGCTTCGTGGAGAAGCCCGATGCCCCCGCGGCCGAGGCCATGCTGGCCTCCGGCAGCCACCTGTGGAACGCAGGGATCTTCCTCTTTGCCGCAGAGACGATCATCGCCGCCTTCCGCGCCCATGCCCCCGAGCTGATCGGGCCGGTCGAGGCCGCGATCTCCGGCGGTCATCCCGATCTCGGCTTCTTCCGGCTCGATCCCGCCGCATGGGCCGGGGCCTCGGACATCTCGATCGACTACGCGGTGATGGAGAAGGCGGACAACCTGACCGTCATTCCGTACGAGTCCGGATGGTCTGATCTCGGCGGCTGGGACGCGATCTGGCGCAGCGGCACCCCCGATGCGCGCGGCGTCGCCCTCTCCGGGGCGGCGACGGCGATCGATTGCGACGACACGCTGCTGCGCTCCGAGGATCCGGGCATCGAACTCGTGGGCCTCGGCCTGCGTGACGTGATCGCCGTGGCGACCGCGGATGCGGTCCTGGTGGCCGACATGTCCCGGGCGCAGGACGTGAAACTGGCGGTCTCGGCCCTGAAGGCGCGGGGCGCGAAACAGGCCGAGACCTTCCCCGTCGATTACCGCCCCTGGGGCTGGTTCGAGAGCCTCGTGCAGGGCTCCCGCTTCCAGGTGAAGCGGATCACGGTCAAGCCGGGCGGCATCCTGTCGCTGCAGTCCCATACCCACCGGGCCGAGCACTGGATCGTGGTCGAGGGCACCGCCCGGGTCACGATCGACGACGAGGTCAAACTGGTGAGCGAGAACCAGTCGGTCTACATCCCGCTTGGCGCGGTGCACCGGATGGAAAACCCCGGCAAGGTGCCCATGGTGCTGATCGAGGTGCAGACCGGGGCCTATCTCGGCGAGGACGACATCGTGCGCTACGAGGACGCCTACGCGCGGGACTGACAGGGAGCATGACGGGGGGCATGACGGGCGTTCCCGGGCCCGGGGGCGTCGCGATTCGAGCGTCCCGGGCCGAGATGGAGGCCCGGGCCCGCATCCGGACAGACCCGGCCTCTTCCGCCTGCATCCTGCACGCAGAAGAGGCACCGGTTGACCAAAGGTCAATCTTTACGGGCACTAGGCCCGCAGGACGGGCGCCCGTCGGGCGCATCGTTGCGACCACCCTGCCCTTGGTGCGACAAAAACCAATCCCCGCCCGGGCGGTTACCGCCTGCACACAGCTTGACAACTCTGTGTGATATGCAAAACATGGGGCACGTTTTCGCAACTCTAAGCGGACACGTTTGATCGAATACATTTAAAACACATCTCTTAATCTATTCAGTTAGTGACTTAATTCCGGAGCCAGAAGCAGTCCCTGCGCCACTTATTTCCGGCGCGCCCCATCCCCCCTCTGAAAGGAATGTCCCTAAGAACCCCTTGGGGATTTTTTTGTAAGGACGGAGACGGCTGGATTGTTCTTGTAAATCTTTTTCGCAGCCACGGCTGCACGTGCGGAGAGGACTTTGAAATGAGCAACGCGAGCAATATTGCCCCCAATGCATTCGATGTCAGCGATACGAGACGGCGGAGCGCAGACAGCCTCGACATGGGGGCGCAGGTCGGCAGCTTCACGCTCAACACCGACAAGGTAACCCCCGGCACCGGCGCCGTCCTGAACGCGCTCGTGGAGCCCGGCACCGAGGCCGAGGCGGAGACCACCGCCGAGGAGACCTCTGCCGAGGACACGCTTCCCGACCTGGAAGAGACCGCCTCCGATGACGCCTCCGAAGGCTCCGACGCGGGCGGGCTGATCACCGCGGATGCCGAGGGTGACGAGACCGGCACCGCGCAGACCACGGATCTCTTCACCGCGGTGGATGCGGGCGAGGACGCCCGCGAGGCCGCCCCGGTTCAGCTGTCCCTGAACACCGCCTCCAGCAGCAGCGCGATGCCCGCCCTCGGCGGCAGCGCCTCCCATGCCGCACCCTCCTCCGGTCCCATCTCGGGCCCCATCTCCGGCGTGACCGCAGCCGCAGGGGACACCGCAGACGCAGGCACCACCACGACGGCCTCCGGCGAGGGATCGGGCACCTCGAACATCGCTCCCGACACCGAGGCCAGCCTCTCCTCCGCCAGCCTCTCGGCCCCCGCGGCCGCGACCTCGATGAACACCATCGCGACCTACCTGAACGAATACAACACCAGCAGCACCGCCAACGACTTCTGGGACGAGTTCTGGGGCGGCGGCGCCGATACCGTGACCCCGCACTGGAACCTGACCAGCAGCGGCACCCAGGCCCAGGGCGGCACCATCTACTACAACGTGGCCGGCAACTGGTACGATGCCGACGGCCTGACCGATGACGGCGCCGACGCCACCACGAAGATGAACGCGATCCGCCACGCGCTGAACATCTACGAGGACATCCTCGGCATCAACTTCGTCGAGACCACCGTCAGTTCCTCCGCGACGGTCGACCTTGCCTTCGGCAACGAGACCTCGGGCCGCGCCTTTGCCAACTTCAGCCTCGGCAGCGGCGGCGAGATCTACAACGCCTATGTCAACATCGCCGAGAACTGGAGCGGCGTCGGCAACATCGGCGATTACTACTTCCAGACGGCCCTGCACGAGATCGGCCACACGCTGGGCCTCGGCCACTCCGGTCTCTACAACGCCGGCAGCGGCACGCCGACCTACAACGACGCCTACTGGGAAAACGACACCATCCAGTTCACCATGATGTCCTACTGGGCACAGGCGAACTACACCGCACCGGGGGAATCCACCCCGAGCGGCGCCTTCCTGGGGAGCGTGGACCTGATCAGCCCGATGTCCGTGGACTGGCTGGCACTCGACCGGCTCTATGACGGGATGGGCTACGGCATCGACGATGGCACCACCACGGGTGACACCACCTGGGGCTTCAACTCCACCTGGTACGACTGGACCCCGACCACCAGCGGCCCGGTCGAAGGCTATGCCAACACGGCCTATGCCTCGCTGGACACCCTGCTGGGCAGCACCGCCGTGACCATCGTCGACGGCGGCGGCAACGACACGCTGGATCTCTCCGGCTATGCCAACAACACCAAGATCAGCCTCGAGGTGACCTACGGCAGCGATATCGCGCCCGCCTTCTCGAATGTCGCGGGCCTCATCGGCAACCTCGCCATCGCCCCCGGCACCGTCATCGAGAATGCGATCGGCGGCGACGGCGATGAAGAGATCATCGGCAACAGCTCCGCCAACATTCTCGAAGGCGGCGGCGGCAACGACACGATCGATGGTCAGAGCGGCAACGACACGATCGATGGCGGCGACGGCGACGACAGTCTGATCGGAGGCTATGGCGTTGATTCCGTCAGTGGCGGCGCGGGCAACGACACCATCTACCCGGGCAACGGCGGTTTCAACGCCGGCGAAGTCTTCAACGGGGGTGGGGGCACCGATACGCTGGAGATGAGCTCCTATAACAACGACTACGATATCGACCTCGCCGCGGGCGAAATCGACACCATCCTCGGCGGCTACCTCTCGACCGTCTCCGGCATCGAGAACGTCAATGCGGGCAACGGCGACGACAGCATCGTCGGATCGAGCGCAAGCAACGTGCTCGACGGTGGATCCGGCAGTGACACGATCTTTGGCGGCGGCAATGCGGACACCCTGATCGGCGGGGCCGGCAATGACCAGCTCTATGGCGGCTTCCACACCGACAGTGTCTCCGGCGGCGCCGGGAACGATACGATCTACGCGCTGGACGGTGAATACTACGACAGCGTGGACGGGGGCACCGGCACGGATACGCTGGATCATTCCGCGGCGACCTACAGCGGCACGACCTTCGATTTCCTGACGGAAACCATCACGGGCACCGGCCTGAACGGCGCCTCCGCCACGTTGGTCAGCATCGAGATCTATCAGGACGGCTCGGGCGCCAACACGATCATCGCCGACAACTCCGGCGGGGAGTTCTACGGCAACGACGGCGATGATACGATCGTCGCGGGCCTCAACGCGGCCGAGACGCTGGACGGCGGCGCCGGCACCGACCTGCTGGACACGAGCACGTACGACTTCAGCTACGTCGTGAACCTGGCGACAGGCCTCACCGACTGGACCGGCGAGAGCTTCGTGAACTTCGAGGACCTGATCACCGGGGACGGAAACGACACGCTCACCGGCACCACGGGCAGCAACGTCATCGATGGTGGCGCCGGGAACGATTCCATCAACGGCAACGGGGGCGACGACACGCTGATCGGCAATGCGGGCAACGACACGCTGGTCGGTCAGGGCGACGGCGACTCGTTCGACGGGGGCGACGGCGACGACCTCATCCAGATCAACTACGTCGGCGACAGCACGATCGCCGGCGGCGCAGGCACCGACACCGTCGATATCCTGACCTACGGGGTCACCTCCACGCTCACGAACCCGCGGACCCTCGATGTGGACCAGGGCTATTCCATCGGTGGCGGCGCCTTCCAGGGCACCTGGTCGGGGATCGAGAACATCCTGTCCTGGGCCAATGTCGAAGTCACGATGATCGGCAACGGCTCCGACAACCTCCTGCAGGCCTCGAGCCAGAACGACACGCTCCTCGGCGAAAGCGGCAACGACACGCTGCTGGGTCTGGCGGGCAAGGACTCGATCGACGGCGGCGCTGGCGATGACACGATCAACGGCGCCGGGGGCCGCGACACGGTCGACGGCGGCGACGGTGCGGATTCCATCGTCGGGGGGAATGGCCACGACGAACTCCATGGCGGCGGCGCTGACGACACCATCAAGGGCGGCGGCGGCAATGACACCGTCTGGGGCGACAACGGTCGGGACGTGATCTACCTCAACAACGGGGCCGATCTCTTCAACGACAACGCTCAGGACGGGACCTACG
>NZ_JAIUZP010000015.1 GCF_020171315.1 Pseudooceanicola nanhaiensis | reverse complement strand
CACCGCCCCCACACGAGCCTCGACGGGCTTACCCCGTGGGAGTATCACCAACGGTCAATAGAGGACCAAATCCTGAACAGAGCGAACTAAAAAACGCGGACACTACGGGGAGCAGGTCACGACAAATTGAAATCCAAGAACGGACAAGGAATAACCCAAAGCCGAGGGACGCCGATGGCATATGCCCCATGAGCTCCAAAGCACCGGAAGGGCCGAGCATTCTCGTCTCGGCGTTCCAGCCAAATCTTCACATGCGAAAAATGGGACGAACACATCCCGGCTCGATGCAATCACCCGGATCGCCAAATTACTTCTGAGAGCAGACCGTCGCGACCGCAGACCAGGCGTCAGCACTGATCTGGCGTCGAATAAAAGATCGCTTCACTCTACTGGAGACGATCGCGCATAGAGCAAAAGGAAACTCCTTAAAGTCGAAGCTCATTCACTTGAAGCCATCGATCGCGTCCAACAGGCTTGGCATCCCGGTATAAGGATTTACGTCGAAAGGTAGCGCCCCAGTCGTAGATGCTTCCACGACTCGTCGGTTGATCCGATTAGCCCGACCGCGCGCATCCGATATGTGCGCCTTCAGATGGGAAAATATAACTTGAGATGATTTCTCGTAGTCCCTTCCGCAGAGCTTTTGGATTTCAGCACGCAACCCGCTGTTATCTCTTAGGTCATCGTACGAACTGTACGCCGCCGAACTTTCGGTGAAATGAAGAAGAACCCAATATTCGAAGCACACATTGTTCAGCGCCACATTTATACCCGCCCTTACGGCCTTCTCCCAAGCTTCGCTATGTTTCGCTCTCGAGTATTTGGCGACAGATTCACGATCGTAGACCACCCAAAACACGTCTCCTGGCAGGGAGCGGTCCGATTTCTTTAATGCTATCGCCTCGTCAACAAGTTGAATCGGAGTATTCTTGCGCGTCCGTTCAATCGCAACAACCGCAACCCTATTGTTCTCGCGAAACTCGTCGATATACCCTTTCAGATAGTAAGGTTCGGTTTTTTCGCCCTCGCAAAAAATTCTCAGGGTTCTCTCAACGTTCGGCTTACGACTCTTGCGCTCTCTAGGCATTACTCAACAACATCCTTGAAGTAACCTTCCCGCTCGACAATCTTGCTCAACCTGTCTCTAATCTTCGAGTAGGATAGCGATGGAAGCGCTCCAAACCTGCCATCTAAATAGAACGCTTCGAACGGACTGTCTTGCCTGACAAGCTTCTTATCATACTCATCCAGGCTAAACAGTGTGGACGATCCCTGAGCTTTGGAGGTCATCCAAATTTGATCCCGGCGTAGCTTAGTCGAGTTCATGACATTGGTGTCGTGAGTGGTGAAAATTATTTGAGACCCCCTCGTATTGAGAAGCGGATCGTGGAACAGCTCAAGAACCAAGCCAACCAGATTCGTATGCAGGTGGCCGTCCAGTTCATCAATCAAAACAGGCGCGCCGCATGATATGGCATTCAGTAGAATGGGAAGAATTTCGAACAACTTAATTGTGCCGTCCGACATTTCATCCTCTTCGAACTCAATCAACCCGCCGGATTTCGATCGCAGCCAGAATTTATAGGATCTGCTGTTCTCCTGAATGATCGCTTCCTTCAAATCCTCCGGCATATCTTCCGGAAGGCGAAGGTCACTCCCTTCACTTCGAGCCTCAGCGGTCACACTTTCCACACCAGTATCAGCGAGGCAAATGATATCAGAAACTGCCTCGAGATGCCCATCTTGCTCAAAGTAGTTTGCAACGCGCAACTTTGTTCCGGCGCTAACAGAAAATATTGTACGGAAATAGTTTGATATCTCACGAACGCTTTCCGGTGCGGAAGCGTCATTCCCTGCCTTCGAAAGGTAGGAGTTGCTTTTGAAGAATGGGATTCTCCTGCTGCCTCCTTTGTAGGTGCCACCAAATTTCACATCCTCCCAAGTGTCTTCTGGTCCCCTCTCAAAAATGAGGGCTTTCTGACGCCCAGGGAAAGAGTGCAAAGTTTCATGGGTTACCCGATTTCTCAAAAAACCTATGGAGTATCGATAACGCATGCCGGAAGGTACGATGAATTCGATTTCAAACTCCACGGGCGAAGCTGAACTTTTTTCCGAAAGACGAAAGGGTTCGTAGGTTGGCAGCGATGCGCCTTCGGGTAGCCGATGGGACTCGCAAATGATCCACTTTAGCGCTCGGATGGCTCTGAGCAGGTTCGATTTTCCTGAAGCGTTTGGACCAAGGATCGCAGCGGATTTCAGGACAGCGAGCTTCCCGTCAGAGACCTCTTGGAAGTTGCTTCGAAGCCGATTTCGACCGCTTTCAACGTTCATGCTGAAGAGGCTTTCATCTTCAAATGACCGAAAGTTCCGTACTGAGAAGTCGACAAGCATGATGCTGATGCTTTCTTTCTGTAGTTTTTGCCAGATTTTCGCCGGATATGCTTCTAGGCGCTATGACCATCACTCCTAACGTCACAAAAGCCCTTCTGCAAACAGACTTTGTCCATCGGGAGGGCTGTCTCTGCGGAGCATCTACATAACCGGCTGAAGACACTGTCAAAGCTTGCCAAGATGGCATCGGTAGTCGTTGAAACTGGTACACTAGAACAGGATCGTCAGACGCCGGGAGCGAACCAAAACCGGAACGAATCTCACCCTCAAACCTAGACTTTTCAAGCGATGGCTATGCCATGGGGCCGAAGCGGCGTTCCCTTACGTTGCCCGCTACTCCGTCGCCAGAGAGAATGCGTGTTTTCCGGCTGACTAGTTTCTTACAAGCGCGTCCTCTGCGTTCACGCGCGAGTTCTGCAGCGCGTTTCGGGCGGCTCAAAGGAAGTCCGAAATTTGCGCCCCACGGACATCCCTACAGTCCGCAGCGAATATCGGCAGTGCGCCCCTCGCGGCGGTGCTTGGCCGGATGAAATGTGAGGCCTGAGACCAAGTCGCGAATGCGCTCAGACGGGTTCGTGTTGCAGGGGCAAATCGCCAGAATAAGGACTTGGAAGCCGTCTAGGCATTCACGGTTTGCCCCGCCTGCATCGGGCCTGAATCTAGGATTATTAGTGTTTTAAATCAATGTATTACAAAGTTTTTCAAATCCGTGCATACCGGTTCGATTCCGGTACTCGCCTCCACCTTCCCAGCATCTCTAGCGCCGTCACCCGACATTCAGCGCATAGCGGACCCGAGCGCGAAGGCTCACCTTCACACATCGTGCCGTCCAGCAGTGGGCGGCTGCACGCACCGGACCCCTCCGGGCCCTCGGAACAAGGCCTCGCGGTGCTACCGCGCACCTCATCCAGTTCACACTCAGGATCACCGCGAACGGCGTCAGTGCGCCGCCGGCGCGCCTTTCCCGCCGCGCAGGAGCGTCAGCACCCCGGCAACCACGCCGCCGACTGCGAGCGCCAGGACACCCGACAGGGCTGCCGTGACGAACCAGTCCAGTGCCGCGCCGATCGCGGGAACCGCTGCAGAGGCGAGGTCGGCCATGTGGGCGATCCAGTGCTCCGGCCCCGCGTAGCCGTAATGCGCCAGCCCGTGCAGCAGGAGGCTCCCCCCCACCCAGAGCATCGCCAACGTGCCGACCACGGTCAGCGCCTTCAGGAAGGGCGGCACCGTGCGCACGATGGCCCGGCCCATCCGGCCCAGGAAACTGTCCTTGAACCGGCGCGCGAGGGCGAGGCCGAAGTCATCGGCCCGTACGATGATCGCCACCACGCCGTAGACGCCCAGCGTGAACATGACCGCGATCGCCAGCATCACGCCGACGCGGACGACCATCTCCAGCTCGGCCACCTGGGACATGGTCAGCACCATGATCTCGGAGGAAAGGATGAAGTCCGTGCGGATCGCGGACTTCACGGTGGCGTCCTCGATGGCCTGCGGGTCGCGGGGCTGGTCTGACTTGGCGGGTTCGTGGTGGGCGATCAGCCCGGTCATCTCCAGCACCTTTTCCGCCCCCTCGAAGGCAAGGTAGAGCCCGCCCAGCATCAGCAGCGGCGTGATGATCCAAGGGGCAAAGGCGCTCAACAGCAGCACGGCGGGCGTGATGATCACCGCCTTGTTAAAGAGCGACCATTTCGCGATCCGGAAGATTGAGGGCAGTTCCCGGCGGGGGCTGACCCCGGTGACATATTTCGGCGTCACGGCGGCATCGTCGATGACCACGCCCAGGGACTTGCTGCTCGCCTTGAGCGACTGCGCCGCGATGTCGTCGATGGAGGCGCTCGCCATCTTGGTCAGCGCCGCGATGTCGTCGAGGAATGCGAGAATGCCGTAGCTCATGGTGCCCTGCAATTGCTTGTGTCCCCGCAGACTATAGTCCCGCAGAGCCATCTCGCCAGCCGTCCGCCACAGGCAAGTCTAAAAACCTTTGCGAAACAGTCTCTTTGACCCCGGTCAGACGGCCCGCGGCGCGTTCAGCCCGCGCTGCCGGCGATGACCACCTCGGTGGCCCAGCCCTTGCAGGCAGAGGCGAGCGGATCGGGGAGCGGCTCATCCGTCACGAAGACATCCACCTCGGACAGCGAGCCGATCCGCGCGGGCGCGGAGCGTTTGAATTTCGAATGATCCGAGACCAGCAGCACCTTGCGCGACTGGCGCAGGATGGCGCGGCTCACCCCCACCTCCTGAATGTCGAAGTCGAGCATGTCGCCATCCGCATCCAGCGCGGAGCAGCCGATCACGGCGAGGTCGAACTTGAACTGGCGAATGCTCTCGGTCGCCAGCGTGCCGATCAGCCCGCCATCGGCCCGGCGCAGGCTGCCGCCGGTGACGAGGATTTCGCAGTCCGGGTTCGCGACGAGGATATTGGCCACGTTCATGTTGTTCGTCACCACCATCAGGTCCTTGTGGTGCAGCAGTTCCTGCGCCACCGCCTCGGTGCTGGTGCCGATGTTGAGGAAGATCGAGATGCCGTTCGGGATCCGCGCCGCGCAAGCCCGCGCGATGGCGGTCTTGGCCCCACTGTTCAGGTGGCGCCGCTCCTCGTAGCCAATATTGCTGGTGCCCGAGGGCAGCACCGCGCCGCCGTGCACGCGCTCCAGCCGCCCGGCCTCTGCCAGATCGGAGAGGTCGCGGCGGATGGTCTGAAGCGTCACGCCGAAATGCTGCGCCAGCCCATCGACGGTCACCTTGCCGTCGCGCCGCGCGATCTCGAGGATTTCGGGATGACGGAAGGACTGGGACATCGCTTTCGGTTTCTTTCGCTTGGCTCGACGCTGCCCTTAGGAAACCCGTATCCGGGGGCTTTCGCCAGCGGTTTCTCCGCCGCAATCGCGAAGATTCGGGGAATTTTTCTTTGCAGGTGCAGAATTTGGTGGGTTAACCCCTTGGAAACACACAAACGAAAAGAAACGAAAATAATTCGCTTGCGCGGATGCGTGACGCCCGGCTAGCTTCCGATCAAGTTTTCAGGAGTGGATCGTGACTCAGGGCACGCAGACAAAGCCGGTGGATCTCTTCGTCATCGGCGGCGGCATCAATGGCTGCGGGATCGCGCGCGATGCGGCGGGGCGCGGGCTCTCGGTCACGCTGGCCGAGATGGACGATCTTGCCTCGGCCACCTCCTCCGCCTCGACCAAGCTGTTCCACGGCGGGCTGCGTTACCTCGAATATTTCGAGGTACGGCTGGTGCAGGAGGCGTTGGAAGAGCGCGAAGTGCTGCTGAAGGCGATGCCGCACATCAGCTGGCCGATGCGATTTGTCCTGCCCTACCACAAGGATATGCGGTTCGAATCCGAAACGCCCACCTCGCGGGTTCTCTCGCGGGTGATGCCGTGGATGAAGGGCCGCCGTCCGGCGTGGCTGATCCGGCTGGGGCTCTTCCTCTATGACACGCTCGGCGGGCGGAAGATCCTGCCCGCGACCCGCACTCTGTCCCTCAAGGGCACGCCGGAGGGCGCGCCGCTGCAAGACCGGTTCGAGAAGGCGTTTGAATATTCCGACTGCTGGATCGAGGACAGCCGCCTTGTCGCGCTGAATGCCCGCGACGCCGAGGCCCGTGGCGCGACGATCCTGACCCGCATGCAGGTGGCCCATGCCACCCGCGAGGGCGATCTCTGGCGCGTCGAAACGAAAGACATGGAAAGCGGGGCCGAGGCCACCCACTACGCCCGGATGCTGGTGAATGCCGGCGGGCCGTGGGTCGGGCGGATCATCCACGACACGATCGACCTGCCCTCGACCGAAGGCGTGCGCCTTGTCCGTGGCAGCCACATCGTGACGCGGAAGCTCTACGATCACGACAAGTGCTATTTCTTCCAGGGCGAAGACGGGCGGATCATCTTCGCCATCCCCTACGAGCGCGATTTCACCCTGATCGGCACCACCGACGCGGACCACGAGGACCCGTCGCAGAAACCCGTCTGCACCGAGGCGGAACGCGATTACCTGATCGCCTTCGCCAACCGCTACTTCGCCAAGGCGATCAGCGCCGCGGACGTGGTCTGGAGCTATTCCGGCGTGCGCCCGCTCTACGATGACGGCGCCTCCAGCGCGACGGCGGCGACGCGGGATTACACGCTCAAGGTCAACGCCACGGGCGGCGCGCCGGTGCTGAACGTCTTTGGCGGCAAGATCACCACCTACCGGCGGCTGGCCGAAAGCGCGCTGGAAAAGATCGGCGAGCACCTGCCGCTGGCCAAGGGCCCCTGGACGGCGGGCGTGCCGCTGGCGGGCGGCGATTTCCCGGTCGCGGGCTTCGATGCCCTCGTGCGCGAGACGCAGGCCGCCTACCCCTTCCTCGACGGCACCTGGGCGCGCCGCCTCGTGCGGGCCTATGGCATCGAGGCGAAGGACATCCTCGGCCCCGCCACGCAGGCCGAAGACCTCGGCCGCGCCTTTGGCGCCACGCTGACCGAGGCCGAGGTGACATGGTTGATGGACCGCGAATACGCCCGCCGGGCGGAGGACGTGGTCTGGAGAAGAAGCAAGCTCGGGCTGCGCCTGAGCGCGGAGGAGATCGCGGCCCTGGACGCCTGGATGACAGGCCGACATGACCGAAAGGACAGCAGGGCCGACGCGGCGGAATAACCGCGGAAGACAGAACGGCGCGGGGAGGAGACCTTATGTCGCTGGAATTGAAGGGCGTATCCAAGATCGTCGAGGGGCAGATGCATATCGCCCCCACGGATCTGACGCTCGAAAACGGCACGATGAACGTGCTGCTGGGGCCGACGCTGTCGGGCAAGACCTCGCTGATGCGGCTGATGGCCGGCCTCGACGTGCCCAGCGACGGGCGCATCTTCTGGAACGGCAAGGACGTGACGGGCATGCGGGTGCAGGACCGGGGCGTTGCCATGGTCTACCAGCAGTTCATCAACTACCCGTCGATGACGGTCTACGACAACATCGCCTCGCCGCTGAAACTGCTGAAGGTGGAGCGCGCCGAGATCGACCGCCGCGTGCGCGAGGCCGCCGAGCTGATGAAGCTGACGCCCATGCTCAAGCGCAAGCCGCTGGAGCTGTCGGGCGGGCAGCAGCAGCGCTGCGCCCTCGCCCGGGCGCTGGTGAAGGACGCGGGCCTCGTCCTGCTGGACGAGCCGCTGGCCAACCTCGACTACAAGCTGCGCGAGGAACTGCGCGTCGAGATCCCCAAGATCTTCGAGGCCTCCGGCGCAATCTTCGTCTATGCCACGACCGAACCGGAAGAGGCGCTGCTGCTCGGCGGCAATACCGCGACGCTCTGGGAAGGGCGCGTGACGCAGTTCGGCCCCACCCCGCAGGTCTATCGCCAGCCTGTGGATGCCACCACGGCACGGGTCTTTTCCGATCCGCCGATGAACTTCCTGCAGATTTCCAAGACCGGCGACCGGCTGATGTTCGGCACCGGGCAGAGCGCCCCCGCCACCGGCCGCCTCGCCGATCTGCCTGACGGGCGCTACACCGCGGGCTTCCGGCCCAACCACCTCGAGATCCTGCAACACGCGCCCGACGCGCTGCGCTTCACCGCCACCCTGACGGTGACCGAGCTGACGGGGTCGGAGACCTTCGTGCACCTCGACCATCACGGCGCCCGTTGGGTCGGCCTCGTCCACGGGGTGCATGACCTCGCCATCGGCGAGGCGCTCGATGTCTGGCTCGACCCGCGTCACGTCTACATCTTCGGCGAAGGGGGCGAGCTGATCGCGCCCGCCGCCTACGCTCTGGCCGCCTGAGGAGGAGGGGACATGGCAAAGATCACGCTCGACAACCTCGCGCATTCCTACCTGCCGAACCCGGCGTCGGAGGATGATTTCGCGCTGAAGGAACTGAACCACGTCTGGGAGGACGGCGCGGCCTATGCGCTGCTCGGCGCCTCTGGCTGTGGCAAGTCCACGCTGCTGAACATCATCTCGGGGCTGCTGCATCCCTCGCAGGGGCGCATCCTCTTCGACGATCAGGACGTGACCCGGGCCCCCACCGCGGCGCGCAACATCGCGCAGGTGTTCCAGTTCCCGGTCGTCTACGACACGATGACGGTGCACGACAACCTCGCCTTCCCGCTGCGCAACCGCGGCCGGGACGAAAGCTATGTCGCCCAGCGCGTGCAGGAAATCGCCCGGATGATCGGGATGGAGGAGATGCTCCACCGAAAGGCGCGCGGCCTGACGGCGGACGCCAAGCAGAAGATCAGCCTTGGCCGCGGCATGGTGCGCAAGGACGTGAACGCACTGCTCTTCGACGAGCCGCTGACGGTGATCGACCCGCACATGAAATGGGAACTGCGCACCCAGCTGAAGAAGCTGCACCACGATTTCGGCCACACGATGATCTACGTCACCCACGACCAGACCGAGGCGCTGACCTTCGCCGACAAGGTGGTGGTCATGTACGACGGCCGCGTGGTCCAGATCGGCACGCCGGAAGAGCTTTTCGAGCGGCCCGAGCATACCTTCGTGGGCTATTTCATCGGCTCGCCCGGCATGAACGTGATCCCCGCGCGGGTCGAGGGGGCGCGGGCCTATATCAACGGCTCCCACGTGGAGCTGGGACAGGGCTACGGCGCGCTCGACGGCAAGGTCGAGATCGGCGTGCGGCCCGAGTTCGCCCGCCTGAGCCAGAGCGAGGGCCTGCCGGTCAAGGTCCGCCGGGTCGAGGACGCGGGCCGTCACAAGATCATCCGCGCCGAGTTCTTCGGCCATGACATCAACATAATCGCCGGCGAGGACGACCGCGTCAGCGCCGACATGAACCGCGTCGTCTTCGATCCGGCGCGGGTGAACGTCTATGCCAATGACTGGCGCGTGAGCGGGGAGGCTGCGGCATGAACAAGACGGTCAATCACAAGGCGTGGTTCCTCGTGCTGCCGGTGCTGGTGCTGGTCGCCTTCTCGGCGGTGATCCCGCTGATGACGGTGGTCAACTACTCGGTGCAGGACACCTTCGGGAACAACCAGTTCTTCTGGGCCGGGCTGGAGTGGTTCGAGGAGATGCTGCAATCCGAACGGATGTGGAATGCCCTCGGCCGCCAGCTGATGTTCTCGGGCATCATCCTCGCCATCGAGGTGCCGCTGGGAATCTTCGTGGCGCTGAACATGCCCAAGGGCGGGTTCTGGTCGTCCTTCTGCCTCGTGCTGATGTCTCTGCCCCTGCTGATCCCGTGGAACGTGGTCGGCACCATCTGGCAGGTCTTCGGCCGGGTCGACATCGGCCTGCTTGGCCATACGCTCGACGCGCTCGGGATCGACTACAACTACACGCAGGACTCGCTATCGGCATGGATCACCATCGTGGTGATGGATGTCTGGCACTGGACCTCGCTGGTCGCCCTACTGGCCTTTGCCGGGCTCAAGTCGATCCCCGACGCCTATTATCAGGCCGCGAAAATCGACCAGGCCAGCCGCTGGAAGGTCTTCCGCTACATCGAGCTGCCCAAGATGGCGGGCGTGCTGATGATCGCGATCCTGCTGCGGTTCATGGACAGCTTCATGATCTATACCGAGCCCTTCGTGGTCACCGGGGGCGGCCCCGGCAATGCGACCACGCTGCTCTCCATCGACCTCGTGAAGATGGCACTGGGGCAGTTCGACCTCGGCCCCGCGGCCGCCTTCTCGATCATGTATTTCCTCGTGATCCTGCTGATTTCGTGGGTGTTCTACACCGTAATGACCAACCTCGACAAAAAGGGGATGTGAGATGACCGACGCAACCGTTTCCCACGCCCCCGCCCGCACGCGCAGCCTGCCCAAGGTGAACAGCCGCGCGGTGGTCATGACGCTCTACCTGCTGTTCCTGCTGCTGCCGATCTACTGGCTGCTGAACATGAGCCTGAAGACCAATACCGAGATCCTCGGCAGCTTCACGCTCTGGCCGCGCGATCTGACCTTTGCCAACTACGTCACGATCCTCACCGATCCGGCGTGGTACATGGGCTACGTCAATTCGCTGATCTACGTGGTGCTGAACACGGTGATCTCGCTCTCCGTGGCGCTGCCGGCAGCCTATGCCTTCTCGCGCTACAGCTTCCTGGGCGACAAGCACCTCTTCTTCTGGCTGCTGACCAACCGCATGGCGCCGCCCGCGGTCTTCGCCCTGCCCTTCTTCCAGCTCTATTCGAGCGTCGGGCTCTTCGACACCCATATCGCCGTGGCGCTTGCGCATTGCCTCTTCAACGTGCCGCTGGCGGTCTGGATCCTCGAAGGTTTCATGCGCGGCGTGCCGAAGGAGATCGACGAGACCGCCTATATCGACGGCTACAGCTTCGGCGGCTTCTTCGTGAAGATCTTCATGCCGCTGATCGCCTCGGGCATCGGGGTCGCGGCCTTCTTCTGCTTCATGTTCTCCTGGGTCGAGCTGCTGCTGTCGCGCACCCTGACCACGGTGAACGCCAAGCCGATCGCCGCCACCATGACCCGCACGGTGGGCGCCGCGGGCGTCGACTGGGGCGTGCTGGCCGCTGCCGGGGTGCTGACCATCGTGCCCGGCGCGCTCGTGATCTGGTTCGTCCGCAACTACATCGCCAAGGGCTTTGCCCTGGGCCGCGTCTGAGGAGGCCGCGCACATGGACTGGATGGCATGGACATGGCCCACGGCGGCCTTCTTTGGCACCATCGCGACGCTGCTGGTGATCTTCACCGTGCTGGCGATCAGGTTCCCCGAGACGCCCCGCATGGGCGTCCTACGGATCGAGACGACACGGGGCGACCGGCTCTTCATCACCCTTCTGGGCTCTGCCTTCATCAACCTCGCATGGCTGGGGCTGGTGGGCACGGCACAGCCCTGGGCGATGGCGGTCTGCCTCGTCTACGCCGCGGCGGTCTTCCGCTGGGTGTGAGGCGCTCCGGCGGGAGGCCGGGGCGCAGGATTGCGCGGGGTGCGGCCCTTGGGCGGCCCCGTGACGACACGAACGACGGTTCAAACAGGGAGGAAACCATGAACCTGAAGACAACGACATCCATGGCGCTTGCGCTCGGGCTGCTCTGCGGCCCCGCATGGGCGGACATGGACGCGGCGAAAGCCTTCCTCGACGCCGAGATCGGCGATCAGTCCACCCTCTCGCGCGCCGATCAGGAAGCCGAGATGCAGTGGTTCATCGACGCGGCCGCGCCCTTCAAGGGCATGGACATCAAGGTGGTCTCCGAGACGATCACCACGCATGAGTACGAGGCGCAGGTCCTCGCCAAGGCCTTCAGCGAGATCACCGGCATCAACGTCACCCATGACCTCATCGGCGAAGGCGACGTGGTCGAGAAGCTGCAGACCCAGATGCAGTCGGGCGAGAACATCTATGACGCCTATGTCAACGACAGCGACCTGATCGGCACCCACTGGCGCTATCAGCAGGTGCGCAACCTGACCGACTGGATGGCCAACGAGGGCGCCGACGTCACCAGCCCGACGCTGGACCTCGACGATTACATCGGCACCCAGTTCACCACCGCGCCCGACGGCAAGCTCTACCAGCTGCCCGACCAGCAGTTCGCGAACCTCTACTGGTTCCGCTACGACTGGTTCACCGATCCCGCGATCATGGCCGAGTTCAAGGAGAAATACGGCTATGACCTCGGCGTGCCGGTCAACTGGTCGGCCTACGAGGACATCGCCGAGTTCTTCACCGGCCGGAATATCGACGGCGTCGATGTCTACGGTTCGATGGACTACGGCAAGAAGGACCCCTCGCTCGGCTGGCGCTACACCGACGCGTGGATGTCCATGGCCGGCATGGGCGACAAGGGCGAGCCGAACGGCCTGCCGGTGGACGAATGGGGCATCCGGGTGAACGAGAAATCGCAACCCGTGGGCGCCTGCATGTCCCGTGGCGGCGCGGCCAACAGCCCCGCGGCGGTCTATGCCGTCGAGAAGGCCATCGACTGGCTGAACAAGTACTCGCCCCCCTCCGCCATGGGCATGACCTTCTCCGAGGCGGGCCCGGTGCCGGGTCAGGGCAACATCGCGCAGCAGATGTTCATGTACACGACGTTCGTGGCACCCCTCGTGGACAGCGACGCCGTGATGAACGAGGACGGCACGCCCAAGTGGCGCCTCGCCCCCTCGCCCCATGGCGTCTACTGGGAAGAGGGCATGAAGGTCGGCTACCAGGACGTGGGCTCCTGGACGCTGATGAAGTCCACCCCCGATGACCGCGCCAAGGCGGCCTGGCTCTATGCCCAGTTCGTCGGCTCCAAGACCGTGGACGTGAAGAAGAGCCACGTCGGCCTGACCTTCACCCGCGAAAGCACCATCCAGCACGAGAGCTTCACCGACCGCGCGCCGAAACTCGGCGGCCTGGTAGAATTCTACCGCTCGCCGGACCGCGTGCGCTGGTCGCCCACGGGCACCAACGTGCCGGACTACCCCAAGCTGGCACAGCTCTGGTGGCAGAACATCGGCGACGCCATGTCGGGCGCCAAGTCCGCGCAGGACGCCCTCGACAGCCTCTGCGGTGACATGGAGAAGGTCATGGAGCGTCTCGAACGCGCCGGCATCCAGGGCGACCTGGGCCCCGTCATGAACGAGGAGAAGGACGCCTCGGAATGGATGGCCATGGAGGGCGCACCCAAGCCCAAGATCGAGAACGAGCGTGAGGAGCCCAAGACCGTCTCCTACGACGAACTCGTGGCCTCGTGGAACTGATCCGCTGACCTACCGGGGTGGACCTTCGCGGGTCCACCCCTTTCCTCTTCTTCGCCGTGGGGCCATCCTCCCCATCGCCAAGCAGAGGCCCGCCCCTGCCCCAAGGACCACCGCCCCAGAGAGGCCGCCGCATCCCATGACCCATATCCTCGCCATCGATCAGGGCACCACCTCGACCCGCGCGATCCTCTTCGACCAGTCGCTGAACGTCACCGCCTCCGCGCAGGAGGAATTCCCGCAGCATTTCCCCCGGAGCGGCTGGGTCGAACATGATCCCACCGACCTCTGGGCCACCACCGCCGCCACCTGCCGCGCCGCGGTCGAGAAGGCCGGGGTCCGGGCCGAGGGGATCGCCGCCATCGGCATCACCAACCAGCGCGAGACCACGCTGGTCTGGGATCGCCGCACCGGCCAGCCGGTCTACAACGCCATCGTCTGGCAAGACCGCCGCACCGCCGAGATGTGCCGCGCGCTCCACGCCGACGGCTTCGAGGCGGTGATCACCGAGAAGACCGGCCTGCTGCTCGATCCCTATTTCTCGGGCACCAAGCTGGCGTGGATCCTCGACAATGTGGAGGGCGCGCGCGCCGAGGCCGAGGCCGGGCACCTGCTTTTCGGCACCGTGGACAGCTGGCTGGTCTGGAAGCTGACCGGCGGACAGGTCCATGCCACGGATGCCACCAATGCCGCGCGGACCATGCTCTACGACATTCGCAAGGGCGGCTGGTCCTCGACCATCTGCAAGGCGCTGAACATCCCCATGTCGATGCTGCCCGAGGTCCGCGACTGCGATGCCTTCTATGGCGAGTGCCGCGCCGATCTCTTCGGGCGGCCGATTCCCATCCTCGGCATCGCGGGCGACCAGCAGGCGGCCACCATCGGGCAGGCCTGCTTCAAGCCGGGCATGGTGAAGTCGACCTATGGCACCGGCTGCTTTGCCCTGCTCAACACCGGGGCCGAGCCGGTGATGTCCAAGCACCGCCTGCTGACCACCATCGCCTACCAGATCGGCGGCCAGACGACCTATGCGCTGGAGGGCTCGATCTTCATCGCGGGGGCCGTGGTGCAATGGCTACGCGACGGGCTCAAGATCATCCGCCACGCCGCCGAGACCCAGCCGCTGGCCGCGCGCGCCGACGAGACGCAGCAGCTGATCATGGTGCCCGCCTTCACCGGGCTTGGCGCGCCCTACTGGAACGCCGACTGCCGCGGCGCGATCTTTGGCCTGACGCGGAATTCCGGGCCCGAGGAATTCGCCCGCGCCGCGCTGGAAAGCGTCGGCTACCAGACCCGCGACCTGATCGAGGCGATGCGCGCCGACTGGGCCGCCGACCACGGCGATGCCACCATGTCCACCCTGCGCGTGGATGGCGGGATGAGCGCCTCGGACTGGGCAATGCAGTTCCTCTCCGACATCCTCAACGCGCCGGTCGAGCGCCCCCGCGTGCTGGAAACCACCGCCATGGGCGCGGCCTGGCTGGCTGGCCAGAAGGCCGAGGTGCTGCCGGGGATGGAGGACTTTGCCGCAAGCTGGGCCAAGGGGGCCGAGTTCGCGCCGAAGATGGAGGCCGCCGACCGCGACGCCCGCTATGGCGCGTGGAAACGCGCGGTGGAGGCCACCATCGGCTTTGCCGGATGAGCCTGCTGACGCCCGCCCGCACCCTCGCGGCGCCGGGCTGCCGGGCGCTGCTGCCCGGGCTCTTGAAGGACCACCGCCGGATCGTGCTGGTGCGCGGCGGCTCGGCCCTATGGGCGGAGGATCTGGCCCGCGCGCTCAGCGCCTTTGCCGAAGTCGAGGTGATCCTGCACCACGGCGAGCCCAAGGACAGCGACGTGACAGCGGCCCTCGCCCGCCTGCGGCCCTTCGGGGCCGAGGCCGTGGTGGCCGTGGGCGGCGGCTCCATCCTCGATCTGGGCAAGGCGCTCGCCGGGCTTCTGGCGGGCGATGGCGCGCTGATGGATCATCTGGAGGTCGTCGGCCGGGGGCTGCCGCTGACGCGGGATCCCCTGCCGCTCTACGCCCTGCCCACCACGGCGGGCACCGGGGCCGAGGCCACCAAGAACGCCGTCATCGACGTGACCGCCCATCGCCGCAAGGTCAGCCTGCGTGATCCCCGGCTGCTGCCCCGCGTGGCGCTGCTGGATGCGGCCCTGACCATCGGCACGCCCTGGCCCGTGACGCTGGCCGCCGGGATGGACGCGGTGACCCAGCTTGTCGAACCCGCCCTCTCGCGCAATGCCACGCCTGAGACGGACGCGCTCTGCCTGCCCGCAATCCGGCCCGCAATGGCAGCGCTGCTGCGGCTGGAGCAGGGCGAGGACCCCGCCGCACGGGACACGCTGCTGCGCGCGGCGCATCTCAGCGGCATCGCGCTTGCCAATGCGGGGCTCGGCGCGGTGCATGGCTTTGCCGGTGTCCTCGGCGGGTTGACCGGCGCGCCGCATGGGGCGATCTGCGCCCGCCTCCTGCCCCCGGTGCTGGAGGCCAACCGCGCCGCCATGGCCAAGGCCGGGCTGAGCCTCGCCCGCTTCGACGCGGTGGAGCGCGAGATCTGCGCGGCTTTCGGCACGACCGGCCCCGCCCCCGCCCTGCTGCGTGTTTTCATCGACCGCAACGCCCTGCCCCGCCTCGGCGCGATGGGGCTGGCCGAGGCGCAGCTGGACGAGGTGGCAGAGCAGGCACAGGCGGCCTCCTCCATGAAGCCGAACCCGGTCACGCTCAGCCCCGCCCAACTCCGCGCGATCCTCGTCGAGGCGCTCTGATCCCGATCCCGCCGGGCGGGCTGCCCCCGCGCAGCGGCCGGACCGGCAGAGAGAGCGGTCTGCCGCCCTTCGTCTGCCCCGCCATGGTGGCCGTCGTACCGCCGGCCCGAGGGTAGCCCCCCGCGTCTAAGCGCCGCTTTTCTGGGCAGAGCTTTCGGCTGTTCCCGCGCACCCCCTGTCTTTTCAGGGCATAATTTACATGCATACTGCATATATCTGCGCATCACATTGACACCCGCAGCGCCCCTCGTCACGAGAAGGCACCGGACATGCGCAGGGAGGGCGCCACCGGGCAGGTCAAGGATAGATACCGCCATGGCGACAACCGCCCCTATCGCGATCATGGGCTTCCAGCTCGAAAGCAACTCGCATTCGCCGGAATGCCAGCCTTCCGAATTCTTCCAGCTCGCGGGCGACGCCCTCCTCGCCGACATCGCCTCGCCGGCACCGCGCGCGCCCCGCGAACTCACCGCCTTCATGGCCGAGGCCAAGAACCTCGGCCTGACGCCTGCGCCGCTGGCCAGCGCCACGGCGGGCGCCTCGGGGCGGATCGGGCAGGACTTCATCGACGGTTGGATGGCCGCCGCCGTGGCGCGGCTGCGCGACCTCGGCCCCGTGGCAGGCGTCTACCTCTGCCAGCATGGCGCGGCGATCTCGACCGGGTCCGAGGATCCGGACGGCGACTTCTATGCCCTCGTCCGCGCGGTGGTGGGGCCCGAGGTGCCGATCGTCGTCACCCTCGACCCCCATGCCAATGTCAGCGCCAAGATGCTGTCCAACATCGACGCGATCATCGCCTATCACACCAACCCCCACGTCGATCAGCAGGAGCGCGGCCGCGAGGCGGCGCATCTGATGGCGCGGCTGGTGGCGGGCCAGAAGACCGAGATCAAGCTGGCCAAGCTGCCGATGATCCCGCCCTCGATCTCGCAGGTCACCAAGGGCGGCCCGCTGGGCGAGCACATCGCCTATGGGCAGAGCTTCCTTGACGACGAGGTGATGGCGGTCTGCACCTGCTCCGGCTTCTCGCTGGGGGACAATACCAAGGCAGGGATGAGCGTCGCGGTCACCGTGGTCGAGGGCGCGGGCGCCAAGGCCCAGACCATCGCCGACACCGTGGGACAGCGCATCTGGGACGAGCGCAACCGCTACGACATCACCATGACTTCGCTGGAAGATGCCGTGGCCATGGCCAAGGCGCTGGACGATCCCGCGCAGCCCCCGCTCTGCTTTGCCGATGTGGCCGACAATCCCGGCTCCGGCGGGCGCGGCAACACGACCTATATCCTCAAGGCCTTCCTCGACGCCGGTGTCAGCGATGCCATTCTGGCGCCCTTCTACGACGCGCCGCTGGCGCTTCAGGCCGCGGCCCTTGGCGTTGGCGCGCGGTTCACCGCGACCTTCAACAGCGCCGAGACGCAGGAATTCTCGCACAAGCTGACCGCGGAGGTCGAGGTTCTGGCCGTCGGCGGCGGCGTCCAGACCGGGCGGCGCGGCATGTACGCCGGGCGCAGCTTCGACCTCGGCACCGCCGCGCTGCTGCGCTGCAACGGCATCCGCATCGTGGTGACCGAGAAGCGCATCCAGTTCCTCGACCCGTTGATGCTGGAATGCCTCGGGATGCGGATGCAGGACACCCGCGCCCTGATCGTGAAATCCCGCGGCCACTTCCGCGCCGCCGTGGACGAGGCCTTCGCCGACGAGCAGATCATCGAGGTGGATGTCCCCGGCCTCGCGACGCCGATGCTCCACCGGATCAATTTCACCCGCACCCCCAGACCGATCTACCCGCTCGACCGTGACATGACGTGGTCGGCGGCCGAGGCCCATTCATGACCGAGACCCCCCGCACCATCGCCTTCGTCCATGCGCTGCGCGATTTCGAACCCGAGGCCCGCAAACAGCTTGCCGGGCACAACCTGCTGTTCCTCAAATCGCGCGAGGCCATGGCCGAGCGGATCGCAGAGCTGGACGTCGTCGTCACGGCCTACATGTGGGACAATGCGCTGATCCCGCAGGCGGACCGGCTGGCCTACCTCCAGACCGTCTCCTCGGGGACGGAGGCCTTCGACCTGCCCGCGCTGAAGGACAAGGGCGTGACCGTCTGCAATGCGCGCGGCGTGAACGCCACCACCACGGCGGAACACGGCATCGGCCTGATGATGGCCATGTCGCGCCAGCTGCACCGGGCGCGGGACAACCAGCACGCCAAGCGCTGGCAGATGAACCGTCTCGACCCGGAGCAATCCGAGGCCCGCACCATGATGGAGCTTGAGGGCAAGCGCCTGCTTCAGGTCGGCTTTGGCGAGATCGGCCAGCGGGTCCATGCCATCGCCTCGGCCTTCGGGATGGATGTGACCGTGCTCAGCCGCACCGCCCGCCCCGAGGCCTCGCCCGCCATCAAGCCCTACAGCGCCTTTGCCGAGGAAGTGGCCGAGGCCGACGTGATCCTCTTCTGCTGCCCGCTGAGCGGCGAGACGCGCCACCTGCTGGACGCCGCCGCGCTGGAGAAGGTGAAGCCTTCCGCCTTCGTGGTGAACATCGCCCGGGGCGGCGTGATCGATCAGGACGCGCTGATCGCGGCGCTTCAGGAGGGCCGCTTGCGCGGCGCCGGTCTGGACGTGACCACGCCCGAGCCCCTGCCCGAGGACAGCCCCCTGTGGGAGATGTCGCAGGTGCTGATCACGCCCCACAACGCGGGCGATACCCCCGCCTACGAGGAGCGCATCTGCCGCCTCGTGAAGGACAACCTCGCCCTGCTCGACGGTGGCGCGACGGAGCTGATCAACCGTGTCGCCTAAGCCCGTCACCCCCGGCCGCACCGCGCGGCTGCTCTACCTTGTCGAACCGGCGGCCCCGGTCTTCCTGCTGCTGAACGTCGTCTTCATCCTCGCCTATGCCCTCGGCGCGACCGAGACATGGCCGCCGCTGGCGAGCCTGCCCGCCACCATCGCGGTGCTGCTGCTCTGGGGTCGCCTCAGCGCCACGGCGCACCGGGTGGTAATGCTGTCGCTGCTGGCGGTGGCCCTTGGCACCACCTTCCTCGACCCGCATCTCGCGGCGCAGGCCCGCGCCCTGCATCAGGCCTGTTCCTTCGTGGCGCTGATGACCGTGCTGGGGACGTTCAAGCGCGTGCTGACGCCGCTCGACAAGGTGGTGGAGGCCTTCGGCTTCGTCATGTCGCAGCCGCCGCGCCTGCGTTTCGGCCTCGTGCAGTACATGGGCCACTTCTTTGCCCTGCTGATCAACCTTTCGGTCATTCCGCTCTTCGGCGCGCTTTCGGGGCGCAAGGGACAGGCGGACCAGCCCGCGAACCACGATGCCGTGGTGCTGGGGGCGATGCGCGGGGCCACGATGGTCGCGCTCTGGTCGCCCTTCTCCATCGGCTTTGCCGTGGTCAGCCAGAGCATCCCCACGCTCGACCCGGTGCGCTTCATGCTGGAGGCCGGGCTCTTCTCCTCTGCCGTGCTCTGGGTCTCGGCCCGGTTCCACCTGCTGCCCGCGCCGCTGGCCACCCCGCGCCCGCCGGAACGCAGCCATTTCCACCGCCCCAGCGGGCGCGAACGCACCGCCGTGCTGCAATTGGGCGGGTTGGCCGCGGCCATGCTGTGCCTGCTGGTGACGATGCATGAATTCACCGGCGTGGCCTTCAGCGCGCTGTCGATTCTCACGGTCTGTGTCGCCATCGCGGCCGTGCTGCTGACCGCGGGACGCGCCGCCCTTGCCGGTGACAAGCCGGTGGAGGTGATCCGCTCGGGCACCACCGAGATGATCAACGAGGCCACCGTCGTCTCTGCCGCTGCCGTGATCGGGGCCGAACTGTCGGTGCTGCTGAACCAGAGCGGCCTGCTGGATGCGATGCTGGGGCAGGAACTGCCGGTGACGATCACCCTGGTGGGCATGGTGATGCTGGCGGGGCTGATCGCACTGGCGTGGATCCCGACCTCGGTCGTGGTGGTGACACTGGCACAGATGGTGGGCAACACGCCGCTGGGACAGGAGAACCCGCAGGCCTTCGCCCTGACGCTCGGCATGTGCTGGATCGTGTCGGTGCTGCTCTCTCCGGTCAGCGGTATGTCCGTCGTCACCGCGCGCGTCTGCGGCGTGAGCACCTCTGACATCATCTTCCGCTGGAACCGCAGCTTCACCACCCTCGTGGTGCTGACCGGCTGTGCCTTCATCTGGCTGATCGCCACGATGACGACCTGACGCCCCCCGCGCCGCCGTGACTTCCCGGCGGCGCGGGATCGCGCTATGTCACGGTCATGGCTGTGACCCTGACCTCGCTGACCGACCTCGCCAAGCACGGCTTCGATGACATCATCGATGTCCGCGCCCCGTCGGAATTTGCCGAGGACCACCTGCCCGGTGCGCTCTCGCTGCCCGTCCTGAACGACGAGGAGCGCGCCCGCGTCGGCACCATTTACAAACAGGTCTCGCCCTTCTCGGCCCGCAAGATCGGCGGCGCCCTCGTGGCGCGCAATGCCGCCCGGCATATCGAGGACGTCCTGCAGGACCGCGATGGCGGCTGGCGGCCGCTCGTCTACTGCTGGCGTGGCGGGCAGCGCTCGGGCTCCTTCGCCACGATCCTCGGCCAGATCGGCTGGCGGGTAGAAACGCTGGCCGGCGGTTACAAGGCCTGGCGCAAGCTGATCGTGACCGCGCTTTACGAAACGCCCGTGGCCCCGCCCGTGGTGGTGCTGGACGGCAATACGGGCTCTGCCAAGACCGACCTGCTGAAGTTGCTGCCGGACCACGGCGTGCAGGTGCTGGACCTCGAAGGGCTGGCGCATCACCGCGGCTCGATCTTCGGCCACATGGGCCCGCAGCCACAGCAGCGCGGCTTCGAGACCCGGCTGGCCATGGCGCTTGCCGCCCTCGACCCGGCCCGCCCGGTGGTGGTGGAGGCCGAGAGCGCCAAGGTCGGAGACTGCCGCCTGCCGCCGATGCTGTGGAAGGCGATGTGCGCCGCGCCGCGGATCAGCCTCGACGCGCCGGTGGAGGCCCGCGCCGCCTACCTGACCCGCGCCTATGCCGACCTGACCGCCGTGCCCGAGACCCTGATCGCCACCATCGACCGTCTGCGCCCCTTCCATGCGGCCGAGACGATCGAGAGCTGGCAGGCGATGGCCGCGGCGGGCGATTTCGCCCCGCTGGCCGAAGGGCTGATGCGGGCCCATTACGACCCGCGCTATGCCAAGCACCGCGCCCGGATGGAGGCCCCGCGCCACGTCCTGCCCGCACCCGACCTCTCGCCCGATGCCCTGCCCGCCCTCGCGGCCGAGCTGGCCCGGGCCGTCCCTGCCGTCGCTTCGGAGGCCCCTTGTCCATGACCGTCCTGTCCCCCTCGACCGAACCGCGCCTGACCTCGCTGGCCCATGGCGGCGGCTGCGGCTGCAAGATCGCCCCCGGCGTCCTCTCGGATCTGCTGCGCGGCACCAAGGCCCTGCCCGTGCCGGAGGAGCTTCTGGTGGGCATCGGCACCTCGGACGATGCGGCGGTCTACAAGCTGAACGACCGGCAGGCCATCGTCGCCACCACCGACTTCTTCATGCCCATCGTGGACGATCCTTTCGACTTTGGGCGGATCGCCGCGACCAATGCGATCAGCGACGTCTATGCCATGGGGGCCACGCCGCTCTTCACGCTGGCGGTGGTGGGGATGCCGATCAACACGCTCTCGACCCAGACCATCGGGCGCATCCTCGAAGGCGGGGCTGCCGCCTGCGGCGATGCGGGCATCCCCATCGCGGGCGGCCACACGATCGACTCGGTCGAGCCGATCTACGGCATGGTGGCCATCGGCCTCGTCGATCCGGCGCTGATCAAGGCGAATGCCACGGCCCGCCCTGGCGACAGGCTGATCCTCGGCAAACCGCTTGGCGTCGGCATCTTCTCTGCCGCGCTCAAGAAGGAGGCCCTGCCGCGCGGGGCCTATGACGCCATGCTGGGCTCCATGACGCGGCTCAACACGCCGGGCCCCGACCTTGCCGCGCTGCCGGGTGTCCATGCCCTCACCGACGTGACGGGCTTCGGCCTCGGCGGTCATGCGCTGGAGATGGTGACGGGCTCCGGCTGCGGGGCGCGGATCGACTGGACGCGCGTGCCGCTGCTGGATGGCGCGCGGGAACTGGCGCGGGAGGGTTACATCACCGGCGCCTCGGGCCGGAACTGGGACAGCTACGGCGCGCGGATCACCCTGCCCGTGGGGTTCGACCCGGTCGAGCAGGCGCTGCTGAGCGATCCGCAGACCAGCGGCGGGCTGCTGGTCGCCTGCGCGCCCGAGGCAGAGGCAGAGGTGCTGGCCACCTTCGCCCGCCACGGCTTCGACGGGGCCTGTGTGGTGGGCGAGGTGATCGAGGGCGAGGGCCTGATGGTCGTCTGATGCGCGCGGCCCCGGTCGCGCCTGCCCAACCCGAAGCCCGCCCCCCAATCACGAAGAGATCCCATCATGCACAGCGATATTCTTCAGGTCGTCCTGATCACGGACGGCGGTCTCCTCAGGCCGACGCTCTTCACCATGTGGAGCATGCTGCGCCATAGCTCGGAACAGCTGAAGGTGCATTTCTGGGGCGACGGGCTGACGACGGAGGAGTGGAAGGCGGTCGAAACCGTGGCAAGCGGGGCGTCGAACTGCGACTTCCACCCGCGGGCGATTACACCGGACGAACTGGCCGGGGCACAGTCGCAGGCCTCGCACATCTCGGCCGCCACCATGGGCCGTCTCTTCATCCCGCGCCACCTGTCGGGGCGGGTGCTCTACCTCGACGGCGACGTGGCGGTGACGGGGGATGTGGCGCCGCTGCGCAAGCTCGGCCTCGCCGGGAAGCCCTTGGGCGCGGTCCGCGACTTCATGACGGCCAAGCGCGCCAGCCGGCGCGAGCGCGATGCGCCACCGGCCGAGTATTTCAACGCGGGCGTCCTGCTGATGGATTGCGATGCCCTGCGCAACCGGCCCGAGGGCCTCGACCGGCTGGAGGACGTGGCCCATGCGTCGAGCCTGCGGATGGGCGATCAGGATCACCTCAACCTGCTCTACCCCGGCGAGGCGCATCTGCTGAACCCGGCCTACAATTCGTCCTGGGGTCGCACCGCGGAACAGCGCGGGTTTGTCCGGCGTCTGGGGGGCCATGCCTCCGAGAGCGCCCTGCTCCCGGATGTAATGGTGCATTTCCACGGGCCCAAGAAGCCCTGGAAGCGGGACCGCTTCGACCTCTGGTCGCAACGCGCCCGGGCGGTGCGGGCCTATCGCAGGGACATGGGCGCCTATACCCGCGCCTACCCGGCCCTGAGCTTCTGACCCACAAAAAAACGGCCGCCCCTTGAGGCGGCCGTTCCAGTCTCCGGCCCGGGTGCAAGCATCGCCCGGGCCGGTCAGTGGATGCGCTTAGTCGGACAGCGCACCTTCTTCATCCTTGCGGGCATGCATCTTCGATTTCACCCGGGCGCCGATGATGAGCGGCAGCACGAAACCGATGAGCGCGATGGCCCAGAGAGCGATGGACAGCGGGCTGTCGACCAGCGTGAACCAGTTGCCGTTGTCGATGGTCACGGCGCGGCGGAGGTTGTTCTCCATCGCGTTCCCCAGCAGCGTGCCGAGGATGATCGGCACCAGCGGCACGTCCAGTTTCCGCAGCCCCCAGCCCATGACGCCGAAGCCGATCATGACCAGCAGGTCGAAGCTGGAGCCCGAGATGCCGTAGATGCCGACGAAGGACACCATGGCCACCAGCGGCATCAGGACCTTCGGCGGGATCATCAGCACGCGGGTGAAGATACCCACCATCGGGATGTTCATGGCCAGCAGCATGAAGTTGGCGATGAACAGCGCGGCGATCAGGCCCCAGACCACGTCGGGGTTCTGGGTGAAGAGCAGCGGACCGGGGGTGATGTTCAGCGACAGCAGCACGGCCAGCAGCACGGCGGTCGTGCCCGAGCCCGGCACGCCGAGCGCCAGCATCGGCACAAGGGCACCACCGGCGGCGGCGTTGTTGCCGGCCTCGGGGGCGGCCACGCCGCGGGGATCACCGGTGCCGAAGGTGTTTTCCTTGTCCACCAGCCGCTTCTCCATCGAGTAGGAGATGAAGGAGCCGAGCGAGGCGCCCGCACCCGGCAGAACACCGGCGAGGAAGCCCAGCAGCGAGGTCCGCAGCATGGTGGGCGTGCAGGATTTCAGCATCGACCAGGAGGGCGTCAGGCGGCCGACGACGATCTTCTTGCCGTCTGCATCGGCGGAGCCGTGGCGTTCCTCGAGGAAGATCAGCACTTCGGACAGGGCGAAGAGGCCGACGATGGCGACGAGGAAGTCGAGACCGTCATAGAGGTGCACCTCGCCGAAGGTGAAGCGCGGCACGCCGGTCTGGGTGTCGACGCCGATCATGGCAAGGCCGAGGCCCAGCGCAGCGGCAAAGGCCGATTTCGCCTGGTTGGTCGAGGAGACGCCGCCGAGGGTCATGAAGGCCAGCGCGAAGAGCGCGAAGTATTCCGCCGGGCCGAAGAGCAGCGCGATCTTGACGAGCTGCGGTGCCAGCAGGATCAGGCCCCAGGTGGCGATGAAGGCCCCGACGAAGGACGCGATGCCCGAGAGCGAGAGCGCCTCGCCGGCCATGCCCTTCTTGGCCATTGGATAGCCGTCGAGCACGGTCATCATTGCCGGTTCGTCACCGGGAATGCCCAGCAGGATCGACGAGATCCGCCCGCCGTACATGGCCCCGTAGTAGACCGAGGTCAGCAGGATCAGCGAGGGCGTCGCGCCGAGGCCGAGGGTGAAGGCCAGCGGGATCAGGATGGCGACGCCGTTCGACGGCCCGAGGCCGGGCAGCGCGCCCATCACGGTGCCGAGGAAGCAGCCCAGCAGCGCGAGGCCGATGTTCTGCCAGGTCAGGGCGATGGCGAAGCCGTCGCCGAGGGATGCAAGCATGTCCATGGGTGCCTCCTCAGAACCCGAACGGGCCGCGGGCCAGCGACAGCCCGAGCACGAGGTGGAAAATGACGTAGATGCCGACCGAGATGCCGACGCCGGTCAGAACCGAGGCGATCGGCCCGTTGCCGAGGCGCCAGGACAGGTAGGCGGCGGCAATGGCGGTGGCGAAGACGAAGCCTGCGACCGGCAGGAACTCGGCGTAAAGAACCATCACGACGACGGCCGCCAGCAGTTCGACCAGACGGCCGAGGCCGGGCCACACGGGCTCGGGATCGGGGCGGAAGGCGATGACGGCAGAGCTGACACCGAGAATGGTGGCGATGATCAGGGGGAAGGCCTTGGGTCCCACGGCGTCGGACAGGAAGCTCTCCTCGATCTGGGTCGCAGCGAAGGCAAACCCGATGGCAAGGAGCAGCCCCAGGACACCGAAAATGCGATCACTCATCGGGATCTCCTCATTCGGCTAGCAGGGAAGACAGAAAAAATCGGGGGCGCCGGAGTGGTGCAACGGCGCCCCCTCAAGGCAGGGGGAGGGACCCTGCCTTACTTGATGATGCCGATCTCTTGAGAGATGGCGCGGATCTCTGCCACGCTTTCCTCTACGAAGGACTGGAACGCATCACCCTGGAGGTCGAGGGGGGCAAGGCCGTTGGCATCCATGATCGCCTTCCACTCGTCGGAGGCATAGAGATCGCCGATCTTGCCGACCCACGCGTTGTAGGCGTCGTCGGACATGTTGCCCGGGGCGTAGAAGCCGCGCCAGTTGGCGCCGATGGCGTCAACGCCCTGCTCCTTGGCGGTCGGGAACTTGCTGAATTCGCCGGGCAGGCGGTCGGGTGCGAGGACGGCGAGGACCTTGATGTCGCCGCTGTCGACGAAGCCCTTGGCTTCCGAGATGTCGCCGGTGAAGGCCTGGACCGAGCCGGCCAGCAGCTGGGTCACGGCTTCGCCGCCGCCATCGAAGGCGATGTACTTGACCCGGCGCACGTCTTCGACGCCGGCCGCCTTGGCGGCGATCAGGACCTTGAGGTGGTCCCAGCCGCCCACGGCGGAGCCGCCTGCGACGGACACCTTGGTCGGGTCGTCCTTGATCATGCCCAGCAGCTCGGGCAGCGTCTGGATCGGGCTGTCGGCAGCAACGGCGATCACGCCGTAGTCGGCGCCGATGGAGGCGAGCCAGCGGACCTGCTCCATCGTGTTGCCCGGGTAGGCGCCCTGCGCCAGACGGGTGGCCGTGGCCGACGAGGCCGCGACGATCAGGTCATTGTCGTCGGCGCGCTTGTTGACGACTTCCGCGAAGGCTACGCCACCGCCGCCACCGGCGAGGTTGACGACCTGCATGGTCTTGCCGATCAGGCCCTGGTCCTGCAGCGACTTGCCCACCTGACGGCAGGTGAAGTCCCAGCCGCCGCCCGGGTTTGCGGGGGCGATGCACTCGGGGTTTTCGGGAGTGTAGCCCTGAGCGGCCACGGAAAGCGCACTGGCGCTCAGCAGCGCAGCGGCGAGGGTCAGGCGGGTTGCCTTGAAGATCATATTGGTGCTCCTCCAATTCGGGGCCCGCGACGCCTCCTGCGCCGTGGGACGAACTGCCCGTCCGGGCCGGGCATTGCGCTCCGCCCCCGTCGGGCTAGAAAGAGGAGATAGCGGGTAAAGCTGTCACGAACCTGTCACCGCCCAATCGGCGGGCAGAAAATGAACGACACCCCGCGGAGGAGGAAGGTCCGGCACATGCGCATCCTGTACGTCGAGGACGCCACCGACATGGCCGAAGCCGTGGCGATCCGCCTGTCCCGGGCGGGCATGGCCTGCGATCATGCCGACAGCGTGGAGGCCGCCGAGGATTTCCTCGCGGTGCAGAGCTACGACGCGCTGATTCTCGATATCAACCTGCCCGGCCGGTCCGGCACCGACCTGCTGCAATCCCTGCGCGCCCGTGGCGACCGGACCCCGGTGCTGATGCTGACCGCGCTCTTTACCGTGGACGACCGGGTGACGGCGCTGGACCTCGGCGCGGATGACTACCTCGTCAAGCCGTTCGACCAGCGCGAACTGGAGGCCCGCCTGCGCGCGCTTCTGCGGCGCGAGGCCGAACAGAAGAGTGAGGACCTTGTCCTCGGCGCGCTCAGCTTCTCGCCCGCTTCGATGACCGCCCGCGTGGCTGGCGACCCTGTCGACCTGACCCGGCGCGAGGCCGCCCTTCTGGCGCTGCTGCTGCGCCACCGCGGACAGGTGCAGAGCAAGGAGCGGCTCTACAACGGTCTTTTCGCCTTCAACGACGCCGATGTCGGGCTGAACGCGATCGAGCTCTACATCGCGCGCCTGCGCAAGAAGCTCGCCGGGGCCGGCGTCACGATCAGCACCCAGCGGGGCCTTGGCTACCGGATCGACGCAGATGGCTGAGCGCCGCCCCGCGGCCAGCCCGCCGCTCCGGCGCCGGGTGCGGTCTCCGGCCTCGATCCAGATCCGCGTCACCGGCAGCGTGCTTGCGCTGCTCCTCGTCGGCGGCGTGGCGGTGGCCATTGCCAGCCTCGCCTACGGGCGGCAGGCCGCGCGACAGAGCTATGACCGGCTGCTTCTGGGCGCGGCGCAGGACATCGCGGAATCGATCACCATCGTCACCGGCGGCCCGGTGACCGCCCTGCCCCTCTCGGCCTTCGAACTGCTGGCGCAGGCGCCGGACGACCGCATCTTCTATGCCGTGCGCGACGCGGGCGGCGCCCTGCTGACCGGGCAGGAGGACGTCACGCCCGCCGGCGCCTCGCGGGAGGCCCGCGAGGCCCGCGCCCGGGACCGGTCCGGCCCCGTGTTCTACGACGCGCGGATGCAGGGCGAGAAGGCGCGCTTCGTCACCGTGCCGCGCCGATTCGCGGAACGGGACTATTCCGGCGTGGTCAGCGTGACCGTGGGCCAGACGATGCTGGCCCGGAACGACATGGCCTATGTGCTGACCCGCGACGCGCTGATCGCGGCAGGGGTGCTGGGCCTCATGCTGATGGGGCTATCGGTGCTCGTGATCCGCTCGGCACTGCGCCCGATGGAGCGGATCGCGGACGAGATGCTGGCGCGCGATCCCTATGACCTGACGCCCATCGTCACCCCCCTGCCCGCCGAGCTGTCGGTGATGACGGAGGCCATGAACCGCTTCATGGGGCGGCTCGACCGGCAGGTGGGAGCGATGCGCAACCTGATCTCGGACACGGCGCACCAGCTGCGCACGCCTGTGGCCGCCCTGCGCGCACAGGCCGAACTGGCGCTGGAGGAAGAGGACGTCGCCAAGCGCCAGCAAATGGTGGCGCGCCTCGCCGCGCGGACCCGCTCGCTGGGGGAATTGCTGGACCAGATGCTGTCGCGCGCGCTGGTGATCCACCGCACCGACAGCGCGCCGCGCCTTGCCATCGACCTGCGCGACGTGGCGCTGGAAGCCGTGGAAAGCGGCGACCACCAGCTGCTCGCCCCCGGGGCCGAGCTGGAACTGCTCATCGGCGAGGAGGAGGTCTGCGTGCTGGCCGACGAGATGTCGTTGCAGGAAGCGGCGAAGAACATGCTCTCCAACGCGCTGCGCCATGGCCTTGCCCCCGTGCGGATCGGGGTCAGTACCGAAGGGCGCGAGGCCGTGCTCTGGGTCGAGGACAGCGGCCCCGGCCCGGAGGACGACCTGATGGCCCGGATCGGCAACCGCTTCGAACGCGCGGCTGCCGCGCGCGGTCAGAGCGCAGGCCTCGGCCTGTCGATCGTGCAGGCGGTGGCCACCGCCTTTGGCGGGCGCCTGACCATGGCCCGCAGCGAGAACGGCTTCCGCGTCGCCCTGCGCCTGCCCCTGCCGGAGGAGACGCAATGATCTCCCGCATCGCCCTGCTCCGTCGCCGCTTTCGCCCCGCCCCGACCGGACCGGGCCGCGCCGCGTCGCATGAGGGCCCACCAGCTGGCCGTCCTCGCACAGGAGCCCGCGCCGCAATCCTCGCCGCAGCCCTTGCCCTCCTCCCCGCCCTGCCGCTGACGGCGCAGGAGGCCACGGCGCGCTTCGGCGCGGCGCAGGGCACGCCCTTCACGGTCTATTCCACCACCGACATCGCGATCCTGCGCCCGGCGCTGGAGGCCTTCACCGCCGCCAACCCGGACCTTTCGATCCGCTACGAGCAATGGGGCTCCAACGCGCTCTATGCCGAGGCGCGCAAACAGTGCCGCGACGGCGCGGGGCCGGCGGATGTGCTCTTCTCCTCCGCCGTGCACCAGATGGTCGAACTGGTGAACAGCGCCTGCGCCCAGCGCTACAGCTCGCCCCGCACGCAGGCGCTGCCCGAAACCCGCCGCTGGCGCGATGAGCTCTGGGGCGTGACCCACGAACCGGTGGTGACGATCTACAACCGTCGCCTGATGCCCCCGGGCGAGGCCCCGCGCACCCGGTTCGAACTGCTCGACCTGATGCGCCGCGCCGATCCGCGCTACTTCGGGCGCGTGGCGACCTATGACATCGAGGCCTCGGGCCTCGGCTATCTGCTGGCCTTCGCCGACAGCCTTGAGGCCACCACCTTCGGCGCGCTGCTGGAGGGCTTCGCCCGGATCGACGCCGTCGCCACCTGCTGCTCTGCCGAGATCATCGAAGGCGTGGCCGAGGGGCGCTACCTGATCGCCTACAACGTCCTCGGCTCCTACCTTCAGCCGCAATCCACGCCGGGGCTGAACGCGACCGTCGGGGTGATCCTGCCCGAGGATTACACGCTCTTCCTGTCGCGGGCCTACATGATCCCGCGCAGCGCCGAAAAGCCCGAGGCCGCGCAGCGCCTGCTCGATTACCTCCTCGGCCCGGAAGGGCGCGAGATCCTGCGTCGCAGCGGCCTCGTCTTCGAGCGCGACCCGGATGTGCAGGGCCTGCCGGAGAGCTCGGAACGCGCGGTAGAGATCGACCCGACGCTGCTCATCGCCCGCGACCGGCAGCGCCGCGCCAGCTTCATCGCGCAGTGGCGCTCGGTCTTCGGGGACGCGGAACCGGCCCCCTGAGGCCTTCTGCCCCCAAGGTTTACGCCCCGTGAGCCGCGCGTGACAGGTCGATTTTCTGAGGAAACCTTTACATCCGGGCCCGGAGTTGCCAGTTTTCAGGGGAACGCGCGAGCCACCCGCCCCGAAAGCGGCCTCGCCAAAGTCACGCACTCCCCCCGAAAGGATACCCGACATGACCCAGGCAAAGCCGGGCGACACGCTGCATCTCCACTACAAAGGCACCCTCGATGACGGCTCTGTCTTCGACAGCTCCGAAGGCCGCGATCCGCTGACCTTCGAACTGGGCGCGGGCCAGATCATCCCCGGCCTCGAAAAGGGCCTCATGGGTATGGAAGTGGGCGAAACCCGCAAGGTCCGCGTCGAGGCGGCAGAGGCTTATGGCGAGCATATGCCCGAGCGGATGCAGGCCGTGGACCGCGCCAATGTCCCCGACCACATCCCGACCGAACCCGGCACCCAGCTTCAGGTGCAGACCCAGGACGGTCAGGCGATGAACGTGGTGATCGCCGAGGTGACCGACACGCAACTCGTGCTCGACGCCAACCACCCGCTGGCTGGCAAGGCGTTGACCTTCGACGTGGAGTTGGTCAGCATCGGCTGATCCCGCCCACCCGCAGGTACAAACGCCCGCCGGTCCCCCGGCGGGCGTTCTCGTTTCAGGATGGGTCGACGCGCCCCGCCCCTTCCTCTTTCCCGAAATACTCCGGGGGAGTCGCGGCACGCGACGGGGGCAGAGCCCCCCTGCCCGGCCCAAAGCGCGCGCAGCGGACAGGCTGGCCCCGAGCGGGAGGCCGGACCGCCCGCCTCAGACCGCCTCGGCGAGGGCGTGATCGAAGATCTCCAGCGCCGTGTCGATCTCCGCATCGGACACCGTCAGCGGCGGCGCGATGCGGAAGACGGAGGCAAGCCCCTTCAGCCCGGCGATGTTCATGTTCAGCCCCTCGCGGGCGCAGATGTCCATGACGCGCACGCCGTAAGCCTCGTCCGCCTGCTTGGTCGCCCGGTCCGAGACGACCTCGACCCCCAGCAGCAGGCCCCGCCCGCGCACGTCGCCGATCTTCTCGTGCTTCTCCGCCAGCCGGTTCAGACCGGCGGTCATCCGTGCGCCCATGGTAGCGGCCCGGCCCGGCAGGTCGTCCCGCTGCATGATCTCGATCACCTTCACGCCGACGGCGGCGGGCAGCGGATCGCAGACATGGGTGGTGTAGAAGAGGAAGCCGCGTTCGGCCGCCCTGGCCTCGATCTCTGCGCTGGTCATGATCGCCGCCAGCGGCAGCCCCGCCCCCAGCGTCTTGGAGAGCGACAGGATATCCGGCACCACGCCGTCACGCTCGAAGGCGAAGGCCATGCCGGTGCGGCCCATGCCGGTCTGCGCCTCGTCGAGGATCAGCAGCATGCCGCGCTCTTCGCATTTGGCCTTCAGCGCCGCGATATAGCCCTTGGGCAGTTCGATGATCCCGCCCGACGAAAGGATCGGCTCGGCGATGAAGGCGGCGAGGTTGCCGGTGGACTGTGCGTCGATCAGCGCGAAGGCATCGTCGAGTTCCGCCTGCCAGCTGATCTCGCAGCCTGCGAATCGGGGACGGTAGGCATTGGGCACGGGGATCGAGAAGTTGCCCGCCGAAACCGGGCCATAGCCCTTGCGCCCGGCCGCATAGGTCGCGGCCGCCGCGCCGCCGGTCATCCCGTGCCAGCTGGAGGCAAAGCTGACGATCTCGAAGCCCCCGGTCACCAGCCGCGCAAGGCGCAGGGCGGCATCATTCGCCTCGCCCCCGGTGGTGAGCGGCAGCACACGGTCCAGCCCGTCCGGCGTGATCGCGGTCAGCCCCTCGGCCAGTTCCAGCACCGGCGCGGAAAGCATCCCCGAATGCAGGTGCACCACCTTGTCGATCCACTCGTGCATCACCTGCGTCAGCTCCGGGTGCCGGTGGCCGAGGATGCCCGACATCTGGCCGGAGGTAAAATCCAGCACCCGCTGACCGTCGGCGGCGATGACATAGCTGCCTTCGGAACCGACGATCTCACGGTCGAAGAAATGCGCGCCGTAGCGGATCAGGCTGGCATCGGCGCGGGCAAGGAAATTGGAGGAAGACATGGAGGCCTCGTGTCTGGAAGTGTTGCTGGCGGCGATGCTAGCGGCTCCCCCGGCGCGCAATTCCGAGATTTGCGGCGTTTGCGAGATTAATTCTTTACTGGGACCACTCTGGAGAGGATATTGCGCAGGATTCGCGATACTGGAGGCACGGATGCTCGACCCGCTGGACCGAAAACTGTTGATGGCGCTGCAACGTGATGCGCGCCGCACCAATGCGGACCTCGCCGAGGAGGTGGGCCTCTCGGTCTCGGCCTGCGCCAAGCGAGTCGCGCGATTCTGGTCCGAGGGGTTGATCGCCCGCTCCGTCGCCCTGCTTGACCGGCGCAAGTTCAAGCGCCCGGTGACGGCGACGGTGATGGTCTCGCTCACCGCGCCCAAGGCCAATGTCTCGCAGGAGTTCGCGCGCCGGATCTGTGCCTATGACGCCGTGCAGCAATGCCATGTGGTGACCGGGGACTTCGACTTCCTGCTGATCGTGCAGGAACGCTCGATCGAGGCCTACCACGACTTCGCGCAGGAAGTGTTCGGGGAATGGGTCTCGGTCGCGGACTACAAGACCGTGTTCCTGCTGCGCAGCTACAAGAACGAGAACATGCTGCCGGAGTTCTGCCTGACCGCGGCCGAGTGATCCGGGCTCAAGGGCGCGGGAGAACGGACCTGCGCATCGGCATGGCCCCTTCTCCGCCCGCTCGGCACACCTAGAGCATCCGGGCGCGGCGCAAGTCGTTGCCACGCCTCTGATCAGACTTGGAAACGGGAAAACATCGAAGGACTGAACGTCTCGACCGGCCGCTTGGCGTCCGTCTTATTCACTCAGTTGGCATTTGAAGGGAAGTGGCGCGCTGGGGAGGATTCGAACCCCCGACCCCTTGATTCGTAGTCAAGTACTCTATCCAACTGAGCTACCAGCGCGTCGTGGAGGAGCATCTACGGTATCCCGTGGGGGGGCGCAAGGGCGAATTCAGGATTTTTCGAAGCTGCCCCGACGACAAGCACATGACAGCGGCATGACAGGAGAATGACGGCCCGGGTGGGCCGCCGGTGGCCGCCGTTTCAGATGGAAAATGCGGGGATCAGGCGCGGCGCTCGGACAGGTCGAGGCCGCCCTTGGGCAGGAGAATCGTGAACTCCGTTCCCTCGGGGCCCGTGCGATCCAGCTTCAAAGTGCCGCCATGGCCGCGGATCAGCTCGGCCGAAATCACGAGGCCGAGGCCCGAGCCGCCCTTGCGCACCCCGCCCTGGAAGGCGGTGAAGAGGAACTCCCGCGCCTTGGGCGGCAGGCCGGGGCCGGTATCCGTGACATGGATGATCCAGGCTTCGTCGTCCTCGGAGGCGGCCACGGCGATCTCGCCCGGTTTGCCGCTGGTGACGATGGCCTGCCGCGCGTTGCGCACGAGGTTGGAGATCACACGGTAGAGCTGCTCCTGATCGGCGCGCAGCATCAGGGTGGCGGGGATATCCTCGGCGAAGGAGATGTCCGCATCGCCCACCGCCAGCCGCTCGCTGTCGATCACGTCGCCCACGACATCCGCAAGACGGATGTGGGAAAGCTGCGGCGCGGGCTCCTCGGCCTTGCCGAAGGCGAGGGTCGATTCGCACAGGTGCACCGCCCGGGTGATGGAGTTCACCAGCTTCGGGGCGAGTCGCTGCACCGCCGGGTCCTCCGAAACCTCCAGCCGGTCGGTGAAGAGCTGTGCCGAGGTGAGGATGTTGCGCAGGTCGTGGCTGATCTTGGCCACGGCGCCGCCCAGCTGGGCGAGGCGTTCCTTCTGGCGCAGCGCGGCGGTGAGCTGTGTCTGGAGGGTCTGAAGCGCCTCTTCCACGTCGCGCAGCTCGCGGATACCGGCCTGCGGTTCGATCACGCGGCGGCTGTCTTCGGGCGATTCCGCATAGGAGAGGACGTGGCTCACCACCCGTTTGATGGGCCGCATCAGGAAGACCCGCACGGAGAGGAAGAGCAGCAGCGCCGTCAGAAGCGAGATCGTGGCCGAAAGCACCAGCACGCCGAGCGCGTAATCCAGCATCGCCGTGCGCAGCGGCTGCGTCGGCATGGTGATCTCGATCAGCTGCCCCGCATCGCGCACCGGGCTGCCGATGACCCGGATCACCCGATTCTCGCTGTCCATCAGCAGGCGTAGCGCATCGTGAATCAGAATCGGCGCCGTGGCCTCGCGCAGATCGAAGGTTTCGGAGATCGGCTGCGGCACCGGGGAGGAGAGCACAAGTTGGCGGGCCTCGTCGCGGCGCAGCACCACGTTATAGACCTCGGCATTGCGCAGCAGCTCCTCCTCGATGTCGGGGCTGATCATGTCATCGGCCAGAAGCGCCAGCGAGGCGATCTGCGACCGTTCCAGCCGGTCGAGCAGGTAATCCTCGCGGAATCGGGCAACGGACGGCACCAGCACCAGAATCTCGGCCAGCACGACGAAGACGCACGTCAGAAGCAGGAAGCGGCCGGAAAGAGAGGTGATCATCATATGTCCGTGTCATGGGCGCGAGGGTATGGCCCTCTTGACCCTTAGACCTATGTCGCGCAACGCGCTGCGGCAAGTCGGAGGCGAATCGAAGTGGCTGCGAAAAACATCGCGGCGGACCCCGATGCGGGTTTGACAGCACCCGGATGCATCCCTATAGAGCGGGCTTCAATGAACACGCGTGGGCCCGCTGCGATTCCCGCAACGCTGACGCCTGCCAGATCAACAGCCTGCCCGCCGCAGGTGACATGACGGAGACGGAGCGATGAAACGCACCTACCAACCCTCGAACCTCGTCCGCAAGCGGCGTCACGGGTTCCGTGCGCGCATGGCCACCAAGGCCGGCCGCAAGATCCTGAACGCCCGCCGCGCACGTGGCCGGAAATCGCTGAGCGCGTAAGTCGCGCCAGCTGAAGACCGATGACACCGCCGGAGACCGACGCCAAGGGGGCTTGTTCCCCGCAGGCCGAAGCGTCTCCGGCGGTTTCCGTTTGCCCGGAGCCAGCCGCGGGGACCGTGGGACTGGCCGCTGATGCGGCGCCAGAACAGGCCCCCGCACAGGCCCCCGAACAGGCGCGTGCAAAGCCGCGTCCCGTGCCCAAGCCGCTCATCGCCAGCGCCCCTGCCCTCACCGTGATGCGGACCCGCGCCGAGTTCCTCGCCGCGGCCCGTGCCCGGCGTCAGGGCACCGGTTCGATGATGGTGCAGGCCCGCAAGCGTCGCGACGACGACCCCGTCGAGGGCATTCGCGTCGGCTTCACCTGTTCCAAGAAGGTCGGCAATGCCGTCGCCCGCAACCGCGCCAAGCGCCGGCTGCGCGAGGCCGCCCGCGCGGTTCTGCCGCATACCGGACAGCCTGGCTGGGATTATGTCCTGATCGGGCGTGCCGACACCACCGCGGGGCGTCCGTTCGACAAGATGTGTGACGACCTGCGCTATGCCCTTCGGAAACTTCACGAGAAACCCTGATGTGCGGCCCTGACGCCCATAGCCACGGCACGGACAGCGCGGCGCCTGCGCGCATGACGCCGCTGGCTTACGTGCTCTCGCTGCCGATCCGGGCCTACCGGCTGACCTTCTCGTCCTACGTGGGCTTCAACTGCCGCTACGATCCGACCTGTTCCGCCTATGCGATGGAGGCCCTGCGCCGCCATGGCGGGATCAAGGGCGGCTGGCTGACCTTCCGCCGCGTGCTGCGCTGCCATCCCTGGGGCGGTTTCGGCGTGGACGACGTGCCGAAGTGATCCGTCAGCCGGGGGGTTCCGCCTCCGGCGCGGTCTCGAAGGCCCCGACGCGCTCCACGTGCCAGACGCCCTCGCCGCCGCTTTCCGCGATGATCTCGGGCGACAGCAGCACGAAGGCGGCATTCACCTCCTGCCATGCCTCGGCGGGCACCTCCCGCAGGCGGAACCGGTCGCGGACGAAGCTGCCTTCCTGTGCGACTTCCGCCAGTTGGTCGAGGATATCCGCGCGGAAGACATAGGCGCCGTCGAAATCCACCGATTGCAAGCCCGCCCCGGTGAAATCCACGTCCAGCAGCACCGCACCGCGGAACGTCGTCGCCCCAAGGCTCGCCCCCGCAAAGCTGACCCCGTGCAGCGCCGCCCGGTCAAAGACCATCGCCCCGCCGTTCAGCTGCGAGAAATCGCTCTGCGCGATCACCGCCTCGCTGAAATCCGCCCCGGACAGCCCGGTGACCATGAGTTCATCGCTCTCTGCGTTATAGGGCGCCGCCGCCTCGCGGTAGGGCAGCCCGCGAAACTGGCTCGCGCTGATCCGCGCGCCGCGGAATCGCGTGTTCTCCATTGCGGCGCCCGCGAAATCGGTCTGGCTGATCTGGGCCCGGTCGAAGCTGGCAAAGCTCAACTGCGCGCCCTGCAGGGTCAGCCCCAGCAGGTGGATATCCTCCGCATGGGCAAAGGAGAGATCGAGGCCGAAAAAATTGAGCAGCCCGTAATCCCGGAGCCCGGCGCGCATCAGGACCTCAAGCAGCGCCGCCCGCTCGGGGCTGGCAGGCCGGTCGATCAGGGCATCCTGCTCGGGCGGGTCGCGCCAGTCGAGGCCAGCCGCCATCGTGTCATAAGTCTGTGTCAGGTCGCCCCGGCGGCTCTCCATCGCGACCCGCAGCTTGTCGCGGTCGTCGTGCGCCCGGTAGGGCGGCAGGATGAAGCGATAGGGCTTGGCCGCCCGGGAGGCAGAGGTGATCCGCATGATCAGGCTGGGCCCGAGGTCGAGGTAGGGATTGAGTACCCCCACGAGGCTCGCCGCATCCGCGTCCTGCGTGCCGCCGCTGTCCTGCGCCAGCCGCGCGCCGCGCCGCTCCATCGCGCCGCCCAGCAGGTTCGCGATCTCGGTGATCTGCACGGCGATCTCGGCATTGCGCTGCGCCTCGGCCAGCTGCACCTGCTGCACCAGCAGTTCGGTCTGGGTGGCTACGCGGGTGTTCTGCTCCTGCAACAGCTGGTTCTGCTTGAAGAGAAGCGCCGTCCCCGCCAGCGCCGCCATGGCCGCGATCAGCCCGGTGAGCGAGGCCACGATCCAGCGCCGCGTCGAGAGCCAGGCATAGCGGGCCAGCGTCATCTGTACGAAGCGCCGCGCCGCCGCGGTGGCCTTGGGCGCATCGCGCCCCAGCGCCGCGTCCGCCACGTCCGACAGCGGGGAGGCGAAAAGCTCGATCTGGGTCGAGGCCACGCCGAAGAGCGCCCGCAGGATCGGCTTGCGCAGCGCGAAGACCAGCGCCGAGACCAGCGTCACCACGAAGAGCGCGGCAAGGAAGATCGTCACCACCAGCGAGGCGCTGCCCTCCAGCAGCGCATAGCCCGAGAAGGCGAGCATGATCCCGGCGGCCAGGCCAAAGCCGAAGATCAGCATCCCGAAGACGCTGTTCATCGTCTTGGACACGCCCTGAGGTTCCTCCGGGGGGTCCTGCGCCTCGGGCGTCTGGTCCAAGGGATGCTCCTGAAAAGGGACGGATCGAAATAGCCTTGAGGCCAGCGTGGCAAAGCCCCGCCCGCATTTCAAGCATGCCCTGCCGCCCCCGCCGATTTGACTTCCCTTGCGCCCTTGGTTCTGGCATCACCCCGCCCATGCTCGACGACGCTGACGATATCCACGCGCTGTTCCACGGCGCGCCCAAGACGACGGAGTTCAAGAAACTCCGCAAACGCATCGTGCAACACACGCGCGAGGCGGTGGATCAATACGGCATGATCGAGCGTGGCGCCAAGTGGCTGGTCTGCCTCTCCGGCGGCAAGGACAGCTACACGCTGCTCGCCGTTCTGCACGAGTTGCAGTGGCGCGGCCTGCTGCCGGTCGAACTGCTGGCCTGCAACCTCGATCAGGGGCAGCCCGGCTTCCCGGCCACCGTCCTGCCCGAGTTCCTCGAAAAGATGGGCGTTCCGCACCGGATCGAGTATCAGGACACCTATTCCATCGTCATGGACAAGGTGCCCGCGGGCCGGACCTACTGCGCGCTCTGCTCGCGGCTGCGCCGGGGCAACCTCTACCGCATCGCGCGGGAAGAAGGCTGCTCCGCCGTGGTTCTCGGCCATCACCGCGACGACATCCTCGAGACGTTCTTCATGAACCTCTTCCACGGCTCGCGGCTGGCCACCATGCCGCCGAAGCTGGTGAACGAGGAAGGCGATCTCTTCGTCTACCGTCCCCTCGCCCATGTGGCCGAGGCGGATTGCGAGAAATTCGCCCGCGCGATGAACTACCCGATCATCCCCTGCGACCTCTGCGGGTCGCAGGACGGGCTTCAGCGCCAGCAGGTGAAAGCGATCCTCGACGGTTGGGAAAAGAACGCCCCGGGGCGTCGGCAGAAGATGTTCCGGGCCCTGATGAACACGCGGCCCTCGCATCTGCTGGACCCGAAACTCTTTGATTTCGCAGGTCTTACCCGGGGCGCCGGTGCGCCGGAAAGCCCCGACGACGGCATCCCCAACCTCTGACCTTCCCGGGTTAATCCTCTGTTCAGACCGTGCGCGTAGCCTTTCCGTGACGAGAAAGGAAACCCGATGCCCGGTCCCAGACTCCCGACGCTGCTGGCGCGCATCCGCGCGGCCATGACCGGGCCACATATGCTGGCCTTCCTCCCCGCCGCGACGCTCGGCGCCTTCTGGCTCGGGGGGGAGGTGCTGCTGTTCATCGTCTCGCTCGCGATCCCCGCGCTCTTCGGCCTGCTGATCGGCTTCGGGCCGCCGCCGCCCCTCAAGCATCGGGCCAGCGATTCCGTGACCGGCCTGCCGGCGCCCGACACGCTGGAACGCATGTTGAACCGTGTGCTCAGCGACAGCCCGGGCGCGCGTGCGGGCACGGCCTGCTTCCAGGTCCGGATCGACGATTTCGATGTCGTCCTCGACCGCTACGGTCAGGCCGCCGGGGAAACGCTGCTGCACCGCACCGCCGACCGGCTGCGGGGGGCGCTACGCGAGGCGGATGTCATCGTGCGGATGGGCGATGCGCAGTTCGGCATCGGGATTGCGCCGGTGACCCACCTCGACCTTGAAGTGGCGATCCAGATGGCCGCCCGGCTGCAATCCGCGGTGGAGGAGCCGATCTCTCTCGATTCGACGGTGATCTACATCTCCTGTTCCGTCGGCTTCTGCCTCGGCTCCCGCGCGCCGCGCCGCACCGCCGCCGTCCTGATCGAGGCGGCCGGCGAGGCCCTGCGCGAAGCGGCGAACACCGCGCCCTCGTCGATCCGCGCCTGGTCCGAGGAAATGCGCCAGACGCGCCGCGGCCGGGATCTCGGCACCGACGAGGCCGCCGCCGCGCTGGAGAACGGCCAGATCGTCGCCTTCTTCCAGCCGCAGGTCTCGACCGACACCGGGCAGGTCAGCGGGCTGGAAAGCCTTGCCCGCTGGCAACACCCGCAGCGCGGCCTGATCGGCCCCGGGGAATTCCTGCCCCTGCTCGAACAGGCCGGCCTGCTGGAACGCCTGGGCGAGGTCATGCTCACCAACGCCCTGAAGAGCCTGCAGGGCTGGGATCGGGCCGGGCTGAAACTGCCGATGGTCGGGGTGAATTTCACCGGGCAGGAGCTGCTGAACCCCCGCCTCATCGACAAGGTCCGCTGGGAGTTGGACCGCTTCGACATCGCGGCCGAACGGCTCTGCGTCGAGGTTCTGGAAACCGTTGTCGCCGCCTCCCCCGATGACATCGTGGCGCGCAATATCAACGGCTTGGCGAAACTCGGCTGCCGCATCGACCTGGACGATTTCGGCACGGGCCATGCCTCCATCTCCTCCATCCGCCGCTTCGCGGTCGAGCGGATCAAGATCGACCGGAGCTTCGTGCTTAAGGTCGACCGGGATGCCGAACAACAGCGCATGGTGGCAGCGATCCTGACCATGGCGGAACGGCTCGGCCTCGACACGCTGGCCGAAGGGGTCGAGACGGCAGGGGAACATGCGATGCTGGCGCAGCTCGGCTGTGGCCATGTTCAGGGCTACGGCATCGCCCGCCCGATGCCCGGAGACCAGGTGCGGGACTGGATGATGACCTATACCGCGGGGCTCGGCTCGCCCCCGGAAATCGGCCATCGCACCGGCTGACCGCCCCGCCCCGACCTAGGCTGAACGCACCCCCCCGCCGCGAGGGCGCTGCCCGCCGCAGACGCACCGGCCGTGGTGCGCCCCCGAAACCGGGTGACATCGCCGTGAGAACCGGTGCGGAATCGGCGCGGAACGCTTGGTTTCCCTAGAATGAGCTTGACCTTTCGTGCCGCGAAATGTTGAACCGCCCCTGACTTCTTCCAAGGTAAGGGCGGCTTTCTCTGATGGACAATCAGAACAAGAACCTACTTCTCGCGACCGTGCTCAGCGGGCTTGTCATCGTCGGCTGGACGGTGCTGTTCCCGCCGAGCCCCGCCGTGGACCCCAACGCCCCGGCCGAGACGACCACCTCGGCCAGCGATCAGACCGCGGGCAGCACCGCGCTGACCCCGGGCGCCGAGACCCCCTCGGGCACGGCCGCCGGCGCCACTGCGCCGGGCGAGATGAACGCCACCCAGACCGCCGAGGCCCAGGCCGCGCGCGTCACCATCGACACGCCCCGCATCTCCGGCTCGATCTCGATGCTGGGCGGCCGTCTCGATGACGTCGAGCTGAAGGACTACCATGTCGAGCTCAGCGACGCCTCGCCCCTCGTCACGCTGATGAGCCCGGTCGGCTCTCAGGACCCCTATTACGCGCTCTTCGGCTGGGCCGCGGGTGAAGGCGTCGACGCCTCCGCCGTGCCCGGGCCGGATACGCTGTGGCAGGCCGAGGACGGCGCCACCCTGACCCCGGACACCCCGGTCACCCTGACCTGGGACAACGGCGCGGGCCTCGTCTTCCGCCGCGAATACGCGGTCGACCCCGACTACATGTTCACCGTGACCCAGTCGGTGGAGAACACCACCGACGCGGCCGTCAGCCTGCGCCCCTACGGCCTGCTGCGCCGCCACGGCGAACCCTCGACCCTGCAGAACTTCTTCGTGCTGCACGAAGGCCTCGTCCGGATGTCGGACGGCACGCTGCAGGAAGAGAAATACAAGAAGATGACCGAATTCGACACCGACACGCGCGAAGGCGCGCCGGCGGATCGTGTCGAGGTCACCGAGAACGGCTGGATCGGCTTCACCGATCACTACTGGATGTCGACGCTGATCCCCCAGCAGGGCCAGCCGTTCCGTTCCGTCGCCAAGTACTACCCCAACGCCGACATCTACCAGACCGAGGCGGTCATGCCGCTGCAGGAGGTCGCCCCCGGTGCGATCGGCGTCTCCGAGACCCGGCTCTTTGCCGGTGCCAAGGAAACCGACACCATCCGTCACTACCAGGACGACGAAGGTGTCGAGGGCTTCATCGACTCGATCGACTGGGGCTGGTTCTTCTTCCTGACCAAACCGATCTTCGCCGTGCTGCACTGGATCTCGGTCTTCTTCGAGGGTCTGGGCCTTAAGGGCCACATGGGCTGGGCGATCATCGCGCTGACCATCCTGCTTAAGGCGCTGCTCTTCCCGCTGGCCTACAAGTCCTACGCTTCGATGGCGAAGATGAAGGAACTGCAGCCGCAGATGGAGAAGCTGAAGGAGCGCGCAGGCGACGACCGTCAGAAGCTCCAGAAGGAGATGATGGAGCTCTACAAGAAGGAAAAGGTGAACCCCGCCGCAGGCTGCCTGCCGATCCTGCTGCAGATCCCGATCTTCTTCTCGCTCTACAAGGTGATCTTCGTCACGATCGAACTGCGGCACGCCGCCTGGATCGGCTGGATCCGCGACCTGTCGGCGCCCGATCCCTCGTCGATCCTGAACCTCTTCGGCCTGCTCAGCTTCACCCCTCCGGGCCCGGACAGCTTCCTGCATATCCTCAGCCTCGGCGTGCTGCCGATCCTGCTGGGTATCTCCATGTGGCTGCAACAGAAGTTGAACCCGGCACCCGCCGACAAGTCGCAGGCGATGATCTTTGCCTGGATGCCCTGGGTCTTCATGTTCATGCTGGGCAAGTTCGCCTCCGGCCTGGTGCTCTACTGGATCACCAACAACACGATCACCTTCATCCAGCAGTACACGATCATGCGGAGCCACGGGTTCAAGCCTGACGTCTTCGGCAACATCAAGAACTCGATGAAGTTCGGCAAGAAAGACGCCGGCAAGAAGGCCGGGGACAAGAAGTAATGGCCCGCCTCGCCGCCATCTGGCGCCATCCGGTCAAGGGTGTGGGGGCCGAGCCCCTCACCCGCACCGGGCTGGAGGCGGCGCGGCCCCTGCCCGGTGACCGGGCCTGGGCCATCCTCACGGGCGAGGCGCAGGCCACGGGCGAGTGGATGCCCTGCCGCAACTTCGCCCGCGGCTGCTATGCCCCGCGGCTCATGGCCGTGAAGGCGGACAGCCACGACGATGGGCGGATCACCTTCCGCCATCCCGATCAGGCGCCGATCACCCTCGACCCCGCCCACGACGGCGGGCAGCTGGTCGACTGGATCGCGCCGCTCTATTCCGACGACCGCCCCGCCCCGCGGGAGCTGGTCGCAGCGCCCGCGCAGGGCATGACCGATGCGGACTTCCCCTCGGTCGCTCTGCTGGGACGCGCCTCGCTGGAGGCGCTCTCTGCCGCCTGTGGCGCAGAGCTGGACGAACGCCGCTTTCGCGGCAATCTTTGGATCGAGGGGCTGGAGCCCTTCGCGGAATTCGACTGGGTCGGCCGGCGGCTGACCCTCGGCGGGGCCGAACTTGAAGTGGTGGAACGGATCGGGCGCTGCCGCGCCACCGAGGCCAACCCCGAGACCGGCACCCGCGACGTAAACACGCTGAAAGCCCTGCGGGAGCATTTCGGCCATACTGATTTCGGCGTCTACGCCCGCGTGATCCGCGGGGGCGAGATTGCCCTTGGTGACGAAGTGGTCCTGTCATGAGCGCCCCCCTGCCCTTCCCCCTGGCCGAAGAGCCCGACGACACCACCCGCGAAGCGGGCCGGATGCTGTTTGCCACCGGGGCCGAGTTCCTCAAGGGCGTCGTGGCCATGAACGGCCTGCCCCCCGCTGACCGGCTGGAGGTCTGCTTTGCCGGGCGCTCCAACGTGGGCAAGTCGACGCTGATCAACGCGCTGACCGGGCGCAAGGCGCTTGCGCGCGCCTCCAACACGCCGGGCCGTACGCAGGAGATCAACTTCTTCACGCTGGCCGACAGCCACTACCTCGTCGACCTTCCGGGCTATGGCTATGCCAACGCGCCACTGGCCGTGGTGGAGAAGTGGCAGCGCCTGCTGAAGCAGTACCTTTCGGGCCGCCAGACCCTGCGCCGGGCCTTCGTGCTGATCGACACGCGCCACGGGGTGAAGCCGGTGGACGAGGAGATCATGGCGCTGCTGGACAGCTCCGCCGTGACCTTCCAAGTGGTGATGACCAAGGCAGACAAGGTGAAGGTCACCGACCGGGAGAAGATCCTGACGCAGGTCCGCGGCGCCCTCGCCAAGCACCCGGCGGCCTATCCCGAGATCGTGCTGACCTCCTCCGAGAAGGGCGACGGGGTCGAAACCCTGCGCGCGATCATCGCCGGACTGACCTGAGGCATCGGCCTCGGCGGCGGGCCTCAGCGCTCGGCCCTATCATTCGGCCCGATCAACTGTCCTGAGACGCGGCGCCCGCGTCGCGGAACCTATGGTTCAGAAGTGGTAGCTGATGCGGGCCGTGATCGCGTTCACGCCCAGTGCCCCGCCGCCGCCCTTGAAGTCGTTGAACTCGTGGTGGGTCAGCTCGCCCCCTACGGAGAAGGGCCCATAGACCTTCACGTCGACGCCCACGCCGACCATCCAGCCGACATCGTCCCCGAAGGACCCCGAGGCGTAGGAGATCCCCGCGACCCCGTACCAGAGTACGTCTCCCATGCTCTGCCCGAAGCGGAGCTTGAGGCTGGTCAGATCGCTGAGGTCCCCGCCGGGAACCTCGATCCCTGTATCGGTCCATTGCAACTCGGTGCCCCAGACCATGGTCCCGTTGGACCAGTCGCGCCCGGCATGGAGCGAGCGCATTCCCTCGTCGCGGGTGTCCCCGAAGGCGAGGCCTAGATTGCCACCTGCATAGAAACCGTCCCATGCGTGCCGGGACTGGGCGGAGGCCATACCAGCCAGAAGACAGGCGGCGGTTGCGGCGAAGGCGAGAGATGTGCGGCGCATGATAGTGTTCCCCGATCTCAACTTCTCGTGTGGGGGTAACGCCGAAACTTGCCGATAAGTTCCCCGCGGGCCGGCAGGGTCCCGCCGGGGCGGCCCGCGGCGGTAAGCGTGGCAGGCCGCGGGCACGAAAAAGCCCGGTCCGCCGGGGGAGGCGGGCCGGGCCGTTGGCTTCCGATCTCGGGGCGAGGATCAGAAGCGGTAGTTCACGCGGGCTGCGAGGGTGTTGCCGCTGGCGTCCACACCGGTGCCGTCGAAGTCATCGAAGCCGTGGTAGAGGTATTCACCACCGACCGAGATCGTGTCGGTCAGCATGTGTTCGACGCCTGCACCGACAACGTAGCCAGTGTCTTCGCCGCCATCGACCCAAGCGCGCTCTGCACCACCGGTGGCGTAGATCAGGGTCTGGCCGAGGTCGTAGCCAACGCGGGCTTTCGCGGCCAGCAGGCTGTCGACGTCCACGCCGCCGACGCTCAGGTTGGTGCCGGAGTAGGCCAGTTCACCACCAAGCACCCAGTTGCCGAAGTCGTAGTCGTAACCGCCTTGGATGCCATAGGCCATGCCGTCGTCATCGACGCTGCCGGCTTCGCCGTTGGCCCAGCCGAGGCTCAGACCTGCATAGCCGCCGGTCCAGTCGTTGCCATATGCAACGGGTGCGGCTTGCACGGGGGTGATTGCGGGTTCCATGGGCGCCGGCTCGAGGCTGCCTGCGAGGGCGGGCGACGCGAGGGCAGTGGCGGCGGCAAGGGAAATTGCAGTGATACGGATCATGTCTTTCGTCTCCATCGTTCGGGCCTTTGGCCCTTTCGTGCCCGGCATCCGGCCGGGTTCGGTTGCTCGATCGTTTCAGTGGCAGCGGGGATGAGCATGACTCGCTCGCTGCACTGATTGGACAACGCTGAGATAGCAGTTGGGTTTCTTTTCGGTAGAGGGTGGCCGGGTCGTAGGCTTGAAGCAGCCTATGCCGAAGCAGGCCGCGAAATCGGCCCGTGTGAAGCGTTTCGATCCGTCGCGAGAATCGACTAGCGTCATGTTTTTGTTACGTTAAATTTTCAAGGACACGACTTCGTGTCGGCCAATCTTGGCTGATGCCTCGCGGGTCTGACGGCCCCCGTTTCCGGAGCTGAGACAAAGCCCCCGCCCCGCTCTCACATGACCCAGCGGAACCCGCGAAAAACCGCGGAACCAGACCGGCAGCGGCGGTTCGGCAGGGTGCAAGACCGGTCCTGTCGCTCTGACGCTTGGCACCCACCGCGCGAGCGACTATCAACAGACGAACCTTGGGGAAATCCGGATGAGAAAACAGACCATGAACCGCGACTGGATCGCCACCGCCCGCACCCTCTCCGAAGCACTGCCCTACCTGCAGCGCTATGACGAGGCGATTGTCGTCGTGAAGTTCGGCGGCCATGCCATGGGCGACGACGAGGCGATGGAAACCTTCGCCCGCGACATCGTCCTGATGCGTCAGGTCGGCGTGAACCCGGTGATCGTCCACGGCGGCGGCCCCATGATCAACGAGATGCTCGACAAGCTCGAGGTGAAATCCGAGTTCGTGAAGGGCAAGCGCGTCACCGATGCCAAGACCATGGAAGTGGTCGAGATGGTCCTCTCGGGGCAGGTCAACAAGCGCATCGTTCAGGCGATCGGCGAACAGGGCGGCAAGGGCGTGGGCCTCAGCGGCAAGGACGCCAACCTGATCATCTGCGAACAGGACAACCCCGACCTCGGCTTCGTCGGCCGACCGGTGCAGATGGACACCACCATCCTGCACGCGATGTTCAAGCAGGAGATCATCCCCGTGATCGCGCCCATCGGCATGGGCCGCAACGGCGAGACCTTCAACATCAACGGCGACACCGCCGCCGGTGCCATCGCGGGCGCGCTGAAGGCCGACCGGCTGCTGCTGCTGACCGACGTGGCGGGCGTGAAGAACGCACAGGGCGAGGTCATGACCGACCTGACCGCCGCGCAGATCCGCGAGATGACCGACGACGGCACCATCGCGGGCGGCATGATCCCCAAGACCACCACCGCGCTCGACGCGATTGCCAGCGGCGTGCGCGCCGTGGTGATCCTCGACGGGCGCGCACCGAACTCGGTCCTGCTGGAGCTCTTCACCGAACACGGTGCCGGGTCGATCATCCGGGCCCGCTGAGGCAATGGGACCGGGCTGGGAGGCGCTCGCAGACGCCGCGCGCCTCCGCCACCTGCGCCTGCTGGGCGGGTTCCGGCCCGGCCCGCAGGACGACGCGCCCGAGGGCTGCGTGACGCTGCTGCTGCTGGGGCCGGATGAGCCCGGCGGCTTCTGGGCGCATTTCACCGAGCAACCCGAATACCGCGACGGGCATCCCGATCCGATGGACCGCTGGTCCGCCCGTGTGATCGGGGCATGGGCCGACGATCTGGGCGCACGCGCGCTCTATCCCTTCGGCGGCGCGCCCTATCACCCCTTCTATCGCTGGGCCGTATCGGCGGGCGTCGCCGCCCCCTCCCCCGTCCGGCTGCTCTGCGGCCCCGAGAGCGGGCTTTTCGTCTCCTTCAGGGGGGCGCTCGCCCTCAACTGGCCCGTGGCCCTGCCAGAGCCCGCCCCCGCGCCCTGTGGGGCCTGTGCGGCGCCCTGCGCCACGGCCTGCCCTGTGGGCGCCCTGACGCCCGACGGATACGACGTGCCTCGCTGCAAGGCCCACCTGGCCCGTCCAGAGGGCGCCGACTGCCTTCACAGGGGCTGCGCGGTCAGGCGGTCTTGCCCCCCCGGCGCGGGCTATGGCAGGGTCGAAGCGCAATCCGCTTTTCACATGCGCCATTTCCTTTGACGAGTTTCCGATGCCCCGACGCCTGATCCTGATGCGCCATGCGAAATCCAGCTGGAAGCATCCCGGGCTCTTCGACCACGCCCGCCCGCTGAACAGCCGCGGCCGATCCTCTGCCGAGGCGCTTGGCGGCTGGCTGCGTGAACGCGGCTACCTGCCCGATCAGGCGCTCGTCTCGGACGCCGTGCGGACGCAGGAGACATGGGAGCGGCTCGGCCTGGACGCGCCGATGGAACTGCGCGAGGACCTCTATCACGCGGACACGGCCACCCTGCTGGCAGCGCTGCGCGAGGCGACGGGAGACTGCGTGCTGATGCTGGGCCACAATCCCGGGCTGGGGGATTTCGCGCTCAACCTCACGGACCGCGCCCCCGCCCATCCCCGGTTCGAGGATTTCCCCACCGGGGCCACGCTTGTCGCGGATTTCGAGATCGACGACTGGGCCAAGCTGTCGCCCGGCACCGGTCAGGCGTTGGACTTCGTCATTCCGCGGGAACTGTTGGAAGACGGCGAGACGCCCGCCTGATTCATAGGGCCTGATCCCTATGGCCTGATCCATACGCCTGAGGCTGGACCAGACGCCACCGTCCGGAAAGACCCGTTGATCGCCAGACATGACAAAGGGGCCCGTGGGCCCCTTTCTGGGTTGGATATCGCCTGCGCTGCAAACCTTTGAGAAAACTGCGGAAGCGCGCCGGGGTCCTCCTTCCCGACGCGCTTCCGCCCCTCGCTGAAAGGTCAGCCTCTCCCTGACTGACCTCCCCACAAAGGCGGCTGCGCGGATCCGGCTCAGTGGCCGAGGATCTGCGACAGGAACAGCTTGGTGCGTTCGGACCGGGGATTGTTGAAGAACTCTTCGGGCTCGTTCTGTTCAACGATCTGCCCTTGGTCCATGAAGATCACCCGGTTCGCAACCTGCCGTGCAAAACCCATCTCGTGAGTCACACATAGCATGGTCATCCCCTCCTGCGCCAGTTCGATCATCGTATCGAGGACCTCTTTGATCATCTCCGGATCGAGCGCCGAGGTGGGCTCGTCGAAGAGCATGATCCGGGGCTTCATGCAGAGCGAACGGGCGATGGCCACACGCTGCTGCTGACCACCCGAGAGCTGTCCGGGATACTTCAGCGCCTGGTCCGGAATCTTCACTTTTTCGAGGAAATGCATCGCCGTTTCCTCGGCCTCCTTCTTGGGAACCTTGCGGACCCAGATCGGAGCGAGCGTGCAGTTTTCCAGAATCGTGAGATGCGGGAAGAGGTTGAAGTGCTGGAAGCACATGCCGACCTCGGAGCGGATCTTGTCGATGTTCTTGAGGTCCGAGGTGAGTTCGGTCCCGTCGACGATGATCTGCCCGGCCTGGTGTTCCTCCAGACGGTTGATGCAGCGAATCAGCGTCGACTTGCCCGAGCCCGAAGGCCCGGCGATGACGATTCGCTCGCCCCGGTTCACGGTCAGGTTGATGTCCCGCAGAACGTGGAACTGGCCGTACCACTTGTTCATGTTGCGGATTTCGATGGCGACCTCGTCCGAGACCTTCATCGCCGAACGGTCGATTTGGGTATCCATAGCAAGTTCAGACATGGAAGTTTCCTCTTAGCGGTGCCCGGTCTGGAGACGGCGCTCCAGATACATCGAGTAGCGGGACATGGAGAAACAGAAGATGAAGAAGACCAGGCCGATGAAGATGAACAGCTCCCAGTAGACGCCGTTCCATGCCGTGTCGGCGCGGATCGCGTTGGAGAGACCGATCGGGTCGAACATCGAGATGATCGAGACCAGCGTGGTATCCTTGAAGACGCCGATGAAGGTCGAGACGATCCCTGGGATCGAGATCTTCAGCGCCTGCGGCATGATGATCAGCCGCTGCGACTGCCAGTAGTCGAGGCCGAGGCTGTCGGCGCCTTCGTACTGGCCCTTGGGCAGGGCCGCGAGGCCCCCGCGCACCACCTCTGCCATGTAGGCCGAGGCGAAGAGCGTCACCATGATGATGACCCGCAGGATAATGTCGAAGTTGGTGCCCGGCGGCAGGAAGATGTTCAACAGCACCGAGGCCACGAAGAGCAGCGTGATCAGCGGCACGCCGCGGATGAACTCGATGAAGCCGACGCACATCGCCTTGACCAGCAGCAGGTCCGACTGACGGCCAAGCGCCAGCAGGATGCCGATGGGCAGCGAGCACAGGATCGCCGTGACGCCGATGGTGATCGAGAGCATGAAGCCCCCGAACTGACGCGAGGCGATGGCCTCGATCCCGATGGGCAGGACGGCCGACAGGCCACCGGCCACGGGGCCGGCAAGGGCCACCCACCAGATCACCGCCAGCAAGACGCCGATGATCAGCGCCAGCGCCGGGTTCAGCACCGAGGTGAGGAACTTCAGCGACAGGGCGATGATGACGAAGCCGAGGATCGCGACGATCGGGTTCCAGATCGTCCCACCCCAGAGCAGCCAGGCCGCGATGAAGGGGTAGAGCATCGAGAAGTAGATCACCTTGGCCGGGACGAGGTGCCGGAACAGCAGCGGGCCGAGGGCGACCAGCAGCAGGATGAGCGACAGCACCGGACGCCAGTAGTGCTCGGGCGGGTAGAAGCCGAACATCAGCTGTTTCCAGCGTTCGCTGATCACGCCCCAGCAGGCCCCGCCATGGGGCTTGTTGAGGGCGCCGATGATCTCGCGGCACTCGTTCAGGCTGGTGGCCTGCCAGGTGGGCGAGATGATCCAGGGCAGCAGCCGGTATGCCAGCCACAGGATGAAGATGCCCGACAGGACGGACAGCACCGTGTTGAACCAGCCCGAGAACAGGTTGGTCTTGGCCCAGCCCACGGGGCCGACGGTCGAGGCCGGCGGCTCCTGCTGGGGCAGCATGGTCTCGCGGACGTAGGAGACGGTTTCTGCGTGCGTATCGCTCATATCACCGCTCCACCAGTTTAACGCGGGAGTTGTAGAAGTTCATCGCGCCCGAGATCGCCAGAGAGATCGCGAGGTAGATCAGCATGCCCAGCAGAACGGTTTCGAGCTCGCGCCCGGTCTGGTTCAGCGTGATGCCCATCAGCGTCCCGGTGATGTCCATGTATCCGACCGCGATCGCCAGCGAGGAGTTCTTGGTCAGGTTCAGGTACTGCGAGATCAGCGGCGGGATGATGACCCGCAGCGCCTGCGGCAGGATGACGAGCCGCATGGTGATGCTGGGCCGCAGGCCAAGCGCCGAGGCTGCCTCGGTCTGCCCTTTCGAGATCGCGAGGATACCGGCGCGGACGTTCTCGGCGATGAAGGCCGCCGTATAGAGCGACAGGGCCAGCCAGAGCGCGATCAGCGAGTTCCGCAGGTGCGTCCCGCCCGCGAAGTTGAAGCCCGACAGTTCCGGGTAGCCGAGGTGGAAGCCGAGGATCACCAGCAGCGCGGCCAGCGGGACGAGGATGACGCCGAGGCGCATGTACCACGTCTTGGGGCGCACGCCGGTCGCTTCCTGCGTGGCGTCGGCCTTCAGCTTGATCCGGTGCGAGACATAGAAGCCGATCGCCAGAACGATCAGGATCGCGATCAGGTCGAGGCTGATGTTGAACAGGTTGCCGACCGGGATGTCACCGAGGCTGCGCGAGAACAGCGGCTCGGGGATATAGACGCCCCGGTTCGTGATCGCGACACTGTCGAAGAGCAGCATGCTCGCCTCGGGGTTCTCGCCCCGGAAGGCCCGCGGGTTCGGCAGGCTTTCGATCAGGATCGCCATGCAGAGCACGATCCACATCAGCACCGGCACGTTGCGGAACATCTCGACGTAGACCGCCATCAGGCGGGCGACCAGCCAGTTGCTCGACAGGCGCAGCACGCCGACGATCACACCGATCACCGTCGCGGTGATGCAGCCGAGGACGGCCACCAGCAGCGTGTTCAGCAGGCCGACGAAGGCGGCGCGCAGGTGGCTGTCCTGGTTGTTGTAGTCGATCAGCCGCTGGTTGATGTCATAGCCCGCCGGCTCCATCAGGAAGCCGAAGCTGGGCTCCTTCCCGAGGTCAGCCAGGTTCTGGGCCGTGTTCGAAATCAGCCAGCCGAAGAAAAGAAGGAAGCAGATCAAGGCAATGATCTGGAACGTGATCGCACGATACCGCGTATCGTAGATCAACATGGATAGGCGAAAGGACTCCGACGGAGGATCGGTCAAAGTAGTCATCGCTGAATGTTCCCCGTATCCGGCCTTGTTTTAGTCGGGCGTCTTTGCGCCTTCGGCCGGTCTCTTGTTGGTCGCGCCACCGTCGTTGCGGCTACGCAGGAAACACGAAGGGCGCGGTTTGACCGCGCCCTTCGCCGTAGGTCTTACCGGAACGGCGGCGAGTACATCAGGCCACCATCGGTCCACTGCGCGTTCAGGCCCCGCGACAGGCCGATCGGGGTCTCTTCACCGATGTTCTTGGCAAAGATCTCGCCGTAGTTGCCGCCAGCGGAGATGGCGTTCACGGCCCAGTCGGCTTCGAGGCCGAGCATCTCGCCGAGGTTGCCTTCGGTGCCGAGCATACGGTTGATCTCGGGGTTGTCGCCGGCTGCGGCGGACAGGTCACCCACGTTGGTCGAGGTGATGCCCATTTCCTCTGCCGCGACCAGCGCGTAGAGGGTCCAGCGGACGATGTCGCCCCATTCGTCGTCGCCGTGGCGAACGAGCGGACCGAGCGGCTCTTTCGAGATGATTTCCGGCAGGATCACGTGATCTGCGGGGGTCTCGAAGGTGGCGCGGGTTGCGGCCAGGCCCGAAGCGTCGGTGGTGTACACGTCACAGGCACCGGCGAGGTACTGCTGCTGTGCTTCGGCGTTGGTTTCGATCGGAACCGGCTCGTAGCTCATGCCGTTCTTGCGGAAGTAGTCCGCCAGGTTGAGCTCGGTCGTGGTGCCGGTCTGGATGCAGACGGTCGCGCCGTCCAGTTCCTTGGCCGAGGACACGCCCAGTTCTTTGGGGACCATGAAGCCCTGACCGTCGTAGTAGTTCACGCCGGTGAAGGTGAACTTCAGGTCGACGTCGCGCGACAGGGTCCAGGTGGTGTTCCGGGCCAGCATGTCGATCTCGCCGGAGGACAGCGCGGTGAAGCGGGTCTTGCCGGTGGTGGAGACGAACTCGACGGCGGACGCGTCACCGAGGACTGCGGCGGCGACGGCACGGCAGACGGCGACGTCGAAGCCGCCCCACTCGCCGTTCGCGTCGGGTGCCGAGAAGCCGGCCAGGCCGGTCGACACGCCGCAGTTCAGCTTGCCGCGGGCCTTGACGTCATCCAGGGTCGCAGCCGCGGAGGCGCCCGCGACCAGACCGGCGACCGTCAGCGCGCCAAGAAATACGGATTTTTTCATATTTACCTCTTCCTGATTGTCCGCCCGTTCACTGTGGCGGTTTCTCCCGGCCCCCTTCGGACCGGTGGGCGATACGATGTACTGATTGGGTTCTCCCCCCGTCAGTGCTCGAAGTGTGGGCGGATTCATCACAATTGGTCAAGTGTACCATCACGAAAAAGCAACGCCTTACGGCGCTGCTTACTCTCGGTCAGCAGTGTGATGCTTGCAGATCGGGCGGTAACGCTACCGGCCAGTGACCATTTGGTAAAAATTGTGGGCGTGGAGGAAGGCTGTCCGCTTAATTTCAGCCACTTCGGCGGCTTCCTCGTCCGCGCCCCACTGCTCTTCCTGCCAGGCTTCATCGAGGCGCGACGCCTCCCAGAGAGCCTCTGCCGGGGCCACGCCCTCGATCGTGGCGAGGGCCAGAATCAGCGATCCCGGCAGCGCCACGAGGTCATGGAAGGCGGCCAGCTGGAACGGCTCCATCCCGTCGAGGGCGGCCGCAAGCGCGGTCAAGGCCGCGGGGTCCTGCGCGCGGGGCATGATCCCCTCCTGCACCACGAGACGCGCGCCATAGGTCTGCGCCGCCCAGTCGAGCAGCGGGTCCCACGCGGCGGCCTGACGCTCGGCCAGCTCCTCGGGCCCCTCGGCGCGGTAGCACAGCAGGTCGGTCTCGGCATAGGCGGCCAGCATGGCGGCGACCTCGTCGCGCTGCGGGCGCACCTTGTCCACCGCGCTGTTCGCGGTGCGGGTGAAGGGCATCTGCTGCGGCTTCACCTCGTCCTGCTGGGCCTCCCACTCCTGCGCCACGGCCTCGGCCAGGGCACGGGAGGGCAGCGGCAGGCGGCTCTTCAGGGGCGTGCGCAACTCGCGTCCATCGAGATGGACAAGATGCCCATCCTCGGCCTCGGCGACCGAGACCTCCTTCCAGAAGCGTTTCGCCTTCCAGCCGCTCATGCGACCTCCTCGCGCCAGAGCGCATCAATCGTGTCGGGCAGATCGCGCGGATCGTCCACCACCACGTTGGCCTGCGCCAGTTCCCGGCGCGGGTGGAAGCCCCAGCTGACCCCGATGGTGCGCATGCCCGCAGCGCGGCCCATGTCCATGTCAAAGCTCGTGTCGCCGATCATCACGGCATCCTCCGGCCCCACGCCGCAATCGGACATGGCCGCCAGCAGCATCGAGGGATGCGGCTTGGACGGATGGTCATCCGCCGTCTGGAGCGAGAGGAAATGCTTGGACAGCCCCGTCACCTCGAGCAGCGACACGAGGCCGCCGCGGGATTTGCCCGTGGCCACCGCCATCAGGATGTCGGGCCGGGCGTTGAGCTGTTCCAGCACCGCCGGGATGTGATCGTAAAGCTTGATGAACCCGCGCCCGCCCGCGTCGCGCAGCCCACGATGGTGCGCCCGGTAGGTCGCCGCCATCCGCGTGACCCGCTCGGGATCGTTGCCCGGCGCGATCTGTGCGATGCCGATCTCCAGCGTCAGCCCGACGATGGAGAGCATCACATCCCGCGGCGGCGGGGCGAGGCCCTCGGCCTCGAAGGCGGCGGACATCGAGGCGGTGATACTGCCCTGACTGTCCGACAGCGTGCCGTCCACGTCCCAGATGATCAGCTTCGGCGTCGTCGTCATCAGCGCAGTTCCTCAAAGGGATCGTCGGCGGCGAGGTCCTCGGTCCAGCCGAAGGTCTCCCAGCTGTGGGCAATGTGCTCGGGCAGCGGGGCGGTGACGGTGATCATCTTGTGGGTCACCGGATGTTCGAAGGTCATCGAGCGCGCATGCAGGTGCAGCTTCTTCGAGATGATCCCGCCCAGCTGAGCCCCCCAGCCATCGCCGAGGTTTTCCTGACCTGAACCGCCGTACTTGCCATCCCCGATGATCGGATGCCCGATCTCGGCCATATGGGCGCGCAGCTGGTGGGTCCGGCCGGTCAGCGGCTCCATCGCGACCCATGCGGCGCGGCTCGCCACGCGGTAGAGCGTGGCATAGAGCGTATGGGCGCGCTTGGCGTCCGGGGTCTTGTCGATGTCGCGCGGATGCACGGCGATCATCTTCTCGCCCTCGCCGCCCTTGCCGTGGCCCGGGGCCTTCATCAGGCCATAGCGGATTTCGCCAAGGTAGGGCGTGGGCACACCGGCGACGAGCGCCCAGTAGATCTTGCGCGTCTGCTTGTGGCGCAGTGCGGCGGTCAGCGCCTGCGCCGTCGCCCGGTCACGGGCCAGCAGCAGCACGCCCGAGGTGTCCTTGTCGAGCCGGTGCACGAGGCGCGGCTTCTCGTCCAGACCGAACTTCAGCGCCTCGGCCAGACCGTCCACGTGACGGCTCTGCTTGCTGCCGCCCTGCGTGGGCAGGCCCGCAGGCTTGTTGATGGCGATGACCTGATCATCGCGGTAGATCACGCAGGACTGGATCAGCTTGGCATCCGCGTCCGACACCTTCGCCTCGCGCGGCTTGGGCGCCTGCCCCTGCGGTTCGGGTTCGGGCAGCGGCGGGATGCGCACGTCCTGCCCGGCCTCCAGCCGCGTGTTGGCCTTCACCCGGCCGCCGTCCACGCGCAGCTCGCCCTTGCGGCACATCTTCTCGATGCGGCCCTGCTGGACATGGGGGAAGAGCCGCCGCAGCCAGCGGTCCAGCCGCTGTCCGCCGTCGCCGGGGCCCACGGTGATCGTCTGAACCTTGCTGGTCATGCCAATACACTCCGCATCAGGGCGGCGCCGCCGATCAGCGCCGCGAAGGAGAGCAGCAGCGAGAGCCCGACATAGAGCACTGCGTTGCTGGTCTGTCCCCGTTCGATCATCGTCCAGGCCTCCAGCGAGAAGGAGGAGAACGTCGTGAAGCCGCCGAGGATCCCCGTCGCAAGGAAGGGGTTCCAGTGGGTCAGCCCCTTCTGGCCGAGGAAGACCACCAGCATCCCCATCAGCCCGCAGCCGATGATGTTCGCCGTCAGCACGCCGAGCGGAAAGCCCGGCCCCACAAGACGGAACACCCCTACCCCCAGAAGGTAGCGGCAAGAGGCGCCAATGGCGCCACCGAGGGCAACTTGAAGAACGGTCAGTATCATCGCGGTTCCATCGCGCCGGAGCGGCGGGTTGTCAAGAAATCCGCCCCGGGGGGCGCGATCCCCTTCCCTATAGGAATGCGCCGCGAGTTGAAAGGACCATGACGCGGTGCTCAGCCGCCGGTCTGCCGCTTGGCCCGCAGGCGCGCAAAGTATTCGGCCCGCTTCTTCAACTCACGCTCGAAACCACGTTCGACCGGCTGGTAAAGCGTCGGCCGCTCGACCCCCTCGGGGAAGTAGTTCTGCCCCGAGAAGCCGTCTTCGGCATCGTGGTCGTACAGGTAGTCGCGCCCGAAGCCCTGATCCTTCATCATCCGCGTCGGCGCGTTGATGATATGCTTGGGCGGCATCGCCGAGCCGGTCTGCCGGGCCAGCGCCTTGGCCGCCTTCAGCGCCATGTAGGAGGAGTTCGTCTTGGGCGCGAGGGCGAGGTAGATCACCACCTGCGCCAGCGCCAGCTCACCCTCCGGCTGGCCGATCCGCTCGTAGAGCTGCCATGCGTCGAGGCAGACCGACTGCGCCTGCGGATCGGCAAGGCTGATGTCCTCCACCGCCATGATCGAGAGCCTGCGGAAAAGGTAGCGCGGGTCCTCGCCGCCCTCCAGCATCCGCGCCAGCCAGTAGATCGCCGCGTCCGGGTCAGAGCCGCGGATGGATTTGTGCAGCGCCGAGATCAGGTTGTAATGCTCATCGCCCGACTTGTCGTATTTCGCGGCCCGGCGCATCAGCCGCTTCGACAGCCCCTCGGTGTCGAGCTTGCCCTCGACCTTCCACGAGGCCGCCTGTTCCACGAGGTTCAGGAGCGCCCGTCCGTCGCCGTCGGCCATCTCCTGCATCGCCTCGCGGGCGGGGCCGTCCAGCGGCAAGGTCCGGCCCAGCTCCTGCTCGGCCCGCTGGGTCAGCCGCTCCATCTCGGCCAGCGAGAGCCGTTCGAGGGTCAGCACCTGCGAGCGCGACAGAAGGGCCGCGTTCAGCTCGAAGGAGGGGTTCTCGGTCGTGGCGCCGACCAGCAGGATCGTCCCGTCTTCCATATGCGGCAGGAACCCGTCCTGCTGCGCCTTGTTGAAGCGGTGGATCTCGTCGACGAAGAGCAGTGTCCCCTGCCCTGCCCGGCGGCGCTGCTTGGCCGCCTCGAAGACCTTCTTGAGGTCCGCGACGCCGGTGAAGATCGCGCTGACCTGTTCGAAATGCAGGTCGGTCTCATGGGCCAGCAGGCGGGCGATGGTGGTCTTGCCCACGCCCGGCGGCCCCCAGAGGATCAGCGAGGAGAGCGAGCCCGAAGCCAGCATCACGCCAAGCGGCCCGTCCGGCCCCAGCACCTGCTCCTGCCCGATGACCTCGGCCAGCGAGGCCGGGCGCAGGCGGTCTGCCAGCGGGCGGGGGGCCAGACGGCCGCCGCCCGCAGCCTGAGTGTCGCTAGGATCAGTGCCGGGACCAGTGTCGAAAAGATCGCTCATGTCCCGGATCTGACCTGTCAGAGACGGAAACGCAACTGCATCCGTTGTCCGCCACGCAGCAGCACCAGTTCCAGCCAGCGGCCCGGATCGGCAAGCGCGCTCTGCGCCTCTTCCGTGGTCGCGATGCTGGCCCCGTTCACCGATTGCAGCACGTCACCGGCCTTCAGCCCGGCCCGCGGCCCCATCGGCCCCGGATCGGCCACCACGACGCCCGAGGACGAGAGCGGCAGGCCCAGTTCGGCCATGACGGCGGGATTGATCCGCTCCAGCACGAGGCCGGGGATGACGGACCGCTCCGGCAGGGTCACGCTGTTGCGGGCGGGCTCCTCCGGGGCGTCGATCAGGTCGACGGTCACGTTCTGCGGCTTGCCATCGCGGAAGCGGGTCACCTCGGTCGCGTGGCCCAGACCGGCGATCGTCATGCGGAAGAGCATCTCGGCCGGCGTATTCACCGGCTCGCCGTCCACGTCCATCACAACGTCGCCCACCTGGAAGCCCGCGTCGAGGAACGGGCTGGCGTCATGGAGTTCCGAGATCAGCACACCGCCCGGCAGGTCGAGGCCAAGCGCCTGCGCCATCTGCGCATCCACCGGCTGTCCCGTCATCCCCGCCCAGGGGCGTTCGAAATCGGTTTTGCCGTCGCGGGCCTGGTCCACGAACTGCGCCACCAGCGCCGAGGGGATGGCAAAGCCGATCCCGTTCGACCCGCCGGAGCGGCTGAGGATCGAGGTGTTCACACCGATCAGGTCACCGTTGATGTCGATCAGCGCCCCGCCGGAGTTGCCGGGATTGATCGGCGCATCGGTCTGGATGAAATAGCCCCGCGCATTGCCAGTGGCCGTGCCCGACCGCGCAAGCCCCGAGACAATGCCCGAGCTGACGGTCTGCCCGACACCGAAGGGGTTGCCGACGGCCAGCACCAACTCCCCCACCTCGACATCGTCGCTGTCGCGCAGGGTCAGGTGCGGCATGTCGTGCGCCCCCTTCAGCTTGAGGATGGCGAGGTCCGCCTCCTCATCCGCCAGCAGCACGTCGGCGTCGTATTCGGCGCGGTTGTTCAGCACGATGCGGATCTCATCCGCGCGGCCAACCACGTGGAAGTTCGTCACCACGATCCCGTCGTCCGAGAGCAGCACGCCCGAGCCCAGCGAGTTCTGCACCTGCGGCCTGCCCTGCCCGAAGTTCCGGAAGAACTCCGAGAAGAACGGATCGTCCGCGAAGGGCGAGCGGCTCTGCACGATGCGCTTGGCATAGATGTTGACGACGGCCGGGGTGGCCTTCTTCACCACGGGCGCGAAGCCCATCGAGATCTCGGCCTGGCTCATGGGAACGCGGGTTTCCGCATTCACCGGCAGCGCAGTCAGCGCGGCGGGCAGGCTGAGGGTGAGAAGGACAAGGGCGGTTCGGACCATGGGCGTTTCCCTCTTCTTGCGTGCTGGCAGCTATCCGCAGCGGGCCCGGGATTGCAACATTGGGGCCCGCGGCTTCCCGGGCTTGTGAAACGGCGCGATGAGAGACCTGCGCGGTTCTAATATCCCGGGTGACAGCTCGGCCCCTGAAAGGCACCCGGGATCGCGCCCCCTGCCCCGCCCCGACAGGCCGCGCAAAAGAAAACCCCCGCCCTCTGGGGGGCGGGGGTTCACTGTCCCTCGGATCAGCGGGTCTTTTGACCCATTAACCGATCTCAGTCTTCTGCGGCTTCTTCCGCTTCCAGGCGGGCCTTGTCGGCTGCGCCCTTGGCGTCGACGTCGCGGTCGACGAATTCGATGATCGCCATCGGCGCCATGTCACCGTAGCGGAAGCCGGCTTTCATGATGCGGATGTAGCCACCCTGACGCTCTTTGTAGCGCGGGCCCAGAACGTCGAACAGCTTGGCAACCAGAGCGTCCTGCTTGAGCTGCGATGCGGCCTGACGACGGGCGTGCAGGTCACCGCGCTTGCCGAGCGTGATCAGCTTCTCGACGATCGGGCGCAGTTCTTTCGCCTTGGGCAGGGTGGTCTTGATCTGTTCGTGTTCGATGAGCGAGCCGGCCATGTTTGCCCAGAGTGCCTTGCGGTGCTCGTGGGTACGGTTCAGGCGGCGGTAGCCTCGTGCGTGACGCATGATAGTCTCCTAACGTGTTTTGCTTTGTCTGGCCGGCGATGCGTGTCACCGACTCTCCTTGGGGCGGGATTGCCCGGTAAGTGCCGGAGGGGGCGTAGCAGCCCCCTCGCGGAATGTCGATCAGAACTGGTCTTCGAACTTCTTGGCCAGGTCTTCGATGTTGTCCGGCGGCCAATCCTCGACGTCCATGCCGAGGTGCAGGCCCATGCCCGAAAGCACTTCCTTGATCTCGTTCAGGGACTTGCGGCCGAAGTTCGGGGTGCGGAGCATCTCGGCTTCGGTCTTCTGGATCAGGTCGCCGATGTAGACGATGTTGTCGTTCTTCAGGCAGTTCGCCGAGCGCACGGAGAGTTCCAGCTCGTCCACCTTCTTGAGGAGGAGCGGGTTGAACTCGAGACCGTCGTCGTCGTCCTGACGGGTGGCCGATTCCGGCTCGTCAAAGTTGACGAAGATCGACAGCTGGTCCTGCAGGATGCGCGCGGCATAGGCCACGGCGTCGTCCGGCGTGACGGAGCCATCGGTTTCGATCTTCATGGTCAGCTTGTCGTAGTCGAGAACCTGACCTTCACGGGTCGGGGTCACTTCGTAGGACACGCGCTTGATCGGCGAGTAGATCGCGTCGATCGGGATCAGGCCGATCGGTGCGTCTTCCGGCTTGTTCTTGTCGGCGGCAACGTAGCCCTTGCCCGTGTCAACGGTCAGTTCCACGAAGAAGTCCGCGCCCTCGTCGAGGTGGCAAATCACGTGCTCGCGGTTCAGGATCTCGATGCCTGCGGTCTCGGCGATGTCACCGGCGGTGACGACACCCGGACCCTTGGCATTGATCGACACGCGCTTCGGCCCCTCGACCTCCATCTTCAGGCTGACGCCCTTGAGGTTGAGGATGATGTCGGTCACGTCTTCGCGGACACCCGCAACGGACGAGAATTCGTGCAGAACGTTGTCGATCTGAACGGAGGTGATGGCGGCGCCCTGAAGCGACGACATCAGCACGCGGCGCAGCGCGTTGCCCAGCGTCAGACCGAAGCCGCGTTCCAGCGGTTCAGCCACGACGGTGGCCTGACGCGACGGGTCTACACCCGGTTTCACGTCCAGCTGCGTCGGCTTGATGAGTTCTGCCCAGTTCTTATGGATCATGCGTCCCTCCATTCCCGTTCCGTCCCCATGTCCAAAGGTCGAAACTCCCGAGGTTGAAATGACGTAAAGGAGGCCGCGCCTCGGCGCAGCCTCCTGTAAATCTGCAGGGCGATTAGACCCGGCGGCGCTTCGGCGGGCGGCAGCCGTTGTGGGCGATCGGGGTCACGTCACGGATCGAGGTGATGTTGAACCCGACAGCAGCCAGAGCGCGGAGAGCCGATTCACGGCCCGAGCCGGGGCCCTGCACTTCGACTTCCAGCGTTTTCACGCCGTGTTCCTGAGCTTTCTTGCCTGCGTCTTCGGCAGCCATCTGTGCGGCGTAGGGGGTCGACTTGCGCGAGCCCTTGAAGCCCATGGTCCCTGCGGAGGACCAGGAGATGGCGTTGCCCTGAACGTCAGAGATCAGGATCTTGGTGTTGTTGAACGACGAGTTCACATGCGCCACGCCAGCGGCGATGTTCTTGGAGACCTTTTTCTTGCCCCCACGGCGGGTATCACGTGCCATTGGTCAGAGCCCCCCTTACTTCTTCTTGCCGGCGATGGGTTTCGCGGGGCCCTTGCGGGTACGCGCGTTGGTGTGGGTCCGCTGACCACGCACCGGCAGGTTGCGACGGTGGCGCAGGCCACGGTAGCAGCCCAGATCCATCAGGCGTTTGATGTTCATCTGCGTCTCACGACGCAGGTCGCCTTCTACGGTGTAGTTGGCGTCGATGTGTTCACGGATGGCGAGAACTTCGGCATCCGAAAGCTCGTTCACGCGACGGGTTGCGTCGATGTTCACGGCTTCGCAGATGGCTTTGGCCGAAGTATGGCCGATACCGGTGATGTAGGTGAGGGCGATCGGTACCCGTTTTGCAGTCGGGATGTTAACGCCGGCGATACGTGCCACGTGTCACTTTCCTTATAGTTGCGGTTCCGTAGCTCCAGAACCTTTTTTCACAACATATGGCCCGTGGCGGAACACCGCGGGCCGCAGCTGAATTCGGCGGGGTCTCGGCAAAGTTACAGAGCGTGACGGAATCACCATCTGGCCGAGATAGGGCGTGGTATGGGGTTTTCGGGGGATCGTCAACCCGTCAAGTCACAATCTCGGTCAGGGGCGGTGTTCTGCCCGCCCCTGCCAGTCATAACCTCAGCCGAGGATCTCGGCGATGGAAGCCTTCACGGTGCCGATCTCTGCCAGACCGTCGACGCCCCGCAGGGTGCCCTTGGCATGGTAGTACCCCAGCAGCGGCGAGGTCTTCTTGTAGTATTCCATCAGGCGCTTCTTGAGGCTTTCCTCGTTGTCGTCCGCGCGCGCCGTGCCACCGGCCGCGACGGCCTCCTTGGCGCGGTTCACGATACGGCCGACGAGGACCTCGTCGTTCACCTGAAGTTCGATCGCGTGGTCCAACTTCTGGCCCATCTCGGCCAGCAGCTTCTCCAGCGCGTCGGCCTGGGCCAGCGTGCGGGGGAAGCCGTCGAAGATGAAGCCGCCCTTGGCGTCGCCTTCCAGCTTCTCGCGGATCAGGCCGATGACGATCTCGTCGGTGACAAGCTCGCCGCGGTCCATGACGTCGGCCACGATCTTGCCCATCTCCGTCCCGGAGGTGCGGGCCTCACGGAGCATGTCGCCGGTGGAGAGCTGGATCATGTCCCGCTCTTCGACCAGAAAACCTGCCTGGGTGCCTTTGCCTGCGCCGGGCGGTCCGAGAAGGATAATATTCATCGACGTCCGCTTCCTTTTTTGTTGCGCCGCTTGCCTTTGCCGCGGAGCTGGGACTTTTCAATCAGCCCTTCGTACTGGTGCGCCAGAAGGTGGCTCTGCACCTGCTGGATGGTGTCCATGGTCACCGAGACCACGATGAGGACCGAGGTGCCGCCAAAATAGAAGGGAATCGTGAACTGGCTACGCAGGATCTCCGGAAGGAGACAAACTGCCGCAAGGTAGGCCGAACCGAGGATCAGGATGCGGTTCACCACGTACTCGAGGTATTCCGCCGTCCGCTTGCCGGGCCGGATGCCGGGCACGAAGCCGTTCTGGTTCTTCAGGTTGTCCGCCACGTCCTCGGGCTTGAAGGCCACGTTGTGCGTGTAGAAGTAGGCGAAGAAGACGATCATCGCCACGAAGAACAGCAGGTAGAGCGGCTGGCCCGGGCCGAAGTAGGCCAGGATCGTCGACATGATCGGGCCGGTCTGGCTGCCCGAGAAGGCCGAGATCGTCACCGGCAGCAGCAGCAGCGAGGAGGCGAAGATCGCCGGGATCACGCCCGCCGGGTTCACCTTGATCGGCAGGTGCGAGGAGCCGCCGTCGTAGACCTTCATGCCGACCTGACGGCGCGGGTACTGGATGTGGATCTTGCGCAGGGCGCGTTCCATGAACACCACGAAGGCGATGGTCGCGATCACCATGACGATCACGCCGACGATGACGCCGGGGCTGATGGCGCCCGAACGGCCCGAGACGAAGAACTGCGCCAGCGCGCCGGGCACTTCGGCGATGATGCCGACGAAGATGATCAGCGAGATGCCGTTGCCGATGCCGCGGTTGGTGATCTGCTCACCGAGCCACATCAGGAACATGGTGCCACCCACGAGGGTGATCATCGTGGTGGACAGGAAGAACCAGCCCGGATCGAGCGCAAGGGTCGAACCGTCGCCTGCGGGGGTCTGCAGGCCCATGGCGATGCCGTAGGACTGGACCGTCGCCAGCAGCACGGTGCCGTAGCGGGTGTACTGGTTGATCTTCTTGCGGCCCTGCTCGCCCTCTTTCTTGAGTTGCTCAAGGGAGGGGATCATCGAGGTCAGCAGCTGCACGATGATCGAGGCGGAGATATAGGGCATGATGCCGAGGGCGAAGATGCCCATGCGGCCAAGCGCACCACCGGTGAACATCGAGAGGATCCCGCCGATCCCCTGTGCCGCCCCCTGCATGAACTCTTCCAGCGCGGCGCCGTCGATGCCCGGAACGGGAATCCACGTGCCCAGCCGGTAGACGATCAGCAGGCCGAGGGTGAAGAGGATGCGGTTGCGGAGATCGGTGGCCTTGCTCAGGGCAGCCCAGCTCGTATTCGCCGCCATCTGTTCTGCTGCAGATACCATTCGCGGGTCTCTTTCATGTGACAACGCCGCCAAGGGCCGTTCCCCGGCTCTGGCGGCGTTTCAGGAAAACTCAAAGGTATGTAAGCGGCTCATTCGCCGCTCACAACCTCTTATTCCGCGGCAGCGGCCGCAGTGACCTTGAGCGAACCGCCAGCCTTCTCAACTGCCTCGATAGCAGCCTTGGAGGCACCGGTCACTTCCAGGTTCAGCGCGGTTGCGATCTCGCCCTTGGCGAGGATGCGGACACCGTCCAGCTTGCGGCGGACTGCACCCGAGGCAACCAGCACGTCTTCGGTGACGGGCGCGGAGGCGTCGATCTTGCCGGCTTCAACGAACTTGGCGATGATGCCGAGGTTGATGACAGCGTATTTCAGGCGGTTGGGCTTGTTGAAGCCACGCTTGGGCAGACGCTGGTAGAGGGGCATCTGGCCGCCTTCGTAGCCCTTGATGGCCACGCCCGAGCGGGATTTCTGACCCTTGATACCACGGCCACCCATCTTACCTTTGCCCGAGCCCGGGCCACGGCCGATGCGTTTGGCCTTCGGTGCGGCGCCCGCGTTGTCGCGGAGTTCGTTCAGTTTCATGTCGCTTCTCCTTGCCGGATGCGGCCCCCAGCGACGGGAGCGGCCGAACACGGCGTGTTGATATGATACGAGTCGCAGCCCCATCCGGGGCCACCGGGCGCGTATAGCGAAGAGGGCTGCGCCTTTCAAGGGCTGTCCGCGGCCAGATGCAGGGGGATGGCGCGGCGCGCACGGCCGCCTCCCCTGCCCCTCCCCTGCCGTTGCCCCGCGCCCGATCAGGCCGTCAGGCGGGCACCTCCGAGGGATGATCCGCCCGGTATTGCCGGGCATCCGCGGCGAGCTTGGCCAGCGCGGCATCGTCGATGCCCAGCGTCTCGAAATGCTCCAGCAGGTTGTCGACGTATTCCATCGAGGTGCCCAGCATCCCCTGCCCCGTGGCGAGATAGCGCACCTGCAGGTCATAGCAAAGGTCAGTCTCGATCATGTCGGTGCTGTTGTCCGCTTCGAAGGCCAGCGCCTCGACAGTCCCCTGCGCCGTGTGGACGGGAATGAAGACCGCCCGGTAGCAGGGCGCGATCATCTCGCGACGCCAGACCACCTCGCTCTCCACTTCGACCTGCTCCGCCGCAATGCGGAAGACGAGGCCATGACAACTGCCGCCACGGTCGAGCCCGGCCATCAGCCCCGGTCGTTCCTCGTCGCCGCGCCCGCCGGAGCGGTCCACGAGGCACATCTTGCGGCAGTGGCCGGCCACATGGGCCTGCCGGACCTCCGCGAACTCGATGCCCGGATCCCACATCAGCGACCCGTAGGCAAAGACCCAGAGGTCCCGCCCCCGATGACCCGCCAGCACGGCATGGCGCATCTCCTCGCGCACCGCGTCCGGGTAGCGCCATTCCGGGCCATGCCCCTGCCGGGCCATGGTCGCATCCAGATCGGAAGGCGCCATGGTGCGAAAGAAGCTCTGCGCCGCAGGGCGGATCAGCCGGGCCAGTTCGGGGTGATGGCGGAAGGGATCGCCTCCCTGGGATAGTTCGGTCATGGGCCTCTCGTCCCGGCGGGTCAGCCCGCCTTGCGCAGTTCAGGGGCAACCTTGGTGCCCAGCACCTCGATCGCCTTCAGCATCTCGGCGTGGTCGATGATCCCGATCGCCATCTGGATCGTCACCCGGTCGAAGCCCAGATCATCTTTCAGCCCGAGGATCTTGTCCACCAGCTGCGCCGGGCTGCCGACGAACATCGCGCCCTCCGGCCCGGTCCCGGCGTCGAACTGGGCGCGGGACTGCGGCGGCCAGCCGCGTTCACGGCCCAGCTGATCCATCACCGCCTTCTGCGCCGGGTAGAAGACATCCGCAGCCCGCTTGCCATCCTCGCCGACGAAACCGTGGACGTTGAGCGAGACGCGCGCCTTGTCGGCATTGCCCGCCTGTTCCGCCGCGCGACGGTAGAGATCGGCCAGCGGGGCAAAGCGGCGCGGTGCGCCCCCGATGATCGCCAGCGCCAGCGGCGTACCGAGGACACCGGCGCGGATCATCGAATCGGGCGTGCCACCGGCGGCGATCCAGATCGGCAGCTTGCCGTTCACCGGGCGGGGATAGACGCCGAGGCCATCGACCCGCTGGGTGTGGTCCGAGCCGGACCAACGCAGCTTCTCCGCCTCGTTGATCGCGAGCAGCATCTGCAGCTTCTCTTCGAAGAGCGCGTCGTAATCGTTCAGGTCATAGCCGAAGAGCGGGAAGCTCTCGATGAAACTGCCCCGCCCCACCATCAGCTCGGCCCGGCCGTCGCTGAGATTGTCGAGGGTGGCATACTGCTGGAAGACCCGCACCGGATCGTCGGAGGACAGCACAGAGACGGCCGAGGACAGGCGGATGTGCTTCGTCGTGCGCGCGGCGCCAGCCAGCACCACCGGCGGCGTGGTGATGGCATAGTTCGGGCGGTGATGCTCCCCCAGCCCGAAGACATCGAGCCCGACCTGATCGGCCAGTTCGATCTCTTCCATCAGGTTCTTCAGCCGCTGGTGCGCGTTGACCGTCTTGCCCGTCGCCGGGTCCTTGCCGATGTCGCCGAAGGTGTACAGGCCCACTTCCATGGTCGTCTCCCAGATATCCTTGGCCCCAACCTAGAGCGCACGGGCCCTGCCGCACAGGGGAGAGGACGCACAGGGCTTCTGCGGCATGCGCACAGGTCCCGAAACGCAAAACGGCGCCCCGAGGGGCGCCGTTCGCTGATCTCATGATCCGAAGAAAGCTCAGTCGCGCTCTTCGATGATCTCGACCATGTGCGAGACCTTGTTGATCATGCCGCGCACGGAAGGGGTGTCTTCCAGTTCGCGGGTCTTGTGCATCTTGTTCAGGCCCAGGCCGATCAGCGTCTGACGCTGGATGGCGGGGCGGCGGATCGGCGAGCCGACCTGCTTAACAACGATGGTTTTTGCCATTGGTCGCTCTCCTTACGCCTCTTCGGCCACTTGCGTGGACTCGGTCGGGGCCTCGTCACGCTTGGGCAGAATGTCGGCCACTTTCTTGCCACGACGCTGCGCGACCATACGGGGGCTCGACTCTTTGGTCAGGCCGTCCAGGGTGGCGCGGATCATGTTGTAGGGGTTCTGCGAACCGATCGACTTGGCGACCACGTCCTGAACGCCCAGCATCTCGAAGACGGCACGCATCGGGCCACCTGCGATGATCCCGGTACCTTGCGGTGCGGTCCGCATGACGACCTTGCCGGCACCGTGACGACCTTCGATGTCGTGGTGCAGGGTGCGGCCTTCGCGCAGCGGGACGCGGATCATCTGACGCTTGGCTTGCTCGGTTGCCTTACGGATGGCCTCGGGGACCTCCTTGGCCTTACCTTTACCAAAGCCAACGCGGCCTTTCTGGTCGCCGACAACCACGAGTGCGGCGAAGCCAAAGCGCTTACCACCTTTCACGGTTTTCGACACACGGTTGATCGCAACAAGGCGATCTGCGAATTCCGGGGCTTCCTCGCGTTCGCGGCGGTCCCGGCGGTTCTCGTCTCTGGCCATTCGGCACTCCATAACTCTGGGGCTTTCGCCCTTGCTGTCCAATCCAGGTGAAGCACCACGAGGGCGGTCTTCCCGGATCATCGAGGCGGGGGGACCCGCCTGCCCTGCCGCCCCGAGGGGCGAAAGAGAAAGGTGCGCGCGCCTCAAAAGAGACGCGCACACCCGTGTTCTGAAATCAGATCTTCAGACCTGCTTCACGCGCGGCGTCGGCCAGAGCCTTCACCTTGCCGTGGTACAGGAAGCCACCACGATCGAAGTATGCTTCTTCGATGCCGGCTTTCTTGGCGCGTTCGGCAATCGCGGCGCCCACTTTCTGGGCCGCCTCGATGTTGTTCTTGCCGACGCAGCCGAGATCCTTCTCGAGGGTCGAAGCTGCTGCGAGGGTCACGCCCTGCACGTCGTCGATCAGCTGAACGCTGATGTTCTTGTTCGAACGGTGAACCGACAGCCGCACGCGACCGGCATTCACCTTGCGAAGCTTGTTCCGGACGCGCAGGCGGCGCTTCTGGAACAGTTCCCGTTTGCTCAGTGCCATCTGTTACGTCCTTACTTCTTCTTGCCTTCCTTGCGGAAGATATACTCGCCTTTGTACTTGATCCCCTTGCCTTTGTAGGGCTCGGGAGCACGCCATTCGCGGATGTTAGCCGCAACCTGGCCGACGAGTTGCGCGTCGGTGCCTTCGATGATGACTTCGGTCGGCTTCGGGGTCGTGACAGTCACGCCCGCCGGCACGGAGAAGTCCACATCGTGCGAGTAGCCGAGGTTCAGCTTCAGGGTGTTGCCCTGAGCTGCAGCACGGTAACCCACACCGGTGATCTCAAGCTCTTTCTTGAAGCCGGAGGTCACGCCAGTCACCAGGTTCGCAACCATCGTGCGGCTCATGCCCCACTGCTGGCGCGCACGCTTCGAGGTGCCACGGGGTTTCACGGAAACCACGTTGTCCTCGACGGTGATGCTGACGTCATCGGTCGCGGTGAAGCTGTGGGTCCCTTTCGGGCCTTTCACTTCGACGGTCTGGCCGGACACGGATGCGGTGACACCCGAGGGCAGCTCGACCGGTTTTTTCCCAATACGAGACATATCCTGCTCCTTAGAAGACCGTGCAGAGGACCTCACCGCCAACATTGGCGGCGCGGGCTGCAGCGTCCGACATCACGCCCTTGGGCGTGCTGACAATCGACACACCCAGGCCCTGACGGACCGACGGGATGTCCTTGACGCCCATGTACACGCGACGGCCGGGGGTCGAAACCCGCTTGACCTCACGGATGACGGGGGCGCCGTCGAAGTACTTCAGGCTGATTTCCAGGGTCGGGTGACCGTTGGCATCGGTGCCTTTTTCATAGCCACGGATGTAGCCTTCGTCCGCCAGCACATCCAGAACCCATGCGCGGAGCTTGGAGCCGGGCGTCATGACGGTGGATTTGCCGCGCAGCTGCGCGTTGCGGATGCGGGTGAGCATATCGCCGATAGGATCGTTCATACCATGCCCTCCTTACCAGCTCGACTTAACCAGACCGGGGATCTGGCCGTTGGAGCCCAGTTCCCGCAGCATGATCCGGGAGACCTTCAGCTTACGGTAGTAAGCGTGGGGACGGCCGGTCAGCTGGCAACGGTTGTGAAGACGGGTCGCGGACGAGTTGCGGGGCAGCTCGGCCAGCTTCAGGGTGGCGCGGAAACGCTCTTCCATCGGCTTCGACTCGTCGGCGATGACTTCCTTAAGCGCGGCGCGCTTAGCGGCGTACTTCTTGACCAGCCGCTCGCGCTTCTTCTCGCGCTCGATCATAGATTTTTTAGCCATGTCTCTCTCTCCCGCGATCAGCTGTTGAAAGGCATGTTGAAAGCTTTCAACAGCGCCTTAGCTTCCGCGTCGGTCTTGGCGGTGGTGGCGATCACGATGTCCATGCCCCAGTTCTCATCGACTTTGTCGAAGTTGATCTCGGGGAAGACGATGTGCTCCTTGATGCCCATGGCGTAGTTGCCACGGCCGTCGAAGCTCTTGCCCGACACGCCGCGGAAGTCGCGGATACGGGGCATCGCAACGGTGATCAGACGGTCGAGGAATTCGTACATCCGCTCGCCGCGCAGGGTCACTTTCGCACCCAGCGGCATTTCTTCACGGACGCGGAAGCCTGCGATCGACTTTTTCGCCTTGGTGACGACAGCTTTCTGGCCCGCAATCGCGCTCAGGTCTTCCTGGGCCGATTTGGCTTTCTTGCTGTCCTTTACCGCCTCGGCACCGCAGCCGATGTTCAGGACAATCTTGTCCAGGCGGGGGATCATCATGTCGTTCGAATAGCCGAACTCTTCTTTCAGAGCGGCACGGATCGTCTCGACATACTGCGTCTTAAGACGCGGGGTATAGGTCGCGGTATCAAGCATCGATCGCATCCCCGGTGGTCTTGGCGAAACGCACCTTCTTGTCACCTTCCATGCGGAAGCCGACGCGGGTCGCTTTGCCGTTGGCATCGAGCAGGGCCAGGTTGCTCAGGTCGATCGGCAGGGCCTTGGGCAGGCGGCCACCTTGCGAGGTCTGGCTCTGACGGGTGTGACGGACGGCCATGTTGACGCCTTCCACCACGGCTTTGCCGGCTTTCGGGTCGACGGAGACGATTTCGCCTTCCTTGCCCTTGTCCTTGCCGGCCAGCACGACGACCTTGTCGCCCTTGCGGAGTTTAGCAGCCATTACAGCACCTCCGGAGCAAGCGAGATGATCTTCATGAAGTTCTTGGCGCGCAGCTCACGAACAACCGGGCCGAAGATACGCGTACCGACGGGCTCGTTGTTGTTGTTCAGGATGACGGCTGCATTGCGATCGAAGCGGATCGCGGTGCCATCTTCACGGCGAACTTCTTTGGCGGTGCGCACGACGACTGCTTTACGCACGTCGCCTTTTTTGACGCGGCCGCGCGGGATGGCTTCCTTCACGGAGACGACGATGATGTCGCCCACCGAAGCGTACTTACGCTTGGAACCACCCAGGACCTTGATGCACTGAACTCGGCGTGCGCCGGAGTTGTCAGCAACATCCAGATTGGTCTGCATCTGGATCATTTGGTTTCTCCCGACCTTTGGGGCAGCCTCAGACTGGCCTTATCCCCCAGGGTTTCGCTCATGCTGGGAGAGGCGTGGAAGCTTACGCTTCCAGCACCTCCCAACGTTTCGTCTTCGACTTCGGTGCGCATTCTTGGATGCGGACCGCGTCGCCCACCTTGAAGGTGTTGTTCTCGTCGTGAGCCCGGTACTTCTTGGACTTACGAATGGTCTTTTTCAGAACCGGGTGCGTGAAGCGGCGTTCCACCGACACGGTGACGGTCTGTGCGTTTGCGTCGGAAGTGACGACGCCTTGCAGGATACGTTTGGGCATCTGTCTTCCCCTTATTCAGCAGCCGAAGCGGCTTTTTCGTTCAGAATGGTCAGCACACGGGCCGCCTGACGGCGGGCCTGACGCATACGAGCGGGGTTTTCCAGTTGGCCGGTGGCCTGCTGAAAGCGCAGGTTGAACTGCTCTTTCTTGAGATTGGCCAGCTCTTCACGGAGCTGGTCAGGGGTCTTGTCACGGAGCTCTTGAGCGCTCATGACTCTTCCTTTCCTTCCTGGCACCGGTGGGCCCGCAAGCGGTAACCCCGAATCCGGTGGGTTATGTCAGAACAATGAGCGCTGCCTATACGCGGCACTGCCCTTCGGGTCAACAGGCAAAGGGCGATTAACGTCCGCCCTCCCCCGCCGCCCCTTCGGCGTTGAGTGCGGCCACCAGACGGGCGCGCAGCGGGGCCACGTGGCGGTTGGCGCGGGTGACCGCCTCGTAGACCTCGGGCGCGTCCCCGGCAACCATCTCGAGCGCCGCCATCATCATCTCGAAACTGCGGGTCCGGATGCGGGGCGCGGGCCCGATGTCCGCCAGCACATGGCCCAGCAGATGCGTCAGCCCCTGGCTGAGCGCCGCCTCGGTGTCATGTTCCTCTGCCGTGGCCCGAAGGACCTTGAGCCCGTGACGCGCCCTCAGGTAGGCCCCCAGCCGCCGCCAGCCCCTGCCCCGCACCGGACAGAGAACCACCTGCGCCCCTTGCAGCCCCGTGGCAGCACTCGCCGGGCCGAACATCGGGTGGGTGCCGAGGATCTCGACCCCCTCGGGCAGGAGCGCCTGCATCAGGCGGACGGGTTCTTCCTTCACCGAGCAGACGTCGAGCACCATCTGGCCGGGGTGCAGGTGAGGGGCGATCTGTTCCAGCAGCGGCCCGATCCGGGAAAGCGGCAGAGCGAGGATCAGGATATCCGCGCGCGCGGCCTCCTGCGGCGAGACACAGCGCAGGCCGAGGTCGCGGGCCTGCTGCTGCGCTTTGGGACATGGGTCGCAGATCGTCAGCGGGAACGCGGGCGCAAGGTGCCGGGCCAGAAGCTGACCGAAGGCGCCGAAGCCGAAGAGCGAGAGGGAGGGAGTGGCGGGCATTGTCTGGTCCTTGGGAGAGAGGCCAGGGTCCGCGAGTAGAGCTTGGGGGCTGAGTTCGACCGCTGGCAGGGGCAGCGGAGAACATGACGAGGCATCCGCTGATCAGATCAGCGGGTAATAGACCGTTGCGAATTGAAGGGTCGGATGCGTCATGGCTGTGGTGTAGGCCCGTCGGCGCGAGTGGTCAAGCGGGGTGTGGACCGTGAGGAGAGGTGGGGAGGGGTGTTTGCCCCACCGTGCCTCTGGCTGTCACGCGAGGCCCGCCTCGCCACGTCGCCACGTCGCCACGTCGCCACGTCGCCACGTCGCCACGTCGCCACGAAGGGCAGCGCCGGCCCGCGGGGTGGCGCAATAGCGCCGCCCCAGGGGGGCGGGACGGCGCTGCCCGGCCTGAGGCCGGGCGGGACATTTCGAGAGGCCGGGTGATCTGGGCTGGGTAGAGAGCCCCCCGTGCGCCTTGGCCAAGCCCCGTGACTTCGGATGGCATGGCAACGAAACCGAAATGGTAACGCACGACCGCGTTACACCTCTCCGAACCGCAATCCGAACTCGGGGATCAGCGGGCCAGAACGGACCAGCCCCCTAAAACGAAAACGGGCGGCCAAGGCCGCCCGTCTCTCTTATCCCTTCGTCGCCTTGTGCATCTCGGCGGCGAATTCCTTGCGCAGGCGCTTGCGGATCTCCGCGGCGTTCAGGCGCTTGCTCTCTTCCTCGGTCAGCACCTGCAACTCAGGCACCTCCACCGGTTTGCCCTGCGCATCCACCGCGACCATCGTGAAGTAGCAGGAGTTCGTGTGCCGGCTCTTGCCGGAACGGATCTCCTGCGCCTCGACACGGATCCCGATCTCCATCGAGGTCCGACCGGCGTAGTTCACGCTGGCCCGGAAGGTCACCAGCTCGCCCACGTTGATCGGCTCCTTGAACATCACCTGATCGACCGAGAGCGTCACGGCATATTGCTTGGAGTAGCGCGAGGCACAGGAGAAGGCCACGCGGTCCAGCAGGTTCAGCAGCGCGCCGCCGTGCACCTTGCCGCTGAAGTTCGCCATGTCCGGCGTCATCAGCACGGTCATTTCCAGTTTGCGCGGGTCCATCTGGGTGTCTCCTTGATGGTCGTTCGTCATGCCCGGGTCTCAGCCCCAGGAGTAGTTGAAGCTGACCGAGATCCGGTCCTCTTCGGTCATGTTCATCGGCACTTCGTGGCGCAGCCAGCTTTCCCACAGCAGCACGTCACCCACGGCGGGCTTCACGTAGATGAAGGGCTTCAGCTCGTCCGGCGCGGTCTTCTTGCGGGTGGGCGCGGCCATCATCATCGGCAGACGCGGGTCTTCCAGCTTCAGCGCCGAGGTGCCCTCGGGCATCGCCACGTAGGTGGTGCCGGAGATCACGGAATGCGGGTGGATGTGGCTGGCGTGGGTGCCGCCCTCGGGCAGGATGTTGATCCAGAGGTCTTCCAGCTTCAGCGGCTTGTCGTCCAGATCGAAGCCCAGCTCCTCGGCGAAGGCCGCGACATGGGCGTCGAGGGACTTCACCAGCTCGCCGAAGATCGGGAAGCGCCACGGCAGATCGGTCAGCGAGGCATAGGAGGTGTAGCCCGGGTAGTCGTGCTCCTCGCACCAGTCCTGCCCGGCCTCGTCATCCTCGGCGATGGAATAGCAGGAGGCTTCAAGCTCGTCGGTGTCGATCACCGGCCCGTGCTCGCGCAGCGCGGCCTGATAGAGACGGGTGACAAAGAGGGAACGGATGCTGGACATGATGGCCTCCTGTGGCGTCGGTCTGCCGGCCCCCCATACGGGCTTTTGCCGCCCCGGGATAGCCGCGGGGGCGCATTTCCCCCCTGCCCTTACAGAAAACCCCCGCCGGTGACGGCGGGGGCTCTCGATCTTGTCTATCGCTGCGGCCGGGGCCGCGGGGCGATTACCAGTCTTCGCGGACCACGATGCGGGTCTTGATCGGCAGCTTCATGGCTGCGAGGCGCAGGGCCTCACGTGCGATCTCTTCGGACACGCCGTCGATCTCGAACATGACGCGGCCCGGCTTGACCTTGGCTGCCCAGTAGTCGACCGAACCCTTACCTTTACCCATCCGGACTTCGGTGGGCTTGGAGGAGACGGCAACGTCCGGGAAGATCCGGATCCAGACACGGCCCTGACGCTTCATGTGGCGGGTCAGGGCGCGGCGTGCTGCCTCGATCTGACGCGCGGTGATGCGCTCGGGTTGGGTCGCCTTCAGGCCGAAGTGGCCGAAGTTGAGGTCGGAACCGCCTTTGGCTTGACCGTGGATACGGCCCTTATGCTGCTTGCGGAATTTTGTACGCTTGGGTTGAAGCATCTCTTATCCTCCTCAGCGACGGCCGCCAGCACCGCGGGGCGCCGGACCATCCTGAAGTTCCTGAGCCTTGCGATCCCGCGCTTGCGGATCATGTTCCATGATCTCGCCTTTGAAGATCCAGACCTTGATCCCGATGATGCCATAGGGGGTCGTGGCTTCAGAGTGCGCGTAGTCGATGTCCGCGCGCAGGGTGTGCAGGGGCACACGGCCTTCGCGGTACCATTCGGTGCGGGCGATCTCTGCGCCGCCGAGACGGCCGGCAACGTTCACGCGGATGCCGAGGGCACCCATACGCATGGCGTTCTGCACGGCACGCTTCATGGCGCGGCGGAAGGAGACACGGCGCTCCAGCTGCTGAGCGATGGACTCGCCAACCAGCTGTGCGTCGAGCTCGGGCTTGCGCACTTCAACGATGTTGAGGTGCAGTTCCGAGTCCGTCATCTTGGCCAGCTTCTTACGAAGCACCTCGATGTCGGCGCCTTTCTTACCGATGATCACGCCGGGACGTGCGGTGTGAATCGTGACGCGGCACTTCTTGTGCGGGCGCTCGATGATCACGCGGGCCACGCCGGCCTGCTTGCACTCGTCCTTGATGAACTCGCGGATTTTCACGTCTTCGAGCAGCATGTCGCCGAAGTCTTTGGTGTCCGCGTACCAGCGGCTGTCCCAGGTCCGGTTGACCTGAAGGCGCATGCCGATCGGATTGACTTTCTGACCCATTAGGCTTGCTCCTCGACCTGACGCACCAGGATGGTGATTTCCGAGAACGGCTTCATGATCTTGCCGTACCGGCCACGTGCGCGGGGACGGCCGCGTTTCATCACGAGGTTCTTGCCCACATATGCCTCGGCGACGATCAGTTCATCGACGTCCAGGTTGTGGTTGTTCTCGGCGTTCGCGATGGCGGACTGAAGGCATTTCTTCACGTCTTCCGCGATCCGCTTCTTGGAGAAGGTCAGGTCCGAAAGGGCCTTTTCGACCTTCTTGCCGCGGATCATCGCTGCAACGAGGTTCAGTTTCTGCGGGCTGGTGCGAAGCATGCGGGTTTTGGCCATCGCTTCGTTGTCTGCCACGCGGCGGGGGTTCTTTTCCTTGCCCATGACTTACTTCCGCTTCGCTTTTTTGTCGGCGGCGTGACCATAATAGGTCCGGCTCGGCGAGTATTCACCGAACTTCTGACCGATCATGTCTTCCGTGACGTTGACGGGAACATGTTTCTGACCGTTGTAGACGCCAAACGTCAGGCCCACGAATTGGGGCAGGATCGTCGAGCGGCGCGACCAGATCTTGATGACTTCGTTACGGCCGGATTCGCGTGCCGCTTCCGCCTTTTTCAGGACGTAAGCGTCAACGAAGGGGCCCTTCCAAACAGAACGTGCCATAGATTAGCGGCCCTTCTTGCGAGCGTGACGCGAGCGGACGATGTACTTGTCCGTCGCCTTGTTCTTACGGGTCCGTGCACCCTTGGTCGGCTTACCCCAGGGGGTAACCGGGTGACGACCACCGGAGGTCCGGCCTTCACCACCACCGTGGGGGTGGTCGATCGGGTTCATGACCACGCCGCGGACGCTCGGGCGGATGCCCTTGTGACGCATGCGGCCGGCTTTACCGTAGTTCTGGTTCGAGTTGTCCGGGTTCGAAACGGCACCGACGGTGGCCATGCATTCCTGACGGACCATGCGCAGTTCGCCCGACGAGAGGCGGATCTGAGCGTAGCCACCGTCACGGCCGACGAACTGGGCATAGGTGCCCGCGGCGCGTGCGATCTGGCCGCCCTTGCCGGGCTTCAGCTCGATGTTGTGCACGATGGTACCGATCGGCATGCCCGAGAAGGGCATCGCGTTACCGGGCTTGATGTCGACCTTGGAGCCGGACACGACCTTGTCGCCCACACCCAGACGCTGGGGGGCAAGAATGTACGCTTTTTCGCCATCATCGTACTGCACGAGCGCGATGAATGCGGTCCGGTTGGGGTCGTATTCGATGCGGACAACGACGCCGGTGACGTCGAACTTGTTCCGTTTGAAATCGACGATCCGATAGAGGCGTTTCGCCCCGCCGCCCTTGCGGCGCATCGTGATCCGTCCGGTGTTGTTCCGGCCGCCATTCTTCGTCAGACCCTCGGTGAGGGCCTTGACGGGGCGTCCTTTCCACAGCTCCGAACGGTCGATCAGCACCAGCCCGCGCTGGCCCGGCGTCGTCGGCTTATACGACTTAAGTGCCATGCTTTCTGTCTTCCGTTTGCTACGCGGCAGGGTCGAGCCCCGCCTATGGTTCAGCCCCCCGAAGGTGGCCAGTAGAGGGCCCCGAAGGTCCCCAGTTCAAATATCCAGAGGCCCCGGAACGAATCCGGGGCCTCCGAGATTGGGCGCGTTTAGCAGTCTTGCCCGACCGTGTCTATAGCGCGGGACGATTCAGGTGACGAAGCGGCAAAGCCCTTACGTCCTTGACCCGATAGGCGCAGCCCCTGCGCCCTCCCCTGCCCTACAGAGCCCCTTGGAAGGCCCCTGGAGGCCTACCCTGGCCGACCCTCGGGAGCCCTTGCCGGGCCCTCAAGGGCCTCGCAGCAGCTCCCAGGGCGGCCCGCAAAGCGAAAGGCCCCCCGCTTGCGCGGAGGGCCTTCCAAAGTCGTCAGACCGTATCGATCAGAGCCCGGTGGACACGTCAATCGTGTTGCCCTCTTCGAGCGTCACGTAGGCCTTCTTCACGTCTTTCCGCTTGCCCAGCATGCCGCGGAAGCGCTTGACCTTGCCCTTGGTGATGGTCGTGTTAACGGCCTTCACCTTGACATTGAACAGCGCCTCGACCGCTTCTTTGATCTGCGGCTTGTTGGCGTCGATCGACACTTCGAAGACAACCGCGTTGGCTTCGGAAGCCATGGTTGCTTTCTCGGTGATGATCGGCTTGCGGATCACGTCGTAATGTTCTGCTTTCGCGCTCATTTCAGACGAGCCTCCAGTGCTTCGACAGCCGACTTCGTGAGCACGAGGGTGTCACGCTTCAGGATGTCATAGACGTTGGCGCCCATCGACGGCAGGATGTCCAGCCCATCGATGTTTGCTGCGGCCTTGGCGAAGCCTTCGTTGACGGCGGCGCCGTCAATGATCAGCGTACGCTTCCAGCCCAGGTTCTTGACCTGCTTGGCCAGTGCGGCGGTCTTGCCCTCGGCCTCGGCCGACGCCAGGATCACCAGCGAGCCTTCTTTGGCCTTGGCCGACAGCGCGTGCTTCAGACCCAGCTTGCGGAATTTCTTCGGCAGGTCGTGGGCGTGGCTGCGCGGGGTCGGGCCCTTGTAGACGCCACCGTGACGGAAGATCGGTGCCTTGCGGGAGCCGTGGCGTGCGCCGCCGGTGCCCTTCTGGCGATAGATCTTCTTGGTCGAGTAGCTGACTTCGGACTTGGTCAGGACCTTGTGGGTACCGGCCTGCGCGCGGGCGCGCTGCCAGCGGACCACGCGGTGCAGGATGTCCGCACGGGGCTCCAGGCCGAAGATCTCGTCGCCGAGATCGACGGAACCGGCCGACGAGCCGTCCAGATTGATCACGTCGATTTTCATTCTTCGCCTTCCTTCTTCTCGGCCTCGATCGAAGCTTCAGCTTCTTTCAGGGCGGCCTCTTCAGCGGCGGCTTGCTCGGCTGCTGCTGCTTCTGCTGCTGCGGCTTCCTCGGCGGCGGCCTGTGCGGCGGCTTCCTCGGCGAGACGCTTGGCTTCTTCAGCGGCGGACTTCAGAGCGGCGGGCAGGATCGCGTTCTCGGGGAACGGTTTCTTGACGGCGTCCTTGACGGTCACCCAGCCACCCTTGGAGCCGGGAACGGCACCCTTGATGAAGACCAGGCCACGCTCGCTGTCGGTCTTGACGACCTGCAGGTTCTGCGTGGTGACACGGACGGCACCCATGTGGCCTGCCATCTTCTTGCCTTTGAACACCTTGCCCGGGTCCTGACACTGACCCGTCGAACCGTGCGAACGGTGCGAGATCGAGACACCGTGCGAGGCACGCAGACCGCCGAAGTTGTGACGCTTCATGGCACCAGCGAAGCCCTTACCGATCGACGTGCCGGACACGTCGACGAACTGGCCTTCGAAGTAATGGTCTGCGGTGATTTCCTCACCGACGTTGATCAGGTTCTCTGCGTCAACGCGGAACTCGGCGACCTTGCGCTTGGGTTCGACGTTGGCGGCGGAGAAGTGACCGCGCATGGCTTTGGAAGTGCGCTTGGCTTTCGCCGAGCCGGCGCCGAGCTGAACAGCCGAGTAGCCGTCCTTGTCGGAGGTCCGCTGTGCCACGACTTGCAGCTTGTCCAGCTGCAGCACGGTCACGGGGATCTGCTTGCCGTCTTCCATGAACAGGCGGGTCATCCCCACCTTCTTTGCGATGATACCGGAACGGAGCATCAGTTGGACCCTCCTTAAACCTTGATCTCGACGTCGACGCCAGCAGCGAGGTCGAGCTTCATCAGCGCGTCCACGGTCTGCGGGGTCGGGTCCACGATGTCCAGAAGCCGCTTGTGGGTGCGGATCTCGAACTGGTCACGGGACTTCTTGTCGATGTGAGGGCCACGGAGAACCGTGAACTTCTCGATCTTGTTCGGCAGCGGGATCGGGCCACGAACCGTCGCGCCAGTGCGCTTGGCCGTGTTCACGATTTCCGCGGTGCTGGCGTCCAGCACGCGGTAATCGAATGCCTTCAGCCGGATGCGAATGGTTTGACCTTGCATGTCATTCAGCCTTCTTCGGCGTTGGAGTTGAGAGGAGGAGCCGGGTTCATTCCCTGCCCCTCTTCGAACCCGAGCGGCGGGCCGGAGCCCGCCGTTTTGGTAAGTCGGCTGGGCTTTAAGGCCCAGCCGTCGATGTGTCAATCAGAACGGTTGCCCGTTCGTCAGATCACTTGATGATTTTCGAGACGACGCCCGAGCCGACGGTGCGGCCGCCTTCACGGATGGCGAAGCGGAGCTTCTCTTCCATCGCGATCGGGGCGATCAGTTCGACTTCGAACTTCAGGTTGTCGCCGGGCATGACCATCTCGGTGCCTTCGGGCAGCTTGACGGTGCCGGTGACGTCCGTGGTGCGGAAGTAGAACTGCGGACGGTAGTTCGCGAAGAACGGAGTGTGACGGCCGCCTTCTTCCTTGGTCAGGATGTAGGCTTCGGCCTCGAACTCGGTGTGGGGCTTCACGGAGCCGGGCTTGCAGAGCACCTGGCCACGTTCCACGCCTTCACGGTCGATACCGCGCAGCAGCGCGCCGATGTTGTCGCCAGCTTCACCGCGGTCGAGCAGCTTGCGGAACATTTCCACGCCGGTGCAGGTGGTTTTCTTGGTGTCGCGGATGCCGACGATTTCGAGTTCGTCGCCAACGTTCACCACGCCACGCTCGACGCGGCCGGTCACAACCGTACCACGGCCCGAGATCGAGAACACGTCTTCGATCGGCATCAGGAAGGGCTGGTCCACGGCACGTGCCGGCTGGGGGATGTACTCGTCCACAGCCGCCATCAGTTCGCGGATCTTGTTCTCGCCGATGGCTTCGTCACGGCC
>NZ_JAIUZP010000014.1 GCF_020171315.1 Pseudooceanicola nanhaiensis | reverse complement strand
GGCGCGCCCGCCCAGATGCCTCTCGAATTCCGTTCCGCCATCCCCGCAGTGGCTCTCGCCCCCGCGCCGTCCAGCGCCCCGTCAGCGCCTCAGCGCCGCCGGTGAAGGGGCTTTTACGGTTACACGCCGGGGGCTGCAAGCACTTTTTTCAAAAAAGTTCCCGGACGGGCAAATTTTCTCGCCCCTGCCCATGAAGACTGCAAAACCCGGCCCCGCCGGGAGGCGGAGCCGGGCCATTTTCGGGCTGACAGGCGCGTACAGCGGCAGATTGAAGGCTTCCGTGCCCGTTTCGCCCCCATTTCGTGGGCCGCGCTACATCGACATGGGGATCAGCAGCGAGATCGCGGGTACGGCGATCAGCAGCACGAGCACCACCAGGTCGCTGACCAGGAAGCGCATGATCCCGGTGAAGATCGTCCCGATATCCACCTTGCGCTCTTCCAGCACCCCGGCAAGGACGAAGACGTTCAGGCCGACGGGCGGGGTGATCAGGCCGATCTCCAGCAGTTTCACGATCACCACGCCGAACCAGATCAGGTTCATGCCGTAGCTTTCCACCATGGGGATCATCAGCGGCAGGGTCAGGACCATGATCCCGACCGGATCGAGGAACATCCCCAGAAGGATGTAGATCAGGCAGACGAGGATCAGGAAGGTCGTCGGGCTGATCTCGTTCTGGTCGAGGATTCCCACCAGCGACCCGGAGAGGCCGGTGAGCGCGATCAGCGCCACGAAGATCTTGGCGCAGGCGGCGATAAAGAAGATCGCTCCCGTGGTGACCATGGTCTCGCGCAGCAGGGGGATCACGTCCATCAGGCGGATCTTGCCGCGCGCCATGCCAAGCAGCGTCGCGAAGAGCAGCGAGAGGGCGGCCGCCTCGGTCGCGGTGAAGATGCCGCCGTAGATGCCGCCGATCACCATGATGAAGAGCAGCACCGCCGGCCACGTGCCGATGGCGGCCTTCAGCTTCTGGTCGCGGGTAAAGGCCTCGGTCGCCGCCGGGGCGATCTCGGGGCGGCGCTTGACCCAGACCACCACGACGAGCGCATAGCCGATCAGCGAGAGGATGCCCGGCAGGAAGCCTGCAAGGAAGAGTTTGCTGATCGAGGTCTCGGTGAAGATGCCGTAGATGATGAAGAGCACGGAGGGCGGGATCAGCGATCCCAGCGTGCCCCCCGCCGCGACCGAGGCGGTGGCAAGGCGCGGGTCGTAATTCAGCCGCAGCATCTCGGGGGTGCAGATGCGGCCCATGGTCGAGGCGCAGGCGATGGACGAGCCCGAGATCGCCGAGAAGCCGCCGCAGCCCGCGATCGAGGCGATGGCCACGCCGCCCGGCAGCTTGGCCAGCCAGACCCGGGCGGCCTCGTAGATCTCGGTCGTGATCCCGGCCTTGTAGGCGATATGGCCAAGCGCGATGAAGAGCGGGATCATCGACAGGTCATAGCTGTGCACCAGGTCGAAGCTGGACGAGAAGGCCAGCGAGAGGGTGGTCCAGAAGGCGCGCTCCGGCATGAAGGTGCCGGTCCGGAAGGCGAAGACCACGAAGATTGCACCCACCGCGACGCTGCCGATGGCAAAGGCGATGGGGACGCGGATTGCCAGCAGCAGCAGGACAAGCGCGCAGGCGACGTAGCCGACAGTAGCCAGATCCATGTCAGTCCTTTCCGCTCACAGCTTTTCCGGGGCCGGACGGCCGGTGAGGGCCGCCTTCAGATCGACCCACAGGATGTGGAGCAGGCGAATTTCAAAGAAGAGGATGGCGAGCAGGAAGAGCGCCCGGCCCGGCCATTTCGGAAGGTGATAGGAGCCGCCGAAATGCGCCCCCGAGGTGAAGGTCTTCCAGAACTCGAACCAGCCGGCGATCAGCAGCACCGTGGCGATCAGCAGCCCCAGCAGGGCGGCCAGCACGGCGATCCAGCGATTCAGCCCGTCCGGGAACATGGCCGCGATGAACTCGATCGCGATATGGGCGCGGGCGGCGGTTGCGGCGCTCAGCGGAAAGAGGATGGCGGGCACCATCAGCTCCTGCACGAAGACGATGATGTCGGGGATGCCCGAGGCAAAGACCTCGCGGGCGACGATATTGGCACTGATCAGAAGACAGAGCAGCAGGATGGCGATGGCGGCCATCGAATCGAGCAGGTACTCGATACGTTTCATGACGGTTTTCCCGGTGATGGAACGGCAGGCGGGGGCCGGGCCGACAGCACGGCCCCCGGCGAAGTCGCGTCAGCGATCCCAGGGCAGGCCCTCGGCCTCCATGACGGCGGTCCATTTGTCCATCAGGGTATAGAGCTCGGCCAGCAGGGCCTCGCCGTCGCCGCCATGGGCGGCCACGTCCTGCTTCCACTTCTCGATCAGCGGCCCGGCGGTGGCATGCAGCACGGGATATTCCTCGGCCGGGAACTCGACGAACTCCACCGCGTTCTCGCCCTCGGCGAGGGCGGCCATCGCCTTGTCGTCGGCCTCCTGCAGGTATTCACCGTAATAGTCGGTCATATCCGCGCCGGTGCTCAAGATCGCCTCCTGCTCTTCCGGCGACAGGCTGTCGAAGGTGAACTTGTTGATGAAGGTGGCGAGGCTGGTCACCGTGCTCAGCTTCAGGTCCACCATCGTGTCGACCTGCTCGTTCAGGTTGGTGGCCACGGCGAAATAGGCATAGGTCACCGAACAGTCGATCAGCCCGGTCTCCATCCCCTGGAAGACGTCGTAGATCGGCATCTTCACCATGTTCCCGCCGAGGGCGGCAAAGATCTCGCCCGAGGCGCCGGTATGGGCGACCTTGGTGCCCTTGATGTCGGCCACGGTACGGATGCCTTCGCCACGGCAGGCCAGGATACCCGGCGAGAGCGAGAAGGAATTCACATAGACGAGGTTCATCTCCTCCATGCGGCCCTTCACGTACTCGTTCGTGGTGAAGAGTTCGTACATCGCCTTCATCATCACCCAGGGGTGCGCGGGCTTGAGCAGCAGGCCGCCCATCTGCAGTTCGGGGAATTCCGATTCCGCATAGGCGCCGATGATCACGCCCATGTCCGCCACACCGGCCGACAGCGAGTCGAGCGCGGCGTTGGCCTTGAAGAGCGCGCCGCCCCAGTTCTGGTCCACAGTGACGGAGCCGTTGGTGCGCTCCTTGATCTGCTCCGCGAGGTATTCCAGCGCATGGGCCCGCGCGCCGCGGTTCGGCCCCGGCTCGTTCGCGATCAGTACCGTGTTGGCCTGCGCCTGCAAGGCGGCAACGGACAGGATGCCGGCCGCGGTTGCGGCCTTCAGAAAGTGTTTCATGATTTCCTCCCTAAGCGAACGTCCCGGTCTCCCGCCGGTCCGTCCTCCACATTTTTGATAGCATGGTAATAGTTATCAAGCAATCTAATTTACCACCCCGCATCCCCGGATCCTCCTTCCGGGTGCCGCGCGCGGGGGGCTCAGGCGCTCTGCCGCAGGGGCAGCGCACGCCGGGCCAGCTGGCCCACCAGCCGGTCCTGTGCGGCAAGGAACTCCCGCTCCATCCGCGCGACGAGGTCGGCCACGGGCACCACGTCGCGCACAGCGCCGATCCCCTGACCCGAGCCCCAGATTTCCTTCCAGCTCTTCGGCTTCTCGCGGTTCTCACCGAAGTTCATCGCCGAGGGGTCCGACCGCTCCAACGCATCGGGGTCCATGCCCGCCGCGGCGATGGAGGGCTTCAGGTAATTGCCCCAGACCCCGGTGAAGAGGTTGGAATAGACGATGTCCTCGGCCCCGGCCTCGGTGATCATCTGCTTGTAGTCGGGCACCGCGTTGGCCTCCTCGGTCGCGATGAAGGCCGATCCGGCATAGCCGCCGTCCGCCCCCATGGCGAGCGCCGCCAGCAGGCTGTCGCCCCGCGCGATGGCGCCCGACAGGAACAGCGGCCCGTCGAACCAGTCGCGGATCTCCTGGATCAGGGCCAGCGGCGATTGCGCACCGGCATGCCCCCCTGCCCCGGCGGCGACGGCAATCAGACCGTCGGCGCCCTTCTCGATGGCCTTGCGGGCAAAGCGGTTGTTGATGACATCATGCAGGACGACGCCGCCGCAGGAATGGGCGGCCTCGTTCACCTCGACCCGCGCGCCAAGAGAGGTGATCCAGAGCGGCACCTCGTGGCGGGCGCAGATCTCGAGGTCCTGTTCCAGCCGCGTGTTCGACCGGTGGACGATCTGGTTCACCGCATAGGGCGCGGCGGGCGTGTCGGGATGGGCCTGATTGTGGCGGTCCAGCTCTTCCTTGATCCGGGTCAGCCAGCCGTCGAGGCTCTGGCCGTCCTTCTCGCGCGCGTTCAGCGCGGGGAAGGAGCCGACGATCCCCGCCTTGCACTGCGCAATGACAAGCTCGGGCGTCGAGACGATGAAGAGCGGGCTGCCGATCAGCGGCAGGCGCAGGTTTTGCAGGATGGCAGGCAGGGTCATGTCGGGTCCTCCTCGGGGTGGGCCGGGGCGCAGGCAACCACCCCCGACCGGATCAGCTCCGCCACCTCCTCCGTGGCGAAACCGGCATCTTCCAGCACCGCGCGGCTGTCCTGCCCCGCACGGGGCGGGCGGCCGGGCAGCGGTGTCGCGGCATGGGCAAAGCGCGGCGCGGGCATCGGCTGATCGCCGCCCCCGGGGGCAAAGGCCCCGCGCGCGATATTGTGGGGATAGTCCGCGGCCTCGGCCGGGCTGAGGACCGGGGCGAAACAGGCGTCCGTCCCCTCCAGCAGCGCGCACCAGTGATCCCGATCGGCCGAGAGGAAGACCTCGGTCAGCGTCGCACGGATCGCGGGCCATGTGCTGCGGTCGGCGCGGTCCCCGATGGTCGCGGGATCGAGGTTCAGCAGCTCCAGCAGCTTGGCCCAGAACTGCGGCTCCAGCGCGCCGATGCTGATCCAGCGCCCGTCCGAACACTCGTAGACGCCGTACCACGGCACCCCGCCGTCCAGTGCATTGGCCTGCCGGGCATCCTGCCACTTGCCCATGGCGCGCATCGAATGGATCATCGCCATCAGCGCATGGGTGCCGTCGCAGATCGCCGCGTCGATCACGTCGCCCTGCCCGGTGCGGGCGGCCTTGAGGAAGCCCGCGACCATGCCATAGGCAAGGAACATGCCGCCGCCGCCGAAATCCCCCAGCAGGTTCATCGGGAAGGCAGGCGCCCTGTCCGCCGGGCCCGAGGCCCAGAGAGCTCCGGTGATCGCGATGTAATTCAGGTCATGCCCCGCGGAATGGGACACCGGGCCCGCCTGCCCCCAGCCCGTCATCCGCCCGTAGACGAGACGCGGGTTGCGGGCGAGCGCCACCTCCGGCCCCAGCCCCAGGCGCTCCATCACGCCGGGACGATAGCCTTCGATCAGCCCGTCGGCGCCCTCGATCAGACGCAGGGCGATCTCCTTCGCCTCCGGCGACTTGAGGTTCAGCGCCAGCGAGCGCCGCCCCCGGGCGAGGTAGTCGAGCGTCGGGTCGGCCGCGCCAACGGTGGGGCTGATCCCGCCGCCGGGGCGGTCGATGCGGATCACCTCGGCCCCCATGTCCGCCAGCATCATGCCCGCGAAGGGACCGGGCCCCAGCCCGGCGAATTCCAGAATGCGCAGCCCTTCCAAAGGGGGCGCGGCAGTGGGTGTCTGCGTCACGGCGGTGGTCCTTTCGGATGTCGTGGCACGGGGCGGGCCGAAGCCCCCCGCGACGGCCGACCTCATCGCTGTGCGAGCGCGTCCTTCAGGTTGCCCTTCATGCGCTGCAACACGCGCAGGGTGGTTTCCAGATCCTTCTCCGGAATCCCCGCGTTGGCGATTTCATCGACCTCGTAGATGATCTTGGTCATCGCCCGGACCACATCCTTCGCCGCCTCGCTCGCATAGACCCGGTTGGACCGGCGGTCCTCCGGGTCCGATCTCCGCTCGACATAGCCGCGGGCCTCAAGCCGATCGATCAGCTTGGAGGTGGTCACCGTGGCAATATCCATGCGGTCGGCCAGATCCGATTGCCGCAGACCGTTCTCGCGGACGAGGTGCACCAACACCCAGCCCTGCGACATCGTCATGTCATGCGGCTTCAGCATTGCGTCGAACAGGATCGCCCTGAACCGCGCAATGTCCTGATAGATCGGATTGTTATCTTCGCTGAGCGAAGACTTCTTGGCCATGTCCGGATCCTCGAGCACTCCCCCGATATGGGGTAGAGAGGTGTCTACCCCAGCGGCATCCGCCGGGGCAAGCGTGGGCTTGGATGCGATCGGGCGGGCCACTCAGACCGGGTCCCAGCTGAAGATGTCGCCCGAGCGGTCCAGCGGGTAGAAATCCGCCTTCATCGCCGGCAGCGCATGATCGCGCACCGTTTCCGGGCTCCAGCCCTCCGAGCGGTGGATCGACCGGATCGGACGCGGTTGGCTCATCAGGAAGATCTCGTTGTTGCGGATGCAGAAGATCTGGCCGCTGGTCTCGCAGGTGGGATCGGCAAGCGCCACGCAGAGCGGGGCAATCTTGGCGGGCGTCATCTCCTTGATGCGCTCGACCCGGGCCTTCTCGGCCTCCGTGTTCGCGGGGATCGTGCCGATCAGCCGCGACCATGCGAAGGGCGCGATGCAGTTGGAGCGCACGTTGAACCGCGCCATGTCGAGGGCCAGCGACTTCGACAGGCCGACGATGCCCATCTTGGCCGCCGAATAGTTCGCCTGCCCGAAGTTGCCGATCAGCCCCGAGGTGGAGGTGAAGTTCAGGAAACAGCCCGAGGCCTGCATCTTGAACTGCGCCGCCACCGCCTGCGCCATGTTGAACGAGCCCTTGAGATGCACGGCGATCACCGAATCCCAGGCCTCTTCCGTCATCTTGTGGAAGATCATGTCGCGCAGGATGCCGGCGTTGTTCACCACGATGTCGATGCCGTCGAAGGTGTCCATGGCCTGTTCGTACATGGCCTTGGCATCCTCGGCCCTGGCCACGTTGCCGAAGTTGGCCACCGCCTTGCCGCCCGCGGCGACGATCTCGTCCACCACCTGCTGTGCGGGGGTTTGATCGGCGCCCTCCCCGGCACCGGACCCGCCAAGGTCGTTCACCACCACGGCGGCCCCGCGCGAGGCCATCATGAGTGCGATGTCGCGCCCGATGCCCCGGCCCGCGCCGGTCACGATTGCGGTTTTCCCTTCGAGCATTGCTGCTCCTCCTCCTCTTCACTGTCCCGTCTCAAGTTAATTATCTTGATTACTATTTGCAAGCTAATTATAAACGACCCCGAGGAGAGAGCCATGCCCGGCCCCCACCGGACCGCGGGGCATGCGCGCAAAAGGGAGGAGACCGCCGATGTTCAGGCGCAGTGTATTCAATGAAGACCACGAGATGTTCCGCGATCAGGTCCGCCGCTTCGTCGAGACCGAGATCGCCCCGAACCATGCCCAATGGGAAAAGGACGGACGCGTCAGCCGCGAGGCCTGGCTGAAGGCGGGCGAGAACGGGCTGCTCTGCGCCGCCATGCCCGAGGAATACGGCGGGGCGGGGGCGGATTTCCTCTTCTCCATGGTGGTGATGGAAGAGCTGTCGCGCGCCGGTGCCATGGGCCCGGGCTTCTCGCTGCATTCCGACATCGTGGCGCCCTATATCCTGCATTACGGCACCGAGGCGCAGAAGGCGGAATGGCTGCCCAAGATGGCGCGCGGCGAGGCGATCGGCGCCATCGCCATGACCGAACCCGCCGCCGGCTCCGACGTGCAGGGCATCAAGACGACGGCGGTGCGCGACGGCGATGACTTCGTCATCAACGGCCAGAAGGTCTTCATCACCAACGGCGGCAACTGCGACATCCTCGTGCTGGCCTGCAAGACCGATCCCAGCCTCGGCGCCAAGGGCACCAGCCTGATCCTCGTGCCCACCGACACCCCCGGCTTCCGCAAAGGGCAGCTGCTGGAGAAACTCGGCTGGAAGGCGCAGGACACGGCGGAACTCTTCTTCGACGACATGCGGGTGCCGGTCTCCAACCTGCTGGGCACCGAAGGGCGCGGCTTCGTCCAGCTGATGGAACAGCTGCCGCAGGAACGCCTGCTGCAATGCGTCCGGGCCACCGCGGCGCTGGAATCCGCGCTGGAGTGGACGGTGGAACACGTCACGCAGCGCAAGGCCTTCGGCAAGACCATCGGCGATTTCCAGAACACCCGCTTCAAGCTGGCCGAGATCAAGGCGCAGGCGGTGCTGCTGCGGGTCTTCACCGACCGTTGCCTCGAGATGCACATGGCCAGGGAGCTTGATTCCGTCGACGCGGCCATCGGCAAGATGCTGACCTCGGAAACCCTGTGCAAATGCCTCGATGACATGCTCCAGATGTTCGGCGGCTACGGCTACATGTGGGAATACCCCATCGCCCGGGCCTGGGCCGATGCCCGCGTCGGCCGCATCGCCGGTGGCACCGGCGAGATCATGCGCGAGATCATCGGCCGCCAGCTGACAGGGGGCCGGGGATGATCCGCTTTCCCGACTACATCCGGAAGCACGCCTTCCACCAGCCGGACAAGAAGGCCACCCACTTCGAGGGACGCGACTTCACCTGGGGCGACTTCTCGGCCCGGATTCACGGCATGGGGCAGGCGCTGACCGACCTCGGCGTCGCGCGCGGCGACCGGGTGGCGGTGCTGGGGAACAACTCCCACTGGATGGTGGAGATGTACTATATCCCCTGCACCATCGGGGCGATCTGCGTGCCGATCAACTATCGCCTGTCGGAGCAGGAGATGGTCGAGGTCATCGCAGATTGCACCCCCGAGGTGCTGGTGGTCGACCGCCACCATGCCGAGCGCGCCGCCGTGCTGATGGAACGCTGCCCCTCCCTGCGCCAACTCATCTATGCCGATTGGGATGCGCCCGCCGTGCCCCTGCCCGCCGATACGCTCTTCTACGAAGAGATCGTCGCCGGGATCGGCCCGGTGGCCGACACCGCCTTCGACGCCGTCGCGACGGGCGGCGAGGAGACCATGATCATCTTCTACACCTCCGGCACCACCGGCGTCCCCAAGGGGGTGATGCTGTCCCACAACAACCTGATGGTGAACGCCACCGGGTCGGGGCATCTCTATGGCTACCGGACCGATGACATCCTGCTGCTCTCGGGCCCGCTCTTCCACCTCGGCACCGGCAGCCGGGTTTACACCGCCGTCGCCTATGGCACGAGCATGGTGATCCAGTCCCGCTTCGATGTCGAAGAGACCATGCACATCATCCAGAGTCAGCGGATCAGCACCATGACGCTGGTGCCGACGATGCTGCGGATGATCATGGACCACCCGGAGTTCGCCAGGTTCGATTTCTCCTCGATCCGGGTGCTGACCTATGGCGCGGCGCCGATGCCGCTGACCCTGATGGAACGCGCGATCGCGGCGATCCCCGGCGTGACCTTCTGCCAGGGCTACGGCATGACGGAAACCTCGCCCGTGGTCTCCGTCCTCGTGCCCGCCGACCACGTGCCGGGCAACCCGATGATCGGCAAGCTGGGCTCGGTCGGCAAGCCGATCCTCTATGCCGATGTCCGCATCGTGGACGAGAACGATCAGCCCGTCGCCCCCGGCCAGCCCGGCGAGATCGTGGTCCGCGGCCCGCAGGTGATGAACGGCTACTGGAACCGCCCCGAAGAGTCCGCCCAGGCCCTGCGCGGCGGCTTCTACCACACCGGCGATGCGGGCTACCTCGACGAGGATGGCTATCTCTACATCGCCGGGCGCACCAAGGAGATGATCATCTCCGGCGGTGAAAACGTCTATCCGATCGAGACCGAGAACTGCCTGTCCAAGCACCCCGCCGTGGCGCAGGCCGCCGTGCTGGGGATGCCGCACGAGAAATGGGGCGAGGCGGTTCATGCCGTCGTGGCCCTGCATCCCGGCAAGTCCGCCTCGCCGGACGAGCTGATCGCCCACTGCCGGGAATGGATCGCCCACTACAAGGCGCCGCGCGGCGTGACGATCTGGGACGGCCCGCTGCCGCTGTCGCCCACCAACAAGATCGACAAGGGCGCGCTGAAAACCGAACTGCTGAAAGGAATGGTGGCATGAGCGAAGGCCTCAAGCTGACCCGCGAGGGCGGCATCGCCCTGATCGAGATGTGCGAACCGGCCTCGCGCAATGCGCTCTCCGACCGGATGCGCGCCGATTTCATCCGGGTGATGGAAGAGCTGCACCACGACGAGGACCTGCGCGCCGTGGTCCTCACCGGCAGCGGCGGCGTCTTCTCTGCCGGGGGCGACCTGAAGGCGATGCTGGCGCGGCACCGCGCGGGCGAAACCTCGGGCGCCGAGGATGTGGTGGGCCGGATGACCAAGCTGCACGGCTGGATGCGCCGCCTGCGCGACCTACCGGTGCCGGTGATCTGCGCCATCGACGGGCCCGCCTTCGGCGCGGGCTTCGGCATCGCCTGCGCGGGCGACATCCTGATCGCCTCTGACCGGGCCAGCTTCAACGCCTCCTTCTGCAAGGTCGGCGCGGTGCCGGACGGCAACCTCTTCTATACCCTGCCCCGGATCGTCGGGCTGCAACGGGCGAAGGAGCTGTTCTACACCGGCCGCGTCGTCGACGCAGCCGAGGCCCTGCGCATCGGCCTCGTGCTGGAGGTCGTGACCCCCGAGGCGCTGCTGCCCCGCGCGATGGAGATGGCCCGCATGATGTGCGACGCCTCGCCCGTGGCCTTCCGCCTGACCAAGCAGATCGCGGGCAAGGCGCTGGAGCTGGACGACGAGGCGCTCCTCGCGATGGAGGCGCAGGCGCAGGCGATCTGCCTTGCCTCCGGCTACCACCGCGAGGCACTGCAACGGTTCACCGAAAAGCAGCCGCCGAAGTTCGACTTCCGCTGAGACGCAACCAGCGACACGGAAAAACGGCGGGGCCTGCCCCGCCGTTTCTTGTTTGCCAAAAGGTGTCGTTCAGTCCAGCGCGCCCACGGTCCGCAGCGCGTCGATCTTGCGGGGCGAATAACCCAGCACCTCTGCCAGCACCGCCTCGGTATCGCGACCCAGATGCGGCGCGGAAATCTTCGGCGCGCCGGGCGTCTCGCTCAGCTTGAACCGGCAGGCCTCGACCACGGACAGGCTCTGATCCCCGCGCGGCAGCTCCACGAAATGGCCCCAGGCCGCCAGCTGCGGATCGACGGCGAGGTCCTCGGTATCCGCCACCACGGCGGCGGGCACGCCCAGCCGTTGCAGCAGCGCCTCCACCGCGCCGGCCTCCTGCCCGGCGGTCCAGGCGGCCAGCGCCGCGTCGATCTCTGCCTCCGCCGCCTGCCGGTCGGCCAGCCCGGGCCACTCCTGCGCCGCCAGTCCCACCGCCCCGGCCAGCTGTTGCCAGCTGGCATCGTCGGGGGCCGAGATCGCGACCCAGGCGGTGTCGCCTTGCGCAGCGATGCAAGGATAGACGTTGTTCGGACAGGCCAGCGGATCGCGGTTGGCATGGGCCACCGGCACCGCGCCGGTCGCACCATAGGTGGCAAAGCTCTCCGCGATGAACTGCATCCCGGCCTCCGCCTGCGAGACATCCAGCCACGCCCCCTGCCCCGTCCTGCGCCGCCGCTCCAGCGCGGCCAGCAGCACCGGCAAGGCGACGCGGGGGGCCACGAAATCCGTATACGGCCCGTAAGGCCCCACCGGCGGCGCACCCTCGCGGCCTGCAAGGATTTGCAGCCCCGACATGGCCGCGCCGATATTGCCGAAGCCCGCCAGCCGGTGCCACGGCCCGCTCTGCCCCATGAGCGAGGTCGAGAGCATGATCAACCCCGGGTTCCCCTCTGCGAGCGCCGCATGCGAAAGCCCCCACCGCGCCATCTGGCCCGGGGCGAAACTCTCCACCAGAACGTCGGCCCGCACGGCGAGGTCCCGCAGCACGGCGCGCCCCTCCTCGGTGCCCAGATCGAGGGTCACCCCCAGCTTGCCCGCGTTGCAGTTCTCGTAGAGCCCGGACTTGTCGGGGTTCTTCTCGCCTCCCGGATAGGGGCCGGTGACGCGGGCGGTCTCCAGCTTCTTGCGGCTCTCCACCCGGATCACCCGGGCACCGAAATCGCCGAGGCACCGGCCGATCATCGGCCCGGCCACGACCCACGACAGGTCCAGCACCGTCAGCCCGGCAAAGGGCGCACCGCCCTCCGGCACATCGGGCGCAAAAGGCACCCTGTCCCGCCCGGCCAGCCACGCGGCCTCGGCCTCCAGCCCGCCTTCCCCCGGCGCGGGCGCGGCACGGGGCACGGTGAAGCCACCGGGAAAACCACGCGCCAGATCGCCCGGCAGGCGCAGCCCGTCCACCGCGTGGAAGAAGCCCCGCGCCGCCGCATGGGGACTGGCGTCCAGATCGGCGGTGTCCATGATCGGCGCCAGCATCAGCCGGTGCTCCAGCGCCATCTCCACCGCCTCTGCCTTGGTCATGGGCGCAAGGAAGGCCGCCACCTCGGCCCGGGCCTGCTCCAGCTTCTCCTCGGGGATCTCGTCATTCTCGATCAGCGGCGGCAGCGTCACCCAGTCCCACGCCGCGAATTCCTCCGAACAGGCGCCACGGCGGTGCATCAGCGCAAAGAGCGCATTGGTGAACCGCCCCGCCGCCGGCCCGAGGGCGAGGTGCATTTCCACCAGCCCGTCGCGCACCGGCCACTTGGAGCGCTGCGTGCGCGAGCCGGAGCCGCTCAGGTCCAGTTCCCGCTTCTTCTTCGAGCGGATCTCGGGGCGGAAGACGTAATCCGGATGCCCGATCCGCGCCGCGAGGCTGAGGCTCAGCGTGGACTGCGTGATCGAGGCCTGCGCCGAGGTCACCACCCGCTGCCCCTGCCCGCTGCGCCGCCGCGCCTCCAGCGCGACCATGACACCGCAGAGACCATCCGCCGCCGCATGGTGCCAGCTCTGCGGCAGGGTGATCCGAGTCGGCACGCCAGCGGCCTGCGCCTCGGTCGGCTTCAGCGCGCCGCCGGCGGCCCAGAGGGTCAGGTCGCTGGACGCGTGATCGGCCTTGGGCCCGGTCAGCCCGTAGGGCGTGACGATCAGGTGCACGAGGCCCGGGTTCGCCTCGTGAAGCGCGACGGTATCAAGGAACCCCTCCGACGGCGTGCCCGCCTCGATCACCACGTCGGCCTGCGCGGCAAGCGCGGCCAGACGCCCGGCCTCGGCCGCGCGGTCCAGCAGCAGCGAGCGCCGCCCGGTGCCATAGGCCCGCCAGTGCAGCGATTGCCCCAGAGCGTCAAACGGCGCCTGCCGCCGCGCGGCGCTGCCCCCGCGCGGTTCGACGGAGAGCACATCCGCCCCCATCAGCCCCAGCAGCCGTCCCGCCATGATGCCGCGATGATCGCTCAGATCGAGGACCCGCAGCCCCGCCAGTGCCCCCTCAGCCATCGATGAAGGCCTCCATCCGCGTGGGCATCGGGTTCAGCACCGCGCCCCCGTCCACCGGGATCACCGCGCCGGTGATATAGCTCGCCGCCTCGGAGCAGAGGAACCCGCAGAGCTGCGCCACGTCCTCGACCGCGCCCATGCGGCGCAGCGGGACAGAGGCGATCTTGGCCGCCAGCGAGGCCTCGTCCGGGGCGAGGCGCTTCATGCCCTCGGTGTCCCCGATCGGGCCCGGCAGCACGGAATTCACCCGGATGCCCTCCGGGCCCCATTCCAGCGCCAGCGTCCGGGTCAGCATGTCGACCCCCGCCTTGGCGGCACAGACATGGGCCTGCCCCACCATGGCCACCTGCGCCTGCGCGGCCGAGACGTTGACCACCACCGCCCCCGGCCTGCGCAGATGCGGATAGGCCGCGTGCGTCACGTGATGGGTGCCAAGCACGTCGATCTCCATCACCGCCCGGAACCCGTTCGAGGAGATGTCGCGCGCCCGCGCCACGAAGTTGCCCGCCGCGCCCGAGATCAGCACATCGATGGGGCCGAAGACCTCTGCCGCGCGGCCGACCGCCCCGGCCACGGCTGCGGCGTCGCGCACATCGGCCACCGCGCCCTCGGCCTGCGCCCCAAGCGCGCGCAGCTCTGCCACCGCGGCCTCCACCTTCTCGGCGCTGCGCGAGAAGGTGAAGACCTTCGCCCCCTCGCGCGCGAACATCCGCGCCACGCCGAGGTTGATGCCGCTGGTCCCGCCGGAGACGAGGACATGGCGCCCCGCAAAGCGGCTCACCACTGGTCCTCCGAGGTCAGCACGACGGTGGCCGCGCCCGAGAACATACCGCCCACGCCATGCACGACCGACAGCTTGGCGCCCTCGACCTGCGCCGGGGAGAGCCCGCGCATCTGCCGCACGCCCTCCTGCAACGCGTACATCCCGTACATGCCTGAATGCATGTAGCTCAGCCCGCCGCCGTTGGTGTTCAGCGGCAGCCTGCCCCCGGGCCGGGTGTTGCCCTCGGCGATGAAGGCCCCGCCCTCGCCCTTGGCGACGAAGCCCAGATCCTCCAGCCCGTAGACCGGCAGATGGGCGAAGGCATCGTAGATCATCAGGTGATCCACGTCCGAATGGCTGATGCCCGCGCTCTCGAAGGCCGCCTTGCCGGAGACCCGGAACGCCTTGGAGGAGGTGAAATCCTCCATCTGCGAGACCATCGGCCCCTCGCAGCTCTCGCCGCCCATGCCGCGCAGGTAAACGGGCTTGGTCGGGAAATCCTGCGCCCGCTCCGCCGAGGTCAGGATCAGCGCCCCGCCCCCGTCCGAGACGAGGCAGCACATCAGCTTGGTAAAGGGCCAGGCGATCATCTTGGCCGAGAGCACGTCGTCCACAGTGATCGGATCATGGGCCGTGGCGCGCGGGTGCCGGGAGGCCCATTCCCGCTGCACCACGGCCACCATGGCCAGCTGTTCCAGCGTAAGCCCGTCGTCTTTCATCTTGCGCAACACTGGGAGAGTGAAGCGCGACGGGGGAAACAGCGGGCCATAGATGGCTTCGAATTCCTGTTGCTGCATCGAGGGGAACAGCGGCCGGTGCGCCCGGTTGTTCGAGCGCCCGCTTTCCCCGTGGGTGATCAGCACCGTCTTGCACAGGCCCGTGGCAATCGCCGCCGCCGCGTGGCGCACGTGCAGGATGAAGGAGCAGCCCCCGATCGAGGTGCTGTCCTGCCATGTCGGCGTGATGCCGAGGTACTGCGCGATCTCGGCGCTGTCGTGGCCAGCGGTGGCGATCCCGTCGATGTCGGCGGGCGTCAGGCCGCACTCGGCCATGGCGTTCAGCGCGGCATCGGCATGCAGGCCGGTCTGGCTCAGTTCGGGCACCTTGCCCATGCGGGTCGTCTCGGCGGCGCCGACGATGGCGATGGAAGCCTTGGTCATGCCGCACCTCCTGTCGCGGGCCGGAACTGCGGGATCATCAGGTCCCCCCGCGCCTCGAAGGTCACCTCAAGCGCCATGTCCAGCTCCAGCGCCTCTGGATTGGCGGGGCAGTCGAGGATATTGCTCATCATCTTCACGCCTTCCTCCAGCATCACCACGGCCACCGTGAAGGGCGGTTCATAGCCCGGGGCGGGCATGTGGCTGATCACGTAGGAATGCAGGGTCCCCTTGCCCGAGGCCTCCTGCACCGTCACGTCCCGGCTGCCGCACTTCGGGCAGAACGGGCGCGGCGGGAAATACGCGCCGCCGTCACAGGCGGTGCAGGCGTTGAGCAGCAGTTTCCCCTCTTTCGCGCCGTCCCAGTAGAACTGTGTCTCAGAGTAGATCGTCGGTTGCATGCGGTCGCTCATCTCGTCCTCCCTCAGCCCAGCCGGGCCAGACCGTTGTTCAGCACGATGACATCGCGCTCCACCACGCGGGCGCGGAACGAGACCTCGTTTCCTGCGCGCCACATCTCGGTGCGGATCGTCTCGCCGGGATAGACCGGCGCCGAGAACCGCAGCTGCAGATGGGTCAACGCCTCGGACCGCCCCTCCGCCATGGCCTGCGTCACGGACCACGCGGCGATCCCAAGGGTGCAGAGCCCGTGCAGGATCGGCTTCTCGAAGCCCACGCCCTGCGCCACCGCCGGATCCGCGTGCAGCGGGTTCCAGTCGCCGCTCAGCCGATAGATCAGCGCCGCACCGGGCTGCGTCGGGTGATCGAAGGTCGCCTCCGGATCCGTCTCGGGCAGCTTGTGCACCGGCTTCACCGGCCCGTCCGGCCCGCCGAACCCGCCATCGCCCCGCGCGAAACTGGTGGAGGCGACGGTGGCGATCTTCGTGCCGCTGGCCTTGTCGGTCAGCACCCGCTCGGAATAGATCAGCGCGCCCTTGTCGGCGCCCTTGTCCACGATGCCGGTGACCTTCGTCTCGCCCACCAGCGTGCCCTCGGCGGGCAGCGGGGCGTGGAGCGTCAGGCTCTGCTCGCCGTGGAGGATCTTCTGCCATGTCAGGCCGGTGTCGGGCTCCATTGCCCAGAACCCGGGATAGGCCAGCACGTTGACCATGGCGGGCAGCGCGCCAAAGCCTTCCGCCCCCTCGTAGGTCGCGCGCAGATGCGCGGGGTTCGACGGATCCGCGCCAAGGCCAAGGCCAAGCGCATAGAGAATGGTATCGCGTTTCGAATAGCTGTGTTCCACCGGCGCAAATTCACGCGCCAGCAGGGCCTCATACTCAATCATGAGCCGAACTCCTCCCAAAGTTGGCCTCAGGATAGGTATCTAGCTAATTATCTGCAAGCTAATTCTATCGTGACGCTTCCCCTGACGCAAAACGGGCGCGGCCCCTCGGCCACGCCCGTCCCTCATCCCCGCGGGGAAGGTTCCGATCAGAGCAGGGGGAAACCCATGTCCTGCAACTGCGCCTTCAGCTTGTCCCGGCCCGACAGGTATTCGGCACTGGCATAGCGCTCGGCGTTGCGCTGTGAGAAGGTGACCGGCGGGCGGTTCTGCCCGGCCTCGTGGCGGGCAAAGACGGCATCGTACTCCGCCATGATCTGTGCCTCGGCGGCCTCGTCGCGGTTGTAGGTCTCCTCGTGCAGGACAACGCCCTGCGGCAAACGCGGGCGGACACCAGTGACGGGCGGCGCCTCGTAGCCCATGGTCAGGCCGAAGATCACCACCGCGCGCGGCGGCAGGTTCAGCAGCTTGGCCAGCCGGGCCGGTTCGTTGCGCAGGTTGCCGACATAGCAGCTTCCGACCCCCAGCGATTCCGCCGCCAGCACCATGTTCTGGGCCACGATGGCGCAGTCGCAGGTCGCGGCCAGCAGGTTGTCCATGTAGGGCAGCGTGAAGAGATCGACCCCGGTGCGCGCGCCGATCCGGGCCGCGCGGGAATGGTCCGCCACGAAGCACAGGATCACCGGCGCCGTGGCGAGGAAAGGCTGACGCCCCATCTCCGCCAGCTCGGCCTTGCGGGCGGGATCGCGCACCGCGACGATGCTGATCGCCTGCATGTTGGAGGAGGAGGCCCCCGACTGGCCCGCCGCCAGCAGCGTCTCCAGCATCCCCTCGGGCAGCGGCCGGTCCTCGTAGCTGCGGACCGACCGGTGGGACATCATCTGCTCCATCACGGCGGTCGCCTCGATCAGCGGCTTTGCGGGCATCAGCCCGCCGTAACGGGTCTCGACATCTTTTTGGAAGGTCATCGCGTCGTCTGTCCTTAAAAAACGGGGAAAAAGCCGGACCGGCAGAGGGAGGCAGGCCCCGGGTGAGGTTCGGCCCGGACCGTAGGAGCGCCCCCGGCGGATGACAAGGACACCCCCTGCCCCGGCGCGCCTCGCCCGACCAACTGCCGGGTTATCCGGCAGTCCCGCGGCCCCCGCCTCAGTCGAAGCGCAGGCTGGAGCCCTCCGGCGGACGACGGTCCACGTTCTTCTTCAGGTCGAAGAGGAAGCCGATGATCTCCGCCACCGCCTGCCAGTGCTCCAGCGGGATCTGCTCGTCGATCTCGGCCACGGTGAAAAGCGCCCGCGCCAGCGGCTTGTTCTCGACGATGGGCACCTCGTGCTCCAGCGCCAGCTTCCGGATCTGCGCCGCCATCAGGTCCGCGCCCTTGGCTACGCAGACCGGGGCGATGTCGGTGCCCTGCTCATAGCGCAGCGCGACCGCGAAATGGGTCGGGTTGGTCAGGATCACGGTGGCCTTCGGCACGGCGGTCTTGATCCGCTGCTTGGCCCGCTTCCGGCGCTGCTGCATCCGGCGCGCCTTGATCTGCGGATCGCCCTCGTTTTCCTTGTGCTCTTCCTTCACTTCCTGAAGCGTCATGCGCTGCTTCTGCATCCAGCGGTGCCGCTTCCAGATCACGTCGACGATCGAGAGCACCGCAAGGAAGACGGTCACGATGATCAGCAGCAGGGCCACCTGCCGCCCGATGTAGGCCAGCAGCGTTTCGGGCAGCATGCCCTCGCCCTGCCAGATCTGGCGCACGGCGCGGGTGCCGACCCAGACCGCGACAGAGCCCACGAACAGCACCTTGGACACGGATTTCAGGAACTCGACCAGGGCATCGACCGAGAAGATGCGCTTGAACCCCGCCAGCGGGTTGATCTTGGACATCTTGGGCTTGATCCGCTCGACGGCCACCACCGTCTCGCCCTGGACCAGCACGCCGAAGATCGCCGTGGTCACCAGCAGCACCAGCACCGGCCCCAGCACGACGCCAAGGCTCCGCGCCAGCGACCACGTGACCTGCCCCACGTCGCGCAGGCCCGCGCGGTCCTCGCCGATCTCGACCGTGCCGGCGATGCGGAAGATGTTGCCCAGCACCCCGGCAAGGTTCGGCCCCATCTGCGGCAGCAGGAACATCGCGATGATCGTCAGGGACAGCACGCCCATGAGGATGCCCGGCTCCCGCGAGGAGGGGACGTCCCCCTGTTGCCGCGCCTTTCGCAGCTTTCGGAGCGTCGGCTCCTCTGTGCGGTTGTCCTTGTCGGTATCCTGCTCTGCCATCGCGCCGCCCTCAGAAGACCAGGCCGTTCAGCCAGTCGGCAAAGCGGTCGTGGACCACATGAAGCATCATCGGGCTGGCCATGACCAGAACGAAAAGCCCCGAGGCGATGAGGACGGGCGCCGCGATGAAGAAGACCGGCAGCGTGGGCATCATCCGGTTGGCAAGGCCGAAGCCCACGTTCAGCACCAGCGACATGACGAAGAAGGGCGCGGCGATCATCGCCCCGATGTAGAAGCTCATGCCCCCCGCCCGCAGGATCTGCTGGGCCATGTCGCCGGGCATCATCCCCCCCAGCGGAAACACCTCGTAAGAGCGCATCAGCGCGTCGATGATCAGGTAATGCAGGTCGCTGGCAAAGATCAGCGCCGCCCCCGCCATCATCAGCGCCGAGGCGATCAGGGTCGAGCCCTGGAACGATCCCAGCTCGTTCGAGAACGCGTTCGCAAGGCCCGAGGTCAGGCCCACCTGGTAGCCCGCGAACTGGATCGAGGACATGATGATCCGCGCGGTGATCCCGATCCAGACCCCGATGGTCACCTCCAGCCCCAGCGAGAAGATCAGCTGGAAGACATTGGCGAACTCGGTGTCCGGCACGTCCACCGCGGGCCGCAGCGCGACCGAGAGCAGCAGCGCAAAGGCCAGCCGCACCCGCAGGGGGATCAGCGCCTCGCCGAAGCCCGGCATGAACATGAAGGTGGACCCCAGACGCGCAAAGACGAGCACGAAGCCCGTCACCTGCGCCGTCAGGAAGGCCGTCAGGTCCATCGCGTCAGTCCCCGATGGTGCCGACGGTGCGGATCTGCGCCTTGCGGTGGATCTCCGCGTGGGCAATCACCGGGGTGCGCGGGCTGACCCGCTCCAGCATCGACCGCACGAAGGTCCGCACGTCCGGCGGCACCATGATCGCGGGCCATTCATCCTTCGAGGCGTGCTTCTGGATCACCTGCCGGGCCTGCAGCACGAATTCCTGCACCCGCTGCGGCGACATCAGGAAATTCCGGTCGTCGCCGTTCACCCGCACCGCGTCGATGAATTCCTTCTCCCAGCTGCCCGAGAGGTTGATGGCCGAGATATAGCCGCTCTGATCGGTCAGCGAGTTGCAGATCTGGCTCGCCAGCTTGCGCCGCACATGCTCCGTCACCGTGATGATGTTCGGGTTCTTGCGCCCGACCTCGGCAATCGCCTCGATGATCAGCGGCAGGTTCCGGATCGAGACATGTTCCTTCAGCAGCTGTTGCAGCACCTGCTGCACCGTGATCACCGGCGAGCCGCCGATCTCGTTCGCCAGCTTCTGGTACTCCCGGTCGAGGTTGTTGATCAGGCCCTGCGTCGCGCCATAGGTCAGCAGCTCCGGCATATGCTCCTTGATCACCTCGGTCAGGTGGGTGGTGATGACGCTCTCGGGATCGACGACGGTGTACCCCTGCCGTTCGGCCTCCTGCGCATGGGCCCGGTCGACCCAGACCGCGTCGAGGCCAAAGGTCGGGTCCTTGCACTTCTCCCCCGGCAGGGCGATCGGCGCCTCGGCGGGGTTGATCACCATCATGCCGTGCGGGCGCACTTCGCCCCGGGCCACGTCCACGCCCTGCACCCGGATCGCATAGCTGGTGGAGGGCAGCGCCGCCTCGTCCTTGATCCGCACCGAGGGCAGGACAAAGCCGTATTCGCGCGCGAAGAGCGAGCGGAGAGAGCGGATCTTGCCCGGCAGGGCGGCGTCGGGCGCGTTGATCAACGGCACCAGCGCCGCGCCCATCTCGAGGCGCAGATCGTCCAGCTTCATGGTTTCCTTGATGTCGTCCTCGGGCTTGGCCGCGCCCGCCCGCTCGGCCGCAACCGCGTCGCGGACCTTCTTGTCCTCCGCCGCCTGCGCCCGGCGCTGCATCGTCCAGCCAAGACCGGCCATCAACCCCGTCAGCAGCACGAAGATCGGCATCGGGAAGCCGGGCAGCAGCCCGATCCCGAAAAGCAGCGCGGCGGCCATGTAAAGCGCCTTGGGGAACTTCGACAGCTGCCCCAGCACCGCCTCGTTCGCCGCGCCCTCGGTGCCGCCCTTGGTCACCAGCAGGCCCGCGGCCAGCGATACGACCAGCGCGGGGATCTGGCTCACCAGCCCGTCGCCGATGGTCAGCACCGTGTAGAAATCCGCAGCCGATCCGACCGACAGCCCGTGTTGCAGCACGCCGATCAGGATGCCGCCCACCACGTTCACCAGCGTGATGATGATCCCCGCCACCGCGTCGCCGCGCACGAACTTGGACGCACCGTCCATGGCCCCGAAGAACCCGCTTTCGTCCTCCAGCTCCTTGCGGCGGCGGCGGGCCTCGTTCTCGTCGATCATGCCCGCGCCAAGGTCGGCGTCGATCGCCATCTGCTTGCCCGGCATCGCATCCAGCGAGAACCGCGCCGCGACTTCCGCGATCCGGGTCGAGCCCTTGGTGATCACCACGAAGTTGATCACCACGAGGATGGTAAAGATCACGATCCCGATGACGTAATTGCCGCCCACGATGAACCGCGAAAAGCCCTCGATCACGCCACCCGCCGCGCCGGGCCCGGTGTGGCCCTCGCTCAGGATCAGCCGGGTCGAGGCGACGTTCAGCGACAGCCGCAGCATGGTCACCACCAGCAGCAGCGTCGGGAAGGAGTTGAACTCCAGCGGCTTCGGGATCCACAGCGCCACCATCAGGATCAGCACCGACAGCGACAGCGAGATCGCCAGCCCAAGATCCAGCAGCACCGGAGGCAGCGGGATGAAGAGCATCAGCAGCACCAGCGTCACGCCGATGGCAAAGCCGATGTCGTGATTGGCCAGCGAGCGGGTCATCCACTCCGGGAGGGCAAAGGGCTTGGCCTTGGCGGTGGCTGTCTTGCTCATCTCAGAACATGGCCTCGAAGTTGGGCAGGATGGGCTGCATCTCGCGCGAGGAATACAGCGTCCAGCGCCCCTCCCCTTTCGTCATCTGCCCGGACCAGAAGGCCCCGGCCTGCACCGGCGCGGGGGCCGGGGTCGCCTCGGCCAGCTGGATGTCGGTCCCGGCGGCCATGGCGCGGAACTCCGCGATCCGCTCGTTGGCCACGGTCACGTTGCGCCGCAGCGAGGTCAGGTAGATCTCGCGCTTGGCCGGGGTGAAGGAATGGTAGGACCCCGCCGCCGTCACCCAGTCGCCGGTCTTGTCGTAAAGCGACTTCAGGAACCGGGCGGCATAGTCCACGTTGGTGGCCGGGTCGAAGCCCTCGGCCGGGCTGCGGAAGGCATCGGGGTGCCAGTGCAGGTTGATCTGCATGCAGCCCACGTCGATGGATTTCACGCCCTGACGCTTCTGGTCCGCGACCCAGTTCAGCGCCTCGTTGCGGCTGCTGAACACGCGGCCGGTGCCTTCCGCGTTCACCGCCCAGGGCCAGACCGTGAAATGCCCGTCGCGCCGCAGCCCCGCCTCCTGCAGGCCGATGCCCAGCAGGATGTTTTCCGGGATGCCGTGGCGCAGCTGTGCCTTCAGGATCTCGCGCACGCAGACGCCGGTATCCTCGACCACCGCCTCCATCCGCTGACGCGGGCGCTCCGTCGGGGTGTAGAAACCGGACCAGCCGTCGCCTGCAAGCGCAGGCACGGCCAGAACCGCCGCAACCGCGGCAAGGAGCGCCCGGACCTTCACAGGCCCCCGCTGACGATCAGGTCAAAGATCCGGTCCGAAAAGCGCAGCAGCACGTTGTAGATGAAGGGCGTCGCCGCCAGCAGCGTGATGATGATCGCGGCGATCTTCGGCACGAAGGTCAGCGTCATCTCCTGGATCTGGGTCAGTGCCTGGAAGAAGGCGATGCCAAGACCCACCAGCAGGGCGACGATCATGACCGGGGCGGCGCCATACAGCACCGTCAGGAACATCTCCGACAGGATGTCGTAGGTATCGCCCTCGGTCACGTCCGCCCCCAGCCCGGCCGCGTTACAGCGGCATGTTCATGATGTCGCGGTAGGCATCGACCAGCTTGTCGCGCACGGCCACGGCGGTCTTCACCGTGCTCTCCAGCGCGATCGTGGCCTCGACCACCTCCTGCGTGCCCACCTTGTCCTGCACACCGGCCATGGTCACGCGGTCCGCCTCGCGGGCGGTGTCCACGGCATTCTCGGTGGCCTGCTTCAGCATATCCGCGAAGCTGGTCCCGCCCTCGTCCGAGCCCGCCTGCTCCAGCACGTTGCGCTCCGCATGGATCTGCAACGAGTTCTGGTAGGCCCCGCGCGCCGCGGCCGAGGAAATCAGGGTCGTATCAACCATCTAGTCTCACTCCAGCAGGTCGAGGATCTGGCTGCGCATCCGCCGGCCGGCCTCGAACATGTTCATGTTGGCTTCGTAGGTGCGGGCGGCCTCGCGCATGTTGGCCATCTCCAGCACCGTGTTCACGTTGGAAATCTTGACGTAACCGTTCTCGTCCGCTGCCGGATGCGAGGGGTCGTAGGTCAGCTCGAACTCGCTCATGTCGCGACCGATGTCCGACACTTCGACGCGCGACACGCCGCTCTCGCGGTCCACGGCCTCTTCGAAGGAAATCGTCTTGCGACGGTAGGGCTCCGCCCCGGGCGAAGAACCCAGCGAGTTGGCGTTCGCCACGTTCTCGGACACGACCTTCAGCCGCTCGCCCTGCGCGCGCATGCCCGAGGCCGAGACGGTCGCAATGGACTTCAGGGGATCCATGACAAGTCTCCTTAACGAATGCCGGTCACGGCCAGCGTCAGCAGGTCATGACCCTTCTTGTAGAGCTGCGCGGCCATCCGGTAGCTTTCGCTCACTTCGTTGGCCGTGATCGCCTGCTGCTCCAGCACGACGTTGTTACCATCCATGCCGGTTTCCCACGCGGTGTCGTCCGCCTCGGTGCGGATCCCGCCCGAGGGCGCCGTGCCGCTGATGTGATGCGCATCCGTCACCACGATGCCGCTGGACTGCCGCGCCCGGCCCATGGCCTCGTCGAAGCCCGCCACGTCACGCGCCTTGTAATTCGGCGTGTTGGCGTTCGCGATGTTCTCCGAAATCACGGATTGCCGCGCGGACAGCCACTTCATCCGCTCGGACGCGACCCGGAAAAATGACATATCCTGAAGTTTCAAAGGCTGTTTCCTTTTCTCTCAATCAAGAATAGCATGTATAAATCGGCTTTTCTACGGGATAAGGCTCATGCAGACCCCGTTTTCTGAACTATCTACGTTTGCGCGTAACCTTGATGCAACAAGAATAGTTGGTGAGGTCAAGGCCATCCTGGGCCTCTCCCTCACCGTGACTGGTCTTGAGCGCGTCATGGGCATCGGGCAGCGCTGCATCGTGCAGGGCCGCCACGGTCCGGTTCTGGGCGAAGTGGTCGGGATCGACGACCAGGGCACCCATGTGCTGCCGTTTGGCACCTGGCATGGCGTCACCACCGGGAACGAGGTTACCTTCTCTCCGCAGGGTGAGATGATCCGCCCGCACTCCGCATGGGTCGGCCGGGTGATCAACGCGCTTGGCGAACCGGTGGACCGCAAGGGCCCGCTGCACGAGGGCGACCATCCCCGCAAGGTCAAGGCCGGGCCCCCGCCCGCCTTCGATCGCCGCCGCGTCGGGCGCCGTCTCGAAACCGGCATTAAGATCTTCGACGTCTTCACCCCGCTCTGCCGTGGTCAGCGGATGGGCGTCTTCTCCGGCTCCGGCGTCGGGAAATCGACGCTGATGGCCATGCTGGCCCGCAACGCCGATGCCGACGTGATCGTCGTGGGGCTGATCGGCGAACGGGGCCGCGAGGTCATGGACTTCATCGAGGAGGACCTCGGCCCCGAGGGTATGGCGCGCTCGGTCGTCGTGGTCTCCACCGGGGATGAGCCGCCGCTGATGCGCCGCCAAGCCGCCTGGACCGCCACCGCTGTGGCCGAATACTTCCGCGATCAGGGCCTGCAGGTCCTCCTGCTCATGGACAGCGTCACCCGCTTCGCCATGGCACAGCGCGAGATCGGCCTCTCGGGGGGCGAACCGCCGACCTCCAAGGGCTACCCGCCCACGGTTTTCGCCGAGCTGCCGCAACTGATGGAACGCGCGGGCCCGGGGACCGAGGGCACCGGCGACATCACCGCGATCTACACCGTCCTCGTGGACGGCGACGACATGAACGAACCGGTGGCCGACTCGGTGCGCGGGATCATGGACGGCCACGTCGTCCTCGCCCGGCGCATCGCCGAACGGGGCCGCTTCCCCGCCGTGGACCTGCATCAGAGCATCTCGCGGATGCTGCCCGACTGCCACTCCGAGGCTGAATACGCCGTGCTTCAGGCCGCGCGCCGGACGCTCGCGAAATACGCCGACATGGAAGAGCTGATCCGGCTTGGCGCCTATCGCAAGGGCTCCGACGCGGACATCGACGCGGCGATCAAGTTCTACGATCCGGTCGAAAGCTTCCTCAGCCAGCGGAAGCACCAGACGATGATCGCGGACGAGACCTTCGCGCATATCTACCAGCTGCTGCTGGACGCCGGGGTGAAGGTGGAAATCCCGCAACCCCAGACGGCCGTGCAACGGGCTGGGTGAGGGAATCGGTCAAAGACTGCACGACCAGTGTCCCCGGCCGACATGACCACGAAGGGCTGAGCTGACCCGCGGGGTGGCGCACTTGCGCCGCCCCATGGGGGCGGGTCGGCGCAGCCCGGCCCAAGGCCGGGCGGAACACCCCAGAGAGGCCAAAGAAAAAAGCGCCCCTCAACGGAGCGCTCCCATCCAGCCGAACCGGAGCCCCCTGCCCCGCCTCAGCACACCACCCGCAAATCCGAGATCGTCGGGTCCACCCGCCGCAGTGCCACCCGCAGCCGCTCCCGCAGATGCGTCGTCACATAGCTCGCGATGAACGACGACGGCGCCGCCAGGATCATCGTGCCGCCCTCGCGGTCCACCTCGGTCAGCCCGTGGAACCACGCGCCATAGGTGGAGGCATCCTCGCCATGCAGGATCGCCTGCGCCTGTCCCCAGACCGATCCTCCCTCCTCGGGCACGACCTTGCGCAGGGGCACGACATTCGTCGCCGTCTCCTCGCCCGCCGGGACCGAGGCATTCGGATCGAGCCGCTGGACGAAGTCCTCGCCGATCAGCGCCCAGGCCGGGCGGGTGTCTTCCAGCATCCGCTCGAAGTCGATGCCATAGGTGCTGATCCGTCCGCGCGCGCCGCGTGTCTTCTGCACCAGCCAGCCGCGGCCGCGCAGCTTTGCCATTTCACGCTTCACCGTGCGCTCGTCCACCGACCACAGCCGGGCGATCTCCCGCTGGCCCATGGCCAGTTCGTCGCGCTGCCAGTTGTAGCGCGTGGTGATCAGCGCCATCATCCGCATGATCTGTCTCTGGGCCACCTTGTCCTGCGACAGGCCAAGCGCCATCAGCGCGGATAGAATATCGTATTTACGCGAGGCCGCCGCACGACCTGTCGCTCGGGCAAGTTGCATCCCGCGTCTCCTGTCCCGGTGATCCCCTTCTGAGGATGCTTCGGTGATGTTCCGTGTTGTCGCCGGGAAGGAAGGTCCCTGTCTGGGAAGACTGCCCGGTGTGTCGCCTCTGATCGGGGAGAGTTTTCTACGAACTCGACGCTAATTCCGATCATGCATCTATTTGCGTCCGATTGGCTGATCCTGTCAAGCGAGCAACTCGCCCTTCCCAGAACCATTTCGAAGAAATCGGTATCAATTGGTAGAGGGGGACAGCCTGTGTGTCCCCTAATCAGGCACTTTTGTCCCCCAATATGCAGCAGAGGCCCCCGTGGTGTCCCCCTAGATCTGGGGTCATCCCCAAGGCGCGACTCAGGGATTCGGAGGGAATCACCGGGAATCACACTCGATTCGATTCGCCTTGCTGCACAGGGGTTAACGGCCCCTGGCCTTCCCTGCGGGGAAGATCTCACAGAACGCTGTTCGGGGGAACTTCCCTTTTGCGTTTTTCGGGAAACCAGCGTAATTCGAAAGTGAGAAACAATTTACGTCCTGATAAACAGAGGCCGAGCATGTACACCCACGAAGACCTCGCACAGCTGCAGGCGCAGTCCCTCAAGATGCAGGGCTGGATCCGCCAGCAGACCTTCAGCCCCGAAAGCCGCAAGACCCTGCGCCGCTTCTCCTCCTGGGAGGTGTCCGAGCTGATCCTGCGCATCAACCAGTCCACCTTTCGCGGCCGTCTCGCCGCCGATCCCTCCCTGCCCTCCGGCGAGGTCGAGGCCGAGGGCCGGCAGCGCTGGTACACGCTCGAAGAGATCAACGAGCTGCGCCGCCGCATGAAGATCAACCGCAAGAGCCTGATGCCGCCCCGCCCCGCCGGCAAGCGCGCCTTCCGCGCGGCGGTCGCCAACTTCAAGGGCGGCGCCGGCAAGTCCACCGTCGCGCTGCACTTCGCCCATGCCGCCGCCCTCGACGGCTACCGCGTGCTGCTGGTGGACTTCGACCCGCAGGCCACGCTCTCCCACTCCATGGGCCTCACCGACGTGGCCGAGGACTACACCGTCTGGGGCATCATGGCCCGCGACCTGATCCGCGAGACCGACCGCCAGAACGCGGCCCTCGTCGGGGCCGAGAGCGGCACCGCCCTGCCCGCCCGCAAGATCCCCGCTTCGATCCGCGACATGGGCCTCGACGAGCTGCGCCACCACGATTTCATCAAGCAGACCTCCTGGTCCACGATTGACATCATCCCCTCCTGCGCCAACGCCGCCTTCGTCGAGTTCGCCTCGGCCCAGTACCGGCACCTGAACCCGGAGTGGACCTTCTTCGCCGCCGTGTCGCGCTACCTCGATGGCCTCGGCGATGACGATTACGACCTCATCATCTTCGACTGCCCGCCCGCCATTGGGTACCAGTCCATGAACGCGGTCTTCGCCGCCGACGCGCTCTACATCCCCTCCGGCCCCGGCTACTGGGAATACGACAGTACGACCTCCTTCATCGGCCAGCTCTCCGAGGCGCTCGAGGACCTCGCCCATGGCTTCGGCGAAAACTTCCCCGCGGGGAAGATCGCCCTGCCCAAGGCCTTCGCCGACATCCGCTTCTTGATGACGCGCTACGAGCCCGGCAACGACCTGCACCGCGCGATGCTGGAGGCCTTCCGCAAGGTTTTTGGGGATCATGTGACACAGAACCCGATCGAGATGACCCGCGCCGTCGAACAATCCGGCCGCTTCCTCAGCTCGGTCTACGAGATCGACTACCGCGACATGACCCGCGAAACATGGCGCCGCGCCCGGGAGAGTTTCGACCGCGCCTATGGCGAGTTCCGCGACAACATCATCGCCAACTGGGACAAGGTCTGAAGGAGAGAGCCATGAGCCGCAAACGCCGCATCTTCGACATCTCCATGCCGGAGGAGGACAGCACCCCCTCCGCCGCGCCCGCAGCTGAACCGGCCCCGGCCCCTGAGCCCGAGGCCAAGGCCGAGCCGGATCCGCAGACCTTCCCCGCGGGGAAGGTCGCCCCCGCCGAGGCCCCCCGCGCCGCCCGTCGCGGCCCCATGGCCACGGCCATCGGCGAGACCGCCGACAGCCTCCGCGAACGCCGCGAGGTCGAGGCCCGGATCCGTGCCGAGAATGACCGCCTCGCCCATGAGCACGTCCGCCTCAAGCGACTCGGCCTCGTGGTCGACCTGCTGCCGCTGGATGCGATCCACACCTCCAAGCTGGTCCGGGACCGTGCTGCCGGGCCGGACGAGGAACTGGGCGAGCTGCGCGATTCCATCCGCGCCCTTGGCCTCTCGAACCCGATCCGGGTCGAGGAGGCAGAGGGCGGCCGCTACGAGCTGATCCAGGGCTTCCGCCGCCTCTCGGCCTACCGCGCGCTGCTGGAGGAAACCGGCGACGAAAGCTACGCCACGATCCCCGCCGCGATCACGCCCAAGGGTGAGGGGCTCGACGCGCTCTATCGCCGGATGGTGGATGAGAACCTCGTACGCAAGGACATCTCCTTTGCCGAAATGGCGCAGCTGGCGATCGATTATGCCGCCGATCCGGAGACAGCGACCAGCGACGCCGACAAGGCCGTGGCCGAGCTCTTCAAGTCCGCCGGCTACCAGAAGCGCAGCTACATCCGCAGCTTCATCCGGGTGATCGCGGCCATCGGTCCGCAGCTGCAATTCGCGCCTGAGATTCCCCGCGCCCTCGGCCTCGCGCTTGCCGCGCGGCTGGAGGAGGTCGAGGGTCTGGCCGGGGCCATCGCCGAGGCGCTCGGCCCGCTCGACAACCGCTCGGTCAAGGAAGAGCTGGAGGTGCTGCGCCGCTTCGCCGGGCTGACCGCGCCTGCCGAGGGTCATGTCCCGCCCGCCCGTGCCGGGGTCGCCACGCCCAAGCCCGCGGCCTCCGGTAAGGCCAAGACCAGCTTCCAGTTCGACCGCCGCGAGGGCCGGGCGAAATGCACCGCCGCCAACGGGCGGCTGGAGCTGCGGCTGGATCGGGACTTCTCCACCATTGACCGGCGCAAGCTGGAACAGGCGGTGCGCAAGATGCTCGACCAGCTCGACTGAGGGTCTTCCCCGCGGGGAAGATTGGTCATCAAACAGACCCTGTTGTGGGGATTAGAGACCTCTCCGGCACGGAGGGGTCTCTTTCGTTTGAGGGTCCCGACCGGGGCGGGAGGCCTTCTCGGTCGCGTAGGGCTCTTGCGTTCGAGGCACCCGACCCGGTGGGAGGACCTTCCCCGCGGGGAAGGTTCCGGCTGGCTGGGGCCTCGGGCTGAGGGTCAGTTCCGCCTGCGTGGGCTTCCGAATGAGGCGACAGCCGGGCCATGCCGGGCAAGGCCGCCTTCGGTTCCGGGAGCCATATCCTGCGCCACTGCTTCCCCGACCTTCCCCGCGGGGAAGGTCAGACCCGGGGAAGGCTGTCTCTTAACATAATACGAATCGTGGCGCTCAGGACGATCCCGGCGCCCGGGGCACCTGCCAGCCCCGCCAGTGGCTGACGATCCGGAACAGCGCGCAGAGCAGGACACCCGCCACGCTGGTCCAGAAATCCGGCAGGTCCAGCGCCCGGCCCACCACGACGACGCCTGCGCCAAGCAGGGCGGCGAGGGCATAGATGTCCTCGCGCAGCACGCGGGGCACCTCGGTCACGAGGATGTCGCGCAGGGCGCCGCCGCCCACCGCCGCCACCACGCCGAGCAGCATCGCTGAGAGCGGGTCGAGCCCGTAGAGCAGCGCCTTGCGGCAACTGGCCACCGCAAAGAGCCCGAGGCCGAGCGCGTCGAGCACCATGACCGGACGGTGCATCTTCTCGATCAGCCGGTGCCCGAAGAAGACCACGACGGCAGAGGCGAGCGCGGTGTAGAGGTAGCGCGTGTCGTGCAGCGCGGCGGGGGGCGTGGCGCCCAGCATCAGGTCGCGGACCATGCCGCCCGCCAGTGCAGTGCAGATCGCCAGCACCGCGATGCCGAAGAGATCGAGCTGCCGGCGCACCGCCAGCATCGCGCCCGAGAGCCCGAAGACGAAAGTGCCGAGGAGGTCGAGCGAAAGCCCGACGGGAATGCTGCTCATGTGGGCCCCGCGGTGAAAGGACTCACTCTTCTAAAGGGCGCGGAGGCGGTTGGGAAGCGGGGCAGGGCGGCGACGTTGGGGCGGGGGGCGAATTGGGAGGCGAGCCGGGGGGGGCTGGCTGGTCTTGCCGTCGCGGATCGGCCCGGCGAGGGAGGCGCCTTGCGGCGCTCACTTTGGCGTCGACAGGCCCCCATGCGGGCCGAGGTCAGGAAACGCGGAGGGCAGCAGAAACCCGCGGGGTGGCGCTTCAGCGCCGCCCCATGGGGGCGGGTCGGCGCTGCCCGGCCTGCGGCCGGGCGGGGGGTGGACGGAGGGCGGTACGCTGGGGGCAGATGCAAAACGCCACCCGCGAGGGGTGGCGTTTGTCAGGGCCGTCTGCGATGCCCGGCTCTCGGCTCTCGGCTCTCGGCTCTCGGCTCTCGGCTCTCGGCTCTCGGCTCTCGGCTCTCGGCTCTCAGCGTGTGGAAGGGGAGAAGGGCAGGGGCGGGCGTCGTGTCCGCCCCTTGATCAGATCATGGGCCAGCGCAGAAGGTCGCCGGGGCGATCGTCTGGGCGTCGAGCGTATCCACGCCGTGGCAGGAGAGCAGATCGTCGGTCAGCGTGATGACGGCATAGTTCGGCACGCCGGCGACCCAGTCGGGGGCGGGGTTGAGGAAGTCCTGCCGGAACTGGTGGGTGCAGCCACGGCCCGCGGTGAAGCCGATCCCGTCGCGGGTGGTGCCGGTCAGCGGGATGTGGATGTGGCCGAAGAAGATGTGCCGAACGCCACCGGGATGGGCGCGGAGGATCTCCATCAGCATATTCGCATCATGCATCCCGATGTTGTTGAAATGCGCCATGCCGTGGGCCACGGGCGGATGGTGGATGAAGACGGTCAGCGGGCTCTGGGGGCAGGTGGCGAGTGTTTCGCGCAGCCAGGCCGCACGCTCGGGGCAGAAGCGGCCGCCGATCTCGGTGGTCGAGTTGCTGTCGAGGAAGAGCAGCCGGTCGTCGGAGCCGGGCACCTCCATCATCGACTGGACGAAGCCGTGGCTGTCGACCGGGTGCTGCGGGAAGGCGGCGCGGAAGTTGTCGCGGGCGTCGTGGTTGCCGAGCAGCAGGCGCACCGGCATCGGCAGGTCGGAGAGCAGCGCGTCCAGCTGGGCATAGGCCACCGGGTTGCCGTCCTGCGTCAGGTCGCCGGTGAGGACGACGAGGCCAGCATCCGGATGCGTATGGTTGACGTCGTCGAGCACCCGCTTGAGCCGCGCGGTGGGGTCGAGACCATAGAGCGTCTCGCCCGCAGGCACGAGGTGGGTGTCGGTGATGTGGATGATCTTCATGAGGGGGTCTCCGTTAATGGAGCGCGCCATAGGGCGTTTGCGTAACGGCTTTGCGACGGCGTGGCGATGGCGGCGGGGCAGGGGGCGAAGTTCATGAAGGCGTCACGCAACCGCCATGGAAGCTTTGGAAAACCGTCGCCGTTCCGTCGTGCTTTCCCGGCTAGTGAGCCGCCCATGAGCCGGGGCCATCCCCCGGATCAGCGGTTTCCAAGGCCCCCTCCGGCCCCCGTCACAAAGGAACGACCCATGACCTCGAAGTTCACCCTGGCCGTGGTGGCCACGCTGGCGCTTGCCGGCACCGCCCACGCTAAGACCCAGATCACCTGCCTGACCAACGCCGGCCACCTGAGCCGCCAGCACCAGCCGCTGGCCGAGATGTTCAACGCGATGCAGGACGAGGTCGAGGTGACCTATGCCGCTCCGGCGCAGAACTACTCGGACACGCACCTCAAGCTGATGCGCGCCTCGGCCACCAACACGCTGCCCGATTGCGCCTTCGAGGCCTACAACCAGCTGCCCTCGCTGGCCCGTGCCATGGCGCAGCGCGGCCAGATCGCCGACCTGTCCACGCTGATGGACAAGGAAGAAGCGGGCTGGAAGGACGCGAACTACTCCGAGCAGATGCTGGGCCTGGGCCAGGTGGACGGCGTGCAATACGGCATGCCCTTCAACGCCTCGGTCGTGCAGTGGTACGTCAACGCCGACCTGCTGAAGCAAGCGGGCGTCGAGGTCGAAGACTTCCCCACCGACTGGGACGGCGTGCTGGAACTGGCCGCCAAGGTCGACGCGCTGGGGGACGATATCGACGGCATGTCCTTTGCCGTGGACCAGTGGGGCGATGACTGGATGTTCCAGGTGCTGATCGCCCAGCAGGGCGGCCAGATGCTGAACGACGCGGGCGACACCGTGGCGTTCGACGCGGACGAGCGCAGCCTGAAGGCCATGCAGCTGGCCCGCCGCATGGTGACCGAGGGCGGTTACGACCCGCGCACCGACATCGACACCCAGCTGACCGCCTTCACCTCGGGCAAGATGGGCTTCTACGCGAACTCCCCCGCCTCGGCCAAGCTGATGCAGGAACGCGTGGGCGAAGGCTTTGACCTGCGCTCGATCAAGTTCACCGTCTGGGATGACGCCAACGGCACCCTGCCGACGGGTGGCAACGCGGGCATCATCACCACGCAGGACCCCGAGAAACAGGCGGCTGTCTGGGAATACCTGAAGTTCCTGACCGGCCCGAAAGGTCAGGAGCTGACCGCGAAGAACACCGGCTATCTGCCGACCAACGTGATGTCGCTGGAGGATGAATACCTCGGCGCCTACTACAAGGCCGAGCCCTACTTCGCCACGCCGTCGAGCCAATACGCCCGCGCCGGTGCATGGTGGGGTTACCCGGGCACCCAGTCCGAGAAGATCTGGCGCGACCAGCGGTCCGTCTTCCGCGCCGTGATGCTGGGCGAGACCACCCCCGAGGATGGCGCCGCGCAGGTCAAGGACATCGCTGAACAGCTGATGAAGCGCTGATCGCGCAGAGACCCAAAAGGGCGGGGGCCGGTTCTGGCCCCCGCCTGCTTTTTTACAGGTTCAGGACATGGCACGGCTCACCCTCACCGACATCAAGAAATCCTTTGGCGAAACGCAGGTCCTGAAGGGGATCAGCCTCGATGTGCAGGACGGCGAGTTCCTGTCGCTGGTGGGGGCGTCGGGGTGCGGTAAATCGACCCTGTTACGGATCATTTCGGGGCTCGAGACCGCCGATAGCGGGCGGATCGAGATCGACGGCGTTGCGGTCGATCAGGCCACGCCCAAGGCTCGCAACGTGGCGCTCGTGTTCCAGGACTATGCGCTGTACCCGCATATGAGCGTGGCGCAGAACATGGCGATGCCGCTGGTCATGGGCCGCCTGCCGATGCGGGCGCGTCTGCCCGGCGCGAAATGGGTGACCCCCGGCCATGCCCAGACCCGGCGCGAGATTGCCGCCAAGGTGCAGCAGGTGGCCGAGCAGCTGCGCATTGCGCATCTGCTGGACCGGCGGCCTGCGGCGCTGTCCGGCGGGCAGCGTCAGCGGGTGGCCCTGGGCCGGGCGCTGGTGCGCGATCCCAGCCTCTTCCTGATGGACGAGCCGCTGTCGAACCTCGACGCCAAGCTGCGGGTCGAAGTGCGCCGCGAGATCGTGGAGCTGCATCGCAAGTCGGGGCTGACCTTCGTCTACGTGACCCACGATCAGGTCGAGGCGATGACCATGTCCGACCGGGTGGCGCTGTTGCAGGAGGGGCACCTGTTGCAGGTCGGCCCTCCGGGTGCGCTTTATGGCGATCCGGCCTCGATCGACGTGGCGCGGTTCATCGGCTCGCCGGAGGTGAACCTGCTGCCGGTGCGCGCGGTGGCCGGTGGGCTGCAGCTGGCGGGGCAGGCGCTGCCCGTGGCCAGCGGCCAGCCCGAGGGCACGGACCTGATGCTGGGCATCCGCCCCGAAGCGATCCGTCTGGCCGGCAGCGGCACGGGCCCGTCCTTCGGCCTGCAGGTGGTGCGCCACGGGGTCGAGGATCTGGGCGGCGAGCTGGTGGTGCACGGGGCGCTGGCCCATGCGCCCGACGTGGCCCTGCGCCTGCGGGTGCAGAAGGCGCCCGACGCAAGCGCGCCGCTGCATCTGCCCGAAACCTTCGCGGCCGAGGTGCCGGTGGGTGCCGTGCTGCTCTTCGGGGCGGGTGGTCAGCGGCTGGCCGTGGGGCAGGGGGCCTCGCTGCGCACGGAGGTGCCGGCATGAGCGCGCCCCTTCTGCAACGGCGGCAGGCCCGGCTGGCCTATGCCATGGTGGCCCCGGCCATCGTGTTGATCCTGTTGATCTATATCGGGCCGATGATCGCCGTGGTGCTGGCCTCGCTGACCGATTACACGCTGATCAGCGACTACTGGGAATGGGTCGGTTTCGCCAATTACATCAAGATGTTCGGGGACGCGCAGTTCGGCAACGCGCTGCGCAATACGGCGGTCTATGCGGCGGTCTTCCTGCCCTGCGCCTTCGTCATCCCGCTGTGGCTGGCGATCTCGATCCAGAAGCGCAAGCAGTTCCGCTCGGTCTTCGAGATCCTCTACTTCATGCCCGTGACCTCGACCCTGACGGCGATGGCGCTGGTCTGGTCGGCGCTGATGGACAGCCGGCAGGGCATCCTGAACGAATGGCTGGGCAATATCGGGATCGGGCCGGTGAACTTCCTCGGCTCGCCCGAGGTGGTGCTGTTCTCGCTGGCGGGGATCTCGCTGTGGGCGATCATCGGCTTCAACATGGTGCTGTTCATCGCCGGGCTGACGGCGATCCCGCGCAGCCTCTATGACGCGGCGCGGATCGACGGGGCGGATCACCCGGTGGACGAGTTCCTGCGGGTGACATGGCCTGCGCTTGCGCCGACCTCGGTCTTCGTGGCGGTCACCTCGTCGATCACGGCGTTCAAGCTTTTCGACACGGTGGCGATCCTGACGCAGGGCCAGCCGGCCCATGCCTCGGAGGTGTTCCTCTACCTGACGTTCCTTGAGGGGTTCGAGTATTTCAACATGGGCTACGCGGCGGCGCTGTCGGTCTTCTTCCTGGGCGTGATCTTCGTCTTTGCGCTGATCCAGACCCTGATGGCCGACAAGGCCGCTGAGTGAGGGCTGAGGACATGAGCGATCTGACACATACCCCCGACCTGTCCCTGACCGACCGCATCACGGGTGCGCTGTCGCGCGTCACGCCGGGGCGGATCATCGTCACGCTGCTGCTTCTGCTGGGGGCCTGGCTGATGGTGTTCCCGTTCCTCTGGATGGTCTCGTCGAGCCTGAAGCCGACGTCCGAGGTCTTTGACAGCGATTTCACCCTCTGGCCCAAGACCTTTGCGGGCTGGCAGAACTATTACGACGTGCTGGTGACGCAGCCCTACCTGCGCTACCTGACCAACAGCATGATCGTCTGCGTCGGCATCCTCGTGGTGCAGCTGGCGACCGCGGTGCCTGCGGCCTATGCCCTGGCCAAGCTGAAGTTCCGGGGATCGACCATACTGCTGGGTACGGTGATTGCCTGCCTGACGGTGCCGATCAACGTGACCTCGATCCCGATCTACCTCGGGCTGGTGAAGGCGGGGCTGCTCGACACCTACCTGTCGATGATGTTCCCCTTCCTCGTCTCGGTCTTCGCGATCTTCCTGTTCCGCCAGTTCTTCCGCGCCTATCCGGATTCGATCATTCAGGCGGCGCGGGTGGACGGGTTCACGGAAATCGAGATCGTGCTGCGGCTGATCCTGCCCGCGGCGGTGCCGGCAGCGGCGGCCTTCTCGGTCTTTTCCTTCGTGTCGCACTGGAACGACCTCTACTGGCCGCTGATCGTGGTGCAGAGCCAGGAGAAGATGACCGCGACCCTGTCGATGATGCAGTACAAGTCCACCTTCGACATCAACTATGGCCGGACCTTCGCGGCGGCGACCGTGGTGACGGTGCCGATGCTGCTGGTCTTCCTCTTTGCCCGGCGCGCCTTCGTGCGGGGGATCACCATGTCCGGTGTGAAAGGGTAGGGGGCCTGTCCAAGGCTGAGGAACGCCCGCGCGGGGAGACCCGGCGCGGGCGTTTGCGGTTCAGCCCTGCGTGAAGCCGCGCGAGATATGTTCGCCGTGGCCCTTGGCATCCTGCAGCGCGCCGTCACGGACCACGGTCTTGCCGCGCACCATGGTGGTGACGGGCCAGCCGGTGATCTCCATCCCCTCGTAGGGGGTGTAATCGGCGCCGTCCTGCAGCAGCGCGTGGGTCAGGGTCTGGCGCTTCTCGGGATCCCAGAGCGTGATGTCGGCATCGGCCCCGATGGCGATGGTGCCCTTGCGCGGGTAGAGGCCATAGGTCTTGGCGTGGTTCGTGGCGGTCAGGGCCACGAAACGGTTGATGTCGATCCGGCCCTTCACGACGCCCTCGGAGAAGAGGATCGGCAGGCGCGCGCCGACGCCGGGGATGCCGTTGGGCACCCAGCGGAAGGAGGTGCGGCCCTTGGGGAAGAGCTTGCCCGCCGGATCGTCGTAGCGGAACGGGCTGTGGTCCGAGGAGTAGACGTTGAACACGCCCTGTTGCAGCCCCTCCCAGCAGGCCTTCTGGCTGTCGAGGTCACGGGGCGGCGGGGAGCAGACGTATTTCGCGCCCTCCATGTTCAGCCCGTCGAGGTCATCCTCGGTCAGGACGAGGTATTGCGGGCAGGTCTCGCCCCGGATGTTGAGGCCCCGGGACTGGGCGCGGCGGATTTCTTCCGTCGCCTCGCGGTTGGAGACATGGACGACCATCAGGGGAATGTCCGACAGCTCGGCCAGCGAGATCGCGCGGTGGGTCGCCTCACGCTCCACCACGATGGGACGCGAGGTGGCGTGGTGGCGCGGCGCGGTCATGCCCGCGGCCTCCAGCTGCTCGGTCATGAAGCGGATCATGTCGTAATTCTCGGCGTGGACCATGACGAGGGCGCCGGTGTCGCGGGCCACGGCCATGACCTTGAGCATTTCCATGTCGGTCAGGGCCATGCCCTCGTAGGTCATGAAGACCTTGAAGGAGGTATAGCCGTCGGCCACGAGCGCGGGCAGTTCCTGCCCCAGCACGGAGGGCGTGGGATCGGTGATGATCAGGTGGAAGGACACGTCGGTGTAGCAGGCGCCCTCGGCCTTGGCGTGGTAGTCGGTGACCGCCTGCCGCAGGCTGTCGCCGCGTTCCTGCAGGCAGAAGGGCAGCAGCATCGTATTGCCGCCGATCACGGCGGAGCGGGTGGCGCTTTCGAAATCATCCGCCATGACGATCCCCTCGCCCGAGGGCTGGGAAATATGGACGTGGCTGTCGATCCCGCCGGGCAGCACCCAGAGGCCCGAGGCGTCGATCACCTCTGCCGCCTCGCCCAGATCATGGCCGAGGGCCACGATCTTGCCGTCGCGGATCGCGATGTCGCTGTCGAAAGTATCGCTGGCGGTCGAGACGCGGCCACCGCGGATGATCGTGTCGTACATGTCGGGCTCCTGTCCGATGGGCTGTCCGGGTGTCCGGGGTGTCAGCCGGGCTGGTCGAGCTGGGCCACGGCGCGTTGCATCGCGTCGCAGGTCTTCTGGTTGTGCGCCTCGAGCCGCGCGGCAAGGTCGAGCGGCGTGCGGGCGCGCAGGGCGATCATGATCTGTTCGTGTTCGGCAAAGGATTCCTCGATCCGCGAGAAACTGTCGTTCACGAGGAAGCGGAAGCGCCAGATCTTCTGTTGCAGGATGTCGTAGCTCTGCATCAGCTCGGCGTTGCGCGTGGCCTCGGCGAGGCCCTTGTGGAAGTCGTAGTTGAGCTGCGTGTAGGAGGCGAGGTTTCCGGACGCCAGCGTATCGTTCAGCGCGTGGTGCAGGGTGGACAGGCGGGTGAGCTCTGCCTCGGTCGCGCGGTCGGCCGCCGTCAGGCCGATGAGCCGTTCGAGCGCGCCCTTGAGTTCGAAGATCGGGGCGATCTGGCCCGGGTCCAGCGGGGCGAGGATGGCGCCGCGGTTCGGGCGCAGCTGGATGAACCCCTCGGAGGCGAGCACCTTGAGCGCCTCGCGCAGCGGCGTGCGGGAGACGCCGAACCGCTGGCAGAGCTCTGCCTCGGGGATGCGCTGACCGGCGGCGAGGCCGCCCTCGATCAGGAGGTTTCGGATATTGGCCACAAGCGTCTGGTGCAGGGTTCCGGCCTCGGTCTGGGTCTCAGGCTGGGTCTCGCTCCGGGTCTCGGTCTTGTCCTGTGCCTCCATCCGCGGGCCTTTCGTCGTCAAGTCAGGGATCATTGCCGGAACATCATGCCGAAATCGGCCAGCGGCTCCATGGGAATATCGAGCGCGTCGAGCGTGCCCCAGAGGGTGAAGGCGACGGAGTCGAGCACGGGGATGCGCAGTTCCGCCTCCAGCCCGGCGGCGACGAGGGGGCCGCGCATGTTGGTGCAGAGGATGACGATGGCGTCGGGCTTCGCGGCGGCGACCTCGCGGCACATGGTGGCGATCGTGTCTTCCTCGACCGTGGCGAAGGAGAAATTGTCGCTGAGCCCCGCGTGGCGTTCGGCCACCGTCTCGATCCCGAGGGCGGCGTAATTGGCGATGATGCGGTCCTGCACGTCCTGCGTATAGGGCGTGACGAGGGCGATCCTGGCCGCGCCGAGCTTGCCGAGCAATTTGTTGAGCGCAAGGACGGCGGTGGTGGCGGGCTTGCCGGTGTGGGCGCTGATCGCTGCGCAAAGGGTTTCGTCCGTCTGAAAGCCAAGCCAGCTGGCCGAGGTGCCATTCCACGCGATGAGATCGGGCCGGGCGTCGTTCAAGAGGTCTGCGGCGGCGAGGATCGGCGCGAGGGAGAACTGATCGTCGGAGCCTTCGTCGAGCGCGATGCGCGTGACCCGGAACCGCCCGTAATGCACCGAGACCTGCGGGAAGAGCGGCCACGCGAGGTGGTTCGTATAGGGCTCCACCACCGTGTTGGAGGAGGGCGTCAGCATGCCGATCAGCTTCGGACGGGGCAGGGCAGGGCGATTTTGCATTCAAAATTCCGGTTATTCATGGGCGCCGACAGAGACCTTGCAGGGCCCCGGCGTGCTGGACCTGCGCTGAGTGTTGCGGTGTCAGGGGGGAGAATCGCAAGCTGTTTCCGGTATTGGATACAATCTTGAGACATGAAACGGGCATATTTTAAGCGTTTTGCCTCGAAATCCGATGATTGTGGCAGCAGCGGGCGAAGAATCCGCTTTTTCCGCATCCGCCGCCATGAACGGGTTTGCCGGGTTACCTGCGATCTGCAAGCGTCACGTCAGAAATGAATGCAAAAACGGGGAGACTCATGCGTAAACTCATCACCTCCACGCTGCTGTCGGCAGCGCTGATTGCCACCGCGGGCGTTGCCGCGGCTCAGACCGACCTGCGGGTCGCGGGCAACTTTTCCCAGAACAAGAAGCACATCGCCATCGAGCAGGCCTTCTTCGAGAACCTGAAGGACGAGTCCGGCGTCGACGTGGCCGTGAACTACAACCCGATGGATGTCGTGGGCGTGAAGGCCCCTGACGCGCTGCGCATGCTGCGCTCGGGCGCGTTCGACATCATGTCGGTGCAGATCGGCATGGCCTCGCGCGATGACCCGTTCTTCGAGGGGGTCGACCTGATCGGCGTGGCCACCGACATGACCAAGCTGCGCGAAGTGGTCGACGCCTACCGCGACGTCTTCGACAAGCGCCTGCAGGAGAAGTTCAACGCCAAGGTGCTGACCATCTGGCCGTTCGGCCCGCAGGTCTTCTACTGCAATGCCGAGATCGAGAGCCTTGCCGATCTGAACGGCCTCAAGATCCGCTCCTTCACGCCCTCCATGTCCGCGATGCTGGAAGCGCTCGGCGCGACGCCGGTGACGCTGCAGTTCTCGGAAGTCTACCCGGCGCTTCAGCGCGGCGTGGCCTCCTGCGGCGTGACCTCGCCCACCTCGGGCAACACCGGCAACTGGCCGGAAGTGACCACCCACCAGCTGCCGCTGTCGGTTTCGGGCGGGGTGCAGGGCCACTTCATCAACCTCGACACCTGGAACAGCTTCTCGGACGAGCAGAAGGCCGAGCTGGAAACCGCGTTCAAGGGGCTTGAGACCTCGCTGTGGGATCTGGCGATCAACACCAACGGCGACGCGCTGGATTGCAACGTGGGCGCGGACAGCTGCACCGACCACAAGAAGTTCGGCATGAAGCTGGTGGAGATCAACGACGCGGACGTGGCGAAGATCAAGGAAATCGCCCAGACCGTCGTGCTGCCGATGTGGAAGGACACCTGCAACGCGGTGGACCCGAACTGCTCGGCCACGTGGAACGAGACCGCGGGCAAGGCCGCTGGCCTGACCATCGAGTGAGCCTGAGCGCCACGTGACAGGGCGGGGCTGCCTTCGGGCGGCCCCGCAGATCTGACGGGCGCGGGAGAGGTTTCGCCGCGCCGAAGGGAAGGGACGAAGGATGTCGACCGAGTCAAAGGTGACGCGCGCCTTGCTGCCGCTGTCGCGGATCATGGCGCTGATCGCGGGATATGCGCTGCTGGCGCTGAGCCTGCTGATCGCGCTGGAAATCCTGCTGCGGCGGTTCGCGAACATGTCCCTTCAGGGCAGCGACGAGATGGGCGGCTACGTGCTGGCGATCCTCGCGGCCTTCGGGTTTTCCTATGCGCTGCTGGAGCGCGCGCACACGCGGGTGGAGATCCTCGTGGAGCGGGTGCCGGGCCGGATGGCGGCGGCGCTGAACCTGCTGGCCTTGGTGGGCATCATGGTGATGGCGCTCTTCATCGCGTGGCGCGGATGGGCGGCGCTGGCCGAGAGCATCGACTACAAGTCGCTGTCCGGCACGCCGCTGATGACGCCGCTGTGGATGCCGCAATCGGTCTGGGTGGCGGGGCTGCTGTTCTTTGCCGTCGTCTCGACCATCGTGACACTGCACGCGGCCTATCTGTTCGTCACCAACTGGCCGCTGGTGAACCGCCTCTATGGCATCAAGAGCCTTGAGGAAATCATGGACGAGGAACAGGTCGACGGATCGACCCGCCGGGAGCGCAAGGCATGATCGGGGTCGGAGGTGCCGTTCTCGGCTTTGTCATGATGCTGACCATGATGCTGATCGGCCTGCCGGTGGCGGTGGCGATGTTCCTGACCGCGCTGATCGGGGCCTGGACCCTGATGGGCTGGCCGGTGCTGACCACCTTTGGCAGCCAGATGTGGAGCGGTCAGAACGATTTCATCCTGACGGCGATCCCGCTTTTCGTCTTCCTTGGCGAGATCCTCGTGCGCTCGGGCGTGGCCGAGGGTCTCTATCGCTCGCTGTCGGACTGGTTGCGGCGCCTGCCGGGCGGACTGCTGCATTCGAACATCGGGGCGAGCACGTTCTTTGCCGCGGTCTCTGGCTCTTCCGTGGCGACGGCGGCGACCATCGGGAACGTGGCGCTGCCGATCCTCGCGGAGCGGAAATATGACGAGCGGTTGACCGCGGGCACGATTGCCGCGGGCGCGACGCTGGGGATCCTGATCCCGCCTTCGATCAACATGATCATCTACGGCTCGATGACGAATACCTCCATCGGGCAGCTCTTTGCCGCCGGTCTGGTGCCGGGCATCCTGCTGACGGGTTGTTTCATGGCGCTGATCATCGGGATCGCGCTGGTGAAGCCCGGCGTTGCGGGCCCGGTGATGCCCGCGCGGCCGTGGAACGAGAAGCTGCGCAACCTGCTGGACGTGCTGCCGCCGCTGGTGATCTTCGCCGTGGTCATGGGCGTGATCTATGCCGGTTGGGCGACGCCTACGGAATCCGCCGCCATCGGCGTGGTCGCGGCGCTGGCCGTGGCGCTGTTTCGGCGCAAGCTGACGCTGCCTCTGCTGCACGAGGCGATGATTTCGACGGTGCGGATCTCCTCGATGATCCTGCTGATCATGGTGGGCGCGCAGTTCCTGAACTTCGTCATCGGGATGCTGGGCATTCCGCAGGCGCTGACCCGGGCGGTGGCGAACACGGGCGCGGGGCCGCTGGGGATCCTGCTGCTGCTGATGGTGTTCTACCTCGTGCTCGGCTGCTTCATGGAGACGCTGTCGATGATGATCGCGACCCTGCCGGTGGTGTTCCCGCTGGTGCTGCACATGGGGATCGACCCGGTGTGGTTCGGCATCTTCCTTGTCCTGATGATGGAGATCGGGCTGATCACGCCGCCCATCGGGATGAACCTCTACATCGTGCAGGGCGTGCGGATGCGGGGCTCGATCATGGACGTGATCTGGGGCGCGCTGCCCTTCGTCCTGATGATGCTGGCCTTCACGCTGCTGCTGATCGCCTGGCCGTCGATGGTGCTGTGGCTGCCGGGGCTGTTGTTCTGAGCGGCGCGGTAACGGAATTTACATAATTCGGGTTACGCGAAAAAAGAAGACGGCCGCCAGGGTGGGTGTTGGCGGCCGTCTCTCGTTCCCCGGGCTTGGGGTCGATCAGAGTTTGAGGTTGTCGAGTCTCTGATCTCCGGGGAGTTTCGAACGTTCCATGATAATGCGCGAGATCGCCCGCGCCCGCGTGGGGTTGAGGGCGGCGAGGATCGGCGCGGCGTCGCGTTCGTTCATCGTGCCGAGGACCATGACCGAGACCTCGATGTCGAGTTCGTCCATGATCGCGGCGGCGTCCTTGGGTTTCATGTTGGAGTAGAGCGCCACGAGGCGATCCACATCCGCGGTATGGGCGGCCTCTGCCCTGTCGAGCATGGCCACGACCTCGGTCTTGAGATCGCCCAGTTGGGCGCGCTCCTGTGCGAGGGCTTCGCCGGCGAGGTCCAGTTCAGAGGCGCGCTGTGCCAGCTGGTCCTTCTGCTCTTCCAGCAGGGAACGTTCCTCGCGGATCGCGCGCAGCATGTCCTCGGGCACCCCGCAGGAGCTGTCGAGCGCGGCCTTGATCTGCTGTGCCTCGGCCACCGGCGCAGGTTCGGGCGGCTTGGCGGGCCCCGCGGCAGAGGCGCGGGACACGAAGAGCATGTCCACCGGCGTCGACGGCAGCGCGGCGGGATCGGTGGTCAGCGTCATACCGGCCTTCACCACGCCCGTGAGCGCGAGGGCACCGATGATGATCGCGAAGGGACGGGGCCGCCACATGGATCAGACGCCCCGCTGTGCGGTCTCGAAGAAGCCGCGCACGAGGTCCGACTTGCCGCGCAGGCGGGCCACGCCGGTGGGCGCGCGTTGCGGATCGCGGACCGAGCGGAAGGAGAGCGTGGCCGGTTCGCTGCGGGCCTCGGGGGCGGCATGGGTGCGGCGCGGCTCGGAGATGTCGGTGGCCATGGTCTTCATCTGGGTGACCGACTTCTCGGACCGGTCCACGGCCTCGGAGAAATTGGCGACCAGCGGCTGCATGTCGCGCAGCGCGGCCATCAGCATCCGCACCCGGCGGTCGACGAGGAAGGCGTAAATCAGCGTACCGGCCAGAAGTGCCAGGATGATCATATCAATCAGGAACGACATCGGAGAACCCACCCTCTTTCATGTCTTTTGCGTTGTCGAAATCTTCGGTCACGCGCAGCGCGACCGACCCGTTCTTGCGCCGGCCCATGGCGGCCCGGAACATCTTCTTGCCGGAGCAGGTCACCGTCACTTCGTGTTCGGAGTCGATGCCCAGGTCGAGGACCTGCCCGCGCTTCCACTGCAGCACGGAGGTCAGCGGCAGCACGGGTTCGTGCAGGACCGCGGCAAGCGTCACGCTGGTGTCGGAGATCTGATCCGTCAGCAGGGCCCGCCAGGCGTCATCCCCCCCAAGCTGTCCGCCCCGGAAGGCTTGCGCCAGCGTGGGGCGGACCTTGTCGATGGCGTTATTGGGGATGACGAAGGAGAGTTTGCCGACGCGTTCGTCCAGCGTGATCTTGTAGGTGATGCGCACGCAGGGGCTGCCCGGCGGTGCGAGGACCAGCGTATGGGGGTTGCCCTCCATGTGGTCGATGGTGAAATCGTTGTCGCTGAGCTGCGAGAAGGCGGTCGAGAGTTCCCGCAGGATGACCTCGCAGATATTGGTGCCGAGGCGGCGTTCGATCGCGGTGAAGCTACGCGGCGCCCAGTCGGAGCCCTTCACGGTACGCCCGCCCAGCATGATCTCCAGCGCGGTGAAGAGCAGATCGGGGTCGAGGACGGTCGCGATCTCGCTGTCCCACTCGGAGGCCTGGGTGATCGCCACCAGCCCGTTGGCCGAGAGCCCTTCGAGCGCCTCGGAATAGGGCATGTATTCGAAGCCTTCCAGCTCGGCATCCGCCAGCACGCCGCAGTAGCTTTTCAGCGCGGGGCCGAGGGAGAGCGCGAAACGGTCGAAGATCACCTCGAGCAGCGGCAGCCGCTCGTAGGAGAGCTTGGCCATCTGGATGATCTGCTCCTCGATGGGGGCGCCGTTCAGCTCTTCGGGAGGGGTCGGACGGGTAATCTCAGCCATGGCTCACTGCACGATCAGGTCGGAGACGAGGAGTTCCTGCGGGGCGTCGCTGCCGGTGACGGCGCGGGCGCGGCGCAGGAGTTCGGTCTTGAGGGTGGTCAGCCCGTAGGTGCCCTGCAGGTCGGCCTCGTTCAGCTGGCGCAGGTAATCCTGGAAGCTGTCGCGGAGGTAGAGCTTGCGGGCCTCGACATCATCGGCGCCCGGCAGGGCGGCATCATAGACGAGGGCGACGTTCAGCTTGAGGAAGCGCGTGGTGCGGCGTCCGGTGGCGGTGGTCGAGGTGATGTTGACGATCATCTCCTTGAAGGGCGTCACCGTCATCTCGTCGCCCGGGGCCGCGCCGTGACCGCCACCATGGCCCGTGTCGGCCTGAGCCGCGCCGTGATCATTGGTGGCGTGTTCTTCTGCGGGGGCGTCTTCCGGCTCGGGCAGGTCTTCGCCCTGGATAAAGGCGAGGAAGGTTGCCGGCCCCATGGAGATCGCCATGCCGCCTGCGATCCCCAGAGCGGAGAGCAGCAGGAGGAGAATAGGCATCATGATCCGGCGGCCCAGCGACCGCTTTGCAGGTGCCCCTCCGGACGAGTCTTGCGCCTCTGCCATCGAATATGCCCGTTCATGTATAGCTGTTGATTACAATGCAGATTAATTGTCTCTTAAGCAAGTATAAATTGTAAACTGTGCTTGCGCAGCAAGGATTAATCCGGTTAAATCCGAGTAAAGGCAGCTATCTGCGCCGGGGGTAGGGTTTGGGACCGTTTATCGACAATCTGCTGTCGCTTGGACGTGGGCGTCTGATCGCACTTGGTGCGACGGGCGTCGGCATCGTTTTCGCGCTGCTCTTTGGTCTGAACATGGTGATGCGGCCGGAATACGTGCCGCTCTACAGCAACCTGTCCCCTGCTGCGGCCAGCCGCCTGATCGACGCGCTGGAAGGCGCGGGCTTCAAGGTGGAGCTGGAGGCGGCCGGTTCGACTGTTTCTGTGCCCCGCGAAGACATCCCGCGCGCCCGAATGGCCCTTGCAGAACAAGGGCTTCTGGATGAAGGCACGCCCGGCTGGGAGATCTTCGACCAGTCCTCCGGCCTGGGGATGAACACCTTCATGCAGCGGGTGAATCGCCTGCGCGCCATGGAGGGCGAGCTGGCCCGCTCGATCCAGACCATCGACGGCATTGCCGCGGCGCGGGTGCACTTGGTGCTGCCCGAGCGCGAGGCGTTTTCGCGCGAGACGGCGGAGCCCTCTGCCTCGGTCATCGTGCGCGGCGCGGGCAGCGCCGAGATCGGTCGCCGCGAAGGTCAATCGATTCGCGCTCTGGTTGCGTCGGCCGTGCCGGGCCTGGCGCCGGGCCGCGTGACCGTCCTGTCGGCGAGCGGCGAGACTATCCTTGCCGAAGATGGCGACAGCACGGCGGAGGTGACGCTTCAGAGCGTGCGGACCGCCATCGAAGAGCGCATGTCGCGCAACATCCAGTCGATCCTGACCGCGCGGGTCGGGGCGGGCAATGCGCGGGTCAACGTGAACGTGGACCTGACCACCGAGCGTCAGGTGATCCGCCAGCAGAGCTATGACCCCTCGCAGCGGGTTGTCCGCTCGACCGAGACCCGCGAAGAGAACACCGAGGATACCCGCAACGCGCAGGGCGAGGTCGGCGTTCTCGACAACCTGCCGGGCGGGCTGCAGAACGGCCCCGGCGGCCAGCCGCAGAACAGCAACTCCAGCGCCTCGACGAACGAGATCGTCAACTACGAGATCGGCAACACGTCGAGCGAGGTGGTCCGCGAGCCGGGCGACATCAACCGGATCTCCGTCGCGGTCCTGGTCAACGGCATCTACAACGTCGCCGATGACGGCACGGTCGCCTACGAGGAGCGCAGCGCGGACGAACTGGAGCGGCTGACCCAGCTGGTGCAATCGGCGGTCGGCTTCGACAATGCGCGCGGCGATACGGTGCAGGTCGATAGCCTGCGGTTCATGGATTACTCGATGGATGTGGGCGAGCCGGTCGGCCAGTCCATCGGCCAGGTGCTGACCGACAACCTGATGTCGATCCTGCGCGGTCTCTTTGCCCTTGGGGTCGTGGCAGCGGTGATGGCCTTCGGCGTGATGCCCCTGCTGCGGCGCATGACCAGCGAAGGCGGCGACATGCCCGCACTTGCCGGGGCGGCCGCGGGCGGCGGTGCCCTTGCGCTTGCCGGGGGCGAGGCGGGGGCCCTTGCCGATCCGGCGGCCCTGCCCGCAGCCCAGCGTCCGAACGCGCCGGCCCTGTCGGGCCCGGCCCCGACCGCGGGCGGCGGGGCGCATACCGGCACGATTCTCGGCCCCGACGACATGGACGGCGAAGTCGTCCAGCTGGGCCCGGTCAGCGGTGGCATCAAGAAGGGCTGGATCGAGAGCGTGGGTGTCCTGGTCGAGAACGAACCGGATGAATCCCTGCGGGTCATTCAGTCCTGGCTGGCGGAGGAGCTCTGACCCATGCGCTTCGCCTTCGAGCGGGACTTCGACCTTGAACGTGCGATGGAGGCAAAGCGCGCGGCCCGGGCCGCGCTTGCCACGTTCACGGAGGCCGAGTTGCGTCAGGCGGAAGCCGAGGCGCGCGCCGAAGGCTATGCGGATGGCCGGATCGCGGGCCGGGCCGAGGCCTCTTCGGCAGCCGACCTTGCCGATGTGCGGGCGCAGATGGAGGCGGTGAACCAGATCGTGCCCCGCCTCGACGTGCTGCTGAAGGAAGCCGACAAGCACCGCGCCGACCTGGAGAGCCAGGTGCTGGACTTCACGCTGTCGGTCTTCGAGAAGGTCGCGCCCGAGGCGATGCGCACGCTGTCCCTGCCCCGCGTCCGCGCCGAGGTGAAACAGGCCATCGGCATGGCGCTTGGCGCCGCCGGTCTGCGGATCGTGCTGCCCAAGGCCTCGCTCGACCTGATCGGCGAGGACCTGTCGAAGGCGGTGCACGAGATCGGCTATGCCGGGCGCGTCGAATTTTCCTACGACCCGGCGCTCGGTGCCGGGGATGCCCGTGTCGAATGGGACAACGGCTTCATGGATTTCTCCTTCAACGCGGTCTGCGACCGCATTCACGATGCGCTGAAGGCGGCGGCAGATGCCGCCCTCGCGCGGACCTCATCAGAGCGGAGTGACGCACATGGCTGAGAAAGACGAACCGGCAGGCCCCGGCAAGGACGAGGTCTTTCCGCAGGTGGACGAAAGCGGCGAGACGCTGGCCATCGAGGACATGATCGACCCGGACAAGCGCGACAGCGGCAAGGGCCGCAACATCGACGCGATGTTCAACGTCGGGCTGAACGTGCAGATCGTGCTGGGCCACAGCCGGATGCCGATCTCGCAGCTGCTGAAGCTGTCGCGCGGATCGGTCATCGAGCTGGACAAGAAGATCGGCGAGCCGGTGGACGTGGTGATCAACGACCGCCTCGTGGCGCGCGGCGATCTGGTGAAGCTGTCGGGCGATCGGCTGGGCGTGTCTCTGACCGAGATCGTCAAGGACTACATCTCGGACAAGTGAGCCGATGCTGCGCCGCCCCCTGCCCCTCTGCCTGACCCTGCTGGCCGCGCTTGCGCTGTGGCCCGGTCTGGCACATGCGCAGGACGGCGGTCTGCTGGGCGCGATTTCCGAGACGTTGAGCCAGGCACAGCCGGGCACGGACGAGACGGCGACCCTGTCGGGGCGGATCATCCAGCTGATCGCGCTGATGACGGTGCTGTCCATCGCGCCGGGTCTGCTGGTGGTGATGACGAGCTTTACCCGCTTCATCATCGTCTTTTCCATGCTGCGTACCGCGCTTGGCCTGAACCAGACGCCACCGAACATGGTGCTGTCGGCGATGGCGCTGTTCATGACCTTCTATGTCATGCAGCCGGTGTTCAACGACGCCTACGAACAGGGCATCCAGCCTCTGATGGAGAATTCCATCACCGAGGAACAGGCCATCGGGCGGATCGGCGATCCGTTCAAGCGGTTCATGTATGCCAACACGCGCGACAAGGACCTGCTGCTGTTCATGGACATCGCCGCGCGGTCGGATGAGAGCGACGTGGTGCCCCAGCTGCCCGAAAGCGTGGACGAGGTCGGCTGGCGGGAACTGGTGCCGGCCTTCATGATGTCGGAGTTGCGGCGGGCCTTTTCGATCGGGTTCCTGATCTACCTGCCCTTCGTGGCGCTGGACCTGATCGTGGCCTCGGTGCTCATGTCGGCGGGCATGATGATGCTGCCGCCGGTCATGATCTCGCTGCCGTTCAAGGTGATTTTCTTTGTGCTGATCGACGGCTGGTACATGCTGGCCGGGTCGTTGATGGAAGGATACCTGCCCATGACGGGCGGGGGCTGAGGAGTAGGGACGATGAAAGCGACGACGATGACCAAGACCTCCGTCCCCGGCCGCGTAGCGGATGCGGGCCTGCGGCGGCGCAAGCTGAAGGGCCCCGAGAAGGCGGCGATCCTGTTCCTCTGCCTGGGCGAGAAGCGCGGCTCGGACCTGATGCAGAAGCTCGACGAGGTCGATATCCAGAAGCTGACCCGCGCCATGTCGGGCCTCGGCTCCGTCTCGGCGCCGCAGGTCGAGGAGGTGATGACCGAATTCACCGAGAGCATCACCAACGGCAGCGGTGTCGTCGGCTCCTTCGCCATCGCCGAAAGCATGCTGCGCAACCTGCTGCCGACCGATCAGGCCGACGCGATCCTCAAGGACATCCGTGGCCCGCTGAAGGAACGCGATCTCTGGGCGCGGTTCAGCGCGCTGAACGAGAACGTCATCGCCAACTACCTGAAGGGCGAGCACGAGCAGACCGCCGCGGCGATCCTGTCCAACGTGAAATCCGACGTGGCCGCCAAGGTGCTGCCGCTGCTGGGGGTCGAGCGGATGGAAGGCATCATCGAGCGGATGATCAAGATGGAAGCGGTGCCGCATCACATGATGCAGCAGCTGGAAGAGGCGCTGACCACCGACATCGCGGCGGCCTCGTCGCAGCCGACGGCCTCGGAGCTTCAGCAGCGTATGGCGGATCTGTTCAACAAGCTGGACCGCGACGCCTTCGACCGGATCGCACCGGGGCTGGAAGAGCGCGCCGCCGACATGTTCAACGCGATCAAGCAGAAGATGTTCACCTTCGACGATCTGGTGAAGCTGGACGCGATGGGGCTGGCCCGCGTGATGCGCGGCGTGCCGGGCAACACGCTGCCGATGGCGCTGCGCGGCGCGTCGAAGGAGGTGCGCGATCACTTCCTCAACGTGCTGCCGGGCCGGTCGCGCGACATGCTGCTGGACGAGATGAACTCGATGGGGCCGGTGCGTGGCCGGGACGTGCGCGAGGCGCAGACCGCGATGGTGGATTATGCCAAGGAACTGGCCGACGAAGAGGTCATCCGCCTGCCGATGGACGACGAAGAGGACGAGCTGATCGCCTGATCAGCCGTCCCGCCGCGTCATTCGTAGCCGGTCGAGGGGTAGATCACCGACATGTCGATGGTGATCGGCACGAACTGACCGTCCGAGGACAAAGCACTCACCGCGCTCGACATCAGGGTGACGGCGGCGCTGTTCGCGGTGGCGGTCCCGTCCTGCGCGTCCTTGATGATCGCGTAGCGGCGGAGCAGCTTTTCCAGCTCTTCCGGGTCCTGCAGATCCTCGAGATCGAACTTTTCTTCAAGGATTTCAGCCTGTTTGTCCACGTCGAGCGCGGACATGTCCGAGGGAAGGTTCAGGACCGTATAGATGAAGTCCGTCAGGTTCTCGTCGGCCAGCAGGTCGTAGTAGCTCTCAATCCCTTCCGCCTTGTTGCGGACCTCCAGCACCGTGCCCAGGGTCTCGTTCTGGTCGGCGTATTCGTTGGAGTAGATCTGTTCGATATACTGATCGACCATGGCCTGCTGCCACTCGGGGTCGATCGTGTTGGTGGTCACCGTGCCGCCTTCGGAGAAGCCCATGGCCTCGTAAAGCGCGGTGAACCGGCTGTCGGTCAGCTTGTTGACGAGAGCGTCGTCGTCTTCCTCGTCACCTGAGAGGATCTTCTTCACCATCGCCTTGCCGAAGATCTCGTCCTCGAGGTCGTAGGCCTTCATGACGAAGGAATAGACCTCGTAGTTGTCCACGAGGTCATCCACGGTCTCGATGCTGCTGACCTGTTCCAGGAAGGAGGCAATCGCCCGGGAGTGCTGGCCGGTCGTGGTCAGCACTTCCTTTTGGGACTCCTCTGTCGCATCGGCGAGGATCAGGGCGTTGTACGTGCTCATCCCGGTGACGGAAATCATGACGTGGTCTCTTCCGCGGCAATGGTCAGGGCGGCCTCGGCCTCTTTCTGGTCCGCGCCGCGTTCCGGCGGGGCGGCCTTGGCGCGTTCCGCCGAGGCGAGGTGGTTCAGAAGTTCTTCTTCGTAGCGCAGGACGGGGCGCAGGGCGCGCATCGCCTTGTAGTAGTCCATCTTCGACACCTCGTTGGCGGCCTCGAAGATATTGCTCACGTTCGGCGGCCCGAAGACGGTGGCGAGCGCGGCAAGCTGTTTCTGGATCGCGGGGACCAGCTTTTCGCGCAGGTCGGCGCGGATCAGGGCCGTCTGGATCAGGAAGTAGGCCTTGCGGACAGGGGTCGACGCGGCGTCCCCGTCCAAAAGGTCATGCTGCCGGACCACATCGGCATGGGTCTCGATCACGATGGAATGCCGGCGCCCCGAGTTCCGGATGGAGCAGCCGTTGACGATGACCCGTTCGTAAGGTTTCAGCGTCAGCTTCAGCACTGGATCAGCCCCTCGGCCCGGGGGCCTCGCCGGCGAGGCCGGCCACGATGTGACGGTTCACGGTGGCGAGGTCCCCAACCCCGGCGCCGCCGCCCATCACGACAGAGGTCTGCCGCTCGACCCAGAGTGCCAGCGACAGCAGGGTCGCGCGCAGCTCGGCCGGCAGGGCATTGCCCGGCGAGGCGAGGTCGTTTTTCAGGGCAGTCCACATTTTCTGGTTATCAGTCAGGACCTTGTGCAGACCATCATGCAGCAGTTGCAGGCGGCCGGCGCGGTCTTCGGCACCGTCGTAGGCTACAGCGTAATTTTCCAGCTGGCCGGTCAGGCGCGCAAGAATGCGACGTTCGATCTGGCGGGGGGATTCCGACTCCCGGATCGTACGTTTGTAGGCGGCTATACTCATTTTCTGTCCTCAACCCCCGGAAATTCTTCCGGGCCCTTTGACTTGCGGTCCTCTGCCGGGACCTTGCGGGAGAGAACGGGGCCCGGAGGCCCCGTTCGAATTCCAGCCTACCAGTTTTTACTGGAAGAGGCTCAGAATATTTTGAGGCGCAGAGTTTGCGATGGAGAGCGACTGCGTGGCCAGCTGTTGCTGGACCTGCAGCGCTTGCAGGCGCGCTGCTTCGCTTTCCATGTCTGCGTCCACCATCGAACCGACACCGCTGTCGATGACGTTGGTCAGCTCGCCGAGGAAGTCTTTTTGGGTCTCGATCGAGTTTTCCGCGATGCCGAGAGCCGTTGCGGCGCCGATTGCGGCGTCGAGAGCGGATTCAGCGGCCTGCAGGGCGGCTTCCTGAAGAGCTGCGGTCGAAGCAGAGGTCAGGTCGATCGCCGACAGAGCGGAGAGGATCGCGCCCAGGTCTTGCTCCTGGAACGAGATGGTGGTGGTGGTGATGGAACCGGCCGCAGAGCGGCTGATGCCGGTGACAACGGTCACGGTGCCGGTGCTGTCCACGAGGCTGGTGCCGTTGAAGGTGGCCTGGCTGATCGTGGTGGTGATCCGCTCGACCAGTGCATCCAGTTCGTCCTGAACGTCTGCACGGACTTCGTCGGTGCCGCCCTGCGCGAACGCAACGCGTTCTGCGAAGTCGCTGGCCAGATCATTCACGGTCTCGGCGCCCAGGCGGGCGGTCGAAACGGCGTTCATGGTCGAGGTCAGTGCTTCGTCGATCGCCGAGTACATCGACGAGTCGCCCTTCATCGTCTCGGAGATCGAGAAGTATGCGGCGTTGTCTTTGCCCGACTGGATCTTCAGGCCGGTGGAAATCCGGTCCTGAGTGCTGTCCAGATCGTTGTTGATCGAGCGCAGAGTGGACAGCGCGTTCATCGCGCTGTTGTTGGTAAGAATGGAAGACATTCTATGCTCCGTTATTCTTATATAGTCGTTATCGTCTTTCTGACGAAAACGGGCCTGCCCGTGACTATGGAATTTGAAGCATAAAGTTAAAAAGTGGTAACGAAATTTAGATGGTCTGGTCGACCTGTGTTGCGGGGGCAACAACTTCTTGGCGAGTTGTTCCCGTGCTGCCGTACAATCCGTTGAGCGATTGTCTCTCACGGAGGCGCGAAAGTTCCTTTGCTATCTCGCCCGTCGCGTGGGTCATACGCTCGAGTATGGCCAAATCGCTGCGGATAAGCTCCTGAACAGCCCGAAGTTTTTCGCGAAGCCGCTCGGCAGAGGTGCCGCTTTCTTGTGCAGCTTTCTCGAGTGCCGGGCTGGCGTCCTGCAGCTTCTGGAGGAGCGCCGACTTTTGCGGAAACAGTTTGTTGACCTCCTCGAGGCGACCGGCGCCGACGGCGGCGATCTCATCCCGGAGCAGCTTGCTCAGCTGGTCGATAATGTCGTGGTTCGCGCGGCTCATGCGGGGTCCTCCTCGGGTTGGCTGCGCCCAGTTGAATATGCGGAAATACTTGCTTGAATGCTTTGTGCGATGCCGGTCCGGCTCTGGCCCGCGATTTGGTCCGCGACGGCCTGCGCCATGAAGGAGCGCCACATCTCGGCCGCCTGCCCGCCGGAGAAGGCGCCGCTGTCGACGCTCTTGAGCATCTCATCCACCGCCTGGCTGAGGAACATCGCCTCGAATTCCCGTGCGGCGCTCTCGGCGTCGCGGATTTCCTTGAGCGACGGGCCGACCTCGGAGGTCTTGCCCTTCGTGACCGTCTGGATGCGGGTCTCGGGAAGCTCCATCAGATGATCTCCAGATCTGCGTGCAGGGCCCCGGCGGCCTTGATCGCCTGCAGGATCGAGATCGTCTGCGTCGCGGTTACGCCGATGGCGTTCAGCCCGTCGACCAGTCGTTGCAGGCTGACATCGCCATCGAGGATGGTGAAGCTGGCAGGCTGCTGTTCGACGCCCACGGTGGTCTGGGGTACGACGACGGTATTGCCGCCGATGGTGATCGGCTCGGGCTGGCTGACTTCGAGGTCCTCGCGCACCATGACGGTCAGCCCGCCCTGCGAGACGGCGACCTGGTCGATGCGGACGTTCTGGCCGATGACGATGGTGCCGGAGCGCGCGTCGATCACCACCTTGGCGACACTGTCGGGCTGCACCATGAGGTTTTCCACGTCGGACATCAGCCCGGCCACATCCGTCTTGTCGTAGCCGCTGACCTCGACCGTGGTGGGATCAAGCGCGGTGGCGGAGTTCGGCCCGAGCGCATCGTTGATCGCATCGGCGACCCGCTGCGCGGTGGTGAAATCCGGGGTCCGCAGGGCGATGCGGATGCTCTTCATGCTGGCGAGCTTGAAGTCGATCTCGTTCTCGACCGTGGCGCCGTTCTCGATCCGGGCGACGGTGGGCACGCCTTCGACGATGGAGGCGTTGATGCCCTGCGCGGCATAACCGGCCACCGCGATCGGCCCCTGCGCCACGGCATAGACTTCGCCGTCGGCGCCCGACAGCGGCGTCACGATCAGCGTGCCGCCGCGCAGCGAGGTGGCATCGCCGAGCGAGGAGACGACCACATCGATGGTGGAGCCGCGCCGCGCGAAGGGCGGCAGCATGGCGGTGACCATCACGGCGGCGGTGTTGGCCGTCTTGATGTTGTCCTCGCTCAGGTTGCCGACGCCGAGGCGTTCCAGCATCCCCTCGATGCTCTTCTGGGTGAAGGGGCTGTTGCGCAGGCTGTCGCCGGTGCCGTTGAGGCCGACGACGAGGCCATAGCCCACCAGTTGGTTTTCACGCACGCCTTCGAAGGTCGCGATGTCCTTGATCCGGACCTGCGCACCGGCGGACACGGGGGCAAGCGCCATGGCAAGGGCGGCAAGCAGGGTCGACACTTTGGCGGTGATGCGGTGCACGCGGAAATCCCGAAAGGAATAAGAGGCCTGTTCTTGCTGATTAAACACCGAAAACACCAGTTTGCTCAAGTATAGATTTATACATGCGAAGAATATTGCTCACTATGCTTGACGGAGCATGAATATTTTTACAAGATAAGCAGGATAACAGCCCGAGTGCGGGCAGATCGGGGACGCGATGCATCTGTATCTCTACGAACCGCGGCTGGAACGCCGCCAGGGTTTGATAGACGAGCTGAATTCAGCGCGGATTCACCCGGTGACCATCGGGGCCGAATTCTTCCGGGGCGATCTGGCCATGCTGAGCCGGGAGGGCCATGAAGCGCGCCCCTTCCTGCTGGCAGACCTGCCCGACACCCCCGAAATCGTCGCGCGGATGCGCGCGGCAGGCGCCCGCAACCCGGTGCTCGTGCTGCGCGATTTCCGCAATTCCCGCGCGGCGGCCAAGATGCTGGACCTTGGCGCGGACGATGACCTTGTCGTGCCGCTGAAGTCGATCGAACTGCGCTCGCGGATCAACTCGATCACCCGGCGCAGCCACGGCCACGCGGCCGAGAGCGTGACCATCGGGGAAGTGACCGCCTATTTCGACGGGCGTGACCCGGAGGTGGCCGGTCAGCGGATCAAGCTGTCGCGCCGCGAACATGCGATCTTCCAGCAGCTGGCGCTGAACGCCTGCAAGGTGATCTCCAAGGCGGCGATCTACGATGCGGTCTACGGGATGGCGGACGAACAGCCTTTCGACAAGGTGATCGACGTCTACATCTGCAAGATCCGCAAGAAGATCGACACCGCCGCGCCCTCGGGGCACCAGTACATCGAGACGGTGCACGGCCGCGGCTACAAGCTGGCGCCCGCGGATGGCGACGAGGGGCTGTCTCTGCCCCCTGCCCTGCCGGCGCTCCAGGAAGCCCGCGCTTCCTGAAGCTCTTTCTTTACATGTAGTTGAGGAAACTCAGCGAGTTCATCAGGGAGGTGACCTGATAGCTCGCCTGAAGCTGCGTCTGCAGGGTCGTCAGACGGGTTGCGGCCTCGTATTCGTCCACGCCCTCGAGGTCGAGAACCTGCGAATTGTAGAGGTCGATCCGCGACTGTTGCACCTCGATCAGGGACTCGACGCGCGCCTGCTGGCCGCCAAGGGCGGTTTCCGTTTCAAGCAGGCCCGAGATGCCGGAGGAAATCAGGTCCACCGCCTTGGTCATCCAGGTATTGTAGGCGTCTTCGTCATCGATCGTGGCCGGATCGGTCGAGGCGATCATGGCGAGGCCCTGCATCAGCTCGGTAAAGGCCGTGTCATTGGCCTGAATGCCGTATTCGACCTCGGTCCCGGTGTCGATCCGGGCGCTGAGCCGGTCATTGGCCGCGCCGCTTTCATCCAGCAGGTCGGTGCCGTTGTAGAAGGTCGTCTCGTAGCCGCTGGTCCCGGCGGAGGCGTCGCTGGAGAAGACCGCATCCAGCTGGGCGATCATCGCTTCGGCCTCGGCCTCGGTGGTGGGGCCGGTGCCGACGATGCCGGCCAGCACGTCGGCGGGCGACAGGCCGGAGGCGTCGTTGACCTCGTCCCAGCCCTGAAGGCTGGTGGCGTTGGTGGTGGTGCCCGAGAAGAGCGCGCTGCCCTGGAAGGTCGTGTTGGTGGTGGCGATCAGCTGGCCGATCGTCGATTGCGCCAGCATCTGAAGCGACTCCACCGTGCTGCCCGGGGCATCGCGGTTGGCAATCGCCACGTCGAGGAATTCCTGCGCGATGTCGCGCATGGTGCCGAGGGCGGTCGCGGTGACTTCCATCCGGTTGGCGAGCAGCGTGTTGCTGTCCACGAAGGCCTCGGCGCTTGCCATCTGGCTGCGCAGGGTCAGCGATTGCGCGGCGCGGGCGCCAAGTTCGCCAAAGACGTTCTGCAGCAGGCCGGTGGTGACTTCGTACTCGGCCTTGGCCAGCTGGTTCGTGAGGTCGCTCACGGTCTGCCGGCGCAGGAGGTTGCTGCCGTAGGTGGATACGGTGTTCGAAATGCTGATCATCAGCCGGACTCCTGCTCTCAGACCGCTTCGAGAAGCGAGTCGATCATCTCTGTCAGCGTGGTCAGAACCTGGGAGTTGGCCGCATAGGCCTGCTGGATCGCGGTCAACTGGATGAGTTCATCGTCCAGGTTGACGCCCTGAATGTTCTGCCTGCTGGTTTCCAGCGTCGTTGCACTGGTGCTCAGAGACTCGAGTTCGCTTTCTGCGCTCGACAGCGTTGTCTGCTGCGACGTCGTCAGGCTGACGACGTAGTCCGTGAGTGTGGCGGTGTCGCCAAGTCCCGCTTCTGCGGAGAAACTCATCTCGCCCTCGAGGAGGTCGATATAGGAATTGATCAGCCCGGCCTCGCCCGCGACGGTGCCTGCCTCGTCGGCGCCGATGCCGTCGCGCAGCCGCCAGAGCGCGCCACCCTCTTCGGGCAGCACGGCGCTGTTGACGGTGATCCGCCCGGCCAGCCCGGTCAGGTCGCTGGCGTCATAGGCAGCGCCCGCATCGGTGAAGAGCCCGGGCTCGCCGGTGGCCAGCGTGTCGTCGAGGGCGGTGAAGCCTTCGATCAGGGCGCGGGCCACTTCGTCGAGCTGGCTCTGGAATTCGGGCAGCGTCGTGTTCTGCAGCGTGAAGAGGCCCGCGATACGGCCCTCGTCGAAGCCACGCTTGCCGGTCTCGCCGGGCGTGATGTCGGTGCCGTTGACGCTGAGCGTGCCGGCGGCCTTGTCGTATTCGAGCGTTTCCGCGCGGTCCCCGCGCAGCAGTTCCGTGCCGCCCGAGGTGCGCAGCGTGATCTGGCCGTCGCTTTCGGTGGTGACGGTGATGTCCATCCGCTCGGACAGGCTGTCGAGGATCTTGTCCTGCTGGTCGAGCAGGCTGGCCCGCCGTTCGGTGTCGCCGCTCTCTTTCTTGAGGGCGGCGTTGAGCGCGGCCAGTTGCTCAAGCTCGGAGTTCGCCTCGCTGACTTCCGAAGTGAGCGAGTCCTGCGTGGTCTCCAGCGAGCTTTCCAGCGTGGAGGACAGGGTGTTCAGCTCTTCGGCAAGCGATTGGGCCGAGGTTACGACGGCCCGCTGGCGCGAGCTGTCGGAGGGATCGGCAGCCAGCAGCACGAGGTTGGACTGAAGCTCGCCCAGCTTGGTGGTGAGCGAGCTGTCGCTGTCGGTGCCGCCGAGCAGGGTGGAGTAGATTTCCAGACCGGAGGAGATCGCCTCCTGCGTGCCCATGGCCGCATATTCGCGGCGCACCATCGCGGTGAGCGTGGTGCTGACGCTGCGGGTGACGCCGGTCACGGCGACATCCCCCAGCGTCGAGGTGGTCATGGTCACACTGCGCGAGGCATAGCCGTCGGTCGTCGCGTTCGCGATGTTGGTCGAGGTGACCTCGGCCCAGGTCGACGTGGCCATGAGGCCGCTGCGGCTGGTTGCGAACGCGTTGGAAATACTCACGTTTCAGTCCTTACTTTGCGGTCTTACCGCTTCAGGTTCACGGTTTCGCTCAGCATTTCGTCCACCGTGGTGACGATCTTCGCGTTCGAGGAATAGGCGCGCTGAATCTGGATCAGGTCGGTCAGTTCCTCGGCGATGTCCACGTTGGAGGCTTCCAGCGTGTTGGAGACGATCGTGCCCGCGGTGCCCGTCCCGGCGGAGGAGAGCTTCACCGTGCCGGAGTTGAGCGAGAGAACGAAGGCGTTGTTGTCCGTGGTGGTCAGCCCGTTGGGGTTGGCGACCTCGGCCAGCGGGATGTTGTAGAGCGCCTTGCGGACGCCGGTGTCGTAGACGCCGTAGATGTCGCCGCTGTCGCTGATCTCGATCCGCGACAGGTTGCCTGTTTCGGCGCCGTCGGCGGTGCTGGTCAGGCCGGTGTAATCGCCCGAGAACTGGGTCAGCCCGTCCAGATCGCCCGGCGCGCCGAGGTTCACGCTGATCGTCTGCGCGGTGGTGGCGTTGTCGAGCGACAGCGTCATCACGCCGGTCAGCGGGTCCACGTCGAAGGCGGCGGGCGCCGTCGCGGTGGAGGTGACGTTGGTGTAGGAGGCGACCGACCCCGCGGCGTCGCCGCTGTCGTTGAAGGTGATCGTCACGCTGCCGAGGTCGGTGCCGTCGTTGTCGGAAACGGTCACTTCCCAGGTGTTGTCGGTGGCGGTCGGCTGCCACGAGAAGGTCAGCCGCTCGGCCTCGCCCAGTTCGGTGTAATATTCGACCGAAGTCACATAGGCCGAGCCGGGCTCTTCGAGGCCCGCGTCCTGCGACGGCAGGTTGCCCGCGATCGAGATATCCGTGGTGGCCTCGCCCTGGATGGAGACGTCGGAGAGGTTGATCGTCTCCAGATCGGCGAAGGAGGTGCGGTCCACCGCGCCAAGTTCGCCGGTATCGTCATAGCTGTAGCCGGAGAGGTAGAGGCCCGCCGCGTTCACGAGGTAGCCGTCCTCGTCGATCGTGAAGGAGCCGGCGCGGGTCAGCATGTAGTCATCGCCCGAGGGGTCGGAGCTGGCGGAGACCACGAAGAAGCCGTTGCCGCTGATGCCCAGATCGGTCGAGCTGTCGGTGGTCTGAAGCGAACCTGCGCTGTCCACCTCGGTCTTCACCTCGGCGCGGACGCCCGACGCAGCTTCGCCGCCCGAGGTGCTGGTGGTCGTCGTCGTGATCATCTGCGCAAAGCTGCGGCGGTAGCCGTCGGTGCTTGCGTTGGCGATGTTGTACGACACCCGCGACACCGCGGTGGAGTTTGCGAGCAGACCGCTGACGCCGGACTGCATTGCGTTGGACATGCTCATTGGGGGCCTCTCTCTGTGCTTTCTGCCACGACCTCATTTTGGAAGATAGCAGGCGGGCTTTTCTTCCCGGTTAAAGAATTGGTAATTTTCTCCTCAGGGGAGAATCTTGTAATTCTTGGCGTAGTTAAGTCCGTCGGGCGCACAGCTCTTGGGCAAAGCGGCGGCGCGGCGGGCGAATATGTCAGTTCGTGGCGCGGTTCAGCACGTCGAACCGGTCAAGCGCGGTGGTGGCACGGTTCACCCGCAGCTCCACCGCCTCGCTGCGCAGCGGCAGCAGATCCGGCGCGGCCTCGGTCATCGCGGCGGCGATCTCGGACCAGAGCGGATGGCCGGCAAGGTCGGGGTTCGACTCCGCCAGGGCGCGGGTCCCGGTCAGGTCCCCGGTGCGGTAGGTGGCAAGGATCAGGTTCAGCGTGTCGGCGCCGGTGGTCTGTTCGGGGAAGTCGTCGTGCAACTGCTGGTAGGTCGTGCGCGCCTGCATCCAGTCCCCACCGGCAAAGAGCGCCTCGGCCTTGATCCTGAGGTAGGTGGCCGACGGGTTCTGCACATGGGTCTGCAGCACTTCGACGGTCTTGCCCGTAGCGGCGAAGATCCGGGCCTTCAGCGTGTTCAGCCGGTCGAGCCGCGGCGCATCCTCCAGCGAGAGGCCCTGTTCGATCAGCGCGAGCGACAGCTCGTACTGGCCGCCCTCGAAAAGCGTCTCGGCCCGCTTCAGCTCCAGATCGGCCAGCCGGCCCGGGTCCTCGTCCAGAACGCCCAGATCCTGTCCGACGGCAAGGTAGTCGCGCGTCAGCTCGTATTCCCGCGCGGCGACAGAGGTGGCGCCAAGGCCGCGGAAGTGATCGGCATATTTCTCGGACGCGTGGTCAAATCCGGGCGCGAAGCGGAAGTTGGGCGCGAGGCGCTGATGCCCGGCCATGAAGCTTGCCAACGTCAGGTTGCCCGCCGCGCCGTCGGCATAATAGGCGTCCAGCAGGCTGCGGGATTGCTGCGAGGCAAGCGCCGCCTCGGGCGTGTCGGGCAGCCGGACCATCAGGTCCCCCAGCGTCGAGAGCGCCGCGACCCGGTCCGTCAGGCGCAGCTGCACGTCCGCCAGTTCCTGCAGCAGTTGCGCCGCGTAGCTGTCGCCCTGCCAGAGATAGCGCGCCTGCTCCAACAGGGTGCGGGCGTCTTCCAGCGGCAGCGTTTCGGTCCGAAGGCCGAGGTCGATCAGCGCCACCCGGGCCTTGTGCGCCCAGAGATCGCCACCCGCCGACGCGGTGACATAGAGATCGAAGGCCGCGACGTAGTCCTCGTCCACCTCGGCGGTCTGGCCCATGAGGTAATTCAGCGCCGGGCCGTTGCGCAGCGCCGGGTGATGTTCGAACTCGGCCGCCAGATCACGGGCGGCCTCCCACTGCTGGGTGCGCACGGCGGTTTCCAGCAGGCCCGGCAGAACCGCCTCGCGGAAGGGGGACGAGAAGCCCTGAAGCCGCCGCTGCGCCGCAGGCAGGCTGTGACCGGCGGCGGTGAAGTCGCCGCGCCGGACCGCTTCGAGGGCTGCGAAGAGCGGCTGATCCGGCCAGGCCGCGTGATCGGGGGCCAGCAGGTCGCGGGCCTCTGCGGTCAGGGCCGGGAAATGCGGATCAATCAGGTCAAGCGCGAGCAGTTGTGCGGCGCGGCGGGCGGCATGGCCCGGGGCCAACCGGTCGGGCAGGCCCAGCAGCAGCGAGCGCCCCTCGGGCGCCATGGCGTGTGCCACGTAGAAATCGCCAAGGGCAAGGATCGCATTGATGGAGGCATCGCCCGGCTCGGCCGCGGCGAGGCGCTGCAGAAGGCGGCGCCGGTCCGTCAGGAAATGATCGCGTGAGAACCCGAAGAGCCCGAAGGCGGGCGGCATCACCAGCGGCTCGGCCCGGTCGGGCGCGGTGAAGTCGCCAGTGGTCACCGTGGGCGACGCCGCTGCATGGGCCGCCTCCTCCGCCGTCAGCGCACCCGGAACCAGCGCCATCGCGGCGGCAAAGGTTAAGGATATGCAAACATTGCGGGTCAACCTGAGTGAACTTTCCATGAAAGTACTTGCTATAGGATAGAATAAGACACAGAATAAGCAAGCAGAGATGTTCTTACTTCATCGTCATTTGGCAAGGTCACAAGCAGAGGCTTCGGTGCGACATGGATAACTCAACTTACGTTGCGCTATCTCTGGCACAGGCCATGCGGCGCGACATGGACGTGACGGCGAACAACATCGCGAATGCGAACACTTCCGGCTTCAAGTCCGAGCGGATCGTCTTTGACAGCGTGCTGTTCAAGGATGCCGGGCTCGACGTGCGCGACACGACGAATTTCGTCGTCGACCGTGGGTCCTACCTCGACGAGTCGCAGGGCACGCTGACCCATACGGGCAACCCGCTGGACTTCGCGCTCGAGGGCGACGGCTGGTTCGCCTACGAGACGCAGGACGGCCGCACGGCCTATGGCCGCGACGGGCGGTTCACGCTGGACGCGCAGGGCAACCTCGTGACGCTGAGCGGGGCGCAGGTGCTGGACGTGGGCGGCGGCAACATCGCCATTCCGCCCGATGCGGGCCAGATCGTCGTGGCGCGCGACGGCTCGATCTCGAACCTCGCGGGGGATGTGCTGGGGCAGCTTGGCGTCTTCAACCTGCCGGACCTGCAGGCCTACGAGCGGATCGGGAACAACATGCTGGCCGCGCCCGAGGGCGAAAACGGGGCGGGGCTGCTGGCGCCGCAACTGGATGAGACCACGCAGATCGTGCAGGGCTCGATCGAGGGCAGCAACGTGCAGCCCGTGGTCGAGATGACCCGGATGATCCAGGTCCAGCAGGCCTATGACCGGGCGATCAAACTGATGAACACCGAAGACGACCTGCGCAAGGACATGCTGCAGCGTCTCGGACGGATCACGTAACGGCGCAAAGGGAGCCTCCTCATGAAAGCACTTGGCATCGCCGCGACGGGTATGCTGGCCCAGCAGACCAACGTCGACGTGATTTCGAACAACATCGCGAACGCGAACACCACCGGCTTCAAGTCGAGCCGCGCGGCGTTTCAGGATCTGATCTACGAGAGCCTCGAACGCGAGGGCGCGCTGACCGCAGAGGATGGCAGCTCCCGGCCCACGGGCGTGGACATCGGCCTTGGCGTGCAGACGGCGGGCACCGTGCGGCTGAACACGCAGGGCGGCCTCGTCGGCACCGAGAACGAGACCGACATCGCCATCGACGGCAAGGGCTTCTTCGTGGTCAACCTGCCCGACGGCAACCAGGCCTATACCCGCGACGGCGCCTTCCAGCTGTCGGCCGAGGGCGAGCTGGTGAACTTCCAGGGCTTCCAGATCGACCCGGGCATCGTGGTGCCGGACAATACCGTTTCGGTCGCGATCAGCGCCACGGGGACGGTGTCGGCCTATGTCGAGGATGATCCCGTGCCGGTCGAGCTGGGGCAGTTGACCATGGCGACCTTCGTCAACGAGGGCGGCATGAAGGCGATGGGGGACAACATGCTGCTGGCCACCGTCGCCTCGGGCGATCCGGTGCTCGGCAATGCCGGGGACGCAGGCTATGGCCTGCTGCACCAGGGCTACCTCGAACAGTCCAACGTGAACATCATCCAGCAGATCACCGATCTGATCTCCGCGCAGCGCGCCTACGAGATGAACTCGAAGGCGATCGAGACCGCGGACCAGATGCTGTCCACGGCGAACCAGATCAAATGAGACCGCTGCTCGCCCTCCTTCTGCTCTCGCTCGGTGCGGCGCCCCTGGGCGCGGCGACCACCGGGGCCGAACCCGTGGCGCAGGTCGCCACGGCGGACGTCACCGATCTGGTCGAGGAGAAGGCGCGCGACACCTATGGCCCGGCCTTCCCGCAGAACGGCCGCATCACGATCTCCTTCCAGACCGACAAGCCGCAGAATGCGGTCATGTTCTCCGGCTTCTGGATGGACACCTCGACCGGGCAGTTCGTGGCCGACGTGGTGCGGACGGACGGCCCCGTGGTGCGGATCGCGGGCCTTGCCATTGTCATGGTCGATGTGCCCGTCCCCGCCCGCCGCATGATGCCGGACGAGATCGTCCGCGCGGGCGACCTGCAGACGATCGAAATGCCTTGGGCCCGCGTCGGCGCCTTTGCCGTCACCGACAGCGCCGAGCTGGAGGGCATGCAGGTCCGCCGGATGCTGCAGCAGGGCCGCCCGGTCATGCTGCAATCCGTCATGCAGCCGCTGGTCATCGGCCGGGGCGACAAGGTCTCTATCCGCTACAACGACGGGCTGCTGGCGCTCTCTGCGCCGGGCCGCGCCCTGCAGGATGCCCACCGCGGGCAGGAACTGCGTATCGTCAATCTCGTGTCCAACACCTCGCTGACCGGCACCGCCACCGGCGAGGGCATCGTGGAGGTCACCCGATGAAATCCGCCCCCCTTACCATCGTTGCCCTGACCGGCCTGCTGGCCGGCTGCGGCACCTCGCCCTTCGATCGCGACCCCGAGGTCTCCTCGATCGGGTTCAGCGCCGGCGACATGGCCGAGACCTCGACCGTCTCGGTGCCCATGCCCCCGGCCGAGCCGCCGCGCATCATGGAGCGCGCCGAGGGCGCCTCGCTCTGGCAGCGCGGCAGCGACGGCTTCTTCGCGGATCAGCGGGCCTCGAAGGTGGGGGACATCCTGACCATCCTGATCGAGATCGAGGACGAAGCCAGCCTGAGCAACGCCACCGATCGCGAACGCGAAGGCGGCGGCTCCATCGGCTTCCCGTCCTTCTTCGGCTATGGCACCCAGATCGACAAGATCCTGCCCGGCGTGGACGAAAGCGACTTGCCCACCGGCGACAACATCGTCGACATCACCTCGGGCAGCAGTGCCTCGGGCAGCGGTTCCATCGACCGCAACGAGTCCATCAGCCTGAAGGTTGCGGCCCTCGTCGTGCAGATGCTGCCGAACGGAAATATGGTCGTCGCGGGGCGGCAGGAAGTGAAGGTCAACCAGGAGTTGCGTGAACTTCGGGTGGCCGGGATCATCCGTCCGCAGGACGTCCAGATGGACAACACCATAGATTATGACAAAATCGCCGAGGCACGTATCACATATGGTGGTCGGGGCCAGCTGACGCGGCAGACGCAGCGCAGCTACGGCGAAGATGCCATGGACATCATCCTGCCGTATTAAATCTGGGTATCGCCCTAATCGCACAGGATTTTCGCCGGATTCGCCTCCCATAACCAAAGGGGAGTGAACGAATTCGAGCGGTGCGATGAAGAAATCCCTTTTGATGATGGCCGCCGTGCCAGCCCTGAGCCTCGGCGCGGGCTATGGCATCGGCATGGTCATGAAACCCAAGCCTGCAGAGGCGGCCCTCTCCGTCGAGGATGACAGCCATGCGGCCCCTGCGGGCCACGGCGAAAGCCCGGCCAAGGCCGAGCCCGGCGTGCATGGCAAGGTCGAGGACACCGGCCACGAGGCGCTGCGCGCCGCCGAAGACCATGCCGATGCGGGCGAGATGATGGACCACGGCAAGCCGCGGCAGCCGTCGCTGAGCAAGGCGAGGGTGGTCACGGATCCGAAGGTTGTCGCCCTCGGCAAGATGACGATCCCGGTCTACAAGCCCGCCAGCGTGACCTACGTGGTGGCCGATTTCGGCGTGGCCATGACGGATCCGCAGATGGCGACCGAATACCGCATCGCCGAGAACGCGACCCGTCTGCGCGATGCGATCCTCACCTCGATGATGTCTGCCGCGCAGGACCCGATCCTCGCCGGATCCGCGATCGACAGCGAAAAGCTGGCGGCACGGCTCAAGGAAGACCTCCAGCCGCAGTTCGCCTCGGTTGAGGATGTGCTGTTCCTGACGCTCTTCAAGCAGGACGTGCCGCGCAGCTGACCTGCGCCGCGCGTCACTCCATCGCCAGGATATTGGCCGAGGTGTTCGTCTCGCCGCTGCGCAGCAGGAGCTGCGACAGCCCGGCAGCGTAGGTGATCCCCTCCACCGCCGTGGTGGCATAGGTCTCGGCCGTGACCGACTCGCCCTCTGCATCCTCGGCGACGATCTGCACGGTGAAGGTGTCGTCCGGCACCGGAAGCCCGTCGCTGTCCGTCCCGTCCCATGTCACCTGCGTCAGCGTGCCCGCCGTCGTGTCGAGCCCGGTGAATTCCTTCACCAGCGTGCCGTCCGAGGCGTAGATCTGCGCGCTCACCGTATCCGCCGTATCCGCCAGCTCGTAGAAGAAGCTCCCCTCGCTGTCGATCAGCTCCATCTGGTCGGTGGCGATCGTGACCTCGTGGCCGACGAAGCTGAGATCGTTCAGCACCGCCGCCGTGGCCACCTGCCCGCCGATGGTCTCGAGGTGGGAGTTGGTGATGATCTGCTGTTCGACCGAGGACAGCTGCGCCAGCTGGCTGACGAAGGTGGAGCTGTCCATCGGCTCCAGCGGGTCCTGGTTCGCGACCTGCGCGGTCAGCAGCTGAAGGAAGCTGTTGTAGTCATCCGACAGCGTGCTCATCGAGGAGGTCGCGGTGGAAGTCGATGCGGTGGCTGCGGTGATTGCCGTCTCGATGGTCATGGCGCGTCTCCGAAATCAGGTCAGGATATCCACCTGGCCCGGGCCAAGCGTGGGGATGTGGGAAGCGGGAGGAAGGTCTTCGGCCGGTTCGTCGTCTGCGGTAGCGGCCCCCTGCGGCGCGGTCTGGCCGGACTGCCCGGCGGCAGAGTCCTGCCCCCGGCTACCGCCCTGGCCGTAATCTTCGAGGCTGAGGCTGCCGCCGCCCATCTGGACGCCGCTGTCGCGCAGCAGGTTCATCAGCAGGTCGCGGTCGGCGCGCAGCGCGCTCAGCACCTGCGGGTTGTCGGACCGCAGGGTGATGTTCAGATCGCCATCGTCGGCCTGCATCAGCTCGACCTGGATGCGGCCCAGGTCCTGCGTGCTGACCTCGATCCGCGTGCTGCCGTTTTGCAGGACCTCGCCGCGCACGGTCTGCGAGACGGTCGCGGCAAGCTGCGTGTAGCTCTGCATCGGCGCGGGTTGCTGCGGACGGTCGGTGACGAGCATCTCGGTGGACATCGGCGCGAGCCGGTTCAGGAGGGCGCCGAAGGGATCGTGCCCGGTGAGCCCTTGCATCTGGCCCACGGCAATCTCGCCGCCGGTGCCAGCGTCCCCTGTGCCCGCGTCGCTGTCGGCCTCGGTGATGGCCGTCGCTGTGGCGGAGGGGACAAGGGCCGCGGCGAAGGGTTGCGGTGTCTCGACCTCGTCCAGCACCGGCTTGTCCTCTGTCGCGGCGGCCTGCGCGGTAAGCGATCCTGCCTCCGGGGTGGACCGGAGGGCGGCGCTGTAGCCGGTCTGACGCCCTGCGCCGGTGACCGGACGCATAAGTGCTTCGAGCGCGGCGAGTTTCGTCGGTTGGGCCGTCGTGACCGGCTGCGTGCTGACGGTGGTCGCCGCATCCACTTCGCCGGTCGCGGGTGTGGCGGACTGGAGCGCTTGCGTATCCTTGGCACGGGCCGTCGTGGCTGCGGGGGCCGCGTTGCCCGGTTGCTGGGCCTCGGCTGCCTCGGGCTCCAAGGTTGACTGGGTGGCATCCGTCGCCTGCGCTTGGGCGGCAGGTGCCGCTGCCTTGGGCGCCTGCGTACCGACCGTACCGTCTTGGGACGCCGGGGCGGCGGCCTGCTGCGCGGGCGTGGCTGTCTGCTGGGGCTGCGACACTGCGGAGGTCGGGGCCGTTGCCTGCGTCTCGCCCTGCGCCACCGGGCGGGCGGGGGCGGCTTCCGCCACCATTTCACCGGTGGCCGGGGCGACCGGCGTATTCGACGCCGCGAGGGGCTGAGCTTCGGCAGTTGCGGTCGCCTCGCCAGAGACATCCCCCGCCGGGACTTGCGCGGCGACGGGCCTGGAGGCGGCCCCGCCGAGCGGTGTCGTACTGGCGGGAGTGGCTTGCGCGGACACGCCCGGTGTCGGGGTGCCGGCGTCGGATGTCGTGGCGCTGTCCTGAACATCCGCGCCAACGGCGGCCTCGGCACCTGCCTCAGGGGTTTGCCCAAGGCCGCTGGCCGCAGTCGACGTCGGGGCTGACGCCGACATCAGAGCGTCGCCGTTCTCAACCTGGTCTCGCGTGCCTGCGGTCTTGGCCTCTGGCGAGGCCTCAACGGTGGCGGGCTGTGCCTCACCCACGGCGGGGACCTCTTCGCTCTGCCCGCTGGCGAGGGCGGTGGGGGCGACAAGTGCCTCGGGCAGGCCAGTCAGGCCGGGCAACGCGGCGAAGATCCGGCCGGTGTCGAGCGTGCCGGTCTCCGACAGGTATTCGGACGGGGCGAGGTCCGCCAACGACCGGGTGAAGCGCTCCGCGCTGTCGGTGCCCTCTGCGGTGTCATACTCGGCAAGCGCCGCGCTGATCCGGTCCGAAAGCTCGGTCAGCGTCGTCTGCCGGGCGGTTTGCGCCTCGGCCTCTGTCGAGGCGGCGTCGGGGTAGTCCGCGAAGATATCGCGCAGCGCAGCCTGCAGCTGCGACGCGGCGGAGGTGGGTACGACCGTGAGCCCCGACGCCTCGGGCACGGCGGCGGGTTTTGCGCCCGCCGCAACGGCGGCGACGAGCGCGGCAAAGCGCCCGCCCGTGCCCGTCGTCTCTGTCCTGACGCCCTGCCCGACCTGTACCGTCGCGGCCGTCGCCAGATCGCTCACTTTCAGACCCAAAACCATCGTCTTCCTCTTACTGCATCGCCGCAAGGCTGACGCCCTGCGCGACAAGCCGCTGCCGCAACCGCAGCAGGGCCCTCTTCTCGATCTGGCGCAGCCGGTCCTTCGGCATGTCGAGCGCGGCGGCCAGATCCTCCACGCGCTCCGGCACGGGCTGCAACTTGCGGCGGCGGATGATCTCCACCTCCAGTGGGTCCAGATCGGCCATTGCCTGCGCAAGGGCACGGATCTGGCAGGCCGCGGCGGACCGGGCCGCCGCGCATTCCTCCGGCGTCATCTCGGGGCTGACCAGCAGGTCCGCCGGAGAGGCACCGTCATCCGTCACCGGTGCATCCAGCGCCACCATCCCCGACATGGCGACCTGTACGAGCGAGGCATCCTCGCCCTCGAGCCGCCCCGAGCGCGCATCGAGGTAGGTGCGCGGCGGAATGTCGATCACCGTCTTGATCCGCGCGAGCGCGGCCGAGATGCAGTTCATCACCCACCACGCCGAGTAGGTCGAGAACCGGACGTTCTGGCTGCGGTCGAAATTATCCGCGGCCCGCATCAGTCCGATCAGCCCCTCGGAGGCGAGGTCTTCCAGGTGCACCGGATTGTCCGTCCAGCGCGCCGCCTGGCTCCAGGCCTGCCGGGCATGGGACCGCAGCAGCAATTCCAGCGCCCTCTGGTCCCGGTCGTCCTGCCACTTGCAGATCGCCTCACGTTCGTCGTCCACGGCAAGGAGGGGTTCCCGCAAGGCCGCCTGATAGCTGATCGCCAACATTATTCTTGTGCCTGACTGCTCTTGTTCGGCAAGGACAGGTAAGCACAATTCCGCACAGACGGAAAGTTATGTTTGATTTAGAAAAGGTTAAAGCCCGGAATTATCCGGGCTTCTCTTGGGCTTCGCGATGAACGGCGCGGATCAGTCGTCCGTGGTGCGGCGCACGCCCTGACGCTGGCCGCGCGGCTCCATCTGGTCAAGCTGGGCCAGCACGGCGCGGCTGGTCCGGGTGAGCCAGTCTTCCAGCGGGCGGGTGCCGCCGCTGAAGGCCAGCAGCGACGCGGGAATGCGGGCATGGGCCGGGGCGTCGAAGCTGGCATCCAGCGTCTTGAGGTAGGCCCGCAGCTCGATCCCGGCGAGGCAGTCGGAGCGCAGGAAAAGCCCGCTCACCTCGGCACGGCTGCTGCGCGCGCCGGACCAGTAGGTCCCGAGGGCGCAGACGAGCCCCGCGCGGAAGGAGCGCGGGTGCAGCCCCAGATGTTGCAGCCCGGAGGCCTCGGCCAGACGATCGTAGGAGGCGGCCATCGTGTAGAGCGCGGCAGTCTCGCGCTCCAACGGGAAGGCCCCGAGACGCAGCACGGTCAGCAGCACCTCGCCCACCACGAAGCCCATGTCATAGGACAGGTCTTCGTCGTTCACCGGGCTTTCCAGCATGTCGGCGTCGGTCAGCACGATCAGCGCCCCCATGGGCACGTCGATGCCGAGTTCCTCGACGATCACATCCCCCAGCGGCAGCGCGGGCATGACCTCGACATCATCGGTGACGACCGTGGCCCGGTCGATGCCTTCACGCGCCGTCAGCACGACCGCGTGGATCGGCAGAAGGGACTTCAGCATGCGCCGGAACCGCAGCGCGCCCGTCCCCTGAGCGGCGTTTATCTTGCCTTGCCAGACCAGTTCGAGCAGTCGCGCCCCATGCATGATTGCAGCCTTTCTTCACCCCACTTTCACCATACCCCTCCGTCCCTGTTCGGGGAAGTTAAAAACACCTTAAATACACTATATGCGGGGTCTGATTGGGGGACAGAAACTACATCCCGTAGCTGTGCATAATTGTTGGGTGACGCTAAGGCGCAGCGCCCGCGAGTCAGCAGATGCGCCCTTTTAGCGGGTTTTCGCCTGTGTATAGTTCTGTGGATAAGTCGCGATTTCGCCGGAATTCGGGGGTGTCAAAAATGATGCACCCCGACGTCATGCGGGAGTCGCGCAACGTCACAGGCCCCGCCTGCAGCCCCTATGGAGGCGGGCTCAGGGCCTCTACCAGATGTAGGGGCGAATCACTGCTGCAGCAGGGCGGGATCGGGATAAAGCAGCTGGATCGAGATCCGGCGGTTCTGTGCCGCGCGGGGGTCTTCGGGCACCAGCGGATCGGTGTCGGCAAGGCCGGTGATCCGGGTGATCCGCGCCGGGTTCACACCGGTGTCCACCAGCACACGGCGCGTCGCATTGGCGCGGTCGGCCGACAGCTCCCAGTTGCCATAGCCGAGCTGGCGCGTGAAGGGCAGCGCATCCGTATGGCCGGTGATGGCGAGGTCCTGGGTCAGGTCGCTGACCGCCTCGCCGATGATCCGCAGCAGGTCACGGGTGCGGCTTTCGACCCGCGAGGAGCCGAGCGCGAACATCGACTGGCCGTCCTGATCGACGAGGTCGATGTTGAGGCCCTCGGGCGTCCGCTCGAAGCGGATGTTCGATTGCAGGTCGATCAGCTCGGGCGCGTCCTGCACGGAATTCGCGATCTCCTGTTCGAGCGCGTCCAGCTCGAAGGTGCGGATTTCCTGCTGGCGGGCGATCTCTCCGGGGATGCCGATGCCGTCCTGAATGGATTCCGCTGACGGCACACCCTGCTGCGGGTCACGCTCGTTGCCGGGCAGCACCTCGCCCTCGGGGACGACCTCGTATTCCACGACGGTGTCGTTCGATTCCTCGCGCAGCCGGCTGTCGAAGACGGCAAGCGGGTTCTCCTGCCCGAAGGAGGGCAGCTGGATCTCGCTCTGCGGGCCGTCGGTGCCGGACATGACGCCATCCGCCCCCAGCACCTGCCCGTCGAGCATCCCCTCGCCGCGGCCGCCCGCTTCGCTCAGGGACGGGGTGAAGTAATCGGCCAGCCCGCGCAGCTTTTCCTCGTCGGAGGCGGCGAGGATCCAGAGCAGCAGGAAGAAGGCCATCATCGCGGTCATGAAGTCCGCGTAGGCCACCTTCCAGCCACCGCCATGGTGGTCGTGGTGCCCGTCGTCCTCGACACGCTTGATGATGATCGGCTGTTCCGCGTTACCCGCCATCTGCGATCCCCTGCACCTGTCGTGCTATCAGTCGGCTTTCTGGCGCGAGGCGGAGCCCTTGTCGGGCGTCTGGCGGCTGTATTTGCCGAAGCCCGCCTGCTTGGCGTAATCCGCCTTGCGCTTGGAGTAGCTCGGCGCGACCAGCGGGAAATCCTCGGCCAGGTTGAACATGGCGCGATACTCGGCCTCGGTCAGGCCGTGCTCGGAGCCGAGATGCCGCTTGAGCATCTTGAAGCCCTTGCCGCAGCACAGGCAAAAGACCTTGTCCTGGGTGATCGCCTGCTCCACCGGAAGCGCCGGGGCCGCCGAGGGGGCGGATGCAGTGAATGTCGTCTCGTTCATGAGGGCGGCGACTTCGGCCTCGGGATCGAGGGCCTGGGTCAGCCGGCCAACGAGGGCGATGATGTCGTCTGCGCTCACGTCGGGACGCGAGGCATAGGCCGCCGCAATTTGCGCGATCATGCCCTGTTTGGTGTCTGACTCGCTCATCTGCTCGTATCGGCCCCGCTTCTGCAGGGCGCTCTCCGTATTCTTATCTTTGCTCTGGAATACAACGCCGAGTCTTTGCCCCGGGTTGCCTGGTGGCAGGATTTCTTCCTGCAATTCTTACACACCAGAAGGATTCGTCCAAACTACCTCTCTTCTGTCCGGCAGAAAAGTGCCGCGCGCCGCAAGAGATAGGATTCCGCCACCATCGGATAATCGCGTGGCAGCGCCCACTTGCGCCGGTATTCTTCGGGCGTCATCCGCAGAGTGTGGCGCAGATGGCGGCGCAGCATCACCTGCCGCGTCCCCGTTTCGAGGCAGATCAGGAAATTCGGCGTCACGCTTTCACTGATCGGCACGGCAGGCACGGGCAGCTTGCTGCGGCGCATGTGCCGCATCAGCCGTGCCAGAAGAGATCGTCCTGAGGGTCGCAAAGTCGTGGGCCCCATCGTCATTCTTGTTCTTCCCGGAAGCCCGACATCTTGCGGCTCCTGTCAGAAAGATATGACAAGTGGGTTAAGGCGCGTTGAAAGATCGGCCGCTTTTATTGTGTAGAGCAGCATAATTCTTGATCCTCCCTATGAATTACCCGCCAAGGTAGCAATTGCACTTGCCCAATCCCCGGCAACTTGTTGCCGGTGCAAGGACAGATTGCCGTACCATGGATCCTGTTCGCCGGTATCGCCCCAGTACCACATGCATTCCGACCCCGCGGGGATCAGGACATGCGCGTCGGGATGGCCGATCGCACCACAGGCATGGGCCGTGGTGTTGTCGATGGTGATCACCCGGTCCACGGCGGCGATCTGCGCGAAGAAGGCGGCGAGGTCTGCCATCTGGTCCACCTCGCGATCGTCGATGAAGGTCACGTCGGGCCGGGCCTTGGCAGCCGCGGTCAGCGCCGCGCGGCAATCGCCGTATTGTAGGTTCACCACCACGGCGCCCTCGGGCACGGCGGCCATCATCTCGACCAGCGGGAGCGAGCGGAGGTAGCCGATCAGGCTGCCGCTGTTCCACGCCATGCCGATCACCGGGGCGCCCTTGGCACGGGCCGCGTATTTCTCGCGCAGCTTGGCCACGCGCGCTGGATCCGGGCGCAGGTACGGCCCGTGTTTCTCCGCCGGATCGCGCCCGTCGAGGTAGCGGCTGAGATCGCCGAGGAAGACCAGTTCGCTCGGCCGCAGCTGTTGTGGCGTGGCGAGGAAGTCATCCTGCGGTTTCACCTTGATCCCGAAGCTGTTGCCCTCCAGCGCCGCGGCAAAGCGCGGATCCGAGACGAGGTTCAGCTCCACGCCCTCGGCCAGCGGGGCGAGGCGCAGCAGGGACAGCAGCGCGAGCTGGTCCCCGATGCCCTGTTCGCCCATCAGGTGCAGCCGGGGCTGCGACAGCAGGGTCTCGGCCTCGGAATTCTCGTAGGGAATACGGTTCCGGCTGGTCTGGGGCAGACGCTGCGCATAATACGGCGCGCCCTTGGCGTAGTGGCCGCCCCGGTAGAGGAACACGCCATAGCCCTTGGCCACGTTGGCCTGTTCGCCGGTGATGTTGATTGCCTCGACATAGGCATCGTCGGCGCGCTTCATCTCGCCCTTGTCCTGCCAGACGTTGGCGAGGATGCCGCGCGATTGGGCGAACATGGACGGATCCGTGAACTCGTGGCTGTCGGCCAGCGAAATCACGTCGTCGTACCGGCGCTGGACCCGGCGCAGGATCAGCTGCAGGCCCACCACCTCGTCGCGGTTCTGGACATAGGGCAGCAGCTCGGCCGCCAGCTCCTCGGCCGCGTCGAAGCGCAGCGTGTAGACGAGCGCGCGCAGCTGGCCGATGCGGTGCTTCTCGGGCTTGGGGTCGAGGCTGTAGGCGGTCTCGAACCAGCGGGCGGCGCGGCCCGGTTCATCCGCATCCGTCAGCAGCGTGGCCAGCTTGTAGGATAGATCGGCCTGCTTCAGCTTGGACACCACCGGCTCCAGCACCTCGACGCATTTCAGGCGCCGACCCAGCGGGGCCATCAGCTCGGCATAGAGGTTGGCGAGCCCGGCATCGGTGCTGCCGTTGGCAAAGGCCTCGGCCATCCGGGCGACGGCCTCTTCGACCTCGGCCTCCAGCACATGGGCCTTGGCCTGCCCTGCCAGCACAAGGGAATTGCGCGGCGCCTTCTCGGCGGCCTTGCCAAAGAACGCCTGTGCCGTCTTGCCCTCGCGCTTCTCCAGCGCCGCGCCGCCCATGATGATCCAGGCATGGATATTGCCGGGGTGGCTGCGGGTGATCGGCAGCACCATCTGCACCGCCTCCGCCACCTCGTGCCGGGCGAGGGCGTTGTAGGCATGGTGCAACGTCAGGCTTTCCTCGCCCTTGATGCCATAGAGCTTGGCAGCCTTGGCAATTTGGGTCCGGCGTTCCTGGCGGGAGAGGGTCGAGGCTGGCATGTCACTCCTTCGGCGCGGCGAAATAGTCGATCGTGTTGCGGTAGGGCGTGCTGTCGACGACGCGGTAGCCCGCCTGCCGGCACCAGTTCTGGGCAAAGCGCATCATGTTGGGGCGCAGCACCTCGACCCAGATCAGCGGCTTGTCACGGGCGATGAGGGCGGCGGCGCCTTCCAGCACCTCCATCTCCATCCCCTCGGCGTCGATCTTGATGAAATCGACCTTTTCCTCGCCCATCAGCGCGTCGAGGGTCCGGGTTTCGACCCCGCCCTCGTCGGTGGGCACCAGCCGGGTTGCGCCGAGGTTGTCGGCATTGTCGGTCTGGATCGTGAAATGCCCCTCCGAGGCCCCTGCCCCGAAGCCCATGCCGCGGGTGTCGATCACGCCGCCGAGGTCATTGGCGTCAATGTTCGATTGCAGGATGTTCAGCGCGACGGGGTTCGGCTCGACCGGGTAAATCTTCTGCGCGCCCAGATGCTTGGCGTACCAGACCACGTGGTTGCCGATGTTCGCCCCCACCTCGACGATGCGCGGGTTGGGCGCGGCCACAAGGCGGCGCAGCTTGTCGAGGCTGTCGGCCTCGAAGAATTCGCCGCGCAGGTGGGCCATCTGGATCAGGTCGTTGGGATTGGTGATCCGCATCCGGGCGCTGCCTTCGCCCTTCGGGTCGCGCACTTCGGTCCAGACCGGCACCTCGGCCAGCTGCGCGGCCCAAAGGCCGTCGACCACCCGCCGCCAGTCGGCGCCCGTGGCCGACCGCGGCCCGGTCGAATGCTGCCCGCGCCGGTTGACGAAGAAGATCTCGGGCCGTTTGGCGCAAGAATAACCGGCCCAGAGGGCGTAGTAGAACTTGAAGTCCTCGCCGGTATCCATGGTGGCGTCAAAGCCGATCTGTGCCGCGGCATCCGCCCGGATGAAGGCCCCGATCTGGATCGAGAGATAGGGCGGCACCGCGAGGAACTCGGCCCGGGTGTCGAGCCGCTCGGGCTGGCCCTCGCGCAGCTGCGGCTGCCCGGCCTCGTCGAATTCGCAGATCAGGCCCCAGACGGCATCCAGCCCGGGCTCTGCCGCGATGATGCGGCCGAAGGCCTCGAAGGCATTGGGCGTCAGCACATCGTCGGCGTCGAGGAAATAGACCCAGTCGATGCCTTCGGCCACTGCCTCGGCAAGCGCATCGTTGCGGCGGTTGGAGCGCCCGTGCTGCCCCAGCGTGTCGTCCATGACGAGGTGCCGAACCTCGGAGAAGGGGCCCATGTCATAGGCCATCGCCCGGCGGATCGAAGGCGTACAGCTCTGCTCCAGCAGGTCCATGTGGCCCGGCCCGACGGGGGTAATGATCGCGCAGCGCATCGGTCAGCGGGCCATGAAGGCGCGCAGGCTCTGCAAGGCAGCGCCGGGTTGCTCGGCCTCGGCCATCAGGCCCGAGCGGGTCAGCTCGGGCTGCCAGGCCTTGACCATCGAGCCGGTGGCGATCCCGACCCCCAGCAGCGCCAGAACGGCGGCCCGAGCCGGGGTCAGCAGACGGCGGCGGGTCTTCAGCTCCTCGACGGCCAGTGGCGCGCCGGGGGCAACGAAGATGCCCTGCGCCGTCACGGTAACGTCGGCGCGGCAGGGCTGCACCCGGAACCGCTGCGCCATGGCGACGGGGAACAGATCCTGCGGCACATCCAGCACCACGGTCTTGTCCTCGCGCCAGTCCCCGAGCGTGAACCGCGGCAGCACGAAGCGCGAGAAATCATCGCGGAAGCCCACGTCAGAGACATGGATCGTCTTGGTGTTGATGCCCACCTTGCCCTCGCCGAGCGTGATGCGCACCCGCCCGTTCTGGCCGACGATCCGCCCGCTGGCGAAATGGCATTCGCGCCGCTCCGGCGCATCGGCAGGGGAATAGCCCGCGGGCAGGAAGACCGCCTTCTTGCGGTTGCCGGCCGGGGCCTCGACCGCGGGCTCCTTGACGGCGGCCGGGCGCGAGGCCTCGGGCTTGGGCGGATCGCGACGCAGGAAAGACCGGCGCAGAGGCGGCTCGTCCGAGGCAGCTTTGGGGGCGGCCTCGCTCAGATGCAGACGCGACCCGAAGCGGCGGGCGGGCGCCTCGGCGGCGGGTTTCGGCGCAGGCGCAGGCGGGGGTGCGGCAGGCTCCGACCGGGCGGGCGCCGTCATGGTCGCAGGGTCCAGCCCCTCGTCCTTGGCGAAGCGGTAGTTGATCGCGTAATCCGTCGCGACTTCGATCAGCTGATCGGCATCCGCCAGCATGGCCAGCATCTTCTGTTCTTCCGAGAAGAGGATCTTGCGCGTCGGATGACCGGGCACCTCAGGCGTCACCGCGAACTGGCCGGGCGACCGGCGCAGGACGGCGGCCACCTTGCGCAGCACCGCGCGGCCCTCGTCCTTATGATAGACGATCATCTCGCAGTCGCCGCTGTCTTCCAGACAGAAGGCAAGATTCATCCCCTCCGGCCAGTCCCGCAGGGCCATCCGGATCGCGTCTTCCTCGAACAGATAGGCAAAGGCATCTATGCCGCTCATGTCTTCGTCCCGTCGCTCACAAAGAAACTATGGAACTATTCTTGTTTATACTTGATCAGAAGTCAATTATGCATATTCTTTTCCTTGATCAGTACCACCGATGCGGGAAAAAGAAATGACTCTGATCCTTGGCCTTGTCATGGTCTTCGGGCTGGTGTTCGGCGGGTTCATCCTGTCCGGCGGCAAGATGGATATCGTGCTGCACGCGCTGCCCTTCGAGGGAATGATGATCGGGGGCGCCGCGCTCGGCTCCTTCGTGATCGCCAACTCCTTCTCGACCATCAAGAGCTCCGTCGTCGGGGTCATCAAGGTCCTGAAGGGGTCGAAGTGGAAAGCCTCCGATTATCAGGACCTTCTGAACCTGATGTACGAACTGTCGCGCATTTATAAGCAGAAGGGCATCCTGGCCCTCGACGATCATATCGAGAACCCGAGCGCCTCGGAGATCTTCCAGCGCTACCCCAAGATCCTCAAGGACCACTTCGCGACCGAGCTGATCACCGACAGTTTCCGCATGCTGTCGATGCAGTTCGACGACAAGTACCAGACCGAGGACGTGATCAACCGCAAGATCAAGAAGCACCACCACGAGGCGCTCGTGCCTGCGGGGGCGATCCAGACCATGGCCGACGGCCTGCCCGCGATCGGGATCGTGGCGGCTGTGCTTGGGGTGATCAAGACGATGTCCTCCATCGACCAGCCGCCCGAGGTTCTGGGCGCGATGATCGGCGGTGCGCTCGTGGGAACGTTCCTCGGCGTGTTCCTTGCCTATTGCATGGTGCAGCCCGTGTCCGGGCGGCTGAAGCAGATCGAGGAAGAGGACGGCGCCTTCTACATGATCATCCGCGATATCTTCGTGGCCATGGTCGCCGACCATCCGCCCAACATCTGTGTCGAGATCGGCCGCGGCTCGATCCCCAGCCGGATGCAGCCGGACTTCTACGCCGTGGAAGCGGCCCAGAAGGAACTGCCCGCGGCATGACCCGGGCGGTTCCCTCCCTGCGCAGGCTTTCGGCCGCCGCCCTCGCGACGGCGGCCTTGCTCGTTGCGGCTGGCTCCAGCCCCGCACCCAAGGCCGAGGAGGAACCCGCCTTCTCGCCCGCGCAGGGCTTCGAGCCGTTCACCGTCACGCCCGGCGGTTCCTACAGCGCCTTCCCGGCGCAGATCCTCGACAAGATGCGCGCGGCCCTCGTCGCGCAGGGCCAGCCCGCCACGATAGGCCGGCCGGTGCCGCAGGATCCGCCCCCGGCCCCCTCCGGCCACTGAGGGCCGCATGAACAGTCTCGAATCCGCCCTACTGGTCATGGAGCGCCTGAGGCGCCACGAGATCGAGGACGAATTGCGGGAACTCACCCTGCTGCGGGAACGGATGGGCCGCCTCGAGGAACAGAAGCGCGAGCTGAACCGCCGCCTGCGCGACGAGACCCGGATCACCACCATCGAAGCAGCCCCCTACGTGATGAACTTCGTCACCTCCGTCCGCGAAGAGATCCTCAAGATCGACCGCGAGATCGACAAGCTGCATCCCCGGTTCCGCAAGCTCGAAGACAAGGTCGCCGAGGTGTTCCGCGAGATGAAGACCTACGAGACGGTCCGCATCCGGAACCTGCGCCAGCGTCTGAAGGACATCCGCCAGAAGGAAGACCGCGAGGCGGACGAAATGACCATCCTGCGCTGGAACCGCGATTGATCGACGCCGATCTCTGGTGTCCTCCAATCTTCTGACCCATAAAATGCGGAAAGACGGGGTCACCTGCCCCGCCCTGCTCAGGAGCCCCGCATCATGGCCAAAGTCGATTCCCTCGATCTGAGGTTGCTCAGCCTGCTCCAGAAGGACGGCGGCCTCTCGCAGCGCGACCTCGCCGATCGCGCCGGCCTGTCGCAGAATGCCTGCTGGCGGCGGCTCAAGCGGCTGAACGCCGAGGGGCTGATCAGCGGCACCCGGGCCGAGATCAATCTGGTCGAATTGGGCTATGACCTGACTGTTCTCGTGATGATCCGCACACGGCACCACTCCAAGGAATGGGCCGACAGCTTCTATGCCCATGTGGAGGCCCAGCCGGAGGTCTGCGACTTCTACCGGATCGGCGGGGACTGGGACTACATGATCCGCGTCGTCACCCGCGGCGTCGCCCATTACGACAAGTTCTACCAGCAACTCATCACCGGCTTCGACCTGCTTTCGGTCACCGGGCTGTTCGTGATGGAATCCAAGATCCAGAACCGCCCCCTGGATCTCTCGGCGCTCTAGCGCCCGCGGTCATCGGTCCTCTCGACCGAACAAAATCCTGGCCATTGACTACCGGCCCGCTGACCTCCACGCGACCGCAGGTCGCGGCCTTTGCGCGCTGGTTACCCGGGAAACTTGACCCAACGGCGGCCACCACCCCGCGTGATCAGTCACCCCGGGACGACAGGTGCTTCGCGATTGATCAATCTGGTCGAACACTAATACCGGAATTTTACCGCTAATCCTCAACGCCGGGCGGGCCTATCTCCCTCTCATCAAGACGCGCTCCCCTCCGACCGGGTGATCGCCGGAAGACAGACTTAAGGACAGACCCGATGAAATCCATCGCCCTCACCACCGCCCTCCTCCTCGCCGCAACATCCGCCTCGGCGCAGGGCCTCCCCACCATCACCAAGACCGTCCCCGCCACTGAAGTCTACGCCCTCCGCGAGGCCGCCGACATCGGCTCCCCCCTCGTGCCCGTCACGACCGGTGTCGTAAAGCAGACCCCGGCCAGCGAGGCCTACAGCTCTGTTCGCCGTCAACGTACGGACTTTGGGCGTTTCCAGCTGATCACACGGACGGTTTTCCCGGCAGGTCCTGCGGATCGCTTCAACGATCACTGAGGATGGGGCGCAGCCCCTGCACAAAAGGCGCTTCCCGGTTGGGAAGCGCCTTTTTGTATGAGGGGCCTGGTAGGGGCGCCCCACCGTTGCGGGGCGTTGACAATCTGGCCACACAGCTGGAGTGAGATCGCGCGCGCCGGCTGGGGCTGATCCCTGCCTGAGCTGGTGGGTGCTGCGTCTGCTGGAGTGCTTCTAACGCAAAACGCCCGTCGCGTGTTTGCGTCGGGCGTTTTGTGTATTTTTGATGTCGTATTGAGAGATATCTGGCTCTTTACTAGGTCTGGCGGCGATCTACTCTCCCACGTCTTGAGACGCAGTACCATTGACGCGACAGCGC
>NZ_JAIUZP010000013.1 GCF_020171315.1 Pseudooceanicola nanhaiensis | reverse complement strand
CTGCGTCTCAAGACGTGGGAGAGTAGATCGCCGCCAGACCTAGTAAAGAGCCAGATATCTCTCAATACGACATCAAAAATACACAAAACGCCCGACGCACACACGCGTCGGGCGTTTTGTGTTGCGAATAGCTCTGATGAGATCGCAGCACCCACCAGCTCAGGCAGGGATCAGCCCCAACCGTCGCGCGCGGTCCCGCAGCATCTTCACCGAGGACAGCGACCAGCTCTGCTTGCCAGAGGGCGTCCGTTCGTGGAGCCGTTCCAGCCCCGCGCCGATCCGGGCGAGGGTGATCGACGGATCCGCGTTTACCATGCCAGCCACGATCGCGCAGAGCCGGTCGGAGGGTTGCGCCTTGGGGGCGCGGTCGAGGAGGCTGTCTTCAAGGAGACCGTCCCGGACGAAGCGTCGCGTGGCGCGCTTGACCCGTTCGGCAGTCCATGGGGTCTGGGGTGCAGGGCGCTGACGGTTGATCGCCTCCGCAACGGCGGGCCAGGCCGTGCCGGGGCGCAGACGGCGGACATGAGGCACCCATTCCTCGCCCCTTGCGGCGATCTCCTCGAAAAACCGCGTGTCGCGGGACCGGGCCAGGGCCTTGAGCGCGTCGGGGTCACGGTCGCGGAGCTTGGGGTTCCCGCCCACGCGTCCGGCCTTGCGCGCCACGTCGAGCCCGGCGAGGGTGCGCTCCCGGATCAGGGCGCGCTCCAACTCGGCCACCGCGCCGAGGATTTGCAGCGTGAACTTGCCTTGCGGCGTCGTCGTGTCGACCGGATCGCCGAGGGAGCGGAAGCCGGCGCCGCGGCGCTCAAGGGTCTCGATGACCTCGAGCAGATGGGCAACGGAGCGGGCGAGACGATCAATCCTGACCACGAGGAGCACATCGCCCTCCCCGATCCGCTTCAGGAGCTGCGCGAGGGCGGGCCGCTGCCGGTTGCCGCCGGATCCGGTCTCCTCGACGATGCGGTCGGCGCCCGCGGCGCGCAGCGCGGAGAGCTGTCCTTCGAGGGTCTGACCCGTCGTTGAAATGCGCGCGTAGCCAATGATCGCCATGTGGTCCGTCCTTTCGGCAGAAGCCTACAGCCTCTGGCGCAGGGGGGGAATGCCGAGGGCGGGGGCATTGGCCGTGCCCGTGACGGATCCGGCGGTGAGGGGTCTGGCCTCTGGCGGAGGCTCGGCTATCCTGTGCTTCAACGGCCGATCTGCGGGGCCATCAGCAATGCGAAGGGCAAGGTCAGCGTGCGGCAAGGGCAGCCTACATCGATACCGTTGAAGGCCGTCTTCCGGGCGGAGATCTGTGCCGCCCGGTTGGAGGGGGCGCTGCGCGCCGACGCCGATCTTGCGGCCTATTGGCGGGGAGTCGCCGGCGTACAGGAGGCCTGCGCATCGGCCTGGCTGGAAGACCTGTCGATCCGGCCCGATCAACTGCTCTGCCGCGATTTCCGCGATCGGGTGGGCGATCCGGATCGGGACCGGGCGGCGGCCTCGGCCTCGGCGATCTTGCGTGGATTACACGCCCCGGGGGACCTGTTGAGCGAGACCGAGGCGGTTCTGGCGCGGCTTTGGTCGCTGGCGGCGGGGCCGTTGGCGGAACCTTTGCAGGGCTGTGATCGGGACGCGGTTCGCGCAGCCCTTCGGGAGGCGGAGAGCCCGATCCTCGGCGGGCTGGCTGTCGCGCGGATCGTGGCAGAGGCGTCCCGGGGACAGGCCCCGGCGGTTGAGCGGCTGGCCTTCGTCGCGGCGGATCACGCTCTACGGGGGTCGGGCCGCTTCATGCTGGGCGAGGCGCCCCCGCATGAGCTGGTCGCCGCACCCCGTGGCCGGTGGGTGGTGCAACCTGCGCTTGCCCTTGTGGACAACGGGTTCCGGCTCTGGTCCGTGACGCGCGAGGACCGGATAGAGGAGCTGATCACGGGGCTGACCCGGTCTCTGGAACGCGGTCTCGGGTCTTTGCCGGTGCTGCGGCGGTGGCTGGAAGAGCTGCGCCGGATCCGGGCGGCGGCCCATGGTGCGTCTCGCATGCCGGACTTTCTGGACCTGCTTCTTGTGCGCCCGATCCTCTCGGCCCCGACGGTTGTAGAGCGGCTGCAGGTGACGCCCCGCGGCGCGCAGAAGCTGATCGAGCAGGCCGCCTCTCATGGCATGATCGCGAATGTCACCCCGCGGCAAACCTACAGGGCCTGGGCCGCGGCCCCGTTTGCGCGGCTTTTGCGGGGGTAACGCATTGCGAAATATGGGGAAACGGTTGGACTTTTGCTGAAGTGAGTTTCGCCGCGTGGGGTGAATAGGCGTTGGATTTGCCTCGAAATCGGGCCTTGAATGGGTCAACTATTGTGACGCTATTAAAGGGGAGTGACAATGTGCCGGGATCGCTCCGTTCACACGGAATACGGGGTCGAAAGGTGCTATTTCTGCGCGGTTGAGAGGGCAGTTTCCGGGAGGAAACTACGCGGATTTTGGTGGGCGCCACACCTGTCCCGGCCCGCGAACGGAGGCTCTTTGACAGGCTGCTCAACGCCGGGCGCGGGGAGGGTAGGGCCGAGGAATATAAGGCTATTGCCGGATTTCTCCCGGGTCGGTCCGGTATCCTCCGGGCGTCGAGACAGGGCCGTCGGTTTTGTTTCGGAATTCGAAACAAGAAGCCTAACGTATTCTGGTTCCTGATTTAATACGTCGGACATACGCGATCTGACGCCGCGTCAAATCGCTCATCCGCCACAATAACTTCATGACAGACTCGCGCTGAACGTGTGTTAATCTGACTTAACGTTTTCGATTCCAAGAAGTTAGGTTAGGAGATAAGTCATGTTTAGGATGCACGTCCTGGCGGTGCCGATGTCGCTCGTTGCTTGTACGGGTGCGGCGCTCGCGCAGGATACGCCGGAGCAGCCCAACATTCTGGTGATTTGGGGTGATGACATCGGTTGGTCCAACGTCTCGGCCTACGGGATGGGGACCATGGGCTACACCACGCCCAACATCGACCGGATCGCGAACGAAGGTATCCGTTTCACGGATCACTACGCGCAGCCGAGCTGCACCGCAGGCCGCGCGGCCTTCATCACCGGGCAATACCCGATCCGCTCGGGCATGACGACGGTGGGTCAGCCGGGCTCTGCCCTCGGGCTTCAGGCCGCCTCGCCCTCGCTGGCAGAAGAGCTGAAGCAGGCGGGCTATCGCACCGGCCAGTTCGGCAAGAACCACCTTGGCGACCGCAACGAACACCTGCCGACGGTGCATGGGTTCGACGAGTTCTTCGGCAACCTCTACCACCTGAACACGCAGGAAGAGGCAGAGCAGCGCGATTACCAGAACTTCGGTAAGGCCTTCTCGGGCTCGCTGGAAGCCTATGAAGAGCAGTTCGGCACCCGTGGCGTGCTGCATACCTTCGCCACCGACGTGGATGACACGACCGAGATGCCGCGCTTCGGCAAGGTCGGGATGCAGACCATCGAAGACACCGGTCCTCTGACGCAGGAACGGATGAAGAATTTCGACATGGCCGAGATGATCCCGCTGGCGATCGACTTCATGGCCTCTGCCAAGGAAGCGGGCGAGCCCTTCTTCGTCTGGCTGAACACCTCGCGGATGCACCTCTACACCCGTCTGGATGACAACTGGCGCTATGCGGCAGAGCAATACACCTCCGAGGCCGATCTCTACGGCTCGGGGATGCTGCAGCACGATCACGACATCGGGCAGGTCCTCGACTGGCTCGACGAGCAGGGCCTGACGGACAACACCATCGTCTGGTATTCCACCGACAACGGACCGGAGCACAACTCCTGGCCTCATGGCGGCACCTCGCCGTTCCGCGGTGAGAAGATGACCACCTACGAAGGCGGCGTCCGCGTGCCCTCGATGATCCGCTGGCCGGGCCACCTGCCCGAGCGTACCACGCTGAACGGCATCCAGGGCCACCAGGACATGTTCACCTCGCTGGCGGCCGCCGCCGGGATCGAGGACGTGGCCGCAGAGGTCATGGAAGAGAAGCAGCAGTACATCGACGGCGTGAACAACCTGCCCTACTGGATGGGCGAGCAGGATCACTCCAGCCGGAACAGCATCTTCTACTACTACGAGAGCAAGCTGACCGCGGCCCGCGTTGGCCCGTGGAAGTTCCACTTCTCCACCAAGGAAGACTACTACGACACGCTGGTCGGCCGCACCGCGCCGATGGTCTTCAACATCCGCATGGACCCGTTCGAAAGCTATTCCAGCACCGACGCCTACGGGCACCTGATGCAGAAGGTCTCGTGGCTGATGCAACCGCTGAACGTCCTGATGCAGGAGCACCTGCAAACCCTCGCGGAATATCCGCCGGTTCAGGGTGGCGCCTCCTTCGACATGTCGAACGTGGTGGAGCAGTTCATCAACAAGTCCATGCAATAAGCAACGCATTTCCCTCGTGCGGGCGGCTGCCGCCTGCATATCCTGATCTCCCGGACCTTCGTGGTTCGGGAGCTTTTTTCTCTCCGCCCCCGCGGGCCGCACTGCGGGCCGGGGGAGAGGGTGCTGCCCGGTCCGACGGGCGCAAATCGTTGACCGCTGCGCGCACCGGCCCCTAGGCTGAGGGGCAGGGCCATTGTCGGAGGACCCATGCGTTTTCTCAGATTCCTACTTGTCCTTGCCATCGTTCTGGCGATCGCCGTCGTCGCCTTGCGGCTCATCTATCCGCTGCCCGACCTGCCGGAGGAGCCTGCCAGCACGGCGCGGCCGATCTCGGAGGAGACGACGCTTGGTGCGGCGCTGCTGCCCGCCACGGCCGCGCATCAAGGCAAGACGGGCATTTGGCCGCTGGCCGACGGGCGCGAAGCCTATGCCGCGCGCATCCTGCTGGCCCGCGCCGCGCAGGACAGCATCGACCTGCAGTATTACATCTGGCAGACGGACGAGACCGGCTGGATGCTTCTCGACGAAGTCCGCAAGGCGGCGGAACGGGGCGTCCGCGTGCGCCTGCTGCTGGATGACAACGGCATTCCGGGGCTCGACGCCGAACTGGCCGCGCTGAACGCCCGCCCCAACATCGAGGTGCGGATCTTCAACCCCTTCACCCTGCGCAGCCCCAAGCTGCTGTCCTATGCCTTTGACTTCCCGCGCCTGAATCACCGGATGCACAACAAGGCAATGATCGTGGACGGTGCCGCGACGGTTCTGGGCGGGCGCAACATCGGCAACATCTATTTCGACTACGGGCAGGGCGTGCATTACTTCGATGCGGATGTCCTTGCCGCCGGGCCCGTGGTGGCCGACGTGTCGCAGAACTTCGACAGGTACTGGGCCAGCGGATCGTCCTATCCCGCCGAGCTGATCCTGCCCGACGCGCCGGGCGGGATGGAGAGCCTGCTGGCCCATGCCGAACAGGCCCGCGCCACGGCCCTTGCCGCGCAGTACATCGACGCCATTGCCGAGACGCCGCTGGTCCAGCGGATCGAGGCGGGCACGCTCACCATGGAGTGGGGGGATGTCACCTTCTTCAGCGACGATCCCGCCAAGGGTCTGGGCGAGGCGGAGGAGGACGAGCTTCTCATCTCCCGCATCATCGAGATCGCCCAGCCGAAGAAGAGCTTTGATCTGGTCTCGGCCTATTTCATTCCCGGCGAGGGCGGGACGGAGATCCTGACGGGCTTTGCCGCCGATGGCGTACGGACCCGTACGCTGACGAATGCGCTTGCCTCCACCGACGTGGTGCCGGTGCATGGCGCCTACATGAAGTACCGCGATGACCTCGTGGCAGAGGGGGTCGAGGTGCTGGAACTGCGCCCCGAGGCGAACCGTGTCCGGGAGCGGGGCCTGTCGAGCATGATCGTCGGCTCTGCCTCCAGCCTCCATGCCAAGACCTTCACCGTGGACGGAGAGCAGATCTTCGTGGGCTCGTTCAACTTCGATCCCCGCTCCGCGCGGCTGAACACCGAAATGGGCCTGCTGATCCCCAGTCCGAAAATGGCGCAGGGACTTGCCCGGGTGCTGGACGAGAAGGTCCAGTACTACCGCGTCGCCGAAACCGCCGAGGGTCGGCTGATCTGGATCGAGGCCCGCGAGGATGGCTCGGAAGTGGTGCGCACCAAGGAGCCGGAGACGACGCTGATGCAGCGCGCCTTTGCCCGCCTCGTCAGCTGGCTGCCGGTGGAGTGGATGCTGTGACCCCTAGGTCCCGCCTGTCGGGCCGGAGGCTTTCAGGGGCGGTCTTCCGGGCGGCCCTCACCGCGGTGGGTCTCGCCGCCGCGTTGCCGGTGACCGCGCAGGTCGCAGCCCCGGTGCCGGATCCCGGTGTGCCGCAGGTGCGCGGCGTGCCCTTCGTCACCAACCGCAACGAAACCGGATTGCCGAGCCCCGGCGACGCCTATGGCGACGAGCGCAGCGGCGTCAGCGCGGGGTGGTGCGACATCACCGAGCGCCCGCTGCGCCTGCTGGAAAAGGTCCGCGAGGCGGCGCCCTTCTATATCCCTGAGGAACTGCTGCGGGTCGGAGACGTGCGCAAGGCCCCCCTGGAAGCGGTGCTGGAGGAGCTGGAGCAGACCACGGGTGACCGGCCGCCGCTGCTCTATACCCACGGGTTCTACATTGCCTTCGAAAAGGGCTGCCGCCGCGCCACGGCCTTTCAGGAGAATGCCGGTCTCTCGGGGCAGATGCTCTGGTTCAGCTGGCCTTCCGACGGGGCGGTGCTGAACTACACCCATGACGAGGCCGACCTCTATTGGAGCGTCCATGACCTTGCCGACACGATCGGCACCATGGCAGCGCGCTTCGGCCCCGGGCGGGTGAATGTCGCGGGCCACAGCCTCGGCGCGCGGGGCATGGCGCTTGCGCTCTACGAACTGGCCGGGCGGCAGACGGAGGTGCAGCTGGGGCAGGTGGCCCTGCTGGCCCCGGATATGGATTTCGATTTGCTGCGCCGCATGTTGCCGCGCATCCGCCCGATCGTGGCCGGGCTGACGGTCTATGTCGCCGAACGGGACTGGCCGCTTGCCCTCTCGGCGCAGCTGCACGGCTATCCGAGGCTGGGCGAGGCGGGCAACCCGGTGGAGCTGCTGGAGGGTGTGGAGGTGATCGACCTGAGCGCCCTGCCGGTGCGCAGCTCGTCCGGCCACCTCTATCATATCTACAACGCCGAGGTCGGAGAGGACCTGGCGCAGCTCTTCAACGACGGCGCGCGGGCCGCGGACCGCCGCAACCTTGCCCCGCTGGGAGAGAACAGCTGGACCCTGCTGCCGGAGAACTGACAGCAGGGCTTGGCGCTAAGGACGTAACGTTCCCGGGCCATCTGGCGGCGACGCCCGTGCCCGCCCTTGAAGCGGACTGCCGCCCCGCACATCTGGGGCTGATCGAGGAGGACAGAGATGAAAAAGACCCTGACCCGAAGCCTTGCCCTTGCGGCCCTGATTGCCGGAGGTCCGGCCATGGCCGAAACCGTCGAACTGCCTGTCGTGGTGCATCTTCAGGAGGGCGCCACGCTGCCGTCCGACACCCTGCTGCAGGTTGAACTGCTGGACGTGTCGCGCGCCGATGCGCCCTCTACCACGATTTCCGCCCGGGAGTTCCGGATCGACAGCCTGCCTGCCGAGATACGCCTGCCCTACGACACGGACGCGATCGACCCGCGGATGCGCTACGTGGTGGCGGCCAAGGTGGCGGAGGGCGACACGCTGCTGCTGCGCACGACGACGTCCTACCCCGCCCTCACGCAGGACGCGCCCGAGCGGCCCGAGATCGTGCTGGAGGCGATGACCTCTGGCATCTCGGGCGTGGAATGGCAGGCCTTTGAACTGGGCGGGCGGATGCTGGTGGTGGAGGATGCGCCGACCATCGCCTTCACGCAGGAGGGCGGCTTTGCCATGTACGGCGGCTGCAACCGTTTCGTCGGCACCGCCGAGATGAGCGCGGGCAAGATCACCTTCCCCGATGCCATCGCGGGCACGCGCCGGATGTGTCCCGAACCGCGGATGCAGTTGGAGCAGGACATGGTCGAGGCCGTGAAGGCCAGCACCGGCTACGTGCGCTACGGCAAGAACCTGAGCCTGACCAATGCCGCCGGCGTGGTCACGATGCGCCTGACCGAGCGGCCTGAGTGATCTAAAGCGGCAGTCATGAATATGGGGCGCGCGGTGGACCCGCGCGCCCCTTTGCATGTGTCAGCTGACACTCAGGCGAGGGCTTCCATCTCGGGGTGCTTGCGCTGGAAGAAGCCCAGCGTGAGCATGGTCACGCCGCTCGAGATCAGCTCGATCGCCAGCAGGATGCCCAGCATGGTCAGCGTGGCCTGAAGGAAGTTGCCGAAGACCATCACGGCAAGCGCGACGGACACCACGCCGGAAATCAGCGAGACCCAGAAGAGGCCCGAGCCGCGCAGGCTGAAGGCCAGCACGATCTTGAGCACGCCGTTCACGAGGAACATCACCGCGACCATCATGGTCAGCGTGACGATCCCGACGAGCGGGTGGAACAGAAGGCCGACGCCGAGCACGAGATAGGCCACCGCCAGCACGAGGCCGAAGATCCGGCCGCCCCAGCCCTCGGCCCGGAAGGCTGCGCCGAACTGCATGACGCCCCCGATGATGAAGCTCCACGCCGCGATCTGTTCCGCGGCGACGGTCGCCGCGAAAGGGTTCATCAGCGCGAAGATGCCCGCCACGATGAGCAGGATACCCGCGATGATCCAAAGCAAACTGTTTTTCATGTCCCGTCCTCCAGACTGGGCGCCACGCGCGCTCTGTTGCGGATCCGGGACCAAGGACAGGCGGCCTGAAGACACGCGGCCGGAAAGCACTCTTACCCGGAATGGGCGCGCACGGCTCATTCCTCGACAATACAGGCGGGCGGCGGTCCGGGCGCTCAATCCTCGCGCTCCGGGCTGAACCCGGAGTGGGTGCCGCCCGTCCCGAGTATATCGCGGATGCAGGGCAGGGCGTTATCTAAAGTTGCGGAATGAAGGGCATTTTCCGCCTTTGGGTGTGGCGCGACGCAGCGTTTCTTGGCGCTTCAGGGCGTGCCGCGCGGCTGGGGCGCTTCCAGTTGGGCCAGCAGCTCCCGCAGCACGGTGTTTTCGGGGTTGGCGCCAATGGCCCGGGCGAGGATGCGCACTGCCGCCTCCGTGCCTTCCGTCGCCGCGGCGATGCGGGCGCGCATGACCCAGGCATCCACGTGTTGCGGATCGAGGCGCGTCACCTCTGCAAAGGCCTGCGCAGCCGCGGGCAGGCGCCGCATGCTGAGCGCAATGCCCCCCAGTTGCAGGTGGGTCTCGGGATAGTCGAGGCGGGACATCATCGTCGCCTGCCATTCGCCCTGCGCGCGTTGCAGGTTCTGCGCCATGGGCGCGGGCAGATGGGCAATGGGCGCGGCGAGCATCGCCTTCGCCGCCGCGATGCGGACCGTGCGCGAGGGATCGTCCAGCATCCCCGCCACGCGCATCACCTGTTGCGGGTCGCGGGCGTCCTGAAGCGCCCCGACGGTGGCCGCCCGCACCATCGGGTCGGGATCGGCCAGCAGTGCCTCGACCATGGGCATCTCCATCCGCGTGCCCTCGGCCCCCATGAGCCAGAGCGCCGTGGCGCGGGCAATGGCGGGCTGATCGCTCTGCCCGGCGAGATCGGCAAGGTCGGTCCAGGCCGCCACGGGGTTCTCGATGCCATGGGCGAGGGTCTGGCCATAATGCGGGCCGCGATGGGTGCTGTCGGGGAACCACGCCTCTAAGACCTCCGCGGCCCAGGCCGGGGTCTGATCGCGGTGGCAGGAGGTGCAGGCATCGGGTGCGCCGGTCTCGACGCTCAGGTCGGGGCGGGGGATGCGGAAGGAGTGATCCGCACGCCAGTCGTTGCCCATGTAGACCTGCTCGGGCATGTGGCAGGATTTGCACTCCGCACCGGCGCTGCCCTGCGCATGGCGATGGTGCGCGGGCGTGTCGAACTCCTGCAGCGGCAGGCTGGGGAAATCGGGGTTGCCCGCCGGACTGTGGCAGGTTGCGCAGACGGCATTGCCCTCGGCGCGCAGCGTGGCGCTGTGGGGTTCGTGGCAGTTGGTGCAGGTGACGCCCTTGGCGTTCATCTTCGATTGCAGGAAGGAGCCCAGGACATAGACCTCGTCCCTGATCTGGCCGTCGGGCCAGTAGAGCCCGGGGCGCAGCAGGGCGAGGTTGTAGGCGTCGTGGTAAGGCGTGCCCGGCGGCGGTGTGCCATCGTAATAGGCCTCGCGCCGGGAATGGCAGCCGCCGCAGGTGTCGATGAAGCTGGCCGGATCGGACAGGTCCACCGGCAGTCCGTGATTGGGCGGCGGCGCGGTGCGGGTCGGCTCCCACTGACGCGCCCAGTCGAGGTGTTCGGAGGCAGGGCCGTGGCAGCTTTCACAGCCCACGCCGATCTCGGCCTGGGTCGAGGCATAGCTCCGCGTCTGCGCGTCGTAATTCGTCTCGAACCCGGTGGCATGACAGGTGGCGCAGCGGGAGTTCCACGTCTTGTAGGGGCCGGTCCAGTGGAGCGCATCGCGCGGCGGCGGGTTGTCCTCGGGGTAGAGGTGGAACCAAGTGCCCATCTCCGTGTCCCAGACCACGTCGAAGCTCTGCAGGCGGCCGGGGGCGGTCTCGAACAGATATTGTTGCAGCGGGGCGACGCCGACCACCGAATGCACGGCATAATCGGTGGTCTTGCCGTCGAGCTCCGTCACCGAGGCGACGTGACGCCCGTCGCCGTCGATCCGGAAGGCAACCGACATGTCGCCAAGCGCGAAGCGGGTGCCATCGAAATCGGCCAGGATGTTGGCGGGCTCCGGCGGGGTCCAGGCAAGCGCATGGTGCGATCCCTCCCAGGCCTCGGCCTCGACCGCGTGACAGGAGGCGCAGGCAGCGGAGCCGACATAAGTGGCCTCTTGAGCCGGTGCCACGGTGGCCAGAAGCGCCAGGGCCGACGGTGCCGCGAGGCTGCGCGCGATCATGCGGACGGTAAGGACGCGAAAGGCGGTGGCGACGGGAAACTTCAACACGCGGGGGACCCCGTCTTTCGTAAGGAGGGGCCGTGCCGCGCGCTGCGGCTCAACCCGGAAATGGCAAACTCTGTCGCAATGGAATGGCCGCGGCACAACCGGGGCGAAAACATCTCTTTGCAGAACCTTAGGAGCGCACGTCAAAGCTGTGCAAGCCCCCGCTTCCGTTTTTCGCTGCGTTACGGAAGTGTCGCGTCGGAATAGGTTAATTTTCCTTGACGCAACAGGCGTTGCCCTCAAAGTTGAATGGAGAAGAGACTCGATCTGCAATTGTTTCGGGCCGCCGATCGCGGATGCGAACGTATTGGTTTCGCGGCCAAATGGGAGTTTTCGAATTGGTCAAACTTGCCCTTTCCGCCGCCGCCTATCTGATCGCCAATGCCGTTGGGCTTCTGCTCGCCACGGCGCTTCTGAGCGGCTTCCAGATCGACCCGCTGTCCTTCATCATCGTGGTGGTCGCCTTCTCGATCATCCAGGCCGTGCTGGGGCCGCTGGTCACCAAGATGTCGCTCAAACACCTGCCGCAGCTGATGGGTGGCGTGGCGCTGGTGACGGTCTTCATCGGGCTCTTCGTCACGGACCTTCTGCTCGAGGGCATGGTCATCGGTGGCATCGCCAACTGGCTGGCGGCCACGCTGCTGGTCTGGCTCGGCAGCCTTGTCGCGACGATCCTGATCCCGGTCTACGTCTTCAAGCAACTCGCCGAAGAGAAGAAGAAGGCCGCGTAACGGGCCTGTCGGCCGGTCGATCCCCGACCGGCCCCTATCCTCAAAAATGGGAGGGCCGCTGATGGTCACGCGGAGCATCGGGCGCACGCTGGGAAACCTCGTGCTGGCCCTCTTGAACGCAACCCTGATCCTTCTGGCGCTCTGCCTCTGGCTCGCGTGGAGCGTCACCTCTTCGGTCGAGGAGGTCACCGGAAACCTCGCAGAGGTCACCGGCTCGATCATTCCCGTCCGGTCGGAGATCCGCGATCTCACCGACCAGATCCGGGAGACCCGCGAAGGCATCGCCTCCCTGCGGGAGGGCGGCGGCCCGGACCTGCACGTCTGCACCGAACTGGAGGCGCAGGTGGCCAAGGCCGAAGCGCGACTGGCGGAGTTGAATGTCACGCTGCACGGGATCGAAGCCGGGATCGGCCCCGCCGTCGAAACGGCGGTCGGCACGGCCTTCGGGGAGTTCGGGCGCGGCTTCGCCTCCGGGCTTATGGGGGCCATCGGCTTCTCGGTCCCGGCGGAAAGCCCGAGTCAGTAAGCCTCGACGGCCCGTCTAGCGAAAGGCGGGGCGAACGTGCACGCGCGCGGTCAGGGAATGGCAGTCGCTGCTTTGCAGCAATCGCAGTACCGTCGTGGCCGAATGGCATTTCCTGACATTCGCCGCCCCGTGGAAAAAGGAAACCGAGTCGCAGGCAAAATGCAACCCAAGGTTGCGCGTGCAATCTCTGGAGTCGCCCGCTCAATTGAGGCTCACCCGATACGGGTGCAGCGTCCCTCCGCTGGGGCATGTGGGGCGCCCAGGTACAGGCCCTCTTATCCTGCTGAAATAGCTTTGAAAACGGCTGGACAGGGCAGGCCGCCAAAGTCCGTCGCGCGCCCGTTCATTGAGCGCCATGCGGAAACGTACTGTTTTCGATCTGGATTCGTTCAGGCTTGCCTCGAATCCGCAAAGGTTGAAAGATTGAGGAATTATTAATTCGCTCTTCCCGTTGATCTGTTTGCCCTGGGTGCCGTCTTTGGAAACGATTCTTCTACTACTTCTGTTCGGTGGCATGAGTGCCGTTGCGTTGAGCGGCGGGTCTGACGAGGACGACACCGGCGAGGATACGTCGACCGGCGATGGCGATGACACGCTCGACGGCGGCGAGGACGGCGACACCGACGGCGACACGGATGAGGGCGACGACACGGTCGATCCCGGCCTCTCGCTCACTGGCACCGAGGGCGACGACCTCCTCGAAGGCGGCCCGCTCAGCGACACGATCACCGGCGGTGCCGGCGGGTCCGATACCCTCATCGGCAACGAGGGCACCGATGTGCTTGTCGCCAACGATGAGGAACTGGGCCAGCCCGACACGCTGATCGGCGGCGACGGGATTGATGCGCTCTGGGGCGACGACGGCGATGAGCTGACCGGCGGGGCCAACGCGGATCTCTTCGTCATCCCCGTGGGCGTGGAGGGCGCCGAGCCGGTGACGATCACCGATCTCGACTTCACCCGTTTCACCGATCAGGACGTGCCGGACCGCGTGGTCTTCGTCACGCCCGAGATCGAGATCATCCCGCGGTCGGAGTTCTTCGACGGCACCTATCAGGCGTCTATCGAGGATCTCGAAGACGGCAGCGGGGCGGAGGTCATCATCAACGATCAGGTGGTGGCGATCATCGAGGGCTACACGGCCGAGGAACTCTACTACGAAACCGTCTGGGTCGGGAACTTCTCGCCCGCGCTGACCGGGTTCTACGATGGCGATGACGAGCTGACCGGCAGCGAAGACTCGGACGAGATCTTCGGCGGCGACGGCATGGATACGATCCTCGGCCTTGGCGGCGGCGATTACCTTGCGGGTCAGCAGGGCGACGATTTCGTCAGCGGTGTGGATGCCGAGGGGACCGAGGCGGTGGGCGACACCGTCGTGGGCAACGCGGGCGACGACACCCTGCGCGGCGACGAGGGCGACCAGCTGGCCGGCGGCGAGGGCAACGACAGCTTCGAGCTGGTGGTGCCAGCCGACGACGCCGTGGACTTCACGCCGATGCGGATCCACAGCTACGAGGTGGATGGAAACGACGGGGCGCACGAACTGATTACGCTGATCGAAGCCGACGGGACCGCGATTTCGATCGCAGAGGCCGCAACGAACCTCACGATCACCGACGCCGAGGACGGCAGCGGCGCCGCGCTCGTCTATGGCGGCAAGGTGATCGCGATCGTCGAGGGCGTGGACGCCGAGGCGCTCGGCTCGCCCTCCGGGTGGCTTGGCAACCTCGGCGACGTGACGCCGGTGGTGACACAGGCGACGAGCCAGACCGCGACCGAGGTCGAGGTGACGGCGGCGAGCGGTAGCGGCTACTCGATCTCCGAGGCCTTCTTCGGCGGGAACCTCGTCTACAGCATCAACACTGACGATGGCGTGCCGCTGGAGAATTTCGTCGAGGCGCTCGAAGAGCTGGACATCACACACCTGCGCTATCCGGCCGGGCAGGGCGACAGTGGCGACGAATACGAGGACGGCGACAAGTTCCTCAACGTGCTGGAGATGAACCAGAACGACGCCGGCGAGTGGGAGCTGCGCACCGAGGTCACCGACATGCTCGACTGGGCGCGGGAGAATGACGTGCAGGTCACGCTTGTCCTGCCCACGAAGAATTACACCATCGAGGAATACGAAGCCCTCGACGGCGACATCGAGCGCTTTGCCCAGGCGGTGATGGAAGACTACGGCGATGTGGTCGAAGCCTTCGAGATCGGCAACGAATACTGGAGCTCCACCGGCGAGACGGAATATGGCGCCAAGGCCAACGTTGCGGCCATCGCGCTGGAGGACGGCATGGAGGCCGCGGGCGTCGACGTGGACGATCAGCCCTCGATCATCGTGCAGATGGCCACGCCGAACGCCGGTTCCGATTACCACGTCTCGGTCGATGACCGCTCCTACACGGATCGGGTGCACCTCGCCAACGAGGCGATCCTTGCGCAACTCAGCGACGAGGCGATGGACGCGATCGACGGCGTGGTGGAGCATTACTACTACAAGGACCGCGACCTCGAATTCACCGGCAAGTCGAGCGAAGTGAGCTTCATCGACCACGACCTCGAGATCTGGGAGGAGGCCTTCGACAAGGAGCTCGAGTTCCACGTGACCGAGTGGAACGTGAAGACCACGGATGAGACGGAAACCGGCCTGCGCTCTGCCTCTGTCATGGTGGAGCAGGTCCAGAACCTGACCGAACTTGGGGCTGACAGCGCCCATGTCTGGCCGGTGCAGCACAACACGCCCACCGATCTTGCCGGCAGCCAGGTCGAGGACGTCGTCACCGACGACCAGGGCCGAGTGATCAGCTCGATCAACGGCGCGACCTTCGACCTCATGTCGTCGAGCCTCATCGGGCTGGAACTGATGGAAACCTCGCTCTCCGTCGAGGACGGCAGCTTCGAGCTGGACGCCTATCAATCCGACGACAAGACGGTGATCTACGTTTCTTCGCGCAGCCTCGAGACCCAGACGCTTGACCTTGACCTGTCGGAACTGGTGTCCGATTTCAACACGGCCTCGGCGGTGAAGATCAGCGCGGACTTCTCTTCCAGCTCCAGCGACGGGGCGCATTACGTGCCCGGCGAAGGGTTCCAGGAAGCGGAATACGTTCTGGTCAACGGCGAACGCTACTACATCAACGAGAACGACATCCGTGCGAGCCTGACGGATTACGATCTGGACGACACCTCCGTGACCGTCACGCTGAAGCCCTTCGAAGTGATCGAGATCACCTTCGACACCACCGGGCTGACCGACGGCGGGACCGATACGGGCAGTGGTGGCGATGGCACTGACGGTGGCGATGGCACTGACGGTGGCGACGGCACCGATGGCGGCGATGGCACTGACGGTGGCGATGGCACCGATGGCGGCGATGGCACTGACGGTGGCGATGGCACCGATGGCGGCGACACCACGCCGACCGGGGACGAGATCACCGGCACGGCCGGTGCGGATGACCTCGAGGGCGGGACGGGCGACGATACGCTGTCTGGTCTGGCGGGCGACGATCACATCACCGGCGGCAAGGGCGACGACCGTGTCCTTGGCGACGAGGGCGATGACAGCCTCTATGGCTGGGGCGGCGACGATTACCTCAAGGGCGGCGACGGCGATGACCTGCTGTCCGGGAACGAGGGCGACGACACGCTGGTCGGCTCCGAGGGCGAGGATGAACTGCGCGGCGGCGATGGCAACGACGAGATGAACGGCCAGACCGGCGACGATACCCTCACCGGCGGGGCCGGGGCTGACACGCTGACCGGCTGGTCGGGCAAGGACACCTTCGTCCTGTCCGAGGGCGATCTTGCGGACGGGGATGTGATCACCGATTTCACCCCCGGGAAGGACGTGCTGGAAATCGACCTGCCGGGCATCGACAGCCTCGACGACGTCACCTTCCAGCTCTCCGGCGATACGGTGATCGTCCGGTTCGGCAGCCACGGGTCGATTATCCTGCAAGGCGGGCTGACCGTGGACTCGCTGGCGCAATCCAAGAACTTCGACTTCGTCTGACAGACCCTGTCAGACACGCCCTCCCCGTGACGGGGAGGGCGTCGTCGTGTCAGTTGCCGTTGAACGGGCCGATCCTGTCCGCAGGCCCGATCTCAAAGGTCGAGAGCTGGACTTCCCAGCCATAGCGCAGCTGGTAGCGGATCGTCATGCTGTACTCCGGGCCGAGGATTTCCCGCGCCACGTCGCGGAAGCGCGTCCGGGTCAGCTGCTCCGGCAGCAGGTCTGCCGCGGCGGCCACCTGATACTGGGCGTCGGATTTCAGATCGACGATCCCCCAGATCTCCGCATGTTTGGCGGCGGCATCCACGTCGACGCGAATGATCTCGACCGACACGTCGCCCGCCCATTCCGCGATCCCAGCCGCAAGGGCAGATTCGGCGCGGGTTTCGGTGTAGCGCAGGTAGGTCGTCGAAAAGAGCTGCGCCATGATCCCGAAGAGGAAGATCACCGCCAGCGACAGGCCCACAGAGAAACGCAGCCGCCGCTTGCTGGAGGACATCAGGACGCGGGCCCCGCCGGTGGCAAGGTAGACGCCGCAGGCAGACAGGATGATCGCACCGAAGTTGGTGGCAAAGAGCAGCACCGCCTCGTAGGCCTGCTGGTATTCGCTGAAATAGAGCAGGATCCCGGCCGTTGCGAGCGGCGGCACCAGCGAAACGCCGATGGCCGCCCCCGGAAGCAGGCTGAGTTCCGAGCGCTGGATCTGCACGTAGGCGCCTGCAATCCCGGCGGCGAGCGCGATGACGAGGTCTTCGGCCCCCGGGTCGGTCCGGCTGAGCACCTCGTGGGGCAGGATGACGCCCCGCGGGAAGTCCGAGAGCCAGACGATCAGCCAGGCGATCAGCACGCTGGCCAAGGCCGCGAGCCAGACGATGAAGATCAGCCGGAAGGCCCGCCCGATCCAGCCCGTCACGATGGCCGCCGCGATCCCGAGGATCGGTGTCATCAGCGGGGCAACAAGCATCGCGGCGATGATGACCGCGCCGGAGTCCCGCACGAGGCCCATGGTCGCGATCGTGACCGCCAGCCCCAACAACATGGAGAACCGGCGCCAATAGCCGACCCGGTCGGTGCCCTCGAAGCGAATGATATCCTTGGCGGTGGCGAAATTGCGTACTGTCATCGGCGCAGGTACTCGTATCGGGCCGCCCGAAGGCAGCGCAGTGACGTCATCAAATGCATCGAACAAGGCCCCGAAAACCCGAGTGATTCTCAGAAATGGGTCGCGCGGCTGTGGAAAAGGATAACACGGTTCAATACGGGCACGTCTATTGTTGAAACGCCGGGGGCCTCCTGAATTCAGCGCTCCGGTGCGGCGGGAAAACAGGTCAGGTGACGGGGATGGGCCCGGACAGCGTCATGCTGCCGGGCCATCGGGGATTTCCCCATAAGTCAGATTATGTGAATTTTTGAGGTGGTGGCGATGCTGTCAGGCTGCCGCCGCCACGCGCTTCTCCGCTGCGACCAGCCGCGCCCGGGCCGCCCGCATGGCAAGGTCACAGGTCCGTTCCATGAAGGCATGCGCCTCTGCTGCCGGGTCTTGGACCGTCGCAAGACGCGCGGCCTCGGCTTCCCAGCCCGCCACGTCAGCAGCCAGATCGGGCGTGCTGTCGCGCAGGAAGGCCGCGAAGGCCCGTGCACCTGCGCCGCCATTCAGCTGAAGGCCACGGGTCGCGATGGTGCGGGCATGAATGCCGTTCGTGCCCTCGTAGATCGCGCAGATCCGGGCGTCGCGCCAGTTCTGCTCGGCCCCGTACTCGCGTAGGTAGCCGTAGCCGCCCATCACTTGTATCGCCAGATCGGCGGCCTTCATCCCGGCCTCGGTGCAGGCGTATTTGCACACGGGCGTCAGGAACTCGACCAGATCCGGCGCGGTGCCGAGCGCCTCTTCGACGAGGGCGAGGTGGCACAGGACACGGCCTGAGCGGGCGAGATCGTCACAGGTGGCGATCATGCGTGCGACATCCGCATGGGCGTCGATGGTCACCGGCTGGCCCGTGGCATCGCGGCCCTGCTTGCGCTCTGCGGCGTAGCGGCGGGCCAGATCGGCGCCGCGCGCCGCATGGGCCACGCCCTGAAGGGCGACGTCGATGCGGGCGTGGTTCATCATGGTGAACATGGCCTTCAGGCCGCCGCCCTCCTCGCCAATCAGCTCAGCCTCTGCCCCGTCGAAGGCCAGTTGGCAGGTCGGCGAGGCATGCAAGCCCATCTTCTCCTCGATCCGGGTGACGGAGACCGCGTTGCGCGATCCGTCGGCCCTCTCGGACAGGCAGAGGAACAACGACAGCCCCCGCACCCCCTCGCCGCCGGACCGCGCCAGGACGAGGTGCAGGATGCCCTTGCTGATGTCCTGATCGCCGCCGGAGATGAAGATCTTCTCGCCCGTCAGCCGCCAGATGCCGTCTTCCTGCACCGCGCGGGTGCGGATCGCCGACAGGTCGGACCCGGCGCCTGGCTCCGTCAGCGCCATGGTGGAGAGGTATTTGCCTTCCGCGAGGGCGGGCAAGTAGGCGGCCTGCTGTGCCTCTGACCCGAAGCGGCGCAGCACGCCCACGCAGCCCGGCACCAGAGAGGCGACCATCTGGAGCGAATGGTTCGCCCCCGAGAAAATCTCGCTCACCCCGGCCTGCATCACCGGGCTCAGCCCCATGCCGCCGAAGTCCTCCGGCACGGTCAGGCCCTGCCAGCCCTGTTCGGCCAGTTCGCCATAGACCTCGGCAAAGCCGTCGGGCATCCGCACGCGCCCGCCCTCAAGGCGGCAGCCCTGCGCATCGCCAACCGCGTCGAGCGGCGCAATGCGGCCCTCGGCGAAGCTGGCGAAATGGCCGATCACCTCGGCGGCAAGCTCGTCATCCCAGTCCGGGAGGCGCTCCGCACCGGCCACATGGCGCAGCGAGAAGAGGATATCGTCGAGGGGGGCGTGAAAGGTGGACATGAGAGCCTCCGGGGTCAGCAGTGGGACGCCGGAGCGGGGCCCCGGCGGTCCGTTGGTCAGGAACGGCAGATCACAGCGCGCCGAGCAGCTTCATCGCGTTTTCCTTGAGGATGAGCGGGCGCACCTCCTCGCGGAAATCGGCCTTCTCGAAGGCGCCCAGCCACCGTTCCGGCGCGATCATCGGCCAGTCGGAGCCGAAGAGCATCTTGTCCTTCAGCAGCGTGTTGGCGTAGCGGATGAGGATCGGCGGGAAGTACTTCGGCGACCAGCCGGAGAGGTCGATATAGACGTTCGGCTTATGCGTCGCGACCGAAAGCGCCTCTTCCTGCCAGGGGAAGGACGGATGGGCGAGGATGATCGGCATGTCCGGGAAATCCACGGCGACATCGTCGATGTACATCGGGTTCGAATACTTCAGCCGCATCCCGTTCCCGCCAGGCATGCCCGAGCCGACACCGGTCTGCCCAGTGTGGAAGAGTGCGGGCTTGCCGCTCTCCGCGATCGCCTCGTAGAGCGTGTAGGCAGAGCGGTCGTTGGGATAGAACCCCTGCATCGTCGGGTGGAACTTGAACCCCTGGATGCCGTGGTTCTCGACCAGGTCGCGGGCCTCGCGGGCGCCCAGTTTCCCTTTTGCAGGGTCGATGGAGGCGAAGGGGATCAGGATATCGCTGTGTTCCGCGCAGAGGTCCGCAACCTCGTAGTTGGAATAACGGCGATAGCCGGTTTCGCGCTCTGCATCGACGGGGAAGATCACCGCGGCGATGTTCTGCGCGCGATAATGCGCGGCCGTCTGCGGGATCGTCGGCGGGTGGGTCCAGGGCGCGTTGAAGTACTGCGCCATGGTGGTCTGCAGATCATCATAGCCATCGTCGTCGTGGCAGCCGCAGGGCTCCTCGGCGTGGGTGTGGAAGTCGATGGCGCGGATGGTGGAAAAGTCGAGCATGGTGCCTCCTCAGACCCTGATCAGGGCGGGATCTTCGTTGTCGTAGAGCCGCTCCAGCAGGTCGGCGCGGCGCGTGAGGATCTTGTTGACGTTGAGCGAGCCCTTGTCGGTGACTTCGTGCCCCTCGACCGAGGGCGGCTCGGCCAGGATCAGGGCGCGGGTGATCCGCTTGGCGGACCCGGTCACATGGGCATTCATGGCGCGCAGGGCCTCCTCGATCCTTGCCATGAGGTGCGGATCGGAGATCGCGCCGCCGGTGGTGTCCGCGGGTTCGGTCACAGCATCGGCGGCGGGGAAGACGAAGAGGCCGACCTCGCCCCGGTCATGGCCGCAGATCACGACGTCCTGCGCGAGCCCGGCAAGTTCCTTCAGCACGGACATCCGCAGCATCCCGGCCTGCACCCATGTCCCGGTTTCGAGCTTGAAGTCCTCCGAGACGCGGCCGTCGAAGATCAGACCGCGCGCCGCGTCTTCCGGATCGACAAAGCGCACGGCGTCGCCGGTGATGAAGAACCCCTCGTCGTCGAAGGCCTTCGCGGTGCGCTCGTCATCGTTGTAGTAGCCCGGCATCACGTTCGGGCCCTTCACGCGGATCTCGCAGCGCATGTCGTCGTCGGGGATCAGCTTGACCGTCACGCCCGGCAGCGGCACGCCGATGACCCCGGACCGCCCGATCGGCTCATGCACGATGAGGCAGGAGGGCGCGGTTTCCGTCAGCCCCCAGCTGGAGATCATCAGCGGCAGACCACCCCGCGCCGCGATCGAATAGGTCTCGATCGCTTCCCAGACGTCCTGCGGCAGCGAGGCCCCGGCGTAGAAGACCAGTTTCAGGTCTTTCAGCAGGTGATGCTGCAGCTTCGGGTCCTTCTTCAGCGCCTCGGCCATCATGCCCCAGCCTACGGGCACGTTGAACGCCATGGTGCCGGGCCGGTCGATGCGGTTCTTCAGCGTTGTGGCAAAGCCCTTTGCGGTGGGCTTGCCGTTGTCGATGGTCAGCGTGCCACCGCGGCAGAGCACGAGGTTGAAGTTCGCGCTGCCGCCGAAGACGTGGTTCCAGGGCAGCCAGTCGGTCACCCGCGGCGGCTCGTCCTCGACGAAGGGCAGCGCGGTGCAGAACTGCATCTGGTTCACGCACATCATGCCATGGGTGGTCAGCACCCCCTTGGGATCGGAGCTGGAGCCGGAGGTGAAGAGGATCTTGGCCAGCGTCTCCGGGCCGACCTGCGCGTGGGCCTCGTCCACCGCCGCGGTCACTTCGGTCTCCAGCAGTTCGGCGAAGCGGGTGATGGGCCGCGGGGCGGTGCCGCGCACCGCCACCGCTTCCACGCCGCCAAGCTCCGGGAGGGTCAACGCGGCGGCGTAGCGCGAGGCGTCATCGACGAAGACGAGCTTCGGCTTGACCTTGTCGATCACGTAGAGCAACCGGCCATGCGCCTCGGTGATAAGGGAATACTGTTCGGCCAGCGGCACGACCGGGACCCCGACGTATTGCGCGCCAAGCGTCAGGATCAGGTGGTCGAGCCCGTTGCCCGACAGGATCGCGATCGTGTCGTCCTGTCCCAGCCCGCGGGCCAGCAGCCCGGCCCCGACCGCGCGCACCTGCTCCAGCAGTTCGGCATAGGTCACGTTGCGCCAGCCCGGCCCTTCGACCGGGCGTTCGGACACGGCCACCCGGTAGGGCGCCTCCTCGGCCCAGCGATGCAGCCATGCGCCGGTGTTGCGCACCGGTTCGGGCAGCGCATAGGCCGAGCGCAGCAGGATCGTGCCATCGGCGCGGTCTTCGCGTTCGACCTTGTGCGGCAGGTAGCGGGTGAGGGTATTCTGCCGCGCCCATTCGGCGCGGGCCGCCGGATCGGCCGGGGCGGCTGTCCTCTCCATCGTCATGGTCATGGTCTCTCCTCCCATGGGCGCGGGTCAGCGGAACTTGGGTTCGCGTTTCTCGAGGAAGGCCTTCAGCCCCTCCTCGGCGTCGGGCGTGGTCTGCACCAGTGCTGCGGCGAGGCTCTCGGTGAAGAGGCCCTCGCTGCGCGACATGTCCCCGATCCGGGTCAGCGCATTGACCATGAAGTAGTTGGACATGGGGGCGTTCGCCGCGATCTTCAGCGCCAGCTTGCGGGCGAGCGGCAGGGCCCCGCCCTCCTCAACCGAATAGTGGCACAGGCCGAGGCGCAGGCCCTCTTCGGCGTCGTATTTGCGCCCGGTCAGCATCATCTCGACCATCCGGTCGGGGCCGAGGATGCGGCCCACCCGCACGGTCGCGCCACCGCCCACGAAGATCCCGCGCCGCCCTTCCGGCAGCTGGAAGATCACCGAGGGTTCCGCGATGCGGACGTGGGTGGCCGTGGCCAGTTCAAGCCCGCCGCCGATGACCGCGCCGGTCATGGCGCTGATCGTCACCGGGCCGCCGAACTGGATCATGTCCATCACCCGGTGCCATTCGCGGGAATGGTAGACGCCCGCCTCGGGCGTGCGCGCCACGTGCTCCGCGAGGTCCAGCCCCGAGCAGTAATGCCCGCCGCGGCCGTGCAGAATCACGACGCGGATGTCGGATGGCAGGTTGCGATAGAAGGCCTCGATCTCGGACATCAGCCCCTCGGACATCGCATTGCGCTTGTCCTCGCGGATGAGTTCCAGTTCGGCCACCTGGCCCTCGTAGCTGGCCTGCGTGTAGGTGCCTTTGAGCATATCTTGTCTCCCTTTTTCCGCGCCGGTCACTTGGGTGCCAGCCGGACGGCGCTGTCGAGGCGGATGATTTCCCCATTCAGAAGGGGGTTCTCCACGATCTGCTGCACCAGTTGCGCATATTCATCGGGCCGCCCCATGCGGGACGGGAACGGCAGGCCCGCCTCCAGCGAGGCCCGCACCTCGGGCGTGAGGCCCGCACTCATCGCCGTTTCGAAGAGGCCCGGCGCGATGGTCATCACCCGGATGCCGAACCGGGCCAGTTCCCGTGCCGCCGGCAAGGTGAGCGAGGCGATGCCCCCCTTGGAGGCGGCATAGGCGGCCTGCCCGATCTGTCCGTCCTGATAGGCGACGGAGGCGGTGTTGATGATCACGCCCCGCGCACCGTCTTCGTCCAGCGGCTCCAGCGCGGACATGGCCCGCGCGGCGTGGTTCAGCAGGATGTAGCTGCCGATCAGGTTTACCCGGATCGTCTTCTCGAAGATGTCGACCGACAGGCCCCCGTCACGCGGCAGGATGCGGCTTGCCGTGCCGATCCCGGCGCAGTTCACGAGGATACGCGGCGCGGTGCCATAGACCTCGGTGATCTTGTCGAAGGCAGCGCCCACTCCCTCCACGTCGGTGACGTCGGCAGCAAGGGCGATGCCGCCCGTCGCCTCGGCCACCCGGGCGGCGGCGTCGGCGCTGCGGTCCATGATGGCGAGCCTGGCGCCTTGGGCTGCAAGGCGGCGCGCAGTGCCCTCTCCCAGCCCGCTGCCACCGCCGGTGACGAGCGCGACACTGTCCTTGATCTGCATGATTGCCTCCTCCTCAGAAGAATGTGCGAGTGGCCAACATCAACGCGACCAGCAGGAGGTCGGCGAAGAGGAAGGGCAGGATACCGGCGAAGATCTGTTCGAGCTTCACGTAGTCCCGGGCCACGGAATGAATGACGAAAACATTGAGCCCGACCGGGGGGGTGATCATCCCGATCTCGAGCAGCTTGGCGACGAGGACGCCGAACCAGATCTTGTCGATGCCGTGCACACCGATCAGCGGCAGGAACAGCGGCAGCGTCAGCATCAGCGCCCCGATGGGTTCGAGGAACATGCCGAGCGCGAGGTAGATCAGGACGATCATCACCAGCAGGCCATTGGTGCCAAGGCCCAGCCCTTCGACGAACTGGCTCACCTCCCGCGACAGGCCCGAGATCGCGACGAGCTTGGTAAAGAGGTTGGCCCCGAAGGCGATGATGAAGAGCGCGCCCGCCGCCAGCAGCGTGTCGATCAGGCTTTCCTTGAAGCGCACCCAGCTGAGGCTGCGGCGCAGGACGCCGATGACGATGGTCATGAAGGCGCCGAAGGCCCCGGCCTCGGTGGCGGTGAAGAGACCGCCGAACAGCCCGCCCAGAACCGAGACGATCAGCAGCAGCACCGGCCAGATCTCCAGCGTCTTGCGCCAGCGGTCGCCCTTGGGGGTGTCGGTGATGCGCGGCAGGCGCTCGGGGTTGCGCAGCCAGTAGACCATGACGGCGGCGACATAGAAGGCCAGCGACGCGAGGCCCAGCATCAGGCCCCCCACGAAGAGCTCGTTGATCGAGCTGTTCGACTGGATGCCGAAGAGAATCAGGATGATCGAGGGCGGGATCAGCGCGCCGATGGTGCCGCCTGCAGCGACGGAGCCGGTGGCGATCCGCAGGTCATAGTTCTGGCGGTGCATCTCGGGGATGGCGATCCGGCCGATGGCGGCCGAACAGGCCACCGAGGAGCCGGAAACCGCCGCGAAACCGCCCGCACCGGCCAGCGAGGCCACAGCAAGGCCGCCGGGCATCCAGCCCCACCAGACGCGGGCCGCCTCGAAGAGACCCCGGGTCAGGCCGGAGTGGAAGGCGAGGTAGCCCATCAGCAGGAACATCGGGATCGAGGAGAGCGTCCAGCTGGCGGTGGAGGAATAGGGGATGGTGGAGACCAGGCTCATCGCCGGGCGCAGGCCGACGATGGCCCAGATCCCGAGGAAGGAGACCGTGATCAGGCTGACCCCGATCGGAACCCGCAGGCCGATCAGCAGCAGCAGCGAACACAGGGCAAGAAGGCCGATAACGAAGGGATCCATCACTTTGCCTCGCTCAGGGGGCTGTCGACTTCTTCGAGCGGATCATGGGGGTCGTCGCGGTAGACGCCGCGCAGGAATTCCACGAACCGAAGCAGCAGCATGATTTCCATCAGGGTGAAGGAGACCGGCAGGATCCAGTAGCTGGGCCAGGTGGGCACGTTCAGGATGCCGGCCTCGACGTAGGCGCCCTTGGCGGTCTGTTTCAGCGCCTCCAGCGTGGTCCCGTAGAGCAGCAGCGCAAAGGCCGCCAGCGACAGGCCGATGCCGAGGAACTGCACCGCGCTCCGCGCCGGGCCCCGCAGCGCATCGGTAAAGATCGTGGCCGAGATATGCCGGCGCCCGACCTCGGTCATGGCCAGCGGCAGGAAGCTGACCGACACCATGTAGTACCGGCTGACGATGTCGGCGGTGGCCGGAAAGCCCGCGCCCAGAAACTTGCGCATCGCAACGTCGATCACCACCTGGAGCATCATCGCAAGCACGATCAGCGACGCGAAGAGAATGCTGATCCGGCTGATCCACCGTTCAACGGTCTTCATGGTCTTCTCCTTCGAAACCGGGTCACCCGGGGGAGGAGGGCCCCGAAGGGCCCTCTGGTCCGGCGCTTGGCCGGACCGGGACGGTCACTGGCTCACTCGCCGTAGCCGGCCATGTCGAGGGGGGCGAAGATCTCCGTGTAGCGGAGCTCGGCCATGTCCTCGTAGCTCATGTCCGGGGTGATCAGGCCTTCCCACTTCTCGACGAGCGCGGTGTAGCGGTCGATCTTGGCCTGCGCGTCCTTCACGCCGCGCTCTCCCAGGATGGCGGCGGCGTTGGCGAGGTGCTGCGTGTTATAGGCCTCTTTCGCGGCCTTCAGGCTCTCGTCCATCTCGATGAACTCGATCGAGGCATCCTCGCGGGCCTTGGCCGCATCCTCGTTGAAGCCGTAGAGTTCCTTGGCGATGCCGTACTGCGAGGCGCGGGCGAGGGCCTGGCGCTCTTCGGGCGCCATCCGGACCCAGAGCAGCGCGCTCGCCATGGCCGGGGCCGCGCCGTTGTAGACACCTTCCTGCACCACGGTGACATACTTGATGATGTCGCCCAGACGGTTGGCGATAATCTCGTGGTTGGCGCTGAACGTGCCGTCGATCACGCCCTGGCTGAGCGACTCGAAAAGTTCGGAGGAGGAAATCTGCGTCGCCTCCGCGCCGATGGCATCCGCGAACTTCGCATAGAGCGGGGCGCCCGTACGCAGGCGCATGCCCTTGGCATCCTCGACCGAGCGGATCGGCTTGACCGTCAGCAGGTTGTAGGGCGGCGTCGCATCGGTGCCGAGGAAGACCTGCCCGTTCTCGGTGAACTCGGACTGGCAGTCACCGCAGGTGGCGAGGTACTCGGTCACCGCTGCCGAGATGACGAGGTTGTTCGATCCGAGGATCGACAGCTCGGTCGGCAGGGCCGCTTCCGGGAACTCGGCGGGGAAATAGGGCATCAGCAGGGTGCCGAACTCGGTCACGCCATCGCGCAGGCCCGAGGACATGTCCGGCGGCGCCACGAGACCGCCGGGCGTGTCGTTCAGGTCCCATGCGCCATCGGTGAACTCCGACAGGCGGGCGCTGATCTCGGGATAGGCGTGCACCGCGATCGGGTGCGCCGGGCCGAAGCTGCTGGTGGCGCGGATCGTGTCCGCCTGGGCCCCGCTGGCCATCGCCAGGGTGAGCGCCATCGTTCCGGCCAGGCTGGCCGGTTTCAGAAGAGTTTTCATGTAGTCCTCCCTTGGGTCCGCCGCGTTTGCCGGGGGCGGGCCGGTGCGCCTGTGGCGCGGCCTAGCTGTCGGAGCCTTCCTCGAACCTCCTCAGGAGGGCCTGCAGCGTTTCGTATTCCGCGGTGGTGAGCCGCGAGATGATCTTCTCCTGCCGGGCGGCGGAGGCCGCCGCGGCCTTCTCCTGCAACCGCTTGCCGCGCAGCGTGGCGTTGAGCGCAAAGCGGCGTCGGTCCTGCGGGTCACGGGTCCGGCTGATCAATTCACGGGTCTCCAGCTCGTCCATGATCAGGACGAGGTTGGAGCGTTCGATCTGCAGGATTTCCGCAAGACGCGAGGGGGGAATACCGGGGTTGGACACGATCAGCGTGAGCGCCGAGAAGGAGCGAACCTTGAGCCCGAAGGGCTCGATCGCCTCGGAGGCGTTCTTGTGCGAGACCATGTAGGCCCGCTTCAGGCTGTAGCCGAGGAATTCCCGCATCGCCTCGTCAGAAGCGCAATCGGTCTCCTCAACCTCCTGTTTCGCTGTATGCTGCGTCATCCATCTTCCTCCCACCCTCATCAAGCCACATGTCTTTATGACTTTCAATAACTATTACTTTAGTTAATTACTTTTCATAAACATATTTCCGATCAAGCACTTGCCGCAGTTGCACCAAGCTTTGCAGCTGCAGAACTGCTTGAAAACATGACGTAAGCAGCCGAATCGAGGACCGGTTCCTGCGCCGCCGGACCGGCTTGAAAGGGGCCCCGGCGCACTCATCTCACAGCAAAACAGCGCCGCCGCCACTCGCAGGAAGGCCGCCAAACGGCCCCCTGCCCCGTCGTTGCGTGGGGCTGCGCTCACCGGAGCGAAGGGCCGGGCCGAGATGCCCTTTAACTCTTACTTCACATCAAAGTTTTCTCATGACGGATGGGAAGCGGCGCGCTGTCGCTCGCTGGGTCGTGGGGGTAGGGTCGCTGGGAGGGCAGAATATATCGGCGCAAATTCAATAGGTTAGACGCTTGCGGTCCCGCTCAACCACACGCACCCGTAGGTGGTCTCGGCCGACATTCCGCGCAGGCGGAGACGCGATCAAAGTTATACTTGACCTATAACTTAAAAACACATATTGATTTTTGAATGAAACTGACCAGCTATTCCAACTACGCTCTCCGCTCGCTGCAACTGGCCGCGCTGAAGGCCCCTCAGCTGGTCCGGGTGGATGACGTGGTGAAGGTCCACGGGGTCGCCCGGCCGCATATCGTCAAGATCGTCCACGAGCTTGGCAAGGCGGGGTTCCTCGAGACCGTGCGCGGGCGCGGCGGCGGTTTCCGCCTTGGCCGTCCCGCGGCGGAGATCGTCGTGGGCGACGTGATCCGGCTCACCGAGGGGCCGATCGAACTGGTCGAATGCTTCAACGCCGAGACCAACACCTGCCCCCTGCTGGGCATCTGCCGCCTGTCGGCAGCGATGCAGAAAGCCACCGCGGCCTTCATGGCCGTACTCGATGACCTGACCCTTGCCGATATCTCGGCGAACCGGGGCCAGCTTCTCGACCGGATCGCCCCGCTGGAGCAGGGCATCGTCGAGCCGAAGCGCGCCCATGGCTAATTCCCCGTATCTCGTGGAGGAGACACGATGACCGACTACCCGATCGACCTGTCCGTGAAGCCCGAAGTCACCGCTTATTTCGACCCGGACACCAACACGATCAGCTATATCGTGAAAGACCCCGACAGCGCCTCCTGCGCGATCGTCGACAGCGTCATGGACATCGACTACGCCGCCGGCCGGATCACCTATGATCACGCCGACCGAATGATTGCCGACATCGAGGCCCGCGGCCTGACGCTGGAGTGGATCATCGAGACCCATGTCCACGCCGATCACCTCTCGGCCGCGCCCTACATCCAGCAGAAGCTGGGCGGCAAGATCGGCATCGGCGCCAAGATCATGGTGGTGCAGGACACCTTCGGGAAGATCTTCAACGAAGGGACCGAGTTCCAGCGTGACGGCTCGCAGTTCGACGCGCTCTTCGAGGACGGCGACACCTACCAGATCGGCGGGATGCAGGCCTTTGCCATGTACACGCCCGGCCATACCCCCGCCTGCATGGTGCATGTGATGGGCGACGCGGCCTTCGTCGGCGATACGCTCTTCATGCCTGATGGCGGGTCGGCCCGGGCCGACTTCCCCGGCGGCGATGCGGCAACGCTCTACGACTCGATCCAGAAGGTCCTGTCCCTGCCCGACGAAACCCGGCTCTTCATGTGCCATGACTACGGCCCCAACGGCCGCGACATCCAGTGGGAAACCACGGTGGGCGACGAGAAGGCGCACAATATTCACGTCGGCGGCGGCAAGACGAAGGAAGACTTCGTCCGCTTCCGGACCGAACGCGATGCGCAGCTGGCCATGCCGCGGCTGATCATCCCCTCGCTGCAGGTGAACATGCGCGCGGGCGAAGTGCCGACCGACAAGGACGGCCGCCCGATGCTCAAGGTTCCGCTGAACGGCCTCTGAAGGACAGACCCATGAAATACGCAGCACTTCTTCTGGCCCTCGCGGCCAGCCCTGCCCTCGCGCAGGATAACCAGCCCGGCCAGCACTTCATCGAAGGCTGGGATGCGGACGGCGACGGCAAGGTGACCCTGGCCGAGCTCGAAACCCGCCGGGCCGATGTCTTCTACATGTTCGACGAGAACGAGGACGGGATGCTCTCTCCCGAGGAATACGACCTCTTCGACGAGACCCGGGCCGCGGACATGGAGACCAACGCCGGCCACGGCAAGGGCATGGAGACCGCGAACCGCGGGATGGAACGCGCCTTCAACGATGCCGACGGCGACGGTCAGGTGAGCGAGGCCGAATTCGCCGCCGCCGTGCCCGAGTGGCTGAAGATTCTCGACCGGGACGGCGATGGCGTCGTCACCACCGCGGATTTCGGTCGCCGCTGAGACGCCACGCGGGGGACCACGGCCCCCCGCCAGCCATCACCCCGTTCCGGAGGAGGAACACCATGGACATCCATACCATCGACAGCGACCTGAGCGTCGGGCCCCAGATCACCCGCGCCGACGTGGCAGAGCTGGCCGCGGCGGGCTACCGCTCCCTGATCTGCAACCGCCCCGACGCCGAGGGCGCGGACCAGCCCGGTCATGAGGAGATCGCGCAGGAGGCCGCCGCGCAGGGGATCGAGTTCCGCTTCCTGCCCGTGACGTCGGGCATGGTGACGGACGCGGACGCACAGGCCTTTGCCGAGGCGCTGCGCGTGATGCCGGGCCCGATCTTTGCCTACTGCCGCACCGGGACCCGCTCCACCACCCTGTGGTCGCTGGCCGAGGCCACCCGTCGCCCCCTGCCCGAGATCCTCGCCAAGACCCGGGCCGCCGGCTATGACATGAACGGTGTCGCCCGGCGGATCGCCAACGGTGGCAAGACCCCGACCGACACCGGGGATGCGCATTACAAGGTCGTCGTCGTGGGCGCCGGTGCAGGCGGCATCGCCGTCGCCGCCAGCCTCAAGGCCCGCAAGCCCGACCTCGAGATCGCGCTGATCGACCCGGCGGGTATCCACTACTACCAGCCTGGCTGGACCATGGTCGGCGGTGGCATCTTCGAGGCCAGCGAGACCGAGCGCACCATGGGCTCTCTCATCCCGCAGGGGGTGAAATGGATCAAGGCCGCCGTCGCCGCCTTCGAGCCGCAGAACAATGCCGTCATCCTCGACGGGTGCCGGGTGGTGAAATACGACCGCCTCGTGGTGGCCCCGGGGCTCAAGCTCGACTGGGCCGGGGTCGAGGGGCTGGAGGAGACGCTGGGCCGCAACGGCGTGACCTCGAACTACCGCTACGACCTCGCGCCCTATACGTGGGAACTGGTGCAGGGGCTGAAGAAGGGCCGCGCGCTCTTCACCCAGCCGCCGATGCCGATCAAATGCGCCGGTGCGCCGCAGAAGGCGATGTATCTCTCCGGCGACGCGTGGAACCGCGCCGGGGTGCTGAAGGACATCGACATCCAGTTCATGAACGCCGGTGGCGTGCTCTTCGGGGTCAAGGACTACGTCCCCGCGCTGATGTCCTACATCGAGAAATACGGCACCACGCTGAACTTCTTCCACACGCTGACCAAGATCGACGGCCCGGCCCGGACCGCGACCTTCAAGGTCGCCAAGCCCGACGAAGAGCCGACCGAGGTCACGACCGAATTCGACATGATCCACGTCTGCCCGCCGCAGACGGCACCCGATTTCATCAAGGTCTCGCCGCTGGCGGATGCCGCGGGCTGGGTCGACGTGGATCAGGCCACCCTGCGCCACAAGACCTACGACAACGTCTGGAGCCTCGGCGACGTGATGAACGCGCCCAACGCCAAGACCGCTGCCGCCGCGCGGATGCAGGCCCCCGTCGTGGCCGAGAACATCGTGGCGGACATTGCCGGGCGCTCTCCCACGGCGCAGTATGACGGCTATGGCTCCTGCCCGCTGACCGTGGAACGCGGCAAGATCGTGCTGGCGGAATTCGGCTACGGCGGCACGCTCAAGCCTTCCTTCCCCCGCTGGCTGATCGACGGCACCAAGCCGACCCGCGCCGCCTGGCTGCTGAAGGAGAAGATCCTGCCGCCGGTCTACTGGAAGGCGATGCTGAAGGGGAAAGAGTGGATGGCCAAGCCCACGCCGCTCTCTGCCTCCGCCGAGTGATCCATCGCCGGGGCGCCCGCCGCGCCCCGGCCTCCTGCCCCTCCCTGATCGAGACACGCCATGCCCGCCCGCCTTCGCCGTTACCTGCCCATCCTCGACTGGGGCCGCCGCTACGACCGCGACGCCTTCTCGAACGACATGATCGCCGCCGTGATCGTGACGATCATGCTGATCCCGCAATCGCTGGCCTATGCGCTGCTCGCCGGGCTGCCGCCCGAGGCGGGGATCTATGCCTCGATCGCACCGATCATCCTCTATGCGATCTTCGGCACCTCCCGGGCGCTTGCCGTGGGGCCGGTGGCCGTGGTCTCGCTGCTGACCGCCTCCGCCGTGGGCCAGATCGCCACGCAGGGCACCGCGGGCTATGCCGTGGCGGCGCTGACGCTGGCGCTGCTCTCGGGCGTTTTCCTGATGGCGCTCGGCTTCTTCCGGCTCGGCTTTCTCGCCAACTTCCTCAGCCACCCGGTGATCGCGGGCTTCATCACCGCCTCGGGCATCCTGATCGCCACCAGCCAGCTCAAGCATATCCTCGGCGTCAGCGCCGACGGGCACACGCTGCCCGAAATGCTCATGAGCCTGCTGGAGCATATCGGTGAGACGAACTGGATCACCGTCGTGATCGGCCTTGCCGCGACCGGCTTCCTGTTCTGGGTCCGCAAGGGGCTGAAGCCGCTGCTGCGCTCCATGGGGCTGGGGCCGAAGATGGCCGATGTGGCCACCAAGGCCGGTCCCGTCGCCGCCGTCGTCGCCACGACGCTGGCGGCATGGGGCCTCGGTCTTGACGGTCACGGGGTCAAGATCGTGGGCGAGGTGCCCCAGAGCCTGCCGCCCTTCACCCTGCCCGGCCTCTCGCCGTCGCTGCTGCAACAGCTGCTGGTGCCGGCCATCGTGATCTCGATCATCGGCTTCGTCGAATCCGTCTCCGTCGCGCAGACGCTGGCCGCGAAGAAGCGCCAGAAGATCGACCCGGATCAGGAACTCATCGGCCTTGGCGCCGCCAACCTCGGCGCGGCCTTCACCGGCGGTTTCCCGGTCACCGGGGGCTTCTCCCGCTCGGTCGTGAACTTCGACGCGGGCGCCGAGACCCCGGCCGCGGGTGCCTATACCGCCGTGGGCCTTGCCATTGCCGCCGTCGCCCTGACGCCGCTGGTGCACTACCTGCCCAAGGCGACGCTGGCGGCGACGATCATCGTCGCCGTCCTGAGCCTCGTGGATTTCTCGATCCTCAAGAAGACATGGGCCTACAACCGGGCCGATTTCCTTGCCGTGGCCGCCACGATCCTGCTGACCCTGCTGGTCGGCGTCGAAGCGGGTGTCGGGGCCGGTGTCGGTCTCTCGATCCTGCTGCACCTCTTCAAGACCTCGCGCCCCCACGTGGCCGAAGTGGGCCTCGTGCCGGGGACCGAGCATTTCCGCAACATCCTGCGCCATGACGTCGAAACCCACCCCGACGTGGTCATGCTGCGGGTGGATGAAAGCCTCTACTTCGCCAACGCCCGCTTCCTCGAAGACCTGCTTCAGGCCCGCGTGAGCGAGGGCACGGCGGTGCGCAATGTGGTGCTGATGTTCTCGGCGGTGAACGACGTGGACTTCTCGGCGCTGGAAAGCCTTGAGACGATCAACACCCGGCTCTGCGACATGGGCGTGGGCCTGCACCTCGCCGAGGTGAAGGGCCCGGTGATGGACAAGCTGCGCTCGACCCACCTGCTGGAGCACCTGAACGGCGAGATCTTCCTGTCGCAGTATCAGGCATGGCGCAAGCTGACCGGCCCGCAGGATCGCCTCGCGGCGCAGTGATCAGGGCCGAAACCGCCGGTTAGAGACGCAAACGGGCGCGGGTTTCCCCCGCGCCCGTTTCCTTGTCCCGGGGATCAATGCCCGGCGCCTGCCCCCGCCGCCCGCGGCGGCTTCATGGCGAGCGCCAGCACTGCCAGCCCAGCAAAGAGCAGCGTCAACAGGGTGAAGACATCGATGAAGGACATCACCGTCGCCTGCTGCGTCACCCGGCCCGCCATCTGCGACAGCGCGCCCCTCTCGCCGTCCACACCCTGCGCGGTGAGGTTCGCCGCCATCATGTTCAGCTGGCGCAGCGCCTCGGGGTTGGACCAGCTCAGCGCCTCCTTCAGCCGGGCGGCATGCAGTGCGCCGCGATCCGTCAGCAGCGTGTTGATCAGCGCCAGCCCCACGGCCCCGCCGAGGTTCCGCATCAGGTTGTAGAGGCCAGAGGCGCTCTTCATCTTCTCCGGCGGCAGCGTCCCGAGGGCGAGGTTGTTGATCGGCACCATGCAGATCATCAGCGATATCCCCCGCAGCACCTGCGGCCAGAGCAATTCGTAAAAGTCCCACTCCGCCGTCATGCCGGTGAGCATCCACGACGAGGTGCCGAAGCCCACGAAGCCCAGCAGGAGCATCAGCCGCAAGTCCATCTTGGACGACAGGATCCCCGCCAGCGGTGCGGTGAAGAACATCGCGAGGCCCGAGACAAAGACCGTCTGCCCGGTCATCAGGCTGTCGTAGCCCCGGATCGAGGAGAGGTAGAGCGGGTAGAGATAGGTCATCCCGTAGAGCCCGATCCCCATGACGAAGCTGAAGATCGAGCCCACGGCGAAGTTCATGTTCCCGAAGGCCGAGAAATCCACCACCGGGTTTTCCCGCGTGAAGGCCCGCCAGAAGGTCGTGATGCCCCCGATCACCATGACGACGAAGAGCACGGCCACCAACTCGTCCTGGAACCAGTCGTTGCCCGGCCCTTCCTCCAGCACGTATTCCATCGCGCCGAGGAAACAGGCGAGCGCGCCAAGGCCGATCCAGTCGAAACTGTCGAAGAGTTTCCACTCCGGCTTGTCGAAATCCACGAGCGCGAGCACGCCGATGGTTACCCCGATCCCCGCGGGCACGTTCACGAGGAACAGCCAGTGCCAGCTGATCGCGTGGCTGAGGTAGCCGCCCACGGTGGGGCCCACGGTCGGCGCCATGGTGGCGACGAGGCCGATCATCGGCGAGACGATGGAGCGTTTCGAGGCCGGGAAGATGGTGAAGGCCGCCGCGAAGACCGAGGGGATCATGCCTCCGCCGAGGAAGCCCTGAAGCGCACGCCAGAGGATCATCTCGTTGATCGTGGTCGAGGTGGCGCACATGAAGGAGGCCGCCGTGAACCCCGCCGCCGAGACGGCGAAGAGATAGCGCGTCGACATCATCCGCCCCAGCAGGCCGGAGAGCGGGATCATGATGACCTCGGCGATCAGGTAGGAGGTCTGGACCCAGCTGATCTCGTCCGACGACGCCCCGAGACCGGCCTGGATCTCAGGCAGCGAGGCCGAGACTATCTGGATGTCGAGGATCGCCATGAACATCCCGAAGACCATGACGACGAACGCCGCGACTCGGCGCGGCGTCAGTTCGGGTTCCTGATGTGGGGCGGCGCTCATTTCAGCGCCTGTGCCACGGCGGTGCCCAGCGGGGCGGTGCGCCGGTCGATCTCAACCTCGACGGAGAGGCCCGCGCGCAGGCCCTCGGTGCCCTCGGGCAGTTCGATGCGCACCGGCACCCGCTGCACGATCTTGGTGAAGTTGCCGGTGGCATTGTCCGCGGGCAACAGCGAGAAGACAGAGCCCGTGGCGGGGGCGATGGAGACCACCTTGCCCTTGATCTCGTGCCCGTCGAAGGCATCGACGCTCAGCCGTGCCGTCTCGCCGGGGGTGATGCCGGCCAGCTGCGTTTCCTTGAAGTTCGCCTCGACGTAGAGCCCGTGATCCGGGACGACGGCGGCCAGACGGGCGCCGACGCTGACCAGCTCGCCCTCCTCGATCGCGATATTCGCCACGGTGCCGTCGAAGGGGGCGCGCAGCACGGTGTGATCGAGGTCACGCTGCGCCTGATCGATGTCGAGTTGCAGCTCGCGCCGGTTCGACTCGCTCTCGGCGCGTTCGGCCTTCAGCACCTCGACCTGCGCCTCGGCGCCCTTGATCGCGGCCACGGCGGCGGCGCGGTTGGCCTTGGCGGTCTCCAGCGTCTCATTGGCGTCATCCAGATCGGCCTGCGAGGTCACCTTGCGCGCAGCCAGCCCCTCGGCGCGCACCTGCGCCGTCTGCGCGGTGCGCAGCGCGGCCTCGGCGGCGGAGAGTTCGGCCTCGGCCTGGGTCACGCTGGCTTGGGCGGCAACGGTCTGGGCGTCGATCCGGGCCAGCGTCCGTTCCAGCGTCGGCAGCTTGGCCTGTGCCTGTTCCAGCGCGATGCGATAGTCACCGTCCTCGATCCGCACCAGAACGTCCCCCTTGGCGACATGCTGGTTCGCCTGCACCGGAATCTCCTCGACATAGCCCTGCAGCTTGGAGGAGACGAGCGAGAGGTCCGCCTGCACATAGGCGTCATCGGTGCCCACCATGAAGCGGCCCTCGGTCCACCAGCCATAGCCGTACCAGCCCCCGACCAGCAGCGCGATCAGCGCAACGCCGCCCAGCACCCGCTTCTTGCGGCCCTTCGGCGGGGTCTCCGCCGGGGCGGCGGGCGCCTGCGGGGCGGCCTTTACGGAAGAGGCAGGGGTGGTGGCGGGGTCAATACGGTCTTGGCGGGACATGGGGGGCGCTTTCGGATCGGCGTGCAGGGGGTGCGAGCAGCCAATCGAACCGCTCGGTTCGACACGACATAGAAAGGTCGCGGTGCAAAATCAAGACTTCATCGAACCGGTCGGTTCGATTATATGGCACATATGACCATGCAAGATCACACAGAGAAGGCAGAGGCCTGCGCGCTCAAGCGCCGCCACGCCGCGGGCGAAGACCCGGAGAAGCGCCACCAAATTCTGGTGGGCGCTTGGCGTGTCTTCGTGGAACAGGGCTTTGACGCCGCCTCGATGAACAGCATCTGCAAGGCGGCGGGCGTGTCGAAGGGCACGCTCTATGTCTACTTCGAGAACAAGGAAGACCTCTTCGTCGCCCTTGTCGAGGAGAAGCGGCAGGATTTCTTCGACGGCATCTTCGAACGGCTCGTCGGGGCAGGCAGCATCGAGGAACGGCTGCTGGCCTATGCCATGGGCCTGTCGGAACAGCTGAACTCGGAGGAAGTGATCCGGGCGCAGCGCATCGTGATCAGCGTGGTGGAGCGGATGCCGGACCTCGGCCGCCGGTTCTATGACGCGGGGGCTGCGCATTTCCTCGGACGGCTGCACGGCTTCCTGCGCGAGGAAACCGAGGCGGGCACCCTCGTGGTGCCGGATTTCGAACTGGCCGCGGCGCAATTCGTCGAACTCGCCACCACCGGTACCTGGCGCGCGCGCATGTTCGGACGGCGCGAGGATGAGCCAACGGCGGAGGAAATCGAATACGTTGCGCGCGAGGCGGTGGCCATGTTCCTTGCCAAGTACCGCGCGTGAGCCGGGCTTGATCCGGGCCTGAGCGCCCGATCAGAGACAGAAAGGCCGGACCCCTTGCAGGGCCCGGCCTTTTTCATGTCACAGCCTGCAGGGCTCAGGCGGTCTCGCCGGCCTTGTCCTTCCGGATCAGGAAGGGCTGCGTCTTGCCGTCCTTCGACTCGCCCAGATAGATCGTCTGGTGCGGGAAGGGGATCTCGATGTTGCGCTCATCGAAGATCTCTTTCAGCACGCCGTTGTAGGCGCGGCCCACACCCCACTGGGTGCCCGCGACGCATTTGATCCGGGTCCGGACGACCACGGCGCTGTCGCCGAAGCTGTTGAGGCCGAACCACTCCAGATCGCCCATGATGTTCTTGGCCTGATCCGGGTCAGCGCGCAGCTGTTCGAAGGCATCCACCATGGCCTGTTTCACCTCGGCGAGATTCTCGCGGTAGGCCACGCCCATGTCGCAGACGGAATAACCGAACTCGCGCACGTAGTTCGTCACCATGTCGACCGAGGAGAAGGGGATCACGTGGAAGGCGCCGGTCACGTCGCGCAGGCTGACGGAGCGGATCGTCAGACGCTCGACCGAGCCGGTGGTCCCGCCCACGGTCACCACGTCGCCCACGTTCATCGCGTTCTCGAACTGGATGAAGATACCGGTGATGATGTCCTGCACCATCTTCTGGGCCCCGAAACCGATGGCCAGACCCAGCACCCCGGCAGAGGCCAGCAGCGGCGCGATGTCGAGGCCGATCTCGGACAGGACGAACATCGCCGTGATGATGATTAGCGCGATGGTCGCCGCGTTGCGCAGCAGGGTCAGCAGCGTGCGTTCCCGCGAGGTGGCGACAGAGCCGAACTCGGGGTTCAGGCGGTAATCCACCCAGGACGTCAGCGCGACCCAGATCGCGAAGGACACCAGCAGGACAGCGGCGACGGAGAAGACCTTGCTCGTCACCTGCAGGCCGAACTGGCTGGCCATCCACGACTTCAGGTCGATCACGCTGATCGCGTTCAGGGCAAAGACCACGACCATCACGAAGATCACGAACCGCAGCACGAAAAGCGCCTTGGGTACGAAGGTGTTCAGCCGTTTCTCCAGCAGGGGCAGCCGCGCGGTCACGTTGTCGGGCAGTTGCACGCCCCGCACCATGACCCGCGTCAGCACACCCGACAGCATCACGCCCAGCAGGGCCACGACAAGCACCTGCGCCGAGTTCAGCATCGAGCGGAAGGCGGCATCGCCCGGCTGCACAAGAACCACCACCAGCATGCTGACGAGGTAGAGCAGGACCGGCCAGTGCCAGTGCCGCACGAGGAACTCGAAGGCATTGGCGCGGCGCTTGGGCGTCTCGGGCGTGCCCATGGGGAATTCCTCCCGCATGGTGGTCACCGTCTCGACACCCTCGCCGTCCTCGGTGGGCTCGGCCACGGCGGAGTCCAGCGCGGCCTCTTCCTGCTCGGCCTTGAGGTGGAACTCCTGTTCCTCGGCATAGTCCGCCTCGGACTGGCCCCCGCGCTCAAGCCAGGCGGCCACGTCACGCCGGTTGCGCAGCACCATCCAGATGGCAAGGGCGACCACGATCAGCGCAATCAGCGCCGAGACCGCACGCCCGGCGGCGAAGGAGGCATTGCCATTGATGATCGGCACGATCAGCAGCTGGCCATAGCCCACGAGGCCGACCATGAAGTTCAGCCGCCGCGTCAGGTACTTTGCCGCCTCGTTCGAGATCGGCATCGGCCGCAGGTAGCGCGCCGAGGGCGAGAGCACCATGCGCACCGCGACCTTGGCCAGTTCCACCAGCAGGAAGGCGTTCAGGTAGAGCGTCTGGCGAATGGCGATCTGGCCGAAATTCCCCAGGAACAGGGTCGCAATCAGGTAGCCGACGGCCCAGGAGACGACGACGATCAGCGCGTCGATCATCACCGAGGCAAGGAAGAGCGCGACGGTCCGCACGATGCCGCTGTTCTGCGCCGTGGCGCCCATGCGGCCATAGAGCGATTTGCCCATCCGGCGCAGCACGAGGAAGACCGCGACCGTCACAACGATGACAAGCGCCAGCTCCTTCAGCGCCTCCAGCAGTACGCCCGCCTCGGATCCGTTCAGCCCGCGAAAGACCTGCGGCGCCATGGTGATCTGATGCCACGCGCTCTGCAGGTTGGAGGCGGTATCCTCGGCCACCTCCTGCGTGATCAGAGCGATCCGGCGTCCGAAGGACAGGCTCTCGGACGGGACCTGCCCCTCGGGGGCCAGCGTCTCGACGATCTTGTCGTCGGCAGGCGTCTCGCTCTCCGTCTGCGCGGCGCGCAACTCATCGATCAGCGCGGCGCGGCTGTCGTCATTCTCGATCACCTGCAACAGCAGGTCGAGGTTGCTGGGCGTCGGTGTCTCGGAGGTCTCGGTCGAGGCGGCGGCCTCTTGGGCGAGGGACCCTGACGGGGCCACAAGGCCCATCGTCACGGTCAGGAGGATCAGCAGGGAGGTGATCCAGCTCTTCGTTCTTCTCATGTCACCACGTCTGGTTAGGCATTTCTGGGCCATGCCGCGCCAGAGGGGGAGGCTGCGCGACAGGGGCGGTCGCGTGGCGACTTAGCGCAATCCACCGGCAAGGCCATCCCGTGCCGGCCGCAAACCCTGACTTGCGTTGCCGTTTCGCCGCGCCTCAGCCAGTCTGCACCCGGCGCCCGCGCATCGCCCGGATCTGGCGCAGGACGGTCATCGGCCCGATGGTGCGGAAAATGTCCCGCATCATGCCCGCATCGGCCCGGATCCCGACGATCAGGCCGTATTTCTCGTGCTTCATGGGGCTGGCCACGTCGGGCCAGTTCACCACGGCGATCTCCAGCCCCGCCGCGATCCACAGCCGGTTCATGAAGACCTCCAGCCCGAACCGTGGCAGCCGGTCCAGCGCCGCGATCTCGTCCAGCAGCAGCGCCCGTGGCATTACCCTCTCGCCCGAGATGTAGTCGAGCCCCAGCAGGTGCCACGTCCGGGGCGCATTGCCCCGCAGGCTGATCGAGGCGCCCGCGCGCCCCTCCAGCACCGGGGCGGCCAGCTGGGACAGATGGGCAGGCGTCAGCCCGGTCAGATCGCTGTCGAGGAACATCACGTAGGCGCCCCGCGCGACCGTCAGCCCCTCGGCCACGGCCCGCGTCTTGCCGCCGTTCCGCGTCAGCCGGATCACCCGCAGACGCGGGTCGTCGAAGCTCTCAGCAATCGCGGCGGTCCGGTCGGCAGAGCCATCGTCGACGACGATCACCTCGTCGATTCCGGGGGCGGCCAGCGTCACCTCCAGCACCCGCGCGATCCGGGGGGCTTCGTTGTAGGCGGGGATGATGCAGCTCAAACGCAGATCGCTCATCGGTGCGTCCTCCGGTAGAAGAGCCAGCAGCCGAACGCGACCAGTGTCGCCACCAGCAGGATCAGCGAGACCCGCCCGATCCAGTCGTCGATCCGCGTGTAGGCATGGCCGAAGCCGTAGCCGAGCGCGACGAAGAACAGGCTCTTGGGCACGGTGCCCAGCAGGTTGAACCACAGGAAGGCCGCGATCCGCATCCGCGCCATGCCGGCCGCGACGAGCACCGGAAGGCCCATCGAATGGGTGATTTTGCCGATGATCAGCGTGCGCCCGCCCTTATGGGCGAAATGCCCGCTCAGATGTCGCAGCCGCGCCCGGCGCAGCCCGAGGCGGCGCAGCCAGCCGTCCGGCAGGCGGGTCAGGCCCCAGCGGCCGATGCCATAGGCGATGAAATCCCCGATCAGGTCCGCAAGGATCACGACGCAGATCACCGACCAGAGGTCGAACCGCCCGGTGGAGGCCAGCCAGGCCGCGATCACCGTGACGATCGGCCCCTCGATCACCGCCACGGGCGCGACGAGGGCGAGGCCGTATTTCCCGATCAGCAGGGTGACGGTTTCCAGTCCCAACATCTCAGCGCGCCGGTTCGGCGGCCATCGCATTGCCGCGCCAGTCAAAGCCGCGCCGGAAGAGGCTCGTCCCCCAGATCGCCGCCAGCATCCCGTCGCGCAGCATCATCGCTGCCAGATCGCGGGGGGCGAAGGGCAGGCCATAGACCCGGGTAAAGAGGATCTCGGCCCCGTACCAGAGCGTCAGGTAGATCAACGGCAGCACCGCGTGCCCGCCGAGCAACGCCATCAGCAAGAGCGCGAGAAGCCCGGCCACCGGCCCCTGCAAAGCCTCGGCGGCAAAGATCACCGGAAAGCCCTCGCGCCGGATGATGCTCCAACGCAGCTGCCGGTCCCAGACGGATTTGGCCGTGCGCCGCCCGACAGGGTGGAGCGAGAGCCGCCGGGGCAGCCGCACCCGCAGCCCCTGCCCGCGCACCAGCTTGGTGGAGCCGACGTCCTCCGCCGTGTCATGGCCAAGAGCCGGCAGACCGCCGCCCGCGTTCAGGATGCGGCGGTTCCAGAACAGCGTCTTGCCCTGCGCAAAGCCGAGCCCCAGCACATCCGCGGCCAGCTGCCACCGCGCTTGGTTGGTGTTGAGGAAGGCGCATTCCACCGCACCCCAGAAATTCGCGGGCACCGCGCCAAGCGGCGGGCCCGAGACGAGGCCGGTGCCCTCGCACCAGCTGTCCGCCAGCGTGGCAAGGTAATCGGGCCCCAGCATCAGGTTCGCATCCGCCATGACGAACCAGTCGCCCCGCGCCGCGTCGCAACCCTTCTCGACATTGTTCAGCTTGGGGTTCGCGCTGATCCGGCTCTCGCCCACCAGCAACTGCGCGGGCACCTCCGGATGCGCGGCGATCAGCGCCCGGACGAGGGCGCAGGCCGGGTCTTCCGCGTGTTCGACGCAGAAGACGATGTCATAGCTCGGGTAGTCCTGCTCGAAGGAGCTGGCCAGCGTGACCCGGTCATAGGGATCGACGCCCTTCACCGGGCGGATCAGGGTCACATGGGGCCGGAAGGTCGTGTCGCTGCCGCGCCGGTTCACGAGGAAGGGTCTGAGGATGGCGAGAGCGTTGCTGCCCAGATGGGCCGTCAGGGAGGCAGCCGCGATGCCGCCAAGCAGGAGTTCGTCCAACACGTCTCATACGTCCTTTGCCAAGGCCCCGAAGGGCAGGGCCGCCCCGGCTGTCGATGCCTGCGGGGCCCACTCGACCAAACGCAGCACCCCGTCGAAAGTTTCCGTCAGGGCGGTGAAACTATCGATCCAGTCGCCGCAGTTGGCGTAAATCTTGCCGTCGATCTCGCGCAGCATCGGCTTGTGGGAATGGCCGCAGATGACCCCGTCCGCCTTGCTGGCCCGGGCAAGCGCCACGAGGCGCCCCTCGAAACGGCCCGCCATGACGAAGAGCCCGTTGAAGGCCCCGATGGCGCGTTCGATCCGGCTCGGACGGCCGGGCGCGCGGGCGGGCAGGTATCGGCCCAGCCAGGCATCGATCCCGCGCAGCAGCGCATCGGCGCGGCTGCCGAGACGGGTCATGAAATGCCACCGCATCAGGCGGCTGTCGCATTGATCGCCATGCAGCACGAGGTAGCGCCGCCCGTCACCGGCCCGGTGGGTGATGGCCTCGCGCAGGGTCCAGCCCTCGGGCAGCGTGGCGCCGGGATAGCGCAGCACCGCGTCGTGGTTTCCGGCGAGGTAGACGATCCGCGTGCCCTCGGCCACCCGGCGGCGCAGGTCCTGCATCACCGCCTCGGTGGCCTCGGTCCAATGCACCCGCCCGCCATGCCAGATGTCGAGGATATCGCCGACGAGGTAGATCGTCTCGGCCTCGTAGGCGCGCAGGAACTCCAGCACCTGCCGGGGCCGTGCGGCCCGCGCCCCGAGGTGCAGGTCCGAGAGGAAGAGCGTCTTGACCCGCAGCCGCGGCTTGGCCGGGCGCTGCGGCGCGGCCGCCGTCAGCGGGTCTGGATCCGTGGTGAAAGGGGCGTCGGACAGGGGAGAGACCACAGCCTTGGAACCGGTCGTTTGCAGTTGCAGCGACAGATGCGCCTCGGAGGTGATGATTTCATGACGCCGGGGTATCGGAACCGTGAAATCTGCGGTGAGGGCTGCGCGCCTGCCGCGATCAGGCGCCCCTCGCAGGCCGCAGGGAGGCGGCCCCTTCGCGAAGGCAAAACCGTCTCTAACGGGCCGTTCAGAGCCTCAGGTCAGCTCGAAATCCACCGGCTTTGGTATCTCGGGCAGGTCGGTCTCTCCCAGACCCCGGCGCAGGGAGATCTCGATATGGGTCGCATAGGCGGTCAGCGGCATGGCGTTCTGGCCCCGGGCAAAGGGCATCTCCAGCTCCTCGGCCAACGCGTCGAGGCCGAAGAAGGCATAGGCCACCAGCCCGGCGGCAAAGGGCGCGACCCATCCCAGCGTATCGGCAAAGCCGAAGGGCAGGATCACGCAGTAGATATAGGCGGTGCGATGCAGCAGCAGCATGTAGGCGAAGGGCACCGGGGTGCTTGCCAGCCGTTCGCAGCCGAGGTGGGCCGCGGCCATGCGGTTCAGGCTCTCGTGCAGCACCAGCGTCTCGGGCGCGGTCAGCCGCCCGTCCCGCTCCAGCGTCGAGACGATCCGCCCGGCCTCGGTCAGCGCCTCGTCCGCCGTGGCCGCACCGCCCTGCCCGCGCAGCTGCGCGCCCGAGCGGCGGGCGTAGTCGATCACCGCCATCAGCAGCACGCGCCGCGCCTCCGTCCCCTCCAGCACGATGGTCTGGCGCAGGATGTCGCGCGCGGACTGGATCATCAGCCCCCAGAGCTTGCGCGCCTCCCACCAGCGGTCATAGCAGGCGCTGTTGCGGAAGCTGAGGAAGATCGACAGCGCAATCCCGATCATGGCAAAGGGCGCCGGATCGACCGAGGGCACGAGGCCCGGCAGGTTGCGATGCGCATAGACCACGCCGATGGAGATCAGCACCACGAAGACCACCTGCACCCAGATCTGCTGGATCACGGATCCGCGCAGCACGAAGAAGAGCGCCAGCATGCTGGGACGTTTGCGGATGATCATGGGGGATACCTTTCGGCAGAGCGGCAACAGCCCTCGCTATCGCCGCCGCCGTCCTCGGGCAAGGCCCGCAGGCGCATGGGTCTCATGGCGGCGCTGCATGGCAGCGCGTCGCGCGCGGCCCCAGCGTCAGGGTCCCAGTGACAGGACCAATGTCAGGGCCCGCGTGTCAGGTCCGATGTCAGGCCGCCGCTTCAGACAAATGTCAGGCCAATCTCAGGCCCAACCTCAGGCCCGGACCCGCGCCACCCAGTCGAGCACCGCGTCTTCCTCCGGCGGCAGCGCCTCGCCCATGCCTTCGGCGTAGGCCTCGAAGGCCGCGATATTGTCCGGGTTCACCGCCGTCAGCACCGGCACCCCTGCGCCGAGCGCCTCGTTGATCACCGGGCGGAAGCCGCGCCCGCCGATCTCCTGCTTGCCGTATTTGTTCACGATGACGAGATCCGCGCCCTCGGCCAGCGCCGCCTGCACCAGCCCCACGGCGCGCTCCAGCCCCTCCGGATCCAGCCGGCAGCCCTGTGCCAGCGTGCCGAGGTCCTGCGAGATGCGCACCACCTCGGTGCCCGAGAGGATGTGCAGATCCATCCTGCATTTATGCGCCGGGTCGGTCTCGAGGTTCACCTGAACCGCCCCGGCCAGCCGCAGCCCCTGCCCGCGCAACCGCGTGGCCACGGCGCGGATCAGCTCGTCCGCCTCGCCCTGTCCGGCGGCACTGACATATCCCAGCATCGGCGGCTCCTCTTGCCTCTCGCCCCACGGGCATACAAGATGTGCCCTGCGCCGAAAAGAGACGCCGCACGGCGTCCGCGACACGAGATTGCGACCCGGAGGCTTCATGCCCGTGCCCCCCCTGCCCCTCTTGCCCGATCCCAACGCCCCCGGCCTGACCCGGCGGGTCACCGGCTTCGACCAGACCGGCGCCGAGACCGAGATCGCCGTGGTGGAGGAACGCCCGCTCACCATCTACCTGAACCGGCAGGAGGTGGTCACCGCCATGACCATCGGCGACTACCCGGATTACCTCGCCCTCGGCTTCCTGCGGAACCAGGGCATGCTGCTCGCCGATGACGTGCTGACCGGCGTCGATTACGACGAGGAGATCGAAACCGTCGTGGTGCGGACCGAGCGTCAGACCAGCTACGAGGAGAAGATGCAGAAGAAGACCCGCACCTCCGGCTGTGCCGTGGGGACGGTCTTCGGCGACATGATGGAGGGGCTGGAGGGGCTGGAGCTGCCCGCGACGAAGGTGCGCACCAGCTGGCTCTATGCCCTCGCCCGGCAGATCAACACCACGCCCTCGCTCTACCTCGAGGCAGGCGCGATCCATGGCACGGTGCTGTGTCAGGAGGATCGCCCGCTGGTCTACATGGAGGACGTGGGCCGCCACAACGCCGTGGACAAGATCGCGGGCTTCATGTTCCGCCATGACGTGGGCGCGGCGGACAAGATCCTCTACACCACCGGGCGGCTGACCTCCGAGATGGTGATCAAGACCGCGATGATGGGCATCCCGGTGCTGGCCTCCCGCTCCGGCTTCACCGCATGGGGGGTCGAGATCGCGCGGCAGGTCGGGCTGACCCTGATCGGTCGGATGCGCGGCCAGCGGTTCGTCTGCCTCTCGGGCGAAGACCGCCTGATCCGCGACGTGGACCCGGCATCGATCCCCGAAGACAGCCGCAAATCGCGCCGCAAGAGCGCCGGAGAAGACGCATGAAACAACCCCTCGGTGTGATCCTCGCGGGCGGCCTCGCCACGCGCATGGGCGGCGGCGACAAGGCGCTGCTGGAAGTGGGCGGCGAGAGCCTGCTGCGCCGGATCGTGGCCCGGCTGGAGCCGCAGGTGGAGGCCATCGCGCTCAACGCCAACGGCGATCCCGCGCGGTTTGACGCCCTCGGCCTGCCCGTCGTGGCCGACAGTATCGCGGGCTTTGCCGGGCCGCTGGCCGGGGTCCTCGCCGGGCTCGACTGGGCCGCGGAGCAAGGGGCGGAAAGCATCGTCACCGTGGCGGGCGACACGCCCTTCTTCCCCTGCGATCTTGTCCCCCGCCTCCTGCTTGCCGCCGAGGGCGCGGCCCATCCGCTGGCCCTTGCCGCCACGCCGCGCTCCGGCGCGGAGGTGCTGAAATCCGGCGGCGGCAAGCGGGTGAACCGACATCCGACCTTCGGCCTCTGGCCCGTGGCGCTGCGCGATGACCTGCGCGCGGCGCTGCAGGACGGGCTGCGCAAGGTCATCGTCTGGACCGACGGCCATGGCGCGGGTGAGGCGCTCTTCCCGGCCGAGCCCTTCGATCCCTTCTTCAACGTGAACACGCCCGAAGACCTGGCCCATGCCGAAACCCTCGTCCGGGCGGGGGCGGCATGAAGGTCTATGGCGTCACCGGCTGGAAGAACGCGGGCAAGACCGGGCTGATGGAGCGGCTGGTGGCGGAATTCACCGCCCGCGGGCTCTCCGTCTCGACGATCAAGCATGCGCATCACACGACGGATGTGGACCAGCCCGGCACCGACAGCCACCGCCACCGTCAGGCGGGCGCGCGCGAGGTGCTTCTGGCCTCGCCCCATCGCTGGGCCCTGATGGCGGAGCTTCGCGATGCGCCCGAACCGCCGCTGGAGGAGCTGCTGACCCGCCTCTCGCCGGTCGATCTGGTGCTGATCGAGGGCTACAAGTCCGCGCCCCATCCCAAGGTCGAGGCCCACCGCGCAGAGACCGGCAAGGCCCTGCTGGCGGGCGAGAACCCCAGCATCCGCGCCGTGGCCGCCGACAGCCCAGTGGAGACCGCCCTGCCCCGTTTCGATCTGGATGACACCGCGACAATCGCGGATTTCATCGCACGTGATCTGGGCTTGTGACAGATACCGGCGCCTCCGGGTTCGACACCATCGTCATCGTCGACTGGTCCGCCCGGGCCGCGCTCTCTCCCGTGCGACCCTCGGCCGATGCGATCTGGATCGCCATTGCCCGCGCCGAGGCGATCACCTGCCACTACCACCGGGGGCGTGAGGACGCGTATCAGGCTCTGAAACGCATGTTCGAGACAGAAATCGCCGCCGGGCGGCGGGTGCTGGCGGGGTTCGATTTCGCCTTCGGCTACCCGCGCGGCTTTGCCGAGGCGCTCACCGGCAGTGCCGATCCCCTCGCCGTCTGGGCCGCTCTGGCCGCGCGGATCGAGGATGCGCCCGACAATGCCAACAACCGGTTCGAGGTCGCTGCCGCGCTGAACGCCCGGTTCCCCGGTGTCGGTCCCTTCTGGGGCCGTCCCGCCACACGCGACCTCCCCGGCCTGCCGGACAAGGGCACCGCCCGGCACGGGCATGGTATGGCGGAACGGCGGGAATGCGAGGCGCGCGTGCCGGGCGCGCAGAGCGTGTGGAAGCTCTACACCACCGGCTCCGTCGGCTCGCAGAGCCTGCTTGGCCTGCCCCGCCTGCACCGGTTGCGCCAGCACTTCGGCCCCGCCCTCTCCGTCCGACCCTTCGAGGACCGCGCCACGCCCCTGACGCTGGTGGAAATCTTCCCCTCCCTCCTTGCCAAGACCATCCGCTTGCTTGCAGAACCGGGGGAGATCAAGGACCGCGCGCAGGTGCGCCTCCTTGCTGCCGCGCTCCGGGCCCTGCCGCCCGCGCGGCTGGAGGCACTGACCCGCGAGGGCGACCGAGAGGAGGGCTGGATCTTGGGCCTTGGGCATGAAGAGGAACTGGCCGCCGCCGCCAAGCTGGCGCAGGCCAGCACGCTGACCCCGCCGCGCCTGCGCGACGATTGCTTTGCCATGCCGCAGGGCGTGTCCTGGGTACCGGTGGACGAGGCGCTGGAGCGGTTGCGTGCCGCGCTGCATCCGGTAACGGGCACCGAGGTGCTCCCGACCGCGCAGGCCCGGGGCCGTGTGCTGGCCGCCGACACGATCGCCCGCCGCTCCAACCCGCCGCGCCCGAACTCTGCCGTAGATGGCTATGGCTTTGCCCATGAGGCCACCGGCGAGGGCGTCCAGCGCCTGCCGCTGGTGGAGGGCCGCGCCGCTGCCGGGCAACCCTTCGAGGCCGCCGTGCCCGCGGGCTATGCGATCCGCATCCTGACGGGGGCGATCCTGCCCGAGGGCGTGGATACCGTGGTGCTGGAGGAGGATTGCGCGACCGATGGCGCCGTCGTGGCCTTCGACGGGCCGGTGAAGCCCCGCGCCAACACCCGCAAGGCCGGCGAGGACGTGACCGAGGGCAGCCCCGCCCTGCCCGCCGGGCACCGGCTGCGCGCGCCGGACCTCGCGCTTCTGTCGGCACTTGGGGTGGCCGAAGTGACGGTGCATCGCCCTCTGCGCGTGGGTGTGCTGTCGACCGGGGACGAGATCATCGGCTCGCCGGCCGATCCCGCCAAGCCGCACCAGATCTGGGACGCGAACCGGCCCATGCTGCTCTCGCTGGCCGAGGGCTGGGATTACGAGGCCATCGACCTCGGCCATGCCCGCGACGACGCGGAGGAGATCGCCGCCCGCCTCGACCGGGGCGCGCAGGCCTGTGACGTGATCCTCACCTCCGGCGGCGCCTCTGCCGGGGACGAGGACCATGTTTCGGCTCTGTTACGGGCGAAAGGCACGCTGTCCAGCTGGCGCATCGCGCTGAAACCGGGCCGCCCGCTGGCCCTTGCGCTGTGGCAAGGGACACCCGTCTTCGGCCTGCCGGGCAACCCGGTGGCGGCGCTCGTCTGTGCGCTGATCTTCGCCCGGCCTGCCTTCTCGCTGCTTGCGGGCGCGGGCTGGCTGGCACCGCAGGGCTTCACCGTCCCCGCCGCCTTCTCCAAGCGCAAGAAACCGGGCCGCCGCGAATACCTGCGCGCGAGGCTCGATGCGGAGGGGCGGGCCGAGGTCTTTGCCTCCGAAGGATCGGGCCGGATCAGCGGGTTGTCCTGGGCGGAGGGTCTGGTGGAACTGCCCGACGGCGCGGTGGAGGTCTCCCCCGGCACGCCGGTCCGCTTCCTGCCCTACAGCGCCCTCGGCCTGCGGTAAAAGCCCGTGTCAGAGCCGCATCAGCGGCAGCGGATCAGGTAGATCTGGACCGGGCCGTCCTCGGACATGCCGATCATCTCGTGGCCGCTTTCATTGCAGAAATGCGGCACGTCGATCACCGCCGCGGGATCATCCGCCAGCATGCGCAGCACCTCGCCGGTCGCCATCTGCGACAGGCGCTTGCGGGCCTTGAGCACCGGCAGCGGGCAGAGCAGCCCGACCGCGTCGAGTTCGTCTTTCACATCCATGCCCAAGTGCTACCCGGCCCGCCGCGCGCTGTCCATCGCCTGCGCGCACCGCTCAGGCCAGCAGCTGCACCCAGATCGCAAGCGCAAGCGCCGCGCAGGCCACGAAGGGGCCGTTCCACTTGAAGGCCACTTCCTTCGGCGTGACCCCCCCGAGCCGCGAGATGATCATGACCGAGGCCGTGAAGGGCGAGGTCGGCGCGGTCAGCGCCCAGCCACTGGTCAGCGCCAGCACGAGCGAAATCGGCGTGACGCCCATTTCTGCCGGGCTCGGCAGAAGCTGCGCGAAGAGCGAAACGAAGAGGATCGGGTTGAGGCCCGCCTGACCCGCCAGCGGCACGAGGAGGATGGGCAGCACCAGGAGCAGCCGCGCGGGCACCGCGCCCAGATCGACGCCCGCCGCCGCGATGGCACCCGCCAGCAGGGCCCCGGCGGCGCTGCCGATGAAACCGGCCGTGCTCAGCAGCACGATCTCGCCCTTGTAGCCGGGCAGATCGCCGAAACCGAAGGACCGGCTGCGCAGGGCCAGATCGCTCAGGCGCGCGCCGCGCCGCGCCTCGATCATCACCCAGCACCCGGCGATCAGCGGCACGAGGCCCAGCACCGCGCGCGCGGGCTGGATGCCCCAGATCACGTCCAGCAGCACCGCCGGGATGGCCACGCTGGCCAGAAGCCAGAGCAGCGGCCAGAGCGCACGCACATCCCGCGCCGCGGTCCGGTCCGGCGGGGCGATGACGGTGCCCGCCGGCAGGGAGCCCTTCAACCGGCGATCCAGCAGCCAGCCAGCCACCACGATGATCAGCGCCGAGCCGAGGCCATGGAGCACCACCGAATTGATGTTGGCGCCGGGCACGAGGGCGGAGGTCAGCACCGTGGCGAAGGCCAGCGGGGACCAGCACAGCGAAGCGCTGAAGCCGCATTGCGCGCCCTGCAGCATCCGGCGGATGCGCAGCGCCCGCACCTCGGGCACCGGCTCCCGCTCGGCCGAGCGGCGCGCCATGGTGCCGAGCAGCGAGAGCGCACCATAGCTGAGCATCAGGGCAAAGACCTGCGTCCCGAAGCCGAGCGCGAGGTAACGCCGCCCCGGCGGCTGGTTCGCGATGAAGGCCGCCGCGCGGCTGATCGCGGCCGAGCGTTTCGCCACATGTTCGAGGCTGGCAAGGGCGCAGAAGAAGGCCATGATGAAACTGCCCTGCGCAAGCGCGGGGCCCAGCACGCGCATCGGATCGGGCAGGACCAGCAGGCAATAGCCGGTGAGCAGGATCAGCACCGCGAGGAACACGTGCCGCGACCCGCGCACGCGCGGGGCGAAAAGCACCAGAACCGCGATGAAGAAGACATCCGCCAGCAGGGGTGTCACCCCACCCACGCCGAGGCCCTGAAGGAAATTGACGAGGATGTTCCCGACGAGCAGAAGCCCGATGATCACCGAAAGCGGGGCGGGCGGGAGCTCGGCTTCGGAGGCAGGCTGCGGGGCATAGGTGTCGGGCATCGTCTTCCGATCGGTTCCAAGAGCGCTGGTCCTCCTCCCGCCTGCGGTAAGTAACCTGTATCCGGCGCAGAGCAAATGGCGAATTGCGCCGCCGCAGGGGCCTTTTGCCGGATCGGTTCCAAGGCGTGGAACAGCGCAGCGCTGCAGGCGGGCGGCGGCGGGGATTTCCCCCGGATTCGGCCCGTCTGCGGCCCATAGCGTTTGACATTCAGCAAGGTTGCCCGGAATGTCCGCCCCGATCGCGACATGGGCGGCCGGACGCACGGGCACAGGCCTGTTCGGACCGGAGAGACGACTTCGGCACCGGCCCCCGAAACAGGAAGGACCCCTCATGAGCTATCCTGATACCCAGCTCTTCATCGACGGCATCTGGCGCGACGCGCTCGACGGGCGCAGCCTGCCGGTCGTCGACCCTGCCACCGAAGAGGAAATCGGCCGCGTTGCCCACGCCGGCATCCCCGATCTCGACGCGGCTCTGGATGCCGCCGCCCGTGCCTTCCCCGGCTGGGCCGCCACCGGGGCCTTCGACCGCTACAAGCTGATGCGCCGGGCCGCCGACCTGCTGCGCGAGCGCGCGGACGAGATCGCCGCCATGATGACCGCGGAACAGGGCAAGCCCCTCGCCCAGTCCAAGATGGAAATCCTCGGCGGTGCCGACACCATCGACTGGTTCGCCGAAGAAGGCCGCCGCACCTACGGCCAGGTGATCCCCGCCCGCCAGCCCGGCGTGACGCAGCTCACCCTCAAGCAGCCGGTGGGCCCCGTCGCCGCCTTCACCCCGTGGAACTTCCCGATCAACCAGGTGGTGCGCAAGCTCTCTGCCGCGCTCGCCGCGGGCTGCTCGATCATCGTGAAAGCCCCGGAAGAGACCCCCGCCTCCCCCGCGGCCCTGATCCGCTGCTTCGCCGACGCGGGCCTGCCGGCGGGTGTTGCGAACCTCGTCTATGGCGATCCGGCCGAGATCTCCTCCTACCTCATCCCGCACCCGGTGATCCGCAAGATCTCCTTCACCGGCTCCACCCCGGTGGGCAAGCAGTTGGCCGCGATGGCGGGTCTGCACATGAAGAAATCCACCATGGAACTGGGCGGCCATGCCCCCGTGCTGGTGTTTGACGACGCGGATGTCGATCAGGCGATCTCGCTCATGTCGGTGCACAAGTTCCGCAACGCCGGCCAGGTCTGCGTCTCGCCGACCCGGTTCCTCGTGCAGGAAGGCGTGGCCGACCGCTTCATCGACGGCTTCACCGAGGCTGCCAAGGCCGTGAAGGTCGGCCCGGGCAATGATCCGGCCAGCGAAATGGGCCCGCTCGCCAATGAGCGCCGCATCCCCGCCCTGCAGGGCATGGTCGAGGACGCGGTGGCCAAGGGCGCGACGCTTGCCACCGGCGGCCAGCGGATCGGCAACCGCGGCTGGTTCTTCGAACCGACCGTGCTGACCGATGTGCCGACCAATGCGAACATCATGAACGACGAGCCCTTCGGCCCGGTCGCGGTGATCAACCGCTTCGACACCACCGATGCGGCCATGGCCGAGGCGAACCGCCTGCCCTTCGGGCTGGCCTCCTATGCCTTCACCCGGTCGGCCGAGACCGGTCACCGTCTCGCGCAGGAGATGCGCGCCGGGATGCTGACGATCAACCACCTCGGCCTCGCGCTGCCCGAAGTGCCCTTCGGCGGCATCGCGGACAGCGGCATCGGCACCGAGGGCGGGTCGGAAGCTATCGAGGCCTACCTCGACACCCGCTTCGTCACGCGGATGGACTGAGCCGGGCCTTAGCCCTGCGCCAGATGTTCAACGGCCGCCCCACCGGGGCGGCCGTTTCCTGTTCCGCCCCCATCCCCCATGGCACCCCATCGCCAGCCCGTCCCGGCGGCGCTATACCTTCGGGGGCGACGGTGGAGGGCACGATGGCGGATGAGGCGATACAGACAGGCATGTCGACGGGGATCACGACGCGCGACTGGCAGCCGGAGCTGCGGACCCTGCGCTATTTCCTCTGCGTCGCCGAAGAGAAGAACATGACCCGCGCCTCCGAGCGACTGCGCATCGCGCAGCCCGCGCTCAGCCGCCAGATCGCCCGGCTGGAGGCGGACCTCGGCCTGCCGGTCTTCAACCGGACCCCGCGCGGCATGGAGCTGACCGAGGCAGGCGAGATCCTGCAGCGCCGGGCCTATGCGATCATGGCGCAGGTGGCGCAGGCCCATCACGATGTCACCGCCCATGCCGACCGGCCGCAGGGCGTCGTGGTGGTGGGCATGCCGCCCACACCGGGCGAATTCATCGCCCCGCCGCTGCTGGCCCGGATCAAGGCCGCCTACCCCGAGATCGAACTGCGCTTCATCGAGGGCTTCTCCAACGCGCTGGAATCCAAGCTCTCACAGGGCGAGATCGGGCTGGCCGTCATGCATGACGCGCCGATGCAGGCCGACATCGTCACCACCGACCTGCTGGTGGAGCATCTCTGCGTGATCGGGCCCTGTGGCTCTCTCGACCGCGAGAGCTATCCGCTGGCCGAGGCCGCCGATCTGCCCCTCATCATGCCGAGCCGCCCGAACTTCCTGCGGGTCCTCGTGGACAAGCACGCCGACGAGATCGGCAAGGAGCTGAACATCCGCCAGCGTGTGGATGGTGTCTGGCACCTCAAGGCCCTCGTCCGCAACGGCCACGGCTTCACCATCCTGACCTATGGCGGCGTCCTGTCGGAGGTGCAGAACGGCACGCTGGAGGCCCGGCCGATCACCGATCCCCGGGTCGAATGGACGCTCTGCACCGCCACCAAGGCCGACCAGCAGCGCAAGAAGGCGATCCAGGTGGTCGAGGCCGAGGTCCGCGCCATCGTCGGCGGGCTGGTCGAGGCGGGCATCTGGAAGTGAGCGATACCGCAAAGGTATCGCGCCCATGAAATTACAGTATTTGAATTATGCCTCGCCGCAGTCGAGGATCACCGCAGACGGGCCCGGAGGAGGTCCGTAACTCTGGGAGGATACATGTCTCTGACTTCTTTCGCGAAGTCGTCGGCGGTTGCGCTGACGGCCCTGATCGGTCTCGCCTCGGTGGCGCAGGCCGACACGTACAAATGGATCACCTTCAAGCCGCAGGGCGCAGGCGACGCGCAGGCGATCACCACCCAGTGGCTGGTGGATGAATTCGCCAAACGCACCGAGGGCAAGCATTCCATCACGGTCTTCTGGGGCGGCTCCGTCGCCAAGACCCGCGAGATCCCCGAGGCGCTCGCCGCCGGTGTCGGCGATTTCGGCGATGTCATCACGCCCTATTTCCCCGACCTGATGCCGCTCAACAACGCGGTGGGCTTCTTCATCCCGCAGCCGATGAACGCCCGCGCCGTGGGCGAGTTCATGGAAGAGATGCACGCGACCTATCCCCAGTTCGGCGAAGAGCTGGCGGCGCAGAACCTGCACGCCATGGGCTTCCGCCCGCTGGAGGATTACGGCCTGCTCTGCACCAAGCCGGTAAAGAGCGTGGCGGACATGAAGGGCCTGCGCATCCGCTCCTACGGCTTTGCCTATCCCAAGCTGATCGAGGCGCTTGGTGCCTCGCCGGTCTCGATCGCGACCTCGGAAGCCTACGAGGCGCTGCAACGCTCGATCATCGACTGCACGCCCATCGGCCCCGCCCTCGCCCGCGGCTGGAAGTACGACGAGGTGGCCAAGTACTACATCGAGATCCCGCTGGGGGCCTCCTTCGGGCACCTGCTGGCGATGAACCTCGACACCTACAACGGCATGGATGACGAGACGAAGGCCGTCGTGGACCAGCTGGGCAAGGACTACCTTGTCGAATACGCCCGCGTGCTGGACGAAGACGCGGCGCGGGTGCGCGAACTCTGGAAGGGCGACCTCGGCGTCGAGGTGATCCCCTTCCCCGAGGAGGAACTGCTGAGCGTGATCGACGACGCCGGGGTTCAGGGCGTCCGGCAGGAGTGGATCGACAAGGCGAATGCCGCAGGCGTTCCCGCCGAAGAGATCGTGAAAGCCTTCGACTTCAAGTGAGCCCCGCGGCGCGCCGGGCCCCTGCCCGGCCGCCTTTGCCCGCCAAACCCTGACCGACAGTCCGGTTGCGGCGCGCCTAGCCGATCCAGCCCGTTCCATGCGGGCCCGTCTACAACAGTCTCCGCCCCCCGGGGCGGAGCCGGCCCCGCGCGATCCGCGGGCGGGGCCTCCCTCTGCCGAAAGCTCCTGACATGCAAACCCTAGACCTCCTGCGCCGGAAGTTCGGTGCCCTCCTGATCTTCTGCGGCACGGTCTCCGGCGTGATGCTCTTCGCCGTGATGCTGCTGGTCGTGGCCAACGTGCTGATGCGCTACCTCTTCAACCAGCCCGTCACCGGCACGCTGGAACTGACCGAAAGCGCCCTGCCGCTGATCATCTTCCTCTCGCTCGCCCTGACACAGATGCGCGGCGGCCACATCAAGGTGGTCCTGCTGACGCAACATCTGCCCAAGCCGCTGGAACGCGCCGCGCGGGTTCTGGCGATGCTGGCGGGCTTCGTGCTCTTCGCCTGGGCGGCCTACGCGGGCTGGCTCATGGCGATGAAGAGCTTCTCCATCGGCGAGCTGGAACGCGGGTCCATCCGCTTCCCGATCTGGCCGATCAAATTCGCCATCTTCCTCGGCCTCGCCCTGCTGGCGATCCAGTTCCTGCTGGACGCGATCTGGGTCGCCGCGGGCGGCCGTCTCGACGACGACAAACATGAGGTACTGGAATGAGTTCGCTGGTCATCGGCGGCATCGGAGTCGCTGCGCTCTTTGGCGGCATCCTGCTGGGCATCAACGTCATGGTGGTGCTGGGCCTCGTGGGGGCCTTCGGCCTCGCCGCGCTGGTGGGGATGAAGGCCGCCACCGCCATCCTCGGGACGGTCTTCTTCGACACGACCCATTCGTTCCACTTCTCGGTGATCCCGCTCTTCCTGCTCATGGGCTTCTTCGCCATGCGCGCGGGCCTTGGCGAAGACCTCTTCGAGGCCACCACCAAGTGGCTGGGCAACCTGCGCGGCGGGCTGGCGATTTCGACCACGCTCGGCGCGGCGGCCTTCGGCGCGGCCTCGGGCTCCTCGGTGGGCACGGCCACGGTCTTTACCAAGCTGGCGCTGCCGCAGATGCTGGACCGGGGCTATGACAAGAGCCTCGCCTCTGCCTCCATCGCCATCGCGGGGACACTGGCGGTGATGATCCCGCCCTCGGCCCTGGTGGTGGTCTATGGCATCCTGACCGACAGTTCGATCGGGGCGCTGCTGATCGCGGGCTTCATTCCCGGCGTGGTCTTCGCCATCGTGCTTTGCTTCGCGATCTGGCTGACCGTGCTGCGCAACCCCTCGCTGGCCCCGCAGGAAAATTACAGCTTCACCCTGCGCGAGAAATTCGCCTCGCTGAAGCTGGCCGGGCCGCTGGTGCTGCTGATCATGCTGATCGTCGTGGGGCTCTATGTCGGGATCTTCACCCCGACCGAGGCCGGCGGCATCGGGGCCTTCGCCACGCTGACGCTCGCCGTGATCCGCCACAAGGGCATCAAGGGTGTCGAGCTGCGCAAGACGCTGATGGAGACGATCCAGACCACGGCGATGATCTTCGGCATCCTGATCGCGGCGCTCGTCTTCTCCAAGTTCCTCGCCCTCTCGGGCGTGGCGAACACGGTGGGGGGCTACCTCACGGGGCTGGACGTGAACCGCTGGGTGATCGTGGTGCTGGTCTCGCTGATCTACCTCGCGCTTGGCATGATGATGGATGCACCCGCCCTGCTGGCGATCACCCTGCCGATCACCCACCCGGTGATGATGAACCTCGGCTTCGATCCGATCTGGTTCGGCATCTTCGTGGTGCTGCTGGTGGAGATCGGCGCGGTGACGCCACCCGTGGGAATCAACTGCTTCGTGGTGCAATCCGCCTCCAACGGCCGGGTCTCGCTGGAGCAGGTGTTCAAGGGTCTCGTGCCCTTCGTGCTGGCGGGCTTTGCCATGTTGATCCTGCTCTGCCTGATCCCGCAGATCGCCCTCTTCCTGCCGAGTACGATGCTGTGACCGGCGCCGTGACAGACCCCCGCCTGCCCCTTGCCGGGGCAGGGCATGGGGGGCGGGCGATCCTGCGCTCGACCCTCACCTCGCCCTATGGCCGCAAGGTGCGCATGGCGATCTCGGTCCTCGGCCTGACGGAGCGGATCGAGGTCATCCCCGCCGATACCCGGGACGAGAGCGACAGCCTGCGCCAGCAGAACCCGCTGGGGAAGATCCCCTGCCTGATGACGGCGGGCGAGACCTACTACGACAGCCGCGTGATCCTCGAATACCTCGACACGTTGGCGGGGGGCGGGCGGCTGATCCCGCGCACCGGGCCGGACAGGTTCCGCTGCCTGACGCAGTCCTGCCTTGCCGATGGCGTCACCGATGCCGCGCTTCTGATGGTCTACGAGGGCCGCTTCCGCGAGGCGCATCAGGCCTCGGAGGTCTGGCTCGACCATCAGCGGGGCAAGATCGACCGCGGGCTGACGGCGCTTGCCGCCCTGCCGCCCGATCCCCGGGTGACCGATGCGGCCTCGATCTCGCTGGCCTGTTCGCTGGGGTATCTCGACTGGCGCCAGCCGGTGACATGGCGCGACCGCTGGCCCGCGCTCGTGGACTGGCTGGCCGCCTTCGACGCCGCCGAACCCGCCCATGCCGAAACGGAGAGACCCCGATGACCGACTGGCCCGCACAGCGCCTCGCCGCGCCCGATCCCGCCACCTACACCGACCGTCAGCGCGAGATCCACGAGGCCATCGCCAGCGGCCCGCGCGGTGGCGTACGCGGCCCGCTCGCCGTCTGGCTGCATCGCCCGGAACTGGCCGCGAAGGCGCAGGACCTCGGGCGCTACTGCCGCTATGACTCCGCGCTCGAGCCCCGGCTGAGCGAACTGGCGATCCTCACCATGGCCCGGCACTGGAGCGCGGAATACGAGTGGTTCGCCCACAAGCCCCCCGCGCTCAAGGCCGGTCTCTCGCCCGAAGTGGTCGAGGCGATCCGCACCGGCACGCCGCCGCCCTACGCCGACGCCGAGGAACGCGTGACCCATCAGGTCGCTACCTCCGTGCTGACCACGCACAACCTGCCCGATGCCCTCTATGCCGAGGCGGTCGAGGTTCTGGGCACGCAGCGGCTCGTCGATCTGGTGGGGGTCATTGGCTACTACACGCTGATTTCCGCCACGCTGAACGTGTTCCGCATCTCGCCGCCCGCCGACGCCCCGAAGGACCTGACATGACCGACGCCGCCCTCACCTGGAACCCCGACCGCAGCGCGCCGACGCTGACGCTGCCCGCCGGCGCCACCGATTGTCACGTCCATGTCTTCGGCCCCGTCGCGCGCTTTCCCTATGCGCCCGAGAGCGGCTTCAAACCCGGCGAGGCGCCCAAGGAAGAGCTTTTCCGCCTGCATGACATGCTGGGGATCGACCGCTGCGTGATCGTCCAGTCCGGCTGTCACGGGCATGACAATTCCGTCGTGGCCGATGCCATCGCCGCCCGGCCGGGCCGCTATCTCGGCATCGCGCTTGCCCCGCCGGATATTTCGGATGCCGAGATCCGGCGCCTCGACGCGCAGGGCTTCCGCGGGGTGCGGTTCAACTACATGGCCCATCTCGCCCCCGGCGCGAGCCATGACCAGCTGCGCGCCCTCGCCCCCCGTCTGGCGGAGCATGGCTGGCAGCTGCTGATCCACATGGAGGCCGGGCTGATCGCCGATCTTGCCCCGGTTCTGGCCGGGCTCCCCTGCCCCGTGGTGATCGACCACATGGGCCGGATCGACGCCAGCCTCGGGATGGATCAGGCCCCGTTCCAGACCCTGATGAAGCTGGGCGAGCAGGAGCATGTCTGGCTCAAGGTCTCGGGCTCCGAACGCTGCTCGGTGCAGGAGCCGCCCTATGCCGATGCCACGCCCTTTGCCGCCAAGCTGGTCGAAATGTTCCCCGACCGGACGATCTGGGGCACCGATTGGCCGCACCCCAACTTCCGCGCCGCTCCGCCGGATGACGGCATCCTCGTCGATACGCTGAAGGTCATCGCACCAGACGCGGCGGCCCTGCACCGGCTGATGGTGGAGAACCCGCAGCGGCTTTACGACTTCGGGGGCGCGGCATGAGCGGGCGGCTTCAGGACAAGGTGGCGATCATCACCGGCGCGGGCTGTGTCGGCCCCGGCTGGGGCAACGGCCGCGCCGCCTGCGTGCGCTTTGCCGAGGAGGGGGCCAAGATCTTTGCCGTCGACCTGCGCGCCGAGACGATGGAAGAGACTCTGACCCGCACCCGCGCCGTGGGGGGCGAGATCGAGCCCTACCTCTGCGACGTGACGGACGCCGGGGCGGTCGAGGCGATGGTCGCCGCCTGTATCGCGCGCTTCGGCCGGGTCGATATCCTCGTCAACAACGTGGGCGGGTCGTTCAAGGGCGGGGCGGTTCAGCTCTCGGAGGAGGATTGGGACCGGCAGATGGAGTTCAACCTCAAATCCGTCTTCCTGACCTGCAAGGCGGTGCTGCCCCATATGGACGCGCAGGGCGCGGGGGCCATCGTCAACACCTCCTCCACCTCCGGGATGCGCTGGACCGGCGCGGCGCAGGCCGCCTATGCCGCCTCCAAGGCGGCGGTGATCCAGTTCGGCAAGGTCACGGCCGTCGAATATGCGCCCAAGGGCATCCGTGTGAACACCGTGGTGCCCGGCCAGCTCCATACGCCGATGGTCGAGGCGCGCCTTGCCGGGCAACGGGCGGGGGGCGATGTGGATGCGCTGCTGGCACAGCGGCTGGCCCGGATCCCCATGGGCTGGATGGGCGACGGGCGCGATACGGCGAATGCCGCGCTCTTCCTCGCCTCCGAGGAAAGCCGCTTCATCACCGGGACCGAGATCGTGGTGGATGGCGGCATGTCGGTGCGCTGCGACTAAACAGCCTGCGTCTGCGGATCATCCTCCGCAGGCGCAACGGCCCGCCCGCGCGGGCCGAAGGGGCGCGGGCCCGCCGACGCCCCGCGCAGGCGGCGACAGGTCCGGGCCTCGTTCCGCCCCACGGAACGGCCCCGCACCACCCGCAGGCCGCCCCTGCAACCCCGCGTTTCGCCGTGGAACCCCTGCTTTTCTGCGATTGAACCTCCCCCGCACCATTGCGGGAGGGGGCAAGGCAGGCTATCTGCCCCCAGAACAGCCCTGCCTGATGCAGCCTCGCTTCTCCTGTCCTCCAACCAAGGTTCCGACGCGCATGCAGACGCCCTACTATCTTATCGACAAGTCCCGCCTGCTTCCGAACATGGAAAAGATCGCCCGCCTGCGGGAGCTTTCCGGCGCCAAGGCCCTGCTGGCGCTGAAGTGCTTTGCCACGTGGTCGGTCTTCGACATGATGTCGGAGTACATGGACGGCACCACCTCCTCCTCGCTCTTCGAGGTGAAGCTGGGCCGCGAGAAGTTCCCCGGCGAGACCCATGCCTATTCCGTGGCCTGGGCCCCGGAGGAGATCGAGGAGGTGCTGGCCTCCTCGGACAAGGTGATCTTCAACACCGCGCAGCAGCTGGCCCGCTTCGAAGAGGTCAGCCGCGATCACACCCGCGGGCTGCGGGTGAACCCCGGTGTCTCGACCTCGGGCTTCGACCTTGCCGATCCCGCCCGCCCCTTCTCGCGCCTCGGAGAGCACAGCCCGGAGGTGATCGAGCCGGTGGCCGATCTGATCAGCGGCTTCATGTTCCACAACAACTGCGAGAACGCGAGCTTCGAGCGTTTCGACGAGATGCTGGGCCAGATCGAGGACCGCTTCGGCCCGCTCATCAAGCGGATGAAGTGGATCAGCCTCGGCGGCGGCATCCACTTCACCGGCGAGGGCTACCCGCTGGAGAAACTGGCCGAGCGGCTGAAACGCTTTGCCGGCGAGAACGAGGTGCAGGTCTACCTCGAACCCGGCGAGGCGGCGATCACCAAGTCGACCACGCTGGAGGTGACCGTGCTGGACACGCTCTACAACGGCAAGAACCTCGCCATCGTCGACAGCTCCATCGAGGCGCATATGCTCGACCTGCTGATCTACCGCGAAAGCGCCAAGATGCAGGAAAGCGGTGATCAGGAGTGGATGATCTGCGGAAAATCCTGTCTCGCAGGTGACATCTTTGGCGAGTATCGCTTCCCGAAGGCCCTTCAACCGGGCGACCGCCTGTCGATCCAGGACGCGGCGGGCTATACCATGGTGAAGAAGAACTGGTTCAACGGTGTGCAGATGCCCGCCATTGCCATTCGTGAACTGGACGGCACCGAACGGCTGGTGCGCGGCTTCACCTACGAGGATTTCGCGGCCGCCCTCTCCTGAGGGTGCCGCGATTGCGCGCCCCCGCGGGCGCATCCAGACTCCGCGCATCCCGCGCGGCCAGACCCTGCGCCACGCCGGCGCAGGCTGACCCCGCACCCTTCACCGGGTGCCATGCTGACCGAGCGTCCGTGCGGCGCCTCATCATAAAGGGAGTTCTGTCTTGAAGAAGAACGTTCTCATCATCGGCGCCGGTGGCGTCGCCCAGGTGGTGGCGCACAAATGCGCCCAGAATAACGACGTGCTGGGAGATCTCCATATCGCCAGCCGCACCAAGGCCAAGTGCGACGCGATCATCGAGAGCGTTCATGCCAAGGGCGCGATGAAGGTGGAGGGCGCGTTCACCGCCCATGCCGTCGACGCGACCCAGCCGGCCGAGGTGGCCGCCCTGATCCGCGAGACCGGGGCCCAGATCGTGATCAACGTGGGCACCGCTTTCGTCAACATGCATGTCCTCGACGCCTGCATCGAGACCGGCGCCGCCTACATCGACACCGCGATCCACGAAGAGCCCGAGAAGATCTGCGAGACCCCGCCGTGGTATGCCAACTACGAGTGGAAGCGCCGCGACACCTGCACCGAGAAGGGCGTGACCGCGATCCTCGGCGCGGGCTTCGATCCGGGCGTGGTGAACGCCTATGCCCGCTTCGCCATCGACCAGATGGACGAGGTGAAGAGCATCGACATCGTCGACATCAACGCCGGCTCCCACGGCAAGTATTTCGCCACGAACTTCGATCCGGAGATCAACTTCCGCGAATTCACCGGCGTGGTCTACTACTGGGAAGACCAGCAGTGGAAGGAGACGACCATGTTCGCCTCCGGCCACGAATGGGACCTGCCGGTGGTCGGCCCCTCCAAGGCCTACCAGTCGGGCCATGACGAGGTGCATTCGCTGGCCACCAACTATCCGCAGGCGGACGTGCGCTTCTGGATGGGCTTCGGCGATCACTACATCAACGTCTTCACCGTGCTGAAGAACATCGGCCTGCTGTCCGAGCAGCCGGTGAAACTGGCCGACGGCGGTGAAGTGGTGCCGCTGAAGGTGGTGAAGGCCTGCCTGCCCGATCCCGCCTCGCTGGCGCCCGACTACACCGGCAAGACCTGCATCGGCGATCTGGTGAAGGGCACCAAGGACGGTCAGGAGATCGAGCTTTTCGTCTACAACGTGGCCGACCACAAGGAAGCCTACGAGGAAGTGGGCAGCCAGGGCATTTCCTATACCGCGGGCGTGCCCCCGGTTGCCGCAGCGATGCTGGTCGCCACCGGCGAATGGGATGCCAAGACCATGAAGAACGTCGAGGAGCTGGACCCGAAACCCTTCTTCACCCTGCTGGACCGGATCGGCCTGCCGACCCGCGTCATCAAGGGCGGCTTGAAGGGCGAGGACATGGCCTGGACCGACTACAAGGGCTGATCCACGCCTGACCCGGATCGAGAGACGGCCGCCCCCGGGTGGCCGTTTTGCCTTGTTAGAGACTGTTTTGGGTCGCGGCGCGGTCCCAACGGCCCCGTCAGACTGCGCCGACGAGTTCGGACCGCAGCACCTCGGCCATCTCGCCCGCGGCCTCCTTCAGGCCGGGCAGCACCTCGGCCACGGCGCGCTCTGCCGTCATGGCGCGGCGCAGGTAGATCACGTTGACCGAGGCAATCGACCGCCCCCCCGCCAGCACGGGCACCCCGATGCTGGTCACCTGTCGCTGGTATTCCAGCTGGGAATAGACCGGGTCCATCTCGGCGTAGCCGCGCGCGCGGATCTCGGCCAGCCTCTCGGCCCGGGCCACGGGATCGCGCGCCAAACCATTCCATGGCGCGGATTGCGCGGCGGCCAGCCGGGCGGCCTCCTCCACCTCGGCCTCCGGGGCGTGGGCCATGTAGGCGAGGCCAAGGCTGCTGGCAAAGACCGGCGACCGGAAGCCTGCCGCGCGGTTGAAGGACAGCGCCCCGCTTTGCCGCGTGCTGCTGACCACCAGCATCACGCCGTCCTCATAGAAGGCCACGTCCGAGGGCCAGTTGATCCGCGTGCGGAAGGTTTCCAGCGGCGCGGTCAGCAGGCGGCCCAACTCCCGGTGCTTCTGGTAGGAGTTCGACAGCATCAGCGTCTTGCTTGTCACCTCGTAGAGCGGCGCCTCTGCATCGCGCACCACGAAGCCCGCGCTGATCAGCGTCTCCAGCATCCGCACGATGGTGGCCTTGTCGATGCCGGTCTGGTGGTGGATGCCGCCCACGCTGGCCCGGCCGCTCTGCTGGTTCACCGCCACCAGAACGTCCAGCACCCGCAGGGCCGCATTGACCGGCTTGTAGGAGGCCACGTCAGATCACCCCGTCGCGGCGCAGCGCCGCCAGCCGCGCGGGATCGTAGCCGGCCCAGTCGGCCAGCACCTCGGCCCCGTTCTGCCCCAGACGCGGCGGCGCCCGGCGATAGGTGGCGGGCGTGCGGTCCAGCCGCGCGGGGAAGGCGACGGAGCGGGTGGTCAGGCCGCTGTCGTCGGTCTGTTCGACCACCGCGCCCCGCGCCGCGACATGGGGGTCGGCGAAAACATCGGCGAGGTCATTGATCGGCCCGCAGGGCACGCCCGCGGCCTCGATCTGGTGCAGCGCCGCGTCGCGCGGGATCGCCTGCAAAAGGGCTTCGATCCGCTGGTCGATCTCGGCGCGGTTCATCACCCGCGCCTCGTTCGTGGCAAAGCGCGGATCGCCCGCCAGCTCCGCCGCACCAAGCGCGGTGACAAGCGCCCCGAACTGCCGGTCATTGCCGCAGGCGATGATGATATGCCCGTCCGCGACGGGGTAGACCCGGTAGGGCACCACGTTGGGGTGATTGTTGCCCATACGCTGCGGCACGGTCCCGCCGTTGAGCCAGTTCGACGCCTGGTTCGCCAGCACCGCGATCTGCGTATCGAAAAGCGCGCAGTCGATGTGCTGGCCCTCACCGGTTTTCTCACGGTGGACCACGGCGGCAAGGATCGCGGTGGTGGCATACATGGCGGTGAAGAGATCGCAGACCGCCACGCCCACCTTCATCGGCCCCGCGCCGGGCACCCCGTCCGGCAGGCCGGTAAAGCTCATCAGCCCGCCCATGCCCTGCAGCAGGAAGTCATAGCCCGGCCGCGCCGCATAGGGCCCGGTCTGGCCGAAGCCGGTGATCGAGCAATAGATGACGTTCGGATTGATTTCGCGGATGCTCTCCACGTCAAGCCCGTATTTCCGCAGGCCGCCGAGCTTGAAGTTCTCGATCACCACGTCCGCCTGCCGCGCAAGATCGCGGACCAGTTCCAGCCCTTCCGGCTGGCGGAAGTCCACGGCGATGGAGCGCTTGTTGCGGTTGGTGGCGAAGTAATAGGCCGCATCGCGGCGCCCGGTCTCGGGCTCGGTCACGAAGGGGGGGCCCCACTTGCGGGTGTCGTCGCCGCCATCCGGGCTTTCGACCTTCACCACGTCCGCGCCGAGATCGGCAAGGTTCTGGGCGCACCATGGCCCTGCCAGCACCCGCGACAGATCCAGCACCCGCAGCCCGTCCAGCGCGCCGGGGCTGGGCTGTGCAGCCTCCGCTGCCTGTTCGGCGGTTGGCATCCTATCTGACATGGTCCTCTCCCCTCCTTGCCGTCTGGCTGGCCCGGCCTCTTGCGCCGCCGGGCCAGCGTGTTGTCGTCAGACCGTTTCCGGCGCGCCCCAGATGGTGGTTGCCTGCGCCGACAGGACACCGCCGTTGCCATGGGCCAGCGCCAGCTTCGTCCCCGGCACCCAGCCGCCCACGTCGCGGGGTGCAGGCGCGCCGTCCAGCGTGGCGCGGATCTGCGCGATCGCCTCGATCATGACGTAGAGCCCGTACATCCCGGGATGGACACAGGAGAGCCCGCCGCCATTGGTGTTCACCGGCAGCCCGCCCCCGGGCGCGATATGGCCGCCCTTGATGAACTCCGCCGCCTCGCCCTTGGCGCAGAAGCCGAGGTCTTCGAGGAAGAGCAGCGTGTTGATCGAGAAGGCGTCGTAGAGCTGCACGCTGTCCATGTCCGCCGCCGTCAGCCCCGCCATGGCATAGGCCCGTTCGCCAGAGGTCGTCGCCGCCGTCACCGCGAGGTCCGGCATGGTCGAGATCATGCGGTGATAGTGTGCCACCCCCGCGCCCAGCAGGTGCACCGGCGTGTGCCGCGTGTCCTTGGCCCGGTCGGCGCGGGTCATGACGATGGCCGCGCCGCCATCGGTGACAAGGCAGCAGTCGAGCTTGCCGAGCGGGTCGGAGATCATCCGTGCCGCCAGCACATCCTCCACCGTCAGCGGGCCCTTGTCGTACATGAAGGCCTCGGGGTTCAGGTTCGCCCAGGCCCGGGCCGCCACGGGCACTTCGGCCAACTGCTCGCGCGTGACGCCGAAGCGGTGAAGGTAGTGCGAGGTGACGAGCGCGTAGCTGGTGATCGGGTTGCGCGGCTTGAACTGCGCCTCGTAGGGCAACGGCTCGGACACGCCCTGAAACCCGCCGGCGGAGCGCTGGTTGGAGCCATAGGCGATGACCGCCACGTTGATCAGACCCGCCTCCAGCGCGGTGGCCGCCAGCAGCGCATGCTGCATGAAGGACGACCCGCCGACGTTGGAATTGTCCGAGATCACCGGCACGATGCCGAGGTGTTCGCTCAGCGACATGCTGGCCATGGAATGCACGGCATTGGCGGCAAAGACGCCGTCGACCTCCGCCAGCGGGATGCCCGCATCCTCCAGCGCGTCCAGAACCGCGCCCGCCATCAGGTCCATCGCGCTGCGGCTCGGGGCCTCGCCCATGCCGGTGGTGGCCATGCCCACGCAGGCGGCCTTGCCTCTCAACTGGTGGCTCATTGCGCGCCCTCCACCTTGCGGAAGAGCACCGCGGGGGCGCCGTCCAGATCGTCCACATAGGCCTCGACCCGCAGGCCGATGGTCACCTCTTCCGGCGCCATGCCGGTCACCCGCGACAGGACGCGCGGCCCCTCGTCGAGGTCGACCATGGCGATGTTGTAATCGCCGCCCGTCTCGGGGCGCTGCCGGGTGACGGTGGTGGCGCAGACGCGCCCCAGCCCGCTGGGGGCCACCCACTCCAGATCGCGCGCGCCGGTGCCCGGCTCTGCCACGCGCGGATAGAAGACATATTGTCCGCTGCTCCGCGATTTCTGGATCATGAACCGCCCCTCGGCGAGGTAGGCGCGGTATTGCGCCTCCGGTCCGGTTGCCTCTGCCACGTCAGTCATGGCTCTCCTCCTTGGTCTTGCGCAGGATCAGCGCGTCCAGCGCCTGACACCCTTCGGGCAGGGCGCGGAGCGGGTTGATTTCCATGCTGTCGATCTGGTCGGCCCAGCCTGCCGCCGCGCGGCTGAAAAGGCTGATCTGTGTCGTGAGCGCGTCGATATCGCAGGGCGCCTGTCCCCGCGCGCCGAAGAGCAGGTCGCGGCCCTTCAACTCGTCGATCATCTCGCGCGCGGTGGACTCGTCGAAGGGCGCGGCACGGAAGGCCACGTCCTTCAGCACCTCGGTGAAGATGCCCCCCAGCCCGAAGAGGACCACCGGGCCGAAGACCGGGTCGATCCGCGCGCCGAGGATGCAATCCACCCCCTCGCCCGCCATGGGCGCGATCAGCACGCCGTCCAGCTTGGCCTTGGGATTATAGGCCTTGGCGCTTTCCATGATCGCACTGAAGGCGGCGGGCGCCTCTTCGGCGGAGACGTTCAGCTTCACGCCGCCCGCTTCCGTCTTGTGCGCGATGTCGGGCGAGACGATCTTGAGCACCGCCTTGCGCCCCAGCACTGCGACCGCCTCGGCCGCGTCCTCGGGCGTGGTGACAAGGCGATCCACGTCCACCGCCAGCCCGGCTGCGGCCATCAGCTCCTTCGCCTCCAGCTCGCTCAGGTCGCGATCGGGCAGCGCGGGCAGGTCCAGTGCGGGCGGCGTGACGGGGCGACCGGCGGCGAAGGCCGCACCCGCCTGCATCAGCCCGGCAAGCGCCTCGACCGCGCGGGTGGGGTCCTCGAAGCAGGGGAAGCCCTCGGCCTCGTATTGCGCGATGATCTCGGGCGGGGCCACGACCGACTGGATGAAGAGCGTGTCCGTGCGCCCCTCCATCGACTGTTTGAGCCCGTCCATCAGCGGCTTGGCCAGCGTCGGCGCGCCGCCGACCGAGGTCCAGAAGCCGATCATCCCGTCGTAGTTGCCGCGGTCGAGCATCGCCGTGGTGAACTGCGGCACCAGCGAGAGGTTGTTGAAGAGCTGCGCCGTCACGTCCACCGGGTTGCGCGGCGAGGCGAAGGGCAGAACCGCCTTCAGCTCGGCCTGCGCCTCCTCCGGCATCTCGGCCACGTCGAGCCCGCAGTCGGAGGCCGCATCGGCCATCAGGATGCCCGCCCCGCCCGAGACGGTGACCAGCCCGACCCGCTTGCCCGCCGGATAGATCCGGGGCCGCGCGGCGTAGGCGAGGTCGATCATCTCCTCGGTCGAGTTCACCCGGATCGCGCCATGCTGGCGCAGCACCGCGTCATAGACCACGTCCTCGCCCGCCAGCGAGGCGGTGTGGGACGAGGCCGCCGCCGCCCCCGCAGAGGAGTGGCCCACCTTCATGACGAAGACCGGCTTGCGCGCGGCACGGGCCATTTCGAGGCTCTCGATGAAGGCCGGGCCGTCCTTGATGCTTTCCACGTAGGCCGCGATGGCGTGGGTGTTGTCATCCTCGGCCAGCATGCCGATCAGCTCACCCACGTGCAGGTCGCTCTCGTTCCCCGTGGTGACGAAGTTCGAGATGCCGAGGCCACGCTGCTGGCAGATCAGGAAGATGTGGCTGCCATACGCCCCCGACTGGCTGGCGATGCCCAGGTGGCCCGCCAGCGGCTCGCCCTTCTCGATGGTCGAGGTGAAGGTGGGGTAGAAATGGCTGCGCGGGCTGATCGCGCCCAGACAGTTCGGCCCGAGGATGCGCACACCCGCGGCCCGCGCCATCGTCAGGATCTCCTGCTGCGCCGCGATGCCCGCGGCATCCGCCTCGGCAAAGCCGGAGGAGAAGATCAGGATCGTGCGCGCGCCCTTGGCAATCGCCTCGCGCACCGCGCCGACCACGGCGGTGGCGGGAATGGCGATCAGCACGAAGTCCAGCTGCCCCGGAATGTCCGAGATCGTCTTGTAGGCCCTGAGGCCCTGCACCGTCTCGCTCTTGGGGTTCACGGCGTAGATATCGCCCTTGTAGCCCTTGGTCAGCATGTAGTGCAGCGGCCGCCCGCCGATCCGCGTCGGGGTGTCCGAGGCGCCGACGATGGCAATGGAGGCGGGGTTGGTCAGCTGGTCGAGGCTGCTCATCACGGGGTCTCCTCTCATCTCGGCCTCCTCACGCCGCGGTCTTCAGCGGCAGGCCGAGCCGCGCCCGGCGGCTGAGCCACATGGTCGGGCGGTAGCGGTCTTCGCCGGTCAGGGATTGCAGGGCGGTCAGGATCGTCAGCATCGTGCCGGCGCCGACCTGTTCGCCAAGGCGCATCGGCCCGGCCGGGTAGTTCAGGCCCAGTTCCAGCGCCATGTCGATGTCTTCGGGCGCGGCGAGGCCGGTCTCGGCGATGGAGCAGCCGAGGTTGCAGATCGCGGCGGTGACCCGCTGGCCGATGAAGCCGGGGCTGTCCTTGATCACGGTGACGGCGCGGGTCTCGCTGGTGAGCGCGGCGGCCACCGCATCGCGCAGGCCGTGGTCCGCGCCCGGCGCGGTCATTACCACGACGCGGCGGTCGGTGCGCCCGATCAGGTCGAGGCAGACGAGGCGACGGCTGTCCGCCCCGGTGCGCAGCGCGGTCGAGGTGGCATCGAGCCCGACCGGCGCGGCCAACAGTGCGATGGTCCCGTCATCGGGCACGACGGTCAGACCCGCCGCGACGACGAAGCTTTCCAGCACCGGGTTGGGCTCGGCAAGGGCCACGGTTTTCGCAGGCGCCGCATCGGTGACGAAATCGGGCGAGGGTTTCTGCGCCCCCTCGGCATAGTCGAACCAGCCGCGCCCGCTCTTGCGGCCATAGAGGCCCGCGTCCAGCAACGCGCGGTGTTCCGGGTAGGTCGTGATCCGGGGATCATTGCCGTAGCCTTCCCAGACGAAGACGCTGACCGGGTAGTTCACGTCGATCCCCGTCAGGTCCATCAACTCGAACGGCCCCATGCGGAAGCCGTAGCAGTCGCGCATCACCGCATCGACCTGCTCGGGCGTGGCGACGCTTTCATGCAGGATGCGGATGCCCTCGGTGGTCATCGCGCGGCCGCCCATGTTCACGAGGAAGCCGGGGCTGTCCTTCACCTCAACCGGGGTGCGGCCCATCTGGCGGCCGAGGGCGATCAGCGTGGCGATGGTGGCATCGGTCGCCTCCACCGGACGGATCACCTCGACAAGGCGCATCAGCGGCACGGGGTTGAAGAAATGCAGCCCCGCGATCCGGCCCCGGTGTTCGCAGGCCGAGGCGATCGAGGCGATCGGGATCGAGGAGGTGTTCGACGCCAGCAGGCAGGCGGGCGAGACGACGGCCTCCAGATCTCGGAAGACCCGGCGCTTGACGTCGATGTTCTCGACGATGGCCTCGACCACCGCCTCGCAGGGCGTGAGGTCTTCCAGCGCCCCGGCCACGGACAGACGCGCGATGGCGGCTTCCGCCTCGGCGCTCTCCATCTTGTTCTTCTCGACCAGACGCCGCAGGCGGCTGGCGATGGTCGCGGCACCCGCTTCGGCCGCCTCGGAAGAGACATCGTAGAGCAGCGTGCGAATGCCGCCCGTCACCGCAACCTGTGCGATTCCCTGCCCCATGGCGCCGGCTCCGACGACCCCCAGCACGGTCACCGCGGACAGGGATTCCCCCTTCTCAGGACTGTTCATACACACCTCCTCCTTTGTGCGATGCGGACCTGCGCAGGCCCTCCCGAAAGCGCTTGCAGACTCGCCACCTCCAGCTAGAATGTAAATGAAAAAGAATTTCAACTGTTGAAATGCGCTTGGAGGAGAGCCCATGTCAGAGACTTCGCCCGTCCGTGTCGACCGCCGCGACAGCATCGCCATCGTCACCATGACGTCCCCGAAAACCCGCAACGCCCTGGCCGCGCCGATGCGCGACGCGCTGACCGCCGTGCTGGACGATCTGATGAACGACGCCACGTGCCGCGCCATCGTCCTGACCGGGGCGGAGGGTGTCTTCTGCGCGGGCGGCGACCTGAAATCCATGGTCGGTGCCACGCTCCAAGGCGCACGGCACCGGATGATGCGGGGCCATCGCCTCGTGCGGCTGATCGCCGAGGGGCCCAAGCCGGTGCTGACGGCGGTCGAAGGCGCGGCCTTCGGCGCGGGCATGTCGATCGCCGCCATGTCCGACCTCTGCGTCGCCAGCCGAGAGGCGAAATTCGGCGCGGTCTTCGGCAAGGTCGGCCTTGCGCCCGACTGGGGCTGGCTCTGGTCCGTGCCGATGCGCGTGGGCATGGGCCGGGCACGCCGCATGGCCATGCTGTCCGAAGTCGTCACTGGCGAAGAGGCCGTCCGCATCGGTCTGGCCGACATCGCGGCGGCGCCCGGCACGGCTTTGGAGGTGGCCCTCGAGCAGGCGAAGCTCTATGCCGATGCCGCCACGCTGGCGATCGGCGCGACCAAGACCGCCTTCTGCCGCCACATGGCCTCGCTCGACGAGGTGCTGGCCTTCGAGGCCAACCACCAGCCCGGCCTGATGCTCTCCGGAGACCACGTCCGCGCCCGCGATGCCTTCTTCGCCAAACAGACGCCGGTCTTCGAGGGCAGCTGAATTTCAGCAGATGAAATACTTTTTCATTTACAAGAGAGGAGGCGGTTCCTAGCCTCTACCTGCATCGGTCCGGGCGGCGCGTTCCGCCCGCAGATGCACCCCGGGCGCCCCGAGGAGGGGGGCGCCCAACATCAGGGTTTCAATCGCGTCTTGGCGCGAACCGGGTCCGCTGCGGGCCCGATACTGGGAGGAAGACATGACGAAACGAGTGATTCTTGCGGCAACGCTGGCCCTTGCGGCCGGTACCGCGCAGGCGGCCGACATGGATATGCCGGGCCAGCTGTCCTGGTCAGCCTATGACATGGGCTCGACCGGCTACAACCAGGCCGTGGCCATCGGGTCCGCGATGAAATCGGCCTATGGCACCAACCTGCGGCTGCTGCCGGGCAAGAACGACATCGCCCGCTCCGAGCCGCTGCGCCAGGGCAAGGTGGACTTCACCGCCGCGGGTATCGGCGGCGTCTACATGGCGCAGGAAGGCGTCTTCGAATTCGGTGCCGAACGCTGGGGCCCGCAGAAGGTGCGCGTGCTGCTGCAGAACGCGGGTGCCAAGTTCGGCTTTGCCCTCGCCGTGACCAAGGAAACCTGCGAGAAGGCCGGCAAGCCGGGCTGCGAAGGCTTCACCTACTCTGACCTGCGCGGCCTCAAGGTGGGCCACATCAAGGGCTCGCCCGCGATCAACGTCGCCATCGAGGCCCTGCTGGCCTATGGCGGGCTGACCTGGGATGACGTGGAGGCGGTCGACTTCGGCGGCTACGGCGACAGCTGGCGCGGCCTCGCCGACGGCAACATCGACGCGACCTATTCCAGCACCACCGCCGGCACCGCCTACGAAGTCGAAGCCGGTCCGCGCGGGCTCTACTGGCCGCCGATCGACGCCTCGGACGCGGCAGGCATCCAGCGGATGCAGGACGTGGCCCCCTATTTCGCGCCCATGACGGCCACCGATGGCGCCGGACTCTCTGCCGACAACGGCGTGGGCGCGGCCAGCTATCCCTACCCGGTGCTGATCGCGATGGAGGAGCAGGACGCGGACCTCGTCTACAAGCAGACCCGCGCCATGGTCGAAACCTTCGACGCCTACAAGGACGCAGCCCCTGCCGCCGACGGCTGGGACATCAAGGCCCAGAACCTCGAATGGCTGGTGCCCTTCCATGACGGCGCGATCCGCTACTTCAAGGAAGCGGGCATCTGGACCGACGCCGCACAGGCCCACAACGACCGGATGATCGCCCGTCAGGACGCCCTCGCCGCCGCATGGGAAGAGCTGCAGGCCGAGAAGCCCGCCGACTGGGAGGCCGCCTGGGCCGAGAAACGCCACGCCGCGCTTGCCGCCGGCGGCTTCAAGCCCGTCTTCTGAGGCGCCGACATGGCCACGCTTCAGGACGAGCAGGAGTTCCAGCAGGCGCAGGAGATCTTCGAGAGGGGGCGCAAGCCCTCTCTCCGTCTCTACACCGTCGTTGTGGGCACCGCCTTCGGCATCGCGCTGTCGGTCAACCAGATCTTCCAGCTGCGCATCGGGGGGATCACCCTGCTGGAAGGGCAATATCTCTACCTTCTGGCCGCGGCCTTCTTCTCGCTCGCCTTCCTCGTCTTCGATGGCGGGATCAAGGGCGCTGCGGGCAAGGCCACGGACTGGGTGCTGCTGGTCCTGTCGCTGGCTGTCTGCGCCTTCTTCATCGCGACATCGGAAAGGTCCCTGAACGAGGGCTGGGAATACGCAGCCCCCATGCATGTGCAGGTGATCTCGATCCTCTTCTGGGCGCTGATCGTCGAGGCGACGCGCCGCGCGGGCGGCCTGCCGCTGGCGATCATCGTGTTCCTGGTCTCGCTCTACCCCACGGTGGCGGGCCATTTCCCCGGGCCGCTCAACGGCTTCCAGCAGCCCTTCCTCGACACAGTCGCCTATCACGTCATTTCCTCGGAAAGCGCCTTCGGCATCCCGATGAAAAGCTTCGGCCAGCTGGTCGTGGGCTTCGTGCTCTTCGGCGCGGTGCTGGCCAAGACCGGCGGTGGGCAGTTCTTCAATGACCTCGCCTTCGCCCTCGTGGGCCACTTCCGGGGCGGGGCAGCCAAGGTGGCGATCTTCGCCTCGGGCTTCATGGGCTCGCTCTCGGGCTCGGTGATCTCGAACGTGCTCTCGACGGGCTCGGTCTCGATCCCCGCGATGAAACGCTCGGGCTTCTCGGCCAAGACCGCCGCCGCGACCGAGGCCTGCGCCTCCACCGGGGGCGTGCTGATGCCGCCGATCATGGGCGCCACGGCCTTCATCATGGCCTCCTTCCTGGGTGTGCCCTATGCCGAGGTGGCGCTGGCCGCCGCGATCCCCTCGCTGCTCTTCTACTTCGGTCTCTTCATGCAGATCGACGCCTATGCCGCCGGCAAGGGCCTGAAGGGCATCCCGCGCAACGAACTGCCCAAGCTGGGCGAGACGCTGCGCAAGGGCTGGATCTACATCCTCGTCTTCGCCCTGCTGATCTGGATGATGATCGGCCTGCGCGCCGAGACCCGGGCGCCCTATTTCGCCACCGCGCTGATGGTCGCGCTGAACCAGGTCTTCCCCAGCACCCGGCTCAGCCTCACCGGCCTGCGCGACCTGATGTGGAGCGTTGGCGCCTCGCTGGCCGAACTGACCGCCGTCCTGATGGGCGTGGGCCTGATCGTCGGCGCCTTCTCGGCCACCGGCCTTGCGGGCACGCTGGTCAATGACCTCGTCTTCCTTGCGGGCGACAGTGCCGTGGCGCTGCTGATCATGGGGGCGGTCACCGCCTTCGTCTTCGGCATGGGGATGACCGTGACCGCCTGTTACGTCTTCCTCGCCGTGGTGTTGGCCCCGGCGCTGGAACAGACCGGCATCGACCGGATGGCGATCCACCTCTTCATCCTCTACTGGGGCATGGTCAGCTTCATCACCCCGCCCGTGGCGCTCGGCGCCTTCTCGGCGGCAACGCTGGCCAAGGCGAAACCCTTCGCGGTGGGCGTGGAATCCATGCGCCTCGGGGCCGTGATCTACATCATCCCCTTCTTCTTCGTCCTCGACCCGGCCCTCGTCGGACAGGGCACGGCGGCGGAGGTGCTGCTGGCGCTCGCCGCAGCGATGACGGGGATCTGGCTCATGGCCTCGGGCTTCCGGGGCTACGTGGTGGGCTTCGGCCCGCTGGGGGATGGCCCTGCGGCGATCTTCGGCCGCGGGATGCTCCTGCTGGGGGGCTTCATGGTGGCGATCCCGGGCATGGGCTCCCTCGGCCTGAACCATACTGAAACCGCTCTCATCGGCGCGGCGCTCGTGGCGTTGCCGATCCTGCTGGCGCGCAGCCGCCGCCCGCTGGTCGCCGCCGAGTGACACCGCGCCGCCGCCCCGCGGGGTGGCGGCGCCCGACTTTCCAGGAGACATCATGGACAGGATGATTGCCGACAGCGCCGAGCGGCTCTTCTCGGCCTACCGTGAACACAGCTTTGCGGCGCTGCCCGCCCAGGCCGGGGCCGATGCCGCCCCCCTCCCCGCAGGCCTCTGGGCCGAGATCGAGGAGGCCGGCTTCCCGCTGGCGCTGCTCTCGGAGGACGAAGGCGGCTTCGGCCTGCCCGCCGAAAGCGCCCTCGCCCTCGTCCGCATGGCCGCCGAACATGCCGTCGCCGCCCCCCTGGGCGAGACGATGATCGCCAACCTCCTGCTGGCCCGCGCCGGTCTGGACCCGGTGGAGGGCATCGCCAGCTTCACCGCCGACCATGCGCTGACCCTGACGCCCGTCGCCTCCGGCTGGCAGGCCACCGGGCGCCTGCACGCGGTGCCCTATGGCCGGATGGCGCAGACCATCGTCGTGCGGGTCAAAACCGCCGAGGGTGCCAAGCTGGCGGCACTGCCCGCAGGCACCGCCCTGCCCGCCCACAACCTCGTGGCCGAGCCGCAGGATACCCTCGTCTACGACCTGACCCTGCCCGCCGAGGCCGTCACCGACGCCCCCGCCCTCTGCGAGGAGATGCTCCTCCTCGGGGCCCTGCTGCGGGCGCAGGGCGTGGCCGGGGCGCTCTCTGCCCTGCTCGGCCTGACGGTGGACTACGCCAACGAGCGCAAGCAGTTCGGCCGCCCGATCGGCAAGTTCCAGGCGATCCAGCAGGAACTGGCCGTGCTGGCCGGTGAAACCGCCGCCGCCGGAGCCGGTGCCGAAATGGCCGCCCGCGCCTTCGCCGATGCCCTTGCCGGCAATACCGAGGCCGACTGGCGCCTTGCCGTCGCCGCCGCCAAGCTGCGCGCGGGCGAGGCCGCGGGCAAATCCGCCGCCATCGCCCATCAGGTGATCGCCGCCATCGGCTTCAGCCATGAATACCCGCTTCACGCCCTCACCCGCCGCCTCTGGGCCTGGCGCGATGAATGCGGCAGCGAGGCCCATTGGGCCCGCTGGATCGGGGAAACCTGCTGTGCCCGCGGTGCCGAGGGCTTCTGGCCGCTGCTGACCCAGCCCGAGATCCGCGGAGCCGCCTGATGAACATGATCGCCTTTCCCCCCGTCGCCGCCGAGGCCGTGGCTGACCCCGCCGCCCTGCGCGCCGAGGTCCGCGCCTTCCTTGCCGCCGAACTGGGCCCCGACTACGGCCCCACGCTCCGCGCCCGCTCGTGGAGCGGCCATGACCCGGCGTTCTCGCGCAAGCTGGGCCAGCAGGGCTGGCTCGGCATGACCCTGCCGCGCGCCTATGGCGGGCACGAGCGCAGCGCGCTCGACCGCTATGTCGTGGTCGAGGAACTGCTGGCCGCCGGTGCCCCCGTCGCCGCCCACTGGATCGCCGATCGCCAGAGCGCGCCGCTGATCCTGCACAACGGCACCGAGGCACAGCGCCAGCTGATCCTGCCCAAGATCGCCGCGGGAGACTGCTACTTCTGCATCGGCATGAGCGAGCCCGACAGCGGCTCCGACCTCGCCGCCGCCCGTACCCGGGCCGAGCGGACCGAGAGCGGCTTCCGCATCAACGGCACCAAGCTCTGGACCACCTATGCCCATGAGGCGCATTACATGATCCTGCTGGCCCGCACCGGCCCGGCCGAGGATCGTCATGGCGGACTCAGCCAGTTCCTGATCGATCTCTCGACCCCCGGCATCACGATCAGCCCGATCCTCGACATCGCGGGCGATCATCACATGAACGAGGTCTCCTTCCGCGACGTGGAGGTGCCCGCCGATGCCCTGCTGGGGCAGGAGGGCGAGGGCTGGAAACAGGTCATGGGCGAGCTGGCCTTCGAGCGCAGCGGGCCGGATCGCTTCCTGTCATCCTTCGCGCTGATCAACGCCCTGATCGCCCAGATCGGCACCGGGCCCGACCGGCTGGAGGCGCAGGTCATCGGCCGGATCGCGGCGCATCTGATGGTGCTGCGGCAGATGTCGATCTCGGTCGCCGGGATGCTGGCGCGGGGCGAGAACCCGGCCCAGCAGGCGACCATCGTCAAGGACCTCGGCGCGCTGCTGGAGCAGGAGATCCCCGAGATCGCCCGCGCCCTGACCGACACCGCCCCCCGCCCCGGGGAGCGCGATACATTCGCCGCCGTATTGGCCCAGACCATCCTCGCCGCGCCCAGCTTCTCGCTGCGCGGCGGCACCCGGCAAATCCTGCGCGGCATCATCGCCCGCGGGCTCGGCCTGCGCTGAAGGAGACCGACATGACGCTCGTCACCCACGAGATCGACGCCGAAGGCATCGTGACCCTCACCCTGAACGACCCGGACACGCGCAACGCGATCTCCGACCTGCCGATGATCGAGGCGCTGCTCGACGCGCTCGACGGGGCCAATACCGATCCGGCCAGCCGGGTGATCATCCTCACCGGCACGGGCAAGGCCTTCTCCTCCGGCGGGAACATCAAGAAGATGGGGGCGGCGGGCGGGCTCTCCGATCCGCTGCCGGCACGGACCCGTCTGGGCTATCGCCATGGCATCCAGCGACTGCCGATGGCCATGGAAGCGATGGAGATCCCCGTGATCGCCGCCGTGAACGGCCCCGCCATCGGCGCAGGCTGTGATCTGACCTGCATGTGCGACATCCGCGTGGCGGGCGAGGCGGCGCTCTTTGCCGAAAGCTTCGTGCGGCTCGGCATCGTGCCGGGCGACGGCGGCGCATGGCTGCTGCCGCGCATCGTCGGCTTCTCCAAGGCCAGCGAGATGGCCCTGACCGGCGACACGGTCGATGCGCAGGAGGCGCTGAAGATCGGTCTCGTGTCGCAGGTCGTCGCGGATGCCGATCTGATGGAGACCGCCCGCAGCGTGGCCCGCAAGATCGCCGCCCATCCCACCCACGCGGTGCGGATGACCCGGCGCCTGCTGCGCGAAAGTTGCAACCAGTCACTCGCCTCGGTGCTGGAGCTCTCCGCCGCCTTCCAGGCGCTTGCCCATGCCACCGCCGATCACGAAGAGGCGGTGCAGGCCTTCCTCTCCCGTCGCTCCCCCGCCTTCACCGGCGTCTGAGCGACCGCGGAAGCCCCGCTGCCCGGCACCCGTCCGGCGCAGCCCGGCCCCTCGGGGCCACGGTCACGGCACCCGGCGTGCCCCTTGGGTCCTGCCAAGGGCGCAGCCGATACCAGACCACCGTCCAAGGCTTCGGTTTAATCCCCGGCCTCGGACACCGGTCTCGGACATCGCCCTCAGACCCCGGCCTCCGCAAAGGCCGCCGCCAGACCATCGGCGGCGGCTTTCAGTTTCGGCAGCAGTTCCTCGCGGACCCGCTCCGGCGTCGTGGCCTGCTTCAGCATCATCAGGTTCAGCGCGCCCCAGATCCGATCCCCCGCCATGACCGGCACCGCAACGGCCCAGAAGGAACCGTTGTATTCGTCGCTGCTATAGCCCTCGTCCATCGTGGCATAGCCCTCGGCCCGCACCTGATCGACCAGCGCCGCGATCTCGGCATCCGTCGGCACGGCGGGGCCGCCTGCCTCGGCCCGCTGGCGCAGCGCCGCGATCAGCTCCGCGCGTTTCGCCTCGGGGCAGAAGGCGAGGTAGGCGCGCCCGATGGAGGTGCGCAGCACCGGCGCGCGGAACCCGCGCCGCCGGTTGAAGGACATCGGCCCGGTGTCGCGCGAGGTCTCGACCACGATCATCTCGGTCCCGTCCAGCGTGGCGAAATCCGACGGCCAGCCGACCTCGGTCCGGAAGGCCTTCAGCGCGGGGGCCAGCAACAGTTCGAACTGCCGCGCCCGGTCGTAGCCCGCGCTCAGCTGCAGGGTCCGCCCGGTGACGAGATAGGCGCCGCTCTCGGGGTCCTGCACCACGTAGCCGGCGTGGATCAGCGTCTCCAGCATGCGGATGATCGTCGCCTTGTCATGGCCTGTCGCCGCGTGGATCGTCTTGAGATCCGCCGGGTCATGGGCGTTCACCGCCTGCAACACGTCGAGCCCGCGCAGGACCGCCGCCACCGGATTGTAGGATGCCAAGGCCGCCGCCTCCCTCTCTCGTCGCCCGCGCCGAAAGGCGCAGGGCCTGAGATCTGGGTAGTCGCGCAGGATCGTCCGCGCAAGCCTCGCGCGGGCGATGGCCACAGGCTGGCGCATCCGGGGCACAGGCCCGAAGCGCCGGTTCAGGGTCGAAATCCCCACCTCAAGCGGGGATCGTGGCCACCTCGGTCGCGCCCGCCACGGGCAGCGCCAGCCCCTCGGCCCGCGGCACGGCGGCCAGCAGGCGGCGGGTATAGGCGTGGCGCGGCGCATGAAGCACCTGCGCCGTCTCGCCCTGCTCCACGATCTCACCCTTGTACATCACCGCGATGCGGTGGCTGACCCGCTCCACCACGGCGATGTCATGGCTGATGAAGAGGAAGGAGACCCCCTCCTCGCGCTGGATGCGCGCCATCAGGTCCGTGACCCGCCGCGCGTTGGAGACGTCGAGCGCCGAGACCGCCTCGTCCGCGACGATGATCTGCGGCTTCACCGAGAGTGCCCGCGCGATGCAGATCCGCTGCCGCTGCCCGCCCGAGAACTGGTGCGGGAACCGCTCCGCCGCATCCGCCGGCAGGCCGACACGCTCCAGCAACTCGCGCGCCAGTGCGTCGCGCCCGGCGGGGGCGACCATGCCGTGCAGGTAGGCCGGTTCGGTCACCAGATCGCGGATTGCCATGCGGGGGTTGAGCGCGGCATATGGGTCCTGGAACACCATCTGGATCTGCGCCCGGTGCGGCTTCAGCGCCTCGGGCCCCAAGGCCTCGATCCGCGTGCCCAGCAGGTCGATCTGCCCCGAGGCCGGGTCCACCAGCCGCATCACCGTGCGGGCGAGTGAGGACTTGCCACAGCCGCTTTCGCCCACCAACCCCAGCGTCTCGCCCCGCCCCAGCGTGAGGGAGACACCGCGCACCGCCGCCACCGGCGCCTTGCGGGAGAAGAGCCCGCCGCCGCCGTAGGTGGTGACCACGTCGCGCACCTCCAGCACCGGCTCGGCCCCGATCAACGGCGCGGGCGATCCGTCGCCGAGGCGCGGCGTGGCGGCCAGCAGTTCGCGCGCATACTCCGATTTCGGCGCGGCGAAGAGATCGGCCTTGCGGCCCTCCTCCACCAGATTGCCGTCCTTCAGCACCACCACCCGGTCCGCGATCTCGGACACGACGCCGAGGTCATGAGTGATGAACAGCACCGCCATCCCGAGGTCCCGTTGCAGCCCCGCGATCAGGGCGAGGATCTCGGCCTGCGTGGTGACGTCGAGCGCGGTGGTGGGCTCATCCGCGATCAGCACATCGGGCTCGCAGATCAGCGCCATGGCGATCATCACCCGCTGCCGCAACCCGCCGGAAAGCTCATGGGGGTATTGATCCAGCCGCTGCTCCGGCTCGGGGATCTTCACCCGCTCCAGCGCGGCGCGGGCCTCGGCCCGGGCGGCGCGGCCCCGCAGGCCCCGGTGCAGCGCCAGCGTCTCGCCGATCTGCGCCCCGATGGTCATCACCGGGTTGAGCGAGGTCATCGGCTCCTGGAACACCATCGCGATCCGGTCGCCCCGGATTGCCCGCAGCGCAGCGGGCGGCAACGCGGTGATCTCGGCCGGGCGGTCACCGCCCAGTCGTATGCTGCCCCCGGTGATCCGCCCGCCCTCGCGCTCGATCAGCCGCAGGATCGACAGCGCCGTGGCGCTCTTGCCCGAGCCGCTCTCGCCCACGAGGGCCAGCGTCTCGCCGCGGTGGATGTCGAAGCTCAACCCGTGCACCGCCTCGACCGAGCCGAAGGCGACGCGCAGGTCCTTGACGGAGAGGACGGGCGGATTGGGCAGCATGGGGCTCACTCCGCCGCAAGCTCGGCAAAGAGCGGGGCCAGCGGCGGGGTCCAGCGGTGCCGCATGGGCGAGAGGCGTGCCTCGAAGGGATCGTCGCCGAAGACCTGCCAATGCACCGTCTCGCCCAGCTCCAGCATGCCCCAGGCGCGGGCGGGTGCGCCGGCGGTGGTGAAGCTTTCGGTCAGGCTCTGCTGGGTCATGTGCGGGATACCGTCCACGGTGGTCACCGTGTTCCAGTGCACGTGCCCCGCGATCGCCGCCATGGGCACGCGGGCCTGTGCAAGCGCCGCGCGGGCGCGGTCGGCCTGCGGATAGGTCGAGAGGCCCGGCGTGCGCTGGAAGTAGTAATTACCGACCTGCGAGTGACCCGAGATCGGCACATGAGAGGCCAGCAGCGTCGGCTTCTCGGCCTGCTGCGCCATGCGCGAGAGCCACAGCAGATCGGTCTCGGGCAGGTCGAAACCGGGGCGCAGCACGTTGCGGTGAATGCGCGAATCCGCCCGCCACAGCGCCAGCTGCCACGCGCCGAGGTCGATCACCTCGGATGCCAGCGGCGCATCGAGGATCGCCTCGTTCTTCGCCACGCTCAGGTGGTCGCGGTCATGGTTGCCGCAGACATGGTGCACGGGGGCGTCGATGCGGGCGAAGATCTCGGCCACTTCGCGTTCCAGCCGGGCATCGGTCTGGCTGTCCACGTCCGAAATGCGATCGCCGAGGTCCAGCACCAGGTCCGGTGTCTGATCGTTGGCCCACTCCGCGAAGGCAGAGAGCAGCTCCAGCGCCGTGTCGCCGCGCTTGGTGTGCGAGGGGGCGCCGTGGTGGATGTCGGTGACGATGGCGATCCGGGTCATGTCGGTCTCCGTGGAGGGTGTGCCGTGAGGGGGTCTGGAAAAGGGACAAACGCATGGGGTGGGACCGGGCCGCAAAGCCCGGTCCCCGCTGGATCAGCTCCCGGCGAGGGAGATGCTGCCGGCGCGGAAGTCGAGAACATAGGGGATATGGCCGGGCATCGGCGCCCAGTTGACCGCGTTCTTCATGCCCCAGCTTTCGAACGGGCGGTACAGCGGCAGAACCGGCGGGTCCTGCTTGATCTCTTCCATCACCTCGACGTAGGCGGCCTTGCGGGCCTCGACGTCGGTGGAGAAGCGGAAGCGCTCCCATTTCTCGGCATAGTCGGCGTCGGTGTTGAACCGGCCTTCGCTTTCCGAGGGGCCACCGGGCGCCCACATCACGCCGAAGGAGCCGAAGGGGTCGGCGAAGTACATCGGGTTCGACCAGTTGCGCGTCATCATCTCGGGGTCCTTGCCGGACCACTGGTCCTGCACGTTCACCCGGCCGTTGATGCCGACAGCGGCCCACATCTCCATGATCGCCTGCGCGGCCAGCAGGCCGTTGGTGTAGTAGGTCGCGGCGGTGTCATAGGTGATCTCGAACCCGTCGTAGCCCGCTTCCTTCAGAAGCGCCTTGGCGCGCTCGGGATCGTATTCGAAGGTCACGAGGTCAGGCTGATGCAGCGCGCCCATCTCGGCCATCGTGTGGGTCGAGGGGACAACCGCCTTGCCCAGCCACAGCGCCTCGTTCAGGGCGTCGCGGTCGATGGCCAGCGACATCGCCTGACGGATGCGCGGGTCCTGCAGCTTGGGGTGGTTCTGGTTCATGATCATGACATGGAAGAGCGCGGTGGCAGAGCCTTCGGTCTTCATGTTCGGGTCCTTGTCGATCAGCGACAGCTGGTCGGGGGCCACGTTGGTAATGATGTCGGCCTCGCCGGTCTTCAGCGCGGTCACGCGGCTGGCGGTCTCGGCGATCTGGACGACGGTGGCGCGCTCCAGCGGGGCGGCCTCGCCCCAGAAGTCGTCGAACCGTTCCCAGACCAGTTTCTCGCCGGGCTGGAAGGAGGCGATCTTGTAGGGGCCGGTGCCCACGGGGGCAAGCGAGAAGGCCTCGAAGTCGCTGTCCTCGGCCACGTCCGGGTCGCCGGTCAGCGCCTTGGTGTAGGCCTCGGGGATGATCATCGCCTGCTGCATCGAAACGAGGGTTTCCCACAGCGGCTCTTCGCGGGCGGCGTGGATGCGGATGGTGTAGTCATCCACCTTCTCGGCGCCGGTGAAGTTGCCGAACCGGTCCTTGGCGCGCACCACGTAGGGCGGGAAGGTCGCCTGGAACATCCGGTTTAGCGAGAAGACCACGTCATCGGCCGTCATCTCGTCGCCGTTGTGGAACTTCACGCCTTCGCGCAGCTTCAGCTCCATGGTGGTCGGGTCGATCAGCTCCCACGAGGTGGCGAGGCCGGGGGTCCACTCGGGCGCCAGCTTGGTGTGGTCGCGGTCGATCAGCGTGTCGAAGGTGTTGTAGTAGAACTGCGAACCGACGTTGGAGTGGTCGCGGCCGGGATCGACGTAGGGGGTGACGTTGGCGGCGCCAACGGTGATCTCCTGTGCGGCGGCAGCCAGCGGCAGCGCGGCAAGGGCGGTGGTCAGCATCAGGCGGAACATGGGATGTCTCCGTTTGAAGGTAGGGTGGATATTGGGTGAGGGCCGGTTGACCGGCTCTTGGTGTAGGGATCAGCGTTCGCGCAGCCGGACATCGGCGCGGTCTCGCAACCAGTCGCCCAGGATTTGCACGGTGAAGGTCAGCAGAACGATCAGCGCGGCGGGGGTCAGCACGATCCACGGCGCGGTCGGCATGTAGTCGCGCCCCAGCCCCACCATCGAGCCCAGCGAGGGCTGCGGCGGCTGGACGCCAAGGCCGAGGAAGGAGAGCGTGCTTTCGAGGATGACGATATTCGACAGCGCCAGCGTGAACTGCACCACCAGCGGCGAGACGAGGTTGGGCAGCACGTGGCGCCATGCGGTGTAGACGGGCCCGGCCCCGGCGGTCTTCGCCGCCTCGAGGTAGGGCTGCGCCGCGATCCTTCGCACCTCGCCGCGCACGATGCGGGCATATTGCTCCCAGCCGGCGATGCCGAGGACGAAGATCAGCACCGTCAGGCTGGAGCCCATCAGCGCCAGCACCAGAAGCGCCACCAGCGTGAAGGGGATGGCGATCTGCATGTCGACCAGCGCCATGATCACGTCTTCGGCCCAGCCCCGGCGCAGGCCCGCGATCAGCCCCAGAAGCCCCCCGATCACCAGCCCGATCACGGCCCCCGCAAAGGCGAGCGCCAGCGTCAGCCGCAGCCCGTGAAGCGAGCGCGCCAGCACGTCGCGGCCCAATTCATCGGTGCCCGCGAAATGGCCCGGCGCATAGCGGTCGAACCCCATCGGCGGGCGCAGCCGCGACAGCAGGCTCTGCTGCAGCGGGTCGAAGGGCGTCAGCAGTGGCGCGAAAAGCGCAGCCCCCACCAGCAGCACCGCCAGCACCATGGCGATCTTCTGGATGATGTCGGCACCCTGTCCTTTGCGGGACGTGCGGCGGCGCAGGCGCAGGATGGGATCGGCGAGGCTTGCCATGTCTCTCTCCTCAGGCCCGGGCCAGCCGGATCCGCGGATCGGCGAGCGCATAGGCGATGTCTGTGAGCATGTTGATGGCGACGACGGCCACGGCGACGGCGATCACGCCGAACTGCAGCACCGGGTAGTCGCGCAGGATCGCGGCATTGACGAGCATCTGGCCGACACCCGGCCAGGAGAAGATGCTCTCCACCACCACCGATCCGGCGGCGGCCAGACCGGCGATCTGCAACCCGATGACCGAGATCACGGTGATCGAGGCATTCCCCAGCCCGTGTTTCAGCACCACCCGCGTCTCGCGCAGGCCCTTGGCCCGGGCGGTGCGGATGAAGTCCTGCCCCAGCACGTCCAGCATGGCATTGCGGGTGAAGCGGGTCAGGGCCGCGACGAGGACGCCGGACATGGCGATGGTCGGCATGATGAAATGCGCCCATGTCCCGTTGCCCACTACCGGCAGCCAGTTCAGCCAGTAGGAGAAGGTCAGCACCATGACGATGGCCAGCACGAAGGAGGGCACCGCGTAGCCGGTGAAGGCCACCACCATGACCGCCGATCCGATCCAGCTGCGCCGGTAGACCGCCGCCAGCACGCCAAGCGGCAGAGAAACCGCGACGGTCAGTGCGACCGAGGCCAGCAGCAGCTGCCCCGAGGGCCAGAGCCGTTCCGCCACCACCGTGGTCACCGGGCGCCGGTCCACGAAGCTGAGGCCGAATTCCCCCGACAGCACGCCGCGCAGGTAGGCGAGGTACTGATGCCAGAGCGAGCGGTCGAGCTCGAAGTAGTTGATCAGCGCCTGCCGTCCCTCTTCCGTCAGCCCCTCGCCCAGGAAGGTGTCGATCGGGTTGCCCGACAGCCGGGTCGCCACGAAGGTCACCGTGACGATGGCAAAGAGTGTCACCGCCGCCTTCACGACGAGGCGGAGAAGGTAGGGGATCATTGTCCGGCCCTCCGGTGGATATGGATGAAGGACATGCCCGCCGCCGAGGCGGCCCGCCCGTCCGTCTGCACGTTGTCGCCCACGAAGATCGCGTCCTCGGCCCGCAGCCCGGCCTCGGCGAGCGCATGGGTCAGCATCGGGGCATAGGGTTTGCCAAGGCTGCGCCACGCCAGCCCGGGGCGGATCGCCCGCAGCGCGGCCAGCAGCGCGCCGGTCTCGGCCACCGGCTGGCCCGCGTGATCGGGATGCGAGACATCCTCGTTCGCGACCCAGAGCGGCACACCGCGCGCCAACTGCGCCAGCAGCGGGCCCAGCGTATCGACGTTCTGACCGGGATCGCGGCACAGCAGCACCGCCTCCGGCTCCCGTGCGTCGGGCACCAGCCCCATCGCCCGGGCGCGCGCCACCAGCACCGGTGCGGCGCAGAGCGTCAGGTGGCGCAGCCCCTGCCGCGCGAAATGCTGCAGCGTGAATTCCCCCGCCATCAGGATATGCGCGGGCGGGACGGAGAGGCCGAGGTCCGACAGCTGCCGGGACAGGGCCGCGGCGGTGCTGTCGGACCGGTTCGAGACGACGCGGAGCCGGTCGCCGCATCCTTCGACGAACTCCGCCGTCTCCTCGAAGAGCCGCCCCTCGGACATCAGGCACCCGTCCAGATCGCACAGCACGATCCGCGCCTCCTGCACCGCTCGGGGGTCAAGCTTTGCAAGGCGTCGGGTGGTCGGAACGGTCGATGTCGTGACGGCGGCCAAGTCTGTCTCTCCTGCGTCTGTGCAGGGGCCGTCTTGCGCCCGCTGCTGGAGAGAGGAATGACCGCGCTTTGTAACAGGGCCGACACGAACCAAGGCTAGACCTTGGGGAAACCAAAGCCGGAGTTTGCAAATGGCCCTCTCCCCCCAAAGACTGGATGCCGTGCGGGCCGTGGCCGAGAGCGGCTCCTATGCCGCCGCCGCGCGGGCGCTCGCGGTCACGCAGCCCAACATTTCCGCCCAAGTGCGTGGTTTGGAACAGGAATTCGGCATCCGCCTGTTCCGGCGCGAATCGGGGCGGCTGCTGCCGACAGATCTCTGCCTGCAACTCTGCGATTCGGCGGAACGCATGGCCGAGGCCCGGGCCGAGGCCGAACGCCTCCTGCTCTCCCGATCCTCCTTGCGCGAGGGGCAGATCATCGTGGGCCTCGGCAATGCGATGCCGGGCATGGCGCTCGTCGCGGCCTTCCACCGCGCCTATCCCGGCGTGACGCTGAAGGTCGAAACCGGATCGCACGCCAAGATCACCCGCGCGGTGCTGACCCATGAATGCGACATCGGCGTGCTGCCGGACGTGCCCGCCGATCCCCGCTTCCGCCGCGCCCACCTCGCCGCCGCCCGCGTCGTGGCCATTGCCCCGTTGGGGCATCGCCTCGCCCGGGTAGGGGAGGTGACGGCCCAGATGCTCTGCGACGAGCCGCTGATCTTCCGCGCCTCGGGCTCCTCAACCCAACGGGCGGTGGACCGGATGTTCGCCCGCGCCGGTCTCTCGCCCCGGCCCTTCTTGACCCTCGACGCCCGCGACGGGCTCTACGAGGCGGTGGCCAACGGCCTTGGCATCGGCTTCCTCTGGCAGGGCTCCACCAGCCGCAGCGACGGCGTCGCCCGTCTGCCGATTGCCGAGATGCGGGGGCTCACGATCCACGAGACGGTGTTCAGCCTGACCGAGACCTCGGGCCAGATCGTCGATGCCTTCTTCCAGCAGGCCGAAAGCCTGACCCCGCGGCCCTGAAGCGGCGCGCGCACAGGCACCGGGGCCGATCCGCACCCCGGCACGCCCGCCCCTGCGCCTACGGCTACGGACAGGCGGCCCGCCGTGGTGTATGCCGGGCCTGCGCATGTCGCGCAGAGGAGAGCCCCATGATCACCCTGTTTCATTCGCCCGGAAGCTGTTCGAACGGCCTGTTGCTGTTACTGGAGGAAGTCGGCGCCGACTACGAGGTCGAGGTGCTGCCGATCATCGAGGGCGCGCACCGGACCGAGAGCTACCTGGCGCTGAACCCCAAGGGCAAGATCCCCGCGCTGCGTCTCGACGATGGCACCGTCCTGACCGAGTTCCAGTCGATCGCGCAATATATCGTCGACACCCACCCCGAGGCCGGTCTGGCCCCCGCCGATCCGCTGGCCCGGGCACAGCTCTGCGCGGCGATGGACTATATCGTCGCCTCGCTCCACATGCGTGGCTACAGCTTCATCAAGCGGCCCGCCCGTTTCGTCGAGGACGCCTCCGCGCATGAGGCGATCTCGGCCCACGGGCATGAGCAGGTGGCGCAGGCCTCTGCACTGCTCTCCGACATGCTGGGCGAGCAGGAGTACCTGCTGGGCGATTTCTCCGCCGCGGATGCCGCGCTCTACTTCACCTCCCGCTGGGCCGACGGCGACGGCGTGACCCTGCCCGAGAACCTCGCGGCGCATCTGGACCGCGTCCGCGCCCGGCCGTCGCATGCGGCCGTGGCGCATCTGATGCAGCGCTGACGCGTCCCTGTTTCAGGCGAAAGGGCGGCCTCGCGCCGCCCTTTCTCATGCATTACGACCACTAATCCGCAGCGCCCCCTAAGCCCCGGCACCGACTATCTCCAGCGCGGAGCAAGGCCGCAGGCCGCCGCGCATCGCCGGCGCGCCCCCACGCGGCGGCGATTTGGTGAGGCTGGGCCGTCCCTCGAGAGGGAGGGACAAGCTTGGCTACCATAAAGTGGTGGCCAGAGGGGTTCGGATCGCCCCCGCGCGCGCCGGCACTGCGCGGCTTCGTGGTGTCCGCGACGGTTCACCCGTTTGGTGCACCGTGAGTTCAGGCTCTGCACGGCAGTTTAGAGACTGACCCACCCCCAAACGAAAAGAGCCCCCGCACCCGGCGGAGGCTCCTCTCATCTCACAATCGACAGGCTCAGAACCCGGCGGCCTGACCATCCTTGCGCGGATCGGAGCCAGCGACATAGCCGCCGTCTTCCAGCCGATGGATCAGTTGCGCCCCACCAAAGCCGAAGGCGTTGTCCGGGCTTTCGACCGTGATCTTGTGGCCCAGCCCTTCCAGACCCGCCAGCAGATTGGCGTCCATGGTCGGCTCGCAGGCCACGTCGAGGCCCGAGATCATCCGCCAGCGCGGCGCATCCGCCGCGACCTGCACATCCTGCCCCCAAAGCTGGGTGCGCAGCAGCAGTTGCAGATGCCCCTGTGCCTGGATCGGGCCACCCATCATGCCATAGGCCATCAGCGGCGCGCCGTTCTTCATGGCGAAGCCCGGGATGATCGTGTGGAACGGACGTTTGCCGCCCGCCACCTGGTTCTGGTGGCCTTCCTTGGTGGTGAAGCCGAAGCCACGGTTCTGCAGCGACACACCCGTGCCCGGCACCACGACGCCAGAGCCGAAACCGGCGTAGTTCGACTGGATGAAGCTCACCATCATGCCCGAGGCATCGGCGGTGCTCATCAGGACAGTGCCGCCCTGCTTGGGCGCGCCGGGACCGAAGTCCTGCGCCTTGGTCGGGTCGATCAGCGCGGCGCGGGACTTGAGGTAATCGGCATCCAGCAGCGCCGTCTCGTCCACCTCGGTCATGAAGCGGCGGTCGGCGACATAGGCGTGCATGTCGCTGTAGGCCAGCTTGATGGCCTCCAGTTGCAGGTGCACCGCCGTCAGGTCATCCGGCCCGTGGTCGCGGATCGAGGTGTGCTGCAGCATCCCGAGCGCCATCAGCGCCGCGATCCCCTGCCCGTTCGGCGGGATCTCGTGCAGTTCCACGTCGTCGAACTTCTGCGAGATGGTCCCGCACCAGTCGGCCTCGTGGGCCGCCAGATCTTCGACCGTCATGGCGCCACCATGGGCCTTGGCGAAGGCGGCGATCTCTTCCGCGATCTCCCCCTCGTAGAAGGCACGGCCCTTGGTCTCGGCGATCAGGCGCAGCGTGCGCGCGGCACCGGGGTTGCGGAACCGCTCACCCGCCTTCGGGGCACGGCCGCCGGGCATGAAGGTCTCGGCGAAGCCGGGCTGGTGGCCGAGCGTCTTGGCGCCCTTCTCCCAGAGCGCGGCGATCACCGGCGAGACGAGGAAGCCCTCTTCCGCGTAGCGGATCGCGGGCGCCAGCACCGTGGCGAGGCCCAGCTTGCCGAAGCGTTCGGAGAGCGCGACCCAGGCGCTGACGGCGCCGGGCACGGTGACCGAATCCCAGCCATGCTGCACCATCCCGTTCGGGAACCGCTCGGGCGACCAGGCGACCGGCGCACGGCCCGAGGCGTTCAGGCCATGCAGCTGCTTGCCGTCCCAGAGGATGCAGAAGGCGTCGGAGCCAAGCCCGTTGCCGGTGGGCTCGACGATCGTCAGCGCCGCAGCGGTGGCGATGGCCGCGTCCACGGCGTTGCCGCCCTGCTGCAGGATCGTCAGACCGGCCTGCGTCGCCAGCGGCTGCGAGGTGGCGACCATGTTTTCCGCCAGCACAGGGGAGCGGCGGGAGGGGTAGACGGGATCATGACGCAGCTGCATCGGAGGACCTCTTGGCTTTGTTGCGTTGCTTCAGATGGCCACGGATGGCCCATGCGATCGACAGGACCGCGGCGATGAGGAACAGCAGGCTGATCGGGCGCGTGACGAAGAGCGTCGGATCGCCGTCCGTCATCAGGGCGCGGCGCAGGTTGGTCTCGGCAATGGGTCCGAGGATCACGCCCAGAACCAGCGGGGCAAGCGAGTAGCCGAGCGCCCGCAGAACGTATCCAGCCACGCCGATAAAGCCCAGCAAATACAGATCGGTAACCCGGTTATTGAGGGCGAAGGAGCCAACAGCACAACAAACCATCACAACCGGCACGATCAGCCACTTGGGCACCGTCGCAACCCGCAGGAAGAGCCGCATCGACAGCACCGAGACGATCAGCATCAGCAGCGAAGCCACAGCCATGGCGATGAACATGCCATAGACCAGATCGCCGTGATCCATGATCAGCCGCGGCCCGACCGAGATGCCGTGCACCATGAGCGAGGCCATCAGGATCGCATCCACCGCCGAACCCGGAATGCCGAGGCCGATCAGCGGGATCAGACCGCCGCCCGCGGTGGCGGAGTTGCCCGCCTCCGAGGCCACGACGCCGTCGGGGTTGCCCTTGCCGAAGCTGTCCGGGTCCTTGCTGGCGCGTTTCGCCTGGTCATAGGCCACGAGGTTCGCGATCGAGCCCCCGGCCCCCGGCAGCGCCCCGATCAAAACCCCCACGATGGAGGAGCGGATCAGGTTCACGGGCCGCATCAGCACCTCTTTCATCACCTTCCAGGTCTGGAAGTCGATGGCGCCAGTGACGAGCGCATTGCCCGACCGGACCTCGCTCTTGTCCTCGACCTCGGAGGCCAGCTGCGAGATCGCGAAGATCCCGATCAGCACCACGAGGAAAGGCAGCCCCGCCTCCAGCATCTCGATGCTGAAGTCAAAGCGCGGACGCCCCATCATCGGGTCGGGGCCCACGGTCGAGATCGCAAGGCCGATGAGGCCGGCCAGCATCCCGCGGATCACGCTGTCGCCCACGAGGCTGGCCACGATGGTCAGCGCAAAGACGATGAGCGAGAAGTATTCCCACGGCCCCAGCTTGACCGCGAAGATCGCCAGCGGCGGCGCCGCCACGATCAGCACCACGGTCGAGATGACGGTGCCGAAGAAGGAGGCCCAGACCCCCAGCGAGAGCGCGCGGCCCGGTTCACCCTTCCGCGCCATGGGGAAGGCGTCGAAGGTGGTGGCGACCGAGGACGGCGTGCCGGGGATGCCCAGCAGTGCGGCCGAGATCAGGCCGCCGGTATAGCCGCCCACATAGACCGAGAGCATCACGGCGATGCCTTGCAGCGGCTCCATCGTGAAGGTCAGCGGAAGGGTCAGCACGATCGCCATGGTGACCGTAAAGCCCGGGATCGCCGCGGCGATGATGCCCGCGACGGAGCCCGCCAGCATGTAGATCAGCGTGGCGAAGGTGAAGATCTGCGTCAGACCGGAGAGGAAATCTTCCATGTCACAGCACCCCGCGCGGCAGGAAGACGGTAAAGACCTCGGCAAAGAGCCAGTTCAGCCCGAAGGAGAAGACCGCGGCCGCGATGACGGCGATGATCAGCGTCTTGGGGCTGCGGGGCATCAGCACGAGTTCCACCGCAAGAATGAAGACGAAGCTGGCGATCGAGAACCCGAGGACGGGGATCGCCACGATGTAGATGCCGAAGGCGGCAAGGCAGACGAAGACCAGCGAGCGGCGCTTGGCCCAGGCCACCGTCTCGGCCGCGAACCGGCCATAGGCATCGGTGGGGATCTTGCGCAGCGCGTCGACGATGGCGACCACGGCCATCAGCGCGAGACCGGCAAAGACGATCTTGGGAAAGGCCCCTGCTCCCAGCCGCTCGAACCGTGTGGTCGGAATAGCGGCGGCCGAGAGGAAGAGGGCCACGGAAGCGATCAGGATCAGGACGTAGCTGAGGAGGCGGGCGATCTCGCCCGCCTCCCGCGCCTGCTCCTTGTTGAAGCCGTTTTCGCTCACGGTGCGAGGACCTCCGACAGCGATTTCACGGTTTCATCCAGCTTGCTCAGGTAGGTGGCATAGCCCTCCTGGCCGCGGAACATCACTTCCGCACCGGCATTGTTGGTCTGCTCGATGTAGGTCGCATCCTTGGAGAGTTCCTCCAGCGCGGCTTCCAGCTTGTCCTTTGCCTCCTGCGGCGCGCCCTTGGGCATCACGATGCCGCGGGTCACGTTCAGCTCGAGGTCCGAGCCGAGTTCCATGAAGGTCGGCACGTCGGGCGTGGCAGCCATGCGCTCGGGCGAGCCGACGGCGAGGAACTGGAGGTCGCCGTTCTCGACGAACTGCAGCGAAGAGGAGATGTCGCCGATGGCGGCGTCGAGGTTGCCACCCACGAGGGCGCGCACGCGCTCGCCGGTGCCTTCATAGCCGACGTACTGGAACTGCAGGCCATAGGCCTGTTCGATCATCGCCGCGTGCAGGTGCGGCACGCCGCCCAGGGTCACGCCGATGGTGATCTCGCCGGGGTGCGCCTTGGCAAACTCCACGAATTCGTTGAAGTCGCTGTAGTCCTCGGTCGGGTGCACGACGAGGTACTGCGGCGAGGCGGTCATCAGCGCGATCGGGTCGAAGCTGTCCCAGTTGAGCTCGGTGATGCCGGTTTCATGGGCGACCAGCAGGCCTTCGTGGACCTGGCTGATGGTGTAGCCGTCCGCCGCGCGACGCGAGGCTTCGCGCAGGCCGACGGTGCCGCCGACGCCGGGCATGTTGATGATCGGCATCTCGGTGCCGAGGTAGGGCGCGACATTGCCTGCGATCAGGCGCATCAGCGTGTCCGACCCACCGCCCGGCGACCAGGGCACGATGAATTCAACGGGGTGATCGGGGTAGTCCTGCGCCGAGGCAGGGGCCGCGACCAGAGTGGCGGCGGTGAAGAGAGCTGCAAGGCCCGCACGGATCGTCATTCGAGATCTCCCTAGAGGGGCCCGACGTGGACCGCCGGGCGTTTTGGTTGCGGTATACAGCTAACACAAGACAGACCCACACAAAGCGCGTAATACTTGGCATCAATTCCAGTTTTGCTTAACATGAGTGTCATGGACACCCGCCAGCTTCAGACCCTCCTCGCCATCGTGCAGCACGGCGGCTTCGCCGCCGCCGCGCGCGAGGTGCATCTCACCGCCTCAGCTGTCAGCCAGCAGATCAGCGCGCTGGAGGAGGAGATCGGCGCGCCGCTCTTCGACCGCTCCCGCCGCCCGCCCGCGCTCACCGCCAAGGGGGCCGAGATGGTGCGCTCGGCCCGGACGATCCTGCAGCTGGTGCACGAGGCCAGGGCCGCCCCCGGCGGCGGCGCAGTGCGCGGCACGCTGGCCATCGGATCGCTGCGCACCGGAGCGCAATCGATCCTGCCCCGGGCCCTTGCCACGCTGCGCCCGCTCTATCCCGAACTGACCTTCCGGATGCGCATCGGCATGTCCGAGGAGCTGATGAACGAGGTCGCAACCGGGCAGCTCGACGCCGCCCTCGTCGCCGATCACGTGGCCGTGCCGCCCAGCCTCTACTGGACCGAGGTGGTGAAGGAGATGCTGGTGGTGATCACCCCGCCCGGCACCCTCAGCCGCTCGCTGGCCGAGGTGGTCCGCAGCATCCCCTACATCCGCTACCGTACGCAGGTGCCACTGGCGCGCCAGATCGACACCGAAATCGCCCGCCTCGGCGCCGCGCCGGAACAGGTCGTTTCGGTCAACACGATGACCTCGGTGATCGGCTGCGTGCAGGCGGGGCTCGGCTTTGCCATAGTGCCCTACGCGGTGCTGCAGGATGCGATCACCGCCTCGCTGGGATGGTTCCCCTTCGGCAACCCGCCGATTCACCGCAGGCTCGGCATCGTGCAAAGCCCCCATTCCACCCGGGGCGAGGTGCTGGTCCGCCTCTCCGAAGCGGTGCGCGAGGCCGGCCGCCCCCGCGACGATCACGACTGAGGCCCCTGCCCCGGTCTTCACGTCAGCCCCGCAAACAGAAACGGCCCGGAGGAAACCTCCGGACCGTCCTGCCCAACATGGACCGTGATCTTAGACCACGGTCACCGTCATCTCGCCCAGGCCCTCGATGGAGAGTTTCATAACGTCGCCCTTGGCCACGGGCCCGACGCCCGAGGGCGTGCCCGACATGATCACGTCGCCCGGCGCCAGCTCGAAATACTCCGACAGGTAGGAGATCATTTCCGGCACCTTCCAGATCATCTGGTTCAGGTCGCCTTCCTGCTTCAGCTCGCCGTTCACCTCCAGCGCGACGCGGCCCTCGGTGGGATGGCCCACCGCGCTCACCGGGTGCAGCGGACCCACGGGGGCGGAGCGCTCGAAGGCCTTGCCGATTTCCCACGGCCGCCCCATCTTCTTGGCCACGCCCTGCAGGTCGCGGCGCGTCATGTCCAGCGACAGGCCATAGCCATAGACATGGTCCAGCGCGCTCTCGACGGGGATGTCCTTGCCGCCCGATTTCAGCGCCACGACCATCTCGGCCTCGTGGTGCACGTCCTCGCTCTTCACCGGGTAGGGGAACTCGCCCGAGGCATCGAGGTTGTCGGGGTTTTTCTGGAAGAAGAACGGCGGCTCGCGGTCGGGATCGTGGCCCATCTCGATGGCGTGGGCGGCATAATTCCGACCAATGCAATAGACCCGGCGCACCGGGAACACCGCGTCGCTTCCCGCCACGGGGATCGTCGGAACCTCTACCTTATCAATAACATAGTCAGTCATGCCGCTCTCCTGTCTGCGATTCGTTGTACCATTCATAAATCGCGACCAATCCACGATCAATTGCAATCAATCCCGACCAAAGCGAATTTATTGGTTGATATTTGGCGAATCCGGGCAATACTCGGGGCATATCGCCGGAATTGATCGACCAATTCGCGCCCTTTGACGCCAGCAGCGACGGACCATGAACCAGACCACGCCCCTTTCCAGCCTCAAGGCCTATATCGCGGACGGAAACTTCGCCCCCGGCGACCGGCTGCCGCCCGAACGGGTGCTGACAGAGGCGCTCGGGCTGAAGCGCGCGACGCTGCGCCGGGCCCTCGACACGCTGGAGCAGGAGGGCGTGATCTGGCGCCACGTCGGCAAGGGCACCTTCCTTGCCGAGGAGCGGCCCGCCGATGCGCCGATGCCGTGGTTCGACGAGGTCAGCCGCCAGCTGACCCCGGTCAAGATGATGCGCGCCCGGATGAGCATCGAACCCGCCATCGCCCGCGAGGCGGCGGTGAATGCCTCCAAGGAGGCGCTCGCCCGGATCGACGCGGCCATCCTCGGCGCCGAGGAAGCGCCCGACTGGGAGACCTACGAGGAGTTCGACGACCAGTTGCACCACGCCATCGCCGAGGCGACGGACAACCCGCTGCTGGTCGCGCTCTTCCGGCAGCTCAACGGGGTGCAGCGCGCCGTGGCGTGGAATTCGGTGGTCCGCACCACCGAAAGGCCGCCGCGCAGCCACACCAGTTTCGCAGAACACCGCGCGATTGCCGACGCGATCCGCAACCGCGACCCGAACGGGGCCCATGACGCCATGCGGCGGCATATCGGCTCGGTCTCGGGGCGCCTTTTCGGGGAGATCTGACCGACACTCTGACAGAGACGGGATGACGCGGCCAAGGGGACGGGAGACCCCGCCGCAACAGATCGGCGCTCCGCTTTGGGAGGAGAGGGACGCCGTGACAATGGGAGGAGAAAAACATGAAAACGCTACTGAAATCGGTGGCGGCCCTCGCGGCTGCCAGCTTCATCGCCGGGGCGGGTATTACGCCTACCACGGCGCAGGCGGAGACGATCAAGATCGCCCTCGCCGAAACCCCCTCGGACGAGATGGCCGCCTTCTTCGTGGCGCTCGACCGGGCCAAGGCCAACGGGCTCGACTACGAGTGGACGGCCTTCTCGGACGAGGAACTGGCCATTCAGGCAGTGCTCAGCGGCCAGATGGATATCGGCTTCGGCACCCCCTACTCGGCCATGCAGCGCTCGCGGGCGCCGATCCGGATCATCTTCCAGCTCTCCAAGCTGAAGTTCTTCCCGGTCACCACCAAGACCTATGACAAGCTCGAGGACCTCGACGGGGAACCGATCCTGCTGCATTCGCGCGGCGGTGGCACCGATGCCATCGCCAACGTGATCGAGGAGCGCCTCGGCATCAAGTTCGGCAAGCGTTCCTACGTGCCCGGCTCCTCGAACCGGGTTGCGGCCCTGCTGGGCGGTCAGGCCGATGCCACGATCATCGACCTGTCGAACACCAACAAGCTGATGCGCGGCCCGGCGGCGGATCGGTTCAACGTCCTCGACCTCTTCGACGTGGACGCCAGCGACGAGGCGCTCTTTGCCAACCTCGACTGGATCCAGAACCATGCCGAGGACGTGCAGACCTTCGTCGATGCCCTCGTCAGCGTCTACCGCGACATGGCCGAGGACCCCACCGTGATCCGGCGCGAGACCGATCCCGACGGGCCCATCGGGCGGCTGCCGCCGGAACTGCTCGGCAACCTCGACGGCTACTACGCCGACGCGGTGAAGGGCGGGCTCTACAGCATGGATGGCGGCGGGCGCCGCGCGGCCAAGGCCGATATCGAATGGTACAGCGCCGCGGGTCAGCTCGACGGCGATCCCGCCAGCCTCGACATCAACGACTTCTGGTACTTCGCCCCGCTCGACGCGGCGACCGAGTGACAGGGCGGGGCCGCACACCGGCCCCCTCCCCTGCCGCGGGGCAGCCCCCCGCCCGTTACCCTTGGAGGCCGGATCCCACCTCCGGCCCCCGACCCCATCACTGGACAGATGAAGGGAGGGCGCGATGGTCTATCGTCCGCTGTTTCTCAAACTGCTTTCCGCCCTGATCCTCTTCGGGGCCTGGGAAATCGCCGGCAGGATCCCTGTCAGCTATGCCTTTCCCACCTTCCTCGACTCGGTGGCGGCGCTCTGGCGCATGATCATCGACGGCTCGCTCTTCGTGGCCTATGCCGAGACCCTGAAACCGCTGGTCACCGGCGTCGCCATCTCCACCGTGCTCGGCATCGCGCTTGGCATCTGGATCGGCCTCAGCCGGGTCTTCGACTGGCTCTTCTCGCCGATCTTCGTGGTCATGCAATCGGCCCCGCTTGCGGCTCTGATCCCGCTTCTCGTCATGGCCTACGGCATCGGGCTGACCTCCAAGGTCTTCGTGGTCTGCATCATGGCGATGCCCGTCATCGTGCTGAACACGGCAGGCGCCGTGCGCCACACGCCCGAGAACATCAAGGCCATGTGCCGCTCCTTCATGGGCACGCGCATCGACATGCTCTTCAAGATCATCATCCCCGCCGCCTCGCCGCTGATCTTCTCTGGCCTGCGGCTGGGGATCTCGGCCGGTTTCATCGGGGCGATCCTGTCCGAGCTCAAGATCACCCCCACCGGCGTGGGCGACATCATCACCTTCAGCCGGTCGATCGCCGACTACCCCAGCATGTACGCGGCGATCTTCTCGATCATCGTTCTGGCGGTTCTCTTCCTGAACCTGCTGGAGCGCACCGAAAAACATCTCTTCAAGGGGAATGACCGTGGCTATGTCTCAGATTGAAGCCTTCAAGCATGCGCAGCCGGTGCCGGACGATATCGCCGTCTCCACGCGCAACATCTGCAAGACCTACGGCTCCGTCGAGGCGCTGAAGGACATGACGCTGGAGTTCCCGCGCGGGCAGCTGACCTCGCTGCTCGGCCCCTCCGGCTGTGGCAAGACGACCCTGCTCAAGATCATCGCGGGCCTTTTGCCGCCCACCTCGGGTGAGGTCACGGTGAACGGCAAGCCCGTCACCGGCCCCGGGCCCGACCGCGCCTTCGTGTTCCAGGACTTCGCGCTGCTGCCCTGGGCCTCCGTGCTGCGCAACGTGGCCTTCGGGCTGGAACTGCGCGGCGTCGCACGCTCCGAGCGTGAGGATATTGCCGCGCGCTACATCCGCGAGGTCGGGCTTGGGGGCTTCGAACAGGCCTATCCGCACGAACTCTCGGGCGGGATGCGCCAGCGGGTCGGCCTTGCGCGCGCCCTCTCGGTCGATGCGCAGGTGCTCTTGATGGACGAGCCCTTCTCGGCCGTGGACGAACAGACCCGCCGCAAGTTCCAGGAAGACCTCCTGTCGCTGGTGCAGAACGAGAACAAGACCTTCATCTTCGTCACCCACTCCATCGAGGAAGCGGTCTATGTCTCGGACCAGATCGCGATCCTCCTGCCCCGCCCCTCGCGGGTGTCCGAGATCATCCGCCCCACCGGCTTCCGCCAGAAATCCGCCGACAGCATCCGCCGCGATCCCGAATATCTCGACATCGTCGATGACATCTGGGCCTCGCTGCGCAGCTACGTGGAGTGAGCCATGAAACTCTTCGGCATCAACTTGCCCGCCATGTCCTCGCTCATCCTCTGGGGCCTGCTCTGGGAGGTCGTGGGACAGGCAGAGCTCACCTTCTTCGTGCCCCCGCTGAGCGAGGTCGTCCGCACCCTCGTCACGATCATCGGCACGCCCAGCTTCCTCTCCGCCCTCGGAGAGACGGCCTATGCCTTCGGGATGGGGGTCTTCTTCTCCATCCTCATCGGCGTGCCCACGGGCATCCTCATGGGCCGCTCGCGTCTCTTGGATGAGCTGCTACTGCCCTGGGTCAACGTCTTCCTCAGCGCGCCGCTGACGGCCCTCGTGCCGGTGCTCATGGTGCTCTTCGGCTTCGGGATGAAGTCGATCATCATCACCACCGCGCTCTTCGCGATCTGGATCATCATCCTGAACGCGCGCACCGGGGTGCGCCAGATCAACCGCTCGCTGGTGGAAATGGCCCGCTCCTTCGGCGCCTCGCCGCTGGAGGCCTTCTTCAAGGTCTACCTCTGGGCCGCCCTGCCCGAGATCCTCGGCGGCATCCGCATCGGCATCATCCGCGCCGTGAAGGGCGTGATCATCGGCCAACTGCTGATTTCCATCGCCGGTTTCGGCGCGCTCTTCGAGCTCTATTCGACGAACTTCATGATGGCGCATTTCTGGGCCGTGCTGCTGGTGCTCTTCGCGCTCGCCTTCAGCATTTCGGAGTTTCTGGCCTACCTCGAACGCAAGGTCGCCTATTACGCCGCCGTGCGCTGAGAGAGGCCACCCTTTGAACGCCACCTGCCCCGCCCTCGTGCGGGGCAGTTTCGTCTCTGAGAGGCGCAACAGAGCCTGAAACGCTCTTTCGCAGCCCCTCATCCCCGGTCAGAGGCCGCCGCGCCCCGTGGCCCCCTCCCGGATCATCGCGCAGAGCGCCTGCGCGGCCTCCGACAGTGCCCCCCCCGGCCGCGTCACAAGCGCCAGCCTCCGCGCAACCACCGGCGCCTCCAGCGCCCGCCACGCCAGCCCGCTACCATCGCGCAGGGGCACGGCGGCCCGGGGCAGCAGCGCCACCCCCAGCCCCGCCCGAACCAGCTCCAGGGCGCGGGACGCGCCCGGCACCTCATGGCGCCAGAGGAGCCCCGGCACCCGCTCCGCAACCACCGCGTCGATCCCGGCCCTGTCGATGCCAGAGCTGTCGGTACCCGGCCTGTCGATGCCAGTCGAACCAGTCCCCTCGCGGCCGGTCCCGGTCCCATCGGCCCCGCCCGGCGCGGTCAGGATCAGGCGCTGCCCCTCCAGCGCCTCCCAGCTCAGGGGCCCCTCCCCCGCCATGGGATGATCCGCCAGCATCACCAGACCGATCCGGTCCTCACCCAGCGTCTCACCCGTCAGCCCCGACAGATCGGCCCCCATCCCGGTGATCCCAATCTCCGCCGTGCCTTCCCGCACCGCCTCTGCCACGGCCTCCGCGGGCAGCTCCAGCAGCCGCACCCGCGCCGCGTCCTGCGCAGCGCCGTAGAGGCCAAGCACCGGGTCCACCACGCCGGGCCCCGTTCCGGGCAGATGCGCCAAGGTCACCATCGCGCGGGCGCCCGTCCCCGGCCCCACGTCCCGGAGCGCGCGCAGCGTGCCGCGCGCCTCGTCCATCATCGCCTGCGCCCTGCCCCGCAACTGCCGCGCCGCCTGCGTCGGCCGGACAGAGCGCGTCGTCCGCTCGAAGAGCCGCGTGCCCAGTTCCTCCTCCAGCTTGCGGACCCGCCGGGTGATCGAGGATTGCGATTGTCCAAGGTGCCGCGCAGCCGCAACGAAGGACCCCGTCTCGTAGAGCACGAGAAAGGCCTCCAGATCAGCGAAGTCGAAACCAATGCGCATTGCGGCATAATCACTTTGATTAATGCCCTGATCAATCAAATTCGCCACAGCCTCTCAGCGCGTTCCAAGAGCCCCTCAGAGCCTCACGCCCCGCCCCAGAGAGCGAACCTGAGCGCCTCCCCGATCCTGTTCGAGCTGCCAGACGGAGCCCAAGGCCGCGCCTCCCCGGGGCCGGCTTCGGCCCAGCTTCGCTCCTGCCTCTCTGCTCCGACGGCCCGGTCCTCATCCCGCTGTGAGGTTTGCCAAGGTCACCACTCACGCAACACCCCACCTCACAGGCGTCTCCCCTTCAGCTGACCCGGTCGCCGCAACACCTCCCCCGGCGGGCACCATCTTGTCCGAACGGCCTCATCGTCTCGACGCGAAGAACTGTCCTCCCATCCCGATCTCACCAGCCAGCGAACAACCAAGCCGTCGGGCTTGGCGACCGTTCATCGGGATGGCGCAGCGCAACCGCGGCACGCCCGTCCCCTTGTCAGCAGACAAAGAAAAAGGCCGCGACGGTGCGCGGCCTTCTATGCCTTCACGGCAGGATCGTCAGGGGCCCGGAGGATCGGACGCGAGATCGGCCCGACGGCCAACCTCCAGCAGCCCCTCCGGGTGACGCGGTCTCAGAGCGCCCGGAAGACGTAGGCCGGGATCTCTTCGCGCTTGAGGCCCATGCCTGCCAGTTGGGCGTCGGTCAGCGAGGAGAGTTCGTGGCACAGACGGTGGGCGCGCAGGGCGCTGCCGAAGGCCTCGAAGAAGCGGGTGATCACGCCGGGGGCGCGGTCGGATTGGAAACGGGTGGTGTTGGCTGCGATGGCCATGATGAATACCTCGGGTCGGTCGATTTTCTGTTGCGGCCTACCTATGCTGCAGGTGCAGAAAAAAGGAGCCCCTCTTCGGAATGCCCGCCATGCGCGTGACGCAGCGCGGTGGAATGCGAGGCCTCGATCCGATGGGGACGTCGTTGGATCGCTTGCTTAACGAAGTCGGAGGGATTCAGATCAGCCATCGGCGAAGTTCACAGCTGTGAACCCTCCGGCGGCCGGGGCGAAAAAGTTCACAGCTGTGAAACGCTCACGCCGCCGCCGGCTTCAGGGCCAAGACCATCCGCGTGGTGGAGAACGTCCCAGCCTCGGCCTGTCGCGTCAGGTGGCGCAGATAGCCCCCGGGGTTGCGGATCGCGCCGAACCGTTCCAGCATCGCGGCAAGCGCCACGGCGGCCTGAACCGGCCCCATCACATGTTTCGCCTCGCCCCAGGCGGACTCGGAAATACCGGTCATGGGCCGTATCCGCTCAGCCGCCATGATGAGATCGGGCCAGTTCCTGATGTCGTCGGGCGTGAAATTCGCCAGCTCTGTGCAGGCGTCCAGTACCAGCCGGAGCGGTGGCACGACGGCGGGCTTCTTCTCAGCATTCGGCGCGGGCTTGGCAGGCGCAATGGGCCGGGAGTCCATCTCGACGATCTCGGCCACGGATTCAGAGTCAGAGAGATCTTTATCTGAACTCTGTTGGTGCTGCTCATTTTGGGCGGGGATGGTGCTCAGTTCGTCTGCTTGGCGGTCGAGACGGCGGACGGCTTCCTCCACGGCGAGGCGGAGTTGGTCGTGCAGAAGGGTCAGGCTGTCCTGGTCGAGCTTCCGGCGCATCTGCCGGGCGCTGAGGTGGGCGAGGTCCGAGAGAGCATCCCAGTGGCCGACGTCGGGCTGTTCGGACTGGCCAAGGGCTGCGAGGGCGGCGAGGTCGCGGCGCAGCAGGCTGACGCTCTCGCGCAGGGTGCGGAGGCGGTCCTCGGTGCGGCGGGTCTCTTCGGCGCGCTCGGCAAATTCGGCGGCGCGGAGGAGGAGGGGGCGGAGGTCGAAGCCGAAGGCGATCTTCTGACCGGCCATGCGGCGCGCGTAGCGTTTGCCGTTCGGGCTGTCGCGGCGGATCAGGAGGCCGTTGTCGATCAGCCGGGCGAGGTGCCGGCGCATCGTGGAATTCGCCATCCCATGGGCCCGTTCGCAGATCGAGTCGTTGCTGGGGTGCACGACGAGGCTGGCCGAAGGCTCCAGCTGCGTCGCGGGATGGAAGCTGATCAGCGCCTGAAGCACGGTCAGGTCCCGGTCGCTGAGACCGTAGGCCGCGCGCGCAGTGGTCAGGTCCCGGAGGATCTGCCACTTGTCGAGCGGGCAGGGGGCCTGCTTGTGAGACGGGTAAGCGGTTTCCTTGGCGGACTGCCGGGCGGAGAGAACCTCCCGGACAGACTCCACCGGCCGCCCAAAGGGCGTGACGGGGTGATAACCCATTTTTCATTCACGAAGACAAAAATTACCCGCGCCGCGAATCACTTTGGACTTGCGGTTGCTGGCTCCGACCACTACCTTGAAGGTGCTAGAAACAAGTGAGGTCTCGTGGAGCGTTGTCTTTGCGGGGCCTTTCTTTTTGTCCGGCTCGTGCCTCCTGATTTGTTTTCGTTGCTGCTCAGTCTTCCGCGCCGCGTTTCCAGCGGGCGTGAAGCTCTTCAATGACGTCCTGCGCCTGACGCTCGATCCAGTCGGCAAAGCCGGGCTCTTCGAGGTCCAGGGCGAGGCCCTTGGCGGTCCGCTTCAGCGATCCGGCCTTGCGGCCGTCCACCGTGAGGGTCCGGCGCTTGGCCGCAGGGGGTTTCGGGGTACTGACCGGCTTGGGCGCGGTGCCGAGCCGTTTCACCACCGCCTCGAAGGCGGCGACGGAGACGTCTTCGGGCACTGCCTCACCCTTCACCAGGGCCAGTTCGGCGGCGTCGTGCACCGCGTTCGCGATATGCACGAGGTCGGCGGGATCGGCGTCAAGCTCCTCGATCCGGCGAACGAGGGCCTCCCAGCGGGGACGGCCGATGCCATGGGCGGGGCCGATCGCCTCTGCCAGATCCTTGCCGATCACATCGGCGACCGAGAGCGCCATGGAGATAGAGGATTTGGTCACGGTGAGGATCTCGGCCACCTGGCTCTGGTTGCCGAAGCCCTGCGCGATGAGTTCCTTGGCGAAAAGCGCCTTCTCGATGAAGGAGAGATCCCGCCGGGCCATGTTCTCGGAGATCTGCGCCGTGACGGCGGCCCGGTCATCGAGGTTGGCCACGAGGGCGCGGACCTTCTCGACCTTGTCGGAGGTGCGCACCGCTTCGAGCCGGCGGCGGCCATAGACCAGCAGGTAACGGCCATCGAACTCAGGATGGCGCCGGACCAGAATCGGCACGGACTGACCGTTCACCTCGATCGAGGCGCGCAGGTCAGCCACATCGGCCGGGTTGAGCCGGTCACGGGTGCGGACATCGTCCACCACGTCGGGGTCGAGTTCCCAGACACGGTGACTGTCCACGGCATCGCGGGCCGAGCGCAGCGCGCGGTTGGTGGCCATCATCGGTGCACCCGACTGCGCCCCCGCCGAGGCGAGGCTGTCGAGCATCGACATGCGTTTCTTGCGGTTCTCGCTCATTTCCGCCCCCAGGTCTGCTGGATCAGTTCCGCGATCTCGTCGTTCACGGCGTTCAGGCTTTCCAGCGCGCGGTCGTAGGTGGCGCGGGTGAAGGCGCTGCGCTCGACCTCGTAGAGGGTCTGCTTGGTGAGGCCGGCATCGGAGATGGCGGTGGATTTCAGCATCGGTGCGTTGAGGACCTTGTCCCCGAACATGGTGCGCAGGAAGGCGAGGATACGGTTCTGCGGCGCATCGGTCGGCTCGTACCGGGTGAGCAGGTAGCGCATCCAGTCGTGCTTCATGTCGGCGCCCGATTCGGCGATCACGTCCATCAGGTCCGCGGTCATGCGCAGGAACTGCGACATGGACATCACGTCGAGCATTTCGGGGTGGATCGTCACCAGCACGCCGGTCGCGGCAGAGAGCGCCGACATGGTGAGGAAGCCCAGTTGCGGCGGACAGTCGATGACGACGACGTCGTAACGGTCATCCACCTGCGCGAGCGCCTCCTTCACCCGGAAGAAGAACAGCCCGGCATTGCCCTGCGCGAGGGCGCGGGGGGTCTCATGCTCGAACTCCATGAGTTCGAGGTTGCCGGGGATCAGGTCGAGACCGGGAATATAGGTGGGGCGGATCACGTCCGCGATCGGCACCGGGTCGTCATAGCGGATCGCGTCATAGAGCGTGCCGCCATCGGGCAGGTCGAATTCCGGCTGCACGCCATGCAGCGCGGTGAGCGAGGCCTGCGGGTCGAGGTCGATGGCAAGGACACGATAGCCCAGCAGGGCAAGGCGCTGCGCGAGATGCGCGGCGCTCGTCGTCTTGCCGGAGCCGCCCTTGAAGTTCATCACGCCGATGATCTGCATGTGATCGCCGTCGCGGCGCCCGGGCAGGTAGTCACCGGGTTTGCGGGCGGTCTTTTCCAGCAGGATCCGCAACTCGTGCAGATCATAGACGGAATAGAGCCGCCGGTTGCCCGGGGTCAGTTCGGGCGAGGGGCCCTTGCCGTCAAGGTGGAGCTTGCGCAAGTAGCTGTCGTCCACGCCCAGCAGGGCCGCGGCCTCGCCCGAGGTGAACTTGCGCATCTCTTTCGACGCATCGGGCGGAAAGAGGCTCTCGGCCTGCGCATGGAGCTGCGCGGTGAGCCATTCGGAATGTTGCCGAATGACGGTATTCAGGTCTTCGTGGTCGATGCTATCCTGCATGTGCCAGACGCCTCGTATGCTGCTCGGTTACCGTGTCGTGTTCACGGAATATGGCGTGTTCCGCCGCTTTTTCGTGACTATTGCCGATCGATACGTGATCTTGCAAGGTTTTTTGACTAAATCACGGGAAATGGGTGGTTTCCACGGGCGTGCCGCGCCGGTTGACCCCGCGGCCACGGGCCGCATATACTACTGAGTAGCATATCTGGAGCTGTCATGAGTGTGAAATCCTCCGTTTCCCTGACCGACGCACAGGACGCCTATGCCCGCCAACTGGTGCTGGAGGGGCGATTCCCGAGCGTGAGCGCCGTGGTCCAGCACGGGCTGGAACTGATGCGGCAGGAGAGCACCACGACCGAGGCTTTGCGCGCCCTGCTGGAGCAACGCCGGGGCGAGCCGGGCGTGAGCCTTGCGCAGGGACGGCGCGAGGCCGAGGAGATGATCGCCCGCAAGCGCGCCGCCCGTGGTCTTTGATGTCCGCCGCGCGGCGGGGGTCGCGCGGGATCTGGAGCTGATCTTCGACTTCATCGCGCAGAGCGCCGAGGCGCTCGGCGAACCGCCCGAGGAGGCCTTTACCATTGCCGCGCGGCGGATCGGGGCGATACTGGACGCGATGGAGCGGCTGGGGCAGGCGCCCTATCAGGGCACCCGGCGGCCGGACCTGGGGCCCAACATCCGCCACGTGACCAAGGACCGCGCGATCTTCTATTTCGCCCTCGACGAGGAGGCGGAACGGCTGGATGTGCTGGCGGTCTTCTTTGGCGGTCAGGACCACGACGCGCGTATCCTGCTGCGGTTGCTGGCCGGGTCCTGAGGCAGCCGCAAATACACCCGATATATTTGCGCTCAAATCTGTTAGGCTGTGGCTGTACGGATCTTTTCGGAAAGGGGCTGCGGGAGCCATGAGAGCGGGCGAAGGACGCGGGGAGGCGCTGGTTCTGCTGTTGCTGGCGCTGGAGACCCGGGCGGCCCGGCTTCAGGGCGCCTTTGCCGCCGATCCGGAGCTGGGCCATGCCTGGCGCGCGCAGACCGCCTTGGCCGAGGTCACGCGCTCGGTCACCCTGGAGGACATCCATGTCTTCGAGGGCGACGTGGTCCGCCACCATACCGAAAACCGGGCAACGACGGCGGAGGTGGCGCGGGGCACGCAGGCCGCGTCCGACCTGCTGCGGGTGGTGAGCGCACCGGGGGACCTCTACGCCGATCCGGAAGCGGTGCTGGGCCGCTGCTGGCGCGCGGCGGTGACCATCCAGCGGGAAAGCGACATCGACGACAGCCCGGACCTTGCCGGGATCGCTGCCGCGATCGGTGGGGGAGGTGCCGCGGTGACGCCGTTTCTGGGTGCATTGCGGGCGGCCTGCCTGTTCCGGCTGGGGACGATGGGGCGCGCGCCTTCGGCGGAGCGGCTGGTGTTTCTTGCGGCGGATCACGCCCTGCGCGGCGCGGGCGAGGGGCGGGCGCGCTACGATGCCGGGCTAGACGGGATGCTGCGGCGGATCGAGGCGACGTGGATCCTGACGCCCTCGCTGGCGCTGACGCAGGGACGGTTCCGGCCGTGGTCGCCGGTGAGCGCGGCGGGGATGCAGGATCTGGCCGAGGGGCTGCTGGCGGAACTGGATCGCTCGGTCGGGATGCTGCCGGTGCTGCGCCGCTGGCGGGACGGGATGCGCGCGGCGGCCGGGGCGCGGCATGGCAAGTCGCGGCTGCGCGATCTGGTGGAACTGGCGCTGTCGGAACCGATCCTGACCAGCGGCCATGTGCGCGACAGGCTTGGCGTCAGCCCCCGCGCCGCGCTTTACCTGATGCAGGAGGCGGAGGAGATCGGGCTGCTGGCGCTGATCACCCCGCGCCGGACCTACCGTGTCTGGGCGGTGCCGACGCTGGCAGAGCGGTTGCGGCAGCGGGCGGGCGGGATCGGCGCGCCCCGCACGGCCGAGGCGCCGCCGGAGGTGGGCGCCACATCGCTGGCGGATCTGGCCCCCGGTGCGCCGGTCTCCGAGGCGATGGCAGAGCTGGATGCGGCGCTTGCGCAGGCGGACCGCGTGTTGGAGCGCTACCGGCGGGAGTAGGGGCCCGGTTGCAAAGAGACGGGGACCACCCGCTTCCGGTCGCCCCCGGGTCGCCCGCCTAGCCCGCGACCGGGGCGAGCCTGTCCGCCAGCCGGTCCGTCGCGGCGCGCATGGCGTGGTCGAGATCCGGCGCAGCAGGGGAAGCGACGTGATTGGCGAGGTCCACCATGGTGAAGGTCGCCTCGGGCCAGGCCTTGGCAAGCGCCCAGGCCACCTTGGGCAGGCAGACCACGTCGTAGCGGCCCTGCACGATCTCGCAGGGCAGGTGCCGGATCTTGTCCACGTTTGCCAGCAGGTAGCCCTCGGGCCGGAAGAAACCGTTCACCCCGTAGTGGGTGAAGAGCCGCGAGACCTCCAGCGCCGCCTTGGGCTGCGTCAGCGTGGCGATATGCGCAGGGTTCGGCACCAGCGTCTGGGTCCGGGCCGAGAAGCCGCGCAGGTGATCGGCGGCGGGCAGGTGCACCGCCGGGTCCGGGTCCACGAGGCGGGTGTAATAGGCGCGCTGCAGGTCGTCACGCTCGTCCTCGGGGATGAAGCCTTCGAAGTCGTCGAAGGCCTCGGGGAAGAGATCGCCGATGCCGTGGAACCAGTGCCGGCTTTCGGCCTTCGTGCCGGTGAAGACACCCGAGAGCCGCAGGCCGAGGCAGCGGTCGGGGTGGGCGATGGCATAGGCCAGCGACAGGAAGCTGCCCCAGCTGCCGCCGGTGACCAGCCATTTGTCGATGCCGAGTGTTTCGCGGATCGTCTCGATGTCGCGGATCAGGGCATCGGTGTTGTTGTCGGTCAGATCGGCGGAGGGCGTGGACTTGCCGCAGCCCCGCTGGTCGAAGAGGACAATACGGAAGCGTTCGGGATCGAAGGCGCGGCGGGCGCCGGGCTTGGCGCTGCTGCCGGGGCCGCCGTGCAGGAAGAGCGCGGGAATGCCGTCCGGGTTGCCGCTTTCCTCGACATAGAGTTCATGGGGCGCGTCGACCGCGATCCGGTGGGTCTGGTAGGGCTCGATCTCGGGGTATTGTCCGGGCTGCGCGGTCATTGCCGTCTCCTGTCCTGCATCCGGCGCCACTGAAGGGGGGATCGCGGGCAGGGACAAGGGGGCGGGCGCAGAAAGCGTGCTGATGGCAGGCATTTCGTGCGGGCGCGCGGCGGGATCGCACAGGGAACGATCCGTGGGAACGATCCGTGGGCCTACCACTGGGGGCGGGCTCAGAGGTACTGGGTCGGCACGGCGGTGGTGAACTTCAGCTCTTCCATCGAAATCATCGAATTCACCTGACTGAAGTCCAGCCGCTCGATCATCCGCTTGTAGACGGCGTCATAGCTTTCCATGTCGGGCGCCACGACCTTGAGGATGTAGTCCACCGTCCCGGTCAGCCGGTAGGCTTCCACGATCTCGTCGATCTCGTCGATGAGTTCGCGGAAGCGGCGCAGCCAGTCGATTTCGTGCCGGGGGGTGCTGACCCCGATGAAGACGGTGAGGGGGACGTTGGCGCGGGTCTGGTCGACCAGCGCCACCCGACGCTTGATCACGCCGGCCTCCTCCATCCGCTTTATGCGCCGCCAGCAGGGATTGGCAGAGAGGCCGACGGCCTCGGAAATCGCCTGAACCGGCGTGTCGCTGTCCTGTTGCAGGATGGCGAGGATACGCTGGTCCGTTTCGTCGAAGGTGATGCTTTCGACGGGTTTGGTCCCTGTCTTGCGGCGCTTCGGTGTCGTCATGCGGGTACGAACTCCACGATCACGCCAGAGGCGTATTCCGGGGCGGCGGCGAGGCCGGCGGCGGTTTGCAGCGGGGTGATTCCGGCCTTGGAGAGGCAGAGCGCGGCCGCATCCATGTCCGAGACCTTGACCCGCAGCACGGTGAAGGCGCCCTGCGCCGTGGCGGAGAGATCGGCACCCGGATAGGCGGCGGCCATCGCCTCGGACGTGAGCAGGATCAGCGGCGCCGAGTCGGGCCCGGTGGTGACTTCACAGCCGCCCTCGATGGGCGTCACGGTCCCGGCGGCCCAGAGCTTGGCGAACTCGGCGCCGGTCTCGGGGGGCGTGTCGGAGAGGGCGAGGATCGCGCCGAGGCCGCAGGCGGTGTTGGCGTGCTCCAGCAGTTCCGGTAGCCAGACGGTTTCGCGGGTCTTGTGCTGGCACATGAAGACCACGCCGAGGGGCGTGTCGGCGGGGGTGAAGGAGACGGTGGAGAAGGCGGCGATGCCTTCGGAGCCATCGGGCAGGGGCACCGGGCGCGAGAAGCTGCCGAGGCCCATGGTGGCGAGGCCGAGAGCCTCCAGCTCCTTGGCGGCCTCTGCGGCATCGCCGATCCGGCAGGCGATGGCATGCAGGCCTTCGCCCTGTGTCTCGAGGATCTCGCGGCGCGAGGCGTTCAACTCGGTCGGCTGCAGGATGCCGAGGAGTTCGAAGTAATCCTCGGGGAACATGATGGTGTAATTCGCGGTGCCCTTGGCGGCGGAATGTTCACCGCGCGGGGAGAGCGTGAAGCCGAGGGCCTCGTATTGCTTGGCCGCCTTGTCGAGGTCGTTCACGAGGGCGAAGCAATGGTCGATGCCTTTGACGGGGTGGGTCATGCGAGGGGTCTCTTTCTGGTTGGTCAGCGGCGCAGGGGCGCCAGCGTGATTTCGGGCATCGAGATGCCGGGGTTCATCTGGGCCACGAAGAGGGCGGTCTTGGCCATGTCCTCGGGCTGGATCATCTGCGCCATGGTGGAGGCGTCGAAGCCGGGGCGTTTCAGCAGCAGCGGCGTCGCGACCTCGGCGGGGCAGAGCGCGGTGGAGCGGATGCCGTTGCGGCCCTCCTGATCGTTCAGGCTGGCCGAAATGTCGGAGAGCGCATGTTTCGAGGCGCCGTAGACCACGCCGCCGGGGGAGTGGAACCGCCCGGCCCAGCTGGAGGTGTGGATCATCACCCCGTCCTGCTGCGCCCGCATGATCGGCAGGCAGGCGGCGATCACGTTGAGCGCGCCGGTGATGTTCACGTCGATGACGCGGTCCCAGCTTTCCCAGTCGAGATCGGCCCAGGTGCGCTTGGGGATGTTCAGCCCGGCGTTGTTGCACAGGACGTGGATGCCACCGGCCCAGGCGGCAATCTCCTCGGCGGCGGCCTGCATGCCGGGGCGGTCGGTGACATCGCCGGGGACGATCAGCGCGGCCCCTTCGGGCAGGGTGGCGGCGACCTCTTCAAGGGTTTCGGGACGCCGCGCTGTGAGGGCCACGGCATAGCCCGCGGCGGCAAAGGCCTGCGCCATGGCGGCCCCGATGCCAGAGCCCGCACCGGTGATCCAGACACATTCACGCATCAGAATAATCCCCCTGCCAATCTTCCAATTTGCGTCACGCTATACCACGGAATGTGACGTTCATAGTCAAAACTGACCTGTTTGGGGTGAATCGTGGGATTGCTGTTGACTTGGATCGCAGGGGGAGATCAGTTTACCCTCACGAAAAGATGAAAGTGGCCCTCAGGGCCCGATCCGACTGGGAGTAACGCATCATGAAACGACATCTGAGGCCCCTGGGCCTGGCGCTGGCTGCCGCGGGGGCGCTGGCCGCCCCGGCGGTCAAGGCGCAGACCGAAGAGGTCAAGAAGGGCGGCACGGCGATCATCCAGATGAAGGGGGAACAGCGTATCCTGAACCCCGCGCTGCGCGCCTCGACCGGCGTCTATTACATCACCGGCAAGATCATCGAGCCGCTGATCGACCTGTCCTACGACGGCTACGTGCCGGTGCTGGCGACGGAATGGTCCTCCTCCGAGGACGGTCTGCACATCACGCTGAAGCTGCGTGAAGGCGTGAACTGGCACGATGGCGAGCCCTTCACCTGCGACGACGTCTCCTTCACCGCGATGAACATGTGGAAGGAGTTGCTGAACTACTCCTCCTCGCTGCAGGCCGCGCTGGAATCGGTGGATTGCCCCGATCCCCATACCGCCGTCTTCAACTATTCCAAGCCGATGCCGCTGCAGCTCTTCGTGGCGGCCATGCCCGACCTCGGTCACCCCGTGCCCAAGCACCTCTACGAGGGCACGGACATCATGCAGAACCCGCACAACACCGCGCCTGTGGGCACCGGCCCCTTCAAGTTCGTGGAATATGAGCGCGGCCAATACGTGATCGCCGAGCGCAACGACGACTACTGGCGCGGGGAGGAATATCCCTACCTCGACCGGATCGTCTGGCGGTTCATCGAAGACCCCTCCGCCGCGGCGGCCGCCATCGAGGCGGGCGAAACCATGGAGTCCGGTTTCATCGGCATCTCGCTGGCCGACATTTCGCGCCTGTCCGAGGATGACCGGTTCGACGTGGGCACCAAGGGCTACGAGAACAACGTCGCCCACTCGACCATCGAGTTCAACCACCGCAACCCGATCCTTGCCGACCTGAAGGTGCGGCAGGCGATGTATCATGGCCTCGACATCGACTATGCGATCGAGACCATCATGCGCGGCTTCGCCAAGCCGGGCCGGGGTCTGATCCCCTCCGCGGGCGGGGTGAACTACACCGACGACGTCACCACCTACGACTACGATCCCGAGCTGGCCAAGAAGATGCTGGACGAGGCGGGCTATCCGGTGAAGGACGATGGCTTCCGCTTCAAGCTGCGGCACCGTCCGGCGCCCTGGGGTGAATACACGCAGCTGTGGTCGGAGTACTACAAGCAGGCCATGGCCGAGATCGGCATCGACGTGGAGCTGCTGCAGAACGATGCGCCCGGCTTCCTGACCGGCGTCTATCGCGACCACGATTTCGACACGGCGAACGGCTGGCACCAGTTCCGCTCGGACCCTGCGGTGTCGACCACCGTCTGGCTGCGCTCCGGTCAGCCGGCGGGTTCGCCCTGGACGAACCAGTTCGGCTGGCAGGACGATGAAGTCGATCAGCTGATCGACGACGCGGCCTCGGAACTCGACCCCGCCAAGCGGGCCGAGATGTACCACGAGCTGCAGAAGCAATCGATGGACAAGCTGCCGGTGATCTTCGCGATCGAGCACCCCTTCATCTCGGTCACTTCGAAGAAGCTGAAGAACCACCACAATACACCGCGCTGGAACTCCTCCAGCTGGTACGACCTCTGGATCGACCAGTAATCGACGGTCCTTGACAGCGGCGCGGGCGGATCACGCCCGCGCCTTTCCGGGGCGCGCCTCCCCTGCGCCCAACGTCTTCTGCACGGATGAGAATACATGAGTTTTGGCCTCCCTCCCGTCTTTGCCTATGCGCTGCGCAGGCTGTTGCAGGCGGTGCCGGTGATCATCCTGATCATGGTCGCCACCTTCCTGCTGCTGAAGCTGGCACCTGGTGACACGGTCGATGCGCTCGTCGGCGACATGGGCGGGGCCGATGCGGCCTATATCGCCCGGATGCGGGCCGAATACGGCCTCGATCAGCCGGTCTGGGTGCAGCTGTGGCGCTACATGGCCAAGCTGGCGACCTTCGACCTAGGCTGGTCCTTCGTCTATGAACAGCCCGTCTCGGTCGTGCTGATGGACCGGCTGGGCACCACGTTGATGCTGATGGCCGCCTCGCTGAGCCTCGCCTTCACCCTCGGGATCGCCCTTGGCGCCATTGCCGCGCGCAAGGCCTATTCGCTGACTGACAACCTGATTTCGACGCTGGGGCTGGTGTTCTATGCGACGCCCAGCTTCTTCCTGTCGCTGCTCTTCATCTACCTCTTCTCGGTCAAGCTGGGCTGGCTGCCGGTGGGCGGGATCAAGACCATCGCCGGCTTCTACACCGGCTGGGATCACGTGGTGGACGTGGCGCTGCACCTGATCATGCCGACGGCGGCGCTGTCGCTGATCTATCTCTCCTTCTACATGCGGCTGATGCGCGCCACGGTGCTGGAGGTCGCGGACCTCGACTTCGTGCGCACCGCGCGGGCCAAGGGCGCGGGCGAGTTCCGCCTGATGATCCACCACATCATGCGCAACGCACTGCTGCCGGTGATCACCCTGCTGGGCCTGCAATTCTCCACAGTGCTCGGCGGTTCCGTCGTGGTGGAGACGATCTTCACCCTGCCGGGGCTGGGGCAGCTGGCCTCGCAGTCCGTCGTGCAGCGCGACATGAACACGCTGATGGGGATCATCTTCCTGTGCTCCATCATCGTCGTGGTCGTGAACTTCCTCACCGACGTGCTCTATGCCCGTCTCGACAGCCGGATCGAACTCGCATGACCACTCTCGACACCGATCTCGCCCCCGCCGAGCCGCCGCGCCTGATCGTCTTCTGGCGCCGCTACAAGCGAAACCGGGCCGCCCTGCTGGGGCTGGCGCTCTTCGTGATCGTGCTGCTGATGGCGCTGACCGCCGGCATCGTCGATCCGGGCGATCCGCTGCGCCGCGCGGGCGCGCCGCTGACCCCGCCGCTGACCGACTGGGCCACGCCGCTGGGGACCGACCAGCTGGGCCGCGACATCTTCTCGGGCATCTTCTACGGCGCGCGGATCTCGCTGATGATCGGCGTGGTGGCGACGCTGGTCGCCATCGGCATCGGTGTGCTGATCGGCGCGCTTGCGGGCTACTTCGGCGGCTGGGTCGATGACGTGCTGATGCGCGTGACCGAGGCCTTCCAGACGATCCCCAACTTCGTGCTGCTGCTGACGCTGGTGGCGATCATGGGCTCCAAGATCGAATGGATCACGCTGGCCATCGGGATCGTGTCGTGGACCGCACCGGCCCGTATGGTCCGGGCCGAGTTCATGTCGCTGCGCGGCCGGGAATTCGTCGATGCGGCGCGCAACCTCGGGGTGTCGAACGCCTCGATCATCTTCCGCGAGATCCTGCCCAACGCCCTGCCGCCGATCGTGGTCTATGCCTCGGTCCTCATGGCGCTGTCGATCCTGCTGGAAAGCGCGCTCGCCTTCCTCGGGCTCGGCGATCCGAACTATGCCAGCTGGGGCAACATGATCGGGCAGGGGCGGTCGGTGCTGCGCACCGCGGCCTATTGCGCCGTCTTCCCCGGCATCGCCATCGTCCTCACCGTGCTGTCCTTCTCGCTCGTGGGCGAGGGGCTGAACGACGCGCTCAATCCGAGGCAGAAGAAATGACCGAGACGACCCCTGTCCTCCAGATCAGCGGGCTGAAGATCGCCCTGCCGAAAGGGTCCGACCGGCCCTATGCGCTCGAAGGGCTCGACCTCGAGATCAACCCCGGAGAGATCGTCTGCCTCGTGGGTGAGAGCGGATCGGGCAAGTCGCTGAGCGCGGGCGCGATCATGCGCCTGCTGCCCGAACCGCATGTCCATGTCGCCGAAGGCTCGATCAAGTTCCGCGGCGAGGAGATCGTCGCGAAGTCCGAGACCGAGATGCGCCAGATCCGGGGCCGCGACATCGCGATGATCTTTCAGGAGCCGATGACGGCGCTGAACCCGCAGAAGACCGTGGGCTGGCAGCTGGACGAGGTGCTGCGCCTGCACACCAAGATGTCGCGCAAGGAGCGCCGTGCCCGCGCCATCGAGATGCTGGAGCGGGTGCACCTGCCCGATCCGCCCTCGGCCTACAACGCCTATCCGCACCAGATCTCGGGCGGGCAGCGGCAACGTGTGATGATCGCCATGGCGCTCTCTCTCTCGCCCAAGCTGATCATCGCGGACGAGCCGACCACCGCGCTCGATGTGACGACGCAATTGCAGATCCTCAAGCTGATCCGCGAGTTGCAGGAGCAGGAAGGCGCGGGCGTTCTGTTCATCACCCATGACTTCGGCGTCGTGGCCGAGATCGCCGACAAGGTCGCCGTGCTGCGCAAGGGCATCCTTGTCGAGCAGGGACCGGCGAGCGAGGTGCTGAACAACCCGCAGCACGCATACACCCGTGCCCTGATCGGCGCAGTGCCCGCGCTGACGCCGCCACCGCTCAAGGTGCCCTCCACCGCGCCGGTGGTGCTGAAGGGCACGGGGCTGAAGAAGACTTTTGCCGCGCGCGGCGGGATGCTGTCGGGCAAGCGCAAGGCGGTGACGGCGGTCAAGGACCTGACCTTCGAGTTGCGGCAGGGCGAGACGCTGGGCGTCGTGGGCGAAAGCGGCTCGGGCAAGACGACCGTGTCGCGCATCGTGACCCGCCTGCTGGAATGCGACGCGGGCAAGGTGGAGATGGACGGCAAGGACCTGCTGGCGCTCTCCCCGCGCGAGATGCGCGAGATGCGCAAGCATATCCAGATGGTGTTTCAGGATCCCATGGCCTCGCTTAACCCGCGCAAGCGGGTGGTGGACCTGATCGCGCAGGGGCCGATTGTCCATGGCGCCGATCCGGCCAAGGCCCGCGCCGATGCGCGCCGCCTGCTGGAACTGGTGGAGCTGTCGCCCGCCTCGGCCAGCCGCTTCCCGCATGAATTCTCCGGCGGGCAGCGGCAGCGGATCGGGATTGCAAGGGCGCTCGCGTTGGAGCCGAAGGTGATCGTGGCGGATGAACCCGTCTCGGCGCTGGATGTCTCGGTGCAGGCGCAGGTGCTCAAGCTGCTGGCGGACCTGCGCGACCGGCTGAACCTGTCTTTGCTTTTCGTGACCCACGACCTGCGGGTCGCGGCGCAACTCTGCGACCGGATCATCGTCATGCAGAAGGGCGAGATCGTCGAAAGCGGCCCCACGGCTGAGGTCTTTGCCAACCCGCAGCATGCCTATACGCAGAAGCTGCTGTCCTCCATCCCGGGGCGCGACTGGACGCCGCCGGTGATCCGCACCGACGCGGCCTGAGCCCGCCTGCCGCCCGTTCCCGGCGCGCCGCATGGGCGCGCCGCTTCCGATTGACCAAGGAGCCACCGAGATGGCCGTAGAGTTCCCCCCCTCCCTCTGGGCCGCGACCGCGCCCGAACGGACCCCCGCCCCGGCGCTGACCGGCACGGCCGAGACCGATGTGGCGGTGATCGGCGGCGGTTTCACCGGCCTCTCCGCCGCGCTGGAGGCCGCGCGCCGCGGCCATGCGGTGACCGTGCTGGAGGGCAAGGCCGTGGGCTGGGGCGCCTCGGGGCGCAACAACGGGCAGGTGATCCCGATCCTCACCTCGGCAGAGCCGGACGTCTGGGTCAGCCGCTATGGCGATGCCGGGCGGCGGATGGTGAACCTGATCGGCAATTCCGCCGACGTGCTCTTTGACCTGACGCGGGAATTCGACATGAAGGCCGAGGCCGAGCAGGCCGGCTGGTTCCAGCCTGCGCACAGCCCGGGCCGGGTGAAGCTTTCGCAGAAGCGTGTCGAGGCGTGGACAAAATACGGCTTCCCGGCCGAGCTGAAGGGCCGCGAGGAGACCGAGGCGCTGCTCGGCTCTTCCGCCTGGTACGGCGGCATGTACAATCCCACCGGCGGGCATATCAATCCGCTGGCCTTTGCCCGTGAACTGGCCCGCGCGGCGGAAGCCACCGGCGCGGTGATCCACGAGGAAAGCCCGGTGATCTCCTTCGCCCGCGAGGGCGCGCAATGGGTGCTGAAGACCGCGCAGGGCACGCTGAAGGCGCGCGCGCTGATCATGGCCTCCAACGCCTATACCGGCGAGCTGTCCCCCGGGCTGGCGCCACGGATCGCGCATTCGGTGGTGCCCGTGCTCAGCTGGCAGATGTCGACCGAGCCGCTGGGGGACAACCTGCGCAAGACGATCCTGCCGGGCCGGCAGGCGGTGTCGGACACGCGGGGCGACCTGCGCTTCTTCCGCTATGACGCGCGCAACCGGCTGATCACCGGCGGCGCCGTCATGGGCAGCTGGGACGTGGCCAACCGCGTGCGCAAGAAGGCCGCCGCCAGCCTGGCCGACTCCTTCCCCGAGATGGGCCTGCCCGAGATGACCCATGTCTGGTCCGGCTACATCGGCATGAACTGGGACCGCTTCCCGCGCATCCACAGCCTGGGCCAGGACGGCTGGGCCTGGATCGGCTGCAACGGGCGCGGCGTCGCGCTTGGCACATCGCTGGGGCGCGAGTTGGCCCGTGCGGCCACGGGGCAGGCGGTGGAGGAACTGGCCCTGCCGGTGACCGAGCCGAAACCCTTCCCGGCCCACGCCATCGTCCGCCGGGTCGCGCCCTCTTACCTTGCCTGGCTCAAGCGCAAGGATCACCAGGAACTCAAACTCTGACGGAGCCAACCCCCATGGCAAGCCCCGAGACCCCCACCGAGGGTATGACCCTCAACGACATTCCCATCCTGCTGCGCCGCCGGATCGAGGCGATGATGCTGAAGCACGTTCTCGACGTGATCACCGAGCGCACGGGCCGCGAGGAGGCCGAGGCCGTGATCGGCGCGGCCTGCTCCAAGTCCGCGATCGAACAGGGCCAGATGCTGGCCGAGGAACTGGGCCACGCGCCCGACCTGACCGATTTCGCCGCGATCCAGCCGAACTGGACCCGCGAGGACGCCCTGCGCATCGAGACGCTGGAGATGTCCGAGGAGAAGATGGATTTCAACGTCGTGAAGTGCCGCTATGCGGAGATGTACAAGGAGATGGGTCTGGGCGACATCGGCCACCTGCTCTCGTGCAACCGCGATGGCGACTTCTGCATCGGCTATAACCCGGAGATCGAGATGACCCGGACCCAGACGATCATGAAGGGCGCCAGCCACTGCGACTTCCGTTACCGCATGAAGAAGGAGGCCTGACATGGCCGTCGAGAACTGGGTGGCGAAGGAGATCGCCGCCCTCACCGAATTCCGCCGCGACCTGCACCAGAACCCTGAGCTGCTCTACGAGGTGCACCGTACGGCATCGAACGTGGCCGAGCAGCTGCGCGCCTTCGGTGTGGACGAAGTGCACGAGGGCATCGGGCGCACCGGCGTCGTGGGTGTGATCAAGGGGCAGAGCAATGCCTCTGGCCGGATGATCGGCCTGCGCGCCGATATGGACGCCCTGCCGATCAAGGAAGAGACCGGCGTGCCCCACGCCTCGCTGGTCGAGGGCAAGATGCACGCCTGCGGCCATGACGGGCACACCACCATGCTGCTGGGGGCCGCCAAGCATCTGGCCGAAAGCCGCGCCTTTGACGGGACGGTCATCGTGATCTTCCAGCCCGCTGAAGAGGGCGGCGCCGGGGCCAAGGCGATGATCGATGACGGCCTCTTCACCCGCTGGCCCTGCAACGAGGTCTACGGGATGCACAACAAGCCCAACCTGCCGGTGGGCCAGTTTACGCTGGCGCCGGGGCCGATCATGGGCTCGGTCGACGAGGTGAAGATCACGATCACCGGCAAGGGTGGTCACGCCGCCATGCCCAACCTCGCCATCGACCCGATGCCGGTTGCGGCCGCGCTGCTGCAGGGCGCGCAGACGATCACCTCGCGCAACATGGACCCGATGGACAGTGCCGTCGTGTCGCTGTGCACGATCCATGCGGGCAATGCCTTCAACGTGATCCCGCAGGCGGTGGAGATGACGGGCACCGTGCGCACCCTGCGCGAAGAGGTGCGCGATCTGGTCGAAGAGCGGCTGACCACGATGGTGGAACATGTCGCCGCGGCCTTCGGCGGCAAGGGCACGATCGAATACCTGCGCCACTACCCGGTGACCGTGAACCACGAGCTGGAGACCGAGCTGGCCGCCGCCGCTGCCCGCGAAGTGGCGGGCGAAGCTGCCGTATCCACGGACATGGTGCCGACGCTGGGGGGCGAGGATTTCTCCTTCATGCTGAACGAGGTGCCGGGCGCGATGATCAAGATCGGCAACGGCCCTTCGGCGGACCTGCATCACCCGCTCTATGACTTCAACGATGACGTGATCGCCTGGGGCTGTTCCTACTGGACCACGCTGGTGCGGCAGCGCCTGCCGCTCTGACCCGGCAGGACAGGCTGACAGAAAAGCCCCCCGGCGTTTCCGCCGGGGGGCTTTTCGTTTTCAGCGCAGGGCCGGGGCTCAGCCCATCCAGCGGCGCACCGGCGCGTTGGCTTCTTCCAGCGGCTGGGTGATCACGTCCACCAGCGTCGGCCCGTCGTGGTTCACCGCTTCGCGCAGCACCCGCTCCAGATCGGCCGGGTCCTCGACGCGCCAGGATTTCACGCCATAGGCCGCGGCCACGGCGGCCTGATCCACGCGGCCGAAATCCACGTTGTAGTAGCGCGAGCCCTTGTCGGCCATCTGGCTGGCCTTGATCCAGCCGAAGTTGGAGTTCGAGAAGACCACGAAGGTGATCGGCGCCCGCGCGCGGCAGACGGTTTCCAGCTCGCCCACGGTGAAGCCGAAGGAGCCATCACCCATCAGCGCCACGGTCTTGCTGCCGGGACGGCCATGCCATGCCCCCAGCGAGGCCGCCATGGAATAGCCGAGCGCGCCGTGGGCGCGGTTGGTGATGAAGTAGCGCCCCGCCAGCTGCTGCTGGTAGTAGGCCGAGTAATAGGGGCAGGAGGTGCCGGGATCGGAGACGACGGTGGCATCCGGCGGCAGCACCTTCATCAGGTCCGAGATCACGCGCTCGGGCCGGATCGGGCGGTTGTCCTCGGCCGCGATGCGGTCGAAGATCTCGAACTTGCGGCGCTTGATGTCGGCCACGGCGGCGGCGCCCCCGAAGGTCGAGGTGCCCTGGGCGCGGCGGTCGAGCTCGGCGTTGACCATGGCGAGCGACATGCGCAGGTCACCGACGACGCCGACTTCGGTCGGCAGGTTGGCCCCGATGACCATGGGATCGACGTCGAAATGCACGATCCGGGTGCCAACGCTGGGGGCCTCCCAGCGGGCGGTGGTGGTGGAGCCGGCGCGGCAGCCCATGAAGACGATCAGGTCAGCGGCCTGCATCATTTCCCAGGTCTGGTCGGTGCCGCCGTTGGAGCCCACGACGCCAAGCGCATTCGGGTGCGTATCGGCCAGCGAGCCCTGGCCCGAGATCGAGGTGGCAACCGCGATGTCCAGACGGGTGGCGATGCGGTCCAGCTCATCCATGGCACCGGCCACGACGACACCGCCGCCGCAGACGATCAGGGGTTTCTTGGCGGACAGGATCGCGTCCACCGCTGCCTCGATCGAGCCGGTATCGGGCCCGGTGGTATAGGCGGGATAGGTCGCGGTGCGGGGATCGGCCCAGATGTCGGAGGGGTCCACGCTGTCGTACTGGATGTCATAGGGCAGGCCGAGGTGGGCCGAGCCGGGCCGCCCGGTCGTCATGGCGCGGAAGGCGGCGCGGACCATGCGGGGAATATGGGCGGATTGCTTGATTACCGTGTTCCACTTGGTCAGCGGGCGCATCAGCGCCTCCTGATCGACCTCGGTCAGGGGATACTTGCCATAGGTCGAGACCGAGATGTCGGTGGTGATCGCCAGCGTGGCATAGGAGCTTTCGGAGGATTCGATCAGCCCAGGCAGGATGTAGGTGGCACCGCCGCCCGACGGCCCCTCGCAGACGCCCGGCTTGCCGGTGACGCGGGAATAGCCGTCGGCCATGTAGCCCGCGCTGCGTTCGTCGCGGGTTAGCACATGGTTGATCTTGTGATCAAGCAGGTGCATCGCGTCATAGAAGGGCAGGGTGGTGTCGCCGCAGAGGCCAAAGATGTGATCCACACCCTGGGCCTCCAGCATCCGCACCATGGCTTCGGCGCCGTTGAGCGTGTTTTCCAAGTCTGTCTCTCCTTGTCGGCCCATTCTTTCGGCCTGTCCGGGCCCGCCGGTGTCTGCGGGGGCAGGGCACCGGGGGACCTGTTCGTGTATATCTATTTGTATACAGAAACGTCGACAGCGCGCAATGGGGCAGATCGGCTTTTCCGCGAGGGGTGGGGCAGGAGGCACTTGAGGGCCTCCCTTTCAACCGGCGCGGAAAAGTCTTCGAAGACTTTTCCCAGGACTTTTAGAAAAGTCTTGGGTGCCCGACGGCGGCGTCAGAGCGTCAGGCCGCCGTTCACATGCAGGCACTGTCCGGTGACATAGCCCGCCGGTTCCGAGAGCAGGAAGGCCGCCGTCGCCGCGACTTCCGCCGCCTGCCCCAACCGCGCCATGGGGATGGTCGCGGTGACCTCGGCCCATTGCTCGGGCGTGAGGGAGGAGGGCGTGCCCGCCTCCTTGGAGATGAAGCCCGGCACGACCGCGTTTACCGTGATCCCGCGCGGGGCGAGGTTGGCAGCGAAGACGCGCACCTGCGCCTCCAGCGCCGCCTTGGCCGGGGCGGTGGGGGCATAGCTGTGGGTCTTGGCGCGATGGGCGCCGAAGGCGCTGACGCAGAGGATGCGGCCCCGGCCCTCGGCCAGTTTCGGCGCAACGAGGGTGCAGAGCCGCTGGAACGCCATGGGCATCGCGTCGAGCGCGGTGCGCAGCGCCTCGGGGTCCGTCGTCTCGACCGTGCCGAGCTTGGCGTAGCCGGCGGCAAAGGCAAAGCCGCTGAGGCCGCCCTCGGGCACCGTTGCCAGCCAGCCGGCGATCCCCTCGACCAGCGCCGGATCCTCGGTCAGGCCGAGGCAGGTAAAGACCTTGGCGCCGGCCTTCTCGCAATCCGCGGCGACGCGGGCGAGGCGGTCGCCGTTGGAGCCGGTGTGGAGCAGCAGCTCCACCTCGGGCGCGGCAAGCTGGCGGGCAAGCGCGGCACCGATGCCGGAGCCTGCGCCGATGACGATGTATCGGGTCATGGGGTCACGTCCTCTTTGAGAGTGGCCGCCCCAAGCCCGTCAGGGCTCAGGCGGAGGAGCGGGTGTAGACATGCCCGTAGGCGGCCTTGATCGCCTCGAGGATGTCTTCGTTGCGATGCAGGATATGCTCCCGCATGGCGGCGATGGCACCCGCGGTGTCGCGGGCGCGGATATGGTCGAGGATCTCGCGGTGCTGGCTCTGGGTGCGTTCGCGCCGGCCTTCCATGGCGATCCAGCGGATCAGGTGAATCCGGTCGTTGAGATTGGAGAGCGTCTGCCGCAGCACCTTGTTGCGGGCCAGTTCCGCGATCGTGTCGTGGAAGCGGATGTCCAGCTCGATCAGCCGGTCGACGGAGGCATCGGGGCTTTCGGCCATGCTCTCCTTCAGGAAATCCGACAGCGCCTCCAGCTCGGCCTCCTCGGCCCGCTCGCAGGCAAGGCGCACCGTGGCGCATTCGATCTCGACCCTTGCCTCGAAGAGGTCGAAGACCATCTCCGGCTCCAGCCCCGGCACCGAGAAGCCGCGCCCGCGATCGACCAGCAGCCCCTCGGCCACCAGCCGGTTGAGCGCCTCGCGCAGCGGGGTGCGGCTGATCTCGAGCGAAGTGGCGATCTCCACCTCGTTGATCTTCTGACCCGGCAGGAACTTCGACCTGAGAAGCTGTTCGCGCAGTTGCGCGTGCGCCCGGTGAGACGAGGACATCGGGGTGCCTGCCTTTGCGGGTTTCGTCTCTTTGGCCATCGTCCGCATCCTCGGATCTTTTTATGTATTCCAATTTGTATGCACTGTCGCGCTTGGGCGTCAACCGGCCGCGGGTCTCAGGCATCGGGCGCCTGTGCCAGAAGGGCGGTCAGCGTGCTTACATCCGCGGCGCTGTAGAGCGTTTCGGCAGCCTCCGCCAGTGCCTTGGCGCGCGCGGGGGAACAGACGGTGGCGGTGACCTCCTCGAACTTGCGGTCCAGCTCCGCCTGCGCAAGCGGCTGTTCGGGATAGCCGCGCGCGACTTTGGAGGTGGCCGAGAGGACGCGCCCGTCGGTCAGCGTCAGGAGGATCTCGCCCATGTAGAAATCGGGGAAGGCGTCGTTGAAGGCGCCGGTGTCGCGGATCACCTCGGCACTGGCGGCAAGGCGGGCAACCTCCGGGTCGCTCTCGCGCCGGTCGATGAAGAGGTCGAGGAAGGACAGCCGCCCCATCGCCGCACGCACCGGCAGGATATACTGGGCCGAGTGGCCCTTGAGCGGGTTGTCATCGACGCAATGGGCCCCGGCCTCGGCAAAGCGCAGGGTGATCTTCTCGATCTGCTGCGAGGTCAGCGCGTTGTCGTCGAGCAGGCCGACGAGGGCGTCGAGCGCGGGATGCAGGAAGGAGACCGAGGAATAGGGCTTGATCGCCAGTTCCATCACCCCGTCCCAGACGGTGCCGAGGCCCTCGGTCAGCTTCGAGGCCACGGCCACGTCGCTGTAGGCCTCCAGCACCACGTGGCCGCCGTCGAAGATCCGGTCCGGCGCGCCGAAGCCGCGTTTCGCCAGCATCGCGGACATGACGCCGTTGCGCGCGGCAAGGCCCATCTGGAACGGGCGGGCATCCTCGCGTGGGTCATCCTGCCAGGCCAGCAGGCCCGAGGTCTGAAGCCCGGCAAGGCCAAGCGCCCGCACGGTTTGCTCCTCGGAGAGCCCCAGCAGGAAGGCAGCGGCGGCGGCCGCGCCGAAGCTGCCCGCGATGGCGGAGGGGTGGAAGCCGCGGTCGTAAAGCTCGCGCGGGTTCATCGCCATGGAAGCGCGGTAGGTCATCTCGCAGCCAAGCGCCACGGCGGCCAGCGCCTCGGCCCCGGTGCGGCCCTCGGCCTCCGACAGGGCGAGGGCGGTGGGGATCATCACCGCGATCGGGTGCAGGATCGCCTCGGGGTGGTGCGGTTCGAAATCGGCGGCATAGCCCAGCGTCCCGTTGGCCAGCGCCGCGCTCACCGGGTCTACCTTGCGGTTACGCCCGATCAGCGTGCAGGCCCCGGGGCCCGCGATCTCCTCGACGAAATCGCAGATGCCCTGCGCGGCGGTCACGCTTTCATGGGTCGCGGCATAGAGCACGCCGATCCCGTCCTTCGCCAGCACGCGGGTGTAGTCCATCACCTCGGCGGGCAGGGCGTCGGGGGTGAAGCCCGCGATATAGGCGGCAAGGGTACGGGTGAGGGGGGCGCGGTCGCTCATGGCGGGTCCTTCGGGAGAAAACGGGAGGATTTAAACTTGCATATTTATTTGTATACATGACAGAGTACAGAAATCAGTCAAGACTTTGATGGAGCAGGCAGGCATATGGCGGGCGAGACGCGGATCGTTTTGGGGGGCTTCGGCAACGTGGGGCAGCAGATCGCTGCCAAGCTGGCCGCGGACCCGACAGGGGCGATCCGGATCGTGGCCATCGCTGCGCGGGATCATGCCAAGGCACGGGCCAAGGCGGCAGAGTTCGGGCTGGATGTGCCCGTCATCTCGGCCTCGGAGGCGCCAAGCTACGACGCGATCCTCGTGGAATGCGCCACCTATGATGGCTTCCGCGACGTGGTGGAGCCGGCCTTGCGCGCGGGCGGCCACGTGGTGGCGGTGAGCGTGGGCGCCCTTGCCGTGAACCTCGACCTCATCGACATCGCCGAGGCCGCGGGCGCGACGCTTCAGATCGCGGGCGGCACGCTGCCGGGGCTCGACATCATCCGCGCTGCTTCGGAGGACGAGATCACCTCCGTCACGCTGACCTCGCATATCGCGCCCGCCTCCTTCGCCCATGAGCCCTTCATCCACGAGAACGGCATCGACCTTGCCGCCGCCGAAACCGGGCCGGTGCCTGTCTTCGAGGGCAGCGCCCGCGAGGCGGCGGGTCACTTTCCGCGCCACTTCAACGTGGCGGTGACGCTGGGCCTCGTTGGCATCGGGCTGGACCGGACACAGGTGCGCATCCGCGCCGACGGCACCCTGCCCGGCGCGCGCCACACGCTGAGCGTCGAGGCCAGTTCCGTCTCGCTCGAAATGACCTCGCAGAACTACCCCTCGCCGCAGAACAACCGCACCAGCATGGTGGTGGCCCTCAGCATCCTTGCCGCGCTGCGCCGGCAAAATGCGACGCTCAGGATCGGCAGCTGAACCATGGAGCTGTCGGACCGCGATCTTGCCCTGCTCGACGGTGCCGAAGGCGATGCCGCGCGGCAGGCGATGGAGGCGCTGGTCCAGCTGGGTGAGGCCTATGACGCCCCCGACATGGTCGAGATCGGCTATGCCCATGTCCACGCGGGCATGGCACTCTACAAGGGCGACGTCGAGCTGATCGAGGCGACGGCGGCGCAGGGCGCGAAGATGGTCGTGCCCGTCTCCACCAATATCGCCAATGCCGACATGGGCGACTGGCAGGGCACCGGCGCGCCCGAGGCGCTCGGCCTGCTGCAGAAACGGGCCGAGGCCGCGCATCGTGCCATGGGCAGCGCCACCTCCTTCACCTGCACGCCCTATTGGGCCGGACACTGGCCGACGTGGAACATGCATATCGCCTCGATCGAAAGCGGCGTGACGGTCTTTGCGAATTCCGTCCTCGGCGCGCGGTCGAACCGCGACGGCTTCTTTGCCGTCTATGCCGGGATGACCGGGCGCTACCCGCGCTTCGGCCTGCATCTGGATCGCAACCGCCAGCCCACCCACCGGGTGACGGTCACCGCTTGCCCGCAGGGCACGGCGGAGTTCACCGCGCTTGGCTATGCCATCGGGGCAGCGGTGGGCAGCGGCGTGCCGCTGATCCGGGGCCTTGTCCCGCGGCCCACGCTGGATGACCTCGACGCGATGGGGGTGGGTATGGCGACCTCCGGCGGGGTGGCGATGTTCATTGTCCCCGGCGTGACGCCGCCCTTTGGCGCGGAGGCCGATGCCCTCGGACTGCCCGAGGTCGAGATCCGCGAGGCCGATATCGCGCAGGTCTTCGACGGGTTCTGCACCGGGGCAGAGGCGGGCTTTGACCTCGTGCACCTCGGCTGTCCCCATGCCTCCTTCGAGGAGATGAAGCATTACGCGGCCCTGCTCACCGGCAAGCGGGTGGCGGAGGGTGTCGAGCTCTGGGTCACCACCAGCCGCGCGGTGCGCCAGATGGCGCGGGACGCGGGGCTGCTGGCGCCGATGCTGGCGGCGGGGGCGCGGGTGGTGACGGACACCTGCCCGATTTCGTGCCATTTCGCCTGCACCTGTTCGCCCGATCCGGCGCTGAAGGTGACGCCGCCCAAGCTGCGGACGATCCTCGTCGACAGTGCGAAACAGGCCCACTACGTGCGCGACATGATCCAGTGCCCGACGCTCTTCACCACCAGCGAGCTGGCGGTGGAGTCCGCCGTGACGGGGCGGTTCCTGCCCCGGAGGCGGCGCAATGGGTGAGGCCAGCTGGCAGGCGCGCGGCGTGGTGAAAGGGCAGGCCGCGGGCGCGGCGCTCGTCTCGCAGACGGCGCTCTCCTTCCTCGGTGATCTCGACATCCGCTCGGGCCGGGTGGTGGGCCGTTCCAGCGACCTGCTGGGCGAAAGCGTGGCGGGAAGGGTGCTGGTGCTGCCCGCGAGCCGGGGCTCTGCCGGGGCGTGGCGGTTCCTCTACCAGCTGAAGGTCCACGGCACCCATCCGGCGGCGCTGATCCTGCGCGAGATGCCGGACCCCTCCGTGACGCAGGGCGCCTTCCTCGCGGAGGTGCCGGTGCTCGTCGCGCCGGAGCCCGCCTTCTGGGAGGCGCTGCGCAGCGGAGAGGCGTTGCAGGTCGATGGCACCACGGGACGCATCACCCGGGGATGAGAGAGATTGTCGGCCGCCCGCGCGGGGGCCAGAACTAGGGCACGGCGTGGTGCCGGCGGGAGACGACAGATGAAGGCAGACGTGACGGTGATCGGGGCCGGGGTGATCGGCGCCCAGACGGCGGTGCAGCTGGCAGAGCGCGGGCTGAAGGTCGTGCTGGTCGATCCGGGCCCGCCGGGTGGTGAACAGGCGGCGACCTATGGCAACGCGGCCTGGCTCTCGTCACATTCGGTGACGCCGCCCGCCTCGCCGGGGGTCTGGAAACAGGTGCCGAAATGGCTGCGCGATCCGCTGGGGCCGCTGAGCCTGCGGCCCGCCTACCTGCCCAAGGTGCTGCCGTGGCTGCTGCGCTACCTCGCCGCCGGATCGTCGGAGGCCAAGCTGCGCCAGATCGCGGTTGAGCTGCGCACGTTGCTGAAGGACGCGCCGCAGCTGCATGCAGAGATGGCCGCGCGGGCGGGGGTGCCGGAGCTGATCAACGCGACCAGCGGGCTGATGCATGTCTATCGCGACCGGGCGGGCTACGAGGCCGATGGCCTGGGCTGGCGTATCCGGCGCGACCTGGGCATCACCTGCGAGGAGATCGAGGCGGAGGAACTGGCACGGCGCCAGCCCGACCTTGCGAAGGAGTATGGTTTTGCCGTCAACGTGCCCGAGGCCGGGCAGTGCCTGAACCCCGGGGCCTATTGCGCGGCACTGGTGGCCTATGCCGGGACCATGGGTGCGCGCCAGATCGCCGCCCGCGCCACGGGCCTGCGGGTCGAGGGTAGCAAGCTGGTGGCGGTCGAAACCTCGCAGGGGGATATCTCCTGCGGCTCTGCCGTGATCGCCATGGGCGCACGGTCTGCGACCCTTGCGGCCAAGGCCGGTGACCGCGTCCCGCTGGAGAGCGAGCGGGGCTATCACGTGACCGTTGAGGGCGGGGCGAACCTGCCGGGGCCCACGACCTCCGTCATGGTGGGCGATCGCAAGGTGGTGGTGACGCGGCTTTCCACCGGCATCCGCTGCGCCGGTCAGGTCGAGATCGCCAGCCCCGATGCCAGCCCCGACTGGCGCCGGGCCGAGATCATGCGCACCCACCTCGGTGCGGTCTTCCCCGGGCTCGACACCAGCGACGCCAAGGTCTGGCTGGGCCTGCGTCCCAGCACCCCCGATGGCAAGCCGGTCATCGCCAAGGCCAGCGGCGCGGAGGGCGTGGTGCATTGCTTCGGCCACGGGCACGTGGGCCTCGTCTCCTCCGCGCGCAGCGGGCGGCTGGCGGCGCAACTCGTCACCGGCGAGACGCCGGAGATTGACCTCACCCCATTCGCGGCCGCACGGTTCTCGTGATGCGCGATCCTGTCCGCCCCTACGGCGCCCCCGGCGAAACCGTCGCGCAGGGTGGCAAGGCGCTTTACGGCGCCCCCCTCGGGATCCTGATGCTGGAGGCCCGCTTTGCCCGGGTCTACGGCGAGATGGGCCATGCCGGTACATGGCCCTTCCCGGTGGTCTACCGGATCGTGCGCGGCGCCAGCCCGGACCGGGTGGTCTGTGACGGGGCGCGGGGCCTGCTCGAGGATTTCATCGGTGCCGCGCGGGATCTCGTGGACCTTGGGGCTGAGGCGATCACCACCAACTGCGGCTTCCTGTCGATCTACCAGCGGGAGTTGGCGGCGGCGGTGGGCGTGCCGGTGGCGACCTCCTCGATGATGCAGGTGCCCTGGGTGCAGGCCACCCTGCCGCCGGGCAAGCGGCCCGGGATCGTCACCATCAACGCCGCCGGTCTGACGCCTGCGCATCTGGAAGGGATCGGCGTGCCGCTCGATACCCCCGTCACAGGGACCGAGGGCGGGGTGGAATTCTTCCGCACCATCATCAAGGCCGAGAAGGACGACCTCGACCTCGCGCTTGCCTGCGCCGACGTGGTCGCGGCGGCGGAGCGGCTGGTGGCCCGGAACCCCGACGTGGGCGCCATCGTGCTGGAATGCACCAACATGTCGCCCTATTCCGCCGCGGTGCGGGCCGCGACCGGCCTGCCGGTCTACGACATCTATTCCATGGTCACGTGGTTCCATGCCGGTCTGCGCCCGCGCAGCTTTGCGGGCGGCTGAGGGCTCAGGCGCGATCGAAGAGCCAGACACCGGGGCCGAGGGCCGCACCGAACGGCAGCACGAGGCTGTTGCCCACCTGCCGCGCCCGGGGCCTGTCCGCAAGCACGGCAGGATCGGCCAGCGTGACCCGCAGCCCGACGAAGCAGGAGCGACCGGGCTCGACCGCTTCCCCGACAAGGGCGGTGGCCTCCGCCTCCGGCAGGATCTCCAGCGCGCCCCGGTCGAGGGCGATGCACAGCCCGGCGCCGTGGGGCAGGGCGGGACGGTCGAGGAAGCGGGCGAACCGTGCCGCGGTCTCCACGGGATCGGGGGCGGAGAGGACGATGGCCGCAAGCGCCTGCGCGCCGTTGGCGTGGGTCGTGTAGCGGGGCTGCCAGAGGGCAGGCTCGTTGTGATGGGTCAGGATCTGGATGCGGCCTTCGGGCATCACCCCGGCAGCGAGGCGGGCGACGGTGAAAGCGGCGGTTTCCTGCCCCGTTTCGGTCGCCACCTCGCGCGAGAAATGCACCAAGGGGCGCATGTCGAGGCCCGCAGCTTCCAGCTCCGCATGACGCGCGGCGGCATCTGTCACGCCGAAGGCGGCAAGGTGCAGGCCTGCGCGCCGGTCCAGCGCTGCCATGAACTCGCGCCCGATGGCGGTGTCGGCGGTGTGCACGAGAATCTCCAGATAGCCCTCGGGCAACATGACGCAGATATTGCCGGTGCCGGTCAGGCGCTCCTCGCCGGTCTCCGGATCCGGCTGGACCTGCGCCGAGAGCGGCGTGACCGTGAACCCCAGCCCCTCCAGCGCGGCCCGCGCAGCATCGGCATCGGCCACGAAATGCCCCGAGTGATCGAGCGAGACCTCTCCGGCTGCGGGCAGATTGGCTGTTTTCATGGGCCGTCTCCTGACTTTCTGGCGGCTGCCACAATGCGCCGTGGGAAAAACCGTTGCAATGCACTCTTGTCTGTATATTGTGTTGTATACAAATAGCGACCTGCTGAAGCAGGCGCGCCACGACCGGCGGATCCGAAACACCGGAGCCCGCGCAACCACAACAGAGAGGTCCCTCACATGACTTTCGCCAAAGGTCTCTTCACGACCCTGACCGGCGCAGCGCTGCTTGCCGCATCGACCCTGACCGCGGCCGCGCAGGATTTCCCCACCAAGGATATCACCCACATCATGCCCTGGAGCGCGGGCGGCGGCACCGACACCGTGATGCGCACCTTCCTGCAATATGCAGAGAAGCCGCTCGGCGTGGGTATCCGCACCCAGAACGTCACCGGCGCGCAATCGGGCGTCGGCACCATGCGCCTGATGAAGTCGCGTCCCGATGGCTACACCATCGGCTCGCTGACCTGGGACAGCATGATCACCGTGCCCTACAAGAACCTCGTGCCGGGCTATGACACCTCGACGCTGAGCTACCTTGCCAACGTCACGCTCTATCCCACCGTGCTGGCAGTGAACGCCGACACCGGCTGGGAAACGCTGGACGATTTCATCGCCGCCGCCAAGGCTGAGCCGGGCGAAGTCACCGTGTCGGATTCCGGCATCGGCGGCATCTGGCACCTGCACGCGCTCGACATGGCCGAGCAACTGGGGGTCGAGCTGAACCACGTGCCCTTCCCGAACGGCTCTGCCGAACAGCGCGAGGCGCTGATCTCGGGCGAGAACGACGCGGCGAGCCTGAGCTACGCCACCGTCTCCTCCGCCGCCGAGGCCGGTCAGGTGAAGGTGCTGGCGGTCATGGGCTCGGAACGTGATCCCAGCCTGCCCGACGTGCCGACTTTCAAGGAACTGGGCTATGACGTGATCTGGGGCGGTATGCGCGTGCTGGCCGTTCCCGCCGACACCCCGGACGAGGTCAAGGTCAAGCTGACCGAAGGCTTCAAGGCCGCCTTCGACGATCCCGAGTTCCAGCAGAAGGCCGCCGACACCGGCATGAACGCCTACTGGATGGACGGCCCCGAGACCGAGGCCTACGTCGAACGCACCCAGACCCGCGCGCTTGCCCTGCTGGACAAGCTGAAGGCGGCGGGCGTGCTGGAGTGATCCGCGCCTGACGCTGCCCAAAGACCCGCGACCCGGCCGTGCCCTGCGGCCGGGTCGCCCGCGGACCGGGTGCCGCGCACCCGCCGGGCCGTGCCGCGATGGCGCAGGCTGACCGGCGACCTCCCGCCCGATCACTTTCCGGGAAAGGCTCCTCCCTTGACGATGACACGACAGGCGCTCTTCGCGCTCCTGATCCTCGCCCTCGACGCGGCCTACCTCCAGCAGGCGCTGCTGCTGCCGCTGCCCTTCTCCAGTGGCGAGCCGGGGCCCTCCCTGATGCCGCTGATCCTCGTACTGACGCTGGGGGTCGGGGCCCTTGGGGTGCTGGTGCAGGAATTGCGCGGCACCGCTGACCATGAAGAGGACGAGGACGCCAACTTCTCGCTGCGCACCGTGGCGCTGATCGCGCTGACCTGCGGCTTCGTCTGGGCCTTCGAGCCGCTTGGATACTGGATCGCGACGCTGCTCTATGCCTTCGGCGTGGCCTGGCTCTTCGAGCAGGAGCGTCTGGGGCCGGTGAAGGCGCTGCTGACCTCGGCGCTGATCGCGGCCGGCATCGCGGCTGCGGGCTGGCTCTTCTTCGTCACCCTCTTCGAACTCTTCCTGCCCGAGGGCCAATTCTGATGTTCGCCGAACTCATGGGGGGCTTTGCCGCCCTCGCCAACCCCGAGACCTTCCTCTACCTCGTCGGCGGCTTCCTGATGGGCCTCGTCTTCGGGGCGATTCCCGGGCTGACGGCCACGCTGGCGATTGCGCTGCTGCTGCCCTTCACCTTCGCGATGGAGCTGACCAACGCGCTCGTCATGGTGATGGCAATCTTCATGTCGGGGATCTACGCGGGCTCCGTCACCGGGATCACGGTGAACATCCCCGGCGCGGCCTCCGGCGCGATCACGACGATGGAGGGCTATGCCCTGATGAAACGCGGCCACGGGGCCAAGGCGCTCAGCCTCGATGCGCTCGCCTCCTCCATCGGCGGTGTGCTTGGCGCCGCGGTGCTGATGTTCGTGGCGGTGCCGATGAGCGAATTCGCCCTGATGTTCCGCACCCCGGACAAGTTCGCCCTCGTCTTCATGGCGGTGGTGACGGTGGTCATCGTGGCCAAGGGCTCGATCTGGAAAAGCCTCGTCACAGTCTCGCTGGGGCTGATGATCTCCACCGTGGGCTTCGACAACATGGTGGCGCAGGGGCGCTTCGACTTCGGCAGCTACAACCTGATCGAGGGCGTGCAGCTGCTGCCCGCGGTGATCGGCCTCTTCGCGATCTGCGAGCTGCTGCTGCAGGGCGGCTCCAAGCCGCGCACGGTCGAGGACACGCCCGCCTTCAAGGTGCGTCACAAGGACTTCTGGCCGAACTGGAAGGAAGTGCGCGAGATCGGCTTCTGGACCTATGTCAAAAGTTCGGTCATCGGCGTGCTGATCGGGATGCTGCCCGGTGGCGGTGCCTCCATGGCCTCCTTCGTGGCCTATGCCGAGGCCAAGCGCGTCAGCAAGAAGCCCGAGGAATACGGCAACGGCTCCCACGAGGGGCTCGCGGCGGCGGAATCGGCCAACAACGCCATGTGCGGCGGGGCCGTGGTGCCGCTGCTGACGCTGGGCATCCCCGGCGACAGCGTGACGGCGATCATCTTCGGCGTGCTGCTGATCCACGGCCTCGTGCCCGGCCCGGGCCTGCTGACCAACGAGATGGCCACGATCGCGCCGATGTTCGCGGCGCTCATGGTGGCGGCGGTCTTCGTCTTCCTCTCGGTCCTCGTCTTCGGCCCCTACTACATCTGGCTGGCGCGGATGAACCGGGGCGTGCTCTATGCCTTCATCGCGATGATCGCCATGGTCGGCACCTATGCCTCGACCTACTCGGTCTTCCAGATGTGGATGGCGCTTGCCATCGGGATCTTCGCGTGGTCGCTCAGGCTGATGTCCTACCCGCTGGTGCCGATGCTGATGGGGATCATCCTCGGCCCCTACTTGGAGCTCTACATGCGCCGGGCGCTGATCACCTCGAATGGCGACGTGATGACCTTCTTCTCCAGCCCGATCAGCCTCGGCCTCTATGCCATGACCGCGCTCTTCATCTACTTCCTGCGGTTCAAGGCGCCCAAGGCCGCCTGATCCCCCCCCCACCACTCACACACAGACGGCCCGTCGCCCCGCGCGGCGGGCCGTTGCGCGTGAAGTGGACATTTTGACTACATCAGGGGGGCGCATCAGTTAGATCTGGTCAGACTGTCCCGTTTGACGTTTTCCCCGTCACGGGGGCTGGCAGCATGACGGGCTTCCTGACAGTGTCCGCGGACGTGGAAATGACCCCGCCCCAGCGGGCGGGACGAGGGAGGAACATCGGCCCATGGTCGATCTCTGGAGCGGTTTGTCACAGGCCTTCTGGCTGATGGTGACGTTTGACCCCGAGCTGGTCGAAATCGCCCTGCGCTCCCTCCGCGTCACGCTTTCCGCGCTCGTCGTCGCCTCGCTCATCGCCTTCCCGCTGGCCGCCATGCTGGCGGTGCGTCGCTTCCGCTGGCGCCGGACGATCATCGCCCTGCTGAACGCGTTGATGGGGCTGCCGCCGGTGGTCGTGGGCCTGATCGTCTATGTTCTCCTGTCGCGCTCCGGGCCGCTTGGCGTGCTGGGGCTGCTTTTTACCCCCACGGCCATGATCATCGCCCAGACGATCATCATCGTGCCGCTCATCGCCTCCATCGCGCATCAGTCGCTGCGGGAGTTGTGGGCTGAGTATCATGACCTGCTGATCTCGATGAACGTGACCGAGCGGCAGAAGATCCACACGTTGATCTGGGACAGCCGCCGCGCCCTGCTGACTGCCGCCCTCGCGGGCTTTGGCCGCGCCATCGGCGAGGTGGGGGCGATCATGATCGTCGGTGGCAACATCGACCACGCCACCCGGGTGCTGACCACGGCCATCGCGCTGGAGACCGGCAAGGGCGAATTCGCCCTCGCGCTTGCGCTTGGCTTCGTGCTGATCGGCCTCGCGGTGGCGGTGAACCTCGGCATCCACTGGCTGGGCCGCACGGAACGGGGGGGCCGCTGGTGAGCAAACTGCTGCCTCTCACCGTGACCGAGGCCGTCAGCCGCAAGCGCGGTCAGACCCTTGTCGGCCCTGTGTCTCTCCGCCTTGAAGGGCAGGGGATCACCGTGGTGATCGGCCCCAACGGGTCCGGCAAGACCAGCTTCCTGTCGCTGCTGCACGGGATCGCGCGGCTCTCCTCCGGCACGATCCAATGGGCCTGCCCGATCGAGGAGGCCCGCCACGCGCAGGCCTTCGTCTTCCAGCGCCCTGTCATGCTGCGCCGGAGCGTTCTCGACAACGCCGCCTATCCGCTGCGCATCCGGGGCGTCGCAAGGGCCGAGGCCCGGGCGCGCGCCGCGGACTGGGCCGATCAGGTCGGGCTAGGGGCGCTGCTGGACCGGCCTGCCACCGTGCTCTCGGGTGGTGAACAGCAGAAGCTGGCGCTGATCCGCGCACTGATCATCGAGCCTGATGTGCTGTTTCTGGACGAACCCTGCGCCTCTCTCGACGGGCGCGCCATGCGCGAGATCGAGGAGATCCTGCTGGCCGCGCGCGACCGCGGTACGCGGCTGGTGATGTCCACACATGATATGGGCCAGGCGCGTCGCCTGGCCGATGAGGTGCTGTTCCTGTTCCGGGGCCGCATCCATGACAGCGGCCCTGCCGGGGCCTTTTTCGACGGACCTGCGACCCCACAGGCCCGCGCATTTTTACGAGGAGACATAGTCGAATGATGATGAAAAAGCTGATGCTGGGCGCCGCCCTGGCCGTCATGGCCACCGCCGCGCAAGCCACCGACGTGATGAAGATGGCCGTCACCACGTCGTTCAACAACTCGGGTCTGGCAGACGTTCTGCTGCCCGAGATCAAGAAGGACCTCGACCTCGAGGTGCAACTGCTGGTCGTGGGCACCGGTCAGGCGATCAAGCTGGGCGAACAGGGCGACGTGGATGCGATCCTCGTGCACTCGCGTCCCGCCGAGGAGAAGTACCTCGCGGGCGGCTTCGGCACCCACCGGACCGAGATCATGTACAATGATTTCGTCTTCATCGGCCCCAAGGAGGATCCCGCGGGCATCAAGGATGACGCGAGCGCGGTCGAGGCCCTGAAGGACATCGCCGGCGCCGAGGCGGCCTTTGTCAGCCGCGGCGACGACAGCGGCACCCACAAGAAGGAGCTGAGCCTCTGGAAGGCCGCCGACCTCGACGTCGCGGGCTTCGGCAGATGGTACAGCGCCGTCGGTGCCGGCATGGGCGCCGCGCTCAACACCGCGGCGGGCATGAACGCCTATATCCTCGCCGACCGCGCCAGCTGGCTGAACTTCGGCAACAAGGCCGACCTCGCGCTGCTCTATGCGGGCGATCCGGTGCTCTTCAACCAATACGCCTACCTGCCCGTGAACCCCGAGCTGCACCCCCATGTCCAGACCGCGCTGGTGGACAAGCTGGAGAAGTGGCTGGTGTCGGACCGCGCGAAAGAGCTTATCAACGGCTACACGATCAACGGCGAGACGCTCTTCGTCTTCAACGCGAACGCCGAGTGATCCGGCGGCCTGCCGTGGCAGGATGAAAAGAGACGGCCGCGCGAAAGATCGCGCGGCCGTTTTCGTGTCTGTGGGGCGGTGTAGAGGCTGTTTTCGGTCATCCGCTGCACAATTGCTCTCGAAGTTGCTCTTCCGGTGATAAATCGCCCACCTGTTTGTCGCCTGCCTCGGGCATAGTGAAACACGAAGGGCAGCGACGTCCCGCGGGGTGGCGCATAAGCACCGCCCCATGGGGGCGGGACGGCGCTGCCCGGCCCGAGGCCGGGCGGGCGTTCTCTGGAGAGGGTTTGCTCTGGGGATCGCCGTGAGCGGTGCCAAGGCAGTAAGCGCTGACCCACGGTCTCGCGCCCTAGATTTGATGTCTGCTTAGCGCTCTCGAACCCCGCTGTCCTAGAGGCGGCCGCGCATTCGCTCAGGGCTTGCGGCGGAGGCTTCCCTTCCAGCCCCTCAGTGCCCATGCCCCTCATGCGGATCATCCAGCGAGCCGTGTACCGCGAAGAGGTCCAGCTCCGCCTCCTGCGGTTCGATCACCCGGAAGCTCTCGCGTACACCGGCCTCGGTCAGCTCCCGCGCGACGGTCAGCAGCGTGTTCGCTGGATGCCCGGCGCAGAGCTCGGCCATCTGGGCCAGTTCCTCGGCGGCGACCGGGCGGGCGGCCTCGGCCGAGGGTGCGCCGTAGTAGGTCACGAAATGCGCGGCCAGCATGTCGGTCAGCCGCTCCATCTCGCCCGGTTCGATCTGCGTCACCGCGACGAAAGTCACCCGCCCGAAGGTCTCAAGCCCCAGCCAGCCGTTCGAGAACGCCTGCCGGGCCTTGCCGGTCAGGTCGCCCTCGGTCCAGTCCGAAAACTCGAACCCGCCTGACAGGCACCATTCGCCGGTCCGGGCCGGGCTGGCGAAGACGCGCATGTCGCTTTCGTCGAAATGGATCGCGCGGGCCAGTTGCAGGGCGCTCATGGGGCTTTCTCCAGCAGGGTCGTCAGGGGGATCTGATGCGTCGTGCCCTCGGCGTCGCGCAGCAGCATGCCAAAGTCCTCGTCCACGCCCAGAAACGTCCCTGAGACGCCGTTTCGGGTCACATCCTCGCCCATGTCCTGCGCCAGCCCGCGCCATTCGGCGGCAAGCGCGCGGGGGCCGTCCTGCTCCCAGCGGTTCAGCTGGTGCAGCGTGTGCCGGGCCCAGGCCTCGACAAGCGGCAGGGGATACACTTCCGAACAGCCCTCGGCATAGAGCGTCGTCTGGTCCGGGCGCTCGCCCGCCGGGCGGTCATCCTCGGGCCAGAGCGGCAGGGAGAAGCCCACCACCAGCCAGTCAGGGGCCGCCTGCGGCACGGTGCGGGACGCCATGCAGCGGAAGCTGCCGCAGCGCGCGCCGTTCAGGAAGATCGTCCCGTCCCAGCCAAGGTGCACAGCGACCTCGGGCGGGGCGAGCGCGCCAAGCGCGTTCTGGAACCCGACCCCGCAGAGCGGCAGCATGGTCATGGCCCGCATCAGCGGCACCTCGGGCGCGAAGACGAGCGCCGCCTCGACCCGGTTCCGCTCTGCCGCATAGGCGACGAGGCCCGCGTCGCAGCCCATCATCGCCTTCATGCAGGCGTGGTTGAACGCGTCCGAGGGCACCTCCTCGCCGTACATCAGCGGGGGGAAGCTGAGGGCCTCCGTGCTCATGCGGCGCCCTTGGCGACGAGGGCGCTGGCGATCTGGTGGAAGGCCTGCGCCTGCGGGCTGTCGGGCTGGCTGACGGCAATCGGCGCACCGCCATCCGCGGCCAGCCGGATCTGCAGGTCGAGCGGCACCTCCGCCAGCAGCGGCACGTTCAGCTTGGCCGCCTCTGCCGCGACACCGCCGTGGCCGAAGACATGCTCCTCGTGGCCGCAGTTGGAACAGATGTGCGTGCTCATGTTCTCGACCATGCCGACGATCGGTACGTGCAATTGCTGGAACATGTCGATCCCCTTGCGGGCGTCCAGCAGGGCCACGTCCTGCGGGGTCGAGACGATCACCGCGCCGTCGACCTTGAACTTCTGGCTCAGCGTCATCTGCACGTCGCCGGTGCCCGGCGGCAGGTCGACGATCAGCACGTCGAGGGCGCCCCATTGCACCTGGTTCATCATCTGCTGCAGCGCGCCCATCAGCATGGGCCCGCGCCAGACGACGGCCTGATCCTCGTTGGTCATCAGCCCGATGGACATCATGGTGACGCCATGGTTGCGCATCGGCAGGATGGTCTTGCCATCGGGGCTGGCCGGCCTGCCCGAGACACCCAGCATCCTAGGCTGGCTGGGGCCATAGACATCGGCGTCGAGCAGGCCCACGCGCCGTCCCTGCTGGGCGAGCGCGACGGCAAGGTTGGCCGAGACGGTCGATTTGCCCACGCCGCCCTTGCCGCTGGCAATGGCGAGGATCCGGTCGATGCCGGGCACCTTCTGCGGGCCCTTCGCCTCTGCCGGGCGCTGCGGCTTGAGGTCCGGCGGCGGGGCCTTCTCGCTGTGGCCGGTCAGCACGATGGAGACCTTGGACACGCCCGGAAGCGCACCCAGCAGGGCCTCGGCCTGTGCCTTCACCTGGGTGTAGGCCTCGGCGTGGCGGGGGGCGATCTCCATGACGAAACGGATCGTGCCGTCGCCGCCGACGTTCAGCGCGCGCACCACGCCCGAGGCCATGATGTCACCGCCCTGAACAGGGTCTGCAATGCCTTTCAGAGCCGCGGTCACGGCGTCTCGCGTCAGGGTCGTAGAGGTCATTCCTGCCCCTTGATCTCGCCGGTGACCTCATGGGTCAGGCCAAGCTCGGGGATGGTGATCACGGCCTTGACCGGGAAGCTCTTGCCGCTGGTCTCGGCCCCGCGCATGGCCTCCTCGATCGCCTGCTGCGAGGTCACGCCGACCTGTTTCAGGAACTTGCGCATCGACATGTTGAAATCGTCGCTCATGGGTCTCTCCTTCGAAGGGCTCAATGGTCGCGCCGCTTGGACAGGTAATCGTCGGTGGTCCGGGGCCGCGGGCGGGGGGCGCCGGTCATCGGGTTGTTCTGGGCGTGATACTGCGCATTCACCCGGCAGTCATCGCACATCTGGATCATTCGCAGCCGCTCGCCATCGGCGAACATGGAGTGAGACTGCAGCTTTTCGGTGATCCGGTCGATGGTGGATTTCACCCCGAAGAGCGTGCCGCATTCGACGCAGGCGAAGGGCTCCTCCTCGTTCAGGATCTCCTGCGACAGCGCGCTTTCGTCGAGGTTCAGGCGCGGCTCGTAGGCGATGGCATCCTCGGGGCAGACATGGGCGCAGAGACCGCATTGCAGGCAGGCGTCCTCCTGGAAGCGCAGCTGCGGCAGGTCCGGGTTGTCGCCAAGCGCACCGGAGGGGCAGAGCGACACGCAGGAGAGGCAGAGCGTGCAGGCCTCGGTGTTCACCAGCACCGCGCCATAGGGCGCGCCCTCGGGCAGGGGCAGGGTGCCGCCTTCGGGGTGCAGGGCGCGGGCGGCCTGACGGGTGATCTGGCGCCGGGTGCCCATGGGGCGGACCGGGGTCGTCACGGGCGCAGGCACCGCGACCCCGAAGAGCGCGTCGGAGAGCGCATCGGGATCGGAGGTGTCGAGGACAGCCACGCGGCCCCCGCCTGCGAGCGCCGAGGCAAGGGCGACCTGCGCCGTCATGGCGTCACGGTCGGCCCCGGGGCCGGGCAGCAGGGTCAGCGCGGCGAAGCCCGCGCCAAGCGCCGCCATCGCCTCGGCATGGCCGAAGGCGCCGATGGCGGACATTTCCAGCGGGATCACGTCGGCGGGCAGGCCACGGCCATGGCGGGCGGAGAGGCGGATCATCTCGGCCCCGTGGGCATCGTGGACCAGCAGGCGCGGCGCGGTGCCGCCCGCGTCAAGGTAGGCCTTGGCCAGCGTCTGAACCCGGCGCATCGTCATGTCCACCGGCGGCGCGTCGTAGCTGACCGCCCCCGAGGGGCAGGCCGAGGAGCAGGCGCCGCAGCCCGCGCAGATCATCGGGTCGATGGTCACGTGGTCGCCGTCGGGCAGGATCGCGCCGGTGGGGCAGAGGTCGAGGCAGCGGGTGCAGCCGGTCTGCCCGGCGCGGGAATGGGCGCAGAGCAGCGGCTCGACCCGGATGTAGAGCGGCTTTTCGAAGGTGCCGGTCAGATGCGAGGCGGCCAACACGGCGGCGGCGACGGCCTGCGGGTGGTTCGGATCGGCACGCAGGTAGCCTTCGCGTTTCTCATGCGCCGGGAAGAGCGGCGGCGCGCGGCGCAGGTCGAGGATCACGTCGCATTGGCTCTGCCCGCCGTCGCGCGGCGCGCTGAGGGTGAAGCTGCCGCGCCCGCCGGGGTCCACCATCTGGAGCGCGTCGATCGTCATGTCGAACTGGCCGAGCGCGCCTTTCGCCTGCCGCAACCGGCCGACGATCACGTCGAAATCGCGGGTGTCGGGAATGTCCTCCGCGCGCTCCAGCAGGACGGTCACCCCGAGGTGGTCCTTGAGCTGCGCCGCGGCCTCCAGCGCCGCCTCCGCCGGGCCGAGGATCAGGCACAACCCGTGAGAGGTGACATCCAGCATCCGCTCGGGCGCGGCGGGCAGCAGGGCCTCGGCGGCGAGGGCGGACATTTTGGCCAGTTTCGGGGCGGGATCTGCCGACCATCCGGCCCGGTCCCGCAGGTCGAGCAGGGCAGGGGCCTCTACCTCCAGCTCCTCCGCGAGGGCCTGGAAGGTGCGTGCTTCTTGCGTGCAGCAAAAAATCGTGTCCCCTGCGTCACCCTCGGTCAGCGCGGTCACCGCGCGGTCGATCTGGGCGGTGCAGAGCGCCGAACAGGGGGCAGAGACCTGCAAGCCGGTGGCCTTGGCGAGGCCTGCGGCGTCAATCGTCTGAGTCCCCAGACAATCGCATGTTATCAGTGTCTTGGCCATGTTCTCATCCCCTGGCTCAGGCCCCGTTTCGGCCTGCTCTGGCGCGGTCGCGTGGGCAGGCTAGCCAGTTTTCCGGACCGGCTTCAACAGGATTCCCGATGCTGCAAATGCAGCATCGGGGCTGCGATGCACGGGTGATTCGCGGCAGGGCCGATCTGATTCGGTATGCCTCCGTATTCAGAGTAAAATGCTCAAGATGGACAGAATGTCCCTTCGTCCCCGCGGGACTCCGCCGACCCGGCCAGAACGTCCCGAAGCATGACGATTTTGTAGGCACCTTCTGGTTTCACCTTTCGCCATTTCATCGAACCCTTCATTTTGAGGCCCTGCGAGGAAGAGCATTGACCCAAGATCTGAAACCCTACCGGAACATGCCCGTCGGCGTCGTCATCAAGCGACAGCCGGGCGTGACGCGTTGGGCAAAGTATGCGTGGAAGGCGACCTCGATCCTGCCTGGGGCCGCTGACGCCCACTGGCGGGAGCTGCGCCGCGAGGGCGAGGTCGTGGAATTCCACGCCGCCACCGTGACGCTGGAACTCTTCGGAGCCGAGACGGAGGCGTATGTTCACGGCCTCGGCGCCGAAGTGCCCTGCGTCTACGTGATCATGCGCCCGAAGCCGGAGACCCCGGCGCATCCCTTCGAGGTGCTTCTGATCACGGCCTCGCCCTATGAGGCGCAAGATTACTGCGACACCGGCGAAGAGGTCGTCGAGAAGGTCGCCATGACCCCGGGCCTGCTGGCCTGGGTGCATGAATTCGTGGAGCTGTTCCACGAGGACGAGGAATTCGTGAAGCGCCGCCGCCACAAGGAGCGGATGGACAAGGTCGAGGACGGTATCGGCGATCCGCGCATCGGCGGCATGGGCGATGTCTATGCCTCGCCCGCGCTGCAGCGGAGGCGGATGCAATGAGCAGTTTCTGGACCCGTCGCCGTCAGGCCGTCGCCGCGGAAGCCCGCCGCGAGGTGGAGGCCGAACAGCAGGCCGTGGCGCAGGCCCACGAGGCCGAGCTGGAGGCAAAGACCGACGAGGAGCTGCTGGCCGAGCTTGGCCTGCCCGAGCCGGAAACCCTGACGGGCGGCGAAGAGCTGCGCGCCTTCCTGGCCGCGGACCTGCCGCAGCGGCTGAAGCGGCGCGCGCTGCGCACGCTGTGGCGGTCGAACCCGGTGCTGGCCTGCCTCGACGGGCTGAACGACTACGACGAGGATTTCACCGGTGTAGGCGTCACGCCGCGGGCGGTGCAGACGCTTTACCAAGTCGGGCGCGGTTTCGCGCAGCAGATCGAACAGGTGGCCGAGGCGGTCGAGGACGAGGCGGCCGAGGATGAGATCGCGGAGATCGCGGCCGAGGCAAGCTCGGTCCGGGTGACGGAGGCAGAGCCTGCGGCGCCCATCGGACACAATTCGGAGGCCATGGGCCTCGCGGACGCGCCGGAGGAGCTCGAGGCAGAGCCCCTGCCGCCGCGGTTCCGCCGGATGCAGTTCCGCTTCGAGGCCCCGACACAGGATATGACGGCGAAGGAGACCACGGCATGAGCCAGACGCGCGAAGCCACGCAGAGCCGTATCGCGGAGGAGGACCGCCTGCGCGCGGACCTCTACAATTTCCTTGGCGTGCTGCTGTCGGGCCCGCCGGACGGGATGCTGCTGGAGCAGACCGCCGGGCTTCAGGGCGACCAGAGCGAGCTGGGGCAGGGCATCTCCACGCTGGCCAAGCTGGCGCGGTTGAGCAAGCCCAAGACCGTGCAGAGCGAGTTCAACCGGCTCTTCATCGGCCTTGGCCGGGGCGAGCTGCTGCCCTATGCCAGCTACTACCTCACCGGCTTCCTGAACGAGAAGCCGCTGGCGGTGCTGCGGCAGGACATGCAGGCCCGCGGGCTGGCCCGGGCCGAGAACGTCTTTGAGCCGGAAGACAACATCGGTTCGCTGATGGAGATGATGGGCGCGATGATCGTGGGCCGTTTCGGCGCGCCGGCGACGCTGACCCAGCAGCGGGACTTCTTCAACCGGCACATCGCGCCTTGGGCGGGGCATTTCTTTGCCGATCTCGAAGGGGCCAAGAACTCGGTCTTCTACGTGCCGGTGGGCACGGTGGGGCGCTGCTTCATGCAGGTCGAGGCCGAAGGATTTCGAATGAGCGCGGGCTGACCCCCGCGATCTGGCGGGCCGACGGGCCCGCGACCGGTGCGTTGTCGCGTACCTTCACAGAGGGCAACCAGCAAGGGGAGGACTCTCATGACCGGAAAGACCGAACGGGCCGACAAGGGCCGGCGCGATTTCCTGAAACTGGCCGGCACCGCCGCGCCGCTGGCGGCGATTGCCGTCGCCACCACCGGGACCGAGGCGGATGCCGCCCCGATGGACCCGGACCTGTCGAAGGACGGGATGCAGGATACGGCGCACACCCGCGCCTATTACGCCGCCGCCCGTTTCTGACGGGCCCTGCCTGCCGCCGCGCAGGCCGATGACATAGCCAGGCCCGGGAACCCCGGACCGGACGACCCGGCAAGAGACGACTGGTTGCGAGACGCCCGACTGCCCTTGCCACATTCATAGCCACCAGGTGCAGGGCTCAGTTCCTGCCACCCAGGGAGTGAGAACCATGTTGAGGAAAAAGACCAACGGGGTTGCGCGACGCCCCCAGCGGACAAGTATCCTGTCTGACGTGGCCCATGCCTCGGTCGATCGCCGTGCGTTTCTGCGCGGCTCCGGGCTGGCCATCGGCGGCCTTGCCGCCATTGCCGCGACAGGCGGCACCGTAACGCAGGCGAAGGCGGCCTCGGCCGTTGCCACCGGCGTCATCGTGACCAAGAAATCGGTCTGCACCCACTGTTCCGTGGGCTGCACCGTGATCGCCGAAGTGCAGGGCGGCGTCTGGATCGGGCAGGAGCCCGGCTGGGACAGCCCGTTCAACCTCGGCTCGCATTGCGCCAAGGGCGCCTCGGTCCGCGAACACGCCCATGGCGAACGCCGCCTCAAGTACCCGATGAAGAAGGTCGGGGGCGAATGGCAGCGCATCAGCTGGGATCAGGCGATCAACGAGATCGGCGACCAGATGCTGTCGATCCGCGAGGAAAGCGGCCCGGACAGCGTCTATTGGCTGGGCTCGGCCAAGCATTCGAACGAACAGGCCTACCTGTTCCGCAAGTTCGCCGCCTACTGGGGCACGAACAACGTGGATCACCAGGCGCGGATCTGTCACTCGACCACCGTTGCGGGTGTGGCGAACACATGGGGCTACGGCGCCATGACGAACAGCTACAACGACATCCACAACAGCCGGGCGATCTTCATCATCGGTGGCAACCCCGCCGAGGCGCACCCTGTCTCGCTTCAGCACGTGCTGAAGGCGAAGGAGCAGAACAACGCGCCGCTGATCGTCTGCGACCCGCGCTTCACGCGGACCGCGGCCCATGCGGACGAATACGTGCGCTTCCGGCCCGGCTCGGACGTGGCGCTGGTCTGGGGTATCCTCTACCACATCTTCGAGAACGGCTGGGAGGACAAGGAGTTCATCCGCACCCGTGTCTGGGGGATGGACCAGATCCGTGACGAGGTGAAGCGCTGGACCCCCGAAGAGGTCGAGCGCGTGACCGGCGTGCCGGAAAGCCAGGTGCATCGCGTGGCCCGGACGCTGGCCAACAACCGTCCCGGCACCCTGATCTGGTGCATGGGCGGCACCCAGCACACCAACGGCAACAACAACACCCGCGCCTACTGCATCCTGCAGCTGGCCCTTGGCAACATGGGCACCGCGGGCGGCGGCACCAACATCTTCCGCGGCCACGACAACGTGCAGGGCGCGACGGACCTTGGTGTTCTGGCCGATACGCTGCCGGGCTACTACGGCCTGACCGCCGGCTCCTGGGCCCACTGGGCCCGCGTCTGGCAGGAAGACCTCGACTGGCTGAAAGGCCGCTTTGCCACGATGAAGGGCAAGGACGGCAAGGATAAGGCGATGATGAACCTCTCGGGGATCACCGTCAGCCGCTGGATCGACGGTGTGCTCGAGGCGAAGGAAAACCTCGATCAGCCCGACAACACCCGCGCCATGGTCTTCTGGGGCCACGCGCCCAACTCCCAGACCCGTCTGAAAGAGATGAAGACGGCGATGGAGAAGCTGGACCTGCTGGTGGTGGTCGATCCCTATCCGACCGTTTCGGCAGTGCTGCAGGAGCGGACCGACGGCGTCTACCTGCTGCCGGCCTCGAGCCAGTTCGAGACCCGCGGCTCGGTGACCGCCTCCAACCGTTCGCTCCAGTGGCGCGAGCAGGTGGTGGAACCGCTGTTCGAAAGCCTGCCCGACCACGTCATCATGACGAAGTTCGCGAAGAAGTTCGGTTTTGCCGACCGGATGCTGCGCAACATCGAGATGGATGGCGAGGAAGAGCCCAACATCGAAAGCATCACCCGCGAGTTCAACCGCGGCATGTGGACGGTCGGCTATACCGGGCAGAGCCCGGAGCGGATCAAGATGCACATGGAAAACCAGCACACGTTCGACAAGACGACGCTGCGCGCGGTGGGTGGCCCGGCCGATGGTGACTTCTACGGCATGCCCTGGCCCTGCTGGGGGACCGCCGAGATGAACCACCCCGGTTCTGCCAACCTCTATGACACCTCTCTTGCGGTGAAGGACGGCGGCCTGCCGTTCCGCGCGCGCTACGGGGTGGAGCGGGACGGCCAGAACCTGCTGGCGGAAGGCACCTACACCGTGGGTTCGGAGATCCAGGACGGATACCCGGAATTCACGATGCAGATGCTCGTCGATCTGGGCTGGGACAGCGATCTGACGCCCTATGAGCGGAAGATGATCGAATACGTCGCAGGCTATATCGATGCGCGGCCGGAGACCGATACCGAGGTGGGCGAGCAATCGCAGACCGGGCCGTATCCCTCCGACTGGGCGGACAAGATCGGTGGCGTGAACTGGAAGACCGACCTGTCGGGCGGCATCCAGCGTGTGGCCATCGCCCACGGCTGTGCCCCCTATGGCAACGCCAAGGCGCGCTGCGTGGTCTGGACCTTCCCGGATCCCGTGCCTGTGCACCGCGAGCCGCTCTACACCAACCGGCGCGACCTCGTGGCGGATTATCCGACCTACGACGACAAGATGGACTTCTGGCGGGTTCCGACCCTCTATTCGTCGATCCAGAAGAACGACTTCTCGAAGGACTACCCGATCATCCTCACCTCCGGCCGTCTGGTCGAATACGAGGGTGGCGGCGACGAAACCCGGTCCAACCCCTGGCTGGCCGAGCTTCAGCAGAACATGTTCATCGAGATCAACCCGCGCGACGCCAACAACATCGGTGTGCGTGACGGGGCGCAGTGCTGGGTCGAAGGTCCGGAAGGCGGGAAGATCCGCGTGATGGCCATGGTCACCGAACGGGTGGGTGAAGGCGTGGCCTTCATGCCCTTCCACTTCGGCGGTTACTTCGAGGGCGAGGACCTGCGGTCCCGTTATCCCGATGGGGCCGATCCGATCGTGCTGGGGGAATCCACCAACACGGCCCAGACCTATGGCTATGACTCGGTCACCATGATGCAGGAGACGAAAGCGACTCTCTGCAAGATCATGCCTGCGTAAGGAGATAATAGAGAATGGCACGCGCAAAATTTCTCTGTGACGCCGAACGCTGCATCGAGTGCAACGCCTGCGTCACCGCCTGCAAGAACGAGCACGAAGTGCCGTGGGGCATCAACCGTCGTCGCGTCGTGACGATCGAAGACGGCAAGCCCGGCGAACGCTCCATCTCGGTCGCCTGCATGCACTGTTCGGACGCGCCCTGCATGGCCGTCTGCCCGGTGGATTGCTTCTACCAGACCGACGATGGCGTCGTCCTGCACTCCAAGGACCTCTGCATCGGCTGTGGTTACTGCTTCTATGCCTGCCCCTTCGGCGCGCCGCAGTACCCGCAGGCCGGCAACTTCGGCTCCCGTGGCAAGATGGACAAGTGCACCTTCTGCAACGGCGGCCCCGAGGAGAACGGCTCGGAGGCGGAGTTCAAGAAGTACGGTCGCAACCGGATCGCGGAAGGCAAGCTGCCGATCTGCGCCGAGATGTGCTCCACCAAGGCCCTGCTGGCGGGCGATGGCGACATGGTGTCGGCTATCTACCGCGAGCGCGTGGTCGCCCGCGGCTTCGGCTCGGGCGCCTGGGGCTGGGGTACGGCCTACGAGAAGAAGAACCCGTAAGACATCTTGCGGACCGGGCGGGGCCAGACCCCGCCCGGTGCTTCCACTGATTTCAAGACCAAGACCGGCGGAGGGGGCCCCGAACCCGTCCGGCGACTGCACCGACAGCGGCAGGGGACCCCCCTGCCTGTACGTATTGGCGCGAGACATCCCGCTCCCCACGGGTTTCGCGGCCTTTGAAGCATGCCAGGGAGAAAACCCATGCTGCGCCACCTGATGGCCCTACTGACCCTCACGCTGCTCTCCCTGCCGATGGCGGCGGGGGCGCAGGACCGCGCGACCCTCGACCCGGTCACCGGTACCTCGGTCGACAATGCGCCCGCAACGGGCACCGGTCGCCAGACCCTCGAAGACATCCTTGCCCGGCAACGGGGCGAGGAACCCCGCAACCCGGTCCGCAGCGAGGAACTGGGCGGTGATGCGCTGAACGTGCCGGGGATGGCCCCGCTCGGCTCCTTCTCGGACAGCGACATCTGGCGGCAGATCCGCTTTGCCGACGGGGATATCCGGAACTCCACCCTGAACCCGAACGGCGATTACCTGATCCAGACCGGCGGCATCTGGTGGGAGACCTTCCGCAAGACCACGCTGGCCAAATGGGGCGGCCTTGCCCTGCTGGGTACCATTGCCCTGCTCGCCGTCTTCTACCTGCTGCGCGGCCGCGTCCGCGTCGATGGCGGCCTCGCCGGGCGCACCGTGGAACGGTTCAAGTTCATCGAGCGCATGGCGCACTGGACGCTGGCGGGCTCTTTCATCCTGCTGGGGATCACCGGGCTCTTCACGCTCTTCGGGCGGCTCTACCTGATCGACATCATCGGGCACGAGGCGAATTCGACCATCCTGACCGTGGGCAAGTACATCCACAACAACGTCAGCTGGGCCTTCATGGTGGCGCTGATCCTCGTCTTCGTCATGTGGGTCTGGCACAATATTCCCGACCGTACCGACATCACCTGGTTCGCGCAGGCCGGTGGCATCATCGGCAACAAGCACCCGCCCGCGAAGAAGTTCAACGCGGGGCAGAAGATCATCTTCTGGTCGGTCATCCTGCTGGGCGGTTCGGTCTCGGTCTCGGGCCTGTCGCTGCTCTTCCCCTTCGACCTGCCGCTCTTTGCCCATACCTTCGAGATCCTCAACGGCTGGGGTGTTCCGGGCTGGTTCGGCCTCGATCCGCTGCCCGTCACGCTGGCCCCGCAGGAGGAGATGCAGTTCGCGCAGCTCTGGCACGCGATCGTCGCCTTCGCGATGATGGTGGTGATCCTCGCCCACATCTATATCGGGACGCTCGGCATGGAAGGGGCCTATGACGCCATGGGCTCGGGCCAGGTGGACGAGAACTGGGCGCATCAGCACCACTCGATCTGGCTCGACAAGGTCAAGGCGGAGGAGGCCCAGAAGGCGGCCAAGTCCGGCGCGACCCCGGCAGAATGACGCGCTGACACGATCCGGCGGCGGGGGAGGACTCCCGCCGCGCTCTCCCTCACACTATCTGTCCCTCAAGGAGGGTCCCCTATGAAAGCCATGCTCAGCGGCTTCGCGGCCATCGTGATTATCGGCTTCGGTGCGCATTACGTGCTCGAATCCCTCGACTTCTCATCGCAGGATGTGTTCTCCAGCCCGAACGTCCGGGTAAACTGACCCGGGGAACGAGGTGCAATGAACGGACGGGATGAATACGGCGGCAGGCTCAGCGGTGCCTCGATCCTCGTGGTCGATGACGAGCCGGGGATGCGCAACTTCCTGACCAAGATCCTCGGCCCCCATGTCAAGCTGGTGGAACAGGCGGCCTCGCCCGCCGAGGCCACCCGCCGTCTGGACGAAACGCATTACGACCTCGTCATCCTCGACAACATCATGCCCGGGCGCACCGGGCTCGACTGGCTCGACGAGCAGCGCCGCAAGGGGCTCTTCGCCGAGACGATCCTGATCACCGCCTACGCCGACCTCGACACCGCGATTGCCGCGCTGCGGGTGGGCGTGGGCGATTTCGTTCTGAAGCCGTTCCGCGCGAACCAGATCCTCGGCGCCGTGGCCCGCGCGCTCGACCGCCGCTCGCTGCGGCGGGACAACACGCTCCTGCGGCGCGAACTGCACGCGGGCGGGGCGGGCGCCGGCAAGCTGCTTGGCAAGTCTGAACCCATGGTCGCGGTGCGCGACATGCTGGAGAAGCTGGCCCCCCTGCCGACGCCCGTCCTCTTCACCGGGGCCAGCGGCACCGGCAAGGAACTGGCCGCGCGACAGCTGCACCGCCTCTCCGACCGGGCCGAGAAACCCTTCGTCGCCGTCAACTGCGCCGCCATCGCGCCCGGCCGCATCGTGCCGGAACTGTTCGGCACCGTGGATGGCCCCGACAAGCTGACGCCCGGGCTCCTGCTGCTGGCCGACGGCGGCACGCTCTTCCTTGATGAAGTGGCCCAGATGCCCGAGCCGCTGCAGGCCGCCATGCTCCGCGTGCTGGAAGACCAGCGCTTGCGCCCCGAGGGTGCCGCGCGGGAAATCCCCCTCGACCTGCGATTCCTCTTCGCCACCAACGCGGATCTCAAGGCCGAGGTCGCGGCGGGCCGGTTCCGCGCCGACCTCTACCACCGCATCAATGTCATGCAGATCGAGATGCCCCCGCTGCGCGACCGCTCCGAGGATATCGTCGAGCTGGCCGCGCTCTTCCTGTCGCAGTTCCAGGCCTCGCTGGGGATGCGGGGTCTCAAGCTGAACGACGAGACGCTTCTGAAGCTGCGCCGCTACGACTGGCCAGGCAACGTGCGCGAGCTGCGCAACCTGATCGAACGCTCCGTGATCCTCGGGGCCTTCCCCGAGGAATTCGCGGGCGCCGGCAAGGTGACCGGTGTGCAGGCGGTCGAGAACCTCGACCTCGTGATGCAGCGCCACATGATGCACATCCTCGATCTCAGCGGCGGCAACCGGGCCGAGGCCGCACGTCGACTCGGCGTGTCCCGCAAGACCATCGACCGCAAGATGGCGCTCTGGTCCGACGAAGACCTCTGAGAGGCAATCGGGGCCGAGTCTCCGGCCCCGATTCCAGCCGACTCGCCGCAAAATCCGCTTCTTTCCGGGGCGCACCGACCTTCTGACGGTTGCCCGCCTTCTCCCCGCAACCCGTTGACGCAGCGGTAGATTGGCGGGCGCCTTTCTCGCGCCTGTCGGCCCTTATCCCTGCATTTCCCTTGAATCGCTGGGCTTGCCGCCGATCCGCTGCACAAGCCAGCCGCAGCTGTCGCCGGGTCATCCGCCGTTGTGCGAAAGTTTTTTGAAGATCCCTCTTGCGGGTCCTGCGGTCTATCCGTAAATAGCCCCTCACCGGCGGCGCTGAGGCGCTGACGGGGCGCTGGACGGCGCGGGGGCGAGAGCCACTGC
>NZ_JAIUZP010000012.1 GCF_020171315.1 Pseudooceanicola nanhaiensis | reverse complement strand
TAGGCTTTGAATTCGCCGAAGTACTTGGTGATCGCAGCGGTCAGCGTGGTCTTGCCGTGGTCGACGTGACCGATGGTGCCGATGTTGCAGTGCGGCTTGCCGCGTTCAAACTTTGCCTTTGCCATGATGCAAGGAGCCTCTGGTTTGTGGGGCCAGCCCGGCCCGTTTCGTCTCCGGGCGGCATTTATTGGGTCCGAAGGGGAAAATCAAGCGGTCCCAGCGGAGAGAGCGTGCAAATCCGGGGGTGTGACGCTCCGGACTCGCGCCCTGATGCACGTCAGGGAAGGTTGGGACCGAGGACTTCGGGCTCGACCACCGGGGCAAAGACCGCGGAGGCGCCCGGAGTGGCCGCGGGCTGCGCCGCGGGCACCGCCTGCGCCGTCGTCGCGGGGACGGGCGTTGCCGCCGTGGTGGCTGCCGTCGTGGCCGCCGTGGTGGCAGCGGGCGCAGCCGTTGCAGGGGCCGCAGCCGCCGCAGGCGCCTTCAGCGAGGTGGGCGCCACGCTGTCGCCGAACCACTCCCGGTTCTCCAGCAGCCAGCGCTCGATTTCCTTGGCCGCGTTGCGGGCCAGACCGCGCATCTGCTCTTCCGGCTCCATCGTGTAGCCCGAGCCCATGAGCGAGTGGCCGCCGAAGGTCTCGATCACCGAAATCGTATGCGGCTTGTCGTTCAGCTTCTTGCCCAGTTCGTCATCCCAGACGGTGACATTCACCAGCAGGATCGACTTGGGCGAAAGCACCAGCGGAATGCCCGGCTGGGCGAGGACGTAGCCCTCGATGCTGGTGCCGATGTGGTAGTAGTGATCGCCATCGTAGCGGCCGAACCGCTCCTGCATGGCGTCGGTCATCGCCGTCTTCCACTCCTCCTCGGAGGCCGTGCGCGACATCGGGCCTTCCTGGGCCTTGGAGGCGACGACGATGTTGTGTCCCAGAAGAAAATCGCCAAGGTCCGGCGTCGTTCCGTCCATGTCGTTGGGGTTTGTGCAGGCAGCCGCAGCCATGCACAGGGCCAGCGGGATCAGTTTGCGGAACATCCGGGTCCTCCTTTGGGGCATGATCCGGATAGCCCAGCCATGCGTTTCATGCAATCTCCAGCCCGACCTAGGCCTTTTGCAAGGCCCTGCAAGTGGAGCGCCACAGGCGGCTTTGGCCTGTTGCACGCACGCCCTATATACGGCTCATGAGCGATACAGCCCTCCCGCCCCGCGGCGGCCCCGCCGCCCGCACGCCCGCGCCCGAGCAGCCGGGCCCCCTGCCCGTCCGCGCGCCGCTGGTGACGCAGCCGCTGGGGCTCTTCGGTTCGCTCGCCGCCGCGCGGCGCAACGTGCTGACCATCCTGCCCGAGATCGCCACCCGCCAGCCGATCGTCTCTGGCAAGATGGGGGTCCGCTGGCACATGCTGATGGACCCGGACGCGATCCGCCGCGTGCTGCTGGAGAAGGTCGAGAGCTATCCCAAGTCGGACGTGACGAAGATCCTGCTGCGCCCCGCCATCGGCGAGAGCCTCTTCATCGCCGAGGGCGCGCACTGGCGCTGGCAGAGGCGGGCCGCCGCGCCGGTCTTCTCGCACCGCAACGTGGCGGCGCTGGCCCCTGTCATGTCTGCCGCCGCCGAGGCCGCCAGCCGCCGGATCGCCGCCGCCCACGGCAAGCCGCTGGACCTCTACGACCAGATGGTGCGCGCGACGTTCGAGGTGATCTCGGACGTGACCTTCTCGGGCGGCGAGGGCTTTGAACGGGCCGGTGTGCACCGCGCCATCGACGCCTATATCGCCGCGGCAGGGCGCGTCTCGCTGCCGGATCTGCTGGGGATGCCGGAATGGGTGCCGCGCCCCGGGCGGCTGAAGAGCGGGCCCGCCCTGCGCAAGATGAAGAGCGTGGCCGACGAGGCCATCGACCGCCGCAAGCGGCAGGGAAGTTCAGAGGTGCCCGACCTGCTGGACCTGTTGATGCAGGCCGAGGACGGCGAAACAGGACGCCAGATGAACCGGGACGAGCTGCGCGACAACCTGCTGACCTTCATCGTCGCGGGCCATGAGACGACGGCCCTGACGCTGAGCTGGGGGCTCTACCTCTGCGCCTTCGACGAAGACGCGCAGGAGGCCGCCCGCGCAGAGGCCCGCGCCGTTCTGGGTGACCGGGCGGCGACGGCGGAAGACGTGGCGAAGCTGCCCCTCACCCGGCAGATCGTGGAGGAGACGCTGCGGCTCTACCCCGCCGCCGGGATCATCTCGCGTACGGCGCAGGAGGACGACACGCTCTGCGGGCGCGCGGTACGGCGTGGCGATACGGTGATGGTGCCGATCTACGCGCTGCACCGGAACCACCTGCTCTGGGAGGCGCCCGACAGCTTCCGGCCCGAACGGTTCGCAGACCGCAAGGCCATCCCGCGCTATGCCTACCTGCCCTTCGGCGACGGGCCGCGGATCTGCATCGGGGCCTCCTTCGCGCTGCAGGAGGCAGTGATCATCCTGGCCACGCTGCTGGCGCGATATCGCTTCCGGGCCGTGCCGGGGCGGGAGCCCGAGCCGGTGATGATCATCACCCTGCGGCCCGAGGGCGGTGTCTGGCTGACGGCAGAGCCGGTCTGAGTCGCGGAACCGGGGGGCCGCAGCGGCAGACTAACTGATCTGAGCGCGGCGGCCTGAGGCCGGTCTGGCCACGGTTCCTGCGTGACGGGCCCCGCAGTCTGCGGCCCAGCCCGGAGGCCGCAGCCTTAGCTCTCGCGGCGGCGGAAGGTCAGGTAATGGGGCGAGCGATCCTCGCGCAGCGCCTTCTGCTCGTAGCGGGTCGAAATCCAATCGGCCCAGGGCTCACGCCAGTCGGCAGGCCCCTCGGCCAACCACTCGAAGCCCGCCTTGGGCACTTCCTGCAGTGTCTGGCGGACATAGTCGGGAATATCCGTGGCGGCACGGAAGATCGCGCCCGGTTTCAGCACCCGCGCCAGCGGCTCTAGGTGTTCCGCCGTCACGAAGCGCCGCCGATGATGGCGTTTCTTGGGCCAGGGATCGGGGTAGAGCAGGAAGGCACGGGAGATCGAGGCCTCTGGCAGCACGTCGAAGAGATCGCGCGCATCGCCAGGGTGGACGGCAAGGTTGCTCACCCCCGCTTCGCGGATTTTCCCCAGCAGCATGGCCACGCCGTTGATATAGGGCTCGGCCCCGATGATGCCGACATCCGGGTTGCTGCTGGCCTGGTGGACGAGGTGTTCACCCCCGCCGAAACCGACCTCGAGCCAGACATCCCGGCCCCCGAAGAGCGCCTCCAGATCGAGCGGCAGCCGATCGGGGTTCTCCTCCCAGCCGACCTTGCCGGGGGAGAGCTGCGCGAGGTCCTCGTCAAGATAGGCCTCCTGCGACTTGCGCAGGCCCTTGCCCTTGAAGCGGCCATAGAAGTTGCGCCAGGGGGCGCCGGTGGGGTGTCTGTCTTCGCTCATGGGCCGCCCGATAGCCGTGTGAGACGCGGTTTTCAATGGAGAAGCACCGGCAGAGGGCCGGGCAGGAAAATTCTTCGAAGAATTTTCCCAAGAATTTTCGAAAATTCTTGGGCGCGGGTCGGCGAGCAGAGGGACGGGTGTCAGGGGCTGCCCCCGGAACGCGCGCATTTTCCGGAGCGGACGTTTCGAAACGCCCGAAGGCGCTGTCTGCGACAGCGCGGGGCTCTGCCCCCTTGCCCCGCGGGCGGGGCAATTCCCCCGGAGTATTTCGGGAAAGATGAAGGGCGGCCACTGGGAAGGATGCGAAAAGGCCCCGCCGAAGCGGGGCCTTTCGATGTGTCTCGGGGGCCTTGCGGCTCAGATTGCCTTCTTCAGCGCCTCGACGAGATCGGTCTTCTCCCAGGAGAAGCCGCCATCCTCGTCGGGCAGACGGCCGAAGTGGCCGTAGGCTGCAGTCCGCTGGTAGATCGGCTTGTTGAGGGCCAGATGCTCGCGGATGCCGCGCGGGGTCAGGTCCATGCAGCGGGCCACGGCCTTCTCGATCTCGGCCTCGTCCACGTTGCCGGTGCCATAGGTGTCGGCGTAGATCGAGAGCGGCTTGGAGATGCCGATCGCGTAGGAGAGCTGGATCGTGCACTTGTCGGCCATGCCGGCGGCGACCACGTTCTTGGCGAGGTAGCGCGCAGCATAGGCGGCAGAGCGGTCGACCTTGGTCGGATCCTTGCCCGAGAAGGCACCGCCGCCGTGGGGCGCGGCCCCGCCATAGGTGTCCACGATGATCTTGCGGCCCGTCAGGCCCGCGTCCCCGTCAGGGCCACCGATGACGAACTTGCCGGTCGGGTTGATCCACCACTCGGTGTTCTTGGTCAGCCAGTCCTCGGGCACGACCTCGCGGATGTAGGGCTCCACGATGGCGCGGATGTCGGCGCTGGTCTGGCTCTCATCCGCGTGCTGGGTCGACAGCACCAGCTGGGTGATCTCCACCGGCACGCCGTTTTCATAGCGCAGCGAGACCTGGCTCTTGGCATCGGGGCGCAGCGTCGGCTCGGTGCCGTCCTTGCGAACCTCGGCCAGGCGGCGCAGGATCTTGTGGGCGTACTGGATCGGGGCGGGCATCAGCGCCTCGGTCTCGTTCGTGGCAAAGCCGAACATGATGCCCTGGTCGCCGGCGCCCTCGTCCTTCTCGTTCGAGGCATTCACACCCTGCGCGATATGCGCGGACTGCTCGTGCAGCAGGTTGGTGATTTCCACCGTCTCGTGGTGGAACTTGTCCTGCTCGTAGCCGATGTCCTTGATGCACTCGCGCGCGATGCCGTCCACGGCCTCCATGTACTGGTGCAGCTTGTCCTGATCGCTGAGGCCGATTTCACCGCCGATCACGACCCGGTTGGTCGTGGCGAAGGTTTCACAGGCCACCCGGGCTTCCGGCTCTTCGGCCAGAAGCGCGTCCAGGACAGCATCGGAGATCCGGTCGCATACCTTGTCCGGGTGGCCCTCTGAAACGGATTCAGAGGTGAAGATGTAGTTCCGACGTGTCATGATTATGGTGCTCCATTAGTGTTGACCCACCCCGTCAGGAAGCCGTTGGGGCGGCAATTCCTCTTGCCTATGCCCCCTTTTCCGGGGCGTCAACGTCCTTCTCCGACGAATACAGCACAGTTCGGCGGCCCTGCAGGGCCGGGGCGATCAAAAGGCAGATCAGGAACAGCGCCGCGATCGGCCAGTCCCCGGTGCGGCTGTAGAGCGTGGGCGCACCGGCGGAGGGCAGCGGCATGTCGCGCCAGCCTGCCTCGTTCAGCGGCAGCGATCCGGTGACCGCGCCGCTGGCGTCGATCATCGCGGAGACCCCGGTGTTTGCGACCCGCGCCAGCGGCAAGGCCTGTTCCGCCGCCCGCAGTCGGGCCTGCGCAAGATGCTGATAAGGCCCGGAAATATTCCCAAACCAGGCGTCATTCGTGATCTGGAGCAGCATCCGGGGCCGCGCGGGGGCATCGAGGATGTCCTGCGGGAAGACCGCCTCGTAGCAGATCAGCGGCAGCGCGGGGCCGATGCCCGGCAGGTCCACAAGTGCCGGACCCGGGCCGGAGGAAAACCCGTAGCCATCGCGGGTGGCCATGCCCTGGATGCCGAGCGAGCCCAGCAGGTCACCGAAGGGAATGTACTCCCCGAAGGGCACAAGGTGGGATTTATCGTAGATCGCCTGAGGGGTTCCGTCGCGTCCCAAGAGGGCCAAGGCATTGTACCAACGCCCATTTTCGCGTCGGTTCGCGCCCACGACCACGGCAGAGCCACCCGCGTTGCGCATGATCGTGGTGGTCAGCACCTCTGCCACTTCCAGCGGCCAGGCCAGCGCGGTTTCCGGCCAGACCACCACGTCGGGACGGCGCGTCGCGGGCGGGCGGGGCGGGGCGGCGGTGAAATCCACCATCCGGTCGAAGAAGACAGCGACCATCTCGTCGCGCCACTTGTCGCGCTGCGAGGCATTGGGCTGCACGAGGCGCACAATCGGCGCATCTTCCGGGATCGGGAGGTGCGGCCGGATCGCCGTCGCCGTGCCGAAGAGCGCGGCAAGTGCCCCGCCCCAGAGCGCCAGCCGGGGCCAGGGGCGATAGAGCGCAAGGACGAGACCCGCACCCAGGGCCAGCAGCACGAAGGTCAGCCCCCCTGCCCCGGCGATCCGCGCCAGCGGCAGCAGCGGGCTGCCGATCAGCCCGTGCCCGATGGTGGCCCAGGGAAACCCGGTGAAGACATAGGCCCGCAGCAGTTCCGCCCCGCCAAGCGCGCCGGTGACGGCGAGAGCGGAGAGGAGATCGACACCCGCGTAGGCACGCCCGTCTTCCGTCCGCTCCGGTGCGGTCCGGCGCCACAGCAGCGCCTCCCGTGCGAGAAGGGCAGCGGCGCCCCAGAAGAGCGCCAGACCGAAGGCCATGAAGACCAGAGCGAAGGGCGCCATCCAGCCGTGCCGCGCCACGTCGACCATGAAGGGTTCGACGATCCAGCTGAGGGACAGGGCGAAATAGGCCCCGCCCCCGGACCAGCCGGCAAAGAAGGCCCCGCGGCGGCTGGGGGCGGCGGCGATCATCAGGAAGAGCCCGGCGGCCCCCAGCGGCGCCACGGGCCAGAGATCGACCGGCGCCTGCCCGAGCGCCAGCACGAGCCCCGCCCCGGCGGACAGACCGGCGCGGGCGCGGCGGCTGCACCCAGCGATCCAGTGAACGAGTGTCTGCATGATCCCCTGATCCGGCCCAGTTGCGCCCGTCCGTCAGGCGCCTTGCCCGACCTTTAGCAGGCCGCGAAACGGAATGCGCCCCCGGCTATGCGGGGGCGCGGTCGTTTTGGGTTAACCTGTGCGTGATCGGACGCGGTGCCGACCTGGCAGGCAGGTCAGGCCTCGGCGGCTTCAGGCGCCTTCAGCCGGACCCGCAGCCGCTTGATGCGGCGCGGATCGGCATCGACCACCTCGAACTCGTGGCCCGCGGGATGGGGCACGACCTCGCCACGGGCAGGCACCCGGCCCGAGAGCATGAAGACCAGACCGCCAAGCGTGTCGATCTCCTCCTCGTCGATGCCGTCGTCCTCGGTCATCGAGATGCCGGTGGCCGCCTCGAAATCCTCGAGCGGGGTCTTGGCGAGCGCCAGGTAGGAGCCGGAGGCTTCCTTCTGGAACGGCGCAACCTCGTCCACGTCGTGTTCGTCCTCGATCTCGCCGATGACCTGTTCGATCAGGTCCTCGATCGTCACGAGCCCGTCGACCCCGCCATACTCGTCGATCACCAGCGCCATGTGCCGACGCTCTGTCTGCATCTTCTGCAGCAGCACGCCGATCGGCATGGAGGGCGGCACGAAGAGCAGCGGGCGCAGCATCCGCTTCACGGAGAACCGCGAGGCCTTGCCGTTGAACCCGTGTTCAAGCGCGAAGTCCTTGAGGTGGATCAGCCCGATCGGCGTATCCAACGTTCCCTGGTAGACCGGCAGGCGCGTCATGCCGCTTTCGCGGAACACATGCACCAGTTCATCCCGCGTGATGGTCACGGGGACAGCCACGATTTCGGCCTTGGGAATTGCGACATCCTCGACCCGCATACGGCGCAGGTTGATCATCCCATGGGCAGGACGAGGCGAGGTGACTGGACCCGGCTGCGGCAAGCTGCGCGGATCTGTGTGGGACCGTTGGCCCCCAAAAAGCCGGCCAAGCCAGCCCTGTTGCGGTGCCGTGGCAGGCCTTGCGCCTGCGTCGGTCTCTTTCTGGCTCTGAGGCAGCGCGCTTTGCGCTGCGCTAGAAGACCCGTCGGTGGTCTCGCCCATCTTACCTTTCCATGCTGTCCGGGGAATTACCCGGCGTCTCTCGAATATGGGTCAGGGATACCCATCTTGCCAAGTATCCCGGTCTCGATAGTTTCCATCAAAGTGGCATCTTCGTCACGAATGTGATCGTAGCCCAAAAGATGGAGCGTTGCGTGAAGGATCAAATGCGTCAGATGATCCGTCAGCGGAATGCCGCCCGCCTCTGCTTCGCGCAGGCAGGTCTCCCAGGCGATGGCGATATCCCCCAGCGGCGTCGCACCGGGCTCCATCGGATCGGGCGTGGGGGCATAGGGCGCCTCGCCCGCCTCGTCCGGGGCCAGATCCTCGGCCGGCCAGGACAGCACGTTGGTGGGGGTGGGCTTCTCGCGGAACTCGGCGTTCAGCTCGGCGATGCGGGCATCGTTGCAGGCCAGAACGGCAATTTCCCAATCCGCCGGGGCAAGTTCGTGATGCGCGAGCGCGGCGAGGGCCGCACGCTCGGCGATCTCCTCAAGGTCGACGGCCTCCCAGGCCGCCTCTTCGATCATCAGGTCCGTCAGCATCTTTCCGGGTCCGGTGGGGGCTGCCGCCCCCACACCCCCGCGAGTTTTTGCGGAAAGATGAAGGGACGGGCTGTCAGGCTTCGTCGGCCTCGTAAGCCTCGATGATCGCCGCCACAAGGGGGTGACGCACCACATCCTTCGAGGTGAAGTAGTTGAAGCTGATCTTGGGGATCGTCTTCAGCAGGCGTTCCGCGTCATGCAGACCCGAGCTGACCCCGCGCGGCAGGTCGATCTGGCTGCGGTCGCCGGTGATCACCATGCGGGAGCCCTCGCCCAGACGGGTCAGGAACATCTTCATCTGCATCGAGGTGGCGTTCTGTGCCTCGTCCAGCACCACGAAGGCATTCGACAGGGTCCGCCCACGCATGAAGGCCAGCGGCGCGATCTCGATCGTCTTCTCCTCCATCATCTTCTGGAGCTGCTTGCCGGGCAGGAAGTCGTTCAGCGCGTCATAGAGCGGCTGCATGTAGGGATCGACCTTGTCCTTCATGTCGCCGGGCAGATAGCCCAGCTTCTCGCCGGCCTCGACCGCCGGGCGGGACAGGATGATCTTGTCCACAGCCCCTTCGATGAACATCGAGACCCCCACCGCGACGGCGAGGTAGGTCTTGCCGGTCCCTGCAGGGCCGATGCCGAAGGCGAGTTCGTGATTGAAGAGGTTCTGGACATAGGCCTTCTGGGCCTCGGTCCGGGGTTCGACCATCTTCTTGCGCGTCTTGATCTCCACGGTGTCGCCGCGGAACATCTCGAACTGGTTGCCGTCGCGGGTGGGCGCTTCGGGCTTGTTCATGCGCAGTTGGCGGTCGATGTCGCCGGGGCCCACTTCGCGGCCCGCTTCGAGACGGGCATAGAGCGCCTGCAGCGCCTCTGCCGCCTCCTTCGCCGCCAGGCCTTCACCGATGACGGCAAGCTGGTTGCCTCGTCGGAGAATCTGCACCGTGAGCTTCTGTTCGATCTCTGTCAGGTTGCGGTCATATTCGCCGCAGAGCTCGATCAGAAGGAAGTTGTCCGGGAACTCGACCAGGATCTCGGTGAGAGTGTCGAGGCTTGCAGGCGGGGTCAGCACAGTTGCGGTCAATCAGGACTCCTCGCTGTATATGTCCTCAGGGTGCCAAGCACCGCGCGTCATGGCAAGCGCGGATGCCAGACAGGATGTAGTTAGGCGGACTTCGGAATGCAAAATGCCGCAAGCAGAGGCTTGCGGCATTCGGGTCGTATTATGTGCGCGGCGCAGCATCGTCAGCCGTTCGACGGGTCCCAGATGCCCCGCTTGAAATCGCCGTTCGCGGTGTTCGGCTCATAGGCACCGGAGCAGACCGGCTTGCCGTAGGGATCAAGCCGCTGCGACAGGTAGCCTTCGAGGCCGTCGTCGATGATCCAGTGGTCACAACCGTTGGGATCGACCCAGATGCCGGCCTTCAGGTTCGAGACCGGGTGGCTGTCGAAGCCGCGGTCACGGCTCTTGTCGCCCGGAACGGGAATCGGGTGGCAGGCGGTGACCCCGATCAGGAGGGCGGCGCCGGCGAGGACTTTCACGCTGTTCATCTCTCCCCTCCCTTACTGGATGCAGATGATTTCGACGCGGCGGTTCTGAGCCATCCCCGCGGCGGTGTTGTTGGTGGCGCGCGGCATCCGCTCGCCGTAGCCGCGGACATCGGCGATACGCGCCCCGGTCGTGGCCGCGACCTGGGCCACCGCATTGGCGCGGTTGTAGCTCAGGCGCATGTTGTATTCGTCGGATGCCCGGCTGTCGGTATGGCCCGCGATGATGAAGGCCGTCGCCGTGGACTGCTGGAAGAACTCCGCCAGCCGCTGGCGGTTCGCCGGGCTGATGTAATATTTGTCGGTCGCGAAGAACTGATCCGAGTTCATCACGCCGCAGACGTTGCCGCGGCGGCAGACCGGGATCCCCTGACGGTTCACGTGGGGCGTCATGTAGCCCTCCGCGCCATCGTCCATGACCCAATGTTCACAGCCGTCGGGGTCCACCCAGATCCCCGGAATGTACTTCTCCGTCCGGGCCTGCGCCGGGCCAACGGCCAAAGCCGACAGGGCCAGCGCCGCGACGGTCAATCCGCCGGACAGACGACGGAGCGCGTTCAAAATGACTTTTGCCACCAGTGTCGTTCCTTTGTTACCCCCACCGGCTTGCCGCAGCGTCACCCGAAGCCTCCCCTGCGCGCGACCGGCCTGATTAATTGAAATTCAGTTTACCGAATTGTGTCTCGTTGTGAAGAAAATTCCACCAGATATTGTACCGGCTTATCCATGGGGCCGGATGTATTGATGAAAAAACTTCGGCCCCGCAAAACGGGGCCGAGGCAAAGCAAACCGATGTGGCAGCCCCGGCGCCCGGGGTGCCGCCCTCATCAACGCAGGATGTAGTTCGGCGCACCCTTTTCGCGGTAAGCCTGCGACTCATAGTAGATGCGGATCATTTCCTGCTTGAGGCCTTCCTTGTTGAAGACCAGCGCGTCATCGCGGCAGACGCGTTCCGCGATCGCATGGGCGTTCGGGTAGTCGTAGCCAAGCTCCCGCAGGCTGTCGACGAACTTGGCGTTGGGACGGTCCCAGATCACTTCCTTCCACGGGCCGCGGAAGCAGCTGACGTACACGACGTGGCCGGTTTCCGGGAACGTGTAGGCATAGTTGGACTGGGCAGCTGCGGGGGTTGCGAGCCCGAGCGCAACGGCGGCACCGGCGAGGAATTTCTTCATGTCGTGACCTATCTGATCGTGCTGGGGGCGGGTCTCGCCCGGCGCGGCCTTTCCGGCCCCGGTCCGAGCAACCGCCCATCGAAACGGGTTGTTATCAGAAGTTAACACGATCTCAATCACGGCCATAACACCGCCGTGTGAAAAGCGCCTACTGTCCAACCAGTGAGAACAATCACAAACACTCGCCAAATTAGCGCCCCATTTGAGCCACAATTTGAGCGAGTGCCCTGCCCGAAATCCGGGCAGATCAGACCAGAACGCCCGCCAGGGAGTTCGCCCCGGCGTCGATGATTCTCACCCGCGCCAGCGTGCCGGGCGCCAGCCCCTCCGCCGTCACATGCACCGCGTGCAGGTAATCCGACTTGCCCACCATCTGCCCCGGGTGCCGCCCTGCCTTCTCGAAGAGCACGCCGACCTCGCGGCCCACCATCCCCTTCATGAAGGCCAGCTGCTGCGCGTTGAGCAGGGTCTGAAGCTCGATCAGCCGGGCCGAGGCGACCTCGGGATCGACCTGCCCGCCCCGCTCCGCCGCGGGCGTGCCCGGGCGCGAGGAATACTTGAACGAGAAGCAGGCCGCGTAGTTCACCTGCCGCACGAGATCCATCGTCTCGGCGAAGTCCGCATCGGTTTCCTCCGGGAAGCCGACGATGAAATCGCCCGACAGCGCGATATCGGGCCGCGCCGCGCGAATCCGCTCGACCACGCGGAAGTAACTGTCGCGGGTATGGCTGCGGTTCATCCGTTTCAGGATCCGGTCGCTGCCGGCCTGCACCGGCAGGTGCAGGTAGGGCATCAGCTTGTCGCAGTCCCCCAGCGCCGCGATCAGCGCGTCATCCATGTCGTTGGGATGCGAGGTGGTGAACCGGATGCGGGCCAGCCCGTCGATCTCGGCCAGGGCATAGACCAGCCGCGCCAGCCCCCAGTCGCGCCCGTCGGGGCCTTCGCCGTGGTAAGCATTCACGTTCTGGCCCAGCAGGGTGATCTCGCGTACCCCGCGCGAGACAAGGTCACGCGCCTCGGTCAACACGCGGTCCACCGGACGGCTCACCTCTGCGCCCCGGGTATAGGGCACGACGCAGAAGGCACAGAACTTGTCACAGCCCTCCTGCACGGTCAGGAAGGCCGTCGGGCCGCGCTTGGCCTTGGGCCGCGCTGCCAGCTCCGCGAACTTGTCCTCTTCCGGGAAATCGGTGTCGAGCGCCTTCTGCCCGCGCCCGGCCTTCGCCTCCAGCTCCGGCAGGCGGTGATAGCTCTGCGGCCCAACCACCAGATCGACCATGGGCTGACGCAGCATGATCTCGGCGCCCTCGGCCTGCGCGACGCAGCCCGCAACGCCGATCTTCAGGTCCGGCCGCTTGGTCTTGAGCCCCCGCAGGCGGCCCAGCTCGGAATAGACCTTCTCGGCCGCCTTCTCGCGGATGTGGCAGGTGTTCAGCAGGATCATGTCCGCCTCGTCGGGCGAGTCCACGGTCACGTAGCCGTTGGGTCCGAGAGCCTCCGCCATCCGCTCGCTGTCGTAGACGTTCATCTGACAGCCGTAGGTCTTGATATAGAGTTTCTTGGCCTCGGACATCGGGGGCCTCCGCGCGGATACTGGACAGACAGGAAAGTTCGCGCGGGAATACACCGATCGACGGGTCACTTGCAATGTGCGACGAAACCACGGACCTTGGCGGCCTAGGCAGAAGGAACGGCGCAGTGGCGGATATCGAGAGGCGGTTCAGCTCCATCCAGGACTTCCTGAGCCGGGGCCGTTCGGCGCTTGCCAAGGGGCCGGTGGCGATGATCTTCGTCGAGGACGAGGTCGAGATCGACACCACCATCCGTCACCACCAGGTCGCCGGCTTCGCGCAGGTGCTGGTCTTCATGCCCGATGCCTTCGACCTGGCCGAGGACCTGCGTGCCACCACCTGCCGGATCAGCTGCGACGTGTCGCAACCCGGCGCGCTGGAGCGCCATGTGAACGCCGTGATCGCCGCGGCGCCGGGGCTATGGCTCTACTATTGCTTCAACGCGGAGTATCTTTTCCACCCGTTCTGCGAGACCCGCACCGTAGGCGAGATGCTGAGCTTCCACGCGGAGGAACGGCGCGACGCCATGCTGACCTATGTGGTGGATCTCTACACAGGCGACCTCGCCGCCCACCCCGATGCGGTCTCGCTCGACAGCGCGCATCTCGACCGCTCCGGCTACTATGCGCAGGCCCGCCGGGACGAGGCCGCGCAGGGCCACCCGAAGGAACGCCAGCTCGACTTCTACGGTGGTCTGCGCTGGCGGTTCGAGGAACATATCCCCGCCCGCAGCCGCCGGATCGACCGGATCGCGCTGTTCCGGGCCAAGCCGGGTCTGACGCTACTGCCGGGCCACGTCTTCGACGACGAGGAATACAACACCTATTCCTGCCCGTGGCACCACAACCTGACCGCGGCGATCTGTTCCTTCCGCACCGCCAAGGCGCTGAAGCGGAACCCCGGGTCGACCTTCGATATCCAGAGCTTCCGCTGGCACAATTCCGCGCCTTTCGAATGGCACTCGCGTCAGCTGCTGGACCTAGGTCTGATGGAGCCGGGCCAGTGGTTCTGACCCGGCTCGGCTGATCTTTCCGCGCGGAGGGCTCGCGTTCCCGGGGCGCACGACGTCGCACGCCCCATGGACCCGGGCAACTATGACCGACCCTCAGTCGAGGTCTTCAACGACGATCCGATCCTCGGCCACGCCAAGGTCTTCGAGTGCCGCGGTGACGTCCGCGATCATCGGCTCCGGTCCGCAGACATAGTAATGCCCGATGTCGGGCTTGATGCGGGTCGCCAGGAAATCGCGGTCGATCCTCTCGGTCAGGACGCCCTCGCCGGGGTTGGCCTCGTCGGTCACCGTGAAGATCGTCTCCAGCCCCTCCATCGCCTCCAGTTCGCGCCGCAGGATGATGTCGGCCTCGGTGCTGTTGGAGAAGATCAGCGTGCAGCCCGCCAACGTCCCGTGGATCTCAAGCCGCCGGCGCAGCACGGCGAGGAAGGGCGTGATGCCTGCCCCGCCGGCGATGAACCAGCCCGGGCCTTCGTCGTGGATCGCGCCCCAGGGCGAGGAGATGATCACCTTGTCGCCCGGCTCCATCTTGCCAATCTGCTCGGTGACGCCGTCATGCTCCGGGTAGGACTTGATCACGAAGTCGAGGCAGGTCTCATCCGGCAGGCTGACGAAGGTGAAGGGCCGGGTCTCGTCGCGCCAGCCATCCTTGTCGAGCGCCATGTCCACCGCCTGTCCGGGGGTGAAGTCGAAGCCCTCCGGCCGGCGGAAGCGCAGGCGGTGGGTGTCGGGGGTGACAGGTTCGATATGTTGCAGCGTGAGCGTATGGGTCATGGGATGCCTCCTTTGCAGGAAGAACCCGCCGCCGGGCGCCATGGTTCCCGGCCGGACAGGCCCGCGGCCCGCCCGCGCCGTCACATTGCGGAGAGCGCGCCCGGGGCTCTGCCCCGGACCCCGGGATATTTTGAGCAAGAAAATGAAAACTCCCCCGCCCTTTCGGACGGGGGAGCATTTCCTTGCGCGGTCATCGGCGTCCCCGCCTGTACCGCTCTTCCTGTCTAGCGCGAGGAGGTAAAGAAAGGCTTTCGATTTCCGTTTCTCAAATATCCCCGCCGGAGGCCTCGATCTGCCGCGCCTCAGGCCCGGCGCGACGGCCGTGCCAAACGATGGCTCAGAGATTTTCCGGCTGCGGCATGCCAAGCACGTGGTAACCGCCGTCGACGCGGATCGTCTCGCCGGTGGTGCAGGCGCCGGCATCGGAGGCGAGGTAGACGGCGGTGCCGCCCACGGCCTCCAGCGTGGCATTGGCCCGCAGCGGCGCGTTGGCCTCGGTCTGGCGGAAGGTCTTCCGCGCCCCCGAGATGGCGGCACCGGCCAGCGTCTTCATCGGGCCGGGGGAGATCGCGTTCACGCGGATGCCATCGGGGCCGAGGTCGTTGGCGAGGTAGAGCACCGCGCTTTCCAGGGCCGCCTTGGCCACGCCCATGACGTTGTAATAAGGCGTGACGCGGGTCGAGCCCTGGTAGGTCAGGGTCAGGATCGTGCCGCCCTCGGTCATCAGCGGCGCCGCCCGACGGGCAACCTCGATCAGCGAGTAGCAGGAGATCTCCAGCGAGTGCTTGAAGTTGTCGCGCGACGTGTTGATGAACCGGCCGGCCAACTCGTCCTTGTTGGAATAGGCGATGGCGTGGACGAGGAAGTCCAGCTGGCCCCATTCCGATTTCAGCCTGTCGAAGGCAAGATCGAGCGAGGCGTCATCGGTCACATCCACATCGACCAGCAGGTCGACCCCGATGCTTTCGGCCAGCGGTTTCACACGCTTGCCGAAGGCTTCGCCCTGGTAGGTGAAGGCCAGTTCTGCACCGGCTTCGGCCATGGCCTTTGCAATGCCCCAGGCGATGGAGCGATCGTTCGCCACGCCCATGATCAGGCCGCGTTTGCCGGTGAGAGGTCCGGTCATGTCAGGTCACCCGTGATATTTGGACAGCAGCATCGAGCCGTTCGTGCCGCCGAAACCGAAGGAGTTGGTCATCACCGTGTCGAGGCCCGCGTTCTCCTGGAGCGCCGTGGCGATCTCTTCCGGCTTCAGGGCCGGGTCGAGGTTCGCCACGTTGATCGAGGGGGCGATGAAATCATGCTCGAGCATCAGGAGGCAGAAGATCGCCTCCAGCGCACCCGCGGCGCCCTGCGCGTGGCCGGTCATCGACTTGGTCGAGGAAATCACCGGGGTCTGGCCTTCGCCGAAGACGCGGCGGACGGCCTCGACCTCGCCCACGTCGCCGACCGGGGTCGAGGTGCCGTGGGCGTTGATGTAGCCGACCTTGCGGCCTTCCGGCAGGGTCGAGAGCGCGAGGCGCATCGCCCGTTCGCCGCCCTCGCCCGAGGGCGCGACCATGTCGTGGCCATCGGAGGTGGCCGCGTAGCCGGTGACTTCCGCGTAGATCTTCGCGCCGCGTGCGAGCGCGTGCTCCAGTTCTTCCAGCACGACGATGCCGCCGCCGCCGGAGATGACGAAGCCGTCACGGTCCGCGTCGAAGGCGCGCGAGGCGCTGGCGGGATCGTCGTTGTACTTAGAGGACATGGCGCCCATGGCATCGAAGAGGCAGCTGAGCGTCCAGTCCAGCTCCTCGCCGCCGCCGGCGAACATCACGTCCTGCTTACCCAGCATGATCTGCTCCGCCGCGTTGCCGATGCAATGCAGCGAGGTCGAGCAGGCCGAGGTGATCGAGTAGTTGATGCCCTTGATCTTGAAGGCCGTCGCGAGGTTGGCCGAGATCGTGGAGGACATGCACTTGGGCACCGCGAAGGGCCCGATCCGCTTGGGCGAGCCTTTTTCCAGCACGGTCTGGTGCGCGGCGAACATCGAGGAGGTCGAGGGCCCGCCGGAGCCAGCCACGAGGCCGGTGCGCGGGTTGACGACCTGATCCTCGCCGAGGCCCGCGTCGGCAATGGCCTGGCTCATGGCGATATGGGCGTAGGCAGCACCGGGGCCCATGAAGCGCAGGGCGCGCTTGTCCACGTGCTCGGCCACGTCGATCTTGAGCGTGCCGGCGATCTGGCTGCGGAACCCGCGCTCTGCCATCTCGGGCGAAGCCTCGATCCCGGATTTGCCAGCCTTGAGGGAGGCGAGAACCTCCTCGGCGGTATTGCCGATCGAGGAGACGATCCCCAGACCGGTGACGACGACGCGACGCATTAGCTTACTCCCTCTCCCGCCGGGCGCACCCGGGACAGGCGTCTTCCCTACCGGTTCAGGTGGCGGCGGCTGCGAGGCCAACCTTCATGTTCTGAACGGTATAAATTTCCTCGCCGTCCGCAAAGACGCGGCCGTTGGCAACGCCCATCTTCAGCTTGCGGTCGATGACGCGGGTGAAATCGACGACATAGGTCAGCATCTTGCGGGTCGGGGTCACCATGCCCTGAAGCTTCACCTCGCCCACGCCGAGCGCGAAGCCCTGCCCCTGCATGCCGCGCCAGCCGAGGTTGAACCCGGTCAACTGCCACAGGCCGTCGAGGCCGAGGCAGCCCGGCATCACGGGGTTGCCGGGGAAGTGGCACTTGAAGAACCACAGGTCCGGGTGGATGTCGAACTCGGCCACGATATGACCCTTGCCGTGCTCACCGCCGTCGGCGCTGACCTCGGTGATCCGGTCCATCATCAGCATCGGAGGTTCCGGCAACTGCGCGTTGCCCGGACCGAAGAGTTCGCCCCGTGCGCATTTCAGCAGGTCGTCCTTGTCGAAGCTGGTCGGATAATCGGCCATTCAGGCGCGCCCCCTCGTCTCTATCCCAAATTTCACGCCCCCTCTATCATCGCAAAAACCAGCCTTGCAAGGGCGCAAAAATGCCGCGGCGTCAGGGCCACTTCCGGGAATTGGATTGAAATTCCTCTGGTTCCGGCCCTATATATTGCCCTGCAATGGATGGGAAACAAGACAGCATGGCGCCGGAAGCCTCTCTTCGCGGTACGGAATGGCTCAACGGTGCCGGACTGCGTCCGACCCGGCAACGCGTGGCGTTGGCGGCTTTGCTCGTGGGCGATGGCCGCAACCGGCATGTCACGGCGGAAAGCCTCTATGCCTCTGCCATGGACCATGGGCAGTCGGTTTCCCTTGCCACCGTCTACAACACGCTGCGCGCCTTCTGCGACGCGGGCCTGATGCGCGAGATCACGGTGGACGGGTCGAAGAGCTACTTCGACACCAACATGCACGATCACCCTCATTTCTTCTGGGAAGACGACGGGGCGCTGACCGATGCGCCCTCTGACGAACTTGTCATCTCGCGGCTGCCGAAGGCCCCCGAAGGGGCGGAGGTGGCCAAGGTCGACGTGGTCATCCGGCTGCGGCGGCGCTGAGGGGGCTGCCTGCCCCCCGCCGCTGACGCGGCACCCCCCGGGGATATTTCCGAACAGTGGATGAGATGAGGGGCCGCGCGGGCGCCGCCCCTGAGGGCTCAGACCTCGCGGATGCGGTCGCGCTGTGCCTTGACCCCGTCCTCGAACCCCTCCGCATCGCCGTAATCGAGGAAGCCGTCGTAGTGGCGGTGACGGGCCCGCACCCGGGCCGCGTGCTTGATCGGGCACCAGAAGGCCTCGGTCCGTCCTGCGATTTCCGTGACATAGGCCAGCAGCCCGTTGCAGTAGCCACAATAGGCGCAGTTCAGTTTCTGCAGCCCGTTCAGATAGGCGAGGTGATGGCGGTCGATGCGTATGTAGTCGCGGCGCGTGACCTTCGGGATGCCGTAGGCCGGGAAGCAGATCGCCTGGTAGAGCGTCACGAAGAGGTCGAGCAGCGCGAAGGGCACGATCAGGGCATAGATCACCGGTGCGGTGATCACGTAGCGCAGGCGGGTCCGGGCGAGGAAGGTGGAGAGCCGGACACGCAGGGCCCGGTGGTGCCGGCGCACGCCCTCTTCCCAGACGATGCGGCCGTTCTCGATCCGGTAGCGCAGTTCCTCGCGGCGGCGGGCGACGCTCTCCTCGATCTGGTCGTGAAGCTCTGCGATCTGGTGCTGCACCTCGGCGATCTGGGCGCGCAGGCGCTCGGCGGGACGGGACATGGGAACCCTCGTGGATGGTTGAACCGCTGATGACAGCTTAGCCCCCGGACCGGCGCTGTCACGGGGTCTTGCGCCGGGGCCCGGATCACGAGACCGGCAGACCGGGGCTTGGACACACGATTTCGGGGCCTTCCCCCCCTGTCGGCCCCGTGGCAGGGTGCACGCCATGCGGGTGCGGCACGGCACCTGCGGACTGAGCCGAGGGAGGGACTCATGCCGATCACATGCTGCATCTTCGACGCCTATGGCACGCTTTTCGACGTAGCCGCCGCCGCGCGGGACCTGTCTGCCACGGGGCGGTTTCCGGCGCTGGCCGAGACATGGCCCGCACTGGCAGAGCACTGGCGCATCAAGCAGCTGTCCTATTCCTGGCTGCGCGCCGTGTCTGGCGAGCATACCGATTTCTGGCAGGTCACCGGCGAGGCGCTCGACTGGTCGCTGGAGGCCACCGGGCTGGACGGCGACGCCGAGATGCGCGCCGCGCTGATGGCGCTTTACCATGAACTGGCCTGTTTCCCGGAGGTGCCCGCGATGCTGGCCACCCTGAAGGGACGCGGCCAGCGGCTTGGCATCCTGTCGAACGGCAGCCCGCCGATGCTGGAGGGGGCCGTGGGCTCCGCCGGGATCGGCGATCTGCTCGAGGCCGTGCTCTCGGTCGAGAGTGTCGGTGTCTTCAAGCCCGCCCGCGCGGTCTATGACCTCGTGGGGCAGGCCTATGGCGTGCCAAAGGAGGAGGTGCTCTTCGTCTCGTCCAATGGCTGGGACGCCGCCGCGGGCGCCGCCTATGGCTTCACCACCGCCTGGGTGAACCGCAAGGGCGAGCCGCTCGACCGGTTGCCCGGCCGCCCGCACCATGTCCTGACCGATCTTGCCACCCTGCCCGACCTGGAGGTCTTCTGATGCCCCGTTTCACTGCCCCTGACGGCCTGTCCCTGCACTACGAGGACGAAGGCACCGGCCTGCCGCTGCTGTGCCTCTCCGGCCTGACGCGGAACGCGCGCGACTTCGACTATGTCGCTCCGCATCTGGAGGGCGTGCGGATGATCCGCCTCGATTACCGCGGGCGCGGCCAGTCCGACTGGGGCGATTACAAGACCTATACCGTGCCGGTCGAGGCAAAGGACGCGCTCGCCCTGCTCGATCACCTCGGGCTGGAGAAGGTGGCGATCCTCGGCACCTCGCGCGGCGGGATCATCGCCATGCTGCTGGGGCTGCTGGCGAAGGACCGCCTGCTGGGCGTGGCCATGAACGACATCGGGCCCGAGCTGAACCCCGCCGGGCTGGAGGCGATCATGGGCTATCTCGGGAAGAACCCGCCCTTCAAGACCTTCGAGGAGGCCGCGCGCTTCCGCTCCACCCACATGCCCGCCTTCCCGAACGTGCCGCTGGAGCGGTGGCGCAAGGAGGTCACCCATACGAATGTCGAAACCCCCGAGGGGCTGAAGATCAACTATGACCCGCGCCTGCGCGATGCGGTGATCGAGGCGGGCGCCGAGCCCAAGGCCGACATGTGGCCGCTCTTCGACAGCCTGACGGACCTGCCGCTGGCGGTGATCCACGGCGCGAATTCGGACTTGCTGACCCATGCCGCCGTGGAGAAGATGCAGGCGCGCGACCCCGACCTGATCGTGGCCCATGTGCCCGACCGGGGTCACATCCCCTACCTCGACGAGGCCGAAGCCCTCGCCGCCCTCTCCCTCTGGCTGGAAAGACTGAAATGAACTTCGACATGATCACCGCCGCCGCCGGGCGGCTGGCGGGCCACGTGCGCCGCACGCCGCTGCTCCATGCGGCCCTCCTCGACGAATTCGCCGGCCGCCCGGTCTACGTGAAGGCCGAATGCCTGCAGCAGACAGGCAGCTTCAAGGCGCGCGGCGCGTGGTCGGCGATCTCGGCGCTGGAGCCGGAGGTGCGGGCGCGCGGCGTGATCGCCTTTTCCTCGGGCAACCACGCGCAGGGCGTGGCATGGTCCGCGAAGATGCACGGCATTCCGGCAGTGATCGTGATGCCCTCGGATGCGCCGGCGCTGAAGCTGGCCAACACCCGCGCCTACGGGGCCGAGGTCGTGACCTATGACCGCGAGAACGAGGACCGGGACGAGATCGGCGCCCGGCTGGCGGCGGAACGCGGCCTGACGCTGATCAAACCCTTCGATGAGCCGATGGTGATCGCCGGTCAGGGCACCTGCGGGCTGGAAATCGCCGAGCAGGCCGCCGAGGCCGGGATCGAGGAAGCCCCCGTTCTGGTGCCCTGCGGTGGTGGCGGCCTGACCTCTGGCATCGCGCTGGCGCTGGAGACGACCGCCCCGGGCCTGACGGTGCACCCCGTGGAGCCGGAAGGCTTCGACGACGTGGTCCGGTCGCAGGCAGCGGGCGCGATCCAGCGCAACAACCGGCTGTCCGGCTCGATCTGCGACGCGATCATCACGCCGCAGCCCGGCAACCTGACCTGGCCGCACATCCAGCGGCTCTGCGGCGCCGGCCTCGTGGTCAGCGAGGACGAGACGCTGATGGCCATGGCCCAGGCCTTCCTGCGGCTCAAGATCGTGGGCGAACCGGGCGGTGCCGTGGCGCTGGCCGCGGCGCTCACCAAGGCCCCCGGCACCGGCCCGGTGATCGCCGTCATGTCGGGCGGCAACGTCGATCCGGCGATGTTCGCGCGCGCCCTGTCCCTGCTGGACTGAAGGCTCCAGCCGATTCGCCCCGTCGCCGCCCACGCGGCGGCGGGGCGCAGACCAGACGGCGGGCCATCGGCAAAAAAGGGGCTCGATACGCCTGTCCCCCCTCAACCGGGGGTTATCCCCAGCAAAGTGACGCTCATTGGCATCGAATTTGCCACCTTCCCTTGATCTCGAACGAATACCGTCATTTTATGGGGGTGTCAGTGTTCACCGGTCACGCCCGTTTGCCAGACCCCCAAGCCCGAGATCCTGTCGTGCCTGCCGTTGTGATGCTTCTCGCCGCCCCGATTGCCATGGCCCTTCTCCTTGCGGAAACCCATTTGCTTGGATGGGCTTGGTCGACGGTCGGTCTGCTCTACGTTGCAAAAGCCACCCTGCTGCCGCTCGGCCTGTTTCTGGCGATTTCGGCACGGAGTTTGCGGGAAAAATAGGCGGAACGCCCCGTCGCAGGCCTCTTACAAAGCTTGCGCGCAACGATTCGCACCTGTATTCTGAAGGCCGCGACGTCGCCTTTATCGACCACCTGCTCCGACCCGGCTCAGTCACTCGATTTTGTTAAGACTTAGCCGACCTGCCGCAATCCCGCGGGCAGTTTTTGTAAGGAGCACGACGATGGCCACCGGCACCGTCAAATGGTTCAACACCACCAAAGGGTACGGCTTCATCGCCCCCGAAGGTGGCAGCAAGGACGTTTTCGTCCACATCTCTGCAGTCGAGCGTTCGGGTCTGACCGGCCTCGCCGACAACCAGAAAGTGTCGTTCGACATCCAGCCCGGCCGTGACGGCCGCGAGTCGGCTGTGAACCTGGCACTGCTCTGATCCGGCATCTGCCGACAGAGAACGTGATTACGGGCCCCGCGGGGCCCGTTTTCTTTTGCGCTATGCCCTGCATCCCGCCGCGCGGGGCGCGGAGGGCCGCTTATTCTACCTGCTCGATCAGCGCCTGCACCTGCGGCCCGATCCGGGCCACGATCCGCGCCACGCCCTCGCCCGTCGGATGGATGCCATCGGCCTGCATGTAGGGCGCATAGGCGCCGGGATCGGCCTCCTCCGACAGCCCGGCAAAGAAGCTGGGGATCAGGATCGCGCCATAGGCCTCGGCCAGTTCGGGATAGAGCGCGTCGAAATCGCGCTTGTAGCCCTCGCCGTAGTTCCGCGCCGCCTGAAAGCCCACCAGCATCATCGGCAGGCCACGGGCCTGCCCGACCTTGAGGATGCCCTCGATATTGGCCCGCGTGACCGCCGGGTCGATCCCGCGCAGCAGGTCGTTGCCGCCCAGTTCCACGATCATCGCGTCGACCTCGGGCGTCAGAGACCATTCGACCCGCGACAGGCCGCCCGCCGTTGTATCGCCCGACACGCCGCCGTTGATCACCGTCACCTCCGCGCCCTGATCGCGCAGCCAACCCTGTAACTGAGGTACGAAGCCTTCCTCCGGCGGCAGGCCATAGCCTTGGGTCAGGCTGTCGCCCAATGCCAGTATCGTGACCTCTGCCTGCGCTTCACGGGCGGACAAGGGGCTGAGGATTAGGCACAATCCGAGGGAAATCGCGCCCGCAGCGGCCTTGGCCCCGCGGAACCGGCCCCCATATGAGAGGCAGCCCCCGAGGGTGGCGCCAACCGCTGAAAGGACCCCGATGAACGATCCGATCCTGACCCTCGAAGGGGCTGCCCTGTCGCTGGACGGCAACGCCGGACGCGTGGACATCCTGCAGGACATCTCTCTCACCGTCCGTCGGGGGGAAACGCTGGGGCTGGTGGGGCCTTCGGGCTCGGGCAAAAGTTCTCTCCTGATGCTGATGGGCGGGCTGGAACGCGCCACCGGGGGCCGGATCGCGGCGCTGGGGCAGGACCTGACGGCGATGACCGAGGACCAGCTTGCCCGCTTCCGCCGGGAACATATGGGGGTGGTCTTTCAATCCTTCCACCTTATTCCGACGATGACCGCGCTGGAAAACGTCGCCACGCCGCTGGAACTGGCCGGCGTCGCGGATGCCTTCGACCGGGCCGAGGCCGAGCTGGAGGCCGTAGGCCTTGGCCATCGCGGCGGGCATTACCCCAGCCAGATGTCGGGCGGCGAACAGCAGCGCGTGGCCCTCGCCCGCGCCATCGCCCCCCGGCCCGAGATCCTGCTGGCGGATGAACCCACCGGCAACCTCGACGAAAGCACCGGCAAGCAGATCGTCGACCTGCTCTTTGGTCTGCGCGACCGGCACGGGGCGACGCTGGTCATGGTGACCCACTCCAACGAACTGGCCGCCCGCTGTGACCGGGTGATCCGCCTGCGCGACGGTCATGTCAGCCCGCTGGCGGAGGCGGCGGAGTGAGCGCCCCTTCCCGGCCCGCTGCCGCATCGCCCGGGGTCCTCGCCGCCCTCACCCTCGCCGCCCGCTTTGCGCGGCGCGAGTTGCGCGGGGGCTTGCGCGGCTTCCGCATCCTGCTGGCCTGCCTCGCCCTTGGGGTCGCGGCCATCGCGGGCGTCGGCATGGTCCGCGCCTCGATCGAGGCCGGGCTGGGGCGCGAGGGTGCGGCCCTGCTGGGCGGCGATGCGGAAATGTCCTTCACCTACCGCTTCGCCTCCGCCGAGGAACGCGCGTGGATGGAGACCCACGCCGCCGCCGTGTCCGAGATTGCCGATTTCCGCTCCATGGCCGTGGTCGACGGGCCGGAGGGGCCCGAGCGCGGGCTGACGCAGGTCAAGGCGGTGGACGATGCCTATCCGCTGGTCGGCGCGGTCACGCTCTCGCCCGATATCCCATTGGCCCAAGCGCTTGGCGATCAGGACGGCACCCCGGGCGCAATCATGGCGCCGCTGCTGGCCGACCGGTTGCAGATCGCCCCGGGCGATACCTTCCGCCTTGGCGAGACGACCTTCCGGCTGAGCGCCCTGTTGGAAAGCGAGCCCGACAGCGGCGCCGATGGCTTCGGCCTCGGGCCGCGCACGCTGGTGCTGCGGCAGGCTCTCGAGGGCTCGGGCCTGCTGGCGCCGGGCACGCTCTTCGACAGCCGTTACCGGCTGACCCTGCCCGAGGGCACCGCCGTCGCCCCGCTGGCCGATCAGGCGCGGGAGAATTTCCGCGACAGCGGGATGCGGTGGCGCGACAGCCGCAACGGCGCGCCCGGCATTGCCACCTTCGTGGACCGGCTGGGCGGCTTCCTGATCCTCGTGGGCCTCTCGGGGCTGGCGGTGGGCGGCGTCGGCGTCTCCTCCGCCGTACGCGCCTACCTCTCGGGCAAGACCGCCACCATCGCCACCCTGCGCACGCTGGGGGCGGAACGGCGGGTGCTGTTCCTGACCTATTTCCTCCAGATCGGCGCGCTTGCCGTCCTCGGCATCGCGATCGGTCTGGTGCTGGGCGCGGTGATCCCGCTGCTGCTGGCGCCGCTGATCTCGGCGCAGTTGCCGATCCCGGCAGAGTTCGGCCTCTACCCGCGCCCGCTGCTTGAGGCGGCGCTTTACGGGCTGCTCACCGCGCTGATCTTCACCCTCTGGCCGCTGGCCCGGACAGAGGACATCCGCGCCGCCGCCCTCTTCCGCGATGCGCTTGGCGGCGGGCGGGCCCTGCCGCCGCTACGCTACCTCCTCACCATCGCCGCGCTCTTCGCGCTGCTGCTGGGGGCCGCGGGGGCGTTTTCGGGCAACTGGGGCCTCACCCTCTGGACTGCGGGCGGCATCCTCGGCGCGCTTGTCCTGCTGACGCTGGCGGGCCTCGGCATCCGCCGCCTCGCGGGTGCGCTGCGCCCCATCTCGCGGGGCCGCCCGCCGCTTCGCTGGGCACTGGCCGCCGTGGCGGGACCGGGGAACGAGGCGCTGCCGGTGGTGCTGTCTCTGGGGCTCGGCCTCTCCGTGCTGGCCGCCGTGGGGCAGATCGACGGCAACCTCCGTGCCGCCATCACCCGCGACCTGCCCGACCGCGCGCCGAGCTACTTCTTCGTCGACATCCAGCCCGACCAGATGGAGGGCTTCCGCACCCGCGTCGATACCGACCCTGCCGTGAGCCGGGTGGAGGCCGCACCGATGCTGCGCGGTATCATCACCCAGATCAACGGCCGCCCTGCCCGCGAGGTCGCGGGCGATCACTGGGTGCTGCGCGGCGACCGGGGCGTGACTTATTCCGCGGCCCGCCCCGAGGGCACCAAGATCACCGAGGGCGCGTGGTGGCCCGAGGATTACACGGGCCCGCCGCAGATGTCCTTCGCCGCCGAGGAAGCCGCCGAGATGGGGCTGAAGCTGGGCGACGAGATCACGATCAACATCCTTGGCCGCGACATCACCGCGACGCTGACCTCCTTCCGCGAGGTGGATTTCTCCACCGCGGGCATGGGCTTCATCACCGCCATGAACCCCTCGGCCCTCGCGGGCGCACCCCACAGCTGGATCGCCACCGTCTATGCCGAACCGCAGGCCGAGGCAGCGATCCTGCGCGACCTTTCCAACAGCTATCCCAACATCACCGCGATCCGCGTCCGCGACGCCATCGACCGGGTGTCGGAGCTGCTGGGCGGCATCGCCACGGCCACCTCCTATGGCGCGGGGGCAACGCTGCTGACCGGCTTCCTCGTGCTGATCGGGGCCGCACTCTCGGGCGAACGCGCCCGGGTCTACGAGGCGGCAGTGCTGAAAACGCTGGGGGCGACACGGGCCCGGGTGCTGGCGAGCCTCGCGTGGCGATCGGGCATCATGGGGGCCGCGGCGGGGCTGGTGGCGCTGGCCGCCGGGATCGCCGGGGGCTGGGCCGTTTGCCACTACGTGATGGAGACCGACTATGCGGTGATCTGGCCCTCGGCGCTGGCCATCGTGGCGGGCGGGCTGATCGCGAACCTCGTGGCGGGGATGGTCTTTGCCTGGCGGCCGCTGGCCGCGCGTCCCGCGCGGGTGCTGCGATCGCGGGATTGAAGCGACGGTTTTTTGAGTATTTCTGGAAAGATGAAGGAGGGGGCTGCGGTCCCCTCCTTTGTGTGTGTCAGGCCGTGGCGGGCTGTTTCATCCAGTCTTCCAGCACGTCGATCAGCGCCTCGGGGGTTTCCCAGCTGGGCAGGTGACCGGCGTCGGGCAGGATCGAGAGGCGGGCCGTTGGGATCAGCTCGGCCATGAACTCGTGCCGTTTCACCGGGGTCAGCGTGTCGTATTCACCGCAGATGACTCGGGTGGGCACCTTGCACTTGCGCAGCGTGGCCTGCTGGTCGCGGCGGCGTTGCAGGGCGCGGTTCTGCCGCTCGAAGGCCTGCGGCCCGCCATCGCGGGCCATCCGCTGCCAGGCCGCGATGTAATCGGCCCGGCGCGGACCGGGGGCAAGGGCGGCGGCGGGCAGCGCCGCCTTCAGCGCATCGTCGAGCCGCCCGGCACGGGATTTCACGATCCAGGGCTCGCGGGCGGCGGCCTCCTGCGGGGTGTCGGCCAGCGGGGTGCAGGAGATCAGCGCGAGGCGCAGCACGCGATCCGGCGCGCGGCGCAGGATCTCCATCGCCACCGCCCCGCCGAAGCCGTAGCCGCAGAGAGCGAAGCGCGCGGGCAGCTGGCTGAGCAGCTCGGAGGCGATCTCCTCCATCCGCTCGCCCTGTCCCACGGGGGCCACGCTGACCACACGCCTGCGCCCCATCACCGTGGCCTGCTGGGCAAAGAGCCTCAGGTCGCAGCCGAGGCCCGGCACGAACACCAGAGGGTCAGCCATGTCTTCCATCCCGTCCTGCGCCGTCCTGCGGCGATCCCGGCCAGAGGACATGGCGCCGTGAGCAAGGTCAATGGCTTGCGCGGCGTCGCGCGCCTGCGCCAGCGGTGCATCGCCGAAACGTGATCAGCCGTCGGCGCGGCTCAGCACATCGGCGATGGCCGCGGTGATGTGAGAGAGGTTGTCGGGCGAGGAGAAGCGGTGATCCGCGCCCTTCACCAGCGTCAGGCGCATGTCCGGGCCCTCGGCCCGCTCCAGCAGGCGCAGGGCCACGGACATGTCCACATCTACATCGGCCGTGCCCTGCAGGAACCGCACCGGGAAGGGCAGCGGCAGGGCCCCGCGCAGCACGAGATGCTTGCGGCCGTCCTCGATCAGGCGCTTCGTGATCACGTAAGGCTCGCCGTACTCGGAGGGCAGCGCGACCTGCTGCACCATCTCCAGCGCCATGCGCTGCGCCTCGTCGAAGCCCGCCCACATGCTGTCCTCGGTGAAGTCCGGCGCGGCGGCGATGGTGACAAGGCCCGCGATCCGCTCGGGGATGCGCTTGGTCATCAGCAGGGAAATCCAGCCGCCCATGGAGGAGCCGACGAGGATTTGCGGCCCCTCGGTCAGCATCTCGATGGCGATTTCGGCATCCTCGGCCCAATCCCCGATGGCCCCGTCGAGGAAATCCTCCGAGCTCTGGCCGTGGCCGGAATAGTCGAACCGCAGGAAGGCGCGGCCCTCGGCCTCGGCCCAGTCCTGCAGATGCTGTGCCTTGGTCCCGGTCATGTCGGACTTGAACCCGCCAAGGAAGACCACGCCGGGGCCCTTGCCTGCGGTACGGTGGTAGGCCAGCTTGCGGCCCTGCGGCGTTTCCAGATAGCTCGGCTCGGACATGAGATCCCCCTGTTTGGGGAATATCTGGCACGATGCGCCCGGTGGCGCAATCGGCCAGCGGCGTCACATCTGCTCAACCTCGCGCAGGGTCATCGCCAGCGCCCCACCCGCAAGCGCCATGACGGCATATCCGGCAAGCGCCGCCTCGGGCCCGACGATCGAGAGGGCGCCGCCGAGGGCACCCGCCAGCAGCAGCAGCACGCCGATCACCGTGTTGGCCGCCGCGGCATAGGCGGTGCGGCTGTCCTCCGGCGCCATGTCCACGAGGTAGGTGGAGCGCGCCTGCCGCACGCCGTGATAGGCGATCATCAGGCCGAAGAGCACCGCCGGACCGGCCCAGACCGCCCCGATCATCCCCGCCCAGTCGAGCGCCAGCCCGACGGCCAGTGCCACGGCGGCAGCGGCCCCGGAGAGCGCCAGCGTCAACCGCGAGGAATAGTCGGAGAGACGGCCCCAGACATAGGAGCTGAGGAAGGAAGCGGCGGCGGAGGCCAGCAGCATCGCCCCCAGCTGGCCAAGCAGCGCGCCCTCCTGATCCTGTCCCGACAGCATCACGATCCACGGCGGCGCGAGGGAGGTGGAGACCAGCAGCCCGCGCACGAGGATGAACCGGCGCAGGTCGGCGTCATCGCGCAGCGCGGCCCAGAGGGCGAGACCCTCGCCCGCGCCCCGCTCGGCCTCGGGTTCGTCGAGCCCTGCGAAGACAAGGGCCGCCCCCAGCCAGAAGACCCCGGCAAGCGCGATGGCGATCAGCACCGGCCCGCGTTCCTGCAACAGGCCCGAGATCAGCAGCAAGGCGAAGATCACCACGCCCGCAGAGGCGGCGGAACCCGCCAGCCCCGTGACCGCGCCGCGGCGGGTCTTGGCGATCGTGCGGCCCTGCACGTCCTTGTAGGAGACGGAACAGGCCGCCCGCGCGCAGGCCAGAACGGCCAGAGCAAGGCAGATCGCCAGCCCGGCCGCCGCGCCCTCCAGCAGCCAGCCCGCCGCCGCGATGGCCAGCGCCGCGATCCCCTGCAGGGCCGAGCCCGCCGCCCAGACCCACTTGCGGTGGGCCAGCGTCTCGATCCAGTCCGCAAGCAGCACCTGCGGCAGCAGGGCGCCTGCCTCGCGGATCGGCACGAGCGCCCCGGCATAGGCCCCGGGCGCGCCAAGCGCGTTCAGCAGCCACGAGAGCACCAGCTTGGGGTCGATGAGGCCATCCGCGACCTTGGAGAGCGAGAGCGAGGCGATGTGGCGCAGCCCGTTGCGGCCCTCCGTCGCATCAATTTCGTCCGGGTCAACACCGGCGATCCGTGCAAAAGCTGCGGAGGCCGGGCTGTGCTGGATGTCCGTGGTCGTCATCGACGGTCCTTTCTGGCTTGCCCGTTTCAGGAACGGCTGGCGGCGCCAGCGGGTTCCCGCTTGACTCCCCTCCGACGACGATTCAAGTAGGGCGCACACCATAACCCGCAACCGGGCGTTCCGTGGGCGCCAAACTGACGAGGAGGCCGATATGGCACAGATCTCCCTCACATTTCCCGACGGCAATTCGCGCGAGTATCCCGCAGGGATCACCGCTGGCGAGGTTGCTGCGGACATCTCCAAATCGCTGGCCAAGAAGGCCATTTCCGCGACGGTGAACGGCGCGCATTTCGACCTTCAGTGGCCGATCACCGGCGACAGCGCGATCGCGATCCACACGCTGCAGGACGAGGTGCAGGCCAATGAGCTGGTGCGCCACGACCTCGCGCATATCATGGCCCGCGCCGTGCAGGAGCTCTGGCCCGACGTGAAGGTCACCATCGGCCCGGTCATCAAGGACGGCTGGTACTACGACTTCGACCGTCAGGAACCGTTCACGCCGGAAGACCTCGGCGCGATCGAGAAGAAGATGAAAGAGATCATCAACCTGCGCGATCCGGTGAAAACCGAGGTCTGGGATCGCGACGTGGCGGTGAAATACTATGAAGAGCGCGGCGAGCCCTACAAGGTCGAGCTGATCGACTCGATCCCCGGGGACGAGCCCCTGCGCATGTACTGGCACGGCGACTGGCAGGACCTCTGCCGCGGGCCGCACCTGCAACACACCGGGCAGGTCCCGGCGGATGCCTTCAAGCTGATGAACGTGGCCGGGGCCTACTGGCGCGGCGACAGCTCGCGCCCGATGCTGCAGCGAATCTACGGCACGGCCTTCACCTCGAAGGAGAAGCTGAAGGCCCATCTGACCATGCTGGAAGAGGCCGCCAAGCGCGACCACCGCAAGCTGGGCCGCGAGATGAACCTGTTCCACATGCAGGAAGAGGCCCCCGGTCAGGTCTTCTGGCACCCGAACGGCTGGACCATCTACACCGAGCTGCAGGACTACATGCGTCGCAAGCAGCGCCGCGGCGGCTATGTCGAGGTGAACACCCCGCAGGTGGTGAACCGCAAGCTGTGGGAGGCCTCGGGCCACTGGGGCAACTATCAGGAAAACATGTTCATCGTTGAAGTGGACGAGGATCATGCCCGCGAGAAGACGATCAACGCCCTGAAGCCGATGAACTGCCCCTGCCACGTGCAGGTGTTCAATCAGGGCCTGAAGTCCTACCGCGACCTGCCGCTGCGCATGGCCGAGTTCGGCTCCTGCAACCGCTACGAGCCTTCGGGCGCGCTGCACGGGATCATGCGGGTGCGCGGCTTCACGCAGGATGACGCCCACATCTTCTGCACCGAAGACCAGATCGAGGCCGAGACGAAGATCTTCATCGACTTCCTCGCCGACATCTATGCCGACCTCGGCTTCACCGGCTGGACGATCAAGCTCTCCACCCGGCCCGAGAAGCGCATCGGGTCGGAAGAGAGCTGGGACCGCGTCGAGGCGGCGCTTGGCAACGCCTGCAAGGCCGCCGGCTACGACTACGAGATCCAGGAGGGCGAAGGCGCCTTCTACGGTCCCAAGCTGGAGTTCACCCTGACCGATGCCATCGGCCGGGAATGGCAGTGCGGCACCCTTCAGGTGGACCCGAACCTGCCCGAGCGTCTGGATGCGAACTACATCGGTCAGGACGGTGACAAGCACCGCCCGATCATGCTGCACCGCGCCGTTCTCGGCTCGTTCGAGCGGTTCATCGGCATCCTGATCGAGAACTCGGAAGGCAAGCTGCCGCTCTGGCTGGCCCCGCGTCAGGTGGTCGTGGCCTCGATCGTCTCGGACGCCGACGCCTATTGCCTCGAGGTCGTCGAGGCGCTGAAGGCCAAGGGCATCCGCGCCGAGGCCGACCTGCGCAACGAGAAGATCAACTACAAGGTCCGCGAGCATTCCGTCGGCAAGGTGCCCTACATCCTCGCCTGCGGGATGAAGGAAGTGGAAGAGCGCACCGTCTCGACCCGCCGCCTTGGCGAGAAGCAGACCAAGACGCAGACCATGGACGAGATCGTGGCCGAACTGGCCTCGGTCACGACCCCGCCGGACAAGCGTTGAACGCGCATCCGACCGATCAAAGGGCAGCCCTCGGGCTGCCCTTTTCCGTTCAGCCGAGCGCCATCAGCACAGCGCCCGCCCCCACCAGCGTCACGCCGATCCAGCCCGTGGTCGAGAGGCTTTCGCCCAGGAAGAGCACCCCGAACAGCGCGACCAGCACGACGCTGAGCTTGTCCACCGGGGCCACCTGGCTGGCGTTGCCCAGCTTCAGCGCCCGGAAGTAGCAGACCCAGGACGCCCCCGTGGCCAGCCCCGAGAGCAGCAGGAAAAGCGCGCTGCGGGGCGGGATGCCGCGCAGGCTCTCGAATTTGCGGGTGACCACCAGGATCGTGCCCAGCACCACCAGCACCACCAGCGTGCGCAGGAAAGTGGCGAAATCGCTGTTGATGTCGGTGACGCCGAGTTTGGCAAAGATCGCCGTGAGTGCGGCGAAGACCGCCGCGAGAAGTGCCCAGAATTGCCAGCTGAGGCCAAGTGCCTCCATGATCGTCCCTCCGGTTGCGGAAGACCGATGCTAGCACGGCGCGAGGCGTAGAGGGATCACAGCCTGCGGCGCAGGGCCCGCAAGGGCGCCCCGCGCGGCGGCCAGTCTTCACCAGGTCAGCCAGCGGCGCCCGGCCCAGGCGCCCACGCCCGCGGCCATGGCGATGCCGAGGCTGTACCAGACGGAATAGAAAAGCGGCGAATCCTCGGTGCAGAAGGTCGAGTAGACCGTGGTGGCGAGGCCCCCCGCCACCAGCCCGGCCAGCGCCCCGCAGACGGGCGGGTTCAGCGGTGCCCCCCGGCGCAGGATCGAGATCAGCGCCGCCGTCACCGGCAGCGACAGGGTCACGATGGCGGGCATGCAGACCGGGATCGAATGCCCCACGAAGAGCCGCAGCCGATCGGCGGGCGCATGGGTGGCATAGGCCAGCATGAAGAGCGAGAGCGCCGCCATGGGCAGGACCCAGATCGCCTGTGCCTGCCAGCCGCGCGGGGCGGCAGGCCGGGCCGCGTTCAACGCCAGCGGCAGCGCCAGCAGCGCCAGCACGAAGGGCAGCGCCGTCTTGGCCAGCACCACGGGATCGGTCATCGCCAGCCCCAGCTGCGGGCGCGGACCGAGCAGCGTGAAGAACAGGACCAGCGTGCCCCCGAAGCCAAGCGCCATCCGGCGCAGCAACATCGCCTCGGGCGAGGCCGTGGGCGCAGGCGCCGGCTCGGCCGAGAGCTTGGCGATCAGGTCGTCGGTTGTGGTCTTCTCAGTCATCTTCCGCCTCCGCCATCCGGCGCAGTTTCGTCATTGCGCGATGGTAGGCGACACGCACCGCCCCCTCGCTCATTCCAAGGCGCGCGCCGACCTCTCCGGCGCTTTCGCCCTCGACGCCCACGGCGCGCACGATGCCCGCGGCCCGCGGGTCGATCCCGTCCAGCAGGCGGGCAAGGTCCCGCGCCGCGGTCACGTCGCCCGCGGCCTCGTCCTCCAGCGTCTCGACCACGTCCTCGATCGGGACGGCCACCCGCCGCCGGCGCGCGGCATCCGCGGCCTTGTAGCGGGCAATGGCATAGAGCCAGGGCGAGACGGGCTGATCGCTGCGCCACGTGTGGCGCTTGGCATGGACGGCCAGTAGGACCTCCTGAACGATGTCCTCCACCTCGGCCTCCACCGTGCAACGGGCGCGCGCGATCTTGCGGATCACCGGCGTCGCCTCGTGCAGGAAGCGCGCATAGCAGGGACCGTCGCCCGCTAGGGCGCGGCGTAGGAGGTCAGACCAGAGTTCGTCGCGCGTCGTCATCTGAGGGTCCATTCGCGAGGCTCTGCGGAAACGTTACAACCTTTTCGCGAAAATCCGAAATCAGATCACCGATGCGTGATAGTCTGAAATGCCCCGTAACGGTCCGGGAGAGACCGGCGAAGGGTATAGCATGGACGCCACAACGGCGCTCCCAGACATCGGAGGACCGAAGATGACCACCAAGACCACCGCAGTGACCCTTGCCAGCGCCTTCGCCGCGGCCCTCGCCGCCCAGGCCCCTGCAGCGGGTGCCGCCACCATGGAGAAGTGCTTCGGCGTTGCCATGGCGGGCGAGAACGACTGCGCGGCGGGCCCCGGCACCACCTGCGCCGGCACCTCGAAAGTCGACTACCAGGGCAATTCCTGGAAGCTGGTCGAGGAAGGCACCTGCCTGTCCATCGACCTGCCCAAGGACGATCACGGCATGGCGCGCATGGGCTCGCTCGAGCCGCTGGAGCGTGACCACCCGATGGGCGGCTGACCCATCCCGGATCGGGCGCGCCCCCTGCCGGGCGCGCCCGTCCCCACCCGTTGACCACAGCCGGAGGAGACCGCGATGCTGGACCGAAGACAGATGCAAGCCCTGCCCGCCGCCCCCGGCGTCGGCTACAAGGCGCAGCATTACACCGCGCTCGCCGCGGACCCGGGCTGTGTCGGCTGGCTCGAAATCCACGCCGAGAACTACATGGGACAGGGCGGCCGCCCGCTGGCGCAACTGCGCGCCCTGCGCGAGCGCTTCCCGATCTCCGTGCACGGCGTCGGCCTCTCCATCGGCGGGCCCGACCGGCTCGACGCGGACCACCTCGCCCGGCTGCGCGATCTCTGCCACTGGCTCGACCCGCAGAGCTTTTCCGAACACCTCGCATGGTCCACCCATGACGGGGCCTACCTGAACGACCTGCTGCCCCTGCCCTATACCGATGCCACCCTCGCCCGGGTCTGCGACCACGTGGACGAGGTGCAGGCGGTGCTGGGCCGCAGGATGCTGCTGGAAAACCCCTCCTCCTACCTCGCGTTTGACGAGAGCACCTGGGACGAGGTCGGCTTCCTTGCCGAGATCAGCCGCCGGACCGGCTGTGGCCTGCTGCTCGACGTGAACAATGTCTTCGTCAGCGCGGTGAACCTGCGCCTCGATCCCCGCGCCTATATCGAAGGCTTCGCACTGGAGAAGGTGGGCGAGATCCACCTCGGCGGCCATGACGAGGATGCGGACGACCACGGCGCGCCGTTGCTGATCGACAGCCACGGCCGCCCCGTCGCCGATCCGGTCTGGGCGCTCTTGGACCTGACGCTGGCCCGTGGCGGGCCGAAGCCGGTGCTCATCGAATGGGACACCGACGTGCCCGACTGGCCGGTGCTGGAGGCCGAGGCCGCCCGCGCGGCCCGGGCCCTCGACCGGATCGCAAGCGGGGTGCCCTCATGAACGCGCCGCCGCTCTTCCTGCCCGCTGCCTCGGAGGTGGAGGAGGCCTTCCGCGCCGCCCTCCTCGACAGCGACATGCCGGTACCCGCGGGCCTGAGCGACGGCGCAGGCCAGCCTGCCGGGCGGCGCTATGCCGTTTATCGCAACAACGTCGCCGTGGCCCTTGGCGAGGCGCTGGAAAGCGGCTTTCCCGCCGTGGCCGGGCTGCTGGGGCCGCAGAACTTCCGCATGGTTGCGGGCATCTACCTGCGCCGCCATCCGCCGACCTCTCCGGTCATGCCGCTCTATGGTGCAGGGTTCGCCGCCTTCCTCGAGACCGCAGAGGCACTCGCCCGCTGGCCCTACCTCGGAGACGTGGCGCGGCTCGAATATGCGCTGCGGCAGGCCTACCACGCCGCGGACGCAGAGCCCCTGTCGCCAGAGGCGCTGACCTCGCTGGCCACCGGGGACCTGCCGCGCACCCGGCTGCGCCTTGCGCCCGCGCTGCAGGTGGTGCGTTCGCCCTACCCGGTGATCGACATCCGCAACCGTGCCCTCGGACTGGGGCAGAGCATCGGCACCCGTGGCCAATGCGCCCTTGTTACCCGGCCCGAATTTGACCCCGTGGCCGATCCCCTACCGCAGGCCGATGCCGCCCTGCTGGATCGGCTGATGGCGGGCGACACCCTCGGCGCGGCACTGGAGGAGACGGGCACCGACCCGACGCCGCTGCTCTCCCTCCTGATCGCGCGCCGGGCGCTGACCGGACTGGAGACGACCCAATGACCGACACGACCACATCCCCTCCGCTCTTTGCCCGCACCATTGCGACCGCCCTGCCCCTGCTGGCGCGGCTGACCTTTGCCGCGGTGCTGCTGCGCTATTACTGGGGCTCTGCCCTGACCAAGGTGGGCGATGGCCCGCTGGGGTTGTTCAAACCCTCTGCCGGCGCCTATGCGCAGATCTTTCCCAACGGGTTCGAGGCGGCAGGCTATGACCCCAGCCAGCTGACCGTCTTTCACTGGGCCGTGGCCGTGGGGGGCATGTGGGCGGAATTCCTGCTACCGCTGGCCATCGTTGTGGGCCTCTACACCCGGGCGGCGGCGCTCGGCATGATCGGCTTCGTCGCGGTGCAGACCTTTACCGATCTCTTCGGCCACGGGGTTCTGGCCCATGCGCAGACGCTGGGCGCATGGTTCGACCGCGCCCCGGACGGGGCGATCCTCGATCAGAGAATGCTGTGGATCATCCTGCTTCTGACGCTGGTGGATCGGGGCGCCGGGCCCCTCTCCCTCGACGCGCTGCTCAGAAGTGCGCCCGCTCTTCGTCCGGCTTCCCGGCAGCCAGCGCCATAAGCCCGGCCACGCCGCAGAAGAACAGCGGGAAAATGGTGAAGAACCCCATGCCGAAGGCCCAGTACATGCCCCCCGCCGACAGCAGAAGCAGCACCCCGGACCAGAGCGCACGGGCGCGCGCCATCCCGGCCCCGGCGATCGCCAGCATGGGCGAGAGCACGGACATGGTGCGGATCAGCTCCACGTCGTTGACCTGGTAGAACAGCCCGTCGACCTCGCCAAAGACGTCGATGAAGGCGGTGTAGCCGTAGCTGGCCAGCCCGACCACCAGTCCCATGAGGCCCCCGATCAACCCGAGGATCAATGCCGCGTTGCGCATCCGCGCCCTCCTGCGTTACCCGTCCGGCCCCGGATCAGGCGGCGCCGAGAGCCGCCCGCACATCGGGTCCCCATCCCAGATAGAGACGATCCCCGTCGATTATAAGGGGCCGCTTCATGAGCGTGGGGTGATCGGCCAGCAGGTCCAGCGGCGGACGGCTGCGCTCCTCCTCGGCAAGACCCCGCCACGTGGTCGACCGCGTATTGAGCAGAGATGCGCCGAATTCTGCGTGGGCCTTTTGCAGGATCTCCGCGGGCACGCCCTCGGAGCGGACATCGACGAAGTCTGCGCCCTCCAAGGATTTCAGCGCCTTACGGCAGGTGTCGCAGGTTTTCAGACCGTAAAGCTTCATTGCGCGCCTCCTGTTTTGGCCCAAGATTAAATACTGTGCAGGGCCCGCATGGATTAACCAGTTTAGCTTGATTTTTACAATGCCCCATAAAATGCTGGTTGTGCGGCATGGAGAGTGCCGGGCTGCCTGTACGCTGGAACTGCAGGGGGGCCGGAGCCATGGCGCATGATCCCCGCATTTTCGGGGAACGTACGGCAAAAGGAGAGACGGAATGCCGATTGGCACCGTGAAATGGTTCAATACGACGAAGGGCTACGGCTTCATCGAGCCCGAAGAAGGCGGCAAAGACGTTTTCGTGCATATTTCCGCGGTAGAACGCTCGGGGCTGACGGGCCTCGCCGACAATCAGAAGGTCGGCTACGAGCTTCTGGAAGGACGCGACGGCCGCAAGATGGCCGGCGACCTCAAGCTGCTCTGAACATTGGCTGCGGATCGGTCCCGCCGGTCCGCACCCCACAGGGAGGGAGGGCCCGCACGCGCGGTGCCTCAGGCAGGATCCTGTTCGAAGGACTGCCAGTCTTCTCCCATGGCCACGATGCAGGATCGCCCCTCTGCGTAGGTGATCACCATGGTCCAGTCCCCGCGGGGATCGGTCCAGAGCTCGACCAGTTCATCTGGCCCGCGTAGCCCGATGGCGCGCGGCGCGGCGCCGTTGCGGCGCTCCAGCCTGTCCCGCATCCGGTCGGGACTGTCGCAGATCACCTCTGCGATTGGGGATTGCGCGTGCAGCAGGCCCGGCACACCCGACATCACCGTCAGAGAGACGAGCATCAGCGGCGCGATGGCGCGCCCTGCCCTGCGGGTCGTCGTGGTATTTCGCATCTTGTGCCTGTTGTCTGCCTGAACGCAGTGTAACAGTTATATGACGATGACGCGACAACCATGTAAAAAGGGCGCCCTGCGGCGCCCCTCTTTCCTCGTCTTCCTCACGCAGGCTCAATACCCGCCCGGGGACTTCGAACCGTAGAGTTCCGGGTCGATCCGGCGGTAGCTGGTGTAATAGCTGCGACGCTGCACCGGATGACGCTTCATTTCGTCATAGGTCTGCGCCTGATCCGGCACCCCGCAGGAGATATCCCCGCCAACCGCCACGGGCTGAAGCCCCTGCGGACAGTAATTGGCCGAGGCCGGATAGGGATAGGTGTTGATGGATTGCGCCATGGCGGGCGCGGCCAGAACCAGCAGACCAAAACCTGCGGCAGTCAAAGTGCGGAACATCTTCAGCCCCCAATGCAATGAAATCAAAGTCTGGGGAGGAGTGTAGCAGGCTCCGGCGTTCTGACAATCTTTCTGCCGCTCAGGGGCGCTATTGGAGGCCCTATTGGAACGCCCGCACGATCAGGACGCCCAGCGCGGCCGAGACGCCGGTCAGCACCGTGCCCCAACTCACGTCCAGCGCCACCATGCGCAGGTCCCACGCCTTGAGCGTGGCGTAGTTGGTGAACTCGTAGGTCCCATAGGCCAGCGCTCCGAGGATCGCGCCATTCAGCAGGGCCTGCATCGGCGCGCCGTCGCGCAGGGCGGGGAGGGAGACGAACCAGACCACCCCGGCCACGTAGAAGAGATAAAACACCGCCGCCGGCCCGATCCGCAGGTCCTCCAGCAACTGGTCCTGCAGGCGGCTTTCGAAGACCGGGCGAATGACGGTCTTGAGCATGACCGCGTCGAGCCCAAGGAAGAGCACGGCGGTGACAAGGTAGACGGAGAGAGTTTGCATGGGGCCAGGTCCGAGGGTTGTTTGACCGGGATACGGACGAGGCGCCGGGATGGATCATCGGCCCCGCCGAAACGGGACCGAAAAATGCATCATATCGCGATGGGGCGTATTGCCGATTAGGGACGACGGCGAATGCCCAATTCCCGGATCGCGATCACTCGAAGTTTGCGCGGAACTCACGCCATTCGCGTTTGCTCATCCCGCAATTCTCTTCGGTGACCTCTTCGCCGGCCAGCATCCGCTTCATGCAGTCCACCATCTGCGCCGAGAAAGTGACGGCGCCAAGGCGGTAGTCCTCGAAGGCGCGGTAGGCGAAGGGCACCCAGTCCGCCACGACCTTGCAGATCGCATCGGCATAGACGCGGATCTCGTACTGGGCATGGGCATCGGCGCGCAGACGCAGGAAGTGCAGCAGGTTGTGCAGGTCCACCTTCCAGTACCACTGGGTGTAGATGTTGGCAGGCAGGTTCATCCGCGCCAGTTCCCGCGCGAGCCCCTGCTGGTCCTCGGTCGAGATCATTTCCTCGTAGTGATCATAGGCGAGGTTGCTGTCGCGCTTGAGCATCTCCAGCACGCGCGCGGCTTCCTCGCCCTCCAGCACCTCGCCCCGGCCCTGGTTGTTCACCACGGACTGGGCGGCCAGATGCTCGGGCGCGGGGATGTAGAACTCCCGGTCGAGGATCGAGTAGCGGGCCGAGTATTCGTTCACGTTGGCGGTGCGGTGGCGAATCCACTGGCGCGCCACGAAGACCGGCAGCTTCACGTGGAGCTTCACTTCGCACATCTCGAAGGGGGTCGAGTGCCAGTGCCGCATGAGGTAGCGGATCAGCCCCTCGTCGTTCTGCACCGACTTGGTGCCGCGCCCGTAGGAGACGCGGGCCGCCTGACAGATGGCCGCATCGTCGCCCATGTAGTCCACGACGCGGACAAAGCCGTGATCCAGCACCGGGATCGCGTTGTAGAGATGCGCCTCCATCCCCTCCGACACCGCGCGCAGGGTCTGGCGGGGCGTTTCACGCAGGGCGTCGATCTCTGCCTGCTGTTCGGGGGTCACGGCCATGGGGCGAATCCTTCTACCAGATGAATCGAGCACCACCTTATCTGGGGTCGCCAACCGATGGAACGACAAGATCGTGTAGCGGCATTTCCGCCGCACTTCCCCTCGCACCCGCGGGGCGTCCTTCACGAACATTGACTTTTGATCACGCCCTGCGGAAACTTCCACAAAACCGGCAGGATAGCCGGACGACACCAGAGGCACGAGGCAGACAAATGATCCATCGCGTGGTCTTTCCGCTTGCGATTGCGCTTGCCGTTTCGGCATGCAGCGGCGACGGCACCAACCCCTTCGACGACGACACCACCACCGACGATACGACAACGGACGACGACGGCACCACGATCGACGATCGCGGCCTGCCGCCGGGCACAACGAGCCCCTCGCCCAACACGTCGATCACGCGCTCCGAGGCGGAGACCGAGACGGGTGGCGGCACGGCGCTGAACTACGAGTATCGCAACGATTCCGGTCAGGACGAATTCTACGTCGACAACCTGCCCTTCGACGCGGACAACGTCTATTCGCGCGGCACCGCTGTGTCCTCGCTCGGCACGGCCGGGTCCTACGCGGTCTATGAAAGCGCGCCGACGACCACCGACCCGTCGACCGGGACGACCGTCTCGACGATGACCTACCGGGCGATCTACGGCAAAAGCACCAGCGGCCAGACGCAGTTCGCAATCGTCCGCTCGGCCAGCTACAGCGATTACGGCTTCGGCGGCTTCATCTACAAACGGAACGCCACCGACAGCAACGGCGATGCCGTCAGCCTCGTGGTGCCGACCTGCTCGGGCGAATGCACGGCGCAGTACACCGGCGATTACGCGGGCATCCGTGTCTTCAGCGGCTCGGGCGGCCTGGAATACACCCAGGGCGATGCCGAGATGTACATCGACTTCGAGGACTTCAACGACGGCCAGAGCGGCGTCGCCCTCTATGTCTACAACCGCCGGATCTACGACATCAGCGGCAACGACGTGACGGCGGCCTACATGACCGCGCTCGAAGCCGTGGACGACAGCACCACGATCACCAACACCGGTGGCGGCGCCTACATGCCCGCGCTGCGGTCGGTCATCTCGCCCGACAACGCGGATGCGAACGGCGAGATCGTCGGCTCGATCCTGTCGGATGTCCGCAATTCCGATGGCACGGTGACCGAACTCGAATCCGGCAACTACTACGCGATCCTCTCCGGCCAGAACGCCGAGGAAGTCGTGGGTGTGCTCGTGGTCGAGAGCGAAGACCCCCGTATTGACGGCGTCACCGCACAGGAAACCGGCGGCTTCATCCTCTACCGTCAATGACCTTGCCCCCCGTCCCGAACCGCCCCGCCCCCCGGCTGGCCGGCTGGGGCGGGGGTTTGCGCCGTTCTACCATGGCGCTTGGCATCGCGCTTGGCGCGGGCCTTGCCGCGCTGCCGCCGCTGCTTGCCCCCACGCCTGCACGGGCCGAGGGTCGCATCCTGACCCCGGACGAGATGCGCACCACCGCAGGCCAGATGCTGGCCATCGGACAGGACAAGGTCGCCTACGACATGGCGACCGCCCTGCTGAAGCGCGATCCCGACGACGTGCAGGCGCTGTTGCTGCGGTCCCGCGCGGCCCGGAACATCGGGCGCACCGACGAGGCCAAGGCCGATGCGCGGCGGGTCCTCAAGCTGGCCTCCCAGACCCCCGAGCAGGAAGCGGCGCTGCGCCATGCGGCCTCGATGGCCATGGCGCAGGCGCTCAGCACCGAGGGCCGCCGGACATGGGGCCAGCTCTGGCTGCGCCGCGCCGCGCAATCGGCCCCTGACGCGGAATCCCGCGCCCTGGCCGTGCGGGACTTCCAGTACCTGCGCAGCCGCAACCGCTGGTCCACGAACCTGCGCTTCACCATCGCGCCGCATTCGAACATCAACAACGGGTCGGTCAACAACGCGGCCGAACTCTACGGCCTGCCCTTCGAAGTCGCCCTGCCCGGCGCGGCGCAGGCGCTGTCCGGGGTCGAACTGGCGCTTGGCATCACCACCCGCTACCGCGCCTCCGAAAGCCGCCGCCACGCCACCGACCTCTACCTTCAGGCCGACACCCATCAGTACGAGCTGAGCGAAGAGGCCAAGGACCTCGCCCCCGGCGCCAAGGGCAGCGACTATGCCACCAACACCGTCCTCGTGGGGGTGGCACATCGCATGATGCCCGGGACGGGGCGCGTCGAATACAGCCTCGGCGCCGCCGCGGGGGCCAGCACCTATGGCGGCGACCACTACGCCAACTTCCTGCGCGGCAACCTCGGCGCGCGGATCGCGCTGTCGCGGGTCACGGCGCTGTCGCTCGGCCTGCAGGCGGACCGCACCACCGGGCCGCGCGCGCCCCATGCGACGGCCTGGCGGATCAACGGCGGTGTTTCGCACCGGCTGTCCACCGGCGCGGTCGTCGGCCTGTCCGTCAACCTGACCGAGAGCACCAGCAAGATCGACGTCGCCGACTACTCCGAGGTCCGCGTGGGCGTCAGCTTCGCGCCCGACGGGCTCTGGTTCGGGGCCGAGCCGCAGCTGGGTCTCAACTGGCGGTGGCGCGACTACCCGCTGTCGGCCTATGCGCCCGGCGAAGGCCGGCAGGACGAGGCCTATGACCTCTACGCCGATTTCACCTTCCGCAAGGTCGACTACTTCGGCTTCAATCCCAGCGTGACCTTCCGCTCTGCCCAGCAATGGTCGAGCGTCGATCTCTTCGACATCGACAGGATGGGTGTGCAGATCGGCATTCGTACCGCATACTGATCCTGTTCGGGGCCCGGTACGGGGGCAGTACGGGGGCGAGCCTGACCCGAAGGTCCCCTCGACAGCGCCACGGCGGCAGCTATCTTGCCGGGGGAAGCGAACGGAAAGGATGCACGATGCGCGTCAAGTATCTCCACACCATGGTCCGGGTTCTCGATCTTGAGAAGACCATGGCCTTCTTCAGCCTGCTCGGCCTGAAGGAAACCCGCCGGATCGACAACGAAAAGGGCCGGTTCTCGCTGGTGTTCATGGCCGCGGAAGGCAACGAGGATTGCCCGGTGGAGCTGACCTACAACTGGGACGGGGACGAGGGGCTGCCCTCCGACAGCCGTCACTTCGGCCACCTCGCCTACCGGGTCGAGAACATCTACGAGCTGTGCCAGCACCTGATGGACAACGGCGTGACGATCAACCGTCCGCCGCGCGACGGGCACATGGCCTTCGTGCGCTCGCCCGACAACATCTCCATCGAACTGCTGCAGGAAGGCGATGCGCTTGCCCCCGCCGAGCCCTGGGCCAGCATGGAAAACACGGGCCATTGGTAAGTGCCCGCCAGCGCCGCCGCCCCCTTGCGGGCCAGGCGCTGGCAACCGCGCTCGCCCTCGGGCTGATGCTGACGGGCGGCGCGGCGCAGGCCTATTGCCGTCTTGCGCTGGTGCTGGCGGTGGATGTGTCCACCTCGGTGAACAGCGCCGAATATACGCTTCAGCGCGATGGCCTTGCCGCTGCGCTGGATGCGCCGGAGGTCCGGCATGCGATCCTTGCCGGGCTGCCCGACACCGGCGAGGTGATGCTGGCGGCCTACGAATGGTCGGGCCGCTACCAGCAACAGGTGATCCTCGACTGGACCGTTCTGAACACGCCCGCCGCGATCGACCGCGCTGTGGCACGGCTGGCAGGCACCCAACGCTCCCACGATCGGTTCCCCACGGCGATGGGCTATGGCCTCGGCTTTGGGGCCGGGGTGCTCTCGCGTGCGCCCACCTGTGACCGGCGCGTGCTGGATCTCTCCGGTGACGGGATCAACAACGACGGCTTCGGGCCGGATCGGGCCTATGCCAATTTCCCCTTCGAGGGCGTCGTGGTGAACGGGCTGGTGATCCTCGGGCAGGACAGCACCGTGGAAGAATTTTACCGGCGCGAGGTCCTGCGCGGACCGGGGGCTTTTCTTGAAGTGGCCCGGGGCTTTGCCGAGTTCCGTGAGGCGATGACCCGCAAGCTCTATCGCGAGATCAACCTGTTGCAGATGGGCGCCGGAAAGGCGGCCCCTTCGGGAGACCCCGGATGAGCCGCCTGAAACTGCCTCGCACGGCCGATCCGGGGGGGCGATGGCGCAGCCGTCCCGCTCCGCCCCGTCGTGGCAAGACCCCTGCCACGCGCCGCCTGCCTGCCCTGCTGCTGGCGCTGCTCTTTGCCGGCCCGGCCGCGGCGCAGGACTGCCGGCTGGCGCTCGCCCTTGCGCTTGACGTCTCCGGCTCGGTCGATCCGCGTGAATACCGGCTGCAACTCGATGGGGTGGCCGCGGCGCTGCAGAATCCGCAGGTGCGGGCCGCTTTCGCGGCGATCCCCGAAGCACCCGTCGCCCTGGCGATTTACGAATGGAGCGGGCCGGAGTTCCAGCGCCTGCTGGTGGACTGGCGGCGGATCACCGGGCCCGAGGCAGTGGATGCGGTGGCGGCGCAGCTTCGGGCCACCCTGCGGCAACGCAGCGACCCATCCACCGCCATCGGCGCGGCCCTGCAGGCCGGTCAGGCGCTGATGCAGGGCGCCCCGCGCTGCTGGCGCGAGGTGATCGACCTCTCGGGCGACGGCAAGTCCAACACCGGACCCGACCCGCGCCAGATCGGCCCCACGCTTGACCGGGCGGGTATCACGGTCAACGGCCTCGTCATCGGGGATGCGATGGACCCGCCCGATGGATTGCAGGCCTATTTCCGCGCCTACGTGCTGCACGGGCCCGGTGCCTTTGTCGAAAGTGCCATCGGCTTCCAGAGCTTCGAGGCCGCCATGGTGCGAAAACTGCTGCGCGAGATGGAAGTCCTTGCGGTTTCCCGGGCGGAGCCCGCGGCGCGCTGACCACCCTGCGCCGACCGTTCCGCAGCGGCTGCCCCGGGCGCGGCCCTCACAGCACCACCCTGGTCTAGGCCGCGGACATGCACCGCGCGCTCCCCTCTACCCGCCGCTCCGCCTGTCCTTCGCAGGTCGAAGGCGTCAGTAGATGTAGCGGATCTGGTCGGTCCAATAGCGCTCGACACGCTTCAGGGCATGGGTGATCTCCTCGATCCCCTCCGGGCCCAGCACGCCCTTGGACTCCAGCCCGACGGCGTGACGGGCGAAGAGTTCCCGCACCACGTCGCGGATGTCGCGCCCCTGCTGGGTCAGCCGGACCCGGACCGAGCGGCGGTCGATCTCGCAGCGCTGGTGGTGCATGTAGCCCATCTCCACCAGCTTCTTCAGGTTGTAGCTGACGTTGGACCCCTGGTAGTAGCCGCGGCTCTTCAACTCGCCCGCGGTCACCTCGTGATCGCCGATGTTGAAGAGCAAGAGCGCCTGTACCGCGTTGATCTCCAGCACGCCGACGCGCTCGAACTCATCCTTGATGACATCCAGCAGGAGCCTGTGCAGGCGTTCCACGAGGGACAATGCCTCCAGGTAGCTCGTCATGAAGCCCTGCTGCCCGTATCCGGGGGCCACCGGATTGTGCATGCTCATTCTTGTCTCCGTCCGATCTGCTCGGACGGGACATTCGCCCAGAAAGGCGAAAAAAGCGTTAAGCGCTCCTTAGCGAAGCGTGCGCAGGGCGCGACGCTCTCAGGCCTTGCCCATCACCGCGACCATGCGATCGATCATCAGCGTGTAGGGTGCGGGCGCGGGCTCCTTGCCCGTGACCCAGAGCAGCAGGTCCTGATCGTTTTCCCCCAGCAGCTGATCGTAGAGCGTGAGGTCGGCCTCGGACATGGTCTCGAGCTCTGCATCGGCGAAGCGGGTGCAGACGATGTCCATCTCCTTGATGCCCCGCCGGATCGACCGCATGTAGAGCCGCTTGAGACGGTGTTCGCGGGTTTCGTCGGCGGGGGGCTGGGGAACGGGGATCATGCTTCCTCCTTCAAAGCGGTGCGCAGCCGCTTTTCCAGCAGACCGAGGCGGGAGGTCAAGCGGTTCATCTGTCCGCGCACGTCCCGGATCTCCGACAGGATGTCATTCACGCCGGGCGAGATCTCTCCCATCTCCTCCGGTGCGGCCACGCCGTCGCCCTCGCCGTTGAGCAGCCAGGTGAGCGAGACGTTCAGCAGCCCCGCCAGCATCTGCAGCTTGTTGGCGCGCGGTTCGGCCACGTCGTCTTCCCAGCCGCGCAGGGTCGCGAGCTTCACGCCGAGGCGGCGGGCCAGTTCGGGCTGGGTCATGCCAGCAGCTTCGCGGGCCCCGGCCACGCGGTCCCCGAAGGTGGCGTTCTCGGGGCTGTACCAGTCGCTGTCGCTGTCGCTTGTCATCATGGTCCTTTCCGCCGCTCACGGGCTTGAACGGCCTTTGTCTTGAGCCTAAGACATGGGCGCCCCTTATACAAACGGACGCCTCCGATGCCCTTCCTCTCCACCACCCTCGACCGTGTCAAACCCTCGCCCACCGTGGCCGTCACCGCCCTCGCGGAGGAGCTCAAGCGCGGCGGCAAGGACGTCATCAGCCTGGGTGCCGGCGAACCCGATTTTCCCACGCCTTCGAACATCTCCGAGGCGGCAATTGCGGCAATTCATGCCGGGAAAACGAAATACACCGCCCCCGATGGCATCGCCGAGCTGAAGGAGGCGATCTGCGCCAAGTTCGCCCGCGACAACGGCCTGACCTACACGCCCGATCAGGTCTCGGTCTCCGGCGGCGGCAAGCAGGTGCTCTACAACGCCCTGATGGCCACGCTGAACCCCGGTGACGAGGTGATCATCCCCGCGCCCTACTGGGTCAGCTACCCGGACATGGTCCTGCTGGCCGGCGGCACGCCGATCATCATCGAGGGCAAGCTGGAAGACGGCTTCAAGATCACCCCCGAGGCCCTGAAGGCCGCGATCACCCCCAAGACCAAGTGGATCATCTTCAACTCGCCGTCGAACCCGACCGGCGCGGTCTACACCCCGGAAGAGATCAAGGGGCTGACCGATGTGCTGAAGCGCGAGAAGCACGTCTGGGTCATGGCCGACGACATGTACGAGCACCTGCTCTACGAAGACTTCGACTTCGCCACCATGGCGCAGGTCGAGCCCGAGCTCTATGACCGCACCCTGACGGTGAACGGCGTCTCCAAGGCCTATGCCATGACCGGCTGGCGCATCGGCTATGCCGCGGGCCCCGTCGCGCTGATCAAGGCCATGCGCAAGATCCAGTCGCAGTCGACCTCGAACCCCTGCACCATCTCGCAGTGGGCCGCCGTCGAGGCGCTGAACGGCACGCAGGACTTCATCCCCACCAACAACGTCGTCTTCAAGCGGCGCCGCGACCTGATCGTGAAGATCCTGAACGACATCGAGGGCATCGAATGCCCGATGCCGGCCGGGGCCTTCTACGTCTACCCCTCGATCAAGGGGCTGATCGGCAAGACCACCAAGTCCGGCGTCAAGATCACCGATGACGAGACCTTCGTGAAATGCCTTCTGGAAGACACCGGCGTGGCCGTGGTCTTTGGCGCGGCCTTCGGCCTCGCGCCTGCCTTCCGCATTTCCTACGCCTGCTCGGACGAGACGCTGGTCGAAGCGGGCCGCCGCATCGCCGGCTTCTGCGAAGGGCTGAGCTGACATGGCTGGCGATCTGCCCGAGTACTATTTTCGCGTCCGGGACAACGGGGCCTTCGTCTTCCGGATCGACCCGGATGACCGGCAACGCCGGATCGAGATGGAGCAGATCGCCATCGCCAACCTGCGCAACGGCGAGATCCGGGCCCACGGGGATCGCAAACTGACCGAGGCCGACGAGGAGGCCATCCGCGACTGGATGACCGACCGCGCCGAACTCCTCGCCGCGCGGGAGCTGGACGACATCCTGCGCACCGTGGATCACCTGAACCTGACCGCGCAATGGGCGCAGTCCAAGGCAGGCGACCTGCAGCTGGAGGCGGTGACCGACCAGCTTCTCATGGCCATGCACGACCTGCGTTCGGTCCTCGTGCGCCGCAAGGCCGAGCGACTGATGAAGGAACGCCGGGACGAGTGATCCGGCAGCCGGTCCTTGCCCCCCCTGCGCCCGTGGCCGGGATCGCCCCGCCGCGACGCACCCATCGTCCCGGTTCTGTCGTCACGCCTCCCGCGCCCTGCGGGGGACGGCCCGCACGCAGTGCCGGTGCCCTCCCCCGAGGCACCGCCCCCTCCCTATGGGCGGCTTGGCGCCATCGTGATCGGCCCTTGCACTGCGGGGCTTTCTCGGCGCGGGCAGGCGGGCTAGACATCTGCCATGCCTCTTCGCCTGCGCCCTCTCCTGCTTGCCGCCTGTACCCTCTGGCCTGCCATGGCCGGGGCGCATCCTCATATCTTCGTGGACACCGGGCTGACCTTCGTCACCGATGACGCAGGGCGTCTGACCGGGGTCGAGGTGCTCTGGTCCTACGACGAGCTCTATTCCCTGTTGATCCTCGAGGACATGTCGCTGGACGCGGACTACGACGGCGTTTTGACCGAGGCGGAACAGGCGCAGCTGCAGGGCTTCGACATGCAGTGGATGGAGGGCTACGCGGGCGATCTCTACCTCTCGGTGGATGGCACCCCGGTGAAGCTGGGCCCGCCGCAGCCGCTGTCCACCCGGATGGACGGACCGCATATCGAGACCCGGCATTTCCGCCCGCTCGCGGAGGGTCCGCTGGCGCTCAACGGCGCGGCCCTGACCGCCAAGGCCTACGATCCCACCTTCTACACCGCCTATGACCTGACCCGCCCGCTGAGCGCGGGCGCAGGCTGCGCCGTGGCGGTGACCAAGGTGGACCTCGACGCGGCCACGGCCCAGATGAACGCGGCCCTCGACGGGCGCCCCGCCGAGACCGACGATTTCCCCGAGGTGGGCGAGGCCTTCGCCGACACCATCCGCCTGACCTGCGCGGAGGCTTCATGAGCCTGCACGACACGTTCCGCGCGCCCACCTCGCGGCCCCGGATGCGGTGGATGCGGTGGCTCTGGCTGCTGGTGCCGCTGGCCTGCGCCGGTGTCGCGCTCTGGCTCTGGGGCTTTGGCGGGGCGGAGCGGATTTCCCGCTGGGCGGCGGCCAACCAGCGCGACGTCCAGAACGCCATGGCCGGCACGATCCGGCGGCTGAAAGGCGGCGATCCGGCGGCGATGACCGGGCTGATGACGCTCTGCTTTGCCTATGGGTTCTTCCACGCCGCCGGTCCGGGGCACGGCAAGCTGCTGCTCGGAGGCTATGGCCTCGGACGGCCCGTGGCCGCGCTGCGACTGTCGCTGCTGGCCGTCCTGTCGAGCCTCGGGCAGGCCGCCATGGCGGTGCTGGTGGTCTATGGCGCGCTAACCGTGCTGGGCTGGGGGCGAGAGGAAACCGTGGGACTGGCCGAGGACTGGCTCGCCCCCGCCTCCTACGCCGCCGTGGGGATGATCGGCCTCTGGCTGGCGCTGCGCGGCCTGCGGCACCTGTGGCGGAGCCTGCGCGGCGCGCGGAACGCCCACGCCCACGCCCACGCCCACGCCCACGCCCACGCCCACGCCCACGCCCACGCCCACGCCCACGAAGCGCATCCCCCCGAGGCGGCGGAGGCAACGCCCCGTACGTCCCCTCACGCCCATGCGCATGTCCACGATCATGCCCACGACCATACCCATGGCGCGACCTGTTCCTGCGGGCATGTCCACGGCCCCTCCCCCGAGGACGCCGAGAAGGTCCACGGCCTGCGCGATGCCGTCCTTCTGGTGGGCGCGATCGCGATCCGGCCCTGCACCGGGGCGCTCTTCCTGTTGATCCTGACGTGGCGCATGGGGCTGACCGGCGCGGGCATCGCGGGGGCCTTCGTCATGGGGCTCGGCACCGCCAGCCTGACCGTGGCGGTGGCACTGATCTCGGTCGCGCTGCGCGACAGCACCCGCGCCCGGCTGGCCGAGGCCCTGCCCGACGCCCGCCACGGCGCCCGCGCCCTCGCCACGCTGGAACTGGCCGCCGGGCTGATGATCGCCCTGCTGGCGCTGCAGATGCTGCTGCCCTCCCTCTGAGGCCCGAACTGAGCCCCGAACTGAGCCGCGGAGCCACGCCGCGACGACAGGCTGCCCGGCCCACGTGCCGCACCACGACATTGCCCCCGCTGCGGCCGAAGGGTCCCGCCCCTCGTCGGGCGGGACCAGCCCGCCGGCCTCCCTGCCCCATCCGTGCGATAGCGCTCAGAGACGTAGCGGCATGGTGCGCGGCACCGGGCCCGGCGCTCTTGCCCGGATCGGGGCCGGGCTCTATGGCCCTTTCCCATGGGAAGAGACCTCACATACACCCAGCACGCCCGCGCGGTGCTGGTTCTCGGCCTGCCGCTGATCGGCAGCCAGGTGGCGCAGATGCTCATCGGGATCACCGATGCGGCCATGCTCGGCTGGTACGACGTGGCGGCGCTCGCCGCAGAGGTCCTCGCCAACTCCATGTTCGTCGTGCTGCTGCTCTTCGGCTCGGGCTTTGCCTTCGCGCTGTCGCCGCTGGTGGCCGAGGCCGAAGCCCAGGGTGACCTCACCCGCTCGCGCCGGCTGACCCGGATGGCCTTCTGGCTTTCGGCGCTCTACGGCGTCGCGGTGATGCCGCTGCTGCTGACGGCGGACAGCGTGCTGGCGGCCCTCGGCCAGACGCCGGAAGTGGCGCAGGGCGCGGGCGAGTACCTGCGGATCGCCGGCTGGGCGATCTTCCCGGCCCTCGGGGTCACCGTGCTGCGCAACTACCTCGCCGCGCTGGAGCGCACGCGCGTGGTCTTCTGGGTGACGCTGGCCGCCGTCGCCGTGAACGCCTTCGGCAACTGGCTGCTGATCTTCGGCAACTGGGGCTTCCCGGAACTGGGCCTGCGCGGGGCGGCAATTTCCTCGGTCGCGGTCCATGCCTTCAGCTTCCTCGGCCTCATCGTCTACGTGCAGGTCGTGACACCCGAGGCAGAGCTCTTCCGCCGCATCTGGCGCCCCGATGTGGAGGCGCTCGCGGGTGTCTTCAAGCTGGGCTGGCCGATCGGCATCACAGTCGTGGCCGAGGTCGGGCTCTTCGCCGCCTCCGCGGTGATGATGGGCTGGCTGGGGGCCGTGCCGCTGGCGGCCCACGGGATCGCGATGCAGGTGACCTCGATCACCTTCATGGTGCACCTCGGCCTCTCCAACGCCGCCACGATCCGCGCCGGGCGGGCGCAGGGCGCGGGCGACTGGCTGGGGGTGAAACGCGGGGCCGAAGTGGCGCTTGCGCTCTCGGCGGGCTTCGTGGTGCTGACCATCGCGCTCTACCTGCTGCTGCCCGAAACGCTGGTCAGCCTGTTCCTGTCGCCCGACGATCCGCAGCGCGCCACGGTGATCGCCATGGGCAAGGTGCTGCTGGCGGCGGCGGCCTTCTTCCAGCTGATGGACGCGGGCCAGGTCATGGCGCTCGGCCTGTTGCGCGGGGTGCAGGACACGCGGCGCCCGATGCTCTATGCCGCGCTCTCCTACTGGGGGATCGGCGCGCCGATGGCCTACCTGCTGGGCTTCGTGCTGGAGATGGGCGGCGTGGGCGTCTGGCTGGGCCTCGCCTCGGGCCTCGCCTCGGCGGCGGCCCTGATGATGAGCCGATTCTGGCGCACCGTCCTGCCCGCCCGTCAGGCCGGTCTGGCCGCCTGAAAGGCCGCCTGACGGGGCCGATTTCGCGCCTTCCGCCGGGACGGCTACCACCTGCAGTGGTCGATAGCTGTGGATAACCGGGCTGCCCCCTTTTCTCCGGGGCGTGAGCCTGCCATAGTGTCCGGCAATCAAGAGAGACCAGAGCAGCCCATGGCCGACGACCTTCTGGCCGCCACAGCGGCCGATACCTACGACGCATCCTCGATCGAAGTGCTGGAAGGGCTGGAGCCCGTCCGCAAGCGCCCCGGCATGTACATCGGCGGCACGGACGAGCGCGCCCTGCACCACATGGTGGCCGAGATCCTCGACAACTCGATGGACGAGGCCGTCGCCGGCCACGCCAACCGCATCGAGGTCGAGCTTCACGACGATTACTCGATCAGCGTGCGCGATAACGGTCGCGGCATGCCCTTCGACCCGCACCCCAAGTTCCCCGGCAAGTCGGCGCTGGAGGTGATCCTGTGCACCCTGCACGCGGGCGGCAAGTTCGGCGGCAAGGCCTACGAGACCTCGGGCGGCCTGCACGGCGTGGGCGCCTCGGTAGTGAACGCGCTGTCGGATTCGATGGTCGTGCAGGTGGCCCGCGACCGCAAGCTGGTGGAACAGCGCTTCTCGCGCGGCATCCCGCTGGGTCCGGTGCAGGAAATCGGCGCCGCCCCCAACCGGCGCGGCACCACGACGACCTTCCACGCCGACCCCGAGATCTTCGGCTCGCACCGATTCAAGCCGGCGCGGCTCTTCGCCTCGATCCGGTCCAAGGCCTACCTCTTCTCCGGCGTGGAAATCCGCTGGAAGACCGCCATCGACGACGGCCAGACCCCGACCGAGGCGACCTTCCACTTCCCCGGCGGCCTGTCGGACTACCTGAACGAGACGCTGAACGGCGCCTCGACCTATGCCGACGCGCCCTTTGGCGGGCGGGTCGAGTTTCAGGAACGCTTCGGCGTGCCGGGCCGGGTGGAATGGGCGATCAACTGGACGCCGTCGCGCGACGGGTTCATCCAGTCCTACTGTAACACCGTGCCCACGCCCGAGGGCGGCACCCACGTGGCGGGCTTCTGGTCGGCGATCCTGAAGGGGATCAAGGCCTACGGCGAGCTTGTGAACAACAAGAAGGCCCAGCAGATCACGCGGGACGACCTGCTGACAGGGGGCTGTGCCCTCGTCTCCTGCTTCATCCGCGAGCCCGAGTTCGTAGGCCAGACCAAGGACCGGCTGGCCACCACCGAGGCGCAGAAGTTGGTGGAAGGCGCGGTGCGCGACCACTTCGACAACTGGCTGGCCTCCGACACCAAGTCGGCAGGCGCGATCCTCGACTTCCTCGTGCTGCGCGCCGAGGAGCGGATGCGCCGCCGCCAGGAAAAGGAAACCCAGCGGAAGTCGGCGACCAAGAAGCTGCGCCTGCCCGGCAAGCTGACCGACTGTTCCACCAACACCCGCGACGGGACCGAGCTGTTTCTTGTCGAGGGTGACTCGGCCGGGGGTTCTGCCAAGATGGGGCGGGACCGCAAGACACAGGCGCTGCTGCCGCTGCGGGGCAAGATCCTCAACGTGCTTGGCGCGGCCTCGAACAAGATCGGCTCCAACCAGGAGATCAACGATCTGTGCCAAGCCATGGGCGTGGGACTGGGGACCAAGTTCAACATCGACGACCTGCGGTATGACAAGATCATCATCATGACTGACGCAGACGTCGACGGCGCGCATATCGCCGCGCTCTTGATGACCTTCTTCTTCACCCAGATGCGGCCGCTGATCGACCACGGACACCTCTACCTCGCCTGCCCGCCGCTCTACCGGCTGACCCAGGGCGACAAGCGCATCTACGTGGCGGACGACGCCGAGAAGGAGCGCATGATGGAGATCGGCCTTGGCGGCAAGGGCAAGATCGACGTGCAGCGCTTCAAGGGTCTGGGCGAGATGGACGCGAAGGACCTGAAGGAAACCACGATGGACCCCGGCTCGCGCACGCTGATCCGGGTGACGATCGACGAGGACGAACCGGGCGAGACCGGCGACCTCGTGGAGCGGCTGATGGGCAAGAAGCCCGAGCTGCGGTTCCAGTACATCCAGGAAAACGCGCGCTTCGTCGAAGACCTCGACCTCTGAGCGGTGCCCCCGCGGCGGGGCACCCAAGAATTTTCGAAAATTCTTGGCAAAATTCTTCGAAGAATTTTGGCGCTCCGCCTCTGGCGGGGCGCTTCTCTTTGGGCGTGGTGCGCGCCCGGGGCCGGGCCCCGAACAGAAACCCGGATCAGGCCGTGAGGCGGCCGTCCTCCATGCGCAATTGCCGATCCATGCGGGCCGCGAGGTCGAGGTTGTGGGTCGCGATCAGGGCCGAGAGGCCGGTATCCCGTACAAGCGTCATCAGCGCATCAAAGACCCGGTCCGAGGTGGCAGGGTCTAGGTTGCCCGTGGGCTCATCCGCCAGCAGCAGGCGCGGCGCATTGGCCAGCGCCCGACAGAAGGCCACGCGCTGCTGTTCCCCGCCCGAGAGCGCGGCGGGGCGGTGATCCGCCCGTTCCGCCACGCCCACGCTGTCCAGCAAAGCGCGCGCCCGGTCCTGCGCGGCGCGGGGCGCGGTGCCGTTGGCCAGCTGCGGCAGGATGACGTTCTCCTGTGCCGTGAACTCGGGCAGCAGGTGGTGGAACTGGTAGACGAAGCCCACGTCCTGCCGCCGCGCCGTGGTGCGGCGCCGGTCGGAGAGGCCGGTCATCTCCTGCCCGCCGATCTTGACCGAGCCGGCGTCGGCGGTATCCAGCAGCCCCGCGATGTGCAGCAGCGTCGACTTGCCCGAGCCGGAGGGCGCCACAAGTGCCACCACCTCGCCCGGTTGCAGAACGAGGTCGACGCCGCGCAGCACCGCGATCTCGTTCGGCTGGCCGGTGTTGTAGGTCTTCTCGATCCCCGTCAGCTCCAGAACAGGTTCACTCATAGCGCAGGGCCTCCACGGGGTTCATCCGGGCGGCGCGGCGCGCGGGGAAGATGGTAACGATGAAGGACAGCCCAAGCGACAGGCCAACGGCCGAGAGCACGTCGTTCAGCTCCAGCTTGGCGGGCACCTCGTAGATGCCACGGATCGCCGGATCCCAGACCCCGCCCCCGGCGATGTAGTTCACCACGGCAAAGATCTGGTCGATGTAGATCGCGAAGAGGCAGCCCAGCACGACGCCCACCGCCGTGCCGATCAGCCCGGTGAAGGCGCCGCAGATGAAGAAGACCCGCAGGACCGAGCCCTCGGTCAGGCCCATGGTGCGCAGGATGCCGATGTCGCGGCCCTTGTTCTTCACCAGCATGATCAGCCCCGAAACGATGTTCATCGCCGCGATCAGCACGAGGATCGACATGAGGATGAACATTACGTTGTCCTCCACATCAAGGGCGCGCAGGAAGCCGCCCTGCGCATCGCGCCACGTCCAAAGAAGCGCATTGTCCCCGGCCGCGGCAAAGAGCGCGGTGTCGAGCTTGTCGACATCCTCGGGGTCGTCCACCATGACCTCCAGCTCATCGGCCACGCCATCGCGGTTGAAGAAGGTTTGCGCCTCGGCGAAGGGCATGTAGACCCGCGTGCGGTCGATGTCATAGCGCCCGGCGGTGAAGATGTAGGTGACCTCGTAGACCTGCGTCCGGGGCGAGGTGCCAAAGGCCGTCTTGACCCCGTCGGGCGAGATCAGCTTGACCTTGCCCCCCACGTCCACGCCCAGCTCCCGCGCCACGCCGGAGCCGATGGCGATCCCCTCGCCGAAGCGGGAGAAGTCGCCGCGCGACTCCAGAGGTTCGGCGATGCGCGGCACGGTCGAGAGGTTTTCCGGCGTGATGCCGAAGACCTCGACGCCCGCGTTGCGGCCCCGCACATTGGCCATCACCTGGCTGCGCACGAGGGGCGCCACGCGGCTGACGCCCGGCACCGCGCGCACGCGGTCGGCCATCGCCTCGTAGTCATGCAGCGTCCGGTCGATGTAGCCCGTGTCGGAGCGGACCCCGGCGGAATAGACCGTCACATGGGCGTTGGCGCCGAGGATCGTATCGACGAATTCCTCGCGGAAGCCCGAGCGCACTGCCAGCGTGGCAATCAGCGCCCAGACCGCCAGCGTGATCCCGATCAGCGAGATCCATGTCATCACGCTGACACCCCCTTCCGAGCGCCGGGCCCGCAGGTAGCGCCAAGCGATCAGCCATTCGAAGGGGGCGAAGGGGGAAACTCTGCTCTGCATCTGGTCCGTGGCTCCGCCGGGTCTGGTGCTTGATCCGGGCGGAAGGTGTCGCCTGAGGGCCGGAAGGTCAAGCGCGGGCGGGGCTTTGCGGCCTCAAACCGGCGTCATCGGCGCGGGCCCGCTTCGCGCGGTCCTGCACAGAATAGGTCCGGAATTGCGGAATGGTGCCACGGGGGACAGACGCCTACCTTTGCGTCAACGACAGGGCGCCCCCACAGAGGCCGCGGCGCCCGCCCGAGAAAGGACACGACGATGACCACCTATACCGCTCCCGCCGGCGCCCGCGTCGGCCATGTCCACCTCAAGGTCTCGGACCTCGACCGCGCGATTGCCTTCTACGGCGACGTGCTGGGGTTCGAACTGCAACAGCGCTATGGCGCCAAGGCCGCTTTTCTGTCGGCCGGGGGCTACCACCACCATATCGGCCTGAACACCTGGCACAGCGAAGGCAGCGAACCGGCCCCGGTTCACTATCCGGGCCTCTATCATTCGGCCTTCCTCTATCCCACGCGGCGTGACCTCGCCAATGTGCTGAAACAGCTGCGGGCCAAGGGCGTCACCCTCGACGGTGCCTCCGACCACGGGGTGAGCGAGGCGCTCTACCTCCACGATCCCGATGGCAACGGCGTGGAACTCTACTGGGACCGCCCGCAGGCCGACTGGCCCCGGGACGAGGCCGGCGAGCTGGTGATGTTCACCCGGCGCCTCGACCTCGACACGCTTCTGGCCGAGGCGGACTGACGTCAGGTGAGGCACCCGATGGACCGCCCGTGGGCGCCAGCGGGCCAAAAGCCTGACATGAAACGTTCATCTTGCCGTTACCGGTCTGCCACCGATCCGTCATGAAACGCCCCTAGCGTGCCGGTGGCCTGCATGCCTCTGCCCCGCCCTGTCCTGCCCCGCGCTCGTGTCCCCAGCACAAATACGGCAGGGCCCGCAGGTGCTTGCCGGCCCATTCCGGCCGCCGCGCCCGGTGGCCCCCGACCATTCTTGCTGCCGATTTCATCATCGAATGCCCCCGGCCCCGCGCCGGGGGCAATTCGGCCTCCCGCCCGGGGGGCTTTCCCCTGCCGCCGCCTCTTGTCATAAGGGTCGCGCGACAAGAAGGAGCAAGACGATGGCAGCCGGAACCGGTATCCGCACCTACTACAACGGCACCTGGCACGAAGGCGACGTGCGCGTCCTGGGCGCGAGCGATCACGCGATGTGGCAGGGCTCCAGCGTCTTCGACGGCGCGCGGCTCTTCGACGGGCTGACCCCGGACCTCGCCAAGCACTGCGCCCGGGTGAACCGCTCGGCGGAATCCATGTGGATCAAGCCCACCGTCGCCCCCGAGGAGATGGTCGAGATCGCGCTGGAAGGCCTGCGCGCCTATCCAAAGGGTGCCGCCGTCTACATCCGGCCGATGTACTGGGCCACCGATGGCGACGAGACCGTTCTGGTGCCCAAGCACACCGAAGACGCCACCGGCTTTGCCATCGCGCTGGAAGAGATCCCCATGGCGCCTGCCGAGGCCGCCACGACGCTGTGCAAGACCTCCTTCCGCCGTCCCGTGCTGGCCGACGCGGTCTGCAACGCCAAGGCCGGGGCGCTCTACCCCAACAACGGGCGGATGCTGCGCGAGGCCCGCGCACGCGGCTTTGCCAATGCCCTCGTGACCGATGCCATGGGCAACGTGGCCGAAAGCGCCACCGCCAACGTCTTCATGGTGCGCGACGGCGAGGTCTTCACCCCGATCGCCAACGGCACCTTCCTGTCGGGCATCACCCGCGCACGGCACATCGCCAACCTGCGCGCCGATGGCTTCACCGTGACCGAGGCCGTCCTGTCCTACGCCGATTTCGAAGCGGCGGACGAGGTCTTCCTCTCGGGCAACCTGAACAAGGTGACCCCGGTCAGCGCCTTCGAGGATCGCCAGTACCAGATCGGCCCGGTGACCAAACGCGCGCGGGAGCTTTACTGGGACTGGGCGCAGGGCGACCTGAAGGTCTGATCCCGCCCCCTCGACGACAGAACGGCCCACGTCTCGCCAGACGCGGGCCGTTTTCATTTCGTCAGACCGGAGCCTCGGCCCGGCCTCTAGCCCTGAAGCGGATCGCCCGAGACGCGCACGAGGCGGGTCAGATCGCCCAGCCTCTCCTGCTGGCGGCCCTGCGCGTCGAAATTCGCGGGCGACAGCCAGACATCATAGGCCTCCTTCAGCGCGGGCCACTGGTCATCGGTGATGGCGAACCACGCGGTGTCGCGGCTGCGGCCCTTCACGATCAGATGCTTGCGGAAGGTGCCCTCGTAGCTGAACCCCAGCCGCTGTGCCGCCCGGCGCGAGGGCATGTTCAGCGCATCGCATTTCCATTCATAGCGGCGATAGCCCGCGTCGAAGGCCCATTGCATCATCAGCGCCATCGCCTCGGTCGCGGCGCGGGTGCGTTGCAGGGCAGGCGCATAATGGATGTTGCCCACCTCGATGGAGCCCGCCGCAGGCGTGATCCGCAGGTAGGAGGTGACGCCGACGCAGGCCTTCGTCTCGAGGTCCCAGAGCGCGAAAAACTTCGGATCGGTCCCGTCTTCGACCCCGTGCATCCAGCGGTGATAGGCGGCGGCGGAATGGAACGGGCCATAGCCCATGTAGTCCCAGATCCAGTCGTGCCCGTCGAACTGGTCATGCAGCAATGCCGCGTGACGTTCGGCCTGCAGCGGCTCCAGCCGGACGCAATTGCCGTCCAGCACCAGATCGGCAGGCGGGGCGGGTGGTACCTGCCAGCCCTCGACGACCGGCCCGCGGGGGCGCTCCTCGCTCATATGTTCGGCATCCTTCTGCTGGAGGTTCGGGCCCTCGGCGGGCGCATGTCGCGCCACCCTAGCAGCGCCGCGACCGGGCGAAAGGGCCCCGCGTGCCCCCGCCCGCAAAAGACGCGACCCACGGCCCAAATCCTCCCCAATGCCGCCACAATGCACGCCGATAAGCGGCCTGTGATATTAAAAGAGGACCTTGTTATGAAGTATTTTGGCAGCAACTCGCGTCGTCTCCCCCGTATCGGGATCGACACGATCATCCTTGCTGCCGGTGCACTCTCGCTGATCTACGCCATCGTGCTGCTCAGCCAGACCTGACCCGGAGCAAGGCCGGCCTGTTCAGAAGACACCGCGGGCAGAATGCCCACGCCGCGCCTTTTTTTCCGGAACCGAAGACTGCCCTCCCCCGTTGCCCGACAGACAGCAACCGACAGGAGGGGCCTATGCCGTCCATCTACGACGCCATCAAGGAAGACCACGACCGCCATCGCGAGTGGCTGAACAAGATCGCCGAAACCTCCGGTGACAGCAAAGACCGCCGCGAGGCATGGGATGCGTTCTACAACGACATCAAGTCCCACTCGGCCGCCGAGGAAGAGACCTTCTATTCCAAGCTGATGCAGGACACCTGGGGCCAGGATGCCGCCCGCCACTCGGTCCACGAACATGCCGAGATCGACGAGATCCTCGAAGAGCTGCGCGAGATGGACATGTCCTCGCCCGGCTGGCTGACCCGCTTCAAGACCCTCAAGCACGATTATGAACACCACATGGACGAGGAGGAAGACGAGGTCTTCACCCGCGCCAAGAAGGTGATCGGGGCCGAGCACAACGACGCCTTCGGCAAGAGATTCCTCGACCACAAGGCGACCGAGGAGAAGCTCGTCGAAGAAAAGCGCGAAGACGCGCTGCACGACGACTGAGCGGCCGGCCCGCGAACATCTCCGGCCCGCAGGGGCCGGAGGATCGCACTTTGCCGGGCGGATCGGGCGGCGCGCCGAGTTTTCCACTGCTTTTTGCAGGACAAGTGCCCCGCGACGGCCCAAGCCTGTTGCCCGAAGCGACACGTTCCCCTATTGTTCCCGGATGACAGCTTCCCCAAGGCCGGGCTATATCTAGGACATGTCCAGCACCCCCTCTCAAGATTTGCGCGACTTCCTTGGCAAGGATCGGTTCGCCTGCGTCATGGCCGATCCGCCGTGGCGGTTCGCCAACCGGACCGGCAAGGTCGCTCCGGAACACAAGCGGCTGTCGCGCTATCCGACGATGACGCTGGAGGACATCTGCGCCCTCCCGGTCGAGGACTACCTCGAAGACCGGGCGCATTGCTACATGTGGGTGCCCAATGCCCTGCTGCCCGAAGGGCTTCAGGTGCTTTCCGCCTGGGGGTTCGAGTACAAGTCCAACATCGTCTGGCACAAGATCCGCAAGGATGGCGGCTCTGACGGGCGTGGCGTCGGCTTCTACTTCCGCAACGTGACCGAGCTGCTGCTCTTCGGCACCCGGGGCAAGAACGCCCGCACCCTTCCGCCGGGCCGCAGTCAGGTGAACATGCTCCAGACCCGCAAGCGCGAACATTCGCGCAAGCCGGACGAACAGTACGAACTGATCGAGAGCTGCTCCTGGGGGCCCTACCTCGAACTCTTCGGCCGGGGTGTGCGCGACGGCTGGACGGTCTGGGGCAACCAGGCCGATGCGGATTACAAGCCGAACTGGAAGACCTATTCCTACAACTCGGGCGTGGCGGCGGAATAAACCCGCCCGCGCCGGATCACGCTGCCCCGCCTGCGGGGTCGGTGACATGCGCGTATTTCAAGCCCCACAGCACAGAGCCCGGGCCTCAGAACAAGCGCGGCTCTTCTTCCGGGGCCTCGCCCGCGTCGCGCACCGTGCCCTCGGGCAGGCCGATCAGCAGCAGCGGACAGGGATTGCCCACGCCGCGCGCCACCCGGGCCTCCAGCTTGGACCAATGGGTCGAGGACGGCCCGTATTTGTCCATGACGAAGAACCGCGCAAAGGCCGTGGCGAAGTCATCGCCCTGCGCCTGCGCCTTGGCGACGAAGTTGCGCTGCCGGGCGGTGCGTTCCTTCATGCCATAGGCCAGCAGCCCTTCCTCCGAGGTGAGGCCCGCCCGCCTGAGGAAACTCTCCACCGTGCCCGCCATGGCGGCCTGAAGCGCCGCCCCCCGGGTCACGATGATCCCAACCGAGATGATCGACTGCGCGTGCAGCCGCTGGAAGTTCTCGAGGTCGCGGTCAAAGAACGGGTCCTTGTTGTTCCATTCGATCTCCAGCGCCAGCAGCCCCTTGGGTCCGCGGCGGATGTGATCGATCTCGTGGCTGGTGCCATCGCCGACGGGCACGCCGTCCACCGTGGTCTCGATCCGGAAGTTGTGCTTGGCCCAGCCCGCCGCAGACAGCTCGCGCCGCATCCGCTGGGTCGATTTCGCCTCGCCCCCGCCCGAGGCGATCAGCTCCGCCGCCGGGATCGAGACCCGCATCAGGGCACCGATCAGCTCCGCCGTCTCGGTGGGGAAATCCACGCTGAGGATCGCCTCGGCGTGGTTCTTGGTCAGAACGTCGAACCCGGCATCCCGGAGGGCATCGAACATGGGCTGTCCCCGCGCGTGGTGCAAATCCTGTGAAAAAGGCCGACCCGCGAAATCGGGGCCGGCCTTGAGACTTTAATCCTCAACGGGCGCCTGGCGCCACCGCGCGGATCACTCCTGCGGGATGACCCGCAGGTTCAGTTCCATCAGCTGCTCCGGCGTCGGCTCGGAGGGAGCGCCCATCATCAGGTCCTCGGCCCGCTGGTTCATCGGGAAGAGGATCACCTCACGGATGTTCTGCTCCTCGGCCAGCAGCATGACGACGCGGTCGATACCGGTGGCGCAGCCGCCGTGCGGGGGCGCGCCGTACTGGAAGGCGTTGACCATGCCGCCGAAGCGCTTGATCACTTCCTCGTTCGGGTAGCCCGCCAGTTCGAAGGCCTTGAACATGATCTCCGGCTTGTGGTTCCGGATCGCGCCCGAGACCAGCTCGTAGCCGTTGCAGGCGAGGTCGTACTGGAAGCCCTTCACCTCCAGCGGATCGCCCTGCAGCGCCTCCATGCCACCCTGCGGCATCGAGAAGGGGTTGTGCTCGAAGTCGAGCTTGCCGGTTTCCTCGTCCTTCTCGTAGATCGGGAAGTCCACGATCCAGGCAAAGGCGAACCGGTTCGGATCGGTCAGGCCCAGCTCTTCGCCGATGACGGTCCGGGCCTTGCCCGCGACGGTCTGGAAGGACTTCGGCTTGCCGCCAAGGAAGAAGGCCGCATCGCCCACGCCCAGACCCAGCTGCTGGCGGATCGCCTCGGTGCGCTCGGGGCCGATGTTCTTGGCCAGCGGGCCTGCGGCTTCCATGCCGTCGGCGCCGTCACGCCAGAAGATATAGCCCATGCCCGGCAGACCTTCCTTCTGGGCGAAGGCGTTCATGCGGTCACAGAACTTGCGGCTGCCGCCGGTCGGCGCGGGGATCGCGCGGATCTCGGTGCCTTCCTGCTCCAGCAGCTTGGCGAAGATCGCAAAGCCGGAACCGGCGAAATGCTCGCTCACGACCTGCATCTTGATCGGGTTGCGCAGGTCGGGCTTGTCGGTGCCGTACCACAGGGCGGCATCGGCATAGGAAATCTGCGGCCAGCTCTCGGGGGCGTCGACTTTCTTGTCGCCGCCGAATTCCTCGAAGACGCCTGCCAGCACCGGCGAGATCGTGTCGAACACGTCCTGCTGGGTGACGAAGCTCATCTCCATGTCGAGCTGGTAGAAGTCGGTCGGCGACCGGTCGGCGCGCGGGTCCTCGTCGCGGAAGCAGGGTGCGATCTGGAAATACTTGTCGAAGCCCGAGACCATCAGCAGCTGCTTGAACTGCTGCGGTGCCTGCGGCAGCGCGTAGAACTTGCCCGGGTGCAGACGCGAGGGCACGAGGAAGTCGCGCGCGCCTTCCGGCGAGGAGGCGGTGATGATCGGCGTCTGGTACTCGCGGAAGCCCTTGTCCCACATCCGCTTGCGGATCGAGGCGACGACATCCGAGCGCAGGGTCATGTTCTTCTGCATCACCTCGCGACGCAGGTCGAGGTAGCGATAGCGCAGCCGGGTCTCTTCCGGGTACTCCTGATCGCCGAAGACCATCAGCGGCAGTTCCTTCGCGGCGCCCAGCACCTCGATGTCGCGGACGAAAACCTCGACCTCGCCGGTGGGCAGCTTGGGGTTCACGAGGTCCGCGGCGCGGGCCTTCACCTCGCCGTCGATCCGGATGCACCACTCCGAGCGTACCTTCTCCACCTCGGCAAAGACCGGGCTGTCGGGATCGCAGAGCACCTGCGTGGTGCCGTAGTGGTCGCGCAGGTCGATGAAGAGGATACCGCCGTGATCGCGCACCCGGTGCACCCAGCCCGAAAGGCGGACGGTCTCGCCCACGTTGGCTTTGGTCAGAGCGGCGCAGGTATGGCTGCGAAAGGCGTGCATGGTCTCTTCCTTCGGGATGGCGCGAAACGCGGTTCGGAACAGGGGCCGATACACATGGATGCGCGCGGAAAGTCAAGGATTGGCCCTGCGGGCCAAGCCTCCGGCGGGGATATTTGCGGCAAGAAAATGAGGGGAGCCCGCCTCGAAGGGCGCAAGGACGCCGAAATCATTTTCTTGCGTCAAATATCCCCGCCGGAGGCCGCCCGGTCCCTCCGCAGGAGGGGCCGGGCAAAACATCGTGTGCGCCGCAGGCGCGCCGTCGGGTCAGACCCGGCTGCCCCGCGGGGCGACGGGCCGGTCCGGAGCAGCCCTCAGAGCTGCTCCATCACCTCGTCGGAGGCTTCGAAGTTCGCGGTGACGCGCTGCACGTCATCGTCGTCCTCGAGCGCGTCGATCAGCTTCATCAGCTTCTGCATGCTCTCGAGGTCCATGTCGGTGGTGGTGGTCGGCTTCCAGATCAGCTTGGTCGAGTCCGATTCGCCCAGCTGTTCCTCCAGCGCATTGGCCACCGCCGCGAGGTCGGTGTCCGCGCAGTAGACCACGTGGCCTTCCTCGGAGCTTTCCACGTCCTCGGCGCCGGCCTCGATGGCCGCCATCATGACGTCATCGGCATCGCCCACGGAGGCGGGGTAGACCACCTCGCCCTTGCGTTCGAACATGAAGCCGACCGAGCCGGTCTCGCCGAGGTTGCCGCCGTTCTTGGAGAAGGTCGAGCGCACGTTCGAGGCGGTCCGGTTGCGGTTGTCGGTCATCGCCTCGACGATGATCGCCACGCCGTTGGGGCCATAGCCCTCGTAGCGGATTTCCTCGTAGTCGTCGCCGTCGCCCGCCTGCGATTTCTTGATCGCGCGCTCGATCACGTCCTTGGGGACCGAGCTCGACTTCGCTTCCTTCACCGCGAGGCGCAGGCGCGGGTTCTTGTCGGGATCGGGGTCGCCCATCTTGGCGGCCACGGTGATCTCTTTCGAGAGCTTGGAAAAGAGCTTCGACCGGGCAGCATCCTGCCGCCCCTTGCGGTGCTGGATGTTCGCCCACTTAGAATGGCCCGCCATGGCTGCCCTCCGTCGTCTGTTAGATCTGGTATCAGGATTGTCGTGCAGTTCGCGCGTCCATATCCCATGCGGGGGCAGGCCTGCAATATCCCCTGGGCGGCGGAGCGGCCCCGGACCCCGCGAAAACTGACATATTTCGACATGAAACCGGCCCGGCGATCACGCCCGCGTCATACTGCCGGTTCGGTTTGCCGGTGGCCTTGCCTTGGGCTAGGCAGGCCCCACCTGTCCCCTGTCCCTGCAACAATTCACATGAGGCGCCCACGCATATGCACTCCGGCCTGTTCGAGCAATTTGTCCTTCTCTGGGTCGTGATCGACCCAATCGGTACCATTCCCGTCTTCGTCGCGGCCACGGCCGGCCTGACGATCTCAAGCCAGAAACGGATCGCCCGACAGGCCGCGATCTTTGCTGCGGCGGTGCTGCTCTTCTTCCTCGTGCTCGGACAATTCCTGATCGACGCGCTCGGCATCACCCTGCCCTCGTTCCAGATCGCCGGTGGCATCGTGCTGTTCCTCTTCGCGCTGACGATGATCTTCGGCACGGCGCAGGCGCCGAACAATCCCGACAGCCTCAAGCGCGAGAAGGGTGACCGCTCCGACAAGCACGACAGCCCCGCGGTCTTCCCGCTGGCGGTGCCCTCGCTGGCCTCCCCGGGCGCGATGCTGGCGATTGTGCTGCTGACCGACAACAACCGCTTCTCGATCCCCGAACAGGCGGTGACGGCGGCGATGATGCTGGTTGTGCTGGCGGTGGCCTACTTCCTGATGCGCATGGCCGCGCCGATCCTCAAGATCATCAAGCCCAGCGGGGCCGCCATCGTCAGCCGCGTCATGGGCATGATCCTCGCAGCGGTGGCTGTGGACAACATCATCGACGCGATCGCGGGCCTCATGGGCACCATGGGCTGAGCCCCGCCTGCGCGGCCAGCCGCCCTTGCCGGTGGGACGGGCCGCGCTACGCTCTGGATGCCGTCCTGCCGCAGACGGTTGCAATACCAGGGCCGCCATGACCTACGAACAGATCACGCTTTTCGCCATCTTCGCCGCCGTCTTCGCCCTGCTGCTCTGGGGCCGCTGGCGCTATGACCTCGTGGCCTTCACCGCGCTCATGGCCGGGGTGGCCCTCGGCGTGGTCCCGGAGGAAGAGGCCTTCACCGGCTTCGGGCACGAGGCGACCATCGTCGTGGCACTTGTCCTCGTGGTCTCGGCCGGGCTGGTGCGCTCCGGCGCGGTCTACCTGATCACCCGCACGCTGGTGGACAGCTCCCGCCGCCTCGGCACCCATATCGCGATCATGGGGGGCATCGGCGGCGTCCTCTCCGCTTTCATGAACAACGTGGCGGCCCTTGCGCTGCTGATGCCTGTGGACATCCAGACCGCGCGCAAGGCAGGGCGGTCCCCGGGGCTCAGCCTGATGCCGCTCTCCTTCGCCACGATCCTCGGCGGCATGGCCACGCTGATCGGCACCCCGCCCAACATCATCATTGCCTCCTACCGGGAGAAAGCCCTGGGCGAGTCCTTCCGCATGTTCGACTTCGCGCCCGTGGGCGGCATCACCGCGCTTGCGGGCCTCGCCTTCGTGGCGCTGATCGGCTGGAGGTTCATCCCCAACCGCGAAGACGCAAGCGCCGCAGGCAGCGGCGACCTCAAGCCCTACGTGGCCGAACTGACGATCCCCGAGGGCAACAAGCAGATCGGCAAGCGCGTGGCGGAGTTGACCGAGACCGCCGACAAGGCCGACGTGGCCATCATCGGCCTGATCCGCAACGACCGGCGGCTCTATGGCAACGCGCGCCACAACCTGCTGCAGGCCGGTGACGCGCTGGTGCTGGAGGCCACCCCCGGCGCGCTGGAGGAATTCCGCTCGGCGCTGGCCCTGACCTTCTCGGACGAGAAGCGCGAGGAACTGCTGCGCGCCGATGGCGAGGGTCTCGACATGCTGGAGGTCGTGGTCCCTGCCGAGGCGCGGATCAACGGGCGCACCGCGCAGGAGATCGGGCTGAGCTGGCGCCAGCGGGCCGTCCTCCTTGGCATCTCGCGGCAGGGCCGCCGGATCACCGAACAGGTCCGCAAGACCGAGGTGGAGCCGGGCGACATCCTGCTGCTGCTGGTGCCCAAGGACACCGGCCCCGACGTGATCGACTGGCTGGGCTGCCTGACGCTGGCCAGCCGCGGCCTTGCCGTGACGCAGGATCGCATGACATGGGCGGCCATCGGGCTGTTCGCGGGCGCCGTGGCGATTGCCAGCTTCGGCCTGCTGAGCCTGCCCATTGCCCTCGGCCTCGTGGTGATCAGCTATATCCTGCTGCGCATCGTGCCGATCAACGAGCTTTACGACCACATCGAATGGCCGGTGGTGGTCCTTCTGGGGTCGATGATCCCGCTGGGGTCTGCGCTGGAGGACTCGGGCGGCACGCAGCTGATCGCAGGCTGGCTGGTGCAGCTGACGCAGGGATGGCCGGCATGGGCGATCCTGACCGCGCTGATGCTGGTGACGATGACGCTGTCGGACGTGCTGAACAACACGGCCACCACCATCGTCGCGGCCCCCATCGGCATCCAGATGGCGCAGGCGCTGAACGTCTCGCCCGATCCGTTCCTCATGGCGGTGGCGGTGGCGGCCTCCTCGGCCTTCCTCACGCCCATCGGGCACAAGAACAACACGCTGATCCTCGGCCCCGGGGGCTACCACTTCGGGGACTATTGGCGCATGGGCCTGCCGCTGGAAATCCTCGTCGTGGCGGTCTCGATCCCGACGATCCTGCTGGTCTGGGGGTTCTGACCGCTCAGAGCGGCCAGAATACCGGGATCAGCGCCGAGACGACGATGCCCATCGAGAGGTTGAGCGGAATGCCGACCTTCAGGAAGTCCGAGAACTTGTAGCCGCCCGGCCCGTAGACCAGCGTATTGGTCTGGTAGCCGATCGGCGTGGCGAAGGAGGCAGAGGCCGCGATCATCACCGCGACCACGAGCGGGCGCGGGTCGATCCCCATGGCCTGTGCGAGCCCGATGGCGATGGGCGTCACCACCACGGCGACGGCGTTGTTCGACACCAGTTCCGTCAGGACCGAGGTCAGCAGGTAGATCGCCCAGATCACCACCACGCCGGGCAGGTTCGACAGCAGCGGCGCGACCGCGCTCACGATCAGCTCCACCGCGCCTGAGGCATCCAGCGCCGCCCCGATCGCCAGCATGGCAAAGATCAGCGACAGGAGCCGTCCGTCCACGAAGGAAAACGCCTCGTCCGCGTCGATGCAGCGGGTCAGAAGGACAGCCGCCACCGAGAAGACCGCCAGCATCAGGATCGGCGCGACGCCGAAGGCGGCGAGGCCCACGATGGCCAGCAGGGCAATCACCGCGATCGGCGCGTGCCCGCGGCGGAAGGCGCGGACGGTCGGACGGGTCACGTCGACCATGTTCATCTCCTGCGACAGCCGCCGGATGTCCTCGGGAGCGCCTTCCAGCAGAAGCGTGTCGCCCACGCGCACCACGATGTCGTCGAGCTGGCGACCGATGTTCTGGTTCCGCCGGTGCACGGCCAGCGCATAGACCCCGAAGCGGCGGCGCAGGCGCATCGCGCCCAGCGTCCGGCCCACCATCTTGCAATCCGGCGCGATCAGCACTTCCACGGTCGTCGTCTCGACGGCGGACACCTGATCGACCCGCTTGAGGCCCTTGGTGCGCTGAAGGCTCAGCAGTTCGGTGATCCGGCTCCGCAGGACCACGCGGTCACCGACCTGAAGGGTCACGCCCTGCAGGTTGCGGCGCAGGGACTCGTCCCCGCGCACCACGTCGATCAGGCGCACGCCCTCGCGCTTGAACAGCTGGACCGAGGTCACCTCGCGGCCGATCAGGTTGGATTCCGGCGGGATCACGGCCTCGGTGAAGAACTTCATCTTCGACTTGTCCGACAGCAGGTTCGCCATGCTGTCGCGGTTCGGCAGCAGCCAGCGCCCGACGACCATCAGGTAGAGCATGCCCCAGCAGACCACGATGATCCCCAGCGGGGTCACCTCGAAGATCGAGAAGGGCTCCATCCCCTGCCCGCGCGCCACGCCGTCCACCAACAGGTTGGTCGAGGTCCCGATCAGCGTCAGGGTCCCGCCCATGATCGCGCCATAGCTCAGCGGGATCAGGAGCTTCGAGGCCGCCACATCCAGCTTGCGCGCCAGTTGCACGAAGACCGGGATCATCACCACCACGACCGGCGTGTTCGACACCACGGCAGAGGCGGCGACGACAAAAGTCATCATCGCCACGATGGCCAGCCTCGGGTGGGTTTCGGCGTAACGTTCGGTGGTGCGGGTGAAGGCATCCAGCGCGCCGGTCCGCACGAGCGCCCCCATGACGATGAACATCGCCGCGATGGTCCAGGGCGCCGGGTTCGACAGGACGGCCACCGCGTCATCGTAAGGCAGCACACCGGTCAGCATCAGAACGCAGGCCCCGCCGATCGCGACGACTTCGGTCGGATAGACCTCGCGCACGAACAGGACAAACATCGCCCCCACGACAAGCAGGGCGAGGATCGCCTCTCCGGTCTGGGACAATTCGAATAAATTCATGGCAATGCTCCGGAAACCCGCCTGCCGGTTCTATGTTTCACGAGGGGCGATTTTCAAGCGGGCATTTCGGTTGATCGCCAACCGGCACCTTCCCGCGAGGGGACCACGCAACGGTCGCCCAGATGAACGGCGCCCCCTCTCCTGCCGCGCCGGACAGGTGCGATCCCTGCCGAAGGGGGCGCGAACCGGCGGCCTCACGGGCGCGCCGCGACACGACCGGCGCGTCACAGTCACCGCGGGCCGCCGCTGCCATGCCGGCCGGCGCCTCAGGGGCCCGATTGTTCCAGCCGTCCGCCCTGACGCACCATGCAGATGCGCGTGGCCTGGCCGGTCCGGTCGTCGGTCTCGACATAGACGCCCGAAAGGGTCGCCTCGCCCGCGGCGGGGGTGAAGCGGGACTTGGGCATGCCGGTGATGAAGCGGCGCAGGGGCTCTGCCTTCTCCATCCCGATGACGCTGTCGTAATCGCCGCACATGCCCGCGTCGGACAGCAGCGCCGTGCCGCCGGGCAGGATCTGCGCGTCCGCCGTCGGTACGTGTGTATGGGTGCCCACCACGAGGCTCGCCTTGCCGTCGCAGTAGTGGCCCATCGCCATCTTCTCGGAGGTCGCCTCGCAGTGCACATCCACGATGGAGGCCTGCACAAGCCCACCGCGCGGGTGGGTCTTCAACACCGTCTCCATCGCCGAGAAAGGATCGTCGAAGGGCCGCTTCATGAAGACCTGCCCCAGCACCTGCGTCACCAGCACCTTGCGTCCGCCCCGCGCCTCGAAGACGCGGAAGCCCTTGCCCGGTGCGCCCTTGGCGTAGTTCAGGGGCCGGATGATGCGCGGCTCCTTCTCGATGTACTGCAGCATGTCCTTCTGGTCGAAGGCATGATCGCCCAGCGTCAGGCAGTCGGCGCCCGCGTCCAGAAGCAGCTTGGCGTGGTCCCCGGTCAGCCCGGCCCCGTTCGAGGCGTTCTCGCCGTTGACCACCACGAAGTCGAGCCGCCAGTCCTCGCGCAGCTTCGGCAGTCTTTCGACCACCGCCGCGCGGCCTGCCCGGCCCATTACGTCACCCAGGAATAGAAGTCTCATGCCACAGCGTTACGCCGGGCGCGGGGGCGGGGCAAGAACCCCGATGCGCCCTTCCCATGCGTCACCTCGGCGCCCCCTGCCCTCATGGCGCCACCGTCCGGCGCTTGATCGTCATCCGGGCCTGTGCGTCGGTCTCGACGATCGCGAGGTCGCCGTACTCCACCGGCGCGGGCGCGGGCAGGCCAAGGCTCTCCCAGATCGCGGTGAGGTTGTTCTTGTTGCCGACCCAGACCACGCTCTTGCCGGCACCCTGCCGAACAAGATCCGCGGTCGGGTTCTCGACCCCGAGCGTCTGAAGCGTCAGCCCACGGGCCGCCGCCAGCGGCGCGGCTGTCTGTTCATTGCGGTGGATGCCGGGGGTATAGATCGCATCGACCGGAACCCCCTGCAACGCGGGAACCAGCGCCCGGGCCCGGGCCTGGCCCTCCGCGGTCAGTTCGTCCCCCAGCCGGTCGGCGTGGCGGGTCAGGATCAACCGGCTGTCCGGGGCCATCCGGGACGGCCCCGATCCGCTGCATCCCGTGACCCCGACACAGGCCAACGCGGCAGCCGCCACCATTATCCACCGGCGTGAAACCATCGCCCCCTCCCTCGCAAAACCTGAGGCAGCGTAGCGCGGCGGTCGGTTTCGATCCAGTCCCGGGACCCGAAAATGAGACAGGGCCAAGGCACACGGCTCACTTCGGCATCAACGCACGGGCTGCGCGCCTAACATGCAAAACGGGCCGGGAATGCCCCGGCCCGTTCACTCAGCCCCTTAGACGAGACCGGATTACTTCAGCGCTTCGTCGGTGATGTCGAGCGTGTAGGCGCCCTCCGGAGCCTTCGAGATGACCGGGTCCGAGCCGCCCGCCAGCAGCGTGTCGACGGTCCGCTGGTAGTCGTCCACGTCCAGCGCGCCGGTGGAGCCCGCGGTCAGCTTGGCGATCTCACCCATCATCCGGACCTGGTGGGCCTCGGTCTGGGCGCCGGTCTCGTCATATTCGAGCACGATCTCTGCCGCGTCGGTCGGGTTCTCCTCGGCCCATTTCCAGCCCTTCATGGAGGCGCGCACGAAGCGGACCATCTTGTCCTTGAAGGCAGGGTCCGCGAGGTTCTCTTCCAGCACGTACATGCCGTCTTCCAGCGTGGCGACGCCCTGATCTTCGTACTTGAAGGTCACCAGTTCATCCTCGGAGACGCCCGCATCCAGAACCTGACCGTACTCGTTGTAGGTCATGGTCGAGATGCAGTCCGCCTGACGCTGGATCAGCGGATCGACGTTGAAGCCCTGCTTCAGCACGGTCACACCATCGTCGCCGCCGTCGGTCGAGATGCCTTCCTGGCTCATCCACGACAGGAAGGGGTATTCGTTGCCGAAGAACCAGACGCCGATGGTCTTGCCCTTGAAGTCCTGCGGGCCGGTGATGCCGGTGTCCTTCCAGCAGGTCAGCATCAGGCCGGAGGATTTGAACGGCTGCGCGATGTTCACCACCGGCAGGCCCTTTTCACGGGCCGCCAGGGCCGAGGGCATCCAGTTCAGCATCACGTCGGCGCCGCCGCCTGCCAGCACCTGCGGCGGTGCGATGTCGGGGCCGCCGGGCAGGATCGTCACGTCGAGGTCTTCCTCTTCGTAATAGCCCTTCTCCAGCGCCACGTAATAGCCTGCGAACTGGGCCTGGGTGACCCACTGCAGTTGCAGTTTCACCTCGTCGGCGGCGAAGGCCATGCCCGGCGCGGCCAGGGCGAGCGCCGTCGCGGCACCAGTCAGAAACGTCTTCATCATGTTACTCCCATGTTTGGTCTAGTCCCCCGCTCTTGCGGGGTGTCGTTACCCTCTTTGCGAGGGATGCCAGAAGGTGACCCTTTTCTCGATCAGGGCCACGGTCCCGTAGAAGGCAGAGCCGGCAATGGCGGCCACCACGATCTCGGCCCAGACCATGTCGAGCGCGAGCTGCCCCACGGATGTTGAGATGCGGAAGCCCATCCCCACAATGGGAGATCCGAAGAATTCCGCCACGATGGCGCCGATCAGCGCCAGCGTCGATGAGATTTTCAGCCCGTTGAACAGGAAGGGCATGGCCGCCGGCAGGCGCAGCTTGAAGAAGCCCTGCCAGTAGGAGGCGGCATAGGTCTTCATCAGGTCGCGCTGCATGGCAGAGGTCTCGTTCAGCCCGGCGACGATGTTCACCAGCATCGGGAAGAAGACCATGACGACGACCACCGCCGCCTTGGACTGCCAGTCGAAGCCGTACCACATCACGAGGATCGGCGCGGTGCCCACGATCGGCAGCGCCGCCACGAAGGAGCCCACAGGCAGCAGCCCCCGGCGCAGGAAATCGCTGCGGTCCACGAGGATCGCGGTGGCAAAGGCCGCAAGGCAGCCGATGACATAGCCCGAGAGCGCGCCCTTCACGAAGGTCTGCACGAAATCGGCCCAGAGTGTCGGGATCTCGCTCAGGAACCGGGCGGCGATGACACTGGGCGCAGGCAGGATCACCAGCGGGATGTCGAGGCCCCGCACCAGCAGTTCCCAGACCGCCAGCAGGGTCAGCCCGAAGATCACCGGCACGGCCAGCCGCACGCCCGCGCTCTGCGCGCCCGGGCCGTTGGCCAGTTTCACGTTCAGCGCCCAGGCAAGCGCCCAGAGGAGGAAGGCAGCAATCACAAGTGTCATCGGCCCAGCCCCATCCGCTTCAGCGTGCCGCGCTCAAGGCCCGAGATCACCGCCACCAGCAGCGCCGCGAGGATCGCAGTCGCAAAAAGCGCCGACCAGATCTGGATCGTCTGCCCGTAGTAGCTGCCCGTCAGCAGTCGCGCACCGAGGCCCCGCACCGCGCCGGTGGGCAGTTCGCCCACGATGGCACCCACGAGGCTGGCCGCGATGCCGATCTTCAGCGAGGCAAAGAAATAGGGCACCGAGGCCGGCAGCCGCAGTTTCCAGAACACCTCGCCCTTGCTGGCGGAATAGGTCTTGAGCAGATCGAGCTGCATCTGGTCCGGGCTGCGCAGCCCCTTAACCATGCCCACGACCACCGGGAAGAACGACAGGTAGGCCGAGATCAGCGCCTTGGGCAGCAGCCCCTGCACGCCGACGGAGTTCAGCACCACGATGATCATCGGCGCGATGGCGAGGATCGGGATGGTCTGGCTGGCAATAGCCCAGGGCATGACGGACATGTCCATCGCCCGGCTGTGCACGATACCCACCGCCAGCACGATGCCCCCGACCGTGCCGATGGCAAAGCCCAGCAGCGTGGCCGACAGCGTGATCCAGCCGTGGAAGACAAGGCTGCGCTTAGAGGTGATCTTCTTGTCGATCACCGTATCATAAAGCTCCACCAGCACCTGGTGCGGGGCGGGCAGCCGCGGCTTGTCCTGTGCCAGCGTGTCGCCCCATTGATCCGGGTTGCGCAGCGCCAGCCCGATGGCCGAGAGGTCACGCCGCGCGGCGGCCCCCTCAGGTTCGATGACGGCGCCCTCACGCTCGGCCATGGTCAGTGCAAACTTGATGTTCATCGGCACGCAGGCCGCGTACCAGAGCGCGATGATCACCGCCACGACGGTGAGAACGGGAACGATGGAGCGCATCAGCGGCCCTCCATCCCGGCGACACGCAGGCACGCCGCAGGGCGGCCCGGAGGTGACATGACAGCCTGCTTAGTCATAGGCATGCCCCGCGCGCAGGCCCTCGCGGACGCGGTGGGCGATTTCGAGGAATTCCGGCGTGTCGCGGATGTCGAGCGGGCGCTCCTTCGGCAGCGGGCTCTCGATCACGTCGGTGATCCGGCCCGGGCGCGGCGACATGACCACGATCTTGGTCGAGAGATAGACCGCCTCGGGGATCGAATGGGTGACGAAGCCGATGGTCTTGCCGGTGCGGGCCCAGAGCTTCAGCAACTCCTCGTTGAGGTGATCGCGGACGATCTCGTCCAGCGCGCCGAAAGGTTCGTCCATCAGCAGGAGGTCGGCGTCGAAGGCCAGTGCCCGGGCGATCGAGGCCCGCTGCTGCATCCCGCCCGACAGCTGCCACGGAAACTTGCCGCCGAACCCCGAGAGGTCCACGAGGTCGAGGACACGCGCCACGCGCTCCTCCTGTTCGGCCTTCGAGAAGCCCATGATCTCCAGCGGCAACTTGATGTTCTTGGCGATGGTCCGCCACGGGTAGAGGCCCGCGGCCTGGAACACATAGCCGTAGGCGCGCTTGCGCCGCGCCTCGTCCGGGGTCATCCCGTTCACCGTCAGGGTCCCGCCGGTAGGCGTCTCCAGCGCTGCCACGCAGCGCAGGAAGGTGGTCTTGCCGCAGCCCGAGGGCCCGATGAAACTGACGAAATCCCCCTGCGCGATGGAGAGGTTCACGTCCCGCAGCGCCTGCACCGGCCCATCGGCGGTCTGGAACGTCAGGTCGAGATGTTTTGCTTCTATGACAGTGGCTTGGCTCACGCCCGTCTCCCTTGTGCCGGCAATGCCCCTGCGAGTCTGGCCGGTCGGTTCTTGCCGGGCCCGCGCAGGCGGACCCGGATATTGCACTGCGTCCGGCTCAGATACCGGCCGGGATGTTCATCGGGTCGCGCTTCACCGAGCGGGGCGAGTTCAGCTCCTTCCACTTCGACAGCGCCTTGTGCGCCGAGGGGAAGGCCGGACGCGGCACGAAACGGCCCCGGCCCGGCTGCGGCTGCGAGTTCTGGCCCCAGGCCCAGATCACTTCGCCGCGCGAGAGGGTGAACCGCGCCTGCGCCGTGACTTCCATGCCCTCGAAGACGTTGTAATCGAGGATCGAATGGTGGTTCGAGGCCGAGATCGTCTTGGTGATCTTCGGATCCCAGACCACGATGTCCGCATCCGCGCCTTCGACGATCGCGCCCTTCTTGGGATAGATGTTCAGGATCTTCGCCACGTTGGTCGAGGTGACGGCAACGAATTCCTCGGGCGTCAGGCGGCCGGTCTCCACGCCGCGGGTCCAGAGCACGGCGAGGCGCTCCTCCAGCCCGTTGGTGCCATTGGGGATCTTGGTGAAATCGTCGAGCCCCATCATCTTCTGCTTCGAGGAGAAGGCCGCGTGGTCGGTGGCGACCACCTGGAGCGAGCCCGACTGGAGACCCGCCCAGAGACCGTCCTGATGTTCCTTGCCGCGGAACGGCGGCGACATCACCCGGCGGGCGGAATGCAACCAGTCTTCGCTCAGATACTCGTCGTCATCCAGCGTCAGGAACTGCGCCAGCGGCTCGCCGTAGACGCGCATCCCCTTCTGGCGCGCACGCCGGATCGCCTCATGCGCCTGCTCGCAGGAGACATGCACGATATAAAGCGGCACGCCCGCGGCATCGGCGATGGTGATCGCGCGGTTCGCGGCCTCGCCTTCGAACTCGGCGGGACGCGAGCGGGCATGCCATTCCGGCCCGGTCTTGCCCTCGGCAAGGAACTTCTTCTGCATCAGGTCCACGAGGTCGCCGTTCTCGGCATGGACCATGGGCAGCGCGCCCAGCTCCTTGCAGCGCGCGAAGGAGGCGAACATCTCGTCGTCCTCGATCATCAGCGCGCCCTTGTAGGCCATGAAGTGCTTGAAGGAGTTCACGCCCGCGTCCACGGCATCCTTCATCTCGGCAAATATCTGTTCGTTCCAGCCGGTGATCGCCATGTGATAGCCGATGTCGGAACAGATCTGCGGTGCCGACTTGCGGTGCCACTCCTGGATCGCGTTCTTGATCGAGCCGTCCTCGCCCGGCAGGCAGAAGTCGATCAGCATCGTGGTCCCGCCCACGGCAGCGGCCCAGGTGCCGGTCTCGAAGGTCTCCGCCGCCGTGGTGCCCATGAAGGGCATCTCGAGGTGCGTATGCGGGTCGATCCCGCCCGGAATCACATAGGCGCCCGAGGCGTCGATATATTCATCGCCCTTCAGGTCCTCGCCGATCTCCTTGATGGTCTCGCCCTCGATCAGCACATCCGCTGCGCGCTGCCGGTCCGCGGTCAGGACGATACCGCCCTTGATCACCTTGCTCATCACATCTCTCCCACGCTGGGGTCAGGGCACGCGGGCCCCTCCCATTTTCTTGCTCCAAATATCCCGGGGGGCCGCCGTCAGGCGGCGGGGGCAGAGCCCCCTCCCCCGTTCCCTCAGGCGGTGATCTCCGCCGTCTCGACCACCGCGTGCAGCAGCACGTCGGCGCCCGCCGCGGCCCAGTCCTTGCTGATCTCCTCGGCCTCGTTGTGGCTGAGCCCGCCCACGCAGGGGCACATGATCATCGTCGCCGGTGCCACCTTGGCGGCCCAGCAGGCATCGTGCCCCGCGCCCGAGATGATATCCATGTGGCTATAGCCCAGCGTCTCGGCGGCGCTGCGCACGCGGCCCACCAGTTCCGGCGCGAAGGTCACCGGGTCGAAATGCCCGACCGGCTCGATCGCGCAGCCCACGCCCAGTTCTTCGCAGATCGCCGCCCCGCGGGTCTCGATCTCGGCCCGCATCCGGTCCAGCTTGGCCTGATCGGGGGTGCGGATATCGACGGTGAAGACCACCTTGCCCGGCAGCACGTTGCGCGAGTTCGGGGTGAATTTCATCTGGCCGACACCGCCCACGGCGCCGGGCTGGGCGGCCATCGCCACCTCCTGCACCATCTCGAGGATCCGCCCCATGGCGAGGCCCGCGTTCACCCGCATCTCCATCGGGGTCGAGCCGGTGTGCGCCTCTTTCCCGGTCAGGGTGAATTCCAGCCACCAGAGGCCCTGGCAGTGGGTCACGACACCGATGGATTTCTCCTCGGCCTCGAGGATCGGGCCCTGTTCGATGTGGTATTCGAAGTAGGCGTGCATCTTGCGCGCGCCGACCTCTTCGTCACCGACCCAGCCGATGCGCTCCAGCTCATCCCCGTAGGACGCGCCTTCGAGGTCGGTGCGGCCATAGGCATAGTCCATGTCGATCTCGCCCGCGAAAACGCCCGAGGCCATCATCGCCGGGGCGAAACGCGCGCCTTCCTCGTTCGCCCAGTTGGTGATGACGATCGGATGCTTGGTCTGGACTTCCATGTCGTTGAGCGTGCGCACCAGTTCCAGTGCGGCCAGCACCCCCAGAACGCCATCGTATTTCCCGCCCGTGGGCTGGGTGTCGAGGTGGCTGCCCACGTAGACCGGCAGCGCGTCGGGGTCGGTGCCCGGACGCGTCATGAACATGGTGCCCATCTTGTCGACACCCATGGTGCAGCCTGCGTCCTCGCACCATTTCTGGAACAGGGCACGGCCCTCGGCATCCTCGTCGGTCAGGGTCTGGCGGTTGTTGCCGCCCGCGACACCGGGGCCGATCTTCGCCATCTCCATGAGGCTGTCCCACAGCCTGTCAGCATTGATCCTGAAATTCTCACCGGGGGCTGGCATGATCGTCCTTCCTGTCGTTCCGGCCGGTCGCCCGCAAAGGTACGCCAGCCTGTCGCATTTGACCAAACGGTCAAAGTCACGCTATCAAAGGGCAGTAGCCAGTCAAGAAAATCGCCGCCGCGCCCGGCGGAACGTCCCGACACCGGGGGAAGTGATCAATTTGTGATCAGTCTGGACAAGCCCCTCCCCGCCCGGAACAATTGCTCACACTAAGATTAGAAGACGAGACAAGTTTTCATGAACCAAACCGCCGGCACCACGCGTATCCAGCGGCGCAATACAGCGGCCATCACCGAAGCCGCCCTGGAAGTGTTTTCCGCCAATGGGTTCCGCGGCGCGACCGTCGACCAGATCGCCAAGGCGGCGGGCCTGTCGAAGCCCAACCTGCTCTATTATTTCCCCTCCAAGGAGGCCATCCACCAGCACCTGCTGGCCACGCTGATGGACACATGGCTCGATCCGCTGCGCGAGATGGACCCGGAGGGCGATCCGATGGAGGAAATCCTCGCCTATATCCGCCGCAAACTGGAGGCGAGCCGCGACTTTCCCCGCGAATCACGGCTTTTCGCCAATGAGATCGTGCAGGGCGCGCCTCATATCCTGCCCACGCTGGAGGGCGAGCTGAAGGATCTGGTGGACGAAAAAGCCAAGGTTTTGAGCAGATGGATGGAGGAAGGCCGCATTCAGCGGGTGCATCCCTACCACCTGATCTTCTCGATCTGGTCACTGACGCAGCACTACGCGGATTTCGACGTGCAGGTGCGCGCGGTGCTTGGCAGCGGCGACACGGACCCCTTCCCCGAGGCCGAGGAGTACGTGATCACGCTCTTCACCCGGATGCTGGCGCTTAAACCTTAGGCAAAGGGATCGTCGGGGTAGCCCACTCCCGCAAGGTAAAGTCCGTGCGGCGGGCAGACCGGGCCGCAGCGGCTGCGGTCCGCCGCCTCAAGCGCGTCCTTCACCCTGTCCGGCGCCCAAGAGCCCGCGCCCACACGCTCCAGCGTGCCCACGATGGAGCGGACCTGGTTGTGCAGGAAGCTGCGCGCCCTCAGGCGGAAGTGCAGCTCGGGCCCGCACTGGCCCTCGACCTCCTCGATGGTGATCTCGTCCAGCGTCTTCACCGGGCTGGCGGACTGGCAGATGGAACTGCGGAAGGTGGTGAAGTCGTGATGCCCGATCAGATGCGCCGCGCCCGCGCGCATCGCCTGCGCATCCAGCTGCTGCGACACCTGCCACACCAGCCCGTCGATCAGCGTGGCCGGCGCGCGGCGCATCAGCAGCCGGAAGAAATACCGCCGCTCCATGGCCGAGAAACGGGCGTGCCAGTCCTCCTCCACCTCGGCGCAGGCCACGATGGCCACCGGCGCGGGCTTCAGGTGGTAGTTCAGCGCCCCGGCCAGCTTGAAAGGGTCCCAGTCCTTCTGCAGATCGCAATGGGCCACCTGCCCCGTGGCATGGACGCCCGCGTCGGTCCGCCCGGCGGCGGCAATCGTGTGCGGCCCCGGCTCCAGCTTCGCAAGCGCGGCCTCGATCGCCCCCTGCACCGAGGGCTGGTCGGCCTGCCTCTGCCATCCGGCAAAGGGCGCACCGTGGTATTCGACTTTCAGGGCATATCTGGGCATGGCGCCCGATAGCGCGAAGCGCCCCTGCCCGGCAAGGGCCATGGCCCCTTCGGCCCTGCCCATCCCGGCCTCCGGCGCCTGCTGCGGGTCCTGACACTGGTCACGCGGCGGCTGCGCCCCTATCTTGAGATCCATGGACAGGACGGCAGGGTACGGCAAGTGGTGATCGGGGCAATGGCCGAGGGCGTGAGCCGCTCGGTCGAGGCAGTGGGCGACCGGGTCTCGGAGACCTTCTTCGAGCCGGTGATCCGGCTGGGGGTCACGGGGCTGGCGCGCTCCGGCAAGACGGTCTTCATCACCTCGCTGGTGGCCAACCTGCTGGACCGCGGGCGGATGCCGCAGCTGGCCGCCGCCGGTGACGGGCGCATCGCCGCCGCCTACCTGCAACCGCAGCCCGACGACACGATGCCTCGCTTCGACTACGAGACCCATATGGCCGCCCTGACGGGCGCCGAGCCGCACTGGCCCGACAGCACCCGCTCCGTCAGCCAGCTGCGGCTCTCACTCAAGGTGCGCCCCACCGGCCTGCTTGGCGGCCTCTCCGGGCCGCGCACCGTGCACCTCGACATCGTGGATTATCCCGGCGAATGGCTGCTCGACCTCGGCCTGCTGGAGAAATCCTATGCCGAGTGGTCGCAGGAGGTGCTGGACCGGATCGCCTCCCGCCCCGTGGCAGAGGATTTCCGCACGCAGGCCGCCCAGATGTCGGGCCGGCGCGACTGGGAGGAAGCCGATGCGCAGGCCCTCGCCCGCGGGTTCACCGCCTACCTCGAGGGCGCGCGCAAGGCGGGTTTCTCTGACCTGACGCCGGGCCGGTTCCTGCTGCCGGGCGAGATGGAGGGCTCTCCGGTCCTGACCTTCGCGCCGCTGCCGCCCGAACGCGACGCCCCCCGCCGCGGGCTCTGGCGCGAGATGGAGCGGCGCTACGAGGCCTACAAGTCCAAGGTGGTGAAACCCTTCTTCCGCGATCACTTCGCCCGGATCGACCGGCAGGTCGTGCTGGTCGATGCGCTTGGCGCGATCCACAAGGGGCCGCAGACGGTCGAGGACCTGCGGCGCACCATGGCCGACATCCTCGGGGCGTTCCGGCCCGGGCGGAATGCCTTCCTGTCCCGCATCCTCATGGGCAAGCGGGTGGAGAAGATCCTCTTTGCCGCCACCAAGGCCGATCACCTGCACCATTCCCAGCATGGCCGTCTGACCGGGATCATGCAGGCGCTGGTGCGCGATGCCGCGGACCGGGCGAATTTCGCGGGCGCGAAGACCCATGCCATGGCCATCGCCGCCCTGCGCGCCACGGTGGAAGAGACCATGACCTACGAGGGCGAAAGCCTCGACTGCGTGCGCGGGCGGCTGATGGAGACCGGCAAGCTGGCCGCGCTCTATCCCGGTGAGCTGCCGGAGGACCCCGCCCGCCTGCTAAACCCGGCGCGGGCGGGCGAGGCGCAGTGGCTCGACGGAGATTACCAGATCATGGGCTTTGCCCCGGCTCCGCTCAGGCTGAAACCCGGCGAGGGGCCACCGCACATTCGCCTTGATCAGGCGGCGCAGTTCCTGATCGGGGACCGGCTGTGACCCGGCCCGCGCGGCCGCAAGGCGCGTCCAAGGTCCTGCGCGATCCCGGCACGTCGCGCCGCGCGCGGGTCTGGCATACGCCCGCGCTGACCCGCGTGCTGTGGTCCTTCACCCGCGCGACGCCCTGGCTGCCACAGGTGCGCAGCCGCCGGACTGATCTGCGCGTCATGCACAAGATCGTCCGCGACGGCTGGGTGCGCCATATCCGCGACCGCCGTGGCGTGGCCGCCTTCATTGCACGGCAGGGCGAGGTGATCCACGCGCTCTACGTCCATCCCCGCGCCCGCCGCAGGGGTCTGGGCGGGCGCCTGCTGGAGGAGGCCAAGCGCGAGAGCGACCGGCTGATCCTCTGGACGCTGGAGGCCAATGCCGCGGCGCGCGCCTTCTATGCCGCCCATGGGTTCACCGAGGCCGGGCGCGGCAATGGCGAGGGCAATGACGAGGCGCTGCCCGACATCAAGATGGTCTGGACGAGGGAGGCGCAGGAATGAGCCCCGAGAAGCGTGACGACATGAGCGACGATACCAGCGACCGCGAGACGCCGCGCCGCGCACCGCGACTCTTCGAGCTGGACGAGGGCAAGGCCCGGCCCGGCCCCGACAGCGCGCCGCCGGTGCCCGACCCCGTGGCCCCCGCCCCTGAGGGCCGCGCGATGCAGACCGTCGCCACGCTGGCCGCGCGGCGTCCGTCACGGCTGGCGCGCTGGTTCTGGTCGCTGCTGGTCTCGCTGGTCGGCGTCGTGATCTCGGTCGCGGCGTGGAACTTTGTCACCGGGCTGATCGCACAGGTGCCCCTGCTCGGCATGGCGGTGGCGGTGCTCTTTGCCGCCTTCGTGCTGGTGCTGCTGGCGATCGCGGTGAAGGAAGTCGCCGCCTTCTCGCGCCTCGCGCGGATGGACCGGCTCCACGAGGAGGCCGTCGCCACGCTGGCCGAGGCCGATCTGGGCCGCGCCCGCAAGCTGGTGAAACAGCTGGAAGGCACCTATGGCCACCGGCCCGAGCTGAGCCTCGCCCGTGAGACACTCGCCCGGCAGGGGCCGGAACAGTTCGATGCCGCCGCCCTGCTGGGGCTGGCCGAGGCGCAGCTGATGGCCCCGCTCGACGCCGCCGCCCGGCGCGAGGTCGAGGCCGCGGCACGTCAGGTCGCCACGGTGACCGCGCTGCTGCCGCTGGCACTGGCCGACGTGGCGACGGCGCTGACCGCGAACCTGCGGATGATCCGGCGGATTGCCGAGATCTATGGCGGGCGGTCGGGTACGCTGGGCTCGCTGCGGCTGACGCGGGCGGTGATGACCCATCTGGTGGCCACCGGCGCCGTGGCGGTGGGCGATGACCTGATCGGCTCGGTCGCGGGCGGGCACCTGCTGACGAAACTGTCGCGCCGCTTCGGCGAGGGCGTGGTGAACGGCGCGCTGACCGCCCGCGTGGGCATCGCCGCCATGGAGGTCTGCCGCCCGCTGCCCTTCGACAGGCTGCGCAAGCCGCGGGTGACGAACGTGCTGCAACGGGCGCTGACCGGGCTTTTCGACCGGGACACCTGAGGCGGGCTCCCCCGGAGGATTTGGGGAAAGATGAAGGGTTGCCCCTATGCCCCCCGCTGGGTGCTGGACCATCGCAGGGGCTTTGCCTATAAGGCGCCCATGACACGGATACCGGCGCTGATCATTCGAATTAGTCGCCCGGCGCTCTGAGACCTCGGAGCGGCCGGGACAAGGCGCATGGGCTGCCGCGCCGCCCTCATCCTCATTTTCCCAATTCGACGAAGGACAGACCATCCATGTCCGCCGAGACGCCTGACTACAAGACCACGCTGAACCTCCCCGAAACCGACTTTCCGATGCGCGCAGGGCTTCCCAAGCGCGAGCCGGAATGGCTGGCCCGCTGGGCCCGGATCGGCGTTTACGACCGCCTGCGCGAGAAGGAGGGCCGCACGCCCTTCACGCTGCACGATGGCCCGCCCTATGCCAACGGCCACCTGCACATCGGCCATGCGCTGAACAAGACGATCAAGGACATGATCGTCCGCTCGCACCAGATGATGGGCCACGACAGCCGCTATGTCCCCGGCTGGGACTGCCACGGCCTGCCCATCGAGTGGAAGATCGAGGAGCAGTACCGCGCCAAGGGCAAGAACAAGGACGAGGTGAACATCGTCGACTTCCGGCAGGAATGCCGCAAGTTCGCCGAGGGTTGGGTCGAGATCCAGCGCGAGGAGTTCAAGCGCCTCGGCATCACCGGCAACTGGGACGATCCCTATCTGACCATGGACTTCCATGCCGAGCGGGTGATCGCCGAGGAGTTCATGAAGTTCCTCATGAACGGCACGCTCTACCAGGGCTCGAAACCCGTGATGTGGTCGCCGGTCGAAAAGACCGCGCTGGCCGAGGCCGAGATCGAATACCACGATCACCAGAGCCACACGATCTGGGTGCCGTTCGAGGTGGTCTCGGGCCCGCTCTCCGGCGCCAAGGCCGTGATCTGGACCACGACCCCTTGGACCATCCCGTCCAACAAGGCCGTCGCCTACAACCCCAAGATCGCCTATGGCCTCTATGAGGTCACCGGCACGCCCGAGGAATGCTGGTGCGCCGTGGGCGACCGCTACCTGCTGGCCGATGCGCTGGCCGAGGAGACGCTGGGCAAGGCGCGGCTGGAAGCAGGCCAGTGGACCCGCGTGGGCGATGTGGCGGTCGAGGACCTCGCCTCCTCGGTCATGAAGCACCCCTTCGCCGGGATCGAGGGCGCGGACGGCTTCTGGGACTACGAGGTCCCTATGATCGACGGCGACCATGTGACCGATGACGCGGGTACGGGCTTTGTCCATACCGCGCCCAGCCACGGTGCCGACGACTACGAGTGCTTCGTCAAGCGCAACTGGATCGACCGGATGACCCACAACGTGGGTGAGGAATCCGAGTTCCTGCCCCATGTGCCCTTCTTCGCGGGGCTTCAGGTGTTCGATCACAAGGGCAAGGAAGGCAAGGCCAACACCGCCGTGATCGCCAAGCTGGTCGAGGCCGGTGGCATCATCGCGCGCGGCCGGGTCAAGCACTCCTACCCGCATTCCTGGCGTTCCAAGGCGCCGGTGATCTTCCGCAACACGCCGCAGTGGTTCGCCTCGATCGACCGCGACGTGAACGACGGGCAGGACCAGAACGGCAAGACGATCCGTCAGCGGGCGCTGACCTGCATCGATCAGGTGAAGTGGACCCCGCAATCGGGCCGCAACCGCCTCTATTCGATGATGGAAAGCCGCCCCGACTGGGTGCTCTCGCGCCAGCGGGCCTGGGGCGTACCGCTCACCTGCTTCACCAAGAAGGGCGCGCTGCCGACCGACGCGGACTTCCTGCTGCGCGATCCGGCGGTCAACGCCCGCATCGCCGAGGCCTTCGAGGTCGAGGGCGCGGATTGCTGGTACGAGGACGGCGCCAAGGCCCGCTTCATCGGCGATGCCGCCGATCCCGAGGCCTATGAGCAGGTCTATGACGTGCTGGACGTGTGGTTCGACAGTGGCTCGACCCACAGCTTCGTGCTGCGCGACCGCCCCGACGGGACCGAGGATGGCATCGCGGATGTCTACATGGAGGGCACCGACCAGCACCGCGGCTGGTTCCACTCCTCCCTGCTGCAATCGGTGGGCACCACCGGCCGCGCGCCCTATCGCAACGTCGTGACCCATGGCTTCACGCTGGACGAGAAGGGCAACAAGATGTCCAAATCGCTCGGCAACACGATCGTCCCCGAGGAGGTCGTGAAGCAATACGGTGCGGACATCCTTCGGCTCTGGGTCGCGCAGGCCGATTACACCGCCGACCAGCGGATCGGCCCGGAGATCCTGAAAGGGACCGCCGACAGCTACCGCCGCCTGCGCAACACGATGCGCTTCATGCTCGGCTCGCTCAACGACTTCCGCGAGGAAGACCGCGTGGCCGCCGCCGACATGCCGGAACTGGAACGCTGGGTGCTGCACCGCCTGTCGGAGCTCGACGAGGTCGTGCGCCAGGGCTACCGCAGCTTCGACTTCCAGGGCGTGTTCCAGGCGGTGTTCAACTTCTGCACCGTGGAGCTGTCGGCCTTCTACTTCGACGTGCGCAAGGACGTGCTCTACTGCGACGGCGAGACGACCCGCGCCCATGCGGCCCGCACCGTGCTGGACCTGCTGTTCCACCGCCTGACCACCTGGCTGGCGCCGGTGCTGGTCTTCACGATGGAGGACGTCTGGCTGTCCCGCTTCCCGGGCGAGGACAACTCGGTCCACCTGCAGGACATGCCCGAGACGCCCGCCGACTGGCGTGACGATGCACTGGCGGCGAAATGGGCCAAGGTCCGTGCCGCCCGCCGCGTGGTGACCGCCGCGCTGGAGGTGCAGCGCACCGACAAGGTGATCGGCGCCTCGCTGGAGGCCGCCCCGGTGGTCCACGTCGAGGAGGCAGAGATGCTGGCGGCGCTGAAGTCGGTGTCCTTCGAGGACATCTGCATCACCTCCGCCCTGTCGCTGACGGGCGACGCGGCCCCGGCCGAGGCCTTCCGCCTCTCCGAGGTGCCGGGCGTCGGCGTGGTCTTCGAGAAGGCCGATGGCGAGAAATGCCAGCGGTGCTGGAAGATCCTGCCGGACGTGGGGACCCACGCCCACGCCCATGTCTGCAAGCGCTGCGACGAGGCGCTCGGCTGACAGGGCCGGTGACCGGGACCAGTGATCAGGGCCCGCAATCGGGCCCCTCGCAAAGGACCGATCAGACGAGATCGAAAACCCCGCTTCGGCGGGGTTTTTCTTTTTAGCCCACGTGCCTTCCCCTTCCACGGCCCGCATTGCCACGAAGGGCAGCGCCGTCCCGCGGGGTGGCGCATAGCGCCGCCCCATGGGGGCGGGACGGCGCTGCCCGGCCTGCGGCCGGGCGGGACCTCTAGAGGGGACGGCACCTTGACCGGCAACGCTGGCGGGAGTGCGGGTGCCGAAGCAAGCGAGCCTTATCCCAGGAACGCATCTCACATCCGGCGGGCCACCTCGCCCGCGCGGGGTCTCGGGGTTTCGGGTTTCGGGTCTCGGGGTCTCGGGGTCTCGGGGTCTCGGGGTCTCGGGGAGACATGTCGCTCGACGCCCGGGGCGTCCACAGCCAGATGGCGCAGCCTCGCCCCCCACACCGGCAAACCTCCGCCCACGTCCTCGCCTCCCTGCGGCGCGCCGCCGCAGCGGGACGGAATGTCGCTTTGCACGACGCGGCGGAAACACCCATCTCTCCCACACCTTCTCATTCCGGAGCCCTCAATGACCGACGCCTCCCGCCCGGCCCCCCGTGGCCTCGTCTATTCGATCCCCGTCATCGGCTGGTTCGCCCGTGACCTCGCCCGCGACTTCAAGGGCAATGCGCCCTACCTGCTCGTCATCCTCGCGACGCTGCTGATCCTCGCGATCAAGACCTGGGGCCTCGTCGCCCTCGGGCTCACCGCGCTCGCGATGGTGCCGGTGATGTTCACGATCCTGATCCTCATCACCGTGGGCAAGTAGCCCGCGCCGCTTTGCCGCTTTCCCCTCCCCGCCCCGCGCCCTAGATAGGGGCCAAGCCGCCCCGTCAGGGGGCGGGGCCACCTGCGCCCGCATCAGGGGCGCCAAGCGGAGGCAGCGCCGATGGACCAGCGTTACGACATTCTCATCTCCGGCGGCGGCGTCGCGGGCCTGACCGCGGCCTGCGTCATGGGCGCGGCCGGGTTCTCCGTGCTCTGCGTCGATCCCGCCCCGCCCGTCACCGATGGCGGGGCCGAGGGCGCGGACCTGCGCACCACCGCCTTCCTGCAACCCGCACGCTCCCTGCTGGAAGAGGCGGGCCTCTGGGCCCGGCTCGATCCCCATGCGGCGGCCTTGCAGATCATGCGCATCGTGGATGCCGGCGGCGCGGAGCCGACGGCCCGCCTCGTGCGCGACTTCGAGGCTTCGGACATCGGCGACCTGCCCTTTGGCTGGAACCTGCCCAACTGGCTGCTGCGGCGCGAGATGCTCGCCCGGATCGAGGACCTCGACAGCGTCACCTTCCGCCCCGGCACGGGAACCGAGAGCCTGCTGACCCGCGAAACGGAAGCCTTCGTGCGCCTGACCGACGGCAGCCGCATCCGCACGAAGCTGGTGCTGGCCGCGGACGGGCGCAACTCGCCCATGCGGCAGGCGGCAGGCATCGGCGCGAAGACGATCCGCTACGGGCAGAAGGCCCTCGCCTTCGCCGTGTCGCATCCCATCCCGCATGAGAATGTCTCGACCGAGGTGCACCGCTCCGGCGGGCCGTTCACGCTGGTCCCCCTGCCTGACCGCGACGGCGGCCCCTGTTCGGCCATTGTCTGGATGGAGGACGGGGCCGAGGTCGACCGGCTGGCACAGCTGCCGGTCGAGGCCTTCGAGGCCTCGATGATGGAACGCTCCACCGGCATCCTCGGGCCGCTGACGCTGCTGACGCGGCGCTCGGTCTGGCCGATTATCTCTCAGGTGGCGGACCGCATGTCGGGCCAGCGGGTCGCCCTGATGGCCGAGGCCGCCCACGTGGTGCCGCCCATCGGGGCGCAGGGGCTGAACATGAGCCTCGGCGACCTGCGCTGCCTGCGCGACCTTGCGGTGGCGCGCCCGGCGGGTCTGGGCGACCGGCAGATGATGGAGGACTACCACAACGCCCGCCATGGCGAGGTGACGCTGCGGGCGGCAGGCATCGACATGCTGAACCGCGCGTCGCAGATCCACGCGCAGCCCCTGCGCGACCTGCGGGCGGCGACGCTGGGGGCGCTCTATGGCGCGGCCCCGGTGCGGCGCATGCTGATGCAGATGGGCCTTGGCGCAAAAGGCTGAGGGTCTCCCCTCAGCCTCTTTTCACGTCTTCGATGGCAGGATCCGGCAGGGCGCCGGGGATCACTCCGCGGCGATACCGTCGGTGAACTGCAGCCGCGCGAGCCGGGCATAGAGACCGTCCTGCGTGACCAGCTGATCGTGCGACCCCTGCGCCACGATGCGGCCCTCTTCCATCACCACGATGCGGTCGGCCTTCTTCACCGTTGCGAGGCGGTGCGCGACGATCAGCGTCGTGCGGCCCTTCGACAGTTCGTCCACCGCCTGCTGCACCAGCCGCTCGCTCTCCGCATCCAGTGCCGAGGTCGCCTCGTCCAGCAGAAGCACCGGCGCATCGCGCAGGATGGCGCGCGCGATGGCGATGCGCTGCTTCTGGCCGCCCGACAGCATCACGCCGCGCTCGCCCACCGGGCTGTCGTAGCCTTGCGGCAGGGCCACGATGAAGTCATGGGCCGCGGCGGCCTTGGCAGCGGCCTCGACCGCCTCGTCCGAGGCGCCGGGCTTGCCGAAACGGATATTCTCCCGCGCGGAGGCGGCAAAGATCACCGGGTCCTGCGGCACCAGCGCCAGAGACTGGCGCAGATCGTGGCGGGTGATCTCGGAGATGTCGGTGTCGTCGAGGGTGATGCGCCCTGCCGCCGGATCGTAGAAGCGCAGGATCATCTGGATGATCGTCGACTTGCCCGCCCCCGATGGGCCGACGAAGGCCACCGTCTCGCCGGGCTGGATCGTCAGGTCGATGTCCTCCAGCGCCGATTGCGTCGGACGCGAGGGGTAGCGGAAGCTGACATTCTCGAACCGCAGGCCGCCGCGCACCGGCGCGGGCAGCGAAACGGGGGCCACCGGATCGGTGACGCTGTCCTGCGCGCGCAGCAGTTCCACCAGCCGCTCGGTCGCACCGGCGGCGCGCTGCAACTCGCCCCAGATCTCGGAAAGCGCGCCGACCGCGCCCGCGACCATGACCGCGTAGATCACGAATTGCACCAGCGCGCCCGAGGACATGGTGCCCGCGCGCACGTCATGGGCCCCGATCCAGAGCACGCCGACAACGCCGGTGAAGATCAGGAAGATCACGATCACCGTCATCAGCGCCCGGGTCGAGATGCGGCGGCGGGCGGCGTCGAAGCTCTGCTCCGTCACCGTGTCGAAGGCCGTGCGCGTGGGCGCCTCGTGGGTGAAGGCCTGCACCGTCTGCACCGACAGCAACGCCTCGGAGGCATTGCCGGAGGATTGCGCGATCCAGTCCTGGTTCTCGCGGCTGAGCGCCCGCAGGCGACGGCCGAGCACGAGGATCGGCACGATCACCAGCGGCACGATCAGCAGGACCAGCCCGGTCAGCTTGGCCGAGGTGAAGAGCATCAGAACCATGCCGCCCGCGAAGATCAGCATGTTGCGCAGCGCGATCGAGACGGAGGAGCCGATGACCGACTGGATCAGCGTCGTGTCCGTGGTGATCCGGCTGAGGACCTCGCCGGTCATGTGGCTCTCGTAGAAGGTGGGGCTCATCGAGATGACCCGGCCGAAGACGGCCTTGCGGATATCGGCCACCACCCGTTCGCCCAGCCGGGTGACAAGCGCGTAGCGCAGCCCGGTGCCAAGCGCGAGAAGCGCGGCGATGCCGATGGCCGCGCCGAAGTAGATGTCGAGGATCTGGGTCTCGCCCGCGCCGAAGTTGTCGATCACCCGGCGCACGGCCATGGGCAGGATCAGCGAGACACAGGCCGTCAGCACGAGGGCGAGGATCGCGCCGGCCATCAGGCGACGATAGGGGGCAAGGTAGGGCCAGAGCTCGCGCAGCGCGCCCACGTTGCGGGACTTGTCCCGGTCAGCTGCGGCCGGGTCCACGGGTCTGCGCGCCATATTCACTGTCTCCCCTGCTACTGGGCACAGGAGGACGCCCCCGCCCGCCTGTCCGCGGCTGTCATGCAGGGCGGGGCCACGCGGGTCAAGGGGACAGCATGCCGCTCACGCGGGTTTGCCCGGCGGCAACACGGAACCGGCATGGGGCTGGATGGACAAAGGCCCGGCCCGCGATGCGGACCGGGCCACGCGCGCCATCCGGGAGGGACGCGCGGGTCGTCGGGGTCAGGCTATCGCGAGGGCCGGGCGCGCTGTGCGCAGGGCCGCCCCTCATTCGGGCCTTCGCGGGTCGTTAGCGGACGACCTGAACCACCGTCCGGTCCGCCGGGTTCACGATCGCCGGCACGCCGTTCATGTAGACGTAGGAATAATCGCTCTCCGGCACCGGCTGGAGGGTGACTTCCTGCGGCACGCCTGCGCCCACGACCACTTCACCGTTCAGGTAGACCGGCTGGGTCGGGTTCTGGCGAACATAGGTCGTCACCTCGTCACCGGGCTGCGAGGCGGAGCCCGCCACGGCACCGGCGATGGCGGCACCGGCCACGCCAATCGGGCCTGCGGCCAGCGAGGCGGCAAGTGCACCGGCTGCGGCACCGCCGACAAGCGCGCCTTCTTCCTTGGTGCCTTTCTTCTCGACCGTCTGAATGTCGAGCGCCTGACGGTTGTCATAGACCACCACGGGCTCGGGCGTGCCGCTCAGGGCTGCGGTCAGATAGGGGCTGTAGGCCCAGCCTTCCTGACCGTTGTAGCTGACCTCGCACCATTCGCCGGTGCCATAGCATTCGGTGATCGACACCGCGGACTGGTTCGGGATCACGCCGATGACGGCGGATTGCGTCGAGGGGCCTGCACGCAGGTTCAGGTCGGTGACGGCGGTCGCATCGGTGGCTGCGAAGGCTGCGGTGGTCGTCGCCAGAACGCCGGCGGTGGTGAGGGTAACGAGTTTACCGAACATGGGTGTCTCCTCTTCAGACAAGTCTTCGTTGGCTGGCCGGGGCCTCCTCGCCGCCGGCATCGTGGGGAGAGAACCGCGAGGGGCGAGGTCTGTTCCCCCCTTTTTCGGCGGGAAGGGCGCTCAGGCGGGGAGACGCTGACGGGAAGGGCGAAAACAGGCGGGAGTGCGCGCAGGCGAATTTTGCGTGGAACTTTAGGAGGTTCGGCTATGCGCTGCCGCGCGGCCCGCTAGAGCGGGGTAGATGGCCCTAGGTGCAGGGCCCGGCGGGCCGTGTCCGGACAGGAACAGGCAGGAAGGGGTCAGGCGGCAGGCCTGTAGCGGAGGAGGACCTCACATGTCGCGCCACAGGCCACGACGCCAAAGCAAAAGGGCCGCCCGGTTTCCCGGACGGCCCTTTCGGTGTCTCTCTGCGCCGCTCAGCGGACGCTGCCGAGCGAGCTTTCCAGCAGGTGCTTGGTATAGGCGTGGGTGGCGCTCAGCTTGCGCATGTTCTCCACGTCCAGTTCCTCGACGATCTCGCCGAACTGCATCACCGCGATCCGCTCGCACATGTGGCCGATCACGCCGAGGTCGTGGGAGACCATCAGGTAGGTCAGCCCGAACTCGGCCCGCAGGTCGGTCAGCAGGTTCAGGATCTCCGCCTGCACCGAGACGTCCAGCGCCGAGGTCGGCTCGTCCAGCAGCAGGATGCGCGGCTCGGGCGCCAGTGCCCGGGCGATGGCCACCCGCTGCCGCTGCCCGCCGGACAGCTGGTGCGGATAGCGGAAGCGGAACCCGCCGCCGAGGCCCACCTGCTCCAGCAGGCGGTTCACCCGGTCGTTCACGTCCTTGAAGCCGTGGAGCTTGAGCACTTCGCTCAGCACCTGGTCCACGGTCATGCGCGGATGCAGCGAGGCGTAGGGGTCCTGGAAGACCATCTGTACGGTCTTGTAGAAGGCCCCGTCCCGCTTGCGGCCCAGCACCTTGCCGTCGACCTCCATCCGACCGTCCCAGTCATCCACGAGGCCGACCAGCGTGCGCAGCACGGTGGACTTGCCCGACCCGGATTCGCCCACGAGGCCGAAGCTCTCGCCCTTGGCGATCTTGAGGGAGACGTTCTTGACCGCGTGGTTGCGGTCGTCGCCTTCGCCGAACCAGACGTTCAGCGCGTTGATGTCGATCGCACTCATAGCAGGGCACTCACCGATGGGGCCTCGCGCCACGCCGGATCGCGCGTCAGCACCTCCAGCCGCGGGCGGGGATGGACGAGATCGGGCACCGAGTTCAGCAGACCCTGGGTATAGGGATGCTTGGCCTCGTGCAGCTTGGAGGCCTCGCAGACCTCCACGATCCGCCCGGCATACATGATCACGACACGGTCGCAGAACTTGGAGACAAGGTTCAGGTCATGGCTGATAAAGATCAGCCCCATGCCCCGGTCCTTCACCAGCTTGTCCATGATCTCGAGCACCTGAAGCTGGACCGAGACGTCCAGCGCCGAGGTGGGTTCGTCCGCGATCAGGATCTCGGGGTTCGGGATCAGCATCATGGCAATCATGATCCGCTGCCCCATCCCGCCCGAGACCTCGTGCGGGTAGAGGCCCATGACACGCTCGGGATCGCGGATCGCCACGGCGTCCAGCATCTCCAGCGCGCGCTTGCGGGCTTCCGCTTGCGAGACCTTCTCGTGGGTGCGCAGGGCCTCGATGATCTGCTGGCCCACGGTCATCACCGGGTTCAGCGAATACTTCGGGTCCTGCATGATCATCGAGATATGGCGGCCCCGGATCTTGCGCATCGCCTTGTCGGAGGCGCCCAGCAGGTCGGTGCCGTTCATCTCCATCCGGTCGGCCTCGACCCGGCCCGGCTTGCGGATCAGCTGCAGCACCGCCCGCCCGGTCATGGACTTGCCCGAGCCGGACTCCCCCACGATGCCGAGGCGCTCGCGCCCCAGCGAGAAGGAGATGCCGCGCACCGCGTCGAAGACGCCGTTGCGGGTGGGGAATTTCACCCAGAGGTTTTCAACGTCCAGAAGATGGCTCATCGTCCGGCCTCCTTCGGGTCCAGCACATCGCGCAGACCGTCGCCCAGAAGGTTGAAGGCCAGCGAGATCGAGAAGATGGCGAGACCGGGGATCGTGGCGACCCACCAGTAGTCGAGGATGTACTTGCGCCCCTCGGCGATCATCGCGCCCCATTCCGGGCTCGGCGGCTGTGCGCCAAGGCCGAGGAAGCCGAGGCCCGCCGCGGTCAGGATGATGCCTGCCATGTCCAGCGTGACGCGGATGACGAGCGAGGAGATGCAGAGCGGCCAGATGTGGCGCGTGATGATCCGCACCGGGCCCGCGCCCTGCAGGCGCACCGCGTGGATGAAGTCCGAGTTGCGGATGGTCAGCGTCTCGGCCCGGGCGATCCGCGCATAGGGTGGCCATGCGGTGAGCGAGATCGCCAGCACGGCATTCTCGATCCCGGCGCCGAGCGCGGCCACGAAGGCCAGCGCAAGGATCAGCCGCGGGAAGGCGAGGAAGATGTCGGTGAACCGCATCAGGGTCACGTCGACCCAGCCGCCGGCATAGCCCGCGATGGTGCCCACGATCAGCCCCAGCAGCGGCGCCACGAGGGCCACCAGCAGCACGATGTAGATCGAGATACGGGCCCCGAAGAGCAGCCGCGAGTAGATGTCGCGGCCAAGGCTGTCGGTGCCGAAGATATGGCCGTCCGCGCCCGGCGGCTGAAGCCGGTTGCCGAGGTTCTGCACGAAGGGATCATGCGTCGCCAGCAGCGGCGCGAAGACCGCGCAGAGGATGATGAAGAGCAGGATGATCAGGCCGACCATCGCCAGCGTGTTGGACCGGAAGCGGAGCCAGCCGTTGAACCAGGCCGCCGCCCGCGCCTGCGCGCGAGAGGCGGGCACATCCGCCGTCAGCCAGGCACGCCAGCCGAGGGTCTCTTGGGGTTTTGCTGTGGGCTGTGTCATTTCGCCCTCGGATCGAAGAAGCGGTACAGCAGGTCGGAGAAGATGTTCAGCGCCACGAAGACCGTGCCGATGACCACCGTGCCGCCCAGCACCGAGTTCATGTCATTGGAAAGCAGCGAGGTGGTGATGTAGCTGCCGATGCCGGGCCATGCGAAGATGATCTCGGTCAGGACCGAGCCTTCGAGCAGGTTGGCGTAGGCCAGCGCGATCACCGTGATCAGCTGGATGGAGATGTTGCGGAACGCGTGTTTCCAGACCACGTCCCATTCGCTCAGGCCCTTGACCCGCGCGGTGGTGACGTATTCGGCGTTCAGCTGTTCCAGCATGAAGGACCGCGTCATCCGGCTGATGTAGGCCAGCGAGTAATAGCCCAGCAGGCAGGCCGGCAGGATGATGTGCGACAGCGCGTCCTTGAAGACGGTCCAGTCGCCCGCGATCATCGCGTCGAGCAGCAGCAGCCCGGTCCGGTCCGGCACGAGGCCCTGGTAGAAGACGCCCAGACGGCCCGGTCCCGCGACCCAGCCGAGGATACCGTAGAAGATCAGAAGACCCATCATGCCCAGCCAGAAGATCGGCATGGAATACCCGATGAGGCCGACGAAGCGCGAGATCTGGTCGATCCAGCTGCCGCGGTAGACCGCGGCCAGCACGCCCAGCGGAACGCCGAGGACGACGCCGATCAGCGTGCCCAGCGTGGCCAGTTCCAGCGTGGCGGGGAAGACCCGTGCGATGTCCTCGCTCACCTGCTTCCCGGTGCGGATCGAGGTGCCGAAGTCACCGTGGAGCACATCGGTCACATAGATGCCGAACTGCACCAGCAGCGGCTTGTCGAGCCCGAGCGCGAGGTAGGCCTCGTCGTATTGCGCCTGTGTGGCCCGTTCGCCGATGACGGCGAGAACCGGGTCGATCGGCATGACGCGCCCGATCATGAATGTCACGAAAAGAAGACCGAGCAGCGTGATCGCCACGGTCGCGAACGTGGTCAGCGTCTTGCGGAGCCACGAGGGGACGGGCAGCCTGCGCTGCCCGCCCTTCTGGGATGTTGTCTGTGCCACTATCTCTGCGACTTACTTGGTGATGACCCAGTAGGAGACGGCGGTGGTTGCCCCACCGGCCACGAAGTTCTCGACGCTCGACGCCATGGCGTTCTGTTCGATCTGCTGGAACATGACGCCGAAGGGGCTGACCTGCTGGAACTCCTTCTGAAGCGCGAGATACATCTCTTTCCGCTTCTCGGTGTCGTTCTCGACCACGGCGGCGAGGGTTTCTTCGCTCATCTCGGGGATGCCCCAGGCGTTCCGCCAGGCCAGCAGGCCGGTGGCGCCAGCCTCGTCGGAGTTGTCGGGGTTGTAGGCGAAGGTGCCCGCGTTGGTGTTGGGGTCGGGATAGTCCGGGCCCCATGCGCCGACGTAGATGTCGTGCTCACGCGCGCGGTAGCGGTCGAGGGTCTGGGCGCCGGTGCCGACGATCAGTTCCACGTTGATGCCGATCTGGCCCCAAGTGTTCTGCAGCGACTGCGCGATGTCGATCCGCTCCTGTGCTTCACGCACCGAGATCTTCAGGTCGAAGCCATCGGGATAGCCGCTTTCGGCCATCAGCGATTTCGCCTTCTCGATGTCGAAGGCGAAGGGCTTGTCTTCCAGCGCGCCGAGGAAGGTCAGCGGCAGGAAGGCCTGCTGGACGGTGTACTGCCCCTTGAGGAAGCTGTCCGCCATGCCCTTGTAATCGACGGCGTATTTCATCGCCTCGAGGACCTTGGGATCGGTCAGCGCCTCGACCTTCTGGTTCGCGGACCAGTACATCAGGCGGCCGCGCAGCTCGTCCACGACCTTGACGTCGGCGTTGCCTTCGAGGCCGGCCACGTCTTCGGGCGAGAGGTTGCGCGCGATGTCGATGTCACCGCGTTCCAGCTGCAGACGCTGGGTGGCGGATTCCTGGATGTGCTGCACGATCACCCGCTTCATCGCCGGCTCGTCGCCGCCGTAGTTCGGGTTCAGGTCCATCATGACCGACTCGTTCGGCTTCCAGTCCAGCACCTTGTAGGGGCCGGAACCGGCGGTGTTGGTGCGCAGCCACGCGTTGCCCATGTCGCCGTCGGTCTCGTTCGCCATGACGGTTTCGCTGTCGACGATGCCGCCGATGGTGGCGGTCAGGCAGTTCAGCACGAAGGACAGCGCGTATTGCTTGTCGAGCGTGATGACGAGGGTCTTGTCATCGGTCGCCTTGATCGTGTCCTCGACGTTGTCGGCGGTGAAGCCGAACTGGGTCAGGATGAACGAGGGGGTCTTGTTCAGCAGCACCGCGCGGCGCAGCGAGAATTCGGCGTCCTTGGCCGTCACCGGGTTGCCGGAGGCGAAGACATGGCCATCCGCCATGGTGAAGGTGATGGTCTTGCCATCCTCGGAGACGTCCCAGCTGGCGGCCAGCTGAGGCGCATAGCCCGCGTCGAGGTCGAGCGGGTCAAAGTTCACCAGCTTCTCGTAGACGTTGCGCGACACGTCGGCGCCCGCGAATTCGAAGCTTTCCGCCGGGTCGAAAGTCTTGATGTCGTCGATCCGGTTCGCGATCACCAGCATGTTCGGCGGCGTTTCCGCGAAGGCCGGCAGTGCGACGCTGCCGAGCAGCGTGGCGACCAGCGCCGCCTTGCCGAAATTGGTAAACGTTTTCATTGGTACTCTCCCTGTGGTTGGTCGGGTTATGGGTGAAACCTTGTCGGTTTTCTCATGCGCCCCAGGTTTTCCTAAGAACGCGCATCCAGTTGCCGTAGCAAAGCTTGTCCATCAGTGCCGCATCGACACCGTGGCTCCGCATCGCATCGCGCAGGGCAGGCAGCCCCGCGATGTCCTTGATCCCCTCCGGAATGGTGGCGCCGTCAAAGTCCGAGCCCATACCGACCCGGTCCTCGCCCAGCATTTTGATCAGATGGTCAAGATGCTGCATCATCACGTCAAGGGAAAAGTCGCCATCCATCTGGCCGTCCGGGCGCAGGAAGCCGGAGGCAAAGTTGATGCCCACCATTCCGTCGCTTTCCGCGATGACCGAAAGCTGCCGGTCTGTGAGGTTGCGGGCATGGGGGCAGATCGCCCAGGCGTTGGAGTGAGTCGCCACCAGCGGCGCATCCGACAGGGCCGCCACGTCGTCGAAGCCCTTTTCGTTCATATGCGACAGGTCCAGCATGATGCCGAGCGTGTTGCATTCCTTCACCAGCGCCTTGCCGGCCTCGGTCAGTCCGCCGCCGATGTCCGGCGAGGACGGGTAGCGGAAGGGCACGCCCTCGGCGAAGATCGTCGGGCGGCTCCAGACCGGGCCCAGCGACCGCAGGCCGCGGGCGTAAAGCTGGTGCAGCGCCTCCATGTCGGGGCCGATCGCCTCGGCGCCCTCGATGTGGCGCACGCAGGCCATGGCGTCGCCCGGCAGCGCGGCTTCCAGTTCGGCCACGGTGGTGCAGGTCTTAATGACACCCGCCGCTTCCAGCGCGTCGAAGTGATCGAAGCCCTTCAGCGTTTCGGTCAGCGCCATCTGCTGGTCCAACATCGCGGGCAGCGGCAGGTCGTATTCCGCCGCGCGCATCGCGTCCTTGGCCAGCGAATTGTCCGCCGGGCTGGGGACGAAGATGGCAAAGAAGCCCCCCGCGAACCCGCCCGCGCGGCTGCGCGGCAGGTCGATATGGCCGTCTTCGAGGCCCTCGGCGACCTGCGCGGCGGTGACCTTGCCGGTCAGCAGGCGCAGGACGAGGTCGTTGTGGCCGTCGAAGATGAGGGGGTGAGTGGCGTCGTTGGTCATTGTGTTAACTTTCACGTGATGGAGGAATGTGGCACCGGCCTTTTGACCGATGCAAAGATGACGTCGCGGCCCCGGGCCGTGTGACGTGCAGGAAAACCCTGATGTCGGGCCGGATCAGGTGGAAAAGCGGCGCGCGGCCGATCGAGACGGGGCGCGAGGCGGCGCGTGAAACGGGGCAGCATACGGCCCGGAGGCAGGCCTGCGCCCGGTTCCGGCGCTCCGTTCGCCCCAGTCGTCGCCGCGTCAGGGAGGCCGGCAAAGAGGATTGTCATGTGGTTCTCCTGCGCGGGGTCGATGGGACGGTCGCCGGGGCACGGGTCGCGGATCGGGGGACTCGCTGCGCGCCAGCCTATCTGCGCGGACTGCATTGCCAAGGGGGCCGGGCCAAAAAACATGCGAAAAGCATGCAACCGCGCCCGATCCGGGCAGGCGGTTTCCCTCTCGCCCCCTGCCCCGCAACCGGATAGAAGGCCCCATGACCCAGACCGCCACCGCCCCGACCGATTTCGAGATCTTCCTCTCCTGCCCGCCGGGGCTGGAGGCGCTTCTGCTCGACGAGGTGCGCGAGGCCGGGTTCAAGGGCGCCACGCAACTGCCCGGCGGTGTCACCTGCCGCGGCGGCTGGCCCGATGTCTGGCGCGCCAACCTCGAGCTGCGCGGCGCCAGCCGTGTGCTGGTGCGGATCGGCGAGTTCCGCGCCTTCCACCTTGCCCAGCTCGACAAGCGGTCGCGGAAATTCCCGTGGTCGGACGTGCTGCGCGCCGATGTGCCGCTGCGGGTCGAGACGACAACGCAGAAGTCCAAGATCTACCACGCCGGGGCCGCGACCCAGCGGATCGAGACCGCGCTGAAGGAAAGCCTCGGCGCGACGATCTCGCCCGAGGCGTCGCTGGTGCTGAAGGTGCGGATCGACGACAACCTCGTGACCTTCAGCGTCGACACCTCCGGCGAGGGGCTGCACAAGCGCGGCCACAAGACGGCGGTGGTGAAGGCGCCCATGCGCGAGACCATGGCCGCCCTGCTGCTGCGCGGCTGCGGCTATACCGGGGACGAGCCGGTGCTGGACCCGATGTGCGGCTCGGGCACCTTCCCGATCGAGGCGGCGGAAATCGCGCTTGGCCTGCAACCCGGCCGGGCCCGGCGCTTCGCCTTCGAGGACCTCGCCACCTATGACGCCGCTGCCTGCGAGGCCCTGCGCCGCAGCGGCCCGGCGCGCGAGACGGCGCAGATCTTCTACGGCTCCGACCGGGATCAGGGCGCGGTGCGCGCCTCCACCGCCAATGCGGAACGGGCGGGCGTGGCCGGGATCACCCGGTTCCATTGCGCGCCCCTCAGCGAGGTGCAGCGCCCCGACGGCCCGCCGGGCCTCGTCATGATCAACCCGCCCTACGGCACGCGGATCGGCAACCGGAAGATGCTCTTCGCGCTCCATGGCGCCATGGGCACGGTGCTGAAGGAACGGTTCAGCGGCTGGCGCGTGGGCATCGTGACCTCGGACGCGGGGCTGGCCAAGGCCACCGCCCTGCCCTTCCTGCCCACGCAGGCGCCGATTGCCCATGGCGGGCTGAAGGTCACGCTGTTCCTCACCGATCCCCTGCCCTGACGCCTGCCTGATCCGGGCCTGATCCGGGCGCGACCCGGGCCCCATCCGGCTCAATTCGGCCACGTCACAGCCCGACCGTTCAGCACTCCACCCCCGCCGCGTCCCGTGACGCCGCGTCACGGTTGCGACGGAAACCACCCCGCCGCGCGTGTCACGTCACGATGGAACCGGAACGCGGGGAAAGGCTGCCGGATGCCCAAATACTTGAAAATCGCGATCGTGCTGCTGCTTCTCGGGGGCGGCGGCTATGCCGTCTGGACCCAGTTTTTCAAGCCTGAGCCGCCGGCGCAGCTGACCACCGCGCCTGTCGCCCGGGGCACCGTCGAGGAAACCGTCCTTGCCTCCGGCATCATCGAGGCGCAGCAGCTGATCTCGGTCGGGGCGCGGGTCTCCGGTCAGGTCGATACGCTGGCCGTGACACTGGGCCAGCAGGTGCAGGAAGGCGACCTGATCGCCCAGATCGACAATCAGGACCAGCAGAACGACGTGCTGGAGGCCAAGGCGGACCTCGCCCAGATCGAGGCCCAGATCGCCGCGAACGAGGCCAACCTGCGCAAGGCGCAGCTGTTGCTGGAACGGGCCGAGAAGCTGCAGGCGCAGAACTACACTTCTCAGGTGGACGTGGAGAGCGCGACCGCCGACGTGCAGGTCTACAAGGCCGATCTCGCCGCGCTCGCCGCCCAGAAGGACAAGGCCGAGGTCACCGTCTCCACCGCGCAGATCGCGCTGGACCGCACCCGGATCACCGCGCCGATCACCGGCACCGTCGTGGCCATCGTGGTGAACGAGGGCCAGACGGTGAACGCCAACACCGATGCGCCCACGATCGTGAAGCTGGCCAACCTCGACCAGATGGTGGTGAAGGCCGAGATCTCGGAGGCCGACGTGGTCCATGTGCGCGCCGGTCAGGAGGTGCGCTTCACCATCCTCGGCGAGCCGGAGCAGCAGTTCACCGCCACCGTGCGCGACGTGGAGCCTGCCCCCTCCGAGATCAAGGACAGCGACACGATCTCGACCGACGAGGCGATCTATTACAACGGGCTCTTCGACGTGGAGAACCCGGACCATACCCTGCGGATCGGGATGACGACGCAGGTCTCCATCGTGCTGGACCGGGCGGAGGGCGTGCTGACCCTGCCCGCCGCCGCGCTGAAGGGCTCTGCCCGCAGCGGCTATACGGTGCAGGTGGTGGACTCGGCGACCGGCGCGCCGCGCAGCGTGGCGGTCGAGGTCGGGCTGAACAACAAGGTCACGGCGCAGATCACCTCTGGCCTTTCCGAGGGCGACCGCGTGGTGACCGGCGCGGCCGTGGCAGCGGCCAGCAGCACATCGTCGAGCCGCGGGGGCCCGCCCCCGATGGGGTTCTGACATGACCGATCCGCTGATTTCCGTCCGCGGCATCACCCGCAGCTTCCAGGCGGGATCGGAGACGATCACCGTGCTGCGCGACGTGGACCTCGACATTCATCCGGGCGAGCTGGTGGCGATCATCGGCGCCTCAGGCTCAGGCAAGTCGACGCTGATGAACATCCTCGGCTGTCTCGACCGCGCCACCAGCGGCACCTACCATTTCGACGGGCAGGATGTGTCCCGGCTGGAGCCCGACGAGCTGGCCCGGCTGCGGCGCGAGCATTTCGGCTTCATCTTCCAGCGCTACCAGCTGCTGCCCGATCTCGACGCCGTGGGCAACGTGGAGGTGCCCGCGATCTATGCCGGCGAGACCCGCGCCAGCCGCCGCGACCGCGCCGCCGACCTGTTGGCGCAACTGGGGCTGGAAAGCCGCCTCGACCACCGCCCCTCGGAGCTGTCGGGCGGCCAGCAGCAGCGGGTGTCCGTCGCGCGGGCGCTGATGAACGGCGGCGAGGTGATCCTCGCGGACGAGCCCACCGGCGCGCTCGACACCAAGTCGAGCGCCGAGTTGATCGCCCTGCTGCTGGACCTGAACGCCCGCGGCCACACGATCGTCATGGTGACCCACGACCCCGAGGTCGCCGCCCATGCCCATCGGGTGATCGAGATCAGCGACGGCCGCATCACCGCGGACACGCGCAAGAAGGCCGACGCCCCGGCCCAGCCCGAGCGCCTGCCCCAGCGGCCCCAGAAGACCGGCCCGATGGCCGGGCTGCTGCGCCTGAAGGAAGCCGCGACCATGTCGCTGCGCGCCATGCTGGCGCATCGGCTGCGCAGCTTCCTGACCATGCTGGGGATCATCATCGGCATCGCCTCGGTGGTGCTGGTGGTGGCGCTCGGCACCGGGAGCCAAGAGAAGATCCTCGAGGATATCTCCTCGCTCGGCACCAACACGATCACCGTCCGGGCGGGCAGCGGCTTCGGCGCACGGGGCGCCAGCCGGATCAAGACGCTGGTGCCGGCGGATGCGGATGCGCTGAGCCTTCAGGACTATGCGCTCGGCGTCTCGCCTGCGGTCTCCTCCTCGGCCTCGGTGATCTATGGCAATACCGAGGCCACGGCCACGATCAACGGGGTCAGCGGCGATTATTTCGACGTGCATTCCTACCAGACCGTCACCGGCAGCGTCTTCGACGCCGTGCTGGTGACCGACCGGGCGCAGGTCGCGGTGATCGACGAGGACACACGCGACACCTTCTTCGAAAGCGGGCAGGACCCGATCGGCGAGGTGCTCCTGCTGGGCCGGGTGCCGGTGCGGGTGATCGGGGTGGTGCGCTCCTCCGGGGCCAGCTTCGGCCCCTCCTCGCTGAACGTCTGGGTGCCCTATACCACCTCGATGTCGCGGATCACCGGGCAGGACAACGTGGACAGCATCGGCGTCCGGGTGTCGGACGATTACGACATGGCCACCGCGGAGGCGCAGATCGAGGCGCTGATGTTGCAGCGGCACGGGACCAAGGACTTCTTCCTGCAGAACTCCGACACGATCCGTGAGACGATCACCTCCACCACCCAGACCATGACGCTGCTGGTGGCGATGATCGCCGTGATCTCGCTGATCGTGGGCGGCATCGGGGTGATGAACATCATGCTGGTTTCGGTGACCGAGCGGACGAAGGAGATCGGCGTGCGCATCGCCATCGGCGCGCGGCGCTCGGACATCGTGAGCCAGTTCCTGATCGAGGCGGTGCTGGTCTGCCTCGTGGGCGGGGTGCTGGGGGTGCTGGCAGCACTTGCGGGCGGCGCGCTGGTGACCGAGCTCAACGCCGATCTGCGGCTCAGCTTCTCGCTGGTGGCGATGCTGGCGGCCTTCCTCTCCTCGACGCTGATCGGGGTGACCTTCGGCTTCCTGCCCGCCCGCTCGGCCGCGCAGCTCGACCCGGTGGAGGCGCTGAGCCGCGAGTGAGGCGCCCGCCGTTTCCTGCGCAGAAAACGGTCCGGCACCTGCGCATGTTCCGGTCAGGGACGCGGGCCGCCCGCCCGGGGCGCGGAAAATTATTCGAAGAATTTTCCCAAGATTTTTCGCAAAATCGAGGTTGCCCGACGGAGAGGGAAACGCAAATGGCCCCGGTTTCCCGGGGCCTTTTCCCTGTCCGTGAGGCGTGCCTCAGACGGCTTCCAGCGCGATGGCGATGCCTTGGCCCACGCCGATGCACATGCAGGCCAGCGCCCGCTTGCCGCCGTTCAGCTTCATCTCGAGCGCGGCGGTGCCGGTGATCCGGGCGCCCGACATGCCGAGCGGGTGGCCCAGCGCGATGGCGCCGCCGTTGGGGTTCACCCGGGCGTCATCGTCGGCCACGCCGAGGTCGCGCAGCGTGGCGAGCCCTTGGGAGGCGAAGGCCTCGTTCAGCTCGATCACGTCGAAGTCGTCGATCTTGAGGCCGAGGCGGGCCATCAGCTTCTTGGACGCGGGCGCGGGGCCGAAGCCCATGATCCGCGGCGCGACACCGGCGGTGGCCCCGCCGAGGACGCGGGCGATCGGGGTCAGCCCGTGGGTCTTGATCGCGGCTTCCGAGGCGAGGATCAGCGCGGCCGCGCCGTCGTTCACGCCCGAGGCGTTGCCCGCCGTGACCGACCCGCCTTCGCGGAAGGGCGTCGGCAGGGCGGCCAGTTTCTCCAGCGTGGTTTCGCGCGGATGCTCGTCCGTGGTGAAGACGATCGGGTCCTTGCGGCGCTGCGGGATGGTCACCGGGGTGATCTCCTTGGCCAGACGGCCCGAGGCGATGGCCGCGGCGGCCTTCTGCTGCGAGCGCAGGGCGAAGGCGTCCTGGTCTTCACGCGAGATGTTGAAGTCCTCGGCCACGTTCTCGCCCGTCTCGGGCATCGAATCCACGCCGTATTGCTTCTTCATCAGCGGGTTGACGAAGCGCCAGCCGATCGTGGTGTCGAAGACCTCGTTCGAGCGGCTGAAGGCGGTGGTGGCCTTGGGCATCACGAAGGGCGCGCGGGTCATGCTTTCGACACCGCCGGCCACGATCAGCTCGGCCTCGCCGGCCTTGATCGCGCGGGCGCCGGTGATGATCGCATCCATGCCGGAGCCGCAGAGCCGGTTGATCGTGCCGCCCGGCACGCTGTCGGGCAGGCCCGCCAGCAGCGAGGACATGCGCGCCACGTTGCGGTTGTCTTCACCAGCCTGGTTGGCGCAGCCGAAGAGCACCTCATCGACAGCGGTCCAGTCGAAGTCATGGGCCGCCATCAGGGCCTTGAGCGGGATCGCGCCAAGGTCATCGGCCCGCACCGGGGCCAGCGTGCCGCCGAAGCGGCCGATGGGGGTGCGGGTATAGGCGCAAATGTAAACGTCGGTCATCTTTCCTCCTCCTCAGAGTTCCGGCACGACGAGGTCGCCGACCTCGCCCTGGGTCTTCAGCGCGGCCCCGGTCACGGCCTGCAGCTCGTCGAAGCTGATCTGCGGCAGCTTCTCGCGCAGGACGAAATGGCCGTCCTCGATGTCGACCACGGCGAGCGAGGTGTAGACCCGGGTCACGCATTGCACGCCGGTCAGCGGGAAGGTGCAGGTCTCGACCAGCTTGGGGTCGCCGTTCTTGGTGACGTGATCGGTGATCACCGCCACGCGCTTGGCCCCGTGCACGAGGTCCATGGCCCCACCCACGGCGGGCACGCCCTTGTTGCCCACGCGCCAGTTGGCGAGGTCACCGGTCTGGGCCACCTGCAGCGCGCCGAGGATCGCCACGTCGAGGTGGCCACCGCGCACCATCGAGAAGCTGTCGGCGTGGTGGAAGAAGGCAGCACCCGGCTTCAGCGTCACGGCCTTCTTGCCGGCGTTGATCAGGTCCCAGTCCTCTTCGCCCGGTTTCGGCGCGGGGCCGAAGCCCAGCACACCGTTCTCGGAGTGGAACACCGGCTCGCGGCCCTCGACGGTGAATTGCGCCACCTTCTCCGGGAAGCCGATGCCAAGGTTCACATAGGCGCCGTCCTCGATGTCCTGCGCGGCACGCCAGGCGATCTGGTCGTTGGAAAGTTTGATATCGTCCATCATGCGTAGGTCGCTCCCGAACGGATCAGCAGCTCTTCCTGCTGCGGGTTCGGCACTTCGACGACGCGGTTGACGAAGATGCCGGGGGTGATCACCTGCTCGGCGTCGATCCCGCCGACCGGCACGATCTTGGACACCTGCGCGATGGTGGTGGTGGCCGCCATGCACATGATCGGGTTGAAGTTCCGCGCGGCCAGCCGATAGGTCAGGTTGCCCATGGCATCGCCCAGCTCGGCCTTGACCAGCGCGTAGTCGGCCTTGAGCCAGCGTTCCTGCACATAGGGCCGCCCGTCGAACTCATGGACAGGTTTGCCCTCGGCCAGTTCGGTCCCGTAGGAGGTCGGCGTGTAGAAGGCCGGGATCCCTGCGCCCGCGGCGCGGATACGCTCGGCCAGCGTGCCCTGCGGCACCAGTTCCAGCTCGATCTCGCCGGCGAGGTAGCGCTCGGTGAAGGCGCGCGGGTCCGACGACTTGGGGAAGGAGCAGATCATCTTCCGGACCATGCCGGCGTCGATCATCGCGGCGATCCCGATCCGGCCGGTGCCAGCGTTGTTGTTGATCACGGTCAGGTCCTTGGGACCGGCGTCGATCAGGGCGTGGATCAGCTCTACCGGCGCGCCGGAGCCGCCGAAGCCGCCGATCATGACCGTGGCGCCGTCGGGGATATCCGCGACGGTCTCCGCCAGGGTGGCGAGTGTCTTGTCCATGGCATTCTCCTCTGTCGCGGCCGCCCGGAAGGCCGCCGCAGCGGCATGTTGCTAGCCCCGTAACAGCCGTATGACCATCGCCCCCGTGCGCATATTGACATTTGTTCATACTGCGGCTTCGTTTGTGCGCATGGTGAACAAGTCGACCGATTTCATCGCCTCGCTGGCGAAAGGACTGCAGGTGATCGAGTGTTTCAGCGCCGATCACCCCCGGCTGTCTATCTCTGAGGCGGCCGAGTCGACGGGGCTCGACCGGGCCACGGCGCGGCGCTGCCTGCTGACGCTGCACCGGCTGGGCTATGCGGATTACGACGGCAAGTTCTTCCAGCTGACGCCCCGGGTGATGCGGCTGGGGATGGGGGCGCTGGCGGCCCTGCCCCTGCCCCATATCGTGCAGCCGTGGCTGGACCAGCTTTCGGACCAGATCGGGCAGTCGACCTCGGTCTCGATCCTCGACGAGACGGAGATCGTCTACCTCGCCCGTGCGGCGCAGCGCCGGGTGATGTCGATCGGCCTGATGCCCGGCTCGCGCCTGCCCGCCCATTGCACCTCGATGGGGCGCATCTTGTTGGCCGCCCTGCCCGAGGAGGAGGCCCGCGCAGTGATCGAACGCTCTGACCTCAGCCCGCGCACACCGCGCTCGCTCAGCGACCCGGAGGAGATCATGGCCCGATTGGCGCAGGTCCGCGCCGATGGCTATGCCGTCATCGACCAGGAGATCGAGCTGGGCCTGCGCTCTCTCGCGATCCCGCTCTACAACAGCGCGGGCCGCGTGGTGGCGGCGCTGAACACCGGCTTCGCGGCGACGCAGGACGGGCCGGAGACGGTGGTGGCAGAGTTCCTGCCGCCGCTGCTGAAGGTGCAATCGGGCCTGCGACGCATTCTGCCCTGACCTGCCGCAGGCGGCGGCAGGACGCCCCGGAAATCGGCAGCCACGCGCCGCGGCGCCGGCTTACGCCGCGTTGCGGCATTTTTCGTTACGCGTTTGCCACCGCGACGCGCGACACAGGACCTGTCTTTATCCAGTCCGGAGGTCCCCATGTTCTCTCTCGAAGGCCGCAAGGCGCTCATCGTCGGTATCGCGAACGACCAGTCCGTGGCCTGGGGCTGCGCCAAGGCGTTGAAGGAGGCCGGGGCCGAACTGGCCGTGACCTATCTCAACGCCAAGGCCGAACCCCATGTGCGCCCGCTGGCCGAGGCCCTTGGCGCCAAGGTCTTCGCCCCGCTCGACGTGACCGAAGAGGCGCAGATCGACGCGCTCTTCGACACGCTGACCGAGGAGTGGGGGCAGCTCGACATCCTGCTGCACTCCATCGCCTTCTGCCCCAAGGACGACCTGCATGGCCGCGTCACGGATTGTTCGCGCGGCGGGTTCCAGATGGCGATGGACATCTCCGTCGGCTCCTTCCTCCACCTCGTGCGCAAGTCAGAGCCGCTGATGACCTCCGGCGGCAGCTGCATGACGGTCAGCTACTACGGCGCCGAGAAGGTGGTGGAGAACTACAACGTCATGGGCCCGGTGAAGGCCGCGCTGGAATCCGTCACCAAGTACATGGCCGCCGAACTGGGTGAAAAAGGCATCCGGGTGAACGCCCTCTCCCCCGGGCCGCTTAAGACCCGCGCCGCCAGCGGCATCGGCCATTTCGATGACCTGCTGGCGAAGAACGCCGAGAAGGTGCCGATGCACCACCTCGCCACGCTGGAGGACGTGGGGGCCTATGCGGCCTTCCTGGCCTCCGACGGCGCGAAGACGATCACCGGCGACGTGCATTACATCGACGGCGGCTATCATATCGTTGGCTAACGTCGCGCGGCCCTGCCCCCGGATCGTTGCCCGGTAGCGGGGCGGGCCGCGTCCCGTGCGGCTGACCGCCTCAGACGGTCAACGCGCGGATGCCTGCGATCATCACCTCGGTGAAGGTGTCGAAGCTGTCATCCATCGGGCGTGTCGCGCCATTTTCCCACCGCAGGATGAAACTGCGGTTTTCCATGCGCGACCGCATCGCGTGGAGATGCGGATGACGCTCGGCATCGATCCCGCCGATCACTTCCTTCATCCGCCCGTCCCAGCCGTCGTCGGAACTGGAGGGCACGAGCGCGAATTCCTGCGAGACGAAGCCGACCATGCCGCCGATGACGCTGTTGTAGGCCTGCACCATCTTGTGGTCAGGCACGCCGGCCTCCTGCAGGCGGGTCAGCAGCGCCTCGATCATGTCGAGATTGCCCGAGACGTTGGAAATCAGCTGGCCGCCGATCAGCGGGGCCACGTTGGGATGGCGCGTGATGGCCGCCCGGAAGCGGTGCATGTAATCGCGCAGCCATTCCTCCCAGTGGGTGGCCGTCGCCGGAACGACACCCGCAAGCACCTCTGCCACCACTGCGCGCACAAGGTCGTGCCGCTTGGGATAATGCCAGTAGAGCGCCATGGGCGTTACGCCCAGACCCTTGGCCAGATGGCGCATCGAGAATGCCTCCAGCCCGTCGCTGTCAATCACCTCGATGGCTTTCGCCAGCACCTTCTCCGGTGACAGTTCTGCCCGTCCCGCGCGTTTGCGCCCCCCGGCCGTCGCGGCGTCTTCAACGCCAGTACCCATACCATCCGCCATGGAGCTCCCCCTTCATGGTCGCAATCGTCCCCGGCTTTGCACGTTATGGTCGCACCTGACGCGAGTCCAGCGCGACGTGGCGCTCTATGGCGTCGGAGAGACTTGCAGGAATGCTATACGCCGTATAACGATGAGGAAGTGCGCCCGTCACAGCCGAAGGTTCAACGATCCATGTGTGAGACCCCCGCATGACGCCCTCCCTGCCCAACAGCGCCCTTGGTCGCGCCTTCGCTCTGGCTGAGGGCCGCTACGAGGACAACCACCCGACCAGCCGCGCCCGTCTGGAGCAGGCCCGCGCGGTGATGCCCGGGGGCAATACGCGGTCCTCGCTCTGGTCCGGGCCCTTCCCGCTCTGCATCGCTTCCGGCACCGGCTGCCGCCTGACCGACGTGGATGGCCACAGCTTCGTCGATTTCCTTGGCGAGTTCACCGCGGGCATCTTCGGCCATTCCTCGCCCCTGCTGGCGCAGGCCGTGGCCGAGGCCCATGCCAAGGGCATCAACCTCTCCTCTCATACCGAGGCCGAGATCGGGCTGGCGGAACGCCTGGTGGCACGCTTCCCCTCGATGGACCTCTTGCGGTTCTGCAACTCGGGGACCGAGGCCAACCTGATGGCCGTGGCCCTTGCCAAGGCCGTCACGGGCCGGGGGCGTATCGTGGTCTTCGACGGCGGCTACCACGGCGGGCTGATGAGCTTTGGCGGCGGCGGATCGCCGGTCAACGCCCCGCACGACTGGCTGGTGCTGCCCTACAACGACGTCTCCGCGCTGGAGGCGGCCTTTGCTGCGCACACGGACATCGCCGCGCTGGTGGTGGAGCCGATGCTGGGCGCGGGCGGCTGCGCCCCGGGCACGCCTGCGTTCCTCGCGGCCGCGCGGCGCCTGACGGCCGAGGCCGGCGCCGTGCTGATCTTCGACGAGGTGCAGACAGCACGGATGGCCCGTGGCGGGATGCAGGACCGGCTGGGGATCACGCCGGACCTGACGGTCATCGGCAAGTTCTTCGGCGGCGGGCTGGCCTTCGGGGCCTTTGGCGGGCGGCGCGAGTTGATGGCCCGGTTCGATCCCGCCACGCCCGGCGCCCTGCCCCACGCAGGCACGTTCAACAACAACACGCTGACCATGTCGGCAGGGATCGCCGCCTGCGACCACCTGCTGACGGCTGAGGCGCTGGAGGCACTCTTTGACCGCGGCGAGGCCTTCCGCACCGCCCTGACGGAGCTGTTCACGCGCCATGCGGCGCCGTATCGTGTCTCGGGCCTCGGGTCGATCATGAACATCCACGGCGTCTCTGCCCAGCCGGAGCGGGCCGAGCTGCTGCGCCGCCTGCTCCAGTTCGAGATGCTGGAGGCAGGCTACTACTTCGCCGCACGCGGGCTCATTGCGCTGTCGCTGCCATTGGGTCAGGAAGAGACGCAGGGATTTCTTGCGGCGGCGGAGGCCTTCCTGCTGCGCCACCGCGACATGCTGACCGAGGAGGCCTGAGATGGCGCTGACCCGTTCCGACCTGACCGGCAAGGTCCAGACCGTCACCGGGCTGATCGACCCGGCGGACCTCGGTCAGGTGCTGATGCACGAACATCTCTTCATCGACCTGACGCCGCCGCATCTGGCGCAGGAGGACATGCGGCACGAGCCGCTCGACATGTGCAACTGCTTCCGGGCGCGCTACGGGCAGGAGTTCTTCTCGGACGAGTTCCGGATCGAGAGCGAGGACATCGTCGTCACCGAACTGGCGGAGATGAAGAAGGCAGGCGGGCGCACCGTGGTGGACCTGACCGTGGGCGGCCTCGGCCCCCGGCCAGCCATGCTGCGCTCTGTGTCGGAGCGCACGGGGCTGCCGATCATCATGGGCTCGGGCCACTACGTGAACGCCTATCAGGACGCGGCCAATGCCGAGCGTTCGGCCGAAAGCTTCGCCGAGGAGATCAGCGGGCAGATCCTCGACAGCGCATGGGGCGACAGCGCCCGGGCGGGCATCATCGGCGAGATCGGCTGCCAGACCCCCTGGACCGATCAGGAGAAGCGGGTGATGGAGGGCGCGCTTGCGGCGCAGGCGGCCACCGGGGCCGCGCTCAACGTCCACCCGGGGCGGATGAAGGACCAGCCGCAGGAGGTGGCCGCCTTCTGCGCCGCCCGGGGCGCGCCGATGGACCGCGTGATCCTCAGCCATATCGACCGGACGATCTTTGATGAAGACACGCTCTTCCGCCTCGCCGATACAGGCGTGGTGATCGAATACGATCTCTTCGGCTGGGAGACGACCTACTACTGGCCCAACCCGGACATCGACCTGCCCAACGACGGCGTGCGTCTGCAATGGCTGCGCAAGCTGATCGCGCGCGGGCACCTCGACCAGATCCTGATCAGCCACGACATCTGCACCAAGGGGCGGCTGGAGCGGTTCGGCGGGCATGGCTTCCAGCATATCTTTGCCAACGTCCTGCCGCTGATGCGGCGGCGCGGTTTCACCGAGGCGGAGATCACCCGGATCATGGTGGAAACGCCGCGCAGGCTGCTGACCTTCGTCTGACGCCCGGGCGCGTCGGAAGACGCGAGACCGCAACGCAAAAGGCCGCCCCGAAGGGCGGCCTTTCTCATTGTCTCGACCCTATCAGGCCCGGATCACACCTTGCCCTTCGCCGAGGCGAAGATGCAGAGCAGCGTGATCAGCGCGGCGGCCAGCAGGTAGTAGCCGACATAGGCCATGCCGTAGTGCGACTGAAGGTAGGTCGCGATGTAGGGCGCCAGCGAGGCCCCGAAGATCCCCGCGAAGTTGAAGGTGATCGACGAGCCGGTGTAGCGCACATGGGTCGGGAAGGGCGCGGCAAGCGCGGTCCCGATCAGGCCGTAGGTCAGCCCCATGAGCAGCATCGCCAGCGTCACGAAGGCAAAGATGCGGCCTTCGTTGTCGGTCATCAGCACCGGCACGAGGAAGGAGAAGAGCGCGATCAGGATCGTGGTCACGGTCAGCACCTGACGACGGCCGAAGCGATCTGCCAGCTTGCCCGCCACCGGGATGAAGAGACCGAAGACGATCGCCCCCCAGAGCTGGATTTCCAGCGCGTCGAGGAAGGGAATGCCCACGACCTTGACGTTGTAGGACAGCAGGTAGGCGGTGCCGATGTAGAACAGCACGAAGGTCGCCAGCGCCACGAAGGTCCCCAGCACGAGGCTGAGCTTGTGGTTCTTGAAGACCTCGACCACGGGCACGGAGACCCGCTCTTCCTTCTCGATGGCCTTCTGGAAATCCGGCGTTTCGGTGATCGACAGACGCACCCACATACCGACCACGATCAGCACGATCGAGGACAGGAAGGGCACGCGCCAGCCCCAGGACAGCAGGTCTTCCTGCGGCATGAAGTGCAGCAGGATCCAGAACATGCCGGAGGACAGGAAGAGGCCCACGGGCGCGCCAAGCTGCGGGAACATCCCGTACCAGCTGCGCTTGCCCTCGGGGGCGTTTTCGGTCGCCATCAGCACGGCACCGCCCCACTCCCCGCCGAGGCCGAAGCCCTGGCCGAAGCGGCAGAGCGCCAGCAGCAGCGGCGCGACAACGCCAATGGTTTCGTAGGTCGGCAGCAAGCCGATCACCACGGTCGAGATGCCCATCGTCAGCAGGGCCGCGACCAGCGTGGCCTTGCGGCCGATCCGGTCGCCGTAGTGGCCAAAGACGATCGCGCCGAAGGGACGGGCGAAGAAGGCGATGGAGAAGGTCGCGAAGGAGGCCAGAAGCGCGGTCATCGGGTCGCTGTTGGGGAAGAACAGCGACGGGAAGACCAGCACGGCGGCGGTCGCGTAAACGTAGAAGTCGAAGAATTCGATGGTGGTGCCGATGAGGCTGGCCAGCAGGACGCGGGCCGGGGAGTTGGACGGCGTCGCGGTCCTTGCCGCACCAGCGGGCACCTCGAGGGTGGTACCGTTGGGCATGGGAGGGATTCCAGTTTCGTTAAAGTCGTATCCGTTGCGGAAACACGGCTCGTTAACGCAACGTTGGATCGCCTGTAACCCGTATAGCGCAGGAAAATTGCTTTCGCATAACGGGGTTGCACCAAACGCCGCACCCGGACGGCCCTGTCCGGGCAGTTCAGGCGCGCAATGAGAAAGAGGCAGCCCGGGTGGACTGCCTCTCTCAAGACCCGACGCAGACCCGGGAGGTCATGCCTCCCAGGTGATCGTTCCGCCGCAGATCGTCATGTCGGCGCTGACCTTGGGCAGGTCCTCCGGATCGACGGCCTCGATATCCTGCGAGAGCATCACCACGTCGGCCAGCATCCCGGGCTTGAGCTGCCCCAGCCGGTCCTCCTGGAACCCGACCCAGGCGTTGTCGGCGGTGTAGCTCTTCAGCGTGTCGAAGAGCGACTGGCGCTGGTCCTTCCACGGCGCGGGCAGTGCCTGCGGCGCGACGGCGGCCTTGATCGTGCGCATCACGTCCACCGGGATCACCGGCCAGTCGGTCGAGAAGCAGACCCGCGCGCCGGTCTCGCGGATGTCCTGCCATGCGAAGGCCAGCGGGATCTGGTCTGCGTGCAGGCGCGCATCCAGCCCGTGGGGCGGGAAGTAGCCCCCGCGCGGCGCATGGCCGGGCTGGATCGAGGCCACGACGCCCAGCTCCGCAAAGCGCGGCAGATCATCGGGATGCAGCGTCTCGATATGCTCGATCCGGTGGCGGCTGTCGCGCACCCCGTTGGCCACCTGCGCGGCCTCGTAGGCATCGAGGGTCTGGCGCACGGCCCGGTCGCCGATGGCATGGACCGCGATCTGGAAGCCCGCGGCATCGGCCCGGGCAATCGCCGCGTTGAAGTGGTCGGTCTCGAAGATCGCGTCGCCGATGCTCTCGCTGTTCGGGTAGGGCCGCAGCATCAGCGCGGTGCCGCTCTCCACCACGCCGTCCATGAAGAACTTCACCCGGTTGCACCAGACACGGTCGCCGGTGAAGCGGCGACGCATTTCCTCGGCCTCCTCGAACCGGTCGAGGGGATCGAAATTCTTGTAGTGGAACGGGATCTCGGTCCGGCACAGCAGCCGCCCGTCAGCGTCGAGATCCTGCAGCAGCTCGGCGGTGTAGAAATTGCCGTCCATGTTGTGCAACCCGGTGATCCCCTGACGGGCACAGTGTTTCAGCCCCCGTGCCAGCACGTCGCGATCCATCGCGCGTTCTGCCGGGCCCGCGTCCACCGGGTCCGCGCCGGTCACCATGCCCATCAGCTCCCGCCCGCCATAGCGGGTGCAGCTCAGCACCGGACCGAAGGCCCCGGATTCGCGCAACTCACCAGCGGCAAGACCGTCCGCGCCCATGACGATCTCCGATCCCTTCTCGACCTCGCCGCCCTGCAGGACGCCGCCCATTTCCAGCGCCTTCGTATTGGCCCACATGGTGTGATGATCCGGGGCGAAGATGGCGAAGGGCCGGTCGGGCAGCACCCGGTCGAGATCGTGGCGCGTGGTCTGATGCCCCGCGCCGAAGATCGCGTAGTCGGCCATGATGGCAAAGACGACCTCGCCCGCCGGGCAGGTTTCGGCATAGGCGCGGACCTTCGCGGTCACCGCATCGAAGCCGGTCACGCCGAAGAGGTCGAGGTAGTCGAGTTCGGCCGAGCCGCCGAAGAGGTGGACGTGGCTGTCGATGAACCCGGGCATGACCGTCGCCTGCCCGGCATCGACGACGCGGGTGCCGCGCCCGGCCAGCATGCGGATCGCTTCGGTGGTGCCGACGGCCATGATGCGGCCATCCGCGATGGCGATGGCCTCGGCCATGGGGCGCGCCGGATCGAAGGTCATGAGGCGGCCATTGGCGATGATCAGGTCGGGGGTCTGCATGGGGCGCTCCGTCAACGTATGGGGCAAACGAGAAGGGGCGCAGGACCGTGGCCCTGCGCCCCTCAAGACATCAGAAGATCACTTCTGCAGTTCGGTCCAGATGGCAGTGTAGATTTTCTGCACCTCGGGCGGGCAGACGATCGACACGACACCGGCGGCCTTCAGCTCGTCCGGCACCACCACTTCGGGCGCCGTGGACATCACCTCGTCCATGAACGCCTCGGACCCGGAGATGCCGTTGGCATAGCGGGCGAAGTTCGACAGCATGGCCGCGTTCTCGGGGTCCATGATGAAGTTCAGGAAGAGCTTGGCGTTGTCCACGTTCTGCGCGTCGGCGAGGATCGCGGCGTTGTCCATCCAGATCGGGTAGCCGGTCTGGGGATAGCCGAAGGCGATGTCCTCGTTCTGGAGCCGCGCCCGCAGCGACGCACCGTTCCAGTTCACGCCCGCGGCGAGGTCGCCCTTGGCGTATTTCTCGATGTTGCCGTAATCCATGGAGAGCCAGGATTTCTTGGCCTCGACGAGGGTGTCGCGCACCTTCATCAGCACTTCTTTGTCACCGGTGCACTGCTCCCCGCCGACGGCGAAGATCGCAAGGCGCATCACGTCCATCATCTCGGGGACGACGTTGATCTTGCCCTTCAGCTCTTCCGGCGGGTTCAGGATCAGGTCGGCGGTGTTGATGTCGCCGCCGTAGACGGCGGTGTTCACGGTGATGCCGACGGTGCCCCACTGCCACGGAACGGTGTACTTGCGGCCCGGATCGAAGGGCACGTCGACCCACTGCGGGTCCATGTTCTTGAAGTTCTCCATCTCGCTCGGCATGGATTCCATCAGCAGACCTTCCTCAATGAAGATCGGCACATAGGTCCCCGAGGGCACGACGATGTCGAAGCCGTGGCCACCGGCCTTGATCTTTGCCAGCGCGGTGTCGTTGCTGTCGTAGTCGGTGATGGTGACCTTGACGTCGAATTCCTTCTCGAACTTCTCGATCATCTCGGGGCTGGTGTAATTGCCCCAGTTGTAGATGTTCAGCACCCCTTCGGCATGGGCCGGAACGGTCAGGCCGATGGCGGCGGCAGTGGACAGAAGCAGCGTCCGTTTCATGTGGTTACTCCCAGTTGGATGGTTGGACCGGATCATTTTCGCGTCCGGCTGAGGAAGAAGAAGGCCACCACCAGAATGATGGAGGCGGCAAGCAACGCGGTGGAAATCGCGTTGACCTCGGGCGTGATGTTCCGCCGCAGCTGGCCCAGCATGTAGGTCGGCAGGGTGTCCTGCCCGGCGGATTTCACGAATTCGGTGATCACCACGTCATCAAGAGAGATGACGAAGGCCAGCATGGCACCGGCGAGGATGCCCGGGAAGAGCTGCGGCAGGGTGATGCGGCGGAAGGTCTGCCACGGCGTCGCGTAGAGATCCGAGGCCGCCTGTTCCAGCGTCAGGTCCATGCCCTGCAACCGGGCCCGGATCGGCATGTAGGCGAAGGGAATGCAGAAGGCGGCATGGGCGAGGATCAGGTACCACAGCCCGGTGTAGCCGGTCTGGACCTTGATCATGGCAAAGAAGATCAGCAGCGAAACGGCGGTCACGATCTCGGGCACCATGAGGGGCTGGTTGATCATGGCAAAGACCGCCCCCTGCCCGCGCCAAGGCTTGACCCGCGTGGTGGCCAGCGCCGCCAGCACCGCCGCCGTGGTCGCCAGCGCCGAGGCCGCCGAGGCGATGACGACCGAGCGGATGGTGGCGGCCTGCACGGCCTCGTTCTCCCACGCGCTTGCGTACCAGCGCAGCGAGAAGCCCTCCCACAGCGCGATGGAGGAGCCGGCGTTGAAGGAATAGACCACCAGCAGGATGATCGGCAGGTAGAGCAGCACGAAGCAGAGGATCGCGAGGGGCGTGAACCCGGTCTGCTTGCGGATATCGAAGGGTTTAGCCATGGCTCTTCTCCCCCTCCTGACCGGCGGCGCGCACGTAGAAGAGCAGCGCCACCATCACGATCGCCAGCAGCGTCAGCGACAGCGCGGCCCCCAGCGGCCAGTTGCGGCCCTGCCCGAACTGCAGCTCGATCAGGTTGCCCAGCATCAGGTTCTTGCCGCCGCCCAGAACGCGGGGCGTCACGTAGGCGCCGAGGCAGGGCACGAAGACGAGGATCGAGCCCGCGATGACGCCCGGCTTCACCAGAGGGAAGATCACCTTGGTGAGGACCTTCCACCGGGTCGCGTAGAGGTCATAGCCCGCCTCGACCAGCGAGAAGTCGAACCGCTCCATCGAGGCGTAGATCGGCAGGACCATCAGCGGCAGGTAGACATAGACCATCCCCAGCATGATCGAGAACTCGGTAAAGAGCATCTGGATCGGCGCGTCGATGATCCCCAGCCACAGCAGCAGCGTGTTCACCGTGCCCTCGGCCCGGATCAGCTCCATGATCGCGAAGGTGCGGATCAGCAGGTTGGTCCAGAACGGGATCATGATCAGCAGCATCCAGGCATCCCGGCTGCGCTTGGGCCGCGTCGCGATGAAATAGGCGGTGGGGAAACCGAAGACGAAGGCGGCCACCGTGGTCATCAGCGACAGCTTGAGCGAGCGCCAGAAGATCGACAGGTGCGCATCGGCAAAGGTCAGTTCCTCGGTGAAGAAGTCCCGCTCCATCACCACGGAGAACCACGCATTCCACGAGAATTCGGGCTTCACCCCGCCGTAGTCGCCCGGCGTGAGGAAGGAATAGACCACGACGATCAGCAGCGGGCCTGCGGCAGCGAAGATCAGGATCAGCAGCGCCGGGCTGAGCAGAAGCCAGCGGTTGCGGCGTTCCGTGGCGGTGCGGGCGGCGGACAGGTCGCTCATGGCCTCAGTCCTTCAGCAGCTGGCCGACGCCGGGGGCAAGGTGGATGCCCACCCGGTCGCCCTGCGTGAAGGCATGGGCCATGTCCGGCGTGTTCTGCTGGCGCAGGGTGAAGGCCGCGCCATCGGACAGCGTGACGTGATAATGGGTATCGGTGCCGAAGTAGACCACCTGCGACAGCAGCCCCTCCATCACCCCCTGCCCCACCGGGACGAGGCGCGCATGTTCCGGCCGGGTGGCCAGCGTGGCCGCCCCCATGCCGGTGCCCGCCTCGGCCGCGCCGCGCGCCGTCGTCTCGGCCCCGCCGGCAAGGCGCACGCGGGCGGCGTCGCCGGTGATCTCCAGCACCTCGACATCGAGGAAGTTCGTATCCCCGATGAAATCCGCCACGAAACGCTCGGCCGGCTGGTCGTAGATGTCGCGCGCGCCGCCGATCTGCCGGATCTTGCCCGCGTTCATCACGGCGATCCGGTCGGACATGGTCAGCGCCTCTTCCTGATCGTGGGTGACGAAGACGAAGGTGATCCCGGTTTCGGTCTGCAGGCGCTTCAGCTCCAGCTGCATGTCCTTGCGCAGCTTGAAGTCGAGCGCCGAGAGCGGCTCGTCCAGCAGCAGCACCTGAGGTCGCGGGGCCAGCGCCCGGGCCAGCGCCACCCGCTGCTGCTGCCCGCCCGAGATCTGGCCGGTCTGGCGGTCCGCCATGGGCGTCATCCGCACCAGTTCCAGCATCTCCTCGACGGTGGCCTTCACCTCGCGCTTGGGCTTGCCCAGCATCTCGAGGCCGAAGGCGATGTTCTGGGCGACGGTCATATGCGGGAAGAGCGCGTAGTTCTGGAACACCGTGTTCACCGGGCGCTTGTAGGGCGGGCTTTGCAGGATGTCCTTGCCGCCCAGCCGGATCGACCCGCTGGAGGGATCGACGAAGCCCGCGATGGTGCGCAGAAGCGTGGTCTTACCGCAGCCCGAGGGCCCCAGCAGGGTAAAGAACTCGTTATCCTTGATCGTGACCGACACGTCGTCGAGGGCACGGAAGGCGCTTTTGCCTTCACCGTATATCTTGGTGACGTTTTCGATCGCGATCATCGGCACGTGTCCTTTCCGGTCTTTGCTCGGGTCCCAGCCATGGTCCCTGCGGCGGGTCCGCCGCCGCGCGTGACAGGCGCGCGGCACGTCCCCGCGCATCCCGTCCACAGGCCCGCAGGGGGCCCACCACTGCGCACATTGCGGCAAACTCCCGGGCGAAAATCAACGATTAACAAACCCTTGACAGCGGACCGGAGGTAGTTTGCCTACAAATGATCGAGCCTCTTCAGGGCCTGAGCGTGCGAACGTGGGTCGTGACGCTGCGACGCAGGCCAAAAAGCAGCGCCCAAAAACCGGGCATCCTCCACGACCGGCGGCCCGCTCGTGCCGCCGCGTCGCGACTTTACACCATATGGGGGAATTGCCCTGTTCGCGGGCTGCGTCATAGCTTGCCCCTGCGTGCGGGGCCGCCTGCCCCCGGATCAAGGAGAGCCCCCATGACGACCGACCTCTGGAAATGGACCGCCGCCGACCTCGCGGCCGGGATCGCCGCTGGCCGCATCACCAGCGTCGAGGCGACGGAAAGCGCGCTGGCCCGCATGGCACAGGTGAACCCGGCGCTGAATGCCGTGGTCGACCCGCTGGAGGAGCAGGCCATGGAGGCCGCCCGCGCCGCCGATGCCACCCTGCGCACCTCGGGCCCCAGCGGCCCGCTGCACGGGGTGCCGGTCACGGTGAAGATCAACGTCGATTACGGCGGGCGGGCCACCACCAACGGCGTCGTGGCACAGAAGGACAATATCGCGGCCTCCGACGGGTCGGTCGTGCAGAACATGAAGGCCGCGGGCGCGGTGATCCTCGGGCGGACCAACACGCCCTGCTATTCCATGCGCGCCTTCACCAACAACGACCTGCACGGCGCGACCTACAACCCGCATGACAAGACGCTGACGCCCGGCGGCTCCTCGGGCGGGGCGGGCTCGGCCACAGCGGCGGGGATCGGCGCCATCGGCCATGGCAACGACATCGGTGGCTCGGTCCGCTACCCGGCCTTTGCCTGCGGCATCTACGGCCTGCGCCCGACCTCGGGCCTGCTGGCCGCCACCTCTCCCAGCGTGCCGCACCGGATGATCGTCTCGCAGATGGCCTCGGTGCAGGGGCCGCTGGCGCGCTCGATCGAGGATATCCGCCTCGGCGCGCTTGCGCTCTCGGGTCATGATCCGCGCGACATCTGGCAGGTGCCCGCAGGCGACATCTTCGGCCCGCTGGGCCATGCGCCCTGCAAGGTCGCCATGCTGGCCGAAACCGACGAGGCCCCGGTCGACCCGGAAGTCAGCGCCGCGATCCGTCAGGCGGGCGCGATCCTCGCCGATGCGGGCTACACCGTGGAGGAAGTCACGCCGCCCTCCTTTGCCGAGCTGATGGACTACTGGCGGCTGATCCTCGGCAACGAGATGCGCGCGGGCCTTCAGGGTCTGATGATGGACAACGGCGACTGGAAGATGAAGAAATCCATCGACCTGCTGCTCGAAGGGGTGCCCGAACTCGACAGCCGCGACGCCTTCCTCAAGGCGCTGACCAAGCGCTCTGCCCTGCTGGTGGAATGGCAGATGTTCTTCCAGAAATTCCCGCTGGTGCTGACGGCGACCACATGGGCGAAACCGATGATCGACGATTACGACGTCTCAGACGACGCGGATGCCGCGTGGTTCTATGGCATCTGTGCGCCGCTCTCGGGCACGCCGATCATCGGGCTGCCCGGGCTCTCCGTGCCGGTCGGCTCGGCGCCGGGCAAGCCGATGGGGGTGCAGCTGCTCTGCGACCGGTTCCAGGACAAGCGCCTGCTGGAGGCCGGTGCCGTGCTGGAACGCGCCATCGGGGCCATCGACCCGATCGACCCGATCGGGTTCTGAGCCCTCAAGGCTGGTCCTGCCGGATCACTTCGGCAGGATCACCTGCTCCTGCGGGTTGTCGTGCTTGGACTTGTGGTCCGGCTCGACATGGATCGTGACCTTGGTGTCGCCGATCTGGCGCTCCAGTTCGCGTTCGATCCGGTCGCAGATCTCATGCGCCTTGAAGACCGACATGGTGCCCGGCACGACGAGGTGGAAGTCGATGAAGGTCACCGGCCCGGCGTGCCGCGTGCGCAGGTCGTGGGCCTCCATCGCGCCGTTCGATTCCGCCGCGATGATGTCGCGTAGCTTGGACAGCATCTCCTCCGGCACGGCCTCGTCCATCAGGCCGCTGAGGCTTTCCTGGATCACCTTGGCGCCGGACCACAGGATGTTCAGCGCCACGAGGATCGCCATGATCGGGTCGAGCATCCAGATCCCCGTCGACACCGCCAGCAGCAGGCCGATGGCCACGCCGAAGGAGGTCACCACGTCGGTCATCAGGTGCTTGCCGTCCGCCACCAGCGCCGGGCTCTTCTGGCGACGGCCCCGGGTGATCAGCATCCAGGCCCAGAAGCCATTCACCGCCGTGGCGAGGAGGTTGATCGCGAGGCCACCAAAGGGCGTGTCCAGCACGCGCGGCGCCTGGATGCCATGCCAGGCCTCGCGCAGGATCAGAAGCGCGGCGATCACGATCATCACCCCCTCGAAGACGGCGGCAAAGAACTCTGCCTTGTGGTGGCCGTAGGGGTGGTTGTCGTCTGCCGGACGCGCGGCGACGCGGATCGCCACCAGCGCGGCAATCGCGGTCGCGACGTTGACCGTACTCTCCAGTGCATCGGAGAGCAGCGCGACGGAGCCGGTCATCCAGTAGGCGAGCGACTTCAGAAGAAGCACGGCCACCCCGACCACCAGCGAGCCGATGGCAAGTTTCATCGTGTTGGTCATGGGACGGTCCTTTGCGCTTGGGCGGGCAACATACTCCCGATCTCGGATCTCGCAACCCCTTGTTTTCTTTAATAAGAATGACTTGCAAAGGCAGCTGCCTCCGCTCGCTAACCCGCTCTTCGGAAACGGAATTTGCCGCAGCGCGGCGCGACCCGGCCACCACGCCGGCCCGGCCCCGGGGGCTTCGGGCGGCGCTGCCCGGGGTGCGCACCCGCGACTCACCCGCGGGCCCTTGACCTTCCCGCCGCCGGGGCGATCCTGAGGCAGAGCGATGCCCGGATGGCCCGCGCAGCCGCTGCGCGCACTTCAAGGACGATCAGATGACGCGTTTCCTGCATATCACCGACCTGCATGTCACCGCCCCCGAAACCGCCGGAGCGGGCGGCGAGGACGCTGCCAGCCGCACGCTCCGCAAACTCGTCGAGGTCGCCAACCGGCTGACCCCCGCCCCCGACCTGATCGTCGCCTCGGGCGACCTGACCAACACCGGGGACGAGGCAAGCTATCGCCACGTGCAGCGCATCCTCGAAGGCCTCGACGTGCCGGTGGTGATGACGCTGGGCAACCATGACCGGCGGGAGGGGTTTCATGCCGTCTTCGAAGGCTATGGCGGGGCGCCGGACGGGCCCGTGGATCATGAAGCCGTCCATGCCGGGCTGCACGTCATCGCGCTGGACACCTCGATCCCCGGCAAGATCGGCGGCGGGCTGGACGAGGCACAGTTCGCCTTCCTCGCCCGGGCGCTCGACCGGCACGGCGACCTGCCCAAGGTCCTTGTCCTGCACCATCCGCCCAAGACGGTGCGCGGCGGCGGCCTGCCCTGGGCCACGCTGAGCGAGGCCGACAGCGACCGCCTGCAGGCGATGATCGCGGGCCGGACGATCCTCTGCATCCTGTCGGGGCACGTCCATTACAACCGCATGAGCCTCTGGCACGGGGTGCCCGTGGTGGTGACCAACGGCCAGCAGTCGACGGTGGACCTGACGCGGACCGATGCGCTGTCGCTGGTGGAGGGCACCGGCTTTGCCATTTGCGATCTTCAGGAAGGCGGGCTGCAGGTGACCTTCGTGCCGCTCGACGAGCCCCGGCCGATCAAGGAAATCCCGATGGAGCGGTTGCGGGCTTTTTGCTGAGGCGCGGCCAGCCTGTCCGTCGATAGGCCGCGCCAGACATGACAGGGGGCCACCCGCGCGGCTGGAGCCGCGGTGGCACCGCTGCGCCTGCCCTGCGTCTGCCCTGCGTCTGCCCAATCCCGGTCGCCGCGGGCCGGGCCGCTGCCCGCTGCGCAGGGGATCGGAAAGGGTAAGAGGGATTGATTCTGCCCACCACCTTGCGACCCCCGCGGCGCAACGCTAGTATAGGTGCCTGATCGGAACCGGGCGGGCCTCATGGCGCCGCCCTTTCACGCTGGGGAAAGCACCATGTCCTGGACGGATGAACGCGTCGAACTGCTCAAGAAGATGTGGAGCGAAGGACAATCTGCCAGCCAGATCGCCAAGGAACTGGGTGGCGTGACGCGCAATGCCGTGATCGGCAAGGTCCATCGGCTGGGCCTGTCGAACCGCGCGGGCGGCACCACGCCCCCGGCCGCAGCCGCCGCACCGGCAGCCAAGCCGGCGCCCGAAGCCAAGGCCAAGCCCACCGCACCCAAGCGGGAGCCCCGCCCTGCGACCGCGGCCCCTGCGCCCAAACCGGAAGAGCCCGAAGCCCCCAAGGCCGAGGAACCCGCCGCCGTGCCCGCGCGCAAGCAGATCATCCCCGCCGGCCAGCCCCTGCCGCCGCAGCCCTCCGCGAACGAGATCAGCCCCGAGGCGCTCGCCAAGGTCAGCGAAGTGGAGAAGAAGGCCCGCAAGCTGGACCTGATGGACTTGACCGAGCGGACCTGCAAATGGCCCGTGGGCGACCCGGCGACCGAGAACTTCTGGTTCTGCGGCCTGCCCGTGCAGCCCGGCAAGCCCTATTGCGAGGCCCATGTGGGCGTGGCCTTCCAGCCCATGTCCTCGCGCCGCGACCGGAAACGGTAAGCCCCGCTCGCGGCCCGCGACCAAGAATTTTCGAAAATTCTTGGGAAAATTCTTCGAAGAATTTTCTGCGCCCGTGGCCACGGGGTGGCCCGTCAGAAAGGCCGTGCCGGGGCACCCTCGTATCACCACATGCGGGGACGCCCGGAAAATTCGAATTTTCCGGTTCGGATTTTTCGAAAAATCCGGGAGGGGCGCTGCCCCTCTTGCGCCGCGGGGCGGCGCAATTCACCCCGGAGGTATTTGGGGAAAGAGGAAGGGCGCGGTGCCGCGCCCGGTCCGGCCCCGCCCCGAAACAATTCCCAAGTGACCCGTTTAGCGCTATAGGCCGCTCATGTCCCAGAACCCGCCCAACCTCCGCCCCGACCTTGCCCCCGCCGCCCGACTGGGCGACGCGCCCGCCCGCCCCGGCCAGCCCGCGCTTGGCATGGTCAGCCTTGGCTGCCCCAAGGCGCTGGTGGACAGCGAGCGCATCCTGACCCGGCTGCGGGCCGAGGGCTATGCCATCAGCCCGGATTACACCGGCGCCGACGCCGTGATCGTGAACACCTGCGGCTTCCTCGACAGCGCCAAGGCCGAGAGCCTGGAGGCCATCGGCGAGGCACTGAAGGAGAACGGCCGCGTCATCGTCACCGGCTGCCTGGGCGCGGAGCCCGAGTATATCACCGGCGTGCATCCCAAGGTGCTGGCCGTGACCGGACCGCATCAATACGAGCAGGTGCTGGACGCGGTCCATGCCGCGGTGCCGCCCTCGCCCGATCCCTACGTCGACCTGCTGCCGGCCAGTGGCGTCTCGCTGACCCCCCGGCACTACAGCTACCTGAAGATCTCGGAGGGCTGTAACCACAAGTGCAAGTTCTGCATCATCCCCGACATGCGCGGGCGGCTGGTGTCGCGCCCAGCCCATGCCGTGCTGCGCGAGGCCGAGAAATTGGTCGAGGCGGGCGTGAAGGAACTGCTGGTGATCAGCCAGGACACCTCGGCCTACGGGGTTGACCGCAAGCATGACCTGCATCCGTGGAAGGGCGGCGAGGTGCGCAGCCATATCACCGATCTGGCCCGCGAGATGGGCAAGCTCGGCGCCTGGGTCCGGCTACACTATGTCTACCCCTACCCCCATGTGCGTCAGCTGATCCCGCTGATGGCCGAGGGGCTGGTGCTGCCCTACCTCGACATTCCGTTCCAGCATGCCCATCCGGATGTGCTCAAGCGCATGGCGCGGCCCGCGGCCGCCGCCAAGACGCTCGACGAAATCGCCGCATGGCGCCGCGACTGCCCCGAGATCACCCTGCGCTCCACCTTCATCGTCGGTTATCCCGGCGAGACCGAGGCGGAATTCCAGACCCTGCTGGACTGGATGGACGAGGCGCAGCTCGACCGGGTCGGCTGCTTCCAGTACGAAAACGTGGACGGGGCGCGCTCCAACGCGCTGCCCGATCACGTGCCGGACGAGGTGAAGCAGGACCGCTGGAACCGCTTCATGGAGAAGGCGCAGGCGATCTCCGAGGCCAAGCTGGCCGCCAAGGTGGGCCAGCGAATCGATGTCATCGTGGATGAGGTCGACGAAGATGCGGCCACTTGCCGGACCAAGGCCGACGCGCCCGAGATCGACGGCAACCTCTTCATAGACGAAGGCTTCGAAGCGCTGAAACCCGGTGACATCGTCACGGTCGAAGTGGACGAAGCAGGCGAATACGACCTCTGGGGCCGGCTGGTCTGATCCCGCTGCGCGGGCGCGGCGGTCGATAGCGACCCGGGCCCTGCGATCAGCGCCTGCGTCAGGACAGACGTCAGAACAGGCGTCAGGACAAAAAAATGCGCCGACGTGGCCCTCATCCACGTCGGCGCTCTTGCTCGGATCAATGTTGAAGCGGTCCCTCTCGACCGGCGGCGCTCCCCAGCGTCCGGTCTACCGCACATCGACCTTGGCAATCAGTCCCGCCCCTTCGGGCGGTATCTCGTCTCAGGCCACCGCCAGCCGATCCAGCAGCAGCTTGTTGCGGCAATAGCCCGGCACCTCGTGCACGCTTGCATCGATCGTGGCGCAGCGGTCGGCCTCGGTGCAGCCGGTGCAGCGCATCACGGCCGCGCGGTAATCGCCCACGACCTCCGGTGCGCGGTTGATGTTCTCGGCGAAATCGACGCCGACCCGGTCCGCCATCTGCGAGACCAGCGCGGCCCGCGCATCGAGGCGTTCGAAGAACTTCGTCAGCATGTCACGGTCTCCTTCCGGTCCTGCGCCGTGCCCAGCCGGGCAAAGACGGCGCGGTTCATGCAGATGCCCGGTGCGGGCTGGGGATCGGCCTCTGCGCGCTCGGCGGTGTCGAGCCAGTCGCGGCAGCTCTCCGGTCCGGCGCAGCCACGGCAACGGGTGACCATGGCGGCCCAGTCTTCCACCTTCAGTTCACCGCAATCCTGCGCTGCATCCAGATCGGTGCCCGTGGCACGGGCCATTCGCTGGACGAGCCAGAAATGCTCTTTCACATCTCCCAGAGGCTTCATCGGCGTATCCCTCGTTTCGTCGAAAGAGGGTCTACGCCATGGGCGACTCGGGCACCTTGATCCTGATCAATATTGTGACAGCGCAGCGACAGCCCGCCGAGGGGCCCCTGCGCGACGGGTCAGACGCCGTGGGCGAGCGCCTCGCGCACCGTCTCGAGACGGCGGGCATTCGGCGGGTGGGTGCCAAGGAAGCTGTTGCCCGGATCGGGTATGCGGTTGAAGTACTGTGCCCCGTGCAGCGCGTCGAAGCCCGCCGCCCGCGCGATGATCGCGCCCAGTGCATCGGCCTGCAACTCGAACTCCTGCGAGTAGCGCCGTGCGCCGAGCGCCGCGCCCAGTTGCTGCGCCATCTCCAGCCCTGAACCGCTGGCACCGCCCGCGGCAGCGAGCCCGCCAAAGACCTGCGCCCCGGCAATGGCATTGGCTTGCTGCTGGCCGAGGTGGTCCGAAATGTGATGCGCCGCCTCGTGGCTCATGACGAAGGCCATCTCGTCCGCGTTCTCGACCGAGGCGATCAGCGCGATATTCACCGCGAGGATCGGGCGGCCATCGTCATCGAGGGTCTGGAAGGCATTGGGCGGATCGGTCAGAGACCGGTCCACGACGATCTGGAAGTCGCAGTTGAGCTCCGGCGCCCGCCGGCGGCACTCCCGCTCCATCACCGGCTCCAGCCGGTCCGCCACCATGACGAACTGGTTCACCGCCTGCTTGGCCTGCGCGCGCAGGGCCGCCTTGTCCGTGGGCACGGTTGCCCCCGGCACCGCCCCGGGCCCCGTGGGGGCGACAGCACAGGCGGCCAGCAGGGGCAGCAGCAGGACAAAGGAGACAAGGCGCAGTGCAAACATTGGCGGGGGTCCGGGGTCGGAACATCGAGACATTGCCCCAATCTAGACCGAAGCGCCCGGCGGCTGCAGCCGCTAATCCCGCCCTCCGCGATATTCCTCCGATGCAATGCTTCCCATGCAACAAGCGCCCTACCCGATCCCGTCACCGGACCCGGCGGCGCGGGGGCGGGGCGGGCCCGGTATGGGGCTGAGGCGGCGAAACTTGACAGCGCCGCGTATACAAGGAAGAGATGAGGCACTTCGATCAACCGGGCCTTGCACGGCCCGTCCAGGCCTCTGGCCGCGACGCCGCCGGGCCGGGTCGAAGCAGCGCCGGGCCCGGTCCCGGCCGCAGGAGGAGGACAAGATGACCCGCATTCACCCGGCCCGCCCGGCTGGCCGCTTCCTGTGACACGCGCCTTGTCGCCCACCCATGCCGCCCTGAGGCGGCCGCCGGCACAGCGGCAGGCACACCGGGGCGCCCGCCCTTCAACCGACCGGCCCCGCGCCGGGGAAAGGACCCAGCCGTGAAAGACATCCTCAGCGATTCCACCCTGAAACCGCCGTTCCGCGCCGACCATGTCGGCTCCCTTCTGCGCCCTGTAAATATTGCCGAAGCGCGCAAGAAAGGCGTCACCGGTGCCGAGCTGAAAGCCATCGAGGACGCCGAGATCCCGGCGCTCATCAAGATGCAGGAAGAGGTCGGCCTGAAGGTCGTCACCGACGGCGAGGCACGCCGCGCATATTGGCATTATGACTTCATGGGGATGCTCAACGGCTTCGACCTCGAAACGCAGGACGGCGCCGGTCTGGGCTTCCAGGGCGTCACCAACCCCGAGGTCTACCCGGTGATCAACGGGCCGCTCAGCTTCCCCGCCGATCACCCGATGCTGGACCACTTCAAGTTCGTGGCCGAGCATACCTCGGTCTGCCCCAAGATCTCGATCCCCGGGCCGTCATGTGTACATTTCCGGGTCACGCCGGAGAACAACCGCCACAAGCCCTATCAGGATGCGGACGTCTTCTTTGGCGAGATCGCGGCCACCTACAAGGACGCGGTGCAGGCCTTCTACGACGCCGGCTGCCGCTACCTGCAGCTGGACGACATCTTCTTTGCCTACCTTTGCGACGAGAAGCAGCGCGAGATGCGCCGCGCCATGGGTCAGGATCCCGACTGGCTGATCGACCGCTACGCGTGGATGCTGAACGAATGCATCAAGGACCGCCCCGAGGACATGATCATCGGGATGCACATGTGCCGTGGCAACTTCAAGTCGACCCACGTGGCCGAAGGCGGCTACGACATGGCCGCCGATGCGATCTTCAACAAGACCGACGTGGACGTCTACTTCATGGAGTATGACACCGACCGTGCCGGGGGGCTGGAGCCGCTGAAGCTGCTGCCCAAGGGCTCCAAGCGCATCATGGCCGGGTTCATCACCACCAAGACGCCCGAGCTGGAGCCGATGGACTGGCTGAAAGGCAAGTTCGAAGAAGCCTCGAAGTTCGTGGACATCGACCAGCTGGGCATCGCGCCGCAGTGCGGCTTCTCTTCCACCGAACACGGCAACAAGGTCACCGTCGAGGATCAGCGCAAGAAGCTGGAACTGGTGGTGAACCTCGCCAAGGAGATCTGGGGCGAGGCGTAAGCCCACCTCCCCGCGGGATCGAAGGGGCCGGTGCATCGCACCGGCCCCTTTTCGTGTCCCCTCAGCCTTCCGCCAGCTTCATCAGCACCAGCCCGGCGGCAATCAGCCCGGCCGCCAGCAGGCGCATGGGGCTGGCCGCCTCGCCGAGGACGGCAATCCCGACCGCGAAGGCGCCGATGGCCCCGATCCCCGTCCAGACCATGTAGGCTGTGCCAAGGGGCAGTTGCTTCATGGCGGAGGCCAGCAGCAGGAAGCTGCCCGTCATCGCGACCAGCGTCACGACGGAGGGCACCAGCAGGGTGAAGCCTTCGGATTTCTTCATGAAGGTGGCCCAGACCACTTCCAGCAGTCCGGCGATAAAGAGAGAGGCCCAAGCCATGGGGAGACCTTTCCTGAGCGCCGGGTCGTCCCGGCCATTCACCATTGCGGAGAGGTCGTCCTCTGCCCCGCCATCTGGCACCGGGGGCCCGGCGGATCAAGGCCCGCGCCCGGCCCCGCTTACCTTCCGCCAGAGAGGTGGCCCGTGGGCAACGCCGTGGTGTATTTCACCTGATCGAGGGCAAAGCTGGAGCGGATGTTGGAGACGCCCGGGATCTGCGTCAGGCAGTCCAGCACGAGGCCCTGATATTGCAGCAGGTCTTCCACCACGACGCGCAGCATGTAATCCGCCTCGCCAGTCATGAGGTAGCATTCCATGATCTCGGGACGGCCCTCGATCGCATCGGTGAAGACCTTGAGCGAGGCCTTGTCCTGACGGCTGAGGGTGACATGGACAAAGACGTTCACCAGCAGCCCCAGCTGCACCGGATCGACCAGTGCCACCGACCCGCGGATCACACCCTTGTCGCGCATCTCCGCCACGCGGCGCCAGCAGGGCGAGGCGGAGAGGTTCACCTTCTCGGCCAGATCGGCGTTGCTGATCTCGGCGTTTTTCTGCAGCACGTCGAGGATGCGGAGACTGGCGTCATCCAGCTGAACGGCATTTCTCGGCATATCATTCCCACCAATCGCGATTCACAGGTCAAACTCTCCTATATTTCTCGCAGGCGCAGAAGAGAAGACAGGATTTTCCACCGTATAGGATGCAGTCTGTTCGCAACAGCGAGACAGGACAGACCATGGCCAGCATTCAGGGCGCCCTCCGGGGCCGCATCTCCACCGCCACGCAGGATGACGCGAACACCACGCGGCTGTGGCTGATGGCGATGGTGCTGCTCTGGGGGCTCAGCTGGCCCGCGACGCAGATCGCGCTGGTCTCTGTCCCGCCGCTCTGGCTCGCCGCCTTCCGCTTCGGCTCGGCCGCGCTGTGCCTCTTTGCCTTCGTGGCGGTCCGGGGTGAGCTGCGCCTGCCCAAGAAGGCCGACATGCCCATCGTGCTCAGCATCGGGCTTCTTCAGATGATGACCTTCACGGGCCTCGGCATGATCGCCATGACCAAGACCGACACCAGCCATTCGGTGCTGCTGGCCTATACCACGCCGCTGTGGTCGGTGCTGCTGGCCTGGGGACTGTTCGGGACGCGACCCAGCCGCGCCCAACTGGCCGCCGTCGCCGTGGGCGTCGCGGGCGTGGCGCTGATCGTCTCGCCGCTGGAGACCGACTGGACCCAGCCGGGGGCCTTCATGGGCGCGGGCTTCCTCCTGATCGGCGCGATTGCATGGTCGCTGGTGATCCTGCACGTGAAGCGGCACAAGTGGGTGTCCTCGCCGCTGTCGCTGGCGCCGTGGCAGATGCTGCTGGCCACCGTGCCGCTGGCGGTTGCCGCCGCTGTCGTCCATGGCGCGCCGCACCAGATCGCATGGAGCGGGCACCTCGTGCAGCTGCTGATCTACATCGGCCCGATCGCAACCTCGGCCTGCTTCGTGATCTCTTCCGAATACGGCCGCCGGATCAGCACCTTCGCCATGTCGAACTTCACCCTCGGCGTGCCGCTGACCGGGGTCGCCGCCTCGGTCCTTCTGCTCGACAACCAGCTCTCGCCCGTCTTCCTGATCGGCCTGACGCTGGTGATGGGCGGGATGATCCTTGCCGCGGCCGCCAGCCGCCGCTGACCAACAGCCATCGCGCAAAGAAACGCCCCGGTCCATCAGGCCGGGGCGTTTTGCGTTACACGTGCTTGCGTCCGCCCGCGTCGAGGAACCACTCGTCCGGGTAAGGATACCACCAGTCCTGCCGCACGGGGCGGTGATCCATGATCACCATCTTGGAGCGGCGGAAGGCATCCAGCCCCTGCCGCCCCAACTCCCGCCCCATGCCCGACGCCTTCCAGCCGCCGAAGGGCAGCGCGTCGTTGTCGATCATCGGGTTGTTGACCCAGACCATGCCCGACTGCAGCCGTTCCGCCGCCTCCTGCGCCTCCTCCAGCGAGGTGGTGAAGATCGAGGCGCCGAGGCCGAAGGGGCTGTCGTTCGCCGCCGCGATGGCCGCGTCGAAGTCCTTCACCTTGGCAATCGCCGCGACGGGGCCGAAAATCTCCTCGTGCATGATCTCCATGTCGGGGGTGCAGCCGGTAAGGATCGTGGGGGCATAGAACCAGCCGGTGTTCTGCCCTGCAGGCGCGCCGCCGCCGATCTCGACCTTGGCGCCCTTGGCAATCGCATCGGCCACCAGCCGTTCGACCTTGTCCCGTGCGGCCTTGCTGACCAGCGGGCCGATCTCGGATTTGTCCAGCCCGTTGCCGATACGCAGGGCCGCCGTCTCCTCCACGAAGGCCGCGACGAAGGCGTCGTGGATGCCCTCCGTGACGAAGAGCCGTTCGGTCGAGGTGCAGACCTGCCCGGAGAGGTGGAAGGCCCCCGTCACAGCCCCCGCCGCTGCCACCGCAAGCGGCGCGTGATCCGTGATGATCATCGGGTCGGACCCGCCCGCCTCGATGATCGCGGGCTTCATCAGGCCACCGGCGGCAGCCCCCACGGCACGCCCCCCGGCGACGGAGCCGGTGAAGGCCACGGCGTGGGTCAGGTCGGAGGCCACCAGCGCCTTCCCCACCTCTGCGTCGCCCGGCAGGCAGGCGATGAGGCCTGCGGGCATCTCGTCAAAGACCTTCATGAATTCCAGCGTGGACAGCGTCGTCGCCTCCGCCGGTTTCACGACGCAGCCGTTCCCGGCGGCCAGCGAGGCGGCGACCGTCCAGCACATCAGCAGCACGGGGAAGTTGAACGGCATGATATGGGCCGAGACGCCGAGCGGCTCGTAACGCGCATACTGGAAGGAGCCCGCCTGCGTGGAGCCCGCGATCTTGCCCGCCTCGTCGCGGGCCATTTCGGCGTAATAGCGGAAGATCGAGGCACAGTTCGCCACTTCGCCGATGGCCTCGGGATAGGGCTTGCCCATCTCGCGGCTCATCAGGATGGCGCAACGGGTCATATCCGTGGCCTCGATGCGGTTCGCCAGCCGGTGCAGGTGCCCGGCCCGCGTCTTGGCATCCAGCGCGGCCCAGCCTGCCTGCGCGGCGTTGACCTGCGCCAGCACCTCGGCCAGTTCGCCCGCGCTCACCACGGCACGGGTGCCCACGCGGTCCAGCGTGGCGGGGTCGATGACCGCCTCGGCGCGGCCCGTGCTCTCGCGCAGTCCGGGGGTCAGGTAATAGCGGGGCGTGTCGATATCGGACATCTCGTCTCTCCCGATCCGGCGCGCGGATCCTTTCCGTGTCTCGCCCGCCCTGCGGCGCGGCAGCACCCGGCCCGCCGTCAGGGAGGGCCGGACAGGGGTCACCCGATCCGCTCAGCGGATCATGTAGACCTTCTTGATCGTCTCGTGGACGGTGCAGACGCCCTTCCAGTCCTGCGGGAAGAAGGCGGCGGTGTCGGGGGTGATCTCGATCACCTCGCCGCTTTCGTGGACATAGGTGCAGCGCCCTTCGAGGAAGTGGCAGAACTCGTCCCGGGTCACGTGGCATTCCCACTTGCCGGGCGTGCAAATCCACAGGCCGCATTCGTTCTCGCCGTTCGGCCCCTTGTGAAGCAGCTTGCCCGAGGTGCGGCTTTCGCCCTCGATCATGGTCGGGATCACGCCCCAGTCCACCGTGTCGGTGATTTCGAGCGGCTTGGTCATCACGGGTGTCGTCATGGGGTCAACTCAGCATGTAGATGTTGCGGATGGTCTCGTGGACCGTGCAGGTGCCGGTCCAGCCGGCGGGGAACAGGACGCAGGTGGCGGGGGTGACCTCGATCACCTCGCCCCCGTCGCTGACATAGGTCGCACGCCCCGAGACGAAGTGACAGAACTCGTCCCGCGGGACGGAGAGCCGCCAGCGGCCCGGGGTGCAATCCCAGATGCCGGTCTCGGGGATATTGCCCGGCCCCTTGTGCAGCAGCCGCCCGGTGGAGTGCGAGGCGCCGTCCAGCGCGTCGGGCTGCGCGCCCCAGTCCACGAGATCGTCAAAGGCGCCCGCCCCGTGGATATGGGGCGCGGAGGAGGCGAGGTTCGTCACGCTTGCGACTCCACGAGGTCGACGAGGATCTTGGCGGCCTTCTCCTGCCCGTTCTGGCCCTGCATATGGGCCGAGGTCGCGGCCAGTTTCGCGGCCATGTCGGCGTCCGTCAGGCAGGCCTCGATCTTGGCGATCAGCTCTTCATCCGTCCAATCGTAGCGTTCCGAGCGGAAGCCGTGGCCGGTTTCCTGCACCCGCATGGCGTTGTCGTGGCCGTCCCAGACATAGGACATGATGATCGCGGGCTTGCCGAAGTAGAGGCATTCCGTGAAGGAGTTGTTGCCGCCGTGGTGGATCACAGCATCCACCTGCGGGATGACCGAGGGCTGCGGGAACCAGCTGTCGATGACCACGTTCGGCGGGATGTCGTCATATTCGCCAATGTAATCGCCCACGTTCACCAGCGCGCGATAGCGGGTCTTGCCGATCAGCGTGATCAGCCGCTTCAGCAGGTCGGTATCCCCCGCCCCCAGCGACCCGAAGGAGACATAGAGCAGCGGGCCGTCGTTGTTCGCCGCAAAGGTCGGCACGGTATAGGGCTTGTCCTGCCGCACGCAGCCTTCGAGGTACTGGAACTGCGCCGGGTCCAGCGGCGCGGAGCGGTGGTACTTCACCTGCTCGGGGTAGAGCAGCAGGTTCATGAAGGGCGAGGCCTCGAAGAACTGGCCCAGCGGATAGGGGTCCTCACCGGTCGTGGCGAGGAAGGCGTTGTAATCGTCGTGGATCGGCTTGATCACCTCGTTGAACTTCGCCCGGAAGGCGGCGTGGCCCTCGGTATCCGTCTCGGACATGCCCGAGAGGTGCGGCGGGATCGCGTCATCCTCGATCTCGTTCTCCGAGCAGGAGATGATCCGCACCCATGGCACGCCGTACTGCTTGATCGCCGGGAAGAGGATCACGTTGTCCACGCTGATCACGTCCGGCTTGATCTTGGCCAGCACCGCGGGCAGGTCCTTCTCGGCCCATTTCGCGCTGTCCACGATCGCCTCCCAGCACTCCTTGACGTAGTTGTCGATCTGGTCGATCGGCGCCTTGCGGAAGTTGGGAATGTGCCCGTTGATGAAATCCTCCCAGAACTTGGCCATCTGCTCGGGCGGCATCGGTTCGGAGAGGTTCACGGGATGCGCCTCGAAGCCGTAGCCCTGATAGACCTCGACAAAGCCGGGGTCCGAGAGGAAGACGGCCTTGTGGCCCATCCGCTCGACCGCCTGCGCAATGCCGACGGAGTTGAGCGCGGGGCCGAAGGCCGCTTCGGGGAAGAAGGCGAAGGTTTTCTGGGTCATCTGGGTCTCCTCTGGTGGGGCGGCCTCTGGCGGGCCTTTGAGTTTCGGGCCCGATTTGGCGGGCCTTGGATGTCAGGCGGGAAAGACGCGGGTGTCGCGGGCGGACCAGCCCAGCGTCAGGCGCGCGCCTTCGGTGATATCGCGCCCCTCGGCGGCGTCCGCCGTCAGCCGTACGAGGAGCGGCTGATCGCAGAGGGGCGTGTCGAGGTGCAGGTGCAGGTCAAGCCCGAGGTAGGCCGTGGACCGGACGGTGCCCGTCACCACGTTCTCGGCCTCGGCATCGAGGTAGAGCCGTTCGGGCCGGACCGCAGCCACGAGGGCCTCGGGCGCCTCCGCCGGAATCACCCCGCCGATCCGCGCACCGTTGCGGGCAAAGAGCAGGTCGCCCGAGCGGGTCACGGGGATGAAGTTCATCTGACCGATGAAGTCGGCGGCATAGCGGGTTTCAGGGTATTCGTAGATCTCGCGCGGGGTCCCCGACTGCAGCAGGCGACCGTCCTTCAGGATCGCGATCCGGTCAGCCATGACGAGGGCCTCCTCCTGATCGTGGGTGACCACGATGAAGGTGATGCCGAACTCCGCCTGAATGCGCTTCAGCTCCAGCTGCATCTCGCCGCGCAGCTTCTTGTCGAGCGCGCCGAGCGGTTCATCCAGCAGCAACAAGCGCGGCCGTTTCACCAGCGCGCGGGCCAGGGCTACCCGCTGCCGCTGCCCGCCCGACAGCTGGTCGGGCTTGCGATTGGCGAGCGGGGCCAGCTGGATCACCTCCAGTATCTCGCCCACCCGCGCGGTGATCTCGCGCCGGAGCAGCCCCTCCATCTCCAGCCCGTAGGCGATGTTCTTGGCCACCGACATATGGGGGAAGAGCGCATAGCTCTGGAACATCAGGTTCACCGGGCGGCGGTTCGGCGGCACCTGCGAGACGTCCTTGCCGTCCAGCACGATCTGGCCGCCGGTGGGCAATTCGAACCCCGCCAGCATCCGCAGCAGCGTCGTCTTGCCCGAGCCGGAGGCCCCCAGCAGGGCAAAGAACTCGTTCTCGACGATGTCGAGCGACACGCCATCCACGGCCTTCACCCGGCCAAAATGCTTTTCCACGTCGGAAAGAGAGAGCAGCACTTGCGTCATTGTCCGGGCAGACCCCCGCGGTTCAGTCTCTGGGAAAGCGCAAGGGCGATCACGCTGAACAGCATGACCAGCGTCGCAAGCGCGTTGATCTCGGGCGTCACGCCGAAGCGGATCATGGCGAAGATCTGCATCGGCAAGGTGATCGAGGACCGCCCTGCACCGGCGGTGAAGAAGGCGATGATGAATTCATCGACCGACAGCGTGAAGGCCAGCAGCGCGCCCGCGATCACCGCGGGCATCAGCACCGGCAGCACCACGCGGCGCAGCGTCGTGGCGGTCGAAGCGCCAAGGTCGGCGGAGGCCTCGACGATCGACCAGTCGAAGGTTTTCAGCCGTGCGCGCACGACCGAGCAGACGAAAGCGAGGTTGAAAACCACGTGGCTGACAATGATCGTGTGCAGGCCCATCTTCACGTTCAGCATCGAGAAGAAGCTGAGCAGCGCGATGGCCAGCACGATGTCCGGAATGATCATCGGAGCGAAGATGATGGTCTCGAGGAAGCGGCCCTTGCGGCGGCGGATCTCCACGCCCACGGCCAGCAGCGTGCCAAGGATCGTTGCCAGCAGGGTCGAGACCACGGCCACGATCAGCGTGTTCAGTGCCGCGTGCATGATATCGCGATTGGCGAAGAGTTCGCCGTACCACTTCACCGAAAACCCGGTCCATGCGGTCGGCAGCCCGCCCGCGTTGAAGCTGAGCGCGATCAGCACCGAGATCGGCACGTAGAGGAACGCGAAAACGCCCGCGAGGATCGCCAGCATCAGGCGGGTCTTGCCACGCTCAGGCATCGCGCCCCCCCTGCCCGGAGGCGCGTTCGCTGGCAAAGGTCTGCGCCGTCAGCAGCACCATCATCACCGCGATCAACGCCATGGAGAGTGCGGCGCCAAAGGGCCAGTCGTTCGCCGTCAGGAACTGCGCATAGACGAGGTTGCCAATCATCTGGAACTGCCCGCCGCCCAGCAGTGCCGGCGTCACGAAGTTGCCGATGGAGAGGACGAAGACAAAAACGAACCCTGCCGCGATCCCCGGCACGGTCATCGGCAGGGTGATCCTGCGGAAGGTCGTCCACTGCGAGGCGCCAAGGTCATGGCTGGCCTCGGCCACCTCGGGGTTCAGACGCGAGAGCGGCGCGTAGCAGGCCAGGATCACGAAGGGCAGGTAGTTGTAGACCAGCCCGATCACCACCGCCGTTTCGGTATAGAGCATCTGGGGCAGTTCGCCCTCGTATCCGAACCAGCGGAACAGGTGCACGATCAGCCCCTCGCGGTTCAGCAGCACGATCCAGGCGTAGGTGCGGATCAGGTAGTTCGACCAGAAGGGCAGCACCGCGAAGAAGAGCAGCGCAGGCTGGCGGTGGCGCGGCATGGCGGCGATGGCATAGGCGGCGGCATAGCCCACCACCACGGCGATCCCGGCGGCCAGCCCCGCGATCCCCGCCGATTTCAGGAAGATCCGCGCATAGAGCGGGTCCACCACCATGGCGAGGTTTTCCAGCGTGAAGACATATTCGATGCCGCCGTAGATCCCGCGCCGGAAGAAGGCCAGCGCGAGGATCAGCAGGCAGGGGACCACCATGAAGGCAGTGAGCCACGCCAGCGCGGGCGTCATCAGGTAGAGCGGTTTGCGGTCTTTCACGGGGGACATTTCCGATGGGGTCGCGGCCCGATACACCCGACCCACCCCAGGCAGAGGCATCGGGCCGCACCCCGGGCCCGGGGCAGCGCAAGCAGCTGCATCACCGGACCCGATGGCTGGATATCAGGCGGATCAGTTCGCCGCTTTGATCTCGCTCACGGTCTTGGCATAGGCGCGCTGCGCCTCGCCCACGTCCATCAGCAGCTCGTAGCCAAGCAGGTCCTCGGCGCTCATGCCCATGTTCGGGTATTGCTCGATCAGCGCGGGGTCGAGACCCTCCATCGCGGCCTCGTTCGGCACCTTGTAGAGGATGTTCTCGGCCGCCCAGCGGTGATTGCCGGCATCCAGCATCCAGTTCACGAAGGCATAGGCCGCCTCCTTGTGCTCGGAAGCCTTGAGGATCAGCATCTCGTCCACCCAGAGGTCAGAGCCTTCTTTCGGCACGACGTACTTGATGTCCGCATTCTCGGCGATGCCGTAGTTGCACCAGCCGTCCCAGGCCTGCACCAGCTCTGCCTCGCCGGACACCAGCTTGGCGTAGAAGGTGGTGTCGTCATAGGCCAGCAAGGTCTTCTTGGCGGCGATCAGGTCTTCCTTGACCTTGGCCAGCTCGGCCTCGTCCGTGGTGTTGACCGAATAGCCCTCGGCCAGCTGGGCCGCGGCCAGCAGCCAGCGGTCGGTGGCCAGCATCGTGGTCTTGCCCGCGACCGCCTCGGCAGGGGTCAGCAGATCCCACCAGCTGTCGGGCGCCTCGGCCAGCAGGTCCGAGCGATAGCACAGCCCCGTGGTGCCCCAGGCATAGGGGACCGAGAAGGTGTTGCCCGGATCATGCGGCAGCTGCGTCGCCGCCTCGTAGAGGTTGGCTATATTGGGCAGCTTGGCATGGTCCAGCTCTTCGGCCAGCCCCATCTTGTGCAGGATCTCCGCGAAGGGCGAGGAGACGAAGACCACGTCATAGCCCGCGCCCTTGGAGGCGATCAGCTTGCCCATGATCTCTTCGTTGGTGCCGTGCAGGACCAGCTCGGCGCTGTTGCCGGTCGCTTCGTTGAAGCTGTCGACGGCATCGGGCGCCATGTAGCCGTCCCAGTTCGAGATCACGAGGTCCTCGGCCGCGGCAGCGCCGGCAAGGCCAAGCGTCGCGCAGAGCGCGGCGAGGGACGGGATCAGGGTCGACGGATCAGATTTCATATCTTCCTCCGGTATGGACTGTTGGACCCCCGGCTTCAGGCCGGGGCATATCAGGTGCGGTTCTTGATGACCGCTGATATTGACAGTATTGTTGAGTTGAAAAGTACGTCAAACTGTATTCGCTGTTCTTTTACGTGCCGTCGGATCACGGCAAGCACGGACAGACCCGACAGGAGGGATGGTGCCAGAGTCACGCCGCAATGCCCGTCAGAACCACCTTGCCCTCGCCATGCGGATCCTCGCCCTCGTGCGGGAACGCAATATGAGCCCCGGGGATCACCTGCCGGAGCAAAGCTTCTCCGAAGCCTGCGGCGTGTCGCGAACGCCTATTCGCTCAGCCTTCAAACTTCTGGAAGAGAAGGGAATTCTCAGCTGGCGCGAGGAAGAGGGCTTCTTCCTCGAACTGGGGCGCGACGACGGGCTGGACGAGGCGGCACAGGAGCTGGAGTCGCTCGAAGACAGCCTCGCCCACCGCATCCTTACGGACAGGGCCGCCCGGCGGATCGACGACCTGCAATCGGTCAGCGCCCTTGCCCGAAGATACAGCACATCGCGCACGTCGGTACTAAATGCGCTAAAAATACTATCTCGCGACGGGATCGTGACCCAGATGCCCGGCCGGTCCTGGGCCTTTCAGCCGATCCTCGACACGCCGAATGCGGCGGATGAGAGCCTGCAATTCCGGCTCCAGCTGGAGCCGCAGGCGATCCTCACGCCCGGGTTTCGCCTCGATGCCCAGAAATCGGGCCTTCTGCGCGGCCAGATGCAGGACGCTTTGCAAAGTGCCGCAGGCAGCATCGGCAACGCGGGGTTCCTGCGGCTCGACGTGGAGTTCCACATGCTGGTCGCCGAGGGCTCGGCCAACCGCTTCGTGCGCGGTGCGCTGATGGCGCACCAGCGGCTGCGGAAAGCCACCCAGAAGGACTTCTCGATCCCCGACTTCCGCCTGCGCCAGTCGCTGGAGGAACATCTGGACATTCTCGACGCGCTGGAACAGATGCAGTTCGACGTGGCCGCCGACCTGATGACGCTGCACCTGCGGCGCTCACGCCGGCGTCGCCCCGAGGCCGCCAATCGCGGTATCCCACCGCTGATGAGAGGCCCGCGATGACGTCCCGCCCCGCCCCCGTGATCGCCTTCTTCCCCGAGGCGAGCTTCGGCGCCGCGCTCAATTGCGTCGGCATCGCGCAGGAGGTGCGCCGCATGGGCGGCGCGCCGGTCTTCCTCTGCCACCCCGGCTTCAACGGGGTCTTTGCCAACTACGGCTTCCGGGAATACCACCTGCCAGAGCCGCCGCGCTCCAGCGCCGACAAGGCGCAGGACGACTGGCAGGCCTTCATCAACACCCATCTGCCGCACTTCGACCTCGACCCGGCGGCGCAGCTGCCGACCTATGTCGCCCCCACGTGGGAGGCGATCGTCGATACCGCCATGGGCGCAGAAGCAGGCCTCTGCGCCCTGCTCGACCAGATCCGCCCCGATGCGGTGGTGCTCGACAACGTGATCCAGTTCCCGGCCATCGCGCGGGCGGGGGTGCCGTGGATTCGCGTCGTCTCCTGCGCCGAGACGGAGCTGCCGGACGCCAACGTGCCGCCCTACCTTTCGGGCCTCGCCCCCGACGCTGCAAAGAGATCCGCCTTCGAGGCGGCCTCCCTCGCCGCCACGGCCCCGGCGCACCAGCGCTACAACGCCTTCCGCAAGGCGCGCGGCCTCGCCCCGCTGGCCGAGGGGCTCTTCCTCGAGCCCTCGCCGCACATGAACCTGCTGCTGTCGCCCGCTGCCGTGCGCTATGACCGCGCCCTGCCCTTGCCACCTGACAGGTTCCGATACCTCGAAGGCTGCGTGCGCGAGGAGACCCAGTTCGACATGCCAGAGCTGCCGGGCGCGGGCGGGCCGCTGGTCTACCTCTCCTTCGGCAGCCTCGGCGCCATCGACACCGCGCTGATCCGCCGGATGATCGCCGCCTTCGACGGGCTGCCCGCGCAGTTCCTCGTGAACGTGGGCGGCTTTCTCGAGGGCTATGACCGGGTGCCGGACAATGTCTACCTCGCCAGCTGGTTCCCGCAGCCCTCGGTGGTGGCGCAATCGGCGCTCTTCATCCACCACGGCGGCAACAACTCCTTCTGCGAGGCGCTCTACCACGGGGTGCCCTCGCTGGTGATGCCCTATTGCTGGGATGGCCACGACAATGCGCAGCGGGCCGAGGCCACGGGCACGGGGCGCTGGATACACCGCTCCGACTGGACGGCAGAGGCGCTGCGCGACGCGGTGATGGGCCTGCTCGGGGATACGGAGATGGCCGGGCGGCTCGCCGGGATATCCGCCGACATGAAGGCGCAGCCCGGCACGCGCGCGGCGGCAGAGGCGATCCTCGCGCAGGTGGCCGAGGTCACCCCCGCCGTTCCGCGCTAGGCGGCACGAAAAAGCCCGGCCAGAGCGGCCGGGCTTTCCTCGTCTTCCAAGAACCGATCAGGACTTCTTCATCGCGTCCAGCAGGGCGGCCCCCAGACCGCCGACGCTGTCCTGCTTCTTGGGCCCCGAGGACATGGGACCGCGCGGGCCGGGCTTGCCGCCCTTGCCGCGCGCATCCTTCTGGCCGCGTTCCGCGGGCTGCGCGCCGCCGTCCTTGCGCATGGTCAGGCCGATCCGCTTGCGCGGCACATCCACCTCGACCACGCGGACCTTCACCACGTCGCCGGCCTTCACCACCTCATGCGGGTCCTTCACGAAGCGATCCGCCAGCTGGCTGACATGAACGAGCCCGTCCTGATGCACGCCGATATCGACGAAGGCCCCGAAGGCCGCCACGTTGGTCACCGTGCCTTCCAGCGACATGCCGGGGCGCAGGTCGGTGATCTCGTTCACACCCTCGGCAAAGGTCGCGGTCTTGAATTCGGGGCGCGGGTCGCGGCCGGGCTTCTCAAGCTCCGCGAGGATGTCACGCACCGTGGGCAGGCCGACGCCGTCGGCCACGAAATCCTCGGCCGAGAGGCGCTTGAGCGGCGCGGGATCGGCCATCAGCGCGCGCAGGTCGCGCCCACAGGCGGCCACGATCCGGCGCGCCACCTCGTAGCTTTCCGGGTGCACGGCGGAGGCATCCAGCGGTTCCTCGCCATCGGTGATCCGCAGGAAGCCCGCGCATTGCTCGAAGGCCCGCGGGCCGAGGCCCGAAACCTTCAGCAGGTCCTTCCGCTTGCCGAAGGCGCCGTGGATGTCGCGGTAGGTCACGATCCCCTCGGCCAGCGAGGGGCCGATGCCCGCCACCCGCGCCAGCAGGGGCGCCGAGGCGGTGTTGAGGTCCACGCCGACCGCGTTCACCGCGTCCTCGACCACCGCGTCCAGCGACCGGCCAAGGCGGTACTGGTCCACGTCGTGCTGATATTGGCCGACGCCGATGCTCTTGGGTTCGATCTTCACCAGTTCCGCCAGCGGATCCTGCAACCGCCGCGCGATGGAGACCGCGCCACGCAAGGAAACGTCGAGGCCGGGGAACTCCTGCGCCGCGAGGGCCGAGGCCGAGTAGACCGAGGCGCCCGCCTCGCTCACCACCACCTTGGTGGGCTTCTCGCCCGGCGCGTGGGCCAGCAGGTCGGTAACCAGCTTTTCCGTCTCGCGGCTAGCGGTGCCGTTGCCGATGGCAATCAGCTTGACCCCGTGGGTGCCGATCAGCTTGGCCAGCGTGGTCATCGACCCGCGCGTGTCGTTCTTGGGCTGGAAGGGATAGATCGTGGCCGTTTCCAGCAGCTTGCCGGTGTGATCGACCACGGCGCATTTCACGCCCGTCCGGATGCCAGGGTCGAGGCCCAGCGTCGCCTTGGCGCCGGCAGGCGCGGCCAGCAGCAGGTCCTTGAGGTTGCGGGCAAAGACGTCGATCGCATCCGCCTCGGCGCGGCTGCGCAGCTCGCCCAGCAAGTCGAGCGTGAGCGAGAGCCGCAGCTTCACCCGCCAGCCCCAGCCCGCGGTCTTGCGCAGCCAGAGGTCGCCCGGCTGGTCGCCCTTGGCCTCCAGCGCGGCGGCGCAGATCGCCTCGGCCTGCAGGCCGTCATCCTCGGGGCCGCAGTCCAGATCGACGGTCAGCACGCCCTCGTTCCGGCCCCGGAAGATCGCCAGCGCCCGGTGGCTGGGCATGTCCTGCCAGCCCTCGGCATGGTCGAAGTAGTCGGAGAACTTGGCGCCCTCCTGTTCCTTGCCCTCGACCAGCTTGGCGGTGATCCGGCCATTGCGGCGCAGGTGATCGCGCAGGCGGCCCAGCAGGTCGGCGTTTTCCGACAGCTCCTCGGCGAGGATGTCGCGCGCGCCGTCCAGCGCCGCCTTGGTATCGGCCACGGCCTCGGTGATATAACCCTCCGCCAGTTTCACCGGATCGGCGCGGCGGTCGTCCTGAATCGCGCGGGCCAGCGGCTCCAGCCCGTTTTCCCGGGCGATCATCGCCTTGGTGCGGCGCTTCTTCTTGTAGGGAAGATAGATGTCTTCCAGCGTCGCCTTGGTCTCGGCGCCGAGGATATCGGCCTTGAGGTCGTCCGTCAGCTTGCCCTGTTCGTCCACGCTCTTCAGCACGGCGGCGCGGCGGTCTTCCAGCTCGCGCAGGTAGGTCAGCCGCTCTTCCAGCGTCCGCAACTGGGTGTCGTCCAGACCGCCGGTGACCTCTTTCCGGTAGCGCGCGATGAAGGGCACCGTGGCGCCCCCGTCGAGCAGCGTCACCGCCGAGCGGACCTGATCCGGCGTGGCCTGGATATCGCGGGCGATGAGGGCGGGAATACGGGCGACGGGGTCGGAGGGAATCGGCATGTCTCTCTCTGCTCAGGCACGTTGGGGCCACCGGGATAGCCTGCCCCGGCCCCTGCGCCAAGCGCTCTTCTGGCCCCGCGCGGGCCCTTGCCGGTGCCGGACAGCGGGACTTCGGCATGCAACGGCATGCCGAGCCATGCACCTTCATCATAGCAAATCTGCAAAACCCTGTTTCTGAGCGCATGGCTCTCGACAGCCCCGCGGCGGCACGCGACAGATATCGCAATAGCGAAAGGCGATACGTCGCCTCGCCACGACCGGAGGAGACCGCCATGCTGGCCGACCAACGTATCAAGAACGAGACCCTGCGCGCCAAACTGATGAGCGCCGAGGACGCCGCCGCCCTGATCGCCAATGGCGACACCATCGGCATGAGCGGCTTCACCGGATCGGGCTACCCCAAGGCCGTGCCACAGGCGCTGGCCGCGCGGATCGAGGGCGAACACGCCAAGGGCAATCCTTTCAAGGTCCGCATCTGGACCGGCGCCTCGACCGGGCCGGAACTGGACGGTGCGCTCGCCAAGGCCGACGGGATCGAGTTCCGCCTGCCCTACAACTCGGACCCGATCGCCCGCGAGAAGATCAACAACGGCGAGATGAATTACTTCGACATGCACCTGAGCCAGGTCGCGCCGATGGCGTGGCAGGGGTTCCTCGGGCCGCTCGACGTGGCCGTGGTCGAGATCTCGGGCATCACCGCCGGGGGTGACCTGATCCCTTCCTCCTCCATCGGGAACAACAAGACCTGGCTCGACACGGCCGAGAAGATCATCCTCGAGGTGAACGAGTGGCAGTCCGAGATGCTGGACGGGATGCATGACATCTACTACGGCACCGCCCTGCCCCCGCACCGCAAGCCGATCCCGCTGGTGAACCCGGATGACCGCATCGGGCAGCAGCATTTCCGCGTCGATCCCTCCAAGGTGGTGGCCGTGGTCCAGACCTCGACGCCGGACCGCAACCTGCCCTTCGCCAAGCCCGACGCCGTGGCCAATGCCATCGCGGGCCACCTGCTCGACTTCTTTGCGCACGAGGTTGCCCGTGGCCGCCTGCCGCAGAACCTGCTGCCGCTGCAATCGGGTGTGGGCAACGTGACCAACGCCGTGCTCACGGGGCTGATGGAGGCGCCTTACGAGGACATGACCTCCTTCACCGAGGTGGTGCAGGACGGGATGCTCGACCTGCTGGAGGCGGGCAAGCTGCGCATGGCCTCGGCCACAGCCTTCTCGCTCTCGCCCGATGCGGCAGAGCATTTCAACACCAACGCGGCCTTCTTCCGCGACAAGCTGGTGCTGCGCCCGCAGGAGATCTCGAACCACCCGGAACTGGTGCGCCGCCTCGGCTGCATCGCCATGAACGGGCTGATCGAGGCCGACATCTACGGCAACGTGAACTCCACCTGCGTCATGGGCTCGCGAATCCAGAACGGCATCGGCGGTTCGGGCGATTTCGCGCGCAACGCCTATGTCTCGATCTTCATGACGCCCTCGACAGCCAAGGGCGGCGCGATCTCGGCCATCGTGCCGCAGGCCAGCCACGTCGACCACATCGCGCAGGACGTGCAGGTGATCGTGACGGAACAGGGCCTTGCGGACCTGCGCGGCCTCTCGCCCAAGCAGCGCGCCGAGGTGATCATCGAGAACTGCGCCCATCCCGACTACCGCCCGATGCTGCGCGACCACTACAAGCGCGCGCTCGTGGGGTCCTACGGGAAACACGCGCCCTCGCTGCCCGGCCAGTCGCTGAGTTGGCACCAGCGGTTCATCGACACCGGCGACATGCGCGGCTGACGCGCGCCCGGGGCCGCAGGCCACAGACAGGAAAGGCCCCGGCAGTCACCTGCCGGGGCCTTTTTCGTACCGTTACAGCCGCCGGTCAGGCGGCCTGCGCCTCTGCCAGCAGCCGATCCATGTAGGCCGGGCCGCGGGCGACGATCCCCGTGGGGTTCAGCGCCTTGATCGAGTAATAGCCCTGCCGGACGTGGTCGAGGCTGACCGTCTCCGCGACGCCGGGGGTATTCAGCATCCGCACCATGTGGCCGTGCAGCCCGGCGTAATCCGCCAGCCGCTTTACGTTGCACTTGAAGATGCCGTTGTAGGCGGCGTCGAAGCGGATCGAGGTCACGAAGACCCGGATGTCGGCCTCGGTCAGACGGTCGCCCAGCAGGAAGGGCCGCCCATCGGAGAGCAGCGCCTCCAGCCGATCCATCTCGGTGAAGAGCCCGTCGAGCGCCTCTTCATAGGCCCCTTGGGTCGAGGCGAAGCCCGCCTTGTAGACCCCGTTGTTATAGAGGTCGTAGGTCCGCGCGTTCAGGGCGTCGATCTCCCCCGCCAGATCGGCGGGATAGAGGCGATGCGCCGAGGGCACGAGCCCCTCGAAGGCGGTGTCGAACATGCGCAGGATGTCGGCGCTTTCGTTGTTCACCATGGTCCCGGTCTTCATGTCCCAGAGCACCGGCACCGTGGCGCGCCCGGTGTAATGCGGATCGGCGTGGGTATAGACCTCGTGGATGTAGCTCGCGCCAAGCTCGGGGTCCGCGTCGGCCCCGGGATAGCCGCCGAAGGCCCAGCCCTGATCGCTGAGCACCGGGTTCACCACGGTGACCGGGATCACGCTGTCGAGGCCCTTGAGCTTGCGCGCGATCAGCGTCCGCGAGGCCCAGGGGCAGATCAGCGCGACATAGAGCCGGTAGCGCCCGGCCTCGGCCTTGAAGCCTGCCGCGCCGGTCGGGCCGGCGCTGCCGTCGGGGGTGATCCAGTTGCGGAAGCTCGACACCTGGCGCACGAAGCGGCCCTTGTCGTCCGCCTTCTGCACCGGCTGCCAGTCTGCGGTCCATTTTCCATCGACGAGCATCTCAGCCCTCCTTCTTCTCGGTCAGGGTGAAGGTCAGGCCCCAGGGATCGGTGATCCCGGCCTCTGCCTTGGCACCCGCACGGGTGCGGATGCCCGCGATCTCGGACGGCGTGCCGAGGATCTCGACACCGCTGAGCCCGGCCATGCCCTCGGTCCGCGTCTTCGCGCCGCGGCTGTTCCAGATATTCGTGGCGAGGTGGTGGTGATAGCCGCCCGACCCATAGAAGAGCGCCCCCGGATAGTGGCTGGACACCGGGAAGCCCAGTGTGCCCGCATAGAAGCTTTCTGCCTCGGCGAGGGTGCCGGTCTGGAGGTGGACGTGGCCCACCACGGTGCCTTGGGGCGCGCCGCTCCAGCGTTTGCGGGCGGAGGAGGCGAGGCTTTGCACGTCGAGCGGATCGGTGGACATCTCCACCTCGCCGCCGTTCAGGATCCACTGGCTGCGGGGCCGGTCGATGTAGATTTCGACACCGTTGCCTTCCGGATCGCCAAGGTAGATCGCCTCGGAGACGAGGTGGTCGGCGGTGCCCTGCACGGGGAAGCGCTTCTCGACCACGTATTGCACCCATGCGCCGAGGTCAGCGCGCTGCGGCAGCAGGAAGGCGGTATGGAAGAGACCGGCTTCGCGCGGGGAATTCGGCTTGGCGGCCTTGTCCTGGCGCAGGTCCAGCAGGACGGCATCGCCCACGCCATAGAGGGCCTGTTCGCCGTCGCCGGAGAGCCGTTCCAGCCCCAGCACGTCGGCGTAGAAGCGGCCGACCTTCTTCAGGTCGCGCACGGTCAGCGTCACGCGGCCAATTTCGAGCGGTGCGGATGCGGTGGACATCTCGGGTCTCCTTCAAAAACGGCGGGTGCCGGGGAGGTTCCCGGACACCCTGTCATATTCTGTCCCGTCCAGCGGGACCTGTCTTGCGCTCAGGCGGTGGGCAGCGTCGGTTTGAGCGCCTTTGCCCCGTCGCCGATCAGCGCGATGGCCAGTTGCACAAGGCCCCACATCACCGGGTATTCCCAGCCGCCGTTCTCGTTCGCCCAGCCGAAGCCGTTGGACAGGTGGGCGGTGACGGCCGCGCCGAAGAGCACGAAGGCCAGCACGAAGGAGACGGCGCGGGCGTAGAGGCCAAGGATCAGGGCCACGCCGCCGGCGATCTCGATGATCATGGTGACGATCCCCAGCCAGCCCGGCAGGCCCAGCGACTGGAAGAAGCCCATGGTGCCAGCAGGGGTGAAGACCAGCAGCTTGGTCAGTCCGTGGACGAGGAACAGCACACCGGTGGTGATGCGCAGGAGGAGGATGCCGTAGGGGGCGAGTTTGGTGTCGATCATGGGTCTCTCCTTGGGACGGCCGCGGCGCGGCCCGGTCCGGATCAGGGTGGTATCGGTTGGTCGCCCGGGGCGGTTCCGGCCCTGGCCGGGCCCCGTGCTGTTGAGGGCAATATGCGCCTTGATGTTTCCCAACAAAATGGAGAATGTATGGAATAACTTCCCACGAAATGTTCCGAATAAGATGGACATCAGCGATCAGGTCAGGGCCTTCGTGGCCACAGTGCAAACCGGCTCCTTCACCGGCGCGGCAGAGCGGATGGGCATTTCCAACCGCCTGACGTCGAAATACGTGGCAGAGTTGGAGCAGAGGCTGGGCGTCCGCCTGCTCCAGCGCACCACACGCAAGGTGGGCCTGACCCCCGCGGGCGAACAGCTGATGGCGCGCGCCCCGGCGTGGCTGGACGAGATGGAGGAGATGCTGGGCGCCGTCTCGGAGGAGACGCGGGGCTTCTCGGGCACGCTTCGAATCTCGGCCCCCGTCACCTTCGGAGAGGTCTTCGTGACCGACCTGCTGCGGCAGTTCTCGGCCCCGCATCCGGAACTGAACGTGGACCTGCGGCTCTCCGACGCCTATGTCGACCTCGCCGCCGCGGGCATCGACCTTGCCTTCCGGGTCGGTACGCCGACGACAAGCTCCGTCGTCGCCCGCAAGCTGGGCGAGATCCGCTCGGTCATGGCCGCGGCGCCCGCCTACCTCGACCGGCACGGCACGCCTGCCCACCCGGAGGACCTGCGGACCCATGCCTGCATCGTCGATACCAACCGGCGCACCGGCACCCATTGGGCGCTGCACCGCCGGAACCGGCCCGAGGAAACCGCCTCGGTTGACGTGGTGGGGCGCTTCATGGTCAACAGTGCACGGATCGCACGGGACCTCGCCGTAGCGGGCGAAGGCATCGTCTTCGCGCCGGAATTCATCCTCCGCGAGGACCTGAAAGAGGGGCGGCTCGTGCCCCTGCTGCGCGACTACGATGCGCCGACCTCGCCGCTGAGTGTCGTCTACCTCGAAGGGGCCCGGCTGCCCCGCAAGGTACGCGCCCTGATCGACTTTTCGGTAGGCCACGCGAAGGCGAAACTTTGACGCAGGGCGAAGTCCCTCACCGCGCGCAGAAAAATCGCGGCAAGGCGCTTTTTTGGGGGAACCGGATTACCCCTGCCCGCGTTAGGCGGGGAGTGGCCACCGAAAGAGCCAACGACAGCTGGAGCGTATGATTTGTCCATCCCCCGCCGGCGCGCCTTGATTCGTGAGGCCGCCAACCTGCGCGACGCGCTGCGTCTGCACACGGCAGAGGTTCATGAAACCCTCGACGCGCGCCTTTCGGCGCTCGATCTCGGCACCGCCGACGGACGCCATTGCTTCTCCCGCATCCAGCTCCGCGGCTACCTGCGCCTTGCCGCCTCCTGTCAGGGCGAAGCGGCAGAAGCGACCGATCAGCTCCGCCTCGTGATCGCCGCGCTCCGCGAAGACCTTGGCCAAGACGCCTGCACCGACGACCTGCCGTCGCTCTGCCCCGCCCTGTGCCCCGACGCCGTCGCCTATGTCACGCTCGGCTCCCAGCTCGGCCTTGCCATGCTGCGCCGCTCGGTGCCCGACGATGATCGCGCCGGACTTTTCGCGCTCACCCCCGATACCGCCGCATGGCGAAGCTTCTGCGAACGTATGCGCCTTGCGGCGCCCACCGGTCCCGTTGCCGACAGCATCCTTGACGATGCCATCGGCGCTTTCCTCATTTTCGACGAAGCCACGCGTGTCGAACTGTCCCACAGCCACGAAAAGATCCAGCGACCCCTTCCATGACGGACCCCTTTATTTCGACCGACACGCCCGTCGACCTGACCAACTGCGACCGTGAACCGATCCACATCCTCGGCAACGTGCAGAGTTTCGGCGCCCTCGTAGCCATTTCCGCGGACTGGATCATCCAGCATGTCTCGGCCAATGCCGAGGCCGTGCTGGGCCTGAAGCCCGACGCCATCATCGGCCTGCCGCTGAGCGACTTCCTGCCCCGCACCACGGTCGCCCGCCTGCGCGAGAAGCTGAGCGCCGCCTCGCACGAGAACTCCATCGGCCGGATCTTCGGCTTCGATGTTTTCGAGAACGGCAACTATTACGACGTCAGCGCGCACCAGTCGGGGCTGAGCTTCATCTTCGAGTTCGAGGCCAAGTCGCGCGGCAATGACCACGACGAACTGGCCATGGTCACGCCGATGCTGAAGCGGATTTCCTCGAAGCCTGACCTGATCAGCGGGGCCGAGGCCGCCGCCGAACAATTGCGCGAGCTGACCGGCTTTGACCGGGTGATGGTCTACCAGTTCGGCCCCGAGGGTGACGGCACCGTCATCGCCGAAGCCAAGGACATGCAGGACACCGAGAGCTATCTGGGCCTGCACTTCCCGGCCTCGGATATCCCCCGTCAGGCACGCGAGCTCTACAAGCGCAGCCTGCTGCGCCTGATCTCGGACGTGGATGACGAGGTCGCCCCGATCGTTCCCGCTGTCAGCCCTGAAGGCAGGCCGCTGGACCTGTCGCTGGCCGTGACCCGCGCCGTCTCGCCGGTGCATCTGGAATACCTGCGCAATATGAATGTGCGCGCCTCGATGTCGGTCTCCATCGTCATCCGGGGCGAGCTTTGGGGCCTTATGGCCTGCCATCACCGCGCGCCACTCTACATCGATTACGAGCGCCGCACCGCGATCGAGCTTCTGGCGCAATTCTTTGCCTACGAGGTCGAGCGTCAGGAAGGCCGTGCCGCCTCCGAGACCTCGGGCCATGCCCAGAAGCTGCACGACCGGCTGATGATGCGCATGTCCTCGGGCGAGAACCTCGGCGCGGCCTTCCCGGCCATCGCCCGCGAGATCGGCAAGGTGATCCCCCACACCGGCATCGCGCTCTATACCGACGGCACCTACATCGGCGAAGGCGACATCCCCGAGAAGGAGGATTTCGAGGTCATCGCGAGGTTCCTCAACACCTCGGCCGCCTCGCGGGTCTATGCCACGGACAACCTTGTGGCGCGCCTGCCCTCCATGGCGCATGTGGTGGACCGCTGCGCCGGCATCCTCGCCATTCCCGTGTCCCGCCGTCCGCGGGATTACATCGTGCTGTTCCGGACCGAGGTCGCGCAGCAGGTGAAATGGGCCGGCAATCCGCACAAGCCGGTCGAGGTCGGCGCCCTCGGGACGCGGCTGACCCCGCGCAAGAGCTTCGAGCTCTGGCAGGAGGACGTGCGCAACCGCTCCGAGCAATGGTCCCCCGCATCGCTAAGGGCCGCCGAGGCGATCCGCATCACGCTGCTGGAGGTCGTCCTGAAGCTGGCGGACGAGGTCAACGCGGAACGCAAGCGCGCGCAGGATCAGCAGGAGCTTCTGATCGCCGAGCTGAACCACCGGGTGCGCAACGTGCTGGGCCTGATCCGGTCGCTGGTGGCGCAGTCCCGCAAGACCGCCACCTCGCTGCAGGAATTCACCGCCGCCGTGGACGGGCGCGTCCATGCGCTTGCGCAGGCGCATGACCAGCTGACCAATACCGAGTTCCGCCCGGTGGCCTTCCGCAACCTCCTGCGGGTGGAGCTGGAGGCCTATATCACCGGCGAGGAAGAGCGCGTCGAGGTCACCGGCCCGACGATCCTGCTTGCGCCCGAGGCCTATGCCACGATGGCGCTCGTCTTCCACGAGTTGGTCACCAACTCGGTCAAATACGGGGCCCTCTCGGTTCCGACGGGCCGCGTTGCGGTCGATATCGAACAGGGGGGTGACGGGCTCTGGAAACTGCGCTGGTCCGAAAGCGGCGGCCCCGCCGTCCAGACGCCGGAGCGTCGCGGTTTCGGGACGACGATCATCGAGAAGTCCATCCCCTTCGAGCTGAACGGCGAGGCCCGGACCGACTTTGCCGTCACCGGCCTGCGGGCGGAATTCTTGATCCCCGAACGCTACATCACCGCCGAGGCCCGCAAGATCGAGATCGGCGGCAGCGAAGAGCGCGCCGATGGGCCCGAGGAAACCCCCGAACGGCTGAGCGGCGTCGCCCTCGTGGTCGAGGACAACATGATCATCGCGATGGATGCGGCCGATATCCTGTCTGACCTCGGCGCCGATCGTGTGCTGACGGCCTCGACCGTGAACGAGGCGCTGCGGGTCATCGAGGCGAACACGCTCACCCTCGGGGTTCTGGACGTGCATCTGGGATCGGAAACCAGCCTCAACGTGGCGCGCAAGCTGGCGGAACGGGGCATCCCCTTCATCCTCGCCAGCGGCTATGGCAGCAACTCGGACTCGCTCGGCCAGTATCCGACGGCCCCGGTCATCAACAAGCCCTTCACGGTCGAGACCCTGTCCCGCGCCGTGGTCCGGCTTCAGGCAGGCGCCAAGGGCTGACACGCCGCGCGCCGCCCCTGTGGCGGCCGCCGCGGGCCGCGCCTGCCCCCTGCGGGAGCACGTCAGCGCCTCGAAACCGGGGGCCGATGTGACCCCGGCGGCTGCGCCCTAGGCGTCGGCCGCGACGCGGACACCGCTGTTGGAGGTCGAATTCTCAGCAGCGCCGGAGGTGCGGGAATGAACGTGGTAACGATCGCAATAGCTCTCGTGGCACAGGAATGACCCGCCGCGCTGGACGCGCGTGTCCCCCTGCGCGGGGCCTGCCGGATCGCTGACCGGGCGGCCTGCGGGATCGCCCGGCAAGGGGCCGAAGCGGTCCGCGACCCATTCCCACACATTGCCCGTCATGCAGAACAACCCATAGCCGTTGGGCGCGTAGGCCGTTGCAGGCGCCGTGCCGACATGCCCGTCCTCGGCGGTGTTCTGACCCGGGAACGCCCCCTGCCAAGTGTTCATGGCATGGCCGGTTTCAGGGACGAGGCGATTGCCCCATGGGAACTTCATCCGCGCCAGCCCGCCGCGCGCGGCCCGCTCCCACTCCGCCTCGCGGGGCAGGCGCAGCCCGGCCCAGGTGGCGTAGGCCAGCCCGTCGTACCACGCGAGATGCACCGCCGGGTGATCGGCGCGGCCCTGCCAGTCGCTGCCCGGCCCCTCGGGGGTCCGCCAGCAGGCCCCCTCCACCTGCCGCCACCAAGGCAGGCCCGGCGGGTGGATGGCATGACGCTCCGGCTCCGTCAGCAGCAGGTGGAAGACAAAGCTCCACCCCTCGCATTCGGCCACGGTGCGATAGCCGGTCTCGTCGGCAAAACGCGCGAACTGCGCATTGGTGACGGCGGTCGGGGCCATCAGGAAGGGCGAGACGCGGATCTTGCGGCGCGGGCTGTCGAGGTCCTGCGCGAAACGCGACTGGCGCGCGCCCATCTCGAACAGACCGCCGGGGACCGGGCGCAGTTCGGCCCGCAGCGCGCTGCGCGTCGCCTCCGCGGCCCGTGGCACCGCGCAGGCGGCCGCGAGGAACCGATCCGTCGCCGTGTCGCATGCGGGGCGATCCCCGGCACAGCAGGTCTTGGGTGATACCTCAGCCGCCATAAACACGGTCCTCCGGCGGGACATCGGCAAGCACATCGAGGAACGCCGCCTTCACGGCCTTCTCGAGCGGTGACAGCGCCCTGTCGGCCGCGCTGATCAGGAACACTTCGGTGGTGGCGGTCTGGTCATAGGGCGGCAGGCGCCAGAGCATGCCATCGGCACAATCGCGCGCGGCAATATGGACGGGCATCGGCCCGATCCCGACACCCGCGATGATCATGCGCCGGATCTCCTCGAGATTGCGCGACCGCCCGGCCACCTCGGGCCTCAGCCCGGCCCGGAACCGCAGGCCCGCGACCTCGAGGAAGGCCTTGTCGGTGCGATCCGTCAGCAACCCGACCGAAACCTCGTCATGCAGGTCGGCAAGCGTCAGCCCGGTGCGTCCGAACAGGCGATGTCGCGGCCCGCAGTAAAGTGCGTAGTGCTGGCGGTAGAACGGGATGCAGTCGAGCATCGGATCACGGTCGGAGACCAGCCCCACGGCCAGCGCCGCCTGTCGCGCCGCGACCTGCTCGATGGCAACGCGGCTGGACACCACGTCGAGGAACAAGCTGGCCTCCGGGTGGCGGGCGGAAAAGAGGGCGATCGCCTCGTCGAAAAGGTCGCTGACGACGTGGCTGGCAAGGGCGATCCGCGCCTCGCCGCGGATCACGCCCTCGGCGGCATCGAGGCGGACCTGCAACCGCTCCACCGCGCCGAGGATCTCCAGCGCCTCGGCCAGCAGGGCCCGGCCTGCTTCGGTCAGGTCAAAGCTTTGCGGGCTGCGATCGATCAGCCGCCGCCCGACCTGTTCCTCCAGCCGCCGCAGACTCACCGAGACGGTGGGCTGCGTCAGGTTCAGCCGGTCGGCCGCCGCCGTGATCGAGCTGGACTGCGCAATGGTCACGAAGCTGCGCAGCAGGTTCCAGTCGAGATGTCGCGAGACCTTGCGCTCTTCCGCCATGGGTCGGCCCTGTTCCTTGTGCCGGGCCGGCGCCATCGCCCGCCCGGCTGTCGGGGACCAAGCATTCGCGCCCGGGGAAGCCGTGTCAAGCAGAGCCGCCCCCCACGACTGCGGGCGTCGCACCGGTCGGGCCGATGCCATAGGCGACTTCGCGCCCGCCGTGACGCTCCACCAGTGCCGCCTGATCGGCCTTGGCCTGCCGGTCGACCGCCTCGGGGTCGCAGATGCGGCGCAGCTCTGCCTCCATCTCGGCCAGCTGGGCGGCGAAGGCCGCATCGGGGGCGAGGTTCCTGGCCTCGTCAGGGTCCGCGTCCAGATCGAACAGTTCGGGCGGGTAGCCGACGTAGTAGTGGTATTTCCACTTGCCCTTGCGGATCATGTAACCGCCGGACTCGGCCCCGACCGCGTGATACTCCGAGAAGGCCACACGGTCCGGCTGCGGCGGCCCGTCGATGATGTCAAAGAGCGAGGTCCCGGGCAGGCTGTCGTCGCTGAGGCCGAACTGCTGCAGGAAGGTCGGCGCAAGGTCGATCAGCGAGACCGGCGTTGCGCAGACGCCCGGCGTCTCGCCCGGGCGGGCCACGATCAGCGGCACCTCCGTCGCCTCGCGGTAGAGATGCGACTTGCCCCAGCGGCCCCGCTTGCCGAGGTCCTCGCCATGGTCCGAGCTGTAGATCACCGTCGTGGTCTCTGCGAGGCCGGTCTCCTCCAGCACGTCGAGCAGCTGTCCGATCTGGTCATCGAGGAAGCTGCACAGCCCGAAATAGGCCGAGATCGCGCGCCGCCGCAGCGCATCGTCCTCGCCGAACTCGCCGTCGGTGTCGAAGAACCGCTCCATCGTTTCGACCCAAGGGTGCCGCTCATAGCCATCGCGCGGCATCAGATCGGGCAGCGGGAGATCGTCCTCCGGGTACATGTCCATGTACTTCTGCGGGACCACCAGCGGGAAATGCGGCGCGACGTAGCCGGTTTGCAGGAAGAAGGGGCGCCCACTGGCGGCAAGCTCGCGCAGGCGCGCCGTCGCGGCGTGGGTCACGGCCTCGTCGAAGGTGTTGTAGGAGGACTGGCCCGGCCCGATGTAGTCGAAGAGAACGACATCCTCGCGCCGCGGCGGCATCGGATCGCGGACCGATCCCCAGAGCATCCCGATGCCGTCCTTGACGTGCATCGACACGTCCTGACGGGTGAACCCCGTCTCATCGCTCACGTTGCGAAAGTGAAGCTTGCCGATCGACTCCACCGCCATCCCCGTGGCGGCGAGATCATGCGCCCAGCCGGTGGGGGTGCCGGTGTAGGGCATCGCGTTGTCCCAGCACCCGGTGTCATGCACAGCCCGCCCGGTCTGGACCGAGGCCCGCGCCGGCACGCAGATCGGGCACGGCGTATAGGCCGAGGTCATCCGTTGCCCCCGCGCGGCGAGCCGGTCGAGGTTGGGCGTCTTCACGTAGGGGTGCCCCGCGCAGGACAGCGCGGTGGACTGGTGCTGATCGGAAAAGATGAAGAGAAGGTTCTGGGACATCGGCTCGCCGGACTGGGAAAGGGGATGGCCCCAGACTGCGCCGCGGCGGTCCGGCGGGTCCAATCGCGATGCTCTATGTCGGCCATTGGGATTATCAATCCTGCCGGTCGTCCGCGGCCGGCGCGCCGCACCGCCGGTGCTTGCGAGAGACCTGCCGTATCGGCCCGAAAGACGGGGTGCGACTCGGTCGGCGAAATGGGGGATGGGGGGGCTGGCTGCAGGCCCTGATCTGGCAGTGGCGACCCCTGAAGGTGTGCTGATACTCAAGTCTTATCAGACGCTTGGGGACGAAAGCCCCAAGAATTGGCACCCATACATATCAAAGGGGTATGTCAAGTATTCCAACTTAGGTCGCCACTCCTAGAGCACTACCGCACCCTCTGCACCGCCGCCGTCAGATCATCTGTCGCGCGGCGCCTGATCTCCTCCAGTCCCGCCTCGAGCGTCTCCGCATCGCCATGCGATGCCGGATGCGTCCAGACGGCCCAGAGCCAGTGAGGATCGCCGGGCTGGTGGCGAGGCAGGAAGCTGACACGACCCACGGTGTAACCAGCGCGCAGGACGGTCCAGTCGTCCAGGGCCGCGCCGCCGCTGATCACCGTTGGGATTCGCGTCCAAGCCATGCAGCTGACATAGCGGCGCGAGATGAGGGCGCAAGACCTCCTTGAGCATCAAGTTTCTTGCTTCATGCTGCTCAAGGCTCCTTACACCGCTGCTCGATAAGAGCCTCCCCTTCGGCTGTAACGTATCGCCCCATTCGTTTCGCAGCCTGCCAAAATAGCTCTTTCTCGCAGTCCAGTTCATTTGACATCGCCGCTCTTCCCTGTGCCGACTGAAGACGAAGGGCATTCCGAGCGAAATATCCATGCATGAGGCGATTGCGAGCCCTAACAGCTTCTGAAAACTGAAGAGAATCTTGCTTTGGAAAATCAAACCCATCTCTGAAAGTTCGATAGAGCTGCCCCATGGTCTTGCGGCTCAAAGCACTTTCCGCAGCCAATATCTCTTCGGGAGAAACCGATAGTATCCGATCTATGTTCTGACGATGCCCTCGCATCTCCAAAGCCAGGAGCACGAAACGCTCAAACGTTTGAGTGGCCAATGCACCAGCCCCAAAGTACGCGTAGACACTGTCATCATCATGCACCGCAATAGCGAACACCCTCCTTTGTGGGGTTACTCCCAAAAGTCCGGCGGGAGCAGAAAGGCCTTCAACCGGCCGCCACACAACGGACATCCGCGCTCTACAATTCCCTCAGAAGCCCGCAGAGCCTCGTGGCCCACCTCACGATCACTCGCGTATTCGATGTGGCCGCAGGCCGGGGTCTGACACTTGATCTCATACTTACCCATCCCACGCTCGTTTTCCGGACGCCGGACCATGCCGTCCGGCCGAAATCGACGGGTCTTGAGCCTGAAAGGCTGGAGGCCGATGGCCCCGTGCATCCGGTCAGGTATCTGTGCTTCAACCCGGCCGGCATGACAGGCGCGTGACCGGCCCTCGCTGGTTGCCGATTTCGCCCTGAGCGGACAATCCGCCGTCGCGCAATTCAGGCAACCTTCCGCCACCCACCCGTCCCATCCCATCAAAAGTGGCATTTTTGCGCGGCAGTGGATTGACATTGCACTGCCGAAGCGCGGAGGTGAAGTGAGGCACTCGGTCCAACGATGCACCGCTCAGCCGTCCATCTCTTTGATGAACCTCCAGACTAACGGAGCACCAAAACATGAACACAGCCGCGAAAAATCCCTACGAGGATCTCCCGAAGTCCGCCTTTTGGAGGAGTGGAGTTGCCGATGTCAGCCCCTTCTCGATCAGCGAACTCTGGTCCCCCAAGCACAAGCTGAGCAAGAAAAAGAAGATCGTCACCGCAGGCTCTTGCTTTGCCCAGCATATCGGCCGCGCCCTGGCGAAGAACGGCTATTCCTGGTTCGATGCCGAGCCGGCGCCTCAAATGTTCGATCCGGCCATCTCCAAGGAGTTCAACTACGGGGTCTTCTCGTTCCGGACCGGCAACATCTACACTGCGACAGCGCTAAAGCAGTGGGTGTACTGGGCGCTCGGCAAGGAAGAGCAACCGACCGAGGCCTGGGAAAAGGACGGTCGCTTTTATGACCCGTTCCGCCCTGCGATCGAGCCCGGCGGCTTCAGCAGTGCCGAGGAGATGCTTGAATCGCGTGCAGCGACACTTGCGGCCATTCGCCGGGCCATCACCGAAGGTGACCGCTTCGTCTTCACGCTCGGCCTGACCGAGGGCTGGGTGAACACCAAGCAGAAGTACACCTATGCGATGTGCCCCGGCACGCTTGCCGGGACCTTCGACCCGGCCGCACATGCGTTCAAGAACTTTTCCTTCTCTGAGATCAAGTCCGACCTGATCGCTGCGCTGCGTGCCATCCGTGAGGAGAACCCGCAGATGAGCTTCCTGCTGACGGTGTCGCCTGTCCCGCTGACGGCGACAGCCTCTGGGGATCACGTTCTCACCGCCACGACCTATTCGAAGTCCGTCCTGCGGGCGGTCGCCGGCGAAGTGAAAGAAAAGTTCGCCTACGTCGATTACTTCCCCTCTTACGAGATCATCACCTCGCCTGTTTTCCGCGGGATGTTCTATGAACCGAACATGCGGTCCGTCCACCCTGACGGCGTGAGCTTCGTGATGCGCTCGTTCTTCGAGGGACTGGGCGCAACCGACAGTGACGGTGGCAGCGACAGCGAAACGCCCAAGGCAAAGGCAAGAGCCGGGAAGCGGAAGAAAGCCGCCCGGACCCCTGCCCCTGCGTCCGAAGCGGATGACGGCGAGAACGACGTCGTTTGCGAGGAAATGATGCTCGAGACTTTCGGGAACAAATAAAGTGAAGATCTGTATTTCCGGCCGCAGCCACATGGTGGCCCTCAAGAATGCCATTGAAGAAGGAAAATTCGACACTGCCGGGGACGAGTATGTGTTCATTGGCGCGTCGGGCAAAGCATACAAGAACGACACCTATGTCGAAGACGGCATCCTGCGAGCGCGTGGCGCCGCAAACAAGATGTTTCTGCAGACCTCGAACGGTCAATATGACCGTCTGGACCCGCAAGACTTCGATGTAGTTGTGCTCTACGGCACGCCCGTCCACGTGCAAGCGCTGTTCGCGTCGATTCTGCGGGCAGGCAATGCCGAAAGCGAGTTCTCCTCGGCCTACCTCCGGCGCGCGACGCAGAAATGGTTCGAAGCCCAGCCCACGCTGGCGACGATCCGGGCGATGCGCGCGCGCAGTGACACGCCGATCGTCTTCAAGTTCGAACCCTTCTTCTCGGAGAAGTACGCCGAACGCATGCCCGAGGGCAGACAGGTGAGCTCGAAAACACGGGACATCGTCTTTGCCGCCCTTCGCGAGAGCGTGGAAGAGGCTGGGGCCACCTGTGTCTTCCAACCCGAAAGCACGATCGCCAATGTGATCTATTCGCCCCATGAGCTCTCTATCGGGTCCCGCCCCATGGCCGGGGAAGGCTCCGAGCAGCATGACGACGATGACGTCACGCACCTGAACAGCTCCTACGGCGCAATCGCGCTCAAGGAACTTCGCGGGACCATCCAAAAGCTCGTGGCCTGATCTTCCGGGCCGCATCGGCGATGCTGGTGCGGCCCGGTCAACGGCGCGGTCCATGCCGCCCGTGGTTCGACCGAACGGGCGACAGCCCCTCTCCCAGGCGGCCATGCCGATCGCTATCCGATCAGTCCCGAGGTCCGTGGCTTCGCGCATCACGCTCTTCTCTTCGCCGTGTTCCGCCGCCAACCCGACTGACCTGCTCCCCGTAGTGTCCGCGTTTTTTAGTTCGCTCTGTTCAGGATTTGGTCCTCTATTGACCGTTGGTGATGCTCCCACGGGGTAAGCCCGTCGAGGCTCGTGTGGGGGCGGTGATGGTTGTAGTCGTTGCGCCAGTCAGCGATCAACTCTCTGGCGTGGCGCAGATTGGCGAACAGATGCTCGTTCAGGCACTCGTCGCGCAGGCGGCCATTGAAGCTTTCAACGAAGCCGTTCTGCATGGGTTTTCCTGGCGCGATGTAATGCCATTCGACCTTGCGGTCCTCCTGCCATTTCAGGATGGCATTCGATGTCAGCTCCGTTCCGTTGTCACTGACCACCATACATGGATAGCCGCGCACCCGAGCGATGCTGTCGAGCTCACGGCTGACACGTTGCCCTGACAGCGAAGTGTCCACGACCGCGGCCAGGCATTCCCGGCTGAAGTCGTCGATGACGCACAGCACCCGGAACCGGCGCCCGTC
>NZ_JAIUZP010000011.1 GCF_020171315.1 Pseudooceanicola nanhaiensis | reverse complement strand
CACCGCCCCCACACGAGCCTCGACGGGCTTACCCCGTGGGAGTATCACCAACGGTCAATAGAGGACCAAATCCTGAACAGAGCGAACTAAAAAACGCGGACACTACGGGGAGCAGGTCATTTAGCTTGGCAAAGTACTGTTCGTGCACTTTGACGGTAGATTGAGCATCAGCGATTGCACCGAAAAGAACTGAACTCGCTGCCTCGATGTAGCCATCCGGCATTTCCAGCCCGGCTGCCTCAAACTCAGCTTCCTCGAAGAACTCAAACTCAAACTCGCTATCTTCAAAGTTGTCTGGCATCTCGCGCCAACTGAAGCGCAAGTCTTGCCCGTAAAGGTTTCCATCTTCGTCAAGCTCCGGCCCATCTTCCCAAGCGACCGCAGGCACACGCCCGAACGCAACAAATCCAACCGCCTCACTTAGGTAGCAATACTCCGCGACCTCAACTAATTTATAGTACCTCATTAAGCCGCCTCCTGGCTGCCTAGGACAAATGCAGTCCAGCGGGCCATTAGATTTCGCCGTTTTTCCAGCAAATCTGACCGCGCATAGGCGCGCTCTACATCTGTGCCGAATTGGTGCGCCAGCGCCGCCTCAGCAACCTCGCGCGGTGCGCCCGCAACCTCTGCTGTCCAATCGCGAAACGTGCTCCGGAAACCGTGAACTGTGAAGTCGCCGCACCCCATCCGCCGCAGCAGCATCAGCATCGACATGTTCGACAATGGCTGATGCCGCTTCTGACCTTGGAAAACCACGTCAGAGCGCAGTTCCTTCATCGCATCGAGAATGCGCAGCATTTCGTCTGTGAGCGGCACCCTATGCTGCACCCCGCCCTTCATCCGCTCCGCCGGGACCGTCCAGAGACGGGCCTCGTCGTCCACCTCCGCCCACGTCATACCCAGCACCTCCGAGGTCCGACAAGCCGTGAGGATCGTGAATTGCAGCGCCTTCGCCGCCACGGCGGTGCGTGCCGCCAGCTCCGCATAGAATGCAGGGACGTCGCGCCACGGCATTGCATCGTGATGCGATGGCCTAGCCTTCACCTTGGGAAGTACCTCCGCTTCTTTCACGGCGGTCACCGGGTTCTCTCCGGTCCGGAAGCCTGAGGACTTTGCCACGTCCAGAACGGTCTTGATGCGCTGTGCCAAGCGCCGTGCGGTTTCGTGCTTGGCGGTCCAGATCGGGGACAAGCACATCAAAACCTCGGGTTGCCCGATGCTATCAACCGGCATCCTGCCAATCTTAGGGAAAGCGTAGTCGCGGAGCGTGTTGAGCCATTGCTGGCCGTGCTTCGGGTTCTTCCATGTCGGAAGGCGATCTAAGTGAACCTGCCCCGCCAACTCCTCGAAGCTCGGCACCTCCCGCTTCGCGTTGAAGCGCGGGTTCAGGCCCGCCTTCGCCATGCGGCGGTATTCAAGCGCGCGTTCTCGTGCTTGGTTCAGCGTGACGACATCGGCGCCGCCAAGGCCAAAGTCGGTGCGAAGCGGGCCGCCCTGACGATTCTTCTGCCCCTTCACTGTCACGCGCACGATCCATCGGCGCGCCCCCGTAGGATCCACCACGAGGTACAGCCCGGAGCCATCGCCGTGCCGACCCGGCCCGAGGTTGTCTACCAGTTTGCGAGTCAGCTTTCCGGTAAGAGCCGCCATTGAAAATACCACCATTCATACCACACAATGGAAGCATACCAGTGGAAGCGAACTCAAACCAACAAAACTACGCGAACTCATGCTGGCCTTATTTTCAGGCGCGTAAGCCCTCGGAGGCGAGTCTATGAAAGCGGGGGAAATGCCATGGTGGCGGAGACGATGGGATTCGAACCCACGAGACGGTTTCCCGTCTACTCCCTTAGCAGGGGAGCGCCTTCGACCACTCGGCCACGTCTCCGCCGACGCGTATAGCGAAGGCGGCGCAGGGACTACAAGACGAAACTGGCACTTAGGAGAAACTTTCCGCGACGTGCGCCGGGCGTGGACGGGGGAGGCGAGGTCGCCCGTGCGAGGCGCTTACCACCTCCCGCAACGCCACCCGCGCGGTGGAGGCGAAAGACGGGCCGACGTTACGGGATGGCGCCCGGTTTGACGGAAGGGGCGTGACCTCCTTTGGTGCAACGGGGGCAACCGCAGGGCCAGTCTCGCGGATTCCGGCGCAGGCCGACGCGACGAGGCTGTGCGGGCCTCGCGCCTCTGCTACTCTCGCGACATGACCGAGTCTCTCTCCTCCACGCCCCTTGCCGTCACCCTGGGCGATCCCGCCGGGATCGGCCCCGAGATCACCGTCCGCGCGCTGACATCGCCCGCGGCGCCGCCTGCCGTGGTGATCGGCCACGGCGCGGCCCTGGCCCGTGCGCTCAACCTCGTGGCGCCGGAATGGCAGTTGCAGCCCGTCGACGGCCCGCAGACGCCCGCCCTCCCGGGGGCCATCCGCCTGATCGACACGGCCCCCGGACAGCCTGCGCCCGCCTACGGGCAGGTTACGGCCGCGGCGGGGCAGGCGGCCTACGACGCGATCCGTGCGGCCATCGACCTTGCCAAGGCGGGGCGCGTCGCGGGGATCGTCACGGCGCCGATCCACAAGGAGGCCCTCTCGGCCGCGGGCATCAAGTTCCCCGGCCATACCGAGATGCTGGCCACCTACGGCGGCGCCGGCAAGGTCGCGATGATGCTGGCCAACGATGAGATCCGCACCGTGCTGGTGACGATCCACGTCTCGCTGCGCGACGCCATCGAGCAGGCGGATTTCCCCGCCCAGATGGATGCCATCCGGCTGGCCCATGCAGGGGCCAAGGCGCTCGGCATCGCGACGCCGCGGGTCGCCGTGGCGGGGCTCAATCCCCATGCGGGCGAGGGCGGGCTCTTCGGCCGCGAGGAGATCGAGATCATCCGCCCCGCCATCGAGGCCGCCCGGGCCGAGGGGATCGACGCCTCGGGCCCCTGGCCGGGCGACACGGTCTTTATGATGGCGCGCAAGGGCCGCTTCGACGTGGTGGTGGCGCAGTATCATGACCAGGGGCTGATCCCGGTGAAATACATGGGGCTGGAGAGCGGCGTGAACATCACGCTGGGGTTGCCCTTCGTGCGCACCTCGCCCGATCACGGCACCGCCTTCGACATCGCGGGGCAGGGCGTGGCAGAGCCCGACAGCATGGTCACGGCCCTGCGCTACGCGGTGCAACTGGCCGAGGCCCGGCACGCGACAGAGGAAGCGTGATGGATTTCATCTTCATGCTCACCCGCAACGACCGCACTGTCGAGGATGCCGCGCATCATCTTGACGTGGCGCTGGCCCAGGGGCTGCGGCATATCGGGTTCAAGGACGTGGGCCTGCCGATCCCAGACCTGGCGGAGCTTGCCCGGCGCATCCGGGCGGGCGGGGCCACCAGCTACCTCGAAGTGGTCTCCGAAGACCGCGAGAGCGAAATCGCCTCGGCTCGGGCGGCGGTGGAAATCGGCGTCGACATCCTGCTGGGCGGGACCCATGCGCAGGATGTGCTGCCGGTGATCGCGGGCACGGCGCTGCGCTACTATCCCTTCCCGGGCCGGGTCACGGGCATCCCCAGCGTGCTGCACGGCCCCTCCGAGGCGATCGTCGCATCGGCCCGGGCGCTTGCGGAGATGGACGGGGTCCACGGGCTCGACCTGCTGGCCTACCGTTTCGCGGGCGACGTGGAGGCGATGATGGAGGCGGTCTGCGCCGCGACCGAGAAACCGGTGATCATCGCGGGCTCCATCGACAGCCCGGACCGGATCGCCCGCCTGCGCGCCTGCGGGGCGGCGGGCTTCACCATCGGCACCGCCGCGCTCGACGGGGTCTTCCCGGCCAGCGGTCCCGCGCTCGACGCGCAGCTCGACGCGATCCGCGGCGCCTGCATCCCGCAGGCCTGAGGCCCGCGCGGGCTTCGCGGGCCCAACGGCCCGTCCCATTTTCGTTTCCCAAATATCCTCGGGGGGAATTGGCCCGTCAGGGCCAAGGGGGGCAGACAGCCCCCCAATCCTGCGTCCGATCCAAAGGTTGCCCTCAGACGGGCAGGGCAGGGCAGATCTGTGCCTGCCCAATACCCTACCAAAAGAATCGGATTGACGAAGCTGACTGCTTTTGTCAGGTATAAACCCATGCCAGCCACCCCTGACCTGAGCCGCGTCCCTCGCGCCTCTCAGCCGGGCTCCGGGGAAGCCGGGCGCATGGACGAGAGGAAAGTGAACCCATGTCTACCAATACGGTTGCGACCCAGACGCTGGCGGCCTTCGACGGCCCCGTTCACAGCGCGGAGGAGCTGACGGGCCCCGATGGCCTCGCGCTCATCCGCCTCGGGGATCAGGTCTACACCCTGCGCATCACCCGCGCGGGCAAGCTGATCCTGACGAAATGACGCTGCGGTCGCCCTCCGACCGGTCCAGTGGCGGGCCTGCGCCGCGCGGTGGCGCCGCGGTCGGACAGCTGACCGACCTCGATGCCGTCGCCGCGGGCGCGGTGCTCTGCCTGCGCGGCTGGTGCCACAGCCCGGAAAGCCGGGCGCAGACGCTGCGCGATTTCATCGACACCCTCGGCCCCGACCTCGGTGGCGAGGCGGCCGCCGCCCTCGACGAGATCTGCGCGCTCTGCCACAGCCACGGCCGGCGCCCGCTGATGCGCCACCATCTCAGCTGTACCTGCCTCGGCGGGGACGAGGCCTGTTTCGGCCATTTCATCGCCGCTGCCGCCGAAGGCGCGCGCGAGGATGCCATGATGTTTGCAACCCTCATTGCCCGGCCCGACATGGCGCCGTGCCTGCTGGGCCTGGCCGAGGGGCTGGGGCTGGCACTGACCCGCATGACGCGTCACCCCCGCCGGCCGGCGGATGCGCGCCTTCACTGACACCCACCCATCGTTCAAGGACCGACCATGACGACATTCAGCAAGCTTGCCGCCGCGGCCCTCAGCACCACCGCGCTCTCCCTGTCCCTCGCCACTGCCGCGCAGGCACAGGAGAAGGCCGAGGTTCTCACCACCTACGCGGATATCGCCGCCGCCGCCTACGGCGACAGCCTGACCACCGCGCAGGCCCTTCAGGAGGCCGTCGCCGCCCTCGTGGCCGATCCCTCGGACGCCACGCTGCAGGCCGCCAAGACCGCCTGGCTCGCCGCCCGCGTCCCCTACCAGCAGACCGAGGTCTTCCGCTTCGGCAATGCGATCGTGGATGACTGGGAAGGCAAGGTGAACGCCTGGCCGCTGGACGAGGGTCTGATCGACTACGTGGATGCCACCTATGGCGGCCCCACGGACGAGAATGAATTCGCCGCGCTGAACGTCATCGCCAACCCGACCTTCACCCTCTCGGGCGAAGAGGTGGACGCCTCCGAGATCACGCCCGAGCTGATCGGTGAGACGCTGCACGAGGCCGACGGGGTGGAGGCCAACGTCGCCTCCGGCTACCACGCCATCGAATTCCTGCTCTGGGGGCAGGACCTGAACGGCCACGCCCACGGCGCGGGCAACCGGCCCTTCACCGATTACGCCGCGGGCGACGCCTGCACCAATGGCAACTGCGACCGTCGTGGCGCCTATCTGACCGCGGTGACCGACCTGCTGGTCTCCGACCTCGAGTACATGGCCGGCCAGTGGGCCGAGGGCGGCGAGGCCCGCGCCGCGGTGATGGAGAACGAGGACGCAGGCATCTCGACCATCCTCACCGGCATGGGCTCGCTCTCCTACGGCGAGCAGGCGGGCGAACGGATGCGCCTCGGCCTGATGCTGAACGACCCCGAGGAAGAGCATGACTGCTTCTCGGACAACACCCACAACAGCCATTACTACGACGGTCTCGGCATCCAGAACGTCTACCTCGGCAACTACGTGCGTGCAGACGGCTCCATCGTCTCCGGCGCGTCGCTCTCCGATCTGGTTTCCGAACTGAACCCGGACCTCGACGCCGAGATGCGGATGAAGCTCGCCAACACCATGCGCGCCCTTGGTCAGATCAAGACCGCGGCCGAGGCAGGCTTCTCCTACGACCAGATGCTGGAACGCGGCAACGCGGGCGGCGAGGCGCTGATCATGGGCGGCGTTGATGGCCTCGTGGACCAGACCCAGACCATCGAGCGCGTGGTGGCGGCCCTTGGCGCCGATGCCATCGAGTTCGAAGGCTCCGACAGCCTCGACAACCCCGGCGCCGTCTTCCAGTGACGCGCCCCCCGGCGTTCCGCGCTGGACCCTGACACCCGGTGCGGGCCCTCGCGGGGCCCGTGCCACCCCAGAGCCACGAATGCCATTGGACCGCAGCGATGATCGTTTGCCACTGCCAGAACATCTCGGACAAGGACATCAACGCCGCCATCGACTGGATGCGCGCCTCCGATGCCGAAACCATCGTCACCCCGGGCAAAGTCTACCGCGCCTTGGGCAAGGCCGCGGATTGCGGCGGTTGCATGCCACTTTTCCTTGCAACCATGCGCAAGAACGACAACTTTGAGGTTCCAATGCAACTGCGTGGCCTGCGCAGGCCGGCAACAGAGGAGACCTCCGATGAAAGGCGATCCGAAGGTTATCGAGTATCTCAACACGGCGCTCAGAAGTGAGTTGACTGCCGTGAGCCAGTACTGGCTCCACTACCGCCTGCAGGATGACTGGGGCCTCGGCCACATGGCCAGCAAGAGCCGCGAGGAAAGCATCGAAGAGATGAACCACGCGGACAAGCTGATCCAGCGCATCCTCTTCCTTGAAGGGCATCCGAACCTTCAGAAACTCGACCCGCTCCGCATCGGGCAGACCCCCAAGGAGACGCTGGAAGCCGACCTCGCCGCCGAGCAGGAGGCCGCCGCGCTCTACAAGGAAGCCCGGGAATACTGCAACACGGCCGGTGACTACGTGTCCATGAAGCTCTTCGAAGAGTTGCTGATGGACGAGGAAGGCCATATCGACTTCCTCGAAACCCAGCTTGACCTGCTGGAGAAGATCGGCCCCGAGAAATATGCCCAGCTCAATGCCTCTACGATGGACGAAGCCGAGTAAGCCTTCCGCGCTTGCAGCCACGTTTGCCGCCGCCCTCGCCGTCACCGGCGGGGCGGGGGCCCATGCCAAGGATGCGGCGCATGTCGCCGCCGGTGTCGCGCTCGAGGATCTGCACCTCGACATCCAGCCGCGCAGCGAGGATGAACGCGCCCGCATCGCCGAGGTGACCGCGCCCACCACCGATTTCTCCAATCCCGAGAAATTCGAGGCCCTGCCCGGTGGCGCCGCCTCCGTGCGGTTGCGCCAGAACGCCGATGCCTTCTCGCAGCCCTCCGGCAACATCAGCTTCGAGGGCGAACTCGACTTCAAGGTCGGCAACGGGCTCTTCAAGAAAATCTGGGTCTCCGCCCCGTCCTCGACCCTCGCGTCGGACGGGCTGGGGCCGCTTTACAACGCGCGCTCCTGTCAGCGGTGCCACCTGAAGGACGGCCGCGGCCATCCGCCCGAGGGGCCGACCGACAGCAACGTGTCGATGTTCCTGCGCGTCTCGGTCCCCGGTGGCCCGGAGGAGGCCGAGATCGAGGACTTCATCGCCACCGCGCCCGAGCCGCACTACGGCACCCAGTTGCAGGACTTCTCCCTTGCCGGGCTGCCCGCCGAGGGGCAGATGCGGATCGACTACGAGGAGATCCCCGTCTCCCTCTCCGATGGCGAAAGCGCCAGCCTGCGCAAGCCGACCTACCGGGTCGAGGACCTCGGCTATGGCCCGATGGCCGCGGACGTGATGCTCAGCCCCCGGGTTGCACCGCAGATGATCGGCCTTGGCCTGCTGGAGGCGATCCCGGTCGAGGATATCCTTGCCCACGCCGATCCGGACGATGCCGATGGCGATGGCATCTCGGGCCGCGCGAATGTCGTGCGCTCGGTCGAATTCGATCTGCCGATGCTGGGCCGCTTCGGGCTCAAGGCCGGCGCGCCCACGATCCGCCACCAGTCCGCCGCCGCCTTTGACGGGGACATTGGCATTTCCAACCCGCTCTTCACCGGGGCCTACGGCGAATGCACCGACCTGCAGGCGGGCTGCCGCGAGGCGCCGGACGGGCGGGACATGGACAAGGGCGGCTTCGAGATCGACGAGACCGGCCTCGACCTCGTGACCTTCTACTCCCGCAACCTCGCGGTGCCGGAGCGCGTCGATCTGGACGACCCGGAGGTGCTGCGCGGCAAGGAGGTCTTCTACTCCGTCAACTGCCAGTCCTGCCACGTGCCGAAATTCGTCACCCACCGGATGCAGGGCCGCCCGGAGCAGAGCTTCCAGCTGATCTGGCCCTATTCCGACCTGCTGCTGCACGACATGGGCGAAGGTCTGGCCGACAACCGCCCCGAGGCCCGCGCCACGGGCCGCGAATGGCGCACCGCGCCGCTCTGGGGCATCGGTCTGACCGAGCGCGTCTCCGGCCACGCCTATTTCCTGCATGACGGGCGGGCACGCTCGATTCTGGAGGCGATCCTGTGGCATGGGGGCGAGGCACAGGCCGCCCGCGATGCCGTCGTCTCGATGCCCGCGCCCGACCGTGCCGCCCTGATCCGCTTCCTGGAGAGCCTTTAATGCGACGTCCCCTCCGCACCGCCCTGATCCCGCTGGCCTTCGTGCTGATGCCGCCGGGGGCAGGGCAGGCCGGAGAGTTCGACGCGACGGTGACCGACGTGGTCGAGAACCACATCCTGCCGCGCTTCGACGCGCTCGCCGAGGCCTCCGAGGCGCTGGATGCGGCGGCGCTGGCCGATTGCACCCCCGGGCCCGCCCTGAAAGAGGCATGGGGCGCGGCCTTCGACGCCTGGATTTCCGCCAGCCACCTGCGCTTCGGCCCGACGGAGGCCGACAACCGCGCCTTCTCGCTCGCCTTCTGGCCTGACAGCCGGGGCGCCACGCCCAAGGCGCTCTCGGCGCTGATCGCCGACAGCGACCCGGCGGTCGAAAACGCCGAGGACTTCACGCAGGTCTCCATCGCGGCGCAGGGCTTCTACGCGCTGGAATACATGCTCTACGACGACCAATTCACCGGGATGGGCACGCCAGCGTACCGCTGTGCCCTCATCCGCGCCATGACTGGCGACATCGAGCGCACCACGCTGGCAATCGCGAGCGACTGGCACGAGACATGGGCGGGCTACCTGCTGCCGCCGCCCTCCGGCCCCTATCGGGACGAGGACGAGGTGCTGGGCGAACTATTCGGCGCCCTGTCGCAGGGGTTGCAATTCACCTCTGACACCCGCCTCGGGCGGCCGATGGGCACCTTCGACCGCCCCCGTGCCACCCGGGCCGAGGCGCGTCGCTCCGGCCGTTCGCTCCGCCATGTGGAGCTGTCGCTCGCCGCGCTTCGCGATCTGGGGGAGCGGCTCTCGGGCGATGATGCCGAGTTGCTGGCGCAGGTGGACGAGGGCTTCCAGACCGCGCAGGACCTTGCCGCCGATCTGGACGATCCGATCTTTGCAGGGGTGGATGATCCCTCGGGCCGGCTGCGGGTCGAGATCCTGCAACAGGCCATCGACCATATCCGGGAACAGGAGGCGGCCAACATCGGCGCCCGCCTCGGCGTGGGTGCCGGGTTCAACGCGCTGGATGGAGACTGACATGACCTCTCGCCGGACTTTCCTGGCCGGGATGCTGGCCGCGGGCGCATTGCCCACGCCCACCTGGGCCGAGGCGGGCGATCCCGCCTTCCTCTCCGCCGCGCGCGCGCCCGACGGGGCCTATCGCCTCTGCGGTCTGGACGCGCGCGGGCAGGTGCTCTTCCAGCAGCCGCTGCCCGCGCGCGGCCATGCCGCCGCCGCCCATCCGACCCGCCCCGAGGCCGTGGCCTTTGCCCGCCGTCCCGGCACCTTCGCCCTGGTGGTCGATTGCCGCTCGGGCCAGATCGCGGCGCGGCTCGACAGCCCCGAGGGGCGGCATTTCTACGGCCACGGTGCGTTTTCCGCTGATGGCGCACTGCTCTTCACGCCCGAGAACGACTACGAGGCGGGGCAGGGCGTGATCGGCGTCTGGGACGTGGCATCCGGCTATAGCCGCGTGGACGAGGTGCCCTCGGGCGGGGTGGGGCCGCATGACATCCTGCGCCTGCCGGACGGCTCCTTCGTGGTGGCCAACGGCGGGATCGAGACCCACCCGGACGCGGGCCGGGCCAAGCTGAACCTGCCGGTGATGCGCCCGAACCTGACCTACATGAGCGCCGCCGGGTCGATCCGCAGCCAGATGGAGCTGCCGGAGGAGATGCACCTGAACTCGATCCGCCACCTCGCGCTGTCGGACGACGGTCTGGTGGCCTTCGCGATGCAGTGGCAGGGCGACGAATACGAGGCGCCCGCGCTGCTGGGGCTGCACCGCGAGGGGCAAGAGCCCCTGCTGGCCATGGCCGAGGGGCCGATGCATGACGCGATGCAGGGCTACGCGGGCTCTGTCGCCATGGATGCCGCCGGGACCCGCGCCGCGATCTCCTCGCCCCGGGGCGGGCTGGTGCAGATCTTCGACACGGCGACGGGCGCGCTGGTGGAGCAGGTGGCCGAGGCGGATGCCTGCGGGCTGTCCTGCGGGGCCGGGGGCTTCGTCATCACCTCGGGCATCGGCCATGTGATCGGATATGACACCGGCAGCGGCCGCAGCGACTGGCAGGCGGCCTCCGAGATGCAGTGGGACAACCACCTGGTGCGGATCGGGTGACGGCGGGGGTGAGGCTGCTTCGCCCCATGATCTAGAAGGGCCGCCCTCATTGGGCGGCCTTTTTCATTGGGCGCCAAGGAACGGCTCAAAGAACGGCTTGGACGATCACCCGCGCGGGACAAGGCCGCAGGCCGCCGCGCATCGCCGGCGCGCCCCCACGCGGCGGCGATTTGGCGAGGCTGGGCGGTCCCTCGATGGGACACGACAAGCTTGGCTGGGATAAACTGCTCGCCAGAGAGCTTCGGATCGCCCCCGCGCGCGCCGGCAATGCGCGGCTCCGCGCGAGGGGCAGGGGGCGGACTTGGCGCCATTCCCCTGAGAAAGAGGCGGGATCGGGCACAAAGGCGAACCTCTACCATGCAGCGCCGCTAACGGCCCGCCCCGCGTCACAGCCCCCGCGCGATCTCCCGGATCACCTCACCGGCGAGGATCACATCCGCCTCGGTGCAATCCCATTGCCCGGCCTGGAAGCGGAGCGCGATGCCATCCGCCACCTGCGTCTGGGTCAGGTAAATCCGCCCGTCGTCGTTGATCGCCTGCACCAGCCGCTGGTTCAGCGCATCGAGATCGCCCGCGCCCTCCGGCGTGTAGCGGAAGGTGAAAAGCGACAGCACCGGCTCGGTCACGATGGTGAAATCCGGCTCGCCCCGCAGCCCCTCGCAGAGCGCCTGCGACCAGGTGACGTGGTTGCGGATCATGCCGCGCAGGGCCTCCAGCCCGTAGGCGCGCAGCAGGAACCACAGCTTCAGCGCCCGGAAGCGCCGCCCCAGCGGCACCGACCACTCGGAGTAATTGATGATCCCGTCCGCGCCGTGGGTCTTCAGGAACTCGGGCCGATAGGCCAGCGTGCGGGTCAGGTCCTCGGGCGAGCGGATGAAATGGGCCGAGCAGTCGAACTGCACGCCCAGCCACTTGTGAGGGTTGAAGACGACCGAATCCGCGCGCTCCACCCCGGCCCAGAGGGGACGGAACTCCTCGCAGATCATCGCCGAGCCCGCCCATGCGGCATCCACGTGGAGGAAGAGGCCCTCGGCCTCGGCGATGTCGGCCAGGGCCGCGATGTCGTCGGAGCCGCCGGTGGAGGTGCCCCCGGTCGAGCCGATGATGCCCGCAGGGATCAGGCCCGCCGCGCGGTCCTCGGCGATGGCGGCCCGCAGGGCGGCGGGGTCCATGGCCCGGGTCGGGCCCTGCGTCGGGATGCGGCGCAGGTTGTCCGAGCCGATGCCCGCGACCCAGATCGCCCGGTCGACGGAGGTGTGCACCTCGCCCGAGCAGTAGATGCGCACCGGAGCATGGGCGCCGAGCCCCTGCTGGTTTCCGGCCCAGTCGAGCGCGCGCTCCCGCATCACCAGCACGGCCGCCAGCGTGGCGGTGGAGGCGCTGTCCTGGATCACGCCGTGGAAGTCCCCGGGCAGGGCGATGGCGTCGCGCAGCCACTCCATCATCCGGGTTTCCATCTCGGTCGCGGCCGGGGAGGTCTGCCAGAGCATGCATTGCGGCGACATGGCCGCGATCAGCGTGTCGGCCAGCACCGCGGCCGGGGAGGCGTTGGAGGGGAAATAGGCGAAGAACCGGGGGTGCTGCCAATGGGTGATGCCGGGGACGACGAGGGATTCGAAGTCCGCGATCACCTGTTCCATCGGCTCAGGCGCCTCGGGGGCATGGGCGGGCAGGGCGGCCAGCACGGCGCCGGGGGTGGAACGGGCGCGCACCGGGCGGTCGCGCAGGCCCGCGTGATAGCCCGCGGCCCAATCGGCCATCCATCGGCCCCACTTCGGAAAATCTGTCCAGCGCATCGCGTCCTCCCTGTCGTGACCGGGTTTGGGTACCACGCCGAGGGTGCGGCCGGGAGAGGAAGAATTTTTGAAAATTCTTCCCAAAATTCCCCCCGAAGAGTCTTCGAAGAATTTTGGAGGGGATGTGGAGGGGGAGGTGGTTCTTTGCAGGCGGTGGACCCCGGAAAATTCGAATTTTCCGGACCGGAATTTTTGAAAATTCCGGGGGGCGCCGGGAGGGCAGCGCGGGTCTTGGGGGCGGTTGGGGGCGCTGCCCCCGTCGCGTTCCGCGACTCCCCCGGAGTATTTCGGGAAAGATGAAGGCTCAGAAGTCGACGGTGACGCCGGGCAGGTCGAGGGCCTTGATCAGGTCGCGCAGCTCCTGGCGGGCGGCGATGTTGGAGATGTTGAGCTGCTGGACGCCCACGTCCTTCAGGTCGAGCAGGGTCAGGCCGCGGGGGAAGAGCTCGCGGAAGATGACCCGCTCGGAGAAGCCGGGGGCGAGGCGGAAGCCGATCCGCTTGGAGAGCCGCGCAAGCGCGTCTTCCATCTTCTTCTTGTTCACCATCTGCTGGGCGCCGAGGCGGTTGCGCAGCACGACCCAGTCGATCGGCTTGAGCCCGGCCTGCGCGCGCAGCTGGCGGGCGTTCCAGACCATTTCGGAATAGACCGAGGGGCCGAGGATCTTTTCGCCGTCGTTGTCCACATGGGCCAGCAGGTCGAAGTCGACGAAGCTGTCGTTCAGCGGCGTGATCAGCGTATCGGCCAGCGAATGTGCCACCTGGCTCAGGCGGGTGTGCGAGCCGGGGCAGTCGATCAGGATGAAGTCGTTTTCTGCCTCGAGGGCAGAGACCGCGGCAGAGAGGCGGTGATCGTAGATGTTCTCGCCCGGGCGCAGTTCAGACTGATCCACCTGCGGCAGATCGTGATACTCGGGCGAGGGCAGGGTTACGCCTTCCCGCTCGAGGTAGGCGATGCGGTTGGTGACATAGCGGCCCACGGTCTTCTGGCGCAGGTCGAGGTCGAGCGCCGCGATCTTGTGGCCCATCCGGGCAAGCGCGGTGGCGACATGCATGGAGACGGTGGATTTCCCCGCTCCGCCCTTTTCGTTTCCGACGACGATGATATGTGCCATGGCCCGGTCCTTCCCCCGACTGTTATCGCGGGTCATTTGTTTCCCGCCACCATATGTTGTGGCGTCCCCCAAGGGAAGCGGTGTTGCCGGGAAAACCCGCCCCTGTGGCATTGGCGCGACGGGATCAGCCCTCGACCGGCTGCCCGAAGAGCGTGATCGCCGCGCCGAGCAGCGCGAGCGCCGCGAAACCTGCGGCTTTCGCCCCCGCGCCCTGCCGCCGGGCCGAGAGCGCCGCGAGGAGGCATTGCAGCGTGTAGTAGGCTGCAAAGGCGCGCGAGGCATAGGAGATGATCTGGAAGACATCGGCGCGCCATGTCAGCGTGAGCCCCACCAGCGTCAGCAGCGCATAGCCCTGCCGGGGCGAGAGCCGCTTGCCCGTCAGTTCCGCCAGCAGCCCGCCGGAGCCGCCGGTGTCCGCCACGGCGGCCGAGAATTGCGCCGCCAGCGCCGCAGCCACCAGCATCAGCGGCAGGATGGGGGCGACGATCGCCATCATGTCGATGATCGCTGTCTCGCTCACCGCGGCGCCGGTGCGCGGGAAGGCATAGGCGATGAGGCCGATATAGACCATGTAGATCGCGGTGGAGAGGCCCTGCGCCCAAGTCATGCTGCGGATGCGGGTCCTGGCGTCGTATTCCGCGCCAAGATAGCGCGAGGTCTCGAACCCCTGCACCGTGACGAGCAGCCCGAAGGCCAGCGTCACCGCGCCCCAGCCGCTGGTGGTGACGGGGTTGAGCAGCAGCGCCCCCTCCGCCGCCCGCGCACCGACGTACCACAGCAGCCCCGCCAGAAGACCGGCGATGATCGCCAGTTTCAGCGTGACGCTGGCATATTCCATCCGTTCCAGCAGGGCAAAGCCACGGGTCCAGCCGGTGACGAGGATCAGCAGGAAGACCGCTGTCGTGATGCTGCGGCTGACCGTGGGCGTGTCGAAGGGCGTCAGCGAGGTGGCGAAGCTGCCCAGCAGGTTCAGGTAGTAGGCGACCGAGATCATGTAGGCGAAGGCGAGGGCGGCGGAGGCGACGTCCTCCAGCCGCGCCTCGGAGGTGGAACGCAGGGTAGGACACGGGCCGGGGCTGTCGCCGATCTGCGCGATGTTGTGGCGCACCGCCGCGCCGAAGCCGAAGGCGGCAAGGCAGAGCGCGGCCATCACCAGCGGGGCCCAGAGCCCGTAGGCGTTCTCCAGCACCGGGCCGAGGACGAGGAACCCCGATCCGATGATCGAGGCCAGCGGCGTCGTCATCGCGGTCCAGGCCGGGAAGCGGCGCAGGCGCGGCGACCAGAGCAGCGCGCCGGTGAGGATCGCGGTGGCGAGGATGAGGAGTGTCAGGGCCATGGAGGGTGGCTTAACGCACGGATGCGGAAAGCAGAATGGCCGATCCGCAGGGCAGGGGCATTTGTGATCGCGGGCCCCGCAGCGCCCCCCCCCCCTGAAATGCAGAACGCCGCCCCGGGGGGGCGGCGTTCGATCTCGTCAACCGGGAAAGGCTCAGAAGCCCAGGCCGGCGTATTTGTTCTTGAACTTCGACACGCGGCCGCCGGCGTCCAGCAGGCGCGACGAACCGCCGGTCCATGCGGGGTGCACGGTGGGGTCGATGTCGAGCGACATGGTGTCGCCTTCTTTGCCCCAGGTGGACCGCATCTGGATCACGGTGCCGTCGGTCATCTTGACGTCGATGAAGTGGTAGTCGGGATGGATGTCTTTTTTCATCTGACTGTTCCTTACGCTTCAGCGCCGGATTTCGGCTTGTAGTTGCTGACCTCGGCGATACGCGCCGATTTACCGCGACGCGAGCGCAGGTAGTACAGCTTGGCGCGACGGACGCGGCCACGACGGACAACTTCGATCGACTCGATGTTGGTCGAGAAGAGGGGGAACACACGTTCCACGCCTTCACCGAAGGAAATCTTGCGGACGGTGAACGAACCGGCGATGCCCGAACCGTTCTTGCGCGAGATGCAAACGCCCTCGTACATCTGAACACGGGTACGGGTGCCTTCGGTCACCTTGTAGCCGACGCGAATGGTGTCGCCGGCCTTGAAGTCGGGAATGGTCTTCCCGAGGGAGGCGATCTGTTCCGCCTCCAGCTGTGCGATCAGGTCCATCTGATCATCTCCTATCTGGCTCGCGGTATTCCGCGAAGGTTTGTTGTCGTCCCAGAGCTCTGTGTCTTCACCGGGTCCCGCGCATGGCAGCCCGCCAGAGGTAAGTCGTCGTTTCTTGCGTCGGACCCGGGGCTTCCGGCAGGATGGGCAGAAGAATGCACCATCGTCGCTGCCGGACCGCCCGTGGCGGGTCCTGTCCGGGGGCCTTGAGGAGCGTCCTGCCACGTACGACAGGGGCGCCCGCCCTGCGGCAGAATCCCGGATGCCGCCGTTTAGGAGGTTTCCATGAGGAAATCAAGGCGAAGATCGGCGAAAACGCCCGGTTTTCCGGGGATCGCGCCGCCGGACGCTGGCCTTGGGCCCGGGTGCGGGATAGACCCGGTCGGGGGCCGGGTCAACGGGCCCCTCGGTGGGGCGGGGTGACGTGACGGCGCGCGACCGTGGCCGGGCTTTCTACGTTCCGTCAAACTTGCCAGCGGCGGGTTTGCCCTCCATTTTCGGCACGAGGGGCCATGTCCGGGCGCAGGAGCCGGGGCGTGGAATAAGGGAGGATACCTGATGAGTTTCGCATCGGTTGAAGATGCATTGGCCATCGAGCGGGAAATGCCGTGGCAGGAGCGCGACGTGCCCGCGACGCTGTACGGACAGCTGGCGCGCACCGCCGAGAAGTTTCCGGAACATGATGCGGTCTCGTTCCAGCTGACCTCGGGGCCGAAGGACCCGGCGCAGACGCTGAACTGGGCCGAGATGCACCGCGAGGTCTGCCGTGCGGCGAACCTCTTCCGCAGCCTCGGCATCGGGGAGACGGACGTGGTGGCGCTGGTGATGCCGAACTGCCTCGAAATGGCGGTCTCGATCATGGCCGGGGCGATTGCGGGGATCGTGACGCCGATCAACCCGCTGCTGGAGCCCGAGCAGATCGGCTCGATCCTGCGCGAGACCGGCGCGAAGATCGTCGTGACGCTGAAGGCCTTCCCCAAGACCGACATCGCCCAGAAGATGAACGAGGCCGTGCGCCATGCGCCCGCCGTTCACACGGTGCTGGAGGTCGATCTCAACCGCTACCTCAGCCCGCCGAAAAGCTGGATCGTGCCGCTGATCCGGCCCAAGGTCTCGGGCAAGCACCATGCCGACATCCTCAGCTACACCGCCGAGGTCGCGAAACATCCCGCCACGCTGGCCTTCGAGGACAGCGCGGGCGACCGGGTCGCGGCCTATTTCCACACCGGCGGCACCACGGGCATGCCCAAGGTGGCGCAGCACAAGTATTCCGGCATCCTCTACAATGGCTGGCTGGGGGCGACGCTGCTCTTCACCGAGGAAGACAATGTCATCTGCCCGCTGCCGCTGTTCCATGTCTTTGCCTGCCACGTGATCATGATGGCCATGGTCTGCTCGGGCGGGCACGTGGTCTTCCCCACGCCTGCGGGCTATCGCGGCGACGGGGTCTTCGACAATTTCTGGAAGCTCTGCGAGCGCTGGAAGATCAGCTTCATCATCACCGTGCCCACTGCCGTCTCGGCACTGATGCAGCGGCCGGTGGATGCGGATGTCTCGACGGTGAAAACCTCCTTCTCGGGCTCGGCGCCGCTGCCCAAGGAGCTGTTCAACCGCTTCGAGCGCCAGACCGGCGTCACGATCATCGAGGGCTATGGCCTGACCGAGGCGACCTGCCTCGTCTCGGTCAACCCGGTGGACGGGGAGAAGAAGATCGGCTCCGTCGGGATTCCCTTCCCCTACACGGAGGTGCGCATCCTGCATGCCGGGCCCGACGGGCCGGTGGAATGCGGCATCGACGAGGTGGGCGAGATCTGCGTCGCCAACCCCGGCGTCTTCGAGGGCTCGACCTATACCGAGGCGGCGAAGAACCACGATCTCTTCCACTACGAGCGCTACCTGCGCACCGGGGACCTCGGGCGGATCGACGCGGACGGCTACCTGTGGATCACCGGCCGCGCCAAGGACCTGATCATCCGCGGCGGCCACAACATCGACCCGGCGGAGATCGAGGAAGCCCTGCTGACCCACCCGGCGGTGGCCTTTGCCGGTGCCATCGGCCAGCCGGACAGGCACGCGGGCGAACTGCCCTGCGCCTATGTCGAACTGGTTGCTGGGGCCGAGGTGACGGCGGAGGAGCTAATGGCCCACGCCCGGCTGCACATCCACGAACGCGCCGCCTATCCCAAGCATATCGAGGTGCTCGACGCGCTGCCCAAGACCGCCGTCGGCAAGGTCTTCAAGCCCGACCTGCGCAAGTCCGCGATCAAGCGGGTCTACAACGCGGCGCTGGAAGAGGCGGGCGTGCCGGCCCATGTGATCGAGGTCGTGGACGACAAGAAGACCGGGCTGACCGCCGTGATCCGCGCCGAGGGCGAGGCGGATCGCGCCGCCGTCAACGCGCTGATGGGCAGCTATACGCGGCCCTACGTCTGGGAGGCCTGAGCGCCGCCGCGGACGCGGGACGTTCGACACGGAAACGAAGAGGGGCCCTGCCGGGCCCCTCTGTCGTTTGCGCCTGCGGCGGGCGGGGTGGGGGCGCTGCCCCCCTTGGCCTGCGGCCAATTCCCCCCGGGATATTTCGGAAACGGAAAGGGAAAGGGAAAGGGAAAGGGAAAGGGAAAGGGATCAGGGGCGGGGGCTTTCCCGCACCCGGAAGATGGCGATGTAGAGCGCGGGGACGAAGAGCAGGGTGATCAGCGTGCCTGCGATGATCCCGCCCATCATCGCATAGGCCATCGGGCCCCAGAAGATCTGGCGGGCGATGGGGATCAGGGCGAGGCTGGCCGCCGCTGCCGTCAACAGGATCGGACGGGCCCGGCTGTCCGAGGCGGTGAAGACCGCGTTCCAGCGGTCGAGGCCCGCGTGGCGCTGGTTTTCCACCTCGTGCACGAGGATGATGGAGTTGCGGATCAGGATGCCCACCAGCGCCAGCACCCCGAGGATCGCCACGAAGCCGAGCGGCGCACCCGAGAGCAGCAGTGCCGCGGTGACACCGATCAGCCCGAGGGGCGCGGCGGCCAGCACGATCAGGCTGAGCCGGAAGCTCTGCATCTGGATCATCACCAGCGTGACCATGAGCAGCAGCATGAGCGGCACCACGGCGGCGATCGGCCCGGTGCTGTCGCCGGTGCTCTCGGCGGTGCCGCCGGCCTCGATCCGGTAGCCGAGGGGGAGATCTGCGGCGAAGGCCGCGACCGCGGGGGCGAGGTCCTCGACCACCGAAAGCGGCTGGTCATCCCCGGCCATGGCGGCCTTCACGGTGATCGTGGGGCGGCGGTTGCGCTGGTAGATCACCGGCTGTTCGGTGCTGTAGACCAGCGTCGCGAGGCTGGAGAGCGGGATCGGCGTGCCGTCGGAGCTTTGCAGTTGCAGGTTGGCCAGCGCCGAGACATCCGTGCGGTCCGAGGCCTCGCCCCGGGCCACCACGTCGACAAGGTAGGTCGCATCGCGCAGCTGGGTCACGGTCTTGCCCGAGAAGACGGAGTAGAGCGCGCCCGAGACGTCCCCCACCGCGACGCCCAGCTGGCGGGCCTTGTCCTGATCCACCTCGACCCGCACCACCCGGGCCGGTTCGTTCCAGTCCGGCGCGATGGCGGTCAGCCGGTCATCGCGTGCGATGAGCGAGGTCAACTCGCGGGCGATGCGGCGCACTTCGCCGGTGTCGGGGCCGGAGACGCGGTATTGCACCGGCTTGCCCACCGGCGGGCCCAGTTCCAGCAGCTTGGTGAAGAGCTCGACACCGGGGAAGTCGTCCTGCAGCGCGTCGATCCTTGCACGGACCCGGTCGCGGGCCTCGATGTCCCTGGCCTGGATCACCAGCTGGCCCATGAAGGGGCCGGGCGTCGGCACGTCCAGCGTCAGGATGAAGCGCGGGGCGCCCCGGCCGATGTAGGCCGTCCAGTGGTCGATGTCCGCGTCGCCCGCGAGGTGGCTTTCCAGCCGCGCGATGGTCTGTGCGGTCTCCGCGATGGCACTGTTCTGGCGGGCGTTGATGTCCACCAGAAGCTCGGGCCGGTCGGAGGCGGGGAAGAACTGGAACTCCACGTGCTTCATGCCCCAGAGGCTGGTGGCAAAGATCGCCAGCGTGGCGAGGATCGCGAGGTAGGGATGGCGCATCGTGGCCCGCAGCGCCCCGTGGAAGCCACGGCGCAGGCGGCCCGGCTCGGGGTTGTGGTGCTTCATGGTCTTGGGCAGGAAGGTCACCCCCAGGAGCGGCGCAAAGAGCACCGCCACGATCCACGACAGCATCAGCGAGACCGCGATCACCACGAAGAGCGAGAAGGTGTATTCCCCCGCCTGCGAGGCGTTGAGCCCGATCGGGATGAAGCCCACCACCGTCACCAGCGTGCCCGAGAGCATCGGGAAGGCGATCGAGGTCCAGGCGAAGGAGGCGGCCTTGGTCAGGCTGTCGCCGACCTCCAGCCGCGAGATCATCGTCTCGATGGCGATCATCGCGTCATCCACCAGCAGGCCGAGGGCGATGATCAGCGCACCGAGCGACACCCGTTGCAGGGTGATGCCCCATTGCTCCAGCACCACGAAGGTCAGCGCCAGCACCAGCGGGATCGAGAGCGTGACGACGAAGCCGGCCCGCAGGCCGAGGCTGACGAAGGTCACCGCGAGGACGATCACGATGGCCTCGACGAGGGCGCGGACGAATTCGTTGACCGCGTGGTCCACCACGTCGGGCTGATCCGCCACGAGGTGCATCTGGATGCCCACCGGCAGGTTGGCCTGCACCCGCGCCATGAGCGTTTTCAGCTCCTCGCCGAAGTCGAGGATATTGCCGCCCTCGGCCATGCCGATGGTCAGGGCCATGGCCTCCTGCCCGTTGAGGTGGAAGACCTCCGAGGGCGGGTCCTCGTAGCCGCGGGTGATCGTGCCGAGGTCGGAGAGGTTGAAGAAGCGGTCGCCCACCCGCAGGTTCACGGCAGAGAGGCTCGCCGCATCCTGGAACTGCCCGCCAACCCGGACGAGGACCTGCTCCTGCCCGGTGTCCACGATGCCCGAGGGCGAGATCGCGTTCTGGTCCTGCAGGGTCGAGATCACCTGCGACTGGTCAAGCCCGAGGGCCGCCAGCTTGCGAGTGGAGAACTCGAGGTAGATCACCTCGTCCCGGGTGCCCAGAAGCTCGACCTTGCCGGCGTCGGGCAGGGCCTGCACCTCGGTGCGGATGTCCTCGAGATAATCGCGCATCTCGCGCGGGGAGAAGCCGTCGGAGGTGAAGGCATAGATGTTGCCGAAGACGTCCCCGAAGGAATCGTTGAAGCTGAAGCCTTGGAACTCGCTGGGGAAATCCGCGCGGATGTCGGACATCATGTTGCGGACCTGTTGCCAGATTTGCGGGATCGCCGGCCCCCGGGTGGTGGGCGCGAGGTCGATGTAGACGACCGTGGCCCCCGGCGCCGTGACGGAGCGGGTGGCGTCGAGCTCGTCCAGTTCCTCCAGCTTCTTCTCGATCCGGTCGGTGACCTGTTCGCGCATCTCCTCGGTCGAGGCGCCGGGCATGGCGGCGGTGATCACCATGGTCTTGATGGTGAAGGAGGGGTCTTCCTCGCGTCCCAGGCTGATGTAGCTGAGCGCGCCGGCGACCAGCGAGGCGATCATGAGATACCAGACGAAGGAGCGGTGCCGCAGCGCCCAGTCGGAGAGGTTGAAACCCGTCATTGCTGTACCCGTGCGCCGACAGAGTCGCCGTCCTTCAGTGAATTGACGCCCTTGGCGACGATCTCGTCCCCGATCTCGAGGCCGGAGAGCACCCGCAGCGTGCCGCCGGGCTCGTCCTCCGTCTCGATCTCCACGGCGCTGACGGTGCCCGTGTCGCCGTTGCCGTTGCGGGTGACACGCCAGACCGTGGGCGTGGCGCGGTCACGGATCAGCAGGGCCGGGGGGATCGTCAGTCGTTCCTCCCGTGCGCCGGTCAGCCGCACCACGACGAGCGCCCCGAGGCGCATCCCCTCGGGCGGGTTGTCGAGCGCGATATGGGCGCGGCGGGTCAGGGTGGTGGCATCGGCCACCGGGTCGATCTCGGTCAATGTGCCGGTGGTGCGGATGCCCGGCGTCACGCGGGAGGTGACCTCGAAGACATCGCCCGGCTGCAGGACACGGGCCGCGGCCTCGGCCACGTCGATCACCGCCTCGCGCTCGCCGGTGGCGGCGATATGCAGGACGGCCTGCCCGGCGCTGACGACGGTGCCGGGCTCCTCGTAGGTTTCGGTGATGACGCCGTCGCGGGGGGCCTTTAGCTCGGTATGGGTCAGCGCATCCTCGGCCCGTTTCAGGGCGGCACTCGCGCGGGCCTGCTCGGCCTGGGCGGCGGCGAGGCCACGCTGCGCCTCTTCGAGGTCGGACTGGCTGGCCACGCCGCGATCCTGCAGGGCCGAGACCCGGTCGAGCGTGTGTTGCGCCGTTTCCAGCTGCACCTCGGCGGCGCTGACACCGGCGGCGGCGGAGCGGCGGGTGTTCTCGAGGTCGGAGCCGTCGAGGCGGGCAAGCAGTTCGCCCTCGCTGACGGTGTCACCGACCGAGGCGGGGCGGGTGATGATCCGGCCTGCGGTCAGGAAGCCGAGGTCGCTCTCGGTCGCGGCGGTGACCGTGCCGGTGATGCCGCGCTCTTCGATGGTCGAGGGCGTGACGAGGATCGAGACCACCGGGCGGGGGCCATAGTCGGGCGGGGCCTCTTCCTTGCAGGCGGCAAGGAGGGGGATCAGGGCGAGGGCGAGGAGGGTTTTGGGGAGGGAGGGTAGTGCCGGTTTGGGGATGCCTTTGAAGCGAAGCGACAGGGTGCCAGTTGCCCGGGGCGTCACGGCGGCAGTTTCATCACGTCTGTCAGGTATGCGAAGGGCAGCGCCGTCCCGCGGGGTGGCGCAATAGCGCCGCCCCATGGGGGCGGGTCGGCGCTGCCCGGCCTGCGGCCGGGCGGAACCTTCTTGAGGCGTTTGTTGCGCGGTCAGGAGAGACGGAGCGCTTCTACGCAGGGCATAGAATGTATGAATGTTGTCTTGCGCCATGAAAGACGACGTGCCGGACTGTGCCGTGCAACGCGTACCCCCCTCCATGCCCTCCGGCATCGTCCTCGCCCGGCGCGCGCCCGCACCAAACCACCGCGACCCGAAAAACCGCATCAACATCACTCGCCCTCCACCACGCGCAGCGCCCGGCCCGGGAACACCAGATGCGCCCCCTTCACCACGACCTCCGCGCCCTCGGTCACGCCGTCCGAGATCAGCACCCGGTCGGTCTGGTAGCGCTCCACCGTCACCGGCGTCAGCGAGGCCGTGCCGTCCGCGCCCATCACCCAGACCGCAGGCCCGCTCTCGTCCGAGGTCAGCGCCTCCCACGGCAGGGCGGCGGTGTCGGGGATGTCGAAGAGCACCGTCCCGCTGATCGCCGCCCCCAGCGGGATCGGCGCCGTCCCGGCATCCAGCGCCACCTTCACCGCGACCGACCCGTTGGTCGGGTCGATCATGGGCGAGATCTCGGACACGGTGCCGGTGATCGGCAGGGCGGGTTCGTCCAGCAGGCTGAAGCGCATGTCGCGGGCATGGACCGCCTCGTCCACATAGCCCTCGGGCGTGTAGAACAGCGCCACCACGCCGCGATCCGCCGCCAGTTCCAGCACCGCCGTGGCCGCGCCGACGATCTGGCCGGGATCGGCATTGCGCGCGGTCACCGTGCCGTCGAAGGGCGCGGTCAGCCGGGTCTCGTCGAGGGTGATCTGCGCCTGTTCGACGCTGGCGCGGGCCTGCTCGACGCTGGAGACGGCGGTGCGGAAACTCTCCCGCGCGCTGTCGAGCGTGGCGCCGGTGGTCACGCCCCGGTCATACATGGCGCCCTGTCGGGTGTACTCCTGCTCGGCCCGGTCGCGGTTGGCCTCGGCCGCGCGCAGCTGCGCCTGCGCCTCGCGCAGCGCCTCCTGCGCCTGCCGGTCGTCGATCCGGCCCAGCTCCTGCCCCTCGGTGACCCGGTCGCCCACATCGACCGCAAGCGAGACGATGCGCCCGCCATCGCGGAAGGCCATGTCGGCGCTGTCCTTTGCCTCGGTCACGCCGGTCAGCGTGGCGCTGATCGTGACCGGGGCGAAATCCGCGCGCACCACGGTGACGGGCAGGGCGCCTGCCTCCTGCGCCACGGCAAGGCCGGGCGCGCACAGCATGAGGGACGACAGAAGAAGACGCGGCAGGCGGGGAGCAGGGGGCATGGTCGGACCCTTTCGCGGCAGGATTGCCGACGTTGGTAGCAGCCGCATCCCGCTGCATCAACAGTTTTGGAACGATCGTTTCAAATTCGTTGCCGCCCCGGGCGGTGCTCTGGTATGACGGGGCATGACCGGCTGCCCCTTCTCCTCCGCCCGGCCCGAGCGCCAGCAGGCGCGCAGCGAGGCCAAGCGCACCCGCCTGATCGAGGCGGGCATCGCCGCCTTCGGCACCCATGGCTACGAAGGCGCCAGCCTGCGTGACATTGCGAAGCGCAGCGGGGCGGGGCTGGCGGCGGTCTCCTACCACTTCGGCGGCAAGCGGGAGCTGTACCTCGCCTGCGCGGCGCAGATCGCCGAGAACGTCCGCGGGGTGACGGCCAGCGTGCGCGCGGCGCTTGCCACGCAGGCCCCGCCGCTGGCGCGGGTCGAGGCGGCGCTGGAGGCGACGGTGCGCAACATCCTGCAGGAGAAGCCGCAGCAGGACTGGCCGCGCTTCTTCATGCGCTGCGAGGCGGAGGACGCCGAGGCCTTCGGCATCATCTTCGAGGGCGCGCTGTCAGAGATCATCGCCGGGCTGACCCACGCGCTGTCAGAGACGCCTATGGCGCGGCTGGGGGAGGACGAACTGCGTTTCCGGATCGGGGCGCTGATCATCATGTGCTTCAGCCTGCGCAGTCACTCCAACTTCGGCTTTGCCGCATTGGGGCAGGGCCCGGGTGAGAGGGACCGGCCCGAGGCGCTCGCCCTGCGGCTGAAACGGCTCTACCTGCCGGAACTGATGGATCAGGCCACCTGAGCGCGGCGCTGGTCGATCAGCAGGTCTGTCGCCATCGCCCCGATCCACATGCAGAAGAGCGCAAGCCACGCGGTGCCCGCGAGGATCGAGGTGCCGGTGACGCCCGCGCCGATGGCACAGCCCCCCGCCAGCATCCCGCCGAAACCCATCAGCGCGGCCCCGGTCAGGGCGCGGCGCATCGGGCCTTCGCCCTCGAACCCCTGAAAGCGGAACTCGCCCGCCAGCAGCGAGGAGGTGAGCGCCCCGATCACCACGCCGGGCACGAGGCCGATGTCGAACTCCAGCACCCGCGCGCGGTCCAGCAGGTACATCAGCGTGTGGGCGGAGGGGCCAGTGAAGGTGACGCTTTCCACCTGCATCGGCTCGAAGCTGACCGAGGCCAGCGTGAAGGTCAGCACCCAGCCCACGGCGACCGAGAAGCCGACGCCCGAGGCAAAGACGAGGCGCGCGGCCCCGATCCGGTTGCGCCGGGCGATCACGAGGGCTGCGGCCGCGAAGATCAGCCCGAGGGCGAAACCACCCCACGCGGGCAGGTGCAGCGCGGTGCCAAGGTCGAGGTTGCGGCCCCCGGCCGTGGTCCAGAGCGCGGCCAGCCGGTCGCGCAGCGGGCTGAGCACGCCGCCGAGGCTCATCTGCGCCACCACGGCAAAGACAAGGCCCGAGACCAGCGAGCGCAGGTTGCCCGTCGAGGCCAGCACCAGCAGCCGGCCCGAGCAGCCCCGCGCCATGACCATGCCCGCGCCGAAGATCAGCCCGCCCATCACCGCGCCGGACCAGCTGCCCGGCACGGCCATCATGCGCGCCTCCTCGGTCCGCATCAGCCCGGCCAGCTGCGCGCCCTGCACCCAGACCAACGCGGTGGAAAAGGTCAGCAGCCAGACGGCAACCTTGTCGCCCATGGCGCCGCGGGCGAATTCCACCGTCGCGGCCCGCAGGCAGAAGCGCGAGCGCTGTGCCGCGACGCCGAAGATCAGGCCGGTCAGCAGACCGAGCACCGCGGCCGAGGGCCGCTCTCCGATGCTTTCCACCAGCGTGACGATATCCATGGTATGCCTCCCCGGGCCTCCCCCGCCGCTCAGGGCGGTCCTCTCCATGGGGCAGGGCTATGCCATGCTCATATTCATATTGCATTGATTCAGATCAGCGCCACTCGCCAAGTCACAATCCCGCGCGTAAACGTCTCACATGACCCAAGCGACTCACCCCACGGCCCCCTCGGCCGCGCCCCGCTGGAAGCAGCCCATCGTCCTGCTCTTCGTCATGGCCGCCGCCATGCCGATCTCCTTTGCCACATGGTCCGCGCTGCTGAACAACTTCGTCATCGACGTGGCGCAGTTCGACGGCTCGGACATCGGCTGGCTGCACACGGTGCGCGAGATCCCGGGCTTCCTCGCCATCGGGGTGATCGTCCTGCTGATGCTCTTCAAGGAGCAGTTCCTCGGCCTGCTCTCGCTGCTGCTTCTGGGGGTGGCGACGGCGGTGACGGCGTGGTTCCCCACCTTCGGGGGGATCATGATCATCACGCTGCTCTCCTCCATCGGGTTCCACTACTACGAGACGGTGAACCAGTCGCTGCAACTGCAATGGCTGCCCAAGAAGGACGCGCCCCGGATCATGGGCAAGCTGCTGGCCACCGGCTCGGCGGCAACGCTGGTGTCCTACGGGCTGATTGTCGTGCTCTGGGATCCGCTCGGGCTGACCTACAACATCGTCTACATGGTGGCGGGCGGGGTCACCTCGGTGATCGCCATCGCGGCCATGGTGCTCTTCCCCAGCTTTGCCGCGCCGAACCCGCAGCTGAAGAAATTCGTCCTGCGCCGCCGCTACTGGCTCTATTACGTGCTGCAGTTCATGGCCGGCGCCCGGCGGCAGATCTTCGTGGTCTTCGCGGGCTTCATGATGGTCGAACGCTTCGGCTTCGACGTGCATGAGGTGACGGGGCTCTTCCTGATCACCCTGACCTCGAACATCTTCATCGCGCCGCTGATCGGCCGCGCCGTGGGCCGCTTCGGGGAACGTCGCACGCTGCTCTTCGAATACATCGGGCTGGTCACGGTCTTCTCGCTCTACGGCGGGATCTACTACTTCGGCTGGGGCGTGGTGATCGCCTCCACGCTCTACGTGATCGACAACCTGCTCTTTGCCATGGCGCTGGCGCTGAAGACCTACTTCCAGAAGATCGCCGATCCGCAGGACATCGCGCCGACCGCGGCCGTGGCCTTCACGATCAACCATATCGCGGCGGTCTTCCTGCCGGCGGGCCTTGGCTATCTCTGGCTGATCTCGCCCGCGGCGGTCTTCGGCCTTGCCGCCAGCTTCGCCGCCGGCAGCTTCTGCCTCGCGCTGCTGATCCCGCGCCATCCCGAGCCGGGCTTCGAGACGATCTTCCAGCGCCGGTTGATGACCGGTGCCGCAGAGTAGGCCGCAAACCTCACCGCCGGCACGCTTCCTGACCGGCTCCACCATGCGGCACGTGGTGGTGATGACGCTGTCCGGCTCCCTCGGCCTCAGCTTCATGTTCCTCGTGGATTTCATGGCGCTGTTCTGGGTCGGCCAGCTGCGGGTCGAGGCGCTGGTCGCGGCGATCGGCTATGCCTGGACGATCCAGTTCTTCCTGATGTCGATCTCCATCGGCATGAACATCGGGGCCAATGCGCTCGTCTCGCGCGCGCTGGGCGCGGATGACCGGGCGCGGGCGCGGCGCATTGCCACCAGCGCGATGATCTACATGGTCCTGACCATGGCCACGCTGGCCGCGGCCGCCTGGCTGCTGCGCCGCCCGCTGCTGGAGGCCTCGGGCGCGCAGGGCGATGTGCTGGAGGTGGCCTACCGCTTCCTCGGGATCTCGCTGCCCTCGCTGCCGATGATCGCCGTGGGCATGTGTTCGGGCGCGGTGCTGCGGGCGCTTGGCGATGCCTGGCGCACCATGGCCACCACGCTGGCGGGCGGGATCGTGGCGATCCTGCTGGACCCGGTGCTGATCCTCTGGGCGGGCTGGGGCGTGGACGGGGCGGCCTTCTCCATCGTGGTGTCGCGCGGGATCGTGGCGGGGCTCGGCTTCTGGTGGGTGGTGCGCCATCACGACATGCTGGCGCCGCCCTCGCTGCGCAACATGCGCAACATGATCGGGCCCTACGTGGCCATCGCCGTGCCCGCGCTGCTGGCGCAGATGTCCAACCCCTTCGGCAACTGGGCCCTGACCCGCGCCATGGCCGAACAGGGCGACAGCGCGGTCGCGGGGCTTGGCGTGGTGCTGCGGCTGATGATCCTCGTCTTCGGCGGGATCTTCGCGCTCTCCGGGGCCATTGGCGGCATCTTCGGTCAGAACTACGGTGCCCGCAGGCTGGACCGGGTGGCCTCGGCCTATCGCGATGCGCTGGTCTTCTGCGTGCTCTACGCCCTCGTGGCCTGGGTGCTGCTCTTCGCGGCCAGCGGGGCCATCGTCCGCGGCTTCGGCCTGTCCGAGGACGGGGCCGAGGTGGTGCTCTTCTTCTGCCGGATGACCGCATGGTCGCTGGCGCTCGCCGGGGCGGTGTACGTGGCGGGGGCGGCGTTCAACAACCTCGGGCGGCCGATTCTGTCGACGGCCTCGGCCTGGACGCGGGATGCGGTGATCACGCTGCCCGCCGCCTTCTGGCTGGGCCATATCGCCGGGGCGGAGGGTGTCCTGGTGGCGCAGCTTGTGGCCAATGTGACGGTCGGGCTGCTGGCGGGCTGGCTGGGCTGGCGGCACATCGCCCGCCTGCGCCGGTCGTTCCCGACAGGCTGACCGGCCTGTTTCGATGACCAGAGGCGCTTTCGCAGAAAGCGCCTCCCGGAATTCTCGAAAATTCCGAACCGGAAAATGCGCATTTTCCGGGGCCCCCGCCGGCGCGGCTAGATACCTCAGCCGCGGGGACAGGCGACAGTGCGCCTCAGTTCATGTGGCCCTTGCCGTGCTCGGGCTTGCGCTCCAGATCGACGGGCACGGTGATCGTCACGTCGCCCGCCTTCTCGAAGGTCAGGGTTAGATCGAAGCTTTCGCCCTGTTTCATCGGCCGGGTCAGCCCCATGAACATCACGTGCTTGCCGCCCCGTTCGAGGCGCAGCTCGCCATCGGCGGGCATCTCGAAGCCCTCTTCGACATGGACCATCTTCATCACGCCGCCGCCCATGTCCTGATGGGTGTGCAGCTCGACCTTCTGGGCGATGTCCGAGGCCACGCCGATCAGCCGGTCGTCCTCGGTGGCGCCTTGGTTCTGGATCACCATGAAGGCCGCGCCGGATTTGGCGATCGGCGAGGCGGCGCGGGCATAGGCGTCATGCACCTCGATCCCCTCCGCAAGCGCGGGCAGGGGGGCGGCAAGGATCAGCGCGGTCACGGCCGCGCGCAGGAAATTGGGGGACATCTCGTCTCTCCTCCGGAAATGTTCAGGCGATTCGTCAGGATACTGAGTGGGTCTCAGGCCACGCGGGGCGGGTCCCTGACGCTGGAGAGAATCACTTCGGAGGGGGCGCCGCGGGCGATGACGGCCTGCGCCTGCCAGCGATGCCAGAGCCCCGGCGGGGTCGGCAGCACCGGGGCCAGGGCCACGGCCTGCAGCAGCGAGAGTGCGAAATCCGGGCAGAGGACCGGCGCGCCGACGGGCTGGCCGTCCTTGTCGACGTGCACCATCACCGGGCCGGTCCCGGTGCAGAGCGTCGCCATGCCTGCGGGCAGGGGGCGGGTGCGCGCCTCGGCCATGGCCTGGGCGGTCACCAGCAGCAGAAGGGCAAGCCCGATGGCGGCGATGCGGCGCAACATGCCCCCGTTATATCCGCCGCGCGCACCCGGACAATGCGACAAATACGGGGCGACACATGCGGGGGCTGAAACGGAAACACCCCCGCCCGGGGGGCGAGGGTGTTAAACCGTCAAAAGATCAAAGGGTTCAGGCGGTTGCCTGGGCCTTGATGATCTCTTTCTTGACCTTGAGGGCCGTGTCGGACAGCTCTGCGTCCTTGGCCTTCATCAGGAACTTGTCCAGCCCGCCGCGGTGGTCCACCGAGCGCAGGGCAGAGGCCGAGATCCGCAGCTTGATGCCACGGTTCAGGGTCTCGGATTGCAGGGTCACGTCGTTCAGGTTCGGCAGGAACCGGCGACGGGTCTTGTTGTTAGCATGGCTGACGTTGTTGCCAGTCATGGGGCCTTTTCCGGTCAGTTCGCAGCGGCGCGACATGATTTCGTCCTCGTCTGGTGCAGCTCTGGATCATCAGGGCGGCAGCCGCCCTCTTCAATGCGATAGGGCACCGCCAGCGGCGGCGCCCCGGAATTCGTCCGCGCTGCATATGTCCAAACGCCGATGGCGTCAAGCCCAATGGGGCGACCTGTGACAGGTCCATGACAGCGCGGTTGAGGGCCGGCGGGGCCGACCCTGCGTCACCTGCGGCTTAGCCGTACCACGGCCCGATGACAACCTCGGTCTCCGCCCCCTCGTCCGAGAGAAGCTGCGCGAATTTCTCCGGGTCGCTGTCGCGGTAGTGATAGGGATAGACGACCTTGGGCGCGAAGGCGGCGACCCCGGAGGCGGCCTGTTCCTCGGTCATCGTGTAGGGCAGGTTCATCGGCACGAAGGCCACGTCGATGTCGGTCAGCGCCCGCATCTCCCGCGTGTCCTCGGTGTCGCCCGCGATATAGACGGTCAGACCGTCGATGTTTAGCACATAGCCGTTGTCGCGCCCCTCGGGGTGGTACTGCTTGCGCTCCTCGGTGGTGTTGTAGGCGGGCACCGCGTCGATATCGACGCCGATCACCATGGCCTTCTCGCCGTTGGCAAGCGCGGTGGCGCGGGCCTTCAGGCCATCGGGCATCTTCTCGTAGACCGCCGGGTTGGTCACCAGCTGGGTCGAGGCGCCGACGAGGGCCGCCAGCGTGTCTGCATTATAATGGTCGCCGTGCTCATGGGTGATGAGGATCAGGTCCGGCGCGGGCATGTCCTCGTATTGCGCGGCCTCACCCACGGGATCGCAGTAGATCACGCCCGAGGGCGTCTCCATCACGAAGGAGGCGTGCGAGACGGGGCGGATCACCACCTCGCCGCCATCGGTGGCATAGCTGTCTGAGGCACCGGCCTGCGCCATCAGCGCGGTCGGGCGGAACACGGTGGTCGCCGCACCTGCGGCGGCCACGGCGAGGAAGGTTCGTCTGGGCAGCATGGGCTCTCTCCCTGTGGTTTGCGCACAAAGATAGGCCGTCCTGCCGGTGCGGCACCTCACGTTTCCGTTGGGTGAGCGGGCGACCGCTCCACGCGCGGGGTTGGGCGATCTGGGCGTGGGGACGGGGCAGAGGCCCCAGGGCCGTCAGGGGCGCACAGACGCCCGAGGGGACTGCCCGGAAAATTCGAATTTTCCGAACCGGATTTTTCGAAAAATACGGAGGCGGGCGTCGCGATCCGCGCGGGTCGTGCGGTGGTTGTACCCGGGGCATTCCGGCGAAACGGGAGGCAGGGCGGGGCTGCGGACGCGACGTGCCGCCACATGCTGCGCGCCCCTGCGACAGACCCTTGCCAAACGGGCGTTTCCCCCGCATATGCTGCCCATCATGACCGATCTCGCGCACATCCGTAACTTCTCCATCGTTGCCCATATCGACCACGGGAAATCCACCCTGGCCGACCGGCTGATTCAGTCCACGAACACCGTTTCCGAACGGGAGATGAAAGAGCAGCTGCTCGACGCGATGGATATCGAGCGCGAGCGCGGCATCACGATCAAGGCGAACACCGTCCGGATCGAGTATATCGCCGACAATGGCGAGCTCTACATCCTCAACCTGATCGACACCCCCGGCCACGTCGACTTCGCCTACGAGGTGTCGCGGTCCATGCGCGCCGTGGAAGGCTCGCTGCTGGTGGTCGATTCGACCCAAGGGGTCGAGGCGCAGACGCTGGCCAACGTCTATCAGGCGATCGAGGCGGATCACGAGATCATCCCGGTCCTGAACAAGATCGACCTGCCCGCGACCGAGCCCGAGCGCGTGAAGGAGCAGATCGAGGACGTGATCGGCATCGACGCCTCCGAGGCGCTGATGGTTTCGGCCAAGTCCGGGATCGGCATCCACGAAACGCTGGAGGCGATCTGCCACCGTCTGCCCGCGCCCAAGGGCGACCGCAACGCGCCGCTCAAGGCGATGCTGGTGGACAGCTGGTATGACAGCTACCTCGGCGTCGTCGTCCTCGTCCGGATCATGGACGGGGTGATGAAGAAGAATGACCGCGTGAAGTTCATGCAGAACGGCACGATCCACCAGATCGACCGGATCGGCGTCTTCCGCCCCGCGATGCAGAACGTGGATGAGCTGGGCCCGGGCGAGATCGGCTTCATCACCGCCTCGATCAAGCAGGTGCGCGACACCAAGGTCGGCGACACGATCACCCACGAGAAGAAGGGCGCGGACAAGCCGCTGCCGGGCTTCAAGCCGTCGATCCCCGTGGTCTTCTGCGGTCTCTTCCCGGTGGACAGCGCCGAGTTCGAGGACCTGCGCGACGCAATCGAGAAGCTGGCACTGAACGATGCCTCCTTCTCCTTCGAGATGGAAACCTCCGCCGCGCTCGGCTTCGGCTTCCGCTGCGGTTTCCTCGGGCTGCTGCACCTCGAGGTGATCCGCGACCGGATCGAGCGCGAGTATGACATCGAGCTGATCACCACGGCGCCCTCGGTGATCTACCACGTCTTCATGAAGGACGGCTCCAAGATCGACCTGCACAACCCGGCGGACATGCCCGACCTGACCCATGTGGATCACGTCGAGGAACCCCGGATCAAGGCCACCATCATGGTGCCCGACGAATACCTCGGCGACGTGCTGAAGCTCTGCCAGGATCGCCGCGGCATCCAGGAAGACCTGACCTATGTCGGCGGCCGTGCCATGGCGGTCTATGACCTGCCGCTGAACGAGGTGGTCTTCGACTTCTACGACCGGCTGAAATCGGTGACGAAGGGCTATGCCTCCTTCGACTACCACCTGACGGGCTACCGGCAGGACAACCTCGTGAAGATGCAGATCCTCGTCAACGACGAGCCGGTCGATGCGCTGTCGATGATGGTGCACCGCGACCGGGCCGAGATGCGCGGCCGGGCCATGTGCGAGAAGCTCAAGGACCTGATCCCGCGCCACATGTTCAAGATCCCGATCCAGGCCGCCATCGGTGGCAAGGTGATCGCGCGTGAAACGCTGGCGGCCCTGCGCAAGGACGTGACCGCCAAGTGCTACGGCGGCGACGCCACGCGGAAGAAGAAGCTGCTGGAGAAGCAGAAGGCCGGTAAGAAGAAGATGCGGCAGTTCGGCAAGGTCGAGATCCCGCAGGAGGCCTTCATCTCCGCGCTCAAGATGGACAACTAATCCCCGGCGAGGGGCCAGTTGCACGAGATCACGGCAGGGCCGGGGCACAGCGCCCCGGCCCTGTGTCGTTCGGGGCAGGGGGCACTGCCTGGCCCTGTCCTCCGCCCGGCCCGGTCACCCATGGGCCGGGCCTGCGGCGGTTTCGCCGCTAGGCGCGGGGCGGCTTCGGGCCTACCGTTGCGACAGCCTCATCAGGAAAGTTCGCCATGTCCCTTCGTTATTCCCGTGCCCAGATCCTGCTTCACTGGATCGTCGTCCTCCTTGTCGCGGCGCAGTTCCTCTTCGAGGACGGCATCTCCACCGCGTGGCGCCAGTTGCTCGAAGGGAACGATCCCGGCCCGTCGCTCGGCGCCAACGCCCATGTCATCGCGGGGATCGCGGTGCTGGTCCTTGCCGTTCTGCGCATCCTGCTGCGGTTCACCCAGGGCGTTCCCCCGCTGCCGAAGGTGGAACCGCGCGTGCTGCGGTTGCTGGCCCATGTCGCGCATTGGGCGCTTTACGCGCTGTTGATCCTGCTGCCGCTCACCGGCGGGCTGGCCTGGTTTCTGGGCGTGGCCGCGGCGGCAGAGGTGCACGAGGCGCTCAAGACGCTGCTGCTTCTGCTGATCGTGCTGCATGTGGGCGCGGCGCTCTACCATCAGTTCATCCTGCGCGACGGCCTGATGTCGCGGATGCGCTGACCGGCGCCTCGGCGGACCGCCTTCCCAACAGGCAGCCCCGGGGCGGGACGCAGCGGCGAAGAGACGCCGTGCCGCTCGCCCCTTGATTGAAAGGGTGGGATAAGGGAAGACAAAGGCCTATTTTAGCAACATCCCCATTCTCAAGGTTTCCCAATGCGAATTCTGCTAGTCCCGCTTCTCTGTGCAACGGCCCTCGCGGGCTGCACCATGCCCGGGTCCCGTGCCGAACTGGCCGGGGCCAATGTCTCGACCGCGCGCAATTTCTGCGCCGGGTCGACCTCGCCCGAGTGCCGCTTCATCGACGCGCCGGTCCAGCTCGGCAGCACGCCGACGCATCTCGACGGGCGGGCGCTGACCTTCTACCCGATGTCGCGCAAGCTGACCTTCGTCGACGGGCTGAACCAGGCCTGGATCGCGCCCGCCGGGACGCTGACCGACGGCGCCTCGATCCCCAAGGTCTTCATCAACATCGTGGGCAGCCCGACCTCGCCCTCCTTTGTGAACGCGGCGGCGATCCACGATGCGATCTGCGGCATCGGCAACGAGCAGGGCGAATATTACCACACCCGCACCTGGCAGAGCACACACCGCATGTTCTATGACGCGCTGCGTGTCGGCGGCACCGAGGAGATCACCGCCAAGGTGATGTTCGCCGCCGTCTACCTCGGCGGGCCGCGCTGGGGCGTGAAGGGCTATCGGAGCGATCCGCGCATCGCCAATATCCCTGACATCGAGATGGAAGCCGCGATGCGCCAGGCCAAGGCCTATATCGAGAAGGACAACCCCTCGATCCCGAAGATCGAGCGCTATCTCGACCGCAAGCTGCGCATGATGTTCACCCGTCTGGACGGCGGGCGTGACGCCATGGACAACGAGGGGCCGATCTACGTCGCGGAATGACCCGCGTCATTCCCGCAGGCGGTGCCAGGCGGCCTCATCCACCGCACGCAACCGCGCCAGGGCCCGTTCGGCCTCGGCGCGGATCGCCTCGCGGCTTTCGGCCTTGGCCTGCGTGACCTGCGCCTGAAGCCTGTCGATTTCGGGCAGGGGGGTGCCGGTGGCCTGCGACAGCGTCTGCAGCGCCTCGAGGATCTTGCCAAGCTGCGCGCCGTAGCTGGCAACCTCGGTCACGATCTTCTCTTCGATCTCAGGCACGCCCGCGATGTCGTCGGACAGGAACCGGGGCGAGATCGCCTGCGTCACGTCACCGGAAAAGGGCGCGCGCAGCACGGGCGCCCAGATGTCGAAAGGGGTCATAACCAACACTCCTGCTGAAATACCCGCATAGGGTGCGCAGGCCGGGCGCGGCTGTCAATTTCGGCGCACCCGCGACAGGGCAGGAGAGGGCAAGGGCGCGGCAGGCCGAAGGGCCCGCGCCGAAACTGCGGGCATCAGAGCGACCGTGCCGGGCCTTTCGGGGGCTCAGTCCACCGCTTCGGTCTGTTGTTCCAGCCAGCGGGTCAGGCGCGCGCCCTCGGTCTCGTCATGTTCCCATGCAGCGCGGGCGGCGGCCTCGGGGTCCTGCGCGCGCAGGGCGGCGATCAGGGGCTCGTGCTGGGCGATGATGTCATCGGGCCCGGCGGCGACATGCTTGTTCGACGTGGCAATGAAGAGCCGCACCTGCTGTTCCACGACACGGTACTGCGAGGCGAGACGCTGATGGCCGCTGCTTTCGACGATGGCGCGGTGCAACGCGAAATCGGCATCGGTCATGGCGCGCAGGTCGCCGCTCTTGCAGGCGCTCAGCAGGCCCTCGATGGCGCTGTCGAGACGGGCGCGGACCTCGGGCTCGGTACGGGCGGCGGCAAGGCGCGAGGCAAGGCTTTCGAGGCTGCCGCGCAGCGTCCAGATCTCCCAGACATCCTGCGGGGACAGCGAAGCGACCTGCCAGCCGGTATAGGGGATCTGGACGACAATGCCCTCGACCGCCAGGCGTTGCAGGCCCATCCGCAGGGTCGACCGCGCGACCCCCAGTTGTTCGGCCAGGGCGATCTCGGTCAGGCGACCGCCGGGCTCCACTTCGCCCGACAGGATGTAGTCGCGCAGGTTCTCCGTCACGATGGCCTCGGTCGACTGGCGCGTCACCGGGCGCAGCTTGCTTATGGTCATCTCTCCCCCCTTCTGTCTGCTGGCCGGGCCGCGGGGCCCGGCTGGCGTTTGTCCGGGCGCTGCGGCCCGGCTCGCATGTGTTGGCTCGGCCCGCTCAGGGGGCGGGCTCCGCGATTGTAACAGGCGTTCCGCGTGCCTCGATCGCCTCGGCGGCTTCGAGGGCCACGTCCTCCCGGAACCGCCCGGAGACGATCTGGATGCCGAGCGGCGTATTGTCCGCCATCAGCCCGGTGCAGAGCGTCAGGGCAGGCATCCCGGCAACGGGCAGGCCCACCATGGCCATCTGCGATGTCCAGACGCGCTGATAGTCTTCGGGGCTTTTGAGGTCAAGATTGTCGGCAAACGGCAACTCGGCCGAGGGCGGCAGCAGGACAACGGGGTACTCTTCGAGGAAGAGCGCCCATTTCCGCGCGATGCCCATGCGGGCGATCAGCGCCTGCGACAGGTCCATTGCGCCGAGGGACTCGGCGAACTCCTTTTGCCCGCCAAGGGCCGCGATGGCGCCGGGATCGCCCTCGGCCTGGGCTGCGGCGACCTGGCCTGCATAGTTGTCGCCCATCCAGAGGGTCAGTTGGACTGCCACCGCCGCGTCAATCGGGGGCAGCGTGTCCAACTCGTCCACCTGCCAGCCTGCGTCGCGCAGCTTGTCGGCCGCGGCCAGCAGTTCCTTTTGCAGTTCCGGCGCGGTCTCCATCCCATCGGGGCAGAGGCAGAGCGCGGCGCGTTTGGCAACCGAGGGGCCGACCAGCGGCACGGGCACCGACCACGGGTCAAGCGGATCGGCCTTGGCCATCGCCTCGAAGCCGAGGCGGAGGTCCCCGATGGTGCGGGCGAGCGGGCCCGAGACGGCCATGATCTGCGGCCCCACGGCCCGGTCCGGGCCCGAACCATTGTAGGCCGCCAGCCGCCCGATGGTCGGGCGCAGCCCGTGGATGCCGCAGGCATAGGCCGGATAGCGGACCGAGCCGGCGATGTCCGTGCCATGGCCGATGGCGCCGATCCCCGCCGCCGTGGCCGAGCCCGCCCCGCCGGAAGAGCCGCCGGGCGTCAGCGCCTTGTTGCGCGGGTTGTAGGTGTGCCCATGCACGAGGTTGTTGGTGAACCAGCGATAGCTGAAAGCGGGGGTGTTCGTGCGGCCCACGGCCACGGCGCCCGCGCCCAGCAGGTTGGCCACAACGGGGTTGTGGGACTTGGCGATCAGGTCCTTCTGCGCCTTCAGGCCGTTGGTGGTGGCATAGCCCGCCTGATCCACGTTGACCTTGATCGTCACCGGCACACCGGCCAGCGGGCCCGGATCGCCACCCCCGGCCACGACGGCATCCACGGCGGCGGCGGCGGCGAGGACCTCCTCGGGGCGGCAATCGACCACGGCGTTGATGGCGGGGTTTACCGCCTCCATCCGCGCGAGCGAGGATTGCGCCACCTCGACGGCGCTGAGCTCACCGGCGCGGACCAGCGCCGCGATACGGGTTGCGGGGAGGCTCCAGAGGGGCTGGTCTGCTGTGTCTGCCATTGCGGTGTCTTTCTGGTGTTTTCGGGATCAGGGGAGGCACAAACGCCTGCGCCCCGCGCCGTGCGGCGCAGGGGGAGGCATCTGAGACCGGAGGGCGGGGGACCCGGCAGGCGCCCCGGAAGCTTGCCGCGACCGGGGCCCGTTCGGGCGCAGGCTGGCGGAAAGCGTCCAGAGGTCTGTCATGGCGGGTCCTTTCAGGCGTCGGCGGCCGTTTTGGCTGGCGTCTTCGTTTCGGCGAAGGTGGGGCCGCCGGGCATCATGCGCAGGTCGTCGGGCAGGTTGTGCCAGGTCCAGTCGGTCGAGCGCATCATCATCTCGCCCGGGGCGACGGCGGTGATGATCTCACCGGCGATGGGGCGGAAATCGGCGCGGAAGTGGATCGCGCTCTTGGCGACGATGATGTTCTCGGTCGTGGGTTCGATCCCGAGGTAGCGCAGCATCTCCTGATCGGCGAGCTGTGCCTTGGCCGAGGCAACGGCGATGCGTACCCCGCCGATGCGCAGGCAGGCCGAGAGGCCAAGCCCCATGGTCCGCCCGCCGTAGAAGGGGCCCTTGGTCTGGAACACGCCGTCGGAGAGCGCCTCGACCGTGAAGGTCGCCTCGAAGGGGCTGTCGCCCTTGGCAGGCGAGCGCCCGCCGAGCGCGAGGGTGACCTGCCCGCCGACACCGGCCGCATGGGCGGCCTTGGCGGCCTCGGGGTCATAGACGAGGCCCGCGCTTGCGCCCTGCACGTCATGGGCCACCAGCGCCTTGATCAGCCCCATCGTGTCGGAAGAGCCGCCTGCACCGGGGTTGTCCTGCGCATCCGCGATGACCACAGGTTTCACGCCTGCGGTATTCAGCTCCAGCGCTTTCTCTACCGCCGCGTCGGGGGTGTAGAGCGGCCCTTCGAAATCCATCTCGGCCGCGACGACGGCGGCGTTCAGCGGATCGCAGGCGGCAGCGGCCTGTTCGGGCGTTTCGCCATAGGCCCAGACCACGGGGCCGCACATGGGGATGTCCGCCGCCGGGAAGCCCATGCAGTAGGAGACGGAGGGCGCGCCGGTCTCGGCCTCCAGCGTGCCGACGAGGGCATAGAGGTCGCGGGCGGGCGCGTCTTCGGTCGATTGCCAGCAGATCGGCTTCATATAGGGGATGCGGGCCATGGCCTTGGCGAAAGGCTTGCCATGGGCCATGCGGCGGGTGAGCAGCGCATGGGCCTTGCGGCCGGTTTCGGCCATGTCCACGTGCGGATAGGTGCGGAAGGCCACCATTGCATCCGACAGGTCCATCATCCGCTGCGAGACATTGGCATGCAGGTCGAGGCTGACGATGATCGGCAGGTCGGGGCCGGTGACGGCGCGGATGCGCTCCAGAAGTTCGCCCTCGCCGTCCTCGGCATGTTCGGCCACCATGGCGCCATGCAGGTCGAGGTAGACCGCATCGGCGGGCAGGGCGGCGGCGATCCGGGCGATGATCTCGCCCGCGATCCGGTCATAGGTCTCCTTCACCACGTAGCCCGAGGGCACCGCGGCGGTCCAGAGCAGGGTTTCCACTTCGTCGCCCGCCGCCTCGGCCGCCAGCAGGAAGCCCGCACCGGCGAGGTTCACCTCGGGGTTCAGCGCCGCGCGGACCTCCGCGCCGGTGCAGAAGCCCGGGAAGCCGCCGCCGTGGGCAAAGGCCGCGTCATCGGCGCGGCTGTCGGCAAAGGTGTTGGTCTCGTGGTTGAAACCGGCAAGCAGGATGCGCATTGCCTGTCCTTTCTTCGTTCTGCTCTGCGGTCCGGGGTCAGACCGCGACGGCGGCTGCGGCGGGCCGGAAGTTCTGGAAATCCCAGTCCGGGGCCGGGGCCGCGTCGATCAGGGCCCGGGTGTAGGCGTGCTGCGGGTTGGCGAGGATATCGCGTGCCGCGCCGTGTTCCACGATCTTGCCCTTCTGCATCACGACCACCGTGTTGCAGATCTGGGCCGCCACGCGCAGGTCGTGGGTGATGAAGAGGATCGACACCCCGGTGTTGTCGCGGATGTCTTCCAGCAGCTTCAGCACCTGCGCCTGCACCGTCACGTCCAGTGCCGAGACGGCCTCGTCCGCGATCAGCAGGTCAGGCTCCATCACCACGGCGCGGGCGATGGCGACCCGCTGGCGCTGCCCGCCCGAGAACTGGTGCGGATAGCGGTTCATGACCGAGGCGGGCATGTTCACCAGCTCCAGCGTCTCGCCGACGCGCTTCTTCGCCTCGGCCTCGTCCATGCCGTAGTTGATCAGCCCCTCCATCAGGGACTGGCCGATGGTGCGGCGCGGGTTGAGCGAACGGTAGGGGTCCTGGAAGATGTACTGCACCTGCTTGCGCACGTCGCGCAGGTTGTTCATCGGCACGATGTCGCGCCCGTTGACGACGACCGAGCCCTCAGTCGGATCGGTCAGCCGCATGACGCAGCGCGCCACCGTCGACTTGCCTGAGCCGCTTTCGCCGATGATGCCGGTGATCTCGCCCTTGTGGACGGTGAAGTTGATGTCCTGCGCCGCCAGCACGGTGTTGTCGGAGAGCAGGCCCTTCTTGCCGTAGCGCTTTTGCAGCGAGATCACGTCCAGCACCTTCGGCTGGGCCGCGATCGGCTCCCGGCGGGGGATCAGGCTGGGCACCGAGGAGACCAGCATCCGGGTGTAGTCCTTCTTGGGCGCGGTCAGGATCTCGTCCCGCGTGCCGGTCTCCACCAGATCGCCGCGGTTCATCACCACGATGCGGTCGGCGATCTCGGACACGACGCCGAAGTCGTGGGTCACGAAGACGACGGCGGTCTTCTCCTGCTCCTGCAATTCCTTGATGAGGTAGAGGATCTGCTTCTGCGTCGTCACGTCCAGCGCGGTGGTCGGTTCATCCGCCAGCAGCAGGCGCGGGCGCAGGATCAGCGCCATGGCGATCACGATCCGCTGCCGCTGCCCGCCGGACAGCTCGTGCGGGAAGGATTTGTAGACCCGCTCGATATCGGGCAGGTGCACCCGGTCGAGCATGGAGAGGACCTTCTTCTTGCGCTCGGCGGGGCTGTCCTTGGTGTGCAGGCGCAGCACCTCGTCGATCTGGTCGCCCACGGTCTTCACCGGGTTCAGCGCCGTCATCGGTTCCTGGAAGACCATGGCGACGGAGGCCGCGCGCAGCTCGCGCATCCGGGCGGGGGTGACCTTCAGGATGTCTTCGCCATCCAGCATGATCCGGCCGCCGGTGACCTGAAGGGCGTCCTTGGGCAGCAGGCCCATCACCGCCATCGAGGTCACCGATTTGCCGGAGCCGGATTCGCCCACGATGCAGACCGTTTCGCCTTCCTTCACGTCGAAGGAGATGTTGCGCACGATGGGTTTCTTGCCCTTGGGGCGGGTGTCTACCGTCACGTCCTCGACCGAGAGGACGACTTGGCTGTCGGGGGTGGTCGTCATAATGATGATCCTCTTCTCGGTCAGATACGTTTGGCCATGCGCGGGTCGAGACGGTCGCGCAGAACATCGCCCAGCATGTTCACGCTCAGAACGGTGAGCGAGACCATGACGCCGGGGTAGAGGATGAGTTCGGGCTTCACGAGGAAGTAGAGACGGCCATCGGCCATCATGTTGCCCCAGCTGGGCGTTTCGGGCGGAACGCCCGCGCCGAGGAAGGACAGGATCGATTCCGTCATGATCGCCGAGGCGAAGATATAGGTGCCTTGCACGATCAGCGGCGCGATCGTGTTGGGCAGCATGTGGCGGGTGATCATCTTGATCGTGGAGGTGCCGAGGACCGAGGCCGCCTCGACGTAGGGTTCGTTGCGCACGCCCATGATAACCGAGCGGACCATGCGGGCGACGCGGGGCACCTCGGGGATCGAGATGGCGATCAGCACGGTGGTCAGCGTGGCACCGGAAATGGCGACGAGGGCGATGGCCAGCAGGATGCCGGGGATTGCCATCAGGCCGTCCATGAAGCGCATGACGACGATGTCGGCCCAGCGGAAGTAGCCCGTCAGCACGCCGAAGAAGACGCCCGCCAGCAGGGCGACGATCACGGTGCCGGCCCCCACGGCGAGGGAGATGCGCGCGCCATAGACGACGCGGGAATAGAGATCGCGGCCGAAGCTGTCGGTGCCCAGCCAATGGGCGGCGGTGGAGCCCTGAAGACGCTGCGACGGGTCAAGCCGCACCGGGTCCACCGTGCCGAGGTAGGGGGCGAAGACCGCCATGAGGATGATCAGCAGCAGGACCACGGCCGAGATGCGGGCCGGCCAGGTGGAGAGAATGCCGCGGATCAGCTGTCCGAGGCCGGAGGCATTCTGCGCCTCTTCCATGTCCGGAAGGGCGAGTGTCTCCTCGGCTTTCATCGTGTTTCCGCTGTCAGTGGTCATGGTGTACGTCCGTTGCTTGCGGCTCTTGATGGGCCGCGTGTTCGTGTCCCCGTTGGACCGGCCCCCGGGGCAGGGGGCCGGCAAGCCGCCAGATCAGTAGCGGATCCGCGGATCGAACAGCCCGTAGAGCAGGTCGACCGAGAGGTTGATGAAGACGTAGATCGTCGAGAAGAGCAGGATCACGGCCTGGATGACGGTGTAATCCCGGGCCAGCACCGCCTCGAGGACGAGACGGCCGAGGCCGGGGATGTTGAACACCGACTCGGTCACCACCACGCCGGAAATCAGCATGGCGATGGAAACACCGATGATCGTGACGATCGGCACGGCCGCATTGCGCAGCGCGTGTTCGGTCATCACCCCGCGTTCCGTCTGGCCCTTGGCCCGGGCGGTGCGGATGTAATCCTCGCCCATCACCTCGATCACGTTGGTCCGCACGATGCGGGCGATCAGGGCGATATAGGGGAAGCTCAGCGCGATGGACGGAAGAACCAGCCGCGAGGCGAATTCTCCGAATCCCGCGGACAGGGGCTTGTAGCCCTGCACGGGGAACCAACCCAGCTTGCGCGCGAAGATCAGGATCATGACGTAGCCGATGATGAACACCGGCACCGAGAAGCCGACAACCGACCCGGCCATGACCAGCCGGTCCAGCCACTTGCCCTGCTGCCAGGCCGCGATGACCCCCAGCGGCAGCGCGACGGCCACCGCCAGGATGATCGTGGAGGTGCTGAGCGCCAGAGTCGGCCACAGCCGGTCCATGACAAGCTCTGTCACCGGCTTGCCGGACACGAGCGAGGTGCCGAAGTCACCCCGGCCGATGTCGCCCAGCCAGATCAGCAGCTGTTCGAGCAGCGGCCGGTTCAGCCCCATGCTCTCGCGCAGATCGGCAAGCTGTTCGGAGGTTGCGTTGGGGCCGGCGATCATGACCGCCGGGTCACCGGGCGACAGGCGCAGCACCATGAAGACGATGACCGCCACCATGAACAGCACCGGCACGGCCGAGAGGACCCGTTTGACAACGAAGCTCAGCATACTTGATCACTCGGCCTTTTCGACGTTCCAGAACACCGGCGCCTCGGCTTCGACGAGACCGGTCAGCTTGGACGAATAGGCGTTCACGTTGAAGAGTTCGCCCATCGGGACCATGACGCCGTTGTCGATGACCAGTTCGTCGATCTTCTTGGCGTATTCGATCTGCTGATCCACGTCGGCGGTCTGTGCGACCGCCATGCGGAGTTCTTCGATCTCGGGGACGTTGGGCCAGCCGAACCATGCCGAATCGCCGCCAGCCGCGACGCCGATGAAGCCGATCGGGTTGGCCACGTCGGGCAGAACGTTGGTGGTGGAGAACATGTTCCAGCCGCCATCGGCCAGCGTTGCCTTGGAGGCGCGGCGGGCAACGACCGAGGCCCAGTCCATCGAGACCATGTCGACCGTGAAGCCAGCGTCACGCAGTTGTGCCGCGATAACCGGACCCTGCGGGTTCAGCGTGGCGAGGTCGGTGGCGTGCATCAGCAGGATCGGGGTGCCGTCATAGCCCACTTCGTCGAGGATCGCCTTGGCCTTGTCGGGATGCGCATACATGATGTCATCCGCGCGGTAGTCGTAGTTGTAGATCGAGCCGCAGCCGAAGACCGCTGCACAGGCCTGCGAGTATTCCGACCCGGCACCGACCTGCGCGTCCAGCATGGGCTGCTGGCCAAGCGCGAGCAGCACGGCTTCGCGGTACTTCGGATTGTCGAAGGGCGGCAGGGTGTGGTTCATCCGCACGAGGTTCTGCGAACCCTGCTTCTTCACCTGACGGGTGCTGATGTCGGGGTTGCCCTCGATCACCGGCAGCAGGTCATGCGGGGTCTGTTCGAGGAAGTCGATCTCGCCGGACATCAGCGCGTTGAGCGAGGTCATCGGGTCGGGCATCGTGGTCCAGACCACTTCGTCGACCTTCACGACCTTGCCGCCGGCCATGCCGTCGGAGGGCTCTTCACGGGGCACGTATTCCTCGAACTTGGCGAAGGTGGCCGAGACGCCGGGACGGTAGTCCGCTTCGACGAACTTGAAGGGGCCGGAGCCGATGGTCGAGGTGATCGGCTCGCTCACGGGGGTGGCTGCGACCGAGGCGGGCATGATGAAGGGGGCGAGGCCCGAGGGCTTGGACAGGGCGATCAGCGCGATGCCGGTGGGCTCGCCGAAGGTCATGGTCCAGGTCTTGTCGTCGACAGCGACCATTTCGGTCATCAGCGAGGCCATCACCTGGCCGGTCTTGTCGACCTTGCTCCAGCGGGTGACCGAGGCGACGACGTCTGCCGCGGTGACGGGGGCGCCATCGTGGAAGGTCAGGCCGTCGCGCAGGGTGAAGGTGTAGGTCTTGCCATCCTCGGAGACTTCCCAGCTGGCCATCTGCGGCTGCGGGGTGCCGGCGCTGTCGAGGGCCAGCGGCGTGTCATAGATCATGTAACCGAAGTTACGCAGGATGTAGGCGGTGCTGATGACCGGGTCCACGGCGCGCAGCGGCGCGTGCATCACGGCGGTGATGGTCTGTGCCTGAACGGCGGCGCCGGACACGGTGCCAAGCGCAAGCGCCAGCATCGTCGGCTTCAGCAGGTTGCTGCAGAAACTTTTGGTGAGCATTTCAGTCTCCCTGACAGACTTTGAGATTATTATTCGACGATTGTCGTCAATCATCATTCCAGAGGATAGGACCGAAGTTTTTTGCGAGGCAACGATGAACCCGAGGACAGTCGGAGATTCCTGTCATATGACTGTCGTGCAAATGCAGAAATGAATAAATATAAGCAAAATCAAAGCGTTAATATGTTGCCGATTTGCCCAATTTCCGTGCATTCTGCGGTGCGGCGTAAGTTGCGCGCCTTCACCGCAGGCCCAAACGCAAAGGCCCGGCCACACGGGGTGGCCGGGGGCGCAGCGCCATGACCTGAGTGCAGGTCAGATGTCTTCGGTGCCGCACCACTCGGCGATGAAGAGCGCCATGGACTGGGTCGTCCGGCGCAGGGATTCGAGGTTCACGCATTCATCGAACCCGTGGGACAGCCTGCCCTCGGGCCCGTAATTCAGCACGGGGATCTTGTTGTAGAGCGCATAGACCCGGGCATCGATATAGGCCGGGGTGGTGAAGCTTTCGAGCGGCGTGCCGAAGGTCGCCTCGTGGGCGCGGCCCAGCGTTTCCTCTGCCTCGGAGCCGGGTTCGAGGATGAACCCCTCGGAGTTGAAGCCGTTCTGGGTGAAGGTCGGCAGGTTCTGCGCGAGGAACGGGTCCTGCTTGGCGAAGGCGAGGGCGTGATCCACGATCTCCTTCAGCTTGTCCTGTGCCTTCTGGCCCGGGTAGATCGACACACGCACCTGGAACTTGCACCACGCCGGCACGGAGGAGCCCCAGTCGCCGCCCTCGATCTTGCCGATGTTCAGGTTGATCGGGTGCTCCATATGGGCGCAGTAGGGGTGCTGATCCTTCTCGGCGTTCCACTTCTCCTCGACCTCGCGCAGGGCGCCCATCAGGCGATAGGCGCTGTCGATGGCGTTGTTGCCGGTGCCCATGACGCTGACGTGGGTCGGGAAACCGCGCACCAGCACCTCGAACCACAGAACCCCGAGCGCGCCGCGTGCCAGCGTCATGTTCGAGGGCTCGGGGATCATCGCCGCCTCGGCGGTATAGCCGCGCAGGAAGCATTGCATCGCGCCGTTGCCGGTCGATTCCTCCTCGACCACCGATTGCAGGTGGACGGTGGCCGCCGGTTGCAGGCCGATCCGCTTGAGCGCCTCCAGCGCATAGACGTTGGCCGAGGCGCCGGCCTTCATGTCGCCCGCGCCGCGGCCGTACATCCAGCCGTCGACGATCTCGGCGGCGTAGGGGTCATGTTCCCACATCTCGCGCGGGCCGATCGGCACCACGTCGAGGTGATGCTGCAGGATCAGCGACCGGCCCTTGGCCTCCTTGGGATGATGGGTCCCCACCACGATCGGGGCCTTGGAATGGGTGGCGGAGAAGGGGGCGCCGCCCTCGTGAGCGGTCAGCGCCGCCTCGTCCATGGCGAAGCGGTCCATCGTCAGGCCGCGTTCGGCGAAATCCGTGTAGATGAACTCCTGCATCGGCACTTCCTCACCACGCTGCGAGGCGAAGGAGACCAGCGTCTTGAGGTAGGCGGTCTGCTCATCGAAGCCGTCGTCCACCGATTTCAGGATCTTCTCTTTGAGGTCTGCGCTGAGGGGCATCGCGGGTCTTCCAGTCTGATGTTGCAGGTGAGGGGTGGAGAGGGCCGGGCCGGTCTGTTCCGGCGTGTTCCGATGTGTCGACAATCCAAGCCGGGTCTGCCCCGGCGTCAATGGCCCGCGCCGGGCCACTGCCGTTTTACGCGACGGCCCTTGGGGGCCCGCCACTTTGACGGGCACCGACAGGGGCGTCTCAGCCGTAGACGTGCGACAGCACCTCTTCCGAGGCGGCGAGCAGCCACGCTACATCGGCTTCCGTGAAGACCACGGGCGGGCGGATCTTCAACACGTTGGCATCGGGCCCGGTGGCCGAGATCAGCACGCGTTTTTCGCGCAGGCCGTTCACGATCCGCGTGGCGGCATCGGCATCGGGGATCTTGTTGTCCCGGTCCGTGACCAGCTCGACCCCGATGTAGAGCCCGGCGCCGCGCACGTCGCCGATGCCCTCGAAGCGTTCGGCCAGCCGGTTGAAGCCGTCCTGGATCTCCTGCCCGCGCAGGCGGGCGTTTTCCTGAAGGTTCTCCTCGCGGATCACGTCAAAGACCGCCTGCGCGGCGGCCATGGCCACGCCATTGCCACCGAAGGTGTTGAAATAGCGCGTGTCCTTGCCGAATTTCTCGACGATCTCGGGCACCAGCGCGATGCCGGCCACCGGGTAGCCGTTGCCCATGGGCTTGCCCATCGAGACGATGTCCGGGTCGATCCCGTGGCGCTGGAAGCCCCACATCGCATCGCCCGACCGGCCAAAGCCCGATTGCACCTCGTCCGCGACGAAGAGCCCGCCTGCGGCATGGACGGCATCGGCCACGGGTTTGAGCACCTCGGGCGTGGCATAGATCCCGTCGGAGGAGAACAGGCTGTCGGCGATGAAGGCGGCCAGACCGTTGCCGTTGCGCTTGAGGTGCCATGCCTGTTCCGCGACCTCTTCGGCCATCCGCTGGCCCAGCGTCGCCGGGTCCTCGCGGTAGCTGTCGGGCGCGGAGACGGTGCGCACCCACGCCCCCAGCGGCGAGGAGGTGCCGAGCGAGGCAGAGAAGCCCGCCGTCAGGTCGGAATTCCCGTGGTAGGCCTCGCGGGTGATGATGATCCCCTGATGGCCGGTGTAATGCTTGGCGATCCGCATGGCGAGGTCATTGGCCTCGGAGCCGGTGCAGGTGAACATCATGTGCCCGCCCGCCGCGATCCGCCCGCCGAAGGTCGGCAGCATTGCCTCGGCGTAATCGAGGATGCCTTCCTGGATATAGCGCGTGTGGGTGCAGAGGGTGGACATCTGCTTGTGCACGGCCTCCACCACCTTGGGGTGGCAATGCCCGACGGAGACCACGTTGTTGTAGGCGTCGAGGTATTCGCGCCCCTCGCTGTCGAAGAGCCTTGTGCCGCGGCCTTCGCGCACCTCCACCGGGTCCTGATAGAACAGGCGGTAGGCGGGGCCCAGCAGGCGGGTGCGCCGTTCAATGGCAGCCCGGCGCAGCGGGTCGAGATGGTAGAGGCTGTTCGGGTCGAAGGCGTTCACCATCTTGCCGCGGGTGGAGATCGAAGAGGTCATCGGGGGGGCCTTTCGGATGGGCTGCTCAGGCCAGCAGCGCAGAGATGTCGTCGGGATCGCGGGCGAGGAACCAGTTGAGCTGGGCCCAGCCCTGTTCCGTGTTGCGTAGGATGTAGGTTTCGTTGTCGGGGAATTCGCGCGCGCGCCACAGGGTGATCAGCGCGCGGGCAATGACCCGGCCCATGACGAGGTGGGGCAGCAGGGCGCGTTCCTCATCGGTCAGGGGGGCGACCTCCAGATACCCCTGCAGCACCGCCTTGGGCGCGGCCAGCAGATCCTCCACTGGGTTCTCGGCGGCGTCGCGGGGCAGTTGGTTCAGCAGCGCGGTGGAGATGTCGATGGCAATCGCCGTCTCCACCGTGTCGCCGAAGTCGATGATCCCCACGAGGTTCGCGGGGCCGGAGCGGTCGACCAGCAGGTTGGAGCGGCTGAAATCGTTGTGCACCACCTGCCGGGGCAGGGCGTCGATCCGCGGAAAGAGGTCCATGTAGCGGGCGTATCCGGCCTCCAGCATGGCCTTCTGGCCCGGGTCCTTCACATCCGCCAGCAGCGTGCCGAGGCCGGGCAGCTGCCGCACGTCCCATGCCACGACCCGTTGCGCACCGGGATGCGAAAACCCGGCCATCGCCAGCCGCAGCCGCGCGCACATGCGCCCGATCACCGGCAGTTCCGCCGCCAGCGGCTCCGTCGTGTCGAGGAGCGTCCCGTCGAGGAAGCTCATCAGCCGCACCCGTCGCGCAGCACCCGTCCGGTCGAGGATGATCGGCTGATCGTTCCCGTCGCGGTCCGCGAAGATGCGCGGCACCGGCAGGCCGGGGTCGGTCCGCTCGATATGGCGCAGCACCTTGATCTGGAGGTCCAGTTCCTCGGCGCTCTCGCCCGGGTTGGCGATTTTCAGGACATAGGCGCCCGAAGGCGTGCGCAGCCGGAAGGTATCGTCCTTCTCGGTCGCAAAGCGTTTCAGATCGCCCTCCAGCCCATAGAGGTCGCGGGCGACCTCGGCGGCCTCCTCGGCGGTCATCGGCGTGAAGGGGGTGGACAGTGCGCCAATGTCGATCTCGGCACCCTGCATCTGGGTCGGTGTCATTCGGCCTCCGGGAGGTCTTGTCGGGCGGCCCGGTCCGGGCCGCCGGTCTGCGCGTGGGCTCAGGGGTGGGCTCAGGGGGGCTCAGCCTTCGAGCGTCATGAAGAGCCCGGCCAGCAGGCGGGTGCGGGGCACGATGCTGGCGATGTCGATATGCTCCTCCAGCGTGTGCAGGCCCGCGCCGGAGACGCCGAGGGAGCAGAGCGAGGGAATGCGCAGCGCGCCCGAGAAGTTCGCATCCGACCCGCCGCCGGAGGAGACATAGGGCAGCTCCATCCCGATCTCGGCGGCCAGCCCCTTGGCGATCTCGTAGAGCGCCATTGTCTCGGGCTGCTCGTTCTCCCACACGGGGCGCACGACGGTGGTCTTCACGGTGAACTCCACCCCGTTGCGGGTGCCCGCAAGCGCCAGCATCGCGGCCTCGCCCGCATCGAGGTCTTCCTGCTTCTTCGCCATGGACAGCACCTGCGCCCGGGCAAAGCTGGGCACGCAGTTCACCCATTGGCCCGAGGTCACGTCATTGCAGGAGAAGGTGCAATCCTCGGTGGTCATGGCCTCGATCTCGATGATCCGGTGCGCCAGTTCGCGCACCGCCGAGATGCCGCCCTTCACGTTGGCGCCCGCATGGCTGGGCTTGCCGGAGCAGGTGATCTCGAACCGGGCGATCGCATAGCGGCCGGTGGTGACGGCGTTGTTCAGATGCGCGGGCTCGGGGCAGAGGAAATACTTGTTCTTCAGCGCCTCGCCCTCGATCAGTTCCCGCGTGGCGGGCGAGCCGATCTCTTCGTCGGGGGTGAAGAGGAAAGTGACGGGCAGGGGCGTTTCCAGCCCGGCGCGGGCGATCTGGCGCATCGCCTCCAGCGCGATGTAATTGCCGGATTTCATGTCCTGAATGCCGGGGCCATAGGCCTTGTCGCCCTCCACCCGGAACGGGTTCTTGGCCAGCGTGCCGATGGGGTGCACCGTGTCCATGTGGCCGGAGACGAGGATGCCGGGCTTGCCCAGATCCTTGTGGGGCATCTTCGCGCGCACCGAGGGGCCACAGCCCATGCGGCCCGGGATGATCTCGACCGAGGCGCCGATGGCGGCGCATTCGAAGGCCACGAGGTCCATCATCCGGGCCAGCGCCGCGGGATCGTAGGTGGGGCTCTCGCATTCGATCCAGGGCTTCAGCCCGGCGACGATCTGCTGCGCATCGAAGGGAAGATCGGGAAGGGTCATCGGGCGTCTCCGTGTGCGGATGGTGCGGTCCGGGGCAGGATCGCCGGGACCGGGCATTCGGGCGATGCGGCCATCGGACAAGCGTCGGGCTGGCCCGCATCTCCGTCAAAAAGACGGCACTTTGACAATTGTCGTCAATCCTCAATCTGCGCATTCGCGCCGCGCCACATCGTCGAGTCCCGGCTGGCGAAGCGATTGCCCTGCGATTAGGCAGAGCCTGCGGGGCTGCGAAAATCCCGGTGAAGAGCGAATTGACCATTGTCGACAATCGGCCTAGCGTTCACGGGACACCGCCCTCGCAGGCCGCGGCAAGCGCCTGATTTCACGAGATAAGCCTCTGTATCATAAAGGATAATTCATGACGCTGACGATGAGCTGGGAAGAGTGGTTCAGCCACGATGGCATCGGTCTAGCCCAGAAGGTGAAGGCCGGCGAGGTCTCGGCGGAGGAGCTGGCGGCGCAGGTCGCGGCGGGAATCAGCGGCGTCAACGAAGCGATCTGCGGCGTGGTCGAGGTCTTCGACGACGCGGTGGCCGATGCCACCGTCAACGGCGCGGACCCGGAGGGCGTCTTTGCCGGGCTGCCCTTCCTGCTGAAGGATCTTGGCCCCACGCTGGGCGGACGGCTTCAGGAACAGGGCTCCTTCTTCATGCAGGGCAACCGGCCGGCCAGCGACAGTTTCCTCGTCACCAAGATGAAGGCCGCGGGGCTCAACATCATCGGGCGCACCACGACGCCGGAATTCGGATGCTGCTCTTCGGCCGAGAACCCGGCGATGTATGTCACCCGCAACCCGTGGGACACGGATTTCACCAGCTGCGGTTCCTCCGCCGGTTCTGCCGTCATGGTGGGCGCGGGCGTGCTGCCGATTGCGCACGGCACGGACGGGGGCGGCTCGATCCGCATCCCGGCGGGCACCTGCGGCGCGATCGGGCTGAAATCCTCGCGCGGGACCTTCTCGATCTCGCCCTATTCCTCGGATTTCGCCTCCGTCGTTTCGACCCAGGGCTGCATCAGCCGCTCGGTCCGCGACACCGCGGCCTTCGTCGATACCTGCCGGGGCGGCGCGCCGGGCGAGTTCATGCCCTACTGGCACCCCGACACGCCCTTCCTGACACTGGTGGAGAGCGACCCCAAGCCGCTGCGCATCGCCGTCTCGCACGAATGGGGGCCCTACAGCGCCACGCCCCATATCGCGGCGGAGTTGGAGCGCGTCGCGGCCTTCCTCGCCACGCTGGGCCACCACGTGGAATGGGTCACGCCCAAGGTCGACTTCGAAAAGGCCTATGCCGCGCAGACCACCTGCTACATCACCAACTTTGCCCAGACGGTGAACCGGATGCTGCGGGCCCGTGGCCTCGACTCGCCGCCCGCCGACCTGATCGAGCCGATGAACATCCGCATCTGGGAGCAGGGCATCAACGCAGGCTACACCGAACGCGCCGACATGGAGCTGGCCTTCAACGAGACCTCGCGCGCCTTCGGGGCCTTCTACGAGGACTGGGACATCATCCTGACGCCCACCACGGCCCGCGAGACGCCCCCCATCGGCACCACCGAATACCTGACCATCACCGAGAACCCCTCGGCGCTGGACTGGTTCGGCAACCTCTGGGGTTTCTTCGCCTATACGCCGCTGAACAACCTCTGCGGCACGCCCGGCCTGTCGATGCCGCTGGCGAAACACGCCAATGGCTTGCCGCTCGGCATTCAGGCGCAGGCGGCACAGGGCAACGACGGGCTGCTGCTGCAACTGGCGGCGCAGGTCGAACGCGCCATCGAGGGCAAGTGGTGCATGGGCGACCGGCCTGCGGTGCATGTGACCAACCTCTGAAACATGCAGCCCGGCGTCCCCAGCGGCGCCGGGCTGACACAGATCAAGGAAGTCGCATTCTGGAATCGCTATGTGTCTGGGGACCCTGTGACAGGAGACCCTGACGATGATGCGCCTTGCCTCGATCCTCTTCTCTCTCATCTCGACCACGCTGGCCGGGACGGCGGTGATTGCCGTCCTCGTGGCGGGCTATGACACGCTGGTGCCGATCCTCGCCGCCGCCGCGACCGGCTTCGTGCTGGCACTGCCGGTGTCGTGGTTCGTCGCGAAGAAGATGGTGGAGTAGGGCTCAGGCCCGCAGGAAGGCGCCCACGGTCTGCTCGAACTCGCGCGGTTTCTCGGCGTGGAGCCAATGGCCCGCGCCGGGGATCTTGGCGAAGCGCGCCTTGGGGAAGAGCGCCTTGATCCGGTCCCGGTACTCGGGCTTCACGTAGGAGCTGTTGGCCCCTGACAGGAAGAGCGTCGGCCCGCCGAAGGGGCTGCCCACCTCGGGGAAGCCGATGATCTTGGGCATCTCGCGTTCCAGCACGTCGAGGTTCAACCGCCAGCGTTTCTCGGGCACGTCGAGCGACTGCGTGAAGAACGAGGGCAGGGTGGCGTCGTCCAGCACCTCGGCCAGTTGCGCCATCGCGTCCGAGCGCCGCTCGACCTTCGACAGGTCGACCGAGCGCATGGCGTCGATGTTCTGGTTCTGGTCGTGGCTGTAGGCCACGGGCGCCACATCCGCGATCACCAGCCGGTTCACCAGTTCGGGCCGCGTCAGGGCCAGCACCATGGCGGCCTTGCCGCCCATGGAATGGCCCAGCACGTCGGCGCGGCCCGGGCCCTGTTCGATCACCTCGGCGATGTCGGCGGCCATGTGTTCGTAGTCATGGGCGTCGAACCACGGCGAATACCCGTGGTTGCGCTGGTCCACGGCGATCACCTGCCGGTCTTCCGACAGGCGCTTGGCGATCACGCCCCAGTTCCGGCCAGAGCCGAAGAGGCCGTGAACGATGACGAGGGTGGGGTTCTCGGTGGGCTCACCGTGGAGGATCGTGTTCAGCATGCCCCTGCATAGCGCAGCGCCCGGCCCGCCGCCAGAGGGGCCGATGCGCCTGCATGGGTCGGCAGGGGGCCTTGTGGCGGCTGCGCGGCGGGTCTAACCTGAGCCCGCAGAAGGAGCGACAAGTGATTGACACCAATGCGTTTCACACCCGCAAGGCGCGTGTGCTGAAGCTGTTTCACACGCAATTGTCGGTGCAGGCGGAGGAGCTGTCCCCCGCGCTGCGCAAGGCGGGGCGCCGCCTGCCGCGCTATGCCCGCAAGGCAGGGGCGGAACTTGTCGCGGCCGAGGGTCTGATGGGCAATCCCAAGCTGGCGGTGCAGATCGACCCGGCGGGTGTGGACAAGGCCTTTGGCCGGCTCACCCGTGCACTGGAGACGATCGACCCCAAGGACCGCCGCATTGGCATGATCCTCGAGGTGCTCGGCTCCGTCGCGTTCAATCTGCTGCTGTTCCTGGCGATCTGTCTTGTCGTGGCCCGCTGGCGCGGCTGGCTTTGACCAGCGGTTCGCGCAGCAGCATGTCGCGGTAGACCAGCGTCACCGTCACGAAGGCCACGTAGATCAGCAGGTACCACGATCCCATCGTGCCCAGCCGGACCCGATCCCACGGGCTCTGGCCGTGGTAGAGCCATGTGCCGGTGAAGGTGCCGATGTTCTCGGCGATCCAGAGGCCGAAGGCCGTGGCCAGCGCCGCCAGCGGCAGGCGGATCGTCACCTCGCCCGAGCCCCCCAGCCGCATGTGCACCCTTGTGCGCCAGAAGAGCAGCACCGTGCCCGCGAAGAGCACGACCCGCGCGTCGGGCAGGAAGTGGTGGCTGTAGAAGTTCACGTAGATCGCGGTGGCCAGCAGGACCGTGGTCCAGAACGGCGGGTAGGGGGCAAAGCGGATGTCGAAGAGCCGGATCGCCCGCGCCATGTAGCTGCCGACAGAGGCATACATGAACCCGGTGAAGAGCGGCACCATTCCGATCTTGAGATAGCCCGCCTCCGGATAGGCCCATGAGCCTGCGCTTGTCTTGAAAAGCTCCATCACCGTGCCGGTGATGTGGAAGATCAGGATGACCAGCGCCTCGTGCTTGGACTCGAGCTTGAGCGCCAGCATCAGCCCCTGCATGGCCACCGCAAAGACCACCAGCGCGTCATAGCGCCAGATCGGCCAGTCGGCCTGCCAGATCGCCTTGGAGAGGATGATCGCCGCGAGGATCGACAGGCCGAAGAGACAAGCCCAGAGCTGCTTCACGACGAAAAGAACCCAGACCCCGAGGGATCCGGGCAGGCGGGCCGAAAGCCATGCTTCGGCCCGTGCTTCGATGGGAAGATCCCGTGCCAGGTCAGAGGCCATGTCAGGGGGCGGGGGCCGGAGCCCCCGCCTGCACCTTACATTTCGGGGTAGAGCGGGAAGCGGGCGCAGAGCGCTGCGACTTCGCCGCGGACCTTGGCCTCGACCTCGTCGTTGCCCTCTTCACCGTTGGCCGCAAGGCCATCGACCACTTCGACGATCCAGTCCGCGATCTGGCGGAACTCATCCTCGCCGAAGCCGCGGGTGGTGCCGGCCGGGGCGCCCAGACGGATGCCGGAGGTCACGAAGGGCTTCTCGGGGTCGAAGGGCACACCGTTCTTGTTGCAGGTGATGTGCGCACGGCCCAGGGCGGCCTCTGCGGCCTTGCCGGTCACGCCCTTGGGACGCAGGTCGGCGAGGCAGAGGTGGTTGTCGGTGCCGCCGGAGACGACGTTGATCCCGCCCTTCATCAGCTGGTCTGCCATGGCCTTCGCGTTGGCGACGACCTGAACCGCGTAGTCCTGGAACTCGGGCTTGAGCGCTTCACCGAAGGCCACGGCCTTGGCGGCGATGACATGCATCAGCGGGCCGCCCTGCAGGCCGGGGAACACGGCCGAGTTGATCTTCTTGGCGATGTCCGCGTCGTTGCACAGGATCATGCCGCCACGGGGGCCGCGCAGCGACTTGTGGGTGGTGGTGGTCACGACATGGGCGTGGGGGATCGGCGAGGGGTGCACGCCGCCGGCCACGAGGCCCGCGATGTGGGCCATGTCGACCATCAGGTAGGCGCCCACTTCATCGGCGATGGCGCGGAACTCGGCCCAGTCCCAGATCCGGGAGTAGGCGGTGCCGCCGGCGACGATCAGCTTGGGCTTGTGCTCGCGCGCGCTCTCGCGGATCGCGTCCATGTCGAGCATCTCGTCCTGCTGGCGCACGCCGTAGGAGACGACGTTGAACCACTTGCCCGACATGTTGACCGGCGAGCCGTGGGTCAGGTGACCACCCGAGTTCAGGTCGAGGCCCATGAAGGTGTCGCCCGGCTGCAGCAGCGCGAGGAAGACAGCCTGGTTCATCTGGCTGCCGGAGTTCGGCTGCACGTTTGCGAACTTGCAGTTGAACAGCTCTTTCGCGCGCTCGATGGCCAGGGTTTCGGCCACGTCGACGTACTGGCAACCACCGTAGTAGCGCTTGCCCGGGTAGCCTTCGGCGTATTTGTTGGTCAGGACCGAGCCCTGCGCTTCCAGAACGGCGGCGGAAACGATGTTTTCCGAGGCGATCAGCTCGATCTCGTCCCGCTGGCGACCCAGCTCGTCGCGGATGGCGCCGAAGATCTCGGGATCGCGCTCTTCGAGCGGGGTGGTGAAGAAGCCTGCGTCTTTCATGTCTGCATCTCCGAATGGCAGTCGGGGCGTTAAGATGGGCGCGGTTTACAGAAAAGCGGTCGCCACGGAAAGGGGCGAAAACGGCACAGCGCACCCGCAAAGCGGCCATGACTGGTCATTCGGGGCGTCCTGTGCTTCTAAATGACGGAAAGACCAGAAGAAGAGTGGGACGGGATGAGCCTGAAGATCGCCTTCGCCGCCAGCCGCGGGCCGCTTGCGCGCTCGGCGCGTACTGCGCTGGTGGCGCGCTACGGGGACGTGCCCGAATCCGAGGCCGACGTGATCGTGGCCCTTGGCGGCGACGGTTTCATGCTGGCCACGCTGCACCGGACCCAGTCGCTGGGGGCGCCGGTCTATGGCATGAACCGGGGCACCGTCGGCTTCCTGATGAACGCCTATCACGAGGACGGGCTGATCGACCGGCTGGGCCGCGCCGAGGAGGCGCTGGTGAACCCGCTCGCCATGACCGCGACGCGCGCCGACGGCAAGGAGCACCGGGCGCTGGCGATCAACGAGGTCTCGCTGCTGCGGCAGGGGCCGCAGGCGGCCAAGCTTCGCATCCACGTGGATGGAAAGATGCGGATGGAAGAGCTGGTCTGCGACGGGGCGCTGCTCTCCACCCCCGCGGGCTCCACCGCCTACAATTATTCCGCCCACGGGCCGATCCTGCCGATCGGCTCGGATGTGCTGGCCCTGACGGCGATCGCGCCGTTCCGGCCCCGCCGCTGGCGCGGGGCACTGCTGCCCAAGCGGGCCCATGTCACCTTCGAGGTGCTGGAGCACGAGAAGCGCCCGGTCATGGCCGATGCCGACAGCCGCTCGGTCCGCAACGTGGTGCGGGTCGAGATCCATTCCGACCCGACGGTCACCCACCGCATCCTCTTCGATCCCGGTCACGGGCTGGAGGAGCGCCTGATCAGCGAGCAGTTCCTGTGAGTGTCACCCTGAGAGAGCTGGCCCCCGGCGACATGGGCTGGGTCATCGACCGCCAGTCCGCGATCTATGCCGCGGAATATGGCTGGAACGGCGAATACGAGGCGCTGGTCCTGCGCATCCTCGCGGATTTCGCCGAGACGCTGGACCCTGCGCGCGAGCGCGGCTGGATCGCCGAGGTGGAGGGGCAGCGCGCGGGCGCGGTCTTCTGCATGGCCGGGGCCGAGGGCGTGGCCAAACTGCGCCTGCTGCACGTGGAGAGCTTTGCCCGCGGCAAAGGCGTGGGCAGTGCGCTGGTGGAGGCCTGCATCGCCTTCGCGAAGGCGGCGGGCTACCGCGAAATGGAGCTCTGGACGCAGGACTGCCTGACCGGCGCACGGCGCATCTACGGCGCCCGCGGGTTCGAGCTGCAGGAGGTGGCGCCGCATCATTCCTTCGGCGTGGACCTCATCGGCGAGATGTGGCGCCGTCCGCTCTGAACGCCACTTTTACGGGAACCGGGGCAGGGGCTTCGCGGTTGTTCACACGAGCCGGCAAAGAGGCTGGCAGAGCAATCGAAGAAGGAGACCCTGTGATGAATTGGGACCGTATCGAAGGCAACTGGAAGCAACTCAAAGGCAACGCTCTGGAGAACTGGGGCAAGCTGACGAATGACGACATGGACGTGGTGAACGGCAAGCGCGAGCAGCTCGTCGGCAAGCTGCAGGAACGCTATGGCATCGCCAAGGACGAGGCGGAACGCCAGGTGGACGATTTCGCCGGGCGCTACTGAGCGACGGTGACGGATTGGGAACAGGGCGGCCAGCGGGCCGCCCTTTCCTTTTGGGGGAGGGGGCTTTGTTGCGGCACAGTTCGCGTCATTGTGTTCCAGCGCTGCGCCAGAGGATTTCACGCAGGCCCCCACTCTCCATCGGGCAAAACTGCCCTCTCGCACTGTCCCGCCCGGCCGATAGGCCGGGCAGCGCCGACCCGCCCCCCGTCGCCATTGGTGCTCGAACCAATGGCGCACCAATGGCGACCGGCGCTATTGCGCCTCCCCGCGGGACGGCGCTGCCCTAATCGCAATCCGGATAGTGGGAGGCTGTCTGCAGGGGAGGGCATTTTCGCGAAGAGACCAATTCGAGCCGAGAGGCGGCCTCGCGGCCTTGCCCCCGCCAAAACAGCCTTGCTCCCCCGAAAACGAAACAGGGCAAACGAAACAGGGCGCCCGATCCAGCCGGACGCCCCTCAATTTCCTCGCGCGACCCGTCAGTCGACTGCCGGGTCCCACTCAAGCCTCGCCTCAGGCGTGCGCCGGTTCGCCCCCGGCATAGCCCAGCGTCCGCAGTGCCTCGCGGATTTCATCCAGGATCGCCGGATCGTCGATCGTGGCGGGGATCTTGAACTCCGCGCCATCCGCGATCTTGACCATCGTCGCCCGCAGGATCTTGCCCGAGCGCGTCTTGGGTAGGCGGTCCACCACCACGGCCAGCTTGAAGGCGGCCACCGGGCCGATCTGATCGCGCACCAGCTTGACCACTTCCTTCACCACGTCGCCGTGGGGCTTGTTGCAGCCCGCGTTCAGACACAGGAAGCCGAGCGGCATCTGCCCCTTCAGCGTATCCGCCACGCCGATCACCGCGCATTCCGCCACATCAGGATGGGAGGCCAGAACCTCCTCCATCGCGCCGGTGGAGAGCCGGTGGCCCGCCACGTTGATCACGTCATCGGTGCGCGCCATGATGTAGAGGTAGCCGTCCTCGTCGATCATCCCGGCGTCCCCGGTCTCGTAGTAGCCCGGGAAATGCTCCAGATAACTCTTCTTGAACCGCGCCTCGGCGTTCCAGAGCGTCGGCAGCGTGCCCGGCGGCAGCGGCAGCTTGATGGCGATGGCGCCCAGTTGACCGGGGGCGACCGGATGCCCGGCCTCGTCCAGCACCTGCACATCGTAGCCCGGCATCGGCACGGACGGGGAGCCCACCTTCACCGGCAGCGGCTCGATCCCCATGGGGTTGGCCGCGATGGCCCAGCCGGTCTCGGTCTGCCACCAGTGGTCGATCACCGGCACGCCCAGCTGGTCCTGCGCCCAGAGGATCGTGTCCGGGTCCGCCCGTTCCCCTGCGAGGTAGACCTGCTTGAGGCAGGAGAGGTCGTATTTCTTGACGAACTCGCCCTTCGGGTCCTCGCGCTTCACCGCGCGGAAGGCGGTGGGGGCGGTGAAGAAGCTCTTTACCTTGTAGTCCGAGATGATGCGCCAGAAGGTGCCCGCATCGGGCGTGCCGATGGGCTTGCCCTCGAAGACGATGGTGGAACAGCCCGCCAGCAGCGGCCCGTAGCAGATGTAGCTGTGCCCCACGACCCAGCCCACGTCCGATGCGGCCCAGAAGCTGTCGCCCTGATCCACATTGTAGATGTTCTTCATCGTCCAGTTCAGCGCCACGATATGGCCCGCCGTGTGGCGTACCACGCCCTTGGGCTGGCCGGTCGTGCCGGAGGTATAGAGGATATAGGCCGGGTGGTTGCCCTCGACGGGCACGCACTCGGCGGGCTCCACCCCGTACTGGAACGAGTGCCAGCCGTAGTCGCGGCCTTCCACGATCTCGGCCACTTCCTGTTCGCGCTGGAAGATCACGCAGAAATCGGGCTGGTGGGTGGATTGCTCCAGCGCGCCGTCCAGCAGGGGCTTGTAGTGGACCACGCGGCCCGGCTCGATCCCGCAGGAGGCGGCAATGATGCACTTGGGCTTGGCATCGTCGATCCGCACCGCCAGCTCATGAGCGGCAAAGCCCCCGAAGACGACCGAGTGCACGGCGCCCAGACGGGCACAGGCCAGCATCGCCTCCAGCGCTTCGGGGACCATGGGCATGTAGATGATGACGCGGTCGCCCTTGCCGATGCCCTTGGCACGAAGGGCGCCGGCCAGCGTGGCAACGCGGTTCCGCAGGGCGGAATAGGTGATCTTCTGGGTGACGCCGGTCACCGGGCTGTCGTGGATGATGGCAACCTGCGGGCCGCGGCCGGCTTCGACGTGGCGGTCCACGGCGTTGTAGCAGGCATTCACCATCCCGTCCGAGAACCACTCGTAAAGCGGCGCACCCTCGTCGAAGAGCGCCTTGCTCGGCTTCTGGTACCAGCTGATCCCCTCGGCGGCCTCCATCCAGAATTTCTCCGGGTCGGCCTTCCAGCTGTCATAGACGTCAGCGTAGGTCGTCATCGCGGTCCTCCTCCATCCCACGTGAACACGAAACACTCTATCACACCTTGTTAGGCGCGGGGTTTCGCACCGCGCAAGTGGCCAGACTGCGCCCTTCTGCCGCCCTTCGGCGCTAACATCGAGATTTGTGCAGGGTGTTTACAGGTCTGAAAAGGCACGGTTAATAAATTTACCGACTTTGAGGCCCCCGCGCGCTCCCTCACGATGGGGCGGGCTGTCCGATCTCGGTCTCCAGAAGCCGGGTGAAGGGGGCGGGATCCAGTGCGCCCGGCCCGCCGAAGGGATCGGAGAAGGCAAAGATCACGTACATCACGAATCCGGTGAACCCGCCATAGATGCTCAGCAGCACGAGGTGCAGCCGACTGGGGGCAAAGATGAAATAGGGGATCGTCACCAGCACCACGCCCGCAAGCGCCGCGAACCAGAACAGCGGGCTGATCCCATGCAGCGCCGTGGCCTCGCGTTCCTGACGCAGGGCGGCCATGGTCTGGACCTTGTGCAGCATGTGATCGCGCAGGGCCGCATGGCGCGGCGTGTCGGGCGGCAGGTCCAGCAGGCGGCCATAGATGTCGTCCCAGATCCGCCAGCCCTCGCCGGTGAGGCGCTGCGTCTCGCTGAGCGAGGCCCATTCCGGCCCGCTCACCACCCGCAGGTAGTCCGACAGTGCGGTCTGTACTGGGGCCATCTCCTCCCCGCCATAGCGGCGCACGTCATTGTAGATGTCGGCCACCGCGGTGGCCTCCTGCAGGACGACGCGCTGCAACTCGTTGTAGTCCAGCAGTTCCTGCGCAAAGACAAGGGCGAGGATCAGCCCGTGCAGGGCCGAGACCCGGAAGATCACCGAGGAGGCGAGGGCCTCCGTGTCGCTGCCGAAGGTCTTGCCCACCAGCGCCCGCGTCGCGAAATAGACGCTCCAGGCGATGAGGATGGTGCCCGCCACGAAGAGCAGGGCAATGCCGATTGCCGCCATCTGTCACCTTCTCGAAATGCGGGGCGGCGCATGCGCCCCTTGTCTTGCAAATGCGGGGCAGGGGCCCCGGCCCTGAAACGGGGCCGCGGTGATGATGGGCTGACGCCCGCTGCGCTGTAAATATCTATCTTGTGTAATGCGTTCCGGCGTCGGGTGGGGACCTCATCCGCGCAGGGGCGGGCGCGAAAGCAAACACCCGCCGGGGCGCGGCGGGTGTCCTGTCCGATGATTGGGGCGATGTCTGGGACTCAGCCCTTGCGCGGCGCTGTCCGGCTGCGGCGCGGGGCCTTGGGCGCCACCTTGCCCTCGATATGCTGGATGATCAGCCCGGCGATGTCCTTCTTCGAAACGGCCTCGATCCCCTCCAGCCCGGGGGAGGAGTTCACCTCCAGCACCTTCGGCCCGTCCTGCCCGCGCAGAAGGTCCACGCCGGCCGCGTCCAGTTTCATGGCCCGCGCCGCGCGCTGTGCCGTGTCGCGCTCTTCCTTGCTGATGCGCACGTATTCCGCCGTCCCGCCCTGGTGCAGGTTCGAACGGAATTCGTCCGGCTGGCCCCGGCGGCGCATGGCGGCCACGACCTTGCCGCCCACCACGAGGCAGCGGATGTCCTCGCCCGCGGCTTCCTTGACGAAGTTCTGGACAAGGAAATCCGCCTTCAGCCCCTGGAAGGCCGAGATCACGCTCTCCGCCGCCTTCTGGGTCTCGGCCAGCACGACGCCCTTGCCCTGCGTGCTCTCCAGCAGCTTCAGCACCAGCGGCGCGCCCCCGACGAGCGAGATCACGTTGCCCGAATCCTTCGGGCTGCGGGCGAAGGCGGTGGTCGGCGTGCCGATCCTGTGCCGTGCCAGCACCTGGTGGGCATGGAGCTTGTCGCGCGAGACGGTGATCCCCTCGGAGCCCGCGAGGCAATAGGTGCCCATCGATTCGAACTGCCGCACCACGGCGGTGCCGTAGTTGGTGATCGAGGCCCCGATGCGCGGGATCACCGCGTCGTAGTGGGGCAGGCGGCGCCCGTCGTAATGCACCTCGCCGCCCACGGCGTGGATGTTCATGTAGCACCGGGTGGTGTCGATCACTTCCATCGTGTGGCCGCGCGCCTCTGCCGCCTCGATCAGGCGGCGGGTGGAGTAGTTGCGCGGCTCGCGCGTCAGCACGGCCAGCCGCAGGGCGCGGCGGTGGCGCTTGTGGCGCGGCATGTCGCGGTATTCGCCGAAGGAAAGCTCCGGCTGGCAGAAGCTCTGGCTCGGCGTCACCACCATGTCCTCCGCCAGGGCAGAACGCCCGAGCAGCATCCGGTAGGCCATGGAGCCCCGGTCGGTCAGCGTCACCTCGATGGGCCAGCTGCGCCCGCCCATGGCGACCTCGGTCTCGATCACGAAGCGCAGCTCGGTCTCGCCGTTGGAGGAGGTCACCTCGCGCCGGTCCTTCAGGGGGGCGGAGCAGATGATCTCCAGCTCGGGGTCATGGGGATCGGGATGGATCGCAAAGCGCACCATGGGCTTGTCCGCCGGGCCGAAGGGCTCGATGGCGAAGGCATGCAGCGCCGAGGTCCGGGCGCCGGTGTCGACCTTGGCATGGATCGCGGGCAGGCCGAGGCCGGGCAGGGCCAGCCATTCTTCCCATCCGAGCGTGAATTGCGACATCTCGTTTCCTTTCGCGCCTCTCTGGCGGGCGCTCTTCTGCACGGCTCTATCCGGCCAGTGTGACAGGTGCACATAGGGGGGCGCGTTGCCCTGTGCAATCGGGGATTTTCCGCCCGGCTGCCCCTTGCCGAAGCGACAGCTACGACAGGGCCGCGTGGCCCGGAGGGCAACAGGAGGGCAACAGGGGGGCAACGGGGGCAGGCCATGGGACCGCCGCCGAAAGGGCTGCCGGTGCGTGCGTATCAGCGCGGCCCTCGCTGTCGCTGAGGTGCCCGCAGGACGCCACACGCGAGGGGGAAGGGGGCGGGCTGATCTCACGGAGAGAGGGGGCGCCCGCCCCGGTCTCATCCCCGGGCGGGTTGAATGGGCAGAGGCACCATCCCTGCGCGCCTAAGAATTTTAAGAAAAATTCTTAGGAAAATTCTTTCTCAAGAATTTTCACCGCCCCCCGGCAAGGGAGCGGTGATCTCTGACGGGATCGCCGCCCGCCGCCACGCTGCCCGGAATTTTCAAAAATTCCGGACCGTTTTCTGCGCAGAAAATGGCGACAGCCTCAGCCGTAGTGCGCCACCGGCGTGCCGGCGATGGCCGACATGTTGAGCAGCCCGCGCGAGGTGATGGCGTTGGTCACGATATGGGCGCGGTTGCCCATGCCCATGAGGATCGGGCCGACTTCCAGACCGCCGCCCTTCATTTTCAGGATGTTGCGCACACCCGACGCGGCATCGGCCTGGGCAAAGACCAGCACGTTGGCCGCGCCCTTCATCCGGTTGCCGGGCAGCACGGTCTCGCGCAGGGCAGCGTCCAGCGCCGTGTCCACGTTCATCTCGCCCTCATAGCAGAAATCGCGCGGCTCGGCGTCGAGGATCTCGATCGCGCCGCGCAGGCGGCGGGCGGTGTCGGTGTCCTGGTTGCCGAACTGCGACCGGCCGCAGAGCGCGATATTGGGCGTGATCCCGAAGCGCTTCACGTGGCGCGCGGCCCCGATCACCACCTCGGCCAGCTCGGCGGAGGTGGGCACGGCATGGACATGGGTGTCCGCGAGGAACAGCGGGCCATCCTCGAGGATCATCAGCGAGAGCGCCCCCACCGGGTGCAGGTCGCCGCCTGCCTTCTGGGTGCCGAGAATCTCGGTCACGTACTTCAGGTGCCAGCGGTATTCGCCGAAGGTGCCGCAGATCAGGCTGTCGGCCTCGTCGCGGTGCACCATGACGGCGCCGATCGCAGTGGTGTTCGTCCGCATCACGGCTTTGGCCAGATCCGGCGTCACGCCGCGCCGCGCCATGATCTCGTGGTAGGTGCCCCAGTAGTCGCGATAGCGCGGGTCGTTCTCGGGGTTGACCACGTGGAAGTCGCGGCCCGGACGGATCTTGAGCCCGGCGCGTTCACAACGCGCCTCCAGCACGTCGGGGCGGCCGATGAGGATCGGCTGCTCGGTGGTTTCTTCCAGCATGGCCTGCGCGGCGCGCAGCACGCGTTCGTCCTCGCCCTCGGCAAAGACGATCCGCCGCGAGGTGGAGGAGGCGGCCTCGAAGACCGGGCGCATCAGCAGGGCCGACTTGAAGACCGAGGAGTTCAGCTTGGCCTTGTAGGCCGCGATATCCTCCAGCGGGCGCGTGGCCACGCCGCTTTCCATCGCCGCCTTGGCCACGGCGACCGAGACGATGCCCGAGAGCCGCGGGTCGAAGGGCTTGGGAATCAGGTAGTCCGCGCCAAAGGTCAGCTGTTCGCCTTGGTAGGCCGCCGCCGCCTCGGCCGAGGTCGTCTCGCGCGCCAGCTGGGCGATGCCCTCGATGCAGGCGATCTGCATGGCGTCGTTGATCTCGGTCGCGCCCACGTCCAGCGCGCCCCGGAAGATGAAGGGGAAGCAGAGAACGTTGTTCACCTGGTTCGGGAAGTCCGACCGCCCGGTGGCGATGATCGCATCGGGCGCGACCTCGCGGGCCATCTCGGGCATGATCTCGGGCGTGGGGTTGGCGAGCGCGAAGATGATCGGCCGCTTGGCCATCTTCGCCACCATCTCGGGCTTCAGCACATTCGGGCCGGAGAGTCCGAGGAACAGGTCCGCGCCGTCGATCACCTCGTCCAGCGTGCGTTTGTCAGAGGCCTGCGCATAGAAGGCCTTCTGCGGGTTCATGTCCTCTTCGCGGCCCTCGTAGACGAGGCCGTGAATGTCGCAGAGCCAGACATTCTCGCGTTTCACGCCCAGCTTGAGCAGCATGTTGAGGCAGGCGATGCCCGCCGCGCCGCCGCCGGTCGAGACGATCTTGATGTCTTCGAAGTTCTTGCTCGCCACGCGCAGCGCGTTGGTGGCCGCGGCGCCCACGACAATCGCGGTGCCGTGCTGGTCATCATGGAAGACGGGGATGTTCATCCGCTCGCGGCACAGCTTCTCGACGATGAAGCAGTCGGGGGCCTTGATGTCCTCGAGGTTCACTGCCCCGAAGGTGGGGGCGAGGGCGCAGACGATGTCGGCCAGCTTCTCGGGGTCGGTCTCGTCCACCTCGATATCGAAGCAGTCGATGTTGGCGAATTTCTTGAAGAGCACCGCCTTGCCCTCCATCACCGGCTTGGAGGCCAGCGCGCCGATGTTGCCGAGGCCCAGAACGGCGGTCCCGTTCGAGATCACGGCGACGAGGTTGCCGCGCGCGGTATAGCGCGAGGCGTTGACCGCATCCTCCTTGATTTCAAGGCAGGCCTCGGCGACACCCGGCGAGTACGCCAGCGACAGGTCGCGGCCGTTGGCCAGCGGTTTGGTGGCGCGTACCTCCAGCTTCCCGGGCTTGGGAAACTCGTGGTAATTCAGGGCCGCCTGACGCAGGGTGTCTTTAGGGCCGGTGGACATGGTGCTCTCCCCTCGATCGGAATGGTTTAGCATTAAACCTTTTTTCGGGCGGGTGAAAGATGCCCTGCGCGCTGCAGGGCAGCATCCGCCGCCGGGCGCCGGTTTCCGCCACCCGTGCCGGAATGGGGCGGGCCTCTTCGGGGCGCGGCTGCCGGTTTCCCCGCCATACCCTGCCCGTGTTTACGTTCGGTGACAGGGCGCGGGCGCGCCCGCGCCGGGGTTTCACGCTTGCATTGGGGCGGCCGCGGCGGAAGGATGGACTCCCATTCCCTGACGGAGCTGTCCCATGGACCTGCGAGAGGCCGCCGAAAAGGTGCGTGAAAACGCCTATGTTCCCTATTCCAAGTTCAAGGTCGGCGCGGCGCTGCGCGGGGCCTCGGGCACGATCTACGTCGGCTGCAACGTCGAGAACGTGGCCTACCCGGAGGGCACCTGCGCCGAGGCAGGCGCCATCGCCGCCATGGTCGCCGCCGGCGAGACCGAGTTCACCGAGGCGCTGGTCATTGCCGACAGCCCCACGCCGGTGCCGCCCTGCGGCGGCTGCCGCCAGAAGCTGGTGGAATTCGGCAAGGCCGAGGTCAAGCTGACCATGTGCACCACCGACGGTGCCGAGACGGTCATGACGCTGGCCGAGGTGCTGCCGGGCCGCTTCGACGCCTCGCATATGGAGCGCACCTGACACCATGGACGCCCGCAGCCTGATCTCCGCCGTCCGTGATGGCCGCGCGCCGGGGCCCGAGGCCCTCGCATGGTTCGCCCGTGGCCTTGCCGACGGGGCGGTCAGCGATGCGCAGGCCGGGGCCTTTGCCATGGCGGTGCTGCTCAAGGGGCTGGGGGAGGAGAGCCGCGTGGCCTTGACGCTGGCGATGCGCGACAGCGGGCGGCGGCTCGACTGGGACCTGCCCGGGCCGGTGCTCGACAAGCATTCCACCGGCGGGGTGGGGGATTGCGTCAGCCTCGTGCTGGCCCCGGCGCTGGCGGCCTGCGGGGCCTATGTGCCGATGATCTCGGGCCGGGGGCTGGGCCATACCGGCGGCACGCTCGACAAGATGGAGGCGATTCCCGGCGTCGAGACGGCGCTCTCCGAGGCGCGGTTCCGCGACGTGGTCGCCCGTGCGGGCTGCGCCATCGTTTCGGCCTCCGCCGACGTGGCCCCGGCGGACAAGCGGCTCTACGCGATCCGCGACGTGACGGGCACGGTCGAGAGCCTCGACCTGATCACAGCCTCGATCCTGTCGAAGAAACTCGCCGCCGGGCTGGAGGGGCTGGTGCTGGATGTTAAGCTCGGCTCCGGCGCCTTCATGAAGACCGAAGCGGAGGCGCGGGCGCTGGCCGAGGCGCTGGTTTCCACCGCCAATGCCGCCGGGTGCCCGACCTGTGCGGTGCTCTCTGACATGAACCAACCGCTGGCGCCTGCGCTCGGCAATGCGCTGGAGGTCCGCGAGGCGCTGCGCGTGCTGACCCGGCAGGTCGGCGGCCCGCTGGCGGAGTTGACCGTAACCCTCGGCGGGGCGCTTCTGGCGCAGGGCGGGCTGGCCGCGGATACGACGGCGGCCGAGGCAAAGCTGCGCGAGGCGCTGGAAAGCGGGGCCGCTGCCGATCACTTCGGCCGCATGGTCGCCGCCATGGGCGGGCCGGTGCAGTTCATCGAGCAATATGACCGCTTCCTGCCCGAGGCCAACGTGATCCGCGAGGTGCCCGCGCCTGCCTCCGGCATCGTGAGTGCCATGGACGGCGAGGCGCTGGGGCTGGCCGTGGTCGCGCTTGGCGGGGGGCGTCAGGTGGAAAGCGACCGCATCGACCCGGCGGTGGGCATCGCCGATATCCTGCCGCTCGGCACCGCGGTCGCGAAGGGCGAGGCCATCGCCCGCATCCACGCCAGCCGCACCGACGCCGCCGATGCCGCCGTGCGCGCCGTGCAGGCCGCCGTCACCCTCGGCCCGGGGCCGGTGACCCCGCCGCCGCTTGTCCTTGGGAGGATCGGCTGATGTCGCGCGCCTTTCTTGCCGTGATCGACAGCGTCGGCTGTGGCGGCGCCCCCGACGCCGACCGCTTTTTCAATGACGCCCTGCCGGACACCGGCGCCAACACGCTGGCCCATATCGCGCAGGCCTGTGCCGCGGGCCGGGCCGAGGAGGGCCGCAGCGGGCCGCTGAAGGTGCCGCACATGGATGCCATGGGCCTTGGCGCCGCGATCCGCCTGGCCTCGGGCGCGCTGACGCCGGGGCTGGCGGCAGAGCCCACGGGCCTCTGGGCCGTCGCGCAGGAGGAAAGCCGCGGCAAGGACACGCCCTCGGGCCACTGGGAACTGGCAGGCGTGCCGGTGCCCTGGGACTGGGGCTATTTCACCGACAAGGAAAACTCCTTCCCGCCTGATCTGATCGCCGAGGTCTGCCGCGCGGCGGGGACCAAGGGCATCCTCGGCAATTGCCATGCCTCGGGGACCGAGATCATCAACCGGCTGGGGGCGGAGCACATGCAGAGCGGCTGGCCGATCTGCTACACCTCCGCCGACAGCGTGTTCCAGATCGCGGCGCATGAGGAGAGCTTTGGCCTCGAGGCTTTGCTGGATCTTTGCAAAGCGGTGGCCCCCACTTTGCATAAGATGAAGATCGGCCGGGTCATCGCGCGCCCCTTCGTGGGCAGCGTCGCGGCGGGCTTTACCCGCACCGGCAACCGGCATGACTATGCCGTGGCCCCGCCCGCGCCCACGCTCTGCGACTGGGTGCAGGTGGCGGGCGGCAAGGTCCACGCGGTGGGCAAGATCGGCGACATCTTCTCGATGCAGGGCATCGACGACGTGGCCAAGGGCACGGATGCCCAGCTGATGACCGCGCTGGAGGGGCTGATCGACACGGCAGAGGAGGGGAGCCTGACGTTCGCCAATTTCGTCGAGTTCGACAGCCTCTATGGCCACCGCCGCGACGTTTCGGGCTATGCCCGCGCGCTGGAATGGTTCGACGCAGGCGTGGGCCGGATGCTGGACAAGCTGCGCCCGGGTGACCTGCTGGTGATCACCGCCGACCATGGCAACGATCCCACCTGGCCCGGCACCGACCACACCCGTGAGCGGGTGCCGGTGCTGGTGGCAGGCGCCGCGCCGGGCAGCCCCGGCATCGTCGCCTTTGCCGACGTGGCGGCCAGCATCGCGGCGCATCTTGGCGTTGCGGCAGAGGGACCGGGGAGGCGTTTCCTGTGAGCGCGCGCCGGGGTATGAGCCGTGCGGAACGGGAGCGGGAGGAAGAAGGTCCAGCGATGAAAGAACTGCCCAAGGTCGAACTGCACCTGCACCTCGAAGGCGCCGCCCCGCCGGAGCTGATCCGCCGCATGGGGCAGGAGAAATCCATCAACCTCACCGGCGTCTTTGCTGAGGACGGCACCTACAAGTACACCGACTTCGTGCATTTCCTCGAGGTCTACGAAGCCGCGACGCAGGTCCTCAAGACGCCCGACGATTATGCCCGGCTGACCCGCGCGGTGCTGGAAGAGAGCGCCGAACAGGGCGTCGTCTATTGCGAGACGTTCCTGTCGCCCGATTTCTGCGGTGGCAGCGACGTGGGCGCGTGGCGCGAATACCTGCACGCGATGCAGGAGGCCGCCGACCGGGCGGAGCGCGACCTCGGCATCACCCTGCGCGGGATCGTCACCTGCATCCGCCACTTCGGCCCCGAGAAGGCCAAGGCCTCGGCGCTCTGTGCGGCCGAGACGGCGGGCGACTGGCTCGTGGGCTTCGGCATCGCGGGGGATGAGAACAAGGGTCGGCCGGGCGATTTCGCCTACAGCTTCGACATGGCGCGCGAGGCCGGGCTGCGGCTGACCGCCCATGCGGGCGAATGGGGCGGGCCGCAATCGGTGCGCGAGGCCCTGCGCGACCTGAAGGTCGAACGCATCGGCCACGGCGTGCGGGCCATCGAGGACCTCGCGCTGGTGGATGAGCTGGCAGAGAACGGCGTGGTGCTGGAGGTCTGCCCCGGCTCCAACGTGACGCTGGGGGTCTATTCGAAATGGTCGGCCCATCCCATCGAACGCTTGCGCGAACGCGGCGTGAAAGTCACCGTATCCACCGATGACCCGCCCTTCTTCCACACCACGATGAGCCGCGAATACGAGGCGCTCAACCGCACCTTCGGCTGGGACGAGGAGATCTTTGACCAGATCGCCCGGACCTCCCTCGACGCGGCCTTCTGTGACGAGGCCACCAAGACACGTATCGCCAAGCGACTGGAGACATCATGACCGAGCATCTGACCATCGTGAAACACCCCCTCGTGCAGCACAAGCTGACGATCATGCGCCAGAAGGAGACCTCGACCGCCTCCTTCCGCCGCCTGCTGCGCGAGATCAGCCAACTGCTCGCCTATGAAGTCACCAGCGAACTGCCGATGACCACCAAGACCATCGAAACGCCCATGTGCGAGATGGAGGCCCCCACGCTGGACGGCAAGAAGCTGGCGCTGATCTCGATCCTGCGGGCCGGCAATGGCCTGATGGACGGCGTGCTGGAACTGATCCCGGCGGCGCGGGTCGGCTTCGTCGGCCTCTACCGGGACGAGAAGACGCTGCAACCGATCCAGTATTACTTCAAGGTGCCGGAATCGCTGGACGATCGCCTTGTCATCGCCGTCGATCCGATGCTGGCCACGGGCAATTCCTCCGTCGCGGCCATCGACCTGCTGAAGGAGGCCGGGGCCACCAACATCCGCTTCCTCTGCCTGCTGGCCGCCCCCGAGGGCGTGGCCCGCATGAAGGAAGCCCACCCCGATGTGCCCATCGTCACGGCGGCGCTGGACGAAAAACTGAACGAGCACGGATACATCGTCCCGGGGCTAGGGGATGCGGGCGACCGCATGTTCGGCACAAAATAAGGGTCACCCCCCGGAGCGGCCGCTTTACTCGCGGCCGCAACTCGGGCAGAGTTCGGCGTAACCTGTGGGGGGTTATTGATGCTGAACAAAGTCTTTACCACCGCCGCCCTCGCGGCGCTTCTCGGGACGGGTGCTGCCACTGCCCAATCCCTGACCACGAACCTCGCGCCGGCGGAATATCCGCCGTCGAGTTTTTCGGGCAACCAGTATGTCGACAGCGAAGGCTGCGTCTTCATCCGTGCCGGGATCGACGGGGCGGTGACATGGGTGCCGCGCATGGCGCGCAACCGCGAACAGGTCTGCGGGTTCAAGCCTTCGTTGGGTGACACCGCCAGCCAGACCGCCATGGCGCCCGCCATGTCGACTGAAAAGGCCGTCACCATCGAGGCCGCCGCGCCGGAAAACGCGGCCCCTGCGCCGGTCGCCGTGCAGCAGCCGCAGGTCGTTGCAGCCCCTGCGCCGCGCAGCGTGCGCCCGGCGCCCGCGGCCCCGGTTGCCAGTGCCGCGCCGGTCGTCATGGCCCCCGCTGCCGCGCCGGTCCGCACGGCCAGCGCTGCCCCGGTCACCACCGTGCAACGCGCAAGTCCTTCTCCGGCGCCCGGGCCCACCGTCTTTGCCGGGCCCAACGACACGCCTGCGCCGCTGGCCGCGCCCATGCGTACGACCGGTCTGGCCGTGCCCGTGACGGCGGCGCCTGCGCCTGTCTACCGCACCGGCACCGTGGCACCGAAAGCCCCGCAGGTGGCCTACAGCGGGCCCGCCCCGAACCCGCCCACGCGCTACGTGGTGCGCACCCCGCAGGCCGCCCCCGCAACCGTTCCCGCGCCCACGACCTATGCCGCGCCCAGCGTTGCGCCCAAGGCCGCGCAGGTGACCTATACCGGCCGCGTGCCGGCGGCGACGGTCGTGGCCAACAGTGCCCCGCGCACCGTGACCACTTCGGCCAATACGCAGGGCACCGTGCTCTACAGCCGGACCGGCGTGCCCTCCGGCGCTGTGCCGGGGCGTGTCGTGGTGCGCGGCGAGGTCGGGCCCTACGTCCGCGTCGTTCCGCGCCACGTTTACGAGGAACGCGCCAACGCGGTGCAGGGCATGTCGACGCCCAAGGGCTACCGCGCGGCCTGGGACGATGACCGGCTGAACAAGCACCGGGCCGAGATGACCTTCAACGGGATTGCGCAGACCGATCTGATCTGGACGCGCGATCTGCCCCGCCGCCTGATCCACCGGCCCACCGGGCGCGATGTCACGGCGCAGTATCCGGGCCTCGCCTATCCCTACACCAGCATGGAACAGCAGAGCCGGGCGGCCTATCTCTCGACCTCGGGCGCGACGGTGAAGGCGGCGCCGGTCACGGCACAGCCGGTGCGCCGGACGGTGCAGACCCAGCCCGCCGCAGCCGCGGTGGCCACGGCCCCCGCCGCCCATCGCTACGTGCAGGTCGGGACCTTCGGCCAGCCCGCCAATGCCAGCCGCAGCGTAGCGCGGTTGCAGTCCCTCGGGCTGCCGGTGCGCACCGCGGGCTATACCAAGGGCGGCCGGAGCTACCAGATCGTGCTGGCCGGGCCCTTCGCCTCGCAGGGGCAGCTGACCTCGGCGCTGCAAAGCGCGCGTCGGGCGGGCTTCTCGGATGCCTTCACCCGCCGCTGAGGCCGGGGCGCAGACGGCGCGCTGACCTGACACACGAACGCCGCCCTCCGGGGCGGCGTTTTCGTTTGTGCAGGGAGAGGGCAGGGGCCTGTGTCAGGCGCCGCAGATCGCCTGAAGCCGCAGCCAGTCCGCATCGGGCAGCACCGGGTCGGGCGCGCCTGCGGGGAAGGGATCGGCCTCGATCAGGTGCAGGGTCTTCTCGCCGGTCACATCCAGCGCATAGGCATAGGGGGCGGCCGCCACGCCCCATGCGGTGAAACCCGCCAGAAGCACATCGTCGCTCAGCGGATGGGGCGCGGTGGTCAGCAGATGCTCGGCGTATTTCTCAAGCCGTCCGTCGCCCACCTTGCCGCGCAGCAGCAGGTTGAAGGAGGCGAGCGGCCCGGCATAGTCGAGCAGGTCGCGCAGCGGATCATGGGACCGGGCGCGCAGATGTTCGGCGATGACATAGCCCGCGGCCACGTCGGGCTCTTCGTAGTCCTCGATCACCGAGCGGTTCAGCAGGATGATGTTGCCCGGCAGGTGGGTCGCATCGGGGATGCCCTGCCGCAGGACGACAAGCTGCGGTGCGCCATCGCGCCCGGGCAGGCGGGCCGCCATCTTGGCCAGCGCCTGGGGCCCCTGGCCGTCGCCGCAGGGCGGGCCGGACACGCGCTGGATCGCCGCCAGCAGGTTGCGCCCGACCGTGTCGCGCTTCACCTGCGGCACGACCGACAGCGCATGCTCCTTCACCGCCCCCGGCAGCCAGAACACCCCGAGCGCGACGACAGCCACCGCCGTGGCCCCGGCCATCACCGCGCGCAGCCGCCCCGGCTTGGGACGCCGACGCTCGATCGCCTGCCGGACGGTCTCGATCGCCTCGATCATGTCGGCCTCGCCCTCGGCCAGTTCGAGGGTCTCGCCGGGATCGCCGTCGGGGTGGTAGATCGCGGGCAGCTTGCCCGGGTTGGCGCGCACGACGGCGGGCAGGGACCAATGGGTCAGGGCCTGATCGCGCATGTCGGTGATCACCAGCGTCGCATCGCCAATCGACACGATCACATCCCGGCGCTGCGCCTCGGGGCCGTCGCGCCACAGGCCGGAGGCTTCCAGCCGCTGGTATTGGTTAAGCGCCGTCATGGGTGGGGCCCGTATCCGCCTGGCTTTGCGGCCGTCAGCTGTGGCCTGCTCTTTGGTGTTTTGCGGAGACAGTAACACGGTCCGCGCGGGGCGTACAATCGGGGAAGCAGGCCGCGGATGGGGCGGTTTGGGGCAGGGCGGTTTCGGGCTGAGTGGTTTGTGGCAGGCGGGAGCTGGGTTAGGGCCCGCCGCACCGCAGGCCGGGTCAGGACCGGGAGCGCGGCGCCTTTTCCCGTCAGGAGGACTCTGGAAAAGACGCCGCGCCGGTCGTCGGCCCGGAGGAGGGAGATGTGAGCTGGGTTAAGCCTTGGTCAGGGCTGCCAACTCATCCGGACCGAACACGCGGGACCTGGTCAGGAACCTCTGACCGCGGTTGTTGTCGAGGCTGAAGACCCCACCGCGCCCGGGGGCAGCGTCGAGGATCAGCTGGGTGTGTTTCCAGACCTCGAACTGAGGCCCGGAGATATAGACCGGCACACCGGCGATCCGGCCCAGCAGCACATCGCTGGCGCCGGGCCGGAACTCGCCGGCCGGAAAGCACATCGGCGCCGATCCGTCACAGCAGCCGCCCGACTGGTGAAACAGGATCTCGCCATGCTCGGCCTCAATCTCGGCGATGAGACGCAGGGCCGCCTCGGTGGCGGTGACGCGCTCTGGCTCTGACATCGGGGCTCTCCGGTTGCGGGACGTGAGTGGTGTCGTTGAGAAAAGTTGCCGTGACCTTGCGGGACGGCGTTTCGTGAAATGGCGCCCCTCCGGTGCACCGGAGGGGCTGGGCCGTCCGCGCCGCGCCGCCTGCCGGGTCCCGGGGTCAGCGACCGGGGAGGAGGACAGGTCCGGCAGGCAGGCACCGCCCCCGCGCCGGGAGGGACGCAAGGGGCGGGCGGCAGGGTGGCCGGTGTAAAGGGACGGGGCCGGGGGGCGGCCCCGCCATCAGGCGGCCGGGCTCAGAAGAAGCCCAGCTTGTTCGGGTTGTAGGAGACCAGCATGTTCTTGGTCTGCTGGTAGTGATCCAGCATCATCTTGTGGGTCTCCCGCCCGATCCCGGACTGCTTGTACCCGCCGAAGGCCGCATGGGCCGGGTAGGCGTGGTAGTTGTTCACCCAGACGCGCCCGGCCTGAATGGCGCGGCCGAAGCGGTAGCAGGTGTTCATGTCGCGCGACCAGACACCGGCGCCGAGGCCGTAGAGCGTGTCATTGGCGATGGCGAGCGCCTCGTCCTCGTCCTTGAAGGTCGTGACCGAGACGACGGGCCCGAAGATTTCCTCCTGGAAGACGCGCATCTTGTTGTGGCCGCGCAGGATCGTCGGCTGCACGTAGTAGCCGCCCGCGAGGTCGCCGCCGAGGTCCGCCGCCGCGCCGCCGGTCAGCACTTCCGCGCCTTCCTGACGCCCGATGTCGAGGTAGGAGAGGATCTTCTGCTGCTGCTCTTCCGAGGCCTGCGCGCCCATCATCGTCTCGGCCACCCGCGGGTCGCCCATCTTGATGGCATTGGTGCGCGCAACGGCCCGCTCCATGAAGCGGTCGTAGATCGATTCGTGGATCAGCGCGCGGGACGGGCAGGTGCAGACCTCGCCCTGGTTCAGCGCGAAGAGCACGAAGCCCTCGATCGCCTTGTCGAAGAAGGCGTCATCCTCGTTGGCCACGTCCTTGTGGAAGATGTTGGGCGACTTGCCCCCCAGTTCCAGCGTGACCGGGATCAGGTTCTCGGTCGCGTATTGCATGATCAGGCGGCCGGTCGAGGTTTCGCCGGTGAAGGCGATCTTGGCGATGCGTGGGCTCTGCGCCAGCGGCTTGCCTGCCTCCAGCCCGAAGCCGTTCACGATGTTCAGCACGCCTGCGGGCAGGATGTCGGCCACCAGTTCGGCAAAGACCATGATCGTGGCGGGCGTCTGCTCGGCCGGTTTCAGCACGATGCAGTTGCCGGCGGCAAGCGCCGGGGCCATCTTCCATGCGGCCATCAGCAGCGGGAAGTTCCACGGGATGATCTGGCCGACCACGCCGAGCGGCTCATGGTAGTGGTAGGCGACGGTGTCGGCGTCGATCTCCGACATGGTGCCTTCCTGTCCGCGCAGGACACCGGCGAAGTAGCGGAAGTGGTCGACGGCCAGCGGCAGGTCGGCGGCCATCGTCTCGCGGATTGCCTTGCCGTTGTCCCAGGTCTCGCAGGTGGCGAGAAGTTCGAGGTTGGCCTCCAGGCGGTCCGCGATCTGCAGCAGGACGGCGGCGCGGGCGGCGGGGGCGGTAGCACCCCATGCGTCCTTGGCGGCATGGGCCGCGTCGAGGGCGAGGTTGATGTCATCCGCGTCGGAGCGGGCGATCTCGCAAATCTTGGCGCCGGTGATCGGCGTGGTGTTGTCGAAGTAGCGCCCGGCTTTCGGGGCAACGAACTTGCCGCCGATGAAGTTGTCATAGCGCTGCTTGAAGGGCGAGGCGAACTGCGTGCCTGCGGTCTGCGTCATCTCGTTCATGGTCTTCCTCCCAAATGACGAGGTCCGGACGCTGTGTCCGGAACACGTAAAGAGGATGACGCGGCTGTCTTAAGAGATCACTACACCCAAACCGGGAGTATCTCGCCCCTGTCTCAGCGGTGAGACACTTTTGGCGGCTTCGATGCGGGTCTGGCGGGGCGGGCGGCGGTTCGGGCCGCTCAGCCCTCGCCGATGCCGAGGCGGTTCATGCGGCGATAGAGCGTGGCGCGCCCCATGCCAAGCGCCCGCGCGGCAGCCGAGACATTGCCATCGGCCCGGGCGAGCGCCCGCACAATGGCGGCCCGTTCGGCCCGGTCGAGGCCGGTCTCCGCGCCGTCGCGGCCCAGCAGGTCAGAGGCAGGGCGGGGCTTGATCCGCCCCTCGGCGTCCAGCCCGAACGCGCGGCGCGCCTCGCGCGTGGCCCCGATGACGAGGTCGTCCTTGTCCACCGCCAGCAGGGCGGCGCCCTCCGCGCTTTCCCCCTCGGCCGCGACGATGCGGGCCCGCGGGAAGGCCGCGCGGAAGAAATCGCCTTCGATCTGGCGGGCGGTCTGGGCGACGGTGGCCGCGATCAGCCGGTTGAACCCCTCCGTCTGGTCGGCCCGGGCCGAGGAGACATCGAGCGCGGCCAGCAGCCGCCCGTCGGGCCCGTGGATCGGCGCGTCGAGGCAGGACATCGCGGTGTTGCGGGCATAGAAATGATCTTCGCGGTGGATGACCACCTGCCGCCGCTCGGCAAGGCAGGTCCCGATCCCGTTGGTGCCTTCCGCGGCCTCGCTCCAGTCGGCGCCTTCCCAGAGGCCCCATTCGCGGAACACCGGGGCATCGGCCTCGCGGCAGCGGGTTTCCAGCACGACGCCCTGCGCATCCGTCAGCAGCACGCCGCAGCCCGATCCGCCGACAAGCTGGAACAGCTGATCCAGACGCGGGGTGGCGAGTTGCAGGAAATCTCCGAGCGCCGCACGCCGGTCCCCCAGCGAGGTCGCCTCCACCCGTCCGGGGGCGCGGCGTTCCCCGGGGTCGAGCCCGTGTTTCTCCAGCGAGCGCCGCCAGGAGGCGGCCAGCCGCGAGCGGGCCGCGGCAGATTTCGACTGCGCGGTCTCGTAAACCCGGTCGATATGCCGGCCGGTCTGGGCACCAAATTGCACGGGCGTCCTCCTCCGCGTCAGGGCGTCATGCTCTCGCCTCTTAAGTCCTGCCGACATGGCGCCGGGGACTTCGGAGACCTGTCCCCGCTCCTCCAGCAGGGTAAGGGCGATGCTAGTCCCGGCGCTTCCGTCTGGCAAGCGGGCCATCCTGCACCGCGGCGCAGCGGCGGGACCGGGCCGGTGCGCCGCGCAAGCCCCTGACTTCGCGGGGCTCTCTGCCGTGGTGTGACCCTGTCGTGCCCCCGCGGCATGCCGTCGAGGCAGGGCGGGGCCTGTCACAAGGGCATGAACATACCGTGAATATGTCCTGTGACACTGGTGCTGGGGGCCGTACCCCCTATTTTTCTAGCTTTCAGGCCACCCGGGGGGACCTATGACCAATACGAGCGACCGCGGCGCCCGCATGGCGCGCGAACTGGAGGGCCACCTTGGCTGGCTCGACAGCTTTACCGGGGCCGCGCTGGGCGTCCTCTCGGTGGCATCGGGCATCTACACCTACCTCGGTGTCTCCTCGCTGCTGGATGGGGACGGGGCGATGACGGCCTTTGCGGCGATCGCCTATTCCATCGCGGTCTCCACCGGCATCTTCGTCTTCTGGTCCTACATGATGCGGCTCTTCCCGGCGATGCGCACCGCGCGTTCGCGCATGGGGCTCTTGGGCGCCATGGGGCTGGGCAGCCTCGCCATCGTCGCCATGTCGTCCTGGCTGAACGCGGCGGCGCTGGCGGGCGCGGCGGCGGTGGAGCAGCATCTGGCGGAGACGGTGCAGGACTATCAGGCCTCGCTGGAACGCGCCCACGAGATCGCGATTTCGGCGCAGGGGCTGGAGCGTGACGTGGCCCGGGTGCGGCAAAGCTTCGAGGACCTGTCCGAACAGGAAGCGGCGGGTACGCTGTCGGGCCTTGCCGGGCGGGGCGCGGTCTTCCGGGTGCTGCGGCAGAAATCGGCAGAGCTGACGGCGCTGGAAAGCCAGATCGCGGCGCAGGAACCTGCGATCAACAGCGCCTTCGTTGAGGGCAATGCGCTGCTGTCGCGGATGCGCGCGCTGACGGTGGAGCCGGGCCCGGTCGAGGCGCGCTCGGTCGAATTCTCGGAACAGGCGGTGCAGCTGGCGGGGATCATCACGCGGCTGCGGCAGCTTTCCGTGGCGCAGCTGGTGGAGCGTGCAGCGCAGGACCTCTCGGCCTCGGTGGTGCTGCCGGAGCTGGACGGGCGCACCGAGGCGAACCGCACTGACCAGTCGGCCACGATCACCTCGGTGCTGGAGGTGTTGGCGCAGCGGGCCGAGACCCTGCGCAGCGCGGCGGCAGAGGTGCTTGCCATGCCGCCGCCTGCCGAAACGACCTATACGCCGGTCTCTGCCGCCGATGCGGTGATCCTCTATGCGGGCAACTTCATTCCCAGCTGGGCCGGGGCCATCGCCATCGACTTGCTGCCCGCGGTGCTGGTGCTGATCGTGGCCATCACGCAGGGCGCCATCCGCCATGGCCGCGAGGGCGCACCGATCGAGGACACGATGACGATCGCGGAACTGCGTGCAGCGCTCCATGCGGCGCGTGACGTGGACCGGGCGTTTCTGGCGACCGAGGCGACCAGCGTTGGCAGGGGCGTGGCGCCGGTGGGGCCTGCCTCATCCGGGCACCGCGCAGACCAGACGGCGGAGGAGGCCCAGGCCCCGTCAGGGTCCGACACGGAGACCTCCAGCGAGCGGACGACCACGCCGCACGATCCCTCTGCCGGGGGCACGGCATGATCAGCGATCAGGAGAAGCTGCGCCCGATCCGCCGGATGCTGACCGGCGTGCTGGCGGTGCAGCTGGTGATCGCGGCCTTCCTCTTCCTCGGCGACGTGGGGCGCGATTTCGTCCTGCCGTCGCGCGGGCCCGCCGCGCCGGAGTTCGACCGGCCCACGCGGCCCGGCGACCAGACCCGCCGCTATGATCCGACCCTGCCCGCAGGCCCGGGTGTCGAGACCGGCCCGATGCCGGAGCGGCTGATCCTCGAACGGATCGACGACGACACCGCGCTGCTGACTGGCAAGATCGAACCGGGGGACGGGGCGCGGATCGCCAAGCAGATCGCGGCCTCCGAGGCAGGGACGATCCTGCTGCATTCGCCCGGCGGCTCGGTCCGCGACGCGATGGAGCTGGGCCGCGCCCTGCGGCAGGCGGGCAAGGCCACCGCGATGCGCGCAGGCGATGTCTGCCTCTCGGCCTGTCCCTACATCTTTGCGGCCGGGACCGAGCGGCAGGCAGAGCAGGGCGCCCGCATCGGCCTGCACCAGCATTACTATGGCGAGAATACCCTGCTGCCCGCCTTCCTCGCAGTGCAGGACATCCAGCGCGGGCAGGGCGAGGTGATGGAATACCTCGAGGAGATGGGCGTGGACCCGATGCTGATGGCCCCGGGCCTCGCGACCCCGCCGCAGTCGATCTACATCCTCAGCCGCGAAGAGATGGCGCGCTATGACCTCGTGACGTCCTGAGCGGCGGCCCGCAGCGGCCAAGCCCGCCTGTCGGGCGGCCCTCAAGACAAAGGCCCGCACGGATGGCGGGCCTTTGGGACAACGTTTCGCTGCGCGGGCGGGGGCGGCCCGCAGGGGGGCTCAGCCCTGACCGTGGGCGATGCCGCCGAACTGCTGGTCGAAGAGCGCCCGGAACGGGCCGGGCCGGTCGAGCAGGTCCTTCGGACTGCCGGATTGCACCACGCGGCCCGCGTCGATCACGTGGATCTGGTCCGCCTCCATCACGGTCGAGAGCCGGTGCGCGATCACGATCGTCGTCGTGTCCTTGCTGATCCGGGCGAGCGCCTCCTTGATCAACCGCTCCGAATTGGCGTCGAGCGCGCTGGTGGCCTCGTCCAGCAGCAGGATGCTGCCGCCGCGCAGGAAGGCCCGCGCGATCGCCAGCCGCTGACGCTGCCCGCCCGAGAGGAAGGCCCCGTTCTCGCCGACCTCGGTGTAGTAGCCCTGTGGCAGCGCGGTGATGAAGTCATGCGCGTTGGCCTCCTTCGCGGCGGCGATGACCTCGTCCTCGGTGGCGCCGGGGCGCGCGAGGCGGAGGTTGTTCATCACCGTGGTGGAGAAGAGGAAGGTATCCTGCCCGACGTAGGACAGCCGCTTGTGCAGCGACTTGGCCGTGACATCGCGCAGGTCCAGCCCATCGACGCTGACCACCCCTGCGGTGGGGTCGTAGAGCCGCATCAGCAGGTTCAGGATCGTCGACTTGCCGCTGCCCGAGGCGCCGACAAGCGCCGTGGTCTGGCCCGCCGGGAAGGTCAGGTCGATCCCGTTCAACACCGGCGTCTTGTCGCGGTAGCCGAAATGCACGTCCTTCATCTCCACCGCGCCGGGGCCTGCGGGCAGGGCGCGCTCGTCCTCCGGGTCCTCGACGGTCAGCGGCTGGTCGATCAGGTCGAACATCATCCGCAGCGGCACGATCAGGCCTTCGATCCGCACCCGCATCCGGGTCAGCCGCTTGGCCGGTTCATAGGCCATCAGCAGCGCGGTGATGAAGGACATCAGCTGCCCCGGCGTGGTCGGCTGGCCATCGACGAAGTCGATCGCGCTGATCAGCACCACGGCGGCGATGACGAGGCCCGAGAGCGTCTCGATCAGGGGCGAGGTGATGGCATTCAGCCGCGCCACGGCGTTGGAGCGCTTCTCCACCTGCCGGACGGCACCATCCATGTGGCGCGACATCTGCGGCTCCAGCCCGAAGAGCTTGATGATCTGGAAGCCCTTCGCCGTCTCCTGCGTCACCTTCACGATCTCTGTCAGCGAGGCGGTCTCCTTCTCGACGATGGTGCGCACCTTCTTGAGGATCGTCCGCACGCCGAGCAGGACGATGGGCCCGCCCACCATCGAGACGACGGTCAGCAGGGGTTGCTGCCAGAACATGACGAAGATCAGCCCGATCAGCGTCAGCAGGTCGCGCACGAAGGAGGTCACGACAAGGTCGATCATCTGTCGCGCGTTCTGCGCGCTGCGGGTCGTGTGCAGCAGCAGGTTGGAGGATTCGTTGACGTTGAAGAAGCTCACGCTCTGCGCCAGCAGCCGGTCGAAGAACTTCATCTGCAGCATGGCGACCAGCCGATTGCCCGCGCGGGTCATGAAGACCGTCTGCACGTAGGTCGCGATGCCCTTCACGGTAAAGATCGCGGCCACGGCCATTGCGACGTAGAACACCCGCCGCCGGTTGCCGCTGTCGCTCATGGCGTCGACGATGCCTTCCATCACCCAGGCCGTCAGGGCCGAGCCCGCGGCGGCCACGGCCATCGCGAGGATGGCAATCGCATAGGTGCTGGCCTGCGCCCTCAAACCGGTCAACACGAGCCGCCGCACGAAGCTCTTGTTGCGCTCTTCCTTGAGGCTGGCGCGCGCGGGCTTGGCCGCGGCGGCGTCGGGCTTGGGGGTCAGAACGGGATCGGGTGCGGGGCCGGCGGATGCGGCCCTGTCGGGTGTCTCAGTCATCTCTAGGTCGTCTCATTGCCCCGGGGAGGCGGGGCTGGGGATGGGGCGTGCGCTTCGGCCCGGGGGCCTCGGGGCGGTTGTCGGAACCGTCTCGCTGGCTGGCGTGCGGAGCGCTGGCGACGCAAGAAGGGGGCCTGCTACCTGTGGAGAGAGGATAACAGGCCGATCCTGATACGCACAACAATAGGTTGTCCGACGCTGCGGCCACCCTTGAAAGCGTCCGCCTACTTGGGGTCTGCGCGGCGCACTGTCCATGGCGCGGACTGCGACATGCTGGCCGATAGCGTCACATTCACGTGAAAAAAGGGCGTCTCAGGCCGTCATCGCAGCGTCCTTGACGCTCTCCATCGCCATGTAGGTCGAAGTTTGCGCCACATGGGGCAAGGCGGAAAGCTGCTCACCGAGGAAACGCCGGTAGGCGGTGATGTCCCGCGTGCGGATCTTCACGAGGTAGTCGAAGCCCCCCGCGATCATGTGGCATTGCTCCACCTCGGGCAGGCGGGCCACGGCGGCGTTGAACTCCTTCAGGGCGCGTTCCGTCGTGTCGCGCAGCTTCACCTCCACGAAGGCGACGTTCTCCAGCCCCAGCTTCACCGGGTCGAGCTGCGCCCGGTAGCCGAGGATATAGCCCTCCGACTCCAGCCGCCTGATGCGCGCGGCGCAGGGTGTCTTGGACAGGCCCACCGCGGCGGCCAGATCGGTCACGGTGATCCGCGCATTGTGGCTCAGCGCGTCGAGAATCCTGCGGTCCAATGCGTCAAGATCACTGCGGGCGACCCAAGGGTCTGTCACTTTCTCTGCCATGAGGCCTCACAAAGGTCGTATCGACCATGATTTGACGATTTTCGGAGAAAATGGAAGTCTGCAATCTGCGATACTAGAGACAAATGCCCCTCTCACCGATGGAGCCCTCCATGACCGCGCCTTTCCAAGCCCCGCTTTCCCCGCTGCCCGATGAGGCCGCCGCCCTCGCCGCCCTGCTGCGCGCGACCACGGTCGATGCCGCCCTGCGCGCGCGCATCTCGACCCGCGCCACCCAGATGGTGCGCGACCTGCGCGGCTCCGGCGGCCCGGGGATGATGGAGCTCTTCCTTGCCGAATACGGCCTTTCGACCGAAGAGGGCGTCGCGCTGATGTCGCTGGCCGAGGCGCTGCTGCGCGTGCCCGACAGCCACACCCGCGACGCGCTGATCCAGGACAAGATCGCCCGCCATGACTGGGCCGGGCATCTCGGTCACTCCGGCAGCTGGATGGTGAACGCCTCGACGCTGGCGCTGACCACGGCGGGCAAGGTTCTGGGCGAAGGCTCCACCGGGCCGCTCTCGGGCGCGCTGCACCGCGCGGTCAAGCGCGTGGGCGAGCCTGCGATCCGCAAGGCCGTGGGGCAGGTGATGGAGGCCGCAGGCCGCCAGTTCGTGCTGGGCGAGACCATCGAGGGCGCCACCAAGCGGGCCGCGACGCTGGAGGCCAAGGGCGTCACCCATTCCTACGACATGCTGGGCGAGGCCGCCCTGACCGAGGCCGACGCGCAGCGCTACATCGCCGCCTATGCCAAGGCCATCGCCCATCTGGCGAGCCGGGCAAAGGGCGATGACATCCGCGCCAACCCGGGCATCTCGATCAAGCTCTCGGCGCTCTTCCCGCGCTACGAGACCGCGCAGGCCGACCGCGTGATGGTCGACCTCGTGGCGCGCACCCGGGACCTCGCCCGTCAGGCCAAGGCCGCGGGCATCGGGCTCAACATCGACGCCGAGGAGGCCGCACGGCTGGAGCTGTCGCTGGACGTGATCGCCGCCGTCATGGCCGATCCCGAACTGGCGGGCTGGGACGGCTTCGGCGTGGTGGTGCAGGCCTATGGCCTGCGCGCCGGCGAGGTGATCGACTGGCTCTACGGGCTGGCCGGGCGTCTGGACCGCAAGATCATGGTCCGTCTGGTGAAGGGCGCCTACTGGGACGCCGAGATCAAGCGCGCGCAGGTCGAGGGGCTGGAGGGCTTCCCGGTCTACACGCAGAAGGCCTCGACCGATGTCAGCTACATCTGCAATGCGGCCAAGCTGCTGGAGCTGACGGACCGGATCTATCCGCAGTTCGCCACCCACAACGCCCATACCATGGCCGCGATCCTCGAAATGGCGCCCTCCAAGGACGTGTTCGAGTTCCAGCGCCTGCATGGCATGGGCGAGGAACTGCACGCGCTGGTGCGCAAGGCGGAAGGCACCCGCTGCCGGATCTACGCGCCCGTCGGCTCCTACCGCGACCTGCTGGCCTATCTCGTGCGGCGCCTTCTGGAGAACGGGGCGAACTCCTCCTTCGTGCACCAGATCGCCGATGAAAACGTCGCGCCGGAAGAGATCGCCGCCGATCCCTTCCTTGCCGTCGAGGGCTGGCTTGCCGCCCCGCACAACCCGGCGATCGACCTGCCCGAGGGGCTGTTCGCGCCCGAGCGTCCGAACTCCAAGGGTTTCGACCTCGACGATCCGGCAGAGCTGGCAGGCCTTGCCGTGGCGATGGAGCCCTTCGCCACCAAGCAATACGTCGCAGGCCCCGAGGGCGGCGAAGAGCATCCCGTGATCAACCCCGCCACCGGGGCCGAAGTGGGCCGCGTCCGCCGTGTGTCCGCCGCAGCCGCCGTGGCGGCCTGTGACCGGGCGCGCGACTGGTCCGACACGCCCGTGGCCGAACGCGCCGCGATCCTGAACCGCGCCGCCGACCTCTACGAGGCGCACGCGGCCGAGATCTTCGCCCTGCTGTCGCGCGAGGCGGGCAAGGTGCTGGCCGATGGCGTGGCGGAGCTGCGCGAGGCGGTCGACTTCCTGCGCTACTACGCCGCTCAGGCGACCGCGTCGGAGGCGGCGCCTGCGGGCATCTTCGCCTGTATCTCGCCGTGGAACTTCCCGCTGGCGATCTTCACCGGCCAGATCTCGGCCGCCCTTGCCACCGGCAACGGGGTCGTGGCGAAACCGGCAGAGGCCACCTGCCTCACCGCCGATTTCGCCGTGGCGCTGCTGCACGAGGCGGGCGTGCCCGGCGACGTGCTGCAACTGCTGCCCGGCACCGGGGCCGAGGTGGGCGGCGCGATCACCGCGCATCCGCGCATCGCGGGCGTCTGCTTCACCGGCTCCACCGCCACGGCACAGCGCATCCACCGCACCATGGCCGACAGCCTGCCCGCAGGGGCGCCGCTGATCGCGGAGACCGGCGGCCTCAACGCGATGATCGTCGATGCCACGGCTCTGCCGGAACAGGCGATCACCGATATCATCGCCTCCTCCTTCCAGTCCGCCGGTCAGCGCTGCTCCGCGCTGCGGGTGCTCTACCTACAGGAAGACATCGCCGAGGGCTTCCTCGAAATGCTCTATGGCGCGATGGACGAGCTGCGCCTCGGCGATCCGGCGCAGATCACCACCGACGTGGGCCCGGTGATCGACGCTGCCGCAAAGGCCAAGATCGACGCCCATGTGGAGGCCGCCCGCAAGGAGGGCCGACTGCTGCGCCAGATCGCGGCGCCGGGGCAGGGGACGTTTGTCGGCCCCGCCGTGATCAAGGTAGGCGGCATCGAGGACCTCGCCGAGGAGATCTTCGGCCCGGTCCTGCATGTGGCCACCTACAAGGCGCGCGACCTCGACCGCGTGGTCGAGGCGGTGAATGGCTGCGGCTACGGCCTGACCTTCGGGCTGCACAGCCGGATCGGCGGCCGGGTGGCGGATATCACGTCGCGCATCCGCGTCGGCAACGCCTATGTGAACCGGAACCAGATCGGTGCCATCGTCGGCTCGCAGCCCTTTGGCGGCGAGGGGCTGTCGGGCACCGGCCCCAAGGCAGGCGGCCCGCGCTACCTGACCCGCTTCCGCGCGGTGGAGGCCCCGGCGCTGCCCGCGCCTGCGGGGCGTGAGGTGTCCGCCGCCGAGATCGAGGCCGCCTTCGCAGCACTGCCGGTGCCCACGGCCTGCCTCGAAGAGGTCGAGCTGCCGGGGCCCACGGGTGAGAAGAACACGCTGCGGACCTTCGCCCGCGATCGCGTGCTCTGCCTCGGGCCGACGGCCGAGGCGGTGGCCAAGCAGGTCGCACAGGCGCGCCGTCTGGGCTGCCGCGCAGTGGGCGTGGCGCCGGGCTATGGCCTGGGTCTCGACGGCGTGGTGACGGCAGAGGTGCTGGCCGCGCTGCCCGACCTCGCCGCGGTCGTTTCGTGGCAGGCCGAGGCCGGTGACATCCGCCGCGCGCTCGCGGGCCGCGACGGCGCGCTGGTGCCGCTGCTGGCGGATCGCGACTTCACCCGCTGGCTGGTGCTGGAGCGGCATTGCTGCATCAACACCGCCGCTGCAGGCGGCAACGCCGAGCTGCTGGCGGGCTGACCGCTCTCGAAAGTCACCGCCCGGGCGCCCCGCGCCCGGGCCGCGCCCGTCCCGCCCCCTGGGCGGGCGCGCCTTGCGCCCCCGGGGCTGACGCCCCCTGCGGGCTCAAAGGCTCTGCCGGAGCCTTTGCAAGACGCCCTCCGGCCCCGGGACGGGCGCGACCCTGCCGAAGGGCAAGGGATCAGGGGCGGTTCTCCCTGACGCCCCGCTGACACCGCCATGAAGGGCTGTCATTCCCCCGCGCTTCCGCTAGGAAAGGGGCAAGACCAACAGGGAGGTTTCCATGAAATTGATGCGTGTCGGCCCGCAAGGGGCTGAAAAACCGGCCATTCTCGCAGAAGACGGCTCGATCCGCGATCTCAGCGGCGTGGTGGAGGACATCAAGGGCGATGTGCTCTCGCCCGAGGGGTTGGCCAAGATTGCCGCGCTCGATCCGATGAGCCTGCCGGAACTGGCCGCAGACCGCATCGGTGCCTGCGTCGCGGGCACCACCAAGTTCCTCTGCATCGGCCTCAACTATGCCGACCACGCCGAGGAAGCGGGCATGCAGGTCCCGCCCGAGCCGGTGCTCTTCCTCAAGGGCCTGACCGCGATCTGCGGGCCGAACGATGCCACGCCGCTGCCGCGCGGGTCGGAGAAGCTGGACTGGGAGGTCGAGCTGGCGGTGATCATCGGCAAGCCCGCGAAATACGTCTCGGAGGCCGAGGCGCTCGACTATGTCGCGGGCTATGCGGTGTCGAACGACGTCAGCGAACGCGCCTACCAGACCGAGCGCGCGGGCCAGTGGACCAAGGGCAAGAGCTGCGACAACTTCGCCCCGCTGGGGCCCTGGCTGGTGACCAAGGACGAGGTCGCCGATCCGCAGGCCCTCAAGATGTGGCTGACGGTGAACGGCGAGACGATGCAGGACGGCGCCACCACGACGATGGTCTACGGCGTGGCCCATGTGGTCAGCTACCTGAGCCAGTTCATGACCCTGATGCCGGGCGACGTGATCTCCACCGGCACGCCCCCGGGCGTGGGCATGGGGATGAAGCCGCCGCGTTACCTGAAGGTGGGCGACGTGGTAGAACTGGGGATCGAGGGCCTCGGCCAGCAGCGGCAGGAAATCGTCGCCGACTGAGGCGCGGGCGCGGGCTGGTCATCGGCCCGCGCGTTTCCGACCGCCCGGGCGGAGGCCTGAGCGGGCCGGGGGCAACCTTTCAGCCCGTTACGGCGTGGCCATAGGCCTGCACCGCTTCCCGCGCGGCCCGGAATCGGGCCATAGCGCCGTCTGGCAGGGCGCGCGGGTGCAGCAGGCGGCCCTTCGGCGCGGCCTCCAGAGACAGGCTGGCCCCCGCTGCCGCCATCGCTGCCGTGCCGAGCGCGGTCAGCTCTGCCTCGTCCGAGAGGCGGATCTCGCGGCCGAGCGCATCGCAGAGAAACTGGCAGAAATAGGGGTTCGCGCTCATCCCGCCGTCGATCGAGACGGGGGCGGACAGCGGCACCGCATTGCCCATGCTCTCCAGCACTTCGGCCGAACGGAAGGCCACGCCCTCCAGCAGCGCCTGCATCATGTCGGCGGGGGATGTGTCGAGCGAGAGCCCCATCCATGCGCCGCGCGCCGCGCGGTCCCAATGCGGGCAGGCGAGGCCCGCAAGCGCCGGCACGAAGGCGAGGCCCCGGGCGATGGCGGAGGGCGCCTCGAAGCGGGCGATCGCGTCGAAGGTCTGGAAGAGCCGCATGTCCCGCGCCCAGTTCACCGCCGAGGAGGCGGCGTAGACGCCACCGTCGAGCGCATAGGTCGGAGCGGCCCCGGCGATCTGCCACGCGATCGTGGGGACCGGGCCGGAGGCTGGGCGGCAAAGTGCCTCTCCGGTCACCGCAAGGGCGAAGGCCCCGGTGCCGAAGGTGATCTTGGCATCCCCCGCCGCACGGCAACCATGGCCGTAGAGCGCCGCCTGCTGGTCCACGAGGCTGGCGGTCAGGGGCCGGGGGCCCGCGCCGGTCTGCACGGTGCCGAACGCCCCGGCGCACGGCGTGATCGGTGGCAGCAGCTCCATCGGCACGCCGAAGAGCGCGCAGAGATCCGCATCCCACTGGCCGGTGTCGAGGGTCATCAGCGAGGTGCGCGAGGCGGTGGTGATGTCGGTCTCATACCGCCCGGTGAGCCGGTCGCGGAAGAAGGCATCCGTGGTGCCGAGCCGCAGGCGGCCCCGGGCGGCGAGGTCCTGCGCTTCGGGGATATGGCGCAGGATCCAGCCCAGCTTGGAGGCGGAGAAATAGGGATCAAGCGGAAGCCCCGCGCGGGCCAGCGTCAGGGCCTCGGCGCCCTCGGCCTTCAGGCGCTCCGTCTCCGGGGCGGTGCGGCTGTCCTGCCAGACGATGACCGGGCTGACGGCACGCCCGGTTTCGCCGTCCCAGGCGAGGCAGCTTTCGCCCTGGTTGGCGAAGCCCACGGCGGTGACGTCCTGCGGCGCGGCAGCGAGGCAGGCGGCGAGATTGGCGATCAGCTCTTCGGGGTTGTGTTCGACGTGGCCCGGCGCGGGGTAGACTTGGCGGTGCGCGTGGCTGGCCAGCAGCTGCAGGCGGCCGTCCGGCTGTGCCAGCAGCGCGCGGGTCGAGGTGGTGCCCTGGTCGATGGCCAGTAGGGTCATGGCTGCCTCAGGGTGACTTCGGCGGCTGCGACAGAGGGCGCGGGCAGGGGCAGGGAGAGGCGCCGTTCGGGGCGGCTGTCGATCTGGCCGAGGGCGGCTTGCGTTTCGGGCGCGGTGAGCAGAAGGGTGCCGCGCGCGGGCTCGGCAAGGCGCAGGTACAGCTGCGGGAAGGCGGGCGGCAGGTCGCCGGTGACGATGCGCTGCGGCAGGACATAGCGCAGCGGTGCCCCGGTGGTCAGGGCGCAGCCGGTTTCGGGCGCGGGCAGGTGGCCTTCGAGGTCGGCCAGGACGGCCTGGGCCACTGCGCGGCCCTCGGCCCAGCAGTGGCCTGCCGTCTCGACCCCGCGCAGCAGGTTGCCGGCCGCGAAATAGGCGGGATCGGAGCAGCGCCCGTATTGGTCAATCTGCGGCCCGCCGGTGCCCGGGTCGAGCAGGACGGGGCCGGGGCGGAGCAACTGCGTTTCGGGCCGGAAGAGCCCGGTGAGGATGAGCCCGTCAGCCTCGATCCGCCGTGCGCCCTTGGGCGTGGCGAGGTGGATCGCGCGGACGCGGTCCTCGCCCTCGATGGCGGTGACCTGCGTCCGGGTGAGGAGCGGCACGCCGAGGGCCTTCGGCAGCAGGGCGGCCGGGAAGCGGGCAATGGGGCGTGGACCGGGCTCGACCATGGCCACGGGGCGGATGCCCGCGTGGCGGCAGGTGAGCAGGGCGGAGAAGGCGACCATCTCGGTCCCGAGGATCACCGGGCGGCGGAAGGGCGTGAGATGGTCGAGGTAGACGAGGCCCTGCAGCGCGCCGGTGTTGAGCACGCCGCCGGGCTTGGTGCCGCCGATCATCCGCGCCGCGCGGGAGCTTTCCCGGCAGCCCATGGCGAGCAGCACTCGGTCGGGGGTGAGCGTCTCGGGGCCGTCGGGCGTGAGCAGGTCGATCCGCCCGCCGGGATGGAGTGCGGTGACATGGGTCGAGAGGCGGATCTGCGCGCCTGCTGTGGCGGCGGTTGCGGCGAGGCGGCGGGCATAGGCGCGGCCCGAGAGCAGGCGGCGGTATTCGCGCATCCCGTAGGGGGAATGGCCGCAGTGGCGTGGGATGCCGCCCGGTTCGGGCTCGCGCTCGATCACGGTGACGGCATGGCCGGCGGAGGCAAGGGTGGCGGCGGCGGAGAGGCCGGTGGGGCCGGCGCCGATGATGGCGATCCGGGTCATGGGGTGGGCTGCGGGTTAGGGGGGGACGCTGGCGAGGGCGGGGTCTGCGCCTGCGGCGGGCGGGAGAGGGGGGCTGTCTGCCCCCCGTCGCGCAGGGCGCGACTCCCCCCGAGGATATTTTCGAACAGTGGATGATGGGCGCGGGTGCCGTGATGGGGAGGTGTGCGGGGCATTCAGTCCTCCATCCGGTCTGTAGGGCCGGTCATGGGCTGGGCGAGGCGGCCTTCGGTGAGCCTGGCGAGGGCTGCTGAGCAGTAGAAGCCCTGGCAGCGGCCCATGGTGACGCGGGTGCGGCGCTTGAGGCCCGCGAGCGTGTTCGGGGCGAGGGGGCCTGTGAGGGCGGCCTCCACCTCGCGGCGGGTGACTTCTTCGCAGGGGCAGATCAGGCCATCGTGGCCGGGGGCGTGGCAATCGCGCGGCGCGGTGGCGGAGATATTGGGCAGGCGCGGGGTGACCGGATCGGCGAGGGGGGCGGCGCGGTGCCCGAGGGTTTCGGCCAGGGCGCGGACGTGTTTCGCGGTGCCGAGGGCGGAGGAGAGGCCGGTGGAGCGGATGCCGCCCACGGTGATCATCGCGCGGTCGGGGTGCGCCTTGATACGGTATTCCTTGTACTGCGTCGCGGGGCGCAGGCCGGCGTAGAGCGATGTCACCTCGTGGTCGCGCAGGCGGGGCAGGATCTCCTCGCCCTTCGCCCGCAGGGCGGCGAGGGTGTCGGGCACGAGGGCGGCGGTGACGCGGTCCTCCTGATCCTCGGCGGTGGGGCCGACGAGGAGATTGCCGAAGGCGGTGCGGCAGAGGACGATGCCCTTGGTCTTCTCGGTCGGCACCGGCAGCAGGATGTGGCGGGCGAGGGCGGCGGCGGATTTGTCGTAGACCACGAATTGGCCCTTGCGCGGGCGGATGGTGAAATCGCGCTGGCCCAGGAGGCGCTCGTCGAGGAGATCGCCCCAGAGGCCGGCGGCATTGATCACGAGGCCGGCGCGCAGCGGGCCTGCGGCAGTGTCGAGGTGCCAGTCGGTGCCGTCGTGCTGGCCGCCCGTCACCTCTGCGTTGCGCAGCAGGGTGGCGCCGTTGAGCAGCGCCTGAAGCAGGTAGGCATGGGGCGCGGACCACGGGTCGATCAGCGACTCGCCCGGGACGCGGAAACCGGCGCGCAGGCGGGGGGAGAGGTTGGGCTCCTCGCTGCGGATCTGGGCGGCGGTGAGGGGCGTGGCATCCCTGACGCCATTGGCATGGCCCTGGGCCAGCAGGGCGGGCAGGCGGGCCTCTTCCTCCGCGTTCCAGGCCAGCACGAGGGCGCCGCAGGGATCGAGCGGCAGGCCGAGACCTTCGCGGATCGAGAGGTATTCGGCATGGCCCTCGGCCACGCAGCGCTGTTCCAGCGAGCCCTCGGGCGCGTCGAACCCGGTGTGGAGGATGGCGGAGTTGCCCTTGGAGGCCCCGTCGAGCACATCCGCTGCCTTTTCGAGCACCACGACCTTGGCCCCGTCCAGCGTGAAGGCCCGGGCGATGGCGCAGCCGATCACCCCGGCCCCGATTACCGCGATATCGTAGCGTTCCAATGCCATGCTGCCCCAGAGAATGGTGAATAGGTCGTGGGTAAAGTCGTGGATTTTGTGGCATGCTTTGCCCGTTCGGTCAATTGTGGCCGGCACGACGCAGCGGTTTTGACCGATTGATCGGAAAAAATGTTGACACGGGCGGGAGGCCTCGGATTTGCTCTGGCCATTGTTTTCACACACATGATCCCGCCGAGGTCCCCCCGATGAAACCAACCGAGCGCCGTTCGCGGATCGCCGAGGCCGTCGCAGCGGCCGGGCAGATGTCCGTCGAGGCGCTTGCGGATCTCTTCGAGGTCTCGGCCGAGACGATCCGGCGCGACCTCGCGCAGCTGGACGAGGCGGGGCGGCTGCAGAAGATGCACGGCGGCGCGCGGCGCCCGCGGCTCCATATCGAGGGGCCGCTGCCCGAGCGGATGGAAGAGGACACCGCCGGCAAGGAAGAGATCGGTCGCAAGCTGGCCGCCCATGTGCGGCCCGGCGAGACGATCTTTGTCGACACGGGATCGACCACGGTGATCGGGGCGCGGGCGCTGGCCGAGGTGCCGGGGCTGACGGTGATCACCAATTCGCTGGGGGTCGCGCAGGTGCTGGGGCAGGCGGGGGGCACCGTGAAGGTCTTCCTGCTGGGCGGGGCCTATGGCGCGGGCAATGCCCAGACCGTCGGGCCCATGGTGATCGACCAGATCGACCGGTTTCAGGCGGATCAGGCGGTGATTACGGTGGCCGCGGTGGACGCCGAAACCGGCGCCATGGATTCGGATGCGCAGGAGGCCCATGTCGCCCGCGCGATGATGGCACGCTCGGAACGGGTGGTGGTTCTGGCCAACGGGGCCAAGATCGGCCGCCGCGCCGCCTTCCGGCTGTGCAGACTGGATGCAATCGACACGCTGATCACCAACGTCACACCGGATGAGGCTTTCACGGCCGCTCTGGCGCGGGCGAAGGTGGAGCTGCTCTGACCCCCGATCAACGGGGGCGGGGAAAAAGAACAGGGAGTACGGGCAGATGCCCAAGGCAATCAGGACCTATGTCCGGGTGGTGGACACCCTATCGCAATACGTGGGCTACGTGGCCATGTACCTCATCTTCCTCATGGTGGGGATCCTGCTGCTGGACGCGGTGACGCGCAATGTCATCGACATCCCGCTGCACTGGTGCATCGAGGCAGCGCAGTTCACGCTGGCAAGCTACTACTTCCTGGGCGGGGCAATGACCCTGAAGGACAACGATCACGTCCGCATGGACTTGCTCTATGACCGGCTTTCGGTGACGGGGAAGGCGCGGCTCGACCTGATCACGATGATCTGCCTGCTGTTCTACCTCGGCGTGCTGCTGACGGGCGCGGTCTCCTCGCTGGAATATGCGATCCAGACCAACGAGCGCCGGTTCTCCATGTGGAACCCCTCGATGATCCCGATCAAGTCGCTGATGGTGGGTTGTATCATCCTGATGATGCTTCAGACCGTCTCGCTCTGCTTCAAGTACTGGGCGATCCTGCGCGGTGCGCCGCTGACGGATGAGCATGACCCGAACGAGATGGGCGAGGAGGACGTGGCATGAGCTATGAACTCATCGCGCTTTTGATGTTCGCCTCGATGATGGTGCTGCTGCTCACCGGGCAGCGGGTCTTTGCGGCCATCGGCTTCGTCGCCTCGGGGGCGGTGCTGCTGCTCTATGGCACCGGCGGGATCGAGATCCCCTTCTCGGCGGCCTTCAAGCTCTTCAACTGGTTCCCGATGCTGACGCTGCCGCTCTTCATCTACATGGGCTATGTGCTGAGCGAGGCAGGCATCGCCGAAGACCTCTACAAGATGCTCCATGTCTGGTTCGGCCGGGTCCGGGGCGGGCTGGCGATCGGGACGATCTTTCTGATGGTCATCATCTCGGCCATGAACGGCCTGTCGGTGGCGGGCATGGCCATCGGGGCCACCATCGCGCTGCCCGAGATGCTGCGCCGGGGCTATGACAAGGTACTGATCACCGGGGTGGTGCAGGGGGGGTCCTCGCTGGGGATCCTCGTGCCGCCCTCGGTCGTCATGGTGCTTTACGGGATGATCGCGCGCCAGCCGGTCAGCCAGCTGTGGCTGGCGGGCGTGCTGCCGGGGTTGCTGATGGCGGGGATGTTCCTCGTCTACGTCGTGGTGCGCTGCAAGCTGAACCCCAGCCTCGCGCCGACCGTCTCGGACGAGGAAATGAACATGCCGCTCAGCGAGAAGCTGAAGCTGCTGCGCGCGGGCATCATTCCCTTCCTGATCTTCTTCGCCATGACCGGGCTCTTCATCATGGGGATCACCTCGCTGGTGGAAAGCTCCGCCGTGGGGGCCACGGCGGCCACGCTGGCGGCGGCAGTGAAGGGGCGGCTGACCTTCCGCATGATGCACGAGACGGCGCGCAAGACGCTGGCGATCTCCTGCATGTTCCTGTGGCTGATCCTCGCAGCGCTGGCCTTTGGCGCGGTCTTCGACGGCATCGGCGCGGTGCGCGCGATCGAGAACCTCTTCATCACCCGGTGGGAACTGACGCCGTGGCAGGTGATCATCATGATGCAGCTCAGCTTCATCGTCATGGGCATGTTCCTCGACGACACGGCGATGCTGGTGATCGTGGCGCCGCTCTACGTGCCGCTGGTCAAGCTGCTGGATCTCGGCTTCGGCAACCAGTTGATCTGGTTCGGCGTGCTCTACACGATGACCTGCCAGATCGCCTATATCACGCCGCCCTTCGGCTATAACCTGTTCCTGATGCGGGCCATGGCACCGAAAGAGATCACGCTGCCCGACATCTACCGCTCCATCTGGCCCTTCGTGGCGATGATGGCGCTGACCATCGCACTGGTCATGATTTTCCCGCAGATCGCACTGTGGCTGCCGGAATACGTGCGGGGGCGCTGAGGCCCCCGTTCCACCAAAGGCCCGACAAGAGGCCACCCTTTAACCCCAGGAGAGAGATATGAGTGATTTGATCAAACCCACACCGTCCGAGAAGATCCTGTCGTCCCGCCGCCGCTTCCTGAAGGGCGCGGGCGTCGGCGCCGCGGCCACGCTGGCGGCCCCCGCCGTGATCGCCCAGACCGGCGCGATCAAGTGGCGCCTGCAGACCTACTCCGGCGCGCCGCTGGGGGCCCATGTCATCAAGCCGCAGATCGACGCCTTCAACGAGGCGGCGAACGGCGAGATGGAGATCGAGCTCTACTACGCCGACCAGCTGGTGCCCACGGGCGAGCTGTTCCGCGCCATGCAGAACGGCACCATCGACGCCGTGCAGTCGGATGAGGCCACCATGGCCTCGCCGGTCGATATCTCGGTCTTCGGCGGCTACTTCCCCTTCGCCACGCGCTACTCGCTCGATGTGCCGGCGCTGTTCAACTACTACGGGCTTAAGGAAATCTGGGAAGACGCCTATTCCGAGGTCGACAACGTGACCTGGCTCTCCGCCGGGGCCTGGGACCCGCTGCACATCTTCACCAAGGACCCGATCCGCTCGCTCGCCGACATGAAGGGCAAGCGCGTCTTCGGCGTGCCGACCGCCGGGCGCTTCCTGTCGCAATACGGGCTGATCCCCGTGACCGTGCCGTGGGACGACGTCGAGGTGGCGCTTCAGACCGGCGAGCTGGACGGCGTGGCCTGGTGCGGCTTCACCGAGGCCTACGAGGTCGGTTGGGCTGATTTGTGCAATTATGCCCTCACCAACAGTGTCACCGGAGCGTGGTTTGGTTCGTATTTTGCAAACACCGAAAGCTGGAACAAGGTGCCCCCGCACCTGCAGGAGCTGTTCAAGATCACCATCGACCAGTCGCATTACTACCGCGCGGTCTGGTACTGGGGCGGCGAGGCCAAGCTGCGCGTCGAGGGCGAGAAGATGGAACTGACCTCGATCCCGCCGGAAGAATGGTCGACCGTGGTCAAGGACGCCGAAACCTTCTGGGACGAGATCGCGGCCCAGGGCGAGCGCCCCGCGAAGGTCGTCGAGGCCTTCAAGAAATACGCTGCAACCATGGAAAAAGCGGGCTATCCCTACCGCTGACGCCTTCCGGGCCGGGCGCACCGCGCCGCCCGGCCCAACCGCAACTTCGCGCCCGAGGGCGCTGATTTTCCAAAGAAGAGACGGACATGCCTGCCAATCTGACGTTCGATAAGCTCAAGGAAATGGTCGCCGCGGGCGAGATCGACACGGTGCTGACCTGCATCGTGGACATGCAGGGGCGTCTGATGGGCAAACGCTTCCACGCGGTGCATTTCGTGAACAGCGGCTACGAGGAAACCCACGGCTGCAACTACCTGCTGGCCACCGACCTCGAAATGACGACGGTGCAGGGCTTCAAGTCCACCAACTGGGAGGCGGGCTATGGGGATTACGTGCACAAGCCCGATCTCAGCACGCTGCGTCTGGTGCCCTGGCTGCCGGGCACCGCGATGGTGATGTGCGACCTGCTGGACCACCACACCCACGAACCCGTGCCGATCTCGCCGCGCGCGATCCTGAAAAAGCAGGTGGCCCGCGCCAAGGCCTTGGGCTTCGACGTCATGATGGCCACCGAGCTGGAGTTCTTCCTCTTCGAGCAGAGCTTCGACGCGATGCGCGACGGCAATTACCAGAACATGCAGACCTTCGGGCGCTACAACATCGACTACTCGATCTTCGGCACCACGAAGGAAGAGAGCGTGATGCGCGACATCCGCAACGGGCTCTACGGCGCCGGTATTCTGGTGGAGAACACCAAGGGCGAGGCCGAGGTCGGGCAGGAAGAGATCAACGTCAAATATTCCGACGCGCTCGACACCGCCGACATGCACACGATCACCAAGAACGCCACCAAGGAGATCGCCCACAAGCACGGGCGGTCCGTCACCTTCATGGCGAAGTATCACACCGACCGGGCGGGCAATTCCTCCCATGTGCACCAGTCGCTCTGGAAGGACGGCCAGCCCGCCTTCCTCGACATGGAAGACACCTACGGCATGTCCGCGACCATGAAGAGCTACATGGCCGGCCTGCTTGAACATGCCCGCGACATCACCTATTTCCTCGCGCCCTATCCCAACAGCTACAAGCGCTTCTGCGTCGGGCTCTTCGCGCCGACCAAGGCGGTCTGGTCGACCGACAACCGCACCGCGGGCTTCCGCGTCTGCGGCGAGCGGACCAAGGGCGTGCGGGTGGAATGCCGCATCGGCGGCGCGGACCTGAACCCCTACCTGGCGCTGGCGGCACAGCTGGCCGCGGGCCTTGACGGGCTGGAGCGCGGGCTGGAACTGGAACCCGCCACCCATGGCGATGTCTACCAGGCCGACAAGGTGCGCGAGGTGCCGCGCTCGATGGACGAGGCGGCGGAATTGCTGTGGAATTCCAAGATGCTGCGTGACGCCTTCGGCGACGATGTGGTGGAACACTACCACCGCGCGGCCCTGTGGGAGATCGAAGAGCGGGACCGTATCGTGACCGACTGGGAAGTCCGGCACGGTTTCGAACAGGCGTAAGCCTTTACCGGAGCGTAAGACATGACTGACATGATCCAATGTATCTCGCCCGTTGACGGGCGGGTTTATGCGGAGCGTCCGGCGATGCCGCTGGACGAGGCGCGCGCCGCCGTGGCCCGCGCCGCCACCGCGCAGGCCGAGTGGGCCGAGAAACCGCTGGCAGAGCGGATCGCCATCGTGGAGGCGGGCCTTGCCGCGCTGAACGAGGAGAGCGCCGAGGCCGTTGAGGAACTGGCCTGGCAGATGGGCCGCCCCGTGCGCTACGGCGGCGAATTCGGCGGCATGAACGAGCGGGCGGGCTACATGGCCTCGGTCGCCGAGGAGGCGCTGGCGCCCCTCGTGGTGGAAAGCTCGGACAAGTTCGAGCGCCGGATCGAACGGGCCCCCCATGGGGTGATCCTTGTCATCGCGCCGTGGAATTACCCCTACATGACGGCGATCAACGCCGTCGCGCCCGCGCTGATCGCGGGCAATGCGGTGATCCTGAAACATTCCGCCCAGACCCTTCTGGTGGGCGAGCGGATGGCCAAGGCCTTTGCCCGGGGCGGTGTCCCGGCGGAGCTGTTCCAGAACCTCTTCCTCACCCATGACGTGACCGAGGCGCTGATCGGCGAACGCGCCTTCGGCTTCATCAACTTCACAGGCTCGGTCGGCGGCGGCAAGGCCATCGAACGCGCGGCGGCGGGCACCTTCACCGGCGTCGGGCTGGAGCTGGGCGGCAAAGACCCGGGCTATGTCATGGAGGACGCGGACCTCGACTGGGCGGTGGACACGCTGCTGGACGGGGCGATGTTCAACGCGGGCCAGTGCTGCTGCGGGATCGAGCGGATCTATGTCCACGAAAGCCTCTACGATGCCTTCGTCGAAAAGGCCGTGGCCTTCGTCAACGCCCTGACGCTGGGCAACCCGCTGGAGCAGGCGACGACGCTGGGGCCGATGGCCAACGCGCGGTTTGCCAAGGTGGTGCGCGAACAGGTGGCCGAGGCGGTGGCGCAGGGCGCCAAGCCGCTGATCGACCCGGCCAATTTCCCGGCCGATGACGGCGGCGCCTACCTGATGCCGCAGATCCTCGTCGATGTGACCCACGACATGCGCGTCATGAAGGAAGAGAGCTTTGGCCCCGTTGTCGGCATCATGCCGGTGAAGGACGATGCCGAGGCACTCGCCCTGATGAACGATTGCGACTACGGGCTGACGGCCTCGCTCTGGACGCAGGACGTGGACCGCGCCATGGCGCTGGGGCGCAGGATCGAGACGGGCACCGTCTTCCTCAACCGCGCCGATTACCTCGATCCGGCCATGTGCTGGACCGGCTGCAAGGATACCGGGCGGGGCGCCTCGCTCTCGGTTCTGGGCTTCCACGCCCTGACCCGGCCGCGCTCCTACCATTTCAGAAAGGTGAAAGCATGAACCTCGTTGGAAACTGGTCCTATCCCACGGCGATCAAGTTCGGCGCAGGCCGGATCAAGGAACTGCCCGAAGCCTGCAAGCAGGCGGGGATCTCCAAGCCCCTGCTGGTGACGGACAAGGGCCTCGCCGCGCTGCCGATCACGCAGGACACGCTGGCGATCATGGAGGCTGCGGGCCTTGGCGCCGCGCTCTTTGCCGAGGTCGATCCGAACCCGACCGAGATCAACCTCGCCGCCGGGATCGCGGCCTACAAGGCCGGCGGCCATGATGGCGTGATCGCCTTCGGCGGCGGCTCTGGCCTCGACCTGGCCAAGACGATTGCCTTCATGGCGGGCCAGACCCGCCCGGTCTGGGATTTCGAGGACATCGGCGATTGGTGGACCCGCGCGGATGCCTCGAAGATCGCGCCCATCGTCGCCGTGCCCACCACCGCCGGGACAGGCTCGGAAGTGGGCCGCGCCACGGTGCTCACCAACTCCGAGACCCATTACAAGAAGATCATCTTCCACCCCAAGATGCTGCCCGCGGTCGTGATCTGCGACCCCGAGCTGACGGTGGGCATGCCCAGGATGATCACCGCGGGCACCGGCATGGATGCTTTCGCCCATTGCCTCGAGGCCTATTCCTCGCCCTTCTACCACCCGATGAGCCAGGGCGTTGCACTGGAAGGGCTGCGGCTGGTGAACGAGTATCTGCCGCGGGCCTATGCCGATGGCACGGACCTTGAGGCGCGGGCGCATATGATGTCGGCGGCGATGATGGGGGCGGTGGCCTTCCAGAAGGGCCTCGGCGTGATCCATGCGCTGAGCCACCCGGTCGGCGCGCTCTACAACACGCACCACGGCACCACGAATGCCGTCGTCATGCCCGCCTGCCTCGACTTCAACCGGCCCGAGATCGAGGACCGGCTGGACAAGGCCGCGGCCTACATGGGCATCGCGGGCGGCTACGAGGGCTTCTGCGCCCGCGTGGTGGAGCTGAACGAGATGCTGGGCATCCCGGCGAAGCTCTCGGCACTTGGCGTGGGAACCGACAAGATCGACCTGCTGACCGAAATGGCCCTGACCGATCCCTCGGTGGGCGGCAATCCGGTTGCGATGACGGTCGAGAACACCAAGGCGCTCTTCGAAGCGGTCATCTGACCGCGGCAGACGGGATCAGGCGGCGGGGGCGTCCTTCTGGGCGTCCCCGTTTTGCATCAGCACGCCGGGCTGCGGGCAGGGGCCCACTTGTTCGGCGCCTTCGGGGGTGATCATGCCGTGGATGATCAGGTGCACCGCGCGCCAGGCCTGCGCCGGGCGGTCCTCGGGGGGCTGGCCGCTCAGCATCGAGCCGATCATCCGCAGGCCGAGCGCCATGTCCGCGGCGGTCATGTCCTCGCGCAGCAGGCCCGCGCCCTTGGCGGCGCCGATCGGCGGCTCGAAGCAGCGCATCAGCCGCTCCTGCAGGCGTTCCACCGCCTGCGGTTCAGCCGTCTGGGCGCGCCAGAAATCGTAGAGCGTGCAATTGTCGGCTATCTCGCTGACCGTCGCGCTCAGCAGATCGAAGAAGGCGTGCGGATCCTGCCGCCCCTCGACCAGCGTCTCGATCCGCCGGAAGGAGCGTTCGAGCAGCGCCTCCACCAGCGCCCCCCTGTCGGGGAAATTGCGGTAGAGCGTTGCGCGCCCGACACCGGCCACCTGCCGGATATGATCCAGCGGTGCGGTGATCCCCTCGTTCAGGAAGACCTCATGCGCGGCCTGAAGCAGGCGGGCGCGGTTTCTAACGGCATCGGCGCGGCGTGTCATGCGGCGGAGTATATGGTGGGTCTTGGCAGCGTCAACGCAGGGCGGACGTGATTGCCCCTACAGAAGTGCTGCTGCCGCGCGTGCGATCACGATCTCCTCATCCGTGGGGATGACGAGCACGCGGATCTTGCCGGTTCCGATCTCCCGCGCGTTGGCAGCGTTGGCCTTCGGATCGACGGAAACCCCCAGCCAGCCCATGGGATCGCAGATCATCTGCCGCACGGGGGCCGCGTTTTCCCCGATGCCGCCGCAGAAGACGATGCCGTCCAGCCCCTCCAGCGCGGCGGCCATGGCCCCCAGTTCGCGCCGGATGCGGAAGGTGAAGTAATCCACCGCGTTCTTTGCATCCGTACTGTCGGAGTCGAGCAGGTCGCGCATGTCGTGGCTGATGCCTGAAATTCCGGCAAGGCCCGATTTCGTATAGAGGATTTCCGCGATCCGGTCGGGCGAAAGCTTCTCCTGCTGGAGCATGTAGAGCACCACGCCGGGATCGAGCTGGCCCGAGCGTGTGCCCATCGGCAGCCCGTCCAGCGCCGAGAATCCCATGGTCGAGGCCAGCGACCGCCCCTGCCGGATCGCGCAGAGCGACGCCCCGTTGCCAAGGTGGGCGACGGCGACGCGCCCCTCGTGGAGGTCGGGATACTCCGCGTCCAGCACGCCGGTGATGTAGTCGTAGCTCAGCCCGTGGAAGCCGTAGCGGCGCACGCCCTTGTCGTAATATTCCTTCGGCAGCGCGAAGGTGTCGTTCACGAAGGGATGCGAGCGGTGGAAGGCGGTGTCGAAACAGGCCACCTGAAGCGCCTCCGGGAAGGCCTCCACCGCGGCGCGGACACCGGCGAGGTTGTGCGGCTGGTGCAGCGGCGCGAAGGGCGAAAGCCGGTCGAGATCGGTGATGACCTCCGGCGTCAGCAGGGCCGGGGCGGAATGCTTGCGCCCGCCATGGACGACGCGGTGGCCCACGGCGCGGACTTTCGCGCTCGGATAGGCGCCCTCCAACGCGGCAAGGGCGGCCTGCAGCGCGCCGGCGTGGCTGGTGGCGGCGATGCGCTCTTCCTTCGCGATGCTGCGCCCGCTGGCGCTGTCCTTCAGCGACAGGACGGGGGCAGAGCCGATCCTTTCCACCTTGCCGACGGCGCGCGGGACGGGGTCGCCCGTCGCCGTGGCATAGAGCGCGAACTTCAGCGAGGAGGAGCCCGCGTTCAGCGTCAGCAGGTGGCTCATGCGCCGCCCCCGGAGATGCGGGCATGGTGCAGCGCCGCCACCGCGCAGGAGGCGAGGCGCGCCATGTCGTCATCGGCGCGGGAGTTCAGGATGAAGGGCACCTTGGCCCCCAGCACCAGCCCCGCGCCCTCGGCGTGGGAGATATAGGTCAGCTGTTTCGCCAGCATGTTGCCCGCGTCGAGGTTGGGCACGACCAGCACCTCGGCCCGGCCCGCCACGGGGGAGGTGATCCCCTTGGTCCGCGCGGCGGCGAGATCCACGGCGTTGTCCATCGCCAGCGGCCCGTCCACCAGCCCGCCGGTGATCTGCCCCCGGTCCGCCATCTTGGAGAGCAGCGCCGCGTCGATGGAAGAGGGCAGGTCGGGGTTCACTGTCTCCACCGCCGAGAGCACGCCCACCTTGGGCTGTTCGATCCCCAGCGACAGCGCGAGGTCGATGGCGTTCTGGACGATGTCGACCTTGGTCTTGAGGTCGGGCTGGATGTTGATCGCCGCATCGGTGACCAGCAGCGGATGGTTGAGCCCCGGCACATCCATCACGAAGACATGGGTCAGCCGCCGCCCGGTGCGCAGGCCATGGGCCTTGTCGAGCGCGGCCCGCAGCAGGACGTCGGTGTGCAGGTGCCCTTTCATCACCGCATGGGCCCGGCCCTCGTTCACCAGTGCCACGCCCTTCTCGGCGGCGGCGTGGTGGTCGGGCAGGTCGATCACCTCGATCCCGTCGAGGGAGCGGCCCATCTCCTCGGCGCAGGCGGCAATCTTGCGGGCACAGCCCACGAGGATCGGCTCGATCAGCGTGTGATCGCGGCCCAGCAGGGCCCCGCCAAGGGAATTCGGCTCCTCCGGGCAAACCACGGCGGTGCGCAGCGCGGGGAGGGGTTCGGCCTTGGCCAGCAGCGCCTCGAAGTGGCGGTGGCGCTGGACGATGAGGCCCGGCAGGTCGACGGTGGAATAATGCAGCTTGCGCTTGGGCGCCTCGACAAGGGCCTCTCCGCTGAGGATCAGCGCGTCGTCCGAGACCCGGCGGATCGTCGTCTCCAGCGTGACGGTTCCGGTGTCGGCCTCCTTGGAGAGGACCGTCACGGTCGAGACCAGCTCCTCGCCCGCATGGGCGCGTTCGTGGAAGGTGAACTGCTGCGCACGGTAGCGGGTGCCCGCCCCGGGCAAAACGTTGCCGAGAACGGCCGAGATCAGCGAGCCCAGGAACATGCCGGGGGCCACGGCCTCCTGCAGGCCGTCGCCGTCCCCGTCATAGTCATGCAGGTGCAGCGGGTTATGGTTGCCCGAGACATTCGCAAAGGCGATCAGGTCATCCTGGGTGCACAGCCGCCGGATCTGGGACGTATCCCCCGGGGCGAGCTCGTCGAATGTCCGGTTCTCGATCATCATAGTGCAACACTCCTGACCTTTACGCGACGGTACCTGCCTAGCCCGTGCCTGTCTCGCCGGACAAGCTGCTACCGTCACGTGACGCTGCGGTGACACCATAGCCGTCCATGAACCGGGCGAATTTGCGCTGGATCATGCCGCAGTGCCGCGAAGTTCGGCAGGACGGTCGTGGGAGGCGGCTCAGGATGGGGAGAACGCGGCCCGGGATGGGCATCGGGCACCGCAATCGGCGTGGGCGTCTTTATTCATGCACAGGTGAAATTTACACCGCGTTGGCAAAGAATCGCCGATGAAATGGGCGTAAGCGGACAAACGTGGGGTGATTTGTCCCGGAAGCGCCGGGAAATTGATCCCGGTCAAATCGGCGTTTTATCTCTCTGCTATGATTCCCGCCGGGGTAACTAGTTTGAAGGGATGTGCCATGTGCGCCACCAAAACCACCGCTGCCAAGCCTGCGGGCTTCATGGACAGCAAAGACATGCCGGTCTGGCCAGCGGCGCAGTTCTTTGAAACATTGATGGAGTTCGGGTCGGAACTCTCCACCTTCACCGCGGCGCGGATGAAGGAAGACGTGGATTTCACCCACACGATGCTGCATTGCCGCACGCCGGCAGAGCTCTACCAGGCGCAGCTCGAATTCTACAAGAAAGCCGTGAACGACTATCACGACGAAGCGGGCAAACTGGTCGAGATCGGCCGCAAGATCGGCTTCGAAGAGGTCATCTGACCCTGCGCGGGCCCGCCACCGGGCCCGCTTTCGCATGGGGCCGGGGGGCGGGCGCCGTCCTGCTGCCCGCGGGACGGGCGTGCGGCGCTATACGGCGTGAATGAATGGCAGGATTGCAGGATCACCTCTTGCAACCTGCGCCGATCCCCTGTTCCCTCGCCGCGCCGGGCCACCGCCCGATGACGCAAGGACAGGAGACGCCCCATGACCGCAATGCCCCCCCGCCTCGGACGAATCGAGGATGACAGGCTGATCACCGGTCAGGGTCGCTACACCGACGACCTGCCGCAGCCCGGCGCATTGAAGGCCTATTTCCTGCGCGCCAGCATCGCCAACGGCACCGTCACCACGCTGAATGTCGAGGACGCCCGCGAGATGCCGGGCGTTGTGGCGATCTTCACGGCGGCGGACCTCGTCGCCGATGGCGTGGCGCCCTATCAGGCCCCGCTGAATGTCGAGGGGCCGGACGGGACCAAGTACACCGCGACCGAGCGTCCGCTGCTGGTCTCGGAGCGTATCCGCTACCTCGGCGAGCCGCTGGCGATGATCGTGGCCGAAAGCCTTGCCGAGGCCATGGATGCCGCCGAGGCAATCGAGGTGGATTTCGACGATCTGGACGCCGTGGTGCATGTCACCGACGCCCGCGCCGAGGGCGCGCCGCTGGTCCATGACGAACGGCCGGGCAACATCGGCGCGATCTGGGGCCGGGGCGACTGGGATGCCACCGCCGCTGCACTGGAGGCCTCCGACAAGGTCGTGCAGCTGCGCCTGCCGATCAGCCGCGTGACCGCCGTGGCGATGGAGCCGCGCAACGCCTTCGCCTACGAGGAAGAGGGCGGGCGGCTGGCGCTCTATGCCTCCTACCAGCACCCGGTTTCGCTGCGCGCCGACCTCGCGAATTGCTTCGGCATGGAGCCGGAGAGCATCCGCGTCGTGGCCAAGGACGTGGGCGGGGCCTTCGGCATGAAGCACGGGCCGCTCCGCGAGGAGATGCTGGTCTTCTGGGCCGCCAAGATGCTGGGCCAGCCGGTGCGCTGGCGCGCCGATCGCTCGGAGGATTTCATCTCCGACGAGGGTGGCCGCGACATGGTCTTCGACGCCAGCCTCGGGCTGGATGCCGAGGGCAATTTCACCGCGCTCTCGGTCGAGGTGTTCCAGAACATCGGCGCCTATGCCACGGGCCGCTCGATGCCCGCGATCCTGAACATCGGCGGCATCGCCGGGGTCTATCGCACCCCCTCCGTCGCCGCCCGGATCGAGCTGGTGCTGACCAATACCGTGCCGGTGACCGCCTACCGTGGCGCGGGCCGTCCCGAGGCGACTTTCATCATCGAACAGCTGGTGGACAAGGCCGCACGGCAGCTGGGCCTCGACCCGATCGAGCTGCGGCGCCGGAACCTGATCCAGCCCGAGCAGATGCCTTGGACCTCGCCCTTCATCTTCGATTACGACAGCGGCGATTTTCCCGCGATCCTCGAAGCCGGGCTGAAGAAGGCCGACGCGGAGGGCTTTGCCGCCCGCAAGGCCGAGAGCGAGGCCAAGGGCCTGCTGCGCGGCTTCGGCCTCGCGCTCTGCGTCGAGACCTCGGGCGGGCCCTATGGGCGCAAGTCCGATGATGCCACCGACATCTCTTTCAACGCGGACGGCACGGTGACCGTGGCCGTGGGCGCCTTCTCGGCGGGGCAGGGCCTGGAGACGGCGATGATCGACCTCGCCGCCGCCGAGCTGGGGCTGAGCCCGGATCGCATCCGCTACGTGCAGGGCGACACCGAGACGGTGAAGCGCGGCAAGGGCATGGGCGGCTCCTCGGCGATGATCCTGGGCGGCTCCGCGCTGCAGGACGGCGTGTCGCGGGTGATCGCCCAGGCCAAGGAGATCGCGGGCGACGCGCTGGAGGCGGATGCCGCCGACATCGAGTATGACGCGGGCACCTTCCGCATCGCCGGCACCGACCGCGAGATCGAGATGACCGAGGTCGCGAAGCTGGCCGCCGAGAGCGGCGTGCAGCTGATCGGGCGCGGTATCTTCGAGACCGACGGGCCGACCTTCCCGAACGGCTGCCACGTGGCCGAGGTGGAGATCGACCCCGAGACCGGGCAGGCCCGCCTCGACCGCTATTCCGCCATCGAGGACATCGGCATCGTGCTGAACCCGCAGCTGGCCGAGGGGCAGATCCACGGCGGCGCGGTGCAGGCTCTGGGGCAGGTCTTCCTGGAAGAGATGCGCTATGGCGAAGGCGACGGGCAGCTGCTGACCGGGACCTTCATGGATTACGCCATGCCGCGCGCCGAGGACATGCCGCTCTTCAACTGCGGCTTCCACGAGGTGCCGACGTCGCTGAACCCTCTGAAGGTGAAGGGCGTGGGCGAGGCTGGCTCCGTCGGCGGCATGGCGGCCGGCATGTCGGCGGTCTGCGATGCACTCGCGCAGCGCGGCGTCGAAGATTTCGCGATGCCCGCGAGCCCGGGTCGGGTCTGGGCCGCACTGGACGCCGCGAAGGGCTGACGTGGGGCGGGGCGTCTTGCGGCGCCCTGCTGACCTCTCGATCTGTCCCGCCCGGCCGTCAGGCCGGGCAGCGCCGACCCGCCCCCATGGGGCGGCGCTCGCGCGCCACCCCGCGGGACGGCGCCGCCCTTCGTGCATAGTGTCCGGCGATTGAGAAGGCGCACTCCGGGGGCATGCCGGCTCCCGGTCGCTTTTCCCCCGGCGCAAACCTCTCAACCTTGCCCGGAATTTTCAAAAATTCCGGTCCGTTTTCTTTGAAGAAAACGGGCGTCACCGCCCCCGCGCGATACCCTCTCGACCGGCGCGCCTAGACGCCGGCCCCGCGGCGCGGCGCCGTGGCCTCGGCGTCCACCTCGACCCCCGCCAGCACCACGCCGAAGAGCGCCTCTGCCTGCGCCGCCGTGTAACGCCCCAGCCGCACGTCCTGTGCCACCAGCGCCGGGTCGCGGCGCATCGGATCGCCCCAGCCGCCGCCGCCGGGCGTGCGCACATGGACCACGTCGCCGGGAGCCAGCGGGATGTCCTGCTCCTTCGACAGATGCTCCGGCACATGGACCGCGCCGTTCCGGATCACCTCGACCCGGTTCATCGCGCCGTCCGCGCCGCCCATGGCGCCTTGCGGCCCGTACCGCCCGTGGTCCATGACAAAGCTCGCCCGCGCCGATCCGCGCCGCAGCTCCAGCTTGTAATCCAGCCCGAAGCCGCCGCGATGGGCACCGGCCCCGCCGGAGCCTTCGTGCAAGGCGTAGTGGTGGTAGAGCACCGGGAACTGCTGCTCCATGATCTCCACCGGCGGGGCCTTGGAGATGCCGATGGTGGAACAGCCATTGGCCAGCCCGTCCTCGCCCGCGCTGCCGCCGTAGCCGCCACCCGAGAGCTGGTACATGACGAAGTCGCGCCCCTTCTCGGGGTCGTGTCCGCCAAGGGCGAAGTTGCCCGAGGTGCCCGCAGGGGCCGCCGTGGCCCGGTCGGGCAAGGCGGGGGCAAGGGCGGCAAAGACCGCCTCGGCGATCCGCTGGCTGACCTCGGCCGCGCAGCCCGACACGGGGCGGGGGTATTGCGCATCGAGGAAGGTGCCCGCAATGCCTGTCACCTCAAGCGGCTCGAAGGCGCCGGCAGAAATCGGCACCTCCGGGAAGAGATGCCGTATGGCGAGGTAGACCGAGGAGAGCGTCGTGGCGAGGACCGAGTTCATCGGCCCGACACAGGGCGCGGAGGAGCCGGTGAAGTCGAAGCGCAGCCCGTCGCCCTGCCGGGTCACCGCCAGCCGGATCGCCAGCGGTTCGTTCACCACGCCATCGCTGTCGATCCAGGCCACCGCCTCGTGCAATCCCTTAGGGATCAGCGCGATGCAGGCGCGCATCTGCTGGGCGGCGCGGGCGCGCAACTCGGCAATCGCCCCAGCCACCACGTCGTCTCCATAGCGGTCGAGCAGGGCCGAGAGCCGTTCCGCCCCGACCTTCAGCGCCGCCGCCTGCGCCTGCACATCCCCGATCCGCTGATCCGCCACGCGGATGTTGGAACAGATGATCGCGTAGATCTCCGGATCGAGCACGCCCTGCTTGAAGAGCCGCACCGGCGGCAGCCGCAGGCCCTCCTGCTCCACCGAGGTGGCGGAGGCCGAGAAGCCGCCCGGCACAGCGCCGCCGGTATCGGGCCAGTGGCCGGTGTTCGAGAGCCAGCAGAAGATTTCGCCGTTCCGGTAGAAGGGCATGGCAAAGCGCACGTCCATCAGGTGCGTCCCGCCGAGGTAGGGATCGTTGACGATGTAGATGTCGCCCTCGACCGGCGCCGGGGTCAGCCCGTCGCGGATACGCTCCACCAGCACGCGGGTGGAATATTGCATCGTGCCCACGAAGACCGGCAGGCCGCCCGCGCCCTGTGCGATCAGCGCGCCATCCTCGGCGGCATAGATCCCGTCGGAGCGGTCGTTGGCCTCGGCGATCACGGGCGAGAAGGCCGCGCGGGAGAAGCTGAGGTCCATCTCGTCGCAGACCTGTTGCAGGCCCGCCTGGATGACGCTGAGGGTGATCGGGTCGATCATGCCGCACCTCCGATGTGAACGATCAGGTTGCCCATGGCATCCGCCTCGGCCCGGTCGCCGGGCGGGATCAGCAGGGTGGTGTCCATCTGCTCGACGATGGCGGGGCCGGGGATCACCGCGCCCGTGGGCAGGTGATCGCGCCAGTAGAGCGGCGTGTCGTGCCACGCGCCGTCGAAACAGACCGACCGCGTGCCGCGCTGTGCCTCGGCCAGCGTGGCGCGCCGCTCGGCCGGGTCCAGCAGGATCGTCAGGTCGAGCGGCTGGCGGGTGCCTATGACCGAGCAGTTGGCGTTGACGACCGCGGCGCGGATCGTCTCCAGCCGCACGCGGAAGCGGTTGAAATAGACCTCTTCGAACCGCGCCAGCAGCGCCTCGGCGGTGATCTCGGCCCCGTCGAGGGGCACGCGCAGCAGGTGGGTCTGGCCCATGAACTGCATATCGAGCGAGAAGACCGCGCGCACCTCGCTCAGCGGCACCGTCTCGCGGGCGATGAGGGCGCGGCCCTCGGCCTCCTGCGCGCGCAGCACCGCGGCGAGGTCCTCCATCGGCAGGGCGTCGAGCGGGCGGTTCAGGGTGGTGACGAAGTCGTGACGCAGGTCGGCCACGACGCAGCCAAGCGCATTGGTGATGCCGGGGCGGGCAGGGACGAGGACCTTGGGCACGCCCAACTCCCGCGCAAGCGCGCAGGCATGGAGCGGCCCGGCGCCGCCAAAGGCGAAGAGCGCGAAGTCCCGCGGATCGGCGCCAAGCGAGAGCGAAACCATGCGGATCGCACCCGACATCTTGACGTTGGCAAGGCGGATCACCGCCTCGGCGGCCTCTTCCGGCGTCAGCCCCAGCGGTTCGCCCAGTTCGGAAGCGAAGATCGCGCGCACGTCCTCCAGCGTCACGCCGCCCTCGACAGAGGCGAGCTTGCCCGGGTCGAGCCGCCCCAGCAGCAGGTTCGCGTCCGAGATCGTGGGCCTTGTGCCGCCGCGGCCATAGCAGATCGGGCCGGGCGTGGCGCCCGCGCTTTCGGGGCCGACCTCCAGCAGGCCTGCGGCATTCACCTTGGCGATGGAGCCGCCGCCCGCGCCCACGGTGCGCACGTCCACCATGGGGACGTGGATCGGCATGGCATATTCCACCTCGATCTCGTTGCTGACGGCGGGCTGGGCATCGCGGATCAGCGCCACATCGGTGGAGGTGCCGCCCATGTCGTAGGTCAGCAGGTTCTCCAGCCCGGCCGCCCGGCCGGTGAAGGCCGCGGCCATGACGCCCGAGGCGGGGCCCGACATCACCGTCTTGGCCGCCTCGCGCGACACCGCGCGGGCTGAGACCATGCCGCCGTTGCCGTTCATCACCAGGAGGTCGCCGCCGTAGCCGCCCGCCTCCAGCTCGCCCGTCAGGCGCGAGACATAGCGTTCCAGCAAAGGCTGGACCGAGGCATTCACCGCCGCCGTCACCCCGCGCTCGAACTCCCGGCTTTCCGAGAGCAGCGCATGGCCGAGGGTGACGTGATCGTTGGGCCAGACCTCGGCGAGGATCTCGCCCGCGCGCAGTTCATGGGCGTTGTTGGCATAGGCATGGAGGAAGTGCACCACGACCGAGACACAGCCTGCCTCCAGCAGCTGCGCCGCGGCGGCGCGCAGGGCGTCCTCATCCAGCGCGGTGACGACGCGGCCCTGTGCATCCATCCGTTCGGGCACCTCTAGGCGCAGGTCGCGGGGGATCAGCGGTGTGAAGCTGCCCTTCATCCCATAGGCCTGCGGGCGGGTCCGGCGGCCCAGTTCCAGCACGTCGCGGAAACCGGCGGTGGTGATCAGCCCGGTGCGGGCCAGCTTGCGCTCCAGCACGGCATTGGTGGTCGTGGTCGTGCCATGGACGATGAGGTCCACCGTGGCGAGGTCGGCCTCGGCCACGGTCACCGCGTTCATCACGCCGCGTGCCTGATTGTCGAGGGTCGAGGGCACCTTGGCCAGCCGCACCCGGCCCGTGGCCGGATCGGTCAGCACCAGATCGGTGAACGTCCCGCCCACATCGACGCCGATCACGCGCCCTGTTGCCTCGGCCCTGCTGGTGCCCGCCATGACAGCCTCCTGAAAACCATTCGTGCACAAATGATTTCCATGGGCTGACCAAAAGTCAACGGCGCTGCGTCCTGCGGCGAATTTTCCCTGTGCGCGCGATCAGGAAAGGGGCAGTTTGGCGGCATGAGATCCCTGCCGCTCCTCCCGCTTCTTCTGCTGCTGCCCTCGACAGCGCTGGCCCATGCCTCCGAGCAGGGGTTCGTCCTGCTGCTGCCCACGGACCTCTATGTCGCGGGCGGCGCGGCCAGCGTGGCGCTGACGGTGCTGCTGATCGCGCTGGTGCCCCCGTCTTGGGCGGCGGCGCTGTTCCGGCCTGTCGGGCTGGCGCGGGTGCGGCCCCTGCCGGGGCGGGCGCGGATCAGCCTTGCGCTGACGGCCGCGCTGATGGGGCTGGTGGCGCTGGGCCTGACAGGCCCCCATGACCCGACGGAGAACCTGCTGCCGCTGGGGATATGGAGCGTCTTCTGGATCTTCCTCGTCTCGCTCACCTTGATCGCGGGCGGTCTCTGGCGTCTGGCGGATCCGTGGCGCGGGGTCTGGGCGCTGGCCCATGGGCTGGGCTGGCGGCGGCTGGCGCACCTGCCGCGGGCGCTGGGCAGCTGGCTGGCGCTGGCCAGTTTCCTCGCCTTCGCCGCCGTGCTGCTGGCGCATCCCGCCCCGGCCGATCCGGAGCGGCTGGCGCTGATGGTGCTGAGCTACTGGGGCCTGCACATGGCTGGCACGCTGGTCTTCGGCCCCACGTGGCTGCGCCGGGCGGAGGGTCTGGGCACGCTGCTGCGGCTCTACGGCCAGATCGCCCTGCTGGCGCGGCGGGGCAGGGCGCTGAGCCTCGGCCTGCCGGGCTGGCAGGCGTTGCAGATGCCCCGGCCCGCGCTGGCGCAGGCGACCTTCATGCTGACGGCCCTCGGGATCGGCTCCTTCGACGGGCTGAACGAGACCTTCTGGTGGTTCGGCCGCATCGGGATCAACCCACTGGAATTCCCCGGGCGCTCTGCCGTGGTCTGGCAGAGCGCGGCGGGCATGGTTGTCGCGGTGGGCCTGCTGATCGGGGCCTATACGCTCTGCGTCTGGCTGGGGCTGCGGCTGGCGCGGCTGCCGCTGGACCTGCGCGCGGGTTATTGCCTGCTGGCGCCAGCGATCCTGCCGATCGCCCTTGGCTATCATATCGCCCATTACCTGCCCTCGGCGCTTGTGGAGGGGCAGAACGTCTGGGAGGCGCTCGGCCATCTGACGGGTCTTTGGGAGTGGCATGTGACCACCGGCTTCTTCAACACGCGGGCGACGGTGCAGGCGATCTGGCTGTCGCAGGCGGGGGCGGTGGTGCTGGGCCATGTCATCGCCATCCTGATGTCGCACCTGATCGCGCTGCGGCTGACGGGCAATCACGCCCGCGCCGCTGTCTCGCAACTGCCGCTGGCGGCGTTCATGGTGCTCTACACGCTCTTCGGCCTGTGGCTGCTGGCCTCGCCGCGCGGCATCTGACCCGGGCAAACGGGGCTGCCGCAGGGGCATCTGCGCCGAAGCTCTGAGCAGTTTGTTTGTGTACCTACGAGTGATCCCGCGCCGACGTGCGGAAAAACTGGACAAGTCGTTTGCGTGCCTAAAGACTTGATTCCAAGGGTCACCCTATAAGACCCGCGACACGTCCAACCAACAGGGATACCGAGATGACCAAGCTGATCCTGCCCGCGGGAGAGGGCGCCAAGCTGCACTCCCCCGGTCGTCGTAAAGCACTGAAAACACTGGCTGCCGGCGGCGTCGCCGCGGCCACGATGCCGCTGCTGGGGCGCTATGCCTCGGCGCAGAGCGCGGCCCCCATCCGCATCGGCTTCCAGAAGCACGCCACCGGCATCGGTGCTGCCTACGGGCGCTGGTACGAACGCGCCACCCTGGCCGCGGTCGAGAAGATCAACGGCGAAGGCGGCATCAACGGCCGCCCGGTGGAGATCGTGACCGAGGATGACGGCACCGATCCCAAGCGCGGCGCCGAGGTGCTGGAGAAATTCGCCAACCAGTCGAACTGCGACGTGGCCTATGGCACGCTCTTCAGCCACGTGGTCATGGGCTCCGCCCCCCGCGCGGCAGAGCTGAAGCTGCCCTATTTCGTGGTCTCCGAAGGCCACCACGTCGCCTCGGGTGCGCTGAACCGCTGGACGCTGCAGCCGGGCATCACCGACGTGAAGAGCCAGATCCAGGCCATGGCGCCCTTCATCACGGATGTGCTGGGCAAGAAGGTCACCATGATCTTCCCGGATTACGCCTTCGGCTACGACCACCGCGACAACCTCGCGCCGGCCATCGAGGCCGCGGGCGGCGAGGTGATCGAGAAGATCGCCATCCCGCCGAGCGAAACCTCATATACGAAGTACTTCCCGCGCATCCCGCGCGAGACGGAAGTGATCTACCACGTCATGATCGGCCCCGGCGTGCTGACCTTCGTCAAGGAACTGGGCGAATTCTTCGGCCCCTCGCGGCCCGAGATCTTCGGCTTCGTCGACTCGATCGAGGCCACCGACCTGACCTCGCCGGGCCTCGAGTTCCTGGACGGCACCTACTTCTGGGAAGGCATGCCGCGCTACGCGCAGGCGGATGATACCGAGTATTCCACCGCCTACCGCGCGGCCGTCGGCTGTGATGCCAACGGCGCCAGCCTGGCCGATCCGAAGGACGTGGCGACCTATGCCCACATGTTCGGCTGCTGGGAAACGCTGCACATCATCAAGGCCGGGATGGAAGCCTGCGATTACAAGGGCATCGAGGACCGGCAGGCGCTGATCGAAGCGGTCGAGGCGATGACCGACATGCCCGAGGGCTTCGACCATCCGCAGGGGCCGAAGAAGTTCAACGGCAAGACCCACCAGACCTTCGGGCAGCAGTACATTTCCAAGGTCGAGGGCGGCAAGCTGGTGAAAGTCCACACCGCCTCGATCGAGGACACGATGTACCCCGACGAGGTCGACTACACCACGATGTCGTTCTGATCGGGCGGATCGGAACGCACTTCTGACCGGGACGGGGCGGGTGTCGGACAACCGGCGCCCGGCCCCGACCGGCACAGAGGGCACCTGACAGTCCCCCCGGCAGTCTGCTGCCGGGGGCTGTCCCCTGCGTCCGCCCGATCCCGGGCGGCGCGAGAGCTCAAGACGCGACGGACTTCATGGATTTCGGACCTTACCTGATGCTCGCCATGCTGGAGGGCGCGGTGCTGGCCTCGGTGCTGGCGCTGATGGCCTCGGGGCTCAGCCTCGTCTTCGGCGTGATGCGCGTGGTCAACGTGGCGCATGGCGAATTCTACATGCTGGGCGCGGTCATGGCCTGGGCGGTGACCTCCTTCATCGGCGGCGGCCCGGCCCTGGCCTTCATCGCTGCCGCGATCCTCGCGCCGCTTCTGGTGGGCGGGCTGGCCGCCGTGGCCGACATGGTGATCCTCAAGAGGCTGAACTACGACCCCGAGAGGACGATCGTTGCCACCATCGGGCTGCTCTACATCCTGCAGCAGGCCACGCTGATGACCTATGGCGCCGACGCGCGCCCCGTGGTGCCGCCGTTCAACCACCGCATCGCGCTGCCATGGGTCGAATGGGGCGAGGGCGGGCTGTCCTTCTACTTCCCCTGGGGGCTGTCCACGACCTCCTACAAGCTCTTCGTCATCGGGGCCGCCGTGGTGCTGATCGCCGCGCTGCGACTCTTCATGACGCGCTCCAAGGCCGGGCTGATCATGCGCGCCACCCAGCTGGACGGCGAGATGGCCACCGCCTTCGGCATCCCGGTCGAACGGGTCTATGCCGCTGTCTTCGGCGTGGGCGCGGGGCTCGCTGCTCTGGCGGGCGTGCTGATCGTGCCGATCCAGCAGGCGCACTACCTGATGGGGGGCGACGCGCTGCTGCTGTCCTTCATCGTCGTGATCATCGGCGGGCTCGGGTCGCTGGCGGGCACCATCGTGGCGGCCGTGCTGATCGGCATGTCCGATGGCATTATCTCGGTCTTCTTCTCGCCCACGCTGGCCAAGATCCTCGCCACGCTGGCCGTGGCGCTGGTGCTGGTCTTCCGTCCGCAGGGCCTGTTCGGGGGCAAGGGCCGATGACCGCGCGCTACTACTGGGGCCTGCACCTGGGCCTGATCGCACTGCTGTTCGCCGGGCATTTCGTCCTGCCCGCCTACCAGCACGGCAATGTCGCCCGCATCATGGTGCTGGCGGTCTATGCCATGGGCTACAACATCGCTTTCGGCTACACCGGGCTGCTGAGCCTCGGCCATGCGATGTTCTTCGGCGCGGGCATGTACGGGATGGGGCTGCTCTCCTACCACTTCGACGCGGGCGCGCTGCCGGCGATGGCTGCGGGCATCGTGGCGGGGGTGGTGCTGTCGCTGGTCGTGGGGCTGCTGGCGCTGCGCACGGCAGGCGTCAGCTTCATGATCGTGACGCTGATGTTCTCGCAGGCGCTGGCCATGACGCTGGTCTACTTCCGCGACATCACGCGGGGCGACGAAGGCTTCGTCATCCCCTCCGCCACGCGGCGGCTCTGGGGCATGGACCTCTCGGATGAGGCGCATCGCTACCTGATCGCCTGGGCGCTCTTCTCCGTCGTGCTGATCTTCACCCTCTGGCTGGTGCGCCACCGCTGGGGCCGCGTCTTCGTGGCCCTGCGCGAGAACGAGGAACGCGCCAGCCTGCTGGGCTATGACGCCTTCCGCACCAAGCTGGGGGCGCTGGTGATCTCGGGCACGATCTCGGCGCTTTCGGGCGCGGCCTATGCGCTGCTCTTCGGCTATGCCGGGGCGACCTTTGCGGGCGTGCAATATTCCATCTTCCCGCTGCTCTGGGTCCTTCTCGGCGGGGCGGGCACGGTGCTGGGGCCCTTCGTGGGCGCGCTCTTCATGTTCTACCTGATCGACCTCTCCTCGGGCGTGACCGACGCCTACATGCTGATCGCGGGCGTGGCGCTGGTGCTGCTGACGCTGTTCCTGCCCCACGGACTGGTGGGCGAGGTGAAGCGCCGCCTCTGGAGGGACCTGCCATGAGCGTGATCCTCCAGACCCGCGGCCTCTCGCGCAGCTTCTCGGGCCTGCCTGCCGTACACGAGGTGGATTTCGACCTGCCGCAGCATGAGATCCGGGCGCTCATCGGCCCGAACGGGGCCGGCAAGACCACCTTTGTCTCGATGCTGATCGGGCGGCTGCCGCCGTCTTCGGGCTCCATCACCTTCGAGGGGCGCGACGTGACCGCGCTGCCCGCGCCCAAGCGCGTCGGGCTGGGGATGGCCTATACGTTCCAGATTACCTCGGTCTTCGGCAAGCTGACCTGCCACGAGAATGTGGCCCTGGCCGCCATGCGCCGCCTTGGCGGGGATGCCAAGGCCGTGGAGGCCGAGGTGCGCGAGGCGCTGACCCGCGTGGGTCTGGCCGACCGGGCGGCGGACGTGGCGGGAGACCTCTCCTACGGCCACCAGCGGCTGCTGGAGATCGCCATGGGGCTGGCACAGCGCCCGCGCCTGCTGATCCTCGACGAGCCGACACAGGGGCTGGCCGAGAGCGAGATCGCCGATTTCAAGGCGCTGATCCGGGCACTCAAGGCCGAGACGACGATCCTCCTGATCGAACACAACATGTCCGTGGTGATGGAACTGGCCGACCGGGTGACGGTGCTGAACTTTGGCGAGGTGCTGGCCGAGGGCACGCCGCAGGGGATCCACGCCAGCCGCGCGGTACAGGCGGCCTACCTCGGCACCGGGACGGAGGAGGCGTGATGCTGAAGATCGAAGGGCTGGACGTCTCCTATGGCGCGGCACAGGTGCTGCGCGGAGTCTCGCTGACGGCGCAGGCCGGGCAGATCACCTGCCTGATGGGCCGCAACGGTGCGGGCAAGACGACGCTGATGAAGGCGATCATGGGGCTGCTGCCCCCGGGGGCGGGCTCCATCGCGCTGGAGGGCACATTGCTGTCCGACCTGCCGCCCCACGAGGTGCCGAAACAGGGCGTCGGCTATATCCCGCAGGGCAGGCGGCTCTTTGGCGAGCTGACGGTGGCCCAGAACATCGAGATCGGCCTGATGACCCGGGGCGGGGATGCCGCGCTGCGCGAGGAGTTGCTGGAGATTTTCCCGCGCCTGCGCGAGCGGCTGGGACAGCGCGCCGATACGCTTTCGGGCGGGGAACAGCAGATGCTGGCCACGGCCCGGGCGCTTGCCCTGAGGCCGAAGCTCCTGCTGCTGGACGAGCCGACGGAGGGCCTGCAGCCCTCGATGATCGAGGTGATCCGGCAGGTGGTGCTGACCATGCGTGACCGCGGTGTCGCCGTCCTGCTGGTGGAGCAGAGGGTGGACGCGGTGCTGGACATGGCCGACCGGGTCTTCGTCATCGAGATGGGCGCGAACCGGGACGAGATGGACCGCGCCACGCTGAGGGCCGATCCCGGGCGCCTGCGGGCGCATCTGGGGGTCTGACGCCCGCCGTCCGCGCAGAAAATTCTTCGAAGAATCTTCCCAAGAATTTTCGAAAACTCTTGGGTACCTCGCCGGGAGCGGCGCTCTAGCCATGGGCGAGGCGCCTGCCTGACGACAGCGATGGCCCAAAAGGAAACCACGGCGTCGGGGGGACGCCGTGGCCTAAGAGGTACTCAGTAACATTGGACCGCCTGTGTGTTAGAGGACTTCGCGACAGGCCCACCCCCCAGCGGGCCTGCCAACAGGCAGGTCTTTAGGCCGCGACGCCCAGCGTGCCGACAATCCAGGCCATGACGGCCAGACCGATCAGCAGTTCGAGCGCCTGTGCACGACGGCGGCGGCGGGTATTCTGGAAACGTTTGGTTTCGATTTCTTGCTTGGTCATAATGAAAATCCTGACAGAAAAAATTTTACCAGATTAACAAGCTCGGCTGGCAGCGGGTGCCGACGACCCTGCATCTTTAACCTAGCCTTAATCTTGCCTTTTTTCGATGTGCAAACGCAGCATTGGCCTGTTGAAACGGGCTAAGTCCATACACTGTAAGGATTTTAAAATTTGCGCCAAATTAAGGCAGTGGCCGCAATTGCGCCCCACTTCAACCTAATGTTGAGGGGTGGGACACAATTGCAGCGTAAGCCCTTCAAAAGAGGGCGAATCGTTTCTCGGAATTAATCGCCAATAGAGGCCAGAGCCCGGCGCGAAGCGGGGGTGGCGAGCTGATTGTGCAGCGCGAGGAACTGGCGGCGCGCCTCGGTCCGGTCACCGGAATTGAGGTAGGCGTAGCCCCGCAGCAGGGCGAGGTCGCGCCGCACGACACCGGTCAGGCGCTCCAATTCGTTGAAGTAGGCGATGGCGCGGCGGAAGTCCTTGCGCTCGAAGGCGGCGACCCCGCGCTTGTCGAGGATCTGGCTCTCGATATCGAGGCGCTGCTGGGCGGTGAACCGGGTGCTGGCCGCGACGCTGGCGGCTTCGTTCACCATGTTCAGGTTCAGCAGCGTGAGCGCGAGGCCATAGCTCGCATCGCGCCGGGTGGTGCCGTTGCCGCGCGCTGCGGCATCGCGGAAATCGGTCAGCGCCTGCATCGGACGGCCCGAGTTCAGGGCACACCAGCCGCGTTGGGAGAGGACCGAGGCGCTGCCGCCCCCGGCCGTCGCGGCCAGGCAGCTTTGCCAGTCGCCGCGGGCCGCGGCCCGCGCGGCTGCGCTCAGGCCCGCCGAACTGCCGCCACCGGAGGAGGGCGGACGGGTGGTGGAGGTGCTGCCGCCCGGCCGCGTGCTTCCGGCAGAGGCCGTGTCCGTGCTGGCGGAACTGCCATCGCGGGCACTGGCCCCCATGCCGGCCAGCAGCCGGTTTTCCACGGCGGTCAGCCGGTCTGCGGCGACGGGGGCCTGTGCCCGGGCGGTGTCGGCCATGGCCGAAAGGTCCGAGGCGCTTGCGATGGAGGCGGATTTTTCCAGCGTCGCCACGAGGATGTCGGGGTCATTGCAGCTGCGCACTACACCGTTCTGAATGCGCATCGCGGCATCGGTATCCCCGATGGCGATGTATTGCTCGGCTAGCAGCCAGGCGTTGTTGATCCGTTCGCAGCGCAGAAGCTCGGGCGAGTCGTTGGCGATGCGGATCGCCGCGTTGGCGTCGCCCAGGCCCACGACCTGGTCGAAGTTCTGCTGCGCCTCGGCGATGGTGAGATCGGACATCAGCGAGTCGGAGGGCGTCCAGCTGGGGAAATCCCGCCGCGTCTGTTCGATCAGGTCCCGCGCGACAGAGAAGTTCCCGGCCTCGATCTGGGCATAGATGCGGTCGATCGCGTCGCCGGCGTTCTGGGCCTCCAGTTCGCTCAGGTCCTCGGGCACCACCCAGTCGGGATAGCGCAGCTGCAGGCGCCGGATCTCGGAGCGCACGGCCTCCTGATTGTCTTCGGCAAGGTAGAACCGCAGCGCCTGAAGGTCGCTGTTGTTCGGGCTCTGCGCATGGACCGGCAAGGCGAAGGTCGCTTGCGAGAACAGGAGGGCGGCGAGGGTCAGTTTGGCTTTTTTCATATCGGCACACACATCGGGGCTGCTTCGGCCTGGGCAATCATGGCGAACATTTGCAGGGTCGCGGGGTAATACTCCGCGCGTGGATCGAAAGGCGGTATGATGGCGCCCACCTGCCCGGTCACCACGCAGGAGGTCAGCGCCGCGATGGAGCGGTAGCCCGCTTCGGTGCTGGTGGCGCGTGGGTGGCCGGTCTGCCTTTCGATAACGACCGCCGCCGTGCCCGCGGGGACGCGGGACTGGGCTTCGGTGTAACGCAGGAGGGCAGGGTGGTCGGACAGCCCCGACCAGACGTAGTAGAGCGGAATGCGCATCGCCTCGTAGCCCGCATCGAAGGAGAAGCCCTCGGCGGCGCGCAGCCCGGAGGAGGTCACCTCGACCCAGTCGGGCACGACGCCGCGCAGGGCCAGCTGGCGCGAGACCTCGACCGCGCCCTTGGCCGCGGCGGCGAGCCGGGGCTGGTCAAAGGCGCGCGCCAGTTCGGTCATGGCCAGCGGCATGGCATAGCAGGGGTTGTAGACGAAGCCGTCGGTGGTCTCGAACCCGTGGACGGCGGGCATCAGCAGCGGCTGCGCATCGGGGCCCTGCGCGATGCAGCGGGTCACGAGGTCGCTGACGATATCGCGGGCTGCCTGCATGTAGCCGGGCGCGTCGAAGCGTTGCGCGGCCCGCAACAGGGCCCAGGCCCGGAAGAGATCGCCGTCGGTGGCATTGTTCAGGTCGGGCACCCGGATGCGCGCATCGGGCAGCCAGCGCCAGGCCATCAGGCGGTCTTCGCGGATCTCGAGGTTGAACCGGCACCAGGCATCCATCCGGTCGAAGGCAGAGCGATCCCCTGCCGTTGCGGCGAGAAGCATCCCGTAGCCCTGGCCCTCGGAGTGGCTGGCGTTCTGCTGCGGTCCGTCAATCACCCGGCCGTTGGCATCCATGTGGGCATCGCGCCACGCCGACCAGACGTCTTCGATACGCGACCGGATCTCGATTTGCTGTGCCATGAGAGGAGAACCTGTGAGGGCGGCGCTGCCGCTGAGGGCGGCGAGGCGGGACAGAAAGGCGCGGCGCTTCATTTTTTCCCCCGGCGGCTGGCGATCATGTAGCCCAAAGCGACGACCGCCGCGATCAGCGTGAAGAAGAAGATCGGCACAAGGAAGCCGCCCGGCGTCAGCGAGGCATAATTGCCCGCCACGCTGCGGGCGTTGCGCCAGGTGATCGGTTCATGCAGCCGCAGGGGCAGGGTGGAGGCCCGCCAGCTCTGCCAGCCGGTGTCGGCGGAGAAGAGCGACAGCTGACCGCCCGGGCCTTCCAGCGACTGCCGCATGGAGATCAGCGAGGCCACGACCCGGTCGTCGGGCGCGTTGGGGCGCACGATCAGCCACAGGTCATCCGGGCGCTTCATGTCGGGTTGCAGGATCATCGCCTCGGCAGAGCGTCCGGCCATCCATGTGTTCAGTTCGGACTGCGGCCCGCGCCAGAGCGAGACCAGCTGCTGCTTGAACCGGCCCAGTGTCTCGATCGCCCGGTCGCGATCCGCGAAGGCCGCCCACCAGCGGCCGTTGTCGATCTCGGCCCAGGTGTCAATGTCGGCGGCCCGCGTGCTCGGCGTGTTCAGCATCGCCTCCTGCAGCACCGTGGCGTTGCCGTCGACGATGTTGCCCTCGAGTGTCGAGAGGTCGGCGGGCACGCCGATGGTCAGGGTCACCGGGCCCTGGCCCGTGGCCATCGAGGTATCCTCGTTCACGAAGACCGAGGCGACCTGCGGCAGCAGCCCGAGGGGCAGGGTTGCCTGTCCCGCCGCGCTGAACCGGATCTGATCGGGCGACAGCCCGTCGAGCACGCGGTCGATGCGCGGAACCGACATGCGCGGCGCCTCCGGCACGGAGAGCTGCGTGGTCTCGAAGACCTCGAAGATCGGATCCTCGCGGGGCACGCAGGCTTCGTCCGGGGGATCGCCCGGCACCAGCGCTTCGAAGGTCAGCCGGTTGGTGCCCGGCCCCAGCATGTTGACCGGGAAGGGCACCTGTAGGGTATCGACCCGCCGGCCCGCCTGTTCGGGGTCATCCAGCGGCAGCAGGCGCACGGTCTCGCCGTTGATCTTCACCAGCAGCAGCGCGCCCTCGGGCAGGTTGCGGGCAAAGGCGTAGTCGAGGCGCAGTTCCGCCCGTTCCTCGGACAGGAGCAGCCATTGCGGGGGCAGCCGGAAGGGCACTGTCTCGCGGATATAGCGCCCGCGTCCCACGAGCCGTTCGAAACCCAGATCGGAGAGCGATTGCGCCGTGCCGGGGGCGAGGTCCGGGGCGGTCCAGTCCAGCCCGCTTTCGCCAACCGCGTCGATCAGCAGTTTCTCGACCGCATCGGGATGCTCGGCGTTGGCCAGCAGCACGATGGCGCCATCCCCGCCACGGCGGAACTGCGGCAGGTCGCCGGCGCCGAAGTCATCCGGGAAGGCCGTCACCCGCGCCAGCTGCGGGCGGTCGTAGGCGACGGTGTAGAGGTCTTCGACCGCGATCTGCGGCGGCAGGCCCTCGAAGAGATGTTCGATATGGGCAATGAAGGCCGCGCCCTGCGCCAGATGGGATTCGGTCCCGGCGTTGTTCACGATGATCGGCTCGGACTGGCCGATCTGTGCCGAAACCGCCGCGAGGAACCCCAGCGGATCGGCCTGCAGCATGTCGGGCATGACCGTGACACCGCTGTCCGACAGCAGCACGTCGGTCCAGACCCCGAAGGAGGCCTCGGGGCTGCAGAAGACGCGGTGCACGTGGCGAGCCTTGAGCGTGATGACATTGCGCCCCGCCTTCAGCACCCCGGGCGGCACCGACAGCGCGTCGCTCCGGGCCCCGTCGAAGTTGTCGGGGGTGATCGATCCCACGGCGAGGCCGTTCACCGTCACGTCGATCTGCGAGCGTTCGGGCAGCACGTTGATCGAGCTGATGGTCGTCAGGTCCAGCTCCGCGCCGTCCACGCCCTCGGGCAGGAACATGAGGAACCGCGCGTCCGCGAACTGGCCCTGAATGCGGTGCGTGCCCGCGCCACCGGCCTGCGGCGTCAGCGGGCGCAGCGGCAGGCGGATCGGCTCGGCCTCGGCCGGAGTGGCCTCGTCGGCGGTGGGCGTGCGCCATTGCATCACCGGCAGGCCCGAGGGGGCAGACGGCGGGGCGACTTCTGGCTCAACCGGGGCCGCCTCGCTGTCGTTGAGGAGGATCTGCTGCGCGGGCAGACGCTCGGGCGCGGCGATCTGCAGCGCGGCAAGCAGGGTGATACCGGCAAGGGGCTTCTTCATGACGTCACTCCTCCACCGTCAGGTATTCCGACGGCTTGACCGGCTGGGGCCGTGCCTGCGCCGCGGCGGCCGCGGTGGGGCGGCGCTCCTCCGAGGAGGCCATGAAGGCGGTATCCGGGTTGTAGACATCGTCCTCGATGCTGCGTTCGCGGCGGGTCGGCTCGCGCAGGAAGTCGAAGAGGGTCTTGGGCAGCGACATGAGGCTCTGGCCCAGCACGTAGATCACGCCGCCCAGCAGGGTGCTGCTCTGGGGCTGCACCTTGCGGAAGAAGTGCCACCGCAGGCTGTCGCCATAGACCACATGGGCGGTCAGGCGGCTGGCGGCGACCATTTCTTCCGGCGCGACGGCCAGTTCCACGTGGGTGCCGCTGGGATCGGCATGGACAGAGCGCACGCTGACCGTAAGCGGTGCCTCGAGGTCCGGTGCCTTGGGCAGCGAGGCCGTCAGCACGGCCTTGATGCCCGTGGCGGCGCCTTCGCGCAGGCTGCGTTCGCGCTGCGAGCTGACGTGGGGCGGCAGTTTCAGGACGATCTGGCGCGGGCTGGCGGAGACGATCGTGGCGTCCAGTTCGGGGCGCTCTTCCTCGTCGCCGAGGGTGGTCTTTTCCCAGCTCAGATGGGCCGGCGCCGCCGCGGCCGTGCGCGGACGCACCAGACGGGAGGGGCGTTCGAAGACGGCACGCAGCGCATAGGCCGCCAGCAGGAAGTTGTAGAGGTTCCACGCGCCCACGATCTCCACCACGACCCGGTCACCGGGGAAGGCGATCCAGCGGAAGACAGCGGCGGCAAGGCCCGCCACCAGCAGCGCCACCAGCGCCGTCAGCGGGCCGAAGATCGGCGACAGGAAGGCGTTGTCGACGCTGTCGTCCTTGGCGGTCACCTTGAAGGTCGCGCCGCGCGGGCGCAGCATGGTCGAGAAGACGGCCTTCAGCAGGTAGGGGGTCTGGGCGATCTCGTAGGTTTCCGAGATCTGCGGCCAGCGGACCCCGCCGAAAAGCGCGTTCTGCACCATCATGCCAACCAGCAGGTAGGGCACGATATAGGCCATGACCTCCTGCGTGGAGACGACGAAGATCTCGAGCCCGAAGAAGAGGTAGAGCAGGGGGCTCAGCAGGAAGATGATGCGGATCACAGGGAAGAGCCAGAAGCTCATCGAGTTGAGGTAGCACATCCGCTGCATGAACGAGAGCCCGGGCCGGAACAGCGGGTTCTTGAGGATCAGCATCTGGATCATGCCGGTGGCCCAGCGTCCGCGCTGCTGGATGAAGGAGGCGAAGGTCTCGGGCTGGAGACCGGCCACCATGGCGTGATCGAGGTACATGCTCTCCCAGCCGCGCGAATGGATGTCCAGCGCGGTCTCGGCGTCCTCGGTGATCGTCTCGCCCGAGATGCCGCCGACTTCGTCAAGCGCCTGACGCCGCAGGATCGCGGCCGATCCGCAGAAGAAGGCGCCCCCCAGACGGTCCAGCCCGCGGTGGATCTGGGAATAGAACATCTCGTTCTCGGACGGGGCAGTTTCCGGCAGGCGGAGGTTGCGCTCGATCGGGTCCCGGTTGGTGAAGAAGTGCGGCGTCTGCACGAGGAACAGCTTGGGGTTCTCCGCGAAATAGCCCACCGTCCGGGTCAGGATGTCCCGCGTCGGCACGTGGTCGGCGTCCAGCACCAGCACGAGGTCGCCGTGGAGCTTCTCCATCGCGGCGTTGAGGTTGCCCGCCTTGGCGTGTTCGTTGCGCTCCCGCGTCGTGTAGACCACGCCGAGATCGGCGCAGAGCTTCTGCAGCGTCGCCCGCCGCAGGCGCGAGGCCTCGCGCAGCGCCGGGTCCGTGCTGTTGCAGCGTTGCTCGGTCCCGCCGTCATCGCAAAGGACGACGGTCTTCTTGCCCTCGGGGTAGGACACCTGCTTGGCCGCTTCGAGCGTCACCGCCAGAAGCTCCGGGCTTTCGTCGTAGCTGGGCACGAGGATATCGACCGTCGGCACATCCTCCAGCCGCACCGGGGCGGGCTTGGGGTGGTCGATGGGATCGGCCGAGATCAGCGCGGTCAGGAAGAACACCCCGACGGTGAAGGTCTCGGCGGCAAAGAGCACCAGCGCGGCGCCCAGAGACACGGGATCCTCGGCCGAGGGCAGGGTCTCGAAAAGGCGCCACAGCCAGTAGCGCAGCACGAAGGTGCCCGCGACCGACAGCACGACGAAGCGTACGATCATGTTGGAATGCACCGCCGGCTTCAGCAGGTAGATGACGCAGCAGGAGGCGAAGGCGACCAGACCCTGCGTGCCCACGGAGGTGGGCACGGAGGCGAGGAACACGACCGGGACCAGCGCAACGATCCACAGCAGGAACATCAACGGGGCGCCGAGCGCGGAGAGCAGACGCCCGCCGCTCATGGCAGCGGTCCGGCCAGCGGCGAGAGCATCTGGGGCCGTTGCCCCAGCCCCACGCTCATGGCGGAATAGCCCGTGACCCCGGGCCCGATCGGTTCAAGCGCCTCTTCAACGGTACCGTAGACACAGTTGCGCAGAGCCATGTCCATTGCCATTGCCCCAAGGGGCACCGTGCGGTTGGTCCCGTCGAAGCGGCGGAAGGCCAGCACGCAGTTGAGGTTGGCGTTGTTGGTCCAGACGGCCCAGGTCAGCGTGCCGAGGGCATCCTGTTCCGACATCAGCGTGAGATCATCGAAGGAGGTGAAGGGGGCGGGCACCCCGCCCACGATCTTGAGCAATTCCACCGGCATGAAGCGGCTGACGTTCGCATAGCGCGTACCGTGGGCCTGCAGCAGGATCAGGTTCTCGCCCGGGATCGAGGTGCGGTTCGGCAGCGAGATCCGCTGTTCCGACACGTTCCGGAAGCGCCGTTCCAGCACAAGCTGAGCGGTCGGCGTCGCGACCCAGGCCTCGGAGCGGTTCTGCATCACGAAGGGCGTCTGGTCGAGCCGTTGCACGTACTCGCTGGGCGCGAGCGGGAAGGAATGACAGGCCGAAAGCGTGGCGATGCCGGTCAGGCCGATCGCAAATTTGAGAATACGCTTCGGGCTGAGTCTAATAGCGAAAATTCCGCGCAGCAATTTGGGTGCCCCTTGAGAGAGAAAAGAAGGCGATAACGAATTGAATCGTTAATTCGCATAGGGTCGGGGGCTTCGCAACGATCCCTTGCGATATCGGCGCCAAAACAGACAAGGTGTAGCGTTGTGCCGAGGATTTGGTCGCAACTCACCCTTGGAGTGCAATTCTGCGTCTCTTTCACACTCTATGGGTGAAGATTTGTCCGTCGCATTGCGCCTCAATTTTAATCTCTATTGTCAAAAGACATGTCGGCGGCGGAATGGATTTGGATCATATACCAAAGGCCGCGAGCGCCCTTCGCGCGCTGCCGCCGACCGAGAGCAGGTCTCGCTGTCGGAACTCGCGCGGAGATTCGGCTGCGCTGTCAGGCTTTTACCGGGACGCGCGGGGCCAGGGTGGCGGCCCTGTGGTGCTGGTGCAAACCTGCTGTCCGAATTGGTTTGAAAATGGCTCGGTGGTTGCCGTGATCGGGTTGCGCGGCCCGTATTCGTGAAGGGGATTCGAAATGGATCGCGGGGGAGGCCCCGGGGCCTTTGCGTCAGGCGTGGCCAAAGCTTGGCTGTGCGGCGCGCGAATTCTATTTCTGGTTCTGTTGATCGGAGGAAGGGAAAACATTCCGAAGGGCGCCATTGGCGGCGCTGTCCCGTGTGCTTGCCTAATTCTGGTGCAATGCGCCCCATCGGGCGGGCCGTCCGCGTCGCCGCATGTCAATTTGCAACGGCGGCCGAGGCACAGCCCAATGGGCCATGTCGGCCCCGGTGCGCCGGGGCCATGACACGGGAAACGGGCTTCAGGTGAGCTTGAGCAGCAGGTCGAGGAACTGGCTGCGTTCCTCCGCGGTCAGCGGTTCCAGCGTGTCCATCGTCACCCGGTGCGCCTTGGGGAAGGTCGCCTCGTAGAGCGCGCGGCCCTGCTCGGTGGGGGTCAGGTGGATGCGGCGCCGGTCATCGGGGTCGGGGGTGGAGACGAGCAGGCCCTTGGCGCGCAGTCGATCCGCCACGCCCTTGATCGTCGCGGCATCCATCGACGTCGCCCGGCCAAGCGCGTTCTGCGACGTGGGGCCCAGTTCGCAGAGCTTGGCAAGCGCCGCGAACTGGGTCGAGGTCAGCTGCGGGATATGCTGCGAGAAGATGGACAGGTGCCGCTGCGTCGCGCGGCGCAGCAGGTAGCCCACCTGGAGGTCGAGGCGGTAGTCGCCGGTCTCGTGCTCATTTTTCATCGCTTCTTTGTGGGAGTCCCCTGTTCCGCTGGCAAGGGCTGAAATGCATGATTGACAGGACTGGGGCGGGAGCGGCACGCTTCTGTTTGTGCACCAACAATAAAGGAGCCCTGCCGTGACTGCCTACCACAGGCCCGACACGCTGGATGCGGCGCTGCGGATCGCGGCCGATGGTGGCTGCGTCGTTGCGGCTGGCTGCACTGATCTCTTCCCGGCGCGTTCTGCGCAGGCCCTCGCGGGGCCGGTGCTGGACCTGACCGGCATCGCGGCGCTGAAGGGGATCACCCGCGACGCGGCGGGCTGGCGCATCGGGGCGGGCGCCTCCTGGGCCGAGATCGCGCGGGCCGATCTGCCGGCGGCCTTTGCCGGGCTGCAGGCGGCGGCGCGGGAGGTGGGATCGGTGCAGATCCAGACCTCGGGCACCATTGGCGGTAACCTCTGCAATGCCTCCCCCGCGGCGGACGGCCTGCCGCCGCTGTTGACGCTGGGGGCCTCGGTCGAAGTGGCGGGGACTGCGGGGCTGCGGGTGCTGGCGCTGCAGGATTTCGTGCTGGGACCGCGCCGGGTGGCGCTTGCCCCGGGCGAGATCCTGACGGCGGTGCTGATCCCCGAGGTACAGGGGCAGGGCCGTTTCCTGAAACTGGGCGCGCGCAAGTATCTGGTGATCTCCATCGTCATGGGCGCGGCGCGGATCGTGCTGGAGGACGGGCGCATCGCGCAGGCCGCCCTCGCCATGGGCGCGGCCTCGCCCGTCGCCCGGCGGCTGACGGCGCTGGAGACGGCGGTGACGGGCCTGCGCCCGGCAGAGGCGGCGGGCTTCGATCCGGCTCTGGTGACCGGGGCGCTGTCGCCGCTGAGCGATCCGCGCGCCGATGAGACCTATCGCAACGAGGCGGCCGTGACGCTGATGCGCCGCCTGATCGGGGAGGCGGGCCAATGACCTTGCCACGGATGAGCCTGCGCGTGAATGGCGCCGCCCGCGATGTCGAAGCCGCGCCGCTGACGCGGCTGTCGGACGTGCTGCGCGAGGATATCGGTCTGACCGGCACCAAGGTGGGCTGCGACGCGGGCGACTGCGGTGCCTGCACCGTCCTGCTGGATGGTGCGCCGGTCTGTGCCTGCTTGACGCCCTTGGGACAGGTGGCCGGGCGTGAGATCACCACGGTCGAGGGCCTATCCGAGGCCGAGGCGGGCCGCGCGCTGCAGGAAAGCTTCCTGCGCCACGGAGCCGCCCAATGCGGGATTTGCACACCGGGGATGCTGGTGGCGGCGACGGCCTTGCTGCGCGAGGTGCCGATGCCGAGCCGCGCACAGGCCGAGGCGGCGCTTGGCGGTGTGCTCTGCCGCTGCACGGGCTATGCGAAGATCATTGACGCCGTCTGTGACGCGCTGCCCGGCGGAGTGCCGGGGACGGCGGGCGAGACCCCGGCAGGGGCGCTTGTGCAGGCCCCCGCGCAGGGCCGGGCGGTCGGCGCGCGGATGCCGCGCCGCGATGGGGCGCCCAAGGTGGCGGGCACCGAGGTCTTCGGCGCCGATTACCGGATGGAGGGCGAGCTTTGGGTCCGGGCGATCCGCTCGCCCCATGCTGCTGCGGCCTTCGATCTCACCGCGCTGACCAGCTGGGCAAAGGCGCGGGGCCTCATGACCTTCACCGCCGCCGACCTGCCGGGGATCAACGCCCACGGGGTCATCCCGCCCTTCGCGGACCAGCCTGCTTTGGCCGAGCGCGAGGCGCGGTTCCGGGGCGAGGCGGTGGCGCTGCTGGCAGGCCCGCGCGACGTGCTGGAGCCGCTGGACCTGCGCACGGCGCCGGTGGTCTGGACCGAGCTTGAGGCCGTGCTCGACCCGGCTAAGGCCATCGGTGCACGTCCCGTGCAGGACCAGCGCCCCGACAACGTGCTGACCCGGGGCCGCGTGGCGCAGGGCGATGCGGAGGAGGGGCTGGCGCAGGCCACTCACCTTGCCGAGGTGGAAATCACCACCGCCTATGTCGAACACGCCTATATCGAGCCCGAGGCCGGGATCGCCTGGATGGAGGGTGATGTGCTGAACATCCGCGCCTCGACCCAGGCGCCGGTGATGGATCAGGAGGACGTGGCCAAGCTCCTCGCCCTGCCGCTGGAGAAGGTGCGCATCCGCCCCTCCGGCGTGGGCGGGGGCTTCGGCTCCAAGCTTGACGTGAACATCCAGCCGCTGATCGGCTTGGTGGCGCTGAAGACCGGCCGGCCCGCGCGGATGGTGCTGACCCGGGCGGAATCGCTGACCTCGTCCACCAAGCGGCACCCGGCCACCATGCGGGCGCGGATCGGCTGCGACGGGGAGGGCCGCCTGACGGGGATGGCCTTCGACGGGATTTTCAACACCGGGGCCTATGCCTCCTGGGGGCCGACGGTGGCGAACCGGGTGCCGGTCCATGCCTCCGGGCCTTACCGGACGCCGAACTACCGGGCCGAGACGGTGGCGGTGCATACCAACGGGCCGGTGTCCGGCGCCTTCCGGGGCTTCGGCGTGCCGCAGGCGGCGCTGGTGCAGGAAACGCTCTATGACATGCTGGCCGAAACGGCGGGGATCGACCGGCTGGCCTTCCGCCGGATCAACGCGCTGAAGGATGGCGAGCCGACGGTCTGCGGGCAAAAGCTGGGCGGCGTGGGCATCGGCGCTTGCCTTGAGGCGCTTGAGGCGCCGTGGCAGGCGGCGCTCGATCGGGCGGCGGCCATGGACACCGAGGGCGGGCGCCTGCGTCATGGCGTTGGCGTGGCCTCCTGCTGGTACGGCTGCGGGAACACCGCACTGCCCAACCCCTCGACCATGCGGCTGGGGCTGACGGCGCAGGGGCGGCTGGTGCTGCATCAGGGGGCGACGGACATCGGGCAGGGCTCCAACACCGTGATCCCGCAAATATGTGCCGATGCGCTCGGCCTGCCGATCGCGCAGCTGGAGACCATCGGCGCCGATACCGCGCTCACGCCGGATGGCGGCAAGACCTCTGCCTCGCGGCAGACCTATGTCTCGGGCAAGGCGGCGATGCTGGCGGGGCAGGCGCTGAGGGCGCAGATCCTCATGCGGGCGAACCGCGCCGAGGAGGCCGTGCTGACGCTGGAAGGATCGCGCCTGATCGTGCGGGATGCCGCTGGAGAGAGCGTCATCGACCTCGCGGAGCTGCCCGAGGAGGGTGATTACGTGCTGGTGGCTGAGGAGAGCTATGACCCGCCGACCGCGCCGCTGGATGAGAACGGGCAGGGCGTGCCCTATGCGGTCTATGGCTACGGCGCGCAGGTGGCGGAGGTGACGGTGGATGTCGAACTCGGCACCACCAAGGTCACCCGGATCACCGCCGCCCATGACCTTGGCCGGGTGGTGAACCCGCTGCTGGCGGAGGGCCAGATCGAGGGCGGGATCGCGCAGGGCCTCGGCATGGCGCTGATGGAGGAATACCTCCCCGGCCGCACCGAGAACCTGCACGATTACTTGATCCCCACCACCGGCGACATGCCGCAGATCGACCCGATCCTGATCGAGGTGCCCGACCCGGAGGGCCCGATGGGGGCCAAGGGGCTGGGGGAACATGTGCTGATCCCCACCGCGCCCGCGATCCTGAATGCCATCGCCCATGCCACCGGTGTGCGGGTCACCCGCACCCCCGTCCTGCCGCACCGCCTGCGGGCGGCTCTCAGAGAGGCCGGCCTATGAACTCCCCCGTGCAACCCGCTGCGAAATCAGAAAAAATCCGCTGTGATGCCTGCCCGGTCATGTGTTTCGTGGCCGAAGGCCGCACCGGCGCCTGCGACCGCTATGCCAACGAGGGCGGCAAGATCGTGCGCTGCGATCCGATCACCGTGCTGGACCGGCGGCTGGAGGCGGGCGGCGAGATCCGGCCCTTCCTGAAGGACGACTGGGACGGCAGCGTTCTGGCGGGCGATGACCTCTTCGTCTCGGCCGTGGGGGCGGGGACGACCTATCCCGACTTCAAGCCCGCGCCCTTCATCGTCTCGCGCGAGGTCGAGGGCGTGGACACGGTCACCGTGGTGACCGAGGCGATCTATTCCTACTGCGGCGTGAAGGTGAAGATCGACACCGACCGGCACCTTGGCCACGAGGGCGCGAAGGTGCGCGCCAAGGGCGAGGTCGTGGGGCTGGTCATCACCTCCGAATACGGCTCGCAGATGCTGTCGCTGGGCGGCGTGGACCACCTGACCGGCGGCTCCAAGTCCGAGGGCCGGGTGACCTGCGACACGCTCATGGCGCTGTGCAACCGCGAGGCGGTGGAACTGGAGATCGAAGACGGTGCCACGGTCGTCGTGCAGGCCGGGCAGCCGCCCATCGTCGATGGCAAGCGCGAGGAACGGATGCGGGTCGGCTGCGGCTCGGCCACCATCGGGATGTTCGCGGGTCACTGGCAGGGGCTGGTGGACGAGGTGGTGGTGGTCGATGACCACATCACCGGCGTCGTCAGCGAACATCAGGCAGGCAAGGTGATCGGCTGGCCCGACACCGGCATCCGCATCAACGGGCGGCGCTCGACGCCCGGACGGTATTTCCAGGTGGCCGAGCCGGGCCTCGGCTGGGGCGGGACCGATATCGAGGATCCGCTCTCGATCCTCGGCGAGTGGCGCGCAGCCAAGGGGGCCAAGGAGGGCATGACGCTGCTCATGGTCTCGACCACCGGCGAACATGCGGCAGCCTACCGGCTGGACGCGGAGCTGCGCCCGCAGCCGATGCCGATGTCTCCGGAGGTGCAGGAGACGGTGGACCTGATCGCCGAGAACTGCGAACCGGCGCTCTGCACGGTGATGTTCACCGGGGGCGCGGGGGGATCGCTGCGCTCGGGCGTGACGCGCAACCCGGTGCGGCTGACCCGCGCGGTACAGGGGCGGCGCGCCACGGTGACCGTGGGCGGGGCGGAATGTTTCGTCTGGCCCGGCGGCGGGATCACCCTGATGGCGGATGTGACGCAGATGCCCGCGCAGAGCTTTGGCTACGTGCCCACGCCCGCGCTGGTGGCCCCGCTGGAGTTCACCATGCCGCGGGCGGATTACGTGGCGCTCGGCGGGCATGAGGGCGCGATCCGGGCGCTGTCGGACGTGCTGGAAAACGGCGGCGAATACGGGGCCGAGTGGCGCGCCCTGCCGCGGGAAACCGGGCGGTGATCCAGTCCCGCCTCCTGCCCGACGGGGTGCGGCTGCACCTGAACCACGGGCCGATCGACCTGATCCTCTGGGCCGACGAGGCAGTGCGCGGGGCGGCCTATGCCGCTGCCGCAATGGCCTTCGACGGGCTGCTGGAGGACCTCGTGGCGGAACTGCCCGCCTTGCGGAGCGAGACCCCCGGCCCGCTGTGCCATCCTGTTGCGCAGGCGATGGAGCGGGCCGTGGCGCCCTTCCGGCCTGCCTTCGTCACGCCCATGGCGGCGGTGGCGGGCGCGGTGGCCGATCACGTGGCGGGGGCGATGGCGCGAACGGGGGCGCGGAAGGCCTGGGTCAACAACGGCGGCGACATCGCGCTGGTGCTGGGACCAGGGCAGGGCTTCTCTGCCGCGATGCTGGGCGGGACGGTCACGCTGACGGCGGCCGGGCCCTGGCGCGGGATCGCCACCTCGGGACGCGGCGGACGCTCCCATTCGCTGGGCATCGCCGATGCGGTGACCGTGGTGGCGCGCACGGCGGGGGAGGCCGATGCGGCGGCCACGATGATCGCCAACGCGGTGAACCTGCCCGGCCATCCGGCGATCCGCCGGGCGCCCGCTTGTGATCTTGCCCCCGACAGCGACCTTGGCACGCGGCTGGTGGTCACCGACCTCGGCCCGCTGGCGCCCGACGAGATCGACCGCGCCCTTGCGGCGGGGCGGGCACGGGCGCAGAGATATCTTGCACGCGGCCTGATCGGCGGCGCGCACCTGGCCCTTCGCGGGCAGAGCACGGCTGTGGGCGCGATGGCCCCGGGCGGCGCATTGGCACTGGAGGAGACGGAAGATGCCTGAATTCACCTTGCGCAAGACGATGATCTTTCTGGAAGACATCGCCCATGACGGCGGCCCCGCACCGGAGGTGCCGCGTCAGCGCGGTGCCATCGTGGCGCTCGTGAAGAACCCCTTCGCGGGGCAATACGTCGAGGACCTGACCAGCCACATGGACGCGCTGAAACCGCTGGGCCTGATGATGACCGACCGGCTGATCGCGGCCATGGGCGGGATCGAGGGCATCGATGGCTACGGCAAGGCCGCCATGTGCGGCGAGGCGGGCGAGCTGGAGCATACCGCGCTCTGGCATGTGCCGGGTGGCTATTCCATGCGCGAAAGGCTGGGCGAGGCGCTGGCCATCGTACCCTCCGCCATGAAGCAGGGCGGTCCGGGCACGCGGATCGACGTGCCGCTGGGGCATATCAACGCCGCCTATGTGCGCAGCCATTTCGACGCCATGGAAGTGGGGCTGCCGGACGGGCCGCGGGCGGATGAGCTGATGTTTGCCCTCGCCATGTCGCGCGGTGGGCGGGTCCATGCGCGGATGGGCGGGCTCGAGGTCTCGCAGATTGCCAAGATGGACGGGCTCCGCTGAGGCGGGCGGCCAAGAATTTTAAGGAAAATTCTTGGGAAAAGTCTTGTTTCAAGACTTTTCGGCGCGCCCGGTGAGCTAGGTGATCCGCTGCAGGGGCTGTGCCCGGCTGCGGCGGTCCCCGGAAAATTCGAATTTTCCGGACCGGACTTTTCGAAAAGTCCGGGGGGCTCTGCCCTCTTGCCCCGCGGGACGGGGCAATGCCCCCGGAGTACTTCAGGAAAGATGAAAGCCTCCGGGGGATATGGGGTCAGGCCGGGAAGCGGTCGCGTTCCACCGAGCGCAGGATCGCCGTGGCGAGCGAGAGGTTGGGCGTGGGGATGTCGAGCGCAGCTGCGACCGAGCAGGTGGCGGCGAAGATCGGTTCGATCTCCATCGGGCGGCCCTTTTCGAGGTCCTGCAGGGTCGAGGTCTTGAAGCCGCGGTTGCCCTTGGCCTTCTCGAGGCGCTGACGCGGCAGGGCCGGGTCGATGGTCACGCCCTGCGCGCCGGCAATGGCGATGATCTCGGTCATGATGCCTTCGACGAAGGAGGCGAGCACCGGGTCCTGCACGATCGAGGACATCGACGCGCGGCAGATCGCGGTGGTGGAGTTCATCGAGCAGTTGGCCAGCAGCTTGGTCCAGATCACCTCCTCGAAGGGTTCGGTCTCCTTCACGGTGACGCCGCCCTTGCGCAGCAGATCGGCGATCCGGGCCACGTCGCTGCGGTCCTGACCCGAAAGGCGCCCGAGTTCGAGGAAGCCCGGCAGTTCGACGTGGATCAGCCCGGGTTCGGGCACAGAGGCGCCCATGAAGGCCACGGCGCCGATGGCGCGCTCCGGCCCGATCAGCGACCAGAGCTTGCCCTCGGGGTCGACCTCGGTCGCGCCGCGATAGCCGCCGGGGGCGGAGGCGTCGGGCAGGGGATACCACCACGGCACACCGTTCACGATCGGCACGATGCGGCCATGGGGGGCGAGCAGGGCCGCGAGGGCCTCGGCCATGGCGGGCACCTGGTGGCCCTTCAGCGCAGTGATCACCACGTCCTGCGGCGGCAGGCCGGCAAGATCCTCGACCGCGGTCACGGGGATGGCCACGGGCGGGTCGATCTCGGGCGATGTCAGGCGCAGCCCCTCGGTCTGCATCGCGGCGAGATGCGGACCGCGCGCCACGAGCGTCAGCTGGCCCAGTTCGGGCAGGGTTCCGGCGGCGGCGGCCTGGGCGAGCGGCGCGGCGATGGCCCCGCCGATGGCGCCGACGCCCACGAAGCAGACGTTGAGCGGGCGGTCGGGAAGGGGGGGCAGATCTGTCATGAGGGGGCCTTTGCTTGCAGGAAGCCCAAGCCGGAGGGGCCGGGGCGATTTGCGCGCAGACTAGGCGGCAGGGGCGGGGGAGAGAAGGCCCCCGGACCGGTGGTGCGCGGCAAATCCGCCCCGGGCGTCAGGGGAGGTTTACAAAATGGGCGTTGCTTGCTAATGCCTTCGCCTGTCTGAACGCAGGAAAGTCTTGGCCATGCACGCGGCCCCCCTTGGACAGCGATGGCGGTGCCGGTGGAGCACCGGACGATGGCGTAGCCCCTCGTCCAACTGACATGCCGTCCCCCTGAGGGACCCACCGATGACAGGCGCCCCGAGGAATTATCCTGTACAGATCTCGCAGGCGCCACCCGTGAGACGAGACATATAAAATGACCGATCTGACCTTTGAAACCAAAGGCAAGGTGCGCGTGACGCGCCGCGAATTTCCCGCAACCTACATGGCCGACAGCGAAACGCTGATCGACCGGCTGGATGGCCAGCGGGGCGCGCTCTTCAGCTCCAACTACGAATATCCCGGCCGTTACACCCGGTGGGAGTTCGGCTTTGCCGAGCCGCCGCTGATGGTGGAAAGCCGTGGCCGCGCCTTGCGCCTGAAGGCGTTGAACGCCCGCGGTGAAGTGCTGATGCAGATCATCCGCCCGGCGCTGGAAGACCTCGCCGCGGTGGAGAGCATGAGCGGCGACGCCAAGGTGCTGGACCTGCAGATCCGCACACCTGAACGGCTCTACAACGAGGAAGAGCGCTCGCGCGCGCCCTCCGTCTTCTCGGTCCTGCGGGAGATCGTGGCGCTCTTCGCCACGGAAGAGGATGGCCACCTCGGGCTTTACGGCGCCTTCGGCTATGACCTCGCCTTCCAGTTCGAGCCGATCGAATACCATCTCGATCGTCCCGAGGATCAGCGCGACCTCGTGCTCTTCCTCGCCGATGACATCCTCGTCTCGGATCACTACTCGGCCCGGGCGCATCGCTATACCTACGATTTCGCGCAAGGTCCGCTGACCACCGAGGGCCTGTCGGGCGCAACCCCGGCCGAGCCTTTCACCCCCGGCCCGCAGGAGGTCCCGCGCGGCGACCACGTGCCCGGCGAATATGCCGAACTGGTGCGCGCCGCCAAGGCCAGCTTCCGCCGTGGCGACCTCTTCGAGGTGGTGCCCGGCCAGGTCTTCTACGAGCCCTGCAAGGACAGCCCCGCCGCGATCTTCCGCCGGTTGCAGAAGATCAACCCCGCGCCCTTCGGCTTCCTCATGAACCTCGGCGAGCAGGAATACCTTGTGGGTGCCAGCCCCGAGATGTTCGTGCGCGTCACCGGCCGCCGGGTCGAGACCTGCCCGATCTCGGGCACGATCAAGCGTGGCGCCGATGCGATCGAGGACAGCGAACAGATCCTCAAGCTGCTCCAGTCCAAGAAGGACGAGAGCGAGCTGACCATGTGTTCCGACGTGGACCGCAACGACAAGTCCCGCGTCTGCGAGCCGGGCTCTGTCCGGGTCATCGGGCGGCGCCAGATCGAGATGTATTCGCGCCTGATCCACACTGTCGACCATATCGAGGGGCGGCTGCGCGCGGGCATGGATGCCTTCGACGCCTTCCTGTCCCACGCCTGGGCCGTGACGGTGACCGGCGCACCGAAACTCTGGGCCATGCGCTTCATCGAGAAGCACGAGAAATCGACCCGGAAATGGTATGGTGGCGCCGTGGGCGCGATGCAGTTCAACGGCGACATGAACACCGGCCTGACCCTGCGGACGATCCGCATCAAGGACGGCATCGCCGAGGTGCGCGCCGGTGCGACGTTGCTGAACGACAGCGACCCCGAGGATGAAGAGGCAGAGACCGAATTGAAGGCAAGCGCCATGCGGGCCGCCGTGCGCGGCGATGTGCGGACCAACGAAGGGGCCGGCGACGGCACCCGCCTGCAGGTCGGGCAGGGGCGTCGCATCCTGCTGGTCGATCACGAGGACAGCTTCGTGCACACGCTGGCGAACTATTTCCGCCAGACCGGGGCCGAGGTGCTGACCACGCGCTCGCCCGTTGCGCCGGAGCTGGTGGATGACTTCGCCCCCGATCTCGTCGTGCTCTCCCCCGGTCCGGGCAACCCGTCGGACTTCGACTGCCGGGCGACCATCGACACGGCGCTGTCGCGCGACCTGCCGGTCTTCGGCGTCTGCCTCGGGCTTCAGGCCATCGGGGAATACTTCGGCGGCACGCTGGACCAACTGGGCGAGCCGGTGCACGGTAAGCCCTCGCGGATCACGGTACATGAGCCGGGCTGCGTCTTTGCCGATCTGCCTGAGCAGGTCACCGTCGGGCGCTACCACTCGCTGCATATCCGCCGCGAGAGCCTGCCCAACGACGTGACCGTGACGGCTTCCACCGCGGATGGCATCGTTATGGGGATCGAGCACCAGACGCTGCCCGTCGCCGCGGTGCAATTCCACCCGGAATCGATCATGTCCATGGGGCAGGATGCGGGCATCAAGCTGATCGAGAACGTGGTGTCGCGCCTCGGCAAGGGCACCGCCCGGAGAAGCGCCGCAGAGTAGGCGTTGACGCTTCGTAAAGATATGCGGGCGCAGATTGGAGCCAATCTGCGCCCGTCTTATTTTCGGCATACTCCCTAAAAGTTAATTAGCTTGGGAATTGTTGCGGTAATCATGCAATATCGATTTGATAACTTTTGACGCTGGTGCGCGTCAGGCCTATCTCATTCGTATAGGTCATTTCCCGGGAACTGCCGGGTTTTGCAATTCAGACTTGGAAATCGCGCAACTATTCGGAGAACGTGAAGCTATTTCCGGTGCTTGTCGGCCGTGACGAGCGGGTTTTCGCGACCTGTCACAATTGCGTTCATTGACTTCCAATTGCGCAAAATAATATTAATCCAGATGCTGTAAACCCGGCAATACACTCTAACCTTAACGCATACGACCGGGTGGGAAAGATAAGGAAACTGCAAGATGTCTGAGTTTGTACTGGAAGACATGTCCCTCGATCAGCTGAAGAAGCTGCAACGGGAAACGGACGCGGCAATCAAATCCTACCAGGACCGCGAGCGGAAAAAGGCGATCGCCGCGATTGAGGCCAAGGCACAGGAAATGGGCTTCAGCCTGTCGGAGCTGACCGGCGGCGCCGTCAAGAGCCGCAAGGTGAACCCGCCGAAATACCGCAATCCGCAAGATGCCACTCAAACCTGGAGCGGCCGTGGCCGTCAGCCGGGCTGGGTGAAAGAGATTCTGGCCAGCGAAGGCGATCTGGACGCCTGCCTGATCAGCTGAAACGAATGGGGCGCGGGGCCTCGAATGACATTCCCGCGCCACTGCCAGCACAAGTCTATCTCGACCGGATTGGGTCATCTGGCCGAGATAGACTGGCCTGCACACTTTCTCCTACGCAGATTGGCCGACGTAGACTTGGCGGCCTGACCGGAACATCCGTGTGACCGCGGGCGTGGCTGGCCCCTGCGCCGCCTCCGGCCAATCCACCAGAATGAGGTCGGCCCGCAGCCCCTGCGCGATCTGGCCCCGGTCCGACAGGCCCATCGCCGTCGCGGGGCCCGAGGTGACCAGCTTCCACAATTGCGCCAACGGAGCCCGCTTTTCGTGGTGCAGCCGCGCCACCGCCGCCAGCATGGCGGGATAGAAGTAATCCGAGGCGAGAATATCGCAGAGCCCGGCTTCGACCATCTCTGCCGCGCCCGGCGATCCGATATGGCTGCCGCCCCGCATGACATTGGGCGCGCCAAAGATCACGAGGTCGCCCGCCGCCTTGGCCGCCTTTGCGACATCCACCGACATGGGGAATTCAGAGATACGCGCCCCGATCCCGCGGAAGTAATTCCGGGTTTCGTGCTGGGTATCGTCGTGGCTCAGCATCGGGGCGCCGTGTTTGCGCGCCGTTTCGGCAATCGCCGCAATGCGCGCCGGTATCTCGGGCCGGGTGGCCCAGGTGCGTTTCATCAGATCGAGAAACGCCCCCTGATCGAGGCCCGAGCGTTTTGCCTTGGTGTCGATCCGGCCCAGCATTCGGGGATCGTCGGGATCGGCGACGACGAAGGCGGGGCTGAATTCGAAGGCGCGTTCCTGGATCGGAACCTCGAACCCGCGCATCGTCATTGAAAGGTGATCATTGAAGGCAAGCGAGGGCGTCAGAGGGCCTTCCAGCATCTCTTCGATCAGGGGCAGCGCGTCTTCGGCATAGGTTTCCCACCGCAATTGCACACGGTTCTCGGCAATCAGCCGGGGGGCCAGCCGATGCAGCGTCTCGATAAAGCGGCGCCCCGCCGTGACGGCCCGCAATCCCGGTTCCCAGCTCAGCGTCAGCGCGTGGTAGGCGGTGGCAATGCCATTTCCCGCCAATTGCCGGTCGGTATCCAGAATGGCGGCGTCGACCGGGAAAAAGACATTGGGCCGGGGCATCAACTGCCGCTCGAAGGCATCGCCGTGCACGTCGATCATGGCCGGCGCCAGCATCTGTCCGCGCGCGTCCAGCACCGTCTCGGCCCGGGCGTCGCTGCCGATCTCTGCAATGCGGCCCTCTTCCAGCGTGACAGAGGTCTCCTCGATGCCGTCGGGCAGAACGACCTGCGCGCCTTCGATCCGGATGCTCATGGGCTTCTCCTGCCTTGTGTCGCGGGGGTGAGAAGGCGTGCGGCGGCGCGGGGAGTCAATCGCAGCCCCGGCGCGGACACCCCCTTTGCCCGGATTTTCAGCAGTTCGGGCTGAAAGCACCGCTTCGACCTTCCGTCAAAAATTTACCATTTGATAAAATTTCGACCTGTGGCACGCTGATGCCAACGAAAACCAAGAAAAGCCACCAACGGGAGCCAACCATGACCCTGTCCCCCAAGACGCCCGGAATCGCTGCCGGCCGCCTCGGAGCCGAGGTGCTGGCCGAGAATTTCGGCGACCTGCATCCGCCGCTGGAACGCCACGAGGCCCATGTCGCCGCGGATCGCTGCTACTTCTGCCACGATGCGCCCTGCATGACGGCCTGTCCGACGTCGATCGACATTCCGCTCTTTATTCGCCAGATCGCGACCGGCACGCCCGAGGCGGCGGCCCGCACGATCCTGCAGCAGAACATCCTCGGCGGGATGTGCGCCCGCGTCTGCCCGACCGAGACGCTCTGCGAAGAGGCCTGCGTGCGCGAGACGGCAGAGGGCAAGCCGGTCGAGATCGGGCGGCTGCAACGCTATGCCACCGATACGCTGATGGCGAAGAACGACCATCCCTTCACCCGCGCGGCCCCCACGGGCAAGCGCATCGCGGTGGTGGGGGCGGGGCCCGCGGGCCTCTCCGCCGCGCACCGGCTGGCGATGAAGGGCCACGACGTGGTGCTCTACGATGCGCGCCCCAAGCCGGGCGGGCTGAACGAATTCGGCATCGCCTCCTACAAGGCGCCCGAGAATTTCGCGCAGGCCGAGGTCGACTGGCTGTTGCAGATTGGCGGGATCACCGTGGAGACCGGCCAGAAGCTGGGCGCGGGGCTGACGCTGGAGGGGCTGACGGCGGACTATGACGCGGTCTTCCTCGCCATCGGTCTGGCCGGCGTGAACGCCCTGCGCTGCGACGGCGAGGACCGGGAGGGTGTCGAGGACGCGGTGGATTTCATCGCCACCCTGCGCCAGTCCGACGACCTGTCCACCCTGCCCGTGGGGCGCGACGTGGTGGTGATCGGCGGCGGGATGACCGCCGTGGATGCCGCCGTGCAGTCCAAGCTGCTTGGGGCCGAAAACGTCACCATCGCCTATCGCCGCGACCGCGAGGCCATGGGTGCCTCCGACTTCGAGAAGGACCTCGCGGCCTCCAAGGGCGTGCGGCTGCTGACCGACGTGCGTCCGGTGGCGGTGCATGGCAACGGAAAGGCCGTCGAGATCGAGCTGGAGTACACCAAGACCGAGGATGGCGCCCTCGTGGGCACCGGCGAGACCTTCCGCCTGAAGGCCGATCAGGTCTTCAAGGCCATCGGCCAGACGCTGGAGGGCGCGCCCGAGGGGCTGGAGATCACCCGCGGCAAGATCACCGTCAGCGGGCCGGGGCGCACCACGCTGCCCGGTGTCTGGGCCGGCGGCGACTGTGCCCTTGGCGGCGAGGACCTGACCGTGACCGCCGTGGCCGAGGGGCGTGACGCCGCCGAGGACATCCATGCCACGCTGATGGGCTGACGGGCCTGCCAAAGCCAACAGAGGGGCGCCGCAAGACGCGCCTCCTTCAAGCAAACCAACGGGAGGCTGACATGGCCGATCTGACGACCGATTTTCTGGGCATCAAGAGCCCGAACCCCTTCTGGCTGGCCTCGGCGCCGCCGACCGACAAGGAATACAACGTCCGCCGCGCCTTCGAGGCGGGATGGGGCGGCGTGGTGTGGAAGACGCTGGGCTCGGAAGGGCCGCCGGTGGTGAACGTGAACGGGCCGCGATACGGTGCGATCTGGGGCGCGGACCGGCGCCTGCTGGGGCTCAACAACATCGAACTGATCACCGACCGCGATCTCTTCACGAACCTCGAGGAGATCACGCGGGTCAAGAAGGACTACCCTGACCGGGCGCTGATCGTCTCTATCATGGTGCCCTGCGACGAGGAGAGTTGGAAGGCGATCCTGCCGCTGGTGGAAGAGACCGGCGCCGACGGGATCGAGCTGAACTTCGGCTGTCCGCACGGGATGGCGGAGCGCGGCATGGGCTCGGCCGTGGGGCAGGTGCCCGAGTACATCCAGATGGTGACCGAGTGGTGCAAGAAGTACTACTCCAAGCCGGTGATCGTGAAGTTGACGCCGAACATCACCGACATCCGCAACCCCGCGCGGGCAGCCTTCGCGGGCGGGGCGGATGCGGTCTCGCTGATCAACACGATCAACTCGATCACCTCGGTGAACCTCGACGCCATGTCGCCCGAACCGATGATCGACGGCAAGGGCACCCACGGCGGCTACTGCGGCCCGGCGGTGAAGCCGATCGCCATGAACATGGTGGCCGAGATCGCCCGCGATCCCCAGACCCACGGGCTGCCGATCTCGGGCATCGGCGGGGTGACCACCTGGCGCGACGCGGCGGAGTTCATGGCGCTGGGGGCTGGCAACGTGCAGGTCTGCACCGCCGCCATGACCTATGGCTTCAAGGTCGTGCAGGAGATGATCTCGGGCCTCAGCCAGTGGATGGACGAGAAGGGCTATACCGCAACCTCCGACTTCATCGGCAAGGCGGTGCCCAATGTGACCGACTGGCAATACCTGAACCTGAACTACGTCACCAAGGCGCAGATCAGCCAGGACGACTGCATCAAGTGCGGCCGCTGCTACGCCGCCTGCGAGGACACCTCGCACCAGGCGATTGCCATGTCGGCGGACCGGACCTTCACCGTGAAGGACGAGGAATGCGTGGCCTGCAACCTCTGCGTCAACGTCTGCCCGGTGGAGAATTGCATCACCATGGTGGAGATGGCGCAGGGCGCTGTGGATCCGCGCACGGGCCGCGAAGTGGGGGATTACGCCAACTGGACGACCCACCCGAACAACCCCTCCGCCAATCTCGCCGCGGAGTGAGCCGGGTCTGACCGGGCGGAGGCGCTGACGCGCCACTCGATACCTGCGGCCCGGTCCCCGGGCCGCGTTGGGCCCCCTGCGGGGGCCGGCCTCCGGCGGGGATATTTGCGGCAAGAAAATGCACAGGGCGCGCCTCCCGTCGGTGGCGCGCCCTGTCTCATTTTCTTGCCCGAAGTATCCCGGGGTCCGGGGCTGCGCCCCGGGTCTTGCCTCAGGTCCCGTAGGCGAGGGTTTCGCCCATCACGTCTTCTGCCGCGCCGATCAGGGCGCCGGCGATCAGGTCGAGTTCGGGCCGGGTCAGCCGGGCGGGCAGGCGGGTGTCGCAGGCCTTCATCAGCATGGCGCGGGTCTGGGGCAGTTCGGGCGTCTCGCCGAGGAACTGCCAGTTCCAGAAGGCCCGGGCATTGTCGGTGGAGAGGCCGAAGACCTGCACCTTCACGCCGCGCGCCTCTGCCGCCTTGGCGAAGGCGCGGGTCTGCGCCTCGTCGAGGCCCTTGAGGTTGAACTGCAGGCTGTCGGGGGCGCGGTCCTCGGGGGCGAGTTTCGCGGGCACCTCGATCCAGGGCGAGCTTTCCAGCAGGCCGGCCACGTAGTCGTGGTTGCTGCGCCCGTCGCGCACCCGGCGGGGCACTTCCCCCAGCTGCGGGCGGATGATGGCGGCGGCGAGGTTGGAGAGGCGCAGGTTGTAGAGCGGCAGGCGGTTCTGCCATTTGGCAAAGGCCTGTTCGAGGTCGGCGGTGTTCTCGCCGCGCGGGCCCTTGTGCTTGCGCCAGTTGTGCTCGTAGGCGCCGGACATGATCACGGCGCGGGCCAGCACCTCGGCGTCGTCGGTGATCAGGATGCCGCCTTCGCCGGAGTTCACCAGCTTGTAGGACTGGAAGGAGAAGCAGCCGATCCGGCCGATGGTGCCGATGTTCCGGCCGTGCCAGGTGGTGCCGAGGCTGTGGGCCGCGTCCTCGATCACGGGGATGCCGCGTTCGGTGCAGAGCGCCATGATCGCGTCCATGTCCGAGGTGTGGCCGCGCATATGGCTGATGATCACTGCCTCGACACTGTCCAGCTTGGCCTCGAAGTCGGCCATGTCGATGCGGTAGTTGTCGCCCACCTCGCAGAGCACCGGCACGCAGTTGGCGTGGACGATGGAGGAGGGAACGGCGGCAAAGGTGAAGGCGGGGATCATGACCTTTGCCCCGGGCTTCAGGTCGAGGGCCAGAAGCGACAGGAAGAGCGCCGCGGAGCAGGAGCTGACGGCGAGCGCGTATTTCGACCCCAGCATATCCGCGAACTCACGCTCCAGCAGGGCGACGGGCGCATCCTCGGGGGCGGTATAGCGGAAGAGGTCACCGGTCTGGAGCAGGCGCTCGATCTCGGCACGGGCGGCTTCGGGGATGGGCTCGGCGTCGTAGACGTTCGGCGGGAGAGTCATCTTTTCGGCTTTCCTGAAACTTCTTTTCGGAATTTCTAAACGAAACACTGCCTGATAAGAAATGAAAAATCCATGACGGCGCCATGACAAGCTGGTGACAAGGCACCGTCGGGCCACGGTTTTGCCGGGCCGGGGCGGGGCGACGCGCGGTGACGCTGCGTCCTTTCGGCATCCCTGCAGGGGACGCCGGGCGCGCAGAGGCACGCGCAAGGCTTGGCAAGCAGGGATACAGCGTCTATACGCGCGGCCTGATACAGGAGCCTTTCCCATGCCCGGCAGCGCAAATCTCAACATCATGCTCAAGGCCGCCCGCAAGGCGGGCCGCTCTCTCGTCAAGGATTTCCGCGAGGTGGAGAACCTCCAGGTCTCCATGAAAGGCGCGGGCGACTTCGTCAGCCGGGCCGACGTGGCGGCGCAGGAGATCCTCAAGGGCGAGTTGATGGGCGCGCGTCCGACCTATGGCTGGGTCGCCGAAGAGGGAAAGGAAACCATCGAGGGGCAGGACCCGACCCGGCGCTGGATCGTGGACCCGCTCGATGGCACGACGAACTTCCTGCACGGGCTGCCGCACTGGGCGATTTCCATCGCGCTGGAGCACAAGGGCCAGATCGTCGCCGGCGTGATCTACGACGCTGCCAAGGACGAGATGTTCTTTGCCGAAAAGGGCGAGGGCGCCTGGATGAACGAGAGCCGCCTGCGGGTGTCGGGCCGCGGCCGGATGATCGAGTCGATCTTCGCCACGGGCCTTCCCTTCGCCACCAGCCCCCATCTGCCGCGGTCGCTGCAGGATCTGGCCCGCGTGCTGCCCGCCTGTGCCGGTGTGCGCCGCTTCGGCTCTGCCGCGCTGGACATGGCCTATGTGGCCGCCGGTCGCTACGAGGGCTACTGGGAGCGTGGGCTGAATTCCTGGGATATCGCCGCGGGCATCGTCATCGTCCGCGAGGCCGGTGGCTTCGTCGAGGGGATCAACCCCGAGCATGACCCGCTGGCGGGGGATCTGGTCTGCGGCAACGAGGCGATCTTCAACAACTTCGCCAAGGTGATCCGGAACAGCTGATCCGGCTGCACCGTCGAGATGTCAGAAAACGCCCGGGCCGATGGTCCGGGCGTTTCTCTTTGCGCCTCACTTGCGCCGGCGGACCGCGGGCACCCGCGTGTGGCTCAGCTTGTAGGTCGCGGCGGGGTGGGGCGGCTGGCCGTGGGTCTGGTTCCAGAACGCCCGCCCGCCAAGCCGCCGGAAGGTCGGCAACGCCAGCAGAAGGCCCACGATAAACCCGCCGGAATGCGCCCAGTAGGCCACGCCGCCCATGGTGGCATCCGCCCCCACGCCGTTCAGCAGCTGCAGGGCGAACCACAGCCCCAGCATGATCCAGGCGGGCACCGGGAAGACCTTGAAGAAAACGATGAAGATGATGAGGATATCGACCCGCGCCTTGGGGTAGAGCAGCAGGTAGGCCCCCATGACGCCCGCGATGGCGCCCGAGGCGCCGACTACCGGCACGGTGGAATAGGGGGCCGAGACCAGCTGCACCAGCGCCGCCGCCACCCCGCAGGCGAGGTAGAAGGCGAGGTAGCGCAGCGGGCCCATCTCGTCCTCGAGGTTGTCGCCGAAGATCCACAGGAAGAGCATGTTGCCCGCAAGGTGCAGGAAGCCCCCGTGCAGGAACATGGAGGTGACGAGCGTGTGGTAGTCTTCGCCGCTCACGATATGCGCGGGGATCATCGCCCATTGGTCGAAGAAGGCCATCAGCGCGGCCTCGTCGGCGAAAAGCGTGAGGTAGCTCACGAAGACCAGCACATTGGCCGCGATGAGCAGGTAGGTCACGTAGGGCGTGCGCCCCGATGGATTATGGTCACGTAATGGAAACATGCCCCGACGCTCTGCGCAAAGCGCGCCAGCGTCAAGCGCGGCCTGCGGCCCGAAGGGCCCCCGCCTCGGGAAAGTGCCGGTGCGGCAACAGCCCCTGCCATTGCTTTACACGGCCCGGCCTTTCGCTAATGTCGGCCCCGTCGCCCGCGTGGTGGAATGGTAGACACAGGGGACTTAAAATCCCTAGGCCTTGTGCCGTGCCGGTTCGAGTCCGGCCGCGGGTACCATCCCTGAATTCAGGTGACGTTGTCTGAACGTCAAAATCAATCAAAACAAAGTAGTTACGGTTGCTGCATGAGTTTGGCGTTGCCTGTGACGTCCAAGAACGCGCATACGATTACGCATAATCTACGCACGATGTGCGGAAAATTACGCATGGTGCGATTCTATGGCGACTTTCAGAAAGCTCAAGTCGGGTTGGCGGGCGGAGATCTTCCGCCAGGGCGTGCGTCGCTCGAAGGTGCTTCCAACGAAGAGGGAAGCGCAGGATTGGGCGGCTCGTCAGGAGTATGAGTTGGCGAACGGCGAGCAGCTCGCCGCCTCGACGCTCTTCACGGATGTCCTCGATCGGTATGTGCGGGAAGTATCTCCAGCGAAGCGGGGACACCGCTGGGAGGATCTGCAGATCCGCCGTCTCCAGAAAGACCCGCTGGCGCGGAAACCTATCTCGGAGATCACCGCAACCGACCTGGCCGGCTGGCGGGATCGCAGGCTGCGCGACGTCTCGGCCGGAACCGTGCGGCGGGAAATGGTGCTGGTCAGCGCGATCTTCACGCAGGCACGCCGCGAATGGCGGATGGTCAGCGTCAACCCGATGTCCGATGTACGCCGGCCGAAGGAACCACCGAAGCGCTCCCGGCGTCCGAGCGATGATGAGATCGAGCGCCTGCTCTATGTTGCCGGTGACGATCTGTCGAAGAGCCAGGCACGCGCAGTGCATGCTTTCCTGTTCGCGATTGAGACCGGGATGCGCGCTGGCGAGATCGTGGGGATGCGTTCGGATGCGGTCGATCTAGAGCGGCGAGTGGTGACGCTTCCGATGACGAAGAACGGGGACGCTCGGCAGGTGCCGCTGTCGTCTGAGGCCGTGCGGCTGCTCCGGGCGCTTCCGGAGGGTGAACCGGTCTTCCAGCTCTCGAGCCAGAACCTGGACGCGCTCTTCAGGAAGATGCGGGACAAGGCCGCGATCGAGGGGCTGAACTTCCATGACAGCCGTCACGAGGCCATCACCCGTCTCAGCCGCAAGCTCGATGTCCTGGCGCTTGCCAAGATGGTGGGCCATCGCGACATCAAGATGCTTCAGCGGTACTACGACGCGACAGCTGAGGAGCTGGCTAGGCGGCTCGACTGACGCGGACGCGGCGCAGCTTCCCATTGCCCTTCGCCTCCAGCTCACCGCTGTCGATCCGGCGCCTGATGGTGGGGACGGAACACCCGAGGGTGGCCGCGGCCTGCGGGATGGTGACCCACTCTGGCATCGGCGTGATCGTCGCGCGCTCCACGGCATCGCGCAACGCTCTGACCTCGGCGGTGAGGGCGCGGAGTTCCTCGAAGGGGACCAGTGCGAATTGCGGGTGATCGGTCATACCTTAGCCTTCTTCTTCTCGCGCAGTGCGTGCTCCAGTTTCGCCGTCGCCATGATGGTGTGCTTCAGTTCCGCGGGTGCGTCGTCGTAGCCCCGACCGAAACGCCCATTGAGCCGCGGGGCGAGCGCCATGGGGATGGCCTCCCAGTTCGACGGATCGCAGTTGGTCTTGTCGCCATCCAGGCACTTGAGACGGTGGCCTTCCGGGACAGGGCCATTGGCCTTTTCCCAGAGGTACTTGTGCTTCAGAACGGGCCGCGTATCGGCGCCGGTGTGCGGGTTCGTCTCATCGATGATCAGGAAGACGTAGCCGTCCTTGCTGTCGACCCGTTCGTGGCCGGCGCCGCGGTGGTTGTGGGGCAGGTTCCCCTTCTTGAAACGGCCCTTCTCGCTGCCTGGAGGATTGAAGGGCTTCCCCTTGTTGTGCGGCTCACCTCCCCTGACGAAGTGCCCGGTGCGCCCGGTCTTCCAGCCGTTGCGCTTGCGGAGAGCATGCAGGTTCGCAGCCGACACGTCCTCGCGGCCGAAGGCCTCCACGAAGGCGCGGTGATAGTCGCTGATGACCATCGTGCGGTTCGCTTCGAGCCAGGCCATCTCTTCGGGGCCATAGGCGATCCTTTGGCCCTTCATTCCGCCTTGCCTCATTCCGCCTTGCCTCCGATCTGCGGGAGCATGGGCAGCACGTTGTTGCCGTGCTCGGCGAAGAGTTTCGCCGCCTTCAGTTGGAGTTCGGCGTTCCCCGTGATCTGGTCTGCGATCGACACCATGGCGTCGGCGCGCTTCACCTCGATCTCCAGCTGCTCGGCGCTCATGTCGTCGACCGAGAGGCGCTCCATCTGCGCGAAGAGGTGGTTGTTCAGGTCAGAGAGCTTGTTCTTCATGTCAGTCTCCTGTCATCCGTCGCAGCCCCGGTGGCGGGGCGTGGGCTTAGAACCACAGGGCCACGAGGGTCGCGGCGAGGCTGCCGGAGGTAATAAGCGCGGAAGCAATCATCCATCGGGTCATCAGCGTCGCGATGTCCGGCTGGCGGGCAGGGGCGGGGCGGGGACTCATGCCGCGTCGCCCCCGCAATCGCCGTCGTCTGGGAGGGTGAAGTGGAAGAGGGGCTGTGATCCGTGCAGGCGCGCCAGCATCGACGTGGCGCGCACAGGCGGCGCGACCAGTGTGGGGCCCGCCGAGGGCTGACCGGTTTCGATCCGCGCGAGGCGATCAACCGTGATGGGATAGCCCTGCTGCTCTTTCAGCTGGAGCCAGGCGTCGGTGATCAGGGCGGGCTGTCCGAGGTATTTTCCTGCGTGCAGGACGCGACTGCGGGCCGTGAGGACGTGAACGTTGGACATTGTGTTTCCTCCATCATGGGATGGGGCGAAGCATTGCACGCTATGGCGTGCGCGTCAATGTTGTGAACGTAATAGCGTTCGACCGCGGTTTCCGAGTGGATGACGAATCGTTACAAGGCGGAAGCGCTGACGGGCGTGGCGATGCTCGCGAGCCTCTCTGGGCCAAGTCTCAATTGCGGGCGAGGCTGGTCACGACAAATGCCGGGGGACGCGGGCCTCCCGCATCCTCTTGGTAGGAAGCAGCCCTCCGAAATAGCGGGGGCGCATTGGCTTGACCCTGCGTGCCCGAGCCGCCTAACGTGAACGGAACGCGAACGGTGGGTGCTCTATGGACGACGAAATTGCTGAGATGTTCAGCTTGTGGAGAAGTCTCGATTCTGCCCGCCGCGAGATCTTTCTTCAGGAAATGAGGGCGTTGCGAGCCGACGCAGAATGGAGAGCGCGTCTCGACGAGCGTCGATATCCAGCGCGGAAACCGTGGCCAGGAACTCTAAGTCATCGCTGCCCAACCTTAGTCCAGTGATAACGTATATCGCGGCACTTGGGCCTAGCGCATTGAAGAGCCTCGCGAGCTGACTCGCACGCGGGTCTTTCCGCTCTTTGAGGAGTTGCTGAACGAAATTCGGGCCGCATTTTGCGGCCTCGCTTATCTGGCGGTAGCTGCGACCGTCGGCCAGTATCAGCTCTTCAAGCCTATGAAACCAATCGTCTTTCATGTCACGCAGGCTAACACGCGTTAGCGTGTGTTGCGTGAACGTTATGGCGTGCATTGACTTGAACGCTAAAGCGTGCATCTTGATGCCCCATGAACACGTTGTTGCCAGAAATCGAGAAGTTTGCAGCCGACACCGGTCTTTCCGACCATCGTGTCGGGATCCTCTTGGCGGGCAACGGTCGGCTCCTGCCGAGATTGCGGAACGGGGGACGGATTTGGCCGGACACGGCTGCGAAAGTTCTCGAGAACCTTCAGCGTCAGCGGGGGCTCAGGTCGCCGTCTGGCGCAGAGGCAGAGCGAGACGCCGTATGAAATCTCTCGCTCTTGGTGCGCCGTTCGGGTCTGCCTCTCTCGGCCGTTCTCTAAATGTCCCATGCCGGCAATTTGCGGCGTGCCCTCTAGAACCCCAAGGAAAAGGCGTTTCTGATGCAGCCTAAAGTCGCAGCGCAGATGTTCAGGAACCTAGTGACGCAGTCAGGTGGCAAAGAGGCCGCGGCTGCGACGATCGCCTCGGCGGTTGGCCACTCGATTAGTCTCGGGTCTCTGTCCAGGATCGAGAATGGCAACGCGGAAGTGCCGCTGCTCTGGGCCTGGGCGCTGATGGACGCGACGCACAATCCCTGCTTCGACGCCTACCGCGCACAGGTGGCGGAACCACCCGGCGACGCCTGTCCCTACGAACTCATAGGGGAGACCTCGCGCGAACACGGCGAGTCGCTGGAGGCCAGCCTCCGCGCGGCGCGGTCCGAGACTGCGCAGGACTGGGCCCAGGCCGCGGTCGAACATCGCGAGGCGGCGGACAAACACGCGGCCATGGCCGCGCTCTGCGAGGCGCGTTCAACCGGGCCGGTACCCTTGCGGGGGCAGGGCGGATGAGCGCGCGCGATGATCTCCTCGGACGCCCTCCGAAGATGCGCCAGCTCACCGCGCGCGATCCGGATGCGTCCGTACCCTTGGCTCGCGACGTGCACGGCGACAGGACCATCGTCCATGTGCCCGTCCGCGCGATCGTGAGCGGGGAATTCAGTCGCAGCCCGGTCACGCTGCCCACTGCGCCGTGGGAGGGCCCACCGTGACCTGGCAACGCATGACCCTAGGCGGGCCCCGCCGCACCAAGCCCCCGGAGAGGGGCAGTGCACGTGGCCTCCCGGCCCTTCTGACCGGCGGGGCGCCCGCCGAGGTAGCCGGTCATCACTCACGGGCGCCGACCCGGAGGGCAGCATGACGGCCGCGCCGCTGACGATTGCGCGCCGCCTCGTGCTGCCCTTCGGACACCTGTGGCTGGAGCTGGTCGCTACGGAGTGCGGTGCCCGGAGGTGGGCGCTGCGGGTCAGCGACCTGTCGGCCGACATGCCGGGCCCGGCAGGGCCGCCGATCGCCTCTGGGGCGGTCGATGATGAACTCCGTCATGACCTCGTGGGCCTCGGCCCGGCGGTCGAGGCGTTCCTGAGCGAGGTTGGATGATGAGAGAGGCAAATGAGCGGGCCGACGTGGGGGAATTTGATCCCCGCAAGCCTGAGCTGGAGGCGGCCGTCGGCCCGGGCAGGCGCATGCTCGGGGTCACGGAATGGGAGCGGGCGCGGTTCGAGATGCTGGAGATGGTCCGCTCCGACGTGACGCTGAAGCTCTTCCCGATGGTCCTGCTGCACGCGCTCGCATTCGACTACACCCAGCGCAAGACCCTTCGCTGCACGCCCTCGTTCCGGCAGCTCGGCGCACAGTTTGACAAGTCGGACGACACGGTCAGGCGGGCGGTGAGAGACTTGGTCGAGGGGGAGTGGATTGTCCACGTTCCGGGCGAGCATCGGGGCTCCAGCAGCAGCTTCGGGTTCCTGGTGAGCACCCGGCTGGTGCGCGTGTGGCGTGGGCGCCAGCTTCCGGTCTATGGCCCGGAAAGGGGTGCAGACATGCTAGCCTTTAGCGGCCCGAAAGGGGGGCATCCATGCAACCCTGAGGCCGGAGAAAGGGGGGCAAATTTGCGCCGAAAGGGGGGCAAAACTGCCGGTCCCTATAATAAGGATAAACCATGGATGAACCATGAAGCGCGGGCGCGCGCGCGGGCGCCCTCCGACAACCCCATGGTCATCGCCGCGGCGGCGCGCGCCGTCGCCGCTTTCCGAGAAGGCCGCATGCAGGCCATCGCCGACGAGCAGCCATGGGTTCGGGATCACATCATCGCAGCGGACCTGCTCACGCCGGACGAGCGTGCGGCAGCCGGGCTGAGCTGAGAAGGGGCAAGCCATGACCGACGAGCAGACCACCACCGAAACCGCCCGCGGCCGGGTCCGGCGCATGCTGATCGAGCCCGCGACCGAAGCCGGCATGCGGTTCAAGAAGGGCACGCCCGAGGCCGAGCAGAAGCGCGCTCTTGACCGGATCTGCGATGACCTGGCCTATCTCGGTGACGCGGCCCTGGCAGCGCTGCTGGAATGGCTGCTGCGCAATGGCGAGGGCTCGGCCCGCTGCTTCTGGCCGAAGCCCGTCTCGCTGATCGGCGTGGCGCACAGCTACGAGCCGCGCCGCCTTGAGGAACTGCCCCGGGCCGCGAGCTGGTTCGCCTCGCGCGCCGGTCTCGCGGCGCTGCAAAACGGCAACCTGGTTGCGACCTTCCTGTGGTGGGAGAAGCGGCTGCGCCCTCCGCGCGACGAGCGCGAACTGCGCATGATCACCGAGCGGAGCGAGACTCTGGCCCGGATGGTCGAGGTGACCGAGGACAAGCTGCACCGGGGCTTCGAGCCTGGCGCCCATGCCCGTGAGGAGCTGCGCTGGTACCGCGGCCTCGAAGCACGGGCGCGGGCCATGGTGCAGGCGGGTATCGACAAGCGGCAGGCCGAAGCGGGGGACGCGGCATGAGCGCGCTCCGCAAGGACCAGGTGATCTACGTCTCCCGCCTCGGGACGGCGCAAGTGGGCCGGCTCCCGCTTGCGGCTAACGAGGCAACGGCGGCCTCGATCGCCGCCGTACTGGCAGCCGCGGCACCGCCCGAAGGCGTCTGCCCGGCCATGCCGGTGGCCCCGGCGCGCGGGCCCATGGTGGCCTTCATGCCTCGCCACACCGAGATGACGCCCGCCGGGCCTCGGGTGCGGCGCGATGGCTGGGTCGACCCCGAGAGCAGGGTCATGTTCAGGGCTGCCCGGGTGGCTGATGCCTTCGACGTCATGACCCGGCAGGCCCAGAACCGGCACCGCGCGCTGGTGGCAAAGGCAGAGAAGGCCGGGCAGCCGGTGCCGGTCTTTCAGCCGCCGTTCACGGTGGGTCAGATCGAGGTGGGCCGCGATTACGCCGCGCTGGTGGAGCGCTGCGCCTCCTCGGGCGTGAAGTGCTCCTCGCTGGAGACGCTGAACGTGTCGGGCAGTGGGGGAGGTGATCGCGAGGTGGCGATGCTGCGGGACTTCCAGCGGCTGCGTGTTTTCGAGCGTCGGATCGGCGGCGGGCTGGCGAAGGCGGTGCGCCGCATCCGGCCAGGTGGGGCAAAGAAGCGCAAGGCGATCTTCGACCAGGCGCTGGTGGACCAGGTCTGCATCGGGGGCATGACGATCAGCGAGGTGCTGCGGGCGCATGGCTGGGCGGTGGATCAGGGGAGTGTTGAGCGCTGCCGCAGAGCACTCCAAGAGGCGCTGGAGCGGATGCGAGGGCAAGGGGTTGCTCGCGTTTCTGGTTGATCGGTGTTGTTGGCGAGGGGCTAGGTCGTGTCACGAACGGCCCTCTCCGGACACTCGCTAGGTTGGACCTCGCCGCATTGCAGCTTCCCCGAAGCGGTCATCCAGAACATCGTGCCATATGCCGTTGCAACCAAAGGCCCGCTGTGAGAACCCGCAACGGGCATGGGGCGAAGGTTAGCTTCTCCGGAAACGGCATCTTGAGCAGGAGAGCGGCCTGGATCGGGAGTGAAGGACTGCCCCCGCGACACGCTTGGCGTCGCGGGCACATCAATCGATAGAACGCTTACTTGGGCACCAGGACGTGGTCGACCACGTGGATCACGCCATTCGACTGATCGACATCAGCGATCGTCACGCGGCCAACCGTACCGCTTTCGTCATAGACGTAAAGCATCCCGTTGCGCACTTTCGCCGAAAGGGCGTCGCCCGAAACTGTCGTGAAGTTTGCCAGTCCGTCCGAACTCGCCCGGGCCTTCTGTGCGATCTTCGCCGCGGTCCAGTCGCCGGCCACCACATGCGCCGTCAGAACCTTGGTCAGCATTGCCTTGTTTTCCGGCTTCAGCAGTGTTTCGACCGTACCGGCCGGAAGCATCTCGAAGGCCGCGTTGGTGGGCGCGAAGACCGTGAACGGCCCGGGGCCCTGAAGGGTCTCGACCAGGCCGGCCGCCTTGACCGCGGCAACCAGCGTCGTGTGATCGGCCGAGTTGACGGCGTTCTCGACGATGTTCTTGGTCTCGTACATCGCGGCGCCGCCGACCATCGGGTTTGCGGCAAGGGCCGGGGCCGCTGTGCCAAGGGCCGCGACGAGGCCGAGTGCCAGGGCGGGGGTGAACTTGATGTTGGTCATAATGTTTCCTCCTGAAAGCGCCGGTTTCGTCCGGGGCTACAGGGGATACGAAGGCGCGCTCGCCCGCGTTGCACATGGATACAGAAAAATCTTGGCGCTAAAGGCTGGGGATCTGCGCCGTTGCCAGCACCGGCCCGCTGGGGCCGGCGAGGGGCGAGCCCCCCGAGGGCTCCAGACTGACCGCCAGGACATCGCCCGCGCGCACCTCTGCGCGGACCTCGGTCGTCTCCGGGGCGAGCAGCCCGAGGGACGCGACCTGCCCATCGCGGATCAGCCACAGCTCGTATGATTGCCCCTCGGGGTCGGGGGCCGCTGAAACGCGGCGGAATATCAGCCGCTGGGTGTCGCCGTGGATGGTGATTTGCAGATCCGGCGCGCTCAGGTCTGCCAGCGGCGGGCCGGAGCGGTAGAGAGGCATATCCCAGAACGCCATGAGCGCCACGGTCGTTACTGCGGCCAGCCCCAGCAAGATCGCAAACCGCGGGCGCGGCACGCCCCGGACGGTGGTCTCGGTCGTACCGCGACCTGCGCCGGCCCTGCGCAGCCAGCCCAGCACGCCAATGCGCCGCCGTTGGGGTGTTCCGAACAGGCTGCGCTCGGCCCGGTCCAGCACAGCGGCGGGGGGCGTCACGGCGTCGAATTCGGTGTTCAGCTGCGAAAGACGCGCCTGCCAGCTCTCGACCTCCTGCGCAAAGACCGGATCGCGGGCGATCCTGTCCTCGGCCCGCGCGCGCTCCTCGGCTGAGGCAAGCCCCAGTACGTAGTCGGCCGCGAGATCGGGGGTCTCGTCTTCGGTCATGCGTCCATGCACTCCTTGAGTTTGCGCAGGCCACGGTGCAGCCAGCTGCGCAGGGTGTTCACCGGGATCCCGAGGGCGCGCGCAATGGCGTCATAGCTGTGCCCGTCAAGATAGGCGCTCCGGATCGCGGTGGCACGGTCGGCTTCGAGCGTTGCGAGGCAGTCGGAGATGCGCCGCGCCTCGTCCTTCATCTCGACAAGAGTTTCCGGTCCCGGCCCGGTGTCGGCTACCTCCAACATGGCCCGCTCATTCGATCCGGTGGCTTCACGTTGCAATGCAGCCGTGCGCGCGCGCAGGCGATCGAGGCAATGGTTGCGCGCGATGGTCACGGCCCAGGCCGTTGATCGGCCGCGCCTGGGGTCGAACTGATGTGCCTTGCTCCACAGCTTTACCAAGATCTCTTGTAGCGCGTCTTCTGCTTCGGCCCTGTCCTTGAGCATACGAATGCAGACCCCGAAAAGTTTCGGGCCGGCTTCGGAATAGAGGTTGCGCAGTGCGGCGCGCTCCCCTTGCGCCATGCGCAAGAGGATCTCAGCCAGCGGTTCCTCGGTCATGGGTCCCCCTCTTGAGAGGTCAGGACGCATGCCAAACACGCCCAATGTCAAGCCCAGCGAAGAAGATGGCCATCGCCGCGGCGGAAGGCCGGCAAGCCGTGGGCCCTGCGCCAGCGTTCGCGATGGCATTGAAACACCGGCCATTTTTGAGCCGGTCAATCTACATCGGGTGAGGCGACCTGAGAGAGCTCGTGCCGAAGCTCTCGTCGGAAACTTTGCTATGATGAGATACGCTTACCTCATGTCCACTGGCTGCACTTTGTTGACGCGTGCCCAAGGCGCAACGAAGGGCACGATGGGCGTGCCGAGCATCCAGTGGGCTGGCGTATCCCGCACACCCAGGTTGTGACGGCCGTGGCGGCGGGGGTCTTCGTTCCGATCGTCGGGCTGTCGACGCTGATCCTCGCAGCCGTCGAGATAGCGCCTTCACTTGGCCGCAGGCGCGCCGTGGCAAGTTGATCCAGAGACAGGGCCGTTTGTACCAGTCTGCCTTTCATCCCGTCCTACTCATCTCCTCGAAAGAAAATCAGAAAAAATTTTGCCGCCATGCATCCAAACCGCATCCGCTGGGAGTCATGGGGGTAGCGAGGCCGCGGAATACCCCGCGCCGAAGCCCATTGAGGAGATTGAAGATGATGAAGACTGCAACTGCGACCCTCGGCCTGCTGGCCCTGACCGCAACCGTCGCCCACGCGGATGACCACGGCCTCAAGGCCGTTGCCCTGAGCGGTGACAAGATGCTGCACATGATCGACGCGGGCACGGCCACCGTGGGCGAAAGCATGGAAGTGACCGGCATCGACCGCCTTCTGGGCATCGATCTGCGCCCCTCCAACGGCCAGCTGATCGGCGTCACCGATACGTTCGACATCGTCGAGATCGACCCGATGACCGGTGCGTCCACCGTGATCTCCACCATGGATACCGAACTGCCGGTCATGGAGGGGGCACCGGTGATCGTCGATTTCAACCCGATGGCGGACAAGTTGCGCTTCATGTCCGGCACCACCAACCACCGCGTCGACATCGAAAGCGGTGCCGTGACCGTGGACGGCTCGCTTGCCTTCGAGGAGAAGGACATGCACGCGGGCGAAGCACCAGCCATCGTCGCTGCCGCCTACATCAATAGCTACGGCAAGCCCGAAGGCACCGCGATGTACGACATCGACAGCACCATCGTGGCGCTGATCCGGCAGACCTCGCCCAATGACGGTACGCTGGCCGCTGTGGGCAAGCTGGGCATCGACGCCTCCGACAGCTACGCTTTCGACATCGCCACCGATGCAGAGGGCACCAACACCGCCTGGCTGGTGGCCGCCGGTCAGCTGCACACCGTGTCGCTCGAAGATGGTGCGATAACGGAAAGCTGGGACATCAAGGGGGCGGGTGACAACGTGATCCGCGACATCACCTTCATGACCGCAGACGAGATGTGAGCGACTGCGCGATATCACCCGCCGTCCCGATCGAGGGACGGCGGCCTCGGGTCCCGTCATCTGGTTTGACAGCCGATCCATCGTTGACTAGCCCTGTATCCACTGAAGGGGCGCGCCCCGGCGGGAGGGGAGAGAAAGTCATCGAAACGGACCATTCCGCGCTGCTCATCGCCTGCGCATCAGGCGACCGCTCGGCCCTGAAGGCCATTGTCGATGCCGAGGGCGGGCGTATGCTGGGCGTGGCCCGGCGCATGCTGCGCCGCTCCGATCTGGCGGAAGATGCGGTGCAGGATGCTCTTGTTCTTGTCTGGCGTCGTGCGGGGCAGTTCGATCCCGCTCGCGGCAGTGCCAAGGGCTGGCTCTATACGATCTTGCGGAACCGATGCCTGACCATGCTGCGCAGCGAAGAACGTGAGGTCACCAGCGATGCGGCGGATGTCGACCTTACCCCGGTACCCGAAGTCTTGGCCAGCGCCTATGGCGGTCTGGACGATGCCACCGGACTGCGCCAATGTCTTGACCGTCTGGACGGCCCGACCCGTGACGCCATCCTCGCGTCCTATGTGCTGGGGTACAGTCACGGTGAGATCGCCGGTCGCCTCGATAGCCCGCTGGGTACGGTCAAGGCCCGGATGCGGCGCGGATTGCTCAAACTGAGGGAGTGTCTGTCATGACAGAGTATTCTCTTGAAGTAATGATCGACGAGGTCGTTCTGGGCCTGGCCTCTGACGCGGACTGCGCGAAGCTGGACCGAATGGCAGCCGAAGACCCAGCTGTCGCAGCCCTGCTGGAGCGCGCCCGCCTGCGCTTTGCCCCACTTGATGACACAGCCGCGCCAAAGCCCCTGCCTGAGGGTTTCTGGAACCGCCTCACCGACCGGCTCGACGTCCCCGACGTTCCCGCCGCACCGGCGGAGATCGTGGAGCTTGACGATGTGCGGGCCCGCCTTGCGCGCTGGCGCCGGGCGACCTACGGCGCTGTTGCGGCAACGGTGCTGCTGGCCTTCCTCACGGGATGGTCCCTGTTGACGCCCACGCCGCCACTGGTGGTAACGGTCCTTCTGGATGCAAGCGGCGGCGCCGTCGCGTTGGTGGAGAGCGCACCGGACAACACCACCCGCATCACCCTGCTGGAGCAGCCTGCCGTTCCAAGTGGCCAGGTCATGCAGGTCTGGACAAAGCCCGACGACGCAGGCCCGCCAGTCTCTCTGGGGTTGCTCGCCGATGGAACCTCGGAGACACTGACCATCCACGGGCTCACCGCCCCGACCGCTCGGCAGCTCTACGAGATAACGCTGGAACCTGCAGGCGGCTCGCCCACGAACCTTCCAACAGGTCCGATCCTGGGTGTTGGCAGGGCGAACGATCCAGTCATTTGAACCTGGCGTTGATCGGTGTCTGACCGAGCTTTGCCACTAGTGATCGAGACTGGTTCATCTGTCATCTAGCCCCTGGTCGCTAAAATCACGCCGGGCGTACTATGTTCCGCGATGTTGTCCGCAAACCGAAAGTCAGCTGCTTCGGTATCGCCGACAACCGTCCGCAACGCAGCGAATGCCCGCTTTCCGCCCTTCGTGTCGGTGCTCGTTGTCATGCTCAGCCTTGCGCGACCTTCCGCAAAGAGCTGTTTGCCCGTCCCTGGCGCGATTCCCTGCAGGTTCTCTTACCCTCAAACATGCGTATACCCGCCACTTATGGTATGGTCGGGCCGTCGCTCAGAGGAGAGGGCGACGGAAGGAGGACCCATCCAACAGATGAACATCGCCCAACAGGCGTCCGCGCTGCTGCGCGCCCATGGCCCCGCGGCCGAAGCGGAGGCCGCTGCGCGCATCCGGGCGTGCGAAGCCGGGAGACGGGAAGATGAGGCGGAGGACTGGCGTAAAATCCAGCGCGTTATCAGGGAGCTGCGGCAGTGATCGCTGCTGGGCGTAAATTAGCCTCTTGACGGTTAGCCTAACCAGATCTTACCCATAGGGCATCATCACGAACTGCGCCCGGAGCTGAGCATCAGCTGCCGGGCGTTTCCATGTCCGGCCCTTGGCTGGCGCATCTTCAGGACATCTCATGGGACGACTATCCGGTCGTGGCGTCGGCGGGCGCCTCGGGCGTCAACCTGCGCGCCTGGTCCTGCCATCCACCGAAGCGGAGCGGTCGAAGCAACGCGCGGCGATCATGCCAGGCCGCGCCCTCTACAACACCAAGCGCTGGAAGCAGCTGCGCCTGGAGGTGCTCCGGCGCGACGGCTTCACCTGCCAGCAGACCGGCGTCCGGCTGACCGGCAAGGCGCCCGCGCCCAACAGCCCGGTGGTGGATCACATCCGCCCGCACCGCGGAGACGAGGCTCTCTTCTTCGATCCGGCGAACCTGCAGTCGGTCAGCAAGGCCTGGCACGACAGCGAGAAGCAGCGGCAGGAGAAGGCCGGCTGGCTCTCGGACGGGCTCTGACCTCGCGACGGCGGGGGGCGGGTCCAAACTTCACAGCCTTTGGCGCGGAAGCCCCGTGCCCCCCTCACTCGGAGAATTTTTTCTGTGGCCCGCGATTTTGACCTGCTTGGCGATCCAATCCCGGCGAACCACGGCAAGCCGGGGGCGAACGGGCATACGCCGAACGCAAAATCTCTGAACAAAGTCAGGATGTTGCACGTGGCTGGCGTGCCGAAGAAGGAGATCGCGGAGGAGCTGGGGATCAGCCAACCCACTCTGAACAAGCATTATTTTCAGAATGGTCGGCTGAACCTGAAGGACGCGCGGGCGGCAGCGCGCAAGCAGGCGCGCGCCAAGATCCTGCTCCGGCTCGACGAGGCGGCCGATGCGGGCAACGTCTCGGCAATGAAGGCGATCAAGGCGATCCTCGACGAGGAGGACATGGCGGAGCTCGCGCGCCAGGCGGTCGGCGACGATGCTCCGAAGCGGAAGGAGGCGCCGCTGCCCAAGGGCAAGAAGGAGCAGCTCACGGCCGAGGCTGCTGCAGTGATCGAGGACGATGACCTGCTGAACCCGGAGCGGTTCCATTGATCACCCCGGTCGCGCTGCCGCTGTCCTGGTCGACGGCCGTGCCGGATTGGAAGGATCGCATAAGCACGCGGGGTTCGCTCTTCCCCGAGCTGCCGCTCCACGACGCCTACGCCGAGAAGGCGCTGACGATCTTCAAGGGGCTGCGCTGTCCAGACCTCGACGGCTTCCCCGAGTATGGTGCGGTCTGCGACGACTGGGTCTTCGACCTGGTGCGGGTGATCTTCGGGAGCTACGACCCAGAGGTGAAGAAGCGCTACCTGCGCGAGTTCTTCGTGATGATCCCGAAGAAGAACGGGAAGACGGCCATCGCCGCGGCCATCATCGTCACCGCCTGCATCCTGAACATGAGCCCTGAGGCCCAGTTCATCCTGATCGCCCCCTCGATCGAACTGGCGCGCGGGGCGTTTGATCATGCGGCCGGGATCATCAAGCGGACGCCGCGTATCCGGCCGCTGTTCGCTCCGCCGCAGGAATCGACGCGGACGATCAAGAACCTGAACGCGAAGATCCCGTCGAAGATCATGATCAAAGCGGCCGACGCCGACATCGTGACCGGGCTGAAGAACGCCACGGTGCTGATCGACGAGACCCATGTCTTCGCCAACCGGCCCTCGGCCAAGGGGGTCTTCACCGAGATCCGGGGCGCGCTCTCGCACCCCAAGAACCGGCACTTCCTGCTGCAGATCACGACCCAGTCGAAGATCGCGCCGCACGGGGTCTTCAAGAGCGAGATCCAGACAGCGCGGGCGGTGCGCGACGGCACGCTGGCGCGGCCGATGCTGCCGCTGCTTTACGAGCTGCCGGAGGAGATCGCGCGCAAGGACGGCTGGAAGGACGAGGCGCTCTGGCCACTGGTCAACCCGCACATGGGGCGCAGTGTCGACATGGACTACCTGCGCGACGAGCTGCGCAAGGCCGAGGAAGAGGGGACAGAGTCCCTCGCGCTCGTCGCCAGCCAGCATTTCAACGTGCAGGTCGGCAGCGGCACTCATGACGACCGCTGGATCGGCGCCGACTACTGGGCCGAGGCCACGGTGAAGGGGCTGACCCTCGAGGAGCTGATCGCGCGCTGCGAGGTCTGCGTGGCGGGCATCGACGGCGGCGGCATGGATGACCTGCTGGGGCTGACCGTGGTGGGGCGCGAGCGGAAGACCCGGGCCTGGCTGTCCTGGTCACGGGCCTGGGTGCACAGGATCGCGCTGGAGCGCCGCAAGAGCATCGCGCCGATCCTCGAGGACCTTGAGAAGGCGGGCGAGTTGGTGATCTGCAAGCACCCCACGCAGGACGTGGATGACCTCGTCTCGCTGGTGGGCAGCCTCCACCGCGCCGGTGTCCTGCCGAAGAAGGCAGGCGTCGGACTCGACCCGGAAGGCGTGGCGGCGATCGTCGATGCGCTGGAGCTCGACGGGATCCCGACCGAGATGCTGGTGCCGGTGAGCCAGGGCTACCGGTTGAACGGCGCGATCAAGGGGGCCGAGCGCAAGCTCTTCGACGGCTCGCTGCGTCACGCGGACCAGGCGCTCATGACCTGGTGCGTCGGCAACGCCAAGACCGAGACCCGCGGTAACGCGGTGATCGTGACCAAGGCGGTCAGCGGCTCGGGCAAGATCGACCCGCTGATGGCGCTCTTCAATGCCGTCTGGCTGATGAGCCTGAACCCGGCCGCGACGGCGCGGATGGATGACTACTTTGCGGCACTGGAGGCCTCGACTTGAAGCTGAAGCACTGGATCAAGTCGGCCTTCACGCGTCCCGTGACGCTGACCGACGCAGAGAGCTGGCGCCCCTCGGGGCCCGTGGCCGACAGCGGCGAGATCGTCAGCGACAGCACGGTGCTGGGCCTCTCGGCGGTCTGGGCCTGTACCAACCTGCTGGCGGGCTCGATCGGCTCGCTGCCGGTGATGACCTACCGGACCACGGAGGAGGGCCGGGAGCCCGCGCGCGACCACGCGCTCTTCCGGCTGCTCCATGACAGCCCGAACTATGATCAGACCGCACTCGACTTCTGGGAGTTCGTGGCGGCCTCGCTGGAGCTCTGGGGCAATGCCTATGCGGCGGTCGAGCGCGAGAGCTCGGGCCGGCTGATTGCCTTGGTGCCGATCCGCCCGGACCTGGTCAGCGTGCGGCGGCGGGAGAGCGGCACGCTTGAGTACCGCTGGACGGAAGACGGGCAGAGCCATGTGCGCCCCGACAGCGGCGTGCTGCACATCCGGGGCTTCGGGGGCAACCCGCTGGGCGGCATGTCGACGCTGCACTTTGGACGGCAGGCCTTCGGGCTGGCGCGCGCCATCGACCGCTCGGCCGGGACCACCTTCAAGAACGGCATGCGGCCCTCGGGGGCGCTGACCTTCAAGGACTGGTTGAGCGCCGAGCAACGCGAGATCACCAAGACGGTGCTGGTCGAGACCTTCATCGGCGCGCAGAACACGGGCCGGCCGCTGGTGCTCGAGGGCGACACGACCTGGACGCCGCTGACGATCAACCCGGAAGATGCGCAGATGCTGGAAAGCCGGCGTTTCTCGGTCGAGGAGATCTGCCGCTTCTTCGGGGTGCCGCCGCACATGATCGGCCACACGGAGAAGAGCACGAGCTGGGGTACCGGGCTGGAGCAGCAGACGCTGGCCTTCCAGAAGTTCACCCTGCGCCGGCGGCTGAAGCGGATCGAGCAAGCGGTGAACAAGCAGCTCCTCAGCGCGGCCGACCGCGCGCGCGGCCTCTATGTCGAGTTCAACCTCGAGGGGCTGCTGCGCGGGGACAGTGCCAGCCGCTCGGCCTTCTACCAGTCCGGCCTCAGCAACGGCTGGCTCACCATCAACGAGGTGCGGGTACGCGAGAACCTCGGCCCGGTCGAGGGCGGGGACGTGCCGCGTCTGCAGATGCAGAACGTGCCGATCACCGAGGCGGGACAGAACATGGAGACAGGCGATGGACGCGATTAACAAGGTTGCCAACCCGGTCCTCGAGATCAAGGCGCTGAAGGAGACGGGCGAGTTCGAGGGCTACGGTTCGACCTTCGGCGGCGAGCCCGACAGTTACGGCGATGTGGTCGCGGCCGGGGCTTTCCTCGACAGCCTCGGGGATCACAGGGCGCGCGGGACCATGCCCAAGATGTTCTGGCAGCACGACCCGAGCCGCCCGATCGGCAAGTGGCTGGAGGCCGAGGAGGACGACCGCGGCCTTCTGATGCGGGGCAAGCTGAACATGGGGGTGCAGCAGGCGCAGGAGGCCTATGCGCTCCTGAAGGAGGGCGACATCGACGGGCTCTCCATCGGCTACCGCATCCGGGAGTATTCGGTCGACACCGACACCCATGTCTGGACGCTGGAGAAGCTCGACCTTCTCGAGGTCTCGGTGGTGTCGATCGGGGCCAACCCGCAGGCGACCATCGCCAGCGTGAAGGCGGCGAAGGC
>NZ_JAIUZP010000010.1 GCF_020171315.1 Pseudooceanicola nanhaiensis | reverse complement strand
GTGCTCCTTCAGGATGCCAATGATCTGCTCTTCGCTGAAACGGCTTTTCCGCATCGTCTGTCTCCTCGTTTGGAGAACAGGCTAACCTCAAACCGCGGACTTTTCAGGGAAGCAGGTCAGGCCCAATGCCGCACCAGGCCGATCCGCATCTGTAAAACAGGGTGTGCCGGCGCCTCCCCCAAGCTGTGTTGCCCTGCCGCGGATTTCGCCGTAAGAAATGTGCAAGGTGCCGGGCACCTGCCGCCTGCGGACGCACGTCACGGTGAAGCCCGGAACAAGACGACATCTCACCCTCGAAGCATTTCGCAGGTGGGCAATGCAGGCTACCTCCTCATCCGAAATGCCTCTCCGGAGGAGTGAGCGATGTCCGTCGGACCCGCCCTGATGTCACCTGAAAACAGTTTCCTGACCCGACCGTTGGGTCGGTTGTTTCTCTCCAATGCCCTGCCGATGGCCGTCGTGATGTCGACAGGCGGCCTCCTGAACGTGATCGACGGGATCTTCGTCGGGCGTGTCATCGGGGTGCAGGCGCTCGCCGCCGTCACCCTGGCTTTTCCGGTCGTGATGCTGCTGACCGCCCTGACCACCCTCACCGGCGGCGGCATGTCGAGCCTGCTCGCCCGCCACTTGGGCGCGGGCGCGCGCGGGCCTGCGGCGGAGGTCTTCGCCGGCGGCCATGGATTGGCGCTCAGCCTCAGCGTGGGGCTGAGCGCGGTTGCACTGCCGCTTGGACCTGCGGTCCTTGAAGCGCTGGCTGGCGGAGACGCGGCCGTGGCGCGCCTCGCGGGAAGCTACCTGCTGATCCTGATACTCGGCGCGCCGCTCCAGTTCGGCCTCGGCCTGCATGCCGATGCGCTGCGCTGCGAAGGGCGGGCCGGGCAGATCGCCCTCTTGTCGGTGCTGGTGAACCTGCTGAACATCGGTGCGAACTACGTGGCCATCATCCTGCTCGGGCTTGGCGTGGCCGGGTCCGCCTTGGGCACCGTGGTGGCGCAGGCCATCGGCCTCGCTCTGCTGCTGGGGCTACGGGCTTCCGATCCCGCGCTTTTGCCACTGGCCATGCTGCGGCAGACCAGCTGGTGGGAAGGCTGGGGGCGGATCCTGTCGCTGGGTCTCCCGCTCTGCCTCAGTTTCGTCGGCATCGCCCTGGTGGCGCGCACGGCACTGCATGTCATCAACGCCACGGCCCCGGACAGCGCCCCCTATATTGCCGCCTACGGCGTCGTCACGCGCCTCCTCGGGCTGGCGTTCCTGCCGCAGATGGCGATTGCACTGACGACCCAGAGCATCACCGGCAACAACGCCGGCGCAGGCCGCATGGACCGCGCCACTGCAGCCCTGCGGCTGGCCTTGGCCAGTGCGGCGCTCTGGTGCCTTTGCGTGAGCTTGGCGGGGGTGTTTGCCGGGCGGCCCCTCGGGGCGCTCTTCTCGAATGATCCTGAGGTCATCGCGGCCGTCGCCACGATCCTGCGCCCAATGACCGCGCTCTACGTCATCACGGGGCCGGTTCTCGTCCTCGCCCTGCATTATCAGGCACTGGGCCATCCGCTTCGGACGGCTGTTCTGACACTGGCGAAACCTTGGCTGCTGACCCCCGCATTGCTTATCATCCTGGGCAATACCTCGGGGGTCGACGGCCTCTGGTTCGCTTTCCCCATGGCGGATGCCATCCTGCTTGTGCTCGCCCTGACCCTGCTCGGCAGTCACAGTAAATCCCCCAAGGAGGCCGCATGAAACAGCCCTCTCTCCAATCCGTCAAAGCTCAGGCCAAGGCGCTGCGTCAGGCCTTGCGCGCGCAGGGGACGATCGTCAGCCATGCTCAGTCGCTCGAACTCGTCGCGCAGCAGCACGGGGCGCGGGACTGGAACACGCTTCACGCCCGCCTCAGTCAGCAGACTGCACCGGCAGACCTGACCTTGGGCGCGCAGGTCACAGGGCACTATCTGGGGCAGGCCTACAGCGGAAAGATCGTCGCCCTCTCGGGGCCTGCGGGTCATCGGACTGTCGAGATCGCGCTGGACCAGCCGATCGACACCGTGCGCTTCGACAGCTTCTCGAACTGGCGCCACCGCATTCGCGGCACGATTGGCGCAGATGGCCGCAGCTCTCGCAAGACGTCGGATGGAACACCCCATCTCAGCATCGAGGTGGGGACGGTCGGACAGGGCACCCGTCGGCCGACGAAGCTGTAGCAGGGCGTCCGGGGTTCTCCGATCGCCCTCGCAGAGCCCAGAGATACGAGAATAGAGACCGCTTTCACCAATGATGCGGCCCCCTGCTCATCTCTGGGACACGTCGGAGTGTCAGAGAACCACGGCGGCTTGAGGCCCGGCCAACGGCAGCTCAAGGCCTTGGCCCGCAGGTCGGCAGTGGGGGCCTGTTTTTGGCCGTCACGCACACCTCTCCGGCTCCCCCGGGTCATCCTGTCGCGGGACTTCTCAAATAGTACCACATTTTTCGAAGTATTTTTCGCGCCGATGATTCACATCAATTTTCTGGAATGTAAAACGTGCACTGATGCGCTCTGAGGGGGGACATCAGGACCGGTTGGTCGGTGAGCCTCCCACACGGGACCTGCTTGGGGAGAGCGTACATGACCATCTTCAATTCCACGAAACATGTCTTTTCGATCAACGATTTGACGGCAACCTTCGACGGGTTGCAATATCCTGAGGACCCCTCGTTCCTCGACACCGCGGGGGCCGTGGTGGACCCCTATGTCGATCGGGACGGAAACGTCCTCTACGGCATCGACAGCGAGTTCGGTTTCTACGTTCAGGACTTCATCGGGGCCGTCGAGAAGGAGCTCGACGGGGATTTCGCGGAAGGCTACGCCGGGAACATCTACGACGACGACGGCAACGTGATCGGCCTCGCCCTGCGTGATGCGGAAACGGATATGCTGCTCTCCGGCGCCCCGCTGGGGACCTGGTCCCTGGGGCTGGGCGGTGTGACCGTGAAGGCCTCGACCGAGCATTACATCACCATGGCCTCGGTCCTGTCGGATCAGGCCTATCCGGGCGACGAAAGCGCGCTCGGTCCGCTCGACAATGATCTGAAGATGCGGGACCTGCGCCCCACCGAGGTGGCCGGTGTCTTCGAGGTCGGGGCGCTGCACGATGCCTATGTGCACGAATTGGTCGGGGCCCTGCAAAGCGCCATCGACGCAACGGACCCCGCGCTCAATTCCGTGCGCTCGGATATCGACTTCGACCGTGACGGCGTTCTCGACACCTATCGGATCACCAAGACGGCAGTGGACTATGACGTCGATGGCGACGGCACGCCGGAAACCCTTCTTGTCGGCGCCGTGGACATCGGCAACGACGGCAGCCTCGACATCGTCGACAGCTTCCTGAACGGCTATGGCGGCGAGGCGGACCTGACCGACCTGCTGCAACCGAACGAGACCGACCTCACCTACAACATCGCCTATGGGCAGGACTACTCGGTCACGCTCAAGGACGATGGCAAGCTGCTCTACCGCTGGGGCGAGGCCGTGAAACGGCCGAACGACATCCGGATGGAGGTCAACCTGGACCTGCCGGACGAATGGACCGTGGATGCCGACGACAACGGGATCGCCGACAGCCTGGAGGATGGCTCGGGCGGGTTCATCGTGACGCGGGCAGAGCTGGTGATCACCCACGAGGTGACGAACAACCCGAACGATCAGGTCCGGCCCGAGGATTACGAGAACGAGGCCGCCATCGGGCGCCTGCCCTCCTACTACGTGGTGGTGGACCCCGACGATTCCTCGAACACGCTCTGGGTTTCGCCGGTGGACAGCTATGACGGCGTGGGGGATCCCCTGCCCAGCTATTTCGTGCTCGATGCGCAGGGCCACATCGACCTGAGCGTCGGAGGCACGGCGGTCTACGATCCCGACGGGGTGCTGGTGGGCTATCGCAACGAGGATGCAAGCGGCACGCCTGTGGGCACCGTTCTGAAGGACGCCTCGCTGGCCGCCATGGCGGCTGCGGCGGAGCTCGACTTCAGCACGACGGACCTCGACGTCGGCTATACGGCGGCATGGTACACGACCACCGATCGCGAGCCCTTCGAATGGTCCTACGACGCCTACCCGGACAATCCCTTTGCCAACGTCTACGAGAGCTTCCGCAGCCCCGAGGACGCCGCCGCCGCGGGCTATGGCGAGGAGGCGCTGGTCTCCGGTCCGCGCTGGCGCCTGACCGCGAACAAGTTCGGGCAGGATCTGCCGGGCCTCGAAATCCCGCTGATCCCGAACAGTGAACCGCCCTACACCTCTGACAACATCAAGTACGACACCGGCGACACGATCGTCACGACGCTGAACCTCCTCGACTGGGCGGGCGACTCCCCGCTCGCCACGAGCGCGGGCTGGATGACGATCGACCCGACCCGCCTCGATGTGGACGCCGATGGCGTGATCGACGCAGGCTGGTCGCAGGTCAACGGGGCGCTTGGCGCCGGGGACGCCGTGCCCGCGGGTCTGATCCTGTCGGCCGTGACGCCGAATGGCGTGCTGCTGGAGCAGAACTTCTTCGACACCGCGGTCTACCTCAAGGGCGACCGGCAGGACGACGCCCAGATCTACGACATCCAGCTTGTGCTGGAATACGGCGTGGATACCGATGGCGGGATCGGCACCGTGCAGCAGGTTGCCGGCCTGACCGACGAGGCGCGCACCGTCACCTACTTTGGCCATGAAGCGCTGGATGCGCCGGTGCTCTTCGCAACCCCCGCCACGCTCAACGGCGTCGATGCGGTCACGGTGGAATTCAGTGAAATCACCGGCACTTCCGCGACGCTCTACCTTGAGGAGGCAGATATCCACGACGGCGTCCACCGCGGCGAGGATGTCACGCTGCTGGCACTGGAAGAGGGCAGCTGGGCGCTTGCCGATGGCAGCCTGCTGCAGGTCGGCACCACGGTCTTCGAGGCCGGTGCGACCAACGTCTTCCACAGCGTGACCTTCGACACGACCTTTGCCGAAGCGCCGGTAGTGATCCTTCAGGTGCAGACCAACAATGGCCCGCAGTGGGAAGTGGTGCGCACCGGAGAGATCTCGACGACCGGGTTCACCTATGCGGTTCAGGAACAGGAAGCCTCCGACGGCTGGCATGGGACCGAGGTGATCGGCTGGGCCGCACTGGACGCGATCTCGGCGGATGGGATCGTCGACTGGGGGGATATCGCGGCGCAGGCCTTCAACACCGGGCGGACGGTGTCCAGCACCCCGACCGAGTTCGAGTTCGCCGCCGATGTCGGCACCGCGCCGCTGATCTCGGCGGACCTCGCCAGCTACTACGGCGGTGATGCGGCCAACCTGCGCCTCGCCGATCTGACCAGCGACGGCACGACCGCCACGGCAGAATTCGTGGCCTACGAGGAAGTCAGCCACGATCTCGAGATGGACCACTTCGCCGAGGTCGTGAACGGGATCGCCTTCGACAGCGCCGGGCTGCTCCTCGGGAGCGCGGTCGTGGACGAGTTCCTCTTCGTCTGACGCGGATCACAGAGCCTCTGGAGGAGCGGCGCCTCGGCGCCGCTCCTTCTGTTCCGTAGCCCCCGGCACCTGCCCGAGAAAGCGGCAGTCCCCTCCGCCGCCGGGCATCAGCGGGGCCGTTTGCTTGATCGCCCGCGCAAAAGGTTACAAATTTTGAATACGTTGATGCGAGACCCCTTCATGCCCCCAAAGCCATGGCTCCTCCTGTCCCTCCGGTTCTCGGGGGAAACGGAACTGGCCGCAATGCTCTCGGCACGCAGTGCCATTGCGACCCACGAATATGAACCACTGCGGGATGAACGCGCGATGGGCTACATCACGCAGGAGTTCCGGCGCACCTCCGATCTGGAGAAGGCCGGCGAGTGGATGACCCGCGCGCTTCGGACCCATCCGCTGAACATCCTGCATTGCATCGACATCGTGCCGCTGCAGGTCACCGGCGCGCTGATCGAGGCCGCCTTGGCCGAAGGCTACACCCTGCTCCTGCTCACCAGCCGCGACGAAGCCGCGCGCCAGTCCGCCGTCTCGGTGGCCGAGGCGACCAGCGTCTGGGGCCCGAAAGAGGCTGAGCGTGCCTTTCCGAAGATCGCGGCAGGCCAATCCCGTGCCAAGTCGATCAACCTCAAGGGGCTCAAGTTGCGCCTGCGCAACGACCTTACGGCGTTGGGGTATGTCACCGGGCTTCTCCAGCAGCGTGGTGCTGCCTTCGACTGGCTCTTCTACGAGGACCTCTTCGGCGCCGCCGGCGGCACGGCGGCACGTAACCGGGTGGCCACAAAGCTGGGTCTGGCCGCGCAGCGGGACGCGACCCCGTCGCGGACGTTCCGGGACATGGCGCAGGAGGCCCCCGTCACCGGCCGCATCCCCAATTTCGACGCCGCCACACAGGTGATGGCGGGGTTCTTCCCGCCGAGGGTCTCTGTCGCACACGCCGATTGAGGGCCGATTTCCCCTGTCACAGGGCCTCGTTGCGCATCTCGGTGAGAGGGATTCTGCTCTGGACACCCTAGGGTGAGACTGTCGCGCTGCTTTCGCGGCTCCGGCAGCGGCATCCACGTGCCGTGGCCCCTGCCCCTACCCCTCCCTGTCGCGCAAACGATCTGCGCCGGGTTGCGGCGGACTTGAGCACGAGCCGAGCTTGGCGCCGATCCGATCGAGGAAGAGCGCAGGCCGGAAACACGCGTCACGTACAGCGCCGTGATGTCCAGCGGGGCGCCGCACAGGCGATCAGGGGACAGCGGGACGAGGCGGCCCGTTTGCATCTGCATCGGGCGCCCCGCCTGAGCGTGTCGGCTTTCAAGCGTCCCAAGCGCTGAGGCGCTCCACCATGAAATCCACGAAGGCTCGGACGCGACGAGACTCGTATTGGCGTGGCGGCGATACCGCGTAGAGGTTTGTCTGCTCGGCGGTAAAGGCGTGCAGCGCCGTTTCAAGGCGCCCCTCGCGGAGGTCCTCCGCGATGTCGAAGCTTGATTTCTGCACGATGCCCGCGCCCGCGATGGCCCACTGGCGCAGCGCTTCGCCATCGTTCACCTGCCGATCACCGCTGACACGCACCCGCAGGCGTTCGCCGTCCTTGCGGAACGTCCAGGCGCTCTGCCGCTCGCCCGGTTCCCCCAAGAGCAGGCAATTGTGCTGAGCAAGCTCTGCGGGATGCTGCGGTTTGCCATGGCGCGCCCAATAGGCGGGCGCCGCGCAGATGTTCTTTTGTCCGCGCAGGAGCAGCCGCGCCTTGAGGTCGGAATCCCTCAGCGGCCCGGTGCGCACGGCCAGATCGAAGCCCCCCTCCACGAGGTCCACGATCCCGTCCGCGAGGAAGAGGTCAACCGTCACGCCGGGGTGGTCGCGCACGAAGGCATCGACCAGCGGCGCCACGTGCTGGCGGCCGAAGTCGTTGGTGCTGGTGATCCGCAAGTTGCCGGAGAGGACGCTGTCATTCGCGATCCCGGTCATGACCTCATCCACGTCCGACAGGATGCGACGGCTTTCCTGCAGGAAGCGTTCGCCCTCCTCGGTGAGCGAATGCTGCCGCGTCGTGCGGATCACGAGCTGCGCCCCCAGCCGCTCTTCGAGCGCCTGCAGCCCGTAGCTCACGGTCGAGGGGGCCACGCCCCAGTCGCGGGCAACCGACGACAGCGAAGCCCCCTCCGCGATCGCCACGAAGAGGCGCATGGTTCTGAACGCATCCATTATTCGATCCATTCGAAAGGTCTTTGCGGATTCCTATCCATTTATCTTTTTCATTTAAAGATACGTCTTCTCCAGACAGACACATCGCACCCACGGAGGAACACATGACCCAGAATATCCGGGGAATAGAACACATCGGCATCACGGTGCCTGACCACGATGCCGCCGTGGCCTTCTTCAAGGCGGCCTTCGGTGCCGTGGACGTGATCTCGCAGACCGCCGCGACCGGAGGGCCGATGCCTGCAGAGGAGGTCGGCCCCATGAACGACCTTCGGCCGGGCACCTCCATGCTGAAGGTCTCGATCCTGCGGCTTCGCAACGGCCCGAATGTCGAGATATTCGAGATCGACCGCCCCGGCGGCACGACCGACGCCAACATTGCCAACTACGGCATCAGCCATTTCAGCGTGAATGTCGGAGACATCCAAGCCGCGGCGTCGGCTTTCGAGGCGGCTGGCGGCACGCTCGTCTCTGCCCCCTACGACCTCGGCGCGCCCGAGGACGGACCGGGCAACAAGGGGGTCTTCGGCCGTGCCCCCTGGGGCTTGCTGATCGAGATACAGCAGCTCCCCGCCCCCATGACCTACCTGCCCGACGCCCCCGAGGCGCGATGGTTCCCCGAGGAGAGCTGACATGACCCTGCAAGACCAACCGATCCTCGTCCTTGGCGGCTCCTCCGGCATCGGCTTCGGCGTCGCCAAGGCGGCCTGTGACGCAGGCGCTCGCGTGACGATCGCCTCGCGATCGCAGGAGAAGGTGGACGCCGCCGCCAGCAAGCTGGGCGCAACCGGCGTCACGCTCGATACCGGCGATGCCGAGGCGCTGGAAGCGTTCTTTGCGAACACCAGTTTCGCCCATGTCTTCTGCTCGGCGGCCAGCACCAAGGTGGACGCCGTGCGGTCGCTGCTGCTGGAGGACGCCTATGCCTCGGTCCAGTCGAAGTTCTGGGGCGCCTACCGGGTCGCCCGCGCGGCCAGCATCCGCGACGGCGGTTCGCTGACGCTGGTATCGGGTTTCCTGTCGGTCCGCCCCAAGAAGGGCGCGGCGATACAGGGCGCGATCAATGCCGCGATCGAAGGCCTGACCCGGGGCCTCGCGCTCGAACTGGCGCCGGTGCGGGTCAATTGCATTTCGCCCGGCCTCATCCAGACCGAGATGTACGACAGCCTCGATGGCGACGGGCGCAAGGCGATGTTCGACGGCGCGGCAGAGCGTCTGCCGGTGGGCCGCGTCGGTGGCCCCGAACACATCGCCACGCAGGCCATCGCCCTGATGAGCAACCCATACATGACCGGCACGACCGTCCTCGTGGACGGTGGCGGCGCCATCGCCTGAAGGAGGCGGGGGTGAGAGACCTCGGGGCTTTCCGCCCTCTGGCCTCTTCAGGCCCCCCATGGGCGATACGCACCTTGACCATGCCCGGCGGCGCCTATCGCCCCGCACACGACTGACAGAAAAGGAGACATCCCATGAAACGCAGGACACTCGGCAAAACCGGACTGGAGATCGCGCCCATCGTCTTTGGCGGCAATGTGCTCGGCTGGACCACGGACGAGGCGGAAAGCTTCCGCGTGCTGGACGCCTTCATCGACCACGGTTTCGATACGATCGACACGGCCGACGTCTATTCCGCCTGGGCCGATGGCCATAAGGGCGGGGAATCCGAAGCCATGCTGGGCAAGTGGTTCGCCAGCCGTCCGGGGATGCGCGACAAGGTCAAGCTCTTCACCAAGGTCGGCTCTGACATGGGGGGCCCCGGCGAAAAGGGCCTGTCCGAGGCCTGGATCACCAAGGCTGTCGACAAGTCCCTGAAGCGCATGGGGATCGAGACCATCGACCTCTACTTCTCGCACTGGCCCGACGCGGAGGTGACGCACGCCGAAACGCTTGGCGCCTATGACAAGCTCCTCAAGGCCGGCAAGATCCGGGCCATCGGCGCCTCGAACTACGATGCCAAACTGCTGGGCGCCGCGCTTGAGACCGCGAAGGCCGAGGGCCTGCCCGCCTATCAGGTCGTCCAGCCGGAGTACAATCTCTACGACCGCGCCGCCTACGAGGGCCCGCTGCAGACACTCTGCACGGAGAACGACATCGGCGTCGTCACCTATTTCTCGCTCGCCGCGGGGTTCCTGACGGGCAAGTACCGCAGTGCCGCGGACCTGAAAGGCCGCCAGCGTGCCGGCATGGTCGAGAAATACCTGACCGAGCGCGGCATGCGCCTGCTGGACGTCGTGGAGGACATCGCGACAGCGCACGGCGCGGCGGCTTCCGAAGTGTCGCTGGCATGGCTCATGGCGCAGCCCGGCGTCACGGCCCCCATCGCCAGCGCCACCAGCGTGACGCAGGTCGAGGGTTTCGCCAAGGCGGCGGCGCTGAAGCTGTCGGATGAGGACGTCTCGCGCCTCACGGCCGCGGGCGCCTGAGGTGGCGGGGCGCGGCGGCACCATCTCCGCCGCGCCTCCCGCCCCTATTCGGCGGGTGTCAGCCGGATCAGCGCACCGTTGCGGGCATCGGTCAGGATCATCACCGCGCCGTCGGCGGCCACGTCCACCGCGCGCACCCGGCCCCGGCCCTGCAGGTAGCGCGCCTCGCCGGTCACCTTGGTGCCGTCCAGTTCCAGCCGCACCAGCGCCTGCCCGGCCAGACCGCCGACGAGGATGCTGCCCTGCCAGCCCGGGAACAGCTCACCATCATAGAAGGCCATGCCGCTTGGCGCGATCACCGGGTCCCAGTAGTAGAGCGGTTGTTCCATCCCGGCGGCCTCGGTGAGGCCATCGCCCATGGGTCGGCCGCTGTAATCCTCGCCGTAGGTGATCACCGGCCAGCCATAGTTCTTGCCCGCCTCGGGGCGGTTCAGCTCATCGCCCCCGCGCGCGCCGTGTTCGATGGTCCAGAGCGCCCCGTCGGGGCCGAGCGCCGCCGACTGGATGTTGCGGTGGCCATAGGACCAGATCTCGGGCTGGCCGCCCGCGATCTGCGGATTGCCCTCGGCCGCGCCCCCCATCGGGTTGATGCGCAGCACCTTGCCCAGATGGGTCGAGACATCCTGCGCCAGCTGGCGCGGCTCCGGCAGGGAGCGTTCGCCGGTGGTGACGAAGAGCGCCCCATCCGCCCCGAAGACCAGCCGCGCGCCATAGTGCAGCGTCGAGTTCCAGCCCGGCATCTGCCGGAAGATCACCTCCACTTCATCCATCCGCGTCCCGTCCGTTGAGAGCACCCCGGTGGCCACGGCCGTGCCGGTCTCACCGCCGTCGCGGGGTTCGGCATAGCTCCACCAGACGCGCCGGGTGTCGGCGAAATCATCGCCCACCAGCACGTCCAGCAGCCCGCCCTGACGGCGGCTGTCGACCTGCGGCAGCCCGGCGATGGCCGGGCCGATCACCGCGTCGGTGCCGATCAGGCGCATCCGTCCAGGCCGTTCCGTCACCAGCCAGCTGCCATCGGGCAACTGGTCCAGCCCCCATGGGTTCTGGAGCCCGTCCACGACGATCTCGCGCCGCAGCGCGAGGTCCTCCTCGATCACCGGGGCGCGGGTCTGGCCCGCGAAAGCGGGGCGTTGATCGGGCGCATTGGGCGGGGCTGCGTTGAAATCCTGCGCGGCACCGGGGGTGGCGAGACAGGCGGCAACCAGCAGCGAGCTGGCGAGACGTGTAACGGTCATTGTCGGAAGTCCTCGTCGGTCGAAGGGTGTCGATGGGATGCGTGCTTTGGCGCATGGTAGGCCCGCGCCCCGCCCCGTCGAAACAAGTTCTCGTCAGCGGCACGCGGAGCGGAGACCGCAGGACGAGGACATGCCCGACCTGACGGAGGCCGGACCGCCGGCCTCAAACGCAGGGGTGCAGCCTCACCCGGCGCAGCGGGCCGGTCACGAAAGTCGCACGTCCACCCCCGGGGGCCGTGCATCGGCGCCAATGCCTGCCATCCACTTGCTTCGCCAGTCTTTTCCTGTTTTCGTCCGCGCGACACAGCACAATGGCAGGACACGACCATGACGGATTTGACGCAGTTCACCCAGGCCCTCATCGAGGCGCACAGGGCGCGTGGCCGCTTCGATCCCGAGGGCATGGACCTGCCCGCCACCCGGGCCGAGGCGCGCGCGCTGCAGGGCGCGGTGATGGAGACGCTGGGCCCGGTCGCGGGCTACAAGATCGGCGCGCAGGACGAGGAGGTCGTGACCTTCGCCGCGATCCCGCAGGCCCGCACCTATGACACCGGCTCCCGCGTCACGGCACGGGATCGGCTGGCGGTGGAGCTGGAAGTCGGCTTCGAACTCCTCTCCGCGCTGCCCGGCACCGGCATCCCTGACGCGCTGGAGGAATACTTCCGCCCCCGCGTCGCGCTGGAACTGGTGGACACCCGGCTGACCGGCCCCCTCGCGCAGGACCCTGTGCTGAAGCTCGCGGATTTCCAGCTGAACGAAGGGCTGGTGCGCGGCACCGCGCCCGACAGCTGGGACGGCAGCGATTTCGGCACGGTCACCGTGCACATGACCGCCAATTCCACGGTCGTGGTGGAGGGCGAGGTCACCGTGCCCGGCGGCTCGGCACTGACCAGCCTGCGCCGCTGCCTGCGGACGATGGCCGACCTGGGGCTGACGCTGGAACCGGGCCAGATGGTCATCACCGGCTCGCTCTGCGGCGTGCCATGGTTCGACAAGGGAACCGAGGTGCTGACCCGGATCGAAACCCTCGGGACCGCAGCGATCACCATCGACTGATCGGCCACGCTGAAGCCCGGCGCGCCTAACCACGCGCGCCGCCCCCCTACGCGCCCGGAAGACCCTGCCCCCAAAGTGGTTCAGGGCCGGCCGTCTCCTCACGCTCCGCGGTCGCGGTCTGCCCGAGAGGGCAAGGGACGGAGGCCCCCAATGCGCGAGACGCCAAGCGCGGCACCCGCCGGCGCGAGCGAAACGATTAACCTGAAACTTATGGCGCTTGGGCCGATCGCGGCGTGATCCTCGGGATGGCGACCGAGCGCAGCAACCTGCATCGCCGCATCGCCCTGCGCCGGGGCGCACTGATACCCAAACGGTATCATGAAAGACCCATGAAGGCATAGCAAGGTATCACGCCATGTCCCATTTAACCTGAACAGATCGCTTGGGAGGACACCATGAGAAGCATCACCCTGGACAACATCACCGAGGCCGTCGTTGCAGCCCTGTCGGACGACATTCCCGCGCGCAACCGCGTGATCCTCGAAAGCGCGCTCAAGCATATGCACGCCTTCATGAAAGAGGTCGACCTGACCTATGATGAATGGCTGGGCGCGATGGAATGGATGCGCCGCGCCGGCGACATCTCCGACGACAGCCGAAACGAGTTCATCCTGATCTCGGACATCCTCGGCGTCGAAGTGCTGGCCGACATGCTGGACAAGAAGCCGACCCACAACGAGACCATCTCGACCGTGCTGGGGCCGTTCTACCGCGAGAACCCGCCGGTTCTGCCCAAGGGCGCCTCGATCATCCAGAAGGACTTCGAGGGACAGGAGACCGTCCGCGTGTCGGGCACGATCCGCGACACCGACGGCAACCCGGTGCCCGGCGTCACCATGGACGTCTGGGAAGACGCGCCCAACGGCCTCTACGAGCAGCAGGACCCGGACCAGCCGGACTTCAACCTGCGCGGCCGCTTCGAAACGGATGCCAACGGCGCATACGAGTTCGTCGCGATCCGCCCCGTGCCCTACCCGATCCCCTATGACGGCGCGGCGGGCGAGTTGCTGAACTACATGGGCCACCACCCGATGCGCCCCGGCCACGTCCACTTCATGATCATGAAGGACGGCTACAAGACCCTGATCTCGCAGATCTACGACAGCGAGACCGAGTACCTCGACAACGACAGCGTCTTTGCCGTGAAGGAAGAGCTGATCGGCACCATGACCAAGGCCCCCGAGGGCGCCGACACCGATCTGGTCATGACCTTCGACTTCGTCATCCGCAACAACGCTCTGCTGGGCGACCTCGCCGCGGAATGATCCCCTCGGGCGGCGCGCTCTCCCCCGCGCCGCCCTCTTCAACGACACGAGGCAGCCCATGACCAACCATCCCGGCGCCCTCGCCCGCGATCTCCTGACCGAGACCGCCATCCGCCAGATCACTGCGCGGATCATCGAGGCCCCGACCACCCGCAATCACAAGCTGTCGAACACCAGCGTCACCCATCAGGGCTATATCTTCGTCACCGTCACGCTGGAGAACGGCGTCATCGGCTACGGCGAAGGCTCCACCCTCGGCGGCCCCCGCTGGGCCGAGGAGAGCGTGGAGGCCATGAAGGCCAACATCGACGCCTATCTCGCGCCCGCGCTGATCGGCCGGCCCGCCTGCCTGCTGGAAGACGCGACGCTGCGCATGGACCGCGCGGCCAAGCGGAACTACACCGCGAAATCCGCCATCGACATGGCGCTGCTGGATGCCCTGGGCAAGACGCTGGACGTGCCCGCGCATGTGCTCCTCGGAGGGGCGGTGCGCACGGCAATCGATGCGATCTGGGCGCTTGCCTCGGGCGATGCCGCGCAGGAGGTCGACGAGGCGCAGGCCATGCTCGACCGGGGCTGGTTCAAGCGCTTCAAGATCAAGCTCGGCTTTGCCGATCCCGCCACCGACCTTGCCCGCCTTGCGGCGCTGCAAAAGGCCCTGCCCTCGAGCACGACCATCGTGGCGGACGTCAATCAGGGCTGGTCCGAGGCGGAGTGCATCCGCTACCTGCCCGTGCTTCAGGACCTCGGCGTCAGCCTGATCGAACAGCCCATCGCCGCCGGCCAGACCGGGGCCTCGGCCCGGATCGCGGCGCGCTCGGCGATCCCGATCATGATGGATGAAAGCGTCTCGACGCTCGCCGAGGCCAGCCGCGAGGTGCGCGCTGCCACCGGCACGGTGCTGTCGCTGAAGCTCTGCAAGCATGGCTCGCTCCACAACCTCAAGCGGGTTGCGGGGATCGCGGCGGCAGAGGGTGTGCAGATGTACGGCGGCTGCCTGCTGGAAAGCTCCATCGGTGCGGCGGGGCATCTGCATGTCTTTGCCACCCTGCCGAAACTGGAATGGGGGACCGAACAGTTCGGGCCCAAGATCCTGGTCGAGGACCTCGTGCAGGACAGCCTGCGCTACGAGGGCTACCAGGTGCATCTGCCCGAGGGCCCCGGCCTGGGCGTGACCCCCGATCCCGAGATCATCGAGAAATATGCAAGGAAAGACTGACATGGCGAGAGCAGACCTGCTGCCGCGCCTCACGGCTATGGGCGCCGCGCTGGAGACCCGCGCGCACCTGCACCGGCTCGGCGCGCTCTTCTCCGAAACCGTGCTGATCGAGGTGCAGGGGGACGAGTACTACCTCACCTTCCACCGCGGCGCGCTGGAGACGATCACCCCCGGCCCCTCGCGCAAGATCCCGTGGCGCTTTGCCATCCGGGTCGATGCCGAGGCGCTGGAGAAATTCTGGCAACCGATCCCCGAGGCAGGTTTCCACGACATCTTCGGCTTCGTGAAAACGGGCCGCGGCAGCATCGAGGGCGACATCCTCGTGCTGGTCAAGAACCTGCGGTTCTTCAAGGAATTCATGGCCCTCGGCCGGGAGGTGCAGGCATGAGCGCGTTTGAACCCATCACGGGCCGTTACGTGACGATCACCGCCGGCGGCCGCCCCCATCGCATCTACTTCGAAGAGGCGGGACAGGGTCAGCCGGTGATCTGCTTCCACACCGCGGGCGCCGACACCCGCCAGTGGCGCCACATCATGAACGACGCCGAGATCACGGCGCGTCACAGGATCATCGCCGTGGACATGCCGTGGCACGGCAAGTCCCTGCCCCCCGAGGGCTGGCAGACCGAGGAATACCAGCTGACCACCGACTTCTACATCGAGGTGGTGCTGGCCATGGTCGCCGCGCTGGAGCTGGAGAACCCGGTCTATGCGGGCTGCTCCATGGGCGGGCGGATCGCGCTGCAGCTGGCGCTGAACCATCCCGCGCCCTTCAAGGGCTTCATCGCGATCGAGGCGAGCGACTTCCAGCCCGCATGGTACGACATCGACTGGTTCCACCGCCCCGACGCCCATGGCGGCGAAATGGGCGCGGCGCTCGTCTCGGCCAATATCGCACCGCAGGGCCCCGAGGCGGAACGCTGGAACACCCAGTGGATGTTCATGCAGTCCGGTCCGGGCGTCTTCAGGGGCGATCTCAGCTTCTACACACGGGACGACAGCCTTGTGGGCAAGCTGGGTGGCATCGACACATCGGCCAAGCCGGTCCACATCATGGTGGGCGAATACGACATGACCTGCACCCCCGAGGACGCCAAGCGCACCGCCGATGCGATCCCCGGGGCAACGCTTGCCGTCATGCCCGGCATCGGTCATTTTCCGATGAGCGAGAACCCCGAGGGCTTCCGCCCCTACTTCGTCGAGGCACTGGCCAAGATGGCCTGAGGCCGGGCGCGCCGGGGGCCCGCCCCCGGCTGCCTGAAAGACACGCCTTGGAACTCAAACGGCTGAAATACTTCATCGCCGTGGCCGAAGAACGCCACTTCGGCCGCGCCGCCGCCCGGCTGGACATGGCCCAGCCCCCGCTCAGCCGCCAGATCGCGGCGCTGGAGAAGGACATCGGCGCGCAGCTCTTCGACCGGTCGCGCAGCCAGATCCGCCTGACGCAGGCGGGCGAGGTCTTCCTCGAACGGGCGCGCGACCTCGTTGACCGGCTCGACAGCGCCTATCGCGAGGCGCGGCTGATCGGTCAGGGCGGCGCGGGACGGCTGCGGATCGCCTTCGTCGGCTCCGCCACCCACGGGCCGCTGCCCACGCTGATCAAATCCTACCGCTCGCATTACCCGGACGTGGACCTCTCGCTCGCGGCCATGAACAACGCCGAGTTGGAGCGCGCCCTCGTCCAGCAGGACATTGACATCGCGGTCGCCCGCCCGGCGCTGAAGATCGAGGACCTGCGCTCGGTCCTGCTGATCGAGGAGCCGCTCATGCTGGCGCTGCCGGACAATTCCCCGCTCGCCACCCGCTCCGCCGTCATCCCCCTGCCCGAGCTGGAGGCCGAGACCTTCGTGCTCTATCCCCGCCGCCCCCGGCCCAGCTTTGCCGACGATGTGCTGCAATGCTGCGCGCTCAACGGGTTCACCCCGCGCAATCAGGCCTTTGCGCAGGATTACCAGACCGCGATCTCGCTGGTCTCGGTCGGGGTTGGCCTCTCGATCGTGCCGCGCAGCGTCAGCCAGGTCAGCCGCCCCGGCGTGGCCTTCCGCCCCTTCACCGGGCAGAACCCCGGCACGCGGCTGACGATCCATGCCCGGCTCGACAACCGGCGGCCCCATGTCCTGAACTTCTTCGACGTGCTGCGCCGCTTTACCCGTCAGGCCCCTGCCACGTCAGCCTGAGCCGCCTGCGGCTGCGTCCCGCGATCAGGCCACCATCAGCCCGGCAAGGTCCTCGCCGGTGATCTGGTCGGCAGGGCCGCCGGAATGCGACGTCAGGAAGCGGAAGATGCCCTCGCCCAATCCCCCGGTCGGGCGCGACAGGCAGGCCTGCAGCTCCGCGTCGATCGCCGCGGCGGAGGCAGGCAGGTAACAAGCGCCGAGAGGCCCGCCCCGCTCCGCCTCGCAGCGGATGAACACGATCCGCGTGCTGGCCGGGCGAATGAAGGGACCGGCAAGGATCGCCCCCTGCAACCGCCCGCACATGACGCTGACCGGACGGCCCGGGATAAGGAGTGTCATCGCCATCTGTTCGCGCGCGCGCCCGCCGGCTGGTTTCAGCGTGCATTGCAGGAGCGAGCCATCGCAGTGCACGCCCCCGGCAAAGACCACGCCGCCCTCGGGCAGGTCCTCGCGATAGTCCATTTCAAGCGCGCGGCGCGTCTTCTGCGAGACCCGCATCCGGGCCTGGATCAACTGGCCCTGCCTGTGCGGCGACCAGGCCCAGGAAAATCCGACGAAGGTACCGCAGACCGGATCCTCGGACAGCTCTGTCTTCTGGTCCAGCAGCCCCCGGCTGCCCGAGAACTCGCCCGCCCGCGCGGCCAGTTCCTCCCGCTCGACCGAGAAGAGCGTGCAGAGTTCGTCCACGAAGGCCTCGACCGAGGAGCCGGCGATCCATGCGCCGGACTTGTCGCTGCCCAGAAGCGAGGCCCAATCCTCGTAAATCGTGTTCGAGCGCGGCAGCGCCTTACCCTGAAGCCATTTGTAGCTGCGTTCCAATTCGAATTCGGTCGCCGGGTTCACGGCCCGAAATCGCGCGCAAAGGTCTTTGCGCGTGGCGCAATTGAGGGCCGCCGCCGTGAAAATCAACTTCTGTGCGAATGATTGTTTCAAATTCGCGGCCTTTCCAATCCGACACACCCCGACAATCCGAGAAAGCAATCTATTGATATAATTTGAAATTAAAAGGAATTTCCTGGAATTTCCAACCTTTGACGTGGTTCCAGAGCCGCCGCGCGATGTAGCTTTGGGCGGCCAGCGTCCCTAGCGCTGGAGTTGTATCCAACCCGCCCCCACGCGAACCGGATCTCAATCAGGAAAGGATTGCCCACCTAGTAGAAGCCCCAATATCGCGTGCCGGGATGGTGAACCACGTAGGACTTGTGCCTGCTCCCAAGCCCGTCCTTGCACACACCCAGGATGGTCCCTCTGTCTCCCTACGGCAGAGGGCCATTGCGTTTTGGCGTCTCGTGCATTGCGCGCAGTTCCCGGGCGGGATCACGCCCCGGTGACGTCCCACTTCCAGAAATCGCGGCCTTCTGCGGCCAGCGTCCGGTCCAGCACCATCTTGTGCACCTCGTCCGCCCCGTCCACGAGCCGCGCCTGCCGGGCGTAGCGGTAAATCCACTCCAGCGGCGTGTCCTTGGAATAGCCCCGCGCCCCGTTGATCTGGATCGCCGTATCGGCGGCCTTGTGCAGGACATTGGCCACATGGACCTTGGCCATCGAGACTTCCTTGCGGGCAAAACTGCCCTGGTCCAACTCCCAGGCTGCCTTCATCACCAGCAGGCGACCGACCTCGATCTGCATCGCCAGATCGCCCAGCATCAGCTTGATGCTCTCGCGGTCCGCCAGCCGCTCGCCAAAGGCGAAGCGCTCGTTGGCATAGGTCGTGGCGATCTCGACGCAGCGCTTGGAGAGGCCCAGCCACCGCATGCAATGGGTCAGCCGCGCGGGGCCAAGGCGCATCTGCGTGACCTTCAGGCCGTCGCCCTCGTTCAGCAGCAGGTTCTCCGCCGGGATCTCCATGTCCTCGAACAGCAGTTCGCAATGGCCGCCGTGTTCCTCCGGCCCCATGATCGGAATGCGCCGTTCGATCCGCCAACCGGGCGTGTCGCCGTCAAAGAGCAGGGCCGAAAGCCCCTTGCGCGGATCGTCCGAGGTGCGGGCCACGAGGATGAAGTGCTGTGCGTCCTCGGCCCCGGTGATGAACCACTTGCGGCCCCGCACGATATACTTGTCGCCGTCCCGCCTGGCCGTGGTGATCATCATGCCCGCCGGGTCGGAGCCGGAGCCGGGGTGCGGTTCCGTCATGGCAAAGGCGGAGCGGACCTTGCCCTGCACGATCGGTTGCAGCCAGCGTTCCTTCTGCGCCGGGGTCCCGGCCTGTTCCAGCACCATCATGTTGCCATCGTCGGGGGCGGCCGAGTTGAAGACCACCGGCCCGAAGATCGAGCGGTTCATTTCCTCGTAGCAGACCGCCATGCCGACCTTGTCGAGCCCCTGCCCCCCGGTCTCGGGCTTCAGTTGCAGGCACCAGAGCCCCTCGGCCCGGGCCTTGGCCCGCAGGGTCTCAAGCACATCCGTACGCACGTTCTCATGAGCGTCGTAGTTCGCGCGGTCTTCCTCGGCGGGCAGCAGTTCGCGTTCGACGAAGGCGGCGATCCGGGCGCGGAAATCCTCGACGCGGGGGGAAATATTGAAATCCATGTCAGTCCTCAGAGCGAAGAAACGAGGTGGCCGCCATCGGCGGCGATGTCGGCGCCGGTCATGAAGCGCCCCATGTCGGAGACCAGCAGCATCAGCGGCCCGTCGAGGTCCTCGGCCTGCCCCAGACGGCGCTGCGGCACCCGGCGGATCAGCGCCTGCCCGGCCTCGGTCTTGAAGAAGGCGCTGTTGATCTCGGTCTCGATGTAGCCGGGGCAGAGCGCGTTCACGCGGATGCCATGGCGCGCCCATTCCAGCGCCAGCGCCCGGGTCAGCTGCAGCACGCCGCCCTTCGAGGCCGCATAGGCCGACACATGCCCCGCCACCCGCGATGCGAGGATCGAGGCGACATTGACGATCACCCCGCCACTGCCGCGCGCGATCATGCCTGAGGCCGCCTCCCTTGCGACGTGAAAGACGCCCTTGAGGTTGGTGTCGATGATCCGGTCGATGGTGGCCGCGTCATGCTCCAGCGCCGGGGCCGAGGTCGAGACGCCCGCGTTGTTCACCACGATGTCGATGGGCGTGCCGGTGAGCGCCGCCGCGACGGCCTGCGGGTCGGCGACGTCCAGCGCCATCGCCTCGGCCGAACCGCCCTGCGCCGCGATCCGGTCGCAGAGCGCCGCGACCCGATCCTCCCGGCGGGCGGCGGCGATCACATGCGCCCCCTGCCCGGCCAGCAGAGCGGCGAAATGCGCCCCAAGCCCGGACGAGGCCCCGGTGACAAGCGCGGTCTTCCCGGCGACGCCGGGCCATTGCATAACGGATTGCTGCCTGTGCTGCTCCAACGTCAAAGGCCTCCCCTCCTTTTTTCGAACGAGCGTTCAGAGGCAGGCTAGGATGACGTCCCCGGAATGGCAAGCTGTCCTTCGCGGTCCTGCGGGGCGGGCCCGCAGGACGACCGTCACAGGTGCGACGCAGGGCGCGCGTCAGCGCAGCGCCTTGGTCATCTGCGGATCGAGCCGGTCACGCAGACCGTCGCCCACGATGTTCACCGCAAGCACCGTCGCCGCGAGGAAGAGCGAGGGATAGAGCACGAGCCCCGGATTGACGAGGAACATCGAGCGGCCTTCGGCCACCACGTTGCCCCAGCTGGGAATTTCCGGCGGCGTGCCTGCGCCGAGAAAGCTGAGGTAGGCCTCGGAGATGATCGCGGAGGCGCAGATATAGGTGGCCTGAACCACCAGCGGCGTCAGGGTGCTGGGCAGGATATGGCGCAGCACGAGGGCCTTGTCGGGTGTGCCGGCGGCCACTGCGGCCTCGACGAAGGGCTGTTCGCGCACGCTCATCACGATGCCCCGCACAAGGCGCGCCACGCGGGGCACCTCGGGGATGGTGATCGCGATGACGATGTTGCGGATCGACGAGCCCGCCAGCGCCATGAAGGCAATGGCCAGCAGCACCGAGGGGATTGCCATCAGCCCGTCCATCACCCGCATGACCACCACGTCGACCCAGCGGATCAGCCCGGCGGCGATGCCGACGATCAGCCCGACCAACGACGCGACAAAGGCCACGGTCAGCCCCACGGTGAGCGAGATGCGCCCGCCGTAGAGCACCCGGGCAAAGACATCGCGGCCCATCAGGTCGGTGCCGAAGGGCTGGCCCTCGGTCGCGGGTTTCAGCCGCTGGGTGACGTTCAGCGCGACAGGGTCGAAGGCGGTGAAGAGCGGCGCCCCGAAGGACAGCAGCGCCAGCCCGCCCAGCAGGAAAATCCCGATGGAGAGCCAGATGTTCTCGGCCACGAAGGCGGGCACGGCACGCAGCGGCGCCAGCACGGACCGGGGGGCGGCGGGGGAGGTCTGATCGCTCATCGCGGGCTCACTTCTGGTATTTGATGCGCGGATCGAACAGCGAATAGCTGAGATCGACCAGCAGGTTGATCAGGACATAGGCCACGGTGAAGACCAGCAGCATCGCCTGGATCACGGGGTAGTCCTTGCGCACGATGGCATCGACGGTCAGCCGCCCCAGCCCCGGCAGGGCAAAGACCGTCTCGGTCACCACGACGCCGGAAATCAGCATCGCGATGCCCACGCCGATGGTGGTGACGATCGGGATGGCGGCGTTCTTGAGCGCGTGGAAGATCAGGATCGGCGGGGTCGAAAGCCCCTTGGAGCGCGCGGTGCGGATGTAATCGTTGCCGAGGATCTCGATCACGCTGGCCCGGGTCATCCGGGCGATCAGCGCGACATAGATCATCCCCAGCGACAGCGTCGGCAGGATCAGCGAGCGCAGCCATGGCCAGAGCCCGCCCGAGATCGGCTTGTAGCCCTGCACCGGCAGGATCTGCGCCTTGAGCGCGAAGAGATAGACCAGCACGTAGCCCAGCACGAAGACCGGCAGCGAGAAGCCCATGACGGCGGTCATCATCACGCCCCGGTCAAAGAGACTGCCGGCCCGCCACGCGGCGAAGGTGCCCGCGGGCACGCCCACGAGGATCGCGAAACTGATGGTGGTGATGGTCAGCGACAGCGTCGGTTCGATCCGCTGCATCATCAGCGCCGAGACCTGCATGTCGGAATAGATCGAGGAGCCCAGATCGCCCTGCAGCACGCCGAGGATCCAATCCCCGAACTGGATGTAGAGCGGCCGGTCGAGGCCGAGTTGGACGCGGATTTTCTCCACGTCCTCGGGCTGTGCGAAGTCGCCCGCGATGACGGCGGCGGGATCGCTGGGGCCAAGGTGCAGAAGCATGAAGATCAGCACCGAGACGACGAAAAGTACGGGGATCGTCGCCAGAAGGCGTCGCAGGATGTAGCCGAGCATGGGCAGTATCGCGTCCGTTGTCTTGAAAAGGGTCTTTAAGGGGTCTTGGAGATGGGCCGGGACCCGAAGGCCCCGGCCCTGACTTTGGTCCGGAAGGTCTTATTCGACCTCGATGTTCCAGAAGCCGAGCACCGGCGAGGACAGCATCCCCGACACGTTCGAGCGCCATGCGGAGGGCGAGGTGATCTGGCCCAGCATGACGAAGGGCGCGGTGTCCATCATCAGCGTTTCCAGCTCTTCCATGATGGCAAAGCGCTTGGCCTGATCGGGTTCTGCCGCCCATTTGGCGCGCAGGGCCTCGACTTCCTCGTTCTGCGGCCAGCCGAACCAAGCGGTTTCACCGGCAGCGACGCCCGAGTGCGAGATCGGCGAGGCAGAGCCCACGCCCGTGCGGGTGTGGAAGATGCTCCAGCCGCCGTCTTCCGGTGCGTTCTTGGAGGACCGGCGCGAGGTCAGCGTCGCCCAGTCCATCGCCTGCAGTTCGACCTTCACGCCCATCTGGCGCAGCAGGTCGGCGGTCAGCAGGGCGGTCGGGCCCGAGGGGTGGTCAGTCGGGTGCATGACGACGACGGTCTCACCGTTATAGACCGAGGACATCAGCTCCTTCGCCTTGTCCATGTCGCTCTCAAGCATGATCTCACCACCGCCGGCGCTGGTTTCCATCGGCGTGTTGCACATCATCAGCGAGGGGCATTCCTGCCAGTAGTCGGGGTTGCCGACCATGGCGGTCATGTAGTCGGATTGCTTGACCGCATACATCATCGCCTGCCGCGCTTCCTTCTTGTCGAAGGGCGGGTAGAGGTGGTTCGGACGCAGGATCACGATCAGGCCGAAGGGATCGAGCACACCGGCCTCGGTGTCGGGGTTGGCTTCGACCACCGGCAGCAGGTCGGCGGGCGGGGCTTCCCAGAAATCGATCTCGCCGGTCTGCAGCGCGGCCAGCGCAGTTGCGGGATCGGGCAGGTAGGACCAGACCACGCGGTCGACCTTCACCACCTTGCCACCGGCTGCGCCGTCGGCGGGTTCATCGCGGGGCACGTAGCCCTCGAACTTGTCATAGACGACCTTGTTGCCGGGCACCCATTCCGCCTCGTTGAAGACGAAGGGACCGGAGCCGGTGTAGTCCTTCACCTGCTCGAAGGGATCGGTCTGGGCGACCGCCTCGGGCATGATGAAGGGGCCGGAGAGACCGGCCAGCGTGTCGAGCACGAGGCCGAAGGGCGAGGCCAGCTTCAGTTCGAAGGTCTTGTCGTCGATTGCGGTCAGGCTCTCGGTCGCATTGGCCAGCGCCCCGCCCGCGTTGTCGCGCGCTTCCCAGCGTTTGATCGAGGCGACGACATCGGCGGTGGTGACCGGATCGCCGTTGTGGAAGGTCAGACCGTCGCGCAGCGTGAAGGAATAGCTCATCCCGTCATCGGAAATCGAGTAGTCCCCCACCATCTGGGGCTTCGGCTCCAGCTTGGAGTTCATGGCGAACAACGTGTCGTAGATCATGTAGGCGTGGTGGCGCGTGATGATCGCAGTTGTCCAGACAGGATCGAGATTCCGGAGGTCAGCATAAGGAACGGCGTTCAGGACCTTGTCCTGCGCAAGCGCCGGGGCGGTCAGACCGCCCGCGAGTGCCGCTGCGGCAAGCGCCATGCGTACGGTTCCGGCCACAGTCTTCTTCAGACTTTGTACAGCCATTGGTGGCTCCCTGTTGAATTGTGTCTTTTTCACATGACGCAAACAATACGTCAAAATCCGCCGCCGATGACCGGCGAAGACTGATCATTTACAAGGCAAAAACTGGTATAATTGCCTACATGACCGAGAGTTGATCGTTTTTTGATTCCAAGAAAAGACACTTATTGTACGAAGGACAAGAAATTCATGACATCCGGACATCTCTGCTGGAAAAGCCAGCACTTGCCCGGCCAATACGCGAAGGAACTACAGCATGGCAGAGGGTACAGTCCCGGGCCCCTCCCCCGTCGCCAGTGACGCGGGCGCGGCCCCGGTCCTCTCGGTGCATCGGCTCGAGACCCACTTTTCGGGCGCCAAGGGACCGGTCGCCGCAATCCAGAACGTCTCCTTCGAGATCCGCCGTGGCGAAACCCTCGGCCTCGTGGGCGAGAGCGGCTCGGGCAAGAGCGTCACGGCGCTATCGATCCTGCAACTGCTGCCCAAGCGCAACGCCAAGATCGCGGCCGGGTCCGTCCGCCTTCTGGGCGAGGAACTGGTCGGCGCCAGCGAAGCCCGGATGCGCGAGCTGCGCGGCAATGCCATGGGGATCGTCTTCCAGGAGCCGATGACCAGCCTGAACCCGGTGCTGCGGATCGGCTGGCAGATCGGCGAGGCGGTGCGCCGCCATCAGGGCCTGCGCGGCGAGGCCGCCCGTGAACGTATCCTCGAGATCCTGCGCCTCGTGCGGATCCCCGAACCGGAACGGCGCCTCAAGCAGTTTCCCTTCGAACTCTCCGGCGGGATGCGGCAGCGGGTGATGATCGCGATTGCGCTCGCCTGCCGCCCGGCCCTGCTGATCGCGGACGAGGCGACCACCGCGCTCGACGTGACGATCCAGGCGCAGATCCTGCAACTGATCGCCGACCTCCAGAAGGAACTGGGGATGGGTGTACTGATGATCACCCACGACCTCGGCGTCGTGGCCGAGACCTGCGACCGGGTCTGCGTCATGTACGCAGGTGAGGTCGTGGAAAGCGGCTCGGTCGCCGAGATCTTCGAACGCCCGCTGCATCCCTACACGAAGGGGCTGCTCAACTCGATCCCGCGCCTGCCCGATCCCGGACGCCCGATCGAGGCAGAGACCGCGCCGCTGCCGGAGCTGCCCGGACAGGTGCCCGCCCTGACCGAGATGCCCGCCGGCTGCCGCTTTGCCGACCGCTGCCCCTACGTGCAGCCCAAGTGCCGCGAGACCGCGCCGCCGCTGACCTCCATCGACCCGATGGGCACCGGCAGCGACCGCAAGACCGCTTGCTACGAATACCAGCGCCTGCTGGCCGACACCAAGGAGACGGCCGATGCTTGATGCCGCGCAAACCTCACAGGATACCGTTCTCAGCGTCGAGGGGCTGACCGTCCACTACCCGGTCCGCAAGGGGATGCTGGGGCGGCAGGTGCAATATGTCCACGCCGCCGACGATGTCAGCTTCACCCTGCGCCGGGGCGAGACGCTGGGCCTCGTGGGGGAAAGCGGCTGCGGCAAGTCGACCGTGGGCCGCTCGATCCTGCGGCTGGTGGAGCCGACGCGGGGCAAGATCCTGCTGGGCGACACCGACATCACCCACCTTGAGCGGGGCGAGATGCGGGCCCATCGCCAGAACCTTCAGGCGATCTTTCAGGATCCCTATTCTTCGTTGAACCAGCGGATGCGGGCCTTCGACCTCGTGGCGGAGCCGCTGCGCAACTTCGGCCGCCCGGTCACCCGCGAGATCATCGCCGATCTCTTCCGGCAGGTGGGTCTGCGGCGCGACCAGATGGACAACTTCCCGCACCAGTTCTCGGGCGGGCAGCGCCAGCGTCTGGTGATCGCCAAGGCCCTCGGCCTCCAGCCAGAGATCATCGTCTGCGACGAGGCGGTTTCGGCGCTCGATGTCTCGGTGCAGGCGCAGGTGATCAACCTGCTGACCAAGCTGCAGCGGGAGCATGGCATCGCCCTGCTCTTCGTGGCCCATGACCTTGCGGTGGTGGAACATATCTCGCACCGGATCGCGGTGATGTACCTTGGCCAGATCGTCGAACTCGCCGAGAAGCGCAGCCTCTTCGCGCAGCCCCGCCACCCCTATACCCGCGCCCTGCTGGACGCGGTCCCCGTGCCCGACCCGAAGCGGCGGCTGGAGGCCGGGCGGATCATCCCCGGCGACGTGCCCAGCCCGCTGAATCCGCCCGCCGGCTGCCGCTTCCACACCCGCTGCCCGCTGGCCTTCGACCGCTGCCGCAAGGAGGCCCCGGTGCTGAAGCAGGTCGCAGCGGAGCATCAGGCCGCCTGCCACCTGAACGACGCGGCCTGACCGGCCCCGGCGGGCCAGACGCCCGCCATTTCAATCCCTTGCGCGCAGGTGCCCTCCTGCGCGCGCCCTCATCTCAGCGCATGAAGACCGACAGGCCGACCCCGCGCGGCCGCGCCTCGCCGCGGCGTGCCGATTTCCGCACGCCTGCCTCCGCGCGGAATGCATGCCCCTTGCACCTTTCTGCCGAACCGTGCGTTATGCTCCCCGAGGAGACCCATCCCCCACAACCGCGCGCCGCGCCGCTCTGCCCCCGGGCAGGCCGCCCGCGTCCGTCATCCGGAGCAGTCCGATAGAACCCAAGAGCAACACGTTCGCGCCCTTCGGGAACAGCACCTTCCGCTCGCTCTGGCTCGCCTCGCAGGTGTCGAACCTCGGCGGGCTGGTGCAGATGGTCGGCGCGGGCTGGCTGATGACCTCGCTGGCCGGCACCTCGGACATGGTGGCCCTCGTGCAGGCCTCCAACACGCTGCCGATCATGGTCTTCTCGCTGATCGCGGGGGCGCTTGCGGACAGTTTCGACCGGCGCACGATCCTGATGAGCGCGCAGGCCTTCATGCTGGCGGTCTCGATAGGGCTTGCCGTCTGCGCCTACATGGACCTGCTGGGGCCCTGGGGCCTGCTCGGCTTCACCTTCGCCATCGGCTGCGGCATGGCGCTCTACAACCCGTCGTGGCAGGCCAGCATGGGCGACATCGTCCGGCGCGAGCATCTGTCGGCGGCCGTGTCGCTGAACTCCATGGGGTTCAACCTCATGCGCTCCGTCGGCCCCGCCCTAGGCGGCCTGCTGGTGGCCCTTGCCGGGGCGGCGGCGGCCTTTGCCTTCAACGCCGTGACCTACCTGCCGAACCTGATCGCCCTGTGGCTGTGGAAGCCGCCCGCCAAGACCGAACGCCTGCCGCGCGAGCCACTGCCACAGGCGCTTGGGGCCGGGCTGCGCTACATGTCCATGTCGCCCCACCTGCTGAAGGTGATGGCGCGCAGCTGTCTTTTCGGCTTTGCCGCCTCCTCCGCCATGGCGCTGCTGCCGCTGGTGGCCCGCGACGTGCTGAACGGCACGGCCTTCACCTACGGCCTGCTGCTCGGCTTCTTCGGGCTGGGGGCGATCGGGGGCGTGCTGCTGAACGGTCGGCTGCGCAGTCGCTATCGCAACGAACAGATCGTGGTTGCGGCCTTCCTCGGGTTCTCCGCAGGCATGGTGATCCTCGGCCTCGGGACGCATATCGCCATCTCGGCCATCGGGTTGCTGATCGCCGGGGCCTGCTGGGTGCTGGCACTGTCGCTCTTCAACGTGTCGGTGCAGCTCTCCACGCCCCGCTGGGTCGTGGGGCGGGCGCTGTCCTTCTACCAGACGGCGACCTTCGGCGGCATGGCCCTTGGGGCCTGGACATGGGGCCTCTTCGCAGAGGCGCATTCCGTCAGCACCGCGCTGCTGCTGGCGGCGGCCCTGCTGCTGATGGGCGCGCTGGTGGGGCGCTGGATCGGGCTGGGGGAATTCGCCGCGCTCGACCTCGACCCGCTCAACACCTTCCGCGAGCCGGAGCTGCGGCTGGACCTGCAGGCGCGGTCGGGCCCCATCGTGATCATGATCGACTACATCATCGACGAGAAGGACGTGGACGACTTCCTCGGCGCGATCCACCGGCGCCGCCGGGTCCGTATCCGGGATGGCGCGCGCAACTGGTCGCTGCTGCGCGATCTGGAGAACCCAGACCTCTGGCGCGAACGGTTCCACGTCGCCACGTGGAACGATTACCTGCGCCACAATGCCCGCCGCACCAAGTCCGACCTTGAAGGCTACGAGGCGCTGCTGGCGCTGCACCGGGGCCCCGGGCGGCCACAGATCCACCGGATGATCGAACGGCAGGCGGTGCCGCTGCACGAGGACCTGCCGCTGAAGCCCTCCTCGGCAGAGATGCCGCACCACTGATGCCAGCCGGCCTCGCATGGCCTGTCCCCGGCCGGCGCCGGTTCCGCTGCGCAATGCGCCTCTGGCGTGCCAAGCCGGTTGACCACCGCCGCCGGGTGACTTACATCACGTCCTCGGAGCGCGGGTATGGTGTAATGGTAGCGCCCTAGCCTTCCAAGCTAGTCGTGCGGGTTCGATTCCCGCTACCCGCTCCAGCTTCCCCCCTCACATCAGCCCGTCTGACCTGCCCTCAGGGCCGTTCAACTGCCTTTTGCCCTGCGCATCGGCTTGCCAAATCCGGACATTCCGAACGCGAAAGGGCCGCCCGATCCGGGCGGCCCTTTCCCTTTTGCGATCTGCGCGGGGTCAGCCGATGTCGAAGACGACACCCTGTGCCAGCGGCAGTTCCTTGGAGTAGTTGATCGTGTTCGTCGCCCGGCGCATGTAGGCGCGCCATGCGTCCGAGCCGCTCTCGCGGCCGCCGCCGGTCTCCTTCTCGCCACCGAAGGCGCCACCGATCTCGGCGCCCGAGGTGCCGATGTTCACGTTGGCGATCCCGCAGTCCGAGCCCCGCGCCGAGAGGAAGGTCTCCATCTCGCGCAGGTCGGTGGTGAAGATCGAGGAGGACAGCCCACCGCCGACGTTGTTGTGGTCTTCCAGAACGGCGTCGAAGTCGCTGTATTTCATCACGTAGAGGATCGGCGCGAAAGTCTCGCGCAGGACGGGGCCGCCCTGCTCCGGCATCTCCACGATGGCGGGCTTCACGTAGTAGGAGGTGTCAGGGCCGACCTCGACCCGCTCGCCGCCGTGCACGGTGCCGCCAAGCGCCTTGGCCTCTTCCAGCGCCATGCCCATGCCGTCGAAGGCCGCCTTGTCGATCAGCGGACCGACAAGCGCCGCGCTCTCCAGCGGGTTGCCGACGGTGACCGAGGCATAGGCCTTTTTCAGCGCGGGCACGATCTGGTCATAGACGCTTTCGTGCACGAAGAGACGGCGCATGGTGGTGCAGCGCTGGCCGGCGGTGCCCATGGCCCCGAAGGCGATCGCGCGCAGGGCCATGTCCAGATCGGCCGAGGGGCAGACGATGCCCGCGTTGTTGCCGCCCAGTTCGAGGATGCACTTGCCGAAGCGCGCCGCGACCTTGGGGCCCACGATGCGGCCCATGCGGGTCGAGCCGGTGGCCGAGATCAGCGCCACCTTGGGGCTGTCGACCATCACCTCGCCCACCTCGGGCCCACCGACGAGCACTTGGCTCAGCCCCTCGGGCGCATCCTCGCCGAAGCGTGCGATCGCGCGGTCCAGCACCGCCTGGCAGGCGAGCGCGGTCAGCGGGGTCTTCTCGGAGGGTTTCCACAGCACCGGGTCCCCGCAGACCAGCGCCAGCGCCGAGTTCCAGCACCAGGGCGCGCAGGGGAAGTTGAAGGCGGTGATGATGCCCACCACCCCCAGCGGGTGCCAGGTTTCCATCATCCGGTGGCCGGGGCGTTCGGTGGCGATGGTCAGGCCGTAGAGCTGACGCGAGAGGCCGACCGCGAAATCGCAGATGTCGATCATCTCCTGCACTTCGCCCAGACCTTCGGACGGCGACTTGCCCGCCTCGATCGAGACCATGCGGCCAAGGTCTTCCTTGGCGGCGCGCAGCTCCTCGGCAAAGAGGCGCACGAGTTCGCCACGGCGCGGCGCGGGCACCATGCGCCATTTGCGGAAGGCGGCATTGGCGGTGTCGATCATCGCCTGCGCATCGGCGGCGCTGTGCACGGCGAGGCTGGCGACCGTCTCGCCGGTGACGGGCGAGACGACGGCCATGCCGCCCTGCACGTCCAGCGCGGCGGTGGCGCCGCAGTTTTCCATCGTCTGTTTGGTCAGGCTGTCGAGGCTCTGGGTCAGCATCCGGGCTCTCCTGTGGTGATCTGACCTGCGTGCGCAGGTCCAATGTCGATTTGGCGCGACCTTACCAGCGCGGCCCATGAATTTCGAACCATGAATCGGCAAGGGGGCATTCCGGTTTCGCATGACCTCCGCTAGTCTGATCCCCTATCCCAACCGCCCCCGCCCCGACCGTCCCAACCGCCCCCGCCCCGACCGTCCCAGCCCTCCCCTGCCCCCAGCCATCCGCAGGCCCGTCATGACCGCCCCCCGCCGCCTTGTTCCCGATCTGCGCATCCTTCAGGCCTTCGAGGCTGCGGCCCGCCATGGCTCTTTCACCCGCGCGGGCGAGGAGCTGCACCTGACCCAGAGCGCGGTCAGCCGCCAGATAAAGGAGCTGGAGGACCAGACCGGCAAGGTGCTCTTCGACCGGCTGCGCGGCCGGGTCGTGCTGTCCGAGGCCGGCCGCAGCCTGCTGCCACAGGTCGAACGGCTGCTCTCGCTGTCGCAGGCCACCATGCGCCATGCGCTCGCCGGACCCGCGGGCGAGGCGGTGCTGGCGGTGAACGCCCTGCCCAGCTTTGCCAGCCGCTGGCTGATGCCGCGCCTGCCCGGCTTCCTCGCGGCGCATCCCGGCCTGCGCGTCGACCTGACGACCAAGCGCGAGCTTTTCGACTTCTCCCGCAGCGGCTGTGACCTTGCGATCCACTTCGGTCAGCCGCTCTGGCCCGGCGGCAGCTGCACCTACCTCTGTTCCGAGATCGTCCTGCCCGTGGCAGGCGGCGCCCTGCGCGACGGCCCGCCCGTCGCCCGCCCCGAGGACCTGATCGGCCGCGACCTGCTGCATCTGACCACAAGGCCCGGGCTCTGGCCCGACTGGTTCGCGGCACAGGGGATCGAGGGGGCGGAGGCGCTGCGCGGGCACTGGATGGACCAGTTCTCCCTCACCATCGAGGCGGCCCTTGCGGGCATGGGTTATGCCCTGCTGCCGCAATACCTGATCGAGGCCGAGCTGGAGAGCGGCGCGCTGAAGGTGATGCTGGATCAGCCCCACGCCACCGACCTCGCCTATTGGATCGTCACGCCGGAGGGGCACGGCGACGCGCCCCTTGTGGCGGCCTTCCGGGACTGGCTGGTGGGCGAGGTCCGGTTCCGCCCGCTGGCGCAGGGCTGAGCGGCGGCGCACTGGCGCCCCATGGCCCCAGCCCCCCACAGCCCCGGACCGGCGCCGCGATCCGCCCGCCCTTGATCCCGGCGGCGCGCTGCCCTACCCCCTTTCCCCATGCGCGTGATCGAGAACATCATCTCCGACCGGGGGTCGAAATACGCCGTCTCCGGCGGGCCCTGCACCTCCGAGGAGGAGGCCAAGGCCTTCATCAAGGCGCTGTGCCGGAAGAAGAAGTTCGCTAAGGCGACCCACAACACATGGGGCCTGCTGACCCGCGACGCGCCGATCAAGAACGATGACGGCGAAAGCGGCGCGGGCATGGTAATCCTGCGGATGCTGGAACGCGAGGGCCTCTACGATCATATCGTCGTGGTGACCCGCTGGTACGGCGGCAAGCACTTGGGCGGGGATCGGTTCCGCCATGTGCAGGAGGCCGTGCGCATCTATCTGGAGGGGCTGTGAGCGACGCGCTCTTCGCCCGTCTGGCGCGGTCCCCCTTCCGCAGCCGGTTTCACCTTGGCCCCAGGGAACGGGCCTATGCGGATCAGAAGGGCCGCGCGGTGATCCTCTCCCATGCGCAGGACTTCATCCGCGACCGGCTGGCGCCCGCGCAGCCAATCAACGACGGCAAGCAAACCCCGATGCGCGGCCATCCGGTTTTCGTCGCGCAACACGCCACGGCCTGCTGCTGCCGGGGCTGTCTTGCGAAATGGCACGGGCTTGCGGCCGGGCGGGCGTTGAGCGACGCCGAACAGGCAGAGGTGGTGCAGGTGATCCTGCGCTGGATCGACCGGGAAATGGGGTATCGCGGATGAGCAAGGGCACACAGGCCACCATTGCGCTGGAGCGGGCGAAGGTCCCCTTCCGGCTGATCGCCTATGAGTACGTCGCGGGGCAGGACAAGATCGGCCTCCACGCGGCAGAGGCCATCGGGGTGGAGGCCGCCCGCGTCCTCAAGACCCTGATGGTAGAGGTCGACGGAAAGCCCTGCTGTGCGGTGATCCCCTCGGACCAGAGCCTCTCCATGAAGCGGGTCGCGGCGGGCTTTGGCGGCAAGTCGGCGCAGATGATGGACCCGGCCAAGGCAGAACGGCTGACCGGCTTTCGCACCGGCGGGATCAGCCCCTTCGGCCAGAAGAAGCGCGTGCCGGTGCTCTTCGAGGCAAGCGCCATGGCGGCGGCGGAGGAGATCGTGCTGAACGGCGGGCAGCGCGGGCTGATGGTGGCGCTTGCGCCCGCCGATGCCATTGCCGCAAGTGGCGGCCGGGCGGCGACGCTCATCGCCTGAGGCGCGACGCTGCCCCCGCCTGAACCGGGGTCTCAGCGCTTGAGGCCCGCCAGTTCCAGCCCATGCATCGTGACCGCGCCGCTCTCGTAGTAGAGCGCCCGCGCGCCGGTCATCTTCTCCGCGTAGGCGGGGACCGGCACCAGCGGCAGCGCCGCCTCTTCCGCGCTCAGCGCCGCCTGCGCCAGCACCTTGCCGAAGAGCGTGCCCGTCCCGATCCCGCGCCCCGAGTAGCCGTAGGCCGCATAGCCGCGCACGCCGAAGCGCTCGATCTTGGGCAGGTGATCCGCCGTCGAGGCAATGCGCCCGTGCCAGGCGTGCTCCAGCGGTTGCCCGGCGAGCTGCGGGAAGAGCCGGCCCAGCTTGCGCCGCGCCCAGGCCCCGTGCACCCCGCTGGCGGCATGGTCGAGTGCGCCGATGCCCCCAACGATGACCCGCCCCGCCGCATCGCGCCGGAAGGAGGACATGACGAGCGCCGTATCCCAGCAGCCTTCCAGCCCGGGCAGGATGTCCTTCAGCAGGTCCTCGGGCAGCGGCGCGGTGGCCATCTGGAAGTAATGCATCGGCGTGAACCGTCCGGGCGTCTGGCCATAGGCGTTGGTGGCCTCGATCAGCGCCCGCGCGGTGATCTTGTGGCCTCCCGCCTCGACGATCCAGCGGTCACCGGTGGACTGACGCTTGCCGGCTGGTTGGCCCTGCACGATCCGCGCGCCCGCCGTCATGGCGGCCCGGGCAAGTCCGCGGGCATAGGCCTTGGGCTGCACGGTGCCCGCCCGGGGATCGAAGAGCGCGCCGTGAACCGCCGGGCTGCCGGTGCGGGCGCGGGCGTCCTCGGCCGACAGCAGGCTGACCGGCGCGCCGATCTGGGTCAGCTGGGCGTGGCGCCGTTCAAGATCGCGCATGCCAGAGGCCGCATGGGCACAGTGCAGCGTGCCATTACGCACCGCCTCGCAGGCGATGTCGTGCCGGGCAATCAGGTCAAAGACCATGTCCGGCCCGCCCGCCAGCACCGCGTTCAGCCGCGCGCCGGGGCGTTCGCCCATGATCTTGGCCACGTCGCCGGGCGGCAGCCAGAGCCCCGCGTTGACGAGGCCCACGTTGCGGCCGGATCCGCCGTGGCCGATCTCCTCGGCCTCCAGCAGGCAGACCGAGGCGCCCTGCTCTGCCGCGTGCAGCGCCGCGGAGAGGCCCGTGAACCCGCCACCGACAACGACCAGATCGACCGTCAGGTCCTGCGTCAGCGGGGATGTGTCCACCGCCGCGCCGGCCGTCGCCGACCAGAGATTGCCGTTGCCGCCTGCCGTGCCTGCCATGTCGCCGACCTTTCCTGTGCCCGCTGGGAGATGGGGGTTGCGCGAGACTAGGACCGGGCGCGGCGACTTGCCAGCCCCAGATCGCATGGCGTCACGTCGCGCGGCCTTGCCGCTGCGCAAGGCAGCATCAGACAGCCCCCTGCGGGCGGTCTGCGCCGCAGGGGGCTGTCCTGAAAGGAAATTCCGGGCCATTTGCCACCAGCCCACCGCGGTCAGGGTGCAGTCGTCCACCGCGGTCAGGCGGCAGCGATCTGCCGCAGTCAGGCGACCTCGGTCTCCGGCGTGGCGGGGGTCTGAGCGGCGCTCATCCAGCCCTGCAGGGCCGAGACCTCGCCAGGGCTCATCCGCAGGCCCAGCTTGCCCCGGCGCCAGAGGACATCCTCGGCGGTCTGGGCAAACTCCTGCTCCATCAGCCAGCGGACCTCACGCTCGAAGAGCGTCGCGCCGAAATCGCGGCCGAGGTCGGTAAGATGCACCGCGTCGCCCAGAACCTCGAAGGCCTTGGTGCCATAGCTGGTCACCAGCCGCCGCGCCCAGCCTTCGCTGACAAAGCTGTAGCGGCGGCGCAGGCGCGAGATCAGGCTCTCCAGCCCATTGGCGGGCAGATCGCCCCCCGGCAGGGCAGCGCGGGCCGTCCAGCCCTGCGTGGCGCGTTCCAGCGAGGCGCTGATCCGGTCCACGGCGGCCTCGGCCGTACGGCGGTGGGTGGTCATCCTGCCGCCGAAGACGCTCAGCAGCGGTGCCCCCGGCCCCTCGGCCAGGGCAAGCTCCGGCTGGCGCCATCCCGTGGCGGTGCCCTCTTCCTCCTCGTAGGGCAGCGGGCGCAGGCCGGAGTAGCTCCACAGGACATCCTCGGGCGTCACCTCGCGGTCGAGCAGCGCCGTCACGCGGTCGCAGAGCAACTCGGCCTCGTCGCGGCTGCAGGCCGCGGGGACGTCCGGGCCGATATGTTCGACCCGGCTGGCGCCGATCAGGGTGAAATCCTCCTCGAAGGGCAGGATGTAGAGCAGGCTGCGGTCCGGCCCCTCGAAGATATAGCCGCGATCGTGATCGTAGAGCCTGCGGGTCACCACGTGGCTACCGCGCAGCAGGCGCGTGGGCTGCTTCGGCGGGCGCTTGAAGGCCTGGGCCAGCATCTGCCCGGCCCAGGGTCCCGCCGCATTGATCACGGCGCTTGCGGTCACGTCGCGCGTGGCGCCGGTCTGCTGATCCTCCAGCGTGATGCGCCAGTGGTTGTTTTCGCGCCGGGCGGCGGTGACGGCGGTGCGGGTCATCACCTGCGCGCCGCGGGCGGCGGCATCCACGGCGGTGGCCACGGTCAGGCGGGCGTCGTCCACCATCGCCTCGGTGATCTCGTAGGCCACGCCGGGCCGGCGGCGCAGGATGCGGCCCAGGACGTTGGTCAGATCGACCTCGGCGGGGGACTCGAGGACCCCGCCCCCCATCCGGTCATAGCGGCGCAGCCCCATGCGGATCATCCAGTTGGGGCGGCGGGTGCCAAGCCAGGGCAGGAAGGTCGAGAAGAGCTTGGTGGCGGCACTGGGGCTCGCCATCGGGGCGTCGGGGGTCAGCGGCAGCACGAGGCGCAGGGGACGGGCCAGGTGCGGGGCCAGTTGCATCAGCGTGTTGCGCTCCTGCAGGGCCTCGCGAATCTCGGCGAAGCGGAGGGTTTCGAGGTCCCCGACCCCGCCCTGCAGCAGCTTGCCGCTGGCCCCGGAAGTGCCGCTGGCCAGATCGCCCTTCTCGGCCAGGGCGACCGAGAGGCCCCGCCCGGCGGCGTCGCGCGCAATGGCGCAGCCGTGAAGGCCGCCACCGATGATGAAAAGATCGAACTGCCCGCTGTCTGTCATGGCCCACCCACGTCTTCGATTGCTCCCCGGTGGCAGTGTGACCGGGGAGAAAGGCGCGGCAAGGGCCGGGTCAGGTCAAGATTGTGGCGCGGCGGCGAGATCGGCGAGGATCGGGCAATCGGGCCGCGTGTCGCCGTGGCATTTGCCGATGAGGTCGGAGAGCGTGGCCTTGAGGCCCTCCAGCTCCGCGATCTTGGCCTCGACCCGGGCGAGGTTCTGCTGCGCCACCGCGCGGACGTCGGCACTGGCGCGCTCCCGGTCCTCGTAGAGCGCCAGCAGGGCGCGGCAATCGTCGATGGAAAAGCCCAGCGAGCGCGAGCGCGACAGGAAGCTGAGCTTGTGCAGGTCCGTGTCCGAGAACCGGCGATAGCCGTTCTCACCGCGGCCGGGCCGGATCAGCCCGATGTCCTCGTAGTAGCGGATGGTCTTTGCCGAAAGCCCGCTGGCCTCTGCCACGTCGCCGATGTTCATGGATGTCTCCCTGACCGCCTGACCCTGATATAGGCGCCCGTGCGCCGGGCTTCCAGTCCGGGGAAGGTTTACCCCCCGCCGCCGGGCGCCGAAATTTCTTAAGTAAGAAATTTCCCAAGAATTCTGCTTAAAATTCTTGGTCGCCCGTGGCGGTGGCAGCGACCTGCCAGGCCGGGAAGCCCGTGGCGGCCATGGCGGTGGCGGTGTCGAGCATCCGGTTGGAGAAGCCCCATTCGTTGTCATACCAGCTCAGCACGCGGACCATGCCGCCCTCGGTCACGCGGGTCTGCCCGGTGGCGAAGGTGGAACTGGCGGGCTGGTGGTTGAAGTCCATGGAGACGAGCGGCTCCTCCGTCACGGCCAGCACGTCCTTCATCGCGCCATTGGCTGCGGCGAGGATGGCGGCGTTCACCTCCTCCACCGTGGCAGGCCGGGCTGGCATGAAGGTCAGATCCACGACCGAGACATTGGGCGTCGGCACCCGGATGGCCGAGCCGTCGAGCTTGCCCTTGAGCTGCGGCAGGACGAGGCCCACCGCCTTGGCGGCCCCGGTCGAGGTCGGGATCATCGACATGGCAGCAGCCCGGGCGCGGTAGAGGTCCTTGTGCAGCGTGTCCAGCGTGGGCTGGTCCCCGGTATAGGCGTGCACCGTGGTCATGTAGCCGGTTTCGATCCCGAAGGTCGCGTCCAGCACCTTGGCCACGGGGGCAAGGCAGTTGGTGGTGCAGGAGGCGTTCGAGACCACCACGTCGTCCCGCGTCAGCTCCGCATCATTCACCCCGAAGACCACCGTGCGATCGGCGCCCTCCCCCGGGGCCGAGATCAGCACCTTGGCCGATCCGTTCTTCAGATGCGCCGCCGCAGCCTCGCGCTTGGTAAAGCGCCCCGTGCATTCCAACGCGATGTCCACGTCCGCCCATGGCAGGGCGGCCGGGTCACGCTCTGCCGTCACCCGGATCTCGTGGCCGTTCACGATGATCGCCGTTTCCCGCACCTCGACCTCGGCCGGGAAGCGCCCGTGGACGCTGTCGTATTTCAAAAGATGGGCGTTGGTCTCGATCGGGCCCAGATCGTTGATCGCCACGATCTCCACGTCCTGCCGCCCGGATTCAATCCAGGCCCGCAGGACCATCCGCCCGATCCGGCCAAAGCCGTTGATCGCAAGTTTCACTGTTCCCGAAGTCGCTGTGCCGGTCATTTTTCTTCCTCCGCTGCGCGGCCCCTCCCCCGGGGCCGGCGCCTTCCCGCATCCCCATGCGAGATTCGTTAGCGCTAACGCGGACGAGATAGCACATCCATGACCGGCCCGCCAAGGGCGGCTGCCCTTGCGGCGGGCATCCGCCCTGCGTGGCCACACAGGGACGCGGCGAAACAGCAAGGACCGGGTTGCCCCCTCCCCCGGCGCTGCCTATCGGAGAGGGATGAAACAGCTTCCTCCCCCCCAGGCGGCCTTCCCGCACCAGCTTGCCAGCCGTCTGCGCTATGGCGACACCGACCGGCAGGGCCATATCAACAACGCCGTCTACGCCTCCCTCCTCGAAGAGGGGCGCGCCCACATGCTCTACAATGCCCGGACAGGGGTTCTGGAGGGCGGCACCTCCTTCGTGGTGGCCGACCTTCAGATCGGCTTCCGGCACGAGTTGCTCTGGCCGGACGAGATCACGATCTGCACCGCGGTCGAGAAGATCGGCACCTCCTCGGTCGTCATGGCCCACGCGATCTATCGGGACGGCACCTGCTGCGCCACGGGGCGCACGATCATGGTGCAAGTGTCGGACGAGACCCGGCGGCCGGAACCGATCAGCGGCGCCATCCGCGCCCAGCTGGAAGCCCTGGCGCTGCGCACCCCGGCCTGAGGGCGCCCAAACGAAAAGACCCGGCCACGGGGGCCGGGTCTTATGACTGGTGACTGAAACCTGGGGCTCAGTGCAGCTTGGCCTCGACCTCGCCGATCGCAGAGTCGATCAGCTTGTTGGCCTCGGTCGCGGTGATCTGCTCGGCGATCACTTCGCGGGCCGCGGCGACGGCCACGGCAGCAGCCTGGTCGCGGACCTCTTTCACGGCGCTGGCCTGGGCGGAAGCGATCTGCTCCTCGGCAGCGGCCATGCGGCGCGCGATCGAGACTTGCAGGTCCTTCTTGGCCTGTTCAGCGGCGACAGTGGCCTCGTCCTTGGCGGAAGCGACGATACGCTCTGCCTGGGCGGCGACCTCTTTCTGCTTGCGCTCGTAGGAGGCCAGCAGGGCCATGGCCTCTTCCCGCAGCTTGCGCGCTTCGTCGAGCTCGGACTTGATCCCTTCGGCACGCTTGTCGAGCAGGCCGCCGATGGTCGAGGGCACCTTGAAGTACACAAGGACCGCGACGAACAGGATAAAGGCCAGCAGCACCACGAAGTTCGTGTTGTGCAGCGAGAAGAACGGACCCGAGGCAGCCATTGCAGGCGAAGCCAGCAGGGCGGCGGCGGTGGTGGTCAGTGCAAGTTTGCGCATGTCCTTACCCCTTCACCCGGCTGTCCACGGCACCGTCGATCTGCTCTGCCTTCGGCTCGAAGCCCAGGGCGGAAACGATGGCGGCAGCGGTATCCTTTGCGACGATCTGAACGCTTTCCAGCGCACCGGCGCGAATGTCGGCAATTGCCTTTTCGCTCTCGGCGGCCTTGGCGGCGATCTCGGCGTCAGCCTTGGCGATGGCCTCGTCCAGGTCTGCCTGGATGGAAGCCTTGGTCTCGGCGACGATCCGGTTCGCTTCGGCGCGGGCGTCTGCGAGGGCCTTGTTATAGGCGTCCTCGGCCTCGACGGCCTTTTGCTTCAGGTCCTCGGCGGCGGCGATGTCATTGGTGATCGTGCCGGCCCGTTCGGCCAGAACGGCCCCGATGCGCGGCAGCGCGATGCGGGACAGCACCAGGTAGATCACGACGAGCGTGACCAGAAGCCAGAAAATCTGGTTCGGAAAATGCGACAGGTCCAGCTGCGGCATGCCCGCGGCGGATGCACCGGCGTGATCGCCCGCAATCCCCGTCGCGTCCGCCAGCCCCTGGCCTTCGGCAGTGTGCGTTTCTGTTGCCATGTCGTCCCCCTGGAACCTTAATTACTACGGGTGGGTCCGCTCAGGAACCCACCCGCGCGTAAGGATGGTCCTGCAGGATCAGACGGCGAACATCAGCAGCAGAGCGATGAGGAACGAGAAGATCCCCAGGGCTTCTGCGAAGGCCATGCCGATGAAGAGGGTGGCGGTCTGCGAAGCAGCGGCCGAGGGGTTGCGGAGCGCGCCCGACAGGTAGTTGCCTGCCACGTTGCCCACACCCATTGCTGCGCCGCCCATGCCGATGGCGGTCAGACCAACACCGATGTACTTGCCGAGTTCTGCGATATCGCCTTCCATGATGTCTCTCCTTACGATGGAATTGGAAGTCTTTGTTCTGACGGAAGGGTCCGCCGGTGATCGTTCTGGCAGCCAGGCTGCCTGCGCGGCGGACCGAGGCCCGCCCCGCGGTAAAGGGTCAGTGTGCCGGGTGCAGCGCGTCTTTGAGGTACACGCAGGTCAGGATCGTGAACACGTAGGCCTGAATGAAGGCCACCATGACCTCGAGGCCGTACATGGCGGTGATCGCGATGACCGAGACCGGCGAGACGGCGGCGATGGCGGCGAAGCCTGCGAAGACTTTGATCACCGCGTGGCCTGCCATCATGTTACCGGCAAGACGAATGGAGTGGCTGACGGGACGCACGAAGTACGAGATCAGCTCGATCACGGCCAGCACGGGGCGCAGCGGCAGCGGTGCCGCGGTGACCCAGAAGAGGCCGAGGAAATGGGTGCCGTGCTTCACGAAGCCGAGGATGGTCACGAAGCCGAAGACCAGCAGCGCCAGAACGGCGGTCACGGCGATGTGGCTGGTGGTGGTGAAGGACAGCGGCAGCAGGCCCAGCATGTTCGAGAACACGATGAACATGAAGAGCGTCATCACGTAGGGGAAGTACTTCAGGCCGTCCTTGCCGGTCACGTCCTCGATCATCTTGTAGATGAAGCCGTAGGACAGTTCCGCCATCGACTGGCCGCGGCTCGGAACGGTGGCACGCTTGGAGGTGGTCAGCACCAGCAGCGCCAGAACGCCCAGCACGGTGATCGCCATCCAGAAGGTCACGTTGGTGATCGTGTACCAGTGGACCGGGCCATCGCCGAACAGCGGCTTGACCATGAACTGATCCATCGGGTGGAAAACCAGAGAGCTGCCTTCGTCGTGTGCCGCTTCCGTCGCCATTGTCAGTGTCCCTCACCGTCTCGCGGGCTCTGCCCGCTCTCGTCGTCCGTTCCGGCCGTTTCGGCCGCGTTCTTTCGCTCCAGCTCGCGCGCGGTGCGGACCATCGTCTGCACGCCGGCGGCCATGCCGAGCATCGTGAATACGACCAGCAGGATGGGCTTGGTCCCGAAGAGGGTGTCCAGTCCGAAGCCGATCGCGAAGCCGAGCCCAAGCCCGGCCACAAGTTCCGTCACCATCCTCCAGGCGACCTGCGCCTGATTGTAATGGCTTTCCGAAGGAGCAGGAGGTTCCACCGCTTTCTTGGCGGCGGCGATCTTGGCCTCAAGCGCTGCCATGCGCGCCTCGCGGTCTTGATCGCTCACTGGGGTCCCCATCGGTTCGTTGCGACGTTGCTATGCGGTGAGGGGGTGCGAGTCAATAAGCCGTAAACGCTAGATTGCCGCAGCATAACCCACTGTTAAAACACAGAAAAACCCCGCCGTTTCCGGGCGGGGTTTTCCAATCTCGTCTGGTGTGGCCGTTCCGGGCGGTCCGGGGGCATATTCAACTTGTCGGTTGAATTAACCCCGGTGCCCTCAGGCAGTCACGATCAGGAGCCGGTGGCGCCGGTCGTGGTGGTGGTCGTGGTCGTGGTGTCCGAGCTGTCGTCGTCGGTCAGCAGGATGATGACGGCAGCGCCCGCGGCCAGTGCGGCCATGGTTGCGGCGCTCAGGCCACCGGGCAGCGGTGCAGCAGCGGTACAGCCCGGCAGGCGGATTTCAACACGACGGTCGACCGGGTTGGAACCGGTGCCTGCGATCTCGCCGCCGGCGATGACCTGGTTGATGGTCGCGCCGGGTGCGACTTCCTTGATGTAGTTGGCCACGTTGGTGGCGCGCTTGCCCGAGAGGACAGCGTTGTACGATGCGGCGCCAACGGCGTCGGCGTAGCCGGTGACGTCAACCGTTGCGGTGGGGGCCTGAGCCATCACCTGCTGAACGGCAGTTTGAACATCGCTGTTCAGGGCCGAGACGTCGTTCGGGAAGTACACGACCGCGCCGCAGGGATCCTGGGCCATGGAGGCCGTGGGAAGTGCCGCGGCGACGGCGATGGAGGCAAGAAGCTTGCGAGCGCGTTGCATAGGGGGAAAACTCCGTTCCAAAATGCGTTCAGGGGTGCGTTTTACCAATGCTAAATTACATGCCTTGTTGCCGCTAAAATTGCAAGCGCAGCAAAATCCGGCGGAATTTCGCCATGTGTGGCCAGAATACGGCACCGTTTGGCCTAAGTTTAACGCTTGACGGGGATTTTGGCTCAAGGCTTAACCGGAATATGAACGCAGCCACCCCTCAGCAGGCCCCCGATCTGGACGTGATTTTCGCGGCCCTGGCAGACCCGACGCGGCGCCAGATCCTGCAGATGTTGCTGGAAGACGACATGGCCGTGACTGACGTAGCGGCACCCTTCGAGATGTCCTTGGCCGCTATTTCCAAGCATTTGACCATCCTCACGCGGGCCGGGCTGATCAGCCAGGACAAGCGCGGGCGGGTGAAATGGTGCCAGATCGAGCCTGACGCGCTGCGAGTTGCTTCGGTTTGGATGCAGGGATTCGGCCAGTTCGAGCCCGTCAACCTCGAGGCCTTCGAGCGGTTCCTTGCCAGCGAGCTGCCCGAGGCGCCTGAAACGGACGAAACCGCCTAGGCTCGGCGGCGATCTCCGCGCAAGAGCATCGAAATTGCCACGAAACTGAGCAGTATTCCACCGATCGAGAGCAGCGGCGGCGCCCCGTGGCCCAGGGCGAGCTCCCACAGAATCACCCAGGTCGGGGTGAGGTACGTGTAGGCGAGGACCTTTGCCGCGGTCAGGCGCAGCGAGGCGTATTGCATCAGCACGAAGGTGATCGCCGTCGCGAAAACAGCGGTATAGACGATTGTTATCCATACGATGGCCGGCAACGCCGCCCAGTCGGTGGAGAGGATGTCGCGCCAGCCGATCAGGGTGATGATCGTCGCCCCCGCCACCAGCACCCAGAAGGAGAACACAAGCGGACGCTCGCCCCGGTTGAATCGCGGCACCATCGGCGTGTAGGTCGCATGGGCGACGCATCCCAGCATGTAGATCGCCTCTCCGCGGCCGATCTGGAGCCGCGCCAAAGCGGACAGGTCTCCGCGGAAGATCACCCAGATCGCCCCGAGCGCGCCCACCAGCAGCGCCAGAAGGACCTTCGGCCCCGCCACCTGCCGCATGATCAGCCAGCCGGTGACCACCGCCATCAGCGGCATCAGCGTGAACACCGCCGAGGCCGACACCGGATGCGCGGTCTTCAGCCCCACGAACATCAGCACGAAGTAGAGGGAGTAGATGCCCCCCAGCAGCGGATAGCGCCAGGGCGCGGCAAGGGCGCTGCGCGGCAGCCCGGTGGTGAGCATCGCCGCGATCCCCAGCAGCGTCACCGCCAGCATGAAGCGCACCGCGTTCAGTGCCAGCGCCGAGACATGCGGCGCCGCCAGCCCGCCAAGGGAGAAGCTGCCCGCCACGAGGATGGAGAAGAGCAGCATGGCGAGGTGACCGCGCAGGGTCTCGCTCATCGCCAGCCCCCTGCCCTTGTCTCCTGCCTCCTGCGGGGCGACGCTCATTCCGGGGCAGCCGCGCGCAGGTGCTTGGTCTGATCCTTGAGGAACTTCAGGAAGGTCTGCACCTTCGTGGTGCGGTGCAGGTCCATGTGGGTCACCAGCCAGAGCGAGGTCGCCCATTCATCGGGCGCGGCATAGACCTCGACCAGCTCCGGGTGGGTGCCGCATTCGTAATCCGCGAGGAAGCCCAGCCCCACGCCCGACAGGATCCCCTGCCGAACCGAGGTCAGGTCACCCGAGCGGAAGACCACCTGCCGCGCCGGGATGTTCTCGCTCATCCAGCGGGCGAAGGGCGCGCGGCTCTGGCTGTTGTCGGTCCCGACGAAGCGGTGCTTCACCAGATCGTCGAAGCCCTCGGGCATGCCGTGGCGGTCGATATACTCGCGCGAGCCGTAGATCTTGTACTTCAGCGTCAGGAAGGGCTGCACCACGTTATCGGGCTGCTGCGGCACAGCGCCCGCACGGATCGCCACATGGGCCTCGCCGTATTCCAGCCGGAACAGCCGCGTCGAGGTCAGATAGCTGAGCTGCACATCCGGGTAGGTCTTCTGGAACTCCGCCATCACGGGCACCAGCAGCTGGCTCAACCCGCTCAGCGTGGTCACCACCAGCTCTCCCGAGACCTCGTTGCCGCGGCCCTTCAGCCGCCCGGCCAGCTGGCTGAACTGATCGTCAGTGGCCTGCGCCACCCGCAGCAGGTCCTGCCCGGCCTCGGTCGCCGTGTAGCCGCGCGCGTGCCGCTGGAAGAGCTTCACCCCCAGCCGCTGCTCCAGCGCGTCGATGTGGCGTATGACGGTGGCGTGGTGCACACCCAGCACCTCTGCCGCACCCGACACGGTGCCAAGCCGCGCCACCTGAAATGCCGTTCTGATCTCGTCCCAGTTGTCCATCGTGAAGCCTCTGCGCCCGGCCGCTGGCCGGACCCTGCGTCTGCGTTCCGGTCCCTACCCCCGCGCCGGAATGGATGTGCGGTGAGGAACCTTTTCCGGCATCAATGCGCCATCTGTGCGGAGATGCAAGGGAAACCTCTGCAACCCTGCACATGACACCCCCGGTCGAGGGCCCCCGCGCGCCGAGTTTTTCGTCCCCTCCCCTACACGCGCGGGCGCGCAATCCCCATCTATGTGATGTGTTCAGAGAGGAGGCCGACATGACCAGACACACCAATCCCTGGTTCGAAGCCGCCTGCACGATGAACCCCTGGATGATCTACTGGGGCGCATTGGCCAAGGCATGGTGCCCGGCCCGCTTCCAGCAAGGCCACGAAGAGGTCAGCGAGGCCGCGGCCGAGAATGAACCCGATCTGCCCCGTGCCCACATGGGCGATGGCCCGGCACTGCCGGTCTGAGACGGTCACCGCAGATCGCACGGTCCGGACGACGCGCGACGCCCCGCAATGATCATCGCGCGAACACGCCGCGACGGCGCAGCGACCTCGGAACAGGTCAACCGGCTGCGCATCGCGGGGGTCTTCGACAGGCTGGCTGCAGCCGCGGAAGGCCAGACGGCACGACCCGGGAGGGCGCACCGCCGCAACAGGATCGCAGGAGACCGAGATGGCCCCGATCCGCGACCGGCGGGCCTCCCCCGGGGAGGCGTCATCAAATCGCCCGGACCTCCGGGCAGAATGCCCCTTGAAACTTGACATTTGGGCCTGCGCGGCGTAGCTCAGGCCCAAATTCCGGAAGTGAGACAACTTCCGGTCCCGGCGGCGCGTCGGGATCGCCCCCCCGTCAGCGAGTGTTCGCCCACGGGGGCGCTTGTCGTTTGAGCTGTCGGTAACGATATCGCGGCTATCGTAGAATTAACGGACCTGACGGAGGGCCGCCATGTTTGAAAATCTGTCCGAACGCCTTGGTGGCGTCTTCGACCGGCTCACAAAACAGGGGTCTCTGTCGGAGGAGGACGTCAAAACCGCCCTGCGCGAAGTGCGCGTCGCCCTGCTGGAGGCTGACGTGTCGCTTCCCGTGGCGCGCAGCTTCATCAAGGCGGTGACGGACAAGGCCACTGGCGCTGCGGTGACCAAGTCGATCACCCCCGGCCAGCAGGTCGTGAAGATCGTCCATGACGAACTGGTCGCCACGCTGACCGGTGCCGAAGACCCCGGCAAGCTGAAGATCGACAACCCGCCCGCGCCGATCCTGATGGTCGGCCTTCAGGGTTCGGGCAAGACGACCACCACCGGTAAGCTCGCCAAGCGCCTGAAAGAGCGCGAGGGCAAGCGCGTGCTGATGGCCTCGCTCGACGTCAACCGCCCGGCGGCCATGGAGCAGCTGCAGATCCTCGGCCAGCAGATCGGCGTCGATACGCTGCCGATCGTCAAGGGCGAGAACCCGGTGCAGATCGCCAAGCGCGCCAAGACGCAGGCGGCCCTCGGCGGCTATGACGTCTACATGCTCGACACCGCGGGCCGGCTGCACATCGACCAGGAGCTGATCCAGCAGGCCGCCGACGTCCGCGACGTGGTGAACCCGCGCGAGACCCTGCTGGTAGTCGACGGCCTGACCGGTCAGGTCGCCGTCGAGGTGGCACAGGAATTCGACGAGAAGATCGGCGTCACCGGCGTCGTGCTGACCCGGATGGACGGCGACGGCCGCGGCGGTGCCGCGCTCTCGATGCGCGCCGTTACCGGCAAGCCGATCCGCTTCGTCGGCCTCGGCGAGAAGATGGAGGCCATCGAGACCTTCGAGCCGGAACGCATCGCGGGCCGCATCCTCGGCATGGGCGACATCGTCGCGCTGGTCGAGAAGGCGCAAGCCACGCTGGAGGCCGAACAGGCCGAGCGGATGATGAAGCGCTTCCAGAAGGGTCAGTTCAACATGAACGACCTGAAGATGCAGCTTGAGCAGATGATGAAGATGGGCGGCATGGAAGGCATCATGGGCATGATGCCCGGCATGGGCAAAATGTCCAAGCAGGTGCAGGAAGCCGGCTACGACGACAAGATGATCCGCCGCCAGATCGCCCTGATCCAGTCGATGACCAAGAAGGAGCGCGCCAACCCGCAGCTGCTGCAGGCCTCGCGCAAGAAGCGCATCGCCGCCGGTGCCGGGCTGGAAGTGTCCGAGCTGAACAAGCTGCTGAAGATGCAGCGCCAGATGTCCGACGTCATGAAGAAGATGGGCAAGATGGGCAAAGGCGGCATGATGAAACAGGCCATGCGCCAGATGTTCGGCAAGGGCGGCATGCCCGAGGGCATGGACCCCGGCCAGATGGACCCCAAGGCGCTGGAAGCGGCGGCCAAGCAGATGGGCGCGGCCAAGGGTCTGCCCGGCGGCCTTCCCGGTGGTCTGGGCGGCCTCGGTGGCGCCGGCGGCCTGCCGGGCCTCGGCGGTCTCGGCGGCTTCGGGAAGAAGAAGTAAACCGATGCTGCGCGCCCTCCCCTCCTCCACGGCGACAAGCCCCCGTTCGCTCCGCGCGACCGGGCCGGAAGAGGTGCGCGCATGAAACACGTGGCCCCCGTCCACCCCGAGCTGGAGACCGAGCGCCTGCGCCTCGTGGCCCCCGTCGGCCCCGGCTTCGACGCCACTGCCGCCTTCCTGATGGAAGGCGCGCCGCGCTTCGTCGGCCAGTCCACGGACGAGGCGGCCTGGTGGTCGGTGGCGACGATCGTGGGCCACTGGCACCTGCGCGGCTACGGCCACTTTGCCCTGCTCGACAAGGCCACCGGCGTGCCGCTCGGCCTCGTCGGCCCGTGGTATCCCCGCAACTGGCCCGAGCCGGAGCTGACCTGGCACCTGCTGGAAGGCTGCGAGGGGCGCGGCTATGCCACCGAAGCGGCCCGGCGCGTGCTGGACTGGGTCTTTGACGATCTCCGCTGGTCCTCCTGCATCTCGCTGGTGGGCGACGACAACGCGCCCTCCACCAACATGGCGATCCGCCTTGGCGCGACCCGCGAGGGGCTGTTCAACCACCCGATGACCGGCGACATGCGGATCTGGCGCCACGCCCCGGGAGGGCAGTGCGCATGACCCCCACCGCCGAAACCCTGCGCACCGCCCGGATGGTGCTGCGTCGTCCCGTGGCGGGCGACATGCCCGCCTACCTGGCCTTCGCTACCGGGCACCGGATGACCTATCTGAACGGCCCGATGACCACCCGTGCCGCGACCGAGAAGTTCCTCGCCTTCCTCGGCCATTGGGAGGCGCGCGGCTTCGGGCGCTACATCATGGCCGAGCCGGGCAGCGACCGGCCCATGGGCTTCTTCGGGCCCGTCAACCACGACCCCGCCGTGGGGCCCGAGCTGACCTGGACCCTCTGGTCCGATGCCGACGCGGGCCGTGGCCTTGCGATGGAAGCAGGGAGCGAGGTGATCCGCCACCTTGCGCAGGACTGTGGCTGGACCGCCGTTGCGGCCCATACCCACGAGGCCAACCAGAGCTCCCGCAGGCTGGCGGAGAAGCTGGGCGGCGTGCTGGGCTACAGCGCGGCAAACTACCCGGACTGGGTGCATTACGATTTCGATCTGGTGGCCATCATGGCCAAGGGGGCAGCATGATCACGATCCCGACGCTCACGACCGAACGGCTGACGCTGCGCGCCCCTGCGCTGTCGGACTTCGACACGCTGACGGCCTTCTATGCCTCCGACCGGTCCAAGTTCGTGGGCGGTCCGATGACCGCCGAACTGACGTGGCGCCAGCTGGCGACCGAGATCGGCCACTGGCAGCTGCGCGGCTTCGGCCGCTGGATCGTGGATGAGACCGCCTCGGGCCGGACCATCGGCATGGTCGGCCTCTGGTGCCCCGAAGGCTTCCCCGAGCCGGAAGTGGGCTGGGACCTCTTCGAGGGCTCCGAGGGCAAGGGCTATGCCACCGAGGCCGGTGCCGCCGCGCGCGCCTATGCCTATGGCGAGGTCGGCCTGACCACGCTGATCAGCCTCGTGAAGCCCGCCAATACGCCCTCCGCCCGGGTCTGCGCACGGCTCGGCGCGTGGCATGACAGCGATTTCACCCACGAACGCTGGGGCGCGCTTCAGGTCTGGCGCCACCCCGCGCCCGAGGACCTCGCCGAGGGCGGGATGGAGGCCTACGCATGAGCCGCGTCCCCGATCTCTTCCCGGCGATCCCCGTGGTCGAGGCCGAGCGGGTGATCCTGCGCGGCCCCAAGGAAAGCGACTTCGAGACCGTCGTTGCCTTCGAGGCCTCCGACCGCAAGGCATTCATCGGCGGCCCCGTGGACCGCTGGGGCGCGTGGCAGGGTTTCCTCGCCGTGCTCGGCCACTGGGCGCTGCGCGGCTATGGCTTCTGGACCGTCGAGGAACGCGCCACCGGCCTGCCCGTGGGCCGCATCGGCGTGATCTACCACCACGAGACCCTCTGGCCGGAGCCCGAGCTGGGCTGGCACATGTTCGAGGGCGCCGAGGGCAAGGGCCTTGCCCACGACGCCGCGGTCGCCGCGCGTGCCTATGCCGCCGAGGCCTGGGACATGGCGCCGCTGATCAGCCAGATCCACCCGGACAACATCCGCTCGCGCAAACTGGCGGAGCGGATGGGCTGCGTCGTGGAGCGGGAATCGACCGTGCTCGACACGCCGGTGCTGATCTACCGTCACCCCGATCCCCGGAAGGAGCGTGCATGAGCGCCCCCCTTCTCACCTCGGACAACGTCACCCTGCGCCCGCACCGCCAGTCGGACTTCGATGCCTACTGGACGTTCTTCCGGTCGCCGCGTGCGCAGTACATGGACCTGCCCGCCGATGCGAGCAGCGCCTGGTACGGCTTTGCCTCCGAAGTGGGATCCTGGGACCTTGTCGGGCAGGGCGGATGGGCCATCGAGACGCCCGACGGCGTGCTTGCGGGCCAGATTGCCGTGACCCAGCCGCCGCACTTCCCGGAACGAGAACTGGGTTGGTTCCTGCTGGACGGCTTCGAGGGCCGCGGCCTGGCCTATGCCGCGGGCGTGCTGGCGCGGGACTGGGCCCTTGCCCAGCCGAACGCGGCCACGCTGGTCAGCTATATCCACCGCGACAACACCCGCTCGATCCGCCTTGCGGAACGGCTGGGCGCGACGCTGGACCCCGCCGCCGTCATCTTCGACGTGGGCGACGTGGTCTACCGCTACCACGAGGAGGCCGCCGCATGACGACGACGATCCCCGTGCTGGAGACGAAACGCCTGATCCTGCGCGGCCCCGAGCCGCAGGATTACCCGAACTTCAAGGCGACCTTCTCCTCCTACCGCTCGCGCTTCATGGGCGGGCCGCTGAACCCCTATGAATCCTGGATGCTCTACGCGGCCGAGATCGGCCACTGGCAGATCCGGGGCTATGGCATGTGGATGATCCACGACCGCGAGAGCGGCCGCACCCTCGGCATGGCCGGTGGCTGGTTCCCCGCCCAGTGGCCCGAGCGCGAGATCGCCTGGATCATCTGGCCCGAGGTCGCAGGCCGCGGCTATGCGCTGGAGGCGACCCACGCGGCGCGGCGCTATTTCTATGAAACGCTGGGCTGGGACGGCGCGGTCAGTTACATCGACCCCAAGAATCTCGACTCGATTCGCCTCGCCGAACGGCTGGGGGCGAAACGCGACGATGGCGCCGCCACGGTGGACGGCAACGACGTCTGCTACCGCCATCCTGCGCCTGCCGATCTGGTCTCGTCCCAGATCGCGGACGGCATCGCGCTCGAGATCGCGTCCTATACCGACCCTTTGTTCAAACCCGAAGGTTACGCCCTTGACTGACCACAGCACCGACCTCACCGCCGAAACGGCTGCCCGCGCAGCCGAGCTTCTGAAAGAGCACCGCGCCAGCATCGACCGGCTGGACGCGATCCTCGTCTTTACGCTGGCGGAACGGTTCAAGCACACGCAGGGCGTGGGCAGGCTGAAGGCCGTCCACGACCTTCCGCCCTCCGATCCCGCGCGCGAGGAAACCCAGATCGCGCGCCTTCAAGAGCTTGCGGTTCAGGCCGACCTGGATCCTGAATTCGCCAAGGAATTCCTGAACTTCATCATTCAGGAAGTCATTCGCCACCACAAGAAACACCAATCCTGACGGCGGCCTGTCCAGGACCAGGTCCCGTCATACCACGCCATTCAAAGGAGATACTCACATGGCTATGAAAATCCGTCTCGCCCGCGGCGGCTCCAAGAAGCGCCCCTTCTACCGCATCGTCGCAGCTGACTCGCGCATGCCGCGCGATGGCCGCTTCATCGAGAAGCTGGGCACCTACAACCCGCTGCTGCCGAAAGACAGCGAAGAGCGCGTGAAAATGGACGTCGAGCGCATCCAGTACTGGATCGGCCAGGGCGCCCAGGTGACCGACCGCGTGTCGCGCTTCCTCGAAGCGGCTGGCGTCGTCGAGAAGAAGACCCGCTCGAACCCGAAAAAAGGCACCCCCGGCAAGGCCGCTCAAGAGCGCGCAGAAGCCAAGGCCGCCAAGGCAGCCGAAGCCGCCGAGGAAGCCGCAGCAGAATAATCTGCTGGGGTTAGGTCATGCTGTTCCGGCCCGTCCGGTTCCTGATCCTCATGGCCCTCGCCTTCGTGGCGGGGGTCATCTGGGAGAAAAATCAGCAGGCCGAACGCTGCTTGCGCGTCACCGGCGCGCTGCATGATATCCTGTGCTAGGTCACATGACCGGCCTGTGGGCGGAGAGAGCAGAATGGATGAGATGATCTGTGTCGGTTCCATCGGCGGCGCCTTCGGCGTCAATGGCGAGGTGCGGCTGAAAAGCTACTGCGCCGAGCCCTCCGACATCGCGGATTACGCTCCCCTCTCGACCGAGGATGGTGCGCGGACCTTCTCGGTCACGCTGACCCGCCCGATCACCAACGGCTTCGCCGCCCGTCTGGGCGGCGTGGCCACCAAGGAACAGGCCGATGCCCTGAAGGGCGTGCGGCTCTATGTTGCCCGCGACCGGCTGCCCGACCTGCCGGACGACGAATATTACCATTCCGACCTGATCGGCCTGACGGTGCTCGACACCGGCGGCACCGTTCTGGGCAAGGTGAAGGCGGTGCTGAACCACGGCGCCGACGACCTGCTCGAGGTGATGGGCCCGGGTCTCAAGCAATCCATCCTGCTGCCCTTCACCCTCGCCGTGGTGCCCACGGTCGATCTGGAGAGCGGCCGCATCATCGCCGATCCGCCCGAGGGGCTGCTCTGAGCGATGCGCGTCGTGCTGCACGCCGGGTTCCACAAGACCGGGACCTCCAGCGTGCAGGCAGCGCTTGCCGCCAACCGGGACCTGCTGGCGCCGGCCCTGCGGATCTGGCTGAAGCCCGACATCCGCCCCCTGACCGAGGCCTGCCGCGCCTTTTCCGAACATCGCGACGATCTGCACCGCGGGCTTCTGCGCTACGAGGCGCAGGAGGCGTTCGGCGCGCTCGATGCCTCTGATCCGCGTCCCCTGCTGATCTCGGCCGAAGATCTGGCCGGGCATATGCCCTTCCGCCGCGGCCTCACCAGCTACGACGCTGCCCCCGAGCTGCTGGCCCTGCTGACCGAGAGCCTGCATCTGGCGCAGCCCACGGCGGAGCCTGTCGTCTACCTCTCCACCCGCAGCCCCGAGGCCTGGGTGAAAAGCTGCCACGCGCAGCACCTGCAGGCCACGCGGATGCGGCTGGACCTAGACAGCTATCGCCAGCGGGCGCTGCCCCATGCGGACCTTGCCGCCGTGGCCGATGCGGTGGCCGAAGCGATCGCCCCCCTGCCTCTGCACCGTGCGGCGCTGGAGGAGGTGGGCCACCTCCCCCTCGGGCCGCTCGCCCCGCTCCTCGACCTCGTCGCCCTGCCCGACGCCCTGCGCGCGCGGATCGTCCCCCAGCCGCCCGCCAACCCCTCCCTGCCCGGGGAGGTGCTGACCCGGCTGCTCCAGATGAACCGGAGCGACTGGGACGGCGAGACCCTCAAGCGGCGCAAGAAGCGGCTGATCCGCCAGTCGCAGGAGGGCTGAGCGCTCCACGCCTGCCGCACAAGGGGGCCCGCGCCCCCTGAGCCGGGCGCGAGGCGCTTTGCAAAGCCCGCGAAACGTCCTATCAGCGCGCCATGACAGAGACACCCCGCTCCCACGGCCGCAAATCGATTCAAGCCAGCCTGAAACCGCAGGAACTGCTCAGCAGCAACCCGCGGCTGGCGGGCATCTGGACTGCCCGGATCATCACGCTGTTCCCGCAGGCCTTTCCCGGCGTGCTGGGGGAGAGCCTGACCGGCAAGGCCCTGAAGGACGGCAAGTGGCAGCTGGAAACGACCGACCTGCGCCCCTACGGCGAAGGCAAGCACCGCAACGTGGATGACACGCCCGCGGGCGGCGGCGCGGGCATGGTGCTGCGCGCCGACGTGCTGGGCCGCGCGATCGAGGACACGATGCGCGGGACGCGCGGGACGTGGCCGCTGATCTACCTCTCGCCGCGCGGGCGGCGGTTCGATCAGCAGATGGCGCGGACCTTTGCGCGGGCCGACGGGCTGACCATGATCTGCGGCCGGTTCGAGGGCGTCGACCAGCGGGTGCTGGATCATTACAACGTGCTGGAGGTGAGCCTCGGCGATTTCGTCATGACCGGCGGCGAACTGGCCGCGCAGGCGATGATCGACGCCACGGTGCGGCTGCTGCCCGGCGTGCTGGGGAATGCGGAGTCGGCGGTGGAGGAGAGCTTCTCCAACGGCCTGCTGGAGCATCCGCAATACACCCGCCCGGCCGAATGGCAGGGGCTGACGATCCCGGAGGTGCTGACCTCAGGCAACCACGCCAAGGTGGCGCAATGGCGCCAGCAGACCAGCGAAGAGATCACCCGCCAGCGTCGTCCCGACCTCTGGGAGGCCTACGAGGCGAAGCGGAAGGGGTAAGGCGCGGGTCGCATCCCGGCCGCGTTCGGCTGCTTTGATCCGTGAGGTTCAGGACTGGATCAAGGACCAAAGAGCGGAGAGCGGAGAGCCAAACTCTTCATCTCCGACGATCGCGGCACATGCCCTTCCCGACTGCCACCCGCGCGGAACAAGGCCGCAGGCCGCCGCGCATCGCCGGCGCGCCCCCACGCGGCGGCGATTTGGCGAGGCTGGGCGGTCCCTCGACGGGACACGATATGCTTGGCTGCCATAAACTGCTCGCCAGAGAGTTTCGGATCGCCCCCGCGCGCGCCGGCAATGCGCGGCTTCGTGGCTGGGGCGAAGGACTCCCGCTTCACCCGCCCCCTCAGATCGGCCCCGGCAGCCGCTCCTCCGAGAGCATCACGTTCGCATCCACGCTCCCCACGCCGGGCAGCGTCATGATCCGCCGCCGCAGCACGCGCTCGAAATCGGGGATGTCCCGCGCCGTCACCCGCAGGCGGTAGTCGTAGAGCCCCAGCACGTGCTCAACCGTCTGCACCTCCGGGATGGCCGAGACCGCGCGCTCGAAATCCTCGATGCCTGCGCGCCGGGTCCGGCCCAGCTTCACGCCGAGGAAGACCGTCACGCCAAAGCCGAGCGCCGCGAAGTCGAGGTCCAGCCGCCGGCCCTGGATGACGCCCGCCTCCTCCATCCGCTTGATCCGCCGCCAGGTGGCGGGCTGCGACAGGCCGAGCCGCTTGCCCAGCGTGCCGGAACTCTGCTCCGCATCCTCCACAAGCGCGCGCAGGATGGCGCGGTCGGTCTCGTCGAGGTCGATCACGGGGGCGCTCATGCTCTGCTCCTCCGGCTCACAGCTTGCATCACACCGGCACCGTCTCGTCGGTCTTGATCCGGGCGACATGCATCAGCGCGTCCAGCTCGGTGATATGCGGCAAGGTCAGGATGCGGTTGCGATAGATCTCCTGATAATGGGCCATGTCGCGGGCAATCAGGCCGATGCGGATGTCCACCTGCCCCAGCAGGGTCTGGATCTCCATCACCTCGGGGATCAGCCGGGCCTCTGCGGCGAACTCGTCGAAGGCCCGCGGCACCGACTTGTCGAGGGAGATGCGCAGCGAGACCTCCACCTCGTAGCCCAGCTTGCGCCAGTCGATCACCGCGCGGCTGCCCCGCAGGATGCCGCGTTCCTTCAGCCGCTCGATCCGGCGCCAGCAGGTCGCGGCATTGAGCCCGGTCCGCGTGGCCAGCTCCGCGGCCCGGATCGCCGGATCTGCCATATACTGGCGCAGAATGCGCCTGTCGGTGTCGTCGAGCATTGATCTTCACACATATCCAATTCTGACGAATAGAAATCTACCATATCAATCAATTTCTACAAGATTTGAAAACTCCATCGCCGAATCCCCGCTATGTTACGCGCATCAGGGGCCGGAGGAGCCCCCAACAACGGAAGGATCACCCCGATGCGCGTTTACTACGACCGCGATTGCGACATTAACCTGATCAAAGACATGAAAGTGGCCATCCTGGGCTACGGCTCGCAAGGCCACGCCCACGCGCTGAACCTGCGCGACTCGGGTGCCAAGAATGTCGTCGTGGCGCTGCGCGAAGGCTCCCCCTCGGCCAAGAAAGCCGAAGGCGAAGGCCTCCAGGTCATGGGCATCGCGGAAGCCGCCGCCTGGTGCGACCTGATCATGTTCACCATGCCCGATGAACTGCAGGCCGAGACCTACAAGAAATACGTCCACGACAACCTGAAAGAAGGCGCCGCCATTGCCTTCGCCCACGGTCTGAACGTGCACTTCGGCCTGATCGAGCCGAAGCCCGGCGTCGACGTCATCATGATGGCCCCCAAGGGCCCCGGCCACACCGTGCGCGGCGAATACACCAAAGGCGGCGGCGTGCCCTGCCTCGTGGCCGTGAACAACGACGCCTCCGGCCGCGCGCTGGAAATCGGCCTGTCCTACTGCTCCGCCATCGGTGGCGGCCGCTCGGGTATCATCGAGACCAACTTCCGCGAAGAATGCGAAACCGACCTCTTCGGTGAGCAGGCCGTTCTCTGCGGTGGCCTCGTCGAGCTGATCCGCTGCGGCTTCGAGACCCTCGTGGAAGCCGGCTATGCGCCCGAGATGGCCTATTTCGAGTGCCTGCACGAAGTGAAGCTGATCGTGGACCTGATCTACGAAGGCGGCATCGCGACCATGGACTACTCGATCTCGAACACCGCCGAGTACGGCCAGTACGTGACCGGCCCGCGCATCCTGCCCTACGAGCAGACGAAAGCCGCGATGAAAGCCGTTCTGACCGACATCCAGCAGGGCAAGTTCGTCCGCGACTTCATGCTGGAAAACGCTGTCGGCCAGCCGACCATCAAGGCCTCGCGCCGTGCCAACGACGAGCACATGATCGAAGCCACCGGCGCCAAGCTGCGCGGCATGATGCCCTGGATCTCGGCCGGCAAGATGGTCGACAAGGCCAAGAACTGATCCCGTCCGGCCCCGGCCGGAGGACAGACAGGAAGGGCCCGGTCCGCGCGACCGGGCCCTTTTTCGTGGCGCATGGCCCCCACCCCGCAGTGGGCCATCCCCGCTTTGCCCTTTCGCCCGGCCCGCGGCGCTGGAAAGACGACGGCGGAGAGGAGCCCCGATCATGCAGGATATTCCCCGCCGCAGCTGGCTGATGGTTGCGATCCTCGGCTTTGTCTGGGGCACCAACTTCTCGCTGATCGAGGTGGCGCTGACCGGGTTCACCCCCTTCTGGCTGGCCACCCTGCGCCTGACCCTTGCGGGGATCATTACTGGCGTCCTCTGGCAGGCCCGGGGCGGACGCCTGACACTCGATCCCGAGGACGACCGCCGCACCGGGGTCATCACCTATCTCTGGCTCGGTGCCATCGGCTCGGCCATGCCGTTCCTTCTGCTTGGCTGGGGCCAGCAGCATGTGACCTCCTCCTTCGCGGGCACGGCCATGGCCGCGGTGCCGCTCTTCGTCCTGCCGCTGGCGCATGTCTTCGTGCCGGGCGAGCGGATGCACCTGCGCCGGGTCATCGGCGTGCTGATGGGCGTGGCGGGGGTCTGGGTGCTGATGGGCGGCGGGCCCCTCTCGGGGTCGGGCTCGGCCATGGAACGCTGGGGGCAGCTTGCCTGCCTCGGCGTTGCGGCCTGCTATGCGGTGAACTCGATCTCGATCCGCCGCCTGCCGCCCCACGACCCGATCGGGCTGACCACCGTCATGGCGCTGACCGCGGCCCTCACCTGCCTGCCGCTGGCCCTGCTGTTCGAGCCGCTGCCCACCTTTGACGTCGGCCTGAAGCCCCTGCTGGCGCTGCTGTCCATCGCCGTCGTCTCCACCGCCGCGATGAACCTGCTGCGGGTGCTGGTGATCCGGGACGCGGGGCCGACCTTCCTGACGCTGGTGAATTATCAGGTGCCGATCTGGTCGGTTCTGGCGGGCAGTCTCCTGCTGGCAGAGCCCCTGCCCGCCAGCCTGCTCGGCGCGCTCGCCCTGATCCTCGCGGGCGTGGCCCTGTCGCAGGTGGGCGCGCTGAAACGGCTCTTCACCGGCTGAGCAGCACCAGCGCGAGCGCCAGCCCCGAGACGAAGAGCCACGCAAGCGCCCCGAGGGCCAGTGGCCGCAGCCCCTTGGCCCGCAGGCGGCCGACGTGGGTTTCCAACCCCATCGCCGCCAGCGCCATGGTCAACAGCAGGGTCGAGACGCCCTGCGCCCCCTCCAGCGCCACGGCGGGCAGCGGCAGCAGCGAGTTCACCGCGATGGCCGCCACGAAGCCCAGGACGAACCACGGCACCGGCGCGGCCCCGCCCCCGCCCTGCCCCTTCGCCCGGGCATAGGCCCCGAGCGCGAAGATCAGCGGCGCCAGCAGGATCACCCGGCTGAGCTTGGCAATGGTGGCGACCTGCCCGGCCGCCTCGCCCCGGGCGAAGCCCGCGCCCACCGCCTGTGCCACCTCGTGCAGGCTGGCCCCGGTCCAGAGCCCGTAGGCGGCGGCATCGAGCCCCAGAGGCCCCGCCAGCAGCGGATAGGCCAGCATCGAGAGCGTGCCGAAGATCGTGACGCAGGCGATGGCATAGGCCACGTCCTCGTCCCGCCCCCGGGTCACCGTGTTGACCGCCAGCACAGCAGAGGCGCCACAGACCGAGGTGCCCGCCGCGATCAGCTCGCTCAACTGCCGGTCGAGGCCCAGCATCCGCCCCGCCGCCTTGGTAAAGAGGAAGGTGGCCACCAGCGTCACGGCGATGACCGCAAGGCCGGAGAGGCCGACCTCGGCCACCTGTCCGAAGGTCAGGCGGAAGCCCAGCAGGACGATGCCCCCCCGCAGCAGCCGGCGCATGGCAAAGGCAATCCCCGGGGTCAGCGCGGGCGACAGCGGCGCGAGGTTGCGCAGGGCGATCCCCGCCACCATCGCCACCACCATCGGGCTGAGCGCGGCACTCCCCGTGGCCCGTTGCAGCACCATCGCCGCGAGGGCGAGGCCCAGCACCAGCGCGAGGCCCGGAAGCAACCGCCGCAGCCCATCCGGTCGCGCGACAGGGCCGGTCTGACTGAGGATGGGCATTCTGGTCTCCTTCCGGGGGCTGAACCGAAATATGATCCACATCCACCCATCACTCCAACCGAATGTATTTGTCATTTCAATCTTGATTGCCGATGAATTCCTCATGACCCTCGACCAGATCCGGATTTTCCTCTGCGTGGCGGAGCTGCGCCATGTCACCCGCGCGGCGGCGCAGCTCAACATGACGCAGAGCGCCGTCTCCTCCGCCATCGCGGCGCTGGAGCGTCAGCACGGTGTGCGGCTCTTCGACCGGGTCGGGCGCGGCATTGCGCTGACGCAGGAGGGAGAGACCTTCGTGCCCACCGCCCGTGCCCTGCTGGCGCAGGCCGAGACCGCGGCGCTGGTGCTCGCCGATCTCTCGGTCGAGACGCGGGGCAGCCTGCGGCTCTTCGCCAGCCAGACGGTCGCCAGCTACTGGCTGCCGCCCCGGCTGATGCGATTTCACGAGATGCACCCAGAGGTCACGCTTTCCCTCGCCGTCGGCAACACGGCGCAGGCCGCTGCCGCCGTGCAGGAGGGCACAGCCGACCTAGGCTTCATCGAAGGTGATCTGCCCGACAGCCCGCTGCGGCGGCAGGTGGTGGCGCGGGATGAGCTGGTGCTGGTGCTGTCGCGCCAGCATCCGGCGGCGCGACAGAAGGCCTTCACCGCGCAGGACTACCGGCGCTTCACATGGCTGCTGCGCGAGGAAGGCTCCGGCACCCGGTCCGTCTTCGAGGCGCATCTGGCGGCGATGGGCCTGCGGGCGGCGGAGCTCTCCGTCGCGCTCGACCTGCCCTCGAACGAGGCGGTGCTGGCCGGGGTGGGTACGGGCGGCGCGGTGGCAATGCTCTCGCACCGCGCGGTGCCTGCGGCCCGGGCGCGCGGGCTGGCGATCCGGCGGGTCACATGGGCCCAGCGTCCTGCGCGGCCCTTCGCCGTGCTCTCGCATCCGGAACGACACAGGACCCGCGCAGCCGAGGCGCTGCTGGAGGGCATCCGCGCCGGATAAGCGCCCACCCGTGACATGGACCCACCGCCCGGCCTTGGCTGGACGCCACCGTCACCAACTCATCGCGCCGGCCTCAGCCCGCCGCTTCGACCGCCGCCACGATATTGTCCACGACACCTTCCATCAGGACGGCATCGGTGCTCTCGGCCATGACGCGGATCAGCGGCTCGGTCCCGGACTTGCGGATCACCAGACGGCCGTTGCCTTCCAGACGCCCCTCGCCCGCCGCGATGGCGGCCTGCACGCTCGCAGCCTCCAGCGGGGTGGAGCCGGCGGCATAGCGGACGTTCTTCAGCACCTGCGGCACGCGTTCGAACTGCTTGGCCAGTTCCGACGCCGGACGGCCCGAGCGGACCATCTCGGCCACCACCTGCAGCGCGGCCATCAGCCCGTCGCCCGTCGTGGCGTAGTCGGTCATCACGATATGGCCCGATTGCTCGCCGCCAAGATTGAAGCCCCCGGCGCGCATCCGTTCCACCACGTAGCGGTCGCCGACCTTGGTGCGTTCCAGACGCAGGCCGCGGCCTTCGAGGAAATGCTCCAGCCCGAGGTTCGACATCACGGTGGCCACCAGCGCCCCGCCCTTCAGACGGTCCTCCGCGGCCCAGCGGGCGGCGAGAAGCGCCATGATCTGGTCGCCGTCGGCCACGGCGCCGGTCTCGTCGATCAGGATCACCCGGTCCGCATCCCCGTCGAGGCAGATGCCGAGGTCCGCGCCATGGGCCACCACGGCCGCCGCCGCGGCCTCCGGGTGGGTCGAGCCGCATTTGGCGTTGATGTTGGTGCCGTTGGGGTCCACCCCCAGCGGAATCACGTCGGCGCCCAGCTCCCAGAGCACCTCGGGCGCGGTGCGATAGGCCGCGCCGTTGGCGCAGTCGATCACCACCTTGATCCCGTCGAGGCGCATGCCGTGCGGCAGCGTCGTCTTGAGCCGCTCGTTGTAGCGGAAGCGCCCGTCGTAGATATGCTTGGCCCGGCCGATGTTCGGCGCCTGCGCGGGCTCGACCCCTTCAAGCACGAGACGTTCGATCTCTTCCTCGGCCTCGTCGGAGAGCTTGAAGCCATCGGGGCCGAAGAACTTGATCCCGTTGTCCTCGGCCGGGTTGTGGCTGGCCGAGATCATCACCCCGAGGTCAGCGCGCATCGAGGGCGTCAGCAGCCCCACGGCGGGCGTCGGCACCGGGCCGAGCAGCAGCACGTTCATCCCCGTCGAGGTCAGCCCGGCGGTCAGCGCGTTCTCGAACATGTAGCCCGAGAGGCGGGTGTCCTTGCCGATCACCACCCGGTGCGCACGGCTGTTGTCACGCCGGAAGTAGCGCCCGGCCGCCGCGCCGATGCGCAGCGCCATCTCGGCCGTCATGGGCGCGGAATTCGCCCGCCCCCGCACGCCGTCGGTGCCAAAGAATTGTCGTCCCATCACGCTCCCCCGAATGTGACTTTCTGCCAGAGCCGGACCGCCTGCGCGGTTTCGGCCACGTCATGTACCCGCAGCATCTGCACCCCCTGCCCCAGGGCGGCCAGTGCCACGGCCATGGAGCCCGGGAACCGTGCCCGGGCTTCCGGTTCCAATCCGATCTCGCCGATGAACCGCTTGCGCGACACGCCCAGCAGGATCGGGCATCCCAGCCCGTGAAAGACCGAGATGTCGCGCAGCAGCGCGAGGTTGTGTTCCACCGTCTTGGCAAAGCCGATCCCGGGATCGACCATGATGCACGCGCGCGGCAGGCCCTTGGCCTCCAGCGCCGCGATGCGGGCCTCGAGATGGGCAAAGACCTCCAGCACCACGTGATCGTAGCGCGGGTTCTTCTGCATCGTCTGCGGCGTGCCCTTCATGTGCATCAGGCTGACCGGCCAGCGGTGCGCCACCACGGCCTCTTCCAGCGCCGGATCGTCCAGCAGCGCGGCCACGTCGTTGATCAGGTCCGCGCCCGCCGCCATGGCGGCCACGCCCGGACCTGCGCGGCGGGTGTCGATGGAAATCGGCACATCGGTCTCGGCCCGGATCGCGGCGATCACGGGGGCGGTGCGCGCCTCTTCCTCGGCCACGTCCACCGGGTCTGCGCCGGGGCGCGTGCTCTCGCCGCCGATGTCCAGCATGTCGGCGCCTGCGGCCTGCATAGCGCGGGCATGCTCCACGGCGCGCGGCAGGTCGTTGTGGCGCCCGCCGTCCGAGAAGCTGTCAGGGGTGACGTTGAGGATGCCCATGATCCGCGGCTGCGCCCAGTCGATCCTTGCCAGCGGCGCGCGCGGCGCGGTCAGGCGGTCGAGCAGGTCAGAGGGGATCTCGGAGACCGGCACCAGCTCCCGGCTGCCGTCCGGCAGCAGCCGCTCGGCACGATCAAAGAACAGGGGGCCACCGGCAAGGGGCACTGCGGTGCCGGGCCGGGCGAGGCCCTGAAAAGGGATTGGCCGGTAACAGGGGGTCATGGCCGTTGAATGCGCGAAAGAGACGGCCTTGGCAAGGGCACCCGGCCCCGGCACGTCGCTCTCCGGCCATACGCCGCCGTCAGCGTGGCGCCCCGCCCCTTCGCAGGGCGCGGCCGCGCCGCGAGGGCGATCAGTTCACGCTGACGCGCGTGGGGGGCTTGTAGAAGAAGTGCACACCGATCGTCGCCGTCTTGGCGAACTTGCGCGACCACTTCGGGTTCACCGCGCGGGTGTGGTAATAGGTGGCGCCGCCGGTCAGCTCGCGCGGGGCCCCGGCGAGGATCGCCTCGGCCACCTTGCCGACGTTCACGTAGGCCTTGGGCTCGCGGATTGCATCGGATTTGCCGTCGCAGGTGTAAGTGAACTGGCAGGCGTACTTGCGACCGGTGCCCTGCTTGACGACACCGCAGACGGTGTTCGGGAAGTCGGGGCTGTCGACACGGTTCAGGATCACTTCCGCCACGGCGAACTGGCCCTTCACGCTCTCACCGCGCGCCTCGAAGTAGAGCGCCTCGGACAGGCACTGCCATTCGGCATCACCTGCTGCCTTGGGCTGCTTCGCCAGCCAGTCGCGGGAATACTCCACCTTCGACTTTGCCGGTTTTTTGAGCAGGTCACCCAGCTTGCCCTCGGAGAGCCTGTTGAGCGAGGTCTGCTCCTGCTTCACGAGCCCGCTCACGGCCGTCTCAGCCGTCGCTGCACCTGCGAAAACGCAGAGAAGTGCCGTCAGAATTTTCAGTCGCATCACGTCCCGATCCCAAGCAGCCGCGGTCCCCAAGGCGGCAATCGTCGAGATGCCCTAAAGGAAATGGACCATACCGTCGAGTCTTGAGACTTTTTAAACCTTGGGAACTCGTTGCGTCATGATGCGTTTACACAGACAAGCTGTTGAATCTGCTTTCAATTCGTAGGCGTATTTTCGCCAATCGAGCGCAGGGCCAGTTGGGCCGCGGCAAGCCGGGCGACGGGAACCCGGAAAGGCGAACACGACACATAGTTGAATCCGGCCTTCCGGCAGAAGGCGATTGATTCGGGGTTACCGCCGTGTTCACCACATATCGAAAGCACAAGATCCTTTCGTGCTGCACGGCCGCGATCGGCCCCGATCTCGAGCAATTCTCCCACACCCTCGGTGTCGAGCGTGTGGAAGGGATCCTCGGGGTAGACCCCCTGCTGCACATAGGCCGACATGAACCGCCCCGCGTCGTCGCGCGAGAGCCCGTAGGTCATCTGCGTCAGGTCGTTCGTCCCGAAAGACAGGAAGGCCGCATGGGGGGCGATCTCGCCCGCCCTCAGGGCGGCGCGCGGGGTCTCCACCATGACGCCCAGCCGGTAGGTGAAGTCGCGCCCGCGCTCGGTTCGCACGGCAGCGGCGACGGCGTCGATCCGGGTCTTCACCAGCTCCACCTCGCGCTTGGCCGAGACGAGCGGGATCATGATCTCGGGCACCACCGGGGCGCCCTCGCGGCTGGCCGCCAGCGTCGCCTCGAAGATGGCGCGGGCCTGCATGTCGTAGATTTCGGGGATGGTGATCCCGAGGCGCACGCCTCGCATGCCCAGCATGGGGTTGTATTCCCCCATCCCCTCCACCCGCCGGGTCACGGTCGAGAGCGGCAGCGACAGCGCCTCGGCCAGCTCGCGCAGCCCGTTGCGGTCGGAGGGCAGGAACTCGTGCAGCGGCGGATCGAACAGCCGGATGCAGACCGGCAGCCCCTGCATGATGCGGAACAGCTCGACGAAATCGTCGCGTTGCATCGGCAGCAGCCGGTCCAGGGCGGTGCGCCGGTCCTCCGGCCGGTCGGCAAAGATCATCTCGCGCATCACCGTCAGCCGGTCCGCCTCGAAGAACATATGCTCCGTCCGGCAGAGCCCGATGCCCTCGGCGTTGAAGTTGCGCGCGGTCTGCGCGTCGGCGGGCGTGTCGGCGTTGGCGCGGATACCGATGTCGCTCTCCGCCTCGGCCCAGGTCATCAGCGCCTGGAAGGCCTCGTCCTGCGCGGCCTCCAGCAGGGGCGCCTCCCCGGCCAGCACCTGCCCGTTGGTGCCATTCACCGTGATCACGTCGCCGGCGCGGAACCGGCGACCGTCCCCGGCGGTCAGCTGTTCCTTGATCAGGTTGAACTTCAGGTCGCTCGCCCCCACCACGCAGGGCAGGCCGAGGCCCCGGCCGATCACCGCTGCATGGCTGGTAATCCCGCCGCGTTCGGTCAGCACGGCCACCGCCGCATGCATGCCCCGGATGTCCTCGGGCGAGGTCTCGCGGCGCACGAGGATGCAGGGCTCGCCCCGGGCGGCCGCGGCCTGCGCCTCGGCAGCAGAGAAGACGATGCGTCCGGCGGCCGCGCCGGGGCTGGCAGCGATGCCCTGCCCGATGACGTCGCGCGGCGCGTCCGGGTCCACCTGCCGGTGCAGCATCTCGTTCAGCGCCCGCGGCTCGACCCGCAGGAGCGCCTCCTGCCGAGGGATGATCCCCTCCTGCGCCAGTTGGACCGCGATCCGCACCGCGGCACGGGACGACCGCGGGATTCGCACCCCGTCCAGCACATGGACCTGCCCGTTCTCGATGGTGAACTCGGTCTGCATCTCCTCGCGCAGCTTGATCCGCATCAGCCGCGTGTGCGCGATCAGCTGGTCGAAGGCCGCTGGCGCCAGTTCCTCCAGCGAGGGCCCGCGCGGATCGCGCGCGAGGAAGAGCGAGGAGGCCCCGCCCGCCAGCGCTTCCCGACCCTGGCTCTGGCTCAGGTAGCGCCCGGTGATCTTCGGCAGCCCGGTGGCGGAACTCACCAGCTGGATCACGCCCGAGCCGCATTCCCCCTGCCCCAGCCCCAGCGCCATCTCCTGCACCACGAGGCCAAGCCCCGCATCGGCGGGCGCGCCCTTGGCCTGCCGCAGCAGCCGGGCCGTCGTCCCCTCCCAGGCCCGCGCCATGGAGCGCAGAACCGCCGCCAGCTGCACGCCCGGATCCTGCGGGAAGACCTCCTCGGTCTCCTCCTCGTAGGCCTCCAGCACCGCCTTCAGCCCCTCCGGGCCCTCCATCTCCAGCCCGTCGAACATGTCGGGGTCGAGACGGGCCACGTGGATCGCATAGGCCTGCACGAACCGGATGTAGAGCCCCGTCGCCGCCGGTTCGCCCAGCTTCTCGCAGAGCGCGGCATGGCGATCGTCATTGATGCCGATGTTCAGCACCGCCCCCGGCCCGCCCCAGTCCGGGTCCTCCGAGGAGGGCCGCACGCAAAGCAGCGGCGCCGGTCCGAAGGGCGCCAGCAGGCGCTTGACGTCAGGCAGTTCCCCGGCGGCGATCCGGTGCACCTCGTCGAAGGAGAGTGCAACCGTCAGCGGCACGGGAAGGTCGAGGCGCACAAGGCGCTGCAGGCATTTCGCACGCCCGCCATGCTGCGCCACGGTCAGGGGCGCGGTCGGGGTGATCAGGGTCATCTCGGGCTGCTGCACTGCGGCACCTCTTTTCGGCGCAGAATACGCGCCGCGCGTCACGAGGCAAGGAAAACTCCCCGCGCTGCCCCGGGATCATCCATTGTTCCGAAATATCCTCGGGGGGAATTGTCCCGCGCGCAGAGCGCGGGACAAGGGGGGCAGACAGCCCCCATTGCCCTGTTTCAACAGGAGAATCCTGGCGCGTGACCCGATCCGCAGGGGGCCGGGCCCGAGGCGGATCAGCCCTCGATCCGGGTCAGGTCGGCCACCGCCAGAACGGTCGAACGGATGGTGGACAGCAGGTTCAGGCGGTTGCGCCGCACGACCTGGTTGTCGCTGTTCACCTGCACCGCCTCGAAGAAGCCGTCGATCGGGGCGCGCAGGTCGGCCATGACCTGCATCGCGCCTTCGAAATCTTCCGCCGCCACGGCCGCGTCGATCTTGCCCTTGGCCCCGTCGAGCGCGGCAAAGAGCGCCTTCTCCTCGTCGGTCTCGGCGAATTTCACGTCGGCCCCGAACTCGTAGGAGACGCCGTCCTTCTCCTCGGCCTGGGTCAGGATGTTGTTCGCCCGCTTGAAGCCCTGCACCAGGTTGACGCCGTCCTCGGTGGCGAGGAAGGCGCCAAGCGCCTCGGCCCGCTTCACCAGCCCGACGAGGTCGTCGTTGCCCGGCATGGCGAGGCAGGCGTCGATCACGTCATGGCGCAGCCCCTGATCGCGCAGGTGCACCTTGAGGCGGTCGTGGAAGAAGGAGAGCAGGTCGGCAGCCGCATCCGGCACGCGCGCCTTCAGCGTGTCGAGCAGCGGCGCCTCGCCGTTGAGGCGGTCCATCACGGTGCGCAGCGCCGCGCCGAAGACGCCATGCTTGGCGATCTCCTCGACGAGGTCTTCCAGCGCGGCCAGTTCCGCCGCTGCCGCGCCATCGGCCTGCTTGATCTCATGCCGCACCAGCTGTGCGCCGAATTGCGGCTCAAGCGCCATGCGAGCCTGCGATTCCAGCAGGATACGGATCACGCCGAGGGCGGCACGGCGCAGCGCGAAGGGGTCCTTCGAGCCGGTGGGCTTCTCGTCGATGGCCCAGAAGCCGGTCAGCGTGTCCAGCTTGTCGGCCAGCGCCACCGCCTGTGCCACGGCACCGCCGGGCACAGCGTCGGAGGGGCCAAGCGGCTGGTAGTGGGTCTCGCAGGCCTCGGCCACCTCGGCCGGCAGGCCTGCGGCCTCGGCGTAGTAGCGGCCCATGAGGCCCTGAAGCTCGGGGAATTCATAGACCATCTCGGAGGAGAGGTCGGCCTTGGCGACCTTGGCCGCCTGCTCGGCCAGCGCCGGGTCCGCACCCACGAAGGGCGCGATCTCGCCCGCCAGCGCCGCGATGCGCCGCACCCGGTCGGCCTGGCTGCCCAGCTTGTTGTGGAAGGTCACGTTTTCCAGCTGGTCCAGCCAGTCGGTCATGCCAGCCTTGGCGATCCGCAGGTCGTTTTCCCAGAAGAACTTGGCGTCTGACAGACGCGCGGCCAGCACCTTCTGGTTGCCCGCGAGGATCGTCACGCCGTTGTCGGCGGTTTCGCGGTTGGCCACGGTGATGAAGCGTTCGATCCGCCCGGTCTTGGGGTTCTTCACCGAGAAGAATTTCTGGTGTTCCTTCATGGAGGTCTGCAGCACCTCCGGCGGCAGGGCGAGGAAATCCGCCCCGATCTCGCCCATCAGCGCCACCGGCCACTCGACGAGGCCCGCGACCTCGGCCAGCAGGCCTTTGTCCTCGACCACGTCGAGGCCCTGCGCGAAGGCGAGGTTGGTGGCCTCCTGCCAGATGTGATCCGCGCGCTCCTGCGCATCCAGCACGACGAAGGCGCGCTTCAGCTTGGCGGCGTAGTCGTCGAAGGAGGTGACGGTGAAGCTGGCGGGCGCCATGAAGCGGTGGCCGCGGGTGCTGTTGCCCGTCTTGATACCCTCGATCTCCATCGGCACGACAGAGGCGCCGGCCTCGTCGGTCAGGATGCAGAGGATCGAATGCAGCGGGCGCACCCACCGCAGCGGGCCTGCGCCCCAACGCATCGACTTGGGCCATGGGAAATTGCGGATCGTCGTCTCAAGCACCTCGGCCACGATCTCGGCCGCGGGGCGGCCCGGGGTCTCGATCACGGCGACGTAGACCTGCCCCTTCTTGTCGTCCTGAACCTTCAGGTCCTCACGCGATACGCCTGCGCCACGCAGGAAGCCTTCCAGCGCCTTTTCCGGGGCGTCGACGCGCGGGCCCTTGCGCTCTTCGCGCCGGGTGGGGCTTTCGGCCAGCAGCCCGTCCAGCGCCAGCGTCAGGCGGCGCGGCGTGTGGAAGGCGGCGGCCCCCGCATAGGTCAGACCGGCCTCGACGAGACCATCGGTCACGCGTTTCTTCAGGTCCTCGGCGGCGCGAGCCTGCATCCGCGCGGGAATTTCCTCGGAGAAGAGTTCGATCAGGAGATCGGGCATGTCGGTTCATCCAGCCTGCGTGGGGCGCCTTGCGGGCGCGTTGCGGTCGGGAATAGCGAAGGGGGCGCGGAGCGTCCAGAGACCGGTGCGGAAAATCCCGCCCTTGCGGCCCCTTCGCGGGTGTCCGGGCCCCGCGCAGGGGGCGTGGGCCGGGTAGCAGGCGGGCGTTAGGCCGCCTGCCGGGGCGTCACTCGGCCTCGGGGGCCTCGATCATGTCGACACGGGTGGCGTGACGGCCGCCTTCGAACTCGGTGTTCAGGAAGGCATCGACGATCTCCAGCGCCAGCCCCTCGCCCACGACGCGCGCGCCGATGGAGAGGATCTGCGCGTCGTTGTGGGCGCGGATCATCTTGGCCGAGAAGGTGTCGGAACAGACGCCGCAGCGGATGCCGGGCACCTTGTTGGCGGCCATCATGATCCCCTGCCCGGTGCCGCAGAGGATGATCCCCAGACGGCAATCGCCCGAGGCGACCTTGCGCGCCGCGGCGGCGCCATGCTTGGGGTAATGGGTGCTCTCGGGCGTGGTGGGGCCGATGTCGACGGCCTCCCAGCCCTGCGCGGTGATATGGGCGGCGATCGCCTGCCGCAGCGGGATCGCGGCGTGGTCGCTGGAAAGAACGATACGTTTGGATACGGTCACGAGAGGCCCCCGGTCTGTGCAGATGTCAGCGGGAGGCGCGGCAGATCGGCTCTCCCTCCCGCGCCGCCTACCGCATCGGGCCGCGTCACGCCAGCATTCTTGCGCTTTGCGGCCTGCGGCCATGGCGCACTCCGCGGGTCGCAGGCTCCTGCCCCCCGGGCACAGGCCCCGCCCGGTGCGTCAGCCGATCTGGGAGGCCATCCGCCGGGTTGCGCCCTCGGCCTTGGCCCGGGCGCGGGCGGCCAGCGTGGTGACATCGTCGCCTGCACGGGCGGGCACGACGCGGTAACGCGCCTCGACGAAGCAATAGACCGCGAAGGCCACGAGGCCGAGCGCAAGCGCCGCCAGCAGGACCTGCCCGTAGGGTTGGGCCCGCACCGCCTCGAAGGCGGTGGTCATGCCGCCTGCCTCGCTGGGGTCCGAGGTCAAGCCCGCGTAGACAAGGAACCCGCCGATGATCGCGATCACGATGCCATGGGCGATGAGGCCCGCCTTCACCACCGGGTCCAGCTTGCGGCTGGTGGGGGTGGCCCGCATGTGTGCCTTGTACTTCTCCTTCAGCGCCTTCAGGCCATAGTAGCCTCCGGCCCCGATCGCCACGAGCCCCGCCGCCATGACGAGCCACTTGCCGAAGGGCTGTTGCAGCAACCACGAGGCCAGCGTGCGGGCGCTGTCGCCGCCCCCGCCGCCCGCGCCCATGGCAAGCCGGGCGGAGGTCACCGCCAGACCGGCGGACACCCCGCCCGAGAAGGTCTGGCCCAGGCGGGCGACGATCCCCTTCAGATCATGCCCCCGGCGTTCAAGGTCCATGAAGGCACAGATGAACCGCCAGATCGCATAGGCGGCAAAGCCCGCGCCGAGGACCCAGAGCAGCAGCGGACCAAAGCTTTCGCCGCGCAGGGTGGCGAGGGCGGATTGGGTATCCTCGGTCTGCCCGCCGGTCAGCGCGGCACTGAACACGAGGCCGCCCAGCAGGGCATAGGTAAGGCCACGGGCGGAATAGCCAAAGCGCATGGCGGGCACGACCCAGGCGGGGGCGCGGTCTTGGGACATGATACGTCTCCTCCGATCGGCGCCCGGGTCGGGCGCGGCAGGGCGCGGATGCGCGGAACACGGACGGCAAACGGACGGCGATAGGGCCTGCGCGTCACATGCGGGTCTGATGATCTTGGGGAGACAATGATCGGGGGCCCTGACCGGTTCCCTCCTGCGGGGGATCGGGCCGGACAGGACCGGGCGCCCGGCGGCACCCGGCTGCACCCGGCTGCGGCACCCGGGTCCTCAGGCGGCCGTCAGGGGCGCTCGGGGCTCTCGGGCGGCGTTGGGCAACCGGCGGGGGCCGGCTCTCCATCGAAGACGACGGCGCCACAGGCGTTGATCTGGTTCCACGCATAGCCGCGCCCATCGGGCATGACGGCAATCACCCGGTCGATCCCGTAGTGGAGATCGCTGCGCGAGAGATAGGCCTTGGCCCGCCCGCTCTCCAGCGCGGCGCCGATCTCCTCGGCGTCGTAGCAGTCGAACCAGCCCGGCGCGACCAGCGGGTCGGCGGCGGGATAGGCCTGAAAGCGTGAACCGAGGCCCTCGACCGGCTCATCAAGGATGAAGCAGGCGCGGTAGCGGATCGGCGAACTGTCGGCGTCGATGGCGCGAAAATCGGAATAGGCCACGGGCTGCACGGCGCCCGACGGCGCGGTCAGCACCACGTCGTCGACACCGTTCGGCACCACGTCTTCGTAGAAGGCATAGACCTGCGCGTAGTAGACACCACCGCCCACCAGCAGGGCCGAGATCACGATGACCGCGGCAAGGATCTTGCCGGTCACGCGGCGGTACCCTCCGGGGTCCAGCCGCCCGCCTCGGTCTGCACGAAGGCATCGGCGCATTTCTTGGCCAGAGCCCGGACGCGGCCGATATAGGCCTGCCGCTCGGTGACCGAGATCACGCCGCGCGCGTCGAGCAGGTTGAAGAGATGCGAGGCCTTGATGCACTGGTCATAGGCCGGGTGGGCCATGACGATGCGCTTGCCGGTCTTGGGATCGTCGTACTCCTGCGACAGGATCGCCTCGCATTCGGCCTCGGCCTCCTCGAAGTGCTTCAGCAGCATCTCGGTGTTGGCCACGTCGAAGTTCCAGCGCGAATATTCCTGCTCGGTCTGGCGGAAGACATCACCGTATTTCAGCGCGATCGGCGCCTGCGGATCATTGAAGGGCATGTCCATCACGTGGTCGATGCCGAGCACGTACATCGCCAGACGCTCCAGACCATAGGTCAGCTCGCCCGAGACGGGGTGGCAGTCATGGCCGCCGACCTGCTGGAAATAGGTGAACTGCGACACTTCCATGCCGTCACACCAGACTTCCCAGCCGAGGCCCCATGCTCCGAGCGTCGGGCTTTCCCAGTCGTCCTCGACGAAGCGGATGTCGTGCATCTCCATGTCGATGCCGATGGCTTCGAGCGAGCCGAGGTAGAGGTCCTGAAGGTCCGGCGGGCTGGGTTTGATCAGCACCTGATACTGGTAGTAATGCTGCAGCCGGTTCGGGTTCTCGCCGTAGCGGCCATCGGTCGGACGGCGCGAGGGCTGCACATAGGCCGCCGCCCAGGACCGCGAGCCGAGCGAGCGCAGCGTGGTGGCCGGGTGGAAGGTGCCCGCCCCGACTTCCATGTCGTAGGGCTGCATGATCGCGCAGCCCTTGGACGCCCAGTAACCCTGAAGCCGCAGGATGATCTCCTGGAACGAGCGGGGTTTGTCGCTGCTTGCCACCATCTGATGCCACCTTCACCGGGGGCGCGGCGGGGCCGGAGAGGCCGCAACCGCGCAGGAAATTGTCGCCGCCCTACCTATTGGGCGGCGCGGTCCGGGTCAATCAGCCGCTCACGCATTATTTGGTCGCGCAGGGGGGGAGATTTGGTAGAACCGGGATCAACACTTGTAAAAAGACGCTGAGCAGAGGCCCTTTTCCATGATCCGAATTCTTCTCACCCTGCTCGTGGCAGTGACGCTATTTGCGCGCCCGGCCGCGGCCCAGACCGTCGCTCCGCAGGAGGACGCCTGGGTGCAGATCGAGGCCCAGCCAAGCCTGAACCGTGCGCTCGAGGTCGCCCGGGGCTATGCCGCCCGTCTGCCCGACGTGAACGGCTTTGCCCTCGGCAGCGGCTGGTACGCCATCGCGCTCGGCCCGTACTCGCAGGAGGAGGCGAGCGATCTGCTGCGCACCCTGCGCGCACGGGGCCAGATCCCCCGGGATTCCTACGTCGGCTTCACCTCGAACTACCGTGACCGGTTCTACCCGGTGGGCGGTGGCGCCCTGACACAGGATGCGCCCGTGGCCCCTGCCCCCGCGCAAACGGTCGACACCACGACGCTGGAACCGCAGCAGCCCGAGACGCCGGCTGTCGTGGAGCCCGAGCCCGAACCGGCCCCGGTCGAGGAAACCGTCTGGCAGGCCCGCCAGAGCGAGCAGCTGCTGACCCGGGTCGAGCGTGAGGAACTGCAGATCGCGCTGCGCGACGCAGGCCACTACAATTCCACCATCGACGGCGCCTTCGGCAACGGCACCCGCAACGCCATGGCCTCCTGGCAGGCGGCGCAGGGCTACGAGGTGACGGGCGTGCTGACCACCCGCCAGCGGGAGGCGCTGCTGCGCAGCTACTACGCGATCCTCGAAGGCCTCGACATGCAGGTGGTGCGTGACGAACGCGCGGGCATCGCCCTGAAGATGCCCACCGCCATGGTGGCCTTCGACCGCTACGAGGCGCCCTTCGTCCATTTCGAGGCCACCGACGGCGGCCCGCAGAAGGTTGTCCTGATTTCCCAGGCGGGCACGCAAGACACGCTCTTCGGCCTCTATGACATCCTGCAGACGCTGGCGATCGTGCCCGTCGAGGGCCCGCGCGAACGCGGCAGCAGCAGCTTCTCGATCGAGGGCACCAACAGCGAGATCACGACCTATGTGCAGGCGACGCTGCAGGACGGCCAGATCAAGGGCTTCATCCTCGTCTGGCCCGTGAACGACGAGACCCGCCGCCAGCGGATGCTGCAGGAGATGACCCCGAGCTTCGCCCGCCTGCCCGGCGTGCTGGATGCCGCCGCGGGCAACGAGGCGGTGCAGGACATCGACCTTGTCAGCGGGCTGGAAATCCGCCGTCCCGAACTGTCGCAGTCCGGGTTCTTCGTGGATGGTGCGGGCCGCGTGGTCACCGCCGCCGCACCGCTGGCCGCCTGTGGTCGGATCACCCTCGACTACGACCACCCCGCGCGGATCGTGGCGACCGATGCCAGCGGCCAGATCGCCCTGCTGGAGCCCGAGGAACGGCTGGCCCCGATCGGTGTCGCCGCCTTTGCCGAGGGCCCGGCCCGGCTGCAATCCGCCGTGGCGGTGGCTGGCTACTCCTACGAGGGGGTTCTGGGCGCGCCGACGCTGACCTTCGGCCAGCTGGCCGATGTGCGCGGCCTCGACGGTGAGGCCGGCGTGAGCCGCCTTGCGCTCGAGACCCGCCCCGGCGATGCCGGTGGCCCGGTGCTGGACGAGCGCGGCGCGGTGGTCGGGATGCTGCTGCCTGCGGGCGATGGCACCCGGCAGTTGCCCGAGAACGTGAGCTTCGCCGTGGATGGCAGCGCGCTGCGCGCGGCGCTCACGCAGGCGGGCGTGGCGGTAGAAGCCTCCGTCGCGAGCGCCGCGGTGCCGCCGGAGGACCTGACGACGCAGGCGACGGGCCTGACGGCGCTGGTGTCCTGCTGGAAGTGAGCCTGTTTGCGGGATGAGACGGGGCGGCCTTCGGGCCGCCCTTTTTCGTTGGGGCGGTTGGTAGGGTGGTCACATCGCTGGAAACCTACCGTCCAGCCCCCCCTCTTGCGCAAGGAGCGACAGATTGGGGCAGCGCGCCGATCGCGGTGCATTTGCGATTTGAGTGGAAGCCCCTGCCAAGTGCTTGCTGCCCACCTCTGGCCTTCGCTTAGGGCAGCGCCGCCCCAGGGGGGGCGGGTCGGCGCTGCCCGGCCTCACGGCCGGGCGGAACATTCCGAGGGGACTGCGTTTTTGCAGTTGTGATGAGGGCCTCAGCCCCCCCCTCACGCGCGCCAGAAATTCACCGTCAGCAGCGCGTAGACCACCATCAGCTCCAGCCGCCCCACCAGCATCGCGATGGCCAGCAGCCATTTCGCCGTGTCGTTGAGCGTGGAGAAATTCCCCGCCGGTCCGATCGTATCGCCCAATCCGGGGCCGATGTTGGCCAGGGCCGTGGCGGCGCCGCTCAGGGAGGTGACAAAGTCGAGCCCGGTCAGGGCAAGCGCCACGGTCAGCACCCCCAGCGAGACGATGAAGAAGACGAAGAAGGACATCACCGAGGAGAGCACGTCCTCGGGGATCGGGCGCCCGTCGTAGCGCGCGATGAACACGCCGTGGGGCGTGTGGATGCGCCGGAACTGCGCGCGCAGCGAGGAGAGCAGGATCTGGTAGCGGAAGATCTTGACCGAACAAGCGGTGGAGCCTGCACAGCCGCCGATCAGCCCCGCGAAGAAGAAGAGCGTGATCGCGAAGCCGCCCCAGGCCATGTAATCGACCGAGGCAAAGCCGGTCCCCGACAGGATCGAGACGATGTTGAAAAGCGCCTCGCGCAGGCTCTGCTCCCAGTGGTGCGGGAAGATCGTCAGCAACACGAGGAAGAGCATCCCCGTCAGGGCAAAGATCGTCCAGGCAAAGCCGCGCACCTGCACGTCCGAGAACATCGCCCAGCCCTGGCCGTTGATCATCTGCACGTAGCGCACGAAGGGCAGCGCGGCGAGGATCATGTAGAAGGAGGCGGCGTATTCCATCGGCCCCGAGAAGGCCCCGAAGGAGGCGTCACGGGTCGAGAAGCCGCCGGTGGAGACCGTGGTCAGCGCATGGACCGAGGCATCGAAGGTGCCCATGCCCATGACGAGATAGGTGAAAGCGCAGGCCAGCGTGATGCCCACGTAGATGACCGAGATCTGGCCCGCGATTGCGGTGGCGCGAGGCAGGATTTTGCCCATGGTCTCGAAGGCCTCGGAGCGGAAGATCTGCATCCCGCCGACGCGCAGTTCGGGCAGGAAGACCATCGCCACGACGATGATCCCGATGCCGCCCAGCCATTGCAGGATCCCGCGCCAGAGCAGCAGCCCCTTGGGCAGGTCGTCGAGCCCCGAGAAGACGGTTGAGCCGGTGGTGGTCATGCCCGACATCGCCTCGAAGAAGGCATCGACGAAGCGCGCCTCGGTCGCGCCGAGCATGAAGGGCAGCGCCCCGAAAAGCGGCAGGGCAATCCAGACCAGCGTCGCCAGCAGGAAGGTCTGCTGCAGCGTCAGCCCCTCCTTCTTGGAGTTCTGGCAGGCGAGCGCCAGAACCGTGCCCGAGAGCAGCGTGAGCACCGCGCATTCCGCGAAGACAGGCCAGTGGCCCCGGCCCTCGGCGATGTCCACCGCAAGGGGCGGCAGCATGGTCAGGCCAAGGCAGGCCACCAGCAGGCCGATCACGTATCCGACGGGTCTGATATCAAACATGAAGGGCAGGGTTGGAGGTGTTGATGGGAAAGGTCAAGCGGCGCGTGGGCGGAGGGGCGGGGGACGGGGGGCTGTCTGCCCGCCGGGGCCAGAGGCCCCTCCCCCCGAGGATATTTGGGAACAGTGGATGGATCAGGCGGGCAGCGGGGTGAGGCCGCCGATCTCCTCGATCAGGCGGAGAACCTGCGGCAGGCCGTCCCCGGTCTTGAGGTTGGTGAAGACGAAGGGACGCGCACCGCGCTGGATCTTCGCGTCGCGCTCCATCACCGAGAGGTCGGAGCCCACGTAGGGCGCGAGGTCCGTCTTGTTGATGACGAGGATGTCGGACTTGGTGATCGCCGGGCCCCCCTTGCGCGGAATTTCCTCGCCCGCGGCCACGTCGATGACGTAGATCGTCAGGTCCACCAGTTCGGGGGAGAAGGTGGCCGACAGGTTGTCGCCGCCCGATTCCACCAGCACCACGTCGAGGTCCGGGAAGCTCTCGCGCAGCTTAGCGATGGCGGCGAGGTTGATCGAGGCATCCTCGCGGATCGCGGTATGGGGGCATCCGCCGGTCTCGACGCCCATGATCCGGTCCGAGGTCAGCGCCTGCATGCGCACCAGCGCCTCGGCATCCTCCTGCGTGTAAATGTCATTGGTGACCACCGCGATGGAGAGGTGATCGCGCAGCGCGCGGCAGAGGTTGGCGGTGAGCGTCGTCTTGCCGGCGCCGACCGGGCCGCCGAGGCCGATGCGGAGGGGACCGTGGGGCGAGGACATGGGCGAATTCCTTTCAGGACCGGAAGAGGCGGGTCGCCTGCGTCTCGTGACGCATGGCGGCGATGTCGATGGATAGCGCGCAGCTGCCGATCTCGTCCAGCGGGGCGGTTTCCGCCTCGGCCGCCAATGCGGCGCAGGTCGGCAGCAATGCCATGACTGCGCGCTGCCCGTCGGTCTGGCCGAGGGGGACGAGGCGCACGGCGGCGGAGGCGAGGTTGGCGGCGAAGGCCTGCAGGTAGAGCCGAAGCGTGTCGGCCAGCGGCAGCCCCTGCCGGGCCGCCGCCGCGCCAAGCGCGACCGGATAGGGCATCGGCGGCAGGTCGTAGCCGTAGAGCGCATTGACCGTCTCGGCAAAGGCGCGGCCCTGTTGCTCCGTCTCCAGCAGGCGTTCGGCGGAGGGAGCCAGTGCGGCGGCAAGCTCGGCGATTTCGGCCAGTTCTGCCGGATCGGCCCGGTAGCCATGGGCGAGCAGGATCGCGTCCGACCGCCCTGCCCCGAGCCGCAGCGCGGTCTCCAGCCAGCCCTCCAGCGTGGCGCGGTCCGAAACCTCGCCCGCGTGGACGGCATATTCGAGCCCGTGGGAATAGGCGAAGGCCCCCACCGGGAAAGCCGGAGAGAGCCACTGGTGCAGCAGCATGGCCGCGTCAGTTGTCATGATCGTGGTCGTGGTCGTGGGAATGCGCGTGCGCTTGGCTGTGGGAATGCCCACTCGAATGCCCATGGGAGTGCCCATGGGAGTGACTGTGCGAATGGCTGTGCCCGTGGTCATGGGAGTGGCTGTGCCCGTGATCATCGCCGTGGGAGTGGCCATGGGTGCGTCCCATGCCATAGGCGCCGCCTTCGGGCGTGAAGGGGGCGGTCACGCGATGCATATGGGCCCCGAGGCGCGACAGCATGTCGGCCATCACCCGGTCCTCGCGGATCAGCAGGCGGGTCGGCTCGATCTGGCAGGGGGTGTGCCGGTTGCCGATATGCCATGCGAGGCGCACGAGCGCGGAAGGCTCGGCCAGGATCTCGATCAGCGGTTCGGGGGCGGCAAGGACGCGGATCAGCGCGCCATCTTCCCTCGCGAAGCAATCCCCTTCGTCGAGGGAGAGCGTCTCGGGAAGATCGACGAGGACGCGGGCGCCGCCTTCGGTCGTCAGGACCTTGCGGCGCAGGAAGCGAGCCTCGTAATCCAGCGTGACCGTGTCAGCGACGGGTGTGTCGGCAGCAACGGCGCGCAGGACGGAGCGGGCGGGGGGCAGCTGGCTCATGCCGTGCCCCCCATCCGAAAGTCAGGTCGACCTGAATTCAGAGATAGAACAGGTCGCGGAAGACGTAGGCCGGGATCTCGTCGCGGGTGATGCCCAGCTTGGCCAGCTCGTCGTCCGATTTCGCGTTCAGCGCGTGGATCTGGTCGATGCGGGCGCGGCGTTCCAGGTAGGCGTTGAAGCCCTGGCCGATAGCCGCGAAGAAGTTGTCCAGTTTGCCACGTGCCGGTGCAGCGTTGGTTGCGATTGCCATTGTGTGCCTCTTTGAAGTCCGTTGGGTTGCGGGTGTGTTCCCCTTGGTCTTCAAAGTAGGTCAGCAGCGGTGACATGAGTACCTCCAATGCGACAGCCCCGCCATGCATTTGCTGCATCGCAGCACGGATTTTGCTGCGACTGCGAAATGAACGGGAAATTTCTTTGCGCCCTGCCCCGGCAGAACGCGTTTTTTCTTGCTCGACCGACATATCTGTCCGTTTCTCGTGGCTGCGGTTTGCCTGTTCGGGGTGCGACTCAGAACAGGAAATAGCGCTGCGCCATCGGAAGTTCGGTTGCCGGTTCGCAGGTGAGCAGCTCACCGTCCGCACGGACCTCGTAGGTTTCCGGGTGCACCTCGATATGCGGCAGCGCGTCGTTGAGCTTCAGATCCTTCTTGCCGATCTGGCGGGTATTGAGCACCGCGACGGTCTCCTTGGCGAGACCATAGCGGGCGCCCACGCCCTCTGCCTGTGCGGCGGCAGAGACGAAGACCACGGCGGAGTTTTCGACCGCGCGGCCGTAGGCGCCGAACATTGGCCGGGAATAGACCGGCTGCGGCGTCGGGATCGAGGCGTTGGGATCACCCATCTGCGCCACGGCGATGGAGCCGCCAAGCAGCACCATCTCGGGCTTCACGCCGAAGAAGGCGGGCGACCAGAGCACGAGGTCGGCGCGCTTGCCCTCCTCGATGGAGCCGATCTGATGCGAGAGCCCGTGCGCGATGGCCGGGTTGATCGTGTATTTCGCGATGTAGCGGCGGACGCGGAAGTTGTCGTTGTCGCCGGTTTCCTCGGGCAGGCGGCCGCGCTGCTTCTTCATCTTGTCGGCGGTCTGCCAGGTGCGGATCAGCACTTCGCCCACGCGGCCCATGGCCTGGCTGTCGGACGCGATGATCGAGAAGGCGCCCATGTCATGCAGGATGTCCTCGGCCGCGATCGTCTCGCGCCGGATGCGGCTCTCGGCGAAGGCGACGTCCTCGGGGATCGACTTGTCGAGGTGGTGACAGACCATCAGCATGTCGAGGTGTTCATCGACCGTGTTGCGCGTAAAGGGCCGCGTCGGGTTGGTCGAGGAGGGCAGAACGAAGCTTTCGCCGCAGATCTTGATGATGTCCGGCGCGTGGCCGCCCCCTGCCCCTTCGGTGTGGAAGGCGTGGATGGTGCGGCCCTTCATGGCCTTCACGGTGTTCTCGACGAAGCCGCTTTCGTTCAGCGTGTCGGTGTGGATCATCACCTGCACATCGTAGTCATCCGCGACCGAGAGGCAGCAGTCGATGGCGGCGGGCGTGGTGCCCCAGTCCTCGTGCAGCTTCATGGCACAGGCACCGGCGCGGATCTGTTCCTCCAGCGCGGCGGGGAGCGAGGCGTTGCCCTTGCCCGCGAAGGCGAGGTTCATGGGGAAGGCATCCGCCGCCTGCATCATGCGCATCATGTGCCATGGGCCGGGGGTGACGGTGGTGGCCAGCGTGCCGTGGGCCGGGCCGGTGCCGCCGCCCAGCATGGTGGTCAGGCCGGAATGCAGCGCATCCTCGATCTGCTGCGGGCAGATGAAGTGGATGTGGCTGTCGAAGCCGCCTGCGGTGAGGATCTTGCCCTCGCCTGCGATGACCTCGGTGCCGGGGCCCACGATGATGTCGATGCCGGGCTGGGTGTCCGGGTTGCCCGCCTTGCCGATCTTGTGGATACGCCCGTCGCGCAGGCCGACGTCGGCCTTGTAGATACCGGTGTAGTCCACGATCAGCGCATTGGTGATCACCGTGTCCACGGCGCCCTGCGCGCGGGTGGCCTGGCTTTGGCCCATGCCGTCGCGGATCACCTTGCCGCCGCCGAATTTCACCTCTTCGCCATAGTAGGGGCTGTTGCCGCCCGCGACCATGCCCGCATATTCCGCGATCAGGTCGCGCTCCACCTCGATGATCAGGTCGGTATCGGCCAGACGCAGACGGTCGCCGGTGGTGGGGCCGAACATCGCGGCATAGTCACCGCGCGAGATTTGGGTGGGCATTTCGTCTCCTTCGGGCGTCGCGGTCGCTCTGGTGAGCCCGCAGTATATCTTGGGGGCCTCGGGGCGCTGAAAGGTCAGCCGTGCGAGGCAGTTTTACGTGTCACCTCGAGCATCGGCCGGGTCGAGCCGCGCCGGGCGGGCAGCACCACGGACCAGGCAGGAGGGACTGCCCCAAGGGGCCCCATCCGCGCAGGGCCCGGGTCACACGGTCAGCTGTCATCCGAGGGCTTCGGCGGCATGGCGGGCGGCGCGGCAGGCGCGCGACGGCGCGGCGTCGACTTGGCGGCTGTCCGGGTCGCGGCGGGCTTGGCCTTCGCGGGGCTCTTCGGTGCGGCCGTGGCCTTGGCCTTGCGGGCCGCGGGTTTGGTCGCGGGCTTGGCGGGCTCCGGCGTGGCCACAGCGGCAGGCGCGGCCTCGGCGGGGGCCGTGGCGGCCGGCTTGACGACCTTGCGGGGGGCGGTCCGGGCGGCGGGCTTGCGCTTGGGCGCGGCGCGCGGCGCCGGGGCAGGCTTGGGCGCTTCGGCAGTGGCCTCTGCCGCGAGGGTCTGCATCAGCACCATCGGATGAGAGCGCAGCGCCGTGCGCATCATGCTGCGACCGGTGCGCAGGTTATGCTCCAACTGGCGCGCCGCTGCTTCGAACATCGCGGTTTGCAGGCTCATCGCCGTTTCAAGGAAATACATCGCCGTCCCTCCGTATCTGCCCTTCGTCATTCAGGTGTCGCGGCCTGTCCGGCCGCGATGCAACGCGCGCCCTCCCCTCGGGCGCGGCGCCTTTCTGTCAGAGGTCGCCCATGACCTTCTGATTGAAGCCATAGATTTTCCGCGCCCCACCGATGGGGATCAGCGAGACCTCGCGCCGCTGGCCCGGCTCGAAGCGCACGGCCGTCCCGGCCGCGATATCCAGCCGCATGCCGCGCGCGATGCCTCGGTCGAAATCCAGTGCTTCGTTCGCCTCGGCGAAATGATAGTGGCTGCCGACCTGCACCGGGCGGTCGCCGGTGTTGGCGACCATCAGGATGGTCGCCTCCTTGCCGGAGTTCAGCGTCAGGCTGCCCTCGGCCGGGAACAGTTCACCGGGGATCATTTGCGGCCCTGAAGAAAGTCGTTGCGCGATTTCGCAGGCACCCGCACGGGGATCGGCCTGAGCTGCGGTTGCGGTGCGAGGCCGAGGGCCTCTGCCAGTTTCCGGATCAGTTCCTGCATTCTCTGTTCCTTTCTCGGACAGTTAGCGGATCGGATTGTGGACGGTGACGAGCTTGGTGCCGTCCGGGAACGTCGCCTCGACCTGAACCTCGTGGATCATCTCGGGCACGCCCTCCATGCATTGCTCTGCCGTGATCACCTGGGCGCCGGCCTGCATCATGTCCGCGACGGTCCGGCCGTCACGGGCGCCCTCGACCACGGCATCCGTGATCAGGGCGATCGCCTCCGGGTGGTTCAGCTTGACGCCGCGCGCCAGCCGCTTGCGGGCCACTTCGGCGGCCATGGCCACCAGCAGTTTGTCCTTTTCCCGGGGGGTCAGTTGCATGTCAGATCGTCCATGTTCTTGGCAGGGAGGTACCGGACAAAACCTCGATCGCGGGGATCAGGTTCCGGCGCAGGTCAAATCCGTCCGGCGCGATGGCGCGGGCGAAGAGCAATCCGGGCCGCACGAGGCTGGCCGCACCCGCCTGCCCCAGCGCCGCGCGCAGGGGGGCGAGCTTCAGGTCGGCATCGGGGGCCGCGAAGATCAGCGTGGCGATGGCCCGGCAGCCCGGCGCGACACCGGGGCGGGCGAGAATGTCCTCGATCGGACCCGAAAGGCGCAGATTGTCCGCAAAGATCAAGCGATCCCCGCGCCGGATGCGCCACTGGTCTTCCAGATGTGCGGTTTTCACACGCTCGCCCATGGCGAGCCGCCCCAGCAGAAGCGGTTCCACGGCGAGGAACCGGGCGTCCGGGGCCAGCGAGACGTCGATCCGGCGCTGCAGGCGGGCCTGATCGAAGACGATCGTCTCCTGCGGCAGCCAGTCCAGCCGCGCCCCACCGGCGACATCCAGACGGGTCATCATGCGCCCCGTCTCGCCGGGCTGTGCACGATAGATGCGTTCCGCCGCCTGCGACGTCATCACGAGATGCGCCCCCGCCTCTGCCCTTGCGTTCAGCGTGAAGCGGTCCCCGCCGGTGATCCCGCCGGCCGTGTTCAGGAACACCGCCTGCAGGGCCGTTTCGCGGGTCTGGGGGAAAAGCGCCTTGAGGGAGCCGCCGACGCGCAGGTCGGAAATACGGGACCGCCCCCGGGCCTGCTTGACGGACAGGACGAGTTCACCGCGCGCTCTTTGCGCGCGCGGGAGCATCTCTGTCAGGCGTCGAGCGGCTTCTGCGGTGATGGCGGCATCCTCCTTTGATGGGAGAGTGACCCATACTCGAACGGATTGGGAGAGGAAAAAACGAGCGCGCCCCCGTTGACGCAGCACCCGCCGGGCGCGCCGCCGCAATCCTGAGCACTGCGCCCCGCCCCCGCCATGGGCGCCCCCCGTGCCGGAGCGGCGCCACGCCCCGACTTCAGCTTCAGCCGCCAAGCCCTTCTGCTGTCGCGATTCTCAATCCCGGCATTTTACCGGAAGGAATTCGACACTCAAAAACACCCCTGAACAGGGCGGCGCCATTACGCAGGATTTGAGAATCAGTTAGCTGTCGATTCGCTATTTTTCGGGAATGGAATTTACCCTTGGTTTTCCATCGGATCAAAAATGCACGCACAGGTTGATTAATTCGAGCCACATTTTCGACATTTTTCAGGCAGATTGCCCCGCTGACCGGGAACAATCAGGCGCACGATGCCGCATTAAATCACATACTTATATCAAAAAATGCTGATTTATTGGCCTGCGCCCAATGCGGGCAAAAATGTGTCGAGAAATGGACCAAACATGCTACGAATTCGAGGCCGGTCAATTTGGCCTGCGCCATTGGGGAAAAGGGAGTTCCGCTCAGTCAACCGATTTTAGCCGGCCGCAGTGGTCGGACGCATTTTCTGGCTAGTGAAATTTGAGAAATCCTTTTGCGTGCCGATTCCGGCGCCCCGATCTTTGCATGCCATCGACATGGCCAATTCATTGGAGACAGTCATGAAGTCACTTACATTGATCGCCAGTTCGGCAAGCGTCATCGCGCTGATGGCTTCTGCTGCAATCGCAGACAACAACACGGCCTTCCTCTTCCAGGAAGGCGGCGCCAACAGCGCCCTGATCGACCAGACGCAGGGCAGCGACAACTTTGCGGGCTGGTACAACGATCCGGCCAGCGGCGTGACGCAACGCGGCGACGAGAACGCGCTGACGATCCTGCAATCGGGCGATGGCAACTACGCCGGCGCGCGGCCGGGCCTCGACTTCGGCTCGATCCTGCAGGACGGCGCGCTCAACACGTTGGAGATCACCCAGTTCGGCGACGGCAACGTCGCGATGGTCGTGGACCAGAGCTCCGGCGCCCTGTCGAGCCTCCTGCCCGGCACCGCGACGACGAACTCCGCCACCCTGGAGCAATCCTCGGACAGCAACGTGGTGCGCCACATCAGCCAGAGCTACGTGAACGCCCCCGGCGCCATCAAGAACGAGATGGAGATCACCCAGACCGGCGGTGATACCAACCGGATCAACCTCGCCCGCCAGAACGGCCACACGAACGACATGGTCCTCACGCAGGACGGGACCCTCAACCGCATCGCGACGGCGCGCCAGACGGGCAGCCTGAACGTAATGACCGCGACCATCATGGGCAGCGAGAACGGCCTCGGTTCGCTGGCAGGCTTTGCCGCCGTGACCGGGGCAGTCAGTTCCACCCTGGTGCAGGAAGGCATCGGCAACCAGATGGAGCTCACCATCAATGGCCGCCCGTCGATCCCGGTGCCCGATGAGAACCAGTTCGGCATTTCGCAGTTCGGCAATTACAACACCGTCAATGCCGTCAACCTCGACAGCAAGCGCGCCAATGTCGGCATCTACCAGAACGGCGACGAAAACGAGGTCCAGCTCTCGGCGATCCAGGGCAACGACAATACCGTCGGCATCATCCAGCTGTCCTACGACAACTATGCCGAGGTGGAAATCGTCGGCGGCAACAGCACCGGCAACAGCTTCCTGATCGACCAGAACGGCGTTTCGAACGATGCGAGTGTCAGCATCGACGGCAACAACAACGGCGACGGGCTGGTTTACGGCGATCCGCTGACCGGACAGGCCCTTGTGGCAGCCAGCTTCAGCGCCAACTGGGAGCGCGGCGTGGTCCGGCAGTTTGGCGTTCTGAACGTGGCCGAGCTGATCCAGATCGGCAGCGGCAATACCTTCGGCACGCTTCAGGAAGGTTCTGACAACAGCATCACCGGCAGCCAGAACGGCGTCAACAACCAGGTCGCCGTGCTGCAACTCGGCAATGGCAACAGCACCACCTACAGCCAGATCGGCACCGGCAATAACGCCGGCATCGTCCAGTAAGTTTCCAGTCTTGTCCCGGGTCTGATTGCTGACCCGGGCCTCTGTTTCCACAAAAATTTGGGAAAATACCAATGAAGATCAAGAGCATTCTGATGGCCTCGAGCAGCGCGCTCGTCCTGACCGGCGCGGCCGCCATGGCCGACAACAACGACGCGCTGCTGACGCAGGACGGCACGGGCAACGCGGCACTGATCGACCAATCGCTGGCCAACGACTCCGACGCCGGCGTGGACGGGGCACTTGTCGGGGGCGTGACCCAGACCGGCAACGACAACGAACTCTCCATCACCCAGGTAGGTGGCTACAACAGCGCCGGCAGCAACATGGCGGCGGCAGAAGTCTCCCAGACCGGTGACGACAATGAAGCCATCGTCTCGCAGACCCGCACCACCGCCACCGGCACGGACCCGGGGAACAGCATCAACGTGCTGACCCAAAGCGGCGACGACAATATCGCGACCGTCACCCAGACCACCGGAGAGAACGCGAACATCGCGAATGTCCGCCAGACCGGTTCGGGCGGCAACGAGGCCACGGTGACCCAAACGAACACGGCCACCGGCACCGCCTCCTATAACAACAACCAAGTTGCCATGGGGACCGGCACCCTGAACGGTGTCATCCAGGATGGCGGCGACAACACCGCGGTCGTGACGCAAGACGGCTATCAGCACCGGCTGCAACTGCTGCGTCAGAGCGGCAACGACAACAGCGCGACGATCTCGATGTCGGGCGTTGGCGTGGGTGTGCCGAACTTCGAGCCCGACGCGGCCGCCTCGGGCGCAACGGCGCGCCGTATCCTGCAGACCGGGAACGGGAACCAGACCGAATTGTCGCTGAGCGGCTACCGCGCGCAATATGGCGTCACCCAAACCGGTAACTCGAACTTCGCCACCGGCATCGTCGTCTCCGGCGATCAGAGCCAGGTTGGCGTCGGCCAGATCGGTGATGACAACGTCGTGGCCCTGAGCCCCGTCACCGGCGACCGCAACATCACCGGTTTCAATCAGACCGGCGACACCAACTTCGCCAGCACCAGCATCAGCGGCAACGACAACCTGACGCTGACCCTGCAGACCGGCGACGCCAACGTGGGCTACGTCACCGTGACCGGCGACACCAACGACAGCGACATCGACCAGCAAGGCGTCTCGAACTACGCGTCGGTCAATGTGAATGGTGACGACAACACGGCCGACATCCTTCTGGTCGGCGACAACAACAGCGGCACCACCACGCAATCGGGTGACGACAACATCGCCACCATCGACGTCGACGGCGACGCCAACGGCTCGTCCATCACCCAGACCGATGATTTCAACACCGCCAGCATCGACGTCGTCGGCGACTACAACACCTCGACCGCGACGCAGACCGGCTTCGACAACGTCGGCGCGATCGGTGTGGAGGGCAACTCCAACGGCTCGTTCCTGACGCAGACCGGGGATTCCAACGATGGCGCCATCGCCGTCACCGGCAACTTCAACGGCTCCACCATGACACAGTCCGGTGATCTGAACGAAGGCGAGATCACCGTCAGTGGCGACGCCAACGGCTCCACCGTGACCCAGACCGGCGACGAAAACGACGGCTTCGTGGTCGTGGGTGGCAACTACAACACCTCCGTCGCGAACCAGACCGGCGACGACAACATCGCCATGATTGACGTTCTGGGCGCGTCCAACGGGTCCTTCGTCACGCAGACCGGCGTCTCGAACGACGGCTTCGTGGACGTGGATGGCGATGGCAACGGCACGACCGTGACCCAGACCGGCATCGGCCACGAGGCAGACGCCCTGATCGACGGCAACAGCAACGGCACTACGATCTCCCAGTTGGGTGGCCTGCCGCTCCTCGGCGGCAGCACCGCGCTGGTCGACGTTGAGGGCGATGCGAACACCTCGATCGTCACGCAGGATGGCGTGGGCCATGACGCCAAGGCCTACGTGGTCGGCTCCAGCAACTTCACCAACGTCGGCCAGACCGGCGGCGGCAACGATGCGGACGCCGAGATCACCGGCGACGCCAACACGACGCTGATCACCCAGTCCGCTCTGTTCAACAGCGCCGAAGCGCTGGTCGACGGCAACGGCAACCTGACCACGATCGACCAGACCGGTGACCTGCTTTCGGGCCTCAACGAGGCTCTGGCGGATGTCGATGGCCACGGCAACACCACCGACATCACCCAGGACGGATCGCTGAACGAGGCCGAAGCCCTGATCGCGGGCAACGGCAACACCTCGAGCGTGAGCCAGACCGGCAACCGCAACGACGGCTTCGTGACGGTCAACGGTTCGGGCAACCTGTCCACCACGACCCAGTCGGGCTCGCGCAACTACGCGCTCACCGATGTGGCCGGCAACGGCAACACCTCGATCCTGGACCAGGTGGGCACGCAGAACGAGGGCACGCTGCTGATCGACGGCAACAGCAATATCAGCGACCTCGATCAGGACGGCGAGCGCAACGTCGCTCTGGCGGATATCTTCGGCACCGCAAACACCTCGGCCCTGACCCAGTCCGGTTCGCGCAACAACATGCTGCTGACGGTTACCGGCTCCGTCAATGACTCGGACATGAGCCAGGACGGGCGGTTCAACGTCGCAACAGGCACCGTCGCAGGCAACGGCAACGCGCTGACCACGGTCCAGGAGGGCGATTACAACGTGCTCGCAGCCACCCAGACCGGCGATTCGAACACGCTGACCGTCTCGGTGACCGGCGATCAGAACAACTACACCAATCCGGGCGGCCTCGCTGGCCTCCTCCTGCCCGCCTCCTCCCCGGCCTTCTCGGGCACTGCCCTCGCCGCCAACACCGGTGGCCTCGACAAGGGCGCCCTCGTGCAGGTCGGCTTCAACAACGGGCTGAGCCTGACGGTCATGGGCGACCTGAACAGCTTCGCCACGCTGCAGGACGGCAATTCGAACGGGATCACGGGCACGATCACCGGGGATGGCAACCAGGCCGTCGTCACTCAGGTCGGCAGCTACAACACCGCCTCCTTCTCGCAGGTCGGCAGCGGCAACAACGCAGGCATCCTGCAGTAACGCCTGAAGACAAGAAGCCCCGGCGCGCAAAGTTGCGCCGGGGCGATCCGCTGCCCGGCAGCATTTCAATGCCGGGCAGTGCCCCTCGGGGCCCTTTCCGATTTAGCGACAGATAGTGATTTTGATGCGGCTTCCCCTTAGTCTCCTGACCGTCCTGACCGGGATCGCGCTTCTGCCTGCGGCAGCTTGGGCGGACAACAACGCGGCCTTCCTCGACCAGGGGTCGGCGCTTGTCTCCGGGACCGGCAACATGGCCCTCGTCGATCAGTCCGCCGGATCGGACAACGTGGCAGGAACGGCATCCATGGCCCTGCGCCAGCTCGGCCCGTCGAACCAGCTCACCCTCATTCAGTCCGGCGACGACAACAGTGTCGGCGCCGCGCTCACCGGCCTGATCCAGAGCGCGGAAGAGGCCAGCACATCGAACACCGCGCGGCTGCTCCAGCACAGCAGCGGCAACACCATCGGCGCCCTGCGGCAGGCCAGCACCGCCGCCCCCGGCGCGGCCGGAAACCAGCTGCTCATCGAACAGGGCATCGCAGGTCAGGGCGGCACCGATGGCAACAGCATCGCCCGCATCGTTCAGCAGCGCGGCGGGGCTCAGGGCAACGCGGCCAGCATCCTTCAGCAGGGCGCCAACAACGCCATCGCCCTTGTGGCGCAGATCTCCGACGGCGCGGGCTCTGCCGCCAACCGAATCGAGATCGTGCAGTTGGGCGATGACAACGGCACCTCCCCGCTCACTGGCGTGGCCGATGTCGTCGGCGCCACGGGCGGCGTCTATGCCCAAGGGGCCAACGCCAGCGGGGGCGCGGGTAATTCGCTCCTGCTGTCGATCACCGGCGACCGCAACGCGACCGGCACCCGCCAGAACGGCCTCGGCAATAGCATGGGCACGGTGTTGAGCCCGATCCTCCTGACCGGATCGGACAACGCCTTTGGCGCCACGCAGAGCGGCCTCGGCAACCAGCTGGCTGTCACGATCTTCGGCGATGGCAACGAGGTCGGCACCCAGCAGAGCGGCATCTCGAACGGGATCGCACTGGACATCGGCCCGGCCAGCGATGCCAACAGCATCCTCTTCGGACAGGCCGGCACGGACAACATGATCACCGCCTCGGTCATGGGGGCATTCAATGCCGCGACGCTGATGCAGACCGGCGCGTCGAACACCGGGCTCGTCACGATCACCGGCGATCAGAACACCGTCGACGGCGTCCAGACCGGCAGCGGCAACAGCGCCACGGTCACCCAGCTGGGGAATGGCAACAACGCCGTCTTCGCCCAGATCGGCACCAACAACACGGCGACGATCCTGCAATAGGCAGGGCCGCCCCCCGGCGCGGAAGGAGGACACATGAGACATCGCAACGCCACTGGCCGTGCCCTGACGCTTCTGGCTGCCCTCGCCCTCGGGACCGCCGCGCAGGCGCAGAGCCTCGAAAACTTCGCCTCGGCCGAACAGAGCGGCGCCGACAACACCGCGGAAGTGACCCAGAGCGGTCAGCGCAACACCGCAGGCGCGGTCGGCCTGCCGATGGATCAGGACGGGTATTTCAACCAGCTGGTGATCGAGCAGACCGGGCAGGACAACAGCATCGCCGCCAGCGGGGCCGGACTGGTGCAGGACAACCTCTTCGGCACCGCGGACCACGCCAACAGCGCGACGTTGAGCCAGACCGGAGATCAGAACGTGATCGGCGAGATCGTGCAGCAGGTTCTGGGCGTGGCCAGCGGGGCGGGCAACCGGCTGACCATCGACGAGCGGGATGGCGACGGCAACATCGTGTCGCAGGTTGAACAAGTGAAAGAGGCGGGCACGCCGGGCCAGAACGCAGAGGTCACGATGTCCGGTTTCGGCAACCGCATCGACCTCCTGCGGCAGGTCAGCGGCTCTGATCTGAGTAGTGAGGAGAACGATGTCTTCGTCTTCATCGACGGAGAGAACAACGGCACCACGGCCCTGAGCGGCTATGCCGGCTACACTGCGGCCCTTGCCTCGGAAATCGTGCAGCGCCGCGGGTCGGAGGACACAGGCAGCAACGGCAATCAGGTCAGCCTCCAGATCTACGGCGCGTCCAATGCCTTCGGCGTGTTGCAGCGCGGGCGGATCAACCGCACCGGGGCGATCGTGCTCACCGGCGACGGCAACGCCATCGGGGTCGAGCAGGACGGCACGGAAAACGACATCATCCTCGCCACCATCGAGGGTGACAACAACGAGGTCGGGCTCAGCCAGCTGGGCACCAACGTGGCCGAGCTGAGCCTCGAGGGGATCAGCGACGACAACCAGGTGCTGATCGACCAAATGGGCACCAACGACGGCTATGTCCTGATCAATGGCCACCGCAACGAGGTGGTGATGCGCCAGGGCTTCGACCTCTCCGCCGGTGGCGACAACGATGCCTCGATCCGGGTCGAGGGCGACGACAACCTCGCGGATCTGACCCAACAGGGCGACAACCGGTTCACCGCCGACATCACCGGCAGCAGCAACAACACGACCACCGGGTTCTCGATGCCGCAGGGCGCGGGCTACACGCCCGGCACCTATGTCCAGATAGGCCTCGACAATACGGCGGACGTGACGGTCCTCGGGGATGCGAACCTCTCGGCCTTCTTCCAGCAGGGGATCGACAACATGATCTCGCTGGAGGTCATAGGCTCCGAGAACGAGGCGCTTCTGCTGCAGTTCGGCAATGGCAATGCCGCCGGGGTCACCCAGACCGGCCGCGCCAACGTCGCGGTGGTCATGCAGTAGCACGGCACCCGTCCGGGACCGGCGCGAGGGACGGAAAAAGGGCGCCCGTGGCGCCCCGTTTCGCATTCAGCCCTGATGGGATGCGCAGTTGGGCCCCTCAGCCCCCGCCTGCCTCAGCCCTTGTCCGCCGTGTCGGAACAGCCGTTCGCGAAGGTGACGATCGGCCAAGTTTCCTTGCGCAGCGCGGTCTTGGCCAGCCAGCCCTGCCGCTCGCCAAAGGCCGCACGGCACCACAGCCCGTCCGACGCCGTGACGCATTGGTTGACCCGGACGCAGGAATTGGCCGGAACCGTGCCGATCATCGTGGCATCGCGGCGCGGCTGCGACCGGACCGCCAGATTGCCCAGCGTCTCGATCTGGGCCAGCATCTCGCCCTCTTCCTCGGCGAAGCTCGGCGCGACGAGGTCTTCCTTCGTGGCGCAGTTGGCGGAGGTGCCGTAGTAGTAGCAGCGGTGTTCCTGCACGGCGAGGGCGATCTCCTGCGCAAAGCCGTCGCCCGAGGCCCGTTCGATGATCACGCCCGATTGCTCCGGCGTGGTCAGGCCGGTCACGCGGCGCTGGTTGCCGCCGAGTTCCGCCAACTGGCTGCCGCCGTCGTCGAAGAGCCGCAGGACACCGCCCTCGATGCTCCAGCTCTTGGTGCGGGCGATGGCCTCGGCGCAGTTTTCCGTGGCGGCAGACATCTGGCCGTCGTTCGAGACCACCGCGCCGCCCAGTGTCAGGCCGCAGTTGCCCCCGGCGGCAAAGCTGGGATCGAAGACGAACCAGTTGCCCGAGAACGCCTGAACGAGTTGATCGCGCGACTGCGCGACAGAGGGCCCCGCCAACGACAGGGACGCGGAAACAGCGAGGGCAAGGGCGGGCAGTGAACGCATATTCGGCTCTTCTTGGTAAGTCTGGAATCAGGATTGCGGGCTGATGTGGGTCACGCTGCGCGAGATGACCCCGGTTTCATCCTCGACGATCAGCTCGACCACCAGGTCGGACGCGGGGCCGAAATTGATCTGGGTCGAGGAGACCGAAATCCGCTGGTTCTCGCTCAGCTGGACGGACCGCCCCTGACGCGTGTTCATCGTGCCCCCGCTGCCGTGGTGGGCGATGGTCAGGGTGGCTTTCACCTCGCCGCTGCCGCCATCCACAAAACCCTCGATCCGCAATGCGCCGTCGAGCCGGGTCAGTTCGATACTGGAGGTGGGAGAGGACCCAGCCATGAGGCCTCCTGCGCTCAGAAGCAGGGCCGAGAAGGCAGCGGCCGCGCCCTTCATTCCGGGGATACGCATGTCAGAACGAGGTCTGCGTGATGGACACGCTGCCGCCGTTCGACACCACGCTGACACCGCCGTTCTGGTTGGACAGCCCGTTGCCGATCTGGGTGTAGGTCGCCGTGGTACCGGTGCCCTCGACCGAGAGGGCGTTGGTGTTGCCGTTGCCGATCTGGCGCAGCTCGCCCGAGGCCCCTGCCCCGTCCACGGAAAGCGTGCCCGTGTTCGCGGTGCCGATCTGGGCAATCGCGCCGGAGGCCGGGTTGAAGGCGTCCGGCGACTGCACCGACAGCGTCGCGCTGTTCAGGTCCCCGAGTTGCAGGATCGAGCCGAAGCCCGACACGCCCGCGATCACCGCCTCCGCCTGATTGCCGATGGAGAGCCCGGTCAGGGCGTTGTTCTGGTTCAGCACCAGCGTGCCGCCATTGCCGCGGATCTCGACCTCGGCCGTGTTCCCGTTGCCGGCCTGCGTCGCAGGCGTGATGTTCAGCGGATCGCCGGCGATCAGCGAGCCGGTCGCCTCGGATTGGTCGATGAAGAGGGCATTGCCGTCCGCCCCGGTGGAGAGCTGAAGGAAATTCAGCACGTTGCCATCCCCGGCAGACAGCGGCAGCGCGAAAAACCCGAGCGCCGCAATTGCATATCCAATCGTCTTCACAGCAGACCCCAATACTCAACGCAAAATCAGCGATAAAAATCACTGGTTTAGAATACCATCAATGGGTCGATTGGGAAACCACTATCGTATTGTTTTGGCCCGTCTGGGAGAAAGAGACATGGTTGCCCGTGCCGCCCTGCGTGATCGCGGCGGCATTGCCTGTGCCGGTGATTTGGCCCGCGACACTGTTCGCGTATCCGACCTGACGCACGGCAAAGAGATTGCCGTGACCGGTGACGGAAATGGCGATGTCATTCCCCGCGCCGCTCTGGAACAGGCTGCCCGGGGTCAGCCCGGTTTCGATCAGCGCCCCGCTCGGCCAGGCCGCGCCGCCGCCGTTGTTGTCGCCCACGATATCAACCTGGATCGAATTCGGTGCCGTGACGGTGCCAGCCGTATAGGTCTGTTCGATCACGAGGGTATTCTCGAGCCCCGAGATAGTGAGGCCGACGAAATTGTTTTCTGCCTCCGGCCCGGCGAATGCGCCGCCAGCCGTCGTCGCCAGGGTGAACGCGATCACCGAGGCTGCCCCGAAACGGGTTGCCATTGCCTGCATCGTTTTGCCCTTTGTTCTGCTCTTTTTTGCGAACAACCTTGCCAGAAACAGGCCAGAAGATCAGGGCGTGAATATGTCCCGCGCGCGACATTCCCTTAGACTTGTTGAGATCGAGTCACAGGCTGGGTTCCAAGCGAGATGCCCGCAGCGCGGTCCGTTCCCGCACCGCGCCACGCAAAACCCCGTGGGTGACGATGCAACCACGGGGCTCTATCTCGTACGGGCGCGGCCGACGCGATTGGGCCGATCAGCCAATCACTTCATCCGCCGATGCGGGCGGCGGCAGGGTAACCTCACGGGGGGCCTTCTGGGTCGGCGCGGCGGGGGCGAGGATGCGTTCGCGCACCGGGCCCGCCGTCGGCCGGGCAGCCGGGCGCGTCGCCACAACGCGGGTCGGGTTCTGGGTGTCCGGCGGCTGCGCGGACCGCATGTAGGTGGGCATCGTCGTCCCGCGGTACTTCTCTTCGCGGTAAGTCCGCAGCATCTGGTCGCCCGCCGTCTTGTTGGCAAATTGCCAGATGCCGAGGTCCGCGCCCTCAAGGACGAGGCTCATCACCGCCTTCTCTATCGCCATCTGGACGGCCAACTGCTTGGATTCATTGACCGCGAAGCCGGTTTCGATCTCCAGCAACTCATCCAGCGCGATATAGGTGAAGGCACCGCCCTGGATCGAGGTGGAGGCAATCGGCTTGTCCACCATGACGGAGGCGAGCACTTCGCCGCTGTCGCTCGACACCGCCCGCAGGCTGACCGTGACAATGTCCAGTTTCCACTGCTGGTTGCCGCCAACCCCAAGGTAGCGCGCACCGAAGCCGCCGGTCTGGATGTTGCTGTCATAGCCCACGATCGCGCCCTGGATGATGATGCCCGCATGGCGCAGCGGGGGCACAGCGGTGGGATCGGGCTGCGTCTCGCCACGGTAGAGGCGGCGCATCTCGGTCACGATCTGGCGTTCGCGCAGAAGGTCATCCAGCGCGGTCCGGTCGAGGACAGAGAACCAGCGCCGTTCGCCAGCATCCTGCAGGGCCTTGATCAGCATGGGGCCCCCGCCCTGGCTGACCGCACGCGACAGCGACTGGACGGACTCCCGCTCGCGGAACTGGCCGGTCATGTCGGGCAGGTCGTAGACCGCCACGGCGACACGCTGCGACGGGCCCGGAAGGGTGCGCAGCTGGAGGTTCTGTTTCGTCACCTCGCTGGTCAGCGCAGGCTGCGGTTCGCCAAGGGCGTTGCTGGCCAGTTCGGCGCAGCCCCCCAGCGTGGTCAGGGCGGCGAGGGCGGCGAGGCTTCGGATCATGGACATCGGCATCATCAGTTGCTCGACACGAGTTGGGGCACCACGATCTCGGTCACGGTCCCATCGAAGTTATCGACGATGAGCAGCGAGATCGTATCGAGTGTGCGTTCAAATGTGACTGTGGTGGTCCCGAAGGTGACGGTGCCGTTTTCCTGCGGATCGGTCCCGAAGATCGCATCGGTCACCTGCGCGGCGAGGGCCGACAACAGCCGCCCCTGAAGCTGACGCACAAAGAGATCCGCATCGCTGGAATCCGTCGTATCGGTCGATCCGCTGCTGGAGGATGTGGCGGCATCGCGGGCCGTTGCCGTGCGCTGTGCCCCGGCAATCGACAAGAGGTGCGACGAGTTCAGGGCATTTCCGCCGAAACTCGGATTCACCGGCTGATACACCAAATCCTGCGCATGTACGGGCGCTGAAATGGCGATAGCTGCGCCGAAAGACATGACTGTAATGAGTTTCTTCACGAAAACCTGCCTACCGTCGAATGTTTTTGAGAATATTCTTTAAGCCCATTTAAAGCACCACTCCGCCCCATTCTGTCAAAATATGAGCAGAGCTATACGGCCATTTCAGAAAAAACGAAATTGAACTGTTGCCAAACCGCACCAACGCGAGATTCAACCATAAATAGAAGTGGCATCCCCCATAAGGAGAACGCCATTTGAATTTCAATACGTTACAGACAGCTCCGGGAAAACCCGTTCCTCGGGAATCAGCCGACGTGATACAGGCTCGGGAAGAGGCGCGGATCGACGCTTTCGGTCGCGAATGTGGGCCCTTCGGTCAGGATCGACACGGCATCGTGGCTGTGAAGACTTTCCTGATGGCTTGCCACGACGCGGAAATCGCCAATCCGTTCGTCCCGTTGCAACTGTTCGCAGAACAGCCGCGCCGCATCCTCGACAAAGATCGGGTTGGCGGCATTCAGCTCTGCAAAGGCCTGTTCGTCCTCGCGTTTCACCATGACCTGCGTTTCCGTGGGAACCGCGATACGGGCCATGTCGATCAGGTCCTCGAACCAGAGGCAGCGTGCGCCGCTGGCCTCGACCGAGATCCGCGCAACGGAACGCTGCGAATGAGGCGTCGCCAATTGGCCGCGGGATTGGCGGGCATGTTCCGACAGTTCCAGCGAACAGGGGCAGGTCGAGGAATAGACATAGTCGAGGTGGACGAATTTCTTCCGCACCCCGTCCTTTTCCACCAGTTCGAGGGCAATGTCGTAATACTGATAGCCCGATAGCCCGGACCGCAGGGATTCCCGCCGCACAGGGTACGAAAACCGCATCATGATCCGTGCGTCGAGGCTGTCGAGATCGGTCTTGTAGTCGTCCAGCGCGTGTTCGATCACCTCGAAGGAGAAGGTCTTCTCGGCATGGGTATAGAAGGACCGCATGATGCGGGACATGTTGATGCCCTTCTTGTCGGCCTCGAGGCTGACCGTCCCGGTGACCGAGCTTTCCAGCATGATCTCGCCCGCGTCGCGGGTGCGGTAGCGGATCGGCAGGCGGAAGTTCGAGATACCCACGTGCTGGATCTGCGTCCGCGCGCCCCGGATCAGGCTGGCCGGGCCGTTCTGCAGATCGGGCAGCGTGTCGCGGTAGGCGGCATCGGCTTTGAACCCCTCGGGGTAGTCGCGCGACAGCAGCGGATAGTCCGCCTGACCGGGCAGCAGGCGCGCCACGGCGGGGTCGAGCGCGTGTATCTCCGCGTCCGATGCTTTCGCCGCCCATTTCCGCAGGCTTTCCAGTGCCGACTTCGCGCCTTCGCGATCCAGCGTCTGGTCCATGTCCTTGGGGTGAATGTTCATCGCGTCCTCTCCCGGTGCCGGGGTGCTCCTTGCAGCCCATAACATAGGGTGCCGGGGCAACTTTTGCCATTGTTCATCCGGGATACGCCGTTCCCCGCGCGGCGGATCACCCGTCGAATGCGTCGTTATCGGGGTGCGGCCACGTTCCGCAGGGCCCTAGCGCAGGTCACCCCGGGGTCACAAGTCTTTCACGCGCCTCGGGTTCCCGACTTTTCGATGCGCGGCAGAGCGGTCATACTCGCCCCGATCCCAGCCGTGAGGCCCCATGCCCGACATGACCGACCTGATCGCCCGCGACGCCGCCGTCTTCCTGCACCAGTCCTCCTCCTCCCCCGTCGCATGGCCGATCGCGCAGGCCGAAGGGATCTGGCTCACCGCGCCGGACGGGCGGCGCTGGATGGATTTCCACGGCAACACGGCGCATCACCTCGGCTTTGGCCATCCGCGGGTGAAGGCCGCGATCGCGGCGCAGCTGGACGCCCTGCCCTTCTCGCCCCGGCGCTACACCAACGATCCCGCCGTGACGCTGGCCGAAAGGCTGGCCGCACTGGCCCCCACGGCGCAGACCCGGGTGCTGTTTGCCCCCTCCGGCTCCGACGCGGTGGAGATCGCCCTGCGGCTGGCCCGCGCCGTCACCGGGCGGCCGGGCACGCTGGGGTTCGAGGGCGCCTACCACGGCACCACCTTCGCCGCCGCCTCCGCCGGGGGCGATCCGACCTTCCGGGGGCTGGGCCCGATGCGCGAAGGCGCGCGCCACGTCGCGCAATTTGCCCCGCTGGAGGCGGTGGCGGCGGTGCTGGAGCGGCGCGAGACCGGGGCCTTCCTTGCCGAGCCGATGCGCGCCACGCCCCGGATCGCGCCCGAGGGCTACTGGCAGGCGGTGCGCGTGCTCTGCGACCGCACCGGCACGCTGCTGATCTTCGATGAAATCCCCACCGGCCTCGGCAAGACGGGGCGGCTCTTCGCCAGCGCGCATGAGGGCGTGGTGGCGGATATCACCCTGCTGGGCAAGGCGCTTGGTGGGGGCATCCTGCCGCTGGCCGCCGTTCTGGCGGATGCGCGTCTGAACGTGGCGGCGGCGCATGACCTCGGCCATTTCACCCATGAGAAGAACCCGGTGCTGGCCGCAGCCGGCCTCGCCACGCTCGACGTTCTGGAGGAAGACGCCCTGCCCGCCCGCGCCGCCCGTCTGGGGGCGCAGGCCGTGGCGCAGCTGACCGCCGACCTCGCCGGGGTGCCGGGCGTGGTGGATATTCGTGGGCGCGGGATGCTCTTTGGCGTGGAACTGGACGATCCGGCCCGGGCGCAGGCGATCTGCGCCGCCTGCATGGCGCGCGGGCTGGCCTTCAAGACCTCCGGGGGCATCCTGACGCTCTCCCCGCCGCTCATCATAGAAGAGGGCGACCTGATGGCCGCCCTCGCAATTGTCTTCGATGAGGTCCGCAGGCAGGCTGCGGGCTGAGGCTGACGCCCCACCTAGGCCCCGCTTAGGCCTTATCGAGCGCCTGAAGCATGTCTGCCACGAGGTCCTCGGTCGCCTCGATCCCCAGCGAGATCCGGACGAGACCGGGGGTGATGCCCAGTTCGACCTTCTGCTCTTCCGGCAGACGCTGGTGCGTCGTGGTGGCCGGATGGGTCAGCAGCGTCTTCGCATCGCCGAGGTTGTTCGAGATGATCCCGATCTCCAGCGCATTGAGGAAGCGGAAGGCCGCCTCCTGCCCGCCGGCGAGGTCGATGGAGACCACGGTGCCGCCCTTGCCCGTCGTCGCCTGCACGAGGGCGTGCTGCGCGTGGGAGGGGTGGCCCGGGTAGATCACGCGCGCCAGCTTCGGGTGCCCCACGAGGGCGGAGGCGAGCGCCTCGGCCGAGGCAACCTGCGCGCGCACGCGCAGTTCCATCGTCTCGAGACCCTTGAGCATGATCCACGAGGTGAAGGGGCTCATCGCGGCGCCGGTGTGCTTGAGGTAGGGCTCTGCCACCTTGCGGACGAACTCCTTGGTGCCAAGGATCACGCCGCCCAGCGTCCGGCCCTGCCCGTCAATGTGCTTGGTCGCGGAATAGACGACGACATCGGCGCCCAGTTCCAGCGTGCGGGAATAGACCGGGGTGGCAAAGACGTTGTCCACCACCACCAGCGCGCCGACCGCATGGGCGAGTTTGGAAACGGCCTCTACGTCGATCACTTCCAGCGTCGGGTTCGAAACGGATTCGAAGAAGACCAGCTTGGTGTCGGGCCGCAGCGCCGCTTCCCATGCGGACAGGTCGAGCCCGTCTACCAGCGTCACTTCCACGCCGAAGCGCGGCAGGATCTCGTCGAGGATGTAGAGGCAGGAGCCGAAGAGCGCCCGCGCCGCCACCACGTGATCGCCTGCCTTGAGCGGCGCCACGAGGGCCGCGTTGACCGCTGCCATGCCCGAGGCGGTGGCAAAGGCATCCTCGGCGCCTTCCAGCGCGGCGATGCGTTCCTCGAACATGCGGGTGGTCGGGTTGCCGTAACGGGCATAGATGAACTCGTCCTCGCCCAGTTCGACGAAGCGGGCTTCGGCCTGCTCTGCGGTGTCGTAGACGAAGCCCTGGGTCAGGTAGATCGCCTCGCTCACCTCGCCATACTGCGAGCGGCGGCTGCCCGAATGGACAGCCTTGGTCTGTTTTTTCCACGCATCGGTCATTGCACTTCTCCCGGGATCGGACGGCCCGCGCCGCCCCGGCCCCAAATAAAAAACCCCCAGACGCGGTCAAGCGAAAGGGGGTCCCTTTTCCCTGACCTTTTAGCGGAATGTTTAACGTGGCCCGCAATCCGGTATCAAATCGCCACGCCCCTCCCCTAGTCCCGCAGGCCCCCTGCGTCAAGACGCAGCCATGCAGCACAGGTGTTTCCGCCCTCGCCGGCTCGCGCCTCGCGGGGGCTGCGGTGCCCGCGCGGGGCCCTGCACCCTGCCGCGCCCCCTTGCCCCTGCCCGGCAATGCCTCATCATGCCCCCAGACGTCCGGCCGCTGGCCGCCACAGGATCCGACATGGGGAGAGACCACATGACCGCACCGATCGACCTCTACTACTGGCCCACGCCGAACGGCTGGAAGATCACCATCGCGCTGGAGGAGATGGGCCTGCCCTACAGGCTCCACCTCGTGAACATCGGCAAGGGCGACCAGTTCGACCCCGAATTCCTGAAGATCGCGCCGAACAACCGGATGCCCGCCATCGTCGACCCCGAGGGCCCCGACGGCGAACCGGTCGCGATCTTCGAAAGCGGCGCGATCCTGCAGTACCTCGCCCGCAAGACGGGCCAGTTCGGCGGCCCGACCGAGCGTGACCGCATCACCGTGGACCAGTGGCTGATGTGGCAGATGGGCGGGCTGGGGCCGATGGCCGGGCAGGCGCATCACTTCCTCAAGTACGCGCCCCTGATGGACCCGCCGCAGGAACTGCCCTACGCGCAGGACCGCTACCGTAACGAGGTCGGCCGCCTGCTGCGGGTGCTGGACACGCAACTGGGTCAGGCCGACTACGTGGCGGGGAATTTCTTCTCCATCGCGGACATGGCGATCTGGCCCTGGGCGAGCCTCTGGGAAGGCCAGCAGCAGGACATCTCGGACAAGCCGAACCTGCAACGCTGGCTGGACCTCGTCGCCGCCCGCGAGGGGGTCCAGAAGGGCCGCGCGGTGGCCGAGGACCAGCGCGGCGGCATCCGGACCAAGGAAGAGCAGAAAATCCTCTTCGGCCAGAAGGGGTAACGCCCAAGATTTTTCGAAAAATCTTGGCACATTTCTACGCAGAAATTTGGGGGCCGCATCGCTGCGGCCCCCTCTTTCGTTTCCGACGGTCACGCGCCCCGCGGCCATGTCCGGAAAATTCGAATTTTCCGGTCCGTTTTCTTCGAAGAAAACGGCGGGGCTGCGCCCCGGCGTCAGGACCTCGGGCCCGGGTGCCCCGGACACGAGGCCGCCGTCGCCTCACTTCATCAGGAGCACGGGCACCTTGCAGGAGCGGATCATCTCGGTCGTGGTCGACCCGATGATCAGGTTGCGCATGCGGCTGTGGCCCCAGGCGCCCATGACCAGCAGGTCGGCGCCTTCTGCCTCGATAACCTCGGCCAGGGCCGTCTCGGGCTGGCCCTCGACCACCCGCGTCTCCGCCTGATGGCCGCCTGCCGCGAGCGTCGCCTTGGCATCGCGCAGACCTTCCGTGATCTTCGGCGTCTCGCCGCCCACGGTCACCACGAGGCAGTCGAGCCCGGCAAAGAGCGGGCTGCGGGCCACGAGGTCCACGGCCTTCATCGCCGAGGGCCCGCCGTCATAGGCAATGACCACCTTCTGGATCGGCTTGAAGGCGCGGTTCGCCACGAAGACCGGCTTGGTCGCCGCCCGCACGATCCGTTCGAGGTTGGAGCCGAGGTGCAGCTTGGCGAAATCCGCGGCCTCGCCGCGCTTGCCGATGACGATCAGGTCGCCCTGCTCTTCCTTGGCGGTCACCGTCTCGACGATGTCGCCCTGCCGCAGGCGGGTCTCGACGCTCACGCCCCCGGCGGCCTCCTGCACCAGCGCCTGCGCATCCTCCAGGATCGCGCGGCCCTGCGCGTGGGTCAGCTTGGCGCGCTGTTCGTCGAGCGTCGCCAGTTCCTCCATCAGCCGGGTGCGGGCGCCCAGCTTGATCTGCCCCGAGAGGTCACCGCGGTCCGGCGCCTCGCGGCGGCCGAGCACGTGGTAAAGCTTCACCCCCGCCCCGCTGCGCGCGGCGATCCAGGCCGCGTGGCGGCAGACGCTTTCCGAATAGGCCGAGCCGTCGACCAGTGCGAGTATCGTTGTCATCTTGTCCCCCTCAGTGGCTCAGCATCTTGTCCATGGCGCCGGGCTTGTCGTGCTCGGCCAGACGGTCGACGATGGTGGCGGAAGCCTTGTTCAGCCCCACGATCTCCACCTCGGCCCCTTCCCTGCGGAACTTCAGCACGGCCATGTCCAGCGCCGCAACCGAGGAAATGTCCCAGATATGGGCCTCGCTCACGTCGATGGTGACCTTCTCGGGTGCCTCGCGGAAGTCGAAGGCCTTCATGAAGTCCTCGGAGGAGGCAAAGAAGAGCTGCCCCTCGACCCGGTAGGTCCGGTGCCGCCCGTCCGCCGTGACCTCGGAGGTGACCTTGAAGAGCTGCGCGATCTTCCACGCGAAGAAGATGCCCGAGAGCAGCACGCCCACCAGCACCCCGATGGCGAGGTTGTGGGTCCAGACCACGATCACCACGGTCGCCAGCATGACGATGGAGGAGCTCTTGGGATGGGTGCGCAGGTTCTTGATCGACGACCACGAGAAGGTGCCGATCGAGACCATGATCATCACCGCCACCAGCGCCGCCATGGGGATGCGCGCCACGATGTCGCCCAGCACCACGATCAGGAACAGCAGCACGATGCCAGCCACGAAGGTCGACAGCCGCCCGCGACCGCCCGACTTCACGTTGATCATCGACTGGCCGATCATGGCGCAGCCCGCCATGCCGCCGATGAAGCCGGTGAAGAAGTTCGACAGGCCCTGCCCGATGCACTCCTGGTTGCGCGAGGTGGTGGTGTCGGTCAGGTCATCCACCAGTTGCTGGGTCATCAGGCTTTCCAGCAGGCCCACCGCCGCGATCGCCGCCGAATAGGGCAGGATGATCAGCAGCGTGTCGAGGTTGAAGGGCACGTCCGGCAGCAGGAAGACCGGGAAGGCATCGGGCAGCTCGCCCATGTCGCCCACGGTGCGCAGGTCGAAGCCGAAGGTCAGCGTGATCACCGTCAGCACCACGATGGAGACCAGCGGCGAGGGCACCGCCCGGGTCACCATCGGGAAGAGGTAGATGATCGCAAGGCCGGCCGCGACCATGACGTAGGTCAGCGGCGGCACCCCGATCAGCTCCGGCAGCTGCGCCATGAAGATCAGGATCGCCAGCGAGTTGACGAAGCCGGTCATCACCGAGGAGGAGACGAAGCGCATGACGTAGCCCAGCTTCAGCATCCCTGCGAGGACCTGCAGCACGCCGGTCAGGATCGTCGCGGCCAGCAGGTATTCCAGCCCGTGATCGCGCACGAGGCCGACCATGATCACCGCCGTCGCCGCCGTCGCGGCCGAGATCATCGCGGGCCGTCCGCCCGTGATGGCCGAGATCACGGCGATGGAGAAGGAGGCATAGAGCCCGACCTTGGGGTCGACCCCCGCGATGATGGAGAAGGCGATGGCCTCGGGGATGAGGGCCAGCGCCACGACAAGCCCCGAGAGGATGTCGGGACGGATGGAACCCGTCCATTGCTGACGATAGGTGGCGAGATCGATCATGGGAATCCGGTTTCGGCTGAGGGTGGTCTTGGGCGCGTGCAACACCCGCACGCGGGGGATCCCCCGCCTTATAGGCCATTGGGACCATGGCGCAACAGCGCGGCGCTGCAATGCAGCATCGGTTGGGTGCCACCCGGGCCGCCCTGCCCGCTTCCTGCCCGCATCGCCCCGCTCGTGCCCGTGGTCGCGTCAGGGGGCCCAGTCAACGTGCCCAGTCAGGGGGCCTGTTCAGTCGGCGCGGTCAGTCGGGCCCATTCAGTCGCCCCTCCGCCGCGCTCCGCCCCGGCAAGCAAGCCGTCGGGCCTACCCTTGCCGCCTTTCGCCCCCCGCCCGTCCCCTCGCCCCGTCTCTCACCCGGGACGGACACCGCCTGATCCGGGCGGCGGTAACGCTTCGTTCAGCCCTCGGCGTTAGCTTCCGCAGACCCGCGACCGTCTCTGAAGGAAAGGTGGAAACCGATGACCGGTGGAACAGCTCCCAACTTCCTGCTGGTCGAGGACGACCGCATGGACATCACGATTTTCAAACGTGCGGTGTCTAAGGTCGGTCTCGCCTCCCCGGTCCATGTGGCCAACAACGGGCGCGGCGCACTCGACAGGCTGCGCCGCCGCACCCCCGAAGAGCGGGTCGATCGGCCGCTGCTGATCGTGCTGGACCTGAACATGCCGCTGATGGACGGTTTCGAATTCCTGGCAGAACTGCGCAGCGATCCCGACCTGCGCGACCACGTGGTCTTCGTCCTGACCACCTCCCTCGATCCCGGTGACGTGCAGCGGGCCTATGGCTTCAACATCGCGGGCTATCTGACCAAGAGCTCCTCCTACGAGGCCTTCGTGACAAAGGTCCGCCTGTTGAGCTGCTATGCGGGTTCGGTCGATCTGCCGCGCGGCAGCGCCCTCCCCCTCCCCGCCGCCTGGGACCTTCCCGGCGCCCTGGGGCCCGGGGCCTGAGCGCGCGGGATCGCCGTGTCCCTTACCGCCCGCATCCAGATCATCGCCGTGGCCAGCGTGCTGGCCACCGCCATCCTCGTGCTGCTCTTCGGCACTTACCGCACGGACCAGCGCCTGCAAGAGAGCATCACGGCCTCGCTTGCCAGCCGCGTCGCCACCCATGCGGATCAGTTGCAGGCCGGTGTCACGGCGCATCTGAACCAGTTGCAGGAACTCCTGCACGGCCCCGCCGTGGCAGAGTTCCTCGTCGGCGGCGATCTCGACCCGCTCACCCTGCGGCTGCACGCGCTCGTCGCGGCCCATCCGGACCTCCTGCAGGCGCGCTACATCGACCGTCAGGGCCACGAAAAGATCCGCATTGATCGCCGTCCCGAGGGGGTGCGCATCCGCACCCGGGACGAGCTTCAGGACAAATCCGCCCGCACCTATGTCACGCAGATGCTCCTGCTCGGCCCGGGGCAGACCTATGTCTCGCCACTCAACCTCAACCGCGAGGGCGGTATGATCGAGGTGCCGCATGTCTCGACCCTCCGGCTGGCCGCGCCCCTCTTCGACGCGGATGGCAGCCGCCGGGGCGGCATTGTCCTGAACCTGCACGGCCGGGCCCTGCTGCCACCGGCACAGCTGGGGAACGTCTCGCTTCGGCTGGTGGATCAGACCGGCGGCTACCTGCTGCATCCCGACGGCGCGTGGCTTCATGGACAGGAACTGGGGAATGGCCATGATTTCATGTCGGAGTTCGGCATCCCCCTGCCCGCGCTGCCCGCAGAGGACGACATCCGGGTGCTCACGCTCGACGCGGGCGGGGTCCACTACGATGCGGCGGCAGGCTGGGTCACCGTCGCGCAGGGCCAGTCCCCCCGCCACTGGCTCCTGATTGCCACGCTGCCCGCGCAGGTCCGCCGCACGCTCGCCAGCGCCGATCTGGTTCAGAGCGGCCTTGTCACCGCCGTCATCGCCCTGCTGGCCACGGCGGGCGCCTGGGTCCTGATCCACGGCACCACCCGGCGGCTTGTCGATCTCTCCGAGGTGGCCGGGCGGCTCTCTGCCGGGGAGCGCAACGTGGCGATCGCGGTTCAGGGCCGGGACGAGGTCGGACGGCTGGCGCGCGCGCTGAACCAGATGACCGCGCAGCTGCAGTTGACCCTCTCGCGCGAGACGCGCGCCAAGAACCTGCTGCAGATCACCAATGCCGAGCTGAAGCGCGCCAACGGCGAGCTGGAGGATTTCGCCCGCGCCGCCGCCCATGACCTGAAGACGCCGCTGCGCGCGCTCTGCGTTCTGCCCAGCTGGATCGAGGAGGACCTGAGCCCGGTCCCGCCCCCGCTGTCAGAGCACCTGAGCGAGATGAAGGCCCAGACCGCGCGGCTCGAGGCGCTGGTGGATGGCCTCCTGACCTATGCGCTGATCGGACGGGAGGCGGCCGGCGCCACGCGCTTCGACCCCGCGCCGGTCATAGAGCAGATCGTCGCCAGCCTTTCGCCCCCGCCCGGGTTCGACGTCGTCACCGGACCGCTGCCCGCGCAGGTGACCTTCGTGCGGACCGAGTTCGAGATCATCCTGCGCAACCTCGTGGGCAACGCCCTGTGCCACCATGACCGGGCCAGCGGTCGCATCCACATTCGCCTCGCGCAGGCAGAGGACCACACCGTGCTGGAGGTCGAGGACGACGGCCCCGGCATCCCCGAGGCGGACAGGGACCGCCTGCGCCTGCCGCTGCGCACCGGCAAGACCCGCGATGAAGGCGGCGGCACCGGGCTGGGGCTGGCCTTCATCACCAAGATCGCGGACCGTTGGGGCGGCTGCCTCGACATCGAGGACGCCCCCGGGCGTGGCTGCCTCTTCCGCCTGACCCTGCCCGCGGACATGGCGCGCCCGCCCGCGCGGGACGATCCCGAGACAGGGCTCGCCGCCTAGGCAAGCCGTCGAGGCGCAAGGGCCGCCCCGCGTGGCCGGGCAAGGCCCTAGCCCCGCGATGGCGGGCAAGAGAGGCGACGGCTCCGCGACGGCAGGCGACAGACAGGACGGCCCGCACTGGCGGGGCTTGCCACGGCGCGCGAGCCCCGCGGCGACGAAAAGCTCAGCAATAGATGGCCCGGGCACGGGCCGCGGGCCGGACGCAGCGCGCTCAGGCCGCCCCGGGGCCCTTGTCGTTATCGCCGCCCTCGTCCTCCAGCGCGTGTTTGGTGAAAACGCTGTTCTGGGTGATGAAGAAGAGGAAGATCGCGGCGGTCAGGCCGAAGGTCTTGAAATAGACCCAGCTTTCCGTGCTCATCGTCCGCCAGATCACCTCGTTCAGCACCGCGAGGCCGAGGAAGAAGGCACAGAGCCGCCGGGTCAGAATCATCCAGCCCTCATGGGTCAGCGGCAGCACCTCTTCCATCACCAGCGCGAGCCAGCTTTCCCCACGCAGCAGCCCGACGCCGAGCGCGCCGCCGAAGAGCAGGTAGATCAGCGTCGGCTTCATCTTGAAGAACCGGTCGTCGTTCAGCCAGACCGACAGCCCGCCGAAGACGGTGATCAGCACGGCCGTGACGATCTGCATCTTCGACAGATGACCCGTCAGCTTCCACAGGATGCCGGTGCAGATCAGCATCAGGGGAATGAAGCCCGCCGTCACGAGGATGAAGCCCTCGTAGTCCCGCCCGCCGATCTGGAAAGTCTCGTCCTTGAGCCAGATGTAGGCCGCGAAGAAGACGATGATCGGCCCCAGTTCGAGGCCGGTCTTCAGCAGCGGATGGATCTTCTTCCGGTCCGTCTTCGGGGCGGAGGTCTGGGCGGGCTTGTCAGCCATGAAAGGCGGCTCCTGCAAATATCCTGAACTATTTCCCTGCCATTTCGACGATTACGGCGCCAATCGCAATCATTGACATCAGCGCGATCCGTCGCGGGCCGACGGTTTCCTTCAGGATGACCCAGCCGATGACGGCGGCAAAAACGGTCGAGGTCTCGCGCAGGACCGCTGCTTCGCCCACCTTGTCGAGCCGCGTGGCCAGCATCACCGTCCCGAAGGAGCCATAGGCCACCAGCGCGCCGGGAATGCCGATCCGCGCCATCTGGCCGAGCGCCGGGCGCTTCGACGGCTCCATCCGCGTCAGCCGCCAGACCATGAGCAGCGGAAAATCGAGCGCAGTCAGGAAGAAGAACCACGCGAGGAAGGTAAACGGCTCCATCGCGCGGATCGCATAGGCGTCATAGGTGGTGTAGAGCGCCACCAGCCCCCCGGTCATCACCGCGAGCCAGAGCGCAGGCACGAGCGTCTCCCGGTCCACGTCGATGTGGCGCAGGTTGTAGAGCGCGAGGCCGAGGATACCGCCCATCAGCACCAGCACGCCCAGCCACTGGCCCAGCGTGAAGACCTCGCCAAAGATGAAATAGGCGCCGATCACGGTGAAGAACGGCCCCATGCCGCGCACCACCGGGTAGACGACCGTATAGGCGCCGCGGGAATAGGCCAGCGCCATACCGAGCTTGTAGGCGAAGTGGATCACCATGGCCCCGATCATCAGCAACCACTGGCTGCCCTCGGGCCAGGGCACGAGGAAGAACGCCATGGGTGCGCTCATCACGGCCAGCGCGGTGTCGATGGCGCCGCGCGAGAGCCAGGGATCGACCTTGCCCTTCTGAAGCGAGCCGAAGATCGCATGCAGCAGCGCCGCGGAGAGCGCCAGAAGCAGCGCCGCCTGATGCCCGGCCTCGGTGCCTTCGAGCTGGTAGATCCAGTCGCTCATGGGTGTGCCGTCCGAAGCAGAGATGACAGCGCAGGGCTGCCCGGAAAATTGGACTTTTCCGGACCCGACTTTTCGAAAAGTCCGGGGACGGCGGCGCGGCTCAGCTCTCTGCCCCCGTCAGGGCCCGGGCGAAATCCTCCGGGTCGAAGGGGGCGAGGTCGTCGATCTGCTCGCCCACGCCGATGGCGTGGATCGGCAGGCCGAACTTGTCCGCCAGCGCCACGAGGACACCGCCCTTGGCCGTGCCGTCAAGCTTGGTCATGATGAGCCCCGAGACGTCGGACATCTTGCGGAAGGTTTCGACCTGGCTCAGTGCGTTCTGGCCCGTGGTCGCATCCAGCACCAGAAGCGTGTTGTGCGGCGCGTCGGGGTCCTTCTTGCGGATCACGCGAACGATCTTGGCCAGTTCCTCCATCAGGTCGGCCCGGTTCTGCAGGCGGCCCGCGGTATCGATCATCAGGAGGTCGGCGCCCTCCTGCTCGGCCCGGACCATGGCGTCATAGGCCAGCGCCGCCGGGTCCGCGCCCTGCGCGGCCTTCATCACCGGCACACCGGCCCGGTCGCCCCAGACCTGAAGCTGTTCCACGGCGGCCGCGCGGAAGGTGTCGCCCGCGGCGATGATCACCTTCTTGCCGGCGGCATGGAACTGCGAGGCCAGCTTGCCGATGGTCGTGGTCTTGCCAGAGCCGTTGACCCCCACCACCAGCACCACCTGCGGTTTCTTGGCATAGAGCGGCAGCGGGCGGGCCACGGGCTCCATCACCCGGGCGATCTCCTGCGCCATGAGCGCCTTGATCTCGCGGGTCGAGAGGCGGCGGCCATAGCGGCCCTCGGCCATGTTGGCGGTCACGCGCAGCGCCGTGTCCACGCCCATGTCCGAGGCGATCAGCAGCTCTTCGAGCTGCTCCAGCATGTCGTCATCCAGCGTCCGGCGCAGGACCGGTGCATCGGCCTGTGCGCCGCCACCGCCGCCGCCGAAGAACCGGCCGAGGACGGATTTGGGCTTGGCGGCTGCGGGGGCCGCCGGGGCGGCCCGGGCCGCAAGCTGCGTGTCGGAGGGGATTTCCGGCATCGGCTCCGGCATGGGGTCGTCGTAGCGCGGCATCTCGACCGGGGGCTCCGCCTCAGGCGCGGGGGCCGGCGCGGGCGGCAGTTCCACGGGCGCCTCGGGGGCCGGGCCCGGTTCGGGCGCAGGCCGGGGTTCGGGCGCGGGTGCAGGCGCCGGGTCCGGCTGGGCCGGAACCTCGGGCGCAGGCGCGGGAGCCGGTTCGGGATCGCGCGCGGGCGGCAGCTCGGGCGGCAATTCGGGCGCGGGCGCGGCGGGCACCTCCTGCGGGGCCGGGGTGGGCTGCTCTTCCGGTTCGCTCGTCCCGCCCTCGGAGACGATCGCGTCCAGTCCTTCCTCAAGCTTTGAGGAGGATTTGAAGAGCCGGTCCTTGAGTTTCGAGAAGAAGGCCATGTCTGCGCTCCGTTCCGGGGTTTCCTTCACCTAATGCGGAACCGCCCCGGATGGAAGAGTGTGCCCGCCCTTGCGCACAAGGGGAAGACAGGCTCTACCGGCACGGCTGACCTTGCCCTGCCCGTCCGGAGCGCCGCCCGACCGGGTGGATTTTCGGGCCGGGGCCGGAGTATGTCCCCAGTCTGTCCCCGGTTTTGCCCCATTGCTCGGGCAGGATCGTTTCCGAAAGGACAACAATACCATGAAACTCTTTGCATTCGCCACGCTTCTGCCGGTTCTGCTGCTGGGTCTGGCGATCAGCTTCGGCGGGCTCTGGGGCTGGGGGGCCCTGCTCTACCTCACGCTCTTCACCGCCGCGGTGGATCATCTGATGCCGCAAGACTGGGACAACCGCGATCCCGCGCAGGAATTCCCGGTCAGCCGGGGGCTGTCAGTCGTGCTGGGGCTGGCGCATCTGGTCTTGCTGGCGATGGCGGTGCGGCTGCTCGGCGGGCCCGGCGGGGCGGAGGGCGCGGCGGTGCTGCCCGCGCTGTTCGGTGTGGCGGTCTTCTTCGGGCAGGTCTCCCACCCCAATGCGCATGAGCTGATCCACCAGCCGAAGCGCCGGGCGCGGCGGCTGGGGGCGCTGGTCTATACGACGATGCTCTTCGGGCATCACGCCTCGGCCCACCTGCGGGTGCATCATCCCCAGGTGGCGACCGAGGCCGACCCGAACACCGCGCCGCGCGGCATGAGCTTTTACCGCTACATCCCGCGGGCCTGGGGCGGGTCCTTCCGACGGGGCCGCGCGGCGGAACGGGCCGCCCTGTCCCGCGCGGGCCGCAGCCGGTGGAAGAGCCCCTATGTCGGCTATGTCGGCGGGGCCGCCGCCACGGTATTGCTGTCGCTGGCGCTGGCCGGTTGGGGCGGGCTGCTGGTTCTGCTGGCCCTTGCCGTGCTCGCGCAGGGGCAGATCCTGCTGTCCGACTACGTCCAGCACTATGGGCTGGCCCGCGGCTGGACCGAGGCCGGACGCCGCAGCCCCGTGGGGCCGGAGCACAGCTGGAACGCCGCGCAGACGCTCAGCGCCGCGATGATGCTGAACGCCCCGCGCCATTCCGATCACCATGTCCACCCGGGCCGCGATTATCCCGCCCTTCAGCTGGAGCGCGGGGCGATGCCCGTGTTGCCCTATTCGATGCCGGTGATGGCAACCCTCGCGATGATCCCGCCGCTCTGGTTCCGGGTGATGCACCGGGAGCTGGATCGCCTCGCCATGGCTCGGGAGGCCTGATCACGGCCCTACCTGTCGGGGCGGACCGGCGCGCAGGCAAAAGACTGCCCGATCCGGGGGCGCGAGGGGCCTCCACCACGCCCGGGGCAGCCGGTCGCCGCGCGCTCATGCGGATTTGAATGGCCCGGCCGGGGCGGCTCTGACAGAGTGCCCGCATGACACAGAGCCTCCTCTCCCGCACCCTTCAGCCGCTGCTGCTGTCCTCGATCCTGGCCAGTTCGGTGCTGGCCCCGGTGGCCGGGGCCGCCCAGGACGGCGCCCAGCCGATGACAGCGGCGGAATTCGACGCCTATTCGCGGGGCAAGACCTTCTACTACGGTGCGCAGGGCGAGGCCTATGGCGTCGAGGAATACCTCGACAACCAGCGGGTGCGCTGGTCCTTCCTCGACGGGAAATGCCAGGACGGGCGCTGGTACGAAGAGAACCAGATGATCTGTTTCGTCTACGAGGATTACGGCGATCCCCAGTGCTGGAGCTTCTACCTCGGCGCCAGCGGCCTTATCGCCCGGTTCGAGAACGACCCCGCCCAGACGGTGCTCTACGAGGTTCAGAACAGCGACCAGCCGATGACCTGCCTCGGCCCGGAAGTGGGCGTCTGACGCCTACCCTAGACGGGTCGGCCCCCGTCATCGCGGGCGTGGCGCCGCCCGAAGGCCGATCCCTCAGAACAGGCTGCCCTGCCCGCCTGACCCGCCATCGGTTCCCTTGTCGTTTGGCCCATTGTCGTCCGCAGGCTTGCTCGCCGCCGGAGAGGCCTTGGCCCTGCGCGGGGCCGTGCCGCCGCCGATCTTCATCGTGCCGTCGGCGAACTGGATCTCCAGCCCGGTCGCAGCCTCGGCCTCGGCCTTGCGGGTCAGCACCGCGCCCGCGCCATCGCGCACCACGGCATAGCCACGTTCCAGCGTGGCCTCGTAGCCCAGCGTCAGCCGCAGCCTGTCCAGCGCGTCGAGCCGATCGCTCAGCCCCTTGATCTGGCGCTCGCCCGCATCCGAGAGACGCCGCCCGAGACGATCGAGGTCGCGCGCATGCCGGGCGATCTCGGCCTGCAAGGCCTGCGGGCGAAGGCGGTCGGCGCGGCGGCCATAGGCCTCGCGCTTCTGGGCCACGGCGCGGGTCAGCGCGGGGGTGATCCGGCTGCCGCCCTGCTCCAGCCGCCGCCGCTCGCCCTCGATCAGGCGGCGCAGCAGGGCCGGGCGCAGGGTGCCCGAGGCTTCGGAGAGCGCCACGCGGCGCAGCTGCACGCCCCGATGCAGCGCATTGGGCAGCCGGTCGGACCAGACGTCGAGCCGCTGGCGCGGGCCTTCCAGCAGGCTCTCGACCCGCGGCAAGCCGCGCGACAGGTCGCGCAGCCGTTGCCCACGCAGGACGAGGGCCTGCGTTCCGCCCCGGATCAGCCGCGCCTCCTGATCGGCCAGCCAGGCCAGCAGCTCGGCCCGCACCGGCACGGCGATCTCGGCCGCGGCGGTGGGTGTCGGGGCGCGCCGGTCGGCGGCATGGTCGATGAGCGTGGTATCCGTCTCGTGGCCCACGGCCGAGATCAGTGGGATCTGCGAGGCCGCGGCAGCCCGCACGACGATTTCCTCGTTGAAGCCCCAGAGGTCCTCGATCGAGCCGCCGCCCCGCGCCACGATGATCACGTCGGGCCGCGGCAGCGCCCCACCCGGCGTCATGCGGTTGAAGCCCTCGATCCCGCGGGCGACCTCGGCGGCGCAGGCCTGCCCCTGCACGGCCACGGGCCAGATCAGCACCTTGCGCGGGAATCGGTCCCGCAGGCGGTGCAGGATGTCGCGGATCACGGCACCCTGAAGCGAGGTCACCACGCCGATCACCTCGGGCAGCCAGGGCAGCGGGCGCTTGCGCTCGGGCGCGAAGAGGCCCTCGGCCTCCAGTGCCTTGCGCCGCTTCTCCAGCATCGCCATCAGGGCGCCGGCGCCTGCGGGTTCCACCGCTTCGACGTTGAGCTGGTACTTGGACTGCGGCCCGAAGGTGGTCATCCGCCCGGTGACGATGACCTCCATCCCCTCCTCGGGGCGGTGCTGGAACTTGGACACCTGTCCCTTCCACGACACACAGGCGATGACCGAGCGGTCGTCCTTCAGGTCGAAATACATGTGGCCGGTGCGGGCAATGACGACGCGGCCCACCTCGCCGCGCACGCGGACGTGGGAGAATTCGCCCTCGATCACGCGTTTCACCGCGCCCGAGATTTCAGAAACCGAGAATTCCGGCGTGTTGTCCGGTCCTTCGAAGAGATCCATCTGCCCGCTCCGCTTGTCGTCCCAAGTACCTAGCCTCCCCGCGCCGCGAAGGAAACCGCCCTTGCCGTTTCGTCCGGTCCCATCCTGTCCCGTCGGCGCAGCGCCCCGCGTTACGGACTGCCGGGGGGGGCTGTCTGCCCCCCTCCGGGCCTGCGGCCCGCCCCCCGAGGATATTTGAGAACAGTGGATGAAGGCGGGACGTCCGGCGGTGCAGGCGGCTGTGCCGGGTCGTCGGGGATTGCCCCGCGGTCAGGGCGCCGCTATGTGACGGCAAACCCAAGGCGGGCTGGAACCAAGGGGAGCGGCGCTCATGAACATTCTCATCCTCGGCGGCGGTGGTCGCGAACATGCGCTGGCCTGGGCCGCGCTTCAGAACCCGAAATGCGACAAGCTCATCGTCGCGCCGGGCAATGCCGGCATTGCCCTGATCGCCGAATGCGCGGCGCTCGACATCGAGGATGGCGGCGCGGTGATCAGCTTCGCCGAGGAGAACGCCATCGACTTCGTCATCGTGGGCCCCGAGGCCCCGCTGGCGGCAGGTGTCGCGGACCGGCTGCGCGAGGCCGGCTTCCTCGTCTTCGGCCCCAGCCAGGCGGCGGCGCGGCTCGAGGCCTCCAAGGGCTTCACCAAGGAAATCTGCGACGCGGCCCAGGCCCCGACCGCGGGCTATGCGCGCTTTACCGAGGCCGAGCCCGCCAAGGCCTATATCCGCGCCGAGGGTGCGCCGATCGTGGTCAAGGCCGATGGCCTCGCCGCGGGCAAGGGCGTCATCGTGGCCATGACCGAGGCCGAGGCGCTGGACGCCATCGACGACATGTTCGGCGGCGAGTTCGGCGCGGCGGGCGCGGAAGTGGTGATCGAGGAGTTCATGGAGGGCGAAGAGGCCTCCTTCTTCGTGCTCTGCGACGGCGAGACCGCCCTGCCCATCGGCACGGCGCAGGACCACAAGCGCGCCTTCGACGGCGACGAGGGCCCGAACACCGGCGGCATGGGCGCCTATTCCCCTGCCCCCGTTCTTTCCGACGAGATCGCGGAAAAGGCGCTGGAGCAGATCGTGCGCCCGACCCTGCGCGAGATGGCCAAGCGCGGCACTCCCTACCAGGGCGTGCTCTACGTCGGGTTGATGATCAAGGACGGCCAGCCGCGGCTGGTGGAATACAACGTCCGCTTCGGCGATCCGGAATGCCAGGTGCTGATGCTTCGCCTTGGCGCGCAGGCGCTGGACCTGATGCATGCCGCCGCCGAAGGCCGACTGGCCGAGGCGCGGGTGAACTGGGCCGATGACCATGCGATGACCGTGGTGCTGGCCGCCAAGGGCTATCCGGGCGCCTATGAGAAGGGCACCGAGATTCGCGGGCTGGACGCCCTGCCCGAGACCGCCTTCGAGATGTGTTTCCACGCCGGGACCCGGGAAGAGGGCGGCAAGGTGCTGTCCAACGGCGGGCGTGTCCTGAACGTGACCGCCCGGGGCGCCACCCTGCAGGAGGCGCGCGACCGCGCCTATGCCATGGCCGAGCGGATCGACTGGCCCGAGGGATTCTATCGCAGCGACATCGGCTGGCGGATGCTGGGCTGACGGCCCCCGCCCCACCCTCTGCCCCGCCGACCGGCGGGGCCGGTCGCGCGAGTGCCCGGCCGATGCGCATTCGCGTCGAAATTCGCCCGTTCCGCATCTTTTCCATCGCGGGGGATAGAAATTCCGCAACGGAAATGACACACCTTAAACGGGGGTTCGCGACCGCGCGAGCCTGTCGACCTGCAGCGCCACTCCCGCGCCCGGGCGGCATGTCGCGGTGCCACAAGGGAAGGCAGAATGAGCGAAGGGCAGGAGTTCACCTTTAAGCCCGCGCCGCTGAAGCGGCCGGTGACTTACAGTTTGCGGCGCGGGATGCTGATGGGGCCGCTGGGGATGCGTGTGCGTCTGGCGGACGTGACGCGCCTGCAACTGGTGCAACACAAGCAGCATGGACGGCTGGTCCGGCGTCTGGACGTGATCCGGGGGCGCAACCGCGACCGGATACAAGTGACCGGCGAACAGGCCACGGCAAAGACCGACGAGGATGTGACGACTCACCTCGCGCTTGTGGAGTCGGTGGTCGACCACCTACTGGCACGTGACCCGGAGATGCCCGTCACCCTGTCCGAAACCGGATGGTCGCGCTGGATCATGTCCGCGGCCGGGGTCTTCTGCGTGCTGGTCGGCCTCGGGACCGTGGGCCTGCTGCTGTCGCGGCCGGGCGGGATCGACGGGCTCTTCACCTATGGCCCCATGGTTGCCGCCATGATCGCCTTCGGCGCCGTCGTGACGTGGAAACACCGCCCCACGAAGGATCCGCACATCGTGCCGCTGCGTACCCTGCCGCCGGTTCTGGCCTATCTCGCAGGCACGCTGACCGTCGAGGACGCGAGTGCCGCGCTCGGCATCAAGCGCGGGCCGGAGCCTGCGCCCGAGACGGCCCCCGCGCCCGAGGAACCCAAGGAAGAGGCCAAGCCGAAGCGGCGCCTCGCGAAAAGCGGCCACAGCCTGCACTAGCGCCAAGGCGCCTGACGCGGACGGGGGGCCGTGGACCGGAGGATCCGGGCCGTCCTGCCGTCCGCCGTTCAATCTTCAGGACTGGGATGATGTGGGCTGCGACGTCTTGCAGCGCCTCAGATGGGACTGCGCGGCGCGCGCCACTCAGGGGCAGCGCAGGGCCGCCGCAAGGGCCGCGGCGGAATAGCGGCCAAGGGCCCGCGCGCTCAGCCCCTCGCCCGTCAGGCGCAGCTCCATGATCTGCTGCCAGTCGGCATCGGCCAGCAGCAGTTCGGCCTCTCCCGCGCAAGCACGCAGGCCGCCTTCGATCGTCGTTTCGCCGTATCGGTGGTTGGTGAGGCCCGGCCTTTCGGCCACCGGGACAAGCCCCTCCCCCGGCAGGTAGCGCCAGACCCGCAGGATCCGGGCGAGATGCGGGCGGTCGACATAGGCCAGTTCCACCCGGCCATCGCCGTCGAGGTCCCCCGCGCCCAGAGGCGCGAGCCAGCGGTTGCGCTGCCCGATGGCGGGGGTGGCGGTGATCCTTGCGGGCCCCTCGGCGGTGAGGCCCCAGACCGCAAGCCGGGCGCCCCGGTCGCGGTGGCTTTCCACCACGATCACCTCGGGCGCGCCGTCACCGTCCAGATCGGCAAGGCGCGGCGCGGTGTCCTCGAAGACCAGCTCCGAGGGCAGCGTGATCATCAGGGCGCGGCCGCAGGAGGTCTCCCACGCCATTGCGCCCCATTCGTAAGGGTCGCCGAGGGCCCCGTGGGGATAGCGGTCTGTCGGGGCCGTGTAATCGGCCGCGACGATGCGGCAGCTCTCCTGCGCCCGCAGGGCGCCGCCCGGCAGGGCGAGCGCAAGGGCGAGGCAGGCCGCCGCGCGGATCACATCTGGCGTTCCGGCATGGTGACGACGAGGCCATCCAGCGCGTCGGTCACCTTGATCTGGCAGGTCAGCCGCGAGCGGACGGGGTCCGGCTCGTAGGCGAAGTCCAGCATGTCCTCTTCCATCTCTTCCTTGGCGGGCAGCTTCTCGACCCAGCCGGCCTCGACGTAGACGTGGCAGGTGGAACAGGCGCAGGCGCCGCCGCAATCGGCCTCGATGCCGGGAATGCCGTTGTCACGTGCGCCTTCCATCACCGTCAGCCCGTTGGGCACGTCCACCACATGTTCGGTGCCGTTGTGCTCGATGTAGGTGATCTTGGCCATGGCGTATCCTCTTCCGGTCTTGCGGTCAGTCTCCTGCGCTTTTCCTAGCCAAGCAGGACGCGCGCCGCCAGTGCTTTCGAGCGCTTTCTCCCGGCCCGCAGGCGCCGGGGTGCCGGCAGGGTTTCCCGCTGCCCGCAAAGCGGTTACTCTGCCCGACAAAGGTGCGGGTCTCCACCGCCCGAGGTCCGAGCAGCAGAGGCACCCCGCATGAGCCACCAGCCCCCCGCGATCCCGCGGCCGCAGCGCCCTGCCCGGCTGGCCGTTCTGGCGCTTCTCTGCGCGACATCGGCCTGCACCGGCATCCCGGTCCCCGGGCTGGGCGAGCCGGAGGTGACGCAGGTGCGGTCCGAGGCGCCGCCGGGCGCGCCAGAAGGCAGCTGCTGGAACCGCGATTTCACCCCCGCCGTGATCGAGACCGTCACCGAGCAGGTGCTGGCCACGCCCGAGGTCCGTGGCGCGGACGGCAGCGTGATCCAGCCCGCGGGCTATCGCAGCGAGGTCCGGCAGACCATCGTGCAGGAGCGTCACGAGGTCTGGTTCCGCACCCCCTGCGAGGCGGAGCTGACGGCGGAGTTCATCGCCTCGCTGCAACGCGCGCTTTCCGCCCGCGGGGTCTATGACGGCGCAGCCACGGGCGTGATGGACAATGCGACCCGCGCGGCGGTGCGCCGCTACCAGCGGCCCCGGGGCCTCGACAGCGGCATCCTCTCGCTGGCGGTCGCGCGGCAGTTCGGCCTGCTGGCCGTGGAAGAAGCCCCCGAGTCGCTGGTGGGCGACGTGATCCCGGTGCTCCCGATCGAGGGCTGAGGCGCAGGCCCCGCCGCATCGCACGCACGCACCCTGGAAACGACAAACCGCCGGTACGCATGGCGCACCGGCGGCAGGTTCACTCTGAGAAAGTGAGGTCGTCTTACTTGTCGCTGATCGGCAGCGCCACGAAGCGGGGATCGCCGTCACGACGGACCAGCAGCATGATCAGCTTGCGGCCTGCCTCGCGGCTTTCGTCGAGGCGGGTTTCGAGCTCGGCCAAGGTGGTGACCTTCTCGCGGCCCGCTTCGGCGATGACGTCACCGGCGCGCATGCCCTTCTCGTAGGCATCCGACAGCTCGTCGACATCCATCACCACCAGACCGGTGGCCGTGGCGTCGAGCTGAAGCTGTTCGGCCACCTCGGGGGTCATGGCGCTGAGGGTCATGCCCATGACTTCCTTCTCGGAGGGCTCTTCGCCTTCGGCCTTCGGCTGGGCTGCGGGGATCGCGGCTTCGGCCTGTTCGCGACGGCCAAGAGTGACCTTCAGCGTCTCGTTCTTGCCATCGCGGAAGACGGTGACGCGGACGGCCTTGCCCACGGCGGTGTTGCCCACCTGGCGCACGAGGCCCCGGGTATCGGCAACATCCTTGCCGTCGAAGCTGAGGATCACGTCGCCCTGCTTCATGCCGGCATCGGCTGCGGGACCATCGGGCACGTCGGTGACCATGGCGCCGCGCGCTTCGGGCAGGTCCATCGCCTGTGCCAGCTCGTCGGTGACGTCCTGGATGCGGACACCCAGCCAGCCGCGGCGGGTTTCGCCGAATTCACGCAGCTGATCGACCACGTTGCTGACCACGTTGGAGGCCATGGAGAAGCCGATCCCGATCGAGCCGCCGGTGGGCGAGAGGATCGAGGTGTTCACGCCGATGACTTCACCGTCCACGTTGAACAGCGGGCCGCCCGAGTTGCCGCGGTTGATGGCGGCGTCGGTCTGGATGAAGTCGTCATAGGTGCCCGACAGCGCACGGCCGCGGGCCGAGACGATCCCGGCGGAGACGGAGAAGCCCTGCCCCAGCGGGTTGCCCATGGCGAGGACCCAGTCGCCCACGCGGGCGGCGTCGCTGTCGCCGAAGCTGACGAAGGGCAGCGGCGCATCGGCCGAGACCTTCAGCAGGGCGATGTCGGTATTGGGGTCGGTTCCCACGACGGTGGCGTCCAGTTCGAGGCCGTTGAAGAACTGCACCCCGATCTCGTCCGCGCCTTCGATGACGTGGTTGTTGGTGACGATATAGCCGTCCTCGGAGATCACGAAGCCGGAGCCGAGGGCGCCCGAGCGGCGGGGCCGGTCACGCTCCTGGTTGCGATCACGGAACTCGCGGAAGAAATCCTCGAAGGGCGAGCCCTCGGGGAGGATGGGCGAGTCGTCGGATGCGCCGGTCACCACCGTGGAGGTGGTGATGTTCACAACGGCCGGGCTGAACTTGTCGACGAGGTCGGCAAAACTGTCGGGCCGGGCCGCGGCCTGCATGGCCTGCACCAGAACCAGCACGGTCGCGACCATGGCGACCCAGAGGGCCTTCATGGGACCGCTGCGGTCCTGATATGGGGAGGAAACTGCCTGATGTTTCATACCCGTACTTCTCCTTTTTCCCGGAATGTACCCCCCCGGCGCCGCCGGAGGACCTGCTGTCATTTGTAATCTAGGGCGCGCGACCCGCAACTCAAAGCCTATCTCATTGTGTCAAGAGGGCGTGAGAGAACTGTAACGCATGTGCGGCTTTCCCGCCGCAACAGGCGGTCGATCGCCGACAAGTGCCCCCCGCCACGCCAGCGGGTGGGTCGCAACGGCGCGGAGTGCGACGCCAAGAATTTTCGAAAATTCTTGGGAAAATTCTTCGAAGAATTTTCTGCGCGGATGGAGGGGAAGGCACCAAAAGGATGGGCTGCGGGGGGGCGCACCCGGAAACGGGCGGCCCGGGCGCGGTCACGCGCCCAGGTGCTTGGCGGCCCAGGCGAAGACCAGACCGATGGCCACGGCCACCAGCCCCAGCATCCGCCGCTGGCCCTCGTCCAGCTGGCGCAGCGCCTCCAGCAGGCGCTCCACAAGCGAAGGGGCCAGCGCATAGGCCAGCCCCTCCACGATCAGTACCAGCCCGAAGGCCAGGAACAGGTTTGCGATCATTGCCCGGCCGGCTGGGTTTCAGCCTCTGCCGGGGCCGCGGGGGCCTCCGGAGCCGTGATCGCGGGCGCATCGGGCGTGACCGGGGCACCGCTTTCGATCGCGGGCGCACCATCAGAGGGCGCCGCGTCGGCCGGGGCCGCCATCGGCACCGGAGCCGATGCTGCACCGTCATCCTTGAAGTAGGTGAAGAACTCGCTGTCCGGCGACAGCACCAGCGTCGAGTTCTCGCCCTTCAGGGAAGCGCGGTAAGCAGACATGGAGCGGTAGAACTGGAAAAACTCCGGGTCCGCGCCATAGGCTTCGGCGTAGATCCGGTTGCGCTCCCCGTCGGCCTGACCGCGGACGATCTCGGCCTGGCGGTTGGCGTCCGAGACGATCTCCACCTGGGTCCGGTCGGCCTGTGCGCGGATACGCTGGGCCGCTTCGTTGCCGCGGGCGACGAGGTCCGCCGCTTCGCGTTCCCGTTCGGCCCGCATCCGGGCGAAGGTCGCGTCGAGGTTCTCACGCGGCAGATCGGTGCGCTTCAGACGCACGTCCACGATCTCGATGCCCAGTTCCCGGGCCTCGGCCAGGGCGCCCTGACGGACACGGCCCATGAGCTCGTCCCGGTTCAGGCTGAGGATCTCGTTCGAGGTGACCGAGCCCAGCACTTCCCGGGTCTGCGCCCGCAGGATCGAGTCGAGACGCGATTCCGCGGCGGGAATGCCACCGGTGCCGACGGCCTGCCGGAACTGGTAGAGGTCCACGATGCGGTAGCGCGCGAAGGCGTCCACCACGAGACGGCGATCGTTCAGCGGCGTGACTTCGAGCGGGTCGATGTCGCGGCTGAGGATACGGTCGTCGTAGCGCACCACTTCCTGGATCAGCGGGATCTTGAAGGCGAGACCGGGCTCTTCCTTGGCGTCCACGATCCGACCGAACTGGAGCACCAGCACCTTTTCGCGTTCGTCCACGATGAAGACCGAGGACAGGAAGATCACGATGGCGACGACGACGGCGGGGAGAATGACACTTGCCTTGCGCATCACTTGGTCCCCCCTTCGGTGGTCGTTCGGCGCAGCTCGTTCAGCGGCAGGTAGGGCAGCACGCCCGAACCGCCGGTGGCGCCTTCGTCGATGATGATCTTGTCCACGTCGCCGTACACCTGCTCCAGCGTCTCGAGGTAGAGACGGCGGCGGGTTACGTCGGGCGCACGCTGGTATTCCTGAAGCACGGCGGTGAAGCGGCTTGCGTCACCCTCGGCCTCGTTGACCACCTGCGCGCGGTAGCCTTCGGATTCTTCCAGCACCTGCGCGGCTTCACCGCGGGCCCCGGCGAGAACGCGGTTGGCATAGGCGTCGGCCTGGTTGGTCAGGCGCTCGCGCTCCTGCTCGGCGGCCTGCACTTCGCGGAAGGCGTCGATGACCTGCGCGGGCGGGTCGGCCTTGTCGAAGTTGACGCGGATCACGTTCATGCCGCTGTCATAGCTGTCGAGCGAGCTCTGGATCAGGTCCTGCAGGCGGCCCGCGATCAGGCCACGGTCCCGGTTGAGGATCGGGGACAGGTCCGACTGGCCGATGATCTCGCGCATGGCGGATTCCGACACGGCCCGGATGGTCATCCGCGGATCACGCAGGTTGAACAGGAACTTCGCCGGGTCCGAGATGTTCCAGACCACCTGGAAGTCGATGTCGACGATGTTCTCGTCGCCGGTCAGCACGAGGCCCGCATTGGTCCCCTGCCCGCCGACGCCGATCTCCTCGGTCCGTTCGCTGGTCACCGGCACAACCTCGTAAGTCACGAAGGGCCATGGCGCGAAGTTCAGACCGGGCTGACCGGTGGAGGAATACTTGCCCAGGAAGAGTTCGACCGACTGCTCCTCGGGCTTCACCGTGTAGAAGCTGGCAAAGGCCCAGAGCGCGACCGCACCCAGGACGCCGAGCCCCACGGTCGAGCGCGTGAACATGGGTCCCGAGCCGCGCGGCCCGGTGCCGTTGCCGCCGTTGCGGCCACCGTTGTTGCCGCGACCGCCCATGAGCACGCGCAGCTGATCCTGGCCCTTGCGGACCAGTTCGTCGATGTCCGGAATCTGTGGCCCGTCACCGTCCGGGCGCCGTCCGCCGCCGTTTCCACCACCCTGCGGGCCAGGTGGGCGTCCGCCGCCGCCGCCGCCCGAAGAGCCTCCCCCCCAGGGGCCGCCAGAATTGCCAGCCATGAACTTCCTTCCCTGATAGATATGTCTGCCCCCAACCTGTGCAGTTGGGGGCCTGAATTCAAGATTTGCGCGTCGGGTTGCGCATGGTCACGATCTCTTCCGACATCGTGGGATGCACAGCCACGGTGCGGTCGAAGTCTTCCTTCGTTGCACCCATCTTAACGGCGATGCCCGCCAGCTGGATCATTTCGCCCGCCGCCGGCGCGACAATATGACAGCCCAGCACCTTGCGGCTCGCCTGGCTGACGATCAGCTTCATCAGCACCCGGTTGGGCCGATCCGCAAAGGAGGTCTGCATCGGCCGGAACGAGGTGGTGTAGACCTCGATCGGCTCCAGGTCGCGGGCCGCCTCTTCCGACAGGCCCACGGTGCCGAATTCCGGCTGGGTGAAGACCGCGGTCGGGATCAGGTCGTGATCCGGGCTGACCGGGTTGCCCTTGAAGACGGTCTCGACGAAGGCCATGCCCTCGCGGATCGCGACCGGGGTCAAGTTGACCCGGTCGGTCACGTCACCGATGGCATAGATCGAGGGCACGGTGGTCTGCGAATAGGCGTCCACCACGATCTCGCCGCGACGGCCGAGGGTCACGCCCGCCTCTTCCAGCCCCATGTCCCATGTGTTCGGGTCGCGGCCGGTGGCGAAGAGCACCTTCTCGAAGACCTTCTCCTCGCCGGTGGTGGCCTTCACGAGGATGCCGCCCTCGACGGGCTCCATCATCTCGATGTTGGTGCCCAGCGACAGGTCGATGCCGTTCATCTGCATCTCTTCGGCGATCAGCCCGCGGGCCTCGTCGTCGAAACCGCGCAGGATCTGTGCCCCGCGGTAGAACTGCGTCACCTCGACGCCGAGCCCGTTGAAGATGCCCGCGAACTCGCTGGCGATATAGCCGCCGCCGACGATCAGGATCGACTTCGGCAGGGCGTCCATGTGGAACACGTCGTCCGAGACCATGCCAAGTTCGGCATTGGGGATCTCGGGGCGCACGGGGCGGCCGCCGGTGGCGACAAGGATGTGCTTGGCGGTGATTTCCTCGCCGGTGGACAGCACGACCGTATGGGCGTCCTTCACCTTGGCGCGGGCATCGAAGGTCGTCACGCCAGAGCCGGCCAGCAGCTTGCGATAGACGCCTTCCAGCCGGTCCAGCTCCTTGTTGAGCCGCGTCTTGAACGTGTCCCAGTCAAAGGACATCTCGCCCACGGACCAGCCGTAGGAGGACGCCTCTTCCGCGATGGCGGAATATTCGCTGGCAAAGACCATCAGCTTCTTGGGTACGCAGCCGCGGATCACGCAGGTGCCGCCATAGCGGTCCATCTCTGCCAGCGCCACCTTGGCGCCTGCCTCACCGGCCGCCACGCGCGCGGCGCGCACACCGCCGGAGCCGCCGCCGATGACGAAGAGGTCATAGTCGAAAGTCATGGATACTCCTTACTCGCCCAGATCCGAGAACAGGTTTTCCTCCTCCAGGAAATCGAGCCGGCTCTCCTCGACCGTGCCCTCGTTGATGTCGCGCACTTCAACCTTGCCGTTGCCGTGCCCGACGATCACCACGTCGCAGATATCGATGAAAAGCCCGTTTTCAACCACCCCCGGCATCTGGTTCACCGCCATCGCCAGCTGGCGGGCGTTTCCGATCCGGTTCAGGTGGAGGTCAATGATGTAGTTGCCCTCATCCGTGATGAAGGGGCGGTCGCCGTTCATGCGCAGGCTGGTCTCGCGGCCCATCACGTCGAGCGAGATCAGCATCTCCTCGACGAGGGCCTGCGTGGTCTGCCAGCCGAAGGGGATGACTTCCAGCGGCAGCGGGAAGGCCCCCAGCGTGTCCACCTCCTTGGCGACATCGGCGATGACGATCATCTGGTCGCTGGCGGTGGCCACGATCTTCTCCTGCAGGAGCGCGCCGCCGCCGCCCTTGATCAGGTTCAGGTCGCCGTCGAATTCATCCGCGCCGTCGATCGTCAGGTCCAGCCACTTGGCCTCGTCCAGAGAGATCACGTCGATGCCAAGCTCACGGGCCAGTTCGGCGGTGCGGGTCGAGGTCGGCACCCCCTTGATGCGCAGCCCGTTCTCCCGGACCAGCTCAGCAAGGCACCGCACCATCCACGCGGCCGTCGACCCCGTCCCGAGGCCGACGCGCATCCCGTCTTCGACGTAGTCCACGGATTTGCGGGCCGCGACGAATTTGGCCTTGTCGATCGGGGACAGTTCACCGGGCATGGCTCGACTCCAGAAAAGCGCTTGGCAACGGTTATAGGCAAGCGACCGCCGGGATGCGAGTGCGGAATGGCGCCAAAACCTCTCTGACGTGATTGTCAGAACCGTTACGGTTCATGGCCCTGCCCGGCAGGAGGCACAGCCCCGTCTCCGCCCGGCCCATGGGCGCCTGCGCGGCACATGCGGCAGGTCTCAGCCTTCGCCGCCGTGGTGCAGGCCCAGACGGGCGGCGTGCCAGGCCGCCTCGGCCCGCGAGGAGATACCCAGCTTGCGGTAGACCGCCTTGATGTAGCCCGCGACGGTGGACTCGGCGATGCCCAGTTCCCGCGCCACCTCGGCATTGCGCAGCCCGCGCCCGATCAGCGACAGGACCTCGCGCTCGCGCTCGGTCATCTGCTGCTCCTCGCCCGCACTGGGACCGGTATAGCGGAAATGCTGCATGATCCGGCGCGCGATGGAGGGCGAGAGCGCAGGCACACCGTCGCCGATCTGCATCAGCTGGCGCGTCAGCACCCCGGCGGGGTTCTCCTTCAGCAGGTAGCCCTCGGCCCCCGCCGAAAGGGCCGAGACCACGATGGCGTCGTCCCCGATCACCGTGGTCACGACACAGATCGTCGCCGGTGACGCCGCCCGCATCTGGCGCAGGAAGTCGAGCCCCGATCCGTCGGGCAGCCCCAGGTCGATCAGCGCGAGGTCATAGCCCCGCCCCATCATCCCGCGCGCCTGCCCCAGCAGCGCGGCGGTGTCGATCTGTGCACCCTCGAAGGCCTCCGCAACGAGGGCCACCAGCCAGTCCCGCGTCTCCGCGATGTCCTCGACGATCAGGATCCGCTGCATGCCGTCACTCCCCTGCATCGCGCAGGCCTTCGCGCTGCGGCACCGCGGTTTCGTTCAGCAGCACCGCGCGCAGCCGCGCCCCGCGCCCGCCGGGCCCGGGGCCAAAGGCGAACTGCCCGCCGCGGGCTTCGGTCCGGATGCGCAGGTTGCGCAGCCCGTTACCGGAGCGCGCCTGCGGGCTGGCGCCGGTGAGATCGCCCGGGCCCTGCCCGTCGTCCGTCACCTCGAGGATCACGCGGTCGAGGCGCGCCGCGCCCTCCTGATCGCAGAACGAGGCCCCGATGCGCACCGTCACCGCCTGCGCGCCCGAGTGGCGCAGCACGTTGCCCGCCGCCTCGCGCAGGATTGCCCGGATAGAGTTCGCCACATGGGGGGCGACCTCATGCTCCGCCACCGGCGAGGCCTCCCAGGTCAGGGCGATCCCGGCCGAGGCGAGGTGGTCGGACAGCTCCCCGCGCATGTCGCCCAGAAGGTCTTCGAGCAGCGCCGCCTCCCCTGCCGGGCTCGACACGATGTCGCGCAGGTCGGTCAGGGTCTGGCGGATCAGCGCGTCCTTGCGGGCCGGTTCGGCGCTGTGCAGCGCGCCCAGCAACTGGACCCCGATGTTGTCGTGCATGTCGCGGTTGATGCGCCGCCGCTCTTCCTCGGCGCCCGCATCATAGGCCCGCAGCCGTTCCACGGCCTGTGTCATCATCTGGAGGATCTGGCGCACGCGTTCCACGTCACGGTGCGAGAACAGCCGCTTGCCGCGCCGGGCCCAGTGCAGCACCAGCGCCGGGGCCTGATCGACGCCCGGCACCTCCAGCGCCGCGCCGCCTTCCAGCAGGCGGGCCTCCTCGACCCGGCCCTTGGCCTCGGCAATGTGCAGCGGCTGGAACAGGTCGGTCAGCAGCAGGCGCATCCGCTCCGTCTGCCCCTCGCCGCTGGGGCTGAGGATTACGGCGCCGATGCGGTCGAAAAGCTCCTCGGTCCCCAGCCGCGGCGTGCGCGACAGCCGCCGCCCCAGCGCCTCGCGCATGGGCAGGTAGAGGAAGGCCACCACCATCAGCGACAGCGAGAAGGCCGGAAGCTGGTCCAGCGCCACCGCCCAGATCAACGCGGCATCCAACACCAGCAGAAGGGCGACACCCCCGGCGTAGAACAGGATGTCATAGGCCCAGCGTTCCAGTTCGAAGAGCCGGTACCGCGCCACGCCGAGCGCGAGCCCGAGGTAGATCACGAGGAAGAAGGCGAAGGCATGCCCTTGCGAGATCCGCGGCGCGAACCCCAGCGCCTGCGGCAGGGCCACCATCCCCACGAAGCCCCCGGCCCCCAGCGTGACCGACAGGCCGAACCAGCGCAGCGCGGCGCGGGCATGGGGATCGCCCCGGGTCGTCCAGACCTGCCCCGCCGCCGCCAGCAGGATGCAGATCATCTCCACCAGCACCGGGATGTGGATGGTCATCGCCGTCGTCTCAAGCAGACGCGCCACCGCCAAAACCATCCAGAGCCCGAAGCCCCCGGCCACCATCACGATCGCCCAGCGCGGCAGGTAGCGGCGCGGGAAGACGAGGAAGAGGCAGATCATGGCGATGCCGAAGCCCACCGACCCCAGCGTGTTCGTGGCCGAGGCCCGCGCGAAGAGCGTGCCGCCCAGCGCAAGCTCCCGCGTGGAGTAGAGCGCGGCCGCACTGGCCGAGAAGGACAGCGCCACGCCCGCCAGCGCAAGCCACAGGACACCGGGCTCTGCCCCGCGGATGGCCAGCGCCCAGCCCCCGAGGGTGATCGCGGCGAACCCGACGAAGAGCTGGGTCCAGAACACCCAAGGCAGATCGCCCAGGGGCCGGTGCGTGGCAGGCTGCACCAGCACCTCCTGCATCTGCCCGGCGCGCAGCACGTCCACGCGCATCTCGCCCCCCGCCAGCACGCTGTGCCGCGCGCCCTGTTCGTCGAAGAAGAGCGCCATGTCCCGCGTGGTCGGCAGCCCGTCCGGCTCCTCCAGCAGGTCACGGGGCCGCAGGGAGAGCGCAGCGCCCTCCGCCCCGCTTATGGGCGCGATGGACATCAGCCTGTCCCCGGGCAGCAGGCCCGCGCGGTCCGCCGGTCCGCCCGGCGCCACGGCCGCCAGGATCACACCCGGATCCTCCGGCGCGGCGGCCAGCGGCTCGGTCGTTTCAGGCGGTACGGCCAGGTCCACGCCCAGATAGGGCTGGCGCAGCGCCAGGATGACAATGGTCGCTACAATTGCGCCGGCGAGTGCGAACATCGCCGTCAGCGTCTGAACGGGCGACTTGAGCACGTCTCCCTCTCCCCTTTGGAGGCGCCCCCGCGCCCCGTCTTCTCAATTGATCAATTAATCAATTGTTTACCGTGATGGTGAACGAATGCTGGCAGATTGCAGCCGATTGTTCTCCAAGGCAATGTTTTAGCGCCCCCCCGTTCAGGGGGGCGACCGGAGGCGACTGTTGATCTCATATCATGCCACCCCGGGGACACCCCGGTTTGAAGGAGATTGATAATATGACTTTTAAGGGTTTTTTCCGCCTCGGCGCTCTTTCTCTCGGCGCACTTTCCGTGGCGGGCTGCCTTGACGGCAGCTCCAGCGGTGGCGGCGGGACGACGGGGCCGATCACCGCGGCCGATTTCGACGCTGAATATACCCGCATTTCCGGGATGGTTCCGACCAGCGACATGCCGACCCGCCTCGACGCCAGCTTCACCGGCGCCGCGCAGGTCGACCTCGTCGATACGGCCTCCGGCAACACCCGCGGCGAGGCCTTCGCGGATCTCGCCCTCGATCTGGACTGGACCGACGGCCAGACGACCAACCCCTGGTCCGGCACGGCGGAGAACATCCGCGGCACCTTCGACGGCACTGACTTCGCTGCCAACGGCACGATGACCGTGGCCGATGCAGAGGCCGCGGGCTTCACCAGCACCGTGGCCCGCACCACCCAGACGATCCCGCTGCCAACCGGTGGCACCGTCGATGTCGCGGCGGGCGCCGCCAGCGTCAACCTCGTCGGGAACATCGAACTCGATGGCAACGCCGATGACGTGCTGCTGGCACTGGGCGGAACCTTCGTCGGTACCGAGGGCCAGGCGCTCCACGGGGCGGCGCAGGCCGTCTGGTTCGACACCAAGGCCGGCTTCGGCGACGTGCAGGGTGCAGGCACCTTCTACGTCGAACGCTGACATGCCCGGCCGCGCGGCCAGTATCCCGGCCGCGCGGCCGTTAGATCCCCCGGCGGGATGGTGCAGGCTACGCCCCGCGCCGTCCCGCCGGGTCAGCCCATTTCAATGACCAAATCATTTTCATTTCATTCCCCCCGGACGGTTCGGCAGTCCCCCTGTCGCTCATCCCCGTCACGTCCGGTGCGGGACAGGAAGAGGCACAGCGCGGCAGCCCGGTGGCTGATCGCGCTTCTCTGCTTCTTCCCGGCGGTTTCCTCCGTAAGCGCGCAGAGCGCAGCGCCGATGATCCCCGGCGTGGAGGGAACCGCCGCCCCCGCGGCGACCGGCGTCGCAACCGGCACGGCCGCCCCCTATGGCCGCGCCCGGACGCTGATCGCCCAAGGACGCACCGCAGAGGCAGAGGCCCTCTTGCTGGCTTGGCGCCCCGCCAACCGCGCCGAGGAGCATCAGCGGCTCTGGGCCCTCGCGGTCCTGATGCGCGACACCGGACGCCCGGAGAAGGCGCTGCGCTACCTCGAGCCGCTCGTGGCCGCCCGGCCCGACGTGGGCGCCTTCCGCCTTGCGCTTGGCGAGGTGCTCCAGAGCCTCGGACAGGACGAACGCGCGGCCTTTCACCTGCGACAGGCCGGGGGCGGCACGCTGAACGCGGATCAGCGCGACCGGGTCCAGCGCAGCCTCTCCGGTCTCGATCAGGGCCGGGTCTGGAGCGGACATCTCGCCTTCAGCCTCGAGCCCGAGAGCAACCCCTTCAAGGCCACAAGCGACCGCACCGTCGTGATCGACGGGCGCGAGTTCACCCTACGCGACAGCGCCCGGGCGCGTTCGGCCACCGGGCTGGGGATCGAGGCTGGGCTGGCCTATGCCCCCCGCATCGCGGCGAACACCCGCGCCCGGCTGGCACTGTCGCTCGACGCCACGCTCTATGACGGCGATGCCCCCAACGACGTGCAGGCCCGGGCCGAGGTCGGGCTGCTGCACGGGGCGCTGGAGACCGGGCGCAGCAAGGCGAGCCTCAGTTTCACGCGCCGTTGGATCGACGGGCGCGGCTTCTCCAACGCGCCGGGCGTGACGCTCGGCTATGCAAGGATGCTGAGCCAGCGCGGACGGATCGAGGCCGCGGCCACGGTGGAATGGCATGACCACGACACCTTCGCCGCGCTCGACGGGCCGCGCACGCTGCTCTTCCTCGGCTATAGCCACGCGGTGACGCCGCAACTGCTGCTGCGGGTGGGCCTGCGGGGGGAACGCACCGCCGCAGAGGTGGCCAGCTACTCGCTCACCGCGGGGGAGCTGTCGCTGGGGGCCAGCTATGCCTTCAAGGGCGGGATGATGGTCTCTTTCGATCTGGGCCTGCGCCGGGCGGAATACGATGCCCCTGCCCCGCTCTTCGGCAAGACCCGGGAGGACGACCGCGTGACCGCCACCCTGCGGCTGCTGCATCGCCGGCTGAACGTCCGGGGCTTTGCCCCTGTGCTGGAGCTGGAGGCCGAACGGCAGACCTCCTCCGTCGGGTTCTATGGCTACGAGAACTTCGCCGCCTCCATCGGGCTGACGCGGGAGTTCTGACCGCAGGCGGCACCCCGAACGGGGGAGCTGAAACAGAAACGGGCCGGGCCACATGGGACCCGACCCGCCTCTGAGTGCCGAGGGAAACGGCTCAGAATCTCAGTACCCCATAGAAATGAGGCATCAGAATGTCTTGGCCAGCGTCACCTTGAAGGTCCGCCCGGCGGCCGGCCGGGTGGAGAGATGCGGCGTGTACTCGGTGTCGAAGACATTCTCGACGCCGAAGCGCATCTCGGTTCCGCGCAGGACGCCCTCCTGCGGGCGATAGGTAGTGCGGAAATTGTGGACGACAAATCCATCCGACGGCGAGGAGGAACGATCCATCTCCGCGTCGGCCACGACCTCCCAGCTCACGTCGAGCATTTCACCCCAGCGTTTGCCGAAGCTGACCCGCAGTTCATCTGCCGGCGTGCCGTCCCAATAGTCGTCGCTGGCACCCGGGGTCGCGTCCTCGCCATGCACGAGGTTGGCATTCACATCCATGTAGTAGCCCGAGGCGAGGCTGTAGCCGGCCTCCAGCTCGACCCCCTGCATGGTGGCATCGGTCACGCCCGAGTAGGAGGTGATGTCCCAGATCTCGGTGTGGTAGGCATTCACCTTCAGCCGCAGCGCATCGCCGCCGGTGAACAGCCCGTCACGGTCATAGGAGAAGCCCAGCTCGTAGCTGCGCGCCTTCTCGGGCTGGGTCATGTAGGCCACGGTGCCGAGGTCATCGAGGATCGGCAGGCTTTCCGTATAGGCCGCGGAGCCGAAGACCGCCCAGCCGTTGCCGAAGGCATAGCGCGCCGTCAGACCGCCCATGAGGGCATCGTTGGTGTAGGTGTCATAGAGATCGCCGCCGACCTCCTGCGTCTCGTAGCGCAGCGCGGGCGTCAGCCGCAGGCCGTTGCCGAAGTCGATGTCATCCACAGCGAAGACGGCAAAGCGCTTGTCGGTGCCGCCGGGTGCCGAGGAGGCCTCGAGCCGCTTCTTGTGGATCAGTTCGATCCCGGTGCGCAGGCTGTGGCTCAGCAGGCCGGTGTTGAAGAGCGCCTCGTTCTTCACGGTCAGCTTGGTGGTCTCATACTGGTTGTCGGCGTTCACGATATTGGCGAGCGCCCCGGTCTGACCGCTGACGCCTTCGCTCTCGATCTCCTGATCGGCGTAGGACAGGATGGCCGTCAGGTTGATCAGGTCGGTGTCGAGGCTGTCGTAAGTGTACTTCAGCGCCGCGGTCTTGGAATGGGTCTGCCGGTCGACGTTGCCGAAATAGCCGCTGGTGATGCCAAAGCTGTCATAAGGCACGTCCTTCTCATCGGTCTGGGTGTCGGTGTAGGACAGCGTCAGCGTCTGGTTGTCGCCGTCGCCGAAGGTCACCTTGCCCTTCACCATCCACGAGGGCAGTTCGTAGCCCTCGGTGCCGATGTCATTGCCCGCGCCGTCCTCCTGCACATCCATCTGGCGCCAGGTGTAGTTGCCCAGGAACTCGACATTCTTCGTCGGCTGCCACGCGAGGATGGAGGAGGAGACCATCTCGTCCCCGTTGGAGCCGTATTGCAGGGTCTGGCGCGCCTTGAACCCCACCTCGCCGCCGGTGAAATCCGAGGCGTCCTTGGTGTCAAGCTGAAGCATCCCGCCGATCACGCCGGAGCCGTATTCGAAGGTGCCCGCGATGCCGCGGATCACCTCGACCTGCTTGTATAGCTCGGGATCGGTGTAGAGCTGGGTCCCGACGCGGTAGAGCTCTTCGCTGCCCACGGTGGCGCCGTCGATCATGATCAGCACCTTCTGGTCGGTGCCATAGGTGCCGTTTGCGCCAAAGCCGCGGATGTTGATGCCCGCCCCCACCGGCGTGCCGCTGTTCAGCAGAGTGACACCGGGAACCGAGTCGACCAGCTCCGAGATGGTCGAGGCCTGCCGGTCCTCCATCTCCTCCTGCTCCACCACGGTGATCGCGGTGGCGGTGTCGGTGCGCACGCCCCGCTTGCTCTGCGCGACGCTGATTTCATCGAGGACAATGGGGGCGTCGCCGTCCTGCGCAGAGGCAGGCATGGCGCCAAGCACGAGGGCCGTTGCCGTGGAGCATAGCAACAGGGCCCGCATTCGGGAGGAAGCGGTCATCGGGGGGTCCCTTTCTGGACATGCGCGAAACATGGCTGGCGAAAGGGCTGGCACGTTCAATTTTCAGGAATTCATCCGCGCCGAGGGCAGCGCGGTCTTGCGTCGCCTACCTAACCCGATTAAATCTGTCAAGAAATCTCGCGGCGCTTTTCTCGCCGCCGATTCATGACTGTTGCAATCCAGCCATGTCCGCCCTTCCGGCGACAGCCAGGTGCATTCCCCTCACACGCTGTCCCTGAAGGAGCCCCTCATGCAGGATCTCTCGCCCCCCTCCGCCGTCCTCTCGCCCGAGGCGATCCGCGCCGCCCGCAAGGAGCATGACAAGCTGCGCATCCGCGACCTCGCCCACCAGCTGAAGATCACCGAGGGCCAGCTGGTCGCAGCCTTTACCGGCCATGGCGTGACCCGGATCAGCGCCGATCCCGACCAGCTGGTGCCCCGCGTGGCCGAACTGGGCGAGGTCATGGCCCTGACCCGCACCGAAAGCTGCGTGCACGAGAAGATCGGCCATTACGATCACTACCGGGGCGGGCAACATGCCTCGATGGTGCTGAACGGCGAGATCGACCTGCGCATCTTCCCCAAGTTCTGGGTCCATGCCTTTGCCGTCACGCCTGAGGCGGGCCTCGGCGGCGGGCGCCCTGCGCTGATGATCTTCGATGCGGCGGGCGACGCGGTGCACAAGATCTACTGCCGCGAGGGATCGGACGTGGCGGCCTTTGCGCGGATCGCCGCGGACCTTGCCCTGCCCGCGCAGTCGGAAGAGATGACGGTCGAGGCGCGCCGCGCCCCCGAAGCGCCGAAGTCCGACCCGGACAAGGCCGAGAAGCTGCGCGAGTTCTGGAACAACATGACGGATTCGCACCAGTTCCTCGGGCTGGTGTCCAAGCTGAAGATGAACCGCCTTGGCGCCTACCGCGTGGCAGGGGCCCCGCTGGCGCGCCCGCTCTCGCCCCGGATCGTGCCCACGCTCTTCGAGCGGGTGGCGCAGACACAGGTGCCGGTGATGATCTTCGTGGGCAACAAGGGCTGCATCCAGATCCACTCCGGCCCGCTGCACACGATCAAGCCGATGGGCCCGTGGCTGAACGTGCTCGACCCCAGCTTCAACCTGCACCTGCGCGCCGATCACGTGGCCGAGGTCTGGCTGGTGGAGAAACCCACCCGCCGCGGCATGGCGATCTCGGTCGAGGCCTTCGACGCCGAGGGCACGGTGATCTTCCAGATGTTCGGCCTGCGCAAGCCCGACGCCGATCACTACCCGGCGAGGGAGGCCCTGCTGGCCGATCTCACCTCCGAACCGGCGGAGGCGTGACCATGCGCCTGCTGCGCTCCACGGCGCTTGCCGCCTGCCTCGCCCTCGTGGCCCCGGCCCTCTGGGCCGAGCCTGCCAGCCGCATCGCCTCCATCGGCGGCTCCGTGACCGAGATCGTCTATGCCCTCGGCCAGCAGGACCGGCTGGTGGCGCGGGATACGACGTCGAACTTCCCGCCCGAGGCGGAGGCGCTGCCCGACGTGGGCTATATCCGCGCCCTCTCGCCCGAGGGGCTGATGTCGGTGGACCCGGACCTGATCCTGACCGAGGAAGGCGCCGGCCCGCCCGAGGCGGTGGAGATGCTGCGCGCCGCCGCGATCCCCATGATCGAGGTGCCCGGCGGCCATTCCGCCGAGGCCGTGCGCGCCAAGATCCTCGCCGTGGGCACGGCGCTGGAGGTGCCCGAGGCCGCGCAGGCGCTGGCAGACAGCGTCGATGCCCAACTGGCCGCCGCCGCCGAGGCCGCCCATGGCACACCCGCCAAGAAGGTGCTCTTCATCCTCTCGATGCAGGGCGGGCGTATCCTTGCCGCCGGGCGCGACACCTCGGCCGAGGGGATCATCACCCTTGCCGGGGCCGAGAATGCGCTGACCGCCTTCTCGGGCTACAAGCCCGTGACGGACGAGGCGATCGCCGCCGCCGCCCCCGATGTCATCCTGATGATGTCGCGCGGCGGGGCCGCCGACGCGGGCCACGGCACCGCTGATCAGGCGCTCAGCCATCCGGCGCTTGCCATCACGCCTGCCGGGCAGTCCGGCGCGGTGGTGCGGATGGAGGGCATGCTGCTCCTCGGCTTCGGCCCCCGCGTGGGCGAGGCCGTGACCGAGCTGAGCGCCGCACTCCAGAGCGCGGGGCACGACAGCTGATGGTGGCGCTCAGCGAACCCGCCGCCGCCCCCACCGGCGACCGCCGGGCCCTCGCCCGGCGCGTCACCCTGCTGCTGGTGCTCCTGCTGCTGGCGGTCAGCGCCGCCAGCCTGACGGTGGGGGCCTCGGGCATCTCGCTGCGCCAGATCGGGGGCGACCTGCTGGCGGGGCGGGAGCTTTCGCTGCGCGACCGGGTCGTGCTCTTCGACATCCGCCTGCCCCGGCTGGCGATGGGGATGCTGGTGGGCGCCTCGCTGGCGGTCTCGGGGGCGGTGATGCAGGGGCTCTTCCGCAACCCGCTGGCCGATCCCGGCCTCGTGGGTGTCAGCGCGGGCGCCGGTCTGGGGGCGATCACGGCCATCGTGCTGGGGGGCCTCCTGCCCGCCGGGCTGGCGGCGACGCTGGGCCATTACGCCGTGCCGGTGGCGGCCTTCCTTGGCGGCTGGGCCTCGACCCTGCTGCTCTATGCCATTGCCACGCGCTCCGGGCGCACCTCGGTCGCCACGATGCTGCTGGCGGGCATCGCCCTTGGCGCGCTTGCAGGCGCGCTGTCCGGGGTGCTGGTCTACATGGCCGATGACACGCAGCTGCGCGACCTGACCTTCTGGGGCATGGGCTCCATCGCCGGGGCGACATGGGCCAAGGTGCTGACCGCAGCCCCGCTGATGCTGCTGGCCCTCGCCGCCGCCCCGGCACTGGCCCGTGGCCTCAACGCCCTCGCCCTTGGCGAGGCGGCGGCGGCGCATCTGGGACAGGACGTGCAAAGGCTCAAGAGCATGGCCATCCTCACCGTCGCGGGCGCCGTGGGGGCGGCCGTGGCGGTCAGCGGCGGCATCGGTTTCGTCGGCATCGTGGTGCCGCATCTGCTGCGCCTCGTCTCGGGCCCCGATCACCGGCCTCTTCTGATCAACTCCGCCCTGCTGGGCGCGGCTCTGCTGCTGGCGGCGGATGTGATCAGCCGGGTGATCATCGCCCCCGCCGAACTGCCCATCGGGATCGTCACCGCGACCCTCGGCGGGCCGTTCTTCCTGTGGATCCTGCTGCGCCGCCGCACCCTGCTGGAGCTCTGACCATGCTGATCGCCCGTGACCTGACCCTGCACCTTGGCCGCCGCACGATCCTGTCGGAGGCCGCCTTCACCGCCCGCCCCGGCGCGCTGACCTCCATCGTCGGGCCCAACGGGTCGGGCAAGACAACGCTGCTGCGGGCCCTGACGGGAGAGCTGGTCTACGACGGATCGGTCACGCTGAACGGCCACGAGATCGCGCAGACCAAGCCCTGGCGGCTGGCGGCGCTGCGGGGCGTGCTGCCGCAGGCGACGCCGCTCTCCTTCCCGTTCACCGTGGGCGAGGTGGTGCGCCTTGGCCAGCAGGGCGGCCTCGACGCGGGCGGGCCGGACCTGAGCCAGCGGGCGCTGGCCCGCGTCGGCCTCGGTGGCTTTGCCGGGCGGATGTATCAGGAACTGTCGGGCGGCGAGCAGCAGCGGGTGCAGCTGGCCCGCGTCCTCGTGCAGGTCTGGGAGCCGACGGCCCATGGCGCGGCCCGCTGGCTCTTCCTCGACGAGCCGGTCTCCTCCCTCGACATCGGGCACCAGTTGCAGGTGATGCAGATCGCCCGCGACTTCGCCGATGCGGGCGGCGGGGTGGTGGCGGTGATGCATGACCTGAACCTGACGGCGATGTTCTCGGACAGCGTGGCGCTGCTGGCGCAGGGGCGGGTGCTGGCGCAGGACCGGCCCGAGGCGGTGCTGACCGACGCGCTGCTTTCCAACGCCTATGCCTGCCGCATCCGGGTCAACACGCCCCCCGCCGAAGCGACCTACCTGCTGCCCCATGCCGCCCGCCACGCGGCGGCGGCGGAATAGGCCTCAGCGCCAGCGCGCCCGCCGCAGGAGGGCGATCCCCTCGCCCGCCCCGGCCAGCGGCACGGGGAAGAGATGCACCGCGCCGTCCCAGTCGCGCCGGAAGCGTGCGCTCAGATCCCCGGCGGCCTCCATCTGCGCCAGCAGGGCCTGCGGCAGCACGCGCTGCGCCTCGCAGATCAGCGGGCCGCAGGCGACCCATGTGAGCGGCAGCGCCCCGCCACTTCGCGAGATCAGCACGAAGGGCTCCGCCAGCCGCGCCCCCACCGGCACCCGGGCCCGCAGCAGCACCTGCCCCGGCGTGACCGGTTGCAGGTCGATCTCGGCCAGAAACAGCTCTGCCCGGGTGTGCTGGAACCGCTGGGTCAGGGCACAGTCGCGCTGATCGCTGTCGAAGAGGTCGCAGGTCACCGTCCAGACGCCGATGTCACGGCCGCGCGGGCGATCCGTCGGCGCATCGGGAACCGGGGGCGCGAGGGGCACAGAGGGCTCCGGCGGGCGGGAGGCGATGGGCGGTGCGGCGGGGGCCTTGGGTGACGCCGGGCGCGGCGGCGCCGTCTGGCACAGGCCCTGCAGCGGGATCAGCGCCAGCAGTACCGTGGCCAGGGCCCGTCCTACGCCTGTCATCGCGTCCCTTTCGCGTGTCGTGTCACAGCAAAGGAAACACCGTCCCGCGCCCCGTGGCCAGAGCGAAAGTGGACAGTGTGAAAGTGGACAGGATGGAGGGGTCAGCCCCCCGGGGAAGCGCGGAGACTTCAGGAAGGGGGCAGAGGCAAACCAAGGGATCCCACATGAGTCACGGACACATCATGAAAGGATTTTTGGGGTAAATAGTCGCCTCTGCTCCCCTTCAAAGGAAAAGGTCTTGATCAAATAGTTGGGTCACGCAGCTTAGCCGCAGCCACACCGTATGAGCCGCAAATTGCCCTTGCGTCATACGAACGTCCGATACGCCGCATTTTTTTGACCAAGCGATGGAAAATTCTCTTTGGGCAGGCCGATTTGCCCCCTAGGATTTCCGGTATTGCACATCAAACAGGCGCAACCTGTTTTCATTCAAGTGGTTTGTTGGGTCATTTAAGTCGCCGTCCCGCACGGGGGTTCCGAATGCGGACATTGGAACACGCCGATCTTCTGGGCGTGATAGATGAAATTTACGCCGCTGCCGCCGGGCAATGGGATTGGCAGGACGTGCTGGTGCGTCTTTCGGATCTCTGCGGCGTCGAGAATGCGGCCATGGTGGTCGTCGATCCGGAAACCGCCTTTTCCTCGGTGCTGACGCCGCGCGCCGATCCCGAGGTGGTGCGGGCCTATGAACAGGACGGCTGGTGGATGCGCGATCCCACCGTGCCCGCGACCTCGGGCGCGCCGGTGGGCAAGATCACCTCGCTGAAGGACACCGGGCGCGAGGCCTTCCTGTCCTCGACCTTCCACAACGAATTCTGGGCGACCTCCGGTCTGGGGGCGGAACGGCTGGCCTCGAACCTGCTGCGACAGGGGGCGGGCTTTGCCTCGATCGTGCTGCAGGCGGGCCAGCGGACGGACGAGATCGACGATGAGGCCGCGGCGCGGTTTGCCGTGGTGCTGCCGCATCTGGTCCGCGCGGTGGAGATCGAGCAGAGGATGCGGCGCCTATCGATGCAGACGCTGCTGCTTGGCGTAGGGGCCGGGCGGCCCGACGCGGTGACGCTGGCCGTGGACATCCGGGCACGCCCGATCACCGACCTCGGGCAGCCGCTGGACGAGGCCCATCTGCCGCGCGGGATGCGCCTGCACGCGGGGCGGCTGGTGCTGCCCACGACGGCGCTCACCGGGCAGCTGGATCAGCTGATCGCGGGCTGCGCCGCACTGGGCCCCGCCGCGCGGCCCCGGGGCGGCGAGATCTCCTTTGACCCGGACGGGCGCGGACAGGTGGTGGTGGAGGCCCTGCCCTGCCCCGACCCGACCCAGACCGCCGCCCTGTTGCGGCCGGTCGCGGCGCTGCTGGTCGTCACCGACCACGGGGCGCGGCAGGAGGCGCTGAAACGGCGGATGCAGGAAGAGTTCCGGCTGACACCGGCGGAATCGACCCTCTGCCTCGAGATCCTGCGCGGCGACGGGCGCGATGCCGCCGCGGCGCGGCTCGGGATCAGCGTGTCGACCGCGCGGACCCACCTGAGCCGCATCTTCGAGAAGACCGGCACCAACCGGCAGGCGGAACTGGTCCGCCTCTTCGCCGCAGAGAGGGACTGATCCCTCAGTCCGTGGCGCCGGTGCGCTCTGACAGGCGGGCCACCTCGGCCCGCAGGGCGCGAACCTCCTTCAGCAGCAGGCGCTGGTTGTCGGCGGCGGTGGTGCGCTCGTCCTCGGCGGCGGCCTCGTGTTCCTCCTGCATGGCGGAGACGATGATACCGATGAAGAGGTTCAGCACCGTGAAGGAGGTGGCGATGATGAAGGGGATGAAGAAGGTCCAAGACATCGGATGCGCCTCCATCACCGGACGCACGATGCCCATGGACCAGCTTTCCAGCGTCATGACCTGAAAGAGCGTATAGGCCGAGGAGGAGATATCGCCGAACCACTCGGGGAAGCTGGCGCCATAGAGGTTGGTCGCCATGACGGCGAAGACGTAGAACACCAGCCCCAGCAGCACCACGATGGAGCCCATGCCCGGCAGGGCCGAGATCAGCCCGCCCACCACGCGGCGCAGCGAGGGCACGACCGAGATCAGCCGCAACACCCGCAGCATCCGCAGCGCCCGCAGGACGGAGAGGCTGCCGGTCGTGGGCACCAGCGCCACGCCCACCACGAAGAGATCGAAGATGCGCCACGGATCGTGGAAGAACTTGGTACGGTAGACGGCGAACCGGGCCAGCAGCTCGATGACGAAGACCGCCAGCACCAGCTTGTCCAGCGCCAACAGGAAGTCACCCGCCACCGCCATGACACGGGGCGAGGTCTCCAGCCCGAGGGTGATGGCGTTGATCACGATGAGGGCGGTGATCGCCCATTCGAAGGTCCGCGATTCAATGAAGGTCTTGAGAGCTGTCATGGGTCCGTCCGTTGCGCCAGTCGCGGTCTAGCTGGCGTGGCAGGCGGAGGGTGTCAACGTCTTGAAAACCGGCCCGGGATGACAGGGGGCCCCGGGCGGACGCCCGGCGCGGCAGATGCGCGGCATCCTGCCCTCGGGACGGGCAGCGGGGCCTGCGAAGGCGCGCCGCGCGGGCAGACCCGGGCCCGGCGCGCGGCGCGATGGCAGGCGTGCTCAGGCGGGCGCGCGGACATGCGCCATGGCGGCGCGGGCCAGCGGGCGCAGGCCCTCGGCCTCGCCACTGGCGACCATCGCCAGCAACTGCACCCGCATCCGGGGCTCCCAGAAGTCGTTCAGGTGATCGGCCACATGTTCGGCCTGATCGCTGCCCGGCTGGGTCTCGAAGAAGGTGGCGATCTGGTTCGCCATGTAGATCAGCTTGTCAGGCGACATCGGTGTGCTCCCCCTCCGGGCCGGGGCGGGCAGCGCCCAAGCGCCCGGCGTTGGCGTAAAGGTCATAGGCCCCGTCCCGGGCAAAGGCCGCCAGCGTGATGCCCGCCTCCTCCGCCAGCCGTGCGGCATAGGCGGTGGGGGCAGAGACGGCGATGATCATGGGGATGCCGGCCATTGCGGTCTTCTGCACCATCTCCATCGAGACCCGCGAGGTCAGCACCACGGCGCCGCCCCGCCCGTCGATGCCGCGCCGCGCCATTGCGCCGATCAGCTTGTCGAGCGCGTTGTGCCGGCCCACGTCCTCGCGCGCCAGAACGATCCCCTGCCCCGGCAGCATCAGCCCGGCAGCATGGAGGCCCCGGGACAGATCGTGCAGCGGCTGGTGATCGCGCAGCGCCTCGGTCGCCTGGCCGATCTCGGCCTCGGTGAAGCGCAGGGCCGCGTCGGGCACCACGGGCAGCGCGCGGCAGGCCTCCTCCAGCGAGTCGATCCCGCAGAGGCCGCAGCCCACCGGCCCCACCATGGCCCGACGCCGGGCCGAGAGCGCCTCCGCCCGGTCGCCCGCCAGCCAAATCTGCGCCTCGATCCCCTGATCGTGGTGCAGGATGTCGAGGCTCTCGATCTGGCCGATCTCCGCGACGATCCCCTCGGAGAGGGTGAAGCCCACGGCGAAATCCTCCAGGTCGGCGGGGCTGGCCATCATCACCGCCTGCGTCGTGCCCTGGTAGCTCAGCGCCACCGGCACCTCGTCGGGCAACAGCCGGGTCACGGCGCGGACCTGCCCGTCGCGCCGGGCGAGGCCCGGCCGGCTTTCGTGGACGCGCGGCCCTGTACCACGGGGGCCCATGTGAACCGGACCCATATCACTCTGCCGCCGGCAGGATGCGACGGGCGCGGCGGGCCTGCGCCTCGTAGTCCTCCTGCCAGTCCGTAGGCCCGTTCGAGGGCGAGACCTGCACCGCCGTCACCTTGTATTCCGGGCAGTTGGTGGCCCAGTCGGAGTAGTCCGTGGTGATCACGTTGGCCTGCGTCGTCGGGTGGTGGAAGGTGGTATAGACCACGCCCGGGCTGACCCGGTCGGTCAGCGTGGCCTTCAGCGCCGTCTCGCCCGAGCGCGAGGCCAGCTTGACCCAGTCGCCCTCTTTCACGCCGCGCACTTCGGCGTCGTGGGGGTGGATTTCCAGCTCGTCCTGATCGTGCCAGACGGTGTTTTCCGTGCGCCGGGTCTGGGCGCCGACGTTGTACTGGCTGAGGATGCGCCCCGTGGTCAGCAGCAGCGGGAAGCGCGGGCCGGTCTTCTCGTCCGTGGCGACGTATTCGGTGACGATGAACCGCCCCTTGCCGCGCACGAAGCCATCGACATGCATCAGCGGCGTGCCCTCGGGGTGGTCCTCGTTGCAGGGCCACTGGACCGAGCCCTTCTCCTCCAGCAGGTCATAGGTGACACCGGCAAAGCTGGGGGTCGTGGCGGCGATTTCCTCCATGATCTGCGCCGGGTGGGTGTAGTGCCAGCCCGCGCCCATGGCATTGGCCAGCATCTGCGTCACCTCCCAGTCGGCATAGCCGTTGAGCGGCGCCATCACCTTGCGCACCCGGTTGATGCGGCGCTCGGCATTGGTGAAGGTGCCCTCCTTCTCGAGGAAGGTGGAGCCGGGCAGGAAGACATGGGCGTAATTCGCCGTCTCGTTCAGGAAGAGGTCATGGACGATGACACACTCCATCGCGGCAAGCCCCTTGGCCACATGCTTGGTGTCCGGGTCCGATTGCAGGATGTCCTCGCCCTGACAGTAGAGGCCCTTGAAGGTGCCATCGACGGCGGCATCCAGCATGTTGGGAATGCGCAGGCCCGGCTCCGCGTCGATCTCGACGCCCCAGACCTCTTCGAAGACCGCGCGGACCTCGGGGTGTTTCACATGGCGGTAGCCCGGCAGTTCATGCGGGAAGGAGCCCATGTCGCAGGAGCCCTGCACGTTGTTCTGGCCGCGCAGCGGGTTCACGCCCACGCCCTTACGGCCGATGTTGCCGGTCAGCATGGCGAGGTTGGCGATGCCGATGACGGTGGTGGAGCCTTGGCTGTGTTCCGTCACGCCAAGGCCGTAGTAGATCGCCCCATTGCCCCCGGTCGCAAAGGTCCGGGCCGCGGCGCGCAGCTCTGCCGCGGGCACGCCGGTCAGCAGTTCCACCGCCTCCGGCGCATGGCGCGGGTTCGAGACGAACTCGGCATACTCCTGGAACTCGTCCCAGTCGCAGCGCTCCTGGATGAAGCTCTGATCGAAGAGCCCCTCGGTCACGATCACATGGGCCAGCGCCGTGACCACGGCCACGTTGGTGCCGGGCCGCAGGGCGAGGTGGTGCGCCGCCTCCACATGGGCGGTCTTCACGAGGTCGATCCGGCGCGGGTCGACGACGATCAGCTTGGCCCCCTGCCGCAGCCGCTTTTTCAGCCGCGAGGCAAAGACCGGGTGGCCGTCGGTTGGGTTGGCGCCGATGACGATGACGACGTCGGTGTCCTCGACACTGTCGAAATCCTGCGTGCCTGCCGAGGTGCCGAAGGTCTGGCCCAGGCCATAGCCGGTGGGCGAATGGCAGACGCGCGCGCAGGTGTCGGTGTTGTTGTTGCCAAAGACCGCGCGGGTCAGCTTCTGCACGAGGTAGGTTTCCTCGTTCGTGCAGCGGCTGGAGGTGATGACGCCCACGGATTTCTTGCCGTAGGTCTCCTGAAGCCCGCGCATCTTCGTGGCGGCAAAGCTCAGCGCCTCCTCCCACGACACCTCGCGCCACGGCTCCTCGATCGTGTCGCGGATCATCGGGTTGAGGATGCGGTCCTTGTGCTTGGCATAGCCGTAGGCAAAGCGGCCCTTCACGCAGGAATGGCCCCGGTTCGCCTTGCCGTGCTTGTAGGGCACCATGCGCACCAGCTCGTCCCCGTTCAGCTCTGCCTTGAAGGAACAGCCGACGCCGCAATAGGCGCAGGTGGTGATGACGGAGCGGTCGGGCGTGCCCATCTCGATGACGGAAGACTCCTGCAGCGTCGCGGTCGGGCAGGCCTGCACGCAGGCGCCGCAGCTGACGCAGTCGGAGGCGAGGAAGTCATCCCCCGGCGCGCCCGCCTTGACCCGGCTGTCAAAGCCCCGGCCCTCGATGGTCAGGGCAAAGGTGCCCTGCACCTCTTCGCAGGCCCGGACGCAGCGGTTGCAGACGATGCATTTCGCAGGGTCGTAGGTGAAATAGGGGTTGCTGTCGTCCTTGGGCGTCCAGTCCGGGTTCACCGCGCCGCTGGTGTCGCGGGGCGTGAAGTGGTTCGCCAGCGGCGCCGCATCCGGCGCCTGGTAACGCACGTCGCGCAGGCCGACCATGCCCGCCATGTCCTGCAACTCGCAGTCGCCATTGGCCGAACAGGTGAGGCAATCCAGCGGGTGGTCGGAGATATAGAGCTCCATCACCCCCTTGCGCAGCTTCTTCACCTTGGGCGTCTGGGTGTGCACCTTCATGTGCTGCGCCACCGGCGTGGTGCAGGACGCCGGCGTGCCCCGCCGGCCTTCGATCTCCACAACGCACAAACGGCAGGAGCCGAAGGCCTCGAGGCTGTCAGTGGCGCAGAGTTTCGGGATCTTGATCCCCGCCTCCATCGCCGCCCGCATGACGGAGGTGCCCTCGGGCACCGTAACGTCAAAGCCGTCGATGCTCAGCGTGACGGTCCTGGTGGAGCGGGAGAGCGGGGTGCCCATGTCCCAGTCCTTGGGGGGGATAATGAAATCCTTCATGGCCGCACCTCCTCGCCTTTCATCTTTCCGAAAATACTCCCGGGGGTGCGGGGGCTGGCCCCCGCTGCGCGCCGGTTTGCCCCACCGAACGACGCCTGCATCGATGCGCCGCCCATCTCACTCCGCCGCCTTTTTCGTGCGCGCGAAATCGTCGGGAAACCCCATCAGCGCAGACATCACCGGCATCGGCGTCAGCCCGCCAAGCGCACAGAGAGAGCCGTCCTTCATCGTCTCACAAAGGTCCTCCAGCAGGTCGATCGCCGCCGCGTCGCCACCCGCGATCCGGTCCAGTGTCTCGACCCCGCGCACCGCGCCGATCCGGCAGGGCGTACACTTGCCGCAGCTTTCCACGGCGCAGAATTCCATCGCGAACCGCGCCATGCCCAGCATGTCCGCCGTGTCGTCGAAGACCACGAGGCCCGCGTGGCCGATCAGCCCGCCCTGCCCGTCGAATTCCTCGTATCCGAAGGGCGTGGCGAACTTCGACACCGGCATGTAGGCCCCCAGCGGGCCGCCCACCTGCACCGCCTTCACCGGACGGCCCGAGGCGGTGCCGCCCGCCACATCCTCGACCAGCTCGCCCAGCGACATGCCGAAGGCGGTCTCGAACAGCCCGCCGTATTTCACGTTGCCCGCGATCTGCACCGGGATCGTGCCCCGCGACCGGCCCAGTCCGAAGTCGCGGTAGAAGGCCCCGCCCTTGGCAAAGATCACCGGCACAGTTGCCAGCGAGATCAGGTTGTTGACCACCGTGGGCCGGCCCATGAAGCCTTCCAGCGCGGGCAGCGGCGGCTTGGCCCGAACCACGCCGCGCTTGCCCTCCAGCGAGTTCAGGAGAGAGGTCTCCTCGCCGCAGACATAGGCGCCCGCGCCCACCCGCAATTCCAGATCGAAGCGGCGGCCGGAGCCCAGCACATCGCCCAAGAGACCCGTCCGGTAGGCCACGTCGAGCGCGCGGCGCGTCATCTCGACCGCATCGGGATATTCCGAGCGCAGGTAGATGTAGCCCTTGGTCGCCCCCACGCCGAGGCCCGCGATCACCATGCCCTCGAAGAGGCAGAAGGGATCGCCCTCGAGGATCATCCGGTCGGCGAAGGTGCCGCTGTCGCCCTCGTCGGCATTGCAGACGATGTATTTCTGATCCGCATGGGCCAGCCGCACGGTGTCCCACTTGATGCCCGTCGGGAAACCCGCGCCGCCGCGGCCGCGCAACCCGCTTTCCTTGACCTCGTCGACGATCGCCTCGCCGGTCATCTCCAGCGCGCGGCGCAGACCTTTCAGGCCGCCATGAGCCTCGTAGTCCGCCATCGACAGCGGATCGGTCAGCCCGCAGCGGGCGAAGGTCAGGCGGGTCTGGCGGGCGAAGAAGGGATGCTCCTCCACCGTGCCAAGCGCCTTGGGATGCGCGCCAAAGCCCGCGTCGAAGAGCGCGGGCACATCCGCCGCCGTGACGGGGCCAAAGCCGGTGCGGCCCGCGGGGCCCTCGACCTCCAGCAGCGGCTCCAGCCAGATCATGCCGCGGGTGCCATTGCGGATCACCTCGACGTCGAGACCCCGCGCCGCCGCCTCGCGCGCGACTGCCGCGGCCACCGCATCGGCGCCGACGGCCTTGGCTGCGCTGTCACCGGGGATATAGATCTTCATGCCCGCACCTCCGCGATCAGCGCGTCGCAGGCGGCCTCATCCAGCCGTCCGCGCACCTTGCCGTCCACCATGGCGGCGGGCGCACAGGCGCAAAGGCCGAGGCAATAGACCGGCTCCACCGTGACCTTGCCGTCGGGCGTGGTGCCGTGCCAGCCAAGGCCCAGCTTGGCCAGCAGCCGATCCGCCAGCGCCGCGCCGCCCATGGACTGGCAGGCTTCCGCCCGGCAGATCTTCAGCACGTGGCGGCCCGCCGGTGCGCTGCGGAAATCGTGGTAGAAGGACATGACGCCGTGCACTTCCGCGCGGGTCAGGTTCAGCGCCTCCGCAATGCGCGACAGCGCCGCCTGCGGGACGTGGCCATAGGCCTCCTGCAAGGCGTGGAAGATCGGCAGAAGCGGCCCCTCCAGATGCAGCTGCGCAGCAATGAGCGCGTCGATCTCGGCCTCGGCCGGGGCGACGGAGGGGGCTGGTGTCGATGTCATTGGCGTCCTCCCGTAGTGATCGGGGTCTGGCACACCGTGGCATACGATATCAATATCGGCTTTCCGTCATTCGATAGACATCACCTATCGAATGTCAGACCTCCGCCTGTTTGCGCGCGGCCGAGAGCAGCGCCTCCAGAACCGGGGTATGGGGCTCGCGCCACGGCGCGATGAGGCCGACGGAGGGCACGTTGCTCTGCCGGATCGGGATCGAGACCACGTCGCGCCCGGCGGCGAGGAAGCGGGCCATCTGCGCGGGCAGCACCGTGGCCCATCCGCCCTCCTCCACATGGGTCATCAGGACGACGGTCGAATTGCTCTCGACCCCCGCGCCGGGATCGACACCGGCCTCGTGCAGCATCAGGTTGATGATCCGCCGGTTCTGCATGTCGGGCGTCAGCAGGCAGAGCCGCTGATCGGCAAGGTCGGCCCAGTCGAGCGCCGCCCGCCCCGCCAGCGCCGTGCCGCGCCGCACCACGAGGTGATAGCTCTCGCGGTAGAGCGGGATCGCCGTCATCCGCCCCAGCGGTTCGTTGTCGAGATAGGTGATGCCCGCATCGGCCTCGAGGTTCTCGATCATCGTGAGGATCTGGTCGGAACTGCGGGAATAGACCGAGAGCGAGACCCCGGGGTGATCGGCGGAGAACCCGTGGGTCAGATGGGCGGCGGTGGTGAGCGCGGTGGGGATCACCGCAAGGCGCAGCGCCCCGGAGAGGCCCGCGTGAACGGCGCGCATCTCCTCGCGGAAGGTGCGGGCGTCGCCGACGATGCGCCGCGCCCAGTCGAGCGCGCGCTGCCCTTCCGGCGTCAGGCCCAGATAGCGCGACCCGCGCCAGACCAGCTGCACGCCGAGCTGCGCCTCAAGCTGCTTGATCCCGGTGGAAAGGCTGGGCTGGGTGATGCCGAGGCTTTCGGCCGCGCGGCCGAAGTGCTCCTCCCGGGCGAGTGCGATGAGCATTTCCAGCTTTTCGATCATGGGATCCCCCTTGGCCGTATCTGGCCCGGTTGCGGGGGCAAGGGCAAGCGGTGGGGTTCTCCGCGATCCCCTCCTCGATTTAGCCGGCCCGACCTCGCCCGAACCGAGGGGTGGGCGCAGTGCGCCCGCCCCGTGGGGGCGGTTCGGGCGCGCCCGTGCAAAGCACGGGCAGACGCGGAACGGTGAAGGTAGCGAGAAAGAGCGCAAAGTGGGATCGCGCGATATCCCGAGCTTTGCGAACTTTACGTAAGCGAGAGACGAAGCGGGGTTAGCAGCGCCACCTCACTCTATCCGCCCCGCGTCACGCCGCCTTGGCCGCCGCCACCTGATCCGCCTCGGCCTCCAGCGCCGGGTAGCGGATCAGCAGGGTGACGCCGCGCGCCACGAAGGAGATCAGGAAGGCCGCCCAGAGGCCGTGGTTGCCGAAGGGCGGCACCAGCGCCACCGCCGCCACCACGTAGACCACGAAGCTCACCGCCATCATGTTGCGCATGTCGCGCGAGCGGGTCGCCCCGATGAAAATCCCGTCCAGCATCCACGCCCCGACGCCCAGCACCGGCACGGCGACCATCCACGGCAGGTAGGTCCGCGCGGCCTGTTGCACTTCGGGCGCCTTGGTGATCACGTCGATCAGCCAGCCGCCGGCGAGCGCGAAGAAGAGCGCCAGAAGCACGCAGATCGCGATGCTCCAACCGCTGGTCAGCAGCGCCCCGCGCCGCAGGCCCGCGCGGTCTCCACGCCCCATGGCCTGCCCGACGAAGGCCTCGGCCGCGAAGGCGAAGCCGTCGAGAGCGAAGGCGGTGATTTCGAGGAACTGCAACAGCACCTGGTTCGCCGCCAGTTGCACGTCGCCGAAATCGGCGGCGAGGAACATGAAGGAGAGGAAGGTGGCCTTCAGCAGCAGCGAGCGCACGAGGATGTCGGCGTTCACCACACCCATCCGGATCAGCGCCACCCGGTCGAAGACCCGGCCCCAGTCGCGCCACGCCGGATCGCGGAACGCCGCCCGGCAGAGGTAGAGCGCCAGCGCCAGACCGCTCCACTCGGCAATGAAGGTGGCGGCGGCCACGCCCTCGACGCCCCAGCCGAGGCCCAGCACGAACCAGAGGTCGAGCGCGATGTTCACCGTGTTCATCAGGAGCTGCACCGCCAGCACCGCCATGGTGCGCTCCTGCGCGATGAGCCAGCCGGTGAGACCGTAAAGCCCGATGGCCGCCGGGGCCGACCAGATGCGGATGCCCATGTAGGCGCGCGACATCTCCTCGACCTCGGCACTGGCCGGGGCCAGCCCGAGGGCGCCTGCGAAGATCGGCCATTGCAGCGCGACGATCACCGCGCCCGCCCCCAGCCCGAACATCAGCGCGCGGGTCAGCAGCGCCGCGACCTCGCCCCGGTCGCCCTGCCCCGCGGCGCGGGCGGTCATACCGGTGGTGCCCATGCGCAGGAAGCCGAAGATCCAGTAGATCGCCGAGAGGATGACCGCGCCGAGGCCCACGGCCGCGATCGGCTGCGCCTCGGCGATCTGGCCGACGACGCCGGTGTCCACCGCGCCGAGGATCGGCACGGTGACGTTGGACAGCACGATCGGGACCGCGATCCGCAGCACCCGGCGGTGAGTGAGGGCCTCGGGCCCGGTGGTGTCGGTCACGGTCTGTCCTGCGTTATGCCATGGGGCCCTGCGGCATCACGAAATGGCCGATTGCCTGTGCATGGGGCCGCTGCCGGTTATCCTGCCAGGCCTCGACCCGGACCGAGGCATAGCGCCGCCCCGAGCGGGTGATCTCGGCCCGGGCATAGGCATCGCGCGGCAGGCCAGAGCGCAGGAAGTCGGTGGCGAAATCGATGGTCTTGGGCAGTTTCGGGCACCAGCCCTCGCCCAGCGCGGCAACATCGACCGCCCCGGTTTCCACCTGCTCCCACAGCATCCCCCAGCTGAGGCCGATCAGGGCGGTGATCTCGAGGAAGCCCGCCGTGGCCCCGCCATGGAGCGCGGGCAGCATCGGGTTGCCGATCAGGTCGCGGCGATAGGGCAGGATCGCGGTCAGTTCATCCCCGCGGCGGTCGAAGGTGACACCAAGGAAGGAGATGAAGGGCACGGAGCCCACGAGCGCGGCCAGCGCCGCATCACGCCGCTGCTTGACGACCTGCACCGGTTCGGGGGGACGACGGCTCATGCCTTGCCCTCCGATGCGGCGCGATCCACCGTGAAGGCCCCGGTGGCGGTGGCCACGGGCGTGTCGCCCTCGCCGTCCGTCGCAGTGGCGCGCACGAAGGCGACCGAGCGGGTGACATGGTAGCATTCCGCCCGCGCGGTGATCTCGCGGCCCGGCTTGGCCGCGCGCATGTAGTCGATCCGCAGGTCGATCGTCGCCGTGCCCATGGAGGCCTCGGGGTGGGAGAAGACTGCCGCGCCGCAGGTGGTGTCCATAAGCGCGGAAACCGCCCCGCCGTGGATCACCCCGCTTTCGGGATCGCCCACGAGGCGGGCATCATAGGGCATGGTCATCACGGCCACCCCCTCGGTCAGTTCGTCGAAGCGCATGTTCAGGGCCGCGACATAGGGCAGCTCCTTCGCGAAATGCGTCTTCACGAATTCCATGTCTGGTTTGTTCATCGCGCCCTCGATCCTTTGGCGGTATATGATTGGAAAAGCGAAGGGCTTTCAAGCCGGGCCGCCCGAACGGCGGGCTTCTGACGGTGGTTGCCCTCGCAGGCAGACGGTCCTAACCTCCCGCCGGAGTACCGATCTCCCGATCCCCATTCCGTGACTTTATCGAGTAGACAGCCATGAGCGATACGACCCTGAGCTTCAAGGAAATGTGCGAGCGGTTCGAGGTGACGCCGCGGACCCTGCGCTACTACGAGTATATCGAGCTCCTCTCCCCCGAGCGTCAGGGGCGCTCGCGTTTCTACGGCGCGAAGGAAATCGCCCGGATGACGCTGATCCTGCGCGGTCGCAAGTTCGGCTTCGCGCTGGAGGACATCCGCCAGTGGCTCCAGATCTACGAGAAGGACGGGACCGAGGCGCAGATGCGCAACTGGGTCGAGATGGCCGACAAGCAGCTGCTTGAACTGGCCGAGCAGCGCCGCCAGCTCGACGAGGCGATGGCCGAGCTGAAGAGCCTGCGCGACGGCGTGGCCAAGGAACTCGATTCGGGCGCCTGAGCGCGGACACCCCTGTCCATCAGGCCCGAAACAGCCCCCGAAAACCTGCCCTTAAGGCAATTGTTACAGACGCTATTGAGCGTCTGTTCGATTATGTGATTTCCCTGTGAAATAAAGCGTTTCCCGGCGGCCAAAAACGCAAGGAAATTTCCTTTACCCGGCGTCACTTGTCATGATCTTACGTCACCGCGAAAGTGACGTGACGTTTGTGTTACGTCAACTTCGTTTCCCATTGTAACCGTGGGTCAAGAAATGTTTTTACCGCCTGATCAAAAATCAGGATGGGTTAACCATGACCGAACGAACGGAGACAATGACGATCCGCGAGATGTGCGACGCCTTCGAGGTGACGCCGCGCACTCTGCGGTTCTATGAGGCCAAGGAACTGCTGTTCCCGATCCGCGAAGGCCAGAAGCGGCTGTTTACCCGGCGTGACCGGGCCCGGCTGAAACTGATCCTGCGTGGCAAGCGTTTTGGCTTCAGCCTGGAGGAGATCCGCCAGCTTCTTAACCTCTATGACAAGGGTGACCAACAGCTAACTCAGCTGGAGCGCACCTACGAGGTTGCCCAGAAGCGCATGGATGAAATGGAAAAGCAACGCGATGAGCTGAACAAGGCCATCGAGGAGCTGTCCGAACAGATGCGGTGGGGGGAACAGATGATCACCTCGCTGCGCACGCCCAAGAAGGTGGCCGAATAATCAACCCGGCCGCCTCGCCCATCGAAGTCTAGGGAGAGAGACATGCCGAGTTACACCGCCCCCGTGAAGGATTTCCAATTCGTCCTTCACGACGTGCTGAAAGCCTCTGAAAGCGCCATCCCCGGCTATGACGAGCTGGACCGCGATTTTACCTCTGCCATCCTCGAAGAGGCAGGCAAGATCGCGTCGGAAGTGTTGGCGCCGCTGAATCCGGTGGGGGATCAGCAGGGCTGTCGTCTTGAGAACGGCGTGGTGCACACGCCGGAAGGGTTCAAGGCGGCATTCGATCAGCTCCGCGAGGGCGGCTGGACCGGTCTGGACTGTGATCCCGACTTCGGTGGGCAGGGTATGCCCTATGTGATGGGCGTGGCGACCGGTGAGATGTTCACCGCCGCCAACATGGCATTCACCATGTATCAAGGCCTGACCCACGGGGCCTATTCCGCAATCCACATCCACGGCACCGACCAGCAGAAGCAGACCTATCTGCCCAAGATGGTCTCCTGCGAGTGGACCGGCACCATGAACCTGACGGAGCCGCATTGCGGCACCGACCTTGGGCTGATGCGCACCAAGGCCGAGCCGCAGGAGGATGGCAGCTACAAGATTTCCGGCCAGAAGATCTTCATCTCCGCCGGTGATCACGACATGTCCGACAACGTGATCCACCTCGTGCTGGCGAAAATTCCCGGCGGCCCGGACGGGATCAAGGGCGTGTCGCTCTTCATCGTGCCCAAGTTCCTCGTGAACGAGGACGGCAGCCTTGGCGCGCGCAACGGCGTCAGCGTCGGCAAGCTGGAAGAGAAGATGGGCATTCACGGCAATGCCACCTGCGTCATGAACTACGACGAGGCCACCGGCTACCTGCTGGGGACCGCCCACAAGGGCATGCGCGCGATGTTCACCATGATGAACGAAGCCCGTCTCGGCGTCGGCATGCAGGGTCTCGCCGTGGCCGAAGCGGCCTACCAGAACGCCGTGATCTACGCCAAGGACCGGCTGCAGGGCCGCGCCGTCACCGGCACCCAGAACCCTGACGGCCCCGCCGATCCGCTCATCGTGCATCCCGACATCCGCCGCGCGCTGATGGACCAGAAGAGCTTTGTCGAGGGCGCGCGTGCCTTCGCGCTCTGGGGCGCGCAGATGATCGACCAGGCGCGCCGCTCCGAGGATGCGGCGGCCGAGGGCATGATCTCGCTGCTGACCCCGGTGCTGAAGGGCTTCCTCACGGACGAGGGCTTTGCCTGCGCCGTTCAGGCCCAGCAGGTCTATGGCGGCCATGGCTACATCGAGGAATGGGGCATGTCGCAGTTCACCCGCGACGCCCGCATCGCCATGATCTACGAGGGCGCCAACGGCATTCAGGCGCTCGACCTCGTGGGCCGCAAGCTGGCCGCCGAGGGCGGCAAGCCCGCCATGGCGCTCTTCGAGATGATCAAGACCTTCTGCAAGGAGAACGCGGGCGACGAGGAGATCGCGAAGCAGTTCATCGAACCGCTCAAGACCGCCTCGAAGCAGCTTCAGGAAGCGGCGATGTACTTCATGCAGAACGGCATGAAGAACCCGAACCACGCGCTTGCGGGCTCCACCGACTTCCTGCACCTCTTCGGTCATGTCTGCCTTGGCTTCATGTGGTCGAAAATGGCGATTGCCGCAAAGGAAGCGCTCGCCTCCGGTGCCGGGGACGCTGCGTTCTACGAGACGAAGATTGCGACCGGGCGCTACTATATGGCCCGACGCCTGCCTGCGACGGCCATGCACCTGCAGCGCATCCTTTCGGGTGCCGATCCGGTCATGGCGCTGGACGCGGCCAACTTCTGAGCCGGGATCAACCCGCGCCGTAAGGAACCGACAGGGGGTTCGGCCCCCACTCACGGCGGAGCCGCGCGCCATGCGCAAGGCTCCGGAGCGCCCGGACCGCCCCTATTTTCAGGCGGTCCGGGTGCGGCCAACAGCGCGGGCCCCGGCCCGAAGAGGAGGAGCAGAGATGCCGAAACGCTTCCGCCTGACGCGGCGCATCCCCGTCGCCATGACCGAAGACGGCTATCGCCGGCTGAAGAAATTCGCCCGCGATGCCGGTCTCGACGAGGGGGAGGCCCTCTCTTTCCTGTTCGAAAACTTTGACTCCGTCACCGATGAGGACAACCTCACGCACAGGCTTCGGCTGTTCAATTCGGAACTGGACGCGCGCAAGCGCTGATCCCAAGGGGAGAGACAGATGACGATCAAACTCTATTGCTTCGGCGAAAGCGGCAATGCCTACAAGGCCGCCCTGCCGCTGGAGCTCTCGGGCCTCGACTGGGCGCCTGAGAAGGTGGACTTCTTCGGTGGCGCGCACCGCTCGAAGGATTACACCGCCATGAACGTGATGGGCGAGGTTCCGGTGCTGGTGGACGGCGACGTGACCCTGTCGCAGTCCGGCGTGATCCAGATGTACATCACCGAGAAGACCGGCAAGTTCGGCGGCGCCACCCCGGAAGAGGCCCGCAACGTGATGAAGTGGGTGTTCTTCGACAACCACAAGATGTCGTCGCAATGCGGGATGCTGCGCTTCCAGATGAACTTCCTGCCCGAGGCGAACCGCTCGGTCGAGGTGATCGGCTTCATCGCCGCCCGGCTGAAGGCCGCCTTTAAGGTGCTGGATGCCGGGCTGGAGGGGCGCGACTGGCTGGTGGGCGACGGGCCGACCAACGCGGATTTCTCGAACTGCGGGTACCTGTTCTACCCGGAGCCCTTCACCTTCGAGCGGAAGGACTGGCCCAACATCGACCGCTGGCTGTCGAACATCGAGAGCCTGCCGGGGTGGAAACACCCCTACGACCTGATGCCGGGGCGCCCGTCTGATCGGGGGCTCTGAACGGGGCGTCTGTTTGGGGCTCTGACTGGAAGCGTCGCGCGGGGCCCGCAAAGGGGCCCGCGTTGCGGGCGGGTACGGGGGCTGTCTGACCCCCTTGGCCCTGACGGGCCAATTCCCCCCGAGGATATTTGAGAAACGGAAATGGGATGGGGGAGGACCTGTCCCGGCGGGGTGGAGGCCCCGCCACTGGACCGGAAAGGATGAGGACACCATGACCGACGCCTATATCTACGACGCCGTGCGCAGCCCGCGCGGCAAGGGGCGCCCCGACGGCTCGTTGCACGAGGTGACCGCGGTCGCGCTCGGCAAGCAGATGCTGAACGCGCTGAAGGACCGCAACGGGCTGGAAGGCCACGCGGTCGAGGACGTGATCTGGGGCAATGCGACCCAGGCCTTCGAACAGGGCGGCTGCCTCGCGCGGACCACCGTGCTGGCGTCCGATCTGGACGAGAGCATTCCGGGCCTCTCGATCAACCGCTTCTGCGCCAGCGGCATGGAGGCAGTGAACCTCGCCGCCAACCAGGTGCGCGGCGGGGCCGGCCAGGCCTATATCGCGGGCGGCGTGGAATGCATGAGCCGGGTCGCCATGGGCTCGGACGGGGCCGCCGTGGCCGTCGATCCGACCGTGGCGATGGAGCGGTATTTCGTGCCGCAGGGGATTTCCGCGGACATCATCGCGACGGAATACGGCATCAGCCGGGACGACGCCGATGCGCTCGCCGTGCGCTCGCAGGCGCTGGCGGCGAAGGCCTGGGAGGAGAAGCGCTTCGACAAGTCGATCGTGACGATCCGCGACGTGAACGGCCTGCCGATCCTGGCCCATGACGAATACATGCGCCCCGGCACCGACATGCAGGCGCTTGGCGGCTTGAAGCCGGCCTTCAAGGAGATGGGCGAGGTGATGCCCGGCTTCGACAAGGTGGCGATGCTGAAGTACCCGCACCTGGCGAAGATCAACCACATCCACCACGCCGGGAATTCCTCGGGCATCGTGGACGGGGCGGCGGGGGTTCTCGTCGGTTCCAAGGAATTCGGCGAGGCCTTTGGCCTCAAGCCGCGGGCGCGCATCCGGGCGACGGCCAAGATCGGCACCGATCCGACGATCATGCTGACCGGCCCGGTGCCGGTGACCGAGAAGATCCTCGCCGAGAGCGGCCTGGGCATCGGTGACATCGACCTCTTCGAGGTGAACGAGGCGTTTTCCGCCGTGGTGCTGCGCTTCATCCAGGCCTTCGGCGTGGACATGGACCGGGTGAACAGCTGCGGCGGCGCGATTGCCATGGGTCACCCGCTGGGGGCCTCGGGTGCGATCATCATCGGCACGCTGCTGGACGAGTTGGAGCGCACCGACAAGGAGGTCGGGCTGGCGACGCTCTGCGTGGCTTCCGGCATGGGTGCCGCCACGATCATCGAACGCGTGTAAGGGAGGGGACAATGACCGATTTCACGATGGAGAAAGGCGCCGACGGCGTCGCCGTGATCACCTGGGACGTCCCGGGCAAGAGCATGAACGTCCTGTCGATGGAGGGCGCGGCCACCCTCGACGGGTTCATCGACGAGGCGCTCGCCGATGAGGCTGTGAAGGGCATCGTCATCACCTCCGCCAAGGACAGCTTCGCGGCCGGGATGGACCTGAACATCCTCGCTGACTTCCAGAAGAACGGCGCCGAGGGCGTCTTCGAGGGGATCATGTCGCTGCACAAGATCCTGCGGAAGATCGAGCGCGCGGGCATGGACCCCAAGACCCTGAAGGGCGGCAAGCCGATCGCGGCCGCCCTGCCCGGCACCGGGCTTGGCATCGGGTTCGAGCTGCCGCTGGCCTGCCACCGCATCTTTGTGGCCGACAACCCCAAGGCCAAGTTCGGCCTGCCCGAGATCAAGGTCGGCATCTTCCCCGGCGCGGGCGGCACCACCCGTGTCGTGCGCAAGCTGGGCGTGATGATGGCCGCGCCCTTCCTGCTGCAGGGCCAGCTGGTGGACCCGAAGAAGGCCAAGGGCGCCGGTCTGGTGGATGAGATCGCCGCCGATCCGGTGGCCGCGGCGAAGGAATGGGTGCTGGGCGCCAAGGACGCGGATATCGTCAAGCCGTGGGACGCCAAGGGCTACAAGATGCCCGGCGGCGCGCCCTATCACCCGGCGGGCTTCCAGACCATGGTGGGCGCCAACGCGATGATCATGGCCGAGACGTGGGGCGCCTACCCCGCGCCCAAGGCGATGCTCTCGGCGATCTACGAGGGCGCGCAGGTGCCCTTCGACACCGCGCTGAAGATCGAGGCGCGCTGGTTCACCCATATCATCATGAACCCCTCCTCGGGCGCGATGATCCGCTCGCTCTTCCTGAACAAGGAAGCGCTGGAGAAGGGCGCGAACCGGCCCGAGGCACCGGATCAGCGGGTGAAGAAGCTGGGCGTCATGGGCGCGGGCATGATGGGCGCGGGCATCGCGCTCGTCTCGGCGCAGGCCGGGATCGAGGTGGTGCTGATCGACCAGAAGCAGGAGGCCGCGGACAAGGGCAAAGCCTATACCGAGGCCTATCTCGACAAGGGCATCGCCCGGAAGAAGACCACGCCCGAGCAGAAGGAGGCCGTGCTGTCGCGCATCACCGCGACCACGGATTACGACGCGCTCAAGGACGCGGACCTGATCATCGAGGCGGTCTTCGAGGACCCGGGCGTGAAGGCCGAGGTCACCAAGAACGTCGAGGCGGTGATCCCGGCGGATTGCATCTATGCCTCCAACACCTCGACCCTGCCGATCTCGGGGCTGGCCAAGGCCTCCTCGCGGCCCGAGCAGTTCATCGGCATCCACTTCTTCTCGCCGGTCGAGAAAATGCTGCTGGTGGAGATCATCAAGGGCAAGCAGACCGGGGACCGGGCCGTGGCCAAGGCGCTCGACTACGTGCGCCAGATCCGCAAGACGCCTATCGTGGTGAACGACGCGCGCTTCTTCTATGCCAACCGCTGCATCATTCCCTACCTCAACGAGGGCGCGCGGATGGTCAGCGAAGGCATCAGCCCGGCGCTGGTGGAACATGCCGCCCGGATGCTGGGGATGCCCGTGGGCCCGCTGCAGCTGATCGACGAGACCTCCATCGACCTCGCGGTGAAGATCGCCAAGGCGACCAAGCAGGCCATGGGCGATGCCTATCCGGCCGATGCCAAGGGCGTCGATGACCTGATGTTCTGGCTCTACGACGAGGGCCGCCTGGGGCGGAAGGCCAAGGCGGGCTTCTATGCCTATGACGACAAGGGCAAGCGCGCCGGTCTCTGGGAGGGTCTGGCGGCGAAATACCCGCTGGCAGAAGACCAGCCCGACGTGATCGAGGTGCAGCACCGCCTGATGTTCGCGCAGGTGCTGGAGGCGGTCCGCGCGCTGGAGGAAGGCGTGCTGGAGGACATCCGCGAAGGCGACGTGGGCGCGATCCTCGGCTGGGGCTTTGCGCCGTGGTCGGGCGGTCCGTTCAGCTGGCTCGACATCGTGGGCACGCCCTTCGCGGCGGAAACCTGCGACCGGCTGGCCGAGACCTATGGCCCGCGCTTCGCCACGCCCGCGCTGCTGCGCGACATGGCCGAGGGGAACGAGAGCTTCTACAAGCGCTTCGGCCCGCAGGCCAAGGCGGCCTAAGCCACCGGCCCTGCCGCTGCCCGGCCCCGGTCAGGCACCGGCCGGGCGGCCTCTCTTCCAGAGTGACGACAAAAGCAAAGGCGCGGGGCCTTAGGGACCCGCGCCTTTTCCCCTCTCCTCCCCGAGGGGGGAAGGGGGCGGCGGCGCAACCGGGCTGCGGGCGACCATCCACTCCCTTCCGTTCAGCCCGCCGCATCAGCCGGGCTGAAACCTGTCAGCTCTCCGCGCGGCGGCTGGCAAGCCGCCTGTGCCACTGGGTGACCAGCTCGTCGCGGATGTTCTCGATCATGGCGCCATCGGTTTCGCCCGACAGCAGGCGATAGGCCGGTGCCTCGTCGAAGGCGCGGTGCACCATGTCCCCGGCCGCCGGGCAGACGCACATCGCGCCCGAGGCGGCAAAGAGGATCTCGTCATTGTCGAATTGCAGCATGTAGACCGCCACCGGCGTGTCGGGCAGCACGCGCTCGATGCCGCAGATACCGTCCAGCAGATGCACGGGCATCAGGGCAAAGGGATCGCCGTACTGCGCCTCGGAGACATCGCTTTCGACCATGACACCCTGCTGCGGCAGCGCGAGGAGTTCGTCGCTGTTGCCGATGGCGCCTGCGGGCACATGCAGCGGGCAGAAGCGGTCGGGGCAGTCATGGCTGCCGGACCAGAGCGGATCGGCATAGACCGCGCGCACCGTCTGAAGGCCGTTGTCGAAGGTCAGCACCGCATCCCCGGCGCGGATCGTCTCGATCCGCTGCCAGCCCACGGCGGTGGCCACCCGCGTGCCTTCGGTCAATCCGGTGGTGACGCCCGTCACCTCTTGCGCCGCGTCGGGGCCGGTGGTCAGGAAATCCGCATTCCGTGACCTGTCAGCGCCCCGCATCCATCCCTGCAGCATCATGTGTCCTTAGTCTTTCCCGTGATCGGGGCGTGTTGCCCCAGCTCTCCGATTTTCCCCTATCGGGAGAGTCGGGTCATCAATTGCGGCCCATTGCGGCAGGAACATGGCAGAAGGCCCGTTAGGTGATTATTAATGTATACTTTTCTGCAATCCCGCATCTACCCCTTGCAATGCGCATAGTCCTTGCGCAGGGCAGCGCGCCTTTCGGGGCGGATCAGGCCGTGAAGGGCTGTTCCCCGCGAGCGTCGCGAATCTCCCTAGGGTTGACCGAAGCGATAGCCGAACCGCGCGATATCCTCGGCGCAGTGCCGCGCCAGCAGGCCGGCATCCTCGGGGGTGTAATACTGGCGGTAGTCGGCGTCGCGCTCTGACGCATTGGCGCGCGGCAGTGCCAGTTCGAAGCCCAGATGATCCCACAGGCGCTGCGCATCCTGCTCCAGATGCTCGATACGGATGTAGAGCGAGGCCCGTTCGATCCCGTCCGGCCCGCGCATGTAGGCCCGCGCCGGGTTATCGGCAAAGCCGCGCGCGATGACCGGATGGCGCAGGAAGGCGGGGAAGGAGAGCGTCTGCGCCAGCGTCACCGCGGGGTGATCGAAGCTCTGGCCCTGCAACCAGTGATAGTAGCTCACCGCGCGGTCCCACGGGTTCCGCACGAGGGTGAAGGTGAAGAAGCGCGCGATCTCCTCGTCGGTGGCAAGGCCGCGGATGTCCGAGAGGGTGGAGTGTTTCCAGAGCCGCCCGGCCGTGGCCTGCCCCTTCACCCGGTGGCGGCGCTTGCGGGCCTTGGGGGTGTCGCCCAGCAGGATGTCATCCTTCATCGCCCGGTCTTCCAGCGCCAGCGCCATGGCCGTGCCGCCGGTCTTGGGGATGTGGATGAAGATATAGCGGCGGCCGCGCGACAGGATCATGGGCGGACGCTAGCCGATCGCCCGCGCCCGATCCAGAGGTCCCGTGGTGGCTTGTACCAGCCGCCTGCCCCCCCTTTTCCAACCCGATCCAGCCCCCTGCCCTGCCACGGAAAACCCCTGCGCGAAACGCCGCGTCCCTGCGGCAGGCTGGCTCTTGTGGCATGCCGCGCGGCGGCATACCGTTGCCCCCGAGGAACAAAGGAGGAGGCGCCCATGGGCTGGCTGAAGGACGAGACGGGACTCGAGCGGACACAGGCGAACCACGTACCCCTGACCCCGCTTTCCTGGCTGATCCGCGCGCGGGAGATCTGGCCGAACCACATGGCGGTCGTCTATGGCCCGCACCGCAAGACCTATGCCGAATACCACGCCCGCGTCACGCGGCTGGCCTCGGCACTTGCGAAGGCGGGGGTCGAGCCGGGCGACGTGGTCTCGACCCTGCTGCCCAACATCCCGGCCCAGGCCGAGGCGCATTTCGGCGTGCCCGCCTGTGGCGCGGTGCTGAACACGATCAACACCCGGCTCGAGGCGGACACGCTGTCCTATATCCTCGACCATGCCGACACCAAGGTCGTGCTCTGCGATCCGCAGTTCATCCCGGTGCTGGTGGCCGCGATGGAGGACATGGAGAACGAGCCGCCCCTCGTGATCGAGGTGGCCGATCCCCATGCCGGCGTGAACGCCTATGGCGATTACATGGAATACGAGGCCTTCCTCGACACCGGCGATCCCGATTTCGACTGGATCATGCCCGAGGACGAGTGGGAGAGCATCGCGCTCAACTACACCTCCGGCACCACCGGGCGGCCCAAGGGCGTGGTCTACCACCACCGCGGGGCCTATCTGAACGCCATGGGGCAGGTGATCTCGTGGCGGATGGTCCTGCATCCGCGCTACCTGACGATCGTGCCGCTCTTCCACTGCAACGGCTGGTGCCACACCTGGATGATGCCGCTTCTGGGCGGGACCGAGATCTGCTGCCGCGACATCACGCCCAAGGCGATCTTCGATGCCATCGCGGATGAGAAGGCGACCCATTTCGGCGGCGCGCCCATCGTGCTGAACCTGCTGGTGAATGCGCCCGAAGACCAGAAGCGCGACTTCGACCACGTGGTCGAGGTCTTCACCGCCGGGGCCCCGCCCGCCCCTGCCACGCTGGCCGCGATCGAGCCCATGGGCTTCAACGTCACGCAGGTCTATGGCCTGACCGAGACCTATGGCCCGGCCACGGAATGCTACTGGGACGAGAGCCGCTGGTCCGGCCTCGAAGGCGAGGCCCGCGCCGCGGTCAAGGCCCGGCAGGGCGTGCCCATGCCCGGCTGCGAGAACGTCGTCGTGATGGACGAGGGGCTGGCCCCGGTGCCCCGCGATGGCGCCACGGCGGGCGAGATCATGATGCGCGGCAACGGCGTGATGAAGGGCTACCTCAAGAACCCGCGCGCCACGCGCGAGGCCTTCAAGGGCGGCTATTTCCACTCCGGCGACATCGCCGTGCAGCATGACGACAGCTGGATCCAGATCTCCGACCGGGCCAAGGACATCATCATCTCGGGCGGCGAGAACATCTCCTCGGTCGAGGTCGAGGGCGTGCTCATGGGCCACCCCGACGTGATGCTCTGCGCCGTGGTGGCCAAGCCGGACGAGAAATGGGGCGAAGTGCCCTGCGCCTTCGTCGAGATGAAGGACGGCCATTCGGCAGGTGAAGAGGAGCTGATCGCCTTCGCCCGCGCGCGCCTTGCCGGCTTCAAGACGCCCAAGAAGGTGGTCTTTGCCGAGCTGCCCAAGACCTCCACCGGCAAGATCCAGAAGTTCGAACTTCGCAAGCTCGCCAAGGAGCTCTGACCCGTCAGCAGACAGTGAAAGGGGGGCACACCGCCCCCCTTCATCTTTCCCGAAATACTCCGGGGGAATTGGCCCCACAGGGGCCAAGGGGGCAGCGCCCCACCCCGGATTTTTCGAAAAATCCGGTCCGGAAAATGCGCATTTTCCGGTCCCCGCGCGCCTCACGGCGCCCGCTCCCGGTCGGGCACCCAAAATTCTTCGAAGAATTTTGGCAAGAATTTTCGAAAATTCTTGCTCGTCCCCCGCGCGTGCAGCCCCCGATCAGGCGGGCAGTTCGCTCCGCCACGGCGGGTTCGCCCCCGCCCGCGAGACGGTGACCGAGGCCGCCGCGATCCCCAGGCTCAGCGCCGCCTCCAGCGCCGCGTCGGATGCGCCGCGCACCGCATCGCGCCCGCGCAGGCCTTGCGCCTGAAGACTCGCCAGCACGCCCGCGTTGAAGGTGTCGCCCGCGCCCACGGTGTCGGCCACGATCACCGCCCGGGCGGGCACATGCAGCCTGCCGCGCGCGGTCACGGCCTCGGCCCCCTCCGCACCCCGGGTCAGGCAGAGCACGGCAGGCCCCTGCGCGAGGATATCCGCAGGCGCCGCCCCGGGACCGGCCAGCCAGAGCAGGTCTTCATCCGACAGCTTCACGATATCCGCCACCGCCATCATCCGCGCCAGCCGGGCGCGGTAGGCGGCCTCGTCCGCGATGAAACCGGGACGGATGTTGGGATCGAGGAAGATCGGTACGTCCTTGGCCGCCAGCGAGAGGCAGAGCGCCTCGAAGGCCGCGCCGCAGGGCTCCGCCATCAGCGAGATGCCCCCGAAGACCGCCATCTCGGGCAGCGGTTCGGGCGCTGTCAGCTCTGCCCCGGTCAGATCGTTCATCGCCGTGCCGCGCATGTAGAAGGCATAGCTGGCCTGCCCGCCGGTCAGCGTGACCATGGCCAGTGTCGTGGGCCGGTTCACCCGCGGAGAGGGTGCGCAATCCACGCCGGAAGCGGCGGCGACCTCTTCCAGCAGGGCCCCGAAGGCATCGGTGGAGAGCCCCGTCGCCAGCGAGACCTGCGCCCCCAACCGGCCCAGGGCGACCGCGGTGTTGTAGACCGCGCCCCCCGCCCGGGGCACGTAACCCGTTTCCCCGCCGGTGGTTTCCGCCGGAATCATGTCGATCAATGCCTCGCCTGCGCAGAGGATCATGGGCCCCTCCCTCGATGTTTGCGCTATCGTCCGTTTGGCCGCGCGCATAAAGGCTTCTCCGCCGCGCTGTCCAGAAGATTTCTGCACGTCACGCGCAGCAGCCATGCCGCCCACAGCCTTGACAGGGTCGGCCCTGCGCGGGGACATTGGGCGCCGCCGCGGGGTTTCCTGCGCCCAGCAGGAGGACGACCATGGACATGCCCGACCGCGCCACCAAGCGGCTTGACGATGCGGCGCGGGCGGCGTGGCTCTACTACATCGCGGGCAAGACGCAGGACGAGGTCGCGGGCATCCTCGGCGTCTCGCGCCAGTCGGCGCAGCGGATGGTCTCGCTCGCCATGTCCTCGGGCCTCGTGAAGGTGCGGATCGACCATCCCATCGGGCAGTGCATGTCGCTGGCCGCAGCCCTCAGCGAACGCTTCGGCCTCTCGCTCTGCGAGGTGGTGCCCAGCCTGCCGGGCAGCGACGCCTCGCTGCCGGTGGCCCATGCCACGGCGGATGTGATCGAACGCTGGCTCCTGCGGCCCGAGGCCGGCGTCATGGGTCTGGGGACCGGGCGCACCCTGCGTGCGGCGATCGAGGCCCTGCCCCGGATCGACTGCCCGCAGCACCGGATCGTCTCGCTCACCGGGAACATCGCGCCCGACGGCTCCACCGCCTTCTACAACGTGCTCTTCTCGATCTCCGACAAGGTGACCGCGCCGACCTATCCGCTGCCCATGCCCGTCATCGCGGCCAGCGCCGAGGAACGCGACATGCTCTTGACCCAGAAGACCATCGCCGCCGCCCGCGACCTTGCCGCGCGGGCCGATCTTGCCGTGGTCGGCGTGGGCCAGATGGACGCCGCCGCGCCGCTGCTGCTGGACGGGTTCATCACCCGGGCCGAGCTGGACGAGTTGCGCGCCGCCGGGGCCGTGGGCGAGATCCTCGGCTGGGCCTTTGATGCGCAGGGCAAGGTGATCGCGGGCCTGATGAACGACCGCGTCTCGGCCGCCGATCTCTGGGCGGGCGGGGCCGAGGGGCGCCAGATCCTCGGCGTGGCAGGCGGCGCGGGCAAGCTGCCCGCGATCCGCGGCGCGCTGGAGGGCGGTCTGCTCAACGGGCTCGTCACCGACGAGGAGACGGCCACCGCCCTGCTGGCCTGAGCCTTCTGGCCTGAGACTGCAGGACTGCGGCGGGCACCCCCACCCTTCAGGCCTGACGGTTCTGGCCCGATCCGCACGCATTGATTCGCCAGTCAACAACCCGCAGGCCCGCCGGGTTGCTGCGGCGCGGCGCGAAAACCACCGCCAATCCCCCGCGAAATCCCCCGATTTCCGGCAATTCCCCCGGTCGCGACACCAGCCGCCGACGCTGCGCCGCGGCGCAACCCCGGCTGCGACACGGCAATTAAACAACGATTAATCAATCCCTTAAAAAGATACATCTGCAGTTCTGCACTGCGGCTAGGCGCTTGGCTGTTGACTTGGCACAGCTCAATGTGAACATTTGCCCAAGCAATTAGCCATTGCTCAAATACTTCGGGAGGAGTTCCATGAACAAGCTGACCCGCGCCCTTCTGGGCGCCACTGCCACCTGCGCCCTCGCCGCGGCGGCCCATGCCGAGACGCTCACCATCGCCACCGTGAACAACGGCGACATGATCCGCATGCAGGGCCTGACCGAGGACTTCACCGCGTCCCATCCGGATATCGAACTGGAGTGGGTGACCCTTGAAGAGAACGTCCTGCGCCAGCGTGTCACCACCGACATCGCCACCAAGGGCGGCCAGTACGACGTCATGACCATCGGCAACTACGAAGTGCCGATCTGGGCCAAGCAGGGCTGGCTCGTCCCCCTGACCGACATGGGCGACGACTACGACGCGAATGACCTGCTGCCCGCCATCGCAGGCGGCCTCTCGGTCGACGGCACGCTCTACGCCGCGCCCTTCTATGGCGAAAGCGCCATGGTCATGTACCGCAAGGACCTTGTCGAGAAGGCCGGCGTGACGATCTCCGACGCCTCGACCTGGGCCGAGATCAAGGCCGCCGCCGAGGCGATGACCGACAAGGACGCGGGCGTCTACGGCATCTGCCTGCGCGGCAAGGCGGGCTGGGGCGAGAACATGGCCTTCATCTCCGCCATGGCGAACTCCTACGGCGCACGCTGGTTCGACATGGACTGGAAGCCCGAGTTCACCGGCCCGGAATGGACCGCGGCCCTGACCGACTACCTCGACCTGATGACCAACTACGGCCCGCCGGGTGCCTCCTCGAATGGCTTCAACGAGAACCTCGCGCTGTTCCAGCAGGGCAAGTGCGGCATGTGGATCGACGCCACCGTGGCGGCCTCCTTCGTGACCGATCCGAAAGATTCGACCGTCGCCGACAGCGTGGGCTTTGCCCAGTTCCCGGCCAAGGACGGCATGGACAACCGCGGCCACTGGCTGTGGTCGTGGAACCTGGCCGTGCCCGCGGGCACCAAGAACGAAGAGGCGGCCAAGGCTTTCGTGGCCTGGGCGACCTCCAAGCACTACACCGAAATCGTGGCCGAGGAAGAAGGCTGGCGCGCAGCGCCTCCCGGCACCCGCACCTCGCTCTATGAAAACAGCGATTACCAGGCCGCCGCGCCCTTCGCGGAAATGACGCTGAACTCGATCAACGCGGTCGACACCTCGGCGCCCTCGGTCAAGGAAATCCCCTACACCGGTGCACAATTCGTCTCGATCCCCGAATTCCAGGGCATCGGCACCGCGGTGGGTCAGCAATTCTCGGCGGCCCTCGCCGGGACCGTGTCGGGCGAACAGGCCCTGCAAAGCGCACAGGCTCTGACCGAGCGTGAGATGCGCAAGAGCGGTTACATCAAGTAAGCGCCGCCTTGCGGGGGCCAGCACCCACTCCACCGTGAGCCGGGCCCCCGCATTTCGTTAGTCCCTTTCAAACACCCGGGGCCGGCCGCCCGCGCGCGACCGGCCCCGTCCTTCCCCGCCTTGCAGGAGGTCCCGATGGCGACCGCCCATTCCAAAACCGCAGCCCGCCTGATGATCTCGCCCGCAGTCCTGCTGCTTCTGGGCTGGATGCTCGTGCCGCTCGGCATGACGATCTACTTCTCGCTGCTGCGTTACAACCTGCTGATGCCGGGGATGGAGAGCTTTACCGGGCTCGACAACTACCGCTATTTCCTGACCGATCCGGCGTTCTACGCCGCCTTCAAGAACACGCTGCTGCTGGTGGGCGGGGTCCTCCTGATCACCACCGTGGGCGGGGTGCTGCTGGCGCTGCTGCTGGATCAGGACTTCTGGGGCCAGGGCATCGTGCGCATCCTGACGATCGCGCCCTTCTTCGTCATGCCGACCGTCTCGGCACTGGTGTGGAAGAACATGTTCATGAACCCCGTGAACGGCCTCTTCGCCTATCTCTTCCAGGCCCTCGGGCTTGAACCCTATGACTGGCTGGGCAGTGCGCCGCTCTTCTCCATCATCTGGATGGTCAGCTGGACATGGCTGCCCTTCGCCACGCTGATCCTGCTGACCGCGCTGCAATCGCTCGACCGCGAGCAGATCGAGGCGGCCGAGATGGACGGCGCAGGCGCGCTTGCCCGCTTCTTCTACATCACCGTGCCGCACCTGAGCCGCGCCGCCACCGTCGTCGTGCTGATCGAGACGATCTTCCTGCTCTCGGTCTTTGCCGAGATCCTCGTCACCACCAACGGCGGCCCGGGCTATGCCTCGACCAACATCACCTACCTCGTCTATGCGCAGTCGCTGCTTCAGTTCGACGTGGGCGGGGGGGCCGCGGGCGGCATCGTCGCGGTGGTGCTGGCCAATATCGTCGCGATCTTCCTGATGCGGATGATCGGCAAGAACCTGGACGCATGATCATGCAGGCGCCTTCCATGACTTCTCTGACGATGACCTCTCTGACGATCCATATCGCCGGGATCGGCTTCCTGTCGGCTACGCTGGGCAGACCTGCGGACCTCCTCCGCACGGCTGCCGCCGCAGGGGCACAGGCCCGGCACCACGGGGGCGCCGCTGCGCCGACTGCTGGGGAAGACCCGGCGCATTCGGGAACACGATCGACACTCCAGTCGGGGGCATGGCCCCGTTCCGCGGCGTCCCCCGTCCAATTCTCGCTGATCGAGGGAGACCGCTGATGTCCCGCCGCAGCTCGACCCGCCGCAAGGCGCTGATGACCGTCCTGGCCTGGGCCGTGGGGCTTCTGCTCTTCTTCCCGATCCTCTGGACCGTGCTGACCTCCTTCAAGACCGAGGCCGTCGCGATCGCCGATCCGCCGGTCTGGTTCAACTTCGACTGGACGCTGGAAAACTACGCCACCGTGCAGGAGCGCTCCAACTACGGGCGGCATTTCTGGAACTCGGTCGTGGTCTCGGTCGGCTCCACCCTGCTGGGCGTGATCATCGCCGTGCCCGCCGCATGGGCCATGGCCTTCGTGCCCGGCAAGCGGACGCGCGACATCCTGATGTGGATGCTCTCCACCAAGATGCTGCCGCCCGTCGGCGTGCTGATCCCGATCTACCTGATCTTCCGCAACCTCGGCCTGCTCGACACCCGCATCGGCCTTGTCATCGTGCTGATGCTGATCAACCTGCCGATCATCGTCTGGATGCTCTACACCTACTTCAAGGAAATCCCCGGCGAGATCCTCGAGGCCAGCCGGATGGACGGCGCGGGCCTGCGCGAGGAAATCCTCTACGTTCTGACGCCGATGGCGGTGCCGGGCATCGCCTCGACCCTGCTACTGAACGTCATCCTCGCCTGGAACGAGGCCTTCTGGACGCTGAACCTGACCGCCGCCAAGGCGGCGCCGCTGACGGCCTTCATCGCCTCCTATTCCTCGCCAGAGGGGCTCTTCTACGCCAAGCTCTCGGCCGCCTCCACCATGGCCATCGCGCCGATCATGATCCTTGGCTGGTTCAGCCAGAAACAGCTGGTCCGGGGCCTGACCTTCGGCGCCGTGAAATAAGGACACCTGTCATGGGCAGCATCACCCTTTCCAAGATCACCAAGACCTTCGGTCCCAAGGAAGTCATCCCGCCGCTGGACCTGCAGATCAACGAGGGCGAATTCGTCGTCTTCGTCGGCCCCTCGGGCTGCGGCAAGTCCACCCTGCTGCGGCTGATCGCCGGGCTGGAGGACGTGACCTCGGGCCAGATCAGCATCAACGGCGAGGAGGTCACCCTCGCCCCGCCCGCCAAGCGCGGCCTTGCGATGGTGTTCCAGTCCTACGCGCTCTACCCGCATATGTCGGTGAAGAAGAACATCGCCTTCCCGCTGAAGATGGCCAAGAAGAGCCAGTCCGAAATCGACGAGAAGGTCACCAACGCCGCCAAGGTGCTGAACCTGACCGAGTACCTCGACCACCGGCCCGGCCAGCTGTCCGGCGGTCAGCGTCAGCGGGTCGCCATCGGGCGGGCCATCGTGCGCGAACCGGCGGCCTTCCTCTTCGACGAGCCGCTCTCGAACCTCGACGCCGCGCTGCGCGTCAACATGCGGGCCGAGATCAGCGACCTGCACCGCCAGCTGGAAACCACCATGATCTACGTGACCCACGATCAGGTCGAGGCCATGACCATGGCCGACAAGATCGTGGTGCTTCAGGCGGGCCGGATCGAACAGGTCGGCGCCCCGCTGGAGCTTTACGAGACCCCGCGCAACAAGTTCGTGGCGGGCTTCATCGGCAGCCCGCGGATGAACTTCATCGAAGGCCATGAGGCGGCCAAGCATGACGCCCACACCATCGGCATCCGGCCCGAACACCTGACCATTTCGACCGAGAGCGGCGCGTGGCAGGGCAAGGTCGGGCTGGCCGAACACCTCGGCTCGGACACCTTCCTGCGGGTCGATGCGGGCCCCCTGGGGGAGCTGACCGTGCGCGCCATCGGCGACGTGAAGGTCAAATACGGCGACACCGTCTTCCTCAGCCCCGATCCCTCCAAGATCCACCGTTTCGATGCCGGGGGGCTGGCGCTGCGCTGACGCGCGCCTGCCCCTGATCCCGCCCCCGCGACAGACCCCGTCCAAGGACCAATTCCATGGCAACCGAGCTTTCCCTTTCCACTCTCGCCGACCTGCCCGCCGCGGTCGCCCGTCCGGGCTACGCCCGCGAGGACCTTACCGCCGGCATCCTGCATTTCGGCGTTGGCAACTTCCACCGGGCGCATCAGGCGGTCTACCTCGACCGGCTCTTCACCCAAGGAGAAGGCCGCGACTTCGCCATCGTCGGTGCGGGTGTCATGCCAGGCGATGCCAAGGCGCGTGAGATCCTCAAGGCGCAGGACTACCTGACCACCGTGGTGGAACAGGAGGCGACGCTGTCCACCGCCCGCGTCACCGGCGCGATGATCGACTACATCGCCCCCGGTGACATCGACCAGCTCACCGCCACGATGGCCGATCCCGCGATCCGCATCGTCTCGCTGACGATCACCGAGGGCGGCTATTTTCTCGACAGCGACGACAACTTCGACCCGACGCATCCGGCCATCGTGGCCGATGCCGCCGCACCGGATGCGCCCAAGACGGTCTTCGGCCTGCTCCTCAAGGGGCTGCGGGCACGGCGCGACGCGGGGCACGCGCCTTTCACCATCATGTGCTGCGACAACATCCCCCACAACGGGTCGGTGACGAAACGCACGCTGACCGGGCTGGCGCGGCTCTCGGACCCGGCGCTTGCGGACTGGGTGTCGGAGACTGTCGCCTTCCCCAACGCCATGGTGGACCGGATCACCCCCGCCACCTCGGACCGCGAACGCGGCATCGCGCGGGACGAGTTCGGCGTGGCCGATCAATGGCCGGTCTTCTGCGAGAATTTCATCCAGTGGGTGCTGGAGGACAATTTCCCCGCAGGCCGCCCGGCGCTGGAACAGGTCGGCGTGCAGTTCGTCCCCGACGTGACGCCCTACGAACTGATGAAGCTGCGCATCCTGAACGGCGGCCATGCGGTCATCGCCTACCCGGGCGGGCTGATGGACATCCACTTCGTCCACGAGGCGATGGAACATCCGCTGATCCGCGCCTTCCTCGACAAGATCGAGCGGGAGGAGATCATCCCCGGCGTGCCGCCGGTGCCCGATACGGATACCTCGGCCTATTACGACCTGATCGCCTCGCGCTTCGCCAACCCCAAGATCGGCGACACGATCCGCAGGCTCTGCCTCGACGGGTCCAACCGCCAGCCCAAGTTCATCATCCCCTCCATCGCGGATGCGCTGAAGCGGAAGGGCAAGATCACCGGGCTGGCGCTGGAAAGCGCGCTCTGGTGCCGCTACTGCGCCGGGGTTTCCGACAGCGGGGCCGAGATCGCGCCGAACGATCCCAACTGGGACCGGCTGCAGCCGGTGGCGCAGGAGGCCAAGACACGTCCGCAGGTCTGGCTTGAGATGCGCGACATCTACGGCGATCTGGGCAGTGATCCGGTCTTTGCCGCCGCCTTCGCCAATGCGCTGACCGCGCTCTGGTCCGAGGGCACCGCCGCCGTGCTGACCCGCTATGTCGAGGACACGCTCTGACATGGCTTGGCCGGGGCTGGTGATCTTCGATTGTGACGGCGTCCTCGTCGACAGCGAGCCGATCTCGACCGAGGTCCTCGCCGAGGTGCTGGCCGAGGCCGGTTGCCCGATCGACGCCGCCACGATCTATGATCGCTTCCTCGGCCGGTCGCTGGCCAGCACCCTGCAGGTGCTGCGCGACGATTTCGCCATGGAGCTGACCGAGGCCCACCTCGCGCAGATGCGCGAGAGGCTCCATGCCCGGTTCCGCAGCGACCTGCGACCGATCGAGGGCGTGGCAGAGGCGATCCGCGCCCTGCCCTGCAAGGTCTGCGTCGCCTCCTCGTCGCAGCCCGACCGCATCCGCCTCTCGCTGGAACTGACCGGGCTGGCGCCGCTCTTCGGGCCGCATGTCTTCTCGGCCACGATGGTGGAGCGCGGCAAACCCTTCCCCGATCTCTTCCTGCACGCCGCGCGTGAAATGGGTGTTGCGCCCGAAGCCTGCGCCGTGGTGGAGGACAGCCTCGCCGGGGTCAGCGCGGCGCAGGCGGCAGGCATGCCCGTCTTCGCCTTCACCGGCGGGGGCCATGCCGGGCCTGCCCGGCTGGCCGACCGCATCCGCCCGCTGGGCCCCGCCGCCCTGCTGGACAAGATGCGCGACTTGCCCGACAGTCTGCAGGCGCAGTTCTGATCCGGGAGCCCCAAATGGATCGCTATGTCTGTGCCGTCGATGTCGGGACGCGCTCTGCACGGGCGGGCGTGTTCACGACGGACGGAACGGCCCTCTCCCACCATGTCCGCCCCATCGCGCTCTGGGAAAAACCCGGCGGCGGCGGCGAACATGCCTCCGAGGATATCTGGCGCGCGGTCTGCGCGGCGGTCCGCGATGCGGTGACTGGCGCGCGGGTGGACCCGGCGGCGATCTGCGCCATCGGTTTCGACGCGACCTGCTCGCTGGTGCTGCAGGACCGGGACGGCGCCCCGCTGCCGCTTGGCGACGAGGGGCAGGACACCATCGCCTGGTTCGATCACCGCGCCGTGGCGCAGGCCGCGCGCTGCACCGCCTCGGGCCACCGGGTGCTGGACCACATCGGAGGCGCCATGTCGCCCGAGATGCAGACGCCCAAGCTGATGTGGCTGAAAGAGGTCCGGCCCGATCTCTGGTCCCGCCTCGGCGCGGCCCGGGACCTGACGGATTTTCTGACCTGGCGGGCCAGCGGCAGCAACGCCCGCTCGCTCTGCACGCTGACGGCGAAATGGACCTACCTCGCCCATGACGGCGGCTGGCAGGCGGATTTCCTCGACGCCATGGGCCTCGAAGACCTGCGCTCCCGCGCCGCCCTGCCCGATGCGGGCACGCCGGTGGGGGCCTCGCTGGGCCCGCTCACGGCACAGGCGGCGGCGGAACTGGGGCTAAGCGAGACCTGCCAGGTGGCCAGCGGCATGATCGACGCCTTCGCCGGGGCGCTCGGGGTGCTGGGCAGCCAGCCTGCGGGCTCGGGCGATCTGGCGCTGATCGCCGGCACCTCCTCCTGCATCATGGCGCTGACGCCCGAGCCCTGGCAGGCCCCCGGCATCTGGGGCCCCTACCACGAGGCGATCCTGCCCGGCGCATGGGTGGCCGAGGGCGGGCAATCCGCCACCGGCGCCCTGCTGGACCACGTGCTGCGGGTCTTTGCCCCGGACAAGACCCCTGACAAGGCCACCACGATCTCGGCCCACAACCGGGTCATGGCGCAGCTGACCGAGACGCTGGCGCGCGAGGGCGCCGGTTTCGCCCGTGACCTCCACGTGCTGCCCGATTTCAATGGCAACCGGACACCGCTGGCGGACCCGCTGCTGCGCGGCGTGATCAGCGGCCTGTCGCTGGACACCACGGGGCACGAATTGCTCCGCGTCTACTGGCGCGCCTCGGTGGCCATCGCCCTCGGCCTGCGCCAGATCATCGAGCAGATGGAGGGCGCGGGCACGCCCGTGCACCGGCTGATGATCACCGGCGGGCACACCCGCTCGCCCCTGTTGCTGCAACTCTATGCCGATGTGACAGGCCGCGAGGTGCACCTGCGCGATGCGCCCGACGGGGTCCTCCTCGGCAGTGCCATCGCCGCCGCCATGGCCGGCGGGCTGGCGCCCGATCTCTCCACCGCGGCACGGGCCATGCAGGGCCACTGCCGCAGCCTCTCGCCCGATCCGGGGCGGCAGGCGATCTACGACCGTGACTATGCCATCTTCCGGCGGATGCAGGCGCATCGGGCGGAGCTGGCGCAGATGAATTGAGACCTCCCATGTATCTTGGCATCGACCTCGGAACCTCGGGCGTGAAGGCGCTCCTGATCGACGACGCGCAACGCGCCGTCGCCTCGCGCACCGCGCCGCTCGACGTCTCGCGGCCCCATGACGGCTGGTCGGAGCAGGACCCCGCCGCCTGGATCGTCGCCTGCGAGGTCGCGCTGGATGGGTTGAAGGCCGAGGCGCCCGAGGCCCTGTCGGCCGTCACGGGCATCGGCCTCTCGGGCCAGATGCACGGGGCGACGCTGGTGGATGCGGCGGATCAGGTGCTGCGGCCCTGTATCCTGTGGAACGACACCCGCGCCCATGCGGAGGCCGCGGCGCTGGACGCCGATCCGCTCTTCCACAAGGTCTCGGGCAACCTCGTCTTCCCCGGCTTCACCGCGCCCAAGCTGGTCTGGCTGAAGGCCCATGAGCCCGACATCTTCGGCCGCGTCGCCAAGGTGCTGCTGCCCAAGGATTACCTGCGTCTCTGGCTGACGGGCGAGCATGTCTCGGAGATGTCGGATGCCTCGGGCACCAGCTGGCTCGACGTGGGCGCGCGGGACTGGTCGGATGATCTGCTGGCGGCCAGCGGCATGGACCGCGCCCAGATGCCCGCGCTGGTCGAGGGCTCCGCCCCCTCCGGCGGTCTCAGGGCCGAGCTGGCGGGCCGCTGGGGCATGGCGCCCGGCACCGTCGTGGCCGGGGGTGCGGGCGACAATGCGGCGGCGGGTGTCGGCACGGGCATCGTGACGCCGGGCCATGGCTTCGTCTCGCTGGGGACCTCGGGTGTGATCTTTGCCGCCTCCGACGGTTTCGCCCCCCTGCCCGAAAGCGCGGTCCATGCCTTCTGCCACGCCCTGCCTGACAGCTGGCACCAGATGGGCGTGATCCTTTCGGCCGCCTCGGCGATCACGTGGTACGCGGGGCTGGTCGGCCAGTCGCCCGAGGCGCTGACCGGGGACCTCGGCGCTGCGCTTCAGGCGCCCGGGCCGGTGACCTTCCTGCCCTATCTCTCGGGCGAGCGGACGCCGCACAACGACGCCGCCCTGCGCGGGTCGTTCCACGGGCTGTCGCATTCCACCGATCGCGCCGCGCTGACCCGCGCGGTGCTGGAGGGCGTGACCTTCGCGCTTGCGGACAACCAGCGGGCGCTGCGGCAGGCGGGGACCGAGCTGACCTCGCTCACCGCGGTGGGGGGAGGCAGCCGGTCGCGCTACTGGCTGGAGATGATCGCCACGGTGCTGGACCTGCCGGTCGAGATCCCGGCGGACGGGGACTATGGCGCGGCCTTCGGGGCGGCGCGGCTGGGGGCGATGGCGGCGGGTCGCAGCGTGGAGGAGGTCTGCACCCGGCCCGCCACGGCCGAGGTGATCGCGCCTGTTACGGCGGTGCAGCCGGCGTTCGCGGAGGCCTTGGAGCTGTTCCGCGGGTTGCGGTGAGCCGGGTGACGCGGTGAACGGCGGGGACTTGGAGCGGGGACTTGCCGCTTGGGAGCGCACTCAAGGGGCTTTCCCTGTACGATCTGCCTTACGATCACGCGTCGGAAAGGTTGCCGACCGACAAAGAACAGAGCTCCAAGAAGCATCCCATCCGTCTGTCACATAGGGCTGCGCCGTCCCGCGGGGTGGCGCAATAGCGCCGCCCCAGGGGGGCGGGTCGGCGCTGCCCGGCCTCTCGGCCGGGCGGGTGGTAGAAGGATGGCACACCGCGTCCTGGCGCTGATCTAGGCGAGTGGAGAGCCGATAGCCTGGCACGCCGCGCAACTTGATTAACGCCCGCAGCCATGCGGCATTTGGCAATCGCTGCACCTTACACGGCGGTGCAAGGTAACGGGGACATCCCCACGCCGCCCCCTTTGCGCATCCACCACCGACCTCGCCGAGATCGCCCTCCCACAGCCCTCCCCCCACGTCGTCCCCCCCGCTCAAAAGGTCGCTCCCAGCCTTGCACCCACAGGCCCGATCTGCGCCTGATGGGGCCAACTGCTCCCCGGAGGCCCCGCATGTTCCTCTCCGTTTTCGACGTCTTCAAGATCGGCGTCGGCCCCTCCTCCTCGCACACCATGGGCCCCATGGTCGCCGCCGCGCGCTTCCTCGACCGGCTCCGCGCCGCGCCCTTCAGCGCGAAGGGCCTCAAGGTCCGGCTGCACGGCTCACTTGCCTTCACCGGCAAGGGCCATGCCACGGACCGGGCCTCGATCCTCGGCCTCGCGGGGTTCACGCCGCTGGCCTATGACGCGGAAGAGGCGGAGAAGGCCCTCGCCCTCATCACAGAGACCCGGCAAGTCCGGCCGGAGGGTCTGGGCGTGCTTTCCTTCGATCCCAACAACGATCTGGTCTTCGACTTCGGCCCCGCCCTGCCCGGTCATGCCAATGGCATGGTGCTGATGGCCACCGACGCGCAGGGCGACGTGATCCTGCAGGAAACCTATTATTCCATCGGCGGCGGCTTCGTCATGACCGAGGCCGAACTGGCCGCCGGCAAGGACACCGACGAGGGCACGCCGGTGCCCTACCCGTTCAAATCCGCAGCCGAAATGCTGGAGATGTCGGCCCATTCCGGCCTGACCATCGCCCAGATGAAACGCGCCAACGAGGTGGCCCGGGGCGCGCGCGACCTCGACGCCGGTATCCAGCGGGTCTGGCACGTGATGCGCGACTGCATCAACCGCGGCTTCGAGGGCGAGGGCATTCTGCCCGGCGGGCTGGGCGTGAAGCGCCGCGCGCGCGGCATCCACGAGTCCCTGCTGGCCGAGCGCGGCATGAACCTCTCGGCGCCCCATGTGGTGAATGACTGGCTCTCGGCCTATGCCATGGCGGTGAACGAGGAAAACGCCGCCGGCGGGCAGGTCGTGACCGCCCCCACCAACGGCGCGGCGGGCGTGGTGCCCGCGGTGATCCGCTACTGGCTGGACCACGTCCCCGGCGCGACCGAGACGCGCGTGCCCGAGTTCCTGCTGACGGCCGCGGCCATCGGTGGGCTGGTGAAGTTCAACGCCTCGATCTCGGGGGCCGAGGCAGGCTGTCAGGCCGAGGTCGGCTCGGCCGCGGCCATGGCGGCGGCGGGCTTCTGCGCCGTGCTGGGCGGCTCGCCCGCGCAGATCGAGAATGCGGCGGAGATCGCCTTGGAGCATCACCTTGGCATGACCTGCGACCCGGTGAAGGGGCTGGTGCAGGTGCCCTGCATCGAGCGCAACGGGCTGGGGGCGATCAAGGCAGTCTCCGCCGCGAGCCTCTCGATGCGCGGCGACGGCACGCATTTCGTGCCGCTGGATGCCGCGATCGAGACCATGCGTCAGACCGGCCAGGACATGCACGAGAAGTACAAGGAGACCTCCCTTGGCGGTCTCGCGGTGAACGTGCCGAACTGCTGAGCCGCTGAGCCGCTGAGCCGCTGAACCGCTGAACCGCTGAACCGCTGAACCGCTGAACCGCTGAACCGCTGAACCGCTGAACGCGCAGCCCCTAATGCCGCCAACAGGGCAATCCCCCACGAAGCTCAGCGCCTGCCGGGGGGGCAGGCAGGCGCTGCCCGGCCTGAGGCCGGGCGGGAGGCATCTGGAAAGCGCAGCGTGGTTGGTGAGGCTTGTGGCGTGAGGGCCCGTCGCCTCTGCCGCACGGATCATTCCGCCGCGCCAGAACCCCGCCGCCGGGGCGCCTCGCAAGGATCGAAACCCGCCGTCAGGGGTCAGCGTCCCTGACGGCAGTTCCTCCCCTATCCTGCCCTTGTCCTGCCCCTATCCCGCCGGGAACATCAGCTCCAGCCGCTCGCGCCAGAGCTTGCCCGTGGTCCAGCCTTCGAGGTCATGGCCCGACAGCTCCTCCCACGGCTTGCACTGTACGCAGCCCCAGACCAGCGCCACGTTGCAGGAGACCGAGGGGATCAGCCCCTCCTCCGCCCCGGCGATCATCGGGTAGAGCGTGGCCATGCCGGTCCCCAGCATCAGCACCGCATCCGCGCCGCTGCGCGACAGCTCGCGGTAGGCCTGCAACACGCCCGGGCCGGTCATGGCATAGATCGGGTGGAAGGCCTCGGTCTCCAGCGCGGGACCGGACTTGGCCACCACCTCGAAGCCGAAGCTCTCCCAGTAGGGCGTGGACTTCTCGTTGAGGCTCTCGGGGTACGGCGTCAGCAGGGCGATCTTCTTTGCCCCCATCTCGCGCAGCGCCGCGACCGAGGCGAGCGCTGCCGTCAGGAAGGGCAGCCCCCGGGCGGTCTGGACCTCGTCGACACGCTTGGCCTCTTCCGCCCCGCCGATCAGGTAGGACGCCCCGGTGCAGGCCGCGGCCAGCACGTCGACCGGCGCATTGGCGAACTGGCCCGAGGTCTCGGTGAACTTGGTGGTGTAATCCACCAGCCGCTTCTCGATCGTGTCCTTGTCCGAGGTCAGCCGCGCGTTCAGCATCGACCAGTGGGCCGGCAGCAGGGACCAGAGCTCGGGCTCGACCGTGGTATTGGCCTGCGGGGTCAGGACCCCGATGGTGCCCGCGTTACCGTATTCTCTCACAGCCATCCCATTGCTCCCGGAAGCCAGAGGCTGAGCGCCGGGAAGGTGATCAGGACCACCAGACGCGCGACGTCAGCGAAGATGAAGGGCACCACGCCCCGGAAGATCGTGCTGAGCGGCAGGTCCTTGGCCATGCCGTGCAGGACGAAGACGTTGATCCCGATGGGCGGGGTGATCATGCCCAGTTCGATCACCACGATGTTGATCACGCCCCACCAGACCGGATCGTAGCCGAGGCCGAGGATCAGCGGGTAGACGAAGGGCAGCGTCAGCACCATGGCGGCGATCGTGTCGAAGATCGCGCCGAGGATCAGGTAGAAGAGCATCAGCAGCATCAGCACGAGGAAGGGCGGCAGGCCGAGGCCCTGGATCCAGCTCACCGTTGCCGCGGGCAGGCCCGACAGCGTGGCGAAGTAGGAAAAGACCGAGGCGCCGATGATCATGACGAAGATCATGCCGGTGTTGGCCGCCGTGTCGCCAAGCGCCGCGAGGAAGTTCTTCACCGTCAGGCGGCGCCGGAAGATCGCCAGCAGCAGCGCGACGGAGGCCCCGACCGAGGCCGCCTCGGACACGGTGAAGATGCCGGAGTAGATGCCGCCCGACACCATGACCGCCAGCAGGACCACGGCCCAGCTCTGGATCGTCACCCGGCGGCGTTCAGCCCAAGGGGCCTTCTCGCCCACGGGGGCGGCCTCGGGGTTGCGGCGCACGACGATGAAGACGGCGATGAAATAGAAGACCACCGCGATGACGCCCGGCACGATGGCCGCGAGGAAGAGCGCGATGATCGAGTTCTCGGTCAGGATGCCGTAGAGGATCATCACCACCGAAGGCGGCACGATCATGCCCAGCGTCCCGCCGGCAGCGATGGAGCCCGCGGCCAGCGACTTGGCATAGCCGCGTTCCAGCATCTCGGGCAGCGCGATGCGCGCCATGGTCGCCGCCGTCGCCACGGAGGAGCCGCAGATCGCGCCGAAGCCCGCGCAGGCCCCCACCGTGGCAAAGACGAGGCCGCCGCGCAGGTGGCCGAGGTAGACATAGGCGAGCTTGTAGAGTTCGCGCGAGAGGCCGCCCACATGGGCGAAGTTGCCCATCAGCAGGAACATGGCGATCACGGCATAGCCCTCGGAGGACATGGCCGAGGAGGGCTCGGTCGCCAGCAGGGTCAGCGCGGGGCCGAAGCCGATGATCAGGCCGCAGCCCACCACGCCGGTCAGCCCCATGGCGATGCCCACGGGCACCTGCAGGACGATCAGCGCGAACATGGCGGCCAGCCCGAGCAGGCCGGTCACGAATGGATCGGAAAACATGAGGGCTTATCCTTCGAAATCGGCGAGGTCTTCTTCGGCATCGCGCAGGGCGGCGATGTCGGGCGTGTCCCCGCGCAGCGCGGCCTTGATCCACGACCAGGCCACGTAGACCTGCACCGGGACACAGACGGCCATGATGGCGGTGACGACGTACCAGTAGGGTGCCAGCGGCAGGCCGATGGTGCGGGTCGTGCGCCCGCCGCTTTCGAACTGGCCGGTGAGGCGGATGAACTGCCAGGTCAGCAGGCCAAAGAAGGCCAGCGTCAGCAGCGCGCCGAAGGCTTCCAGCGCGGCGTGCAGGCGCGGCCCGCCCAGCGTGCCGAAGACCCGGACGGTGACGTTGGTCTGGCGCAGCAGACCGGCCGGGAAGCAGCTTGCGATGACGATGGGGAAGACGACCTCCCCATAGTCCGAGAAGCCCGAGATCCGGGGCAGCCACAGGTAGCGTGCCGCCCCGTCCCAGGTGATGAGAAGCGCCATGACCACGAGCCCGGAAAAGCCGATGACGGCCGCGTTCTGGGTGATCCGGTCGATCTTCTGAGCGGTGTTCATGACGCCCTCTCTCAGCTTTCGCCGCGCATGTCGGCCAGCAGCTTGACCGCCGCGTCATAGACCGCCTGCCCGTTGGGGGTGCTGGCGATCCATTCGTCGTGGATCGGCTTGGCGGCCTCTTCGTACTTGGCCAGCTCTTCGTCGCTCAGCTCCATGATCGCGATCCGGCCCTCGGCCTTGACCTCTTCACGGATCGCGGCCCCGGCCGAGGCATAGGCCTCACCACCGGCCTCGGCGAAGGCCATGCCGCCGTGCTTCATGACGATCTCCTGCAGCTCGGGCGTCAGGCCTTCCCACTTGCGTTCGTTCATCAGCAGCAGGAAGGGGATCGCGCCGGCGGGGGCTTCGATCGCCTGATCGACCAGCGGCAGCGACTTGAAGGTCTTCATGCCGGTCCAGCCCTGGATCGCGCCATCGACCGTCCCGCGCGAGATGCCCTCGTTGAACTCGGCCGAGCTCAGCGTCTGGGGTGCCGCGCCGAGGCTTTCCAGCCACTTGGCCTGGATCGCACCGGCCGAGCGGACCTTGAGGTTGGCCAGCCCGTCGAGGCTCTCGACCGTGGTCTTCATGAAGATCGCGTTGGGTTCGGCGGCGAAGAAGCCGACGACATGCACGCCGTCAAAGCCGGTCAGCAGGCCCATCTCGTTCAGCTTCCAGCCGACGGTCGAGGCTTCCTGCGCGGTGCGGAAGAAGAAGGGCAGCTCGAAGAGGCCCATTTCCGGGAACTGGCCTGCGGTGTAGCCGGGCAGCACCCAGGTCACGTCAGCCACGCCGTTCTGCACCAGCTCGAACTGCTTGAACGGGTCCTTGCCCAGGGTGCCGCCCCAGAAGGGCTGCATCTTGACGGTGTCGCCCGCCTCGGCCTGCACGGCTTCGAGCCAGGGCTTGATGACCTTGGCCACGCCGGTGGATTGCTCGGGCACGAAGGCACCGACCTTGATCATGTCGGCGGCGACGGCGGGCGTGGACATGGCCGCGACCGCAAGGGCGACAGAGCCCGCGAAGGTTTTGAAGTAAGACATGTTTCGTTTCCCTGTTGGTTATTTATGAGGTCTTCCGATCAGGCCCAGATTGAGGCCCACATTCAGGCCCCGAAGCGTCGCAGCGCCGGCGGGATCGTCGGAATGGTCGTGGTCTTTTCTTCTGTATAGAACGCCTCGCACGAAGCGCCGCCCTCACGGCCCACGCCGGAGGTCTTGTAGCCGCCGAAGGGTGCGCGCAGCTCGCGCATCATCGGCGTGTTGACCCAGACCACGCCGGAGCGCAGGCGCGGGGTCGTCGCCATGACCGTCGGCAGGTGATCCGACCAGACATAGCTGACCAGCCCGAAGGCCGTGTCATTGGCAATCGCCACGGCCTCGTCCGCCGTGTCGAAGGGAATGAAGGTGGCGAAGGGGCCAAAGATCTCGTCCTGCGCGCAGCGGTCGGCGTTGGAATTCGCCAGCACCGCCGTGGGGGAGATGAAATAGCCCTCGCCCAGATCCTCGCGCCGGGCGCCACCCACCAGCAGCTGGCCACCGTCCTCGCGCGCCTTGTCGACGAAGCCCAGCACCCGGTTCATATGCGCCAGCGACGCCAGCGGCCCGACCTCGGTATCCCCGGCCAGCGGATCGCCGACACGGACCTTGGCCGCCCGTTCCCGGAACCGGCCCACGAAATCGTCGAAGATCGTGCGTTCCACCAGCACGCGGGAGCCGGCGAGGCACTGCTGCCCGTTGTTGGAGAAGATGCCCTGAAGCGCGCCGTCCAGCGCGCGCTCCTGATCGGCGGAGGCGAAGATGATGTTGGCCGACTTGCCGCCCAGCTCCATCGTGCAGGGCACGAGGTTGCGCCCGGCGGAGGACATGATCGCCCGGCCCGTTTCCGTCCCGCCGGTGAAGCTGACGAGGTCGACGCCGGGATGCGCGACCAGCGCGGCACCGGTCACGGCCCCGCGCCCGTTGACGATGTTCAGCACGCCCTCGGGCAGGACCTCCTGCAGCAGCTCGACCAGACGGGCTAGTGCCATCGGCGTCTGCTCGGAGGGTTTCAGCACGGCCGTGTTCCCGAAGGCGAGGGAGGCGGCGATCTTCATCGTGGCCAGTGCCACCGGCGCGTTCCACGGGGCGATCAGGGCGGCGACGCCGACCGGCTCGCGGGTCACGGTCGTCAGGTAACCCTCGGTCTGGGTATAGCTCTGCCCCGCCGACTGGCTGATGTATTCGGCGAAGAAGCGGAAGTTGTAGGCCGCCCGCGTCATGTGGCGCGCCCGCAGCTCTTCAAGGACGAGGCCGGTGGCAGCGCATTCGAGGCGGGCGAGTTCGTCCACGTTGGCGAGGATCACGGCGCGGCAGGCTTCCAGCGCCTCGATCCGCTTGGCCGTGCTCAGGCCCGGCCAGGGGCCCTTGTCGAAGGCGGCGCGGGCCGCTTCCACCGCGCGGGCGACGGAGGTTTCGTCATCCTCGGTCAGCGTGGCGATCTGGGCCCCGGTGGCCGGGTAGAAGACCGGCAGGTCGATCCCGCCGCCGAGGCTGGCCGTCCCGTTCACGAGGCCGGTGATGCGTTCGGGCGGCTGGATGGGAAGGTCAAAACTCATGTCAGGTCTTTCATGGCATGTAGGCGCCGCCGTTGATGTGCAGGATCTGGCCCGTGATGTAGCCAGCCGCATCCGACAGCAGGAAGAGAATGGGTTGAGTGATGTCCGCGGGCTGCGCGATGCGGCCCATGGGAATGTTCGCGCCGTAGGCCTTGGTGTCGAACCGGCTGGGCGCCGCCTCGTCCGAGCGGCCCGTGCCGCCGGTGAGGAAGGCGGTTTCCACCGCCGAGGGCGCGACGCAATTGACCCGCACGTCGGGGGCCAGTTCCAGCGCCAGTTGCTTGGTCAGCATGGCGACGCCCGCCTTGGAAAGCGCATAGGGCCCGTAGCCCGGGCGCGCGAAGTGACCGAGGCCAGAGCCCGTCATCACCAGCGCGCCGCCCGGCGCGATATGGGGCACCAGCGCCTTGGCCGCGAGGAAGGCCGAGTGCAGGTTGCCCTCCATCGCCGCGGCCCAGTCGGCGGCGTCGTGGTCCATCACCGGCAGCGCCTCGGTCACGTAGCCACAGAGGTTCACGACCCCGGCCAGCTGAGGCAGCTGCGCGGCGGCGGCGGCGAGGCTGTCCTCGCTGGTGGCATCGACGGCGATGCAGGTGACGCCCTCCAGCGGGTGGGCCTCGATCGAACGCGGCAGGTCCAGCACGATGGGCGTGTAGCCTGCCGCCTGTGCGTCGCGCACCAGCTGGCGGCCGATGCCGCCGCAGCCGCCAAGGATGGCCAATGCGCGGGTCATGCCAGCTCTGCCATGCGGCGCAGCCCGCTGATCATGGAGGAGCGCAGCAGGAACTCCCGCGCCTTCGCCGGGTCGGCCGAGATGCCCTGAAGCCGGCGCAGGTGGTTGAGGCGCTCTTCCGGGTCGGTGGTGTTCATGCGGCGGCGGTTCTCGTCCGCCTGCGCGAGGATGTCATCCCGGGCGATCGGGCGGCGCTGCGCCTCGTAGAGGTCGAGCAGCGCGTCGCTCTCGCCCGCCGCCACGGCGGCCAGCTTCTCGGCGAGGTTGAAGGCGTCATGCACGCCGCCGTTCAGCCCCATGCCGCCCTTGGGGCTGTTGAGGTGCGCCGCATCCCCGCAGAGGAACATCATCCCCTTGCGGTAGGTCGATGCGACGCGACGATGGACGCGGTAGACGCGTTTCTCCTCGATATCGATGTCCCCGGCCTCGGGCACCACGGCGCGGGTCTGGGCGCGGATGGATGCGTCGGACAGCGCGTCCTCGACGTCCTGCCCCTCCTGCGGATGCAGCGAGACGCGCCAGAGATCGGGCAGACGCAGCAGCGAATAGGTGCCGCCCGGCTTCCAGATGTAGTTCACGCCCGACAGCCCTTCGAGGTGTTCTTCGAAGGGGAAATGCGTGGTCACGAGGATCGTGCTTTCCGGGTAGGTCGTACCTTCGAACTCGGCCCCCACGGCCTTGCGCACGAGGCTGCGCGCCCCGTCACAGCCGACGATGGCCCAACCGCGATGCTCCTCGCCATTGGCCACCAGCCGCACGCCCGAGGCATCCTGCGACACTTCCGTCACCTCGGCGCCGAACTGCACCGTGCCTTCGGGTAGCAGGGCGTAGACGGCGCGGCTCAGCTCGGCCTGGCGGCACTGCAGGCGATAGGGATGGTCGGTGTCATCCTTCAACACGGCAAGATCGAATTCCGCCTTCTCGCCGGTGGACTGCATGCGGATCTGCCAGGTCGGCGTGATCCGCCCCTTGTCGATCAGCTTTTGCGTGATTCCCGCGGGCGCCAGCATGTCCAGCGTCGGCGGATGGAAGGTGGAGGCCCGGAGCTGGTCGGAAATCTCGGCATCTGCCTCGAAAACCTTCACGTCGAGCCCGGCCTCGACCAGACGCCATGCAAGGGTCAGCCCCACCGGCCCTGCGCCCACGATCAGGATTGTCTTCTGCGCCAAGGGCCTCTTTCCTCTAATTTTCAGGCATCCGGCTGGGCCGGCACCAGTTTGTCATAATGTTATGCCAATAAGCCATTTCATTTGGTCTATAGATATATCATTATGTCAACGATAAAGATGAGACAGGCAGACAGCTTCAGCAGGGACAGATCGTGACAGCCCAAAATAGCGCCACCCTCGATCCGGGCTCTCCGGTCCCGCTCTACCAGCAGCTCTACCTCCTGCTGCGCAGCCAGATACATGGCGGCGCCCTGCAGCCCGGCGACAAGATCATGGGCGAGGCGGAGCTCTGCGAGGCCTATGACGTGTCGCGGATCACGGCCAAGCGGGCGCTCAACGAGCTGGCCGATACCGGGCTGGTGATCCGCAAGCGCGGCAGCGGCACGCGGGTGACCGACCGGCTGCCGCCGCAGCCGCTGAAGGCCAGTATCGACGGGCTGCTGGAAAAGGTGGGCGAGATGGGGCGCAACACCGCCGTGCGCGTCCTCTCCTCTGCCCTGATGCCTGCCCCGCCTGAAATCCGCGCGGCGCTCAACCTGCCCGAGGGCGCGCGCGCCCTGCAATCGCGCCGCGTCCGCTCGCTGAACGATCAGAGCGTCTCCTTCCTCGAGGCCTGGATCCCCGAGGATGTGGCCGAGGGCGCCGCGCTGGAGGCCGAAAGCCCCACGCCGATGCTGTTGCAGTTGGAGCGCGCGGGGATTTCCGTCAGCTCCGCCACCCAGACGATCACCGCCACGCTGGCCGACGCGCTGAGTGCCGCCGCGCTGGATGTGCCCATGGGTGCGCCGCTCATCGACACGCGGCGCGTGGTCTTCGATGCGCAGGACCGCCCGGTGGAATTCATCCGCGTCCTCTACCGGCCCGAGCTCTACCAGATCGAAGTGGCGATGCGCCGGGTGCAGGGCGACAACGGCGCCGCCTGGGTGCCCCGCCCCACCGGACGCCCGGAAGGACGCCCCGACCGCCCCGGCGCGCCCGCGGCAAAGGCCCCTAAGACGCCATAACCCGGTCCGCGCCGGGGGGCGTCGCGTCTTCCGGGCGCAGCGCCACGACGCGCGGCCACGAAAAACGCCTCTCCCAACAAGGACCCCGACCATGAGCCACGCCATCGACCCGGCCCGCACCGCGGTGCTGACCATCGACCTGCAGAACGATTTCCTCCACCCCGAGGGGGCCTATGGCCGCGGCGGCCAGAGCGCGCCCGAGATCGCGGCCCTGCCCGACCGGGTGAAGCCGGTGATCGACGCGCTGCGGGCCAAGGGGGGCAGCTATGTCTCGGCCCAGTTCACGCTGGTGCCGCACCACGGGCGCGAGCCGCTGATCGCCCCGCACCTGAAGGCGCTGCGCCCCTTCCTCGGCCGCGGCGATTTCGAGCCGGGCAGTTTTGGCCATGACCTCGTCGACAGCCTGAAGCCCGCCGATTTCACGGTCGAGAAGATCAACTACTCCGCCTTCTACCAGACCCGGCTGGAATACGTGCTGAAGGCCATCGGGGTGGACACGCTGATCGTCGGCGGGATCGTCACCAACGGCGGCGTCGCCTCCACCCTGCGCGATGCGCACCTGCGCGGCATTCACACCGTACTGCTGTCGGATGGCTGCGCGGCGTTCTCGCAGAAGGTCCACGACGCGACGCTGGTCTCGCTGGGGTCGGTCACCGACGTGATGACCTGCGCCGAGGCGGTCGAGAAGATCACCGCCGCCTGACACTGCCCCAAATGGCCGGGGCTCCACGCGAGGCCTCGTCCCGCCGCAGCAGGGGGCATCGACCGGAGCGCCGGGCCGGGTACCCTGCCCCTAGGATGCGCATTGCCAAAGCTCTGCGCCCTGCCTAGCGTCCCGGCCATGCGCCAAGCCCCCGCCCACACCGAAGACCGCCCCCTGCTCGGCATCCTGCTGATGCTGGGCTTCTGCATCACCGCGCCGCTCGGCGATGCGCTTGCCAAGATCCTCGGCGCCTATGCGCCGCTCTGGCCGCTGGTCTTCCTGCGGTTCTTCCTGCAGGCGGTCTTCCTGACGCCCGTGGTGCTGATCACCGGGCGCGACTGGCGCTATCGCGGGCGGCTGCTGAAGCTCTCGGTGTTGCGGACGCTGCTGCATATCGTGGGCATCACCATGATGTTCACGGCCCTGCGCTACATGCCGCTGGCCGATACGATCGCGATTGCCTTCGTCATGCCCTTCATCCTGCTGCTGCTCGGCAAGGTCTTCCTGAACGAGGAAGTCGGGCCGCGCCGCCTGATCGCCTGCGCCGTGGGCTTTGCCGGCACGCTGCTGGTGATCCAGCCCAGCTTTGCCGAGGTCGGGCTGATCGCCCTGCTGCCGCTGGGGGTCGCGGTGAGCTTTGCGCTCTTCATGCTGGTGACGCGGCAGGTGGCGAAACAGACCGACGCGGTGACGCTGCAGGTCGTCTCGGGCTGGATCGCCTGCCTCGTGACGCTGCCGCCGGTGCTTGCGGGAAGCGTCTTTGGCGTCGAGTCGCTGGCGCTGCCGATGCCCGACCTGACGACCGGCGCCCTGATCCTGCTGCTGGGGCTACTGGGCACCGGCGGGCACCTGCTGATGACCAGCTCGCTCAAGTTCGCCCCGGCCGCCACGCTGGCGCCGATGCAGTACCTCGAGATCCCGATGGCGACGCTCTACGGGCTGATCCTCTTCAGCGACCTGCCGGACGGGCGGGCCGCCGTCGGCATCGCGATCACCGTGGGCGCCGGCCTCTATGTCATCTGGCGCGAGCGGGCCATTGCGCAGGCGCGGCCATCAGCGCCCGGGCCGATCCCGCCAGCGCCGCCCGCGGCCTGATCAGCAGCATCAGGGGTGCGTCGACCTCGATCACCACGCGCCCTGCCGTCACCCGGTTCGAGGTGCCGCCGCGCCCGGCGGGCGTCATGGCGATGCCGTCGATGGGCCATTCCAGCCCCTCCGAGCGGCCCATTACCGGCCCCAGCGGAAACAGTGAAAGGAACTCGCCCGGGGTCGCCTCCAGCTCCAGCCGGGGGGGCATCAGGCAGACGCAATCCTCGGGCCCGGCCAGCAGGCAGCGCCGGTCCGCGTGGCGCGCCAGCACGGTAAACGCGGCCAGCTGGTGATCCATCCGCGCTCCATGAAATCCGACACCGATGATCAGCGGCGCCGCGATGCTGCGCAGGGCCTTGTCGAAGTCCGTGGTCTCCTGCTCGGTGATTCCGTGAATCGATCCGGGCGGAATTGCGGCACGTCCGGCGGCACTTAGGCTGTCCATGTCGCCGATGACCGCCTGCGGCACGACCCCGTGGGCCAGCGCCACGTCGGCCCCGCCATCGGCGGCGGCCACCGGACCGCAGAGCGCCAGAACGTCATTAACCACGGTTTTTTCGGCACCGGCGCCGCCGAAAAGAGCCACGGGCCGGTCAGAAGTCACGATCGCGTTGGGCATGGCCCTTCCTGCCCTCAATGGACTCGAAACACAATATCGTCACAAAATGACACCGGATGCACCATAGATTCGGGCAGGTTGGACAGCATTGTCCTCGCTATCGAAACCGGACGTTGAAGTCGCGGATTGTTCCAAGAAACGCATTAGAAGCGAGATTGAACAGTGGTAGAGTCAAACAAGATCCTCACGGTGTCGTATGGCACGTTCTCGTGCACCCTCGAGGGGTTTGACGACGCCTTCGACATGATGAAATCCATCGCGGAATACTTCCGTGATCTGGCAGCGGACGACCGGTATTTCGGTGCGGAACCGCCGACCCCCGACCCCGAGCTGATCGCCCGTATCGCCGCCCGTGACGGCCACCGCGTCGAAGCCCGCGCCCAGGAAGGCGGCATCCTGCTGCGTCCCGGCCTGGCCGCTGCGGCTCCGGTGGCTGAACCGGCGGCAGAGGCCCCCGTGTCTCAGGCACCCGTGTCTCAGGCCCCGGTTTCGCAGCCTGCCCCCGCCCAACCTGCCGCAGAGCCCGTGGCGGAGGCCCCGGCCGAAGCCGAGGTTGCCGAGGCCGAGGTGGTCACCGAGGTCGCCACTGTCGCGGAGATCGCCGAAGAGGCCATCGCGGAGGACATCGCCGAGGCGCTGATCGAAGAGGTCACCGAAGAGACCGCCGAAGCAGACGATCTGCCCGAAGTGCCCGAGGAAGACGTCGTCGCAGAGGCCGCCATCGCCGATGCGCAGGAAGACGTCCTCGAAGACACCGCGCAGGACGACGCGATCTTCAGCGCCGCCATCGAAAGCGCCCTGTCCGAAAGCACCGACAACCTCTGGGATGACGCCCTCGCCCACAGCGCCGAGGACGACACCGCCGAGGAAGAAGACTTCGACGCCCTCGATGCCGAGGACGACCTGCTCTTCGGCGACGATGACGAAGAGGAGAACGTGCTTGCCGCGGCGCTCGAGGAAGAGGCCGCCCCGGCCCCGGCCATCGACAATTCCGTCGCCGCCAAGCTGCAGCGCATCCGCGCCGTGGTGGCCCGTCAGCCCGCCGAGATCACCGAGGCCGAAGCCTATATCGAGGACGAGGACGCCGAGGAGATCGAGGACGAGGTCGCCGTTGCCGCCATGCAGGCCGCCGAGACGATGGACATGGTCGAGGCCGAGGAGGAGATCCTCTCCGTCGAGACCGAAGAGGTGATCGAAGAGGACGACCTCGAGGAGGCCGAACTGGCCGGTGACGACGGCTTCTTCGACGAGGACGACTACGAAGAGATCGACGCCGAAGCCGACTACGAGGAAGACATCGCCGCTGCCGAGGAAGCCCCGGCACCGGACGAGGATCCCGCCACCGGCTGGGCCCGCGTGATGAAGGTCAAGCGCAGCGATCTGGAAGGCGGCGCTCCGCGTGCCAGCCGCCCCGTCGTCGTGCCCGCCGTCGCCGCCCCGGTTGTCGAGGAAACGATCGAAGAGCCGGTCGCCGAGGAGATGATCGCCGAGGCAGTCGCCGAGGAACTGGTCGCTGAAGAGATGATCGCCGAGGAAGAGGTGCTGGCCGATGAGGCCCCCGTCTTCGCGGAAGAGATGACCGAGGTCGACGCCGTCGAGGAGGCGCCCGAGGCGCTGCCCGAAACGCTTGAGGCCGAGGAAGAGGTCGAAGCCGCCTTCGACGACGAAGCCGAAGACGAGGATGCGTTCGAAGGCTACGACGCCGAGATCAGCACCCTCTCCTCCGAGGACGAGGCCGAGCTGCGCGAAGCCCTGCGTCACATCCACGAAGACTCGCTGGCCGCCGAGACCCCCGACCTGGTCGAGGAAGAGCTCTACGCCGAGGACCTCGAGGAAGACGACGCCTACGCCGAGGACGAGATCGTCGCGGAAGACGAGAACGCGGATGAGGCCGTCGCAGAGGAAGTCGCAGAGGAAGAAGCCTACGACGACACGCCCTTCGTGGCGACGCAGGACAGCCGCATCGACGCATGGGCCGAGGAAGACGAAGCCTACGATGAGGCTGACGCGGACTATGACGACGAGGATGACCTTGCCGCCGAGGCTGAGGACGACATCGAGGCCGAAGCACCGCTTGCCGCGGAGGCAGAGCCCGAGGAGGCCCTCGAAGAGGACGCCCCCGTGGCCGAGGAGCCCGTGGCCGAAGAAGAGCTGGCACCCGTGTCCCCGCGCCGTCCGGTTCTGGCCCGTCGCGCCCGTCTCAGCGAAGCCGCCACCGACGGCGACATGGATCGTATCCTCGCCGAGACCAACAACCAGCTGGGCGAGAGCGAAGGCAACCGCCGTCGCAGCGCCATCGCCCACCTGCGGGCGGCCGTCGCCGCGACCCGCGCCGAGAAGCAGGCCGGTTCCGATCTGGCCGCCGCGCCGAAGAAGACCGACGCCTACCGCGATGACCTCGCCCAGGTCGTGCGCCCCCGCCGCGCCCGTCCCACCGGCCAGACGCCCACGCGCCGCGCCGAGGACCGTCCCGCGCCGCTCAAGCTGGTGGCCGAGCAGCGCATCGACACGCTGGATGCCTCCCAGAAGGCCCCGGTGCGTCCGCGCCGTGTGACCATCGCCGACCTCGCCCGCCGGGTCGAGGAAGAGAACGAGGCCGAGCGTCACGAGGACGTCTCCGTCGAAGCGGCACAGGCCGGCTCCTTCTCGGAGTTCGCGGAGACCATGGGCGCCGTCGCCCTGCCCGACGTGCTGGAGGCCGCAGCCTCCTACCTGTCTTTCATCGAAGGGCGGGACCAGTTCTCGCGTCCGCAGCTGATGACCAAGGTGCGTCAGGTGGAAATGGAGGGCTTCTCCCGCGAGGACGGCCTGCGCTCCTTCGGCCAGCTGCTGCGCGAAGGCAAGATCCGCAAGGTCAAGGGCGGCCGGTTCACGGTCTCCGACCGGATCAGCTTCCGCCCGGATCAGCGCGCCGCGGGCTGAACCCCCCGATCCTTGCGAAAGGGCGCGTCCTGACGGGCGCGCCCTTTCGCATTTCCGGCTATAGCAGTCGGGCCTGCCGCAGTCTCGGCGCCAGCAATCTCTGCGGCCCTTCCGGGCAACAGCCGCCGCAGGACCGTGTCACCCCCGCAGCGACGCCATTCCCCAAGGAAAGGGCGGGCGAACAGCCGCTATCCGAACACCGGCGCGCGCCCGGCCATGTTGGCCGCGACGACCTCGCGCTGGTCACTGCCGCCAATCAGGCCAACCTGCGCGCGGCTCTCTTCCAGCAGAACCTCCTCCATCCCGGCGCCGCTCTCGGCATAGCCGATCAGCGCCTTGGCCGCGCGGATCGCGGAGGGGCTGCGCCCGGCGATGCCCTCGGCCATGGCGCGGGCGGCGGCCAGCGGGTCCTCGGCCAGCTCGGTCACAAGCCCCATGGCGAGGCCCTGCTCTGCGCTCACCGGATCGGCCGTGTAGGTCAGGCGGCGGATCACGTCGGAGCGGCAGAGCCGCGGCAGCAGGACCATGCCGCCCATGTCGGGCACGAGGCCCCATTTCATCTCCATCACGGCCAGCTTGCAGGCCGGATGGGCGATGCGGATATCCGCGCCGAGCGCCAGCTGGAAGCCCGCCCCGAAGGCCACGCCCTGAAGCGCCGCGATCACCGGCACCGGCATCTCGTGCCAGACCATCGCCACCCGCTGCATCAGGTTCGAGGCACCGTGGCTGCGCGGCATCAGCCAGTCGGAACTGTCCCGCATCAGCGCCGCCCCGAAGGAGGCCACGTCGAGCCCGGCACAGAAGGCCCGCCCCTCACCCGAAAGCACCACGGCGCGGATGTCGTCGCGCGGCAACAGCGCCTCTCCGGCCTCGACGATGGCCTCGGCCATGGCACTGTCGACGGCATTCATCTTGTCGCCCCGGGTCAGGGTGACATGGGCGACGTGATCGGTGATCTCGACGGAAACGCGGGTCATCTGGGTCCTCCTCCCGATGGGCTCAACTTGGGCGGAGCCTGTCACGGGCACCGCCGGGCGGTCCACCGGGACGTGACGGCAGAACGGTTTGTTGCAGAATGTGAACATGCCGGGGGACGAATCCGCTTGCCCGGAACGGACCTTCGGGCGTATCGCGCCTGCCATGTCTGGACCTCGTTATACCGATCTGGTTGCCGCTCTGCCCGCTTCCGTGCCCTTCGTGGGACCGGAGGAGATGGAACGCCTGCGCGGCGCGCCCTTCACCGCCCGTCTGGGCGCGAACGAGAACGTCTTCGGCCCCTCGCCCAAGGCGATTGCCGCGATGCAGGCGACCTCGGGCGAGATTTGGATGTACGGCGATCCGCTGTCGTGGGAGCTGCGTCAGGCACTGGCCGCGCACATCGGCTGCGGGGTCGAGAATATCGTCGTGGGCGAAGGCATCGACGCGCTGCTGGGCTACCTCGTGCGGCTGCTGGTGGGCCCAGGCGACGTGGTCGTCACCTCGCAGGGCGCCTATCCGACCTTCAACTACCACGTCACCGGCTTTGGCGGGACACTGGAGATGGTGCCCTACCTCGGCGACAGCGAAGACCTGCGCGCCCTGATCGCGCGCGGTGCCGAGGTGAAGGCCAAGCTGGTCTATTTCGCCAACCCCGACAACCCGATGGGCAGCTACCTGCCCGGCGCGGAGATTGCCGAGGCGCTCTCGGCCCTGCCCGAGGACACACTGCTGATCCTCGACGAGGCCTATGGTGAGTTCGCCCCCGAGGATGCCGCCCTGCCCCTGCCGATCGACGATCCGCGGGTGATCCGCATGCGGACCTTCTCCAAGGCCTATGGGATGGCCGGCGCGCGGGTGGGCTATGCCCTCGGCGCGGCGGAGCTGATCCGCAGCTTCGACAAGATCCGCAACCATTTCGGCATGAACCGGGCCGCGCAGGCCGGGGCCCTCGCGGCCCTTCAGGATGCCGACTGGCTGGCGCAGACCCGCGCTTCCGTCGCCGCGTCCCGGACGCGTATCGGCGAGATCGCCGCGGCAAACGGGCTGAGTGCCCTGCCCTCGGCCACGAACTTCGTCGCGGTGGACTGCGGCGCGGACGGGGCCTTTGCCAAGGCCGTGCTGGACGCGCTGGTTGCGCAGGGGGTCTTCGTGCGGATGCCCTTCGTGGCGCCGCAGAACCGCTGCATCCGGATTTCCTGTGGCACGCCCGCCCAGATGGACCTGCTGGCCGAGGCCCTGCCCGGCGCGCTGGACACCGCCCGCCATGCGCGGGCCGCAGAACGGACCTGAGCGATCAGCGCAGCCCCGGCACTTGATCCGGGGCCGCCTGCGGGCTTCAATCGGGCTCTCCCCTCGAAAGTCCGACCATGCACGATTCCTCCCACGCATCCGCCCCCGATTACACCACCGCGACCCTCTGGATGGGGTTCATCAACCTGCTCTGGATGCTCGGCGTCGTCTCTGCGCTCTGGGGTCTGCCGGGGCTGCTGCTGGCCGGTCTGGGGCTGAACCACCTCATCACCCTGCTGGACCGCCGCCGGTCCGCGCGCGACTGAGGCCTGCGCCACCAAGAATTTTCGAAAATTCTTGGGAAAAGTCTTCGAAGAGTTTTCTGCGCTTGCGGTACGTGATGCGCCCCTGGCGGGGGTCTCCGGAAAATGCGCATTTTCCGGTCCGGAATTTTGAAAATTTCCGGGGGCTCTGCCCCCTTGCTCCGCAGGGCGGCGTACTTCCCCGGAGTATCTGACGAAAGATGAAGGGGGGCGGCGTGCCCCCCTCTATGCTGTCAGCCCGCGGCGATGACCTTGGCGGCGGCACTCAGCGCGCCTGCGCCATGGGGGATGTCGAGCGCGGTGAGACCCGCCTCGATCGTGCCCAGCGTGCCCAGCATCACGTGGGCGTTCAGGTGCCCCATATGGCCGATGCGGAAGAAGCCCGCCGCCTCGGCGCTGCCGCGCGGGGCCATGCCAAGGCCGATGCCGAGCGTCAGGCCCGCCTCCTCCGCGCACCATTTGCGCAGCCGTTCGCCCTTGTCACCGCCCAGCGACAGCGCGGTCACCGCGCGGGAGCGGTGCGCGGGATCGGCCACGTTCATGGTGAGCGGGCCACCCTGGCCCCAGGCATCGCAGGCGGCCCAGAGGGCGCGGGCAAGGCTGTCGTGGCGGGCCCAAACGTTCTCCATCCCCTCGCCATGCATGATGTCGAGCGCGGCGCGCAGGCCGAAGAGGTGGTGGGTGGGCGAGGTGCCGCCGAAGTATTCGGCCACGTAGGCCGGCTCGGAGCGCGGCTTCCAGTCCCAGTAAAGCGACACGCGCTCGACTTTCTCGCGTGCTTCCTTGGCCTTGGGGCCGAAGAAGACGAAGCCGAGGCCCGGGGGCACCATGAGGCCCTTCTGGGACCCGGTGATCGCGATATCCACGCCCCAGGCGTCCATTTCGAACCGGTCGCAGGCCATGGAGGCGATGCAATCGGCCATCAGCAGCGCCGGGTGGCCAGCGGCGTCGATGGCGGCGCGGACCGAGGGCACATCGTTCAGGATCGAGGTGGCGGTGTCCACGTGGTTCACCAGCACGGCCTTGATCTCGTGGTTGGTGTCGGCGCGCAGGGCATCCTCGATCTTCTGGGCGTCGAGCGGCGCCTTGAGCCCGAAGTCGAGCACCTGCACATCGGCCCCCACGCCTGCCGCCTGCCCGGCCCAGCCGTGGCCGAAACGGCCCGTGGCCGCCACCAGCACCTTGTCACCGGGGTTGATGACGTTGACGAGCGAGGCTTCCCAGACCGCGTGACCGTTGCCGATATAGATCGTCGCCGCGTGTTCCGTGCGGGCCACCTTGCGCAGGTCGGGGATCAGCCCTTCGACGAGGGTGACAATATCGCCTTCGTAGATGTTGGGCGCGGCGCGGTGCATGGCCTGCAGCACTGCATCGGGCATGATCGAGGGACCCGGGATGGCAAGATGCGTGCGGCCGTTGGCAAGAGACATTTCAACCTCGTGGAAATCATGGAGCGCGGACACCATTAGCCCGAAGCGGCGCCGCGTCAATCGCCCGCGCCATGCTTGCCATGCAGGGCAGCCTTCCTTAGATGGATGCAGCCCGTCAGAGGGCAGAAGCAGCCACGGGACTCAAAATGAACCCCTTCGCCAGATTGCAACGCTGGGAGAAGGAGCTGCGACGCTCCTACAACACCGATCTGTCGACCCCCGAGAACCGCCGCAAGGCGGAGATCTACAATCTCTGGTTCGATCACGCGGTCCTGCGGTGCGTCTGGACGAACTTCTTCGAGATCGCCCCGGGCGTCTGGCGGTCGAACCACCCGACGCGGAAGCGGTTCGAGAAGATGAAGGCCATGGGGATCCGTACGGTGCTGAACCTGCGCGGCTCCGGCACGCAGGCGCATTACCTGACCGAGGCGGAAACCTGCGAGCAGCTCGGGCTGACGCTCGTCTCCTCCCGGCTCTACGCGCGCAAGGCGGCCTCACGCGAGGAAATCCTCGGGCTGATCGACGTGCTGAAGCGGATCGAGCCGCCCTTCGTGATGCACTGCAAATCGGGGGCGGATCGTGCGGGCTTTGCCTCGGCGGTCTATCTCATGGTGGTGAAGGGCGTCCCTGTTGAGCAGGCCCGCCGAATGCTTTCGGTGAAATACGTCCATTTCCGCTGGACCAAGACCGGCGTGCTCGATCACATCCTCGACCTCTATGCCACGCGCAACGCCGAGGCCCCCATCGGTTTCGAGGAGTGGATCGCCACGGAATACGATCAGGAGGCCGCGCAGGTCTCCTTCGACGCCGCGCCGAAGAAGCTGTTCTGATGACGACGCCCGAGAAGACCCCGGCTGCCGCGCCCGCCTCACAGTCGCCCGCCCCGGCCACGCCTGCCGCAGCGACGCCTCCGGCTCCGGCTCCGGCGCTCGCATCGGATCACGCCAAGGGGCTTCTGACCTGGCTCTGGCAGGGCTACCTGCGTCACCACATCCTGCTTCTCGTCCTCGCGGTGGTCTTCATGGCGCTGGAGGGCTCCATGCTGGGCGCGCTCAGCTGGATGATGAAGCCGATGTTCGACAACGTCTTCCTTGAAGGCAACTCCGGCGCGATGACCGGCGTGGCGCTGGCGATCCTCGCGATCTTCCTGACCCGGGCCTTCGCCTCGGTCGCGCAGAAGGGCCTGCTGGCGACGATCTCGCAGAAGTCCTCGGCCAAGATGCGGCGTGATCTGCTCGACGGGCTGATGACGCAGGACGGCTCCTTCCACCAGAGCCACCCGCCCGGCTTCCTGATCCAGCGGGTGCAGAGCGACGTGCAGCAGATCAACAACGTCTGGTCCTCGGTGCTGACCGGGGCGGGCCGTGACGCGGTGGCGCTGGTGATCCTGATGGGTGTGGCCGTCTCGGTCGACTGGCGCTGGACGCTGATCGCCTGCATTGGCGCGCCCGTCATGGTGGCCCCTTCGGCGGTGGTGCAGAAATTCGTGCGCCGCCGGGCGCGGGAAGCCCGCGATCTGGGCGCCAAGCTGGCCACCCGGCTGGACGAGGTGTTCCACGGCATTGTCCCGGTGAAGCTGAACCGGCTGGAACGCTACCAGTCCGAACGCTACGGCGCGCTGACCGATCAACTGGTGCGGGCCGAGGTGCGCGCCACGCTGGGCGCCGCCTCGATCCCCGGGCTGATCGACATCATGGCCGGTGTCGGCTTCGTCGGCGTGCTGATCTTCGGCGGCGGCGAGATCATCGCGGGCGAGAAGACCGTGGGCCAGTTCATGTCCTTCTTCACCGCCATCGGCTTTGCCTTCGAGCCGCTGCGCCGCCTCGGGGCGGTCAGCGGCCAGTGGCAGGTGGCGGCCGCCGCGATGGAACGGCTGCGCGAACTGCTGGAGACCAAGCCCTCCATCGTCTCGCCCACCAAGCCGGTGCAGGCCCCAACTGGCGTGCCGGGCGTAGTGCTGGAGGATGTGCGCCTCTCCTACGGTGAGACGGAAGTGCTGCGCGGCGCGAGTTTCACTGCGGAGCCGGGCCAGACCACGGCACTTGTGGGCGCGTCCGGTGCGGGGAAATCGACGATCTTCAACCTGCTGACGCGGCTGGTGGACCCGGCCTCGGGCAAGGTGGCACTGGGCGGCGTGCCCGTCTCGGCCATGGCGCTTGGCGATCTGCGCGACCGCTTCTCGGTCGTGTCGCAGGATGCCGCGCTCTTCGACGAGACGCTGCGTGAGAACATCCTACTGGGGCGCACCGATGTCCCCGAGGCGCGCTTGAAAGAGGTGCTGGAGGCCGCCCACGTGGCCGATTTTGTGGCCAAGCTGCCGCTGGGGCTGGAAACGCCCGTGGGCCCGCGCGGCTCGGCGCTGTCCGGTGGGCAACGGCAGCGGGTGGCGATCGCGCGGGCGCTGCTGCGCGACACGCCGGTGCTGCTGCTGGACGAGGCGACCTCGGCGCTGGACGCGCAGAGCGAGGCCGTGGTGCAGGGCGCGTTGGAGAAGCTGGCCAAGGGCCGCACGACGCTGGTGATCGCGCACCGCCTCTCGACCGTGCGCAGCGCGGACAAGATCGTGGTAATGGACCGCGGACAGGTGGTGGATCAGGGCCGCCACGAGGAGTTGCTGGCGCGGGGCGGCATCTATGCCAAGCTGCATGACCTGCAGTTCCGCACCGACGGGCCCTCGGCCGATGCCATGGCGCGGGACAAGGCCGCGCGGGCCCGTGCCGCGAAGGAGGCCGCGGGCGACCGGGCCGAGGCAGGGTTCTGGCGTCGGCTGGCAACAGGCGTCTTCGGACGGCGCGGCTGAGCGACAGCGGTCAGCCGGTCACGCGGATCTCCGCAGGCAGGCTGCCCACCCCCGTCACCCGGCGAAAGAGCCCGGCCATGGGATCGCGGCCCCCGGGCACACCGGCCTTTTCCACCACCCGGCGGGGCGCCAGCAGGCCCTGAAGCGGCACGGCCCGTCCCGTCAGCCCACTGCGCAGGTTGGTGAGCGATGCAGAGAGCCGCACCCCCAGCCCCGGCGCGTCATGCACGATGCGGAAATGCGCAGGCCGCTGCCCGGCGGAGAGGTGATCGGCCACCGGCACCGTCCAGCCCCGCGCCAGCCGCGTCTCGGGCCGCAGGAGGAGCAGCCACTGCCCCTTGGCCTGCGCCACCGCATCGCCAAGCGCCTGGGGCCCGCGCACGGCCTCGCCGCCCATGGCGTCTGCGATCCGCAGGCTGTCATCCTCGCTCCCCATGTCGGCCACCAGCAACTCGCGCAGCAGGCCTTCCTCCAGCCCCTCCATGAGCGCGGCACAGCAGCCCGGCAGGCTGCGGGCGGCATTGCCCACGGGAATGATGACGCTGATGGCTGCTGGCATGATCGGCCCCTGTTGTCCCTGCGCCCCAACCCTATATTACGGTGCGAAGCAGGAAAGGAAGACGACATGACGCGCAGCATCCTCCGCCTCACCGGACCCGACACCCGGGACTTCCTTCAGGGGCTGGTCACCAATGACATCGCGGGCCTCGACCGGGGCGCGGTCTATGCCGCGCTGCTGACGCCGCAGGGCAAGTACCTCGCGGATTTCTTCCTCGTGGCCGAGGGCGAGGCCGTGCTGCTGGACGTGGACAGCGCACTGGCCCCCGGGCTGCTGCAACGGCTGAAGATGTACAAGCTGCGCGCCAAGGTCGAGATCGAGGAGACCGACCTGCAGGTGAAACGCGGCACCGGCCCGGCACCCGAGGGCGCGGTGGCCGATCCCCGGCACGACGCGCTCGGCTGGCGGCTCTACGGTGCCGAGGGCGGCGATGACGGCAGCGACTGGGACGCGATCCGCGTGGCCCATTGCATCCCCGAGACCGGGATCGAACTGACGCCGGAGAGCTATATCCTCGAAAACGGTTTCGAGCGGCTGCACGGCGTGGATTTCCGCAAGGGCTGCTACGTGGGGCAGGAGGTCACCGCGCGGATGAAGCACAAGACGGAACTGCGCAAGGGCCTGGCCCTCGTGACCGTCGAGGGCCCCGCCGAACCGGGCACCGAGATCACCGCGGGCGACAAGGTGGCGGGCGTCCTGATGACCCGTTCAGGCGATCGCGCCATCGCCTGGCTGCGTTTCGACCGGGCCGAGGGCGCCATGCAGGCGGGCGATGCAGTGGTCGCGAAGGCTGAGTGAGGCCCGCGCCCCCTGCCCCATCGGTCACGTCTGCGTGACATGAAAAAGGCCGGGTCACGAGGACCCGGCCTTTTCGATTCCCGTGACGCAGCGTCAGGCGCGTTCGGAATATTCCATGGTTTCGGTGTTGACGATGATGTCCTCGTCCTGACCGATGAAGGGGGGCACCATGACCTTGACGCCGTTGTCGAGGGTCGCGGGCTTGAAGGAGTTGGCAGCCGTCTGCCCCTTCACCACCGGCTCGGTCTCGACGATCTTGCAGGTGACCTTCTGCGGCAGGGTCGCGTTGAGCGCCTCGCTGTCGTAGAATTCCACCACGATGGTCATGCCGTCCTGCAGGAACGGGCGACGCTCGCCCAGAAGATCTGCAGGAAGTTCAATCTGTTCGTAGGTTTCGGTGTCCATGAACACCAGCATCCCGTCGGTCTCGTAGAGGAATTGCTGGTCTTTCTGTTCAAGGCGCACGCGCTCGACCTTGTCCGCGGAACGGAAGCGTTCGTTCAGCTTCGAGCCGTTGCGCAGGTTCTTCATCTCGACCTGCGCGAAAGCGCCGCCCTTGCCGGGCTTCACGTGGTCGACCTTCACCGCGGCCCAGAGGCCGCCATTATGCTCCAGCACGTTGCCGGGGCGAATCTCATTGCCGTTGATCTTGGGCATGACGGAGTCCGCTGCTCTGGTTGATAGAAAATTCGTGCCCCCTATATATGCGGGCAGAGCGGCTGGCAAGGAGACCGGAGATATGCGACGCCCCTCCCGTGCCATGCAAATAAAGCATGACGGACTTGCGTGAGAACGCTATCCGAATCGCATCTAATTCGCCATAAAGCGCGTCGCCCCAGAAGCACAAGAGCAAAAACAAAAGGACGAATCATGAAAGATTTCGTTGACGGCACGGCCTTCAATAATGAGCAGGGCAACCGTGCACGTAAACTGTTCGCAGCCGTTGTACTGGCTGCACTCGACGACGCCATCGCGGATGACAAGAAATACGGCAACGGTCCTGAGCAGATCGCTCGTTGGGCCCGGTCGCGCGATGGTCGGGAAGTTCTAAGCTGCGCCGGTATCGATCCCAATGAACGGGTCGTGTCCGGTCTCATGGAATTCGTGTCCAAAGGTGTCCGTACCTCCGTGGCTCTCTCGCGCGAGGAAAGCGAACGCCGGCACGCCGCCGAGCAGGCCGAAGCGGCCTGATCCGAACAGACGAAAAGCCCTCCGACAAAAACGCGCCCCCTTGCGGGGCGCGTTTTTTCTTGGCCGTCGCTTCGCGTTGGAGGCGCCCTGCGGAAATTGCCATTGCGCCGCGCCCCCTGCCCCGCCAAGACGGGGGACAGGAGGATGACCATGGCCCGCGCACTCATGATCCAGGGGACTGGCTCCAACGCCGGCAAGTCGATGATCGTCGCGGGGCTGGCCCGGGCCTTTGCCAACCGCGGCCTGCGGGTCCGGCCCTTCAAGCCGCAGAACATGTCCAACAACGCCGCCGTCACCCCCGAGGGCGGAGAGATCGGCCGCGCGCAGGCCCTGCAGGCCCGCGCCGCCCGCGTGGCATCCCACGTGGACATGAACCCCGTGCTCCTGAAACCCGAGAGCGAGACCGGCGCACAGATCATCCTGCACGGCAAGCGGCTGGCCCAGTGGGAGGCGCGCGACTTCACCGGCAAACGGCAGAGCCTGCTGCCGCAGGTGCTGGATAGCTTTCACAGGCTGGCGGCCGGGGCCGACCTCGTGCTCGTCGAGGGGGCGGGCAGCCCGGCAGAGGTGAACCTGCGCGCAGGCGACATCGCCAACATGGGCTTTGCCCGGGCCGCAGACGTGCCGGTGATCCTTCTGGGGGACATCGACCGGGGCGGCGTCATCGCGCAGCTGGTCGGCACGCAGGTCGTGCTGGAGCCCGGCGACAGCGCGATGATCGCGGGCTTTGCCGTGAACAAGTTCCGGGGCGATCCGCGCCTCTTCGAGGACGGTGTGCGCATCGTGGAGACGGCGACCCGCTGGCCCTCACTTGGCGTGATCCCGTGGTTCGATGCGGCCTGGCGGCTGCCGGCGGAGGATGTGCTGGACCTCGCGCAGCGCCCGGGCGGCCCGGTCAGGATCGCGGTGCCCTGCCTGCCGCGGATTGCGAATTTCGATGACCTCGACCCGCTGGTCGCGGAGCCGGAGGTGGAGGTTCAGCTGATCCGGCGCGGCCGGCCCCTGCCCGGCGATGCCGCGCTTGTCCTGATCCCGGGCAGCAAGTCCACCATCGCCGATCTGGCCGCCTTCCGGGCCGAGGGTTGGGACATCGACCTTGCCGCCCACGTCCGGCGCGGCGGCCATGTGCTGGGCCTCTGTGGCGGCTACCAGATGCTTGGGCGGCGGATCTCGGACCCCGAGGGGCTGGAGGGCGCCCCGGCGCAGGTGGAGGGGCTGGGCCTTCTGGACGTGGAGACGATCCTGCGGCCCGCCAAGCGGCTGGGGCTGGTGGAGGCGCATCACCCCGAGAGCGGATCGGAGCTGACGGGATATGAGATCCACCTGGGCGAGACCACGGGGGCCGACGCGGAACGCCCCTGGCTGACGGTGGCCGGGCTGCCCGAGGGCGCATCCTCGGACACCGGTCAGGTGCGGGGCAGCTACCTGCACGGGCTCTTCGCCGCGGACGGCTTCCGCGCGGCCTACCTCGCAGGGATTGGGGCTGCGTCCCGAACGGGCTACGACGCGGGCGTGGAGGACACGCTGGAGGCCCTCGCCGCCCATCTGGAGGCCCATCTCGACCTTGATCGCCTGCTGGACTTGGCCCGGGAGGTTGGCCCCCTCTGATCCTTCGGTTTCGGCGGAGATGCGGGGCTTCACCGCGCGGCCTTTGCGGCACGCCAACAGGCCGCCAGACTGTCGCGTCCGGCATGCAGGGGTGAGTTCTTGCGCCCGCCATCGGCGGGCGCGGCCTGTCAGATGAGGTCTTGCGACATCAGCGCGCGGTGGATTTCCCGCCGCACCAGCTTGCGCACGTTGCGCGTGATCCGTTCTCCGAGCGCGCCCTGAAGCTCCTGACGCACGATCTCGCTGACGAGCGCGCGCAGTTCTTCACGGTCGATCGCGCCGTTGAGCATCAGGGGCTCTTCGGCAGGCTCCGTGCCCGCGACCATCGGTTGCAGCCCGCTCTCCACAGCGTCGACCGTGGCGCTGTAGGCAGCGGCGAAGGCTGCAGCGGCGGCGTCCGTCTCAAGGCTCCGGGTGGCGGGCTCTTCCGCCGGCCATGCCTCGGTGTCGGGCAGGTCCTGCGCATCTTCCCAGTCAACCGCGCCAAAGGCCGCCTCGGGGGTCACATCCTCCCAGGCGTCTTCCTCGGGCGCATCTTCCCACGTCTCGGCTTCGGCGGTCTCGTCCCAGTCGGCAGCCTCGATCTCCTCGGCGTCGGCCGCGTCGTCATAGGCGGCGTCCTCGGCCAGCCCTGCCGTGTCCTCGTCCTCCGCCACGTCCTGCGCGGCGGCCTCGCGGGCGGCTTCGGCGAGGATGGCATCGGGGTCGAACTGGCTGCTCCAGGGCAGGACATCGTCGCCCTCCCCCTCGGTGCCGTCCGGCTCCCACTCGTCATCGCGGTGGGCGACGGCGGCCTCCAGCTCGGCGATGCGCGCCTCGAGGGAGCTGCTGCGCCCCCGTTCGGCGACGCTCAGAACCTCGGCGGTGTCCTCGTCATCCTCGCGGATGGCGGTGTCACCGTCCCAGAAATCCTCGTCGTAATCGTCCGCCTCGGCAGAGCTCTCGGCCACGATCTCGGGCGCTTCCTCCGCGACCACCGGCTCTTCGACCGGCGGCGGGGTCGCCTTGCGGCGGGCGGCGGGTGCGGCGGCCAGCGGCGCGACGGTGGCAGAGAGACGGCGCAGTTCTTCCTGCGCGCGCTGCAGCGGGTCCTTCGCCTCGGTCACCTTGTCCTGCGTCACCGCGTCGAGTGCGGAGCGGGCGGCGTTCAGCAGGGACATGATGTCGGTGACGACGGCCTCTTCGGCGGCATTGGCCGCGGCTTCGGCGGCGTCCTCCTCGGGGTCAATCGACGGGAAGAGCGGCGAGCGCTCGGCCTTGGCCGGGGCCTTAGCGGGCGCCTTGGCAGGGGCCTTCGCGCGCAATGCGGTCTCTTCTTCCTCGTCCTGCGCGGCGAAGGCTGCGGCGATATCCCCGGCGAGGCGGTCTTCTTCGTCTTCGTCCACCTCCCCGTCGAAGTCGTCGTCTTCGACATGCATGAAATCGGCTTCGTCGTCGTCTGCCTCTTCAACGCGCAACGAGGGCGTCAGCAGCAGGCGATCCGGCGCGGCAACAGCCGCCGCGGCGACACCACCCTGAGATGTATGCGCCACATCCGATTCGCCCGACGGCTCTGCCGCGTCGGTGCTAAGTCGCGCTTCGGCCCGGTTATTCTCGGACACAAGCTTGCGGATAGAGGACAATACATCCTCGATCTGAAGATTCGTAACGGGATCGGGCATAATTCTCGCACTGCTTTTGGCCTCGCGGTTGAGTGTACCGCGAGGCCAGCAATCACACAACGGATAGGCGGGCTTTTACTGTTTTCCGATCGAGCGAAGGACGCGATCGAGGCTGCGGCCCTGCGCGGAAATCGCGGCGGGGGCGCCCTTCACCATGTTGTAGTAGTCGGTGGGATCATAGAGCGTGACCGGCAGGTTCAGGTCCTTGGCGGTCAGCTTGCCCATGGCCGAGAGCAGCGAGTAGCCGGCCAGCCGCTGGTTCACTTCAGCCGAGATCTGGTTGGCGCGGGCATCCAGCAGGTCCTGCTCAGAGTCGAGCACTTCCAGCGTGGTCCGGGCCCCGAGCGAGGCTTCCTCGCGGACGCCCTCGAAGGCGACCTGCGCGGCGCGTACCGCTTCGGCGCTGGCCGAGCGGGAGGCGGCGGTGACGGAGATCTGCGAATAGGCGGAGCCTGCGGCTTCGCGGATGTCGTCGCTGACCTGCAGCAGGTTCGCGCGGGCCGCGTCGCGGCTCTGCATCGCCTGACGTTGCAGCGAGGCGATCTGGCCGCCGTAGTAGATCGGGCCCGAAACGCTGAGGCCGATGGTGGCCGAGTTCGAGCGCGCATCGCTGTTCAGCGTGTTCGAGGCCCCGAGCGACCCGTTCAGCGACACGGTCGGCTGGACGGAACGACGGGCGATCTCGACCTGAAGTTCGGCGATGGTGACCGACTTCTGCGCCTGGATCAGCGAGGGATGCGCGGCAAGAGCGACCTGGATCGCCTGATCCACGTTGCTGGGCAGCATCGGCGCGGCGTTCACGTTGGCAAGGGCGCCCGGCGCGTGGCCGACGACATTGATGTAGGTCAGGCGCGCATCGGTCAGGTCACCCTGCGCCAGCGTCAGCGAGGCCCGGGCCTGCGCGAGATAGGATTCCGCCTGCGCCACGTCGGTGCGCGTCACCTCGCCCACCTCGAACCGGTCGTTCGCGGCGCGCAGTTCCTCGCCCAGCACGCGGACGTTGTTCTGGCGCAGCTTCACGATTTCCTGGTTCAGCTGCACGTTCAGGTAGGCGGTGATGGCATTCAGCAGCACCGACTGTTCGACCGCGATCAGGGACTGGCGGGTCGACAGCACGGTTTCCTTGGCCACATCCACGCCAAGGCGGGTCTGACCGGCATCATAGACCAGCAGCTGCGCCGACAGGCCGATGGAGGCCGAGGTCGAATCCGAGTTCGTCATCCGGTAGCTGTTGGAGGCCGTCGCGGCGCGGGCGGCGCTGTGCGTGATGTCCGCGGACCAGCCGATGATCGGGCGGAGCTGAGACAGCGCCTGCGCCACATCCTCGTCGGCGGCGCGCAGCAGGGCGCGGTTCTGCTCCAGCAGGCCGGAGGTCTCATAGGCGCTGACAAGCGCATCCGTGAGAGTTTCCGCGCTTGCGGGGCTGAGGCTGAAGACGCCCAGACCTGCCGCAAGGGCGATGCGTTTCGTCGTTCCAGCGAATGCCTTCATGCTCGTCACCTCGTGTGCCCTCTGCGCCTCGGGCGACGGGGGTCATTTTTGTCGTCAAGCCCCGGCATCGCCCGGAGCTGTATCGGATTACAACGTGAAGGCCGTGTGACGTTCGAAGCCCGGCAGCACCGGCGCACCGGCGTTGAAGGCGAACCGCCAGCTCATCTTCCCGTCGATCTTGTAGCCCACCTTCACGGTGCCAAGGGCGCCTTCCGCGAAGAGCACGGCCATCCGGCCGCCGTCCTTCAGCTGATCGGTCAGCGCGTCGGGCAGGGTTTCCACCGCGCCCTCCAGAATGATCACGTCATAGGGGCCGTGTTCCGGCGCGCCGGCGGTCAGATCGCCGACCTGCACGACCACGTTGTCCGCGCCGACCTCGGACAGCGTCGCCTCGGCGTCGCCCAGCATGTCCTCGCTGTCGACGGCGATCACCGCTTCGGCCAGGCAGGAGATCACGGCCGCCGAATAGCCCAGGGCACAGCCCAGATCGAGCACCAGTTCGTCCGGCTGGATGTCGAGCGCGTCGAGCATCTTTGCCAGCGTCCGGGGTTCGAGCATGACGCGCGACCCGCCGAGCGGGATGTTGTCGCCAAGATAGGCGGCTTCGCGTTTCTCGCCGGGAACGAAGACTTCCCTCGGAACGGCAAGCATCGCCTCGATGATCGGGAACTTGGTCACATCTGCGGGGCGAACCTGCGCATCGACCATCATGGTGCGGCGGGAGGCGAAGTCGGTCATACTAAACTCGTGAGTTCGGATTCCTTGCCTGAGGTTGTGCCACAATTGATTTCGCCCGGCAACGGCCCAGCCACCGCTTTTTCCGGCGGGGGCGCGATGGGGCCCGCAGTTGCTGGCAAATTCGACGTTCTGCCGGCGGGAAAAACACGCCGGCAGGACAGGATCACGCGGCCTTGCCTGCGGCCTCCGGCACCTCTGCGGTGGCGTCGAGCAACCATTGCGGCGGACGCAGGGCGGACGGATCGAGCGCCTCGGGCTGCGGCTTGGAGCGCACGAAGACCCGCGACAGCATCCCGAGGCTGACGTTGAGCGCCCAGCGTTTCGACATCGGGTTTTCCAGCCCCGTCGTGAACAGCAGGCGGATCAACTCGTCCCGCCGCGCTTCGCCGGTCAATTCGAAGACAAGCCGCAACTCGGCGTCGTCCTGCTTGACGACCCGCCCCGCGACCGGCCCGACACCGGGAATGTTGAGTTCGACCCAGCGAAGGTTATGCCCGATGCGGTCCAGCTCCAGCAGGGCAACCCCAGCCGCAGAGAGCGACAGCCAGTCGAGCCGCGCCGCGACCGAGTTGCTGGGACGGTTGCCCACGCGGCAAGGCATCTCGAGGTGGAACCGCTCCTCGCGCTGCGGCCGGCCCGTCGAGACGGCGACGACCTGCACCACCAGCAGGATCACCATGCTGTAGGCGGCCCAGAAGGCCATCAGCGGCAGGTGGTCCGTCGAGGCCATCACCCGCGTGTTCAGGTTCGCGTTCACCACGAAGCCGAGGGCGGTCACAAGCATCAGCGCCGCCGGGGCAAAGATCATGACGCGATCCCGCGCGGCCCCTGCCGCACTGCCCTTGGGCGTGACCTTGAAGGCATGGCCATGGGGCTGGATCAGCGTGGTGATCACGGTCGGCAGGATGCGCGGCGCCTGAAGCGCGGCGTGCACCGAGGAGGCCAGCGGGAAGAACCCGTCCGGCGCAAGCAGGCGCAGCGCCCCGAGCGTCGCCAGGATCACCGGCAGCTGGAAGCTGACCAGATCGCGCACGGGGACATTCGGCATCGGGGACCAGCCGGTCCAGAGGCAAATCGCCGGGACGGAGAGCGCCGAGAGGATCATCAGCGGCTGAAGCAGCCAGTGCATCGGCAGGAAGAGCAGCCGGTGCTGAAGCGACAGACCGGGGCCCAGCGGCCCCTCCTTGAGGAAGAGCATCTGGATCGCGCCCCGGGCCCAGCGGGCACGCTGCACGTACATCGCCATCAGGGATTCCGGCGCCAGACCAATGGCCAGCCGTTCGTTCAGGTAGCGGGTCACGTAACCCTTCCGCAGCATGACCAGCGTCAGCAGCATGTCCTCGGTGATCGAGCCCGTGGGCAGCCCGTTGCCCACCGCCTCGATCGCGGTGCGACGGGTGATCGAATTGGAGCCACAGCAGAAGGCCGCATCCCAGCCATCGCGCCCGGCCATGATCTGGCCGAAGAAGAGCCGCTGGTCATCCGGCAGCGTGTGCCGCATCCGCAGGTTCGTCTGCATCGGGTCCGCGTTGTAGAAGGAATGCGGGATCTGCACGATCCCCACCTTCGGATCCTCGAAGAGCCCCATGGCCCGGAACAGGAAGTTGTGCTGCGGCACGAAGTCGGCGTCGAGGACCATGAAATATTCGCCATCGGTCCGCTGGATCGCCGCGTTGATGTTGCCTGCCTTGGCATGGGCGTTATCGGCCCGGGTGAAGTAATCCGCCCCCTTGGCCGCGCAGAAGTCCTTCAGCCAGCCGCGCTTGCCGTCATCCAGCACGATCACGCGCAGACGGTCCGCCGGCCAGTCCAGCGCGAGCGCCCCGACGATGGTCTTCTCGAGGACTTCGAGTTCCTCGTTGTAGGTCGCAATGAAGACATCGACGGTGGGCAGATCCGCGGGGGCCATCCCGCGCAGCCGCGCCTCGCCCTCATCCGCCGCGGCCGAATTGTCCCGGCGGCGGGACAGCGTCGCAAAGAGGATCGAGGTATCCACCCAGACCGCCATTTCCAGCAGGAAGAGCGCCCAGGCGAAGGCCGCCTCGCCCAGCCCCGTCCCCGGGGCGGGCAGGGTCTCGGTCGCGCGCCAGTAGAGATAGCGCGCCCCCAGCAGACCGACGAGCAGCAGCAGACCGGCCACGATCACGTTGTTGGTACGGGGCCCTGCCAGCCGGCTCTGCGGCGCGAGGAGGATGACGATGGCGACGAGGGCAAGGGGAATGAAATGCTCTGACATGCCCGCGCGCCCCTCAGTTCGTGACGGTCCGGCCGGCCCCGCCAGACGCCTGACCATCAAGGGCCACCGCATCCGGGAACAGCCCCGTCACATCCCGCACCCGCTGGACCAGCCCAGCGACGTTGGTCTCGTACTTGCCCTGGAACCGGACCTCGGCAGAGCGGCCCACATCGCAGAAGCCCCGCGCAACGTTGACATCGGAGACGTCGACCGGCGGCATCCGCACGATGACGCGCAGGCCATCGCGGTTGTCGAGCCGCGGCTGAGCCGCCTGCATCTTGAGGTTGGGACGGGCACCGCCCCCGTAGACTGCCGAGATCTCGGCCTCGAAGGTCTCGTCCGAGCCCTTCAGCTGCACCGACACCGGCGTTCCGGGCGTGATCGCCTCGAAGTACCGCTCGGGGAGGATGAATTCGAGGAAGCGGCGCGAGCAGTCCAGCAGCTGCACCACCTGCTCCCCGGTCGAGACGGTGGCCGTCTGCTGACCGGAGGATTCCCAGATGACGCCCTCTGCGGCGGCGAGGGGGCGGAAGCGCTCGTTGCGCAGCGTCTCGACCTCCAGCGCGTCGATCTCGCGCTTGAGGGCGGCGCGGCGGGACTGCCGGGCCAGCAACTGCGAGTCGAGGTCGGCATCCCGCAGGGCCAGTTCGTCGATCCGGTAGTCGACACGCTCGATGTCGTTGGTGGAGAGGTCGATCACGTCGCCATCCGCAAGGTAGGATTGTTCAATCCTCATCCGCTCCACGACGGCCTTCTCACGCTCCAGTGCCGCGCGGGCCTCGGCCAGATCGGCCTGTGCCTCGATCGCGTCACTCTCGGCCATGCGGCCACGTTCCTGCAGGCGCTGCGCCCGGTCGGCGGCGGCCTCGGCACGGGTCAGCGCGCCCTCGGCGCTGTGGACATCGGCCTGCGCTTCCTGCAGGCGCACCTTGTACCAGGCCACGCGGGCCTCGATCTGGGCATCGCGCCGCTCTTTGAGCTGATGGGACAGCATTTGCAGGCGTTCGCGCTGCATCTGGAGCGCGACGATCTCGCCCGAAATGGTTTCAAGTTCACTGTCCAGCGCCCGGACGGCGCCGTTCTGGCCGCGATCCTTGCGAAGTTCGACGATGGCGTCCCCTGTCTGCACGGCCCGTGCCGGGCCCAGGCTTGGGACTTCGACGATACCGTCAAAGGGCGCGTTCACGCTGACCAGAGGGGCGTTCACAACGGCGTTGGTAGAAATGTAATCAGTCAGATGGGGCACCACAGCTGTAGCGACAGAGGCGACGAGCACAGCGGCAGCAGAAACTCTCAAGACAGTCATAGGCATGACGGCTTCTCCGCAAGTGGGGGTCTGGGATGGGATACACACTTCTGGACCGGGGACATTCGCCGCCACCCGAGCACGCCGTTGCGCTCTTCCGGTCTTAAGCAAACGTAAACCGTAATGAGGGCGAAATTATGGTTGGCGGAAACGAATTGTTCACAGTTTTGAAAGACATAGGAGCCATGCACTGAGGGGGACACTGGGGCGTTTTCCATGGTCTGACGGGCCGGAAAGACCTGTAATGCAGCGAAAAGGGGTCTGAGGCGGCCCCGTTCGGGAGGCAACGTGCCCCCAGGTCACCTACCGCCGCGCAGACCGGCCATGTTTCCGCCATGTCCCTGCCCCAGTCAGCAGGCCAGTCTCCGGGCCAGTCGAGGCGCCCCCGAACCGCGCACAGCGGCCCGGCTGGCGGCGCTAGAGCTCTGGCTGCACCAGCCCGCGGGCGATGGCGTGACGCACCGCCTCGGCCCGGTTCGACGCCCCGATCTTGCGGTAGAGGTGCTTGATGTACTGGTTCACCGTGTGTTCGGAGATGCCGAGTTCGTAGGCGATCGTGGCGGTCCGGGCGCCCTGCCCCAGCTCCCGCAGCACCTGCTCTTCACGGGGCGACAGGTGGATCGCGCAACTGGGCGACGGCGCGGGTCTCCGGGCGGTCAGGCGATCGACAAAGTCCAGCATGTTGCGGACCTTGACCTGCAACAGCTCGAGGTCGATCGGCTTGGTCATGTAGTCGTCGGCCCCGGCCCCGAGCGCATGCAGCCGCGTGTCGCGATCCGACAGGGCCGAAAGGAACAGGAAGGGCACCCGCACGGGCAGCTTACCCGACTTGCGCATCTCGACGAGGAAGTCGATGCCGTTGCGCCCCGGCATGACGATGTCGCACAGGATCAGATCGGGCCGGACCGAGGCCAGCAGATGCTCTGCCTCGTCCGGGCCAGAAACCGTCAACACCGCGTAGCCGAGCCAACCCAACTCCTCGCGCAGCTCTTCGAGGATGTCCGGATCGTCTTCGATGCAGAGGATCACCTGCCGCTTCCGGTCACTGGTCATGCTGGTCTTCCCTGTTCGGCGTGGGCAGAAAAATGCGGAACTCGGTGCCCTGCCCCAGCTCCGAGGTATAGCTGATGCGCCCGCCGTGCAGCCGGACGACCTGTTGCCCGAGGTAGAGGCCGATCCCCATACCCCGGAACAGCCGGGCATTCGGGGCGCGGTAGAACCGGTCGAACACCCGGTCGCCGACTTCGGGCGCAATGCCCACGCCCCGGTCGCGGATGCGGCACTCGACCCCGCCGTCACAGAGCAGGGTGCGCACGGTGACGGCCGCGCCCTTGTCCGAATACTTCAGCGCATTGCCCACAACGTTCTGGATGACCTGCTCCAGCAGGTGCCTGTCCCCGGTGATCATGAGCGGCACCCGCGACACCTCGACATCGAGGGGCACCTCCGGCCGCTCACGCGCAACCCCGGCGAGCCCCTCCTGCACGAGGTCGTTGAAATCGAGCCGCACAAGGCGCGCGGCGAAATCGTCTGCGTCGATGCGGGCGGCCTCCAGCACGGTGGAGAGCAGATCGTTCAGACGCTCCGCCGCGCGGTGTATCTTGGTGAACTTCCGGCGCAGGACTTCCGGGTCGCAGGTCGCGGGGCGCGCCGTCTGCAACTGCCGCGCTGAGATGATGTGGATCACCGACACCGGCGTGCGCAGCTGATGCGAGACCGCCATGATGAAGCTGTAGTAGATTTCCCGCGCGCGGCGTTCGACGGCAAGCGCCTCGCGGAGCTCTGCGCTCCGCCGCTCCACCTGCTGTTCGAGCGTCGCGTTGAGCCGTGCAAGGCTGTCCCGGGCGCTGCGCAGGCGAAGCAGGTTGCGGACGATCACACCGCTCATCGCCGCCCCGAGGCATCCCGCCCCGACGACCGAGATGACCAGCCGGCGCAAGGCCGCGCTGCGGTCCTGCAAGCGCTCGGCCCGCTCCCGACGCTCCAGCAGCATGGTCTGGGTCGCAATGTCGTGCAGCGTTGCCCCGAGATCGGAAGGCAGCGCCCCAAGAACGCGCGCCCCGCCGCCCCCCTCGCCCCCACCGGCGCGATCTACCTGCGCGACGGCCTGCGCGACCGCGTCCAGTGCGCCACCAAGGCCAAGGGCCACGAAATGCTCCCTCTGGGGCGAGGCCAGCATCAGGTCGAGGCGGCTCAGCAGGATCTCGGCCTGCAGGTCGAGGCGCGCGGCCTCCGGCGCAGGCTGTGCCATGAGCAGCAGTCGGTAGAGCTCCCTCTCGGCCTGTGTCGCCGCCCAGAGGTTCCGCTCCCCCCGCTCAAGCGCAAGCTGCCGATCCATCGCGAGGATCTCCCGGTAGGACGAGATGAAGACCGCCCCGAAAAGGCAGATCAGCACCGCGGCGAGGACGTTCAGTCGCGAGGTCATGCCGTGATCTGGATCTCGCAGAGCTGCCATATCCAGCGTTCATCATAGAGGGCCGTTTGCAACTCGCGCCGGTCGTCGCGCGGGTAGACCACCCAGAGCGGGCCCTTGTCGCGCACCCGCATCGGCGCCCCGTCCATCGTCCGGGCCAGGATGACATCGAACTCCCAGGCGTCACGGGCCGGCATGTCGATCCGGAAATCGTTGAGCGCCCGCATCGCGAGGCTTGCCTGTCCGATCTCGGCCGTGTCCGCCACACAGGCCGCGAGGACATCGCGCAGCAGTGGCCCCTCGAAGACCCGCAGCCCCTCGGTCCAGACGGTATGGGTCGCGATCCTGTGCCAGTCGAAACCGGCAAGGTCGTCCTCCGTGAACCGGTGGCGCTGCCCGCCCGGGCCGGTCACCACCAGCAGGTCATCCTGAGAGCGCGCCCCCACCCGGCAGGCGGAGGCTGCCATCGCCCCTGCGAGGAACCAGCGCCTTAACATGGAATGCCCCCCTTTCGTCGCGGAGGACGACGGTCCCATGGCTGCGCGGCAGGCGCAACCCGATTTGAGCAATTTTCGGTCATGAATTGAGGCACGCACGAAATAAAGCTGCGCGGACATGGGGCTGTCCGCGCAGGAGTTGGGGTTCGAGGAGACTGCCCGAGAGTGCAGTCTCGATCCGGGTTGAGCGAGACCGGCCCCCCGGCGGGGGAAGGTTCGGGATGCGTCGCTGCCAGAGGCCCGGGCTCGCCCCATCCTTCCCGCATCCCTGCACGCCGCTCCATTCCCCAAAACTGGGGAAGCGCCTCCCGCACCGGTCGGCCCTGCCCGGCCCCGGGTCGCACCTACCGGAGTGGCAGGCGCCCCCTGCGCGACACTGCGGCCCGCACGGCCTCCCTCACGCGACGCCCGGGGCGCCCTACCCCGCTCCGTCACCGTCACCGGCACGCGGCACAGCGTCGTCCTGCCGCGCGCGCCCTCAAATTCCGCCTTGCAGCCTCTGCGAGCGCCCGCTATATCGCGCGGTACCACACGGGCTTCGGCCCTCCGGCGGCGAGTTGGCGGAGTGGTGACGCAGCGGATTGCAAATCCGTGCACACCGGTTCGATTCCGGTACTCGCCTCCAACGTTTTCAAGGGCTTAACGCGAAGCGCGCCAAGACCCCTGAAAAAGTCTAAGCAAAAGTCTAAACATTCTGTTTTTGTTCTGTTCTCATCCGCTGCGCTTGGATGGCTCTTAGGTGCTGCCGAACCTTCTTGGTGTAGTGCAGCACCATGGCCGGGCTCTGGCCCGTCACGGCGGCGATCAGATCATCTTCGCAGCCCGCTTCCAGAAGCTCGCAGGCCGCGTTGTAGCGCCACGAGTGAATGTCGTAGTCGAGCGCCCCGATCTTCTTGCGGACCTCGCGCACGGCATGTGACGCGCCGCGATAGGACCAAGAGTTGGTCCCCCGCTCATTGGTCACAATGAAGACCGAGTTGCGCTTGGCCACGTCGAGCGCCGCCTGTAGCTCCGGCAGGATCGGCACCCAGAGAACTTTCTTGGTCTTGTTCTGCTGGAGGACGATGGCGCCCTCCTGAATGTCGGACCAGCGCATTTCGAGAACGTCCCCGATCCGCTGGCCGGTACAGACGCAGAGTTCCATCACCAGCCGTTCCCGCGTCCCGAGCGGGCAGGTTTCGCGGAAGGCGTCGAGCAGTTCGCGCGGCCAAGGCTCGCGCTGTTTCACCGTCTCGGACTTCAGCTCTGATACACCCCGCGCCGGGTTGGTCTCTCGCCAGCCCAGATCGACGCAGTGCTCCATGAGGACACGGAGCACGCGCAGCGAGTAGTTGGCGAAGTAGACCTTGTGGGCGTTGCTGTCACGCATGCGGATCACGTCTTTGCGCTTCATCGCCGCCGGGTTGGCGTCCCCCATGATCGA
>NZ_JAIUZP010000009.1 GCF_020171315.1 Pseudooceanicola nanhaiensis | reverse complement strand
TCCCGGCTTGGTGCTCCTTCAGGATGCCAATGATCTGCTCTTCGCTGAAACGGCTTTTCCGCATCGTCTGTCTCCTCGTTTGGAGAACAGGCTAACCTCAAACCGCGGACTTTTCAGGGAAGCAGGTCACCGAGTTCGCTGTGCGTCGAACATCTTCCTGAGCCGGAGGCTGGGCGGCCAGGAAGAAATCAGTGTCAGCTAAGGGTTTGTAGCGCAGGTACGCGCAATTTTGATTGCCCGCTTTCCTCCCGTCAGTTAGCGTCATCTAGAGCACAGAAAATGTGCCCGCATAGTTTACGGGCCCACCGATCTGGCCCGGAGGTGATTTTGGAGAACGATCGGTCGGAACTTCGCTGGGGTGTCGAGCAGCGCATCGAGTTCATAGAGTTCCGCCTGTTCTGGGAGGGACGTGTGAACCGCAGCGATCTGATGGACCAGTTCGGGGTCTCGGTGAACCAGGCGTCCACCGATCTGAACCGCTACATCGGCTTCGCGCCGGAAAACATGCTCTACGACAAGAGTGCGCGAACCTACGTACGAGGCTCCAAGTTCAAGCCGCAGTTCCTCGAGCCTGACGCGAGCCGCTACCTTGCACAGCTGCGATCGGTCGCTGACGGGATCCTCGACCGCGAGGACGCCTGGATCGCCAACCTCCCGCCCTACGCGGCCGCCCCTACGCCGGTTCGCGGAGTCAATCCGGCGACGCTTCGTTCGGTCGTTGGCGCCATCCGCCGGTCCGAGGCGATCGAGGTAAAGTACCAGTCCCTGTCCAGCCCCGAGCCGCGCTGGCGCTGGATCGCCCCCCATGCCATCGCGTTTGACGGTTTCCGGTGGCAAACTCGGGCGTTCTGCCAAACCGACGATTGCTTCAAGGACTTCCTGTTGTCGCGGATGCTCGAGGTCCGAGGCTCGGGCGAATGCGACAAATCGGCCGGCGACGATCACGAGTGGCTTGCCGAGGTTACGCTGGAAGTCGGGCCCCACCCCGATCTCTCGGAAACACAAGCGAAGATAATCGCGCTCGACTATGGCATGCGAGGCGGCAAGGCGAAAATCAAGGTGAGACGTGCGCTCCTCTACTATGCGCTCAAACGCCTCGGTCTAGATACCGCCCCCGAAGCGCGCACGCCCCAAGACCAGCAAATCGTGCTGATCAATCGCGACGAGATTTTCAGCGGCATTCGAGCAGCTGGCCCTCCGGAGGGTTCGAAATGAAGCCTTCTTCGAACATCGCGTCGAGTTGCCAGAAGCTAACAAGTTCATTTGAGGAGAGCGAGATTGGGTAAACAAGCGGCATTCAAGACCAACCCGGTCAGCCTGGAAGAGCTTCTCCGTCAGTGTGGAAACGGCAAGATCCAGTTGCCGGATTTCCAGCGCAGCTGGGTGTGGGACGAGGAACGGATCAAGGGGCTGATCGCCTCGATCTCGCAGGCGTTTCCGGTCGGCGCATTGATGACGCTGGAGGTGAAGCCTGGTGCGGCTGATACCTTCGCACGGCGACCAATCCAGGGGGCAGATGCCGCCGTGGGCGACGACGCACCGGATCAGCTTTTGCTGGACGGCCAGCAGCGCATGACCTCGCTTTATCAGACCTGCTTGCGCCGCGAGGTCGTGCAAACGGTCACGCCTCGCCTAAAGCTCGTGAAGCGGTGGTTCTACATCGACATCAGAAAGGCGATGAATCCGACCGAGGACAGAGAGAATGCGATTGTCTCTGTACCCGAAGATCGTCGGATCAAGTCGGACTTCGACCGGAAGATCGACCTCGATCTCTCCACGCCGGAACTCGAATACCAAAATCTCATGTTCCCGCTGAACCAGGTTTTTGACTGGGACGATTGGCAAGATGGCTTCAACGAATACTGGCTCGACAACGACCCGGAAACACGCAAGCTTTTCAAGCCGTTCAAGGATGAGGTCCTTCAGAACTTCAAGGCCTACCAGCTGCCCGTAATCGCATTGAGCCCCGACACTTCCCACGAGGCAGTCTGTCTGGTCTTTGAGAAGGTGAACACCGGCGGCAAGCCGCTCGACGCATTCGAGCTCGTGACCGCGATGTATGCAGCCCGCGGCCATCGCCTGCGGGACGACTGGCTCGGCGCCGACGGCCAACCGGGGCTCCAGACGAGACTTCAGCTCTTTGGGCGGGCGGCCGCACAGAAGTTCGGCGTGTTGGAAAAGGTCGCGGCAACAGATGTGCTCCAAGCCATCGCCCTCCTGCATGGGGTCGAGACCCGTGCGGCCGAAATCGCCGCCGGGCGCAAGGAGTCGGAGCTGTCCGCAGTCCGGGCCACGCGTCAGTCGCTCCTCGACTTGCCGCTGGAGGCGTACCTGAAACACCGTGCTGCGGTCGAAGAAGGTTTCAAGACTGCAGCGAAGTTCCTCCGGCAGAACCACATCTATCGGGTCATCGATCTCCCCTATCAGGGCCAGCTTGTCCCCTTTGCCGCGATCCTCGCCATCATCGGGCCGAGGTTCGACCACGCCGCAGTGAAGGACCAGCTCGCCCGCTGGTTCTGGTGCGGCATTTTTGGCGAACTCTATGGCTCAGCCATCGAGTCCCGATTTGCCAAGGACGTGCTCGAGGTTCCCGCGTGGCTTGACGGTGGACCCGAACCCAGCACGATCACCGATGGCCGCTTCCGCCCGGAGCGACTGCGCACCCTGCGCACCCGCCTGTCGGCTGCCTACAAGGGCATCCACGCCCTTCTGATGGCCGAAGGCGCGAGAGATCTTCGCTCCGGCCAGCACTTCAAGGACACGGTATTCTTTGACGAGTACGTCGATATCCACCACATCTTCCCGCAGGACTGGTGCAAGAAGCAGAAGATCGATCCGAAGGTCTTTGACACCGTCGTCAACAAGACGCCGCTCAGCTACAAGACCAACCGCATTCTTGGCGGCGTAGCTCCATCGGTCTACCTGGAGCGACTGGAAACAGGCGGAAAGGACAACCCGCCGATCGCCCGCGAAGCGCTTGACAATTATCTGGCGTCCCACGGGCTGGATCCCTCCTTGCTGAGGGCGGATGACTTCGAGGGATTCATGGCGGATCGGGAGACGCGGCTCCTTGCCATGATTTCAAAGGCAACCGGGCATGCGATCGTCAGGGCAGATTCCGTGCCGGAGGAAGGCGAGGACGTTCTCCAGGACGACGAAGGCTTCGACGTGCCGAGCCCGGACGCCGAGGAGGCCGCCTGAATGAAAGCCTTTGAGTTCGACCATCAATTGATACGTGCTTACGAGCGCTTTTCGCGTTCATTCAGCGCAATCCGGGCGCCCGACCTGGAAACCGAGATCAATGCCCAATACGACGCCGGAAAATTCTGGCCGGATGCCCTCTTGTCTCTGAACCCACGGTTTGAAGGAGGCGAAACGGTTGATGATCTGGTAGCCGAAGGCGTGCTTGATGAGGGCACAGGCAAGGTCTTCCGGTTCGGAACAACACCGCTGCGTTTCCATAAGCATCAGGGCCAGGCAATCGGGAAAGCGAAGCAGGGAAAGAGCTATGTCGTCACGACTGGCACGGGTTCGGGGAAATCCCTGTGCTTCTTCGTGCCGGTTGTCGACGCAATCATCCGCGCGCGACGCGCAGGAAAGCCGCGTCGCACGACGGCAATCATCGTTTACCCCATGAACGCACTGGCAAACAGCCAGATGAAGGAGATCGACAAGTTCATCGCTGGTTCCGGTTTGCCCGATGAGCTCAAGCCGGTGGTCAAACGTTACACCGGTCAGGAAAGCCGTGAAGAGCGGGAGCGCATCGCTGCCAATCCGCCCGACATTCTCCTCACGAACTACATGATGGCAGAATTGCTTCTGACGCGTCAGGACGACCTGGACTCGAAAGTCGTCTCGAACGCGTCCGGTCTCGAGTTCATCATTCTCGACGAACTCCATACCTATCGCGGTCGCCAAGGTGCCGATGTCGCGGTCCTCGTTCGACGCCTGCGGGACAGGTGCTCGCCGGACAAGGAGCCAATCTGCATTGGGACCTCGGCAACGATGGCCTCCGAGGGATCGGACGAGAGCCGCGCGCTTGCTGTCGCGAAGGTAGCGTCTCGTCTGTTTGGCACCGACATTGGCCCGGACGCGGTCATCGACGAGTCTTTGCAGCGCGCGACCGATGACACCCTGAAGACCGAGCACGTCCTTGGCGCTTTGAAGACGGCCCTGACTCAGCCTTTGCCGGACGCACTCGATGACGAAACCCTGAAGCGCCATCCGCTCTCGGTCTGGGCCGAACTCGAACTCGGATTGGACGATGGGCTTGAGCTTCGCAGGAAGAAGCCTATCCCTTTCGAAGAAGCCGTTGAAAAGCTTTCTCTGGCCAGCGCGGTCGATGCCGAAACCTGCCGAGACTATCTCGAAAAATTCCTGACCCGGGTAAGCCTGCCGGAGAATGAGCGCGGCGGCACGAAGGACGGAGCCTTTCTCGCCTTCAAACTCCACCGTTTCATCTCCGGTGCCGGTGAAGTCTTTACGACGCTCACAGCCAGGCCGCGTCGGATCCTTCTTGAAGGACAGCTCGAGGACCCCGAAGCCCCTGGAAACCGCCTCTACCCCACACGGTTCTGCCGAAATTGTGGCCAAGAATACCATGTCGTGACCAAGGTCGACGATGATGGGAGCTTGCGCTTTCTGCCTCGAAGCATCGACGACACGCCGCTCGACACTGAAGAAGACGAGGTCGCGGGGTATCTTTGTCCGGTGACGCCGGGCGATACTGACTTCCAGTTCACGGGCGAGCTTGAGGGCTACCCCGAAAGCTGGCGAGAAGAGAAAAACGGCATTGAACGATTGAGAGGGTACCGCAAGAAGCGTATGCCGGTGTCCTACGTCGTGGGTGCTGATGGCCGCCACGGAGCGGGCGGAAACGAATTCTGGTTCATCCCGGGAAAGTTTGCGTTCTGCCTGTGCTGCCATGACGAACCGACGCAGGGGATGCGAGAGCGCAGCAAGCTGGCGGGGCTGTCCGGCGAAGGGCGAAGCTCAGCAACAACCTTGCTGGTCGCCAGCGCCCTGGAGTGGATGAACAAACCTGGCAGCGGCGTTCCCGAGACGAAGCGGAAGCTTTTGGGGTTCACGGACAACCGTCAGGATGCAGCCCTGCAGTCTGGCCATTTCAATGATTTCCTTTTCGTAAGCCTGTTGCGCGGAGCCATCCTTCGCGCGGTGATTTCTGCTGGCTCAGGTGGGCTCACAGAAGATGAGTTCGGCCTGCAGGTGGTGAAGGCGCTCGGCTTTACTGCCGCCAACAAAGAGGCGCGCCAGCATTGGCTGTTGGACTCGAATGCTGGTGCCATCATTCGCGAAGACGCCCAGCGGTCGCTCGCAAAGGTACTCGCCCATCGTGTCTGGACGGACCTGCGTCGCGGTTGGCGATTCACCAATCCCAGTCTGTTTGTCCTGAACCTGATCGACGTGAATTTCCTCGGCCTCGAGGAAATTTCTGAAGATCGCGAGCGCTTCATGGCCATTCATCCCGCGCTGGGAGACCTCAGCTTCGAACAACGTCAGGGCATTCTCAAGAAGATCTTGTCTGCGATGCTCGAGGGCCTGGCTGTTCAGACTGAAGCCTTGGATCTGACTGTCCTCGATGGCGTCGCCCAGAAATCCCGAATGCTGCTTCAGGCGCCTTGGGCAATTGACCAAAAGGAAAATCCGCGGGCGCGGTCCTCGCTTGTGCTGCGCGCGGGCAGCAAGAACGTCGTCACGCTGCGTGAAGAGCAGACACTTCTTCGGGCAGGTCCCAATTCGCGGATCGCACGGATCGTGAACCGGAAGTCCGTTCTCGGCACGAAGCTGAACAAGGATGAGTACTACGAGTTCATGGAAGGGATGCTTGCCTTCCTGAGCGACGAAGGGCTGCTGGTGCCTGTCGAACTCGATAGCGATGTGACGGGCTGGCGCCTGTCTCCATCTGCGGTTCGGCTTGTGCCAGGACCGGCCCTCGATGATGACGCCCACCGCGGCAACCGATATTTCCACGACCTTTACACCGCGATTGCCAGTGACCTTGGCTACGGGCGCAGTTCCTACTGGGGGCTGGAGGGACGCGAGCACACGGCTCAGGTTTCGCAAAAGCAGCGGGAATGGCGGGAATGGCGGTTCCGTTTCGAGCAGGACGACATGGACCATCTCGCGACCTCGGAGTACCGCACGGAAATTCGGGCGACCGGCGAGTCCGATCGGTTCCTACCCGCGCTGTTCTGCTCTCCGACCATGGAACTCGGCGTTGACATTTCCGCCTTGAACGCCGTCTACCTGCGCAACGTACCTCCTACGCCTGCGAATTACGCGCAGCGTGCTGGCCGTGCCGGTCGCTCGGGCCAGGCCGCGGTTGTCGTAACCTACTGCGCCTCGGGGTCTCCGCATGACCAATATTTCTTTGAACGGCGCAACGATATGGTCGCCGGTGTCGTGAGGCCGCCAGCGCTCGACATCACCAATGAAGAGCTGGTCCGATCGCACCTGCATGCGGTGTGGTTGGCTGAAGCGAAACTGGCGCTTTCTCCCGACATCCCGGAGATTCTGGACCTTCACGGGGATAAATTCCCGCTGAAGGAGGACGTTCTGGCGGTCATATCGAAACCCGCTCTGGTTTCGCAGGCACGGGGGCCGATGGCGCGTGTCTTGAAGCAGATTCTGGCGTCCGACGGAGGGCAAACTCCGATCTGGATGGACGATCCAGACGAGTTCGTTCTTCACACGGCCATGAATGCCCCAAAGGAGTTTGACCGCGCCTTCGACCGTTGGCGGGAGCTTTATCGCTCTGCCAGGACGCAATTGGCCGAGGCGAACAAGCGTTCGGAGATTACGGGGCTCTCGGGAGCCGACCGGCGCAAGATCAAGGCTGCGCAAATGCAGGCCCAGGATCAGATCGCCATCCTTGAACAGGGGAAAGCTTCAAACGGGTCCGATTTCTATTCGTATCGGTACCTTGCAACAGAGGGCTTCCTGCCCGGGTACAACTTCCCGCGCCTGCCACTCTACGCTTTTGTTCCTGGCGAAGGTAAGACGGGGTCATTCTTGTCCAGAGCCCGCTTCCTGGCCATTTCCGAATTCGGCCCGCGCAGTCTGATCTATCACGAGGGCCGCGCCTACCGGGTCATGAAAGCCAAACTGCCGCCCGAGGTACGTCAGGGCGACGGATCGGAATTGGCGACCAAGGATATCTACATCTGCTCCAACTGTGGCGCATCGCATGAGGGCGAGGTCGAGCGTTGCCATGGGTGCAACAACCACATGGCGGGTGAGGTCCCCATCAAGAAGACCCTGCGCATCGACAACGTCGAGGCCGCCCCGACTGAGCGCATCACGGCGAACGATGAAGAGCGCGTTCGGCAGGGCTTTGACATCCAGACCGTCTTCTCCTGGCCGAAGAAGGATGGGCAAGTCCAAGTGACCAACGCCAAATTCGTTTGTGGTGAGACTTCCCTCCTGGCCCTGCAATACGCCAACAGCGCGGAGATCAGCCGACTGAACAAGGGCTTGAAGCGCCGAAAGGACCAGACTGTCTTCGGTTTCCACATCGATCCGAGGTCCGGATACTGGGCGAAATCCGACGACGAGGACAGCGACACGGACGTCCCGCCGGACGTGGTCAAGCCGGTTCGCATTGTCCCGATTGTCCGCGACAGAAAGAATGCCCTGTTGTTCCGCTTCGAAAAGCCGGAGCAGTATGAGCCCGAGACAATCGCGACGGTTCAGCATGCGTTGCTGCGCGGAATCGAGGTGGTTTTCCAGTTGGAAGAAGGCGAAATCCTCGGTGAACCGCTGCCCGCGAGGGACAACCGTCGCGCAATCCTTGCCTACGAGGCAACGGAAGGTGGCGCCGGCGTGCTCACGCGCCTGATTGATGACGGAAAGGCAATCAACGAGGTGGCGAAGACAGCGCTGGGTCTGATGCACTTCGAGAACGTGGATGCTGCGATTGCGGCGGGTGATGCAGATCTCTTGCAGGAGAAGAAAGACGGAAGCTGTGTTCGCGGCTGCTACCGTTGCCTGTTGTCCTACTTCAACCAACCGGACCATGAGCTGATAGACCGCTCGAGCCCGGAAGTGGCGCAATTCCTGATTGATCTGGCACGCGGCACGATTTCACTTGCTGCGAAGCCGACCGCTGGAACGGTGGCATCACCCTGGATTGAAGCATTCAGCGCCGGGGGTATTCCCCAAATTGATACGATGCCCGCGAGCTTTGGTGGACGTGAATTTGAGTTCGTTTGGCGCGCGTTCGCGGTTGCCGCGACAGCCGCTGACCTGACTGCAGAAGCTGAGGCAGACGCGATGAACAAGGGCTGGGTCGTTTTTGAATTGCCTTCGGCTCCGTCGGAAGGACTGCCGGATGACTTCATGAAGAACTTTGAAGGTTGATATGACTGTGAATTTCACTCCTGGAGATCTTGTCAGAGCGCGCGGCCGTGAATGGGTTGCCTTGCCGACACCTAGCGAGGGCCTGCTCGCCCTGCGCCCCCTCTCGGGCAATGAAAACGACATCGTGGTTCTTGCTCCGGATCTCGAGCTTACACCGGTCGAAGCCGCTCGTTTCGACCTGCCTGACGATGCGCGCACGACAGTGCAGTCCAAGGCGGCCCTGCTTGCCGACGCGTTGCGGCTGACCCTCCGCAGGGGGGCTGGCCCGTTCCGATCCGCCGCACAGCTTGCTTTTGAGCCTCGGACCTACCAGCTTGTCCCGCTGCTCATGGCCCTTCGCCTTCAGGTCCCGCGGCTGTTGATTGCCGACGACGTTGGCATCGGCAAGACCATCGAAGCGGGTCTGATCCTGCGCGAACTGATGGATCGCGGAGAGGTCGATGCGTTTTCGGTTCTCTGCCCTCCGCACCTCGTGGACCAGTGGATCACAGAACTGAAGGATCGCTTCGGGATCGATGCCGTTGCTGTCACCTCCGGGACTGCGGCACGTCTGGAGCGCAACCTCCCATTGGCGCAAACCCTTTTCGATGCCTACCCCTTCACGGTAGTCAGCCTTGACTACATCAAAGCCGAGAAACGTCGTGATGGGTTCGCCAGGGCATGTCCGGATTTCGTTATCGTAGATGAAGCACACGCCTGTGTAGGGACGCACAAGGGAAAGCAGCAGCGCTTCGACCTGCTCCAAGGCCTTGCACGCGATCCTGAGCGTCGGTTGATCTTGCTGACTGCCACGCCACACTCTGGGGACGAAGATGCGTTCGCTCGGCTACTTTCGCTGATCGACAAGGAGTTCGGGACCGTCAACTTCGACAACCAAAAATACCGCGAGCGCCTTGTCAGGCACTTTGTTCAGCGGCGGCGCGTCGACCTGGTCGAGGGCGACTGGGATGAGAACCGCTCGTTCCCCAAGCACGAGACGACCGAATACTCGTATCGCCTGAACGACGAGCATCGGGCCTTCCAAGAGGCCGTGCTTGATTACTGCTTCTCGGTCGTGTCTCGGGCTGGCGACGCGCAGAAGGATCGCCGGCTTGCCTTCTGGGGCACTCTGGCGCTGATGCGCTGTGTCGGATCGTCACCCGCAGCCGCCATGAGCGCGTTGCGAAACCGGGCTTCCAATGAAGACGAACGCCTCGAGCCGCAGATCTACGACGAAGACGGCGATGATGAAGACGCCGTGGACATCGAGCCGAACACCGTCTTCTCAAATGATCCCGCTCTCCAAGGACTTCTCGACAAGGCCAGCGAACTTCTGACTTCTGAAGATCCCAAACTGAACGCCCTTATCAAGGCCCTCAAACCCTTGATTAAAGATGGTGCCAATCCCGTCGTCTTCTGCCGCTACCTCGCCACTGCCGAACATGTGAAGGAAAGGCTTCGTAAGGCCTTCCCCAAGCTGAATGTACAAGCCGTGACAGGTGAACTGACGCCGGACGAACGTCGCGATCGCGTTGCCGAAATGTCGGCGGAAGAAGGTTCCACCCAAGATCAGCGTATCCTTGTCGCCACGGACTGCCTGTCGGAAGGGATCAACCTTCAACAGCTGTTCGACACCGTGATCCACTACGACCTTTCTTGGAACCCGACGCGCCATCAACAGCGCGAAGGTCGCGTGGATCGTTTCGGACAACCCGCCGAACTCGTTCGCTCGATCATGATGTTTTCGCCCGACAGCGCCATCGACGGTGCCGTGTTGGACGTCATTCTCCGCAAGGCAGAAGAAATCCGTAAGGCGACGGGCGTGACTGTGCCTCTGCCCGAGGAGCGGGGACCGGTCACCGATGCGCTGATGGCGGCAATGATGCTCCGCCGTGGTGGTGGCAGTCACAAGCAGCTGACGCTGGACCTACAACTCGGCGACGGGATCCAGGTGATGGAGACCCGCTGGCGCGATGCAAGCGAGAACGAAAAACGGTCACGCGCCCGGTTTGCACAAAACGCCATGAAGCCGAGTGAAGTCGCTCCTGAATGGGACAAGGTGAAGTCCCTGCTTGGATCGCCAGCGGAAACGCTCGAATTTCTCGAGCGCGCGATGTCTCGGTTCGGGGTACCTCTCGAGAAGAAGAAATCGCTGCAGTTCGCCCACGTGCATGCCCTTCAGGATAGCCTCAAGGAAAAGCTGGAGCAGCGTGGGCTGAAGGGCTCTCTGAAACTGGCCACGCAGGAACCGGTGCCCTCAGGGGCTTCACTTCTGACAAGAACCCATCCGCTGACATCGTCCCTGGCCGAAAGCCTGCTTGAAGCCTCTCTTGACACCGAAGCGCTGCCGGATCTGGGCATCGGTCGTGTCGGGGCCTGGCCGAGTGCCGCCGTCACTCAGATGACGCGTGTCGCTCTCTTGCGTATTCGCTACAAGCTCACGGTTCATGCTCGGCGTGAGCGCCTCCTGCTGGTAGAGGAAGCCGCCCTTGTTGCCCTCGACAGCAAATCGGTGATCGCCTCTGGCAGCGAGGCGCGCGCGCTGCTTGCCTCTCCCGCGACTGCTGATCTTGCGCCTATCGCCCGCGACCGGATTATCAATACGGCGAAGGCGGCCCTTCCTGACCTGCTTGGCGGCCCGATTGCCGATTTCGTGCAAAAGCGTGCCGCGGAGCTGGTTGAAGACCACGCCCGCCTTCGTGCTGCCGCCGGTTCCGCGTCGCGCGTCGGAGTGGAGCCGATCATTCCCCCAGACGTCATCGGCCTCTTCGTTCTTGTTCCGGGGGAGGTGTAATTATGGCCCGCAAATCGATTACCGACATGTCCGCGTGGCCATCTCTGAGCCTTGAGGGCAACCTGATCGCGCCGGCGATGATCACCAAGATCGATCAGCGCCAGGCACCCGAGCAATCCCCAGAGGAATACGGGGTGCGCAAAGGTCTCCAGATCCGCGAGGAAATCGCCACCGCCTTCCGCGTGGGCCAATCGCATTTCGATGCCTTTGCGAAGATCGAGCCCCCCTCGGCCGCCGCTACCTCGCGTTTCATCGCCGACTTCTTCAAGGAAACCTTCGGTTACACCGACCTCGCGGTGGCAGCAGCACCGGTCGCCCTGATCGCGTCCGACCGTGTGCCCGTCGTCGTCGTCCCGCCGTCCGAACTGCTTGATCGCCGCAGCCCGACGCTCTCGACGGACAGGTCGCGCTCTCCGGCCTTCGCCCTTCAGGACCACCTGAATGATCGAGACGAGGCCCTCTGGGGCATCGTCACCAACGGGATGCAATTGCGCCTCATGCGCGACAATGCCTCGCTGACCCGTCCGGCTTATATCGAGGCCGATCTGGCACAGATGTTCATCAACGAGGACATCGCGTCCTTCGCAGTGCTCTGGCTCCTGATCCATCGCAGCCGCTTCGGCGCGGCAGACACCCCCGCCACCGATTGCCCTCTCGAACGCTGGCGCGACGCTGGCTCCAAGGAGGGCGAAGCCGCGCGTGATCGCTTGGCCGATCAAGTCCAGCTGGCCCTCAAACTCCTCGGCTCGGGCTTCCTCGAAGCCAACCCCGACCTCGCCGCGAAACTCCAGTCCGGCGAAGTGAACCTGACCGAATGGTTCAACGAACTCCTGCGCCTTGTCTACCGTCTGATCTTCCTCATGGTGGCCGAGGACCGGAACCTGCTTCACCCCGAAAAGGCCAAGCCCGAGGCCCGCGCCCTCTACGCCCATGGTTATTCGCTCCAGTCGCTGCGCAAGCAATGCTACCGCGCCGCCACATGGGACAAGCACCATGACCGCTACGAGGGTGTGAAGATCGTCTTCCGCGCCCTCACGCATGGGCAGCCCGCCCTTGCGCTGCCCGCCCTCGGCGGCCTCTTCGCCGAAGACAGGCTGCCCCACCTTGAAACTGCCCGCCTGTGCAACCGCGCCTTCATGGAGGCGCTCTATCGCCTGTCTTGGCTCGCCGACAAGACCGGCATGGTCCCCGTGAACTGGCGCGCGATGGAGACCGAGGAACTGGGCTCGGTCTACGAATCCCTCCTCGAACTCCAGCCCCAGCTCGGCGACGATGGCAAGACGCTGGTCTTCGCCTCCGAGGCGGCCGAGCAGAAGGGCAACCAGCGCAAGACCACCGGCTCCTACTACACGCCCGACAGCCTCGTTCAGGCGCTGCTTGATACCGCGCTCGACCCTGTGCTCGACAAGACCGAGGCCGAGGCGGACGATCCCGCCAAGGCGCTACTGAAGCTCTCGGTCATCGACCCGGCCTGCGGCTCGGGCCACTTCCTGCTGGCCGCTGCCCGCCGCATCGCCACGCGGCTCGCACGCATCCGGGCCGAGGGCACGCCCTCGCTCGCCGACTTTCGCCATGCGCTGCGCGATGTCGCGCGCTGCTGCATCCACGGGGTGGACCGCAACCCCATGGCAGTGGAACTGACGAAGGTCGCGCTCTGGATCGAGACGGTGGACCCCGGCCTTCCCCTCGGCTTCTTCGACGCGCAGATCCGCTGCGGCGATGCACTTTTGGGGATGTTCGACCTGAAGGTGCTGGAGGATGGCATCCCCGACGCCGCCTACAAGCCGCTGACCGGCGACGACAAGGACACGGCCAAATACTATAAGAAGGCCAATCAGGACGCGAGGAAGGGACAAGGCGGCCTTGATCTCTTCGGGTCTTCAGGTTGGGCGATGCCAGAAACCAAGCCCATGGCGCTGGATTTCTCCGGCTTCCGCGACCTGCCCGAGGACTCGGTCGAGCAGGTCGGGGCCAAGGCCAAGCGGTTCAAGGAACTGCGCAAGGGGCAGACCTTTGTCCGCGCCAAGGCGGCGGCGGACCTCTATGTGGCGGCCTTCCTGCTGCCCAAGGTCGGCAGCGCACCGGCGGGGGCTTCGGAGCGGACGGTGCCGACGACCGAGGAACTGTGGATGGCCCTCAATCAGGGCAAGCTGCGCCAGGCGATGGTCGAGGCGCCGAAGGCCGCCCGCCGCGTGCGGGCCTTCCATTGGCCATTGGAGTTCCCGGACATAATGGAGCGCGGCGGCTTCGACGTGGTGCTGGGCAACCCTCCGTGGGATACGATGAGCCCGGACTACAAGGAGTTCTTCTCGGTCTACGATCCGAACATTCGCCACATGTCCCCTGAGGAACAGGAAGAAGCCTATGCTCGGCTCCTGAGCAACCCTGTCCTTGCTGCACAGTGGGAACAGCATTGTGCCGATCTCTATGCAGCCGTCCATTTCATCAAGTCCAGCGGTCGATACCGCCTGTTTGCCGAGGGCAACCTCGGCAAGGGCGACTTCAACGTCTATCGCATGTTCGTGGAAACTGCCCTTGCCGCCACACGGAAGGGCCGCGTTGCAGCCCAGTTCGTACCCGAGGGCCTTTACAACGGGGCGAATGCCACGGCGATCCGGCGTGAACTGTTCACGGCCTTCCGACTGGAGCACCTCGCCGGGTTCGAGAACACCAAGGGCATCTGGTTCCCGTCAGTTCATACCGCAATGAAGTTCAGCCTCTATGTCGCGTGGAAAGGCGGCAAAACAGAGCATTTCAATGCGGCCTTCCGCGTCAACTCTAGCCAGAAACTGGCAGAGTTCATGACAGGCAACGGTCTTCGCATACCGGTTTCCGTGGTCAAAGAGTTCTCGCCCGAACCTGTCGCCGTGATGGAATTTGCGGCCCAATCAGAAATCGACATCTGCGCCCGCATGTATGCTCTCTACCCGAAGTTTGGGGCAGACATCGAGGGTGTGCCCCTTCGGTATTACATGCGTGAAGTGGACATGGGCACAGATCGTGGTTTGTTCTCCGAAGGCTTGGAGGGCCTACCTGTTTATGAAGGGCGAATGATTGACGCCTACGATTATCGTGCCAAAGGCTATGTCTCCGGTCGTGGACGGTCTGCCGTCTGGGAGGATTTCCCGTTCGGGTCACCGACGAAGCGAATCCTGCCACAGTGGCGTGTTGTCGAGGAACAAATCCCCGAAAAACTTGGGGACCGGGTCTATCGGTATCGGATCGGCTTCGGTGATGTCGCCAGCCCCACAAATCAGAGGGCCCTCGTCGCGGCTCTTCTGCCGCAAAGGTCGGTCAGCGGGCACAAGGTTCCAACAATTGAATTCGTACGCGGCACAATAAAAGACATGCTATTATGGCTTGGTGTCGCCAATTCACTGGTCATGGATTTCCTGGTTCGAAAAAAGGTGTCGCTGACGATGTCCTACACCATCATGGACAGTCTGCCCTTCCCACGAGATTATTCGACTACTCCCTCAGCTGAAGCTATTGCACGCCGGGTCTGTGCGCTTTGTGCGGTTGGTGAAGAAATGGCAGAGTTCAGGGCGCAGGCCGTTAAGGCGGGCATCCTTGAAGCGCCTGACGCAATCATCGAGGCTCCCGATCAACGCGCAGCAGTCGCGGCCGAGATCGACGTTCTTGTCGCGCGCGAGGTGTTCGGCCAGTCAAAGCAGGAAATGCTCTATATCCTCGACCCAGACAACATTCTTGGCCCGGATTGCGGGGTCGAGACCTTCAAGGCCCTGCGCAACGCTGAACTTCGCGAGTTCAAGGAGTTCCGGACCCAGCGATTGATCGAGGAAGCATGGGATCGGGTCTGATGGTTTCAGCTTGTCATGACAGCCCGCCCTTCGCCTGGGACGAGGACCGCCGCGCCCTCCTGCGCGCCGATCTCAACGCCTTCTACGCCCGCGCCTACAGCCTGCCCCGCGACAAGCTGCGCTACATCCTCGACCCCGCCGACGTGAAGGGCCCCGACTACCCCTCGGAAACCTTCCGCGTCCTCAACGAAAAGGAAATCCGCCAACACGGCGAATACCGCACCCGCCGCCTCGTCCTCACCGCCTGGGACCGGATGGAAGCCAACGGCGAATTCACGGCGATGGGAATGTGAAACATGGCTGAGGATCACGTTGAGGTAAATCGGGACGGTCTGTCGCGCTTGCAGTCGGCTGCGGAGGCATTCGCCCGAGCCGAGGTCGACCGTATCGCCGGGGCAGTCATCGACGATCTGCGCTCTCAATCGGCCAACGACACGTTCGGCGATGTCGCGGCGCGTAGTCTGTGGGACGAATATTGCTGGTCGCTTCAGGAGGGACCATTCGATGGCGACATGGGCTGGGACGATGTTCGCCTCGGCTCACTGTCGGGGGCATTCGAAGACGTATTGCGCGCATCTATCCAGACCGAGGTCGAGAAGCTTCCCAGGCACACGCTCGTTTTGCTAAGCGCGCAAGCTTTCGAGGAAGACGACGACAGCGACGAAGAGGAACGCCTCGGCAGCATCTGGATAGACGGGATCGTGTCTCTCGTCCTCGACGAGGTGAACAGCCGCGCATCACGCCGGACCCTAGACCTCATCGGTCCGCACCGCGGCGACGTGATCGGCTACGAAGTTGAGGGCTCGGGGATGGTCTGGTCAGTCCTGTCGGACAGGGGCGAGGTGCTGGACCTAATCGCCAGCCATGCCGACGCGTTAATCGATCCGGAAGGCGACTTGTCCGATCTCGCCGAAGATATGGTCGAAGCTTTTATGGCCGCGGCGGCCGAGGACGACGAGGGCGCGGTCTTCTCGGTCTTCCTCGAGTACTTCGAAGACGAGGTGCGCGCCCTTGTGAGAGAGAAGGATGTCGTGCCTTCTATTGAGGACATTCGGGCGCGGCTAGTCGAACGGCTGGACGCCTGACTATGACTGTTGTCGAGACGCCCCAATCCTTCGTTACCCGCCAGGAATGCGAGAAGGTCACCTACCAGAACGGCTTCCGGCGCCCCCATGGTGAATTCGATGGCTGGCAGCAGTACAGTTCGACGACCGCGCAGGGGTCAATCTGGCTTGCTCGGGACACTTCCGGTGCTTGGCTCCTCGCCCTAGATCACGCCGGGGTCATTGCAGAGATTGGGATTGAGGCGTGCGTTGCTGCAGGGCCAGGCCTCGCACGGTTCCGGCTTGCCTCGCTGGCACTGCTTTATGGCTTGATGCCAAGAGTTTACGAGCTTGCCGCAAGCCTTCCCGACGCACCACTTCAGGAGTTTCTTCACCGCACCAAGAACTTGCCGAAGACGACGGAGGCGGAACGCCTTGTGGTCCAGCGTGTCGGCCAGAACATCTTTCGTGAGCGTCTGATCAAATACTGGCGGGGGCGATGCCCTCTGACCGGGATTGTCGACAAACCGCTTCTCCGTGCCTCTCACATCAAGCCATGGCGCGACTGTGAAAACGACGCAGAGCGTCTGGATGTCCATAACGGCCTGCTTCTGTCGGCTCTTTGGGACGCCGTATTCGATGGCGGTCTGGTGACTTTTGGAAATGACGGCATCCCGGTCTTTTCGGCGAACCTCAGCGAGCAGGCACGTGCGCGACTATGTTTTGATCGGCCAGTCGATCTGACCGACAAGCATAGGGTCTTCTTGGACTGGCACAGGACGAAGGTATTCGACGTCAAAGCGCCTGACGCCGCGCATGCTGATTGAGCCGGGTGGCCAAGCAGCGTCGCGAGAGCAACGCCGCTCCGCTCGAGCTTGCCTTCTGCCTTGCCCATGCCCGTCGCAAGTTCGCCGACGCACATGTCTCTACCTGCCGCTGCAGCGAGTGGCGACTTCGCTTCCGATCGCGGAACGGATATGAAGCCGCGCACCCAAACACATGGGGCGCTTGAGTACACAGGAGTTGTATTTGCAAGGGAAACTTGCCCTTACGGTGGAGCCCGTTGACCGCGAGACGCTCCCGTCGCTGTTTTCGCGCATGGCAATCCTGAATGGGACGAACGTTGTCAACTTCGCCCTCGATCTCGGTACCACCTTTCGACGTATCCTGGAGCATGACGAAGAGGCCGTCGCGATTTTTGCAGAACGCGCAGGGCTGTCGGCCACGCAGCTCGCCGAGCTGCTCTCTTGGACAGGTGAACGCATCGGAGACGTCCGGATGCGGTTTCGGAAGGAAGTTTTCGTCTCGCGGGCCCTACGAAACCCGATCATTCGAGGTTGTCCACACTGCATGCGTGAGCATGCCGCCGATCAGCCCCATCCATTGCGGCACATTGCCTTGCGGGGGGACTGGCTCTGCAGGGGCGTTGATATCTGCCACCAGCACCACCATCCGCTGGTTCCCTTGTGGTCTAGCTCGCGCCCCATCGAACGGGATGATATTGGAGCGAGATTGGCGGAAATCCTGCCAGACCTGCGAGCAGGATCATTCGATTGCGTGCGCATTGACCCTACCGACTATGATCTTTGGCTTGATAAGCGTCTCTTGCAGGGTATCGCTGCGGACGACACATGGCTGGCCTCACAGCCGGTGTTTCCGGCGATCACGCTCTGTGAGTTTATCGGTGCAGCCTTGCTGCGCAAACAGGGCCAGGCCCCGGACGATCGGCGCGCCAAGGCCATGGGCTTTGCCTATGTCTCGCAAGGCCCTGATGGGGTCCGAGCGGCTCTGGACATCCTCATGCGGTCACAGGACGGCGGTCACATCGTGACGCAGGGCGAATTGGGTCCGCTATTCAAACACCTCAGAAGCATCTACCTTGATGACGATGCCTTTGCGGGCTTTCGCGGGATCCTTCGTGACTATTTTCTGGAGATCTGGCCCTTGGCGCCAGGTGATGACCTTCTCGGGCAGGCCGTGACAGAGCGGCGCCTTCACTCCCTCACGTCAGCATCAAAGGAAACCGGCATCGGCCCGGCCGTTCTGGATGATTTCTTGACGGAAGCAGGCGCGTTCGCGCCCAGTGACGCGCGTGCCGATGCCCGCAAGACCTTTGATGCGAAGGCCTGGCAGCACGTCCTTGATGAAATCCCGACGCTGGTTGGTCCCATTGCGCTGCGAAAGGAAATCGGCGCGACCCTGGCCGAATTGAACGGGTTGAAGGCAGACGGTGTCCTTGTCCCGAGGACCAACGTCACAACGATCAAATCGCCTTGGCGGATTGCGGATGGCCAAGCTCTTCTTGAGGAGTTGGAGGCCTATGCGCAGCCGGTTGCTCCGGAGGAGCTAGGGTGGGAGACGATCCAACTCGTTCACAAGCGGCTGGACCTTCCTGTTGGCGAGATCATTGCGGCCATCCGGATGGGGTCTCTGCGCCTTGGTCAGCGTCCTGATGTTTTCGGTTACCACGGGCTTGTGGTGGAAATCGCCGAGGTTGCAGCGTTCAAGGCGAAGGTCGCCCCGAAGCGCAAGCCATCGACCAGCCAGGAAGAGATGACCGCAGCAGCCTTCGCCCGATCGGCGGGTATTCGGGGGAAAGGTCAGTTCCTGGCTCTGATCGAAGGGGGTCACACGCCTGCGAGGCTGGTTTTGAATCCCAAGACCAGGCGTCGGGAATGGCGCATGAGCCGCGACGACATCGCTGCGTTTGAGGCCAGCTACACGACACCCTCAATGCTGTCGGCCGAAACAGGCGCGCATTTGAACACGATTCGGGCGGTTCTGCAGAGCGAGGGGGTCCAGCCGTTCCGCCCGAACGGCTTGGGTGTCGGACCGGTCTATCTTCGCAACGCTGTCGAGCCGGTTGTGGCACTCCTGAAAACTCAGAGAGGTAAGTGATCGACAGCCACGGGTTGTGCTGAAAAACCGTTCTATCCCAGTGTGCTGGTAGAAACCTGCGACACGGCATCCCAAGCCTCTTGACAGGGGCTGTGCATGGAAACCGCCAAAACGTGCAAGCTTATGCTTCATTGGCAATTTCAGAATAGTGGCGACCCCTGAAGGACTCGAACCCTCAACCTGCGGATTAGAAGTCCGCTGCTCTATCCAGTTGAGCTAAGGGGCCACGCCGCCCCTCGTAGGATCTTTTGCCGGGCCGCGCCAGTGGCTTTCGCGGCAGCCTTCGGGCGCCGGACGCTGAACTTTGCGGCATCTCCCGCCGCATCCCCCGAATTGGCGCGTCTTTCCCTTCCCTTTACGCAGTATGGCTGACAGTCTCCGCGCAGTCCGCAGTCAGGTCCCCCCGGCCATTTCAGGCCGTGTCGAGGGCGACGCGGGCACCCCCGTTTTCCGGCGGCGAAGCCCGAAGGCCCGCCGCGCTTTCCGAAAAGGCCCTTACGACATGACGAAACTGATGATCGGCGCCGCGCAGATTGGCGGCATCCAGAAGGCAGAGACCCGCGAAGAGGTCGTCGCACGGATGATGAAGCTGATGGACGAGGCGCACGAAAAGGGCGTCGAATTCCTCGCCTACCCCGAGATGACGCTGACCACCTTCTTCCCGCGCGAATACGTCGAAGACCGCTCCGAGATGGACAGCTGGTTCGAGACAGAGATGCCGAACGCCGCGACCCAGCCGCTCTTCGACCTCGCGCAGAAGTACAAGATGGGCTTCACCTTCGGCTACTCGGAGCTGACCCCGGAAGGCGAGCACTACAACACCTCGATCATCGTGTCGCCCGAGGGTGAGATCGTCCTGAAGTACCGCAAGACCCACCTGCCGGGTCATGCCGAGTACGACGAGAACCGCGCCTACCAGCACCTCGAGAAGCGCTACTTCCTGCCCGGCAACACCGGCTTCCAGGTCGCCGAGAACCAGGGCGTGCTGATGGGCATGGCGATCTGCAACGACCGCCGCTGGCCGGAAACCTGGCGCGTGATGGGTCTTCAGGGCGTCGACCTCGTGACCATCGGCTACAACACGCCCTCGCAGAACACCCACGGCAAGGAGGTTCAGATCGAACAGAACCTCTATCACAACGAGCTCAGCTTCTGTGCCGGCGCCTACCAGAACGCCTGCTATGCCATGGGCATCGCGAAATGCGGCACCGAGGACGGCAACCACATGATCGGCGGCACGCTGATCGTGGGCCCGGAAGGCACCGTGCTGGCCAAGGCCGAAGGCGAGGGCGACGAGCTGATCGTGGCCGAGGCCGACTTCGACAAATGCGCCTTCAACCGCCAGAACGTGTTCAACTTCGCGGCCCACCGCCGGATCGAGCACTACGGCCTCATCTCGTCGCAGACCGGCGTCGTGAAGCCCTCGTAAACTTACGGCTTCAGCAGCGCCTGCAACCGGGCGCTGCTGAGATCCACGAAGGCCTGCGCCGTCTGGCTGAGCGGCGTTTCGGTACTCATCGCGAAAGCGAAATTGTGGCTCAGCGCGGGCGACATGGGCCGGTGGGTGATCGGCAGGTGGTCGTAATCATGGGCCATCAACTCGTTCACCAGCGTGACCCCTAGCCCCGCCGCCACCAGCGAACAGGCCGACATGACGGAATGCGCCTCGACCCGCACCTGCGGCTTGAAGCCCGCGGTCCAGAACGTCTCGTCGATCTCGCGCCGGGGCGCGCGCATCCGGCCCAGCAGGATCAGCGGCTCCCCCCTCAGGTCGTTCACCGTGATCTCGGATTTCGCCGTCAGCGGGTGGTCATCGGGCATGACGCAGACCGTGCGCGCCCGGATCACCGGCGTGACCGAGAGCCCCGGCCGCTGGATCGGAATCCGCAGGAAGCCGACCTCGGCCCGCTCGTCCAGCAGCATCCGTTCAATCGTGTCGTAGGGGCCGGTGTGCAACTCGACCTGCACAAGGTCGTTCTGTGCCAAAAAATCGCGCAGAATGCCCGGCATGATCGACAGGGTCAGGCTGCCCGGCACCGCCACCCGCAGGGTGATCGCGGTGGAATTGCCCTGCCTCAGCTCCCGCGCGACATTGGCCAGCTGCGCCCCCCGGTCCACCAGACCGAAGATCTGCCCCTGCAGCAGGCGGCACTCTTTCGTGGGCACGAGGCGGCCCCGGTCCCGCAGGAAAAGGTCAAGTCCAAGCTCTTGTTCCAACTGAGAAATCCGGCGTGATACGGCGGATTGCGTGATCCCCAGGTGGGCCGCCGCCGCCTGCGTCGAACCGGTTTCGATCACCGAGCGGAAGGTCTCCAGAAGGCCGAGTTGCATCGCTCACATATTCCCAATTCGACATATATGTCGCCGCTTTCGTCATAATCTTGCATAGACTCGAATCGTCTCGCAAGCTTTCCCGAAACAGGGACACAGCTACACCGCCATGCGACCAGACCCGGCGCCGCGCCCCGTGGGGGGCCTGCCACAATGACCGTCTTCATCCTCCGCCGCGTGCTTCAGGCCATCCTCGTGCTGGCCATCACGTCGCTCATCGTCTTCCTCGGGGTCTACGCCATCGGCGACCCGCTGGAGATCCTCCTGCCCGCCGACGCCACGATGGCCGAACGCGCGCAGGTGGCCGCCTCGCTGCACCTCGACCAGCCGCTGCCGCTCCAGTACCTCAACTTCGTCTCCTCGGCCCTGCAGGGCGATTTCGGGCGCAGCTTCGTCTACAACCGCCCGGCGCTGGAGGTGATCTTCGAACGGCTGCCCGCGACGCTGGAACTGGTCACGACCTCGCTGGTGCTGTCGCTGGTGATCGGCCTGCCGCTGGGGCTCTGGGCCGGGATGAAGCCGGGCTCGCTGACGGATGAAAGCGTCATGACCGGTTCGATCCTCGGCTTCTCGCTGCCGAACTTCTGGCAGGGCATGATGCTGATCATGATCTTCTCGGTCTGGCTGGGCTGGCTGCCCTCCACCGGGCGTGGCGATACCGGCACCGTGCTGGGGCTGCACACCTCCTACGCGACGTGGGACGGCTTCGTGCACCTGCTGCTGCCGGCGCTCAACCTCGCCATGGCGCAGATCGCCCTCGTCATCCGCCTGACCCGCACCGGCGTGCAGGAGACGATGCCGCTCGACTTCGTGAAATACGCCCGCGCCCGGGGCCTGAGCGAGCGCCGCATCCTCTTCGTGCATGTGCTCAAGACGATCCTGATCCCCATCGTCACCGTGCTGGGGATCGAGTTCGGCAGCCTGATCGCCTTCGCCGTGGTGACAGAGACGATCTTTGCCTGGCCCGGTGTCGGCAAGCTGATCATCGACTCGATCAACATGCTCGACCGGCCCGTGGTGGTTGCCTACATCCTCGTGATCGTCACGATGTTCATCCTGATCAACCTGATCGTCGACGTGCTCTACTCGCTGCTCGACCCCCGCATCCGGAGCCGCGCATGACGAGCATCGCCCTTCTCAAAGGCGAGGGCATGGTGCCCCGCATCGCCCGCGGCATGCTGGGCAGCCCCAAGGCCACCCTCGCCTTTATCGTCTGCCTCGTGCTGATCCTCGCCGCGGTCTTCGCGCCGATGATCGCGCCCCAGAACCCCTATGACCTGAACGAGATCGACTTCTTCGACGCCAAGCTGCCCCCGATGAGCGAGGGCTACAACGGCATGACCTATATCCTCGGCACCGACGGACAGGGCCGCGACATGTTCTCGGCCATGCTCTACGGGCTGCGGACCTCGCTCGCCGTGGGCGTCACCGCCGGTGTGCTGGCCATGGTCGTGGGCACCGCCATGGGGCTGCTTGCCGCCTATCGCGGTGGCGCCATCGACAGCGTGATCATGCGCTTCGTCGACCTGATGCTGGGCTTCCCCACGATCCTTGTGGCGCTGATGATCCTCGTGGTCTTCGGGCAGGGCGTGGACAAGGTGATCCTCGCGCTGGTCTTCGTGCAATGGGCCTATTTCGCCCGCGCCGTGCGGGCCACGGCGCTAGTGGAAAGCGGCAAGGAATACGCCGAGGCCGCGCGCTGCCTCGGCATCCCGGCGTGGCGGATCATGTTCGCGCATATCCTGCCCAACTGCCTGCCGCCGCTGATCGTCATCGGCACGATCCAGGTGGCCTCGGCCATCGCGGCAGAGGCGACGCTCTCCTTCCTCGGCATCGGCCTGCCGATCACCCAGCCCTCTCTCGGGCTGCTGATCTCGAACGGCTACCAAGTCATGCTGGCCGGGCTCTACTGGATGTCGGTCTACCCGGGCCTGCTGCTGCTGGTGCTCGTCTTCTCCGTCAACATCGTGGGCGACCGCCTGCGCGAGATCCTGAACCCGAGGCTGGCCCAATGAGCGAGACACTGCTGGAGGTGCGCAACCTCAAGACATGGTTCGAGACGCCCAAGGGCACGGTCAAGGCCGTGGACGGCGTGGACCTGACGCTGAACCGGGGCGAGATCCTGGGCCTCGTGGGCGAAAGCGGGTCGGGCAAGTCGATCACCGGCTTCTCCCTGCTGGGCCTCGTGGACCCGCCGGGCAAGGTGGTCGAGGGCTCGATCCTCTTCAAGGGCGAAGACCTGCGCGCCGCGTCGAACAAGCGCCTGCAGGCGCTGCGCGGCGACCGGATCGCGATGATCTTCCAGGACCCGATGATGACGCTGAACCCGGTTCTGCGCATCGGCACCCAGATGATCGAGACCGTCCGCGCCCATGCAAACGTGTCGAAGGCCGAGGCCCGCGCCATGGCGCGCGACGCGCTTGGCATGGTGGGCATTCCGCGCCCCGAGGAACGGATCGACGCCTACCCGCACGAGTTTTCGGGCGGGATGCGCCAGCGGGTGGCCATCGCCATCGCGCTGCTGCACAAGCCCGACCTGATCATCGCGGACGAGCCCACCACGGCGCTCGACGTGACGATCCAGTCGCAGATCCTCTCCGAGGTGCAGAAGCTGACCCGCGAGATGGGCATGGGCCTGATCTGGATCAGCCATGACCTTGGCGTGGTGGCCGAACTGGCCCAGAACGTGGCCGTCATGTACGCGGGCCGGATCGTGGAGCGCGGCACCGTGGATCAGGTCCTCGACACGCCGATGCATCCCTACACCCGCGGGCTGATCGACAGCCTGCCGATGGAAAACGACCGCGGCCAGCCGCTCAAGCAGATCCCCGGCAATGCGCCGCCGCCGCTGGGACGGCCCGAGGGCTGCCCCTTCCGCCCGCGCTGCGGCTTTGCCACCGATGCCTGCCTGTCGGAACCCTCCGAGACCGGCGATCTGAGCCGGGGCTGGCGCTGCTTCCACCCGCTTGCGCAGGAGGTCACTGCATGAACCAGCCGCTGATCAAGGTGGACACCGTCACCAAGCATTTCGTCCGCAAGACCGACGTGGCCGAACGGATCGCGATCCGCGCGGGCCTCGCCGAGGAGCCCAAGATCGTCCACGCCCTCGACGAGGTCTCGCTGGAGATCGCCAAGGGCGAGGTCGTGGGCCTCGTGGGGGAAAGCGGCTGCGGCAAGTCCACGCTGGGCCGCGTCGTGGCCGGCATGTTGCCGGTGACCGCGGGCTCCGTCGCCCGCGACGGGCAGGACATCGCCACGCTGAAGGGCCGCGCGGCCAAGGCCAACCGGCTCGCCACGCAGATCATCTTCCAGGACCCGATGTCGTCGCTCAACCCGCGCAAGAAGGTGGGCGAGATCATCGGCGAGGCCCCCCGCCTGCACGGCATCGTGCCGCGTGGCGAGGTGCCCGCGCTGGTCGAGAAGCTGATGGGTCAGGTCGGCCTCGACCCGGCCATGGTCAACCGCTACCCGCACCAGTTCTCGGGCGGGCAGCGGCAGCGGATCGGCATTGCCCGGGCGCTGGCGGTGAACCCCGACTTCCTCGTCTGCGACGAAAGCATCGCGGCGCTCGACGTCTCGATCCAGGCGCAGGTGATCAACCTGCTGGTCCAGCTCAAGAAGGACCTCGGGCTGACGCTGCTCTTCATCAGCCACGACCTGTCGGTGGTGCGCTACATCTCGGACCGGGTGGTGATCATGTACCTCGGCCGGGTGGTGGAAAGCGCGCCGACGGATCAGATCTTCGACCGCCCGCGCCATCCCTACACCCAGGCCCTGCTGGAGGAGATCCCCCGGATCGACCGGCGCGGCCACCGGTTCAACACCGTGAAGGGGGAAATCCCCTCGCCGGTGAACCCGCCCAAGGGCTGCCATTTCCATCCGCGCTGCCCCTTCGCCATGGACATCTGCCGTCAGGAGCGCCCGCCGCTCGTCACGGCCGAGACCGGCCATACCGTCGCCTGCCACCTGAACGCCGGCACCGGACAACTGCCTGCAACGACAGAACAACAAACCCAACAAGGAGTAACCCAATGAAACTGGCGAAATCCGCCGCACTGGCCGCGCTGCTGGCCAGCACGATGCTGGCGCCCGCCTGGGCCCAGGACCTGACCATCGGCCGCTCGTCCGAGCAAAGCTCGATCGACCCGCAGTTCTCGCGGACCGGCAACAACCAGATGACCTCGACCATGTTCTTCGACCGTCTGGTGAACTTCGACCAGAACCTGCAGATCTCTGCCGGTCTGGCCGTCAGCTGGGAAAACGACGATCCGACCACCTGGACGCTCCATCTGCGCGAAGGCGTCACCTTCCACGACGGCTCGCCCTTCACCGCCGATGACGTGATCTTCTCGCTGGAACGCGCCGACGAGGTGCCGAACTCTCCCGCGCCCTACACCGACATGGTGTCCTCGCTGGAGAGCATGGAGAAGATCGACGACCTGACGGTCAAGATCATCACCAACGTCCCCAACCCTGCCCTGCTGGAAAGCATCGGCCGCGTCTTCATCGTCTCCAAAGCCGCGACCGAGGGCAAGGCGAGCGAAGACTTCGCCACCGGCGCGGCCATCGGCACCGGCCCCTACGTCTTCGACGAATGGAAGCCGGGCGAGACGCTGACCATGCACGCCTATGACGGCTACTGGGGTGAACAGCCCGAGTTCAAGGACGTGGAAATCCGCTACATCTCGAACGACGCGGCCCGCGTGGCGGCCCTGCTGTCGGGCGCCGTGGACGTGATCGACGCCGTGCCGCCGCAGGACGTGCAGCGCCTCGACGGCGGCGAAGGCACCCATGTGGTCTCCGAGGCCTCGGGCCGGGTGATCTACCTCGGCCTCTCCATGCGCTTCGATCAGGCGCCGGGCGTGACCGACCTGAACGGCGCCGAACTGGCCGAGAACCCCTTCAAGGATCCGAAGGTCCGCAAGGCGATCTCGCTGATGATCGACCGCGACCTGATCGTGGACCGCATCCTCGGCGGCTCCGGCGTGCCCGCGGGCCAGCTGGTCCCCGAGGTGCTGGGCGGCTACAACCCCGAGATCGGCTATGACACCCCCGATGTCGCCAAGGCCAAGGAACTGCTGACCGAGGCAGGCTACCCCGAGGGCTTCGGCCTGACGGTCTATTCCTCGAACGACCGCTTCCCCGGCGACAGCGATCTGGCACAGGCCCTCGGCCAGATGCTCTCGCGCGGCGGGCTGAAGGTGAACGGCGTCGAGGCGCTGCCCTATTCGGTCTATTCCAAGGCGGCTTCGGCCGGTGACTACGGCGCCTTCGTCTTCTCGCTGGGCTCCTCCACGCCGACCTCGGCGCCGAACCTCCAGTCGCTGCTGCACACCTACGACAAGGAAGCCGGCAAGGGCGCCTTCAACCGGGCGCGCTTCGCCTCCGAGGCCTTCGATGCGGCCCTCGACGAGGCGCTGCAGGAGTTCGACGAGGATACCCGTCTGGCCAAGCTGCGCGACGCCACCAAGATCGCCTTCGATCAAACGCCCATCGTGCCGCTCTACTGGCAGAAGGTGCACTGGGGCCTGAAGGATGGCCTCGACATCGAAGCCGGCCTTTCCGAACAGACCCTTCCCCAGAACGTGAGCTCCACGAAATGACGACGCTGACCACCCCCGCCCCCACTGTATCCCCCGGGACCCTCACGCCGGCCCAGCCGGCGGGGCCGGGGGTGGTCGTGCATCGCGACGTCATGGTCGCGATGCGGGACGGCGTGCATCTGGCCACCGACATCTACCGCCCCGCGGGCGCGGATGGCGGCCCGGACGAGACGCCGCTCCCCGTGATCTTCGAGCGCACGCCCTATGACAAGGCGGGCACGCCGCGGACCGAGAAGTCCGTGGCGCGCCCCGAACCGCTCTCCCGTCCCGATCTGGCGATCAAGCTGGTGCAGGAAGGCTATGTCGTCATCTGGCAGGACTGCCGGGGGCGCTATGGTTCGGAGGGGAGCTTTACCAAGTACCTGAACGAGGCCGAGGACGGCTACGACTCGATGGTCTGGATCGACGGCCAAAGCTTTGGCAACGGCAAGGTCGGCACCATGGGGCTGAGCTATGACGCCCACGTCCAGATGGCGCTTGCCTGCCTCAACCCGCCGGGACTGGCCTGCATGGCCGTGGACTCGGGCGGGTTCTCCAACGCCTTCACCTGCGGCATCCGTCAGGGCGGCGCGCTGGAGATGAAACAGGCGACCTGGGCCTACAACCGCGCCATGGAGGCGCCTCTCGCCTCGCAGGAGCCCCGCATCCTCGGCGCGATCCAGGCCGAGAGCCTGCACGACTGGATGAAGCAGACGCCCTGGACCAAGGGCCGCTCGCCGGTCCGCTGGGATCCGGACTACGAAAGCTACCTGCTGGACCAATGGCAGCACGGCACCTTCGATGACTTCTGGAAGAAGGCGGGCATCTGGGCCGCGGGCTACTACCACGACTTCCCCGAGGTCCCGATCATCTTCATGTCGAGCTGGTACGACGCCTACGTCCGCACCACGACCGAGAATTTCGAGGGCCTGAAGGGCAATGCCAGCCGTCCCCTCACGCTGATCATGGGTCCGTGGACCCATGGCAACCGCTCCCGCTCTGTCTTTGGCGACGTGGACTTCGGCCCCGCCGCCACTTTCGACGGGCAGGTGGACGAAGACTGGCTCGCCTTCCGGCTCACGTTCTTTGCCAAGTGGCTGAAGGGCGAAGAGGTCAGCCCGCGCGATGAGCGTGTGCACCTCTTCATCATGGGCGGCGGCAGCGGCACCAAGACCGCGCAAGGCCATCTGGACCACGGCGGCAAATGGATCGAAACCGCCGACTGGCCGGTGCCCGAAGCTACGCCGCTGACGCTCTATCCTCGCGCGGACATGAGCCTTGGCACGGCGGATGCCGAGAGCACGATCACCTACAGCTACGACCCGGCGAACCCGGTGCCGACGCTGGGTGGCGCGCTCACCTCGGGCGAGCCGATCTTTGCCGGTGGCCCGGTGGACCAGACCGAAGCCGCCGAGTTCTTCGGCTGCGACACGCCGGGGATGCCGCTGATCGCGCGCCGCGACGTGGTCAGCTTCGAGACCGCGCCGCTGGAGGAAGACCTGATCGTCGCAGGCCCTGTGACCGTGCGGCTGAAGGTCTCGACCGATGCGCCGGACACGGATTTCACCGCCAAGCTGGTGGACGTCTACCCGCCCTCCGCCGACTATCCGCGCGGCTATGCGATGATCATCACCGATGGCATCTTCCGCGTGCGCTATCGCAAGGGCTTCGACAAGCCGGAACTGGTGGCCGCGGACGAAGGCGCCTTCGACATCGCGATCGAGCCCTTCGCCACCGCCAACCGCTTTGCCAAGGGGCACCGGCTGCGGCTCGACATCTCGTCGTCGAACTTCCCCAAGTACGACATCAACCCGAACACCGGCGCGCCGGAAGGCACCGCCCGCGACCTGCGGGTGGCGCAGAACACGCTGCACCTTGGCGAAGGCTGCGCGCTGGAGCTTCAGGTCATCCCCGCCGCACTGGTGGAGTGATCTTGCGCGGGGGCCGGTGCGCCGGCCCCTGCCCCGCCCGGCCCCTGCCCCGCCCGGCCCCCGCCCCGCCCGGCGCCCTCAGCGACGCGGGCCCATCGCCGCGGCCTCGCGCAGGAAGAGCGGCGTAAAGAGCACGTAGACCGTCAGCATCTCCAGACGGCCAAGGTACATCCCCACCGTCAGCACCAGTTTCACCGGATCGCTCAGCGTGGCGAAATTGCCCGCGGGCCCGATGATGTTGCCCACGCCGGGACCGACGTTCGCCAGCGCCGTCAGCGCCCCGCTGGTCGCAGTGGAGAAGTCGAGCCCGTAGAACGCCAGCACGATGGACAGCACCATGAAGGTGCCCATGTAGACCACGAAGAAGCTGATCACGCCCGAGAGGACATCCTCTTCGATCGGGCGGCCCTCGTAGCGCATGATCGTTACCCGGTGGCGATAGCGGATCATCCGCAGATGGGCCCCGATCGCGCGGCTGAAGACCAGCCACCGCATTGCCTTGGCGCCGCCCGCGGTCGATCCCGTACAGCCGCCCACCGCCGTCAGCACGAAGAAGGCCACCGCCGCGAAGGGGCCCCAGAGCGTGTAGTCCGTCGAGGCAAAGCCCGTGGTCGTCACCACCGAGACCACGTTGAAGGCCACCTGCCGCAGGGCGGTGAAAAGCTCCATGTCCTTCGCCCAGACCAGCCAGACGGTCAGGCCCGCGATCACCGCCGTGAGGCTCAGCAGCATCGCCTCCACCTGCTCGCTGCGGAACCCACCCCGATGCAGCGCGCGGATGTACCATGCGAAGGGCAGCGCCCCCAGCAGCATGAAGAGCGTGCCCATCCATTGCAGGAAGGGGCTTTCGAAATGGCCGAAGGACGCATCATAGCCGGAGTAGCCCCCGGTGGAGAGCGTCGTCATCGCATGGGTGATGGCATCGAAGGGCGACATGCCCCCGGCAAGGTAGACCAGCGCGCAGAGCGCCACGAGGCCAAGGTAGATTTGCAGCGTGGCCGAGGCAAAGACCGTGGCATTGCGCAGCTCCTTGCCGCCCTTCTCGGAGCTTTCGGTGCGAAAGAGCTGCATCCCGCCGACCTTGAGGATCGGCAGGAGGGCGATCCCCGTGACGATGAAGCCGACACCGCCCACGCATTGCAGGATCGCGCGCCACAGGATGACCCCGTGGGGCGTGGTGTCCAGCCCGCTCATCACCGTGGAGCCGGTGGTGGTGATCCCCGACATCGCCTCGAAGAGGGCATCGACCGGCGTCAGCGCCCAGAAGCAGAGCGGCGCCGCCCCGGCCAATGCGGCGGCGAACCAGACGGAGGATGTCAGCAGGAAGGTATGCAGCCGGTCGAGATCATCGAAATCCCCCGCCGTGGCGACCGAGATCAGCACGCCGATCCCGCCCACGACAAGCGCAGACAGCCCGAAGACGGCCGCCGTGTCCCGGAAGAGGGCCGCGTCCAGCGCCATCAGCCCCGCGAAGAAGACCAGCACCAGCCCGTTGATGAAGAAGACGAAACGCATGCGCACCCCTGGGCCTGTCCGGCCCGGACGCGACGACGGTGGCCCCGGGACAGGGCACCGCCCAGCCGGCGCTCCCGGTCAGGCCATTGGCAGCAAAGCCGCAATTCACGTCGGAATGCAACGGCCCGATTTGCAGGTCCGGCCCCGCGGTGGCGCAAGGCCCGGCCTGCGCTGTCCGGCGTTGGGCAGGGTCCCCGCGCCGGGGTCCGTGACCCGGCGCGGGGGGGACGCCCGCCTGTGCCTCAGGCGCTGCGGCGCGCCTCTGCGACGATGGGCGCAAAGCGGGCGTTGGCGTGATCGGCCTCGTAATGGGCGGCGTTGGCCTCGGCGGTGCGGGCCAGTTCATCCACGGCGCGGATGATCGTCTCGACCTTCTCGTCGCTCAGCAGGGCCGAGAAGTTGAGCCGCACCCAGCCGGGTTTCTGCGTCTCCTGCCCCGCCGCGATGGCGGCGAAGGTCGCGTCGGAAGCCGCCTTGTCCAGCCCCAGCAGGTGGTGCGCATAGGAGCCAGCGCAGGCACAGCCGCCGCGTGCCTGAATGCCGTAGAGATCACTCAGCATCCGGGTGAAGAGCTGGTGGTGCACCAGCCCGCCTGCGGCGTCATGGATGCGGAAGGAAAAGATCGGCAGCGCCCGGTCGGCCCCGGCACAGCCGAGGATCTCGATCCGGTCGTTCTTCTCCCAGACGGCACGGGCCCGCTGGCGCAGCTCTTCCTGTCGCGCGACCAGCGCCGTCACGCCAAGCGCCTCCTTCACCAGCATGACGAGGGCCACGCGGATGTCGCCCACCACATTGGGCGTGCCGCCCTCTTCGCGATGCGCAAGGTCGTCGGAATAGACGTGCCCCCAGGGCGAGACGAAGCTGACGGTACCGCCGCCGGGCAGCGTGGGCGTGCGCCGCCGCGCGATGGCATCGCGCACCACCATGACGCCCGAGGCGCCCGGCCCGCCGACGAACTTGTGCGCCGAGAAGACGACCGCGTCCTTAGCGGCATCGGTGCCTTCGCCCATGTCGATGGCGACATAGGGCGCGGCGCAGGCATAATCCCAGACCGCGAGCGCGCCATGGGCCTTCAGCAGCCGGGTCACCGCCACGGTATCGGTCTCGATCCCGGTCACGTTGGAGGCCGCGCTGAACGTCCCCACCAGCAGGTCCGCGTCCGCGTTCGCCACCAGCGCCGCCTCGATCTGCGCCATGTCCGGCCCGCCGTGGGCGGCCTCGGCGATCTCGATCACCTCGGCGCCGCTCTCACGCCACGGCAGCAGGTTGGAGTGGTGTTCATAAGGCCCGACCAGCACCACCGCGCGGCCGCCCGCGGCCAGCACGCCGGGGATGTCCAAGAGGCCCGCGATCCGGTTCAGCCCCGCCGTCGCGCCGGAGCCGGTGAAGACCACGCTCGTGCCCGCGCCTGCGCCGACGATGCGGGCGATCTCGCCCCGGGCGGCCTCGCGCAGCTTGGTGGAGCGCGCCCCGCAGTAGGAGGCCTGCGTGTGGGTATTGGCGTAATAGGGCAGCACCTCGTCGCGGACGAAATCCTCCACCTGCGCCAGCGCGCGGCCCGAGGCGACGTAATCGGCATAGATCATCGGATGATCGCCCCAGGGCCCTTCGACCACCGCCTTCTCCCCGATCAGCCCGGCGCGTATCCACGACCAGAGGTCAGCGCGGGAGAGCGAGGATTTGAACTGGTCGAGAGCGGTCATCTGGAAGACTCCATAAGGGTTTGAGCGATTTTGACAGCTTCACCGCAAATAGCTTCACCGATTTTCTCGTGCGCGGGTCGGAAAACATTTCGTTTGACCACATGAGACGCGATTATCGGATCAAATTATTGCAAAGCTGAAAAGCGGCGTTTCAGGCGACCCAAATTCGTGATCTCTTGCTCCGCTGCCGCGCTTGGGGAATGATCCGCCCATGAGCGAGACACATGACACCGATCCCCGCCTGCGCCTGCGCATCCATTTCGGCAATGCGATGATGGGGCCGGGCAAGGCCGACCTGCTGGAAAACATCCGCGAAACCGGGTCGATCGCAGCGGCCGGACGAGCGATGTCGATGAGCTACAAGCGCGCCTGGTCGCTGGTGGAAGAGATGAACGCCGCCTTTCAGGCCCCGCTGGTGGAGCGGAACCGGGGCGGCGCACAGGGCGGCGGCACCGCCCTGACAGACATGGGCGAGGCCGTCCTCGCCCATTATCGCCGCCTCGAGGCAATCACCGCCGAAGCCGGGGCCAAGGAGATCGCCGCCCTGCGGGCTCTCGTCAGGGATATGTCCGACGGAAAATAACGCTTGCCCGATCTCGTGTCGACGATATGTTCGCTGAAACATATCCAGATGCATGCCCAGTGGAGGTCCCCCATGTCCGCGCTCCGTCCCCTCGCCCTCGGCCTGATGCTGGCGCTGCCTGCCCTGCCCGCGGCGGCCGACCAGATCACCGTCTTTGCCGCGGCCAGCCTGAAGAACGCGATGGACCAGATCGCGCCCGCCTTTGCCGCCGCCACCGGACACGAGGCCACCGTGGCGCTCGCCGGGTCCTCGGCGCTGGCGCGGCAGATCCAGCAGGGCGCGCCGGCGGATGTCTTCATCTCGGCCAATGAAAGCTGGATGGACACGCTGGAGGACGGGGGCCTGCTGACCGAGGGCACCCGCACCGACCTGCTGGAAAACGCCATCGTGCTGATCGGCCACGGCGAGGGCGCCGACCCGGTGGAGATCACCCCGGCCCTCGACCTGCCTGCCCTGCTGGACGGCGGGCGGCTGGCCATGGCGCTGGTCGATGCGGTGCCCGCAGGCATCTACGGCAAGGCCTCGCTGGAGCACCTCGGGCTCTGGGACAGCGTCGCGCCCTCGGTCGCGCAGGCCGACAACGTGCGCGCCGCCCTCGCGCTCGTCTCGACCGGCGAGGCGCCCATGGGCATCGTCTATGCCACCGACGCCGCCGCCGATCCGGGGGTCAGCGTCCTTGGCACCTTCCCCGCCGACAGCCACCCGCCCATCGTCTATCCTGCCGCCACCCTTGGCGCGGGCAGCGAGGCGGCCAGCGCTTTCCTCGACTACCTCAAGGGACCGGAGGCCGAGGCGGTCTTCACCGCCCTCGGCTTCATCGTGGCGGGAGACTGAATGCTCGACGGGCTGACACAGCCGCTGTCCCCGGCGGAATGGAGCGCGGTGGCCCTGTCACTGCGCGTCTCCCTCTGGGCGACGCTGGTCAGCCTGCCGCTTGGCGTGTTCACCGCCTATGCCCTCGCCCGCTGGCGCTTCCCGGGGCGCGAGTTGCTCAATGGCCTCGTCCATCTGCCGCTGATCCTGCCGCCGGTGGTCACCGGCTACCTGCTGCTGCTGACCTTCGGCACCCGGGGCCCGGTGGGCGGGCTCCTGCAGGAAGTCGGCATCGTCTTCGCCTTCCGCTGGACGGGCGCGGCGCTGGCGGCGGGCATCATGGCCTTTCCGCTGATGGTCCGCGCCATCCGCCTCTCGGTCGAGGCGGTGGACCCCAAGCTGGAGGAGGCCGCCGCGACCCTTGGTGCGCCGCGGCTCTGGGTCTTTGCCACCGTCACCCTGCCGATGATCCTGCCCGGCGTCATCGCGGGGGCGATCCTCGCCTTTGCCAAGGCGATGGGGGAATTCGGCGCGACGATCACCTTCGTCTCCAACATCCCGGGCCAGACCCAGACGCTGCCCTCGGCGATCTATGCCTTCCTGCAGGTCCCCGGTGCCGAGGGCGCGGCGCTGCGGCTGGTGCTGATCTCGGTCGTGCTGGCGCTTTCGGCGCTGCTGGCCTCGGAACTGCTGGCGCGGCGGGTGGCAAAACGGGTGGCGGGCCAATGACGCTCTCGGTCGCGCTCCGCCATGATTTCGGCAGCTTCTCCCTCGATGTGGGTTTCGAGGCCCCGCCGGGGCTGACCGTGCTCTTCGGGCGCTCCGGGTCCGGCAAGACGACGCTGATCAACGCAGTGGCCGGGCTGCTGCGCCCCGATGCAGGCCGCATCGCGGTGGACGATTGGGTGCTGCTCGACAGTGCCGCGGGGCGGTTCCTGCCGCCGCACCGGCGCCGGCTGGGCTATATCTTTCAGGAAAGCCGGCTCTTTCCACATCTGACCGTGAAGCAGAACCTGCGCTATGGCGGGTTCTTCGCCCCGAAGGGCGCCAAGCGCGAGAGCGAGGCGCGGGTCCTCGAGATGCTGGGCATCGGCCCGCTGCTGGAGCGCCGCCCCGGCGCCCTTTCGGGCGGCGAGAAGAGCCGCGTCGCCATTGGCCGGGCCCTGCTGGCCGCGCCGAGGCTGATCCTCGCGGACGAGCCGCTGGCCGCCCTCGACGAGGCCCGCAAGGCCGAGATCCTGCCCTATTTCGAGCGGCTGCGCGACGAGGTGGAGACACCGATCCTCTATGTCTCCCACTCCGCGGCAGAGGTGGCGCGGCTGGCGACACATGTGGTCGTGCTGCAATCGGGCCGGGTGATCCGGCAGGGTGCCGCGGCAGAGGTGCTGGGCGACCCGGAGGTGACCCCGCTGGGCGCCCATGCGGCGGGTGCGCTGCTGGAAACCCGCGTCGTCGCGCATCACGCAGACGGGCTCAGCGAGCTGTCGGTCGAGGGCCAGCGCCTGCTGCTGCCCCGGGTCTCGGCGGCGCCCGGCCAGACCCTGCGGGTCTATGTCGAGGCCGCGGATGTCATGCTGGCCACGCAGCGGCCCGAGCATATCTCGGCGCTGAACCTGCTGGAGGTGCAGATCCGCGCGATCCGCATGGGCGACGGGCCCGGCGCGCTGGTGCAGCTGTCACTGGGGGGCTCCGCCCTGCTGGCGCGGGTCACCCGCCGCTCGGTCGAGGGGCTGGGACTGGCCCCGGGGCAGCGGGTCTTTGCGGTGCTCAAGGCCGTCTCGGTTGCCAAGGGCAACGTCGCGGGCCGCTAGCCGTTCGCGGGATCGACCCTGCGGCGATAGTCGCCCGGGCTCTCTCCGCAGTGCCGCCGGAAGGCGCGGGAGAAATAGGCCGGATCGCCGAAGCCCAGCTGGTAGCCCACCTCGCTGACCGGCAGACGGGTATAGGCCAGCTGACGCCTGGCCTCCTGAAACAGGCGGCTTTCCACGTAGGCGGCAGCCGAGAGCCCGGTGGTCCGGCGCACCAGCCGGTTCAGATGGGTCGTGCTCATCCCGAGGTCCTCCGCATAGTCGGAGATCGCGCGCCGCTTGGCCAGATCGCGCCGCAGCAGCGCATCGAAGCGCATCATGTGGCGCTCGGGCCGGGCGGCGGTCGCCTCCTGCCGGGTCTCCTCCAGCCCGCGCGCGATCCGCGCCCCGATCCACGTGGCAAGGGCCAGCAGCGCGGTGTCCCGGGTGCGGCCCTGTCGCGGCAATTCCTCCCGCACGGCGGCGAAGGCCCCGCGCAGGGCGGCCCCCTCGGCCAGAACGCCGGGCGTCGCCAGCACCGGGCCGCAGGCGCTGTCGGCCCCTAAGAGCGCGGGCAGGTTGTCCACGGGCAGCGTCAGCACATAGCCGCGCGTGCCCTGCCGGAAGCGGAAGCCATGCACGATCCACGGCGGGATCGACACGGCGGCATCGCCGCCAAGCTCTGTCTCGCGCCCGTCGATGGTGACCCGCGCCCCGGGGGTCTCGATCAGGAAGAACTGATGCAGGAAGCCGTGCCGGTGCGGAGAGATCACCCAGTCATGCAGCGCGGCACGGTCGATGATCCGCTCCACGTGCAGGATATCGGGAAAGCGCCCCGTCTCGCCGAAGAGATCGAAGGCGGGAATCATCTGATCTGGCCGCTCCATGTTCCGATATGAACAGTCGTGGCGTGATATGTCCATTATCAGACGCATCTGCGTTCGGATAATGCCAAGCCACAAGAGGAGGACATCATGCGTACACAGGTTTGCATCATTGGCGGCGGGCCTTCCGGGCTTCTGCTGTCGCAGCTTCTGAACCTCAAGGGCATCGAGACGGTCGTGCTGGAGCGCAAGTCGCGCGACTATGTTCTGGGCCGCATTCGGGCCGGCGTGCTGGAACGCGGCATGGTCGGGCTCCTGCGCGAGGCAGGCTGTGCCGAGCGGATGGACATCGAAGGCCACCCCCACGAGGGCTGCAACCTCTCGACCCAGCACGGCATGTTCCGGATCGACTTCAAGTCGCTCGTGAACGAGGAGGTCATGGTCTATGGCCAGACCGAGGTGACGCGCGATCTCTACGCGGCGCAGGACCGGATCGGGGCGACCGTGATCCATGACGCGGCCGACGTGGCGATCCACGATCCCAAGAGCGACGCGCCCTATGTCACCTACCGCAAGGACGGGGTCGAGCACCGGGTCGACTGCGACTACATCGCGGGATGCGACGGCTTCCACGGCGTCAGCCGCCAGACCATCCCCACCGGTGTGCGGCAGGAGTTCGAGCGGGTCTATCCCTTCGGCTGGCTGGGCATCCTCTCCGAAACCGCCCCGGCGGCAGAGGAACTGGTCTATGCCAACCACCCGCGCGGCTTTGCCCTTGCCTCGATGCGCAGTGCGACGCTGTCGCGCTACTACGTGCAGGTGCCGCTGAGCGACAAGGTCGAGGACTGGACCGACCAGATGTTCTGGGACGAGCTACGCCGCCGGCTGCCCGCCGAAGTGGCCGAGCCGATGCAGACCGGCCCCTCGATCGAGAAATCCATCGCCCCCCTGCGCAGCTTCGTCTGCGAACCGATGCAGTTCGGGCGGCTGTTCCTCGTCGGGGATGCCGCGCATATCGTGCCGCCCACCGGCGCCAAGGGCCTGAACCTCGCCGCCTCGGACGTGCATTACCTCAGCCGTGCGCTGATCGCCTTCTACGGCGCGGGCGACCGTCAGGGGATCGAGACCTACTCCGCCACCGCGCTCAAGCGGATCTGGGGCGCCATGCGCTTCAGCTGGTGGATGACCTCGGTGCTGCACCGCTTCCCCGAGGCCTCCGAGTTCGACCAGAAGATCCAGGAGAGCGAGCTGCTCCAGCTGGAAGAGGTCGAAAGCGCCCGGCGCACGATGGCTCTCAACTATGTGGGGCTGCCCTACTGAGCGGTTTCTTGCGTCCCGATGGACCCCACCTATATCTCTAGGCGTTCCCCTAGGAGAGAACGTGTCGGAGGTTGACGATGGGATATTTCAAGACGGCCCTGCTGATGGCGGCGATGACCGCCCTCTTCATGGGGATCGGGTACCTGATGGGGGGCTCGGGCGGTGCGCTGATCGCGCTGATCGTGGCCGCGCTGATGAACGTCTTCACCTGGTGGAACTCCGACAAGATGGTGCTGCGCATGCACAATGCGCAGCCCGTCACCCCGAACGACCGCATGGGGCTGCACAGCCTCGTCGCGGAACTGGCGCAGAACGCGGGCCTGCCGATGCCTGCCGTCTACCTGATCAACACCGACCAGCCCAACGCCTTTGCTACCGGGCGCAACCCCAGCAACGCCGCCGTGGCGGTGACCGCAGGCCTGATCCGCACCCTCCCGCGGGAGGAGCTGGCCGGCGTCATCGCGCATGAGCTGGCCCACATCCGCAACCATGACACCGCGATCATGACCGTGACGGCGACCTTCGCCGGTGCGATCTCGATGCTGGCGAACTTCGCGCTCTTCTTCGGCGGCAGCCGGGAGCGGATGGGCCTGCTGGGCACGATCGCCATGATGTTCCTTGCCCCGATCGCGGCGGCGCTGGTGCAGATGGCGATCAGCCGGACCCGCGAATACGCTGCCGACCGCGCGGGCGCCGAGATCTGCGGCAACCCGCTCTGGCTGGCCTCGGCGCTGGTCCACATCCAGCAGGGCGCGGCCCGGATCGACAACGTCGCGGCCGAGCGGAACCCGGCGACGGCGCATATGTTCATCATCAACCCGCTCCATGGCGGCGGGCGCGACAAGCTCTTCTCCACCCACCCCGCGACCGAGAACCGGGTGGCCGCGCTGAAGGAACTGGCCGCGCAGATGGGCCGCCAGCCCGCCCGCGCCAGCTACGCGCCTGCGCCTGCGCCGCAGGAGCCCACGACCTCCACCACCCGCGTTCCGCGCTCCGGCAAGCGCGCGGGGCGGCCCGGGCCATGGACCTGACGGGATGACCTGAGCCCACGGGATCGGACACGGACGACAGCAAGAGGCCCCACGGGGCCTCTTTCGCCCTGTGCGCCACGGTTGGCATCCGCCGCGCTTTGCCCTTCAATGCCCTGACAAGAGAGAGGGATTGAGCGCATGACCGGACACAGCTACGACGCGGGCCGCCTGAACCTGCCCTTCGTGGGCATTTCGACCTTCGCCAAGGCACCCTACGTGCCGGACTGGGACGCGATCGAGGCCGATGTGGCCGTACTCGGCGCGCCCTTCGACTTCGGCACCCAGTGGCGGCCCGGGGCGCGCTTCGGCCCCCGCGCGGTGCGCGAGGCCTCCACCCTCTTCAGCTTCGGCCATGCGGGGGCATACGACCACGAGGACGACGCCACCTACCTCGACAGTTCCGTGCGGATCGTGGACATCGGGGATGCCGACATCATCCACACCAAGACCGAGGAAAGCCACGCCGGCATCCGGCTGGGGGTGGAGAAGATCCTCGCCGCCGGTGCCCTGCCGGTGGTGATCGGCGGCGATCATTCGATCAACATCCCCTGTGTCGAGGCCTTTGCCGCCGATTGCGCCGCCAACGGGCCGGTGCATGTGATCCAGATCGACGCGCATCTGGATTTCGTGGACGTGCGCCACGGGGTCACGGCAGGCCACGGCAACCCGATGCGGCGCGCGATCGAGAAGGACTACGTCTCGGGCATGACCCAGCTGGGCATCCGCAACGTCTCTTCCACCGCGCGGGACGGCTACGAGGATGCGCGGGCGCGGGGCTCCGACATCCTCTCCGTCCGGCAGGTCCGCAAGCTGGGGACCGAGGCGGTGCTGGCCCGCATTCCCGAGGGCGCGCGCTATTATGTCACCATCGACATCGACGCTTTCTGCCCCTCCATCGCGGCGGGCACCGGCACGCCGAGCCATGGCGGCTTCCTCTACTACGACGTGCTGGAAATCCTGCAGGGGCTGGCCGGACGCGGCGAGGTGGTGGGCATCGACCTTGTCGAGGTCGCCCCCGCCTATGACCCGACAGAGAGCACGCAGATCCTCGCGGCGCAGCTGTTGCTGAACTTCCTCGGCTTCATCTTCCACGCCCGAGCGACCCGCTAGGCCCCGCCCGCGCCGCGCAGGGCAGCCCGGCGCGGGCGGATGCTGCACCCGGCCTTTTCATGCCGCAGTGCAGCCACGCGACTGGACGCAACGCAGCAAAACTGACAAGCTGGGCGCGAGGGGACAAGACGACATTGCAACTGCACGTGACGGATTTGTGCCCATGGACCAAATCTTGCAACCAGCCACGCGCCCGCTGATGGAGGCGCTCTTCGCCCGTCAGCAGGAGGCTGCCCGGGCCGATCCTGTCGTGTCCTACGCGCAGCGGCGGGATCGCCTGACCCGGCTGGAGACCGCCCTGACCGAGGCCGCCCCCGCGCTGATCGAGGCCATGAGCGCGGATTTCTCCTATCGCCCGGCGGCGGAGTCCGAGCTTTTCGACATCACCATGTCCCTGCGCGAGATCCGACACGCCAAGCGCAGCCTGTCGCGCTGGATGCGCACGCGCCGGGTGCGGGCGCCACTCTACCTGATGCCCGCCCGGGGGCGGCTGATGCCGCAGCCCCGGGGCGTTGTCGGCATCGTCGCGCCGTGGAACTTCCCGGTCTACCTTGCCGTGGCCCCTGTGGCGGCGGCGCTGGCGGCAGGCAACCGGGCGATGCTGAAACCCTCCGAGCTGACGCCGCGCACCGCCGCGGCGCTGGAAGAGGCCCTGGCGCAGGAATTCGCGCCCGAGGAACTCTGCGTCGTGCAGGGCGGGCCGGAGGCCGCCGCCGCCTTCACCACCCTGCCCTTCGATCACCTGCTCTACACCGGCTCCACCCCCGTGGGGCGCAAGGTGGCCGAGGCCGCCGCCCGCAACCTGACCCCGGTCACGCTGGAACTTGGCGGCAAATCCCCGGCGGTGATCACGCCCTCGGCGGACCTCGACCGCGCCGCGCGGCGCATCGCCTGGGGCAAGGGCGCCAATGCCGGGCAGGTCTGCGTGGCGCCCGATTATGTGCTGGTGCCGCGCCCGATGATGGAAGACCTCACCGCCAAGCTGGAGGCGGCCTTCCTCGCGCTTTACCCCGAGGGGGCGGCCAGCCCGGACTTCGCCGCGATCATCACGCCGCGCCACCGCGACCGGCTGCGCAGCCTGCTGCACGAGGCCGAGACCTCCGGCGCGCAGGTGATCCGCCTGCCCTCGGATTCCATCCCCGCCAAGCAGCACAAGTTCCCGCCCGCGATCGTCGTGGACCCGCATCCCGGCCTGCGCATCATGCAGGAGGAGATCTTCGGCCCGCTTCTGCCCGTCGTCCCCTATGACACGGCGGAGGAGGCCATGGCCTTCGTCACCGCGCGGGATCATCCGCTGGCGCTCTATGTCTTTGGCCGCCGGCAGGAGGAGATCGCCCCCTGGCTCTCCGGCACCCGCTCCGGCGGGGTCACGGTGAACGACACCGTCCTCCACGTGGCCTTCGATACGCTGCCCTTCGGCGGCATCGGCCCCTCCGGTCAGGGCGCCTACCACGGCGAGGCCGGGTTCGAGACCTTCAGCCACATGAAGCCGGTGATGATCCAGCCGCGCCTGAACGCGGGCCGCTTGATGGAGCCGCCGGTGACGCCGCGCAAGCGTCAGATGATGAAGCTTCTCCGCCGCATAATCTGACAGCCGTGCGGCCCTGCGCAGCGGCGTGGCCCTTCTGTGGGCCTGCGCTCTCGCCAAGGGCGCGTGCCGGTGCTAGGGCCGAAGGCATCCCTCAACCTCGCCCGCACCCGTCGGCACCGGGCCCTGCTGCACGAGCCCCCATGCTGCGACAATTCTTCGATTACTACCGCCCGTGGCGCACCCTGTTCTGGGTCGACTTCGGCTGTGCCGTCGCCTCCGGCCTGCTGGAACTGGCCTTCCCCCTCGCCATCCAGGCTTTCATCGACAGGCTGCTGCCCAGTGGCGATATCGCCATGACGGTGCTGGCCGCCGTGGGCCTGCTGGCGGTCTACCTCTTCAACACCGGGCTGATGGCCATCGTGATCTACTGGGGTCACATGCTGGGCATCAACATCGAGACCGAGATGCGCCGCCGCGCCTTCGACCACCTGCAGCGGCTGTCCTTCTCCTATTTCGACAAGGTCCGCACCGGCAAGCTGGTGGCCCGCGTGACCCGCGACCTCGAAGAGATCGGCGAGGTGGCCCACCATGGGCCGGAGGATCTGTTCATCGCGGTGATGACCTTCATCGGCGCCTTCCTCCTGATGCTGACGATCAACCCCGAACTGGCCTTCATCACCGCCGCGATCGTGCCCGCCTGCGTGGCCATCGTCACGGTCTACGGCGGGCGGATGACGTCGACGTGGCGCGCGATCTATGCCCGCGTGGCCGATTTCAACGTCCGGCTGGAAGAGAACGTGGGTGGGATGCGCGTGGTGCAGGCCTTCGCCAACGAGGACCACGAGCGCAAGCTCTTTGCCAAGGACAACGAGAAGTACCGCGACACCAAGCTGGCCGCCTACAAGGTCATGGCCGCCTCCTCGGCGCTGAACTACATGGGGATGCGTTTCATCCAAGTGGTGGTGATGGTCGCGGGCGCGGTCTTCGTGCTGCGCGGCGAGCTGACCACCGGCGGCTTCGTGGCCTTCCTGCTGCTGGTGAACGTCTTCTTCCGTCCGCTCGACAAGATCGCCGCGGTGATCGAGACCTATCCCCGCGGCATCGCGGGCTTCCGCCGCTATCAGGAGCTGCTGGACACCGCCCCAGACATCGCCGATGCCCCCGGCGCGCGGCCTGCGCCCGCCTTCACCGGGCGGGTGACCTTCGATGACCTCGGCTTCGACTACGGAGACGGGCGGCCTGTGCTGAAGGGCATTTCCCTCGACGTGGCCCCGGGCGAGACCATGGCCTTTGTCGGCCCCTCGGGCGCGGGCAAGACCACGCTGCTGGCGCTGGTGCCCCGGTTCTACGAACCCACCTCGGGCGAGATCCGCATCGACGGTGTGCCGCTGCGCGAGATGACTCTGCAGAGCCTGCGCCAGCAGATCGGCCTCGTGTCGCAGGATGTCTTCCTCTTCGGCGGCACCCTGCGCGAGAACATCGCCTATGGCCGTCTCGGCTGCAGCGAGGCCGAGATCCTCGACGCCGCCGCCAAGGCCCAGCTGGCCGACCTGATCGAGGGCCTGCCCGAGGGGCTGGACACGGTCGTGGGCGAGCGCGGCGTGATGCTGTCGGGTGGCCAGAAGCAGCGGGTGGCGATCGCCCGGGCCTTCCTGAAGAACCCGCCGGTGCTGATCCTCGACGAGGCGACCTCGGCGCTCGACACCGAGACCGAGCGCCAGATCCAGGCGGCGCTGGAGGCGCTCTCGGTCGGGCGCACCACGCTGGTGATCGCGCACCGTCTGGGCACGATCCGCAACGCCGACCGGATCGCGGTCATGGAACAGGGGCGGATCGTCGAACTGGGCAGCCACGAGGAGCTGGCACAGGCGGCGGGCCGCTATGCAAGGCTGAGTGCGGCGTAGGTCGCCGGTCAACGCATCGCTCTCCGGCAATCGCAAAGGGCAGCGCCGTCCCGCGGGGTGGCGCGATAGCGCCGCCCCATGGGGGCGGGTCGGCGCTGCCCGGCCTATCGGTCGGGCGGGACAGACATAGGGGACTGCGGTACCGGGCTGCTGATCGGATGCGGCATGGAACTGGGTTCGCCTGACGTCAGCCCCCCGGACAGGTCCCCCACCCCATTTGCCGCTTTCGTGCACATCTACCGGCGATCTCCCGCTCTCTGTCCGTCAATGCACAACAGAAAGCTTGGCAGCGCCCCGCCCCCTCGGCTAAAGCACGATCACGGACATGAAGGAGAGCCGCGAATGAATGACCCAAGGACCTTTTTCCGCGCCTGAGACGCCGGTCCTTGAAGGCTGGCCAAGCGCCCGCCGCATTCCCATTCGCACGACGTTCCCCGCCCCATGGAGGGCCCCATGTACCGCTTCTTCGAAAACCTCGTGGATCCCTTTGCCGACGCAGGCCGTGACACGCCGCCCGACCGGATATGGCCCTATATCAAGACGCACCTGAAGCCCTACCACCGGCTGCTGCCCGTCATCGGCGCGGCGGGCATCATCGTGGCGCTGGCCGAGACGTGGCTCACCTACTACGGCGGTCGCCTGATCGACCTGATGACCGCCGAAGGCCCCGCCGCCTTCTGGGCCGGCCACTGGCCCGAGCTTGTGGCCGCCGCCCTCGCCGTGCTCTTCATCCGCCCGCTGCTGATCGCGCTGAACGCGGCCTTCCTCGGCCAGACGCTGTCCTCCAACCTGTCGGAGCAGGCCCGCTGGCGGGCCCACCGGCACCTGCTGGGACAATCCACCGGCTTCTTCCAGAACGACTTTGCCGGGCGGCTGTCGAACCGGGTGATGCAGATGGGCCCGGCGGTGGAGGACAGCATCTTCATCGCCTTCGAGGGGCTCTGGTACGGCGCGGCCTATATCCTCGGCGCGCTGCTGATCCTCAGCCAGATCCACCCGCTGCTGATGGCGCCGCTGGCGCTCTGGGTCGTGCTCTACATCGCCTATGTGCGCTGGATCGCGACGCGGGTCTCGGATGCCTCCGAACGGCTCTCGGACGCGCGCTCGCTCGCGACGGGGCGCGTGGTGGATGCCTATTCCAACATCGAGACGGTCAAGCTCTTCGCCCATGGCGCGCGCGAGGAGGCCTATGCCCTCTCCGCCATGAAACGCCTGCGGCTGCGGTTCCAGCGTTTCATGCGCCTGATGACCGAGATGCAGTTCGGCCTGAACGTGCTCAACGGGCTGCTGATCGTCTCGGTCGTGGCACCTGCCGTGGTGCTCTGGGCCAATGAGACGGCCTCCATCGGGCAGGTCTCGGCGGCGCTGGCGCTGACGATCCGGATCAACGGCATGTCGGGCTGGCTGATGTGGATCACGATCCGGCTCTTCGAACATGCGGGCGTCATCCGCGAGGGGCTGCGCTCCATCGCGCAGGAACCGGCCGTGGTCGACCGGCCCGGCGCGCCCGCGCTGAACGTGGACCGGGGCGAAATCCGCTTCGAGGGTGTCAGCCACCACTACGGCAAGGGCAAGGGCGGGCTGAACGGCATCGACCTGACGATCCCCGCGGGCCAGAAGGTGGGCCTGATCGGGCGCTCCGGCGCGGGCAAGTCCAGCCTCGTCACCCTGCTGCTGCGTTTCCGCGATGCCGAACAGGGCCGCATCCTGATCGACGGACAGGACGTGGGCGCGGTGACGCAGGACAGCCTGCGCGCGCAGATCGGCATGGTGACGCAGGACAGTTCGCTGCTGCACCGCTCGGTCCGGGCGAACATCCTCTATGGCCGCCCCGAGGCGACCGAGGCGCAGATGGTCACCGCCGCGCAGCGCGCCGAGGCGGATGACTTCATCCAGACGCTGGAGGACCCGCAGGGCCGCCGCGGCTATGACGCCCATGTGGGCGAGCGCGGGGTGAAGCTCTCGGGCGGGCAGCGCCAGCGGATCGCCATCGCGCGTGTGATCCTGAAGGATGCCCCGGTGCTGATCCTCGACGAGGCGACCTCGGCACTCGACAGCGAGGTAGAGGCCGCGATCCAGCAGACGCTCTATGGCGTGATGGAGGGCAAGACGGTGATTGCCATCGCGCACCGCCTCTCCACCATCGCGCAGATGGACCGGATCGTCGTTCTGGACGCGGGCCGCGTGGTCGAGGACGGCACCCATGCGGAGTTGCTGGCGAAAGAGGGCATCTATGCCTCTCTCTGGGCGCGGCAGTCGGGCGGCTTCCTCGCCGAAGACATGTGAGACCCCGGGCGCTGCTGCACCGCAGCGGCGCCCGACCTGCGCCCGGCGGGAAGCTGCCGAGCACATAAGCCACTCACATACCTACGGAATAAACCTCCTACGCGGCTGTGACGCTGCGTCGGATGCGACGCTTCGCCCCCCGGATGCTGCGCTACTGAACTTGACAGTTCACCACCGGCGCAGGTCTTCTTGCCGAAAGGGCCGTCCCGTCGGGCGGTGCGAGTCACCAGTGCGGGGTTGAGCCGGTCATGAAACACACGCGTCGAAATCTCCTGTGGGGGGCGGCGGTGGTCGCGGCGGCCCTCGTGGTCCTCTTCATCCTGCGCTCGGTCAATGCCGACAAGCTGCCCGAGGGCATCGCCACCGGCAACGGCCGTATCCAGGCGACCGAGGTGGACATCTCGGCGCTCGCCGCCGGGCGCATCCGCGACATCTTCCCGGCCGAGGGCGACTACGTCGAGAAGGACGCGCCGCTCGTCCAGATGGACACCGATCAGCTGGAGGCCCAGAAGCATCAGGCCGAGGCCGCGCTGCGCCGCACCAAGGTGGGTGTCGAGACCGCCAAGACCAACGTGGAACAGGCCGAGGCGCAGGTCCGCGCCGCCGTCGCCTCCGTCGCGCAGGCCGAGGCCACGAAGACCGCCGCCGACAGCCGCCTTGCCCGCAGCCGCAGGCTGGCGTTGAGCGACACGGTCTCGCAGCAGACGCTGGAAGACAACATCGCCTCCGCCCATCAGGCCGAGGCCGCCGTGGCCGCAGCCGAAGCGCAGCAGGCCGCAGCCGAGGCCGGTGTCAGCGCCGCGCAGGCCGCCGTCATCGACGCCGAGGCCGCGGTGGAGGCGCAACAGGCCGCGCTCGACGCGATCAATGTCTCGCTCAAGGATGCCACGCTGACCTCGCCCATCGACGGGCGGGTGCAATACCTCGTGGCGCGCCCGGGCGAGATCGTGGCCGCGGGCGGGCGGGTGCTGAACCTCGTGGACCTGAACGACGTCTACATGACCTTCTTCCTGCCCACCGAACAGGCCGGGCGGCTGGAGATCGGCGACGAGGCCCGCATCGTGCTGGATGCCGCGCCGCTGGTGGCGATCCCGGCGACGATCTCCTTCGTGGCGGACGTGGCCCAGTTCACCCCGCGCAGCGTCGAGACGCAGGACGAGCGGACCAAGCTGATGTTCCGCGTCCGCGCCCAGATCGACCGCGCCCTGCTGGCGCAATACACCGCCTACGTGAAGACCGGCCTGCCGGGCGTGGTCTATGTCCGCACGGCGCCGGGCGTGGACTGGCCCGAGGTCGCCACCACGCGGGTGGAGCTGCCTGAACCGCGCGCGGCAGGTCAGTGATGGACCGCGCGGACGACAGGTCCGCGCCCGTCGCGCGGATCGAAGGGGTCAGCCTGCGCTATGGCAAGGTGCAGGCGCTGGACGCGGTGACGCTGGACATTCCCGCGGGCCGCATGGTCGGGCTGATCGGCCCGGACGGTCAGGGCAAGTCGAGCCTGCTGTCCCTGCTCGCGGGTGCGCGGCGGATGCAGGAAGGCCATGTCGAGGTGCTGGGCGGCGATATCGCCGACGCCCGCCACCGCGATCGGGTCTGCCCCCGCATCGCCTACATGCCGCAGGGTCTGGGCAAGAACCTCTATCCCACGCTCTCGGTGAACGAGAACCTCGCCTTCTTCGGGCGGCTCTTCGGCCATGACACGGCCGAGCGCACCCGCCGCATCCGGGAGCTGCTGGCCGCCACCGGCATGTCGCCCTTCGGGGACCGGCCCGCGGGCAAGCTGTCGGGGGGCATGAAGCAGAAGCTGGGGCTCTGCTGTGCGCTGATCCACGATCCGGATTTCCTGATCCTCGACGAGCCGACCACCGGGGTGGACCCGCTGTCACGGCGCCAGTTCTGGGACCTGATCGACCGCATCCGCCTGACCCGCCCGCAGATGAGCGTCATCGTCGCCACCGCCTACATGGAGGAAGCCCAGCGCTTCGACTGGCTGGTGGCGATGAACGGCGGGCGGGTGCTGGACACCGGCACGCCGGAGGAGCTGCTGGCGCAGACCGGGGCGCCCGACCTCGACCGCGCCTTCATCGCCCTGCTGCCCGAGGACGCCCGACGCGATCACCACAAGGTCGAGATCCCGCCCCGCGACCCGGACCGCGACGGCGAGATCGCCATCGAGGCGCAGCACCTGACCCGCCGCTTCGGGGATTTCACCGCCGTCGACGATGTCTCCTTCCGCATCCACAAGGGCGAGATCTTCGGCTTCCTCGGCTCCAACGGCTGCGGCAAGACCACGACGATGAAGATGCTCACCGGCCTGCTGGAGCCCTCGGAGGGCACCGCGCATCTCTTTGGCGGGCCGGTCGATCCGGGCGACATGAACGTGCGCCGCCGGGTCGGCTTCATGACGCAGGCCTTCTCGCTCTATACCGAGCTGACGGTGAAGCAGAACCTCGAACTGCACGCCCGGCTCTTCGACATGGCGGAGGCGGCGATCCCGCCCCGCGTCGCGGAGATGGCCGAAAGGTTCGGCCTGACCGGCGTGATGCACACCCGCCCCGCCGCCCTGCCCCTCGGCATCCGTCAGCGGCTGTCGCTCGCCGTGGCGATGATCCACGGCCCCGAGATCCTGATCCTCGACGAGCCGACCTCGGGCGTGGACCCGGTGGCGCGGGACGAATTCTGGCAAATCCTCTCGGACCTGTCGCGGCAGGACGGGGTGACGATCTTCGTCTCGACCCACTTCATGAACGAGGCCCTGCTCTGCGACCGGATCTCGCTCATGCATGCGGGCAAAGTTCTGGTCAGCGACACAGCGGAGGCGATCATCGAGACCCGTGGCAGCGCCACGCTGGAAGACGCCTTCATCGCCTACCTCGAAGAGGCCATCGGCGAGACCGAAACCGCCCCCGAACCCGCCGCCCCCGTGGCCGAAGAGGCGCCCACCCCGCGGCGCGGTTTCTCGCTCCGGCGGATGTTCAGCTATTCCGTGCTGGAGGCGTTGCAGCTTCAGCGCGACCCGATCCGCGCGACGATGGCGCTGCTCGGCTCGGTCATCCTGATGCTGGTGATCGCCTATGGCATCAACATGGACGTGGAGGATGTGAAATTCGCCGTCCTCGACCGCGACCAGACCACGGTCAGCGAGGACTACATCCTCGATTTCGCTGGCTCGACCTACTTCCTCGAACAGCCGCCGCTGGACAGCTACGCCGACATGGACGAACGGCTGAAGCGCAACGAGATCTCCTTCGGCCTCGAGATCCCGCCGGATTTCGCCGCCAAGGTGGCGCGGGGCGAGGACGTGCAGGTCGCGGCCTTCCTCGACGGCTCCAACCCGGCGCTGACCGAAAGCATTCAGGGCTACGTCGAGGGGCTGCACGCCACATGGCTGACCCGCAAGGCGCGCGAGGCCTATGGCGAGGCCGCCGCTACCGGGGACTTCGATGTGGAGATGCGCTTCCGCTACAATCCCAACGTGGATTCGCTCACCGCCATGGCGCCCGCCGTCATGCCCCTGCTGCTACTGCTGATCCCGGCCATGCTCTCGGCCCTCTCGGTGGTGCGGGAGAAGGAGCTGGGCTCGATCACCAACTTCTACGTCACCCCCGTCACCCGGCTCGAATTCCTGCTGGGCAAGCAGCTGCCCTATGCGGTGCTGACCCTGATGAGCTTCTTCATCCTGCTGGCGGTGACGATCCTGATCTTCCGGGTGCCCTTCACCGGCTCGATGCCCGCGCTGATCGTGGCGACGGCGATCTATGCCCTCGCCTCCACCGGCATGGGCCTCGTGATCTCGTCCTTCCTCTCCAGCCAGATCGCGGCGATCTTTGCCACGGCGATGATCACCATGATCCCCGGCACGATGTATTCCGGCCTGCTGGACCCGGTGACCTCGCTCGAAGGCTTCGGCCGCGTGGTGGGCGAGGTCTACCCGATGACCCACTATGTCACGATCGCGCGCGGCACCTTCTCCAAGGGGCTTGGCCTGCGGGATCTGGGCGAGGCGTTCTGGCCGCTCCTGGCCTCGGTGCCGGTGCTGCTGCTGATCGGCGCGCTGATGCTGCGCAAGCAGGAGAAATAGCCCGATGAACTGGCGCCATGTCTATCACCTCGGGCTAAAGGAACTCAGCGGTCTCTTTCAGGAGACGGTGCTGGTGATCCTGATCGTCTATTCCTTCACCCTCGACATCTACACCACCGCCAAGGCCCAGCCCGAGACGCTGAACGCCGCCCCCATCGCCGTGGTGGACGAGGACCGCTCGCAGGCCTCGACGATGATCGTCTCGGCCTTCTATCCGCCCTACTTCGTCGCCCCCCGGCTGATCGACGCGGCCGAGATGGACGCGCGGATGGATGCCGGGCTCGACACCTTCTCCCTCGTGATCCCCGCCGGGTTTCAGGCCGACCTACTGGCCGGCAACACGCCCGAGATCCAGCTCAACGTCGATGCGACGCGGATGACGCAGGCCTTCACCGGTTCCTCCTACGTGCAGCAGATCGTGACCTCGGAGGTGACGGAGTTCCTGAACCACACCCGCACCGCCAGCAGCAGCCCGGTCGACATCGTGATCCGCAGCCGCTTCAACCCTACGCTGGACGCGGGCTGGTTCGGCTCGATCCAGAGCGTGATCCTCTCGATCACCATGCTGTCCATCATCCTCACCGGCGCGGCGCTGATCCGCGAGCGGGAACACGGCACGGTGGAACACCTGCTGGTCATGCCCGTGCGCCCGATCGAGATCATGGTGGCCAAGATCTGGGCGATGGCGGCGGTGGTGCTGGTGGGGGCCGCGGTGGCGATCCTCGTGGTGGTGCAGCTGCTGCTGGGGGTGCCGATCATCGGCTCGGTCTGGCTGTTCCTCGCCGGGACGCTGCTGATGCTCTTCGCCTCGACCTGCATGGGCATCTTCCTGGCCACCATGGCCGGGTCGATGCCGCAGTTCGGGCTGCTGCTGATGCTGGTGCTGCTGCCGCTTCAGGTGCTCTCCGGCGGGATGACCCCGGCCGAGAACATGCCCGCCGCGGTGCGCTTCGTCATGCAGTTCACGCCGAACCCGCATTTCGTCTCGCTCTCGCAGGCGGTGCTGTTCCGCGGCGCGGGTCTGGCAGAGGTCTGGCCGCAGCTGGTGGCGATGGCGGTGATCACCGTGGCGCTCTTTGCCCTCGCGCTTGGGCGGTTCCGCAGCTTCCTGCGCTGAGGGCCGCGGGGCCGCCTCTGCCCCCGTTCAGGACTTGTCGCAGCCTTCCAGCCAGACATCGTCGTGACCGTCGGGGCGGCAGTGACCGGCCACCAGCAGGGCGATCCGGTCGCGCCGTTCCTCCAGCGCGGGGCCGGGGGCCTGCAGGCTGTAGCGCCCCGGGGCGATCATCACCGCGACGAGAGAGAGGTAATCCTCCTCCGTCAGTTCCTGCGGCGGCTTGCCATAGACCGTGCGCGCCGTGTCGAAGAAGCCGGTCATCATGCCCTCGGGGCCACGGCCCATCTCGACCTCGTCGAGCCAGAGCGCGAGGATCTGCGCCTTCTCCAGCCGGGTCTCCAGCCCGAAGGCAAAGCCGGTCTGGCGGATGCGGTCGATGTCAGGCGGGAGGACGCCGGCCTCCAGCCGCTGCGCCAGCGCCTGCGTGATCGTCGTGGTCCCCGCCCCGGGCGAGATCAGGTCCACGCCGCCGTGACGCAGGAAGCCGGGATCCTGCACCTCCAGCAGTTGCGCCTGACGATCCGGGCCAAGGGCGGCACCACCCTGCCCGGCGGCAATCAGCGCATCGGCCCGATCCCGCAGGGCGGCGGCCTCGGACCGGGCGGCAAGGAACCCGCTGGCGCCGTAGGCAAGCACCGCACCGACCGCCAGCAGACACAGAAGGAAGAGTTTGCGAAGAAGTCTTTTCATACCCCGCGATTTACCATGCGTGGCCGCGGGCGTTAGCACCCCGCGCAGGGCACCCCCCGGAATTGGCAAGACCCTGCGCATGCCCCGGCAAGAAGTCACCAACGCGCTGTCACAGAGCGCCCCCTTGCCCGAAATGTTCCCTATATGTTCCAATAGACGCAGGCCGAATCCTGACCGATTCCCCGCCATCCTTCACCCCAGCCGTTTCCGCCAGAGGGCCCCCTGTCCGCCGATGTCCGCCGATCTTGCCCCCCATTTCCCGCCGCGCCGCGCCCGCGTGCACGAGGCCTGCGGCCCCGGCATGCATGGCTTTGCCGCGATGCTGGCGGCGCAACTGGAGGGGCCGGTGCTCTGGATCCGGGAATACTGGCGGCCCGAGGTGCTGAACCCGCTGGGGCTGAGCGATATCCTCGATCCCGCGCGGCTGCTGGTGGCGCAGGTCAAGGACCAGACCGATGCCCTCGCCGTGGCGGAGGAGGCGCTGCGCAACGGATCGCTCAAACTGGTGGTGGCCGAACTGGGCGAGCCCCTGGGCCTGACCCCGGGGCGGCGGCTGCAACTGGCGGCCAAGGACGGGCGCAGCACCGGGCTCTGCCTGATCTCCGAGGGCAATGGCAGCAATGCCGCCGAGACCCGCTGGCGCTGCACCCCGACCTTTGACCCGGAGGGGCTGGACTCGACTCTGCAGCATTGGGATCTTATAAAGAACAAATCAGGAACATTGGGGTTTTGGCATGTCCGTTGGGACCGAGAGGCGCACCGAGAGACGCATCGTCTCCGCGTGGTTTCCGCGCCTGGCGAGCGACCGGGCGCTGCGCACGCGACCGGTTGAGGGGCCCTTTGCCCTGACGCTTCAGGTCGGCAACGCCAATCGCCTGCATTGCCTGAACCCCGCCGCCGAACGCGCGGGGCTGGAGCGCGGGATGCCGGTCTCGGACGCGCGCGCCTTCTGCCCCGGGCTCCAGACCCGCACTGCCGATCCCGCGGGCGACACCCGTTTCCTCCATGCGCTGCGTCGCTGGGCCACGCGCTATTGCCCCTGGGTCGGGATCGAGGGCGAGGACGGGCTGGTCATGGACATCACCGGGGTCGCGCATCTCTTCGGGGACGAGCCGCTGCTGCTGGCCGATCTGCGCCAGCGGCTGGCGCGGGCCGGTTTCTCGGTGCGGCTGGGACTGGCGGACACCCGCGGCGCGGCCTGGGCGCTGGCCCGCTTCGGCGAGGGCGAGGCCCCGCCGGGCCGCATGGCCGAGGTGCTGGCCCCCCTGCCCGTCGCCGCCCTGCGGCTGGAGCCCGCGACCGCCACGGCGCTGCAACGGCTTGGCCTGCGCACGGTGGGCGATCTGGCCGCCACCGCCCGCGCGCCGCTGACCCGCCGCTTCGGCCCCGAGGTGATGATGCGGCTGGATCAGGCGCTGGGGCGCCAGCCCGAACAGGTCACCCCGCTCTCCGATCCGCCCCATTACGGCGTGCGCATGACCCTGCCCGAACCCATCGGCCTGCAGGATGACGTGATGGCGGGCCTCGCCCGGCTGCTGGAGCGGCTCTGCGCCAAGCTGCAGGCGCAGGAGGCGGGCGCGCGGATGTTCCGCCTGACCCTGCGCCGGGTCGATCAGGACGCGCAGGAGGTCGAGCTGCGCCTCGCCCGCCCCCTGCGCGAGGCCGCCCGCATCCTGCCGCTCTTCGAGCGCGGGGTGAGCGCGGTGGAGGCGGGCTTTGGCATCGACCAGCTGCGGCTGGCCGCCGTGCAGGTCGAACCGCTGCCGGTGCAGCAGGTCAGCTCCGTCCCGCAGGGGCGCAGCGACCAGCTGGGCGACCTGATCACCCGGATCGGCACCCGCATCGGGCTGGAGAACGTCCAGCGCTTCCTGCCCGCCGACAGCCATATCCCCGAACGCGCCTTCCTGATCGCCCCCGCCGCATGGTCCGAACCGGGCGGGGCCTGGGCCAGCCTGCGCCCGCGTCCGCTGCGGCTTTTCCCGCCCGAGGCCATCGGCGGCACCGGCCCGCGCCCGCCCGCACGGTTCCGCTGGCGGCGCATGGCGCTGGAAACGGGCCGCGCCACCGGCCCGGAACGGATCGCCCCGGAATGGTGGATGAGCGACGAGGCCTGGCGCAGCGGGCTGCGCGACTACTGGCAGGTGGACACCCGGCAGGGCCGCCGCCTGTGGCTCTTCTACACGCCGCAGGCCCCCGGCTGGTTCGTTCAGGGGGAATTCCCATGAGCTATGCCGAGCTCTGCGTGACCAGCAACTTCACCTTCCTCACCGGGGCCTCCCACCCCGAGGAGCTGGTGACCCGCGCCGCCGAACTGGGGCTGGAGGCGATCGCCATCACCGACCGCAATTCGCTGGCCGGCGTGGTGCGGGCCTTTTCGGCGCTGAAGGAATTGCAGCGCGCGGTCGAGGAACAGGCCGCCGAAGAGGTGCGCATCCGTTCGCAGCACCGGGTCGATCCCTGTTCCCGGCAGGAGATCGGCCAGCCCCGGCCCCTGGCCGCGCCGCAGGTGGCGCGGCTGCCCCGGCTGATCACCGGCTGCCGCCTCGTGCTGCGCGACTGCCCGGTGGAATGGGTCGCCCTGCCCAGCGACCGGGCGGCCTATGAGCGGCTGTCGCGGCTCTTGACGCTGGGCAAGCGGCGCGCCGGAAAGGGGCAGTGCCACCTCGACCTTGCCGATCTGGAGACCCATTGCGCGGGCATGATCCTGATCGCCCTGCCGCCCGACGACCTGCGGCAGGCGGCTGCCCCGCTGCGGCGGTTGCAGCGGCGGTTTCCCGGCCATGTCCACCTTGGCGCCGCGCCGCGCTACGACGGGTCGGATCAGGCGTGGCTGGCGGAATGCGCCCGTCTGGCGCGGCAGTGTTCCGCCCCCATGGTGGCGGTGGGCGACGTGCTGATGCACCGCGCCGCCCGGCGGCAGCTGGCCGATGTGCTGACCTGCCTGCGCGAGCATATCACCATCGACCGGATCGGCACCCGCGCCCTGCCCAATGCGGAACGGCGGCTGAAGGGCCATGACGACATGGCCCGCGTGTTCCACGCCCATCCCGCCGCCCTGCGCCGCACGCTGGAGATCGCGGCCCGCTGCGCCTTCCGGCTGGACGAACTCAGCTATGAATACCCCGACGAGATGTCGGAGGGCGAAACCCCGCAGGCCCGGCTGGAACGGCTGACCGCCGAGGGGCTGGCCCGGCGCTGTCCCGGCGGCATTCCCGAACGCTACGACACGCTGGCCCGCAAGGAGCTGACCATGGTCCGCGAGCTGGGCTTCGCCGCCTATTTCCTGACCGTGCATGACATCGTGGCCGAGGCACGGCGCCGGGGCATCCTGTGTCAGGGGCGCGGCTCGGCGGCGAATTCGATCCTGTGCTGGGCGCTTGGCGTGACCGACGTCAGCCCCGACCAGATCACCATGGTCTTCGAGCGCTTCGTCTCGAAATACCGGGGCGAGCCGCCGGACATCGACGTGGACTTCGAACACGAGCGCCGCGAGGAGGTGATCCAGTGGATCTATGAACGCTATGGCCGCCACCGGGCCGGGCTCTGCGCGACGGTGATCCACTTCCGCTCGCGCGCGGCGATCCGCGAGGTCGGCAAGGTCATGGGGCTGAGCGAGGATGTCACCGCCGCCCTCTCGGGCCAGATCTGGGGCATGTCCAACAAGGGCGCGGACGAGGGCCGCATCCGCGAACTGGGCCTCGACCCCGAGGATGCGCGCCTGTCCCAGACCCTGCGCCTGATCGGCGAGATCATCGGCTTCCCGCGCCACCTCAGCCAGCATGTCGGCGGCTTCATCATCACCCGCGGGCGGCTCGACGACCTGTGTCCGATCGAGAACGCGGCGATGGAGGACCGCACCGTCATCGAGTGGGACAAGGACGATATCGACGCGCTCGGCATCCTGAAAGTGGATGTGCTCAGCCTCGGGATGCTGACCTGCCTGCGCAAGAGCTTCGACCTGATCGCACAGCACGAGGGGCGCGAGCTGACGCTGGCCAGCACCCCGCAGGAGGACGAGGCGACCTATGACATGCTCTGCGTCGCGGATGCGGTGGGGGTGTTTCAGGTGGAAAGCCGGGCGCAGATGAACTTCCTGCCCCGGATGAAGCCGCGCACCTTCTATGACCTCGTGATCGAGGTGGCCATCGTGCGCCCGGGCCCGATTCAGGGCGGCATGGTGCAGCCCTACATCAAGCGGCGGCAGGGGCTGGAGGCGGTGCATTTCCCCTCCCGCGCGCTGGAGGGGGTGCTGGGCAAGACGCTGGGGGTGCCGCTGTTTCAGGAACAAGCGATGCAGATCGCCGTGGTGGCCGCCGGCTTCACGGCGGAAGAGGCCGACCGCCTGCGCCGCTCGCTGGCCTCGTTCCGGCGCATGGGCACCATCGGGGCGTTTCGGGACCGGTTCATCGCCGGGATGCTCTCCAACGGCTACACCCCGGATTTCGCGCAGCGCTGCTTTTCCCAGATCGAGGGGTTCGCCGATTACGGCTTCCCGGAAAGCCATGCGGCGGCCTTCGCCATGCTGACCTATGTCTCCTCCTTCCTGAAGCGCCACCACCCGGCGGCCTTTGCCTGTGCGCTGCTGAACTCGCAGCCGATGGGGTTCTATGCCCCCGCCCAGATCGTGCGTGACGCCCGCGAACACGGGATCGAGGTGCGCCCGGTCTGCGTGAATGCCAGCGACTGGGACTGCACGCTGGAGAAACGCGCCGACGGGGCGCTGGCGCTGCGGCTGGGGTTCCGCCAGATCAAGGGCTTCCGCGCAGAGGACGCAGGCTGGATCACCGCCAGCCGGGGCAACGGCTTCCGCGATCCCGAACAGCTGTGGCTGCGGGCGGGTGTCGCCCCCGCGGTGCTGGAACGGCTGGCCGAGGCGGATGCCTTCCTCGGCGCAGGCCTGACCCGGCGCGATGCGCTCTGGCAGGCGCGCGCGGTGCGCGACCGCAAGCCGCTGCCGCTCTTCGACGATCCCATCGACGGCGAGGCGATCCGCGAACCGCAGGTCGACCTGCCGCAGATGCACCTGAACGAGGAGGTGGTGGAGGATTACGTCGCCACCCGGCTGACCCTGCGGGCCCACCCGATGGAACTGCTGCGCCCCGACCTTGCGCCCGAGACGCCCGGCCTGCTGCCCCATGACCGCCTGCGGGAGGCCCCGCTGGGGCAGGTCACCGTCTGCGGGCTGGTGATCACGCGGCAGCGGCCCGGCACCGCCTCGGGGGTGATCTTCCTGACGCTGGAGGATGAGACCGGGGTTTCCAACGTGGTGGTCTGGCCCAAGGTCTACGAGGCGAACCGGCGGCAGGTGATGGGCGGGCGATTGCTGCGGATCAGCGGCTATCTCCAACGCGAGGGGATCGTGACCCATGTCATCGCGCAGCGGATCGAGGACGTGTCGCACCGGCTCTCCGCCCTCGGCCACCCGATGGACGAGGCGATCGGCATCACCAATCCCGTCACCGACGACGCCCCCCGGCCCGCGCGGACCAAGCCGACGGCCCGGCACCCGCGCGAACAGGCCAAGCGGCTGTTCCCCAGCCGGGATTTTCACTGACCCCTTCCACCGCCCCCACAACCGCCACGGGCAGCGCCACACCCGCCCACACGGGCCGGATGCTCCATGCCCCCGCGGCCCCCGGTCCGCACGGGCGCGGGGCAGATTTCCGCCCCGCCCGTGGCAGAACCCCGCGAAGATTCCGCAACAAGATCCCGTCAGCCGCCTTGCACATAGGCAGTCCCTGCCCAAGAATAGCGCCGCACGCGTACTGGAACGCGTTGAATCTGGGAGGATTACCATGTTCAAGAGCCTTGGGCTCGGCGCACTTGTCGCCGGCACCCTTTCCCTGTCCGCCCCTGCCGCAATGGCAACGGACTTCATTAACGTCCTGACCGGCGGCACCTCGGGTGTCTATTATCCGCTCGGCGTGGCGCTTTCTGACATTTACGCCAAGGGCATTCCCGACAGCCGCACGCAGGTGCAATCGACCAAAGCCTCGGTCGAGAACCTGAACCTGCTGCAGCAGGGCCGTGGCGAAATCGGCTTCGCGCTCGGCGATTCGGTGAAAGACGCCTACGAAGGCAACGCAGACGTCGGCTTCTCCAAGCCGCTCGACAAGCTGCGCGCCATCGCCGCAATCTACCCGAACTACATCCAGATCGCAGCCTCCTCGGCGGCGGGCGCCACCACGGTGACCGACCTCAAGGGCAAGTCGGTCTCGGTCGGTGCGGCCAAGTCCGGCACCGAGGTCAACGCACGCAAGATCTTCGGCGCGCTCGGCATGACCTACGACGATCTCGGCAAGGTGGAATACCTGCCCTTCGCCGAATCGGTTGAACTGATGAAGAACCGTCAGCTCGACGCCACCCTGCAGAGCTCGGGCCTCGGCTCCGCAGCCCTGAAGGACCTCTCCTCGACCCAGGACGTGACCTATGTGTCGGTTCCGGCGGAAGTGGCAGAGACCCTTGGCGCGCCCTACGCGGCCGGCACGATCCCCGCGGGCACCTACCCCGGTCAGGACGCGGACATCCCGACCCTGGCGATCACCAACATCCTCGTGACCAGCACCGACGTGTCGGATGAACTGGCCTACGAGATGACCAAACTGCTGTTCGAGAACCTCGACCAGATGAAGGCGGCCCATGCGGCAGCCGGCGCGATCAACATCAAGGATGCGATCGCAAACTCGCCCATCCCGCTCCACCCGGGTGCGGAGAAGTACTACAAAGAACAAGGTCTTATGTAAGACCGGCAACACCGTAAGGCGGTCCGGTTTCCCGGGCCGCCTTTGTTGTTTCGGGAGGGTATCATGACAGAACCTACGACTTCGGCCAAAACGCGCACCGAGGAATCGAACGAGATCCACGATCCGCTGGCCAACAGCTTCCCCGCCTCCGCGGCGGGCCGCTTCCTCTTCTGGCTCGCGGTTGCCTTCTCGCTCTACCAGATCGCGATTGCCGCCCATGTCATCGACCTGCCCAGCCAGGTGATGCGGGCCGTGCACGTGGCCTTCCTGATGGCGCTCGGCTTCCCGCTGCTGGCCATCGGCCGCGGCTTTTCCTCGCCCGTCCGCGTGCTGTGCTGGCTGCTCGGCGCCGCCGGCGTGGCCATCGCCGCCTACCAGTGGATCGAGTATGTCCCCCTGCTGATGCGGGCCGGTGACCCGACCACGCTGGACCTGGTCTTCGGCTGCGTCGCCGTCGTCACCGTCTTCACCGCCGCATGGATGCTGATGGGCCCTGCCCTGCCGATAATCTGCGGCTTCTTCCTCGCCTATGCGCTCTTCGGGCAGCACCTGCCCTCGCCCTTCAACCACCGCGGCTATGCCTTCGAACAGGTGGTGGAGCAGATCGCCTACGGTACGGAAGGCATCTACGGCATCCCGACCTACGTGTCGGCGACCTACATCTTCCTCTTCATCCTGTTCGGCTCCTTCCTCGAGAAGGCGGGCATGATCAAGCTCTTCACCGACGTCTCGCTGGGCCTCGTGGGCCACAAGATGGGTGGCGCGGCCAAGGTCTCGGTGCTCTCCTCGGGCCTGATGGGCACGATCTCGGGTTCGGGCGTGGCCAACGTGGTCACCACCGGCCAGTTCACCATCCCGCTGATGAAGCGCTTCGGCTACCGTCCCGCCTTCGCCGGCGGTGTCGAGGCGACCTCCTCCATGGGCGGCCAGATCATGCCCCCCGTCATGGGCGCCGTGGCCTTCATCATGGCCGAGACGCTGGGCGTGCAGTACATCGAAGTGGTGAAAGCGGCCCTCGTGCCCGCGATCCTCTACTTCGCGGGCGCCTTCTGGATGGTCCACCTCGAAGCCGGCAAGCGCGACCTGCGCGGCCTCTCCGGCGACGCGCTGCCCTCGGCCCGCAAGGCGCTGAAGGAAGGCTGGTACCTGATCCTGCCGCTGGCGGTCCTCGTCTACCTGCTGTTCTCGGGCTACACGCCGCTCTTCGCGGGCACCATCGGCCTTGCGCTGACGGGCATGCTGATCCTCGGCGCCTCCATCGCGCTCGGCATGGGGTCGACCGGGGTGCGGGTGATCTTCTGGATCATCCTCGGCATCGGGGCCTCGGCCTTCTTCAAGTTCGGCATCAACGCCCTGCTGCTGATGCTGGCCCTGCTGATCGCCGCCAACGCGATTTCCAAGGGCGGGCGCGAGACGCTGGCCATCTGCCGTGACAGCCTCGCGGACGGTGCCAAGACGGCCCTGCCCGTCGGGATCGCCTGTGCGCTGGTGGGCGTGATCATCGGGGTGATGACCCTGACCGGTGCGGCCAACACCTTTGGCCAGTTCATCGTCTCGGTCGGGCAGAACAGCCTGTTCCTCTCCCTCATCCTGACGATGATCACCTGCATCATCCTCGGCATGGGGATCCCGACGATCCCGAACTACATCATCACCTCCTCCATCGCGGGCCCCGCGCTGCTGGACCTCGGTGTGCCGCTGATCGTCAGCCACATGTTCGTCTTCTACTTCGGCATCCTCGCCGACCTGACACCGCCCGTGGCACTGGCCTGCTTTGCAGCAGCCCCGATCGCCAAGGAAAGCGGCCTGAAGATCAGCTTCGAGGCGATCAAGGTGGCGGCAGCCGGTTTCGTCGTGCCCTTCATGGCGGTCTATACCCCCGCCCTGATGCTGCAGGACGGCGGCCCGCTGGCGGATGCCATCGGCTACTGGCCGGCGGTGGCCTACATCCTCGTGAAGGCGCTGCTGGCGCTCGGTCTCTGGGGGGCATCGGTCATCGGCTGGCTGGGTCGTCCGCTGGCGATCTGGGAACGTGCCATCGCCGTGGCGGGGGCCTTCACCCTCGTGGCCGCGATGCCGATCACGGATGAGGTCGGCTTTGCCCTCGTGGCGATCTTCGCGGCCCTGCTGTGGTTCCGCCGCAAGGCGCCGGTGGCATCGTGAGCAGCTGCCTGATGGCAGGGGCGATGATCCTCTCGCTCGCGGCAGGTGACCGTTTCTCGCTGGAGTGGACCCACTCCGTCGAGAAGCAGGCCTGGCGCGAGGTCTGGGAAGTGATCGTCCCCGACACGGGCACAGCACAGACCAAGGAGGCGACGGGAGACCGTCGCCTTCACCTCGTCGAGGCCGCGGTAAAAGGCTCCGGCGCGGGAATGGAGCCCGGCGAGGGCGGCCATTTCGAAGACGGCTGGTGGGTCTGGGCGCCCGACCTGCCCCCGGTGCGCGACCTGACGCTTGCCGCCTCCGGCGAGACGCCCTCGGCCTGGACGCTCTGCGGCGCCGATTGCGTCGAGCTTGGCGCCACTTCGGGCGCTCCCATCCACCTCGCCCCCTGCGACGGCAGCTGAGCCATGCGTGGGCGGGTCCGGGACCGTCTGCGGCACCGGCTCCGGTCGGTCTGGTGGGCGCGGCTTGCAGTCGTCGCCCTGGCCGCCCTGCTCTGCGGCGGGCTGGCCTGGCAATGGGTGCTGCTGCAGACGCGGCAGGGGCTGGAACAGACCCTGCAGGTCGGCAGCCACGCGCTCCAGACCGAGATCGACCGCTTCCGCTACCTGCCCCGCGTCGCCGGCGAGAGTGACCGCATCCGCGAGGCGCTGATCGCCCCGGAGGATCCCCGGACCATTGACGCCGCGAACCGCTACCTCGAACGGGTCACGCGTTATTCCAGCTCGGGTCAGCTCTACCTGCTGAACGCCGAGGGGGTGACCATCGCCGCCTCCAACTGGCAGACCGAGACGAGCTATGTCGGCTCAGACTACAGCTTCCGGCCCTATTACACCGATGCGCTCGCCACCGGCAGCGGCGCGGTCTACGGCATCGGCGTCACCACTGGCGAGCCGGGCTATTTCATCGCCTCCCGCATTGGCGGGGAGAATGCCACGCCCGTGGGCGTCATGGTGGTGAAGATCGACCTGCGCCCGCTGGAGGCGGCGTGGATCGAGACCGGCCAGCATGTCGCCGTGACCGATCGCGACGGGGTGGTCTTCCTTTCCTCCCTGCCCGCGTGGCGCTATCGCCCGCTCTACCCGCTGGGAGAGGCGGCATTGGCGCGGCTGCAGGAATCCCGACTCTACTTCTCCACCCCGCTGGATGAGGCCGACCCGCTAATGCAGAACGGGCAGAGCGCCCTGATGGTCGCGGGCCTTGGCCGCACCACCATCCTGCGCTCCACCGGGTTCGAACAGGGTTGGCGCCTGATCGCCGCGGCGCCCGTGCTGCCTGCGCGGGCCGCCGCCGCGCTGACGGCGGGCTTCGTCCTGCTGGCCGGGCTGATGGGGCTGGCGCTGGCCGACATGCGCCGCCACCGGCTGCGGCTGATCGCGCTGCGCATCCGCCAGACCGACATGATGGAACGCAAGGTGCAGGTCCGTACCGCCGAACTGGCCCGCGAAGTGGTCGCCCGCCGGCAGGCCGAGGCCGACTTGCGCGCCACGCAGGAAACCCTCGTCCAGACCGAGAAGATGGCCGCCCTCGGCCGGATGTCCGCCGCCATCGTGCACGAGGTGAGCCAGCCGCTCGCCGCGATGGAGGCCACGCTGACGGCGGCCGAGTTCAGCCTGTCCCGCGCGCCGGAACAGACCTCTCACCGCCTGCAATCGGCCCGGGGCCTGATCCGGCGGATGCAGCGGATGACGAAACACCTCAAGAACTTCTCGCGCCGCGAGGTCGCCCCTCTGCACCCCGTGACCGTGGTGCCCGTGGTGCAATCCGCGCTGCAACTGGTCCTGCCGCGCGCCAATGTCGCCGGGCTGGAACCGCGCTTTGAACGGCCCACGTTCAACCCCGTGGTGCAGGCGGGCACGGCGCGGCTGGAACAGGTGCTGGTCAACCTGCTGGGCAATGCCATCGAGGCGGTGGAGCCCGGCCACGGCGAGGTGGTGATCGCGCTGGCCGAGGAGGACGGGATGCTGCGCATCGCCGTGCGCGACAACGGCCCCGGCTTCGACCCCGAGGTGCTGCCCCGCGTGACCGAGCCCTTCTTCTCCACCAAGATGGGCGGCGAGGGTCTGGGACTGGGGCTTGCGATCTCCTCCGAGGTGGTCCAGCAGTTCGGCGGGCGGCTCGACTTCCGCTCGCGTCCCGAGGGCGGTGCCGAAGTGTCGGTGCTGCTGCCGATGCTGGAACGGAACGCCCCCGATGAGAGCGGACAGGAGGCAGCCGAATGATCCCGCTGATCCACGTGGTCGAGGATGACACCGACCACCGCCTTGCGCTCTGCGATCTGCTGGAAGCCGCCGGTTTCCGGGCCGAGGGCTTTGCCGGCGGCAGTGCTGCCATGGCCGCCGGGGCCCGGCCCGACCTCGTGATCACCGACCTCAGGATGCCGGGCATGGACGGGCACGCCGTGCTCTCCGCCGCGCTGGAACGCGATCCCGACTGCCCGGTGATCATGATCTCGGGCCATGGCGACCTGCCGCAGGCGGTGCAGGCGATGCGGGCAGGGGCCGAGGATTTCCTCGAAAAGCCCTATGACGGGATGCACCTCGTCACGGTGATCGAACGCGCCCTGCGTGGCCGCGCCGCCCGGGCCGAGATCGGCCGCCTGCAGGACAGCATGACCCGGACAGAGGGCGGCGGCCTGCTGGGCCAGTCCTCGGCCATGACCACCCTGCGGGACCGGATCGCGGCCCTTGCGCCCACCGAGATCGACATCGTCGTCACCGGCGAGACCGGCACCGGCAAGGAACTGGTGGCCCGTGCCCTGCATGCCGCCAGCCCCCGCGCCGGGGGGCCCTTCGTCGCCGTGAACTGCGCCGCCCTGCCCGAGACGCTCTTCGAGATCGAATGCTTCGGCCATGTCGCGGGCGCCTTCCCCGGTGCGCAGGACAAGCCCGGCAAGCTGGAGGCGGCCTCCGGCGGGACCTTGATGCTGGACGAGGTGGAGGCGATGCCCGCCGCCCTGCAACCCAAGCTGCTGCGCGCCCTGCAGGAGCGCGCCGTCGAGAGGCTGGGCGAAAACCGTCTGCGCCCGCTCGACCTGCGGATCATCGCGACCTCCAAGACCGACCTGCGGTCGCTGACACTGGACGGGACCTTCCGCGCCGATCTCTTCTACCGCCTCGCGGGTGCCGAGATCGCGGTGGAGCCGCTGCGCGCCCTCGGCGACGATATCCTGCTGCTCTTCTCGCACTACGCGGGGCTTGCCGCCGCCCGCTATGGCCGCCCCTTGCCCGAGATCGACTACGCACTGAAGCAGTCTCTGCTGCGCCGCCCATGGCCCGGCAACGTGCGCGAGCTGAAGGCGCTGGCGGAACGCTTTGCCCTCGGCCTCGACATGCCGGAGGGGCCTGCCGCCGCCCCGGTGGAGGCCGAAAGCCTCGCCGACCGGGTCGCGGCCTTCGAGGCGCGCGAAATTCGCCTGACGCTGGAACGCTGCCGGGGCAACACGGAACGCGCGGCCCGGTCGCTGGGCATGGCGCGACGCACCCTGAACGACAAGATCAGCCGCTACGGGATCCGGGTCTGAGGTCCTGACGGAACGCCCGCCTCAGCAATTCTCGCCGATGAGGATCTCGAAGGGCAGGACGCGCTGCACGCCCTGCGGCTTGTCGAGCCCCTCCATCTGCCGGACCAGCGCCCGCACGGCCTCGCGCGCGATGTCCTTGCCGGGATGGGCGAGGATCATGTCGATCCGCCCCTCGACCAGCAGGGCGCGGGTCTTCTCGGTGATCTCGGTCCCGATCAGCAGCGGGCCCGTGCGCTCGCTTTGGCCGCGGCTGGCCAGCGCGCGCGCGGCCCCCTGAAGCCCGCCGCCCGACAGGACGATCGCCACGAGATCGGGATGTTCCCGCAGCAGCGAGGTCACGACTTCCTCCGCCCGCAGGTCGCTCTCTTCGGTCGAAGGGACGTCGATCACGGTGAAGCGCGGCGTCGTCACCTCCGATATGAAGCCCCGGAAACTGGCCGCGAGCGACTGCTGGCAGGTGTAGCGCACGTTGCCCGGCACGAGGGCGATCTTGCCGCCACGCGGGCACAGGCGACGCACGAACCAGCCCGCCGAGCGGCCGAGTTGCCAGTCGTTCGCGCCGACGAAGCCCGCACGTTCCGGCGCCGAGATGTCGGAGATCATCGGCAGCACCGGCACGCCGCGCGCGGCAAGGTCCTTCACCGCCATGTTGATCCGCGGGTGATCGATGCACACGGCGGCCACGGCATCGCATTTCTCGCCCAGCGTCAGCAGTGCATCGGCCATGCGGGCCGGATCGAGATCCGTCACATGGGAAAAGATTGCGCGGCCCTGAATGCTGGTCTGGGCTGCCACCTCGCTGGACAGCTGCTGGCTGAAGGCCTGATAGAAATGGCGCGCCCGATCATTGAGGAGGAAGCCCAGCGTGCGTTCCGGCACCGCCATGTCGCGGCGCGACCGGATCGAGCCCACGGCGTGGAAGCCGATCCGCTCGGCCGTGGCGAGGACATGGTCGAGCGTGGCAGGTTTCACCTTGCCGCGCCCGGACAGGATGCGATCAATAGTCGACAGGCTGACGCCCGCCTCGCGGGCAAGATCGGCCATGGTGAGTCGCTGGGCCAAGGGTCATCTCCGGCTGTCATGGGGCCCCTGCCCCGACACTGGCTGCGCCTTAAGCAAGACTTAAGCGCACCTGCAAGACCAGTCTAACACGGGCCGTCAATTTGACGTGTCAAACCCGTCAGCATCCCTCACCGTGACGCAAAAGCAGCCCGACCCGGGTGCGACCGGATGTCTCGCCTTGCCGCTCTCCGCGCTGCGGCATACCGCAGGACACAGACGTGCACCCGGTGTGGACCCTCCTGATACCCGGCTGTGCGACCCTCCCGACAGGCCGGCCGGCCCCGCCGACACGTCCTGACCACACGAAAACCCATGTCGCAATCGTCCGGCTGCCGGACGGTCCCCCACCGGCCCGCGCCGGCGGGCTCGGCCGTCGTGCACGCGCGGCCGAGCGGCAAGCAGACAGAGGTGTCCCCATGACCTCCCCCAAGTCCCCCGGCATGAACCGGCGGCAGGCGCTCTTCTCGATCGGCACCGCGGCGGCGGCCACTGGCCTCGCCACGACCGGTCGCGCCGCCGAGCTGCACGGCTTCCCCCATGAAACCGCCATGTCCGCCGACCACCTGCCGGTGCCCGCCCACCGCGGCGGCAGCTTCCGCATCCTCACGGACGAAACCGACCGCGCCACGCTGAAGGCCGCCTTCGACCGGCTGATCCCCGCGGATGACCAGGGCCCCTCGGCCTCCGAGGCAGGCTGCCTCGAGTTTCTCGACGACCAGCTTTCCCGCCCCTACGGCGAGGGCGCGGCGCTCTACCTCGACGGGCCGATGAACCGGGAACGCGAGGCCGCGATCATGGGGGCGGCACAGGTCTTTGCCACCCCGCGCGACCGTTACGCCGCGGGCCTGCCCGCGCTGGAGGCCTATGCACAGGCCACCGACGGCGCCGCCTTTGCCGCCCTTTCGCCCGACCGGATCGACGAGATCCTGACCGGGCTGGAAGCCGGCGAGATCGACCTCGGCGATGACGTGGACGGCCAGGCCTTCTTCGAACTCATGCTGCAGAACGCCCGCGAGGGCTACCTCGCGGACCCGCTCTATGGCGGCAACCGCGACATGGCCGGCTGGAAGATGATCGGCTTCCCGGGGGCGCGCTACGATTTCCGCCCCTACATCGAAAAACGCGGCGAAGAGTTGAACCTCACGCCCGTCAGCCTGATCCCGAACGACTAAGGCCAAGGAGACACCCAAATGGCAAACGAACGTCCCAAGGCCGACGTGGTCATCGTCGGTCTCGGCTGGGCCGGCTCGGTCATGGCCGAGGAGCTGACCCGCGCAGGCCTCAACGTCGTGGCAATCGAACGTGGCGCATGGCGCGACACCTCGACCGACTTCCCCCCCGCCGTCGACCCTGACGAACTTCGCTGGCACACCCGCCGCGAGCTGCTGCAGCCGATGAGCGTGGAAACCACCACCTTCCGCAACAAGACCGGCCAGACCGCAGCCCCCGTGCGCAACTGGAACGCCTTCCAGTTCGGCTGGAACGTCGGAGGCGCCGGGACCCACTGGGCCGGCATGTCCTGGCGCTTCCTGCCCTGGGACTTCGAGGTCGCGACCCAGACCGCGGAACGCTATGGCGAAGCCCGGCTCGACAGCCTGATGGCCGAGGGCCTGCAACTGCAGGACTGGGGCGTCACCTACGAGGAGATGGCCCCCTACTACGACCGCTTCGAGCGGATCGCGGGCACCTCCGGCAAGGCGGGCAACCTGAACGGCGAGCGGATCAAGGGCGGCAACGTCTTCGAGGGCCCGCGCGAACGGGATTACCCCACGCCCGAGCTGAAGGACACGAACTGGATGCGCATGTACCGTGAGACCACGGAAGGCATGGGCTACAACCCGTTCACGATCCCGGCGGGCAACATCTCGCAGTCCTACGTGAACCCGCTGGGCGTCACGATGGGGCCCTGCACCTACTGCGGCTTCTGCGACTTCCACGGCTGCGGCAACTTCTCCAAGTCGAGCCCACAGGCCTGCATCCTGCCCGCGCTGATGCGCCGCCCGAACTTCACCGTCCTGACCGAGACCGAAGTGCTCCACGCCGTGAAGCACGAGGACGGCAAGACCGTGAAGGGCGTGCAATTCGTCACCCGCGACGGCGAAGAGGGCTTCCAGCCCGCCGACGTGGTCTGCATCACCGCCTACCAGATGGACAACGTCCGCCTGATGCTGCTCTCGGGCATCGGCGAGCAATATGACCCGACGACCATGAAGGGCACCATCGGGCGCAACTACAGCTACCAGACCTGTTCCTCGGTCACCGGCTTCTTCTCGGGGGCCAAGATGAACCCGTTCATCGGCGGCGGCGCGCTCGGCGTGCAGATCGACGATTACAACGGCGACAACTTCGACCACGCCGACCTCGACTTCATCGGCGGTGCGGGGATCATGGGCTATTCCACCAACGGGCGCCCGATCGCCAACATGAACGGCATCCGTCCGGGCAACAAGCGCTGGGGCTCGGAGTGGAAAGAGGCATATGCGCGGGATTACCAGGAGGTGGCCAACATCTTCTGCCAGGGCACCTCGATGCCCACGCGCGACGCCTACCTCTCGCTCGATCCGACCTACAAGGACCGCCACGGCCAGCCGCTGCTGCGCCTGACCTTCGACTGGAACCGCAACGACAAATCCATGATCGACTTCGCCACCGAGAAGGCGATCGAGATCATGAAGGAAGCGGGCGGCGAAGACCTCATGGTCGACAACCAGGCCGAAGCGGCGTGGAACCCCTACAAGCAGCACTCCTCGCACACGATCGGTGGCCTCGTGATGGGTTCCGATCCCAGCACCTCGGCGCTGAACCCCTACCTGCAGAGCTGGGACTGCCACAACGTGTTCTCGGTCGGCGCCTCCGCCTTCCCGAACAACGGCGGCTACAACCCGACCCTCACGGTGGGGGCCCTCGCGGTGCGCGCGGCCCGCGCGATCCACGAAACCTACATCAACAACCCCGGCCCGCTGGTGGAGGCGTAACCCATGGCAAGCATCAAGAAAATCGGCGCGGGCGTTCTGGGGGTGGCGGTCATCGCCGCCGCCGGGGCGGGGGTCTGGGCCTACCAGACGCTGAACACCTCGCGCTCGGCCGTGGCGGATGACACGATCACGCTGGCCGAGTTCACCAGCGAGGATCAGGACGCCATTGCGCGCGGTGAATACGTCATGCGGGCGGGCGACTGCGCGGCCTGCCACACCCGTGGCGCGGGCGACTTCGCCGGCGGCTACGAGATCGCCACGCCCTTTGGCACGCTGGTCTCCTCCAACATCACCCCCGACGTCGAGACCGGCATCGGCGCCATGACCGAACGCGACTTCTTCAACGCGGTCCGCCACGGTCAGGGCTCCGAGGGGATGCTCTACCCGGCAATGCCCTACACGGCCTATGCCAAGCTCACCGATCAGGACATGCACGACCTCTGGGACTACATGTCCACGGTCGCGCCGGTTTCGAACCCGATCGACGAGAACGGCGGCATGCGCTTCCCCTACAACCAGCGTCTCGCCATGGCGGGCTGGAACATGCTGTTCTTCGACAACGCCGGCTTCGACGGCGACCCGGAGACCGAGCGCGGCCGTTACCTCGTGGATGGTGCGGGCCACTGCTCCGCCTGCCACAGCCCGCGCAACGAACTGGGCGCCGAGATGGCCTCGGCCTACCTCGAAGGCGGCGTCGTGGACGGCTGGTATGCCCCTGACCTGACGCAGAACCCCCACGTGGGTCTGGGCGGCAGCACGGCCGAGGAGATCGCCGATTACCTGCGCACCGGCTCCGACGGCATTTCCGTCGCGGCGGGCCCGATGGCCGAGGCGGTGGAACATTCGCTTCAGTACCTGACGCAGGAAGACGCGCTCGCCGTGGGCAGCTACCTGACCTCGCTCAAGGCCTCCGATGTCGCGCCTGTCGCGCCGCTCTCGCTGGACACTGCCGAGATGCAGCGCGCCGCCGATGACTACGAAGTCAACTGCTCGGCCTGTCACGGTCTGGCGGGCGAAGGGATCACGGGCATGGTCCCGGCCTTCGCGGGCAACAAGGCGATGCTCTCGGACCCGTCGGGGATGATCCACGCCATGCTGAAGGGCGCACGCGCCCCGCACACCGGCGTGCGTCAGACCGCCGCCGGGATGCCCTCCTTCGCGTGGAAGATGTCCGACGCGCAGGTCGCCGAGATCCTGACCTACGTGCGCAACAACTGGGGCAATGGCGCGACCGCCGTTAATCCTGCACAGGTCGCGCAGATGCGCGAAGAGCTGGGCGCGAGAGAGAAGATCGGGGCGCCGTCGCACTGACGCAGAACCCGATCCTCCCAACAGGGACACCTAAGGGCGCGCCGTTTGCCGGCGCGCCCTTTTTCTATCGGATTTTCTATCGGATCGCCGGAAAGCTCCGGCCTACATCAGGTGCTCAAGCTCGGGCGCGGCCACGAAGCGCCAGTTGCGCCGGGGCCCGGCCATGACGTTGAGATAGTACATCTCGACCCCGTGCGGGGCACCGCAGGGGTGATGCCCGCGCGGGACGCAGACCACGTCATGGTCATGCACCGCCATGGTCTCGTCCAGGAGCCGGTCATCGGTATAGACCCGCTGGATGCCAAAGCCGTTGGCCGGGTTCAGCCGATGGTAGTAGGTCTCTTCCAGATAGGTGATCCGCGGGAAGTCATCCTCGTCATGGCGATGGCTGGGATAGGAGGACCAGTGCCCCGCCGGGGTAAAGACCTCCGTCACCAGCAGAGAGTCGCAGTAGTCCTCGCCCTCCATGGCGATGTTGTTGATGAAACGCGTGTTGGTGCCTGCCCCCCGCTGGGTCAGCGTGATCCCGTCGGGACCGATGCGCCGCGCCGCATGGCCGCCCTGTCCGGGGGCGGAGCAGACGGCGATGGTGCACTCGGTGGTGGCCTCGGCGCTCCAGTCGCTTCCGTTCGGAATGTAGAGGCAATGGGGCGCCGTCTTCTCGAAGACCGACATCCGATCCCCCAGCTCGCCCCAGTCCTGACCGGCACCGCTCAGCTTGGCGCGGCCCTCGACGATGACGAGGATCACCTCGCGGTCGCCGGTCTTGGCCGCGGCCGTCTCACCGGGGCGCAGGCGGTGGAGCGAGAAGCCCACGTAGCGCCAGCCGGCGCTTTCGGGCGTGATCCTCAGCACCTCGCCGTGGGTGCCGAAGGGGCGGTGTAGAAGCTCGCTCATTCCTGTCTCCTTTGCAGGGCCACTGCCCCGCCTTGGTCGCGTTGCCCGCAGGGCGCCTCAGTTAAAGACACGCTGGGTTGACTGCATGGCCGTGTAATGTGCCCGCGCCTTTTCCAGCCGCTCCGGCCCGCCGACCTGCGGCACCGCCACGTCCCACCAGTGGCCACCCGCACCGGTGCCGGGCACGGCAGTGGTGTCGATGACGATCACGGAGGGAATGTCGCGCCCGCGCGCCTCGGCGATCCGGGCCTCCAGTTCGGCGATGGTGGCCACCTTCTCCGCATGGGCCCCCATCGCGGCGGCATGGGCGACGAAGTCGATCTCGGGCTGCACCTCGACGTTGCTGTCCTTGTACATGTTGTTGAACTCGGCCCCGCCGCATTCGATCTGCAGCCGGTTGATGCACCCGTAGCCGCGGTTGTCGGTCAGCACGACGGTGAAGGGCACGCGCCGCATGACCGCCGTGGCAAGCTCGGAGTTCGCCATCATGTAGGAGCCGTCACCGACGAAGCAGATCACCTCCTTCTCCGGCGCGGCCAGCTTTATGCCCATGGCCCCGGCCACCTCGTAGCCCATGCAGGAATAGCCGTACTCCATGTGGTAGCCCCCCTGCGCGGCCTGCCAGAGCACCTGCAACGCGCCGGGCATGGTGCCCGCGGCGCACATGGCCACGGCATCGGGCGCGGCCCGCTGTACCGCGCCGATCACCTGCGCATCGGAAGGCAACCCGGCCTGCGCCGGGGCGGCGGTCACGTCGCGCACCGTGTCGTGCCAGCCCGTCCGGGCGGTGGGATCATGCCAGTTGAAGGCAGTCTCGCCGAGGGCCTGCGATATCCGCTCCAGCGCGACACGGGCGTCGCCCACGACGGGCGTCGCGAAATGCTTGGTGGCGTCGTAGCCGTGCAGGTTGATCGCCAGCAGCTTGCGGTCCTCCCCGCCGAAGACCGTCCAGGACCCGGTGGTGAAATCCTGGAACCGGGTGCCGACGCCGATGATCAGGTCAGCCTCGGCCGCGAGCGCATTGGCGCAGGCAGAGCCCGTCACGCCGGGCGAGCCGAAGTTCATCGGGTCCTGCCACGAGAGGCCGCCCTTGCCCGCCTGCGTCTCGACGAAGGGAATGCCGTGCCGGGCGGCGAAGGCAGAGAGCACCGCCTCGGCCCCGGAATAGAGCACCCCGCCGCCCGAGACGATCATCGGACGGCGCGCGGCGCGGATCATCTCCACCGCGTCCGCCAGTTCGCGCGGGTCGGGCTCCGGCCGCCGAATGCGCCAGACCTTCGGCGCAAAGAACGCCTCGGGGTAGTCGTAGGCCTCGGCCTGCACATCCTGACAGAAGGCAAGGCAGACCGGCCCGCAGTTGGCCGGATCGGTCATCACGGCCATGGCGCGCGGCAGGCAGGTCAGCAGGTGCTCGGGCCGGGTGATCCGATCGAAGTAGCGCACCACCGGCTTGAAGCAGTCGTTGGCCGAAACGGTCCCGTCGTCGAAATCCTCGATCTGCTGCAACACCGGGTCCGGGCGGCGATTGGCAAAGACATCGCCGCAGACCATCAGCAACGGCAGCCGGTTCACATGGGCCAGTGCTGCCGCGGTCACGAGGTTGGTGGAACCCGGCCCGATGGAGGAGGTCACCGCCTGCGCCCGCGCCCGCTTTTTCGTCTTGGCATAGGCGATGGCCGCATGGGCCATGGTCTGTTCGTTCTGCCCGCGCCACGTCGGGAAATCATCACGATAGCGGTGCAGCGCCTCGCCGATGCCCGCCACGTTGCCGTGGCCGAAGATCGCCCACATCCCTTCGACGAAACGCTCGCCGTCCTCGGTCATCTGGACGCTCAGCCATTTCACCATGGCCTGCGCCGCCGTCAGCCTGATCGTGCCCATCTTACCTGTCCTCCCGGAGGGGCGCGCGGCCCCTCCCCTTTCCGGAAAATCCTGAAATGTCCCCCGCCCCCGGTTCAGCGCACCGGGAACGGGGGACGCCCCCGACCGTCACGCTGCGTTCCGACGCGCCTCTGCGCGGGCTGCATCCCATTGCCCGCAGAGACGCCCGTAGCGTTCGGCCATCTGTGAAACCGCTTCGGCATCCCCCATCGTGCCCCGCATCCACGCACGCGCCGCATCCCCGAAGATCGTCCGCCCCACGGCGAAGCCCTTCACCAGCGGCTGCCGTGCCGCGAGGGCAAAGCTTTCGGCCAGTTCGGCCTCGGGCGCATCCAGCCCCAGAACCACGATGCCGCGGGTATGGGGATCGTTTTCCTCGATCGCCTGCACGGCGTTGGTCCAGGCGGCCTCGGTGCGGAACGGCTCCAGCTTCCACCAGTCGGGGTAGACCCCGGCGGCATAGAACTGGCGGATCAGCGTGGCGGTGGTCTGGTCATCCACCGGGGCCACCTTGGAAGGTATGACCTCCAGCAGGAATTCGAGCCCGTTGCGCCGCGCCGCGGTGAAGAGCTGCTTGACCCGTTCCTCCTGCAGCGCGCGGGTCGTCGCATCATCGTCGGGGTGGCAGAAGACCAGCAGCTTCACCACGTTTTCCCGCGCCCATTCGCGGAACTGTCCGAGGTCCGCGCCCAGTTCCGGTTCGAAGGCGATGGGCCGCGAGCCGGGCAGTTCCGTCGGCCGCCCGATCCAGAGCCCGCTGCCCGAGGCCGCGTGGAGCGCGCTGCGCCCGATCCGGTTGTCGCACAGGATGCCATAGCCGGGCCGCCCGTCCTGCACCGCAAGCGCGGCCTTCAGGCACAGCTCCTTGAAGGCGGCACCCTTCGCAGGCGTATAGCCTTCCATCTCTTCCAGCTGGCTTCGATGGTCGAAGGCGAAGGTGCGCAGGGCCGACCAGTCGCCGTGGCGGTTGGTGGCCCAATGCACCTGTTCCAGTTCCGCGTCGTTGCGCAGGTCGGGCCGGACGAGCCCGCGTTCGAAGAAGAACATCAGCTCCTCCCACGACGGATAGGCCGGGGTACAGCCATGGCGTGACACCGCGAAGGCCCCGCAGGCGTTGGCGTATTTCAAAGCCACCGGCCAGCTTTCGCCGTCGAGCCAGCCTTTCAGCAGCCCCGACATGAAGCCATCGCCCGCGCCGAGCACGTTGAACACTTCGATCGGGAAGCCCGGACCGGTCTGACCGTCATCGAGGCTGTCGGGGATGTCCCCCTCGAAGGCGACCGCCCCCATCGGCCCGCGCTTGCAGACCAGCGTGGCGGAGGAGACCGCCCGCACCGCGCGCAGCGCCGTGACCGTGTCGGTGGAGCCGCCTGCAATGTGGAACTCTTCCTCGGTGCCGACGATCAGGTCGAAGTGGCCCAGAACCTCTTGCAGGCTCTCGGTCACGCGGGCACTTTCGACAAAGCGGCTTTCGCCGTCGCCATGGCCCGCGACGCCCCAGAGGTTGGGACGGTAGTCGATGTCGAGGGCGGTCTGCCCGCCGTGTTTTCTGGCCAGCTCCAGCGCCTTGAGAACCGCCGCGCGGGGCGTCTCGTGGGCGAGGTGCGTGCCGGTGGCCACGACCGCGCGGGCCTTGGCCACGAACCCCTCGTCGATGTCATCGGCACACAGCGCCATGTCGGCGCAGTTCTCGCGGTAGAAGATCAGGGGAAACTGTTCCTGATCCCGGATGCCGAGGATGACCAGCGCCGAGAGCCGTTCGGGATCGGTCCGGACGCCGGTCACATCGACGCCGTGACGCTGCAGCTCCTCGCGGATGAAACGGCCCATATGCTCGTCACCCACGCGGGTGATCAGCGCCGACCGCAGGCCCAGCCGGGCGGTGCCGCAGGCCATGTTGGTGGGCGAGCCGCCGATATACTTGTCGAAGGAGCCCATATCCTCCAGCCGCCCGCCGATCTGGGCGCCGTAGAGGTCCACCCCGGCCCGGCCGATGGTGATCACGTCGAGTGTCTTGGTCATGTCGTTTCCCCCTGTCCGGGTCGCGTGTCGCGCGTGGTGCCTGCCCTCGTCATGGCGTCACCGGATGATCGTCGCTTGCAGCGCGTCGATGGAGGAACGGATGCCGGCCTCGGTGGACATGGTGAAATCCTCCATTTCCAGCGAAACCCAGCCGTCGTAGCCCATCATGCCGACGACCGAGAAGAACTCCTTCCACCACTGCAGGTCATGGCCCGCGCCCACGGCGACGTAGTTCCACGCGCGATTGGCCACGTCGGTCACCTCGCGCGTTTCCAGCAGGCCATTCACGTCGCACAGGCCGCGCTCGATCCGGGTGTCCTTGCCATGGACATGGTGGATCGCCGGGCCAAGCGCCCGGGCCACCGCGATCGGGCAGGCCCCCTTCCAGAAGAGGTGGCTGGGATCGAGGTTCATGCCGACCATCTCGCCCACCTCGTTGCGCAGGCGGAACAGCGTCTCGGGGTTCCAGACCAACATGGCCGAGAAGTTTTCGAGGGCGATCTTCTCGACCCCCACGTCCGTCGCCAGCGTCACGAGGTCGTGCCAGAGCGGAAAGGCCCGATCTTCCCACTGATAGCGGTCGCGTTCGGGCATCTCGGCGGGCCAGCTCTTGGTGTAGACCAGCCAGTTGGGCACCATGTCCCCCGGTGCGGCCTCGGGCAGGCCGGACATGGTGACGATCTTGGTCACGCCGATCTCTCCGGCGAGGCGGATCGTGTCCTCCATCTCGCGGCGATGGCGTTTGCCCATCTCGCCGGGATCCAGCGGGTTGGCCGAACAGTTCAGCGCGGCGATCTGCAGGCCCCGGGCCTCGATCTCCTTCAGGCGCCTCTTCAGCTCCCCCCGGTCGGCCAGCAGGTCCTCGGCGCGGAAATGCGGTGCGGGGGACCAGCCGCCGCCCGTCATTTCGATCCCCTCGACGCCGAGGGCCACGCAGGTGTCGAGCATCTCGGTAAAGGGCAGCGCCCCCATCACGTCGGTGCAGATGGACAGTTTCATGTCTTCGCTCCTTCAGAAGACGTTAGGGGCGGCCCGGCGGGGAGGCGCCGGGCCGCGAGATCAAGCAGCACGCGCAACGGGAGGACCGTAGAGGGCGGGCTTCTCGATCAAACTGATGGGTTCGCGGACGCCGCTCGCGACGGCGCGCAGGGCGGCATCGCCCACGAGGGTCGCGGCATAGCCGTCCCAGGTGGAGGGCCCGGTGGCCGTGCCATCGGAAGCGGCCACGATCCATTCGCGGAATTCCTGGTCGTAGGCCTCGAGGAAGCGTTCGCGCCAGTCCTCGGGGATCGCCTGCCGGATGCCGTGCGCATCGCTGATCACCGTCGCGGGACGGTTCGGCAGGGCCGCCACGCCACGTTCACAGGAGGCCTCGCCGCGAATGTCGTAGCCGTAGGCGATGTTCACCGAGATCTCGACATCCACGATCACGCCGCTGACCATGTGCAGCAGGACGATATGCGGATCGCGCAGGTCGCAGCCCTGCCGCGAGCGGCGCGGCAGGCGGACCTCGACCTCGGCCACCTCGTCATTTAGCAGCCAGCGCGAGATATCCGCATCATGCACCAGCGTGTCGTTCAGCGGCATGTCCGAAGTATAGAGCCCTGCGGGCACCGAGGCGTTCCGGTGCACCGATTTGTACATCAGCGGCAGGCCCAGCGTCCCCCCGTCGATCACCGCCTTCAGCCGCCGGTAGTCCGCATCGAAGCGGCGCATGAACCCCACCTGCACGAGGCGACGGCCAAAGGCGACTTCGGCCTCCATCACCCGCAGCGCGGCCTCGGCCGAGGTGACCAGTGGCTTCTCGCAGAAGACCGGCTTGCCGGCCGCGATACAGGTCAGCAGCTGTTCCTCGTGGGCCGGCCCCCAAGAGCAGATCACGACGGCCTCGACCTCGTCCGAGCCGATCAGCGCCTGCGGCGTGTCAAAGACCTGCGCCCCCATCGGGGCGGCCGAAGCCGCCCGTTCGAGGTCGATGTCCGTCACCCCGGTGACCACCGCGCCCGACAGCACCTGCGTCAGGCGGCGGATGTGGTCCTGACCGATCATGCCGGTCCCGATTACGCCTACTTTCAACGTCATTTTTTCCGACCTCCCCTGCCAGGGCTCACTTGAAATACGTGTCGACGTAGCGCTGGATTTCCGAGCGCATGAACTTGCCCGATGCGTCCATCCGGTCTTCCCAGGCGAAGACGCAGGCGGTCATGATCCCGTCGAACCCGATCTCGGCCAGCGTGCCGAAGAAGTCGTCCCACGGGACCTCGCCCTGCCCGATGTCGAGGTGCTGGTGAATGCGGGCATTGGTGCCCGGCGGGTTCAAGATGTACCGCAGGCCCGAGCTGGCCTTGTGGTTGAAGGTGTCCGCCACGTGGACATGCGCCAGCACGTCGGCGCATTCGCGCAGCATCTCCTTGGTGTCGTCACCGAAGTAGTAGGTGTGCGGCGCGCAGTAGAGGAACTTCACGTTCTTCGAGTTGACCGTCCGGATGATGTCGACGGCAGGCTTCAGCTCCTCGACCCAGTCTTCGGGGTGGGGCTCGATATGCAGCATGATGCCCTCGCGCTCCACGATGGGCACGAGTTCCTCCATCGAGCGCCACCAGGCATCTTCGCAGGTCTCGATCATCGAGCCGGTGTGGCAGCAGTAGCAGCCGCCCTTGTCAGGATGCGGACCCCGGCCGAATTCGGAGTTCATCACGTCCACGCCCAGTTCGACGCAGATCTCGATGGCGCGTTTCCAGTGACGGACGGCGGCCTGCCGCTCTGCCTCGTCCGGGCTGGCCCAGCGATACATGGGCAGCAGCGACGAGATGCCGACATTGGCATCGTTCAGCGCCTTCTTGAAGCTCTTCACCCGGTCGGGGAAGACGCGGGGCGCCTTGAACCACTCCAGGAAATCGGCCCGGGGGCTCAGCTCGATCCACTCGTAGCCGAGTTCGGCCACCTTGGACGGCAGCTCCTCGAGGCTGAGGTGGCGGTGCATGAACGGGTCGAGGGCGATCTTCATCTCTGTCTCTCCTCCCAGAAAGAATGCGTGTCCCGGTCCGGTGCCCACGGGGGTCACCGGTTGCTGCGGTCTGCCCGGTGCGGGCGGGTGTCAGGCGACGGTTGCGCGGCTTGCGGGCTGCGGCGGGTGGCCGTCGTGGCTGTCCTTGTAGTCCTCCATGGCGGTGTCGAGGTCGGCGAGCGCCTCGCCCCCCGCCATGAGATCGGTGATTTCCTCGCGGCTCTTCTCGCCGCGCATGAAGTTGGCGGCCACGGCGCCGCGGATCAGCACCGCGAAGTGATCGCCCACCGCCATGGCGTGGGTCACCTGGTGGGTGATGAAGATCACGGCGATGCCGCGTTTCCGGGCCTCCAGCACGATACGCAGCACGTGGCTGGCCTGTTTCACGCCAAGCGCCGCCGTCGGCTCGTCAAGGATCAGCACCCGGGCCCCGAAGTGCACGGCGCGGGCAATCGCCAGCGACTGGCGTTCGCCGCCCGACAGGCCGCCGATCAGGCGGTCGCCATCGTCGATGCGGGTGATGCCGAACTCCTGCACGGCCTTCACTGCGGTTTCATTCGCGGTCTTGCGGTCGAAGACCTTGAACGGGCCGATCTTCCTGGTCGGCTCGCAGCCCACGAAGAAGCTGCGCCCGATGGTCATCAGCGGAAAGGTCCCGCCAAACTGGTGTACCGTTGCGATACCCCGGTCAGCGGCATCCTTGGGCTTGTCGAAGCTGACCGCCTCGCCGTCCATGAACATCTGTCCGGTGGTCGGCTTGTGCACCCCTGCGAGGGTCCGGATCAGCGTGGACTTGCCCGCGCCGTTGTCCCCCAGCAGGCAGAGCACCTCGCCCGCGTTGATGGTCAGGTTGATGTCATGCAGCACGTCGATGGGCCCGAAGGACTTGTTGACGTTGCGAAGTTCCAGAACCGGTTCCGTCATTGTCGGGTCCTCACGCCTTGGAAGTGGATTTCTTGCGCGGCGCGTAGTTCAGCGCCATCGAGCGGAAGCTGTTGTTCATCAGCACGGCCAGCAGGAGCATCACGCCGATGATGAGCGACGACCAGTTGCGGTCGATATCGGTGAAGTAGATCCCCTGGTTCACCACCGCGAAGGTCAGCGTGCCGAAGAAGATCCCGATGATGGAGCCGAAGCCGCCGGTCAGCAGGACACCCCCGACCACCACCGAGACGATGGCGTTGAAGATGTAGTTCATGCCGCCCGAGACCTGCGCCGAGTTGAAGAGGATCGCCCCGCACATGCCCACGAAGGTCGCCGCCGTGGCCGAAAGGACGAAGAGCCAGATCGTCATCTTGGTGGTCGGGATGCCGGCGTTGCGGGCGCTTTCCTTGTCGCCCCCCATGGCGAAGAGCCAGTTGCCATAGCGGGTGTGGTGCACGACGACCCAGGCCAGAACCGCGACGGCGAGCCACCAGAAGATGATGATCTGGAACGAGCCGCCGATCAGCTGACCGAAGATCGCCTTGGTCCATTCGGGCGCCGCCAGCGGGACCGAGGCCTTGCCGGTCAGCAGCACGGAGGCGGAGAGAACGAGGCCCTGCATCGCCACCAGGGTGGCCAGCGTGATGATCAGCGAGGGCACCGAGGTCCGCACCGTCAGCAGCCCGTTGATCAGCCCGACCAGCACGCCGAGCCCGAGGGTGCACAGGATGCCCACCACGATCGGCAGCTCGTAATAGCCCGAGACGATGGAGATCGTCATGGAGCCCGCGGGGATCATTGCGCCGATGGAGATATCCAGCTCTCCGGCGATCATCAGCAGGCCCACGGGGATCGCCACGATGCCGAGGTTGGCGGCGAAGTTCACCCAGCTCGCAGCGCCCAGAAGGTTGGCGAGGTCGACGCCGCCGAAGATCACGAAGAAGAGGATCACGGCGACGAGGCTGAGGACGGCGCCCGCCTCGGGGCGTTTCAGAAGGGTTCCGGCGAAGACTTCGTACATGATCCTGCCCTCAGCTCTTCTTCTTGGTGGAATAGGAGAGGGCCATCTGCCGGAAGGTGTCGTTCATCAGCACCGCGAGCAGCAGCAGCGCGCCGATGATGACCGACCCGAGGTTCGGATCGAAGCCGGTGAAGTAGATGCCCTGGTTGACCATCGAGAAGGTGATCGTACCCAGCACGATGCCCACGACCGAGCCGAAACCGCCCGTCAGGAGAACGCCGCCGATGACCACGCACATGATGGAATTGAAGATGAAGGCCTGACCGCCGGCGACCTGCGCGCTCTGGTAGACCATGGCCTGGCTGACGCCGACGAAGGCGGCGGCGAAGCCCGAGACCATGAAGAGCGTGATCGTCAGCCGCTCGGTCGGGATGCCGGCGTTGCGGGCGCTGGTCTTATCGCCGCCCATGGCGAAGATCCAGTTGCCGAAGGGCGTGACGTGCAGCACGTAGGCGATCACCGCGGCAAAGGCGATCCACCAGAAGATCGTGACCTGGAACATGCCGCCGATGAAGGTGCCGAAGATCGCCTTCCAGACCGGGGCGGGCACCACGTTGGTGGAGGTCGATCCGGTGAGCAGCACGGACAGGCCCAGCGTCAGCCCCATGACCGCGAACATCGTGCCGATGGTGACGATCAGCGAGGGCACGCCGGTGCGCAGGACGAGGAACCCGTTCACCGCGCCGACCAGCAGCCCGACGCCAAGCGCAACGGCCACACCGATCACCTCGGGCATGTCGTAATGCCCGCTGACGATGGCGAAGGACAAAGAGGCCGCCGGGATCACCGCCCCGATGGACAGGTCCAGCTCGCCCGCGATCATCAGCAGGCCGATGGGCAGCGCCACGATACCGATCTCGGCCGCGACGTTGAGCCAGCTGGCAAAGCCCGCGGGCGAAACGAAGATCTGCCCGGAAACCAGTGTGAAGAAGGCGAAGACCGCGACAAGGCCCAGGACCGAGCCCGCCTCGGGCCGCCGGATCAGCGCACCCAGAGACCGTCCCCCGGTCTTCCCTGGCGCGCCCGTGGCGGCTGTGTCGGTTCGTGCGGCGGTAGCCATGACGTGTCTCTCCCCCTGTAGTGACGTGACGTGCCGGCCCGCGGGCCGGTCTCCTCCGGTGCCGTCCGCGCCGCGGGGGCGCGGACAGGCGTCGCGTGGTGTCAGCGGGTGCCGGCCTTCACGCCGGCCATGGTGGCCTCGACGTTGGTGCTGTCGATGATGCCGGGGCCGGTCAGGATCTCGCGCGTCGGCACGGTGAGGCCGTAGTTGACCCGCGCGTTCAGGATCGACACGGCGAGGTAGCCCTGCATGTAGCCCTGCTGGTCAATGGCGCAGGCCATCTTGCCGTCCTTGATATTGTTCAGGATCGTCTCGTCGAAGTTGATCCCGCAGACGGCGACCTTGCCCATCTTGCCGGCCTGCTGGATGCCCGAGATGGCCGCGTTTGCGTCGCCGTTGGACACGGTGAACACTGCGTTGATCTGCGGGTTCTGGAGCAGGTGCGCCCGGACAGCCTGCGCCACCGCCGTGGCCGAGCCGAAGGAGGTCGCGGGCAGCGGCAGAACAGAGCCTTCGCCCCCGGCCTCGGTGATCCCCTCGACGAAGCCGCCGCAGAAGTTCTCGATGTTGGCTGCACCCGGCAGGGTGTTGATGCAGACACCGTTGGTGTTGCCCATCTCGGCGAGATGCGCGCCGCCGGCCTTGCCTGCCTTGAAGTCGTCGGAGCCGACGTAGTTCATCGCGCCCAGTCGGTCCGCCGCGTCGATGCCACCGGCGTTGTAGATGATCAGCGGAATGCCCGCGTCCACCACCGCCTTGAAGGCCGGGTCCATCGCTTCGGGCACCCAGTTCGCCCCCACGACCGCATCCGCGCCCTGATCGATGGCCTGGCGGATCAGCTCTGCCGCGTCCACACCAAGGTTGTCGTAGTTCTGCGGCCCGAGCCAGGTGACGGAACCGCCCTGTGCCTCGACCACCTTGCCGGCGTCTTCCGCGCCGCGCTTCACGATGGACCAGAACGTGTCATCGGGCTTGCCGCCGACGACGAAGATATCCGCGGCGAAGCCGGCCGTGGCCATGCAGCTCGCCGTGATCGCGCAGGCCGCTGTGGCCGCGAAACGGGTGAATTTATTCATGATGTCTCCTCCTCGAACCCCGGCTCCCTCCGGGATTTGACTGACCGTAGAGCTAGCCAATACGTCTCATCTTTGAAATCGTGAATAACATCTAACGTTGCAATCGTATCAAAATGTGTCATTCATAATGATACGAACTCAATCCGGAAGAATGCCCATGAACCGCCCCACCATCGCAGATCTCGCAACAGAAGCAGGGGTTTCGGTCTCCACGGTGAACCGCATTCTCGCTGGCAGCGCCTCGGTCCGCGGGGCGACGATGCAGCGGGTGCAGGCCGCGGCCGAACGGATCGGCTTCTACGGGCTGGGGGCAATCGAGGACCGGGTGAAGCAGAGCGCACCCCATTTTCGATTCGGTTTCCTGCTGCAGCAGAGCTCCCGGGAGCTCTACCAGCTCTTCGCCCGCAAGATCATCGAGGCCTGCCGGGCGCGCTCCGAAGAGATCATCGACCCGCTGATCGACTTCGTGGAGATCCTCACCCCCGAGAATATCGCCGCCCGGCTGAAGGCCCTCGGGCAGGAATGCGACGCGGTGGCGGTGATCGCCGCCGACCACCCGGTGATCGGCAACGCGATCCGCGACCTGCGCGAGGCGGGCACACCGGTGGTAACCTACATCACCGATCAATCCGCGCCGGAGCGCGCTGCCTTCGTCGGGATGAACAACTGGAAGATGGGCCGCACGGCCGCCTACCTCGTCAGCTGCATGACCCATGGCCCCGGGCGGGTTGCGGTCTTTCTGGGGAACTACCGGTATCTCTGTCAGGACGTGGCCGATGCCAGTTTCCGCGCCTACGTGCGCGAGCACGCCCCCCACCTGATGGTCGAGGAAAGCCGTCCGACGCAGGAGGATTCCCGGCGCGCCTACGAGATGGTCAAGGACTTGATCGCCCGGCACGACGACCTCGCCGCGATCCTGATCTTCGGCGGCGGCATCTCGGGCGTCCTGCGGGCGCTGCGCGAAATCCCCGAGGAACGGCGTCGCGGCATCCGCCTGATCTGCCGGGACATCGGCCCCGAAACCCGCAAGGGCCTGTCGGAGGGGCTGATCACTGCCGCCCTGTGCCACCCGCTGGAGGCCACGTCGGAACTGCTGGTGCAGACGATGATCGACGTGAAGCAGGACAACGGGCCCACTACGACCCTGCAGCGCACCCTGCCCTTCGAAATCGTCACGCCCGAAAGCATCTGACCCGCCCGGGCGGATCGGCGCTCAGGCCTCGATGGTGACGGAGTAGCCGAACGCCACCCTCTCGCCCGGCGCAAGCGTCAGGCTGTTCGGGCGCGCCGCGATCTCTGGCCCGTCACCGACGTAGGAGGCGGTGCCATGCCACGGCTCGATGCAGAGGAAGGGCGCATTCACCGGCTTCCAGAGCGCCAGATCCGGCAGGTTGCGGAAGGCGAAGCGCAGCCCCGGCCCGTCCTCCGGCCCATAGCGCAGGGCCTCTGCCCCGTTCGGGAACACCAGTGCACCGTCGGCAAAGAGCGCCTCGACGATCTCCAGCCGGCCTGCGACGAAGGGGCCGGGCAGCGGCTCCCGCTCCAGCAGGCCATCGTTCAGGGCGCGCCGGTCGGGCGATCCGCCCGAGGCCAGCGTCACCACATGCGGGGCACCGCCACTGCCCGGCAGGGGCCAGCGGAAGGCCGGATGGAAGCCGAAGCCGAAGGGCATCGGCGCCGTGCCCGCGTTCTCGACCCGCACGTCGCAGTGCAGCGTGTGCCCGTCCAGCCGGTGCTCCACATGCAGGGCGAAGTCGAAGGGATAGACCGCGCGGGTCTCATCGCTTGCCCGCAGGACGTGGTGGCAGCCGCTCGGCGTCTCGTCCACGAGGTCGAAGAGGCTGCGCCGGGCAAAGCCGTGTTGTGCCATCGGGGCCGCCTGCCCGCCCGCGGTGATCCTGTCGTCCGCCGCACGACCGACGATGGGAAAGAGAACCGGCGCCCGCCCGGTCCAGAAGGCCGCATCCCCATCCCAGAGATAGTCCGCCCCCGAGGCCGCGCGCAGGCTCTGCATCTCGGCCCCGAGGGGCGAGACCGAAAGGCTGAGAATGCCGTTGGAAAGCAGGCTGTCCGCGGTTGTCATGCTGTGTCCCTTGCAGATGCGGCGCGGCGATCCGCGCGTCGCGCCAGACCCTAGCCGATCCGCGCGGACCGTCCAGTGCAGATGGGACGTGGTGCGGCGGCCTCAGTTCTCAGAGCCGCGCGAGGCTCAGACGGCTGAGGCTCGCGGTTTCGAGGATCGAATCCATCGCCATCTCCAGCCCCTTGTCGACGTGGGCAAGGGCGACCGCCTCGGCGCGCGCGGCGTCGCCTGCCTTCAGCGCTTCGATGATGCTGGCGTGATCCCGGCGCATGGCCTGAAAATTCGGGTTCTTCACGAGGCCGACGAAATAGAGCCTGTCGATGTCGTCGATCACCTGCTTGGCGATGGCGCTGATCCGGGGATTCCCGGCGGCATCGACGATATGCATGTGGAAGCAGCGGTTGTGGTCGAGGATGCGGCGCGTCAGTTCCTTTTCCCCGATGCCCGTCAGGGGCGGGGCGGAATCGCGCAGTTCTTCGAGGTAGGCGATATCGACGCGGCCCACGGCCATGGCCGTTGCGGGCGGTTCGATCAGGCGGCGCAGGCCAAAGACCTGATGCACATCGGCCACCGTGATCGGGGCCACCTCGTAGCCGCGGCGGTGGATCGGCGCGACGAGGCGCAGCTGGATCAGCCGGTCGAGGGCAAGCCGCAAGGAGCCCCGGGCGAGGCCGAAGCGCTGTTGCAACTGGGGTTCGGAAAGCACTTCGCCGGGCAGCAGGTCGCAGGTGACGATCGCGTCATGGAGCAGGTCGAAGGCCCGGTCGCTCACCTTCTCGGCGCGCTGCGGGTCCGTGGCGAGATCGGTCATGTAAGGCGGGTCCCCCGGGAGATGCCCCGAAAGCCTAGCGCAGCGCTGCGCCCCGGGCAAGAATCTGACATTTTACTCTGCCGCAACGTTGCGGCGATGCCCCGGGCGGCCCGCGCAGGGCCGCCCGGAGACAGGATCACATCGCGTCGGCTTCGCTGCGCAGAGCGGCCTTGTCGAAGTCGTTGATCTGCTCGACGAGGTCGTTGGTGTAGAGGCTGTCCACGTCGATCTCGGTGCTGTCCAGCTGGCCGCCGGTGTGCAGCACCTCGATGAAGTTCTCCCAGCCTTCACGCGGGAAGGCGCCGTAAAGCTCCTCGCCGCCCTGGAAGTCCGAGAACTTGGCGGTGCGCGAGGTCATGACCGTCACGCTGGAGGCCAGCTTCTCTTCCTCGGTGCCCTCGGAGGGCTTCTGGTTCGGGTAGGCTTCCCAGAAGGTCTTCACGCAGACCTCGGGGTTCTCGTCGCAGACCACGGTCGCCTTGGCGAAGGCACGGCCGAAGGCGGCCAGCACCTCGGGCTTCTCGGCCAGCGTGTCCTCGTGGGCGATGAAGCTGTTCGAGAAGAGACCGGTGTACTTGGCGCCCATGTCGAGGCGGCGGATCTCGGTGCCGGCGGCCTCCATGGTGGCGTGCTGGGTGTCGAAGAGGTTCAGCGCGTCCACGGTGCCGTTTTCCAGCGCGAGGAAGGCCGGGCCGCCGACGCCCACGGGCACCATCTTGATGTCCTCGCCAACGCCGCTTTCGGCGAGCAGGGCGTTGGTGATCGGGATGTTGCCCCAGGTCATGGCGCCCACGCCGAGGGTCTTGCCCTTCAGGTCGGCGATGGTCTGGATCTCGCTGTCGGCGGGCACGACGAATTCCCAGCCCGAGACGCGGGTGACGTCATAGAAGAACTTCAGCGGCAGGTGTTCCTTGCCCGGCTGGCGCGAGATGATCAGCGCATCCGGGTTGGGGTAGCCGATGTCGACGCGCTTGGCGACGATCTGGGGCAGCAGCACGCCGGTGCCCTTGAACTCCAGCACTTCGACGTCAAGGCCCTCGTCCTTGAAGTAGCCTGCGTCGCGGGCAAAGATCAGCGGCGCCAGCGAGATGCTGATCGAGGTCGGGTTGCCGAAGGTGACAGGGGTCAGGTCCTGTGCGGCGGCGGGCAGCGCCGCGCCGAGCGAGAGGCTGAGGGCGAGCGCGCTGATGGCGCCACGCAGCTTGGTCTGTGCAGTGGTCATGGAAAACTCCGTTGTCGGACTGGGGGATGCGGCCGCCGCAGGATTGCGCCGGCCGGGGGTGCCTGCCGGTTAGCCGGTCTTGGGCACGTAGTTGGCGCGACCGATGGCCAGCAGCTTGCCGTCCTCGTTCGTCACGTCGATGTCGACCACCGCGATCGACCGCCCCATGCGCCGCACGGTGGCGATGCCGATCAGGTCGGTGTTGATGGCCGGGCGCATGTAATCCACGCGCATGTTGGTGGTGGGCACGCCGCCACCGACCATCATCCCCACGGCGAAATCGCCCACCGTGTCGATGAAGGCCGCGATGGCCCCGCCGTGGAACTGGCCGCTGCCGACCCCGCGGGCCAGTTCGTCGCGCAGGGGCATCCGGGCGGTGAAGACCATGGTGTCGTAGTCCACCGTCTCGGCCTTGAGCCCCATGAAGGAGATCATGGCCGAGCGGTCGAAGATCGCCTGGATCGCGGGAACGTCGAGTTTCTCGGGCGCGTCGCTCACGGCGTCACCACGACCTTGCCGAAGACCTTGCGATCCTCGATCAGCGCGAGCGCCTCATTGGAGGCCTCCAGCGGGAAGACGGTGTCGATCATCGGGGTCAGCTCGCCCGCGGCGACCATCTCCAGCAGCTTGTGCAGGTCTTCACGCTTCCACCCGTTCGAGCCCTGGATCGTCAGCTCGTAGGTCCAGATGAAGCGCAGGTCGGTCTTGGGATCGTAACCGGCAGTCGCGCCGCAGGTCAGGATCCGCCCGCCGGGCCGCAGGGTGCGCATGCAGCGGGCCCAGGTCTCGCCGCCGGTGAAGTTGATCACCACGTCCACGCCGTTGCCGGGCTTGTGGCGGTGCGGCTTGCCGTAGCGGCTGTAGACGGCCTTGGCGATGTCTTCCTCGACGTAGTTGATGCAATCGTCTGCACCGAGGTCCTTGAGGCGGTCCATCTTCTCCTGCGACGACGCGCAGGCGACGACTTCGGCGCCCACGGATTTCGCCAGCTGGACGCAGCAGGTGCCCACGCCGCCCGAAGCGCCGAGGATCAGGACGCGCTCGCCCTTCTTGATCTGCCCCTGCACCATCATCATCCGGTAGGCGGTGCCATAGGCCACGGGCAGCGCCGCCGCCTGTTCCAGCGTCACCTCGTCGGGCACAGGCACCAGCGAATGGGCCTCGGCGCGGCAGTATTCGGCCAGACCGCCATGGACCATCTCACCCATCAAGCCGCGCTTGCCTTCGCGGTCGACGGGATCGACCAGAACGCGGTCGCCGATCTTCCAGCCTTCCACGCCTTCGCCCAGTTCGGCCACGGTGCCGGCCACGTCGATGCCCATGATCATGGGCATCGGCACCTTGATGCCGGGCATCCCACGACGGGTGAACACATCGTGGTAGTTCAGCGAGGAGGCGCCGACGCGCAGGATCACCTCGCCGGGGCCGGCGGTGGGCTTGGGGAAGTCTTCTTCCAGTTTCAGGACCTCGGGGGCGCCATGTTCGTAGATTACAGCTGCTCTCATGTTCGGGTCGTCCTTCGTCATGTCATGTCAGGGGCGCCACGGCGGGCGCGATGGCAAAAGGGGGTCAAGCGGCGGCCTCGTCGGCGGCGCGCCGGGTCAGGGCGGCGCGGTCGACCTTGTTGGTGCCCGCAAGCGGCATCTCGTCGAGGAAGATCACCCGCCGGGGATGCTGGTAGGAGGGGCCGTTCTCCAGCGCGAAGCTGCGGATCTCGGCCTCGGTCGGGGTGCCTTGGGGCACGATGAAGGCGACGGGTTTCTGGCCCTTCACCTCGTCCGCGACCGGCACGACACAGGCCTGCGCCACGCCGGGGTGGCGGTTCAGCATGTCCTCGACGTTCTCGGGATAGATGTTCTCGCCGCCGCAGGTGAACATGTTGTCGGCGCGGCCCACGAAGTAGAAGAAGCCCTCGGCGTCGCGGCGCATCAGGTCGCCGGTGGCATACCAGCCCTCGGCGTCCAGCACCTTGGCGGTCTTCTCGGGGTTGTTCAGGTAGCCGCGCATGACGGCGGGGGTGCGGATCAGCAACTCGCCCCGGCTCTCGCCGCCGCTCAACCGCAGGTCCACGTCCGGCAGGGGATAGCCGAGCGACAGGGCCGGTTTCGGCAGGCCCTCGGGATGGGCGCCGAAGGCACAAGGGCCGCTTTCCGTCGTGCCGTAGCCAAGGGAAACGATCGCGTTCGGGAAGGCCGCCTTGGTCGCCTTGACCAGCTGCTCCGTCACAGGGGCCGAGCCCATGCCGACGAAGCGCACGCCCGACAGGTCCGCCGCGGCCAGGGCCTCCGCTTCGCGCAGGGCGAGGGCGATCATCGTGGGAACGGAGGTGACCATGGTCACGTCATGGTCCGAGATCGCGGTGACGAAGCCCGCCGCATCGAAGCGGCGCATCAGCACCAGCCGCGCGCCGGAGGCGAGGGCGACCTTGGCCGTGAAGAGCGCGTTCATGTGATAGAGCGGCGCCGCGGCGATCACCCGGTTGCGGCCATAGGCGGGGCTGTTGTGCAGCCGGTTGCGCAGGGCCCAGAGTTGCCCGTCATGGGACAGCGGCACGCCCTTCGGCAGGCTGGTGGAGCCCGAGGTGTAGAGGATCATCGCATCGGCCCCGGGGGCGGGCACCGTGGCGGCGGCACTGCCGCCCGCGGCTTCCAGCGCCGCCCAGTCGTGGTCGAAGTTGATCTGCGCCAGCCCGGCAGGGCAGAGATCCCGGCGCGCGTCATCTGTGAAGACGAGCTGCATGTCGGAATCGCCGCAGAGCCAGGTGACCGTGTCGCGCGGCAGCTTGAAGTTCACCGGCACGGCGACGAAACCCGCGGACATGATGCCGAGGTAGGCGGCGATATATTCCCAGCGGTTGCCCGAGATCAGGCCGACCCGTGCACCGGGGGCCAGCCCCTGCCCCTGCAGGTGGGCGGCGACGGCAGAGATGGCGGCCGACAGACGCGCGCGGGTGATCTCCTGCGCCGGGCCGGTCGCATCGGGATCGACCTCGATCAGGCAGGGGTCCTGTCCGGCCGGGGCGAGCAAATCGCCCAGATTGCGCAGCTGTGCCACGTCGTCAGTGGTACGTGCCGGGTCCTTGGCCACAGAATCCATCGTTTTCCAATCCCTGTTCGAATTAAGGCGGTTTTCTAGCAACATCATATTGACCACTCTAAAATGTCAACATACGAATTTAGACAAATCAATAGGCGATCCAACTGAGCGTCGCTGCCGGTCATTTTCTGGTCAGAACAGCGGCCAGCCGGTCAGGCGTTTGGTTTGATTGCGAAAAACCGACAGGAGTACTGCCGTGGCACAGGTAAACAGGGCGCAGATCGACTCAGTGGAAGAGCCTGCCAGCCGCCCGGAGCCGCTTGGGACACCGCTTGTGGTGGCCAAGGACCTCGACGTGACATTTCATACGAAGAAGGGTCGCATCGAGGCTGTGAAAGGCCTGTCGCTGAACGTGGGCGATGGCGAATTCGTCTCGATCCTCGGGCCGTCGGGGTGCGGCAAGTCCACCCTCCTGCGGGTGGCCGCCGGATTGCTTAAACCCTCGGGCGGGGCGCTGTCGGTCGGCGGTGAAACCGTCGCGGGCCCGCGCTCCGACGTGGGCGTCGTGTTCCAGAAGCCCGCGCTGCTGCCGTGGAAGACGGTGCTCGACAATGTCACCCTGCCGGTCCGCAGCCAGGGACTGAACCGCAAGGCCGGGGCCGAGCGCGCGCGCCGGTTGCTCGACATGGTGGGCCTCGCGCATTTCGCAGAGAGCTACCCCTCCGAACTGTCGGGCGGGATGCAGCAGCGCGTCGGCATCGTGCGCGGCCTCGTCAACGATCCCAAGGTCCTGCTGATGGACGAGCCCTTCTCGGCGCTCGACGCCATGACGCGCGAGACCATGATGGATGACCTGCAGCGAATCTGGAACGAGACCCGCAAGACGGTGATGTTCATCACCCACTCCATCCCCGAGGCGGTCTATCTCTCGGATCGGGTCATCGTGCTCTCGCCCCGCCCCGCGCGGCTGGTGGAGGACCTGACCATCGACCTGCCGCGCCCGCGCACCATGGACACGATGTCCGACGCGCGGTTCACGGATTACACCCGCCACCTGCGCGGCATCTTCTCGCATCTGGATAAGTGAGGCCCGACATGAAAGAGAAACTGACAGGCGCGCTCTATCCGCTGATCACCTTCGGGGCGATCCTCGCGCTGTGGCTGGTCGCGGTCTATGTCTGGGACGTGCCGAGCTACGTCCTGCCCAAGCCGCTGGCCGTTCTGGGCGCGCTCAAGACCGGCTATATCGACGGGCTGTTCTGGCACCACTTCTTCTACACGCTCTCCTCGACCGCGATGGGCTATGTCATCGGCTGCGTCGCGGCGATCTGCGTGGGGGCCGTCGTGTCGGAGTGGCGGATCGCGGAACGGCTGATCAACCCGCTGGTGATCGCGCTGCAATCCATGCCCAAGGTGGCACTGGCCCCGCTGATCCTCGTCTGGTTCGGCTTCGATCAGGCATCGAAGGTGATCATGGTGGTGCTGGTCTGCTTTTTCCCGGTCTTCGTGAACACGGTGGTCGGCCTCAAGCAGACGCCCGCCGACCTGCTGGAAATGGCGCGGGCCGCCAACACGGGCCGCTGGCGCACCTTCTGGGAAATCCGTTTCCCAAGTGCGGCGGGCCATATCTTTGCAGGCCTTCAGATCGCCATCGTCCTCAGCCTGATCGGCGCCGTGGTGGCAGAGTTCGTCTCCTCCTCCGAGGGGCTCGGCTACCTGATCAACGCCTCGGCGCTGACCATGGAGGTGAACGTGATGTTCGCAGCCCTCGTCAGCCTCGCCGCCATGGGGGTGATCGGCACGCAGCTCGTGCGTTTCGCCCATGCCAAGCTGGTCTTCTGGGAAGGCACGCTGGCCGCAACCGTGCAGGAGTGATCCCCTGCATCCTCCGGCGGGGCTGTCTCAGCCCCGCTGGGCTTCGAGTCGCAGGTTCTGGAACATCTCGCTCGACAGGATCGCTTCCATCACCAGCCTGCGGGAGGTCAGCACCTCCTCGCGGGTGACGGCCTCGACCGCGTCGGCATCCTCGCGCCGCAGGGCGTCGATCAGGGCGCTGTGGGTGTTGCGGTCATCCCGGTTGCGGTTCTGGTGGCTGAGGCCGAGGTGCAGCACCCGCGTCGACTCGTCCAGCACCCGCGCCAGCGTCTCGGTCATCAGGGCATTGCCGCACAGCCGCACGAGATAGAGGTGGAACTCGCGGTTGGCGACAAGGTAGTCCATCCGCCCGTCCGCCGTGCCGTCGCGCCCCGCCTGCAGGCAGGCCGCGTTCAACGCCTCCAGCACGTCGAAATCCACCCGCCCGACAGCCTTGCGCAGGGCGGCGGGTTCCAGCAGCAGGCGCATCTCGAAAACATCGCGTACCGATTGCAGGGTCAGCGGGGCAACGATGTAGCCCTTGCGGGGCTGCGCGCTCACGAGGCCATGCTGCTCCAGCCGGGCCAGCGCCGCGCGGATCGGGGCCAGCCCCAGACCCAGCCTCTCGCACAGTTGCGCGGCCGAGATCTCCGCCCCCGGTTCGAGATCGGACCGCAGGATGAGGCTCCGGGTCCGGTCAAAGGCCTGATCGGTCAACGAAGGTTCTGCAGCGCCGTGTTTCATCTCTCGCCCCGGTTGTCGCCCCAGCCATAGAGGGCTGCGATAGGGCCGACAACCCCGGGGCCATCGACGGCACCGGCCCCCGCGTCAACGCGACGAGTGCGATCTGCCCGGCGATCTGCTAGAACAACGTCGAGGGGAGGAAGCTATGCCACATACAAACAGGATGAGTCCCGGGCCGCACGACCTGCCGCCGGGCCTCGAAAGCGCACTCCGAAGCGAGATCGACACGTTGAAAGGCGAACTCCGCGCCTTTGTCGCCGTCGCCCTGCAACACGGGCTGCGGGATTACTGCGAAGACCGGCACCCCCAGATCGTGCGCGATCTGGAAGCCAGCACCCTGCAGTCGGAAAAATCCGTCGAAGCGAAGTACGAGAAGATCGTGGCCGCCATCGGCAAGGTGCCGGGCCTGCGGGCCACGCTGGGGGAGAGCGGCGAGCGCACCTATTACCGCAACGCCGTCGACGATGTCGCCTATCTGGAGCACGCACTGAAGGACCGGCGCTTCGTGCTGAGCGGGATCTGGGTTGTCCCCTCCTACCGCGGCAAGGGCATCGCGCACCGGCTGCTGCGCCGGCTGGTCGATGCTGCGGATGCGGTGGATTGCGGGATCGCCCTCTACCACGATCCGTTCGGGGACGAGGGCCTCAGCAAGGCGGAGCTGGAGGCGTTCTACAACCGCCACGGCTTCCAGCAGCATGAGACCACCGCGGGGGGATTGTACCGGTTCCCGGGCACGCCGCTCGACCTCTACGCCCGCCACGCAGGCTGAGCCCCTGCGATCTGCCCTGCGGCGGTCCGGGGTCCGGCGACGCGGACGGGCACGCACGGGACAGGCAGACCCGACAATCGGGTCCTGCCCCCAGCCCTATCACGTTCGTTCCCAATAAGGCCGGCTTGCACAACAAGGCCGGGCGGAGGACCGTCTGGCCGAAATTCGGTACTGCCGCGCTCAGATCAGGAAGATGCTTCACACCCAATAAAAAAGGCGCCCCAAGGGCGCCTTGTTTATCTGGTCGGAGTGAGAGGATTCGAACCTCCGACCCCTGCCTCCCGAAGACAGTGCTCTACCAGGCTGAGCTACACTCCGACCGTGGAGGGCGAACTATCCCCTTCCGCAGGCATTTGCAAGCCCCTCACGACACCAATTCGGTGCTTTTCTGGCGACGCAGGAACGGGCCGATCCGAAGCGCCGCCGGGGTGCCCGGACGGGTCCGTGTGCGCAGCACCGGCGTGGTGGCCGAACTGCCGCCCCGGCTCTCGCGGAAGACGATGTAGAGACCCGAGGCGATGATCACGCCCGCCCCGCCCAGGGTGGTGACAGAGGGCCATTCCCCGAAGATCAGCCAGCCGTAGAACAGGGCCCAGAGCATCTGCGAATACTGCATCGGCGCGATCAGGGCCGCCTCGGCCCGGGTGTAGGCCGCGATGATTCCCAGCATGGCGATGAAGGAGCAGAAGGCGATGGCCGCCATGCCGCCGAGGGCCTCGATCGGCATCGGCTTGTATACGAAGGGCAGGATCGCCCCCATGATCAGGAAGTTCGCCATCATCGGGTAGAGCAGCAGCACGACCGAGCGTTCCTCGCGCCCGATCTTGCGCACTACGACGGAGGACAGCGCCGAACAGCAGGCCGAGGCCAGCGCCGCCCCATGCCCGAGGCTGAGCGCCGTCTGGCCGGGCTGCACCACGATCGCGACCCCGACGAGGCCCACCCCCACCGCCAGCCCCCGGCGCAGGCGCACCCGTTCGCCCAGGATCGGGATCGCCAGCAGGGTGATCAGCAGCGGCGAGGCAAAGAGAATCGCGTAGGTGTCCGCCAGCGGCAGCACCGAGAAGGCATAGAAGGCAAAGGCCCCCGCGCCCACGGCCGCCACCGTGCGCAGCGCCATCCACCAGGGGTGGACCGGGCGCAGGTTGCTCTTCTGCGCGTCGCGCATCAGCAGCACGGTGGCCAGCGGGAAGGAGAAGAGGACCGAGAAGAAGACGATCTGGAACGGCGCATAGGAGCCGCCAAGCAGTTTCACGATCACATCCTGGGAGGCGTAGATCGCGAAGGAGCCCAGCGCGAAGAGAATGCCGCTGCCCGTTGTACCCATGTCCGTGCTGTCCCGTTCCGGCCCGCTCTGGCCCTGCTGTCGCTGCCGGGGCCGCCAGCCGGCCCCGCGTCGCGGCCAAGCATCAGCCGACCCGCGACGGGGACGCAAGGGGCCATCCGCCCAACCAGCGGAATTCCCCACGAAAAACGGCGCGGCCCCGGGGGCCGCGCCGCTCTCATCCGCGGGGGGATGAAATCAGAGGCTCTCTTCGAGCGCCGCGATCACCGCATCGCCCATCTCCGAGGTGGAGGCCGGGGTGACGCCTTCGGTGTTCAGCAGGTCCGCGGTGCGGATGCCCTTGGCCAGCACGGCGTTGACCGCCGCTTCCAGCCGGTCCGCCTCGGCGCCGAGGTCGAAGCTGTAGCGCAGCGCCATGGCAAAGCTGAGGATGCAGGCACAGGGGTTGGCCTTGCCGCTGCCCGCGATGTCGGGGGCGGAGCCGTGCACCGGTTCGTAGAGCGCCTTGGGACGGCCGTTGGCCATCGGCGCGCCCAGCGAGGCGGAGGGCAGCATGCCCAGCGAGCCGGTCAGCATCGCCGCGAGGTCCGAGAGCAGGTCGCCGAAGAGGTTGTCGGTGACGATCACGTCGAACTGCTTGGGCCAGCGGGTCAGCTGCATGGCGCCGGCATCGGCGTACATGTGGCTCAGCTCCACGTCCGGGTATTCCGCGTCGTGGATTTCCTGCACGACGTCGCGCCACAGGATGCCCGATTCCATCACGTTGGCCTTCTCCATGGAGCAGACCTTGTTGCCGCGCTTGCGGGCCAGTTCGAAGGCCGAGCGCGCCACGCGGGCGATCTCGCTCTCGGTGTAGCGCTGGGTGTTGATGCCCACGCGCTCGTTGCCTTCCTTGATGATGCCGCGGGGCTCACCGAAGTAGACGCCCGAGGTCAGCTCGCGCACGATCATGATGTCGAGGCCCGAGACCACTTCCTGCTTCAGCGACGAGAAGTCGGACAGCGCGTCGAAACACTGCGCCGGGCGCAGGTTGGCATAGAGGTCCATCTCCTTGCGCAGCCGCAGCAGGCCGCGCTCGGGCTTCACCGAGAAGTCGAGCTTGTCGTACTTCGGCCCGCCCACGGCGCCCAGCAGGACGGCGTCCACCTCCTGCGCCTTCTCCATGGTGGCATCCGAGAGCGGCACACCATGCACGTCGTAGGCCGCGCCGCCCACCAAATCCTCGGTCACGTCGAAGCTGATGCCGCGCTTGGTCCCGAACCAGTCGATGATCTTGCGGACCTCGGCCATCACCTCGGGGCCGATACCGTCACCGGCGAGGATGAGAAGCGAGGGGTTAGACATGGGGCGATCCTCCTGAAATCACGTCCCGCATCGCCTATCCCGAAGGCCACGTTGCGTCAAGAAAGCCGGATTGCGCGCCCCGTCCGCCTCCGCCCCGGGATCGTCCCCCCACGACCCACCACAGGCACCGCCAAACGCCCCCGGCCCTGTCCCGACTACGCATCCCCCTCATCCACTGTTCAGAAATATCCTCGGGGGTGAATTGCGGGCAAAGCCCGCAAGAGGGGGCAGACAGCCCCCTCGCCACGCCCGCCGCAGGCGCCAGACCTACCCGCCGCAGCCTCCCCATCGACCGAAGTCCCCGCGCTCACCCCGTCAGCGCGCCCAGCCCCGCCACCAGTCGCGACCAGACGGCGGCCACCCGGGGCACGGGCCGGATCGCCTCATGCGCCGCGATCCAGACCGGCAGCGGCGGGATCTCCACCCCGATCTCCAGTTCCTCCACCAGCGGATCGCGCCGGGCCACGCCGCATTGCATGAAGCCCACGCCGCAGCCCGCCCGCACCAGTTCCCAATAGGCGACCTGGCTGTCGCAGCGCAGCGCGAAGTCGGTGGATTGCATCTCCAGCCCCAGTGCGCGCATCGCCCGCAGCATCAGCTCCGACCGGTCATATCCCACCAGATCATGGTCCTTCAGCTCCGCCGCCGACCCCGGCCGCCCGCGCCGCGCCACATAGCTCTTTGCCGCGAAGGCCCCGACCGGCAGGTCCCCCAGATGCTGCGCCACAAGGTCGAGCTGCCGGGGCCGGTACATGCGCAGGGCAATATCCGCCTCGCGGAAGAGCAGGTTCTCGGTCGTGTCCGAAGGTACGAGGTCGATGCCCACCTGCGGCAGCTCCGTCCGCATCTGCGCGATCAGGGGCGGCAGCAGGTGATGGGCCACCACCTCGCTCGCCGTGATCCGCACCCGCCCCTGCAGCGCGCCGTCCTGACCGGCGGCGGCAAGGCGCATCCGGCCCATGGCCCCGGCCATCTCGCGGGCGGCGGGCAGCAGGCGGCGCCCGGCCTCGCTCAGCTCCAGCCCGCGCGCGTGCCGCTCGAAGAGCGCAAGCCCCAGCCGGTCCTCCAGCCGCTTCACCTGCCGCCCCAGCGTCGGCTGGCTCTGCCCGAGGCTGCGGGCCGCAGCCGAGAGCGATCCGCCCTCCGCCACCGCGAGGAAGATCTGTACAAGTGCCCAGTCGAGGTCCTGATCCATGCAATAATGAATAGCAGATACCGGATTTCACGCAATTCCGCTTCAGTTACGATGGGCGCATCCTGCCGACGACTCTCCCGCTTCCGATGGAAAGGACCTCCAATGCCCCATGCTCTCGTCATCGGCGCCTCCGGCAAGTTCGGGCGCCATGCCGCCGCCGCGCTCGCCGCGGAGGGCTGGCAGATCACCCGCTTCGACCGGGCCCGCGATGACCTCGCGCAGGCGATGGCCGGCAAGCAGATCGTGGTGATGGCCGCGAACCCGCCCTCCTATCACCTCTGGGCGCGCCAACTGATGCCGCTGCATCGCGCCGTGGCACAGGCGGCCCGCGCCGCCGACATCCCCGTGCTGGTACCGGGCAATGTCTATGTCTACGGACCAGAGAGCCCGATGCCCTGGGGGCCCGACAGCCCGCAGCGGGCGACGAACCCGCTCGGACGGCTCAGGATCGAACTGGAACAGATGTACCGCGAGACCTGCCGCACGATCGTGCTGACCATGGGCGATTTCCTCGACGAGGCGCCGACCGGCGGCTGGTTCGACCGGATCATAGCGGCGCGGCTCGACCGGGGCGTGCTGCGCTACCCGGGCGCGCTGGACGTGCCCCATGCCTGGGCCTGGCTGACCGACGCGGGCCGCGCGGCGGCGAGGCTGGCCGCGATCCGCAACGACCTGCCCGCCTTCCAAAAGGTCACGATGCCCGGCTACACGCTGAGCGCCGAGGAGATCGCCACCCTGCTGACCGCGGCCCGGGGCCAGACCATCCGCGCCACGCGGATGCCCTGGCTGCCGCTGCGCATGGCGGCGCCTGCGGTCCCCTTCCTGCGCGGGCTGGTGGAAATGCGCTATCTCTGGTCCCTGCCCCACCGGCTCGACGGTACGACCTTCGACAGGCTGCTGCCGGACTTCGCCCCGACACCGCCGCAGGTGGCCCTTGCAGAGGCGACGGCGCATATCCCGGGCGGTATCACTCCTCGGCCAGCACCTCTTCCCGCCCGCTGAGGAAGTTGCCGATCACGTTCAGCGCCGGAACATGGTCGCAGAGCACCTTGAGGAAGACGAGGAAGGGCACCGCCATCAGCGCCCCGGCCACGCCCCAGAGCCAGGCCCAGAAGATCACCGCGATGAAGACCGCCGCCGCATTCAGCGACAGGTGGCGGCCCACCAGCCAGGGCGTGATCATCTGGCCCTCGATCGAGGTCAGCACGAGGTAGGCCCCCGGCACCAGCAGCGCCTCGCCGGTGGTGTCGAAGGTCACCAGCGCCACCGCCCCCACGGCCCCCGCACCGATGATCGCGCCCATGTAGGGCAGGTAGTTCAGCAGGAAGGCGGCCACGCCCCAGAGATAGGCATAGGGCATCCCCAGAACATGCAGCGTGCCGCCGATCGCGATCCCGAGGCAGGCGTTGATCACGGTGATCGCGCCGAGGTAGCGGCTGATCTGGCGCTCGATGTCGTGGGAAATCCGCACCGCGCGCTTCTTGTCCTGCAGGCGCGGCAGGCTCTCCACCAGCTTGCGGCGGAACATGTCGCCCGAGCCGAGCAGGAACATGGCGAGGATCATCGCGATCATCAGCGCGGTGCCGGTACCGGCCAGCGAGGCAACGGCCTTGTTCACGATGGAGGGCGCCTCCATCACCACCTGCCCCGGCTGGTCCTCGCCCCCGGCGAGCGCCTCGATCTCCTCCGAGGCCTGCTTCACGCTCTCCAGCTGCTCCGTCAGGCCGGCGAGCTTCATGTTCAGCTCGTAGCGGATGCCGGGCATCGCATCGACGAGGTCCGCCGCCGGGCCCGACATGAGGTAGAGCCCCAGCGCCATGCCGCCGCCGATGGAGAGGATCAGCCCCACGGCCACCACGCCTTCCGGAATGCCCGTGCGGGCGATCCAGCGCACCAGCGGCGCCAGCGTCAGCGCGATGAGGAAGCCAAGCACGAGGGGCAGCATCACCACCTTGGCCACGTAGATCGACCAGAGCACGAGGATGATCAGCAGCCCGGCCAGCATGTATTCGATCCGGCTGAGCGCCACGAGCCGGTCCGCCATCGTCTTGCCCGAAGGCGGCGTGGCGGGTGCCGGGGGTCGTCCGCCCGCGCCACCGGGCCCGTCGCCAAGGCCGCCGGTGCGCGCCTCGATGGTCGCGGGACGGGTCATCGCCGGCCGGGGCGCATGGCTTCCCTCCTCGGCGCCCATCTGTCGTGGCATCTGTCCGGGATCATCGGAGGGGGCGCTCTGGGTGGCCGCGGTCGCGGCAGCGAGACCGGGCGCACGGGCGTGGCTGTTGGATGGCTGGCCCATCTGTCCTCTCCTCTCGTGATACCGGTCCCAACGCCGCCGAAGGGCGCCAGTTCCTGAAACGAGAGGTTTTCCTGAAGGTTTCTTGGCCCCCGCCCTCGTGGCGCCGCACAAGCCCGCAGTCCGCTTCATCTTTCTTCACAAGCGCAGGAGCCTGCCCGGACCGTCCCGCGGGCGACAGCGGCCCGGGCGGCGCGCAGGCTGACCACCCCATGACCACGCCCGGCACCGAATATCCGCCGGATATCACGTCAGCGCAGGCCATCCCGATTGCCCCGGCCCGCTGCCTTATGTATCAACCCCCGAACCTTTTCACCCAGTCGGGGAGTCTCCCATGGCCGCGTATCAGTATGTCTACCACATGTCCGGGGTGTCTAAGACCTATCCCGGTGGCAAGAAATGCTTCGAGAACATCCACCTCAACTTCCTGCCCGGCGTTAAGATCGGCGTCGTCGGCGTCAACGGCGCCGGTAAGTCGACCCTGCTCAAGATCATGGCCGGCCTCGACAAGGACTTCCAGGGCGAGGCCTGGCATGCCGAGGGCGCGAAGGTCGGCTACCTGCCGCAGGAGCCGGAACTGGACCCGAACCTCGACGTGCGCGGCAACGTGATGCTGGGCGTGAAGGCGAAGAAGGACATCCTCGACCGCTACAACGAACTGGCCATGAACTACTCGGACGAGACCGCGGACGAGATGGCCAAGCTGCAGGACGAGATCGACGCCCAGAACCTCTGGGACCTCGACAGCCAGATCGACATCTCGCTGGAAGCCCTGCGCTGCCCGCCGGACGATGCCGACGTGACCAAGCTCTCGGGTGGTGAGAAGCGCCGCGTGGCGCTCTGCCGGCTGCTGCTGGAAGCGCCCGACATGCTGCTGCTCGACGAACCGACCAACCACCTCGACGCCGAGACCATCGCCTGGCTGCAGCAGCACCTGATCGACTACAAGGGCACGATCCTGATCGTCACCCACGACCGCTACTTCCTCGACGACATCACCGGCTGGATCCTCGAACTCGACCGCGGCCGGGGCATCCCCTACGAGGGCAACTACTCCGCATGGCTGGAACAGAAGGCCAAGCGCCTCGCGCAGGAAGCCCGCGAGGACAAGTCGCGCCAGAAGACGCTGGAGCGCGAACTGGAGTGGATGCGGCAGGGCGCCAAGGCCCGTCAGGCCAAGCAGAAGGCCCGGATCAACGCCTACAACGACCTCGCCAACCAGTCCGAGCGCGAGAAGATCACCCGCGCCCAGATCGTCATCCCCAACGGGCCGCGTCTCGGCTCCAAGGTGATCGAGGTCAACGGGCTGAAGAAGGCCATGGGCGACAAGCTCCTGATCGAGGACCTGTCCTTCGCGCTGCCGCCGGGCGGCATCGTCGGCGTGATCGGGCCGAACGGCGCCGGTAAGACCACGCTCTTCCGGATGCTGACCGGGCAGGAACAGCCCGACGAGGGCACCGTCGAATACGGCGACACGGTGAAACTGTCCTACGTGGACCAGTCGCGCGACGACCTGAACCCGAACGAGAACGTCTGGGAAGCCATCGCCGACGGTCTGGACATCGTGAAGCTGGGCGACGCCGAGGTGAACGCGCGGGCCTATTGCTCGGCCTTCAACTTCAAGGGCGGCGACCAGCAGAAGAAGGTCTCGCTGCTGTCGGGCGGTGAACGCAACCGCGTGCACATGGCGCGGCTGCTGCGCTCGGGCGGGAACGTGCTGCTGCTCGACGAACCGACCAACGACCTTGACGTGGAAACGCTGCGGGCGCTGGAAGACGCGCTGGTCGATTTCGCCGGCTGCGCGGTGGTCATCTCGCACGACCGCTTCTTCCTCGACCGGATCTGTACCCACATCCTCGCCTTCGAGGGCGACGCCCATGTGGAATGGTTCGAAGGCAACTTCGAGGATTACGAGGAAGACAAGAAACGTCGCCTCGGCCCCGACGCGCTCGAGCCGAAGCGGATCAAGTATAAGAAGTTCGCCCGCTAAGGGCCACCCGGGCAGCCGGGAGAAACAGGAAAACGGCGCCCGCGAGGGCGCCGTTTTTCGTTTCGGGGATGGGGTGGTGGTGCAGGGCTGAGCAGAGTCTTCTCTGCCAAGTGGCCGGCACACCAAGACGCGCCCCCTTCACGCCCTCCGGCAATCGCAAAGGGCAGCGCCGTCCCGCAGGGTGGCGCAGAAGCGCCGCTCCAGAGGGGCGGGTCGGCGCTGCCCGGCCTCTCGGCCGGGCGGGACATTCCGAGAGGACGGCGTATTTGGCCCGAATTGATCCGGGCGGGAAATCCAGCCAAGGCCCCTGCCCCGCCCCCAGCGATGGCGATGGACACAATCGCCCCCAAGAGCAAGCGGACGCGCCCAGCCGAAACGCCCAACCGGGGCGCCCTTCACCCCGCACACGAAAACGCCGTCCCCGAGGGGGACGGCGCGGCCCGGCCAGAATGGTCCGGGCGTCGGGTCAAAGGACGCGCTCAGCCCTCGCCCGAGTCCTGCTTGGCAGACATCTTCGCCTGCGCCATTTCCATGATCCGCGTGTTCAGTTCCTGATCCGCCTGCGCGGCGGCGCCAATCTCGTTGTAGGTCTCGAGGTCCATGCCCTCGACGGCGGAGATCGCATCCAGCATCTTCTGGTTCGCCTCTTCCACCAGCTCGGCGCGGGCGGTCTCGTCGGTCGCGGTCTCGATCTGCTGGGTGTAATCCTGACGCACGGCGCTCACATCCAGCGCGGCGGTCACGAAGGTGTTGAGCTGCGCATCGCTGTAATCCTCCGCCGGGGCTTCCGCGGCGGGCGGCGTCGCGGAGGTCGCGGGCGCTGCGGGATCGGCACTCTGGGCCATGAGCGGTGCGAGCGGCGTGGCGGCGAGGCCAAGGATGACACCGGCTTTCAGGGCGTTTGCGCGAAGGGTCATAGCTTTTCCTTTCGGTCTGCTTTCAGTCTGGTCTTCACCGCAGGGCATCTGCGGCGTCCCCACCGACCTATGCCACCCCCAGCGTCACACAAGGGAACGCGGGCCGCCGCCAGCCCAACCGGCGATCCCTCGCCGGAATGCCCCTGCGCCCCCGGCAAGCGCCCGCCGTGCCCCGGGGCCATGGCAGCATCCCGCCCGCCAAAGTGCCCCCGCCCTGCAGGGACCCGCGCAGGACGCCGTGGCGTGAACCGCGGTGACGCAGGCACTCTCCCGGCGCGCGAACCATGCATCAGGGCCACACCCGAGAGTTCACTTCACCGGGAAGCAGGGGGGTTTCCATTGCGAATCGGAACCACAGTGCGAAACTGGCGTTTTGATAGGTAAGTCATAGAAGGGTATTCTTGCATGACCACCCGCCGTTCCTTCCTCGCGACCGCTGCTGCCGCAACCGGTCTGGCCGCGATCCCCGGCTTTGCTCAGGCCGCCTTCGAGCTTCCCGCGATCCTGCAACCGCAGGAAGTCGCCTTCGACGCGGCCTACCAGCCGGGCGAGATCGTGATCCTGCCGCGCGCCTATTTCCTCTACCACGTGACCGCCCCGGGCGTCGCCACCCGCTACGGGATCGCCGTGGCCAAGCCGGGTCTCGGCTGGACCGGCACCGCCACGATCCGCCGCAAGGTGGAATGGCCGACGTGGCGTCCCACGGATGAGATGATCGCCAACAACCCGTCGAGCTATGGCAAGTTCAAGGGCAACACCGACCGCATGGCCGGCGGCCCGGGCAACCCGCTGGGGGCCCGCGCGATGTATCTCTACGAGGGGGGCAAGGACACTTACATCCGCATCCACGGCACGGTGCAGCCCTCCAGCATCGGGCACAATGCCTCCTCGGGCTGCTTCCGGATGCTGAACGAACATGTCAGCGCGCTCTACGACAAGGTGCCGATCGGCACCAAGGTGACCGTGCTCTGATCATGCGCCCTGCAAGGGGTGTCGCCGGGGGCCCGCAGGCCCCCGGTGTCGAATCCGGGGTCGATTGGACGACGCGCCGCTCAGAGCGCGCGCTTGACCCAGTCGACGATCTGCGCGCCGGGCATCGCGCCGGACTGGCGGGCCTTCTCGCGGCCACCGGAGAAGGCAGCCATCGTCGGGATACCGCGGATGCCATAGGCCTGACCGGCCTGCGGATGATCCTGCGTATTCAGCTTCACCAGCCGCGCCTGCCCCTTCATCGCCACCGCCGCCTTGGAAAACTCCGGCGCCATCATGCGGCAGGGGCCGCACCACGGCGCCCAGAAATCGACGACCAGCGGCACCTCGTCGGTGCGCGCGGCCTTTTGCAGCGTGGCGAAATCCACCTCCTGCACCTTGTCCGAGATCAGCGGCGCACCGCAGGTTCCGCATTTGGGTGCGGACATCAGCTTGTCCTCAGGCACGCGGTTGACCTGTCCGCAGTCAAGGCACGTGATCTTCTTGCCAGCCATCGCGGCCTCCATATTTACATTCGTTTCCCGATATATGTACGCGAGCGCGTCGGGAGAAGCCCCCGCACCGGCTTTCGCGGAGGCGCGGCGTGAAAAGACGTTGGACAGCCGCGCCGCGGGACGTCAAGAAGAGGCGGATGCTCCGTTTTCTTCTCCTCGCCCTGCTGAGCCTCGGCACGGCCGCCTGTTCCTCGCTGCCGCCCCCGCAGGAGGCCGAGACCTCCCCGATCATTCATGAGCCGAACCTCCACAGCGAGGTCGACAAGCTGATCGTGCTGGTGCCCGGCGCCATGGCGACGGTGGACATCTTCAGCCCGGTGCTTGGCTGGGACGACCGCGACAGTTCGATCCTCGCCTTCCGGTTCCCGGGTCTCGACGGGCTGCCGCTGGACCACCGGGTCGATATCCTCGAGTCCGGCGCCTACATCGCCGATGCGGTCAACCGCATCCGGCCCAAGCATCTCTACCTCATCGGGTTCTCGACCGGCGGGCCGGTGGCGCTGGAAGCCGCGCGGCGGGTGGAGACGGCAGATGTGCATGTCGCCCTCGTCTCCTCGGCCAGCTCCTTCCCCGACACGCTGGTGGCAGCGGCAGAGGGCGCGGTGGACGTGGCCAGCGCTTTCATCCGGTCTGGCGGCCAGTCGATGGATGCCGCGTGGCTGGAAAACTACCGGACGCTGCTCTACGGGCGGCGCCACTACGAACAGCCCGGTCTGGCCGAGAAGAGCGAAGCCCTCGCGGAGGAGCAGCGCGGCCATATCACCACGCCGTCGGTCAAGATGACGTTGGCCCATACCGGCAGCCTGATGGGCTGGGTCTACCACCCCGATCCAAAGCTGGAGCGCGCCAGCATCGCCCTGTTCCACGGCGAGGACGACAACCTCTTCCCGCTCAGACGTGCCCGCCGCTTCGCCGGTGAGATCCCGGCAGATGCGTTCTATACCTATCCCGAACAGGGGCACCTTCTCTTCGTGACGGCGCCCACGCTCTTCGACGACATCCACAGGTTCTTTGGGCTGGACGATGACTGACACCGCCCTCTGGGACGTAATCGTGCTTGGCGCCGGGCCCGCAGGCTCTGCGGCCGCCTTCACGGCGGCGCGGGCCGGGCTCCGCGTCGCGCTGATCGACCGCCACCGCCATCCACCTCGCCATGCGGCGTACGCTGGATGCGGATATGTGCCGCCGCGCGCTGGAGGCGGGGGCCGAGGATTTCACCGGGGTGAGGGTCACGGGGATCGACCCGGCGGCCCCTGCCGTCACCCTTGCGGACGGGCGCAGGCTCACCGCCCGGGTGCTGATCGGCGCGGATGGCGTGAACAGCGAGGTCGCCCGCGCCCTCTTCGGCCAGCCCTTCAACCGGCGTCACGTCGGCTTCGGGCTGGAGGTGGAGGCCCCGGCCACCGCCGACAACCCCGACGCCCCGGTGCGGATCGACTTCGGCGTGGTGCGATACGGCTATGGCTGGCACTTCCCCAAGGCGGTGAGTTCCACCATCGGGGTGGGCGGCATCCTGTCCCGCAACCCTGCGATGAAGCGCGCCATGGCCGACTACGTCACCGCGATCGGACGCGGGGCGGAGGAGAAGGTGAAGGGCCAGTTCCTGCCTGCCGGTGACTTCCGCCGCGTGCCCGGCGCAGGCCGCGTGCTGCTGGCGGGCGACGCGGCGGGGCTGGTCGATCCCTTCACCGGCGAGGGAATCGCACTGGCGATGAAATCCGGCCAGCTGGCGGCCGACTCGGCCATTGATGCGCTGCGGCACAACCATCCCGACGACGCGCTGCCGCGCTATCGCCTGGCCCTGCGCCCGATGCACGCCGACCTGCGGCAGGCCATCCTGCTGCGCAAGCTGGTCTATGCCCGGCCGTTGCAGAGCGCCATTGTCGCCGCGTTCAAACGCCCCTCCGGCCGCCTGCGCCGCCTGACTTTTGAACTGCTTGGCGGCGAGATCGAGTATGCCGACCTCAGCCGTGCCGCGCTGCGGCGACTGCCCGGGCTTCTCCTGCGGCGCTAGTCGGCGGCGCTGCCCGGCGCCGGGCCACGCGCATTTTAATTGACACAGACAATCACTTTTGGTTCCTTCCCATGGCGAACAGGGAGGACATCATGCGCATTTCGGGGCGAGCCCCCATGCCATTGGCATGGCGTGCCGGGCCGTGGGCCGGGCTGAGCGGAGGCTTTGACAGCCGGCCCGCGGGCTGGGATCCTGTGCGCGCATGGTCCGGCGGGGCCTCGGCCCGCACCGGCTCCGGAGGAAGGAAACGTCACGCATGAATATCGCCGATCTTGACGGGCTCAGGGTCCACTACACCGACGAGGGCGACCCGAACGGCGCGCCCGTCGTCTTTGCCAATTCGCTGGGGACCGACCTGCGGCTCTGGGATGCGGTGCTGCCGCTGCTGCCCGCGGGCCTGCGGCTGATCCGCTATGACAAACGCGGCCACGGCCTGACCGATTGCCCCGATGGCCCCTATTCCATGGGCGCGCTCGTGCGCGACGCAGAGCGGCTGATGGACCACCTCGGCGTGAAGGACGCGCTCTTCGTCGGTCTCTCCATCGGGGGGATGATCGCGCAGGGCCTCGCGGTGAAGCGGCCGGACCTGATCCGCGCCGTCGTCATCTCGAACTCCGCCGCCAAGATCGGCACCGCCGAGATGTGGGAACAGCGCATCGGCACGGTGAAGGAGCAGGGCATCGCCGCCATGGCGGATGCCATCCTCGAACGCTGGTTCCACCCCGCCTTCCGCGAGACCACGGAATTCACCGGCTGGCGCAACATGCTGATCCGGCAACCCACCGAAGGCTATGCCGGCTGCTGCGCCGCCATCGCGGGCACCGATTTCTACACGCCCACCGCCAGCCTGCGGATGCCGGCCCTCGGCATCGCGGGCAGCGATGACGGCTCCACCCCGGCCGACCTCGTGCGCGAGACGATCGACCTGATCCCGGGCTCCCGCTTCGAGGTCATCCGCAAGGCAGGCCACCTGCCCTGCGCCGAACAGCCCGAGGCCTATGCCGCCCTCCTCACCGACTTCATCAAGGGAACCGGACATGTCTGAGAGAACCGCAAAATTCGACCGTGGCATGGAGGTGCGCCGCTCGGTCCTGGGCGACGCCCATGTCGACCGCGCCGAAGCCGCCAAGACCGAATTCGACGAGCCGTTCCAGACCCTCATCACCGAGGGCGCCTGGGGCACGGTCTGGGCCTCTGACGGGATCTCGCAGCGGGAACGCTCGATGATCACGCTGGCCCTGCTGGCCGCGACCGGCAACTTCGAGGAAATCCCGATGCACATCCGCGCCACCGCCCGCACGGGCGCCAGCAAGCGCGACGTGCAGGAAGCCTTCCAGCACGTCGCCATCTATGCCGGCGTGCCCAAGGCGAACCACGCCCTGAAACTTGCCAAAGCCACCTACGCTGAAATGGAGGAGAGCCAAGATGACTGACAGCGCCCGTGACCTGGGGCCGCTGGTGCCGCGCAACCGAGACGCGCACCCGCCGGCCTATTACCCCGACTACAAGACGACCGTGCCGCGCTCGCCGCAATGGGCGCTGCTGTCGATGGAATCGACCCCGTCGGAGGAGACGGGCCCCCGGTTTGGCCACAACAAGATCCAGCCGCTGGACAACAACCTGATCCTGAACTGGACCAAGGGCGAGAGCCCCGCAGTCGGGGAACGGATCCTCGTCCACGGTCGCGTGCTGGATGAATTCGGCCGCCCCGTGCCGCATACGCTCGTGGAAATCTGGCAGGCCAACGCGGGCGGGCGCTACCGCCACGTGAAGGACACCTACTTCGCCCCGCTCGATCCGAACTTCGGCGGCTGCGGTCGGACCCTGACGGACGAAAACGGGTACTACGAGTTCCTGACGATCCGCCCCGGTGCCTATCCCTGGCCGAACCGCGCCAATGACTGGCGCCCGATGCACATCCACTTCTCGATCTTCGGGCACAGCTTCGGCCAGCGGCTGATCAGCCAGATGTATTTCGAGGGTGATCCGCTGATCAACCTCTGCCCCATCGCGGCCACGATCAAGAGCCGCAGCCAGCTCGACAGCCTCGTCGCGCCGCTGGATATGGCCAAGTCGCGCCCGATGGACTTCCTGGCCTACAAGTTCGACATCGTGCTGCGCGGCCGTCGCCAGACCATGTTTGAAAACAAGCTGGAGGGTATGTGAGATGGTCCAACCGCTCAACGATCGCCTGATGGAAAGCCCGTCGCAGACCGCGGGCCCCTACGTTCACATCGGCTGCATGCCGACCCATGCCGGCAATGCCGGGGCCTATGCGGAAGAGATCGGCACCAGCCCGATCGAAGACGGCTGCGCCGGTGAGATCATCACCATCAAGGGCGAGGTCTTCGACGGCACCGGCTGGGCGCTGCGCGATGCCATGATGGAAAGCTGGCAGCCGGACGCCGCGGGCAAATTCCCCGGTCAGGACGGCGCGGACCCCAAGGTTTCGGGCTTCTGCCGCTTTGCCGCCGATGGCACCACCGGCGAATTCACCCTGCGCACCGTCAAGCCCGGCCCCGTGCCGATGCGTGGCGGCGGCATGCAGGCGCCGCATATCTCGGTCTGGGTCGTGGCCCGCGGGATCAACACCGGCCTGCAGACGCGCATCTACTTCGAGGACGAGGACAACAGCAACGATCCCCTGCTGAAGCGGATCGAGCAGCGTCCCCGCGTCGACACGCTGATCGCCAAGAAGGAGGCCGACGGCGTCTACCGCTTCAACATCGTCCTTCAGGGCAAGGACGAGACGGTCTTCCTCGACCTCTGAATGGCACGTTTCGTGCTGATCCACGGCGCCTGCCACGATGGCAGGTGCTGGCACCGCGTGATCCCCGAGCTTGAGGCCCGGGGACATGCGGCTATCGCCCCGGATCTGCCCGGGCGCGGGGCTGACCCGCGCCCGCACGGCACCCTCACCCTCGATGACTATGCCGAGGCCGTGCTGGCCGCCACCGAGGGCCCCACGATCCTCGTCGGCCATTCCGCGGGCGGGTTCGCCATCTCCCGCGCGGCCGAACTTGCACCGCAGAAGGTCCAGCGCCTCGTCTATCTCTGCGCCTTCCTGCCGCGCGATGGCGCCTCGCTGACGGGCATGACCGAAGGCTGGCCGCGCGCACCGCTCAAGGGCATCGCCCGGCGCCATGGCGACAGCTATGCCGTGGACCCCGCCCTCGACGACCTGCGCTTCTATCAGGATGTCGCGCCCGACCTGCGCCGCGCCGCGCAGGCCACCCTCGTGCCCGAACCCATGGCGCCCCATGCAGAGCCGATCCGGCTGGGCACGAACTGGCAAAACACCCCGCGTTCCTATATCCGCTGCACCAAGGACCTGACCATCGACCCTGCCCGACAGGCGGAGATGGCGGCAGATTGCGACCCGAAGGACAGATACGACATGCCCACCGGCCATTCCCCCTTCCTCTCCGATCCGCGCGGGCTGGCCGCGCTGCTGCACCAGATCGCGGGAGGGCGCTGACATGGCTGGCTCCGTCCACGACAGCTCGATCTATCACCGCCTGTTCCCTGCGGGCGATCTGGGGCGGCTCTTCTCCGACAGCGCCGAGGTCCGTGCCATGCTGCTGGTCGAAGGCGCGCTTGCCAAGGTGCAGGGCAGCCTTGGCGTGATCCCCGAGGTCTCGGCCGCCGCGATCCACCGCGCCAGCCTCGAGATCCCCCTCGACCCCTCCGGTCTGGCCGAGGCCGTGGCCACCAACGGCGTGCCGGTCCCCGGCCTTGTCGCTGCCTTCCGCAAGGAGATGCAGGCGCCCGAGCATTCGCAATACGTCCATTGGGGTGCCACCTCGCAGGACATCGCCGACACCGGGCTGATGCTGCGGATGCGGCAGGCGCTGGACCTGATGGAGAAGGGGCTGACGGCCCTGCTCTCCACCCTCGCCGATCTGGCCGAGGCCCATGCCGAGCTGCCCATGGCGGGCCGCACCTATGGCCAGCACGCGACGCCCGTGGGCTTCGGCGCGGTCGTGGCCCATTGGGGCGCGCCGCTGGCGGATCTGCGCGACGCCCTGCCCGCGCTGCGCGATCAGGTGCTCTGGGTCTCGCTCTCGGGTGCGGCGGGCACCGGCGCGGCCTTTGGCGACACCGCGCTCGAAACCCGCGCGAAACTGGCCGAGGCGCTTGGCCTGCGCGATCCGGGCCGGTCGTGGCACGCGGATCGCAGCCCGGTGCTGGCGCTGTCGGCGTGGATGGCCCGCCTCGCCCTTGGCCTCGGCAAGATGGGCGAGGACCTGATCGCCCTGACCATGAGCGGCATCGGCGAAGTGCGCCTTGGCGCGACCGGCGGCTCCTCGACCATGCCGCAGAAGCAGAACCCGGTGCAGCCCTCCGCCCTCGTGGCGCTTGGCCGGCAGGTCGCGGGGCTGAACGCCACGATGCAGGGCGCCGCCATGCCCCGCAACGAACGCGACGGGGCCGCGTGGTTCACCGAATGGCTGACGCTGCCGCAGCTGGTCCTATCGACCGGCGCGGCGCTGAACGTGGCACAGGAACTGGCCGCAGGGGTGCAACCCGACGCCGCCGCCATGAAGCGGACCCTCGACGCAGGTCAGGGCCTGATGCTGGCCGAGGCGCTGACCTTCCGCCTTGCCGCCGACATGCCACGCCCCGAGGCGCAGGCGCAGGTGAAGGACATCTGCAAGACGGTGATGGCCGAGGGCTCGGACCTTGCCACCGAGGCGCAGAAGGTCTTCCCCGACCGTGACCTCGGCGATCTCTTCGACATGTCGCGCCAGCTTGGCACCGCCCCGGCCGAGGCCCGCGCCTTCGCGGCCCGCGTCCGGGGATAACAGCGCGGCGTATCGCCCCTTCCCTTGCGGAATTCTATTCCATTAGGGTGATCCCTATCAGCAGGCCCCTGTCCGGGCCTGCCGTCAGGGAGGCATGAGACGTGGAAAAGATCAGGGCGGCCGTCTGTCGCGAATACAACGCACCCCTCACCATCGAGGAGGTGCTTCTGGCGCCCCCCGGGGAGGGTCAGATCGAGGTCGAGATTGCGGCGGTGGCGATCTGCCATTCCGACATTTCCTTCCTGCAGGGCGGCTTTGGCGGCACCCTGCCGACGATCGCCGGGCACGAGGCAGCCGGTATCATCACCAAGCTGGGCGACGGCGTGAAGGGCCTGAAGGTCGGGGATCATGTCTGCGTCACGCTGATCCATTCCTGCGGCCACTGCCGCAGCTGCGCCTCGGCCAGCCCGACGACCTGCGAAACGCCCGTGCCGCAGCCGGGGCCGCTGTCGCTGCCCGACGGGACGCCGATCCTGCAGGCCATGGCCTGCGGGGCCTTCGCCGAGAAGGTCGTGGTGGACCAGAGCCAGGTCGTGGTGATTCCCTCCGACATGTCGATGGAGGCGGCCTCGCTCGTTTCCTGCGGGGTAATCACGGGGCTGGGGGCCGCCGTGAACGCCGCCAACGTGCGTCCCGGACAGGACGTCGTGGTCATCGGCGCGGGCGGCGTTGGTCTGAACGCCATTCAGGGCGCGCGCCTCGCCGGGGCCCGCCGGATCGTCGCCGTGGACATGACCGAGGAGAAACTGGCCGTCGCCCGCGAATTCGGGGCCACCGACGGGGTGCTGGCCGAGGGCAAACCCTGGGCCGCGGTGAAGGCTCTTCTGGGCAAGGGCGCCGACAGCGTGCTGGTCACCGTGGGGGCCGCCCCGGCCTATGACACCGCGCCGCGCTACCTCGTTCCGACCGGCCGGGTGATCGCCGTGGGCATGCCACACCTAGATAAATCATCCACTTACTCGCCGATGCTCCTGGCGCGGCAGGCGCAGGGCATCGAGGGCTCGATGATGGGCAACGTCATCATCCGGCGCGACATCCCGTGGATCGTGGACCTCTACCAGCAGGGCCGGATCAAGCTGGACGAGCTGATTTCCGGCCGCTGGCGGCTGGAGGAGATCAACGAGGCGATCGCCGACACCGTGTCCGGCGCCGCCCGGCGCAACGTGCTGCTGCTGCGCTAAGCCCCCAACGCAGGCCCTGATGGGTCAACACCGGTGACATGAACGCCGCAGCGCGAAAAATTTATCGTGCTGCGGCGGGCCCACCTCATGGCCCATCTTAAAAACGCGCTACAAAGGTGTTACATAACGCCCACAGAAACCTGCAAGACCGTTACGCCCGTGGAAGACCAGACCGACGTCAAAGCCCCTCCTGCCGAAATGGCCCGCGCTGCGGGCAATGCCGCCGCGTTCCTCAAGACGCTGGCGCATGAAGGGCGTCTGATGATCCTGTGCCACCTCGGCTCGGGCGAGAAATCGGTGGGCGAGTTGGAGCAGCTTCTGGACTTCCGTCAGGCCGCTGTCAGCCAGATGCTGGCCCGCCTGCGCGAGGAGGGTCTGGTGCAGACCCGCCGCGACGGCAAGACGATCTATTACTCCCTCGCCAGCGACGCCACCTCCGAGATGATCGCGCTGCTTTACAGGCTGTTCTGCAACCCCAGCTCCTGAGCTTATCTTCCGACATTTCCGTGGGCGTCCGATCCGAAGGCGGCGTCCACACCCGGTACGCGAGATCGTGCCTGCGCTGCGGCGAAGTTTCGCGCAGGCGCAGAAACCTCGTGGAACCCGCTGGTATCTCATGCGTTTAAAGCGCTGTGGGGACGCGGGTACCAGCCGGCAAGCCCCGGGGAAATGGCGTGAAATTGCCGCGCCGCAGCCCAGCGATTGCAACCCTGACGGTCTTTGGCTTTGCTAGGTGTACCGTCGTCTCATGAGGCCCGACCTTTGTATTCTGACAATACGATTTCCCGCTGTATTGCCACCGAACCGACCGTGAACCGCCGCCGCATGCTTGCCCTGCTGGCGGGGTCCAGCTGCTTGACCGTTCTGCCGCGCCTCGCCCGCGCACAGGACACGACGACGCCTGCCGATCCTGCGGCTGCTCCCGCGCCCGACGCGGCCCCCGCCTTCTCCTTCGACGAGCTGAGCGCGCAGATGCAGCGCCTCGCGACCGAGGATTACACCGCGCCGGGTGGGCCGTCGGGCTTCATCGCCGACCTCGGCTACGACGATTACCAGAACATCCGCTTCCTGCCCGAACGCGCCGTCTGGCACGAGACCGGCGCACGATTCCAGCTGCACGCCTTCCACCTCGGCTGGCTCTTCAAGCAGCCGGTGCAAATCTTCGAAGTGGCCGAGGGTCAGGCCCATCCGCTGACCTTCTCGACCGATGACTTCGATTACATGAACGGCCTGCGGGACAAGATCCCCGAGCATGCCGCCCTCTCGGGCGTCGCCGGGATGCGCCTGACCGCGCCGATGAACCGCCCCGATGTCTATGACGAGGTCGTGGCCTTCCTCGGGGCTTCCTACTTCCGCGCGCTTGGCCGGGACAACGCGTACGGGCTGTCGGCCCGCGGCCTGACGCTGAACACCGGCCTTGCCTCGGGCGAGGAATTCCCCCGGTTCTCGAACTTCTACGTCGACCGCCCCGCGCAGGGGCAGGGCACGATCACCGTTTACGCCACGATGGAGAGCCGCTCTCTCGCCGGGGCCTATCGCTTCGTCATCACGCCGGGCAGCGACACCGTCATGGAAGTGACCGCGCGGCTCTACATGCGCAATGACGTCGAGCAGATCGGCATGGCGCCCCTGACCTCGATGTTCCTCTTCGGTCCGGGCGACATGGGCGATTTCGACGACTACCGCCCCCGCGTGCACGACAGCGACGGGCTGACGCTGATCAACGCGGACGGGCGCTGCTTCTGGCGGCCGCTGAACAACCCGTCGAAGCTGGCCAATTCCTACATCGGCAGCCGGTCGCCCCGGGCCTTCGGCCTGATGCAGCGCAACCGCGCCTTCAGCGAACAGCTCGACGCGGGTGCTGCCTACGAGCGCCGCCCCTCCTGCCGGATCGAGCCGATCGGCGACTGGGGCCCCGGCACCGTGCGGCTGGTCGAGATCCCCTCCGACAAGGAAACCAACGACAACATCGTCGCCTTCTGGGTGCCCGAAACCCAGCCCAAGGCCGGCGAGGCGCTGGAATTCTCCTACCGGATGCACTGGGGCGACCTGCCCCCGGATGAGACCTCCGACACCGCATACGTGCTGCGCACGCTGGCCGGCCACGGCGGTGTCTCCGGCGGCGAGGCGGTCGAGGATCAGCGGAAATTCGTCGTCGACTTCGCCGGCGGGCTTCTGTCGGAACTTCCGGCGGATGCGGCCGTTGAACCCCAAGTAACAATTGAGAATGGCGAGCTCGTCGAAGCAATCCTCTCGAAAATTCCCGGCCGCGACACCTGGCGGCTGGTGATCGAGGTTTCGGCCTCGGACGGCGCCGTCGTGGAACTGCAAGCCCATGTGGAAGGGTTCAACCGAATCCTGACAGAGACATGGATCAACCAGTGGATCAAAGCATGAGTAACGAAGCACACCTGTTCGACCAAGCTCCCGAAACCGAGGCCCACGTGAGCATCGCGCCGCCTGACGCGCCGCTCGCGATGCCGCGCCAGCAGCTCGAGGCGCCCGCCCGTCGCGGCGCGTCTCTGCTTGCCCGGCTCATGCATTTCGGCGGACGTGCGGCACAGGGCTGACCCTCAGGTCTGACCTGCCGCACCACCCGCCCGGCGCGTCCGCCCCTTACGGCACGCCGATCCAAAGCGGACCCAAGGGGATGACGCCGGCCCGACCGGCATGGCGCCCGTTTCGGGCGTTCAGGGGAGTTTTCTGACATGCCGGACCGTGCTCCGATGAAATCCAAGACGCTCGTGTCGCGCCTCGTCGCGATCGGCTTTGCCAGCCTGCTGGGCCTCGGCGCGGCCGGGCTCGTCTTCGAGGCCGCCATTCAGGACGGGCTTCAGACGACCGACGTGCTGCGCGCGCTGCTGATCTGGATGACGACGTCGTGGCTGGCATGGGGTGCGGCGCAGGCCCTGCTGGGTCTGGTCCCCCGCCGGATCGAAACGGGCGACCTCTCCGCCATCGACCCGCGGGCGCATCGCACCGTGGTGCTCGTCCCGATCTGCAACGAGGACCCGCGCACCACCTTCTCGCGCGTGGCCGCGATGGACATCTCGCTTGCCGAGGCGCAGCTGACCGGCGCCGTGGATTTCGCCATCCTCTCGGACACCCGCGATGACACGCTGGCCCGGCAGGAACGGCAGTGGTTCGACAAGCTGCACCGCGATCGTGACGGCGCAGGGCGCATCTTCTACCGCCGCCGCACCGACAACTGGGGCCGCAAGGCCGGCAACATCGAGGAATTCATCACCCGTTCCGGCGGTGCCTATGATTTTGCCGTGATCCTCGACGCCGACAGCCTTATGGAAGGCGAGACCATCGCCGAGATGATCCGCCGCATGGTGGCGGAGCCCCGCCTCGGGCTGCTGCAGACCCTGCCGCAGATCGTGGGCGCGCAGTCGCTCTTCGGCCGCGCGATGCAGTTCTCCTCCACCTTCTTCTCGCCGGTCTTCTCGCGCGGGCTGGCGCATATGCAGGGCGATACCGGCCCGTTCTGGGGCCACAATGCCATCGTCCGCGTGCGCGCCTTCGCCGAAAGCTGCGGCCTGCCGGAGCTCAAGGGCCGTCCGCCCTTCGGCGGGCATATCCTGTCGCATGACTATGTCGAGGCGGCGCTGCTGGCGCGGGCCGGCTGGATCGTGCGCCTCGACGAGGACCTGCGCGGCTCCTACGAGGAAGGCCCCGAGAACATCGTCTCCTACGCCAAGCGCGACCGCCGCTGGTGCCAGGGCAACCTGCAGCATTCCCGCCTGCTGACCGCCCCCGGCCTGCGGTTCTGGAGCCGGTTCGTCTTCCTTCAGGGCATCACGGCCTATATCGTCTCGCTGATCTGGGCGGCGTTCCTGATCGTCAGCCTCGTGGCCTTCGCCACGGCGCCGCTGCCGAATTACTTCCCCGATCCCTACCAGCTCTTCCCCTCCTTCCCGTCCGACCGCACGCGCGAGATCGTGGGCCTTGGCATCGGGGTGATCGGCCTGCTGATCCTGCCCAAGTTCCTCATCCTGCTACACGCCATCGCGACGCGCCGCACGCCGGGCTTCGGCGGGGCCTTCACCACCTTCCGGTCGGTGCTGGGAGAGCTGCTGCTGTCCTCGCTGATGGCGCCGGTGATGCTGATGTACCAATCCCGCGCGGTGCTGCAGGTCCTGATGGGCCGCGACGGCGGCTGGCCCGCGAACCAGCGTGGCGAGGGCCGTCTGTCCCTGCGCCAGTCCTGGGCCGCCAGCGGCTGGATCGTGACCTGGGGCACCCTCGTGCTGGCGGCGCTGACCCAGTTCGCGCCGACGCTGGCCCTGTGGCTGCTGCCGGTCTGCGTGCCGATGATGGCCGCACCGCTGCTGATTTCCTGGTCGTCGCGCCCCGCGCGTTCCCGTCTCTTCCGCGTGCCGGGAGAGCTGGAGGCCGCCCGTGTCGTGACGCTCTACCACGGTGTCACCTCGAACTGGCCCGAAACGCTGGAGCCGCAGGCCGCGACCAAGACCGACACAGGTGAAGGAGGCACCCATGTCACAGCCTGAGGCTAAACCCATCACAATGCCCGGCCCCCAGGGCCCGGTGAAGGCCAAGCGCGACCTGCGGATCGACATGTTCCGGGGTCTGGCGCTGGCGATGATCTTCATCGACCATGTGCCGGGCAATCCCTACGAATACGGCACCGTCCGCAACATCGGCTTCTCCGATGCGGCCGAGGCCTTCTTCCTGATGTCCGGCATCGCCGCGGGGCTGGCCTATTCCGGGCGGTTCCTGCCCGAGCGGATCGCGCGCACCGGCGTCTGGCAGGCCATGGCGCCGCTCTGGTCCCGGGCGTGGCTGCTCTACGTGATCCACGTGCTTCTGACGGTGACCGCCATCGCGATCTTCGCGGGCGGGGTGCTGATGTTCCGCGCGCCGGAGTTGATGCAGGAGATCAATCTCGCGCCGCTGCTGGCGAACCCGCTGCAGGCCGTGATCGGCATCCCGCTGATGACCCATCAGCTGGGCTACGTGAACATCCTGCCCGCCTATGCGGTGCTGCTCTTCGTGCTGCCCGCGATCATCCCGCTGGCCGAACGGTTCCCCTACGCGACGCTGGGCGCCTCGCTGACGCTCTGGTTCACGGCGGGGCTGGTGCGGCTGAACCTGCCCAACTTCCCGAACGAGGGCGGCTGGTTCTTCAATCCCTTCGCGTGGCAGGCGCTCTTCACCATCGGGCTGCTGACCGGCATCTTCATGCGCCGTGGCGAACGGTTCGTGCCCGTGCATCGCGGCCTCTTCTGGGCCTGCGTCGGCTACCTGCTGTTCTCGCTCGCGTGGCTCTACGTGCCCGGCATGGGCCCGCGGATGGATGCGGCGATGACAGCGCTGCGCGAGGCTGGCGTGCCGTTCCACATCACCAATCAGGACAAGACCTTCCTGGCCCTGCCGCGCTTCGCCCATGCGCTGTCGCTGGCCTACGTGCTGTCTTGCCTGCCCGTCGTGGTGACCATCGCGGAAAGCCGCTGGACCGCGCCGCTGCGCCTGATGGGCCGCCACGGTCTGCAGGTCTTTGCCGCGGGCACGCTGCTGGCGCTGCTGTTCCAGACCGTCGTGCTGACCCACGAGCACCTGCTGTGGCCCGCCCTTGTGCTGCCGCCGCTGGGTCTGGCGCTGCAACTGATGCTGGCATGGGGTCGCGAGACCTCGGCCCGCAGTGCCCGCCGCGCACGGGTCGCGCCCAAGGCCCCGGCCAACACGCCGCGCCCGGCCTACAGACCGGCCTTCGCCGCGGCCCATGTGCCCGCGATGCCGTCCGGCGTCGCCCCCTTCGGCGCGGTGCCCGCCATCGCGGCCCCCCTGCGCCAGCGGGCCCTCCTCGGCTGAGGGACGTGGATCAGCGCAACCGGACGTAGGGCACCGCCCGCGCCCGGTTGAGGCCCAGCGTCAGGCTGTCCGCCCCGGTTTTCACGAGGCAGACCGGCCGGCGGGCCGGACCGTCCGCCATCAGGAAGAGCGCCCGGCCCGTCCCCAGCGGGGTCAGGGGGGCCGCCCGTCGCGACGGCCCGATGCCCCAGTGAACCATGCCATCCCGGATCTCGAAGACAGCGCCTTCCTCCGGCATGTGCCAGTGCCCCTCCAGCCCCTCGGGCAGGGGCGCCTCCCCGACCGGCAGCAGGCGGCAGGGAGCGTGGCCGATAGAGCCCTCCAGTGCCGCGCCAGTCCAGCGCAGTCGCATGGGCGCCGTGCCGGAACAGCTTTCGGCCCAGCCCTCGCCCCCGTCATAGAGCGCCTCTTCCGTGCCCATGTGCACCAGCGAGGTGGCCTTGACCTCTACCCACCGCGGGCCGTCCGCTTCGACATAGAGCCCCGTGGGCAGGGTGCCGGGCGCGACCGGCACCGGCATCGGTGCCTCCAGCAGGGCCGCGAAGGTGGCGAGGACGAGCGAGAGCGCCTTCACGTCGTCCCGGTTCGACAGCACCACGACGCCGACACCCGCCTCGGGCAGCGTCAGGAATTGCGCCCGATAGCCCGCCTGTGCGCCGCTGTGCCCGATCAGCACGTGATCGCCAAGCGGCACGCGGTAGAGCCCCAAACCATAGGGTGTCTCGGTGCCGTCGCTCAGCGACCGCTGCGCCGACATCCCGTCCCAGAGCCCGGACAGCACCCCCTGCCCGGCCAGCAGCGCGGCCACCCAGCGGGCCATGTCCGTGGCCGATGCGGCAAGGCTGCCCGCCGCGCTCAGGTGCATCCCCTGCCCGCCCGGCTGCCACTGCGCGCCGTCATGCCAATACCCGGGCGCAAGGCCCAGCACCGGGTCGCCCCAATGCTCCGGCACGGCGAACCGCGTGCCGAGAGGGCCGTTGATCGCCTCCGCCACGAAGCCTACCAGCGTCAGGCCGCGCCGTTTCAGCGCCTCCTCCACCAACCGATACCCGGCGTTGGAGTAGGAAACCTCGGACCCTGCCGCGAAGTTCAGGCCGGTCATCCGGGCGTGGTAGGCCATCAGGGTCCCGGCCTCGGACGGCGCGGCCGAGGACAGGCCGAGCAGCGACAGGCTTTCGCGGGTGTCAGCCAGCCCCCCGGTCATGGAGAGCGCGCGCGCCACCGTGACCTCCGCCAGTGCCGGGGCGAGCTCTGGCAGATGCGCGCCCAGAGGATCGTCCAGCGCGATCGCCTCGGGATGGGACAGGACCATGGCGCAGAGCAGGTGCTTGGTGACCGAGGCGCAGCGCGACACCGTGTCGGGCGTGAAGGGCAGCCCGTGGTTCAGATCCGCCAGCCCGCCCGAGACGGCAAAGCGCAGCCCGTCGCGATCAAAGCCGACAATGGCCCCGCCCGGACCGTCCGCAGCCCATTGCGCCACCGCGTCGGAGGCGGCGGCTTCCGCCGCAGACCACTGGAATGCCTTGCCTTTCATCATGTGAACCTCCTAAGGGTAGCGCCGGACCCTGCGGGGCATCGCCGGGGCGATGCTGCTTGCCTAGCCTTGTCATATTGTATGATAATTCAAGAGGCCTCGAATCAACCTGATCCGCGGCCCTGTATTCCGTTCCAGTGCCCGCGATCTGGCGGGCCTGCCGCCGCCCGCAAGGGCCCCGCCCCAGACCGACAGGCCCCGTTTGACCGACACCACCACCCGCGCCGCCCTGACCGAAACGCTCGCCGAGCAGAACACGCTGGCCGACGGGCTGAGCACCGCACTGGTGCAGCCCAAGACCGTGCGCGAGGCGGTGGTCGAGAACCTGCGCACCGCGATCATCGAGGGCCGGCTGAAGCCCGGCCAGCGGCTGGTGGAGCGCGAGATCTGCGAGGCGCTCGGCGCGTCGCGCACCTCTGTCCGCGAGGCGCTGCGCACGCTGGAGAACGAGCGGCTGGTGACGGTGACCACCCACCGCGGCCCCGCCGTCACCCGGCTGACCAAGGCCGAGGCGGCCGAGATCTTCGGCCTGCGCGCCGAGTTGGAAGCCCGCCTTGCCCGCGCCTATTGCGAGCAGGCCCCCGAAGGCGAGGACGCGATGCTGCTGGCCCTGCACCGGGCCCACAAGACCGGCGCCGAGAAGCGCGACCTGATCGGGCTGGTGCGGATGATGGTGCAGCTGAACGAGCATATGATCACCGTCTCGGGCCTTCAGGTGACGGGCGACCTGCTGCGCAGCCTGCTGGCGCGGATTTCCCGCCTGCGGTTCCTCGCCATGGAGAACCCGACCCGTATCCACGACTCGCTGGCCGAGATCGACGCGATCATCGAGGCCCTTGTGAAACGCGATGCGGATGCCGCCGATGCGGCCATGCGGCGCTACGTGGCCAATGCGGCCCGCGACGCGCTGGAGCGGTTCAACGAGGAAACGGGCGCCTGAGGGCCTGAGGGGCCGCACGCAGTCCCCGGGCTCCCTGCCCCGCAAACCATCCCAGCATCCGACCGGCCGAACACCGGCCTCTCTCCGTCCGGCTCTGTCCCGGGAGACGGGGCGCGCCCGCCCGGCAGCGCCCCGTCCCGGTCGCCCAGTCACTGCGGTGTCAGCGTCCGCAGGGCGGGCGGGCAGGCGACGCGATGGGCCGCTGCCACGTCTGCAAGGTCCGGCACCGACTGCCGGCAGGCCGCTTCTGCCATCGGGCAGCGCGGGTGGAACGGACAGCCGTCCGGCCGGTTGGTCGGGCTCGGCGGGTCGCCCTCGATCGGCTTGCCCGCCTCCTGACGCTCCAGCGTCGGGGCCGAGGCGAGAAGCGCCTGCGTGTAGGGATGCGCGGGCTTGGAAAAGACCTGCTCCGCCGCGCCGATCTCGACGATCCGGCCGAGGTACATGATCGCCACCCGGTCGCAGAGCCGCTCCACCACCGAGAGATCGTGGCTGATGAAGAGATACGTCAGGTCGTATTGCGCCCGCAGCTCCAGCATCAGCTTCAGCACGGTCGCCTGCACCGACAGGTCGAGGCCCGAGGTCGGCTCGTCCAGGATCACCAGCCGGGGCCGCAGCGAAAGCGTCCGCGCCAGCCCGACGCGGCGCTGCTGCCCGCCGGAAAGCTCGTGCGGATAGCGGCGGCGGAAGCTGTCGTTCAGCCCGACGGCCAGCAGCATCTCCTCGATCCGGGCGTCACGCTCGGCCTTGTCGGTGACGCCGTGGATCTTCAGCGTCTCGTGCAGCGTGTCGCCGATGCGCCACCACGGATCGAGCGCCGCGCCCGGATCCTGATGCACGTACTGGATGTCGGACCGGATCGCGCGTGCGGCGGAGGCCCCGCGCCCGCCCACGTCCTTGCCCTCGAAGAGGATCTTGCCCTCGGTCTCGCGTTCCAGCCCCAGCAGGGTGCGGGCGAGCGTGGACTTGCCACAGCCGCTTTCGCCCACCAGCCCCAGCACCTCGCCCGGGGCGAGCTGCAGGTCGATCCCGTCCACGGCCTTCACCAGCGGCTTGGGCCGTTGCAGAAGCTTGCGCGTGCCGCCGTAGTGTTTCTTGAGGTCTACGGTTTCCAGCAGGGGGGCCGTCATGCGACTTCCTTTTCGTGAATGCAGGCGATGCGGCGGCCATCGGCGCGCCGGTCCAGGCCGGGCCGCGCGGTGGTGCAGGCCTCGGTCGCGCGCGGGCAGCGCGGGGCGAAGCGGCAGCCCGGCGGCGGCGTCAGCGGCGAGGAGACCTGCCCGGGGATGCCGGTGATCTCGGTCGCGCGCTCGGGGTGACAGGCCATCAGCATGCCGGTGTAGGGATGACGCGGCGCGTCGATGATCTGGCGGGTGGTGCCGGTTTCCACCGTCTGGCCCGCGTACATCACCGTCACCCGGTCACAGATCTGGGCCACCACGCCGAAGTCGTGGGTGACGAACAGCATCGCCACGTTGAAGTCCTTGGCCAGTTCGCGCAGCAGGCGCAGGATCTGCATCTGCGTCGTCACGTCGAGCGCGGTGGTCGGTTCGTCCGCGAGGATCACCGAGGGCCGCGAGGCAAGCGCCCCGGCGATCAGGATCCGCTGCCGCTGCCCGCCCGAGAACTGGTGCGGGAAGCGGGTCAGCGCCTCTTCCGGGTCGGGGATCTGCACCGCGTGCAGCACCTCGATCAGCCGGGCGCGGTGCTTGGCGCGCAGCTCCTTGGTGTAGCGCCCGCCCTTGGGGTCGTCGGGCAGGCCGCTCCAGCGCAGGATCTCGAGGATCTGGTCGCCCACGGTGAAGACCGGGTTGAAGGCCTGGAACGGGTCCTGCGGGATGAAGCCGATCTCGCGGCCGCGCAGGGTCTGCGCGATCTTCGGGTCCATCAGGCTCTGCCCCTTGAAGGTGACCGAGCCGCTTTCGATCCGGGCGCCCTTGGGCGGCAGCCCCATGATCGAGCGGATCAGGGTGGACTTGCCGCAGCCGCTTTCGCCCACCAGCCCCAGCACCTCGCCGGGGTGGATCGAGAAATCGACGTGGTCGAGGATCTGCGCCAGACCGGCGTCACCCTTGACCGAGAGTTTCAGGTCACGGACGGAGAGGATTGCGTCGCTCATGCTCAGGACCTCCGCAGTCGGGGATCGACAAGGTCACGCAGACCGTCGCCCAGCAGGTTGAAGCCCAGCACCAGCAGCAGGATCGCGAGGCCCGGGAAGGTGGCGTACCACCATTGCTCGGGCAGGTACTTGCGTCCTTCCGAGATTTGCAGGCCCCAGTCCGGCGCCGGCGGCACCGCGCCCACGCCGAGGAAGCCCAGCACGGCGGCGGTGAGGATCACGAAGCCCATGCCCACGGTGGCCCGCACGATGACGGGGGCCGCGACGTTGGGCAGGATGTGGAACAGCATGATCCGGGTCTTGGAGGCGCCGTAGCCCTCCAGCGCCTCGACGAAGAGCGAGGCGCGCACCTTCTGCGTCTCGGCATAGACGGTGCGGGTGAAGAACGGCCAGTAGGTCACCGCGAGGGCGATCATGGCGCTGATCTGGCCACGTCCGAGGAGCTGTGCGATCGCGATGGCGAGGATCAGCTGCGGCACGGCGAGGAAGACATCGGTCACCCGCATGATCGCGCTGGAGGCCCAGCCGCTGCGGTAGCCCGCGATCAGCCCGAGCGGCACGCCCACGATCATCGAGACGACCACCACGAAGAGCGAGATCGTCAGCGCCGAGCGCGTGCCCACGATCACCCGTTCAAAGATGTTGCGGCCAAGGTCATCGGTGCCGAAGGGCATGTCGGCCGAGGGCGGCTTCAGCCGCATGATGATGTTGCCGCGGTTGATGCGGTCGACGTTGTCGACCAGCAGTTCGGGAAAGATCGCGAGGATGACCGCGGCCAGGACGATGAGCGCGCCCAGGACGGCGGGCAGATCGCGCAGGAATTTCTTGAGGATCAGCATGCGGGAGCCTTCACATTTTCTCGGCGACGCGGGGGTCGAGCAAGCCTTGGGTCATGTCGACGAGGATGTTCACCACGCCATAGATCGCGCCAATCACCAGCGTCACCGCCAGCACCACCTGGTAGTCGGAGGTGAAGATCGCCTGCACGAGGTAGGAGCCGAGGCCGGGCCAGTCGAAGACGGCCTCCACAGCGACGGCGTTGGAGATGAAGCCGCCGAAGAGCAGGCCGACCTGCGTCACCGGCGTCACCAGCGAGTTGCGCAGCACATAGGGGAAGACCACGCGGTGGCGGGGGTAGCCGACGGCCTGTTCGTAATTTGCGTATTCGCTCTGCAGCGAGGCCACCACGGCAGAGCGGGTGAACCGCGCGACCGTCGCGACACCGCCGAGAGAGATCGTCACGGCGGGCATGATGATGTGCAGGATCGCCTGCCAGGTGATGGCGAAATGCCCGGTCACGAGACTGTCGAAGATATACATGCCGGTGATGTCCGGCGGCGGCGCCATGCCCGTGGGCAGCCGCCCGCGCAGCGGCAGGATCTCGAAGCCCATGGCAAAGACCAGCTGCAGCATGATCGCGAACCAGAAGGAGGCCGTGGCCAGACCGGCCACCGAGACGATCCGCACGCTGTGGTCGAAGATCGAATTGCGCCAGACACCGGCCAGCGTGCCCAGCAGGATGCCGAGGACGGTGGCGATGACGAGGGCGACGAGGGTCAGTTCCAGCGTGGCGGGCAGCTTGTCGAGGATGTCCTCGCTCACCGGCCGCTGGGAGAAGAGGGAGACGCCGAAATCCCCGCGCAGCACGCTGACGAGGTAATCCCAGAACTGCACCACCAGCGGCTGGTTCAGGCCCAGTTCCTCGCGGATACGGGCGATCATCTCGGGCGTGGCGTTGTCGCCGGCCATGATGGCCGCGGGATCGTTGCCACCCAGCCGCAGCATGAAGAAGGTCAGCAGCAGCAGGCCGAAGAGGACGGGGATGATCAGCAGAAGCCGGCGGATCAGGAATAACAGCATGGGAGGGATCGGTGCCTTTGGGAAGGGGCCTGTCGGGTCTTGCAGAAAAAGCCCGGCCGGGAAGGGGAACCGGCCGGGCAGTGCCGCTTACTCTTTGACGGAGAGCCAGCGGAAGTCGGCGCCAGAGCCGACGGGGGAGAACTTGAAGCCTTCGAGGCGATCGCTCAGGCCGCGCAGGGCGACGGTGTTGTAGATCCAGACGTCAGCCGCCTCGTCCACGATCGTGCGATAGGCTTCCTTGTAGAGCACTTCGCGCTCCGCCTGATCGGTCACGTCACGGGCCTGTTGCAGCAGGTCGTCGACGTGGGGGTTCACGTACCAGGACGATGCTTTCCAGGTGCCGTTGAACTGGCTCGAATACATCTGGCCGATCCAGTTTTCCGGGTCGACGAAGTAGGTCGAGACCCAGTGCACCCACATGTCGGGGGTGGATTCAACGGTGCCGGTCGAGGTGGCGAGGTTCGCCCAGGTGTCGCCGACGACTTCGACGTTCAGGCCAAGCTCGTCGAGACCCTGCTGCATGACCTGTGCGGCCTGCGTGGTCTGGTCGAGCCCCGAGAGGATCTTGATCTCGATCTTGCGGTCGATGTCGGCGCCCTCTTCACGGGCGAGGTCACAGAACTCTTTCGCCTTGTCGAGGTCGTAGCTGTAGCCTTCGACGCTTTCGTCCACGCCCCAGAGGTTCGAGGGCAGCGGGCCGACGTTGCGCTTCACGAGGCCGCCGAGGACGACCTCGTTGAAGCCGTCGTAGTTGAAGGCGTAGCTGACGCAGCGACGGAAGTTCACGTTGTCGAACGGCGGCTTCTGGTTGTTCATCCGGATCAGCATGATCCGCATGGATTCGTCGCTCTGCACGCGGACGCCGTCGGCGGCCTTGATGCGCTCCACCTGGTCGGTCGGCAGGTAGCCGTCGGTCGCATCGGTGTCACCGCGCAGCAGCGCCAGAACCCGGGTCGAGGTTTCGGTGAAGGTCGGCACGTGCACGACGTCGACGGGGTTCGCGTTGTCGTCCCAGCCGTAGAAGTGATCGACGTTGCGGTTGAAGTCGGCGTTTTCCAGCGGCTTGTAGGTGTCCTCGTTCAGGATGTAGGAGCCCGAGCCGGCCTGGTGGGTCGAAAGCCACGCGGCGCCCAAGTCGCCATCGGCTTCATGCGCCTGCACCACGTCCTTGTTCACGATCGCGACCAGCGGCATCGTCGACAGGAAGGGCGCATAGGGCTTGTCGAGGACGAAGCGGGTGGTCAGCTCGTCCACGGCCGAGACGTTTTCCGGCTTCAGCACGGGCTTGAAAGCGCCCGACGGGCCTTTGCCGATCTCCAGCAGGCGCTGGAACGAATAGACTACGTCTTCCGAGGTCATCGGGGAGCCGTCGGTGAAGGTGATGCCCGGCTTCAGGGTGAATTCCCAGGTCAGGCCGTCTTCGCTGACGGTGTGGCTTTCGGCCAGCCAGTTGCTCAGCTCCGGCGGGTTGCCGATGTAGCGGTAGAGGCTGTCGTAGGCGTTCAGCATGTAGAGTTGCATCGGCACGTCATAGACGACGTGCGGGTCGAGGCCCTTGGGCGTGCCTTCGCCCCAGACGATCTCGGTCTGGGCCTGCGCCGAGACAGAGATCGTGGCCGTGGCGAGCGCAGTCGTCGCGGCCAGAAGAAGGGTGCGGAATGTCATGTCGTGTCGTTCTCCTTGTTGGCCCGACGGGAGGGGAGATGCCCCGCCGGAGTTGGGTCAGTCGCCGATCATTTCCAGCGTGTCGGCGATCAGGGTTGTTGCTTCGTCGAGCCCGTCGATAACCTTGTTCCGGGCCCGGACAAGTTTCGTGCGCAGCATCCAGAAGTCCTCGCCCTCCTCCAGCGTTGCCAGCTCGGGCAGGTCGTAGAGGATCGGGATCATCGAGCCCTGCGGCGTGTAGCCGTAGGTGTCGTGGCCGTACTTGCCGACAGAGGTGCTCTGCAGCGGGACGAGGATGCGCGACAGGCGCTTCATGCAGGTGTTGATCCGCGTGGCCATCGCCTCTGCGGCGTCAGAACCGTCGAAGGCCTCGGCTGCGGCCTTGGCCCGGGCGTCGAAGGTGGCGGCGGCCTCGGCAAAGCGGGCGGCTGCGGCTTCGGCCGCCTCCAGCCCGATCAGCTGGCCGGGGGCCGAGAGTTCTTCCAGACGCTCGCTCACCTGCCCCGCCACGGGGGTGAAGGTGAAGGGCAGCACCGGCGCGGTGCAGAGTTCCCAGACCCAGGCCGCGTAGATCTCGAGGTGGGTCTGCATCCATTCCCAGTCGAGCTTGTCGAGCGTGTTCTCGGTCGAGTGGTGCCACCAGCCCAGCGTCGCCAACGCGGTGGCCTTCAGCTCGTCCTCGGTGAAAGAGCCGTTGCCCGCGAAGGCCGGGATGCCAAGGCCGAAGAAGGAGCTGTCGCCATGTTTGGCAGCGCGGTGCCAGAGCTGCCCGCGGCCCTCGAGATGCTCGGCCGCGACGCTTTCGTGGAAGGTCTTCAGCTCGGCGTTGGAGCCCGCGGCCCAGAGCGTATCGGTGCCGACGCAGGCGGGCTGGTCGATCTGGAGATACGCAACCGCATGGTCACGCAGCCGCGCCCATTCATGATCCGCATACCAGGCAGAGCCCGCCATGGTGCCAGTCTCATGGGCCGTCCAGAAGCCGCAGACGACGCCGCGGCGCAGCTGGTCGCGGTTCTCGTTCATCACGCGGGCCAGTTCCAGCATGCAGGCGTTGCCGGCGGCGTTGTCGGTGGCGGCCTCGCCGGGCCAGCTGTCCTGATGCCCGCCGATCAGCACGAAATCCTCGGACTCGGGCGAGGTTTCGGGGGCAGCGACTTCGCCCACGGTGATCTGCACCGGACGCCAGCCATTCTCGACCACGGGGCGCATCCAGATCTCGACCGGGGCCTTCTCGCCCTCGGCCTTCAGGCGCAGCCCGTCGACGCGGGCGATCCCGATGCAGGGGATCGTGGGCATCTCGTCGCGCATGCCTTCAGGCGTGGGCGAGCCCCAGTTCGGCTTGACCGAGCCCATGGGCACGGCCGGGTTCTCCGGCCCGCCCCAGTTCATCATCACGGCCCCGATGGCGCCCTTCAGCGCGGCAATGCGCTGCTTCTCGTGGCGGCCGGGGGCATAGGACAGCTCGGTCAGGATGATCTTGCCGGTGACGTCGAGGCCCTCGTAGTCCTCGAAGGCGCCGGAGCCGACATAGACCAGCTCGCCGGTGATGCCCTCGGGGCCGGTCTCGGTGCTGTGGCCCAGCGTGTTGGCCGGGATTTCCTCGCCGGTCGCGGTGACCTTGAAACCTGCGGGTTCGGGGAAGGAGACGACGGCCGGCAACTCGAAGATCGTGGCATCCGCGATCCCGTCCGCCAGCAGCGCGTCGCGGGAATATTCCGCCATCCGCTTGCCGTTCTCGGCCCCGGCAGCGCGGTGGGGGATCGTCTTGCAGATCACCTCGACATGCTTGCGCGCCCGCTCGGAAGAGATGGCCCCGATCACAGAATCCTTCGGCATCAGTCTATTTCCATATTGTCATACAAAATTACGATTGAGGAAAAACCTTATACCCCGTCAAGGAAATGCCGCCGGCGTGACCGCCCGCGAGGACGGAAAACGCCATGCTGCGCAATCCCTGTGCAACTCCGTCGCTCGCAGGCGTGCCGCGCGGGACCGGATCAGAGGGTTCGGGTGATGAAGTCGGCCAGCCGTTCGTGCACGGTCAGCCGGTTCTCGGTCCGGGCGAATCCGTGGCCTTCATGGGCGATGCGCAGATACTCGACGTCCCGTTGCAGGCCGGTCAGGCAGGAATGCACCATCTCCGTCTCGCCGATCGGCACGCGCGGGTCCTCGAAGGCATGGACCAGCAGCAGGGGCGCGGCGATCCTCTCGATCCGGTGAATGGGCGAGAAGACCTCCAGCGCCTCGGCCATCTCCTCCGGGTCGCCGTATTCCGCCGCGCGCAAGTCGCGCCGCCACGGGCCGGTGGTCTGCATCATGGTCGAGAAGTTGGCGATCCCGTAGAAGTTCACGCCCATGCGCCAGGCCTCCGGCGCCTCGACCATCGCGGCCAGCACCATGAAGCCGCCGTAGGACCGCCCGAAGACGCCGATACGCTCTGCGTCCACCTCGGGCTGCGCCGCCAGCCAGTCGCGCAGGGCCAGCAGGTCCTTCACGCTGTCCATCCGGTTGCCGAGGTCGTCCATCTCGTGCCACTGGCGGCCATAGCCGGTGGAGCCGCGCACGTTGGGCGCAGCCACCCGGATGCCCTTAGCCAGCATCCATTGGACATCGGCGCGGAAGGTCGGTTGCCATTGCAGTTCCGGCCCGCCGTGCACGATCACCATGACCGGCCAGCCGCCCTCCGGCGCGGGGCCTTCGGGATCGTAAAGGAAGCAGGGCACCTGCTGCCCATCGAAGCTGGTGTAGTTGATGAGGGAGGGCTCGCGGAAGGCAGGCAGCCCCTCGGGCCGGGTCTTGGCGAGCGCCGTGGCCGGGCTGCCGTCAAGGGCCTGCGTCCAAAGCGCGGGCGCGTCGCAAGCGCCCTCGGCCGAGAAGACCAGCGCGCCACTCGCCGGATGGAAGACGGGCACCGAGAGGACGCCGGGGTGCGGCGCGGGCAGATCGGTGAGCGTGCCCTGCGCGATATCCAGCAGCGTGATCCCGTGCAACCCGTCGCGGTTCACCAGCAGGGCGGCCGTGGCCTCGTCCCCGCTGAGCGCGAAACCGTCGATATCGGCGGCCTCGTAGCCAGCCAGCACCTCCGCCGCGCCGCTTTCCAGCGAGACCCGCATCAGCGCCGCCCGCTCGCGCCCGCGATCGCAGAGCGCCAGCATCGTCACGCCGTCCTTCAGCAGCTTGATCGTCCGGTACTGGGTCGGGCCCTCGCCGGGGAAGACCTCCGTCGCGGTGCCATCGGCGATCTGGACGCGCCACAGGGTCTGGCGGCTCGACGCCTCCGAGGTTTTCACCAGCAGCGACGCACCATCGCGGAAGACCGCCAGCACCTCGCCAAAGCCCTGCCCCTGCCAGACCCGGCGCACCGCGCCGCTGGCCATGTCCCGGACCAGCACATCCATCGTCGACGGGTCGCGGTCATTCGCGGCATAGGCCATCAGCCCGCCATCCGCGGAGATCGCGCCGAACCCGTGCACCACGCGGGGCGCCTCGGTCAGCGGCTCGGGCACCGTGTCCCCGTCGCGCAGGCGCCAGATCTGGTGCCGCTCGTTCCCGCCCCGGTCAGTGGTCAGGATCAGGTCGCGGCTGCCGGGCACGAAGCTGAGCTTGCCCACCGGCTCGTCCATCCGGGTCAGCTGCACGGCGCCGCCCTGCCCGTCCGCCTCCCAGACCTGTGCGAAGCCGCTGGCATTGGAGAGCCAGACCATCCGGCTGCCATCGCCGCTGATCGCGGGCGCGCGGTGTTCGGTGAGGGAGAAATAGGCACGGATCGAGGCACCGGCGCTGTGGGCAGCGGCGGCGGTGAGGGGGGAAGTCGTGGTCATGACAGCCTGTCGGATCGGAGGAGGGATTGGGACGCGGGAGCGCCCGCGCGGATCATGGCGACGCACCGTGGGAGAGACCAGAGTCAATTCCGGGAGGCAGCAATGCGGTGAGGGGGCGTCTCGCCCCACGCCGCGCGGATGCTGCGGGAACGGGCAGACGCAGGCTCGCCGGTCTCGCCACCGGGTCTATTGTCCCGCCTTCACCTCGGGCCCGGGCCAACGTTCCAGCCCGAAGCGAGCCAAGCAACCGCCGATCCCGGGGACAAAAAAGCCGGGCAGGTTTCCCTGTCCGGCCAGTCCCGTCGCGCGGAACGCGGCGCGGCGGTATCTCGTGGGGCGCGGGGCCCTCAGGTCACTCTTCGCCCTCTTCGGCCATCCGCGCGTCTTCGCGCAGTTCGAGCCACATCGCGTTCAGCACCGCGAACATCGCGGCCAGCGGAAGGCCGAGGAGCCATGCAAAATACCACATCGTTCAGTTCCTTTCGGTCAGTAGCTGTGGGACTCGCCGGTGACGTCATCCGCCGTCACCTTGCCCCAGAGGACTTTGTAGACCCACGCCGTGTAGGCGAGGATGATGGGCATGAAGATCACCGCCGCCACCAGCATGACAAAGAGCGTCTGGTGCGAGGAGGAGGCGTCCCAGACGCTCAGCGAGCTGTCGGGGTTGGTGCGCGAGGGCAGGATGAAGGGGAACATCACCAGCCCGACCGAGGAGATGATCCCCGTGATCGCCAGCTTGGAAGCGAGGAAGGTCGAGGCCTCGCGCCCGGCCCGCAGGCCCAGCACCGTCAGCGCGATGCCGACGAAGCCCGCGATCGGCGCAATCGCGATCCACGGCCGTTGGGCATAGGCCGCGAACCACGATCCGCCGCGCACGACTTCATTGTAGAGCGGGTTCGACGGACCATCTGCCGGCACCGGGTTGACCATGGAATAGCCGTCGATGCCGAAGGCCAGCCACAGACCGGCCAGCGCATAGGCCGCCGCCGCCACGATGCCCGCCTTGGCGCCGATGGCCCGGGCACGGCCCGCCACCGGCTCCTCGGCCTTGAGCGAGAGCCACGCCGCGCCATGCATCGTCAGCATGGAGAGCGAGACCACACCGGCCAGCAGGGCGAAGGGGTTCAGCAGGCCCAGAAGCTTCCAGAGCACGCCGCCCTCGTAGATCGGCATCAGGTCCTCGGTCAGGTGGAAGGGCACGCCGCGCAGGACGTTGCCCATGGCCACGCCGAAGATCAGCGCAGGCACGGCACCGCCGACGAAGAGCGCCCAGTCCCAGTTGCGCCGCCATTTCACGCCGTCTCGCTTGGAGCGGTACTTGAAGCCCACGGGCCGCAGGATCAGCGCCGCAAGGACGAGGAACATGGCGAGGTAGAAGCCCGAGAAGCTCACCGCGTAGAGCGGCGGCCAGGCGGCGAAGATCGCGCCGCCGCCGAGGATGAACCACACCTGGTTGCCTTCCCAGACCGGGCCGATGGTGTTGATGACGATGCGCCGTTCCACGTCGGTCTTGCCGACGAAGGGCAGCAGCACCGCGGTGCCCATGTCAAAGCCGTCGGTCAGGGCAAAGCCTGTGAGCAGCACGCCCAGCAGGACCCACCAGATGACCCGCAGCACATCGAAGTCGATCAGTTCATAAAGGATCATGTCAGTTACTCCGCGGGGCTGACTTCACCGGAGCTGCGCATCCGGCGTTCGTGTTTTTCCATCCAGACCTCGGTGGCCTCGACATCTTCCTGCGGGCCCTTGCGGATGTATTTCACCATCAGGCCCATCTCGATGATGAAGAGCACCGAGTAGAAGAGGACAAAGCCCGCCAGCGTGATCAGCAGATCGCCGACGCTGAGGTGGCTGGCCGACAGCGCGGTCGGCAGCACGCCGTCCACCGTCCAGGGTTGCCGCCCGTATTCCGCGACGATCCAGCCCAGTTCGGCTGCGATCCACGGTGCCGGGATCATGATCACGGCAAGCCAGAGCGCCGGGCGCGGGAACCGCATGCCCTTGATCTGTGCCATGATGAAGAAGCCCGCCATCACCGCGATGAAGCTGAAGCCGAGGCCGACCATGATGCGGAAGGCCCAGAACAGCGGCCAGACGTGCGGCACGGTATCCTCCGCCGCCATGACGATCTGCTCTTCCGTCGCTTCGCGCGGGTCATCGACATAGCGCTTCAGCAGCAGGGCATAGCCGAGGTCCTCGGAATGCTCCTCGAAGGTGGCGCGCACATCGGCGGGGGTTGCGTCCCGCTCGGACCGGATGGTCATCAGCGCGTCATAGGCGATCAGGCCGGAACGGATCTTGTCCTCCGATTCCGCGACCAGATCGTCGATGCCCGGGATTTCCTGCGTCAGCGACCGGGTGCCGATCAGGCCCATCACATAGGGGATATGGATCGCGTAATGCGTCTCGCGCGCTTCCTGATCGGGGAAGCCGATCAGCGTGAAGGGTGCGGGCGCCTCGTGGGTTTCCCACATCGCCTCGATCGCGGCGAGTTTCATCTTCTGGGTGTGGGAGGCAGAGTAGCCGCTTTCATCCCCCAGCACCACGACCGAGAGCGCCGCGGCCAGACCGAAGGAAGAGGCCACCGCGATGGAGCGCCGGGCCAGTTCGATGTGACGGCCCTTCAGCATGTACCACGCCGACACGCCGAGGACGAAGACAGAGGCAGTGACATAGCCGGCCGAGACGGTGTGCACGAACTTGGCCTGCGCCACCTCGTTGAACATCACCTCGAAGAAGGAGGTCATCTCCATCCGCATCGTATCGGGGTTGAACTGCGCGCCGACCGGGTTCTGCATCCAGCCGTTGGCGATCAGGATCCACAGCGCCGAGAAGTTGGAGCCGATGGCCACCAGCCACGCGACGACCATGTGGGCCACCTTGCTCAGCTTGTCCCAGCCGAAGAAGAAGAGCCCGACGAAGGTCGCCTCGAGGAAGAAGGCCATGAGCCCTTCGATCGCCAGCGGTGCCCCGAAGATGTCGCCCACGTAGTGGCTGTAGTAGGACCAGTTCATGCCGAACTGGAACTCCATGGTGATCCCCGTCGCGACGCCAAGCACGAAGTTGATCCCGAAGAGGGTTCCCCAGAACTTCGTCATCTGGCGCCAGATGGGGCGGTTGGTCATGACATAGACCGTCTCCATGATCGCGACGAGGATCGACAGACCCAAGGTCAGCGGCACGAAGAGGAAGTGATATAGCGCTGTCATCGCGAATTGGAGGCGTGACAGCTCGACGACGTCGAACTCCATGAGGGAACTCCCGTGGTTACTCGAAACCGTATAATGTCTCGAAAATGCAGGTTTCTGCCGCGCAATACACCCCGCCAATCCGGATGCGTTTGATCTGCATCAACTGGATGCAATTAGCGGAATGTGACGTTATGCCATTCACAGGCTTGTGTTTTTTGAACACCCCTTCCTAAAGCTGGATGATCCGGTCAGCGAATTCCAGTTCCGCATGGCGGTGCGCCGCCAGCAGCAGGGCGACCTCCGGCAGGGTCTCGCGAATGCCGGAGAGGACCTTGCGGGCGGTCACGTCGTCCAGCCCCTCGGTCGCCTCGTCCAAGAGTAGCACAGCCGGGCGCCGCAGCAGAGCGCGCGCCAGAACCAGCCGCCGCGCCTCGCCCCCGGAGAGGCCCGCACCGCCTTCGCCCAGCATCGCCTCCAGCCCGCCGCGCTCGGCAATCACGCCGTCCAGCGCCACCGCGCGCAGCACCTGCCACGCGGCGTCATCGCTCACGTCGGCCCGGGCGAGGGCGAGGTTCTGGCGGATCGTCCCGCCCATCAGCGCACTGCGCTGCGGGACCAGCGTCAGCAGGCGGCGCAACTGGTCCTCGGGGTAATCCTCCAGCCGCTGGCCCAGCAGGTGCACCGCCCCATCCGAGGGCGTGACCCGCGCCAGCACGTCCAGCAGCGTCGACTTGCCAGAGCCGCTCTCGCCCCGGATCGCCACCGTCTCGCCGATGGCCACCACGAAGGAGAGCCCCTCCACCAGCGGTTTCACCCGGTCGGGGCGGGTCAGGGTCAGCCCCTGCACCCGCAGCCCGGCCGCCGTATCGGGCGCCTGCAGTGCCTTTGGCGCAGCGACGACGGTCTCGGGCTGCGACAGCACCCGCTCCGCCGCGTCACGCATCCGGCCCAGTTCCGCCAGCCCGCGGCGCAGGGGCATCACCGTCTCGGCCAAAGCCAGTGCCGCAAAGACCCCGATGGCCGCCGCCGCGGGCTGCGCCGCGCCGCTCTGCACCGCGTGCAGGGCCAGCAGCATCACGGCCGTGGTGACCAGCGCCACCAGCGTGGCCAGCGCCAGACCCGCCCGCGCATCCAGCCGGTCGAGGAGGTCATGGGCCGCCCGCGCCTCGGTCTCGGCCCCGGTGAGGGCGGCCCGCGCCGCGGGCATCCGGCCCTGCAGGATCAGGTCCCGCTGCCCCCGGAAGAGCCCGATGGCCGCGCGGCGCATCTCCTGTCCCGCCGCCTCGGCCCGCGAGGACGGGCCAAAGCCGCGCCGCCCCACGCGATAGAGGATCACCCCGGCCCCGCCGAGGTAGCCTGCCGTCACCGTCAGCGCGACGGGCAGCGTGACCAGCCACCAGAGCATCAGGAAGGCAAAGCCATGGGTCAGCAGCGCCGCCGCGATCGGCAGTGCCAGCCGCAGCGCCACCCCGTCGAGCGCATCCACATCCGCCGTGATCCGCGTCAGCGCCACGCCGCCGCGCAGCTGGCGCAGTTCGGCCAGAGGACGGGCGGAGAGGCGTTTGAGCAGGTCGAGCCGCAGCACCGCCAGCGCCGAGAGCGTGGCGTCATGGGTCAGCAGCCGTTCGGCATAGCGCGCGGCGGCCCGGCCAAGCGCCAGCATCCGCACCCCGGCCGAGGGGCGGAACACGTCGAAGGCGATGCCGACACCGGCCAGCCCCGCCATGCCCGTCGCGGTGATGAACCAGCCCGACAGCCCCAGCAGCGCGGCCCCCATAACCAGCACCACGACCGACAGGATCGCCCCGCGCCACATGCCCCCGGGCCGCGCGGACCAAAGCAGGCGAAGCACGCGCCACAGCTGTCTCATGCCGCATCCTCCCCGATCCGCACCACCCGGTCGGCGCGGTGCATCAGCTCCGGGTCATGGGTCGCCACCAGCAGCGCGGCCCCCTGCCCCTTCAGCGCGGCAAGCGCGTCGATCACCTGTCGCGCCGTGGCATGGTCAAGATCGGCGGTGGGCTCATCCGCAAGGATCACCTCGGCACCCGCAAGGAAGGCGCGGGCCAGCAGCAGCCGCCGCGCCTCGCCGCCCGAAACGCCTGCGCCGGTCTCGCCCAGCCGTGTGTCCAGCCCCTCGGGCAGGGCCGCCACGACGTGATCGGCCCGCGCCGCCTGCAGCGCCGCCGTCATGTCGCCACCCCGTCCGTGCGGGTCGAGGATGTCGCGCAGCGGCGCATCGGGCATCCGGACGGCCTGAGGGATATAGGCAATCCGCGCGCGCCAGCCATCGGCGGTCAGCCCGTCGAGCACCTGTCCGGCCACCATGATCTCGCCCTCCCCGGCCCGCAGCAATCCTGCGGCAAGGTCGAGCGCGGTGGACTTGCCCGCCCCGCTGGGGCCCGCCAGAACGACCATCTCGCCCGGCTGCAGCGTGATCTCGGGCAGCGCCAACCGGCGTGTCCCACGCTGCACCGCGACACTGGTCATCGCCAGCGTGGCAGGCCCGGGGATCGCCTCGGCCAGCCCGCCGGTGCCGAGGATCGGCTCGGCGGGCCTTGCGGCCAGCGTCTCCAGCTCATCCGCGACGGACTGGGCCGCAGCGCGGTCATGCCAGGCAGCGGCAAGGTCGCGCAGCGGTTGGAAATACTCGGGCGCCATGAGCAGCAGGAACAGCCCCTGCCCCAGCGTGAGCGGCGTGGCATAGGCCCCGAAGGGGATCTCCCCAAGCAGCGAGAAGCCGACATAGACCGCCACCATCGCCACGCCGAGCGCGGCGAAGAGCTCCAGCACGGTGGAGGAGAGGAAGGCCACGCGCAGCACCGCCATCGTGCGGGTCTTCAGCGCCTCGGCCCGGGCCGCGAAGTCCGTACGCGCCCGTTCGGTCGCGTTCAGCAGGCGGATGTCCGGCAGGGCGGCGATATTGTCGATCAGCAGCGCGTTCATGTCGCCGATCTCGGCCATCTGGCGATCGCTCGCCTCCTTCGCGGCCATGCCGACGAGGGCCATGAAGACCGGGATCAGCGGCCCCGCCACCAGCAGCACGAGACCCGCCGCCCAGGACACCGGGAAGACGAGGCAGAGGTAGAGCAACGGCAGGACCATGACGCGCACCATCGCCGTCTGGTAGCGGGTGAGATAGGGCGAGAGCAGCGGCAGCTTCTGCGCCACCATCGCGCCCAGCGCCGCGGAGGAGACCCCGCCCGAAAGCTGCACCACCTCGCGGTCGAGCAGTGCCCCGCGCGCCTCCGTGATCACCATGTCCGCGCCGCGGTAGGCCCGGCGGGCGGCCAGCGCCTCCAGCCCGGCCCGGATCAGGGCCGCGCCGAGGAAGAGAGCGGCAGCCCAGAGGCCTGCGGCCCAGCGCCCGTCGATCCATGCGGGAATCGCCCATGCGATGGCACCGGCCTGCACGGGCCAGAGCAGCCCCGCGGCAAGGCCAAGGCCGGAAGACAGGCGCAGATGCCGCGCGGCGGCGGGCGCCACGAGGCGCGAGAGAGCAGAAGTCCGGGACATGAGGGGGCCGTCCTTTCGCGCAAACGTTTAATCTGGTTACAGGTTTCGGGAAAGCGGTCTTCCTGCCGCATGGGGCGACGCGTCCCATGTGACGGCCCGACGCAGGGCTTTCGCACTTGCAAAAAAGGGTTCTCCTGCCTAGGGTTCCGGCCAGCTTCGGTCCGGGTGTCCCCACGCCCGGTGCAAAAGGGAATGCGGTGCGGGCCTTGGGCCCAATGCCGCAACTGCCCCCGCAACTGTAAGCGGCGAGCGATGCCGGATCATGCCACTGCGGCGCCATGAGGGCGCGGCGGGAAGGCCCGGTAAGGCGATGACCCGCAAGTCAGGAAACCTGTCGAAGCCGTTCACCCTGTTCGGGGCGCGGAGGGCGCCCGGGGCAACGGACCTGTCCGTATGTGGTGACACCGCACCGCTGCCGGAGGGGTCATTACGTCCAGAATCCGGTTGCTGAACGCAAGCACCTGCCCCGGCCAACGGGGCGCCCGGAAGGGACAGAGATGACATTCAAGATGACGACGGCCGTTCTGGCCATCACCGCCGCAACCGCTCCGCTCGCGCTGCGCGCGCAGGACATGATCGAACTGGACGACATCATCGTCTCGGGCGGTCTGACCCCGATCGACGCGGCCCGCTATGGCCGGTCCGCCACCGTCCTGACCGGCGAAGAGCTGGACCAGCAGGGCGTGGCCTCGGTGCAGGACGCGCTGCGGCGCGTGCCCGGCCTGACGGTTTCCTCCACCGGCTCCAGCTACACGCAGGTCCGCATCCGCGGTGGCGAGTCGAGCCATACGCTGATCCTGATCGACGGGGTCGAGGCCGCCGGCGGCGACGGCGAATATATCCTCACCGGCCTCGAGACCGCCAATATCGAGCGGATCGAGGTGCTGCGCGGGCCGCAGTCGGCCTTCTACGGCTCCAACGCCTCGGCCGGTGTGATCAACATCATCACCAAGAAGGGCACCGAGAGCGGCCTGCACTACGGCGGCACGGTGGAAGCGGGCAGCGGCTGGGCCGTCTCGGGCTTCGTCTCGCAGCGGGGCGAAAAGGGCGGCATCTCGCTGAACTACGCCAAGCGCGACGACGAGGGGTATGATTACTCCGGCTCCGGCGGCGAGAAGGATGGCATCACCCGCGAGACCTGGCAGATTGCCGCGGACTACGAACTGATCCCCGGCCTGACCCTCGGCGCGTCCTACCGCCATTCGGAAGAGACCTACGACTACGACAACACGTCGTGGACGGCGACCACGGCAGACGAATACGTCGTGGACGATCCGACCCAGTGGAGCGACCGCGAAGAGCAGACCGCGCAGGTCTGGCTGGAATACGAAAGCCTCGGCGGGCGCATGGTCAACCGGCTGAGCTACGAGCGCACCGACTTCGATCAGGGCTACAACGGCTTTGCCCCGACCGAGACCGAGACCGAGGTGCTGAAGTACCGCCTGTCCTACGGCATCGACGGCACGGTGGCCTCGGCCAATCACCTCGTCACCCTGATGCTGGAGAACGAGCAGGACAGCTCGACCACGAATTCGCTCTACAACCGCGAGACCAACTCGATCGCGGCGGAGTACCGGGGCAGCTTTGCCCCCGGCCTCGACCTGCAGGTCGGCGTGCGTCATGACGACAACGACCAGTTCGGCAACGTGACCACCTGGAACGCTGGCGTCAGCTACACGCTGGCCAACGGCATCCGGCTGCACGCCTCGGCGGGCAAGGGCTCGGTCAACCCGAGCTACTACGAACTCTTCGCCGACGACGTCTACAGCGGCATCGCCTACAAGGGGAACACGGACCTGAAGCCGGAGGAGAACAAGTCCTTCGATATCGGCGTCGAAGTGCCCTTTGCCTCGGGCCGCGGCACGATCGACGTGACCTACTTCAACGAGACGCTGACCGACGAGATCACCGCGGTCATGACCGATGCCACCACCTATACCTACATCAACCAGACCGGCGACAGCGACCGGCAGGGTGTGGAACTGGCGGCCCGGTTCGAGGCGACGGATCAGCTGAGCCTGCGCGCCGCCTATACCTATCTCGATGCCACCAACCCCGATGGCTCGGTCGAGCAGCGCCGCCCCGAGCATACGCTCACCCTCGGCGCGACCTGGACCTCGCTGGACGGGCGCCTCCTGCTGAACGGCGACATCCGCCACGTGGCAGGCAACTACGACAGCCAGTATTTCGGCAGCTACGGCGTCGAGAAACTGCCTGACTACACGGTCGTCGACGTCTCTGCGCAATACGCGGTGACCGACACCGTCAAGGTGACGGGCCGGGTCCTGAACCTCTTCGACGAGGACTACTCCGACACCTGGGGCTATGCCTCTCGCGGGCGCACGGCCTACATCGGCCTGAGCTCGTCCTGGTAAGAGGCGGTGCGGTACGGCCGGAAAGCCCCGCGTCCGGGACGGGGATCAGGGATGCGATCCGCCCGGGCGTTTCTGGCCGCCCTCTGCCTCGGCCTCCCGGCAGCAGCGCAGGCGCAAGACGCCGCGCCGCGCCGGGTCGTCTCGATCAACCTGTGCACCGATCAGCTGGCGATGATGCTGGCCGCGCCGGGCCAGCTGCGCTCGGTCTCCATGCTGGCGGTCGATCCGCGCTCTTCCGCCATGGTGGATGAGGCACAGGCCTATGACATCAACCACGCTCTTGCCGAGGAAGTCTGGCTGATGCAGCCCGACCTGGTCCTCGCCGGGCAGTATTCCTCGCTCGCTGCCGTCGCCATGCTGCGCCGACTGGGCGTCCGCGTCGCCCAGATCGCCCCCGCCAATTCGCTGGAGGAGGTCCGCGACCACATCGCCGAGGTCGGCACGCTACTGCACCGCGAGGCCGAGGCCGAGGCGCTGACCGCGCAATTCGACGCTGACCTCGCCGCGCTGCGCGCCCCTGCCGGCGGGCCCCACCCCCGCGCCGCGCTCTATTACGCCAATGGCTACACCACCGGCGACCAGACCCTCGCAGGCCAGATCCTCGCGGCCGCCGGTTTCGCCAATGTCGCAGCCGAGGCGGGCTTCCCCTATGGCGGCCCGATGCCGCTGGAATTGCTCGCCATGGCCGAACCCGACGCCCTGATCACCTCGCGCGCCTATCCCGGCGGATCGCGGTCGGAGGAAATCCTCGAACATCCCGTGGTGGAACGGTTGCGCGATGCCGTCCCCGGCGCGATCATGTCGGATGCCGACTGGATCTGCGGAACGCCGAAAGTCCTGGGTGCGATGAAGAAACTGACCGAGATGCGCGAGCGGATGAGGCCCGCGCAGTGAAAAAAGCCTTTGCCGTCCTGCTGCCGCTGGTTGCCCTGCTGGCACTGGCCTCCCTCGTCATCGGCCCGGCCGATATCGGGCCTCTGGCCGCGCTCAAGGCGCTTGTGGCCGGGGGCGATGGCCCCCTGCCGCTGGTGATGCGCGAGATCCGCCTGCCGCGGATGCTGCTGGCGATCCTGATCGGCGGCTCCCTCGGCCTCGCCGGGGCCGCGATGCAGGGCTATCTGCGCAACCCGCTGGCCGAGCCGGGCCTGATCGGCATTTCCGGCTCTGCCGCCCTTGGCGCCGTGATCGCAATTCAGACCGGCCTCTCCGCTGCCTTCGCCCTCGCCCTGCCGCTGATGGCGCTTGCAGGCGCCGTGGGGGCCGTGCTGCTGCTGGTCCTGCTGGCCGGGCCGCGCGGCGGCTCGCTGACGCTGATCCTTGCGGGCATCGCCGTCTCGGCCATGGCCTCGGCGCTGACCTCGCTGGTGCTGAACCTCTCGCCCTCGCCCTATGCCGCCGGGGAGATCGTCTTCTGGATGATGGGCTCGCTCGCCGACCGGTCCATGGTGCATGTCTGGCTGGCGGCGCCCTTCATGGCGGCGGGCGCGCTGCTGCTGGCCCGGACGGGCCGCGGGCTCGACGCGCTGACACTGGGCGAGGATGCGGCAGGCGCCATGGGCGTCCACCTGACGCGCCTGCGGCTGGCGCTGGTGCTGGGCACCGCCTGTGTCGTGGGCGCGGGCACCGCCGTGGCGGGGGCCATCGGCTTCGTCGGCCTCGTGGTGCCGCACCTGCTGCGCCCCGTGGTGGGCGCGCGGCCCTCGGCCCTGCTCTGGACCTCCGCCGCGGGCGGGGCGGCGCTGCTGCTGGCCGCCGACATCGCGGTGCGCGTGGTGATGCCCGACCGCGACCTGAAGCTTGGCGTGGTGACGGCCCTCGTGGGCGCGCCGCTCTTCCTGCACCTGATCTGGAAAACACGGGGGGAGCAGGCATGACGCTGCTGACGCTCTCCGACCTCTCAGTCACCCTACGCAACCGTCCGGTACTGGACGGCATCACGCTCTCCGTGAGCGAAGGCGAGTTCGTGGGCCTCATCGGCCCCAACGGCGCGGGCAAGACGACGCTGATGCGTGCGGCCCTCGGGCTGGTGCCCTGCGCGGGCCACTCCTCGCTGGCCGCCCTCTCCCCCGCCGCGCGGGCGAAACAGGCCGCGTGGATGCCGCAGGCGCGCGAGATTGCCTGGCCCGTCTCGGTCGAGACGCTGGTTTCCCTCGGCCGCCTGCCCCATGGCGGCGGCACCGAAGCCGATGCGGCCGCCATCGAGGATGCCCTGGCCCAGATGCAGTTGAGCCCGCTCCGGGCCCGGACGGCCACGCGGCTTTCGGGCGGGGAACAGGCCCGCGCCCTGATCGCCCGGGCTTTGGCGCAGGAATGCCCGCTGCTGCTGGCGGACGAGCCGGTCGCGGGGCTGGACCCGGCGCACCAGATCGCCACGATGCAGGTCTTCGCCCGTCTCGCCGCCGAGGGCCGCGGGGTGGTGACCTCGCTCCATGACCTTGGCCTCGCGGCTCGGCATTGCACCCGGCTGGTGCTGCTGGCCCATGGCCGTATCCTCGCCGACGGCACGCCCGCCGAGGTGCTGACCCCCGCCCGCATGGCCGAGGCCTTCGGCGTCTCGATCTACCACGCCGAGACCGAGGACGGCCCGGTCTTCCTGCCGATGGGCGTGCTGGGATGAGCGTGACGCTGGACCGACCCTGGCTGCGCTTCGACCTTGGCCGCGAGATGCAGGTGCTCAGCTGGGCGCCGCACCGCGCCGGCCTTGTCACCGCCGACCGCATCCTCTGGCGCGAGGTCCGCAACAGCGACCTGACGCCGGACCTCGACGTGACCGACTGGCTCACCGCGCAGCTTGCAGCCGTGGGGCAGAGCGACGCCGTCACCTTCCTCACCTCCCGCGATGTCAGCGCCTACGAGGTGGCCGAGGCCGAGGTGGAGGGCATCCGCGCCATGGCCGTCGCCACCGTCGGCCTGTCGAATGCCGAGCGCGTCGGCCACCGGATGGATTACACGGGCCGCGACTGGGGCACGATCAACGTGGCGCTGCGGCTCTCCTGCGGGCTGACGCAGGCCGCGCTGATCGAGGCGCTGTCGATCGCCACGCAGGCCCGCACCGCCGCGGTGATCGAGGCCGGGATGCGCCTGCCCACCGGCCGCGCCACGGGCACGGGGACCGATTGCATCGCCGTCGCCGCCCCATCCGGGGCAGAGGCCTACTGCGGGCTGCATACGGCGGCGGGCGAGGCCACGGGCCGCGCGGTCTATGACGCGGTACTAACGGGCGCGCTCGCCTGGCTCGAGTACTGGGCGATCCGCGCGCCGGGGATCATCGAGCGCTCCTGAGAAGCCCCTACGCCAGCGAATCTTGACTGGCCTCACCGGCTCTCCCCCGGAAAATGCGCATTTTCCGGTCCGTTTTCTTCGAAGAAAACGGGCGACATCGCCACCGGGAGCACCCGCCTTTAGAGCGCGCACACCGTCGTGCTGGGGAAGAGGCCGCGCGGCCTCTTCCCGTCTTCACCTCAGGCGGCGAACCGCGCGCGCAGCACCTTCTTGTCGATCTTGCCGACGCTTGTCTTGGGCAGGTCGTCGATCGCCTCGAACCGCTCGGGAATGCCAAAGCGCGGCAGGTCCCCCTTGTCGACATGCTTCTGCAGTTCCGCCTTCAGCGCCGCCACGTCGAGCCCGCCCTCGGAGGGCACCACGACCGCCAGCGGACGCTCGCCCCACTTTGCATCGGGCACTGCCACCACGGCCACGTCGCGGACCGAAGGGTGGGGGCGCAGCATGTCTTCCAGCGCCAGCGAGGAAACCCATTCGCCCCCGGTCTTGATCACGTCCTTCAGCCGGTCGGTGATCTGCAGCATCCCGTCGGCATGCATCACCGCGATGTCCCCGGTATGCAGCCAGCCGCCCGCCCAGAGGTCCTCGCTCGCCTCCGCGTTCTTCAGGTAATCCGCCGTCAGCCAGGGCGCGCGCACCACCACCTCGCCGGCGGTCTTGCCGTCATGGGGCACATCCTCCATCTCCGGGGTCACCACCCGGATCGAGACGAAGGGGATCGTGCGCCCGGTCAGCACCCGGCGCGTGACCTGCTCCTCGACCGGTCGGGCCAGTTCCTCGGGCGTCAGAAGCGCCAGCGTCAGCACCGGCCCGGTCTCCGACATGCCGTAGCCGGTGAAGATGTCGACGCCCCGGTCCATCGCGGCCCGGGCCAGCGTCTGCGGCAGGGCCGAGCCGCCGATGATCATCTTGAGGCCCTGCAGCGCCGTCCGGTCCTCGCCGGCCTCCTGCATCAGCATCTGCAGGATCGTCGGCACGCAATGGGTGAAGGTCACGCCATGGGTGCGCAGCAGGCCCAGCGTCACGTCAGGCTGGAACCGCCCCGGATAGACCTGCGTCACCCCCAGCATCGTGGCGAGATAGGGGAGCCCCCAGGCATGGACATGGAACATCGGCGTCAGCGGCAGATACACATCCGAGGGGCCGAAGCTGCCATGCGGGGCCGAGCCGAAGACCGCCGCCAGCGCGAAAGTATGCAGCACCAGTTGCCGCTGGGTGAAATGCACCCCCTTCGGCAGGCCGGTGGTGCCGGTGGTGTAGAAGAGCGTCGCCTCGCTGTCCTCGGGCAGGTCCGGGAAGACATGGGCGGGATCGCCGGCCGCAAGCCAGTCCTCGAAGTCAATGCCGTCCGGCAGGCCGCCGGTGTCGCCTTCACCGAGGAAGACAAGTTGCATCCCGGGGCGGAGTTCGTCCCAGACGGCGGCCAGCAGCGGGGCAAGCGCGCGGTTCACGATCAGCACGTCATCCTCGGCATGGTTGATCGTATAGACCAGCTGTTCCGGCGAAAGCCGCAGGTTGATCGTATGCAGCACCGCCCCCGACATGGGCACGGCAAAGAAGGCCTCCAGATACGCAGGCGTATCGAAATCCAGCATGCCGATCACCGCGCCCGGGCGCAGGCCCATCCCCGCAAGGGCCGCGCCAAAGCGGGCGACGCGGGCGGCGAACTCGGGATAGCTGCGGCTGGTGCCATCGGCGCCATGGATGCGGTGCGCACCCGCGCGGGCAAGCCCGGTCTCCAGCACGTGGTTCAGGGTCAGCGGAAAGGCAAAAGTCTGGGCCATGCGGGTCTCCTCTACTGGCATGGACGGCACGCGCAGGACAGCGCGGGCGGCACGGGGCCAGCAGGCGAACGGCCGGGGGTCGTCTTCCACGCGGGCCGGTTGCGCCCGCGTCCTCCTCTCCTCCCGTTCGGCCCTGAGGCCGGAGCGCCGCTTCCGTCGAAACGATCCTCTCGCGCCCGATGAAGTCGGAAACCGCGCCGATCCTCAAGGCGGCGCGACGCTCGTGACGCAGCGAAATTTGCAGGATCGGCTGCGCCGAAGCACCCGCCCCGACGTCAAGTCCGGAGCGGGCCACCGCCGCGAGGCACCCAAGAATTTTCAAAAATTCTTGGGAAAATTCTTCGAAGAATTTTCCGCCCCCGCCGAGAGGTCGCGATCAGGTTTCGGGCAGCTCCGCGCGCACCAGCTCGACCATGGTCGCGGCGATCACGGGGATCAGCTCGTCCCGGAAATCGTAGGCCGGGTTGTGCACCATCGGGTTGGCCTCCCCCTCCTTCGCCATGCCGAAGTTGAGGTAGGCGCCCGGCACCTTTTCCAGCATGTAGGCGAAGTCCTCGGCGGCCATGATCGGCGGCACATCCTCGACCATCTCCACTACGGGGCTCGCCCGTAGCCCCTCGGCCACCCGGGTGGCCACTGCGGAGTCGTTCACCAGCGGCGGGTAGCCACGGGTATAGGTGACCTCCACCTCCATCTCGTGGGCCAGCGCCACGGCCTTCGCCAGCCGGTGCATCCCGGCCTCGACGAAGTCGCGCTCCTCCGCGCCAAGCGTCCGGACGGTGCCGCCCAGCCAGCCCGATCCGGCGATGACGTTATGCGCCTGGCCCACGTGGATCTGCGTCACGCTGAGCACGGCCGACCGCAGCGGATCGACGCCACGCGCCACCAGCCGCTGCAAGGCCACCGTGAGTTCCGAGAGCGCCAGCGCGCAATCCTTGCTCAGGTGCGGCATCGCCGCATGGCCGCCCTTGCCGGTGAAGGTGACCTTGAATTCGTCGGCCGAGGCCATCGCCGGGCCGGGGCGCACCGTCGCCGTGCCCAAGGGCAGCAGCGGCATGTTGTGGAAGCCATAGACCAGATCGCAGGGGAAGCGCTCGAAGAGCCCCTCCTCGATCATTCGCAGCCCGCCGCCAAGCCCCTCCTCCGCGGGCTGGAAGATCATCCGCAGGGTCCCGGAGAAGCCGCCCTCGGCCGCCAGCGCCTCGGCCGTGGCCAGCAGGCTGACCGTATGGCCATCGTGGCCGCAGCCGTGGAAGACGCCCGGGGTCTTCGACGCATGGGGCAGGTTCGTTTCCTCGTCCATCGGCAGGGCGTCCATGTCGGCCCGCAGGCCGATGGTCGGCCCCGCGCCACGCGACAGGGTCGCGACAAGGCCCGTGGTGCCCACGCCCTCGACAACCTCGTAACCGGCGGCGCGAAGGCGCTCTGCAATCAAGGCCGCCGTCCGGGTCTCCTTGAAGCCCAGTTCGGGATGGGCGTGGATGTCGCGGCGCAGGGCCTTGTGGCCCTCGAAACGGGAGGCGAGGAAATCGGTAACGGCGGTCATGGTCGGGATCCCTGATTGAATGCTTGCGCGAGAGGACCGCGAAGTGGCGCGCAGCGCAAGAGCGCCGGAACGTCATCCGGTGTCAGCGCTCCAGCACACCGTGGACGCGGGTCGCGATCCAGAGCACCGTGGCCTCCTCCGGGCTGACCGAGATCAGCGCATGGCCCATGCCGCTGTCGAAATAGGAGCTGTCGCCCCGGTCGAGCCGGACCGGGGCATAATGCTCGGTATGGAGTTCGACGGCCCCGTCGAGCACGTAGAAGAACTCCTCTCCCCGGTGGCTCTGCAGCCCGGCGAACTCGGCGACCGAGCGCGCGCGGATGCGGGTCAGGAAGGGGATGAAGGCCGTCGTGGCCAGATCGGTGCAGAGCATCTGGTAGTCGTAATGCGGCGTGGACTGCGCGACGCCCTCCCCGGCGCGGGTGATCGCCCGCCGTCCGCTCACCGGGGTGCTGCCCTCGCTGCCGAAGAGCTCCGCCACATCCACGGAGAGCCCGACCGCCAGCCGCACGATGGTCTCATAGGTCGGCGAGGTCTGGCCGTTCTCGATCTTGGAAACGGCCGAGGCAGAGATGCCCGCGCGCCCGGCCAGATCGTTCAGCGTCAGCCGGTCGCGCTTGCGCAGGGTCTGGACACGCTCCCCGATGGAGGGCAGCCGCAGCATCGGGTCGAGCGGGCCCTGCATCCTCAGGTCCGCCCCTCGGCATGGTCCTGAAGACGGGCGAGCACCTCGGCGGAGAGCGGCACCTCCGTATCGGGGCCGATCTCGACAGCGCGGCGCCGGGCCCCGGGATAGCTGGCAAAGCCTGCCTCGGCGAGGCGGTCGATCAGGACGCGCCCCCGGTCGGCAAAGGCGGTCCCTGCCCCGTGGGACGGGTCGATTGCCAGCAGGATCTGGCCGGTGCGCGGGGTCTGCGCCCCGGGATGGCCGGACCAGTCGAATTCGAACGAGAAATTCCCGCCCGAGATCCCCGCCACCATCAATTCCACCATCAGCGAGATGGCCGAGCCCTTGTGACCGCCGAAAGGCACCAGCGCGCCGCCTTCGAGGATCGCCTTGGGATCGCCGGTCAGCACGCCGTCGCGATCGACGCCGGTGCCCTCGGGCAGGGTCCGTCCCTCGCGCGCCGCGATCTGCACGTCACCATGGGCCATGGTCGTCGTGGCGAAGTCGAACACCAGCGGCGCCTTGCCGGCAATCGGCGCAGCAAAGGCGATCGGGTTCGTCCCCAGCACCGGCTTCACCGCCCCCGCCGGGACCGAGCAGGTCATGCTGTTGACCATCGACAGCGCGATCAGCCCCTCGTCCGCGAAGGCTTCCACATCGGGCCAGAGCGCGCCGAAATGATGCGAGTCCCGCAGGGCCAGCAGTGCGACGCCCTGCCGGCGCACCCGCGCGACAAAGGCCTGCCGGGCCGCGGCGAGGGCCGGCTGGGCAAAGCCGTTGCGGGCATCGACCCGTAGGAAGCCCGGCGCCACGTCCTCGACCACCGGGACCGCCGTGCCATCCACCCAGCCCGAGCGCAGCGTGCTGACGAAGCCCTCGATGCGGAACACCCCGTGGCTGTAAGACTTCGCCGCCTCCGCATTCGCGACATTGGCGGCGAGGATGCCGGCGACTGTCTCGCTACAGCCATTGGCGATGAAAACCCGTTCGAGCAGCCGTGTCAGCGCCTCGCGGGTCAGGGTCGTCTTGTCCATGGGTCGTCCTCCTTCTGTCGTTCAGTCTCGTGGGGCCCGGCCCCGCGACGGCGGCCTGCGGTGCGGCGCCCACCCGCCGTCACTGCCGCGTCAGGCAAACCGCGCCGGGTCGTAAGGGGCGGGGTCCACGCAGGGCGGCGCATCGAAGGCGATCTCGGACAGCAGCCGCCCGGTCACCGCGCCCAGCGTCAGCCCCATGTGCCCGTGTCCGAAGGCCACCAGCAGCCGCTCGTGGCCCGGCATCTTGCCGATGACGGGCAGGCTGTCGGGCATCGAGGGCCGGAAGCCCATCCACTGCGCGCCACCTGCGCGGTTCAGGCCGGGCAGCACCGTCTCGGCATGGGAGACCATGCGTTCGGGCCGGTCCCAGTTCGGCGCGGCGGCCAGACCGCCCAGTTCGACCCCGCCGCCCACGCGCAGGCCCATCTCCATCGGCGTCATGAAATAGCCCTTGTCCATCACGCAGACGGGCCGCGTCAGCGTGACCTGCGGATCGGGCAATGTCAGGTTGTAGCCCCGCTCGGTGTCGAGCAGGGGCTTGTAGCCGAGCGGGGCGCACAGATGCAGGGAATGCGCCCCGCAGGCGATCACGATGCGGTCGAAGGGTTCTGCCGGGGCGCCTGCCGGTTTCAGCCGCAGGCGCTCGGGCCGGTCCTCGATCCGGTCGACCTCGGCGCGGCGCAGGCGTCCGCCCTTGCTGCGGAAATGCGCGGCCAGCGTGGTGACGATGGCCTCCGGGTTCACCGTGTGATGCCAGTCCGGCACATGGAACGCGCAGGTGTAGTCCGGCGACAGCGCGGGCTCCATCTCGCGCAGCCGCTCCGGCCCGATCTCTTCCACCGTGATGCCGCGGGCGCGCTTCATCTCCCATTCGGGCAGCTCCGCCTCCAGCGCCTTGCGGTCCCGGAAGACGAAGAGCGCCCCCTCGCGCCGCACCAGCGCCTCCGCGCCCGAGGCGGCGAGCAGCGGGGCGTACTCCGCCTTGGCGCGGGCGCAGAGCGCCGAGAGCGCATCCGAGATCCGCGCCACCTCTGCGCTGCGCCCGGCCTTGAGGAAGGCCATCAGCCACGGCGCCAGACGGGGCAGATAAGACCAGCGGATCGCCAGCGGCCCGTGGGGATCGGCCAGCATCCCCGGCACGGACCAGGCCAGCCCCGGCATCGAGATCGGCGTCACCTCGGAAAAGGCAAAGCAGCCCGCATTGCCGAAGGAGGCCCCCTGCCCCGGCGCGGCCCGGTCGAAGAGCACGACCTCCGCTCCGCGCGCCTGCAAGGCAAGCGCCGCGTTCACGCCGATGATTCCCGCGCCCACTACCGCAATCCGCACTGCAACCCTCTCCACCAGACCCGATCCAAAGCCGGATCGCCTGAACATCTAGCGCAGGAATTTTCCTATAGGAAATATTTTTCCGAGAATGCAGGCCGCCGGGCTGCGCCCATGTGGGCACCCTTTCCGCCCTGCCCCGCCCGAAAAGGGGAGTTCTTGCAAGGGCCTGCTTGCAGGTTTGGCAGTTCTCAAGCACCGTGGGGAGAGATAAGACACCTGCCATCCGGGCGCGGAGGACGTGGCGCCCGAGGGACAAGGACCAACGTCAGCCCAAGAGGTAGATCATGTTCACGATCGAGCACGAGTTTGATTCCACGGTCATCACGCTGGTCGATGACGGCCCGGCGCCGCTTCAGGAAGACATCTCGATCAACGCCTTCACCGAATGCGTGACGCTGGAACAATACGACGCGCGGACCGACGAAGTGCTGAAGATCACGCTCTCCCCGTCGCAATTGCGCGATCTGGCCGCGGCGCTGAACCTGCCTGAAGGCAGCTACGTCTTGCCGCCCAAGAAGGGCTGAGGCGCGTCAGTCCACCCGGAAGACCTTATCCCGCGCGGTCTGCCCGCGCAGCAGCGTGAGCCGCGACCGCGCGATGCCCATGGCCTTGGCCAGCAGCTTCTGCACGGCGACGTTCGCCTTGCCGTCCTCCGGCACCACCGTCACGTAGACCCGCAGCCCGCCGTCCTCGCCCCGCTCGATCCGGTTGCGCGACGCCTTGGGCGTCACGCGCAGGGCGATTTCCGCGCCGGGCTGCGCAAGGTCGGAGAGATCGGGAAGCTGTGCCATGGCCCCGGCATGGCGGGGGCGCGTGCCGCTGTCAACTCTGCCCCACCGGCCAAGGACCGCCGCCCCGGTGCCGTGGCCGCCCTTGCCAATCCGTCGCCGGGGTGATCGGATCGCGCCGACGGAAGATGGAGACCGATATGAAAACGGGTTTTTACTGGGATGAGCGTTGTTTCTGGCACTCGGGTGGCAACTACGCGCTGACCCTGCCGGTGGGGGACCTCGTCCAGCCGCTGGCCGCGGGCGGCCTGCCCGAAAGCCCCGAGACGAAGCGGCGGCTCAAGAACCTGATGGATGTGACCGGGCTGATGGGCGACCTGCATGTCTCCTCCGCCCCGCAGGCCACCCGCGAAGAGCTGGAGCGCATCCACCCCGCCGCCTTCCTCGACAAATTCAAGCAAACCTCCGACGCGGGCGGCGGCGAACTGGGCCTGCGCACGCCCTTCGGCAAGGGCGGCTACGAGATCGCGGCGCTCTCGGCCGGGCTGGCCACGGCCTCGCTGCGTGCCGTCCTGAAAGGAGAGGTGAAGAACGCCTATGCGCTCTCGCGTCCGCCGGGGCATCACTGCCTGCCCGACTGGCCCAACGGCTTCTGCCTGCTGGCCAATATCCCTGTCGCGCTGGAAGCCGCCCGGGCCGAGGGCCTGCTTGGCCGTGCCGTCGTGGTCGACTGGGACGTGCACCACGGCAACGGGACCGAGGCGATCTACTACGATCGGGACGACACGCTGACGATCTCGATCCATCAGGAACACAACTACCCGCTCGACAGCGGCGAAGTGGAAGACCGCGGCAAGGGCGCGGGCGAGGGCTGCAACATCAACATCCCCCTGCCGCCGGGTGTGGGCCATCACGGCTACCTCGAGGTGATGGAAAAGATCGTGGTGCCCGCCATCGACCGCTTCAAGCCGGACGTGATCGTCATCGCCTGCGGCTTCGACGCCGGGCCCTTCGATCCGCTGGCCCACATGATGTGCACCGCCGAGACCTATGCCGAGATGACCAAGCTGATGATGGCCGCCGCCGACCGTCACTGCGGCGGCAAGCTGCTGGCCGTGCACGAGGGCGGGTATTCCGAGGCCTATGTGCCGTTCTGCGGTCACGCGGTGATCGAAACGCTGGCGGGCAGTGACCATGTCGCCCCGGACCCGATGGCCAAGACCGTGGCCACCCGCCAGCCGAACGAGCGGGTGCGCGCCTTCCACTCGACTCTGATCGACGAGATGGCCGCGGTTCATCTTGGCTGAGACCGGTCCCGGCCCGCGCTGCCTGATGCTCGACGTGGATGGGGTGCTGATCCATCCGCGTCAGGGCGGCAGCTGGGCCGGAACCATCGCTCAGGACCTGAGGATCGACCCGGAGGCCCTGCAGCGGGTCTTCTTCCGCCCGCACTGGCCCGCGATCCTGTCCGGGCAGGAGGCTCTGGACGAGGTGCTCGCCCGGTGCCTGCCGTCGCTGCGCCGCGACCTGACGGTGGCGGACTTCCTCGACTACTGGTTTTCCCGCGATGCGCAGGTGGACGCCGCCGTGCTGGCGGCCTGCGACAGCCTGCGCGCCGAGGGCTGGCGCGTCTTCCTCGCCACCAACCAAGAGCCGCTCAGGGCCCGCTACCTGATGGAGGAGCTGCGGCTCGCACCGCATGTGGACGGGATGCTGTTCTCTGCAGGCCTCGGCGTGGCCAAGCCGCAGGCGGCCTTCTTCGCGCGGGCGCAGGCGGCGGCGGAGGTGCCCCGCGAGGCGATCCGCTTCGTCGATGACACGCCCGCCAATGTCAGGGCCGCAATGGCCGCGGGCTGGGACGCACGGCTCTGGCAGCCGGGCGCGGACCTGCGGGAGATGCTTCGCGACTGGTAAGGCCCGCTGGCCGGTGGGAGGGAGACCACCGGCCAGCGGTTGGATCTGCGCGGGCCCGATCCGCAGGGGCCTGCCGTCAGGGGATCAGCGCGACCTTGCCTGCCGGACGGGCCTCGGCGAGGTAGTCCTGCGCGGCCCCGGCCTCGGCCAGCGGGAAGGTCCGGTCGACCACCACGCGCAAAGCGCCCTCGGCCATCAGCGTCATCAGCGCGGCCATGTGATGGGCCCCGGGCCGCACCATGATCCGTTGCAGATGCACGCCCCGCGACTGCGCCAGCTGCGCCGCCGTCTCGGTGAAGTCGAGCAGGGTGATCACCCGCCCGCCCGGCCGCGTGAGGGCGACGGAGGTTTCTGCCTGAACGCCGGCCTGCGGGTCGAGGACCAGATCGAAGGGACCCACCGGCTGGGTGCGGTGGTAATCCACGGCGATGTCGGCCCCCAGCTCGCGCAGCAGATCCAGCTTGCCGGCGCTTGCCGTGGCGGTGACATGGGCGCCGCGGGCCTTGGCGATCTGGACGGCCAGATGACCGACGCCGCCCGCGCCCGAATGGATCAGCACCCGCTGACGGGGGGCGAGGCCACCGGCCTCCACCAGCGCCTGCCACGCGGTCAGACCGGCCAGCGGCAGGGCACCCGCCTGCTGCAGGTCGACCTGCGCGGGGACGCGGGCGATCTCTTCCTCCGGTACGATGGCGTGGGAGGCATAGGCCGCCGCCTGTTGCGGGAAGCGCGCCAGACCGGCCACCCGGTCACCGGGGCGGTACCAGCGCACGCCGGGGCCCACGGCCTCGACCACGCCCGCAAGGTCCCAGCCGATGGTGAAGGGCGGCTCACCGATGAGGGGAAAATGCCCGGCGCGCACAGCGGCATCGACGGGGTTCACCCCCGCGGACATCACGCGCACGCGCAGCTCGCCCGGTCCCGGCTCGGGCGTGGGCTTCTCGGACAACTGCAAGACCTGCGCACTGCCTGTGCGTTCCTGGGTAATGATCTGCATGAAATGCTCCTGTCGTTCTCTGCGACGTTGACGAGCGCCTTGATTCCACCATAACTTCCGTTTGTGAAGTAGGCACCTTTTTGGAAAGTAGTTACCCAATGGTTACTAATGCGACTGAGGGCTATACCTTCGATGTGTTTAAACGGCACTGCGCTTCGCACATGGTGCTCGACCTGCTCTCGGGCAAGTGGACCTACCTTACGGTCACCGCCCTGAGACAGGGTCGAATGCGCAATGCCGAGCTTGCACGGAAGATCGAGGGGATCTCTCCGAAGATGCTGTCCCAGACCCTGCGCGGGCTGGAACATGACGGGCTCGTCTCGCGCACCGTCCATGCCGAGGTGCCGCCGCGGGTGGACTATGAACTGACCGCGCTCGGAGAGGAACTGGCCGGTTTGATGGATCAGATCTGCATCTGGGCACAGAACCATGTGCCGGAGATCCTCACGCACCGCGCCGCCAACGGCGATCCCGAGGCGCAGGAACGGCTGGCCGCCGCCGGGGCACGCTGAGGCCCGCAGCGGGGCACTGTCCGGGGTCCGGCCCGTCGGCGCGCCCCTGTCCGACGCCGATCCTGAGGCTTTTCCAAGGTTTTACGCTTGAAACCCTGCGCCGCAGCGCCGACATGTCGGGCAGCGACAGGAGTGATCTATGCCCGAAAGAAACCAAGCCGCCCTCGATTTCCTGCTGACCCGCCGGTCCCGTCCGCCCAAGACGCTGACCGCCCCCGGCCCGTCGCGCGACGAGATGGAAGTGATCCTGACCGCCGCCGCCCGCGTGCCGGACCACGGCAAGCTGGAGCCCTGGCGCTTCATCGTGCTGGACGGCGCGGCGCTGGATCGTCTGGCCGCCCTGGCCAAGACCCGGGGCGCAGCACTCGGCAAGGACGAGGCCGACATCGCCAAGGCGGCCAAGCAGTTCGAGGATGGCGTGGTCTGCGTGGCCGTGGTGGAAAGCCCGAAGGAGAGCCCCAAGGTCCCCGTAATCGAGCAGACCTATTCCGCGGGCGCCGTCTGCCTCGGCCTCGTGAACGCGGCGCTGGCCTCGGGCTGGGGCGCGGGCTGGCTGACCGGCTGGCACGCCTTCGACCGGCCGTTCCTCGAAGAGGGCCTGGGCCTTGCGCCGCAGGAAAGCCTCGCCGGGCTGGTCTACCTCGGCACGGAAACCGTCGCCCCGCCGGAGCGCCCGCGCCCCGACCTCGCCAAGGTGGTCACATGGCTGTCGGAGTGATCCTGCAGAGCTTTGTCCTCGCGCTGTCGCAGGCCGGGGACCGGCGGTTCCGCCGGGTGCTCTTCCTCGGGATCGTGCTGACCTTCGCCCTGCTGGTGGCGGCCTATGCCGGCCTCCTCGTGCTGCTGCAGTGGCTGGTGGGCGACAGCGCCACCCTGCCGCTGATCGGCGAGGTGACATGGGTCGGAGAGCTGGTCACGTGGTCCAGCTTCTTCGCCATGATGGCGCTCTCGGTCTTCCTGATGGTGCCGGTGGCCTCGGCCATCACCTCGCTCTTCCTCGACGATGTGGCGCAGGCGGTGGAGGACCGACATTATCCCCACCTGCCCGCGGTGCCCCGGCTGCCGATCCCCGAGCAGATCAAGGACTCGCTGGGGTTCCTTGGCGTGCTGATCGGGGCGAATATCGTGGCACTGGCGCTCTACGTGCTGTTTCCGCCCTTCGCGCTCTTCATCTTCTGGGGGCTGAACGGGTTCCTGCTGGGGCGGGAATATTACACGCTGGCCGCGATCCGGCGCGTGGGCCGGGAGGAGGCGAACCGCCTGCGCGGCCGCAACTGGCTGTCGATCTGGGCGGCGGGCGTTCTGATGGCTGTGCCGCTGTCGGTGCCGCTGGTGAACCTCGTGATCCCGATCTTCGGGGCGGCAACCTTCACCCATATCTTCCATCGTCTGAATGGCGGCCTGAAGCGGGCTTGAAGCGGGCTTGAAGCGGGCTTGAAGCGGGCCTGACCGTGCGGAGCGGCTGCGCCGCACGCGATGCCTGGCCGCGGCTTGCGCCGCGCGTGGGGGGGCTGCCTGCCCCCCTTGCCGCCCTGCGGGGCGGCAAGCCCCCGGGGATATTTTGGAACAGTGGATGGGAGGAGGCCGCGTCAGTTGACGGGGCTGCGCGGGTTCATGCGGTGGAAGAGGTCGATGTCGGCAATGGTGACCCAGCCCGACAGGATGATGCCGCAGACGATGGCCCAGAGGACCAGGGTGATGCCGGTGGTGATCCAGACCTTCTGCTTCAGGTAGTGGTGCTCGGGCGCGCCGGACTGGGTGCCGGGCGTGACTTTGCCCATGTCCTGCTGGGTCTTGAGCCGGATCGGCACGACCACCAGCAGGGTGAGGAACCAGATCACCGCGAAGAGCACGAGGGCAGAGGTGATCGCCATGGATCAGACCTGCTCCAGCTCGACGAGGCAGCCGTTGAAATCCTTGGGATGCAGGAAGAGCACCGGCTTGCCATGGGCGCCGATCTTGGGCTCGCCATCGCCCAGCACCCGGGCACCCGCTTCCTTGAGCTGGTCACGGGCGGCGAGGATGTCTTCGACCTCGTAGCAGATGTGGTGAATGCCGCCAGCCGGGTTCTTGTCGAGGAACCCCCGGATCGGGCTCGCATCGCCCAGCGGGTAGAGCAGCTCGATCTTGGTGTTGGGCAGTTCGATGAAGACCACGGTCACGCCGTGATCGGGCTCGTCCTGCGGCGCGCCGACCGTGGCGCCGAGGGTATCGCGGTACTGCGCCGAAGCGGCCTCCAGGTCAGGCACGGCAATGGCGACATGGTTCAGGCGGCCGATCATGATCTCTCTCCTCATCCTTTCCCTCCTTATGCGCAGCAGTGGGGCACCACGCAAGCGACAGGTCCGCGCAGGGCCGGGGGCGGTGTCGGGTGTCCAATCGTGAAACGGCGGGTGTGCAGGACGCGGGACGGGCTGCGCGGCGGGCGCGGATTAAGCTTTCATTAGCCGCGGAGGGCTAGGGTCGAGGGGCCGGGCCAGTGGGCCCGCAGACCGACAGGAGACATGCGATGGACGATCTCGACACACGTGCCAGCTCTCCCGCCCCGACAGGGGACCGGCCCCTGCTGGGGCTCACGGTTCTGGTGGTCGAGGACAGCCGCTATGCCAGCGACGCGATGCGCCTGCTCTGCCTGCGGTCCGGGGCGCGCATCCGGCGGGCGGACAGCCTGCGGGCGGCGCGGCGGCACCTTCGGGTCTATCGTCCCTCGATCACGATCATCGACCTCGGCCTGCCCGATGGCGACGGGGCGGAGCTGATCGCCGACCTGGCCCGGGCCACGCCCCGGGTGGCGGTTATCCTCGCCACCAGCGGCGAGACGCAACTGCGCGACGAGGCCCTCGCGGCGGGGGCGGACGGGTTCCTGGCGAAACCGATGCTGAGCGTGATGGCGTTTCAGGATGCGATCCTCCGCCATCTGCCGCCGGAGTATCATCCCCGCGGCCCGCGGGAAGTCCTCTCGGACCGGGTGGAGCCGGACCCGATTGCCTACCGGGACGACATGGCCCACCTGGCGGCGATCCTTGCGCCGGACGTCCCGGTGGAGGTGGTCGACTACGCGCGCCAGTTCCTGCAGGGCGTGGCGCAGGACGCGGAGGATATCGTGCTGCTGCAGGCCGTGAAGCAACTGGAGGAAACACGCCGTCAGGGCGCCGCCCATGCAGGCGATGTTGCCCGCGTGACCGGCCTGCTGCGCGCCCGGTTGGCCCAGCCGATGGCGATCTGAAGCGGCGCAGCTTGCCAATCCGTCACCGGGGAGCCGGTTTCGATGGGGCAGCCGGGCCCTGAATGGCGCGGGCCGGCGGCTCTACACCTTTGCCGGACGCTCTCGGACCGCCGCCCCCAGACCTGCGATCTGGCAGGCGGCGATCCGTGTACGAGAGATCGGGGGACGCGCCCCCGGCCCGGCGTCAGAGCGGATCAGACCGCCAGTTTCGCGGTGATCTCGACCAGGCGTTTCGCCTGATGCGCGACGGCGGCCTTCCCGGCCTCGTCGAATTCACCGGCCTTGGCGGAATAACCATAGGGGTTGCCGCCCGCCTCGAAGATCGACCCGTCGGTGTAGCCGGGCGCCACGATGACCGAGCCCCAGTGCATGACCGAGAAGTAGAAGCTCAGCAGCGTGCTTTCCTGCCCGCCGTGGACATTGCCGGCGCTGGTCGAGGCGGTGACCGCCTTGTTGACCAGTTTGCCCTCGTTCCAGATGCCGCCCATCATGTCGATGAAGGACCGGACCTGGCTGGGCGCAGAGCCGTAGCGGGTGGGGAAGATGAAGTAGTAGCCATCACCCCAGTCCATGTCGTCGAGCGTGACTTCGGGGATGTCCTGCATCTTGTCGTACTGCGCCTTCCAGGCCTCCTGCCCTTCGACAACCGCCATCGGTGCGGTCTCGGCGAAGCGGCGCAGGCGAACCTCGGCGCCCGCGGCCTCGGCGGCCTTCGCGGCCTCGAGGGCAACGGCGTGGTTGGTGCCGTAGGTGGAGTAGAAGGGGATGACGATTTTCGGCTGTGCCATGGGGGTCTCCTTTCGGCTGTTGGGAAAAAGGTAGGGCGACGGCCCCCCTCCGACGACGGGCACCGGCGCAAACCCGCTGTGCAGAGATGCAGAGGCCTTTTCCCGCAGCCAGACCCGCCCCTGCCCCTTTCCAGACCCGGCCCGCTGCGCCATATCCAAGGCATGGCTCAGAATATCTCGCTTGCGTATTTCGAAGAGATCGCCCATCGCACCGTGGCCGACCTCCCCGAGGCTTTCCGCGCCGGGGCGCGGGAGGTGGTGGTGCTTGTCGCCGATTATCCCGATGCAGAGATGCTTGCAGAACTGGAGATCGACGATCCGCTGGAGTTGACCGGTCTCTACGAGGGCATTCCCATGACGGAGAAATCCATCTGGGACCTGCCGACGCAGCCCGATGCGGTCTGGCTGTTCCGTGAACCGATCCTCGCGGAGTGGCGCGACCGGGGCGACGTGACGCTGGAAGACCTGATCGCCCATGTCACGATCCACGAGTTCGCGCATCACTTCGGCTGGTCCGACGCCGAGATCGCCCGCATCGACCCGTGGTGGGAGTGAGCGCCCCGGCAGGCTGAGGGGGCCAGACTGCCCGGGCGCAGCCGCCGCAACATCAGCGTCGTGCGACGTGCAGGCAGCCCCGCCTTATCGGCAGTAGGCGCCGGAGCGATAGCGCGCCGTGTCGAAGTGGAAGTGGTTGCGGTGGAAGCGGTCGGACTCGGGCCCCAGCACCGTGCCGAACGGCCCGCAGGCCGCCTTGTGCAGCCGGCGCAGCAGCTTGCCATCCTTACGGGTGTTCCAGCCATCGAGCACCGTGATCTCACTCCCGTCGCGCAGCTTTATCGCCGAGATGTCGATCGCCCGGCCCTTGCCGTGCTCCGAGATCTTGGCCCCGCGCTGGTTGTTGCGCGGTCGGCAGGCGTAATGGGCCGCGACCTTCAGTTCGGAGACCCCGCCGCCGCGCCGCCCCACCTCTTTCTTCAGCGCGCCATCGATCCAGGTCTTCAGCGTTTTGGCGGTGGTGCAATCGATCAGCGCATGGGTCGACAGCGCAACGCCCGAGACCGAGCGCAGCCGCACCGCATCCTCGATCCCGCAGCCGGAGTTGCCCGCCACGCGGCCCACGTGAATGCCCTGCAGGGATGGATCGCCACAGACCGCGCCCTGCCGCAGCAGGGCCTCGGTGCGGCGGGCGGTGTCCTCGATCCGGGGCGGACGGGCACGGGGGCGCATCGCGGCAAAGCGGTTGGGATCACGCGGCTCGGCTTCGGGGCGGACGCCGAAGGTGCTGGGCGATAGCGCGCGCGCGGGGGGCCGGGCGGCGGGCGCGAGCGTCCCCGGCACCACCACCTGCTCCGGCACGCCGAGATCGGCAGGCGAGATGAAGGCATCGGCGGGCAGGATCTGGCCCTGCACGATCTGGCCCCGCGCCACGGGGCGCAAAGATTGATCGGGCGCGTTCGCCAGCAGGCTCAGCGGTGCGGCGAGACATCCCGCCAGCGCCAGAGCCGCCGCGACCCGCGCCCGGGCCGTCATGCGTCGGGCGCCTTGGGCTGACGCGGCCCACCCCGGCCGAAGTCCGGGGCCGCGGTATCCTGACCGGCCTCGATGATGCCGCGCCGGATCGCCCGCGTGCGGGTGAAGTAATCGAAGAGCAGGTCACCGTCATCCCGCCGGATCGCCCGCTGCAGGCGGAAGAGTTCCTCGGTGAAGCGCTGGAGGATCGACAGCGTCGCTTCCTTGTTCGAGAGGAAGACATCCCGCCACATGGTCGGGTCCGAGGCGGCGATCCGGGTGAAGTCCCGGAAACCGGCAGCGGAATACTTGATCACCTCGCTGTCGGTCACCCGGCGCAGGTCGTCGGCCACGCCCACCATCGTGTAGGCGATGAGGTGCGGCGTGTGGCTGGTGACGGCAAGGACGAGGTCGTGATGCTCGGCGTCCATCTCATTGACGTTGGCGCCCAGCCCTTCCCAGAACCGGCGCAGTGTCGTGATGGCCTCCGCGTCGGAGCCATCGGAGGGCACGATCAGGCACCAGCGGTTGTCGAAAAGCTCGGCAAAGCCCGCCTCGGGGCCGGAATGCTCGGTCCCCGCCAGCGGGTGCGCGGGCACGAAATGCACGCCCTCGGGGATATGCGGGCCCACGGCGTCGATCACGGATTTCTTGACCGAGCCCACGTCAGAGACGGTGGCGCCGGGTTTCAGCGCGCCGCCGATCTCTTCGGCCACGGCGCCCATGGCGCCCACGGGCACGCAGAAGATCACGAGGTCCGCGTCGGCCACGGCCTCGGCGGCGGTGTCGGCGACGGTGTGGCACAGGCCGATCCGGCGGGCGGTCTCGCGCACCCCCGGGTCGCGGTCATAGCCGATGATCTCGCCCGCAACCTGACCACGCTGCGTGGCCCATGCGATGGAGGAGGCGATCAGGCCGAGGCCGATCAGCGCAAGCTTGGGGTAGACGGGGGCCGCGGCGGCCCCCGGGGTCGTCACGTCGGTGGTCATCGTGCGCCGCCCTTGAACTGGCCGATGGCATGGGCCACGCGGCGGCAGCTCGACTCGTCGCCCACGGTGATGCGCAGGCAATGGGGCAGCTTGTAGCCCGCCACGCCGCGCACGATCAGCCCCTGGGATTTCAGGTAGGTGTCGCAGGCCATGGCCTCGTCCTCGTCGGCGAAACGCGCGAGGATGAAGTTGGCGGTCGACGTGTCGGAAGGCACGCCGTGCTCGGCCAGCGCCTCGGCCAGCCACGTCCGCAGGCGGGCGTTTTCCGAACGTGAGCGCTCCAGGTGGGCACGGTCGCGCACGGCAGCCTCGGCCGCGGCCAGCTGCGTGGAGGACAGGTTGAACGGCCCGCGAATGCGGTTGAGAACGTCGATCACCTCCTGCGGGCCATAGCCCCAGCCGATCCGCAGCCCGCCGAGGCCGTAGATCTTGGAGAAGGTGCGCGTCATGACGACATTCGACCGGCTGTCCACCAGCGCGGCACCGCCGTCGAAGCCTTCGACATATTCCGCATAGGCGCCGTCGAGGACGAGCAGCGCCTGCTCCGGCAGGCCGGCGGCGAGGCGAGCGACCTCGTTGCCGCCGATCATCGTGCCGGTGGGGTTGTTCGGGTTCGCGATGAAGACCAGCCGCGTGCGCTCGTTGCAGGCCGCCAGAAGGGCGTCCACATCGGTGACACGCTCGCGCTCCTTCACCTCGACGGGCGTCGCGCCCGCGGCAAGGGCCGAAATCCGGTACATGGAGAAGCCGTGTTCGGTAAAGAGCACCTCTTCGCCCGGCCCGGCATAGGCCTGACACAGGAAGGCGATGATCTCGTCCGAGCCGACGCCGCAGATGATCCGCTCGGGGTCGAGCCCGTGGGTGTCCGCGATGGCCCGGCGCAGCGAGGCATGATCGGTGGGGGGATAGCGGTGCAGGTCGTAGACCGAGCGCCGCACGGCCTCGACAGCCGCTTCACCCGGGCCGAAAGGGTTCTCGTTCGACGAGAGTTTCACCACGTCGGTCTGGCCTGCGACCTTGGACGCGCCGCTCTGGTAGAGCGCGATGTCCATGATGCCGGGCTGAGGTCTGATCGAATGGGTCATGTGTCTCACCTGAAATATCGGCCCTCCATAGCGGGGGCCGACCGGTCTGACCAGCATAGGCCGATCATGTCAGCCCTGTCATTGCGGCAGGGTTGCAACAAGGCCGCAGGGGGTGCTTTTTCCCCGCCCCTGCCCGGTCTAGGGTCGCGCCGCAACGGGTTGAAAGGGGCGAAACATGCCGGAAACCAGCACAAGCTACCAGATCAGCCCCGCCCGGGCCGAGGAAGCCGCAGCGCTGGCGGCGCTGTCGATCGAGGTCTGGCTGGGCACCTACATCCGCGAGGGCGTGGCCCCGGTCTTTGCCGACTACGCGCTGCGCCACTTCACCGCAGAGGCCGTGGCGGGCTGGATCGCCGCGCCGGAGGGGGTTTTCCTCGTCGCGCGCGACGCCGCCGGGCCGGTGGGCTACCTGCGGCTGGAAGAGGCGCGCCCGGCCCCGGTGATGGCGCCCGGCGTCTCGCCGGCCGAGATCGTCACACTCTATGTCCGGCCCCGCTTCCACGGCGCAGGGCTGGGCCGGGCCCTGCTGGCCGTGGGGCTGGAGGCAGCGCAGGCGCGCGGCCTGCCGCGCCCGTGGCTGGCGGTGAATTCCGAGAACACCGGGGCGCTGGCGTTCTACGCCGCCTGCGGCTTCGTCAGCATCGGCCAGACCGTCTTCCGCATCGGCGAGGGCGCCTATCCGAACGAGTTGCTGGCCGCGCCCTGATCCTCGTCAGCCCGACCCGTCCAAGCCCTGATCTGCCTGCGCAGAGGCCTCAGCCCGCCAGCACGTTCCGGAAGGCCCAGGGGTTCTCCTCGTCCAGCTCCTCCGGGAACTGGGTCTGGCGATTGGTGAGCGGCGTCCAGTCGGTGTAATGCCCCTCGACCGGGCCGAGGTAGGGCTTCTGGATTTCGAGGCAACGGGCGTGGTCCATCTCGTCGGTCTCGACGATGCCCGCCTCGGGGTTCTCCAGCGCCCAGACCATCCCGGCCAGTACGGCAGAGGAGACCTGCAAGCCGGTCGCGTTCTGGTCCGGGGCGAGCGACTTGGTCTCTTCGTTGGACAGCCGCGAGCCGTACCAGAGCGCGTTCTTCTCGTGGCCGTAGAGCAGCACGCCCAGTTCGTCGATGCCGCCCGGCTCGATCTCGTCGACGCCGAGGATGTGGTGATCGGTCTGGATCTGCTCCGAGCCGAACATCTCGTGTAGCGATAGCACCGCGTCATCGCAGGGGTGGTAGGCATAGTGGCAGGTGGGCCGGAACTCCGGCGCCTCGACCATGCCGACGGTGTAGTAATCCGCGATGGAAATTGCCTCGTTGTGGGTCACGAGGAAGCCGAACTGCGGCCCCGGCGTGGGGCACCATGTGCGGATGCGGGTGTTGGCGCCGGGCTGCTCCAGCCAGATGCCCGCAAGGCAACCGTAGTCGTAGCCATGCGCATTGTCGGGCCGCCACGTCTCGGCGGTGCCCCAGCCCAGTTCGGCGGGCTGGAAGCCTTCGGCGATGAAGCCCTCCACCGACCATGTGTTCACGAACTGCCCCGGTTCGCGCGGGGTCAGGCGCACCTGCGTGTCGCGTTCCGCGATATGGACGCCCTTCACGCCGAGGTCGCGCATCAGCCGCCCCCAGCCCGGGCGGTCCGTCGGCGCGGTTGCGTCGCGGCCCATGTCGGCGGCCAGCTTCAGCAGCGCCTCTTTCACGAACCACGAAACCATGCCGGGGTTCGCGCCGCAGCAGCTGACCGCGGTGGTGCCGCCGGGGTTGGCCGCCTTCTCGTCCCGCACCTTCTGGCGCAGGGCATAGTTGGTGCGCGCGGCATTGTCCTCGGTCTCGAAGTAGTAGCCCGCCCAGGGCTCCACCACGGTGTCGATGTAGAGCACGCCCTTCTCGCGGCAGAACCGCAAGATGTCGAGCGAGGAGGTATCGACCGAGAGGTTCACCACGAAGCCCTTGCCCGTCTCGAAGAGACCGCCAAGCACCTCGCGGTAATTCTCAGGCGTCAGTGCCACCTCCAGATGCCGGATGCCACGCTCTTTCAGCTCGGCCGCCACGGCACCGTTGGGTTCGATCACCACCAGCTTCTCGCGGTCGAAGTCGAAGTGACGCTCGATCAGCGGCAGTGTGCCCCGGCCGATCGAGCCGAAGCCGATCAGGATCACGGGGCCGTCGATACGGGCATGGACGGGATGGGTCACGGGCTCTCTCCTGCTGGCGGTCCGGTCTGAACCTAGAGTGCGCAATCGCGCCGTCCATGCAATGGGGCCCGCACGAAATCGTCAGTGATATCCTGACGAAAGCGGCGGGCGACAGTCTCTTCCCGGGCCCTTCCACGGACGCCCGCGCAGATGTGATCGCCCGCGACGCGCCAAAGCGCGCGAGTAGGAAGGCGGGGCATTGATCGCGCAGCAACGGGAACATACCATGAACACATGGGTAAGAAATCTCTCGATCAGAAACTCGCGATTCTCTCCGATGCGGCGAAATACGATGCCTCCTGCGCCTCCAGCGGGGGGCAGCGGCGGGATTCGCGCGATGGCAAGGGCATCGGCTCGGTCACCGGGTCGGGCATCTGTCATGCCTATGCCCCGGACGGGCGCTGCATCTCGCTGCTGAAGATCCTGATGACGAACTTCTGCATCTATGACTGCGCCTATTGCGTGAACCGGGTCTCTTCCAACGTGGAACGCGCCCGCTTCTCGCCCGAGGAGGTGGTGGAGCTGACGCTGGAGTTCTACCGCCGCAACTATATCGAGGGGCTGTTCCTCTCCTCCGGCATCATCCGCAGCCCCGACGACACGATGGCCGACATGGTGCGCATCGCCCGCCTGCTGCGGCAGGAGCACGGGTTTCGCGGCTACATCCATCTCAAGACGATCCCCGACGCCGCGCCCGAGCTGATCGAGGCCGCGGGGCTCTATGCCGACCGGCTGTCGATCAACGTGGAGCTGCCGACCGACAAGGCCGTGGCCGTTTACGCGCCCGAGAAATCGCCCGAACGCATCCGCCGCGCCATGGCCGACGTGCGCCTGCTGAAGGAGGCCCGCAAGGAGAAGAGCTTTACCGGCAAGCGCCCGCCGCGCTTTGCACCCGCGGGCCAGTCGACGCAGATGATCGTCGGCGCGGACGGGGCGCAGGACACGACGATCCTGCGCAGCTCGACCCGGCTCTATTCCTCCTACCGGCTGAAGCGGGTCTATTACTCCGCCTTCTCGCCGATCCCCGACAGCTCTGCCGCGCTGCCGCTGGTGAAACCGCCACTCATGCGCGAGCACCGGCTCTATCAGGCGGACTGGCTGCTGCGGTTCTACGGCTTCGACGTGGAGGAGATCGCCTCTGCCGCGCCCACGGGCAACCTCGACCTTGAAGTCGATCCCAAGCTGGCCTGGGCGTTGGCGAACCGGCACCTCTTCCCGCTGGACGTGAACCGGGCCGAGCGCGAGATGCTGCTGCGCATTCCCGGCGTCGGGGTGCGTTCGGTGAACCGCATCCTCGCCACGCGGCGGCACCGGACGCTGCGCTACGAGGACCTCGTGCGGATCGGGGCCAACATGAAGCAGGCCCGGCCCTTCCTCACGGCGCTGGACTGGCATCCGCGCGCGCTGACCGATTCCGCCGATCTGCGCGCCCGTTTCGCCCCGCCGCCCGAGCAGTTGCAGCTGATCTGATGCGCCGCATCACCCTGCCCGAGATCGGCACCTTCGAGGCCTGGCGCGCCGCCGCGCGCGACCTGCTGGCCGAGGGTGTGCCGCCGGAGCAGGTGCTGTGGCATCGCGGCGCGGCAGAGCGCGACCTCTTCGCAGGCGGGGACGATCCGGCGCCTAGCCCGTCCGGAGACCTCTTCGGCGGTACACCGGCCCCGCCCGTCAAAGCCGTCACCGTGCCCAAGGGCTTCGTCCAGCTAGCCCGCATGGTGGTCTGGCACCGCGATCCGGAACGGTTCGCCCGGCTCTATGCCCTGCTGTGGGCGCTGCGCGACCGCCGCGGCCTGCTGGAGGACCGGGGCGATCCGCGCGTCGACCGGCTGAACCGCATGGCCAAGGAGGTGGGCCGGGACAAGCACAAGATGACCGCCTTCGTGCGGTTCCGCGACCTCGGCCACGACGGCCCGCGCCGCCGCTTCGCCGCGTGGTTCGAGCCGACGCACCTGATCCTTGAGCCCACTGCGCCCTTCTTCGAGAAACGCTTTGGCGACATGGACTGGTCGATCTTCACCCCGGACCTGACGGCGCATTTCGTGGACGGACAGACCCGGTTCGAGCCTGCCTTGGCCCGGCCTGACCTGCCGCAGGATGCGGCGGAGGAGCTCTGGCGGACCTACTTCCGGAACATCTTCAACCCCGCGCGGCTGAAGGTGAAGGCGATGCAGGCCGAGATGCCGCGCAAGTACTGGCGCAACATGCCCGAGGCCGAGCTGATCCCCGAGCTGATCGCCACCGCGCAAAGCCGCGCCCGTGCCATGGCCGAGGCCGCGCCGACGCTGGCGCCATCGCGCGCGGCCAAGATCGGCGCCCGGCTGCGTGCGCCCGAAGCGGCCGAGGTGCCTCAGGGCCTCGACGCGCTGAAGGCCGGTCTGGCGGGCTGCCGCCGTTGTCCCCTGTGGGAGAATGCCACCCAGCCGGTGCCGGGCGAGGGTCCGCTGGATGCGCCGCTGATGATCGTGGGCGAACAGCCCGGCGATCACGAGGACCTCGCCGGGCGGCCCTTCGTGGGACCCGCCGGGCAGCTTTTCGACACGGTGGCGGCGCGGGCGGGCCTCCTGCGCGACCGGGCCTTCGTGACCAATGCGGTGAAACACTTCAAGTTCACCCCACGCGGAAAGCGGCGGCTGCATCAGGCCCCCAATGGCGGCGAGATCCGGCACTGCCGCTGGTGGCTCGATCTGGAGCGCGAGATGGTGAAACCGCGGCTGATCCTCGCCATGGGCGCCACCGCGGTGGAAAGCCTGACCGGCGACAGGCGCGAGCTGACGAAACGGCGCGGGCGGCTGGAGGCGGCGGAGGACGGCACCCCGGTGCTGATCACCCTGCACCCCTCCTACCTGCTGCGCCTGCCCCCGTCGGAGCGTCCGCAGGCCGAGGCGGCCTTCGAGGCCGACCTGCGGCAGGCCGCCGGGATCATCGCCGCCATGGACTGAGGCGAGGGTCGAGGCGTGATCGAGGTGCGGGCAGAGTGGGCCCACACTGCCCGCACCAGCCGAGCGGGCGGCCTGCCCGGCACCCCCAATAGCAAAAAGGGCCACACCAGAGGTGCGGCCCTTTCCGGATCGGATCGGCGCAGGATCAGTTCTGCGCGTAGAATTCGATGACGAGGTGCGGTTCCATCTGCACGGCGTAGGGAACGTCGCCCAGGCCGGGGGTGCGCACGAAGGTCGCGGTCATCTTCGAGTGGTCGGCCTCGATGTAGTCGGGGACGTCACGCTCGGGCAGCTGGGTGGCTTCCATGACGACGGCGATCTGCTTGGACTTGTCGCGGACCTCGATGACGTCACCCTCTTTCACGCGGTAGGAGGGGATGTTCACGCGCTGGCCGTTCACGGTCACGTGGCCGTGGTTCACGAACTGACGTGCAGCGAAGATGGTCGCGACGAACTTGGCGCGGTAGACGACGGCGTCCAGACGGCGCTCGAGCAGGCCGATCAGGTTCTCACCGGTGTCGCCCTTCACACGCTCTGCTTCGGCGAAGATGCGGCGGAACTGCTTCTCGGTCAGGTCGCCGTAGTAGCCTTTCAGCTTCTGCTTGGCGCGCAGCTGCAGACCGAAGTCCGACATCTTGCCCTTGCGGCGCTGGCCGTGCTGGCCGGGGCCGTATTCGCGGCGGTTGACCGGGGACTTGGCGCGGCCCCAGATGTTTTCGCCCATGCGGCGGTCAATTTTGTACTTGGCAGACGTGCGTTTGGTCACGGCTGATCTCCTTCGTCAGAGCGCCGCCCGGGGGCGGCTATGAAGGGCGTTGTCCTCTTGGGCGTGTACCCATGACAGGAATCCCCTTGCGGGGCCCACCAACACCAATGAAGCCGCGCTTATACGCGGGATTTGCGGGGAGTCAACGGGCGCGGGGCGATGTTTCTCGCCGTTTCGCGCCCTTTTCCACGGCGCGCGCCGGGGCGTGCCGCCGTCACTCCGACAGGCCGGGCTCGTCCAGCAGGTGACGGCCGTGGCGGTCTTCCACCTCGATCACCCAGAGGTCGGGGTCATAGCCCCGCTGGCGGGTGACGGCAGCATCCACCTCGGCCTCGGCGCCCTCGGCCAGCACCTCCCAGCGGCGCGCGCCCGAGATCAGGTCAAAGCCGCGGGTGAAGGCCTGCGCCTGCCCGTCCAGCGTGGCCAGTTTCACCAGCACCGCGCCTGCCGTGTCGTCGCCATGGGCCACGACGAAGGCGGGAATGTCGGCCAGCCGCAGCCGGGCGAGGTAGGCCTGCACCCAGAATTGCGCCGTCAGGCGGGGGGACATGGGCTCAGTTCCCGTCCTTGAAGTCGAGACCCATCTCGGAATAGCGCTCGGCCTCGTCGAGCCAGTTGGTGCGCACCTTCACCTGCAGGAAGAGGTGCACCCGACGGCCGAGGAATTCCTCCAGCTCTTCGCGCGCGGCCTTGGAGACGGCCTTGATCGTCTCGCCCTTGTTTCCCAGCACGATGCCCTTGTGGCCGTCGCGGCTGACATAGACGATCTGGTCGATCCGGGCGGTGCCATCGGGGCGCTCTTCCCAGTTCTCGGTCTCGACGGTCAGCTGGTAGGGCAGTTCCTGGTGCAGGCGCAGGGTCAGCTTCTCGCGGGTCATCTCGGCGGCGATCATGCGCATCGGCAGGTCGGCGATCTGGTCCTCGGGGTAGAGCCACGGGCCCTCGGGCAGTTCGCCCGCCAGCCACTTGCGCAGGTCGTCCACGCCATAACCCTTCTCGGCCGAGATCATGAAGGTCTGGGCAAAGTCGAAGGCGGCGTTGAGCTTCTCGGTCAGGGCCAGCAGCACGGGCGCCTCGACCCGGTCGATCTTGTTGATCGCAAGCGCCACGGTGCGGCCCTTGCCGATGTCGGTCAGCCCTTCGAGGATCTTCTCGACGCCCTCGGTCACGCCGCGGTGCGCCTCGATCATCAGCACGACCACGTCGGCATCGGCGGCCCCGCCCCAGGCGGCGGCGACCATCGCACGGTCCAGCCGGCGGCGCGGCTTGAAGAGGCCGGGCGTGTCGACGAAGACGATCTGCGCGTCGCCCTCGATGGCAACGCCGCGGATACGGGCGCGGGTGGTCTGCACCTTGTGGGTCACGATCGAGACCTTTGCCCCCACCATGCGGTTCAGCAGGGTGGATTTACCGGCGTTCGGCTCTCCGATCAGGGCGACGAAACCTGCGCGAGTGGTCATGGGATGTCCTTTGTTGGCTGGCGGGCCTCATAGGGCAGTTTAACCTGCGCGGCCAGCCCTGTCTGCGGTCCTCTGCACGCGGGCGCCCCGCAGGAGGGTGTAAATCCCGCTGCCGACGATCAGAACGGCCCCCGCAAGGGTCCACAGATCGGGCCGTTCGCCGAAGAAGACGATGGCGATGACGAGGGCGACCAGCAGCCGCGAATAGCGGAACGGCGCCACGACCGAGATCTCGCCGGTGCGCATCGCCTGCGTCAGCAGCGTATAGGCCGTCACCCCGAAGGCGGCGGTCAGCGCCAGCGACAGCAGCGTCTCGCCATTGGGCATCCGCGGCGGGGCCGGGTCGATCAGCATCAGCGCCGCGCCGGAGAAGGCGACGACGCCGAAGCCCAGCACCCCCAACTGCCAGCGCGACACCGCCGGCGGGCTGGTGCGGGTGGCAAGGTCGCGGCCCGCGAAGCCCACCATGGCGATCACCGCAAGGATCACGTCGGCGCGGAAGGCTTCGGGCGTGGGGCGCAGGATCAGCAGCACACCGAGGAAGCCCACCGACATGGCGATCCAGCGCCGGGGTCCGACCTGTTCGCCCAGCAGAAGCGCGGCCCCTGCCGTCACCACCAGCGGCGTCGCCTGCAGGATGGCCGAGGTGGTGGAGAGCGGCGTGTAGGCAAGGCTGAGCGCGAAGAAGAGCCGGCCCGCCGTCTCGAAGCCGGAGCGGATCAGCAGCGGTTTCGAGAAGGCAGCCGGGTGCAACGGCGCCTGCCCGGCCCGCAGCGCAAGGCCCGAGAAAATCACCAGCCCCGCCAGCCCGAAGAGCAGCAGCGCAAAGCCCGGCGGCAGGCTGGCGGTCACATGTTTGTAGAAGGCGTCCTCTCCGGCGAAGGCCATCATGGCCAGAACCATGAAGAGCGCGCCGCGGGCGTTGGCGCTCAAGCCCCGCCCTCGAGCCGGTCCAGCAGGGCCTTGGCCGCCGCCTGTTCCGCCTTGCGCTTTGACGCGGCGGTGGAGGATTCGGTCTCGCCGTTCTCGAGCCGCGCCTCGATGGTGAAGACCGGCGCATGGTCGGGGCCGCGCCGGGCGGTCTCGACATAGGTCGGCGGTTGCAGCCCACGGGCCTGCGCCCATTCCTGCAGCGCTGTCTTGGGATCGCGGGCGTCTGCCTCGACCTTGCCGATCCGGTCGCCCCAGAGCCGCAGGATCATCGCCTGCGCCACGTCGAAGCCCCCGTCGAGGTAGACGGCGGCGATCACCGCCTCCATCCCGTCGCCCAGCAGGGCCAGCTTGCGCCGCCCGCCCGACATCATCTCGGACCGTCCCAGCCGCAGCACCGCGCCGAGGTCGACCTCGCGCGCCACATCGGCACAGGTTTCCTTGCGCACGAGCGCATTGAACCGCGGCGCGAGCTGCCCCTCGGAGGCGGCGCGATCGCCCTCCAGCAGGGCCTGCGCCATGACGAGGCCCAGCACCCGGTCACCGAGGAATTCCAGCCGCTGGTTGTCATCCCGATGAACCGAGGCCATCGAGGAATGGGTCACCGCGCGCGCCAGCAGTTCGGGCTGGGAGAAGGTATGCCCGATCCGGCCCTGGAAGGCCTTCAGTTCCGCAGAGAGTTTCACTCGATCGCCTTGAAGAACCGGTCGCCGCGCCAGGTCCAGAAGAAGAGCATCGAGCGCCCGGCCGAGGAGAACATGATCCGGTCGGCGCGACCGATGATGTTCTCGAAGGGCACCATACCGACGCCGCCGGCCATCTGCGAGAAGCGCGAGTCCGTCGAGTTGTCGCGGTTGTCGCCCATCATGAAATAGTGGCCCTCGGGCACGGTGAAGACATCGGTGTCATCCGCGCGCGGCTGGAAGCCGATGTTGAGGATGTCGTGGGAGGTTCCGCCCGGCAGCGTCTCGGTCTGGCGGGACTTGAGGCATTCCGCCCCCTCGCCCACCGGGCCGTTCTCGCAGCGCGGATAGCGGCCTTCCGGCCCCTGACGCTCGTAGACCTCGGAGAAGTTGCCCGCATCTTCGAGGCCCACGGCCTCGTCGTTGATGTAGAGCACGCTGTCGCGGACCTGGATCTTGTCGCCCGGCAGGCCGATCAGCCGCTTGATGTAATCCTGTCCGGTCACCGGGTGGCGGAAGACCACCACGTCGCCGCGCTCGGGCTCGCTGCCCAGCAGGCGGGTGTTGTCACCGTCGAGGAAGCCACAGATGTCCTTGGCGTCCACTTCCAGCCCCAGCGAGGCGATGCGGATCGTGGGGCAGGAGGCGTAGGAATACCCATAGGCCATCTTGTTCACGAAGAGGAAGTCACCGATCAGCAACGTGTCCTTCATGGACCCCGAAGGGATCCAGAAAGGCTGGAACAGGATCGTGCGGAAGAGCCCCGCGATGATCAGAGCCCAGAAGATCGTCTTGACCGTTTCCCAGATCGCGTTGCCCGAGCCGTCCTTGGAAGCCATGTGCCTGCCTCTTTGCTTAGCCGTCCGGGGCTTCATGCGGGGCGGGCACAATGGTGTCAAGGCGTCGTCAGGCCGCCGGGCGGGCCTCGATCACCACGAAGGCCTGCGCCCAGGGGGCATCATCGGTCAAAGTCACGTGAACATGCGGGATATGGCCCGCAGGCGTCATCCCGGCCAGCCGTTCGGCGGCCCAGCCGGTCAGATGCATCACGGGCTGTCCGCTCGCCATGTTGGTCACGCTCATGTCGCGCCAGGAGATGCCCATGGCCAGCCCGGTGCCGAGCGCCTTGGAACAGGCCTCCTTGGCGGCCCACCGCTTGGCATAGCTGGCCACCGGATCGGCGAGGCGGTCGGAGCGCTGGCGCTCCTCCTCGGTGAAGACACGCGCACGGAACCTGTCGCCGAAACGGGCCAGCGTGCCGCCGATCCGGTCGATGTTCGCAAGGTCGCTGCCGATGCCGAGGATCATGTGAGGGCCCTTTCGCTGGTCCCGCCCCGCTTACCGCGCCGAAGTGCGATTGTCAGGGGGGAGGCGATGGCCCGGGCCCGTATGTGGCCCGTGTCAGACCCGTGTGGGCCTGTGTGGGACCCGTTTCGGGCCCTCTTCAGGCCCGTTGCGCGCGCGGGTGCGCGCAGCGTGCCGCCGTCTCCGCGGCACGGCCCGGGGCCGGCGGCGGGGTGAGCGGCAGATCTGCCAGATCCCGGTGGCTCATCCGGGCGATCTGCGGGTCCGCAAAGGGATCTCCGCGATGCCCGTCCGGGCGGGCCGGGGCGGCAAAGAACGTCTTGAACCAGTTTGTCATGGTCTTCTCCTTCTGTTCTGGTTTCAGATATTGGCAATATGGGGCAGCCCCGCACGCCTTAAAACTGGCCAAGAGCTGAAATCCTGTTTAGTTTTTCTAAAATGGACAGCTTGCGGAATGCCCCCCTGAACGGATTGCGCGCGGTCGAGGCGGTGGCCCGGCTGGGCAGCCTGCGAGCCGCCGCGGCGGAGCTGGGCGTCTCGACCGGGGCGGTCAGCCAGCAGGTCGCCCGGACGGAGGCCGCGCTTGGTCGGCAGCTGTTCGAGCGGGCGCCCGGCGGCCTGCAGGTGATGCCGGGCGCGGAGGACGTGATGCGCCTGCTCTCGGACGGCTTCGGGCGGATCGCGGCGGCGGTGGAGCTGACGCGGCGGGACCGGGCGCAGATCCTCACCATTTCCGTGGCGCCGATCTTTGCCGCCCGCTGGCTGATCTGGCGCCTGCCGGAATTCACCCGCGCCCACCCCGAGATCAAGGTGCGGCTCGATTCCGACGTGACGCTGGTCGATCCCAACGCGGGCGACGTGGATTTCGCGATCCGCATCGGGCGCGGCCCCTACCCCGGGCTGACCGCCGACCACCTGCTGGACCAGCTGGTGATCCCGGTCTGCAATGCCGACTGGGCCGCCAGGATCAAGGCGCCCGCCGATTTCGGCAAGGTGCCGATCATCCGCGATGCGCGGGCGATGTTCGACTGGGATGTCTGGCTGGGCCCGGAAGGCGAGAGCCCCGCGATCCTCGGCGAGGGGCCGGTCTTCAACGAGGCCTCTCTGGGTCTCGACGCCGCGATGGCGGGCGAGGGCGTGCTGCTAGCCTTCGAGACGCTCTGCCACGATGCGCTGGAGCGCGGGCAGATCAGCGCGCCGATCCCGCGCTATCACCCCACCGGGCTGAGCTACTGGCTGGTGTCCGCGGCGGAGCGGTCTCTCTCCACTCCGCAGCGGCAGTTTCGAACATGGCTCAAGGGGGCGCTCGCCGCCTCGGGCATGGGCTGATCCTTTCGGGACGGACGCCGCCCCGCGCAGGTGTCAGCGCCCCGGGATGCGCGCCCGCTTGGTCCCGGCGCCTTCCCAGCTGTCCATCGCCTCCAGCGCCTCCTCGGCGGTCTCGACGAAGCGGAAGAGCTTGAGATCCTCCTGCGAGATCGTGCCCGCATCGGCCAGCGCCTGCCAGTTCACGACCTCCTCCCAGAAGGAGCGCCCGAAGAGCAGCACCGGCACCTGTTCCATCCGGCCGGTCTGGATCAGCACGAGGCTCTCGAAGAGTTCGTCCAGCGTGCCGAAGCCGCCGGGGAAGACGCAGATCGCCTTGGCCCGCATCAGGAAGTGCATCTTGCGGATGGCGAAGTAGTGGAAGTTGAACGTCAGCTCGGGCGTCACATAGGCGTTCGGCACCTGCTCATGGGGCAGCACGATGGAAAGGCCGATGGAACAGCCCCCTGCCTCGGCCGCGCCGCGGTTGCCGGCCTCCATCACGCCGGGACCGCCGCCGGTGCAGATCACGTCATGCTGACAGCCGCCCGCCAGCGAGCGTTCCGTCACCATGCGGGCAAAGCGGCGCGCCTCCTCGTACTGGCCCGAGAGTTCCGCCAGACGCGGGGTGCGTGCCTCGGCGGCGCTTTCGGGGCGCGGGATACGGGCGCCGCCGAAGAGCACGATGGTCGATTCCACCTTGCGCTCGTCGAGGATCATCTGGGGTTTCAGCAGTTCCAGCTGCAGGCGCACGGGGCGCAGCTCGTCGCGCAGCAGGAAGTCCTCGTCGGCATAGGCCAGCCGGTAGGACGGGCTCTGGGTCTGCTCGGTGCCGCGTGCCTCTTGCGCGGCTTCGTAGTCGGAACCGGCATCACGGAACCGGCTGTGGCGGTCGTCACTCATCCGCTCTCTCCTTCTTTGCCCTCAACCTAGCCCGGCGCGGGACGCTCGGCCAGTTCCTCCTGCTTTCCCCTGCGCAATTGCACCCTCCCCGCGATCTGCTATGACCGTCGCCAAGCGCAAGACATGCAGACGAGGAGCACTATGGATACCAAGGTTCTGGAAACCGCCATCGAAGCCGCGTGGGACGCCCGCGACACGATCACCTCCGCCACCAAAGGCGAAACCCGCGAGGCCATCGAGGACACGCTGAACGCGCTCGACAGCGGTCAGCTCCGCGTGGCCGAGAAACAGGCCGACGGCAACTGGAAGGTGAACCAGTGGGCCAAGAAGGCCGTGCTCCTCGGTTTCCGGATCAAGGACATGGAACAGCAGGACGGCGGCCCGCAGGGCTCCGGCTGGTGGGACAAGGTCGACAGCAAGTTCAAGGGCTGGGGCGACAACCAGTGGAAAGCCGCGGGCTTCCGCGCCGTTCCCAACTGCGTGGTCCGCAAGTCGGCCTTCATCGCGCCCGGCGCGGTGCTGATGCCCTCCTTCGTGAACCTCGGCGCCTATGTCGACAGCGGCACCATGGTTGACACCTGGGCCACCGTCGGCTCCTGCGCGCAGATCGGCAAGAACTGCCACATCTCCGGCGGCGCAGGCATCGGCGGCGTGCTGGAGCCCCTGCAGGCCGGCCCCGTCATCATCGAGGACAACTGCTTCGTCGGTGCGCGCTCGGAAGTGGCCGAAGGCGTGATCGTGCGCGAGGGCTCGGTCCTCGGCATGGGCGTCTTCCTCGGCCAGTCGACCAAGATCGTCGACCGCGAGACCGGCACCGTCTCCTACGGCGAAGTGCCGCCCTACTCGGTGGTCGTCGCGGGCACCATGCCCTCGAAGAACGGCGTGAACCTCTACTGCGCCGTCATCGTGAAGCGCGTGGACGAGCGGACCCGCTCGAAAACCGGCGTGAACGAGCTGCTGCGCGACTGATCGCGGATCATCTCTGATCGGGAAGGGGCGCGGCGCAGGCTGCGCCCCTTTCGCGTTCTTGCGGCCCTTTCGAAGACCGTCGGGAACCCGAAGCCCCCTTTTTCCGTTGTTCCGGCAACCAAACGGAAAGGATACGAGATGCAAGGACTGGGCTGGCTTGCCGCCATCATCGTCGGTGCCCTCGCGGGCTGGATCGCGGAAAAACTCATGCGGGCCGATCACGGGCTGCTGACCAACATCGTGCTGGGGATCATCGGCGCGGTGGTGCTGAACTTCCTGCTGCTCGCCATCGTCGGCAGCACGCTCGGCGGCGTCGTCGGCCAGCTGATCATCGGGATCATCGGCGCCTGCCTGCTGATCGCGGGCTACCGGATGCTGCGCCGGGCCTGATCGGGGCCTGAGCCTGAGCGGAGACCGGAGCCCCGCCTCACCGCTCGACACAGGACCCGAAACGGGGCGCCTTCTGGCGCCCCGTTTTCGCATTCCGCCCTGCCCGCCCCCTTTACAGCCGCCCGCAATTCTGAGACCTCCGGAAGACAGCCACTCCCGGCCCCGCCTGCGCGGGGTCCAGCCATCGGGAAAAGAGGGTAAAACAATGTCCGGCGAGACCAAGAAACCCAAGAAGCCCTCCCGTCAGCAGGTCTATACGCTGCTGGTGCAGGTCGGCCGCCGCGACGGCGACGGGCTGCCGGAGAAGGCCACCGGTGCCGGGCTGCTCTGCTATGCCTCCGGCGTGGACGAGGCCGAGGCCGTGCGCGAAACGGTTGCGGTGCTGAAGCAGGCCGACCTGAACCCGCTCGACGTCACCGGCTATGGCACGCTCGACGACCGGATCGCGCAGGATCACGAGATCGACGCCGACGAGCGCGAGCTGATGCAGCGCGCGCTGGATGAGAACGCGGTGATCGTGGCGCAGATGACGCCGTTCTACCACGGCGAGGAATCGATGGGTGACGAGGACGACGCGCCGAACTGACCGCGTCCCACCGCCGTCCCGGGAGATGAGGCCGCCAGCCTGACCGCGCCCGGCTCAGCCCCCCCCTCCGCTGGCTCACGCCACCCGCTGCGCCGCCAGCGTGACCGCCTCGTGCCGGTCCAGAACCCGCTTGGCCACTGATCCGTGATCCGGCAGCCGCCCGCGCGGCATGCCTGCAAGCAGGCTCGCCGACCACTGCGCCTTGCGCATCCGCATCCGCCCGATGGCAAGGCTTTCCAGCCCGATGCCAGCACTCGCCAGCGCCTCGCGGGCCGGCAGCAGCACCTGCCAGTACCGCACCAGCGCCTGCGCAGGCGCGGGCAGCGCCGCCGCGCCATGCAGCATGTGCCGCGCCTCCACCAGCACGCTTTCACAGCCAAAGAGGTAATCCACCGCGGCGCCCGCACTTTCCAGCCGCTGGCCCGCGCCGACAACGATGTCGCGTTGCAGTCCGAGGTAGGGCCGGCGCAGAACGAGGGGCCGGAACCGGCCGCGCGCGGGCAGGCTATGGGACAGCAGCCCCAGCACCGGGGCGACGCCGCCTTGCGCCGTACGCACGAGGTCGCCCAGCTTCAGCCGGTCCAGCTGGCGCAGCTGGCCATCCGCCATCTCCACCGGCACGAGATTGGTCAGCAGCGGCATCGGGCCCACAGGCTCCACCCGGTCCGACAGCGCGGCCCAGTCCGTGCGCCCGCCAAGGGCATGGCCGCGCAGGCCCGCCACCTCCTCCGTCAGCGCGAGGGTCGGCAGTGGCGGGGGGCCCGCGATGTCCACGCAGAGTGCCGGCAGGTCCCGGTCGGGCCGCTCGACCCAGAGCCGCCCCATCCGCGCCGGGGCATGCCACAGGTAGGTAAGCCGCAGCATCTCCTCCCGCTCCGCGTCGGGCAGGGCCACTTCCGCGTCCCAGCTGCGCCGTTCCTGCGACAGGCGCAGCGCCACGCGGGCCCCGGGCAGAAGCCGGATGTCCAGCCCGCCGGTCCATGGCCGCTTGTGCTTGAGGGAAAATAGTCGCGCGCCCCCGCTGCCGGGACGGAAGGTCGCCTCCAGCACGAGGCTCCCCGAGGCCAGCACCTGTGGCAGGTCCGCCCGCAAGAGGGGGCTGTCCAGCCCCTCGTCCAGCGGTGAAACGGCCAACCAGCCCATGCGCCCTCGTCCTGCAACAGATTTGGCGGTCTGCGCCACCTCTCCCCCTATATACAGCGAATTCACCGGGCGGAAACAGGCACTTGCACCGAATGATGCACTATCCAGCCACGGAAACCCCAGCTTTGCACGGTCTCTGCCCGCTTGACAGCGTCGCACAATTGTCATGGTCTCCGCCCCGCCCGCCCCTCATGCGGGCGCCACCCGAAGGAGAGGCTCGATGCCCGTTGATGCCCGGTCCCCCGCTGGGGCCGAAACCGATCCCGTCGCCCTGACCCAGGCGCTGATCCGCTGCCCGTCCGTCACCCCCGATGAAGGCGGCGCCCTGACGCTGCTCGAAGGGATGCTGACCGAGGCAGGGTTCACCTGCACCCGGGTCGACCGCAACGGCACCTCCAACCTCTTCGCCCGTTGGGGCCTGAAGGGCGCGAACCGCAGCTTCGGCTTCAACGGCCACACCGACGTGGTGCCCGTGGGAGACGAGGCGGCCTGGACCCATGGCCCCTTCTCCGGGGACATCGACGCGGAGGGCGTGCTCTGGGGCCGCGGTGCGACCGACATGAAATCCGGCGTGGCCGCCTTCGTGGCCGCCGCCATCGACTTCGTCCAGACGACGCCCCCTGACGGCGCGGTGATCCTCACCCTGACGGGCGACGAGGAAGGCCCGGCGCTCGACGGCACCACGGCGCTGCTCGACTGGATGCAGGACAATGGCGAGGCGATGACCGACTGCCTCGTGGGTGAGCCGACCTGCCCCGAGGTGATGGGCGACATGATGAAGATCGGCCGCCGCGGCTCGATGAACGCGCATTTCACGGTGACCGGCAAGCAAGGCCATTCCGCCTATCCGCACCGGGCGCTGAACCCGCTGCCCGCCATGGCGCGGCTGATGGATCGCCTCGCCTCCGAAACGCTGGACGAAGGCACCGACCACTTCGATGCCTCCACCCTCGCCGTGGTGACCATCGACACCGGCAACCCGGCCACCAACGTGATCCCGGCGCAGTGCCGCTCGACGGTGAACGTGCGGTTCAACGACACCCACACCGGGGCCAGCCTCTCGGCCTGGATGCAGCGTGAGGCCCAGCAGATCGCCACCGCCTTCGGCGTGAAGGTCGAGATGGAGGTCAAGATCTCCGGCGAGGCCTTCCTGACCCCGCCGGGCCCGCTGTCGGAGCTGATCGCGAAATCCGTCACCGCCGAGACCGGCGTCACCCCCGAGCTTTCCACCTCCGGCGGCACCTCGGACGCGCGCTTCGTCCAGCACCATTGCCCGGTGGTGGAATTCGGCCTCGTCGGCAAGACGATGCACCAGGTCGACGAGCGGATCGAGACCGAGCAGATCACCCAGCTCAAGCGGATCTACAGCCGCATCCTCGCTGACTACTTCGCCTGACCCGAAGGGGTGGGCCGCCTGATCCCGGCCGCCCCTCTTCATCTTTCCCCAAACACTCTCGGGGGGATTGGCCCGCTCCGCGGGCCAAGGGGGGCAGACAGCCCCCCGGCCCTGCCCGGCACGGGCGGGGCCCACGCCCGGCACGGGCGTGACTGTCGGGCCGCGCGCGTCCCGCGCGGCCGGGCATCGTGTCGCCGCAGGCGGCCATCCGGTCACGCGCGCCCAAGGCCACGCGGCTCTCCCCGGAGCCCCCCAGCGCCCACCCCTGTCAGCCCCGCCTCGACCGCGCCCGCGCGCGCCCTCTTCCGCGCCTCCCCGCCCCGTGCTACCGCTGGCGCATGACAGATATCCCCAGCAAGGCCGAGATCCTCAAGTTCATCTCGGACAACCCGACCCAGACGGCCAAGCGCGACATCGCCAAGGCCTTCGGCATCAAGGGCGCCGCCCGGATCGACCTCAAGCGCCTGCTGAAGGAGCTGGAGGACGAAGGCCTGCTGGAGAAGCGCAAGAAGACCTACCGCGATCCCGACCGGCTGCCGCCGGTCTCCGTCCTCCTCGTGGGCGAGACGACCGATGACGGCGACCTCACCGCCCGCCCGCTGGAGTGGGAAGGCGAAGGGCCGGAGCCCGAGATCCACGTGCTCCTGCGCAATTCCGATCCGGCACTCGGGCCCGGCGACCGCATCCTCGCCCGCCTCACCCTGCTGGAGGAGGACGAGCGCGTCGGCGATCACCAGTATGACGCGCGCCTGATCCGCAAGATCGGCACCAACCCGCGCCGCATCCTCGGCATCTTCCGCAAGACCGCCGAGGGCGGGCGCATCGTGCCCATCGACAAGGGCGCGGACCTCGAATGGCTGGTGCCGCCGGGCGCCATCCACGGCGCGAAGGACGGAGAGCTGATCGAGGCCGAACAGGCCGGGCCGCGCTCCCGCATGGGGCTGCCGCGCGCCCGCGTCGTGGCGCGTCTCGGCGATCCCACGGCGCCGCGCGCCGTCTCGCTCATCGCGATCCACCAGCACGGCATCCCCGATGCCTTCCCCGACCGCGTCGTGGAAGAGGCCGATGGCATGAAACCCGCGGGCCTCTCGGGCCGCGAGGACCTGCGCGAGATGCCCTTCGTCACCATCGACCCCTCCGATGCGCGCGACCATGACGACGCCTGCTATGTCGAGGCCGACAGTGCCGAGGACAACCGCGACGGCTGGGTGATCTGGGTCGCCATCGCCGATGTGGCGCATTACGTGCAGACTGGCTCCGCCCTCGACCGCGAGGCGCGAAAGCGCGGCAATTCCACCTATTTCCCCGACCGCGTCGTGCCGATGCTGCCCGACCGGCTGTCGGGCGATCTCTGCTCGCTCCACGAGGGCGTGCCACGCGCCTCCATCGCCGTGCGGATGCGGATCACCGCGCAGGGCCACAAGATCGGCCATGATTTCCACCGGGTGCTGATCCGCTCGGTCGCCTCGCTGCATTACGCCGAGGTGCAGGCCGCCATGGACGGCCAGACCAACGACCGCACCGGCCCGCTGCTCGAGGATGTGATCAAGCCGCTCTACGGCGCCTATGCCGCCCTGCGCAGCGCCCGGCAAGAGCGCCAGCCGCTCGACCTCGACCTGCCGGAACGGCGCATCGTGCTGAGCGAGGAGGGCGAGGTCACCTCGGTCAACTTCCGCGACCGGCTCGACGCGCACCGGCTGATCGAGGAGTTCATGATCCTCGCCAACGTCGCTGCCGCCGAGACGCTGATCGCCAAGAAGTCGCCCCTGCTGTTCCGCGTCCACGAGGAGCCGCCGGCCGAGAAGCTGGAAGCCCTGCGCGAGACCGCGCAGGCGGCGGGCTTCACCCTCGCCAAGGGGCAGGTGCTCCGCACCCGGCACCTGAACGACCTGCTGAACGCCGCCGCCGGCACCGAACAGGCAGAGCTGATCAACATGTCGACCCTGCGGTCGATGACGCAGGCCTATTACTCGCCGGTGAACTTCGGCCACTTCGGGCTGGCGCTGGCGAATTACGCGCATTTCACCTCGCCGATCCGGCGTTATTCCGACCTGATCGTGCACCGGGCGCTGATCTCCTCGCACAAGTGGGGCGATGACGGGCTGAAGGAAGAGGACGTGGAGCGGCTGGAAGACACCGCCGCCCATATCTCCGAGACCGAGCGCCGCTCGATGATGGCCGAGCGGGACACGACCGACCGCTACCTCGCCGCCTATCTCTCGGAACGGGTGGGCAGCGAGTTCCCGGGCCGGATCTCGGGCGTGGCGCGCTTCGGCGCCTTCGTCCGGCTGGACGAGACCGGCGCCGACGGTCTGATCCCGATCCGTTCGCTTGGGCGCGAATACTTCCACCACGACCGCGAGGAGATGACCCTCATGGGCGCCGACAGCGGCGTGGTGATCACGCCCGGCCAACGGGTCATGGTCAAGCTGGTGCAGGCCGCCCCCGTCACCGGCGGGCTGGAGCTGGAGCTGATCACGCTCGAGGACAAGGAGATGCCCGGCGGCGGCGGATCGCAGGGCCGCAAGGGCGGCTTCAAGCCCGGTCGCAAGCGCCCCGGCACCTCGCCCCGGCGCAAGCTGGCCAAGGCGAAGAAGAAGACCGCCAAGACCAAGCGCAAGGTCACCCGTACCCGGCGGAGCTGATCCCGGACGGCGGCGGTCCCCTCGCAGGGGCCGCCCCGCCGACCTCCCGCACGCCCTCCCCGGCGTGCACCAAGAATTTTCGAAAATTCTTGGGAAAATTCTTCGAAGAATTTTCCGCGCCCGGTCGAGAGGACCCGGCAGGCCCGCCGCCGGGGGTGGCCCTGCCTCTTGCGCGGCGCTCCGGGGCGGTTTTCCGCGTCTCCCCGCCGCGTCGCGCCGCAATCCTTCCGATTCACACTGTTTCCGGCTAGGATACGGAAAACGTCATGAAGGCGAGCAGGCACCCGATGAAACGCATTTTCCCGGCCGTACTGATTTCTTTGCCCATGGTCTCGCTGCCCGTGGCAGCGACGAGCGCGACCGGATCGGTCGAGACCATGACCACCACGGGATCGGTCGACCGGTCCCTGCGCCCGATGGCGCGCCCGGATGTGATCGCCCCGCCCGCGGGTGTCGAGGTGGACCTCGTGGCCGCCACCGTGGCACAGGTCACCGCTGCGCTTGCCGATATCGAAAGCGCCCCGCGCAGCACCTCCCCTGCGCCCGTCGCCACCCCGCCCGCGGCCATCCCGCAACCGGCTGTGGCCGAGATCGGCGCCGACAGCGGCAGCCCTGCGCGCAGCCTGCGCCCCCGCATCCGGCCCGCCACGCTCAGCCTTGCGACACCCGCGACCCGCGTCCCGGAGGAGGCCGCGCCCCAGCCGGTGTCGAACCCCGCGGGCTTCGACCGCTGGGTGCAGGGCTTCCGCCCCCGCGCGCTGTCGCAGGGCATTTCCGCCGCCACCTTCGACCGCGCCTTTGCCCGGGCCGAATTCCTGCCCAAGGTGATCGAGCTCGACCGCAGCCAGTCGGAATTCACCAAGACCATCGGTGATTATCTCTCGACCGCCGTCTCGGACACCCGCGTCAGCAATGGCCGTGCGGCGGTGGCACAGCACAAGGACGCCCTGACCCGGATCGAGGCCCAGTATGGCGTCGACCGTGACATCGTGGCCGCCGTCTGGGGGATGGAGACGAACTTCGGCTCCTACAGGGGCGGCAATGGCGTGGTCTCCTCGCTCGCCACGCTGGCCTTCGAAGGCCGCCGCGCCAGCTTCTTCGAGGCGCAACTGGTCGACGCGCTGAAGATCCTCGACGCGGGCGACACCACGCCGGAACGGATGAAGGGCAGCTGGGCCGGGGCCATGGGCCACACGCAGTTCATGCCCTCCTCCTACCTCGAATATGCCGTGGACTTCACCGGCGACGGCCGTCGCGACATCTGGGATGACAACCCCAGCGATGCGCTAGCCTCCACCGCCAACTACCTCGCCAGGTTCGGCTGGATCGCGGGGCAGCCCTGGGGCGTCGAGGTGCGGCTGCCTGCCAGCTTCGACTATGCACAGGCCGATGGCCGCAAGAAGATGCCCTCGGAATGGGCCGCGCTCGGCGTGCGCAATGTGGCCGGAGAGCCCGTGCCGGACTTCGGCTCGGCCCGGCTCCTGCTGCCTGCGGGGGCCAAGGGCGTGGCCTTCCTCGTGTTCAAGAACTTCGACGTGATCCGCCGCTACAACCCCTCGGATGCCTATGCGCTCGGCGTCGGGCACCTGGGCGACAGGATCGGCGGCGCGGGGCCCTTCGTAGCGTCCTGGCCCCAGGACGAACGCGGGCTCAAGCGGGACGAGCGCAAGGAACTGCAGGCCCTGCTGGGCCGCAAGGGACATGGCGCCGGTACGCCCGACGGCATCATCGGGCCGAACACGCAGGCCGCGATCCGGTCCTTCCAGACCAGCGTCGGCCTCGTGCCGGACGGCTATGCCTCGCTGGCGCTGCTGGAACGGCTGCGGCGCTGACCGCGCCCGGGTCCGAAAAAGACGAAAGCCGCCCCAAGGGGCGGCTTTTCGCATCGTCGGACTGTCGCAGGCTCAGTTCAGCTGGAAGTGCAGCGGATAGGCGCCATCCTCGAACGGACCGAAGAGATCGGGAATATCGGGGTGGTCCACCGGCTCGCCCGAGTAATCCGCGACGAGGTTCTGCTCCGAGACATAGGCCACGTAGTAGCTCTGCTCGTTCTCGGCCAGCAGGTGGTAGAAGGGCTGCTCCTTCGACGGGCGACTCTCCTCGGGAATGGCGGCATACCATTCGTCCGTGTTGTTGAACTGGGGGTCGACGTCGAAAATCACACCGCGAAACGGGTGTTTCCGATGGCGCACCACCTGTCCCAGGGAATATTTCGCACGTGTTGTCATCATGATCTTGCAGCCCATTAACCCCATTACTACCGTGAACGGCGGGTGGTTGTCCAACTGCCATCAAAAAACCGAAAGAAACAGTTTGTGAACCTTGTTCTGACAGTCCTCCAGACCGTCGCTCCCGTCTTCCTGCTCGCAGCCTTCGGATACGTCTGGGTCAAATCCGGTCACGAGTATCGAATCAACTTCGTCACCAAGCTGACGATGACCGTTTCGGTGCCCTGCCTGATCTTCGTGGCGCTGATGGAGACAGAGATCGACCCCGCGGCCCTGACCGCGCTCTCCCTCGCCTCCGTCGTGCTTTACGCGGTGCTCACGCTGGCCGCCGCAGGTGCGGTCTACGTGCTGAAGCTGCCGCAGCGGACGTGGCTTGCGCCGCTAGTTTTCTCCAACACCGGCAACGTGGGCCTGCCGATCGCGCTCTTTGCCTTCGGGCAGGCCGGGCTCGGCTATGCGGTCGTGGTCTTTGCCGTCATGGCGATCTGGTCCTTCACCTTCGGCATCTGGGTCGTCTCCGGCGGCGGCAAGCCGTGGCATGCGGCCAAGGAGCCGCTGCTCTGGGGCACGGTTCTGGGCGGCATCTTCCTGTGGCAAGGCTGGACCCTGCCCGAGTTCATGACCAACACCCTGCGGCTGACCGGCCAGATGGCGATCCCGCTGATGCTGATCACGCTGGGCGTGGCGCTTGCGCGGCTCACCACCAAGGGGATGACCCGCGCGGTGGTGATGGCGATTGCCAAGTACATCCTCTGCTTTGCCGTGGCCTGGGTGACCGGGCGGGCCTTCGGCCTGAACGACGTCGCCTTTGCCTGCCTCGTTCTGCAGGCGGCCATGCCCGTTGCCGTGACCTCCTACATGCTGGCCGAGAAATACGGCGCGGATTCCGAAAGCGTCGCGGCGCTGGTGGTCGCCTCGACCCTGCTGTCCGTGATCGCCCTGCCGCTGATCCTTGCCGCCGTGATCTGACCCTGCCGCCCCCGGTCCGGCATCCGCCCCCGTGACTGGGCCACCGACACGGGCCATTGATACAGACCATTCATATGGGCCATTCATACAGGCCGGAGGCGTGCAAAGCTGCCACGCCTTCGGACGCCCCTTGCGACCCTGCGGAAATGTGATTTCCCCGGTGGGGCCTTTCCGCTAAAATCCCATCAAAACAAAACAAGACATAGCGAGAGGCAGATGAGCAGAACTCTTCGCGCGCTTTTCATCGTGATGCTGGTGGCATCCTGCGGTGGCGGTCGGTATTCGGCGCCCAACAATCTCGATGACGCCTGCAGCATCGTGCAGGAGCGCCCCAAGTATTTCCGCGCCTTCAAGGGTGCCGAACGCCGCTATGGCGTTCCCGTCTCCGTGCAGATGGCCATCATGCACCAGGAGAGCAAATTCATCGGCAACGCGCGTACGCCGCACAAATACGCCCTCGGGATCATTCCCATGGGGCGGCAGAGCTCGGCCTACGGCTACAGCCAGGCGCTCGACGGGACGTGGGATGACTACAAGCGCGCCTCCGGCAACCGCCGGGCCAAGCGTGACGATATCCGCGACGCGACCGATTTCATGGGCTGGTACATGAACGAGACCACCAAGAAGGTGGGCGTGCCGATCTGGGACGCGCGCAACCAGTACCTCGCCTATCACGAGGGCCGCGCGGGCTATACGCGGGGCAACCACAACTCCAAGCCCTGGCTGATCGCGATCGCCAACAACGTGCAGGAGCGCTCGCGCAAGTACGAGGCGCAGCTCAACAACTGCGGCTGGCGCTACCGCTGAGCGGGCCAAGATGACACCCTGACATGAAAAAGGGCCCCTGCGGGGCCCTTTGCACATCCTGAGGCCTGTCTCCTCAGCGGTTCCGGTCGCCCTGCGGCCGCACCATGTCTGCCAGGAACATCTGGTCGGAGAGCCGCACGCCGGTCTGAAGCCCGCCCAGGACCACGGTGGTGGTCTCGCCCGCATCGTTGCGGATCACCCACTGGCGCAGCTCCACCGGCGCCCCGGTGAAGACGAGGCGGATATCGCCGTATTCCGGATGGTCCGGGTCCTGCGCCGTCACCGTGGTGGAGGTGCCGTCGCTCTCGTGGTTGGTCACCATCCGCGCCCGGCCAAGGTCCACCTTCTCATCGAGGATGATCGACAGCGGCGTGCGCGACAGCGGATAGGTCTCGCCCTGCCCGCCCCGGCCATCAAAGACGCTCACGGCACCCGCGCCCGCGATCACCAGCGCCTCGTTGGGCGGATCGTACTCGAACCGCACCCGCCCCGGCCGCTTGATGTAGAGCTTGCCGGTCGAGATCGAGCCGTCGTCGTTGATCTGGGTAAAGGGGGCCTGCGCGGTCTTGATGCCGTTCAGATAGGTGGAAATCTCGCCCAGGGGCACCGGCGCGGCCATCAGCCGCCCTGCACTCAGGACGAAGGGTGTGGCCAGCGCACCGGCGATGAGTTCTCTGCGTTTCATGGGGTCAATCTACTCCCGCCTTCGTTCACGAACCAGAGGAGCAACGCACACATCTGCGTAGGGTTCCCCCACGCGGCCGCCACCCGTACGTCCGCCCTTCCCCTTTCCTCTTTCCGATAAATCCTCCGGGGGGACTTGGCCCGGCACGGGCCAAGGGGGGCAGCGCCCCCCGCGGATCGGGCCGCGCCAGCGGTCCGATCCCCCTTGATGAAAAGGAACGGGGCGCCCTTGGGCGCCCCTCCGTCAGGTCAGACCATGGCCCGGATCATCACTGCTCCGGTACGAGGATCTCGCGCTTGCCGACATGGTTCGCCGGGCTCACCAGCCCCTCTTCCTCCATCTGCTCCACGAGGCGCGCCGCCTTGTTGTAGCCGATGGCCAGCTTGCGCTGGATGTAGGAGGTGGAGCACTTGCGGTCCTTGATCACCACGGCCACAGCCTGGTCGTAGAGCGCATCCTCGCCGTCGGTGTTGCCGCCGGTGGAGAGGCCCAGAACCGCGTCGATGTCGTCGGCCTTCTCCTCATCCGGGCCCTCGACCACGCCCCCGATGTAGGACGGCGGGCCATAGGCCTTGAGGTGGTTCACGATCTCCTCGACCTCTTCATCCGAGACGAAGGGCCCGTGGCAGCGGGTGATCCGCGCGCCACCCGCCATGTAGAGCATGTCGCCCATCCCGAGCAGCTGTTCCGCCCCCATCTCGCCAAGGATCGTGCGGCTGTCGATCTTCGAGGTCACCTGGAAGGAAATCCGGGTCGGGAAGTTCGCCTTGATCGTGCCGGTGATGACGTCGACCGAGGGACGCTGCGTCGCCATGATCAGGTGGATGCCGGAGGCCCGCGCCATCTGCGCCAGACGCTGGATGCAGGCTTCGATCTCCTTGCCCGCGACCATCATCAGGTCGGCCATCTCGTCGACGATGACGACGATGTAGGGCATTTTCTCGGGCTGGATTTCCTCGGTCTCGAACACCGGTTCGCCGGTCTCGTCGTCGAAGCCGGTCTGCACCGTGCGCGAGAACATCTCGCCCTTGTTGAGCGCGTCCTGCACCCGACCGTTGTAGCCGTCGATGTTGCGCACGCCCATCTTGGACATCTTGCGATAGCGCTCTTCCATCTCGCCCACGACCCACTTCAGCGCCACGACGGCCTTCTTGGGGTCGGTGACGACGGGCGAGAGCAGGTGCGGGATGCCGTCATAGACGGAGAGTTCCAGCATCTTCGGGTCGATCATGATCAGGCGGCACTCGTCCGGGGTCAGCCGGTAGAGCAGCGACAGGATCATCGTGTTGATCGCCACCGACTTACCGGACCCCGTGGTCCCCGCGATCAGCAGGTGGGGCATCTTGGCGAGGTTCGCAACGATGGCCCCGCCGCCGATGTCCTTACCGAGCGCAAGCGGCAGCTTCATGTTCTTGTCGTCGAAGTCACGGCTCGCGAGAATCTCACGCAGGACGACCTTCTCGCGGTTCTCGTTCGGCAGTTCGATCCCGATGACAGACCGGCCCGGCACGGTGGAGACCCGCGCAGAAAGCGCCGACATGGAGCGCGCGATGTCATCGGCCAGACCGATCACGCGGCTCGCCTTGAGGCCCGGCGCCGGTTCCAGCTCGTACATGGTGACCACGGGGCCGGGACGAACCGAGACGATCTCGCCCTTCACGCCGTAGTCGTCGAGCACGTTTTCCAGCATCCGCGCGTTCTCTTCCAGCGCCTCGTCCGAGAGGACGTGCCGCTGGATGTTCGCGGGGTTGGCCAGCAGGTTGAGCGGCGGCAGCTCGTACTCGATCGCCGGTTCCTCGAACTGCAGCTTGGGGTTGGCCTCCGCCTCAGCGCGGGCCGAGGGCTTCGGCGCCTTCATGGTGGCGGAATGCACGACGCGACGGGCGGGCTCGGCCGAGGGCACGACGGGACGCGGCGCATCGGCGCGCGGGGTCACGATTGCGCCCGCGCTCTCGTAGGTCTCGCCATGATCCGGATCGTCATAGGCCGGGGCATCATAGGCCGGGGCATCATAGGTGGCGGCGTCATAGGTCGTGGCCTGCGGCGCGTCGGCGCGTGCGCTCACGCGGGCCATCGAGGGCTCGGCACGGCGCGGCGCGGGTTCGGGCATCTCGTGCGGGACACCGTCCCAGAAGGCCTCGACCGTCTCGTCGTAGTCGTCCCACTCGGTGCCGATGGCGGCCTCGTCATAGCCCGCCTCATAGCCCTGTTCGACCTCGGCATAGGCCATCGGTGCCTCGTCCGCGTGGTAGGCGGGCGCTTCGGGCTGGCGGGGTTGCGGCGCGGCGACGCGCGGGGCCGCAACGGGGGCGGCGGTCACGGGACGCTCTGCAGCCGGCGCCGGTTGCGGCGCGGCCATGCGGGGCTCTGCGCGCAGGGTCGGCGTTTCGACCGGGGCGGCGGACACCGGCGGGGCCGTGCGCGAGGCGGTGAGCGGCGGTTCGGGCGGCAGCGCGACAGGGGCGGCGGTCAGCGGCGGCTCGACCCGTGCGGGCTGCGTCCGTTCGCTGACGATCAGCGGCCCGGGACGGCGTGCACGGCCCTTGGTCAGGGGCATGTTCGCAGGCGCGGTGTGACCTGCAACGCGGCGTGCGCGGCTGCGGACGATGTCCGCGATCTTGGCTTTGATCCGGTCGTCTCCGGTCATGTCGTCTCTCATCTCGCCCTCGGCAGCCCCGGCATAGGCGGGATCGACCCACTCCGGCTCGGGCATTTCGTCTTCGATGCTGCGCCGTTTCAGCCCCGGCAGCGGCAGGCGGCTGAGGAAGCCCCCGCGCGGGGCCTCCTCCTGTTCGGGCGCCGCGTCGAGGACGTATTCCTCCGGCTCGGCATAGGGTTCATAGGCAGCGGGCTGCGGATGATAGACCGGCTCCTCACTCGGAACCGGCGTGGCCCGGCGCACGACGGGCGCAGAGCGGCGCGGCGCAGGGGCGGCCACAGGGGGCGCAACGGGGGCCGCGACCGGCTCCTCGTAGTCCTCGTAGACCGCGTATTCCTCTTCCTCGGCGGCCTGTTCGGCCCAGAGGCGGCGTTCCTCGGCGGCGGCGGCACGACGGGCGCGACGCTCGACCCCCTTCTGTTGCAGGGTCTGGGCGGATTTCACCGCGCCCACGGCGCCATGGCCCAGCAGTTTCAGCAGGTTGGCATAGAGCAGGATGACGCCCACCAGCAGGAACCGCCCGATGCGGCGCAGTTCCTCGCCGGTGAAGCCCAGCACGAAGATGCCAAGCGCCACCATGCCCGCGCCAAGGATCAGCGACAGCAGCTTGAGCCCCAGCGACGCCGCGACCGGCGCCACCCCCAGAACCGTGGCCAGCACCGTGTCCCCGAATAGACCGCCCATGCCGAAGTTGTGGGTCCAGCCCGGCCCCGGCACCAGCGAGGCGGCATAGACCGCCAGCAGCGCCACCCAGATCGGCGAGAAGATCAGCCGCGAGATCGCGCGCTCTTCACCGCGGTGCAGCGCAAGGCGCAGGCCCCAGCCAAGCAGCAGCGCCGAGATGCCCCAGCTGCCCCAGCCGACGATCATGAAGACAGGGGCCGCGATCGAGGCGCCCACCTGCCCCATCCAGTTCTGCACCGGCGCATCGGTGGCCGACATCCACGAGGGATCCTCGGGCGTGTAGGAGGCGATCATCATGGCCGTCATCAGACCGAGGGCAATCAATGCCAGCCCGCCCAGCTCCTTGCCGCGCCGCTCTATGGCGGCCTGCATGGTGCTGTCGAAAAGCGGATCGCGTCCTCTGGTCTGGAAGGCCATGTTCCTCGTTCCTCACATGTAAAGACAATCGCGCAGCGTGATCAGCGCCGGCGTCATCTCGTCTATTGGGGCCACCATGGCGACCCGGATGTATCCCTGCCCGGGGTTGTCCCCCTCCACGTCGCGGCTGAGGTAGGCGCCGGGCAGAACCCGCACGCCGGTCTCGGTCCAGAGTTTGACGGCGGCCTGTTCGCCGTCCTCCACCGGAAGCCACAGGAAGAAGCCCGCGTCAGGGCCCTTGTATCCCGGCACGCCGTCAAAGACCGCGTCCGCCGCGTCGTATTTGGCCTGATAGAGCGCGCGGTTCTCTTCCACGTGCGTCTCGTCGGACCAGACCCGCTCGGCCACGCGCTGCAGCGGCAGCGGCAGGGGGGCGCCGGAATAGGCGCGCAGCTGGCGCACCCGTTTCATCGTCTCGACCCCGCCCGCCACGAAGCCCGAGCGCAGGCCCGGCAGGTTCGAGCGTTTCGAGAGCGACTGGAAGATCACCACCCGCTCCGGGTCGGCCCCGATCTCGGCCGCGACTTCCAGCGCGCCCGGGGGCGGCGTGTCGCGGTAAAGCTCGGAATAGCATTCGTCGGCGAAAATCTGGAAATCGTACTTCTCGGCCAGGGCCAGCAGGTCGCGCCAGTAGCCCTTGTCGGCCACCGCGCCCTGCGGGTTCGAGGGCGAACAGACATAGGCTGCGGTGGTGCGGTTCAGCACCTCCTCGGGCAGCGCACCGTAATCGGGCAGATAGTTGTTCTGCCGCGTCGCGGGCACGAAGACGGGCTGCGAGCCCACCGAAATCGCCGCGATCATGTAGACCTGATAGAACGGGTTCGGCAGCAGGATCGCCGGTTTCTGGCCGTTCTTCTCTTCGGGGCAGACCGCCATGGCGATGTTGTAGAGCCCCTCGCGGGTGCCGTTGAGCGGCATCACCTGCTTGGTGGCATCCAGCGTCACGCCATAGCGACGGGTCACCCAGTCGCCGATCGCCTGCTGAAGCTGCGGCGAGCCGTCGTTGGGAGGATAGGAGCCGAAGCCTGCCATATTCTCCGCGATGACCTCCGGCACGAAAGCCGGGAAGGCGTGCTTGGGCTCGCCAATGGTCATATGCACGACGTTGCCGCCCGCGGGACGGGAATCAAGCAACGTCCGCAGACGCGGAAACGCATACTCCGGAAGGTTCGAAAACCGCTCAGGAAACATCTATACTGCCTCGAATTCGGGATCATTTTCGCCCCGTTGGCTGCGAAGGTAACGCATGCCGGGGGCATTCGTCCAGCGCCGCCCGCGCGGGCGGCGCTGATTTGTGGCATTTAGGTCAGGACCTTCTCGGCGACTGCGCCAATCCGCAGCAGGGCCTCCTCGCCCATGGGGCGGCCCATCAGCATCAGCCCGCAGGACGGCGTGCCGGTGGGCAGCGTCAGCGCCGAAAGCCCCATCATGTTGCCGACGCGGGTATTGCGCAGCGCCAGCAGGTTCTCGGTCACGTAATAGGTCTCGTCCTCCACCAGCCGCAGCGCGTCGGGCGGCAGGATCGGAGAGGTCGGCGCCAGCACGGCATCGAAGCCCGCCATGCGCGCGGCCCACTCTGCGCGGGCCTGCTCCAGCGCCTGCCAGGCCGCCACGTAGTCGGCGGCAAGGGCCGTGGCCCCGGCGCGGAAGCGTTCGAGGATGCGGTCATACATGACCTCGGGGTTGGCCTCGATCACCTCGCGCCACAGGCCATAGGCCTCGGCGGTGAAGAGCAGCCCGGAGAGCGCCATGGCGCGGTCCACCTCGGGGGCGGCCACCTCGACCAGCTCGGCGCCCGCGGCGCGCAGCTTCTCCAGCGCGGCCTCAAAGGCGGCCTTCGGTTCGGGGCGCAGGTCGTCGAGAACGCAGGTGGTCAGCACCGCCATGCGCACGCCCTTCAGCGTGGCCCCGGCGAGGTCGGCGGGCTTGCCGCCCTCGATGGCCGCCAGCAGCAGCCCCGCGTCCTCGACCGAGCGGCAGAGCGGCCCGATGGTGTCGAACTTCAGGCAGAGCGGCACGACCCCCTTCAGGGTGATCCGCACGGCGGTGGTCTTGAGCCCCACGAGGTCCTGCCATGCCGAGGGGATGCGGACCGAGCCGCCGGTGTCCGAGCCGATGCCCGCCGCCGCAAGGCCGAAGGCGACCGAGGCCCCCGCGCCCGAGGAGGAACCGCCCGGCACCGCCTTGGGATCGTTCACGTTGGGCGAGGTCGCGGTCATCGGGTTCAGCCCCAGCCCCGAGAAGGCCAGTTCCGACATATGCGTCTTGCCGAGGCAGACGAGGCCCTGCGCCGTGGCATTGGCAAGCACCGGCGCATCCGCATCGGGCACCCGGCCCTTCAGCAGGCGCGAACCGGCCTCGGTCGCCACGCCCGCCGAATCGAACAGGTCCTTCCAGCTGATCGGCACCCCGTCCAGCGGCGAGAGGCGCAGGCCCGCGCGGGCACGTTCCGCCGCGGCGCCGGCTTCGGCCAGGGCGCGGTCATGGGTGACGACCGTGTAGATCCGGTCGCGGTCGGGGTGGGCGTCGATGGCGTCCAGATAGGTCTTGGTCAGCGCCACCGGGTCGATGGCGCCGCTGCCGATGCCGCGGCCGAGATCGGCGGCAGTCATCCATAGCCAGTCCTGCATGTGGGTACTCCTTGCGTCGCCGGGACGGTAGCGCCAGCGGGACGCATGGACAATCCCGCCCGGGGGCGCATATTGCGCCGCATGGAACATGATGCCGATATCCTGATCACCGGGGGCGGGCTGAACGGCCCCGCGCTCGCTCTGGCCCTCGTGCGGGCCGGCTTCCGTGTCACGCTGGTGGATGCGCTGCCCGCGCAGGCGCAGGGGGCCGATGACTTCGACGGGCGCTCCTATGCGCTCGCCCTTGCCTCGGTCCGGTTGCTGACGGCGATCGGGGTCTGGGACCGGGTCGGCGACAAGGCCCAGCCGATGCTGGACATCAAGGTCACCGACGGCCGCGCCGGCGAAGGGCCCGCGCCCTTCTGGATGCATTTCGACCACCGCGAGATCGAGGAAGGCCCGATGGGCCAGATGCTCGAGGACCGCTACCTGCGCCGTGCCTTCGCCGAGGCGATGGAGGCCGCCCCCGGCCTGACCGTCCTGCATGGCGAGACAGTGATCGCGCAGGAGCCGGGCGTCGATGGCGTCACCGTCACGCTGGCCTCGGGGCAGAGCCTCTCGGCCAAGCTGCTGGTGGGCTGCGACGGGCGGGCCAGCGGCACCGCCGCGCGGGCGGGCATCAAGCGCACCGGCTGGGACTACGGCCAGACGGCGCTTGTCTGTGCCATCGCCCATGAGCTGCCCCACGAGGGCGTGGCGCACCAGTTCTTCATGCCCCCCGGCCCGCTGGCGATCCTGCCCCTGCCCGGCAACCGCTCTTCCATCGTCTGGAGCGAGCGGCACGGCGCGGCCAAGGCGATCAACGCGCTGACGGACGAGGACTACCTCGCCGTGCTGAGGCCCCGGTTCGGCGATTTCCTCGGCCAGATCAGCCTTGCGGGCAAACGCTTCTCCTATCCGCTCGGCCTCTCGCTGGCGCAGAGCTTCATCGCGCCCCGCGTGGCGCTGATCGGCGATGCGGCCCACGGGATGCACCCGATCGCGGGTCAGGGGCTCAACGCGGGCCTGCGTGACATCGGCGCGCTGGCGCAGGTGCTGGAGGAGGCCCAGCAGCGCGGCGAGGACATCGGCGCCGAGACGGTGCTGATGCGGTATCAGGAATGGCGGCGCTTCGACACGGCGACGCTGGCCATGGCGACCGACCTGTCGAACCGGCTCTTCTCGAACGACAACCCGCTGCTGCGGCTGGCGCGCGACGTCGGCATGGGGGCGATCAACGCCCTGCCGCCCCTGCGCCGGAGCTTCATCCGCGAGGCCGCGGGTCTGACCGGCGAGTTGCCCGCGCTGATGCGCTGAGGCCCGGGCCGCCCCTTGCGCGGCCCCCTCCCCTGCCCTCGACGGCCCCCCTGCCCCGCTCCGGGGGGCACCGCCGCGCCCGGGTCAGGGCGTCAGGGCCATGCGGCATAGCTTTCGTCGCCCCGCGCCCGCCGCGCCTTGGCCAGTTTGCGGAAGCGTGCAGGGCTCTGCCCCACCTGCCGGGTGAAGAAGCGGTTGAAATACCCCGGATCGCCATAGCCCAGCCGGAAGGCGACCTGCGCCACCGGCATGCCGGTATCGGCCAGCAGGGCGCAGGCCTCGCGCGTAAGGGCCCGGTGCAGGTAGCCTTGGGGCGAGAGTTCCGTCGCCCGCCGGACGGCAGAGCCGAGCCGGTCCCGCGTCACGCCAAGGGCCGCGGCGTAATCCCCGATCTTCCAGTGTTCGCGCAGGTGTTGCCCGGCAAGGATGACGAAGCGTTCCGCCAACCCCTGCGGTGCACGGCCGTGGGCCACCAGATCGGCGCGTGCGCCGCGCCACAGGTGCAATAGGATCAGCCCGACATACTGCACCTCTGCCAGATCGGCGCCCGGGCCCGCCGTGCGTCGTTCCTCTTCCAGCCCGTCGATCAGCGGCAGCAGTACGCGACCGGCCTCTCCCGCCAGCGACATCGGCTGGCCCAGCGTCCGGCGCATCTGGTCCCCCAGCGGTGTCGCGGGCAGGGCCCCGGTCAGGGCCGCCTGCGGCAGGGTCAACAGCGTGCCCCGGCTGCCCGCCCCGATCAGCAGTTCGCGCCGCAGCCCGGCCGGCAGCCAGAGCAGCCGGGGCGCGGTCGTGCCCTCCGCGCCGCCCTCCCCTGCCGACAGGCGCGCCTCGCCCGCATCGAGCAGCAGCAGATGCGCCGCGCCCTGCGACAGGCCATAGCCCGCCTGCCCCAGCGGACTGCGAATCCGCTGAACCATTGCCGCGGCGCGGCGTCGGCTGGGCCTGAAAATCCTCTCCTCCATACCCCAAGGGAATGCCCGATCCCGCCGGGCAAAATCAATCAGAAGTACAAGAATGGGCCACAGGAGTGCATTTTTAACCGCCCTGCCCCGCCGTAGCCTGTGCCTATCGTCCGCCGGGGAGTGCGGTGGGCGAGACGTGCGTCCGGGAGGGACGCGATGGGAGGACAACATGACATATTTCACGCGGCGCGCTTCGCTGTGCGCCATGACGGCTGCCCTGTCGGTCGGGCTCGGCCTCGGGATGACGACGGCGCTGACCGGCCCGGCCCATGCCGCAGACACGGTGACCATCGGTTACGCCGTCTCGAAATCCGGGCCCAGCGCGACCGGCGCGGGGATCACCACGATCCCGAACTACGAGCTCTGGGTGAAGGAGGTGAACGCGGCGGGCGGCCTGAAGATGCCCGACGGCAGCCAGCGCATGATCGAGGTGATCGAGTATGACGACCGGTCCTCGAACCAGGACCTCGTGCGCGCGATCGAACGGCTGGCGACGCAGGACAAGGTCGATTTCATCCTGCCGCCCTGGGGCACCGGGGCCAACCTTGCCATCGCGCCGCTGATGGATCGCTTCGGCTATCCGCAGCTGGCCGTGACCTCCGTCACCGACATGGCGCCCGATTTCGTGAAACGCTGGAAGCGCAGCTTCTGGATGCTGGGCGGCGGCCATGACTATGCCAAGGGCCTGGCCGAGGTGCTGGCCGCGGCCAAGGCGGCGGGCACGTTCAACGGCAAGGTCGCGATGATCTCGGTCGCGGACGGCTTCGGCATCGACCTCGTGAAGGGGGCGCGGCCCGCCTTTGCCGAGGCCGGGCTGGAGCTGGTGATGGACGAGACCTATCCGCTGGGCACCTCCGACTTCGCCGCGCTGATGAGCGAGGCCAAGGCCAGCGGCGCAGGCGCCTTCGTGGCCTTCGCCTATCCGCCGGGTTCCTTCGGGGTGACCAAGACGGCGCAGTCCATGGGCTACAACCCCGAGGTCTTCTACATCGGCGTCGGCGGGGCCTTCCCGATCTATCCCGGCATCGCCGATGGCAAGGCCGAGGGCGTGATGTCCATCGGCGGCGTGGACGGCAACAGCCCCGCGATCCAGGCCTACTTCGAGAAACACACGGCCGAGATCGGCACCCCGCCGGACAGCTGGGCCTCCTCGATCACCTATGCCTCGCTGGAGATGCTGCAGCAGGCGATCGAGCGGGTCGGCCTCGACCATGCGGCGCTGGCCGAGGAATTCTCGACCGGGACCTTCGAGACGGTGCTGGGCACGACGAAGCTGGAGGACAACCAGCTGCGCGACCTCTGGTGGGTCGGCCAGTGGCAGGGCGATCACTTCACCGCCGTGAACCCCGCCGACCGTGCGGGCGCCACCGCCCCCGTGATCCCGAAACCCGAGTGGTGAGTGCGCGCGGGCGGGGGCATCGCCCCTCGCCCGCTGGCCTCCCCTCCCCCGGCCTGCTGCTGGCCGGTGCAAGGATGTGACGATGTTCCTGACGATCCTCATTCTCGGGCTGGTGCTGGGTGGCACCTATGCGCTGCTGGCGCTGGGGCTGACCCTGCAATACGGCATCGCCCGGATCATGAACCTTGCCTATGGCGAGGTGACCCTGGCCGCCGCCTTCGTGCTGGTGGCGCTCTTCAAGGCCATCGGCCTGCCGCCCCTGCTGGGCACGCTGCTGATCGTGCCCGCGGGCTATGGCGCGGGCTGGCTGCTCTATACCGTGATGATGCGCCCGCTGGTGGCGCGCTCGGGCGCCTCGGGGCGGCTGGAGGTCGACTCGATCCTCGCCACCTTCGGGCTGCTCTTCCTGATCCAGGGCCTGCTGCTGGTGGCCTTCGGCGCGAATTTCACCTCGATCTCCTACCTCGACCGAGGGGTGAACATCCTCGGCGTTTCGGTGGCGCTGAACCGGCTGATCGCCTTCGGCGTCTGCGTCGTGGCAGGCGGGGCGCTGACGCTGGCCCTTGCCCGGACCCGCTGGGGCATGGTGATGCGCGCGGTGGCGCTCTCGCCCGGGTCGGCCCCGCTGGTGGGGATCGACGTGATGCGCGTGGCGCGGCAGGGCTTTGCGCTTGGCACCGCTCTGGCCGCCTGCGCCGGGGCCTCCATCGCCATGGTGCAGACCTTCTCGGCCACGGACGGGGTGGTCTATACCATGAAGGCGCTGATCATCGTGATCATGGGCGGTGTCGGCAACGTGCCCGGCGCGCTGATCGCGGGCTTTGCCCTCGGGCTGGTCGAGACCTTCGTGGTCACCACCATCGACCCGGGCCTGACACTGGCCGCCACCTTCGCCATCTTCCTCTGCGTCCTGCTGTGGCGGCCGCAGGGCCTGTTCGGGAGGGGCTGAGATGATCCGCATCGCACTTCCCCTTGCGGGGCTTGTCCTGCTGGCCCTCGCGCCCCTCGCCCTGTCCGACTACGGGCTTGGCCTGCTGATCGGCATGGCGGGCTACGTCACGCTGGCCTCCAGCTGGGCGCTCTTCTCCGGGCACACCCGCTATATCTCGCTGGCCACGGTCGCCTTCTACGGCACCGGCGCCTACACCGTCGCCGTCCTGAACGAGGCCCTGCCCTATCCGCTGGTCCTGCTGGCGGCAGGCGGGATCGGCGCCGCCCTCGCCCTGCTGGTGGGGCTGTCGACCCTGCGGCTGGCGGGCGTCTACTTCGTGATCTTCACCTTCGGGCTGGCCGAACTCGTCCGGCAGCTGATCACCTGGTACGAGGTCACGATCACCGGCACGCTGGGGCGCTACATCTTCCTCGATATCACGCCCGCGCAGATCTACTGGCAGCTGCTGGCCCTGGCCGCGCTGACGCTGGCGCTGACCGCATGGATGCACCGCCGTCCGCTGGGACTCGCGCTGCGGGTGATCGGCGACGACGAGGTGGTGGCCGCCCATGCGGGCATCAACCTCGCCCGGGTCAAGCTGGTGGCCTTCACCCTCTCGGCGACGATCATCACCCTCGCGGGCGCGATCGCCTCGCCCCGCTGGGTCTATGTGGAGCCCGCCATCGTCTTCAACCCGACGGTCAGCTTCCTGACGGTGATCATGGCGCTGCTCGGCGGGGCCAACCGGCTCTGGGGCCCGCTCCTCGGTGCGGTGCCGCTGTTCCTGCTCTTCGAGTATCTCTCGGTCCACTTCCCCGACACCTATCCGATCTTCCTCGGCGCGCTCTTCATCGCGGTGGTCTTCGTCCTGCCGGAGGGCGTTCTGGCGGGGCTGGAGAAGCTGCGCCTGCGCCGCAGGCCCACCACGCGGGAGGCCAAGGCATGACCTTCCTGACCATCGACAAAGCGGTGAAGCAGTTCGGCGGGCTGCGGGCCGTGGACGGCGTCAGCCTCTCGCTTGAGGCCGGCGAGGTGCTGGGTCTGCTGGGCCCCAACGGATCGGGCAAGACGACGCTGCTGAACCTGATCTCGGGCGCCCTGCCCGCGACCTCGGGGCGGATCGCGCTGAACGGCACGGTGCTGACCGGGCGCCGCCCCGACCAGATCGCACGCGCCGGTGTGGCGCGGACCTTCCAGCTGGTGCGCATCCTGCCCTCGCTGACGCTGATGGAGAACGTGATGATCCCCGCGGTCTTCGGCCATCGCGCCCACTGGGGGGCCGCCGCCGAGACGGTGGCCCGCGACGCGCTGGAGGCGGTTGGCCTCGGCGCGCGGGCGCAGGGCATCGCGGGCGACCTGCTCTACCTCGACCAGAAGCGGCTGGAACTGGCCCGCGCCCTCGCGGCAGAGCCGGAGCTGCTGCTGCTCGACGAATGGCTGGCCGGGTTGAACCCGACCGAGTTGCAGGAGGGCATCGAGCTGATCCGCTCCCTTGCCGGGCGCGGTCTGGGCATCATCATGGTGGAACACATCATGGAGGCGGTCCGGGCGCTCTGCCCGCGCTCCGCAGTCATGAACTCGGGCCGGCTGATCGCCGACGGGCCGACGGGCGACGTGCTCTCGGACCCGGCGGTGATCGCGGCCTACCTCGGGGAGGTGGAAGATGCTTGAGGTCCGTGACCTGACCATCGCCTACGGGCGTCACGTGGCGCTGGAAGGTGTCTCGCTCAGCGTTGCGCGCGGCGAGATGGTGGCGATCCTCGGGGCCAACGGGGCGGGCAAATCCTCGCTCCTCTCGGCCATCGCGGGCCGCGTCGCGCCGCGCACCGGCGCGATCGGCTATGACGGCCAATCGCTTCTCGGGCTGCCGCAGCATGGGCTGGTGGACCGGGGGATCGCGCTGGTGCCGGAGGGGCGTGGCATCTTCCCCGGCCTCACCGTGGCCGAGAACCTTGCCCTTGGGGCCAACCCGATGCGGGCCCGCGCCGGGGCCGCCGCCACGCGGGAGGAGGTCCTGACGCTCTTTCCCCGCCTTGCCGAACGCCGCCGCCAGATCGCCGGCACCATGTCGGGCGGCGAACAGCAGATGGTCGCCATCGGGCGGGCCCTGATGTCGAAACCCGACCTCCTGCTGCTGGACGAGCCGAGCCTCGGGCTGGCCCCGATCGTGGTGCAGGAGGTCTTTGCCGCCCTCGTCCGCATCCGTGACACCGGCCTGACGATCATGATCGTGGAACAGAACGCCCGCGCCACGCTGGCGCTTGCCGACCGGGCCTACCTGCTGGAGGCCGGGCGGATCATCGGTACCGGCCGGGCCGACGCCCTGCGCAATGACCCGGCCGTGGTGCGCGCCTTCCTCGGCGGCCTCTCCGGCAATGCCCCGGCGCAGGCATGACAGACCGAGGGGGATCGCAGGCGGGCCCGACCCGCACCAGGCCCGCCCGCCCCAGACACGAACACCAGACCTGACACGACGAACGACCCGAAAGGACCCGCAATGGACAGCCTGAACCTCTACATCGACGGCCGCCACCGTCCCGCCAGCGACGGGCGCAGCTTCACCCGCGCCAACCCCGTCAGCGGCGCGGTGGTGACCACTGCCGCTGCCGCCTCTCTCGACGATGCCGCCGCCGCCGTGGATGCTGCCGCCCGTGCCTTCCCCGAGTGGTCGGCCACCACGCCCGGCGCCCGGCGCAAGCTGCTGATGGCGGCCAGCCAATCGCTTCAGGCGCGCGGGGACGACATCGTGCAGGCGATGAAGGACGAGATCGGCGCGACCGAGGGCTGGGCCCGGTTCAACGTCATGCTGGCCGCCGACATGCTGGTGGAGGCCGCCGCCCTGACCACCCAGATCAAGGGCGAGATCATCCCCTCGAACCGGCCCGGCACCACCGCCTATGCCATCCGGCAGGCGGCGGGCGTGGTGCTGGCCATGGCGCCGTGGAACGCGCCGGTGATCCTTGGCGTGCGCTCCATCGCGACGCCGCTGGCCTGCGGCAACACCGTGGTCATGAAGACCTCCGAACTCTGCCCGCGCACCCATGCGCTGATCATCGAGGCCGTGGCCGAGGCGGGCCTGCCCGCCGGCGTGGTCAACGCGATCTCCAACGCGCCCGAGGATGCGCCCAAGCTGGTCGAGGCACTGGTGGCCAACCCGGCGGTGCGCCGGGTGAATTTCACCGGCTCGACCCGGGTCGGCAAGGTGATCGGCGAACTGGCTGGCCGCTACCTGAAACCGGCGCTGCTGGAACTGGGCGGCAAGGCCCCGATGATCGTGCTGGAGGACGCCGACATCGACAAGGCCGTCGCGGCGGCGGGGTTCGGCGCCTACATGAACCAAGGCCAGATCTGCATGTCGACCGAGCGGATCATCACCGTGGGCGCGGCGGGCGATGCCTTTGCCGAGGCCTTTGCCAAGAAGGTCGCAAGCCTGACTGCAGGCGACCCGAACGAGGGCGCCGCGCCGCTCGGTTCGCTGGTAACGCAGGCAGCGGCAGACCGGATCGGCGACCTGATCGCGGATGCCACCGACAAGGGCGCGACCCTGATCGCGGGCGGCGGCAGCGGCACGATCCTGAACGCGGCCGCCGTGGATCACGTGACGCCTGAAATGCGGCTCTACTCCGAGGAGAGCTTCGGCCCCGTGGCGGCAATCATCCGCGCCGGTTCGGTGGACGAGGCGGTGCGGATCGCGAACGAGAGCGAGTTCGGCCTCTCGGCGGCGGTCTTCGGGCGCGACGTGATGGCCGCCATGGGCGTGGCCCGGCGCATCGAGAGCGGCATCTGCCACGTCAACGGCCCGACGGTACATGACGAGGCGCAGATGCCCTTCGGCGGCGTGAAAGCCTCGGGCTATGGCCGGTTCGGCGGGCTCTGGGGCGTGGCGGAATTCACCGAGCTGCGCTGGATCACCGTGACCGAGGGCGCGCCGCACTACCCGATCTGAGAGAGGACCGCGCCGCCAGTTGGGCCACCCTGACGTCCGGGGGACCTCTCCGTTGGCGAGGTCACGCGCCGGAGCCAATGGCCCGGCGGCCCCACCTCTGAAGACCCGGCGCGGAGCCCAAGTGTTTCCGCGCTACATCGGCCTTGCGCCAATCGCGTGGCGGCAGAGTTGACCCTGCCGCCCCCCGCCTTACCATGCACGGATCAATCCGAGGGTAAGGAGTTCTGCCCCAGATGGCCCCGTCCGACCTGACAGAGCAGGACCTGCAAGACCTGATCGCCTGTCCGACCTGCGACGCGGTCTATCACATCGTGCCCCCCGAGAAGGGGCAGCGCGCGGTCTGCGCCCGCTGCCACACGGTGCTGATCGCGCCGCGCAAGCGGGCGGGCGAGCAGTTGATCGCCATCGCGCTCTCCATCGTGATCCTCGTGGTGGCGGCGACGCTGTTCCCCTTCCTCTCGATCAACGTGGGCGGGCTGGGACATGCCGCCTCGGTGCTGGATGCGGCGCTGGCCTTCTCCTCCTCGCCGCTGCTGGTGGTGCTGTCGCTGGCGGTGACGGCGGTGATCATCTTCGTGCCCGTGCTGCGGGCGCTGCTGCTGATCTACGTGCTGACGCCCATCGTCCGCGACCGCCCGCCCGCAGACCACGCGATCCGCGCCTTCCGCCTGTCGGAAGCGTTGCGCCCATGGTCCATGGCGGAAATTTTCGCGATCGGCTGTGCCGTGGCACTGGTCAAGATCGCCGATCTGGCGCAGGTCCACCTTGGCCCCGCCTTCTGGATGTTCAGCGCCCTGATGGTGCTGGTGGTGCTGCAGGACAGCTTCATGTGCAGGTACACGGTATGGAAATCGCTGGAAAAGTGAGGACCGCCCGCGAGATGGGCCTTGTCGCCTGCGCGCGCTGCACCCGTGTGTGGCCGCGCGGCACGGCCCGCTGTACCCGCTGCGGGCACAAGCTGCAGTCCCGCGACCGGCTGGCCCTGCAGAAGGTCTGGGCGTGGTGGGTCGTGGGCCTGATGTGCTACATCCCCGCCAACATGTACCCGATGCTGCGCACAAGGATGCTGGCCACCACCTCCGAGGACACGATCATCGCGGGTGCGGTCGAACTGGCCCACCACGGCAGCTATGGCATCGCGCTGGTGATCCTCGTGGCCTCGGTCCTGATCCCGGTGGGCAAGTTCCTGATCATCGCGGGGCTGGCCTTCTCCGTGCGCCATGGCTCCGCCCTCTCGCCCGAACGCCGGCACCAGCTTTACGAACTGGTGGAATACATCGGCCGCTGGTCCATGATCGACGTCTTCGTCGTGGCGATCCTGTCGTCGCTGGTGCAGCTGGGAACGCTGGCCGCGATCCAGCCCGGCATCGCCAGCCTGTTCTTCGCGCTCTCGGTGATCTTCACCATGCTGTCGGCGCAAAGCTTCGACAGCCGCCTGATCTTCGACGCCGATCCGCCGGTGGAGCCCCCGCTGCCCGGCCTCTCCGCGCTGCCTCCCGTGGCGCACGAGGCCGACACATCCCCCGAGTCGCCCGGCCCCCGCCGGCCGCGAGACCTCACAGAAAGACCCACGCCTTGACCGAGACGACCCCGCCCGACGTGCCGGTGCAGCCCGCCCGTCGCAGCCTGATCGAACGCATTTCCATCGTCTGGGTCGTGCCCCTGACAGCCCTCGTGATCGCACTCGCGGTGGCCTGGCACAGCTATGCCGATCAGGGCCCGCTGATCGAGATCACCTTCGACAGCGCCGCGGGCGTGAAGGCGAACGAGACCGAGTTGCGTTACCGCGACGTGCCGGTGGGGCTGGTCGAGAAGGTCTCCTTCTCCGACGCGCTCGAACATGTCGTGGTGAGCGTCCGGCTCGACAAGGACATCGCCGACTACGTGGATGACAGCGCCGCGTTCTGGGTGGTCCGTCCCGAGGTAAACACGCAGGGCGTCACCGGGCTCGACACCGTCCTCTCCGGCGTCTTCATTCAGGGCATCTGGGACAGCAGCGCCGAGGGGCTGAAGCCCGAGTTCGAAGGCCGCGCCGAGGCACCGCTGAACCGCGACGGCCGCGAGGGGCTGCGCATTCGCCTGCGCGCGGCGAACGATGCCGGGCTCTCGGAACAGGTGCCGATCGTCTACCGCGGCATCGAGGTGGGTCAGGTCGGCCGCGCCGTCGTCTCTGCCGATGGGGCCACGGTCGAGGCCGAGGCGATCATCTACGCGCCCCATGACCGGCTGATCTCCTCCTCCACGCGGTTCTGGGACACCTCCGGCTTCAGCTTCTCGCTCGGGCCGGGCGGGGCCGAGATCGACTTCTCCTCCGTCTCCTCGCTGATCCGGGGCGGGGTGACCTTCCAGACCGTCGTATCCGGCGGGGAGCCGACGCAGGCCGACGACATCTTCACCGTCTACCCGGACGAGGATGCGGCGCGGTCCTCGCTCTTCGGGGACAACGACGGCTCGGGCCGGGCGCTCAACGTCACCGCGATCTTCGACGAGAACGTGGCCGGCCTCTCGGTCGACGCGCCCGTCGATCTGGGCGGGGTGCGCGTCGGGCGCGTCACCGCGCTGAACGGCATCGTGGACCGCGACCGCTTTGGCGACAACCGCGTGCGTCTGGCGGCCGAACTCAGCATCCGACCGTCCAAGCTGGGCCTCGAACGGGGGGCCTCGCCGGAAGAGGCGCTCGACTTCCTGCGCGAACAGGTGGCGCAGGGGATGCGCGCCCGGCTGGTGACGGCCTCGATCTTCACCGGCGGCCTCAAGGTCGAACTGCTGACCGTCGAGAATGCAGCCCCCGCCGAGATCCGCGTCGTGGAGGGCGCGAACCCGGTGATCCCCACCACCGCGAGCGAGATCGCCGATGTCTCGGCCACCGCCGAGGGCGTCTTCGAGCGGATCAACGCCCTGCCCGTCGAGGAGCTGATGCAAAGCGCGATCAGCGTCATGGACAACGTCAGCCGTCTGGTGGGCAGCGAGGACATCCGCGCGGTGCCCGGCGAGGTCCGCGGCCTGCTGGGCGAGGCTCGCGGCTTTGTCGGCAATGAGGACCTGCAGGCCTTGCCGGGGGAACTGTCGCAGACCGTCGCGCAGCTGCGCCAGCTGACGGCACAGCTCAACGAGCAGGACGTGGTGGGCCGGCTGGTGGCCGCGGTGGATACGATCAATACCACGGTCGGCAGCTTCGGCGCCGCCGCCGAGGGCGTGCAACCGCTGATGGATCGCCTGAACGCCATCGCCGCCAAGGCCGAACAGGTGCCGCTGGATCAGCTCGCCACCGATCTGGACGCGCTGCTGCAAAGCGCCGATGCCCTGATCGACACCGATGCCGCCCGCGCCCTGCCGGCCGATCTCTCCGCCGCGCTGGACGAGTTGCGCCAGCTGGTCAACGAGATGCGCGAAGGCGGGCTGATCGAGAACGCGAACCAGACGCTGGCTTCGGCCCGTCAGGCCGCCGACAACATCGCCACCGCCGCCGAGGACCTGCCCGCGCTGCTGGACCGCACGCAGGCCCTGCTGACGCAGGCCGGCAGCACGCTGCGCACCTATGACGGGCGCGACGGCGTGGGCCGCGACGTGAGCCGCGCCCTGCGCGAGGTCGAACGCGCCGCCGCTGCCGTGGACTCGCTGTCCCGTGCCATCGAACGCAATCCCAATTCGCTGCTCTTCGGGAGATGACCTGATGCGTATTCTCGCCCCCCTCCTTGCCCCCCTTCTCGGCGCCGCCCTGCTGGCCGGCTGCACCTCCACCGCGGAACGTTTCGCCGTGCCCGCGCCCGCCGTACCGATGGACCGCCAGTCCATCGCCTACCACGCGGTCGAGCTGCGCGAGATCTCTCTGCCGACCTATGCCGCCTCCGAGGAGATCTACATGCGCGACGCCTCTGGCGCGCTGACCTCCTCGCCCTCGCTGCTGTGGGCCGATGACCCGGCCCGCGCCATGACACTGGAAATGGCCCGGCTGATGGGGCAGGCGACCGGCGCCCGCGTGGCGCCCGAGCCGTGGCCGTTCCGCGACCGGGCAGATGCCATCGTCGAGGTGCGCGTCGAGGAGATGCTGGCCGGGACCGACGGCAGCTTCCGCCTGTCGGGCCAGTATTTCGTGGCCTCCGACAGCGGAAACCGCGACCGGTCCGGCACCTTCGACCTTACCCAAAGCTTCGATCCCGCAGGGGGCGCCGCCGCCGTGGCCGCAGCCCGCGGCGCCGCCGTGCGCGACCTGACCGCGCAAATCGCCCGGCAGGGTCTGCGTTGATCTTGTGAAAACATGGCATCCGGCGCGGTCCGCCGCGCCGGGATGCCGCCTGAGCCTCAGCCCAGCTCCTGCGCCGCCTGTCCCAGCAGCGCCAGCCCCGCGTCGATGCGATCCGCCTCGATGTAGGAAATCCCCAGCCGCAGGAAGCGCCCCTGCCCTTCCGCGTCGGTGAAGCTGTCGCCCGGCTCGGCCAGCACGCCCTTCTCCATGGCGCGGCGCACCAATTCGCCCGCCTCCAGCCCCTCGGGCAGTTCCAGCCAGACCGAGGAGCCCCCGGTGGAGGGCGCGCGCCGGAACTCCGGCAGATGCCGCGCGCAGCCCTCGGTCACGATGTCGAACCGCTGCTGCAGCGCGCTGCGCAGGTTGCGGATCAGGGTCAGGTAATGCCCCTCCGCAAGGAAGATCCCCGCCGTCCGCTGGTTGTTCAGCGGGGCCGAGCGGTGGATCATACGGCGTAGCCAGCGCGCCTCCTGCACCAGCGCCGCATCGGCCACCATGAACCCCAGCCGGACCCCGGGGGCCAGCACCTTGGACATGGTCCCGAGGTAAGCCACCCGGCCCTCGCGGTCCTGCGATTTCAGCGTCAGCCCATCGTCGGCAAAGGCCGTCTCGCCCTCGTAGTCATCCTCCACGATGATCGTGCCGTCGCGCCGCGCCTGGTCGAGGATATCGACCCGCCGCGCCGGCGACATGGTCACCATCGAGGGGCAGTGATGCGCGGGCGTCAGCACCGCAAGGTCGAGCTTGCCCGCCTGGTCCAGCCGCGCGCCCTCGTCGTCCACCGGCAGGTCCACCATCTCGCAGCCCTCCGAGCCGAAGATGAACCGCGAATCCGGATAGCCGGGGTTCTCGCAGCCCACCCGCGTGCCGGGCCGGGCCAGCAGGCGCGCCAGCAGGTAGAGCCCCTCCTGCGCGCCCAGCGTGATCAAGATCTCCTCGGAGCGGGCAAAGATGCCCCGCTGCGGCAGGATCTGGCTGCGGATCTGCTCCACCAGCAGCGGATCGTCCTCCACCGCGCGGTCCGCCGTCCACCAGTCGATCGCCGCCCGGCCGAGGGCATCGCGCGAACAGGCGCGCCAGGTGTTGATCGGGAAGAGCCGCGGGTCCACCTGCCCGTAGACGAAGGGATAGGCATAGTCCTGCCAGTTCGCGGGCTTCTGGAAATGGCGCATCATCGAGGGCCTGAGCCGCAGCCGCGCCGACCAGTCGATGCCCGCCTCCGCCCGGCTCGGCTCCGCCGCCTCGCGCAGGTCGCGCTCCGCCACGAAGTAGCCCTGCCGTGGCACGCTTTCGAGGTAGCCGCGCGCCACCAGTTCCTCGTAGACCGCCGTCACCGTGTTGCGCGCGATCCCCAGGCGCCCCGCCAGTTGCCGCGAGGGCGGCATTTTCTGGCCCGGCGTCATCTCGCCGCCATGGATCGCCTCCACGATCGACCGGCGCAGCTGCGCCTGGATCGGCTCGTCGCTTTCGCGGGTGATAGCAGTCAGAAGGGACATGTTTCCTTGGGGTCCGAGGGGGGTCTGAGAGGGCTCCGGCGTCTGCTCCTGATCCTCACAAAGCGCCCTCTTGGCAAGCCGCTATCTCGGGCACCTCTGCGTCACGCGGCAATCTGCCCATGTTTTACGCGGGTTTTGTACGGCCGTGGCCCAATGGCTTCCGCCTGTCTGGCACTGGTTCGGCGCCCCTCGCGCGCGTTCTCTGGGGCCAGAGAGACCCATTCCAACCGGAGATTCGCATATGTTGGACAACGACATTTCCCGCGTGGTTGCGGCGGACCGCGCCCATGTCTGGCACCACCTGACCCAGCACAAGCCCTTCGAGACCGGCGAGCCGCGGGTCATCGTCGAGGGCAAGGGGATGCGCGTCTGGGACCAGGCGGGCCGCGAATTCCTCGACGCGGTCTCCGGCGGCGTCTGGACGGTCAACGTCGGCTACGGCCGCGAAAGCATCGCCGATGCGGTCCGCGACCAGCTGGTGAAGCTGAACTACTTCGCCGGCTCCGCGGGCTCGATCCCGGCCGCGCTCTTCTCCGAGAAGCTGATCTCCAAGATGCCCGGCATGAGCCGCGTCTACTATTGCAACTCGGGCTCGGAGGCCAACGAGAAGGCCTTCAAGATGGTCCGCCAGATCGCCCACAAGCGCTATGGCGGCAAGAAGCACAAGATCCTCTTCCGCGAGCGGGATTACCACGGCACCACCATCGGTGCCCTCTCCGCTGGCGGCCAGCCCGAGCGCAACGCGCAATACGGCCCCTTCGCGCCGGGCTTCATCGAGGTACCGCACTGCCTCGAATACCGCAAACATGACCAGGGCTGGGGGGACCTCTCCGGCGAGGCCTACGGCCAGCGCGCCGCCGATGCCATCGAGGAGGTCATCCTGCGCGAGGGTCCCGACACCGTGGGCGCGATCTGCCTCGAGCCGGTGACCGCCGGCGGCGGCGTCATCGTGCCGCCGAAGGGCTACTGGGAGCGCGTGCAGGAGATCTGCCGCAAGTACGACGTGCTCCTGCACATCGACGAGGTGGTCTGCGGCGTGGGCCGCACCGGCACCTGGTTCGGTTACCAGCAGTTCGGCATCGAGCCCGACTTCGTGACCATGGCCAAGGGCGTGGCCTCCGGCTATGCCGCCATCGCCTGCTGCGTCACGACCGAGAAGGTCTTCGACCTCTTCAAGGATGACGCGGCCGATCCGCTGAACTACTTCCGCGACATCTCGACCTTCGGCGGCTGCACCGCCGGCCCCGCGGCTGCGCTCGAGAACATGCGCATCATCGAAAACGAAGACCTGCTCGGCAACACCCAGAAGATGGGCGACCGCCTCACCGCCAACCTCCTCGCCCTGCAGGAGAAACACGCGGTGATCGGCGAGGTCCGCGGCCTCGGCCTGTTCCAGGGCGCGGAACTCGTCACCGATCGCGCCACCAAGGAGCCGGTGCCCGAGAAACTCGCCCAGCAGGTGGTCGCGGAATGCGGCGCCCAAGGCGTGATCATCGGCGTCACCAACCGCTCGCTGCCGGGCCTCAACAACACGCTCTGCCTCAGCCCCGCGCTGATCGCAACCGAGGCCGACATCGACCGCATCACCGATGCCATCGACGTGGCGCTGACGAAAACCTTCGGCTGACCCAGCCCATCATCGACACAAAAAGGCCGGGGCACACCCCCGGCCTTTTCCATGTCGCCTTTCCAATTTTCTTGCGCAAATATCCTCGGGGGGAATTGGCCCGCAGGGCCAAGGGGGGCAGACAGCCCCCAACCCCGCCCGCCGCAGGCGCCCCCGCCGGACGGCCCGCAGGGACGTTCCGCGGGGTATCCCCCGGTCAACCCCGCCCGCCTCCGAAACCGGCATCCCGGCGCCGTCTCCCTCCCTTCCCCTGCGCCCCTCTTGCCACGCCGCCCCATTGTGCCTTTCCTGTCCCCGACATCAGACGCCGGAGGACCCATGTCGCCCAAGACCCCCGATCTCGAGACCCTGCGCCGCCTCTATTCCAACGAGGAGACCGGCGTGTTTCACGACCCGCGGCTGAAGGCCGCCGCCGATGGCGTGTTCCAGGCCGGCGGGCGGCGCAAATGGCCCTTCGCCGACATCTCGACCCTGCTCGACGCACCCTACCGCCCCGAGGTGACCGAGGCCCTGCTGGCCGGCACCCCGGTGGACGACCTCGACGTGGCGCTGGTGGGCGTGCCGATGGACCTCGGCGTGACCAACCGCGCAGGCGCGCGGCGCGGACCCAAGGCGGTGCGCGACATCGAACGGGTGGGCCCGTGGAACCGGGTGCTCGACGTGGTGCCGGGGCAGGTGCTGAAGGTGGCCGACATCGGCGATGTGCCGATGCAGAGCCGCTACTCCCTCGACCAGTGCCACGCGGATATCGAGGATTTCTTCACCAGGCTCTCCGCCGCCGGCATCACGCCGCTCACCGTGGGCGGGGACCATTCGATCTCGCGCCCGATCCTGGCCGCGCTCGCCAAGGAACACGGGCCGCTCGGCATGGTGCATATCGACGCCCATGCCGACACCTCCGGGGTCTACGAGGGGGCGAAGTTCCACCATGGCGGCCCGTTCCGGCAGGCGGTGCTGGAGGGCAGCCTCGATCCCGCGCGCACGATCCAGATCGGGGTGCGCGGCGGTTCGGACTTCCTGTGGGAGTTCTCGCATGCCTCGGGCATGACCGTGCTCTACGCCGAGGAAGTGATGGAGATGGGCATTCCCGCGGTTCTGGCGAAGGCGCTGGAGGTCGTGGGCGACGGGCCCACTTACGTCAGTTTCGATGTGGACAGCCTCGACCCCGCCTTCGCCCCGGGCACCGGCACGCCCGAGATCGGCGGGCTGGCCCCGCGCGAGGTGCAGGCGCTGATCCGCGGGCTGAAGGGGATTAACATGAAGGGCGGCGACGTGGTCGAAGTGGCGCCCTCCTATGATCCCACCAACGTCACCGCCCAGGCGGGGGCGCAGATGCTCTTCGAGATGCTGAGCGTGCTGGCCGCCGGGCGCTGATCCGGCGAGCGGACCGGCCAGTTTCGGTGCGGCCACACCCTGACCCCGGCCCGTCCCCGTTTGGGGCGGCCGGACGAGGTCCGTGGCGCGCGCCATCGGGTCTCGCCCGGCGCGCCGGGATCGGCTATCGAGGGGCAACGCAAGAAGGAACCCCACGATGACCCAGACGATCCTGCTGCTGAATGGCCCCAACCTGAACCTGCTGGGCCAGCGCCAGCCCGAGATCTACGGCTATGAAACCCTCGAGGACGTGGCCCGGATCGCCCATGACGCCATGGCGCCCGGCTTTGACCTGCGCGCCGAGCAGTCCAACCACGAAGGCCAGCTGATCGACTGGATCCACGAAGCCCGGCACAGCGCCTGCGGCATCGTCATGAACCCCGGCGCCTTCACCCACACCTCGGTTGCGATCCTCGACGCGCTGAACGCCTTCGAGGGGCCGGTGATGGAGGTGCATATCTCCAACGTCCACAAGCGCGAGAGCTTCCGGCACCATTCCTATGTCTCGCTGCGCGCGGAGGGCGTGATCGCGGGCCTCGGCGTCGAAGGCTACGCCGCCGCCGTGCGCCGCATCTGCCAGATCGTCACCGCCTGAGCCAAGCACCCAAGAATTTTAAGAAAAATTCTTGGGAAAATTCTTTCTGAAGAATTTTCGCCCGGTGCCGCGCGGGTGGGGCTCCGCGGTCAGGCCGCTGAGACAGGCCATGGCTGCGGAACTCCCCGGAAAATCCGAATTTTCCGGACCGGAATTTTGGAAAATTCCGTGGGGGGCTCCGCCCCCCTTGCGCGACTGCGCCGCGCAAGTCCCCCGGAGTGTTTGGGGAAAGATGAAAGCCGGACTGCCGGGGCGGATTGGTTTACGGGCCCAGTGTCGGGCCTCAAGTCAGGCGCCGCCTCAGGCGTCGAGGACGCGGGCCTCTTCCACCAGCATCACCGGGATGCCGTTGCGGATCGGGAAGGCGAGACCCGCCTTGCGGCTGATCAGTTCCTGTGCTGCGGCATCATACTCCAGCGTGGTGTGGCTCTCGGGGCAGACGAGGGCCTCCAGCATCCGGCGGTCGAAGAGCGGTGCGGCGGGCGCCTTGTCGGCGGCCGTATCAGCTGCAGTCGTGGTCATTATTGCATGATCTCCGTGTCGTCGCCCCCGCGGAGCGCGTATTCGATAAGGGTCACCAGCGTCTCGCGCCGGGTGGAGAGCGAGGGCGCTTCCAGAAGCGCCTGCTTGTCTTCCGGGGCGAAGGTCAGCAGCATCGAGAGCGAGTTGATCAGCAGCTCGTCCTCCGCCTCCTTCAGCGTATCCCAGTCGGTGTCGAGGTTGCGCGCCTCGAAGTAGCGCGAAAGCTTGTTGAAGAAGGTCTTGCGGTCAAAGCCCGGATCGCGATCCACCGCGCCGAGGTCCCGCTCGAAGCCGGTCCAGTCCACCTCGGCGCGACGATAGGGCGTGAAGCCGTCGATCTCGCGCCGGATGCGGAAGCGGGACATGCCGGTCAGGGTGATCATGTAGCGCCCGTCCTCGGTCTCGGAGAACTGGGTCACCCGTCCGGCACAGCCGATCTGGTGCAGCCCGTCGTCCTCGCGCCCGGGCACCTCGTTGGGCTGGATCATCGCGATCAGCCGCTGCGGGGTTTTCAGGACGTCCTCGAACATCTGCAGGTAGCGCGGCTCGAACAGGTGCAGCGGCAACCGCGACCGGGGCAGCAGCAGCGCCCCGGTCAGCGGGAAGATCGGAACCACGTCGGGAAGATCGGCATATCGCATCATGTGAAGGGAGCTAGGCCGATCCCCGCGTCAGGCAAATATCATCGAGCTCAGTTTCCGGCGTCCGCTCAGCACGATCGGATCTTTCGGGGACAGAGCATCGAAAATCGTGAAGAGCTGGGTCTTGGCCGCGGCCTCGTTCCACTCGCGATCGCGGCGGAACAGTTCCAGCAGCTGATCGACCGCCTCTTGCACCTTGCCGTTGGCATAGAGCGCCTGCGCGAGGTCGAACCGGGCCTGAAGATCGGCGGGATCGGCCTCGACCTTGGCGGTCAGCTCGCCCACGGGGCCCGCACCGGCGGCCTGCTTCTTCAGCTCCAGCTGGGCATGGACCGCTTCCAGCTCGGGCGCCGCGGAAATCTCGGCCGGGGCGCCGTTCAGGACGGCCTCGGCCTGGTCCAGATCGTCGAGCGCGATATGGGCCTTCACGAGGCCGGCATAGGCGGGCGCGTTCAGCGGGTCTTCCTGCAGGATCGCGGCGAAGGTCTGCGCGGCATCGGTGACGGCCCCCTCCTCCAGCATCTCCTCTGCGGCGGCCACGGCCTCGGCCAAGCCACCGTCGTCGTCGCCCGCAAGCGCCGCGATCTTGTCTACGAAAGCCTGCACCTCGGAGCCGGGCAGTGCGCCCTGGAAGCCGTCCACCGGCTGGCCCTGGAAGAAGGCATAGACCGTCGGGATCGACTGGACGCGCATCTGGCCCGCGATCATCTGGTTCTCGTCCACGTTGACCTTGGCCATCTTCACCTTGCCGCCAGCGGCATTCACCGCGGCCTCAAGCTGGGGACCAAGCTGCTTGCAGGGACCGCACCAGGGGGCCCAGAAATCGACGATCACCGGGACCTGCTGCGAGGCCTCCACGACCTCGGCCATGAAATTGGCCTCGGACACGTCGGTGACGTAGGTTTCGTTCTGCGCGGCGTCGTTCTGACCGAATTCAAGCATCGTCCGCTCCTCATATCTGTTGGCCCCTATATGCGTCCCGTCGGGCGGGAAATCAAAGGGGGATCGTCAATTTGCACCGATGCCGGATCAGGGCTGCCGGATAAGGGGCACCTGCTCAGAGGTCGAAGGTCGCCAGCACCGGGCAGTGGTCGGAGGGCTTCTCCCAGCCGCGCGCCTCGCGCAGGATCGCGCTGGAATGCGCCGCATTCGAGATGTCGGGCGTGGCCCAGACGTGATCCAGCCGGCGGCCCTTGTCGGCGGCGGCCCAGTCCGGGCTGCGGTAGGACCACCACGAGTAGAGATTGCCCTGCGGGATGTCCTGCCGGGTGATGTCCACCCACTTGCCCGCCTCCTGCGTCTCGGCCAGGGCCTCGACCTCGACCGGCGTATGGCTCACCACCTTCAGCAGCTTCTTGTGGTCCCAGACGTCATCCTCGCGCGGGGCAATGTTCAGATCGCCCACGAGGATCGCCTTCTCCGGCGCACTCTCGCGGAACCAGTCGCGCATTCCGGTGAGGTAGTCGAGCTTCTGGCCGAACTTCTCGTTGATCGTGCGATCAGGCTGATCGCCGCCCGCGGGGACGTAGAAGTTGTGGATCGTCACGCCGTTCTCCAGCCGCCCGGCGACGTGACGGGCATGGCCGAGGTCGGCGAAATCCATGTCGCCCCTGTCCTCGATCGGCAGCTTCGACAGGATCGCCACGCCGTTATAGCCCTTCTGACCGCGGGCGATCATGTGCCCGTAGCCCGCCGCACGGAAGGCCTCGACGGGGATCTTGTCCACCGGCGATTTGCACTCCTGCAGGCAGAGCACGTCAGGCCCGGAATGGGCAAGGAACTGCAGCACCAGCGGTTCGCGCAGGCGGACCGAGTTGATATTCCAGGTGGCGAGGGTGAAGGACATGGCGGGCCTGCTCAGCTGTCTGCGGGGTCGCGGTCCGGGGTAGCATCCGCATGACCGGAAGGAAAGCCGCGCGGCGCTTAACCGCCCGGTAGGAGATTGGCGGTATCCGGGGCCTGAAGGAGACGCCCGTGCCCGATCTTCGCGTGATACTTGCCGCCCTCACCCTCTGCCTCGCCGGTCCCGGACTGGCGCTTGTCTCGTTGCCCCCGGCGCGCGACGGGCTGCTGCTGGTGATCGGCCTGCCGTGGCTGGACCGGGGCGCGGCGATCCTGCGCGCGGGCGGGCACGAGGTCGGACCGCTGCAGGCCGCCATGGCGACACTGGCGCAAGGCGACGATCCCGGCTTTGCCGACCGGCTGAGGCGCGCCGGCGGATACCTGGTGGTGGACGGACGCGCCGTTGCCGCCCTTTGCGGAGGTGGCGCATGACCACGACAAGTTCGGATTTCCTCGCAGCGCAGGCCCTCGCGACCCAGCGCGTCGCCTGGGCCGCCGCGGCGCTTGCCCCCGTCGGTCCGGTGGCCGCCCTTCTGGCGGGCAATGCGCCCGTGCCGATCCTGCTCTTCGCCGCCCTCGCGGCCGGGCTGGCGCTTTACGGCGCCAAGGCCGGCGGGGCAACGGGGCGACAGCTGGTCGCCCTCGGCCTCGTGGCGCAGGCCATGGCCTTTACCGCCGCGCTCGCCGGTCATCTCTGGCAGCTCGACAGCCATATGCTCTTCTTCGCCCTGCTCGCGATCACCATGGCCATGGCCGATGCCTCGGTCATCATCGTCGCCGCCGGCGTCATCGCCGTGCATCACCTTGCCCTCGTGCTGGTACTGCCGGCGCTGGTCTACCCCGCGGATGCCGGACTCTGGGCCAACCTCGAGCGGGTCGCGCTGCACGGGACCATCGTCGTGATGGAGGCTGCAGTGCTCTACCTTGCGATCCAGCAGCGCTATGCCCTCGACGCCCGCGCGGCAGAGGCTGATGCCGCATCCCGCGCCGCCGGCGCCCGCGAAGCCGCGCAGGCCGCGGCGGAGGCCGAGCGCCAGCAGATGGTGGTGGACGGGCTGGGCCGGGCGCTGCGCAAGCTGGCCCAGCGGGACCTCTCGGTCGCCATCGACCAGCCTTTCGATGCCGCGCATGAGAGCCTGCGCAAGGATTTCAACCACGCGACGGAGGAACTGCGCCAAACCGTGCTGCAGGTGATCCGCAACGCGGCGGCGGTCTCGGACGATACCGACTCGATCGCCAATGCCTCCAACAACCTCGCCCAGAGGACCGAGCGTCAGGCCGCCTCGCTGCAGGAGACGGCCACGGCGATCAAGGAAATCTCCGAGAATGTGCGCAACACCGCCTCTGCCGCCCGCAGCGCGGCCGAGGCCGCCGGCGAGGCGCAGGCGCGCTCCGCCGCCTCGGACGAAGTGGTGCAGCGGACGGTTGCCGCGATGGCCGCGATCAAATCCTCCTCCTCCGAGATCACGAACATCATCCAGGTGATCGAGGACATCGCCTTCCAGACCAATCTCCTCGCCCTTAACGCGGGCGTGGAGGCCGCCCGCGCAGGCGAGGCCGGGCGCGGGTTCTCCGTCGTGGCGACGGAAGTCCGTGCGCTTGCCGCCCGCTCCTCAACCTCTGCCCGCGAGATCGGGGAATTGATCTCCACCTCCTCGGATCACGTGAAAAGCGGGGTGACGCTGGTGAACGAAATGGGCGCCGCCCTGAAACGGATCGCCGAGTCCGTCTCCAACGTCGCCGCCCTCGTCTCTCAGATCGCGGAGAGCGCGAATGAGCAATCCGGCTCGATCGCGCTGATCGACGAGACGATGAAGGAACTGGACCAGGTCACGCAGCAAAACGCCGCCATGTTCGAAGAGACCAACGCAGCCTCCACCGCGCTCAGCCGCGAGGCCGAACAATTGTCCCACCTGATGCAACGGTTCGAAACCGGCGAGTCCCCGCCGCAGCACAGACAGGCGACCCAGGTCGTTCCGCTGCAGGCCGCGCGGAAGACCGTCAACGCCCCAAGCCAGCCTGCCGACGACAGCTGGAGCGAGTTCTGATCCGGCAGAGTGACGGGCCCCGACCCGATCCCGCGCCTAACGGCTTTCACCTTTCTCCGCCCGCGTCATGGCCCAGGTCATGGAGCAAGGCATAGCCTACGCCTTGGCCTGCATCACGGCCTGTCGCAGACTGCCGCGAGGCGGAGATGCTTGGCAACGAGCCCTACAGTGCGACCTTCCGGAGGATATGTGGCAGCACCGGTCGCGCACCGCCCGATGCGGAGAGGCCTGCACAACAATCGAGACGCCCAGAGGAAACGAGGCGATTCGTGACCCGATAGATCAACCTATGAGGGTTTATCGCATACGCCGATCACTGCGTGACCGCGCCCAATCCCCAATAAAAAAAGACCCGGGCACAGGGGCCCGGGCTCAGTCCAACAGGGAGGTTGCATGTCATGACCCGGACATGCGCGGGAACTCAAATACGTGACGTTGACATATAACTAGCATATTCACGTTCAACCTGTCAGGTCTGGATTTCCTGACCTGCTGGTAAAAATGTCACGCCACCAGCCGATAGCCGCCGCTTTCCGTCACCAGCAGCCGCGCGTTGGAGGGATCGGGTTCGATCTTCTGACGCAGGCGGTAGATGTGGGTCTCCAGCGTGTGGGTCGTCACCCCGGCATTATAGCCCCAGACCTCGTGCAGCAGGACGTCGCGGGCGACGACGCCCTCGGTCGCGCGGTAAAGGAACTTGAGGATGTTGGTTTCCTTCTCGGTCAACCGGATCTTGCGGTCATCCTCGGTCACCAGCAGCTTCATGGCGGGCTTGAACGTATACGGCCCGAGCTGGAAGACAGCATCCTCGCTCTGCTCGTGCTGGCGCAGCTGCGCGCGGATGCGGGCCAGCAGCACGGGGAACTTGAACGGCTTGGTGATGTAGTCGTTCGCGCCCGAGTCGAGTCCGAGGATCGTATCGGCGTCGCTGTCGTGGCCCGTCAGCATCAGGATCGGCGATTTGACGCCCTGTTTGCGCATCAGGCGGCAGAGTTCACGCCCGTCGGTGTCCGGCAGGCCCACGTCGAGGATCACGAGATCGAAGAGACCCTCGCGGACCTTCTGCATCGCCTCGCTGCCCGAACCGGCCTCGAAGACATCGAAATCCTCGGTCATCACGAGCTGCTCTGACAGCGCCTCGCGCAGGTCGTCGTCGTCATCCACCAGCAGGATTTTCTTCAGTTGGGGCATCGGGCTCATCCTTTTTTCGTCTTGAGCGACAGATGTTTGCCTCCCACCCCGAGGACAAGAATTGTGATAGTGCTCTCACGCGGACGTGTCCCTGCGCCGCTGAATGTTTCAAATTCTCGCGCAAGTCGCTACATGGAGGCGAAGCAGAGGACCCCGCTCATGTCATTCCGGCCCGATCTCATCGACCTGCTGTCCCGCGCCCGGGGAGACCTGCGGCTTGGCCTCGGCGTCGTGCTTGCAGGCCCCCGGACCTGCCACCTGATGCTGGCGATCGAAACCCTGGGCCCGGATCGGCTGGCGGCGCTCCGCGCCCTCGGCGGCCAGCCCGAGATCGCGCTGACCGCGCGGCGGGCCGAGACGCTGAAGGCGCGTGTCTACGACGGCGACGTCGCCCGCCTGCCCCTGCCGGACGAGGCGGACCTCTCCTGGCTGGTGGGCCTGGCCGACCCGGCAGACGACCTAATGCGCCCGATGAAGGGCCCTCTGCGCGCCCTGCGCGACGGCGATGCGGAGCCCGCCCGGCTGGCGCTGAAGCTGGCCAAGACCGCCCGGCTGCTGCCGGCGGCCCTGCTGCTGGAGATCCCAGAGGGCCACCGCTTCGCCGCCGAGACCGGCCTGACCCTGATCGACGCGCCCCGCGCGGCGGAGATCCTGACGCGCTCCTCGCCGCTGCACCCGGTGGTCAATGCCCGCGTGCCCATGGAGGCCGCCGAGGCCGGGCGGCTGCATGTCTTCCGTCCCGAGGACGGCGGGCCGGAGCATTACGCCGTCGAGATCGGCCGCCCGCCCCGGGACGAACCGGTGCTGGCGCGGCTGCATTCGGCCTGTTTCACTGGCGACGTGCTGGGGTCGCTGAAATGCGACTGCGGTCCGCAGCTGCATGGCGCGCTGGAGCAGATGGGCGAGGCGGGCGCGGGCGTGCTGCTTTACCTCAACCAGGAGGGCCGCGGGATCGGGCTGGCGAACAAGATGCGCGCCTATTCTCTGCAGGATCAGGGGTTTGATACGGTGGAGGCGAACCATCGCCTCGGCTTCGAGGACGACGAGCGGGACTTCCGCCTCGGCGCGGCGCTGCTGGCGCAGATGGGGTTCCGTGCGGCGCGCCTGCTGACCAACAACCCGGCCAAGATCGCCATGCTGGAGAAGAACGGCATCGCCGTGACCGAACGCGTGCCCCTGCAGGTCGGGCGCAACCGCCACAACGCGGCCTATCTCGCGACCAAGGCCCGCAAATCGGGACATCTGCTGTGACGACATGGATCCTCGGCCATCGCGGCCTTCTGGTAGAGGGGCGCTGGCTGCCCTGCACGATCGGGCGGGGCGGAAAGACCTCGGACAAGCGCGAGGGCGACATGGCCAGCCCGCGCGGGCTCTGGACGGTGACGGGGCTGCTGTACCGGCCGGACCGGATGGCGCGTCCCGCCCCCTGGGCCGAGCCGATCCTGCCGGGCGACCTCTGGTCCGACGATCCCGCGCGGGCAGAGTACAACCGGCCGGTGCGCGCGCCCTATACGGGATCGCACGAGGAACTGCGCCGGGCGGACCCGCTCTATGACCTCGTGATGATCACGGACTGGAACGCGGACGCCGTGCCGGGCAAGGGCTCGGCGATCTTCCTGCACCAGTGGCGCAGACCGGGTTACCCGACCGCGGGCTGCCTCGCCTTCCGGCGGGACCGCGCGCGGTGGCTGGCGGAACGGGCGCGGCCGGGGACGGTGATCCGAGTCGGTTGACGGCGCAGCGCCGGGAGGGCGGGAGCCTCCGGCGGGGATATTTGGGAACAGTGGATGCGGGGGACCGCGAAACAGGAAGGCCGCGCCCGGGGCGCGGCCTTTGGTGTGTCAGGGGGCCGGCGGCTCAGACGAGGCCGGCCTCCTTGAAGAGTGCCATGACATCGGCCTCGGGGCGCGCGCCGTAGTGCGAGATCACCTCGGCGGCGGCGATGCAGCCCATCTTGCCGGCGGTTTCCAGCGAGGCGCCGGTGGCGAGACCGTAGAGGAAGCCGGCGGCGAACTGGTCGCCCGCGCCGGTGGTGTCCACGGGGGTGATCGGCGTCACGGGCACGACGACCTCCTCGTCGCCGCGGGCCAGCAGCACATCGTGGCCGGAGCGGGTGCAGACCATCAGGCCCACCTCGGAGACGGCCTTTTCCACCACGGTGCCGAGGTCGTCGCTTTCGTAGAGCGAGAGCCATTCCTCCTCGTTGCCGATGACGAAGTCGAGCTCCTGCACCAGCTTGCGGAAATCGGCGCGATGCCGGTCGACGCAGAAGGGATCGGAGAGCGAGATGCCCGCCATGCCGCCCGCGTCGCGGCAGGCCCGGGCGGCCTTGGTGAAGGCCTCCTTGCCCTTGTCCTTGTCGTAGAGATAGCCCTCGAGGAAGAGCAGCTTGGCCCCGCCTGCCACGGCCTCGTCCACGTCGTCCGGGCCGACCTCGGAGGAGATGCCGAGGTAGGTGTTCATCGAGCGCTCGCCGTCGGGGCTGACGAAGATCATCGAGCGCGAGGTGGGCAGCGCGCCGCCCGTCACCGGGGCGTTCACGAAGGCGGTGCCGTCCTTGGCCATGCCCTCGGCGTAGAAGGCACCCAGCTCATCATCGCGCACGCGGCCGATGAAGCCGGTCTTGAGACCGAGCGCGCCCGCACCGGCCACCGTGTTGGCGACAGAGCCGCCCGGCGCCTGCCAGCGGTTTTCCATGGCGGCGTAGAGCTCTTCGCCGCGGTCCTGTTCGACCAGCTGCATGATGCCCTTCTGGATGCCCATCCGGTCGAGGAAGGCATCGTCGCTCTGGCTGATCACGTCGACGACGGCGTTGCCGATGCCGACCAGGTCGTAAGTCGTCATGTCAGGTTCTTATCCTCGTAGTCACAGAGATCGCGGATCAGACAGGTGCTGCAGAGCGGCTTGCGCGCCTTGCAGACGTAGCGGCCGTGCAGGATCATCCAGTGGTGCGCATGGAGCTGGAAATCGGCGGGGATATTGTCCTCGATCGCCCGTTCCACGGCGACGACATCCTTGCCCGGCGCGATGCCGGAGCGGTTGCCGAGGCGGAAGATATGGGTGTCCACCGCCTGCGCCGGGTAATGCCACCACATGTTCAGCACCACGTTGGCCGTCTTGCGGCCCACGCCCGGCAGGGATTCGAGCGCCGCGCGGGAATTGGGGACCTCGCCGCCGTACTCCTCCACGAGGATACGGCTCATCTTGATCACGTTCTTCGCCTTCTGGCGGAAGAGCCCGATGGTCTTGATGTGCTCGATCAGGCCCTCTTCGCCAAGCGCCAGCATCTTCTCGGGCGTGTCCGCGATCGGAAACAGCGCCCGGGTGGCCTTGTTCACCCCCGCATCGGTGGCCTGCGCCGAAAGGGCGACCGCGACCACGAGGGTATAGGCGTTGGTATGATCCAGCTCTCCCTTCGGTTCGGGCTCCGCCGCCTGAAAGCGGGTGAAGATCTCGCGGATCACCGGATAGGGGAGTTGCTTGGCCATCGGGGGTTCTATGCCCTGTCGGGAGCGCACGGGCAAGGCGGGGGGCGGATTTGCCATCCCCCCTGCCCTGCGGGCACGCGTGTTGCCTATTCTGCCGCCACGGTGAGTGGCTGGGCCTCAAGCTCTGCCAGAAAGGGGAAGCGTTCAAGCACCATCGCACGCTGCGCCTCGGTGACCGGATCGTCGGCGACCTGCGCGCGGCTGTCGTTGGTGTCATGGACGGCGCGCAGGTAGAGCGGCCTGCGGTTGTAGATCAGCCGCGCGGGATGGCGCGGGGCAAGCCGCTTGTGGGCCACGAAGAAGGGGCTGCGGGCCGTCTGCGTGGGGGCGACGAGGGTCAGTCCGAGGTTGGTGAAGGGGCTCACCCGGTGATGCAGGCCCGTCAGCTCCGGCGAGAAGATGCCGGAGACCCCGCGCGCAAAGGAGAGGAAGCAATAGTCCCGCGGTCCGAGCAGCTGGCGGCTGGCGAGGTCTGCCTCGGCGCGCAGGGTCGCGGTGAAATCGGTGGCGACGGCGTCGTCATCGTCCAGCACGACCTGCGCGGTGAAGGGGGCGTCGGCGAGGTTGCGCAGGAGGTACTGCCGGAACCGCGAGCCGGCGCGCGCGGGCTTGTTGAAGAGCACGTGACCGCGCGGGCCGAGGGCATCCTGCGTCGCCTCGCGCAGCTGCGTCTTGAAGCGCCGCGGCATCCCTTCGGAGGAGAGCACGATGACGTGGAAATCCGTATCCGTCTGGGCCCGCAGGCTGGCCAGCGTGATCTGCTCGAAGAACCGCGCCCGCTTTTCCAGCCGGGACGGCTCGAACAGCAGCCCGGGGTCCTTGCTGGCGGGCGAGCGCCAGCCGGAGGAGCCGAAGAAGGAATAGCGGACAAGGTAAACGATCTGCATGGGTCAGACTGGTTAAGAAATGCGTGCAGACAGGATGCCCCAGCGGGCCGCCTCGCGCAGCCCTTTCGAGGCCGGGCGCGGCCCGAATTCCGAAAGCTGAGTCTTCGCGACAACATCCGCCGAAACGGGGAGGTCACGAAAAAGGCCCGCGCGATGCGCGCGGGCCCTGTTCATGGGTCTTCCGTCATGGGCGGCGCAGCCGCGAGGCGGTCACTCCGGCGTGTAGGTCGGGTGGAACAGCCCTGCGGGCGAAAGCGTGAAGATGTCACAGCCATCCGCGGTGACGCCGAGCGAATGTTCGTACTGGGCCGAGAGCGACTTGTCGCGGGTCACGGCCGTCCAGTCGTCGGCAAGCACCTTGGTGTCGGGACGGCCGAGGTTCACCATCGGCTCGATCGTGAAGAACATGCCTTCCTCCAGCACGGCACCGGTGCCCGGGCGGCCGTAGTGCAGCACGTTCGGCGGCGCATGGAACACCTGACCCAGCCCGTGACCGCAGAAGTCGCGCACCACGGACATGCGCTGCGCCTCGACGTAGGTCTGGATGGCATGGCCGATGTCGCCGAAGGTCTTGCCCGGCTTCACCGTCTCGAGCCCGATCATCAGCGCGTCATGGGTCACCTGCAGCAGGCGCTCGGACTTCCGCGAGAGCTTGCCGGCCACGTACATGCGGCTGGTGTCACCATACCAGCCGTCCACGATCACCGTGACGTCGACGTTCAGGATGTCGCCGTCCTTCAGCTTCTTGTCGCCGGGAATACCGTGGCAAACGACGTGGTTCACCGAGATGCAGGAGGCGTGCTGATAGCCCTTGTAGCCGATCGTGGCCGAGACCACGCCGGGACGCGCGTCGATCATCTCGGTGATCTTGCGGTCGATCTCGCCGGTCGTCTGGCCGGGGAAGACGAATTCGGGCAGCGCATCGAGGATCTCGGCCGCGACCCGGCCCGCTTTGTGCATGCCAGCGAAATCCGCCTCTTCGTGGATGCGGATGCCGTCCCGGGTCATGCGTCCTGAATGCTTGGTTTCCAACGTCGTACTCCGTTCAATTCCCTTATATATAAACCAGCCAAGGCCCATGTTAAAGGGCTCCGGCATGGCTTCGCTGCAGAGCAGCATCGCGGGGGTTTCATGTCTGCGCGAAGGGCAGCGGCGCGTTCAGCCGCACCTCCTCGGGCGTGATCGCGCAATCGAGGGCCATGAACTCCACGCCGGCCGCTGCGGCCTGCCGTGCGGCAGCGGCATAGGCCGGGTCGATGTCGGCGGCAAGGGTGACGCGCGTGGCATCCGTCCGTTGCACGAGGTAAAGCATCACCGCCCGCTGCCCGCCCTGCGCCACCAGCGACAGTTCCTCGAGGTGCTTGCGGCCCCGCGCGGTGACGCTGTCCGGAAACTCCGCCAGACCGGGCTGGCGGCTCAGCGTCACGGATTTCACCTCGACATAGGCATCGGGCCGGTCCGCGCCTTGAAGCAGGAAGTCGATGCGGCTGTTCTGACCGTACTGCTGTTCGGGCCGCACGGTGTCATAGCCCGTCAGCCCCGGCACCTCGCCCGCGGTCAGCGCCAGCTTCAGGGCGCGGTTCGGCAGGGCCGTATCCACGCCCGTGAAATGACCGCCCCCGTGATCCACCAGTTTCCACGCCCATTTCAGCTTGCGCTTGGGGTCGTCGTTCGGCTCCACCCAGATGCGCAGGCCCTCCCCGGCCAGCCCCAGCATCGAGCCGGGATTGGCGCAATGGGCCGTCACCTCGCGCCCGTCATCAAGGCGGATGTCGGCCAGGAACCGCTTGTAGCGGCGGATCAGGGTGGCAGGAACGAGGGGGGTTTGAAAGCGCATGAGCCGGGCCTATACCCTTCTTAAGTCCCACTCAAGGAGACGGAAATGTCCAAGAACCCCACCGCCGCCATGCTGGTCATCGGAGACGAGATCCTCTCGGGCCGCACCCGCGACAGCAACATGCATCACCTCGCGCAGGAGCTCACCAAGATGGGCATCGACTTCTGTGAGGCCCGGTTCGTCCGGGACGAGGCGGAGGACATCATCGGCAACGTCATGGCGCTGTCGGATGCCTATGATCATGTCTTCACCTCGGGCGGCATCGGCCCGACCCATGACGACATCACCGCCGATTGCATCGCCCGCGCCTTTCGCCGCCACATCGACGTGCGCGACGACGCCCGAGAGCTGCTGGAGGCGCACTACGCCCGCTCCGGCGCCGAGGTGACCGAGGCCCGGCTGCGCATGGCCCGCATCCCCGACGGCGCGCGCCTGATCGAGAACCCGGTCTCCGTCGCGCCCGGTTTCACGGTCGAGAACGTGCATGTCATGGCCGGCGTGCCCTCGGTCTTCGAGGCGATGGTCGCCTCGGTCCTGCCGACGCTCACCGGCGGCCAGCCGCTCCTGTCCCAAAGCCTGCGCATCCAGCGCGGCGAGGGCGAGATCGCGGGCCCGCTGCGCAAACTGGCGGAGGAATATCCCGATCTCTCCATCGGCTCTTACCCGTTCCAGCAGAACGGGGCCTATGGCGCGAATATCGTGATCCGCGGGCAGGACGGTGCGCTGGTTGGTGCGGCGATGGCGAAACTGTCGGACATGTTCCCGGAATGAGCGCCCTGCTCGACAACTGGCCGGGCACCACGGCGCCCGACGCGGAAGAGGCCGCCCTGCTGGCGGCCCTCAACGCCACCTGGCCCGCGGCCCGGCTCTGGTCCTGCGCGGGCTATAGGCTGCGCGACGGGGCGGGCGGCGGCAAGCGCGTCTCGGCCGCCACCGCCGGGCCGGAGGCCACCCCCGAGGGCATCGCCGCCGCCGAGGCCGAAATGACGGCCGCAGGTCAGCGTCCGCTTTTCATGATCCGCAAGGGCGATGCCGCGCTCGACGCGGCGCTGGAGGCGCGCGGCTACGGCATCGTCGATCCGACCTATATCTACAGCGCCCCGATCGGCCGCGTGGCCTCTGCCCCGCGCCCCGACACCGACGCCCGCACCATCACCATCTGGGAGCCTCTAGCCCTGATGGAGGAGATCTGGGCCGAGGGCGGGATCGGCCCGGACCGGCTGGCGGTGATGCACCGTGTGGAGGGGACCAAGACCGGCCTTCTGGGCCGTCTGGGCAATGACCCGGGCGCGGTGGGGTTCGTCGGCATCCACGACGGCATCGCCATGCTGCACGCGCTGGAGGTGCTGCCGACCCGCCGCCGGGGCGGCATGGGCCGGGCGGCCACCATCGACGGCGCGGCTTGGGCGGCGAAACAGGGCGCAACCGCCTTTGCCCTGCTGTGTACGCGCGGGAACGCGCCGGCCAATGCGCTCTATACCCGGCTCGGCATGGACGTGGTGGGCCAGTACCACTACCGTCAGGCACCTGCCGGGGAGGGCTGAGATGACCGAGAGACTGACCGCGCTTGACCTTGCACCGGTCGATCCACTGCCGGAACGGACGGCGAAGTATCTGGCCATCTGCGAGGAGAAACTGGGCCTCGTGCCCAATGTCCTGCAGGTGCACACGGTCGACATCGCGCAGTTCGACGCCTTCGCGGCGATGTACAACACGCTGATGCTCGGCGAGAGCCGCCTGACCAAGCTGGAACGCGAGATGATCGCGGTCACCGTCTCCTCGATCAACCGCTGCTTCTACTGCCTGACGGCCCACGGCGCTGCCGTGCGCGACCTGTCGGGCAATCCCGTGCTGGGGGAGCAACTGGTGATGAACTGGCGCACCGCCGAGGTGTCCGCGCCGCAGAAGGCCATGCTCACCTTCGCGGCCAAGCTGACCGAGACGCCCGACCGGATCGAGGAGGCCGACCGTCAGGCGCTGCGCAATGCGGGCTTCGAAGACCGCGACATCTGGGACATCGCCAACGTGGCGGGCTTCTTCAACATGACGAACCGGGTCGCCGCCGCGGCCGAGATGGCGCCGAATGCCGCGTATCATTCGCAGGCCCGCTGATCACTGGCCCGCTAAGCGGCAGCTGGCGCTGCTGCTTGCCTCGGCGCTGGCCGGGGCCCCTGTCGCGGCCGCGGCGCAGGCCTTCAGCCTGCCGACCAACGCCCGCATGATCGCGGGCGGGCAGGAGCGTGATCGCTCCTATGCCCTGCCCACCGGCCCCTGGGCCGACCACGCCGTTCCGATGCTGCCGCTGGAAGGCGACGTCACCCGCGAGGCCTGGCGCGTCGAGGCACGGGGCGAAACGGTGGTCCAGCTGATCGCGCCGCTGCGCGAACAGATGAAGGCGGCGGGCTACGAGATGCTGCTCGACTGCGCGGATCGGCAGTGCGGCGGCTTTGACTTCCGCTTTGCGCTGGAGGTCGCGCCCGCGCCAGACATGTATATCGACCTCTTCGATTTCCACGTCCTGACCGCCCAGCGCGAGGGGCCCGAGGGGCCAGAGCATGTGCAGGTCATCGCCTCCCGCTCCGGCCTGACGGGCTACGTCCAGATTGACCGGATCACGCCGGCGGGCGCCACGCTGCCGCCGCCCGATGTGCCCGCCACGGCACGCGGGACCGGCGACGCGCTGATCGTCCGGCTGGAAGAGACGGGGCATGTGGTGCTGGCGGATCTGAACTTCGCCACTGGCGCCTCGGACCTGAGCGAGGGCGCCTATGCCTCGCTCGACACGCTTGCGGCCTATCTCGCCGCCGATCCTGCGCGGCGGGTGGCCCTCGTCGGCCACACCGACAGCGAGGGTTCGCTGGAAAACAACATCGCCCTGTCGCAGCGCCGCGCGGCCTCGGTCCGGGAGCGTCTGCTGGGCACCCACGGCACGGAGGCCGGGCAGGTCAGCGCCGAGGGCGTGGGCTTCCTCGCGCCGCTGGCCCCGAACACGACGCAGGCGGGCCGCGAGAGCAACCGCCGGGTCGAGGCGGTGCTGCTTTCCTCCGGCGCGCCGGCGCAATAGGCGCTCAGAGACCGCCCACCCGACGGCCCGAAAACGGGCGATCTGCAGCGTAGGAGGGGCGACGCACAAAAAAATCCCCGGGACCACGAGGGACCCGGGGGGCAGTAGCCTTCACAGGCACGGGGAAGGTCGGGGGCACCGCCACGCGGGCGGCATCGATTGGGTTACCAGTTGACCGGGCCCTTCTCAGCGAAGGAGCGGACAAGGAAATCAATGAAGGCGCGGACCTTGGGCTGGGTGAACCGGCCCGGCGGATAGACCGCGTAGATGCCCTGCAGTTCCAGCGGCAGATCGGGGATCGCATCCTCCACCAGCCCCTGCCGCATCGCATCGGCGTAGAGGAAACTGGGCAGGTAGGCGATGCCGAGGCCCGAGATCGCGGCGTTCAGCAGCGACTGGCCATCGTTCACCGACAGCCACCCGGCGGTGCGCACCTGTCGCTTCTCGCCCGAGGGGGCGGTCAGCTTCCAGACGTTGCCGGAGGACTGGCTGGAGTAATGCAGCAGCTTGTGTTCGTTCAGATCGTCGATCCGCGCAGGTCGGCCATACTTCTCGAAGTAGGACGGCGCGGCGATCATCCGCTTGGCGGTCTCGGTCAGCTTGCGCGCCCGCAGGGTGCTGTCTTCCAGCTCCCCGATGCGGATCGCCATGTCGAACCCTTCCGAGATCAGCTCTACGTAGCGGTTGTTCAGCACCATGTTGACGGTGATGTCCGGGAACTCGGCGAGGAACTCTCCCAGCACCGGGCTCAGATGATTGACGCCGAAGTCGGTGGCCACCGAGATGCGCAGCAGGCCCGACGGGTCGCTCTGCATCGAGGTCACCAGCGCGTCGGCCTCTCCGGCATCGTTCAGCACCCGGCGGGCGCGGTCGTAGTAGGCCAGTCCGATCTCCGTCGGAGACACGCGGCGCGTGGTCCGGTTGAGCAGTCGGGCGCCCAGACGCGCCTCCAGCGAGGAGACGTGTTTGGACACGGCGGATTTCGAGATACCCATTTTCTTGGCCGCATCCGTGAAACCACCTTGGTCCACCACGGTGGCGAATGCTTCCATCTCTGTAAGACGGTCCATGTGTCACCTAACCTCGTTTCTTCTGGGCTCTGGTTATCGAGCTCAATTCAGGCAGGAACGGGGCACCGGACAGACAATATCGGGGTTTTGTCTGGGATCGTTGAAGGCACGGCAACAGGAAAACAACACGTTTCCATGCTTTAACCCGCCCGCCGGGTTTGGCGCAGAGGCCGGGGTGACCTATGGTTAACCTTAACCCCCCGGGCACGGACGGAATCACGCATGAGCCAGTACGACGCCTTTGCAGACTTCGAACAGGCGGGATGGTCGGACGCCGACATCGCGCAGAGCTACGCGGACAGCTTTGCCCCGGCCTCCATGATGTGCGTTCCCGCGATCGTGGGGGGCCTCGGCCTCGAACCGGGACAGGAGGCGCTGGACCTGTGCTGCGGCCCCGGCATCGTCACCGCGGGGCTGGTGGCGACCGGCGCCGAGGTCACGGCGCTGGATTTCTCGCACGCAATGGTCGAACTGGCGCGCACCCGGGTGCCCGATGCCGCCGTGCTGCAGGGCGATGCCGCCGACCTGCCGTTCGAACCGGACACGTTCGACGCCGTCACCATCGGCTTCGGCCTGCCCCATGTGCCCGATCCGCAGGCCGTCCTTGCCGAAGCGCACCGCGTCCTGCGGCGCGGGGGCCGCATCGCCTTCTCCATCTGGGAGCCGCCCGCCCGCTCCTTCGGGTTTCGCACGGTGACCGAGGCGCTGCGCACCCTCGGCGCGCCCGAGATCACGCTGCCCCCCGCGCCCGACGCGAATGCCCTCGCCGACCCGGAGGTCGCCTTTCCCGCGCTGGAAGCCGCCGGTTTCGTCGATCCGCAGGCCGAGCCCGTCGACAGCCACTGGCGGCTGGACGAGCCGGAGGACTTCTACTCTCTCTTCCACAACGGGACGGTGCGGATGGGTGTTCTGATGCAGCGCCAGCCGCGCGACAGGGCAGAGGCGATCCGCAGCTACATGGCCGATGAAGTCCGCGCGAAATGCGGGCGGGATGCAGAGGGCCGCTGGATCGTACCGCTGCCCGCGGTGGTGATGTCCGCCCGCGCATGACAGGCGGGGCGTCGCCCCTCAAGACGGATCAGGCGGTGTCCTTGCAGTGACGCCGGAACGCCCGCTTCAGCATGTCCAGTTCCTCGCGCAGCAGGGCCACCTCTGCCTGCAGCGTGTCGGCCAGCGCCTCGCCCGAGAGGATCGAGAAATCCCCAAGGCTCGCACCGCCCTCCGCCTCGGAGATCGTCACCGTGTGCACCCCGTCCCCGATCGCCTCGATCGGGACGGGCACGCGCACCGTCCACTCGCCCGCTGCCTCGCCGGCGGTGACGGACACCCCCTCGACCAGACGACCGGCGTGCTGGGCCTCGATCCTCGGCACGGTGCCGCCCGGGGCGATCAGCACGCCTTGCCAGACGCCCTCGGCCAGACGGGTCTTTGTCAGGGTCAGCTCGCTGCTCATCACATGGTCCTTAGATTTCCGCGCGCGGGCGGCGGCTGAAGGTCAGGTCGCGGATCACGACCTGGTTCATCTGCGGGTTCTCGAAGATCAGGTCGAGCCAGACCTTCTCGACCCGCTTCTCGTTGATGTTCGAATAGGCCAGATCGAATTCGACCACGGCGGCGGCCTGCTCCAGCGAGATTTCCCGCACGAATTGTTCCGTGTTGGGGCCGTGGCGCACGTTGAGCCGGGCGAAGATCTCCAGCGGGGCCTCGACCTCGATGATGCTGTCGAGCCGCACCAGATGACGGCGCAGCAGGCCCTGCGCCGCCTCGGGCGGCAGGTCGAGCACGATCGACAGGAACGAGCCATCGAATCCAAAGACATCCATCCGCAGGCCATAGGGCGCCAGATCAGCCTCGCGCTGGTTGCGCAGCTGGCGCAGCGTCAGCTCGGAATGGCGGCAATCGTGGAACAGGGTGACCTCGTCGCCCAGCATTGTCTTGGTCTGGGCGGAGGACTGGCCCGGCACCGGCAGGGGCGTGCGCCAAAGCGCGGGCCGCCACGACCAGTCGGTGTTATACGGCAGCATGATCGCGGAAGAGCCGATACGCGGCAGGGCAAGGCGGTCTTCGGCGATCCGCAGGAACCGCTCCAGCTCGCCCCGCAGGGCGCGGGCCTTGGACCGTCCGCTGCGCAGATCGTTCAGCGACAGGCGCGCCGCCTGATCCGCACGGGACCGCCACCAAGCCAGTTCCCGACCGGCAAGCATGTTTCTGATCAGACTGCCCTGTTTGCCCATCGTATCCCGAGTGTTCCTGCGCCTTGCCTAACCGGCTGCCTCACCGCGGCCCCGGGCGGGCCGTCTGCGGGCCCGTCCCCGCAAGGACCTGCCGCAGCATAACCCGAAATCCGTCAGCGGGACAAATCAAGGATCTGCCGCCGTCCGCGCCGCTGCGAGGCCCCTGTCCCGGCGAAGGAGGCCGACGCCCCCTTGGCGGTTGCGGCGGCCACGGGATCGGGCAAAGCCTCGGACACCGCGGCGCGTTTCTCTGCGGTCTCTTCTGCCTCAGCGGGGGAGGCGGCCGGGGCGCCGGTCCGTTCCGCCAGCGCCTCGGGCGTGGGGCTCGCGTTGCGGATGCCTGCCGCCAGCGCCGTCAACAGGTCGCGCCCGCCCGAGATGACCACGTCACTGTCCTGCGGACCATAGAGCGCAAGGCCAATGAGGTAGTTGTTCATCAGCATCATCGCGCGCCAATGGCGCGGATCTGCGCCGGGCACGGCCTGATCGCCACCCGCGGCCAGCTGGACGATATGCAGGCCCGTGGTCTCTCCGCTCCAGAGTGCCTTGGCGGGGGCGAAGCTGGCGGCGAGGTCCTCGGTCGTGGGCATCGGGACATTCGCGGCCTTGGGCAGGGCCGTGACGGTCATCACCACGGGCGCGACCGAGGTGCCCTGCGTCCCGGCACTGAGCACCCGGCAGGAAGCGACGAGCGCGAAGCCCCCGTTGCGGCTGGCGCGGAAGCTCTTCTCGTCGATGCAATAGCCGACCGGCGGCTTCACCTTGACCACGCCGCTGGCCATCCCGGCCTCCTGCATCAGGGCGCGCGGGCGCGTTTCCGACGAGGAGAGGAAGCCCACCTGGGGCGCACCGTCCGTGTCCTCGGGCAGGGTCAGGCAGCCCGTCAGCGCCATGGCGGCGGTCACAAGCAGGGCCGGGGCCCGCAGTTTCGCGGTCAGGTCAACCAGGGGTCTGAGGATGTCAGCCATGATGCGCTGCCTTGCGTTTCGAAACACTCGTCACCGGAAACCGGACCACGCGGGCCCGTGAAACCTGAATAATGAACGCATTTGGTATGCGCTTGGTTTCCATCGGCTCGTTTCGCGGGGCCAGCGCGCCGGCTGGACCGGCGGGGCCGCCCCGTTCTGTGGCGCCTGTTCCGGTACCGGCGCCGCCGGTCCGGCGGCCCATCATGACCGGAGGCGACAGAGCCTGCGGGAACCATGCGACGGGGATAGAGGAGCCCCCCGCATGGCACAAGTCCGATTGCGGGTCACCGGGGGCAGGTCTAGGGTGCCCGCCATGTCTTACGCCGCCCAAGCCCAGTTTTCGGAACCTGCACACCGCCGCCCGGCTCTCTGGCGGCTGGTGCTGGGCGCACTGCTGGTGGCCGGTCTCTACATGGGGCTGATGGCGGGGTGGTTCTTTGCGCAGACCCAATGGGGCCTGCCGATGAAATTCGACAGCGAAGGGCGCACGGCCACCGGCCTGACCCTGCTGCTGTGGTCCTTCCTATGCCTTCTCGTGGCGATCGCCATCGTCGTGCCGCTGCTGCACCGCCGCAGCCCGTGGAGCCTTCTGGGCCCGCGCGACCGGTTCCTGCGCGGCTTCCTGCGCACCTTCGTCGCCGCGCTGATCGTAGGCATCCCGCTGGCCCTGCTGCCGATGCCCGGCGGGCTGACGCCGGAACCGAACGTGCCGCTCGACCGCTGGCTGCGCCTGATGCCGCTGGCCCTGACCGGCATCTTCATCCAGATCCTCGCCGAGGAGGTGATGTTCCGCGGCTACCTGCAGAGCCAACTGGCCGCGCGCTTCCGCTCGCCGCTGATTTGGATGGTGCTGCCCGCGGTGATCTTCGGCCTGCTGCACCTGAACCCGACAGAGGACGCCGGGACGATGCTGCTGCTGATCGCCTCGCCCACGCTCTTCGGGCTGATCGCGGCCGACCTCACGGCGCGCGATGGCTCCCTCGGGCCGGCGGTGGCGCTGCACTTCCTGAACAACGTCTCGGCGCTGACGATCCTGTCGCTGGAGGGGCCGATGTCCGGGCTCTCTCTCTACACCTTGCCGATCACGGCCGGGGACCCCGCGCTGCGCCTGCAGATCCCCATCGAGCTGGCCTCTCTCGTCCTGCTCTGGGGCGTGGCGCGCCTTGCGATCCGGCGGCGCTGAACGGATGCGCGGCTACGCCCCCCACGACGGATATATCGCGCCCGCCCGCCGGGACCCGGCGCTGTTCAAGATCGTCATCGCCTTCTTCGCGGTAGAGTTCCTTTTCACCCTCGGGATTACGGCGCTCGACTACCTGTTGATGCAGGTGGCCCCCGGGGCCGCGCTTGCCATGTGGGACGGCAGCACGCCGGTCGCCCTCAGCCTGCAGCTGCTGAGCTTCGGCATCATGGCCGGGGCGGTGATCCTCGTGGCGCGCGCCTTCTACCAGCGCGGCGCGGCCAGTCTCTTTGGCCCGGTCCGCATCGCCGCGCGGGACCTGCTGCGGGTCTTCGTGGCCGCGGGCCTCGTCTTCCTCGCCGTGGAGCTTCTGCCGCCGTGGTACGGCTTCGAACCCTCGACCGAGTTCCGCCCGCTTCTCGGCTGGATCGCCGCCCTGCCGCTGGGGATGGCGGCGCTGCTGGTGCAGACGGGCTCGGAGGAGGTCTTCTACCGCGGCCTGCTGCAACAACAGGTGGCGGCGCGCTTCTCCCATCCCATCGCCTGGCTGATCCTGCCCAACGCGATCTTTGCCCTCGCGCATTACGAGAACGGCATCGACCCGACGGATGCCGCGCAATACGTGATCTGGGCCTTCGCCTTCGGCGTCGCGGCCTCGGACCTGACGGCGCGGACCGGCTCGCTGGGGGCGGCAATCGGCTTCCACCTCGCCAACAACGCCTATTCCTTCCTCTTCTTCGGCGAACAGGGCGCGCCCGATTCCGGCCTCGCCTATGTGCTGCTGCCCGCATGGGTGCCCGAGGACGGGCTGGTGGGGCCGGTTTTCTCGATCACTCTCCTGATCGAACTGGCCATCGTCGGCCTGTGCTGGCTTGCAGCACGGCTTGCCCTGAGGCGTTGATTGCAATTCCCCGTGCCGCCGCTTATCTGGGGGCAGAGCGAACAGCAGAGGGCCAGAAGCATGAACTGGATCACCAACTACGTGCGGCCGCGGATCAACTCGATCTTTTCCCGGCGCGAGGTTCCCGAGAACCTGTGGTCCAAGTGCGACAGCTGCGGCACCATGCTGTTCCACCGCGAACTGTCGGACAACCTGAACGTCTGCAGCTCCTGCGGCCATCACATGCCGATCAGCCCGCGCGAACGCTTCAAGGCGCTCTTTGACGGCGGCATCTTCTCCGAGGTGAAGGTCCCCGATCCCATCGCGGACCCGCTGCAGTTCCGCGACCAGAAGCGCTACCCCGACCGCATGAAGGCCGCGCAGAAGAAAACCGGCGAGCATGAGGCCATGCTGGTGGCGGAAGGCGAGATCGGGCGCACGCCCATCGTTGCCGCCGCGCAGGACTTCAGCTTCATGGGCGGCTCCATGGGCATGTATGTCGGCAACGCGATCATCGCAGGTGTCGAACGCGCGGTGAAGTTGAAGCGGCCCTTCGTCCTCTTCTCCGCCGCCGGTGGCGCGCGGATGCAGGAAGGCATCCTCTCGCTCATGCAGATGCCGCGCACCACGGTCGCGATCCAGATGCTGAAAGAGGCCGACCTGCCCTATATCGTCGTGCTGACCGACCCGACCACGGGCGGCGTCACGGCCAGCTACGCCATGCTGGGCGACGTGCACATCGCCGAGCCGAACGCCCTGATCTGCTTCGCCGGCCCCCGCGTCATCGAGCAGACCATCCGCGAGAAACTGCCCGAAGGCTTCCAGCGGTCGGAGTACCTGCTCGATCACGGGATGCTGGACCGCGTGACCAGCCGCCTCGACATGCGCGACGAGCTGATCACCATCATCCGGATGCTGCTGAAAGAGCCGCCGGCGGTGAAAGGCGACCTCCCCGCGCCGGACGAGAGTGAGATGATCGCGCCGCCGCCTGCGGCCAAGGCGCCGGAAGGCGACACGCCCGATGCGGCGCCCGTCGTGCCGAAAACCGCCAAGGTCGAGAAGCCCGCAGCGGAGAAGGACGCCAAGGCGGCCGAGAAACCGGCCAAGGGCAAGTCCAAGTGACATCCGCCGGGTCTGTGCAGGGGTCGGACGTCATCCTCGAGCGGATGATGGCCCTGCACCCCAAGATCATCGACCTGACGCTGGACCGGGTCTGGCGTCTGCTGCATGCCCTCGACGATCCGCAGGACAAGCTGCCGCCGGTGATCCACCTTGCTGGGACCAACGGCAAGGGCTCGACCCAGGCGATGTTCCGCGCCGGGCTGGAGGGCGCGGGCAAGCGCGTCCACGCCTATACCTCGCCGCACCTCGCACGGTTCCACGAGCGTATCCGGCTGGCCGGTGAGCTGATCACCGAAGAGGCCCTGGCGGCGCTGCTGGACGAGTGCTACCGCGCCAATGACGGCGAAACGATCACCTATTTCGAGATCACGACCTGCGCCGCGCTGCTGGCCTTCGCCCGCACGCCCGCGGAGTACACCCTGCTGGAAGTGGGTCTTGGCGGGCGGCTCGACGCCACCAACGTGATCGAGGCCCCTGCCCTGACGGTGATCACGCCGATCTCCCTCGACCATCAGCAGTTCCTCGGCGAGACCCTGGCCGAGATCGGCGGCGAGAAGGCCGGTATCCTCAAGCGGGGCGTGCCCTGCGTGGTTGGCCCCCAGCCCGACGAGGTGCTGGAGGTGATCGAGGCCCGCGCCGCGCGTCTTGGCGCGCCGCTGCTCGTGCACGGCCAACACTGGACGGCCTGGGAAGAACGCGGACGGCTGATCTATCAGGACGAGAACGGCCTGCTGGACCTGCCGCTGCCGAACCTGCCCGGCGCGCACCAGATCGGCAACGCGGGCATGGCCATTGCGGGCCTGCGCCACCTCGGCTTCGACGAGGCGGCCTGCGAGGCGGCGGTGACCACGGCCTACTGGCCCGCACGGATGCAGCGCCTGCGCAGCGGCCCGCTGGTGGAGAGCGCCCCGGGGATCGAGCTCTGGCTTGACGGCGGGCACAACCCGGCCGCCGGCGAGGCGCTTGCCACCCATCTGGCCAGCCTGCCCGCGCGACCGACCTACCTGATCTGCGGGATGCTCAACACCAAGGACATCGCAGGCTTCCTGCGCCCCCTTGCGCCCCATGCCGTCTCTCTCGACGCGGTGTCGATCCCCGGCGAGGCCGCGACCCTGCCCGCCGAGACCACGGCCGAGGTGGCCCGGAGTGTAGGTATGACCGCCCACGCGGATGTGGACGTGGCAGGGGCCCTTGCCCGGATCGCTGCCGAAACCCCCGACGCCCGGGTGCTGATTTGCGGCTCTCTCTACCTCGCGGGTCGTATCCTGAGAGAGAACGGTTAAAGCCGGTTTAAACCACCTCAGGAAACCGTGCCCGTGAGGTCACGCTTCTGCGCGCACAAAGTGAAAACTTTGTCCGATTCGGAGCAAATGCCCAGAAAGCGAATCACGCTGCCTTGACCGATTCGCGGTGATTCGCCTAATGTTGCTCTAATACCTCAGGCATCTCGTCTTTTCTGCAACTCCCGCCCGGCACGGCAGCGCCCGGCAGGAGACTGGAGAAGACGTTGCGGGCAAGTACGGAACGGGCACAAAATAAAGGGGACCGGTCAACGGTCCCCGATTTTGTTTCCAGGTCCTGCGTCCGGCCCCGCCGGGGCCCTCAAGGTCACTCTTCCGCGCCCCAGTCCTTGTCCTGCATCTCCCGCAGGCGGCTGGCGGTCCGCTCGAACTCGAAGACGCCCTCGCCCTCGATATAGAGCGATTCCGGTTCGTCCGCGGCGGAGCAGATGAAGCGCACCTTGGCCTCGTAGAGCGCGTCGATCAGCGTGACGAAGCGCTTGGCCTCGTTGAAGTTCGACCGGCCGAGGCGCGGAATGTCTTCGAGGATCAGCACCTTGCAGGTCTCGGCAATGGCGAGGTAATCCGCCGCGCCCAGCATCTTGCCGCAGAAATCGTAGAACCGGGCCCGGCCCACGCCATTCGCGAAGTGCGGGATCTCCACCGGGCGCTTCTGCACCGTCAGCACGAGGGGCTCGCCCGCGACGCCACCGGTCAGATCGTTCCAGATCGCGTTCACCTGCCCGCGTGCCTCAGCATTGGCAGGGGCAAAGTAGACCTGTCCGCCCGCCAGCCGGTGCTGGCGGTAGTCGCGCGGGCTGACCAGCTCATGCACGACCATGCGCGCCTTGATCTCTTCGATGAAGGGCAAGAACAGCTGGCGGTTCAGCCCGTCCTTGTAGAGATCGTCGGGCACGCGGTTCGAGGTGGTCACCACGACGATGCCGCGCTCGAAGAGCATCTCGAAGAGACGGCCCACGATCATCGCATCGGTGATGTCGGTGATCTGCATCTCGTCGAAGGCCAGCACCCGCAGGTCGGAGGCGACCTTCTCGGCCACGGGGGCCAGCGCGTCCTCGACCTTGGCGGCGCGCGCGGCGGTCATGCCGGCGTGGATCTCCTGCATGAAGGCGTGGAAGTGAACCCGGCGCACCGGCACCGAAAGGCTTTCCACGAAGAGGTCCATCAGCATCGACTTGCCGCGACCGACCCCGCCCCAGAGGTAGAGCCCCTTGGGCGCGTCGGGGGCCTTCTTGCGCCCGAAGAAGCCGCGTTTCACCGGCTGGTTCAGGGCGTTGTCGATGCGGTCGAACTCCGGCAGGACAGCTTCCTGCGCGGGGTCGGGCTTGATCTCGCCCCGCGCGACGCGGGCACGATAGAGGTCAGACACGTTGCTCATGCGCCCGACATAGCGCGGCCCTTGGGGCATGGAAAGAGACCCCGCGCCGGCCGGACAGAAACGTCCGTGATCCTGACCATTCCAAAGGCTGAATTGACCCGCCCTGCGCTTTCAGCAACATGTGGTATCGGGAACGGAGGAGAATATGGACAGCAAGGCCCCCCTTTTCACGCCGGTGCTCATCGCCGGCTGCGTCATCATCGTCCTCAGCTTCGCGGTCCGCGCCTCCTTCGGCGTGTTCCAGATCCCGATTGCCGAGGAATTCGGCTGGCTCAGGTCTGAATTCTCGCTCGCCATCGCGATCCAGAACCTCGCCTGGGGCATCGGGCAGCCGCTCTTCGGTGCCTTCGCAGAGAAACTGGGCGACCGCGCCGCGATCATCGGCGGTGCCCTCCTCTATGCGGCGGGCCTCGTGCTCTCCTCCATGGCGGTGACGCCCGAGGCGCACCAGATGCTGGAAATCCTTGTGGGCTTCGGCATCGCGGGCACGGGCTTCGGCGTGATCCTCGCCGTGGTGGGCCGCGCCGCCTCGGATGAGAATCGCTCCATGTCGCTGGCCATCGCGACGGCGGCGGGCAGCGCCGGTCAGGTCTTTGGCGCGCCGACGGCGGAATGGCTCCTCGGGATGATGCCGTGGCAGCAGGTCTTCCTCGTCTTCGCCGCCGTGATCCTCTGCTCGCTCGCGGTTCTGCCGATGATGCGCAGCCCCAAGCCGGTGTCGAAGGGGGCGCTGGAGGAAAGCATGGGGCAGATTCTGCGCCGCGCCTTCCGCGATCCCTCCTTCTCGCTGATCTTCATCGGCTTCTTCTCCTGCGGTTATCAGCTGGCCTTCATCACCGCCCACTTCCCCGCGCTGGTGACCGAGATGTGCGGCCCGATCCTCGACGGCAGCCTGCTGGCGGCCATCGGGATCACCTCGACCTCGGCGCTCGGCGCAATCGCGATCTCCTTCATCGGGCTGTTCAACATCATGGGCACGCTGCTGGCGGGATACCTCGGCAAGACGCTGCCCAAGAAGTACCTGCTGGCGGGGATCTATACCCTGCGCACCATCGTGGCGGCGGCCTTCATCCTGATGCCGATCACGCCCACCTCGGTGCTGGTCTTCTCGGCGCTCATGGGGGCGCTCTGGCTGGCGACCGTGCCGCTGACCTCTGGGCTGATCGCGCATATCTACGGGCTGCGCTACATGGGCACGCTCTATGGCATCGTCTTCTTCAGCCACCAGCTGGGCGGCTTCATGGGCGTCTGGCTGGGCGGCAAGATGTATGACGTCTACGGCGACTACACGCTGGTCTGGTGGATCGGCGTTGCGGTCGGGGCGCTGTCGGCGGTCGTCCACCTGCCGGTGAAGGAAAACCGGGTGCCCGTCGCGGCCTGACGCCCGCGCGGTCAGAGCGCCTCGTCGAAGTCCCGGATGGCCTGCGCCACATCGCTGGCGTGGGTCAGGGGCAGCCAATGGCTCGCCCCGGGCACCTCCACATGCACGACAGAGCGGTTCCAGTGGGCGAGCGTGCCCATGCATTCCACCGGGATGACGATGTCGGAGCCGCCCCAGACGGCGAGGACCGGCAGGCTGCTGCGCTGGATCTGGCTGTGTTCCGGGCGCATCTCGTCCCGCAGGATTCCGCGCAGGCTGGCCAGCAGGGCCTGCATGTAGCCAGCAAAGGACAGCTGATCGCGATGGTCCTGCGCGGCATGGGCGCAGCCCTTGTCCATCAGCTTCAGCGCCTTGGCGGCGCCCTTGTGAACCCCGGGATAGAGCGTCAGCATCAGCCATTCACCGGGCAGGTGGCTGTCCCGGGAGCGTTTCAGCACCCCCTGCGGAAAGGCCCCCATCCCCGCCGGGGCCAGCAACACCAGTTGTTCCAGCCGGTCCGGCCAGCGGGCCGCGAAGGCCGAGGCGATGGCCCCGCCCATGGAGTAGCCGACCAGCGTGAAGGGGCGGTTGATGCCCTGATCATTCAGAAGGTCGTTGAGCTGGGTCAGGAAGAAATCGCGCCCCTGCACGCCGTCGACCCGGTCGGAATAGCCCCGCCCGTAGAGATCGTACATCAGCACCCGGTAGCCCATCCGCGCCAGTTCCGGCGCAAGGTGATCCCATGTGCTGAGCGGGGTCGAAAAGCCGTGCACCAGAACAACGACCGGGGCATGGGCGACGTTCTTGTCCGGCATCACCCAGTGGAAGTGGGTCACCCCCTGCGAGAGCCTGACGAAATCCCCCGGCGCATCCCGCCGCGCGGTGGCGTCCATCGGCCTGCGACGCCGGTCCAGCATGATGGGAAGATACAGCAGCAGTGCCAAGACCAGCACCGCAAGGAGGATCAGGGCCAGCGTCATGGCGTCTCTCTCATAGGGGCGCGGCAGGGGGACAGCCCGCAGGCGGCAGAGCATCGGTTCGGGACGGTCCCGAGATCGCAGGGGACAACGACACGCATGCAGGCCTCGTTTCCGGCTTGGGAGGGATCGGGCGGCGGGGCCGCCTCAGGATTTCAGCGCGGCGCGCAACTCGCGCTCCAGCGCGTCCAGAAAACGGGAGCGGTCGGCCTTTGTAAAGCCCTTGCCCCCGCCCTGCCGGAACGGGTCGGCGGCGCGCAGGTCGGCCATCAGGTCGCGCATGGCAAGTTGCTGGCCGATGTTGGCTGGCGTGAAGGCCTCGCCGTTGTGGCGCAGGACGCGGGCGCCGCCCTCGATGCAGCGCGAGGCCAGAGGGATGTCGCCGGTGACGACGACATCGCCGGGACCGGCGCGTTCCGCGATCCACTTATCGGCCTCATCGGGGCCTGCGGCAACGATGACCGTCTCGACCAGCGGGTTCGGCGACGGGCGCAGCCCGCCGTTCGAGACCACCAGCATGGGCACCTTGTGGCGCGTGGCCACGCGCTCTGCCTCGGCCTTCACCGGGCAGGCATCGGCGTCGATGTAGAGTTTGGTCACCGTTCCGCGCCTCGCCTCAGGACCAGAGCGCTTCGGCGTGGAAGTCCACGTGGGAGTCCATGAAGGTCGAGATGAAGAAATACGAGTGGTCGTAGCCCTTCTGGAGCCGGAATTCACCCTGCTGGCGACGCGCGGCGGCGGCCTGCATCAGGGTTTCCGGGCGCAGCAGGTCGATGAACTGGTCCGAGGTGCCGGTATCCACCAGCATCGGCCCGTCGAAGCCGGTCTCGGCCATCAGCAGCGAGGCGTCATGGGGCTCCCACGCGGCGCGGTCTTCGCCGAGGTAGGCCGTCAGCTGTTTCTTGCCCCAGTCGGATTTCACCGGGTTGCAGATCGGCGCGAAGGCCGAGACAGAGCGGAAGCGGCCCGGCAGGGACATGGCCAGCGTCAGCGCGCCATGCCCGCCCATGGAATGGCCGCTGATCGACTGGCGCTCGGGATCAAGCGCAAAGGTTTCGAACAGAAGCTCGGGCAGTTCGTCGGCCACGTAGTCCCACATCCGGTAATGCGGTGCCCAGGGCTCCTCGGTGGCGTTCACGTAGAAACCCGCGCCTTTGCCGAGGTCATAGGCCTCGTCATCGGCCACGCCCTCGCCGCGGGGCGAGGTGTCGGGGAAGACCAGTGCGATGCCCTGCTGTGCGGCCCAGGCCTGAGCACCGGCCTTCACCATGGCGTTCTCGTGGGTGCAGGTCAGCCCCGAGAGGAACCAGAGCAGCGGCACGGGGCCGTCGGCGGCTTCTTCCGGCAGGAAGAGCCCGAAGGTCATGTCACAGGCGCAGGAGGAGGAGGCATGGCGATAGACGCCCTGAAGGCCACCGAAGCAGCGGTTCTCGGAGAGGGTTTCCATGGGCAGGTCCTTTCGCGGGGGCTGAGTTGGGCAAGCCATGACCCGGCGCGGGTGGCCGGGTCAAGCGGGTCGTGTCGCCCGGGGTGGTGTTGGGGGGCTGTCTGCCCCCCGGGGCCTGCGGCCCCGCCCCCCGAGGATATTTGGGAACAGTGGATGATCAGCCGGAGCCGATGAGGACCCCAGCCGCGAAGACGAGCGCCCCGCCGAGGACGACCTGAAAGGCGGCGCGGAAGAAGGGCGTGTCCATGTAGCGGTTCTGGATCCAGGCGATCGCCCAAAGCTCGAAGAAGACGACGACGAAGGCGGTGATCGTCGCGGTCCAGAAATCCGGGATCAGGTAGGGCAGCGCATGGCCAAGCCCGCCGAGGGCCGTCATCACGCCCGACGCGATCCCGCGCTTGAAGGGCGAGCCGCGGCCCGAGAGCTGGCCATCGTCCGAGGCGGCCTCGGTGAAGCCCATGGAGATGCCCGCCCCGATCGAGGCCGCGAGACCCACGAGGAAGGTTTCCCATGTGTTCTGCGTCGCGAAGGCAGCCGCAAAGATCGGCGCCAGCGTGGAGACGGAGCCATCCATCAGACCGGCAAGGCCGGGCTGGACCCAGGTGAGGACGAACTGCCGGTGGGCCGTCGCCTTCTCTGCCTCGAGGCTGTCCTCGTCGAGGTTCTCGGCTTCGAGGTGATGTGCCGTCTGGCGGTGACCAGCCTCTGCAGCGGCGAGATCGCCCAGAAGCTTGCGGGTTTCCGTGTCGGTGCTGCGCTTGGCGGCGGCGTGGTAGAAACGTTCGGCGTCCTGCTCCATCGCCTCAGCCTCGGCGCGGATGCGGTCGATGCCAAGGTTCTCCACCAGCCAGATCGGCCGACGGGCGTAGTAGCCCGCCACATGTTCGCGCCGGATCAGGGGGATGACCTTGCCGAACCGCTCCTCGTGGCGGGCGATCAGGCGCCGGCGATGCAGGTCTTCCTCCTCCGCCATACCATCGAAGACGGCCGCGGTGTCGGGATAATCCTGCCTCAGCCGTTCGGCGTAGGTCCGGTAGATGCGGCCATCGTCCTCTTCCGAAGAGATGGCGAGGGCGAGGACTTCCTGTTCAGTCAGATCGTTGAAATGCCGTCTGGGGCGGAAGAGGGCCATGGCTGTCTCCTTGCACGTCTGCGCGGACCCTACGCCCCTGACCGGCACCCGCAAGAGGACATCCGGTCGCTTGCCCGAACTGAACGGGGCAGTTTATAGTCGGCTCGGGGAATATAAGGGTGAGACGGGCATGAGCGAAGCCGCTGTGCGGAAAGGGCGCAAGTACGATCAGGTGATCGAGGGCGCCCGACAGATCTTCATGGCGGACGGATTCGACCGGGCCAGCGTCGACGATATCGCGCGCGAGGCCGGGGTCAGCAAGGCCACGCTCTACAGCTATTTCCCGGACAAGCGGCTGCTCTTCCTGCAGGTCGCCAAGGCGGAATGCCTGCGCATGGCCGAGGACGCCGAGGGGCTGGTCCACGAAGACATGCCCGTGCGCGAGGTACTGGAATTCGCGGCGCAGCGCATGGTGGCCTTCTTCACCTCGGATCTCTCCGTGGCGGTCTTCCGGGTCTGCGTCAGCGAGGCGGAGCGGTTTCCGGACCTGGCCCGGGAGTTCTACGAATCCGGTCCGATGACCGCCCGCGCGCGGCTGGGGGCCTTCCTGCAGCGGGCCGCTGCGCGCGGCGACCTCGTGATCGAGGATTGTGACCTGGCCGCGGAGCAGTTCGCCCAGCTTTGCAAGACCGGCATCTTCATGCGCCGCCTGTTCGGGATCGACGAGACGGTCACGCCAGAGCTCGCCGCCCGCACGGCGCGGGAGGCGGTAGAGACCTTCATGGCGCGCTACGGCGCCTGAGCCTTAGTTGAGCGGGAAGGAGACGCCGACCTGGATCGTCTCCATGCCGGGGTTCCACTCCTCGATATCGGCGTTGGAGCGGTGGTCGTAGGAGATGCCGTAACGCACGCCGTTCCGGGCCTCGTAGCCCACCTCGACACCGGAGCGGAACTCGATCGCATGACCGAGGTCGGGGCCGTCGCCCTGCGCGTAGAGGCCGGGCATCAGAGAAAGCCGCAGGTAAGCGCGATCGTTGAAGAAATTCTTGGTCCAGGCGGCGCCGAACCCGACCCATGCATCGCCATCCATAGTCACCGACGCGCCGACGATGGGCTGGAACGGGCCATAAGCAATGGGGAAATCGTATTTCACGTAGAACTCGTTATCGATCGAGTTCTCCTGGTATTGCACGTCCCCGAAGGACAGGCCGAGCCGGGCCTGCTCGTCGCTGCGGGCGAAACAGCCCGCGTCACCGCAATGGTTGAAGCCCATGTCGGTGAGCCCCGCCACGAGAAAGAGTACTGCCAGTGTGCCGTCCATCCGAACCTCCGTCGCTTGCAACTGAGGTATCGCGCCGGAGCGGGATTGTCATCAGTCCTTTCCGCAAGGATGGCTTCGCGACGTGTCGGGTCAAGAGGCGTGCTGCGATCTCATCAGAGCTATTCGCAACGCAAAACGCCCGACGCGTGTGTGCGTCGGGCGTTTTGTGTATTTTTGATGTCGTATTGAGAGATATCTGGCTCTTTACTAGGTCTGGCGGCGATCTACTCTCCCACGTCTTGAGACGCAGTACCATTGACGCGACAGCGC
>NZ_JAIUZP010000008.1 GCF_020171315.1 Pseudooceanicola nanhaiensis | reverse complement strand
CACCGCCCCCACACGAGCCTCGACGGGCTTACCCCGTGGGAGTATCACCAACGGTCAATAGAGGACCAAATCCTGAACAGAGCGAACTAAAAAACGCGGACACTACGGGGAGCAGGTCAATTGAAACTGAGATCGTATGTACTTCTCTGCCACGCCGCGATTGAGGAGTATCTGGAGAATATTTCACTCTCGGTGCTATCTGAAAGCTTGAGAAACTTCGAAGCGGACGGCAGAATCAGAGACCCACTCCTATCCGCATGCAGCTACTATAAGATTCTTCTGAGCGAAGAGGCTCAGACGCGAAACCCTGACGACAAGGCACATGATTTACTCCTAAAAATCTTTAAAAAAGCCATCTCTGAACACTCAACCTCTATATACGGTGTTAATGGCATAAAGACAAAAGATCAGGACTCCATACTGCTGCCGATAGGAGTAAGGCTATTTGACTTTGATAGATTACTATCGCAGAGCCTGCATACATTTGGTGGGGTTCGTGGGAAATTTGCGCACGGGTTCGGCTTCCGGACGGTCACACCAAGGGCCGGCTTGGAGAGCAATGTACGGAACATCTTTTCGCTTATTCGACCGCTTGATAACACGCTTTGCAAGCGACACGAAGTATCCTTCGCCTAAGCAAAGCCACAACAATGATCGCTCTTATCCATTCAGGCGCAATGAAATTGCGCACTTAGCGGGTCCTTCGATGTGTTGCGAACTTTTTAGCTGCACTCTAGGCGTTGGGCAGGCTAATCACCACATCGCTCCCCATTGTTAAGCCAGCAACTCTACAAGCCGACTGAATTATTCGTAGCTTCTCCCGATTGGCAATGTTTGTGCCAATCAGCCAACCGTCGACCAACTCTTCGGCGCGCGCCAAATCTGGGCGTTTTGGGTAAATCTCTTCCGGGGTCCTTGCTAAGTGGTTTCTTGACTTTCCGCGAGACTGCCGTGCAATTTCCGGCATTTTCTCAGGATATCGAGTTGCAATCTCAGTCAATATTTCAACTAACGCTGACTTGGCGCTAGTAGCCGTGCGCTTGTCCCCGAATACTTCGTAATCTACCTGCCTGCCGCTTGATCTGGACGAGTTTATAACATCGTTCTCTTTTGGAGGTTTGACCTCCGATGATCCCGGTAATGCCTTCAGTTCGGGTGCGCTAATCGGTTGCCCGATATTTTCCGGAGGCTGAAGTGATCGGAGAAAATTCAATACGGCTGAACTTGATGGTCTTGCTCCGGAGCCCGCTTCGGTTTGATCTTGAAGTAGCTCGATAAGCAGTTCCTCTGGTTCCTCAACCAGCGAACGCCATGCGCTGGGAATGTTACGCGCTGCCTCTCGTCGGGAGCGTAGGTCACGGAAGTCCAAATCAACAGCATCCCGCGCCTCCCCAGTCCTTACCCTTTCTCTCTGAAGGTACCGCCGAAAGGTCTGTTCAATTTGCTTTTCATCTCGGTCAATGAGGTGAATTTTTTGAACTCTTCTCTGGGAGTAGTCACCCTCTCCCGGGGGATAGTAAAAGCTCCATTCGCGCCCGTCAGTGAGGATGCAAATTGGGACGCCTTGGTGGAAAGCATACTCAAAGAGCTGCTTATCACCTGAAGCTGCACGCCCCACTCCCTTCACTTCAATGAAAACGCTTGGCTGCCTTATGCCTCCAAAAAGTGCGAAATCCACGCGAGCCCCCGGCATTGCATATTCTGGAACGATTTGGGCAGGGTCCGCGTCATCCCACCCTAATTCGCGGAGAAGAGGGAGGACGATACCAACTGAGACTGCCGCCTCGTTCTGGTATGCACCTTCCTTGAGACGAGCACGGATAGAGTTGATGAGGTCCTGTAACGGCATACTCAATCATTGTTGCAGCAAGGCAAATTTTGCAAGCGAGACGAGTTCCGCCTTTGACATGTTTTGGCACGCATAGCCTCAGGGGCTCGACTTTCAGAACAGTGCGCGTCGTGCCTATCCGGCCCTCCAGCCTGTGTAGGAATTGGTGCTGGCCCAGCACTCAGTTCCACTGCGGGGTAAGTCTCTGCCTGTTGGTTTCGGGGCAAAGGTGCTTCTGAGTGTGGTCAGTCGGCAGGCCAATACTCAGGCTGGGAGCAAAGTGGCTGACAGCGGTCCGACGGCGCGGGTCAGGAGCGCTGGAACCTCCCAAAAATCACCGAGGAGAAGTCTAGGCATTCACGGTTTGTCCGGTCGCACCAGAGGCAGAGTCTAGGATTATTGTTGCGTCATAACAGATACTTAAAAAGTTTTGCAAATCCGCGGACATGCCCCCCAATCACCCCTCACCGATCCGGCGGCACCAGGCCCAGTCCGCGCAAGTAGATCCCGATCCCCGTCTCGAGCAAGTCCTCCGGCGAGAAGGGTGAGCGGCCGCCGGCGTTCCGGGCGTAGAGTTCGACGACGCCGTGGCTCATGGCCCAGACGTGGGCCGAGAACATCGAGGCAGGCGGCCTCCGGTCGGGGGGGATGAACTCGGAGAGGTCGGCGGCGGCCTTTTCCAGGACCCCGCGCGCGCGGGCGGAGACCGCCGCCAGCTCCGGCGTGCGGTTCATCGAGATGCCGCTCTCGAACATGGCGATGTAATGCCCGGGATACTTGCGGGCGAAGGCGAGGTAGGCGCGGCCCGTGGCCTCGAAGGCCGATAGCGCCGAGGGCTGGCCGCTGTCATAGGCGTATTGGATCACGTCGGCGAAGATCTCGTAGCCCTGGCGGGCCGCCTCGGCGATCAGGTCCTCGCGGCCCTCGAAGTGGCGGTAGACCGCGGCTGGGGTGACCCCGGCGAGCTTGGCCGCCTCGGAGAGGGTGAACCCCGTGGGACCCTTTTCCTCGATCAGTTCCAGCGCCGCCTCCACCAGCGCCTGCCGCAGGTTGCCGTGGTGATAGCCGCGTTTCTTATGCATCCCAGATGTCCGGCCCGCCGCAGATCTGCGGATCGGGCGTGCCGACGACCTTGAGGTCCTTGTCGGCATAGTCGATGCCCGCCAGCACGGTGCGGATCGCGGCAAGACGGGCACGCTTCTTGTCGTCAGAGCGGATCACCGTCCAGGGCGCGTGGGGCTGGTGGCTGCGCTCCAGCGTCTCGCGGATCGCGTCGGTGTAGGCATCCCATTTCTTCAGCCCGTCCACGTCGATCGAGGAGAGCTTCCACTGCTTCAGGGGATCGCGCTCACGGTCGATGAAGCGGCGCAGCTGCTCGGCCTGACCGACGTTGAGCCAGAACTTGAAGAAATGAATGCCCTCGTCGTAGATCATCCGTTCGAAGGCGGGAACCTGGCGGAAGAAGTGCTCGCGCTGCTCGGGGGTGCAGAAGCCGAAGACATGTTCGACCACGCCGCGGTTGTACCACGAGCGGTCGAAGAAGGTGATCTCGCCACCGGAGGGAAGCTGTTCCACGTAGCGTTGGAAATACCACTGCGTCGCTTCGACCTCGGTCGGCTTGGGCAGGGCCACCACGCGGGCGCCGCGCGGGTTCAGGTTCTCGCGGAAGCGCTTGATCGTGCCGCCCTTGCCGGCGGCGTCGCGGCCCTCGAAGAGCACCATGACCCGGGCGCCGGTGTCCTTGACCCAGGCCTGCAGCTTGCACAGCTCGATCTGGAGCATCTCCAGTTCCGCCTCGTAGGTCTTCTTCTTCATCTCCTCGGAGTAGGGGTAGCTCGGGGTGATGATGTCGTCCTTGTCCGCCCGCTTGATCGCGTTGCGCACGGCCGTCGGGGCCTCTTCCTCGTGGAACCGGGTGATCGCGCCGTCATAGGGCAGGGCCATGATCTCACTCCTTTTTACATCACTATGCGGTCGAAACCGGCCACGTTCAATGCGGCTGTTTCAGGGCGCCGGGGCGAAGCCTGCGCGGGCGGCGGCGCGGTGGATGGCGGCGACGGTTTCATCCTGCGCGACATGGTGGGGCATGTGGCCGATGCCCTCCAGCGGGGTCAGCCGGGCGCTCTCCACCTCGCGGGCGAGGGCGACGGAATGCAGCTCGAAATAGACCGTGTCGTCGGCGGTGCCATGCAGGACCTCGACCGGCATCGTCAGCGTGCTGTAGTGGCGGGCCATGTCGGTGACCTCTTCCTTGAGGTCCCGGCGGTGCAGCGCATTGGCCAGCAGCGACGCGCGGCGCAGGGTCAGCCCGGCGCCCACGGCCTCGGCATAGCCCTCCGGCGGGGTCTGGGGCGCGAAGATGCTGCCGATCTCCTGCCGGACATAGCTTTCGGGCACCCAGGCGCTCAGCAGCGGCGCCAGCAGCGGGCCGAAGACCGGATGCGAGAGGGTGCGGTAATAGGGGCTGAGGCCGCCGGGCCAGCGATGCGCGGGGGCGGCGAGCAGCACGAGGGCCGAGAGCGCCTGCGGCTGGTAGACGCCCCAGGCGAGCGCCACCGCCCCGCCGAGGGACTGGCCGACCACCACGGGGCGCGTCGCGCCCAGCTCTGCCGCCGCGCGGGCGAGGAGGGCGGCCTGCTCCCGGATCGGGGAGCCCGCGGCATCGGGTTCGTCCGTGTAGCCGAGGCCCGGACGGTCGAAGGTGATCACCCGGAAGTCCCGCGCCAGCCGCTTGGAGAGCGAGAAGGTCATGTCGCGGGTGTTGCCCGAGGCCCCGTGGATCAGCACCACGTCCGGGCCCGCGCCCTCGACGACGGCATGGACGGTCACGCCGTCCACCTCGATCAGCCGTCCCTCGGGCGGGAAACGGGCCTCTGCCGCGGCCTCGTTCCGGGCCGCCCGCCAGAGCGTGACGACCCAGAAGACCGCCAGAACGGCGAGAAGGCCCGCGAGGATCTTAAGTGCCAATATCTTCAAGCCTGTAGGGCGTGGATTGATAGAGTTCGTTGATCCAGTTGCCGTAAAGCAGGTGGGCGTGGCTGCGCCAGCGGTTCAGCGGCAGGCGGCTGGGATCGTCGTCCGGGTAGTAGTTCATCGGCACGTTGATCTCGGTCCCGGCGGCGACGTCGCGGTCGTATTCCTGCTTCAGCGTGTCACTGTCGTATTCGAAGTGGTTAAAGCAGTAGAGCGCCCGGTGCGCCGGATCATCCACGAGGCAGGGCCCGGTCTGGTCCGATCCCAGCAGGGTGCGCAGGTCGGGGTTGGCGAGGATGTCGGACTGGCGGATCTCCGTCCAGCGCGACACCGGCACGACGCAGAAGTCCGAGAAGCCCCGCAGGTAGGGCGAGGTCGGATCGAGGTTGGTGTGCGGGAAGCAGCCAAAGGCCTTGGCCTCCAGCAGGTGCTTGGGCACGCCGTGGAAATAGTTGATCATCGCCATGCCGCCCCAGCAGACGGCCATGGTGGAATGCACATGGGTCTGGGTCCAGTCGAAGATGCGGCGCAGTTCTTCCCAGTAGGTGACCTTGTCGAAGTCCAGATGCTCCACCGGGGCGCCGGTGATGATCAGCCCGTCGAACTTCTGGCCCGAGGCCTCGACCTCCTCGAAGGGCTGGTAAAAGCTCTCCATGTGCTCGGCGGCGGTGTTCTTGGTCTGGTGCTCGCTCATCCGGATCAGCGTCAGCTCGATCTGCAGCGGCGTCGCCCCGATCAGCCGCGAGAACTGGGTCTCGGTCTGGATCTTCTTGGGCATCAGGTTCAGCAACGCGATCTTCAGTGGGCGGATGTCCTGCCGCGCCGCCACGTCTTCCGACATGACCATGACCCCTTCGCGCACGAGGACGTCGAAGGCGGGCAGGTCGGACGGAAGCTTGATAGGCATGGTGAACCCTTATGGCTGTTGCGGATCGTCTAGATAGGCAATGGCCGAGAAAAGGGAAGCCCTACCTGCGGTCAAGAGCCCGTGCGACGAGCGTCTCGAAGTCCGCGGCTGTGCGGATCTGCGAGACCTCCTCGGCGGTCACGGTGACCCCGCGCTCGGCCATGGCGGCATAGCGCGGCTGACGGTGGGCAAGGGCCCGGCCATAGGACCACCGGACGAATGCGTCGGGGTCGATCTCCTCCGGACCCTGACCCGTCTCCTCCTGGTAGGCTGCCCAACCCTCGGTCAGGAACCGGGTCTGGTAGTACATCGGTTTCGGGGCGCGGTCAAAGCGCCGGATCAGCTCTTCGGTATGGGCCTCGCTGCCCTTCAGCCAGATCAGCAGCGCCTCGCTCTCCAGCGCCTTCAGGACAGGGTCCTCGGGATCGGCCGGGTCCACCACCTCGCAGATCGAGCCGCCGCTGTCGCAGACGAAATGCGGATAGCCATAGAGCCGCAGCGCCCGCTCGCTGAAATGCGCGGTGTCCAGCAGGGCGGCCACTTCGGCCTCCATGTGCTGTTCCTGACGGCGCATGTATTCCGCGAAGGTCAGCCCGCCCTTGTCCGGGTCGCCCGGCTTGCCGAGGTAGGTGGAGAGGGGCGTCAGGTTGTTGAAGGTGATGTTGGAGCCGATGTAGATCGAATCCGTCATCAGCAGGTGCCGCAGGAAGGGGACCTGCATGGCATGCTTCTTGGCATTGTCGGCGATGTGTTCGCCCATGTAGCGGGTGCCGATCCGGTAATCGACGGAATAGTGGAACCAGTCGCCGTCGCCGCGCAGCAGGTTCGAGACATGGGTCTTGCCCAGTCCGGACATGCCGAAGAGAACCACCTTCTTGCGCTCGGCCTTCAGCCAGTCCTGCCCGTCGCCGTAGATCATCTGCGTACCCCTGTTTCTCTCCCGGGTGTTAGGGGCTTGCGCGGGGATGGTCAAATTCAATCCCCGGCCGGCCCCCCGCCGTGACGCGCTGCCGCTGCGGCCGGTGGCACCGGGTGCCCCGGAGAAGGCAGACAGGGCAGGCGGGACAGGCGGCCCGGGGCAGTGCCGACACGGGCCCGTGTCTGTGGGGCGTCTCTCGTGCGACGGGCAGGGGGGGAAACACCACGGGCGGGGCCCGTCGGCCCCGCCCGCTGACAGGCATCGTCATGCCCGCCCCTCGCACCCGTGAGTGGACCCGATCGTCCGGAACCGGCCGCAGCCGGCCGGGATCAGAAGCTGTAGGCCACCTTCAGGCCAAAGGCCGTCGCGGTGTTGTCGGTGAAGTCGCCACGGGCGGTCCCGGCGGTCTGCGGCATCGCATCCCCGAACCAGATGTGGCTGATCCCGCCCGAGATCTCGACCTGTTCCGAGACCTTGTAGCTGCCCCCCAGCGTGACGGCCGTCAGGCCGGTGCGGGGCGACAGCGGGCTCACCAGCTCCTTGCCCGGCGCCTCGTAGGCGACCGAGATGGAGGCCGCGAACTTCGGCGTGAAGCGCCGTGCGACCCCCAGCGTGTAGGTCGTGGTGTCCTCGAGCGAGACGAGGTCGCGGCCAAAGGCGGTCGGCTTGATCCGGAAGGCCGAATGTTCGGCCCAGCGGACCGAGGCCATCAGCAGCGTGTCCTCGGCGATGCCGGTCTGGAACTCGAGGTTCACGCTCTGCGGGGTCTTCACGTTCGTGGTCGAGGTGACGCCCGGCGCGATGTTCTCCTTCGTATCGAAGTCATGTTCGATCGCGGAGTTGTAGGTCAGCGCGAGCCGGAAGGCGATTTCCGGGATCTCGTAGGCTGCACCCACCACGTAACCGGTGGCCCAGTTCTCTTCCAGCTTCACGTTGTAGCCGCTGGCCACGCCATAGGCCGCCCCGGACAGCGTGATCTCGCCCTCGGCCTTCTGGAACCGCAGGCCCCCGAAAACGCTGACGTTCTCGTTGATCTTGAACTTGGCAAGCGCGGTCAGCGCCGTGGTCTCGGCCTCGGCGATCGTGCCACCCAGCACGATGTTCGACGGATCATACAGGATGTCCGCGCCGAAGGGCTTGTCGTAGATCAGCGCAAGCGCGACACGGTCGGTCACGTCCATCTTGAGCCCGATGCTCGGCAGATTGAAACTGTCGGCGACATTGGGCACGCTGGCGGTGTCCACCGTCGTGCCTGTCAGTTCCGGGTTCACGTGGCCATAGCTCAGCTCAACCCGGTTGCCTTGTGCAAACAGCAGCATGGCCGATTGCGTGGTGCGTTCGATGCCGCCTGCATAAGCCGCGTTCGACGCTGCGATGGCCATGACGGCGCCCGCCGCGATGGTCCCCACCCTCATCATCATCCTCTCCTCCCCGTTGGATGTGACAGATATGTGATGAGATGGTGGGGGAAGTCGATGCCTCCCGTCAATCAGGGGGGGCGGCGTGACGTGACGGAAGTTTACGTAACCTGCCGCCACGTCAACTTGGGCCGGTTCAGGCCGGTGGGGCCACTGGCGGCGCCTGCCTGCGGGCGCGGGTTTCGGTCCAGATATTCAGGTAGTTGCCGCCGAAGATGATCAGCGCGCCCAGCAGGACGAAGGGGTCCAGCGTCTCGCCGTAGAGGATCGCGGCCACCACCGCGACCCCGGGCAGCCGCGCGAAGTCGATCGGTACGACGATGGTGGCGGGGGCGAAGGACAGCGCCGAGGTCAGGCAGAAATGGCCCATCAGGCCACAGCATCCGATCACCGCCAGCAGCAGCCATTCCTGCCCGGCGGGCAGGGCCATGGCGCCGTCGGCAAAGGCGCAGGCAAAGCCCATGACGGCCTGCATCACGGTCAGCCAGAAGAGGATCGAGGGCGTGCTCTCGGTCCGGGTCAGCAGCTTGGTGGTGGTGATCGACCCGGCAAAGCCGATGGCGGCGATGGCGGCGAAGATCACCCCGGTGCTGATCGGCACCGCGCCGGGACGGGCCACCAGCAGCACCCCGGCAAAGCCGATCAGCGCCGAGAGCGCGCGCATCTTCGTCAGCCGCTCGCCGAGGATCAGCGGAGAGAGCACCAGCACCCAGAGCGGCGAGGTGAACTCCAGCGCGAAGACCTGCGCCAGCGGGATCGAGGTGAGCGCGTAGAACCACAGGTTCTGGCCGGTGAAATGGCTGAGGTTGCGCACCGCGTGCAGCCCCATCCGGCGTGCCTTGACCCGGGGCCAGAGCCCGAAGGCCGTCAGCACCGTCACCATGATCAGCACGCCGAAGAGCGAACGGAAGGCCATGATCTCGAAGGTGTCGTGCCGCAGCCCCGCCTGCCGCCCGGCCACGGCCATGACGATGAAGGAGACGACGGAGCCCGACATCCAGATGACGGCCCGCAGCACATCGGAACGCGGCTTCGGTGCGCTCTTGCCTGATGTCCCCATGATGGCCCTCCCTCTTGTCGCCTTCTCTTGGCAGGGGGCGGGCCCTCACGCAACCCCGCCGGATGCGGCGGGCGGGCGTGAGGGGCAAGGCGATGTGCGGCGCGGTTGCGCCAGCCCCGGTGGGGGTCGGTCTTCCGTCAGCTGTCGCGCACCACGTCGAGCCAGACCGGCAGGTGGTCGGAGGCCACCCGTGCCGGGCTGGCCACATGGGCCACGGGCGTGTCGGCGCGCAGCCCGGGGCCGAGGGCGAAGCGGTCCAGCGCGGCCACGGGCCGGGGGGCGGGATAGTTCGGCCCCGCGGGCACAAGGCGCAGATCGCGCAGCTGCGCCTGCAGGGGGGCCTCGTCACCCCATTCGTTGAAGTCGCCCGCCATCACCACGGGCACCTTGGGCAGATGCTCCAGCGTGCGGCGGATCGCGGCCAGTTGCAGCAGCCGGTAGCGCCGCACGAGGCCAAGATGCGTGCCGATCACCCGCACGGGCCCCAGCACGGTCTGCGCCACGATCCACACCGCGCCGCGCGGCTCCAGCCCCGGCAGTTCGATATGGCCGGTCTCCACGACCTCGATCCCGTCGCGCACGAGGATGGCATTGCCGTGCCAGCCGAGAGAGCCGCCGGGCTCTCCCAGATCGGCGACATGCCAGCCCTCGGCCTCGGCCATGGCATGGGGCAGGGCGGCGGGCCGCGGCGGCAGCCGCTTGTCCGCCTCCTGCAGCACGGCGATCTGTGCCCCGGTGGCGCCGAGGACGGCAAGCGAGCGGTCCGGGCGGCGGCGCAGGTCCAGTCCGACGCATTTCTGAAGGTTGTAGGTTGCGATACGCAGTCTATCTCGTGACATGATCCTGTAATGAACACGCTCCGGCGGGGAAGTCATCCATGTTGCGCGAACAAAATCTGGTGACGCGGACGATCTGGGCCCTGCTTCTGATCGACGCCACGTTTTCGATCATCGAGGGGCGCTACTCCCTCGCCTTCATCGCGCTGGTGACGCTGGCGCTGTCCATGGCGCCCAGCTACGTCGCCCGCTGGGCCGGGGTCCATGTGCCGCCGGGCTTCATGGCGGCAGTGGTGGCCTTCGTCGCGGGGACGCTTTTCCTAGGCGAGGTCTTCGATTTCTACAATCGCTTCTGGTGGTGGGACATCGCCATGCACGGGGGCTCGGCCATCGGCTTCTCGCTGCTGGGGTTCATCCTCGTCTTCATGATGTTCCAGGGCGATCTCTACGCGGCGCCCCACTGGGCGATTGCCTTCTTCGGCTTCTGCTTTGCCGTGACCATCGGCGCAGCCTGGGAAGTGTTCGAATTCACCATGGACCAGACCTTCGGGATGAACATGCAGAAGTCCGGCCTCGTGGATACGATGTGGGACCTGATCGTCGACATGTCGGGGGCCTTCATCGGATCGCTGGTGGGCTACGCCTATCTCAAGGGGCGGTCCTTCGGGGGGATGGGGCATGTGATCGCCGAGTTCATCCGCCGCAATCCGCGCTACTTCGCCCGTACCGGGATGAAGGGGCATGAGATCGCGACCCGTCTGTCGGGGCGCAAGGTGCCCGGGGGCAATGCCGGTCCGCTGGATTACGCCCTGCGCGCCGCGGAGGGAGATACCTCCGACAGGCCGGAGAGCTGAGCGCCGCCCCCTGAGGGGGAGAGCAAGCCACAGGTGTCACGAGGGCACAGTCCCCCGCACGACAGGCGCGGTCGGCCTGCCTCAGCCGGTGACCATCAGCCGCTCGAGCCCGTGGAAGTGGTAGAGGTTCGCATAGCGCGGCGCCTCGGCAAGCGAGAGGCCGGGACGCGTCTCGAAGAGAATAGGCAGGGCGATCTGCAATTCGAGCCGCGCAAGGGGGGCGCCGACACAGAAATGCAGCCCGCCACCAAAGGCCGTGGTGGTCTTCACCGGGCGGGAGGGATCGAAGACCTCCGGCTGCGTCCAGACGGAAGGATCGTGACAGGCCGCCCCAAGGACAAGGGCCACCTGCTCGCCCCGGGTGAAGCGATGGCCAAAGACCTCGATGTCCTCATAGGCGTAGCGGGTGAAGATATGCAGCGGGGGATCGCGGCGCAGGATCTCCTCCACGGTGCCTGCCACCCGGTCGGGGGTAAGAACCTCCGCGCCCATGCCGCTCTCCAGCAACAGCTTCACCCCATTGCCGAGGGTATGCACCGTCGCCTCGTGACCTGCGTTCAGCAGCAGGATGCAGGTGGTGATCAGCTCGTCCGGGGTCAGCTTCTCGCCATCCTCCTCTGCCGCGATCAAATGGGTGATCAGGTCATCGGCGGGATGGGCACGCCGCTCTTCCACGTAGCCGCGCAGGAAGTCCGAGAACTCCGTCGCGGCGACAGAGGCCGCGTTCTCCATCTCGCGGGTGCGGCTGGCCTGATAGACGGCAACCATCGCGTTGGACCAGCTGAGCAACTGCGGCACCATGCTCTCGGGCACGCCCAGCAGACGGGCAATGACGATGGCGGGCAGGGGGGCTGCAAAGGCGGGCAGCAGGTCATAGGCCCCCTCCCGCGGCAAGCCCTCGGCCAGTTCCCGCGCCAGCTGCGCGATCTCGGGTCCAAGCGCCTTGATCCGCCGGGAGGTGAAGGCCCGCAGCACAAGCCCCCGCAGACGGGTATGACGGGGCGGCTCCAGCTCCAGCATGGAATGGGCCTCGACCTTGTAGAAGGGCTCCAGATGCGGGGGGATGACAGGGGCCTGTTCTGGCGGCACCTCGCGCCCGAAGCGGCGATCCTTCAGCAGCGTGTTGACCACGTCATGGGAGAAGGCGGCCACCATGCCATAGTCCTCCCACCGCACGAGGGGCCCGAGGGACCGCGCATGGGCATAGAAGCCATAGGGGGACTGGACGAACTCTGGATCGGTCGGGGATTGGGTCACGCTCTGCATGGGATCAGATTGCGTGCCCGGCTGGTCAAGGCAAGAGGGGGCGTCTAGATTGCGGCCATGACTTCGGGTCTTCTGAGACGGGCACTGGTTCCGGTGCTGGGGCTGCTGGTGGTGGCCGCGCTCGCCTATGGCGCGTGGCGGATCAGCTATGCCCGGGCGCTCGATGGGCTGGCACAGCGCGGCTGGTCCGATCTGGCGCTAACCACGGACAGGCTCACCGGGCAGCTGCAACGCTATCAGGACCTCGCCGTGATGCTGGTGACCCATCCCGCGCTGGTGGGGCGGCTCGATGGCTCCGTCCCGCAGGAGGAGGCCGATGCCCTGCTGCTGCGCGCCGCCGACCGGACGGGGGTGATGAACATGGCCTACGTGGATGCCGAGGGCCATGTCCTTGCCGCCGCGCGGCCCGTGTCCGACAGTGCCCTGCCGCGCTCGCCCGCGATGCCGGCCTACGCCCGCGCCCTGACCGGCGCGCTGGGCACCTCGCACGGGATCGACCCGGCGCTGGACCGCCGCGCCTATTACTTCGCCGCACCCAGCTTTGCCGCGGGCGGGGGCGTGACCGGCGCGCTGCTCGTGGCCGTGAACATCGACGCGCTGGAACAGGAATGGCGCGGCGAACGTCCGGCGGTCTTCTTCACCGACACCACGGGCGAGGTCTTCGTCACCAACCGCTCCGAGATCCTCTTCTGGCGCCGGCCCGAGGGATCGCCCGGCCTCGTGCCCGCCACGGGGCCCACGCCGCCCTTCCGGGCCGAGGTCACCGGGCGTGGCGAAGAGCTCTGGCACACCGACTGGGGCGCCTACCTGCCGCGTACCGGGCTGCACCTCGCCCGCGACCTGCCCAAGATCGGCCTCACCGGCGAGGCGCTGATCGAAACCGCGCCCGTGCGGCGGATCGCGGCGCTGCAGGCGGCGCTGGTGGGTCTCGTCGGGCTCGCCGCGCTGGGCACCTTCCTCTGGGCCTCGCAGCGCCGCCGGGTGCTGGCGCGGGCCAATGCGCTGCTGGAAACCCGGGTTGCGGCACGAACGGCGGAACTCTCCGGCACCAACCTGCAGCTGCGCCGCGAGGTGGCCGAGCGGCAGGAGGCGGAGGCCGCGCTGAAGAAGGCGCAGGCCGATCTCGTGCAGGCGGGCAAGCTCTCGGCCCTCGGCCAGATGTCGGCAGGCATCAGCCACGAGCTGAACCAGCCCCTCATGGCGATCCGCCAGTTCGCCGAGAATGGCACCCTCCTGATGGAGCGCGGCCGGACCGAGGCGGCGGCGCAGAACCTCTCGCGCATCTCCGAACTGGCCGAGCGCATGGGCCGGATCATCCGCAACCTGCGCGCCTTCGCCAAGCAGGAGAGCAGCCCGGTGCGCCCGATCGACCTGACCCGCGCGGTGGAGACCGCGCTGGAGATGACCGAGGCCCGCCGCGCCCGCGAGGGCGTCACGCTGGACTGGAGCGCGCCCGCGGGGCCGATCATGGCGCTTGGCGGCGAGGTGCGGCTGGGGCAGGTGCTGCTGAACCTGATGACGAATGCGCTCGACGCAATGCAGGGCCGCGAGACGCGCCACCTCACCGTGGCGATCGACCGGGGCATCGGCGGGCGGCACCGCATCCGCGTGGCCGACACCGGGCCGGGCATCGCCGCGCCGGAACGCATCTTCGATCCCTTCTACACCACCAAGGAGGTCGCCGCCCCCGAGGCCGATGGCACCGGCGAGGAGGGCATGGGCCTCGGCCTCTCGATCTCCTACGGCCTCGTGCAGAGCTTCGGCGGACGCATCCGGGGCCGCAACCTGCCCCAGGGCGGGGCCGAGTTCACGGTGGAACTGGACCGCGCCCCGCAGGAGGCCGCCGCATGACCGGCCGTCCCCCGGCTCCGGCGCCGCACTGCCGCGGACCCCGCACCGCCGCAGGTCACTCCACTCGCATGCAGGCACCGTCACCGGGCGCCACCCGCTTCCCACAGCTGGCACAGCGTACACGTCATCTCTTCCCCGGTGCCCCGGCTAAGCTTTCCGTTTCCCAAGTATCCTCGGGGGGAATTGGCCCGTCAGGGCCAAGGGGGGCAGACAGCCCCCAAACCCGGCCCCAATCCCGCCCGCCGCAGGCGTCCCTACACCGTCTCCCAACCTCGGACCTTCTCCCATGACCACCCGCCGCGTCCTCGTCGTGGACGATGACATCGCCGTGCGCGATGCCCTTGCCCAGACCCTCGACCTTGCCGATCTGCTGCCCACCAAGGCGGGATCCTTCATCGAGGCCAAGGACCATATCTCGCGCGATTTCGAGGGCGTCATCCTCTCGGACATCCGGATGCCCGGGCGCGACGGCTTCCACCTGCTGGCCCATACCCAGGGGATCGACCCGGAGCTTCCGGTGATCCTGTTGACCGGGGAGGGCGACATTCCCATGGCGGTCTCGGCGATGGACAAGGGCGCCTTCGGCTTCCTCGAGAAACCCTGCGGGCCGGGCGAGCTGCTGCCGGTGATCGAACGGGCGCTGAAGACCCGCGAGCTGGTGCTGGAGAACCGTCGCCTGAAGGCACAGCTGGAGGCGGGCGATCCCGCCGCTCGGCTGATCTTCGGCTCCTCCGCGCTCTCCGAGACCCTGCGCGATCAGGCCCGCCTCGCGGCGCAGGCCCGGACCGAGGTGCTGATCGACGGCGCGCCGGGCTCCGGCATCTCCAAGGTGGCCGAGGTCATCCACATGATGTCGCCCGCCGCCAAGCGCCCGTTCCTGAAACGCGCCGCCGCCGGGCTGACCCGCGAAGGCTTCGACACCGCCTGTGACGAGGCGGCCTCGGGCACGCTCTTCCTGAACGAGATCGGCGCGCTCTCCACCGACATGCAGTTCGCCCTGACCGAGCGGCTGGAGCAAGGGCTGCCCGCGCGGCTCTTCGGCGGCACGTCGGAAGACCTTGCCGCCCGCGTGGCGGAGGGGCGCTTCAGCCCCGATCTCTATTACCGGCTCGACGTGATGCGGGTGCGCATCCCCGCGCTCTCCGAACGGCCCGAGGACATCCCCGTGATGTTCCGCCAGTATGTCGCGCAGGCGGCGGAGCAGGCGGGCCTGCAGCCGCCCGAGGTGGGCGCTGACGTGCTGGCCGGGCTCATGGCGCGGGACTGGCCGGGCAATGCGCGGGCGCTGATGTCGGCGGCCATGCGCTTCGTGCTGGGCATGCCGGACGAGATGCAGGCCGACCGCTCCGATCTGGGGCTGGCAGAGCAGATGGCGCAGGTGGAACGCTCGCTTCTGGCGGCGGCGCTGAAACGGCACGAGGGCCATGCCTCGGCCGCGGCGCAGGCGCTGAAGCTGCCGCGCAAGACCTTCTACGACAAGCTGGCGCGCTATGGGCTGAAGCCCGAGGACTTCCGCTGACCGGCCGGGGCCGGGGCGCTTTCCCCGCACGGCGGACACCGGCGCGGCGCTGATCTGGCCCCTCCCGCGGTTGCCGCGCAAGAATCGCGACGAATCGCGAGTCGCCGCGCAACGAATCAACTCGGCGACGGCTGTGCGGAAAACCGCACAAACAGCCCTTCGGCGTGTGTGGGATTTCGCACAATGCTGCCATGCAGCATACGCATTGCGGACCCGCGTGAAATGCAAGGCATTGATATGAAAGGGGGAAAGTGAATTTCTCACGGTGGATGCACAAGCGCTTGAGCGGACCCGGTGCAGGACGGAATTTGCCGACACCGGGGCCACGGCCCCACGGCACACTCACTTGATCTTCATCCGGGAGGAGACCCCATGAAATTCCTGACCACCGCCGCCACGGCTCTGGCCCTGTCCGTGACCGCTGCCTACGCCGATACCGCGGGCTGCGACTCCGGCGAGATCGTCATCAAGTTCAGCCACGTCACCAACACCGACAAGCACCCCAAGGGCATCGCGGCAGAACTGCTGAAGACCCGCGTCAACGAAGAGATGGACGGCAAGGCGTGCATGGAAGTGTACCCGAACTCGACCCTCTACGATGACGACAAGCTGCTGGAAGCCATGCTGCAGGGCGATGTCCAGCTGGGCGCCCCCTCGCTGTCGAAATTCGAGACCTTTACCAAGGTCTTCCGCATCTTCGACCTGCCGTTCATGTTCAAGAACATGGAAGCCGTGGACGCGTTCCAGAACTCGGACAACGGTCAGGACATGATGTCCTCGATGGAGCGCCGCGGCCTCGCGGGCCTCGCCTTCTGGCACAACGGCCTCAAGCAGTTCTCGGCCAACAAGCCGCTGCTCATGCCGGAAGACGCCAAGGGCCTGAAGTTCCGCGTGCAGCCCTCCGACGTGCTGGTTGCCCAGATGGAAGCCATCGGCGCCTCGCCCCAGAAAATGGCCTTCTCGGAAGTCTACGGCGCGCTGCAGCAGGGCGTTGTGGACGGTCAGGAAAACACCTGGTCGAACGTTCTGGGCCAGAAGTACTACGAGGTGCAGGACGGCATCACCGAGACCAACCACGGCGTGCTCGACTACATGGTCGTGGCCTCGGTCGACTGGCTGGACAGCCTCGAGGAAGGCACCCGCGACCAGTTCCTGACGATCCTCGACGAGGTCACCAAGGAGCGCAACGCGGCCATCGCCGAGGTTGACGCCGCCGCCCGCCAGGGCGTGCTGGATGCCGGCGGCACCATCCGCGAACTGACGCCCGAGCAGCGCGCTGCATGGGTCGAGGCGATGAAGCCGGTCTGGACCCAGTTCACCGGCGACGTGGGCCAGGAGAACATCGACGCGGCCCAGTCGATCAACGCCAACTTCTGATCCGGTCCCTCGGACCGGGGAAGGGCGCGGCGCACCTGCCGCGCCCTTCGTACATCCCACCAACGCCAAGACCAGAGGGGGAAGGCCATGCATCCCGCACCGGGGGAATCCTTCATCGACCGCATCGAGGAGACGCTGATTGCGCTGATCCTCGGGCTCATGACGCTGATCACGTTCGCCAACGTGGTGGCGCGCTACGTCTTCAACTCGAACATCCTCTGGGGGCTTGAGGCGACCGTCTTCCTCTTCGGCTGGCTGGTCCTGCTGGGGGCCTCCTACGCGGTGAAGAAGAACGCGCACCTCGGCGTCGATGCCATCGTCGACATGTGCCCGCCGCATGTGCGCCGCGTGCTTTCGCTCATCGCCGTGGCGGTCTGCATCGCCTTCTCGCTGCTGCTGCTCAAGGGCGCCTGGGACTACTGGGCCAACTTCGCCAACCTGCCGCAGACCGAGGGCCGCTGGTTCCCGCTCGGCTTCGAGGACAAGTTCCGCGCCAAGAGCTGGTACGAGGTCAACGACATCCCGAACCCCGCCTTCCTGAAGTTCCTCGAAGACGCGATGAACGAGGGCGAAGCCTATGAAAAGCTGCCGCGCTTCATTCCCTACGCGGTGCTGCCGCTGTCCATGGCGCTGCTGCTGTTCCGGTTCATCCAGGTCGCCCTGAAGATCTGGGCCGGCAAGATCGACCGCATCGTGGCCAGCCACGAGGTCGAAGACGAAATCGCGGAAGTCCGCGAAAGAAAAGGGGATCTCTGACCCATGTCCGTCGCGCTTCTCTTCGCACTCGTCGTCGGCTTCATGCTGATCGGCGTGCCGATCGCCGTCTCTCTCGGCATGTCGTCGGTGCTCTTCCTGCTGTGGTACAGCGACACCTCGCTGGCCTCGGTGGCGCAGACCCTGATGCAGGCCTTCGTCGGCCACTTCACCCTGCTGGCGATCCCCTTCTTCATCCTCGCCTCCTCCTTCATGTCCACCGGCGGCGTGGCCAAGCGGATCATCCGCTTCTCCATCGCCTGCGTCGGCCACATGCGGGGCGGCCTTGCCATCGCGGGCGTCTTTGCCTGCATGATCTTCGCGGCACTTTCGGGCTCGTCCCCGGCCACCGTGGTCGCCATCGGCTCCATCGTCATCGGCGCCATGACCCAGGCGGGCTATTCCAAGGACTTTGCCGCAGGCGTGATCTGTAACGCGGGCACCCTCGGCATCCTGATCCCGCCGTCCATCGTGATGGTCGTCTATGCCACCGCCGTCGACGTCTCCGTCGGCCGCATGTTCCTCGCCGGGGTCTTCCCGGGCCTGCTGGCCGGTCTGATGCTGATGGTCACCATCTACATCATGGCGCGCATCAAGGGCATGCCCAAGGGCGTCTGGCTGGGCTGGGGCGAGGTTGCAGACAGCTTCCGTGACGCCTTCTGGGGCCTCATGCTGATCGTCATCATCATGGTGGGCATCTACGGTATCCCCGGCATCACCGGCGCGATCTTCACGCCGACCGAAGCCGCCGCCGTGGCCTCGATCTATGCCTTCATCGCGGCAAACTTCATCTACCGCGACATGGGCCCGCTGTCGGAGCGCGGGGGCGGCAAGCGCCGTGCCCTGTGGCAGAAGCCGATCGCCCTGGTCACCGCATGGTTCCACCGCGACACGCAGCGCACCCTCTTCGAGGCCGGCAAGCTGACCATCACGCTGATGTTCGTCATTGCCAACGCGCTGATCCTGAAGCACGTCCTCACCGACGAGCAGGTGCCCCAGCATGTGGCAGAGGCAATGCTCTCCGCAGGTTTCGGCCCGGTGATGTTCCTCGTGATCGTCAACGTGATCCTGCTGATCGGCGGCCAGTTCATGGAGCCCTCGGGCCTGCTGGTGATCGTTGCGCCGCTGGTGTTCCCGATTGCCATCGAACTGGGGATCGACCCGATCCACCTCGGGATCATCATGGTCGTGAACATGGAGATCGGCATGATCACTCCGCCCGTGGGCCTCAACCTCTTCGTCACCTCCGGTGTCGCAGGGATGCCCATGATGCGGGTGGTGAAGGCGGCGCTGCCCTTCCTCGCGGTGCTCTTCGTCTTCCTGATCATCGTCACCTATGTGCCGATCATCTCGACATGGCTTCCAACCCAGTTGATGGGGCCCGAAACGATCACGAAGTGATCGGATCGGATCGCTGGGAAGGGGAAACCGGGGCGTGGGGGCGCCCCGGTTTTTCTTTTGCCTTGTCATGAGGTTGGGCGGCTCCTACGCCGGGACTATCTGACGAGGACCGACCATGAGCTTTTCCAATACCGAGCCCCGCCTGCTGCCCTGCTGGGAGGCGGAGGTGCTGATTTCCAAGACCCGCGTGAACGGACCCGGCCCGCTTGGCGTGCGCAACGTGGTGCCGATCACCGGGGGCACCTTCAAGGGCGTGCTGGCGCCCGAGAGCGCCGATCCGCGCCCCTTCAAGGGTGTCGTGCTGCCCGGCGGCTTCGACCTGCAACGCGAACGCCGCGACGGGGTGAAGGAGCTGGAGGCGATCTATCACATGCAGACCGACGACGGCGTGACGATCGAGATCCGCAACCACGCCATGGTGGTGAAGGACGAGACCGGCCAGCCGACCTACCGCCGCTCGCACATCCGGGTCGAGGCGCCGGAAGGGCCCTATGCCTGGCTCAACACGCGTTTCTTCCTCGGCACGGTGGAAAGCGCGCGGCCCGGCGAGATGGTGATCATCCGGTCCTTCGTCGCGGTCTGATCCGAGGCGGCCAGACATGAAAAAGCCCGGGTCCATCGGCCCGGGCTTTCGCGTTGTCAGGGGGGGGGGCTGGCTCAGGCGCCGAAGAGCGCGAAGAGCACGAAGGTGCCGCCGATTGCCACGCCGGAGATGCCCAGCCAGATGATCAGGTAACCCATGATGTCCCGGGCCGAGAGCCCGGCCACGCCCAGCAGGGGCAGGGCCCAGAACGGCTGGATCTGGTTGGTCCAGCCATCGCCCCAGGTGAAGGCCATGATGGTCCGCGCGGGGTCTGCGCCGATCTCGTAGGCCGCCTGCATCACGATCGGGCCCTGGATCGCCCACTGACCGCCGCCCGAGGGGATGAAGAAGTTCACGATCCCTGCCGAGAGGAAGGTCACCACCGGGAAGGTGGCAGGCGTGGAGATCGAGATCATCATGTTCGAGAACTCGGTCACGAGGCCGGAGTTGGTCATCATCCCGGCGATCCCGGCATAGAGCGGGAACTGGATGATGATGCCCCGTGCAGCCCCCACGGCCTTTTCGGCGGCGTGGAGATAGGCGGCAGAGCTCTTGTGCATCAAGAGGCCCAGCGACAGGAAGATCAGGATGATCGTGTTCAGGTTCACGCTGAAGGTGCCCGCCACGATCTTGTCGATGATGAAGGCCGCCGCCAGAAGGCCGAGGAAGAGCGTCGGCAGGCGGCTGTGCTCCAGCCGATCGGAGGGCGACATGTCGGCGCGGTCCATCTCGGGCGCCTTGTCGTCGTCGTCGGTATCGGTCAGGACCTCGATCTTCGCGGGCTGTTTCTGGAACATGAAGAAGATCACCAGCAGCGCCAGCAGGGCCAGCGTCAGCAGGATGTTCCACCACGAGTAGAGCGTCTGGGTCACCGGCACGATGCCGATCTGCGCCTCGAGGAAGTGGCCCGGGGTCGCGATGACCAGCGGGATCGAGGAGGAGGGGCCACGCACCAGCTCACCGCCGTAGGCCGCGGCCACGATCAGCGGGAAGTGGATGTGCACCCGGCGGCCCATCTCGCGGGCCAGGATGGCGCCGGCGACCATGCCGAAGCCCCAGTTCAGGTAGTAGCAGACGAAGCTGGTGACGATGGTGATCGCCATGGCCTGCTTCGGCGTCGAGGCCAGCCCGGTCAGACCGGTCAGCATCGACTGGACGAAGGGCGTCATGGCCAGAACGTAGCCGGTCAGCAGGACCAGCGTCATCTGCATGCCGAAGTTGAACAGCTTGGCGAACCCGTCGCCCCAGAACCCGGCCATCGCCATCGGGCCTTCGCCGCCCACGACCATGCCGAGGACGAAAACGATCACGGTCAGCAGCAGCGCCAGAACGAAGGCGCTCGGCAGCCAGCGCTGCACGACGCGGACCGAGAAGTTGGTGATTGCTTCCATGCGGATCTCCTCAATAATTGTCAGTGACAATCTCCTGAGAAGCGCTTTGAGCGCGAATTGTACGGAGTACAAGTGTATACCGTGCTGAAAGCATGCGTTTCACGGTAACTTTCCTGCAATTTCCACTGTGACGTTGCGTCGTTTCGCCGCAAGTGGCCAGCATCCGCCGGTGAGGCATGGAAATGCCCAATGGGGAGGAGGCCCGGGGCCGCAGTGCTTCAGGCTTGGGCAGGTCGCAGATGAGCGGGGCGTTCCGGGCGGCCGGGGCTTTCCTCGTGACTATGCGCTGTATAGCACCGAGGGGAACAACAGGAGCACCCCATGGACCCGATCACCTATTTCCCCCCGCCCGAAGGCCTGCCCGGCGTTCCGCCGCTGGTCTATGCCACGGCCCATCGCGGCATCCTCTATGTCTCCGGCCTGCCGGGTCACGACGGACAGGGCGGTTACCCTGAGGATTTCGCGGGACAGATCCGGAATGTTTTCAATAACCTGCGTGCCGTTCTTGATCGGGCGGGATCGACCATGGCGGATATCATCGAGGTTTCGGTCCTGCTGACCGACATCGGTGATGTGGGCGAGATGAACACGATCTACCGCGAAGAGTTCGGTGACGGCCCCTATCCGGCGCGGATCACCTCTGCCGTGGTGGCGCTGCCCGATCCGCGGATGAAGATCGAGATCCGCTGCACCGCGCGCTGCCCCGAGTGAGAGGCGCGGGCCGGGGCCTCGCGGTCCCGCCGCGCCGCCCCGGAGATAGAAAAGGCCCCGCGATCCGCGGGGCCTTCTTGCGTTTGGCTATAGGTCTGATGCGCGCTCAGTAGCGCCAGTTCGCGGGATCGGACAGTTTCGCGCCCACGACCTTGCCGGCGGTCTCGATCATCTTGGCGCCCTTCTCGGCGGAGGCGAGATCGGGCCGGCCGTAGGCGCCGGACTCGGTCATCGCGCTGAACGGCCGCCAGAGATGCAGACCCTGCGGCGGCACCGTTGCGGGGACGTCCGCGTCGGCAAGCTTCTCCATCGCCACGGTCTCGGGCTTCAGGTGCAGGATCATCGAGGTCTCGGCCTCGCAGGCATGGTGCAGCATCTTCTGCCCTTCGAGAAGCGGGGTCAGCTCTGCCATGGCCGTCTCCCAGTAGGTCGAATAGGCCACGTTCATGGTGAGGTCGCGGGTCAGCTTGTCGGCGATGACGGGCAGGGCGTTGCGGTTGCCGCCGTGGCTGTTGAGCAGCAGCAGGCGTTTCACCTTCTGGCGGTCGAGGGCCTTGGCGATCCCGGTGATCAGCGCGTCCAGCGTGGCCATGTCCAGCGTCAGCGTGCCGGGACGGTCCATGTGGTGTTCGGCCAGCGAGATCCAGACCGGGGGCAGCACCCGCACCGGGATCGTCGCCTGCGCCGCCGCTTCCAGCGCCACCGCCTCGGCGAGATGGATGTCGGTGCCCACGGGCATGTGGCGGCCGTGCTGCTCGGTCGAGCCGACGGGCAGGATCACCACCATGTCCTCGGGCGGGGCAAGGTCGGGCGAGCGGTAGTCGATCCAGCGGTAGGAAGGGGCGGTCATGTGAGGGGTCCGTTTCATCTGATCTGTCTGGCCGCAGGCTCTGCCCGCGGGGCCCGAGGGGCAAGGGGGCTGAGGTCGATTTACGGTGTAGAGGGCTGGATTGACGGATGTCGCCGGGCAACTGCCTGCGGCTTTGGCACGGGCGGAGGGCGCAGGCTCTTTTCCCGGGCGGTGTGCGCTGCTAGCACGGGTTGACCGAGGAGACTGGGAAAAGACATTGCGGAAGCCACTGCGGAAGAGACCGACATGACCAAGCTCAGCGCCGACACCCCCTACCTGCACCCGGAGACAGAGATCGAGGACAGCCGGCTCGGCGCCTGGACCGAGGTCGGCCGGGGCACGCGGTTCACCAACGTGGATCTGGGGGATTATTCCTACTGCGACCGCTACTGCGACTTTGCAAACACCCGCGTGGGGAAGTTTGCAAATATCGCCAGCTTCGTGCGGGTGGGGGCCACGGATCATCCGCTCGAGGGTGCCTCGCTGCACCATTTCCTCTACCGCTCTGCCGATTACTGGGAGGGGACCCCGCGCGACGAGGCCTTCTTTGCCCGCCGCCGCGCCCGGATCACAGAGATCGGCCATGACACATGGCTGGGTCACAACGCGCAGGTGAAGCCGGGCATCCGGGTCGGCCACGGCGCGGTGGTGGCCTCGGGGGCGATCGTCACCAAGGACGTGGGCGACTACGAGATCGTGGCCGGCACGCCCGCGAAACCCATCCGCCTGCGCCAGCCGCGGGAGATCGCGGAGCGGCTCATCGCGCTTGGCTGGTGGGACTGGGACCATGCACGGCTGGGGGCGGCGCTGGAGGACTTCCGGGCCCTGAAGGCCGAGGCGTTCCTGGAGAAATACGGCGGCTGAGGCTGCTTGCGTTTTCTTCGAAGAAAACGGACCGGAAAATGCGCATTCTCCGGGTTGGATCGCAGGGGCATCGCCCGTGGAGGGGGCTGTGCGCGCCGGAGGGCCGGTCAAATGCGCGGGGTCAAAATTCTTCGAAGAATTTTGCCAAGAATTTTCGAAAATTCTTGGGCACTCCGGGGTGAGGGGGCGTGATCCTCGAGGGGAGAGGGGGGCTGTCTGCCCCCCGCCGCTGGCGCGGCCCCCCCCGAGGATATTTCGGAACAGCGGATGTCAGATGCCGAGGCGGTCGCGGAGGGAGAACCACGTCATCGCGAGGATGAGGAGCGGGTGGCGCATCGCGGGGCCGCCGGGGAAGCGCGGCGTGGGCAGGCGGGACATGGCGTCGAAGCCTTCGGCCTCGCCCTGGATCGCCTTGGCGGCGAGGAGGCCGGAGTGCACCGCCGTGCCGACGCCGTGGCCCGAGTAGCCGGAGGCGGAGAGCATGTTGGGGGCGAGGCGGGCGAGGTGGGGCAGCCGCTTCATGGTGATCGCCAGCGTGCCGCCCCAGGCGTGGGTGATCTTCACATCCTGCAGATGCGGGAAGATCTCCAGCATGGGCTTGCGGACCTTGGCGGCGATGTCCGTGGGGAAGCGGTAGCCGTAGCTTTCGCCGCCGCCGAAGAGCAGGCGGCCGTCCTCGCTGAGGCGGAAGTAGTTCACCACGAATTTCGTATCCGCCACGGCGACATCGCGGGTGAGGACCTCTGCGGTGCGGGAGCCGAGGGGTTCGGTCGCCGCGACGAAGTTGTTGATCGGCATCACGCGGGTCGCCACCCGGGGCTCCAGCCCGCCGAGGTAGCCGTTGCAGGCGAGGATCACGTGCTCCGCCGTGACCTTGCCCCGGGCGGTCTGCACCGTGGCGGGGCGGCCCTCGGTCAAGCCGGTGACGCGGGTTTCCTCGTGGATCGTGACGCCCGCGGCGATCGCGGCCCGCGCGAGGCCGAGGGCGAGGCGCAGCGGGTGCAGGTGGCCCGCGCCCATGTCGAGGATGCCGCCCTTGTAGGCCGGCGAGGGGCAGAGCGCATGGCAGGCGGCGGCGTCGAGTTTCTCGACCTCGGTGTAGCCATAGCGGTCTTCGAGGAAGTCCGCGTAGTGGTGCAGATGCGCCGTTTCGCTGTCGGAGAAGCCGGTCCAGGCCACGCCGGGGCGGTAGGCGGCGTCGATGTCATGGCGCGTCATGAGGGAGCGGACGAGGTCCTTGGCCTCTTCGCCGAGGCGCCAGTAGAGCGCGGCATCGTCGCGCCCCAGCATCTTTTCCAGCACCTCCTGATCCTGCCGCTGGCCGGAGCCGAGCTGCCCGCCGTTGCGCCCCGAGGCGCCGAAGCCCACGCGCTGCGCCTCCAGCAGGACGACCTTCAGCCCGGCCTCCGCAAGGTGCAGCGCGGCGGAGAGCCCGGTGAAGCCCGCCCCGACGATGCAGACATCGGCCGTCACCTCGCCCCGCAGGGGGGGCAAGGGCGGCAGCGGGTCCACCGTGGCGGCGTACCAGCTGCCGGGATAGGTGCCGGGGCGGTCGTTCGCGTCGAGCAGGTTCATCAGACGTTCATCAGCAGGTGTTCGCGTTCCCACGGGCTGATCACGCCGAGGAATTCCTCGTATTCCGTGCGTTTCACGATGGAATAGACGCGGCAGAACTCCTCGCCGAGGACCTGTGCCAGGGCGTTGTTCTCGTCGAAGACGTCGAGTGCCTCGCCAAGGGTGCGGGGGAAGTCGCCCTCGCCCTCGTAGGCATCGCCGCGGAACTGCTTCTCGGCCCGTTCCTCGTTCATCAGGCCGAGATAGCCCGCCGCGAGCGAGGCCGCGATGCCGAGGTAGGGGTTGCAGTCCATGCCGGCCACGCGGTTCTCGACCCGGCGCGCGGCGGGATCGGAGATCGGCACCCGGATGCCCGTGGTGCGGTTGTCGCGGCCCCATTCGAGGTTGATCGGGGCGGCGTGGTCCTTCACGTAGCGGCGGTAGGAGTTCACGTAGGGTGCCAGCAGCGGGATCGCCGCGGGCAGGTGCTCCTGCAGGCCACCGATGAAGTAGTAGAAGGCATCCGTCTCGCCGCCCTGCGGGCCGGTGAAGATGTTCTTGCCGGTCTCGATGTCCATCACCGAATGGTGGATGTGCATGGCCGAGCCGGGCTCGTCCTTGATCGGCTTGGCCATGAAGGTGGCAAAGCAATCGTGGCGCAGCGCGGCCTCGCGGATCAGGCGCTTGAAGTAGAAGACCTCGTCCGCCAGCTTGACCGGGTTGCCGTGGCGCAGGTTGATCTCCAGCTGGCCGGCGCCGCCTTCCTGGGTGATGCCGTCGATCTCGAAGCCCTGGGCCTCGGCGAAGTCGTAGATGTCGTCGATCACCGGGCCGAATTCATCGACGGCGGTCATGGAATAGGCCTGACGCGCGGCGGCGGGCCGGCCCGAGCGGCCCATCATCGGCTCGATCGGCTTGGCCGGGTCGAGGTTGCGGGCCACGAGGTAGAATTCCATCTCGGGGGCGACGACCGGTTTCCAGCCCTGATCCTCGTAGAGCTTGCAGACCCGTTTCAGCACGTTGCGCGGCGCATAGGGGATCGGGTTGCCCTTGCGGTCGAAGGCATCGTGGATCACCTGCAGGGTCCAGTCGCCCGTCCAGGGCGCGGCGGTGGCGGTGGACATGTCGGGCTTGAGCGTCATGTCGGGCTCGACGAAACCCTCTTCGCCCGCCGCATCGGACCAGTCGCCGGTGATCGTCTGGAAGAAGATCGAATTGGGCAGGTGGAAATACTTCTGCCGGGCGAATTTCGACGCGGGCACGGCCTTGCCGCGGGCGATGCCGGGCAGGTCCGAGATGATGCATTCCACCTCGTCGAGGCGGCGCCCCACGAGGTAGTCGCGCGCGGGCGCGGGCAGGTCTGCCGTCCAGTCCGCCTGTTCGACGGGGGGCGCCACGGGGGCGCTGCGTTCGGCCTCAGCGATCTTCTGGGCCTTGGGGGTGGGGGTCTTCATGCCTTTTCTCCCTTCAGGACAGCGGCCATGCGGTCGGCCATCTTTGTGCGCGCCAGCGGCGCGTCGAGCTGTGCCACGGCGGCATCGAGCAGCGGATCGGGGACATTGCCCCGGCCCCGGGTGCGGATCAGCCCGTCGATGACATCGGCGCCGAACTCGGGGTGCGGCTGCACGGTGTAGATGTGATCGCCATAGGCAAGCGCCGCGTACTTGCAGAAATCGGTGGAGCCGATGACCCGGGCGTCGGCGGGCAGCTCTGTCACCTGGTCCTGGTGCCAGGCGTTGAGCGGGATATCCTCGCCCTCGATGGTATAGACCTGACGGCCCACGGACCAGCCGCCGGCGAATTTCTCGACCTTGCCGCCGAGGGCCTGCGCGATGATCTGGTGGCCGAAGCAGATGCCGACGAGGGGGCGGCCCTCGGCGTGGATCTGGCGGATCAGCGCCTCGAGCGGCGGGATCCAGGCGTGGTCCTCGTAGGCGCCGTGGCGCGAGCCGGTGATGAGCCAGCCGTCGCAGGCATCCGGGGCCGGGATGGGGGCGCCGTCGACGACGGGGAAGACCTCGAATTCAAAGCCCTTGTCGCCGAGGAGGGTCAGGAACAGCTGGTCATAATCTTCCAGCTCTCCCCGAAGTGCATCGGGGATGTGGCCGCATTGCAGAATGCCGATTTTCATGGATCACCAATTGGGTTGATGGGGGCAGACTACGAGAGGGCCGGGTCTGCCACAAGGGGGCGCCGGGGCGGCGCGGGGCTGCAAAGGGGCAGACCCGCACCTGCGCCTCAGACGGTTTCGAGATAGACCTGCCACCAGTCGTCATGGGACATCTCTGAGAGCCGCCGCAGTTCCTGCCGTTTGGTCATAACGAGGTTGCGGATCAGCATCTCGGGGAAGATACGCGCGATCAGCGGATCGGTTTCGAAGGCGTCGATGGCCGAGGCCCAATCGGGCGCAAGGCCCGGCAGGTCGAGGTCATAGGCGCTGCCCGAAATCGGCGGCGGCGGGTTTTCCCCGTCCTCGATCCCCACCAGCGCCGCGCCGAGGATCACGGCCAGCATCAGGTAGGGGTTGATGTCGCCGCAGGGCACGCGGTGTTCGATCCGGCGCGCCTTGGCCGGGCCGCCCGGAATGCGGATCGCGGCGGTGCGGTTCTCATAGGCCCAGCAGGCCCCGGTGGGGGCATGGGCGCCGGGTTCGAACCGGTCGTAGGAAGAACCGTGCGGTGCGAAGATCAGGGTCGAGGGATGCATCCCCTTCAGGCAGCCCTGCACCGCGTGGCGCAGCAGGTCGGTGCCTTCGGGGCCGCCGTTGTCGAAGATGTTGTTGCCCGCCTTGTCCAGTACCGAGAAATGCACATGCATCCCGTTGCCCGCGTCGCCCTCGAAGGGTTTCGCCATGAAGGTCGCGGCCATGCCGTGCTTGCGCGCCATGCCCCGCACCAGCGTCTTGAAGAGCCAGGCATCATCGGCTGCGGCAAGCGCCGAGCGGTGGGTCAGGTTGATCTCGAACTGGCCCAGACCGGATTCCGAGATCGCGGATTCCGCGGGAATGTCCATCGCCTCGCAGGCCTCGTAGAGGTCCGTCAGGTAGGCGTCGAAGGCATCCAGCTGCCGGATCGAGAGGATCGCATTGCCCCAGAGCGGCCGGCCCGTCAGCGGGTTGGTGGGCGGCAGCAGCCCGTCCTGCGTGTCGTTGACGAGGTAGAATTCCATCTCGACGGCGGCCTGCACCTCCCAGCCGCGGGCGGCGTAGCGCTCCAGCACCCGGGCGAGGGCATGGCGCGGGTCGCCCTCGAAGGGCTCTCCGGTCTCGTGGAACATCCACATCGGCACGAGAGCCGAGGGCGAGTTCAGCCAGGGCATCGGCACAGGGCCGTGGTCGGTGGGATAAAGCACGCCATCGGCGTCGCCGCTTTCGAAGACCAGCGGGCTGTCCTCGATATCCGCGCCCCAGACATCCACGTTGAGCACGGAAAGCGGCATCCGCACGGTGCCGTCCTTCAGCTTGTCATATTGTCCGTGGGGGACGCGCTTGCCCCGCATCTGGCCGTTCAGGTCGGCGGCGGCAACACGGAAAGTCCGGAATCCTTCGAAGTCGATCATGGTTTTCTCATCTGGCAATGGGGCCGTGGGGGCCCGTCAATCAGGCACAAGGGGTCAATGCCCGTCCGGCCCGCCTGCGAGAAAACATGCGATCGGAAGGGCTTTAGAAGCCCTTGCCGCCGGCCCCCGGGGTCCGGCCCTGCCATTGGCCCATGCGACGGCGCCACCAGACGCAGCCCATCGCGGCCATTACCTTGGGATCGAAACGCATGGGATCACCTTACCAACATCATCCGCGGGCGTAACCCCTTGCGGGAGGATTGTGGCAGGTGGCGGTTCAACCGCCTGTTGATCAGGCCGAATGTGCCGATGATCGCCAGCGTCAGCATCATGAAATAGAAGGCGAGGATCGGGTAGGGGATGAAGGGGTTGAAGGTCTTGTCCGCGAAATAGCTCGCGTAGTAGAGCGCATCGCCCTTCTGCTGCCACGCCGGGAAGGAGCTGAAGTAGACCAGCGTCGTGGCGTGGAAGAGGAAGATCGCCTCGTTCGTATAGGCGGGCCAGGCGAGGCGCAGCATGGTGGGCCAGGTGATCTTGCGGAACTTCTTCCAGCCCGAGAAGCCGTAGGCATCCGCCGCCTCCAGGTCGCCCTTGGGGACCGAGCGCAGGGCGCCATAGAAGATCTCGCCGCCATAGGCGGAGGTGTTCAGGAACAGCACGATCAGCGCGCCCGCCCACGCCCGGGTCAGCCAGCGGGTCGCCATGTTGATCTCGACGATGCCGAGGTTCAGGTCGATGCCCGCCTTGGGCAGCAGGGTCAGCGCCTCGTAGAAGAGGAAGAACTGGATGAAGAGCGGGCTGCCCCGGAAGACGAAGATGAACCATTCCGCCGGTTTGCGCACGAAGGGCGAGGGGGCGGAGCGGGCAAGCGCCACGCCGGTCGACAGGAAGAAGCCGAGCGCGAGGGCGCAGACCGCGAAGTAGATGTTCCAGATCAGGCCGGAGCCGATCAGCGTGAACTGCTGGCACAGCGTGAAGTCGGAGCGCGGCAGCAGGCGCTCGCCGATGCCGATGGAGCGCAGGGCGTAGTCGTGGATGGTCTGGGCGCAGCTCATGCCGGGGCCTTCCTCTGTTCTTCACCGGCCAGTGTGGCCTGTCCCCGCGACAGGCGGCGGTTCAGCCGCGCCAGCCCGATCTCGGACACTTTCGTCAGCCCGAGGTAGAAGACGAGCAGCGCGAGGAAGTAATAAAGACGCCAGTCCGGGTGCGGATAGGCATAGGCGCTGGTCTTCGAGCCGCCCAGTTCCCGCGCCCAGTAGACGATGTCCTGAACCCCCAGCAGGAACAGCAGCGGCGTCGCCTTGATCAGCACCATCCAGAGGTTCGACAGGCCCGGCAGCGCATAGACCCACATCTGCGGGATCAGGATGCGGCGGGTGATCTGGCCCTTGGTCATGCCATAGGCCTCGGCGGTTTCCAGCTGCGCCTTGGGCACCGCGTTCATCGCGCCCGACAGGACATGGGCCGCGAAGGCGCCGAAGACGAAGGCAAAGGCCGCGACGGCGAGGATGATGCCATAGGTCTCATGCTGCCATTGCGGGGCCGAGCCGAGCGGCAGCTTGGCCTGCGCACAGACCACGAAATCGTTGCCCTGCCGGATCGGCTGATCCCAGTCGGGGCATTTCACCTTGTGCCGCATCCATTCCAGCCCCTGATCGAGGGCGAGCGGCACGAAGAGGAAGAAGGCGATGTCCGGCACGCCGCGCACCATGGCGGCATAGCCCTTGCCGATCCAGCGCAGCGGCGTCACATGCGAGCGCGCGGCAAGCGCGCCGCCAAAGCCGAAGGCCATGGCGCAGGGCACGGTGATCAGCATCAGCCCGATGACCACGAGGAAGCTCTCGTAGAACATCATGTGCTTGGCCGTGGTCAGGTAGCAGCTGAACCAGCGGAGCCCTTCCAGCGTGTCGGGATTGGCGCAGTAGTCGAACATCTGTGTGAAATCCGGGTTGGGTCCGGAGGGAGCGGCCGCGCAGAGGCGCGGCCACCCCGATCAGGAAAGCGGAAGAACCGCCGGGATCACTCGTAGGTCAGGGCGTCTTCGCCGAACCACTTGGTGATCATCGCGTTGAGCGTGCCGTCTTCCTTCATGGAACCGATGGCCGCGTCGAGCTTCTCTTTCAGCTCGGTGTCGCTTTCGCGCAGGCCCGCGCCGACGCCACCGCCGAGCGGCACGTCATCGCCCACGAAGGTCAGCTCGCCGCCAGACTCGGCCACGATCGGCACGAGGAAGTCCTTGTCGGCCAGCACCGCGTCGGCCTCGCCGTTGCGCACGGCCGCGACGGTTTCGTCGGGCGTTGCGAATTCCAGCAGGGTCGCGCCGGTCTCGGCCACGTGGGCGGCCTGGATGGTGGCGGTCTGGGCTGCGATCACGCCGCCGGTGATGTCCACGTCATCAGACAGGCCGACGTAGGAGGAGGAGGAGGGCGGGGTGTAGTTCTGGGTGAAGTCGATGACCTCGTCCCGCTCGGGCGTGATCGACATGCCGGCCATGATCACGTCGTAGTTGCCCGACACGAGGTTCGGAATGATCGAATCCCAGTCGTTGGTGACCCACTCGCAGGTCAGCTCGGCGCGTTTGCACAGCTCGTCACCCAGCTCGCGTTCGAAGCCGTCGACCTCGCCCGCGTCGTTGATCAGGTTGTACGGAGGGTAGGCGCCCTCGGTCCCCAGACGCACGGTCTGAGCCATGCCCATGCCGGCGGTGAGCGCCAGAATGGCCGTGGCTTGGATCAGCGTTTTCATGAAATTTCTCCCGTTTGTGTTGGACTTGGGTCCGATTGCCTCAGGCGCTCTGCGTCGCGCTGAGGAATTGCTGCAGGCGGGCCGTCTTGGGCGCGCCGAAGAGGGCGGAGGGCGGACCCTCCTCCTCGATGCGGCCCTGATGCAGGAAGACGACGTGGTCCGACACGTCCGCTGCCAGCCGCATGTCATGGGTGACGAGGATCATCGTCCGGCCCTCGTTGGCCAGATCCTTGATGACCTTCACCACTTCCTGTTCCAGTTCCGGGTCCAGCGCCGAAGTGGGCTCGTCGAAGAGCAGCGCCTCGGGCTCCATGCAGAGCGCGCGGGCAATCGCCGCCCGCTGCTGCTGGCCGCCCGAAAGCTGCGCCGGCCAGGCGTCGGCCTTGTCGCCGATGCCCACCTTGGCAAGGTAATGGCGTGCCTTCTGCTCCACCTCGGCCCGGTCGCGGCCCTGCACGGTGACGGGGGCCTCCATGACGTTCTGAAGGATCGTCATGTGGGACCAGAGGTTGAACTGCTGGAACACCATGGAAAGATTTGTCCGGATCCGGAGCACCTGTTTCGGGTCGCCCGGGCGCCGATGGGGGCCGGAACCGCGCCAGTGCACGGCCTCGCCCTTGAAGAGGATCTCGCCCTGCTGGCTGTCCTCCAGCAGGTTGGCACAGCGCAGAAGGGTCGACTTGCCCGAACCGGAAGAGCCGATCATGGACACGACATCACCGCGACGCGCGGTGATCGTGACACCCTTGAGCACTTCGAGATCGGCATAGGCTTTGTGCAGATCCCGGATTTCGATCACGGGGGGCTGGTGGCTCACGGGGCCTCTTCTGGTGTCATTGATCCGTTACGCGGCCAGTAGGGCGCGATTCCGGGGTATAATCAACGATGATGTGCCCCATGACGTAGGGAAATGCCCTGAAAACGGGCGGATGACGCCGCGCAAGGCAGCGTCAATCGTGCCTCCGACAGCGGCACTGTCCGTTTTCTTCGAAGAAAACGGGCCGGAAAATTCGAATTTTCCGGGTAATCCCTAGAGGGCGGTGGATCAGCGCGGGGTCACGCGCAGACGCGCGGCATTGCTGTCCTGATCCGTGATGCCGAGGAGCGAGGCCACGAGGCGCATCAGCGCGTTCTCTTCCTCGTCGCGTTTGCCGTCCGCCATGACGATCTCCCACATCGCCTCGATCACGCCGATGCGCTCTTCGAGGGGCACGGCATCCTTGATCGCGCGGGTGAAGCGGACGGTGTCGGGGGCCTGACCTTCCAGCGTCTCGGCCTCTTCCAGCAGGGCGGCCGCGGCGGAGGCGTCGAGCGCGTAGCGGCTCTGCGCGATGCGAAAGATGCGGTCCCGCTCGGCGCCCGCGTAATGGTTGTCGCTGCGCGCGACGCGGACCAGCAGGGCAATCAGCGCAAGACGGGCCTCCGCCTGCGGCAGGCGCGGCGGCTCGGGCTGGATCAGGCGGGCAAGGAAATCTCCGAACATGGGTCCGATATAAGCGGAGTGCGGGAGGCCGCCAACACAGAAAGCCGGGGATGTGCGCATCTACAAGCACTTGTGAGCAAGGGCCGCAGGCAAAACCCCGTCTTTCAAGGGTTTTTCAGCACCGGACGGAGAAAACATGCCCGATCCAGTAAATGCCACATTTTTTCCGAATTATTTTCCAAGTCCCCTGAAAGAAGGACAGCATCTGAGACCTATTGGTACAACGGAGTACTGTGAAATGCTCGCGACAATGTCGCTGATGCACGACCTCAATGGCGAGGTTGAAGACGCATCGCGGCCGCTGCCTGCGGTCGATCCCGTGGTGGAAAACTGCCGGCGTGCCCGGCAAATGCCCTGGACCGAAGAGAACCTGCCCGAACTGCGCGACATCCTCGCGCATCAGGGCGTGGATCTGGGCACGGCGCTGACCGTGTTCATGAACGGCAACCCTTTGAAATACAACATGACCCCGCGCGACGACGTGCCGGAGAAGGACCGCGCAGCCTGTGCGCTTCTCGATGCGATCTGCCAGCGGGTGAACTGTGGCTTCTACCTGCCCGATGCCTCGCGCCAGATGCGCGACTGCCGGGGCTTCTGCCAGTGGGTTTCGGGCCAGCAGGCTGATGCGCGCAATGGCCGCCGGGGCCGCTGGTGCTTCAACCCGGTGCTCGTGGCCCCGATGATCGCGGAGTATCGCGCCTCGGGCAAACGCCGCTGCATCGTGCGCGACTCGAGCCTGTTTCGCAAACACGTGCTGCCGCTCTTTCAGGGCTGACGGCCCCGCAGGGGCCCACGCGGCCCCGTCATCTGAAAGGCCCGGCTGCTGAAAGGCCCGGCATCTGCCGGGCCTTCTGTCGTTCTGAGGCGCGTGCCGGGGATCAGTACTTCGACGGCACGTAAAGCTCTGGCGGCAGCACGTCGCGCTCATAGGCCGGGTTGAACACCCGCTCGGGCAGGGCGATCTCCTCGTGGTCGACCTCCGCGTAGGGGATCAACGACAGCAGGTGGTCGATGCAGTTCAGCCGGGCGCGCTTCTTGTCGTTGCCGGGCACGATGTACCACGGCGCCTCGGGGATGTTGGTGCGGGCCAGCATCTCTTCCTTGGCCTTGGTGTACTGCTCCCACTTCACGCGGCTTTGCAGGTCCATCGGCGACAGCTTCCACTGCTTCAGCGGGTCGTGGATGCGCATGAGGAAGCGCATCTGCTGCTCTTCGTCGGTGATCGAGAACCAGTACTTGATCAGCCGGATGCCGGAGCGTTTCAGCATCCGCTCGAATTCCGGCACGTCGTCGAAGAACTCCTTCACCTGCGTCTCATCGGCAAAGCCCATGACGCGCTCGACCCCGGCGCGGTTGTACCACGAGCGGTCGAAGAGGACGATCTCGCCGCCCGCGGGCAGATGAGGCACGTAGCGCTGGAAATACCACTGGGATTTCTCGCGCTCGGTCGGGGCGGGCAGGGCGACGGTGCGCACCACGCGCGGGTTCAGACGCTGGGTGATCCGCTTGATCACGCCGCCCTTGCCCGCGCTGTCACGGCCCTCGAAGATCACCACGACCTTTTCGTTGTTGGCGATGACCCAGTCCTGCAGCTTGATCAGCTCGGCCTGAAGGTGGAGCAGGGCGCGGAAATACTCGGGCCGCGGGATCGTGGGCCCATGGGCCTTGCGGTAGATCTCGCGGATCTTCATCGAGAGGACGGCATCCTCCAGCTCGATCTCGTAATCCTCGTCCAGCTCGTCCTGCAGTTCGGCTTCCAGCCAGTCCTGGGCGGCATCGAGATCATCAGGGGACATCGGGGGCTCCTTCGCGCAACTATACGGGCCCCACGCCGAAACGGGGGCCTTTGGGAGCCTTAGACCATGGATTTGTGACAGGCAGATGATGCCTCGGACCCTGCGCGGCGGGAGCAGGGGGGCACCCGCAAGGGGCCGTCTAGACGGGAGTTTTTCCGCTCACCGGCCCGGGTTTCCGGCCGGAGGACAGGCCCGGCGGGCGGCCGTTGGGACAAAATTGGGCGCGGTCGATAAATTGTTTACGGAAACGCCACAGGCCCCACTTTCGACACATATTGTTCCTAGTCTCACCCAGTGCTCCCAATAGACACAGGCAAACGACCGGTACGAGTACAGCTGTTCGTCTGTGACATAATAAATATCTGAGGCGTTATGCTGAGAAATCCGAAGAAAGACCCGCCCAAGGTGCCCGCCACCTGGATCGAGGTCCCGACCGACTATACGAATTCGGCACGATGGACGCCGAGAATCGGTGAGAACTTCCCCAACTTCTCCGCCGACTCCACCATCGGAAAGATGACATTCCACCCCTATGCGAGCGGCAACTGGACGATCTTCTTCTCGATCGCTGCGGCCTTCTCGGACACCTGTACGCGCGAACTGATCTCCCTCGGTGCGCTTCAGGAAGACCTGCTGCGTGCGGGCGTCAAGGTGGTGGGCATTGCGCGCAACAGCGTGGCAGAGCTGAACGACTGGTGTGCCCAGGCCTCGGCCCGGGGCGGTCAGCGGATCAGGGTGCCGATCATGTCCGATCCGGACGGGCTGCTGACCAGCACCTTCGGGATGATCCTGCCGCACGAGGAAGTCGAGACGACGATCCGCAAGACGATCATCATCAACCCGCGCCTCAAGGTCAGCATGCTGTTCGAATACCCGCTCTATATCTCGCGCTCGACGGACGAGATGCTGCGCGCCCTCGATGCGGCGCAGGAGCATTACGACGAACTGGCCGCACAGCGGATGCGGTTCTGAGCTGCCACGCAGCCAAGACTGTCGGGGGAATGCAAAAGGGGAGCCGCGAGGCTCCCCTTTGTCATGTTCGGTCCGGGTCCGGGTCGGGTCCGGGCGGGATCACACCAGCCGCGAGACTTCCTTGGCCGCGCGCACGAAGTCGCGGAACAGGGGATGCGGGTCGAAGGGCTTCGATTTCAGTTCCGGGTGGAACTGCACGCCGATGAACCACGGGTGGTCCTTCACCTCGACGATCTCGGGCAGGCGGCCATCGGGCGACATGCCCGAGAACTGAAGCCCGCAGGCTTCCAGCTTCTCGCGGTACTTGATGTCCACCTCGTAGCGGTGACGATGGCGTTCCTCGATCTGCGTGGTGCCATAGACCTCGGCCACCTTGGAGCCTTCGGCCAGGGCCGCGGTATAGGCGCCAAGACGCATGGTGCCGCCCTTGTCGTCGTCGACCTTGCGCTGCACCGCGTGGTTGCCCTGCACCCATTCCTTCAGGTGGTAAACCACCGGCTCGAACCGCTTCTTGCCGGCCTCGTGGTCGAATTCCTCGGAGCCCGCGGTGGTAAGACCGGCGAGGTTCCGGGCCGCCTCGATCACGGCCATCTGCATCCCGAGGCAGATCCCGAGGTAGGGGATCTTGCGCTCGCGGGCGAATTGCGCCGCCTTGATCTTGCCCTCGGTGCCGCGCTCGCCAAAGCCGCCGGGCACGAGGATCGCGTGGTAGCCTTCAAGGTGGGGGGCCGCGTCTTCGTGGTCGAAGACCTCGGCATCCACCCATTCCACGTTGACCTTGATCCGGTTGGCCATGCCGCCGTGGGTCAGGGCCTCCTTGATCGACTTGTAGGCGTCTTCCAGCTGCGTGTACTTGCCGACGATGGCGATGTTCACCTCGCCGTCGGTGTGCACGAGGCGGTCCGACACGTCTTCCCAGACGCTGAGGTCAGGGCGCGGCGCCGGCGAGATCTGGAAGGCATCCAGGACGGCCTGGTCCAGCCCCTCGCGGTGGTAGGCCAGCGGCGCCTCGTAGATCGACTTGAGGTCGTAGGCCGCGATCACCGCATCCGCACGCACGTTGCAGAAGAGGCCGATCTTCTCGCGCTCCTTGTCGGGGATCGGGTGCTCCGAGCGGCAGACGAGGATGTCCGGCTGCAGGCCGATGGAGCGCAGCTCCTTCACCGAGTGCTGGGTCGGCTTGGTCTTGAGCTCGCCGGAGGCCGCCAGCCAGGGCAGCAGGGTCAGGTGCATGAAGATGCACTGACCGCGGGGCCGGTCCTGGCTGAACTGGCGGATCGCCTCGAAGAAGGGCAGGCCCTCGATGTCGCCGACGGTGCCGCCGATCTCGCAGAGCATGAAGTCGACCTCGTCCTCGCCCACGGCGAGGAAATCCTTGATCTCGTTCGTGACGTGGGGAATCACCTGGATCGTCTTGCCCAGGTAATCGCCGCGGCGCTCCTTCTCGAGCACGTTGGAATAGATCCGGCCCGAGGAGACGCTGTCGGTCTTGCGGGCGGCCACGCCGGTGAAGCGCTCGTAATGGCCGAGGTCGAGGTCGGTCTCGGCGCCGTCGTCGGTCACGAAGACCTCGCCGTGCTCGAAGGGCGACATCGTGCCCGGGTCCACGTTCAGGTAGGGATCCAGCTTGCGCAGGCGGACCGAGAAGCCGCGCGCCTGCAGAAGCGCCCCAAGGGCCGCCGAGGCCAGACCTTTGCCAAGGGACGACACGACGCCGCCCGTGATGAAGATGTATCTGGCCATATGCTCGGATAACCCCCGTGAAGTCTCATTCAAAGCGTCGGAAACGCCAATTCATGCCCAAAACGGCCCCTCGGGACCGCAGCATCACGGGATTTGACCGCTATCAGATTCGGAGGCCTTTGGCAATCCAAACGCAAGATGCTGTTGAGGATTATGGGCGATCCTCAACTTGTTGTATGTCGTCAGGGGTGCTGTCCCCGTTGCCCGCGCCGATGGGTCGGGGGCGGGCTGCGGCGGTTTTGCCGCGTGGCGGACGGGCAGGGCGGACCTGCCCCCGCGGCGGGGCCCCGGCTCAGTTGGCCGAGGGCACCAGCGTGTTGTCGTCAGCCGCCGGCGGCGGGACGAGGCTGCCGCCGGTGTCCGGCGAAACAGGCGCGGTCTGGCTCTGCTCGGCGGCCGGTGCGGCCACGCCGAGACGGTCGAGGATCGAGGAGCCTGCGGATTTCTCGGCGGCGACGATCGTCAGCACCAGCGAGGTGATGATGAAGCCGATGGCGAGGAACCAGGTGATCTTGCTGAGCGCCGTGGCGGCCTGCCGCCCGGTCATCGCGCCGCCGCCACCCATGCCGAGACCGCCCCCTTCGGAGCGTTGCAGCAGCACCACGCCGATCAGCGAGAGCGCCAGCAGCAGGTGGATGATGAGGACGACGTTTTCCATGCCCGGGCCTTCCTTTTCGTATCAGCCGGCTATCTAGGCCAGCACGCGGCTTGGCACAACCCCATTTAGCGACGCAAAGGGGGTGCAAAACGGATCGTTGCGGGTTGCGTGCGGGTTCCTGCGGTGGGGCCTGTAGAAGGGAACGCGCACTTCACGCAGGGGCAGGCGGCCGGTCACTCGTCCACGTCGTCCACATCGGCCTGTCCGGCAAGGCGGCGGCGCACATGGGACCAGCTGAGCCCGATGCCAAGCACGAAGGAGAGCGCAACAATGGCCAGCCACGTGTTCACGCCGGGATTGTCGAGCGAGAGCAGGCCGTAATCCACCAGCACCCAGATCAGCGCGGCGACGATGGCCAGCACCAGCCCCATGCCGAGCGCTCCGATCGAGCGCAGCGTGGCGCGCAGGTAGATGATGTAGCCCACCAGAAGCAGCAGCCCCAGCAGCAGGATCAGCGGAAGCTGCGCGCCGCCATCGGTCCGCGCCCATGTGATATAGTTCCAGGGCGTCGGGTTGAAGGTCAGGGCCAGCAGCAGGAAGGCCATGACCCAGCGGGCGAGGAACAGCATCGGCGTCTCCGTATCTGGTGCGCTCCTTTTATGTGGGCGGGAAGGGCGACCTGTCCAGCGGTCTCCGCCCCGGCGGGGCGGAGGCACGAGGCTGTGCAGGGTCCCTCCGGCCCCTGCGTCGGGGGGCGCTGACCCCCTTGCGCGGCTGCGCCTTGCAAGTCCCCCGGGGGTGGTGGCTTTGGGTGGGCGGAGCGTGACGCGCAGGGTCAGGACGCGGGCAGGCGGAGGCGCGCCGGCAGGTGTCCCGGGGCCGGGGACGGGTGGCCGGGTTGCGTGAGGCGCAGGCAAAAGGGCGAAGAAACCGGTTTCGGAGCGGGACGGGCTTCGCTATAGAGTGCCGGGTTTCATAACTGCCAAGAGGTCCGTCATGGCAAACGTTGTCGTCGTGGGCGCCCAGTGGGGCGATGAAGGAAAGGGCAAGATCGTCGATTGGCTCTCGGAGCGGGCCGATGTCATCGCCCGATTCCAGGGCGGGCACAACGCGGGCCATACGCTCGTGATCGACGGGAAGGTCTACAAGCTGAACGCGCTGCCCTCGGGCGTGGTGCGTGGCGGCAAGCTGTCGGTGATCGGCAACGGTGTCGTGCTCGACCCGTGGCACCTCGTCTCCGAGATTGAGAAGATCCGGGCGCAGGGCGTCGAGATCAGCCCCGAGACGCTGATGATCGCCGAGAACACCCCGCTGATCCTGCCGTTCCACGGCGAGTTGGACCGCGCGCGGGAAAGCCAGAACTCGGTCGCCAAGATCGGCACCACCGGCCGCGGTATTGGCCCGGCCTACGAGGACAAGGTCGGCCGCCGTGCGATCCGCGTCGCGGATCTTGCCGACGAGGCCACGCTGGCGCTGCGCGTTGACCGCGCACTCGTGCACCACAACGCGCTGCGTGCGGGCCTCGGGCTGGAGGCGATCGACCGCAACGAGATCATCGCCAAGCTGAACGAGATCGCGCCGGAGATCCTGCAATACGCCGCCCCGGTCTGGAAGGTCCTGACCGAGAAGCGCAAGGCCGGCAAACGCATCCTCTTCGAGGGCGCACAGGGCTCGCTGCTGGACATCGACTTCGGCACCTATCCCTTCGTGACTTCCTCCAACGTGATCGCCGGTCAGGCGGCCACGGGTGTGGGCATCGGCCCGGGCTCGATCGACTTCGTGCTCGGCATCGTGAAGGCCTATACCACCCGCGTCGGTGAAGGCCCGTTCCCGACCGAGCTGCAGGACGAGACCGGCGAGCGCCTCGGCACCCGTGGCCACGAGTTCGGCACCGTCACCGGGCGCAAGCGCCGTTGCGGCTGGTTCGATGCGGCATTGGTGAAGCAGACCTGCGCGGTCTCGGGTGTGAACGGCATCGCGCTGACCAAGCTCGACGTGCTCGACGGCTTCGAGACGCTGAAGATCTGCGTCGGCTACGAACTGGACGGCAAGCGCATGGACTACCTGCCGATCGCCTCGGACCAACAGGCGCGCTGCACGCCGATCTACGAGGAAATGGAAGGCTGGAGCGAGTCGACCGAGGGCGCGCGGAGCTGGGCCGACCTGCCGGCCAATGCGATCAAGTACGTCCGTCGCGTCGAAGAGCTGATCGACTGCCCGGTCGCGCTGCTCTCCACCTCGCCCGAGCGCGAGGACACGATCCTCGTCACCGACCCCTTCGAGGACTGAGGCCATGGCGCTCGGCTACAAGGCGCGGCGGCGCTGGTCGCTGGTGATCCTGCTGGTCGGGCTGCCGCTCTACATCGTGGCGGCCGTCACGATCATGAACTGGCTGGAACGTCCGCCGATCTGGGTGGAATTCCTTGTCTACGTCCTTCTGGGGATCGTCTGGGCGCTGCCCTTCAAGATGATCTTCCGCGGCGTCGGCCGGGGCGACCCGGAGGCGGAGCTCGAGGAGTAAGCGGCCTGGGTATCGCCCTTTGCCTCGCCCTATGCCCCGTATAGGGCAGAGCGGGCGGGACCGGCTGAAATCGCAGGCGAATGACACAGCGCCGCGGGCTTTCCAGTCCGCGGCGCTGGTGCTTTCAGGGAGGCTGGCGCAGGGTCCGCGCCAAGACAGACTCGAAAGGAACCGAGATGAAACTCCCCGACATGCCCTTCACCTTCGTGGACTGGAGCGAGATCGCCCCCACCGAACATCCCGGCGAGACCGGCTCGACCAGCTGGCGCACCTTCAAGGCGGGCGACCTGCGGGTGCGTGTGGTGGAACATGCGCCGGGCTACCTGGCGGACCACTGGTGCGACAAGGGCCACGTGCTTTACGTTATCGAGGGCGAGATCGAGACCGAGCTGAAGGATGGCCGGACCTTCACCATGAAGGCGGGCACGGGCTACCACGTCTCGGACTTTGGCGATGCGGCGCACCGCTCCTCGACCAAGACGGGCGCGAAGATTTTCATCGTCGATTGATCCCTAGGGCGCGAGGCGTGGGGGCATTGGTCCCGGCACGACGTCCGAGGTTTGCGGGAAAGAGAAACGGCCGGGCACTTGCGTGTCCGGCCGTTGGCGTTTCAGGCGGGGGTGGGAGGGGGCGCTGCCCCCGTCGCTTTGCGACTCCCCCGGGATATTTTCGAAACGAAAATGGATCAGCCGAGTTCGGCAAGGCGGGCGAGGGCCTCGTTGAGCTTGGCCTGTTCCTCCTCGCGGGCGGCGAGGTTCTCGCGGGTTTCCTCCACGACCTCGGCCGGGGCGCTTTCGGCGAACTTGGGGTTCTTCAGGCGCCCGGCGAGGCCGCCGATCTCCTTGGCGAGCTTCTGGAGCGTCTTTTCGAGCCGGGCCTTCTCCTCGGCGATGTCGATGACATCGGCGAGCGGCAGGCCGAAGGTGGCGCCCTCCACGGGGATCGCGATCGTGCCCTTGGGCATGGCGGCGACCTCGGTCAGGCTGTCGATCCGGGCGAGGCGCTTGATCAGCGTCTCGTTCCGGCTCCAGGCTGCCATGGAGGCGGCATCCATCTGGGTGGTGACCATCGGGATTTGAAGCCCGGCGGGCACATGCATCTGGGCACGGGCCGAGCGGACGTTCTCGATCAGCGAGATGACCCAGGTGGTTTCGCGGTCGGCCTCGGCATCGGCGAGATCGGCGGCGGTGTAGGTCGGCCAGTCGGTGTGGACGAGGGGCGTGGCGCGGTTGCGCAGGCTGTCCCAGAGCTCTTCGGTGATGAAGGGCATGATCGGGTGCAGCAGGACCAGGCACTGGTCCAGCACCCAGCCCATGACGGCCTGAGTTTCCGCGCGTTCGGGCGCATCGTCCATCAGCAGCGGCTTGGAGAATTCCACGTACCAGTCGCAGACCTTGCCCCAGACGAAGGCATAGAGCGCATTGGCCGCGTCGTTGAAGCGGAAGGCGGCAAGCGCCGCGTCGACCTCTTCGCGCACGCGTGCGGTTTCGCCGAGGATCCACTTGTTGACCGTGGCGGTGGCCGCGGGGACGCCTGCGGGCGCGGGCTGCTCGTAGACGCCGTTCATCTCGGCAAAGCGGGCGGCGTTCCAGATCTTGGTGCCGAAGTTGCGGTAGCCCGCGATCCGCTGGGTCGAGAGTTTCAGGTCACGCCCCATGGCGGCCATGGCCGTCAGGGTGAAGCGCACGGCGTCCGCGCCGTATTCGTCGATCAGCTCCAGCGGGTCGAGCACGTTACCCAGAGATTTCGACATCTTCTTGCCCTTCTCGTCGCGGACGAGGGCATGGACGTACACCGTGTCGAAGGGCCGGTCGCCGACCACGGCGTATTGCATCATCATCATCCGGGCGACCCAGAAGAAGATGATGTCGAAGCCGGTCACCAGCACGCTGGTGGGGAAGTACTTGTCGAGTTCCGCGGTCTGCTCGGGCCAGCCGAGGGTGCCGATCGGCCAGAGACCGGAGGAGAACCAGGTGTCGAGCACGTCCGGGTCACGCCAGACCGGGTAGACGATCTTCGTCGGGTCCTGGCTGGCGGTGTATTCGGCGAGGCAGCGGGCGAGGGTCTCGATCGCTTCGTGCTTGTCGGCCACTTCCACCACGCGGGCGTGGGAGATCGGCGTGGGCGTATCGGCGATTTCTTTCAGGAAGGCCGCGGTGACCGCCTCGAAGTCGGAGGCGCAGTGCATCACGTCGCCCGCATGCAGCATGCCGCCTTCGTTCAGCAGCTCCAGCATCTCGACGAGGTCGAGGGCGCCGTCGCCCTCTGCGTCCACGGTCTTGCGGATGCCGAGGTCGAGCCCGTACCACACGGGGATCTGGTGGCCCCACCAGAGCTGGCGCGAGATGCACCAGGGCTCGATGTTTTCCAGCCAGTGGAAATAGACCTTGGCGTCACGCTCGGGCAGGATCTGGGTGGTGCCGTTGCGCACCGCGTCCAGCGCCGGGCCCACGATCTTGGAGGTGTCGACGAACCACTGGTCGGTCAGCATCGGCTCGATCACCACCTTCGAGCGGTCGCCGAAAGGCTGCATGATCGGCTTGGACTCGACGTAGGGAATATCCGTCTCGCCGTCTTCATCCTTGATCGTCACGGCGAGGCCTGCGGCGTTGATGTCCGCGACCACGGCCTTGCGGGCCTCGGCGCGGTCCATGCCGCGGTATTTCTCGGGGACGAGGTTCAGGCTGTCGACTTCCAGCTCGTTGGTCTCGGAGCCGGCGGCGATCTCGCGGGCGCGGGCCACGGCCTCCTCGTAGGACAGGCCATCGGCGCGCATCGCGCCCTTGGTGTCCATCAGGCGGTACATCGGCAGATTGCAGCGCTTGGCGACCTGATAGTCGTTGAAGTCATGCGCGCCGGTGATCTTCACCGCGCCGGAGCCGAATTCGGGATCGGGGTATTCGTCCACGACGATGGGGATAAGGCGGTCGCAGAGCGGCAGGTGCACCATCTTGCCGACGATCGGCGCATAGCGCGTGTCGGAGGGGTGCACGGCCACGGCACCGTCGCCCAGCATCGTCTCGGGCCGGGTGGTGGCGATGGAGATATAGTCGCGGGTCTCGCGGAAGACGACCTTCCCGTCCTCGTCCTTCTCGACGTATTCGTAGGTCTCACCGCCGGCCAGCTTGTACTTGAAGTGCCACATGTGGCCCGCGACCTCGATGTTCTCGACCTCGAGGTCGGAAATCGCGGTTTCGAAATGCGGGTCCCAGTTCACCAGCCGCTTGCCGCGGTAGATGAGGCCCTTGTTGTACATGTCCACGAAGACCTTGATCACGGCATCGTGGAAGTTGCCGTCCTCGCCCTCGGGGGCGCCGGGGGCGCCGGACATGGTGAAGGCGTTGCGCGACCAGTCGCAGGAGGCGCCGAGGCGCTTCAGCTGGTTGATGATCGTGCCGCCGGACTGGCCCTTCCACTCCCAGACCTTCTCGAGGAAGGCCTCGCGGCCCATCTCGCGGCGGCCGGGCTGCTGGGACTTGGCGAGTTCCCGTTCGACGACCATCTGGGTCGCGATACCGGCGTGGTCCTGACCGGGCTGCCAGAGGGTGTCATGGCCCTGCATCCGGTGCCAGCGGACGAGGATGTCCTGCAGCGTGTTGTTGAAGGCATGCCCCATGTGGAGCGAGCCGGTCACGTTGGGCGGCGGGATCATGATGCTGAAGGTCTCGGCCCCCGGCTTGGCATTGGCACCGGCCTTGAAGGCGCCGGAGCTTTCCCAGCTTTCATAGAGGCGCGGTTCGGCTTCGGCGGAGTTGAAGGTCTTTTCCATCGGCATCGGAGGATCCCCAGATCGTGAGGTTATCTTTACGTTTGCAGGGGGAGATACCCCGTCCGGCCCCGGAGGAAAAGCCGTGATGCGTGGCAGCGTCGCCGCGGCGTCTGACGGGCCGGGGGCGGGCCCTGCGGTCCGGGGGCGGGGCGCAGGCAGAATTTTCGAAAATTCTGCTCAAAATTCTTCAAAGAATTTTGACGCGCGACGGAAAGGTCGGACAGGGGTTAGAGCGGGCGGCGGTCGATCCGCGTGGTCAGGTGGATCAGGCTTTCCGAGCTCTTGACCCCCTTGGCGGCATGGATCCGGTCCAGCACCGCGTCCAGCGCCTCTGTCGTGGGCGCGCCGATCTGGATCATCAGGTCGAACCGGCCCGAGGTCGTGTGCACCACCTCCACCTCCGGGATCGCCTCCAGCGTGGAGACGAGCGCCGCCTGCCGGTGCGCCTCGACCGAGAGGAGGGCGGTGGCGCGGATCGCGGGGCGGGCGTCTGCCCCCAGCCTGAGGGTATAGCCCGCGATCACGCCCGCACGTTCCAGCCGCTCCAGACGGGCCTGCACGGTGGAGCGGGCGAGGTCCAGCCGCCGGGCCAGCGTGGCCACCGGGCTGCGCGCATCGCGGGACAGCAGCGCGATCAACGCGCGGTCGGTTTCGTCAATCTGTTTGGTCATGCCGTCAATCTGCCGAAAGTTTCCGTCAAAATAGCAGGAGTGACAGCGGAAATCGACGGTGCCGTGCCGCAGACTGAAAGAAAACCTGCAGGAGAGGCCCATGTTTGACCTGATCGAGCGTCCCGAAATCCCTGACCACCTGCGCCAGCAGTGCCCGGATGAGGCGGTGCTCTTCTTCGATGCGGAGCGGCTGGAGGCCACCGCGCGGCGGTTTCGCGCGGGCTTTCCGGGCCTCGTCACCTATGCGGTGAAGGCGAACCCGGCGCCTGTCGTCCTCGACACGCTGGTGCGCGCGGGTCTGCGGGCCTTCGACGTGGCGAGCCCTGCGGAAATGGCCGCCGTCCGCGCCGCCGATCCACAGGCCGTGCTGCATTACAACAACCCCGTGCGGTCCCGGGGCGAGGTCGCGCAGGCGGCGGGCTATGGCATCTCCTCCGCCTCGGTCGACGATCCGGGGGAACTGGCCAAGCTGGCGCCGCTTGCGGGGATCGAGGTCTCGGTCCGGCTGGCGTTGCCGGTGAAGGGCGCGGCCTATGACTTCGGCTCCAAGTTCGGTGTGGGCGAGGTGGAGGCGGCGGAGCTGCTGCGCCGCGTGGCCCGCGCAGGTTTCCGGCCCGCGATCACCTTCCACCCCGGCACCCAATGCGAGGATGCCGCCGCATGGGAGGCCTATATCCACGCCTCCGCCCGGGTCGCCCGCGCCGCTGGCGTGACGCTGGAGCGGCTGAATGTCGGAGGCGGTTTCCCAAGCCACCGCAATGGGTTGTCGCCTGATCTTGAGGCGATCTTTGACCGGATCGGCCGCGCGACGCGGGCGGCTTTCGGGCCGGCGGCCCCGACGCTCGTCTGCGAACCGGGCCGGGCCATGGTGGCCGATGCCTTCGCCATTGCCGCGCGGGTCAAGGCGGTGCGCCGCGACGGGACAGTCTTCCTGAATGACGGCGTCTATGGCGGGCTCAGCGAGCTGCGCGAGATCGGCCCGACCGATCGTCTGCGCGTTCTGCGCGACGGGACGGAGGTGACCGGACCGCTGCGCCCGCGGGTGCTCTTCGGCCCGACCTGCGATTCCGTCGACCGGCTGCCGGGGGAGACCCCGCTGCCCGCCACCATCGCCGAGGGCGACTACCTCGTCTTCTCGGGCATGGGCGCCTATTCGCTGGCCACGGGCACGCGGTTCAACGGCTACGGGCTTGGCGATCCGGTGGCGGTGCGCGGCCTCTGACACGCTGCCCCGGCGATGGGGCTGGACACCGGACCCATGGCCGGTACTCTCGCCTCAAGAGGTCACATCGAGGAGGGGCACGCCATGGAAAAGTTCGGCAAGAGCCAGCCGGTCCGCCGGTTCGAAGACACCCGTTTCATCACCGGTGCGGGCGGCTACGTCGATGACGTCGCCCCGGCCGGATCGCTCTATCTCTACGTGGTGCGCTCGCAGGTGGCCCATGGCACGCTGAGCGCGCTCTCCCTCGACGAGGCCCGCGCGGCCGAGGGCGTGGTCATGGTGGCGGGTTCCGCCGAGCTGCACGCCGCGGGTCTCACCGGGGGCCTGGGCGCCACCGTGCTGAAGAACCGCGACGGCTCCAGCGCGGCAGCGCCCAAGCACCCGATTCTCGCCGAGGACAGGGTCCGCTGGGTCGGCCAGCCGGTCGCCATGATCGTGGCCGAGAGCCTCGAGGCCGCCCGCGACGCCGCCGAACTGGTGGAGATGGAGATCGACGACCTGCCGGTGCAACTGGCGCTCGCCCCGGGCGAGGTGGCGCTGCATGACGAGGCGCCGGACAACCGCGGGCTCGACTGGTCCATGGGCGATGCCGAGGCCGTCGAGGCGGCGATGCAGGCGGCGGCCCATGTGCTGACCTTCTCGGTCCACGACAACCGGGTGATCGTGAACGCGATGGAGCCGCGCGGCTGCTTTGCCGAATGGGAGGCGGGCCGGATGCATGTCTCCTTCGGTGGGCAGGGCGTCTGGGGCGCGAAGGCCGAACTGGCCGAACTCTTCGCCCTCGACCGCGAGGCGGTGCGGGTGACCCACCCGGACGTGGGCGGCGGCTTCGGCATGAAGGCCAAGCTCTACCCGGAATACGTCATGGCCGCCTTCGCGGCCAAGGAACTGGGGCGCCCGGTGCGCTGGATCGCGGATCGGACCGAATCCATGCTGGCCGACAACGGTGCGCGTGACCTTGACCACGTGGTGCGCATGGGCTTCGACGCGGATCACAAGCTGCTGGCCTATCATGTGAAAACCCTTTGCAATCTAGGGGCTTACAACTCGAACTTCGGGCAGGCGATCCAGTCCGTGCTCTTTGCCAAGGTGCTGACCGGCACCTATGACGTGCAGCCCGCGCTGCTGGAGGTCGAGGGCTTCTATACCAATACCGCGCCCACCGATGCCTATCGCGGTGCCGGCCGTCCCGAGGCGATCTACCTGCTGGAACGCTGCATGGACCTCGCCGCGCGGAAGCTTGGGACCGATGGCTGGGAGCTGCGGCGCCGGAACTTCATCAAGCCCGATCAGTTCCCCTATCGCTCGGCCACGGGCGAGCTTTACGACGTGGGCGATTTCGCCACGCTGCTGGACCGCGCCGCCGAGGAAAGCGGGCTGGCGGGCTTCGCCGGGCGCCGTGCGGCCTCGGAGGCGGCGGGCCGTCTGCGGGGGCTCGGGCTCTGCTACTATATCGAAAGCATTCTGGGCGATCCTTCCGAGACCGCGAAGGTGGAGTTCAACGAGGATGGGACGGTGACGATCTACGTCGGCACCCAGTCGAACGGGCAGGGACATGAGACGGTCTATGCGCAGTTCCTCTCGGATCAGACGGGCATTCCCGTCGATCTGATCTCGGTCGTGCAGGGCGACAGCGACCGGATCGCCAAGGGCGGAGGCACCGGCGGGTCGCGCTCCGTCACCACGCAGAACAACGCGACGCTGGCCACGGTGGGTGCCATGGTGACGAGCTTTACCGACTACCTCGCCGCGCGCATGGGCGTCGAGGCGGGCGATATCTCCTTCGATGACGAGAGCTTCCGCATCAAGGGCTCCAACGCGGCGCCGACGCTCCTCGACCTTGCCGAGATGGCGCGGGAGGACGGCCGCACGGACCTGCTGACCCACGAGCAGACGGCGACCCTGCCGGGGCGGTCCTATCCCAACGGCGCCCATGTGGCCGAGGTGGAGATCGACCCGGGCACCGGCGCGGTCACGCTGGAGCGGTACACGGTGGTCGATGATTTCGGCAACCTGATCAACCCGATGCTGGCCGAGGGGCAGGTCCATGGCGGTGTCGCGCAGGGCGCCGGCCAGGCGCTGATGGAGAATTGCGTCTATGATGCCGAGGGCCAGCTGCTGACCGCGACCTTCATGGATTACGCCATGCCGCGGGCGGACAATATCCCGATGATCTCCTTCACCTCGAACCCGGTGCCCTCGACCGCCAATGCGCTTGGCATGAAGGGCTGCGGCGAGGCGGGCACCGTGGGCTCCATGGCGGCGACCTCGAATGCCGTGATGGACGCGCTCTGGGACAAGGGCGTCCGACAGGCGGATATGCCCTTCACGCCCCAGCGGGTCTGGGCGATGCTGGAAGATGCTGCGGCAGCTCTCTAAGGCGGTCCTCGGGCGGCTCTTTCCCACCTGGAGAGAGGGCCGCCGGAAACCCGGCTATGCGGGGAGGCGAGGGCCGGTCACCCATGTGGTGATCCTCGACGGCACCATGTCCTCGCTCGATCCGGGGGAGGAGACCAATGCCGGGCTGACCTACCGGTTGCTGTCCGAAGGCAGCGCGGGCAACCTCTCGCTCTACTACGAGGCGGGCATCCAGTGGGACAGCTGGGGCCATACCACCGACGTCCTGATGGGGCGCGGGATCAACCGGCAGATCCGCCGGGCCTATGGCTACCTCGCCTCGCGCTACCATCCCGGGGATCGGATCTTCCTCTTCGGCTATTCCCGGGGCGCCTATGCGGTGCGCTCGCTGGCGGGGATCATCGACCGCGTCGGCCTGCTGCGCGCCCATGAGGCGACGGAACGGAACATCCTTCAGGCCTATCGCCACTACCAGTCCAACACCGGGGGCGAGGTGCTGCACGACTTCGGGCGGCTCTATTGCCACGACATGGTGGATATCGAGATGATCGGCGTCTGGGACACGGTGAAGGCGCTCGGCCTGCGGCTGCCGCTGCTGTGGCAGATCACCGAACCCCAGCACGCCTTCCACAACCACGCGCTGTCGGAATGCGTGAAGGCGGGCTATCACGCGCTTGCGCTGGAGGAGACGCGTTCGGTCTTCGAGCCGGTGCTCTGGCAGAGCGATCCCCATTGGCCCGGGCGGCTGGAGCAGGTCTGGTTCGCGGGCACCCATGGCGACGTGGGCGGACAGTTGGGCGGCATCTCGGCTGCGCGTCCGCTGGCGAATATCCCGCTGGTCTGGATGCTGGAGAAGGCCGAGGCCCATGACCTGACGCTGCCCGAGGGCTGGCGCATGCGCTTTCCGCGCGACGTCACGGCGCCCTCCATCGGGACATGGCAGGGGGTGGGCAAGATGTTCCTGATCCGTGGCAAGCGGGTGGTCGGGCGCGATCCCTCCGAGCGGCTGCACGGCACCGCCCTGGCGCGCGGGCTGGTGGTGCCTGAGCTGCAGGCCGTCTGACCGGGCGCTGCCCCCGAGGTGGGGCAAGAAAATTCTTCGAAGAATTTTCCCAAGATTTTTCGAAGAATCTTGAATGCGGGCCGGAGAGGGCGCGCGGGCCGCGGGCGGTCTGCTCCCTTGAGGGCCAACGCGAAACGGCGCCCCGAGGGGCGCCGTATTCAAATTCTTCGAAGAATTTGGATCGGAATTTTCGAAAATTCCGGGTCCCGCCTTGAGGCTTACGCCACCTTCTCCAGCTTGGCCTGCGGAGTCACGCCAAGCGCATGGCAGACGTCGCGGGTCAGCTCGGGCTTGTTCAGCGTGTAGAAGTGCAGGCTGTCGACGCCTTCGGCCATCAGTTCCGAGCACATCTCGGTGCACAGGGCGGTGGCCAGCAGGTCGGCGCGGTCGTCACGGTCGGCCTTCTCGAAGGCATCTTCCAGCCAGGCCGGGAAGGTCGCGTCGCAGCGCTTGGCGAAGTTGCGGATGCCCTTCCAGTTGCCGATCGGCTGGATGCCGGGCAGGATCTTGCCCTCGATCCCCGCCTTGGCGCAGGCATCGCGGAACCGCAGGAAGGTTTCGGCCTCGAAGAAGAACTGGGTGATCGCCTCGTCCGCACCGGCGTCGAACTTGCGCTTGAGATACTCCACGTCGGCGGCGTGATCCGTCGCCTCGGGGTGCTTCTCGGGATAGGCGCCGACGCGGATCAGGAAATCGCCACGGTTTTTCAGCGCGGTGATCAGCTCCAGCGAATTGGCAAAGCCGCCGGGATAGGGGGTGAACTTGCCCGCGCCTTTCGGCGGATCGCCCCGCAGCGCAACGATCTCCTTCACGCCGGCCTCGGCAAAGCTGTCGGCGATGGCGAGGGTCTCTTCCTGCGTGGCGTTCACGCAGGTCAGGTGGGCGGCCACGTTGAGGCCGGAGTTCTTGTGCAGCGTCGCCACGGCGTCGCGGGTCAGGTCGCGGGTCGTGCCACCCGCGCCATAGGTGACGGAGACGAAGCGCGGGGCCAGCGGGGCCAGAACCTGCACCGTGTCCCAGAGCCGGAAGGAGGCTTCCAGCGACTGCGGCGGGAAGAATTCGAAGGAGATCGTGGGTGCGGTCATCGGTCGGAGTCCATCTCTGAAGTTGATCCCTTGTCGCATTGGGACGTTCGTGAGACAACTTCATAAAATTCATTCACAACATGAAGGGCGTTCAAGGTTGCACATCGAGTTTCGTCATCTTCGGACCATCAAGGCGATCCATGAGGCGGGCGGCCTGGCCCGTGCGGCAGAGCAGCTGCACATCACCCAGTCGGCCTTGTCGCATCAGATCAAGGGCTTGGAGGATCAGGCCGGGGTGGAGCTCTTTGCCCGGCGCTCGAAGCCGCTGAAGCTCTCTGCCGCGGGGCAGCGCCTGTTGCGTCTGGCGGAGCGTATCCTGCCCGAGATCGAAGCCTTGGAAGAAGAGTTCAAGGGCCTGCGCGCGGGCAAGACTGGGCGGCTGCACATCGCGATCGAATGCCACGCCTGTTTCGAATGGCTGTTCCCGGTGCTGGAGCATTTCCGCAAGGCCTGGCCCGACGTGGACGTGGACATCCGCCCCGGCCTTGCCTTCGACGCGCTGCCCGCGCTGCAGAAGGAAGAGGTCGACGTGGTCATCTCCTCCGATCCGGAGGACCTGCCGGGCGTGGAATTCGTGCCGCTTTTCGATTACGCGCCGGTCTTCGTGGCCTCCTCGCAGCATCCGCTGGCGCAGAAGGCCTTCGTCGAGGCCGAGGATTTCCGCGGAGAGACACTGATCACCTACCCGGTGGAGCGCTCGCGCCTCGATGTCTTCAGCCAGCTGCTGAGCCCCGCCAAAGTGGAGCCCGCCCATGTGCGGCAGGTGGAGCTGACGGCGGTGATCCTGCTGCTGGTGGCCTCGAACCGGGGCGTGGCGGTGCTGCCCGACTGGGTCGTGCGCGAGGTGAAGTATCACTCCGACTACGTCACGCGCCCGATCACCGAGGGCGGCCTGACCCGCAGGCTCTACGCGGCGGTGCGCAGCGAAGACGCCTCGAAACCCTTCGTGGCGCATTTCATACGGCTGGCCCGGACCGAGCCGCTGAAGTTGCAGCGGAGCTGAGCCTCACTCGCCCGAACGGGCGACGATCTCCCGCACGGCGGCGTTCTGGGTGGCATAGAGGAGGTTCACCGCCTCCTGCTTTTGCCGCGTCTCCTCGGGCCAGGTGGACTTGATGTAGGACAGCACGTCGACGATCTGACGGTCGGTCAGGGCATCGGCGAATTGCGGCATGTCGCTGCCTTCGACCGAGCGGCAGAGCTCGGCCACCTCGCCGGACTTGGTCAGCTGGAAGAGCGCATAGTCCGGATGCTCCCAGCTGTGGCCGTTTTCATCGTGCGGCGGGGCAGAGGTCTCCTGCACCGGGGCCGTGGCGGCGAGGCTGCCATGACAGGCGGTGCATTGCGCCTCGTAGAGCACCTCGCCACGCGCGACGATCTCGCTGTCGGTCCAGGGCAGGAGGGGCGCCGGGGCGGCGCGGCTCTGAGCGCTGCGCAGAACGACGGCCCCGGTGGCGCCAAGGGCGATGAGCACGATGGCAGTGGCGGTCAGGGCGAAGGCGCGGGTCATGCGGGGCCTCTCAGCGGCGGTTTCCGAGAGACTATGGGCTGACAGACCAAAGGCCAATGGCCGGGCGCCGGGGGGCGGCTGTCCCGGGCCTGAGAAACGCGCAGCTGCCTCTCCGGCGATCAGCGGGCCGGGGTGGGGCGTCTCGCGTGGCGGAGGGCCGATGCGACGGGGCCGGGCGGGCTCAGCCCTTATTCCGCTGCAAGTGCACGCGGCTGGGGGCTGTGGAAAAACCTGTGGGCGGCTTCCCCTGCCAGATGGGTGATCCGGCCTGCCACGACCGTGGCCTCGATGGCGCGGGTCTCGGCGTTGACGATGGTCAGATCTGCCCGGCGGCCGGGATCGAGGCGGCCCCGGTCGGCCATGCGCAGGATCGCGGCAGGCTTCTCTGAGATCAGCGCCCAGGCCCGGGGCAGGTCCATCACGCCGCGATCCACGAGGGCAAAGGCCGCCTGCGCGAGCGCGGGGTAATAATAGTCCGACACCAGCCCGTCGCAGAGCCCGTCGGCGATGATGTCCTGCGCCGAGACATTGCCCGACTGCGAGCCGCCGCGCACAACATTGGGCGCGCCCATCAGCACCGGGTCGCCGACCGCACGGGCAAGCGCCGCCGCCGGGCGTGCGGTGGGGAATTCGCAGATCTTGGCCCCGATCATCGAGAACATCTCGCGGGTTTCGCCATCGGGATCGTCGTGGCTGCCATAGCTGACACCAAGCGCATCGAACTGCTCGGCCAGCTTGCACAGATAGCGCGGCACGTCGCGGGACTGGCGCTTGGCCTCATGCACGGTGGCGAGGAAAAACTCGGGCGTTTGCCCGGCCTTACGGGCCCATGCGGCCACGTCCTCGGGCTTGAGGAGGGCGGTGTTCAGCGTCTCTTCGATGTGGTTGTTGAAGACCACGTAGTCGATACCGTACCGTTCGACCGCCTCCAGCAGGCGCGCGCCGGTCGCCACCGTATGGGTCTCGCAGCGGACCTGAAGGCGCAGGTCGGTGAGGGCCATGCCCCGGTAGGCGGCCAGCCCCTTCATCATCTCGATCGCGAAATCCGGGCTGCGGAAGCCGCCCTCCCAGGACCAGCTCTGCGCCATGTAGGCGGTGGTCACACCGTTCGCCGCCGCATCGGCATCGGTCGCGCGCAGGGCGGTGGCGATGGGGAAGGGCGCAGAGGGCCGCGGCGCGAGGTGGCGCTCGAAGGCGTCGCCATGCAGGTCGATGATGCCGGGCAGGATCAGGTAGCCGGTCAGATCCACCTCGGGCAGGGGGCCGCGCATGATCCGGCCCTCGCTGAAGGCCAGCGAGCGCTGCTGCAACTCACCGTCGCGCAGGATCGTGGCGCCGGTCAGGCGCAGGGAGGGATAGGACATGGGCATCGTCTGCTCGGGTCAGTGGTTTTCGCTGGTGATTTTCGCTGTGGATAAACGAGTCATGTATCGGTTGAGTGACAAGAGAGGCTTATTTTCATGGCAATTCGCGCGGCGCTGCGGCAATGCGGCTGCGGCATGTCCGGGGGGTGGCTCAGCGCGCTTCGTCCTCGTGCAGTGTCAGCGTGATCCGTTCGCCCGCAAACCATGTGCGCCCGAATTCCACCGGCACGCCCTCCGGGTCGACGTTGATGGAGACGGCGTAGATCAGCGGCGCGCCCTCGCGCAGCCGCAGGTGCAGGGCCTGAACCGCATCGGCAGAGGTGGCGGTGATCCGCGTGGACGTGCGCGTATAGTCCGGCACGCCCTGTTCCCGCAGCGCCTCGGTGACAGAACCGATCCGCTCCAGCACCTCGCCCATCTGGGGGAAACGCTGTGCCGGGAATATGGCGCGGAAAACCGCAATGGGCTGATCGTCGGAGAGCGAGATGCCTTCCGAGATATGCACCATCGCCCCGGGGGAGAGGTGCAGTGCTGCGGCTTCCTCGGCATCGGCGGCGCGGGTCTCGAAGCTCAGCCGCTGACGGCTGGGCAGGCGGCCCGCGGCGCGCATGTTGTGGTGAAACCGGACCCGGCGGCCGATGGGATAATCCGTGGGCCGCTGCGCCACGAAGACCCCGGCGCCACGCCGCGCATGGACCAGCCCGTCCTCCGCCATTTCTGCCAGGGCCCGGCGCACCGTGTGCCGGTTGACCCCGAAGCGGGCAGAGAGCGCGGCCTCGGTCGGCAACTTGTCGCCCGGCGCGTAGTGGCCCGCGGCAAGGTCCTCTGTCAGCCGGTCCCGAATGCTCTGCCAGATCGCGGATTTTTTCGTGTCCTGCGCGGCGGCGGGGCTGTCTGTCATGAAATCTTCACCTCGATAGGCCTTGTGCGACTCGGGCAGGCTGTCTAATGATTTGTCTAGTTGTATAGTAATCTCGACAAATTCGCAAGGTGTCTAGATGAGCCCGAGCCCCGCCCCGGAAACCCCCGATACAGATGCAAGGCGCGACTGGATGTCGGTCCTCGCCAAGGCCCCCGCGGCCGATCTCGACGCGCTGTGGCAGGCCCATGGCGGCGCGCCCGCCTTCACATGGCTGCGCGCGCCCGAGGTGGGCGCCGTCATGGTGCGCGGCCGGGCCGGGGCCGTGGGGGCCGCCTTCAACCTCGGCGAGATGAGCGTGACCCGCGCCTCGCTGCGGCTGGAAGATGGCACCGTTGGCCATGCCTACGTGCAGGGCCGCAGCCGCCGGAAGGCAGAGCAGGCGGCGCTGGTGGATGCGCTGATGCAGACCGGCGCGGCCGAGACGATCAGCGCCGCGATCCTCGCGCCGCTGAAGGGCGCGGCCGCTGACCGGGCCGAGGGCCGCGCGGCCCGTGCCGCCGCCACCAAGGTCGAATTCTTCACCATGGTCCGGGGAGAAAACAAATGATGGCTTCCGACGCTCTCACCGGCGGGTTCGCCGATGCGCCCACCGAGGCCGCGCGCGCCTTCCGCGCCGCGATGAACGCCATGGCCTTCCCGGGCCGCATCCAGCCGATCACCGGCGGGCAGGGACCGGCGCCGCTGTCGCCCGCCGCCGCCACGCTGCTGCTGACGCTCTGCGATCCGGAAACGCCGCTCTACCTCGCGGGCGCCCATGACACGCAGGCGGTCCGCGACTGGGTCACCTTCCACACCGGCGCCCCGCTGGTGGGGGCCTCCGAGGCGATGTTCGCCGTGGGCGGCTGGGAGGCGCTGCAGCCCGTTTCGGCCTTTGCCATCGGCACCTCGGACTACCCCGACCGCGCCGCCACGCTGATCGTGGAAAGCGCGGCGCTGGAGCAGGCGGGCAGCACGCTCACCGGCCCCGGCATCAAGGAAACCGCGACGTTCTCCCTGCCGGAGCCGGAGGTCTTTGCCGCCAACGCCGCCCGCTTCCCGCTGGGGTGGGATGCCTATTTCACCTGCGGCGACCGCCTCGCGGCGCTGCCCCGATCGACGAAGGTGTCCTGATGTACGTGGCAGTGAAAGGCGGCGAACGCGCCATCGACAACGCCCATGACTGGCTGGCCGAGGAGCGCCGGGGCGACCCTGCGGTGGCCGAGCTCTCCATCGCGCAGATCCGCGAGCAGCTGGCCCTCGCGGTGAACCGCGTGATGGCCGAGGGCTCGCTCTACGATCCCGACCTCGCGGCGCTTGCGATCAAGCAGGCGCGCGGCGATCTGATCGAGGCGATCTTCCTGATCCGGGCCTATCGCACGACCCTGCCGCGCTTCGGCCATTCCGCCCCGGTAGAGACCGGCGCCATGGCCTGCGACCGCCGCATCAGCGCGACCTTCAAGGATGCTCCGGGCGGTCAGGTGCTGGGGCCGACCTTCGACTACACCCACCGGCTGCTGGATTTCGCGCTGGAGGCCGAGGGGCTGGAGGCGCCGCAGGCCGCGCAGGCCACGCCGCGCCGCGAGCCCACGCCGCATATCACCGAGTTCCTCGACAGCGAGGGGCTGCTGCAGCCCGACCTGCGCCCCGAGGACGATACCCCCCGCGACCTGACCCGCGAACCGCTGGAGCTGCCCGCCGACCGGCCGCTGCGGCTGCAGGCGCTGACCCGGGGGGACGAGGGCTTTGTCCTCGGCATGGCCTATTCGACGCAGCGCGGCTATGGCCGCAACCACCCCTTCGTGGGCGAGCTGCGGGTGGGGACCGTGCCGGTGGAGATGGAGATCCCCGAACTGGGCTTCGCCATCGAGATCGGCGAGATGACCCTGACGGAATGCGAGACGGTGAACCAGTTCACCGGCTCGAAGACCGAGCCGCCGCAGTTCACCCGGGGCTATGGCCTCGTCTTCGGGCATTCCGAGCGCAAGGCGATTTCCATGGCGCTCGTGGACCGGGCGCTCCGGTGGGAAGAGCTGGGAGAGGACAACGTGGGCGCCCCGGCGCAGGACACGGAATTCGTCCTCTACCACGCCGACAACATCCAGGCGTCGGGCTTCCTTGAGCACATAAAACTCCCACATTACGTGGACTTCCAGTCCGAACTTGAACTGATACGCAAGTTGCGGCGCGAGGCGCAGGCGGCCAGCCGTAAGGAGGCAGCGGAATGAGCGGCGCAGCGGTGAAGGCGGTCGTCTTCGACATCGGCGGTGTGCTGATCCACTGGGATGCGCATCTCGCCTGGCTCGACCAGATGGGCTCGCGCGAGGCGGTTGCGGCCTTCATGGAGCGCGTCGATTTCCCGGCCCGCAACCTGCGCGGCGATGGCGGCGAGACCTTCGCCGACCTCGCCGCCGAGATCTCGGACCCGGAGGACAGCGCGCATCTGGCCGCCTATGTGGCGCATTACCACAAGGCCGTGCCGGCCAAGATCGAGGGCACATGGGCGCTGCTCCACCGGCTGAAGGCCGCGGGCGTGCCGGTGCACGGGATCACCAACTGGTCCGCCGAGACATGGCCGATCGGCCTGAGGGTGCATCCGGAACTCGACGCGGCCTTCGAGGTGCTCGTCGTCTCTGGGCGCGAGAAGATGCTGAAACCCGAGGCGCGGATCTTCGATCTGCTCTGCACCCGCGCGGGGCTGGAGCCGGGGCAGTGCCTCTTCGTGGACGACTCGCTCAAGAACGTGACTGGCGCGCAGGCGGCGGGGATGGAGGCGGTGCTCTTCACCGATCCCGCCACGCTGGAACGCGACCTGATGGAAAGGGGGCTGCTGTGACCACGCAGACCGCAGAGGCGACCCAGAGCGCCTACAACTTCGCCTATCTCGACGAACAGACCAAGCGGATGATCCGCCGCGCGATCCTCAAGGGGCTGGCCGTGCCCGGCTACCAGGTGCCCTTCGCCAGCCGCGAGATGCCGATGCCCTATGGTTGGGGCACCGGCGGCGTGCAGGTGTCGGCCGCGACGCTGACGCCGGAGGATTGCTTCAAGGTCATCGACCAGGGCGCGGATGATACGACGAACGCGGTTTCGATCCGCAAGTTCTTCGAGCGGACCGCGCAGGTGGAGACGACGACCCACACCGCCGAGGCCACGGTCATCCAGACCCGCCACCGCATCCCCGAAGAGCCGCTGCGCGAGGATCAGGTGCTGGTCTACCAGGTGCCGATCCCCGAGCCGCTGCGCTTCCTCGAACCCTCCGAGGTCGAGACCCGCAAGATGCACGCGCTGGAGGAATACGGCCTGATGCATGTGAAGCTCTACGAGGACATCGCCCGCCACGGGGCGATCTCGACCGCCTATGCCTATCCGGTGAAGGTGGAGGGGCGCTACGTGATGGACCCGAGCCCGATCCCCAAGTTCGACAACCCCAAGCTCGAGATGGCCGCGATCCAGCTCTTCGGCGCGGGCCGCGAACAGCGCATCTATGCGCTGCCGCCTTACACGCAGGTGGTCAGCCTCGATTTCGAGGATCACCCCTTCGATCCCTCCAAGGCCGAGCATCCCTGCGATCTATGTGGGGCCGAGGACAGCTACCTCGACGAGGTGATCACCGATGACGCGGGCAGCCGGATGTTCGTCTGTTCCGATACCGATTACTGCCTGGCGCGGCGCGATGCCGGCCATGAAGGCGCACAGGGGGCGAGAGGATGAGCGGAAAAGTCTTCGCAGAATTTTCCCAAGATTTTTCGAAAAATCTTGGGGGCACCCCGCAGCCGTTGTTGCAGGTCGAGGGGCTGTCGAAGTTCTATGGCGCGCGGCGGGGCTGTGCGGATGTGAGCTTCGATCTCTGGCCTGGTGAGGTCATGGGCATCGTGGGCGAGAGCGGTTCGGGCAAGACGACGCTGCTCAACTGCCTTGCCGGGCACCTTGCGCCGGATACCGGCCGGGTGCTGTTCGATACGCGGGCGAATGGGATGCAGGACACGGTCACCATGTCCGAGCCCGAGCGCCGGATGCTGGGCCGCACCGACTGGGCCTTCGTCCATCAGCACGCCAGCGATGGGCTGCGGATGAACGTCTCCGCCGGCGGCAACGTGGGCGAGCGGCTGATGGCCGTGGGGGCGCGCAACTACGGCGACATCCGCGAGCGTGCCATCGACTGGCTGGGCCGGGTGGAAATCGCGGCCGAGCGGATCGACGACCGGCCCACGGCCTTCTCCGGCGGCATGCGCCAGCGGCTCCAGATCGCGCGCAACCTCGTCACCGGGCCGCGGCTCGTCTTCATGGACGAACCCACCGGGGGCCTCGATGTCAGCGTGCAGGCGCGTCTGCTGGACCTGCTGCGCGGGCTGGTGCGCGAGATGGGGCTCTCCGCCATCATCGTCACCCATGACCTTGCCGTGGTGCGCCTGCTGGCGGACCGGCTGATGGTGATGAAGGACGGGCAGGTGGTCGAGACCGGGCTGACCGATCAGGTCCTCGACGATCCGCAGCATGGCTATACGCAGCTGCTCGTCTCTTCGGTGCTGCAGGTATGAGCCGTTTCCCGCAGACCACCGCACCACATCAGGGCCGGGCCCGACCGCGGGGGGGCGCAATCGCGCCCGCCCGGGGGGGCGGTCGGGCGCGGCCCGGGCCGTCGGCCCGGGCGTTCGAGAGCCACACGCGCTGCTCCGCACATTCGAAGGCAAAGCCATGATCCAGATCGAGAACCTCTCCAAGACCTTCACGCTGCACAATCAGGGCAGCGCCGATATCCCCGTGCTGACCGGCGCCAGCTTCTCCGTCGCCCCCGGCGAATGCGTCGCGCTCACCGGCCCCTCGGGCGCGGGCAAGTCCACGCTGATGCGGCTGATCTACGGCAATTACCTCGCCGCCTCGGGCCATATCCGCATCGGCCATGTCGACGTGGCGCAGGCCGAGCCGCGCCAGATCATCGCCCTGCGGCGCGAGACGCTGGGCTATGTCAGCCAGTTCCTCCGCGTGGTGCCCCGTGTGCCGACGCGCGAGGTGGTGGCCGAGCCGCTCCTCGCCCTTGGCACGCCTCGCGAGGAGGCCATCGCCCGGGCCGATGCGCTGCTGGCGCGGCTCAACCTGCCCGAACGGCTCTGGTCGCTCAGCCCCACGACCTTCTCGGGCGGCGAACAGCAGCGGGTGAACATCGCGCGCGGGTTTGTCCATCCGTACCCGGCGCTGCTGCTCGATGAACCCACCGCTTCGCTCGACGCGGGCAACCGCGAGGTGGTCCTCAGCCTCGTGGAAGAGGCCAAGGCCCGCGGCGCCGCGATCATCGGCATCTTCCACGACGAGGCCGCGCGGGACCGGCTCTGTGACCGGCAGGTGGACGTGGGCGTCTTCACGCCCCCGCGCGCCGCATGAGCCGCGCCCCGACACAGGGCCGCCTGATCGCGGTCGTCGGCCCCTCCGGCGTTGGCAAGGACAGCGTCATGGAAGGCCTCGCCGCCACGCCCGGTTTCGCGCTCGTGCGCCGGGTCATCACGCGGCCCTCCGCCGCGGGCGGCGAGGACTTCGACGGCGTGACGCAGGCGCAGTTCGACCGGATGGCCGGGCAGGGCGCCTTTGCGCTGCACTGGCAGGCCCATGGCCTCAGCTACGGGATCCCCGAGACGGAAACCGCCAAGCTGCAGCAGGGCACCGACCTCCTCGTGAACCTCTCCCGCGCCGTGCTGGTGGAGGCCACGCGGCGCTTCCCCGGCCTCATCGTCCTGAACCTCACGGCCGCGCCCGAGGTCCTCGCCGCGCGCCTCGCCGCCCGGGGCCGCGAAACCCCGCAGGACATCGCCCGCCGCCTTGCGCGCGCCGATCTCGCCCTGCCGCAGGGCCTCGACATCCGCACCGTCGACAACGGCGGCGCCCTCCCAGATACGATCCGCGCCGCCCGCGCGGTGCTTGACCCTCAGCAGGAGCCCCTCGATGCCCCGCGATAACCAGCGCCCGGACCAAACCGGGACCACAGAGCAGATCCTCACCAACGCCCGCCTCGTCCTGCCGGACGAGGTCATCGTCGGCCACCTCGTGATCCGCGACGGGCTGATCGCCGAGATCGGCACCGGCGGCAGCGACGCCCCGGGCGCGCTCGACCTCGACGGGGACATGCTGATCCCCGGGCTGATCGAACTGCACACCGACAACCTCGAACGCCACATGACCCCGCGCCCCGGCGTCCACTGGCCCCATGCCGCCGCCATCGCGGCCCATGACGCAGAGCTTGCGGGCTGCGGCATCGCCACGGTCTTCGACGCGGTGCGGGTGGGCTCCATCGTCTCGGGCCAGTCCAAGGGCTATCGCAAATACGCCCGCGAGGTGACGGACGAGATCATTGCCCTGCGCGCGGCGGGCCTTCTGAAAATCTCCCACCGGCTCCATGTCCGGGCCGAGACCTGCTCGGAAACCCTGCTGGAGGAGCTGGCGGAATTCGGCCCCGACGACCGGATCGGCATCGTTTCCCTGATGGATCACACCCCGGGCCAGCGGCAGTTCCGCGACGAGAGCAAGTTCAAGGCCTACCTGCAGGGCAAGCACGGCTACACCGATCAGGAGTTTGCGGATTACTCCGCCTATCTCAAGGGGCTCTACGACCGGATCGGCGCCCAGCACGAGGCCGGGGCCGTGGCCGCCGCCGCCCGTTTCGGCGCGCGGCTCGCCAGCCATGACGATACCACCACCGCGCAGGTCGAGACCTCGGCCGGGCATGGCATCACCATGGCGGAGTTCCCCACCACGGTGGAGGCGGCGCGCGCCTGCCACGCCAACAATATCGCGGTGATCATGGGGGCGCCCAACATCGTGCGCGGCGGCTCGCACTCGGGCAACGTCTCGGCCGCCGAACTGGCGCAGGCGGACCTGCTCGACATCCTCTCCTCGGATTACGTGCCTGCCTCGCTGCTGCTGGCGGCGACGCAGCTGGCCGATCTCTGGGGCGACCTGCCGCGCGCGATTGCCACGGTCACGGCGAACCCGGCCCGGGCCTCCGGCCTTACGGACCGCGGCCGCCTGCTGCCCGGCCTGCGCGCGGACCTGACCCGCTACCGCCCGCTGCAGGGCGTGCCCACCCACCGGGGCACCTGGGTTGCCGGCACCCGCGTGGCGTAAACCAAGGGCTCGGTCCCCACGGCCGCGCCCTTCGCTTCATCTTTCCAAAAATACTCCGGGGGGAATTGGCCGCAGGCCAAGGGGGGGGCAGCGCCCCCAACCCCCGGCGAAGGGCCGCAGGCCCTCGCCAGAAGGCCGGCCCCGTACTCTCGCCTCAGACCGCGCGCCACTCCCCGGGCTTCAGCCCGTCGAGGTGCCATGGACCGATGCCCGCCCGGATCAGCCGTAGAGTGGGGTGGCCCACATGGGCCGTCATCCGCCGCACCTGCCGGTTGCGCCCTTCGGTGATCACCAGTTCGATCCAGGTGTCCGGGATCGACTGGCGCACCCGGATCGGCGGCACCCGGTCCCAGAGGTTCGGCGGTTCTCCCAGCAGGCGCGCCTTGGCGGGCCGGGTCGGGCCGTCCTTCAGCGTCACGCCCCGGCGCAGCGCGTCGAGCGCGGCCTCATCCGGCACGCCTTCGACCTGCGCCCAGTAGGTCTTGGGCTGCTTGTGCTTCGGATTGGAGATACGGGCCTGCAACCGTCCGTCATCGGTCAGCACCATCAGCCCCTCGCTGTCACGGTCGAGCCGCCCGGCCGGGTAGACCCCGGGCAGGTCGATGTAATCGCTCAGCGTGGCGCGGGTCGTGCCTTCGGTGCCGCGGTCGGTGAACTGCGACAGGACATCGAAGGGCTTGTTGAAGAGGATCGTGCGGGCCATGGCGCCCGGGGTACGCGGCCCCGGGCGCCATGGCAAGTGTTCGTGAGTGGTGCTTATCGCGATGCGGAATTCGCATGCAATATCAATCGTATAGCCGCGAAAGCGAAAGCTTTGCCTCGCGGGTTAACGCCGGATTAACACTTTTTGCCCAATCTGAAATTGATCGTGCAAGGTACTGATACTCAGCGGAAATCTCCCAAATCTTATCCCCATGGGAGGGAGAAGGTCTTGACGTTGGTAAAGCTTTTCATCGCTTCCATCACGCCCTCCTTCTCGCCGTTTCCGCTGTCTTTGATGCCGCCAAAAGGCGACATTTCGATACGGTAGCCGGGAACTTCCCAAATGTTAACCGTTCCAACCTGCAAACCCGCAATATAGGCCTGCATCCGCTGAAAGGCATTTACACAGACGCCAGAGGACAGACCGAAGGCGGTGGAGTTCGAAATCTCCATCACCGCCGCGTCGTCGTCCGGCACCCGGATGATCGGCACCACGGGGCCGAAGGTCTCCTCCTGCACCAGCTCGCTGCCGTGGTTCACGTGATCGACGACGATGGGCGGCAGCAGCGCGCCGCTGCGCCCCGGGTGGTAGAGGATCTGCGCGCCCTCGGCCTCGGCGGCCATCACGCGGGCCTCGAAGGTCTCGGCCGCGCGGGCCGAGACGACGCAGCCAAGCTCGGTCGCGGGGTCCATCGGATCGCCGAACCGCAGGGCGCGGGCGCGTTCCAGCACGAGGGGCACGAAACGGTCCGCGACGCTCTCCTGACAGAGGATGCGCTTCACCGCCGTACAGCGCTGACCGGAGTTCTTGGTCGCCCCGGCCACGGCAAGGTCGGCGGCCTTGGCGAGGTCCGCATCCGACAGGTCGTTGCAGATGATCAGCGGATCGTTCCCGCCAAGCTCCAGCACCTGCTTCTTGTAGACCGCCTTGGCCGCGATCATCTTGCCCACGGGCACGCCGCCGGTGAAGGTGATCAGGTCGAAGTTCGGATCGGTGATCATCGCATCGCCGATGTCGCCCGGCAGGCCGGTCACCACGGAAAGCATCTGCGGCGGCAGCCCGGCCTCGTAGAGCGCATCCGCCAGCCACAGCGCGGTCAGCGGCGTCAGCTCGGTCGGCTTCACCACGATGCAGTTGTTGGTGGCGATGGCGGGGGCGATCTTGTGGCTGACCATGTTCAGCGGGTGGTTGAACGGCGTGATCGCCGAAATCGCCCGCAGCGGCTCGCGCAGGGTGAAGATCTTGCGCGCCTTGCCGTGGGGCGTCAGGTCGCAGGAGAAGATCTGCCCGTCGTCCTGAATGCAAAGCTGGCCCGCCAGCGTGTAGACGTCATAGGCCCGGCCGCATTCATAGAGCGCATCGGCCAGCGAGATCCCAAGCTCCGCCGTGATGATCGGCGCCAGTTCCGCCTTGCGCTCCGAGATGATCTTCGCGGTGTTGAACAGGATCTGCTGGCGCTCGTAGCGGGTGAGCGTGGGCGTATAGCCCGCCGCGATCTCGAAGGCCTCTGCCGCGTGCTCGGCCCGGCCCGCGGGGACCGAGCCGATGGTCTCGCCCGTGTAGGGGTAGATCACCGGGATATGGTCATCGCAATCGACCTTGCGGCCCGCGATGCGCATCTGCTCCTTCCGGAAGGGGATCGGGGCGGTCATTGCGCCGCTGCCGTGGTGGCCCAGAAGAAGGCGTCGAAGTTGCGCAGGGTGGGCGCGCCGGGCAGGTCGAGGATGCGGTTCGAGATGAAGGGCACTTCCTGCTCGGTCAGCCCGCCGTGGGAGCGCAGCGGCTCCTTCAGCGCGGCGAGGTCGTGGCGGTGGGCGGAGGTGCCGATCGTCATGTTCTCGCCCGAGATCATGACGATGTCCCCGATCCGGTCGGCGGGCAGCTCGTAGCGTTCCACCGCCTCGGCCTTGTTCACCACCTCGATGATCCCGTCGGTGGCGGCCAGCTTGGCGATGATCCCGGCCTCGTCCGCGCCCTCGGGCAGATAGGCGGTGGCGAAGGAGCCGAGCGCGCCGTGGTGCACCACGTAAGGATCGGTGATCGGCAGGATGACACGGGCCGCAGCCGCGCCCAGCCATTCGTCCAGCAGGTCCTGCACATAGACCACGGCGGGGGAGCCATCGGCGAGGTGCTTGGGCTTCATGCCGTGATCCGCCGTCACCACGATGGCCGCGCCCATGGCGTCGAGCTGCGCGAGGTAGCCATCGAACATCTCGTAGAAGGCCTGTGCCTCGGGCTCATCGGGGGCGTACTTGTGCTGCACGTAGTCGGTGGTGGTCAGGTACATGACGTCCGGCTTCCACTCGGCCAGCAGCTTGACGCCCGCGGCGAAGACGAATTCCGACAGCTCTGCCGAATAGACCTCCGGCACGTCGCGGCCCAGCCACTCATTGGCCTTGTCGATGCCGTTCTCTGCCTTGGTGGCGGTGTCGGATTTCTCGGACGAGAAGCAGATCGCGCGGTCTTCGTCGAACTTCAGGCCCGAGCCGAGCAGGGCGCGCAGCTTGTCCTTGGCCGTCACCACGGCGACGCGGGCGCCGGCATCGTAGAAGGTGCCGAAGATCGTGGGCGCGCGCAGGAAGCGCACGTCGTTCATCATCACCTCTTCGCCGGTCTCGGGCTCATAGAGGTAATTGCCGCAGATGCCATGCACCGCCGGCGGGCGGCCGGTGGCGATGGAGAGGTTGTTGGGGTTGGTGAAGGAGGGGATCACCGAATGGGCCAGCCGCGAGGTGCCGTCCTTGCGCATCCGCTCCAGCGTCGGCATCAGCCCCTTGGCGATCGCCACGTCGAGGTACTCCGGCTCGCAGCCGTCAAGGCAGATGGCGATGGCGGGCACCTTGGGCCAGGGATAGCTGCGGTCGTTCACGGTCACGGCGATGGGATGGGTCATCGGGGTCTCTTCCATTCGGGTCTGTCTGGTGGCCCTCTGGGCCGGATGTCAGCGGTGGCCGCAGGGGCCGGGTGTCAGGCGAAAGGGGCGCTGCGAGACGCGCGCCCCCGGGTCTTGCTGGCGTCTTCCGCGCTCAGGCCGCGAGGCGGGCGCGTTCGGCAAGGGCCTCGGCTGGCGGGGCGGCGCTTTCGACGCCCATGTCCGCCAGCGTCTCCTTGGCGGCGGCGACCACGCGGCGCATGATCGCGGCGTCCATCTGCCCGATGCAACCGATGCGGAAGCTCTCCACCACGGTCAGCTTGCCGGGATAGATGATGAAGCCGCGCGCCTTCATCCCCTCGTAGAAGGCGTTGAAGGCAAAGCGGGGATCGGCGGGGCAGAAGAAGGTGACGATGATCGGCGAGAGCCAGCCATCCTTCAGCAGCGTCTCGAAGCCGAGATCGCGCATGCCCTCGACCATGACATCGCGGTTTTCGCGGTAGCGCTTGCCCCGGGCCGCCACGCCGCCCTCCGCGGCATGGAGCGTCAGGGCCTTGTCGAAGGCGGCCATGACATGGGTCGGCGGCGTATAGCGCCACTGGCCGGTCTTCTCGAGGTAGGCCCACTGCGCATAGAGGTCCAGGGCGAGGGAATGGGCGTTGCCCTTGGCCTCTTCCAGCGCGCTGCGCCGGGCGATGACGAAGGAGAAGCCGGGCACGCCCTCGATGCATTTGTTGGCGGAGGAGACGACGGCCTCGGCCCGCAGGGCCTTCACGTCCACCGGCAGGGCACCGAAGGCCGACATGCTGTCGATCAGCAGGCGGCAGTCCTCTTCGGCCACGACCTTGGCGATCTCCTCCAGCGGGTTCAGGATGCCCGAGGAGGTCTCGCAGTGGATCGCGATCACATGGGTAATGGCGGGATCGGCCTTCAGGGCGGCGCGGACCTCTTCGCCGCGCGGCGGCAGGTAATCACCCTTGTCGATCACCTCGTGGTCGCGGCCAAGGTAGGCCAGCGTCTCGGCCGCGCGCTTGCCGTAGGCGCCGTTGGCCAGCACCAGCACCTTGCCGTGGCGCGGCACCAGCGTGCCCAGCATCGCCTCCACCCCGAAGGAGCCGGAGCCCTGCATCGGCACGCAGACGTATTCGTCGGCCCCGTTGGCCATGGTGACCAGCTCCGAGCAGACCCGTGCGGTCATGGCGCGGAAATCGCCGTCCCAGCTGCCCCAGTCGCGCAGCATCGCCTGCTTGACCTCGTAGGCCGTGGTCAGCGGGCCGGGGGTGAGGAGGAAGGGCTCTCCCTCGTGGGGATCGGGCAGGTTGGTCATGGCGCACCTCGTCGTGGGTTGTCCCCTTGTGGCACGGGGTTGATCATATGAAAAATCGTTCCTTTGTATCTTTCCATAAGTCTAACTGATGGATAGAGAGGGGACATGCGCTATACCCAGCTTCGTGCCTTTCACCATGTGGCCTTGCACGGCGGATTTTCCCGTGCGGCGGAGGCGCTTTTCCTGACCCAGCCCGCAATTTCCGATCAGGTCCGCAAGCTGGAGGAGGAATACGACATCCTGCTCTTCGACCGGCGCAAGAAGCAGGTCACTCTGACCGAGGAGGGCCGACGGTTGCTAGAGATCACCCGGCGGCTGTTCGAGACCGAGCATCAGGCGCTGGAGCTTCTGTCGGAAAGCCGCGCGCTGCGGGCAGGGACGTTGCGGATCGTGGCGGACAGCGCGCATCACGTCACCGGCCTGCTGACCCGCTTCCGGGCGCAGCATCCGGGGGTGAAGGTTTCGCTCCGCGTCGGCAATGCGACCGAGGTGGTGGAGCGGCTGCACCGCTATGAGGCCGACGTCGGCGTGCTGGGAGAATTCCCGCAGGTGCGCACGCTGGACTGGGTGCCGCTGGATTCCGCGCCGCTGGTGGCCTTCGTCTCGAAAGACCATCCTCTGTCCTCAGAAAAATTCATCCATATGAGTGCGTTGCCGGAACAAGCTCTGGTCCTGCGCGAGCCGGGATCGCGCACCCGCCGCAAGCTGGAAGAGGCCGCAGCAGTGCTTGGGTTGAGCCTCGATCCCGCCGTCGTGGCCGAGGGCCGCGAGGCGGTGCGGGAGATCGTGGCGGCCGGTCTGGGGGTCGGTGTCGTCTCGGCGGCGGAGTTCACGCCGGACGAGAGATTGCACGCGCTGGAGATCACGGGCGCGCAGGGCCTCCAGATGGACGAGGCGCTGGTCTGCCTGCGCGAACGGCGCGGCGGCAAGCTGGTGCGGGCGCTTTTCAGCCTCGCTCAGGCGCAGGCGGCGGGCGCTTAGGGCCTGCGCAGGTCAGCCCCGGCGCAGCAGCACGCCGTAGAGGTCGAGCAGCGCCTGCGTCCAGGCCTCGGGTGTCATGGCGATGGCATTCTCGGGATCGGTGCAGCGCAGCGACATCTCGCGGATCTCCTCGGCCGGCATCGCCGAGAGTTTCTTCAGCGCCGCCGCCAGCATCGACCCATCTGTGCGGTGATAGGTCAGCCCCAGCCCGCGCCGGTCGATCTCTCCGGCCAGAAGCGCGAGGTCGGGGATCACCACCGGCAGGCCCGAGGCCGAGGCCTCGGCCGCCACCAGCCCGAAGGGCTCCGGCGCGCGCGACGGCATCACCAGCATCCGCGCCCGGGTCAGGTGCTGGCCGATCTGGTCGTGGGCCACCCAGCCGGGCATGGTGAACTGCGGATAGCGCGCGGCGATCTTCTCGCGCAGGGGGCCGTCGCCGATCAGGGTCAGGGGCAGGTCATGAGCGTCGCACACCTGCGCCAGCTCCGGCACGCCCTTTTCCTCGGTCAGCCGCCCGATGAAGACGATCTGGTCGTTCTCCTCCACCCGGATGCGCTCGGGCGTCAGGGGGGCTGCGGGGTTGCGCACCACGCGCAGCATATCGGAGGGGTAGCCCGCCTGTTCCATGACCTCGCGCAGGCCGGGGTGGATCAGCGCGATCGCGCCCCACGGCGCGGTCTTGTCCAGCAGGCGCATCAGGTTCACCTGCCGCAGCACGCGCCAGCCCTTCTGCATCGCGTTGCGCTTGTCGCAATTGGCCAGCAGGCAGCTGCCGCTCAGCTGGATGCGGTCGCAGTTGCGCATGTTGCGGTAGTCGTAATGGGCGCCGTTGGGACAGGCGAGGAAATAGTCATGGGCGTGGATCACCACGCGCGGCGCCACGGGGCGCAGGGCACCGAAGACGGCAGGAGAGAAGATCTGCGCCCAGCCATGCAGGTGATAGACCGTGTCGGGCGTGTCGGTCTTGGCGATGTAGTCGGCCAGTGCCCGCTGCGCCGGGGCGTTGTGCAGGCCCTTGGTCAGCGCCGTCAGCCGCCCGGCCTCCATCAGCCGCGCACCGCCAAGCCCGATGCAGGTGACGCCGGTGCCCTCCAGCGAGGGCGCGTTGCCGTCATCGCCCGCAAGATAGGTCACGTCGCAGCCCGCCGCATCCAGCAGCTTGGCCGACCAGACGGCGAGCCCGGTCGCGCCGCCCTTGGCCACGCTGGAATCGTTCAGGATGACGATACGAGGGCGGGCGCCGGGCGATCCCGTGGGCTGCGCGGCGTGGGGCGCGCGCTCGGCGTCGTCGGTCAGCGTGGTGTCGGGCATCGGGGGTCCTTGGCGGCGGCGCGGGGGCCATGCGTGGCGATGTTGCAACCTTTCGCAAAAGAACCGCAAGGGGGGGACGCAAGACGGGGCAGCATCTGTGACCTTGCGGTAAGCCTGTGGCGGTCCCTTATTGCGAGGGCCTGTGTCGAGAGGGTGAGATGAAAGTCGTTCAGTTCGGTTTGCACTACAGCCCCAACCTCGGCGACGGGATCATCGCGGAATGTCTTGCCCACGGGATCGCCACCCGCGCGCCGGGGGCCGAGGTGGTGACAATCGACATCTCAGGCCGGCAGGGCTTTGACGAGGTGGTGGTGAAGAACCGCCAGCTGGTGATGAAAGTGCTGGGGCTGATGCCGCTGGCCCTGCGCCAGCGGGTCGTGCTGGCCAAGCTGGGGCCGATGGTCGCGCGCTTCGCGGAAGGCTGGCAGCAGGAGCTGGAGGGCGCGGACCTTGCCGTGGTGGGCGGCGGGCAGATCCTCTCGGACGCCGATCTGAACTTCTGCATCAAGCTCTCTGCCGCCGCGCGGGCGATCCGGGCGGGCGACGTGCCTGCCGCGATCTTTGCCGCGGGCGTGTCGAAGAACTGGACCGCGAAAGGCCGCGCGCTTTTCCTCGACCTGCTGGCCACGGACCTGCGCATGGTGGGCCTGCGCGACGCGCCCTCGATCGAGGCCTGGCGCAGCCAGACGGGCAATCCCGCGCCGCAGGCGGTGCTGACCCGCGATCCGGGCTTGCTGGCCGCCGCCTGCTACGGCGCCCCCGCGCAGCGCCCCGGCGGGATCGGCATCTGCTGCACCGATCCCGCGCTGCTGGCCTATCACGCCGATGCCGAGGTCGCGGGCGGCGGGTCGCTGCACAAGGATCTCGTGCTGGCGCTGATCGCGGCGGGCCACCGGGTCACGCTGTTCAGCAACGGGGCCGAGGAAGACGCGGCCTTCCAGCAGCGGCTGGGGCAGGAGATGGCGGATCTCGTCTCCTCCGGCGCGCTGACCATGGCCGCGGTGCCGACCCGGCCGGGCGGTCTGGCGCATCTGGTGGCGGGCTTCGACGCGGTGGTGGCCCACCGGCTGCACGCCTGCATCATCGCCCATTCCTATGGCCTGCCGGTCGTCGGCCTTGGCTGGGACCGCAAGGTGGAGAGCTTCTTTGCCTCCGTCGGGCAGGAGGCGGCCTTCGTCGGCGCGGCAGAGGCCGGTGGCGCCTCGGTGGCCGAGGTGCTGGAGGCCGCCATGGCGCGGGGCATCGACCCCGACCGCCACGCCCGCGTTCAGGCCGAGGCCTGGGAGGCGATCGACCGGCTGCTGGCCTGCGTTTAAGCAGACGCGTCTGAGCAGGCGGGCAGGGCGCGCGCCTCAGCCCGCCATCAGGGTGCAGTCAGCCCCCCATCAACCCGCCGTCAGGGTGAAGCGATAGGCCGTCACGTCGCCGCGCACCGTCGCGCCGGGGCCGATCCCGATTTCCAGCACATCGCCGGGGGCGAGCGTCAGCGGCAGCGCCTGATCCAGCCCCTCCGGAACCGGCGTTTCCAGCACAGCCGCGCCGTTCAACGTGACCGCAAGGGTCACGCCGTCCTCGCTGCGCTCTGCCGGGCGCAGGGTGATATGCAACGTCGCGGGGCCGTCATGTGCGGCCACGTGGCGGAAGATCAGCGCCTCGGCACCGCCGGGATAGAGGCTTTCGGGGAGCACCCGCACCTCCGGGTCGCTGTCGAGGCCGAGGTAGGGCACCCAGGGCACGCCCTCGCGCCACTGGCCCTCGCGCGCTGAGAGCGGCGGGGTGCCGGTCCAATTCGTCGCCAGCACCTCGAAGGCGCCGCCGTTGCGCAGGTCGAACTGGTCGAAACTGTCGGCAAGGCGGGTCTGCGGGGCCAGCGTGGCGGCCGCGGCGAGGCTGCGCGGCGCGGGCTGACCGGGCCGGGGGACGAGGATCAGCGGCTCTGTCTCGCTCAGCAGGATCGGGCCGGAGGGCAGCGGGTGGCCCTCCGCATCGAGCCGCTGCATGCCGGCGGCCGGGACCACCTCGCGCCGGGCGCCCCAGAGCAGCAGCGTACCGCCCTCGTAAAGACAGCCATAGGTGAAGGGATCGGGGGCGATGTCCGTCACCGCGCGGCCCGAGAGCCGGGTCTGCGCAACATGGAAGACCCGGCCCGTGCGGGTCGGGGTTGCGGCATCGGTCAGCAGCGGTTCCAGCCCGTCGCCGCGCGGATGCAGCGGATACCACGCCGCGCGGGTCACCCCGGCAAGCGCCATCTGGCAGTGCGAGCGCAGCAGCAGCCCCGGCGCGGCCTGCGCATCGGTGGTGCCGAACTCGGTGATCTGCAGCGGCATCGTCTCCAGCCCCGGGATGCGGCGCATCCAGTCCACCTGCCGCACCAGTTGCTCGGGCGCGGTGTCGTAGGGATGCAGGGCAAGCGCATCCATGTAATCCCCCGCGCCGAGGGCAAAGAGCTCTGCCAGCCAGGCGGTGGGGATGGAATGCAGCCCGCCGCCGAGGATCTCGACTTCGGGCCGGGAGGCCTTCACCGCATCATGGGTCGCCTTCAGCAGCGCCAGCGAATAGGCCGGGCGGTCCGCCAGCGGGGCGTCTGCCATCGGGCCCGCGATGAAATTGGTCGAATTCACCTCGTTGCCGACCTCGACCGCGCGGATCGCGGGATAGCGCGTGGCCGTGCGCGCGGCAAAGCGGGCGAAGGCGGAGATCGCCTCGGGTGTGCTGGGGGTGAGGCCGTCCTCGTGGTCGGGGTGGCCGTTGTTCACTGTAAGGCTCATACGCGCGCCGGTGTGGGGCATCAGCCGGGGATAGCTGTCGCGCTCGGCGGCGTAATTGTAGACGCCGTCCCGTTCCACTCGGTCCCAGTAGACCGCATCGCGGAAGTCCCGGATGCCGAGGGAGATGGCCGCATCATAGAGATCGGGCCGCCAGCCCTGACCGAAGTTGGAGGCGGCGGCGAGGTCCGGGCCGACACGCGGCGGGCTGGTCTCGGCAGAAAGGGCGGCGGGCAGGGCCGCACCGATCGTCAGGCAAAGCATCGCCCTCTGCGCGCACCGATAGGGCGCCAATCCCCGCAGCGCACGGGAGACAGGTCCCGGTCCGCGGCGCTGGGGCTGCGGATCGGGCAGCAGCACGCGCTCTTCGCCGAACATCATGCGTCAGGTTCTCCCCATGGGCTGTCTGGCCCTCTTCTGAACCGGGCCCCGGAGTTCGCCTGCACCCGTGAGTGGGGTGTGGCGATTCTCCGGCGGGACCGGCCTTGAGAGACTGCCGCGCAACAGGGGGTGCTGCAAGCATGGCACAGGGGCAGGTGGCGCACACACCCGGCGGTGAGAAATTCGCTGCCCATCCCGGGGGATCGCCGTTATGGTCGCGCCATCGCGCGCGGAGGTTTGATTGCAGTTCGTATCCAGCACCCTGATTGCCCTGATCGTCTGCGGGGTGCTGATCTGGCGCGGGCCCTACAAGGGCATGGCGCTGTTCTGGGCAATGACACCGCTGGGGGCGGCTGCGGCCTTCAACCTGCCGGCGGCGGGCGGGGCCTCGATCCTGCTGCTCGACCTTGCCACGCTGACGCTCTTTGCGCTGCTGTGCCTGACGCCCTACGGGCTGGCACGGATCGCCGGGGCGATGCGGCCGTGGCAGCCCGGGTTCTGGCTGCTGCTGCTGCTGGTCTATTCCATCGTCGCCACACTCTTCTTCCCGCGTCTGTTTGCAGGCCAGACCGAGGTCTTCTCGCTCTCGCGTGCGGCCAATGACGGGGGGATCATCTCGGTCCCGCTGCGGCCGACCAATGGCAACCTGACACAGCTCTTCCGCATCCTGCTGGGGGGCATGGCCTTCTATGCGATGGCGGTGCTCTTCCGGATGCGCCCCTCCGCCGATCTGGCGCTGAAGGCCGTGGGGGCCGCGACGGTGGTGCACGTGGGCATGGGGTGGCTCGACATCCTGACCGGCATGACCGGGACGACTTTCCTGCTGGAGCCTTTGAGATCAGCCAATTACGCGATGCTCTTCGAGCATCGGCTGATGGGGATCAAGCGCATGGTCGGGGGCTTCCCCGAGGCGTCGTCCTTCGGGTATTTCTCGCTCGGCCTGTTCGGATTCTGGCTGCTCTACTGGATCAACGGCACCCATTCCAAGCGGGCGGGCTTTGCGCTGATCATGACCGGGATCGTGCTGCTGCGCTCGACCTCCTCCTCGGCCTACGTGGCGCTCGTGGCCTTCCTGATGACGCTGGCGCTCTGGCACATGGTGGCCGGGCTCAAGCCCGATGTGCCGCGCCGGGCGGCCACGGCGCTGATCTTCGGCACCATGGCGGCGTGGTTCCTCGCCATCGCGATCTTTGCGGCCTACCACATGGTCGAACCGGTGACCGCCTACCTCGACCGGACGCTCTTCGACAAGCTCGACAGCCAGTCCGGGGTGGAGCGGATGAGCTGGAACGCGCAGGCCTGGGAGAACTTCATCGACACCGGCATGCTGGGGGCGGGGCTCGGCTCGGTCCGGGCGTCGAACTGGCTGCTGGCGGTGCTGGCCTCGCTGGGGGTGATCGGCACGGCGCTTTGGGCGCTGTTCCTTGGCGCGACGCTGCGGCTGTCACGGCGCACGGGCGATCCGCGCCGCGATGCGGTGATCAAGGGGCTGAAGGCGGGCGGGCTGGCAATGCTGGTCTCGGGGATGCTGACGCTGGCCACGCCGGATCTGGGAATCACGTTCTTCCTGATGGCCGGGATGGCGGCGGGCCTGTCGCGTGGCGGGATGCTGGTGCGCTATGGGCACATCGATCCGGTCGATTGAGGCCATTTTGTGGCGGATTAGCTGGGGTTGTCAGCGCAATCCACTGCTCTCCCGTTGATTGTCATCGAACGTTCACGAAACCGCGGGCTGCCCGGCGTTTTCTTTGACGACATGCCATTTTTCTGACAGAAACGCCCCTATAAGTGAAACTCTTCGCGGGGTTGCTCCGTAACTGGATGTAACTCCTTCGCCTGCGGGTCATCCGGTCCCGGGCACAAGGACCGCAAAGGTCACCGGGCCACAGGCCCCACAGGTCCAGCCAATAGGACCGGAAACACAGTCGGGGGAGCCGCCGGTGCGCACGCGCCGGTTGGGTCCGTTGTCGAGCAAGGAAGCCTGCCGTGAGCCCCAGGGTCATGAACCTGAATGCCGATCCCGTTGTGTTCCGCTCTCCGAAATCGCCGGAGCAGGAACCCGATTACGTTGACCTGAAAGGTCTGCTGCGCGCCGTCTGGCAGCGCAAGAAGATCATTATCGGCGCCATGCTGGGCGGGATGATCATCGCCTTCCTGCTGACCTCGCAGATCACGCCGCAGTATACGGCGCTGTCCAAGGTCATGCTCGACCCGCGCAAGAGCCGCATGGTCACGGATACCGAGGTGGTCTCGAACCTCGACCTCACCGATCAGGTGGTGAATTCCGAGGTGGCGGTGCTGCGCTCCAACCTGCTGATCGAGCGGGTGATCCGCGACGTCGGGATGGAGAAGCTCGCCCCGATCGACCCCGCGCTTGCCACGCCCTCGCTGATGAGCCGCGCCAAGTCGACCGTGAAGGGCCTGCTGGGGTCCGAGGGCCCGCCGCCGCTGTCGCCCGAGGCGCAGGAACAGGCGCATATGGAATCGCTCGTCTGGGCGATCCGCCGCGCCACCTCCGTGGCCCGCGAGGGCGAAAGCTACGTCATCGGCATCTGGGTCGAGACGGTGAGCCCGGAACTCTCCATGCTGCTGGCGAACTCGCTGGCCAATGAATACCTCGCCGACCAGCTGGAAAGCCGTCAGGGCAAGGCCGCCCGCGCCTCCGACTGGATCGGCGCCCGGGTCGACCAGCTGCGTCAGGACGTGGAAGTAGCCGAACAGAAGGTCGAAGAATACCGCACCCAGTCCCTGCAGGCGGAGGGCGGCAGCCTTGCCACCACGCAGGAGCAGGTGACCGAGCTGAACAACCAGCTGGCCCTTGCCCGCACCGACCGCGTCGCGGCGGAAGCCAAGCTGAACCGCGTGACCCAGCTGATGGACACCGGCGGCGTCGACGCGGTGGCCGAGGTCGTGACCTCGCCGCTGATCGAACAGCTGATCGCCGAACGGGCACCGCTGATGCGCGACGATGCCGTCTGGGCCGAACGCTTTGGCCCCGAGCATCCCGAACGCGTGCGCCTGAAGAACCAGATCGACCGGTTCAACGACCAGCTCGACAAGGAAGTGCTGCGGATCGTCGAGCAGATGCGCTCGGACGTGGAAGTGGCCCGCCTGCGCGAGCAGACCATGCGCGATCAGGTCGCCGAGACCGAGGCAAAGGCGGCCGAGATGTCCCAGACCACCATCGGCCTGCGCCAGCTGGAACGCGAGGCCTCTGCCGCGCGCACCGCCTACGAGACGCTGCTGTCGCGGCTGACCGTGACCCAGACGCAGGAACAGCTGCAGGAACCCGACGCCAAGCTGATCGAGCGGGCGACCATTCCCGGCGCGCCCTCCGCACCGCGGCCCAAGCTGATGACCATCATGGGCGGCATGGTGGGGATGCTGGGCGGGCTGGCCGTCGTGCTCTACATGGCGCTGACCTCCAACGCCTTCCGCCGTCCCGACGAGCTGGAGCGCGAGACCGAGCTGCCGATCCTCGCCACGCTGCCCGCCGGGCCCTGGGTCTCCTCCGCCGCGGCGGTGAACGAGCTGCGCCAGAACCCGAACGGCGCCTATGCCGAGCGTATCCGCTACCTGCGCACGACGCTTCTGGGATCCTCCAAGCGGGCGCAGGCGATCCTCGTGATGTCCTCGCTGCCCGGCGAGGGCAAGACCACCACCGTCATGGCCCTTGCCGAGATGGCCGCGCGGGCCGGGCGCAAGGTGCTCGTCCTCGACGGCGACCTGCGCCACGCCTCGGTGCAGCGCAGCTTTGGCCTGCGGATGGAGCACGACTTCGGCGATTTCATCCACGATCGCTGCACGCTGGATCAGGCGGTGCATTCCGATGCGCGCTTCAGCTTCGACGTGATCTCGATGAAGAAGCCCACGCCCGCGGATGCGGACGAGCTTCAGGTCAGCTGGATGAAGCCGGTGATTGACGGGCTGAAGGAGGTCTATGACCTGATCCTGATCGACAGCCCGGCGCTGCTCTCGGTGCCCGATGCGCTTGTCCTCGGCAAGGTGGCCGACAGCGCGATCTACCTCGTGAAGTGGAACGACACGCCGAAGCCCGCCGTGCGGCAGGGGCTGGGTGTGCTGGCCGATCAGGGCATTGCCGTGACCGGCACCGTGATGACGCTGGTGGATGTGAACAACAGCCCCGAAAGCTACAGCTGGGAATACGCGGAATATGCCTGAGACCCGTCGTGTGGCGCTGATCCACTACTGGCTGGTGGGAATGCGCGGTGGCGAGCGGGTGCTGGAATCCCTCTGCCGCATGTTCCCTGAGGCCGACATCTTCACCCATGTCCACGTGCCCGGGCAGACCAGTGACCTGCTGAACGCCCACCGCATCACCCAGACGCGGATCGGGCGGCTGCCCATGGCGCCGAAGCTCTATCAGAAGTACCTGACGCTGATGCCGCGGGCGCTGGAGGAGATCGACCTCACCGGCTACGACCTCGTGATTTCCTCCGAGTCCGGCCCGGCCAAGGGCGTCATCGCGCCGCCCGACGCGCCGCACCTGTGCTACGTGCATTCGCCGATGCGCTATCTCTGGGACCAGTACCACGCCTACCGGAACAGCTCGGGCCTGCTGACGCGCACGCTGATGCCGCCGCTGATCCACGGGCTGCGCGGCTGGGACGTGACCTCGGCCGCGCGGGTCGATGGCTTTGCCTCGAACTCGACCCATGTGGCGAACCGGGTGAAGAAATACTGGCGCCGGGAGTCGGACATCGTGCATCCCCCCGTGGCGGTGCAGGATTTCGCGCCCGTGCCCAAGGAGGAACTGGGCGATTTCTACCTCTGGGCCGGGGAGCTGGCACCCTACAAGCGGCCCGATCAGGCGGTCGAGGCCTTCACCCGCATGGGCCGCAAGCTGGTGGTCATCGGCGGCCCGGACAAGACCCGCGACGCGCTGAAGGCCAAGGCGGGGGACAATGTCACCTTCCTCGGCAAGGCGCCGTTCTCGGTGCTGAAGGAGCATATGGCGCGCTGCCGTGCGCTGATCTTCCCGGGCGAAGAGGATTTCGGCATCGTGCCGGTCGAGGTCATGGCCTCGGGCCGCCCGGTGATCGCCTATGGGCGCGGCGGCATTCTCGACACGGTGGTCGAGGGGCAGACGGGTGTCTTCTACCGCGAGCAGAGCGTCGAGGGGCTGATCGACGCGGTCGAGCGGTTCGAGCGCGAGCTGGAGGTCGATCTGGACCCGGCAGCCCTAGTGGCCCATGCGGCGAAGTTCGACGAGGCGACGTTCCAGGCGGGGATCCGGGCGAGTCTTGCGAAGATCGGGGCGTGAGCGGGCTGTCGTCGTCTGCTTTCCGCTGAACGGTAGGCGAGAGGGAAGCAACGCGCCCCGTGGCGTGTTTCCATGCGCCAATCGGGGCTGCTTCAGGGATCGCCGGCGCCTTTGCACATGCCTCCCCCGCAAAGTTGTAATCCCAAATACCCCGCATAGTGCTGGCCCAAAGCACACCGCTTTGCGCAAGCCATTTCAGCGCTGCCCTTTCCATCCACCACCCGCCCGGCCGAGAGGCCGGGCAGCGCCGACCCGCTCCCCTGGGGCGGCGCTATCGCGCCACCCCGCGGGACGGCGCTGCCCTGCGTGGTAGATCGCGAGCGCAGAGCGTGTCGGGGCTACGGTTTTACCCAGTCTCATAAGAGTGCGCCCGGCTCGGCTTACAGGACAGCGCTATCCTAAGCGGTTCTGACCAGCCGACCGCGACGCGGCCTTCACCACTCCCGCAAGATCACCCGCCCGCCAAGCACCGAGATCCGGGCCTTGCGCAGTTCCGTCTCGCGATAGGGATCGCCGCCGGTCTGCGGGTTCCGCGCCAGCCGCGGGAAGGACGATCCCGCAACATGCAGCCGCAGCCGGTGCCCCGCTTCCAACCGGTAGGCGATGTCCCGCAGGTCCACCGAGACGGTCACCGGCGCGCCCGGCTCCAGCAGCTCCGGCGCATCGAAGCCGTTGCGATAGCGCAGCCGCAGGGCGCCTTCCTGGATCGTCCGCGACATTCCGTCCGGCGCCACATCCGTCAGCCGCAGCACGAGGTCCGCGTCGGGCGCCTCCACCGCCACGGTCACCTCGGCCCGCATCGGCCCCGCCAGCACCAGCGGCGCCTCCAGCGGATCGGAGGTGAAAAGCAGCAGGTCCGCGCGCCCCTCGATGGGCCGCTGGTCGATGGGTCCGGTCTTCAGGTCCGGATCGCCAGTGCAGCAGATCGCGCCGCCCAAAGTCGGCACCGGATCGGCGGGATCGGAGACGAAGGACCGCGGCGCCATCGGCGCGCCATCCGCCGCCAGCCGGTCGCCGGCGAGGTGGAACACCCGCGCGGTCGTGTCCGGCGGCGGCCAGTCCTCGGCCCCGCGCCATTCGTCCGCGCCAAGGACGTAGACGAGGTAGGGCGGCAGGTCGGGCCCCGGGCCGCGCCCGGTCTGGGCGTCGATGAACCGGGCGAAGATCTCGTCGAAATCCAGCGCCTCGCCGGTCACCGGCAGGTCGCCCACCCGGCCACGATCAAAGGGCGCCTCGGCCTCGCAGTGGGTGCCGGGGCCGATGATCACGTGCTGATCGGGGGCTGTGCGGCGCATCTGGCGGCTCATCAGCAGGGTCTCGCGCGCGCCGTCATACCAGTTGTCCACCATGAGCGCGGGGGTCTCGAACCGGTCCTGATCGGAAATGAAGCCTTCGAGGTTCCAGAACTCCGGCTCCTCGAAATGGTCGAGGAAGGCCTCGAAATCCGTCGGATCGGGCCGGGCGGCGGCCACGGCATCGCGCAGCGGCAGGGTCCGCAGGGCGGTGGCATAGTCGATCCGGGGGCTGCCCATATGCGCGCTGCTCTTGCCGCCCTCGGTGGCGAACCAGCCGAACCCGGAGGCGAGCGCGAAGATCCCGCCCTCGAAGAAGCCGAAGGCGCCATAGGTGCCGAAGGCCGTGCCGATCGCGCCGCCCGCGCCCATGGGCACGATGGCCTTCAGCGCGGGGAGACGGTGCGCGGCCAGCACGATCTGGCTCTCACCCAGGGCGGAACAGCCGATGGCGGCGACCTGACCGTCGGACCAGTCCTGCCGGGTGATCCAGTCGAGCGTGTCTGCCCCATCGGTGGCGGCGTTGGGATAGGGGGCAAAGACCCCCTCGGAGCCGTAGCGCCCGCGCATGTCCTGCACCACCACGGCATAGCCCCGCGCAAGGTAGATCGGCACGTAATGCCGGACCGAGCCGAAGGCGTTCTTGTTGTAGGGCAGGCGCAGCAGCACGGCGGCGCGGGTCTTGGCCCCGTCCGCGGGCAGGTAGAGATCCGTCGCCAGCCGCATCCCGTCGCGCATCGGGATCATGAGGTCGCTCTGCCGGGTGGCGGGGCTCAGCTCCTTCAGGAAGGCGCGTTGTTTCTGGGACTGGCGCAGGCGCCACAGGTCACCGCGCGGATCGCCGAGCGTCGCATAGGCGACGGCACCGGCGGCAAGGGCCCCGAGGCCCAGCAAGGCTATGGATATCATGCGCTTCTTCATCTAGCTCTCGACCCGCCTTTGCCCCGCAGTTTATCCTGCGGGCCGGGCCGAGGGGAATGGCGGACGTGATCGACATCGACTTGTATTTCTGGCGGCTGACCGGGGACGAGGGCGGCTACCGCGCCTGTCTTTCGCCCGACGAGGTGGCGCGGGCGGACCGGTTCCTGCGACCCGGGCACGGGGCCTCCTTCACCATCGGGCGTGGGCGCCTGCGCGAGATCCTCGGCCAGTACACGGGCCAGCCCGCCGATGCGCTGCGCTTCGACTACAACGCCGAGGGCAAGCCCTCGCTGGCGGGCGGGCCGCTCTTCAACCTCAGCCATGCGGGCGGATGGGCCGCGCTTGCCATATGTGCCGCGCCGCCCGAGGGGCTTTTGCTGGGCCTCGACATCGAGGCGCACCGCGAGGTGGAACCCATGGTCGCCGCGCGCTTCTTTTCGCCCAACGAGGTGGCGGCCATGCCCGAGGTGGGCAGCGCCGCTTGGCAGGGCGCCTTCTTCCGGATCTGGACCCGCAAGGAAGCGGTGGTGAAGGCCGTGGGGCCGGGCCTCTCGATGCCATTGACCGATTTCGATGTAACGCAGGCGCCGGGCGAAGGCGCGGCGATCACCCGGATCGAGACGCCACTGGCCCCGGGCGGGGCTGCCGACTGGTCTTTGACCGACCTCGACACCGGGACCGGGATGGCGGGCGCACTGGCCCTCTGCGCCGGGCGCGGACGGGGGCATCCCCAGCCGCGCCTCACGATCCGTGAGGGAGCGCTGCCGCTGCCCCGTTGAGGGCTTCAGCGCGTGCCCCATCGCGGGCCTCAGCGGGCCGCGTCCCGCTCCGCGAGGAAGGTCTCGATCTCCTGCGCGAAGGCCTCGGTTCCGGACCGCTTGTTGCCCACGACGCTGACCTTGGGGATATGCACCGTCTTCAGCTGGCCCTCCGCCACGACCTTTTCCCAGCCGATGGAGGGAGAGAAGCCGCTGCCCTGCGGGGTGATCTCGGTCACCACGTGGAGCACGGGGAAGTCCACCGGCGCAGGCCGGTAGGCATCGCGCGCCTTGGAGAGGTAGCTGATCGCGCGCTGCTGCTCCTCCTCCAGGTCGGAGGCATGGGCGCGGTTGTAGAGCCCGAGCGCCTCGGCCATATGCACGATCCCGGTCTTGCGGGCGGCGCGGTACATGTCCAGCATCGCCCAGAAGGACATCTCGCCCTCGCGCACCATACGGATGCGGTTGCGCAGCGCCTGCCACTTCTCGGCCTTGCGCATCTTGGGGTCCTTCAGGAGCGCCTCGGCATAGCCCGGCTCCCAGACGTCCTTCATGGTCACGCCTGCGATCTCCGCGCCCTCGGCATGGAGGATGCGCGCGGTCTCCAGCGCGAGGTTGCCGTGCACGCAGTTGCCGTAGAAGAGATAGGGCCCCTCGGGCTGCGCCTCGCGGACGAGGTCGGCATATTCGCGGGCCACCTCCTCGAAGCTGCGGTCGGTCTGGTCGAGACCGTGATCGCCCTCGAAGAGCCGCACGCAGGTGGCCTTGCGCGGCGTGGTGCCGTCCTGCGCAAGCGCCATCGGCGTGGCCGCGTTGTTGACCGAGATCAGCGGCACGCCGGCGCCGTCCTTGCGCAGCGGCAGGATGCGCCAGTCGGGCTCGGCCGGGGTGGCCTCTTCCTTCGCGCTCAGCCGCTCCCAGACCGCGCCGGTGAGCGTGGTCAGCGTGGGATATTCATAGGCCGTCGCGATCCCCAGTTCGAGGCCATAGGCCTCGCGGATGCGGGTCAGCATCCGCACCGTCAGCAGGCTGTCGCCGCCGAGGTCGAAGAAGCTGGCGGTGTCGGGCACCGTCTCCAGCCCCAGAAGCTCCTGCCAGATGCCGCGAATACGGGCCGCGACCTCGGGATCGACGGCACGGCGGGCGGCGCGGGCGGTGCCCCGGCGCTGCGCGGGCGGGCGCAGCAGGGCGCGGTTCAGCGCGCCGTTCTGCTTGCGCGGCAACAGGGCGAGCACCGAGACACCGCGCGGCATGTCGGCCTCGGCCAGTTTCTGGGCGAGGTGATCCATCAGCACCTCGGGCAGGGTCTCCAGCGCCACGGTCGTGCCGGGCGCGGGCGTGACGAAGCCATAGGTCTCCGTCCCGTCCGAGATCGCGGCGGCCTCGGCCACGTAGGCATGGGCGGCAAGGGCCTCCTCGACGCGAGAGAGCGCCCGCGAGGACCGGTCGCGCCGGTTGGCGAGCCGTTCGGGCAGGGGCAGCGTGGCAATCGGTTTCTCGGCCTCGGCGAAGGCCTGTTCGAAGGCCTGCGCCAGCAGGTCGAGGAAGGCGGCGATCGTCTCGGCCTCGAAGAGCTGCGACTGGTATTCCGCGTTCATTTGCCAGCCGGTCGGACGGCCGATGACGGCCACGTCCATGTCATAGACCGCGCCCGGCGCATGGCTGGGCGAGGAGCGCAGCGCGAAGCCCTCGTACTCCTGCGTCTTCATGAACACGGTCTGGAGGTTGAAGTTGATCGAAATCAGCGGATTGCGGCCTGCATCGCGGACCGGGTTCAGCACCTGCACCAGCTGGTTGAAGGGCATCGTCTGGTGGCTGAGCGCCCCGGTGACGACCTCCTTGGCCTGATCGAGATGGGCGGCGAAGGGTTTCGCCGGGTCCACGTCGAAGCGCAGCACGAGGTTGTTGATGAAGACGCCGATCAGCGGCTCGAGGTCGACATCGTTGCGGCCCGCGATCTGGCTGCCGAAGCTGACGTCGCTTTCGCCGGTCATCCGCTGCAGCGCGGCCGAGAAGACGGCACAGCCGAAGGCAAAGGTGGACATGCCGCGCGCCTGCGCGGCCTTGGCCAGCCGGTCGCCGAAGTCGGGCGGCAGGTCCATGTCGACCTGCGCGCCCTCGACCGAACGCACGGCGGGGCGGGCCCGGTCGGGCTCGATCTCGAAATACCGCATGTCATGGAGCGCGGCGGTCCAATACTCCGTCTCCTCGTCCAGCACGCCGGAGGAGAGGTATTCCTGCTGCCACAGCGCATAGTCGCCGTATTGCAGCGGGAGTTCAGGCAGATCGGGCTCCACCCCGCGGTTGATCGCATCGGCAGCGATGCCGATCTCGCGGCCCAGCACGCCGATGGAATAGCCGTCAAAGCAGCTCTGGTGCGCCACGATCAGCAGCATGGCGCGGTCGGCCTCGAAGCGCACCAGCGTGGCGCGCAGTAGCCCGGCCTTGGAGAGATCGAAGGGCCGCTCGGCATTCTCGCGGGCGATGGCATCGACCCGCAGCAGCGGATCGCCCTGCACGGCGGCGCGGATGTCCACCTGGTCGAGCTTGAATTCGACCGAGGCGGCGACCTGCTGCACCGGGCCGTCTTCGCCCTCGACCAGCCGGGTGCGCAGCACCTCATGCCGGGCGATGACGTATTGGAACGCCTCCTCCAGCACCTTGGCCGAGACATTGCCGCGCAGCTCCCAGCGGACCGCGACGTTCAGCGCCGGGTTGCCGGGGCGCATCTGGTCGAGGAACCAGCAGCGCTTCTGCGTGGCCGAGGCCGGGAATTCGGCGACGATCCCCTGCGGGGTCTTTGCGGTGGGCGTGCTCATGATGCTTTCACCTCGTTCCGGCGGGCACCCTTGCGGAAGTCGCGCAGGGAGGGCCGCTTGGGGGCTTCCGCATCGCCGCGGCTGTCGGCAAAGGCCGCCAGCTCACGGATCGTCGGATGGGCCAGCATGTCCTTGGCCTCGAGGTTCAGACCCTCGTCCAGCATGCGCGCGGCGATGCGGAAGACCATCAGGCTGTCGGCACCCATGGCATAGAGCGTGTCGGTCACGCCGACGCTTTCCAGCCCCAGCACATCGGCCCAGATCTTGGCCAGCCGGGTCTCTGTCTCGGTGGCCGGGGCCTGTGCGGCGGCGGGGGCGGCCTGCACGGCCTCGACCGGTTCGGGCAGGTTCTTGCGGTCAAGCTTGCCGTTGGCCGTCTGGGGCAGCGCGTCGAGCGTCACATAGGCGCGCGGCACCATGTAGTCGGGCAGGGTGCCCGCCAGCGTGGCCGACAGCGCGGCAGCCTCGGGAGCGGCACCTGCGGGCACGATATAGGCCACCAGCTGCTTGTCCCCGTTGGGCCGGGCCTTCAGCGCGACGGCGGCCTTGTCGACACCCTCGCAGGCACGCAGCCGGGTCTCGATCTCGCCCAGTTCGATGCGGAAGCCGCGCAGTTTCACCTGCGTGTCGATCCGGCCGAGGATCTCGACCTCACCGGCGGCGGTGATTTTCGCCAGGTCCCCGGTGCGGTAGAGCCGCTGTGCCGTGCCGTCGATCGTGACAGGGCGGAAGGCGGCCTCGGTCAGGTCGGGGCGGTTGTAGTAGCCAAGCGCCAGACCGTCGCCGCCGATGTTCAGCTCCCCCACGGTGCCCACGGGCAGCGGGCGGTCCTGCTCATCGAGGATGTGCAGCGTGGTGTTGGCGATCGGATGGCCTGCGCTGACCACGCCGTCGATCTGCTTGACGGTCGACCAGATCGTCGTCTCGGTCGGGCCGTACATGTTCCAGAGCGTGGCGCCGTCCCGGCGCAGCTTGTCGGCGAGGTCCTGCGGCAGCGGTTCGCCACCGGCGAGGCACTTGAGACCGGCAGCAGGTTTCAGACCCGCATCCAGCAGCATGTCCCAGAGCGTCGGCGTGGCCTGCATGACGGTGATGTCACCCTGCGCCATGCGTTTGACCAGCGGGAAGCCCTCGATCACCTCCTCGGAGGTGGCGATGACCACGCGGCCCCCGGTGATCAGCGGCAGGTAAAGCTCCAGCACCGCGATGTCGAACATGACCGTCGTGACCGAGAGGATCGTGTCGGCGGCGGTGAAACCGGGCGCCTCGGCCATGGAGTGCAGGAAGTTCACCACGGCTGCATGCGGGATCTCCACACCCTTGGGCGTGCCGGTCGAGCCGGAGGTGAAGATCACGTAAGCCGGGTCCTGCGCGTCGAGGGCGACCGGCGCGGGCGTGGCCCCGGCGGTTGCTTCGGCGGGCGAGATCAGCGGCAGGCCAAGGCCCTCGGCATAGTCGGGCGCGCTGTCCAGCGTGACCACCGCGGCGGCTTCCGCCGTCTCCAGGATCGAGCGCAGGCGGGCGGCGGGCTGGCGCGGGTCGAGGGGCACATAGGCATGGCCCGCCTTCTGCACCGCCAGCAGCGCCACCAGCATGTCGGTCGAGCGTGGCAGGGCGACGCCCACGCGGGTCTTCTGCGCGCCCAGCCGGGACTGGATCAGCGCGGCAAGCGCATCGGATTTCGCATCCAGCTCGCCATGGGTCAGGCGTGCGCCGGCGCATTCCACGGCGACGTTGCCTGCGTGGGTTGCAGCGGTGGCCCGGGTCAGCGCAGGCAGGGTCTGCGTCAGGTCATAGGCGCGGGCGGTGGCGTTCAGCGTGTCGCTGATCGCGGCGGCCTTGGCGGCTTCCTCGGCATCCTGCACCGGCAGGGCAGCCACGGGCTGCGCGGTGTCGGCGGCAATCGCCTCCATCACGCCCCGGAAGCGGGCCAGCAGGCGGTCGGCGGTCTGGGCGTCGAAGAGGTGGCTGTTGTAGTGCAGGTCAAGGCGCAGCCCCTCCGACACTTCGCAGACGTTGAAGAAGAGGTCGAAGTTCACCGCCGCCTTGGGGTTCGGCTCCACATGGGTGGTGAGCCCCGCCATGCCGCCCTCGTCGGAGTAGCGTTCGACGTTGAACTCGATCTCGGTCAGGGGCAGGCGGTTGAGGGTGCGGGGCACCTCCAGCGCGCGCACCAGCGTGCCATAGGTGATCTCCTGATGGTCAAACGCCTCCAGCAGCTTGGACGACAGCGCCTTGAGGTGATCGGCCACCGGGGCCTGCATGTCGAAGGCGGCGCGCACCGGCAGGAAGTTCACGCAGTGTCCCACCAGCGACTGGTTCGCCAGCAGCGCCTGGCCGCCCGTGGGCACACCCAGCACCACGTCCGAGGTGCCGGCCATCCGGCCCACCATCATCTGCAACGCACCAAAGAGCGTGGCGAAGAGGGTGCAGCCCTGTTTCGCGCCGGCCTTGCGCACGGCCTTCGCCACGTCCAGCGGCACGAAGGCCGTGGCGGTGGCACCGTCATGGACCCGCCGTTCGCCGCGCGGGCGGTCGGTGGGCAGTTCGGGCAGGGCGGGCACATCGGCGAAGGTCTCGCGCCAATAGGCCAGCGTCTCACCCGCCGGTTGCTTGCCGGCTTCCTTGCGCGCATGGGCGGCGAAGGAGGGCGCGGCGGGCAGATTGGCGGATTTGCCCTCGGCATGGGCCGTGTAGAGCGCGTTCAGATCGTCGAAGAGCACCCCGAAGGACCAGCCATCGGCAATGATATGGTGCGCGGTGAAGATCAGGACGTGCTTGTCTTCGGCCAGCTTGAAGAGCGACAGGCGCAGCGGGTCGGCGTCGGTGAGGGTGAAGGGCTCGGCCACGTCGGCCGCGAGCGCCTCGCGGTAAGCGGCCTCGGGCTCGGCCTCGCCACTGAGGTCGATCAGGTCGAGGGTGACAGGCGCCGCGTCGAGGATGTCGAAGGACATGCCGGAGCGGGCAAAGCGCGCGCGGAGGGCATCATGCCGGGCGACGAGATCGCTCAGCGCCGCTTCCAGCGCGGACTGGTTCAGCGGGCCCTCCATGAAAAGCGAGGCACTCTCGTTGAAGCTGGCGGCGGCCTTGCCGCCCATCTGGTGCGTCATCCAGATCTCGGACTGGCCCTCGGTCAGCGGGATGCCCTTCAGCTGCTCGCCGGTCAGCTTCGGCTGCCAGTTGGGATCGCGCAGGTGCACGAGGATGCCATTGTCCAGCAGCGTGTCCAGCGCCGTGCAGAAGGCGGTGTAGATCCGTTCGATGTCAGCCGCCGAATGGGTCGTGGTCAGGAAGCCGCAGAAGCCGTCCATGATGTGCACGCCCTCCATCCGCATCAGCGGATAGAGCAGCGAGGCACGCGGGTCTTCCTCGGTCACCTTGATGACGAACCAGCTGGAATATTGCTCGACCAGCACCGGCAGGCCACGGTCGGTCATGGCCTGTTTCATGCGGTCGCCGAGGATCTTGCAGCGGTCGGCCACATCGGTCCAGAGCGCCGCGCCCTCGGGCGTTTCCATGTGATCCAGCGTGGCGGTCAGCGCCGCGAGGATCAGCGGGTGACGCACGAAGGTGCCGGCAAAGAAGGTCGGGATCGCCTCGGGCTGGCTGTCGTCGCCGAACTGCCAGTCGCCGCCGTCGAGCGCATCCATGAACTTGGAGGAGCCCGCCAGCAGGCCGATGGGCATGCCGCCGCCCAGAACCTTGCCGTAGGTCGCCATGTCGGGCTTGATGCCCCAGACGCCCTGCTGCCCGGTCTTGGAGGTGCGGAAGCCGGTGACGACCTCGTCAATCACCAGCGCCGCGCCGCCGTCGGCGGTGATGCGGCGCAGTTCACGCACGAAGTCCTCGGGGCGGTGTTCGGGATGGCGCGATTGCACCGGCTCCACGATCACGGCGGCGATGTCCTTGATGTTGTTGGTGATCCAGTCGAGGCTGTCCTGCCCGCCGTAGTTCACGACGACCATGTTGGCGAGGCCCGAACGCGGGATGCCCGGTGCGATCGGCAGCGCCGTCGGCTCACCGCCGGAACGCGCCTTGCCCTTGATCAGCACCTCGTCGAACTGGCCGTGGTAGTCGTTGCCGAAGACCACGATCTTCTCGCGGCCCGTCACGGTGCGGGCCACGCGCATGGCGGCCATCACTGCCTCGGAGCCGGTGTTGCAGAAGGTGATCCGGTCATGACCCAGCCATTCCGACAGGCGCGCGGCCAGCGGCCCGGCCTCGTCGGCCTGCGGGCCGATGGGGAAGCCGCGTTCCATCTGGCGGTTCACCGCGTCCACCACGAAATCGGGCGAATGGCCAAACGCCGTCTGGCCGAAGCCGTTCACCACGTCGACATAGTCGTTGCCGTCGATGTCGGTGATATGCGCGCCCTTCGAGATCTCGGCCACGATGGGGAAGGTCAGCTCTTTCCACTCGGGCCGGAAGGCGGCGGCGGTCCGCGGGTCGGCCAGCGGCTTGCGGTACTGCTGGGTGTAGGCCTTGGATTTCGGATGCTTGTCCGTGTAGCGGGCGCAGAGGTCCTTCACGAAGGCCAGCTGGCTGGCGTCGAACTCACCGCCGGTGACCGAGGCACCGCGGCCGGTCTTGAACTCTTTCTTGGCCGGTTTCTCTGCCGGGGTGGCTGCCGGTGCTGCGGCGGCGGGTGCCGGTGCCGCGACAGGGGCCGCGACAGGAGCCGGAGCCGGGGCCGCCACGGGCGCGGGGATCGCGGCCTGCGGGGCAGCAGCAGCCGGGGCACCTCCGAGGGCGCGCATCTGTTCGGCAAAGATCGCCTGCATGGTCGCCATCTGGCTTTGCATCAGCGCGGCCATGTCACCGGCGGCGGCGGGCATCGCGGGGGCCGTAACGGGGGCAGCGGTGGGTGCCGGGGCCGTGGCGGCAGCGACCGGGGCCGGCGCTGCGGCCACGGGGGCAGCAGGCGCGGGCGCTGCGACAGGCGCGGCCTCGGGCGGCAGCATCTCGTCGAGGTGGGCGGCCAGAGCCTCCATCGTCGGCCAGTTCGCCATCAGCTCGCGGAAGCCGATCTCGACGCCATATTCCTTGGCGAGCCCCTGGCTCAGCTGCCCCATGAAGAGGCTGTCGAGGCCGAGTTCGAGAAAGGGCACCCCCGCATCCTCGGGCGTGTAATCCTCGCCGGAGAGGGTGGAGAAGAGGGCGATCAGGTCAGTGGTCAGTCGGTCGGTACGCGGTGCGGACATCTGGGGCTCACTGGTAACGGTTGTTTCTATGGACTGCTCTTGGAATTGCGGGGCGGCCACCGGGGGTGGCGCGGTCAGTAGGGGATCGGGCGGCGCGGCGGCGGCCTGCACCGGCGCGGCGTCAGGCACCTTCCGTTCGATCCAGTAGGATTTGCGCTGGAAGGCATAGGTCGGCAGCGGCACCCGGCGGGCATCGCGGGGACCGAGTTTCGCCCAGTCGAGCGGCAGGCCCAGCGACCAGAGCTGGCCGGCGGCCTGCGCCGAAACGAGGGCATCCTGACCGGCACGGGAATGATCCGGCAGGGTCTGGACGGGCGTTGCACCATGGTCGCGGCCCAGGGTCTGGCGGGCGAAGGCGCATAGCGTCGTGCCCGCGCCCATCTCCATCAGCACCGCCCCTTCGGCGGCGGCAGAGAGGGCGGCCCGGAAGTCGACACAGGCGCGGGCCTGCGCGGCCCAGTAGCCGGGATCGGTGGCCTGTGCGTCAAGCGCCTCGCCGGTCACCGAGGAGGTGACGGGGATCTGCGGTGCGGCGAGGGTCATCTTCGCCACGGTCTCGCGCAGGGGGGCCACCACCGGGTCCATCATGGCCGAGTGGAAGGCGTGGGACGTGTGCAGCCGCGAGTAGGCGAGGCCCGCCTGCGTCAGCTGCGCCTCCACAGCCTCGATGGCATCGAAGGGCCCTGCCAGCACCTGCAGACCGGGCGCATTGCGCGCGGCGTGCTGGACGGCGTCGGAGAGGAAGGGCGCGATCTCTTCGGCCTTGGCCTTCACGCCCAGCATGGCCCCGCCGGGCAGGTCCTGCATCAGGCGGCCACGTTCGGCGATGATCCGCAGCCCGTCGGCGAAGGACATGACGCCAGCCACGGTGGCGGCGGCGAATTCCCCGACGGAATGGCCGATCATCCGGTCCGGCGTGATCCCGCGCGACAGCCACAGCCGGGCATTCGCCACCTGCGTCAGGTAGAGCGCGGGCTGGGTCAGGCGGGTGTCGCGCAGGGCGCGGGCAGCCTCGGCATCCGAGACCTCGCCGAAGCAGAGCAGCTGGTTGATGTCGAGGCCCAGAAGGGGCTCCAGCAGGGCGGCGCCCTCGTCGATCGTGTCGCGGAAGACCGGCTCGCTCTCGTAGAGGCCACGGCCCATGCCGGGGAATTGCGAGCCCTGGCCGGGGAACATCCAGACCAGTTGCGGTGCTTGCTGCGGCGCGGGCTTGCGGGGGCTGGGTGCTGCGCGCAGGGCGCTCGCGGCCTCGGCCTTGGTGCTGGCCGCCACGGTCAGGCGCAGCGGATGGGCGCGGCGGCCCTCCTGCAGCGTGAAGGCGGCGGCGGAGAGCGCGGGCGCGTCCTCGGCCTCCAGCGCAGTGGCCAGTTCGGCGGCCATCTGCGAGAGCGCCTCGGGCGATTTCGCGGAGAGCGGCAGCACCTGCGGCCGGTCCATCGCGGGCGTCTGAACGGCGGGGGCCGGGGCCTCCTCCATCAGGATATGCGCGTTCGTGCCGCCAACCCCGAAGGAGGAGACACCGGCGCGGCGCGGGCCGTCGCTGTCCCAGTCGATCAGGTGATCGGCCACGAAGAACGGCCCCTGCGAGAAGTCGATGCGCGGGTTCGGTGCGCGGTAGTTGGCCACCGGCGGGATCTGCCTGTGTTGCAGCGCCAGCACCGTCTTGATCACGCCCATGATGCCGGCAGCGGCATCCATGTGGCCGATATTGCCCTTCACCGCGCCAAGGGCGCAGGGGGTGGTGGAGCCCGCAAAGGCCTGCGTCAGCCCCTCGATCTCGATCGGGTCGCCAAGCGGCGTGGCCGTCCCGTGGCATTCCACGAAGGAGACCGAGCCCGGTTCGACCTCGGCATCCTGATGCGCCATGCGGATCGCCATGGCCTGCCCGGTGACCGAGGGCGCGGTGTAGGAGATCTTGTCCGCGCCGTCGTTGTTCAGCCCCACGCCCTTGATCAGCGCGAGGATAGTGTCGCCATCGGCCTCCGCATCGGAGAGCCGTTTCAGCACGATCACTCCGGCGCCATGGCCGAAGACCGTGCCTGCGCCCTCGGCATCGAAGGGACGGCAGACGCCATCGGGTGCGGCCATGCCGCCCTCGATCGCCATGTAGCCGCGCTTTTGCGGGAAAGTGATGGAGACCCCGCCCGCAAGCGCCACGTCGGTCTGCCCGCCGCGCAGGGCGGCCACGGCCTGACCGATGGCCACCAGCGAGGTGGAGCAGGCGGTGTTCACCGAAAGCGCAGGCCCGGTGAGGCCAAGGCGGTAGGAAATCCGCGTCGCCATGCTGTCGGTGTCGTTGCCGGTCAGCTGGGTGTAGTCATCGACCTGGAAGCCGGTGAGGAAGCGATCCAGTTCCGCGCGGCTTTGCAGCACGTTGTTGAGCAGGTAGGTCGACTGGGTCGACCCGGCATAGACCCCCACGGCGCCGCGATAGCGGGTGGGGTCGAGCGCGGCCTGTTCCAGCGCCTCGTGGCAGACCTCAAGGAAGATGCGCCCCTGCGGGTCCGTCACCTTGGCCTCGCGCGGCAGCATGTTGAAATACTTCGCGTCGAAGAGGTCCACATCCGGCAGCCACGGGCGCGCGGCGACATAGGCCGCCATGGCGCGTTCGGCGGGGGAATAATTGTCCTCGATCTCCTCGGGCGAGAAATGCGGGATCAGGTTGTCGCCCGCCTTCAGGTGCTCCCAGAAGGCGGCGATGTCCTTGGAGCCGGGGAAGCGGCCCGCCATGCCGATGATGGCGATGGGCTCGTTGGCCTTCACCCGCGTGCGCAGCGGGCCCGAGACCTCGGGCGCGGCCTTCGCCAGCCGCTCGCAGAGCGCGCCGAAGCGGGGCACTTCGAAGAGCAGGGTGATGGAGAATTTCGTATCCAGCCGCTTTTCCAGCGCCGCATGGGCGCGGATCAGGTCCATGGAGGTGCCACCGGCCTCGAAGAAGGTGACATCGTCCGCGACCGGGCCGCAGTGCAGGATCTCGTCCCAGACCGCGCCGACGATGGCGCGGATGCCCTGCGCCTTGGCGTGGGGCGCGGGGGCGGTGGCCTTTGGCAGGCTCTCACGCAGGGCGCGGCGGTCGACCTTGCCCGCGGGCGTCAGGGGGAAGCTCTCGCGCAGGTGCAGCGTGCGGGGCAGCGTGGTTTCCGGCAGGCTCTGCGCGGCATGGGCCAGCACGGCGCGGGTGAAGGCGGCCTCGTCGGTGACGGGGGCCTCGGGGCGCAGGAAGGCGATCATATGTTTCGCCTCGCCGCTGCCCGTCACGTCGACGATGGCATCGGCCACGCCGGGGGCGGTGCGGATCTCATGCTCGACCCCGTCCAGCTCGATCCGGCGACCGGCCAGCTTGACCTGACGGTCGGCGCGACCGTGGAATTCAAAGACACCGTCGGCGCGTTCCATGGCCAGATCGCCGGTGCGATAGACGATGCCGTCATGGCCGGGGCGCGGATCCGGGATGAAGACCTCTGCGGTCTTCTCGGGCCGCCCGTGATAGCCGAGCGCTACACCGGGGCCGCCGATGACCAGCTCGCCCACCTCACCCGCAGGCAGGGGCACACCCTCGGGATCGACCACGAAGGCCAAGGTCTGCGCTAGCGGCGTGCCGATGGGCAGCGGCCCTGCGGCGGCCAGTTCGGGCGTGACCTTCAGCCCGAGGCTGTCGGTGGTGCATTCCGTGGGCCCGAAGACATTGCACAGCGTGATCTGCGGCCAGGCCTTCACCAGCTTGGCGGCATGGGGTGGCGACATCACGTCGCCCCCGGCAATGGACAGCCGCATGGTGGCAAAGGCATCCACGTGATGTTCGATCATCAGGTGATGCACGCCCGCGTACCAGCCCGCCACGGTTACATGGTTGCGTTTCATCACCGCGGCGACGTCGTCGAGCGAGGGGAAGGCCGCCTCGACCACGGCAACCTGTGCCCCGGTCAGAAGCCCGCCCCAGATGTCGTAGATCGCGCCGTCACAGGCGATGGTGGAGGCGTGCAGGATCACGTCCTGAGGCTGCACCTGCGTCAGCGTCTGGTCGAGGACGAGCGCCGTCACCGCGCGCTGCGGGGTCAGCACCCCCTTGGGCGTGCCGGTGGTGCCGGAGGTATAAAGGAGATAGGCCACGTCATCGCCGTGCCCTTCGGGCCAGTCGCGGGCCGTGCGCGGCAGGGCCGCGGCCTCGGTCAGCGCGATGCGTGGGGTGTCGGGCGCGAGGGTCTCACCGGCCAGATCGGCATGGGCGGTGGAGAGGAAACAGGCCGCCAGCCCACAGTCGCCCGCGATGAAGGACAGCTGTTCCGGCGCATGGGTCGGGTCCAGCGGCACGCAGGCGGCGCCTGCGCGGAAACAGGCCAGCATGGCAACCACGGCCTCGACCGAGCGACCGCCGAGGAAGCCCACGAAGGCCCCCCGGGTGACGCCCTGATCCACCAGCCAGCCTGCCGCCGCCTCGGCCCGTGCCGCGAGGTCGGCATAGGAGACGGGACCGGCGCTGGTCAGCAGCGCGGGCGCCTCACCGCGCAGGGCGGCGATCCGGGCGAACTGCGGATAGATCGGGGCGGCAGGGTCGAAGGCCAGCCGCAGGTCCATGTCAGGGGCCATCAGTGCTTCCTGGACGGGGCGCGCACCGGCTTGTGCGCGGGTTTGAAGGCAAAGGAGAAATTATAGGCCGCCGCACACGCGGAGGTTGCTTTGATCTGGGCAGCAATCTTTCTTGCCGTGTCCGGCTTGTGGTCGATCTTCACGGTCATGGGAGACCTCATAGCGGGTTGATGACCCGTCGCTGGTCGGGGGAAAGCCCGTCGCGGCGCGATCTGGGAAACAATTGGGGAGCGCGGTTTAATCAATTCGTCACCTTATACCCGAAACCCGGGCAAACAGATAGTTACAGGTGATGATCATTCCCTGGGATCAGGGCATAAGTATGTGTAATCGAGGGAATTTCACGCCGATCAACAAATTGTTCAGGCAGGTGTCGGGCAAAGGCCATACCGTCGCCACACTTTCGCCTTGGTTGACCCCGTTCTGCACAGTTCCGCCTGAATTGCCGGTCTGTTGAAATTCGTCCGGGCAATCGGCGGCGTTTCGCCGGGAACCGGGCCTTACCGTGTCAGAACAAAGCCGGTGCTGCGGCTGGATCCGAGTCGCGGATGGGTGGGGATGCGGTGCGACAGGGGCTCGATCTCCCAGCGGTCGGCGATGCGGTAGCCCAGCGTTTCGATCTCGGCAACGAAGGCCGCCTCGGAGCGGATCTGATAGGGCACGCGGGCGGCGCCGATCTTCTCCAGCGTGACCACCTGAGGGCCGTCGCGCAGGGCGACCTTGTTCAGGATCACCCGCGCGGGCAGGGCGGCCAGCGGGGCGAGGACGGCACCGAGGCCGCCGGGGAAATACTGCATCACGCCGGAGGCGAGGAAGAGATCGGGCGCGGGGCAGGCCGCGAGGTCATCCTCGAAGCGGATCGCTTCCGGCAGGCGACCGGCGGCTTGCGCGCGCCGCGCCGCCCGGATGATCGCGGGCAGGTCGCAGACCGTCCAGTCATAGCGCGCCATGTCGAGGTAGGGGGCGAAGGCGATATGCTTGGTCCCCATGTGACCGCCGAAATCGACTAGGGACCCGCCCTCGGGCAGCAGGGCGCCGATCCAGTGGAACACGGGATAATCCCAAAGCTCGACCCGCGTCATCGCCTCGAAGGAGATCTCGGCCACCTCGTCGTGGTCGTATCCGGCCAGTGTCCGGGCGGGGAGCGAGGCGAGAGCGGCCTCGTAGCTGTCAAAGGCCCCGGCAAAGCGCGGCGGTCGCGGACCATGGACCGAGGCCCGCGCGAGGGCGGCCGTCACCGGTTCGGCGGCGCGCTTTGCGCCGCGCTTCATCTGTCCCAAAATACTCATGCCGCGCCCTTCCTGCGGCGCAGCCGTGCGAGGATCGGGGCACGCAGCGCGGGTTCCACCAACAAGGTCAGGGCAACGTAGACCACGAGCGACGGCAGGGCCACCACGAAGGCATGGAGCAGCGGATTGATCTGCGGCAGCAGGTCGGCCTCGCGCTCCCAGAGCAGGATGGCCGCCGCGGCCGCCAGGGGCAGCAGCAGGCGGGTGCAATGGCCCGCGACCTCCAGCCCGTCGATCCCGGCATAGCGGCGCAGCATCGGCAGGGTGATCACAAGGGTGATCGCCGCAATCGCCACCTGAGCCCAGGCCACGGCCAGCAGCCCGCCCGTGGTGGCGGCGCCAAGGGTCAGGGCGACGGTGACGATCATCAGCCGCGCGGTGAGCCATGGCAGGCGCCCGACCTCTCCGGCGATGGTCAGCACCGGCTCGGTCACGACACCGACGAGGGCGATCGCCCGGGCGGCAGAGAGGATGGCGACCACGTGCAGCGCGGGCAACCATTCCTCGCCCAGCAGGCCATGCACGATGTCCCCGGCCATGACGGCCACCCACATGAAGACGGGCAGGGCGATGGCGGCGAGGATCTTGAAGAAGATGTTGGCCGCGGACTGGAACCCGGCGGTTGTGCCGTCATGGGCATCGCGGGCCTGACGGAAGAGGTTCCACGCCAGCACCTGCGTTGGCACCGACACGATCTCTCCGACCGCGCCGACCAGCCGTTCCGCCGCGCGGTAATAGCCGACGGCCGCCGGCCCGAGGAACCCGCCGATAATGAAGGTCGCCACGTAGAGGCGCACGTTGATGATCAGCCGGCTGGTGAACATCCGGGCAGAGAAGGCCCAGAGATCGCGCCGCTCGGCCTTGGGCATCCCCAGGCTGGGGGCCATGCGGGTGAAGACGAAGCTGAGCGCGAGATGGGTGCTCTGATAGGCAAGCCGCCCGAAGGCCAGCGAGAAGAGCCCCGCGCCCTGCAGAAGCGCCGTGACCGCGACGACCAGCCCGGCCAGTTCCCCGGTGATCTCGCAGATGGCGGAGGCCTTCAGCTTGCTCTCCCAGATCATCACGCCCTTCTGCGCCGAGGAGATCGTGGCGAGGAAGACCCAGAACGAGAAGAGGGAGAAGAGGTGGCCCGTCTCCACCGCCAGCCCGGCCAGCGGCAGGGCATAGCCGATCGCCACGCCAGCCGCGCCGACGACGAGACCGGCGAGGATCGCAAGCGCCAGCACCTGCCGGGGCACGCGGGAATCGCCAGACCAGGACATGATGTAGGGTGCCCATCCGACCTCGGCCACGCGCAGCAGGATGATGGCAATGGCGGACACAAGGGCAAAGGCGCCGAATTCGGCAGGCGACAGAAGCCGCGCCGCAATGATGAAAATGGCCAGCTGGCAGGCTTGGGAAATCACCCGCTCGAGCGCGGTCATCACACCGGACCCGATCAGCCCCTTGCGGCGGGACGGGGCAGAACCTTTGGCGCTCGTCACGTTGCGTTGCTCACTCGGGCTTGATCGCCAGAGTCCTTGTTTTGTTTAGGGAAGGCCTGTAGATGCAGCCGGAGTAACGTTTGCGGTTGCGAGCTGTCAATGTGTTCAACGGGGTAGCTGACCTATACCGAAGAGCAGTGGCGGCACATATTACAAAGCGACTATGTTTAAGCTCCCTGAAACATGGCGAGAATGTGTTGGCAGGGTGACCTAAACGGATTGTTTTTGTGACGTGAACAGTTTGTCCATCTCGAAACGGTCGCGTGAATCGTCCCAACAGGTTAACTCGTCGTTATCCAGTTCGGTGTGTGGGGGCACATTTGATAGGAAGGGGTCGTTTCGGCGACCAGCTGCTCATGTCTGTTGAAGATTATCACCTCACGGCGTTCGAGGCGAAGCGTCCCTTCGGGATGCTCCGTCCTGTGCCGACCAGCGGGCAGGCCCGGTCGCGGAAACTCGACCCGAAGCGCCTGACTGATGTTGTTTTGTCTGCGGCCGCACTCCTGTTCTTTGCTCCGTTCCTTCTGGGCGTGGCGCTTGTCATCTGGATTGCCGACGGTCGCCCGATCCTCTTTGCGCATGAGCGGGTGGGTCTGAACGGTAAGCCGTTCAAATGCCTCAAGTTCCGCACCATGGTGCGCGATGCCGACGCACGTCTTGCCAAGCTTCTGGAAGAGGACGAGGTCATTCGTCAGGAATGGCTCACCCAGCGGAAGCTGACCAAGGATCCGCGTCTGCACGTCCTCGGAAATTTCCTGCGCAAGAGCTCGCTCGACGAACTGCCCCAGCTGATCAACGTGCTGCGCGGCGACATGTCGATCGTTGGCCCGCGCCCGGTGGTGGCTGAAGAGGCCCGCTTCTACGGCGATCACTTCGAAGCCTACAAATCCGTGCGTCCCGGCCTGACCGGCGCATGGCAGGTCTCCGGCCGCTCCAACACCAGCTACGCTGAACGTGTGGACCTCGATGTGGATTACGTGGAAAACCGCACGTTCGTCGGCGATCTGCGGATCATGGCAAAGACGGCCATCATCGTTCTGTTCCAGGTTGGCGCCCGCTGACCCATCCCGACACAGGCTGCGCGTTTTGACGTGCGGCAGCTGATCCGGCCCCGGGTCTCGCAATCTATCAAATTTGTCTGAAGATCAGGGCAGGGGCTCACGATCCTCTGCCCATTTTCATTCGGGCCGATCCCAAGTCCGGATGCCTCTGTCGCCATGTCTGGCGGTGAAGCCTTTGCTTCCTCGGTGCGCCGCGGTGATCCGCCTTTGCACCTCTGCCTCTGAGACCGTCGTGCCTCAAAGGCGTTGCCCCGCCGCGCGGGGCCTGCCGGAGCCTGCCCTTGAAAGGGCCCTCCGGAGGGCTGTGTCAGCCGAAGACGACCGTCGCCATGCCGCCCCAGAAGACGGCGCAACCCGCAACCACGGCCAGCCGCATCAGACGACCGGTCGACGCGTCCGAGCGTTTCTCGGAGGAGGCCTTGTAGGTGAGATCAGCAACATATGCCATCTGGGTCTGTCCTTCGGTCTTTGGGTTCCGGTGGTGGGGGCCACTTGAGGAACTTTGGGTCGGAAGCAGGGCCGCTTCGTTGGTAGCCTCCTTAAAGCAGACGATTCGGAGCGTAAGGTTGACCGGAATGTGTTCAAAATGAGATTGCTTGTCGGCATCGCCACCACGGGCCGTGCGCCCATCCTGACGGAGACGATCCGCGCCCTGACCCTGCAGGAGCGGCTGCCCGATGCGCTGTTGCTGAGCGTCGGCGGCGAGGGCGATCTGGAGCCGGAGGCCGTGCTGGGCCTGCCGTTCCCGGTCGAGGTGCTGGAAGGGCCCAAGGGGCTGACAAAGCAGAGAAATCGCATGATCGAGGCCTGCGGCCCCGAGGATGTCGTGATGATGATCGACGACGATTTCCTGCTGGCCCCGGATTACCTGCGCCGCTGCGAGGAGATCTTTGCCGCCAACGCCGATGTGGTGATGCTGACCGGCACGGTGCTGGCCGACGGGATCGGCGGGGCGGGCTTCGACCATGAAATGGGGCGGGATCGCCTTGCAGAGGGGCTGCGCCAGCCTGCGGGCAGCGGGCTGAGCGAGGCCTACAACGGCTATGGCTGCAATATGGCCTTCCGCACCGGCCCGGCGCTTGCCCACGATTTGCGCTTTGACGAGGACCTGCCGCTTTATGGCTGGCTGGAGGACGTGGATTTCTCGCGCCGGCTGGCGGCCCATGGCCGGATCGTGAAGGCAGAGGCCACGCGCGGCGTCCACCTGGGCACCAAGACCGGGCGCTCGCCGGGCAAGAAGCTGGGTTATTCGCAGATCATCAACCCCGTCTACATGATCCGCAAGGGCACGCTGGCCCCGCGCCGCGCCTTCCGGCTGATGCTGGGGAACCTCGGCAAGAATATCCTGCGGACCCCGTTCCCCGAACCCTGGGTCGACCGCTGGGGGCGGCTCAAAGGCAACCTTCTGGCCCTCGCGGATGTCGCGCGGGGCCGGATTGATCCGACCCGAGTGCTGGAGATGTAAAGATGACGATGCGCAGTGACGTCCAGACGATCGGTACCGGCTCCCTGAGCGGGCCTGACGCGACGGCCGGGACGGCGGCGCAGTCTCATATCTATGGCATGGACCTCATGCGCTTTGCGGCGGCCATGATGGTCGTCTTCTACCACATGGGCACCTATGGCGCCGATGTGCCGGTTTTCGATCCGCCCATCGACGAGCGCGCCTTTCCGGTCCTGTCGCAGCTGACATGGGCCGGCTGGGTCGGGGTGCAGGTCTTCTTCGTGATCTCCGGCTACGTGATCTCGGCCAGCCTGCGGCAGGGCAGTGTCTCGCGTTTCGCGGGCAAGCGGGCGGTGCGGATCCTGCCGACGCTCTGGATTTGCACCACGCTGGCGCTCTTCATCCGGCTCGCCTGGGGGGAGCCGCTGGACGCCCGCCTCGCGGATTGGCTGCGGGCGTTTTTCCTCTCTCCCAAGGGCCCTTACATTGACGGGGTGGTCTGGACGCTGGTGGTGGAGGGCGTGTTCTACATCCTCATCGGCACCGCGATCTGGCTGACCGGCAAGATGGGGATCGCACGGCGGGTCACACTGGATGTCGGGGCCTTGCTGCTCACGCTGTTCAGTGCGGCCTTCCTCGGCCTCTATGTCCTGAGCGCGATCAAGGCCCCGGCGCTTCAGGCACAGCTCAGCTGGTTCGGCTTCAAGCTTGTCCTGCTCCATCACGGGGTGTTCTTCGCCGCGGGCATGGCGCTTTCCGCGATGCACCGGCTGGGCGAGACGCCGCTGCGGCTGGCGACCTTCCGCATCGCCATCATCTTCGGCATGGGCGAGATCTATGCCAAGTCGGGCATGGGGCAGGGCTCCCTCGTGCCGCTGACGATCTTCCTGGCCATGGTGCTGGCGCTGCAAGTCAGCGTGGTGGCCAACCGGCGGATCGCGGCCCTGCCGATGGCCCGGACTTCGCCGCTGCTGGGGCTGATGTCCTACCCGATCTACCTGTGTCACTTCACGCTCGGCATGTATCTCGTGCCGCTGCTGGAGCGCTACACGGACCAGTCGCTCGTCGTGATCGGCGTAACGCTGGCCGCCACGCTGGGGCTGGCCTATGTCATTACGCGCGGGCCGGAACCCTGGCTTCAGGGCCGGCTGCGCCGGGTGCTTCTGCCGCGTCGCTGACGCCCGTGTGGACCTGCCGCAGGGTCAACCGTCTTGCTGCCCAATTCGTTCGCGCACGAACTTCATTCCGCCGCTCTCATTCGCGTGATGCTTGACGCGTGGGCGCGGGCCCTCGCAACATCCTCGCGAGGTGTACACAGATCACCCGTGTCACGCGAGTGACATCAAGGACCGGGACAAACCTGGCCATGATCCCACGGAATGGAGGAATAAATCCAATGACGACACGCATGAGGACTCTGCTGCTGACGGCAGCTGCCGGTTCGCTGATGGCGGGCACGGCATTTGCCGAATGTCCTGCGGTCACCCAGGCTGACATGATGGGCGTCACGCCCGGCGATTTCAGCCAGCAGATGGAACTGGCGGATTTCACCGCCGCCGCAAGCTGCGAGATGACCTTCTCGGAAAACCCCGAGATGGTCGAACTGAACGCCGCGATCCGCGGCAACCCCGAGCTGCCCCCGCTGGCCGAGCGCCTGCCGGAAGAGCCGCTGGTGGTCGTGCCCTATGCCTCCGTCGGCAGCTATGGCGGGACGCTGCGCGCGCTCTCCAACGCGACCGAGGCGGGCACCTCCGACTTCCTGTCGGTGCGTCACGTGAACCTCGTGCGCTATGCCGACGACCTGCAGACCATCGTGCCGAGCGTGGCCAAGTCGTGGGAATGGAACGCGGATTTCACCCAGCTGACCTTCCACCTGCGCAAGGGCCACAAGTGGTCGGACGGCGCGCCCTTCACCTCGGCCGACGTGAAGTTCTGGTATGACAACATCGCCCTCGATCCCAAGGTGATCGAGAAGCCCAAGGACTACGTCCTTGTGGCCGGCGAGCCGATGACGCTGGAAACGCCCGACGACGAAACCGTCATCTTCAACCTGCCGTCGCCCAAGCCGGGCCTGCTGGCACACTTCGCCACCACCTTCGCGCAGGCCTTCCTGCCCAAGCATTTCCTTGGCCAGTATCACCCCGACATCAACCCCGACGCGGACAAGCTGGCGCAGGAAGCGGGCTTCGAGAACGGCCTTGCCGTGATCACCGCCTACTTCGGCAACTCGGACTGGACCGACACGCCGACGCCGATGCTGAACAGCCCCGACAAGGTGGGCAAACTGGCCAAGGACACCTATCCGACGCTGGAAAGCCACATCTACGTCTCGGAGACCACCGAGGGCCGCAAGCTGGTGGCCAACCCCTACTTCTTCATGGTGGACACCACCGGCCAGCAGCTGCCCTACATCTCGCGTCAGGATGAGCTTTACGCCAACGACAACGAGGTGCGGATCCTGAAGCTGGTCAACGGCGAAGTGGATTACAAATCTCAATCCCTTACGCTAGCTGCGGCGCCTATCCTTCTGGAAAGCCAGGAAAAAGGCGATTACGCGATCCAGCTGAAGCCGACCATCGCGATGCCGACCTTCTCGTTCAACGTGACCTCGGCCGACGAGGGCAAGCGCGAGGTCTTCGGCAATCTCGAGTTCCGCAAGGCGATGTCGATCGCCATCAACCGCGACGAGCTTAACGAGACCTCCTTCTTCGGTCAGGGCGAACCCAAGCAGTTCATCGGCTTCTCGCCGACGCCCAGCTTCGTCGACCCCGAGCTGACCTCGCTCTATGCCGAATATGACCCCGAGAGCGCCAAGACGATGCTGGACGGCATCGGCATGGTCGACACCGACGGGGACGGCTACCGCGAGCTGCCCAACGGCGAGAAGATCGTGCTGAACATGCAGTTCGCCACGCAGGGCATCGGCGGCGAGGTTGTCGAACTGGTCGCCCAGTACTGGGCCGACGTGGGCGTGCAGACCGCGGTCAAGGAAGTCACCCCGGACGAATACCGCTCGGCGCAATCCTCCAACCAGCTCGACGTGGGCATGTGGGAGAAGGGCCAGCCGGTCGCCATCGTTCTGGGCAACAACGAGCTCTGGGTGCCGCCCTTCGAGAACTACTTTGCGCACCGCACCGGCATGCTGTGGGCCGAATGGGTCGAAAGCGGCGGCGCCAGCGGTGTCGAGCCGCCGGCCTTCGTCAAGGAGCTGATGGACGACGTGAACGCCTTCCAGGGTGCAACCCCCGGCTCGGAAGAGCAGGCGGCGATCGGCGCCAAGATGGCCAAGACCATGACCGAGAACCTGCTCTTCATCGGCACGGTTCAGGCGCCCAACGTGATCTATTCGCGTAACGCCCTGAAAAACATGGCCGAGTTCAAGACCCAGTCCTACGAATACTACCGGACCTATCCCTATCTTGCCGCCCAGTGGTGGCTGGACGAGTGATCCGGACCTCGTAAGACCCGACCCCGGGCGGCGTCACCGCCCGGGGCCTCCGCCACGTGGCGGCACGCGTGCCGCCCCCAGCCGGATCGGAGCCCATGCTGCAATTCGCCCGTTTCGCCGCCGTGCGCGCCGCCATGGCGCTGTTCACGCTGCTGCTTGTCTCGCTCATCGTCTTCTCGCTCATGGAGCTTGTGCCGGGGACATGTGCCGAACGTTACCTCGCCTTCAAGAACACCCAAGGGTCGGGCATCTCCATCGCCGATATCGAGGCGGAGGAACGTCGTCTCGGCCTCGACCGGCCGTTCCTGATCCGCTGGGGCAGCTGGGTCGGCAATGTCTTCCTGAAGGGCGAGTTCGGGGACAGCTGTATCCTGCGGCTCAACATCAATGACCTGCTGGGCGACAAGTTCCTGATCTCGGCGGCGATCTGTTTCGCCTCGCTGATCCTGGCCTACCTGATCGCGATACCCGTGGGGATATTGTCGGCCTCATCAAGGTCGGCCTTCCTCAACGGCTCGCTGCGCTTTGTCAGCTACCTCGGCCTCGCCATGCCGAACTTCCTTCTGGCGCTCATGATCATGCTCTTCTCGACGGTGATGTTCGGGGATTCCATGACCGGCCTCTTCTCCAACGCCTACCGGGATGCGCCCTGGAGCCTGGCCAAGCTGGGCGATTTCCTGAGCCGCGCCTGGCTACCGGTCTTCATCCTCGGCTGGTCGGCCACGGCCTTTGCGCTGCAGACCGTGCGGGCGCTGATGCTGGACGAGAACGACAAGCTCTATGTCACTGCGGCCCGGGCGCGCGGGCTCTTTGGCCGACGGCTGCTCTGGCGCTATCCGGCGCGCCATGCGCTCGGGCCGATCGTGAACTCGCTCGGCTTCGACCTGAACCGGATTTTCAACGAGCTGCCCATCGTGGCGATGATCCTGACCCTGACCGAGGCGGGCTCGCTCCTGCTGGAGTCGCTGGCGCGGTCCAATGACCAGCAGTTGGCGGGGGCGATCATCTTCCTGCTGACGGCGACCATCGTGGGGCTGAACTTCGTGACCGATATCGCGCTTGCGCTGATCGACCCGCGGGTCCGGAAATCGGTGATGGGGGGATGAGGATGCGCCTGAAGCCATGCGAGATCACCGTTCATCTGCCGCCGCGCGCCCGACCCGAGGGGGGGCGCAGAGCGCCCTCCCTGGGGGGAGGGTCGGGCGCGGCGCAGGGCCTTGGCCCTGCGCTGAAGAGCCACTTTGATGGCCCGCAGACGGTGAGCCGTGCGACGGCACTGCGTGAATGCAATCGCACCGGTCCCCTGCGCACCGCAACCCATGGCCCCGCCTGCCGGATCGCGAGGGCCGCGTGATGCACACCATGATGACCCGCGCCGAGGCGCTCTACCTGCCGCTGCAGCGCGCCACCCCGCCGACCAAGGCCTGCGACACGACCAAGGGAGCCCCGACATGAGCGAGAAAATCCCCGCCACCACAGGCCCCAACGTCGAGATCGTCGAGACCGAGGACGCCGTCGCCCGCCGCGCCCGCGAGGCCTATTTCACCGCCTCGCAGCGACAGCTCATCTGGGCCCGTTTCAAGAAGAACCGCACCGCCATGGTCGCCGCCACGATCCTCATCGTGCTGGTGCTCATGGGGCTCTTCGCGCCCTTCCTGTCGCCCTACAACCCGACGGTTGCGGGGCGTGACAAGGACTACACCAACGGCGCGCCCCAGATCCCGAAATTCTGTGACGAGCAGGGCTGTTCCATGCGGCCCTTCATCTATGGCGTGACCCGCGAACGGTCGCTTGCGACGAACTTCCGCTGGGTGACCAAGGTCGATCCGACCGACCGGCGCTATGTCCACTTCTTCGTCGAAGGCTGGGAATACGACCTCGGGCCGCTGACCTTCAACCGCCACCTCTTCGGCGTGGACAAGGGCTTCATCCACCTTTTCGGTACCGATGACACCGGCAAGGACATCTTCTCGCGCACGCTGCACGCGATCTACACCTCGCTGGCGGTCGGCACGTTGGGGGTGCTGATCAGCTTTGTCCTCGCCCTCGTGATCGGAGGGGTGTCCGGCTATTTCGGGGGCGTGACGGATGGGATCATCCAGATGGTCACGGATGCGATCCGAACCGTGCCGGTGATCCCGCTCTTCATGGCGATCGCCGCCTTCATCCCGCAGGAATGGTCCTCGGAAACCCGGTTCTTCTTCATCTCGATCATCATCGGTTTCATCAACTGGCCGACGCTGGCAAGGCGGGTGCGCACGCACCTGCTGGTGGAGCGGAACCAGGAATACGTGCTGGCGGCCCAGCTTTGCGGCGCGCCTGCGGGTCATATCATCCGCAAGCACCTGCTGCCCTCCTTCACCAGCTACATCATCGTCGATCTGGTGATTTCCTTCCCCTACATCGTGCTGTCCGAAACCGCGCTCAGCTTCATCGGGCTGGGGCTGAAGGACCCGGTCAATTCGCTTGGCGTCATGTTGCAGAATACGACCTCCGCCGATGTCCTGCTGAACTATCAATGGTACTTCATCCCCGTGCTCTTCTTCATCGCCCTCGTGATGGCCTTCGTCTACGTGGGTGACGGGCTCAGGGATGCCGCCGATCCCTACGGAGGGACGAAGAAATGAGCCTGATCTCCGTCCAGGACCTGACCATCCGCTTTGCCACCGACGAAGGCCTGATCACCGCCGTTGAGGATGTCTCCTTCGACATCGCACCGGGGGAGATCCTCGGGCTGGTGGGCGAAAGCGGCTCGGGCAAATCGGTGACCGCCAAGGCGCTGATGCGCCTCAACGGCGGCAACACCCGCTATGACGAGCGCAGCACGATCACCCTTGGCGTGCCGGGCGAGGCGCCGGTCGAGGTGCTCTCGCTCAAGCGCGAGCGTGACATGGGGCCGATCCGGGGCGGTGCCGTCTCGATGATCTTCCAGGAGCCGATGGCCTCCTTCGCCCCCGCGATCACCGTGGGCCAGCAGATGGTGGAACAGCTGCTGATCCACACCAAGATGACCAAATCGCAGGCCCGGAAACACGCGATCGAGATGCTGGACCGTGTCGGCATCCCCGATCCCGCGCGCCGGTTCGAGCAATATGCCTTCGAGTTCTCGGGCGGGATGCGGCAGCGGGCGATGATCGCCATGGCGCTCTCGACCTCGCCCAAGCTGCTGATCGCGGATGAGCCCACCACCGCGCTGGACGTGACGATCCAGGCGCAGGTTATCGACCTGATGAAGGACCTCGTGCGCGAATTCGGCATGGGCATCCTCTTCATCACCCACGACCTTGGCGTCATCGCCCAGACGGCGGACAAGGTGGCGGTCATGTACCTTGGCAAGCTGGTGGAGACCGGGACCGTGCGGCAGGTGATCCGCACGCCGGGGCATCCCTATACCCGCGGCCTGATCGACGCGCTGCCCAAGCTGTCGGACCTCGACGCGCCGCTGACGCCGGTGCCGGGCGACATCCCGTCGCCGCTGAACCGGCCCGCGGGTTGCGTCTTCCACACCCGCTGTCCGCTGGCCAAGCCGGGGCTCTGCGACGCTGTCGTCCCGCAGGCCGAAACGCTGCCCGACGGTCAGTCCGTGGCCTGTCTCTTCGCGCAGGACATCTACAGCAAGGAGGGCGCCGCATGAGCAAAGACCCGGTCATCGAGGCCAAGAGCCTCTCGGTCAATTATCCGCTCGGCAAGGGGCTCTTCGGCCCGCGCGCCTATCTGTCGGCGGTCGATAACATCTCGCTCAACATCGAGAAGGGCAGCTTCTTCGGCCTCGTGGGCGAAAGCGGCTCTGGCAAGACGACGCTGGGGCGGGCGCTGCTGAAGGCGGCCCCGATCTCGGAGGGGGAGGTCTTCTATCGCGACGAGGACGTCAGCCACGACCTGCGCACCATCAAGGGGCTGGAGCTGAAGGACTACCGCAAGCGCGCGCAGCTGATCTTCCAGGATCCTTACGCCGCGCTCTCGCCGCGCATGACCGTGCGCGACATCATCGCCGAGCCGCTGGAGGTCATGGGCCTGACCAAGACCCGGGCCGAGACCGACGCCCGCGTGCGCGAGATCGCCGCGAAATGCCGGCTCAACCTCGAACACCTGCGCCGCTTTCCGCACGCCTTCTCGGGCGGTCAGCGGCAGCGGATCTCCATCGCCCGCGCGCTCGTCTCGGGGCCGAAGTTCATCGTGGCGGATGAAAGCGTCGCGGCGCTCGACGTCTCCATTCAGGCCGACGTGCTGAACCTGCTCAAGACGATCCAGCGCGACATGGGGATCTCCTTCCTCTTCATCAGCCACGACCTCTCGGTGGTGGCCCATACCTGTGACCACGTCGCGGTGATGTACCTCGGCAACCTCGTGGAGACGGCGCCGACGCGGTCGCTCTTCACCCGGCCGCGGCATCCCTATACCTCGGCGCTGCTCTCGGCGATCCCCTCGCTGGACCCGGACGACACCCGCGAGGCCGAGAAGCTGACCGGCGAGATCCCGTCGCCCGCAAACCCGCCCAAGGGGTGCAAGTTCCACACCCGCTGCCGCTTTGCCCGCGACGCCTGCAAGGCCGAGCGGCCCCAGTTGCGCGAAATGGCCCCCGGACATATGGTGGCCTGCCACTTCGCGGAGGAGTTCGATTTCTCCGAGAACGGGGCGCTGCAATCGGCCTGAGGGCCAGCTTGGGTGGCCGGCAGAGATGGCGGACGACACGGGGGTACGATGACCAAGGGAAACGTGCTGCTGGTCACGCTGGACCAGCTGGCGGCATCGGTGCTGGACGGCGACCTCGCGGCCCATGTGCCCACGCCCAACCTTGACCGGCTGCGCGGGCAGGGGACCTATTTCGCCAATCACTTCACGGTGACGGTGCCCTGCGGCCCGGCGCGCGCCAGCCTGCTGACCGGGCTTTACGCGATGAACCACCGCGCGGTGCGCAACGGCGCGCCGCTGGCCCGGCACCACGCCACCGTCGCGACCGAGGCCCGCAAGTCCGGCTACGAGCCGCTGCTCTTCGGCTATTCCGACGTGATGCCCGATCCGACCGGCGTCGATCCCGAGGACCCGGACCTCTCGGTCTACGAAGGGGTCGCGCCGGGGTTCCGGGAGCTGGTGGAGATGCGGCTGGAACATGGCCGGGAATGGCCCGGCTACCTCGCCGAGAAGGGCTACGACGTGCATATGGGGCCGGACAACTGGCCCTCCTTCTTCGTGCCACAGGGGGAGGGGCGCCCCTCCGATCCCGCGCCCTATGCGGCGGAGCATTCCGACACCTGCTACCTCACGGATCGCACCCTGACGGCGCTCGACATACGGCACCGGCTGGGTGAGGCGTGGTTTGCCCATCTGACCTATATCCGCCCGCATCCACCGCTTTTGGCGCCCGCGCCCTACAATCGGCTGGTCGATCCCGCCAGCCTGCCGCTGCCCGAACTGGCTGCGCCGGATCATCCATTCGTCAGCGCATGGTTCTCCCGGCCGGTCTTCGGGGGGCTCTACCACGGCTTCGATGGCGATTGCGCCGGGATGAGCGCGGCGCGGATGGCGGAACTGCGTGCGGTCTACCTCGGCCTCGTGGCAGAGGTAGATCACCACCTTGGCCGGGTGCTCGACTGGCTCGATGTCACCGGGCAGGCCGATAACACGCTGGTCGTCGTGACGGCCGATCACGGCGAGATGCTGGGCGCCAAGCGGATGTGGGGCAAGGAGAGCGTCTTTGAACCCGCCTACCACGTGCCGCTGATCCTGCGCGTGCCCGGCCAGCCCGGCGGCACCCGCGTGGAGGCGATCACCGAAAGTGTCGATCTGGCGCCCACCGTGCTCGACTGGATCGGCCGCGCCGCGCCCGAGGCGATGGACGGTGCCTCGCTGCTGCCTTTCTGCACCGGCGAGACCCCGACCGGCTGGCGCGATGCAGCCCTGCTGGAGGCGGATTTCGGCGATCCGCGCAGGCCCACCCGCTTCCAGGCCGCCTGGGACCTGCCGCTGAACCGCTGCGGCGTCTCCATCCTGCGCGAGGCGGCGTGGAAATACGTCCATTTCGGGGGCGGGGTCCCGCCGATGCTCTTCGACCTCAAGGCCGATCCGAACGAGACCCGCGATCTTGCCGCCGATCCGGCCCATGCGTCCGAGGTTTCGCGTCTGGCGCGCAAGCTGCTCGACCGGATGAGCGAGCGCCGCGACCGCCGCCTGACGGGCTGGACCCTCTCTCCTCACAGCTGACTCGCCCCTAGGGTGTGTTTCCCGGGGCGCTTCTCCGCCCTTTAATGGGACCCCGTCATTTTTGGCGGGGTCCTTTGCATTTGCGGCTCCGGGGCCATGACCAATTATACGCCTGCAACGAGAGGGCGCTATCTATGGCGATTCTCTCAATGATTCGCCTGACACGCGTCGTTGAAGACGCGCTTGGCACGGTTTCGCGATTTCAAACTCAGAAATCTGTCGATGCAAATTCCTGATTTCCAGACCGAAAATTCCCTTGCGTCACTTTTCGACGGAAGTCGGCCATGTTTGCAGTATCCGGACACCAATAAGTTGTTACGGTATACAGGCGCACCGCTCTCCTTTTGGGGGCATCAGGAAGGGTGTGCTTGATTTTCGAGGGCCTTGGCCCGCTGCCATATTCTTGACGGGGGAGAGTCGCATGGGCATCCAACCGAGCCGGGACAGCCTGTTCCCGGCATTGCTTTTCGATACGCTGGAACCCCGCCACCTGCTGTCTGCAGATGTGCTGACCTTCGACCTCGGGTCGACAGACCTCGCGGGCGCGAGCCAGCAGGTCCTGATCCGGATGCTGGACCAGAGCGACAGGATCGCCGCCCAGACGGAGGCGCTGCGCCTTGTCCAGATCGTCGAGACCGCGCCTGATGGCGAGACCATCCTCGCAGAGGCCGACCTGACCGATCTCGGCGCGCTGGAGATCACCGGCGGGGACGGGGACGAGACCCTGACCCTGAACACGGGCAGCTTCGCGGGCTATTCGGTGCCCCGGATCAGCTTCATCGGCGGCGCCGGGACCGACCGCCTCGTGCTGGACACCGGCGAGGATGCGGATTGGGACGCGGACGCCAGCGGCGCGGGCAGCGTCATCGCGGGCAATGTCACGCTCTCCTTCGGCGAGGTGGAGGAACTCGTCGGCTCGGCGGGGACGGAGGACACGTTCACCGTCGATCTGGAAAGCGGTGTCTCGCTCGTAGATGGCGGCGACGATGGCTATGACAGCCTGATCGTGACCGGCAACGTGGTGGATCAGCTGACCTTCGGTGCCACGGGTCCGCAGTCGGGCTATGTCATGGCGGGCGGCGTACGGCTCGACTATGCCGGGCTGGAACCGGTGACCATCGACACGATGACCGCGGAACTGCGGCTCGACCTGTCTCTCATCGGCTTCGATCCGGCGGGGCTGAACGTGACCTCGGCCGACAATATCGCGGTGCTGCGCGATGCGACGGCCTCGGGCTATTCCGTGCTGGAGGCGCTGAACGCCAGCTTCGAGAGCCCCACCTTCATCAACCCCACCGAGACGCTGATCATCGACCTGGGCGACGGTGATGACGAGCTGACCATCGAGGGTCTGGACAGCGCCTTTGACGGGGCGCTTGAAGTCATTGGGGGCAGCGGCACCGACATCATCCGCGTCGAAGGGGACCTGACCGCGCCGGGCGGCATTTCGCTTGACGCGGAAGGCGTGCTGATCGGCACGACATTGGGCGAGATCGCGCGCCCCTCCGGCTGGACGGCGGACAGCAGCTTTGCCGACGTGGCCGCCAGCGGCGGCACCGGCAGCGGCATGACGGCGGATCTCTACGTCGATGCGGAGGGCGTGGTTCATGTCTCGCTGACCGATGGCGGAACGGGCTATGCGGTGGGCGACAGCGTCAGCTTTGCCGTGGCCGGGCAGGGCGACGCGGTGACGGCGACCGTGGCCTCGGTGGGCGCGGACGTGACGCTTTCGACGCGGCGCGACGGGGCGGCCTCGGGAGAGATCACGCTCAAGGGCCTGACCGTGAAGGCCGGGCCGGGCAGCACGCTGGATGCGGCGCGCGGCACCGGGGCCGGATCGGAGGCGGGCAATGTCACCATCGCGGCGGAAGGCGTGCTTCAGAGCCTCGACGAGCTGCTGATCACCTTCGACCTGCCGCTGGATTACGCCTTTGCGCGGGCCGAGGTGGACCTGAGCGGCGCCAGCATCAGCGGTGCGGATGTGACCGTCACCGCCACCGCCAAGGATTTCGACCTGCTGGAGGGCCTGCCGAACTACATCGAGGGTTTCGTCGGCAATATCGGCACCCTGCTGGGCAGCCTCTCCGACACGCTGATCTCGGCCTTCGCGGGCATCAACGCCTCTGTTGCGATCCACGCAGGCGAGGCCTTCCTGACGCTCAACGACGCGGACATCGATGCCACCGGCACGGTCTCGCTCGACAGTTCGGCCACCAGCGACGCGACGGCCAAGGCGCTGTCCTCGCTGCGCGGCGCCATCGGCGGCAGCTTCCAGGCCGCGCTCGGCTATGCAAGGGCCGAGGGCAATGCCCAGACCCTGCTGATGGGCGCCACCGACATCGACGCCGTGGGTTCGGTCCAGGTGACCTCGCTGGCGACCACGACGGCGAACATGACCTCCACCGCGTCCAACGTGCTGGACGTGCTGCTGGACACCTCGAATTTCAGCGGGGATGGCACCTCCATCGCCGTGGCCATTGCCAATACCGACCTGACGGCGCGCACGCGCCTCGGTTCCGACGCCTCCATCGCCTCGACCGCGGGCAACGTGAACATCCTCGCCGACGGGGTGAACAACACCACCGCCGCCGCCAGCGTGACGCTGGCCGTGCAGGGCGTGGCGGGTGTGACGCTCGGCATGGGCTTCGACTTCTCGACCGTGGAAAACATCGTGGACGGCACCGTCTACGCGGCAGGCAGCGCCGAGGGCGCGGGCGGCGGCAGCGGCTCCAGCTCGTTCGACAGCCTCTCCGTGAACACGGCGGATTCGACCATTTCCATGCCGGGGCATGGGTTCCACGAGGGGCAGCGCGTCACCTACAGCCTTGGCTGGACGCCGCTCACCGATTTCGCCGCCGCGCCCGGCGGGCTGGAAGACGGGGCCGATTATTACGTCCGCGTGGTGGACGAGGACACGATCCAGCTGACGCTTGCCCCGGCGCTCGACGTGGACAACGCGAGTGTGAATGCCGGGTCGCAGCACAGTTTCATCACCGCCGACAGCCTCTATTTCGCGCTGGATGCCATCGACAGCGACGCGGATACGATCCGCTACGTCGACCATGGCCTCGCCGAGGAGGAGGTCGAGGTGACCGTGGTCTACGAGGCCAACGGCAATACGGCGATCACCGGCCTGACCGACGGCGCGACCTACCGGGTGTTGAACGCCGATGACGTGAGCTTCCAGCTGCAGGCACTGGGCGACAGCGGCGACACCGTGGTGGAGATCGCACAGGGTGCTGCCCTCGGCAGCCACAGCTTCATCGGATCCAACGGGGCCAGCTTCGACCTTGTGCTGGGGGCGATCAATGCGGATACCGACACCTTCGCGGTCAAGGATCACGGCTTTGCCGATGGCGAGACGGTCTATTACACCACCGGCGGGCTGAGCGAGAATGCCCTCGTCGGGCTGGATGAGAGCATCGGCTACGAGGTGCAGCTGATCGACGCCGATCACTTCCAGCTGCTCAAGCTTGACGTGTTGGGCGCGCCAACCGGCGAGCTGGCCGATTTCGACGCGGCACCGGGCGCGAACCTGCATGGCTTCGTCTACGAGGCCGATCGGGTGGTCTTTGACGCGGAAACCGCCGTGGACGGGGATCACGACACGTTCACCGTGGCGGGCCATGGCTATGTCACCGGCGACGTGGTGGTCTATTCGACCGATCACAGCGTCACCACCTTCGAACCGCTCACCCGCTATGACGCCGCCGGAAATCCGACCGAGGTGCTGATCGAGACGCCGGACAAGGCGGTTTCGGGCCTCGTGGACGGCGGCACCTACGGCATCGTGGTGGAGGATGCGAATACCTTCCGCCTCGTGGCAGAGCCGGAACTGGCCGAGGATGCGACGGCGATCACGATCGACAGCGCCGGTGCGGGCTTCGGACATACGCTGAGCGACAAGGCCCTCGACACCGGCATCAACATCTCCGCCAGCCTCGACGCCACCAACAAGGTCACCTCGGCGCCCTCCGTGGGCTCGCCCTTCAACCCCTTCAGCGCCACCGATGTGGGCACCTCCAGCGACGCGCAGCTGACGCTTCTGCTTGGCGGGTTCAACGCCTTCTCTCCCACGAAGGCGCAGGAGGTGGACAAGAAGCTGGAGAGCATGGGCAAGGACAAGTCCACGGTCAACGATGTCTCGGTCGCCGGGGCCGTGGCGGTGAACTACGCCGAACACAAGGTCAGCACCCTTGTCGGGCTGGACAGCGCCAACCTCGACAGCGACACCGACCTGACGGTGGCCTCGGCCATCACGCAGAGCCACACCATCGGCGCCACCGCCAGCCTGACCTCGCAGAAGAGCGAGGACGGCGGCGGGAATTCCACCGCGCTCGGCATCGCGGTCCTGATCATGGACAACGACGTGGAGACGGTGATCGGCGGCGGGGCCGCGCTGGATGCGGCGGGCCAGATCACCATCAGCAGCGACCTCAGCTATCCCTTCATCAAGGAACTGACTGACCTGATCGACCCGGAGCAGCTCTTCGGCGGCGGTCTGGCGGGGCTGTCGGGCTTCTTCAACGAGGCCTTCGGGCTGACCACGCTCTTCAACTCATGGTCCAAGGCCGTGGCGGGCGACAGCAAGGGCGGCAGCGATGCCACCTCCGTCAACGGCTCGGTCTCGGTCAATGTCTACCTCAATCAGGCGCTGACCACCGTGAAGGACGGCGCCCGGATCAACCAGGACGGCGCGGCCTCCGATCCGGGTGACGTGGAGATCACGGCCAGCACCACGGTCGAGATGCTGCACCAGACCGGCAACACGACCTTCTTCTCGCCCGAAGTGATGATCCGCAAGCTGGCCTTCCAGAAGAAGAGCGCGGCGGACACGTTCAACCGCAGCCTCTTTGCCTCTTTCGGCAAGAGCTCGGGCAAGGCGCTCGGCGGGGGCATCCTCGTCAACTACATGGACAACAAGACCAAGGCCATCGTCGAGGGCGGGGCCGCGGTGGCGGCGGGCGTTCTCGTGCTGAAGGCGCGCGAGGATGTCTTCGTGCTGGGGCTGGCCAATTCGGGCGGCGAGACCGGCAAGGAGGCGACGCTGAACTTCGCCGGCTCCGGCTATGGCAACGTGCATCTCTCCGAGGTCTGGGCAGGCTTTGCCACCAGCGAGGGCAAGGCGGTCACCATCACCGCGGATGAGCTGGATGTGGATGCGACCTCCGACATCCTGCACATCGGCATCGCGGGCTCCGTCACGCAGGGCGAGGGCGGCACCTCGATCGGCATCTCGGCGGCGCTGAACGTCATCGAACGCAGCACCGCGGCCTTCATCGGCCTCGCCCCCGACGCGGCAGAGGATGCGGTGGCTGCCAGCTCCACCATCACGGTGGACACGCTGGAGATCGACGCAGAGAACACCGGCTCTGTCTGGTCCTTCGCCATCGCGGGCGGGGTCACCACCGCGCCCAAACCCGACGCGGCGGGCACGGAACAGGATGCCACCGGCGGCGCCTCGCTGCCCGATGACTCGGCCGACAGCGTGAAATCCACCGATGCCAAGGGCGGCTTCGGCATCTCCGGCGCCTTCGGCTTCAGCTTCATCACCGACGAGACGCTGGCCTATATCCACGACGCGGGCACGGTCACCACCGGCACCGCGCGGATCAAGGCCGAGGACGACACCGCCCTGATCAGCGCCACGGGCGGCGCCTCTCTGAACCTGAACAAGACCGGCGGCAGTTCCACCGCCGTCGGCGGCACCTTCTCCCTGAACCAGAGCGCCGCCACCACGCTGGCCTATGTCGAGGAGGCCACGCTGCTGTCCACCGACACGGGCACGGGCATCGCGGGCAGCCCGGATATCGAGATTTTCGCCCTGCGGGACGGGCGGCTCTATGCCTTCTCCATCGCGCTGTCGGTCAACACCTCCTCCAACGGGCGGGCCTTCGCGGGCTCCATCGCCGTGAACCGGATCGTGGACGAAACCCGCGCCTACGCCCGCAACGCCACGCTGAGCGCGCTTGAAGGTGGCACCGACAAGGACGGCGACATCCTGATCCGGGCCGAGAATGGCTCGGAAATGCTGGTCATCGGCGGCGGGGCCAGCTTCTCCGGCCAGACGGGCTTTGGCGGGGCCGTGGCCTTCAACCAGATCTCGGGCACGACCGAGGCAGGCGTTTACGGCACCGACAGCCGCGCCTCCGTCACCTCCGACGGCACGCTCGACGTGCTGGCGCTGAACGACAACGCGATCCGGTCTGTCGCGGTCTCTGCCGGGGTCTCCACCGGGCAGGGGACGGCGGGCGCGGTGACCATCGCGGTCAACATTCTCTCCACCGATCCGGCGATCTTCCCCGATGCCGACGATCCCGAGGCCCACGCGGTTTCGGCCATCATCAGCAATGCGGATGTCACCAGCGGCGGCGCCGTGACGGTGCAGGCGCAGGACGATTCCGTCATCCAGTCCGTCGCCGGGGCCTTCGGCATCGGCACCGGGTCGCAGGCCTTCGGGGCGGCGCTCGGCTGGAACCAGGTGAACCAGACGATCCGGGCGCGGGTCGATGGCGGCTCCACCCTGACGCTGACCGGCGCGGACAGCGACCTGACCGTCGCCGCCGTGTCGAGCGAGGAGGATGCTCTCCTCGACGGCAAGATCTCCTCTGCCGCCGTGGGCGGTGCCATCGGCGGGGACCTCGCCGTGGGGGCGTCGCTGGCGATCAACGGCGTCCTCGTGGATGCCGAGGCCAGCATCGAGGGCGACACCACCACCGTCACCGCGGACGGCAGCGTGGCGGTCACCGCCACGGACAGCTCCACCATCCGGGCCCTGTCCGGCGGGGCGGGCATCGCCAAGGGCGCCACGGGCGTCGGGGCGGGCATCTCTGCCAACTTCATCGCCAACGACCTGACGGCCCAGATCGACAGCGCCACCGTCGCGGCGGGCGCGGGCGGGGCGGATGCGCAATCGGTGACCGTGCGCGCGGTCGAGGCGGCCCGGATCGAGGCGCTGACCATCGGTCTTGCGGGCTCCAAGGACCTCTCGGTCGCGGGCTCGCTCTCGGTCGGCGTGGTGAACAACACGGTCACGGCCAAGATCGACGGCGCGGCGGATGTCTCTGCCACGGGCGATATCTGGGTCTCGGCCGAGAACGAGACCGATGTCACCATCATTGCGGGCAATATCTCGGTCTCGGGCAAGGCGGCCTTCGGCGGCTCGATCTCCTCGCTGACCGTGGTGAACCGCACCCGCGCCTTCGTGGATGGCGCGGCCACGCTCTCCGCAGGCGAGGGCGATGTCTCCCTCGCGGGCGGCGAGGATGTCTTCGGCGACACCCGCCGCGGCGTGGTGATCCAGGCGGAATCCGACCAGCAGTTGATGAACATCGCGGTCGGCGGCTCGATCAGCACCGGTAGCTCCGGGTCGGGCTCGGCCACGGTGACCGTGGTCGATGACACTGCCGAGGCCTATGTCGAGGGCGTCGCAGAGGGCGCCGCGGGCCTGATCGAAAGCGGCGCGGACCTCTCCATCCTGACGCGCAGCGCGCTTGTCCTGACCGGCGTGGCCGGGGCGCTTGGGGCGGGCAAGGTGGGCGTGGGGCTTGGCGTCGACGTCGGCTCCGTCACCCGGCGGACCAAGGCGTGGATCGGGGCCAACGCGGCAACCTCCACCACCGGCAACACTTCTGTCGTGGCCCGCGGCTCCGAGAACGTGCTGGCGCTGTCGCTGGCCGTGGGCGGCGGGGCCACCACCGGCGTCGCGGGCACCGCGGGCGTGGGCGTCATGAACCTGACCACCACCGCCGTGATCGGCGAGGGGGCCGAGGTGACGGCGGGCAACAACGTGCTGGTCTCGGCCGATGACATCACCGACGGCGATCAGGTCTCCGGCTCTGTCGGGATCGGGCTCAGCACCGCAGGCGTGGGCGTCGCGGCGGGCTTCGGCGTGCTGAACAAGACCACCGAGGCGGTGATCTCTGCCGGTGCCAAGGTGAATGCCGAGGCCGCGGGCGCAGGCATCGAGGCGCTGACCGGCACCTTCGGGGAGCCGTCGCCGATCACCTTCGCCGCATCCGCCGTTTCGGGCGGGCAGATCACCACCGGGTCGGATCACGATCTGATCACCGGCGACCTCGTGCTTTACGAGGCTGATAGTGCCATGACCGGCCTCGAAAGCGGCACCGTCTACGCGGTTGTCCGCGTCGACGCGGACACGCTGCGTCTGGCTGATGCCGAAACCGGCGCGCTGCTCTCCCCGGTGGTGAACACCGGCTCGTCCAGCCACACGCTGCGCAAGATCGACGGTCAGGCCGAAGGGTCCTCGGCCGAGTTCGCCACCAGCGCCGTGGACATGGCCAGCGACGTGATCACCGCCGAGGCGGCCCATGGCTTCGAAACCGGGCAGGAGGTGGTCTACCTCGCGGAACCCACCCGCATCGGCGGGCTGGAGAACGGCGCGCGCTATTATGCGATCCGCGTCAGCGCGACCGAGTTCCAGCTGGCCGAAACCCGGCAGGACGCGCTCGACGGAACCGGCATCCTTGACCTGAGCGACCTTGGCGGCGCGGCGGATGACAGCCACAGCGTTCAGGCGCTCTCCAGCGGCGGGATGCCCCTGATCGACAACGACGATCTGGATGGCACCGGGCTTTTCGCGGGCGAAGGGCGTCAGCCCGAAACCGCGGTGGAAAAGGGCGTGATCGTCACCGCCGTCTCCGACACCGACATGGTGCTCGTGGGGGCCGGGGCGGCCTTCTCCTCGGGGGCAGGCGTGGCCGTGGCGGCGGCGCTTGGCGTACATGACGTCGATACAAGGGCCGAGATCGAGGCCGGGGCGCAGATCAACACCGAAACCACCGGCTCGGGCCAGCAGGACGTGATCGTCACCGCCGGGCGGGATTACTCGATGGTCGGCGTCAGCGCGGGGCTTGCGGGCTCCGGCGGCGGTTCGGTCACGCCGGCGGTTGCGGTGCCCGTCCTCATGGGCACCACCACGGCAAAGATCAGCGGCGGATCGGAGCTGACGGCCATCGGGGCGCGGGGCGACGTGCTGGTGCAGGCCCTGGCCGAGGGCCGGATGATCGGCGTGGGCGCAGGGATCGCGGGCAGCGGCGGCTTTGCCATCGCGGGGTCGGCCTCGGCGCTCGTCATCGACACCACGACGGAGGCGCTGATCACCGGCAACGTGGCCGTCGCCGCCGAGGGCAGCGTCCTCGTGCTGGCGCGTGACCTGACCGAGACCTATTCCGTGGGCGGGGCCGTGGGCATCGGCCTTGGCAGCGGCGGCGGTGCGGGGGCCTTCGGGATGACCTTCATCACCAAGACCACCAACGCCGAGATCTCGGGCGGGGCGGCCATCGAGGCGCAGGGCAGCAGCCCGGCCGCGCTGGAGGACATTCCCACCGGCGAAGAGGGCAGCGACGGGTATGCCCGCGGGTCGATCCGCGGTGTCGCGGTGCTGGCCGACAGCGCCGAGACGGTTCTGAACATCGCCGCCAGTGCGGCAGGCGGGCAGGCGGTCGGCGTGGCCGGTGCGGTCAACGTCAGCGTCATCGACAGCGACACCACGGCCAAGGTCGAGGATGCCGAGATCAACCAGATCCTCGCCGCGCCGCAGGGCGACGTGAACGTCTCGGCGATCAACGTGCTGGAAATGCTCTCGGTCGCGGGCTCCCTCGGCGTGGGGATCACGGCGGCGGGCATCGGGGCCTCGGTCGATGTGGGGATCATCCGCAACGACGTGAACGCCTCCATCGGCGGCACCTCCAAGGTGCGCGCGGGCACCACGGTGGACGTGAACGCCCTTGCGGACTGGGAAGTGAACAGCGTCACCATCGGCTTCGGCGCGGGCAACGTGGGCATCGGCGGCGGCGTGATCGTCTATTCCATCGGCGGCAATTTCGCCCCGGAGTACGAGAACGACGAGGGCACCGAGGGCTCGGCCCTCGACACCGGCGACCAGAGCATGTCCGATTACTTCGAGGAGGCGCTTTCGGGCCTCGTGGGCGAGGCAGTGGAGGCCGAGGCGGGCTCCGATCCCTTCGATCCGGCAGATGTGGCGGCGGTGGATGCTGCGGCGGATACGCTGACGCTGTCCGGCGATCTCGACCTCTCCACCGGCGACGTGGTAGTCTATGACGCGGGCAGCGGCACCGCGATGGACGGGCTGGTCAGCGGGCAGAGCTACTTCGTGATCGTGGACGACAGCGATCCCGACAGGGTGCAGCTGGCGCAAACCCATGCCGATGCCATGGCGGGGATTGCCATCGACTTCGGCCTTGCCGGGGCCACGGGCACGGAGCACCGGCTGCTGACCGGCAGCGCGGACATCGGCAATTCGGCCCGCACGCGCGCCGCTGCCGACGGGGCGACGGGCCTCGGCTCTGCGGCCATGACGGACAGCGATCCGGCGGCGATCACCGCGGGCACCAAGGCCACGATCAAGGACAGCGCCATCGTCACCGCCCGCAACGTCGACCTCGACGCGCGGCAGGGGCTGACGCAGGAGGCCAACGCCGGCGGTGCAGGCGTGGGGGCCGCGGGCTTCGGCGTGGGGCTTGGCATTCTCAACGTGGATGCGGATGTGGCGGCCTATGCGGCGCCGGCCGTGCAACTGGTGGGCACCGGCAACGGCACGCTCAGCCTCGACGCCGCCTATGGCGGATCGGTCAAGGTGACCGCGGCGGCGGGGGCCCTTTCGGGCTTCGTCTCGGTGGCGGGCGGCGTGGCCGTGGTGAACGACGACACGCGGGTGATGGCGCTTCTGGGGGCCAGCCCGGACAGCGCGGGCACCGGCATCGACAGCTCCGGCGGCGGGTCCGGGGACGTGGCCTCGGGCTTTGCCACGATCAGCGTCACCGCGGATGCGGATGTGGATTATGGCCTGCTGCTGGTCTCGGTCGCGGTGTCGGGCCTCGCGGCCGTGCCGGGCGCGGTGGCGGTGGCCGATCTGGACGTGGGCACCATCGCGGCCATCGGGGACAATGCCGGCGTCGGCGCCTCGGGCGATGTCACGCTGACCTCGCTGCGCGACGTGACGGTCGAGCCGCGCGGCAACCGCGATGCGGCGATGGCCTTCTCCCTCGGGATCGGTGCCTTCGGCGGCGCGGCGGGCTTCGGCTTCGTCACGATCTCGGGCGATGCCGAGGCGATCGTGGGCGAAGATGCCGTGGTCACGGCGGGCGGCGATGTCACCGTCGAGGCCGAGAGCATCGCCGACGTGGTGGTCAACCTCGACGGCGCGGCCTTCGGGCTGGCGGCGGTGGGCCTGATGTTCGGCAAGACCGACCTGACCGGCAAGGCGCGGACCCGCATCGGGCAGGGCGCCCAGGTCACCGGCAACGGCATCGCTGTCCTCGCCTCCAACGACGTCACGACCGAGATCAGCGCCTCGCCCTCGGCGGGCGGCGTGATCGCGGGCACGGGGGTCAGCATCCTGGGCTTCGTGGAGACCGGGGCCGAGGTTCTGGTGGAGGACGGCGCCATCCTGACCGCCACCGGCACTGACGGCACGCAGGCGGCGCTGCTGCTGCAGGCCGTGAGCACCGTCGACACCACCGTGGACGCGGGCGATACCAACATCACCGTGGGCATCATCGCCATCGGGGTGAACAGCCCGACCTTCGAGATCGAGAATACCGCCGAGGTGATCCTCGGCGAGGAAGAGGGCGATGCCTCGGCCCTCGGCGCGGAGCTGAACGCCGCGAGCGGCAGTGTCGATATCCTCGCCAAGGCCGATACCACGGCGGAGTCGAGTTCCGAGGGGCAGGGCGCGGGCGTGGTCGATATCTCGCTGGGCTATTCCGGCGGGACGGCGACGGATACGGCGCGCATTCTCTTCGGGCGCAACAGCGCCGTGACCGCGGCGGGCGACGTGCTGGCCGATGCGCAGGTGACCTCCGATACCATTGTCGACACCGAGACCAAGGGCACCGCCGTGGGCGCCGCCGCGCAGGCCACCGCGGATTTGACGGTGACCGACACCGCCCTGACCGCGCTGGAACAGGGCGTCGAGATCAGCGGCGACACCGTGTCGATCAAGGCGCGCAGCCTTGAGCTGGAGGCCGACGCCGAGACCTATGGCGACACCGATGCGGTGATCTCGGGCACGCTGTCGGATGCCAAGGTGAACGCCACGCTGAACGTGGATGTCACCGTCGCCGCCGGCACCCTCCTGATGGGCGAAAGCGCGGTGAACCTGCAGGCCCGGCAGGAGGACGTGGACGTCGGTTCCAAAGCCGAGGTGAACACCGACGGCTTCCTGCAGGTGGCCACCGACGCCATCAGCACCACGACCTTCACCGGCACCACCGATGTGACCACCGCCTCGGGGGGTGAGATCCGCACCCGCGACCTGCTGGTGCAGAGCTATGCCGATACCAGCGACAGCCTGACGACCCGGGCGCACACCAGCGGGGACGTCCTGCTCGACTTCGCCAACGAGTCCGAGTCGAAGACCATCGGCTACGACCGCCAGATCGACTTCAATTCCACCGTGACCATGCTGGGCCCGATCAGCCCCGAGCTGTTCATCGCCGCCGATGGCACCAAGACCATCTTCGGCGACATCGACGCGACGCTGTCGGGCGGGGTCTGGACCGTGGACGACGTGATCAACGACGGCACGCTGGCCGGGTCGATCACCTTCGACATCGTGGCCAGCAGCCATGACAGCGGCAGCAACGGCAGCGCCGTACTCAAGGGCACGCCCGAGTTCATCTTCCAGACCACCTTCGACCGGGTCACGGTTGTGAACGAGACGGCCCATGACCTGCGGCTGTCCGAGATCGACACCTGGAACGAGCTGAGCAACTTCAACGCCAATATCTCGATCACCGCGGGCGACCGGTCGGGCTTCAGCTATTCCACCGCGGCCGAACAGGGCGCGACCGATATCGTCATCACCTCGACGCTCGGCGACGTGCGGATCTCCGACGATATCTTCACCCCGCTCGGCAGCGCCACGATCACGGCCACGGCCGGAGCGATCGTTCAGGAAACGGCGGGCGCTACGCTCACCGCGCCGGATGTGACCCTCACCGCCGGCACCGCCATCGGCAGCCCGACGCTGCCGCTGTCGCTCGCGGCAGAGCGCCTCTCCGCAAGCGCCGGCACCAACATGTATCTCTCCGAACTGGACGGGATCGAGATCGGCCTGCTGGAGGCGCGCTCCGGCGATGTGCTGCTGCGCGCGGGCGGCACGATCAGCGACGGCGACGGCGCGGGCCTCGACATCGCGGGCCTGCATGTGGACCTGACTTCGACCGGCGGCAGCATTGGCGCCGCCGATGATCCGCTGGAGATCGAGACCGGCACCGCCACCCTCGACGCCGAGGCGCAGGGCGATATCGTGATCACCGACCTCGACGATGGTCTGGGGCTGGGAACGATCCTCTCCTACGAAGGCGATATCGTCATCATCGCCGCCGATAACACTTCGGGCGCCGATCAGCTCGACGATCTGGTGCTGGGGGCCGGGGCCTCTGTCCGCGCCCTTGTGGGGGATGTGAGCCTGACGGCAGGCGATGATTTCCACATGGACCCAACCGCGCTTGTGCAGGGGGATACCGTCACGCTGAGCTTCGGCCTCGCCATCGCGGATTCCGGCCTGTCCTACGAGGGCGCCTTCTATGGCACGCTTACCGGGACGCTGGTCCAGATCCGGGGCGGCACGGGCAGCGAGGCCATCGCCCTGCGCGGCGCGACCTCGGCCACGGAAATCCTGACCGGCGGCGGCACCGACAGCGTCTTCATCGGCTCCCTCGCCACGCCCTCGGGCGCCACGGGCGGCACCCTGCGCGGGGTGCTGGCCACGATCGCCATCCGGGACGAGGACGGGGATGACAGCGTTCTCCTCGACGCCACGGGCGAGACCGGCGCACTTGCCGGCAGCGCCGGGCTCTCGGGGGCGACCACCGGCGTGATCAGCGGCTTCCGCATGGCCGGACAGGTGACCCACGAGGGCATCGGCAGCATCGAAACGGCGCTTGGCAGCGGCAATGACTCGGTCACCGTGACCGGCACGCCCGCAGGCACCGAGACCCGCTTCGACCTTGGTGCGGGCGACAATAGCGTGACCGTCGGCTCCGGCGGATCGGTCGATGCGCTCTCGGGCCGGCTGCGGCTCTATGGCGACGCGGGCACCGACAGCCTGCTGGTGGACGACAGCGCCGATGGCGCGACCGAGGCCGCGCTGGACCTCTTCGGCGGGGTTGTAGGGCTGTCCGGCCTCGGCATGGGCGCCGCCGACGGCGAGACGCCCGATGCCACCGTCGGGCTGCGCTACAACGCGATCGAGGAGATCGAGATCCGCACAGGCGGGGGCGACGACCGCTTCACCGTTGCCGGCCTCGACGGGACGACGACCATCGACCTCGGCGCCGGGGCGGACCTGCTGACCTTCGGGGGCAGCATGACCGACATCACCGCCCCGCTGGAGCTGATCGGCGGTGCGGGCGAGGATTCCATCGTGATCGCGCCCGACAGCGCGACCTCGCTCACCATGGCCGAGGATGACGGCGTCGGCGTGCTCTTCGGCGATCCGGCCGAAACCCGCTTCGAGGCCTTCGAGGCGATCGAGATCGACCTGTCGAATTCCGACGACAGCGTGACGATCCTCGGCACGCCGACGGCGGTGACCATGCAGATGAACGGCGGCAACGACCGTGTCCTGCTGATGGGCGCCGATGCGCCGGTCTCGGTCGACCTCGGCACCGGGATCGACACGATGACGGTCACCGGCAGCGCCGCTGCGGTTTCTGTCCGCGGCACCCAGACCGACGGGGCGACGGACAGCCTCATCCTCGACCTGTCGGCGCAGACCGCCCAGATCACCGGCAGCCTGACCGGCGGCGGGATCGACCCGGCCGATACCGCGGCGGGGGCGCAGGGCGCGGGCACCGGGACGATCTCGGTCACCGACACGGCCTTCCTGACCCAGGGCGATATCTTCTTTGCCGGGATCGAGGCGGCCGAGGTCCTGCTGGGCAGCCACAACGACAGCTTCACCGTGGACAGCCGCGCGGACGTGGGCGGCAGCCTCGTGCAGGCCTTCGATGCGACGCGGGTCACGCTGGACGGCGGCGCGGGCGACGACAGCTTCGTGCTGCGCGCGATCTCGGCGGTGGAAAGCACCCAGATCATCGGCGGGGACGAGGAAGACACCGCCCTGATCGAGATCACCGGCTTCCCGGGCGATACGGATTTCACCCAGCTGGCGCTGGATGTGGAGACGCTGCTGGTGGACAATTCCGCCTATACGGCGGGCGGCGTGGCCTGGACCCAGACCGACGGCGAGATGATCTCGGTCCGCGACGTGACCCTCCCGGCAAGCGCGGACGTGGATATCATCGCCTCCGGCGGGGCGGATCTGGTGCGCATTCTGGGCGGCACCGGCGCGGATACGCTGCTGATCCGGACCGAGGGGGCAGCCCCGATCACCGGCATGATCGACGGCAACCGGGTCGAGCTGCGCTCGGGCCTCGGGGTGGCGACCTTCGACCAGTTCAGCCAGTTCGACAACTATGACACGGTGATCGACTTCTCGGCACTGCCGGCCTCGACCAACGGCTATTACAGCGAGGACGGGTTCTACGTCTATTCGGTCCTCGACAGCGTGTCGGCGGCCGCGGCGCGGATGACGACGCCGGGAGTGATGACCGCGACCACAACCGGCAGCCGCGCGGTCACCACCGCCGACGGGCAGAAACTGGTGCTGCGCAGCGCTGGCGCCTCCGCGACGGATATCGGCGATGCCTTCGCGCTCTACGATCTCGACGTGACGGGCGGGACGGGCGTCACCCTGACGGCGCTCTTCGTCAACGGGACCGAGGAGACCTATACCAGCCTGTCGCAGATCGGCGCCGGTCTGACCGGGCTCCAGACGCTGGTGATCGACACCGGCGGCGGCAGCATCGACAATATCGAGGTCGAGCAGATCGAGGGGCTGAGCGGTACCGGGCTGGCCGATGGCGGCAGCGTGACCACCATGTCGATCCACAGCGACACGGCGCGCACGGTGACCATCAACAGCACCAATGGGACCGTCAGCTGGGGCGGCGTCACGGTGACGAACAACCTGCTGACCTTCGGCGCCGTGACGAACAACGTGCGCCAAATCTCGATCAACGGCGATCTCTCGATCACCGGGCAGGTGACGCTGAAGTTCGTGGGCACCTACGGCGTCTCCCTCAACGTCTCCAACGACGTGAGCATCGGCGCCAATGTCGTCATGACGGCCTCGGCCGATGGCCAGACGGCCGGTGCGGGCGGTGGCACCTACGGGGCCGGCGGCACGGGCGGCACGAGCGGCGGCTCTGGCGGCAGCGAGGGCTCCGGCGGTGGCGGCGGGGATGGCGGTGCCGGCGGCGCGTCCACGTTCACCACCAACCACGGCGGGGAGAATGGCGAAAGCGGCAGCAGTGGCTCCAGCGGGACCTCGGGCACGAGCGGCGGCGTCGGGACCAGCGGCACCGCAGGCGGCGACGGGATCAACGGCGGCGAAGGCGGCACCGGCGGCACGCGCGGCTACACGGCCAGTACGGCCGGGTCTGGCGGCACCCGCGGCGGCGGTGGCAGCAGTGGCGAGGGCTCGGACGGCAAGACCTTCGATGCCTCCAATGCCGAGGCCGGTGGGGCCGGGGAGGCCGGCGAGCGCGGCGATAACGGGACCAATGGTGATTTCGGCGACAGCGGCACCGGCGGCAGCAACACGGTGACGGGCAACGGCCTGTCCGGTGGCGGCGCGGGCGGCGGCGGCGGCGGCGGTCAGCGCGGCGGTGGCGGCGGTGGCGGCGGCGGTGGCGGCGGCGGTGGCGGCGGCGGCGGCGGCGGGGCCGGTTGGTTCGACAGCGGCGGCAGTGGCGGCGGTGGCGAAGGCGGCGGCAGCGGCGGTGAAGGCGGCAACGGGGGGACTGGCGGCACCGGGACCGCAGGCGGCGCCGGGGGCGGGGCCTTCCAGGTGGTCGCGGCCGGGCGCCTGACGCTTTACGGCGGGGCCTTCAGCGCGGCCGGGGGCAACGCGGTCACCACGGGCAACGCGGGCGCCGAGGGCGCCACCGGGGGCGAAGGCTTCAACCCCGACGGCGAGGAAGCCAACGATCCGACCACGAGCGGCGGCGGCGGCAATGGCGGTGAAGGCGGCGACGGCGGCACCGGGGGCGACGGCGGCACCGGGGGTGACGGCGGGGCCGGCGGCATCGGCGGCGGCGGCGCGGGCGGTACGGTCCGCCTTGCGGCCACGGTGATCGTGGGCGAGAGCAACAACGCGGTGGTGAATGCCGCGGGCGGCACCGGCGGCACGGCGGGTGGCACCGGGCGCTTCGTCCTCTCCAGTCATGACATCGCCTTCAACGGCACGGCGCCCGACGCGGGCGACAGCGGCGCGATCGACGACGTGACGGCCAGCGTCGAGACCTACGCCGGGGCCGTGGCCACGAACGACGTCTACACCACCACCGTCTCGACCCCGCTGATCGCGGGCATCGACGGCGGCGCGGATGTCTATGGCATCATGGAGGGGCTGACCGCGGCGGACGTGATGCAGGCGCTTGCCGATCAGAGCGGCACGACCTTCACGCTTGCCAACAACACGCTGGCGGCGATGATCCGGCTTGACCGGATGCCCAACAGCGACGGCGGCGCCGATGGCGAGGACGATTACGACGGCTACGATGCGGTGCTGCTGGTCAACCTCAGCTCCGTCTCGCTGGCGATGCCGGCGCTCAGCCTCTCGGTCACCGGGACGGCGGGCAACAACTACGACGCGCTGTCCACCGGGACGGGCGACGCGGCCATCGCGACGCTGGGGGCCGGGCAGGTCTGGGCGACGCTGGTCTCGGAATCGGTGTCGACCCTCGCGGTGAACCTCGCCTTCTTCGGCGATGCGGATGAGGCGGACATCGAGGCGCGCACCGGCGAAGTGCTGCACAATGCGATCCTTGCGGCGGACAACGACGTGCTGGAACTGGGCGTGCGGCTGCCGGGGCAGACCGTGACGCCGGTGCAGGTGCCGGGGATTGCGGAACTGGCGGCAAATACCGATGCGACAGTGCTTTACGGCGCGGACCTCGTGCAGGACGCGATCGTTGTCATGAACGCCGATGGCTCGCAGCGGCAGATTCTGAAGGACGGGTTCGACACCAGCTCGCTCGGCGGTCTGAAGGACATCGCCACGGCGCGCATCAATGGCAACGATTACCTCTATGCGCTCGCAGAGGGCAGCGGCGGTGCCCTGGACGTGGTGACCTTCCGCACGCAGGACGGGGGAGATCTGGTCGAAGTCGCTGCGAAGAGCGCGCTCAACGCGATCTCCTTCGATGCCGAGGGCCTCGTGGTGATGCCGGATGGCAATGGCGTGCTGGTCTACGGCAGCGGCGGCATGGCCGTGCTGAACCTCAGCGGCACCGGGGCGGTCGGGATGGAACTGGCCTCCACGACCTCCGGCGCCAGCGATGTGGCCTTCAGCGCGGATGGCAGCCTGCTCTTCGTGGCCGATGACGGTGCGGTGTCGGTCTTCGATACGGCCAGCCTCGCGCTGCTCCACAGCCTTGCCCTGCCGGAGCTGTCCGGTGCCACGGACATCGCCACCGACGGGGTCGGGGCGCTCTATGTCACCTCCTCGACGCAGAACCGCCTGTTGTCGCTGACCTATGACGCCGCCACGGGGCTAACCCTTGTGGACGTGCTGGAGAGCGGCGCGGACGGGGTGAAGGGCATGACCGCCCCGAGCGATGTGAAGACCTCTCCGAGCGGGGATTTCGTCTTCGTCACCGGGGCCGACAGCGATGCCATCGCGGTCTTCCAGGCCCTGCAGGAGAACGGCGAACGGACCGGCGAGCTGCTCTTCGTGCAGGTGCTGCGCAACCTGACCGGCGGCAACGAGGGGCTGGACGCCCCGAGCGAGCTGATCATCACCACCCTGCCGGACGGGGTGACCCCGGTGGCCTATCTCGGCAGCCTCGGCGACGGGACGGAGGCGGGCGGCATCGCGCGCTACGTGATCGAGGACACCTATGTCGAGCCGCTGGTGCAGGTGACCGAATTCGAGAGCATGGTGGCGCTCGGGCTGGAAACCGCCTCGGGCGATGACCTGATCACGCTGGTGAACCGGCCCGGGGACGAGGTGGCGCAGGTCTCCATCGACACCGGCGCGGGGGCGGATGTGGTCACGCTGTTGGACCTCGTGGCGAAGGATACGACGGACACGACGGCGGGCAGCTTCACCACCGGGGGCACCAAGGTGCGGACCGGCGCGGGCGAGGATACGGTGGAACTGCGCGCGACGCGCAGCGATGGCGAGTTGACCGTGGACACGGGCGGCAATGCCGACCGGATCATCGTGACCCAGACCGGCAGCGGCCAGCGGCTGCAGCTGGACGGCGGCGCGGGCCGCGACGTGGCCGAGGTTCAGGCCAGTGCCGTCGATCCGCTGATCGAGGCGCTAGACCTTCAAGGCGACGCGCCCACGACGCTGCCGGGCGACGTGATCCGCATTGCGCCGGGAACGACGGTCTTTGACCAGCAGGGCACGGCCGCCTCGGGCAGCTTCCAGTCCGACGGGGCCGGGCGCTTCACCTATGGCACCTTCGAGGAGCGGCTGACCTTCGCCCCGCCAGAGATCGCCTTTGTCGGCGCCACGACGACCCGCGAAGGGCAGGGCGTGACGCTGACGCTCGAGATCACCCCCAACGGCAGCGGCCTCATCGGCGCGCCGGTCTTCGACATCGACGGCGACGGGCTCTTCGAGGATGCGGTGGCGAGCTATGTCTCGACCAGCGGCGCCGTGGAAACCTGGCAGCTGGTGCTGTCCGACTGGGCGGCGTTGCAGAGCCTCGGGATCACCGATGACGGGCTCTACCCGATCGCGGTGCGGGCCGAGAATGACGAGGGCGAGAGCATCGCCTCCATGGAACTGACGGTGCAGAACACGGCACCTGTCGTGACCGTCTCCCCGGGGTCCGGCGTGGCCGATCTGGGGCAACCCTACACGATCACCTTCGACGCCTACGATCCCGGTGACGACCGGATCGTGGAATGGACGGTGAACTGGGGCGATGGCACGCTCGAAACCTTCGGGGCGGGCACCGAAACGGCAAGCCACACCTATGTCAACGTGGTCTCCTCCAGAACGATCACCGTCACTGGCGTGGACGAGGATTCCGCCGTCGGCATCGACACGGCGAGCGTATCGCTTCAGGCAACCGCGGCCACGCTGGCCTTTGACGATGCGGCGCCGGTCATCGCGGAGGGCGATGACCTCGAACTGGCGCTGACCTCCGACGTGGCGATCGACCTGTCGAGCGTGGCAGTCTACCTCGACACCAACGACGACGGGACATACGACACCCAGATCGGGATCGCCGCGCCGATCAGCTGGAGCGCGCTTCAGGCCCTCGGCATCACCGACGACGGTTCCTACGGCGTGCTGGCGGTCGGGCCTGTGCTGAACGGCGCGACGATCACGGCCACGGCCCAGCTGACGGTGACGAACACCGCGCCCGAGGCCACCATCGGAGTCAGCGCCGTCACCGGGGCCACCATCGAGGAGGGCGAGACCGCCCGCGTCGACGTGCTTTCGGTCTTCGATCCCGCGTGGTCGGACCTCAACCCCTCGACGCTGGAGGGGCTGCTCTTCTCCTACGACCTGAACGACGACGGCGACTTCCTCGATGCGGGCGAGGTGGAGAACACCACCGCGACCTCGATCGTCATCCCGGCGTCCTATCACACCGACGATGGCGTGCTGAGCCTGCGGGTGCTCGTCTCCGATGGCGAGGACACCACCGAGGTGGTGACCAGCTACGAGGTGCTGAACGCCCCGCCGGTCCTCAGCGTGACGCCCGCGGTCCAGACCGTCGACGAAGGCAGTGCCGCGACGCTCTCGCTCTCGGCCAGCGACGCCGGGGACGACGTGGTGGACTACTGGCTGGTCGACTGGGGCGATGGCACCGCGCCCGAACGCGTGGACGGGGCCGCCCCGACCGTCAGCCGGGCCTTTGCCGACAATGGCACCTTCGACGTCACGGCGACCGCGGTCGACGAGGACGGCGCATGGATCGCCGCGCCGGTGGAGATCACGGTGCAGAACGTGGCCCCCGAGGTCACCAGCCTCTCGCTGCCGACGGCTGCGGAAGGGGCCGCCGCGACGCTGAGTGTCGCCATCACCGATCCCGGGGTCGAGGACAGCGTCACCGTGCTGGTTGACTGGGGCGATGGCACCTCGGACAGCCTGCTGCTGGCGGCGGGCGAAAGCCTGCTGACCTTCGAACACGTCTATGACGAGGATGGCAGCTATACCGTGCGGGTGACCCCGACGGATGACGACGGCGGCACCGGGGCGGAGGCCACGATCGAGGCCCTGATCACCAACGTCGCGCCCACGATCACCGTGCTGGCCACCGATCAGGCGCGCATCGACGAGGGCGAGGCCGTCACCCTGACCGGCATCCTGACCGATCCGGGCGTCACGGACACCCACGAGGTGCTGATCGACTGGGGCGATGGCTCCACCCCAGAGGTGGTCACCGTCGATGCCGCCAGCCGCACCTTCGTGGCGACCCATGTCTACGACGACAACGACGGGCCGGGCTCCGTCGCCCTGAGCGACAGCCTTGGCCGCTACACGATCAGCGCGGTGGCGACCGATGACGAGGGCGACAGCTCTGCCATGGTGACGACAAGTGTCGAGGTCGAGAACGTGGCGCCGGGCTTCCTGCCGATCCGCGTGCAGACCGGCACCGACAGCGGCGGCGCGCCGATCTACGACTACGTGCCCGTGTTGCTGAGCGCGACCGAGATCACGGAGGACGGCACCGTCGAGATCACCGGCACGGTGACGGATGCCAGCCTCGGCGACACTCACCTGCTGCATATCGACTGGGGCGATGGCTCGGGCACCACGACGCTGGCGATCCTGCCGGGGCAGCGTGAGTTTTCGGCCGTGCACCGCTATCTCGACGATGACCACCTCTCCGACACCACAAGCGTGGACGGGCCGGTGGGCGTCTTCACCATCTCGCTGGCGCTGGAGGATGACGACCTCGGCACCGCGAGCGCGGAGGTCGAGGTGACGGTGACCAATGCCGCGCCGGTCTTTACCGCGGTCTCCAACAACGCAGAGGTGCCGGGCAACGTGCTGCCGGGCGAAACCGTGACCGTGCTGGCCGATTTCAGCGACGCGGGCACGCTCGACGCGCACCGGGTCACGATCGACTGGGGCGATGGCACGGTCGAGACGCTCTCCATCGGGGTTGCCGGCCTGCGCAGCTTCAGCTTCGACCACGATTATGCCGATCCGAACATCTATGACGTGATCCTCACGCTCGAGGATGACGACGGCGGCGTGGCCACGGCGGTGACGCAGGTCTTCCTGTCGGGGATCTTCGTCGATGACGATGGCACCCTGGGCGTTATCGGCACCAACGAGGACGAGGTCTTCAAGCTGCGCGAACTCGACCCCTCAGAACTGGCGCCGGAACTGGTCTACCTGCTGCAACAGGCAGAGGGCGAGGTCTGTGGCTGTGGCCGGTCGTCGGGTGGCGGGTCGCACAGCCCGGGCCGCGAGGACGAGGGCGATCTGAAGGGCCCGCACAGCGACAGCCTGAGCTTTACGGCAGGCGATCCGACCGGGCTGGAGGCGCTGACCTTCAGCTTCGACATCCGGACCGCCGCACAAGGGCGCGAAACTTTCGAGGGTCCGGGCGAACGCGGGGCGGACAGCCTCACGGTGGAACTCGTCATGGCCGATGGCAGCGTGATCACCCTCGACACCTTCGAGGTGAACGCGGCCGATCAGCTCTTTGTCGGCACCAGCGGGCAGAGCTTCGGCGCGGAGGGCGCAACGCTCGGCTACGATCTCGACGCGCTCGGCCTGACGGGGCCCTTCGAGCTGCGCATCGTGAGCGATTTCACCTCGGGTGCCGAACGGGTCGAGGTCACGGGCGCGACCGTCAGCGGCCTGCGTCCGGCCCTTGTCGAGGCACCGCTCGATCCCGCCATCGTCACCGGCCCGCAGGAGGGCTTCGACGACCTCGGCGGCGCGTTGGAACTGACCAGCCGGGCCGAGGACGCCGGTCCCGTGGTGCTGGATTTTGCCGGGCTGCAGAACGCGGTCCTGTCGCTCAGCCTCTTTGCCGACGACGGCGGCAGCCGCCATGGCTTCGACGGCGGGCGCCACCCGGACAGCCTCATGCTCTACCTCACCGTCAATGGCGGGGCCGAGGTTCTGCTCGACAGTTTCCTTTACGACGACGGGCTGGATGCCTTCGTCAGCGAGATGAGCGGTCAGAGCTTCGATGCCACGGGAGCCAGCTTCGACTATGCCCTGCCGGTGGGGGCAAGTACCGCCAGCCTGCGGCTGGAGGCAGAGATCGGCGGCCGCGATGCGGTGATCGGTCTGGACGCGGTCGGCGTGAGCGGTCAGCAGGCCCAGACGGTCTGGGCCCTGACCACCGATCCGGCGCTGCCCGAGTCCCCCAGTTTCAGCGCGCTGAAACTGCCGGGCGGGACCGACAGCCTCGATTACTTCCTCGCCTCCGACATCACCCGCGTCTGGATGATGGGCGTTGGCGGTGACGACCGGATCGTCGTCGACGGCACGATCACCCTGCCGACCGAGCTGGAAGGCAACGACGGCAACGACCTGCTTGTCGCGGGCAGCGGTCTGGCCACGATCACCGGCGGTGCGGGTGACGATACGATCATCGGCTCGCCGCAGGACGACGTGCTGTCGGGCGATGACGGCGACGACTGGCTGTCCGGCCTCGGCGGGGCCAATGTGATCGAGGGGGGCAGCGGCGAGGACCGTCTGGGCCTGCCCACGGTCGCGCCCACGGCCTACTGGGACTTCAACGAAACCTCGGGCGACATCGTCACCGACCGGATCGGCGGCCTGACGGGTCAGGTCACGGGCACGCATCACGCGGATCTCGACGATACGGGGCCGGTGGCGGAGGCGGGCTTCGATCCGCAGACCGGCATCGACTTCCACCGCAACGAGGCGCTCGTCTTCGACCACACCGCGGCGATGGCGCTGGACGAGGGCACGCTGCAGGTCTGGGTGCGCCCGGAAACCAGCGCCCGGGACGAGACACTGCTGATGAAATCCGACGGCAGCAACCTCTTCTCGCTGGTCCATGACAAGGGCGATCTGACCCTCACCATGGTGACCGCCGCGGGCGAGGTGACGCTTGAGGCCTGCGATGTGCTGGCCAGCAAGGCCTGGGCCCATGTGGCGGTGAGCTGGGGCGCGGAGGGCCTGCAGCTCTACGTCGATGGCGTTCTGGTGGCCTCCGACGCCGGCTACACCGCCGGTCTGGCGGAGAACACCGGCGCGCTGATGCTGGGCGGCGTTGTCAGCGAGACCGGTCATCATGGCACGACGCAGGTGCGCGACGGCTTTGACGGAAAGATGGACGAACTGGCGATCCACGGCACCCAGTTCGGGGCCGAGGCGCTGTCTCTCTTCATCGAGGACAGCCCGATGGCCCGCTTCTTCGAGGTCTGCGGTCGCATCCTGCCGGCGGCAGGTGTCGCGGGCGCGCCGGTCGACTATGCCTATGACACGGCGGGCGACGCCCTGATCCTGACCCCGCTGGCGGGCGGCAGTGCGCAGAGCGTGAGCGGCATCGAGCGGATCGACTATGGCGACGGCACCGTGGGCCTTGTCGTAGGCTCCGGCTCCGAGCTGCCCACGAGCCTTGCGCCCGGCGATCTTGCGCTGCTTACCGGCGGGGCCCCGGCCGTGCTGGTTGGCGGCGCCGCCGAGACGCTGACCCTGCTGGGCGAATGGGATGCGCTGATGCCCGAGGACGGGCTGCGGCTCTATGCCCATGGCGGCGAGGTGATCGCCGTGGCGGGCCCGCTTCAGGTCGCGATCGAGACCGAGGTGGTCCAGCCCGTGCTGCAGCTGACCTTCGACGAGACCTCGGGCAGCGTGCTGCACGATGTGGCGGGCGTGCCGCAGGACGGCACCTGGGTCAGCGACGACGGCTGCGGTGCGGCGACTGTCGAGAGCGGCCCGGGCGCAACGCCCGACAGCGGCACCTCGCTGCGGTTCGAGGATCGCGACGACACCGCTGTGCTGGTCGGTCAGGACGCGGCCTTCATGACCGCCGAGGGTACGCTGCAGCTCTGGGTCAATCCCGCGGACCGGCGCGCCGATGGCGGCCTCGTCTCGGTCTTCGGCCCGGATGGCACCGGCATGACGCTCTCGCTCGAGGATGGCGTGCTGCGGCTGGCCTTCGACGACGGCACCGCCGAGGTGACGCTGGATGGCCCGGCACTGACCCGCGACAGCTGGGCCCATGTGGCGCTCAGCTGGGGGGCTGGCGGGCTCAACCTCTATGTCGACGGGGCGCTTGTTGCCAGCGACGGCCACACCGGCGGGCTGACCGGCATGACCAGTGCCATCGCCATCGGGGCCGCCTGGGAACAGTCGCGCGGGCATGGTCGTGGGTCCGGGCATGGGCACGGCTCCGGCGACCCGTCGCTCGGCGATCACTTCGACGGTCTGCTGGACGAGGTCGCCTGGTACGACCGCAGCCTCAGCGCCGCCGAGGTGCAGCGCCTGATGCTAGAAGGCCCCGTCACCTTGCCCCTGATCGCAGCGGAGTGACGGCTTGACGGCACGGACCGGCACGACACACGACAGGGCGCGCGGCCTCCCCGGGGGACCGCGCGCCCTGCTGTCGATGACCCGAGCGGCCACAGAGCAGAGCGCACAGCAGCGGTCGGGGACCGGAGCGTCGGGGCTGGCCTCAGCCCACTTTCTTCTGGAACAGGTTGAAGCTGATGATCACGCGCTCCCCGGCGTCGCCGGTTTCGGTGGCGCTGTTGATCTCGACCCCGTGGTAGAGCCAGCTGGGAAAGATGATCAGCCGGCCGGGCAGGGGGTCGTAGTAGACATCCGTCCATTGCTCCACCGGCAGCTGGCCGGGGGCGTGGCGGGTGTTCGACATCAGCTGCACCGTCCGGGGATCGGTGAAGCTGATCCGGCCCGCGCCCGTGGGGGCCTGGATGTAATAGACCCCGCTCCAGATCGAGCCGGGGTGGATATGGGTCTTGTTGTAGCTGCCGGGCGGATTGATGATCGCCCACATGTTGTCGATCGCAAGCGGCCAACCCTCGGCAAGGCGCTGATCGGCCCCGATCTCGGCGGCCGTGCGTTCGATCTGCGCGGTGAGGCCCGCGAAGGCGGGATCGGCGTTGAGGTCGTTCCGGCTGTGCCAGCCGCCGAGCTGGCGCACGTTGGACCGTTCAAGCCCCTCCTGATCGCGCTGCCGTTCGGCGTGGATCGACGCCAAGAGCGCCGCGTTCAGCGCGGGCGCTCCGGTCAAGTCGCGGAAGTAGACGAACGTCGGAAAGTACAATTCCCGCTTGAGGGCGTCGGGGGGGATGGCCTGCGGGTCCTCCCCGGGGATGTCCTCTGCCATGCGCGATCCTCCGCTGCGCTGAATTCCCTCTTGGGAGAAGCGTAGCGGCCATGCAAAGCTCCGACAAGATGCAACGACAGGTTGAAAGCCGTATCCCGGTATGGGGCTGCGGCAGGGAGGACACCGCGTGACCATCCAGGATCAGGGCCATCGCCGGGGCGCGGCTGTTGCCGCTCCGGCCCGCACCGCGGGCGATGCGGCACGGATGCAGGATGCCGCCTGGGACAGGCTGGCGCAGGCGCAGGGAATGGAGGCCGTGGCGGGGCCGTGGCTTCAGGTCCAGATGCGGCAGGCGGCGGCGGAAGGCGGCGCGGTCTACTGGCTGCGGCGCGGGTCCTCGGGCACGCCGGAGTGGCAGGCCCTCGCCCGGCAGGACCCTGTGGGCGAGGAGGCGGAGCTGCTCAAGCGCTGCGCCGAAAGCGGGGCGCCCGTGGTGATCCGCCCGGCAGAGGCCCCGCGGGCGGCCTGCCTTGCGCATCCCGTCGCCCTGCCGAGCGGCGCCGTGGCCGCGGTGGCGCTGCTGCGTCTGGCCGAGGCCACGCCGCAGCGGCTGCGCGGGGCCGGGCGCGCGCTTGCCTGGGGTGCGCCGTGGCTGCGCGAGGCCCTGCTGCTGGAGCAGCACCGGCAGGCCCGGGGCCGCGAGGCCCGGGTGCAGGCCGCACAGGATATCTTTGCCGCCGCGATGCAGGATCACGAGGCCCGCCGCGCCGCCATCGGCGCGGTCACCCGTCTGGCGCAGGCGGTGGGGGCGGACCGGGTCTCGCTCGGCTTTCGCAGGCGCGGGCGCACGCAGGTGGTGGCCGTATCCCATTCCGCCGAGTTCGGCCGCCGCATGAGCCTCACCCGGCACGTCGCCGCCGCCATGGACGAGGCGCTGGACCAGCGGGCGGTGCTGACCCATCCGGCCCCCGCGGCCGAACTGAACGCCACCCGTGCGCAGGCGGTGCTGGCGCGGCAGCACGGGCCCTCGGCGGTGGTGACGCTGCCGGTCATGGTGGGCGATCTCTACCACGGCGCGATCACCGTGGAGCGGCCGGAGGAACGGCCCTACTCGGAGGAGGAGATCGCCTTCCTCGATCTGGCCGCCGCCCTTGTGGGGCCGGTGCTCTGGGAAAAGCGGCAGAACGACAAGTGGCTGATCTTCAAGGTCTTCGACAGTGTCGGGCACCAGTTCACCCGGCTTTTCGGGCCGGGCCATGCCGGGCGCAAGCTGGCGGTTCTGGCGCTTGCAGGGCTGACCGCGCTCTTTGCCACATGGACCGCGCCTTACCGCGTCGCCGCCGACGCCCGAGTCGAGGGCGCGGTGCAAAGGGTGCTGGTGGCGCCCTTCGACGGCTTCCTGCGCACGGCCCCGGTGCGCGCGGGCGACCGGGTGGCCGAGGGCGCACTGCTGGCCGAGATGGATGACCGCGACCTGACGCTGGAGCGGCTGCGCTGGATGGCCGAGCGGCGCCAGAAGGCGCTGGAATACGACCGCGCCATCGGCGAGCAGAACCGCGCCGAGGCCGAGATCATCCGCGCGCAGGTGGCGCAGGCCGACGCGCAGCTGCGCATGATCGACGCCTCGCTGGAACGTGCCCGGCTGACTGCGCCCTTCGACGGCGTGGTGGTGGCCGGCGATCAGAGCCAGAACATCGGCGGCTCCGTCACCCGGGGCACCGTCCTCTACGAAATCGCGCCGGAGGGGGATTACCGGGTGGTGATGAAGGTGCCGGAAAGCCGGATCTCCGAGATCGCGCCTGGGCAGCGCGGCGAGTTGGTGGTGACTGCGCTGCCGGGCACCGCCTATCCGTTCGAGGTGACCGCCGTGACCCCCGTGGCCGAAGCCGCCGAGGGCCGCAACACTTTCCGGGTCGAGGCGGTTCTGGACGATCCCGGCGCGGACCTCGGGCCGGGGATGCAGGGGGTGGCCAAGGTGGACACCGCCGAGCAGCTGATGATCCGCATCTGGACCCGCGACCTCGCCGACTGGGCGCGGCTGACATGGTGGGGCTGGGTGGGCTGAGATGGCACAATCAGTGTTCAGCCCGCTCTGGTTCCGGGTCGCCCCGATGCGGCCCCGGCTGCGCAGCCACGCGCGGATCTACCGGCAGGTGCTGCGCGGGGGCACGTGGTACGTGGTGCAGGACGACCAGACCGGGCGCTATCACCGGCTGGCTCCGGCGGCGAACCACATGGTCAGCCTCATGGACGGCCGCCGCACGATGCAGGACATCTGGGAACGCGCCGTCGCCTGGGCGGGCGAGGAGGGCGATCCGCCGACGCAGGACGAGGCGCTGCGCCTGCTCGCGCAGCTGCACCACGCCGACCTGCTGGCGGGCGACCTGCCGCCCGACATCGACGAGATCGCCTTCCGGGCCGAGACATCGGAGGCGCGCAACCTAGTCTCGCGGCTGCGCAACCCGCTGGCGCTGCGGCTGCCGCTGCTGGACCCGGATCGCTTCCTGAGCGCCACCATGCCGCTGGTCCGCCCGGCCTTCACCTGGTTCGGCGCCGTGATCTGGCTGGCGGTGGTGCTCACCGGGGTGGTCCTTGCGGCGCTGAACTGGGGCCCGCTGACCGCCGACCTGGCCGACCGGGTGTTCCTGGCGCAGAACCTGCTGCTGATCGCGCTCGTCTACCCGGTGATCAAGGCGCTGCACGAGTTGGGCCACGGCTATGCCGTCAAGAACTGGGGCGGCGAGGTGCACGAGATGGGGCTGATGTTCCTCGTCCTGATCCCGGTGCCCTATGTCGATGCCTCTGCCTCGGCGGGTTTTCCCAGCAAGTGGCACCGGGCCGTCGTGGGCGGTGCGGGCATCCTGGTGGAGCTGTTCGTGGCCGGGCTCGCGATGATCTTCTGGGCTGCGGCAGAGCCGGGGCTGGCACGGGCCGCGGCCTTCAACGCGGTGCTCATCGGATCGGTCTCGACGCTGCTCTTCAACGGCAACCCGCTGCTGCGCTTCGATGGCTATTACGTGCTGGCGGACCTGCTGGAGATCCCCAACCTCGGCCAGCGGGCGAACCGGCATTTCTTCCACGTTATCAAGCGCTACGCCTTCGGAATGAAGGCAAGCTTTTCACCCGCCACGGCGCGGGGAGAGCGGACATGGTTCCTGCTCTACGCGGTTGGAGCCTTCCTCTACCGGCTGTCGATCATGGTGGGGATCGCCGTCTTCATCGCCTCCAAGCTCTTCTTCCTCGGGGTGGCGCTCGCCCTCTGGGCGGTGGCCAATGCGCTCGTCTTCCCGGTGCTCAAGGGGCTCTGGTGGCTGATCGAGGCGCCGGAGCTGCGCCGGCAGCGTCCGCGGGCCCTTGCGGTCAGCGGCATGGGCGTGGCGGCGCTGGTGGCCGGGGCGCTGCTGCTGCCGCTGCCCTATGCCACGCGGGTCGAGGGGGTGATCGACCTGCCGGAGGGTGCCGCGCTCCGCACCGGCACCGAGGGCTACCTCGCCGAGCTGGCGGTGACCGGAGAGGTGCCCGCCGGCGCGCAGGTCCTGCGGCTGGAGAACGCGGCGCTGCTGGCGCGGCGCGACCTGCTGGCGGCGCAGCGGGCCGAGATCGCCCTGCGGCTGGAGCGCGAGATCCTGCGCGACCGGGCCGCGGGCCAGATCCTGCGCGAGCAGCTGGACCACGCCAATGCCGCCCTGACGCGGATCGAACAGGAGGTTGCCGCGCTGACCCTTGTCACGCCAGCCGCCGGGCACCTGTTGCTGCCCGGGGCGCGTGACCGCTCGCAGGGCTACCTCGGGCGGGGGGCTCTGGTGGGTTACCTCGTGCGGCCGGGCGATGCGATGATCCGCACCATGGTGCCCGAGGCCCGCGCCGATCTGGTGCGGCGGCGGCTGGAGGGGGTCGAGGTGCGGCTGGTGAATGCCCCGGGGCAAAGCCTGCCCGCGCAGGTGATCCGCCATGTGCCGAAGGCGCGGCGCGATCTGCCGTCCATCGCGCTTGGCACCGAGGGCGGCGGGCAGATCGTGCTGGATCCGACGGCGGGCAATGCCAGCACCGCGCTGGATGCCTACCTCGAATTCGACCTCGCCGTCCCGCTGCCGCCCAAGGCGCTGCTGCTGGGGCAGCGGGTCGAGGTGCGCTTTGACCATGGCCGCGAGCCGCTGGCCTACCGCATGAGCCGCGCCCTGCGACAGCTGTTCCTGAGGCAGTTCGATGTCTGACGCGGCGCTCTCTCCCCCTGTGCTCAAGGCCCCTGTGCTGTCCCCGCCTGCGCGCAGCCTGCGCTCCGACGCCTGGTACGGGTTCGAGGCCCCGCCCGCGCGGCAGGGCCGGGCCGACCTTGCCGTGGCCCGCGCGCAGGCGCTGCTGCTGGCCCGCTGGACGGGGCTGCGCGGGCAGGGCACGCGGCGGATCCTGCAGGCGGTCGCCCTTGCCACGCCGGGTCTCGACAGGCTCGATGATGCGGCACTTGCCGCCCGGGCGCGGCAGCTTGGGCAGGCGGCGGCCCGGGGCGATCCGGCGGCGCTGCGCCATGCCGGGCCGCTCTTTGCCTGTGTTCGCGAAGCCGCGGGGCGGGCGCTTGGCAAGCGGCATTACCCGGCGCAGATGCGCGGTGCCTGGGCCATGATGCGCGGCCAGCTGGCCGAGATGCAGACAGGCGAGGGCAAGACCCTCACCGGCACGCTGACCGCCGCTGCCATGGCGCTGACCGGGCGGCCGGTCCACGTGGTGACGGTGAACGACTACCTCGCAACCCGCGATGCAGAGGAGATGCGCCCGGTCTATGACCTGCTGGGCCTCTCCGTCGGCCTCGTGACCGCGGGGATGAGCCCCGAGGCCCGCCGCGCCGCCTATGGCGCCGACGTGACCTATTGCACGAACAAGGAGCTGGCCTTCGATTTCCTCAAGGACCGGATCGACCCGGCGGTCGGCAGCGGGCGGCTTCAGCGCCGGGTGCGCAGCTGGCTGGCCGGGCCCGGCGGCGGGCTTCAACGCGGGCTGGCCTTCTGCATCATCGACGAGGCCGACAGCGTGCTGATTGACGAGGCCCGGACGCCGCTGATCCTGTCGGGCGAGGGGCCGGCCCTCCATGACGTGAGCTTGTTGCGCACGGCGGAGGCGCTGATGCAGCGGCTGGAGCCTCGCGATTACACCATCGACCTGGCCGAGCGCCGGATCGAGCTGACGGACCGGGGCCTAGCGCGGCTCGACGGGCCATTGCGGCAGGAGGGGCTGCTCTCCAACCGGCGGCTGCGCGAGGAACTGGTGACCAAGGCCCTGACGGCGCGGCATCTCTTCCGCCGCGACGAACATTACCTCGTCCGCGAGGGCGCGATCGAGATCATCGACGAGAACACCGGCCGCACCATGCCGGACCGGTTCTGGGAGGAAGGGCTGCACCAGCTCATCGAGCTGAAGGAGGGGCTGGATCCCTCGCGCGGCCGGGTGACGCTGGCGCGGACGACCTATCAGCGGTTCTTCCGCCGCTACGACAGGATCTCGGGCATGTCCGGCACGCTGGACGAGGTCGCGGGGGAGCTCTGGCGCGTCTATGGCGTGGCGGTGGCGCGCATTCCCACCCACCGGCCGGTGCAACGTCGGATGGAGCGCCCGGTGATCCTTCGCGACAGCACGCGCAGGTGGCTGCGCGTGGCCGAGGAGGCGGAGGCCTTGCAGGGGCAGGGGCTGCCGGTGCTGATCGGCACCCGGACCGTCGCGGCCAGCCGCGCGCTCTCGCAGGTGCTGACGCGGCGCGGGGTGGCGCATGTCGTCCTCTCCGCCGATCAGGATGCCGAGGAGGCCCGCACCATTGCCGAGGCCGGACAGCCCGGGCGCATCACGGTGGCCACCAACATGGCCGGGCGCGGCGCGGATATCGCGCTGCAGGGCGCGGCCCGGGCGCGCGGCGGGCTTCAGGTGCTGATGAGCGAGGCGCATGAGAGCGCCCGCATCGACCGCCAGCTGGCGGGCCGCGCCGGGCGGCAGGGCGATCCGGGGCGGTTCCGGCCGCTGCTGTCGCTCGACGATGCGTTGCTGGCGCAGTTTCCCACCCTTTGGGCCCATCCGCGCCTGCTGGCCCTGCCGGGCCTCGGCCCGCGCCTTGCGGCCCGCGGCTTTGCCCGGGCGCAGGCCCGCGCCGGGCGGATGCACCGCCGGATGCGGGCCGATCTGTTGCGACAAGACGAGGTTCTGAACGATGCGATGTCCTATGCCGGTGTCCCGGATTGAATGGCGGCGGGCCGGGGCCCGTGTCCTGCTCGCCGGGCTTTGCGCCGTCGCGACCGGCGTTGCGTGGGCGGAGGAGACCTTCGACTGCGTTGTGCAGCCGGCGCGGATCGTTGCCCTTGGCAGCCCGGTGACGGGCGTTCTGGCCGAGGTGCTGGTGACCCGCGGGCAGGTGGTGCAGGCGGGCGACGTGGTGGCGCGGCTGGAGGACAGCGTGGAGCGCGCCGCCCTTGCGCTGCAACGGACACAGGCGGAGGACCGCTCCTCGCTGCGCGCGCAGGAGGCGCGGCTGGCGCTTGCCACGGCGCGGATGGAACGGGTCCGGCAGCTGCTGGACCGGGGCGCCGCCACGCAGGAAGCCTTTGACGAGGCCGAGGCGGAGCTGATGGTGGCGCGGGCCGAGATCGACCGGCTGGGCGTCGAACTGCATCTTGCCGGGCAGGAGCTGGACCGCGCGCAGGCCACGCTGGACCGGCGCACCATCCGCAGCCCGATGGACGGCGTCGTCACCCGGCGGCTGCTCCAGCCCGGGGAGTTCGTCACGCAGGAGGCCGCGGTGGCCGAGATTGCCGCCCTCGACCCGCTGCATGTCGAGACCTTCCTGCCCGCCGCCTACTACCCGCAGCTTTCCGTCGGGATGGCCGCGCGGGTCGCGCTGCGCCAGCCGGAGGGGCAGGAGATCGTGGCGCAGGTCGGCGTGATTGACCGCGTGTTCGATGCCACCTCGGGCACCTTCGGGCTGCGGCTCGACCTGCCCAATCCCGAGGGGGCCTTTCCGGCCGGGCAGCGCTGCTCGGTCAGCTTCGAGATCGAACCGGTGAAGGGGGTGGCAGAGAACTACGGCCTGCGCTGAGGCGGGGCCGCACAACCGGCGGGCGATCCGGAAACAGGTCGTTCGCCATGCAAGGATGGACGGGGCCAAGGGCGCAGCCTAGCCTCGATCCCGCGACAGGTGCCCCGGCGCAGACCGGTGGGGCAAAAGACATTTTGACAGGAGGACCCATGACCAACCAATTGCTCTTCTACAAGAAAGCCGTGCCGATTTCGAACGAGGCACACCGCAAGACCGCGATCCGCAGCGACGGGTCCTATGGCTTCGCGCGCGAGGTGAACTCGGTCCCGCTGGTGGCGGCGGAGTTCCGGCCCATGGCGGGTGATGGCACCATCGTCTTTGCGGGCAGCGGCGAGGCCGTGGTGCCCGTGGTGATCCTCGGTCTGACCCAGTCGGAGAACCTCTTCATCGACGAGGACGGCCAGTGGACGGGGCGCTATATCCCCGCCTTCATCCGGCGCTATCCCTTCGTCTTTGCCGCCAGTGCCGACGGCAAGAACCTGACGCTCTGCATCGACGAGGCCTACGAGGGGCTGAACCAGAACGGCGAGGGGGAGCATCTCTTTGACAGCCGGGGCGAGCGGACCAGCTACCTTGAGGGTGTCCTGACTTTCGCGCGTGACTATCAGGCACAGTTCGTGCGCACACAGGCCTTCTGCAAGCGGCTGATGGAGCTGGACCTGCTGGAGCCGATGCACGCCGAGTTCCGCACCAGTGGCGGCAAGACCGGGCGGCTGAACGGCTTCCTCGCCGTGAACCGGGACAAGCTGAAGGCGCTGCCGGACGAGACGCTGGGCCAGATGGCGCGGTCAGATGAGTTGGAGCTGCTCTATGTCCACCTGCAATCGCTGCAGAACCTCCAGACGCTGCTGAACCGGATCGTCGAGGTGCCCGCGGAAGAGCAGCCGGAGGCAGAGCCCGTCGCCTGAGGCACGGCCCCAAACGACAGGAAGCGGCCCGGGGGCCGCTTCCATTTGTCTGTCACTGGTTGCCTATCACCGGTTGCCTGACACCGGTTGCCTGTCACTGGCGGGCCTGAGCCCTCAGCGGTCGCTCTCCTGCCAGCGGGGATTGATCCACGGCTGGCTGTCGTCGCGCGGCAGCTTGCGGCAGAGGATGTGATCCGCCGCCTTTTCCCCCACCATGATCGAGGGCGCATTCAGGTTGCCGTTCGGGATCGAGGGGAAGATCGAACTGTCCGCGACCCGCAGGCCGCTGACGCCGATCACGCGGCATTCCTCGTCCACTACGGCGTGGCTGTCGGTGGTAGCACCCATGCGGCAGGTGCCACAGGGGTGATAGGCGCTCTCCGCGTGCTCCCGGATGAACCCGTCGAGCTCATCGTCGCTCTGCAGGTGGCTGCCGGGCTGGATCTCGTCGCCCCGGAACGGATCGAAGGCCTTCTGGCCAAAGATCTCGCGCGTGACGCGGATGCAGTGGCGGAAGTCGATCCAGTCCTGTTCCTCGGACATGTAGTTGAAGAAGATCCGCGGGGCGGCCTCCGGGTCGGGCGACTTCAGCGTGATCTCGCCCCGCGAGGGCGAGCGCATGGGCCCGACATGGGCCTGGAAGCCGTGGCCCTCTGCCGCCGCCTTGCCGTCGTAGCGCACGGCGAAGGGCAGGAAGTGGAACTGGATGTCGGGGTACTCGACCCCGGGCCGCGAGCGGATGAAGGCCGCGCTTTCGAACTGGTTCGAGGCACCGAGACCCGACTTGAAGACCATCCACTGCGCCCCGGCGAGCGCCTTGCCGAAGAGGTTCCAGTGCTTGTAGAGCGTGATCGGCTGGGTGCAGGCCTGCTGGATGTACAGCTCCAGATGGTCCTGCAGGTTCGCGCCCACGCCGGGCCGGTCCGCGATCACCTCGATGCCATGTTCCGCCAGCTGCGCGGCGGGGCCGATGCCCGAATGCATCAGCAGCTTGGGCGAGTTGATGGAGGAGGCGGCGATGATCACCTCGCGCCGGGCCTTCACCACCTCGATCGCGCTGCCGCGCCGGACCTCGACGCCCGTGGCGCGGCCGTTCTCGATCACGACCTTGCGGGCAAGGCAGCGGTGCAGGGTCAGGTTGGGCCGTTTCAGCGCCGGTTTCAGATAGGCATTGGCCGCGGACCAGCGGCGCCCGCCCCAGACGGTCTGCTCCATCGGGCCGAAGCCTTCCTGCTTCTCGCCGTTGTAATCGTCCGTCGTTTCGAAGCCCGCCTGTTTGCCCGCGTCCACGAAGGCCTGATAGAGCGGATTGCGCCGCGGGCCGCGGGTGACATGCAGCGGGCCCTCCGTGCCGCGCCAGTCGTCATCGCCGCCGTGGCCGCCGTCGTGCCAGTGCTCCATCCGCTTGAAGTAGGGCAGCACGTCCGCATAGGACCAGCCCTTGGCGCCCATCTGGGACCATTGCTCGAAGTCCATGGCATGGCCACGCACATAGACCATCCCGTTGATGGAGGAGGATCCGCCCACGACCTTGCCGCGCGGCGTCACGAGGGTGCGGTTGTTCAGATGCGGCTCGGGCTCCGTCATGAAGCCCCAGTCGTAGCGCGACATGTTCATCGGGTAGGAGAGCGCGCCGGGCATCTGGATGAACGGCCCCGCATCGGTGCCGCCGTATTCCAGCACGATCACCGAATGCTGCCCGCTTTCCGAGAGCCGCGCCGCCAAAGCCGACCCGGCAGAGCCGGAGCCGACGATGACGAAATCCGCTTCCATCTGTGGTGCCATCAGAACGCGGCCTCGACGTCGCCCATGCAGACATAGACGGATTTCACCTGAGAGTAGTGGTCGAGGGCGGCGCGGGCGTTTTCACGGCCAACACCGGACATCTTGTTGCCGCCGAAGGGGCTTTCCACGGGGGTCAGATTGTAGGTATTGATCCAGCAGGTACCGGCCTCCAGCTGTGCCACGACGCGGTGCGCCCGCTTGATGTCGCGGGTGAAGAGGCCCGCGGCCAGTCCGAAATCGGTGGCATTGGCGCGCGCGATCACCTCGTCCTCGTCCCGGAAGGTGAGGATCGACATGACGGGGCCAAAGATCTCGTCCGTGGCAAGGGCCATGTCATCGGTCACGCCGTCGAAGGCGGCGGGTGTCAGGAAGTAGCCCGGGCCCTCGGGGACATCGCCGCCGAAGAGCAGCTTGGCGCCCGCGGCCTTGCCGGCCTCGATGCAGGCCAGCACCTTCTGGCGCTGCGTGTCCGAGACCATGGGGCCGACGGTGACCTCAGGGTCCAGCGGATCACCGAGGCGGGCATTGGCGGTCCGCTCGGCAAGGCGCGCCACGAAGGCGTCGTGGATGTCCTCATGCACGAAGACGCGCGTCCCGTTGGAGCAGATCTGGCCGGTGGAATAGAAGTTGGCGTTGATCGCGGCCGAGACAGCATTCTCGATCTCCGCGTCCTCGAAGAGGATCAGGGGCGACTTGCCGCCAAGTTCCATGGTCACATGGCGGATGCCATCGGCGGCCGCGGCATAGACCTTGCGCCCCGTCGGCACCGAGCCGGTAAGCGAGACCTTGGCACAGCGCGGATCGCTTATCAGCGCGGCACCCACGCGGCCCGCACCCTGCACCACGTTGAAGAGCCCCTCGGGCGCGCCGGCCTCGACGAGGATCTCGGCCAGTTTCAGGGCGGAGAGCGGCGTCACCTCGGAGGGTTTGAAGATCATCGCATTGCCGGCGGCAAGCGCGGGTGCGGCCTTCCAGCAGGCGATCTGGATCGGGTAGTTCCACGCGCCGATGCCGACGCAGGTGCCGAGCGGCTCGCGGATCGTGTAGACGAAATCCTCCCCCAGCGGCACCGTCTCGCCGGTTACGGCGGCGATCAGGCCGCCGAAGTATTCCAGCGCCTGCGCGCCGGATTCCGCGTCGGCCACCAGCGTTTCTTGGATCGGCTTGCCGGTGTCGATGGTCTCGATCTCCGACAGCTCCTGATTGCGTTCGCGCAGGATGTCCGCCGCGCGGCGCAGCACGCGGCCGCGCTCCACGGGCGGCAGGGCGGCCCATGTCTTCTGCGCGGCAGCGGCGGTGGTGAAGGCGGCGTCGATCTCGGCCTCGGTGGCCTCGTGCAGGCGCGCGGTCACCTCGCCCGTGAAGGGATAGAGGGTGACCATCTCGGGGGCGGAGGTGTCATGGGTATACTGGCCGCCGATGAAGTGGCTGGCCTTGGGCTGTACGTCGCGCATCTCATTCGCCTCGCGGATAGCGTTTGTTTTCTTCCAGCACGTTCAGGTCCATGTGGTTGCGCATGTAGCGCTCCGAGGCCTGTTGCAGCGGCTGGAAATCCCACGGGAAGTACGACCCGTTGCGCAGCGCCTCGTAGACCACGTGGCGACGGGCCTGCGACTGGCGCACCTCGGCGTCGAAATCGCCCATGTTCCAATAGGTTGCGAGCTGTTCTTCGAACTTTGCCACAACCTCTCCATGGGCCGGATCGGCGGCGAGGTTGGTCAGCTCGTGGGGATCGTTCTCAAGGTCGAAAAGCTGCGGCGGGTCCAATTCGCAGTGGATGTATTTCCACTGGTCCTGACGCAGCCCCACGAGCGGCGCATAGGAGGCCTCGGCGGCATATTCCATCCGCACCGGCGTGGTGCGCGCGGTGCCGTTGGCCAGCGGAACGAGGCTTTCGCCATCGGTCCAGGGCAGCACTTCCGTCAGGTCGATGCCCACCAGATCGGCGATCGTGGGCGAGACATCCATTGTGGAGACCGGCGTTTCGATCAGCCCTGCGGGCATCCCCGGTGCGGCCACCATCAGCGGCACGCGGGCGGAGCCTTCGAAGAAGTTCATCTTGAACCAGAGGCCGCGCTCGCCCAGCATGTCGCCATGGTCGGATACCAGCAGCACGATGGTATTCTCCACCTGCCGCGTGCCTTCCAGCGCCTCGAAGATCTCGCCGATCTTGTCGTCGAGGTAGGAGATGTTCGCGAAGTAAGCGCGACGCGAGCGGCGGATGTCCTCGTCCGTGATGTCGAAGTTGCGCCAGTCGTTGGCGTCGAAGATCCGCTTGGAGTGGTTGTCCTGCTCCTCGTAGGGGATCGCGGGCACCGTGGGCTCCAGATGCTCGCAGTTTTCGTAGAGGTCCCAGTACTTCTTGCGCGCGACGTAGGGGTCGTGCGGGTGGGTGAAGGAGACGGTCATCATCCACGGGCGGTCGTCAAGGCGACGGCCGAGGGCATAGACCTTGGCGCGGGCGTTGTAGGCGACCTCGTCGTCGTATTCCATCTGGTTGGAGATCTCGGCCACACCGGCCCCGGTGACGGAGCCCATGTTGTGATACCACCAGTCGATCCGTTCGCCGGGCTTGCGGTAATCCGGGGTCCAGCCGAAATCGGCGGGATAGATATCGGTCGTCAGGCGCTGTTCGAAGCCGTGCAGCTGGTCGGGGCCCACGAAATGCATCTTGCCGGACAGGATCGTATGGTACCCGGCGCGGCGCAGGTGGTGCGCGTAGGTCGGAATGTCCGAGGAGAACTCGGCCGCGTTGTCATAGACCCGGGTGCGGCGCGGCAGCTGGCCCGCCATGTAGGAGGCCCGCGCCGGCGCGCAGAGCGGCGAGCCGGTGTAGGCGTTCTTGAACCGGGTGGAGCGGGCGGCCAGCTTCTTGAGGTTCGGCGCATGCAGCCAGGGGGCAGGGCCGTCGGGGAAGAGGGTGCCGTTCAGCTGATCCACCATGAGGATCAGGATGTTGGGACGGTCAGCCACGGGATGTCCTTTCGAGCCAGAGGGTGAGGTAGTCTTCCACCAGCGCTTCGGTCTCGTCCCGCTCGGGGGCGCAGTCCTGCAGGGCGTGGCGGATGTAGAAGCCGTCGATCATGGCCGCGAGGCCCTGTGCCGCGGCACGGGCCTGCGCCGGATCGAGCAGCGCCTTGAGATCGTGCATCAGGTTGGATTGCAGGCGTTTCGAGTAGACCCGCAGAAGCCGGGCCACGTCCTCGGAATGCATGGCCTGCACGTAAAACGTCAGCCATGCCGCGACAATCTCGTGATCGAACTGGTTTTCTGCGAAGCTGGCTGCGATAATGGCCCGCAGCCTTGCTTCCGGCCCTTCGGCCTTGGCAAGCCGCTCGGAGACGGAGGCCCCGAAATTCTTGAGGATATGCCGCATGGCCGCCAGGAAGATCTGGTCCTTGGAGCCGAAGTAGTGATGCGCGAGTGCGGAGGACATGCCTGCGCGTTTCGCGATCTGGCTGACGGTCACGTCAAGCGACCCGGCCGCACCGATCTCTGCGATGGTCGCACGGATCATCGCCTCTCGCCTTACAGTCTGCATCCCGACTTTGGGCATGTGCTCAACTCCCGGTCACTCACCCGGAAAACCTGTGATTCCGGTTTACTTTTGACTTCTGTTGGTTTTTGATTAACTCATCAATCAACAAAAATGCAACCCTGAGGGTCTCCCACGAAGGGGGCTCCAGACAAAGAAAGCTACAAGGAGGAACGATATGACTTTCACCAAACGCAGCCTGACCAGTGCCCTGGCCCTGATGGCGATGACCGGTGCCGCCCTTGCGGAGTGTGACGAGGTCATCTTCTCGGACGTGGGTTGGACCGACATCACCACCACGACCTCGGCCACCAAGCATGTGCTGGAAGCGCTCGGCTACGATGTGGACGTCAAGGTTCTGTCCGTGCCCGTGACCTTCGCCTCGCTGGAAAGCGATGACGTGGATGTCTTCCTCGGCAACTGGATGCCGGCCCAGAACGGCGCGATCAAACCCTACCTCGACAGCGGCGAGATCGAGAGCATCGCGGTGAACCTCGAAGGCACCAAGTACACGCTGGCCGTGCCCGCCTATACCTACGAGAAGGGTCTCCAGTCCTATGCCGACATCGCCAAGTTCCGCGAAGAGCTGGACGGCAAGATCTACGGCATCGAGCCCGGCAACGAAGGCAACGCCTACCTCGTCTCGCTGACCGAAGAGAACAAGTTCGGCCTCGAAGGCTTCGACGTGGTCGAAAGCTCGGAGCAGGGCATGCTGGCACAGGTGGAACGCGCCGTGAAAGCTGACAAGGACGTGGTCTTCCTCGGCTGGGAACCCCATCCCATGAACGCGGCCTTCCCGCTGAAATACCTGCCCGGCGGCGAAGACTTCTTCGGCGGCGAAGGCGTGGTGAACACCGTGACCCGCAAGGGCTATGCAGCGGAATGCCCGAACGTCGGCAAGCTGCTGGAGAACATCAAGTTCACCCTGCCGATGGAAAACGAGATCATGGGCATGATCCTGAACGACGGTGAAGACGCCGACGACGCCACCGAGGAGTGGATGAAGGCGAACCCCGATCTCGTCCTGTCCTGGCTGGACGGCGTGACCACGAAGGACGGCGGCGACGCCACCGCTGCGGTCAAGTCCGAGCTGCTGGACTGATCTTGAAAGGCCCGGCCCCCCAGCCGGGCCTTTTTTATACATGAACCTCGGCGGGACGCGGCAGGATGGCCGCGCCTGCCGCAAGAACAGGGACGAAACGGATGCTTGACTGGCTGACGGATCACAAGATCCCGGTAGGCAAGGTCGCGAAGGCCTTCTTCGACTGGCTGAGAGACAACTTTTCGGGCTTCTTCGACGCGCTCGCGGAGGGCGGAGAACACCTTATCGACGGGCTTCTGTGGCTGCTGCAGACCCCGCACCCGCTGATCATCATTGCCATCTTCGTGGCCTTCACCTGGTGGATGCAGCGCAACTGGAAGACCTGCCTCTTCGTGGCGCTCGGCTTCCTCTTCATCCTCAACCAGGATTACTGGGAAGAGATGACCGAAAGCCTGACGCTGGTGGTCTCCTCCTGCATGGTCTGCATGGCGATCGGGGTGCCGATCGGCATTCTCTGCGCCCACCGGCTCAAGCTCTACGCCTGGGTGCAGCCGGTTCTGGACCTCATGCAGACCCTTCCCACCTTCGTCTATCTTATTCCGGCGATTGTGTTTTTCGGCATCGGTATGGTGCCGGGCCTGATCGCCACAGTGATCTTCGTGGTGCCCGCACCGATCCGGCTGACCTATCTTGGCGTGTCCTCCACGCCGACCGCGCTGCTGGAAGCGGCCGAGGCCTTCGGCGCCACCGGCAGCCAGAAACTGTGGAAGGTGGAACTGCCCTATGCCACGCCGCAGATCATGGCCGGTCTGAACCAGACCATCATGCTCTCGCTCTCCATGGTCGTCGTCGCGGCGCTCGTGGGGGCTGACGGGCTTGGCGTGCCGGTCGTGCGCGCGCTGAACCAGGTGAACACGGCGCTCGGCTTCGAGAGCGGGTTCATCATCGTGGTCGTGGCGATCATGCTGGACCGTATCCTGCGGATCGGAGGCCGGAAATGACCCAGGACAAGAAAATCGCGGTCAATTTCGACAAGGTCTCGATCGTGTTCGGGGATCACCCGGACGAGGCGCTGCCCCTGATGGACAAGGGGCTCAGCCGCCCCGAGATCCAGCACAAGACCGGGCAGGTGCTGGGGGTGCATGACTGCGACCTCAGCGTTCAGGAGGGCGAGATCCTCGTGCTCATGGGGCTCTCCGGCTCGGGCAAGTCGACGCTGCTGCGGGCGGTGAACGGGCTCAACCCCGTGGTGCGCGGCAAGGTCGAGGTCCACGACGGCAGCGGCATGACCGACATCACCCATTGCGACAAGGCCACGCTGCGCAAGATGCGGCTGAACCGGATCGCCATGGTCTTCCAGCAGTTCGGCCTGCTGCCCTGGCGCGACGTGCGCGACAACGTGGCCCTTGGCCTCGAGCTTGCCGGGATGAGCCGGGCCGAGCGTGACAAGCTGGCCGACGAGAAGCTGGAGATGGTGGGCCTGACCGACTGGGCCGACCGGAAGGTCAGCGAACTCTCGGGCGGGATGCAGCAGCGCGTGGGGCTTGCCCGCGCCTTTGCCACTGACGCGCCGATCCTGCTGATGGACGAGCCCTTCTCGGCGCTCGATCCGCTGATCCGGGCCCGTCTGCAAGATGAACTGCTGGAGCTTCAGTCCAAGCTGCAGCGCACGATCATCTTCGTCAGCCACGACCTCGACGAGGCGTTCAAGCTGGGCAACCGGATCGCCATCATGGAAGGCGGGCGGATTGTCCAATGCGGTACGCCGCAGCAGATCATCGCCAACCCGGTGAACGACTACGTGGCGGATTTCGTGGCCCATATGAACCCGCTCGGCGTGCTGCGCGCCATGGACATCATGAGCGAGGGCGCCGCCCCCGCAGGCGCGCCCGCGATCGAGGGCGAGCAGCTGGTGACCGAGGTCATGGAGGCGCTCAAGGCGGGCGCGTCCGAGGTTCAGGTGGTGGATGCGCAGGGCGCGCCCATCGGCCGGATCACGCAATCGGACCTGATCCGCGGCCTGACCGGCTGAGGCATCTGGGAGCGAGGGACAGGGGCGCGGCGCCGGGTGGGGCCGCGCCCTTTTTGGTGCCAGCCCGCGGGCGGGCCGCTCTGGCCCTGCTCAGGGCAGCGCGCGGCGCAGGGGCCCCGGCCGCGTGGGTTCCTCGCCGCGCTCCGCCAGCCAGCGGTCGAGCGCCTCGTGCGTGCGGGGCCAGAGCCTGTCCACATGGGCGAGGGCCGCGATACAGGCCGGACGGTCGCCGCTGCGCGCGGCAAGTTCCGCATCGCGCAGCGCGGCGGTGAGCTGGACCGCCCCGAAGGTGGCCGAGCTGCCCGCGAAGCGGTGCAGCACCTCGGCGAGCCTGTCGGCATCCGCGGGCGCGGGGGCCTCGCCGGGGGCATCGATCCTCGCGGCAAGCGCGTGCCAATCCTCCTGCAGGCGGCCTCCCTCGGTGATGTAGCAGCGGATCAGAACCTGCGCCTGCGCCGGCCCGGTGGCCTCCCAGAGCTCTTCCAGAACCCGGGGGTGGATCATGCCGCTGGTCCCGCCGCCGCGCAGCACGCGGCGCAGGTCGCGCCAACGAAGCGGCTTGGCCACCACCTCGTCCACGCCCTGATTGCGCAGGTCCTGCGCCACGTCCTCGCCGATGTGGGCGGTCAGGGCGACGATCCTCGCATCCCGGCAGGGTCCGTTCCCGGCGCGGATGTGGCGCGTGGCCGTGGCCCCGTCCATCACCGGCATCGAGACATCCATCAGGATCAGGTCGAAGGCGCGGCTGCGCGCGGCCTGTAGCCCCTCGGCACCGTCGTGGGCCTCGGTCACGCTGTGGCCGTCGCGCTCCAGCATCTTGCGCGCCACGAGGCGGTTGGTGGCGTTGTCCTCCACCAGCAGCACCTCCAGCGGCGGACCGGCCTGCGGGCCGTCGTCCTGCCCGGTGTCGGGCTGAACCTGCGGCTCGGCGGCGGGCAGGGGCAGGCGGACCCAGAACAGGCTGCCCTGTCCTTCCTCGCTCTCGACCCCGATCTCGCCCCCCATGGCGCGGGCCAGCTGCCGCGCGATCCCGAGGCCGAGCCCGGTGCCCTGCACCTGTTCGCGCAGCGCACTGTCGAGACGGACGAAATCCTCGAAGATCTTCTCGGCGTCCTCGGCGGACATGCCGATCCCCGTGTCGCAGACCTGAAACTCCACCTGCCGTTCGCCGACCCGCGCGGCATCGAGGGTGATCTGGCCGCCCCGCGTGAATTTCACCGCGTTGGACACGAGGTTCAGCAGGATCTGGCGCAGCCGGCCGCGATCCCCGGACACCCAGCCAAGCGGCGGCGCACCGGGGGTCCGCATCAGCTGGTTGCCCCGGGCCTGCGCGCGCGGCACCTCGCTGTCGATCAGCTCCTCCAGCAGCGTGTCGAGGTCGAAGGGCGCGCTCGTCAGCCGGGCGCCCGCACCCTCGATCTGGGTCAGGTCGAGAACGTCGTTCACCAGCCCCAGCAGCACCTGTGCCGAATTGCGCAGCACCGGGACGAGGGCGCTGCGGCTGGCCTCGTCGCTGTCGTCCATCAGCTCGATCGTCCCGAGAATCCCGTTTAGAGGCGTCCGCATCTCGTGGCTGATCACCCCGAGGAACCGCGCCTTGGCCCGCTCGCCTGCGAGGGCGCGATCCCGGCTTTCGACCAGTTCGGCCTCGGTCTCGGCCTGGTGCGAGATGTCGCGGATCATGCAGACCAGCACCGCGCGGTCGTCACGCTGCGCCGTGTCCATGGACAGCTCCACCGGGAAGGTCCGGCCGTCGGCATTGCGCCCGATCAGGCGGTAGCCGCGCTTGCGCCCCTCGGCGCAGGCCTCGGTCAGCTCGCGGCCCGACACGGCGCGCGTGCCCTCCGCGGTCTCGCGCCGCAGCAGCGTGCCGATGCGCGCGCCGGTGGCCTCCTCTTCGTTCAGGCCGAACATTTCCTGACCGGCCTCGTTCAGGGTTTCCAGCACGCCGCGGGGCGTCAGCACGACGATCGCATCCTGCGAGGTATCGACGATGGTGGCGAGCCGCGCGGTGGTGGCCGAGACCTGCGAGGCGCGCCGCCCGCTGAGCACCGCCAGCCGGAGCGAGATCGCCACCAGCGAGCTGAGCGCGATCAGCAGGACAAGGCTGACGAGCGCGAGCCGATAGAGCACATCGGCCACCTCGCGCCGGGCGAGGTCGGACTGGGTGACGAGCGCCTGGTTGCCCACGGTCATGATCCGGCGCACCTGCGGACGGGTCTCCGCCACCCGCGGCTGGAGCGCCTCAGCCGAGGCGATCAGGGCCGGGTCGGGCAGGTCGATGATATGCGCCCAGTCGAAGATCTCCTGCGCCGCTGCGACGAACGTGCCCTCCATCCGCGGCGCGTTCAGGGCCGAGATATAGAGCGGGCTGCGCATCAGCGTGTCGACGCGGCTGTAGAGGATGTCATAGCGCCGCCGCAGGTCCTTCAGCGCCGAGGCAAGGGCGAAATCGGCGGGGATTGCAGCGGGGAAGCTGGGCGGCTCGGGGTATTGCACCCGTGGCGTCGCCACGGGCGGGACGACAGGGCGCGACGGGTCGTCCGGTGCGTCAGTGCTCGGGGCGTCGGAGTCGGACAAGGGGGCAGGCGGGCGGCCGCCCGCGCCATCCTGTGTCGCGTCAGGGGGGCTGGCCGGTACGGTGTCCGTGGTGGTGCCGGCCGTTTCCGGGGCGGCGTCGTCAGCCGGAACGGCCTCATCCGTCGGAGCCGCTGGCATCGCCGGGCGATCCGCGGCGGCAGGTGGCCCATCCTGCGGCGCCGGCGCAGGGCCGGGGGCCGCGTCGGATGATGGAGGCACGAGTCCTGCGGTGTCGGGGGCGCCGCCGGGCGGGATCGGTCCGGGGGACGTCCCTTGCGGGGGCAGCCCCGGCGCATCTGCCCCGTCTGGCGGCCTGTATCCCGGCGGCCCGGGAAAGGCGCCCGGGAGGCCGAGCTCAGGCGGCGGAGGCGGGTGCGGCTGGCCCGTGGCGGCCCACCCCGCCCGCTGGATCTCCAACTTGGTCGTAACCCGTTCCAGCGCGCCGGAAAATTCGAGGTATTCCACCTCCAACTGGCTCAACGTCCACTGGACGTTGTCGGAGGGAGAGGACGAGAGCTCGGACAGTTTGCTGCGCACTTCGGTCAGAAGGTAGAAGATCACGACGAGGCACAGCGCGGACACGCCGGCAAGGCCGACCGCACGTACGATCCTCCAGTTGATCTGGCGCCGGATGCGCGCCAGATCGGTGGTCTCCGTCCCCATGAACAGACCTCCGGCGCCGACTTGCCGCTGCTGCGTTGCCGTCAGACGCTAGCGGGTGAAGCTGATATGGTCCAGTTGCCAGATCGAGTTGGCGTAGACGACTTCTGTCCGGTAGGCGGGGTCGGAATCGTAGGGGTAGACCAGCCAGAGCGGCCCCTTGTCCCGCAGGCTCATGGGGCGCCCGTTCCGCATGAGCGCCAGCACCGCGCCTTTCAGCGTCTCCTGGTCGAGGGGAATGCGGATCTCGTAGCCATTGACCGCCGTGAGGATCGCCGTGGTGCCATCTGCCCCGTAGGCGCGGATCAGCTCCGTCATCGGCACGCCCGAGAAGTCCTGCACGCCTTCGGTCCAGATCGTCGTGGTCTGCACCTCTTGCTGGGGCATCGCCTCCAGCCCGGCGCGATCCAGCACGACGACCTGTCCGTCCGCGAAGGTCACCGTCAGAACGCCGGGACCGGAGAGCGGGGCGGCGCCCGCGGCCGGTGCCGTCTCGACCGGGCTGGCCCCCGCCGGCAGGGCGCAGATCACCGCCAGCCCACAGGCTGAGAGCACCGCCCGCCATCGGCACAGCGCCGAGGACCATCCCCGCAAGGTGTTGGCTGCACACCGGTTTCGCATCTCTGCCTCCTGCCGAACTTGTCTTCACGCCTAACCCGTGCCCGACCACGCGACAAGCGTCCGCTCAAGGGATACCCCCCCAAACCTTGCCATAAGGTAAAAAGTCGACGTGACGAGATGTGAATTGGGTGCGGACAGCACGGATCACTCTCTCTATAGTGGTCCCCGGGGGACGGAGACAACGGGACAGACGCATGCAGAAGATCCTTCTGGCAGATGACCATACCCTCGTGCGCCAGACGCTCGCGGCCTATCTGCGCCAGGCGGGCGGCTACGAGGTGCAGGATGTGGCGACGCTGGAGGAAGTCTGCAGCCGGATCACCGCGAGCGGCCCGTTCGACCTGATCCTGCTGGATTTCCGGATGCCGGGGATGGACGGGCTCGAAGGGCTACGCCAGACGATTTCGACCGGTGCCGGGCCGGTCGCGCTGATCTCCGGGTCCGCGCCCCGCGGGGTTTCGACCGAGGCGCTGGAGATGGGTGCGATCGGCTTCCTGCCCAAGACGCTCTCGCCGGACCAGACGATTTCGGCGGTGCGCCAGATGCTGACGGGCGTCCCCTATCTCGAGCGGGAGGAGGCGGAGACCGGGCCCCTCACGCCGCGCGAGCTTGAGGTCGTCCGGGGCATCGCCGCCGGTGATTCCAACAAGGAGATCGCCCGCAATCTGGGGGTTCAGGAAGTGACCGTGAAACTCCACGTGAAGACGCTGAGCCGCAAGCTCAACGCCCGGAACCGCACCCATGCGGCCATGTTGGCGCGGGACCTTCGGCTAATCTGACAGCGTCCCCATAGCCGTCTGTCGGCCTTTGCTCTTTGCATCGCTTTCTGCCTTCAAGATATTGTTTTTGAGGCGGAAAGATGTGCATTCCGGTGTCTGCGTCCGGCGACCGCACGCCCGGTCCGGTGCGTGCCGACCGCGCGCCTGAAGGGCGGAAAACATCCTCGCCGGGCTTAAATCAATCTTCATTCCTGCGGGGTTTTATCCCTCTCGACGGACGGGGTGCTTGGGGCACCCGCTGCAAGAGGGCTTTGCATGCGACTCCACCATTGGCGCCTCGCGCTCCTGTTGCCCACCGCGCTGGTTGCGGTCAGCCTGGGTCTCCTCGGAACCATGGGCGTGCTTGGCTTCCACGCGGCGCGGGACGCGCTGATCGAGAAGGAACTGGCCGATCTCGAACATGACGCCGAAGCACGGGCGGCGCGGCTGTCCCTCTGGCTGGAGGGCATCGTGGAGGAAATCGCCTTCTTCGCCGCAGGGCCGGTCGTCTTCGATGCGACGCGGGCGCTGCTGGGGGCGCTTCAGGTGCAGGGTACGGCAAGCGCGGGGGCCGGGTACGACAGGGTCCACCGGGCGCATGATCCCTACTTCCAGACCCTTCGCAAGGCACATCGGATCGAGGAGATCCTGCTCCTGAACGAGACCGGGCAGGCGATCTATTCCACTTCTGCGCCCGGCCGTCCCAAGGTTGGTGGCCCGGAGATACGTGCGCTCTCTGACATGAAGGGCGCCGCCAAAGGACCTTCGGCCGGGCAGGGGCGCGCGCCGCACACCGCCGTTCTGGAGGGCGCGAAGGGGTCACGGGACCTTGTGCTTCTCGCTGAGATCCCAAACCCCTACGGTCCGCCTCTGGGCAGTCTGGTTTTCCGCATCTCCGCCGATACAGTGGCCGCACAGGTTCCCCAGGGCCGCGCGGGCACGGCTCAGGTGATCGGTCCTGCAGGCCGGGTGCTGGCGGGGGGCGGTGACGCTCTGCCTGTGCCCGACCAGCCGCAGGGGAGCCGTTTGGGAGAGGCCGGGGCGGCCTACGGTTGGGCCCCGGTTGCCGCCTTGCCGGCCTGGACGGTCGTCACGCAGCGCCCGGTCGAGGCGGTACTGGCGACTGTGACGGGGGTCGGCCAGTTGATGCTGGCCTATGCGGCGGGGGCTGTCGTGCTCTTCGCGCTCTTCGGTTTTGGCCTCTCGCGCTACCTGCTGCGGCCACTGCAGCGGCAGAGGGCGGCGCTCCGCGCGATTGCCGCCGGAGACGACGCGACCGAGGTGCCGGATCGGGCCCGAGGGGACGAGATCGGGGAGATCGCCCGGGGCCTCGAAGAAGTACGCGAAGCCCTAGAGACGGCCTCCGGCATAGCGGCGGAGAACCGCTTCAAGGGGGCGGCGCTCGAAACCACCACCGCGGCGCTCATGATGACGGACTCCGATTTCCACGTCACCTATCTGAACCATGCCATCCGCGAGATGATGGAGCGGCTGAGCGGTGATTTCTCGCGCGTGGTCAAGGACTTCAGCCCCGACGCCCTGATCGGGCAGAACATGGATCGCTTCCATGGCGACCCGGCGCGCATTCGCGGCCTGCTCGACGATCCCTCCAAGCTGCCGTTCCGCACGGACATTCCCATCGGCAATGCGCGGCTCCAGATCGACGTCAGCCCGGTGCGGTCCGATGACGGCACGCTTGTCGGCATGGTGATCGAATGGGTCGATGTGACCGCAGACCGGCGCGACCAGGCCGTGCTCGCCGCCATCGAAAGCAGCCAGCTGAAAGCGGAATTCGACCTCTCGGGGCGGTTGACGGGCAGCAATGGGAATTTCCTGGAGTGCTGCGGGGTGGAAGAGAGCCTACTGCGCCAGCAGAAACTGGATGACTGGATCGCGCTGCTGGGAAGCGAGGCGGGCCGGGACCTCCAGCAACGTCTGGCAACGGGGGCACCCGTGCATGGCCGCTTCTCCCTCCGCCCGACGCCCGGGAGCGGCGAGCGGATCGTGGAGGGCGGGTTCTCTCCGATCCGCAACCGTGCAGGGGCGCCGGCTGGCTACGTCCTCATCGGCAGCGACGTGACGGAGGCGCAGCGACGGATGGTTGCCGGTGAAGAGGCACGGCAGCGTATGGAGGCAGACCAGCACGCGGTGGTCGAAGCCCTGCGCATCGGCCTGCGCAACATGTCCGACGGTGACCTCAGCATCCGATTGAACGAGAGCTTCTCGAGCGAATACGAGGGGCTGCGCCGGGATTTCAACGAAGCGTTGCAGCGGCTCGGCGATGCCATGCGCGATATCGCGATAGAGACGGTGTCGATGCAGCAGGAAACGGGCGAGATTTCCCGCGCGGCCGACGAGATGTCCCGCCGGACCGAGAAACAGGCTCTGACGCTCCAGTCCACCGCAGCGCGTCTCGACGAGGTAACGAAGCACGTCGCCTCTGCGGCAGAGGGCGCAAGCCGGGCAGATCGCATCGTGGCCGAGGCCCGCAACAGCGCAGAGCGTAGCGGCTCGGTCGTGGATGAGGCCGAGGGCGCCATGGCGGCCATCGCCTCCTCCTCCCGAGAAGTGGTGAAGGTGGTGGAAGTCATTGACGATATTGCCTTCCAGACCAGTCTTCTCGCACTCAATGCCGGCGTCGAGGCGGCCCGCGCCGGGGAGGCCGGCCGCGGGTTCGCCGTCGTCGCAACCGAGGTCCGTGCCCTCGCGCAGCGCTGTTCCAATGCAGCAGGCGAGATCGGGACGCTGATCTCCTCCTCCGGTCGTCATGTCGAGCGTGGGGTCGAACTGGTCGGCCAGACAGGCGATGCACTGAAGACGATCGTGGGCTCAATCTCCGAGATCGCCGATTACATCGGGGCGGTGGCCCGCGCGGGCGAAGAGCAGTCCCGCGGGCTGGCGGAGGTGAATGGCTCGGTCAACCAGATCGATCAGGTAACGCAGGAGACTGCGGCCATGTTCGAGGAGACAAATTCCGCCGCCCATGCCCTTGCTGATCGCGCGGGTGGCCTCGCGCGGACGGCGGGGCACTTCCGCCTCGATCTGCCCGTGGAGGGCGGCCCTGCACTGGTTCCGGATCGGCGGGAGGCCTCCTGAGTGCGCTCGCCAACCCGCTTACCGACGCAAGGGGCTCCCGTGCGGGTGCTGGTCGTGGATGATTCCGTCTCGATCCAATCCTTGATGCGCCACGTCCTCTCGCGCGATCCGCGCCTCGAGGTGGTCGCCACCGCGCGCGACGCCTACGAGGCCCGCGAGTTGATCAAGAGGCATGACCCCGACGTGCTGACACTCGACGTCGAAATGCCCGGCATGAACGGGCTGGAGTTCCTGGAGCGCCTGATGCGGTTGCGGCCGATGCCCGTTGTCATGGTCTCGAGCGCCACGCAGCGCGGCAGCGACGCCGCGATCCAGGCGCTGTCCCTCGGTGCCATCGACTGCATCCCGAAACCGTCCGCGGGGCTGACCGAGGCCGACGTTGCCGAGATTGCGGATCGCATCGCGGTTGCCGCACGAGGACGGCCGCGGGCCCGTGACCTGTCGATATCCCCCTGGGCCGCGATCCCCCATGGCCAACGGACCGCGCGCGCTGTGCTGATCGGAGCCTCGACGGGCGGTGTCGCTGCTATCGAAACCGTTTTGAGCGGGATGCCCCCCGATTGCCCGCCGATCATTCTGGCGCAGCATATGCCGCAAGGCTTTCTGATCAGCTTTGCGAAGCGTCTGGATGACCGCTTTCCGCAGGTGGTTGCCCTCGCGAGTGACGGCGCTGAACTCCGTCCCGGGCATGTCTTCCTCGCACCGGGCGGCGCACGTCATACGGGCATCGGCGAGGTCGGCGGGACGATGGTATGCACGGAGGTCAGCGCACCGCCACGAAACGGGCATTGCCCATCCGTGGATGTCCTTTTCGAGACAGCGATAGATATGGCGGACCGGATCACGGCCGTGCTGTTGACCGGGCTTGGACAGGATGGGGCCGGGGCGATGAAGCGTCTTTACGAGCGGGGGGCCTATTGCATCGGCCAGGACGAGGCGAGCTCGGTCGTCTATGGAATGCCGCGGGCCGCGGCGGAGGTTGGGGCACTATCGGTCCAGTTGCCGCTGTCGGACATCGCAGTCGCAATCTGCCGCCGCCGTTCGCCACGACAGGGGCGCCAGCCATGAGACGCTCCCCCGATACCGGCTCCGCCATCACGATCACGCAGGATGAATACGCCGTATCCGACCGGGCTGGCGTGACGATTTCCACGATCCTCGGCTCCTGCGTTGCGACCTGTCTCTGGGATCCTGTGAAGGGCGTCGGGGGGATGAACCACATCCTCGTCGCCCATGTCGGCAGCGGTGCCAATCGGAGCGATCTCGCCGGCATCAACGCGATGGAGTTGGTGATCAATGGGCTGATCCGGTTGGGCGCAGAACGCCAGAACCTGCGGGCCAAGGTCTTTGGTGGGGCCAAGATGATCTCGGGCCTTTCCGATATCGGGCAGGGAAACGGGCGTTTCGCCCTCGACTACCTTGAGCGGGAACGGATCCCCTGCCTTGGGCAAAGCCTGGGCGGAACCTCGGCCCGCCAGGTTCGGTTCTACCCGGCGGAAGGTCGGGTCTTGTTGAAGATCGTCTCGAGCGCGCCGGAACCGATGGTCGCGACGCGCCAGAGCAAGCCCGCCGGCAACGATGTGGAGCTCTTCTGACCACGGCGTGGCATGGCGCGGTTCTCCACCTCTAAAATCCCCGCGTTTCAATAGTCAGCAGTTGGCGACCGGGGCCGCCTTTTCAATTTCAGTGCGATGAAATTGGGTAAACCAGCGGTGAGCGTTGAAAGCCTTTGCGGGGACGAAGCGCGCATGAAGTGCAACTCACACGGTGGTGCCAGCTCTTATCAGAGCCAAACTTCTGGATCGTCCTGTTTGTCTGCGGATCGACTGGGCTGTTGCGGGAAGATCTGATCCACGCTGGCGTGCATGCTGACGGCGTGGCGAAGCTCCCCTTCATCCGGAGCATAATCCGTTTTCCAATCGAGACCGGGAGAGACGGTCTTCAGGATCACCTCAAGGTCCTTCAGGGATTGCCGGAGGAAGTCCAACCTCTGCAGGCTGCGCAGGCTTTCAGGGGGCAACGGCTCGGCTTCCAGAACTTCGGCGGCCAAGGTCGCTTCCAGCATGATGGAGACATCATGCAGGACCGAGATCTGTTCGCAGAGTACAGCAGCGAAGGCTTGGGCCGAGAGGCCCGCGCTCTCTTCGGTCGCGGCCTGCTCGTCCTTTCCGTGTCTGGTCGGATTCAGCATTACAATCTGCCAACCACCGCCTCGATACAGTTGCGCAGGTCGTTGGGATCAAATGGCTTTTTGAGGAAGTTGTTCATCCCGAGCTTGCGCCCCTGTTCGATGCTTTCCTTGTCGGCCTTGCCGGTGATCAGGATGAATCCAACGCCTTTGGTTTTCGGCCCTGCGCGCAGGTGTTGGAGCAGTTGCAGCCCATCCATGGCCGGCATATTGAAGTCGGAAATCACAAGGTGGACGGGGGCGGATGCCAGGGCCTTGAGCGCAGAGGGCCCATCGCTCGTGCTCGCGACGTTGCGGATCCCGAAGCCGTCCAGTGCCTGTGTGATCACGCCGCGGCTGGTCGACATGTCGTCCACGACCATGATCCTCAATTGGTCACGCAGTGCCATGTGCTGGGTCCTTTATCCTGTGGCGGTCGTGGCGATGGAGGGACCGGACCGATAGGCGGTCATCCCCATGGACGAGAACAATCCGTGGGCGGTTTCGGAGACCCGTTCGGAATGTCCGAGGAAGAGCCAGCCTTGCGGGCTGAGTGCGGCGTGGAAGCGCGGCCATAGGGCGGCCTGGGTCTGGGCGTCGAAGTATATGACGACATTCCGACAGAAGATCGCATCAAAGGGGTGGCGCATCGGCCATGGTCCGAGCAGGTTGAGCTGGCGCAGTGTGACAAGGTCGCGAACTGGTTTCGCGATCCGCACTGTGTCAGAGGATGGGCCGGGCTGGAGGTAGGCCCGTTGCAAGTCCTCGGGTATCCCGGTGCTTTGCTGACGGCTGTAGATCGCTTCCTGCGCCTTGGCGAGTATCGCTTCATCGATATCGGTCGCGAGGATTCTCAGATCATAGCGGGCGATGTCGGGCGCCGCGGTCAGCAGGCACATCGCGATGGAATAGGGCTCCTGACCGCTGGAACAACCCGCAGACCAGATCCGGATCCGTTCCCCGCGCCGGGCGCGGAGAAGAAGCGGCGGAAGGACCTGCTCGCGCAGGATGGTGAAATGATGTCCTTCCCGGAAGAAGTGGGAGACATTCGTGGTGAGCGCCGAGATCATGCTCTTGCGCTCGCCGTCGCCATCGCGCGAGGAGACGAGCTCTACGTAGTCATCGAAATTGGTAAACCCGATGGCGATCAGGCGCTTGCGCAGGCGCGACTGGACCATCGTCATCTTGCCAGCGGGCAGAACCAGACCGGCCTCTGCCTTGGCGATCGCCGCGATGGCCGAGAAGGCCCTGTCGCTCATCGTGGCGCCCACGTGTGCGTTGGAGGATGCGGTCGTCATGCCATCTCGTCGGAGGTGCGGGGGACGACGGAGCCGAGATCGAGCACCCGGATCATGCGATCGTCGATCACGGTCAAGGCGCGGACCACCGACATTTGCGGATCGGAGGCAATGTCCGGGGGCGGCTGCAGATCCTCTTCGGACATGGCGACGATGTCGGACACGGCATCCACCAGCAGCCCGGTGAGCGTTCCGTTCATCTTGACCACGATGATGACGTTGCGGTCATTGGTTTCCTGAGAGGGAAGGTTGAGGCGCCGCGCGAGATCCATCACCGGCAGGACGGTGCCGCGCAGGTTGATCACCCCGCGCATGTAATCCGGCGCGTGGGGCATGGGTGTTGTGCGGGTCCAGCCGCGGATTTCACGGACAGACATGATGTCGAGTGAATATTCCTGTTCCGCGACGCGGAAGGTGAGCAGTTCGAGCCCGCGGGGGGAGGCATCGCTCATGGGTCAAACTCCTTGGGTCAGGGCCAGTTCGGCACCGCGGAGCGGGCCTTCGGCGGCGATGATGTCGGCTGGGTCGAGGATCAGGGCGATCTGGCCATCCCCGAGAATGGTTGCGGCGGCGATGCCCGGGGCGCGGTAGAAGGAATCGTCCAGCCCCTTGATGACCACCTGCCGCTGGTCGTGGATCGCGTCGATCACGAGGGCCGCGCGGCTGCCATCGTCGAGAGAGATAAGCAGGACGATGGCCCCTTCATGGCGGTCCCTCGCGGGCCGGTAGCCCAGCATGACGCCCAGGTCATAGAGCGGGACGAAGCCGCCGCGGACGCGCACCACGAAGGCGCCGGGGCGCAGCATCTGCACATCCTCGGGGCCGAGAGAGAGGGTTTCCACCACGACATTGAGCGGAAGGACAAGCGTTTCGCCCGCCACGTTCACCACCATGCCGTCGAGGACGGCGAGGGTCAGGGGCAGGCTGATGGAAAAGGTCGTGCCGCGGCCCCGTTCGGAATGGATCGAGATGCGCCCGCCGAGGGACTGGATCGAGGTTTTCACCACGTCCATGCCCACGCCCCGTCCGGACAGGCTCGACACCTGGCTGGCAGTGGAGAAGCCGGGCAGGAACAGGAGGTTGTCGATCTCGTTGTCGCTGAGGGGCAGGTCGGGCGGGACGAGGCCCTTGGTGATGGCGACCTGATGCACCTTCTTGCGGTCGATCCCGCCGCCGTCATCCGAGACCTCGATGACGACCCGGCCGGAGCGGTGCGCGGCGGTCAGGTGGACGGTGCCCTGGGGCGGTTTGCCGGCCTTGCCGCGATCCTCGGGGGATTCGAGCCCATGGTCCACGGAGTTTCGGATCATGTGGGTCAGGGGATCGGCCAGCCGTTCGATGACAGTCTTGTCCACCTCGGTCGATTCCCCCTCGGTGATCAGGCGCACGTCCTTTTTGACCGCGGCGGAGCTTTCGCGCACGATCCGGGACATCCTCTGGAAGAGGGATTTCACCGGCTGCGCGCGGATCATCATCACAGAGTCCTGGATGTCACGCGTCAGGCGTTGGAATTCCTCGAGCCCGTTCATGGCGTCGGAATGGGGGGAGAGGCCGGCCTCGCCAAGGCTCTGGGAGAGCATGGCCTGGTTGATCACCAATTCGCCAACGAGATTCACGAGGCGCTCGATCCGTTCGAGATCGACGCGGACCACGGACTTGGCGCCGCCGTCCTTCGATTTGCGCGGTGCGGCCTCTGCGGTGTCGTCGGGAAACGGTGGCGCTGCTGCGGCGGCCGGTTCGGGCGGTTCCGGGGCGGGATCGGTCGCGGCCGTCGGGGCGGCGGTTGGTTCCGGGGGGCGCGCGATCTCGGCGGTGACGCTTGGGCCCAGGGGCGGCAGGCTCTCGCTTTCGAGGGCGGCACCGGGGCGCTGGATCGACAGTTCGCAGAGCCCGTCGACGAATTCGAATACCTCGCGGATCTCCGCCTCGTCGCAGGTGCTTTGAAGGGTGATCGTCCAACTGAGGTAGGGCGTTTCGGGGGCGAGGCTTTCGAGCGGGGGCAGGTCGGTGAGGTCGCATGTCACTGTCGCCTCGCCGAGCGCGCAGAGGTTGCGGATCAGCATCTGCGGCTCATTACCGGTATCGAAGAGCTCTGCCTCTGGCTTGAAGCGCACGATCCAGCTGTCCGCGGGGGGCTCCTCGGCCTCGGGCGCCTCCTCCACGTCGGAGAGGTCGCCGAGATCGGGCAGGTCGAGCGTGAGGGAGACGCCGAGGGGTTCGAAATCTTCGGGGCGCACTTCCTCGTCGGAGACGTCGCCAAGAAGGGCCTCGAGGCTGGTGAGCAGGCGGTCACTTTCGGCCACCGGCATCGGCAGGTCATCGCGGGAGGCGCGGACCAGATCCGAGAGATGGTCCGCCGCGGCGAAGAAGAGTTTGTGCGCCTCGCTGTCGGCCTCCAGCCGGTGGGCGCGTACCTCGTCCAGAACGGTTTCGTAGCGATGGGCGAAGCGGACCAGCTCCTCCAGCCCGAAGGCCCCGGCGCCACCCTTGATGGAGTGGACCGCGCGGAAGACGACATTGATCGTCTCGGGATCCTCGCTGCCTTCGTCCATTTCCTGAAGCCCGTCCTGCAGGCTTTCGAGAAGCTCCTCGCATTCGATGAAGAAGGAGGCCTTGATCTCGGCCATCGGATCGTTGTGATCGGTCATCCGCCCCTCCTATCCCGCGACCATCTGCAGGGCCTTGACCAGCTTGGTCGGATCGAAGGGTTTGACGATCCAGCCGGTGGCCCCGGCGTTGCGGGCCCGCATCTTCATTTCGGGCGCGCTTTCCGTGGTCAGCACGAGGATCGGCACCCCGCGGCGCCGTTCCTGCGCGCGCACCGCGTCGATGAAGCCGAACCCGTCCATGCGCGGCATGTTGATGTCGGTGATGATCGCGTCGGGCTCGATCCCGTCGAGCACCTCGAGCCCGTCCACGCCGTCTTCGGCCACGTGAACGGTGAAGCCTGCGGGGAGCAGGGCCATGCGGATCATGTCGCGCATGGTGCGGCTGTCGTCGACGGCCAGAACGGTCAGACTCACGGCTTGCCCTCCGCGATGGTTTCCGGGGTGAAGCCCATGTAACGCGCCTGTTCGAGGACTCGGTCGCTCATCTGGATGAGGCGGAATCCGCGTCCGGCCGCATGGGCGGAGGTGGCCGCCGCCAGCAGGACCTGCAGGCAGAGGGCGCCGAGATGGGCCACGGGGCCCGCGTCGATCACGATGTCCCCGGTGTCGGAGAGGCGGCTGCGCAGGTCCTCGGCCAACTGGCCGGCGGCGGCCACGTCAAGCCGCGCGGGCAGGGTCATGTTCACTGTCATCTGGGGGGCTCCCCCCGGCGCTTCTGGCAGGGCATCGACCGGCCATCCCCTTGCTGCGTTCCGTCCCCGTGGTTCTAGGGGGCGGTCCGTTAAGACGGGGTTACGCAGTCAGAGGAATTCGCGCTGTCCGCGCGGCGGGCCGTCAGCCGTTCAGCAGGCAGAGCGCGGTGCCACGCAACGGCAGGTCCGGGTCGTCCAGCAGCACGACGGGCGTCGCCTCGAGCAGTGCATGATAGGGGTGGTCTTGCAGAAATGCCTCGCGGAAAGAAGGGCTTGAGAGCTCTTCCTGAAGTCCGGTGGCAACGCTTCCGACAAGGTAGATGCCGCCGGTCGGGCGGTGGATCATGGCGAGATCGGCCAGCACCCGGGCGATGATCACGGTGGCGAGGCTGCGCGTCGCACGGGCCGCGTCATCACTGCCGCGGGCAATGTCAGGTGCGCTGCGCGCCCCGCAGCCGCAGAACCGGCCAAGGGATTCGAGGCCCCGCCCGGAGAGCAGATCCTCGACCACCGGCAGGCGGCCGGTCTCGGCCCGGAGATGATCGCGCAGGGGCGCCTCGCCGGGTTCGAAGGCCATGCGGAAGAAGCCGGCCTCGGCCGCGGGCACACGGGGCCCGCCGGGGCCGGGATACCAGGGCGCGATGTTGAACCCGGTGCCGATGTTGACGGCGAGGCGGGGGCCTGCGGGATCGGGCTGGCCGGGGTGCAGCACGGTCCCCGCAGGCGGCGCGGCGAGCGCATGGCCGACGGCCTGCAGGTCGTTCAGCAGAACCACCCGGTCGAGGCCCGGCAGGGCAAGGCGCAGGTTGTCGGCGGTGATCGTCCAGGGGTGGTTCGTCAGGGTGACGCTGTCGCCCGCGACCGGACCGGCGGCGGCAAAGCACAGTGCCTCGGGCTGCCACGGGCCGGTCGCGGCGAGGAGGCTTTCGAGGCTGGGGAAATCGGCGTTGCGGTGGCGCGTGACCGGCCCGAGGCGCGGCCAGGCCTCGCCGGGCAGAGGCGGGGCAGCAGGGGCCAGACGGGTGTTGGTCCCGCCGATGTCGGCAAGCAGATAGGGGTAGTCCATGGGCCTCTCCTCCGGTCGTGGCGGCAGAGTAGACCGGGCGTGCGGCAGGGGAAAGGGCGCGGTTGAAGCGCCGTGTCAGCGGTGGCTGGGCCGGGCCGGGGCAGGGTGGCCGGAGGGCCGGGCGGCAGGAAAAAGGGGCCCCGAAGGGCCCCGGACGTGGTGGGGTGCGTTATGGGCCCGGCTCAGGCGCGCCGACGGCGGCGTCCGCCGCGGCCTGCGCCTGCGGCGGCACTGGCCTTGGCGGCCTCGGGGAAGGTGGCGCCTTCCTTCACCGCATCCAGAATTCGCGAGAAGGCGATCCATTCGGCGCCGTGGGGGTCATGGTTCATCAGCAGGTTGGCGGCCTTGATCGCCTCCATCTCCACCTGCCGCACGGGGTTCATGATCGCCGAGGTCATGCCCGCGCCGATCGCCATCGGCAGGAAGGCGGCGTTGATGCCATGCCGGTTGGGCAGCCCGAAGGAGATGTTGGAGGCGCCGCAGGTGGTGTTCACGCCCAGTTCCTCGCGCAGGCGCCGGACGAGGGCAAAGACCTGCTGACCGGCGGTGGCCATGGCGCCCACGGGCATCACCAGCGGATCGACGACGATGTCATGGGCGGGAATGCCGAAGTCCGCGGCCCGTTCGACGATCTTCTTCGCCACGGCAAAGCGCACGTCCGGGTCCTCGGAGATGCCGGTGTCGTCGTTGGAGATCGCCACCACGGGGACGTTGTATTTCTTCACCAGCGGCAGGACGAGCTCCAGCCGCTCTTCCTCGCCGGTGACGGAGTTCAGCAGCGGGCGGCCCTCGGCGGCGGCAAGACCGGCCTCCAGCGCGGCGGGGACGGAGCTGTCGATGCACAGCGGCACATCCACGAGGCCCTGCACCAGCTCGATCACCTTGGTCATCAGCGGCGGTTCGGTCTCGTTCGGGTTGGGGTTGGAGTTGTAGACAACACCCGCGTTCACATCGAGCACCATGGCCCCGCAGGCCACCTGCTCCAGCGCGTCCTTCTCGACGGTGGAGAAGTCGCCCGCCTCCAGTTCAGCGGCGAGCTTCTTGCGCCCGGTGGGGTTGATCCGCTCGCCGATCACGCAGAAGGGCTCGTCGAAGCCGATGGTGACGGTCTTGGTCTTGGACTCCAGTACGGTCCGGGTCATGCGTGCGCTCCTCTCGTTATCCCCAGCAAGACGTCCAGCCCGGGGTCTGTGTAATCGGTGATGACATGGGTTGCGCCCTTGGCGCGTAAGGTCTCGGGCGACAGGCCCGTGGCCAGCCCCACGACGGTACAGCCCGCGGCCCGCGCGGCGGCAAGGCCCGAGGGGCTGTCCTCGAAGGCAAGAGCCCGGGCGGGATCGGCCCCGAGGCGGCGGGCGGCGGTGAGGTAGACATCCGGGGCGGGCTTGGGCGCGGCCACCTGATCGGCGCAGACCACGACCTCGAAGCGAGCGCGCAGGCCGATGGCCTCCAGCATCGCCTCGGCATTCTCCTGCGCGGCATTGGTGGCGACGGCCACGGGCAGGCCCGCTGCCGCGGCCCGGTCCAGCAGGGTGGTGAGGCCGGGCAGGGGCGTCGCGCCCTCCTGCGCCAGCAGCCGGCGGAAGCGGGCCTCCTTCTCCACGTCCCACCAGGCGGCATCCTCCCCGGGCAGCAGCGCGGCGAAAGTCTCCAGATTGTGGCGGCCGTGGATATGCGCGGCATAGAAGGCGTCGTCCACCACGCGGCCCGAGGGCGCGAGGATCTCGGCAAAGACCCGGCGGTGCAGCGGATCGCTGTGCAGCAGCGTCCCGTCCAGATCGAAGAGCAGGGCCGAGACCATGTCACGCCCTCCCCGAAGGCGGGGCCGTCAGCGCGCCCGCTGGCAGGTGGTCTGGGTCATGCCGCCCGAAAAGGTGTTCGGCGCGTTGTAGTACATGAAGGACGGGTCCTGCTGCGGCATCACCTCGATCGAGAAGGCGGAGTGGTTCTGCGGCACAAGCTGGATGGTGACCATCCCGGTCGTGGGATTGGCCAGCCAGCGGCCGTAGCCCTGCAACTGGTAGAACCCCGAGGAGGTCTGCTTGTAGAGGATCGACCCCTGACCGGCGAGGCTGCCGTCCGGGTTGAGCTGGTAGACCACGTCCATCAGGACGACGACGGATTCCATGATGCAGCGCCAGACCCCCACGGGGCTGAAGGACTGGGCGGTTGCAGCGGAGGGAAGGCAGGCCGTCAGCGCGGCCGCGAGAAGAATGGGACGAAACATGAGCGCTAAAATCCGGTGGTGTGAAAACACCGCCAGTGTAGCGCAGGGCGGGCCGTTGTCCCAAAGCCCGATCACGCGCGTGCGGGGAGGCAGCAGCGCTCTGCCTGTCGCGCAGGCAGAGCGCCCGGCTGGCGATGCGCCCGCGCCCCGTCATCTGCGCCCGCGATCGCCCTGCCGCGCGGTCGCCGGGCCGGAGAGCTGTGCGTTGGCAAAATCGGCACAGGTCCTGATCCCGCCAAGCGGGAAGAGGTGGACCTGTTCGATCAGCGCGCCCCGGCCCGCGGCCTGTCCGGCGGCGAGATCGGCCAGAACCTCGGTCGGCTCGTAGGGCAGCATCAGCTTGGTCACGTCCATCGCCCGTTTCTGGAGCACCTTCAGCGAGGGGCCGACACCGCAGGCGATGGCGAACTTGATCAGCGTCTGCAGCTTGGCCGGGCCCGCGATGCCCAGGTGGATCGGCAGGGTGATGCCCTCGGCCGCCAACCGGTCGGCCCAGCCGAGGATCGGTGCGGCCTCGAAGGCGAATTGCGTCGCCATGGCCATCTGCGCATCGGTCCGTTCGCTGAAGGCCTGCTTCCAGCGCAGCGCCTCCATCACCGCGCGGTCGCCGCCCGAGGGGTCGATGTCCCTGTTGCCTTCTGGGTGGCCCGCCACGTGCAGGTGAGTGAAGCCATGGGCGTCGAAGAGCCCGGTTTCCAGCAGCTGCATCGAACTGTCGAAGGTGCCGTGCGGCTGCGCGACGCCCCCGGCCAGCAGCAGCGCCTGCCGGACCCCGGCCTCGCCCTGGTACCGCTTGATCCACTCGGCCAGCGTCGCCTTGTCCTTGATGATCCGTGCCGGGAAATGCGGCATCACCGGGAAGCCGTCCTCTGCCAGCCGTTTCGCCGTCGCCACCATCTCCTCGATGGGCGTGCCCTCGATATGGGCGATGTAGACCCGGGTGCCCTCGGGCAGCAGCGCGCGGAAATCCTCCACCTTGGCGGCGGTGCGCGGCATGACCTCGATCGAATAGCCCGCCAGCACGGAGGAGAGATCCGCCGGCCCGTCCGATCCGCCCTTGCGGCGGGTGAAGTTCAGCAAAGCCATCACGGCCTCCCTTATGCCCCGGGCGCTCAGGCCCATCCGTCCTTCTCGATCAGCGCCTTCAGCCGGCCCTGGTCATACTCGGCCTCGATCCGCGCGGCCTCTGCCGCGGCGATCTCGGCGGCGTCGCCCTCCACCGGGTAGGGCGCGGCCTTGCGCCATTCGGCGAGGTAGGCATCGGTCTCGGCGGCACCGGCCTTCATGGCGGCGCGGTCGATCGCCTGTTCGAAGCGTTCGGCCAGCACCTGCTTGGTGCCGCGACGGCCCTTGCCCACGATCACCTGCGCGGGGATGTCCCTCCAGTAGACGATGGTGACCTCGGGCATGGCGATTCCTCTCTCCGGTTCTTCAGTCCTACGCGACGTCAGGCACGGCCCCCGGGCCATTTTCGACATGACAGGGCCCACCCGCGACCTGCGCGATGTCGCTGCCGGGATCATGCCCCCCGCAACCGCCGGCTGTCACCTCCCGCCAGTCCCACGCGTCCGGGCCGCCCCCATCCACTGTTCGCAAATATCCTCGGGGGGAATTGGCCCCGCGAGGGGCCAAGGGGGGCAGACAGCCCCCCGCCACGACCCACCGTGACGCGCCACGGCCCGCCGAAAGCGCGACCGCCGGAACCCCACCTCTTTGCCTTGCCCCCGGATGCGCCACCCCGGCCCATGCCCCTGACCAAATCCGCGCCGTCCCCCCTCGCATCACGGACACGGGATGTGTCACCGCTTGCACGCGCACCCCGGAACGTCTACCTTGAGAGCAACACGATATGGAGGGCGCAACCATGGCGCCCAGGCGTCCGAATAGCGCGGGCGCGTTCCCGAAACCGGTAGAGAGCCCCGCGCCAAACCCGCCCGATCCGGCGGAGCTGTATGCTGCGCTGGACCTGGGGACCAACTCTTGCCGCATGCTGATTGCCCAGCCGAAGGGCTCTCAGTTTCATGTGGTCGACAGCTTCTCGAAATCGGTGCAGCTCGGCACCGGTCTGGAGAGTTCTGGGCAATTGTCCCGGGCGTCCATGGGGCGCACGGTGCAGGCGCTCCGGGTCTGTCAGCAGAAGCTCAAGCGCCACAAGGTGGAACGCATGCGGCTGGTGGCCACCGAGGCCTGCCGCCGCGCCTGCAACGCGCGCAAGTTCATCAAGAACGTCGAACGGGAAACCGGCCTCAGGCTCGAGATCATCGAGCCCGAGGAGGAAGCCCGCCTCGCCGTGATCTCCTGCGCGCCGCTGGTCTCCACCAAGACCGAGCAGTTGCTGGTGGTCGACATCGGCGGCGGCTCGACCGAGCTGGTCTGGATCGACCTCACCTCCGTACCCGCCCGCGAACGCCCCCGGGCGATCATGCGGCTGCACGCGGGCTTCCACCCGCCGCAGAGCCCGTTCCCGGCGGCCAAGGTGGTGGACTGGATCTCGGTTCCCCTCGGCGTGGCCACGCTGCGCGATCAGTTCCGGGACGTGCAGGACGATGCCGCGCGCTTCGCGCTGATGTCGTGGTACTTCGAGGAAAGCCTCGCCGAGTTCGCGCCCTACAAGGATGAACAGACCCGCGAAGGCTTCCAGATCGTCGGCACCTCCGGCACGGTGACCACGGTGGCGGCCAGCTATCTCGGGCTGAAGCGCTATGACCGGACCAAGGTCGACGGGCTGCGCATGACCTCGGACCAGATCGACAAGGTGATCCGCTCCTATCTCGACATGGGCCCCGAAGGCCGCCGCCGCGATCCCCGGATCGGGCAGGACCGGCAGGCGCTGATCATGTCGGGCGCGGCGATCCTGCAGGCGCTGCTGCGCTGCTGGCCGACGGACCGGCTCTCGGTCGCGGACCGGGGCCTGCGCGAGGGGCTGCTCTATGCCCAGATGAGCGCCGATGGCGTGCTGGAGGATGGCCCGTTCTGAAACGGCGCGGGGCGCGGCGGCTCTGGCGCTTTGTCCCGTTGGACCCCGCCCGTCGGCGTGGCGCGGGGTGTCGAACGAGACCCGGTGCGGGGTCTGATCTGCAGGACGTACCCGGGCCTGCGCGCCACTCAGCCCGCCAACCGCCTCTGCAAACGCATTGGGAGGTTTTGACTCTCCCGCAAATGTGGTGTTCTAGGCGGGGTCCGGGTGGGGGCGCTGCCCCCGCGTGCCAAGGCACGCTCCCCCGGAGGTATTTGTGGAAAGATGAAGGGGCGGTCCAGTGGCCAAGAAACCCGGTGGAAGCAAGTCAGGTGCCGGCGGGGCCGGTAAGGCCGGCGGCAAGAAGCCCACGGGCAAGAACACCTCGGGGCGCGGGCAGCGCGACCTGACGGTGCAGGTGAAGACCGCCCGTGGCCGTTCGCTTTCCTCGACCCGCTGGTTGCAGCGCCAGCTGAACGATCCCTACGTGCGCCGCGCGCAGGCCGAGGGCTATCGCGGCCGCGCGGCCTTCAAGATCATGGAGCTGGACGACAAGTTCCGCTTCCTCGTGCCCGGGGCCCGCGTGGTCGACCTCGGCTGCGCGCCCGGCGGCTGGATCCAGGTGGCGGTGCCCCGGATCAACGCCCTTGGCGAGAAGAAGGGCAAGGCCATCGGCACGATCATCGGCGTCGACCTGCAGGAGGTGGAGCCGATCCCCGGGGCCGAGGTCTACCAACTCGACTTCATGGAGGACGATGCGGACCTGAAGGTGAAGGAGTGGCTCGGCGGCAAGGCAGACGTGGTCATGTCCGACATGGCGGCCTCCTCCTCGGGCCACAAGCAGACCGATCACCTGCGGATCATCGCGCTCTGCGAGACGGCGGCCTATTTCGCCTTCGACGTGCTGGAGGTGGGCGGCACCTTCGTGGCCAAGGTCCTCGCCGGCGGTGCGGAGGGCGAGTTGCAGAAGCTGCTGAAGCAGAAGTTCGACAAGGTCGCCAACGTCAAGCCGCCCTCGTCGCGCTCGGACAGCTCGGAGAAATTCGTGGTCGCCACCGGCTATCGCGGAAACGGGTCCGAGGCGGAGTAACCCTCAGGCCCGGCGCCACGGCAGGCGGGGGAGCCGCGCCGCGAGGCCCGGACGCGGGGATGTCTGGGTGGGCGTCTCGGGCAGGGCGGGCTGCAAGGTGGCGGCCGCTGCACGGGCCCAATCCGCAAGCGAGGCGCCCATCGGCGGCTGACCGGCGGCGCGCAGCCGCTCCTGCATCATCTTCTGGGCCATATTCTGAGCCGGATAGGGATCGTCCTGATCGCCCGTGATCAGCGTGTCTCGCGACAGGTCCGTCTGGCGCAGGTATTCGAACAGGCGCTGATGGCGCACTGTTGCATCGTCCGTGGACGGCCGGATGGTGTGGGGCGGTGTCATGGCAGCAGGTCCCTCTGCATCTGTTTTACCATCGCTAAGATGTTTCGATGGCAGAAAAAGAGCGTTGCCCGTCCGGAAATGAGGCTCTTTCGCGACCTGTCGGGCGCTTTCCGGGCCGTCGCGGGGCAGGGCCGGCGTTTACGCTATGGAAAGCCCGTGCTGCCACGATGCCCCGCATCCATGCAGCAGGGAGACAGACGTGAACATCGAGGACAGGATTCGCCCTTGGACCGCGGCGGAAAAGGCGACCGGGGCCGAAGTGCGCCGCGCGATCGAGGGCCAGTTGCGGGAGGTGCTGCTGAAGGCCTACCGGGTGGTCGATCCCGCGCTCACCACCTTGCCGGATGCGCTGTGGCGCGATGAACAGGCGAAGTTCGCGCATATCTCCACCGGGGATTTCTCTCCCGCCTATTTCACCCTGCAGCGCGGGCTGGCGCGCGACATTGCCGCCCGGGTGGATTTCCCGACCTATCTGGCGGGCTACGCCCATTACGCGGGCAACCTCATGGTGGCGCTCTCCGCCGCCGAGGGACGCGGGGCGCTCTCTCCCGCGTTGATCCAGTCGCTGATGAACTCGATCTTTGCCGATGTGGCGGTGGCCATGCACCACTTCTTCGAGGCAGAGGCGGAGGAGGACCGCCGCGCGATGGATGTGCTGGGGCAGGCGTTGCAGGCGCTCGCCCGCGGGGATCTCACGCATCGCGTCGGAGAGGAGGCACCGGCCAAGATCGCCCGCGCCCGGGAGGATTTCAACACCGCCACCGAGACGCTGCACGCCGCGCTGACAGAGATTGTCGAGGCCTCGGCCGAGGTGCAGGGGGCGACGGATCATATTGCCGGCGCGGTGGAGGCCATGTCCCGCCGCACCGAACAGCAGGCCGCGGCGCTCGGCCGCTCCGCCACCGAACTGGAGGGCGTGTCGGAGACGCTTGCGCAGACCAACGAAAGCGGCCGCACCGCCGCCACCGCGGCAGGCGAGGCGCGGGCGATGGTCACCGGCTCGGCCGATCAGATGAGCGAGACCCGCGGCGCCATGGCCGAGATCGCCTCGTCCTCGCGCGAGATCCGCCAGATCGTCTCGGTCATCGACACGATCGCGATGCAGACCAACCTGCTGGCGCTGAATGCGGGGGTCGAAGCGGCGCGCGCAGGCGAGGCGGGGCGCGGCTTCGCCGTCGTGGCGACGGAGGTGCGCAGCCTGGCGCAACGCTCCGCCGAGGCGGCCAAGAACATCCGCACCCTGATGGACGACAGTGCGGCCCATGTGGATCGGGGGGAGGCTCTGGTGAACCGCACCAGCGAAGACCTCATCGTGACCCGGGACAAGGTGCTGGAGATCGACCGCCTGCTGGAAGAGATTTCCCGCATGACGGAGCAGCAGGCCAGCGGGGTGCGGCAGGTTAACAAGGGTGTGTCGGATACCGGCGCCCTGACCCAGCAGAACGCCGCCATGGGCGAGGAGACGGCCGCAGAGGCCGCGACCCTGCGGGACAACGTGATGCGGCTCAACGCGCTGATCGGCCAGTTCACGCTGGCAGGGCATCGCCGGCGGTCGGCGCCCGCACCGGCACGAGCAAGGGCGGGTTAGGGCCGGGCAGGCGGTCTGGCGCTGCTTCGGCGTTGCCAAGGCGGACACCTGCGAACCTGCGCGTGCGGACCGCGGGGTGGGAGGCCTATGCTGGCGGCGCGCGCAGGGATCGCCATGGGGGCGGGTTGCGGCGTCGGCAGCGCGGCGCATCACGGCGGGGCGATTGGCGATGTCAGGCAAGTGCGCCAGAACATGAACGCGGGGGCCGCGGCTGGCGACCTTCGCGTCTTGCATCATATGGCGGGGGTAATGCGTTGATCCGAGAGGAAAACTTCGGACCAACACCCAGGGACGGCTCTTCCCCCTAAGGGGAAGTGGCGGAGAGACAGGGATTCGAACCCTGGGTACCCTTGCGAGTACAACGGTTTTCGAAACCGTCCCGTTCGACCACTCCGGCACCTCTCCGCGGGGGTCGTGGGGGGCGATCTACACAGGTCAGCTCACGGGCGCAAGAGGTGATTTGCATTGCCGTGACGTAGAAAAGTCCTACGCTTGCCGCATCACGCCATCCGGACCCTCCGCGGGGGCCGGAAAGGTCTGCGCAATACCGCGACCCTGACAGGAGCCCTCCATGCGTCCGAACCCCCTTTCTTTCCGTTCTTTCCGGCCTCTGGCGCTGCTGCAGATCTGCCTTTTGGCGGTGCCTCTGCTGGCCGCGCATCCGGTGCGTGCCGCGGATGAAGCCCGGGTCAAAGACTTCCTTAAGGTCACCGGTTTCGACGTCTCGCTGGAGAGCATCAAGCAGTCCGCCGAACAGGCGCCGCGAATGCTGGGCGTCGAGGCGGATGACTTCGGCGCCAGCTGGCAGGTGCTGGTGGACGAGGTCTTCGACGTGCCCCTCATGCAGCAGATGGGGACCGAGATTCTCGTGGCGGCACTGGATGACGAGGCCCTCGACTATGCCGAGGCCTTCTATGGCTCCGACCTGGGCAAGCGCCTCGTGGAGGCCGAAAACGACTCCCACCTGCGCGAGTCGGACGACAAGTATTCCGAGGGGCAGGCGCTCGTCGAAGGTTACGGCGAAACCGATCCGGAGCGAATCGAGATCATCCGCCGGATGATGGAGGCTATCGGCTCGGTCGATACCTCTGTGCGCGCGTTGCAGACGGTCGAGCTGCGCTTCATTCTGGCGGCGCAAGCAGCAGGCGTCATCACGCTGCGCATCGACGAGGAGCAGCTGCGCGACGTGCAGCGCAAGAACGCCCCGGAAATCGCCAAGTCGATCGAGAGCTCATCGCTCGCGGCCTCGGCGGCCACCTACAAGGATTTCACGGACGGCGAACTCGACACCTATGCAGAGGCGCTGGAACATCCTTTGATGCAGCGGGTTTATGAACTGATGAATGCCGTTCAGTTCGAAATCATGGCCAACCGCTTCGAGGCGCTGGCCAAGGAAATGCGGGGCCTCGCCCCTGCGCAGGATCTCTGATGACACCCAGCAAGCTCGTCCTTTCTCTCGGCCTCGCCCTCTCTTCCGCGATCGGTGCGGCCCCGGCTGTCGCCCAGCAACTGCCGCAAGCGGCTCAGGAGACGGCACAGGCGGTCGCGCCCATGCCCGGCCCGCAGGAGAGACTGTTCGAGCTGACGGGTATGCCCGAGACCCTCGAGATCATGCGCGAGGAACTCCTCGCGTTGACTCGCGACCTGGCCGAGACGCATCTGGACGGGCGTCCGGGGCCGGGCTGGACCACGGCGGTCGAAGAGATCACCGCGCCCAAGGCGCTGGAGACGACGCTGCGCACCGCCTTCGAGGCCGATCTCGCGGGGGTGGAGCTGACGCCGATCCTCAACTTCTACGACAGCGCGGTGGGCCGGCAGGTGGTCACCCTCGAAACCGAGGCGCGGCGCTCCTTCCTCGACGCCGCCGTCGAGGATGCGGCCAGCCAGGCGGTCGCGGGGGGCACGGCGCTGCCCGAGGGCCAGATGGCGCTGATCGACCGCTACATCGAGGTGAACGACCTCGTGGCCTACAACGTCATGGGGGCGATGAACTCGAACTACCAGTTCTACCGCGGTCTGGCCGATGGCGGTGTGCTACAGATGTCCGAGGACGAGATGGTCAACGACGTCTGGGACCGCGAGGCGGAGACGACGCAGGAAAGCAGCACCTGGCTGCGGGCCTTCCTTGCCACCGCCTATGCGCCCCTCGCGGAAGAGGACCTGCGCACGCTGGTGGAGCTGTCGGAAACCGATCCGGGCCAGCGTCTGAACCGGGCGTTCTTTGCCGGGTTCAACGCGGTCTACGAAGAGGTCTACCACGCGCTCGGCCTCGCCGTGGCGAGCGAGGCGGCCTCGGAAGAGCTCTGATCGCCAAGGGAGGCGGGCAGGGGAAACCTGCCCGTGAGCCATGCGCTTGCAGGGCGCGGCCCGCGGAGATACCTTGCACGCAGGGCATAGGGCGCGCGATCCGCCAATGCCCGAAACTTCCCTTGACTTCACGGTACAACCGATAGATAAGCCCGCAACCCGGCAGGCCCAGCTTGTTCCGGGCACCTATTAATGATGTTCAACGACGTCCGTAAGGACGCGCAGTCCACCGGCGACCGAAACGGTCCGAACGCCTGAAGGGTCATGATCCCGAAGGGGCCACGAGACGCGGTGAAAAAAGGAAGACGCTTATGTTCGCGGTTCTGAAAACCGGCGGCAAGCAGTACAAGGTCCAGTCGGGCGACCTTCTGCGTGTCGAAAAGCTGGCCGCTGCGGCCGGTGAAAAAGTCCAATTCAACGACATCCTCATGCTGGGCGGCGACAACACCGTTCTCGGCGCGCCCCTCGTGGCTGGCGCAGCCGTTCAGGCAGAGGTGATCGACCAGATCAAAGGCGAAAAGACGATCAAGTTCGTCAAGCGCCGTCGTAAGCACTCGTCCAAGCGGACCCGCGGCCACCGTCAGCAGCTGACCCTGCTCCGCGTGACCGAGATCCTCGCCGAAGGCGGCGACGCATCGGGCGTGAAAGCAGCCATCGGCGCGGGCTCGGTTTCGGGCGCAGCTGTCGAGGCCGCCGCACCGGCGCCGAAAAAAGCTGCCGCCAAGGTTGAAAAAGCCGAGGGCGCAGACGATCTGAAGAAGCTCTCGGGCGTTGGCCCGGCGCTTGAGAAGAAACTGCTCGCTGCTGGCATCACCAGCTTCGCGCAGATCGCTGCCTGGACCGAAGCCGATATTGCCAAGTTCGACGAAGAACTGTCGTTCAAAGGCCGTATCGAGCGTGAAGGCTGGGTTGATCAGGCCAAAGAACTGTCCAAGTAAGGTATAGAAGGAGACCACCGAGATGGCACACAAAAAAGCTGGCGGTTCCTCCCGCAACGGTCGCGACTCTGCCGGCCGCCGCCTTGGCATCAAGAAGTTCGGCGGCGAAGCCGTCATCCCCGGCAACATCATCGCGCGTCAGCGCGGCACCAAGTGGTGGCCGGGTGAAGGCGTCGGCATGGGCAAGGATCACACGATCTTCGCCACGGTCGAAGGCGCTGTGAAGTTCCGCTCCGGCCTCAAGGGCCGCACCTTCATTTCGGTTCTGCCAGTGGCGGAGGCCGCTGAGTAAGCCGATCTTAAGGTTTGAGACAGAACAGGGGATCGGCGGTAACGCCCGGTCCCCTTTTCCCTTTTCGGGGCCGTGGCCTGACGCATGACGCAGGCTGGAGGAGACAGCCCATGATGATGCACGACAAGATCGTTCGGCAAAGCAACCTGAAGCCACGGGACCTGCCCGTGATCGAGGCGGAGACCTTTGTTCTGCGCCCCCTGCGCCTGTCGGACATGGGTCTGATCGAGCATTACACCAAGGACGAGCGCGTGGCGCGCAACACCCGCAAGGTGCCGCACCCGCTGCCGCCGACCGCGACCGAAGCCTTCATTCGCCGGGCACTGACCACCGATCAGGAGGGCAATGTCTGGACCATCGACGCCGCCGCCCATGGCGGGGCCGAGGTCATGGGCCTGATCACGCTGCGCCCCGCGGATGCGGATGGCGAGGCGGGCATTCCCGACACCGGCGCCAGTGAACAGGCCGAGGTGCATTTCTGGGTCGGCCCGGCGTTCTGGAACAGCGGCATTGCCACTGCCGCCCTGAACGCGCTGATCGCGGCGAACCCGGGCGGGCACCGGACGTATTTCGCCTCGGTCTTTCAGGACAACCCCGCCTCGGCGCGGGTTCTGACCAACTGCGGTTTCGCCTATATCGGTGATGCCGAGTCGTATTCTGTAGCCCGCGCCGCCAAGGTGGCGACCTGGACCTACAGCCGCAAACTGGATTGAACCGCCACACGGCCTGAAACTGGCCTCGGCGGCAGGAGAGAGACATGAAGTTCCTCGATCTCGCCAAGGTCTATATTCGCTCGGGTTCGGGCGGATCGGGCTGCATCAGCTTCCGGCGGGAGAAGTTCATCGAATACGGCGGCCCCGATGGCGGGGACGGCGGCAACGGCGGTAACGTCTGGGTCGAGGCCGTGGACGGCCTCAACACGCTGATCGACTTCCGCTATCAACAGCACTTCTTCGCCGACAACGGTCAGGGCGGCATGGGCCGTCTCAAGACCGGCTATACCGGCGATGACATCGTGCTGCGCGTGCCCGTGGGCACCGAGGTGCTGGAAGAAGACGGCGAGACCGTCATCGCCGACATGGTCGAACTGGGCCAGCGGGTGCTGCTGGCCAAGGGCGGCAACGGCGGCTTCGGCAACGCCTACTTCAAGTCGGCCACCAACCAGGCACCGCGCCGCGCCAACCCCGGCCAGCCGGGGGTGGAGCGCACGATCTGGCTGCGGCTCAAGCTGATCGCGGATGTGGGTCTGCTGGGTCTGCCGAACGCGGGCAAGTCGACCTTCCTCGCCGCCACCTCCAACGCACGTCCCAAGATCGCGGATTACCCCTTCACCACGCTGCACCCGAACCTCGGGGTGGTGGGGATCGACGGGGCGGAATTCGTCGTGGCCGATATTCCCGGCCTGATCGAGGGCGCCAGCGAAGGCCGGGGTCTGGGCGATCTCTTCCTCGGCCACGTGGAACGCTGCGCGGTGCTGCTGCACCTCGTGGACGGCACGTCCGGCACGCTGGTGGAGGACTACAAGACCATCGTGAACGAGGTCGAAACCTACGGTGGCGTTCTGGCCGAAAAGCCCCGCCTCACGGTGCTGAACAAGATCGACGCCCTGGACGACGAAGAGCGCGAGTTCCTCAAGGAGGAAGTCGAGGCGGCCGTCGGCGGGCCCGTCATGCTGATGTCCGGTGTCTCGCGCGAGGGGGTGGACGATGTGCTGCGCGCCCTGCGCAAGGAAATCTCGGCCGACCGGCTGCGCATGAAGCAGACGGAGGACGAGGAGGACGCGCCTTGGCAACCCTGAGCGCGGCACGGCGTATCGTCATCAAGATCGGCTCGGCGCTGCTGGTGGATCGCACCACCGGCCAGCTGCGGGCCGATTGGCTGGCCGGTTTGGCCGAAGACGTGGCGATGCTCAAGGCCCGGGGCGCGGATGTGATCCTTGTCTCCTCGGGCTCCATCGCCCTTGGCCGGGGCGTGCTGAACCTCGGGCTTGGCGCGCTCGCACTGGAGCAGAGCCAGGCCGCCGCTGCCGTGGGGCAGGTGGGCCTTGCCGCCGCCTATGAGCGGGTGCTGACGCCGCACCAGATCAAGATCGCGCAGGTGCTGGTCACGCTGGAGGACAGCGAGAACAGGCGCCGTTACCTCAACTCCCGCGCCACGCTGGAAACGCTGCTGAGCTTCGGCGTCGTGCCCATCGTGAACGAGAACGACACGATCGCCACGGATGAAATCCGCTATGGCGACAACGATCGTCTGGCGGCGCAGGTCGCCGTGACCGTGGGGGCGGATCAGCTGATCCTGCTGTCTGACGTGGACGGCTTCTATTCCGCCAACCCGCAGCAGGACCCCACCGCGCATCGCTACGAGGTGATCGAGGAGATCACGCCCGAGATCGAGGCGATGGCGGGCGATGCGGGCTCGGGCCTTTCCAAGGGCGGCATGAAGACCAAGCTGATGGCGGCCAAGACCGCCACCAACGCGGGCTGCGCCATGGCGATCACCGAGGGCTCTGTCCTGCGTCCGTTGCAGGCGCTGGAGCAGGGTGCCAACGCCACCTGGTTCACCGCGCAGGAAGACCCGCAGGCGGCCCGCAAGCGCTGGATCGCGGCCATGAGCCCCAAGGGCGCCGTGCATCTCGACGCAGGCGCCGTGCGCGCCATGGGCCGGGGCAAGTCGCTGTTGCCTGCCGGCGTGACACTGGTCACCGGCCAGTTCGGCCGCGGCGATCCCGTGGCGCTGCTGGCCCCTGACGGGGCGATGCTGGGCCTCGGCCTGACGCGCTACACGATCGAGGAGGCCCGCGCGCTTGCCGGTCACCGCTCGGACGAGATCGAGGCGTTGCTGGGCTATCCCGGCCGCGCAGCGCTTGTGCATCGTGACGATATGGTCGTGACGGCGCACCACCTTCACCTTGATGAAACTGCTTGAGAAAGGCCCGTGATATGAAGGACTTGGAGAACATTCCTGCCCTTATGGACGAGATCGGCCAGGCTGCCCGCAAGGCGTCCGCGATCCTCGCCACGGCCCCAGCAGAGACCAAGCGCCGCGCGCTCGAGGCCGCCGCCGACGCGGTCTGGTCGCGCCGCAAGGAGATCATCGAGGCCAACGCGCAGGACCTCGACTACGGTCGTGACAAGGGCCTGAGCCCCGCGATGATGGACCGGCTGATGCTGGACGAGGCGCGGATCAAGGGCATCTGCGACGGCCTCCGCTCGGTCGCGGCGCAGGCCGATCCGGTGGGCGCCGTGCTGGCGGAGTGGGACCAGCCTTCGGGCCTGCACATCCGCCGCGTGCGCACGCCGCTTGGCGTCATCGGCGTGATCTACGAAAGCCGCCCGAACGTGACCGCCGATGCAGGCGCGCTCTGCCTCAAGGCGGGCAATGCGGTGATCCTGCGCGGCGGCTCCGAGAGCTTCCATTCCTCCTCGGCCATCCATGCCTGCCTCGTCGAGGGGCTGCGCGTGGCGGGCCTGCCCGAAGCGGCGATCCAGCTGGTGCCGACCCGCGACCGCGCCGCCGTGCAGGCGATGCTGCAGGCGGTCGAGCATATCGACGTGATCGTGCCGCGCGGCGGCAAGGGCCTCGTCGGGCTGGTGCAGCGCGAGGCGCGGGTGCCGGTCTTTGCCCACCTCGAGGGGATCGTGCACATCTACCTCGACAAGGCCGCCGACCCGCAGAAGGCGCTGGACGTGGTGATCAACGCCAAGACCCGGCGCACCGGCATCTGTGGCGCGGCCGAATGCCTGCTGATCCACCGCGACGTGGTGGACACCATCGGGCAGGGCGTCGTGCGGGCGCTGCTGGACCTCGGCGTCGAGGTGCGCGGCGATGCGACGTTGCAGAAGATCGAGGGCGTGGTGCCCGCGACCGAGGAGGATTGGGGCAAGGAATACCTCGACAGCATCCTCGCCGCGCGGGTGGTGGAGGACCTCGACGAGGCGCTCGACTACATCCGCACGCATCACTCGGCCCATACCGACGCGATCCTGACCGAGGACGACGCGGCGGCGGCACGGTTCTTCAACGAGCTCGACAGTGCGATCCTGATCCGCAATGCCTCGACCCAGTTCGCCGATGGTGGCGAGTTCGGGATGGGCGCGGAGATCGGCATCGCCACCGGCAAGATGCATGCCCGCGGCCCGATCGGGGCGGAGCAGCTGACGAGCTTCAAGTATCTCGTCGAGGGCAATGGGACCGTGCGGAAGTAACGCTGCGGTTTGCTGGAGATCGAGAGGGCCGTCCCGAGGGGCGGCCCTTTCTGTTTTTGGCGTTGGAGGTGCGGTTCCGGAAGGGGTTTCGCTTGGGCGTAGAACGGATGGCGCTCACGAGACGGCAGCTGAACTGACGGGGCTCAAATATCGCAGATGCCGCGCCCTTCCTCCGGTTTCGACTGTCTCCTGCGCGGGACAAGGCCGCAGGCCGCCGCGCATCGCCGGCGCGCCCCCACGCGGCGGCGATTTGGTGAGGCTGGGCGGTCCCTTGAGAAGGAGCGGCGAGCTTGGCTGCCATAAAGTGGGAGCCAGAGAGGTCCGGATCGCCTCCGCGCGCGCCGGCGATGCGCGGCTTCGCGGTTGGGGAGGCGGTGGAAGGGGTTAAGTCCGCCCCAGCAATCTATTGAGGGGCGCCCCCACACCCGGCCCGTTCAAGGCAAGCCATCAGCCCTGCGCCAGAGCGCCCACCTTCTTCGCCACGAACTTCGCGATCATCGGCCCCGAGATCAGCACCAGGATGAACCGCAGCGTCTGCATCGCCATGACGAAGGCGATGTCCACGTCGCTCGACGCGGCGATCACCGCCACGGAATCCGCGCCGCCCGGGCTGGTGGCGAGGTAGGCGGTCAGCAGGTCCACGTCCATCGTGACCGAGATCAGCACCGCGAACCCGGCGCAAAGCGCCATCAGCATGAGGATCGAGAACACCAGCCGGGGCAGCGCCTTCCAGGCGTGCAGCAGGATCGCCTTGGTGAACCGCAGCCCGATGGTCCAGCCCACCACCGCGAAGGCGAGGGCCAGCATCCAGTGCGGTACTTCGGGCGAAATCAGCCCGAAGCCCTGAAGCGCCGTGCCGATCAGCAGCGGGCCGAGAAACTCCCCGGCGGGCAGCTTGAAGACCCGGCCCAGCACCATGCCGATGGCCATCAGGCCGAGCGCCTGGACGAGCGCGAAATCCGGCGCGGGGAACCAGTTGATCGGCTCTGCCGCCACCTCCGGCGCGCCGAGCCAGAACCGCGCAATCAGCGAGGCGCCCGCGGCGACCATGCCGACGCGCAGGTATTGCATCACGGCGACGAGGCGCATGTCAGCGCCGTTGGCCTCGGCGAGGAAAACCATGGCCTGCGCGGCGCCGGGGGTGGAGCCCCAGACCGCCGTTGCGCCCGGCAGCACCTGCCGCTTGGTGAGCGCATAGCCCAGCCAGGCCGAGGCCGCGATGACCGAGATTACGCCGAAGAGGAAGACCGGCAGGTCCTGCAGCACGCCGCCGAGGGTTTCCACCGGGATCGTCGTGGCGATCATCGTGCCCACCACCGACTGCGCGAGGGCGAAGATCACCCGCGGCAGCCCCATCGAGCGCGGCAGCACGTGGTTGGCGGAGGTGAGCCCGCTGGAGGCCAGCGTGATCGCCGCCACCATCGGCCCCAGCAGCAGGGCCGCGGGCAGGTGGACCATCTCCAGCGCCCATGCGAGGAGCGCCGAGAGCCCGAAGAGCGCCAGCCACATCACCCCCAGTCGCATTGGGCCGCGCAGCCATTGCGCGGGGACGGCGGGGGATACGGTCTCGGAAGTGATGGTCACGAAAGCCTCGCGGAAAGAGACGGAACCGGGCCGAGGGGCCCGGTCCCTGAAAGCAGAAGGCGCCGTGCGGGGCCGGGAGCAGGCCCACCTTGGCGCCGAAGAGATCAGGGCATGTAGCCGCCGCCGTTGACCCAGAGGATCTGCCCGGTCATGAAACCGGCGTCCGGCCCCAGCAGGAAACGGATCGGCCCGGCCACGTCGTCGGGCTGTGCCACGCGTCCCAGCGGCGTCATTGCCTTGTACCGGTCGAGGTCGAGGATATTTTCGGCGCTCTCGTCCGAGCGCCCGGTGCCACCGCGCAGGAAGGCGGTGTCGACAACGGCCGGCCCCACGGCGTTTACACGCAGACGCGGGGCGAGTTCCAGCGCAAAGGTCTTGGTCAGCGCGATGACACCGGCCTTGGAGGCCGCGTAGGCGCCGAACCCCGGCCGGATGAACTGACCCAGCCCGGAGGAGCACAGGACGATGCCGCCGCCGTCCTTCATCAGCGGCGCGATGGCCTTGGTGGTGAGGAAGGTGGAGCGCAGGTTGCCCTGCACCACGTCGTCGAAATAGGCGGCGGGGGTCTCGCTCACCGGCCGGATCTCGCTGTTCCAGCCCGCAAGGTTCACGAAACCGTCGAGCCCCTCGGGCGCCATCTCCTTCAGCGCGGCGGCTGCGGCCTCGACTGCGGCCTCGTCGCCCGCGTCCAGCCCGATCCCTGCCATGCCGTGATGCTCCAGCGCCCGCGGCAGGTCGAGCACGATGACCCGGTCACCGAGGGCCTCCAGCGAGGCGACGAGCGCGCGGCCGATGCCACCGGCGCCGCCAAGCACGGCAATGGTGCGGCCACTGGGGGCCGCGGGCGAGAGGGTCGTCATGGCAGGGTCCTTTCGGCGCGGGGGATCAGGCGAGGGTGGCGAGGTGGTCGAGGATTTCCGCCTCGCTCACCACGTCGGCGTATTTCGCGTTCATGTCGAAGAGGTTGGCCTCGTGGGGGCCGGGATGCCGATCACCGCAGGCATCGCCCACCACGGTGGTGATGAAGCCATGGCTCATGCTGTCGACGCAGGAGGCGCGGACACAGCCCGAGGTCGTCAGCCCGGTGAGGATCACGTTGTCCACGCCCATGGCCGTCAGCATCGGGGCCAGCGAGGTGCCGAAGAAGGCCGACGGATACTGCTTGCTGACGATCACCTCGTCCTCGCGCGGCACGAGGCCATCGGCGAAGGCGGCAGTGCTGCGGCCCTTGACGAAGGCGGCCAGCGGCTTGGCCTTCTGCCAGAACCGCCCGGCGGTAAGGCCGCGGTCATCGGGATAGTAGACTTCGGTCAGGATCACCGGAAGGCCCGCCTTATGCGCGGCCTCGCGGATGCGTAGCGCCGAGGCGAGCGCGTTTACACAGCCCTCGGCCCCGTAGAGCGGGCAGTCGGGGTCGTAGTAGGCCTGCGCGAAATCCACCAGCACCAGCGCCGGGCGCTGCCCGTAGCCGGCCTTCTTGCCATAGGCGCGGGCATAGTTGTCGCCAAGATCTTCGCTCATTCCTGTGTCCTGTCCTGCATGTTCGGGCCAACCTCGGGGAAGCGTTTCTCGAACGCCCAGACATCCTCGAAGCCGACAAGGGTGTTGAAATCGGAAAACGGGTGCAGCGGCACCGCGTCTGTCATCGCGCCATGGGCGGCCAGATCCGCATAGGCCGCGGAGAGGGCCGCGCCGGTGGCAAGGAAGCCCGCCGCCGGATGGATCGCCATACGGTAGCCGATGGCGGCCAGTTCCTCGGCGCTCAGCATCGGCGTGCGCCCGCCCTGCACCATGTTGGCGACCAGCGGGCGGTCGATCTCGCTGGCGATGCGGGTCATCTCTTCCACGCTTTCGGGGCTTTCGACAAAGACGATATCCGCGCCCGCCTCGGCATAGAGCTTGCCGCGCCGGATCGCCTCGTCGAGGCCCAGCGTGGTGCGGGCATCGGTGCGGGCGATGATCAGGAAATCCTCGGACCGGCGGCTGTCCACGGCGACGGCGATCTTGCGGGCCATATCCTCGGCGGCGATCACCCGGCGGCCAAGGGTATGGCCACATTTCTTGGGGAATTCCTGATCCTCGATCTGGATCGCGGTGACGCCCGCATCTTCGTAGCCCTGCACCGTGTGGCGCACGTTCAGCAGCCCGCCATAGCCGGTGTCCGCATCGGCAATGACCGGTTTCGTCGTCCGTTTCACCATCTGCGCGATGCGGCCCAGCATCTCGCTGTAGGTCGCCAGCCCCGCATCGGGCAGGCCGAGGTGCGAGGCCACGGTGCCGTAGCCGGTGACATAGAGCGCGGGAAAATCGCCCCGGTCGGCAAAGAGCGCCGAGATCAGGTCATAGATGCCGGGGGCGAGGATGAACTCTCCTGCCTCCAGTTTCTTGCGCAGGGTGGGATCTGCCATTTTGTCTCCTCCTCAGACGTTGGCGCCGCCCAGCAACCGCCCCGCGCCGGCAATGGCGAGGCCCTCCAGCCCCGCGGCGGCAAGCGCCCCGTGCAGCGTGGCGGTGTTGGACGAGATGACCGGCACCCCCAGCTCGGCCTCGAGGACCGGGATCAGGGGCAGGGTCGGGAAATCGGTGCAGGAGAGGAGCAGCGCCTGCGACCCTTCCACGAAGGTGGCGCGGGCATGGGCCGCGACCATGTCGAGCGGGGTCTGGGCGATCAGAGGGAACTCCACAGGACCCTTGGCGCCAAGGCCGAGCCCCGCGATGGAGAGCACCTCGATCCCGTGATCGGCGAGGAAATGCACCTCGTGATCGTTGAGCGCATCGTGGTAGGGCGTGGCCACGCTGATCTTCGTCACGCCAAGCGCCTTCAGCGCACTCACGATGGCGGCCGCGGTGGTGACCGTGGCGATCCCGTTGCGGGCGGTCAGCGCGTCGGGCAGGGCGCGCGCGGGTGAGATCATGGAGCCCGCGGTGCAGGCATAGGCCACCACGTCCACATCCGCGACCTTCAGCATGGCGATGGCGGCGTCGAGATCCGCGTGCAGCCCGGCGAGGCCCTCCGCGCTCGTGGTGTCGGAGTGCAGCTTCATCCGATGGCTGTGGAAGGTCACGCCCGCGGGCATGAGCTGGGCCCATTCCGCCTCGTTCACCGTGTTGGTGGGCGGGCAGATCAGGCCGAGGCGCCCCAGCTGGCCATAGCTGAGCTGACGGCGGCCGGGACGGGAGGGGGACAGGACAGTCTGGGTCATCAAGTGCTCCGATTCCGTTTGCCGGAACCCGTGTTTGTTCGCTAATACGTCACATGGTTGGATGAGTATGTCCATACATATGGCTTGGTTGGTGTGATAAATGTCCGGTTCTGGCGCGTTTGGCTGGACAAGTGGACAAAAAAGGGCAGATGCTCTCCAAACGCCCGCTCGCAGACGGGGCGACATCGGGGGAGGAAAGAGGCAGCATATGAGCGTACAGGACGGCAACACGACGCAGACGCAGGACGAGGGCACCGGCCCCCGCTATGCGCGCATTCAGAAAATCCTTGAATCCCGCCTGCGTGACGGCACCTATCCCGTGGGCTCGCTCATGCCGACGGAGATCGAGCTGGCCGGGGAATTCGACACCTCGCGCTTCACCGTCCGCGAGGCCCTGCGCCACCTGACCGAGACCGGCTTTGTCGAGCGGCGGCAGGGGCTTGGCACGCGGGTCATCTCGACCGAGCCGCAGATGCGCTACAGCCAGACCTTCGACAGCCTTCAGGAGCTGTTCCAGGTGGCGGTGGAGACCTACTACGTTGTCATGCACACGGAGGAGGTTGTTCTGGACAAATCCCTCGCCGAGGTCGTCGGCGGCAAGGCGGGCGAGACCTGGACCCGTGTCGAAGGCGTCCGCTGGACCGAGCCGGGCGGCCGTCCGCTGGCCTTCATCGAAAGCTATGTGCCCGCGCGTTTCGCGAAATACGTTCCCGAGTTCCAAGGCCACCAGGGGGCGTTCTTCTCGCTGCTGGAAAGCCATTCCGCCGTTCCGATCGACGAATGCGAGCAGGAGATCAGCGCCGCCCCGATGCCGGAGAAGGCGCAGCGCTACCTCGGGCTGGCGCCGGGCGCCATCGCGCTGCAACTGCTGCGGCGTTACCATTCGTCGGAAGGGGTGGTGATCACCTCGTGCAACTGGCACCCGGCGGAACAGCTGAGCTACAAGATGCATATCAAGCGCAACCGCGGGCAGGCCTGACCGCAGCGGCACGCGGGGCCTTTCGGCCCGCCGCGCCGGGCCCCGGTGGCTGGGCGTCAGAGCCATTCCGGCCTCCAGACGTCGCCATGGGGGGCCTGCACCGGCTGCACCCGCATCCCCATCGCACCCCGCAGGTGGCCGGGGATCAGGATATGGCCGTCACCGGCGGCGGCCTCCAGCAGCGCGCGCCGGGTCGCCACCGCCAGCGGCCCGTCGGAGCAGAACCGCGAATACCACTCGGGCCGGTAAAGCTGCGCCGGCGTATGGATCGCATCGCCGCAGAGCACGGCCGTCACGTCGCGGCGTTTGAGGGTCAGCGCCCGGTGACCCACCGTGTGGCCGGGCGTCGGCGTGACGGTGAGCGTGGTGGCCTCCAGCGCCATGCCGCAACAGAGATCGGCGCCATCGGCCACGGTTTCCATCAGCCCGGCATCGAGCACCGGCTGGACGCTGTCCGCGAAGGACCCGTGGTTGGCCTCGTCCGGGGCGCGGGCCTCTTCGGCCAGCCAATAGGCTAGCTCCGCCTCGCCCACGAGGTAGCGGGCGTTGGGGAAGGTCGGCACCCAGCGGCCGTTCTCCAGCCGGGTGTTCCAGCCCACGTGATCGGTGTGCAGATGGGTGCAGAAGACCACGTCCACATCCTCGGCCCGCAGACCAAGCGCGGCCAGCCGGTCGAGGTAGCCGCTGGCGGCGCGGTTGTGCCAGTCGGGGCGTCGCGGGCGGTGCTTGTGTTCGCCCACGCAGGTGTCGATCAGGATCACCTTGCCGCCGATCCGCAGGATGTGGCTCTGCACGTCGAGCAGGATCGTCTGCGCGGTGAAATCCACGTGGAGCGGCTCCAGCCAGTCCCGCGCGCCCGCCAGATCCGCGATGTCGCGGCCGGGAAAGAGCAGGTCCATCGGCAGGACGAAGGGCGAGAGGTCCAGCGCCCGCTCAAGGGTCAGGTCGGGGCCAAGCTGTAGCATTGCGGAAACTCCGGTGGGGCGGCAGGGCGTGGCGCGGGCCTTGCGGGATCAGGAGGTGCGCGGCGGGAAGGAAGTGCTCAGCCCCGGCGGCAGCAGGCCAGCGAGGCCCGGGTTCGCGGCGTCTTCCGGCGGCGCGGGCTTGGTCGAGAGCAGATGCACCAGCATCGCCGAGGAGGCCCAGCCCTCGTCCCGCGCCCGCAGCGCGCCGAGGATATCCTTGTGCTGCGCGTTGGAGCGGACGATGTCGATCGGCTGGTTGCAGAAGGACTGCTTGATCACGGTCAGGGGCAGGGCAAAGACCTGCCGCGTGACCGAGCGAAGCTGTTCCGACCGCGCGGCCCGCAGGATGCAATCGTGAAACTCGCCGTTGAGGTTGTGGAAGGCCTCGATCTCGCCCCGGTCGAGGCGGTCCATCTCCTCCACCAGCTGCTCCATCATGTCGAGTTCGCGCGGGGTGATGTGACGGGCGGCGATCTGGGCGACGTAGGCCTCGATCCGGGCGCGCAGGTCAAAGACGATGGAAACCTCGTGGTAGGTGAAATTCGCTACGAACCGGCTGCGGCCCTCGGAGAGCGCCAGCCCCTCTGCCGTCAGCCGTTGCAGGGCCTCGCGCACGGGGGTGCGCGAGGAATTGCACATGGTCGCCAGCTGGCTTTCCGCAAGATGGGACCCGGGGGCCAGTTCGCCGGACAGGATCGCCGCGCGGATCACGTGGTAGGCGCGGTCCGCCGGTTTCATGTCGGACAGCTCGTCGAGCGCGCCCTCGGACGGGAAGCCGGGGATCAGGGGGCCTTGGTCGGGCATTGCGGACTCCGTTCCTCTTCAGCCGATATGCGAAGCGTGGTTCTCGACGTACCAGGATGCAAGCTCTTCGCGCGTGGCGAACCAGATGTCGTCGAATTGCTTGGCGTGGCGGATGAATTCCCGGATCGCCCGGATGCGGAACGGCTGGCCGATGACATGGGGATGCAGGCCGATGTTCATGAACCGGCCCGAGCCGCTGGCCTCGGCCTCCTCGCGCAGCCAGTTGAACTGTTCGATGAAGACCCGGGCCGCGCCCTCGACGTCCATGCCCTGCCGCATGAAGACGGTGAAGTCGTTCACCTCGGACGTATAGGAGATCGAGACCAGAGGTTGGCCGCACTCGGTCTGGACCATGTAGGGCTGATCGTCGTTCAGCAGATCGGTGAAGAAGAGCAGCCCTTCCTCGGCGAGGATGTCGGCGGTGTTCAGCGTCGAGCGCAACGAGGAGGAGAGCCAGCCCTTGGCCGGTTTGCCGCAGACCTCCTCGTAGACCTTCAGGGTCTCGCGGATGACGGCGCGCTCCTTCTCCTTGTCCTTGGCGAAGTCGGTCAGCAGGTCGGATTGCACGTAGTTGTGCGGGATCACCTCGTAGCCATTGGCAAGCGCGGCCTCCACGACCTTGCGGCGCTCGATCCCCATCTTGGCGTTCATGGTGCAGGAGGTCGGCACGCCCTCGGCCTTGAAGAGATCGAACATCCGCCAGACGCCGACCCGCTGGCCGTATTCCCGCCACGTCCAGTTCGGGTTGTCATAGACATCGCCGGGCAGGGTGCCGCCCACGATGCCGGGGCCGCCCGGGTAATAGGGCGCCGGATCGTCCCGTTCCTGATCCCAGTATTCGAGGTTGGTGGTCAGGATGACCGCCAGCTTCTTGCCATTGGGCCATTTCAGCGGCTTGCGATCGGGGAGCGGGACGAAATCGTAGTGCATCGGGCGGTGTCCTTGGGGGCCGGGGCGGCAGGGGGCGCGCACCGGAGAGGGTGAGAGGGCCGGGGCAGAAAAAGGGGCCGGGCGGGAAGGGGCCGCGCCCGGCCAGTCACGTCAGTAATGCGACAGGAGCGAGCCGAAGCCCTGCACCTTGTCCTGGATCCCGTTCATGCGCAGCGCGTGCCAGTAGGTCGCGGTGTTGATCGCGATCACCGGCTTGTCCATCCAGAACTCCGCGATGCCGCCGACGCGCGCCATGGCGAGGTTGGTCCCGGCCTGGATGATCGCCTCGACCGAGGGGTCGTTCACCTCGATCAGCGCGTCACGCAGGGTCTTCTCGGTCTCATGGGCGATCAGCATGGGGGACTGGCATTTCAGCCCCTTCACCTGCACCACCTCGAAGCCGCAATCGGTGAAGTAGCGTTCCACCTGTGCGTCGCCGATGGGCATGTAGGGGGTGATGACGGCGATCTTCTTGATGTCGCCGAAGCATTTCAGCGCGTTCATGCACGCGTCGGAGCCCATGGCCACGGGCATGCCCGCGCGTTCCATGATCTCGGCCTGCAGCTTGTCGGCGCGTTCCTTGCCGTCCCAGAAGGTCTCGGCCGACATGCCCATGATCATTGCACCGGGCGAGCAGGTCTTGACCGCGTCGATGGCGTCCATCGTGGCCGCGCGGATGCCCATGACGAGGTTGTTGAAATCCTCGTCGCTGTGCACGGGCTCATCGGGGATGATGATGCGCGAGAAGTGGTTGGTCACCCCCACCGGGCGCATGTCGTCGAATTCCGGCTGCACCGAGGTATTGGTGGAGGGCGCGATGACGCCGAATTTCATGCGGTAGCCAAGGCTGTCGGTCATTGTCTTTCCTCTGTTGGATGATGCACGGGCCAGCGGCCCGATGTCGGCGCCCGTTTGCCGGGCGTGTCTCTGGGCCTCAGCCCTTTTGTCTCAGGCCTCTTCCAGCGCCTCCACGTCGCGCAGCGACTGGATCATGGAGGAGCGCATCACGAAGGCGCGGTGTTTCTCGGGGTCGGCGACCACCTCGCGCAGTTCCGCGTGATAGGCCTTGCGGGCCTCGGGATCGGTCTCGGCCATCATGCGGCGGTTGCGGATCGACTGGCTCTGCACCGTGTCGATACAGGCCTTGCGGCGCTGCGCGTCATAGAGCTGCATCAGCTCCAGCCCGGACTCACCGCGCCAGATCTTGGCCAGCTTCCCGACGAGGTTCACCGCATCGTGGACGCCGCCGTTCATGCCCATCCCGCCAAGCGGATTGTTCAGGTGCGCGCTGTCGCCCGCAAGGAAGACGCGGCCCGCGACATAGCTCTTCGCGACCCGCTGGTGCACCCGGTAGGCCGTGGCATGGACCACGTCGTAGGGGCCCTCCTTGGGGCAAAGCGCCTGCAGCCGCTTCTCCATCAGGGCCGGGTCCTTGATCTGCTCTTCCGACATGTTGGGATCGGTCGGCAGCAGCACCCGCCAGAGCGAGGGCGTGCGCAGCAGCACCGCCCATTCCTGCGGATCGGTCAGATAGGCGATCGGGGTCAGGTCGGGGATCGCCGCGCCGAAGTCGAAGGTGGTCGACATGGAGAGGAAGATCTCGGGGATGGTCATGCCTTCGAAGGGCACGTCGAGCGCCTTGCGCAGCGCCGAATGCGCCCCGTCGCAGGCGATGACATAGGCGGCCTTCATCTCTTCGACCGAACCATCGTCGTGCTGGACCGTCAGCGTCACGCCGTCGTCGTCCTGCGTCACGCCGGTGGCACGGAGGTTATAGAGAAGTTCCGTGGAATCAGAGGCTTCGAGGATATCCCTCAAGGCTTCCGTCAACTTCCACTGCTCGCACTGGAGCCGGTAGGGATAGTTCGTGGCGCCCTCCAGCAGGCCGAGGTCGTAGGTGGCGATGACGCCTTCCTCGCGGTCGCGAAACTGCCAGTGCTGGCAGACGAGGCCCTTTTCGATCAGCCCGGGCATCACGCCGAAGGGCTCCAGCATGTCCATCGTCGGCGAATGGAAGGTCGAGGCGCGCAGGTCCTTGGGCAGGTCACGGCTCTTTTCGAGAATCGTCACCGGGATGCCTTCGCGGGCCAGGGAGGCGGCCGCCACGAGGCCCACGGGGCCGGCGCCCACCACGATAACCCTTTGAGGAACGGTCTTTTCGGTCTGTGTCATCGTGATTCGAGTCCTTGCGCGGCAACGGGTCCTGGGAGTGATTTGGTGTCAGACTTTGTGCACATAATGTAAGGACAAATCAATTCGGAACAGCGATGTTGTCTGCGGATACCGCGCCAACGCCTGCTTTTTGGCGGTTTGGCCAGGCCGAGGGCGAGATCGGCTGGCTCGGCCTGAAAACCGTCAAATTGAGGGATTTTGCGTCCACAAGACGATATCTGGGGCCGTTTCCGGTGAATTATTGTGCATCGAAGGTGCTCTTTTTCGTCTGACGCGGCTGCGCGCGCTCAGTTTGGCTGGACCGGTGCCGAAATTTGTTGTTCCGATTTGTCCAGTCAAAGATGAAAGGGCCCCTCCGAATGTATACCGTTTTTCATCCCTCGGCGGGGCATCGCGGATGCTTCTGATCCAGCAGATCGTGAACGGCCTGATGCTCGGCTCGGTCTATGTGACCGTGGCCGTGGCCTTCACGCTGACCATCAGCATCCTCAACTTCCTGAACTTCACCATTCCGACGCTCTTCATGGTCGCGGGCATGGTGGGCTGGGGGCTGGCCTTCTTCGGGCTGCCCTTCGGCCTTGGCGGTCCGCTGCCCTGGCCGCTGGCCCTTGCCGCGGGCATCGCCGTGGCGGTGGCCTGCTCGCTCATCGTGGAGCGGTTCACCTTCCGCTACATGAAGATGAAACACGGCGATTCCACGGAACATGCGATCCCGCTGGTCTCTTCTCTGGGCTTCCTGCTGATCCTCGAAAACCTCGTGCGGATCTCCTACGGCTCTGACGCGCAGCGCTTCCCGGGGCCGGGCGCGGATCTGACCGCCAATATCGGCGGTATCTTCATCCGCGTGCCGCAGCTGGTCAGCTTCGTCCTCGTGATCGGGCTGATCCTCGGCCTGGTCTGGGTGATCAACGCCACCCGCACGGGGCGCGGCCTGCGCGCCATCGCGGAAAACCCCGACGCGGCGGCGCTGCTGGGGGTCGAACCCAACCGCATCGTGCCCATCGTCTTCATGCTGACCGGGATGCTCTGTGGCCTCGCAGGGGCGCTCTTTGCCGTGAACTACGGCGAGGTCAGCCCGCAGATGGGCGAGGACATCGGCTCCAAGGCCATCGCGGGCATGGTCGTCGGCGGGCTGGGCTCGCTCTGGGGCGCGGTCGCGGGCGGCGTCATCGTCGGCTTGATCGAGATGCTCACCATTCACTTCTTCGGCGCGGACACCGTGCAGGCCGCCGTCTGGGGCGCGCTGCTGATCACGCTGCTGATCCGCCCGCAGGGGCTTTTCGGACATAACGCCATCGGCAAGGGGAAACTGTGATGAGCGGCTATTGGAGCGGGATCATCACCCTGCTGTCGATCAACGTGGTCTTTGCCTATGGCATCTACCTTGCCGTGGCCACGGGCCAGCTAAACCTCGGCGGGGCGGGCTTTCAGGCGCTTGGCGCCTATGCCGCGGCCTGGCTCTGTGCCGAACAGGGCTGGCCGATCTGGGCCACCCTCGGGGCCTCGGCCGTGGTGGCGGGCGGCATCGGCTTTGCCTTTGCCTTCCCGATCCTGCGGCTGAAAGGCGTCTACCTCGTCCTCGGCACCTTTGCCTTCGCGGAGGTCGTGGCGGGGGTCATCATCAACTCCGATGCGCTCGGCGGGGCCATGGGCCTGCCGGTTCCCGAATATATCGACTGGCACGTGCCCGCGATCGCGGCGGTCGGCGTGGCGCTCTTCTGCTTCTACCTCATGTCCACCCGGCTGGGGCTGGCGGTGCGCGCGGTGCATGACGACGACGTGGTCTGCGACCTGCTGGGCGTGGACGTGCGGCTGGTGCGCGTGGCGCTCTTCGCCCTCGGCGCGGCGCTCGCAGGTTTCGCGGGCGGGCTCTATGCCCATGCCTACACCTACGTCGAGGTGCAGACCTTCAACGCTTCGCTCTCGATCTACGTGCTGCTCTACGTCCTTTTGGGCGGCGCGCAGACGGCCTGGGGCCCGCTGGCGGGGGCGGCCTTCTTCACGCTGTTGCCCGAACTGCTGCGCAACACGCTGCCCGCGCTGAAATCCAGCCTCTACGGGCTTTTCGGGGCCGACGGCTCCATGTCGCCCCCGGATGAAAGCTGGCGCTTCGTGGCGCTTGGCGTGGTGACGGTACTGATGATGGTCTTCCGCTCCGAGGGGCTGATCACCCGGACCATGGTCGAACGCATCAGCCACCCGTTCCGCAGCACCAAGTCGGAGGCGCTGTGATGACCGGGCCACTTCTCTCTGTTGAGAACCTCTCGATCTCCTTCGGCGGCCTCAAGGTCATCGACGGTGTCAGCTTCGACCTCGAAGAGGGCGGGCGTCTGGCGCTGATCGGGCCGAACGGGGCAGGGAAGACGACGATCTTCAACCTGCTCTCGGGCGTCTACCGGCAGGACACGGGCCATATCCGTCTGGGCGGCGAGGTCATCGACGATGTCCCCAGCCGCAAGCGGATCGGCTATGGCATGGCGCGGTCGTTCCAGAACATCCGCCTGATGCCGCACCTCTCCGTGGTGGAGAACGTGATGATGGGGCAGCACGCGCGCCCGGATCGCCCCGGCCGTCTGCTGGCGCCGCTCTCGATCTTTGGCCGCTCCCGCGCCCGGGCCGAGGCCGAGGCCCTGCTGGCCGAGATGGGCGTGGAGGTCGCGCCGGGGCAGGACGTCTCGACGCTGCCCTATGGCATCCGCAAGAAGATCGAACTGGTCCGCGCACTCGCCGCCCGTCCGCGTCTGCTGCTGCTGGACGAACCCGCCGCGGGCCTCAACGAGACCGAGACCGGTGAGTTGATGGCCTTCCTCGACCGGATTTCCGACAGCGGCGTGACGCTGCTGGTCGTGGAGCATGACATGGGCCTCGTACGGTCGCTCTGCGACCGGGCGGTGGTGCTGAACTTCGGTCAGAAAATCTACGATGGCAGCACGGCCGACGTGCAGAAGGACCCGCTGGTGCTGGAGGCTTATCTCGGCCCGCGCCACGCGGAGGACAGCGCGAAGGAGGCCGAAAATGTTGCTTGAGGTCAAGGACCTGGAGGTCACCTACGGCCGGACCAAGGCGGTGCGGGGCGTGTCGCTCTCCGTCGCGGCGGGCGAGATCGTCACCGTTCTGGGTGCCAACGGCGCGGGCAAGACCTCGCTGCTGCGCGCGCTTCAGGGGGCACGCAAGCCGCAGGGTGGACAGATCCTCTTTGACGGCGAGGACCTGACCGGCATGACGGCCTCCGCCCGGGTGGCGCGCGGCATGGCACTGGTGCCCGAGGGGCGGCAGATCTTCGTCTCCATGACGGTCGAGGAGAACCTGCTGATGGGGGCCTACCTGCGCACCGATGGCGAGGTGAAGCGCGACCTCGAGGGGATCTATGACCGCTTCCCGAACCTCGCCTCGCGCAAGGACATGCGCGCCTCGGTCCTCTCGGGCGGGGAGCAGCAGATGCTGGCGGTGGGCCGCGCGCTCGTCTCGCGGCCCCGCCTGATCATGCTGGACGAACCTTCGCTGGGGCTTTCGCCGCTCTTCGTGCAGCGCCTCTTTGACCTGATCGAGGAACTGAACAGCAGCGGGATCTCGATCCTGCTGGTGGAGCAGAACACGCATATGGCGCTCTCCGTGGCGGCACGGGGCGTGGTGCTGGAACTGGGCCGCGCGACGCTTTCGGGGCCTGCGGCGCAACTGGCCGCGGATCCCAGCCTGGCCGAGGCCTACCTCGGCGCAGCGTAATCCGATCATCCGACGAAAAACACACATCAAGACAATCAACAAAAGATAACAAATTCCAACAAGGAGCCGGAAAACATGAAACTTCGCACGCACTTGCTTGCAGCCGCCGCGATCGTGGTCGCGCTGCCGGCCTACGCCCAGGACACCATCAAGATCGGCAACATCGTCGCCGCATCGGGCTTCCTGAAGAGCGTGGGCGAAACGGCGATCACCGCCTTCGACATCGCGGTGGAAGAGATCAACGCCGCCGGTGGCGTGAACGGCAAACCGATCGAGCTGATCCGCTTCGACAGCGGTTCGGACCCGCGGCAGGCCTCGGTCGGGGCACGCAAGCTGATCCAGGATGACGACGTCCTCGCCATCCTCGGGCCGTTCTCCTCGGGCGAATCCCGCGTGGCGATGAACGATGCGGAACGGTTCAAGACGCTGATGATCCCCACCGCCGCCTCGGCCCCCGGCCTGACCGAGGGCCGCACCTACAGCTGGCGCCTGACCGAGGACGAGCAGAAGCAGTTCTCGCGGCTGCTGAGCGCGCTGACCTCCTCCGACATCCCGCACAAGACCGCCGAGATCGTCTATGTCTCGGACGAAGTGGTCGCCAACTCCGCCGGCACGCAGCTTTATCCCGCGCTGCTCAAGGCAGCAGGCATCGAGACCGGCGAACCTATCCCGGTGCAGTACAAATCCTTCGACATGTCGGCGCAGGTCGCCACGATCATGCAGAAGAACCCCGATATCGTCGCCGTAGCAGGCCTGCCGGAATCCGCCTCGAAGGTCATCAAGGAACTGCGTCGTCAGGGCTACGAGGGCCGGGTGATCGGGTCGCAGATCTTCGCTGATCCCAACGTGACCGAACTCTTCGGCCCGGAAGGCGAAGGCACCATCGTCGTCGCGGGCTTCTGGAAGGACCGCACCCCGCAGGCCGCCGCCTTCAACGAAGAGCTGCTGGCCCTGCTGGAAGAGAAGGGCATCCACAAGCTGGGCGCGCACCATACGGATGCGCAGGCCTATGACGGTGTCTACCTGCTCAAGCAGCTGATGGAGGCCACCGGCGTCACCGGCGACCCCGAGATGGTCGAGGAAGAGCGTGCGAAACTGGCAGCGGCCATGGAAGGTGTCCATTTCAACGGCATCGTGGGCGATGACATCTGTTTCGCCGGGCATGACGCCGAGCTTCCCGGCTATGTCATCGAGATCAAGGACGGTCAGTGGACCAAGTTCGCCGAAGCCGCCGCAGATAAGTGCGAGTGACCCTGACTGCCGCCCGGACAGGCGCCGGGCGGCCAGCACGTCCCACAAGGAGAGTTAAGATGTTCCATTCCCGTTTCCTCAAGACCGCCACGCTGACGGCCGCGCTGACGCTCGGCACCGCCGGGATGGCCGCCGCGCAGACCGTTGCCATGGGCACCACCAAGGGCGGCGCCACGGCGCAGGTCTCCAACGCGCTTGCCGCCGTGATCTCGGACGGGTCCGAGCTGATGGTGCGCCCGCAGGCGATGGCCAACACCTCGCAGTACCTGCCGCTGGTAGACAGCGGCCGCGTCGAGTTCGGCATCGCCAACCTGCCGCAGGCCAGTTTCGCTGTGAAGGGCATCGCCATGTCCGAAGGCCATGCCATGCCGGGCCTCGAAATGGTCGCCACGCTGATCCCCTTCAACGTGGGTCTGCTGGTGCCGTCCTCGCTGGAGATCTCGGACATCGCGGGCCTCGCCGGCAAGCGCGTGCCCAAGTTCCAGGACGGGGCGCTTGGCGATTACGTCATCAAGGCCGTGCTCTCCACCGCGGGGCTGACCTATGACGACGTGACCCCGGTGCCGACGGCGAACTTCCCGGCCATGTTCCAGGCGATCAAGGACGGTCTCACGGATGTGACCATCGCCACCGTGGGCTCGCAGCCGACCTATGACATCGAGGCCGCCGTCGGGGGCGTCACCTACCTCAGCCTCAAGGAGGGCGACGAGGCCGTGCTGGACGAAGCGCTGCCCGGCACCGTCCTGAAGACCTGGGAAGGCGCCAAGGAGATGCCCGGCATTACCGCCGAGACCGTGACCTTCAGCTATCCCTACATGCTCTTCGCCAGTGCAGAGGCCTCGGATGAGGTCGTCACCGCGGCGGCCAAGGCGCTCTACGAGGGCGAGGCGGCGCTGAAGTCCCACGGGCCCCTCTGGGCCGAGTTCGATCCCGCCCTGATGGCCTCGGCCCAGACGCTGCCCTACCATCCGGCGGCCAAGGCCTACTACGAGAGCGTCGGCGTCTGGCCGGCCAAGTAAACGACCCACACCCCGGGGCTGCCCACGGCCCCGTCTCCCCGCGCCAGACCTCTTCCGGCGCGGGGACCTGACTTTCCGGAGACTGACCGTGACCGCCCCTTCGCCGCTTGCCCGTTCCGCCGCCCTTTATGGCTCCGCGCTCTGCGTGATCACCCCGCTGCTCGCGATCGTCTGGGTGCTGTCCCTGCCGCAGCGGATGGGCCTCCTGATCTATCCCGAGCAGGTGGCAAGCCTGATGCTGGGCGCGGCGATGTCGGTCGTCTTCCTGCGCGACGTCAAGGTTCTGACGGGCCTGCGCCTTGCCATCGACCTGTGCCTCGCGGCGGCCTCCACGGCGCTCGCCTTCTGGGTTTTCATCCGCTTCCCGGTCCTCTCGGAGGGCCAGTTCATGCATCCCACGGAAAGCGCGGCCCTCGGCCTCATCGTCGTCCTCCTTGTGATGGAAGGGCTGCGCCGGGTGGTGGGCTGGACGCTGGTGGTGATCTTCGCCGTCGTCCTGCTCTACGCGCTCTTCGGGGATCTCGCGCCCGCGGCCATCGCGGGCCGGCCGATGCCGCTGGGGGATGTGCTGGGCTTCCTCGGCGCGGACAGCACGGCGACATGGGGGCAGGCGCTGCAGATCGCGGCCTTCATCGTGGTGGTCTTCGTCCTCTTCGGGGGCATGCTGATGTGCGTCGGCGGCGGCGACTTCTTCACGCAGGTGGCGCTGAAGGCCGCGGGCGACGGGCCGGGCAACACCGCCAAGGTGGCGGTCGGGGCCTCGGCGCTGATGGGCTCCGTCTCGGGCTCCGCCGTGTCCAACGTCATGTCGACCGGCGTGATGACCATCCCGCTGATGAAACGCGCGGGCTTCCGGCCCGAGCAGGCGGGCGCCATCGAGGCCGTCGCCTCCACCGGCGGGCAGCTGATGCCGCCGATCATGGGCGCCGCCGCCTTCCTGATGGCCGAGATCCTGCAAATTCCCTACCGCGAGATCCTGCTGGCCGCGCTGCTGCCGGCGGCGCTTTACTATGTTTCCATCTTCACCCAGATCGACTTCATCGCGCGCCGCGACCGGATCGCCGCCTTCGACGGGGTGGAGCGCGCGCCGATGCTCGCGATCCTGCGCCGGGGCTGGATTCCCGTCCTGGCCTTCGCCGTGCTGATCCTGCTGATCTTCGAGATGCGGATGCGGGCCGAGGCGGCGGCGGTCTGGACGGTCTTCACCATCGCGCTCCTCGGGACGGGGGCGCATTTCGCGCGGCTTGGCGGGGCGTCACCCGCCAAGCTGCTGGAGGCCTTCGTGGCCACCGGGCGCACCACCTGCGACGTGCTGCTGATCACCGCCGCCGCCGGGATGATCATCGGGCTGCTCTCGGTCACCGGGCTTGGCTTCGCGCTCAGCTACTACCTGCTGGATTTCGGCGAGGGGAACCTCTTTGGCCTGCTGCTGGTCACCGGCCTCGTGGGGATCGTGCTGGGCCTCGGGCTGCCGACCTCGGGGGTGTACCTGCTGCTGGCCTCGCTGGCCGCCCCCGCGCTCGTGCAGCTCGGCATTCCTGATCTCAACGCGCATATGTTCGTCTTCTACTACGGCATGCTGTCGATGATCACGCCGCCGATCGCGCTTGCCGCCTTTGCCGCGGCTTCGATCTCGGGGGCGTCGCAGGTCAAGACCGGGCTGGAGGCCTTCCGCTTTGGCTGGATCGCCTACCTGCTGCCGTTCTTCTTCATCTACAAGCCGGGCCTGCTGATGCAGGGCAGCGTCTGGGACGTGGTCTACGTCTTCGTCAGCGCGGTGGCGGCCATGGTGCTGGTCACCGGGGCGATCGTCGGCCATGCCCGCCAGCCGCTTCCGGCGCTCCTGCGCGGGGGCTGGGCCGTCATCGGTCTGGCCATGATGGCGCCGCTGCACGAGATGGCGGGCTGGGGGCTGGAATACGGCGTCTCGGCGCTCGGCCTCGTGCTGGTGGGCCTTGGCATGCGCCGGGTGCCGGCCTCGGTGGTCACGGCCTGAGCCACCGGCGTTCGGGCGCGGGGACCCGCGCCTCGACACGCGACCGGCCCTCTGGGGCGGTCGCCGGAACCCGCCCAAAGGGGCCCGCCCCGAGTGACCGGTCAGAACCGCAGGGTCACGCTGCAGGGCTGGGTCTGGACAAGGATACGGCGTCCCTGATCCGTCAGCAGCGCGGGCAGCAGGGCGAATTGCACCTGCGCCGGCAGGATCGCGGCCTGCGCCGCCGGATCGTCGAGCGTGCGCCAGAGCCGGGGATCGGGGCGCGCGGGATCGGCGGGGCCCGAGATCTCCCATCCCGCATCGTCCGCCTGCCGCGTCACCGTCACCGTGCCGCCGTGGGGCATCGCGCTTTCGAAGCATTGCAGCGCGAGGAAGACTAGTTGCACCTCGCTGCGCGGCGCGGCCTCGGTCAGTGTCCAGTCGAAGGTCACCCGCGCGCCCGCTGAAATCGCGTCCAGGATGGAGGCGATCTCGCTCGCGCTCATCTGCTGGTCGGAGCCCGCGACGCCGAAGGCCACCCGCAGGAACCGGATCCGCGCCGAGGCATGGTTCACGCTGTCGGAGATCAGCGACATCTCGGGCCCACTAACCGAGGCGGCGCTGTCGAGCGAGAGCAGTTCGACCCCGTTCTGGATCGCCCCGATCGGCGAGATCAGGTCATGGCAGATGCGGGACCCTATCAGCGAGGCGAGGTTGTGGTTAGACTGCCACATCGAAGGGCCCTCCGCTGTGCGAGGGACCCGCAGGGGACCTGACCATGGACGATCTCAACGCCATTCTCGAACCGGGCATGCGGGTGCGCCATCCGGGACAGCCGGACTGGGGCACGGGGCAGGTCCAGTCCAACATCGGCGGCAAGGTGACCGTGAATTTCCCGGACGCCGGCAAGATTGTCATTGATAGCTCCCGCATTGCACTCCTCCCCGTGTTTGAACCATGAAACTGGTTTCTGAACTCTTAATGCGCGCCCGGCGACGCCTCCCTCCGCCGGGTCTGGCCGTCCGGTAGCGTAGCACGTGTGTCCGATCCGGCCCACCGTCGCGTCGGCCCCGCATGGGCGGGATTGCCTATGTCGATGGGCTTCCCTAAAACGCCCGCAGGTCGTCAGGGAGATGCCGTGCCAATGCCGCTAACGCAGCCCAAGCCCGCAGCGCCGGAGTTCTCCGTGCGCCTCGCGCGCGATGCCGCCGATCTGGAAGCGGCGCAGCGGCTGCGCTACCGGGTCTTCGTGCAGGAACTGGGCGGCGGCGGCGAGATGGTGGACCATGCCGCGGGGCTTGAGAAAGACCGCTTTGATCCCTTCTTCGATCACCTCCTGCTGCTGGACGCGGCGCGCCCGGGCGAGGTGGTGGGCGTCTACCGCTTGCTGCGCGACGATCAGGCGGCCCGGATCGGGCAATATTACTCCGAGGATGAATACGACCTGACGCTGCTGAAGCAGTCGGGCCGCAGGCTCTTGGAACTGGGGCGGTCCTGTCTCGACACAGAGTATCGCGGCGGCACGGCCATGTATCACATGTGGCAGGCGCTTGCGGCCTATGTGGCCGAACACGGGATCGAGGTGCTCTTTGGCACGGCCTCCTTCCACGGCACGGATATCGCGACGCTCGCGCCCTCGCTCTCGCTGCTCCATGACCGCCACCTTGCGCCGCCGGAGCTGCGCGTCCGGGCGCAGGAGGCCCATTTCCAGCCCATGGACCTGATCCCGCCAGAGCAGATCGACCGGCCCGCCGCCATGCGCGAGGTGCCCGCGCTGATCAAGGCCTACCTGCGGCTTGGCGGTTTCGTGGGCGAGGGCGCCTTCGTGGATCACGCCTTCAACACCACCGATGTCTGCCTCGTGCTGGACACCGCGCGGATGAGCGCGACCCAGCGGGCGATCTACACCAAGGACCGGCCCGGCGCATGAGCGGCCGGTGCCCCGTCAGGAGAGGCCAGCCGTGAGCAGCACCTGGGGAGAGGGCGTGCCGCCCGATGCGCCACAGAAGCCGGGGGCGCTTGGCTGGCTGCTGATCGCCCTGCGCGCGCCGGTGCTGGTGGTGGTGAATTTCGGCTGTCTCGCGCTGCTGCTGCTTTGCCGCCTTCTGGAGCGCCCGCTTTGCGGGGTGAACCGCCCGGTGACGCCCTGGATCACGGTCTTCGTCTGCCGCACCTCGCTGAAGGTCATGCGGTTGCGGCTGAAGATCACCGGCACGCCGATGCGCCATCGCGGGGCGCTCGTGGCGAACCATTCCTCCTGGCTCGACATCTACACGCTGAACGCCACCGCGCCGCTCTACTTCGTCTCCAAGGCCGAGGTGGCCAAATGGCCCGGCATCGGCTGGCTGGCAAAGGCGACCGGCACCGTTTTCATCAACCGCGACCGGCGCGAGGCGAAAGCGCAGCAGGATGTCTTCCACCAGCGGCTGGAGGCCCGGCACCGGCTGCTCTTCTTCCCGGAAGGCACCTCGACAGACGGGCTGCGGGTGCTGCCGTTCAAGACCACGCTTTTCGCGGCCTTCACCGGCGACAGCCTGCGCGATCATCTCTGGGTGCAGCCGATGTCGGTGATCTACCGCGCCCCCGAAGGTGCGCCCGTGCGGTTCTATGGCTGGTGGGGCGACATGGACTTCGGCGGCCACCTGCTGAAGGTGCTGGCCACATGGCGCAACGGGTCGGTGGAGGTGGTATTCCACCCGCCGCTGCAGGTCGCCGACCTGCCGGATCGCAAGGCGCTTGCCCGCGCTGCAGAAGCGGCCGTGCGCGCGGGGATGCCCGAGGACCGGCGCGGGATGTGAAGCGGAAGTGGCGCGTGGCGGACGCGGGCCGGGAACGGTCGCGGGCCGGGTAAGGCTCGCAATATTGGTGCCGGAATTATATTTTTAATCAGGGTGATGCGCGATTGTCTTCGCGCTGTGCTGCATCTGTCGGACCGGCGCTTGAGCGCCCGTCAATCCGCCTGCAGGATCGGGGCGGCGCGGGGGCCGCGCGCGCCCGGTGCCGGGCTCAGCCCATGGCAGCGATGAACCGGCCGAGCGCGGCGGTGGGGTTGTCCTCGCGCCAGATCTCATCGCCGATGCCGAAGAAATCGGTGATCGGGGTCAGTTGGCCGACGATCTCTTCCGTCAGGCCGCCTTCGGCGACGACGGGCAGTTCGATCATCTCGGTCCACCAGGAGAAGAGCTCTGCATCCGCCACGGTGCCGTCTTCGAGGCCGAGGTCCCGGACCGGGCCGAAGGAGACGTAATCCGCGCCGTTCTCGCCCGCGCTCATGCCGTCATGACGCGAGGCATGGGCATAGGCGCCCACGATGGCATCCTGTCCGAGCGCCTTGCGCGCCTGCCGGACGGAGCGGGCCCCGTCGGTCAGGTGGACGCCGTCGAGGCCGATGCGTTCGGCGAGGAGGAAGTGGGAGTTCAGCACCAGTGCCACGTCGCGGGCATGGGTCACCTCGCGCAGGGCATCGGCCGCACGCAGGATGCGGTCCTCGTCGCGGGTGGCGAGCGCAAGGCGCACGCAGGCGACCTCATGGGCGTCCAGCGCCGAGGCCAGCTGATCAGGATAGGTCGAAAGATCGAACTCCGGCGGGGAGATGAGATAGATCTGCGGCTTGTCTTCGGGGCCCATACTGCTCTCCTGCGCGGCGGTTTCGTGGCGCTATACAGGGAAAATTCCGGGCCGCCAATGGGGCGTGAGAGGGTCGGGCGGCGGGATGGGTGGGGTTTCCGAGCGCATTGCGCCTGCGGCGGGCGGGGTCGGGGGGCTGTCTGCCCCCCATGTGCCTGCGGCACATTCCCCCCGAGGCTATTTGGAAGCGAAAGATGGGAGGGACGTTCGGGACCGGGGCTGGGGGCTGTCTGCCCCCCTTGGTCCGCGGGCGCGGACCAATTCCCCCCGAGGATATTTCGGAACAGTGGATGGATCAGGGGGTGGGCAGGGATTTGAGGTAGGCGGCGATGGCGAGGCGGTCGGGCTGGGAGAGCTTGGCGGTGTTCTCGACCACGTCGGTCATCTCGCCGCCGGCGCTGTCGAAATCGGGGGTGAAGCCGGAGGAGAGATACTCGGCGATCTCCTCTGCCGACCAGTCGAGGTGATCGGGCGTCAGCCCCGGGGCGCGGCCCGCACCGCCGGCAAGCTGGGCGCCGGTGAGCCACTGGGCTTTCTCGAGACCGCCGAGGGCGTTGCGGGGCGTGTGGCATTCGGCGCAATGGCCGAGCGCCTCCACGAGGTAGCGGCCGCGCAGGACCTCCTCGTCGGTGGAGGTCTGGACGAAGTCGGGGGTGAGGTAGAGCGCCTTCCACAGGCCGATGCCCCGGCTGATGTTGAAGGGGAAGCCTACCTGGTGGGGCTGGCTGGGGGTGTCGGAGGGCGGCAGGGTCTGCAGGTAGGCCCAGAGGTCCGCGATGTCCTGCGGCGTGGCGTGGATATAGGCGGTATAGGGGAAGGCGGGGTAATAGTGCCGCCCCTCGGGAGAGACGCCGCGCTGCATGGCATTGGCGAGATCGACGAGGGACCACGCGCCGATGCCCTGCTTGGGATCGGGCGAGATGTTGGGGGCGAGGAAGGTGCCGAAGTCGGAGGCGAAGCTCTTGCCGCCTGCCAGCGTTAGCTTGGCCTCGCCGCTGGCGCCGGGGGCCGCGTGGCAGGAGGCGCAGCCACCCGCGTCGAAGACCCATTTGCCGTGCCCCGCATCCCCCTGAAGGCTGGCGAAGGCGGCGGTGTCGACCGAGCCGGGCCGGGTGAGCACCCAGAAGGCGCCGGCGCCGAGAGCGGCGACAAGCAGGGCGACGAAGACGAGGCGGAGGAGGGTGTACATCGGCGGGGTCCTGTGCGGAGGGGCGTCGGAGGGGCGGGGCCGAGGGGCATTGACCTGAGACGGGCGGGTGCGGTGGCTGGCATGGCTGCGCCGGGGCGTGAGGCCCCGGCGCGCCGGATCGGATGGGGGCGGTTGCGGACCGCTGTTGGACGGGCCAGCTCGGTGGCCCAGAACACGGGCCCGGCTGGGGGCGCGGACCGGGGCTGTCCGGTGCGGGGCCCGCCCGGGGGATCAGTTCTTCTGGCGGTAGGCCTTGTGGCAGGCTCCGCAGGCCCCGCCCACGGTCTTCAGGGCGGCGCCGATTGCCTCGGGGCCTTCGCCCGCGGCGGCTTCCAGCTCGGCCGCGGCCTCGTGCAGGGCCATCTGGTCCTCCTTGACGCCGGCGATGTCGTTCAGCGCGGCGGGGCCGGCCTCGGAGCCTTCGAGCGCGCCCGCTTCGCTGCCTGCGGGGAACATGTAGGTCAGGTCGATCGAGGAGGCGGTGGCAAGGTTCGACGCGGCGGCCATGGCGACCTCGCTGTCGTATTCGGCCTCGCCCTTGGCGATCCCGCTGAGGATGCCGAGGTTGTAGGCGTAGATATGCATCACGCTCTTGCGGGCTTCCATGGCGCCCTTGGCGGCGTCCTGGCCGAAGGCGGTGCCCGCGGTGCCGAGACCGGCAAGCAGGGCGAGGGTGAGGGCGGCTGTCTTCATCTGGCAGTCTCCTGGCTGGATATCCTTTGGGAAAGGTAGCAGGAGTTTGCGCCGGTCAATCTGACGAAATCGTGACGATGGGGTGAACGGCGGGGCCAGAGGAGGCGCGAGGCGGCTGGCGCCCCCCGGGGTGGCGGTGATCCGCGCAGGCGAGAGCCGCAGGCACGGCCCTCAGCGCCAGCGGGTCTTGGCCGGCACCAGCTCCTCGGGGAAGCCGAAGACCTGTTCCAGCAGGACGACCGCGAGGCAGATCGCCACGACGATCAGCACCAGCCGGACCCGCCCCGGAGAGGGCGGGTTGCGGGCCCAACGCGCCATGCGCAGCAGCCATCGGTCCATGGGATCAGTCGTCGGTGAAACGGACCTTGCCGATATAGGGCAGGTTCCGGTTCGATTGCGCATAGTCGATGCCATAGCCCACGACGAATTCGTCCGGGATATCGAAGCCGATCCAGTCGGCCTTGAAATCCACCTCGCGCCTGGCGGGCTTGTCCAGCAGGGCGATGGTGCGCAGCTTGGCGGGATTGCGCGCCTTCAGGATGTGGATCACGTGGGAGAGCGTATAGCCGGTGTCGACGATGTCTTCGACCACCAGCACGTTGCGGCCCTCGATCTCGCCGCGCAGATCCTTGAGGATGCGCACCTCGCGCGAGCTTTCGGTGCTGTTGCCGTAGGAGGAGGCCTCGATGAAATCGACCTCGAGGTCGCGGTCGAGTTCGCGCACCAGATCGGCGATGAAGATGAAGGAGCCACGCAGCAGCCCCACAACGACCAGCCGCTGGTCGGAGGGGAACTCCCGCCTGATTTCTCCGCAAAGCGCCTCGATCCGGGCCGCGATTGCCTTCGCCGAAATCATCCGGTCGATGACATAGGGACGTTGTGTCATGGTTGCCTCTTGAACTTCCGGGCACAGTTTAGGACATGGGGGCCGCAAGAGAAACACGGAACGAGGCGTCATGCCGACCCATTCGGAAACACGGACCCTGCCTTACAGCGCGCAACAGATGTACGATCTGGTGGCCGACGTGGGATCCTATCCGAAATTCCTGCCGTGGTGCGCGGCCGCCCGTATCCGGTCGCGCAGGCCCGAGGGGGAGCTGGAAGTGATGGAGGCGGACCTCGTCATTTCCTTCAAGGTCTTCCGGGAGAAGTTCGGCTCCCGCGTGGTGCTGCACCCGAACCATTCGCGCATCGATACCGAATATCTCGACGGGCCGTTCCGCTACATGAAGTCCCGCTGGGACTTCCGCGATATCGAGGGCGGTTGCGAGGTCAACTTCTTTACCGACTTCGAATTCAAGAATGCCGTGCTGCAGGGAATCATCGGGCTGGTTTTCAATGAGGCCATGCAGCGCATTGTTCGCGCTTTCGAAACGCGCGCCGATACACTCTATGGTTGAATGCGCGCGAATTGTTTTTGGTTAAACGGTTAATCCCGATGCCAATCCGCGCGTTGTTCCCAATTCATCCTCAATGACCCGTTAAGACCTTTGCTGCGCCACATTTCGACCTCTTTTCAAGGCGATGTGGCAGACAGTGAAGCAAAAATAGACAATGGGTAGATATGATTAATCCGATTTCGAGCATCGGGGCCGTTCTGGTTCCGTCGTTCGGCTCGGGCGACACCTCGGCCAGTTCTGGCCAGGGGTCCGAGACGAGCGAAGACAATAAAACCATCGGTAACGGCACTGTCGATACCGCAACCGAAACCGCTGCAGGCGCAGGCTCTGCTGTCGTCGAACTGGTCGAAACGGCCGAGGAGACCGCAAGCACCACGCAGGCGGCCGCTGAGCCGGAAGAGACCGCCGGCACGCGCTATGTCGCAGAGGAGCCCGAAGAGGCTGCCTATGACGTGGACCGGGCCCGTGATCAGGCGATCGCGACCCAGAAGCGCATGCTGGAAGACATGATGGCGGAATCGATGGCCAAGGATCCGGGCAGCTATACGCTGAACCTGAAGACCGACGCCAAGACCGGCAGCAGTTCCTACGCGGCCGCAGCGGCAAGCGGTGCCAGCTCCTCCCAAGCTGGTCAGGGCATGGACATGTCCTTCTGATCCGGGCTGATCCGGCTCCCGGACCGCATAGTTCAATAGCAAAAGGCCCGCCGATCCCTCCGGCGGGCCTTTTGCTGTTCGGTGGGGGCCTGCGGGCGGATCACTCCGCCGACAGCTCCAGCGCCATGTCGAGGAGCAGGGCAAGGGCGTGATCGCGCGCCGCCTTACGCACGTTGGCGCGGCCAAGGGCGCCGAAGTCGCGGGTCTCGGTCCGGGTCTGCAGGTGGCCCGTGGTGGCGATGCCGAAGCAGACGCGCCCCTCGGGCTTGTGCTCGGACCCGCCGGGGCCTGCGATCCCGGTAATCGAGACCGCCAGCGAGGCATCAAGTGCCCTGAGCGCGCCCTCTGCCATCTCGCGGGCCACGGGCTCCGACACGGCGCCCTGCGCCGCCAGCGTCTCGGCGTTCACGCCGAGCAGCGCCTGCTTGGCCTCGTTGGAGTAAGAGATCACCCCGCCCATCATCACGTCGGAGGAGCCGGCGATATCGGTCAGCGCCGCGCCGACCATCCCGCCGGTGCAGCTTTCCGCCGTGGCAAGGGTCAGGCCGGCCGCTCGCGCAGCCTCCAGCACCTTGGTGGCTAGGGCTTCGCTCCCGCTCATCGCATCAGCACTCCATGGGCGAGCGCGGCCAGCACGATCACCACGATCCCGGCCATCACGCCCGCAATCACATCGTCCAGCATCACGCCCAGGGGATCATGGCGCCGGTCGGCCCAGCCGACGGGGCCGGGTTTCCAGATGTCGAAGAGCCGGAAGCCGACGAAGGCCACGATCCAGCCGGGCCAGAGCCGGGTGATATCCGCGCCCATCATCATCGCCCCATAGGACACCGGCCAGAGGGCGATCCACTGGCCGACGAGTTCGTCGATCACGATCTCGGAGGGATCGGCACCGGGAGTGTCGGCGGTTTCCCGGGCGATGGCCCACCAGCCGCCGAAGAGCGACAGCAGGGTCGCGGCCGCCAGCAGCCAGAAGCCACCCAGCTGATGCAGGGCCCAAGCCAGCGGCAGGGCGGCGAGGCTGCCCCATGTGCCGGGCGCCGGGCGCAGGTTGCCCACACCCAGAACGGTGGCGATCAGGCGCGTGCCGCTCATGGCCGCACCAGGGCGGCGGTGGCGATGGCGGCGATGCCTTCCTCGCGACCGGTGAAGCCCAGCCTCTCGCTCGTGGTGGCCTTGACGGAAATCCGTGTCACATCCAGCTCCATGATCTCGGACAGCGCCTGCGCCATGGCATTGGCGTGGGGGCCGACCTTGGGACGCTCGCAGACGAGCGTGCAGTCGATGTTGGAAATAGCGTAGCCCATCTGCGTGGCCAGTTGCACCGCATGCGCCAGAAAGACGCGGCTTGCGGCGCCCTTCCACTGTGGATCGGAGGGCGGGAAGTGGCGGCCGATGTCGCCCTCGGCCAGGGCGCCATAGATCGCATCGGTGATGGCATGCATCCCCACATCCGCATCCGAATGCCCGTCGAGCCCCTTGTCATGCGGCACGGCCACGCCGCAGAGCATCACGTGATCGCCCTCGCAAAAGCGGTGCACGTCGTAGCCATTGCCCAGCCGGATATCCATCCTCAGCCCTCCAGTATGCGTTCTGCCCGGGCGAAATCGCCGGGGTGGGTGATTTTCAGGTTGTCCTCGTCGCCGGGCAGGATCGCCACGCGCATCCCGGCCCAGCGGGCCACCTCGACGTCATCGGCCGCACCGCCCGGGTGGGCCCGGTGCGCGGCCAGCAGCGGGGCGAGGTGGAAGCCCTGCGGGGTCTGCGCCCGGAAGAGCCCGTCGCGCGGCTGCGTGCCCGCCACGGCGCCGTCCTGCCCGATCCAGAGCGCATCTGTCACCGGCACGCCGGGGGCGGCGGCCTCGTGGTCCTCCAGCGCGGCAGCGACAGAGGCGATGAGCGCGGGAGAGATGCAGGGCCGGGCGATGTCATGGATCAGCACGCGGGTGGTGCCGGTGCCTTCCAGCGCCTCCAGACCGGCCCGCACGGAGGCATCGCGCGTCGCGCCGCCGGTCACGCGGATCGGGTCGCCGGGCAGGGGCACCTCAAGGTCGTCCGGATGCAGGACAAGCACCACGGGGGCGATTCCCGCCGCTTCGAAGGCGGCCAGCGTCCAGTCCGCCACGCGGCGTCCGGCCAGCGGGCGCCACTGCTTGGGCTGTCCGCCCCCGGCGCGCAGGCCGCGGCCTGCGGCAACGATGATCGCGGCTGTGCTCACGGGTCTTTCCCGGGCCCTCTTCCTGTGGCAAACCCCGGTCCGCAACGGCGCGACGGGCGCGCGCAGAGCAGGGCGATCGGCCCCTCTTAGGCGCTTGCGCGGCCGGGGGCAATGGCGCCCTCCGTCCCGCAGGATGTGGGCATGGGCAGCAGGTCTGTCCGCTTATCGCCAAGAAATGCCGCAACGCAGCGCACAAAAAATAGGCGGAGCGCCTGTTGAATGGTGCGGAAAGCGGCCCGATTTGTTGTTTGGCTCCCGTCGATGCGTTAGGACCGATCACGTGCACAAGGATTAAGCAGATGCCGCTGGACATCTCCGACATACAGCTGACCCCGCCGGTGATGCTGGCCCCGATGGCCGGGATCACGGATCTTCCCACGCGGGACCTCGTGCTCGGATTCGGCGCGGGGCTCGTGGTGAGCGAGATGGTGGCAAGCACCGAGATGCTCTGCGCACGGCCCGGCACACGGGAAAAGGCGGAGCTCGGCGTGGGCCGGGACCGGACGTCGGTGCAGCTGGCCGGGCGCGATCCCGACTGGATGGCCGAGGCCGCACGCCAGATCGCGGGCGAGGGTGCCCGGATCATCGACATCAACATGGGCTGCCCCGCCAAGAAGGTGGTGGGGGGCCTCTCCGGCTCGGCGCTGCTGCGCGATCTGGACCTCGCGCTGCGGCTGGTCGAGGCGGTCGCCGAGGCGGTCGAGGTGCCGGTGACGCTGAAGACCCGGCTGGGCTGGGACGACAGCGACCTGAACGCGCCCGAGCTTGCGATCCGGGCCGAGGCGGCCGGGGTGGCGATGTTCACCATCCACGGCCGGACCCGGTGCCAGTTCTACAAGGGCCGGGCCGAATGGGCGGCGGTGCGCCGGGTGAAGGAGGCGGTCTCCGTTCCGGTGATCGTGAACGGGGATATCACCTGCGCCGACACCGCCCGCGAGGCGCTGCGCCTGTCTGGCGCGGACGGCGTGATGGTGGGGCGCGGGGCACAGGGCAAGCCCTGGCTGCCGGCCCAGATCGGGCATGAGATTTACGGCGCACCGGCGCCGACGATACCGCAGGGGGAAGCGTATCACGACATGGTTTCAGGGCATTACGAGGCGATCCTGAGCTTTTACGGCAAGGCCCTCGGGCTGCGCGTCGCGCGCAAGCATCTGGGGTGGTACATGGATGAGGCGGACACCGCTTCGGAGCTGCGCGGACGTATCTTGCGCAGCTTCGATAGCGCCGAGGTGATCCGCCTGCTGCGGCCCGCGCTGGAGGCGGGGCCGCTGGCAATGGAAAGGCGCAAGGCTGCATGATCACTGACGACGATTCCGCCCTCTGGGCGTCCCTGCCGGTTCCGGCGCTCCTGCTTGATCCGGAGGACCGGATCGAGGCGATCAACCCGGCGGCAGAGGGCTTCCTCAATGCCTCCTCCAAGTCGATCAAGGGCCACTTGGTCTGGGAACGGGTGATGATCAACGGGGCGCTGGAAAAGGCGTTCCTGAAGGCCAAGCAGAATGCCTCGCCGCTCTTCGTGAACGACATCGACGTGGGCACCGGCGACCGCTCGCCGCTGCACTGCAACCTCCAGATCGCGCCCTATGCGGATATGCCGGGCTACATGCTGTTCCTGATCTCGCCGCGCGAACTGGCCGGGCATCTGACGCAGGACCACACGGTGAAATCCGCCGCCAAATCCGCGATCGGCATGGCCGAGATGCTGGCGCATGAGATCAAGAACCCGCTGGCCGGGATTACCGGCGCGGCACAGCTGCTCTCCATGGGGCTTTCGGCCGAAGACCGCGAGCTGACCGACCTGATCGTGGGCGAAAGCCGCCGCATCGTGAAGCTGCTGGAGCAGGTCGAGCAGTTCGGCAACCTGACGATGCCCGACATGCGCCCGGTCAACCTGCACGATGTGTTGGACCGCGCGCGGCGCTCGGCCCTGCTGGGCTTTGGCGCCAACATGAAGATCATCGAGGAATACGACCCCTCGCTGCCGCTGGCGCTCGGTGATCCGGACCAGCTGCTGCAGGTCATCCTGAACCTTCTGAAGAACGCCGCGCAGGCCGCGGGCCCGCAGGGCGGCACGATCCGCCTGCGCAGCTTCTTCGAGCATTCCTTCCGTCTCCGCCGGGCAGACGGCGGCGGCAAATCCCTGCCGCTTCAGATCGAGGTCATCGACGATGGCCCGGGCCTGCCGCAGGATATTGCAGACGATATTTTTGATCCCTTCGTCTCGGGCCGTGAAAACGGCACCGGGCTGGGGCTGGCGTTGGTGAGTAAGATCATTTCGGACCATGACGGGTGGATTTCCGTCAACTCGGTGCCGGGCAAGACGGTGTTCCGTATCTCTCTGCCCATGGTGCCCCGTAAGAAGAACAAGGAGAAGACCTGATGGACGGCACTGTACTTGTCGCCGATGACGACCGCACCATCCGCACCGTGCTGACCCAGGCCCTGACCCGGGCAGGGTGCAAGGTGCACGCCACCTCGTCGCTGACCACGCTGATGCGCTGGATCGGCGAAGGGAAGGGCGACGTGGTGATTTCCGACGTCATGATGCCCGACGGGAACGGGCTGGAAATGCTGCCCAAGATCTCGCAGGACCGCCCCGGGCTGCCGGTGATCGTGATCTCGGCCCAGAACACGATCATGACCGCGATCCAGGCCGCCGAGGCCGAAGCTTATGACTACCTGCCCAAGCCCTTCGACCTGCCGGACCTGATGAAGCGGACCGCGCGGGCGCTGGAAGCGCGCCGCCGCGCGCCCTCCAGCACCAAGGTGGAAGAGGTCGAACGCCCCGACGAGCTACCGCTGATCGGCCGCACCGCGGCGATGCAGGCACTCTACCGCCTCGTGGCGCGGGTGATGAACACCGACCTCGCCGTGCTGATCGCGGGAGAAAGCGGCACCGGCAAGTCGCTGATCGCCAAGGCGATCCATGACTTCTCGGATCGGCGGAACCTGCCCTTCGTGGTGGCCACCGCGGCCGATCTGCAGGACCTTGAAGGCCCGGCAAGGGTGCTGGCGCGCGCCAAGGGTGGCACCGTGCTCTTCGACGAGATCAGCGATATCGACATCGAGGTGCAGGCCCGCATCGTGCGCATGATGGACGGCCCCACCGACAACCTGCCGCGCTTCATGGCGACCTGCCAGACCGACCCGAACCAGGCGATGGAGCGGGGCGAGGTGCGTCAGGACCTCTATTACCGCCTCTCCGGCGCGACGATCCAGGTGCCGGCCCTGCGCGAGCGCGTCGACGACATCCCCCTGCTGGTGGACCATTTCCTGCAGCGGGCCGAGCGCGAGGGCGCGCCGAAACGCTGGCTGGCCGAGGATGCGCTCGAGATGATGCGAACCTACTCCTGGCCCGGCAACGTGCGGCAGCTGGAGAATGCGATCCGCCGCCTCGTGCTGACCGCGCGCACCGACGAGATCGCCCGCGCCGAGGTGGAGATGGTGCTGGGCAACCAGCCCGAGATGGAGCCCGCCATGGGCGGCGGCGATGCCGAGAAGCTCTCGGCCTCGGTGGCCCGTCACCTGCGGCGCTACTTCGACCTGCACGGCAACATGCTGCCGCCGCCGGGTCTCTATGGCCGTATCCTGAAAGAGGTGGAGATGCCCCTGATCGAGATCGCTCTCGATGCGACGGGCGGAAATCAGGCGAAATGTGCCGATCTTCTGGGAATCAACCGCAATACTTTGCGCAAGAAGATCACCGATCTGGATATTCGCGTGACACGCCGCCGGAAGTTGATGTAAAACCGCAACAGAACCGTGGCCGTCGGGGATCATCCCCGCAATGAGCCACAGGATATGGCGGTCGTCGCGTAAAGCGACACATCAAGGCGGGGGAAGCCTGTGGCAACCCGAGCACAGCGCTCTACGTGGAACCGGCTCAGCCGGCTCCGCAGACAGCGGCGCATACAGAACGCGGCAACGCTGGGGCTGGTCGTACTCGGCCCCACGCTGACGCTTCTGACATTCCTCGTGCTGGGGCCCTTCGATCAGGGGGCCTCGTCACTGGGCCTGCGGCTCGTGCTGCTGGCGGATTTCGTCTACGTCCTCGTCGTGGCGGCCCTTGTGCTGCAACGGGTGGCGCAGATGGTGTCGGCCCGGCGCGCGCGCTCGGCGGGCTCTCGGCTGCACCTGCGGCTGACCGGCGTCTTTGCGCTGATGGCGCTGCTGCCCACGGTCTCCGTCGCGGTCTTTGCCGTGCTCACGGTGAACGTCGGCCTTGAGGGCTGGTTCTCGGAACGGGTGCGCAGCGTGGTGTCCACCTCGCTCGATGCGGCGCAGGCCTATGAGGACGAACACCGGCAGGACCTGATGCAGGACGGTCGCGCCCTTGCCCGGCTGCTAGATGCCGCGCGCTCCACCTCTGTCTATGTCTCCGACGCGGTACTGCGCGAATATCTCACGCAGGGGCAGAACCAGATCCAGCGCGGGCTGCGCGAGGCCTATATCATCGACGGCACCGGCGAGATCCGGGCCCGAGGCGAACGCTCCTATCTCTTCGACTTCGAGAAACCCACGGCGGCGCAGATCGCCGAGGCGCGCGCCAAGGGCATCGTCGTGATCGAGGACTGGGACAACAACGAGTTCCGCGCCCTGCTGCCGCTGGCGGATTACGCCGACCGGCTGGTCTATGTCTCGCGGCAGGTGGACGGGCAGATCCTGTCTCTGCTGGATGACACGCAGGAAACCGTGCGGCTCTACCAGCAGCTGGAGAGCGAGCGCGGCCGGGTGCTCTTCGAGTTCGGGCTGCTCTACCTCGGATTTGCCGCGATCCTCATCCTTGCCGCGATCTGGCTGGGCCTGTGGTTCGCCGAACGGCTGTCGCGCCCGGTGGGGCGGCTGACGGCGGCGGCGCAGCAGGTCGGCTCCGGGGACCTCGACGTGCAGGTGATCGAGGAAGAGGGCGACGACGAGATCGCCATGCTCAGCCGTTACTTCAACCAGATGACCAAGCAGCTAAAGGGGCAGCGGGAAACCCTGCTCCAGAACACGCGCCAGATCGAGGGGCGGCGGCGGCTCTTCGATTCCGTGCTCTCCTCCGTCACCTCCGGGGTGGTCGGGCTCGACGCCGAGGGGCGGGTGATGTTCGTCAACCGCTCGGGCGAGCGTCTGCTGGACTGGACCGAGGCCAAGGAGGACCTGCCGCTCTCCGTGGCCGTGCCGGAGTTCGGCGCGCTCTTCGACAAGCTCCGCGAGGGGCCGCAGCAGATCGCGCAGGAAGAGATCAAGGTGACCCGTCAGGGCCGGGCCGAGAACCTGCTGGTACGGATGTCCACCCGGCGCAATGCCGACGATCGGCGCGAAGGCTACGTGGTGGCCTTCGACGACGTGACCGATCTGGTGGCCGCACAGCGCAGCGCCGCCTGGGGTGACGTGGCCCGGCGGATCGCCCATGAGATCAAGAACCCGCTGACCCCGATCCAGCTGTCGGCCGAGCGGATCAAGCGCAAGTTCCGCCGCCATCTGGACGACCAGCTGGGCAGTGACCTCGAAAGCCTGACAGAGGTGATCGTGCGTCAGACCAACGACCTGCGCCGCATCGTCGACGAGTTTTCCAAGTTCGCGCGGATGCCCGAGCCCGACCGCAAGCAGGTCGAGCTGGGCGAGATCCTGCGCGGCACGGTCCTTCTGCAACAGTCGGGCCAGCCCGGCGTGACCATCCGCGCCGACCTGCCGGAGGCGCCGATGGCCGCCGAGGTGGACGCGACGATGATCGGTCAGGCCCTGACCAACCTGATGAAAAACGCAGGCGAGGCCACCGAAACGCTGCAGGAGAAAGGCGCGCCCGAGGGCTATGCGCCCGAGATCCGCGTGGCCGCCGAGGTGGCCGAGGATGAGCTTGGCCAGCCGGTCGCGCTGATTTCCATCGCCGACAACGGCATCGGGCTGCCGGAGGACCGCTCGCGGCTCTTCGAGCCCTACGTGACGACACGCGACAAGGGCACCGGCCTCGGCCTGCCCATCGTGAAGAAGATCATCGAGGAGCACGGCGGCAGCCTTGCCCTCGAAGATGCGCCCCTTTTTGACGGGTGCAGCCATAACGGCGCCATGGCCGTGATCCGCCTGCCATTGCAGGCCGGGCCGGCCAAACGGAGCGCCCACGCTTTGATTGAGGAAGACAGCTGATGACCGATATTCTGATCGTGGACGACGAGCGGGACATCCGGGAATTGATCTCGGACATTCTGGAAGACGAAGGCTTCACCACCCGGCTCGCGGGGAACTCGGACGAGTGCATGGCCGAGCTGAACGCAGAGCCGCCGGGGCTGATGATCCTCGACATCTGGCTGAAGGACAGCCGGATGGACGGGATCGACATCCTGAAGCACGTGAAGCGCGACAACCCGGATGTGCCGGTGGTCATCATTTCCGGCCATGGCAACATCGAGATCGCCGTGGCTGCCATCAAGCAGGGCGCCTACGACTTCATCGAGAAGCCGTTCAACATCGACCAGCTGATGGTGGTGATCCGCCGCGCGATGGAGACCTCGCGCCTGCGCCGCGAGAACAACCAGCTGCGCCGCAAGGACAACCAATCCTCCGAGATGGTGGGCAAGTCGGCGGCCTTCCGCACGCTGATCGGCCAGCTCGACAAGGTGACCAAGTCGAACGGCCGCATCATGCTGACCGGGCCCGCAGGCGCGGGCAAGGAAGTGGCGGCGCGCTATATTCACAGCCGGTCGGGCCGGGCGGAGGGGCCCTTCGTCACCGTGCCCTGCGCCACGATCGAGCCGGAGCGGATGGAAGAGGTGCTCTTCGGCCGCGAAACCTCCGAGCGCGGGATCGAACCGGGCCTGCTGGAAGAGGCGCACGGCGGGGTGATCTACCTCGACGAGGTGGCCGACATGCCGCTGGGAACCCAATCCAAGATGCTGCGGGTGCTGGTGGACCAGCAGTTCCTGCGCGTGGGCGGCTCTGACAAGGTGCGGGTGGACCTGCGGGTCATCTCCTCCACCAACCGGGTGCTGGAGCAGGAGATCGAGGCCGGGCGGTTCCGGCAGGAGCTCTATCATCGGCTGAACGTGGTGCCGATCGCGGTGCCCGCGCTGGAGGAACGGCGCGAGGACATCCCGCTGCTGGCAGAGCATTTCATCGGCCATCTGCACCGGTCGCAGGGCCTGCCGCAGCGCGCGCTGTCCGACGAGGCGGCGGCGCTGATGCAGACGATGACCTGGCCGGGCAACGTGCGCCAGCTGCGCAACGTGGTGGAGCGGATCCTGATCCTGGGCGACGGCGCGGACGAGATCGAGGCCCGCGAGGTGCCGGGCGAGGAAGAGAAGGCGGGCGGCGAGGGCCGCGTGGTGCTGGCCGGGTCGCTGGCGACGCTGCCTCTGCGCGAGGCGCGCGAGGCCTTCGAGCGGGAGTACCTGCTGACGCAGATCAACCGGTTTGGCGGCAACATCAGCCGCACGGCGCAGTTCGTGGGCATGGAACGCTCGGCGCTGCACCGCAAGTTGAAGTCGTTGAACGTGGTGACCACCAACAAGGCCGGCGGCCGGGTGGCGCATCTGGAAGAGGAAGACGCGGAGTAAGCGGGCGGTAGGCTCGGTCGAAGGACTGGCCGGAATTTTCGAAAATTCCGGTCCGTTTTCTTCGAAGAAAACGGGCAGGGTGGCGGGGCTGTGATGGCCCCAAACGGTGTGTGGTGCTGCAAGGGCAGTGGTGACCATACGCTGCCGGTTGGTTTTCCGCCTCGGGCCGGCTAATGTGGGCGCAAACGGCGTGCGCTGACGGGGTGCCAAGCGAAATAACGTCGCTGACCATACGGTCGCGACGGTTTTGCGCGTGCCTGCGCGGCAAAGTCATGATGGCAAAGGGAGGAAAGTGCAGGTTTCTGTTGCCAGGTACCTGCGAACCCCGCCTTAAGCTGCTAGGCCCAAGGGCTTAAAGATCGGTTTTTCGGACTGCTTACGCAGCCAGAGCAACCGGAGCACGATTGTTGTTGGCAATTGTACTTTTTTCGCCGGTAACGGTGGCAGACAGCCGAGACAAAGCAAAACCCCTTTAGACGTCCGTCGATCCTATTTCGGCCCCATGATCCCCCAACAAGGGATGTTTGGTGGAGCCGCCGGGTACCGCCCCCGGGTCCGAGCCGCTTATTACGAGCGCGTTTATGTCCATAGTCGCCGAAGCGACAGGGCAGATATAGGCCGGGACGCGGGGGATTTAAAGGGGGAAGTTGTCGGACGGCGTGCCCTTTGCCGGGGACAAACCCCTGACGTCACGCGCGGCCGCACCGGCGCGCTATCAAGAATTTTCGAAAATTCTTGGCAAATTTCTTCGAAGAAATTTGGGTGCCCGTTGAGGGCTGGCCACGCCGGGCGAGAGGGGGCGCGGGTTGATCCGGAAGACGGACGCCGGAAAAAAGGGGCCGCGAGGGCCCCTTTGTCTGTTACTCGGCCAGCTTGACGAGCGCGTGGCGCTTCTTGCCGGCAGAGAGCTTGATCGGCGAGGCGAGGGCGCCCGCGTCGAGCATCAGCCCTGCGTCCGTGAGCGGCGCGTCGTCGAGACGGGCGCCGTTGTCGGTGATCAGGCGCTTGGCCTCCTTGCCGGACTTGGCAAGCCCGGTGCGCACGATCAGCTGCACGATGGAAATCCCCTCGGCCAGTTCCGCCGGGGTCAGCTCCAGCGTCGGCAGGTCGTCGCCCATGCCGCCCTTCTCGAAGACCTCGCGCGCGGTGGCCTCGGCGGCAGCCGCAGCCTCGGGCCCGTGCAGCAGGGCGGTCACCTCGTTGGCGAGGATCTTCTTGGCCTCGTTGATCTCGGACCCGCCAAGCGCGCCGAGCCGTTCGCATTCCGCCACCGGCATCTCGGTGTAGAGCTTCAGGAAGCGGCCCACGTCGGCATCGGTGGTGTTGCGCCAGAACTGCCAGAACGCATAGGGCGCCAGCATGTCGCCGTTGAGCCAGATCGCGCCATCGGCGCTCTTGCCCATCTTCTTGCCGTCCGAGGTGGTCAGCAGCGGCGTGGTCAGCCCGAAGATCTGCCGGTCGATGACCCGGCGGGTCAGGTCGATGCCGTTCACGATGTTGCCCCACTGGTCCGAGCCGCCGAACTGCACCAGGCAGCCATAGCGCCGGTTCAGTTCGAGGAAGTCGTAGGCCTGCAGGATCATGTAGTTGAACTCGAGGAACGAGAGCGACTGCTCGCGGTCGAGGCGCGATTTCACCGATTCAAACGAGAGCATCCGGTTGACCGAGAAGTGCCGCCCGATGTCGCGCAGGAACTCGAGGTAGTTCAGATCGTCCAGCCACTCGGCGTTGTTCAGCATCAAGGCCCGGTTCGGCGCGGCGCTGTCGTAGTCGATGTAGGCGGCAAAGACCTGCTTGATGCCGGCGATGTTCTCGTCGATCTGCGCCGGGGTCAGCAGGGGGCGTTCATCGGCCCGGAAGGAGGGATCGCCCACCTTCGTGGTGCCGCCGCCCATCAGGGTGATCGGCTGGTGGCCGGTCTTCTGCAGCCACCGCAGGGTCATGATCTGGATCAGCGAGCCGACGTGCAGCGATTTCGCCGTCGCGTCGAAGCCGATATAGCCCGGGACGACGCCGTTGATGAGGGCGTCATCAAGACCCTGATAATCGGTGCAGTCGGCGAGGAAGCCGCGCTCGATCATGACGTTCAGGAAGTCCGACTTGGGATGGTATGTCATGGCTCTTGTCCCGGGTTTGGTTGCGCGGCACTGTATAGGCGGCAGGCAGGCAAAGGAAAAGACCATGTTGAAGCCGAAGACCGGGACGCTGCGCATGCGCGCGCTCGGGGCGATGTCGGGCACCTCGCTGGACGGGGTGGACGCGGCAGTGGTGGAGACCGATGGCGAGCAGATTTTCGCATTCGGGCCAAGCGATTACCTCGAGTATACCCCGGAACAGCGGGCGGTGCTGAGCGCGGCCCTCGGGCTGTGGTGGGAGGACGACGTGGCCGAGGCGACGCAGGTCGTCATGGCGGCGCACGAGGCGCTTCTGAGCCGGTTTCGCGACGTGGACATCGTGGGCTTCCACGGTCAGACCCTGATGCATGAGCCACGCGGGCGCGGCACCCATCAGGCGGGCGACGGGGCGGAGCTGGCCGAGCGGCTTCAACTGCCCGTGGTCTGGGACTTCCGCTCGACCGACGTGCAGCTTGGGGGCGAGGGCGCGCCGCTGGCGCCCTTCTTCCATTTCGCCTGTGCCAAGTACATCGGCGCCAAGGCCCCGGTGGCCTTCCTGAACATGGGCGGCGTCGGGAACATCACCTATGTCGATCCCAGCTTTGCCAAGCCCGAGGCAGAGGGCGCGCTGCTGGCCTTCGACACCGGCCCCGCGAATGCGCCGCTCAATGATTTCATGCAGGCCCGGCGGGGCGAGCCCTTTGACCGGGACGGCAGGCTGGCGGCGCAGGGCACCGTGGTGGAGGGCGCGCTGGAGCTTTTCCTCGACGATCCCTACTTCAGCCGCATCCCGCCCAAGTCGCTGGACCGCAACGCTTTTGGCGACATGGTGGGGCTGGTGAAGGAGCTGGGCGATGCCGATGCCGCCGCCACGCTGACGGCCATGTCTGCGGCGGCCGTGATGCGCGCGATGGAGCATTGCCCGACCCCGCCTGAGAAGGTGCTGGTCACCGGCGGCGGGCGGCGCAACCCAGTGCTGATGGAGATGCTGTCTGTCTCGCTCGACTGCCCGGTGATGGCGGTGGAGGAGGTCGGCCTCGACGGGGACATGCTGGAAGCGCAGGCCTTTGCCTATCTCGCCGTGCGGGTCGCGCGCGGCCTGCCGACGTCCTGTCCCTCGACCACCGGCGTGAAAATGTCGGTGGGCGGCGGTCAGGTGAGCAAGCCCTTGAAAACGCAGGCCTGAGCAACAGCTTCGCGGGGGCGGGTAAGGCGTTGTACCATCGGTTCAATCTGCTAGGCTCGCCCCGGAAGGCCGCAGCAGGCGGATGGCAGAAGATTGGCAATTGCTCAGAAGCTTGGTATTTGCTCAATCCGGGTGCCCTGACCGGGCATAAAGGAGGAGTTTCATGGTCTCGAGAGTCATTCCGGTCGACACGTTCGACCTCGTGATCTTTGGCGGCACGGGCGATCTGGCACGGCGCAAGATCCTGCCGGCGCTGTTCCGGCGCTTCGTGGCCGGCCAGATGGGGCCGGGCAGCCGGGTCATCGGCGCGGCGCGGGCGGATCTGGATGCGGAGGGCTATCGCCAGTTCACCCGCGAGGCGATCGAAGAGTTCGGCAATGGAAAGGCGTACGATCCCAAGGAGTTGGATGCCTTTCTTGAGGCATTGGATTTCGTGACGATCGACGCGCTTGGCGAGGATGGCTGGGCCGATCTGGCCAAGCTGCTGGATGTGGGCAAGATCACCGCCTTCTACTTCTCCGTGGCACCTAGGCTCTTCGGCGAACTGGCGGAACGGCTGCACCGCTTCGGCATGGCCACGCCCGACAGCCGCATCGTGATCGAGAAACCCTTTGGTCGCGATCTCGCCTCGGCCCGGGCGCTGAACGAGAGCCTCGCGCAGCATTTCGACGAAAGCCAGCTCTACCGGATCGACCATTACCTCGGGAAAGAGACGGTCCAGAACCTCATGGCGGTCCGCTTCGGCAACATGCTGTTCGAGCCGCTATGGAACGCGCAATACGTCGATCACATCCAGATCACCGTGGCCGAGACGGTGGGCGTCGGTGGGCGGGGCGATTACTACGACCGCTCCGGCGCGATGCGGGACATGATGCAGAACCACCTGATGCAGCTGCTCTGCCTGATCGCGATGGAGCCGCCGGCGAAATTCGACCCCGACGCCGTGCGCGACGAGAAGCTGAAGGTGATCCGCGCCCTCGATCCGGTGGAGCCGGGCGACATCGTGCGCGGCCAGTATTCCGAAACCGAGGAACTGCCGGGCTACCGCGCCCATGTCGGCCATCCCGACAGCCGGACCGAGAGCTTCGTGGCGATGAAGCTGAAAATCTCGAACTGGCGGTGGGCCGGCACGCCCTTCTATCTGCGCACGGGCAAGCGCCTGCGGGCGCGCACCTCGGAGATCGCCGTTGTCTTCAAGGAAACGCCGCATTCGATCTTCGGCCCCGAGGCCGGGCGGCACCGCAACATCCTGACGATCCGCCTGCAGCCGAACGAGGGCATGGACCTCGGCGTGACGATCAAGGAGCCGGGCCCGGGGGGCATGCGCCTTGTGGATGTGCCGCTCGACATGACCTTTGCCGATGCGCTCGGCCCCGATGCCGAGGATATTCCCGACGCCTACGAACGCCTGATCATGGATGTGATCCGGGGCAACCAGACACTGTTCATGCGCGGCGACGAGGTGGAGGCCGCCTGGGCCTGGACCGATCCGATCATCGAGGACTGGGAGGCGCGCCGGGACGAGCCGCAGCCCTATGACACCGGCTCCTCCGGCCCGGACGACAGCCTTGCGCTGATGTTCCGCGACGGGCGCCGCTGGCGGGAGATCCGGGCATGAAGCTGCACGAATACCCCGACCGCGATCTGCTGGCGCTGACGTTGGCGGATGCGATCGCCAGCGAGCTGACGGCGGCGCTGCGCCACGAGGAGCGGGTCACGCTGGCGGTGCCGGGCGGCACCTCGCCGGGGCCGGTCTTCGATGCGCTTTGTGACGTGGCGCTGGACTGGAGCCGCGTCGACGTGGTGCTGAGCGACGAACGCTGGGTGCCGGTGGAGAGCCCGCGCTCGAACACCAAGCTGGTGCGCGAGCGGCTGCTGGTGAACCGCGCCGCCGCCGCGACGCTGCTGCCGCTCTATCAGCCGGTGGACACGCCCGAAGAGGCGCTGGAGGCCCTTGCCGCCAGCCTCAAGCCGCATCTGCCGCTGACGGTTCTGCTGCTGGGGATGGGGGCGGATATGCACACGGCCTCGCTCTTCCCCGGGGCGGATCGGCTGGAGGAGGGGCTGTCGACCAAGGCACCGCTGCTGCTGCCCATGCGGGCCGAGGGCGCGGGCGAGCCGCGCATCACCATGACCGCGCCCGTGTTGCAGGGGGCGATGTCGACCCATCTGCTGATCATGGGGGCCGAGAAGAAGGCCGCGATGGAGGCCGCGCGCAAGCTGCCGACCTTCAAGGCGCCGGTGGCTGCGATCCTCGACGGGGCGCAGGTCCATTACGCAGATTGATCAAAGTATATTCTACGGGATTTTCACAGATGTGGGCAAAGCTTGAAACCCTCGCTGCCGCCACGGCGGATCGTCGGATCACGACGCTGTTCGAGGAGGACCCGGCGCGGGCCACCGAATTCTCGGCCGCCTACGAGGGGATGATCTTCGACTACTCCAAGACCAACATCGACGTGGAGACCCGGCGCGCCCTGTTGGACATGGCGCGTGCCGCCCATGTGGCCGAGCGCCGGGATGCCATGTTCTCGGGCGCGAAAATCAACGAGACCGAGGGCCGGGCGGTGCTGCACACTGCGCTGCGCAACCTTTCGGGCCGCAAGGTCGAGGTCGACGGCGCCGACGTGATGCCCGGCGTGCTGGAGACGCTGGCCCGGATGGAGGCCTTTGCCGAGGCGGTCCGCGCAGGAAGCTTCACCGGGCAGGGCGGCGCAATCACCGATGTGGTGAACATCGGCATTGGCGGGTCGGACCTTGGCCCGGTGATGGCGGCGCTTGCGCTTGCGCCCTATTGCGACGGGCCGCGGGTGCATTTCGTTTCGAACGTGGACGGGGCGCATATCCACGACACGCTGCAGGGGCTGAACCCCGAGACGACGCTGGTGATCGTCGCCTCCAAGACCTTCACCACCATCGAGACGATGACCAACGCCGAAACCGCCCGTGTCTGGATGGCCGAGGCGGTGACCGACACCGGGGCGCAATTCGCGGCGCTGTCCTCCAACACCGATAAGACGGCGGAATGGGGCATCGACGCCTCGCGCGTCTTCGGCTTCGAGGATTGGGTCGGCGGGCGCTACTCGGTCTGGGGGCCGATCGGCCTTTCCGTCATGCTGGCCGTGGGGCCTGAGGATTTCCGCGCCTTCCTTGCAGGCGGCGAGTCGATGGATCAGCACTTCCTCACCGCCACCTTCTCGGAGAACCTGCCGGTTCTGCTGGCGCTGGTGGGGATCTGGCACAATCAGGGGCAGGGCCATGGCACCCGGGCCGTGCTGCCCTATGACCAGCGGCTGCTGCGCCTGCCGGCCTACCTCCAGCAGCTGGAGATGGAGAGCAACGGCAAGTCCGTCGCCATGGACGGCAGCGACCTGACGGTGAACGCGGGCCCCGTGGTCTGGGGCGAGCCGGGCACCAACGGGCAGCACGCCTTCTACCAGCTGATCCACCAAGGCACGCGGGTTGTGCCGTGCGAATTCCTCGTGGCCGCGCGCGGTCAGGAGGAGGACCTTGCGCACCAGCACCTGCTGCTGGTGGCCAACTGCCTTGCGCAGTCGCAGGCGCTGATGACCGGCCGCTCGATCGACACCGCGCGGGCGATGATGGCCGCCAAGGGGCTGGAGGGCGAGGAGCTGGAACGGCAGGCGCGGCACCGGGTCTTCCCGGGCAACCGTCCCTCCACCACGCTGATCTATCCGCAGCTCACGCCCTATCGCCTCGGCCAGATCGTCGCGCTCTATGAACACCGGGTGTTCGTCGAGGGGGTGATCCTCGGCATCAACTCCTACGACCAATGGGGCGTTGAACTGGGCAAGGAACTGGCGCTGTCGCTGCAACCGGTGCTGGAGGGCACCGGCGGGGATGCGGCGCTCGACGGCTCCACGGCGATGCTGGCGGGCTACTTCCGCGCCGGCGGTCCCGAGGGCTGAGGCACAGCTGAAACACAGGGCCCCACACCCAAACGCGCACAAAAAGAAGCCCCGGCCGCGAAATCCGCGGCCGGGGCGACGCCGAAGCGTCTGACATCGGAGGCCTCACGAGGGGATGCTCTGAGCTCCGATCCCAGTTTCGACGACTGAAACCTGCGTCTGGAGAGGGGTAGTCGGCGTCGCGGAGGGTTCTGCGAACGCAGCGCCTGCAATGCACAGGCACAGAAAGATCGTCAGGTATTTCGCGACGATCGGGATTGCGGATGGCCGCGGTTTCGGCGGCGCTTTCACCTTTCTGGCGATCTTCATGGTCTTGCTCTCCTGAACGGGCCGGGATGCTTGCCCGTATCGCCCCAAGCCACGCGGGTGGGGGCGGAAGAGTTTCAACCTGAGACAGAATTTTTTATCCAGTGGTCGGAAACCGCCCGGCGGGGTGGCCCGGAGGCCAGGCACGCGGATGTCAGGCGCCCGGGATGTCGAAGTCGGGGGCGGCCAGTTCGAACCCCTCGAACAGGAAGGCCGGGGACACGGTGCAGCCCACCAGCGTCCAGTCGCCGGTGGTGGCCGCGGCCTGCCAGTGGCCCTCGGGGACAATGCCCTGCGGTACTTCACCCGCCGCCAGATCCGGCCCGAGGCGCAGCGCCTGCGCCGGGCCTGCCTCGGTGGCGGCGATGCGCAGGATTAGGGGCGCCCCGGCGTAGTAGTGCCAGATCTCCGTCGCATCGACCCGGTGCCAGTGGCTGCTCTCTCCGGCCTTCAGCAGGAAGTAGATACATGTGCCTGCCGGACGGGCATCGCCTGCGCTTTCGGCAATCCACGTCTGGCGGAAATATCCGCCCTCCGGGTGCGGCGCGAGGTCGAGGTGGGCGATGATCTCGTCTGCAGTCATGGAAAACTCCCTTGTTAACAAGAGGATTGCAGCTCTGGCACGGGGCGGCAAGGGCAGGGGTCATAGATCGCGGTCATGCGGTCTATCCGCAGCTTTTATTGGCCGGGCGTCGCGGGACATGGTTCGCTCGGCGCAAATTGAAGGCGCAGGTCAGGGAACCGCGCCGCGAAACAAAGGACAGGGATCATGGACGCAGGGCAGGTGGTTGGAACGGGAATCGATCAGGACCGGCTCTGGTCCGACCTGATGACCATGGGGGCCATCGGCGGTACGGCGGGTGGCGGCTCCATGCGGCCCGCGCTCTCCGATGCGGACCGCGAAGGGCGCGCGCTCTTCCGTCACTGGGCGCAGGAGGCGGGGCTGGAGCTGCGCACCGACCGGATCGGCAACATCTTTGCCCGCCGCCCGGGGACGGACCCCACGGCCAAGCCGGTGATGATCGGCAGCCACCTCGACACCCAGATGCCCGGCGGCAAGTTCGATGGCGTGCTGGGGGTTCTGGCAGGGCTGGAGGTCTGCCGCGCGCTGACCCGCGCCGGGGTCGAGACCACGCGCCCGATCGAGGTGGTGAACTGGACCAACGAGGAAGGCGCGCGCTTCCAGCCCGGTGTCATGGGATCGGCCGTCCACGCCGGCACGCTGGCGCTGGAAGAGGCACTGGCGCGCACCGACCCGCAGGGCCGCGTTCTGGGGGCCGAGCTGGAGCGCACGGGGCAGGCGGGCGATGCGGCCGTGCCCGGCGAGGCGCCCGAGGCCTACTACGAGCTGCACATCGAGCAGGGGCCGGAACTGGAGGCCGAGGGGCTGGACGTGGCCATGGTCACCCGCTCCTCCGCCATGTGTTCGGGCTATGCCACGATCAACGGCCAGAACGGCCACACCCAAACGCTGGCCATGCCGCTGCGCCGCAATGCCCTTGTCGCCGCCGCGCAGATGATCCTCGCCATCGAGGCGATCGGCGCCTCTGTCGCGCCCGAGGGGATGGTCAGCGCCTCGGTGGTGGAGAACTGGCCCAACAACCGGGTGAACATCCCGCATCTCACCAAGCTCAGCTGGGCCGTCGTCCATCAGGACCCGGCAGGCCGCGAAGAGATCGTGGCCCGGATCGAGGCCGAGGTGGCCCGGATCATGTCTGAAACCGGGCTCGACATCGCGCTGGAGCACAAGCATTACCGCGAGCCCTGCATCTTTGACGCCGACTTGATCGCGGCGGGCGTGGCCAAGGCGGCCGAGATGGGGTTTGCCTGCAAGACCATGCCCACGCTGACGGCCCATGACGCGCTGACGCTGTCGGATCGCTGCCCCACGGCGCTGATTTTCGTGCCCTGCCGGGGGGGCGTGTCCCACAGCGAGGCGGAATGGTGCACGGCGGAACAGGCCGCGAAGGGGGCGGAGCTGCTGCTGGCGATGGTCCGCGACGCCGCCGCCTGAGCCGGGCCAGATGCCTGCGGATTGCCCGTTGCGACGGGCGATCCGATGGAAATTCCCGCAACCGCGGTGCCTGTCGCCCGCGGTCCTCACGGGCGCTTGACCTTCCGGTCGGCGCCTGATCAGTGGACTTTCGTCCGGTCCCGCCCTAGGCTGGGACACCGGCCGGGCCACCTGACATGAGGACAATTGATGCGGGACGTTGGGTTTTCCCACCTCGACTGGAACCTGCTGCGCACCTTCGTGACGATCGCGCAGTCGAATTCCATCACCGATGCCGCGCAGCGGCTTCACCTGACCCAGCCCGCGGTGTCGGTCAGCCTGAAACGGCTGGAAGAGCAGGTGGGTCACCGGCTCATCGAACGCTCCTCGACGATGTTCGAACTGACCTCCGCGGGGCGCAGCCTGCTGGCCGAGGCGCTGGAGATCACGGCGGCGGTCTCGCGTCTGCCGTCCTGCCTTGGCGAGGCGGAAAAGGTGCTGACCGGCGAGGCGACGATCGTCATGGCCTCCCATATCACCTGCGATGAATTCGACGCGGGGCTGGCGGCCTTCCACCGCCGTCACCCGCAGGTCCGCCTGACGCTGCAGGTCGAGGCCTCGCGCGAGGCGCTTGCCATGGTGGCGGCCCGCAAGGCCGAGATGGCCGTCTGCCTGATCGGCCAGCGGAACCCGCAGCTCGAATACAACTTCCTCTTTCAGGAGCATTTCGGCCTCTACTGCGGGCCGACGCACCCCTTCTATGGCCGCAGCGACCTGACCATGGCGGACCTCGCGGGGCAGGACAGCGTGGGCTACCTGACCGAACGCAGCGATCAGGCGATGCGGGAACTGGCGGCGCTGCGCCTGCGCACCGGGCTCAACCCGGTGGTGGTGGGCACGTCGCACAACCTCGAAGAGGTCAAGCGCATGGTGATCGCGGGCTTCGGCATCGGGCCGCTGCCGGTCCATTGTGTCGAGGCGGATGTTCTGGCGGGTCGACTCTGGCGTTTGCCGCCCTTCGAGGGGACCCCGCGGGCCGAGATCTACTTCGTCACCCATCCGCCGTCTCTGCGCAGTCGCATAGAAAATGAACTCCACCGCGCCTTTGCCGAACAGGCAGACAAACGTCCGCCCGAGGCGCGCGTCTACGGACAGCGCAGCGCGACACAGGCCTAAAATCCTTCAATGTAAGGGAATTATGACGCCCCCGTGCCATAGGCCGGGGGTGTTTTCATGTCCCGCATGGCGGATCATAGCCCCGCTTAATGCGATCTATTTGCCATTATAATTCGACATAATGGAACGCGGTTCGCAGTCTGATCCTCAGGACGACGTTACGTCCTCACCCCTCTGGCGCCTCCCAACCGGGCGCGCTCACCCAGACAAGGCCGGACACACGGCCACTTCAACAGGAAGGTCTATAAGATGCTTTCAACGACCGCGATGCGACGCGCGGCGATCGCTGCCGCTTGCTCGTTCGCTGCCACTGCCAGCTTTGCCCAGGAGACGCCCGTCAAGGGTGGCCGGCTTGACCTGGTTGTGCAGCCCGAACCCACCAGCCTGATGATCGGCATCACCACCAACGGGCCCAGCCTGCTGGTCGGCGGTTCGATCTACGAAGGCCTGCTGCGCTACGACGAGAACCTCGAGCCGATGCCGTCGCTGGCCAAGAGCTGGGAGATCTCCGAAGACGGCCTGACCTACACGTTCCACCTGCAGGAAGGCGTGACCTTCTCCGACGGTGAGCCCTTCACCTCCAAGGACGTCGTCTTCACCATGAAGGACTTCCTCATGGAGACGAAGTCCAAGTGGCGCGCCATCATGGAGCCGGTCGCCGACGTGACCGCGACCGACGACTACACCGTCGTCGTCACCATGAAAGAGCCCTTCGGCCCCTTCATCCGTTCGCTCAGCTACAACGTGGCCCCGATGGTCCCCGCCCACATCTACGAGGGCACGGAATTCGCGACCAACCCGGCGAACGACAAACCGATCGGCACCGGCCCCTACGTTCTGGCCGAGTGGAAGCGCGGCTCCTACATCGAGCTGGACGCGAACCCGACCTACTGGCGCGAAGGCCTGCCTTACCTCGATGACGTCGTCTATCACGTCGTGCCCGATGCCGCTTCGCGCGCCACGGCCTTCGAGACCCGCGTCGTCTCCGTTCTGCCCGGCGGCTCGGTCGAGAACTTCGACATCCCGCGTCTGGCCGCCGAAGAGGGCGTCTGCACCACGGAAAAGGGCTGGGAATACAACGCCCCCCTGTCGTGGATGTGGATCAACAACCGCACCGCACCGATGGACAACAAGAAGTTCCGTCAGGCGATCATGTACGCGATGAACCGCGAGATGATGCTGAAGGTGCTGTGGAACGGCTATGGCAAGGTCGCCACCGGCCCGATCACCTCGACCATCCCGTTCTACGACGCGGTCGAGCCGACCTACGAGTACAATCCCGACAAGGCCAAGGAACTGCTGAAAGAGATCGGCTACGACGGCAAGGCCCTGCGCCTGCTGCCGCTGCCCTACGGCGAAACCTGGCAGCGTTGGGCCGAGGTCGTGAAGCAGAACCTCAAGGCCGTCGGTATCCCGGTCGAGATCGAATCCACCGACGTGGCCGGCTGGAACCAGAAGACCTCGCAGTGGGACTATGACCTCGCCTTCACCTATCTCTACGAGAACGGTGACCCGGCAATCGGCGTGGCGCGGAACTACATCACCAGCCAGATCGCGCTCGGCAACCCGTTCAACAACGTCGAGGGCTACTCGAACCCGAAGGTTGACGAACTCTTTGCAAAGGCGGCGACTGCGCCCTCCGACGAGGAGCGCCAGGCAGCCTACACCGAGGTGCAGAAAATCCTGCAGGAAGACGTGCCGGTCGCATGGCTGACCGAGCTCAGCTTCCCGACCCTCTACGACTGCTCGGTGCAGGGTCTCGTCTCCACGGCGAACGGCATCGGCAACTCGCTCGGCGAGACCTGGATCAAGAAGTAACCCTTCCTGATCGTTTTCTCCCCAGCCGGGTGCGTGCCCTCCACGCATCCGGCTCCCTCACTACCCCCGACCACGGGACCTGACCCATGCTCCGATTCATCCTGGGACGGATGGTCAAGATCGCTCTGATCCTTCTGGCCATTACCATCCTGAACTTCTGCCTGATTCACATGGCGCCGGGCGACCCCGCGCTTGTCATGGCCGGGGAAGCCGGCGATGCCGACCCGAAATTCATCGAAGACCTGCGCGCCCAATTCGGCCTCGACAAGCCGTTCATCGTGCAGCTCTGGACCTATGTCAGCCATTTCGCCACCGGCGACCTCGGCTTCTCCTATCGCCAGCAGATGCCGGTCAGCGAACTGATCCTCGACCGCCTGCCTGCGACCCTGCTTCTGTCGATCTCGGCCTTCGTGATCTCCCTCGTCCTGGGCGTTGTCGCCGGCGTCATCGCCGCGGCCCGTCAGGGCAAGGCCTCCGACAGCATCATCTCGACCATCGCGCTGCTGTTCTACGCCACGCCGCTCTTCTGGATGGCGCTGATGGCGGTGCTGCTGTTCTCTGTCCAGCTCGGCTGGATGCCCGCCTTCGGCTATGAGACCGCGGCCTCCGACTTCACCGGGCTGACCCGCATCCTCGACATCGCGCATCACCTGATCCTGCCTGCGGTCGTGCTGGGGCTCTTCTTCATGGCGACCTATGTGCGGATCACCCGCGCCTCCATGCTGGAGGTGAACCGCCTCGACTTCGTCAAGACGGCCCGCGCCAAGGGGCTGAAGCCCTCGGTCATCCAGCGCCGCCACGTGCTGCGCAACGCGATCCTGCCCGTCGTCACCCTTGCCGGTCTGCATGCTGGCCAGCTTGTCGGCGGCGCGGTCCTGATCGAGACCGTCTTTGCATGGCCCGGCATCGGCCGGCTGATGTTCGAAGCGCTTCAGAGCCGTGACTACAACGTCCTGCTCGGCGTCTTCACCGTCTCGGCCGCGCTCGTGCTGATGTTCAACCTGATCACGGACTTCACCTACCGTATCGTCGACCCGAGGATCCGCCTGAAATGAGCAACTTCTGGACAACCTTCAAAGGCAACAAGGGCGCCGTGGTGGGTCTCGTCATCCTCGCGATCGTTCTTCTGGCCAGCATCTTTGCCCCGATGCTCTACACCACCTCGCCCTGGGACATGGTCAACATGCCCTTCATGGCGCCCGGCGTGGACAGCTCCGTGCCGCTCGGCACCGATACGCTGGGCCGCGACATTGCCGCGGGTCTGGCACACGGCGCCTATATCTCGCTGCTGGTGGGCTTCGTCTCGACCATCGTCAGCCTCTGCATCGGCATCCCCCTCGGGGCCGCGGCAGGCTACTTCGGCGGCTGGGTGGATGACGTCCTGATGCGGATCACCGAGTTCTTCCAGGTGATCCCGTCCTTCGCCTTCGCCATCGTGCTGGTCGCGATCTTCGAGCCCTCGATCACCTCCATGATCGTCGCCATCGCCGTCGTCAGCTGGCCCCCCGTGGCCCGTCTGCTGCGCGGCGAGGTGATGTCGCTGAAACACCGCGAGTTCATCGAGGCGGCAGAGCTTTCGGGCCAGTCGGGTTTCACCATCATCACCCGCCAGATCCTGCCCAATACGATCTCTCCGGTGATCGTTCTTGCCTCAATGATGGTCGCAACGGCGATCCTCACGGAAAGCGCGCTTTCTTTCATGGGCCTTGGCGATCCGAACGTGATGAGCTGGGGCTACATCATCGGCGCTGGCCGGACCGTGCTGCAACAGGCGTGGTGGATCAGCTTCTTCCCCGGTGTTGCGATCCTGCTGACCGTGCTTGCCTTCAACCTGATCGGCGAGGGGCTGAACGACGCCCTGAACCCGCGCCTTGCCAAACGGAGGGGCTGAGATGACCGATCCGATCGTTCGTATCGAAAAACTGAAGATCGCGCTGCCGGAAGGGGCCGACCGTCCCTATGCCGTCGATCGCTGCAGCTTCGATCTCTTCCCCGGCAAGATCCTCTGCGTGGTGGGCGAGTCCGGTTCGGGCAAGTCCATGTCGGCCAACGCGTTGATGGGTCTGCTGCCCGAGGGCGTCCATGTCTCCGACGGGCGCATCCGCCTCGGCGAGCGTGACCTTGTCGGGCTGACCGATGAGGAAATGCGCGACCTGCGCGGCCGCCGCGTCGCGATGATCTTCCAGGAGCCGCTCTCGGCCCTCAACCCGCTGATGCGGATCGAGGATCAGATCGCCGAGGTCTTCGAGGCCCATGGCCTGCTGAAACCGGCCGAGCGCAAGAAGCGCGCCGTGGAACTGCTGACCGAGGTCGGGCTGCCCGATCCGGCCCGCGCCGCACGGGCCTATCCGCACCAGCTTTCGGGCGGGCAGCGGCAGCGTGTGGTCATCGCCATGGCGCTTGCGCTGGAGCCGGAAGTGCTGGTGGCGGACGAGCCGACCACCGCGCTCGACGTGACGACGCAGGCGCAGATCCTCGAACTGATCCGCACGCTTCAGGTGGAGCGGAACATGGCCGTGATGTTCATCACCCACGACTTCGGCGTCGTGGCCGAGATCGCGGACCACGTCACGGTGATGCAGCTTGGCAAGATCGTCGAGGAAGGCCCCGCGGCCACGGTGCTGTCGAACCCGCAGCACCCCTATACCCGCAAGCTGATCGACGCGATCCCCAAGCTGCGGGCAGGGCGCGCCGCCGCGCCTGCGCGCGAAACGCTTATGGAGGTGAAGGGCGTCTCCAAGACCTATCGCTCCGGCGGTGGCCTCTTCCGTCCGGTGCGCGAAGTGCACGCGGTGAAGGACATCAACCTGACCATCGGCCGCGGTGAAACCATCGGCATCGTGGGCGAAAGCGGCTCGGGCAAGTCCTCCTTCGGGCGCTGCCTCGTGCGGCTTCAGGACACCGATCAGGGCCAGATCCTTCTGGGCGATCAGGACATCACCAAGGCGCAGGGCAAGGAATTGCAGGAACTGCGCGCCAAGGTGCAGATGATCTTCCAGGACCCCTACAGCTCGCTCAACCCGCGCATCCGCGTGGGCCGCACCATCGCGGACGGCCCCATCGCCCACGGCACGCCCGTCGATCAGGCCATGGCCGAGGCCGACGCCCTGCTGGAACGGGTGGGTCTGCCCGGCGCCGGCAAGCGCTACCCGCACGAGTTCTCGGGCGGTCAGCGTCAGCGGATCGGCATTGCCCGCGCGCTTGCGCTCAAGCCGCAGGTGATCGTCGCGGACGAGGCCGTCTCGGCCCTCGACGTGTCGATCCAGGCGCAGGTGCTGGAGCTTCTCGACGAACTCAAGCGCGAACTTGACCTCTCGCTGGTCTTCATCACCCACGACCTGCGCGTCGCAGCCCAGATCTGTGACCGCGTCATGGTGATGCAGAAGGGCGAATGCGTCGAGATCGGCCCGGGCTCGCAAGTCTTCGACAACCCCAGCCACCCCTACACCCGGTCCCTCATCGAGGCGATCCCGGGCAAGGACTGGGACGCAGAGGCGGCCTGAGGGCCGTCCGCGACAGGCATATCAGCATACCCCGCCCGCAGGCCGGGCGGGGGACACCATCAGTGAAGGAACTCTCCCATGGATGCGAAGGTCAAACCCGCACCGAACTCCCCCGAGGCGCGCGACATCGCCTACCACATGCACCCCTCCGTCGACCTGAAGCGCTATGAGGACGAGGGCGGCCTGATCATCGAGAAGGGCAAGGGGATCTACGTCTTCGACAACGCCGGCAACAAGTACATCGAAGGCCTTGCCGGTCTGTGGTCCGTTGCCGTTGGCTTCGACGAGGAACGCCTCGCCGACGTGGCCTACCAGCAGATGCGCAAGCTGCCCTATTACCACAACTTCAACTACAAGGCCGTGGGCCCCGCCGTGGACCTCGCCGAGAAGCTGGTGGAAATCTCGCCCGAGCACATCAAGAAGGTGCACTTCACCTCCTCCGGCTCGGAAGCGAACGACCTGATCATCAAGATGATCTGGTACCGCTCGAACGCGCTGAACAAGCCCGAGAAGAAGAAGATCATCGGCCGCAAGCGGGCCTACCACGGCGTGACCATCGCCGCCGGTTCCGTCACGGGCCTCGCGCCGAACCACACCAGCTTCGACCTGCCGCTGGATCGCATGATCCACACCGAAACCCCGGACTACCCCCGCGATCACCTCGAGGGCGAGACCGAGGAGCAGTTCTCGGCCCGCATGGCACAGGCGCTCGAAGACCTGATCCTCGCCGAAGGCCCCGAGACCATCGCCGCCATGTTCGGTGAGCCGGTCATGGGCGCTGGCGGCGTGATCGTTCCGCCGAAGGGCTACTGGGACGGCATCCAGGCCGTGCTGAAGAAATACGACATCCTGCTGGTGGCGGATGAGGTCATCTGCGGCTTTGGCCGGACCGGCAAGATGTTTGCCTGCGAGACCTACGGCATCAAGGCCGACGTCATGACCACGTCGAAGCAGCTGTCGTCCTCCTACATGCCGCTCTCCGCCATCCTGATGACCGAGGAATTCTACCGCCCGATCGCGGAAGAGAGCCACCGTCTGGGCGTCTTCGGCCATGGCTTCACCGCCTCGGGCCACCCGGTCGCCACCGCCGTGGGCCTCGAGAACGTCAAGATCATCGAAGAGCGGGACCTCGTCGGCAATGCCGCGCGTCTGGAAGCCCCGTTCCTGGCCCGGCTGAAGAAGCTGGAAGCGCATGAGGCGGCCCTGTGGTCGCGTGGCGTGGGCCTGATCGGCGCGATCGAGCTGAAGCCGGGCGAGAAGCCGGGCCTGATCGGTCCCAAGGCACAGGCGCATCTGCTGAAGCAGGGTGTCATCTGCCGCGCCATCGGCGACGCGCTGTGCTTCTGCCCGCCGCTGATCATCACCGAAGAGCAGATCAACGACATGTTCGACGCCGTTGAGCGGGCCCTCGACGGTCTGGTCGCCGAGCTGGCTGAGGAGGCCTGAGACCGATGGCCGACGTGATGGAAAAGACCGATCTGGGCGAAATGAGCGCCACCGAGCTGACCGCGGCCTATGCCGCGGGCACGGCCTCGCCGGTCGAGGCGGTGCAGGCGGCACTGGCACGGATCGAGAAGTTCGACGGGGCGGTCAACGCCTTCGTCACCGTGGTCGCGGACGAGGCGATCGCCGAGGCCCGCGCCTCGGAGGCGCGCTGGAAGGCGGGCAAGCCGCTCTCGCCCATCGACGGGGTGCCGGCGACGATCAAGGAACTGACCCGCGTGAAGGGCATTCCCTTCCGCAAGGGCTCGATCCTGGGTGAAACGGAACCCTCCGAGACCGATCTGGAGATCGTGGTGAAACTGCGCGAGGCCGGCACGCCGATCCTCGGCACCACCGCCTCGCCGGAGTTCGGCTGGAAGGGCCTGACCCACGGCCCCGTGGGCGGCAACACCACCAATCCCTGGGACATCACGCGCGCCTCGGGCGGCTCCTCGGGCGGTGCGGCCGTTGCGGCGGCGCTCAACATGGGCGTGCTGCACGAAGGCTCTGACGGGGCGGGCTCGATCCGCATTCCGTCCTCCTTCTGCGGCGTCTTCGGGATCAAGCCGACCTTCGGCTGGGTGCCCTCCACCGCGCCCACCGGTCTGGCTGAACTGGCCCACCGCGGCCCGCTGACCCGCAAGGTCGAGGACTCGGGCCTCTTCCTGAACGCGGTCGCCGGTCCCTCGGTCAACGCACTCTACGGCCGCTCGCCCGCTCAGGTGCCGGACTTCGCCGCGGCCTGCCGCAAGGGTCCCGAAGGCATCAAGGGCATGCGCATCGGCTATGCCCGCACGCTGGCCGGCGCGCCGGTTGACCCGCAGGTCGCCGCTGCCGTGGACCGCGCGGCCGAGCGCATGGCCGCCATGGGCGCCATCGTCGAGGAGGCCGATCCCGGCTTCGCCTCGCCGCAGAAGGCGCTGCTGGACCTCTGGTATGCCGCACAGGCCTGGGCCGTCGAACAGGCGAACCCCACGGCCGAGCAGCGCGAGAAGATGGACCCCGGATTCCTCTCGATCACCGAGCAGGGGCGCCTGCTGTCGGCCCGCGATTTCATCGCCGCCGATCAGGTTCGCGCGCAGCTCAAGGTCACGATGGCCAAGTTCCACCAGACCTACGACGCGCTCATGCTGCCGACGATGCCGCTGGTGGCCTTCGAGGCCGGTGTGGACGTCCCGCGCGACTCGGGCATGACCGAGTGGACCGACTGGTCGCCCTTCACCTATCCGTTCAACATGACGGAGCAGCCCGCCGTGTCCGTGAACTGCGGCTTCGATGCCGATGGCCTGCCGATTGGCCTGCAGTTCGTGGGCCGCTGGTTCGAGGACGAGACCGTTCTGGCCCTCGCCGCCGCCTATCAGGCGATGCACCCCGAGGCCTTCCCCTCGGCCCCGCGCGGCTGAGGCTTCAAGGCAACAGGCCGGGCCCCGTCACGGGCCCGGCCGACAGCGAAAGCAGAAGAGAATGACTGAACGCGATGCAGCGTTGACCCGGGCGCTGGAGCTGGCCGGGCAGGGTGGTCTTGCCACCGATTTCACCCGTCTGACCGCCGAGGAGGCCGCAGCCATTTGCCGCGATCTCTACGGGATGGAAGGCTCGCTCGACCGGCTGGATACCGAGAAGGACGACACCTTCCGCCTGACCACGGATCAGGGGCGCTTCATCCTCAAGGTGGCCAACCCCGACGAGGCCGAGAGCGAGCTGGACCTCCAACTCGCGGCCCTGCGGCACCTCGAAGAGACCGGCTTCCCCATCGACGTGCCCCGCGCCGTGCCTCTGACATCGGGCGGCTATATCGCGCGGCTGGCGGGCTCTGACCGGATGGTGCGGATGATGACCTACGTCGAGGGCGAGATGGTCGAGGATGCCGGGCTGGACGCCACCCAGCGGTATCACTACGGCCGCGCCCTTGCCGAGCTGCGTCTGGCGCTCGCCACCTTTTCGCATCCCGCGCAGGCCCGCGTGCTGGCCTGGGACGTGCGCCATGCGGGCATCCTGCGCCCGCTGCTGACCCAGATCGAGACCACGCCCGAACGTGTCGCCCTGGCCGAGGCGGTCTTTGACCGGCTGGCTGCGCTGCAGACGCGGATCGACGCGCTGCCACGGCAGGTGGTGCACAACGATTTCCGTGGCAACAACCTCGTCGGCGATCCCGCCGCGCCTCAGTTCATCACCGGCATCATCGACTTCGGCGACGTGGTGGAAACCGCGGTGGCCATCGACCTCTCCACCGCCGTGATGAACCAGATGCTGCGGGAGTTCCCGCCCGAGGCCGACATCTTCGCCCCCTCCCGCGCGGTGGTGGAGGGCTATGCCGCCCATGCTCCCATCGGCGAGGAAGAGCTGGCCATGGTGCCGCACCTCGTCATGGCCCGCGTGCTGCTTCGCGCGGTGATGAACGAATGGCGCGCTGCCCTGATGCCGAGTAACCGCGAGTACATCCTGCGCAATTCCGGGCCGAGCTGGGGACAGCTGGGATGGTTCATCGCGCGCCCGGTCGAGGAGATCTCGGCCCTTCTCCTGCCCAGACCCACCTGAAGGACATTGCCATGAACACCCAGAGCGCCCCCTCCGGCGGCAAGATGGTCAACAGCTTCGATCCCGGCACGACCCGCGACCTCGATCCCGTCCTCGCGGACCGGATCGAGCGGCGGCAGCGTCTGCTGGGGCCGGCCTATCGCCTGTTCTACAAGGAGCCGCTGACCGTGGCCCGGGGCGAGGGCGCGCTGCTCTTCGATCCCGAGGGCAACGATTACCTCGACGCCTACAACAACGTGGTGTCGCTGGGCCATTCCCACCCCCGCGTGGTGGAGGCGATCACGAAACAGCTGGGCGTGCTCTGCACCCACACCCGCTATGTGCAGGAGAGCATCCTGACGCTGGCCGAGACGATGCTGCCCTCTTTCGGCGGCACGATCGCGCGGGACGGGCACATGATGTTCACCTGCACCGGCTCCGAGGCGAATGACCTCGCCACGCGGATCGCGATGCACAAGACCGGCAAGCGCGGGATCATCGTCACCGCCGAGGCCTATCACGGCAACTCGCATCTGACGGCGGGCTATTCGCCCTCGCTGGGGGGCAAGTCGCCTCTGGGCGCATGGGTGCGGCGCGTGGCCGGGCCGGACAGCTATCGTTACGACCCCGCCACGCTGGGGCAGAAGATGGCAGCCGAGGTCAAGGCGCAGATCCTCGAACTGGAACGCCACGGCGACGGGATCGCCTGTTTCATCGCCGATGGGCTCTTCTCCTCGGACGGGATCTATTCCCATCCCACCGACCTGCTGGCCCCGGTCGCGGCCGTGGTGCGCGAACATGGCGGTCTCTACATCGCGGACGAGGTCCAGTCGGGCTTTGCCCGTTCGGGCGAGGCGATGTGGGGCTATCAGCGCCACGGGCTCGACCCCGATATCGTGACCATGGGCAAACCCATGGGCAACGGCTACCCGGTGGCGGGCATGGCGATCCGCCACGAGGTGATCGAGGGCTTCGGCGCCGACACGCGCTACTTCAACACCTTCGGCGGCAACACCGTGGCGGTGGCCGCGGCGCAGGCAGTCTTCGACACAATCCGCGACGAGAAGTTGCAGGAGAACTCGCTGAAGATGGGCACGCTGATGCGCGAGGGGCTGGAGGCGATCGCCAAGAAGGACGGCCGGATCGGCGATGTGCGCGGCTCGGGCCTCTACGTGGCCTGCGAGTTCGTGACCGACCACGCGGCCAAAACGCCGGATGCGGCAACCGCCGGGGCCTGCGTGAACGGGATGCGGGAGGAACGGGTGCTGATCTCGGCCACGGGGCCGGATGCGAACATCCTGAAAATCCGCCCGCCGCTGATCTTTACGGAGGCCCATGTGGATCGCCTGCTGAGCACGGTCGAGAAGGTGCTGGGCCGGATCTGATCCGGGAGTGATACGAAGAGCGCAGGGCGCGGTCGGACCGGAAGGGCGGCCGCGCCCTTTTGCTGTCTGTATGGCGGTGGTCCGGATGTCCTCCGCACATCGCATCGGCGGAGAGAACCCTTCCAAACGGAAGCGCCCGAGGCTCGACATCGCTGGAAAGTCCCGCCCGGCCTCAGGCCGGGCAGCGCCGACCCGCCCCCCTGGGGCGGCGCTTATGCGCCACCCCGCGGGACGGCGCTGCCCTTCGTGGGTGTCAGTGCCGCTGAGCTGCGCCGTGGAAAGCGTCTTGCCCTGTGGCTGCCAGAGACGGCATCTGCCGGCGAGGGCCCGTCCGCCGCTGAACCGATAGACAGCCGCTGCAAAAACAAAAGGGCGCCCCGGGGCGCCCTTTCTCAGTCCTGTCCCGATCCCTTACTTCAGGATCGAACGGCCTGCGTATTCCGCGGTCTCGCCCAGCATTTCCTCGATCCGGATCAGCTGGTTGTACTTCGCGAGCCGGTCGGACCGCGCCAGCGAGCCGGTCTTGATCTGACCGCAGTTCGTGGCCACGGCGAGGTCGGCGATGGTGCTGTCCTCGGTCTCGCCCGAGCGGTGCGACATCACGTTGGTGTAGCGTGCGCGGTGGGCCATATCGACGGCCTTGAGCGTTTCGGTCAGCGAGCCGATCTGGTTCACCTTGACCAGCATGGAGTTCGCGACGCCGCGCTTGATGCCGTCGGCCAGACGTGCCGGGTTGGTCACGAAGAGGTCGTCACCCACCAGCTGCACCGTGTCGCCAAGGGCGTCGGTCAGCATCTTCCAGCCGTCCCAGTCGTCTTCGGCCATGCCGTCCTCGATCGAGATGATCGGGTAGGCGGCGCAGAGCTTCTGCAGGTATTCGACGTTCTCGGCCGAGGTCAGCGTCTTGCCTTCGCCCTTCATGACGTAGGCACCGTCCTTGAAGTATTCGGTCGAGGCGCAGTCGAGCGCGAGGTAGATGTCCTCGCCGGGCTTGTAGCCGGCCTTTTCGATCGACTTCAGGATGAAATCGAGCGCGTCGGTGGTGGAGCCCAGCTCGGGGGCAAAGCCGCCCTCGTCACCCAGACCGGTGGACATGCCCGCGGCCGAGAGCTCTTTCTTGAGCGTGTGGAAGACTTCCGAGCCCATGCGCACGGCGTCGCGGATGTTCTCCGCGGCCACGGGCATGATCATGAATTCCTGAATGTCGATCGGGTTGTCGGCGTGTTCGCCGCCGTTGATGATGTTCATCATCGGGACGGGCAGGACGCGGGCCGAGGTGCCACCGACATAGCGGTAGAGCGGCTGCGCAGTGAAGTCGGCAGCGGCGCGGGCAGCGGCCAGCGACACGCCGAGGATGGCGTTGGCGCCGAGGCGGCCCTTGTTGTCGGTGCCGTCCAGTTCGATCATCGCCATGTCGAGGCCGACCTGTTCGGTCGCGTCCATGCCGACGAGGGCTTCGGCGATCTCGCCGTTGACCGAGGCGACGGCGTCCAGCACGCCCTTGCCCATGTAGCGGGACTTGTCACCGTCGCGCTTTTCCACGGCCTCGTAGGCGCCGGTGGAGGCACCCGAGGGCACTGCCGCGCGGCCCAGAGTGCCGTCTTCGAGGATCACGTCCACCTCGACCGTGGGGTTGCCGCGGCTGTCGAGGATCTCGCGGGCGTGAATGTCGATAATCGTGCTCATTGGGTCTAATCCCTCTGTCCAAGCCTTTGATCGCGCTTTTAGTCTGACCTCTGCCGCTTGGAAAGGCAGAGCCGGCAGGATTAGCGCAAACAGCGCGATGTTTGCGTCAGACAATCCCGTCTGTCGGCTTCCGCTTCAGCGTGCTGCGGGCCAGTCGCCGTTCTCGCAGGTAGGTATAGAGACCCGATCCGATGATCATGGTGGCCCCGAAATAGGTCGGCAGGTCGGGACGTTCGCCAAAGACGAGGGCGCCCAGAATCAGCGTGAAGATCAGCCGGGTGTAGCGGAACGGCGTGAGTGCCGAGGCATCGCCAAGGCGCGTGGCGCTGACGAGGAAGTAATAGGCCACCGCAAAGGTGACGATCGCGGCAATCATGTAGAGCCATTCGCGCGCGTCCATGGCCACGAAGCCGGAGCCTGTGGCAAAGCTCAGGCCGAGCGCTGCAGGGATCAGCGCGCTGAAGCCGAGGGCCGAGGCCACGGTGGAGGGCAGGCCGGCGGGCAGGCGGCGCGAGCAGAGGTCGCGCACGGCGATGGCCGAGACCGCCAGCAGCACCACGAGGGCCTGCGGTTGGAAGCCCGCCATGCCCGGGCGAATGATGACGAGGACACCGGCAAAGCCCACCAGAACGGCCGTCCAGCGCCGCCAGCCGACCTTTTCGCCGAGGAAGAGCGCGGCCCCCAGCGTGATCGCCAGCGGCGCGGCCTGAAAGACCGAGGCCACGGTGGAGATCGGCACCAGTGCCAGCGAAACCACGAAGGACATGGTCGCCACACCCTCGGAGGCGGAGCGCACAAGCGTCAGGGGATGCAGCACCTCAGCCCGGCGGAAGGGCTGGCGGCCGATCAGGCTGGCCACGACGAAGATCAGCGTGCCCCCGATCCCGAGCAGCAGAACGATCTGCCCGGTGGGGATCGTCACGCTGAGCGCCTTGTTGAACCCGTCCTCGATGGTGAAGATGAGCATGGCGAGGACGACATAGAGGATGCCGCGCAGGTTCTGCATGGGGGAGGCTCCGGAGGGATGAGGGGGCTGCGGCCGGGGCTGGCCTTGCCGCCTGATAGCCTGCCCTCACGGGAGATGCCAGCTTTGTGACCGTCGTCCCGCGCAGGTGGTTCGACCCCTTGCGCCACACCTCCGAGGGGCGCGCAGCCAGCGCGTGCCGGGGTCTCAGTCCTCCTCGGACTTGGCAATCGGGACGCCGTAGAGCTCCAGCCGGTGGCCCTTGAGCCTGTAGCCCAGCTTGGCGGCGATCTTTTCCTGCAGGGCCTCGATCTCGGGATCGACGAATTCGATCACCTTGCCGGTGGTCATGTCGATGAGATGATCGTGATGCGCGCGCTCCGCGTCCTCGTAACGCGCCCGGCCATCGCCGAAATCGACCTTCTCCAGAATGCCCGATTCCTCGAAGAGCTTCACCGTCCGGTAGACCGTCGCCAGCGAGATCCGCGGATCACGGGCCGAGGCGCGGGCATAGAGCTCCTCCACGTCCGGGTGGTCGCGCGAACTGTCCAGCACGCCCGCGATGATGCGGCGTTGTTCGGTCATGCGCAGACCGTGGGATTCGCAGCGCGCGAGGATCGGGTCTCTTTCGGCCATGCGGCGCCCTTTCGGTTCGGGGCTTCCTTCATCGCAAATTGCGACAGGCAGAGGCAAGGGGCAATGCCACGCGCCGCCCTCAGGGCAGCGGATAGCCGAGGCGGGTGAAATCTTCCGCGTAGAACGCAATGAGGGGCGCGCGCAGGGCATCGGGGATCTGCGCCTCCCAGCCCGCGTGGTCGGTCTTGCGGCGGTGAGCCAGTTCGCCGAACGCGACGCCGGTCCGGGCGGCAAGGCGGCTCACCTCGTTGGCGTAATCCTCGTAGCGGTAGATCTCGTCCGCAAGGTGCAGGCAGTTGAACGGATGGGTCTGCGGGATCGTGTGGTGGCGGATGCGCTCCTGCCGGCCCGAGCGCTCTTCGCCATAGGCGATGCTGTCGTCCATCGTGATGGCGGCGAAGGTCTCCATGTCGCCCTTGTAGCCCCGGATCTGGGTGAAATCCGCATAGGCCGAAACAAACCGCTCCAGCGGATGGCGGACGAAGGCAAAGCGGAAGACCTGTGGCCAGTCGGCCGGTATCTCGCCGAAGGCGGGCCCGTCGTAGCGGCTTTGCCAGACGCCGCGCCGGATCGAGGACCCGCCGGTCTTGGGGATGTGGATCAGGATGCAGTCGGGATCGCGCAGCAGGAAGTTCGACATTCGGGCACCGCTCGTGGTTTCAGACCCTCTATAGCCCCGGATGGTCGCCTTGGGAGCGCTGCTTGGCAACGGAGGTGGCGCGGCGGGCTGATGTTCTGGTTTTGCAGCGGGGTTTAATATTCTGAAATTACGTTAAAAAGTTGGATTTGCGCGCCGCTCTCCTGTTGCGCTTCTGCCATAGGCGCGGCGCTCACCCTGTGATCAATCGGCCCCGGAAGAGGCGTCGCGGGCGTGGCAGGCCGAGAACGAAAAACGCCGCGGAGCGGGTCCGCGGCGTTTCCTGTTTCGGTCCGGTGGCCGGATCACTCCAGCTCGATCGTCCCCGGCGGTTTCGAGGTGCAATCGTAGAACACGCGGTTCACGCCCTTCACCTCGTTGATGATCCGGGTCGAGGTTTCGCCCAGGAACTCATGCGTGAAGGGGTAGTAATCGGCAGTCATCCCGTCGACTGAGGTCACGGCACGCAGCGCGAGGGCATAGTCGTAGGTCCGACCGTCGCCCATCACGCCCACGGTACGCATCGGCAAGATCGCGGCGAAGGCCTGCCAGATCTCGTCGTAAAGACCGTGCTTGCGGATCTGGTCGATGTAGACCGCGTCGGCCTTGCGCAGGATCTCCAGCTTCTCGCGGGTGATCTCGCCGGGGCAGCGGATCGCGAGGCCCGGCCCCGGGAAGGGGTGGCGGCCGATGAAGCTGGACGGCAGGCCCAGTTCGGTGCCAAGCGCGCGAACCTCGTCCTTGAAGAGCTCGCGCAGCGGCTCGACCAGTTTCAGGCCCATCTTCTCCGGCAGGCCGCCCACGTTGTGGTGCGACTTGATGGTGACCGAGGGACCGCCCGAGAAGGAGACCGACTCGATCACGTCCGGGTAGAGCGTGCCCTGCGCCAGGAAGGTCGCATCCTCGATCTGGGAGGCGTACTTCTGGAACACGTCGATGAAGAGCTTGCCGATGGTCTTGCGCTTCACTTCCGGGTCGCTGACGCCTTCGAGCGCGCCGAGGAAGAGGTCGCTCTCATCCGCGTGGATCAGCTTGATGTTGTAGTTGTCGCGGAACATCTTGACGACCTCGGTCGCCTCGTTGAGCCGCAGCAGCCCGTGGTCCACGAAGACGCAGGTCAGCTGTTCGCCGATCGCCTCGTGCAGCAGGATCGCGGTGACCGAGCTGTCGACGCCGCCGGAAAGGCCGCAGATCACGTGGGAGGAGCCCACCTGTTCGCGGATCTTGGCGATCATCTCTTCGCGGTAGGCCGCCATCGTCCAGTCGCCGGTGAAACCCGCGTCACGCACGAAGTTCTCATAGAGCGTCGCGCCGTTCGGGGTGTGGTGCACCTCGGGGTGGAACTGCACGGCGTAGAAACGGCGGTCCAGATCGGCGGTGATCGCGAAGGGTGCGCCCGGCGAGGTGCCGTAGACGGTGAAGCCCGGGGCGATCTTGCTGACGTGGTCGCCGTGGCTCATCCAGACCTGCTCGCGGCCCGCGCCGTCCAGGAACCAGCCGTTCAGCAGGTCGATCCGGTCGTCGGTCGGGTTCACGTAGGCGCGGCCGAATTCGGCGGTGTGGCTTTCGCCCGCTTCGACCATGCCGCCGAGGTCCTGCATCATGACCTGCTGGCCATAGCAGATGCCAAGGATCGGCACGCCGAGGTCATAGACGCTCTTCGGCGGGCGGGGCGAGCCCTCGCGCACCACCGAGTCGGGCCCGCCCGAGAAGATCACGGCCTTGGGCGCGAACTCGGCCAGGAACGCGTCGGTGACGTTCTGGTAGGGATGGATTTCACAATAGACGTTCAGCTCCCGCAGACGACGCGCAATCAGCTGCGTCACCTGGCTGCCGAAGTCGATGATCAGGAGGCGGTCATGGGATGTCTGGCTCATGGCTCCGTTTATTCGGCTCGGGCGCATCAGGCAAGGGGCCCGTGCACGGTAAGGGAAAGAGCCTGTTTAGCCGGTTGGCGCGGGGGCGCAAGCCTCAGGTCAGGTGTCGTTTTTCAACCATTGATGCCGTTCTTGGGGATCAGCACCCCGGACGGCGGGGCTACAAAGGAAGGCAATTCCGGGATGGGAGATTCGCGCCATGACTGAAGTGACCCAACGCAGACGGACCCGCGGCGGCGGCGGGGCGGCCCGCCGGGCCGAGCGGACCTCGGTCAAATTCGACACCGCGCGCTACATCGAGCGCAACATTCCCAACCTCGACATGTTCTCGGACGAGGCGCTGGAGATCATCGAGACCAACGCCGAAACGGTGCTGGAAGAGATCGGCGTCAACTTCGTCAACAACCCCGGTGCGCTGGAGCTGTGGCGCAATGCCGGGGCCGATGTCCGGGGCGAGCGGGTGCATATTCCCCGCGGTCTGGCCCGCAAGCTCTGCGCCACGGCGCCCGCACGCTTCACCCAGCACGCCCGCAACCCCGAGCGCAGCGTCGAGATCGGCGGCAAGAGCCTTGTGCTGGCCCCGGTCTATGGCCCGCCCTTCGTGCGCGATATCGACGGCGGCCGCCGCTACGCGACGATGGAGGATTTCCGCAACTTCGTGAAGCTGGGCTACATGTCGAAGTGGTTGCACCACTCCGGCGGCACGGTCTGCGAACCGACCGACGTGCCGGTGAACAAGCGGCATTTCGACATGCTACACGCCCATATGACCCTGTCCGACAAGCCCTTCATGGGCTCCGTGACCGAGCCGAGCCGGGCGCAGGATTGCGTCGACATGTGCAACATCCTCTTCGGTGAGGAGTTCGTGCAGCAGAACACGGTGATGACCTCGCTCATCAACATCAACTCGCCGTTGACCTTCGACGACGTGATGATGGGCGCGCTGGAAGTCTATGCCCGCAACAATCAGGCCGCGATCATCAGCCCCTTCATCGTGGGCGGCGCCATGGCGCCGGTCTCGGTCGTGGGCACGCTGACGCAGGTGCTGGCCGAGGTGCTGGCGGGCATCGCCTATTCGCAGTTGATCCGCCCCGGTGCCCCGGTGATCTTCGGCGCCTTCGTGACCTCGATCGACATGAACTCCGGTGCGCCGACCTTCGGCACCCCGGAGGCGAGCCAGATCCTCTATGGCGCGGGGCAACTGGCCCGGCGCATGGGGCTGCCGTTCCGGTCGGGCGGGGGGCTGTGCGGCTCCAAGCTGCCCGACGCGCAGGCGGCCTACGAGACGGCGAACACGCTGAATGCGGCGCTGCTGGGGGGCGTGAACTTCATGCTCCACGCCTGCGGCTGGCTGGAAGGCGGCCTCGTCTCCTCCTTCGAGAAGTTCGTGCTGGATGCGGATCAGCTGGGCATGTTGCACCGGATGGCGGCGGGCGTGTCCCACGACACAGAAGCGCAGGCCATGGACGCCATCCGCGAGGTGGGGCCGGGGGGCCATTACCTTGGCTGTGGCCACACGCAGCGCAACTTCCAGACCGCCTTCTGGCGGACCGAGGTGCTGGACTACAAGCCCTTCGAGACCTGGGACGAGGAAGGCGCGCGCGACAGCCAGGTGCTGGCCGCGGCCCGGGTGCGCAAGATGCTCGACAGCTACCAGCAGCCGCAGATGGACCCGTCGGTGGCGGAGGCGCTGAGCGCCTATATCGCACGGCGCAAGGCCGAGATGCCCGACGCCTTCATGTAAGACCTGCCGCGCGGCCTGGGATAACACCCCGCCGCGCGAGAGACGGCCCGGGCTCGTCCGGGCCACCCGGCCAATTTGGGGCCAGTTCGGGGCCGGATCAGCTATGGATCAGGGCTGTACACAGTCCTGCGCGGTAAAGGCGCGCCTCGGCCACGAGAGCGATCAGCACCTCCACGTGGCGCTGCACGGAATAGGCCGCGTCGCCATGTCGGCGGCTCTGGTCGAGTTCCTGCTCGATCTCCAACAACTGCAGAAGCGCGGCGCCGGTCCCCGGCACTTGCATCCCCAGCAGCCGCCGCAACTGCGGTGTGCGGCGATACTCCTCTGCGCCGATCCGCGCCGCGCGGATCAGCAGGCGCGGTCGGGTCAGGGCCGTCAGGCGGGTCCAGATGTCTTGCATGGTCTTGCCTCCAGTCGCGGTGCACGCGGCACCGGGGAGGACCATGCTTGCACAACCCTTGCGGGCGTTGCGGATTGGGCCACAATCGCGCACGCAGCGAGAAGATTTATTTATCCAGTGGAAACAATGATGGTCCGACAAGTGGACTGTTAACCTCTCAGAAACCAATCCCTTTTTAGGCTGTGGATAATTCTGGGGACAACTACCGCCACATCAGAGGGCGGAGGGGTAAGACCTTTGGGGGGACATATGTCGGGAAATAGAATTCAGCCTGCCGAGGGCGGGCGCCTTCCTGCGTGGGTACCGGTATCGGCCAAACGCTACATCGCACATACCGAGGAGGGGCAATCCATCCGGTCGCTGGCGCGGTCCGGGGGCTGTCACGCCTCTACGGTGTTACGGCAGATCCGGCGGATCGAGACCCAGCGGGATGACCTCCTCGTGGACGGGGCGCTGCGGTGCCTCGGGCTGGTGCGCGCCACCACGCGGGGACCAGCTGAGGAAAGCAAGGCCATGACGTCACTGCCCAACCTGCCAGAGGCGGAAACGCCCGACGATGAAACCCTGATGCGTGAGGGCCGACGCGTGCTGCGCCGCCTGTGTGAACAGGGCGCGGTGCTGGCGGTGGCGCAGGATATGGAGAAGGCCGTGGTGGTGCGCGATCAGCCCGACGGCGGCACGTTGCGCCGCGCGGTGGTGGAACGTGGCCTCGCGCAGGCCCTGGCCCTGAAGGATTGGATCGCCTGCGAGGTGCCGGGCCGGATCTCGCGCTACAAGATCACCTCCGCCGGGCGTGCCGCCCTGCGTGACATGATCGACGGACCGCGGGGCGCCTCCGGGTTTTCCGAGGCTCAGCAAGGGTTTGACGGCGCCTCCGTGGGGGATGTCTGCACCCGATGGCTGCGCTTTGCCGGGATCGACAGCCCGGTGTCGGCGCTGGCCCGTCGCCGGGACCGGGATGGTGAACCCTTCCTGTCGGCCGATCTCGTCCGGGCCGGAGAGCGCCTGCGCGAGGATTTCGAACTGGCCCAGATGGAGCCGCGGACCACGCAGAACTGGGATCGGTTCCTGACCGCCGGAACCTCTGGCGGGCTGCCGGACCTCGACGGCCTGCGCGGCGCAGAGGCGGCGCGCGCCCGGGTGATCGGTGCCTTGCGCGAGCTGGGGCCCGGTCTCGGGGATGTGGCGTTGCGGTGCTGCTGTCATCTCGAAGGGCTCGAAAGCGCGGAGAAACGCATGGGCTGGTCCGCGCGGTCGGGCAAGATCGTGCTGCGCATCGCGCTCCAGCGCTTGAAGGCACATTATGAGGCGCTTGGGGACAAAGCTGGCCTGATTGGCTGAATTGTCGCCATTGAGGCAACGAATGTCTGAGCCATGATCGCAACCGCGCACGCCGACGCTGGTCAGCGTTTCCGATACGGCATCGATCAGGCGCCAACGAGGAACCCCACGAGGAAAGCGACGAGGGCGCAGACCGCCCCGACGGCCAATGTTTCCCCGATCGAACGCAGCAGGCTCAGCCCGGTGGCGTACCACCGCAGCAGGCCGAGACCCGCAAGCGCGAACGCCGCGCCGGTGAGCGACAGCCCGAAGGAGCCGCCCGACGCGCCCTGTACGAAGTAGGGCAGCAGCGGGACCGATCCGAACAGCACGAAACTGCAAAAGGTCACCAGCCCGGACAGGAAGGGGTGGGCCTCGTCCGGGGGCGTCATGCCCTCGGTGATGGTCAGGTGCAGGTCCGCTGCCGTGTCGGGGTGACGGGCGAGGATCGCGCCGACTTCGGCGGCCTCGGCCTCGGGCAGGCCGCGGCTGCGCAGCGCCTCCGACACCGCCCGGATGGCCGCGCGGGGATCGGCCCGCAGCGTGCGGCGCGTCGCGCTCAGACGTGCGCGGTAGAGATCGGCCCGCGCCCGGTCCGACAGGAAATCGCCCATCCCCATGGAGACCGCATCGGCAAAGAGATTGGCGAGGCCGAAGACCAGCACCGCCAGCCCGCCGATCCGGCCTGCGCCCTCGGCACCGGCCCCGGCAAAGCCCGCGACGATGGCAAAGGTGGTGACGATCCCGTCGTTGCCGCCATAGACGATCTGCTTGAGGTATTCCTGAACCCGCCCGAGCGGGCGCTCTGCGTCGTCTGGCTGGACCGTGGTCATCTGGCTCTCCGGCAAGGCTATTGCGGTGATAGACCGCGCGGCCGGGGCCTGTCCATCGGCGGCGGCACGCGCCCCCGCGAACCGGGGGTTGCAGATGCCGCATTGCAGCACCTATCTTCGCCGCGTCCGCATTTTCGGGCGCGAGTCTCGTCTCCGCGACAGATTGGATTTTCGAAAGATGAATTACCTGACCGTCTTCCTGGCCGCGGCGCTGTGCCTGCCCGCGGGTCTTGCGCCTGCCACCGACGCGGATGTCGTCGGCGACTGGCAGTGCCACGGCACCGGCGCGGGACCGGCCGCGCGGGTGATCGACGTGCGCCTGACGACCCATCCCGATGCCACCTTCTTTGCCCGCGGCACGCTGGCCGTTGCCGGTGGGCAGCCGCAACCTTTTGCCGGCTTCGGGATCTGGCGCAACCAGGGCAGCGGGGACAAGCCGCGTGTGCTCTTCCGGATGGATGCCACCGGGCTTGGCGAACTGGCGTGGGAAGCGCCGATGACCGGGCAGGGCGGCTCGCCCGCGCGCGGGGCCAGCATCGCCGCGACCTGCCAGCCGGACTGAGACCTCCGGCCCTCCGCCGGTGCCCGTCGGGTGCGGCCGTCGGCCCTGTCATGGCCCCGTCATAGGTTCCAATTGCCTATTTCCGGCGTTGTGATAATCAAACCCTATGAATATCTCTCTGCGCCAATTGCTGTACTTCAAGGCCCTCGCGGAGCAGCGCAATTTCGGCCGGGCGGCGGGTGTCGTCCATGTCTCGCAGCCTGCGCTCTCCGTGCAGATCCGCGAGATGGAGGCCGCGCTCGGCGGTGCCCTCGTGGAGCGGCAGGCCCGCGACGTGGTGCTGACGCCCTTCGGCCGGATCATCCTGGCCCATGCAGAAAAGGTGCTGGACGAGATGCAGGCGCTGAAGGAAGCCGCGCGCTGGAAAAAGGGGCTGTCCGGCCAGTTGCGGCTGGGGATCATCCCGACGATCGCGCCCTACATCCTGCCCGGTGCCCTCGCGCAGCTGCGGACCCGGGACATTCACCTCGACGTGCAGGTGCAGGAGGGCAAGACCGCCCGGCTGTTGCAGGTGCTGATGGTCGGAGAGCTGGACGCCGCCGTCGTGGCGCTGCCCTCGGGCGGGCTCGACGTGGTGGAACGGCCGCTCTTCGAGGATCGCTTCCTGCTGGCGGGCTCGCCCCAGCGGCTGGCCTCCATGGGCGCGCGTCTGGACAGCCTGCGCCCGGACGAGATCGGCGTGACGCAGCTGCTGTTGCTGGAGGATGGCCACTGCCTGACCGATCAGGCGCTGGAGGTCTGCCACCGGGATCGGAGTGCGGCGCAGATCAACATGGGGGCCTCGTCGCTGGCCACGCTGTCGCGGCTGGTCGCGGCGGGCTTCGGGCTGACGCTGCTGCCGGAACTGGCGGTGCGGGAAGAGGCCGAGGACCTTGCGCTTCACCGGTTTGCCGCGCCGGAACCGTTCCGGACCATCGGGCTGATCCGGCGCAGCAGCAGCCCGGACGATGGCTGGTTCACCGAGTTGGGCGACATCCTCGCCAAGGTGGGCGAGGATGTCGTGCAGAAGGTGCGCCACGGCGGCACCGCGCCCGAGGCCGCCTGACCGCCCTCAGGTCGGTGCTTTCATCGCGTCAATGACGCGGCCTATGTCCTTCAGGAAGCGGTCTTTTTCGCTCTCACTGAAACCCGAGAGGGCGCGTGTGTTCACTGCCGTCGCCCGGGCCTCTGCCTCGGCCTGAAGCGCCCGGCCACGGTCCGTCAGGTGGATGCGCTGTGCGCGTCCGTCCTCCGGATCCGGCTTGCGGGTGATGAGGCCCTTCTTCTCCATCCGGGTCAGCGTGTTGGCCAGCGTCGGCTGTTCGATATCCAGCGCGGTGACCAGCTCCCGCTGGGTGCGGCCATCCTTCTCCCACAGTTGAAGCAGGGCCGGGAACATGCCGATCCCGATGCCGAGCGGCTTGAGGCCGGCCTCAAGCTCGCGCGCAAAGAGCCGCGCCATGTGGTTGACGAGATAGCCGGCGGATGTGTCGCGGTCGAAGGATGTGTCGGAGGCTGTCATGGGGCTGGCATAGCACTCATATAGCGTGCTATGCAATTACATATAGCATGCTATCCAAATATCGATTCCCCATGTTCACGATGGAAATTGGAGGCAACATGACACGACGGATACATCCCGTGGCAGGGGCGCTCGCGCTGCTGCTGATCACGACGTTCTGGAGCGCGACGCTGGTGTCGGAGCTCTTGCTGGGCCCGGCGCAGGTGGTGGCGGTGAAACGCGCGATCCCCTGGGGGCTGCTGCTGCTGATCCCGGCAATGGCCGCGACAGGCGGCAGCGGGTTCCGACTGGCCGGGGGGCGCAGGCAGGGGCTCCTCGGGGTCAAGGCGCGGCGGATGCAGGTGATCGCCGCCAACGGGCTGCTGGTGCTGGTGCCCATGGCGCTGCTGCTGGCGCAGCGCGCCGGGGCCGGGCGGTTCGATGCCACGTTCTACACGCTGCAGGCGGTGGAACTGCTGGCGGGCGCCGTGAACATCACGCTGTTGGTGCTGAACATGCGCGACGGCCTGCGGATGACCCGCGTCCGGCGGGCGCGGGCCTGACCGGGCCGGGCGATCTCGCGCCAGCGGCTCGCCGGATCGGCGGCCGATGAAACGGAAACGGCCCGCCGGAGAGGCGGCCCCAGAAACGAAAACGGCCCGCCATAGGCGGGCCGTCTGAAGGTCTCAGCGCAGGGCTCAGGCGGCTGCCTTGGCCTCTTCGAGGTACTTCATCAGGTTCTCGGGCGAGGAGACGCCATAGGGGTCTTCGCCGTGGTTGTCGCAGATGCCGGGCTCTTCGAACCAAGCCTCGACGACACCGTCGTTGATGATCGCCGCATAGCGCCAGGAGCGCAGGCCGAAGCCGAGGTTGTCCTTGCGGACCAGCATGCCGACGCGGCGGGTGAACTCACCGGAGCCATCGGGGATGACCTTCACGTTCTCGATGCCCTGGGCCTTGGCCCACTGGTTCATCACGAAGCTGTCGTTGACCGACATGCAGTAGATCTCGTCCACGCCGAGCTCGGCGAACTTGGCCGCGTTGTTCTCGAAGCCGGGCAGCTGGTAGGTCGAGCAGGTGGGGGTGAAGGCACCGGGCAGCGAGAAGAGGATCACGCGCTTGCCACCGAAGTAGTCTGCGGTGGTTTTGTCTTCCCAGCGGAAGGGATTCGGGCCGCCGATGGATTCGTCACGGACGCGGGTGCGGAACGTGACCTCGGGAAGCTTTGCGCCAGCTTGCATGTCTGAACCTCCAATTGGATGGTTGGGGATGATGGGATGGCCCGGAACTTAAAATCGTTCAAAACTGGCCGCAAGGTCTTTGCCGCGCCTGCGAAATGCGGTTTCCTGAATTTTTACCGTGACTTGAGGGCGTAGTGCCCTGATCGGCAAGGGTTTCCTGCCGTGCGATGCTGCGGCTGCATATCGTGCCTTGCGCTCAGGTCGGGGCTGCATTGCGTCGCGCGCATTGCGGCGCTGCGTCGCTTTGCCTCTGCCGTCAGTTCCGGTATGGTGGGCAAAGTTTTGACACGGCCAGAAACGGACAAATACCCGTGCGTGATCTCAAGATCCCCGAGCAGCGTCACCCTGAGAAGGCGCATCGCCCCGACAACGCCCAGCCTCGCAAGCCCGACTGGATCCGCGTGAAAGCGCCGACCAGCGAAGGCTACAAGCGGACCCGCGACATCATGCGGGAGAACATGCTGGTCACGGTCTGCGAGGAGGCCAGCTGTCCCAATGCGGGCGAATGCTGGTCGCAGGGCCATGCCACCATGATGATCATGGGCGACATCTGCACCCGCGGCTGCACCTTCTGCAACATCGCCACGGGCCGCCCTGACAGCCTCGATGCCTTCGAGCCGGGCCGCGTGGCCCATGCGGTCGAGAAGCTGGGCCTTAACCACGTGGTGATCACCTCGGTGGACCGCGATGACCTCGACGATGGCGGGGCGGAGCATTTCGCCCAGACGATCCGCGCCGTGCGGCATCGCTCGCCGGCGACCACGATCGAGATCCTGACGCCGGACTTCCTGAAGTGCGATGCCTCGGCGCTCGAAACCGTGGTGGCGGCCAAGCCGGACGTCTTCAACCACAACCTTGAGACCGTGCCGGGCCTCTACACCGAGGTCCGCCCGGGCGCGCGCTACTTCCACTCCCTGCGGCTGCTGCAGCGGGTGAAGGAGCTGGACCCGACGATCTTCACCAAGTCGGGGATCATGGTGGGCCTTGGCGAGAAGCGCCCCGAGGTGCTGCAGGTCATGGACGACATGCGCGCGGCCTCGATCGACTTCCTGACCATCGGCCAGTATCTCCAGCCGACGCCCAAGCACCACGCGGTGGAACGCTTCGTGACGCCTGAGGAGTTCCAGGCCTACGAGAAGGCCGCCTGGGGCAAGGGCTTCCTGATGGTTTCGGCCACGCCGCTGACGCGGTCGTCCTACCACGCAGGCGACGATTTCGCCCGCCTGCGGGAGAACCGGATGAAGGCGCTCGGCCGGGCGTGAGGCACCGAACAGAACGACGAAAAGCCCGGCCGTTTCGCCGGGCTTTTTCGTTTGGGGGCTCGTGGCGACGCGCGTCGCGATACAGGTTGCTCCGACAGTGGGACGTTTGGAGGGTTAGGTCTCGCTATTGGGGTCTCTAGCTGCCTGACCGCCTTATGCGCCTGATCACATTGCCCTCTGACCGTCCCGCCCCCCTGGGGCGGCGCTTATGCGCCACCCCGCGGGACGGCGCTGCCCTTGTCGAGAGCCGGTAGGCCGGAGCAGTTCCAAGTCTCAGCCGGAGGTGCACCTCGGAGCGACGCCCGTTGCCAGTATCCACTGTGCAGGCCGCGCAGTATCAGCCCGCCCTTACTCCGCCGGCTCCAGCTTCGTCACGCCCACGGCTGCCGCCCGCGCCAGATTCGCATCCAGCGACATCGGGATATACTCCCCCCGCCGCCACAGCTGCGCCATGTCGTCATAGTAGCGCGATAGGAAATGCCCCGATTGCCCCGTCGACAGGATGAAGACCGAGCTGTCCGGGTCCGCGAAGTCGTAGACCCCGCGATAGCCCGCGCCATGGACGTTCAGGAAGGGATCGGGCCCGTAGCCCTTGGTCATCCCGCGCATCAGCGTGTTGTCCCCGCCCGAGGTGCTCTGGCGGATGTTCACGAAGTAGCGCAGCACCGGCACGTCCTTCAGGGTCTGGTGGTCGTGGGTCGCCTGGTGGACATCGCCCCAGCGGAGGCTCTCCAGCGCGGTGCCGAAATTGTCGCTGATCCAGACGAGCGCATCGTCGAGCGCGAGGCGCGCCATCTCGGTGCAGGTCTCGGTGGGGGCGGACTGGCGCACGTCGCACCATTCCGCGGCCCCGTCGATGTTGCGATAGACCCGCTCGATGAAGATCGGATCGACATGGGTGAACTCATCCGCCAGCGGGCCGAGGTCATCCTGGATCAGCCGGGTCTGCAGCGCCCGCAGCCAGGCGGCATAGAGCAGCGGCTCGGGCATATGCTCGTTCATCTCGCCGTTCCAGTCCGCCAGCAGGGTCAGGGCCCGCTGGCGCAGCCGCTCGGGCGTGCCGTCGGGGGCCGCTTCGCCGGTGAACCACAGGTCGCGGCCGATCAGCGGCAGCAGGGTCCGCGCGGTGTAGGAGACGGTGTCGAGCTGCGCCTCGATGAAGCTGTCGCGGGTGTGGACTTCGCGCGACTGCATCAGCCGCTCCCAGCGATGCACCCGCTGGGTGTCACCCCAGTTGTAGGAGACATGGAGCGGGAAGGGCCGGTCCAGCAGCTTGTTGTTCGTGTTGCCGAGGATCCCGCCCGCGGGCGAGACGAAGGCCGGGTTGGCCGAATAGGGCAACATGCCCTGCCACCGGTTCGCCTCGACCCAGCCGCGCGAGGGCATCCGCCCCTGCGCCTCGCTGCCCGCGTCCCGGCGCGGCATGGCCCCGATGGTCTTGAGCGCGATGGTCTCCTTGTCGGCCAGCGTCAGGTTCTGCGAGGGCGCGAGGAAATCCTCGCCCGCGTCGATCCCTTCCTGGACCGAGCCTGCCTGCATCAGCTTCAGTGCCGCGGTCATCGAGCGGTCCTCGGCGGAAAGCGCGGTCCAGTTCAGCGACATCACGTGGCCCGGCGGAGTCACCTCGCCGAGGGAGTAGAGCGACGAGGGCATCACCGGCCCGTTGTCCGTCCAGGCCAGCGTCATGGTGACGGCGGTGTCGTCCTTCACGTTGACGATGGTGCGCCGGGTGCGGAAGTCCTTCCATCCGTCCGGGGTGCGGTACTGGTCGGGGTTCTGCGGGTTGATCTCCTCGATGTGCAGGTCCTGATCATCGAGGTAGGAGGAGGTCAGCCCCCAGCCCAGCTTGGCCGAGCGCCCGATCAGGATCGGCGGCATGCCGGGGATCGTGGCGCCGATGACGCCGCCCGATTGCAGCTCCAGCCGGGCGAGGTACCAGATCGTCGGCGCGGTGAAGCCGAGGTGCGGGTCATTCGCCAGCAGCGTCCCGCCGCTGGCCGAGCGCGAGGGCGCCGCGGCAAAGGCATTGGACGCCCCGGCGAGGTCCTCGCTCGGGAAGGGCGAGAGCGGCTCGTCCGGGAAGAGCGGCACGGGATCGTCGGTGGCATAATCCAGCGTGGCGGGCAAGCCGGGCGCGAGCGCGGCATATTCGGGCAGGGCGGTCAGGCCCGAGCCGGGATCATCCGGCATGATGTCCTTGATGCGGTCGGGATCGGGCAGGGCCAGCGACACGCGGGCCCGCTTTACCTCGTCCGCCATCTGGCCCGAGAGCTGCACCGCCATCAGCTTGATCATCGCGAGGCTGTCCGCCGGGGTCCAGGGTGCCACGGCCACGTCGAAGAGGAACATCTCGGGCGCGCCGCGTCCCAGCGACTCCTCGTTCACCTCCTGCAGCCGCGCGTTTACGCCCGCCGAATAGGCCCTGAGCGCGGCCTTGGTGTCATCGTCCTGGTACTGGTAGGCCTCGCGCGCCAGCGTGTAGAAATCGTAGCGCCGCATCAGCTGGTCGATGCGGAGGGTGCGACGGCCAAAGATCTCGCTCAGCCGGCCCTGCACCGTGCGGCGCATGGTGATCATCTGCCACAGACGGTCCTGCGCATGGGCATAGCCGAGCGCATAATAGACGTCCGCGTCGGTCTTGCCGAAGATATGCGGCACGTTGGCGTGGTCGCGCACGATCTCGACCTCCGCGGTGATGCCCGGCACCACCAGCGTCTTGTCGTATTCGGGCAGAGAGCGTGCCGCGAGGAAGTATACCACCACAGCCCCGAGGGCCACGAGGGCGACCAAAGCTGTTGCGATCCTCAGCAGCCAGCGAAAGACGATCCCCAATTCTACGGCCTCCCGGCTTGCCATTCCTGTTCGCGGTCTCCAGAACTCTTAGGACAGTTGAATGCAAGGGGAAAGACCATGGCAAAGATCGCATTTCTGGGCTTGGGCGTGATGGGGTATCCGATGGCGGGCCATCTGGCCGCCAAGGGGCACGACGTCACGGTCTACAATCGCACGACCGCCAAGGCCGAAGCCTGGGTGGCACAGCACGGCGGGGCCTTCGCCACGACCCCGGCCGAGGCCGCCAAGGGTGCCGATTTCGTGATGACCTGTGTCGGCAACGACGATGATCTGCGCGCCGTCTGCGCCGGTCCCGAGGGGGCCTTCGCCGGCATGGCGCCCGGCGCGATTCTGGTCGATCACACCACCGTCTCGGCCAAGGTCACGGCCGAGCTCTACGGGATCGCCAAGGAGGCCGGCTTCGGCTTCGTCGACGCGCCGATCTCCGGCGGCCAGGCGGGGGCCGAGAACGGTGTGCTCTCCGTCATGTGCGGCGGCGATCAGGACCACTACGACGCGGCCGAGCCGGTGATCGCGGCCTACGCCAAGATCTGCCGCCGCCTCGGCGAAAGCGGCGCGGGCCAGATGTGCAAGATGTGCAACCAGATCGCCATCGCGGGCCTCGTGCAGGGTCTCTCGGAATCGCTCCACTTCGCCCAGAAGGCCGGTCTCGACGGCGCCGCCGTGGTGGAGGTGATCAGCCAGGGCGCCGCAGGCTCGTGGCAGATGGTGAACCGCTACCAGACCATGCTGGCGGACGAGTTCGAGCACGGCTTCGCGGTCAACTGGATGCGCAAGGACCTCGGCATCTGCCTCGACACCTCGGACGAGATCGGCGCCTCGCTGCCCGTCACCGCGCTGGTGGACCAGTTCTACAAGGACGTCCAGAAGCTCGGCGGCGGCCGCTGGGACACGTCCAGCCTGATCAAGCGCCTGAACGACGTTGGTTAAGGCTCTGACCCCCAAAGAGAAGAGGGGCGCGGCCGCCCCTCATCCACTGTTCAAAAATATCCTCGGGGGTCCGGGGGCAGACAGCCCCCGGCGCTCTCCTCAAGCGCATCGCTCGCTCAGGTCGCCACGTACCAATCTTTCCGATGGTTCACCGCGATCACGAAGTTGATCACCACCGCCCCGAGCAGCGAGTAGAGCACCGACGGCAGGTCGAGCACGAAGAGCGCGAAGGTGAAGACGCAGAGGTCGAAGAGCAGCTGCGTCAGCCCGGCCCGGAAGCCGGTCTTTTCCTGCAGGTAGAGTGCCAGCACGCCGACGCCCCCCAGCGAGGCCCCGTGCCGGAAGAGCGCCAGCAGCGCCGATCCGGTGATCAGCCCGAAGATCACCGCCCCCACGGCGGGGTGCAGCATGTCGAAGCTCACGACCTTGGGCAGCAGCTGCGCGAAGAGCGAGAGCAGACCGACCGAGAGGAAGGTTTTCAGCGTGAAGGGCACGCCCATCCGGCGGAAGGCCAGCCAGTAGAACGGCAGGTTCACGAGGAAGAAGACCGTGCCGAAGGAGAGGCCCGTCACGTAGCTCAGCAGCACGGCGAGGCCCGCGGTCTGGCCGGTCACCAGCCCCATGTGGGTCAGCATGACGATCCCGAAGGCCGCCATCACGGTGCCGTAGAAAATGCCCTGCGCGTCCTCCAGCGGGCCATGTTTGCCGCTGGCTTTCTTGGCGGTCTTCTCCGTCGTCTCGCTCATCTCTGCCTCAATCTGCGATATACCGATCGCGGCGGTGATTGAAGGCGATGACGCCATTCAGGATCAACGCCCCGTAGAGGGAATAGAGCACGACCCGCGTCTCGAAAAGGAAGAAGGCGGCGCTGAAGAGCACCGCGTCGATGATCAGCTGTACATAGCCCGCGCGGAAGCCGGTCCGGTCCTGGATCATCAGCGCGATCACCCCGAGCCCGCCGAGGGAGCCCTTGTGCCGGAACACGCCCAGAAGGCCGAAGCCGGTGAGCACGCCGAAGATCGTCGTGCCGAGGATCGGGTTGAGGTACTCGAACTGCATGCCCCGCGGCAGCCATTCGACCATGACGGAGAGGGCTGTGACGCAGAAGAAGCTCTTCAGCGTGAACTCCGCCCCCAGCCGCTTCCACGCGAAGGCATAGAACGGCAGGTTCACGGCAAAGAAGACCACGCCGAAGGACCATCCCGTCAGGTAGGAGATGATCAGCGCCAGCCCCGCCGTCTGCCCGGTGATGAACCCCAGCGACGAGAGGATCACCAGCCCGACCGAGGCGGTCAGCAGGCCGATGGCAAAGCCCTGCACATCCTCCAGCGGGGTGTGGGGGCGCTTGTATTCGGTGGGAATCGGAACTGGGGCAGGACACATGACCTATTTTTACGCCGCAGCGCGGCATATGGCTAGGGGCGACGTCACGTATCAGTGAGAGGGACCCGCGCCGGGGCGAGGCCGGGCGCGGGTCTTGGGTGTCTTCTGGCCCGGAGTCCCGGGGCCGCGCGGGCTCAGCCCAGTTTGGCCTCGGCGATCATGGCGAGGATCTCGGCCATGACCGTCGCGCCGAGGAGCGAGGTGATCTGCCCCGGCCCATCGTAGGTCGGCGTGATCTCGACGACGTCGCAGCCCCGGATGTCGAGGCCCTTGATCGCGCGCAGCAGCGCCAGCGTCTCGCGGGCCGTCGGGCCGCCCGCTTCGGGCGTCTCGACGGCGGGCGCGGCGGAGGGATCGACGAAATCCATGTCGAAGGTCAGGAAGACCGGCGCGCCGTTCACCCGTTCGGAGATCCGCGCGGCGGTGGCCTCCAGCCCGGCGGCAAAGATGTCGTCGGTGGTCATCACCTCGTAGCCGAGCTCCAGCGACTGGGTGATGTCCCGGTCGCGGAAGAGCGAGCCGCGCATGCCCAGCTGGATCGAGCGGTGCGGATCGACGATGCCTTCCTCGACCGCGCGCAGGAAGGGCGTCCCGGCGGAGTACTTCTTGTCGGCGAAATACTTGTCCCAAGTGTCGGTGTGGCTGTCGAAATGCACAAGCGCCAGCGGCCCGTGCTTTTTCGCCACCGCGCGCAGCTCGGCCAGCGTGACGGAATGGTCGCCGCCGATACAGCAGGGCACGGCCCCGGCCTCGACCACGCGGGTCACGCTCTGCTCCAGCCAGTCGAGGGTTTCCATCTCGTAGCCGGGCACGACCGGCGCATCGCCCACGTCGGCGATCTTCAGCACGTCGAAGACGTCGATATTCCCGCGATAGGGGTTGAACGGGCGCAGCATGATCGAGGCCTGCCGCACCGCGTTCGGCCCCATGCGTGCGCCGGTGCGGAAGGGCGCGCCGCTGTCCGAGGGCAGGCCGAGGATCGCGGCGTCGAGGCCGGTGGCCGCCTCGCGCAGCGGCAGGCGCATGAAGGTCGGCACGCCGACGAAGCGGGGGACGTTCAGGCTGTCCGTGGGGGCGGTGGTCATGCGGCCTCGCTGAAATGCAGGACGATCTCGCGCGGGATGCAGTCGGGCCCGTTGATCGGCGTCACGTCCTGCGGGCAGGCGGAGAGCACCAGCACGATGTCGCGGTCCGCGCGCAGGGTCACGTGATCGCCGGGCTTGGCCTCGGGCAGCTGGCGCAGCACCTCGCCCTCGGGGCCCACGGCGACCCGCATGAAGAGGTTCAGCGAGGCGGGCGTGAAGGGCATCGCGAGGCCGATCTGCGACAGCGCATCGTGGAAGTTGCCCGCGCAGGAGCGATGCTCCGCCGGCTGGTCGAGGTCCGCGTAAAGCGGCCCGTTGCAGGGGCAGAGCTGGGTATCATGATGGCCGGGCGTCGTATCCTCCACCATTGTGAAGAGCGGACGACGGTCCATCCCCATCACGGCCAGCCCCCTGTCGACGTAGATCGAGGAATTGACCGAGCGGGTGTGCTCCATCGAGGAATATTGCACCGTGCCATCGCCGGTCTCGGCCCCGTCATCGGCAAGCGCCCAGGCGTCCACCGCCTGCGTGCCATAGGGGTTCTCGATCCGGACGGTCTGGCCCGCCTTCATGCGGTAGGCGCCGCCCATACGGGCGGCGAGGGTGATCGTCGTCATGGGGGCCTCAGCTCGCGAAGAGACCGGCGAAATCGGCAAAGCCCTTGATCTCGATCGGGTTGCCCGAGGGGTCGAAGAAGAACATCGTGCGCTGTTCGCCGGGCTGGCCTTCGAAGCGGACGACGGGCGGGATGTCGAAGGCAATGCCCGCGTCTTCGAGACGTTTCGCAAGGGCGAACCAGTCGTCCAGCGCCAGCACCGCACCCATGTGCGGCATCATCACCATGTGATCGCCGACCTTGCCGGTGCGGGTGGTCGGGAAGGGCTCGCCGAGGTGGAACGAGAGCTGGTGGCCGAAGAAGTCGAAGTCGACCCAGGTGTCGGTCGAGCGGCCTTCCTCGCAGCCGAGGACACCGCCGTAGAAGGCGCGGGTCTCGTCGAGGTCCTTGACGTGGATAGCGAGGTGGAAGAGCGATTTCATGAACGTCTCCATATGGTTGTTGTCGTGAGTGGAGGTGATGCGCGAAGCAATCGGGTTTGAAATGTCGGGCGGGGGCTAGCCCCCGAAAGTCTGCAGGAAACGGGCCCGTACGTTGTCGAAGTGGTGCCACATGGCGGCGTGGGCACGCGGGGCGTCGCCGTCGGCGATGGCATCGGCGATGGCGACGTGTTCGCGGGCCTGATCGCGGAAACTGTCATAGGTCCGGGTGAGCGAGCAGCGCCGTGCGATGGCGCGCTGCTCCACGAGGATGTCGGGCAGAAGCGCCAGTCGGGCGGCCCGGGCCACGGCCATGTGGAAGACCTCGTCCTTCTCCCAGAACCGGTCGAAGACCACGGCCTCGCCCTCGGCGAGGGCCTGCATCTCGTCGCGGCTGGCGGCGAGGTCGGGCGTCATGGGGAAGCCCGCGGCCCGGCCCGCCGCGGCGCTTTCGAGAAGCTGGCGCATCTTCACGATCTCCATCAGCTGCTCGACCGTGATCGAGCGCACGAGGATCACGCCGTTGGGCAGGCGGTCCAGCACGCCCTCGGCCTCCAGCTGCGAGACGGCGGTGCGCAGCGGCGTGCGCGAGATGCCGAGGCTGTCGGCCAGACCCCGTTCCGAGAGCACGGATTCCGCCGGGATACGCCCCTCGACGATATCCTCCTTCAGCCTGCGATAGGCGCTCTGGGACAGGGTTTCACCGCTCATCCGGCCTCTCCGATCACGGCCAGCGTCACCGCCTCGACCGCGCGGACGAGGTCGGCCTCGTCCATGCCCTCGTCGGGGTTGTGGGAGCCGTCCCAGTTGCGGATGAAGACCATCACGCTGTCCCAGCCGGCAGTGGCGAAGGCGGCGGCATCATGACCCCCGCCCGAGAGCATCCGGCGCGGGCTGTCGCCCTGCGCGGCGGCGCCACGGGCGACGAACTCCACCATGCTGTCGGCGAGGCGTGCGGGTTTCGACCGGCTCTGCGCGCCGAGGTCGAAGGTGACGCCGGGATGGGCTGCCTCGATCCGCGCGATCTCGTCCCGGAAGGCGGCATCGGCGGCGTCGAGCGTTTCGGGATCGCCCGAGCGCATGTCGAGGACGAAGCCCGCGCGGCCCGCGACCTTGGCCATGGCGTGCGCCGGGGAGGCGGCATCGACCTTGCCGAAGGTGACGGTCAGGTCATGGCCCTCGGCCAGCATCCGGTCCCACACGCCCTGCATGGCGACGATCAATTCGGCCAGGGCCACCACCGCATCGGCGCGGCCCTGACGAGGGGCGGCCCCGGAATGGGCCCAGGTGCCCTTCACCATGGCGTTGCGATAGCGCAGCCCGCCGCGCACGGCGGTGACGATGCCATAGGGCTCGCCCGCGTCGTAGAGCACCGGACCCTGTTCGATGTGGAATTCGAGGAAGCGGGCCGGCGGCGGCGGGGTGAGGCTGCGCACCGCCTCGGCGTCATAGCCCTGTTCGGCCATGTGCTGTGCCAGCGTGCGTCCGGTGTCGGCGCGGGTGGCGTCGAAATCCTCGGGCAGCAGCAGGCCGAGGGCGGCGCGCGAGCCGATGTAGGAGACCGGGAACCAGACGCTTTCCTCGGCCCTCGTGATGATCAGGATCAGGTCGCTGGCCGGTGTCACGCCCTGCGCCTTCAGCGCGGCGATGACGGCGAGCGCACCCACGACCCCGGCCTGACCGTCATAGGCGCCGCCCATGGAGACCGTGTCGAGGTGGGAGCCGATGTAGAGCGGTGTGGCCTTGGGATCGCGCCCCGGCATCCGGGCAAAGAGGTTGCCCGCCGCGTCGCGCGTGACCGTCAGGCCAAGGGCGAGGCATTCCGCCTCGATCAGCCCGTGGGCCTCGGTTTCCAGATCGCCGTAGGAGGGCCGCGTCCAGCCGGGCCCCGGTTCGGAGAGCGCGTTGACCGAAGCAAGGCCCCGGGTGATCGTCTCGCGGATCACGGCGCAGGCCGCCGGGCGGAGGGCGGGCGTTGCCGTCACGGGCGTCGTATTCACGGGGTTTGACGTCACTGGGCCGCGCTCCGCACTTCCGGGTTCAGCACCGTCTCGGGCAGCTTACCCGACAGTGCCGTCAGCACGTGACCGGCAGCACCACGGGCGACGCGGGCAAGGGCTTCCTCGGTCGTGGCGCCGAGGTGCGGGGTGAAGACCACCGCGTGATCCGCCAGCGGGCCTTTGGGCGCATCGTGGGAATAGACGTCGAGCCCCGCGCCCGCGATCCGGCCTGTGGCCATGGCCTCGGCCAAAGCGGCCTCGTCCACGAGGCCCGCACGGGCGACGTTCACCAGCACGGCACCCGGTTTCACGAGCGCGAGGCGCGCGGAGTTGATCATGTGGTACTTTTCCGGGCTCATCGGCGTGTGGAGCGAGATCACGTCGGCCTCGGCCAGACCGGCCTCGAGCGAGGCGGCGCGTTCGAACCCGCCGATGTCCTTGGCATTGGGCGAGTGGACCAGCACCCGCATCCCGAAGGCCGCATCCAGCATCCGGCCCAGACGGCTGCCAATCGCGCCCCAGCCGACGATGAGGGCGGTTTTGCCCTCCAGCTCCGCGAAGTCGCGGCTTTCGCGGAACCCGGTCCGCCCGGCGCGTTCCGCCGCATCTGCGCCCGCGATCCCGCGCGCGGCGGCCAGCATGAGGCCAAGCGCATGTTCCGCGACCGAACGCGCATTGGCGCCAGGGGTATTGGCCACCAGCACGCCCTTGGAGGCGGCCGCGACCTTGTCCACTGCGTCATGGCCCGTGCCATGCACCACCACCACCTGCAGCCGGTCCGCGCCCTCGAAGGCCGCCGCCGGGAAGCCCGCATCGCGGGTGATCACGGCATCGCAGCCGCGCACGGCCAAGGCCAGCGAGGCGCCATCGGTTCCGGTGGGGCGCACCGGTTCGACGCCTGCGGCGCGGAGCATCTCCAGACCCTCTTCATGGATCGGCTGAACGATGAGGCATTTCATTCGGTCTTGGCCCTTTCGGTCTCTATGGCATCGAGGCGGCGGAAGATCGCATCGCGCGCGCCGGTCAGGTGCAGCCGCATCGCCGCCTCGGCCCTCGGGCCGTCGCGGTGGCGCAGTGCGTCAATGATATCAAGGTGTTCGGCGCAACCCTTCAGGAAGCGCGCCGGCACTTGGGTATGGTCGAAGATACAGGTCCGCCGGTGCAGGTCCGCGATCTGGCGCGCAATGGCACGGTTGCCCGCTGCGTCGCAGATCATCCGGTGGAAGGCGTTGTCGGTGGTCCATTCCACGTCATCCTCACCCGGGCCCGCGCGCATCAAGGCCATGATCCGCGCCTCCATGTCGTCCAGCGCCTCGCGATCGATGTTGATCGCCTCGCGGGCGCAGGCGGGCTCCAGCACAAGCCGGAGGAAGAAGATCTCGTCCACATCGTCGGGGGTCAGGCGCCGGACGCGGGTGAACCGGCCCTGCACCTCGGCCAGCCCCTCTGAGAGGATGCGCTTGATCGCCTCGCGGACCGGGGTGCGCGACATGTCCAGTTGATCGCCAAGGGCGGCCTCCTGCAGGATTTCGCCGGGCTTCAGCGTCCCGTCGAGGATCATCTGCAGGATGCGCCGGTGCGCCTCATGGGCGCGGTTGCCGGGTGCGGTCTCGGTGGCGGTCATGACGGTCCTCCCTCCATCAGGGCCTCGGGATCGAAGATGCCGCCCACAAGATCGCAGGACAACAGGTAGTCCGAGGCGAAGGGATCGGCGGGCTTGGGCGCAAGCGCGGCAATCCGTGCGTCGAGCGCGCCTGCCGCCTGCCGCAACGCGGCCTCGGCCTCGTCCCGGGTGACGCGGGCAAAGCGGAAGCGCGTGCCGGTGGGCATCTGCGCCAGCCGGGGCCGGTCGGCGGTGATGACCGTGGCGATCTTGGGATAGCCGCCGGTGGTCTGGCATTCCGCCATCAGGACGATGGGCTTGCCGGATCCGGGCACCTGGATCGCGCCGGGCATCGTGCCGTCGGAAATGATGTCATGGCCGCCCTGCGCGGGCAGATCGGGCCCGTCGAGGACGCTGGCCATCCGGTCGCGCTGCGCGGTGAGGGAGAAATCCTCGGATTCCAGACGCGCGAGTATGGTTTCGTCGAAGTAATCATCCTGCGGACCGGCCAGCACCCGGATCGGCTGATCCGCGCGGGCAGGCGCGGGGGCGGGGGCGCGCAGCAGGGGGCCGGGCGTGTCGTCGTGCAGGGGCAGGCTGTCGCCATCCTGCAGCCGCCGCCCGTCAAGCCCGCCGACGCCGAACCGCAGATGCGTGCTGCGCGCGCCCATCACCTCCGCCGTGGCAATCCCACCCGAGACCGCGATATAGCCCCATGTCGCGCCGCGCATCGCGCCGATGGAGAGGACCTCGCCGGGTTCGAGCTTGTGGCTCTCGTCCGGTTGCAGCAGGCGGTCACCCACGCGGATGTCGCAGGCACCGCCGGTGACGGCAAAGCGCAGGGCGCGTTCGGTCTTGAACCGGCCGCCGAAGCCCGCGAATTCCAGCGCCGCAGCACCCGTGTCATTGCCGCAGAGCGCATTGGCCAGCCGCAAAGCGCCCGGATCCATCGCACCCGCGGCAGAGACGCCGAACTGACGCCAGCCGGGGCGGCCCCGGTCCTGCACGGTGAGCATGGGCGAGGCGGAGAGAACGGTCAGGCTCATTGCAGCGCCTCCGCCGTGATGATCTCTTCGCCCGCGTCGCGGCGCGCCGCAAGGTCGGCTGCCTCCTCGGCGCTGATGGGGGTGAACCGCAGGGCATCGCCCGCGGCGAAGAGGAAGGGCGCGGCCCGGGCCGGATCGTAGGCACGCACCGGGGTTTCGCCGATGAAGCGCCAGCCGGAGGGGCCGGGCACCGAGTTGACCGAGGCCTGCTGCCCGCCGATGCCGATGGCGCCTGCCGGGATCAACTGGCGCGGCACGGGCAGGCGCGGCGTATGCAGCGCCGCCGACAGCCCGCCGAGATAGGCAAAGCCCGGCGCGAAGCCGATCATGTAGACGCGGTAGTCGGCGCCGGAATGCAGCGCGATCACCTCGGCCACCTCCATGTCCTTCTCCCGCGCGAGGTCCTCCAGATCGAGCGCCGCCGGTCCGCCGTAATGCACCGGGATGCGCCAAAGCCGTCGCGGGCGGGCAGGGCGGTCGCCCCCGGTCAGCCGATCGCGTAGCAGGGCCTCGACCTCCGAACCCGTAATGACCAGCGGATCATAGGCCACCAGCAGCGAGCGGTAGGTCGGCACCGCCTCGACAAACCCGTCGAAGGGGGCGGCGTCGAGCAGCGCGGCGAGGGCGATCACCGCCTCGTTCATATCGGGGTCGATGCTGCGGCCGAATTCGACACTGACGGCGCTGTCGCCGAGCGGAAGAATGATGGGGCCTTGGCGGGCGGCGTCTGTGGAGGGAGGGGTGGAAGTCATCTGTCTCTTGCGTGTCTTCGGGGCGGGAGGCCCCGGACTTGTCATTTCGGTATACCACTTGTACTCGATTGGAAAGAGCAGCGCCCGGTTCAGCTGGTTCTAATTGGCGTCTGATCGAAACTTGTGCACCCAGCGGCACATCCCCACCCGGAGAGAGTAAATGACCCGCACATTGGATCTGAATTGCGACATGGGCGAGAGCTTTGGCGCCTACAAGCTGGGCGAGGATGCCGCCATGCTGGAGCTGGTGAGCACGGCGAACATCGCCTGCGGGTTCCACGCCGGGGAACCGGTGGTGATGCGCCGCACGATCCGCATGGCGAAGGCGGCCGGTGTCTCGATCGGGGCGCACCCCTCGTTCAACGACCTTTACGGCTTCGGGCGGCGGCGGATCAGCGGCGAGCGGCCCGAGGATCTGGAGGCGCAGCTGATCTACCAGATTGCCGCGATGCAGGGCATGGCCGCCGTGGAAGGCCACCGGATGACCCATGTGAAAACCCACGGAGCCCTTGGAAACATGGCCGCTGTGGACCCGGACCTCGCCGCGCTTTGCGTGCGCGCGGTCCATGCGGTGGACCCGTCGCTGACCTTCATTTCGCTGCCCTATTCCGAAACCTACGCCGCAGCGGAGAAGCTGGGCCTTGCCGTCGCCTGCGAGATCTATGCCGACCGTTCTTATACGGATGCGGGCGAGCTGACCCCGCGCAGCGAGCCCGGCGCGGTGATCCACGACCCGCAGCAGAGCCTCGACCAGGTGCTGGAAATGGTTGTGAACGGCGTGATACCGACCACCGGCGGCGCGCGTCTTCCTGTGGAGCCGGCCACGCTCTGCGTCCATGGCGACACCCCCGGCGCGGTTGAAATCGCGCGCACCCTGCGCAGCGCGCTGGAGGCGAATGGCGTCACCATCGCCGCCTTTGCACAACCCTGAGGTGGGTGCGCAGTGCGCTGCCTAATTCTTGTGCGGCGTTGCGGAAAAATCGGCCCGATAAGTGCCGCTGGTATACCGAACGGGTGTATAGGCCGATTTTTTCAGTATACCGCTGGCACAACGAAGTGACCGGCGCGGGGGTGAGTCTCCCGCATCAGGCCGGCGAAAGAAGGACAAGGCATGACCGAAGAAGCGCCAGCCCCGCTGCTGAAGCTGCGCAATATCCGCAAGTCGTTCGGGGATCTGGAGGTGCTCAAGGGCATCGACCTCGACGTGGCGAAGGGCGAGGTGGTGTCGATCATCGGGGCCAGCGGCTCCGGCAAGAGCACGTTCCTGCGCTCGATCAACGCCATCGAACCCGCCGACGGCGGCACGATGGATTTCGACGGCCAGCAGTTCGACTTTGACCGGGCCTCCGGTCTCTATCCCACGGCGCGGCAATTGCAGGCGCTGCGGGCCCGGATCGGCATGGTGTTCCAGAGCTACAACCTCTGGCCCCACAAGACAGTGCTGGAGAACGTGATCCACGCGCCGATGAATGTCCTCGGCCAGTCCCGCGCCGAGGCGACCGAGGTGGCGGGCGCGCTGCTCGACCGGATCGGGCTCTACGACAAGAAGGACAGCTCGCCGCAGCGTCTCTCCGGCGGTCAGCAGCAGCGGGTGGCCATCGCCCGCGCGCTTGCCATGAAACCCCGGCTGATGCTCTTCGACGAGGTGACCTCTGCGCTCGACCCGGAACTGGTGCACGAGGTGCTGATGCTCATGGCCTCGCTCGCCAAGGAAGGCATGACCATGCTGCTGGTGACCCACGAGATGTCCTTTGCCCGCGATGTCTCCTCCCGCGTGCTCTTCTTCGACCGGGGCGTGATCGGCGAGGAGGGCGCGCCCTCCAAGGTGCTGCGCGATCCCGAGAGCCCGCGGCTGCGGCAGTTCCTCCACTCCATCCTGCATGACGATCTTTCGCAGGCCGGCGCCGGGAAGGGGCTGATCCAATGAGCGGCTATCTGAACGACATCCAGGTCTATGGCCCGGGCTTCCTCACGGCCGCCTGGACGGTGCTCTGGCTCACGCTGCTGACCATCGTTCTCAGCTGGGTCTTCGGCCTTGCCGCAGCCCTTGGCCAGCGGTCGGACCTGGCCTGGGTCCGCGCCATCGCGGCCTTCTACGTCTGGTTCATCCGGGGCACGCCCGCGCTGATCCAGATCTTCATCGTCTATTTCGGGATGCCGCAGCTTGGTATCCGGCTCTCGCCCTACACCGCTGGTGTCCTCGCGCTTGCCATCAACTCCGGCGCCTATGTGACTGAAATCATTCGATCTGGTCTGCAGGCGATCCCCAAGGGGCAGATGGAATCTTCGCTCGCGCTCGGCTTCTCGCAGCGGGCGACCATGCGCACGATCATCCTGCCGCAGGTGGCGCGGATCATCCTGCCCGCGATCACGAACGAGGCGCTTTCGACCCTGAAGAACACCTCGCTCCTCTCCACGATCACGGTTGTGGAACTGACGCTCTACGCGCAGACGCTGATCTCGGCCACCTTCCGGCCGTTCGATTTCTACATCGCGGTGGCGATCATCTACCTGGTGCTCACCACGATCCTCACCCAGCTGGCGGCCTTCTTCGAGCGTCGCTACGCCCGGCTCTACTGAGCACCCGCTCAGGGCCCAGACGACCCGGTGCGGCGGTCCGCCGCCGCGCCACGCGGGACCTCCGCCCGCAGAGAACAAGAAACCGAAACCGACGACCCAACAGGGAACCGACCCATGATCAAGCACACGATTGCGGCCCTCGCCGCGACCCTCCTTCTGCCCTTCGGCGCCGCACAGGCGCAGGACGGCGACCTCGAACTGCTGGAGCCCGGCGTCCTGTCGGCGGCGACCGAGGGCACCTATCCTCCGTTCTCGATGCGCGCCCCCGATGGCAAGCTCGACGGCCTCGAGATCCGCGTCATGGGCGAGATCGCCAAGCGCCTCGGCCTCGAGTACAAGCCCGTCCTCGTGAAATGGGAATCCGTGCTCATCGGTCTGGAAGCCGACCAGTACGACATCGTCTCGGTCGCCATGGACATCACCGAAGAGCGCCAGCAGAAGGTCATGTTCTCGGACGGCTGGCTGGAATCCGGCGGCCGCGTCGTGGTGCGCAAGGACAGCGACATCACCACGCCCGCAGACGTGAAGGGCAAGAAAGTCGGCGGCCTGGTCGCCTCGAACTGGACCAAGATCGCCGAAGAGCTCGGCGGTGAGGTGAAATCCTACAAGGCGGAATCCGACGCCATGCAGGACCTCGCAAACGGCCAGGTCGACGCGATTATCACCGATGCAGTGGCCGCTGCCTACGCGATCCAGACCTCGAACCTGCCGCTCAAGCTGGTGGAAGAGCCCGTGAGCTCCATCCAGAAGGGCTTTGCGATCAAGATGGGCAAGCCGAACCTCGCCAAGGCGGTGAACGGCGCACTGGCTGACATGATCGCCGACGGCACCTATGCGACATTGACGGAAGAGCTCATCGGCGTGGACGTGGCCCCCAAGGACCCGATCCGCACCATCTTCCCCTAAGCGAACATCCTCTCCCGTGGATGACCTTGGCGGGGCGGGCTTTCGGGCCTGTCCCGTCCTTTTCTTTCGACGACCCCTCGCAGGAGACCGCCATGCTGCGCCATTTCCCCCTCGACGAATACGAAGCCCGCTGGAGCCGGGTGGAAGAGATCATGACCGGCGACGGGTTCGACGCCGCCGTGGTGATCGGCCGCGGGGGCGGTACGATGGATAACTGCGGGGATATTCTCTACCTCTCGAACCACTATTCGGTCAGCGGCGGGATGGACTCGCGCCTCTGGTCGGCGCGGGCCTTCTCGGGGATCATCCTGCAGAAGGGCCACGCGCCCGAGCTGCACATCGACGAGCCCGAGCCGCGCCGCGATCTGGTGAGCGTCGAGAGCGTCTATTGCGACAACCACCCGTTCCTGTCGATCGCCCGGCGTCTGAACGAACGCGGCATCACCGGCCGCGTCGCCTTCTGCGGCAGCTGGTTCGCGCCGGTGAAGTTCTGGCGTCAGCTGGCCGCAGCCACGCCCGACATCGAGTGGATCGACGTGGACGACCTCGTGCGCCGGGCCCGGGCCATCAAGAGCCCGCGGGAGCTCGACACCTACCGGATCGCGGGCGAAGCGGCGACCGAGGCGACCGACGTGCTGATGCAGGCGCTGGTGGCTGGCCGGATCGAGCGCGAGGCGGCGGGCGAGGCGTCCCGTGTCGTCGTCGCGCGCGGCGGCCGGGTGCAGGCCATCGGCACCAACCACGGCGACACGATGGATTACGACTATCGCTTCCCGCTGACCGGCTCTGCCGCCGATGCGCCCGCGCCGGGCGACCTCGTGCGCGGGACGGTCCATGCGGCGTTCCAGCAGGGCTATTACCTCGACCCGGGCCGCACGGCGGTCTGCGGCACGCCGAACGCACGGCAATCACGGCTGATGGAGGCGACGGCAGAGATCGTGCAGGCGCTCGCGGCCATGATGCGGCCGGGGGTGAAGCTTCTGGACGTGGCGGCAGAGGGGGACCGGCTGACAGCTGCCTTCGGCGGCACGGAGTCCGCGATCATGAAGAACTTCCCCTTTTACGGGCACGGCATCGGGCTGAGCTTCGAACAGCCGCGGATTTCCACCGTGATGTCCGAGCCGGAGGACGTGGTGCGCGAGAACATGGTCTTCGGCGTCGAGGCCTTCCTCGCCGACGAGGGCGTGGGATCGGCCTTTGTCGAGGATATCCTGATCATCGGCAAGGACGGGAACGAAGTGCTGACGAAATCGCCCTACGTCTATTGATCAAGTGCGAGGGATGCCGGGCGGCATGCCTCGTCCTCGATCGACCACGAAGGGCAGCGCCGTCCCGCGGGGTGGCGCATAAGCGCCGCCCCATGGGGGCGGGACGGCGCTGCCCGGCCTGAGGCCGGGCGGGTGGGTGATGGACAGGGGGGCGAGACAGAGCGCGCCCGCCACCTCACTCCGCAGCCAGAGACCGCAGGTCCCCGATCTCCACGTTGTCGATCAGCCGCACACCGTCCAGCCAGACCGCCACGAAGACCCGCGCGGCACTGTCCGGCTGGCCCTCCACCAGCGCCAGATCGCCGTCGCGCCGCACCTCGGCATAGTCCACCTCGCCGAAACCCGCCGCCTCCAGCGCCGACCGCAGCGCAGCCATCGCCTCGGCCGCCGGGGTCCCGCCGGCAATTGCGTCTGCCGCGCGCTGCATCTCCTCCTGCAGCACCGGCGCCTCGGCCCGGGCGCCGTCGCCCAGCCGGAGGTTGCGCGAGGACATCGCCAGACCGTCCTTTTCCCGCACGGTGGGGCAGCCGATGATCTCCACGTCGATGTCGAGGTCCGCCACCAGCCGCTTGACCACCTGCAACTGCTGGTAATCCTTCTCGCCGAAGAAGGCGAAATCCGCGCCGGTCTGCAACAGCAGCTTCGTCACCACCGTCGCCACGCCGTCGAAATGGCCCGGACGCGCCGCGCCACAGAGCCCCTCGCTGACGCCTGCGACCGAGATATTGGTCGAGAAGCCGTCCGGGTACATCTGCTCGGGCCCGGGCACATAGAGCACGTCGATCCCGTAGGGGGCGAGCTTCTTGGCATCGTCCTCTTCGGTCCGGGGGTACTTGTCGAGGTCCTCGGGGTTGTTGAACTGCTTGGGGTTCACGAAGAGCGTCACGATCACCCGTTCGGCCCGCCCGTTGGCGGCATCCACGAGGCTCAGGTGCCCGGCGTGCAGGGCGCCCATGGTCGGCACGACGCCGATCCGTTCGCCGGTGCGGTGCCAGTCGCGCACCAGTTTGCGCAGCTCTGCCTTGTCGCGGATGATCTTCATTTGCTCTGGTCCTCGAAGATATGCTCGGCCGCGGGGAAGCGCCGTGCGCGCACCTCCTCGGCATAGGCGGCAATCGCGGCGCGGGCGTCATCGGCAAGCGCAGCATAGCGTTTCACGAATTTCGGCTTGAAGGCATCGAAGAGCCCCAGCATGTCGTCGATCACGAGGATCTGCCCGTCACAGCCGGCAGAGGCGCCGATGCCCACGGTGGGCACGTCGATGGTGGCGGTGATCTCGTCCGCGAGCCGCGCGGGGACCTTCTCCAGCACCACGCTGAAGGCTCCAGCCTGTGCCACTGCCTGCGCGTCGTGCATGACGCGGGTGGCATCCGCGCCCTTGCCCTGCACCCGGTAGCCCCCCAGCGTGTTGACCGATTGCGGCGTCAGCCCGACGTGGCCCATGACGGGGATGCCGCGCTGCGTCAGGAAATGGATCGTCTCGGCCATGTGCTGGCCGCCTTCCAGCTTGACCGCGCCGCAGCCGGTTTCCGCCATCAGGCGGGCGGCGTTGCGATAGGCCTGCGTGGGGCCTTCCTCGTAGGAGGCAAAGGGCATGTCCACCACCATCAGCGCGCGTTTCACGCCCCGCGCCACCGCCTGACCGTGCAGGATCATCATCTCCATGGTCACGCCAAGCGTCGTCGGCAGACCGTGGAGCACCATGCCCACGCTGTCGCCCACCAGCACGAGGTCACACTCCGCATCGGCCAGCTGCGCCACCGGCGTGGTATAGGCGGTCAGACAGACCAGCGGATCGCCGCCCTTGCGGGCGCGGATGTCGCCCGGCGTCAGGGCGCGGATTTCCTGGTGACTGCTCATCTGCGGAGGTCTCCCCAAACTCCCGACCCGGGATCCGGGTCGCTCTCATGGCACGCGCCTTCTACGGAGAAGTGCTGCGCAGCGCAAGTCCGCGCAATTTTCTTTCGCGTGCAAATGACCCTGCCGGGCCGTGCGGGATGGGGCCCGTGAGAAACCCGCGAGAGGCGCCTGAACTGGCCCCGATGCGGGCCTGCGCGCGGGCCTCTCGCCGGGGCCGCGTTACAGCGGCGCCTCTTCCAGCTCTGCCGCGATCGCTGGGTCGACGGGCGTGCGGTAGGTGTTCAGCATGTAGCCGAGGACGGAGTAGAAGCCGACCGTGGCGATCAGGTCGAAGACGGCGGTGCGCCCGATGGCGGCGGCCAGTTCTTCCTCCTGCTCGGGGGCGAGGCGCTTGTCGTCGATCAGCGCATCCACCGCGCGCACGATCAGCCCGTCTTCGCCCTCGGGCATCTCGCGGACGGCGGCGATGCGGGCGTCCGACATGCCAAGCTTGCGGGCCCGGCTGACGTGGTGGGCCCATTCGTAGGGCGAGCCGAGGCGCACGCCGGTGCGCAGGATCACGATCTCGGACCGCTCCAGCCCGAGGGTGGTGTCCTTCACCACGTGCTGGCGCAGCGGGGCCCAGGCCTTCACCAGCGCCGGGTGATGCGCCATGGTGCGATAGACGTTGAGCTGACCGGCGAAACCGTCGCGCAGGTCGGCGATCGCCTCGGGCCAGTCGGCATCGGTGACGGGCGGGCAGGGGCTGTTGGTCATGGAATGTCTCCTCGGGGGTGGCGTGGTTGGCTGAAAGGGCCGGACGGGACAGGTCACGTTTCAGGGCAAAGGCCGGTGTCGCAGCGATAGCGCGCCACGCGGGTAAGGTCGAGCGTGCGGCGTTTCAGTGGCGCGGGGTCCGGGGGCGTTGGTCAGGCCCCGCCATCCGCGCACCAAGGGTAGACCCCGGCGGTCTCTAGCTGGGCAAAGGGGATCAGCCGCACATCCGCCGGGCCGAGGTCGGGCGTATCTGTGACAAGGATGCTTTCCGCCAGCGGCTCGTAAAAGTCGCGGAAATGGGTCTTGGAGCGCAGCAGGATCACGTCGTAATCCTCTGGCTTTTCAACGAAAATGTAGAACGGATCGCCGTCCACCGCGAAGGCGAAATGGCTGACGACAGAGATGCGGATCGCGCCCACCTCGATCAGCGCCGTCAGGCCGAGGTCCACCGGCGCGCCCTGCTGGTAGCGGCCCGAAACGGTGAACCGCTTCTCGCCGGTCCAGAGTACGCGGGCGCTGATCGGGAGCGGGCCGCCGGTCTCGGGCGCGCTCTTGCCCGCAAGCTCAAGCGTGATCTCTGCGCCTGCACCCGCCGCATGGGCTGCGGCAGCGCTTGCGGGATCGAGCAGGAAGGGCACCATCACGCGGCCCAGCCTCTGCGCGATGGCGGGCTCCAGCATGGCGCGCAGCAGGTGGGTGCTGTCATTCATCCGGTCCGCATGTTCCAGCAGGACGATGGGCCGCCCGGTGCCGCGATGCGCGGCGGCATCCTCCAGCGCGGCCTCCATCGACCAGACCGGGATCGCCCCGGTCAGATCGGCGCGGGCCTGCCAGAGCCGGTCCGAGAGCGCCTTGGCCTTGGCCTCCGCCGCGGGCTGGCCGTCCCAGTCGAGACAGATCACCGACATGCCGGTGTTGGGGCTGTCGGCATAGGCAAAGCCCCCCATGACCGAGATGTCGCAATCGGACGCCGCCTCCAGCGCGCGCGCCTCTGCGATGATCTCCGAAAGCGGTTCCAGCCGCGTGGCGGACATGATCGAGGAGATGACGACGCCCGGGCGGGCCACGGCCAGCCCCGGCTTCACCCCGGTCTCGATCATTCGCAGCAGGGCGGTGGTAGCGCGTTCCCCGGTCTCGCCCATGTCGATATGGGGCGAATGGCGATAGGCGACGGCGATATCGGCGGCCGCGAAGGTCCGCGCGTCCACGTTGCCGTGGTAATCCAGCGGCACAGCAATGGGCAGATCGGGCGCTGCGGCACGGGCGCGTTCGATCACATAGCGTTCGACATCCTCGAACCCCGGCGCCCAGCAGGCCCCGTGGAGGTAGAGCACCAGTCCATCCAGCGGCCCGTTCCCGGTCAGCCCGGCCTCCAGCTCATCCCCGAAGGCGATGATCGCGTCATCCGCCGCCGGGCCGAGCGCTCCGAGCAGCGCATGGTAGAGCGGCACCATCTCGGCCCCCGCGGCCTCCAGTACCTTCAGCGTGCCGCCCGCGACGGTATTCGTGCCCCGGAACTGCGCCGGGATCTCCGCGCCGCGATAGGTCACGCGCTCGAAATCGGCGCGGGTGGAGACCTGCGGCACGGCGGTGACGGATTCGAGGTTGAACCCGGCGAAGGCGATGCGGCGCATGGCTCAGGCCCCCTTGGCCACGTCGGCGGTGACCGCGAGGATCGCGTCGGAAATCCGGTCCGCGATCTGGTCGATCTCGGCCTCGGTGCAGATGTAGGGCGGCGCCAGCAGCACGTGATCGCCGTGGATGCCGTCGATCGTTCCGCCCATCGGATAGGAGAGCAGCCCGCGCGCCATGGCGGCCTTCTTGATCTTCGCATGGGTCTTCAGCGCCGGGTCGAAGGGGGTCTTGCTGTCCCGGTCCGCCACGATCTCGATCCCGCGGAAGAGGCCGCGCCCGCGGATGTCCCCCACGAAGGGCGACTGGCCGAGGCGCGCCTCGAGCCCGGACTGGAGCCGCTCGCCAAGGTGGCGGACCTGCGCCATCAGGCCGGGGCGGGTGAGGATCTCCACCACCTTGTCCGCAGCGGCCGAGGCGATGGGATGCGCAAGGTAGGTGTGCCCGTGCTGGAAGAGGCCCGAGCCGTCGCGGAACGCCTCGAAGATCCTGTCGGACAGCAGCACGCCGCCCACCGGCTGGAAGCCCCCGCCAAGGCCCTTGGCCACGGTGACGAGGTCAGGCACGATGCCCTCCTGCTCGAAGGCGAAAAGGCTGCCGGTGCGCCCCATGCCGCACATCACCTCGTCGAGGATCAGCAGCACGCCGTAGCGATCACAGATCGCGCGCACCCGCTGGAAGTAATCCGCCACGGCCGGTACCGCGCCAAGGGTCGCGCCCACCACCGGCTCGGCCACGAAGGCCATGACCTGATCCTCGCCCAAGTCGCGGATCTTGGCCTCCAGTTCGTCGGCAAGGCGGGCGGCATAGGCCTCCGGGCTCTCGCCCACGCGCTGATCGCGGTAGGCATAGACCGGCGAGACATGGTGGGTTTCGGGCAGGATCGGCTGAAACTGGACCCGCCGCATGGCGTTGCCGCCGGTGGCAAGGGCCCCCAGCGTGTTGCCATGGTAGCTCTGCCGCCGGGCGATGATGTGGCGCCGCTGGGGCTGGCCAATCTCGACGAAATACTGCCGCGCCATCTTCAGCGCGGCCTCCACCGCCTCGGACCCGCCGGAGACCATGTAGAGATGGTTCAGCGGATCGGGCGCATGGGCCGTCAGCCGCTCGGCCAGGCTTTCCGCCACATCGGTGGTGAAGAAGGAGGTGTGGGCATAGCAGATGCGGTCCATCTGCGCCTTCATCGCGGCCACCACCTCGGCATCGTTGTGGCCAAGGCAGCTGACCGCCGCACCGCCGGAACCGTCGATATAGGCGCGCCCCTCGGCGTCGGTGATGGTGATGCCCTGGCCGGAAACGGCGCGGGGCAGGTCGGAGCCGATGGTGCGGTGGAGGAGGCGTGTCATGGGGCATCTCGCGGTGCAGGGAATCGCCGGGGCGGGCCGGTCTGTGTCTGGGATAGAGGCAGGGCGGGCCGGTTTGCAACAAGTGTTTCAATATCGCGCGCGATGACCCGAAAGGGCTTTACCGCCGCCTTGGAAACAGCCAATCCTTCCGCAGGCAGGCACGTGGCGCCAGCAAAGGCGATTGCCCTCCGAGACGCGGCAGCGTCCCGGATCGCTTCGGGATGGAAGAATTTGAAACACATGTTGCAAAGTCAGGAGCTGACCGACAGGATCGTCGCCCGGTTCGACGAGATGTCGCCGCAACTCCAGAAAGCGGCGCGCTACATCCTCGAAAACGGTCAGGAGGTGGCGCTGGTCTCGATGCGCGAACTGGCCCGCAATGCCCGGGTGCAGCCCGCCACCATGACACGGCTGGCGCAGTTCCTCGGCCTCGGGGGCTACGAGGACATCCGGGCGCAGTATTCGCAGGCGCTGCGGCTTCAGGCCGACGGGTTCGCGGCCCGGGCGCAGGCGCGCGAGGCAGACGCCCCCAGCGGCAGCGGCCTCGCCTACGGTATGCTCCAGATGCTGTCGTCCCAGATCGCCCGCCTGCAGGCGCCGGAGTCGCTGGCCCGGCTGGAGCGGGTAGCCGACCGGCTTGCGGGGGCAGGGCGGGTCTATGTCCTTGGCCTGCGGTCCTGCCACTCGGTCGCCTGGCATTTCCACTACGTGATGACCCTGCTGGGCGAAAAGACGGTGCACCTCGACGGGCCCGCGGGCACCGGCGTGGACGGGATGCGCCGCGCCGGCCCGCAGGACGTGATGCTGGTGATCTCCGTCAACCCCTACGCGCGGCAGACCCTCGAACTGGTGGGGCTGGCGCAGGACAAGGGCGTCGGCATCGTGGCACTGACCGACAGCGAGGTCTCGCCGCTGGCCCGCGTGGCGGAGGAGGTGGTGATCTGCGCCACCGAGAGCGAGACCTTCTTCCACACGCTGACCCCGGCGCTTGCGGTGTCCGAGGTGCTCTGCGGACTGCTGGCCGACCGGGACCGTGACAGGGCCCTGCGCGCCCTGCAGGAGGCTGACCGGCACCTTCAGGGCCTCGACACCTACGCCAGTGACATTCCCACGCGCCGCGGCTGAGCGGCCCCACCCGGAGACACTCATGACCCGCCGTCGCATCGCCGTCGCCCGCATCTGGCACGAGGCCAATTCCTTCAACCCGGTGAAGACCACGCTGGAGGATTTCCAACGCCGGGAATGGACCAAGGGGCCCGAAGCGCTGGAGGCCGCACGGGGCACGGCCACGGAACTGGGCGGGCTGGTGTCCTTTCTCGATACGCACCCGTATTGGGACGTCACCGTCTCGCGCTGCACCTCGGCGCCGCCGCTGGGGCCGGTGACCTCCGAGGCCATCGCGACGATCACCGAGGAAATCCTGGGCGACCTTTCGGGGCAGCCCTGGGACGGCGTGTACCTGTCGCTCCATGGCGCCATGGTGGCCGAGGATGACCTGTCGCCGGACTACAGTTTCCTTGCGAAGGTCCGCGAGGCGATTGGGCCGGAGCCGCTGCTGGCGGTCAGCTTCGATCTGCACGCCTGTCTTGACCCGGCGCTGACCCGTTCTGTAGATATCCTCTCGGCGTACCATACGTATCCGCATGTCGATATGGACGCGACCGCGCTGCGCGCGCTGACCATGCTGGACCGGGCGCTTGAGACCGGCCTCCGGCCGCGCTGCGTGGTGCATCCGCTTGATTTCGCGCCACTCTCCCATGGGATGCGCACGGCCTCCGGCCCGATGGCCGAGTTGGAACAGATCGCCACAGAGGTCGGTGCATCGGAGGGGCTGTTGGATGTCTCGCTCTTCGGGGGCTTCACCTATGCGGACACGCCCCATACGCGGGCGATTGTTACCGCGACCCATGGGCCGGATGTCGATCCCGGCCCGGCAGTGGCGCGGCTGAGCACGGCCTACACGGCCCGGCGCGACGACTTCGCAATCACGCTCCCCGATGCGCAGACCGCCGTAGCCGATGCGCTGGACCGGCTGAAGCAGGGCGGCGCGGGGCCGATCGCGCTGGTCGATGCGGCGGACAACCCGCTCTCCGGTGGGATCGGGGATACGACGGCGCTCTTCCGGGCGCTCGTGGAGGCGGGGACAGACCTGCCGGTGCTGTTCTGTTTCTTCTACGATCCGGACCTCGTGGCGCGGGCCCATGATCTGGGGCACGGCGCGCGGATGTCCTGCACGCTCGGCGGGCGGATCGCGCCCGAGTTCGGCGCACCCATCCCCTTCGAGGGCATGGTGGAGCGGCTGACGGACGGGCGGTTCCGCAACCGTGGCCCGATGGAATTCGGGCGCGAGATCGACCTCGGGCGCACGGCGGTGCTGCGCAGCGGCCCCCTGCGGGTGGTGATCTGCGAGACCTGTCAGAGCGCGAATGACCCGGCCTGGTGCGATCTGCACGGCATCGACCTGACCGAGGTGGCGATTTTCGGGATCAAGGCCAAGAACCATTTCCGCGCCGGGTTCGAGCTGCTCCTGGCGCAGATCGTCGAGGTGGATTGCCCCGGCCTCGCCCCGGTGGACATGTCGCTTCTGCCCTATCGGCACGTCCCCCGCGCGTTCTACGACCGGCGCGCGGCGGAGCCGGACTGAACGCCCCATCGGGCGGCTCCGGCAGGGCCCCGAAAGCCCCGCACAAAAGTGCTAGAAAGAATCGCGCGCGAGCGTGCGCGGAACATTCCGGGCAGGCGCGCGACCACCGCGGGGCCAATTTCGCCCCCACGCGGTGTGGCACGGCCATTTGCTTCGAAATTGCCGTCGCTTTTATGGGCAGTTCACCGGGCAGTGAGCATTTCGTGGGCACCCCCTCATAGTGAGGGATCGCAGCCCCCCCCTTTGGGTGTAAACTGACCCTGTAGAGGGGGCGACCGGCCATGAGCCGGTGCCCCTTTCGTCTTACCGGAGATAGGCCCATGCAGTTCAAGTGGTTGGAGGATTTCGTCGCCCTGGCGGAGATGCACAGCTTCTCGGAAGCGGCAGCGCGACGAAACGTGACGCAACCGGCCTTCGGGCGGCGCATCCGCGCCCTTGAGGACTGGCTGGGCGTGCCCCTGGTGGATCGCGACTGCAGCCGCCTGTGCCTGACGGCGGAAGGCAAGCTCTTCCTCGAGGTGGCGGTCAAGATGATCGACCAGATCGGCGAGGTCCGCTCGCAACTGACCGGGGACAGGGGGCGGTCCAACAACGCCCTGCGGCTGGTGGCATCGCATACGCTGGCGGTGCATTTCTGCCCCGAGTTCGTGGAGGAGATCGAAAACGCCGATCTCGACGTGAACTTCAACGTGGCGGTGGCGAATTCCCACGAGGCGGTGCTGGAGCTGGTGGACGGCAAGGCGGATCTGTCGCTGAGCTATCACTACGGCGGGATGGACCGGGCCTCGGCGGCGATGGTGGCGAACCCCTACAAGGTGGTCGCCCGCGACGTGATGGTGCCGGTCTCTGCGCCGATGTCGGACGCGCCCGGGGCGGCGCGCCATGCGCTGCCCGGCACGCCCGATGCGCCGGTGAACTACCTTGGCTATGCCTCGGCCATCGTGATAGGCCGGGCCGTGAACGCCAAATTGGAGAGTTGTGAGGGCGCGCTACACCTTAAGCGGGAATACTCCTCGGACATGGCCGAGGCGCTGAAGACGATGATCCTCTCTGGCCGGGGCATGGGGTGGCTGCCGCTCTCGGCGATCCGGCGTGAACTGAAGCTCGGTTTGCTCGTTTCTGCGGCACCTTGCCAATTCGATGAGCTGGAGACCTCGCCCTGGTCGGCCCCGCTGGAGGTGCGCCTCTACCGGCGCAAGGACGCCAAAAACCCACGTTTGGAACGGCTTTGGCGTCATTTGGAGGGGGGTGAGGGCCTGACGCTTGATAGCGCCAATGCCGATCCGGCACCTATCCATGCCAAAGTGGCATTTGTTTCCGGCTGACAGCGGCTCCTAGGCTGATTGTAATACGAAAACGACAGACGACCACTCACGGTTCCCTCCATGCAGCTTTCTCGCTTCCCGCGTGTGCGCCTTTGCCACGCGCCCACTCCTCTTGAGCCTATGTCACGGCTGAGCGAAGCGCTCGGCGGGCCCGAGATCTGGGTGAAGCGTGACGACTGCACCGGTCTGGCCTCCGGCGGCAACAAGACCCGCAAGTTGGAATTTCTCATCGGTGCGGCGCTCGCCGCCGGGGCAGACCACGTCATCACCCAAGGGGCGCATCAGTCCAACCATGTGCGCCAGACCGCGGCCGCGGCGGCAAAGCACGGGCTGAAGTGCACTGCGCTGCTGGAACAGCGCGTGGAAACCAACGATCCCGATTACCTCGGCAACGGCAACATCCTGCTGGACGAACTGATGGGTTGCACACTGCGGACCTATCCCGCCGGCACGGACATGCAGGCCGAGATGGATGCACTTGCCGCCGATCTGAAAGACATGGGCGATACGCCCTATGTCATTCCCGGCGGCGGCTCCAACACCACGGGCGCGCTCGGCTATGTGGCCTGTGCCTATGAGATGCTGGGGCAGGCCGACGCCATGGGCCTCGCCATCGACCATATCGTCACGGCCACGGGCTCCACCGGCACGCAGGCCGGTCTGGTCGCGGGGCTGACGGCGGCCAATGCGGGCATCCCGGTTCTGGGCATTTCCGTGCGCGCGCCGAAGGAGAAGCAGGAAGCCAACGTGCTGGCGCTGACCCGGGCCACGGCCGAGGTGCTGGGCTACGCGGGCGACATCGACGCCGCGCTGATCGAGGCCGACGACACGCAGGTCGGCGGCGGCTACGGCGTGCCGACGCCTGCGATGATCGAGGCGGTGCGCATGTTCTCCAGCCTCGAGGGGATCCTCCTCGATCCCGTTTATTCCGGCAAGGGTGCCGCGGGGCTGATCGCTGCCGTGCGCGCGGGCCGGTTCACCAAGGGGCAGAAGGTGGTCTTCCTCCACACTGGCGGCTCCGCCGGGCTCTTCGCCTACCGTTCGACTTTCATGCAGGAGGCCATACCGGCCTGCTGATCCACGATTTCCGGCCCCGCGAGGGGTCGGGACAACCCGATCCGACGCTTAGTCCTCCCAAGACGGATCACAAAAACAGGGAAACTTACTCTATGAAAAGACGTGACCTTCTGAAAAGCTCTGCCGCCTTCGCGGCGCTCAGCGTGGCACCGGGCTTCAGCCTGACCGCCGCCCGCGCCCAGGGCTCGACGATCTTCACCAGCGTTCCGCAGTCCGACCTGGCCTCGATCGACCCGATCTGGACCACCGCGATGATCACCGCGATCCACTCGAACTGCGTCTTCGACACGCTCTACGGTCTGGACAGCAAGTTCCAGCCGCAGCTGCAGATGCTCGAATCCGGTGAGCCCTCCGAGGACGGCCTGACCTGGACCCTGGTTCTGCGCGACGGCCTGAAGTGGCACGACGGCGAGATGGTCACCGCGGAAGACTGCGTGGCCTCGATCAAGCGCTGGTGGATCCGTGACACGCTGGGCCAGACCCTGGCAAGCGTCACCGACACCCTCGAAGCCACCGACGCGAAGACCATCGTCTTCACCCTGAACCGTCCGTTCTCGATGCTGCCGAACGCTCTCGCCAAGCCGTCGGGCAACATGTGCGCCATGATGCCGGCCCGTCTTGCCGCCACCAGCCCGCACGAGCAGATCCCCGAGTGCATCGGCTCCGGTCCCTTCAAGTTCATGGCGGACGAGTGGGTTTCCGGCTCGAAGGTCGTCTACGAGAAGTTCGAAGACTACATCCCGCGCGAAGAGCCCGGCGAATACACCGCTGGCGCCAAGATCGCCTATGTCGACCGCGTCGAATGGCCGGTCATCAACGACAGCTCGACCGCCTATGCCGCTCTGAAGTCGGCCGAAGTGGACTCGCTGGAAGCCGTGGCACCGGACTTCGTCTCGATCGTGACGCAAGACCCCGACATCACCTCGGTTGCCCGTGCACTGTTCTACCTCTGCATCATCCGCTTCAACCACCTGCAGCCGCCGTTCAACAACCAGGCGATCCGTCAGGCCGTGGCCTCGGCCGTCGATCAGGAAGCGTTCATGACCGCCATCTTCGGCGAAGAGAACAAGGCCTCCTGGGCGACCAACGTCGGCTACTTCACCCCGGGCACCCCGAACGACGTGGACGCCGGCAAGGACAAGATCGGTTCGCTGGCCAACATCGACGCGGCCAAGCAGGCGATCATCGACGCTGGCTATGACGGCACCCCCGTCGTCGTTCTCGACCCCTCCGACCAGGCCTGGATCCACGCCGGCGCCATGCTGACCGCGAACCTGCTGGAACAGCTGGGCATGACCGTCGACCTGCAGACCATGGACTGGGGCACGATGATGACCCGTCGTCCGGTCAAAGGCACCCCGGACGAGGGTGGCTGGAACGTCTTCGTCACCTCGCTCTCGGGCCCGAACAACCTCGACCCTGCCGGTCACCTCGGCCTGCGCGGCAACGGTGGCGACGCATGGTTCGGCTGGCCGGACAACCCCGAGATGGAAGAGATGCGGATGAACTGGTTCTTCGCAGAAGACGCGGCCGAACGGACCGCGATCATCGAGAAGATCCAGGAAACGGCCTTCGACAAGGTTCCCTACGTCCCGATGGGCGCCTACACGCAGATCACCGCCTACACCAAGGAGTGGGCTGATATGCCGAAGGAAATGCCGCTCTACTACACCATGAAACCGGCAGGCTAACCTCAGGTGACTGCCTACGTCATTCGACGCCTTCTGGCGGCGATCCCGGTCATGATCCTGGTCGCGTTCTTCGTCTTCGGGTTGCTATATCTAGCACCCGGGGACCCCGCGGCGATCATGGCCGGGGATGCAGCCACCACGGCGGACATCGAGCGCATTCGGGAAACCCTTGGGCTCGATCAACCCTTCCTCGTACGTTTCGGCTCTTGGGTCGGAGGCATCCTGCACGGCGACTTCGGTACGTCGATGTATACCAAGCAAGACGTTCTCAAGATGATCGTCCAGCGCCTCGAACCGACCTTCCTGCTGATGTCGATGACCCTCGTCCTCTCGGTCATCATCGCAATTCCCATGGGGGCTGTCGCCGCCTGGAAACACAATACCATTGTCGACCGGATCGTCATGATCATCGCGGTCCTCAGCTTCTCCGTGCCCAGTTTCGTGGTCGGGTACCTGCTGGCCTATTCGCTGGGGCTCAAGCTCAGCTGGCTGCCGGTGCAGGGCTACAAGTCCATCGGGTCCGATGGTCTCTATGCCGCCATGCGCTCGCTGACCCTGCCGGCGATGGCGCTCGGCTCCGTCTATGTCGGCCTGATCGCGCGGATCACCCGTGCCACCATGCTGGAAAGCCTCAGCCAGGATTATACCCGGACGGCCCGTGCAAAAGGCGTGAAGGAATCCCTCATCGTCTTCAAGCACGCGCTCAAGAACTGTTCCGTTCCGATCATCACCACCGTTGGCAGCGGCGTCGCCCTGCTGATCGGGGGCGCCATCGTGACCGAGACCGTGTTCGCGATCCCGGGTGTCGGTCGTCTGACCGTCGACGCTATCCTGCGCCGTGACTACCCGGTGATCCAGGGCGTGATCCTGATCTTCAGCTTCATGTACGTGATGGTGAACCTGATCGTCGACATCCTTTACACCGTCTTCGACCCGAGGATCCGCTATTGACCGTCTCTACCATTGATCCCCCGCGGTCCGGTCTGTCGCGCAGCTGGACATGGCTGCGCCGGAACCCGGCTGTTCTCTTCGGCCTCACGGTCCTGCTGCTCCTCGTGCTGATGGCGATCTTCGCGCCGCTCCTCGGCACCGTCGATCCCAAGGCCGTGTCGCCCTTCGAACGTACCCAGACGCCCTCGGCCAAACATTGGTTCGGCACCGACATGCTGGGGCGTGACCTCTGGTCGCGCGTTGTCTACGGGACCCGCGTCTCGCTGACGGTGGGCTTCCTCGTGGCGATCTGCTCGACCGTGCTGGGCGCGCTGATCGGCGTCTTCTCCGGCTTCATCCGCTGGGTCGACGCGATCGTGATGCGCCTGATGGACGGGCTGATGTCGATCCCCTCGATCCTGCTGGCCATCGCGCTGATCACCCTGTCGAGCGCCTCGATCTGGAACGTGATCCTCGCCATCACCATCGTCGAGACCCCGCGCACCGTGCGTCTGGTCCGCGGCGTGGTGCTGTCGCTGCGGGACGAACCCTATGTGGGCGCGGCCCAGATCGCAGGTATCTCGATGCCGGGCGTGATCTTCCGCCACATCCTGCCCAACACCTTTGCACCGCTGCTGGTGCAGGCGACCTATATCTGCGCTGTCGCGATCATCTCCGAGGCCAGCCTGTCGTTCATCGGTGCGGGCGTTCCGCCCTCCACGCCGTCCTGGGGCAACATCATGGCCGAGGGCCGGGCGCTGTGGCAGATCAAGCCGCATATCATCGCCTTCCCGGCAATTGCGCTGTCGATCACGGTTCTGGCCATCAACATGCTGGGCGACGGTCTGCGCGACGCGCTTGATCCGCGCATGAGCACCCGGAGGCACTGAGAGACATGAGCGATACTCAAACCCTCATCCGTCCCGACACCAAGCTGGAGCTGCCGCCGCAACGCCTCGTCGATGTGAATGGCATGACCATCCGCTTCGGCTCGGACGCCAAGCCTGCGGACGTCGTGCGCGACCTCACCTTCCACGTCGACCGGGGGGAAACCCTGTCGATCGTGGGGGAATCCGGGTCGGGCAAATCCGTGTCCTCGCTTGCGCTGATGCGCATCGTGGAAAACGGCGGCGGCCGGATCATCAAGGGCGACATGCGCTTCCGCCGCCGCAACAACGAGGTGGTGGACCTGCGGGCCGCCAGCCCGCAGTTGCTGCGCAAGATGCGCGGCGCCGACATGGCGATGATCTTCCAGGAGCCGATGACCTCGCTGAACCCGGTGTTCACCGTGGGCCAGCAGATCTCGGAAGCGGTCCGCCTGCACCAGAACGTCAGCCAGCACGATGCCCTGCGCGAAGCGAAGGACATGCTGGACCGGGTGCGCATCCCGAACGCAAGCGCGATCCTGCGCCGTTACCCGCACGAGCTTTCGGGCGGCATGCGGCAGCGGGTCATGATCGCGATGGCGCTGTCCTGCAAACCTTCTCTGCTGATCGCGGACGAGCCGACCACCGCGCTCGACGTGACCGTGCAGGCCCAGATCCTGACCCTGATCCGTGAACTCCAGAAGGAGATGGACATGGGCGTGATCTTCATCACCCACGACATGGGCGTGGTGGCGGAGGTCGCGGATCGCGTGCTGGTCATGTACCGCGGCGATCAGGTCGAGGAAAAGGACGCCGTCAGCCTGTTCAAGAACCCCGAGCACGCCTATTCGCGCGCTCTGCTGTCGGCCGTGCCGCAGCTGGGGGCCATGACGGGCACCGACGTTCCGGCGCGCTTCCCGCTGCTGACCATGTCGAACCCCGACGTGGCCACGGCCGAGAAGCCGGTGGCGGCGCCCACGGCGGCAGAGCCGATCCTCAAGGTGCGCGACCTCAAGACCCACTTCGACATCCGCGGCGGGATCCTGTCGCGCGTCACCCACAAGGTGCACGCGGTCGAACAGGTCTCCTTCGATCTCTACCCGGGGGAAACCCTGTCGATCGTGGGCGAATCCGGCTGCGGCAAGACCACCACCGGCCGGTCGCTGCTGAACCTGACGCAAAAGACCTCGGGCACGGTGCTGTTCGAGGGCAAGGACGTCAGCCAGCCGAACAGCCCGGACGTCAAGAAGGTGCTCCAGCGGAACATGCAGTTCGTGTTCCAGGACCCGTTCTCGTCGCTGGATCCGCGCCAGTCGATCGGCAACTCGATCCTTGAGCCGCTGCGGCCCATGGGCTCGATCCGGACCCCGGAAGCCAAGGACCGTCTGGCCTGGCTGATGGAGAAGGTGGGCCTCGCGCCCGAGATGGCGAACCGCTACCCGCACGAGTTCTCGGGCGGTCAGCGTCAGCGTATCTGTATCGCACGTGCCCTTGCGGTGAACCCCAAGGTCGTGATCACGGACGAGGCGGTCTCCGCGCTCGACGTGTCGATCCAGGCGCAGATCGTGAACCTGCTGATGGACCTGCAGGAAGAGTTCAACATCGCCTTCCTCTTCATCTCGCACGACATGGCCGTCGTGGAACGGATCAGCCACCGCGTGGCCGTGATGTACCTTGGCCAGATCGTCGAGATCGGTCCGCGCCGTGCTGTCTTCGAGAACCCGCAGCACGAATATACCAAGCGTCTGATGTCGGCCGTTCCGGTGGCCGACCCGTCCCGGAAGCGGCCTGACCGCCTGCGCGACACTTCGGATCTGCCCAGCCCCACACGGGCCCTTGGCGACGATCCGATTGTCGAACCGCTGGTCGAGGTCGGACCGGGCCATTTCGTTGCCCGACACAAGGTCGGCGGCAAGTACTAAGGAGACCACCATGCCCGCGCCCCGTATCGCCATCTTCGGCCTGCACCTTGAGGCAAACGCCTTTGCACCGCCGACGGTGGAGGAGGATTTCCGCGCCCTTTGCTGGGCAGAAGGCGAGGAAATCACAAAGGGGGCGCGGGAGGTCAGCAAGCTGCCGTCCGAACTCCCGGGCTTCTACGAACGCATGGATGAGACCGGCGACTGGGAACCGGTCCCCCTCATCATGGTGGCCGCCCCTCCGGGCGGCCCCATCGAAGCGCCGCTCTTCGCCCGGATCAAGGACCGGATGGAAGAGATGCTGCGCGCGGCCCTGCCGGTGGATGCGATCTATGTCGCCAGCCACGGCGCCTCGGCCGTCGACGGGCTGGAAGACAGCGACGGCACGCTCGTCGCGCTCGCCCGCGAGATCGTTGGCCCCGATATTCCGATCGTGGTCAGCCACGACCTGCACTGCAATATTTCCGAAAAACTGACCGACGCCGCGGATGCGCTGCTGGCCTACCGGACCAACCCGCATGTGGACATGCGCCAGATCGCGTCCGAAAGCGCCGATGTGCTGCGCGCCATGCTGGGCGGCCAGAAGGTTGCGAATGCCTTCATCCGCCTGCCGCTCGTGCCGCCCTCGGTCACGCTGCTGACCGCGCGCGGGCCCTATGCCCGCATGATCCGCCGCGCCGAAGAGGTGATGCAGCGCGACGACATCGCCAATGTCTCGATCACCGGCGGCTTTGCCCAAAGCGACCTGTCGAAATGCGGCATGACGGTCAACGTCACCACATGGGGCGATCAGGCGCTCGCCGATCAGGTCTGCACCGATCTGGCGCAGGAGCTTTGGGATGACCGCGGCTCCTATGTCACCAACATGATGGAGCTGGAGGACGCCGTTTCGCTGGCGCTCTCCTCCGAAAAGCCGGTCATCTTTGCTGATGTCGCCGACAACCCCGGTGGCGGCGGACGCGGCAACACCACCTACGTGCTGCGCGCCTTCCACGAGGCCAAGGTGCCCGATTGCGCCTTCGGCGTGCTGGTCGATCCGGCGCTTGCCGCCGAGATGCACGAGAAGGGCGTCGGCACCACGTTCAAGGCGGTCTTCAACCGTGAACCGGGGCTCTACTCCGACACCTTCGAGGCCGAAGCCGAAATCCTCTGCCTGACCGACGGCAACGACATCGGCCGCCGGGGCACGCTGGCGGGGCGCAAGTTCGACCTCGGCGACGCGGGCCTGCTGCGCCTGACCGACAGCGGCCTGCTGGTGGTTGTGGGCTCTCTGCGCCGTCAGCTTCTGGAACCGCGTATGCTGGAAATGCACGGCATCGATATCGCCAAGCTGCATTGCGTCGTGGTCAAGAGCCGCGGCCACTTCCGCGCCGGTTTCGACGAATTCTTCCCGCCCGAGCAGACCTTCGAGGTCGATGTGCCGGGCCTTGTCAGCGCGAATTTCTCGCGCCTCGACTTCAAGCATCTCCCACGCCCGGTCGTGCCTCTCGATCCGGAAACGGTCTGGACCCCGGGCGTCAAATAACCAAAGGACATTCTGAAATGGCTGAGAAATTCGATGTGCTGTTGCGCAACGGCACGCTCGTGGATCCCAAGAACGGGATCGAGGCGCAGCGTGACATTGCGATCAGCGGCGGCAAGGTCGTCATGGTTGCCGAAACCATCGAGGGCAGCGCCGAGCGCGAGCACGACCTGACCGGCAAGGTGGTGATGCCCGGCATCATCGACACCCACGTCCACATCTCCCGCTGGGTCGGTGGCAAGGAAGGCCACAAGATGATGGCCAAGGCCGGTGTCACCACGGCACTGGACATGGCCGGCCCGATCGAGGGCGTGGTGGAACTGGCGGGCTCCCACGGGGCGGGCCTGAACATCGCCTCGATCAACTACGTCCGTCCGGGCCACACCGTCGACACGGCGAACCCGCTGGAGGACGAGCTGAAGGACGTTCTGGCCAAGAGCCAGCGGGCAGGGGCCATCGGCCTCAAGATCCTCGGCGGGCACTTCCCGCTGACCAAGGACGCCTCGGCCCGGGTGATGAAGGTCTGCGCCGACACCGGCGCCTATGTCGCCTTCCACGCCGGCACGCTGGAAACCCCGCCGCCCGCGCCCGCCACCATGGCCGAGGCCTGCGAGCTGGCCGAGGGCCGTCCGCTGCACATGCCGCACGTGAACTCCTACTGCCGGAACGAGGGCGTGATGGGCGGCGAGGAGGTCATGGACAAGCTGGCCGAGCATCCGCACATCTGGTCGGAAAGCTACCTTGCCCCCTTCAACGGCACCTCGGCGCTCTGCTCCAACGGCGTGCCGGAATCGAACGCCACCAAGCGCGGCGTGGCCCTTGGCGGCTTCGAGCCGACGCAGGCGGGCATGGAAGAGTCGATCCTCGGCGGCTGGACCCACATCCACGCCGTCGTGGACGGCGAGATCGTGCTGGCCACCGGGCAGGAAGGCTATGACTTCTGGAAATCGGTCGAGATGCAGACCGGTTGCTCCTTCATGGTGAACCCGCCCGAGCCCCGGATGCACCTCGTCACCAAGAAGAAGAAGGACGGCTCCTTCTTCATCGACTGCCTTGCCACCGACGGCGGCGGCATCCCCCGCAACGACATCGTGCAGCGCGGCCTGCCGCTGGTGCGGATGACGGCGCTGACGATCAGCGAATTCGTCATGAAGTCGAGCTGGACCCCGGCCGTCATGCTGGGCCTGCGCGACAAGGGTCACCTTGCCGTGGGCGCCGATGCCGACGTCACCGTGCTGGACATGGAGAAGCTGGAGCCGGTTCTGGCCTATTCCAACGGCAAGCGCATCATGGAGAACGGTGTGGTCTTCCCGATGCCGTCGCGGTTCATTACCACGTCCGAGGGCGTTGCCGCGGTGAAGGCCGCCGGCATGGAAGCCCTCGTGCTGGAGCCGGGAACCTGGCTGCCGGCACGCGGCTGAGGAGGAAAAGATGCACCAGTTGAACAACCGACAGGATTACACCGGCGGACGCTCCGCCATCTATGCCGAGAACGGGGTGGCGGCGACGTCGCACCCGGTGGCCACGCAGGCCGCACTCGACATTCTGCGCGCGGGCGGCAATGCCGTGGACGCGGGCATCGCGGCGATCTCCACGCTCTGCGTGGTGGAACCGGCGATGACCGGCCTCGGCGGCGATTGCTTCATGATCCTCTCCAAGGGGGGCGTGGGCAAGCCGATCGGGCTGAATTCCTCGGGCCGGGCGCCCGCGGCTGCGACGCTGGAGTGGTACAAGGAAGCGGGCATCTCGGAAATCGAGGTGCCCACCGCCCATGCCGTCACCGTGCCGGGCGCGGTGGACGGCTGGTGCCGGATCCACGCGGATCACGGCAAGCTCGACATGGCGCAGATCCTCGCCCCCGCCATCAAGGCGGCGGAAGAGGGCTATATCGTCCAGCCCCGCGTGGCGCGCGACTGGGTCGAATGCGTCTCGAAACTCTCGCGCGATGCGGACAGCACCGCGCGCTATCTCTTCGACGGCAAGGCCCCCAAGGTCGGCGACCGGGTGAAGCTGCCCGAGCTGGCCAAGACCCTGCGCGAGATCGCGTCGAAAGGCCGTGACGGCTTCTACAAGGGCTGGGTCGCCGAGGACATCGTCGCCAAGCTGAAATCGGTGGGCGGTCTGCACACGCTGGAGGATTTCGAAGCCTCCGAGCCAAGCTACGTCGAGCCGATCAGCACCACCTACCGCGGTCATCAGGTCTATGAGATCCCGCCGAACGGGCAGGGCGTCACCGCGCAGGTGATCCTGAACGTGCTGGAAGGCTATGACTATGCGTCGCTGTCCGAACTCGACCGCGTGCATATCCTCGCCGAGGCCGCGAAACATGCCTATGCCCGCCGCGACGCGCTGATCGGGGATCCCGATTTCGGCCCCGTCCCGGTGGAACGGCTGCTGTCGAAGGAGGAGGCGGACTTCATCCGCTCCAAGATCGACATGACCCGCGCCGCCCCGCAGGGCGAGCCGGACCGCTTCGTGCACCGTGACACCACCTACATGACCGTGGTGGACAAGGATCGCAATGCGCTCTCCTTCATCAATTCGCTCTTCTCGGGCTTCGGCTCGGGCATCACGGCGCCCAAGTCGGGCGTGGTGCTGCAGAACCGCGGCTCCTCCTTCCGGTTGATCGAAGGCCATCCCAATGCCATCGCGCCGCGCAAGCGTCCGATGCACACGATCATTCCCGGGATGCTGGGGCAGGGCGACAAGATGATCATGCCCTTCGGCGTGATGGGTGGCCAATACCAGCCGGTGGGCCATGCCGCGCTGATCAGCAACATCCTCGACCTCGGGCTCGACCCGCAGGAGGCGATCGCGGCCCCGCGCAGCTTTGCCTACAACGGCGAGATGCTGCTGGAAGACACGTTCAAGCCCGAGATCTGGGAAGGCCTGCGCGCCCGCGGCCACGACGTGAAGTCGCAGTTCCCGGTGGGCGGCGGCCAGGCGATCTGGATCGACCACGAGCGCGGGCTGCTCATCGGCGGCTCCGAGCCGCGCAAGGACGGCTGTGCCATGGGCTACTGAGCCCTGCGCAGCTGATGACGTGCGGCGGGTTTGCCCCAAGGCGCCGCCGCACTTTTGAGACGCGGGATTCAGGGGATGGACCGCGTTTCGTCGGCCCGGTTTCGTGGGAAGCCGATGACGCCGGCACAGGACTGCCCGGGGGCGCCAGGCCAGCGACCCCGGGCAGTCACCGTCTCCGCCTCCCTGCTTACCGGCTGGCGAGAGGCCCGGCACGGCGCGATTGAAACCCCGCGCCGGGGCTGTTACATACCGCGCGCCCCCGATGCTGCCTGCCGTCCGGACCTGCGACCGCAGGATCGCCCCGGCATTCGTCGCGCCGGGCGGTCCCCGAAACGCCATCACCCGGACGCCCCATGCCCCATCGGACTGCAGAGCTCGACCGCGCCGCCCGCCTCTCCGTCGCCCCCATGATGGACTGGACGGACCGCCATTGCCGGTACCTTCACCGGCTGCTGAGCCGTGAGACGCTGCTTTATACCGAGATGGTGACCGCCCCTGCGCTCGTCCGGGGCGGGGCCGTGCATCTGCTCGACCATTCGGTCGAGGAACATCCCGTGGCGCTGCAACTCGGCGGCTCGGATCCGGCGGAACTGGCGCAGGCGGCGAAACTTGGTGCCGATGCGGGCTATGACGAGATCAACCTGAACTGCGGCTGCCCCTCGGACCGGGTCCAGTCCGGCACCTTCGGCGCGGTGCTGATGAAACAGCCCGAGCTGGTGGCCGACTGCGTCGCGGCGATGATCGCGGCCGTCGAGACCGAAGTGACGGTGAAATGCCGCCTCGGCGTCGACGATCAGGAGCCGGAGGCCGTGCTGCCTGATTTCATCGAGAAGGTCGCGGCGGCCGGGGTGCGGCGGATCACGATCCACGCGCGCAAGGCCTGGCTGCAGGGCCTCAGCCCCAAGGAAAACCGGGACATCCCGCCGCTCGACTATCCGCTGGTGGTGCGGATGAAACAGGCCTTCCCGGAGCTGCACATCTCGATCAACGGCGGCATCGACAGCCTCGACCTGGCAGAAGAGTTGCTGGCGCAGGGGCTTGACGGGGTGATGATCGGGCGGGCGGCCTATCACCAGCCGGCGGATATCCTCTGCGCCGCGGACCGGCGCCTTTATGGCGCGACCGGCCCGGACAGCGATCCGATCGCGGCGGTGCTTGCCATGCTCCCCTATATCGAGGCGCATCTGGCGGCGGGCGGCAAGCTGGCGCAGGTTACCCGGCACATGCTGGGGCTCTTTGCCGGGCGGCCCGGCGCGCGGGTCTGGCGCCGCGTGCTCTCGGAAGGGGCGCACCGGCCCGGCGCGGGGCCCGAGCTGGTGCAAGAGGCGCTCGCCTCCGTCCGGCCCGAGGCGGCCTGAGCCAGTGTCGCGCGGCGGCCTGAACCGCCGCGCCCTGTTCAGACGGTGACTTCGCGGCGCGGCGTCAGCTGCGCCAACACGAAGGCCAGCGATCCGCAAAGGGCGATGGCACCCACCATCGGTGTCGCGGTGCCGTCGAAGAAGGTGCCCGCCACCACGATGGTCAGCCCGCCCACCAGCATCTGCAGCGTCCCGCCGAGCGATGCCGCCATGCCCGCGATATCGCCGTGATCGTCGAGCGAGACCACCATCGTCGTGGGCATCACCACGCCAAGGAAGCTGTTGGCGAGGAAGAGCCCGGCGAGGATCAGCGGCAGCGAGCCAAAGCCCGCGGCCAGCAACGCGAAAAGCAGCACGGTCAGCGCCGCGAAGCCCGAGACACCCACGAGGATCACCCGGGTGATCCCGATCCGCCGGCCCAGAGGGGCCGCGAACTGCGAGGCGGTGAAGAAGCCGATCGCGTTGAGGGCGAAGGCCAGTGAGAACTGCGTCGCGGAGAGGCCGAACTGGTCCACGTAGACGAAGCTGGCCGAGGAGATGAAGACGAAGAAGCTGGCCATGCCGAAGCCGCCCACCAGCGTCATCCCCATGAAGACCCGGTCGGTGACCAGCACGCGGGCCGCGCGCAGCATGGCCCCGGCCTTCATCGGTTCGCGGTCCTCGGGCGCCAGCGTCTCGGGCAGGACGAAGAGCGTCAGCGCCAGCGACAGGCAGGCTACGGCGCAGAGCAGGCCAAAGATCTCGCGCCAGCCGCCAAAGGCCATGACGGTGGAGCCCGCCAGCGGCGCCAGCATGGGCGAGATCGAGATCACCAGCATGACCATGGCCATCAGCCGGGTGGCGTCATTGCCGGTGTAGCGGTCGCGCACGATGGCGCGCGGCACCACCATGACGGCGGCCCCGCCAAGCCCCTGAACGGCCCGCCACAGCGCCAGCTGCGCCACGCTGTCCGCAAAGGCCGCGCCAGCCGATCCCAGCCCGAAGATCACCAGCCCGATCACGATCGGCAGGCGGCGTCCGGCGGCATCGGCCATCGGGCCATAGACCAGCTGCGCCACGCCGAAGGCGAGGAAATAGGCGGTGAGGGTGATCTGCGTGGCGGCCTCGGTCGCGCCGAACTCGGCGGCGATATTGGGCAGCGCGGGCAGGTACATGTCGATGGCAAAGGGGCCCACCATGGAGAGCAGGCCCAGGATGAGGGCAAAACGGAACATGAGAAACCTGTGCGGCTGAAAGGACGTCAAGGAAGGGGGAGCGGGCAGGGTGCCTTTGCCCGGCTTCTACCCCGGGCCGCCCCGCCGCGAAAGGCGCATCGGCGCACAAAGGGGCAGGCCATTTCCGCAAGGCAGCTTTGCGCCCGCCCGGCGCGTCGCGGCCCTTGTGCCGCGCCCCGCAACATGGTTAGGGGCCATTGTACACTGTTCAAGGAAAAGACGATGCCGGACACCGGGTTGCTGATCGAAATGCTGTTTCTCCTGATCGGGATCGGGGCCTTTGCCGGGGTGCTGGCCGGGCTTCTGGGTGTCGGTGGCGGGATCGTGCTGGTGCCGGGCTTCTTCTATGCCTTCACCGCGCTCGGCTATGGCAACGAGCAGCTGATGCAGGTCTGCCTCGGCACCTCGCTGGCGACGATCATCGTCACCTCCATGCGGTCGCTCGCCTCGCACAACAAGAAGGGCGCGGTGGACTGGGACATCCTGAAACGCTGGGCCCCCGGCATCGTCGTGGGGGCGCTGATCGGGGTGCTGGTGGCCTCGGCGCTGCGCTCGCGCGAGCTGCAGCTGCTCTTCGGCTGCATCGGGCTGGTCATCGGCCTCTACCTGCTGCTGGGGCGCCAGCACTGGCGGTTGGGGGAAGAGATGCCCGGCGGGATCCGGCGGATCGTTCTGTCGCCGATGATCGGCTTCCTCTCGACCCTGATGGGCATCGGCGGGGGCTCCTTCGGGGTGCCGCTGATGACGCTCTACGGCCGACCGATCCACCGCGCGGTGGCCACGGCGGCGGGCTTCGGCCTGACGATTGCCGTGCCCTCGGTGCTCGGCTTCATGCTGCTGCCGATCGATCCGCAAGCGACGCCGCCCTATACCGTCGGGGCCGTGAACCTGCCCGCCTTCCTGATCGTGATCTGCATGACGACGCTCACCGCCCCGCTGGGGGCCAAGCTGGCGCACGCCACGGACCCCAAGCTGCTGCGCCGCATTTTTGCCATCTTCCTGCTGCTGGTCGCGCTGAACATGCTGCGCAAGGCGCTGATGGGCTGATCCACAACGCCCGCTGAAAACGCTGTCTCCGCAAAGGGATAGACGACATGCCTCGCGCCCTGCCTGATCCCGGCAGGGCGCGTTTTCATTTTCGGAGACAATTGGTTTCGCAGTTGGCCACAATCCGGCTGGCGAAATTCCCCGCAATCTCCCGACGTCTGCCCCGGGGCAGCCACATTCGCAGGCTCTTCTGTGCAGGCAATATCGGGAGATGTCTCATGATCGAGCTTCTTGTCATCGTCGGGCTGGCCACCATCGGCATCGTCTTCACCTCGAACCTCGAGGCGGAGGCCGCACGCAATGGCGGACGGCGCCGCAAGAAGACGCGCGGCGAGGAGACCGAAGGCGGTCTCGGGATCTTCGGCCTCGACATCGCGCGCAAGCTGGGACGCAAGCGGGCGGAGCCTCTGGGCCACGGCACCGCGGTGCGGCCCTTCGAGGAATGCGTCGAGGAGAGCGCGGTCGATGACATCGAACGCCGCGTGAGCGAGACGCTGGCGGCTGAAGGCTATGCCACCGAGACCGTCATGCAGCCAGTGCCCGATCCCTCCTACCTCTCCGCCGCGGTGATCGAGGATTTCAACCCCGAGGAAGACCGCATCGTTGTCGGCTACGACCCCGAGGATGGCGCGGCCCGGATCGAGTTTCAGGAAGACCCCGACCGGCTGGGCGACGTGCGCGTGCTGCTGAACGGGGCGATCGTCGCGATCGTGCCCGAGGGGCTGGGACGGGTGTCCCTGCGTCATATCGAACTGGTTCCCTTCAACGAGATGGACGTCGACGCCGCCGCCTGAGCGTAGCCGCGTGACCTCTCGTGCAGACACGGACGGGCCCCGCGGGGCCCGTTTTCATGTGCCTTGAGCTGAGGGTTCATGAGGAGCAGGCAAACGGGCTTCGGTCTGGCGCGTCGTGTGACCCGCCGAACCGGCCCCCACAATCCGCGCGGTCAGTCCGCGCCGTGGGTCCGGCTGCGCCCACCGCGTCGCTTGGCCAGCCGGGGCTTGCGCGCGGCGAGGCCCAGCATGATCTCGCAGCGCTGGTCCCGCGTCATGGCGCTCCAGCCCGCGATTTCGTCCAGCGTGCGCAGGCAGCCGATGCAGAGCTTCTCTTCCGGGTGGATGACGCAGATCTTCACGCAGGGGCTGTCTACCTCGTCGCGCTTCCAGATCTCGTCCGTCATGCACCGGCCTTGATGTTGCGGATCCGGTCAAGGGCGCCCTGAAGGATGTAGGAGGCCGCCACGTGGTCGATCACCTCGGCCCGGCGGCGGCGGGAGGTGTCGGCCTCCAGCAGCGCGCGTTCTGCCGCGACGGTCGAGAGGCGCTCGTCCCAGAAGGTGATCGGCAGGTCCGCCATCCCCTCCAACCGGTTGAAGTTGCGCGCAAAGGCCCGGGTCGACTGACAACGCGGGCCCTCGGTGCCGTCCATGTTGCGCGGAAGGCCGAGCACGAGGCCCCCGATCCGGCGCTCCGCGATGATCCGCTGCAGCTGCGCGGCATCGACGCCGAACTTCTTGCGCCGCACCGTCTCGAGCGGGGTCGCGACCGACAGGAAGGTGTCGGAGACCGCCACGCCGATGGTCTTGTCGCCAAGGTCGAGCCCGGCGAGCGCCTGCATCGGGGGCAGGGCGGCGATGAAGCTTTCAATCTCGTCGTGGATCATCCGTCGAGCCCCGCATCCTGTCCGGCTTGCTGAATGAGTTTCAGCCCCGCCGGATCCGTGGTGAAGACGCCAAGCGCCTCGTCGCGGATCGCGCGCGCACGGTCCGCATCGCCAAGGACGCCATAGGCGCGGATCAGGCGGGCCCATTCGTCGGCGCTGCCGCCCTGGTTGGCCAGCCGTTCGGCCAGACCCGAGACCATGCCCTGGATCATCGCCTGGCGACCCTCGTCGTCAAGTTCGCCCGCGGCGGCGATGTCATCCTCGGAGGGGCCGGGCAGGTTGGCAGCGGGCAGGGGCGGCTGGTAGTCGTCGCGGCCCGCAAGCTGCGCAACCTCCATGATCTGCGCGCGGATCGGCGGCACCCATGCGTCCTGTGGGCCGCTCTGGCGCAGCAGCCCGTCCCAGATCCGGAAGGCCAGATCGGGCCGGCCGGTCTGGCGCATCATCAGGCCGAGGTAATATTGCGCGGCGCCGTTCTTGGCATCGCGGGCGAGGGCGGCGCGCACCGCGCGCTCCGCCTCGGGCGAGACATAGCCTCCGGCGGCCAGCACCAGCATGTCGGCGTAATCAGCGTAATCCACCGCGGTGGCCTGCGCGCCGAGGACGCCCAGCAGTTTCTCCTGCGCGGTATAGGCGGCCTTGAAGTTCCCGAGCGCGCCTTCGTTGCGGGCCAGCAGGCGCAGACCCTGCTCATCTCCGGGACGCTGGGCCACGGCCTCGCGCAGGCGGGCCATCAGGTCCTTGTACTCCGCCGGGGCATCGGTGGCAGGTGCCGCAGGCATCGAGGCCTCGGCGGTGGCCTGATCCGGGCGGCTCTCGCGCAGTTCGCGCGCGGTCTCGATCCGGCCCGCCAGCGGCAGGTCGCCATAGCCCGGTGCGCCGATCCGCCAGTAGAGCGCCACGGCGCCGCCGATGGTCAGCGCGACCGCGATCAGCATCACCCCGCGGGGCAGCGTAGCGGCCCCACCGGAGGTGCCGCGCTTGGCATCCGCCGAAAGCAGGCGGCGCGAGACCTCGTTGCGGATCCGTTCGGCCTCCTCGGCGGGGATCACGCCCCGGGCGGCGTCGCGTTCGATTTCGGCCAGCTGGTCACGGTAGACGCGGATGTCATAGTCCGCCGCATCCTGATCCTGCGTCGCGGGACGGCGCAGGAGGGCAAGGCCCAGCACGACCGCCACGGCAAGGGCCATGACACCGATCAGGATCCAGAACAGCATAAACACTCGTCTCCGCGCAGCTTCGGCGCCCGGTGTAGCCGACAGGCCCGCGCGGCAAAAGGCATAAACCGGCCTCTTGCGGCTTCGTGAAGCAGCGCGGCCCGTCCCGCTCCGCCATGCGGAAAATGCGCGGACAGCGTCCCGTTTGCGACACGTGTCGCAAGTGCAGCATATTGTGACGGTTTGCGGCGGGGGTATGCTTGCCGAAAACGCCAGTTTGCCAATGCGGCCCCGGACCGGGGAATCGCCCGCAAGAAAGGTCCCTCTGCCGATGAAACGATATTCTGCCTTTGCCATCGCCCGCGAAGCGGCCCGTCACCACACCGGTTGGGAGCGCGCCTGGCGCTCGCCCACGCCGAAGAAGTCCTATGACACGATCATCATCGGCGCCGGCGGTCACGGTCTGGCGACGGCCTACTACCTGGGCCGCAACCACGGCATCAAGAATGTCGCGATCATCGAAAAGGGCTGGCTCGGCGGGGGCAACACCGGGCGGAACACGACGATCATCCGCTCGAACTACCTGCAGGACAGTTCGGCCGCGATCTACGAGAAGGCGCGCAGCCTCTACGAGGGCCTCAGCCAGGACCTGAACTACAACGTCATGTTCAGCCCGCGCGGCGTGCTGATGCTGGCCCAGACCGAACACGAGGTCCGCGGCTACAAGCGCACGGCCATCGCCAACTCGCTGCAGGGCGTGGAGACGGAATTCGTCGGCCCCGAGAAGGTCAAGGAGATCTGCCCGATCATCCGCCTCGACGGGCCGCGCTACCCGGTTCTGGGTGGCCAGTGGCAGCCCCGTGGCGGCACCGCCCGGCACGATGCCGTGGCCTGGGGCTATGCAAGGGCCTGCTCCGACATGGGCATGGACATCATCCAGCAGTGCGAAGTCACCGGCATCCGGCAGGAAAACGGCAAGGTCACCGGCGTCGAGACGACGAAGGGCGACATCGGCTGTTCCCGCCTCGGCATCGTGGTGGCCGGTCACTCGGGCGTGCTGGCCGAGATGGCAGGCTTCCGTCTGCCGGTGGAATCCGTGGCGCTTCAGGCGCTCGTCTCCGAACCGATCAAGCCCTGCATGGACATCGTCGTCATGGCGAACACGGTGCACGGCTACATGTCGCAATCCGACAAGGGCGAGATGGTGATCGGCGGCGGCGCGGACCAGTTCAACAACTACACGCAGCGCGGCTCCTTCCAGCATATCGAGGAGACGGTGCGCGCCCTGATCGAGACCTTCCCGGTCATCTCGCGACTCAAGATGCTGCGCCAGTGGGGCGGGATCGTGGACATGACCGGCGACCGCTCGCCGATCATCTCGCAGACGCCGCTGGGAAACACCTACATCAACTGCGGCTGGGGCACCGGCGGCTTCAAGGCGATCCCGGGCTCCGGCTGGGCGATGGCCGACATGATGGCCAAGGGCACCCCCGGGCCGCTGGCGGCCGAATTCGGCCTCGACCGGTTCCGTCAGGGCCGGTTCATCGACGAAAGCGTGGCCGCAGGGGTCGCGCACTGATGCACGATGCGGCGCTCAGCCAGCGGCGGTCACTCCGCCGCGATCGGACCGTCGTCGCCGTCGGACCGCGCTGCGCGCGCGGTGCTGCGGGCGCGCTGGACGGCGTCGATGTTTCTGAGCGCCTCCCGGGCCGCGTTGAGCGAGGCGTGGTTGTCGCGCCCCAGCGTGCGGGCCAGGTCCAGCATGGCGTCGTGATCGCTGAGGGCGAGGCCCGGCATCGCCACGGCGGCGAACTGGGTCAACCCGTTGCGCATTGCCGTATGGAAGATCTCGCTTCGCGGAACATCGCGGTCGAGCCCGTTGGGGGCCAGCCCGAAATACAAAGGCCGCGCCTCATCAGCGCGGCCGGGCAGTCGGGCCAGAAGAACGTAGAGGCCGGGGGCCTGTGGCAGGTCCCGCAGCGAGGAGTAGACCCGGAAGGTCACGCGCCGCTCCCGTGGCGGGGCGGTCGTGAAGCTGATCGTCCGGTCGTGGGTCGTATCGGTGGTCGTTTCGGTCGTCATGGCATGCTCTCCCTGCCAGTGCCCGATTATGTGCGTGTCTCTGCCGATCATGATGCCACAAAATGTTGTAGAGTTGTTAACGCGGGCCGCAAAAACTGTTGCTCCGCTCGCGGTTTGCCTGTTTCTTTGGCAGAACGCGCAACTTATGCGAAAGGTTCCCGGATCGGCGGAGTTTCGCTGCGTCGGGGCCTCGATCAGGGCTGCACGGGGAACCGGGGCGGGGAGGATCACGTTTCGGTGTCGAAGCTAACCACACCGGAGGGCCCCACTTCATGGCCGAGTACCACAACACGACCGAGCAGCGTTCCGGCGGCGGCGCCGTCATTGCCTTCATCGTCGGCGGCCTTGTCGTCGCTGTCGGCATCATCGCCTACGTCCTCTTTGGCGGCGGCTCGATGGGCGGCGAACGCGCAGCGCCTACCGGCGACAAGATCGAGATCAACGCAACCGCGGACAGCTCTGCCGGCAGCACCGATGGCGCAGCCGCAGCCGAAAGCGGCTCGGACGGCGCCGAAGCCGCAGCCGGGGCAACCGGCAGCGATGGCGCAACCGCGGCCGCTGGCGCCTCGGGCAACTGATCACCTGACCACCGGGCTGCGCCTGCGCGCGCGCCTTACGATTGCTGCAATCGTCACGGGGTCCCGACCGATGGTCCGGGGCCCCGAAGCACGTCTGCCTTTCCGCGCGGACATGAAAAAACTGAACCTTTCCGGGAACTTTGCCCGTGACCCTCGCGTTCTCCCTTTACTGCCTGGGAAGACGGAGGTTTACGAATGGCACAATCTGGTAACGGCTCCAACACCACGCTCGGTTTCATCGTCGGCGCGCTTGTCGTCGTCGTTGCGGGCCTTGTCTGGTTCATATTCTCCGGCGGGGACGTCCCCGGCGCGGATGAGCCTGAAATCCAGATCGACCTGCCAAACGGCAACTGATCTTTTCCCTGTCCCTTACCTGACCTTAAGGGCCGGCGCCGCGTGCGTCGGCCCCTTTTTGCGTCCGCACATCCCTTCCCAGACCTCTCTCAAGACCGGAGATCGCCCATGCTGATCCTCACATGTCCCCATTGCGGCGTCACTGCCGAGGAAACCGAGTTCCACGCCGGTGGCGAGGCGCATCTCAAGCGCTACGGGCCCGGCTCCTCTGACGCGGATTTCGAGGATTACATGTTCAACCGGGTGAACCCGAAGGGCGTGCACTTCGAACGCTGGCGCCATGTCTATGGCTGCGGCAAGTGGTTCCACGCCGCCCGCTGCACCGCGACGCTCGAGGTTTTCGGCACCTATCCCGCGCAGACCCATCAGCCCCCCGAGGCGCTGCTGGACATCATTCGCCAGAAACGTCCGGGCTGGTCCTGGCGCGACTTTTCCTGAGGCAGCAGACCTGATGGCCCTTCACCTGAACACCAAGACCACAAAGGGGACCCCGGCATGAGCACCAGACTGGCCACCGGCGGCCGCCTGCTGAACCGCGGCGCCGCGTATTCCTTCTCCTTCAACGGCGCGTCCTTCCGCGGCTACGAGGGCGACACGCTTGCCTCGGCGCTGCTGGCGAACGACCAGCTGCTGATGGGGCGGAGCTTCAAGTATCACCGCCCGCGCGGCCCCGTCGCCTCGGGCGCGGAAGAGCCCAATGCGCTGGTCGGCCTCGGCGAAGGCGCGACCTTCGAACCGAACCAGCGCGCCACCACGACCGAGCTCTTCGACGGGCTCAAGGCGCGCAGCCAGAACCACTGGCCGAGCCTCGATTTCGACGTGGGCGTGGTGAACAATTCGCTCTCGCGTTTCCTGCCCGCGGGCTTCTACTACAAGACCTTCATCGCGCCCCGGCCGTTCTGGAAACACCTCTACGAGCCGATCATCCGTCACTCGGCGGGCCTCGGCGCGGCGCCAAAGGACCTCGACGAGGATCGCTACGAGCATTTCTATGCCTTCTGCGACGTGCTGGTCATCGGTGGCGGGATCGCGGGCCTGACGGCGGCACTGGCCGCCGGTGAGGCAGGGGCCCGGGTCATCCTGATGGAACAGACCTCCCATTGGGGCGGGCGCACGCCGGTGGACGGCGGCACGATCGGCGGCGTCGCGGCGCAGGCCCATATCGACGCGCTCGTCTCGAAGCTGGAGGCGCTGCCCAACGTGACCATGCGCCTGCGCTGCATGGGCTCCGGCGTCTACGATCACGGCTATGCGCTTGGCTACGAGCGTCTGACCGATCACGCGCCGCGCAACATCGGCCCCCGTCACCGCCTGTGGCGCATCCGCGCCGCGCGGATCGTGACGGCCACCGGCGCCATCGAGCGGCCGCTGGCCTTCGCGGGCAACGACGTGCCCGGCGTGATGCTGGCCTCGGCGCTGCGTGACTACGTGGTGAACTATGCCGTTTCGCCCGGTGACCGGGTGGTCGTGGTGACCAACAACGACGACGCCTATCGGACCGCGCTTGCGGTGAAGGCCGCCGGCTTGACGGTGCCCGCGATCATCGACGCCCGTCCCAACGGCGGCGGTGTTCTGGCCGCCGAGGCCGAGGCCGCGGGCATCTCCGTGCGCAAGGGGATGGGCATCGCCAAGGTCGAGGGCGGCAAGCGCGTCACCGGTGCCGCGATTTGCGCGCAGGCCGGCGAAGGCGCCGTGCTGGAGACGATCCCCTGCGACGCCATCGCCATGTCGGGCGGCTGGTCGCCCGTGGTGCACCTCTGGTCGCACTGCGGTGGCAAGCTGCTCTGGGACGATGCCACGGCCATGTTCCGCCCCGATCCCGCGCGTCCGCCGCTGGGGGCCGACGGGCAGGGCTATGTGCTGACCGCGGGCAGCGCTTCGGGCCCGATGGGTCTGGCCGAGGTTCTGGCCGATGCGGTCGAGGTGGGCGCTCAGGCCGTGACCGGCGCGGGCTTCACCGCCGCTGCAGGCGATGTGCTTCCGGTTGATATCGCCGCCGAGAGCGCGCTGGAGCCGGTCTGGATGATGCCGCAGGGCGCCGAGTACAAGCTGCGCGCGAAAGCCTGGCTCGACTTCCAGAACGACGTGAAGGTGTCGGACGTGCAACTGGCGGCCCGCGAGGGCTACGAGAGCGTCGAGCACACCAAGCGTTACACCACGCTCGGCATGGCCACGGATCAGGGGAAACTCTCCAACATCAACGGTCTGGCGGTGCTGTCGCAGGCGCTGAACGCACCGATCCCGCAGGTGGGCACCACCACCTTCCGGCCGCCCTATACGCCGATCTCCTTCGGGGCGATCGCGGGGGCTGCCCGCGGCGACGTCTTCCAGCCCCTGCGCCGGACCCCGATCCACGAGTGGCTCGACAGCCACGGCGCGGACTGGGAGCCGGTCGGCCAGTGGCGGCGGCCCTTCTGCTTCCCGAAAGCGGGCGAGAGCCGTCACGCGGCCGTGGACCGCGAGGTGAAGGCCACCCGCGCCAGCCTCGGCCTGCTGGATGCTTCGACGCTGGGCAAGATCCTCGTGAAGGGCCCCGACGCGGGCCGTTTCATGGACATGCTCTACACCAACATGATGTCGACGCTGAAACCGGGGCGCTGCCGCTATGGCCTGATGTGCAACGAGAACGGCTTCCTCATGGACGACGGCGTGGTCGTGCGGCTGGATGAGGACACCTTCCTCTGCCACACCACCACCGGCGGGGCGGAGCATATCCACGCCCACATGGAAGAGTGGCTTCAGACCGAGTGGTGGGACTGGAAGGTCTACACCGCCAACGTGACCGAGCAATACGCGCAGATCGCCGTGGTCGGCCCCAAGGCGCGCAAGCTTCTGGAGAAGCTGGGCGGGCAGGGCGTCTCGGGCGAGGACTTCCCCTTCATGACCATGAAGGACCTCACCCTCGGCGGGATCGCCGTGCGGGCCTTCCGGATCTCCTTCTCGGGCGAGCTCAGCTACGAGATCGCCGTGCCGGCCTCCAAGGGCCTCGCGCTCTGGGAAGCGATCTGGGACGCCGGTCAGGAGTTCGGGATCACCCCCTATGGCACCGAGGCGCTGCACGTGCTGCGGGCCGAGAAGGGCTTCATCATGATCGGCGACGAGACCGACGGCACCGTGATCCCGCAGGATCTGGGGCTGCACTGGGCGATCTCGAAGAAGAAAGAGGATTACATCGGCAAGCGGGCTCAGGCGCGCAGCTTCATGGACAATCCGAACCGCTGGTCGCTGGTGGGTCTGGAAACCGTCGATGGCTCGGTCCTGCCGGAGGGCGCCCTCGCGGTGGCCGAGGGCGACAATGCCAACGGTCAGCGCAACACGCAGGGCCGTGTGACCTCGACCTATCATTCGCCCACGCTGGGCCGGGGCATCGCGATGGGCCTCGTGCTGCACGGGCCCGACCGGATGGGCGAGGTGCTGGACTTCGCCGACGGCAAGGGCGGCTTCATCAAGGCGAAGATCGTGGATCAGGTCTTCTTCGACAAGGACGGGGACAAGCAGAATGTCTGACGCGAAATCCGTGACGCCCCTGCAGGGCGCGAAATTCGACGGCATCGCCACGGTGCAGGAGATCGGCCCGCGCGGCATGATCACCCTGCGCGGCACCCTCTCGGACGCCACCTTCGCGGCGGCGGTCGAGGCGGTCACCGGCTGCACGGTTCCGGCGCAGCGCAAGGCCTCCTTCTCGGGCGGCAATGCGGTGCTCTGGATGACCCCGGACGAGTTGATGCTCATGCTGCCCGCGGGCAGCGTGGCCGGTGCACTCGAGACGCTGGCCGAGAAGCTGGCGGGCGTGCACCATCTCGCCGCCGACGTGAGCGATGCGCGGGCGCTGTTCCGGCTCTCCGCGCCCGGTGTGGCCGCGCGTGAAGTGCTGGCGCGGCTGGCGCCGGTGGACATTGCGCCCGGCCAGTTCGGGCCCGGAGACCTGCGCCGCACCCGCGTGGGGCAGGTGGCCGCCGCCTTCATCATGGTCGAGGAGGGCGTCTTCGAGCTGGTCTGCTTCCGCTCGGTGGCGCGCTATGTCTTCGACCTGCTGGCGGATGCCTGCGGCGAGACCACGGCGCAGCCGGTGTTCTAAGGGTTTTGGCCCCTGATGGGGGCTGATTGATGCAGGAAGCGGGCGGCTCACGGGCCGCCCGTTTTCGTTTGGCCTAGAGGATTGGTTTGGCGCCCCGGGAAGACCGGCAACATGCGGTGAAGGGCTTTGGCCACAGAGAGGCGGGCAGGGGCACATATTCCATCACCGGTCCTGTCTCTCGACAGCGCGGGACAAGGCCGCAGGCCGCCGCGCATCGCCGGCGCGCCCCCACGCGGCGGCGATTTGGTGAGGCTGGGTGGTCCCTTGAGAGGGCGGGACGAGCTTGGCGGCCATAAAGTGGAAGCCAGAGAAGTCTGGATCGCCCCCGCGCGCGCCGTCGATGCGCGGCTTGGCGGCCGTGGAGGGACAGTGAGGCGGATGCGTCAGCGCCTCTTCAGACCCGAGCCCGGGAACACTTGCTCCATGTCTGCCGATACCCCAACTCCCCCCTCTGGCGGGCTTTTCAAACGCGGCGGGCCATGCTACGCGGGCCACGCTATTTCAGGGGTGGGCAAAGGGCCCGCCCTCTCATCTATGGACAAGAGGCAGACCATGGCCACCGAACGCACCCTCTCGATCATCAAACCCGATGCAACCAAGCGCAACCTGACCGGCAAGATCAACGCCAAGTTCGAAGACGCTGGCCTGCGCATCGTCGCCCAGAAGCGCATCCAGCTGACCGAAGCCCAAGCCGGCAAGTTCTACGAAGTGCACGCCGAGCGTCCCTTCTACGGTGAACTGTGCGAGTTCATGGCCTCCGGCCCGGTCGTCGTGCAGGTGCTGGAAGGCGAAGGCGCCATCGCGAAGAACCGCGAAGTCATGGGCGCAACCAACCCCGCCGACGCAGCCGCCGGCACCATCCGCGCCGAATTCGCTGAATCGGTTGGCGAGAACTCGGTCCACGGCTCCGACGCACCGGAAACCGCGGCTGTCGAGATCGCCTACTTCTTCTCCGGCCTCGAACTGGTCGGCTAAGGCTTTGCCTGACAGGTCCGGCGCGCAGCCCGCGCCGGACCACCCCGGGCCCATTCTTCGCCCGGAGCTGCCGTCTCCGGCGCTTTTGCGCCGGGTCCGGCCCGATTTGAGCTTCCGGCCCTTTCGGCTGTCCTGTCTGGTTTCCCTGCTCCTGATTTTTGCGCGCGATGCGCGGCTCCCTGCCTTTGCGGCGCTGCAATGACCGTTTTGTCCGCTGTCGCCTTGAGTTGCAGACCCGTCCATGGGAAAGCCTTGCAACCCCCCGGGACTTTTGAGACTCAGTAAAAAACAACGGAGCGCCAGAGACATGGCAGACCTCACCTCCACTTTCGACGCCAAGCTCGCGGCCCTGCTGGGCCAGATCTACCCCGACGAGAACACCGGGGAGCTGGCCGAGAAGATCGTGGAGGCCTTCTGGCCGGAGGGCACGACCATGCGCAAGCGGGGCCGGGTGCCCGGCAACCGCCAGTGGTCGGAACGCGACGCGCTCGTCATCACCTACGGCAATTCCATCGTCGACGGTCAGCACAAGCCGCTGGATCTGCTACGCGATTTCCTGCACGCCCATCTGGCGGGCGTGATCAACGGCGTGCATATCCTGCCGTTCTTCCCCTTCACCTCGGACGATGGCTTCTCGGTCACCGATTACCGGGCGGTGAACCCGGTGCTGGGGGAATGGAGCGACATCAAGCGCATCGGGACCGAGTTCCTGCTGATGTCGGACCTCGTGCTGAACCACGTCTCATCGCAGTCGAACTGGTTCAACGCCTACCGGCAGGGCCATCCGCCCTACGACAAGTTCTTCTTCGAAGCCTCGCCCGAGGATGACTTGTCGATGGTCGTCCGTCCGCGCACCCATCCGCTACTGCGCGAGGTCGAGACCGCCATGGGCACGCGCCACGTCTGGTGCACCTTCAGCCACGATCAGGTCGACCTCGACTTCCGGAACCCGGAAGTGCTGCTGGAATTCCTGCGCGTCATGCGCCTGCACATGCAGAACGGCGTGCGGATCGTGCGGCTGGATGCGGTGGCCTTCATCTGGAAGGAGATTGGCACCAAGTCGATCCACCTGCCGCAGACCCATGCCATCGTGCGCCTGATGCGCCACCTTGCGGATTTCGCGGTCGAGCCGCTGATCCTGCTGACCGAGACCAACGTGCCGAACCAGGAAAACCTGAGCTACTTCGGCAACCGCAACGAGGCCCATGCCGTCTACAACTTCTCGCTGCCGCCCTTGGTGCTGCATGCGATGATGTCAGGCACGGCGAAGAAGCTGATCCGCTGGCAGGGCTCGATGCCGCCGGCGCAGATGGGCTGTGCCTACCTGAACTTCACCGCCTCCCACGACGGGATCGGGATGCGCCCGGCCGAGGGCATCCTGAAGCCCGAGGAGCAGGAGCAGGTGATCCAGACCGTGCGCGACAACGGCGGGCGGGTCTCGATGCGGGCGCTGCCCGGTGGCGGCGAGAGCCCCTACGAGCTGAACATCACCTGGTTCGAGGCCATGAAGGGCACCTTCAAGGGCGAGGACGGGCACCAGTTCGAGCGCTTCCTCGCCTCCCAGACGCTGGTCATGGCGCTGGAGGGGATCCCGGCCTTCTACATCCACTCTCTGCTTGGCACGCCCAATGACATCGAGGGCGTCGAGAAGACCGGCCACAACCGCGCGATCAACCGGCACCGCTGGGACTACGAGCGGCTGCAGGCGCTGCTGGAAGACCCCGAGAGCACCCAGGCCCGGGTGCTGACCGAGATGAAGCGGCGGATCGCGATCCGCCGCCGTCAGCGCGGGTTCCACCCGAATGCGACCCAGTTCACGCTGCAGCTGGATGACCGGATCTTCGGCCTCTGGCGCCAGTCGATCGACCGCGACCAGTCGATCTTTGCCCTGCACAACGTCTCGGACGAGGCGCTGGAGCTGGAACCCAGCAGCATCAACCTGATCGACGGGGAATCCTGGGTCGACATCCTGAGCGACGAGGAAATCGACCCCACCGGCGGGCCCATTCCCTTCGCACCCTACCAGTGCCGCTGGATCACCAACCGCGGGTGATCCGGGCGCGTCACCTGGCGCGCTGACCTGAGAAGACTGGCCGGAAAATGCGCATTTTCCGGTCCGTTTTCTTCGAAGAAAACGGGCAAGGCCGGGAGCGGGGTGCGGCCCTTGGGGCTGCGGGTTCTCTCCCCGGAGGCGAGAAGAATTTTCGAAAATTCTTCTCAAAATTCTTCGAAGAATTTTGGGGGCCATCGGCCCCCTCTTGCGGGCTCCGCCCGCAATTCACCCCCGAGGATATTTGGGAACAGTGGATGTCAGTCGGTGGAGAGCGCGACCGGGAGGGGGCGGATCTTCAGCCGGGAGATGCGGTTGTCCTTGCGGCCGAGCACCTCGAAGCGGAAGCCGTGGAAGGAGAAGACCTGACCCACGGTGGGGATCGACTGCGCCTCGTGGATCACGAGGCCCGCGATCGTGTTGGCCTCGTCGTCGGGCAGGCTCCATTCCATCGCGCGGTTCAGGTCACGGATCGTCATGGCACCGTCGACGACGAACTGGCCGTCCTCGGATTTGCGGATCGCATGTTCGGCCAGCGGGTCGAACTCGTCGGTGATTTCGCCCACGATCTCCTCGAGGATGTCTTCCAGCGTGATCAGGCCCCGGAGCGAGCCGTATTCGTCCACCACGAGCGCGAAGTGCGAGCGCATGTGCAGGAACTGGCGCATCTGTTCGTCCAGCGTCGTGGTGTCGGGGACGAAGTAGGGTTTCATCATCACGTCGTTCAGCGAGAAGTTCTTCAGGCTGGAGGCAAGATCGCTGGCCTCGATGGCAAGGCGGTGCATGAGCCGGGCGAGGTCCTTGGCGTGGACCACGCCGATGACGTTCTCGGGCTCGCCCTTGTAGACCGGCAGGCGGGTGTGGGGGCTTTCGATCGACTGGGCGAGGATCGCCTCGGCCGAGTCGTCGGCATTCACCATCTCGATCTGGGAGCGGTGCAGCATGATTTCCTCGACCGTGCGGTCGGAGAGGTCGAGCGCGCCGAGGATGCGGTCACGGTCTTCCTTTTCCACCACGCCCTCGGAATGGCCGAGATTCAGGGCGCCGGCGATTTCCTCGCGCACGGCGAGGACGTTGCTGTCCGGGTCGATCCGTACGCCGAAGAGCCGCAGCACGCCGCGCACGAGGATCTGCACCGCCGCCACGATGGGGGCGAAGAGCTTGACGATGATCGAGATCGGGCGCGCGACGCGGGCGGCGGCGACCTCGGCATTGGTGATGGCATAGGTCTTGGGCAGCACCTCGGCGAAGATTAGCACGAGGAGCGTCATCACCAGCGTGGCAAGCGCCACGCCGCCGTCGCCGAGGACCCGGGTGAAGAGCGCGGTGGCCAGCGAGGTGGAGAGAATGTTGACGAGGTTGTTGCCCAAGAGGACCGAGCCGATCAGCCGCTCGTTGTCCTCGGTGATGGAGAGCGCCTGTTCGGCGGCGCGCGAGCCCTTGTCGGCCTGCGCCCGCAGCTTGCCGCGCGAGGCGGCGGTCAGCGCCGTTTCGGAGCCTGAGAAGAAGGCGGACAGCACCAGAAGCCCGAGGATCGCCGCGGTCGTGAGCCAGAAGGCAGTGTCGATCTGAGAGGTGATGTCTTCCATGTCGGTCCCGAAAAAGGTGCGTGAGGCTCACCCGGTTATGGGGCCGGGGGCGGCGGCGTTCAAGGTCGTGGGTGAGGCAGGGGGGCAGAGGTGGCGCTGAGGCCACGTTCCCCCGGGGGCAGATCAGTCGCCGTCCGGTGTCTGCGGATCGCGGGCGAGCGGGTGGTGGGTTTCGACCAGCTCGCGCAGGCGCTCGTCGAGGACGTGGGTGTAGATCTCCGTCGTCGAGAGATCGGCATGGCCCAGCAGGGTCTGGATCGCCCGCAGGTCGGCGCCGCCGGCCAGCAGATGCGTGGCGAAGGCATGGCGCAGCACGTGCGGCGTAACCCGGTCGGGGTTGATCCCGGCCACGAGGGCGATTTCCTTGATCAAGAGGTAGAACCGGTGGCGGGTCAGGTGGCCTTCCTTGCCGCGCGAGGGGAAGAGGAAGCGCGAGGCCGTCTTGCCCTTGAGGCGCGCGGCCTCTTCCGCCGCGTCCCGGGTGACGAGCCAGCGGGCGAGCGCCGCGCGGGCCGGATCGGAGAGCGGGACAAGCCGTTCCTTGCCGCCCTTGCCCATGACCAGCAGCATCCGGGGATCGCCCCGGGCCGCCGAGACCGGCAGCGAGACCAGTTCGGTCACCCGCATGCCTGTTGCATAGAGCAGTTCCACGAGGCAGGTGTTGCGAATGGCGTCGGGCGCGCTGCGGCCATGATCCCGGGCCGCGGTGAGCAGGGCAGAGACATCCTCCACCGTCAGCGTCTTGGGCAGGCGCTTGTCCCGGCCCGGACCCGCGATCTGGATCGCCGGGTTGTCGCCGCGCCAACCCTCGTCGAAGGCAAAGCGGTAGATCTGCTTGAGCGCCGAGAGCCGCCGGGCCCGGGTTGCACGCGACAGCCCCTCCGCCTCGCAGGAGACGAGGTAGCCCTCCACATCGGCGCGCTGCGCCTGCAGGAGGCCGGGGCCGTTGCGCTCCAGCCAGCGGGCGGCGTCGGAGAGGTCGCGCCCATAGGCCAGCAGCGTGTTGCGGGCCGCGCCCCGTTCGGCGGCCTGCGCTTCCAGAAAGGCGGAAATCCAGTGGTCAGCCGTTGCCATAACGGGGGCCTCAGCCGCGCCGGTCGAGCAGCATCAGCTGCAGCGCGGCCTGACGGGCGGTGTCTTCGAGGCCCACGGCCCGGAAGGCCGCGATGGCTGCGGGCGTGTCGGAGAGATCGCCCCTGGCGGCCCGGCCATAGAGCGCCATGGCGCGCAGGATCGCCTCGCCCAGATGGCCGGAGGCGATCCGCTCGGTGATCTCCTCGGGAGGCTGGGTGGCGGGATCGAAACCGGCCGTCACGGCGCGTCCCAGCGGGCTGGTGGCACGGACCTCGCCCGGGGTTCCCGCGGCCAGGGCAGCGAGGAAGCGCTCCTCGGCGGTTTCGGGCGGCAGGGCGGCGGCGGTGGCCTCGTATCCCGGCGAGAGCAGCGACACCCGGTAGGCGGCGCTGCGGCCAGCAGGGCCGGGCAGCGGCCCGAGGTCGCGCAGTTGCGGCCCGTAAAGCCGGGCGAAGGGCACTTCCAGCCGGGCCTCTGCCATGGCGCGGTAGGCCGGGCCGAGGGCCGCGGAGATCGCGGGTGTGTCGTTGGCCTGAAGGGCGCGGTCAAACCGCTGCACGGCCTGCACCCGGTCCCAGATCCCGCCCGAGGCAGCAGGCCGCCGGGCGGTATAGAGGCCCAGCAGGCGGTTTTCCGACATGGCGCCGGTCTGGGCCAGCCGTTCGGCGGCCTCAAGCTCGGCCCGCCAGCCGGACAGGCCGCGCAGGTCGGACATGGCATAGGGCCGGGGCAGGGTGGCGGCGCTCAGCGGCTGGCCGACGGCTTCCTGCAGGGCGAAGATCAGCGGCGTGATCTGCGCGGGCGGCGGCAGCGGGATCGCCTCTTCCGCCAGGGCCGGGTCGAGGTACTGGCCCAGCAGACGGTTCTCGGCCGAACTCAGATCACCGAGGGCGCCCGCGCTCACCAGCGTGACGGCGGCGGCGTTCCAGTCGTCGCCCCGCGCCTGGCAATAGACCAGGGCGGCATAGGAGGGCGCCAGGTCCGGACGCTGGCGCATGGTGCCGCAGGCCAGATCTTCCTGACCGGCCAGAAGCGACAGGTCGAACCAGCGGCGGAAGAGGCCGGGATGACCCTCCGGACCCGCACGTTCAATGAGCGCAAGCGCCGGGTTCACCGCGCCAAGCTCGGTCAGCTTGTCGATCCGTGCCATCAGGAGCGGCGCCCCGCGCCCGGCATCGAGCGGCGGTTCGGCCTCCGCAAGGAGGAGCGTATAGAGCAGCGACTGCATCGCGGGCAGTTGCGAGACATCGAGCGCCGCGATCTGGCGGATCAGCGCCTGCGCCTCGGACCGTTGCCAGATGTCGGCGGGCAGGCCCGTCACGCTCTGCGGCAGCAGGCCGACGGCGCCCAGATGCACCTCGTCGAGCGGCGTCACCGCCACGTCGGGGGCCGTCGCCGTCCGGCTGACCGGCGGTTCGGCGGGCACGGGCAGCTTGGGCAACGCGGCCGGGCTGGAGAGCCATTCAATCGCGGAGATCGGCGAGGGGCCCTGCGCCGGAGAGGCCGACGCCGGAGACGCAGACGTCTGGGCCGTCGCCGAAGACGCGGCAGCCAGAAACGCAGTCAGGAAAAGCGCTTGGGCGCTATTGGGCATCGAGCTCCACCGGGATCCGGATCTCATCCGCCGGCGGCGAGAAGTCCGCGCCGAAGAAGGGTCCGATATAGGCATAGGCGACCAGTGCAATGAATAGAAGGATTACGAGATAAAACAGCCACTTGATGACTCGCCACATGAAATCTGCCCCGGTTTGCCTGCTTCTTTCGGGAACTTATAACTGGCCTTTTGCACAAGATCACGTCATTGAGGCGCGAGTAACGGAAATTTGGCAAATGATGGCCGAGAACGGCGCGGGGGGCATGGGCTGGACGCTGAAAAAAACGGTAGTGCTGGTTGGGATGATGGGGGCCGGAAAGACGGCCGTCGGCAAGGCCCTCTCGGCAGCTCTTGAGGCACCTTTCGTCGATTCGGACGCGGAGATCGAAGCCGCGGCGCAGATGACGATCTCCGAGATTTTTGCACGGGACGGTGAGGGATTCTTCCGCAAGAAGGAAACCCAGGTGATCGGTCGCCTGCTGGAGCTTGACGACGCGGGCGGACGGATCCTGTCCACCGGCGGCGGCGCCTTCATGCAGCCGCAGAACCGCGAGATGATCTCTCAGCGGGGGATCTCCGTCTGGCTGAAGGCCGATCTCGATCTGCTCTGGCGGCGGGTGAAACACCGCGATTCCCGGCCGCTTCTGCGCGCGCCGGATCCCTATGGCACGCTCAAGGGCCTCTACGAGGCGCGGGTGCCGACCTATGCGCTCGCCGATTTGACGGTTGAGACGAAGCCGGAGTTCAGCATCGAACAGACCTGCGACCGCGTGGTGCAGGCGCTGCTGACACGGCCCGATGTGCTGGAGAAATCATGAGCGATCCCAGAACCTTGCGTGTTGAGCTTGGCGAGCGGGCCTATGACATCCGCATCGGCACCGGCCTGCTGGCCCGGGCCGGGGCTGAGATCGCGCCGCTTCTGAAACGCCCGCGCGTCGCCGTGGTGACGGACGAGAACGTGGCCGCGCTGCACCTCGACGCCCTGCGCGACGGACTGGCCGCGGCGGGGATCGAGATGACGGCCCTGACCCTGCCTGCGGGCGAGGCGACGAAGAGCTGGCCCCATTTCACCCGCACGGTGGAATGGCTGCTGGAGCAGAAGGTCGAGCGGCGCGACGTGGTCGTGGCGTTCGGCGGCGGGGTGATCGGTGACCTTGCGGGCTTTGCCGCGGCCGTGCTGCGGCGCGGCGTGCGCTTCGTGCAGATCCCGACCTCGCTTCTGGCGCAGGTGGACAGCTCCGTCGGCGGCAAGACCGGCATCAACGTCGCGGCGGGCAAGAACCTCGTCGGCGCCTTCCACCAGCCGAGCCTCGTGCTGGCGGATATCGACGTGCTCGGCACGCTGACGCCGCGCGATTTCCTCGCCGGTTACGGCGAAGTGGTGAAATACGGTCTGCTGGGGGACGAGGCCTTCTTCGACTGGCTCGAAGAGATGGGCCCGAAGCTGGCCGCCGGCGACATCGAGGCCCGGATCGCCGCCGTGACCCGCGCCTGTGAGATGAAGGCCGAGATCGTGGCCCGGGACGAGACCGAGCAGGGCGACCGCGCGTTGCTGAACCTCGGCCATACCTTCTGTCATGCGCTTGAGGCGGCGACGGGCTATTCCGACCGGCTCTTCCATGGCGAGGGCGTCGCGGTGGGCTGTGCATTGGCCTTCGAGCTGTCGGCGCGGCTGGGGCTCTGCGCACAGGAAGCGCCGAGCCGCGTGCGGGCGCATCTGCGCGACATGAGCATGAAGGTGGACCTTGCCGACATTCCGGGCGATCTGCCGGATGCGGAGGGGCTGCTGGCGCTGATGGCGCAGGACAAGAAGGTGGTGGATGGCCAGCTGCGGTTCATCCTTGCGCGCGGCATCGGGCAGGCCTTCGTGACGGCGGATGTGCCGCGCGAAGCCGTGCTTAAGCTGCTGGATGACGCGCTCCTCGCAAGGCGCTGAAGTAAATAAAGAAATAGGTCATAGGCGGCCGCTTCCAAGCTCCGGACATCCGGAGCTCGAGAGCGTTTTCGACCAAAGGGTGACGGGCGCGCGCCGCCCGAGGCACGACGGGCCCTTGACGTCGCGCAGGGCATGTTCGGCCAAACCGGTCCCGCGCGGCGCCTCTTGCACCGCGAGGCACCATCGCTCACATTTCCTCCAGCCGCCCCGGAGGTCCGCCGATGATCACACCAGCCTATTGCCTCATGATGGCCCGCTACAACGCGTGGCAGAATTGGCAGATCGCCGAGGTCTTCGACACCCTCGACAGCGCCGCGCTGCACGAGGACAGGGGCGCCTTCTTCGGCTCTCTCCTCAGCACGGCGAACCATATCCTCTGGGCCGATCAGATGTGGATGTCGCGCTTTGCCGGCCTGCCGAAGCCGGACCTGATCCAGAAGGAGAGCGGCAGCCTGACCGCGTCTGCGCAGGACTGGCGGGCCGAGCGGGCGAAGATGGATGCGGCGCTCCTTGGTTGGGCGGCAGGCCTCGAGGCCTCCGATGTGACCGGTGAGCTGACGTGGTACTCCGGATCGATCAAGGCCGATGTCCGGGCCAACCGCGCGCAGTTGATCACGCATATGTTCAACCACCAGACCCATCATCGCGGACAGATTCACGGGCTTCTCACGGCCATCGGCAAGGACCCCGGCGTGACGGATCTCGCCTTTCTTCCGGAAACCGGCCCCTGGGCCTGAGCCGGGCTGCGTCTCAGCAAACGGACAGTAAAAGTCACGTTTCCTCGACGGAAACGTGAAAATCGACATGACGAATGTCGCTTTTCCCCTATGTGGTGCCGTGCGCGTGTTTCCGCCCATCCTTTGGGCGACGTAGGGTTAACGGACGATCCATTTCATCCGCCCCCACGATCCGCACGCGCCCCGTGCGGACACGGGATCCGATCATGCGCCGCCAGCCGGGACACCAGATCCTGCGGGCGCGGACCAGGAGGGAGTAAATTGTTTACCAAGTTGATGGTCCCCGTTGACCTGACCCACGCAGACCGGCTCGACCGGTCTCTTGCCTGTGCCGCCGACCTTGCGCGCCATTACGGTGCGCCGGTCGTCTATGTCGGCGTCACCTCGCCGCAACCCGGCCCGATCGCGCACAACCCGGCGGAATACGCGGCCAAGCTGGACGCATTCGCTGCCGCTCAGGCTGCGCAATACGGCCACGAGGCCACCGCCCATGCGGTGACCAGCCACGATCCCACGATCGACCTCGACCGCACGCTTCTCAAGGCGGTGGACGATGTGGGGGCCGATCTCGTCATCATGGCGAGCCATCTCCCCAATCTCACCGATTACATCTGGCCGTCGAACGGCGGGACCATCGCGGGCCATTCCAAGGCCTCGGTCCTCGTCGTGCGCGGCTGACCAACAACAAGAGAGGAAACCGGCCATGGCCGAAGACTCCACCAATCAGGGCATTCCAGAGCCAGAGGGCCACGTGAATGCCATCGACACCGAATACGAGATCGGACAGGACAATATCGACGGCAGCGTCGGGCCCTTCGGCTTCGACATCCACAACCCCGTCTTCCTGATCTCGGGCGTCGCCATCGTGGCCTTCGTGTTCTACACGCTGGCCCTGCCGGAGCAGGCGGGCGCCGTCTTCTCCTGGCTCTTCAACACGGTGACCAAGTCCTTCGACTGGTTCTTCCTGGGCGCGGCGAACATCTTCGTCATCTTCTGCCTCGTGCTCATCGTCACGCCGCTCGGCAAGGTGCGGCTCGGCGGGGCGGAGGCGACGCCGGATTACACCTATGTCGGCTGGTTCGCGATGCTCTTCGCCGCCGGCATGGGCATCGGCCTGATGTTCTACGGCGTGTCCGAGCCGCTGACCCACTTCTCGACCTCCCTCGGCGGCACCACCGTCGAGAACGGCGTGCGCACCGACTGGGCACCGCTCGGCGGGGCCGAGGGCGACGAGGCCGCGGCGATCCGCCTCGGCATGGCGGCGACGATCTTCCACTGGGGGCTGCACCCCTGGGCGATCTACGCTGTCGTGGCGCTGAGCCTTGCGCTCTTCAGCTTCAACAAGGGGCTGCCGCTGACGATCCGCTCGGCCTTCTACCCGATCCTGGGCGAGAAGGTCTGGGGCTGGCCGGGCCACATCATCGACACGCTGGCGGTCTTTGCCACGCTCTTCGGCCTTGCGACCTCGCTCGGCTTCGGGGCAACGCAGGCGAACGCGGGCCTGAACGAGCTCTTCGGCGTGCCGATCGGCTCGACCACGGAGGTGATCCTGATCTCGGCCATCACGACGGTGGCGCTGATCTCGGTGCTGCGCGGCCTCGACGGCGGGGTGAAGATCCTCTCCGAGATCAATATGGGCCTCGCCTTCGTACTGCTGCTCTTCACGCTGCTGGCAGGCCATACGCTGGCGATCCTCACGGGCTTCGGGGACTACCTGCTGGCCTACATCGAATACCTTCCGGCGCTCTCGAACCCGATCGGCCGCGAGGACGTGAATTTCATGCAGGGCTGGACCTCGTTCTACTGGGCCTGGTGGATCTCCTGGTCGCCCTTCGTGGGCATGTTCATCGCCCGCGTGTCGCGCGGCCGCACGGTGCGGGAATTCGTCATCTGCGTGCTGCTGATCCCCTCGCTGGTCTGCGTCCTGTGGATGTCGGTCTTCGGCGGCGTGGCGATCCAGCAGGTCGTGCAGGAAGGCTATACCGCGGCACAGGACGCGGCGCTGGAGCTGAAGCTCTTCAAGATGCTCGACTTCCTGCCGCTGACCGGCATCACCTCGCTGGTGGGCATCGTTCTGGTGATCGTCTTCTTCGTCACCTCGTCGGACAGCGGTTCGCTGGTCATCGACACGATCACAGCGGGCGGCAAGGTCGATGCGCCGGTGCCGCAGCGGGTGTTCTGGTGCGTCTTCGAGGGCGCGGTGGCCATCGTGCTGCTGCTTTCGGCGGGCGGTCTGGCCTCGCTGCAGTCCATGGTGATCTCCACCGGTCTGCCGTTCACGATCGTGCTCCTGATCATGTGCTGGGCCATCATCAAGGGGCTTGCCTCCGAACGACGCTGACGCCCGCACGGATGTGACACCTGAACCGCCCGTTGGCCCTTGCGCCAGCGGGCGGTTTCGCTTTTTGATGCGCCCCATGACCCAAGATATGACACTCGATCTCGACTTCGTCCGGGCACAGTTCCCGGCCTTTGAGGAGCCCTCGCTGGATGGCTGGGCCTTCTTTGAAAACGCGGGCGGCTCCTACATGTGCCGCCCGGTCTATGACCGGCTGACGCGCTTCTATCGCGAACGCAAGGTGCAGCCCTACGCGCCCTATCCGGCCTCCGAGGCCGGCGGCGCCGAGATGGACGAGGCCCGGGCAAGGCTGGCGGCCATGATGGGGATCGACACGCAGGACCTGTCCTTCGGCCCGTCCACCACCGCGAACACCTACGCTCTGGCACAGGCTGTCCGGGCATGGCTGAAGCCGGGCGAGGCGATCATCGTGACCAATCAGGACCACGAGGCCAACACCGGCCCGTGGCGGCGGCTGGCCGAGGCGGGGATCGAGGTGCGCGAATGGCAGATCGACCCTGCGACGGGGCACCTCGACCCTGAGCGGCTGGAAGAGATGCTGGATGAGAGCGTGCGCCTCGTCTGCTTCCCGCATTGCTCCAACGTGGTGGGCGAGATCAACCCGGTGAGCGAGATCACCGCCATCGCCCATGCGGCCGGGGCCTTCACCTGCGTGGACGGCGTCAGCTATGCGCCCCACGGCATCCCCAACGTCGGCGACCTCGGGGCCGATATCTATCTCTTCTCGGCCTATAAGACCTATGGCCCGCATCAGGGGATCATGGCGATCCGCCCGGCACTGGCGCGCGAACTGCCGAACCAGGCGCATTATTTCAACGGCGAGACGCTCTACAAGCGCTTCACCCCCGCAGGCCCCGATCACGCGCAGGTGGCTGCCTGTGCCGGGATGGCCGACTATATCGACGCGCTCTATGCCCACCACCATGACGCGCCCGCCGATCCGGCCACCCGCGCGGCGGCGGTCCACGACCTGATGCGCGCGCAGGAGGTCACGACGCTGGCCCCGCTGCTCGATTACCTCGGCAACCGGAACGATCTGCGCCTGCTCGGCCCCGCAACGGCCGCCAGCCGCGCGCCCACGGTCGCCGTCGACCTGAACCGCGCCGCCGAGCCCGTCGCGCGCCAGTTGGCCGCCCACAAGGTCATGGCCGGGGGCGGGGATTTCTACGCCGTCCGTGCGCTTCAGGCACAGGGGATCGACCCGGCGAAAGGGGTTCTGCGCCTCAGCTTCACCCACTACACCACGCCGGCGGAGGTCACCCAGCTGATCACCGCCCTCGATCAGGTGCTCTGAGCCGCGTTTCATCTTTCCCGAAATACTCTCGGGGGGAATTGGCCCGACAGGGCCAAGGGGGGCAGACGGCCCCCCAACGCCCTCGCAGCCGCGCACCACGCCCGACCCTCCGCGCCGAAAAGTCTTGCCCAAGACTTTTCCCAAGACTTTTACTTCAAAAGTCTTTTTCCGCCCGCCCAAGCGATCCGATCCGGCCCGGGGGCCGTATCCCGACTAAACTGAAGGGCCTTCCATGACCGATCCTGCACCCACGCTGCTCTGGCTGCGCCGCGACCTGCGCCTCACAGACCATCCCGCGCTCGTAGCTGCCGTGAAACGCGGCGGGCCGGTGATCCCGGTGCATATCCGCGATGGTTCGGTAGATACCCTCGGCGCCGCGCCAAAGTGGCGCCTTTCCAAGGGCTTGCAATCTCTTTCTGAAGCGCTGGACAAGGCGGGCAGCCGGCTGATCCTCAGGGCAGGGCCCGCCCGTGAGGTGCTGGACGAACTGGTCGCGGAGACCGGCGCGGAGGCGGTCTATTGGACGCGGCTCTATGACCCGGAGGCGCAGGAGCGTGACGCGCGGGTCAAGGAGGCGCTGCGGGATCAGGGGATCGAGGCGAAGAGCTTCGGCGGGCACCTGATGTTCGAACCCTGGACCGTGGAGACCGGGCAGGGCAGCTACTACAAGGTCTATTCGCCCTTCTGGCGGGCCGTGAAGGACCGCGAGGTGGAGGCACCGCTGCCGAAGCCCGAGACGATCCCGGCGCCCGCCACATGGCCCGCGAGTGACCGGCTGGAGGACTGGCAACTGGAGGCACCCATGCGGCGTGGCGCGGCGGTGCTGGAGGCCTATGCCCCCATTGGCGAAGCGGCCGCGCAGGGCCGGCTGGGGCATTTCATGGCGCAGGGGGTGGAGAGCTACAAATCCGACCGTGACCGGGTCGACCGGGACGGGACCTCGATGCTCTCGGCGCACCTGAGTCTCGGGGAAATCTCGCCGCACCAATGCTGGCACGCGGGGCTCCGGGCGCAGGAAGCGGGCAAGGCGGGGGCCGAGACCTTCCTCAAGGAACTGGTCTGGCGCGAGTTCGCCTACCACCTGATGTACCACACCCCCCATATGCTGACCGACAACTGGCGGCCCGAGTGGGACAGCTTCCCCTGGCGCGAGGACCGGCGCCTGAAGGAGGTGCAGGCCTGGGAACAGGGCCGGACAGGCGAGCCCTTCGTGGATGCGGCGCTGCGCCAGATGTATGTCACCGGGACGATGCACAACCGCGCGCGGATGGTCGTCGCCTCCTACCTGACCAAGCACCTCATGGTGCACTGGCGGGTGGGCATGGCATGGTTCGAGGATTGCCTCGTGGACTGGGATCCGGCCTCGAATGCCATGGGCTGGCAATGGGTTGCAGGATGCGGCCCGGATGCGGCCCCCTATTTTCGGGTCTTCAATCCCGAGACACAATTGCATAAGTTCGACCCCGACGGCGTCTATGTACGGACCTGGATCGCGGAGACATCCGCGCAGCCTCCCGCGACGGCGTGCGCCTATTTCAACGCTATCCCTGAAGCCTGGGCCATGTCGCCCGACGCGCCCTATCCGGATCGCCTCATCGCACTAGATTCGGGAAGGAAACGGGCACTGGAAGCCTACGAGTCCCGCGACAAAGCCCCGTGACGGAACAATCGCTTGCGACCTATCGGCCTTCCGTCCTAGCAATGGGAAATATGAACAGGTTGTTAAGATGATCCTGAACGACACCAGAAATCAAAAAGACCTGCCGCGCTACTTCGCGCAGGTCTTCGAGATGGCCAAGGAGATCGAGCAGGGGCGGATCGACTTCCGGATGCCGGACGGGCGGGTGTTCCGCGCCGAGGGCAAGGCACCGGGCCGCGTGGCCGAGCTCCATGTCCACAACCCCGACACCTTCGCGCGCCTCGTGCGCGAGGGCGATCTGGGCTTCTGCGATGCCTATATCGAGGGCTGGTGGTCCACGCCGGACCTGCAGGCCTTCATGGACCTGATCCTCGATGCCACCGCCGAGGACCTCTACGGCGGCTTCCCGGGGATGAAGTTCGTACAGCTCTACGAGCGGATGCGGCACTGGATGAACCGCAACACCAAGAAGCAGGCTGCCAAGAACATCTCCTACCACTACGATCTGGGCAACGAGTTCTACGGGCTCTGGCTGGACGAGACGATGACCTATTCCTCGGCGCTCTTCGAGACCGGGCAGGAGGACCTCGAGAAGGCACAGATCCAGAAGTACGCCTCCATGGTGGACCAGATGGGCGTGCAGCCCGGGGATCACGTGCTGGAAATCGGCTGTGGCTGGGGCGGCTTCGCGGAATATGCCGCGAAGGAACGTGGCCTGAAGGTGACCGGGCTGACGATCTCAAGGGAACAGCTGAAGTTTGCGCAGGATCGCATTGAAAAGGCAGGGCTTTCCGACCTTGTGACCTTCAAGCTTCAGGATTACCGCGACGAGACCGGCAGTTATGACGGCATCGCCTCGATCGAGATGTTCGAGGCCGTGGGCGAGAAGTACTGGCCGCAGTATTTCCAGACCGTGCGCGACCGGCTGCGCCCGGGCAAGAACGCCACGCTGCAGATAATCACCCTGACCGACGCCCGCTTCGAGACCTATCGCAAGGGCGTGGACTTCATCCAGAAGTACATCTTCCCGGGCGGGATGCTTCCCAGCCCCACGGCCCTGAAGGCCGAAGTGGAGAAGGCGGGGATGCAAGTCGCGCGCCACATCGAATTCGGCCAGAGCTATTCGCAGACGCTGCGGCGCTGGCATGACACCTTCAACGAGAGATGGGATCAGGTGGCCGAGCTTGGCTTCGATGACCGGTTCAAGAGGATGTGGAACTTCTACCTCACCTCCTGCGCCGCGACCTTCCGGGCCGAGAACTGCGACGTGACCCAGATCACCATCACACGGCCCTCCTGATGCCCACTGCTGCGCGCCTCATCGGTGCTATCTGCCTTCTCATCCTCGCCTTTGTCGTCTCCGGCATGGTGCAGGAAGTCATGCCCGACGAGACCAATTTCGGCTGGATGCTTCCGCTGAACATGGTGCTGGGGCTGCTGGTGGGGTGGACGACCCTCGGCAAGCGCGCGGACGGCAGCCTCAGCCACGGCAATGCCGCGGTGATGGGCATCACGGCGGTGGCGGTCCTTGTCTTCTGGGCCGTGGCCCTGCAGGCGGGGAACGAGGCGCTCCGGCTGTCGCTGGAACGCCGCTTCGACGGCCCGATGGAGGCGCTTCTTTCGCTCTTCCCGATCGCGGGCGACTACGGACAGCACCTGTTGCATATGCATATCCTCTGGACGCTCGCCGTGGGCGGGATGCTGGCCGGTATTTTCACCAACATGGCGGGTCGCCGCTGGCGGTAGCATGACGGACATTTTCATCTACGGGACGCTGCGGCATCAGCCGCTGCTGGAAATCGTTGCGGGCACGCCCGTCACGCTGCGGCCCGGTTTCCTGAAGGATCACACGGTCGTCTCGGTCGCGGGCGAGGATTACCCGATCTGCCTCGCGGCGGAGGGGGAGAAGGCCAAGGGCGCCATCGTCTCGCTGGAGGGGGCCGCCCTCGACAGGGTGAGCTGGTACGAGGAGGCCTTCGGCTATCACCTCTGGCCCGGCGTCGCCCACGATGCGGCAGGTGCGGAGGTGGCCGTGTCGGTCTACCTGCCGCCAAGCGCCGAGGACGCCTGCGAAACGCCCTGGTCACTGTCTTCGTGGGAGGCAGGCTGGGCCGAGGCCGCGCGCATGGCCGCACGGGAGTGCATGGGCTACTTCGGGCAGATCCCGCCCGATGAACTGGGCTGGCGCTATCCGCAGGTGCGGGCCCGGGCGTTGAGCCGCCTGCGCGCAGCCCAGGATCCCGCGCCCACGCTGGGCCGCGAACGGCGCGCCGATCAGGTCGAACTGCTGTCCGATGAGACGACCCACGCGGGCTATTACCTCACCAAGGTGCAGCAGCTGCGCCATCCGCTCTATTCCGGCGGCATGACCGAGGTGCTGCGCCGCGAGGTCTTCATCGCGCCCGACGCGGCGGTGATCCTGCCCTATGACCCGGTGAAGGACACCGTCCTGCTGGTGGAACAGTTCCGCATGGGCCCCTACAACAACGGCAGCCCCTGGCCCTGGTCGCTGGAGCCCGTCGCGGGGCGCGTCGATCCCGGCGAAACGGCAGAGGCCTGTGCCCGGCGCGAAGCGGTGGAGGAGGCGGGGCTGGAGATCACCGATCTGCGCCATGTGAACACCTATTACCCGTCGCCCGGCTGCATCAGCGAACTGCTGCACACCTACGTGGGTCTTGCAGACCTGCCCGACGAGGGCGGAACGGGCTTCGGGGTGGCAGGGGAAGGCGAGGACATCCGGACACATATTCTGCCGTTTGAACGTGTCATGGAACTGGTGTCCTCCGGCGAGGCCGATAACGGGCCCCTGATCCTGCTGATGTTCTGGCTTCAGCGCGAGCGTCCCCGATTGCGCACACCGGCTTGAGTTAGCCCTTTGCGGGGTCTACATCTTCCGGGCAGATCATCCGCGACGTGAGAAGGAGTTCAGTGATGTTTGTGGCCAAGGACCTGGCAGATGCCGTCGGCAAGACGCCCCTGATCCGCCTGCGGAAAGTCAGCGAGGAAACCGGCTGCGAGATCCTCGGCAAGGCGGAGTTCATGAACCCCGGCCAGTCGGTCAAGGACCGCGCCGCGCTCTACATCATCAAGGACGCCATCGCCCGCGGTACGCTGGAGCCGGGCGGCACGATCGTCGAAGGCACCGCGGGCAACACCGGCATTGGCCTTGCCCTCGTGGGCGCCTCGATGGGCTTCAAGACCGTTATCGTCATCCCCGAGACCCAGTCTCAGGAGAAGAAGGACATGCTGCGCCTCGCGGGCGCAGAACTGGTCCAGGTGCCGGCGGCGCCCTACAAGAACCCCAACAACTACGTGCGCTATTCCCAGCGTCTGGCCGAGAAGCTGGCGGCATCTGAGCCGCATGGCGCGATCTGGGCCAACCAGTTCGACAACGTCGCCAACCGTCAGGCCCATATCGAGACCACCGGCCCCGAAATCTGGGAACAGACCGGCGGCAAGGTCGACGGCTTCGTCGCGGCCGTGGGCTCCGGCGGGACGCTGGCGGGCGTGGCCATGGCGCTGCAGCCCAAGGGCGTGAAGATCGCCCTTGCCGATCCGATGGGGGCGGCGCTGCATTCCTTCTACACCACCGGTCAGCTGGCCTCCGAAGGCACCTCGATCACCGAGGGCATCGGGCAGGGGCGGATTACCGCCAACCTCGAAGGCTTCACGCCCGACTTCTCCTACCAGGTGCCGGATGCCGAGGCGCTGCCTTACGTCTTTGACCTGCTGTCGGAAGAGGGGCTCTGCCTTGGCGGGTCCTCGGCGATCAACGTGGCGGGCGCCGTGCGTCTGGCCCGCGAGCTGGGACCGGGTCACAGGATTGTCACTGTGCTTTGCGACTACGGAACGCGATATCAGTCCAAACTGTTCAATCCGCGTTTCCTCAAAGACCAAGGCCTGCCGACCCCCTCATGGATGACCGAAAGCCCCCGCTCCATCCCCGGAGTCTTCTCGGAGTGATGAGCCCGGCCCGCCGTAGCGTGCTGCCGCGGGCCCTCCGCTCCTGTCTTCTGATCCTCCTGCTGGCGCTGATGGGCGCCGGGGCAGGGGTGCTCTCGCCGTTCCACCCGACCGCCGTTCAGGCGCAGGACGGGGAAAGCGGCGATGGCGCGCTCAACTACGCCGACTGGGACAAGGTCGCTGAACGCGCCGAGACGGCGATCGAGGACAACGCCGCCACCAGCAGCACCATGAGCGACCTGCGGGCCGAACTGGTCAGCTGGCGCGACCATTTTCAGGGCGCGGAGCAGATCAACGCCAGCACGATCACCAGCGTGCAGGCGCAGCTCGACGCGCTTGGCGCCCCGCCCGAGACCGGGGAAGAGGCGCCCGAGATCGCGCAGCAGCGCGAAGAGATCACCGCCCGCCTGACAGAGCTGCGCGCGCCCGGAACCGCTGCAGGCGTCGCCTACAGCCGCGCCGATGCCCTGATCCGCGAGATCGACCGCATCCTGCGCGAACGGCAGGCGAACCAGCTGCTGGAACTGGGGCCGACGCCCCTGAACCCCGGCAACTGGCCCACCGCCGCGGAAAGCCTGACCGGCAGCTTCATGGGGCTGGTCGCAGAAGTGCAGAGCAACTGGCGCCGCGCCGGAAGCGAGAGCCTGCGCGGGTCGCTGCCCGCCGTGCTGCTGTCGCTGGCGCTTGCCGGCTTCGTGCTGCTGCGCGGGCGCAGCTGGGTCGAGCGCTGGTCCGACAAGGTGCGCGACCGCAACCGCACCGCCGAACGCTGGCTTCTGGGGCTGGTGATCTCGCTGGGGCAGATCATCCTGCCCGCCGCCGGTCTTGGGCTGATCCTCGTCGCTTCCTTCATGTCCGGTCTCGTGGGGCCACAGGGCGAGGCGCTGCTGGGGGCGGCCTTCAAGGGCGGGGTGAACTTTTTCATCATCTTCTGGCTCGGGACGCAAATGTTCCCGAAGTCCGACGTCACCGATCCGCCCCTGCGCCTGAGCCGCCCGCAAAGGCTGGAGGGGCGTTTCTACGCGGTCTTCCTCGGGCTGCTGCTCTTCGTCTACGAGCTGCTGGTGGCCGCCGGGGCCTATGCCGACTGGTCCGCCGAGGCCCGCAACGTGATCTTCTTCCCGCTGCTGCTTGCGGCAGGGCCGGTCCTCTATCGCCTCGGCCAGCTGCTGATGGCCCATGCCCGCAGCGAACAGGACCCCTCCGAGAGCATCGGCTTCCTGATGCAGCTGGTCCTCCTGCTGGGCCGGTTTACCATCGCCATCGCCGTTCTGGGCCCGCTGGCCGGCGCCATCGGCTATTTCGCCATGGCCGACGCCCTCGTGATGCCGATGATCCGGTCGCTGGCCCTGCTGGCGCTGATCGTCGTGGTGCAGCGCATCGTCGTCGAGATCTATGTCCTGATCACCCGCAACCGGGCCCACGTGGACGAGGCCCTGACGCCGGTGCTGGCGGCGGCGCTGCTGGTCCTCGGCTCGCTGCCGGTCTTCGCGCTGATCTGGGGCGCCCGCACCACCGACCTCGCCGAGCTCTGGTCCCAGTTCATGCAGGGCTTCAGCCTCGGCGACACGACGATTTCGCCCAGCAACTTCCTGACCTTCGTGATCGTCTTCGCCATCGGCCTCGGGCTGACGCGGCTGTCGCAGGGGGCGCTCGGCACCACGATCCTGCCCAAGACCAAGCTGGACGCCGGCGGACAGCGGGCCTTCGTCACCGGGCTCGGCTACGTCGGGATCTTCCTCGCCGCGATCATCGCGATCACCGCCGCGGGCATCAACCTCTCGGCGCTTGCCTATGTGGCCGGTGCGCTGTCGGTCGGTATCGGTTTCGGCATGCAGAACATCGTCCAGAACTTCGTCTCGGGCATCATCCTGCTGGTGGAGCGGCCAATTTCCGAGGGCGACTGGATCCAAGTGAACGGGCAGATGGGCATCGTGAAGTCGATCTCCGTGCGCTCCACCCGGATCGAGACCTTCGACCGCACCGACGTGATCGTGCCCAATGCCGATCTCATCTCGGGGACGGTGACGAACTGGACCCGGGGCAACAACATCGGCCGGGTGATCCTGACCGTGGGCGTGGCCTATGGCACCAACACCCGCCGGGTGGAGGAGATCCTGCTGGAGATCGGCAAGTCGCATCCCATGGTCCTCGATAACCCGGCGCCCTTCGTCTATTTCAAGGGCTTCGGGGAAAGCTCCCTCGACTTCGAGGTGCGGCTGATCATCCGCGACGTGCTCTGGGGCCTGCCGATCCAGACCGAGCTGAACCACACCATCGCCGAACGCTTTGCCGAGGAAGGGATCGAAATCCCCTTCGCACAGCGCGATCTGTGGATCCGCAACCCCGAGAAACTGCACCCCGCGCCGACCTCCGGCGGCAGCGGACCGGCGCAACCGGATCCGGCGCCCGCCGCACAGGGCCCGGAAAAGCGCGACGCGGTGGACAAGTTGCCTGATGCAGCGCAACATATGACCTCCGATGACATCGGCACCGACGACGGCGGAGGAGAGGACAGATGACCGAGCAGCTCTATCGTACGGATCCGTACCTTGCCGAGGCCGAGGCCACGGTGGTGGCGCATACGGACGATGGCGGGCTGATCCTCGACCGGTCGATCTTCTATCCCAACGGCGGCGGCCAGCCCGGCGACTGCGGGGCCGTGATCTGGGAGAAGGGCGAGGTCTATATCGCCACCGCCGTGAAAGGCGAGGGGGATGCGGTCATCCTTGTGCCGAACGAGACGCAGGACCTGCCGCCCGTCGGCGCGCCGGTCCGGCAGGAACTCGACTGGGACGTGCGCTTCGCCCATATGCGGATGCACACGGCGCTGCACCTGCTCTCCGTCGTGATCCCGCTGCCGGTGAGCGGCGGCGCTGTCGGTGCCGGCAAGGGGCGGCTCGACTTCGACATGCCCGAAGCGCCGGAGGACAAGGCCGCGCTGGAGACCGCGCTGAACGAGCTGATCGCCCGGGACCTGCCGGTGACCGAGCATTGGATCACCGATGCGGAACTGGACGCCAATCCCGACCTCGTGAAAACCATGTCCGTCAGCCCGCCGCGCGGATCCGGACGCATCCGTCTGGTGCGGATCGGCCACGGGGCGGAACAGGTGGATCTTCAGCCCTGCGGCGGCACCCATGTCGCCCGAACGGGCGAGATCGGCACGGCGCGCCTCGGCAAGATCGAGAAGAAGGGCCGCCAGAACCGCCGCGTTTCGCTTCTCCTGGACTGAGGCCGCGGGATGGGGCCGCATATCGTCGCCTTCCTGACCAGCTGGCCCCTGCTGCTGGCCTATGGCGCGATCCAGATCGGCTTCATCCTGCGCGCGCTTCTGCGCCCCAACCGCGAACCCTCGTCCCGCATGGCGTGGCTGCTCGTGATGATGGCGCTGCCGGCCTTCGGGATCCTCGCCTATGTGCTCTTCGGCGAGACCAACATCGGCAGCCGGCGCGCCGCACGCTACCGCGAGATGGCCGAGGTCCTGCGCAACCCCGACACGCCGCCGAACCCCTGCGGGGATTTCACCCTGCCGAGCGCCGAATACCTGCACCTCTTCCGCACCGGGGAATCGATCAACGGCTTTGGCCCGGTAGGTGGCAACCGCGCGGAATTGCTGGCCGATTCAGAGGCCGCGATCCGCAGCATCGTGGCCGATATCGATGCGGCGCAGGATCATGTGCATGTGCTCTTCTACATCTGGCTGGCCGATCGCAGCGGTCTCGCCGTGGTCGAGGCGCTGATCCGGGCCGCCGGGCGCGGCGTCATCGTCCGGGCCATGGCGGATGACATCGGCTCGCGCAAGATGATCCGCTCCGAGCATTGGGCGCGGATGAAGGGGGCAGGGGTGCGGCTGGCCCGTGCGCTGCCGGTGTCCAACCCGGTGCTGCATCCGATTCGGGGGCGTATGGATTTGCGCAACCACCGCAAGATCGTGGTGATCGACAAGCGCATCACCTACTGCGGCAGCCAGAACTGCGCCGACGCCGAATTCCTTCCCAAGAAGAAATACGGCCCCTGGGTGGACCTGATGCTGCGGTTCGAGGGTCCGGTGGTGCGCCAGAACCAGTGGCTCTTTGCCGAGGACTGGATGGCCCACCACGAGGACGACCTGCGCGACCTGATCGGCCCGCCGTCCAGCGAGCTGCGCGAACCGGGCATCACCGCGCAGGTGATCGGGACCGGCCCCACGGTGCGCCCCACCGCCATGCCCGAGGTCTTCGAGGCGCTCATGCACGGTGCCCGCGAGGAGCTGGTGCTGACGACGCCCTATTACGTCCCCACGGAGCCGATGCAATCGGCGCTCTGCAGCGCGGCCCGGCGCGGGGTGCGGACGATTCTCGTCCTGCCGGAGCGCAACGATTCCTTCGTCGTGGCCGCCGCCAGCCGCAGCTACTACGTCGATCTGCTGAAGGCGGGCGTCCAGATCTACGAATACACCGAGGGGCTGCTGCACGCGAAATCCCTCACCCTCGACGGGCGGATCGCGCTTATCGGCTCTGCCAACCTCGACCGGCGCAGCTTCGAGCTGAACTACGAGAACAACATCCTGCTGGAAGATCGCGGCGTGACGGCGCAGCTGCGCGCCCGCCAGCAAAGCTATATTGACGTCTCTGACCCGGTGACCGCCAAGGATGTGACCGACTGGGGCCTGTGGCAGCGGGCCTATTACAACACGATCGCCATGATGGGGCCGGTCCTCTGAGGGGCCATTTCGGGGCGGTTTCAGGGTGTCCGAAAAAAACGGAAATTTCCCTGCGGAAAGCGTCGCTTCTCCTCTTGAACCTTTCCCCGTGCTTCGGCTATTGAAGCCAAACCGGAGAGGTGGCCGAGTGGTCGAAGGCGCACGCCTGGAAAGTGTGTAGGCGGGAAACCGTCTCCAGGGTTCGAATCCCTGTCTCTCCGCCATTTTCCCTTAAGACATCGTTTCACCGTTTCACTTGAAGCCGGATTTTTCCGTGCATTCAAAGGGAATTGGACGGTGATCTGTCGGCCGACCGTTCGCGACGTGAGCACTCTCTCCGCGCCGACGGAATTTGAACCGGCCCTTCCGGTCAAACCGGAGCTTCGGTTCTGATCCGGCGCATGATCTGTACCAGCCTTCAACATGACCTTTGCCTAGGCTCAGGCCCCAAAAGGCTGGTCCCCTTGATCCGCACCGGCGACACAGCCCCCGGCCGCAGGGCGGGAGGCACAGACGGGACGGCCCGCCGCGACACCACGGCGGGCCTTTTTCGGTTCACCAGAAGCCCGACGTCCTCAGAACAGGAAGTCGTTCCCCGAGTAGAGGCCCGAGAAGCCGAAGTCGGAGAAGAGCACCCCGCCCAAGGTGATCGTATTGCTTCCGACCTGGATCACCGCGGTCCCGCCGTCATCCACGAGGTGGTTGTTCAGCAGGTCATAGAAGCCGGTGATCGCAGTGACGCCGGAGAGGTCGATCTTCTCACCGTTGCCAACGGCGAAGTCGGTGATCGTGTCGTTACCCCAGTCGTCGTGGAAGACGAAGAGGTCCGGGCCGCCGCCGCCGGTGAGGAGGTCGTCGCCGATGCCGCCTTCCAGCGTGTCCTTGCCGCCGCCGCCCAGCAGGGTGTCGTTGCCGCC
>NZ_JAIUZP010000007.1 GCF_020171315.1 Pseudooceanicola nanhaiensis | reverse complement strand
GCGCCCTAACTTGCGGCGCGCCCGCCCAGATGCCTCTCGAATTCCGTTCCGCCATCCCCGCAGTGGCTCTCGCCCCCGCGCCGTCCAGCGCCCCGTCAGCGCCTCAGCGCCGCCGGTGAAGGGGCTTTTACGGAGAGTGACGGTGACCCGCAAGAGGGATCTCGCCAGAAATCGCATCTTTTTTCCGGAAACCCCCTGAACACCATATTTTCAAGGACTTATGCCGCAAATTTTCTGATCCACGCCGCGTGTCGCCGGACTTACGAAGGGGCGCGGCGCAGCCTTCCGGAGGGGCAGCTTCCTACATCTGGGGTTACCCCCAGAGTTACCCACAAGAGTACCCACAGATGAGGCGAGTCAGTCGGGCGACTCGCGCGCTGAGACGGCCCCGACTCGCGTCCTGACTCGGACCGCGAGTCGGGAAACGGGCCGAAGCAGGTCTCCCCGCTCCGGCCCGAAATCTGTCGTGACCCGTTCACTCCCCCGGCAGGGGGGCGCGCTGTCGCCTGGGGCGACGCAGCCGGAGCGCGAGGAGAGCGACGATCGCCGCGAGGTAGAGAAGCGGCTCGATCTGGAAGCCCTTCACCAGCATCACGAAGTGCACCGCCCCCAGCAGCACCGCCGGATAGACGAGCTTGTGCAGCTTGCGCCAGCCGGACCCCATCCGCCGGATCGACCAGTTGTTGGAGGTCAGGGCCAGCGGCAGCAACAGGACGAAGGCCGCCATGCCGATGGTGATGTAGGGCCGCTTGAGGATGTCGGCGACGATCTGGCTGGGAATCTGCACGTCCAGCACCAACCAGATGAGCAGGTGCAGCAGGATATAGAAGAAGGCCAGCAGGCCGATGGCACGGCGGTATTTCACCAAGCGGAGCCCGACGAAGCGTTGCAGCGGCGTGATGGCCAGCCCGGCGATGAGCAGCCAGAGGCCCCATTCGCCCATCTGGTGCTCCATCTCCTTGACCGGGTCGACGCCAAGCTGGCCGGCGAACCCCGCCCAGATCAGCCAGACCGGCGGCAGGGCCCCGAGGAGATAGAGGGGCCATGCCGGGACACGCCGCGTGGCACGGTTGAGGCGATCGACAAGCGCCATCAGTAGTTCTTCTGCAGGTCCATGCCGCTATAGAGGCTGGCGACCTCGTCATAGCCGTTGAACATCTCGGTCTCCTGCCGCGAGCCGAAGAGGCCCGCGCCGATGACCCGTTCGGTGGCCTGGGACCAGCGCGGATGGTTCACCTGCGGGTTCACGTTGCTGTAGAAGCCGTACTCCCGGTGGTTGGCGTCCTTCCAGCTGGTGAAGGGCTGCTCGTCCTGCAGGGTGATCCGAACGATCGACTTGATCGACTTGAAGCCATACTTCCACGGCACCACGAGGCGCAGCGGCGCGCCGTTCTGGTTCGGCAGCTCCTTCCCGTAGAGGCCGGTCGCCACGAGGGTCAGCGGATGCATCGCCTCGTCGAGGCGCAGCCCCTCGCGGTAGGGCCAGTCGAGGACGGGATAGCGCACACCGGGCATCTCATCCGGGCGCAGCGCGGTCTCGAAGGCCACGTATTTCGCACCGGACTGGACGCCGACCCGTTCCAGCAGCTTGCCCAGTTCGAAGCCGTTCCACGGGATAACCATGGACCAGGCCTCGACACAGCGCAGGCGATAGATCCGCTCCTCGATCTGCTGGCTGGAGAGGATGTCGTCGAGCGCATAGTCGCCCGGCTTATCCACCATGCCGTCGATCTTGACAGTCCAGGGCTTCACGGTCAGCGAGCCCGCGTTCCGGGCAGGGTCTTCCTTGCCGGTGCCGAACTCGTAGTAGTTGTTGTAGTTGGTGATCTCTTCCAGCGTGTTCGGCGTCAGCCCCGAGGGGGCTGCGAACGCCGGCCCCGCGATGGAGCCGACGCCGAGGCCAAGCGCCCCCGCCATGATCTGACGGCGGTTGAGGTACATCTCTTCGGGCGTGACGTCGCAGTCGCGGAAACGCCCCTTCCAGATCCGGGCCATGGTTCGGCTCCCCTGTGGTTGCTTCCCTATACTCTTCGTATACGGCACAGGAGGCGTTACAGATGCCCCGCGCACCTCACATCTTTGTGGTCGCGCTGTAACCCGGGCCCTTTTCCGGCATCACCGAGGGGCGCAGCTTGTTCATCGGGATGCTCTCGCCATTGGCCTGCACGATGCGCACATGGCGCCGCCGCATCAGGCGCGGTTCGGCCACGCCGACGGAATGGGCGATCATCTCGACTTCCTTGATCACCTGCTTGGCGTAGTTGGCGACCTTCTCGTACTTCTGTTCTACCACGAGACCGCGCTGAAGGTGCGGATCATGTGTGGTGATCCCCGTGGGGCAGGTGTTCTTGTTGCACTTCAGCGCCTGAATGCAGCCGAGCGCGAACATGAAGCCCCGGGCCGAGGTGACGATATCCGCGCCTGCGCAGATCGCCCAGGCCACGTCCCCCGGGTTCACCAGCTTGCCCGAGGCGATGATGCGGATGCGCTCCTTCAGCCCGTAGCGGTCGCGCATGTCGACGATCCGGGGCAGCGCCTCGCGGATCTGCATGCCGACAAGATCCATCAGCGGCATTGGCGCGGCCCCGGTGCCGCCCTCGCCGCCGTCGATGGTGATGAAGTCGGGGGCGCAGTCCGGCCCGCGTTCGAGGATCATCTCGAAGAGCTCCTCGTAGGCGTCGGAGGAGCCGATCACCGTCTTGAAGCCCACCGGGCGGCCCGTCACCTCGCGAATGTGGCCGATCATGTCGAGCAGCTGGCCGAAGTCCGCGATGTCGAGGTGCCGGTTGGGCGAAATCGAATCCTGCCCCACCGCGATGCCACGGATTCGGGACACTTCCTCGTCCACCTTGGCGCCGGGCAGGATGCCGCCCTTGCCCGGTTTCGCCCCCTGCGCCAGCTTCAGCTCGAACATCTTGACCTGCGGGTGCGCCGCAACCTGCCGCAGCTTCTCGTCGTTCAGACGGCCCTCGGCGTCGCGCACCCCGTATTTCGCGGTGCCGATCTGGTAGACGATGTCGCAGTTGGCCTCCTCGTGGTACGGGCTCAGCCCGCCCTCGCCGGTGTTCAGCCACATGCCGGCCTTGGCGGCGCCACGGCTCAGCGCCTCGATCGCGGGGCGCGAGATGGCGCCATAGGACATGCCGGAGATATTGAAGATCGAATGCGCCATATAGGGCATCCGCGCGGTCGGCCCGATCTCCATCGGCTGCGAGGCGGCAAACTGGTCATCCAGCGGCGGGAAGGCCGAGTTCACGAAGATCGTCGTGCCGGGAATCGTCAGGTTGCGGGTCGAGCCGAAGGCGATCGTGTTCCCCACGCCCTTGCCCGCATGGTACACCCAGTCCCGCTGCGCCCGGTTGAAGGGCATTTCCTCGCGGTCCATGGCAAAGAAGTACTGTCGGAAGAATTCGCCCAGCTTGGTGAACAGCCCGCGGAACCGACCGATGACGGGATAGTTCCGAAGGATCGCATCGTCCGATTGCCAGCGGTCGATGACGTACATCCCGACCGCGAGCAGCGCCGCAAACCCGATTGCTAGGATGAAGAACAGCGCGAGGTATTCCAGCGCGCTTCCTGCGAAATCCATGACACACTCCCTCTGGGGTCTTCGGGCCGGGCCCGATTTGTCACCTCAACAACGGGACCAGACTGCGATTATATAGTGACAGCGGCAAGTAACCTGCCGCGAAAATTCGGAGGAGGTTCCCATGAAACTGTCAGGGATGATCGGTGGCGCGCTTTTGCTGGCGCTTCCGGCCCTGCCCGCCGTGGCGGAGGGGCTGATCAGTTACACGACGCAGGAGAGCTTTGAAGACGTGGTCTTCGGGCTGGAGAATGCGATCATCGACGAGGGACTGGTGGTCGACGGCACCAGCCACGTGGGCGAGATGCTGGCGCGGACCCGCGCCGACGTCGGCTCGGACGTCGAGATCTTCAAGGCGGCGGATGTCTATTCCTTCTGCTCGGCCGCGCTGTCGCGCAAGGTGATGGAAGCGGACCCGATGAACATCCGCTTCTGCCCCTACGATATCTTCGTGGCGGTGAAGGCAGACACGCCGGAGGAGACGATCATCGGCTACCGCGCCTTCCCCGAAGGCCCCATGAAGGAGGTCGAGGCCCTGCTGGACCGCATCGCCCGCAACGCGATCGGGATGGACTGAGCCTCAAGGCCGGGCGTCAGGCCGACGGCCACACGAGACGGTCACATGAGATGAAAGGCCAGCGCCCGCCCCGGGGCGGGCGTGGTGCCCTCTTTTGCCGCGTCCACGCAGGCACCGGCTTCTAGTCGCCGCAGCAGCGGACCGACCCGCATTTTTCCGCGCCGAAACGGCGCCAAGCATTTCACATCACGAAATAATTCGAAAAAGCGGCTCACTGCGGATCACATGAAAACACTGCATCGTGACTGGAAATCCCGACGGGCCCCGGCTTGACGCGAAAGCGCCGCGCGTCAACACCGCTTCGCGATTTCTTGAGGGTGATCCGGTCCCGCCCCCGCCGGGTATCCCGTTCACTGACGCCGATGACGGTGCAGACAACCAGAACATGGAGATATCAAGATGATCCGCCGTAGCTTTATCGCCCTCGCCACCGTTGCCTCGCTGACCGCGCCCACCGCCCTGCTCGCCGATAACCACATGGGCAAGAAGGACATTGTCGACACCGCCACCGCAGCCGGCGATTTCGGCACCCTGCTGGCCGCAGCCGAAGCCGCCGGTCTTGTCGAGACCCTGAAAGGGGACGGCCCGTTCACGGTCTTCGCGCCCACCGACGAGGCCTTCGCCGCCCTCCCCGAAGGCACCGTCGACAGCCTTCTCCTGCCCGAGAACAAGGACAAGCTGACCGAGATCCTGACCTACCACGTCGTGCCGGGCGAAGTGATGTCCGGTGACCTGACCGACGGCATGATGGCCGCCACCGTGGAAGGCGAAGAGATCGAGATCTCGCTGGGGGACAGCGTGATGGTCGACGAGGCCACCGTGGTGATGCCCGACGTGGAAGCCTCCAACGGCGTGATCCACGTGATCGACTCGGTGCTGATGCCCGACGCCGCGATGTAAGCGCCGCTTCGGTGCGCGGGGCCCCTGCCCCGCACCCGGACATGATAAACCCCGCCGGATCGCTCCGGCGGGGTTTGGTGTTCTGCGCTGACGCGGCCCTTAGTGGACCACTGCGTCCTCCGGCTTGTCGCGGTTGGTGGCGCCCAGCTTCTCGCCCAGCAGCAGCCCTTCGGCCCCCGCCGTGACGGGAATGGTGTCACCGTCCTTCACGTCGCCCGCCAGCAGCAGCTCCGCCAGCGGATCCTGCAACGCACGCTGGATGACCCGTTTCAGCGGCCGCGCCCCGAACACCGGGTCGTAGCCTTCGTCGGCCAGCCATTTCCTCGCGCCCTCGTCCAGCGCCAGATGGATCTTGCGACCCGCGAGGCGTTTTTCGAGACGACCCAGCTGGATCGTGACGATCCCGTCCATGTCCGCCCGGGCCAGCCGGTCGAAGACGATGATCTCGTCCAGACGGTTGAGGAACTCGGGCCGGAAGTGGGCCTTCACCGCATCCATCACGTCGCGTTTGGCATCCGCCGCATCGGCCCCTTCGGGCAGCTGGCTCAGCGCCTGTGCCCCGAGGTTCGAGGTCAGCACGATGAGCGTCTGCTTGAAGTCGACCCGACGGCCCTGGCCATCGGTCAGCACACCATCGTCCAGAACCTGCAGCAGCACGTTGAAGACATCCGGGTGCGCCTTCTCGACCTCGTCGAAGAGGACGACCTGATAGGGACGCCGCCGCACGGCTTCGGTCAGGACACCGCCTTCGTCATAGCCGACGTATCCCGGCGGGGCACCGATCAGACGGGCGACCGAGTGTTTCTCCATGAACTCCGACATGTCGATGCGGACCATCGCGTTGTCGTCGTCGAACAGGAACTCGGCCACGGCCTTGGTCAGTTCGGTCTTACCCACGCCGGTCGGCCCGAGGAAGAGGAACGAACCCAACGGACGGTTCTCGTCGTTGAGACCCGCACGCGCCCGACGCACGGCATTCGCCACCGCCCGGACCGCCGCGTTCTGGCCGATGACCCGCTTATGCAGGCCGTCTTCCATGCGCAGCAGCTTCTCGCGCTCGCCCTCCAGCATCTTGGCCGTGGGAATGCCCGTCCAGCGTTCGACCACTTGCGCGATCTGCTCCGGACGCACGGCTTCCTCGACCATGACGCCACCTTCGGCTTCCGCCGCCTCGGCCTCGCCCAGCTGTTTTTCCAGCTGCGGGATCACGCCGTAGGACAGCTCACCGGCTTTCGCCAGATCCCCGTTCCGCTTGGCGATCTCCAGATCCGCGCGGGCGCGGTCCAGCTGTTCCTTCAGCTCGCGGGCCCCGGCCAGCTTGTCGCGTTCGGCCTGCCACTTGGCGGTCATCTCGTCCGAGCGGTCCTGCAGGTCGGCCAGCTCCTTCTCGAGTGTCTCGAGACGGTCGCGGGAGGCCGCGTCATCCTCGAGCTTGAGCGCCTCGACCTCGATCTGCATCTGCAGGATCTGCCGGTCGAGCTGGTCCAGCTCTTCGGGCTTGCTGTCGACTTCCATCCGCAGGCGGCTGGCGGCCTCGTCCACGAGGTCGATGGCCTTGTCGGGCAGGAACCGGTCCGTGATGTAGCGGTTCGAGAGCGTCGCGGCCGCCACAAGGGCGCTGTCCGAGATCCGCACGCCGTGGTGCAGCTCGTACTTCTCCTTGATGCCCCGCAGGATCGAGATCGTGTCCTCGACCGTGGGTTCGCTGACCATCACCGGCTGGAACCGGCGGGCAAGGGCGGCGTCCTTCTCGACGTACTTGCGGTATTCGTCGAGCGTGGTGGCCCCGATGCAGTGCAGTTCCCCCCGGGCAAGCGCAGGCTTGATCAGGTTGGCCGCATCCATCGCGCCATCGGTCTTCCCGGCGCCGACGAGCGTGTGCATCTCGTCGATGAAGAGGATCACTTCACCCGCCGCGGATTCGATCTCCGACAGGATGGATTTCAGCCGTTCCTCGAATTCGCCACGGTACTTGGCCCCGGCGATCAGCGCGCCCATGTCCAGCGCCAGCAGGCGCTTGTTGCGCAGGGACTCCGGCACGTCGCCGTTGACGATGCGCAGGGCCAGACCCTCGGCAATCGCCGTTTTACCGACGCCGGGTTCCCCGATCAGGACCGGGTTGTTCTTGGTCCGGCGCGACAGCACCTGCATCGAGCGACGGATTTCATCGTCGCGCCCGATGATCGGGTCGATCTTGCCTTCCTCGGCGGCCTTGGTCAGGTCGCGGGCGTATTTCTCCAGCGCCTCGAAGGTATCCTCGGCATTCGCGCTGTCGGCCGTGCGGCCCTTGCGGATGTCGTTGATCGCCTCGTTCAGGCTCTGAGCCGAGACCTTGCCGGCCTCCAGCGCGTCCTTGGCCGGGCTCTTCACCAGCGCAAGCGCCGTCAGCAGCCGTTCGACGGGGACAAACGAGTCCTTCGCCTTCTCGGCCAGCTTCTCGGCCTCGCCCAGGACCTTGGCGGTCTGGCTGTCCATGTAGATCTGGCCGGCGTCGCCGGTCACCTGCGGAATTTTCTTCAGCGCGATCTCGACCTGCTGCTGCACCCGCTTGGCGTCGCCGCCGGCGCGGTTGATCAGGTTGGAGGCGAGACCTTCACTGTCATCCATCAGGGCCTTGAGCAGATGCTCGGGCGCCAGTTTCTGATGGCTCTCCCGCATCGCAATGGTCTGGGCGGCCTGAAGAAAACCGCGCGACCGTTCCGTGAACTTTTCCATGTTCATCGGTAAACTCCTTCCTCAATAGCACCCCTCGTTCGAAACGCCCGCTTGGCGGCGCGCTCCCGTTCGGGGCCTCGATAGACAAGATGGGGGAGCGTCGCGGGCTTTCCAAGATGTCCCGCCGCACAAACTGTGGTTTTTTTGCCGCACCCCGATCTTGCCGGGGATCGGCACACTCTATATACTCGGGAAAATCGCAGGAGACCTCCCAATGACCGCAGATGACCGCCTGATCGTCGCTCTCGACGTACCCGATGCCCTGTCCGGGTTGCAGCTTGCCGAGACGATCGGCGACGCCGTGAGTTTCTACAAGATCGGCCTCGGGATGCTGACCGGCGGGGGCCTCGCGCTCGCCAACGAGCTCAAGCAGGAGCACGGCAAGCGCATCTTCCTTGACATGAAGCTCTTCGACATCGGCGCGACGGTGGAAAACGCCGTGCGTGGCCTGGCGGCCTTCGACCTCGACTTCCTCACGGTGCACGGCGACCCGCATGTGGTGCGCGCGGCCAAGGAAGGCGCGGGCGCCTCGCAGACCAAGATCCTCGCCGTCACCATCCTGACCTCGCTGGAGCGCTCCGACCTCGACGATGGCCTGATGAAGGCGGGCGACGTGCGCGACATCGTCATCGAACGCGCGGCCAAGGCCTTCGAGGCCGGGGCCGACGGGATCATCGCCTCGCCGCAGGAAGCGGCTGCGATCCGCGCCCTGCCGCAGGCCGAGGGCCGGCTGATCGTGACGCCGGGCGTGCGCCCGCTGGGGGCCGACAAGGGCGACCAGAAGCGGATCGCGACGCCGTCGCTGGCGATCAAGGATGGCGTGGACCACATCGTGGTGGGCCGCCCGATCTGGCGCGCAGAAGACCCGCGCGCAGCCGCTCAGGCGATCCAGCGCGAAATCGCGGATGCCTGGAAGACCAACGCCTCCTTCGCGTGAGCGCTCGGGACATGTCGTGAGAGGGGCCGCGCTTGCGGCCCTTTTTCTTTGGCGTGGGACTGGATGGCTTCGCAAGACACCCGGTCGAGTATCAGCGCAGGCCCTACCCCAAGTCGCTATCACCTCTCCGCATTTGCCAAGTGCCGCCCGCGCGGGACAAGGCCGCAGGCCGCCGCGCATCGCCGGCGCGCGCCCACGCGGCGGCGATTTGGTGAGGCTGGGCGGTCCCTTGAGAGGGAGGGACGAGCTTGGCCGGGATAAAGTGGAGTCCAGAAAGGTTCGGATCGCCTCCGCGCGCGCCGTCGATCCGCGGCTTCGCGTCTGGGGTCGGCCAGGCCCGAGTAGCTTTGCGCTGATGTGGCGAAGGGATTAGCGGCTAACCTAGGGGAGAGATGATCAAGCTGTCTTCGCGGCACATTCGGCGGACGCGCCTCCTCCCATTTCAGGCATCAGCCCACCGCTTGCCCGCTCCACCCCTCAAGCCGCCCGCTGGCTCGCAAGGTAATCCAACAGGTACCCCCTGAAATGCGGGATCGCGTCGGGATGCGCGAGGTAGGCATCCGGGGACATCAGCTCCCAGCCCTGCCCCTCGTCGCCCAGAACCACATCATCCACCCGCCAGTCCTCGATCTGCGCCACGAAGAACCAGACCCGCCCATGGGGCCGCTCGTAGCTGCGCCGCCAGATCAGAACCGTATCGGGCAGGTCGAGCGAGACCTCCTCCAGCGTCTCGCGCAGGGCGCAGGCCTCGGGGCCTTCGTCGCCTTCGCGCCCGCCACCGGGGAAATCGAGGAAATCCGGCCAGGGAATGTCGTCCCGGTCATCACGCCGGATGACAAGCAGCTCCTCGCCGAGGAACAGCGCCAGCTTGGCGCCCACGAATCCGGTGTCACTCTCCATGGCGCCAATGTAAGATGGGTTTGCGAAACATCCATGGACCCGCGCACGCTTTTCGTCCGATGCCAGCCCTTTGCCGCGATTGCCTCACGCCCTTCGAACAGGGCACCTCCTGCCCCGTCTGCCGGTCCCGGCGGGTGGTGTCGCATGCAGAGCTGAACACGCTGACCATCGCGCATATGGACTGCGACGCCTTCTATGCCTCGGTCGAGAAACGCGACAATCCCGAGCTGGCCGCCAAGCCGGTGATCATCGGCGGCGGGCGGCGCGGCGTGGTCTCCACCGCCTGCTACATCGCGCGGATTCGCGGCGTCCGCTCGGCCATGCCGATGTTCCAGGCGCTCAAGCTCTGCCCCGACGCGGTGGTGATCAAGCCGCGGATGAGCCGCTACGTCGAGGTCTCCCGCGCGATCCGCGCCATGATGGAGGAGATGACCCCCGCCATCGAGCCGCTCTCGCTGGACGAGGCCTTCCTTGACCTGACCGGCACAGAAAAGCTCCACGGCGTGCCGCCGGCCACGATGCTGGCCCGCCTCGTGCGGCGCATGCGGGACGAGCTGGGGGTGACCGGCTCCATCGGGCTCAGCCACAACAAGTTCCTCGCCAAGGTGGCCAGCGACCTCGACAAGCCGCACGGGTTTTCCGTCATCGGCACGGCGGAGACGGCCGAGTTCCTGCGTGAGAAGCCGGTGCGGCTGATCTGGGGCGTGGGCACTGCCACGCAGGCCGCGCTGGAGAAAGCGGGCATCCGCACCTTCTCAGACCTTCTGCGGTGGGACCGGCAGGACCTGCACGCGCGATTCGGCTCCATGGGCGACCGGCTCTATTTCCTCGCCCGTGGCGAGGACCGGCGCCGGGTCTCGGCCCATAACCCGGTGAAGTCGATCTCGAACGAGACGACCTTCTTCGAGGACACCGCCAGCCACGACATCCTCGACGGCCACCTCTGGCGCCTGTCCGAGAAGGTTTCGGACCGGGCCAAGGCCAAGCAGATGGCCGGCCGCGTGGTGACGTTGAAGCTGAAGCGGGCGAACCACGCCACGCTGACCCGGCGCATCTCGCTGCCCGATGCGACGCAGATGGCGGATGTGATCTATCGCAGGGCGCGCGCGCTCTACGACGGTGTCGGCGACGAGGGCCCCTACCGCCTGATCGGCGTCGGCATCAGCGAGCTGGTGCCCGAGGCACAGGCCGATCTCTCCGCCGATCTGCTGGACCCGGAGGCCGGGCGGCGCAGCAAGGCCGAACGGGCGACCGACAGTATCCGCGCGCGATTCGGGCCCGATGCGATCGTGAAGGGACGCGCCCTGCGCTGAGGGCACGATTCGGGAAACTCTCGGGGGTTTACTCCGCCGCCAGCGGCATCTCGCGCTTGCGGCCGATCTCGGCGATGTCCTGCGCCACCTGCCGCAGCAGGCGCTGCACCGCGCGGAAGTTGGCGTTGGGGCGGATCATCTGCTCGTTCATGTAGATCGAGCGGTCGATCTCGATCTGCACCGCATGCTGGCGCCGCGAGGGCCGCCCGTAATGCTGGGTCATGTAGGCGCCTGCGAAGGGCGCATTGCGCACCACCGTCAGACCGGCATCCTGAAGCGCATGTTCGATCCGGTCCACGATGGCCCCGTCCGCCGAGGCGCCGAATCGATCGCCCAGCACCACGTCGGGGCGGCGCGCGCCGCTGCGGGCGATACAATCCACCGCCTCGTGCGGCATGGAATGGCAATCCACCAGAATCGCCTCGCCGAAGAGCGCATGGCTGCGATCCAGCAGGCTTTGAAGGGCAGAGTGATAGGGTTTCCAGTGCCGGGCGAGCCGTTCATGCGCCTCTTCCAGCGTGATCTTGCCCGAATAGATCGCCCGCCCGTTTGAAACGACGCGGGGAATCACCCCGAGGCCAGAGGCGATGCGCGGGTTGTGGGCCTGACGGCGCACGCCCTCGATCACCGCCGGATCCAGCTCTTCCTGCGCGCGATTCAGATCGACATAGGCTCGGGGCACCTTCGCGGTCAGCAACTGCGCGCCAAAGTCCGTCGCACAGGCGATAAGATCGTCGACGAAGGCGTCTTCGGACGAGCGGATCGTGAAGGGATCAAGCACCGAGCGGCGCAAAAACGCGCGTGGATAGTCCCGCCCGGAATGGGGCGAGGCGAAAATGACGCTCGTCGTGATCGCTTCAGGTTCGAAAATCTGGAAGGAATCGGCGGTCATAGGCAATCCTCGTTGCGTCATGATAGGCAGAAAAAGAAACTCGCCAAAACCCCCTTGATCCCCGCTGAGAGTCCTTTTATAGACCTCCAAACCGGCGCGGACCTCCGCGCCCTTTCACTTGAAGGGGCAGGGGAAAACGCAGGTAAGTGGGCGGTTAGCTCAGCGGTAGAGCACTTCGTTGACATCGAAGGGGTCACAAGTTCGATCCTTGTACCGCCCACCAGAATTCACCGGCACATCCCCGGATGTGTCACCCGCGAAAACAGGCGCTCGCCGCGCCGCGAAATGAGGAGAAGGCCATGAAGGTCAAGAACTCGCTCCGCTCGCTGAAGCAGCGTCACCGCGACTGCCGCGTCGTGCGCCGCAAGGGCCGCGTCTATGTGATCAACAAGACGCAGCGCCGGTTCAAAGCTCGCCAGGGCTGAACCGCGACACAGCGGAAATGGTTTAAAGGCCGTCCTTCGGGGCGGCCTTTTCCTTTGTCGGGCGACGACTTCGGCGCCCTACGTCTCCATGGCCCGGGCCGAATCGTTCTCCGGCCCCGCGTCGCGACTCGCGCCGAGGGCGGGCCTCTCCCCCGCGCACAGGGGAGAGTGGCCGGTTCAGGACAGCAACCAGGCCTTGCCTGCCTCGAAGTCATCCTCGTCGAAGTACTTCGTCTTCGCGTCGAGGAACTGCGACATCAGCCCTTCGGCCATACGCATCCACGCGGCATCGCCCACGACGGCCACGCGCGACGGCTGCTTGTGGTGCGATTTCACCAGCGACAGGTGCTGCCCCAGCGCCGACATCCCCTGCCAGCCGTCGAACTCCCGCAGGTCCAGCAGCAGGCGGAACCGCCCGGCCTTGGCCGTCCATGCGTCCAGATCGGCGGTCTTCTCCTCGTAGACCTTGCTGTCGAGCTTGCCGAGGAGGCGAATCATCAGGGCATCCTCGCCGATCTCTTCCATGTGGAAGGCCCCCAGCGATTCGCGCAGCCAGCGGCGCGCCTCGTCGACCTCCTCAAGGTCGAAGGTCTTCACCGGGCAGGGCATGGCGAAGCCGAACAGCTTCACCGAGCCTGCGAGCATCTCGCTGTCGGTGACGACGGCGACCCGGTCAAAGCCCGACCAGTGCCGCATGCCCAGCCGGGCATCGGCCCACATGGCCCCGGCGGAATAGCCTTCGAACCCGGGCCCGACCTGGTAGAGCAGGCGTACCTTGTCCTCGCCCGCCAGCGCCTTCTCCACCGCAGGGATCAGAACCGACTCGTAGTCCTGTTCCGTCACCCGGCCGGTGGCGCGGATTTCCATGATGCCTTCAGGGGTGGTTTCCGTGATCTCGATCATCTGCGACCTCCTTCGCATAGGGCGCACCGCAGCGCGCCTGCGTTAAGAGATAGGCATTCCCCCGCCCGATTTCAGCGGACGCGACGTTTCGCCCCCGGCGCCCGGCCCCGGCTGTTGTCATGCCCCCGTCACCGGAGATGATGAAGCTGACGCAGATCATGGTCCGTCGGGCCCCGGTGTCACATGCTCCGGCCGACCGACTCAGAGAGGATCCCCCATTGTCCGATACGAGTACCCGCCCCCGTTCGTCCGACACCCTGCCCGCCAAGGCCCCCGGCCTGCCTGTCCCCGTTGCACCGCAACCGGCGGAAAGCGCGCACCGCGATCTGGACCGCACCCTGCGCGCGATCATGGCGCATTACACCGCGGGCACCTCGCCCCATGCGACGGCGACAGCCTGGAGTGACTGGGCCCTGCACCTGATGCGCGCGCCCGGCCGACAGTTGGAACTGGTGGAACGCGCCGCCCAGAATGCCGCCGACGTCTGGTCGCTCGCGCTGCTCGGCACGCCGGAGGACGGCACCCTGCCGTTCAAGCCCAAGTCCTATGACCACCGGTTCACCAATGCCGGCTGGCAGAAGATGCCCTTCCTCCTTTGGGAGCAGGGCTTCCTCGCCACCGCCGATTTCTGGGAGGAGGCCACCAAGGAACTGCGCGGCGCGCACAAGCACAACACCGACCGGGTCGCCTTCATGCTGCGCCAGATGCTCGACATGGCGAGCCCGTCGAACTTCCCGTGGCTGAACCCGGAAATCCTCGAGGCGATCCGCGAGACCCGTGGCAAGAACCTCACCGATGGGTTCCGGCACTTCCTGAACGACACCTCCCACGCGCTCTCTCACACCCCGCCCGAACCGGTGGAGGGCTTCGAGGTCGGCGAGAATATCGCCTGCACCCCGGGCGAGGTGATCTTCCGCAACGAGCTCTTCGAACTGATCCAGTACGCGCCCCAGACCGACAAGGTCCGGGCCGAGCCGGTGCTGATCGTGCCCGCGTGGATCATGAAGTACTACATTCTCGATCTCAGCCCGCAAAACTCGCTGATCAACTACCTCGTCGGGCAGGGCCATACCGTCTTTGCGATTTCCTGGACCAATCCGGGGCCCGAGATGGCCAACTACGGGCTGGAGGACTACCGCAAGACCGGGATCATGACTGCGCTGGACGAGGTCTCCCGCGTGCTGCCAGGGCAGAAGGTCCACGCCTGCGGCTACTGCCTCGGGGGGACGCTGCTGTCCATCGCGGCGGCGACCATGGCGCGGGATGGCGACGACCGACTGGCCAGCATCACCCTGCTGGCAGCGCAGACCGATTTCACCGAGGCGGGCGAGCTGCTCCTCTTCCTTGATGAAAGCCAGGTCGCCTTCCTCGAAGACATGATGTGGGATCAGGGTTACCTCGCGCAGCCGCAGATGGCCGGGGCCTTTGCCGCGATCCGCGCCGAAGACCTGATCTGGACCCACGCGGTGCGGCGCTACCTGATGGGGCTGGAGGAACGCGCCACCGACATGACCGTCTGGAACGGCGACACCACCCGGATGCCCGCCCGGATGCATTCCGAGTACCTGCGCGGTCTCTTCCTCGAAAACCGCCTGAGCGCCGGGCGCTTCGCGGTCGAGGGCCGGGTGATCGCGCTCAAGGACATCACCGCGCCGATGTTCGTGGTGGGAACCGAGACGGACCACATCGCGCCGTGGCACTCGGTCTACAAGGTGAAGCTCTTCACCGAGAACGACCTGCGTTTCGTCCTGACCAAGGGCGGCCACAACGGCGGCATCGTCTCCGAGCCCGGCCACCGCAAGCGGCACTACCGCATCGGCCACCGCAAGGTGGGTGCGCGCTATCAGGGGCCGGACGACTGGCTCAAGCTGCACGAGCAGAAGGAAGGCTCGTGGTGGGAGGAATGGGCCGCATGGCTCGACCAGCACAGCGGCGAGGAGATCGCCCCGCCGAAGATGGGTCGCAGCCTCGCCAAGGCACCGGGCACCTATATCTTCCAGAAGTGACCCGCCGGGGGCCGGGGCGCAATCGCGCCCCGGCCTGACGGTTCAGCGGCCCACGGCCAGCAGGCGCACCACGGTTTCCTGATTGAGGAAGCCCGTCACCTCCAGGCTCTGATCCCTTTGGAACCGGCGAATGGCGCGACGGGTCTCGGGGTCGAACTTGCCATCCGGCAGGCCGGGGTAATGGCCCAGCTGTTGCAGCCGCCGCTCCACCAGAAGCCGGGCGATGTCGTTGGGCATCACGCTGTTTTCCTCGGCCAGAAGCGCCTCGCGGTTCGGTCCCGCCTCGCGCTCCAGCTGGGCGATCCGGGTCTCTGCCGCATCGGCAAAAAGCCCGCGCGGATAGAAGCGCAGGTAGTTCCGGTAGGCCTCTGCCGTGTCCTCGTTACGCGCGAAGTCCCAGGCGCGACGCTCGATCTCCTGCGCCTGCCCGCGCCGGTCCTCCTCCATCCGGTCCAGTTGCTTCTGCGCCTCGTCGGCATAAAGCCCGTCCGGGTAACGCTCGAGGTAGGCCCGCAGGCCGCTCTCTTCCCCGCCGCGCCCGACCTGATCCCAATAGGCCCGGTCCTCGGCTTCCTGCGCGGCACGGCGCCGGGCGGCTTCGGCCTCCAGCCGCGCGGCTTCCGCCTGCGCATCGGCGGCCAGCCGGTCAAGCTGCGGCGCGGTCAGGTAGCCGGTGGGCTCTGCGCCGGTCTGCTTCTGTCGCGAAATGATGGCCGAACGGGTCGCGGGGCCGAACAGCCCGTCGATGCCGCGCGGATCGTGGCCCAGCAGGGCAAGGTCACGCTGGATCTGGCGCCGGTCGTCACGGCTGAGGTCCAGCGCGGCCTCCACTTCCTCGGCCCGGCGCACCGGTGCATCGCGGATATCGGCGGCCCGCGCCCGCGCCTCGGCCTCGAACTTGCCGCGCGGGTAGCGGGAGACATAGGCCTCGTAGGCGTCGATCGTGCCGATATCCTCGACCGCGGCCCAGTAGGCCAGCTCCCCCATGTCGGTCTCGGGCAGGGGGCGCTCGCCAATCATCGGCCCGCCCGTGCCCGGAAGCGCCGGCTGGGTGCCATCGCCCGGCATCAGCCCGAAAGCGGGCGAAAGGAAGCCCGACATCTCGACCCGGCGCGGGGCCCGTTCCGCCATCGCCTGATAGGACAGGCCGGGGATCAGCACCTCGCCCCGCAGCAGGTCGAGCAGATCGCCAAGGTCGCCGCGCGCCAGTGTCACCCCCTGCGGGGCCACGATCTCTCCCGCGCCCGGGATCAGGCCAGAGCCGGTTTCGAAACTGCCGCTGCCCTCGGCCAGCAGCATGACCGCTTGCCCCTGCGCCTGCATCGCCAGATCGCCGAGCGCGCCCACCGGCAGGCCTTGCGCCCCGACGGTCAGGTTCGACGCCCGTTGCGCCTCGCGGCCCAGCAGCCAGGCCTGATCACCGGCCCGCGCCATGTGGCCCGCCAGCACGATCACGAGCCGGTTCTGCGGCTCTTCCTCCAGCGCCGTGGCGAGGTCCGAGGCCAGCGTCTGCATCTGCCCGCCGGGGGCATCCTGCCCGAGGAAGACGCGGAACCCCGCCTCCTCCAGCGCCTTGGAATAGGCCTCTCCCAGAGAGCGATAGCGCAGGTCCGGCAGGGTATCGTAATCCCCGTTGACGATCACCAGCGCCAGATCGGCGGCCGGGGCCGCGACGGGCGCAGCAAGGCCGGGCAGGCCCACCAATACGGCGGCGAACAGTGTGTGACGCATCCTCTCCTCCTTCCGGCCCCCCGGATGGAGAGACCCTAGTCGTAGCTGCGCTGATCCTCGATCACCTTGCCATCGTTCGGCAAGGCCCCACGGGGCAGGATCTCGATCCGGCCCTTCAGCTTCAGGGCATCAACCACTGAAGCCATATAGTGTTCCGAGGCGCCGTCGCCCGCAGGGCTGTCGCTTTCCAGCTGCACCACCATTACGTCCATCTCGCCCTCGCGCTGCGCGATGACGCGGGCGCGGTGGATCTCAGCGTGTTTGGCGACAAGCTGGGCAACCTGCTCGGGGCGCACGAACATGCCCTTGATCTTGGTGGTCTGGTCCGCGCGGCCCATCCAGCCCTTGATCCGCAGGTTGGTGCGCCCGCAGGGGCTGGTCCCCGCCATGAAGGCGCTCAGGTCGCCGGTGGCAAAGCGGATCAGCGGGTAATCCGGGTTCAACGTGGTGACGACCACCTCGCCCACCTCGCCCGGGGCGACGGGATCGCCGGTGCCGGGGCGGACGATCTCGACGATGACGCCCTCGTCCACGATCATGCCCTCCATCGCCGCGCTCTCGTAGGCGATGTTGCCGAGGTCCGCCGTGGCATAGCATTGCAGGCAGGCGATGCCGCGATCGGCATATTCCTGACGCAGCGAGGGGAAGAGCGCCCCGCCCCCCACGGCGGCCTTGGTGATCTTCAGCGGCAGGCCCATCTCCTCGGCCTTGTCGAGGATCACCTTCAGGTAGTCGGGCGTCCCGGCATAGGCGGTGACACCGACATCATGGGCGGCGGTGGCCTGAAGCTCTGTCTGGCCGGTGCCGGCGGGCAGAACGGCGGCCCCCACGGCGCGCGCGCCGTTCTCGAAGATCATCCCGGCGGGCGTCAGGTGATAACCGAAACAGTTCTGCACGATGTCGCCCTTGCCGATGCCGCAGGCATGGAGGAACCGCCCCGCGCGCCACCAGTCGTGCCCCTGCCCGCCCGGCTCGTAGATCGGGCCCGGGGACTGGAAGATATGGGCGAAGCCCCCCACCGGCAGCGCGGTCAGCCCGCCGAAGGGCGGCGCGGCCTTCTGGGCGCGGCCCAGGTCGGACTTGCGTAGCACCGGCAGCGCCGCAAGCGCGGCCGGCCCGGTGATCGCGGCGGCCTCGACGCCGCCCAGGCTCTCGGCATAGCCCGGCAGGGCCTGCGCCACGGCGATCTGGCGCGGCAGGTCGCGCGACATGGCGGTGGCCCGTTCGTCGGCGCTGCGGGTTTCCAAAGTGTCGAAATAGGTGCCCATGATCTTGCCCTTTCTGTCCTGCGGTCCTGCTCTGCGGCTCAGCTCAGCCAGCGCTTGCGGCGCCGGTAGGAGCGCACGTCGCGGAACGATTTCCGCCCCTCGTCGGACATGCCGAGGTAGAATTCCTTCACGTCCGGGTTCTCGCGCAGGTCGGCGGCGGGACCGTCCATCACCACGCGCCCGGATTCGAGGATGTAGCCGTAATGCGCGAACCTGAGCGCGACATTGGTGTTCTGCTCGGCCAGCAGAAAGGTCAGCCCCTCCTTCTCGTTCAGGTCCTTCACGATGCCGAAGATCTGCTCCACCAGCTGCGGCGCCAGACCCATCGAGGGTTCGTCCAGCAGGATCGTCTCGGGGCGCGACATGATCGCCCGGCCGATGGCGACCATCTGCTGCTCACCGCCCGAGGTATAGCCCGCCTGCGACCGGCGGCGCTCCTTCAGGCGCGGGAAATACTGGTAGACCATGTCGAGATCGGCCTCGACCTCGCCCTTGCCGGACCGCGTGTAGGCGCCGGTCAGCAGGTTCTCCTCGACGGTCAGGTGTTCGAAGCAGTGGCGCCCCTCCATCACCTGGATCACGCCCTTCTTCACCAGCGCCGCCGGGTCCAGATCCTGCACCCGCTCGCCGCGGTACTGGATCGAGCCCTTGGTCACCTCGCCCCGCTCCGAATGCAGCAGGTTCGAGATCGCCTTGAGCGTGGTGGTCTTGCCCGCGCCGTTGCCGCCGAGCAGGGCCGTGATGCCACCCTTGGGCACCTTCAGGCTGACGCCTTTCAGGACGAGGATCACGTGGTTGTAGATCACCTCGATATTGTTGACTTCCAGCAGGGCCTCGTCGGTGCGTTGGGCGTCGAACATGGCTGTACCTCTTTCGGGAAAACCCCCGGCCGCACGCGGGACGCGCAGCCGGGGAGGTCGGTTTACATGCAGCCCGGGGTGATCCCCGATTCCTCGGCGTAGGCCTTGCTGTCGGCCTCCACCAGCGGCGCCAACACCTCCTGATCCGACTGCATGTAGTCGGTGATCAGGTTGAAGTGGCCTTCGGCGGCGTTCCACTGCGAGACGGCCGCAAAGCCGTTGCCGCCGTGGTTCTCGCAGGTCACTTCGAACTCGGGCCCGAAGTTCGGCAGGCCGAGACCGGCCATCTTCTCTTCGGTGATGACGAGGTGCTCCATCCCGTCGCGCATCTGCGCCGGGGTGATCTGCGTGGTGCCGCTCATCTCCTGCGCGGTCTTGGCGGCTTCGGCGGCCAGCATCGCGGCGTACATGCCGCGGTTGTAGAGCACCGTGCCCACCTGATCGCCCGCGCCTGCGGCCTTGCCCGCGTCGATGACGTATTTCTTCATGTCATCGTAAAGCGGGTAATCCATGCCGAGGTTGTGGAAGGTCAGCGCCTTGTAGCCATCGGCCTTGGGGCCCGCCGGCTTCACGTCGTTCTCGGAGCCGGACCACCAGATGCCGATGAAGTGGTCCATCGGGTAGCGGATGTTCACCGCTTCCTGGATCGCCACCTGGTTCATCACGCCCCAGCCCCACATGATCACGTAATCCGGCTTCTCGCGGCGGATCTGCAGCCACTGGGATTTCTGCTCCTGACCGGGATGGTCGACCGGCAGCAGCGACAGCTCATAGCCGTGCTTCTTGGCCAGCTCTTCCAGCGTGCGGATCGGCTCCTTGCCGTAGGCGGAGTTGTGGTAGACCAGCGCGATCTTCTTGCCCGACAGGTCGCCGCCGTTCTCGTCCAGCAGGTGCTTGATCGCGACCGAGGCCCCATCCCAGTAGTTGGCGGGATAGTTGAAGATATAGGGGAAGACCGCGCCATTCTTGGCGGAGGTCCGGCCATAGCCCATCGAGTGCACCGGGATGCTGTCCGCGGTGGCCTTGGGGATCAGCTGGTAGGTGATGCCCGTGGACAGCGGCTGATAGACCAGCGCGCCGGAGCCCTTGGTGCTCTCGTAGCACTCAACGCCCTTCTCGGTGTTATAGCCGGTCTCGCATTCGACGAGGTTGATCTTCTCGCCGCCGATGCCGCCGTCACGCTCGTTCAGCAGGGTGAAATAGTCCTGATAGCCGTCCGCGAAGGGGATGCCGTTGGCGGCATAGGGCCCGGTGCGATAGCTCAGCGCGCTGAAGGTCAGATCGGCAGAGGCAGGCGCCGCCGCCATGATGGCAGCCACCGCGGCCATGGTGAACGTCAGTTTCATCGAATGTCTCCTCCCTTGGTTCTTTCGATGCTGGTCTTGCCGGGGTTCCGCCCCGATCGGTCTTACTGGCCTGCCGCTCTCCTCAGTGCGGGAAGGGCCAGAGTCTCAGTTTCTCCTTGGCGACGCGCCAGAGCTGCGCCAGCCCATGCGGTTCCGCGATCAGGAAGACCACGATGAGACCGCCGAGGATCATGATTTCGAGGTGCGCCGCGAGGTCGGTCGCCCAGCCGAAGCCGCCCACGAGGACGTTCTTCAGGAAGACCGGCAGCAGCACGATGAAGGCCGCCCCCGCGAAGGAGCCGAAGATCGACCCCAGCCCGCCGATGATGATCATGAAGAGTACGAGGAAGCTCTTCTGGATGCCGAAGACCTCGCCCACCTCGACCGCGCCGAGGTATACCGAGAAGAACAGCGCCCCGGCCACGCCCACGAAGAAGGACGAGACGGCGAAGGCGGTCAGCTTGGCCTTGAGGGGGTTCACCCCGATGATCTCGGCCGCGATGTCCATGTCGCGGATCGCCATCCAGCGCCGCCCGACGGAGCCGCGGGTCAGGTTCCGCGCCAGCCAGGCCGCGCCGAACACGAAGACGAGGCAGATCATGTACTTCGCCCAGGCATCCGCATTGGCCCCGGTCACGACGATCCCGAAGACCGAGCGTTCGGGCGCCGAGATCTGGCCCGAGGCGGAGTGGTTGTAGAACCACGGCACCTTGTTGAAGAGCCAGACGAGGAAGAACTGCGCCGCCAGCGTGGCCACCGCGAGGTAGAACCCCTTGATCCGCAGCGACGGCAGGCCGAAGAGCACGCCGACGCAGGCGGTCACGCCCCCGGCAAGCACCACGTGGATCACGATATTGACCTCAGGGAAGGCGGTCATCAGCTTGTAGCAGGCATAGGCCCCCACGGCCATGAACCCCCCGGTGCCCAGAGACAGCTGCCCGCAGTAGCCCACGAGGATGTTCAGCCCGATTGCCGCGATGGCGTAGATCAGGAAGGGCAGCAGCACCGCATTGGCCCAGTAGTCGTTCACGAGGAACGGCACGATCGCCAGCGCCACGAAGAGCACCGCGTAGTAGCGGTAGCGGTCGAACTTGATCGGGAAGGTCTGGTTGTCGTCGACGTAGGTCGTCTTGAAGTCACCGGCTTCGCGGTAGAACATGCTCTTATCCTCCGGTCCGGGTGGGTTCGGGGCGGGTGGGCTGCGCCGGGCGCAGCACCAGCCACATGGCGCCATGGTCGGGATGTTCAAATCCCATCAGGTTCGTGCCCATCAGCATCAGGTGATCTCCCGGCAGAGTTTCAGGTAGGTGACGAGCCCGGTGACGAGCCCTGCGAAGGCGATGAGCGACGCGCCGGCGATGCCCCATCCGTGGATCGGATCGGCGGAGAGCGCGAGGAAGCCGAAGACCCAGAACACCGACCAGCCCAGCACGCAGAGCGTGGCGATCGTCTTGCGCCCGGCCCGGCTCAGCGGGCGGTGGGGGGCGGGGTCCGGCAGCATCTCTTCGGGAAGCGGTTGCGTCAGCATGGCTCAGACCCTCTCGATGATGCGTTCGCCGAACAGGCCCTGCGGCCGGAAGACGAGGAAGATCAGCGCCAGAACGTAGGCGAACCAGTTCTCGGTCGCGCCGCCCACCATGGGGCCGATGGCGAATTCAAAGAGCTTCTCGCCCACGCCGATGATCAGCCCGCCGACGATGGCCCCGGGGATCGAGGTGAAGCCGCCCAGCATCAGCACCGGCAGCGCCTTCAGCGCGATCAGCGAGAGCGAGAACTGCACCCCCGACTTGGAGCCCCACATGATCCCGGCCACCAGCGCGACGAACCCCGCCACCGACCAGACCATGACCCAGATGAAGTTCAGCGAGATGCCCACCGACAGCGCGGCCTGGTGATCGTCCGCCACGGCGCGCATGGCGCGGCCCTGCTTGGTGTACTGGCTGAAGATCACCAGCGCGATCACCAGCAGCGCCGCGATCACGGTCGCCACGATGTCGAGGTTGTCGATGAAGAAGCCGTAACCGAAGGCCTCGAAGGTGGTCTCGTCGATCCAGGTGTTGATGCCCTGCGGCAGCCCCACGTCGAGCGTCTTGATGTCCGAGCCCCACATGATGTCGCCCAGGCCCTCGAGGAAATAGGCCAGACCGATGGTCGCCATGAAGAGGATGATCGGCTCCTGGTTCACGAGGTGGCGCATCACGAACTGGTTCACCGCCCAGGCCAGCCCCACCATGACCACCATGGTCAACACGATCGCGAGGATGCCCGGCACATGCCAGCCGAAGTGGTGGATGTCCGTGCCCAGCGTGGCATTGATCAGGTGACTGAAGGGGATCTGCCCCTCCATGATCCCGACCAGCGTCAGCGCCGCGAAAAGGGCCATGACCCCCTGCGCGTAGTTGAAGATGCCGCTGGCCTTGAAGATCAGGACGAAGCCCAGCGCGACCAGCGCGTAGAGCACGCCGGCCATCAGGCCGTTCAGCGTGACCTCCATGGCGAAAAGCAATTGTTCCGGCATTCTCGGGCTCCTCCCTTGCCTCCGGTCTCTCAGTTGTGCCGCAGCCTCCCACATCCACGACACACCCCGTACGCCTCCCAACGCCGGGGTTCCCCTGCATCCAGCGCCCACGGGGGGCGTTGGATGACCCTACACCGGCAGCACGCCGCCGGTGCCTGACCCGCTCCCACGGGCCTTCCTGTCCCTTACCCCTCGCTCAAGGGGATCAGTCATGCGCCACGCCGAGATAGGCGTCGATCACGTCTTGATTGTTGCGGACCTCGTCCGGCGGGCCGTCTCCGATCTTCTTGCCGTAATCCATGACGACCACGCGGTCGGAGAGGTCCATCACCACGCCCATGTCGTGTTCGATCAGGGCGATGGTGGTGCCGAATTCATCGTTCACGTCGAGGATGAAGCGGGACATGTCCTCCTTCTCCTCCACGTTCATGCCGGCCATCGGCTCGTCCAGCAGCAGCAGTTTTGGCTCCGCCGCCAGCGCGCGGGCCAGTTCGACCCGCTTCTTCAGGCCGTAGGGCAGCCGTGCGACCGGCGTCTTGCGGATGTTCTGGATCTCGAGGAAATCGATGATCTTCTCGACGAACTCGCGGTTCTCGACCTCCTCGCGCTCGGCCTTGCCCCACCACAGCGCCTGCGCGGCCATGCCCGCCTTCATCTGGGTCAGCCGGCCGGTCATCACGTTGTCCAGCACCGTCATCCCCTCGAAGAGCGCGATGTTCTGGAACGTGCGGGCGATGCCCTGCTGCGCCACCTGGTAGGGCTTCATCGGCGCACGGCGCTTACCGTGGAACCAGACCTCGCCTTCCTGCGGATTGTAGAAGCCGCTGATCACGTTCAGCATCGACGACTTGCCTGCCCCGTTCGGCCCGATGATCGCGCGGATCTCGCCCTCGCGGATGTCGAAGGAGATGTCCTTGATCGCCACCACGCCGCCGAAGCGCAGGGTGATGTTCTTCATCTCCATCATCACGCCGCCGATCTTGCGGCCGTCCTCGGTGACATAGCCACCCTGATCGGTCATCGCGTTCATCTGCATGTCCCCCGTCATTCTGCCGCCACCCGTGCCGTCATCGCCGGCATCACCTTGGCGTCCCGGATGTCCAGCGTGGCCGAGATGTAGCCCTTGCGACCGTCCTCGTAGGTCACCTCGGTCCGCGTCGCGATCCTGTCGGACCCGTCGTAGAGCGCGGTGATCAGGTCGTGGTATTTCTCCTCGATGATCTTGCGGCGCACCTTGCGGGTGCGGGTCATCTCGCCGTCATCGGCATCCAGTTCCTTGTGCAGCACGAGGAAGCGATGGATCTGGCAGCCCGACAGCATCTCGTCCTCGGCGACAGAGCGGTTCACCTCCTCGACGTGGCTCTGGATCGTGTCCAGCACCTGCGGATGGCCCGCCAGTTCCTGATAGGAGGAATAGGCGATGTTGTTCCGCTCGGCCCAGTTGCCGACTGCGTTCAGGTCGATGTTGATGAAGGCGGTGCAGGTCTCGCGCCCGTTGCCGAAGACCACGGCCTCCAGGATGTTCGGGAAGAACTTCAGCTTGTTCTCGACATACTTGGGCGCAAACAGGCGGCCGTCGGCCATCTTGCCCACGTCCTTGGCCCGGTCGATGATCCGCAGGTGCCCGGTGTCCGGCTCGAAGAAGCCCGCGTCCCCGGTGGCGACCCAGCCCTCGGCGTCCTTGGTCGAGGCGGTGCTGTCGGCGTTCTTGTAATATTCCACGAAGACGCCCGGCCCGCGGTAGAAGACCTCGCCGCTCTCGGCGATCTTCACCTCGACCCCCGGAGAGGGCACGCCCACCGTATCGGACCGGACTTCGCCATCGGGCTGCTGGGTGATGAAGACAGAGGCCTCGGTCTGGCCGTAGAGCTGCTTCAGGTTGATCCCCAGCGAGCGGTAGAAATCGAAGATCTCGGGCCCGATCGCCTCGCCCGCGGTATAGCCCACGCGCACCCGGCTCAGCCCCAGCGTGTTCTTGAGCGGCCCGTAGATGCAGAGATCGCCAATCTTGTACTTCAGCCGGTCGCCCGCGCTCACCGGTTTGCCGTCGAGGATCATCGGCCCCACCTTGCGGGCGTGTTCCATGAAGGTCTTGAAAAGCCAGCGCTTCAGTTTGCCCGCGTCCTCCATCCGGATCATCACGGTCGTCAGCTGGCCCTCGAACACCCGCGGCGGGGCGAAGTAATAGGTCGGCCCGATCTCGCGCAGGTCGGTCATCATCGTCTCGGCGCTCTCGGGGCAGTTCACGCAGAACCCGCTCCAGTAGGCCTGCCCGATGGAGAAGATGAAATCCCCCACCCAGGCCATCGGCAGGTAGGCCAGAACCTCCTCGCCCGGGCCGAGGTGATCGAACTCGCTGGAATTCTTCGAGGTCTCGATGATGTTGCGGTTCGACAGCACCACGCCCTTGGGCTTGCCGGTTGTGCCCGAGGTATAGAGCATCACGCAGGTGTCGTCGTAGCCGATGCCCGCGATGCGGCGGTCCAGTTCCGGGCTCAGCTCATCGCGCGCAGCATGACCCTGCTCCTGGATATGGGCGAAGTCATGCAGGCGGGAATGGTCGTATTTCCGCATCCCCCGCGGATCGAGGTAGATCATGTGCTCGAAGTTGGTCAGGCCCTCCTGCACGTCGATCACCTTGTCGACCTGCTCCTGATCCTCGGCGATGACGAAGCGCGCGCCGCAATGGTCGAGGACATAGGCCATCTCCTCGGCCGCGCTGTCCTGATAGACCGGCACAGGGATCGCGCCGACCATCTGCGAGGCGACCATGGACCAATAGAGGTGCGGCCGGTTGGAGCCGATGATGGCGATGAAGTCGCCCGGCCCCGCGCCGAGGTTCAGCAGGCCAAGGGCGAGGCTGCGGATCTCCTCGCGGGTCTCGGCCCATGTCCAGCTTTGCCAGATGCCGAATTCCTTTTCCCGGTACGCGGGTTTGGTCCCGAAACGCTGAGCGTTCCGGTCCAAGAGGGCCGGGACGGACGTCAGCCCGCCCGCGTCCTTGGACACAGGTTCCATGTAGTCTCCTCCCATCAGCGCGGGGTTTTCCCGTCGCCGGGCCTCCACCCCCGACGACTCCCCGTGCTTTCAGGCAGCTTAATGCGGAGAGTTTTGCCGCATCATTTCCAGAATCTAACGAATTGTTACACGGCGTCGCAGCCCGCCCTTGGGGCTTCCCCGAAACCCGCGGGCGCGGTAGCCATAGGACAGGAGGAGACATCGTGAAGAGCATGCAGGCAGATCCGCACGCCATGATGCAGGCCGGGCTGAACCTGATCGCCCAGGCCATGTCGATCTATGACGACGACCTCCAGCTGGTCACCTGCAACCGCCCGTTCCGCGAAATGTTCGACCTGCCGCCCGAACTGGCCCGCCCCGGCGCGCCCTTCGAGGCGACGATCCGCTACCTTGTCCAGCGTGGCGAATACGGCCCGGTCGATGACGAGGACGTCGCCGTACGCCGCCGTGTGGAACAGGCGTTGGCCTTTCAGCCGCACTACATGGAGCGCAGCCGCGCCAATGGCCGTACGATCAGCGTCGAGGGCGCGCCCCTGCCGCAGGGCGGCTGGGTGACCGTCTACACCGACATCACCCACATCAAGCAGCACGAAGGCCTGTTGCGCGCCCGGTCAGAGGAACTCTCCGAACAGCTGCTGACCCGGGCCGAGGAGCTGGCCGCCACGAACCGCAAGCTTCAGGCCACCAACGCAGCCCTCTCCGAGGCCAAGCGCGAGCTGACCGAGATGGAGGCCCGCATCCGCCTGACGACAGAGATGATGCCGGCCCATATCGCCCATGTCGGCGCGGACCGGGTCTATACCTATTCCAACCGCCGGCTGAACGCGATCATGCCCGGGCGGCCCTCGAACATCCTCGGGCTTCACATGGCCGATGTGCTCGGCACGCAGGCCTATCAGGCGGTGTTGCCCTACGTGGAGATCGCGCAGGAGGGCCGCGCTTCCTCCTTCGAATTCACCGACGAGGCCAGTTCCAGACGCATCCGTACGGCCACCACGCCCGATGGCGACGGCGGTGTCTACATCCTGTCGCAGGACGTGACCGAGGAAACCCAGACCCGCAACGCCCTGCAACAAACCCGGCGGCGGGAACTGGCGGCGCAGATGACCTCGGGCATGGCGCATGACTTCTCAAACCTGCTGACGATCATCCTCGGCAGCCAGTCGCGGCTCTTGCGTATGGAGCTTTCGGACGAGGCACAGCCGCTGGTCTCGGCCACGCTGTCGGCGGCGAAACGCGGCGGGCGCCTGTTGGACCGGATCGCCGCCATGACGACCGGGCGGGATTACACGCCCACCCCCTGCGATCCCGCCGCCCTGCTGCGCGACCTGAAAACGCTGGCAACCTCAGCCCTGCCCGACGGTGTTCGCTTCTCGCTGGAGGACCGACTGGGCCCGGGGCGGCTGATGCTGGACAGCGGTCAGGTGCAGGACAGCCTGCTGAACCTGATCCTCAATGCCCGTGACGCCTGTGCCGGGGCGGGGCGGATCACCCTGACGGCCGCGCGGCTCAAGGAAACATGGCTGGAGTTCACCGTCACCGACACCGGCCCCGGCTTCTCGCCCGAGGCGCTGAAACGCGGGCTCGATCCCTTCTATACCACCAAGGGCGGCGAGGGGTCGGGCCTTGGCCTCGCCATGGTCTATGACATGGCCAAGCTGGCGGGCGGACGGGTCCGGCTGGAGAACACCGCCACCGGCGCGCGGGTCACCCTGCGCCTGCCCCTGCGCGAGGCGCCCCGCCCGGCAGAGCCCGGCCTTGCCCTGCTGGTGGAGGACAGCCCGGATCTGCGCGACGCGATCCGCGACATGCTGCGCGCGCAGGGCCATTCCGTGATCGAGGCCGCCTCGACCGAGGAGGCGCTGACGCTGGCCACGCAGGTGCCGGGCGTCACGCTGATCCTCTCCGACATCACGCTGGAGGGCGCCGCCACCGGGCTTGACCTGCTGGACCGGCTGCCCGCCAATGCGCCGCCCTGCTACCTGATGACCTCGCTGCGCCCGGACCATCCGCTGCACCGCGCGGCCAAGTCCCGCGCGCCGGTGCTGCGCAAACCCTTCACCGGCGCGGACCTCGGCCAGTTCCTTGCCACGGGGCAGCAGCCATGAGCGAACCGCTGGTCACCATCCTCGACGACGAACCGGCAATCCGCCACCTGCTCTCCGAGGCGCTGGAGGAGGCGGGCTTCCGCACCCTCTCCTTCTCCCGCGCGACGGAGTTCGAGGCCGCGCTGAAGACCTGCTCGCCCGATCTCTGCCTCGTGGACCTCTCGCTGCCCGACCGGGACGGGCTGACGCTGGTGCATCGCCTCGCGCTGGAACAGGGCGCTGCGGTGGTGATCATCTCGGGCCGGGCCGAGGTGCAGGACCGCGTGACGGGTCTCGAACTCGGGGCCGATGACTACATCATCAAGCCCTTCGAGCCGGCCGAGGTCGTGGCCCGCGTCCGCGCCCGCCTGCGCCGTGACAAGCCCGCCCCCCAGACCGGCCAGACCGCCCGCTTCGCCGGCTGGACGGCGGCCTTCGACCGCTATGCCCTCGTCGATGCCGATGGCGGCGAAACGCCCTTCTCCCATGCCGAAGGAGAGGTGCTGCGGCTCTTCCTCGAACGGCCCAAGCGGCTGATCAGCCGGGCGATGATGCAGGAGATCCTCGGCGGCGCGGCGGGCGAAAGCTTTGATCGCGCCATGGACGTGCGCATCTCGCGGCTCCGCACCAAGCTGCGCGAGGACCCGAAGAACCCGCGCCTGATCAAGACGATCTACGGCGCGGGCTATATCTTCCTCGGCGATGTGGACTGGGATTGATCAGGCGATCTCGTCGAGGAACCTGTCGTAGAAGTGCCGCAGGTCGTCCATCCGCTGCGCCGCGAGCCGTTGCCCCTCACCGGTGAGGAAGCCGTCCCCAAGCTTCATGAGCTTGGTGCGGAAGTGATCCAGCGCATGGGCCGCGTCATCCTCGGCGCGTCGCTCCGCCGTGGGATCGGCGGGATCGTAGAGCGCCGCGCCCCATGTCCCCGCGAGGTAGAAGCACCGCGCCACGCCGACCATGCCGATGGCGTCGAGCCGGTCCGCGTCGCGCAGCACACGCGCCTCGTGACTCTCGGGCGGTATCCCGGCAGAGAAGGAATGCGCCTCGATGGCGTGGACGACGGCGGCGATGTCCGCCGCGGACCAGCCCATCGCGCCCAGCATCTGCGCCGCCCGCGCACCGGCCAACCTTGAGGCCTGCGCCCGGTGCGGCGAGGTCTTGGAGACCCAGACCCCGTCATGCAGGATCACCGCCGCCGTCAACACACGCAGGTCGCCCCCGTCAACCGCCGCGATCCGGGCCGCATTGCGCCAGACCCGCAGCAGATGCGCATGATCATGGGCGCCGTCCTCACGGTCGAAGGCCCGCGGCAGCAGTGCCGCCGCAAGCTCCGGCAGGGCGAATTCGGCGGAAAGATCCCCGCTCACAGCCCCATCCGCTTCGCCATCCGCGCGGCCCCGTCCGCCAGCACCTGTAACCCGGTCACGAGGTCGGCCTCTGCCGTGTCCTCGGCGAAGTCGTGGCTGATCCCGCGGATCGAGGGCACGAAGAGCATCGCCACCGGCATGTGCTCCGCCACGCTGGTGGCATCGTGGAGCGCGCCCGACTGCATCCGCCGCCAGCGGCCCGGTGCCACGGCCTCCGCCGCCGCGGCGAGGTCGTCCTGCATGGCCGCGTCCATCGGCACCGGCTCCAGCCCGAGGATGCCCGAGAAGGACACCGTCAGGCCCATGCTCGCCGCGACCTCCTCGGCGGTCTCGCGAATGATCGCCTCCATGCGGGCCATCCGCTCGACCTCCTTGTCGCGCCACTGCATCGCGAAACGGCAATGGCCCGGCACGATGGAGTGGCTGCCCGGGTGCACCTCGATATGGCCAGTGGTCCAGACCGTCTCGGGCGTCACCACGTTGCGGAAGCGATCGGCGAGCAGCCCCTGGAACCGCACCGCGCCCTGGAAGGCATCCTTGCGCCGGTGCATCGGCGTGGTGCCCGCATGGTTCTGCTCGCCGCCGAAGGTGATCTCCATGTTGCGGATGCCGACGATGTTCGAGACGACGCCCACCGCCTCGCCCGCCTCGTCGAGCCAGGGCCCCTGCTCGATGTGGCATTCGAGGAAGCCGGTGAACCGCTCGGGCGCAACGAAGCCCCCTGCCATGTCGGCCATCAGCGCGCGGGCCTCGGCAAAGCTGACGCCGTCCACGTCTGTAAGCGCGTCGGCTTCCTCCAGCGCGGTCAGCCCGCCCCAGACCCGGCTGCCGGTGGTCACGCCGAAGCGCCCCTCCTCATCCTGGAACGACACCGCGGAGATCGCGGGCCCGCCCGCCTCGCGTGCGGCGCGGGCCAGTTCCAGCCCGCAGATCACACCGAGCGCCCCGTCGAGCCAGCCGCCTTCGGGCTGGCTGTCGGAATGCGAGCCGACCAGCAGGGATTTCGCCTGCGGTGCGAGGCCCCAGACCGAGCCCACGGGATCGACCTGCACCTCCAGACCGGCTGCGGCATATTGCTCTGCCAGCCAGCGGCGCGCGGCGATGTCGGGCTCGGTATAGGCCCGGCGGCGCACGCCCTTGCCGACGCCGCTGGCCCCGAACTGCCGCAGCGCGTGAAGGTCGGCGAGGAAACGGTCGGGATTGACGGGGATCATGGGGCTACTCCTTGCGAGAACGGGGACCTTGGGGGACCGGGGCAAGGTCGGCGGACGGCAGATGCCGGGCAATCCATGACGCTGGATTTACCTCTGCATCCCCCTCAATCCGGACCTGCGCCCCGTGCAGACAATGGTATACCGCGGCGCCCCGGGCGCTGCCAGCCTCATGGGTTCCGGCCCATAGGCGCAATTTATCATATTGATATAACACCGATTTATGCGTGCGCCGCGGCGCCCCCACGCAACCGGACGCGCGATCCGAAGCCCGCCCCGCCCCCTCTTCGGGCGCCCCGATGCCCCCCTGCAATTCCCTTGCGCGAACGGCGCAAGCGACTACGCTGCCGCCAGAATTTCCAAGGAGACCGCCATGAGCCCCAGCTTTGCCCCCGACACTCCGGATGCGCTGCCACTGCACATCATCGAAACCGGATCGTTGGAGGCCTGGATGGCCGAGCAGCCCGCAGCAACGCAGGCTTGGGTGACGGGCGCGGGCTTCACCGGGGCCCTCGGCAGCCTGCTTCTGCTGCCCGGCGCAGAGGGTGCACCCTCCGGGGCGCTGATCGGCTATGGCACGGCCGCCAAACGTCGCCGGGGCCGGTTCCACCTTGCCGATGCGGCGCTGAAACTGCCCGCCGGGACCTACCGCATTGCCTCGGGCCTGCCGGAGGCCGCGGCGGAGGAAGAGGCCCTCGGCTGGCTCTTCGCCGCCTATGCCTTCGACCGCTACCACGCGGCATCTGGCGCCAAGGCGCAGCTGATCGCCCCCACCGGTGTCGACGCCAAGCGGCTGGAGGAGATCGCGGCAGGCGAGATGCTGACCCGCGACCTGATCAACACCCCCTCGAACGACATGGGCCCCGCCGACCTCGAAGAGGCCGCGACCCATCTGGCGGAAAGCTATGGCGCGACGATCTCGGTCACGCGCGGACGCGACCTGCTGACCAAGAACTTCCCGCTGATCCACACCGTCGGCCGCGCCAGCGAACGCGCGCCCCGGCTGATCGACATCACATGGGGCCGCGAAGGGCCTGCGCTGACGCTGGTCGGCAAGGGTGTCTGCTTCGACACTGGTGGGCTGAACATCAAGCCCGGTGCCAGCATGGGGCTGATGAAAAAGGACATGGGCGGCGCGGCCACCGTGCTGGGGCTGGCCCGGATGATCATGGGGCTGGGGCTGAAGGTGAAGCTGCGCGTGCTGATCCCCGCGGTGGAGAACTCCATCAGCGGCAATGCCTTCCGGCCCGGCGACATCCTGACGGCGCGCGACGGCCAGACAGTCGAAATCAACAATACGGATGCGGAGGGTCGCCTCGTCCTCGCCGACGCCCTCGCCCTTGCGGCCGAGAGCGCGCCCGATCTGATGATCTCCATGGCCACGCTCACCGGTGCGGCCCGGGTGGCCGTCGGTCCCGATCTGGCGCCCTACTACACCGATGACGAACCCGTCGCGGCCGCCATTGCCGAAGGCGGCGCGGCCCATGCGGACCCGGTCTGGCGGATGCCCTTCCACGCGCCCTACGAGGCGATGATCGAACCGGGTATCGCCGATCTGGACAATGCCCCGTCAGGCGGCTTCGCAGGCTCCATCACCGCGGCGCTCTTCCTGAAGCGTTTCGCTGGCGAGGCCAGCCGCTACACCCATTTCGACATCTACGGCTGGTGCCCCGCGGCCAAGCCGGGCCGCACCAAGGGCGGCACCGGACAGGGCGCCCGCGCAATCCTCGCGGCCCTGCCCAAGGCGCTCGACCTATGAGCGCGCCGGACCGCCGCCGCTGGCCCTGCAACGGGCGCGTCGCCTCGGTCGCCCTGATGGGCCGCGCCGAAGCGGAGCGCTTCGTCGAGGGCACCGTGCGCTGCATCGCCCATCCGATCACCGACCTGCGCGGTCGTCCCGGCGGCCCGCGCGACCGGCAGATGCTGCTGGGGGAGCTGGTGCGGGTCTACGAGATGCGGCAGGGCTGGGCCTTCATCGAGGCCGCCCGCGACGGCTACACCGGGTACCTGAAGGAATCCGATCTCGAGGCGCTTCCCGCCGAAGGCGCGCCCGATCACGTGGTCGCCGTGCCCTCGACCCATCTCTATACCGAGGCCGACCTGAAGAGCCCCGACATCACGCACCTGAGCCTCGGCGCTCGCGTGAAGGTCGAGGATTTCGAGGGCAAATGGGCGCGCACCAGCCACGGCCATGTCTTTGCCAAGCACCTGCGCCCTCTGCTGGAGCCGGTGGCCGACCCGGTCGCCGTGGCCGAAAGCCTGATCGGCACGCCCTACCTCTGGGGCGGGAATTCCCGCGACGGGATCGACTGTTCCGGCCTTGTGCAGGCGGGCTGCCTGATGGCGGGCATTTCCTGCCCCGGCGACAGCGACATGCAGTCCCGCGAGTTGGGTCACCCCCTGCCCGAAGGCGCGCCCTACCAGCGCGGAGACCTGATCTTCTGGAAAGGTCACGTGGCCTGGGTCACCGATCCGACGACGCTGATCCACGCCAACGGCAACGACATGGCCGTGGCCTACGAGGGTATCACTGACACGATTGCCCGCATCGAGGCCGCAGGCGAAGGCCCCGTCACCATGCGCCGCAGGCTCTGACCCGCCGCGCCCGCAACTTCATCTTTCCAGAAGGCGATTGTATATTTGACAAACCAGCTTGGCGCAGGGTAGTTTGGCGACGGTCTCACCGCCACCTCATCAACTGGAATGGGCGCGTTCTGAAACAGCGCGGACCGCTGTCCGGGAAAGGAGGTGAGTGCCTCGTGGCCAAGAAGTGCGGTTGCAAAACCAAGCCGACAGGTCGGAAGACGGTGAAAGTGGTTACCCACAAACGCCGTCCTCCGCGCAAGAACTGCAAGTAACAGTTTGAGCATATGAGAAGGCGGTGAGGCCGCCATCGCTAGCCATCAGCACCATCATCATTAGGCATTGAATCAGAGCCGGATTCTTCGGTCAACGGCCTCTTAACGATCTTCTTCAGCCGCTCATCAAACCGCTCTTCGTCGTCGTCCGTCTCAAGCTGGCGAGCGGCTTCCTTGAACTTGTCGAGTTGACTCTTTTCATTATTCATAGTCGCCTCAATTTATGGATCATTCGTTTGTTGCTTACATCGATGAATCTGGCTGCACCGGATTTAAGTTTAGAGACCCACCAGAACCAAAGGGAAGCACCGACTGGTTTGTCCTCTCTGCCGTTTTGGTTTCGGCAGGTAGGGATTTGGCGTTGAGATCCCTCGCGAACAGCATCCGCAGGCGTATGGGAAAAGGTGAGAGAGAGGTGCTGCACTTTTCCAAGCTAAGACACGATCAGAGAGTGTTTGCCCTGCAATCTATCGCGAATTTGCCTGTAAGAACAGCCACAGTAGTGATCAACAAGAGGCGTATCGACAAGCCTGAGGTGTTCGAGGCGGATGGCAACCGTCTATACTATTACGCCGCTAGGCTGCTTTTGGAGCGCATCTCTTGGAGCAGTAGGGACACTGGCCACGCCCACGGGCTGGGGTGCTTGACTAGGGTTAGGTTCGAACACAAGCGGCATGCATCTTATGACGACTTGAGAGAATATCTAAAGCTCTTAAAGGGTCAGACAGCAGAAGCCGCAGATCCGCTCTGGGAGAAGACCCTCAAAAGAGATGTTAGAATCTACTGGCCTGCAATTGAGCCAACCCATGTGTCGGCGCACCAAAAAAAGGATTACTCCGGGTTGCAACTTGCGGACCTTGTTGCCAGCGGAATCAGATGGGGCCTTGAGTCGGATGCTTGGGGCAACACGGAACACAGGTACGCTAAAATCCTAAGGCCAACCGTGTATGACAACAGTGGAAATGCTCTTAGCTATGGGATGAAATTTTTCCCTAGAGGGCCGCACCAGTCAGAACCCGTGTCCCATTGGATAACTAAGCACTACAAATAAAAAATGCGGCCCCCCGGGCCGAGAAAATGGGCAGAACCCCTCAGGACACCGGCGTTTGACCGCACTACTAGTGTATGCCAAAAACCTTTATGAATCAATAACCTATTTGTCATTAGATATCAGCCCTTTGGTACGTTAGCCGCTTGCCGACTACCGAGCGCAGCGCGATTTCACCGCGCTCCATATCCTCAACACCATTGGCCGAGCGATTGTTGTAGCGGAACTCAAACTCAGCCGCGTAGCGGTGCAGGTGCTTCTTTGAGCAATGCTGGTACACTCCCTTCATGCCGCGCTTAAAGACGCTGTAGTAGCCCTCGACTGTGTTGGTGTGGATATCGCCACGTCCAAACTCGCCAGCGCCGTGCTGAACGTGATCATGGGAAGCGAACTCAAGAGCAAGATCACCGTACCAGCGTGCTTCATCAGTCATGATGCTAGCCTCGCGGGCGATGTTATCACGCAGGATCGGCATGATGGTTTTCTTGTTCACGCTATCTAGAACGAAGTTGCGTGCCTGGCCGGTGTTGCGGTCCACGAGGGTCAGAACCTTCATCTTGTGGCCCCAGCCGTTGCGCTTGGCACGGCCCGGCTCACGACCGATGTATGTCTCGTCTACCTCTACAGTGCCGCCACCAGCTCCGAAGTCAAAGCTCCCATCTGTACGCATTGCCTCGCGGATGCGGTGAGCCATGAACCATGCGCTCTTGTGCGTGATTTCCAGAACGCGGTGCAGTTGGTGCGCGCTGATACCCTTCTTGCTGGACACCATCAGGTGAATTGCTTGAAGCCACTTGAACATTTCGATGTGGCTTTCCTCGAAGATAGTTCCCTTGCGGACGGTGAATTGCTTACGGCACCCACGGCACTTCCACAGGCCGAAACGCTCCTTGCCTTCAGGGTGCTTCTTGCTGGCCTTCGTGCGTACGCCTTCAAGCTTGTATGCGCTATCCACAACGCCGCAGTGCGGGCAAACTGGACCGTTCGGCCACAGAATGCTCTCGACGTGCGCAAATGCTGCGGCTTCGTTGTGCATGTAGGCTTTAGACAGAACAGACATGGCGGGCTTCCTTATCTCTATGACTTAGATATAGGAATCCGATGTGGGTTTGTCAAATATACAATCGCCTTCCAGAAATACTCCGGGGGAATTGGCCCCGGCACGGGGCCAAGGGGGCAGCGCCCCGTCGGACCGCTTCAAGGCCGGGCTGGCCGGGGCAAGTTCTCCGATCCGGCAGGTGCCCCGCCGAGCGGGTGGCACCCAAAATTCTTCGAAGAATTTTGGCAAGAATTTTCGAAAATTCTTGCGCGCTCCCGGCGGGCGGATCACTCCACCGCGCGGATCAGCTTGCGCTCCAGCACCCGCAGCACGGTGCGCAGGTCATGGCCGCGTTTGAGGATCTGCCCCTCCATGCTGATCACCGCGTATTGGCCCTGCTTGTTGCGCAGGGCGGGGCGTTTCTCGATCCGGTAGAGGGGGTGTTCGGCGGTGCGCCGGAAGACGGAAAAGATCGCCACGTCCCGGAGGCTGGAGATCCCGTAATCCCGCCATTCGCCCGCGGCGACCATCCGGCCGTAGAGCGACAGGATGACGTTGAGTTCCGTGCGGTGAAAGGCCACCTGGTTGGGCATGGGGCCCGGCGCCGGGGAAAGGGGTGCAACGCTCATGGGTCAAACCTGCGCCTCGTATCCGCGAAAATCAAGTGCACAGGGTGGTTAACGGGCGGCGCCCCGTCCGGACAGGGCGCCGCGCCGCAAGTCTCAGCGAATTGTCTCGCCGCCATCGGCCACGATGGTCTGTCCGGTGACGTAGCCCGCCGCGGGCGTGGCCAGCCAGAGCGCGGTGCCGGCGATCTCCTCGGGTGCGCCGATCCGGCGCAGGGGGGTCGCGTTCTCGATCGACGCGATCCGCTTGGGATCTTCCCAGAGCGCGCGGGCGAAATCGGTCTTGATCAACCCCGGCGCAATGGCGTTCACCCGGATGCCCTTCGGCCCCCATTCAAGGGCGAGGTTGCGCGCGAGCGCCGCCTCGGCCGCCTTCGAGACGCCATAGGCCCCGATATCCGTGCTGCCCCGGATGCCCGCGATGGAGGAGAGCAGGATCACGCTGCCCGCGCCCCGCTCCGCCATGCCCGGAAGGACCATGTTGCACAGGTTCAGTGTCGAGCGGACGTTGGTCACCATGATCTTGTCGAAGGCCTCGTCCGAGATCCCCGCCATGGGCCCGTAGACCGGGTTGATCGCGGCATTGCAGACCAGCACGTCGATCCGGCCCCAGAGGTCCAGCGTCTGGTCCACCAGCGCCTGCAACGCCTCGCGCCGCCCGATGTGGCAGGGGATCGCCACCGCCGTGCCGCCCGCCGCCTCGATGGCCGCGACCACCGGGGCGCAGGCCTCCTCCGTGCGGGAGGAGACGACGACTTTCGCCCCCGCCTGCGCGAAAAGCTCGGCAATTGCCCGCCCGATCCCACGGGAGGAGCCGGTGACGATCGCCACCTTGTCTGTCAGGTCAAACATCCTCGCCTCCTCAGTTCCGGTAGGGTTTCAGTTCGAGCTTGGCGATTGCCTCGCGGTGCACCTCGTCGGGGCCATCCACCAGCCGCAGGGTACGGGCATGGGCATAGGCCGAGGCGAGATGCGTATCCTGGCTGACGCCCATGGCGCCGTGCAGCTGGATCGCGCGGTCGATGACCTTCTGGACCATGTTCGGGGCCACGACCTTGATCATCGCGATCTCCTTGCGGGCGGCCTTGTTGCCCACCGTGTCCATCATATGCGCCGCATGCATGGTCAGCAGGCGGGCCTGGTCGATCTCGCAGCGGCTCTCGGCGATCCAGTGCTTGGTCACGCCCATGTCGGCCATCGTCTTGCCGAAGGCCTCCCGCGCCATGGCCCGTCGGCACATGGTCTCCAGCGCGCGTTCAGCCTGACCGATGGCGCGCATGCAGTGATGGATGCGCCCCGGCCCGAGCCGCCCCTGCGCGATCTCGAAGCCGCGCCCCTCGCCCAGCAGGATGTTCGAGGCCGACACCCGGACGTTGTCATAGTGTATCTCGGCATGGCCGTGGGGCGCGTGGTCATAGCCAAAGACGGTGAGCGGCCGCTCGATCTTCACCCCCGGCGTGTCCAGCGGCACGAGGATCATCGACTGCTGCTTGTGCTTCTCCGCCGTGGGGTCGGTCTTGCCCATGACGATGGCGATCTTGCAGGCGTGGTCCATCGCGCCGGACGACCACCATTTGCGCCCGTTGATCACGTAGTCATCGCCGTCGCGGCGGATCTCCGTCTCGATGTTCGTGGCATCCGACGAGGCCACCGCGGGCTCCGTCATCGAGAAGCAGGAGCGGATCTCGCCCGCCAGCAGCGGCGTCAGCCACCGGGCCTTCTGTGCCTCGGTCCCATAGAGGTAGAGCGTTTCCATGTTGCCCGTGTCCGGGGCCGAGCAGTTGAACGGCTCCGACCCGATATGGGACCGGCCCATGACCTCGCAGAGCTGCGCGTAGTCGAGGTTCGACAGGCCCGCGCCGCCATACTCCCCCGCATGGGGATGGAACAGGTTCCACAGCCCCGCCGCCTTTGCCTTCTGCTTCAGCTCGGCCATGATCGGCGGTGTTTTCCAGGGATCGCCCTGCGCCTTCTGCTCTTCGAAGACCGGCTCGGCCGGATAGACATGGTCCTCCATGAAACGGATGACCTGTTCCCGGATCGCCTTGGCGCGATCGGAAATCGCAAACAGTGATGACATCGGTGCCTCCTCCTCCGATGGGCACAAGTGACACCCGATTCCCGGGCCTGTCAACTTTGCGGAATGATATTTCGTTGTGCGGAACATGTTGACGGCACGTCCCGTCCGGTGCAGGCTGGCCGGACATTGCAGGACAGACAGAGCTTGGAGGAGGGCTTTGATGACCGCCGCGGCATTCCGCCTGAACGCACCCCAGATCGAGGGTGAGGAACTCGCATGTTTCGGAGAGCTGGTGGCCGCCCATGGCCGCAACCGCCCCGACCATATCGCAGTGATCGAAGGAGACAGGCACTGGACCTGGGCCGAGTTCACGGACCTCGTGGCCCGTCTGGCCGGGGCCCTGGCGGCGCGGGGGATCGGCCGCGGCGACATGGTGGCGAGCCTGTCGGAGAACTCCGCCGCCCATGTCGCGCTCTACACCGCCGTGCTGTGGTCCGGGGCCTGCATGGTGCCGCTGCCCTTCAGCGCCAGCGAGGCCGCGCTTCAGAAGATGCTGGAGAACTGCCGCCCCCGGCTGCTCTTTGCCTCCGACACCTATGCGAAAACCGCCGCGGCCCTGCGCTCGCCGCTGATGGTGCGCCTGTCGGAGCTTGACGCCTTCATCGGGGACGCCGCCCCGGCAGAGCCGGCCCATGTCGGCCCCGATGATCTCTTCGACATGATCTATTCCTCGGGCACCACGGGCGCGCCCAAGGGCATCGCCCATGACCACCGCTTCCGCACCCGGCAGCTGAACCGCATGACGGAACACGGCATGGACGGCGACAGCGTGGTGCTGATGTCCACGCCGCTCTATTCCAACACCACGCTGGTCTCGACCCTGAACGCGCAGGTGAAGGGCGCCACGCTGGTGGTGATGGGCAAGTTCGACGCGACGAAGTTCCTCGAGCTGTCGCAAACCCACCGGGTGACCCATTCGATGCTGGTGCCGGTGCAGTACATGCGGCTGATGGATCACCCCGATTTCGACAGCTACGACCTGAGCAGCTATCGCTGCAAAACCAGCACCTCGGCCCCGCTACCGGGCAGCCTGATCCAGCAGATCATGGACCGCTGGCCCGGGAACCTCGTGGAATACTACGGCATGACCGAGGGCGGGCCGACCACCTCGCTCGACTGCGGCGCCTTCCCCGAGAAGTGGGATACCGTCGGCAAGGCCAATCCGGGCTGCACGCTCCACGTCATCGACGAGGCGGGCCAGCAGCTGCCGCCCGGCTCCTACGGCGAGATCGTCGGCCGCTCCATCACCATGATGCCCGGCTACTACGGCGACGAGGAAAAGACGCGCGAATTGCTCTGGGTCGACGCGGCGGGCGATCACTACATCCGCACCGGCGACATGGGCCGCATCGACGAGGACGGCTTCGTCCACCTGCTCGACCGGCGCAAGGACATGATCATCTCGGGTGGGTTCAACATCTTTGCCGCCGATCTGGAGGCCGTGCTGCGCGGCCATCCCGATGTGGCCGACGTGGCGGTGATCGCGATCCCCAGCCGCGACTGGGGCGAGACGCCGCTCGGCTTCGTGGTGCCGCGCGCGGGCAGTGCGCCGGACCCGGAGGCGCTGCGCCAATGGGCCAACGAGAGGCTGGGCAAGATCCAGCGCCTCTCGGCCATCGAACTGCGCGAGGACCTGCCCCGCAGCGAGATCGGCAAGGTGCTGAAGCGCGAGTTGCGTGCGCCCTACTGGGAGAAGACCCCGGCATGACCGGACGGTTCGACGGCAAGGTGGCGATCGTCACCGGCGCGGCCAGCGGGATCGGCCGCGCCACTGCCGCTCGACTGGCCTCGGAAGGGGCCCGCGTGGTGCTGATCGACCTCTCGGCCGAGGCGCTCGAGGCCGCGATGCCCCGGGGCGATCACCTCGCCCTGCCCTGCGATGTCTCGGACGAGGCCTCGGTCGCGGCAGCCGTCGAGACCATCCGGAACCGCATGGGCCGCATCGACGTGGTCTGCAACAACGCGGGCATCCTCTGCTCCCACGCGCCGATCACGGACGTGGACATGACCCAGTGGCAAAGGGTCATAGGCGTGAACCTCGTGGGGCCGTCGTTGTTCCTGAAATACGCGGGCCGCGCGATGATCGAACAGGGCGAGGGCGGGGCTTTCGTCAACACCGCCTCGGTGGCGGGCATCCGGTCTGGTGCGGGTGGCAACATCTACTCCGCCTCCAAGGCGGGGGTGATCAACCTCACCCAGACGGCGGCCTGCGACCTCGGCCAGCACCGCATCCGGGTGAACGCGGTCTGCCCCGGTCTGATCGAGACGGGGATGACCAGGCCGGTCTTCGACTATGCGCGCGGGGCGGGCAAGGAGGGCAAGCTCGGCTCGCGCTGCGAGCTGCGCCGCTATGGCCGGCCGGAGGAGATCGCCGCGGCCATCGCCTTCCTCGCCTCGGACGACGCCTCCTTCATCACAGGGCAGGCGCTGCCGGTGGACGGCGGGAACACCGCTTCGCTGAACCTGCCGGGGATGAAGGTATGAGCACAGCGGGTGCCCTGACACGAAATGCAGCGCGGGCAGGCTTGACCGCGGGGAAGACGGGGCGCTAGCAGGGATTTCAATTTCCGCATTGCGGGACATGGGTAGAGAACGGGAACAGATCTTGCGCAAACGGGTCACAGAAACCGCGGCAACGCCCGAGGAAACCGGGTACGAGAACGACCGCCAGTTCGTCACCGCCCTGAACCGGGGCCTCCAGATCCTGCGGGCCTTCCGCCCCACGGACAAGGCGGGGCTTGGCAACTCGGAGCTGGCGGACCGCACCGGCCTGCCGAATTCCACCGTCTCGCGGCTGACCTTCACGCTGCTGAAGTCCGGCTACCTCGTCTATGACGAGGCCACGGGCCGCTACCGCATGGGCGTGCCGGTGCTCTCGCTGGGCTATGCCTGCCTCGCCGGGCTGCATGTGCGCGAGACGGCGCAGGTCTACATGCAGCAACTCGCCAACGAGTGTGGCGACGGCATCCTGCTGGCGCTTGGCGGGCGCGACGACATGACGATCACCTACATCGCCTGTGCCCGGTCCACCGGCGTGATCTCGCTGCAGCTCTCCGTGGGGTCGCGGATCTCGCTGGCGCGTTCTGCGATGGGGCGGGCCTATATCGCCGGCACCTCCGAGGCCGAGCGGGCCGAGATCCTCGCCCGGGTGCAGGATCGCTATCCGCCGGAACAGGCGCAGGAGATCCTCGACGGGATCGAGGACGCCGCAGAGCAGATCCGCACCAAGGGGTTCTATACCAGCGTCGGCGCCTGGCAGAAGGACGTGAACGCCGTGTCGGTCCCGTTCCGCTCGCAGCAGCCCGATACGCCGATGTTGGCCTTCAACCTCGGCGGCTATGCCTATTCGCTGCCCAAGGAGCGGCTGGAAAACGAGCTTGGTCCCAAGCTGGTCGAACTGGCCCGCAAGGTCAGCCGCGCCGAGTGATCACCGACTGACCGACGCGGCCCCGAACGCATCGGGACCGCGTGCGTGTCACCTCAGGGGATCAGCGCCAGCTTGCCCACGGCACCGCGGGCCAGCACCCTCTCCAGCACCTGCGCGGCCTCGGCCATCGGGTAGCGGCCCTCGACCAGCGGCTTGACCTTGCCCTCGGCCCACCAGCCCATGAGCTCTGCCATGTTGGCGCGGTAGGCGGCCGGATCGTTGCGCCGCCAGTTGCCCCAGAAGACACCGACGACGGCATATTCCTTCACCAGCGCGAGGTTCACCGGGAACTGCGGGATCTCGCCGCTGGCGAAACCGATCACCAGCAACCGCCCTTCGCGCGCCATGAAACGGGTGGCGGCCTTGAAGGGCTCTCCCCCCACCACGTCATAGACCACGTCGGCACCGCGCCCGCCGGTCAGCCGCTTCACGTCGTCCTTGAGGCTGTCGTAGCCGATGACGTGATCCGCCCCGGCCTCTGCCGCGATCTTGCGCTTCGCCTCGGAGGAGCAGACGCCGATCACGGTGGCGCCCATGATCTTGCCGATCTGCACCGCCGCCACGCCCGTGGAGCCGGAGGCCCCGAAGACCACCAGCACCTCGCCCGGTCGCAGGTTGGCGCGCTGCTTCAGCGCGTGGTGCGAAGTGCCATAGGCGACCAGCAGGGCCGTCGCCTCGGCCGCGTCCATGCCTGCGGGCAGCGGGAAGGTCTGCTCCGCCGGGCAGATCACCTGCTCGGCATAGCCGCCCAGCGAGGTGACACCGGCCACCCGGTCGCCCGGGGCCAGATCGGTGACGCCCGCACCCACCGCCTCGACCACGCCCGCGACCTCCATGCCGGGGGTAAAGGGCGCCTCGGGCTTCATCTGGTAGAGCCCCTGCACCAGCAGCCCGTCGGGGAAATTCACCCCGGCCGCTTCGGTGCGCACCAGCACCTCGCCCGCGCCGGGCGCAGGCGCCGCGATCTCTTCGTAGGCGAGCGTGTCCAGCGGGCCGAACCCGTGGCAGACGATGGCTTTCATGGTGGTCCTCCTCTCAATCCTCCGGCGCCGAGACTAGGACCAGCCGCCACGGGATACCATTGGAAACAGGGGATTTCCGCCGAAATTCGAACAGCGTTCCGCACAGCGGAACCCTGAGGTCACAAAGTGCGGAAATGAGTTTCGCAAGCACCTTCGCAGCGCTACCCTTCTGAGTGGAGGAATAGGGAGGAGGTGCCTCATGAAAGGCATGATGATGCAGCGTCCGCTGCTGATTTCGGAGATTCTCGAATACGGGGCAGAGGCCTATCCGACGGCCGAGGTCGTCTCGGTCCGGACAGAGGGCGACATCCACCGCGAGACCTTTCCAGAGCTGCGCGACCGGGCGGCCCAGACGGCCCATGCCCTGCGCGCCGAGGGGATCGAGTCGGGCGACCGTGTCGCGACGCTGGCGTGGAACGGCCATCGCCACCTTGAGCTTTACTACGCGATCTCGGGCATCGGGGCGGTCTGCCACACGATCAATCCCCGGCTGTCGGCCGAGCAACTGCTCTATATCGTGTCCCACGCCGAGGACCGGCTGCTGTTTCTCGACACCACCTTCGTGCCGGTCATCGCCGCCGTACGGGACCAGCTGCCCGAGGACATGCGGTTCGTGATCATGACGGACCGGGCGCATATGCCCGACACGCCGTTCCCGGCGCTCTGCTACGAGGAGTTGCTGGAGCACCAGCCGACCGCGATCGACTGGCCGGAGTTCCCCGAGGAGACCGCCGCCGGGCTCTGCTACACCTCGGGCACCACGGGAAATCCCAAGGGCGCGCTCTACAGCCACCGCTCCACCGTACTGCACGCGATGATGATCGGCCTGATGCAGAGCCATTCCTTCCAGGAGGGGCGCAAGGTGCTGCCGGTGGTGCCTCTGTTCCACGTGAACGCCTGGGGTCTGCCCTATTCCGCGCTGCTCTGCGGTCTGTCGCTGGTGATGCCGGGGCCTGCGCTCGACGGGCCCAGCCTCTTCAAGCTGATGGATGACGAGGGCGTCTATTCCGCCTGGGGCGTGCCCACCGTCTGGCAGGGCCTGCTGGCCGAGATCAAGGCGCAGGGGCGGATGCCGCGGGAATTCGCGGATGTCGTCGTCGGCGGCTCTGCCGCGCCGCGTTCGATGATCGAGGCGTTCGAGAGCCGCGGCGCCACCGTGGGCCACGCCTGGGGCATGACCGAGATGAGCCCCGTCGGCAGCCATGGTGCCCTGCCAGCCTACCTCGCCGATGCCCCCTTCGAGGAGCAGATGGCCGCCAAGGCGAAACAGGGCCGGCGCTGCTTTGGCGTGGACTTCAAGATCGTGAACGAGGATGGACAGCGCCAGCCCCATGACGGCAAGGCGGTGGGGGAGCTCTTCGTGCGCGGCAACACCGTCGTCTCGGGCTACTTCCGCAACGAGGAGGCGACCGAGGCCGCGATGGACAGCGAGGGCTGGTTCGGCACCGGCGATGTCGCCTCGATCGACCCGAAGGGCTTCCTGGTGATCCAGGACCGGGCCAAGGACCTGATCAAGTCGGGCGGCGAGTGGATCAGCTCCATCGACCTCGAAAATGCCGCCATGGCCCATCCTGCGATTGCCAGCTGCGCGGCCATCGGCGTGGCCCACCCCAAATGGGACGAACGCCCGATCCTTGTGGCCGTTGCCGCTGGCGAGGCGCGTCCGACGCTGGAGGAGATGCACGACCACCTGTCGGAGCATTTCGCCAAGTGGCAGCTGCCCGACGATCTTCTCTGGGTCGAGGCCCTGCCGCTGACCGCGACCGGCAAGGTCAGCAAGCTGACACTGCGCAAACAGCTGGCGGAGTACGAGCATCCCGAGCTGCGCGTGCTGGCGGAGTAGATTGGCCACCGGGGGGCCGCAGGATACCGCCCCCGGCAGCGGCCCGTCCATGCTGCGGCCCGTCTGCATCTCGGCCCACGCCGCGAGAAAGCGCTTTCCGGGCCGCCCCAGCCGCATGTATCGTGGTTCTCGCATATCTTGGGAGAGCCTGATGCCATCCACCCTGCACCGTCCTGCCCGCCATCCCGCTGCACGCCTCGCGCTTGCCGTTGCCCTGCTGTGCGCCGCCCCCGCCGTGCAGGCCCAGATGATGGGCCATGGCCCGGGGGCCGGGATGCATGGCCACGGCGCCGATGGCACCGGGCACGACGAGGTGACGATGCCCGGCCTTCAGGGCCGCAACGCCACGCCGGAGGAAAGCGCGGAACTGGCCGTCATGTTCCGCAACTTCCCCACGTTCACCCGCGAGGTGACGAACCTGCCTGATGGCATCCGCACCGTGACCCGCTCCTCCGACCCGGAGGTGATGGAGGTGCTGATCAGCCATGTCACCGGGATGATCGGCCGGGTCGAGGCGCAGGACGATCCGCAGATTGTCATCCAGAGCCCGACCCTCGACATCTTCTTCGAGCGCTCCGACCGGATCGAGACCGAGATCGACGTGACGGACGAGGGCATCGTGGTGACACAGACCTCGACCGATCCCGATCTGGTCGAAGCGCTGCATGTCCATGCCGCCGAGGTCTCGGACATGGCCGCGCGCGGGATGCAGGCCGTGCACGAGAGGATGATGCGCCGGGCCGGGAACTGACCTGACACTGCAAGCTGCCCGCACGGGGGACGACCGATCCGGGCGGCCTCTCCCGAACACGCATCGTCCCCCCGCGCGCGGTTTCACAGGCAAGACGCCGGTGCGCCGATGGGCTGGCGTCGGACCGTACAATCGGTGGAAAGCCGCCGCTTTGCCCCGATCCGGCGTCAGAAACCTGTCACAGTGAGGGATTACATCCTCCTCTACCCCGGTCTTGCGCCGGTATCCCTCCCGGGGGACTTGCGATAGCTGCCGCTTCGTCGCATCTGAGAGGGAGGGAGAGGACCCCCTGACCGCCCTCAAACGAAAGCCTCGCCTTGTCTACATCCACGATTGCCCCCGCTTCGGCGGCCGAGGCCTCGGCCGCTATCGTCATTTTCTCGCTCGCGCTCGGTGGTTTTGCCATCGGCACGACCGAATTCGCCTCCATGGCCCTGCTGCCCTATTTCGCCCCCGAACTCGGCGTGAGCGAAGCACAGGCTGCTCAGGCCATCAGCGCCTATGCCCTCGGTGTCGTGATCGGCGCGCCGCTGCTGGCCGTGCTCGGCGCCCGGCTGCCCCGCCGCCGGTTCCTCGTCTGGCTGATGCTGGCCTTCGCCGTCTTCAACACCGCCTCGGGCCTCGCGCACAACTTCGGCACGATGCTCGTCTTCCGCTTCCTCTCGGGCCTGCCGCACGGCGCCTACTTCGGCGTCGGCGCGCTGATGGCGGCCTCGGTCGTCTCGCCCAAGAAGCGGACACAGGCCGTGGCGATGCTCATGGTCGGCCTGACCGTGGCCACGACACTGGGCGTGCCGCTGGCGAACTTCCTCGGCCAGACGATCGGCTGGCGCTGGGGCTTTGCCCTCGTGGGCGTTCTGTCCCTGATCACCGCGGCGGCCGTCCACATCTTCGCCCCGCGCGGCACCGGCACGGCGGGCGGCAACGCCCTGCGCCAGCTCTCGGCGCTGAAGAACCGGCAGGTGCTGCTGACGCTCGCCACGGCGGCGATCGGCTTCGGCGGGTTCTTCGCCGTCTACACCTACTTCACGCTGACCGCGATGGAGGTGACCCATGTGCCCGAGGCCGTCGTCCCCGGCCTGCTGATGATCTTCGGCCTCGGCATGACCGTGGGGACGATCCTGCTCGGCTGGGCCGCGGACCGGAACCAGACCCTGTCGATCTACGGCATCATGGGCGCCAACGTGCTGGCGCTGCTGTGCTACCCGATGGCGACCGGCGCGGGCTGGTCCATGGCGCTGGTGGGCTTCTGCATCGGCATGACCTCCTCCACCGGCACGGCGATCCAGGCCCGGCTGATGGACGTGGCCGGCGATGCGCAGGAACTGGCGGCGGCGCTGAACCACTCGGCCTTCAACACCGCCAATGCCATCGGCCCGGCCGTGGCCGCCGCGGCGCTGACGCTGGGCTGGGGCCTGCCGGCCACCGGCTATGTCGGCGCGCTGCTGACGGCCATCGGGATCGTGCTCTTCACGATCACCGTCCTCGACGCCAAGCGCAACGGCACCGGCCCCACCTGACGCGATCACCGCCGTCCCGGGTCCATCCGGCCCGCTCCCGTCACGGCCCCCTGAAAGACGCAAACGGCGCGGTCCCCGCAGGGGACCGCGCCGTTTTCAATTTGGTCCGGCCGCGCCTGTGGCGCTAGCGGGGCGGCAGGGCGCGGATCGCCTCCGGCCCGCCCACGCGGGCGAGGATGCGCGCGCCGAGGTCGGCGGGCGGCTCGTTCTTCGGCCCCTGCACGAGGTAGCGATTCCAGAGCCAGCCGATCACCTGCCGCCTGAGCCGCGGATCGGGCCGCCAGTCGCGGGTCACCGCCAGCGCCCGGTCCAGCGCCTCAGGGTCCGGCGCATGCTGTACCAGCCCCTCGATGTTGTAGCAGGCCCGGCCCAGCGTGATCACCGGCTTGTCCAGCAGCAGCGCCTCGATCCCCACGGTGGAATTCAGCGTGATCACCGCCCGCGCCTGCCCAATCATCTCGGAGGTGACATTGCCGTTTGCAAAGATCACCCGCGGATGGGCGGGCCGCGTGCCCTTGACCGAGCGTTTGTAGCTCGGATGTTCCTTGATCACGAAGACCTCGTCCGGGTTCCGCTCCGCCGCCGCGATGATCGCGTCGAGAAACTGGCTCATGTCGCGGATCCACGGCGAGTGCAGCGTGACCTGCATGTCCGAGGGCACCTGGAACGGCACGAAGACAAAGCCGGGCTCCAGCGGCACTTCCTCCATCCCGGCCTTCTTGGCGGCGCGGTTGTTCACCGCCTGCGGCAGGCCTTCGGCGGCGAAATCCGCCTCCGTGTCGAGGTAGAAGCCCGGATCGCGCGGCATGGAATTGCCGCCGTTCAGCCCCACGGGATCGAACTGCATGGTCCGCGGGAAGAAACCGTTCTCGATGAAGACCCGGCGCATCCCCAGCCGGCCCGAGACATCCTTCAGCACCGATTCCGGGTAGTTCGACCCGTTGTAGATGATCGCCAGATCGTCGCGCCCCGTCAGCTCGGCCTCCAGCGCGTCGCGCAGCAGCGCCGCCTCGAACCGCTTGATCGCGCCATAGACGCCCCTCACCACCGGGTTGCCATAGAGCCACGGCAGGCGCATCGCCTTGCGGGTCAGGTTCCCCTCGACCAGCGGCCCGGCCGAGGGGCCGCTGACAAGCGCCCGCAGGATCGCCGTCAGCACCCCCGACAGCCCCCGCCGGCTAGAGAGCATCGACAGCGCCGCGCCCGTGCCGGTAGCATAGGTCACCACCTCGGGCGCCAGCACCGCATCGAAGGCGGCAATCAGCTTCGTATCCAGCTTCACGAAACGCGCTGTCATGCGGCCCCCTCGGTCAGTTCCGCCGCGGGATAGCCGATATCCAGCAGCGCGGAAACCGGCGAGGCGCAGGTCAGGCGGATGCCCCGCCCCGAGGCCACATCGCGGGCAAGGGCGAAATGCGCAAGGATGCGCGCCTGCCCCTTCACGATCCCCGACCACGCCACCTGCCCCTTCTCCTCGTAGAAGCGGGGCGCATCGGCGTTCTTCAGGTCGATCCCCGCAAGGCAGATGTCGCGCGCACCCAGCCCCATGGCGATCTGCAACGCGGAAAAGGCCACGGTGCCGCATTTGACGATGCCGCGGTCGGGCCGCAGGGAGATGGCGGCGCTCTGCGTCGTCACCACATCGGATGAGCCCTCCAGCGCCTGCCGGGGCGCATCGAAAGGCTTGCGCAGGTCATCGACAAGGCCGATGGGCCGGTCGCGCAGGATCCCCCGGTCGCGGCTGGCGATAGCGCGGATCACGGAGGGCGCGAAGAAACAGGGCAGGTCCTCGGGCAGGTCGCGGCGCAGCATGGCAAGGTGGCGCCAGACGAAGCGTTCGTCCTCCACCACCAGCGCGGCAGGCCGCGGCAGGCGCGGCAGCAGGCAAAGCGCACCGTTCAGCATCAGCGCGGGCGCATCGAACCCCTCGATCCGCTGATCGGCCAGCGAGGGGCCGGAGCCGAGGATCACCGCGCGGTCGAGCCCCGGCAGAACCTCTGCATGGGGCCGCAGGCGGTTGAGTGCATGGCCGCGCCAAAGGATCTCTCCGCCCGCCTCGGGGCGGGAGAGCCGCAGCCCGGGCCACGTCTCCTCGAAATGCGCGCCCCGCCCTCCGCGCAGAAGACGGAAGGCGGGGCGGAGGATCCGCCGTGACAGCGGACGGTCAGACATGGGCGATCAGGCCGGGTTCTTGGCGAAGCGCAGGTAGGGCAGCTTCTTGTCCAGCGCGCCGTACTTGGCCTCTGCGGCGGCGTCATCCAGCGACAGGGCCACGATCACGTCCTGGCCGGTCTGCCAGTTGGCGGGCGTCGCCAGCGGCTGCTGGTAGGTGCGCTGCAGACCGTCGAGGGCGCGCAGCACCTCGGCGAAGTTGCGGCCCACGGACATCGGATAGATCATCGCAAGCTGGAGCTTCTTGTCCGGCGAGATGATGAAGACCGCGCGCACCGTGGCGCTGTCGGCCGGGGTGCGGCCATCGGGCAGGTAGGCATCGGCGGGCAGCATGTCGAAGGCCTTGGAAACCTCGAGGCCCTTGTCCGCGATGATCGGGAAACCGGCGGGCGCCGTGGCAAAGCTCTCGATGTCGCCCTTCCATTCCTTGTGCTCGTCCACGCCGTCGACCGACAGGCCGATCACCTTGGTGCCGCGCTTGGCCCATTCATCGGCCAGCTGCGCCACGGCGCCGAATTCGGTGGTGCAGACCGGGGTGAAATCCTTCGGGTGGGAGAAGAGGATCGCCCAGCTGTCACCGATCCAGTCGTGGAAGGTGATGGTGCCCTGATCGGTTTCGGCAGTGAAGTTCGGGACAGTATCGTTGATACGCAGAGCCATGAATTCCTCCTGTGGTCTGGCGTGGCTGACTTCTACATAGACCCCGCCCGAGATCATTTACACCCCCCTGCGACACCCCCGCACGCGGCAGGGGCGCACGGTCTCGCGAGCGCGCGGCGCGCGCCTGTCCGCTGGCCCCATAGATGCCGCATCCGTGGCCCGGGCTGATCTCTTGCGCCAACGGGGGCGGAGTGACAGAGTGCCCGGCGACTCCAGCGGAACCGCCGCCCGTCTGGCGGAATGCCCCCATTCCTTCCGCGGAGAATCCTTGAAGGAGACGACTATGATCGAGAAACGCCAGTTCTACATCAACGGTGCCTGGGTCGACCCTGCCGAGCCGCGCGATCTCGAGGTGATCAACCCCTCGACCGAGGAACCCTGCGCGATCATTTCGATCGGCTCTGAAGCCGATGCCAATGATGCCGTGGCCGCCGCCAAGGCCGCCTTCCCGGCCTGGGCCGCCACCCCGCCCGAAGAGCGCATCGCGCTGGTCGAGAAGTTCCTCGAAATCTACAAGGAGCGTCAGGAGGAGATGGCGCAGGCGATCTCCATCGAGATGGGCGCGCCGATCGATCTGGCCCGCAAGTCCCAGTGGGGCGCAGGCTACAGCCACACCAAGAACTTCCTGACCGCGGCCAAGGACTTCAAGTTCATCCGTCCGCTGGGCGACCACGCCCCGAACGACCGCATCGCCTATGAGCCGATCGGCGTCTGCGCGCTGATCACGCCCTGGAACTGGCCGATGAACCAGATCACCCTGAAGGTGATCGCGGCGGCCATCGCGGGCTGCACCATGGTGCTGAAACCCTCCGAGGAAAGCCCCCTCGACGCCCTGCTCTTCGCCGAGATGATGGATGCGGCGGGCTTCCCCAAGGGTGTCTTCAACCTCGTGAACGGCGACGGTGTGGGCGTGGGCTCGGTGCTCTCCAGCCACCCTGACGTGGACATGGTGTCCTTCACCGGCTCGACCCGCGCGGGCATCGCGATCTCCAAGGCGGCGGCCGACACGCTCAAGCGCGTGCACCTCGAACTGGGCGGCAAGGGCGCCAACGTGATCTTTGCCGACGCGGATGATGCGGCGGTCAAGCGCGGCGTGCTGCACATGATGAACAACTCGGGCCAGTCCTGTAACGCGCCGTCGCGGATGCTGGTGCAGAAGGGCGTCTACGACAAGGCCGTGGAAACCGCCGCGGAAGTGGCCAGCGCGGTCAAGGTCGCGCCCGCCTCGGAAGAGGGCAACCACATCGGCCCGGTCGTGAACGCGACCCAGTACGAGAAGATCCAGGGCCTGATCCAGAAGGGCATCGACGAAGGCGCGCGCCTTGTCGCCGGCGGCACGGGCCGTCCCGAGGGGCTGAACCGCGGCTTCTTCGTGCGGCCCACGGTCTTTGCCGACGTGAACAACCAGATGACCATCGCCCGCGAGGAGATCTTTGGCCCCGTGCTGACGATCATCCCCTTCGAGACCGAGGAAGAGGCCATCGAGATCGCGAACGACACGATCTATGGCCTGACCAACTACGTGCAGTCGCAGGACGGCGAACGGCGCAACCGCATGGCGCGCGCCCTGCGCTCCGGCATGGTCGAGATGAACGGCCAGTCGCGCGGCGCCGGGGCGCCCTTCGGCGGCATGAAAGCCTCGGGCAACGGCCGCGAGGCCGGCGTCTGGGGGCTGGAGGACTTCATGGAAGTGAAGGCAATCTCCGGCTGGGCGGCCGAGTGACCTTCGCCCAGCGGCTCAGCTGAGCTGCCAAAGCCCTGACCAAAAGACGCGGGCGTCCCACGGGCGCCCGCGTTTTCTTGCCTGACCGGAAAAAACTCATCCGAATCATGATCTGGATCGGTAGAAGATCAACGCGGCATTTCAAGAACCGCATCGGTTTGGGAAGACTTCATGAAACGTTGCTATGCGCTCCACAGCGGACATCTGGCCGGGGCTCTCGTTGTCCTCGCCGCCACGTCGCTGGCAGGCTGGCCGCTTGGCTCCACCCTGCTCACACGCGTGCACCCCGGTTTCGCGGCCATGGTGCCCAGTACGGCTGTGGCGTTCATCCTTCTCGGGGTCGCCTTGTTCGCGCGTCGCGCAGGACAGGATCACGCCGGGCTCTTTGCCAAGGCCCTCGGCGGTCTCGCCACGGCCAACCTGTTGGCCTATGCATGGCTCGGGACGGCGGGGCTCGATCCGGCGTTTCTGGCGCTGAATCCCGGCGATGGCGTCTCGCTCTGCACGATCACCTGTTTCCTGCTTGCGGCGGTCACGCTGCTGCTGCGCCTCAGCGACGACGCGGCCCTGCATGAAGTGGCCGATTACGTGGGGCTGGTCGGGCTCTCCACCGCACTGGCCGTCGTGGGCGGCCACGTGCTGCATGCCGAATTCCTCTACGAAATCGGCTTCTTCGCCGCCATGTCACTGCCGACGGCCATGCTCTTCTGCATCGCCTTCGCCGGGTTGCTCATGACGGACGAGGACCATGAAGCGCTGGATGACGGTTTCGACGGACCCTACGAGGCCTGATCCGAACCTCTCACAGTACTGACACGGCGCCCGGGGTCTCGCTCCTTCAGAACGGCGCCTTGGCCCGGAAGGTTACACCCCGGCCACCGTCCGGGTGGTTCAGGCGCAGCTCCTCCGAATGGAGCATCAGCCGCTCGTGATCCCGCGCCGCCCCCGTCGCATAAAAGGGATCGCCCAGGATCGGGTGGCCAAGCGCCAGCATATGCACCCGCAGCTGGTGACTGCGCCCGGTGAGCGGGGTCAGCCGCACGCGGCTCTCCTCCTCGCTCTGGCGCAGCACGCGCCAGTCGGTCTGCGCGGGCTTGCCGTTCTCGTGGTCCACCATCTGCAGCGGCCGGTTCGGCCAGTCCACGATCAACGGCAGGTCCACCCGGCCGGTCTTGGGCTCCAGCTTGCCGGAGACCCGCGCGATGTAGGTCTTCTTGGTCTGCCGCTTCTCGAACTGCAGGCCAAGGTGGCGCTGCGCATGGGGCGTCAGGCCAAAGATCATCACGCCCGAGGTGTCGCGGTCCAGACGGTGCACCAGCAGCGCCGTGGGAAAGACCTTCTGCACCCGGCTCAGCAGGCAATCGGCAAGATGCTCGCCCCGTCCCGGCACCGAGAGCAGGCCCGTCGGCTTGTCCACCACGAGGATCTCGTGATCCTCGTGCAGGATCTCGAGCGGCCCTTCAGGCGGGTTGTAGGGCGTCTGGATCGGCCCGGCGGCGGAGGTCTGGCTGCTGTCTGACATGGCGCGCGTGATACCGTGGTCGCGGCCCCCTGTCCATCACGCGCGCTGTGGCACCGCCGCGCCCGCCAGCAGCACGCCATAGAGCACGAAGCAGGCCGCCAGCCCGCGCCGGAACCATGTGTTGAAGGCCACGCCAAGGGCCGCGCGCCCGATGTAGACCCCCAGCAGCGTATAGGTCAGGTAGCTGAGCGAGGTGATGGTCAGCGCCGTCGGCACGATGACCGCCATCTGGGACCAGATCGGCACATCCGGCTGCACGAACTGCGAGAAGGCGGCGAGGTAGCCCGCCACCGACTTCGGGTTGATCGTGGCAATCATGAAGGCGCGGCCATAGACGGAGCCCGCGTTCACCGGGCCGATGTCGGCCGGTTTGCGCGCCCGCAGCCAGCCCCGCACGCCAGTCCAGACGAGGAAGCCCGCGCCCATGTATTTCGCGATCAGGAAGCCCGTGGGCGAGGCCGCGATCAGCGCCGTGATCCCCGCGGCGGAGAGGAACAGGAAGAGCAGCGACTGGGTCAGGATGCCGGCCACGCCCCAGAGCGCCTTCGGAAGGCCAAGCGTCATGCCGTTGGTGATGCAGTTGACCGCGTTTGGCCCCGGCGAGGTCACGAAGAGCACCCAGAACAACGCGAAAACCGTCCACCCGTCGAAACTCATTCCCGTCTGCCCTCCGATATGATCCAGATGCGTCAAGCAATGCCCGGCCCCGCCCGACTTTCCAGTGTAGAGGAGCGCAATCCCGGCGCGCGACACCGCTTGGTAAGGATTTCGCCCTAGCGTTAGGCAATCACCCCTGCGCAGAGGAGGGTCGGATGGACCTCGCCAGCGAGATGATCGGCGACCGGATGGTCGTCACGGTGCAGAGCGCCCGTATCGACGCCGCCGCCGCGATCCAGTTCAAGGACAAGATGCGGGTCGCCGCAGAGGGCAGCAGCCCCAAGGTTCTGCTCGACCTCTCGCAGGTGGACTTCATCGACAGCTCCGGCCTCGGGGCCATTGTCGGCGTGATGAAATGTCTCGCGCCCGAACGGCGTCTGGACCTCGCGTCGCTGCAGCCCAACGTGGAGCGTGTCTTCCGACTGACGCGGATGGACAGCGTCTTCATCATCTACCCCTCGCGCGAGGAGGCGCTCAGGACCCATGCACACTGAAATGCGCGGCAGCTCTCCCCTTTCCGGCACGATGCCCCCGCAGGAGGTGCGGCTGTCCTTCCCGGCCAGCGCCCTCGCCGTCCGCCGCGCCCTGCGCGGGATTCTTGTCGAACTCGCCCCGATCGGGCTCGGCTCCGATGAAACCGGCGTGGTGGAACTGGTGCTGGCCGAGGCGCTCAACAATGTCATCGAACATGCCTACGTCGGCTCTCAGCGCGGCTGGGTGGAGCTGACCTGCTGCCACCTGCCGGACGGGCTACACGTGACCATCCGGGACGAGGGCAAGCCACTGCCGGCCAGCCAGCTTCCCCTTGCGGCAGACCGTGTTCACCCTGCCGCGCTGGACCCCTTGCCCGAAGGCGGGTTTGGCTGGTTCCTGATCCGCGACCTCGCCCGCGACATGCAGTATGAGCGCATCGGGGACAGCAATGTCCTGCGCTTCAGGATCGCCGTCGGGTTGACGCGGCGCCTGCACTAGGCTGGCAGATCAGCGCAGGACCATGCGCCGCCATGATCTGACCGCGATGAGCCCGGATTGACCCCGCCAGACCGGGCCTCGCTGACGGCACCTTCCAGCGGAACGGCGAACAATGGGCCAACCCTTGGTAGGGCGAGCCTGTCTTGGCCCCCGCTCCCCGGTCCAGCCGACATCTCACCAATCTACCGACTCGCAGTCCCTCAGACCGGAAGGCCGGACTGATTCCCGGCTTCGGGGACACTTCGTCTCCAGACTGTCGCGCCCGGCCCGGCATTCCGGGGGAGTATACAGGTCCGATTCGCGCCGCCTCCAGCGCCCTGCGCGCCCGGGAACGACGGAGAACGCGCAAGAAACCGCACAATAAATATATGATTTTACTAGGATCTAAACCAATGCGTGTGCGCAGATGACTTTAGGTCGCCGCCGAACACAGAATTGCCCCAATCGCCCCCCAATGCGGTCAGAAACACAGGTCATATATGAACCTGTAGCTGCATATAGCTTCCCTCGGCGCCGCGTGTTTCAAGCCCCCACCCAGTACGCGGCGCCGGGGCACTACCCCGCAAGGGGTGAAGACCGCCCCGTCCGCGCAAACCGCTGGCGGGGCACTTCTTTTCAGTCAGTTACATTGGGCAAAGGCCGCCTCTTGCAAAGAGCCGGCCCTGTGTGTTCACCCCACCCAGATTGCCCTGCTCGGAGCTCCCCCAATCAGGCGGAGGGCAGCAGTTTTCCGGGGTTGAGGATATTCGCCGGGTCCAGCGCCGCCTTGATCGCCCGCATCGCCATCAACGAGGCCGGATCCTTGCGGCGCTCCATCGAGGTCAGCTTGAACGTTCCGATCCCGTGCTCGGCCGAGAAGGACCCGCCGAGGTCCAGCACGATCTCCTCGACCGCCTCCGTCACCGCATCAAGGCCCTTCTTGTCCAGCGCGCCACCGATCACGCTGTAATGGACGTTCCCATCGCCAAGATGCGCCACGATCGACGTCCGCGATGTGGGGTCGAGCTTGAGCCGCGCCGCGTCAGCCCGCGCGAGGAAGTCCTCCACACGATCCAGCGGCACCGCAACGTCGAGCACGACGACCGGGCCAAAGCTCGTCGCCATCTCGGCCGCGGCCTCGCGCATGGCCCAGAGACCGCGCCGCTGGCTTTCGTTCGCGGCGATGACTGCGTCACCGACATGCCCGGCCTCCATTTCCGCGGCCAGAACCTCCTCCAGCAGCGCCCGCATCGGGATCTCCCCGTCGGGGCCCGGGGTCGCGTCCCGCTCGGCAACAGCCCCCAGTTCGATCAGGATATTGACCGGCCAGGTGGCCTCGAAGGGCGCGCGCGCATCCGTGAAATGGGCAAGGTAATCGGTGACATAGGCATCGGGCATGAACTCGAAAGCCTCGACCGCGCCGCCCGTGGCCTCGCGCAGGCGGTTCAGCATCGGAAGCGTATCCGACAGTTCGGCCATGCCGACCATGGCGGTGATATGGGCGCGGGGCTTGGGCACCAGTTTCACCACGGCCGCCGTGATCACGCCCAGCGTGCCTTCGGACCCGATCAGGAGGTGGCGAAGATCGTAGCCGGAATTGTTCTTGTGCAGTTCATGCATGAGGTTCACCACCTCGCCGGTCGGCAGCACCGCCTCGATCCCGAGCACGAGGTCGCGGGTATTGCCATAGCGCAGGACGTTCGAGCCGCCCGCATTCGTCGCCAGCGCCCCGCCGATCCGTGCCGATCCCCGCGCGCCGAAGAACAGCGGGAAGCTCAGCCCAAGCTCCTCGACGGCGTTGTGCAGGTCCTCGAGGATCACCCCGGCCTCGACCACGGCGATGCGGGCGTCGGTACGGATCGCGCGGATCCGGTTCATCCGTTCGACCGACAGGATGATTGCCCCCTCGCCCATGCCGCCGCCCGCCAGACCGGTGCGCCCGGCAATCGGAACGACCGGCGTGCCGGTCTCGTTCGCCAGCTTCAGAACGGCGGCGACCTCCTCGGTCGAGCCCGCCCGCACGACCGCCAGAGGCTCGGCCCGCTGCGCCCCGGTCCAGTCCTCGGCCCAGGGCTCTGCCGCCGGTCCGGTAAGCACATGGTTCGGGCCGACAATGGCGGCGAGGCGGTCAATCATGACGGGTCCTTCCTTGAAACGCGCCGTACTATTGGCCCCTCTACACCGCAGAGGCAAGTCACCCTGCGTTAAGCGCAAAAAGCGGAAAATTCTGTCTTGACCTCCCCCGGCCCATCGCCTACTCAGCGCCACGGTTTGGCGGAGTAGCTCAGTTGGTTAGAGCAGCGGAATCATAATCCGCGTGTCGGGGGTTCAAGTCCCTCCTCCGCTACCAAATTTTCCAAACATTTAGACGCGATAGAGCTGGAAGCGTTTCCTCGGTTGGGCGCTCAGTTGGGAGATTTTGTTCCCGCTTCGTATGCCTCAAGCTTCTTGATCGCCGACACACCCAGATGCGAATCCCGGCTCAAGTAGTGAGCGTCGAGGATGGAAGTGACTTGCTTGAGGCTATGCCCGGAGATCGATGCGATTTCCGGCACGCTGCACCCAGCGATCGCCAGCCTTGTGACAGCCGTTCCGCGCAGATCGTGAAACGTTACCCCATGAACACCAGCAGACTTACAAGCCTTGGCCCATGAGGCCCTAAATCCTGACTCGGTCCAAGACGTCTGGCGACTTGTCGCCAAGATTGTCACCGCAGTGCGTGGCGCGCGGTCGAGCTGAGCCCCAAGAGGACCACCGACGGGAATTTCGACACGTGCGCCGGTCTTGCGCTGCCGCAGACGAATTTTCGCACCATCGTAAGCGCTCCAAGTGAGCCTCAGGAGATCCCCCTGTCGCTGTCCGGTCCAGAGCGCCAGCATGAATGCAAGACCGATGTGTGGAGGCGCAGCACGCATGAAGGCGGCCTCGTCTTCCATCGTCCAGATTTTGTCGATGCGCTGAGATTTATAGACCTTACCGGGCCGCTCGCAGGGATTAGCCGACACGAGCCGACGCTCATATGCCCACGCCAAGATCAACGCCAGCACAGCAAAGGTGTAGTCCGCCTGCCGCCGAGATACCTTCGCCATTTTGTCCCGCCATGCGAGGAACTCACCTCTTGCCGCTCTGTCCGACAGGGCAGCAAGAGGGAAGTCGGAGTACTCCATTTCAATCTTCCGGATATGCCGCACGTAGTCGCGCTGAGTGCGCGGAGCGAGATCTTTGAACTTCAAGCTTTGCTGGTAGGCATTCACAATCGCCTGAAGCGCCCCTTCAGGCTGACTATTCATTTTGCTGATAGCCGCCTGATACGCCGCGACAAAAGCCGGATCGCCGGGCTTACCCGGTAGCCGGGGCCCACCCTTCCAAGCATAGTAGTAAACACGCACAGTACCGTCGCTGAGCTTCTTCCGAACCGAATTGATCCCCTTCATGTTGACCCGCATTACTCTCCACCCAGCCTGCCGCGCCCTGCCTTCCACTGCTCAAACGGGCTCCCGGCTGTTGCACCGGTCGTGGGCTCGCTGTTGGCTGCGGTATCGATCCTGATACTTCCGTCGGTACTGATGACGACCACAACGAGATGGGCGAACACACCGATGTGCGGGTTTTGGGTGTTGTAGGCCGGGCTGATTGCGTCCGGCACAGTCACGTCGAACCGTCGATCGAGCACCTTCTCAACGGCCTACAAGCACTTCAGGAGCACCCTGCCGGGAGGGGACCTATGGCGATCTGCCGATCACAGCCACGGCCGATGCGACATCGCCCCTTCCCAACCTTGATTAGCAGCGATTTAGGCCCCTGGCAGATGCCTCAGCGGAGTAACTCATGCAGAAGGATCAGAACTGGGCTGTCCGGCCCGCAGCAAACCTGAGAGGGTCGCGCTCAAGAGAGCAGTCCCATGGGAGACCAAGCCACGGCCTTCAGTTTGAGATGCGATGCCCATCGGGCGCATTCTGACCGGCCGCTTCTTGTCGCCGCCGCTCCTCCTTTTCCCCTTCACGGTGCGACTTGATCGACAGGAAGATGGTCGTCCCGAGTACAGAAAACTTGAAGATGCCCAAGGCTATTGGAACCCATATCATCGCTTTTCCTCTGCCTATGTCATTGGCTCGCAGATGATCCCGGGGGCTCCCACCTTAGCTGCAGCAAGGGCCGCGCGCGGTGAACCCCGGGAAAGACTGCAATCAATAGCTAATTATTGATTACATCATGAGGAATGCAATATGCCTGAGTCACTTCCGGCGCAAGCGTGTCATCTTGGCGCACTTTCCCCCTGAAACGCTGAAACCGGATGTGAGATCGCGATTGAACTCCCGCATCAAACGATGCGCGCAGCTTCGCGCCGACTGCGGAGACAGACTCACATACCCATCATTATAGGTACATACTGCATACAATGCCTATCCACCCCAAATGATACGCACTGGCCAACGAGGGACCCTCGGGATCAGATCGCACCGTCGAGAAAAGCAGCCGCGCACGGCGGACCCGAACCAGACGCATAACACCACGCTGTCCCGACAGCGCCCAAGCGAAGCCCCGCGAAACGCCCAAAAAAAACTCACATGGCACTCTCCAGATCGGCGCCTTGCAGTTTCCCATGTACATCGCAGCAGACTCGCTTCATTTGGTAAACATGTTTACTAAATGAGGGTGTGCGCAGGACCGACGGCGGCTCGCTTGAGCCAAGGCGCAAATCACGCGCCAAGGCGATCAAAGCCCCCCACGCCAGCACCTTCATTGATAAGGCCGCCAACCGCGGCCCCGGTCAGACTCCGCTTGCGCCCGCTCGCATCCGAGAAAGACATCACCGCCGTGGAGGACGGCGGGCGGCTACATGCCGCGCCATAGGGAGGACACATGTTTGACCGCCGCCCCGACAGGCGGCGGCCCTCGAAGAGGATATGATGCGTCGACTGAGGAAATTCGTGCTCGGCATCTCGGTGCTGATGCTGCCGGTGATCGGGGTCCTGTGGATCCTGAACGTTCCGCAACTTCTGGGCTTTGCCCTGGTCACCCAGCAAATCGTCGGGCTGATGCTGGGCTTTGCCGTCGCGGTTGCCTTTCTCCACCACCCCTATTGCGAGAAAAGCGCCGGTCTGGACCTGATACTGGCTCTGGCGGGCGCGGCCTGCTGGTTCTGGTACGCGCTCAACTTCAAGGAATGGATGGTCACCATGGCCTTCCGCCCACCAGAGATCTGGGTGCCGGGCATCTTCGCGCTCTTGCTGCTGGCCGAAGCCCTGAGGAAGTCGATGGGGATCGCGATCGCGATTCTTGTCTGGCTGGTTACGGTCTATGGGTTCTTCGGCGACCTCGTGCCCGGGATGCTGCAGGCCTCGGTCTTCGCACCGACGCGCACCGTCATCTACCTTTATGCCGACAGCAACGGCGTGCCGGGGCTGGTCATCACCGTGATCATCACCATCGTGCTGCCCTTCATGGTCTTCGGCAAGGTGATGGAAGTCGCCCAAGGCATGAGCTTCTTCAACGGGCTGGCGCTGGCAGCCGTCGGTCGCCGTCGCGGCGGACCGGCAAAGGTCGCCATTGTCGCCTCGGGCTTCTTCGGCATGATGTCCGGGTCCACCGTGGCCAACATCATGTCCACCGGCATCTTCACGATCCCGATGATGATCCGTACCGGCATGACCCGCACCCAGGCCGCAGCCATCGAGGCGGTCGCCTCGAACGGGGGGCAGGTCGCCCCGCCGATCATGGGCGCAACAGCCTTCATCATGGCTGAAGTTCTGCAGGTTCCCTATTCCTCCATCCTCGTCGCCGCCGCTGTGCCGGCCGCGCTCTACTACCTCGTGCTGTTCTTCAATGCCGACGCCATGGCCGTTACCAACGGCCTGAAGGGCCTGGAAGAGCACGAAATCCCCTCGTTTAAGGAAACCATGAAAGAGGGCGGAGAAATCCTGATCTCGATCGGTGTCCTTCTCTACCTGCTGTTCGCGACCGGCTATAATCCGGGGCTCTGCGCGCTGATCGCCTCGGCATCGATGCTGGTGATCTACGGCATCCGCATCCGCTTCCGCTTTGACGGACCGGAACTCCTGGCGGCCGTGCGTTCACTGGGCGAAGAGGTCGTGCCCCTCGTCCTGATCGGTGGCGCGGCCGGCGTCATCATCGGCCTGCTGAACTCGACCGGCTTTGCCTTTCAACTGTCGGTCACCCTGACCCACCTCGCCACCGAATACGGGCTGTTTGCGCTGCTGCTGCTCTCGGGTCTGGTTGCGATTGTCCTGGGCATGGGAATGCCCACGGCCGCGGTCTACATCGTACTGGCCACCGTCGTCGCCCCGACCATGGTAAAGCTTGGCGTGGCCCCGATGGGCGCTCACCTGTTCCTGCTCTACTTCGGACTGATGAGCATGGTGACCCCGCCGATCGCGTTCGGCAGTATCGTCGCCGCACGCTTGGCGCAGGCCAACATGTGGCGGACCGGCTTCCTGGCCATGCGCATCAGCCTGCCGGCCTTCGTGCTGCCCTTTGTCTGGGTCTACAACCCTGCCGCCCTCCTGGATGGCACAGCGCTGGAAATCGCCATCGTGCTGTCCAACGGGTTGGTGGCCTCCCTGCTTCTCAAGCAGTCCATGCTCGGCTCGCCGGTCCGGCAAGTGCCCGGCTGGCTGTGCTCTGCCGCCCTGACAGTGCTTGCCCTCCTCACGATGGGCGCCACCGCCCTGACCGGGCCGACCAGCCCCTGGGCGGTGGCCGCATCGGTCGCGGCGGCGGCGGTGGCGACACTGTTCGCCCGCGCCCTGCGCCGCCGGCAGGCGGGCCAGGGCGAGGCGGCATATCCCCAGGTCACCCCGCAATGAGCGCCCGATCCGCGCAGGCGGCGCCGACCCCCTCCCCTCACCCCTCCAACACATCGAAAAACCAGAAACAGGAAGGTTCAATGCTCAACTCTTGGAAATTCGCGGCCTGCCTTGCACTCGGGCTGACCAGCCTCACCCAGCCGGCGCATGCCGAGCTGCGCAACATCTCGATCGGGACGAACCCGTCAGGATCGGTCTACAACCTGATCGGCAGCGGCCTGGCCAAGACCTTTCAGGAAGAGCTTGGCATCCGCTCGACCGCGCAGCCCTATGCGGGTGAATCCGTCTACCTGCCCGCCATCTCGATCGGCGACATCAACATGGGCCTGATCACCACCATCTTGGCCGGGCTGGCCTGGGAGGGTAAGGCTGGCTATCCCCAGCCGCTGACCAACCAACGCGCACTGGCGAATGTCTGGCATATCCCCCACGCCTTCATCGCACGGGCAGACTCCGGCATCGAAACCATGGAAGACCTGCGCGGCAAGCGCGTCATGGGCGAACTGCCCACCGCCCGCGCCCTGACCGCGATCAGCGAGGCGATGCTGGCCTCGGGCGGCCTGTCGACCGGTGACGTCGACTTTCTCAGCAGCGGCGGCCTGATGGACGGCATCGCCGCCGTCGTGGAAGGGCGCGCCGATGCGGCGCCGGTCGCCCCCTCGATGCCCGTGCTGCTGGAGGCCAACACCTCGGTGCCCGGCGGGCTGCGCATCGTCGCCAACGGCAGCCTCGGCTCCCACGAGTTCTTCGAGGAGCAGCTGAAGGGCCTGACCGAAGGCATCGCCATGGCCAATGACAAACAGCCCTTCGTCATGGGGGATACGCCCATCGTGTCCTACGACACGATCCTGATGGCCAGCGACGCGCTCAGCGACGACGATGCTTACACGCTGACGAAGACGATGTATGAAAACTGGTCGAACCTGCAGCAGGACATCGGCCCGATGCGCAGCGTCCCGCTGGACCGGCTTGTGCTTCCGGACTCGCCGGTGCCCTATCACCCGGGTGCCGTGCGCTTTTACAAGGAAGTCGGCCTTTGGACCGACGCCGCCGAAGCGAACCAGGCCAAGTTCTGAGACCTCGGGCGGCGCGCCCGCCCCACGACAGCAACGGGCATCCCTAAAGGGGTGCCCCCACATCCAGGGACGGGCCACGCGCCGCGCAGGCCCCTTCGCGCCAACCCTGCGCATCAAGACAAAGGAACGCTCCATGCGCCTTCAGCATCCGGCCTACAAGGTGGCCGCGGTTCAGGCATCCCCGGCCGTCTTCGACATCTCGGCCACCGTCGACAAATGCTGCGCCCTGATCGAGGAAGCCGCGGCGAACGGGGCCAAGCTGATCGCCTTCCCCGAATCTTTTCTGCCCGGCTTTCCTGTCTGGGTCTTCGAAAGCGGCCCCTTCGGGCGCGCCGCCGCCCTGTTCACCCAGTTGTTCGACAATGCCGTCGAAATCCCCGGCGAGGCGGTACGCCGCATCGCCCAGGCCGCCCGCCGCAACGCGATCTATGTCTGCCTCGGGATCACCGAGCGGGATCAGGCGACGCTGTACCTGACCCAGCTGTGGTTCGACGACGGTGGCAACATCATCGGCAAGCACCGCAAGCTGAAGCCCACGGGCCCCGAGCGCTATATCTGGGGCGAGGGCGACGGCAGCACCCTTTCCGTCTTCAAGACACCGCTTGGCAACCTGGGCGGGCTGCTGTGCTGGGAGCACCGGGTTCCCCTGGCCGCCGCCGTGATGGCGGCGCAGAACGAGCAGGTGCATGTCGCCTCGTGGCCGCCGGTCGCGGCCTTCACCCAGGGCGGCCTGTCGCGCCCACAGGACGCCGGTCATACCTCGGTCGAAAGCCCCCGCGCCCAGCCGGACGAAGCCTCGGTCTTCGAGGTGATCAACCGCTCTTACGCGATGGCCACGCAAAGCTATGTCGTTGCCGCGACCCACGTACTGACCCAGGAATACATCGACCACGTCGCGGGCGGCGACGAGGCGATGCGCGCCCGGTTCCGCCCCGGTTGCGGCACATCGCGGATCATCAACCCCGACGGCGCCACCATCGGGACGATCCTGCCGCCGGAAACCGAGGGCCTTATCTATGCGGACATCGGCCTCGACCGGGTCGTATCGTCCAAATACCTCTGCGACACCGGCGGCCACTACGCGGCCCCGCAGGTGATGAGCATCCGATTGAACCGCCGGCGCGCCGCCCTGTGCGACGACGGGCCCGGCGCACAGGCGCAAGACGTGATCCGGTATGACGATCTCGCCCCGGATGAGACCCTCTGAAGGCCCGGAACGGGCGGAGGGGGCACCCCCTCGCGCCCACCCACTGCCCTGCAACAGATGATAGGAGGCCCCGTGCCCCAGACACCGCACGCGCTTTCAGCCCTACCCCTGCCCGCCCGCGTCAGCGGCCCAGCCGAACAGAGAAGTTCCCACACGGATCAGTCGATCGCGATTGCCTGCACGCGCGGACGGGAAGCGGTGGTCCGACGCTTTACCTTCCTGCTCGCGCAGGAGAATTTTACCGAGCAGCAGTGGCGCGTGATGCGGATCCTGTTCGACTTTGAACCGATCGCGATGACCCTTCTTTGCCACCGGACCTGCATCCACAAGGTGTCGATGACCCGCATCGTCAAGACGCTCGAAGCCAAGGACCTGGTCGAGCGGCGCTTTCAGGAGGGCAACTCGAAGGCCTTCGAGATTATGCTGACCGACCTGGGCCGGCAAAAGATGTCACGCATGACACCCATCGCCGAAGAGATCTACGACGGGATCGCTGCGGATTTCGGCAAGGAAGAAACTGCGCAGCTTCTTGCCTTGCTCGACAAGCTGTCCAGGATCAACGACACGGATTGACCGGACAGGGACGTTTGCGCGCGCACGACATCTTCTGCGCTCGCTGGTGATGAGCCGTGCCGGGTTTCATCCTGTCCTTCGCCCCCGTGGCCCATCTCATGACAAACACCCTCGCCGGAGACCGGCGAGGGTATCTCTCTTTTCGGCCTGCGCACGAGGGCGCGCGTCCAGAGATCAGCTGGTCGAACTGTCGCTACCCTGCGGCCCCATCAGCGAGCGATCGACGGCCGCCACATATTCCGGGGTCAGGTCTCGCACGTTCGGACATTGGATCTGGGCCAGCGTGTTGTCGATTTCCTTCATCAGGATCTTCAGCACGTCGGTTGCGCCTGCCTGCCCGTTCGCGGACAGCCCGTACAGCACGGCCTTGCCGAGCAGTACCGTATCGGCACCCAGCGCCAGCGCCTTGACGATGTCCTCCCCGCGGCGATAGCCACTGTCGATCAGGATCGGCGCCGAGATGCGCGCGCGCGTCTCAGCCAGGACCTGGATCGGCGCCGGGGCATCCCCCAGCTGGCGGCCGCCGTGGTTGGACAGGATCACGGCGTCGGCGCCGTTGTCGATGCAGCGCACGGCATCGTCTGCCCGCAGGATGCCCTTGACCAGCAGCTCATGCGGCCAAAGCTCACGCAGCCAGCGCAGTGCGGCCCAGTCAAACGTCGCATCCATGCTACGGCTCATCAGGACGGCCTGCTGTTCGGTGTTGCTGGCGTCGGCACTGGCAAAGTTGCCCATCTCGGGCATGCCGTTCAACACGAAATCCAGTGACCACGCCGGGTGGGTCATCCCGTCCCAGACCAGCCCCGGACTGATCGGCAGCGGGATCTTGAACCCGTTGCGCGCATCCCGGTAGCGCATGCCGTTGATGCCGACGTCGGTCGTCAGGATGAGCTTGGTGTAGCCGGCCTTCAACGCGCGCTCGACAAGGCTTTCCGCGATGCCCCGGCTCAGCACGTAGAGCTGGAACCACTTGTCGCCCCCGGCATTGGCGGCCACGTCCTCCATCGACGTGGTCGAGGCCGTGGACAGGGCAAAGGGCACGCCCACCTCTTCGGCAGCCTTGGCAAGCGCGATGTCCCCATCCGGCCAGAACGAGCCGTTCAGGCCGGTCGGCGCGACCATGATCGGCGCTGCCTGGGTCTTGCCGAACAGCTCGGTCGAGATGTCCCGCTTGGAGATGTCCTTGAGCCGCGCGGGGCGAAACTCGATCCGGTCGAAGATTTCTGTATTGCGCCGCAGGGCCAGTTCATCCCCTGCCCCGCCATCCAGGTAGTCGAAGACGATCTTGGGCAAACGGCGGCGTGCGGCTTCGCGATATTCGGCGACGTTCAACGGTGCGGAGTGATAGATGGAGGTCGGGGCGAACTTGGTTGCGAGACCACCGACGACGGCGCCGCCGACACCGATCAGCGCCTCTCTGCGGGATATAGACATTCGATTTTCCAATACTTTGGGCGCAGCGCAAGGCCACGACATCGGTGCTGCCCCCCCGAAGGGTCAGCAGACAGGGAAATGAGTCAGCGCCGCGAGAATGAATGTTAGGGCAACCCTTTAGGGTCACGATTAGTCACCATGCGGCGCAGCGTCGCATGGGAGGTATACCGCTGAATACCAAAGCGCCAATCAGAGTAGTTTCGCCCGCTCCATAAGCTGGCCTTATGTCGAGCGCAGCAGTTCCGGCATCGGCAGTTCGAGCTGCCCCATGACATCCGTCACCAGCTCAGCCATCCAGTCGCGCGCCGCGCTGCGCGTTGTTTCACAGGCATGGCGCAACATACGCACCTGGATCTCGGGCACATGGAAGGGCAGCGGCAGCCAGCGTAATCCGCAGCGCTCTTCGAACAAGCGCGCGGTCAGCATCGGCACGACAGCGATCATGTCGCTTTCGCCAATGACCCAGGGCAGGGCCGAGTAGTGAGGCACACTCACACGCACGTCGATCGCGCGCGCGGCCAGCGCGCCAGCGGGCGTGATCGCCTGCCAGTGCTCCTTGCTGCCGGCGACGATGGCGTGGCCCGTCTGCCAGAATTGCTCCTCCGTCATCCGGGCACCGATCACCGGATGATCGGGCCGCAGGATGCAGACATAACAATCCCTGAAAACCGTGGTCTGGGTCACCTCGGAGGTGCGCGGGAAAAGGTTACCGATGGCGAAATCGACCCGCCCCGCCATCAACTGTGCCTCGGCCTCCTGTACGACCAGGGGCAGGACGTCGAGGCCAACCAGAGGGGCGACCTCGGACAGGCGGCGGATGATCGGCGGCAGGAAGGTGACATCACCCAGATCGGATAAGGCGAAGGTGAACCGTTCGCGCGAATGGGTGGGATCAAACCCCGATCGCGGGCTCAACGCCTGTTCCAGCCGGGCAAGTGCAGGACGCCCTTCGGCATATAGCTGCATCGCGTGCGCCGTGGGCACCATCCCCTGCGGGCCGCGCGTGAACAGGGCATCCCCGGTCAGGTCCCTAAGGCGTGCCAGCGCCTGGGACACAGCGGGTTGCGACATGTTCAGCCGCGCCGCAGCAGCGGTGACTGACCCGGCATCGACAATGGCCAGGATCACACGGATAAGGTTGAGGTCCTTCATGGCACCATGTTTCCGCACCGCGGGCGGAGAGGCAATGTCACACCCCCGAAAAGGCTGCGACAATCACAGACGACCAGCCCAGGCCGACCACAGCGCGGCCTGTTGCGGCACGGCCAGACAGGCAGCCGGCAGCGGTCAGCCGAACATGAACACGGTGCGCCGGTTCGTCGGCAAGGTCACCATCGTGTCGAAATCGATGAAGGCGGCGCTGTCCTCGATCACCTCGGGCATCTCCCAGCATGTCTCGGCCTGCGCCTCGGTCTCGAAGCTGTAGACGGAGACCGCATCAAAGGCCGGACCGCCCTCTGCCAGGTAGCGGCCCTTTTCCTGCACGGCGACCGGGAAATGCTCGTACGAGATCAGGCCCTTGTCCTTGATCAGCTCGACCATGCGCGGGCCGTGGCGGTCCCGGTAGTAGGCAAGGAAATCTTCAAGCGACATGCCGGGCTTGCGCTTCATGATGAAGGCGACGGTGTACATAGCGGTCTCCGTATCTGTTGGTACGGTGAAGATGCCAGCACGGCGCATGGGCGTCTCGTCCCTGACGGCCAGAGAGTCGACCCAGACGGCCCGCCCCTGGCAGGCTCCATATCAGTGACGGACGACAAAGGCCTGTCGCGGGGTCTTACCATAGGCCTTTTTGAAGGCCCGGCCGAAATAGGACAGGTCGCGGAAGCCGCAGTCATAGGCCGCCTCGGTGACCGAGCGGGCCCGGCCCTCGGACAACATCGCATGCGCCTCGGCCAGACGGCGGTCGCGCAGCCAGCTCATCGGCGTGGTGCCCTCGGCGGCAAAGGCCCGGCCAAGCGAGCGCGCCGAGATGTTCTGCGTGGCCACGATGTCGGCAACGCCGAGGTCCTCGTTGCCCATGTTCTCGACCATGAAGCGCTTGATGCGGTTCAGTGCCGGATTGCGCCCTGCCGCCTCGCTGCACCCGGCACCCTGCCCGAAGGCACCAGCAATCAGGTCCAGCGTCGGGGCGATGAACTGCTCGGGCAGGTCGCTGTCGCGCGCCGTGTCCATCAGGTTGGTGATCAGTCCGCGGATCAGCGCGGCCTGCGGCCGGTCCGCGCCCAGCAGGGTTCCGCCCAGATCGCGCACGCCCAGCATGCGCGCATCCATCATCGGGCGCGGCACCCTTAGCAGCGCCGTCCGGTAGGCCCCCGGATAGTCATACTGATAAGGCCGCGCCGAGTCGTAGATCAGCACGGTGCCCGCGCCATGGTGCACGGCCCGGTCATTCTGGCGAAAGTACCCGCCTCCTTCGAGCATGACCGAAACAAAGAACGCATCCGTTCCCGAGCGGCGCACATGGCGCGCGTCCCGAACGTAGCGCACGGCGTCCGACGTCAGCGCCGTCAGCTCGCTGTCACCGCAGGACGCGATCTCGATCTCGGCGTGAAAGGCACGTCGGTTCGGGGCGATCCCGTCGCAATGGGCAAAGGAGGTTTCGACGATGTTGTGCCAGAAATCGTACTGCGCATGGGGCGCGACGTCGGCAGTGCTCAGACGTTGCATGGGCTCTCTCCGGGGCTTCGGAAGGATCGCAATGTCATGCAGCATTTCACCCGACCGCACGAGGGGCCGCCGCCCCAAACCGGTCGGATTCCCCTGTTTTCCCTGAAGCAGACCCCGGATCGGCGCCAAGATCGCCCAATAAACAGGCAAAACGAGAGCCCCGAAACGGACAGACCCGACAGAACCGCCCCACGGATTGGCCGGGGAGTCCGAGAATCTGACGGCCCCGGTCGAGCGGTCGGGCCCAGTTTTCTCCAGTTTCAGAGCCAACGAATGACTTTGACGACGGAGGTCCCCATGACCCGCACTCCCGCGAACACCCTGCGCCTCGTGATGCCGCAATGGCAGGGTGGCGATGAACCCGCCTACCGCGTCGGCGCCAAGGTGCTTGAGGCCCTGCTGCCCGATGCAACCGGGCCCGTCGCCACCATCCCCGTCCCGCTGGCGGCGACGGCCGATCGGGCGCCGGTGGACGGGATCAAGTCCCGCGTGGCCCTCGTGGCACAGCTGGATGCCGCCGTTGCCGCGATCGCGGACCACGCCCCCGAGGCGATCCTGACCGTCGGCGGCGATTGCCTCGTCGATCTGGCGCCCATCGCCTACCTCTCCGAGACCTACGGGGATGACCTTGCGGTTCTCTGGATCGATGCGCACCCGGACGTGATGAACAAGAGCCAGTTCAGCCATGCCCACGCCCATGTGCTGGCCATGCTGCTGGGCGACGGCGACGCCGATTTCACCAAATGCGTCACCCGCACCATCGACCCGGCACGCGTTCTCTACGTCGGGGTGAACGACATGATGGAGGGCGAAGCCGCCTATCTGGCCGACCGCGGCATGACCAATATCGACCCCGCCGCACTGCGTGCTGATACCGGCGCGGTCACCGCATGGCTTAAGGCCTCGGGCGCGACGAAGGTTGCCGTGCACTTCGACCTCGACGTGCTGTCGCCCGCGGGGCGCGACTACCTGCTGTTCAACAACCCCCACGCCCCCGCCGGCGCCTTTGACGGCATCGCCACCGGCAAGCTGGAGCTGGATGAAATCCTGACCCTGCTGCGCGACGTCGGCGCGACCCTCGACATCGTCGGGCTGGCAATCACCGAGTTTCTGCCCTGGGGCATGATCGACCTTTCCAGGGCGCTGGCCGCGCTGCCCCTCGCAGGGGGCGAAGAGCCATGAGCGCCCCGATCCTCAGCGCCCGTGGGCTGAAGAAAAGTTACGGCGGCGTCCGCGCCCTGCGCGGCATGGACATCGACCTGGCCGAGGGTGAAATCCACGGCCTGTGCGGCGAAAACGGCGCAGGCAAAAGCACGCTGGTGAAGATCCTCGGCGGTTTTGTCATGCCGGACGAGGGCGAGTTAGGCATTGGCGGCATGCGTGTCACGCTGGGCACGCCCGTCGATCCTGCTCTGCTGTCGATCGTGCACCAGGAGCTGTCGATCATCCCGCACCTGAGCGTGCTCGACAACGTGATGCTAGGCGCACGCGAGGTCGGCGCGCTGTACCGTCGCGGCCCCTTCCGGGCGCATGTGCGCGAGGTGCTCGACTCTGTCGGCCTTGCCCATGTTCCGCTGGATGCGCTGGCCGACACCCTGCCGCTGGCCGAACGCCAGCTGATCGAGATCGCGCGGGGCATCGCACGCGGCGCCCGCGTGCTGCTGCTCGACGAACCGACGGCGACCCTGTCCGATGGCGAGATCGAAAAGGTCTTTGCCGTGCTGCGCCGTCTCAAGGCCGAAAAGGGCACGACCATCGTCATCATCTCGCACCGGCTGAACGAGATCTTTGCGCTGACCGACCGGGTCACCGTCCTGCGCTCGGGGCAGCACGTGATGACCGCCAACACGGCCGATCTGACCAACGCCCGGCTGGTCGAGGCGATGATCGGCCATGAAATCCACACCGGCGAGATCGCCCCCAGCCATGCCCGCAATGGCGTGTCGCCGCGCCTGTCGCTGCGGGGCTGGACGCTTCCGGGTCGCTTTGCGCCCCTGGACCTCGACGTGCAGCCCGGCCAGATCGTCTCGCTTGTCGGGCAGCTGGGCTCGGGTGCGGATACGCTTCTGGAAAGCCTCGTTGGCCTGCATCCTGCACGTGGCACGCTGTCGCTCGACGGGGCCGCCAGCACGCCGCGCACGGTAGCCGAGGCCTATGCCGCCGGGATCGCCTATGTCTCGGAAGATCGCGCAAAGCGCGGCGTCTTCCTCGAGGCGCCGATCGGAACCAACCTGGTCAGCCAGATCCTCGGCCGTGTGTCGCGCCGGGGCTGGATGATGCCGGCCACCGTCCGCGCGCGCGCCGCGGAACTGGCGCGCGGCTTTGCCCTTGATCCGGCCCGCCTGCCCCATGATGTCTCGACCCTGTCGGGGGGCAACCAGCAGAAGGTTTCGCTGGGCAAGGCGGCGGCGCTGGGGCCACGCCTGCTGGCGTTGAACGAGCCGACGCGCGGCGTCGACATCGGCGCGCGGGCCGAGATCTATGACCAGCTGCGCAGCCTCGCGAAGGCCGAGGGCCTGACCATCCTCTTCTACTCGACCGACCTCGAAGAGGTTCTCGATGCCTCCGACCGGATCGTGACCTTCTATCGCGGGACGCGCGTGCGCGATGCACTGCGCCCCGACATGGATGCGGACGCGATCCTGCACGACATCCTTCACGGTCCCGACACCCCAGACACGGAGGCAGCCGCATGAGCACCGCCACCCTCGCCCCCTCTTCGCGCCTGTCGGGGCTGTTCGCCCCCGCCCGCGTTCAGGCCACGGTGATCCAGATCGCCACGGTCGTGATGTTCCTGCTGGCCTGCGTCAGCATCGACAACTTTGCCAGCGCCGCCAACCTCTCGTCGATCCTCTACGCAGCCTCGACCGTGGGGATCGCGGCGGTGGGCCTCGCCTCGGTCACGATCAGCGGCAACCTCTTCGCACTGTCGCTGGGCGCGACGGCGGCCTTTTCCTCGATTGTCTTCATCATGGCCTCCGGCCTCGGCGTCTGGCCGGCCCTTGCCGCCAGCCTGTTGCTGGGCGTGGCCTTCGGGGCGCTACAGGGGCTGGTTGTCGGCTGGCTGCGCTGCAACGCCATCATCTCGACCATCGCGGCGGGATCGCTGATCGCGGGTCTGGCGACCTGGGTTTCAGACGGCCGGACCGTGCTGGCAGAGGGCGGCCCCACCTGGCTGGGCAGCGGCACCATCGTGCCGGGCGTCCCGTGGCAGGCCGTGCTGTTCGCCGCCATCGTCATCGTGGGCGAGGTTCTGATGCAACGTACCCGCGCCGGGTGGGAGCTGCGCCTGCGGGGCACCAATCCCGATGCCGCCGAACTGGCCGGGCTGCGCGTCACGCGGATGGTGATCCTGTCCTATGTGCTGGCCGGGGCCGGCGCCGCCATCGCCGGCGCGCTGATCGCTGCGCAATCCGGCACGGGCAACCTGCGGGTCGGGGCCGACCTCGACTTCAGCGCCATCGCCGCAATGCTCGTGGGCGGGATCGCCATCGGCGGCGGACGCGGACGGATCATCGACGTCGCCTCGGGGACGCTGTTCCTGGCCGTGCTCACCAACATCCTGCTCGTCAACAACTTCGCCTACGAGGTGCAGCTCATGGTCAAGGGCCTGGCTGTGCTGGTGGCCGTGACCGCCGGCGCCCTGCTGGCCCGCAAGTCGCGCTGAGAAAGGGACCGAGACATGACCCTGCTGAAACACATCGCCGAAAACCCGCTTCTGGCCCTGCGCTGGCTGCTGCTGCTGGCCATGGGCACCCTATTCACGCTGGCGAACGCCTATTTCCTGGCCCCCGGCAACCTCTATGCCCTGGGCGAAACCTTTGCCCTGCTCGGCCTCGTCGCCCTGGGATTGGCCCTGACCATGCTGGCCGGCGAATTTGACCTGTCAGGCGGCGCGATGGTCGCCGTGGCCGGCCTCATCATGCTGAAATGCGGAACCGAGAGCGCCCTTTTCGGCCTTCTGGCCGCCCTGGGCTTTGGCGCGCTGGTCGGGCTGTTCAACGGCCTGGTGACACTGAAACTGAACGTCTCGTCCCTTGTGACGACGCTGGGCGTGATGATCCTGCTGTCCGGCTTCGCCGTCTGGCTGGAAGGCGGACAGGCCGTCAGCTTTGCCAACTACGACCTGACCGATGCGTTCAACATGGATTGGTTCGCCGTGCTCTCGCCGCGCTCGACCCTGACCATCGCGCTCTTCGTGGCAACGGGCTTGATGCTGGCCTTCACCCGGATGGGGCGCGACATCATCGCCGCCGGCAGTCACCGCAAGGCCGCCACCATGGCGGGCGCCAACGTACCCGGCGCCATCATCACCTCTTTCGTGCTCAGCGGGCTGTTCGCCGCCCTGGCGGGCGCCCTGCTGGCGATCACGCTGGGGCGCGCCTCGTCGACCTTCGGGGCCAACCTGCTGCTCCAGGCGGCCTCGGCCGCGATCCTGGGCGGTGTGGCCCTGTCCGGCGGCGTCGGGCGACCCTTCGGCGTCGCCATCGGCGTGCTGGTGCTGGCGGTTCTCAACAACGGGCTGGGGCTGATCGGTGCCAGCTCTCCGGCGATCCTGCTGCTGAACGGTGCCGTTCTGCTGATCGCGGTTCTGGCCGGCGGCGCGCCTGCCGCCTGGCTGCGGGCCCGGCTCGCCTAATCCCCTCAAACACATATCAACAGGAAGGACTAAGACATGACGAAACTTCGGACCACCCTCGGCGCGCTGCTCGCCGGATCGTTCCTTGCCACGGCCGGCATGGCCGCCGACGGGGCGCAGGACGGCAAGAGCGTGATCTTCCTCGGCGCTGACGACATCTGCGAATACTGCGCCGTCTACAACGACCAGATCCGCAAGATGGCCGCCGACAAGGGCATCAATCTGGAGGTCGTAACCAACAAGTTCGACGCCGCCCAGCAGGCCACGCAGGTCGATCAGGCCATCGCCAAGAAGCCCGACGCGATCCTCATGTGGACCATCGACGGCACCGCCCTGTTCCCCGCCATGCGCAAGGTGCAGCGCGCAGGCATCCCCCTGTTGCTGATCGACGTGCAGCCCGATCAGGCGCGCGAGGACCTCTGGGTGCAATACTCGGGCGGCAACTACGAAGAGCGTGGCTCGAAAGCGGCGCAGCTGATGGTGCAGGCGCTGGACGCCAAGGGCATGGAAAAGACCGGCGGCGTGATCATGATCACCGGGATGGTGGGCCAGGCCCAGACGATTTCGATGACCAAGGGCTTTACCGAGACGCTGGCGAAACTGGCCCCCGAGATGGAAATCCTCGGCGCGCAGCCCGGCAACTGGGACACCGGCACCTCGACCCAGGCCGCGGCGGGCCTCTTCACCAAGTACGGCGACCAGATCAAGGGCGTCTACGCGGCCGAGGACATCATGATGCAGGGCGTGCTGATCGCGGCCGAGCGCGCCGGCCTCGACCCGACCCAGATGGCGATGATCGGCGACGGCTGCGAACCGGTGGGCATCAAGAACATCAAGGCCGGCCTGCAATACGGGACCGTCCTGCAATCGCCCGTGGATGAGGCGACCTTTGCCGTGCAATCCATGGTCGACCTGTTCACCGGCGCGGAGATGCCGAAATCGGTCTACGTCCCCCACCCCATGGTCACCGCCGAAAACGTGGATGAGGTCTGCCAACCCTGGCCGACCAAGTGATCGACCTCACGGCCTAGACGACAAAGGCAGCGCCACGGCGCTGCCTTTCCTGTTCACGGGGTACGGAAGGATCACACCGTCGCTTGCGCGCGGCCCCGACCCTGCAGCAGGACGATCCCCAGCGGGATCGCGAAGACGACCGCGCTCGCCAGCGCGATGTCGGGATAGCCAAGGCCCAGGCGGATCACCATGCCGCCGACCAGCGCGCCCAGACCGTTGCCCAGGTTGAACGCCCCGATGTTGACCGAGGACGCCAGGCTGGGCGCGTCGCCCGCCGCCCCCATCACGCGCATCTGCATCGTCGGCACCAGCGCAAAGCAGAGCCCGCCCCAGATGAACAGCAGCGCAAGCGTCGGCACCACGTGAGGCAATGCCAGCGGCAGGATCGCCAGCAGGACGATCAGCCCGACCAGCGTGCCGATCAGCGTCGCCCGCAGCGACCTGTCCGCCGCGCGCCCGCCCAGCACGTTGCCCACGCTCATCCCCAGGCCGATCACCACCAGCGCCAGCGTCACCAGCCCGCCCGAGGCGCCCGTGGCATCCTGCAGGATGGGCGCGACATAGGTGAACACCGTGAACTGCCCCGTCGAGGTCAGCACCGTCATCCCCAGCGCGAACAGGACCGGGCGGCTCAGCATGACGCCGATTTCCTTGCGCACGTCCGCCCCTTCAGGCGCGGGGATCGACGGCAAGGCGCGGCTCAGCGCCAGCGCGGTCAGGACCCCCAATGCGGCGATCACGACAAAGGGCAGCCGCCACGCGGTCGCTTCGCCCAGCCAGGTCATGGCGGGGACACCGATGACATTGGCCACGGTCAGCCCCATGAAGACCGCCGCCACGGCCCCCGCCTGACGGCCCAGCGCCACCAGCCCGGCCGCCACGATGGCCCCCACGCCAAAGAAGGTGCCCTGACACAGCGCAGACAACACGCGCGCCACCAGCAGAACGGCAAAGGATGGCGCGGCCGCGGACAGCAGGTTGCCCGCCGCCAGCACCAGCGCCAGCAGGATCAACAGGCGGTTGCGCGCCATGCGTGCGCCGGCCAGCGTGACCACCGGGGCAAAGATCATCACCCCAAAGGCATAGGCGGTCACGATCAGCCCCGCATCGGGGATGGATACAGCCAGGTCCCCCGCAATCGTTGGCAACAGGCCCATCGGCGAGAACTCGGTCAGGCCGATGGCAAAAGATCCAAGGGAAAGCGCGGCAAGCGCCGGGTTCAGTTTCATCTGTGCAGCCTTTCATACGGACAAGGCCCCGCATGCAGGGCATCGGGGGCGTTGGCCCCGCTATGGACGAAATCCGACCCCGCGTTTAGAACCCCACCAGGCAATCCATCTGTGATCTGGAGTCAAAGATGATCCCCTCCCCCGATCGGTTGCGTGCGATGGAGGTCTTTGTCGCCGTGCAGGACGAAGGCAGCTTTTCGGCCGCGGCGCGCCGCCTTGGCATGACCCCTTCCGGCGTCAGCCGGACCCTGGACCGGACCGAGGCGCGCCTTGGCGTGCGCCTGCTGACCCGCTCGACCCGCGCGCTGAAGCTGACGCAGGAAGGCCAGCGCTATGGCCTGATCGCGCGCCGCATCCTGGCCGATCTCGACACCGCGGAGGAGGAGATCAGCGCGGACAAGGGGCCCTCGGGCCTGCTGCGACTGTCGGCTGCGGTCTCCCACGGGAGGCTCAGGATCGTGCCGCTGCTGGAACCCTTTGCCCGGCTCTATCCCGATGTGCAGATCGACCTGACCCTGACCGACCTGATGGAGGACCCGGCCCAGGGCGCCACCGATGTGGCCATCCGCTTTGGCCCGCTGCGCGACAGCGCCCTCATGGCGCGCAAGCTGGCGGACGAGCCGATGGTGATCGTCGCCGCGCCCAGTTACCTGGCCCGCTGGGGGACGCCACGCCAGCCGGGCGATCTTCGCCAGCATCAGTGCCTGCTGTTCAACTTCGATCCGTCCCGCGCCCGCTGGCCCTTTTGCACGAACGGGCAGCCGCACGAGGTGCTGGTCAACGGCAGCTATCAGGCCAACAGCGGCGAAGCCCTGGGGATGATGGCGGTTGCCGGGCTTGGCATCGCGCGTGTCGCCCGGTTTGCGGTCGAGGAAGACCTGCAGGCCGGTCGCCTGCGCGAGGTGCTTGCCAGCCACGCCGCCGGCGAGGCGCATCCGGTGCACGCCGTCTTTGTCGGCGAGCCGCCGTTGCCCGCGCGCGTGCGGGCGCTGGTCGACTTTCTGGCGGAACGGCTTGGCTAGCGCTCAGCCCATGAAGGCATGCGGCGACAGCGTGTTGGCCAGCAGGTAGAGGTTGTCCCGCAGGCCTTCACGGGTGACCGATCCACCAAGGCAGACCCGCAGCTTTTCCCCCGGCTGACCGGCGACGGTAAAGGCGTCCGAGGGCATCAACCCCAGCGACCGGCCCGCCATCCGCGCCACCACATCGGCGCGCCCCACGCCCGGCGGCAGGGTCAGCCAGATGTTAAACGCGTTCTCGGCCGTCACATAGTCGACCCCCTCCAGCGCCTCGCGTGCGATGGCCTGACGGGCGGCGCTTTCGGACCGAATGAAGCGGCGGATGCCGTCGGCGGTGCCATCCTCGATCCACTGGGTCGTCAGCGCCATGGACAGTGGCGAGGGCATGACCGACAGCGTCCGGATCGCCTGCGCCAGCCGCAGGGCACAGCGCGGCGAGGGCGCGATGGTAAAGGCGAGCCGCAGCCCGGCCCCGATGCATTTCGCCAGCCCGCCGATGTGCCAGGTCAGGTCCGGGGCGGACAGCGCGATCGGCGCCGGCGCCTTGGCGGGGATGAAGCCATAGGCGTCATCCTCGATCAGCGTCAACTCATGGGTCCGCAGCACATCCGCAAGCTCCAGCCGCCGCTCGACCGGAATGGTCAGCGTCGTGGGGTTCTGCAGGGTCGGGTTCAGGTACAGTGCCTTGGGGGAATGCTCTCGGATCGAAGTGTCCAGCGCCGCGGGCGTGACCCCGTGTTCATCCATCTCGAGCCCGACAAGGTTCACCCGGAAGCGTGCCGCGATATTGCGGATACCGGGATAGGTCACGCTTTCGCACAGCACGGTATCGCCAGGCTTGGTGATGATCGACAGGATGGCGGCCATGGTGGCATGGGCGCCGGGCGTCACGGCCACCCGCTCCATCGAGGGGACCATGCCACGCATGCTGAGCCAGCTGGACGCGGCCGTACGATCCCGTTCCGTGCCGATGGGCGCCTGGTAGCGCAGCAGGTCGATCAGGTTGGCCGAGACATAGTCGAGCCCGCCCTTCATACGCCCCACCAGCTCGGGGTCGGTCGGCTCGGGCGGCATGTTCATCGACAGATCCTCGGCGCGCTTGCGCTCGGGATCCTCTGCCGGGGCGCCGGCGCGTTCGCTGACGAAAGTGCCGCGCCCGACGTGGCTGGTGACCAGGCCGCGCGCCTGCGCTTCGGAATAGGCGCGCGAGACGGTCGTGAAGTCGATCCCCAAGGTGGTCGCCAGCCGGCGTTGCGGCGGCAACCGGTCGCCGCTGCCCAGCTGTCCCGACTGGATGTCACGCGCGATGGCATCCGCAATCGCGAGGTAGCGGGGTTTCCCGGTGTCGATCCCCTCGGGCGACCAATCAATCATTTGCAAGCACTCCTGTCACATTCCCCTTAGCGAATTGATTCCCTCAATTGAAGGGGGATTGTATGTATTTCGGCGTATTTTCACGGATGAGTCGCCAGCCCCACCGGCGGAACACCGCGATTCCACCGGCCCAATGCTCAAATTTCTCGCAAAACGCATCCGCAATACAACTTATATTGTATGCACTTTGCACTGCTGATTGATTCACTCAATGACACGCAAACATCCTGTCCCCACACGCACCACAACACAGCAACACGGAGGGCAAGATGCCGGCTGTTACCAAGGAAGCGCACAAGGACGGGGACTTTTTCGTCAACTACGAAGAGAAAGTGTTCGAGGACGTAAAGGCGGACGAAGGCGAAAAGGCCCTTGTCACCTTCCATACGGTGGCCTTCGAAGGCTCCATCGGTCTGGTCAACATTCTCAATGCAATCCGCCTCAATCGTAAGGGCTATGAGACGTCGATCCTGCTCTACGGACCCGGCGTGACCCTGGGCATCCAGCGCGGCTTCCCGACGCTGGGCGACGAGGCCTTCCCCGGCCACCAGAACTTTGCCGTGAACCTCAAGAAGTTCATGGCCGAGGGCGGCAAGGTCTACGCCTGCCGCTTTGCGCTGCAGGCGCTCTACGGCCACGGCGAACCCTCGCTGCTGCCGGGCATCACCCCGATCGCACCGCAGGACGTGCTGGACTGCATCCTTCTGCACAAGAAGGCCAACGCCGTCATCCTGGACACCTGGACGGTGTGATCCCTGCCGGGCCGGGGTCCCTCCCCTCCCCGGCCCGGATTTTTCGACCCGCGTCAGAGCAACCCCAAGAGGTGACACATGAGAACAGACACCATCCGCGCCGCCGCAGTGCAGATCGCACCGGATCTTTCGGGCCGCGCGGGCACGATCGAACGGGTCCTGAACGCCATCACTGACGCCGCGGACAAGGGGGCGCAATTCATCGTCTTTCCCGAAACCTTCGTGCCCTATTACCCCTACTTCAGCTTCGTCCTGCCCCCCGTTCAGCAGGGCGCCCCGCACCTGGAGTTGATGACCGAGGCGGTCGTCGTTCCCTCGCCAGAAACCCAGGCGGTGGCCGATGCGGCGCGCAAGCGGGGCGTGGTGGTCGTGCTGGGCGTGAACGAACGCGACCACGGCTCTCTCTACAATGCGCAGCTGATCTTTGACGCCGACGGCACGCTGGCGCTGAAGCGGCGCAAGATCACCCCGACGTACCACGAGCGCATGGTCTGGGGTCAGGGCGACGGCGCCGGGCTCAAGGTCGTCGATACCAAGGTAGGGCGCGTCGGCGCGCTGGCCTGCTGGGAACACTACAATCCGCTCGCCCGCTATGCGCTGATGACCCAACACGAGGAAATCCACGCCGGGCATTATCCCGGTTCGCTGGTGGGCGACATCTTTCGCGACCAGATCGAGGTGACCATGCGCCACCATGCGCTGGAATCCGGCTGTTTCGTCGTCAATGCCACCGGCTGGCTGACCGAGGAACAGATCAACCAGATCCACCCGGACCCCAAGTTGCAGAAGGCCATGCGCTCGGGCTGCATGACCTGCATCATTTCGCCCGAAGGCCGCCACCTGGCAGAGCCGCTGACCGAGGGCGAGGGCATCCTGATCGCCGACCTCGACATGCGCCTTGTCGCCAAGCGCAAGCGCATGATGGACAGCGTCGGCCACTATGCCCGCCCCGAGTTGCTGTCGCTGCTGCATGACACGCGCCCCGCACTGACCCGCCATACCCTTGCCCCACTCGCCACCCCCGAGCCCCAGCCAGAGGAGGACGCCGCCGATGCTTGATACCGCTGCACTGATCAACGAACTGCAGACCCACGGAATGCGCCTGGTGGACCCCAGCGCCGGTCACGAAAGCCGCCGGGGCGGCGCCGGTCCGTCCGACCACAAGGCAATCACCATCGGGGACCGTACGGTGATGATCCCGGTGCACACGGCCCCCAGCTTTGACAGCCCCTACCTGGTCGAGGCGCCGGATGACACCGGCCAGGCCCGCGTCACCCGCGACGGGGCCGAGGTGGCGCTGGTGCGTTTCCCGACCCGCGCGAAGTTCTACCAACTCAAGACCGCCGACGGCATTCCCTACAGCCATATCGCGGCGCTGCATTCCAAGGACGTGCTGGCAACGACCGTCCTGCAGACCTGCATCCGCTACGAAAGCCGCAAGAAGACCTGCCAGTTCTGCTCGATCGGGCAAAGCCTGGCGGCGGGGCGCACCATCGCGCACAAGACGCCGCAGCAACTGGCCGAAGTCGCCAAGGCCGCGGTGGAACTGGACGGCGTGACCCACATGGTGCTGACGACCGGCACGCCTGCCGGCAAGGACCGGGGCGCCCATGTGCTGTGCGAAAGCGCCGCCGCGATCAAGGCCGCCGTCGATCTGCCGCTGCAGGGCCAGTGCGAACCGCCCGAGGACGACATCTGGCACCAACGCATGTTCGATGCCGGCATCGACACGCTGGGGATGCACCTGGAGGCGGTGACGCCCGAGGTGCGCGAACGCATCATGCCGGGCAAGGCATCGGTCCCGCTGGAGAAATACTTTTCCAGCTTCGAGGCGGCGGTAAAGGTCTTTGGCCGCGGCCAGGTGTCGACCTATATCCTCGCCGGTCTTGGCGACACGCGCGAGGCGATCCTCGAGATGGGTGAAAAGCTGTGCGCGATGGGGGTCTATCCCTTCGTCGTGCCCTTCGTCCCGATTTCAGGCACGCCGCTGGAAAGTCACCCCGCGCCCTCGGCCGCCTTCATGGCCTCGATCCTGCACCCCCTTGGGCAGATGATCGCCCGGGCCGGCATCCGCTCGTCCGAGATGAAGGCCGGTTGCGGGAAATGCGGCGCCTGCTCGGCACTCTCGTCCTACGAGACGCTGAAAACGCTCAAGGGGCTGCCCGCATGATCGAGCTTGAGCAGCGCCAGTTCCAGAGCCCCGGATACTACATCCGCGCCGCCTCGAAACGCTTCGAGGCGGAGGGCGCGGCCCGGCTGCGCCACCGGGTTTTCGTCGAAGAACAGGGGATCTTTCCCACCCACGACCGGGACGAAATCGACCTGATCGCCACCCACCTGGTGGCCTTGTCGACCTATGCCCACGAGGCTGATCAGGTGGTCGGCACCGTGCGCATCCACGAAGAGTCACCCGGTCTCTGGTGGGGATCGCGCCTGGCGGTGGACAGCGACTTTCGCGCCGTTGGCCGGCTGGGGGCCGAGCTGATCCGCCTGGCCGTCTGCACCGCGAACGCGCGCGACTGCGCCCGCTTCCTGGCCCATGTCCAGATGCAGAACGTCCCCCTGTTCCGCCGCCTGCGCTGGTCCCCGCTGGAGCAGGTGACGATTCACGGCACCCCCCACATGCGGATGCAGGCCGACCTAGCCCATTATCCGCCCTGCACCGATCCCGTCGCGGGCTGGTATCACCGCCCGACGCGGCGCGAGGCCCGCAGATGAGCACGCCCCTGACAGAGATGACGGCGCGGCTGCAAAGCCACCCCTCGATCCGTTCGAAGCTGGGCATCGCGCAGGCGACACGGATACTGGGCCTGACGGCGCACAGCGACGGGCGCCCCGGTGACGACGCCGCTGCCCTACCACGGGCCGGGGGCTATGACCTGCTGGCCGGCGAGGGGTTCATCCCCGCCTTCATCGGCGATGATCCGTGGTTCGCCGGTTGGTGTGCTGTCATGGTCAACCTGTCCGACATCGCCGCCATGGGCGGGCGCGCCAGCGCGATCATCGATCAGGTCTGGGCCCCGGATGCGGACGCGGCGCGCCCGTTGTTGCAGGGTCTGCGCGATGCCTCTGCCGCCTATGACGTTCCGCTGGTGGGCGGGCACACCAACTTGGCGGCACCTGCGCTGGGGCTGGCGGCCTCGGTCCTGGGACAGGCGCAAAGGCTGATCACCAGCTTTGACGCGCGTCCGGGCGACGTGCTGATCGCCGCCATCGACCATCGTGGCAGCTATCGCAACTTTGACAACTTCTGCGCCGCGCTCGACGCGCCCCACGACCGGCTGTGCCGCGATCTGGCCCTGCTGCCCGCCCTGGCCGAGGACGGACTGGTGCGCGCGGGCAAGGACATCAGCCAGGGTGGCATCGTCGGCACGGCGCTGATGCTGGCGGAATGTTCCCGCGTCGGGATCGAGATCGACCTCGACCGCCTGACGCTGCCGCCCGGTGTGGAGATGGAGCGCTGGCTGCGCAGTTTTCCCAGCTTTGGCTTCCTGCTGTCGGTCGCCCCCGATGACGCCCATGCCGTCTGCGCCCGGTTCGCCGCGCGCGGGATCGAGGCCGGGGCCATCGGCCGGATCACCGGCGGCAGCGCCATCACGATGAACCGGGACGGTGAAACCGCCCCCTTCTGGGACCACGCCCTGACACCCTACCTCGACCTCGGAGCAGACCATGCCTGAAACATACTGGACCGTCCGTTGGCCCGACGGCGAAACCGAGCGGCTTTATTCCCCCTCCAGCGTGGTGGCCGAGGTTTTCGAGCCGGGCCAGAGCTATCCCACCGCCGACTTCCTGCAACGCGCGCGCGTGGCGCTTGAACGCGCCTCGAACCGAGTCGAGCGGAAGTACGGATTTGCCTGCAGCTCAGCCATGGGTCAGCTCGACCGGATCGAGGCGCGCGTGGCGGCCCTCCCGGACAAGGAGGGCAGCACCGTGACCTGCCTGGACATCTCGCAATGAGGACGAAGACGATGAAAGACACCCAGACCCCGCATATTCCTGTCGTGATCGTGGGCGGCGGCCAGGCCGGCCTGTCGACCGCCTGGTGCCTTAAGCAGAAGGGGATCGACAGCATCGTCTTCGAACGGCACCAGAAGTTCCATTCCTGGCGCCTGAACCGCTGGGACAGCTTCTGCCTCGTGACGCCGAACTGGCAATGCCGCCTGCCTGACTTCCACTACGACAGGGACTACGGCGGCACCGATCCCGACGGCTTCATGCTGAAGGATGAGATCACCGACTACCTCGATGCCTTTGCCGACAAGACCGCGCCTGACCTGCGCGAGAACGTCACCGTCACCCGCGTGGCCCCGGTGGCGCAGGGCTTTGTCGTCGAAACCTCGATCGGCACCTGGACCTGCGACCAGGTGGTGATCGCCACGGGTGGCTATGACACCCCGATCGAACCCGCCTATGCGCAGAACCTGTCGCCCGAGATCTTCCAGATGCACTCTGTCGACTATCGCAACGTGGAGCAGTTCCCCGCGGGCGGCGTGCTGATCGTGGGCACCGGCCAGTCCGGCGTGCAGTTGATGGAGGATTTCACCCGTGCCGGTCGCGAGGTGCATCTGGCCGTTGGCCCCTCCCCGCGCTCGCCGCGCAAGTATCGCGGACGGGATGCGACGGACTGGCTTTATGATGCCGGCCACTACGACATCACCATCGCCACCCACCCCGACCCAGTAAAGGCGCTGACGCAGACCAACCACTACATGTCCGGCCGCGATGGCGGGAAAGAGATCGACCTGCGCCGCTTCCATGTCGAGCAGGGTGTGGAGCTTTACGGCTCGCTTGCCGATATGGACGGCACGACGGTGTCCTTCCTGCCCGACCTGGCCAAGAACCTGGACGATGCCGACAAGTCCTACGTCGGGATCCGCACCCAGATCGACGCCTATATCGCGCGCGAAGGCATCGACGCCCCGCAGGAGCCGCCCTTTGCCAAGCTGTGGGAACCCGCAGAAGAGCGTACCCGGCTAGATCTGGCCGAGGCCGGGATCACCTCGATCCTCTGGGCAATCGGGTTCCGGCCGGACTATCGCTGGATCGAAGCAGATGTCTTTGACGCGCGGGGCAAACCCGTCTTTGACCGCGGGGTGACGGCCCAGAAGGGGCTGCACTTCATCGGGCTTGGCTGGCTGAACACCTGGGGCTCGGGCCGGTTCCTGGGCATCGAGGAAGACAGCCGCCACCTGGCCGAGCAGATCGCCGCGCAACTGGCGCCGGTCGGGGCGCCATGAACGCCTGCGCGCGCCTTGAGGCCCATCCCCCGCAGCGCGCCATCGTGCTGCGGGATCGCCTGTTGCTGGGGATGCAGCAGCTTGCGCCCTATGGCCTGTCCGAGCAGTGGCTGCTGCGCGACGCCGGCGACCGACATTGGGCGCTGATCGCCAAGGCGCGGAACCAGCAGGGCATCGCCTTTCACGACGCCGAAGGGCACCCCGTCTACGCCGCCTTCTGCGCGACCGAGCTGCGCCTGGCCCCGCCGCGCGGCCCGCTTCTGGGCACGACGTTCGAGGTGACGTCGAGCCTGCATCAGATCGGCCCGAACCGGCTGGGATCGGAACATGTCTTTCAGGGCGCAGAGGGGCCGCTTGGCAGCCTGCGCATGATCTCGTGCTTTCTGCGCCATGATGGCAGCGGGTCGAACCGGCGATTGCTGCGCAGTACCCTGTCCGGGCTGGGATCGCTTGCGCCGGCCACACCGGGCCTGCTGCGCCAGCATGGCGCGGCGCGCACCATGGCGCGCCATGCGAGACAGGCGCCCATGACCGGGCCCCTGCGGCTGCACTACCAGCCGGTGCCGGCGCTCGACTTCAACGCGGTTGGGCTGCTCTATTTTCCGACCTTCTCGGCCATCGCGGAACGCGCCCGGCCCGGGAGCGGAGCGCTCGCGATGCGCGACGTTGTCTACCTTGGCAATCTCGATCCGGGACAGGAGATCACCGTGCACGACGCCCCGGCTGCCCCGTACCCGGACCCCGCCGCATGCCTGAGCCTCAGCGCGGGGCCCCACAGGCTGGCACTTGTGCGGACAGCCCATCATCCCACCGCCCGGGGCGATAGCTGACCGCACCCCGGGTCCGCGTCCCGGTCCGGCCCACCGCCCCGGCGCGGGCGCCTTTTGGCCGTGACGTCAGGTCTGCGGGCAGCGTACGGCCCCGCACCCTTGTCGCGCCCGCGCGCCACCCCCTACACTGCCACCGCTCCCGCGCCCCCACTGCGGGACCATCGTGTCACGAGGTTTGACCCATGCCGTTGTTTTCCAAAGACCATCCGCTGCCCCGGTTCATTGCCGCCAGCGCCTCGACCAACCTTGGCGACGGGATCGCGGTGGTGGCCTGGGCCTGGGTGGCAACCCTGCTGACACGCGATCCGCTCTTGGTGGCCCTGATCCCCATCGCGTTGCGCCTGCCGTGGGCAATCTTTGCCATCCCCGCAGGCATCATCACCGATCGGGTGAGCCGCAAGGCCCTGATCCTGAGCGCCGACACTCTCCGCGCCGTCGCCTTTGTCGGCGCGACGATCGCCATTCACCTGGCGACCCCCCTGCCCCCTGCGCCGGATGCCGGGGTGGCCGACGCCGGACTTTTCATCGCGCTTGGCCTCTGCGCGCTGCTGATCGGCGCGGCCGAGGTCTTTCGCGACAATGCCGCTCAGACCGTCCTGCCCTCACTGGTGCGCTCGGACAAACTCGAAAGCGCGAATGGCCAGCTCTGGAGCGCCGAGCTGACGGCCAACGCCCTTGCCGGTCCAGCCGTCGGGGCCTTCCTGATCGCCGAGGCGCTGATGCTGCCCTTTGCCTTCAACGTTCTGGCCTATGGTCTTGCCGTGATCCTGGTATCCGGGCTGAACCTGAAGGCCCGCGATCCGAACCGGGTACAGCGGGACTGGAAACGAGAGTTCCGCCAAGGCCTCGATTTCCTGATCCAGCGGCCGATGCTGCGGATGCTGGCCGTGCTGACCGGGCTGTGGAACATGTGCCACCAGATGGTCGTCATGGCGCTTGTCCTGCACGTGCAGGAAAACCTGAATGCCGGACCGAGGACCTACGGCCTGATCCTGGCCATGGGCGCGGTGGGCGGTGTGGCTGGCGGTCTGCTTGGCGGGCCGGCTGCCGCGCGCTTCGGGCGTGGTGTCACCGCGCAATGGGCGCTGCTGCTCAGCTCCCTTTGCTTTGCGCTGATCCCGCTGATGCCCGGAGCGATCAGCCTCACGGTGCTGATGGCCGCCTTTGCGCTATTCGGCGTGACCTGGGATTCCGTCTCGGTCGCGTTCCGGCAACGGATGATCCCCGATGCGATCCTTGGGCGGGTCACGTCGCTCTACCGGCTCACAACCTGGGGCATGATGCCGGTTGGCCTGGCGCTCTCGGGCCTATTGGTGCGCATGGGCGAGCCGGTGATCGGCCGTCCGCTTGCGCTTCAACTGCCCTTTATCGTCGCGGGTGCCGGAACCCTCTTGTTGACGGCCTTCGCGTGGTCGCGGATCGGGCGGGGCTTCACGGAACCCGACAGCTGCACCAACGACTGCCTGCGTGCATAGCTACTCCGGTAGATCAAACCCTGAAGGCAGAACAGAACGGACGGACAGACTGCCCCGCAAGGATGATCCTGCGGCCTTCCTTCCAACGTCATGCAGTCGGCGTACCGCTGTGGTCTCACGCTGGCTTAGATTGCAGCCCTCGAATACCCGCTAGCCCCCCTGGCGTTCCGGATCATCTACTCCGGCGTTCCATCCGCCGGATCGGTCGTTTCGGTCTGATCACACGACGAGCAGAGTCAACGTGGCAGTCACCACCATGAGGCCTACGGCAATCACAGCTGGCAATAGGATCGTGCTGAGCCGCAGGCGAGAGGCCTCGGCGATCAGCCGACGCGTCTCAGCCCGCTCTTGCTCCCATTCCTGGCCGCGAGTTCGAACTTCTCCGAGGAGCTTCTCTGGTTTCATATGCAAGCAGTCTTCGTACCATTTTTTTCCATGCCGACTCCCAAGCGCATTCTTGTTTGCAGGATGGGTGTCAGCCCCAGAAAGGCGATTGCGATCTGTCTCTATGCTCGGCGCGCACAGGCGCAACCCAACAGGCGGCTAGTACACAGGTATGGGCTCTTCCTCAGGAGGGGTGGTGCGCCAGAACGCATCGACAAGACCGATGCGGACTGTATGAGGGACGGCTACAGGAGGTCTGGTTCCGGGATCGCGCCGCAGAATGGCACGATCCCCTTCGCGTTGTGCGGGGTTACCTAGGACTTCTCTTCGACCATGGTGAACCCGTACAGCTCTCCGCGTGAGCAGAGCCATTCCTCGCCGGGTATCAGAATATCCCGAAATTCGGGTGATCGGAGTAGTCTCCCGGCCCTTCACCCTTGAGACGGGCTTTCGCTTTACGCAGCGGGATTGTCACTCGAGACTCAGTCCAGGGCTTTCCGTGCAGTGTCCGGATGCCCTTCTCATTCAGGAGGCGGGCCATTGTACGACGTGTCGCCGACGAGAGATTGCCAAGTTCGCGAAGCACTTCCATGATCTGCTGCTGCAGGGCTTCGGCAGCACGGGCGTTCGCAGCTGTGCCCAGGAGCTGTACTTTGCGTATCTCTGAATTGCCGAAGACCGCGCCTTCTGCTTTCTTCTGAGCCATGCCCTTCTTGGTCGCCTTGGAAATCCCTTCGGCGAGAGCTTCAGCACGCTTAAGATGCGCCGCGCGTGCTGCGGAGGAAATCCGTTCCTCATCCGCGACGCTGATGATGCGAAGAGACTTGGCGACCTGTTTCTCGAAAGCGGAGTAGCGAGACAGGCGGTCCCAGCTCCAGACGAGAAGATGGCCGTCACACGCCACAACGTGCTCCAGAGCGCGCTGCAGCCCTACACGGCGATGAAGGTTGCGCTCGCCGACGCCGGAGGCCGCGTCCTCATAGATTTCGATCAGGCTGAAGCCAGCCTTCTCCGCGAACTCTTCGATGGCCTTCCGCTGTGCGTCCAGGCTGATGCCGTTCTGCTGCTGACCTTCAGTTGAGACGCGCACGTAGCCGACTGCGAGCTTGTGCGGCTGCTGGTCGTCGTGTGCCTGCTGCTGGGTGATGTTCATCGTGGCCTGTTCCTCATTCTCTAGTGCCACATGTCCTTATAGCAAGTTGTGCGTCGGGATGCGTGCAAGGGGGTGAGATTTCCTATCCGACCCCCCCAAGGAACTCATCGACCGGGTCTAGGCTCTCCCTTGCTTTCGTTCGATGTCCGTCGACGCACACGCAGAAACCAAGGCGCGCCATGCGACCCTTCGCGGAGGTTGGGCTGGCTAGTACGCCTCCCTTTCCGTCAGACTCGGGCAGTTGCGGAGGCTGCGCGCCGGGTCAGGAGAACCGGGCATACCGCTTAGCGGCAACAAGCGCTCCTGTGGACGAACAGCGGCATGCGTTGTGTGTTGCCCCACCGTGCACCTCTCGAACCCCTTCCCAGCTGCGGCCTTGTCCCCTGCGTGGTCGCAACGCTCGTCGCACTGACGCATCTGCGCTTACCTGGCCTATGTCTGTGCTGTCTCTGCGCTCTAGGGCGCGCTGTGCTGCTCTCTCGATGCGATCCTCTGTCTCTTTGCTGTCGGTGTTCTATCGCTCTTGGGGTTCTGTTCTGGTGCGCTGCTACACGAAATCCTTGTTTTCTTGGTGTTCTGGGTTGCGCAGGGTTTACATGAATCCGGAAAAACGGGATTTTCGGGTCGGATCTGTCAACTTTAGGTAAACTTTAGGTAAACCCTAGAGGCCATTTTCGGGGTCAAAATGCCCTCTTTTGGGTGTACGGGGTTTACATGGGGCGGCGCTATGTCAACCCGAGTAAACCCCATGACAACCCTTGGCGGCCGTCGCTCTTCCGCATCTCTACGTCGTGAAGCCCTAGCGACCGAAGATCGCGAAGAGGGCTGTGCGCGCCCGGCTCGTGAGACGGGGGTCGGAACCGGACGATGCGTCGCGAATGGCCTCCAGCCAACCGAGTTCGTTTGCAGTGACCGGCTCTCCGAAGGCTTCCATAATCGCCTGAGCCGCCGTCCCTCCGACTGCCTGCTCAAGCGCGAGCTGCATCAAGTAGGCTTTGTCGGTGTCGAGTGCCTTGGCCAGGGAGGGTACCCGGTCAAGTGCGAGCTTGGTACTTCCCTGTTTGAGCATCGTGATCATATTCGGATTGACGAAGCCGGCCTCTGCGGCGATTTCTGCCTGTGACTTTTTGGTCTTCAATTCCAGTACACGACGATCGACGTACTTCGCCAATGCACTGTCAGCGTGGGGCTTGATGGTCATTTGCTACCTCGAATTTTCAAGAACTGCGCGACGCGCATCATCTCTATAGCGAGCGAGACAATGGGGGTGCGTGGCGGGAAGTCTAACGACCATCACTGGTTGGGCGGCCGCGCGATCGCTATGGGCAGAACCAATCCGACGGCTCGTCTGGGGCCGCTAGGCTTGCGCCAGGTTCGGGCGGCAGCTACGCGGAAGTGATTGTCACTCGTGCCGAGGCCTCCGGGCAGGCCGCTACGGCCGGGAAGGGGGCATCCTTCCTTGAGCATCCGAACCTGGGAACCACGTCGATTTCGGCCCAAAGCCGACCTTCGTGTCAGGCGTGACAGATGGTCGGTGTCAGCCTGAACCTTACCCCTGTCCAGATCCGTCCTCGAGATCGGAGCGGACCGCCCCACCGCGACCCTTGGGCGACCACCGAGCATGCCGGGCTGCCTTTCGCTGCAACGTGACAAGCATCCCTTCGCCATTTGGGAGACCGAAAGCCTGTGCGCCGTGAACATAGCATCCAGGACAGCGCACACCCCGCTGCGTCAGTCGAATGTCGGCGATGAGATGAAAACCAAACAGACAGCCGCGCCACCGAATTCAGTCGGGGCGCGGCTGCCAAAGATCGCCTTAAGGTCTATTCGACGTCAATGCGAACGAAGTTGATCGTCCCGGTGAAGGCGTTGTCGTGGACGGCAATGCCGTAGTTGTCACTGACATTGGTGCCTTCGTCGAAGCCGACGTCAGCACCTTCGTCAAGCGAGTACATGTAGCCGTTCGTGTTCTCGATCCGGCCTTCGCCCGCCTTCTCATCGTCGATGAAAATGCTCAGCGTGCCGCCCTTGCCCAAGCCGCCCCCGTCGTAGGCGAACTCGAACCGAAGGGTGTGCTCACCCGCCGGAACGGCCGTGTCGCTGATGATGTCGTACTGCTCCTTGCCGACCCAGTTGTAGGTGAACGCCGGCTTGCCATCCATCATGTAGAGGCTGTAGCCGCCGAACTTGCCGGCCATGGCCAGGATGACACCGTTCGCCCCCTCGTCGACCTCCACTTCGGCCGTGTAGGTGCTGCTCTGGTTCTTCACGTTGATGAAGGCATTCTCCATCATGCGATACATGCCTTCATAGACCGTGAGCGATTTGCGCCCGTCCATCAGGCTGGGCCGACCGGCCGTCGCGGCGTCCAGACGCTCGATCGTGCGGTCGTCAATCGGCAGCACGTTGTATTTCTCGGCCTCACTCATGAAGAGCACTTTCAGCTCTTCCAGCTTCTCGGGCTGCTCCGTCGCCAGATCATTGCTTTGGCTGAAGTCCTCGTCGACGTTGTAGAGCTCCCAGATATCGTCGGCCAGTGTCGTCCGGGGCGCGTCTGCCCAGGGTTCGCTATGCACCGTGGCCGCGACCCAGCCGTCGTGATAGATCGCCCGGTTCCCGACGATCTCGAAGTACTGGGTCTTGTGGAACTCGGGCGTGGCCGGATTGGTGAAGGTCTCCAGCATGCTGAAACCCTCGAGCGGTTTCTGCGTCACGCCATTGACGACATCAGGCGCAGGAACCTTTGCCGCTTCGTAGATCGTGGGGGCGATGTCGATCACGTGGGAGAACTGGCTGCGCACTGCGTCCGGCTCGGTGACATGCCCGGGCCAGACCACGATCATGCCGTTCCGGGTGCCGCCGAAATTGCTGGCGATGCGCTTGGTCCACTTGAACGGCGTGCTGCCCGCGACGGCCCAACCCGCCGCGAAGTGACTGAAGGAGTCACGCGTCCCCAGCTTGTCGAGCTGCTGCGCGACTTCGTCCAGGGTTTCCTCGACATTGTTGAAATAGGTGTTCTCGTTCAGCAGCCCGTTGGCTACGCCCTCGGGGCTCGCCCCGTTATCCCCGAGGATATAGATGAAGAGCGTATCCTCCGCGATGCCCAGGTCTTCGATCGCCGCATAGAGACGTCCGACCTGATCATCGGTGTGTTCCGCGAAGGCGGCGAAAATCTCCATCTGACGAGCGAAAATCTCTTTCTCGAGGTCGCTCAACGTATCCCAGTCCTTGATGAACTCGGGCTTGGGGGGGAGCTGGGTTCCTTCCGGCACGACGCCGAGCTCGATTTGCCGGGCCAGCGTCTTCTCCCGATAGGCATCCCAGCCGTCGTCGAACTTGCCCTTGTAGCGGTCGATGTAGGAGGCCGGCGGCTGGTGGGGGGCATGCGTTGCGCCCGGCGCGTAATACATGAAGAACGGCTTGTCCGGGGTCAGCGATTTCTGGGATTTCATCCAGGCGATCGCCTGATCCGTCATGTCTTCGGTGAAGTGGTAATCCGGATCTTCGGAGTCGACTTCGATCTTGGTGGTTCCGTCGTAGACCGCGGGATAGAACTGGTTGGTCTCGCCCCCCATGAAGCCAAAGAACTTCTCGAAGCCCCGGTAAATCGGCCAGCGGGTGAAGGGGCCGGAATTGCTGACTTCCCAAGACGCGGTTTCGTGGTTCTTGCCGAATTGCGCCGTGTTGTAGCCATTGAGCTTCAGCACTTCCGCGATGGTTGCGCTGCTCTCCGGAATGATGCCCGTGTTGCCCGGGAAGGCCGTGGCCGACTCCGTGATGCTCCCCATGTTGTTGCTGTGATGATTGCGACCGGTCAGCAGAGAGGCCCGGGTGGGCGAGCAGAGCGCGGTCGTATGAAACCGGGTGAAGCGAAGCCCTTCCTCGGCGAGTGCATCGGCTGTCTCCATCGGGATCGGACCACCGAAGGTGCTGCTGTGGCCAAACCCCATGTCGTCAATCAGCACGAGGACCACGTTCGGCGCGCCTTCGGGCGCTTCAATGGACCAAGGCGGCGGCGCTTCCGCGTCCCGCGCGTCGAGTTCGGTGTATTTGGGAACATCTGGGGACGTCATCGGCAGGCGCGTGCGGTCCTGCGCGAAAGCCGCGGTCGAGAGCAGGACCGCTATGGTGAAACTGGATGTGAATAGATGCATTTCATACCTCCGTTAATCGCATTCAGGACGGCCTGCAATTTTTGCCGTCCTCACAGGGAAGCCATTGGCCTCCCACGGGAAATAGTGATTCAAATCTTGAGGAGAGCGTAGCATACAATCAACGCGTGCATAGAGTGGCCTTCATGCCGTTTCGCTGCGTCGCAACGCGGCTTGCAGATCAGATGGGATAGGCGGACGATCGATGAGGGCGCCATTGCAAGGGGGAGCCTCCCGGATGTCCTGAGAGCGCGTAGCGCTATTCAAATGCCCCGTGTTCCAGAAATTCGAAACGCTGCGATGCGGCAATCGCCGGGAGATTGGATGTCGCGAGAGCGTCGGAGCGGCGGGTCTTTGCAATCAACCTGAATGGCGGATTTTGTGAAACGAACTCAGCGTGTCCATGTCCGCTTCACTGCGGATGGCTGCCGATCGTCGCAGTCGCAGCGAACGGCCGCTCTCCGCTCCTACCGTTGAAAAAGTCTGTGTTGTAGTGCGGCAGGTCTTTCGATTCACTCAAATATACTGGGATGGGAGGATTTCGGGATGATGGGCAGGCAGGGAGCAACCGGCGCAGCCGTTCTACTAGTCCGATCTGGAGCGGCGCGTCCCGGCCACTCACATGCTGCGAGAGATCGATCTGTTTCTTGACGGTTACAGTCTTCGGGATGCGCTGTGCCCGTTCTTCAGCCACCTTGGCCGCCCCTCCATCAATCCCAAGTTGATCATTCGGATGGAGGTGATCGGCTACACCGTGGGTACAGACCAAGGGGTGGTCATCCTGAGCGATAGGCCTGATGCCGTGCGCGGCAGCCCCGCCATGCGACCGAGGCCGCCACGCACGGCTCAGATCGGGGCGATAAGCAGCGTCACCCTCGTCTGCTCGGGTCTCGATCCTGCCAGGCGTCTGCGCGCAACATGCAGCTTGTCACGCGCGGCCTCGAACTGCATCAGCGCACGCGAACGTTTCTCGTAGGCCAAACGCAGTCGCGATCCCGGGTTGCCGATCGGCAGCGCCTTCGCGGGAAACGCTGCAGGAAACCAGCTACTTGCTGAAGCGAGTTGCGACCGCCACTCACGGTCGGCGCTCTCGTAGCGCAACATCGTAATCTTGAGCAGGCGAAATCGCTGCGCGAGTTGTTGCTCCATCTCCTAACCCTCCCGAAACATTCTCCGATGACCAAAGGTAACACGGCATGTTCGCCCGTGGCGTCACTTTCACTCGACTGGGTGTGCAATGAGCGGCGCATGAAAAGACAAGGTTGGGAAACATAAGTTAACCCATTGAAAGATATAGAGGCAAAACCGATGTGGTTGGGCATCTTTCGCAATAAATTCAAAGGGCACCACAGGAATCATAATCCGCGTGTCGGGGGTTCAAGTCCCTCCTCCGCTACCAAATCCCCCCCACATCTCTGAAATTCGTGGTGCCCGCAGCGGGGTGTTTGCCTCTGTGGCGCGTTGCGCTTTCACAGGCACATTGGCGCGTGCGCGAGGCGCCATCCGCTATCGTGCGCGCTGAGGACACGTTGGCCGGAACGGAAAACGGCGACCGATCAGTGATCGGCCGCCGCTTCTGTCATTCCGCCGCGATCACATTGGCCGCGCCGGGGCGGTAATTGAGGATCGGGGCGAGCCACCGCTCGACCTCCTCGACCGCCATGCCCTTGCGGGCGGCATAATCCTCGACCTGGTCGCGCTCCACCTTCGCCACGCCGAAGTAGTAGGCATCGGGATGGCCGATGTAGATGCCGGAGACGGAGGAGCCCGGCCACATGGCCATGCTCTCGGTCAGTTCGACACCGGTGTTCGCCTCGGCATCCAGCAGCTTGAACAGGGTGACCTTCTCGGTGTGATCGGGCTGCGCGGGATAGCCCGGTGCCGGGCGGATGCCACGGTAGGGTTCGCCGATCAGCTCGTCCGGGGCAAAGGTCTCGTCCGCGGCATAGCCCCAGTGCTCCTTGCGCACCCGCTCGTGCATCATCTCGGCCATGGCTTCCGCGAAACGGTCGGCGAGGGCCTTCACCATGATCGAGCCATAGTCGTCGCCGCGCTTCTCGTAGGAGTCGGCGATGGCGATCTCCTCGGGGCCGGCCGTGACGACAAAGCCGCCCACCCAGTCCGGGGTGCCTTCCGGCGCCACGAAATCCGCGAGGGCGAGGTTCGGGCTGTCCTTCCGCTTGGACGTCTGCTGGCGCAGCGTGAAGAAGGTATCGAGCGGGTCGGTGCGGGTCTCATCGGTGAAGAGGCGGATGTCGTCGCCTGCGCGGTTCGCAGGCCAGAAGCCGATGACGGCGCGGGGCTTGAACCACTCTTCGCCGATGATCTGCTGCAGCATGGCCTGTGCGTCGCTGAAGAGGTTGCGCGCAGCCTCGCCGTATTTCTCATCCTCGAGGATACGGGGATAGACGCCCTTCAGCTCCCAGGTGCGGAAGAACGGGGTCCAGTCGATGTAGCGGGCAATCTCGGCGAGATCCCAGTTCTCGATCACCTTGGCCCCGGTGAACGCGGGCGCCGGAACCTTGTAGTCCGTCCAGTCGATCGCCATGGCATTGGCGCGCGCGGCCGCCAGCGGCAGCCGTTGCTTGGCCAGTTCCGCCCGTTCGTGGCGCGCCGCAACCTCGGAATATTCCGAGCGGATGCCGTCGATGTAGACCTGTTTCTGCGTCTTGCTGAGCAGCGACGACACAACGCCCACCGCGCGGCTGGCATCGGTGACGTAGATCGCCTGGCTCTTCTTGTACTGGGGCGAGATCTTCACCGCCGTATGCACCTTGGAGGTGGTGGCCCCCCCGATCAGCAGCGGCACGTCGAAGCCTTCACGCTCCAGCTCCGTGGCGAGGTGCACCATCTCGTCCAGCGAGGGGGTGATCAGCCCGGAAAGGCCGATGATGTCGACATCATGCGCCTTGGCCTCGGCGAGGATCTTCTGCGGCGGCACCATGACGCCGAGGTCGATGATCTCGTAGTTGTTGCAGGCCAGAACGACGCCGACGATGTTCTTGCCGATGTCGTGCACGTCACCCTTCACCGTCGCCATCAGGACGCGGCCGGCGCTTTCGCGTTTGCCGTCCTTCTCGGCCTCCATGTAGGGCAGCAGGACGGCGACGGCCTGCTTCATCACGCGGGCGGATTTCACCACCTGCGGCAGGAACATCTTGCCCGCGCCAAAGAGGTCACCGACCACGTTCATGCCTGCCATCAGCGGGCCTTCAATCACGTCGAGCGGCTTGTCCGCAGCAAGGCGTGCGGCCTCGGTATCCTCGTCCACGTATTCGGTGATGCCGTTGACCAGCGCATGTTCCAGCCGCTTCTCGACCGGCCATTCGCGCCACGTCAGGTCCTTCTCGCGGCCCTTGGCCCCGCCCTGGCCGCGGTACTTCTCGGCCACGTCCAGCAGGTTCTCGGTCGCGTTGCCACCGTTCGCGGGGGTGCGGTTCAGGACCACGTCCTCGCAGGCTTCGCGCAGCTCCGGGTCGATCTGGTCATAGACCGCCAGCTGCCCGGCGTTCACGATCCCCATGTCCATGCCGACCTTGATGGCATGGTAGAGGAAGACCGCATGCATCGCCTCGCGCACCGGCTCGTTGCCGCGGAAGGAGAACGACAGGTTCGAGACACCGCCGGACACGTGGCAGTGGGGCAGGTTCTTGCGGATCCACTCCGTCGCGCGGATGAAGTCGACGCCGTAGTTGTCGTGTTCCTCGATGCCAGTCGCCACGGCAAAGACGTTGGGATCGAAGATGATGTCCTCGGGCGGGAAGCCGACCTTCTCGGTCAGCACCTTGTAGGCCCGTTCGCAGATCTCGATCTTGCGCTCGTAGCTGTCGGCCTGACCGCTCTCGTCGAAGGCCATGACCACGACGGCCGCCCCGTAGGCGAGGCAGAGCGAGGCCTGCTCGATGAAGTTCTCCTCGCCTTCCTTCAGCGAGATGGAGTTCACCACCGGCTTGCCCTGCACGCATTTCAGCCCGGCCTCGATCACCTCCCACTTGGAGCTGTCGATCATGACGGGCACGCGGGCGATGTCGGGCTCGGCCGCGACGAGGTTCAGGAAGTCGATCATCGCCTGCTTCGAGTCGATCAGGCCCTCGTCCATGTTGACGTCGATGATCTGGGCCCCGTTCTCGACCTGATCGCGCGCTACGTCGAGCGCGGTGGCATAGTCGCGGTTGGTGATCAGCTTGCGGAACTTGGCCGAGCCGGTGACGTTCGTCCGCTCGCCCACGTTCACGAAGGGGATGTCCTTGGTCAGGACAAAGGGCTCAAGCCCCGAGAGGCGCAGCAGGGGGTCACGCATTGGCCAGCTCCTTCAGTTTGCGCGGGGCGTAGGATGCCAGGTGTTGCGCGATGGCGCCGATATGGTCGGGGGTGGTGCCACAGCAGCCGCCCGCCACGTTGATCAGCCCTTCCTTGGCGAAGACCTCGACCAGTGCGGCGGTCTGCTCCGGCGTCTCGTCGTACTGGCCAAAGGCATTGGGCAGGCCCGCGTTGGGATAGGCACAGACCAGCGTGTCGGCCACGCCGGCCAGTTCCGTCAGGTGCGGCCGCATCGCATCGGCCCCAAGCGCGCAGTTCAGCCCGATGGTAAAGGGCCGCGCATGGCGCACCGAATGCCAGAAGGCCGTGGGCGTCTGGCCCGACAGCGTCCGCCCCGAGGCATCGGTGATCGTGCCCGAGATCATGATCGGCAGGCGCTTGCCCAGCTTGGCAAAGCTTTCCAGCGCGGCAAAGATCGCGGCCTTGGCGTTCAGCGTGTCAAAGATCGTCTCGATCAGGATCAGGTCGGACCCGCCCTCGATCAGCCCGTCGATCTGCTGCCCATAGGCGATCCGCAGGTCGTCGAAGGTCACGGCGCGGTAGCCGGGATCGTTCACGTCGGGGCTGATGGAGGCCGTCCGGTTGGTCGGGCCCACGGCCCCGGCCACGTAGCGCGGGCGGCCGTCTTCGGCCTCGGCCCGCTGCGCGGCGCGACGTGCCACCTGCGCGCCGGCAACGTTCAGGTCATGCACCGCCGCCTCGAGGCCATAGTCGGCCTGCGCGATCGTGGTGGAGGAGAAGGTGTTGGTCTCGAGGATATCCGCCCCGGCACGGGCGAACTGCATGTGGATATCCTCGATCGCCTGCGGCTGGGTCAGAACCAACAGGTCGTTGTTGCCCTTCTGAGGATGGTCCGAGCGGTGCTGCTGACCACCGGGGCCGGTGATCTGGCCATTGGCGGTGAAATCCTCCTCGGTCAGGGTCAGCGTCTGGATCATCGTGCCCATGGCGCCGTCGAGGATGAGGATACGCTCACGCGCGGCGGCCTTAAGCGCCTTGAGACTGTCGGTGGTCGGAAGCGAGAAGTTGATCATGTCGAATCTGCCCTTTCAAGCCGCCTCGATAGGACAGATCGACGTGAACAGTAAAACTCATAATTCTCCTAACGGATATGAGTTTCGTTCACCTTGCGCCGGACAAGCTCACCACGTCGCCCGGCTTGGCGGCACGCAGGGACGTCAGGACCTCCGCAAAGAACTCCATCGCGAAGGGGGCCCCCTTCAGCGCCGCGTGGGACATGTTCGGCACGATGTCGAGCCGCACCTCGGCGCCCGCGTCACGCAGGTTCTGCGCCAGCGTCTGCGCGCGTTCCGGGCGGGTGGCCCCGGCGTCGTTGGCGCCCTCCATCCAGTTGCGCGATCCGGGCCTGTGGGTGATCTCCCAGGTCTCCACATCCGCCTTGCCGACGATGATGCTGACCGGCACCTTGGCGATGGCCGCGCGGTCCACAGCGATGCCGAACCGCTCTTCCATGTCGCGCGTCCCGACCCAGAAATCCCGGCTATCGTCGATCAGCGTGACCGACCCCGGCGCACCGATGGACACGGCCCAGAGCCGGTCGGGATGCAGCAGCAGGAACCGGTTGCAGAAGTGGCCGCCGCCGGAATAGCCCCACATGCCGACCGTCTCGGAGGAGACACCGTATTTGGCGGCGACCTCCTCGACCATGCCCAGCACCGCCAGGTCGTAGCGCAGGCCCTGCTCGACCATGTACTTGTAGCCGTCGCGGTTGCCGTCGCCGAAGACCCCCACCGGGAAGAGCGGCGCGAGGATGATGCAGTTGTTCCAGCGCCCGAATTCCGCGAACCAGTCCCGGTAGGACATGAAGGGGCGGTCCGTCCCGTGCACCACGACGACGATCCGCGTCTCGGGACCGACGACCGTCGCAGGCGGCACGTAGAGGCAATAGACCAGCCGCGGGTCAGCGGCATAGGTGAAGACAGTGGTGCTGCCGTAATCGTAAAGCGCGGTGCCACGGCTGGCCGGATCCTCGGTGCGGGTGGTCTGTTGGGTCGGGCTCAATGGGGGCTCCTTCACGTATCAGGTGGGGCTGGTCAAATAGGGCTGCGGCTCAGGCCGCGCTGTGCAGCGCGACGAAATGGTCGCGCGCAACTTCTGCTAGTCGGTAGTCGGGATCGTCCTTGTCGCCCTCGGGCCAGTAGAACGTGCCGGTCGCTTCCGCTGTGTCCGCATAGCGGCCTTCGCGCAGCCCGTAGGCCCCGCTCTCCTGCCGTTCCAGCCGATGGGAGGCCTCCAGCAGGCGGCGGGTGTAGGGATGCCGGGGATCGCGGAACAGCGTCTCGGCGTCCGCCTGCTCCATCGTGCGGCCGCGATACATGACCATGATCCGGTCGCAGAGGCTTTCCACCACCGACAGGTCGTGACTGATGAAGAGGCAGGCAAAGCCCAGCCGTGCGCGCAGGTCGGCCAGAAGGGCAAGGATCTGCGCCTGCACCGTCACGTCGAGCGCCGAGACGGGTTCATCCGCGACGACGAGATCGGGGTTCGAGATCAGCGCCCGGGCGATGGCGACCCGTTGGCGCTGCCCGCCGGAGAGTTCATGCGGGAATCGCTCGCCATAGCTGGCGTCGAGGCCGACCGCCTCCAGCATCTCGTCCACCGCCATGCGCCCGCTCTTGGTGCTGGCCTCCGCCTTGTGGAGCCGCAGCGGCTCTCCGACGATGCGCGAGATGCGGTAGCGCGGGTTGAGCGAGGAATAGGGATCCTGAAAGACGATCTGCATCTTGGAGCGCAGATCGCGCAGCGCGCTGCCGTCGGCCTGCGTGATGTCCGCACCACGGAAGGCGATCCGGCCGCCCGAGGTGTCCTTCAGCCGGATCAGCGCCCGGCCCAGCGTGCTCTTGCCCGAGCCGCTTTCGCCCACCAGCCCCAGCATTTCGCCCGGCCGGATATCGAGCGAGATCTCGTGCACCACGGGCACCTCCCGGCGCGGCCCGAGGAAGAACTTCGCCGCCCCCTCGTAGGAGATCGAGACCTTCTCTGCCTTGATGAGCGGTTCGCCCTCGGCACTGGGGCGGATCTCGTCAGGGCGTTTCGGCAGGGCCGCCAGCAACCGCTGGGTATAGGGATCGGCCGGGGCCGCCAGAACATCTGCGGTCTTGCCCGCCTCGACGATCCGGCCCTTCTCCATCACGCTGAGCGTATTGGCATAGCGGGCGACAAGGCCGAGGTCGTGGGTCACCAGCAGAACGCTTGCGCCGAAACGCTCGGCCGTTTCGGTCATGATGTCGAGGACATCCTGCTGCACCACCGCATCCAGCGCCGTGGTCGGCTCGTCCGCCAGCAGCAGCTTGGGGCGCAGCAGCATGACGGAGGCGATCATGATCCGCTGGCGCATCCCGCCCGAGAATTCGTGCGGATAGCGATCGAGGCAGCCTTCCGGGTCCTTGATCCGCACCGCCTCCAGCATCTCGATCGAGCGTTTGCGGATCTCGCTGGCCGGGGCCCCGGTGTGCAGGCGCATCGCCTCGGCCATCTGGGCGCCGATCTTCATGGAGGGGTTCAGCGAGACCAGCGGCTCCTGAAAGATCATCCCGATATCGACGCCCCGCCGCGCGCGCAGGCCGCTTTCATCCAGATCGGTCAGCACCGTGCCGTCGAAGCGGATGCGCCCCGCCGTCACCTCGATCCCGTCCGGCAGCAGCCCGATGAGCGAGCGGGCCAGCATCGTCTTGCCCGATCCGCTTTCGCCGACAAGGGCGTGGATCTCGCCCGGCATCATCTTGAGCGAGGCCTGCCGCACGATGGGCACCTCTGCCCTGCCCGCGGTCAGGGCGATGTCCAGCGCGTCGATCTCGAGCAGCGGGGCCGGGGCCGCTTCCGCCGTCTGCGGGCGCTCTTCCACAGGTGATTGTGCCATGGCCGGGTCCTCCGGGCGTCTTGAAGGTTAGAGGTTGCGATTGCGCGGATCGAGAACGTCGCGCAGGGCATCGCCAAGGAGGTTGACCCCGATCAGCGTGATCGAGATGCAGAGCCCAGGCAGGATGCCCAGCCAGGGGAAGCGGGTCAGTTCGCCCCGCGCCTCGGCCAGCATGTTGCCCCAGGTGGGCGCGGGCGGCGGCACGCCGAGGCCGAGGAAGGACAGCGCGCTTTCCGCCAGCAGCACCCAGCCCAGCATCGTGGTGCCCAGAACGATGAGCGGCGCGATGCAGTTCGGCAGGATGTGGTGGATCAGCGTGTAGAACCAGCCGTTGCCGATCGCGACCGAGGCCTCGACATATTCCTTTTCCCGCACCGAGAGGACGGTGCCGCGCACGAGGCGCGTGACCGACGGCAGGTAGGCGAGGCCAAGCGCGAGGATCACGCCCCATTTCGACGGGCCGAGCACCACCATCAGCGCGAGGGCCAGCAGCAGGCCGGGGAAGGCGCTGAGCGCCTCGATCACCATCATGGTGAGCCGGTCCACCGTGCCGCCGGCATAGCCCGAGACCGCGCCCAGCACGACGCCGCAGGACACCGCCAGCACCACCGTCATGAAGCAGACCAGCATCGAGACGCTGGCCCCGGCGAGGATACGCGACAGCAGATCGCGCCCGAAGGCATCGGTGCCCAGCAGGAACTGGAGCGAGGGCCCCTCCAGCCGGTTGCGGAAGTTGGGCGCCATGGGATCATGCGGCGTCCAGAGAATGCCGACGACGGCGGCCACCAGCACCAGAAGGCAAAGCACGAGGCCGATACGCCCGTTGAAGCGGCGGGTAAGCAGTTTGTAGGTCTTCATTTCAGTCTCACCCGCGGGTCGATCAGCGAATAGAGGATGTCCACCAGCAGGTTGACCACGACATAGACCAGCGCGACGATCAGCAGCGCACACTGCAGGACGGGGTAGTCCCGGGCATAGATGCTGTCGACGATGAGCTTGCCGGTCCCCGGCAGGGAAAAGACGGTTTCAATCACCGTGGCCCCGCCAAGCAGCGCGGCGAGGCTGAGCCCGGCCATGGTGAGCGTGGGGCCGGCGGCGTTGCGCAGGACGTGGCGCCACAGGACGGCGACCTCTCCCAGCCCCTTGGCGCGGGCGTGGGTGACATATTCCATCCGCAGCACCTCGAGGGCGCTGGAGCGCATCATGCGGGTCAGCACCCCGATCTCGGTCAGGGCCAGCGCGCCCACCGGCATCAGCAGGTAGAGCACCCCGCGGCCGAAATCCTCCAGCACGGAGACATAGCCTATGGTGGGCAGCCAGCCGAGCCAGACACCGAAGGTCAGCAGCAGCATGAGACCGACCCAGAAGCTGGGCAGCGAGAGCGTGAAGATCGCCAGCAGGGTCACCGCCATGTCCGGCGTGCGGTTCTGGAACCGTGCGGCGATCAGACCGGCCGGAATGGCGACGATCCCCGCGACGGCCATGGCAAGGAAGACCACCGATGCGGTCACGCGGAAGCGTTCCATCACCGTCGGCAGCACCTCCTGCCCGGTCCGGATGGAGACCCCGAAATCGCCCTGCACGGCCTTGCCGAGCCAGAGCGCGAACTGCACCGGCACCGGCTGGTCGAGGCCAAGCTCGGTCCGCATCGCGGCGAGGGTTTCGGTGGTGGCCTGATCGGCCAGCATGATCTGGGCGGGGTCGCCCGGGATCGCCCGGATCAGGGTAAAGACAAGTACGGCCACGAGGAGCACCGTTGGCGCGCCCATCAGGCAGCGTTTCAAGACATAGGTGAGCATGACGCCCCTTCGATGATCGTTCCGCTTGGAAAACGGCCCCCGGACGACGGACGTCCGGGGGCAGCACGCTTAGTCGACCAGTTCGACGCCCCAGAAGATTTCCTTGGCGGCGCCCCAACCGTTGAAGCCCTTCACCTTGTCGGAGACAGCGAAGAACTGCGGACGGTGGTTGATGCTGTAGGCCGGGATTTCCTCGTTGAAGATCACCTGCAGCTCGTCGATCAGCTTCTGGCGTTCGACCGGCTCGGAGATCGACATGGCCTTCTCAAGCGTCGCAAGGGCCTCGGGCGTGCGCAGCACCTTGCGGCCCTCTTCACCGGTGATCATCTCGAAGCTCAGCGCGGGGTCGAGGCGCGCGGAGTAGGCGAAGGACATCATCTGGTATTCGCCGCTGTTGTAGAGGTCGATCTGGGTGCCCCATTCGATCGTCTCGATCTTGGCGTTGATCCCGACCGCGGCCAGCATCGACTGCGCGATGACCGAGCGTTCGAAGTACCCGCCCGAGCGGTTGCTGGTGATGATCACCAGTTCCTCGCCGTTGTAGCCGGCCTCTTCGAGGTACTTCTTGGCGAGTTCCGGATCATACTCCGGCCCTTGCTGCTCCACCTCGCCATAGAACGACGACATCGGGGGCACCGGCGAGGCGTTCGGGGTGCCGCGGCCTTCGGTGGCCACCTCGACGATCGTGTCCCGGTCGAGGGCATGGGCAATCGCCTTGCGCATCGCGGGCTTGCTCAGCAGCGGATCGCGGACGTTGATCAGGAAGCTTTCCCAGACCGCGGTCTGCACCGTCAGCACCGAGGCCGTGTCCAGCCCGTCGATCTCTTCGTAGTCCGCGCCATCAATGGAGGTGATATCCACGTCGCCGGCAAGGAAGGCGGTCTTCTTGATCGCGGCCTCGTCGAGGATGTTGAAGCGCACGCGGTCGACCATGGCGATCTTGGCCCCGGTATAGCCGTCTGCCGGGCCGTCATCGACGGAGTAGTCGTCGAACTTCACCAGATCGAAATACTGGCCCGGGCGGATGTCGCCGAAGGTGAAGGGGCCGGTCCCGATGGGGGCGATCCACTTGCCATCCGCATCCACCGAGTCGGAATGCAGGACCGCGGTCGCGCCGCAGTCGAACCGGGCCATGTTGCCGAGGAAGGTCGCGCTGGGGGCGGAGATGGTGAAGACGACGGTGAGCGGATCGACGACTTCCATCGACGTCACCTCGACCCCGTTCGACCCGTCGAAATAGGACAGGCAGCGCCACTTGGTCTCGGGGTTCATGTAGCGATCCCAGGACCATTTGACGTTCTCGGCGGTCATGGTCTCGCCGTTGTGGAACTTGACCCCTTCGCGCAGCTTGAAGGTATAGGTCAGGCCGTCGTCGCTGATCTCGTAGCTGTCGGCCAGCACCGGCTTGATCGAGAAGTCGGTGGCATAGCCCACCAGGCCTTCGACCACATGCATCTGCGCGGTGTCGGTTGCGCCGTCACGGTCAACGCCGGGCTGGGTGCCCCGGATGTCCTGCGAGAAGGCGTAGTTCAGAACCTTCTCGCCGTCCTGTGCGAGGGCCTGAAGCGGGGCCGCTGCAAGGGTGAGGCCGGTCAGGCAACTGAGGATCGTCGTGCTGTGAAACTGTTTCATCGGTGTTTCCTTGTTGGATCGGTGCCTTCCGCCCGTCGGGAAGGCCTGTGCCCGGTTGGATCCCGGGTTCTTTCGGGCGTCGTTCAAAGGGGATCTGCGTGGGATCAGAAGCTGTATTCCGCGTAGTCGCCCGGGAGGTAGGGTTGCTGACGCACCCACATCTTCCGCTCGGCGGGCTTCATGATGATCGAGGCGACGGTGGCCGAAATCCGGTTGGTGCCGGAGTCCTGCGGCCAGCGCAGTACGCCACGGGGCGCGCCGAACTTGTCAGCCAGCGCGGTCTTGAAGGTCTCGACGTCGATCTTCTGCCCGGCCTTTTCGAGGTTCAGGCGCAGACGGCGGTCGCGGTAGAGCGAATTCATCCCCTCGACCACGCCCCTGTCGCGGATCTTGGCCCGGGCGGCCTCGGTGACGAAGTGGTTGGCGTGGGTCAGGATGCCGTTCTCGGGCACCTGCCAGAACACCTCTGCCGGGGTGGTTTCGAGGTTGATGATCTCGCCCTCCGCCTCGGAGAGGCTGAGGGTCATGTTGTTCGCGATGGAGCGCGGGGATTGCGCGACGGCCCCCAGCGAGTCCGAGAAGCCCTCGGCCTCCAGCGCGAGGCGCCGGATGATCGACAGCGGGATGCCGGGCTTCTCCCAGCTCTCGCCCTCGATGGAGAGGTTGTTGCCGGTGATCGCGACGCCTGCGGAATTCATCCCGGCCCGGGCCAGCCCGCCGGCCTCGACGAAGGTCATCACGTCCGGGCCATCCTCGCGGCGCACGACGAGGACCACGGTGAAGGCCGCGCATTCCGGGCGCCAGTCCCAGTTCTGCGCGTGGATGAGGACACCGTCAGCGGTGCGCTCGCCAAGGACGACACCCGCGGTGCAGCCATCGTCCAGCGCCTCGCGATCCTCTGCCGTGATCTCGCGTTCCTTGGTGTCGATCGTCCCGGCGTTCAGCACCTCGGACCGGCCGTTGATCAGCAGAACCTCCGCCGGGTCCATGCCTGCGCCTGCGGCGATGGCGCGGATCTCGGTCATCTGGACGGGGCGGACCTCCTCCAGGCGGGACAGCATGACGCGGGCGGTATCCATCACCGCGCCCCATTCCAGGCCGCGGGCCTCCAGCAGTCCCTGGTAGAAGGTGGCACCGTGGGCGATCAGCGTGCCGGCCTGCTCTCCGTACTGGCGGCCGCGCGCCTCGGGCGGGCCCTCGATCTCGATCCGGGGCGGCGGGGCGACATGGCCTTCGGTGGTGGGTGCGGATGTCATTCGGACAGGCCTCCGGTCTTTTGAAGATGCTTGCGGAAGAAGGCCTTGATCGTCGGCACCATGCCTTCCATGCGGTGGGCCTCGTTCGGAACCTTGATCAGTTCGACGGTCATCCCCGCGTTCTGCAGCGAGGCCGTCAGCGACGTGGCGCGGTCGATCCGCGTCTCACCGGCGTCGTTCGCCCCCTCCATCCAGTGGCGGGAGCCGGGCTTGTGGGTGATTTCCCATGTCTCGCGATCCACAGCGCCGACGACGACCAGACCTTCGACCTTGGCCACGGCCCCGAGGTCGAGCGCCTTGCCGAAACGGGCTTCCATGTCGCGGGTGCCGACCCACCAGTCGCGGCTGTCGTCGATCAGCGTGACAGAGCCCGGCGCACCGATGCAGACCGCCGAAAGGCGTTCAGGATGCAGGTAGAGGAAGCGGTGGGTGAAATGCCCGCCGCCCGAGAAGCCGAACAGCATGAACTTGGGGAAGCTCAGGCCCAGCTTGGCCTCGACCTCTTCGACCATGGCAAGGAGGACCTTGTCATAGCGGATGTCGCCTTCCTCGATGTACTTGTAGCCGTTGCCGTTCTCGTCGCCGAGAACCCCCACGGGAAACAGAGGCGCCAGCACCACGCAGTTATTGTAGCGCGCGAATTCCACGAAGCTGTCGCGATAGCCGATGTTCGCGCGGCCCGTCCCGTGCACCCCAACCAGCAAACGGGGCGGCGGCGCATCCGCGGGCCGATCGTCGAGGTCCTCGGGGACATAGAGCACATAGCAGAAGCGGGGATCGGCCTTGCAGGAAAAGGCCACCGTCGCCCCGCGTTGGTAGAGCGACTTGGCGCGGTCGGTCGTCGGCGGTTGGGCGTTCATGGGTGTCTCGCGGTTCGGAGTGTTCGAGGGGGAGATTGAAAGGAGATTTTTTCTGAGTCAATATCAGACACCATAATTGGTGCCAATTTTGAGAACCAGTTTGCTTGCGGCGCTTTCTTGCGCTATTCGCAGATCCACCAAACAGTCGCGGGGTAGGTATGAGTGCCGAACTTGAAGAAAGGTCACTGAGCGAGAAGGTGATCCGGGACATCTTCTGCGGCGTCTTTGCGAGTGGCACCTGGCTGAAGCAGATCGAGCTTGAAGGCCGCTACAAGGTCTCCCGCACGACGGTGCGCCGGGCGCTGGATGAACTGACGGCGCGGCGCTACGTCGAGCATGTGCCGAACCGCGGCTACCGTGTCACGCAGGGGTCCTGGGATCGCCGTTCGGAGCTGCGGGAAATCCGCAGGGTGCTGGAAGTCCATGCCGCGAAAGGGATTCTCGCCAATGCGCCCGAGGATGCGGCAGCCCAGCTGCGGGTTCTGGCGCAGAAGTTCGAGGATAGCCTCGAGAATGGCAGCCTGCAGGATCAGATCGCCGCGAACGGCGAATTCCACGAGTATCTCTATGGTCTGAGCCCGAACCGGACGCTCTTCGAGGAACTCATGGAAATGCGGCGGCGCGCCGTGGCGATGGTGACCGCGCCCTGGTCCTCCCTGCGGGAGATGCGAAGCGCCTCCCGCGATCACTTCGCAATCGTCGATGCCCTCGAATCACGGGACCTCGCGCGATTCGAGGCCGCGATCGACGGTCACATCCGGCCGGGCCCTGACGATACGCCCGACCGAGGGGCGGCTCCGACCGCGTCCTGAGCCCCCGGGGAAGGTCCCGAAAGCGGACACTGCCCCCTCGTCTCTTGCCCTCGCCTGCCCGTGTAACGCGCAACGGCCCGCCAGCCTCCGCTGACGGGCCGTGACCGCAGCTGGGGCCTCAGAAGATGAAATCATCCGCCGAATAGGCAAGCCCGTAGCCGATCTCCTCCAGCGCGACCCCGACCAGAAGCACGCTGCTGCTGCCTACCGTGATCTGGGCCGTGCCATCGACCTCGGTCAGGTGGTTTGCCAGCAGGTCGTCGAAATCGGAGACGATGAAGAGGGTATCGGAGAGGTCGATCTTCTCGGCGTCGTCACTGTCGAAGTTGATCAGCACGTCGTTGCCGAAGTCGCCCGCGAAGATGAACAGGTCAGCCGCCCCGCCGCCGTTGAGCGTGTCGTTGCCTTCGCCGCCGATCAGCGTGTCCCGGCCACCGCCCCCGATCAGCCGGTCATCGCCCGCGCCGCCCTCCAGCTGATCCCAGCCGTAGCCTGCGCCACCGCGCAGCAGATCGTTTCCGTCACCCCCCGACAGCGTATCCGCGCCAAGGCCGCCATCCACCGTATCGTCGTTGCCGCCGCCTAGGAGGATGTCATTGCCGCCCTCGCCAAAGAGCTTGTCGTTGGCATAACCGCCATCGGCGCTGTCGTCGCCCGCGCCGCCATAGATCCAGTCCTTACCGGATTCCCCCAGCAGCGTGTCATTGCCCGCGCCGCCAAGGAGGCGATCCGTGTCGGAGCCGCCGTTCAGCAGGTCTGCACCATCGCCGCCCTCCAGCGTGTCATCACCCGCGCCCCCCAGCAGCGTGTCCGCACCAATGCCGCCGAGAAGCTGATCGTCGCCCTGATTGCCGATCAGCATATCGTCGCCGCCGAGCCCCGAAAGTGCATCATCGCCGGCGTTGCCGGTCAGCTCGTTGGCCCCCGAGGTGCCGAGGATCGTGTCGTCCCCCGCGGTGGCCCAGAGGTTCTCGAACCCGGTGGCGCTTTCGGTGATCGCAGAGCCGCCCGTTCCAAGCGTCACCGCACCGCTGGCAAGATCGAAGGCACCGCCCGTGCTCTCATCGCTGAAATCCGCGGTATCGATGCCCGCCCCGCCGACAAGCGTGTCGACACCCGCATTGCCCGCGATCGTGTCGTCTCCGGCGCCGCCCAGCAGGACATCGTCCCCCGCCAGACCCGAGAGCACGTCATCCCCGTCCTGTCCCTCAAGGACGTTGCCGTCGCGATCCCCGATCAGCACGTCATCGTGGGCCGAGCCGAGCACCGCCTCGATCCCTGCAATCTGCTGGGTCACCCCATCCACGCCAACGGCACCGCTGGCGAGATTGACGCTGACGCCCACGGAGACTGCGCCGAAATCGGCGGTATCCGTGCCCGCGCCGCCATCGAGCAGCGCGCCGGTCCCGGAGGCGACAAGCAGGTCGTCGCCACCCTCGCCATAGAGGCTGTCGGCGCCGCCCCGCCCGTCGATGGTATCGTCGCCGCCCGCCCCCATCAGCGCATCGGCCGCGTCCGCCCGGCCAAGGATCACGTCGGCGGCGGAGGTGCCGCGCAGGCGCTCGAAGTTCCACATGAACTCCGTGTCGGTGCCATCGCTCGCCGTGCCCGCGGCGAGGTCGAAGGTCATGCCGCTCAGGCCCGACCCGGACCAGTCGATCAGATCGGTGCCATCGCCGCCGTCCATCTCGTCCCCGTCGAGCCCCGAGAGGACCTCGAACGTGTCATCGCCCGGCCCACCATAGACCGGGATCTGCTCACCGGTGATGACAAAGGTATCGTCGCCCACGGTACCGACGCGGTAGTCATGGTCCGTCCCGGGCATGTCGCCGTCCGTCACCGTGTCGCGCGTGTCGATGATCACCGTGGCGATCTCTTCGCTGCTGCCCTGCGTCGCGTAGGTGACCGCGACCCGCCCATCGGCCAGCAGGGTCGCCGCGATGTTCTGGGGGTTCAGCACTTCCGCAACCAGCAGCCGCTCGCCCACCGCCGATCCGTCTGCCGCGAAGCGGGCCGCGTAGACGCCGTTGGCATCCGACGCGTCATAGACGACGATGAACCCACCGTCATCGAGGCCGACAATCGCCGGGTCCTGCGCGTAGTCCCTGTTGTTGCCAACGTTTTCCAGCAGGCCATCGCCCGCCATGGCCACCGCCGCGCCGCTGCTGTCGAAGAGCGCGAAGTGGAAGTCCGTGTCGCTGCCGCCCGCGTACCACGAGACCACGAAGCCCCCGCCGGAGAGGGCCGCGACCCCCGGATCGGTCCACTCGGAGGTGGCGGCGACCGCCGTCGGGGCCATCAGGACGGCGCCGCCCTGTGACAGGATCGTCACCTCGACCTCGAACAGGTCGGAGGGATCGCGCTCGGCGTATTGGGTGGCCACGGCGACGTAGGTGCCGTTTTCCAGCACGGCCACCTCGTAGTTGCCGTAATAGTCGGTGTTCCCGACGGCATAGGAATCGAAGACGACGAAGGGCGCGGTGCTGAAGCTCTGGCTTTCGCTGTTCCAGATCTTGGCAACGATATCGCCCGAAACCTCCTCGTAGAGCACGAGCGTGGAGGTCGCGCTGGACACGGCCAGTTCGCCATAGGCGGGCCAGTTCCAGGCAGAGCCGGTATCCGCCCCGTCCGGGTAGACCTCCTGCGTGGTCACCAGCGTGCCGTCGGAGGTGTATTGCGACAGCACCGTCCTGTCGAAGGTGTAGGAGGAATCATCTCCGACGAAGCGGTACACGAGGAAGCCGCCATCGGGCAGGCTGGCGATCTGCGGCAGCCGCTCGGCCCCGCTTGCCCCGTCCAGCTGGAACTCCTCGCCCACCGCATTCCCCGCCGGATCGTAGATCCGCGCGATGACCTCCACGTTCAGCGGATCGCTGTAGCTCGACTCGTCGGCGATCCAGACGACGAGGATGTTCCCGTCGGCAAGCTGTGTGATCTGTGGCGTGAGAATCTGCGCACCGGTCGTGACGATGGTCTTCGGCGTCCAGATTGCGGGGGTCGTGGGCATGTCGAAACGTCCTCTACTGGCGATGCACAGGACATCCTGTACATGACCCGCCAGCCCCGGTGGCGGCCCTGATGCGGAGCGCCGCACAGGGCAGAGAGGCGACACCCGCCCCAGCCGCACCCGGAGGGACGGATCGCCTGAGTCCTAAGGCGGGATTTCGCCGATGGTCCAGCCCCTCAGCCCGGTTTCCGGCCCGCAGCCCGCCCTTGGCCCGGCACCGTGCCCTGAGAGAGACACCTGCAGCGCAAATCCATGCGCCTTCGAAGGGTGCCATGGCGGAAGAGCCCCGAAATCAGGGCCTTGCAAGACTTGCCCCGGTCGAGGGCGGCCGCCCCACAGGGTGACATTGCCCTGCGATCAGCTACGGGACATCCGCCCGATCACGAGGCACACATCCTGACCGTCAGCACGCCGCTCGAAGACCACATCACCGCCCAGCCGGGCCATGGCGCTCTCCACGATGGAGAGGCCGAGCCCGCTGCCACCGGGCGGCCCGTCGGATCCGCGAACGAAGCGGTCGGTGGCGCGGGCCCGCAGGTCGTCGGGGATGCCGGGCCCGGTATCGCTCACGGTGACCTCGCCGCCCTGCGCCGTATCGTACCACCTGAGGGTGACCGTCCCGCCCCCCGGCGTGGCGAGCACCGCGTTCTCCGTCACGTTCCGAAGCGCCGTGGACAGCAGGTAGCCATTCGTCTCCCATGGCCCGGCGGCCTCCCCGTCGAGGCGCAGCGTGACCTCCCGACGCGCCGCGAGCGGCTGAAGGTCCGCCGCGATCGCGGCAACAAGCGCAGCCGGGTCGCAGGGTCCGGTTTCGATCTCGGCCCGTTCGACCTCTGCAAGGTCGAGCAGCTGGCGCACCATCCGGTCCGTCCGCGTCACCGACAGTTCGATCGCGGCCAGTGCCGCGTCCCGCGTCGCGGCATCCGGCGCCATCCGGGCGACCTGCGCCTGCGTGCGCAGCCCGGCCAGCGGGGTCTTCAGCTCATGCGCGGCATAGGTGGTGAAATCGCGCTCCACGTCCCGTGCCGCCGAGAGCTTCTCGAACAGCGTGTCGAGCGCATCGCGCACGGGACGGATTTCACGCGGGATCGGGCCGGAGGGCATCGGGCCCAGATCGGCCGGGCTGCGCTGTGCCAGACCCGACGCAAAGCGCTCCAGCGGCGCGAGCCCCCCGGCGACGATGACCCAGATGAGCCCGGCCAGCAGCGGCAGCAGGATCAGCGCCGGCAGCACCAGCCCCTCGATCACGTCGCGCACAAGGCCCTCGCGCACCGCCATGCTGTCGCCGACCATGATGCGCAGGCCGAGGGGTTCGTTGATCACCGTGTAGACCCGCCAGGGCTCTCCACCTACCACGGAGTCCGACCAGCCCTCCACGTCCGGCCCGCTGAGGCGCCCGTCCGGGGCGCCATCGGACCGCCCCACCAGCTGCCCGTCCAGCGACCAGATCTGGCATGACAACTGGCGGGCATAGCCCTCCCCCGCCTGAAACGGCACTGGAACGGGCACCGGGGCGCCGTGTGCGCCAGCCAGTTCAATGCGGTGATCGGCCACCAGCGAAGACACCATCCGCGCGGCCTCCGACAGGCGCGCGTCCAGCACGCGCTCCACCTCGGCGCGGGTCGAGGTCTCGATCCAGATCACGGCGCAGAGCCAGACCACCGCGGTGGCAAAGGCGAGGATCAGGAAGACCCGCAGCCGCAGCGACATGGTACGAAACCAGCTCATCCCGCGCCGCCCTGACGCCGCGGGACGCGATAGCCGAGGCCACGCACCGTCTCGATGAAGCCCCGGCCCAGCTTGGCCCGCAGCTTGTGGATATGAACCTCGACCGCGTTGCTCTCGATCTCCTCCTGCCAGCCATAGAGGCGCTCCTCCAGCACAGGCTTGGAGAGGATCGTGCCGGGATGTTCGATCAACGCCCAGAGAAGCGCGAACTCGCGCCGGGAGAAGCTCAGTTCCGCCCCGTCGAAACGGCCGGTCAGGGTGGCGGGATCCACGGCGAGGCCATTGCAGTGCCGCTCGGCCCGGGGCTGGCCGCCCTGACGGCGCAGCATCGCCCGCAGCCGTGCCGCCAGTTCATCGAGGTCGAAGGGCTTGCCGAGGTAATCGTCCGCGCCCAGATCCAGCCCCCGCACCCGGTCGCGGACCTGATCCCGTGCACTGAGCAGCAGCACCGGCAGGGCCGCGCCCGCGCCGCGCATCTCCTGCAGCAGGTCGAGCCCGGTGCCATCGGGCAGCATGATGTCTAGCACCATGCCATCGAAATGCGTCGCCTCCAGCGCGGCGCGGGCATCGGCCAGCGTGGCCACGGGATCGGCCGTGAAGCCGCTCAGCCGCAGGCCGACGGAGATGCCGTCCGCCAGTACCGCGTCGTCTTCGACCACCAGAATCCGCATGTGCCGTCCGCCGTTCGCCCTGCCATCTCCGGCCCGCTGGAGCCGGTGAACCTTAAGACTGACTTAAGCTTTGTCGTCCAGCAGGTCGATCATGATGAAAATGCGCGTTTCCGTGACCGCTCGTGAGGGCAAGGAGTCACATTCAAGCCACAGATCCGGATCACGGTCTTGCGCGAACAGGGTTGAGACCCTTGCCTCTGCGCGGAACCGACTAGATTCCGACATGTCCCGTCGGCGCCCCGCGCCTCCTGGGGCAGCCTGTCGCCCGCCGCATGGCGCGATGGACGGCCGGCACCCCGTCCGCAAGGGCGTTCCATCCGCGCCGCCTTCAGGCGGACCGACCCAGATCTTGGAGGCACCGCATGACGAAACCCTTCGTCCGTAAATCCCTGGCCCTGCTGGCCCTGCCCGTCGTACTTGCACTTGCAGCCTGCGGCGCACCGACCGTGTCCTCGGAAAATGTTCCGACGGTGGCCCCGCCCAGCGCCGAAACGCTGGCCATGTACAGCGAGGTCTTCGACGGCGACAAGGTGGTGCCCGCCGTGCCCGCCAAGTACCTGACCGGCGAGAACCCGCGCCAGCGCGTCTACTACTACGCGCCCTTCCCCGCAGGTACGCTCGTCGTCGATACCGGCGATCAGCATCTCTACGAACTGCTCGGCGACAACCAGGCGATGCGTTATGCCGTGGCCGTGGGCGAGGCAGGCCGTGCCTTCGCGGGTGAGGCGACCATCGCCTACCAGCGCGACTGGCCGACCTGGACGCCGACCCGCAACATGCTGCGCCGCGAGCCCGAGAAATACGAACCCTACCGCGCCGGGATGGAAGGTGGCCTCGACAACCCGCTGGGGGCACGGGCGCTCTATCTCTACAAGAACGGCCGCGACACGCTCTACCGTATTCACGGCACGCCCTATCCGTGGTCCGTCGGCCACGCGGTGTCCTCCGGCTGCATCCGCCTGTTCAACCAAGATGCCATGTACCTGGCGCAGCGGGTGGACAACGGCACCAAGGTAATCGTGCTGACCGCCGACGAAATCGGCAAATGGACCCGGCCCGCCGGTGAACCGATCCCAGTTCAAGTTCAGATGTAAGGCCAAATGTGAGGACCACACCCGTGACATCGACCCGCAGGCAGTTCCTGTCTCTCACCGGCGCGGCGGCTTCGACCGTCGTGCTGGCCCCTCTCGCGGCCCATGCGCAGACCCCCACGGTGGAGGAGGTGCTGCACGATCCCGATGCGCCGGTGATGGGCAACCCGCAGGGCGATGTCACCCTTGTCGAGTATTTCGACTACCAGTGCGGTTACTGCAAATCCATGCATCCGGTTGTGCGGGACGTGGTGAAGGCGGATGGCAATGTCCGCCTCGTCATGAAGGACTGGCCGATCTTCGGCCGCGGCTCCCAGCGGGCGGCGGAACTGGCGCTCGGCACGGTGGCCCTTGGCCACTACCCGGCCGCGGTTGACGCGCTGATGGCGACGCGCGGGCGGCTCAATGACGCCTCGATCAAGGCGGCGCTGAAGGACATCGTCCCGGTGGAGGCCGCGAACAATTCCTTCTACGCGGATCGCCGCAAATGGGAGCGCCTGCTCAGCCGCAATGACCAGCAGGCCACCGCGCTCGGCTTCCGGGGCACGCCCTCCTTCGTGATCGGGCAGGTGCTCTACCCCGGTGCGATCGACCGCGATACGCTGATATCCGCCATCCGCGCTGCGCGCGCGGCCTGAGCCGGACGCCTTAAGGCTGGGTTAAGGCGGGACTGGTGAGCAGGCTGCACAGAACGACCCCGAAAGGAGCCCTCATGAGCAGCCCCCTCACCCGCCGCGCCGCGCTGACCAGCGGCCTTGCCGCCGCAGGCGCCCTCGCCCTGCCCGGCGTCCTGCGTGCCGAGTCGCGCCGGAACATCTCCAGCTTCGCGGCGCAGGACTGGCGCGATCATTTCGACACGCTGGGCAAATCGACCATCGTGGCCGATACCGTCTCACGCGCGCTGCACTACTGGAACGCCGATGGCAGCGACTACCGGGTCTACCCGACCTCGGTCCCGATCTCGGACGAGCTGACCAAGCGCGGCTATACCTCCATCGTGCGCAAGAAGGTCGGCCCGTCGTGGACGCCCACCGCCTCGCAGATGGAACGCTTCCCCGACTGGAAGCCGATCCCGCCGGGGCCGGAAAACCCGCTTGGCACCCATGCGATGTACCTGAGCTGGCCCGCCTACATCATCCACGGCACCCATGACACGCGGAAGATCGGCCGCCGTTCCTCGGACGGCTGCATCGGGCTCTACAACGAGATGATCGCGCAGCTCTTCGAGGTGTGCCCCATCGGGACGCAAGTCCGGGTGATCTGACCCATCCCCTCGGCACTCTTCCCGGACAGCGAAAGGGGCGGCCCCGGCGGGCCGCCCCTTTGATCTGTCTGGCGTGAGGGTCGTCGTCACATGTGGTCGCTGCGCACATCCAGCGCGTCGCGCAACCCGTCCCCGATGAAGTTGAAGCTGGTCACCGCGATGGTGATCGTCACCCCCGGCACGATGGCCAGCCAGGGCGCCTGTGCAAGGTACTGCTGGGCCCCGTTCAGCATGTTGCCCCAGCTGGGCAGCGGCGGCTGGATGCCGTAGCCCAGGAACGAGACATAGGCCTCCAACAGGATCGCGCGGGCGACTGTCAGGCTGGCCGCGACGATGATCGGCCCCATGGCGTTCGGCAGCACCTCGCGGAACATGATATGGCTGGTGGAGAGGCCCAGCATCCGGCCCGCCTGCACGAACTCCCGCTCGCGGAGCGACCGGACCTCGGCCTCGACGATGCGGGCGACTTCCATCCAGTGGGTCAGCGCGATGATGATCGTGATCATCTCGGGCGTCGGTTTCAGAAGCGCGGCCAGCGCGAGTACGAGGAAGATCGAGGGGAAGGCGAGGAAGGCATCGGTGAAGCGCATCAGCGCCGCGCCGACAAGCCCGCCGCGATAGCCCGCGATCACCCCCACGAGCGCCCCCATCAGGGTCGAAAGCACCATGGCCGAGAAGCCCACCAGCAGCGAGATCCGCCCCGCGTTCAGGAGACGCGCGGCGATGTCACGCCCCAGCGGATCGGTGCCGAGGTAGTGATCCCCGGTCATCGGCGGCGAGAAACGCGCGCGCAGGTCGATGTAGAGCATGTCGTAGGGCAGCACGTAGGGTCCCACGATACAGGCGAGCGTCAGCAGCGTGATCATCGCCACGCCGGTCAGCGCCAGCTTGTGACGGCAGAACCGGCGGACGGCGCGGCTGTGCCACCAGCGGTAGGGTTTGGCAGAGGGAACGGCGGCTGTGGTCATGTCTTGATCCTCGGTCGGGCGGCGGCGGGTGGCGGGCTCAGCCCAGGCGGATGCGGGGGTCGACGAGGGCGACGACGATATCGGCCAGCAGGTTGCCGAGGATCACGAGGATCGCCGAGAACATCAGCAGGCCCATGATCACCGGGTAGTCGCTGTAGCCGAGGCTATCGAGGAAGAGGCGCCCCATCCCCGGCCAGGTGAAGACCGTCTCGGTCACCAATGCGCCGCCAAGGATGCCGGGCAGCTGCATGCCGGCCAGCGTGATCATCGGCAGCAGGGCATTGCCCACCACGTGTTTCATCAGCACGCGGCGTTCGGTGAGGCCCTTTGCGCGGGCGGTTTTCACGAAATCCTGGTTGATCACGTCCAGCGTGGCCGACCGCATGTAGCGCGACCAGATCGCCACGTTGACGAGCGAGAGCACAACGCTCGGCAGGATCAGGTGATGCAGGTAGTTCAGCGCCGAGCCGTCCCCGATGGTGTACATGTTGCCCGCGGGCAGCCAGCCCAGTTCGAGCGAGAAGATGTAGATCCCCACGAGGCCGAACCAGAAGGTCGGGATCGAAAGGGCGATCATCGCCCCGACGGTGGCCGTATAGTCGAAGACCGAATAGCGGTGCGTCGCGCCCCGGATGCCGATCCACGTGCCGATGGCGATGGAGAGCGCGGTCGAGGAGCCCATCAGCAGGAAGGTCGCCCAGAGGTGGCGCCCGATCACCTGCAGCACCGGGGCCCCGTCGCGGAAGGAATTGCCCCAGTCCCCGGTCAGCAGCTTGCCGGCCCAGTCGAGGTATTGCACCGGCAGCGGCCGGTCGAGGCCCATCTGCCGGGCGATCCGGTCGAGGTCCTCCTGCGTCATGCCGGGGTCGAGCGCGAATTGCGCCAGCGGACCGCCCGGGATCAGGTTCAGCACGGTGAACCCGATGATCGAGACGATCACCAGCAGGACAAGGCTCTGCCACAGGCGGCTGAGGAGGAATGCAGGCATGGGGCCCTCGGCGGATAGAAGTCTTGGAAGGGGCCGCCTCCCCGGGGATCGGGACGGCGGCATGGGGTTTGGTCAGGCCGGGATCACTTGTCCCAGTACCACGCGGCCGCGTGCCAGGACTCGGTGCGGGTGTTCGTGTTGAACTCCACGCCCTCGATGCCCGATTTCCAGCCCCGGACAGAGCGGTTCTGGAACAGCGGCAGGAAGGGCAGGTCCTCGCGGATGATGGCCTGGATTTCCTGATAGATCGCGCGGCGCTTCTCGGGATCGAAAGTGGCCGAGCCCTCTTCAAGCAGTTCGTCGACGCGGGCGTTCTTGTACTGCGAGTTGTTCGAGCCGCGCCCGCCCTGCGCCGCGATGGCGGCGGAGTGGAAGCGGTTGGTCACGTCCGGGTCGGCACCGATGAGGAAGGTGATGCCCACGATGACCGAGTCGAACTGCGACATGCCCCAGAACTCGCCCCAGATCACGGCCGCCGGCAGGTTCGAGATCTCCATCTCGACGCCGATTTCCTTGAACGTCTGCTGCAGGAACTGCTGCACCTGCTCGCGCAGGTGGTTGCCCGCGGTGGTCGAGTTGGTGAAGCTCAGGCGCACGCCGTCCTTCTCGCGGATGCCATCGGCCCCGCGGACCCAGCCCGCATCGTCCAGCATCTTGTTGGCCGCGGCGAGGTCGAACTCCTGCGTCGGCAGGTCGGGGTTATAGAAGTAGGAGGCCTGCGGCATGAAGGTCTCGGAGGGCAGCGGCAGACCGTAGTAGAGCGCGTCGATGATCGACACCTTGTCGATCGCGGCATAGAGCGCCTTGCGGACCGCCGGGTCCTTGAACTGCGGCTTCTCTTGGTTGAGGTAGATCGACTCGACCGAGTTCACCGGCACGAGGACGACTTCGCGGTCGGCGAGGTCCTTCGCCTCGGCGTAGTTGTCCGGGCTGATGTACTGGTTGCCGGTCAGGTCGAACTCACCGCTCTTGAACTGGGTGTAGAGCACGGTGGTGTCGGGGATGTACTTGTAGATCAGCTCTTCGACGTAGGGACCTTCGGCGTGGTAGCCGGGGTTCGCCACCAGCTGGACGTGGTCGCCCGGCACCCGCTGGCCGAACTTGAACGCGCCGGTGCCGATGGGGGCAGAGTTGAACGGCGCAGTGTTCGGATCCTCGACGCCCTCGAAGGCGTGCGCGGGGATGATGAAGGTTTCGGTCAGGAAGTTGATGTAGGGCGCGAAGGGCTTTTCCATCGTCCAGGTGATCTCGGTCGGGGAGACGACCTCGATGTCCTTGACCAGGTTGTGGCCGATGGTGCGCCATGCGCGGAAGTCCGGGTTCACGATCAGCTCGAGGGTGAATTTCACGTCCTCGGCGGTGAAGGGCTCGCCGTCGTGCCACGTCACGTCGTCGCGCAGCTTGATCCGCCACTGCAGACCGTCGGCCGAGATGCCGCCGTTTTCCTGCGTCGGCACTTCGGAAGCGAGGTTCGGCATGATTTCCCCGCCGGGGGTCACGCGGAACAGCGCATCGAAGAGCGAGAAGATCACCGCGTCATCCACTTCGATGTGGGGCAGCAGCGGGTTCAGCACGGTGCTTTCCTGCGTCTGGCCGACGATGATCCGGCCGGCCGGCGCTTCCGGCGGGGTCTGGGCGAAAGCGGGCTTGCCCAGCAGGTTGGGGGCCAGCAGCGCACCCGCCCCCAGCATCTGAATCGCCCCGCGGCGCGTAATTCCGTGTTTCTTGTCAGTCATCTGGTGACTCCCTGAAGGTGGCATCGCTGCCGTGGCTGGTCGTTGGTCAATGCGTGGGCTTTTCGCCCCTCTCTTCGCCCGGGATCGCCGCGACCAGTTCGCGGGTGTAGGGCGATTGCGGATCGAGGAAGATCCGGGACGGTGGGCCGCTTTCCACGACCCGTCCCTTCTGCATCACGGCGATCTCGTCGCAGATCTGGCTGGCAACGCGCAGATCGTGGGTGATGAAGATCATGGAGACGCCGGTCTCCTGCTGGACCTGATCCAGCAGTTTGAGAATCTGCGCCTGAATAGAGACGTCCAGCGCCGAGACGGATTCATCCGCCACCAGCAGCTTGGGCTTGAACATCAGCGCGCGCGCAATGCCGACCCGCTGGCGCTGGCCGCCCGAGAACTCGTGCGGGTAACGGCCATAGGCCCCGGCATCGAGGCCGACATGGGTCAGCAGTGCCTTTGCGGCCTCGCGCGCCTCGCGGTGGGGCATCCCGTGTGCCACGGGGCCGACCGTCAGGATATGCCCGATCGTCGCGCGCGGGTTCAGCGAGGCGAAGGGATCCTGAAAGATCATCTGGATCTTGGGCCGCAGGCTGCGGAACTCCGCCTCCTTCATGGCCGCGATATCGGTGCCCTCGAAGAGGATCTTGCCGCCGTCGCTCTCCATAAGCTTGACCAGCAACCGGCCCAGCGAGGACTTGCCCGAGCCGCTCTCGCCCACCACGCCCAGCGTCCGCCCCGGGGCCAGTTCGAAGGAGACGTCCTGCACCGCCTTCACCTCGCGGTAGGAGCGCAGCCACTTGCTGCCGCTGCTGTAGGTCTTCATCAGCCCCTCGACCTTCAGGACGGGGGCGACCTTCTCGGTCAGCGGCGGGTGGCGATCGGTGCCGGTCAGATGCGGCACGGCGGCAATCAGGCGCCGGGTATAGGGATGCTCGGGCGATTTCAGCACCTTCTCGGCGCTGCCCTGCTCGACGATATGGCCCTTCTCCATCACCACGACACTGTCCGCGATCTCGGCCACGACGCCGAAATCATGGGTGATGAACATCACGCTCATGCCCTTGCGGCGCTGGATGTCGCGGATCAGGTCGAGGATCTGCGCCTGCGTCGTCACGTCGAGCGCGGTCGTCGGTTCGTCCGCGATCAGGATCGAGGGCTCCAGCGTGAGCGCCATGGCGATCATCACCCGCTGGCGCTGCCCGCCGGACAGGCGGAACGGGTACTGGTGGTACATCAACTCGGGATCGGGCAGGCCGACCTCGGTCAGCAAGTCGATGGCGCGGCGCTTGCGGTCCGCTGCCGTCCCGACGCCATGGGCCATCATCACCTCGGTGATCTGGTCGCCCACGGTCATCAGCGGGTTCAGTGCCGACAGCGGATCCTGAAAAATCATCGCGACGGCCCGGCCACGCAGCCCGCGCAGCGTCGCAGGCTGCGCCGAGAGGACATCCGTCTCGTCCATGACGATGGACCCGCCCTCGATCCGGATCACCTTGGGCAGCAGCCCCATCACGGCGTTCGCCGTGACCGACTTGCCCGACCCCGACTCGCCGATGATGCAGAGGATCTGGCCCGGCAGCAGGTCGAAGGAAATGTCCTGCACCGCGTGGGTGCGCTCCATTCCCGGCGGCAGGGCAACGGTCAGGCCGCGCACGGAAAGCGCCGCGTTCTGGTGTCCCGCAGGAAGGCTGGCCGGTGCTGAGGTCAACGTCTTACCTTTCGGTGAATTCTTAACTTTCAGTGAAAACTAGCCAGATATTGAAAATTTTGACAAGCGCGCTGTCGGACCTTCGGCCATGAATCTGCCTGCCCAAAGCGCAAGCATCAGCATATAATGCTGATTATAAACAACTTTCTGCATGTAGAAATTTTACGCAGGCAGATTTTCAATAGTGAAAGAAGTTTTCGATGTCGGAATATATTGAAAACACTGAAACGGCGCGTAAAATCGTCTGAACCATGATGCACGGCCACCAAGGCCCCCGACCCGGAGACCCGATGGACGACACTGGAGGCCCCCTCAACGCCGACGGGGAAGAAGCAAGCGTCGGTGCGACGCTGCGCCGGCTGAGAAAGGCCAAGGGGTTGTCCCTTCAGGCACTCGCGGATGAATCCGGCGTGTCCGTCGGCATGATCAGCCAGGTGGAACGGGGCCTCGCGAATCCGTCGATCCGGCTGCTGACCTCGCTGCGCCGCGCGCTGAACATCTCGATGCAGGAACTGTTCGGGGAATCGGATCCCGACCACCCGCGCGACACGCCGAACTCTCCCGATCCGAACTTCATCCGGCGGCGCGAGAACCGCCCGACCATCGACCTTGGCATGATCCACAAGGAACTGCTGACCACGACGGACCGGCAGAACCTGCAGATCATGATCCTGAACATCGAACCCGGCGGGGAATCCGGCGGCCGCGCCCTGTCCTATCCTGCCGAAAAGGGTGGCCTCGTCCTCGAAGGGGAGGCGGTGCTGCGGGTCGACGATCAGGACGTGCTGCTGCGCGTCGGCGACAGCTTCGTCTTCGACAGCGCCCGCCCGCACAGCGTCCGCAACCTCGGCTCCGTCAAGGCCCGCGTGCTGTGGATCATCGGGGCCGTGCAGTTCGATCGCCATCTATGACACGTCACTTCCATCTCTGACCCTGGAGACCTGCAGGGCCGCAAAACCGCAAAGCGAAACAGGACCATGACCCAGACCCCCGTCGCCCAGAAACGGACCCCCTACTGGTGGGAGGCCGCGCCCGTCGGCCCCACCCCGGACACGCCCCTTGCCACGGCAGTGGATGTCGCGATCGTCGGCGCGGGCTATGCGGGCCTCGCGGCGGGGATCGAACTGGTGCGCGCCGGGCGCACGGTCGCGGCCTTCGACAAGATGCACCCGGGCGAAGGGGCCTCCTCGCGCAATGGCGGCATCACCAGCGGGAACATCCGCCTCGACTTCGACACGCTGAAAAAGCGCCACGGCGAAGAACGCGCGCTGGCGATCGAGGCCGAAGGCAAGGTTGCGCGCGAGTTCCTCTATGATTTCATCAAGACCGAGGGGCTGGAGTGCGATTATCAGCCCGTGGGCCGCTACAACGGCGCACTCGGCAAGGAGCAGTATGAGAAGGGCGCCCGGAACGCCGAGACGCTCTCCAAGAAGCTGGGGATCGAGGCCTATGCCGTGCCGCGCGCGGAACAGCTCGACTACCTCGGCAGTGAACATTATCGCGGCGGCTCCGTCCGCATGGACATCGGCGGCCTGCACCCGGCCAAGTTCCACGCCGAGATGCTGCGCGTCGCCCTCGCGGCAGGTGTCTCCGTCCACGGGGGCTGCGCGGTTCTGAAGGTCGAGAAGGACGTCTCGGGCTTCAAGGTCACGACCTCCAAGGGCATCGTGAAGGCGCGGCAGGTGCTGGTCTGCACCAACGGCTATACCGACGGCTCTGATCCGTACCTGCGCCGGCGTATGGTCCCGGTCCGCTCGCGGATGATCGCCACCGAGGCGATCCCGACCGAGCTGATGGACAAGCTGATGCCGAAACGGATGATGGTCGGCGAGCACCGCAAGCTGGGCTTCTACTACCGCCCCTCGCCCGACCATACCCGCATCCTGCTGGGTGGCCGCGACGCCAGCCAGGCCGGCGATCCCGACTGGCCGGTGCAGATGCTCAAGGACGGGCTGGATGAGCTCTTCCCCGAGCTGAAGTCCGTGGGCCTGTCGCACACGTGGTTCGGCAATGTCGCCATGCACCGGGACATGCTGCCCCGCATCTTCGAACATGACGGTCTGACCTATGCCACCGGCTTCTGCGGCTCCGGCGTGGTCTGGGCCACGTGGATCGGCAACCGCGCCGCGCACAAGCTGCTGAAAGACGACAAGGCAAAATCGGCCTTCGACTTCCGCCCGCCGACTTTCATTCCCTTCTACGCCGGCAAACCCTACTTCATGCCTGCCTTCATTCAGATGTACAGGCTGCAGGATCGCCGGGATTTCGCCCGCCAGACCCGCTGAGAGACCAGATGACCTTCCTACTGCAATCGACCGAGGAGCGGGCGAAAGCCTTTGCCTCCGTCTTCGCCCGCGACCTGCCCGAAGTGCCCTTCGCCTCCGATGCCTCTGCCGTCGATCCGGCCGAGGTGCGCTTCCTCATGGGCTGGGTCTTCCCCGACGATCTCGCGACGCGCTATCCGAACCTCGAACTGGTGCTCTCCACCGGGGCCGGGATCGACCAGGTGGTGAACGCCCCCCTGCCCGAGGGCGTGCGGCTGGTCCGCATGGTGGAAAGCGGCGTGACCACGCTCGTGCGGGATTACTGCGTCATGTCCACGCTGGCGCTGCACCGCGAGTTGATCGACTATCAGGCACAGCAGCGCGAGAAGCTGTGGAAGGCCCGCAGCTTCACCTGGCCGGATCAGCGCAAGGTCACGGTTCTGGGTCTGGGCGAGATGGGCCGCGCCACGCTGGAGGCCCTGCGGCCCTTCGGCTTCACCCTCGCCGGGTGGAGCCGTTCGCCCAAGGAAATCGAGGGCGTCACCTGCCACCATGGCGCCGAGGGACTGGACGCGGCACTGGAGGGCACCGATGTCCTGATCTGCCTCCTGCCGCTGACCGAGGAGACCCGGCACATCCTGAACGCCGATCTCTTTGCCAAGCTGCCGAAGGGCGCGGGCCTCGTTCAGGCCGGGCGCGGCGGCCACCTGAACCAGCCCGACCTGATCGCGGCGCTGGACAGCGGCCAGCTGGGCGGGGCCTTCGTCGATGTGGCCGATCCCGAGCCCCTGCCCGCCGAGGACCCGATGTGGAGCCATCCGCGCGTCGTCCTCACGCCCCATATCGCGGGCAACACCCGCTCTGACACCGCGGCAGAGGCCACGGCGCAGAACATCCGCCGCTACCTCGCGGGTGAGACCCCGCTGGGGCTGGTGGACAAGAGCCTCGGTTACTGACCTCTCGGCCCCGCCTGCCTCATGGCGGGGCCTTCACCACGCGCCCTCATCACGCGCGCCGATGCACCCTGCGCGCCTCCGGTACGGCGATCCCGATCAGGATCGCCGCAGCCAGCAGGTAAACCCCCGGACCGATCAGCCCATAGCAGGCAGCCCCCGCCGCCCCGCCCGCCAGAAAGGCGAGGAGCGTCGCAAGATGCAGCCGGAACCGGGACAGGATCACCCCCCGCGTCGCGTCCTGACGCGCCCCGCCGCACAGGATCGCCAGCTCGATCCCCAGGTCGGTCGTCACCCCTGACAGATGCGTCGTGCGGACCTGCGCGTTCGAAATCCGCGTTGTCGCAGCGTTCTGCACCCCCATCGCGCAGCTGAGCCCCAGCAGCAGCACGGCGCTGCGTTGCAGGTCCGCCATGGCCAGATCCACCAGCGTCAGCGTCGCGATAAGCCCCCCTTCGAGGATGATCGAATAGGCATAGACCCCGCGCAGCCCGCGCCTGAGCCCGCGTTCGATCAGCAGGGCAGAGAGGAACGCGCCAAGGATGAAGGCCGCGACGAGCCCCGCCGCGAGGAGGACCGCCCGCCACTCGCCCAGCACAAGATGCTCCGACAGCAGCGACACGTTCCCCGTCATGTTGGCGGAGAAGTAGCCCATCGCGCGAAACCCGGCCGCATTCACACCCCCGGCGACCGTCGCAAGCGTCACCGCAAGCCGCAGGTCGATCGCGGTGCTGCGTTCCTTGCCGTCGTGGATGAGCATGGACGTGGTGCCTTTCCTGCCGCCGCCGTCATGGGCGCGGCCTCTTCGGCAGAGGCTCTGCCCCGGTCCATCCGCTGTCAACCGTCACCGCGCCCCGGCCCCCGGCCAGAGGGCCAAGATGCGAGATAAGGACGCTTGAGAAGAGGGGATGCTGGTGACCCCGACAGGATTCGAACCTGTAACCTGCCCCTTAGGAGGGGGCTGCTCTATCCAGTTGAGCCACGGGGCCAGCGGGAACCGCCTAACAAATCCCTTGCCCGATGTCTCGACCGAATGCCCGCGAACCGCGCTTTTTTCCCGCCCGCGGCGCGGCCGCCAGGGATCGGAAAAATTCTAAGTACAAATTCCGCGCCCGCCGGGGCCGGCCTCTTGGCACTTAAGCCGACAGAAAGATCCACCTGCGATCACTCGCAACGCATGCCGGTGCCGCCGGAGGATATCAGGGGATCATGAGATGAGTGACACCGCAGCTTCGCCGACACCGGCGACAGGCCCGCGCACGCCTCGATTTGCGGCGCTCATCCTGTTGCGCAACCTGCGGCTCGTCGTGAAGCTGCCGCTTCTGGTCACCGGGGTCGCCTTTCTGGCCGCCTGCCTTGTCTCGATCACGGCCTACTTGGATGCCCGCGACATCCTGGACGACCAGGTCGCGCGGCAGCAGGACAGCCTGGTGCATACTTTCGCAGAGTCCCTGCACAAGGAACTGGTGTCGATCGAGGCCAGCCTGACGGCACAGGGCACCAACCCGACCGTGCTCGCAGCCGCGAATTCCTTCGCCCTCGCCTGGGACGCGACCGAGGGAGATGCACAGCAGGTGCTTCGGACCGCGTACATTACCGGAAACCCAAATCCGGTCGAACGCCGCGCGGAACTCACCACCACGGGCACCGGCACCCAGTACGACATCATGCACACGAAGTATCACCCCTACTTCCGCAGCCTCATGGGGGCGCAGGATCTACTCGATATCCTCCTCGTCGATCGCGGGGGGCGGATCATCTACTCCGCCGCCAAGACAGAGACCTTCGCCGCGCAACTCACCGATGGGGCGCTCAGTGATACGCCCCTCGCCCGGGCGGTACGGGACGCCACCGCACAGGGCATCCCCGAATTCGCCGATTTCGATGGGGCGCTCACCGCAGAGCGCGACGCGGCGATGGCCATCGGCCTGCACGATCGCTCCGGCACACAGGTCGGCACGCTGGTCTACCTGCTGCGCCACAATTGGATCGACGCGCTGCTGCGCTCGAACGGCGACATGGGCAAGACGAGCGACGCCTACGTGATCGGACCGGACGGGCGCATGCGGTCCAGCGCGCGCTTCCCCGATGCCCCTGACTGGCTGGAACCCGCCCCGCGGCTGGAAGCCGTTGAGGCCGCCATGGAAGATGCCGAGGTCAACATGCTCGCCTCGACTGGCCTGCACGGACGCCGGGCCCTTGTGACGGCCGAGGCGCTCACATTCGGCCACACGCGCTGGGTCGTGGTCGTCCAACAGGCCGAAGAGGAACTTCTGTCCCCGCTCATCCGCCTGCGCAACTCCATGATCCTCCAACTGGCCGGCATGATGGCCGTGATCGCGCTCATCGGCTGGTTTGCCGGGCGGTCGATTTCCAAGCCCTTCACCGTCCTCGGCCAGCGGCTCAGGGCGATGGCCAGCGGCGATTATGCCAGCCCGATCCCCTTCACCCACAGGGGCGAGGACGTGGGCGACCTTGCCCGCAACCTCGAGAACCTCCGGAACCGTCTGGCCACCGCCGAGGGGGAGCGCACGGCACGGGATCAGCAGGCCGCCGAGCAACAGGTCGTCGTCGATCGCCTCAGCGCGGGGATCGCCGAACTGGCCGCAGGCAACTTGACCGCCGAGATCACCGCGCCCTTCGCCTCGGACTACGAAGGGCTGCGCCGTGGCTTCAACAACGCGCTCACCCGCCTGAACGAAACGATCACCTCGCTCGTAGGCGCCGCGAGCGAGATCGACAGCAACGCGCGGGAGGTGGAGAATGCCTCCAACGACCTGAGCCAGAAAGCCATCGAGCAGGCCGCCAACCTCGAGGAAACGGCCGCGGCCATCACAGAGCTCTCCGCCTCGGTGAAATCCACCGCCGACTCGGCCAGTGATGCCGACCGGGTCATGGCCCGCGCCCGCGAAGATGCCGAGACGAGCGGCCGGGTCGTCGGCCACGCCATGACGGCGATGGATCAGATCTCGGGCTCGTCCCAGAAGATCACCCAGGTTACCTCGGTGATCGAGGATCTGGCCTTCCAGACCAACCTCCTCGCCCTGAACGCCGGTGTCGAAGCCGCCCGCGCAGGCGAGGCCGGTCGCGGGTTTGCCGTGGTCGCCTCCGAGGTCCGGGCGCTGGCGCAGCGCTCGTCGGAGGCTGCGAAGGAGATCAACGCCCTTATCAGCGAAAGCGCGGAAAACGTCGTGAACGGGGTCGATCTGGTCGACAAGGCGGGCAAGAGCTTTGAAAGCCTGATCTCCGATTTCGAGAAGGTCTCCGCCTCGGTCTCCACCATTGCCGCCGCCGCGCGGGAGCAATCGGCAGGTTTGGAAGAGATCAACACCGCCGTGGATCAACTGGACGGCGTGACCCAGAAGAACGCGGCCGTCGCCACGCAGGTCCATGGGACCGGCAAGGTCATGGTCAACGAGGCTGCCAAGCTGAACCAGATCGCCGCCTCCTTCCGGATCGTGTCTGGCGGTCCCCTGCCCACCCGGCGCGAGCTTGCCACGCGGCCTGCCGCGGCCGCACAGCAGGTCGTGAACGCCCCCGGCATGACCGCCCCGGCCGACGACAGCTGGGCAGAGTTCTGACCGGGCAAACCTCTGAGCATCCTCCACAGGCCATGCCCGCGGCCACGCACGCCGCCCGGCGAACCGCCGCCGGTCCTGCTTGATCCCCGCGCCCGGTTCGCGCTACCAATTGGGTCAATCATACAGGACCACGCCCGTGACCCGATCCGATACACGCCCGCTCACCCTTCGCGATGTGTCCGAGGCGTCGGGCGTTTCCGAAATGACCGTCAGCCGGGTGCTCCGCAACCGCGGCGACGTCTCCCCGGCCACGCGGGAGAAGGTGCTGCAAGCGGCCAAGCGCCTCGGCTACGTGCCCAACAAGATTGCAGGGGCGCTCGCCAGCCAGCGGGTCAACCTCGTCGCCGTCATCATCCCCTCGATGTCGAACCTCGTCTTTCCCGAGGTGATGACGGGCATCAGCCGGACGCTCGAGGATACGGACCTGCAGCCGGTGGTCGGGATCACCGACTACAATCAGGCCAAGGAGGAAAAGGTCCTCTACGAGATGCTCTCCTGGCGGCCGTCCGGGGTGATCATCGCGGGGCTCGAACATTCCGATGCCTCCCGCGCCATGATGCAGGCCGCGGGCATTCCCGTGGTCGAGATCATGGATACCGACGGCACCCCGATCGATTCCGCGGTGGGCATTTCGCACCGGCGCGCGGGCCGCGAGATGGCCAAGGCGATCATCGCCGCCGGACACCGCAAAATCGGCTTCCTCGGCACCAGCCTCGGGCGGGACTACCGCGCGCGCAAACGGTTCGAGGGCTTCACGCAGGCGCTTGCCAAGGCAGGCGTCGAGGTGACCGATACCGAATTCTACACCGATGGCTCGGCGCTGGCGAAGGGCCGCGAGATGACGCGCAACATGATGGTGCGCCACCCGGACCTCGATTTCCTGTATTACTCCAACGACATGATCGGGGCTGGCGGGCTGCTCTGGATGACGGAGCAGAAGTACGACATCCCCAACACCATCGGCCTCGCCGGGTTCAACGATGTCTCGCTGCTGCAAGGCCTGCCGCGCAAACTGGCCACGATGGACAGTTGCCGTCAGGAGATCGGCCGGCTTGCCGCCAACATCATCCTCGACCGGCTGGCGGGCAAGGAAACCCCCGAGGGCAAGATCGAGCTGTCGCCCAAGATCAACTACGGCGATACGCTGCGCAAGGTCTGAGGGATGGCCTCGGCCATCCAGACGCTCGACAACGCCTTGGCGCGGCGGGTTTTCCTGCATCGCCATCTCCTCGGCCAGCCGCCTCAGGGGCCGGGAAAGGGCGACGACCTGCTGCAGCTGATCCACGATCTGGGTTTCGTGCAGGTGGACAGCGTGCAGACCGTGGCCCGCGCCCATCACATGATCCTGCTGGCGCGCCGCCCGGCCTACCGTCCGCAGCACCTGACCCCTCTGCTGGAACGCGACCGCAGCCTGTTCGAACATTGGACCCACGACGCCGCCATCGTCCCGTCCGAGTTCTATCCCCACTGGCGCCTGCGCTTTGCCCGGGACGCGCAGAAGCTGCCCGCGCGCTGGTCCGGCTGGCAGGGCGACGACTACCTCGCGGAGCTGGACCGCATCCTTGCCCATGTCCGCGCCCATGGCGAGGTCTGCGCGGCCGACCTGCACGACGATCCCAAGCCCAAGGGGGAGCCCGGCTGGTGGAACTGGCATCCGTCGAAGACGGCGCTGGAATACCTCTGGCGAGCGGGGCAGTTGTCGATCGCGCGGCGACAGGGGTTTCGCAAGCAATATGACCTGCCGGAGCGTGTGCTGCCCGAGGCCGCGCGCCTGCATCACCCCACTGCGGAAGAGAGCATCGACTGGCTGAACAATGCCGCGCTGGACCGGCTCGGCTTTGCCACGAGCGGGGAGATCGCCGCCTTCTGGGCCCATGTCTCGCCCGGCGAGGCGACCGCATGGTGCGCCGCGGAACGCGCGGCGGGGCGGCTGGAGGAGATCACGCTGCTCTGCAACGATGGGCGCGGGCGCAAGGTTTTAGCCCGCCCCGGCCTGCTGGACGAGGCCACCGCGCTCGCCCCCGCGCCGGGGCGCATCCGGGTGCTCAGCCCTTTCGACCCGGCGCTGCGCGATCGGAACCGGGCGGAGCGGCTTTTCGGCTTCGTCTATCGCATCGAGATCTTCGTGCCCGCGCCGAAACGACAATACGGCTACTACGTCTTCCCGCTGCTGGAGGGAGAGCGGCTGATCGGGCGCATCGACATGAAGGTGCAGCGCGACACGGCCACGCTGGAGGTTGCCCGGCTGTGGCTGGAACACGGGGTGCAGCCGTCGAAGGGGCGCATGGCCCGGCTGGAGGCGGAACTGGACCGTGTGGCGCGGTTTGCGGGCTGCGAGGCCGTCGCTTATGCGCCCGGCTGGCTCTCGTGATGCGGGGTGCCCCCTGCGCTGACCTCGCGCGGGGCCTCTAGCCAAGCAAATGGAATGCTATACCGGCGCTGCGGCCATTCGGGCGCCGTCCAAGGGCCCCGGCCTTTCAGCGCCGCCCCGTCAGGGACGCCGCGATTTTCGGGGCGTGGGGCCGATGCAGCACCCGCGGTGGGGCCAGCCCCGGCCCGCGCCTTCAGAAGCAGGCAGCGACGGCGCGGCCGGTCAGGACTTTCACGAGGTTGGCGCGGTAGGCCGCGGTCCCGTGCAGGTCGTTCATCATCCCGTCGGCCTCGACGGTCAGATCCGCGATCGCCTCGGGGGTGAAGGACGCGCCCAGCGCCTCCTCGGCCTCCGACCAGCGGAAGACACCGTCTTCGGAGGCACCGGTGACGGCCACGCGGACACCATCGGCGAACTTCGCCACAAAGACCCCGGTCAGGGCAAAGCGCGAGGCGGGTTGCTCGAACTTGATGTAGGCTGCGGCCTCGGGGATCGGGAACCGCACACCGGTGACGATCTCGCCCTCTTCCAGCGCCGTGGTGAAGAGCCCTTCGAAATAGTCGTCCGCGGGGATCTCGCGGCTGTTGGTCAGGATCACCGCGCCGGAGCCGAGCGCGCCCGCCGGGTAGCAGGCCGCGGGGTCATTGTTGGCAAGGCTGCCACCGATGGTGCCCCGGTTGCGCACCGCCGCATCGCCGATCCCCCCCGCCAGCTTGGACAGCGCGGGATAAGCTTCGGCGGTCTCGCGCGAGACGATGGCATGGGTCGTGGCGCCGCCCACGGTGATCGTGCCATCCGCGATGGTGACGCCCTGAAGCTCGGGGATCGCGGTCAGGCTGACCAGCGTTTCGGGCATGGCGAGGCGCTGCTTCATGGTCGGCAGCAGGGTCTGCCCGCCGGAAAGCGGCTGAGCCTCGTCGGATTGCAGGGCCTCGATGGCCTCGGCCAGGGTCGTGGGTTTGACGAAGTCGAAATTGTACATGTCGCGGGTCCGTTGCTGGCCAGAGGGCGCGGGCAGCGGCCCGCCGTCGGTCGGCCACACCATCGGGCGGCAGGCGACGGAATGTCAACAGGCGCCCCCGCAAACCCGGTCCCCCGACGCGCAAAGCCCCGCCGGATGACGGGGCAGAAGGCAGAGCGCGGCGCGCTGACTTCGACTTCGGCGCAGTCTCGCGCGCAGGCCTGCGCTCAGGCGGACCAGCTCAGGCTGTCGAAGGGCTCGCGGAAGGCAAACTTGATCAGGTGCCGCTCGATGATGTCCTTGGCGACGGTCAGGCCCTCGGCCTCCTTCGCGCGGACGGTGATGTTCAGCCCGGTGTCATCGGCGGTCATGTTGGCCGGGCCCGGGGGCAGTGCCGCCTCGGCCCGCTCGTCGTCGTAATCGACGGCCACCTTATGCGCGAAATGCTTGCACAGCTGCTGCATGTACTTCGAGCCATTGGCCGTTTCGAACCTGGTATGCGCTTCCATCATGGCCGCTCTCCAATTCTTGATTGTTTCACTAGGTTATGACCTTGACCTTCGGTTCGCAACAGCTTTACGCAGGCCGGGACCTCAGCCAGCGCCCCGCGCCAGCCAAGAATCCGCAATCCGGAGACAGCCATGTTCACCACCGCCTCGCGCCCCGTGGCGCGCCTGAGCGCGCTTGCAGCCACTCTCGCCACCCTCGCCGCCACCCCCGCCCTCGCGCAGGAGGTGACCTTCGACACCGCCGCGGGGCCGATGACGCTGGATGCCAAGCCCGAGACGATCATCGCGCTGGACCTGCCCGCGGTGGACACGCTGACCGCGCTCGGCGTCACGCTGGCGGGCGTTCCGACGCCGCTTTACGTCGACTACCTCTCGGACATCGAAGCCCCCGCCGCGGGCACGCTCTTCGAGCCGAACTACGAGCTGATCGCCGCGACGCAGCCTGACCTGATCATCGCCGGGGGCCGCTCGCAGGCCCAGGTGGTGCCGCTCTCGCAGATCGCGCCCACCGCCGACATGACGCTGGGCTTCGACGCGGTGGCCGATGGCCGGGCGCGCCTCGCCACCTATGGCAAGCTGACCGGGACCGAGGCGAAAGCCGCCGAGCTGGACGCCGCGCTGGTGGCAAAGCTGGAGAAGGCCCGCGCCCTCGTCGCCAATCACGGCAATGCGCTGATCCTGATGACGAATGGCCCGAAACTCTCGGTCTACGGCAAGGACAGCCGCTTTGGCTGGATCCACAGCGAGCTTGGCTGGCCGCAGGCGGTCGAGGACATCGACGGCTCCAGCCATGGCGAGGCGGTCTCCTTCGAGTATCTCGCCAAGGCGAACCCCGACACGCTGATCGTCATCGACCGGGCGCAGGCCATCGGCGCGGATGACGCCAACGCCCGCACCACGCTGGACAACGAGTTGGTGCATGGCACCACCGCATGGAAATCGGGCCGCGTGATCTTCCTGCCCGCGGCGGACAGCTACATCGCCGGTGGCGGCATCCAGTCGCTGAACCGCACGCTGGATACGTTGATCGGGGCGCTCGAAGCCGCGTCCTGATCCTCCGATGCGGCGGCTGACGCTTCTCCTCGGGCTGGCACTGGTGGCAGTGCTGGCCCTTCTCTCGCTGTTCATCGGGGCGATCCCGCTGGACCCGAGGACGCTGTTCTCGGACCCGGAGGCCGCCCGGCTGATCCTGATCAGCCGCCTGCCGCGCACGCTGGCCGCGATCCTGTCCGGCGGGGCGCTCGCGGTGACCGGACAGGTCATGCAGATCCTCGCCCGCAACCGCTTCATCGAGCCGGTGACCGCAGGCGCGGGCCAGAGTGCGGCGCTCGGCATCCTGCTGGTGACGCTCTTCCTGCCCGGCGCGCCGATCTGGGCCAAGATGGCGATCGCCTCGCTGACCACGCTGGTGGGCAGCATCGGCCTGCTCGCCCTGATCCGCCCCCTGCCCCCGACCCAGCCGCTGCTGGTCCCGCTGGTGGCTCTCGTCTACGGCGGGATCATCGGCGCTGTTGTGACCTTCGTGGCCTATCAGGGCGACATGACCCAGTTCATCGGCACATGGCTGTCGGGCGAGCTGTCGGGCGTGCTGCGCGGCCGGTACGAGATGCTTTGGATCGCGGGCCTTGCGGCCGCCGCCACATGGATCATCGCGGACCGGATCACGCTGCTCGGCCTCGGCGCCAGCACGGCGCGCAGCCTTGGCGTGAACGTGGCGCGGATCACCGCGCTTGGCGTGGCGGCGATCTCGGTCGTCACGGCGATGACCGTGGTGACCGTGGGGGCGATCCCCTTCATCGGCCTCGTGATCCCGAACCTCACCGCGCGTCTGCTGGGCGACAACCTGCGCCGCACGCTGCCGGTGTCGGCGCTCTTCGGCGCGGCACTGGTGCTGGCCGCGGACATCCTCGGCCGGGTGATCCGGATGCCCTTCGAGGTGCCCGTCTCGGCCACCGTGGGCGTGGTGGGCGCGGCGCTCTTCCTCTACCTGCTCTACAGGGAGCCGCGCCATGCTGCGTAACCGCTTCCTGATCCTCGGCACCCTGCTGGCGCTGTCCGTCGTGGGCTACATGACCCTCGGCGCGGTCGGCTCGTGGAGCTTCCTGATCCCCTTCCGCGCCTCCAAGCTGGCGGCGCTGGCGCTGGTGTCGGTCTGCCTCGCGGTCTCGACCGTGCTGTTCCAGACGATCACCGCGAACCGCATCCTGACGCCCTCGGTCATGGGGTTCGACGCGCTCTATGTCTTCATCCTGACGGCCATCGTCCACAGCTTCGGCGCGGCGGGCTATGCCGCGATCCCGGCGCCGCTGCTCTTCGTGATGAACCTCGTGCTGATGACCGGCATGGGGCTGGTGCTCTTCTCTCTGCTGATCAAGGGCGGGCGCGGGGACATCCTCAAGATGGTGCTGACCGGCATCGTTCTGGGCATCCTGATCCGGGCGCTGACCGGCTTCCTGCAACGGATGATCGACCCGTCGGAATTCCAGACGATCCAGAGCGTCTCCTTCGCCCGCTTCACCTATGTCGACAAGCTGAACCTCGCCATGGCGGCCGTCGTGGCGCTGCCCGCGCTGGTCATGGCGTGGCGGATGCGGCACCGGCTGGACGTGATCGCGCTTGGCCCCGTGGCCGCCACCGGTCTGGGCGAGACACCCAAGCGCGGCCAGCGGCAGGCGCTGGTGCTGATCTGCCTGCTGACCGCCTCGGCCACGGCGCTTGCCGGGCCGATGTCCTCGGGCGGGGCGGGCCCGTCCAGCTTCTTCGGCCTGATCGTGGCGGCGCTCGCCCATATGATCACGCCCTCCTACAAGCACTCGGTGCTCCTGCCCTCGGCGGCCATGCTGGCCTGCATCACGCTGATCGGCGGCCAGACGGTGATGGAGCGCGTGCTCCACCTCTCGACCCCGCTGGCCGTGGTGATCGAGGTTCTGGGCGGCATCACCTTCCTTATCCTCCTGCTGAAGAGGCGCATGGCATGATCTCCATCCGCAACGTGAGCCATTCCATCGACCACCACCCGATCCTGCATGATGTCAGCCTCGACATTCCGCGCGGCGGGATCACGGCGCTGATCGGCCCCAACGGGGCGGGCAAGTCCACGCTGCTGTCGCTGGTGGCGCGTCTTGCCGCGCTGACAACGGGCGAGATCAGTGTCGACACGCTCCAGATCGGCAAGTGCAAGGACCGCGACCTCGCCAAGGTGCTGGCGATCATGCCGCAGAGCACGCAGGTCTCCTCGCGCCTGACGATCCGCGATCTCGTGGGCTTCGGGCGCTACCCCTGGCATCAGGGCCACCCCGGCCCCGAGGACCGCGAGAAGGTCGAGGAAACCCTCACCCGTTTCGGGCTGGAGCCGCTGGCGCATCGCTTCCTCGACGAGGTCTCGGGCGGGCAGAAACAGCGCGCCTTCGCCGCCATGGCCTATGCCCAGTCGACGCCCTACCTGCTGCTGGACGAGCCGCTCAACAACCTCGACATCGCGGCCTCCCGCTCGCTCATGCGGCTGCTGCGCGACATGGCCGAGGAAGACGGCAAGACCATCCTGATCGTGCTGCACGACATCAACTATGCCGCCGCCTTCGCGGACCGGCTGGTGGTGATGAAGGAGGGCCGCATCGCCGCCGACGGCAAGCCGGAGAAGGTCGTTTCGGCCAAGCTGCTCTACGATGTCTTCGGCACCGATGCCCCGGTCTGCATGATGGATGAGCGCCCGGTGGTCCTCGTCTAAGGCTCACGCCCGCTTGACCTCTGACAGGATGGCAATACTTGACCATTTGTGTCAGCTTATATAGCAGCGCAGTTAACCCGCCAGCCGCGGCGAGTCGTCCCTCGCCCGCCAGCCTCGACATAGAGTGCCGCCTCCGGTCAGCCGCTTGCCTTCACGGGTCACCCCGTGCGGAATTGCACTTTGACGGGGACCGGTTGTACGACGCACCCTGTGCAGGCGACCGCTGCGGCGGGCCTGCCGGGCCAGAGGCCCGCGCCAAGCCGCGCGGCCGAGCACATCAAAGGGGGCCATTCATGGCGCGCAACTGGAACTCGGAACTTCGGATCGTCCCGGCGGCCCTGCTGGCATTCGGCCTTGGCAGCGCCGCGATGGCGCAGGATGCGGCCCCCAGCGTCAGCACCGAGATGCCCGGCCTGAGCGCCCCGTCCGCCCCGGCGGATCAGGGCACCGCGCTGCCCGCCGCCAGTAACGAGGCCGCCCCGCAGCGCGCCCTGCCCGGCGCCGAGGCCCCCGCAGCGGAAGCGGCGACGCCCGCGGCAGACAGCGCCGCCCCTGCAGAGGCGGTTGCGCCGGCAACCGACCTCGCCACGGCTGAGGCCGCCACCGAACTTACCGCGGAGGCCCCCGCCGAAGAGCCCGTGCCCCTCACCGACATCTTCCTCGACGATCCGCAGGCCGCGGTGACCGAGGCCGCGGGCCGTGCACACAGCTTCCTCGTCGATGGCGGCCCGTCGATTTGGGCGATTGCCGCGCTTTCGGTGATCACAGTGGCACTGATCCTGTGGAAGATCTGGCGCTTCTTCATCGCCGGCGCATGGTCGCGCCGCGCCTCGCGCAAGGCGGTGGAATACTGGGAGGCAGGCCAGACCCGGCAGGCCTACCAGATGGTTGCCAAGCGGCGCGGCCTGCGCTCGCGCCTGACCGCCGCCACCATGCGCGCCAGCCTCGACCTCCCCGAAGACAGCGCCCGCGAAGAAGCCTCGCGCGTGGCCAAGCGCCTGCTGGGGGCCGCCGGCACCGGCCTGCGCCCGCTGGAACTGATCGCGACGATTGCCCCGCTGCTGGGTCTGCTGGGCACGGTTCTGGGCATGATCTCGGCCTTCCAGGCGCTGCAGGAGGCGGGCAACAACGCGGATCCCGCCATGCTCGCAGGCGGTATCTGGGAGGCGCTTCTGACCACCGCCGCCGGTATGGCCGTGGCGATCCCCGCCTCTGCCGCCCTGACGTGGTTCGAGGCCGTGATCGACAGCGTGCGTCAGGACATGGAAGACCTCGCCGCGCGGATCTTCATCGCCGGGCGCGGCAGCAACCTGCCCCGCCAGATGCCGCAGGATTACGCCGAAGACATGGACGTTGCCGCGCAATGACCCTCTTCTCGGACCCACCCCGGCGTCGCCGCAGGCCCAGCCTGACGCCGATGATCGACGTGGTCTTCCTGCTGCTGGTCTTCTTCATGCTGGCCTCGCGCTTTGGCACGGATCACGTGCTGCCGATGCCGCTGGCCTCGGGCGGGGGCACCGCCTATGAGGGCCCGCCGCGGCTGGTGGACGTGACCCCTGATGGGCTGCGCCTGAACGGCCAGCCGATGGACGAAGCCGCGCTGATCGCCGCCATGGCCGATCTGACCGAGGCCCCCACCGATCCGATCATCCTGCGCGGCCGCGACGGCGCGGACCTGCAGGCCATCGTCAGCATCGGCACCGCCCTGCGCGGCGCGGGCTATACAGCTCTGGTGCTGGTCGAATGAGCCTGAATTTCGCCCCCCCGCCCAAGAAGGATCGCGGCGAATCCATCGTGCCGATGATCAACGTGGTCTTCCTGCTGCTGATCTTCTTCCTGATGACCTCGCGCCTCGCCCCGCCGGAGCCGATCGAGGTCGCCCCCCCCGTCGCCACCAGCGGCGAGGAGGCCGAGAACGCGCCGGTGCTCTTCTACTCCGCCGAGGGCGAGATCGCCTTCGAGGACCTGCGGGGCGAGGCGGCGATCGCCGCGATGGCTGCCGCCGCGGATGCCGCGGGGCCTGACGCCCCCGCCCCGCAGCTGCGCGCCGATCAGGGGGCCGAGGCGGCTGCTGTCGCCCGCCTGCTCAAGGATCTCGCCGCGGCGGGGCTCTCCAACGTCTCTCTCGTGATTGCGCCGCAATGATCCGTGTCGTCGAACTCCTCGCCTTCGTGGCGCTCGCCGTGGGGGTCCATATCCTCTTTGCGCTCCGGCTCGAGACCGAGGACGGGGCCGATGCCGGGGGTCAGGGCGGCGACGCCATGGTGACGCTGGCCGCCGCCACAGCGCAGATGGAAACCATGGTCGCGCAATGGGAACGCCCGCCCGAGCTGGAGACCCCGCAGGACATCGCGCCCCCGCCGGTCGAGACGCCGGTGGCCGAGGCGCCGCGCCTGAACAGCGCCCCGCCCGACCTTGCCCCGGTGCAGAGCGCCGCGATCCAGCTCCCCAGCATGACGGACGAGCGGCCCGACACGCCCGAGATCGACCTCTCGACGCCGCCGCCGCCGGAACCCGAGCCCGAGCCCGAGCCGGAAATCGTGCAGAGCGAGCTTGCCCCGCAATCCTCGCCCCGCCCGCCGCAACGCCCCGAGCCCCCGCAAGAGCGTCCTCAGCCCAAGCCCGAGCCGAAGCGGCAGGCACAGGTGGCCGAGAAGGCGCAGCAATTCTCCGCAGGTTCAGCGGCGCAGAAATCCGCAGGCAGCGGCGGCTCCGCCTTTGCCGGCAACTCAGGCCGGACCGAAGCGGCGACTATGAGCAAGGCGCAATCGGCCAAGCTCGAAACCGTCTGGGGCGCCAAGATCCGCGCCAAGATCGCCCGCTACAAGCGCTTCCCCCGCGGGGTGCGCAGCGGCGGGCGCGTGATCCTCAGCATCACCGTCACGCCCGCCGGTCAGGTGGCGCGCGCCGGAATCGCCAAATCCTCCGGAAACGGTGATCTCGACCGTGCCGCGCTGGAGGCCGTGCAACGCGCGGGCCGGATGCCCTCCGCGCCCTCGGGCCTGACGAATGCGAGCTATTCCTTCGCCCTGCCGATGAGTTTCGACTGACGGCTACATCGGAGATCCCCGCCTGAGCACGGGGGTCTCAAGGCACGGGTCTCAACACGGGGATCGCGGCCGATCCGGGGCCCCAAAACTTTTTCGAAAAAAGTTCGCCCCCCGGCGACGGAAGTCGCGGACACCAGCGTATCACTTTTCATAACCGCCCGAAATTCGGAGATATCGGATATGAAAAAGACCCTCATCGCACTGCTCGCCGCCACCACGGTCATGGGCTCCGCCCCCCTCGCCATGGCCGCCGGCAACCCCGCTCCCCAGCAACAATGCCAAGGCCAGTCCTGTGGCAATGCCCAAAAGCAGGGCCAGAATCAGGGCCAGCACAAAGGCCAGCAGGCGCAGAAACCCGGCAACGGCCAGCAACAGCAGGCCCAGAAACCGGGTGGCAACCAGCAGAAGCCCCAGCAGCAATCCCAAAACCAGCAGGCACCGCATCGCGGTGACTCGGCCAAGAGCGCCCCGCGCCCCAGCTCGGCCCAGCTGAAGAAACTGCCCTCGCCGCCGAAGGGTCAGGAATACCGCATCCTGAATGACCGCGTCGTGCGCGTGGACAGCGATACGCTGGCCGTCGTCGCCGTGGCCGGCCTCGTGACCGCGCTTCTGGCGAACTGATTTAGACGACCCCACTCACAAGACACCACTCACACGCACGGAATACCGCGCCGGATCCACTCCCCTGGACCGGCGCGGTCGCGCCCCGCCACTGCCCCCGCAGGCGGGGCGCTCTTGTTTTCGCAGGTTGGTTTCCGACCGGCGTTTATGCGGGCAGGCGTCTGTCCGGGACGGGCAGGTATCGCCGCGCCTCAGATCACCCGGATCACGTCCTTGCCGACCGAGAGCATGTAGCCGCGCCGCGCGATGTTCTTCACCAGAAGTTCGCTCACCAACTGGTTGCCCAGAGTGTCGCGCAGCCGCTTGATCCGCGTGGCCCCGGCGGCCTCGTCGCAGTCCTGCTCGGCCTTGCCGGAGATCATCGCCTCGATCTGCACGCCGGACAGAACCTCGTCATCCATCCGCGCCTCCGCCAGCACCGACAGCGTCTCGATTGCCGCATCGGTCAGCTTGAAGCCGAGGTTGTTGAGATAGACCGTCTTCTCCTCGCGGCTGATCAGGAGGGAATTCACCTCGATGCCCGCCCTCTCGATCTGGGCCATGCGGCGGTTCAGCGTGACCAGCATGATCAGGAACACCAGCGCCGCCAGCAGCAGCGCCGCGGCAAAGACCAGCAGCACGAAGATCACCATCCGGTAGCTGGTGAGCGTCTCGGCAAAGGCGGTGCCGGAGAGCGCGAGGATCTCCAGCAGCTTCACCTCGGCCTGATCGGTGAGGTTGTCGTTCTCGACGAAGATCCGTTCGACCCGGTCGTTGAAGGCGTTGGCGTCAGGCAGCGTGGCAAAGAGAAAACCCGCGGCGATCATCAGGATCAGGACGATGGCCGCCAGCCCGAGGCCGACGACCCTTGTGCCGGCGCGGCGCGCGTCAGAAGCGAAGATAGTATTGTCCTGCATCGGCTTTCCTGCGCTCCAGCCCGCTCTCATCGAAGGTCGAGAGCACATTGAGCAGCGTCCAGCCCGCGGATGCAAGCCGCCCGGCGACCTCCTGCCGGGCCTCGGCAGGCGAACAGCTGCTCACCTGCATGACCCCATAGTGCAACTGAAGCGGGCGGTCCCGCTTTGCCTTATAATCGGCGTAGCAGGCGGCCTGTGCCGCGGCGGGCAGAAGCGTGAGGGCCAGCAGAAGGCCGGATATGCGCAGGATATGGCTCATGCCGGGAACCATGCGACCGGCCATCGCGATATTCAATAACAATAGGGGTTTGAGCCTCTCGTTATCCGATAACAGCCCGCTGTTATTGCCCGATTTCGCCCTCCGGTCCGATGGTCAGGGGGCAAGGTCCGACACAGCGAGTCACGCCGGGCCAGCCTCAACGCCCCATCGAAAGGACAGCCCATGTTCCGCAAGACCATCACCACCCTGGCCGCAGCCGCCGTCGCCCTGACGACCCTTGCCGCCGCTCCCGCCAGCGCCCGTGACGGCGACGATCTGGTCAAACTGCTCGCCGGTGCCACCGCGCTGATCGTGATCGGCAACGCCATCAGCGACAGCAAGAAGGACGACCGCCCGCGCTATGTCTATCGCGATCCCCGCCCGGCCCCGGTCTACCGCGCCCCTGTCTACCGTGCCCCTGTCTACCGTGCGCCGCAAACCGCGCCGGTCTACCGCAACAGCTGGCAGGGCTACGACAAGCGTCACGACGAGAAACGGTACGATTATCGCGACAGCCGCCACACGTCGCGCCACGACGACCGCCGCTGGGACCACAAGGATGACCGCCGCCAGTCCTCGGTGAACACCTGCTACACCAAGAGCGTCGGCCGCAACGACACCCGCACCTACTGCACCCCGGGCCGCCGCTGAGCTGCCAGATACGGGACAGGTGCAAACGGGGGGCCTTCGGGCCCCCTTCGCCTGTGCGGCACCCGAAAGGCCTGTCCGGCACCCGAAAAGCTTGTGCGGGGCCCGCCGCTGTGGTCATCCCGTGGCATGAGCACACCTGATTTCTCCTTCGAAGACGCCGCCCGCGCCTCGGGCGCCACCCTCATTGCCGGCGTGGACGAAGTGGGCCGCGGCCCATTGGCCGGTCCGGTCACCGCTGCCGCCGTCATCCTCGACCCGTCGCGCTTGCCCGAGGGGCTGAACGATTCCAAGAAGCTGACGGCCAAGCGCCGCGAGGCGCTCGCCGCGATTCTGCCCGATGTGGCGGTGGTCTGCGTGGCCCATGCCAGCGTCGAGGAGATCGACGAGCTGAACATCCTGCGCGCCAGCCACCTTGCCATGGAGCGGGCGGTGGCCGGGCTGCCCGTTGCGCCCGATCACCTGCTGATCGACGGCAACATGATCCCGCGCGGCCTGACGATCCCGGCGACCACCGTCGTGAAGGGCGACGCGCTGTCTCTCTCCATCGCGGCGGCCTCCATCATGGCCAAAATCGCCCGAGACGAGATCATGCGGGATTTGGCGCAACACTTCCCCGGATATGGCTGGGAGAAGAACGCAGGCTACCCCTCCAAGGCCCACCGCGAGGCCCTCCTAAATCTGGGGATAACCCCGCACCATAGAAGATCCTTCAAGCCCGTCCACAATATCTTGTGTAAAGGGGTTTAGTTAACCCCCTGATTCAAAAAAGAAATTGACCCCGAATCAGGTTTGACTCATTTTTGACGCATCAAACGAGCGCACCAAAACAGCGCCGATACTGAGGCAGAGAATGATGAAAACCAAGGTGAAGGGGGCGTCCGCGCTCCCGCTGAACTCTATTTTGGCCGGCGATTGCGTGGAGGTGATGAATTCCCTCCCGGAGTGTTCTGTCGACCTGATCTTCGCGGATCCGCCCTATAACCTGCAGCTTCGGGGCGACCTTCACCGTCCGGACAACTCCCGCGTCGATGCCGTCGACGACCACTGGGACCAGTTCGACAGCTTCGCGGCCTACGACCAGTTCACCCGCGACTGGCTCAAGGCGGCCCGCCGCCTGCTGAAGCCGAACGGCGCGATCTGGGTCATCGGTTCCTACCACAACATCTTCCGCGTCGGCGCCTCGCTCCAGAACGAGGGCTACTGGATTCTCAACGACGTGGTCTGGCGCAAGTCGAACCCGATGCCGAACTTCCGCGGCAAGCGCTTCACCAACGCCCATGAGACGATGATCTGGGCGTCGAAGTCGGAAGGCGCCAAGTACACCTTCAACTACGAGGCGCTGAAATCGCTGAACGAGGGCATCCAGATGCGCTCGGACTGGGTTCTGCCGATCTGCAACGGCGGCGAGCGCCTGAAGGACGCCAACGGCGACAAGGCGCACCCGACGCAGAAGCCCGAGGGCCTGCTGCACCGGGTTCTGGTCGGCTCCACCAACCCCGGCGACGTCGTGCTCGACCCATTCTTCGGCACCGGCACCACCGGCGCCGTGGCCAAGATGCTGGGCCGCGACTTCATCGGGATCGAGCGCGAGGCCGCCTACCGCGAGGTGGCCGAGAAGCGTCTGGCGAACGTGCGCAAGTACGACCGCGAGGCGCTGCAGGTCTCGACCTCCAAGCGCGCCGAGCCCCGCGTGCCCTTCGGCCAGCTGGTCGAGCGCGGCATGCTGCGCCCGGGCGAGGAACTCTTCTCGATGAACGGCCGCCACAAGGCCAAGGTGCGCGCCGACGGCACGCTGATCGGGAACGACGTCAAAGGCTCGATCCACCAGGTCGGCGCCCAGCTGGAGGGCGCGCCCTCCTGCAACGGCTGGACCTACTGGTGCTTCAAGCGCGACGGCAAGGTGGTCCCGATCGACCTCCTGCGCCAGCAGATCCGCGCCGAGATGAACTGAGCCACCGGTTTCAACAGAGCTTCCAAGATCACAGAGCCGCCTGTGTCCGCGCCCTTGTCGCGCGCGGACACGACACCTGTGCCCCGCCTTCGTGGCGGGGCTCTTTTTTTGCCGGACGCCCGGGTGCCCCCCGCGACCAAGAATTTTCGAAAATTCTTGGCAAAATTCTTCGAAGGATTTTTGCCGCCTGTCCCGAGGGACAGTGCGCCCGCATCGGGCCACGGCCCGCCCTGCCCGCCAGAGGTTCGGCTCAGAAGAGGGATTCGTGTGCCACGGCGTGGCAGTTGGCGCAGAGGCAGCGCAGCGCATCCAGCGGGACGAGGAAGTGATCGCGCCCGCCCACCACATGCACCTGCAGCGCCGCAAGCCCAGCCGGACCGTGCTGTGCCACCGGATCGAGGCCGCAGAACGAACAGGTGGCCCGGCCGTACATCCGCGTGACCTGCGCGATCTTCGCCGCCCGCAGGCCGAGGCCGCGCTCGAGGATCAAGTGGGTGATGCGCGCCCGGGACGGCCCGGCCCAGATCCGGTCCGAGACGGTCATCGGTTCGCGCCACTTCCGGGCAGTGCCGCGCAGGACAAGCAGCATCCCCGCCGCGGTGATCGTGTCGAAGGCCGGGTTGCCGGGGCCGGGCACGATCTCGCCCGGGGCGATGTCCCGGCCAAGCGCCCGGTTGGCGGCAAGGGCATAGAGCGCGATCGGGGGCAGGCGCTGGCCGTCGCCCAGCACGGCCTCGAAATCCCGGGCCGGGCCATAGGGGTGCTCCACCCCTGCCAGCAGATCGCCGGCGGCGTGCCACAGGTGTTCGGCCGTGACTGCCTCGCGCAGCAGCGCATCCGGCAGTCGCTCCACCATCTCCATGTCGGTTCCTTCCCGGTCAGTCGACGTGGCGGCCCGTCTTGTAGGGCGCCCAGTCGGTGATCTCGGGGTAATACATCTTCCGCCACCGTCTGACACGGGGATTCATCATCCGCCGCCAGACCGGGGGCACCATGGCGATGGCCCCCATCAGCGGATAGCCGTAGGGCAGCTGCGGCGCCTCGCTCTCGTCATAGGTCTGCAGCAGCGGGAAGCGGCGGTCGGGCTTGTAGTGATGGTCGGAATGGCGCTGCAGGTTGATCAGCAGCCAGTTCGACGCGGTCTGCGAGGCGTTCCAGCTGTGGTGCGGCTTCACATGTTCGAACTTGCCGTGACCGAGGTACTTCCGCGTCAGCCCGTAGTGTTCAACGTAGTTCGTCAGCTCCAGCAGCCAGACCGCCACCAGCGCCTGCCAGAGGAAGAGCGCCAAGCCGACCCAGCCGCCGATGATCAGCGCAAGCGCCAGCATCAACGCCTGAAGCGCCCAGTACCGCCAGAAGGGATTGCGCCGGCTGAGCGGGCCCAGCTTGCGCCGGGCCAGCATCCGCACCTCCGCCCGCCAGGCAGAGCGCGGGCAGTCCCGCAGCACCCGGAAGAAGAACCGGTGGAAACCCTCGTTGTACTTGGCCGTCACCGCGTCCTTCGGCGTGCCCACGTCCCAGTGGTGCACCAGCAGGTGTTCCGAGCGGAAGTGCGAGTAGAGCACCATCGCCAGCAGGATATCCCCCAGCCAGCGTTCGAAGTTGTTCCGCTGGTGCAGCAACTCGTGGCTGTAGACGATGCCGATCGCCCCGGTCATCACGCCAAGCCCGTAGAACAGAACCACCGTCTCCAGCGTCGAGAGGTGATCGCTCCGCGTCACATAGGCGATAAGCCCGAAGAGCGTGACAAATTGCAGGGGCGCCCAGATGATCGTGACGAGACGATACCAGAAGAGCTGCTCGACCCCGGTCTCGGGATCGGCATTCTCCTCGTTCAGGCCTTCGATCTTGTCGAGGATGGTCACCATCACCAGCCCGTAGAGCGGCAGCAGGATCACGGTCCAGCCGCCCACCATGGCCCCGATCAGGGCCAGCGGTGCCATCAGCACCGACATCCAGAAGGGCATGGCGCGCCAGAACCGTCCGACAGCGTGTGATGGGATCATGAGGGCCTCCGATTGCCGACCCGGGGGGTGCTCTGGGTGTGCGCCGGGGCTGCGCGCCGGGTCCCCGGGCGTGGCGTCCCTGTCACGGAGTTTCCAACGCCGGCCGGGCGAGGTCAAACGCCTTTCGCATCACCGTGGGCAGATCCGAGGGGCGAAAGGCCGCAGGGGGCAGGAAGGTGCCGCGCTCCGGGTTTGCGCCCTCGGGCAGATGGGCGATCCGCACCGTCAGCCGCAGGTGGAAGTGGGTGAAGGTATGCAGGGCCTCCGCGCCCAGGGTCTGCCAGTCGGCCTGAAGCGGCGGGGCCTCCTGCGGGGCCGCGCCCCAGTCGGAGCCGGGCCAGCCCAGCATCCCGCCCAGCAGGCCCTTGTCGGGCCGCCGTTCCAGCAGCCATGCGCCATCGGCGCGACGTGCGACGTAGGCAATGCCAAGGCGGGTAGGCTTGGGCTTCTTCGGTGTCTTCTTGGGCAGCTCCGGCGCAGTCCCCGCCACGCGGGCCGCACAGGGATCGCGCCAGGGGCAGATACCGCAGGCGGGATTGCGCGGCGTGCAGATGGTCGCGCCAAGATCCATCACGGCCTGCGCGTAGTCGCCGGGACGGTCCACGGGCGTCAGCGCCTCGGCCAGTGCCGTCAGCTCGGGCTTGGCGGCAGGCAGGGGCGTGTGGACGTCATGGAGCCGGGCCATGACCCGCTCCACGTTGCCATCCACCACCACCTCGGCCCGGTCGAAGGCGATGGAGGCGATGGCCCCCGCCGTATAGGGCCCGATGCCCGGCAGCGAGAGCAGCCCGGCGCGGGTATCCGGAAAGGTGCCGCCATGCTCCGCCACCACGGCGCGGGCGCATTTCAGCAGGTTGCGGGCGCGGGCGTAATAGCCAAGCCCCGCCCATTCGCCCATCACATCCGCATCCTCGGCGGCGGCCAGATCGGAGACCGTGGGCCAACGCGTCGTGAACCGCTCGAAGTAGTCTCGCACCGCGGCAACGGTGGTCTGCTGCAGCATCACCTCCGACAACCAGACCCGGTAGGGATCGGGCCGCAGGCCCGCGCGCCGCTCCGCCGGGCCCACGCGCCACGGCATCTCGCGCGCATGGCGGTCATACCACGTCAGAAGGGCCCCGCTGAGGTCCGTTTCACGCATTCTTTATGGTCTCCTGCAGCATTCCTCTGGCTCCCGTGGTGCGAGCCACTAGAATAGCGCCGAACCACAGGATGCAACCCATGCCCCGCCGCCAGACGTCGACATACGGATTTGCCCGCACCTCCAAACTCTTGGAGACCCGTATCCGTCAGGCCGGTGAAACCCGGGGCTTCGCGGTGACGCGGCTGCTGACCCATTGGGACGAGATCGTGGGCGAAGACCTCGCCGCCATGGCCCGCCCGGTGGACGTGAAATACGGGCGGCAGGGCTTCGGCGCCACGCTGACCGTGCTGACCACCGGGGCGCTGGCCCAGATGGTCGAGATGCAGAAGGACAAGATGCGCGACCGGGTGAACGCGGTCTATGGCTACAACGCCATTTCCCGCGTCCGGGTGACCCAGACCGCACCCACCGGCTTTGCCGAGGGGCAGGTCGACTTCTCGCGCCCGAAACCGAAAGCCCCGGTGCCGCCGGACCCAATGGTCTCGCAGCAGGCCCGGGCCGTGTCACAGGATGTCGGCGACGAAGGGCTGCGCAACGCCCTTGAGACGCTGGCGAAGAATGTTCTAGGAAAACGCAAGCAATAGGAAAGGACTGCCCATGGACCGCAGGATCTTCATCGCGGCCGGTGGCGCCGCCGTGGCCGCAGCCGGGGGCGTCTGGTACGGCCTGACCCGTGGCGGCGACACCGGGGTGACCCAGATCGCAGCCGCTCAGAACGAGACGCCGGACGACATCGACACTTCCTCCATCGTCGAGATGGTGCAGGGCGATCCGAACGCCCCCGTCACCCTGATGGAATATGCCTCCTTCACCTGCCCGCATTGTGCCAGCTTCCACGCAGGCCCCTACAAGCAGCTGAAGACGGAGTACATCGACACCGGCAAGGTGAAGTTCATCTACCGCGATGTCTATTTCGACAAATACGGTCTCTGGGCCGCGATGATCGCCCGCTGCACCGGCCCGATGCGCTTCTTCGGCATCTCCGACATGCTCTTCGACCGCCAGAAGGAATGGCTCGCCGCCGATACCGAGGCCGGGATCGCCAACAACCTGCGCAACATCGGCAAGGTCGCAGGCCTCGACAACGACACGATCGAGGCCTGCCTCTCCGATGACCAGAAGGCCCGCGAACTGGTGGCCTGGTACCAGAAGAACGCGACCGCAGACGAGGTGAACGCCACGCCGACGCTGTTCATCAACGGGGTCAAGCATTCCAACATGACCTACGCGGACCTCAAGAAACTGATCGACGAGGCACTCGCCGGATGAGCTACCCCCTGGCCGGCCTGAAGGTCGTTGAACTCGCCCGTATCCTGGCCGGCCCCTGGGCCGGTCAGACTCTGTCGGACCTCGGCGCCGAGGTGATCAAGGTCGAGGCGCCCGAGGGCGACGACACCCGTCGCTGGGGCCCCCCCTTCGTGGAGCGGGAGGGCGACAAGACCGCCTCCTACTTCCACTCCTGCAACCGCGGCAAGAAGAGCATCACGGTCGACTTCCGCACCCCCGAGGGGCAGGAAAAGGTCCGCGAACTGGTCAGGGACGCGGATATCCTGATCGAGAACTTCAAGCTCGGCGGGCTGAAGAAATACGGGCTCGACTACGAGAGCCTGAAAGAGGTGAACCCCGGGCTGATCTACTGCTCGATCACCGGTTTCGGCCAGACCGGCCCCTACGCGCACCGCGCGGGCTATGACTACATCATCCAGGGCATGTCCGGGCTGATGTCGATCACCGGCGACCCTGACGGCCAGCCGCAGCGTGCAGGCGTGGCGATCACCGACATTTTCACCGGCGTCTACTCTGCCACGGCGATCCTCGCCGCGCTGCACCAGCGGGCCGCCACCGGCAAGGGCCAGCATATCGACATGGCGCTGCTCGACGTGGCCGTGGCGATCACCGCCAACCAGGCGATGAACTACCTGACCACGGGCACGCCTCCGGGCCGGACGGGGAACTTCCACCCCAACCTCACGCCCTACCAGGTGTTCGAGACCTCGGACGGCCATATCATCATCGCCACCGGCAATGACGGCCAGTACCAGCGGCTGTGCGACATCCTCGGGCTGGAGTGGATGAAGGCGGACCCCGCCTTCGTCACCAATGCCGACCGGATCGCGCACCGGGACAAGCTGACAGAGCTGCTGCAGGCCGAATGCCTGCGCTTCACCAAGACCGACCTGCTGGCCGCCTGCGAGGCACAAGGCGTGCCCGCCGGGCCGATCAACACGATGGACGAGGTCTTTGCCGACCCGCAGGTCGTGGCGCGCGGCATGAAGGTGGAACTGGACGGCATCCCCTCGGTGCGCTCGCCCATGGTCTTCTCGGACGCGGAACTGAAGCTCACGGCCGCATCGCCCAAGCTCGGCCAGGACGACTGAGGCGCCGGCCCGCCCAAGAGAATTAAGGCCTCCGGCGGGGATATTTTTGAAACAGAAATGGGGAAACCCCGTCATTTTCGTTTCTCAAATATCCCCGCCGGAGGCTTGAAAGTCAGGCGCGCCCCCTCAACCGGGCGCGCCTTTCGTGTTCAGGGCATGTGGTCCGGCAGCACGAGGTTCAGCACGACCGAGAGGCCCGCCGCGGGCAGGAGCCCGGAGGTCAGCAGGATCTGCATCGTGCGCGGAAGGTGCTGCAGCGCCCCCGGCTCCAGCTGCAGGCCGAAGCCGATGGAGAGCGAGACCGCGAAGATCACCATGTTGCGGCGGTTCCAGTCCACGTCGGAGAGCATGTTGACCCCCGCCGCGGCCACCATGCCGAACATGACGATGACCGCGCCTCCGAGCACGTTGATCGGCACGGTCGAGACCAGCGCACCGAACTTGGGCACCAGACCGCAGACGATCAGGAAGATGGCGCCAATGGTCACCACGTGGCGGCTCATCACCCCGGTCATGGAGATCAGGCCGACGTTCTGGCTGAACGAGGTGTTGGGCAGCCCCCCGAAGACCCCCGCCACGGCGGAGCCGAGGCCGTCCGCGAAGGTGGCACCGGCGATCTCCTTGTCGGTGGCTTCGCGCTTGGCGCCGCCCTTGCAGATGCCCGAGACGTCGCCGACCGTCTCGATGGCCGAGATCACGGCCATGAAGCACATGCCGACGATGATCGCCGCGTCGAACTCGAAGCCCCACTTGAAGGGCATCGGCACGTCGAAGATCGGCGCCCGGCCCACGTTGTCGAAGCTGACCTGCCCCATGAAGAGCGCCACCACGTAGCCCGAGACGAGGCCCACAAGCACTGCCGCGACCGACAGCAACCCCTTGCCGAAGAAGCTGAGCACCAGCGAGACGACGACCACCACCAGCGCCGGGAACCACATGGCGAGCGAGCCGTATTCCGGCTTGCCGATCAGGGGCACGCCCCCCGCCGCGTACTGGATGCCCACGCGCAGGAGCGCCAGGCCGATCATCAGGACGATCAGCCCCGTCACCAGCGGCGGCAGGGCAAAGCGCAGCCGCCCGATCACCGTGCCGAGCGAGAAGTGGAAGATGCCGCCGATCACGATGCCGGTCATAAGCCCGGCCATCCCGTCGACGCCCTGTCCCGCCACCGCCGGGATCATCACCGGCAGGAAGGCAAAGGAGGTGCCCTGCACGATCGGCAGCCGCGCCCCCACCGGACCGAAGCCGATGGACTGGAAAAGCGTCGCGACCCCCGCGAAGAGCATCGCCATCTGGATCATGTAGGTCATGTCCGGGAAGCCGAGCGCCCCCTGGTCCGAACCGAAGCCGAAGCCCGCGGCGCCCGCCACGATGATCGCCGGGGTCACGTTGGAGGCGAACATCGCCAGCACGTGCTGGATGCCAAGCGGCACCGCGTCGATCATCGGGGGCATGTAATTTGGGTCACGCAGTTGCTCATGCGTGCCCAGCTTGGTGTTCACCATCTCATCCAACCCTCTTTACCGTGAAACGGGCCGCCTCTGACGGGCGGCTCTGATCACGAAACTATGAGGATCGGCGGGTCCAGAGTCACTTCCTCCAGATTGGCGGTGTCGCCGATCCGGTCGATTACGGCGAAAAGCCCCGGTTCTGCCAAAGGCGTGAGCACGCCGTGCCATGTTCCGCGGTGGAAATTCACCGCCTGTCCGGGGGCGCAGAGGAAGGCCCGCGGCACGCCGGGGTGCCCGTCCTCGTCCGGTGCCACGATCACCATCCAGGGCGCCTGCGACATGGAGACGAAGGCCTGCGAGCCCTCGGGATGCCGTTCGAGCAGGTCGAGCGTATAGGGCAGGCTGCGCGGCTGTGCGCGGAAGATGGAGATGCCCGCCCGGCCGCCGGGCCCGAAATCGAGCTGCGCGCGGTCGTTGTAGCGTTCGCACATCCCGGCGTTGATCAGCTTGTCATAGCTCTCGGTCACCTCCAGCACGTCACCGAAGGGGGCGAAGGCGGCTGCCGTGAGCGGCTCGGCCGTGATCCGGGCGGGCATCTGGCTCACAGGGTCAGCCCCGGATGGCGGTTCACGTCCTTGTAGAGCAGGTAGCGGAAGTCCGTATCGCCCTCGGCCACGCAGGCCTGCGGGCAGAAGGCGCGCAGCCACATGAAATCGCCCGGGCCCACATCGACCCAATCGGTGTTCAGCAGGTAGCGGCCACGCCCCTGAAGCACGTAGAGCCCGTGTTCCATAACGTGGGTCTCGGCAAAGGGAATGCGGTTGCCGGGGCGGATCGTGACGATGTTCACATGCATGTCGTGGCGCAGGTCATCCGGCGCGACGAAACGGGTGGTGGCCCAACCGCCGTCGGTGTCCTTCATCTCGATCAGCGTGCCCTCGGCATCGCAGGATACGAAGCTTTCCGGCACGTCCACACCGGGGGCCACTTCGTAGCGCTTGCGCACCCAGTGGAAGGTGACGGGCGCGTCGGAGGCGTTCGCCACCTGCCAGTCGGCACCGGGCGCGAGGAAGGCATAGCCACCCTCGCTCAGCGCACGGGCGGTGCCGTCGATGGTGACGGTGACGGTGCCCTTCACGACGAAGACCACGCCCTCGGCGCCCGCATCGGGCTCGGGCGCGGTGGCGCCGCCGCCGGGGGCCACTTCGACGATCAGCTGGGCAAAGGTCTCGGCAAAGCCGGTCATCGGGCGGGCGATGATCCAGGCGCGGGTCTTGTCCCAGCCCGGCAGGTTGGAGGTGACGATGTCGGTCATCGTCACCGCCGGGATCAGGGCGTAGGAGGTGGTGAAACGGGCAGGCTCGTAGAGCGCCTCGTTCTGTCCGGGCAGTCCGCCTTGCGGCGCATAGTAGCTGCGGGTCACGGCAGCAGATCCTTCAGTCGGTGATACACGATGCGCTCGACCTGAGCGCAGGCCGTCCTGAACTCGGTCTCGCGGTCATTGGCGAGGCGGGTCTCGAAGGCGGCCATGATGGTGGCCTTGGTATTGTCTTTCGCCGCGATGATAAAGGGGAAGCCGAATTTCGACTGGTAGGCCTCGTTCTGCGCGGTGAAGGTGGCGCGTTCCGCGTCGGTCAGCGCCGTCAGCCCGGCGGAGGATTGTTCGTCCTCGCTCTCGGGCGTCAGCCGCTTGGCCTGTTGCAGCTTGCCTGCAAGATCGGGGTGCAGCTTCAGCACGCCCAGCTTTTCCTCGTCCGAGGCAGAGCGCAGCACGCGGACCAGCGCGTTCTGCAGCCCCACGGCGCGGTCATGCGCCGGGCCCAGTTCGAGATCGAAGGCCCGGTCGGCCACCCAGGGCGAATGTTCGACCATGCCGCCGAAGGTTTTCACGAAGGTCTCGCGGTCCATCTGCGAGGGCTTGAACCCGAAGCGCGAGGGCGGGTGCACGGCCTTCCAATGCTTCGCGATGTCGATGCGGCGCGGGAACCAGACGCCCGCGTGGCCCTGCGCGTAGTCGAGGAAGCGTTTCAGCGCCATGATACGGCCCGGTCGGCCCAGGATGCGGCAGTGCATCCCGATGGACATCATCTTGGCCGCGCCGGCCTGCCCCTCGGCATAGAGCGCGTCGAAACTGTCCTTGAGGTAGGTGAAGAACTCGTCCCCGCCGCCAAAGCCCGCGGCCACGGCGAAGCGCATATCGTTGGCGTCCATCGTGTAGGGGATCACCAGCTGGTCGCGATCGCCCACGGGCAGCCAGTAGGGCAAATCGTCGTCGATGGTGTCGGAGACCCAGTCCATCCCCAGCTCTGCCGCCAGCTTGACCGTGTTCATGGAGCAGCGCCCGGTGTACCAGCCCTGCGGCGGGGTGCCCACGACCTCGGTATGAAGCCGCACGGCCTCTTCCATGTGGCCGCGCTCCTCCTCCTCGGTCATGTCCTTGTGTTCGATCCACTTCAGACCGTGGCTGGCGATTTCCCAGCCCGCCTCCTGCATGGCCCAGAGCTGTTCCGGACTGCGCGCAAGCGCCGTGGTCACGCCATAGACCGTCAGGGGAATCCCCGCCCCGGTGAACAGCCGGTGCAGCCGCCAGAACCCGGCGCGGGCGCCGTATTCATAGTTGCTTTCCATGTTCCAGTGCCGCTGGCCGGGCCAGGGCGCGGCGCCCACAATCTCGGACAGGAAGGCCTCGGAGGCGGCATCGCCGTGCAGCAGGTTGTTCTCGCCGCCTTCCTCGTAGTTCAGCACGAAGCTCACCGCGATCTTCGCCCCGCCCGGCCATGCCGGATCCGGCGGCGTGGGACCATAACCGATCAGGTTGCGCGGGTAGCGGTGCATGTGGTTCTCTCCCTCAAGTCAGGACCCCGGCAACTCAACGCCGCAGGCCCCGGCAGTTCAAGGGAAAATACGCGAAGGGAGGCCGCGTCATGGCCGAGGGCTATCTGACGACCCATGTTCTGGACACTGCCCGCGGCATGCCCGCCGCCGGCCTTGCCGTGACGCTCTACCGGATCGAGGGCGATACTCGGGTGGAGCTGGCCTGCATGTTGACCAACGACGACGGACGCACCGATGCGCCGATCCTGCCGGCCGAGGATTTCGCGCCGGGCACCTATGAGCTGGTCTTCGAGGCGGGCGCCTATCTCGACGCCAGCGGTACCCCGCCGGAAGAGCCGCGCTTCCTCGACCTTGTGCCGATCCGCTTCGGCATCTCGGACCCGGAGGCGCATTACCACGTGCCGCTGCTGCTCTCGCCCTTCGGCTATTCGACCTACCGCGGCAGCTGAACCTCAGAACTTGGCCGTCAGGTTCAGGGTCAGGCCGTAGTTCTCGTAGGTGTTGGAGCCCAGCCCCTCGACATAGGCCTGCCCGCCCAGCACCGTGCCCTCGGGCAGGGTGCGGCGGAAGCCGAGCCGCGCCTTGGCCCAGCCATCGTTGCGGCCCGGCAGCGCGACCGCCGTCTCGCCCGTGGCGGTGGAGTTCCAGTTGCCCGAGAGACCGCCCACCAGCGAAAGGTCCCCGACCTGCGCCATCAGCGGCATGTCGAAGTCGAGGCCCAGCGTGACACGCCCGATCGCCACCATCTGCGCGGAGAGCCCGGTGCCGAGGCTGTCGGTCACCGCGCCATGCTTGGTCGCGCCGTAGATGAAGCTGAGATTGGGCCGCCATGTGACGTTGTCGCGGGGCATTTCACCGGACAGCTTGAGCCGGGTCTGCCACCGCTTGCTGCGATAGCCCACGCGGCCCGTGTTCAGGGTCAGCTTGCTGCGCGACTGGCCATAGAGAAGCCGCCCCTCGAAGTAGAGCGGATGGTCCGTCAACTGCGCGATGATGTAGGGCCCGGCCAGCCAGCCGTCGGCGAACTTGTCGTCCTCCGTCGCGTCCGATCCGCTGTGGTCCACGGTCATCATGACCCCATACACCAGCTTCTCGCCCCGGGGCATGTGGAAGCCGAGGGTCGCGCTCATCGACTCGCTCTCGGTGCCGTCCAGCTTGGACCAGTTCGCCGCCGCCTCGGCCCAGACCGGCAGGCGGTTGCCAGTCTTCATCCTCAGCGTGCCGTCGTCGCCGGTCACCTTGCTGTAGAGGTTGAACTTGCGCCGCGTGGTCAGGAAATGCAGCAGGTCGGGCTGCTGCGCGATCATGGAATTGGTCCGCGCCTCCATCAGGCTGAGGCTGGTGGAGGTTGTCGTGCTCTGCGCCCGGGCCTGCGGCGCGATCAGCGCGAGGCTGGCGCACAGCGCAAGAGCCGCCCGGCGCAGTGCTGCGCGGCGTGGAAACCGGTGTGCCCTGTCATCATCCGATCGCATAAAGCCCCCTTCCCCGGCCGAACGCGTGTCGTCTGTTCCAATCAGCGCCAAGGCCCGGGGCCTATGGCGTGGCCACGCCCCTGAAGGGCCCGTGGCGGGTCGTGTCGTCTGAAAGTCGCGGGATGGGCGATACTGGCCCCACCGCCGGGGCGACGCCGTTGCCGCCCGAAAACCATGTCACATGGCACATCGCGGGGATGGGAATCTCCCGCGGTCACGTCAGGTAAATTAGTCGCCCGGGGCGCAGGGATCAACCATGTGCAGGCCCTCGGGGCGCCACGGGCGATCACAATTTGGCCCGGCCCCGCGTTCAGGCGGGACCGGGCCGAAAATCAGTCAGCAGACAGGCGGGTTCAGGCCGGTTTGCGCAGCACGGCCATGTAGAAGCCGTCCATGCCGCCACGGTCTGCCCAGAAATCGGGCCGCAGGCGCAGTCCGCCTTCCTCGGCCAGCCATTCGGGTTCCAGCCCCGGCAGGTCTTCGGGCACCGGATCGACGGTCAGCTGCGGGTTGCGCACCTGTGCCTCCTCGATCTGGACCTCGCCCTCGTCCGGCAGCAGCGAACAGGTGCAATAGACCAGCCGCCCGCCGGGCTTCAGCAGGCTGAGCGCGTGGTCGATCATCTTCTCCTGCAGCTCGAAGAGCCCGGCGAAGTCGCTGCCGTCCTTGGCATAGGGCAGGTCCGGGTGGCGCCGGATCGTGCCGGTGGCCGAACAGGGCGCATCCAGCAGGATCGCGTCGAAGGGCTCGGCGGTGAAGGCAAGCGCATCGGAGGCGATGATCGAGGCGGCGAGGCCGGTGCGGCCAAGGTTCTCGGACACGGTTTCAAGCCGCTTCTCCGAGACGTCCACCGCCGTCACATCGGCACCGGCCGCGGCCAGCTGCATGGTCTTGCCGCCCGGCGCCGCGCAGAGGTCGAGCACGCGCTCGCCCGGCTGTGCTGCCAGCAGGCGGGCCGGCAGGGCGGCGGTGGCGTCCTGCACCCACCATGCGCCCTCGTCGAAGCCCGGCAGGGCCGAGATCTTGCCCTGCTCCGTCAGGCGGATCGAGCCGGTGGGCAGCAGCGTGCCGCCCAGTTGTTCAGCCAGCGCCGCCGCCTGCGCTGGATCGCGCGGGGTGATGTCGAGGGGCGCACCGGCGGCATGGGCCGCCTCCATGCCCTCGATCGCCTCTTCGCCCCAGCCCTCGATCAGCGGCTCGCGCAGCCATTCGGGCATCTCGGGCACCGGCAGGGCGTTCCACGCCGCCTCGCCGCCTTCCGAGACGCGGCGCAGCACGGCGTTCACGAGGCCCTTGAGGTGGCCGTGACGGGGCAGTTTCGAACAGGCCTCGACGGCCTCGTTCACCACGCCATGGGCCGCGGTGCCCTGCACCAGTTCCAGCGCGGCGAGGCGCAGGATGTTCAGCACCTCGAGGTCGGGCAGGCGTTCCATGTGCTGCGACAGCAGCTGATCCAGACGCGGCAGGAAGCGCAGCGTGTCCGAGGTCAGCCGCTGGGTGCGGGCCCGGTCCTCGGGCGCCATGGGCGCGAGGCCGGGGTGCATTTCGCTCAGCAGCTTGCCTTCGGTCAGGACCCCTTCCAGCAGGCGCAGCGCGGCGCGGCGGGGCTCCTTCGGCAGGCGCGGAGCCTGCGGCGTCGGGCGTTCGCCCGCGCCGTGGCGCGGCTTGCGGCCCTCGGCCCGGTCGCGATTGCCGCCCCGGTTTTCACCACGGGGGCCACCGCGGCCTTCGCCACGAGGACCGCCACGGCTCGCACCACGGGGGCCGCGATCATCACGGGACCCACCACGGCCTTCACCGCGGGGGCCACGGTCGTCACGGTAGCCGCCGCGGCCTTCACCGGGCTTGCCGCCGAACTTGCCCCGGCCCTCGCCGTCGCGGCCCGGACGCCCCTGTCCCGGTTTGCCGCCCGGCTTGCCATCGCGCCGCCCCTCGGGACGGTCGCCATCACGGCGCGGCGGACGCCCGCCATCGCTGGAGGCACCGCGCTTTTCCCAAGGCTTGCCCCCGTCGCGGCCACCATCACGGCCGCCATCCCGGCCTTCGCCGTCGCGGCGCGGGCCGCCCTTGCCATAGGGTTTGTCCCCTGGCTTGCCGAAGGACCGGCCCTCGGGCTTGCCGCCCGGTTTGCCAAACGGTTTACCGGAAGGTTTGCCACCCATCTTGCCCGCGGGCTTGCTGCCCGGCTTGGCCGGTTTCCCGGCCTTGGGCGCGCCCGGCTTGGCCGATCCGCGCCGACCGCTGGTCGAGGGATCCGCCCAGGGGTTGCTGCCGCCCGACGTGGGCGCTGCGCCACGGCGCGGGGCAGACCCGCCGCCGCGCGAAGAGCCTCCTGCCGTGGGGCGGGGGCGTTTGGAATTTCGATCGTCACTCATGATGGGGGCTCCTTGCCCTTCCGGGGCGGACCCATATAACAATGGGCCACCGAAAGAGGAAGCGAAGATGAGCACATCCGACACCCGCGACCTGCCCCCCGCCGCACAGCGCGCTCTGGCCGAAGCCGAGGAACGCCGCCGCAAGGCCGGGGAGTTCGAGCTGCCCACCGAGTTGGGCGGCCGTGACGGACCCGAGCCGGTGCGCTACGGCGACTGGGAAAAGAAGGGCCTCGCCGTCGACTTCTGAGGCCTTGCCCCGGCGCCGCGCTGGTTTCTCCTGCGCGGCCAGAGCCTTGCGCCGCGTACCAGTGGCACCCCGGCGCCGTGGCACCCCTAACGCAGGCTGAGCACGGCCGAGTCGCCCGCCCCGCGATCCGAGGTGAAGCGCAGCGCGCCCGCGCGTTTCTCGACCAGCTGGCAGTTGTAGGCCAGTTCCTTGCGCCCCCAGACCATCGTCCGGCAGAAATAGCCGTCCTTCCAGCGCCAGTCGCCGGTCACGGGGCGCCCGAAGGCGCGCCCGTCGATTCGCCCCGCCTCGCTCACCTGCAGGCGGATGCCGGGGTAGGTCAGTTCCCGCCCGGTGATCTGCGCAACGAAACCTTCGCGGCTTTCAACCCGGTCGAAGGCGGTTTCCGCCCGCAACCCGCTGCCCAGCAGCGCAGTCAGCAGGAGCGCCCCGGCCATAAGCATTTGAGGCCCAGGCACATCGGGCCGCAGGTGGGCGGGCAAGGACAAGGCAAACGTTCGGTCCGGCATCCGGGTCTCCCTTCGGTAGCCCTGAAGTTACGCCCGGTTTACGTGTCTGCGCCGCGACCGGATCACCCCGGCCTTACTGGCCCCAAGTCATGAACATGCGGTAACCGGCGGCCGAAAACGCGAAAGGCCCCGCGCGGGGGCCTTTCAAACCAATGTGCCAAACCGAAGGGTGCGGTTCAGAGCCCCAGCACATCCATCATGTCATAGGACCCGGGCCCCTTGTCCTGCCCCCAGAGCGCGGCCTTGAGCGCGCCACGGGCAAAGATGCCCCGGTCCGTCGCCATGTGGCGCAGCACGATCCGCTCGCCCGGCCCGGCAAAGAGCACGTCATGCTCGCCCACGATGTCGCCACCGCGGATGGCCGAGAAGCCGATGTCGCCGCGCCGCCGGGCGCCGGTGATCCCGTCGCGACCGCTGTCGCTGACATCTGCCAGTTTCACGCCCCGGCCCTCGGCCGCGGCCTCGCCCAGCATCAGCGCGGTGCCCGAGGGCGCGTCCACCTTGCGGTTGTGATGCGCCTCGATGACCTCGATGTCGAAATCCTCGTCCAGCGCGGCGGCCACCTTCTGGGTCAGCTTCACCAGCAGGTTCACACCCAGGCTCATGTTGCCCGCGCGCACGATCACCGCGTGACGGGCGGCGGCCTCGATCTTTTCCAGATGCGCGGGCTCGAAGCCGGTGGTGCCGATCACATGTACGGCGCGGGCCTGCGCGGCCAGTTCGGCAAAGGCGACAGAGGCCGCGGGCGCGGTGAAGTCCAGCACCGCCTGCGCCTTGGACATAGCCTCCAGCGGGTCATCGGTGATCTTCACCCCGAGCGCGGCGCCGCCCATTGCCTCGCCCAGGTCCTGCCCGACCCAGGCATTGCCCTCGCGTTCGACCGCGCCGACGAGGCGGGCCTTGTCGCTCTCCAGCACGGTCCGCGCCAGCATCTGGCCCATCCGCCCAGAAGCACCGGTAATCACGATTCCGGGAAGCTCTGCCATGGTACTCTCCGTTTTCTCGCCCTTTCGCGGGCCGGACCCTGCTTAGCCCGTTGCTCCACGCTTGGCAAAGGGGCGGCGAAAGTCTAGATGCGTTGCATGAAACGTCACCAAGATACCGGTATGGGCGCAGGCCCCTCGCAACGTCAGCTTCGCGTCGGCGAAGTCATCCGCCGTGCCCTTTCGGAGGTGCTGGCCCGTGGTGACGTGCATGACCCGGAGCTGAACCGCCTCTCCATCACCGTGGGCGAGGTCCGCTGCTCTCCCGATCTGAAGATCGCCACCGCCTATGTGCTGCCCCTCGGCGGGCAGGGACAGGAGGAGGCCGTCTCGCTGCTGGCCCGCAACAAGAGCGAGCTGCGCCGGATGATCGGCAAGAAGGTGGCGCTGAAGTTCACGCCCGACCTGCGGTTCCGCCTCGACGAGACCTTCGACCGGATGGACGAGACCCGTCGCCTGTTCAACAAGGACGACGTGCGCCGCGACGTGGACCACGAGGATGACGATTTCGGGGACGACGACGGGGCCGATGACCGCTCGTAAAGCACAGCGCCGCCACCGCCGTCTCGCCGGGGCCCTGCTGGGCCTCGCCCTGCCGTTGACCGCGCTTGCCCTGCCCGATCCCGCGCGGGCCGAGGACAGCCCCGTCGCCTGCCGCAACGAAATCTATCAGGGCCGCAGCTTCACCCTGTGTGAAGTCGACGTGACCCGTGCCGACCTGCGGCTCTTCCTCTACGACGCCGGTGGCGCGCCCTATGGCGAGTTCACTGCGCTGCAGGCCCGGCTGGCCGGAGAGGGAAAGCAGCTGCTCTTCGGCATGAACGCGGGCATGTACCACGAGGACCGCTCGCCCGTCGGCCATTATGTCGAAAACGGCAAGGAGCTGATGCGCGTGATCCCCAATGCGGGTCCGGGCAATTTCGGCATGCTGCCCAACGGGGTGCTCTGCATCAACGAGAACCGGGTCGAGGTGATCGAGACGCTGGCGTTTCAGGACCGGCCCGCGGGCTCCTGCCGCGATGCCACCCAATCGGGCCCGATGCTGGTGCTGAATGGCGAGTTGCATCCCCGGATCATGCCGGACGGCACGTCGCGCTATGTGCGCAACGGGGTGGGGACGACGGCGGACGGCAGCCGCGCGGTCTTCGTGATCTCGAACGAGGTGGTGACCTTCTACGAGTTCGCCTCGGTCTTCCGCGACCTGCTGAAGCTGCCCAACGCGCTCTACTTCGACGGCAACGTCTCGCGGATCTTCGCGCCGCAGCTCAACCGCAACGACCTCGGCCGCAAGATGGGCCCGATCGTCGCCGTCACCGGCCCCGCTTCCTGAGGGCGGGCCCCGGTCGCGCGCCCTGACGCCGCCGCACCCGATCCCATCCCGGCCTCCGGCCACGTCCGCCCGCTGCCTTTGCGGCCAGCATGTGCTGCCCGTTCAGAAGCCCCCGGCGCAGGACAGGGATGCCCCGTGATTTTCCCCTTGAACCTACAGCGGCTGTAGCTCCTAGATAGGGTGGCATCGACATGCGACGGAAGGTTCCCCGATGCCCCACGATCACGGCCACGACCACGACCACGGCCACCAACACCACCACCATCATCACGCCCTGCCCGAAGGCGGCGGCGACGGGCGGCTCTGGGCTGCGATCGGCGTCAACATCGTGCTCACGCTGGTGCAGATCGTGGCGGGGATCTTCTCGGGCTCGCTGGCGCTGATCGCCGATGCGATCCACAACCTCTCCGATGCGCTCTCGCTCGTCATCGCCTTTGCCGCGCGGCGTATCGCCCGCAGGCCCGCCGATGCCGCGATGACCTTCGGCTATGGCCGGGCCGAGGTGGTGGCCGCGCTGGTGAATTACGTCACCCTCATCGTGGTCGCGCTCTACCTCGCCGCCGAGGGCGTGCAGCGGCTCTTCAACCCGGTCGAGGTCGAAGGCTGGACCGTGGTGATCGTGGCCGGCGTGGCGCTGGTGATCGACACGGTCACGGCGCTGCTGGTCTTTTCCATGTCCAAGGACAGCGTGAACATTCGCGCGGCCTTCCTGCACAACGTGGCCGATGCGCTCGGCTCCGTCGCGGTGATCGTCGCGGGCGTGGCGATCCTCGTCTACGACTGGCGGCTGGTGGACCCGATCGTGACGCTGGGCATCTCGGCCTACATCCTGTGGCACGCGGGCGTCGAGATCGGGCCGGTGATCCGCATCCTCATGCTTGGCGCCCCGGACGAACCCGGCACCCAGACCGTGCTGGACGCCATGCGCGCCGAGGAAGGCGTGGAGGATATCCACCACCTCCATCTCTGGCGGATGCAGGAACGCGAGACCTCGCTGGAGGCCCATGTGGTGATCTCCGCCGGGGCCGAGGGCACGGTGGTGCGCCAGCGGCTCAAGACCCTGCTGCACGAGAAGTTCGACCTGCACCATTCGGTGCTGGAACTGGAAGACGCGGGCTCGGCCTGCCAGAACGCCAAGGCCATCGGCCACTGAGAGGCGGTGCCCGGAATTTTCAAAAATTCCGGACCGTTTTCTTCGAAGAAAACGGGGGAACCACGCCAGCGTCACGGGACGACAGACGTGTGGGCAGACGGCCAGCGGAGCCGCTAGTCCCGGCGGCGTTCCGGGTGGGTGGCGTAGAAGGCGGCCAGCGTCTTGTCGCGCTCATCCCGGAAGGGCGCGCCGAGCTCTGCCGCCGCGATACGGTCGAGGCGGAACATCCGGAAATCCTGCCGCAACTCGCACCAGGCGACCAACGTCCAGACCTTGCCCCAGAAATAGAGCCCCAGCGGCCGCAGCACCCGGCGGGTCTCGGCCCCTGCCGCATCGCGGTAGGAGATCTCCAGCCGGTGGCGGCTGTCGCATGCGGCCTCGATCTCGTCCAGCAGGGCACGCTGCGCCTCGCTCATCTCGCCATTCAGCGTCAGGGCGTGGATCTTCACCTGCGCCGCGCGGGCCTTGAGGGGATCGGGCAGCACCGCCTCGATCCGCACCAGCGCCTCCTCCGCCGCGGCGGCCATCTGCAGGCCGCCCCAGGCGCGCAGCAGCCGCGCCCCGGCCACCAGCGCCACGATCTCCTCCTCCGGGAACATCAGCGGCGGCATGTCGTAGCCCGCCCGCATCACATAGCCCACGCCCGCCTCGCCTTCGATCGGCACGCCGGAACCGATCAGGTCGGCCACGTCGCGGTAGATCGTCCGGGGCGAGACCTCGAGCCGTTCGGCAAGGGCCTTCGCGGTGAGAAGCCGACCGCCGCGCAGATGCTGCACGATCTGGAAGAGGCGGTCGGCGCGGCGCATCAGGCGGGCTCGAAGAGGCCGATCCGGTTGCCGTCCGGATCATGCATTACGAGGTAGCGCCCCGGCGGGATCGTGGTGATCTCGCCCTCGAAGGTGGCCCCCGCCGCGGCGGCGCGGTCGCGGGCGGCCTCGACGCCATCGGCCACGGCGATGTGGATCACCGGGCCCTTGCCCGCGGGCACCGGACCTTCGACGAGGTTGCCGCCGACACCGCCGCGGCCAAAGGCCGAAACCGTCTCGGGCCCCATCATCATGGGCGTCATCTCCCATCCGAAGACGCTGTTGTAGAAGGCCGTTGCCGCATCGAGGTCAGAGACCGGGATCTCGGCCCAGACCACGGTGACGGGGGGCAGGGACGCAGGGGAGGTCATGGTGTTTCCTTTCAGGTGTTGCGATGGACAGACCATCGCACAGCCCTGCTGACAGCATTCTGTCAGCATCCTGTCAGGAGGCCGCGAAAAGCGCCAGCCGTCAGCCGCGCCCGCTGCTGGCGCGGCTCGAGGACCGGCCCGTGGACGACGGCGGCAGGGGCATGGCGGCCTGCGCCTCGGCCAGCCAGCCAAGGCCCGATGCCGTATCTGCCGCAGGTCCGTATTCGGCCGAGACGTAGCCGGCGTAGCCTTCCGCATCCAGTTGCGCGAAGAAGGCGGGATAGTCGATGTCGCCCTTGACGGGTTCATGCCGCCCCGGCACGCCCGCGATCTGCACATGCACCGCACGGGCGCCGTGCCTGGCCCATGTCCCCGGCAGGTCGCCGGTGATCTTGTGGGCGTGGTAGGCGTCGAACTGAAGCCCGAGATTGGGCGCCCCGACCGTATCCAGGATCTCGGCCGCGAGGTCGAAGTCCGACAGGAAATAGCCCGGGATGTCGTCCCGGTTGATCGGTTCGATGGTTAGCGCCTGCTGCGGCGCCTCGGCCACGGCCCAGCGGAGGTTCGCGATCAGGGTATCGAGCGCCGCGGGATCGTCCGTCTGGCCGGACATGATGTGGATGCGCTCTGCCTTGAGGCTGTCCACGTAGCGCAGGGCGCGCTGGAAGTCCGAGCGGAACCGCTCCTCGCTGCCGGGCACGGCCGCGAAACCGCGTGGCCCGCCGGTGTAGTTCGGCGGCGGCGAATTGATCAGCGCCAGCGGCAGCCCGGTGCGTGTCAGCGCAAGGCGCAGGTCCCGGACCGGCTCATCGTAGGGGAACAGGATTTCAACAGCCTCGAACCCGGCGTCGGCCGCGGCAAAGACTCTCTGAGGGAGGGGCATCTCCCGGAAGAGAAGCGAAATGTTGGCCGCAAAGCGGGGCATGTGATGATGTCCACCCGTGGGAGAGCTGGGGAGCGCGCGGGCAGTCCTATTCTTGGATCAGGTATTCGGCTTCTATGATGGGGAAAAATTCGCCGTCAGACCAGAGGCCGAACCAATCCTGCCCCTCAACGGGGTGATTCCCGCCGATATCGACCAGCCGGTAGAAGCTTTTGCGGTCAATCAGCGCCTCCAGACCGGCCCGCACGTGCACGTAGGGCGACGGCTCGCCCGTCTCAGAATCGCGGGTCACGCGGATGTGATGGTCTGGCCCGGCGCTGACACGGTCGCCGACATTGGTGGTGAAGGTCAGCACCTGCGCCTCGCCCGTGCCCTCGACCGTGAAATCCACCGCGACGAAGGGGGCGTCATCCACGGTGATGCCGACCTTCTCGACCGGGGTGACGAGGACATACTTGTCGTCGTCCTTGCGCAGGATGGTCGAGAACAGGCGCACCAGTTCAGGCCGCCCGATCGGCGTGCCGAGGTAGAACCATGTGCCGTCGCGCGCGATGCGCATGTCGAGGTCCCCACAGAATGGCGGGTTCCACTTGTGCACCGGTGGCAAGCCCTTGCCACCCGCCGCCTTGGCGGAGGCAGCCAATGACTCGGCCGAGGGTTTCACGGAGTTTTGTGCCGACATTGCTTTTGCCTAAATCATTTCGCGCGATACACTCGAAACCATAGATATAGATCTGACCGGAGTATTGCCATGACCGAGGCCGCCGCCCAGTCCGAAGACCTTGTCGCCGAGATCGAGGCACTGGAGGAGAAGCTGGCCGAGGCCAGGAATTCCATCACCGCCCGGTTCATCGGGCAGGAGCGCGTGGTGGAGCTGACCCTGTCTGCGCTGCTCTGCGGCGGGCATGCCCTGCTGATCGGCCTGCCCGGCCTCGGCAAGACGCGGCTGGTGGAAACGCTCTCGACGGTGATGGGCCTGCATGGCAACCGGATCCAGTTCACCCCCGACCTGATGCCGGCGGACATCCTCGGCTCCGAGGTGCTGGAGACGGCCGCGGATGGCACGCGCTCGTTCCGCTTCCTGCCCGGCCCGATCTTCTGCCAGCTGCTGATGGCGGACGAGATCAACCGCGCCTCGCCCCGGACCCAGTCGGCGCTGCTGCAGGCGATGCAGGAAAAGGTCGTGACCGTGGCCGGTGAGAACCGCTCCCTCGGGCTGCCGTTCCACGTCCTCGCGACCCAGAACCCGATCGAGCAGGAAGGCACCTATCCCCTGCCCGAGGCCCAGCTGGACCGGTTCCTCGTCCAGATCGACGTGGCCTATCCCGACCGCGACACCGAGCGCGCCATCCTGATGGCGACCACCGGCACCATCGAGGAGGAGGCCCATGCGGTCTTCACCCCGGAGGCACTGATCGCCGCGCAGCACCTGCTGCGCCGGATGCCCGTGGGCGAGACGGTGGTGGAGCAGATCCTCGACCTCGTGCGGGCCTGCCGCCCGGGCGATCCCTCCGCCCCGCAGAAGGTGCGCGACACGGTCAACTGGGGCCCCGGCCCCCGCGCCGCGCAGGCGCTGATGCTGACCGTGCGCGCCCGCGCCATGCTGCAGGGCCGCCTCGCGCCCTCGACCGAGGACGTGATCGCCATGGCGCGCCCGGTGCTGGTGCACCGCATGGGGCTGAACTTTGCCGCCCGCGCCCGCGGCGACAGCCTGCCCGCGCTGATCGAAGACATCGCCGCCTCCGTCACCCGGACCGAGGCCGCGGCGTGAGCGAACCCCGCCACCTTCGCAGCCGCGCCGAGGAAGAGGCGGCCCGTTTCCCGCCCCTTCTGGCCCGGGCGGAGCATCTGGCGGGGACTGTCCTTCTGGGCGATCACGGGCGGCGACGCTCGGGTCTGGGGGATGATTTCTGGCAATACCGCCCCGTACAGCCCGGCGACCCCCGGCGCTGGATCGACTGGCGCCGCTCCGCCCGGGGCGACGACCGCTTCGTGCGGGAAAAGGAATGGCAGATCGCGCAGAGCGTCATGCTCTGGGTCGATCAGGCGGCCTCGATGCGGTTCTCCTCCACCGACAAGCTGCCGCAGAAAAGCGACCGCGCCCGCCTGCTGGCGCTTGCCACCGCGATCCTTCTGGTGCGCGGCGGCGAAAGGGTGGGCCTGACCGGCACGCTGCTGCCGCCCCGGCGCGGCCAGAACCAGATCCTGCGGCTGGCAGAGTTCTTCTCGGTCGAGGACAGCGCCGATTACGGCGTGCCCGAACACCGCGCCATGATCCCCAATGCGCGGGCGCTTTTCGTCTCGGACTTCCTCGCGGAACCTGCAGAGGTTAAACTGGCCCTGACCAAGGCCGCCGACCGTGGCGTCCGCGGCGTGCTGATGCAGGTGCTCGACCCCAGCGAAGAGGCCTTCCCGTTCCAGGGCCGGACGATCTTCGAATCCGTGGGCGGCAGCCTCCTGCACGAGACGCTGAAGGCCGGCGACCTCAAGACGCGCTACCAGCAGCGGCTGGCAGAGCGGAAGGAGGAGTTGCAGGCGCTCTGCCATGCCACCGGCTGGCAGTTCACCACGCATCACACCAGTGACTCGGCGCAATCTGCGCTGCTCTGGATTTACCGCGCCATGGACAGGGGGACTGCCTGAAATGATGCTGGGCCCGATCGGATTTGCCGCACCCTGGCTGCTGCTGGCACTGGCCGCGCTGCCGCTGCTGTGGATCCTGCTGCGTGCCGTGCCGCCGGCCCCCATACGGCGGCGTTTCCCCGGCGTGGCGCTGCTTCTGGGCCTCAAGGATGACGAGGCGGTATCGGACCGGACGCCGTGGTGGCTGCTGCTGCTGCGGATGCTGGCCGTGGTCGCCGTGATCGTGGGCCTTGCCGGTCCGGTGCTGAACCCGCAGCAGCAGGGGCGCACCGGCTCCGGCCCGCTGCTGATCCTGCTCGACGGGTCCTGGGCCTCGTCCCGCGACTGGTCCGAACGGGCCGACCTCGTCGATGGCCTGCTGGCCGAGGCGGGCCGCGAGGGGCGCACCGCCGCCGTCGTGCGCCTGACCACGCCCGAGGCCCCGGTGTTCCAGTCCGCCGACACCTGGCGCAGCCGCCTTCCCGGCCTCACCCCGCAGGCCTGGGAGCCGCGCGAGGACGCGGTGCAGGGCTTCATCGAGAGCCTCGGCACCGATCGCTTCGAAACCTACTGGATGTCCGACGGGCTGGACCGCGCCAGCCGCGACCCGCTGCTGGCGGCGCTGGAGGAGCACGGCGCGGTCACCATCCACGAGGGCAGCCGCCCGGTCTTTGCCCTGCGCCCCGCCACCTTCGAGGACGGCGCCGTCCGCCTGACGGCCCTGCGCGCCATCGCCGGAGCCGAGCGCGAGGTCATGGTCGAGGCGCATGGCCGCGATCCCTCCGGCCAGATGCGCCTGCTGGCGATCGAGCCCGCCACCTTCGCACCTGGCGAGACCGAGGCCAGCGTCGAGATGGACCTGCCGGCCGAGCTGCGTGCCCGCCTCAGCCACTTCGAAATCGCCGGCGCCCGCACCGCCGGGGCCGTGGCCGCCACCGATGACAGCCTGCGCCGCCGCGAGGTTGCCCTGATCGCCGGCCGGGAAGACCGCGAAGGCCTCGAACTGCTCTCGCCGCTTCACTACCTGCACCAGGCGCTGGAGCCGAACGCCGACCTGCTGGAAGGCGCGCTGATGGACATCCTGCCCGCCAATCCCGACGTGGTGGCACTGGCCGATGTGGCCACTCTCTCGGACGCCGAGACGGAGGCGCTGGAAACCTGGGTCGAGGGCGGCGGCATCCTGCTGCGCTTTGCCGGGCCCCGCCTCGCCGCCTCGGACGTGAGCCGCGCCGAGGAAGACCCCCTGATGCCCGTGCGCCTGCGCTCGGGCGGGCGCAACGTGGGCGGCGCGATGAGCTGGGGCGAACCCAAGACACTTGCCCCCTTCGACGAGGACAGCCCCTTCTGGGGCCTCGACGTGCCCGCGGACGTGACGATTTCATCGCAGGTCATGGCCCAGCCCGACCCGACGCTCGCCGCCCGCGTGATCGCGCGGCTCTCCGACGGCACCCCGCTGGTAACCCGCAAGGACCTTGGCGACGGGCAGGTCGTGCTGTTCCACATCTCCGCCAATGCCGAATGGTCGAGCCTGCCGCTCTCCGGTCTCTTCGTGCAGATGCTTGAGCGGCTGTCGATCTCCTCCTCCGCCACGGCCCCCGCGCCCGAGGAACTGGAAGGCACCACCTGGCAGCCGGTCCGGCTGGTCGAGGCCAATGGCACGCTCTCCAACGCGGGCACCCTGCCCGGTGTGGATGGCGCCGTTCTGCTCTCCGCCCCGCTTGGCGCCGACCTGCGCCCCGGCGTCTACGAGGGCGAGGACCGCCGCATCGCCCGCAACGTCATGGGCGCGGACAGCACGCTGGCGCCCGCCGCATGGCCCGCCTCCGTTCCGGTCGAAGGCCTGGCCCGGCCCGAGGAAACACCGCTCGGCGGTTACCTGCTCGCCCTTGCACTGGCGCTGCTGATGGCCGACATCCTCGCCTCGCTCGCGCTCTCCGGCCGGCTGACCGGCGCGCGGCCCCGTGCCGCGGGGGCCGCCGTGGTCCTGCTGGCGCTCGCCTTGGCCCTGCCCGGCGCGCCGACCCGTGCACAGGGCACCGAAGACACCACCGAGGAGACAGCGCCCGCGTCCGATCCCGCCGCCGATGCCCGCGCCATCGAGGCCACGCGGGAACTGGTGCTGGCCCATGTCATGACCGGCAACCGCCAGATCGACGACACCGCGCAGGCGGGCCTGCGCGGGCTTTCGGACACGCTCTTCTTCCGCACCTCCGTGGAACCGGCCGAGCCGATGGGCGTGAACCTCGAGACCGACGAACTGGCCTTCTTCCCCTTCCTCTACTGGCCGATCACGCCGGATCAGCCGACGCCCTCCGCCGCGGCCTATGCCAAGCTGAACCGCTACCTGCGCTCGGGCGGGATGATCCTCTTCGACACCCGCGACGCGGATGTGGCGCGCTATGGCGCCGCCAGCCCCGAGGGGCGCAAGCTGCAACAGCTGGCCGCCCCCCTCGACGTGCCGCCGCTGGAGCCGGTGCCCTCCGACCACGTTCTGACGCGCACCTTCTACCTGCTGCAGGACTTCCCCGGCCGCTACGCCGGCGGGCAGGTCTGGGTCGAGGCCGCCCCCGCCGATGCCGAGCTGATCGACGGGATGCCCTTCCGCAACCTCAACGACGGCGTCAGCCCGGTGGTGATCGGCGGCAATGACTGGGCCTCGGCCTGGGCGGTGGATACTTCCGGTGCGCCGCTCTACCCGGTGGGCCGCGGCTATGCCGGCGAGCGGCAGCGCGAGATCGCCTATCGCTTCGGCGTCAACCTCATCATGCATGTGCTGACCGGGAACTATAAGTCCGACCAGGTGCATGTCCCTGCCCTGCTGGACCGTCTGGGACAATAATGACCTCGAGTGTGATCTTCGACCCGCTCCTGCCTTGGCCGCTTCTGGCGGGCCTCGGTGCCGCGATGCTGGCCTTCATCGGCCTCGCGCTCTGGCGTGGCCTGCGCGGCTGGCCGCTGCGCGCCCTCGCCGCCGTGGTGGTGCTGGGGGCGCTGACCGGCCCCTCGCTCCGGCAGGAGGACCGCGCGCCGCTCTCCGACATCGTGCTGCTGGTGGAGGACCGCTCCGCCTCGCAACAGCTCTCGGACCGGGCGCAGCAGACCGAGGCCGCCGCCGAACGTCTGGCGGCCGAGATCGCCGCGCGCCCGAACACCGAAGTCCGCCGCGTGACCCTTGGCGATGGCGCGGGCGACAGCGGCACCCAGCTGATGACCGCCCTCTCCGAGGCCATGGCCGAGGAACCCCGCGGCCGGATCGCGGGGGCAATCCTGCTCTCGGACGGTCGCCTGCATGACCTTGACCGCGCGCCCGACATGCCCGCGCCGCTGCACCTGCTGCTGACTGGCCAGCCCGAGGACTGGGACCGCCGCCTGATCGTCCGCAATGCCCCCGCCTTTGCCATCCTCGGCGAGCCGGTGACCCTGACCCTGCGGATCGAGGACAGCGGCGCCGCCCCCGAGGGCACCGGCGAGGCGCCGCTCGACATCTCCGTCGATGGGGCAGAGCCGGAACGCTTCATGGTCCAGACCGGCCGCGACATCGAGCTGCCGATCACCCTGCCCCACGGCGGGCGCAACGTGATCCAGTTCTCCGTCCCCGCCGAGGATGGCGAGCTGACGGACCGCAACAACACCGCCCTCGTCCAGATGAACGGCGTGCGCGACCGGCTGCGCGTGCTGCTGGTCTCGGGTGAGCCGCACGCGGGCGGGCGGACGTGGCGCAACCTGCTGAAATCCGACAGCTCCGTCGACCTCGTGCATTTCACCATCCTGCGGCCGCCGGCGAAACAGGACGGCGTGCCGGTCTCCGAACTGTCGCTGATCGCCTTCCCCACGCGGGAGCTGTTCCTCGAAAAGATCGAGGATTTCGACCTGATCATCTTCGACCGCTACAAGCGGCGCGGCATCCTGCCCGCACTCTACCTCGACAACGTGCGCCAGTACGTCGAGGACGGCGGCGCGCTGCTGATCAACGCGGGCCCCGATTTCGCCTCTGCCGATTCGCTCTATCGCTCGCCACTGGCCGAGGTGCTGCCGGGCCGCCCCACCGCCCGGGTGATCGAGGAGGGCTATCGCCCCCATGTCACCGATCTGGGCGAACGCCACCCGGTGACCGCGGGTCTGACGCGCGGCTGGCAGGGCGACTGGGGCCGCTGGCTGCGCCAGATCGAGCTGGAGCCGGAACGCGGGACCACCGTCATGGAAGGCGCCGAGGACAAGCCGCTGCTGATCCTCGACCGCGTCGGCGAGGGCCGCGTGGCCCTGCTGGCCTCGGATCAGGCGTGGCTGTGGAACCGCGGCTACGAGGGCGGCGGCCCGCAGCTGGAACTGCTGCGCCGCCTCGCCCACTGGATGATGAAGGAGCCCGAGCTGGAGGAGGAGGCGCTGACCGCCGAGGCCACCGGTCAGCGGATGCGCATCATCCGCCGCACCCTGGGCGAAGAGGTCGGCCCGCTGACCATCACCACGCCGTCGGGCGAGGAAGTGGAACTGACGCTTCAGGAGGTGGCCCCGGGCCAGTTCACCGCCGAATACACCGGCCCCGAGATCGGGCTCTACCGTCTTGCGAACGATGACCAGAACGCGGTGATCGGCCTCGGCCCCGCCGCCCCGCGGGAGTTCGAGCAGACCATCGCGGACGGCACCACGCTGGAGCCGCTGGTGGATGGCACCCGCGGTGGCATCCTCGCGCTCTCCGACGGCGTGCCCTCGGTTCGTGACGTGCGGGCCGGACGGCCCGCCGCCGGGCGCGGCTGGATCGGGTTCACCCCCCGCAACGCCTATGAAACGCAGGACGTCCGCCTGATCCCGCTGCTGCCCGCCTGGCTGGTGCTGCTACTGGCCGCGGGCCTGATCCTCGCCGCATGGCTGCGCGAAGGCCGCCGCTGAACTGATCGCATCGGCACCCCGCTGGCCCGAAATGGGTCTCTGGGGGGCGTCGGTCCGCAATGACCTGCGCCGGGGCCCCGCAGGGGTCGGACAGGGCCCACCCCGGGGCCCGCGCCGGGGTGGGCGCCTTAACCAGCCACGCCCGCCCGCGATCCCGCTTGCCGAAACCGGGCCCGCGCGACAAGGATGCTGCCATGCATCCGAATCCGATCTTCCACACCCGCTCCGACGCCGCCAACCTCGCCTTCGCGCGGGAGGAGAGCTTCGGCATCCTCGCGCTCTCGTCCGAAGGGCTGCCGCTGATCAGCCACTTGCCCTTTCTGCTGAACGACGCAGGCACCGAGGTGGAGGTGCATATCGTCCGCTCGAACCCGATCGCGCGGGCGCTGCGCGCCGGGCCGTTGCCCGCCAAGCTGATCGTCTCGGGGCCCAGTGGCTATGTCTCGCCCGACTGGTACGGGCTAGAGGATCAGGTGCCGACGTGGAACTACGTCGCCGTGCACCTGAGCGGCACGATAGACCTGCTCGATCCGGGCGAGATGCCCGGCGTGCTGGATCGGCTGTCGGAGCAGTTCGAGACCCGGCTGCTGCCCAAGACACCCTGGGTCATGGACAAGATGACCGAGGGCGTGGCCGAGCGGATGATGCGCCAGATCCTGCCCGCCCGGATGCAGGTGACCGGCGTCGACGGCACCTGGAAACTGTCGCAGAACAAGCCCGAAAGCGCACGGCTGGGGGCGGCAGAGGGCGTTTCGGACCCCGCGCTTGCCCAGATGATGCGCACTCCTCCCGAAGGCTGAGTGCGGCGCACCCGTACAAAGGCAGTGCAGATGCCGTCACGGAAGCGCCTTCTGCAAAGCGCCTGACCACGCGTGAACAACCAATGGACAGGTCTGCGCCCCCCTCCTAGGGTGGCCCCACTCACAATGGGGACAGACATGGGTAACGCGATGAAACTCTATGCCTCTCCGGCCTCGCCCTTCGTGCGCAAGGTGCGGGTGCTGCTGCGCGAGGCGGGGCTGGACGGCAAGGTCGACGAGAAGATCGTCGCCACCACGGCGGTGAAATCGGACATGGGTCTAGCCGGGGTGAACCCGCTGGCCAAAATCCCGACGCTGGTCACGACCGATGGCAAGACGCTCTATGACAGCCGCGTGATCTGCCGTTACCTCGACACGCTGGTGGAGACCGAATTCTACCCCGAAGGGCGGCTCTGGGACACGCTGGTGCTGGAAGCGACGGCCGACGGGCTGCTCGATGCGGGGGTCCTCATGGTCTACGAGCGCCGGGTCCGCCCCGAGGAAAAGGTCTTCGAAGGCTGGATCGAGGCCCAGTGGGACAAGGCGATCCGCGCCGTCGGCGCGATCGAGGAACGCTGGATGGAGCATCTGAATGGCCCCGTCGACATGGGCCATATCGCCGTGGGCTGCGCGCTCGGCTATCTCGACTTCCGCCACGGGGCGCGGAACTGGCGGCTGGGGCATGGCCGGCTGGACGACTGGTACGCCAGCTTCAGCGAGCGCCGGTCGATGCAGGAAACGATGCCGGAGTGATCCGGGCGCCCACGGGTTCCACGACCGTCAGACAGCAAAAGGGCCGCGCGATCTGCGCGGCCCTTTCTCATTCCCGGGTAGGCGGCTTCAGAACTTGAAGCCGACACCGAAGTTGATGGCATTGTTGTAGACGGTGGTCTTGAGTGACCCGCCCCCGTCCAGATCGGCGTCGATGTCCGTCCAGACGAACTGGTATTCCCCGAAGACCGACCAGCGGTCGTTGAAGGCATAGGAGACACCGGCGGTGGCACGGGCCGCGGGGCCGGTCACCTGGTAGTCGAAGGTCTCGGGGCCGCCGGCGGTGGCGGTCGTCTCGACGTGGGGGATCGCCATACCGATACCGGCGGAGAGGTAGGGCGTCAGCGCGCCGTCCATCCACATGCCCGGCCAGCGGCGCGAGACGTTCACGGTCAGGATGTTCAGGCCATCGGTCATTTCGAGCGTGTCGAAACCGGCAGCGGCCATGTCACCGTGGTCTGCGTAGATCTTGTTGTGCGAGAACTCGATGCCGAAGCCGAGGGTCTCGGTCCGCCACCAGGTGGCGCGCACACCGTAGTAGGGGGGCATGGACCAGGATTTGCCGTCCCAGCCGATCAGGGCGGAGTAGCTGCCGCCGACCGCATCGGGGTAATCCCCCTTGATCCGGCTGTGGGGGGCGGTCTGATACCCGGTGTAGGCGTTGATCTCGATCTCGGCGGCGGCGGGGGCCGCGGTCAGCACGAGCGCTGCGAGGGCGTATTTGAAACGTTTGAACATGGGGCTTCCGTTCGACGGTACCGGTCGCAAGACACGGCCGGAAAGGTGGCGGATACATCGTGAGACCCGAATACACCCGGTAAAAGAATGTCACAAGCGCGACACTTAGGCGCCTTCCCTGACTGTCGTTCACGGAATAGTGGACGCAAGTACATTGGGCCGCTAAACCTCCGGAAGGAGGAGTTGAGATATTAGACGGCCTCCGTATGTCTGACCGTTCTCGGTCGAAGAATGGAGCAAACCTCGTGTCCCACGCAGACGACCACGAAGGCACCCGCAGAGATTTCCTCTACTACGCCACGGCAGGCGCGGGTGCTGTGACCGCCGGCGCCGCGATCTGGCCGCTGGTGAACCAGATGAACCCCTCCGCCGACGTGCAGGCGCTGTCCTCGATTCGCGTCGATGTTTCCGGTGTCGAACCGGGCACCCAGCTGACCGTCAAGTGGCGCGGCAAGCCGGTGTTCATCCGCCGCCGCACCCCTGACGAGATCGAAGCGGCCCGCGCCGTGGACGTGAGCAGCCTGCCCGACCCGGAAGCCCGGAACGAGAACGTCGCCGCGGGCGCACCTGCGACCGACGCGAACCGCTCGCTGGCCCCGGAAGGCGCCGAAGGCGACGCAGCCGAGGAATGGCTGGTCATGATGGGCGTCTGCACCCACCTGGGTTGCGTGCCGCTCGGCAATGCCTCGGGCGACTTCGGCGGCTGGTTCTGCCCCTGCCACGGCTCGCACTACGACACCGCCGGCCGCATCCGCAAAGGCCCGGCCCCGCGGAACCTGCCGGTTCCCGTTGCCCGCTTCGAGGGCGAAACCGAAATCGTCCTGGGCTGAGGAGAGCGACGAATGGCTGGAATTCCGCACGATCATTACGAGCCCAAGACCGGGATCGAGAAATGGGTCCACACCCGTCTCCCCGTTGTCGCGCTCGTCTATGACACGATCATGATCCCCACCCCCAAGAACCTCAACTGGATGTGGATCTGGGGCATCATCCTGACCTTCTGCCTTGCGCTGCAGATCGCCACCGGCATCGTGCTGGTGATGCACTACACGCCGCACGTGGACATGGCCTTTGCCAGCGTCGAGCACATCATGCGTGACGTGAACGGCGGCCACATGCTGCGCTACCTGCACGCCAACGGCGCCTCGCTGTTCTTCTTTGCCGTCTACCTCCACATCTTCCGCGGTCTCTACTACGGCTCCTACAAGGCCCCGCGCGAAATCACGTGGATCATCGGCATGCTGATCTACCTGCTGATGATGGGCACCGGCTTCATGGGCTACGTTCTGCCCTGGGGTCAGATGTCCTTCTGGGGCGCAACGGTGATCACCGGCCTCTTCGGCGCGATCCCCTTCATCGGGGAACCGATCCAGACCTGGCTCCTTGGCGGGCCGGCGGTGGACAACGCGACGCTGAACCGCTTCTTCTCGCTGCACTACCTGCTGCCCTTCGTGATCGCGGGCCTGGTGCTGGTGCACATCTGGGCCTTCCACAACACCGGCAACAACAACCCGACCGGCGTCGAAGTGCGCCGCGGGTCGAAGGAAGACGCCAAGAAGGACACCGTGCCCTTCTGGCCCTACTTCGTGATCAAGGACCTCTTCGCGCTTGCCGTGATCCTGGCCGTGTTCTTCGCCATCGTCGGCTTCATGCCGAACTACCTTGGCCACCCGGACAACTACACCGAGGCCAACCCGCTGGCGACGCCCGCGCACATCGTGCCTGAATGGTACTTCCTGCCGTTCTACGCCATCCTGCGCGCCTTCACCGCCGACGTCTGGATCGTGATGTTCTTCAACTGGATCACCGGCGGCATCGTGGATGCGAAGTTCTTCGGCGTCCTGGCCATGTTCGGCGCCATCATCGCGATGGCCCTGACCCCCTGGCTGGACACCTCCTCGGTGCGTTCGGGCCGCTATCGCCCGATGTTCAAGTGGTGGTTCGCCCTGCTCGCCATCGACTTCGTCGTCCTGATGTGGGCCGGCGCGATGCCGGCAGAGCCGCCCTACTCGACGATCTCGCTGATCGGTGCAGCCTACTGGTTCGCCTACTTCTTCGTGATCCTGCCGCTGCTCGGCGTGATCGAGAAACCGACCACGCCGCCAGCGACCATCGAGGAAGACTTCGATGCGCATTACGGCAAATCGACCGCAGCCGAATAAGAAAGGTCTGAGACAGATGATGAAGAAACTCACCCTTTCTGCCCTGACCGCACTCGGCCTTTCGGCCGGGGCGGCGATGGCGGCCGAAGGTGGCCACACCCACGACGTGGACTTCTCCTTCGAAGGCCCGTTCGGCAGCTTCGACCAGATGCAGCTGCAACGCGGCCTGCAGGTCTTCACCGAGGTCTGCTCGGCCTGCCACGGCCTGCGCTACGTGCCGATCCGCACGCTCTCGGACGAGGGCGGGCCGGAGATTCCCGAGGACCAGGTCCGCGCCTATGCCGCGAACCTGTCGGAGATCATGGACCCCGAGCTGGATGACTTCCGCGCCCGGACGCCCAACGATCACTTCCCGATGTCGAGCCTCGAGAACGCGCCCGACCTCAGCCTGATGGCCAAGGCCCGCGCGGGCTACCACGGCCCCTATGGCACCGGTCTGAGCCAGCTCTTCAACGGCATCGGCGGACCCGAGCACATCGTCTCGATCCTCACCGGCTACACCGGCGAAGAGAAGGAAGAAGCGGGCACGATCTACTACGAGAACACCGCCTTTGCCGGCGGCTGGATCGCCATGGCCCCGCCGCTTGGCGGGGAAGACGTGGAATTCGCCGATGGTCACTCGAACGAGCTGCACCATGAGGCCGAGGACGTGGCCGCCTTCCTGACCTGGGCCGCCGAGCCCAAGATGATGGCGCGCAAGCAGGCCGGTTTCACCGCCGTCCTGTTCCTCGTGATCCTTTCGGTCCTGCTCTACCTGACCAACAAGGCGATCTGGGCCCCGATCAAGAAACGGGCCAAGGAGGCCTGATCCGGCCCTCTCGGACATGCGAAAGCCCCGCCCTCCCGGCGGGGCTTTTTCGTTTGCGGGGGTCGTGTCCCCGCGGCGGAGCAGGAAAATTCTTCGAAGAATTTTCCCAAGAATTTTCGAAAATTCTTGGATGCCCGACAGGGAGGGAGAGGCAGGACGGCTGACGAAGAGACAGCGCAGACGTCACGCGCGACCACCAATGACGGCCCATCGCTTGCGGCATTGGAAAAGGGGGCCCAGGGCCCCCTTGCCGTTTTCTTCGAAGAAAACGGACCGGAAAATTCGAATTTTCCGGCCAGATCGTCGGCGTCGCGTTACGCCGCCAACCCTTTCGAGCCCATGCCGAGGAATTTCTTCCGGCGCTGCTCCACCAGCTTGGCGGGATCGGATTCGTCCAGGTCGCCCAGCATGGCGGTCAGCGCCTTGCCGACAGCGGCGATCGTCGCCTTCTTGTCGCGATGCGCCCCGCCGAGGGGCTCCTTGATGATCCGGTCGATCACGCCCAGCTGGTTCAGCTCCTGCGCGGTCAGGCGCATCTGCTCGGCCGCCTCGCGCATCTTCTCGGCATCCTTCCACAGGATCGAGGCACAGCCCTCGGGGGTGATGACCGAGTAGATCGAATGCTCCAGCATCGCCACCTTGTTGGCGGTCGCAAAGGCCACGGCCCCGCCGGAGCCGCCCTCGCCGATGATGATCGAGACCAGCGGCACCTTGATCTGCAGGCATTTCTCGGTCGAACGCGCGATGGCCTCGGACTGACCGCGCTCTTCCGCGCCCTTGCCCGGGTAGGCACCGGGGGTGTCCACCAGCGTCACCACCGGCAGGCCGAAGCGATCGGCCATGTCCATCAGGCGGATCGCCTTGCGGTAGCCCTCGGGACGGGCCATGCCGAAGTTGCGCTCGATCCGGGACTTGGTGTCGTTGCCCTTCTCGTGCCCGATCACCATGACGGGGCGGTCGTTGAACCGCGCGAGGCCGCCCATGACGGCGTGGTCGTCGGCAAAGTTCCGGTCACCGGCCAGCGGCGTGTACTCGGTGAAGAGCGCGTCGATGTAATCCTGGCAATGCGGACGGTCGCCGTGACGCGCCACCTGGCACTTCCGCCAGGGCGTCAGGGTCTTGTAGAGATCGACCAGCATGTCCGCGGCCTTCTTGTCCAGCGCGGCGGCCTCTTCCTCGACCTTCATCTCGGGATTCTGCCGGGCCATGGCCCGAAGCTCCTCGGCCTTGCCTTCAATCTCGGCCAGCGGCCGCTCGAAATCGAGGTAATTGGTCATTTCACACTCCTTGCCGGACTGTTGCTATATGGCTTTCTCCGCGCCCGGATGCAACTCGGCAGGCAAGACCCCGGATCGCATCGGCGGCAGCGGGTCCGGCGACCGCAGTCGAGTGCGGCAATCACAGGCCCAGACCGGCCCGAAGCGCGGCCTCCGGCGCGCTCAGCACCGGCACGCCGCAGCCTGCCAGCAGGGGCGAGGCGTCGCTCATCGAAACCTGCGCCAGCACGACCACGGCCGCTGGCTGCCGCGTCAGCTCGGATCGGACGCCCTCTGCGATGGCCGCAGCGAAGTCTGCCCCCCGGCCGGTCTCGAACAGCGGCCAGAGCGGGGAGAGGTCGAGGCGCCGGATGTCCGGTGTGTATTCGCAAAGCAGCGCGGCGCTCGCCTCGGCGGTGCTGGCCAGGGTATAGACCAGCAGCACCGGCCCGCCGAAGCGCGCAGCCCGCTGCATCATGGGCCGGTCGACACGGGCCGCGCCCGCGGCCTCGGCCACCGGGCCCAGCGTCGTGCAGGTGCAGATCACCGGGCCGCCTGCGGCGCGGATGAAGGCGGTGACCTCCTCGGCCACGGCCGCCACACCCTCGGCGCGGGCGCGGGCCAGCCAGTCCGGGCGGACCTCCTGCCTCAGCTCCGCCCCGGGCGCGAGACGATCACGCAGCGCGGCAAAACGCGCCACATGCACCTCAGCGGTATGGAGGAGCGTCAGCAAGCCCCCGCGCTTACTTGCAGTAGTCTTCCTGACCCTGCAGCGCGAGGGAGGAGCCCTTCAGCTCCACCGGCAGGGACTGGCCGCTGATCTTCATGTGGCTACCGGTCCGCAGCCCGTCGATGAAGCCATCCCGCGCGGCGACGGAGGGGAAGATCACCTCGTAGCCATAGATCGCCTCGCGGCCGAATGCCTGATCCGCCGTGGTGCCGGTGTACTTGATGTCCAGCGGCTGCACGCGGCCATCCACCGAGATCTCCACACGGGCGAATTTGGCGCCTTCGCGGACGAAGGACGGCTGTTCCTCGGGGAAGCCGAGGCGCAGACCGCGCAGCACGTGGCTGCCTTCGCGGCGGCAGGTGACCGAGAAGTATTCCCCCGCCTTGCCGCGTTGCACGGTCAGGTAGCTCATCAGCCCGTTCTGCGCAGGGTCCTTCGAGACCAGCCACCGCTGGCTGTAGACGACGACCTCGTCATTCTCGATCCGCTCCTGCGCGGACAGGCTGGCGGAGCTGGCTCCGATCATCAGGCCGGTCATCAGGCAGGCGGTGGTGAGACGGCGCAGTGCGCGCATTGCGAATCCTCCGATTGGGGCGGGTCAGGTCGGCCCGCACCCTCACATTGGAGCGCGCGCCGCGCAAGTTACCTAGTGCCGCAGTCCGATCGCGCCAGAGGGGTGCAGAAACGGCCCGGCGCCGGCTGTCGCGAAGCAGCTCTGCCACGGCGCAGCGGAGGATGCCCGCCAAACGTCTGATATGATTGAAAAGCAAGGGCGGAGAACCTGCGTCCCCCGCCCGACCCGCGCTCTGCGATCTCCTCATCGCGGCACGGCAGGATCCCCTCAGGGATCCCTCACATCTGTGCGATCAGCTCCGACTGGCGGACGATCACCTCGGCCTGCTTGATCGACGCGATGTCGACCAGCCGGCCCTTATAGACAGTGGCCCCTGCGCCGGTGCGCTTGGCCTCTTCCATGGCGGCGAGGATCTCGCGCGCCTCTGCGACCTTCGTCTCGGAGGGGGTGAAGACCTCGTTCGCCAGCGCGATCTGCTTGGGGTGGATCGCCCATTTGCCGACCATGCCCAGCGTGGCCGAGCGCAGCGCCTGCGCGCGGTAGCCCTCATCGTCCGAGAAATCGCCGAAGGGCCCGTCCACCGGCAGCACGCCATGGGTGCGGCAGGCCGCGACGATGGCGGTCTGGGCCCAGTGCCACGGATCGGACCAGTACTTCTGGCCCTCGCGCAGCATGTAATAATCTTCCTGCGTGCCGCCGATCCCGGTGGTCTGCATCCCCATGGAGGCCGCGAAATCCGCAGCGCCAAGGCTCATCGCCTCAAGCCGGGGCGAGGAGGCGGCGATCTCTTCCACATGGGCGATGCCCGCGGCGCTCTCGATGATGACTTCCAGCTTCAGCGGCTTGGTGCGGCCCTTGGCGCGTTCCAGCGCGGTGATCATCGCATCGACGGCATAGACGTCCGAGGCGCAGCCCACCTTGGGGATCATGATCATGTCGAGCCGATCACCCGCCTGTTCGACGAGGTCGACCACGTCCCGCACCCAGAACGGCGTGTCGAGGCTGTTGATCCGGACCGAGATCGTCTTCTGGCCCCAATCCACGTCGCCGATGGCCTGAATGATGTTCTTCCGGGCCTGTTCCTTGTCGTCGGGCGCCACCGAATCCTCGAGGTCGAGGTTGATCACGTCCGCGGCGCTGGCGGCCATCTTCTCGAACAGCTTGGTGTTCGACCCGGGGCCGAACAGCTGGCAGCGGTTCGGACGGGCGGGGGCCGGGGGCTGAAGGCGGAAGCTCATCTCTCGATCTCCATCACACGCGGGGGCCCTGACGATCAGGGCGAAAGGGCAAGGATATTTCTTCAGTTCGCCGGTGAGCGATATTAAATTACAACACGGATCGCAAGCGGATTTTGCATATGCAGCGCGATCCGCCGCTGCGTCGCGGAATCATCGACGCTGCACCTGCGCGAAAGTCTGCGACGGCGATGCGAAAATCTTCGACAGAAATCCCAATCCTGCGAAGAAACTTGCAACCACCGCCCAGAGTTCCGCGGATTTGCAAAGCAATCCCACCGCGAATCCGACAAAATCGGGCGCAACAACTCTCCCCAACAGGTGCCCGAATGATCGAGACCCCCTATCTGCTGTTCCTTGGTGATGCCCCCGATGCGCTGGCTGCGAAAGTGGCCCAGGGCATCCGTGACTGGCGCCCGGACAACGCCATCGGCCAGTTCCGCATGGAAGGCTGCAAAGCCGACATGAAACTCGCCGACATGACGCTGACCGAAGCCAAGGAAGCCGGCGCCAAGACGCTGGTCATCGGCGTTGCCAACCGTGGCGGCGTGATCTCCAAGGCCTGGAAAAAAGTGCTGATCGAAGCGCTCGAAGAAGGCTTCGACATCGCTTCCGGCCTGCACAACCTGCTGCGCAACGAGCCCGACCTCGTCGCCGTGGCCGAAGCCAACGGCCGCCAGCTGCACGACGTGCGTATCCCCACCGTCCAGTACCCGATCGCCAACGGCGAGAAGCGGACCGGCAAGCGCTGCCTCGCCGTCGGCACCGACTGCTCGGTCGGCAAGATGTACACCGCGCTGGCGATGGACAAGGAAATGAAGGAACGCGGCCTCAAGTCGTCGTTCCGCGCCACCGGCCAGACCGGCATCCTGATCACCGGTGAAGGCGTGCCCCTCGACGCCGTCATCGCGGACTTCATGGCCGGTTCGGTGGAATACCTGACCCCGGACAACGATGCTGACCACTGGGACATGATCGAAGGCCAGGGCTCGCTGTTCCACGCCTCCTACTCGGGCGTGACCATGGCCCTCGTGCACGGCGGCCAGCCCGACGCGCTGATCCTGTGCCACGAACCCACCCGTGAGCACATGCGCGGCCTGCCCTCCTACAAGCTGCCCTCCCTCGAGGCGCTGCGGGACGTGGCCCTGACGCTGGCCAAGGTCGTGAACCCCGACGTCCAGGTCGTGGGCATCTCGGTCAACACCCAGCACCTGAACGAGGAAGACGCCAAGGCGTATCTCGCCAAGGTCGAAGAAGAAATGGGCCTTCCCACGGTGGATCCGTTCCGCCATGGCGCCGGTCGTCTCGTCGACGCGCTGGTCGCGCTCGGCTGAGGCCAGTCGCCCCCGCGGGTCCGGCGCGTCCCCCTTCCGCGCCGTTGACCTGCTGGGGGCGACCTCCCCTTTCTTCCGGGGCCCCAGTGGGCCCCTCTCTCTCAGGAGGTCCCCCATGCAGATCGAGGTCATCCGCGACGTTTTCCCGCTCGCGCAGGTCTTCACCATTTCCCGCGGCTCGCGCACCGAGACCAAGGTCATCACCGTGCGCATCACCGACGGTGGCGTCACCGGCTGGGGCGAATGCGTCCCCTACGCGCGCTACAACGAAACCCTCGACAGCGTCGCGGACGAGATCAACGGCCTGCCCGCCTCTTTCTCGCGCATGGACCTCTATGACCTGCTGCCCGCCGGTGCCGCCCGCAACGCGGTCGACTGTGCGCTGTGGGATCTGGAAGCCAAGAAAGCCGGCAAGCCCGCGTGGCAGCTGGCCGGTCTGAAACAGGCCCCCGGCCCTGAAATCACCGCCTACACCCTCTCGCTGGCCAGCCCGGAAGAGATGGAGGCGCAGGCCGCCAAGAACGCCTTCCGCCCGCTGCTCAAGATCAAGCTGGGCACCCCGGACGACATGCCCCGCCTCGAGGCCGTGCGCCGCGGCGCGCCGAAGTCCAAGATCATCATCGACGCCAACGAGGGCTGGTCGGTCGACGTCTACAAGGACCTCGCGCCGCACCTCGTGAACCTTGGCGTGTCGCTGGTCGAACAGCCGCTGCCGCAGGCCGAGGACGAAGCCCTTATCGGCATCGACCGCCCCGTGCCCGTCTGCGCCGACGAAAGCTGCCATGACCGCGCCGACTTGCCCAAGCTGACCGGCAAGTACGATGTCATCAACATCAAGTGCGACAAGACCGGCGGCCTGACCGAGGCGCTCGCGCTGAAGGAAGAGGGCCTGAAGGCCGGCTTCGACGTCATGGTCGGCTGCATGGTCGGCTCCTCCCTCGCCATGGCGCCTGCGGTGCTGGTGGCACAGGGCGCCCTCGTGACGGACCTTGACGGCCCGCTCCTGTTGGCCAAAGACCGCGATGCGGCCCTCGTCTATGACGAAGCCGGCGTGCACCCTGCAACGTCCGCGCTCTGGGGCTAAGACTTTCCGCCCCTTCGGGGGCACATAATCGTGCCCCCGGCGCCTGACCGCGTCTCCCCCGGGGGCCTCCAACAAGGAGTTCTCCTGATGACCCGTACCGTCTATGTGAACGGCGAGTTTGTCCCGGAAACCGAAGCCAAGGTCTCGATCTTCGACCGCGGCTTCCTGATGGCCGATGCCGTCTACGAAGTGACCAGCGTCCTCGACGGCAAGCTGGTGGACTACGCAGGCCACGCCAAACGCCTTGAGCGCTCGCTCAAGGAGCTGGACATGACCCTGCCCGTCACCCTCGACGAGCTGCTGGAAATCCACCGCGAGCTGGTCAAGCTGAACGACCTCGAAGAGGGCGGCATCTACCTGCAGGTCACCCGCGGCTCTGCCGGCGACCGTGACTTCATCTGGCCGGACCCCGAGACCACCAAGGCCTCGCTGGTGCTCTTCACCCAGTCGAAGCCCGGCAACGCGATGAGCGAGAAGGCCAAGGCCGGCTACAAGATCATCACCGTTCCGGACATCCGCTGGCACCGCCGCGACATCAAGACCGTCCAGCTGCTCTACCCCTCCATGGCCAAGATGATGGCCAAGAAGGCGGGCGTCGATGATGCATGGCTGGTCGAGGATGGCCTCGTGACCGAGGGCACCTCGAACAACGCCTACATCGTCAAGGACGGCAAGATCATCACCCGCGCGCTGTCGAACGACATCCTGCACGGCATCACCCGCGCCTCGGTGCTGAAGTTCGCCAAGGAAGCTCAGATGGAAGTCGAAGAGCGCTCCTTCTCCGTTGAGGAAGCCAAGGCCGCGGACGAGGCCTTCATCACCTCCGCCGGTGCCTATGTGACCCCGATCATCGAGATCGACGGCGAAGCCGTGGGCGCGGGCGCCTCCGGCCCCGTCGCGCTGCGTCTGCGCGAGATCTACATCGACGAGATGCGCAAGGCCGCGATCTGATCTTCGGTTCAGCCGAATGCGAAGGGCGCCCCTCGGGGCGCCCTTTTCGTTTGGGGTAAGGCCGGAGACGAAGCCGTCCCGCTTCGCCAAGCCACGCGTCCCGGCGCGTTTAGAGTTTACCTGACAGGGAAGTTGCGGGGCGCCGAAGCCAGCAACCGCGAGGCCAGACACGAAGCCGCGCATTGCCGGCGCGCGCGGGGGCGATCCTGACCCCTATGGCGAGCAGTTTATCTCAGCCAAGCATATCGTGTCCCATCTAGGCACCGCCCAGCCTCGCCAAATCGCCGCCGCGTGGGGGCGCGCCGGCGATGCGCGGCGGCCTGCGGCCTTGTTCCGCGCCGGGATGAACCACAACCCGTGATGAGTAAGCGCCACATCACTGTCGACCGCTGCCGGGCCGACAGAGCCCGTCACGCCTCACTGCAACTCGGGCGTCGCGTCCGGCAGGATCACCTCACGCTGCTCCACGTCCTTCTGGTTCTCCTCCACCTGCCGGCGGCTGTCGTCCTGAAGCTGCTGGCCCAGCGTCTTGGGGGCGGTCTCCAGCGCGCGGCGCTGCGCGTCGATGCCGGATTTCACCCCGTCCAGCCTGCGCTGCACCTGCTGTTGCGGGCTCAGCCGGTCCTGCGGCGAGGGCAGCGCCAGCTGCGCCGCGGCAGGCCCCGCCAGCATCAGCGCCAGCCCGAGCCAGAGGCCCCGCCTCATCCCAGCCGCCGCAGCAGATCGGGCGAGGGCTCGCCCGTGACAGGCAGGCCGATGCTGCGCTGATAGTCGGAGATCGCCGCGCGGCTCTTCGGCCCCAGAACGCCATCCGCGCCCCCGGTGTCGAAGCCCCGCGCCGTCAGTCGCTGCTGCAGCGCCACACGGTCGTCCTTGGTCAGGCCGTATTGATCCGGCGGGAAGGAGCCGCGCAGCGGCCCGCCGCCCGCGATCCGATCCGACAGGTGCCCGATCCCGATCGCGTAGAGATCGGAGTTGTTGTAGCGCTTGATCGCGTTGAAATTCCCCGTGACCCAGAAGCTGGGCCCGCCCGCCTGCGGGGTGATCACCCGCCCGCCGGGATTGGCGCCGGTCAGCTCTCCGCCCCATTTCACGCCCGGCGTCCAGCCGGAGCGCTGCAGGTAGGCGGCGGTGGAGGCAAGCGCGTCGGAGGGATCCTCCGACCAGATGTCGCGCCGCCCGTCGCCGGTGAAATCCACCGCATAGGCAAGGTAGGAGGTCGGGATGAACTGGGTATGCCCCATCGCCCCGGCCCAGCTGCCGGTCATCCGGTCTGCGCTGACGTCACCGGACTGGATGATCTTCAGCGCCGCGATCAGCTGCTTTTCAAAGAACTCCCCCCGGCGGCCCTCGTAGGCCAGCGTGGAGGTGGCCGCGATGACCGACACATCGCCGCGCCGCTCGCCATAGTAGCTCTCCAGCCCCCAGACCGCGCAGACCACGTTGGCGGGCACGCCATAGCGCGCCTCGATGGCGTTGAGCGTGGCCCGGTTGCGGGCATAGGCCGCCCGCCCCTTCGAGACACGCTCGTCCGAGGTCGCGATGGAGAGGTAGTCCTCCAGCGTGCGGGAGCTTTCGGGCTGGCTGCGGTCCCGGGTGATGACGCCGGGCAGGAAGCCCGCGTGCCGGAAGGCGGCATTCAGCGTGGAGGGCGAGATGCCCTGCCCCTGGGCGCGCGCCCGGAAGGAGGCGACCCAGGCATCATAGCCCGCGTCGCGCACCGGGCGCAGGTCGTCAGGCAGCCCCGTGGGCCGTGCGCTTGCGGTCGAGACGGGCCCCGGCCCGCCACAGGCGGCCAGCGTCATGGCACCGAACCCGGCGAGACCTGCGCAGATCCCGCGCCGTGTCATGGTTGCGTTCATGGCTCTCTCCCTCATATGCGCCGCCTATTTCTGCCGCCGGACCGACAGCCAGGCCTGCCAACTGACCGGATCCCCGGCGAAGGCGTTGATATCCACGATCCCGTCGATGCCCGGCACCACGCCGGTGCCGGTGTATTGCCAGAAGGTCCAGCGCTCCTGCGGGTAGCGCTCGGACGGATGGCCCGCGACCGAGCGCAGCCAGAACTCCGACCCGCGCATGCGGCCCAGATCGTTCTGCGCGTAGAAGTCCGGTGTCGTGTAAACCACGGGGGCCGTGCCGTAGTGCTGGGCCACGATGGTCGAGAAGACGCGGATGTCCTCGCGCACGGCCTCCGGGCTGGGGCGCTTCTGACAGGTCCGCGACTGGTGGTTCCACTCCATGTCCAGCACGGGCGGCAGGTCGCCCGGCACGCGCGGCACATTCTCGATGAACCAGTGGGCCTGCTCCCGCGCGGTGCGGCAGAAGTAGTAGAAGTGATAGGCCCCCACGGCCACGCCCGCCGCCCGCGCGCGCGGCGCATTCCGCGGGAAGCCGGGGTCGAGGTAGTCGCCGCCCTCCGTCGCCTTCAGCCAGGCGAAATTGATGCCTGCGCTGCGCGCCGCGTAGAAGTTGATATCGCCCTGGTACCGGGCCGCGTCGATGCCGTGGATCGGATAGCGATCCGGGCGGATGCTGTCCCATTCATGGGGCTTGGTGTCACCGAAGCTGCGCGGGATGCCCGTCGCGCGGTAATCCGCGGCATTCAGGGTGCGGGGCCGCTCCAGCCGCCCGACCGTGGGGCCACCGCCACCACCGCAGGAGGCAAGGAACATCACAGCCGCGAGCGCGGCCGTCAGGACGGCACGGGGGCCGGTCAGCACTGTCATCGAACTTCCCTCGTTCCCCGCCTCTTGCGGGCGGTTGGCGCGGCGCGGGGCGCCGCCCGGGTTTCTCTAAATGGGTTCAGTCAAATCGCTTCATCCCGCCCTCAGGAGGTCGAGCCGACATTCTTCTCAAAAGCGTCGACAAAGGCGGCCTGCTTCTCGGGGCTGGCCTCGGTCTGGTTCTGCGCCTTCCACTGGTCGTAGGGCATGCCGTAGTAGTATTCGCGCGCCTCTTCCTTGCCGATCTCGATGCCGCGCGCATCGGCGGCTTCCTGATACCAGCGGGACAGGCAATTGCGGCAGAACCCCGCAAGGTTCATCAGGTCGATGTTCTGGACGTCGGGACGGTCCTGCATCAGGTGCTGGCGCAGACGGCGGAAGGCCGCGGCTTCGAGTTCCAGCTGGGTCTGCTCGTCTAGGTCGGGCATGGGGGCTCCTCTCACGGGCGCTTCACCGGCGCGCGATCAGCCTATCCGCGCATCCGTCACACGCCAAGGGGCGTGCCCCTCACAAGAAAGTTCACAATCCCGTTTCGGCAAGAACATTCTCAAGAATCGGCGCCAGACGCGCCGCCCAGTGGGCCTGCTGGCTCTCGGTCGCGATCAGGTCATTGCGGATCTCGATCAGCACGTTGGGCCGCCCCTTGTCGATCGCGTGGCGGTCGATCGTATCGCCGGGCAGATGGCCGCCGTAGGGCTCGTTCTCGCCCACGCAGAGGTCGGGCTCGGCCTGCAGCCGGTGCAGCAGCGGCAGGGCAAAGCGTTTGTCCGAGGCGTAGAGAATGCCCACATGCCAAGGCCGGGGCGGACGGCCGCGCAATTGCGGCGTGTAGGAATGGATCGAGACCAGCACCGTGTCGTCGCGCCGCGCCGCCAGCCGCTCCAGCGCATCGTGGTAGGGCCGGTGACAGGCGTTGAGCCGGGCCTCGCGCTCTGCCGTACCCGCGTGGCGGTTGGCCGGGATGATCGACCCGTCATAGAGCTTCATCAGCAGGGTCGGATCGTCCTCGCCCCGGTTCGGGTCGATCACGAGCCGCGAGAAGTTCGACAGGATCACCGGCGCGTCCAGATGCGCCGCCAGTGCCCGGCTGACGCCCGCCGCACCGGGATCGAAGGCAATGTGGCGCGCCATGTCCGTCTCCGGCAGGCCGAGGCTGCCGCCGCCCACGAAGGCCGGCACGGTGTTGGCCGCATGATCACAGCACACCAGCCAGCGGGACGACCGCTCTGCACCGCTGATTTCAAAGGGCTGATAGCCCGTCTGTCCCACAGCCTGCCCTGCCGTCTGCTCTGTCATGGCACTGTCACCTCCGGCGCCGAAAATCGGTAATGGTTGTTGACGTTAGCGAAAAGCGCAATACTGCTCCTCGTACGTCCGAACAAGACCGGGATCGGCCCGGCAGAGGCCGCACAGCAGAGGAGACAGCGCCATGAGACGCCATCGTAACACCAAGATCGTCGCGACGCTGGGTCCGGCCTCCAACGACTATGACATGATCCGCGCGCTCTTCGAGGCCGGTGCCGACGTGTTCCGCCTGAACATGTCCCACGGCACCCACGAAGAGATCGCCGAGCGCCACCGCATCATCCGCCAGATCGAGCGCGACCTCGACACCACCATCGCCATCCTCGCCGACCTGCAGGGGCCGAAGCTGCGCGTCGGCGCCTTTGCCAATGACAGCGAGGATCTGGTGGACGGCGCGACCTTCCGGCTCGACCTCGACGAAGCACCGGGCACCAAGGACCGCGTCCAGCTGCCCCACCCCGAGATTTTCGCCGCGCTGAAATCCGGCGCGACGCTCTTGGTGAACGACGGCAAGATCCGCCTCAAGGTCGAGGACTGCGGCCCCGATTACGCCCGCTGCACCGTCATCGCGGGCGGAACGATTTCCAACCGCAAGGGTGTGAACGTGCCCGACGTGGTGCTGCCGCTGGCCGCGCTCTCCAAGAAGGACCGCGCCGACCTGGAATTCGCCTGCTCGCTGGGGATCGACTGGCTGGCACTGTCCTTCGTGCAGCGCGTGGCGGACGTGGAAGAGGCCCGCAAGCTGGCCGATGGCCGGGCCGCGATCCTCGCCAAGATCGAGAAACCCGCCGCGGTCGAGGCCTTCGATTCGATCCTCGCCGCCTCGGACGGGATCATGGTGGCGCGTGGCGACCTCGGCGTCGAACTGCCGGTGCAGAACGTGCCCGCGATCCAGAAGCGCCTGACCCGCAAGTGCCGCACCGCGGCCAAGCCGGTGATCGTGGCCACGCAGATGCTGGAAAGCATGATCGAGAGCCCGATGCCCACCCGAGCCGAGGTCTCGGACGTGGCCGCCGCGATCTACGAGGGCACCGACGCCGTCATGCTCTCGGCCGAATCCGCCGCCGGGCAGTACCCGGTGCAGGCGGTGCGCACCATGAACGCCGTCGCGGTCGAGGTCGAAAGCGATCCGAACTACCGCGAGATCATCGAGGCCAGCCGCAAGGTCAGCCGCAGCACCGTGGCCGACGGCATCGTCTCTGCCGCGCGCGAGATTGCCGAGACCACGAATATCAAGGCGATCTGCTGCTTCACCCAGACCGGCACCACCGCGCTGCTGACCGCGCGCGAACGGCCCCGGGTGCCGATCATCGCGCTGACCTCGGAACGCGGCACCGCCCGGCGGCTGGCGCTGTCCTGGGGCACCAACTGCGTCATGTGCGGCGAGCTGGAGCGCTTCAAGGAAGCGGTGGTCAACGCGGCCCGTGCCGCGCGCTCCGGCGGCTTCGCGACCCCCGACGATCAGATCCTCGTCGTCGCCGGCGTGCCATTCAACACCTCGGGCACCACGAACATCCTGCGCGTCGCCCCCTGCGAAGAGCGCCTGATCTTCGCCACCGATCCGGGCTGATCCGGATTGGAGGCCTTGCAGGACCTCTGGGCGCAGGCCCGCGCGCTGCGCCCGGACACCGACCTCGTCGTGGTGACGGGGGTGATCCTGCTGATGCTGGCCATCCCCTCGCTGGTGGCGGCCTATGCCGACCGGCGCGCGCCGCGGGCGGCCGTGTTCGTCCTGATGATCGGGGCCGCGCTCCTCGGCTGGGCCTTTTCCACGGCGCCTACGGACTATGATCTGGCCGAGATACCCAATGCCTTCATCCGGGTGACGGGCCGGATTCTGGCGGCGCTGCGCCGGGGCTGAGGCCCCAGCCCGCTCCAGTGGGCCGAAAAACAGCGAAAATCCCGCCCATGCCCCTTGCCTAATGGCCGATCACCGCGTATCAGGCCGCTCTGTTGCGCGGCCGGCCGGTAGTGGCATGCCGAGTCGCGCGTTGACCGCACTCAAAAGACAGGAGACGGAAATGCCCAAGATGAAGACAAAGTCGAGCTGCAAAAAGCGGTTCAAGGTCTCTGCCTCTGGCAAGATCATCGCAGGTCAGGCCGGCAAACGCCACGGCATGATCAAGCGCACCACCAAGTTCATCCGCGACGCACGCGGTACCACCACGCTGTCGAAGGCTGATGAGAAGATCATCAAGCCGATGATGCCCTACGCGAAATAAGGAGATCACCAGATGTCCCGTGTTAAAGGTGGTACGACTACCCACGCCCGCCACAAGAAAGTCCTCAAGGCAGCAAAAGGCTACTACGGCCGCCGCAAGAGCACTTACAAGGTCGCCCGTCAGGCCGTCGACAAGGCCAACCAGTACGCGACCCGTGACCGGCACACCCGCAAGCGCAACTTCCGCGCGCTGTGGATCCAGCGGATCAACGCCGCTGTCCGCGCACACGACGAAGCGCTGACCTACTCCCGCTTCATCAACGGCCTGTCGCTGGCCGGCATCGAAGTGGACCGTAAGGTTCTGGCCGACCTGGCCGTGCACGAGCCCGAAGCCTTCGGTGCCATCGTGGACCAGGCAAAGGCCGCTCTGCCCGCGTAAGCGACAGCTGAGCTGACCGACAGAAACGCCGTGGAGCCCCGCTCCGCGGCGTTTTTCTTTGGCCGGATGGAATGTGCGGTGCGATGCCCCGGCTCGGCGGGTCCGGCACCGCAGGCGGCGCGCGACGCGCCCGCACGCCGGTCCACGGGGCGGGCCGTGGTCCAGCGGGCCGCCCGCCCCCTCAGCGCAGCATCGGCAGGCATCTCCGGGCCGAGGGCGGCTGCCCCACGTGGCGCGGGTTGAGGACAAGGTGCCAGGTGGGCGCGCGCCCCGGGGCCTGCGCTCGCGAATAGGTGCAGCCCTGCGCCGTCACCCTCCATTGCCCGCCTCCCGTGGCCCCCTCCACCTGCAGCGCCTGCCCGCCCGGAGACCGGGGGGACGGGGCGGCCGCAGGCGGCCTGCCCTGCGTGGACAGGCGCGGCACCGGGGCAGGAAGAGCGCGCGGCGCGGCCCGCGGGACCACCGCCCGGCCCAGGGACCGGGGCGCGGGTGCGGCAGGCGCCAGCACCGGCACCGCGTTGCGGGAAACGACCATCGGCAGGGGCGCGGCCGTGGGATCCTGCACCGGCCCGAGAGGCCGGTGCTGCGCCGTATAGGCCACCGTCCCATGCTGGCGATCGGCGAGGTAGATCACGCCGCGCCCCTCCTGCGCCGCAACCGGAGAGGCCACCGGAGAGGTCACTGCGAGACCAACGGCCAGCCCCCATCGCGCGAGCGACCGCAGGCAGCCATGACGGCGGGCGGCGAGGCGGCGGGGCGGGACAGGCATGGCAAAACTCCAACGGCAGGGACAGGGCGACCGCCCCGGCATAGGCCCCACCGATTAAGGACGGGTGAGCGAGGCCCTAACGACCGGTGATCGCACCAGCGGCCGGGCGCGGCGCCACGGGCCACCCGCGACTCGCCACACGCAGGCCCGGCCGGGGCGGGACCGCCGGTTTCCCGGTGCAAACCACCGATTTCCGCGCCTCGGGGGGCGCTTCGCCGCCCCCGCTCCCCTTGCCCTTCCCGGCCCTGCCGGGTAGCAGGAAGGCCAGACAGTTTCAGGAGGATCGGATGGACGATCTGAAGCAGAAGTACCTCTCGGCCATCGCTGACGCCTCGGACGAGGGCGCGCTGGAAGAGCTGCGGCTGCAGGCCGTCGGCAAGAAGGGCGAGGTCAGCCTGAAGATGCGCGAACTGGGCAAGATGACGCCCGAGGAACGCCAGACGGCCGGCCCTGCGCTCAACGCGCTGAAGGACGAGATCAACTCGGCGCTTGCCGCCAAGAAGGTGGCGCTGGAAGACGCGGCGCTCGACGCCCGCCTGCGCGAGGAATGGCTCGACGTGACGCTGCCGGTGCGCCCGCAGCGGCAGGGCTCGATCCACCCGGTCAGCCAGGTCTGGGAAGAATGCACCACGATCTTCGGCGACATGGGCTTTGCCGTTGCCGAGGGCCCGCAGGTCGAGACCACCTGGTACAACTTCGACGCGCTGAACATCCCCGACCATCACCCGGCCCGCGCCGAGATGGACACCTTCTACATGCACCGCGCCGAGGGCGACGACCGTCCCCAGAACGTGCTGCGCACCCATACCTCGCCGGTGCAGATCCGCTCGATGCAGGCGCAGGGCGCGCCGATCCGCACGATCTCGCCGGGCCGCGTCTATCGCGCGGATTACGACCAGACCCACACGCCGATGTTCCATCAGGTCGAGGGCCTTGCCATCGACCGCGACATCTCGATGGCGAACCTGAAATGGGTGCTGGAGGAATTCTTCTCGGCCTATTTTGGCACCAAGGTGAAGACCCGCTTCCGCGCCTCGCACTTCCCGTTCACGGAACCCTCGGCCGAGGTCGACATCCAATGTTCGTGGGAAAACGGCACCGTGAAGGTGGGCGAAGGCGACGGCTGGCTGGAAGTTCTCGGCTCCGGCATGGTGCACCCGCATGTGCTGAAGGCCGGCGGCGTCGATCCGGCGGCGTGGCAGGGCTTTGCCTTCGGCATGGGGATCGACCGGATCGCGATGCTGAAATACGGCATCCCCGACCTGCGCGCCTTCTTCGACAGCGACCTGCGGTGGCTGCGGCACTACGGCTTTGCCTCGCTGCAGGTGCCGACGCTGCGCGGCGGGATCTGACAGGCAGGACCGGCGGCATGGCATCCCTTTCGGCACGCGTGACGGCACGACCGGCACCCGCCAGCGGGGGGATGACCTGCACCCTGACGACCGCAGCGGCCCGCGCCACCACAAGGCCAGGGCCCGGCCGCGGGGGGGCGCAAAGCGCCTGCCCGGGGGGGCGGTCGGGCGCTGGCCGTGCCACGGGCACGGCCGTCGATGGGAACGGCCGCAGTGCGCCTGATCTGGCGCGGCACGTGACGGGAGTGCGTCTGCCATCCGCCGCAGGGAGGACCGCCGCATGAAACTCTTCCGCCACGAGACCCGCCAGCAGACCGAAGCCTCCAAGGACCTCTGGGCGCGCTTCGAGATCCTCTATACCTTCGTCGACTTCGGCGCGGCCTTTACCTTCGTCCTCGGCTCGATCTTCTTCTTTTCCGAGAAGCTCCAGACCGCGGGCACATGGCTTTTCCTGATCGGCTCGCTGCTCTTTGCCGCCAAGCCGACCATCCGCCTCGTGCGGGAAATCAAACTCTACCGCATGGGCGACAAGGACGACCTGGCCCAACGGCTCAACCACTAGGATGATGACATGAAATTCACGCTCTCCTGGCTGAAAGATCATCTCGAGACCGAGGCCACCCTCGACGAGATCCTCGACACGCTGACCGACCTCGGGCTCGAGGTGGAAGGCGTCGAAGACCCCGCGGCCAAGCTGAAGACCTTCACGCTGGCCAAGGTGATCGCGGCCTCGCAACACCCCGACGCCGACCGCCTGCGGGTCTGCATGGTGCAGACCGACGAGGGCGAGAAGCAGATCGTTTGCGGCGCCCCGAACGCGCGCGAGGGCATCACCGTGGTGCTCTGCAAGCCGGGCGACTACGTGCCGGGCATCGACGTGACGCTCTCGGTCGGCAACATCCGCGGCGTCGAAAGCCACGGCATGATGGCCTCCGAGCGTGAGCTGGAGCTGTCGGACGAGCACAACGGCATCATCGAGCTGCCCTCGGGCGAGGTGGGCCAGAAGTTCACCGACTGGCTGGCCAAGAACGACCCGGCCAAGGTCGATCCCGTGATCGAGATCGCGATCACGCCGAACCGTCCCGATGCACTTGGCGTGCGCGGCGTGGCCCGTGACCTTGCGGCCCGTGGCCTCGGCACGCTGAAGCCCGCGCCGAGCGCGGATGTGACCGGCGCCTTCCCCTGCCCCGTCACCGTCACCATCGACGAAGACGCCAAGGACGGCTGCTATGTCTTCGCCGGTCGCCTGATCAAGGGCGTCAAGAACGGCCCCTCGCCTGCATGGCTGCAGGACAAGCTGCGCGCCATCGGCCTGCGCCCGATCAACGCGCTGGTGGATGTGACGAACTTCTTCACCTACGACCAGAACCGCCCGCTGCACGTCTTCGACGCGGCCAAGGTGGCGGGCGACGTCCGGGTGCACCGCGCCACGGGCGGTGAGGAGCTGCTGGCGCTGGACGGCAAGACCTATGCGATCCCGGCCGGTGTGCTGGTGATCTCGGACGACAATGGCGTCGAGTCGATCGGCGGCATCATGGGCGGTGAAGTGTCGGGCTGCACCGAGGAGACGGTCGATGTCTTCCTCGAAGCCGCCGTCTGGAACCACGTCCAGATCGCCACCGGGGGCCGCGCGCTCAAGATCAATTCCGACGCGCGCTACCGCAACGAACGCGGGATCGACCCGGGCTTCAACATGGAGGCACTCGACCTCGCGACGCAGATGATCATGGAGCTCTGCGGCGGTGAACCCTCCGAGGTGGTCGTCGCGGGCGAAGTGCCGGACGTGGCGCGGGCCTACAAGCTCGACACCGCGCGCTGTGCCTCGCTGGTGGGCATGGACATCCCGGCCGAGGAGCAGCGGGCCACGCTGGAGCGCCTCGGCTTCGTGATGGAGGGTGACATGGCCCATGTGCCCTCGTGGCGCCCGGACGTGCTGGGCGAGGCGGACCTCGTGGAAGAGGTGGCGCGGATGGCCTCGCTCTCGAACCTCGAGCCGAAGCCCATGGCCCGCACCCAGCCCGGCGTGCCGAAGCCGATCCTGACGCCGATCCAGAAGCGCGAGCAGATGGCCCGGCGCACCGCGGCGGCGCTCGGCTACAACGAATGCGTGACCTACAGCTTCATCGACAAGGCCTCGGCCACGCTCTTCGGCGGCGGCGATGACGCGACCATGCTGGAAAACCCGATCTCCTCGGAGATGAGCCACCTGCGCCCGCAGCTTCTGCCGGGTCTGCTGCAGGCGGCGGCGCGCAACCAGTCGCGCGGCTTCAACGACCTCGCCCTGTTCGAGGTCGGCGCCACGTGGTTCGGCGGCGAGCCAGGCGAGCAGAAGACGCAGGTGACCGGCCTGCTGGTGGGCCGCACCGGGCCCAAGGACGTGCATGGCGCGGCCCGTGCCGTGGACCTCTACGACGCCAAGGCCGATGCCGAGGCCGTGCTGGCCGCCATCGGCGCGCCTGCCAAGGTGCAAATCCTGCGCGGCGCCGAGGGCTGGTGGCACCCGGGCCGTCACGGCAAGATCTGCCTCGGCCCCAAGAAGGTGCTGGGCATCTTCGGCGAGGTGCACCCCAAGGTGCTGCGCGAGATGGGCGTGAAGGGCCCCGCCGTGGCCTTCACCCTCTGGCCGGAAGAGGTGCCGCTGCCGCGCACCACCTCGGCCTCGCGGGGCGCGATGACGCTGAGCGATCTGCAGGCGGTGGAACGCGACTTCGCCTTCGTGGTGGACGCCGAGGTGGAGGCGCTGACGCTGGTCAATGCCGCCGCCGGGGCCGACAAGGCGCTGATCGAAGACGTGCGCGTCTTCGACGAGTTCATCGGCGGCTCCCTCGGGGAGGGCAAGAAATCCCTCGCCGTCACCGTGCGCATCCAGCCCAAGGACGCCACGCTGAAGGAGAAGGAAATCGAGGCGCTCTCGGCCAAGATCGTCGAGAAGGTGGTGAAAGCCACCGGCGGCGTGCTGCGCGGCTGAGCCTGCGCGGGACGGCGGCTTGCGCCGCCGGCCTGCGGCGCGGATATTTACGGCAAGAAAATGAGGGGGCCGCGTGGCCCCCTTTCCCTATCAGGAGGATGCAAGATGAAGGTTTACCTGTCGGGCGAGATCCACACCGACTGGCGCAAGGAGATCATGGACGGCTGTGCCGGTCTCGACGTCAGTTTCGACGGGCCGGTGACGGACCATGACGCCAGCGACGATTGCGGCGTGGCGATCCTGGGCGCGGAAGACAGCAAGTTCTGGCACGACCACAAGGGCGCCAAGCTGAACGCGATCCGCACCCGGCGCGGCATCGAACAGGCCGACGTGGTCGTGGTGCGCTTTGGCGAGAAGTACAAGCAGTGGAACGCGGCCTTCGACGCCGGTCAGGCGGCGGCGCTCGGCAAGGCGCTGATCGTGCTGCACGGGCCGGACCATCAGCATGCGCTGAAGGAAGTGGACGCGGCGGCGCTTGCCGTGGCGGAGACGCCGCTGCAGGTGGTGCAGATGCTGCGCTACGTGCTGACCGGCCAGCTGCCGGCCTGAGGCCCTGACGGCCGAGACGCAGAAAGCCGCCCCCTCGGGAGCGGCTTTCGTGTTTTCAGCGCCAGGTGCGTGCTTACGCGGGACGGGCCGGGATGTTGCGGCCGCTCTGGAAGGCCGGGCGGGCGTTGAAGCGCTCGGAATAGGCCACGACGTTCTTGAAGCTGTCGAAGCCCAGCATCTCCTTCGCGCCGTAGAACTCCAGCGTGTTGAGCCAGGGGCAGATCGCGATATCGGCGATGGAATAATCACCGGCGATCCACTCCTTGCCCTCGAGCGCGGTGTCGAGCACGCCGAGGATGCGCTTGGCCTCGTTGATGTAACGCTCACGCGGGCGCGGGTCCTCGATGTCGGCGCCGGCGAACTTCACGAAGAAGCCGAGCTGGCCGAACATCGGGCCGAGGCCGGCCATCTGCCACATCAGCCACTGGATCACCTCGGCCCGCTTGGCGCCGGATTTCGGCAGGCCGAAGCCGGTCTTGTCGCCGAGGTAGATCAGGATCGCGCCGCTTTCGAACAGCGCCACCGTCTCGCCATCGGGGCCGTCGGGATCGACGATCGCGGGGATCTTGTTGTTCGGGCTGACCGAGAGGAACTCGGGGCTGCGCACATCGGCATCGGCCAGCGTCACGAGGTGGGCCTCGTAGGGGATGCCGACCTCCTCGAGCATGATCGAGACCTTCTGACCGTTGGGCGTCGGGAAGGAGTAGAGCTGCAGGACATCGGGGGTTTCCGCGGTCCAGCGGTTATTGATGAGATAGTCAGAGACAGGCATGAGGGTTCTCCTGTTGGATGACGCCAACATATATTCTGCGCGGCAGCGTAAAACCCCCATGCGGTCCCGAATTTCGATGGTATGCTCTGTGCATAAACGCGCGCAACGGCGCGACCAGAGATAAAGGGACAGATTATGCTGAAGGAATTCAGAGCCTTCATCGCCAAGGGCAATGTCATGGACATGGCCGTCGGCATCATCATCGGTGCGGCCTTCACCGCGATCGTGAAATCCATGGTGGATGACCTGCTGAACCCGATCATCGGGCTGTTCACCGGCGGGCTCGACTTCACCAACAACTTCCTGGCGCTCGACGGCGGCGACTACGCCAGCCTGGAAGCGGCGCGGGAGGCGGGCGCGGGTGTCTTCGCCTATGGCTCCTTCCTGATGGCGGTGATCAACTTCCTGATCGTGGCCTTCGTGGTCTTCATGCTGGTCAAGGCCGTGAACCGCGCCAAGGACACGGTGATCAAGGAGGAGGAGGGCGTCCCTGCGGAGGAAAAGCCCGCAGGCCCCACCGAACTGGATGTCCTGCTGGAGATCCGCGACTCGCTGAAAGCCGCCAAGTGACGCAGAAAGAGCCCTCGCCAAAGGGGGCTCTTTTCGAATAATCTCCCGCGGATGACGAATTTCGCAGGAGAATCCGGCCCCGATGTCCCTCGACACGATTGATGAGAACATTCTGCGCGTCTTGCAGCGCAAGGGTCGCATGTCCAACGCAGATCTGAGCGAGAAGGTCGGGCTCTCGGCCTCGGCCTGCCACCGCCGCGTGCAGCGGCTGGAGGCGGAGGGCTATATCAAGGACTACGTCGCGCTGCTGGACGCGCGCAAGATCGGCATGGCCACCACGGTCTTCGTCGAGATCACCCTGCAGGGACAGGCCGACGACACGCTCGATGCCTTCGAGACCGCAGTCTCGCGCATCCCGGACGTGCTGGAATGCCACCTGATGGCGGGCACGGCCGATTACATCCTCAAGATCGTGGCCGAGAACACCGAGGATTTCGCCCGCATCCACCGCCAGCACCTCTCGCGGCTGCCGGGCGTGGCCCAGATGCAAAGCTCCTTCGCCCTGCGCACGGTCTTCAAGACCACCGCGCTGCCGATCTGAGCGCCGGCGCCCCGCGGCACCAGACTTCATCTTTCCACAAATACTCAAACCCGCACCCACTTCCCGGGCGACAGGTGGCCGCAGCGCCACCAGAGCGCTTCCCGTGCGCCCTCCCGCCCGCTACGCTCGCGGCGGGAGGAGCTTTCATGGACTGGGATTACATCATCGTGGGCGCCGGAAGTGCCGGCTGCGTGCTGGCCAAGCGTCTGTCGGAGGCGGGACATTCGGTGCTGCTGCTGGAGGCCGGGGGGCGCGACAACTACCATTGGGTGCATATCCCCATGGGCTACCTCTACTGCATCGGCAACCCCCGCACCGACTGGATGTACCGGACCGAGGAAGACCCGGGGCTGAACGGCCGGTCGCTGCTCTATCCGCGCGGCAAGGTGCTGGGGGGCTGCTCCTCGATCAACGGGATGCTCTACCTGCGCGGACAGGCAGCGGATTACGACGGCTGGCGGCAGATGGGCCTGCCCGGCTGGGGCTGGGACGATGTGCTGCCCTACTTCAAACGCTCCGAGGATTACGTCGACGGCCCCTCCGAGATGCATGGCGCGGGCGGCGAGTGGCGGGTCGAGAACCAGCGCCTGCACTGGGACCTGCTGGACGACTGGATCGCGGCGGCGGAGGCGGCGGGCATTCCCCGCACGCAGGATTTCAACACCGGCGACAACGGCGGCGTCGGTTACTTCCGGGTGAACCAGCGGGCGGGCTGGCGGATGAACACCGCCAAGGCCTTCCTGCGCACCACCCGCGCGGAGAAGCTGAAGGTCGAAACCGGCGCCCAGACGACGCGACTGCTGATGGAGGGGACGCGGGTGACCGGCGTCGCCTACCGGCAGGGCGGCGTGGAGAAGACGGCCAAGGCGCGGGGCGAGGTGATCCTCTCCGCCGGGGCCGTGAACTCGCCGCATCTGCTGCAGCTCAGCGGGCTGGGGCCCGCGGCCCTGTTGCAGGAGCATGGCATCGCCGTGAAGCGCGACATGGCGCAGGTCGGCGCGAACCTGCAGGACCACCTGCAGCTGCGCTGCGCCTGGCGGCTGACCGGGGCCAAGACGCTGAACACTTTGGCGGCGACGCTCTGGGGCAAGGCGCTGATCGGGATGGATTATACCTTCCGCCGCCGCGGGCCGATGTCGATGGCACCCTCGCAACTGGGGGCCTTCACCCGGTCACGGCCCGATCTGGCGACGCCGGACCTTGAATACCACGTGCAGCCGCTCTCGCTGGAGGCCTTCGGCCAGCCGCTGCATGACTATCCGGCGATCACCGCCTCGGTCTGCAACCTGAGGCCGGAAAGCCGGGGCAGCATCACCATCGGCTCTGCCGATCCGCTGCAGGCGCCGAAAATCGCGCCGAATTACCTCTCTACCGAGGGCGACCGGCAGGTGGCCATCGCGGCGATCCGGCAGGTGCGGGAGATCATGGCGCAGGCGCCGATGCTGGCCTACCGCCCGGAGGAGATGAAACCGGGCATCGCGGCGCAGAGCGACGCGGAACTGGCGCAGGCGGCGGGCGACATCGGCACCACGATCTTCCACCCCGTGGGCACCGTGGCCATGGGCGCGGAAGAGAGCGCGCCGCTGGATGCGCGGCTGCGGATGCGGGGCGTGGGCGGGCTCAGGGTGGTGGATGCCAGCGTGATGCCCCGGATCACCAGCGGGAACACGAATTCCCCCACGATCATGATCGCGGAGAAGGCGAGCGAGATGATCCTCGAGGATGCGCGGGTGGAGGCGTAGTGCAAAAGGGGGGCTGTCTGCCCCCCTGCGCCCCATGGGGGCGCACCCCCCGAGGATATTTCCGAACAGTGGATGTCAGGCGGCCACCGCCGTGGCTCGGACGCGCGCGCGCTCCAACCCGTACATCGCTGCGTTCCACGGGCTGAGGAAGATCATCAGCGAGATGATCGAGAAAGCGAATTCGTAGAGTTCGAAGTTGCGGTAGACGAAGTCCAGCGAGAGGACGATCACCGAAGCCGCGACCGCGAGAAAAGCCTCGCGCGGAGCGGGCACGGGCACGGCGAGGGCGCGTACGAAGCCCTGCACCCATTTCGCCCGCGGCCAGAGCAGTGGCAGGACGAGGAGGTAGAGCAGCAGCACCGGCGTCAGCCAGTTGCCGAAGAGCGTGGAGGCGAGGTGATGATCGCCCACCACGAGGTTGTGGAAGTTCGTCTCGGCCTGGAAGTTGTTCTCGACGAAATACTCGCCCGAGGACCAGCCGAAAATCCGCTGACCCCAGGAGATCTCCTCGCCCGCGACGAAGACATACATCGCCCCGTAGAGCACCGTCAGCGCGACCGTGTAGAGCGGCAGATGGCCGCGAAGCTGGGCTGCGCGGCGGAAGAGAACGAGGCCGGCGAGGAACAGGAAGACCGCGGTGAGATATTCCAGCGGCCCGTCTTCCTGACCCACCGCCACGGGATAAAGCGCGGGATCATAGAGCGCGACACCGATGGAGATCACGTGACCGACGACGAACAGCGCAAGAAGCGCGAGAAGAAGGGGATGGTTGCGGGGCATTAGGCTCTCGGGGGAAGAGGCGGGCCGCTGGCTGGGGACAGGCTTGCGACCGGGGATTTACACAATAAATTTAAGAAACCGTCATAAATGAACTCGGCGGTTCAGGTCAAGGCGCCTGCAGGACGCCTGCTGGACATCTGCACCGAGCAGGGCGCTGGACCGCTGTGCAAGAATGCGCAGTCGCGAGGGCCGGCAGGCCGAGCTTTGCCTGAAAGAGAGATGCGCCGCTTGACGGGATCCGGTGGGCTGGGGCCGCTCAGAACCGGGCCCCCAGAAATGACAAACCCCCGGGGCCGGGCCACGGGGGTCGTCGAATAGCTTGGTGTTCGTCTGAGGAAAAACTCAGAGGAGACCTTCGCGTTGCGCTTTTTTGCGTGCCAGCTTGCGGGCACGGCGAACTGCTTCAGCCTTCTCGCGCGCTTTCTTCTCGGACGGCTTCTCGAAATGTTGCTTGAGCTTCATTTCGCGGAAAACGCCTTCGCGCTGCAGCTTTTTCTTCAGGGCGCGGAGCGCCTGATCGACATTGTTGTCGCGAACAGAGACCTGCATGTGGTTGTCACCACCTTCCTAAGTTAGAGTTGCATGAAATTGCAGGAGGTGGCCGTATAGCAGCGGTCGCCCTATTTATCAAGACAGAACAGCCCTAGCCCCACCGGAGGCCCACATGTCCACCACCGAGACCCAAGCCGAGAGCCAGACCGCCACCCCGTCGCCCAGCGAGGCGCTGCTGGATGCCGCCCTGATGCACGTCCCCTTCGACGGCTGGTCCGAGACGACGTTCCGCGCCGCGGCCGAGGATGCGGGCGTCGGTCCCGAGCTGGCGCGGGCGCTCTATCCGCGCGGCGCAGTGGACCTGGCCCTGGCCTACCACGCCCGGGGTGACGCGGAGATGATGAAGGCCATGGCCGCCAAGGACCTGTCGGATATGCGGTATTCCGACCGGGTTGCCTTGGCGATCCGGCTGCGGCTGGAGGATGCGGACAAGGAACTGGTGCGCCGGGGCTCGACGCTCTTCTCCCTGCCGCAGCATGCCGCCGATGGCGCGCGGGCGATCTGGCAGACGGCGGACCGGATCTGGACCGCGCTTGGCGATACCTCGCAGGACGTGAACTGGTACACCAAGCGCGCCACGCTTTCGGGGGTCTACGGGGCCACCGTGCTCTACTGGCTGGGCGATGACAGCGAGGGCCACAAGGCGACCTGGGACTTCCTCGACCGCCGGATCGAGGGCGTGATGCGAATCGAGAAGACCAAGGCCAGCCTGCGCGAGAACAAGCTGGCGCAGACCGTGCTGGCCGGGCCGCTGGCACTGATCGGCAAGATCCGTGCGCCGGGCAACGGCACCGGCCTGCCGGGCCGCTGGTCGCACTGAGCCGCCACGCGCCTGCCTGCGGGGTCCGGGTGCCGGGCCCCTTCCCCAATTCAGAAGACGACGACAGGAGGAGAGCCATGTCCGTGCTTCCCGAAACCATGCGCGCGGTCGAGATCTCGGCCCCCGGCGGCCCCGAGGTGCTGACGCCGGTCACCCGGCCCGTCCCCGCCCCCGGACCGGGGCAGGTGGTGATCCGCGTGGCCTATGCGGGTGTGAACCGCCCCGATGCATTGCAGCGCGCGGGCAGCTATGCCCCGCCCCCCGGTGCCAGCGATCTGCCCGGGCTGGAAGCTGCGGGCGAGGTGGTGGCCGTGGGCGAAGGCGTCGGCTGGCCCAGCGTGGGCACGCAGGTCTGCGCCCTTCTGCCCGGTGGCGGCTATGCGGAATACGTGGCGACGCCCGCCGCCCATTGCCTGCCCGTGCCCGCGGGCATGGGCCTGAACGAGGCCGCCTGCCTGCCCGAGACCTTCTTCACCGTCTGGTCCAACGTCTTCATGCGCGGCGGGTTGAAGGCGGGCGAGCGGTTCCTCGTCCACGGCGGCTCCTCCGGGATCGGGACGACGGCGATCCAGCTGGCGCGGGCCTTTGGCGCACGGGTCTTCGTCACCGCCGGGTCCGAGGAGAAATGCGCGGCCTGCCTGGAGCTTGGGGCCGAGCGCGCGATCAACTACCGCGAGGAGGATTTCGTCGAGGTCATGGGCAAGGCGGGGGGCGCCGACCTGATCCTCGACATGGTCGGCGGCGAGTATATCCCGCGCAACGTCAAAGCCATGGCCGAGGACGGGCGGCTGGTGCAGATCGCCTTCCTGCAGGGGCCCAAGGCGGCGCTGAATTTCGCCCTCGTCATGGTGAAACGGCTGACGATCACCGGCTCCACCCTGCGCCCGCAAAGCGACCTCGCCAAGGCGCGGATCGCGGCGGAGCTGCGCGCGCAGGTCTGGCCCCTGCTGGACGCGGGCCGGATCGGCCCGGTGATGGACAGCGAGTACCCGCTCGACGCGGCGTCCGAGGCCCATGCGCGGATGGAAAGCTCGGGCCATATCGGCAAGATCGTCCTGAAGGTCGGCTGAGGCCGGATCACGGTCCGGGGGCCGCCCCGGACCGACGACCATCGGGGCATTATTCGCCCTAGTTCACCGCCTCCAGCAACGCATCGCTCTGGGAACAGTCGCGGATCACGTCGGCGCCGCAGCGGCGCGGCTCCAGATCGCGGGTCAGGCAGACGCGGGCCTCCTGTATCCGGCGCGACCGGCAGGTGATCGTGATCATGTCGGGCTCCAGCTGCGGATTGGCCTCGAGGAAGGCCTGCTCCACCACCTTGGCCGGCAGGGTCACGTCGCGCCCCAGATCGCGCAGCACCTGCGGGCGGGTCACGCTGGCATAGGCGCGGCGCGCGAGGTCGAAATAGGCCTCCGGCTCCAGCCCGGCGCAGCGGCCGTGTTTCTTCCACTGGTACCAGGCGACGCCGGGCGCGCCCATGATGTCTTCCATGGCAGCGGTCTGCGTCTTCGACGGGTTGCGCACGGTGGTGTTGCAGTAGGAGGGATAGCCGCGTTCGTTCTGCGGCCAGAGACCGTGCAGCACCCAGCCGAACCCCTTGCCGGGATCACATTGCGGCGAGCCGCGCTGCGCGCCCTCCAGCGCACACCATGTCGGCGACCAGCTGAGCGACAGGAGGTAGTAGTCGAAGTCGCCCGCGCGCGCTCCCTCGGCCCGGGCGGAGGGGGCGGTGGCCCCCGCAAGACAGAGCGCAAAGACCAGCAAAATCAGCGTTTGGCGCATTCTCTCTTCCCAATCGGCCTTTGCCCGACTATATAGGCGCCAAGTTCCCCTACAACGGAAACCTGCACCAGACGGTGCCGCCTGCAAGTCAGGCAACGGGAAAGTTTTGGTTCGGGGACATTTTGGATGAAGGAGACGCGACATGGCAAAACCGCTTATGGCAAAAGCCACGGCCGTGTGGCTGGTGGACAATACGACCCTGACCTTCAAGCAGATCGCCGATTTCACCGGCATGCACGAGCTTGAGATCCAGGGCATTGCAGACGGCGACGTTGCGACCGGTGTGAAGGGCTTTGACCCGATCGGCCACAACCAGCTGACGCAGGAAGAGATCGACCGCGCCGAGAAGGACCCGCTGCACAAGCTGCGGCTGAAGTTCAACGCCGCCGCACAGGGCGAGGAAAAGCGCCGTGGCCCGCGCTACACCCCGCTGTCCAAGCGGCAGGACCGTCCGAACTCGATCCTCTGGCTGGTGAAATTCCACCCCGAGCTGACCGACGGCCAGATTTCCAAGCTGGTGGGCACCACCAAGCCGACGATCCAGTCGATCCGCGAGCGGACGCACTGGAACATCGCCAACATGCAGCCGATCGACCCCGTCGCTCTTGGCCTGTGCAAGCAGTCGGAACTGGACGCCGCCGTGCAGAAGGCCGCCGCCGCCAAGGCCGCCGAGGGCGCTGCCATGACCGACGACGAGCGCCGCAAGCTGCTGTCGACCGAGCAGAGCCTCGACATGCCGGCAGAGCCCCGCATCCCCACGGCCATCGAAGGGCTCGAGACCTTCTCGCTCTCCGATGATGACGACGAGGACGAGGACAACAAGAACTACGCCGACGCGGACAGCTTCTTCTCGCTGCCCGGCGGCAAGCACGACGACGAGGACGAACAGCCCTGATCGTCGGCGGATTGCTGAAGATGGAAACCCCGGTTCGCAGGAACCGGGGTTTTTCTTTGGGCGCTGCGGCGGGCGGGTGTGCGAGTGACCGGTGCTGGCTCCAGCACCGCCAGATGCCGCCTCCGCGCCGCTCGCCAGCGAACGCGATACCGGTATGCCCTGCTCCTTACATTAGCCCAGAAAACCGCCGGCGCGGGACAAGGCCGCAGGCCGCCGCGCATCGACGGCGCGCTCCCACGCGGCGGCGATTTGGTGAGGCTGGGCGGTCCCTCGATGGGACACGATGTGTGTGGCTGATATAAAATGCCTGCCAGAGAGGACAGTATCGCCTCCGCGCGCGCCGTCGATGTGCGGCTTCGCGTTTGGCCTCAGCGGGACAGCAAAAGGCCCGGCTCACCGAGCCGGGCCTATGCCAGTTCTCAAACCCTGCGATCCGCGATCACGCGGCGCTGCGCTGACCCGAGGGCTTGCGCCGGCGGTTGCGGGCGCCGTTGCTCTTGGCCTGACCGCCCGGCTTGCCTTGCGCCGAGGGCTTGCCCTGACCGCCGCCGCCGCGCCGACCGCGACCGCCGCCATTGCCGCCGCTCTTGCCGCGACCGCCACGGGGTGCCTCGGGACGGTGGCCTTCCAGCGTCTCGATCTCCTGACCGATCAGCTTCTCGATGCCGACCAGATCGCCCATTTCTTCGATGCCGACGAAGCTGACCGCCCGGCCATCACGCCCGGCGCGCGCGGTGCGGCCGATACGGTGGACGTAGTTGTCGGCCACGTTGGGCAGATCGAAGTTGTAGACATGGCGCACGTCAGGAATGTCGATGCCGCGCGCGGCCACGTCGGTCGCCACCAGCACACGGACCTCGCCCGAACGGAAGTTCTCCAGCGCGCGGTTGCGCTGACCCTGCGACTTGTTGCCGTGGATCGCGGCGACGGCGAAACCGGACTGCTCCAGCTTGCGGCTCAGACGCTCGGCGCCATGCTTGGTGCGGGTGAAGACCAGCGCCAGTTCCTCGCGGTGATCGTCCAGCAGGCCGGTCAGCTTGCCGACGCGGGCCGCCTGTTCGACGAAGACCACCGATTGGGTGACCTTGTCGGCGGTGCGGCCCGGAGGGGTCACCTCGATCTTCACCGGATCGGTCAGGTAGGCGCCTGCGATCTCTTCCATCTGCTTGGGCATCGTGGCCGAGAAGAGCAGCGTCTGACGCTCGGACGGCAGCTCGCGCGCGATGCGGCGCAGCGCGTGGATGAAGCCGAGGTCGAGCATCTGGTCCGCCTCGTCCAGGACGAGGTGGCGGGTGCCCGACAGGTCGATCGCGCGGCGGTCCATCAGGTCGATCAGGCGGCCCGGGGTGGCGATCAGCAGGTGGGTGCCACGCTCCAGTCGCTGCGCCTGCGCGTTGACCGAGGCCCCGCCGACGACGAGTTGGCTGCGCAGGTGGGCGCCTTTCAGCACCTCGCGCAGGTTGTCGTGGATCTGCTTGGCCAGTTCGCGGGTCGGCGCCAGCACGAGGGCGCGGGCCTGACGCGGCGCGCAGCGGCCACCGTCGCGCAGCAGCTTGTCGGCGATCGGCAGGCCGAAGGCCAGCGTCTTGCCGGTGCCGGTCTGGGCGAGGCCCATCACGTCGCGGCCGTCCAGCGCCTCGGGGATGGCGCGGGTTTGAATCGGCGTGGGGGTCGTCAGCTCCAGCTCTGCAAGGCGCGCGAGCAGGGAGGGGGCGAGCCCCAGCGTTTCGAAGGTCATGTAATAGGTCCTTTCGGGCCCGCGGTGCGGGTCCCTTTTGCGCCGCGCATCCGGGCGCGGCAGGGGATCGGGCTGCGATGAGACCGGCGGCCGGATTGCCAACGGTCGTAATCGCGAAAGCCCCTTCGCGAGACAGGAACACTGCTTGCGGGAAACAAGTATCGCAGGATCGGGCGCGGCCCGAACCGGTAAAGTGCCGGCGATTACCCCGCCCACATGAGGCCGGACCCGCAATAAGTCAAGGGGCGGCCCGGAAGCCGCCCCTTCAGACTTGCATCACGTTGCAGGGAAAGCGCGCCCTCGGGCCGCCCCTCGCGGCTCAATCCCGGGCGAGCATCCGGCCGAGGGGCCGCCCGCCGAGAATGTGGATATGCAGGTGCGGCACTTCCTGCACGCCGTGGTCGCCCGCGTTGGAGATGAAGCGGCAGCCTGCCGCCTCGGCCGCGCTGACGCCCATCTTGGCGCAGACCGCGCCCACGGTGCGGGTGAAATCCACGATCTCGGCGTCGGAGGCCTCCTGCGCGAAGTGATCGTAGGTGACATAGGGTCCCTTGGGGATCACCAGCACATGCACCGGCGCCTGCGGGCGGATGTCCTCGAAGGCCAGCGTGTGCTCGGTCTCCATCACGGTCTTGTTGGGGATCTCGCCCCGCAGGATTTTGGCAAAGATGTTCTGATCGTCGTAGGTATAGGGCATTGCTGCGTCCTCAGTCGCTGAAGAGGTGGTCCAGATCGGCGATGTCCTCGGCCGTCTGGCGGGGCACCGCAAGGAAGTGCATCAGGGCCTCGGCATGTTGCTCGGGCCCGTCGATTTCCCGCAGGCGGTAATGGTGGTCGAAGTCGGCCTCGCGGATGCTGTCGGCCTCGAAGGCGATGTCATTGCGAAGCGTCGGCAGCAGCCGGCGCAGGGCCTCCTGCGGGGTCTGCTCGCTGGCCAGACCCACGCGCTTGGCGTGGCCGATGAGGAAGGCGTCGCTGAACTGGCACTCCATCTCCAGCAGGCGCGTTTCGGCCCGGTCGGAGCAGAAGTCGTTCATCAGGTCGATCGCCGAAGGATCCATGCAGATGACCAGCCGGTCGCTGTCGAAATAGTCGAAGAGCATCCGCATCAGCGCGCGCCGGTGGCGGGTCCGCTTGGCGACATTGGCCTCGATCCCGCCGAGATCGGGCAGGTCGGCCTGATCCTCGTTGAAGAGATAGGCCACGGCCGGGAGGTTCGTGTTCTGGCGAATGCGCTCGATCAGCCGCTTGGCGACGTGCCACTTCTTGCAGATCACGATCATCAGCTCGCGGTCGCGGCCCAGCGTGCTTTCCGTTTCCCAGAACCGTGGCGCGAACCGCTGCCCGATCCGGCCCCGCCCGGTGAGGAACTTGTAGAGATTCCGGCCCTCGTTCGAGACCTGAAAGCGGACGCCCGTGGCGGCATAGAGCTGCCCCAGCCGCCGCTTGAGGGCATGGGCCTCGGGGCTGATCTTCCGGGCAAAGAGGAAATCCTGGCTCAAGAGCAGGTCATAGTGATCGTTGTAGAAATTCACCGGCATCCCGTATTCGGTAAACATCAGGAAGGTCAGCGTGCGCGAACGGATCTCGCGCTCCGGGATCAGGTGGCGCACGACGGTCTGAAAGAAGGTCTCATCCGGGATCCACGTGGTGCGGAAGAAGCGCATCACGTCGCGGCGTTCGCGGGTGAAGTCGAGGATCGCCTCGATCGTGCGCCGTCGCAGGCACCACCACTGCGACCCGATGCACATCTGCAGATCCTCGGGTATCTTGCGCGCCAGCCCCAACCGGCGCTGCCAGTCGAGCGACTTGTAGAACCACCACTTGTGGGTCCGCTCGTTGAGATAGTGGCGGTAGATCAGCCGCTCTTCCTTGATGCCGGTCTTGATCCAGCCATCGTTGAAGAAATCGGCGCTCTCGATGTAATCCACCTCCTCGGCGTCGAGGAAGTCATGGGCATATTCGGCCGACTTGATCGCCATGCAATCGCCCGAGACCATGTAGAAATGCGTGGCCCGCGGGAAGGCCTCTGCCGCGGCCTCGACTGCCTGCAGGGTCGCCGCCACGAGGGACCATTCCCCCCAGCCGCATTTCAGCCGCTTGCGGGCAAAGGTGACACGGGGGTTGTCGGCAAGTGCCTTGCGGATCTTCTGGTAATCTTCGGCCCGTGCCCGGGCATCGAAGTGAATCGCCATGTAGTCGCCCGCCGCCGTCAGACGGGTGGCCTGATCAATGATCGCCGCCGGATCCTTGTGGCACAGCAGGATGAAGGCAATGGTGGCCATGTCGCGACAACGGCTCTCCGCATGGGGCTCCGCCCCTTGATACGCAGGAACGCCTGTCAGGGAAACCCGCATCAGCGATTGAAAGTATACGGGAAGTTTGGTTCTTTCCCTGTATCAACAGGCGGCGGGGACAACCGCCGCGACCTTGGAGGTAAGGCAGGAATGGGCTTCCCCGGTACATGGATGACCGAAAGCGAGAGCGTCGTCTATCGCGTGGTGCCGAAATGCGCCTGCTCGAGCATCGGGCAGATTCTCTATTATTCCGATCACGGCACCTTCTATGACGGCGACATCCACGACGCCAAGGACGGGCTGCACAAGTGGGCGCTCGAAGAGTCCCAGCCGCTAATCGAGGCGAATGTGACGGGCCACAGGTCCTATGCCTTCACCTGCGTGCGCAATCCCTACACCCGGATCCTGTCGTCCTATTTCGACAAGATCTGCGGCGTTCAGCGCAACGGGCGCCGGTATCGCGGCAACCTCGTGCCGCTGCTGACGCAGAAGTACGGCGTGGACGTGGGCGGCCCGGACGGGACCGGGGAGTTCGATCAGATCAAGAGCTTCCGCCGCTTCCTGCTGTTTGCCCGCGACAGCATCCGCTGGCGCCGCCCGATGGACCCGGACATTCACTGGTCCGCCACCTCGGGCCATGTCTCGACCTTCATCCTGAACGGCGGGCGCTACGATCAGATCTTCTGGACCGAGAAGTTCAACGAAGGCATGCAGAAGGTGCTCGACAATATCGAGACGCCCCATGCGGTGAACCTTGCCGAGATCCCGCGCTTCAACGAGAGCGAGGGCCACGGGCCCAAGCGCGCGCATCCGGTCGAGGACTACTTCGACGACCTGTCGATGCATCTGGTCTACGAGATCTACAAGCGCGACTTCCGGCTGTTCAAATACGATTTCGAAAACCCCGCGAACAAGCTGCCGGTGGGCGAGATCGACCTCGACGAGGTGCACGCGAAGCTGGGGGAGTGAGGGCCGCGCCCCAACGCGCGCGGACACCGCTCCACACGCGCGCCTCTTACTAGAGCTTTCCGCCGCCGCGCCGAAACGGCATCAGGCGACGGGCCTCTCAGTTCCCGAAGACCGCGGAGAACTGCCGCTTGATCGCATCCATGTCTCCGCCCACGCAGACCCGCGCCACGCCAGCGGCCTCGGCCGGTGCCACTTCCTGCGTCCGGCCCTGTTCCTCGCCCGTCTCGACCACGCGCAGCGGGATCTCCTCGGTCACGAACAGCTCCGGGTGGGCCGCCGCGATCAGGGTCATCGGATCGTGCAGGCCCACGCCATCCCGGCCCCGGCTGTAGTAGAACTCGAGGTAGAAGAGCCCGGCCTCGCGCAGGAAGCCGCCAAGATGCGGATCGCGCCGGGCGAGGTCGTCGAAATCGGCGGCGGTGAAGGCCGTGGCCATGGTCACGTCCAGCCCGACCATCGTCACCTTCGCGCCCGAGCCCAGAACCACGTTCAGCGCATGCGGATCGTGGTAGGTGTTGGCCTCGGCATGGGGCGTGATGTTGCCCGGCACCCGGGCCGCGCCACCCATGAAGATGATCTCCTTCACGTTCGTGGCGAACTCCGGGTCCAGCTGGATCGCGCGGGCGATGTTGGTGATCGGACCGATGGGGCACAGCACCAGCTCGCCCTTCAGCTCCCGCGCCATGCGGCACAGGAACGCGGGCGCGCTTTCCTCCAGCGCGGCCGCCTTGGGCTGCACCGGGGCGATGTCGCCGAAGCCTTCGACCCCGTGGATATGCGACGAGGGCGGCGTGGGCGCGATTTCCAGCGCCTGGTGCGCGCCTTCGGCCACGGGAATGTCGAGGCCCGCCATCTCGGCCAGCCGCAGGGCGTTGCGGGTGGCGATCGGGGTCAGCACGTTGCCGAAGACCGAGGTCAGCCCCACCAGTTCAATCGCGGGATCGAGCGCGGCGTAGAAGACCGCCATCGCGTCGTCGATGCCCGGATCGGTGTCGATGATGAGTTTCATGGAGGCTCTCCCGCTGGTCTGGAACCCGCGCGGCATAATCGCGCGGAGGCGCCCGCGCAAGCGGTTCCGCGATTGCGGCGAGGCCCTGCTGCGCCCATATTTCAGGGCAGGAGGGCCCGCACATGTCCTGGCTGTCACGACTGACCGAAAGACGCATCCTCAAGACCCTCGCCGAGGGCGGCCTCTCGGGGCTGGAGGGGGAGGGCAAGCCGCTGCCCGACCGCAGCGGCGAGGCGCATCTCGATGCGGGCGAGGCCATGGGCTATCGCATCATGGCCGAGGCCGGCGCCCTGCCCGACGAGATCCGATGGAAGAAGCTGGCAGAGGCGAAACGGGCCGAGCTGGCCGGGCTGACCGACCCGGACGCGCGCCGCGCCGCCATGTCGGAGCTGTCCCATATCCAGATGCAGCAGGCCATGGCCGAGGAGGCCCGGCGCAAGTTCATGCGCGACTGACCTCTCGGGATACCCCCGGACTTTTTGAAAAGTCCGGTCCGTTTTCTTTGAAGAAAACGAAAGTGCGCCCTGCCCGTCTGCCGCCCGTCCGGGTCTCCTGCGCAGAGGATGGCGGGGGCGGCCCGGGCCGCCCCCCTGCGGATCAGGCCGCAGTCTTCCGCTTCGTCCGGTCGGCGAGCCGCCGGATCAGCACGTAGAAGCTGGGCACCATGAAGACGCCGAGGAAGGTGGCCGTGGCCATGCCCCCCAGCACGCCGATGCCGATGGCATTCTGCGCCGCCGCCCCCGCGCCCGAGGCCGTGGCCAGCGGCACCACCCCCAGCATGAAGGCGAGCGAGGTCATCAGGATCGGGCGCAGCCGCAGGCGCGCGGCCTCCAGCGTGGCCTCGACCAGCCCCATGCCCTCGGCCTCCCGGTCCTTGGCGAATTCCACGATCAGGATCGCGTTCTTGGCCGCCAGACCGATGGTCGTCAGGATGCCCACCTTGAAGTAGACGTCGTTCGACTGGCCGAAGGCCCATGCGGCCGCAAGCGCCCCCAGCACGCCGACAGGCACCGCCAGCATGACCGAGAAGGGCACCGACCAGCTCTCGTAAAGCGCCGCGAGGCAGAGGAAGACCACCAGCACGGACAGGGCGTAGAGATAGGGCGCCTGATCGCCGGATTGGCGTTCTTGGTAGGACAGGCCGGTCCAGCTGACGCCATAGCCGCCATCGACCTGCGCGGTCAGCTCTTCCATCGCGTTCATCGCCTCGCCCGAAGAGGCGCTGTCGGAGGGCGAGCCCGAAACCTCCAGCGCCGCCGTGCCGTCGAACCGCGCCAAGGCTGGCAGGACCGAGACCCAGTCGGTGGTCATGAAGCTGGAGAAGGGCACCATTTCGCCGTCGCCGTTGCGGGCGTACCAGCTTTCGATGTCCTTGGGCTGCATCCGGTATTCGGCCGCGCCCTGCACGATCACCGGCCGCAGGTTGTTGTCGAGCGAGAAGTCGTTCACGTCGCGCCCCGAGAAGATGACCGAGAGCATGGTGTTCACGTCGCTCACCGTCACGCCGAAGCTTTCGGCCTTTTGCTGGTCGATGGTGATGCGCAGCGCGGCCTCCTCCTCGTTGTCGGAGAGGCGCACGTTCTGCAACCGGCTGTCCTGTCCGGCGGCGGCGATCAGTTCGTCCGCCGCGGCACGCAGGGCGTCGATCCCGGTGTTGCCCTGATCCACGAGGTACATGGTGAAGCCCGAGGAATTGCCGAGGCCGGGAATGGCGGGGGGCTGCATGAAGATGATCTGCCCCGCGCGGTGCTGGCCAAAGCGCATGTTTGCCCGCAGCGCCAGCTGGCCGGCGGCGGTGTCCGCCGCGGCCCGATCCTCGAAGTCCTTCAGCTTGATGAAGACCATGGCGGTGTTCTGCCCGCTGGAGCCGAAGCTGAAGCCGAGCGAGGCAAAGACCGCCTCGACCGTGTCGTTTTCCTCGGTCAGCAGGTAATCCTCGATCTCCTCGACCACGGCCTGTGTCTGTGCCGTGGTGGAGCCTTCGGTGAGGGTGACCATGGACATCAACACGCCCTGATCCTCCGCCGGAAGGAAGGAAGACGGCAGCCGGGTCATGATGCCCCATGCGCCGACCCCGATGCCCGCCAGCACCAGCAGCATCACCGCCGGGCGACGTAGGAAGCGGCTGACCGTGGCGGTGTAGCCCTTAGTGATGCGGTCGAAATTGCGATTGAACCAGCGGGCGGGCGCAATGCCCGACCCATGGCTGGCGGGCTTGAGCATCTGGGCGCAGAGCGCGGGCGTCAGCACCAGTGCGACAAGGGCCGAGAGCACCATCGCCGTGATGATCGTCACCGAGAACTGGCGGTAGATCACCCCGGTGGAGCCGCCGAAGAAGGCCATCGGCAGGAACACGGCGGAGAGCACGAGCGCGATGCCGATCAGCGCCCCCACGATCTGCCCCATGGAGCGTTCGGTGGCCTCCAGCGGGCCGAGCCCGTCTTCCTCCATCACCCGTTCGACGTTTTCCACCACGACGATGGCGTCATCGACCAGCAGGCCGATGGCCAGCACCATGGCGAACATCGTCAGCGTGTTCACGGAATAGCCGAAGACCGCCAGCACCGCGAAGGTGCCTGCCAGAACCACCGGCACGGCGATGATCGGGATCAGCGTGGCGCGGAACTTCTGCAGGAAGACGAGGATCACGATGAAGACCAGCGCGATGGCCTCGGCCAGCGTGTGATAGACCTTCTCGATCGACTTCTCGACGAAGGGCGAGGTGTCATAGGCATATTCCACCGTCACCCCGTCGGGCAGCGAGGTGCCGATCCGGTCCAGCGTTTCGCGCACGGCCTCGGCCGTGTCCACGGCATTGGCCCCGGTGGCGAGGTTCACGCCGAAGCCGGCGGCGTTCTTGCCGCTGAACCGCGCCGAGGAACCGTAATCCTCCTGCCCGATCTCGACCTTGGCCACGTCGCCGAGGAAGACGGAAGAGCCGTCCTCCTCGGTCTTCAGGATGATGTTCTCGAACTGCGCGACCGAGGTCAGCTGGCTCTGCGCGGTGATCGTGGCGGTGAACTGCTGGCCCTGCACCGTGGGCAGATCGCCGAGCGAGCCGACCGACACGGTGGTGTTCTGCGCCTGCACGGCCGAGGTCACATCGGCGGGGGTCAGCTGGTATTTCGCGAGCTCCAGCGGGTCGAGCCAGATGCGCATGGCATAGGTCGAGCCGAAGACGTTGATGCTGCCCACGCCGTCGGTGCGCTGGATCGGGCCGGAGACGGTGCTGTCGAGCATGTCGCCAAGTTCCACCGTGGAATAGCTGCCGTCCTCTGAGACCAGCGCGCCCACCATGAGGATCGAGGAGGTGGAGCGGCGCACCGTGACACCGGCGTCGATCACCGTGTCGGGCAGCTGGCTCTCGATCTGGCTGACCCGTGTCTGCACGTCGTTCTGGGCGTCGATCGGCTCGATGCTCTCGTCGAAGGTCAGCGTGATCGAGGCAGAGCCCTCGGACGAGGTGGAGACCATGTAGAGCAGCCCGTCGATGCCGGTCAGGCTGTCCTCGATCACCGTGGTGACCGAGTTCTGCACCGCCTCTGCCGTGGCCCCGCTGTAGGTGGCCGAGATACGGACGGTTGTGGGCGCGATGTCGGGATATTGCGACACCGGCAGCTGGGTGATGGAGAAGGCGCCGGCCAGCATCGTGATGATGGCAAGCACCCATGCGAAGACGGGGCGATGGATGAAGAAGTTGACCACGGTGCTTACTCGCCTGCCGCCTTGGCGGCGTCTTCAACCACCCCATCCGCGTTGATGGTGACCGGCACCGTCGTGACGGCGGCCCCGGCCTTGAGGGTGCGCAGCCCGTCGACGATCAGCATGTCCCCGGGCGAGACGCCATCGGTGGCGATCCAGTTGCTCTCATACGTTCCGGCGGTGGTCAGCGTGACCTGCTGGGCGGTGCCGCCCTGCGCCACGAAGGCCGTGAGCGTCCCGTCGGACTTCCGCGTCGTGGCGCGCTGCGGCACCAGCATGGCGCGGGTCGTGCCCAGCGTCACCTCCAGCCGCAGGAACTGGCCCGGCAGGATCAGGAAATCGGGATTGTCGAACTGGAACCGCAGATCGACCGTGCCGGTGGTCGAGGACACCTGCGCCGAGGGGCTGACCATCTTGCCGTCGCGTTCATAGACCTGCCCGTTTTCCAGCGTCAGCCTGACCTCCAGCGCATCGCCGAAGCTCAGCTTGCCGGAATCGCGCATCGCCCGGTTGCGCATCATGCGGACCGAGGATTCCTGCGCGTCCACATAGACCGGATCGGACCGCGTCACCGTGGTCAGCGCATCGGTCTGGTTGGCTGTCACCAGCGCCCCGACCGAGACCTCGGGCACCTCGGCCCAGCCCTCGATCGGGCTACGGATGTCGGTGCGGTCAAGGTCGAGCTGCGCCGATTGCAGGCTCGCCTCGGCGCTCTTCAGATCCGCCTGCGCCTGAAGCAGCGTCGCGCGGGCCGTCTCCACGTCGGACTGGGTGACGCCGACCCCCTCGATGCGGGAGTAGCGGTCGACCTGGCTTTGCGCCGTCTCCACCGCCACTTCGGCCGAGGCCCGGGCCGCTTCGGCGGCGGTCAGCGCGGCCTGATATGTGTCCTTCTCGATCCGGAACAGCACCTCGCCCTTCTTCACCGGGCGGCCCGCGTTATAGGGGATTTCCTCGATCACACCGCCGACGCGGGGCCGGATCGAGGCGCTCTCATAGGCCGCCGCGCGCCCCGGCAGGGTCTGGGTGTAGGGCACATCGGTTTCCTCGATCGTGACGACGCCCACCTCGGCCTGCTGCGCCTGCCCGTCTGCGGGGGCCTGCGCGGCCAACGGACCGGCGGCAAGGGCGATGAGAGGGAGAGCCAGCAGCGCACGGCGCGGGGACAGGCATGTGCGGGACGGACGGGGAGGGAAAAGGGCGTGTTTCAAGTTCGTACCTTCATCAGCAATCGCGAGGCGGTGAGGGGAGCCGCCGAGAGTATAACGCGGGTCGGGGCCATTTCCGTCGGAGAAGAGCGCAGAGTGTCGTGACACCGCCGTGACGGGGCCCTGCGCCCGCGCCCAAACGAAGGCCACGAGGTCGCCTCAGCAGATAGGCCACGGCGTGGGGGCGGCCAGTCCCGGGACCGGCATGGCAGCCTCCCGGCGGGTGCAGCGCTGAGCGGCGATTTGTCTGGGGAATGGGGGCCGACCGGCGACAGAGGTCGCGGGGTGGCAGCCCGGCGCATGCGCTTGCGTCACGGCAGGCGCGGGCGGGGGGCCGGGGACACGCACGGCGCGCTTCCCCGGCGTTGGCCTTACTTGGCCGCGGTCACGATGAATTCGACCTTGTAGTCCGGGGTGGCCAGCTTGGCCTCGCCGCAGGCGCGGGCGGGCGGGTTGGCCGGATCGATCCATGCGTCGTAGATCGCGTTCATCGCGGCGAAGTCGGCCATGTCGGCCAGCCAGACGATGACCTGCAGGATCTTCGACTTGTCGGAGCCGGCCTCGGCCAGGATGGCGTCGACGCTGGCAAGCGCCTCGCGGGTCTGACCGGCGAGGTCCGAACCCGGCTCGCCGACCTGACCGGCCAGGTAGACGGTGTCGCCGTGGATGACGGCCTTGCTCATGCGGGGGCCGGGGTCGAGACGGGTGATGGACATGGGATGCTCCTGTGCTCTGTCCGCAGGCCCTGTGGCCTGCCGGGGCGGCGCGGGGTGGCCGCCCCTTCTGCTATATCCGGCGCGGGCGGGAAGTCGAGCCACCGCGCGCGCCGGGACGCCGTCAGGCGGCCTCTGCTGCCGCCTGTGCCGCCGGGCTGCGCGGCGTCAGCAGCAGGAAGCTGCCCACGGCGAGGACGGCGGCGACGATCATGACGCAGGCCATCGGCAGGGCCGTGCCCTCCCCCGCCAGCCCCACCAGCGGAGACGCCACTGCGCCGAGGCAGAACTGCAGCGCGCCGAGCAGGGCCGAGGCCGTGCCCGCCGTGCGCGGCGTCTGGGAGATCGCCAAGGCACTGACGTTGCCGAGGATCAGGCCCAGCGAGGCCACCGTGCAGAAGATCGACGGCAGCATCAGCGCCGCGCCCGCCCCGGCCAGCACACAGGCCATGACCGCGAGCGCCCCGCAGGACATGGTCGTCAGGCCGATGGCCGCCAGCCGCTGCGGCGCCACGCGCCCCACGATCTTGGCCGAGACGGCGCTGACCACGACGATCCCGATGGCGTTGGAGCCGAAGGCCAGCGAGTACTGCACCGGCGACAGGCCGAGGATGCCCTGGAAGACGAAGGGCGAGGCGGAGATATAGGCGAACATCACCGCGAAGGCGAAGCCGACGGTCAGCGTGTAGCCGAGGTAGGACCGGTTCGTGATCACGGTGCCGATCCCCGTCCACAGGGCGCGGGCCCCGCCCGGGGTCCGGTTTTCGGCGGGCAGCGATTCCGTCACCTTGGTGAAGACACCGAAGAAGGACACTGCCGAGAGGATCGCCGTCACCACGAAGACCGCACGCCAGCCGGCAAGGCTGACGATGCCGGTCCCGATGATCGGGGCCAGCACCGGGGCCAGGCCGCCGATCATCATCATGATCTGCATCAGCCGCGCCGAGGCGCCCGCATCCGTCGTCCGGTCAGAGATGATCGCCCGGGCGATCACGACACCCGCCGCCCCGCCGAAGCCCTGCAGAAGCCGCAGCGCGATCAGCGTCTCGACGTTCGGGGCCATGGCGCAGGCAAGGCCCGCCACCACGGCCAGAGCCGTGCCCAGCAAAAGCGGGCGACGGCGGCCAAAGCTGTCGGACAGCGGCCCGATGAAGAGCTGCCCGAGGGCAAGGCCCACCATGAAGCCGGTGAGCGTCAGCTGCACCGTGCTGGCCCCGGTGGCGAGGTCTTCGGTCATCACCGGGAAACCCGGCAGGTACATGTCGGTCGCCAGCGGCGCCACGGCAGAGAGCAGCGCAAGCACGAGGATGGCAATGACGGGCAGCGGCGCGGGCGGTGCCGCGGAGCGGGAGGAGGCGTGAGGCATCGGTCGGTCCAAATCAGGCATCCCGGCGCGGTGGGGACCGGCCGGGAGGGGGAGGGGAGAATTCATATGCCCGCAATATGTATCGCATTGCGGTTCAGTGTATCGCTATGGTATTCACCTTCCCGCGAGCGGAGTCAACCGGCCCCGCCACGGAACGGGGGAGCCGATGACGGACAGTGAGAAGAGCGGCGAGAAAAGCGGCGGCATCCAGGTGATTGCCCGGGCGGCGGCGATCCTGCGCCTGATGGGCGATCATCCGCAGGGGCTCAGCCTCAGCGCAATCGCGGGCGAGGTCGGGCTGGCGCGTTCCACCGTGCAGCGGATCATCCATGCGCTCGAAATGGAGGGGCTGGCCGAGCCTTCGGGGCCCAGTGGCGGCTTTCGCCTCGGGCCGTCGCTGTCGCAGCTGGTCTACCGGCGGCAGATGGACATCGTGGGCGAGGTCCGTCCCCACCTCGAGGCGCTCTGCGCCGAACTGGGCGAATCGCTCTCGCTCTGCGGGATTTCCGGCGACAAGCTGAACACCCTCGACCGCGCCATCGCAGAGCAGCCGCTGCGCGTGGTCTTTCCCCTCGGCACCATCCCGCACCCGGTCTGGGTTCTGGCCCCCGGCCGCGCGATCCTGGCGGAATGGCCCGTGGCACGGGCCCGTGCCGTGCTTGCGCAGGACATGCCCCCCGACGAGGTCGAGGCGGAACTGGACATCCTCGCCGCCCAGCGGGACGGGGCGCTCGACAAGTACCAGATCAACGAGGGGCTGATCGCCTTCGCGGTGCCCCTGCGCACGCATATGGGGCTCTACTCCCTCGCCGCGATCCTGCCCACGCAGCGGGCCGAGCAGCGGGGCGATGACATCCTCGCCGCCCTGCGCCGCCGCCGGGACCTGATCGAGGCCTCCCTCGGAGCCGCTGGCGCAGACTGAAACCGCGAGAGGGCCTCGCGCGCTCCCAAGTTAGAGACGCCAGTCGCGTGCAGACCGCCCGGGCGCCCGCGGTCTCCCGTGCTGGCCCGTACCGCGGCGGCGCGGTATGACGGGGCAACAACCCCCGACCGGAGCCCCCATGCCCGACCTCTTTCGCTGGTCCCCAGAAACGGCCCTCTGCCTCGGGGCGCAGCCGGTCTCTGACGCGGACCCGGCCCCACTGGCCCGCGCGCTCTGTGCCCTGCGCGACGCGATCCGCGCGGAGGGAGAGATCCTCTGCGGTCCCGAAGGGATCTCGCTGCTGCCGCAGGGCACGCCCGGCTTCCTGCGCCTGCGCTCTGCCGGGACAACCGGGCAGCCCAAGACGATCCGGCGCAGCCACGGCAGCTGGATCGCCAGTTTCGAGGTCAATCGCCGCACCCTCTCCCTGACCACGGCAGACCGCACCGCCATCATGGGCGACCTTGCGCATTCGCTGGCGCTCTACGGCGCGGTGGAAGCGGCGCATATCGGAGCGGACCTGTATCAGCTGGCCGGGCTGCGGCCCCGGTCACAGGCGCAGGTCCTCTCTGACTGTGCCATCACCGTCCTCTACGCCACGCCGACGCATCTGCTGCACCTCGCCTCCACCGGGGCCGCGCTGCCCGCGTTGCGCCATATCCTCTGCGGCGGCGGACGGATGCCTGCGGGCCTGCGGGCCGCCGTGGCGCAGATGGCCCCGAACGCGGTCCTCCGGGAATTCTATGGCGCGGCCGAGACCAGCTTCATCGCCTGGGGCGACGGCGCCGGGCCCGAGGGCACGGTGGGCCGCGCCTACCCGGGTGTCGAGATCGAGATCCGTGGCGAGGGCGAGATCTGGGTCCGCAGCCCCTACATCGCCGAGGGCTACGTCGAGGGCGACAGTGCCGAGACCCGCCGCGAGGGCGGCTTCGTCACCGTGGGCGAGATGGGGCAGATGGATGCCGAGGGCTTCCTCACCGTCGCAGGCAGACGCAACCGTATGGTGACCATCGCGGGCCAGAACGTCTTTCCCGAGGATATCGAGGCGCTGCTGCTGGGAGAGCCCGACGTGACCGCCTGCGCCGTGGTCCCCCGCCCCGATGCCCTGCGCGGTGCGACCCTTGTCGCGGTGGTGGACGGCACGCCCGATCCGCTGCGCGAGGCCCGGCTGCTGGCGCTCTGCCGCACCTCGGTCGGGCCGCTGGCCGCGCCGCGCCGGATCGTGGCGCTCGCGGACTTTCCGCAGACCGTCTCAGGCAAGCCCGACCTGCGTGCCATCGCGGCCCTGCTGGAGGCGCCATGACCACCCACCTGATCGCCGCCCTGCGCAGCCCCGTTGCGCCCCGCGGCGGGGCACTTGCCCGCCTGAGCCCCCATGACCTTGCCGCCCCCGTACTGCGGGCCCTGCTGGCACAGGCCGGCGTCGCGGCGGAGGCGGTGGAGGAGGTCATCCTCGGCAATGCGCTCGGCGCGGGAGGCAACCCGGCGCGGCTGGTGGCGCTCGCCGCCGGGCTGCCGGAGCAGGTGGCGGGCCTGACGCTCGACCGGCAGTGCTGTGGCGGGCTGGACGCGCTGCTGCTGGGGCGGGCGCTGATCGACAGCGGGCAGGCGCAGGTCGTGGTGGCGGGCGGGGTCGAAAGCTACTCCCGCCGCCCCCTGCGGCTGCGCACCGATCCCAAGGGCGGCGCACCCCAGCCCTACGACCGGCCGCCCTTCACCCCCTTCCCCGAGCGCGATCCCGAGATGGACACCGCCGCCGACACCCTCGCCCGACAGTTCAGCCTGACCCGCGCCGCGCAGGATGATTGGGCCGTGGAGAGCCACGCCAAGGCCCGCGCCGCTTCACAGCGTCTGCTGGCGGAGATCACCCCGCTGGCCGGGCTGGACCACGACGCCTTCACCCGCCGCCTGACGCCTGCGCTCTGCGCGCGCGCGCCTGTCCTGACGGGCACGATCACGGCAGCCAATGCGGCGGTGGCGGCGGATGGCGCGGCGCTCTGCCTACTGGTGTCGGAGGACGTTGCCCGCCGCCTGCCCGATCCGGGCGTGATCCTGCGGGCGGGCCGGACGCTGGGCGATGCGCCGGACCTGCCCGGCCTCGCCCCCGTCGCGGCCATCGGGGCGGTGCTGGCAGAGGCGGGCTGTGCGGCCTCGACCCTCGCCGTGGCGGAGATCATGGAGGCCTATGCCGCGCAGGCCATGGCCTGTGTCACGGGCGCGAGCCTCGACCCGCTGGTCGTGAACCCCGGCGGCGGCGGGCTGGCGCGGGGGCATCCGGTGGGGGCCTCCGGCGCGGTGAACGCGGTGCGGCTGTTCCACGAACTGACGCCGAAGGCGCCCGGCGCAAAGGGCCTCGCCGCCATCGCCGCGGCGGGCGGGATCGGGACGGCGCTGCTGGTCGAGCGGGCCTAGAAGCCGCGGAAGCTGGCGTAGACCTCCTCGGCGTCGCGCTCCGTCCGGAAGCCGTTCACCGGCGCGGTCATATCCGCCTCGCCCAGGGCCAAGCCGCAGACGACCATCTCCTCCTCCGGCAGTTCCAGCACCTCGTGCACGAGGTCGCCGTAGTTCGCCAGCGCCCCGATCCCGCAGGTGGCCAGCCCCTGTTCCTCCGCCGCCAGCATCAGCGCCATCAGCGCCATGCCGAGGTCCATGAAACAGCCGCTGCCCATGTCGCGCCGGATCGTCATCACGATGCCCACGGGCGCGTCGAAGAAGCGGTAGTTGCGTTCGAACTGCACCCGGCGCCCGGGCAGGTCGCGTTTCTCGATGCCGAGCGCGGCATAGAGCGCGAAGCCCGCCGCCCGCTGCCGTGCCTTCAACTCCGCCGGCATGGGCTGCGGGAAATAGGAATATTCCGACACCATCGGCCGCCCCTCGGCGATGGCCGCCAGCAGCGCACCGGAGAGATCGGCCAGCGGCGCACCGGTCAGGGCATGGAACCGCCCCGGCTGGAGGTTCGCCCCGCTGGGGGCCTGCCGGGCAGAGGCGAGGATCGCCGCCACCGCATCCCGGGGCACGGGCCGGTCGGTGAAGGCCCGGACGGACCGGCGCCGGGCCAGAAGCGCCGCGGCGCCCGGCCCGCTCATGCCCGCGACAGCACGCTGGCGGGGCGCGCCTTGGCGAGGCTGGCGGTGATCAGCCCGGCCAGCACGGCCTTGATCAGGTCGCCGGGAATAAAGGCGGTGACCAGCAGCAGCGACTCAACGTACGTCTTACCCAGAACGATCGAGAGGCCCACGGCGCCGATCAGGTTCATCACCACGATGCCGCCGATGACCGAGGCCACGGCCCCGACAACGGCAAGGTTGCCGCGCCAGCGTTCCACGATCCAGCCGGTCACGAAGGCCGCGATCGGGAAGGCCACGAGGTAGCCTGCCGTCGGCGAGGCAAAGACGCCGAGGCCGCCACGCCCGCCCGCCAGCAGCGGCAGGCCAAGCGCCACGAGCAGCAGGAAGAGGATCACCGCAAGCGCCCCGCGCCGCGCGCCCAGAACGGTGCCGCAGAGCATGATGCCGAGGCTCTGCGCCGTGATCGGGACGCCGAAGGCGAGGGTGAATTTCGGGATGAAGCCGAGGCCGGCGATCAGCGCCGCGAAAAGGGCCACGAGGGCGATGCTACGTTCCATGGTCAGCCTTTCTGGTCAGTGTCAGGGATGGGGAGCACGCCGCCGCGCGCCTTCAGCGCGTCGGCCACGTGGTCTGCGTCGTCGATGGCAAGCGCCGCCAGCGGCATGACGATCTGCCAGCCCGGACGGCGGCGCGACCGGGCGCGCCATGCCTCCGAAAGCAGGCCGCCCTTGCGGGCAATGGCGGGGGTGAAACGGATCACGAGGGCGATGGAAATCTCCAGCGCCCGGGTCGAGAGCCCCAGCCTGCGGAAGGGCGCCAGCAAGACCGCCGCGACCTCGATCATGGCGGAGAGCCGGGTGGTCATGGTGACGAAATTCGCAAGCGCCACGGCGGCGAGCAGCCGCAGCGTCAGGGCCACGCCCGCCGCGACTTGCCCGGACAGCCCGTGCCAGAGCGCGATCAGCACGAGGAAGGGCCAGAGCGGCCAGAGCTGCCGGGCCCCCGCGCGGGCGAACCGCGCCCCGGCGGAGGCATAGAGCAGCGCCACGCCAAATGCCGAGGCACCGAGGATCGCGGGGTCCTCGGTGGCGAAGAGCGCCACGGTGGCCAGCGACATGAGCCCCAGCTTCAGCCCGGCGGGCCAGCGGTGGGCCCATGTCTCAACCGGCGAGGTGAGAGAGATCATCCGCGTCCCCCCAATGCCGCATCTGCGCCGTGAACCGCGCCAGCACCGGCGCGGCCGGGCCGTCTTCGCGCAGGGCGCCGCCCTCCAGCCAGATCACCCGGTCATAGCCCGCGAAACTCTCGGGATCGTGCGAGATCATGAGGATCCGCGCCTCGATCCGCGCCATGTGGCGCATCAGTTGGAGCCGCGTGGCGATGTCGAGGCCCGAGAAGGGCTCGTCCAGCACGATCCAGCGCGGCCCCATGACCAGCACCGCCATCAGGCAGACCAGCTGCTTCTGGCCCTGCGACAGGCTGTGGGTCGCGGCCGCGCGCCAGTGCAGCTTGTCGAAGCGGGTCAGGATAGCGGTGACCGCCGCGGCGGCCTCGGCCTTGCTGCGCCCCTGCTGGCGCAGGCCGAAGGTGATCTCCTCCTCCACCGTGGGGAAGATGATCTGGTGATCGGGGTTCTGGAACAGGATGCCCACCCGGTCGAGCGCGCCGCGCCGGTCCTTGGCCGGGTCGATGCCGGAAATCGTCACGCGCCCCGCCGTCGGGGCCTGCAAGCCCGCCACCACCCGGGCCAGCGTGGTCTTGCCGGAGCCGTTGCGCCCCACGATCCCGGTGCGCCGCGCCGTGATGTCGAGCGTCAGCGGGCCCAGCACGTCGCACCCGTCATGGGCCACGCGCAGGTCCTCCAGCCGCAACAGGTCATCCGGGCGATCAACGGGGGCCAAGACTGTCTCCTCTCCTCCCCCCTCGCGGGGGCCGGTTGCCCCTATAGACCAAAGCGGGCGCGGGGAGCAAAGCCAAAGCGCCGCAGCCCCGCCGGACGGGCGATTGCCAAGCGGGCCGGAACTTGCTTCTCTGCCGCGCAGGACGGGCCGCCCCTCCGGCCCGAAACCAGCAAGGATATTCGGATGCACTACGGTAAAGACCGCCCCTCGATCCTGCCGCACGACCCGTTCAAGGCGATCATCGCGCCCCGGCCCATCGGCTGGATCGGCACGCTGAACGCCGATGGCGTGCCCAACCTCGGGCCCTATTCCTTCTTTTCGGCGCTCGGCAACAACCCGCACCTGATCGGCTTCACCTCGGAAGGGCAGAAGCATTCCTACGTGAATGCCCGCGACCGGGGAGAGTTCACCTTCTCGCTGGCGACCGAGGCGCTGACCGACGCGATGAACATCTCCTCCGCCGCGGTGCCGGACGGGGCGAACGAGTTCGAGATGGCGGGCCTCGAACTGGGCAAAAGCATCGAGATCGCCACCCCCTTCGTGGCCGCCAGCCCCGCCGCGCTGGAATGCGTCACCGTTTCGGCCACGCAGTTGACCGACCGGCACGGCACCCCGATGGAGCGGTATTTCGTCATCGGCGAGGTGGTGCAGACCCACATCCGCGACGAGTACATCCGTGACGGGCGTTTCGACACCGCGGCGGCCCGGCCGATCGCCCGGATGGGCTACCGCGATTATGCCACCGTAACCGAGGCCTGGGAGCTGACCCGCCCCGACGACTGATCGCCGCTGCGGAAAATATGGCGGACGGGGCTGCGGCCGATTGGCCCTGTCCCGTCCGGTGCCGGGCCGCTATCCTCGCGCGGACAAGAGGAGCGCCGCGTGACCCGCCAAAGCCAGACGATTCAGAGCAAGAGATCTGGGCAGAGCAAGAGACCGGGCCCCTCGCGCACCCAGCAGCTCTACCTCGCTCTGCGGTCGGATATTCTGGGCGGTCGCACCCCGGCAGGGGCCAAGCTGCCGCCCGAAACAGAGCTGGCAGAACGTCACGGCCTGTCCCGCGTCACCGTCCGGCGCGCCCTGCAGAGCCTTGAGGCGGAGGGGCTGATCGACCGGCGTCACGGTCAGGGCACCTTCGTGGCGGAGCGGCCCGAGCCCGCCGTGCTCTCGGGGCCGATCGACGGCTTCCTGCAACAGGCCGACTGGCTGACCCGGAACACCGAGGTGCAGCTGATCTCGCTGGAGGAGGCGCTGCCGCCGCCCGAGGTCGCCCGCGCGATGGAGACCCCGCCCGAGACCCCCGCGCAGCATTCCGTGCGCCTGCGCCGCTTTCGCGGGGCGCCCTGTCTTCTGCTGGAAACATGGATGCCGGCGGGTCTGGCGGCCGAACTCGACGCGGCAGAGATCCGCGAGGGCTCGATCCAGCAGGGCCTGCGCCGGGCCGGAATCGCGTTGCAGGAAGTGGATTACACCGTTTCGGCGGTGAATGCCGACCCACGGCAGGCGGAGCTTCTGGACGTGCCCGTCTCCTCCGCGCTGCTGTCGATGGTCTGGATCTTCCGCGACCGCGACGGCCGCGTGGTTGAATACCAGTTCGCCTACGGGCGGCCGGAGTCCTACGTGCTGCGCACGAAACTCCGCCCGCCCGCCTGACTCAGCCCGAGACGAACTTGCGGTCGGCTTCCCACTGCTCGATGTCCACGCGCTCCAGCACGCCGACGATGGAGAGCGCCTCCAGTGGCTCGGGGATCGTGCCGGTTTCCTTCAGGCCCTTCAGGCAGGCCTCGTAGGCGGTGATCACGGTCATCAGCGCCATGCCCGGCGTGATGACGATCTTGTAGCCCATCTTCTGCAGCTCGAAGTTCGAGACGATGGGCGTCATGCCGCCGCGCACGATGTTGATCATGCAGGGGCCGTTCACCAGCTTGGGGATCGCCTCGACCTCTTCCATGGTCTCCGGCGCCTCGACGAAGCCGATATCCGCCCCGGCATCCAGCGCGGCATTCACCCGGCGCACCGATTCCTCGAAGCCCAGCTTGGCCCGCGCGTCAGAGCGCGCGATGATCAGGAAGTCCGGGTCCTGCCGGGCATAGACGGCGGCGCGGATCTTGCGGACGTATTCGTCCAGCGGCGCGATCTGCTTGTCGGCGAGGTGGCCGCACTTCTTGGGGAACTCCTGATCCTCGATGTGCAGACCGGCACAGCCGGTGGCCTCGAACTCGCGCACCGCATGGACCACGTTCAGCTCGTTGCCATAGCCGGTGTCGGCATCGGCGATCACCGGCACCTTCACGGCCTTCACCATGCGGCGCAGCACATCGGTGATCTCGGACATGGAGAGCAGGCCCAGGTCGGGCAGGCCAAGCGCGCCGGAGACCCCCGCGCCGGTCATGTAGACCGCCTCGAATCCCTGTTTCTCCACCAGCTTGGCCAGCAGCGCGTCATAGGCGCCGGGGGCAAAGACGGCCTGCCCGTCGCGGGCCAGAAGGGCGCGCAGCGCGCTTGTCGGTTTCGTCATGATCTTTCCTCGTCTGAAGTGAATTCTGCCAGCGGACCGGGGTCGATCCGCATCCAGGGGCGGGCGGCCTCGGCGGCCTCGAAATGGGCGCGGATTTCCTCGGCGCGGGCCATGGTGCGGGCCAGGTCGTCCTCGCCCTTGAGGAGCGCGTCTTTCTCGCCCGCCGGAATCTCGAAAGGGATGCGCTGCCCGCCGGGCGTGACGACGGCCTGCGCGGGCAGGTCGATGGTCAGCTGCATCGCAGGCTCCTGCTCGGCCCGGGCCATGAGCGCGTCATGCGCCGCCTTGCCGATGGCGACGGGCAGGATGCCGTTCTTGAGGCAGTTCTGCCGGAAGATGTCGCCGAAGCTCTGCGCGACCACGGCGCGGATACCGTAGCCCGCCAGCGCCCAAACCGCCGCCTCCCGCGAGGAGCCGCAGCCGAAGTTGCGCCCCGCCAGCAGGATCTCGGCACCCTCGGAGCCGGGGCGATCCAGCGTGCAGGCGGGATCGGGCGTACCGTCGGGCAGGCGCCGCAGCATCTCGAAGGCATAGGCCCCGAGGTCCTTGCGCGGCACGAGGACCAGCCGCTCGATGCGGATGACCATGTCGGTGTCGACGTGATCCCGCGGCAGGTAGCGCAGGGGCGAGGTGACAGTGTCGAAGGCTCTCATGCGCCTGCCTCCAGCGGGGCCGCGATATGCCCGGCAAGGGCCGATGCGGCGGCGATGACAGGGCTGGCGATATGGGTGCGCGCCCCCGGCCCCTGACGGCCCACGAAATTGCGGTTGGAGGTCGAGACACAGCGCGCGCCCGGCGGCACCGTCTCGCCATTGGCGGCAGAGCAGAGCGAACAGCCCGACTGGCGCCATTCGAACCCTGCCTCCGTGAACACCCGGTCAAGGCCCTCTGCCTCGGCCTGCAGCCGCACCTCGGTGGAGCCCGGCACGACCCAGGCGGTCAGCCCCTCGGCCACATGCCGGCCACGCACCACGGCGGCGGCATTGCGCAGATCCTCGATCCGCCCTCCCGCGCAGGACCCGATGAAGACCCAGTCCACCGGCAGATCGCCCGGCACCTGCCCCGGCATCAGCCCCATGTAGTCGAGCGCCGCCCGCATCAGCCTCTGGCGCGCCGGATCGGCCTCGGCCTCCGGGTCCGGGATCGGGGCGTCGATGGCCCCCACCAGTTCGGGCGTCGTGCCCCATGTCACCTGCGGGGCGATCTGGCTGCAATCGACCTCGCGCACGAGGTCGAAGGCGGCATCGGGATCGCTGTAGAGCGTGGCCCAGTCGGCCTTGGCCGCCTCCCATTGCGCGCCCGTGGGCGTGAAGGGGCGGCCTTCGAGATAGTCGAGCGTCTTCTGGTCCGGGGCGATGATTGCCACCTTGGCCCCCATCTCCAGCGTCATGTTGCAGAGCACCATCCGGTCCTCGATCCCCATGTCCGAGATCACGGGCCCGGCGAATTCCACTGCGGCGCCCGCCCCCGCCGCGGTGCCGTAACGCCCGATCAGCCAGAGGATCACGTCCTTGGCCCCCACGCCCGGACGCAGGTGACCGGTCAGCCGGTAGAGGTGCTGCTTCTGCGGCGCCTGGTAGAGCGTCTGGGTCGCCAGGACATGGGTCACCTCGGTCGATCCGATGCCCCAGGCGAGAGCGCCGAGCGCCCCATGCGTCGTCGTATGGCTATCGCCGCAGACGACAAGAAGGCCGGGCAGGATCAGCCCCTGTTCCGGCCCGACCACATGGGCGATGCCCTGCCCCCGCCCCATGAGGCGGAAGAGCGGAATGCCCTCCTGCGCGCAGAGCCGTTCCATCGTCGGGACGTAGCGTTCGCTGATCCGCGTGGTGACCGGCCCGCGCCCCGGCAGGGTCGAAACGGTGTGGTCGAGGATGGCGGGCGTCAGATCGGGGCGCAGCACATGCAGGTCGCGGGCCTCCATCTCTTCAAGGCTGATCACCCCCGCGAGGTCGTGCAGCAGGTGGCGATCCACATGCAGCAGGTCGCGCCCTTCCTGCGGCGCACCGATGACGTGCTGTGCCCATATCTTTTCGACCAGCGTGCGCGGTGGGGTCATGTTGCCAGATCCAGTGGTATTACTTTTAATACCTTAACTGAACGCTGCCCGGCGAGTCGCGTCAAATGAAACCGGCCTGCCGCGCAGCGGGACAGGGGCCGGGCCGCGGGAAATGCCCGGATCGCAGGCGGTTATTCCGCCGCCTTGCGGGCCTCCGGGGTCCAGGCGGCGGCATAGGTGGCGCTCACGGCCTCGGCCCCGGCGCCCAGGTCCACCGCCTGCCCGGCGGCCCGAAGCGCGCAGCCCAATGCGCCCAGAACCGACAGCACGGTTTCGAAGCGGGCCCGCGGGCCGGTGTGGTTCAGGCGCAGGATCCGCTCGGACCCGGGCCCGACGCCGGGCGCGGTGCCGGTTTCGATCAGCGCGGGATGGGCGCAGAGCAGGGCGGCGTCGATCCCCTCGGGCAGCCAGCCGCCGGTGACAAGGTTCGAGGCCTGCGCCCCGGGCACCCAGAGCGGCAGGCCCATCGCCTCCAGCCCGGCGCGCATCGCCTCACCGGCAAGCGTGTGGCGGGCGATCAGCGCCTCCAGACCCTCCGCCTCGACCGCGTCGAGCGTGGCCTCCAGTGCGTGAAACTCCAGCCCCGAGGGCATCCCCGGCAGGGCACCGCGGCCGGTCTCGATCCAGCCCTGTTTCAGGTCCTGCAGGCAGAGCGCAGACGGCGCAGCACCGGGCAGCGACATCGCGGCCCATGCCGCCGGGCTGATCGCGGCGACGGAAAGGCCCGCCTGCCCGCCCGGGGACTTCTGCATGCCCGTCACCACCACGTCGAGGCCGAGCGCATCCACATCGAGGGCATGCCCGCCGAAGGAGGCCACCGCATCCACCACCATCAGCGCACCTTGTGCCTTGGCGAAGGCCGCGATCTCCGGCAGCGGGTTCAGGATGCCGGTGGCCGATTCCGCATGCACCACCGCCACGAGATCAAACCCGGTGCCCGCCGCCTGCACCGCCTCGACCGTGATCGGCTTGCCCGGCGTGGCGCGCAGGTCTGTGACATCGCTGCCGCCGCGCCGTAGCCATTCGCCGAACCACGCGCCATAGGGGCTGCTGACGATATTCAGCGCCCTGAGGCCCGGACGCGCCAGAGAGGAGGCCGCCGCCTCCAGCGCGATCACCGCCTCGCCCTGCACCAGAACCACGTCATTCGCGGTCTTCATCAGGGCCGCCACCCGGTCGGCCAGCGGAGCGAAGCCGCTGGCGGGATAGGTGGGCGCCTGCGGGAAGGGGGACCATGTCATGGGGCTGTCTCCTGCCGGATCAGATCGGAACGACGCCACCGAAGGCGCCGTCATTGTAGACCAGCGGCGCCGGGTCGGTGCCCGCGTCGATGGCGACGACACGGCCCACGAGGATCGCATGGGTCGCGCTGTCGATTTCCTGCTCCAGCACGCAATCGAAGGAGGCGAGCGCCCCGGCCAGCACCGGCGCGCCCGAGACCCGCTGCACCCAGTCCACCGCGCTGAACCTGTCCTCGCCCTTCAGCCCGCCGCGCCCGGCAAAGAGGCCCGCGACATCGGTCTGGGCGGCAGAAAGGAAGTTGACGCAGAACACGCCGCCCGCACGCAGGATCGGCAGCGCACTGCTGTCTCGGTGGACGCAGGCCAGCACCATCGGCGGCGTGTCGGAGAGCGAGCAGACCGCGGTGACGGTGACGCCCGCCCGGTCCCCGGGCAGCCCGCCGGTGACGATGGCCACGGCACTGGCCGGACGGCGCATGGCACTGCGGAAGGCCTGCGCGTCGATCGAGGGATGGGGCAGTTCGGCGGTCATGGCAGCGGTCATTTCGGGGGCTCCTGCGTCAGGCTGTCGTCCGGGAAGCCGGTCAGCCAGCGGTGAATGGCAGAGAGATGCAGCCGCATGGCCGCCTCTGCCCGGGCTGGCTCCCGGTCGCGGATCGCGTCGAGAATCATCTGGTGGTGGTCGAAGCCCGTCTCCTGCGTGAAGGCGGGCAGCAACATGCGGAAGGTATCGTCGCGGGTCAGATCAGTGAGCAGTTCGACGACGAAATAGGCCAGCGAATTGCGGCTGGCCCGGGCGATGAGGCAGTGAAAGGCGATATCCGCCTCAAGGTCGAAGGCGGTCTGGCCGGTGTCGGCGTGGATCCGGGCGAGCTGCTCGATCTCCCCCGGAGAGGCCCGCAGCGAGGCGAGCCTTGCGAGGTCCGGTTCGAACATCAGGCGCAGTTCCCACATCTCGACCGGGTTGGTGCCATGAAGCAGCGCCTGCCTCTGATCGGCCACGTCTTCGCGCCGTTCGCGCGCGGGCAGCGCCGGCAAGTCGCCCGCGTCGCGCAGCACGGCCAGCGCCCGGCGCAGCATGTAGCGGTTTTCCCCCAGCGTCTCGGCCAGACGGCGTTCACTTGGCAGGCGCTTCAGCCCGGTGACGTGACTCCGCAGACGCTCTACCAGCTGGTCCAGCCTCGGTTCGGAAACCTGTGTCTGATCTGTCATCGCGGCTCCAATGGGGTGTTCCCCGTCAGGCAACCATGCCGCCCGAGCCGCTGTCAACCAAATGCGTCATTGGTTGACGCTGGTTGGCGAGAATCACGACAACCAGAGCGCGTTTTGCTTTCAATTCCAGCAGCGCGCCCGGTTGGCCCCCTGCCGCGGGAATTTGCTCAAAATCGCGCCAGACCCGGGTCAGATCCGTGATTACCTCAGAAAATCATGGCATCCAATGGCGAGGCCCGCAGTCATCTTTGCCCGAAAAACGCCCGAACACGGCCCGCCCAACGGCCATTTGGTTGAGAGAGGTTCATGCGATGGTTGACACAAATCATGATTCTGGGCTGCGATGGTTGAGACGACGGCCACCTCCTCCCCCGGCCGCAGACCTCTCCAAATTTCCGAAAGAACAGGGCTCAACAGATGGACGGTACATTCGCAAGCCTGAAGGGCGGCGCGGCGCACGCGCTCAAGACCGGGGACGAGTTCATCTCGTCGCTCGATGACGGGCGGCAGCTCTGGGTGAAGGGGCGCAAGATCGACCACGTGATGGATGTCCCCGCACTGGCGGCAGGCATCAAGCTGATGGCCTCCATGTTCGACGACCAGTTCACCGAGGAGCATTCCTACGCCACCACCTGCCTCGATCCCAAGACCGGCAAGATCGTCGGCCGCTCGTGGCAGGAGCCCAAGACGGTGGACGAGATGATCGGCCGCCGGAAGATGATCGAATTCACCTCGCGCCGGACGGCGGGCACCTTCGGGCGGCCCATCGACCTGGGCCCGACGATCGCCATCGGCATCGCGGCGAATGCCCATGAATTCAAGGGCGTGAAGTCCTCCTTCGACGAATGCCAGCCCGACTTCTTCGAGAACGTGCAGGAATATGTCGAATACGGCCGCCTGAACTCGATCACCTGCGCAGAAAGCCTGACCGGCCCGCAGAACGACCGCTCCTCGCCCATGGCGCAGGCGGCATCCCTGCTGAAGGTGAAGAAGGTGACCAAGGAGGGCGTCTATATCTCGGGCGCGAAATCCGTGGGTTCCATCGCGGCGCAGACCAACGAGATCTTCTTCACCAACCTCGGCTATCCGGGCACCCCGCCCGAGGCCTGCATCTGGGGTTCGGTTCCGATCAATTCCGACGGCATCAAGCTGGTCAGCCGCGAAATGCTGAGCCAGCCGGAGGAAGACCCCTTTGACCACCCGCTGACCCACAAGGGCGAGGAAGCCGATCAGCTGGTGATCTTCGACAACGTCTTCGTGCCCAAGAACCGGATCTTCAACCTCGGCGACCAGAACGTGCTGGCCCTGTCCGGCAAGGCGACCCTCTGGGCGCATTGGCACGTGCTGACCCGGATCAAGGTGAAGTCCGAGATCTTCGTGGGCTGTGCGCAGCTGATCACTGAGATCCTCGGCACCGACCAAATCCCCGCCGTGCGCGCCATGCTGGGCGACATCGTGGAATACAACCGCGTGCTGGAGGCCTGCATCGTCGCGGCCGAGGCCAACGCCAAGCCCACCGCCATGGGCACCATGGCGCCCGACGTGTCGATGATCACCGCCGGCCGGCTGCATTCGATCCGCCACTACCCGCAGATCGTGCACACCCTGCAGGAAATGTGCGGCCAGGGCCTCGTCATGCGGTTCGGCAAGGACAGCTTCAACAACCCCGACATCAAGCACCACCTCGAGGAGCTTCTGCCGGGCAAGGGCGTGTCGGGGATGCAGAAGGAACAGCTGATGAACTTCATCTGGGATCTCACCTGTTCCTCCCTCGCGGGCCGCGTCGCGCTCTTCGAGAACGTGAACGCCAGCCCCGCTCCGCGCCTGCGCGAGCGTCTTTTCAACGAATTCGACCGCACCCCGATGACCGGGCTGGTGCGGGAACTGGCCGCGCTCGACTTCTGAGCGCGCCCGAAGGGAACAAGTGCGCCCCGCGCAACGTCGCGGGGCATCGTTACAGATAAAGGGGACAGAGAATGGCAACCCAACTTGAAATGGTGAAGGTCTTCACCAAGCAACTGGAACTCTGCAAGGTGAAGCCGCACGAGACGGTGATCGTGCTGACGGAGGGCGACATCCGCGCCGATTACGGCGAGGCCTTCCTGCTGGCGGCCCGCGAGATGGGCGCGAACAGTTTCCTGATCAACGTGCCGCTGCGCGAGACCCGGGTGATGAAGTCGATGGTCGGCCGCACCGCCATCGCGGGCAACCTGCCGGTGATCGACACGCTGAAGAAGGCCGACATCGTCATCGACCTGATGGGGATGCTCTTCTCCCACGAGCAGAACGAGATCTGCGCCACCGGCACGCGGATGCTCTTCGTGCGCGAACCCTTCGACATCCTCGCCCAGAACATGCCCTCGCCGGAGCTGCGCGCGCGCGTCGAATACGGTGAGAAACTGCTGGGCGCGGCCAAGACCATGCACATCACCTCGGACAACGGCACCGACGTGACCTACGAACTGGGCCAGTATCGCGTCATGACGCAATATGGCTACACCGACGAGCCGGGCCGCTGGGACCACATGGGCACGGGGCAGGTCCTCAGCCAGGGGGTCGACGGCAAGGTGAACGGCAAGGTCGTCATCGCGCCCGGCGATGCCATCGTCGCCTTCAAGCGTCACGTGGAGCGCCCGGTCGAGCTGACGATCCGCGACGGCTATGTCACCTCCATCGACGGCGAAGGCATCGATGCCGCGATGATGAAGGACTTCATGGACAGCTACAACGACCCGCGGGCCTATGCGATCAGCCACATCGGCTGGGGTCTGCTGCCCTCGGCCAAGTGGTATTCCAACATCATCACCAAGACCCGCGACGCCGAGATCGGCGTGAACATGCTGTCATGGCACGGCAACGTGCTGTTCTCGCTCGGGCCGAACACGGAACTGGGCGGCAACAATGACACCGCCTGCCACCTCGACATCCCGCTGCGCCGGCACACGCTGAAGCTCGACGGGCAGACCATCGTCGAGAACGGAAAGATGATGATCCCCGAAATGGCCGCCTGAGGGCCATGACATGAGCAGCGATGCCGCCATCGTCGAGACCGATGCCGCGGAGGGCCTGCCGCCCTCCGCCCGTCCTTCCGGCCGTCCTTCCGGCCGCCCCTCTTCCGGCAGCTGGGAGCTTCAGCGCCGGCGCCTGACGCTGGCGCTCATGGCGCTGCCGATGATCTGCATGGCGCTCTTCTTCCTCGCGCCGCTCTTCACCCTGCTCTGGATGAGCTTCGGCGGCTGGTCGGGCGAGGGCTTCACCCTCGTCCACTTCCGCGGGGTGGTCGAGCCGGTCTACCTCCGGCTGCTCTACTTCACGCTGCGGCTCGCCTTCTTCACCACGCTGGCCTGCGCCCTGCTGGCCTATCCCATCGCCTACCTGATGGTGAACCTGCCGGGCCGCTACGCGCAGGCGATGGCGATCACGCTCTTCATCTCGCTCTGGCTCAGCTTCCTGGCGCGGACCTTCGCGTGGATCATCATCCTGCAACGCAACGGGGTGGTGAACACGATCCTCCAGACCGTCGGCATCACCTCCGGCCCGCTGGAACTGGTCTACAACGAAGTCGGCGTCTACATCGGGATGATCCACATCCTGCTGCCCTTCATGGTGATCACCCTGATCCCCAGCATGAAGGCGATCGACCCGGCCTATGTGCGCGCCGCGCTCTCGCTGGGGGCCAAGCCTTTCCAGGTCTTCTACCAGGTCTATGTGCCGCTTTCCCTCCCCGGCCTCGTGGCCGGGTCGATGCTGGTCTTCACGCTGGCCTTCGGCTTCTTCGTGACGCCCGCGATCCTCGGCGGGGGGCGGACGCCCACCATCGTGCTGGCGGTGCGCGACCAAATCCAGAAGCTGGGCGATCTCGAACTGGCCGCCGCGACCTCGATGGTGCTGCTGTTGATCTGCCTCGTCCTTCTGCTCATCTACGACCGCATCGCGGGCGTGGACAAACTCTTCGACAAGGGGCGCTGAGATGGACCTGCTGCTTGGACCGAACGGCCGCCGCGCCCTGAAAATCTATGGCTGGATCATGCTCTTCGTGGTGATCCTTCCGGTCCTGATCCTCGTGCCGATCTCCTTCGGCTCGGGCAAGGCGCTGACGCTCACGCCCAACAGCTGGTCGCTGGAATGGTATCGCAACCTGCTGAGCGACCGGCGCTGGATGCGGGCGGCCTCGCTCTCCTTCCAGGTGGCGCTGGTGACGACGCTCTTTGCCACCGTCCTCGGCGTGGCGGCGGCGATCGGCATCTCGCGCATCCGGGGCCGACTGGGCAACGCGCTGAAGATCTTCTTCATCGCGCCCATGATCGTGCCGCTCATGGTGATCGGCGTCGGCTACTACGTGATCTTTGCCAAGCTGCGCCTGCTGGGCCAGATCGCACCGCTCTCGGTGGCCCATGCCATGGTCGTGCTGCCCTTCGTGGTCATGCCGGTGATGTCGCGGCTGGCCAGCCTCGACCCGGCGCTGGAACGGGCCTCTGCCTCGCTCGGCGCGAATGTCTGGCGCACGCTTGGGCTGGTGACGCTGCCGCTTCTCGTGCCCGCGATCATCGCCTCGGCGGTCTTCGCCTTCATCTTCTCCTTCGACGAGGTGGTGCTGGCGCAGCTCCTTGCAGGGCCCCGGTTCGAGACCCTGCCGCGCAAGATCTGGGAGGAGATCACCCAGAACGGCCTCGACAAGACGATTACCGCGATCTCCTCGCTGCAGCTCTTCCTCGTGCTGGCCTTCGTGGCGGCGCAGGCGCTGTGGTCGAAAGTCCGGGCGCGCCGGGCCCTCGTGGCCGCGCCCAGAGCCCGTTCGCTCTCGGCCGCGGCGGTGCCGGGCGCGACGGCCGCCGGGGCCCTTGCAGGCTCCCCTTCCCCGCAGACGGCCCCGGCGGCCCCTTCCCTCCCGCGTGAAAGGCTCCCCTTCATGTCCGACACTTCGACCGGCCGCGACAGCCAGCACGGCTTTGGCATCACCTTCCACCGCATGTCCAAGTTCTACGACGGCAAGGCCGCCGTGGAGGATGTGAGCCTGAAGGTCGAGCCGGGCGAATTCGTGACCATCCTCGGGCCCTCCGGGTCCGGCAAGACGACGCTCTTGATGCTGATCGCGGGGTTCACGCAGGCCGATGCCGGGCACCTCCTGCTGGGCAAGCGCGACATCTCCCTCGTGCCGCCGCATCAGCGCGATATCGGCGTCGTGTTCCAGAGCTACGCGCTCTTCCCGCATATGAACGTCGCCCGCAACGTGGCCTACCCGCTGCGCGCCCGCGGCATGTCGAAGGACGAACAGGCCCGCCGCATCAAATGGGCACTGAGCCGGGTGCACATGGAGGATTACGCCGAGCGCCGGATCACCCAGCTGTCCGGCGGCCAGCAGCAGCGCGTCGCCCTGGCCCGCGCCATCGCCTTCGATCCCCGCGCCCTGCTGATGGACGAACCGCTGGCGGCGCTGGACCGGAACCTGCGCGTCGACATGCAGGGCGAGATCCGCAGCCTGCAACGCAGCCTCGGCCAGACCGTCGTCTTCGTGACCCACGATCAGGAAGAGGCGATGAACATGTCCGACCGCGTCGCGGTGATGAACGACGGCAAGCTGCAGCAGGTCGCCACGCCGCGCGATCTCTACCTCTCGCCGGCCAACTCCTTCGTCGCGGGCTTCTTCGGGGAATCGAACCTCTTTGCCGGCACCGGGACGGGTACGACGCTGGCCGCCACCGGCGGGCGGCTGCCGTTGCCCACGGCGCAGTCCGGCGCCTCCGTTCTCTGCGTCCGCCCCGAGGTGATCCGCCTCGACGATGCACAGGCCCCGGACTGGGCGCTGCCCGGCCGGGTGACAGATGCCCGCTTCCTCGGGTCGACCCTTCGGATCGAGCTCGACAGCCCGATGGGCACGGTCATCGCAACGCAACCCATCGACGGGCAGAGCACGGCCCCCGCGCCCGGGCGCGAGATGTCGATCTCCTGGGCCCCGCAGATGAGCCACGTGATGGCGGCCTGAGGCCGTCCTGCCGGGCGCGGTCCCTTGGCTGCGCCCGTTCTCCCCGGTGCGAGACCTCCCAGAAGGGTCCGGCCGTTCCTCCTCCTCAAACAACAGGGATAGGACTATGAAATTCAAGGGAATGTCACGCCGCGAACTGCTGGCCGGCCTTGCTGCCACGGGTGCCGGCTCTCTCGTCGGGACCGGACTGCGCGCGCAGGACGTGGCCGAGATCCTCAAGGGCGACGGCCATGTGGTCGTCTGCACCTGGGGCGGCCATTACACAGACGTCATGGACCAGATCTGGTTCTCCAAGTTCACCGACGCCACCGGCATCACCACCTCCGCCACCGCGATCCCGGACATGTCCAAGCTCGAAGTGATGGACAAGGTGAACAACGTGGAGTGGGACCTGATCGACACCGAGGGCACCCAGATGCTCGTCGCGATCGAGAAGGACCTGCTGGAGCCGATCGACTATGACCTGATCTTCTCGGTCGTGCCCAAGGAGCAGATCGACCCCAAGGTGATGAAGGAATACGGCATCGGCTCGGTCGCCTTCTCCACCTGCATCGGCTGGAACCCCAAGACCATCGGCGAGGAAGGCCCGCAGAGCTGGCAGGAGCTGTTCGACGAGTCGAAGTTCAAGGGCCGTCTCGGGCTCTATGCCCAGCCCCGCCCCACCTTCGAGATCGCCCTGATGGCCGCCGGTGTGCCCAAGGACGAGATCTACCCGATCAGCATCGACGAGGCCTTCGAGGCCTGCGACGCGATCAAGGACAAGGTGGACCTCTGGGTCGAGCGCACCTCGCAGTGGGGCGTGCTGATGGAATCGGGCGAAGTGGACCTCTGCGGTGCCTCGCTCAGCCGTCTGGTGACCGGCCGCAAGGAAGGCTACTTCGACTTCAACTTCAACCAGGCCATCGTCGAGCAATCCTACTGGACCGTTCCCAAGAACGCGCCCGGCAAGGAAGACGCCATGAAGCTGATCGCCTGGATGATGCAGGCGGAAGGGATGCGCGAATACGCATCGCAGATGCCCTACACGATGGCCAATACCTCGATCTACGACGCGATCCCGGAAGAGCACGCCAAGACGCTGCCAGGCTATCCCGCCAACGCCGAGAAGAACATGAACATCGACGAGACATGGTGGGGCGCGAACGCCGAAGAGGTGCGCACCCGCTGGCTCGACTGGATGTCGTCGTAAGCCTCACACCCACCGGCCGGCCCCCGCGCGGGGCCGGTCCATCCCTCTCTCCGTGAAAGATCGCCATGGAACTCTCTCCCAAGACCGCGCGCCAGATGTTCGAAGAGCTGCGCGCAAACCCGGCCCGCAAGCCCTATGGCTTCGGCACGCGCCCGATGCTGGTCAACGTGGACCTGCAATGCGCCTATACCCAGCCGGACACCTATGTCACCGCCTACGAGACCGATCCGAAGCAGGCGGACTACGTGAACCGCCTCGCCGAACTGCACCGCAAGCTGGGGCTGCCCGTGGTCTGGACCTATGTCGCCTTCAACGACATGGGCGATGACTGCGGCGTCTTCGGCACCCGTGGCGACGCGCCGGACGACCTGAAGATGATCAAGATCGGCTCCGAGCGCGCGGCGCTGGACCCGCGCCTGGTGATCGGCAAGGACGATATCGTGCTGAACAAGAAGATGCCCTCGGCCTTCTTCGAGACCCACCTGCAATCGCTGGCGACCTTCCACAAGATCGACACCGTCATCGTCACCGGCGGCTCCACCAGCGGCTGTGTCCGCGCCACGGTGGTGGATGCGCTGTCGCGCTCCTACTTCACCATCGTGCCCGAGGAATGCGTGGCCGACCTGCACGAGAGCCCGCATTTCGCCAACCTCTACGACATGCACAAGAAGTACGCCGATGTCCTGCCCGTCTCCGATGTCTTCGACTGGCTTGAAGGTCTCTGACCTGCCGCAGGTGGACGGGGCCACTCCCGTTCCCGCCCACCTGCGGGGCGCGGTGCTGCTGCTCGGCAATTTCGACGGCATGCACCGCGGTCACCGCGCCCTCTTGCAGGAAGGGCGCGACCTGGCCGGGGGTGCGCCGCTGGCGATCATGTGCGCCGATCCGCACCCCCGCGCCTTTTTCGATCCCGAGCTGCCGCCGATGCGCCTGTCCTGCGCCGCCGCACGCCGCAGGCTCTTTGCCGAGGCCGGGTTCGACTATGTCTTTGCGCCGCGCTTCGATGCCGCCTTTGCCGGGCAGGAGCCTGCGGATTTCGTGCACGACCTGCTGGTGGCCCGGCTGGGGGTCTCGGCGGTGATCTGCGGGGATGATTTCCGCTTCGGCCGCCGTCGGTCCGGGGATGCGGCGCTGCTCGACCGGATGGGGCGCGAGAACGGCTTCGGCCTGCGCGCCGTGGCCGAGGTTCAGGACGCCGGACGGCGCATCTCCTCCAGCTTCATCCGGGCCTTGGTGGCGCGGGGCGACATCGCGGGCGCGGTCCACCTTCTGGGCGGGCCGTGGCTGACGCCGGTGCGGCCCTGGGGACTGGATTGTTTCCGCTTCGAGGACGAGCAGATGTTGCCCCCGGCCGGTGCCTACCACGCCCGGGCGCTGGATGCCGAAGGCCACCTGCTGTCCGAGGGCGAGATCACCCTCGACCACGCACGGCAGGTCCGCGCGGCCCTGCCACGTGACACCCGGTTCCTTTCCTGGACTTGAGGGCGGAGCTCAGCGGCAGCTGAACCCGCCCGCCTTTTTCTCGCAGGACAGCGTTTCGGACCCAGCACCGGCAAGCGCCTTGTAGGCCACGTCCCCGGCACTGTCCCAGACAGCGCCGGCCGCGCCGCAGACCAACCGCTCCACCGCCATCTCATCCCCCACGCTGTTGAGGATCGAAACCGTTCCGCTGGCGGAATCGTAGCGCAACGGGATGTTTACTGCCGCGCCGGGCGCCGCGGGCCCGTATTCATTGAGGTACCAATGCGCCAGCACGGCCCGGCAGGCCATGGGCGCATCCGTCCCGTTGGTGATCGAGAGCGGCGCGGGGCGATAGCCGCCCGCCTTGCCCTCCGCCGCCACCGCGGGAGCCGCCACAAGCGCGAGGCAGAACGCCAGCCGCTTCATGCCGCCACCTGCCGGCCGAACTCGGACGGGTCCCAGTAATCGGTGGTCGAGGCGATCTCGTCCCCCTCGAAGGTAAAGACATGGACGCCGGGCAAGGCGATCTCCTGCCCCTTGGCCTTCATCGGGCCGAGGTCGCGGGTCATGGTGCCGCGCATCACGTAATCCACCAGAACATTGTTTCCCGAATGGATACGCTTCACCTCGTCAAAGCGCAGCCCGTCCAGCATTCCGAAGAAGCCCACCAGCCCCGCCTCCAGCGCATCGCGGCCCTCGCGGGCCTTGCCGCTGGCGGCCTCGACGTGGCGACCGCCGCTGGCATAAAGCGCAGCGGCGGCCCCGGCATCGTGGCTGTTGTAGGCGGCATAGAAGGCATCCACCGTCGCAGCCTTGTCCATCAGTCCATCCCGATCAGCTTGCGGGCGGTCTTCACGTGCTCGCTCCGGTCGTATTCCCCGAAGAGACGCATCCGCAGCAGCGGCGCAGGGGTGGCGTTCACATTCTCGAAGAGCGCGACGCGGCCCGCGTGGGAGGAGGTGGTCAGGTCCCAGATGAAGTTCATCACCCGCTCCTTCTCCATCCCGCTGACCCCGTGACCGGGCAGCAGCTCTTCGAGGTGATGCCCGATCTCGGGGTTTTCGAAGGCCTTCTTGCCGAAGCGCATCACGAGGCCCTGACCGCAAAGCTCCTGCAGGGTGTGGATGATGTTCGGGTAATGCTGGATCGAGTACATCCGCCCTGCCGTCAGCAGCGGGATGTCGGGGGCGAAGACGCCGTTCTCGGTCGGCTTGGCCTGACTTTCGGCCGCCAGCACGAAGGCGCGCAGGGTCTGGGCGTACTGGATGATATCCGCGACCAGCGCCTGCACCGGCTGGATATGCCCGGTGCCAAGGATGTCGAGCACCACCTGCGCGGTCCCGACGAAGAGCTCTGCCTTGACCATCAGGCGGGTCAGGATGTGCCAGTGCGCCCAGTTGCAGGTCTTGCCGTAGTAGCCCACCAGTTCCTCGTCACCGAGGTTGAAGATCCGGTCCTCGGGCACGAAGACGTTGTCGAAGATCACCAGCTGGTCGGCCTCTTCGCCCTTGTGGTTCAGCGGGTGGTCGAAGGGATCGGCCTCGGGGTTGGACAGGCACTCACGCGAGACGAGCTTGAGCCCCTCGGTGGCAATCGGGATGGAGCCCCAGATGCAGGCCTCGGGCGGGGTGCCGCCATAGGCGAGGTTGGTGAAGAAGATCTCGTTGGTCTGCGCCGCGATGGAGCCCACGGATTTCGCGCCCGAGACGCGCACGCCGCCCTTCTCGACCTTGGTGACCCGCAGCAGCGACGCGGCCTGCGCCATGGGCTGCGAGCGGTCGTTCTGGGGCCCGGTGAGGCTTTCGGCACAGGTGATGCCGTTGAGCCGCCCGTATTCCATGTAGCGTTCGATGTTCTCGGCGAAGTCGGGCTTGAGCCCGTCGAAGGTCGAGGATTTCTTCTTGAACGTCGGCAGGTAGGCCCAGAGGCCCATGGCGATCGAGGGGCCCAGATCCGGCGGACGGCCATAGGTGCCCGCGGTCTTCTTGGCCGTGTACTCGATCATCTTGCGGCGGTCGGCCAGCTCTTCCATCGACATGGGCGCCTGCCACGAGCGGGTGACCACGGCGCCGACCTTGGGTTCGAAATAGGTGGTCGCCTCGGCATACTCGGGGTCGAACTGGTCATCGAACATCTCGGCCAGCAGGTCGATCCCCTTGGCGAGGTGCGGCGCGTCGAAGACGCTGTCGAGCAGCTCGCCCTCGTACCAGACCTTGCGGCCATCCTTCAGGGATTCCTTGTATTCGGCGCCGGTGCGGAGCTTCTTTACCGGCTCTGTCTGGGTCATCTTGTTCATAACACACTCCTTGTTGGCTTTTGGGGCCTTGTTGGCTCTTGGGCCTGACTGGCTGTTTGGGCCTCGTTGGACCTTGCGGGGCGGCTTACCGCTGACCCCGGCGATAGGGGGTGCCCAGGGCCGCGGGCAGCCGCGCCTTGCGCCCGAAGGCGATCAGCACGGCCATGACCATGGCGAAGGGCAGCATCTGGATGAAATCGGTGGGTATCTCGACCCCGCCGACCTGCAGCGCGGTGGCGGCAGAGAGGCACAAGCCGAAGAGCAGAGCGCCGCCCATGACCCAGACGGGCCGATGCCGCGCGAGCATGGCCAGCACGATGGCGATGAAGCCGGAGCCGTGGCTCATGGCCGGCACGAAGATGCCCGAGCCGATCTCGGACAGGTAGGCGCCGCCGAGGCCCGCCATGGCGCCCGCGAAGAGCGCACCGGTGGTCCGGGTGCGGGTCACGTCGATGCCCGCCGCATCCAGCGCCTCGGGCTTTTCGCCCGCGGCCGAAAGGTTGAGGCCGAGGAAGGACCCCTTGTAGAGCCACATCAGCACGAAGGGCGCCAGCAGGGCCGCGTAGGTCATCAGGTGATGATCGAAGAGCCCCGGCCCGATGAGCGGGATCTGCGACAGCCCGGGGATGGCCCATTTCTCGGGCGCGGGCAGGCGCGGGTAGGTCCGGGCGAAGTAGACGTTGTGCAGAAGCGCCGTCACCCCCGTCACCCCCAGCGTGATCGCGATGCCCACGATGATCTGGTTGATGCCGAGACGGACGCAGAAGACGACCATGATCATAGCAAGCGCCATGCCCGCGAGGATGCCCGCGGCAAAGCCGCCCCAGATGCCCCAGCCGCCCACGGCGGCGGCAAAGCCCGCATAGGCCCCGCCGAGGATCATCCCCTCGAGCCCGATGTTCAGCACGCCCGCGCGCTCCGACATCTGCTCGCCAAGCCCGGCGAGGATCAGCGGCACCGCCGCCACCACCGCGCCGGACAGCAGCGCGGCAAGGAAGGTTTCCGTGAGAAGACCGCTCATGCCTGCTCCCTCCGGGTCTGGTCGATCCATTCGGCAAGCGCGAGGAACAGCAGCAGGAAGCCGACGAGGACCATGGTGAAACTCTGCGGCACGCCCAGCCGGACGGCGGCCGAGGCCCCGCCGATTGAGAGCACTGAGAAGGCGAAGACGAAGGCGATCATGGCCCAGCCGTTCATCCGGGCGAGGAAGACCAGCGGCACCACGGCAAAGCCGTAGGCGGGGTTCCAGCTGGCCTGCATCTTGCCCAGCACGCCGGTCAGTTCCACCGCGCCGGCAAAGCCGCCGATGGCCCCGGAGAGGCAGAGCACAAGAACGATCATCCGGGGCGCGGGCAGGCCCGCGTGGGTCGCCGCCGCCGGATTGAGCCCGAGAATGCGCAGCTTCAGCCCCGCCGAGGTGCGCGAGATCGCCAGATGCGCGGCGATGGTCACCACCAGCGCGATGACGATGCCGAGGTTGATGTCCGTCCCCGGCAGCAGCGGCAGGCGCTGCTCCACCGGGATCGTGCTGGTCTGCGGCTCCAGGCTGGCGGGGTCCTTCGCCCAGAGCTTGATGATCGCGGCGGCCAGCGAGGTGGCCATGAAGCTCATCATCAGCCCCGAGATCACCTCGTTGATGCCGTGCTTGGCGCGCAGCAGCGCGGGCGGCAGCGCCCAGAGGGCGCCCACGGCAGCCCCGGCCAGCATCGCGAGGAAGAGCGCGGGCACCACCGGCATCACGGCCACCAGCTTGGGCGCGACCACGCCCGCGGTGAGCGTGCCGAGGATGTACTGCCCGTCGATGCCGAGGTTCCAGAGCCCGGCGCGGAAGCTGACGATCAGCGCCGTGCCGAGGATCAGCAGCGGGATCATGTGCACGATGGAGGCTTGCAGCCCCCGGGTGCGCAGCAGCCCGCGTTCGACCACGTAGGTGTAGTAGTTCAGGGGATCGCTGCCGAGCGCCCAGAGAACCAGCGCCCCGGCCAAAAGGGCGGCCAGCACCGGCAGCAGGGCAAAGGCCAGCGGCTTGGCCCAGCCGGGCAGCCGCGGGGCCGCGGCCACGCGGGGGGCCTCCGTCATTTCGCTCATTCTTCGCTCTCCCCGGCCATCATCGCGCCGACGCGCTTGCGGGCGTCAGGTCCGTTGGGCACCACGCCCACCATGCGACCGCGCACCATCACCCCGATCCGGTCCGAGAGGGACAGGATCTCTTCGAGATCGGTGGAGATCAGCACCGTGGCGATGCCGTTGTCCGCGCCGTCCCGGATACGGCGGCGCGTGGTTTCGATGTTCTTGAGGTCCAGCCCGTGGGTGGGCTTGTTGTAGACCACGACCTTGGCCGCGCCCGACAGTTCCCGCGCCAGCAGGACCTTCTGGATGTTGCCGCCCGACAGCTTGCCGATCGGCGTGTGGATCGAGGGGGCCCGCACGTCGAACTCTTCGAAGAGGCTCTCGGCATGGGCGTCGATCAGGGCGTCGCGCTGCACCCCGCCGCGCCAGTAGGGCGGGCGGCCGATCTGCTTGAGCACCATGTTGAGCGAGATCGGCAGCGAGGCCACCGTGCCCTCGCCCAGCCGGTCATCGGTGGCATAGCGCAGGCCCAGCCGGTAGCGTTTCGCCACATCGGCGCGGCCAAGGGCCCGGCCCTCCAGCAGCACGTCGCCCTGACAGGGGATCTGGCCCGCGATGGCCTCGGCCAGCGGGGTCTGCCCGTTGCCGTCCACGCCCGCGACGCCGAAAATCTCGCCTTCCTGCACGTGGAAGGTCACGTCGGAGAAGCCGGTGTCGCCCTTCTGGGACTTGCCCGAGAGGCCCACGACCTCGAAGGCGCGCTCGCCATGGTCGCGCCGGGCGCGGCGCTCGATCTTGGTGTCGCCCTCGACACCTGCGCCGAACATCAGGTCCACGATCCGGGCCCGCGTTGCCTCGGGGGTGAGGGCTGCGACCTCGTCCGCCGACATGGCCCCGGCCACCCGGCCCGAACGCAGCACGGAGACCCGGTTGCCGAATTCCACCGCCTCGGAGAGGTGGTGCGTGATGAAGATGATCGACACGCCCGCGTCGCGCATCCGGCCCATCATCCGGCCCAGTTCGCGCACACCGGCGGGCGACAGCATCGCCGTGGGCTCGTCCAGCACCAGCAGCTTGCCGCCCCGCCAGAGCGCGCGGATGATCTCGACCTGCTGCTGCTCGCCCAGCGACAGTTCCCCCACCACGCGGTCGATGTCGATGTCGATGCCGAAGGCACGGCAGCTTTCGGCGAATTTCTCGCGGATCGCGGCCCGGTCCGGCCGGCGATACCATGGCGCGCCCATCTGAAGGTTCTCGGCCACGGTCAGGGTCGGGACCAGCATCCGGTGCTGGTAGACCGTGCCGATGCCAAGGCTCAGCGCGTGTTTGGGCGAGGTGATCTTCGTCGGCACGCCCTCGATCAGGATGCGCCCCTCGTCCGGTTGCTGGACACCCGCCAGCATGGAAATCAGTGTGGACTTGCCCGCCCCGTTCTCGCCCAGCAGGGCATGGACCTCGCCGGGGTGGAATTCCAGCGTCACCGCATCATTCGCGACGACCCCGGGGAACCGCTTGGTCACGCCCTCCAGCGCGACCAGCGGCTGCGCGGGACCCGTTGCCGGGTCCGCGCGTATTTCCGTCTCGTAGGTCATTCGGCGGAGGCGATGGTTTCGGACATCATCGCGCGGGTGGCGGCGGGTTCGATCACCATCTCCACCTCGATTTCACCCGAGATGATCTTGGCCTTCACGTCTTCCAGTTCGGCCCAGACATCCTCGGGGATGTGGTCGGTCTTCAGCAGACGCTGGCTGCCGTCCTCGAGGTTGAGCGCATAGGAGGCCGTCCCGAAGGTGTCCGCCTCGATGTCCTTCACCATCTGGGTGAAGACCGGGCCCATGTCCCAGAGAACCGACGACAGCAGGTGCCCCTTGTCGATCGAGGACTTGTCGCCGATCACGTCGATGAACCAGACCTTGTCGCCGCCGGGGGTCTTCAGCGTCTCGACCGCCTGGATCATGCCGAAGGACGAGCCGTTGCCCTGGCCGAAGATCACGTCCGCGCCCGAGGCGATGACGCTTTCGGTCACGCGGCGCGCACCGGCCACGTCGGCATAGGCGGCCGGGCCGATGATCGCATAGCGCAGGGTGGTTTCCGGGGCGACGGATTTGACGCCCTGTGCAAAGCCGGCCGACTGGGCGTTCCAGTTCGGGCTTTCGGAGGAGACGACGATGCCGATGGTGCCGGTCTTGGTCATCCGCGCGGCCAGAACACCGGCGAGGAAGGAGCCCTTCTCGCCCGCCAGTTCATACATGCCCACGAGCGGCGGTTCGGAGGTGGCGCCCACGGCGACATGCACGTTCATCTCCTTGGCGACCTCGATGGCTTCGGTCGTGTAGCCGGAGGCATGGGCGATGATCAGGTCCGCACCGTCCTCGGCCAGTTCGCGCAGCGTCGGGCGGACGTTGCCGTAGCCCAGGCCCTGCGCCACGATGATCTCCTTGCCGGTGGCCTCGGCGGCGGCTTCCGCCCCCTCGATCCCCTGCTGGTTCCAGCCGAAGTCGGTGCCCTGTTCGGGCGTCAGAACGGCAATCGTCTTGACCTCTGCGGCCATCGCCCCGGTGGACAGCGCAAGGCCGAGCACCGCGCCGGCCAGGGGCCGGACGCTACGGTTGAAAATCATGGTATACACCCCTGTCGGTTCTGTTTTTTGATCCGGCTTCCGGAGCCCGCAGGCTCAACCGGCCGGTATCAACCAGACTTCAATCAACGCGCGACCAAAGCAATGGTTGAGGCCAACCAAAACCGGCCAGATTGCGATTTTCTCGATCCCGCCGCAGGCTTCGCCCGGGTTTTGTGCGCTCTGTCTTTGCAGGCGCAGAATTGTCCGGTGGAAATTGCTGCGGCATGGCATGCGGTCCGGGGAAAGCTGACTTCGCGATTCGAATTTCGGCCATTCGTGCGTCAACCATGACCATTGGTCGAAATGGTTGTTTGCGCTACACTCCTGTGCTAGTGCCTCGCGCGCTTTAGATCGTTCGCCGGGCCCTGCCTTCGTGCAGACCGGGCGAAGAGAAGGGAATTTTGATGAATAAGCCAGTCGAGAAGCTCGACGTGCCAATTACCGCGGCAGAAGACATCCCCGCCGACCTGACCGGGATCGTCGAGAAGATCGAGGAAATCCGCGCGCAGGAGAAACGCCTCCCGGCCGAGCGCAAGCTCTCGGAGCTGATCGGCGTGAAACGGCACCAGATCCGGCGCGCCCTTGCGGCGATGCGCGACAACGGCGACCTGCCTCAGCCCAAGCGGCGGGCCCGCCGCAGCGGCGCAAGCGACAATGTCTCGGACCTCGTCCACAACACCAACCCGGTGGAAGTGGTTGAGCTGCGCCTGATGATCGAACCGACGCTGGCCCGGCTGGCCGCCCTGCGCGCCACCCCCGCCAAGATCGAGGACATGCGGCAGGCCGTGCGGGACATCGCCAGTGGGCGCAGCTCCGTCGATCTGCACCGGATGATCGCCGATGCCAGCGGCAATGCACTCGCCTCGGAACTCTATGCGCTGCTGCGCCGGATCGACGCCGACGCCAAGCTCAACATGCCGCGCGAACAGGCCGAACCGCTGGATATCGACAAGGACACCAGCGAACACGGTGCCATCGTCGAGGCGATTGCCAGCCGCGCGCCCGATCTTGCGGAAGAGGCCATGCGCAAGCACCTGATGGCGATCCACCGGATCGTCCTGATGGGGCCGCACTGAGGCAGATCACTCCCCCGGCGCGCTTGCCATGCGCCGGCAGATGCGCCGCGCCAGCATCGGGCCGAAGAAGACCACCGCGAAGAGCCGCAGCGTCTGAAGCGTCATGACGAAGGTCACGTCCGCGTGGCTGTTGATCGCGATGATCGCCACGGATTCGATGCTGCCGGGGATCGTCGCCAGCAGCGCCGTCAGCAGCGGCACGTCCAGCAGCCAGGCCAGCACGACGCCCGAGGTGGCGCAGGCCGCCATCAGCCCCAGCGACGCGAGGATCAGCACCGGCAGCGAATGGGCCACGTGCCGGATCAGCGCCGGGGTGAATTTCAGCCCCACGTCGCAGCCGATCAGGAAGAACGCCAGCAACAGCAACCACATGGGCAGCGGCAGTGCGATGCCAAAACCGGCCTTCAGACCGGCGGCCAGCACCATGGGCACCAACGTGTTCGGCGTGGGAAACCACGGCAGGAACCGCTGCACCGGGAAGCCCGCCACCGCCACCAGCAGCGTCAGCAGGACCATCGGCCCGCCAAGGGGATCGGCCGTCGCGCTCACCGACACGGGCGGGCTGTCGAGCAGGATGGCCGAGGCCGCGCCGGTGGTCAGGATCACCACCAGCAGCCGGGTGATCTGCATGAAAGCGACATAGCGGCTGTCGACGCCCTGCTCCTCGGACATGGCGATCATCGCGCCGGCCATGCCGGGCAGGAACCCCCAGATCGCCTCCTCCTCGGGTACCGAGGAGAGCCGCCCGACCAGCAGCCCGGTCAGCACGGCCATGGCCAGCGTCGCCGCGACGAAGACCGCGAACAGCCCGACGTCGCCGCCCATCCGGGTGACGAGGTCGGTGGTGAGATACTGCGCGATCAGGCAACCGGCCACGCCCTGCCCACCCTGATGGAGCGGCTTGGGCACACGGATGGCCCCACCCCGCACGCCCACGAAGGTCGAGGCGATCGCCGGCCCCAGAAGGGCCGCGGCAGGCAGGTGCAGCAGGCGGAAGACCCCCGTCAGAAGGATGGCACCCAGCACGCAGGCGGCCCATTGCAGCAGCTTGCGGCGGCGCAGGTCGCGTGCCTCCTCCCCGGACCAGCCCATCGGGCGTCAGATCTCCGGACGGGCGGGATGGCCCGCCCTGCGCAAAGCATCCTCGATCGCCGCCGCCGCGTGCAGCAGAAGCGCATCCTGACCCGGCCTCGCGACCACCTGCACCGCGACCGGCAGGCCGGTCGGCCCCAGCCCGGCGGGCACGGTGATCGAGGGCGTGCCCAGCAGGGTCCAGCGGATGTTGAACGCCGCATTCCCGGTGGAGCCGAGCCCCGCGGGCGCCTCCCCCGAGGCAGGCGGGGTGATCAGGATCTCCGCCGCGCCGAAGAGGCTGTCGAGATCGGCCAGAGCCGCGTCGCGCGCGGCGCACCCCGCACGGTGGCCCTCTGCCGTCGAGAGCGCCTGACGCGCCATGAACCCGCGCGTGATTTCAGTGACATCCGCGGCCCTCAGGTCACGTTCGACGGCGAGCGAGGCAGAGGCCTCCCAGCCGAAGACCGCATCCTGCGCCGGACCCAGACCGTCCCACCACGCGGGCGTCGCCATGGCGACCGGGGCCGCGAGCAGCGCCGCCACCCGGTCGATCGCCATCTGGCCGCCCGCCTCCAGCGCGGGGCCCTCCTGCTCCGGCAGGAAGAGCGCCACGGCGGGCAGGTCCGGGGTCTCCTCGGGCACGATCCACGACGGCTCCCGTGCGATGACGGCGGCCAGCAGCGCCGCGTCGCGCACGTCGCGCGCCATGGCCCCCACCACGTCGAGGCTTTCGCCCAGCGGTTTCACCCCGGTGCGGTCGATCCGGTTGAGGCTGGCCTTGAACCCGGCCACGCCGCAGAAGCCGGACGGCCGGATGGTGGAGCCCGAGGTCTGCGTGCCGAAACCCACCGAGGCCATCGCCGCACCGAGTGCCGCCGCCGAGCCAGACGACGACCCGCCCGGCGTGTGCCCGGGGTTGAAGGGGTTGCGCGTGGGACCGGGCGACATGGTGGCGAATTCCGTGGTCACCGTCTTGCCAAGCGCCACGGCCCCGGCCATCCGGGCGAGGTGCATGCAGGTGGCGTCGCGCCCGGGTCGAAACCCGGTATAGGCATCGGAGCCGTATGCCGTGGGCATGTCTGCACTGTCGATCACGTCCTTCACCGCCAGCGGCACGCCGGACAGCAAACCGCCCTTGGCCCCCGCATCGACGGCGGCGGCTTCGTCCAGCGCGCGCTTGGGATCTAGGTAGGCAAAGGCCTGCACCTGTGCCTCCAGCACATTGATCCGGTCGAGATAGGCCTCGGTCACGGCCACGGCGGTGACGTCACCCGCATTGACGGCCTTCGCGATGCCGCGGGCGGTCATGGCCCTTGGGTCGAGCGTCATGCCATGGCCTCCGCCCCGGCCCAGACCGACGGGCGGCGCTGCGCCCAGGGGGCGGCGGCCTCCAGTTGCGCGGCGAGCGCGAAGAGCAGACCATCCGCCCCGAAGGCCGCACCGAACTGCACGCCCACGGGCAGGCCCTCGTGCCAGACCAGCGGCACGTTCATCGCCGGGCAACCGGAGGCGTTGAAGACCGCGGTCAGCGGCGCGTGCTGCCAGAAGAGATCGTAGAAGGTATCGAGGTCCTTGCCCGCGCCCGCCAGCTTGCCCAGCTTGGGCGCCAGTTCTGCCGTGGTGGGCGACATGTAGATGTCGAACCCCTCGAAAAAGCCGCCCATGGCGCGGCTGGTGGTGTGCAGCGCCTGCACCGCGCCGAGGTAGTCGCCCCCGCTGATCGTGCGGCCTTCCTGCACCCAAAGCGCGTTCACAGGCTCCAGCAGGGCGTCCGGGTCGGCGATCCTGTTGGCGGCGGCATAGCCGTCGATGCCCCGCGCCACGGAGACGCCCGAGATCACGCGCCATGCCTGCTTCAGCGCGGCGTTGTCATAGGGATCGGAGGTTTCGATCACCTCGTGGCCAAGCGCGCGGCACAGGTCCGCCACCTCCCGCGCCGCGGCCACGCAAACGGGATCGAGCGGGGCCCCGGCGGGGCCTTCCGTCACCAGCCCGATGCGCAGTTTTCCGGGATCGCGGCCCACCTCCTGCGCATAGGGGCGCAGCGGTGCGGGCGCGGCATAGGGATCACCCACGTCCGGGCCGGAGGAGACATCGAGCAGCCGGGCGTTGTCGCGGACTGTGCGCGAGATCGCGTGCGGCGTGGACATGCCCGCGATCCCCTCCGCCGTGGCCGGGCCGACAGGGTTGCGGATGCGCGAGGGCTTGAAGCCGAAGACCCCGCAATGGGCGGAGGGCACCCGGGTGGAGCCTGCCCCGTCCGAGCTTTGCGCCAGCGGCACGACCCCTGCCGCGACAAGCGCGGCCGATCCGCCCGACGACCCGCCGGGCGTACGGGTCAGGTCCCACGGGTTGCAGGCCGGGCCATGCAGGGCGGGTTCGCTGGTGAAACTGAGCGCCAGTTCCGGCGTATTGGTCCGCCCGATGAAGACAAGGCCCGCCTCGCGATAGCGTTTCGCCATCGTGTTGTCGGCCGGGCTGACCACATCCTTGAAGATCGCCGCGCCCGAACTGATCGGCGCGTCCTTCACCGAGACCCCGATGTTCTTGAGCGGCAGCGGCACACCGGCAAAGGCACCGTCGAGCGAGGCGGGCATGACCGGGGCAATATCATGCACCATGGCGTTGAGCTGGCCGTTCACCGCCTTGGCCCGCCGAATCGCCTCGACCACGAAAGTATCCGGCGCGACCCGGCCCGTCCGGACCGCCTCTGCCATGTCGGTTCCATCCATCCGGTCGTAGTCGATGCCGTCCATGTCCGTCTCCTTGCACGCGTCCTCCTCATGGCAACCAGATTGCAACCACGGGCACAACCAAATTCTTTAGGTGGCAATATGGTTGATATTTGGTTGCGCGCGATCTGCCTCGCGATCCGGCAGCCGGCGCCACCGCCGCAGACGCGCGGCCTGCGGCTTCAGAGGGCCCGGGAGGGGAGTGTCAGATAAGCGTGGAGGGGGCGCTGCCCGTCAGGCCGTGCGCCGGTCGCGCGGCCAAGAAGACGGACGGGATGGGGCGAAACCGGGAGGGGGCGGCGGGATGCCCCGCCGCCCCCTCGAAGGCCCGTCTCAGCGCAGGTAATTCAGCGCGCCGAAATCCGTCCCCGTCGGCCCGGCGAGCGATTCCGCGGAATCGTAGAGCAATTCCAATGCGTAATGCGGATTGTGAACGTGGATGCCCTTATCCGCATTCACGAATTTCCAATTGTAGGCCGCCTTGAGCAGCCGCGGGGACCAGCTCTTGTAGGCGACGCTGCGGCCATCTGCGGTATCCGCAAGGCCATCCCCATTCGCGTCCGCGAAGAAATAGGGGTAATGCCCGCCGTCATAGACGATCGCGACGCCCGCGACCTCCTTGGCATAGGCCTCGATCTCCGCCATCAGCTGATCCGAGAGGCTGCGGATATCGGCATGGATGCCCTTCGACAGGTCGCCGCTGCCATCATAGCTCTGCCGCGAGATGCGGATCGCCTGCGGGTCTCCGGTCTGGTGGCAGGTCAGGCAGGTGTCCTGCGCCACTTCGAGGCTGTGCGGATCGTGGCAGGACAGGCAGGTCGCGACCGGCTTGGCGTGCAGGAACCGCCCGGTATAGGTCTTGTCCGGGTAGTGGTAGCCCCCCGCGCCATAGCCCCCCAGCATCGTGACGGCGGCAAGCGCGTAGTGCGGATTGACGAAGCCCAGCTCCGGATCGGGCGTGTCCTCGGCCTTGTCGCCAAGGGCCTTGGTGAGGGTGGCGCCCGCGGCCCGGCCCTGATGGCAGGTCGTGCAGGCGGCGTCCGAGACGATCACCGGATGCACCACGCCGGAGGGCAGGGTGATCTCGGTGATGTCAGAGATGTTCGGATCGTGGCAGGTGGCGCAATCCACGACCGAGCCGGTCGGCACCGGCTCTGCCGGCAGGCCCGGTTCTGACCCGTCGAGGCCGTGGAAGCTGCGGAACCCCGTGCCCGAGTGGCAGGTGGAACAGACCGGCGGGATGCTGCCCTCCTCGTCCCAGTGGCTGAACGCCTCGCCCGAGGCATCGGCATGGCCCGAACGTATCCACGAGGAAATCGCCCGCATGTTCGGGATCTGCACCTTGTCCGGCGAAAACGGCCCGCTGGGGGGCAGCACATAGGTGCCGACAGGCGGTTCTGACGGTCCCGTTTCCTGCGCCGGGGCGAGCGTCGCAAGGGCGATCCCTCCGATGGCAAGGGACAGGGCAAGCAACTTGGAAACCGGGGGGCGACGGAACATGGCAGCTGTCTTTCTTTGAAATCAGCGGGGCGAATTCGGCGGAATACCGCAATGCTTGCATTCGGAATTGCCCAATTCAACTTGCATCTCAGATACCTCTTTTATCTCCGGCAATGCGCCGCCAATGTTGCCCCAATCACGGAGGCGAATGGAATGTCGCGTATCTGGCGAAAAGGATTGAGCATTTCCGTCCCCGGGCCGCAGCCCGGCGGAACCATCGACCGCCAGATCACCGCAGAGGCCAGCCTCGTCATCCCCGCAAGCGGCGATCTTCGCGTCGAGGCGCTGGCGCTGGAGGGCGAAACCGTCGCGCAGGGGCAACCGCTGTTCCGTGACCTGCACAATGCCGGGCTGACGACCTGCGCGCCCATGGCCGGGCGGGTGGCGCGGCTCGACATCGACAGCGCCCGCAGGCTGCGGCAGGTGACGCTGTTTCACGAACCCGGCGCAGGCCGCCACGAATGGCCACCGGTGCCCGTCGATCAGCGCGATCCGCAGAGCCTGACAGAGCACCTGCGCGCGACCGGGCTGTGGCACCTGCTGCGGGCGCGGCCCTTTGGCGGGCTGGCCGATCCGGCCCGTCGACCCGCCGCGATCTTCGTCATGGCGCTCGACACGCGGCCCGGCGCGCCCGATCCCCTGCGCGCGATCGAGGGGCAGGAGGCGGCCTTCGCCTCCGGCCTCGCCGCGCTGATGGCGCTTACAGAGGGGCCGGTCTACCTCTGCCACCGCGCGGGGACGGCGCCCGTGCAGGACGCGGGCCCGCGCCTGCGCCTGCTGCCCGCGGCCCCTGTTCACCCCTGGGGATTGGCCGGGTTCCACATCCACGCCCAGCGCCCCGCAACGCCAGAAGCCCCCGTCTGGGACATCGCCGCCGAGGACGTGGCCGCCATCGGCACGTTGCTCGACACCGGCCTGCTGCCCGAGACGCGGCTCGTTTCGCTGACCGGCACCGGGTTGCGGGACGCACGCCTGCTGCGCTGTCAGCCCTGGGCCGACCTGCGCGGCCTGTGTCAGGGGCATGTGCGGCCGGGGCAGAACACGATCCTCTCCGGCTCCCTGCTGGAGGGCCGCCCTGCCCGCTGGCTCCTCGGGGCCGACCGGCAGGTGACCGTCACGGCGCATCACCCGTCCCACGGGCGCGGGCACTGGTTCCTCTCGGCGCTGAGCCACGCGGCCCGGCCCCTGCCCCTGATCCCCACCGCCGCGCTGGAGCAGAGCATGGGCGGCGCGCTGCCCGCCGTTCCCCTGCTGCGGGCCATCGCCTCGGGCGATGCAGAGACGGCCCGGAAGCTGGGCGCGCTCTCGCTCCTGCCCGAGGACCTTGCCCTTGCGGATTACGTCACCGGGGCCGAGCCGCGGCTCTCTGCGCTCTTCGCCGCCCTGCTGGAGCGGATCGCCGAGGAGGACGCCCCATGAACCGCGGCCTCTGGGATCGTGAGACGGTGGCCGCACTGCTGCTGATCTCGGCCCTGCCGCTGGCCGTGACGTGGCTGGCGCTGGACGGGCCCTTCGGCCTGCTGCGGCTGGCGGTCTTCCTCGTGGTGGCGGGTGTCTGGCACCTCGTCTGGATGCTGGCCCGAGCGCAACCGCCCTCGCTGGCCGGGGCCCTGACGGCGCTGGCGCTGGCCGTGCTGGCCCCCGAGGACCTCGGGCCGGTGGCGCTGCTGCTCTCGACAACCTTCGGCGTGGTCGCGGCGGAACTGACCTTCGGCGGCTGGGGCCGCAACGTGCTGAACCCCGCCACGGTGACGCTGGCCTTCATGGGCTTCGGCTTCCCGGCAGCCCCCTGGCCCGACCTCGCGATACAGGTGGGCTGGGCCTCCTGGGCGATGCTGGCCATGGGGCTGGCCCTTGGGGTGCTGCCCGGGCCGGTGGTCCTGGGCGCGCTCGGCACGCTGGGCCTCGCTGCCCTCACGGGGGCGCCCGTCTGGGCTGCGATGCCCGCCGTCTGTGCCGGGCTGGCGCTGCTGGTGGCAGACCCGGTGGCCAGCGCGACCACGCCGCTAGGCCGCTGGCTGAACGGGGCGCTCTACGGCGGGCTCTGCACGCTCTTCCTCGCCTTCTGGCAGGATGCAGCGCCGGTGCAGATCGCGGTCTCTTCCGCGCTGCTCGCCTCCCTCGCGGCGCCGCTTTTCGACGAGATATCCATCGCCCTCTGGCTGCGGAGACGGAACAGACGACATGGCTGACCAGACCCCGACAAACCCGTGGAAACGCCTGCTGGCCCTGCCGAACGAAAGCCGGGGCAAGACGCTCTTCGTAGCCTTCGCCACGGCGCTGGTCTGCACGCTGCTGGTGAGCGGGGCCACCGTTCTGCTGCGCCCGATCCAGACCGCCAACCGCGCGGCAGAGACGCAGCTTCGGCTGGAGGCGCTGCTCTCTGCCATTCCCGGCATGACCGCCCTGCTGAGCAGCAGCGACAGCGCGCAGCTCTCCACCGTGGTGATCGACTTGGCCCAGGGCCGCGCCGCGCAGGAGATCACGCCCGAGACGCTGGAGACGGCGCTGCTCGACACGGCGAACTGGACCGCGCTCAGCCCGGAACTGGACCTTGCCGGGATCGGCACGCGGCCCGACTACGCGCAGGTCTACCTGCTGCGCGACGGCGAGGCGGTGAAACTGATGGTGCTGCCGATCGCGGGCGCGGGCTACAACGGCCCGATCGAGGCGATGATCGCCATCAACGGCGACATGGAGAGCATCGCGGGCCTGACCGTCACCGGCCAGTCCGAGACCCCAGGCCTTGGCGCCCGGATCGAGGAACCCGCCTGGCAGCAGGGCTTTGCCGGTACCAAGTTCCGTGACGAGCGGGGCGAGATGCGCTTTGCCGTTGCCCGTGGCCCGGCCACGACCGACTACGAGGTCGACGGCATCACCGGTGCCACGCGGACCAGCACGGCCATGACCCGCATGGTGCGGTTCTGGCTGGGGCCGCAGGGGTACGGGCCGCTGATCGACGCCGTGAAACGGGGAGAGTTCTGATGCCCCCGCGCCCGTCGCTCCTGCGCACGTTCAAGGGCCCGCTGGTCGAGGGCAACCCGGTGACCGTGCAGATCCTCGGCATCTGTTCGGCGCTTGCGGTGACGACCTCGCTCGACACGGCCGTAACCATGGCGGTGTCGCTGACGGTGGTGCTGGTGCTCTCTGCCGCGGTGGTCAGCCTGATCCGCCGCCATATCCCCAACGCGATCCGGCTGATCGTGCAGATCGCCATCGTGGCCTCCATGGTCATCGTGATCGACCAGATCCTGCAGGCGTGGTTCTTCGAGATCTCGCTCAGGCTCTCGGTCTTCGTCGGGCTGATCACCACGAACTGCATCGTTCTGGGACGGACCGAGAGCTTTGCCCGCCAGAACCCGCCCCTGCCCGCGATGATCGACGCGCTTGGCAACGGGCTGGGCTATTCCGCCGTGCTGATCGTCATCGGGGCAATCCGCGAACTCTTCGGGGCCGGTACGCTCTTCGGCCTGACGGTGCTGCCGCTGGCAGAGGAGGGCGGCTGGTTCACGCCGCTCAACCTGATGCGGCTGGCGCCCTCTGCCTTCTTCCTGCTGGCAGGCCTCGTCTGGGCGCTGCGCAGCGTCCTGCCCGATCAGGCCGAACCGCCCGAGACGATCCCCCCCGACGTGCCGGAGGGCCGCTGATGCAGGACCTCGCCACGCTCTTCGTCCGGGCCATGTTCGTCGAGAACATGCCGCTGACCTTCTTTCTGGGGCTCTGCACCTTCCTTGCCCTCTCCCGGCGGCTGGAAAGCGCCATCGGCCTCGGCCTTGCCATGATCGGCGTGATGGGGATCACGGTGCCGCTGAACCAGCTGATCTATACCGCCGTGCTGGCCCCCGGCGCATGGAGCTGGGCCGGGCTGCCGGAGATCGACCTCTCCTACCTCAACCTGATCGCCTTCATCGGACTGATCGCGGGCACCGTTCAGATGCTGGAGATGTTGCTGGAACGCTTCGCCCCCTCGGTGCACGCCAGCCTCGGGGTCTTCCTGCCGCTGCTGACGGTGCAATGCGCGATCCTTGGCGGGTCGCTTTTCATGGTGGAACGTCGCTACGACACGGTCGAGGCGCTGGTCTTCGGCCTTGGCAGCGGGGCGGGTTTTGCCATCGCCGTCGCCATGCTGGCCGCCGTGCGGACGCGGCTGGCCTATGCCGATCTGCCCGCGGGCCTGCGCGGCCTCGGGATCACCTTCCTGCTGGCCGGGATGATGTCGCTGGGCTTTGCCTCCTTCTCGCAGATGGGGGCCCCATGATCGAGATCGCCCTCGGCACGCTGATCATCCTCGGGCTCCTGCTGGCGCTGACCATGGCGCTGCTTGTCGCCCGCGAGCGCCTGCTGCCGCAGAGCGCGGCCACGATCACCCTCAACGGCACGCAGGAGATCGAGGCCAAGACCGGCGAGACGCTGCTTTCCTGCCTGCAGGGCGCGGGGTTCGCCATACCGGCGGGCTGCGGTGGCAAGGGCACCTGCGGGCTCTGCCGGGTGACCGCCACCGGCGCGGGCGCGGGACAGGCCTTGGCGGCCGAGCGCGGGCTGCTTTCAGCCAAGGACCGCAAGGCGGGGATGCGCCTCGCCTGTCAGGTGACGGTGAAGGGCCCGGTCTCGGTCGAGGTGGCGCCCGACCTGCTGTCGGCCGAGACGATGCAGGCCACGGTGCGCTCCAACCGGATGCTGGCCCCGCTGATCCGCGAACTGGTCCTCGACCTGCCAGAGGGCCAACAGATGGACTTCCACGCAGGCTACTTCATGCAGCTCACGGCGCCCGCCTACCGGCTGGCGTTCCGGGACATCGAGGTGCCCGACCGATTTGCCGAGACATGGGAGGATGCGGGCTGGCGTGCGCTGTCATCCCGCTCTGCCGCGCCCGTGACGCGCGCCTATTCCATCGCCTCCCGCCCCGAAGACGTGGGCCGCGCGGTCTTCAACATCCGCCTCGCCGTGCCGCCCGCCGGCGCAGAGGACACGATCCCGCCGGGCGTCGTCTCCTCCCACCTCTTCTCGCTGAAACCGGGCGATCCGCTGGCGATCTCCGGCCCCTTCGGCGAGTTCCGGGTGCAGGACACCGAGGCCGAGATGATCCTGATCGGCGGCGGTGTCGGCATGGCCCCGCTGCGAGCGATGATCCACGAACAGGTGGGCCGCGGCACGCAGCGCAAGATGCGCTACTTCTACGGCGCCCGCTCTGCCATCGACCTGTTCTATACCGAGGAATTCGATGCCATCGCGGCGGAGCATCCCAATTTCCGCTGGACGCCCGCCCTGTCCGACCCCGCCCCCGGCGATCGCTGGACCGGGGCCACCGGTTTCATCCATGAACGGGTGGCAGATGCGCTGCGCGATCATCCCGCGCCCAATGCCTGCGAATATTACCTCTGCGGCCCGCCGATGATGATCTCTGCGGTGATCGCGACGCTGACCCGCTTCGGGGTGGAGCGTCACCGGATCTACAACGATGATTTCGGAGCCTGACAGGATGCCTGACCGGATCACCCCCCGCCTCTTGCCACGGGCCGACCGCCGCGCGGTGACACGATGATCGAGGTCCTGCTCGCCCTCACCGTCATCGCGCTTGCCTGCCTCGGCCTTGGCCTCGGGTACCTCGTGAAGGGGCGTGGCCTGCAAACCTCCTGCGAGGCGACGGCCTGCCTCGGCAAGGGGATGTGCCCCACCTGTCCGCGCCGCCTTGCCCGGGAGGGAAACGATGGCTGAGATCTCGATCCGCCGCTTCACGCGCGACTCGCCCCTGACCCTCGCCCCGGACCTGCCGATGCGGGAGGCCGTGGTGCAACTGGTCGAGACCGGCTGTTCCGCCGCGCCGGTGCTGGACCGGGACGGGGCGATCCTCGGGATCCTGTCGCAGAAGGACTGTTTCAAGGCAGCGCTGAGCGCGGCCTATTACCAACGCTGGTCCGACACCGTGGCAGACCACATGACCCGCGCGGTCGAATCGCTGGACGCGGACACGGATATCGTCGCCGCGGCGGAACGATTCCTCGCAGAGCCCTATCGCAGCTATCCCGTCACCAGCGAAGGCGCCCTTGTCGGGATGCTCAGCCGGGCGGACCTGCTGGCGGCCTTCCTCGCCCAGGGCTGACACGGGACCGCACAAACAAAAAGCGCCGGAACCCGAAGGTTCCGGCGTGCTTTTTACCCAACTAAGTCAGGGTGGTAGTGGTGAGCCGTGCAGGATTCGAACCTGCGACCCACTGATTAAAAGTCAGTTGCTCTACCAACTGAGCTAACGGCCCACTGGAGGCGTCCTCTAAGGGTACCAGCGGATGGGGTCAACCCGATTCAGAGATTTTCTTTCGGAATTTCTCCGCGACCCTACGGAACCCTCGGTCCGCCATCCTAAGCGACGCTTTGCAACAGCACGATGAAGGACTATATCGCGCCCATGACAGACAGCGCCCCCTCCAGCCAGACCTTCATGAAAATGCACGGTCTCGGAAATGACTTCGTGATCATCGACTCACGGGGGCGGTCTGCCGTGACTACGCCGGGGCTGGCCCGCGCGCTCGGCGATCGTCACCGCGGCGTCGGCTTCGACCAGCTGGCCGAGATCCGCGATGGCGAGGGCACGGACATCTCTCTCGACTTCTGGAACTCGGACGGCAGCCGCGCCGGGGCCTGTGGCAATGCCACCCGCTGCGTCGCCGCCCATGTCATGGGCGAGACCGGCAGCACCTCGCTGACCATCCGCACCGCCCGGGGCGCGCTTTCGGCCCGGATCGACGAGGGCATGGTCTCGGTCAACATGGGCCAGCCGCAGTTCGCATGGGACGAGATCCCGCTTTCGCGCGACGTGGACCACCGCCACCTGCCGCTGGAGGGCGATCCCGTCGCCGTCGGCATGGGCAACCCGCATTGCGTCTTCTTCGTCCCCGATGCCGAGGCCGTGCCGCTGACCGACTGGGGCCCGAAGGTGGAACATGATCCGCTCTTCCCCGAGGCCACCAACGTCGAATTCGCCGAGGTCCGCGCCCGTGACGAGATCCGCATGCGGGTCTGGGAACGCGGCACCGGCGTGACGCTGGCCTGCGGCTCGGGCGCCTGTGCCACCGCCGTGGCCGCGCATCTGCGCGGGCTGACCGACCGCCGCGTGCGGATGGAACTCGACGGCGGCTGGCTGGTGCTCGACTGGCGCGAGGATGGCGTCTGGATGACCGGGCCCACCGCCCATGTCTTCACCGCCGCCCTGACGCCCGCCTTCCTGGACGCCCTCTGATGACCGCGCAGCCCCCCATCTTCGCGACGCTCGGCTGTCGCCTCAACGCCTATGAGACCGAGGCGATGAAGGAGCTTGCCGCGCAGGCGGGCGTGGGCAATGCCGTGGTCGTCAACACCTGCGCCGTCACCGCCGAGGCCGTCCGCAAGGCCCGGCAGGAGATCCGCAAGCTGCGCCGCGAGAATCCCGATGCCAAGCTGATCGTCACCGGCTGTGCCGCCCAGACCGAGCCCGAGACCTTCGCCTCCATGGAGGAGGTCGACGTGGTCATGGGCAACACCGAGAAGATGCAGCCCGACAGCTGGAAGCAGATGGTCCCCGACCTGATCGGCCAGACCGAGCGGGTGCAGGTCGACGACATTATGTCGGTGACCGAGACCGCGGGCCACCTGATCGACGGCTTCGGCACCCGGTCGCGGGCCTATGTGCAGGTCCAGAACGGCTGTGACCACCGCTGCACCTTCTGCATCATCCCCTTCGGCCGCGGCAATTCGCGCTCGGTCCCGGCGGGTGTCGTGGTGGACCAGATCAAGCGGCTGGTGCAGGCGGGCTACAACGAGGTCGTGCTGACCGGGGTCGACCTGACCTCCTGGGGGGCCGACCTGCCGGCCACGCCGCGTCTCGGCGATCTGGTGATGCGCATCCTGCGGCTGACCGATGTGCCCCGGCTGCGGATCTCCTCGATCGATTCGATCGAGGCCGATGACGCGCTGATGCAGGCCATCGCGACCGAGCCGCGCCTGATGCCGCACCTGCACCTGAGCCTGCAGGCGGGTGACGACATGATCCTCAAGCGGATGAAGCGCCGCCACCTGCGCGACGATGCGATCCGCTTCTGCGAGGAGGCTCGGCGGCTGCGCCCGGACATGACCTTCGGCGCCGATATCATCGCGGGCTTCCCGACCGAGACCGAGGAGATGTTCGTCAACTCGCTGAAGCTGGTGGAGGACTGCGACCTGACCTGGCTGCATGTCTTCCCCTATTCCAAGCGCGAGGGCACGCCCGCCGCGAAGATCCCTCGGCAGGTGAACGGCAAGGTGATCAAGGAGCGCGCCGCCCGTCTGCGCGCCGCTGGCGACGCCGCCGTGGCGCGCCACCTCGCCGCGCAGGTGGGCCGCTCGCACGCGGTGCTGATGGAGAGCCCACACATGGGCCGCACGGCGCAGTTCACCGAGGTGAGCTTTGCCGCGCCGCAGGTCGAAGGCGCAATCGTGCCCGCGGTGATCACGGGCGTTTCGGGGATTCAGCTGACCGCGTGAGGCACAGGCTCCGCGCCACCGCTCACTCCAACCGCACCGACACCCGCGCCGCGCGGCCCTCCGCGTCGATCACCGCCAGATCGGCAAATCCCGCCTCCAGCCCGTCGAGGATCACCTCCCGTCCCCGTGCGCCGGTCAGCAGGGGCCGCCCGTTCGCAAGCCATGTGAAGGGCGGACGTCCCTCGCGCACCTTCGCCACCAGCCCCTGCGCCCCCAGCGGCACCCGTGCGCCATCCGGCGGAAAGGCCACGACAGGCGCATCAGCGGGTGCCGCAAAGACAGCACCGCGCGGGCGGAAGCGCTGCAACGGCGCCGGCAGGGCGGCGGCGGAGAGCATCAGAGTCTCGGGCGGGGGCGGCGGCAGCGGGTCCAGCGTCGGTTTCAGCCGCTGGAACACCTCGAAGAGGATCGGCGCCGCGGCCTCGGCCCCGAAGGCACCGGGCACCGGGGTGCCATCCGGCCGCCCGATCCAGACCGCCGCCACATGCTGCCCGTCAAAGCCCACGGCCCAGGCGTCGCGGTGGCCGTAGCTGGTGCCTGTCTTGTAGGCCAGCCGGTTGCGCGGCGCCCCCGGCGGCGGGGCGAGCCCGGCGAGAATATGGCCCACCTGCCAGGCCGCTGCCCGCGACAGGAACCGGCGCGACGGCGCCTCAGCGCTCTCCATACGCCAGTGAAGGGCACGGGCCTCGCCGCCCTCGGCCAGCCCCGCATAGAGCCGCGTGAGGTCCTCCAGCGTCATCCCCAGCCCGCCCAGCGTGATCGCCAGCCCCGGCCGCCCGCCGGGCACTTCGGCCGCCACGCCCGCCCGGCGCAGCCGCGCCATGATCGTCTCGGGGCCGAGCGCATCGGCCAGCTGCACCACCGGCGTGTTGAGCGAAAGCTGCAACGCCTCGGTCACCCGGATCTCGCCCCGGAAGCTGCCGTCGAAATTCTGCGGCGCATAGCCGTCGAAGCTGACCGGACGGTCGTCGATCATTGTCTCGGGATGGGCCAGCCCCTCGTCGAAGGCCATGCCGTAGACCAGCGGCTTCAGGGTGGAGCCGGGCGAGCGCAGGGCGCGGGTCATGTCGACGAAACCCTGCCCGGTCTCGGAATAGGAGCCCCCGACCGAGGCCAGCACGGCGCCGCTGCGATGATCAGCCACCAGCACCGCGAGCGAGACACCGCCCGGCTGGCCCCGCAGGCTCTGCTGCGCGAGCCGCTCCAGCGCGGCCTGAAGTGCACCGTCCAGCGTCAGGTCATGGACCGGGGCCAGAGGGGCCTCGGCCCGGGCGCGATCCGCCATATGGGGCGCCAACGCGGGGAAGACCCGACGCCGCGCGGGTGCGGGATCGCGCAGGGCGGCCTGCACCGCGTCCGGGGGCAACAGTCCGTCGCGCGCCATCCGCGCCAGCACCCGGTCGCGGGCGGCACGGGCCGCCTCGGGGTGGCGGTCGGGGCGGCGGGCTTCGGGTGCCTGCGGCAGGGCCACCAGCAGGGCGCGCTCCGCAGGCGTCAGCCGGGCGGGTTCCTTGCCGAAGTAGCTCAGCGTCGCGGCCCGCAGCCCCTCCAGATTGCCGCCATAGGGCGCATGGAGCAGGTAGAGGCGCAGGATCTCCGCCTTGCTCAGATGCCGCTCCAGCGCCCAGGCCACGCGCATCTGGCGCAGCTTGCCGGACCAGCGCCCGGTGCCGCTCTCCTCCAGCAGGCGCGCCACCTGCATCGTCAGGGTCGACCCGCCCGAAACCACGCGCCCGTGCCACGCCGCCTGCGCCACGGCGCGCAGCAGGGCGCGGGCGTCGACACCGCTGTGGTGCAGGAAGCGCCGGTCCTCGTAGGCCAGCAGCATCTCGGTGAACCGCGGGTCCACCGCACCGGGCGCCAGCCGCCAGCGTCCATCCGCAACCGTATAGACCCGCAGCAGGTCCCCCGCCCGGTCGCGGACCTCGACCGAGGTCTCGCTCACCAGCGGGGGCAGCTCCGTTGCCGCGACCCAGGCCTCCCAGCCATCACGCGCGCCCGCCCCGGCCCCGAGGGCCAGCACGAGCGCCACGAGCGCGGTGGAGAGGCGGTTACTCCGCAATGGTCACCCGGCCCGTATCGGTCCAGGCGCGGTAGCGCGGCCGGTACATGTCCTCGACCGAGGCCGCCGGGTGGTGGTAGCGGCCGGGCGAGATCGCGCGGACCACGTAGGCCAGCGTGAAGGGATCGTCCCCACTCCAGTCCAGCGCGGCGAGGAAGCGGTCGGCGCGGAATTCCGCGTGATCGGCCACCGCCGGGTCGAGCCATCCCAGCCCCCGGATATCGCCCGAGCGCAGCAGCGAGGGATTGTCGATCTCGAACCCGCCAGGCAGTGGATCGTCCACCATCAGCCGGGCGCCGGTCTTCTCGAAGGGCGTGACCTTGAGGACCACGACCATGCGGTCGCCCTGCGCGATCCGCGTCGGGTCCACCGGGGCGCCCTCCATCGTGTAGTAGCTGCGTCCGATGGCATAGCCATAGCCGCCCGCCGCCGGGGCCACCTCGGGCACGCCCACGGTGGTCAGGGTCAGCTGCGTCGCCGCCCCCGCGGCATTGGCGATCTCCAGCGGGGCCAGCATGGCCGCCCCGTCGAGGGTGCGCACGAAGGGCCCCTCCACCGGCGCACCGTTCAGCGTCAGCCCCGAGACCGCGGGATCGTCGATCATCGCCTTGGCGGCCATCAGGGTCCAGACGCTCTCCTGCGTGGACATCGGGCCCGAGACATCGCCCACCACGCCTGCCAGCGCCGCGGTATCGACGGCCTGCGAGCCCGCCTCGACCGCCAGTGTCAGCAGGCCCGCCGCATCGCGCAGATGGGTGCCATAATCGGCGCGGTAGAGCCGCGCATCGCCCCTGACCGGCAGACTGTCGAGCATCCGCTGCGCCTGTCCGAACATCCGGTCGGCCCGCGTCTGATCGCCGTAGAGCGCCAGCGCCGCGCCAAGTTGCGCCGCCGCCAGCGGCGTGGCCAGCGCCGGGGCCTTCACGTCGGCGTAGTAACGCAGGTCGCCCATGTTGGCCGCCCCCTCACGTGCCAGCACGAGGAGCGCATAGGCCAGCGCCTCGCCGCCCTTGCGCTCCTCGTCGAAGCTCTCGGCGTAGTTCACGCGGTTGCGCAGGTTGTCCATCGCCATGCGGAAGGCGGTGTCGGGCACGCTGTAGCCCTCCTGCCGCGCGCGGCTGAGGAAATCGGTGACATAGGCGTCGAGCCAGTCATCCCCCGAGGAAGCGGACCAGAGCCCGAAGCCCCCGTTGGAGGCCTGCCGCGCAAGGATGCGGTCGATGGCCTGATCCACCCGCTCCTGCACCCGGTCGCGCGAGGCCAGTCCCATCGCCTCGGCCACGGAGGAGAGGTAGAGCAGCGGCAGCGCCTGCGAGGTCACCTGCTCCGTGCAGCCGTAGGGGTAGCGATCCAGCGCGGCCAGCAGCGCGGGCGCGTCGAGCCGCGCGAGGGGCCCGGCAGAGACGATGGCCTGCCCGGTGTCGCGGCGCAGCCCGGCAAAGACATTGGCATCCAGCGTGAAGGTCCCGCCTTCGGCGAGGTCGAACCGCTGCGTCGTCGAGACGGGCGGATCGTTCTGCCGCACCCCCAGCGTCAGCGGCTTGGTCAGGACCTTGCCGCCGGGCGTGGTGAGCGCGACGGTCAGGGTCTGATCCCCCACGCCATCGGCGGTCACGGGGATCGAGAGGGTGACGGTATCCTTCTCCCCAAGGCTGACGGAGGCCGGGATCGCGCCCGCGTCCAGCGTCAGCCCCTCGGCGGTGACGGAGAGCGCGGCCCGCCCGATGGGGCCTGTAGCATGGGTGATCTCCAGCAGCAGGCGCGAGGTATCGCCGGGCGCCAGCAGCCGCGGCAGCGTGGCGCTGACCACGACGGGATCGCGCACCAGCACATCGGCCTGCGCCGCGCCGACGCCTCTGTCGGTCCAGGCCACCGCCATGAAGCGCACGGTGCCGTTGAACTCCGGCAGGTCAAAGGTGACCTCGGCGGTGCCATCGGCCCCCACGGTGACGGGGCCCGAGAAATAGGCCACCAGCTCCTCGGTCGGCGGCGGCGATTGCAGCCGGGACGATCCGGCATCCCCGCCCGAGCGGACCTGCCCCATCGCGCCGTTCACGCTGTCGATGAGGCGGCCATAGAGATCGCGGATCTCCATCCCCAGACGCCGCTGGCCGAAGTAATGGCCCTGCGGATCGGGGCTCTTGAAACCGGTGAGGTTGAGGATGCCGAGGTCGACCGCCGCCAGCGTCACATGGGCGGTCTCGCCCGCCGCGATGCCGTCCACAGCCACCGTCGCCGTCACCGGCCCGCGCGGATCGGCCTGAGCCGGGACATCGACGCGGACGCGGAGGGCCTTCTCGCCCGGATCAACCTTGGCATAGGCAAGGCCGAGGGCGCGGGCCGGGGTCTGTCCGGCGGCCACGTCCATCGGGCGCAGCAGGGCGGCGGTGACATAGGCCCCGGCGCCCCAGTCCTCGGTCACCTCCAGCGGGATCACGCTCTCGCCCTCGGGCACCGCCACGGCGCGGCGTTCGATCAGCCGGTTGGAGATCACCGTCACCAGCGCCGTCCCCGCAGAGCGCGGCACGATACGCAGCTGCGCCGTGTCACCCACGGCATAGCCCGCCGCGTCGAGGGACAGCTCCAGCATGTCGGGCGTGGTGGAACTGTCGGCGGGCGCATACCATCCGGCGTAGAAATCGACCGAGGAGCGGGCGGGCGTGGCCCCGCCGATCTGCTCCACCACGATCTCGTATTCCCCCCATTCCACGGGGGCCGAGACCTGCACCGGCGTCGCCCCAAGCACCGCCTCGCCCGAGGCGACCTGCGACCGGGTGGTGTAGGGCTCCCAGTTCCAGTCGCCGTATTGCTGGTACCACTGGTAGCGAGTGCGCACGCGGTTCACGGTCCAGCGCACCGGCAGGGCCGCGCCATCGCCCACGGCGATCAGGGTAAAGGCGGCCTGCGAATTCTCGGCCACCACACCCTCGGCGGCAGGGCGGATGCCGATGATCGCGTGATCCGGCGTCAGCAGCCGGTCGGCGCGCCGCTCCACCGGGCGGCCGGAGCCTTCCAGCACGCGGGTCACCACCTCGGCCATGACGGGCCGGTCGGAGGGCTCGGAGAAGCTGGGCAGGGTCACCTCGACCAGCGCGGCGCCATCGGCCTCGGTCCGGGTGCCGCCAAAGCTCTGATACTCGGGGTAGGTGGCGCGGTCATGGGCGCCGAAGAGATAGCCGGGATGGTCCGGCAGGCTGCGCACCGGGCGCAGGACGACCTGTCCTTCGACCTCCAGCGCCGCGGCGGGGGCACCGAAGAGATAGCGCGCCGACACGGCCAGCGGGGCGCGGTCCCCGGGGCGCAGCGGGCTGTCCGACAGGGTGGCGGTGAAATCGATCCGCTCGGGCAGGAAGTCCTCGACCAGCAGCTTGGCACTGGCCAGTGCCTCGGCCTCGGGGTCGGCCTTCACCTCCAGCGTCCACGTTCCGCGCGGCGCGGCGGGCCCGACGGGGAAGTCGAAGACATGGCCGCCCGCGACGCCCGCGGTCGAGGTCTGGCGCGCGTATTCCACCCCGTCGGGGCGCGACAGGATCGCCGTCACCGGCAGCCCCTCGATCGCCCCGGCCAACGCATCCCGCGCCAGTGCCGTGGCGTGGATCACCTCGCCCGCGCGATAGGCGCCCCGGTCGGTCGCAAGGAAGACGTCGATCGGCGGCGCGGCGGGGCGGCCCTCCACCCCCCGGTCGGAGAGGTCGAAGGCCGGATCGGTGAGCGAGAGGAAGGCGAGGTCGGCCTCGCCCTCCCGCGCCATGACCATGGCCGGGGCCGCGCCGCCGCTGCCACGAGTCAGGCCGGGGGCAAAGCGGGCATAGCCGGTCTCATCCGTCGTGGCCGTGCCCAGCACCCGGTTGCTGCGCGAGAGCAGCGAAACCTCGACCCCCGCCTTGGCCTGCGCATCGCCGAGACCGCGTAGGAAGACATGCAGCCCGTCGGTGCCGGACAGGGAGGTCAGGCCCAGATCGGTCAGAACGAACCACTGGGTGGCGATGGCGCCGTCCTCCTCGGCCCCCTTCACCCGGGCAGTCAGCGCATAGGCCCCGGCGGGCTGGCCCTCCAGCGCGGCGCCCATGGGCAGGCGGGTGGTCATGTCGCGGTTGAGCTCCGAGGCGACCTCGCCGGTGCCGTCCCAGACCAGTTCGGCCAGATCGTTTTCCAGCTGCCGCTCTTCATAGAAGTACAGACGCTGGCCAAAGAAACTGTCCTGCACCAGACGCAGCAGGTTGCGGTCGGTCACGTGGTAGAGCTTCAACTCCAGCGCATCGGTGTTCACCGTCTCGACCGGCAGGGCGATATCGCCCGCATTGGCCAGCACGTAGGCCCGGCCCGGGAAGGTCACCCGCGGGGCGCGGTCGCGGATATAGACGCGCAGCTCCACGTCGCGGGCCAGCGTCTCACCACTGGCAGCGGGCAGGCCCTCACGGAAGGTCACCGTGTAACGCGCGCCATGCTGGACGCCGCTGAGGCAGAGCTGTGACCCGCTCGCCTCCACTGCCATGCCCGGATCGGGCAGGCGCAGGTAATCGGCGTAGTTCACCTGCGTCTCGTCCAGCGGTTCGGAGAAGTCAGCGCAGATGCGCGGCTCGGCCAGTTCGTTCTCGACCCGGTTGTCGGTGAGCCGGAAGCCATAGCGTTCGATGGCAACATCGAGCAGCGCCATCACGTCATCGCGCGGCTGGATCGCTTCCGCCAGACGCAGCGCCGGGATCATGTCGCGGGAGCGGTCGTTCGCCTCCAGCGCCTGTGCCAGCACCACCAGCGCCGTGACCCGCGCGGGATTGGACGGCGCGCGGAGATAGGCGTTGATCGCACCGCCCAGCGCCCGCTGGCGCAGCTTCTGCGTCTCGCTGTAATTGCCGCCGGGCGCGCTCAACCCCAGACGGGCATAGTCAGCCCATTGGTCCGAGGCATCCGTCGCCGCCACCGCGCCGCCCATGAAGCGCATCGCCGCCAGCAGATCCCCCGCCGCCTCGCGGTCCCGCGCGGCCTGAAGCAGCGCCTCGGCCGTGAACTGGCCCGCCGGGTGGATCCAGCTGATGTCTGCTGCCAGCTCGACAGCCTCCGCGATGCTGGCCTCCTCGAGGAAGGCCAGATCGCCGCGCAGCGCCGCCGCCCGCTGCCGCGCCGCGTCGCTGACGGGCAGGATACGGGCGGAATAGGCCCCGTCGTAGGGCACCGGCGTGGAGGCCGCGGATTTCGGGAAACAGGCGTTGGAGCGGGTGTTGTAGGTGAAGGCCGTGCAGCCCGTCGTTGCCGCGCAGACATTCCGGCAGGCCTCGAACGTGGTGTCGAAGAGCGCCTGAAGGTCATTGCCCGGGAAATCCACGTCCCGCGTCAGCAGCATCCGGCTCTCGGGCAGGGCCTCCTGCGCGGCGAGCGGCGCGGCGGCAGGGAGCGCAAGAACAAGGGCGGCAAGAAAACGACGGACCATGATGACCTCCTCCCGGTGCGGGTTCAGATCGGAAATGATCCCCGCCCCGGTCACTGAATGGCTGACTGCAAACTGACGCCGTCACCGTGGCACGCGCCCGCGCGACCTGACAAGCGGCGCCATGCCGGTCACGCCAATCTCAACAGTTTCTTTACCGCTTCCCCGCACCCTTGCCAGAGGGGGGATCTCTGGGAGCGGAGGCTTACGTGAGTCTGGCAAACAAGCTGTCCGAGGAACGGCGGGCACGATTGGCGGCAGAACGGCTGCTGGAGCAGAAACAGGCGGAGCTCCACGCCGCGAACCGCAAGCTCGGCCGCCATGCCCGCGCCCTCAGCGAGGAGATTTTCGAGACCCGCGCCGCCGTCCAGACCGTCCGGGACGAGAACAGGCGCGTGAAGCTGGACCTCAGCGCCGCCCACCAGAAGGTCGAGATCGCAGAGCGGCGGCTCTGGCAGTCGATCGAGACGATCGAGGGCGGCTTTGCCTTCTTCGACGGGGACAGCCGGATGATCGCCGCCAACGCGGCTTGGCTCTCGGTGTTCGACGGGCTGGAGGAGGTCGCGCCGGGCGTCACCTACATCCGGCTGCTGCAGCTGATCACCGAGGAAGGCATCGTCGACATCGGGGAGATGACCCCGAAGGAGTGGCGGCGGATGATGATCACCCGCTGGCAGTCCCCGGTGCCCGAACAGATCGTCTTGCGGCTGTGGAACGGCCAGTACATCAAGATGATCGACCAGCGCGGCCACGAGGGCGACGTGGTCTGCCTTGCCCTCAACATCACCGAGTCGGTCCGCTACGAGGAACAGCTGCGCGAGGCCCGCACCCGGGCGGAGGCCGCGAACCGTGCCAAGAGCGCCTTCCTCGCCAACATGAGCCACGAGATCCGCACCCCGATGAACGGGGTCGTCGGCATGGCCGAACTGCTGGGCGATACCGAGCTGACCCGCGACCAGCAGCTCTACGTCGACACGATCCGCTCCTCCGGCGAGGCGCTGCTGGTGATCATCAACGACGTGCTCGACTACTCCAAGATCGAGGCCGACAAGCTGGCGCTCCATCCCGAGCCCTTCGATCTGGAGCGCTGCATCCACGAGGTCGTCACCCTGCTCCAGCCCCGCGCGCGGCAGAAGGGGCTGGAGGTGCTGGTGGACTACGATCTCTTCCTGCCTACCCGCTATATCGGGGATCCGGGGCGGCTCCGGCAGGTGATCACCAACTTGGTGGGCAACGCGATCAAGTTCACGGCCAAGGGCCACGTGCTGATCCGCGTGGTCGGACTGACAGCCGGCACGGAAGAGGAGGTGCATATCCACCTGACGGTGGAGGACACCGGCATCGGCATCCCCGAGGACAAGATCGCCAGCATCTTCACCGAGTTCAGCCAGGTCGAGGATGCCTCCAACCGCCTGTTCGAAGGCACCGGACTGGGGCTGGCGATCAGCAAGCGGCTGATCGGGCTGATGAAGGGGCGGATCTGGGTCGACAGCGAGGTCGGGCGGGGCTCGGCCTTCGGGTTCCAGATCACCCTGCCCGTGGCCGAACCCGAGGAGGAGACCGCCAGCCCGCCCCGCCTGCCCGACGGGCTGCGCCGGGTGCTGGTGGTGGACGATCTGGCGGTGAACCGCACGATCCTCGAACGCCAGCTGGAGGCGATGGGCGCCCAGCCGATCCCCTGCGCCAGCGGAGCCGAGGCACTGGCGCGTCTCGATGACGGTGTCGACCTGATCGTGACCGATCACAACATGCCCGCCATGGACGGGCTGGAACTGGCCGAGGCCGTGCGCGCCCGCGGCAGCCGGGTGCCGGTGATCCTGCTCTCCTCCGCGCTCGACGACGCGGTGCTGGACCCGGCCAGCCGGACGCTGGCGGCGATCTTCCAACGCCCGATGCCCCGGCGAGACCTCTACCGCGCCATCGACAACCTGATCCACGGGCGCCCCCTGCACCGCCGCACCGCCCCCCTGCCCGCGCCGGCCCCGGCCCTGCCCGCGGACGACCGCCGCCCCATGGTCGTGCTGGCGGCCGAGGACAACCGCACCAACCAGCTCGTGCTGCGCAAGATGCTGGAAGACGCCGATATCGCGCTGCATTTCGCGGCCAACGGGCAGGAGGCCGTGACCCGCTCTGCCGAGCTGTCGCCGGACCTGATCTTCATGGACATCTCGATGCCCGGGATGGACGGCAAGGAGGCGACCGCACGGATCCGCGCGCGGGAGCAGGGACACCATGTGCCGATCGTCGCGCTGACCGCCCATGCGCTTGAAGGCGACGAGACGGCGATCCTCGCGGCCGGGCTCGACCACTACCTGACGAAGCCGCTGCGCAAGGCGCTGCTCTGCGAGCAGATTAGGCGCTACCAACCGGCCGAGTGCCGGCCGCCCTTCGCCACGGAACCAAGCCAGGCCGAAAGCGCCTGAAACCTGCGCGACCTCCCCGGCGCTGCCCGGAAAATTCGAATTTTCCGGTCCGTCTTCTTCGAAGAAAACGGGCAAGGCAGAGAGGAAGACGCGCCAGTCAAACCGACGGACGGACGGTGAGACCCACGCCGAAGAACTTTAAGGAAAATTCTTCGCAAAATTCTTGGTTCAAGAATTTTGGGCGCCGCCTGCGAGGGAGGCACCAGACAACAAGCGGCGCAGGTTACTCGGCGTTGCGCACGAAGACCGGTTTCGTCTCGGTCGACTGCTTCGCATCGAAGCTGTAGCCGCCGGTGTCGAAATCCTTCAGCGCCGCCGGATCGGTCAGCCGGTGGGTGACGACATAACGCGCCATCGCGCCGCGCGCGCGCTTGGCGTAGAAGCTGATGACCTTCTCCTGCCCGCCCTTCCGTTCGAGGAAGGTGGGCGTGATCACGGTCAGGCCGAGCGCGTCTAGGTCGACCGCGCCGAAGTATTCCTGGCTGGCACAGTTCACGAGCACCCCGGTGCCGATCTCCGCCGCCTGCGCCTTCAGCGCCTCTGCCGGGCGCGTGCCCCAGTAGTCGTAGAGCGACTTGCCCCGCGCCGTCTTCAGCCGCGTGCCCATTTCCAGCCGGTAGGGCTGGATGCCATCCAGCGGGCGCAGCACACCGTAGAGGCCCGAGAGGATGCGCAGGTGATCCTGTGCCCAATCCAGTTCCTCCGGATCGAGCGAGGCGGCTTCAAGCCCCTGGTAGGTATCCCCCGCGAAGGCCAGCGCGGCAGGACGCAGCGCCTCGGCGCCGGGGGCCTCTTCGTAGCTCTGGAACCGGTCGCGGTTCAGCTTGGAGAGGTCGGCCGAGAGCTTCATCAGCTTGGCGATGTCGTCGGCGGATTTCTCCCGCATGACGCCCGCCAGATCGTTGGCGGCGTCCAGCATGTCGGGCGTGGTCAGCGCGACATCACGCTCGGACCAGTCCAGCTTCTTCGCGGGGGAAACGACGATCAGCATCTAGATACCTCTTGCAGCAACGCCGCGATATCTAGCTTGCCTCGCGCAGGAGGTCCAGAAAGGCCGCGCCGAAACGTTCCGTCCTGCGGTCGCCGAGGATGCGGATGAGTGCCGCTTCATCCTGTGGCCGGGATTCCGCCACCTTGGCCAGCAGCGAGGCGGAGCAGGACAGCGGCTTGTCGATACCGTCGGGCCCGCGGGCCAGATCGGCCTGCGCCTGCATCAGCCGGTCGTAGAGATCGCCCGAGGCCCGGCCCGCCAGCTTCATCCGCTGGGGGTGCATCTCGGCCACCTCGCCCGCGATCACGGCGAGGAACTCGGCCCCGTAGCGCTCCAGCTTCTTGCCGCCCACACCGTTCACCCGGGCGATCTCGTCCAGTGTGGCGGGGCGGCTCTCAGCCATCTCGATCAGGGTGCGATCGTTGAAGATCATGTAGGCGGGCAGCTTGGCCGCCTCCGCCAGCGCGCGCCGCTTGGCCTTGAGGGCAGAGAGCAGCGGCTCGTCCTCCTCCGAGACCAGCGTCCGCACGGCGGGGCGGCGATCCTTGGCGGCGGTGATCACGTCCTTGCGCAGTTCGATGCTCTCCTCCCCGCGCAGGATCGGCAGGGCGGTATCGGTCATGCGCAGCGCGCCGTGGCGTTCGGGATCGGGGCGGATCAGGTCGTGGCCCATCATCTGGCGGAAGATCGCGCCCCACTGGCGCTTGGAGTATTCCTTGCCCACGCCGAAGGTGGGCAGCTGATCATGCCGCTTCTGGCGGATGCGGTCGGTGTCGGTGCCCATGAGGATGTCGGTCAGATGCCCGGCGCCGAACCATTCCTCGGTCCGCAGGATGGCCGACAGCGCCTTGCGCACCGCGGTGGTGCCATCGAAGACCTCGGGCGGGCGGTCGCAGAGATCGCAGTTGCCGCAGGGCTCCGCCGCCTCGCCGAAGTAGCGCAGCAGGGCCACGCGGCGGCACGACAGGCTCTCGGCCAGCCCCAGCAGCGCGTTGAGGCGCCCATGATCGGCGGCCCGGCGTTCGGGCGGGGCCAGCCCCTCATCGATCTGGGTGCGGCGCAGGCGGATGTCGTCGGGGCCGTAGAGCGTGAGCGTCTCGGCGGGCGCCCCGTCGCGGCCCGCGCGGCCGATCTCCTGGTAATAGGCCTCGATGCTTTTCGGCAGGTCGGCGTGGGCGACCCAGCGGATGTCGGGCTTGTCCACGCCCATGCCGAAGGCCACCGTGGCGGCGACGATCAGCCCGTCCTCGGCCTGAAACCGGGTTTCGGCGATGCGCCGATCCTCGGCCTCCATCCCGCCGTGATAGTGGATCGCACTGTGCCCCGCCTCGCGCAGGGCCTGCGCAAGCCCCTCGGTCTTGGCACGGGAACTGCAATAGACGATGCCGGACTGCCCCTTCCGGGCGGCGGCGAAGTCGAGGATCTGGCGCCGCGGGCTGTCCTTGGCCCCGAAGGCGAGGTGGATGTTCGGCCGGTCGAAGCCGCGCAGGAAGGTCTGCGGCGCGGCCTGCGGGAAGAGGCGGCGGACGATCTCTTCCTGCGTTTCGGCATCCGCCGTGGCGGTGAAGGCTGCGACGGGCACGTCCAGCGCGTGGCGCAGCTCGCCGATGCGCAGGTAATCGGGGCGGAAGTCATGGCCCCACTGGCTGACGCAATGGGCCTCGTCCACGGCGATGCGGGTGACACCGATCCGGCGCAGCATCCGCATGGCCCCTTCAGAGGCAAGCCGTTCGGGGGCGAGGTAAAGCAGCTTCAGCCGCCCCTGTTCGATCGTCTCCCAAACGTAATCCGTCTCTTCCGGCGTGTTGCCGGAGGTGAGCGCCCCCGCCTCGACCCCCGCCTCGCGCAGGGCGCGCACCTGATCGCGCATCAGCGCGATCAGCGGAGAGATCACGACGGTGATCCCCTCGCCCATGAGCGCGGGCAGCTGGTAGCAGAGCGACTTGCCGCCGCCGGTGGGCATGATGGCCAGCACATCGGCCCCGCCCGCGACCGCCTGCACGATCTCTTCCTGTCCCGGACGGAAGGAGGAGAATCCGAAAATCTCGCGCAGAAGGGGGGCAGCGTCCTGCATCGGGCCTGTCTTTTGTGGTTAATCCGCTCTCAGCAGGGACTGTCCCACATTAAGAATCGGTGAACAAGGCTGGGGCCGCCGGGGAAGCGGCGGCCATGGGCCTGGCGCGTCGCGATCGAGGGGCGAACGGACAGGGCGGGCGGGGCCGCTCAGTAGCCCATGAAGAAGCCGCGGTTCGTGTCCAGCACGATGCGGATCAGCATGATACCGATGAAGACCATCAGCGGCGCAAGGTCCAGCCCGCCGGTCGGGGGCAGGATGTTGCGGATCGGGCGGTAGATCGGCTCGAGGATGCGGTTCAGGCCGTCCCAGATCTGGGAGACGATGGCCTGCCGGCGGTTCAGCACGTCGAAGCCGATCAGCCAGCTCATGATCACGTGCGCCAGCACGAAGAACCACAACACGCTGAGCAGGAATTGCAGGATGTTGTAGATCGTCATCATGGGCCGGGGTCCTCTCTCTCGGGTTCGGATCAGACCTAGGGGCAGCGGGTCGAAAGCACAAGTGCGACGCGTGGTTTAGGTTGACGCAGGCGGGTCACGGGCCACGCGCGGGCGGAAGACAGCAGGCCAAGCGCCTTGTCATGCGGCGCGCTTCCCGGTCATATCGCCCGTGAACGGCAGGCCAGTCAGGGGAAAACGATGTCGCTGCGCAAACGCATCTGGGGCTGGTTCTTCTTCGACTGGGCCAGCCAGCCTTACAACACGCTGCTGATCACCTTCATCTTTGCGCCCTACGTCAAGGAACTGATGGGCGACGGGACCGCGGCACAGTCGGTCTGGGGCTTCGGCATCGGGGCGGCAGGCTTCTGCATCGCGGTGCTGGCCCCGATCCTCGGCGCGATCTCGGATGTGTCGGGGCACCGGATGCGGTGGATCTGGGTTTTCTCCGCCATGTACTTTGTCGGGGCCTATGCCCTCTGGTGGGCGGTGCCGGGCGATTTCAACCTCGTCTCCACGCTGATCTTCTTTGCCATCGGCATGATCGGCATGGAATTCGCCACGATCTTCACCAACTCCATGCTGCCCGACCTCGGCCCGCGCGAGGAGGTCGGACGGATCTCGGGCAATGGCTGGGCCTTCGGCTATGTGGGCGGGCTGCTGGCGCTGGTGCTGATGCTGGCGCTGCTGCAGGAGAACCCGGCGACCGGGCGCACGATGATCGGCATTTCCCCGATCCTCGGGCTCGACCCCGCGATGCGCGAAGGCACCCGCGCCGTGGGGCCGCTGACCGCGATCTGGTACGCGGTCTTCATGGTGCCCTTCTTCCTCTACGTGCGCGATCCGAAACCGGCGAAAGCCCCGCGCGGTGCGGTGATGGCCGCGCTGAAGGGTCTTGGCGGGACGCTCCGCAGCCTGCCGCGGCGGCCCTCGCTCTTTGCCTATCTCGCCTCCTCCATGTTCTACCGCGACGCGCTTGTCGGCATGTATGTCTTCGGCGGCATCTATGCCTCGGGCGTGCTTGGCTGGTCGATCATGCAGATCGGCATCTTCGGCATCCTCTCGATCATCTCGGGCGCGCTTTTCGCCTGGCTGGGGGGCATGGCAGACAAACGCTTCGGCCCCAAGCCGGTGATCCGCACCTGCATCCTGCTGCTCACCTTCGTGGCGGTGTCGATCGTGGTGATCTCGCCCACCAGCGTCTATTTCATCCCGGTGCCCGAAGGCTCGGCCCTGCCGGATATCCTCTTCTTCGCGCTCGGTGCGGTGATCGGGGCGGCGGGCGGCGTGATCCAGTCGGCCAGCCGCACGATGATGGTGCGCCAGGCCGATCCGGACCGCATGACCGAGGCCTTCGGTCTCTATGCGCTCTCGGGCAAGGCGACCTCCTTCCTCGCGCCAACGCTCATCGGTGTGACAACCGCCATCAGCCAGAGCCAGCCGATCGGCGTGACCCCGCTGATCGCCCTTTTCCTTATCGGCCTTGCCCTGCTACGCTGGGTTGACCCGGAGGGAGACCGCCCATGTTCCGACGCACCGCCCGCCTGATCCGCAGCGCGGGAACCCCGATCCCCACCCGCCGCCACGCTGTGCGGCTTGCCTCGCTCATCCTTGCCCCGCTGATCCTCCTCTCCGGCCCCGCCGCCGCGCAGACGAACGTGCCTGCGGAATGGCGCGGGGTCGAGGCGCGCCAGCTGTTCGGCGCCAAGGCCGAGCCCTCGTGGCAGGACAGCGCGCCCTTCGGCTCCTACGCCAAGGGCTGCCAGTCCGGCGCCTACATGATGCCCGACACCGGCCCCACGTGGCAGACCATGCGCCTGTCGCGAAACCGGAACTGGGGCCAGCCCCAGATGATCGACTTCCTCAAGGACCTTTCGTCCTTCGCCGCGAAGCAGCCGGGCTGGGCCGGGCTCTACATCGGGGACATCTCGCAGCCGCGCGGCGGGCCGATGACCTCGGGCCATGCCTCGCACCAGATGGGGCTGGACGCCGACATCTGGATGCTCCCGCCCCAGCGCCTGAACCTGACCCGGACCGAGCGCGAGAACCTCTCGTCGATCTCGACCCGCCGGTCGGCCGGGGCCTTCGTGAACGAAAACTGGACGCCCCAGCACCACCAGATCCTCAAAGCCGCTGCCAGCGACCCGCGCGTGGCGCGGATCTTCGTCTTCCCCGGCGCCAAGGTGCAGATGTGCAAGGACGAGACCGGCAACCGCGCCTGGCTGCGCAAGATCCGGCCTTGGTACGGGCATCACTATCATTTCCACGTGCGGCTGAACTGCCCCTCCGGGGCCCGCGGCTGCGTCGAACAGGATGCGCCCCCGCCCGGTGACGGCTGCGCCGATGCGCAGGCCTGGGTGGACAATATCCTGAACCCGCCGCCGCCCGACCCCAACGCCCCCAAGCCCAAGCCGAAGCGCCAGCTGACGCTGGCCGACCTGCCCCAGCAATGCGTCTCGGTCCTGCAGTCGCGCTGACGCTCCTGCTGCTGACCACCTGCGCCCCAACAACACCGCCGGACGGACCGGCGGTGTTGTCGTCGGAGGTGGTCATGCGCGGCAAGGTTCCCAACCTGGGCGGGTTCTCGGGCCTTGAGGTGACGGCGGGCGGCACGCTCTTCGTCGCGATCTCGGACCGGGGCTACATGTTCACCGGCCGGCTGGACCGGGACAGCGACGGGCGCCTCACGGCCGCCCGCGCCCTGACCATGGACCCGCTTCTCGACCCCGAGGGCGCGCCGCTGACGCGCAAGAACTTCGACGCCGAGGGGCTGGCAATGACGCCCGAGGGCAAGATCGCCGTCTCCTTCGAACAGCTGCCCCGGGTCTGGATCTACGACGCCCCGGGCAGCACCCCCATCTCCCTGACCAAGCGCGGGGACTTCCCGCCGCTGCCCTACAACGGCGCGCTGGAATCCGTCGCAGTGGACGCCGAGGGCCGTGTCTTCACGTTGCCCGAGGATCACCTCACCGACACCGGGCGCATCCCGGTCTGGAGCCTGCGCAATGGCCGCTGGGAGGAGGTTGCCACGCTCCCCTTCCTGAACGACGGCTTCCTGCCGGCAGAGGCCGCGATCGGCCCCGACGGCAAGTTCTACCTGCTGGAGCGCGGCTTCTCCCGGCTGAGTTTCCGGACACGCGTGCGGCGCTTCGACCTTGCGCTGCCCGGGGATCACGGGGCCGAAACCCTGCTCGAAACCGCGCCCGGGGCCCACGACAACCTCGAAGGCCTCTCTGTCTGGCGCGACGGCGAAGGCAGGCTCCGGCTGACCATGGTCGCCGACGACAATTACCTCTGGGTCCAGCGCTCGGAGGTGGTGGAATACCTGCTGCCAGACCCTGCCCCCCTTGCCAGCAAGGAAAAAACCCCTTAGACGCCGCCCGTTCCCCCGCCGGGGGCACGCAACCGCGCCCCACCCGGGCACAAGTCGCCGCTACCTTGTCTAAAAAACGGGCTCAAAACATGAACCGCAAATACCTGCCTGGCATTCTTGCCATGGCCGCCATCGTGGTGGCCTCGAACATCCTGGTGCAATTCCTCTTCGGTCAGTGGCTGACCTGGGGGGCCTTCACCTATCCCTTCGCCTTCCTCGTCACCGACGTGATGAACCGCGTCTACGGCGTGAAACCCGCCCGCAAGGTGGTGGTCGCCGGCTTCGTGGTGGGCGTTGTCTGCTCGCTGATCGGCCCCCAGATCCAAGGCGACTTCGGCCCGCTGGTGACGCTGCGCGTGGCGCTTGCCTCTGGCACCGCCTTCCTCGTGGCACAGCTGACCGATATCGCGATCTTCAACCGCCTGCGCGACGGCGCATGGTGGCAGGCGCCGCTGGCCTCGACGCTGGTGGGCTCGGCGCTGGACACCGCGCTCTTCTCCGTGATCGCCTTCTCGACGCAGCTGATCTTCCTCGATCCCTCCAATGACGTCAGCTGGGCCAACGAGGCGCTGCCGCTTCTGGGCGTGGGTCCGGTGGTGCCGCTCTGGGTCTCGCTCGGCGTGGCGGACTGGATGGTCAAGCTCGCGCTCGCCGTGATCGCTCTTGCACCGTTCAAGGCAATTGTGAACGGTTTGACCACAAGACCTGCGTAAAAACGTTTTGCGATACACGAAATATGTGAGACGATTCGAGTATCGGAAACATTCAGAAAGGAGGTGCTCTAGTGTCTATTGAGGTATTGGAGAGAGGTGTTGGAACAGTTCGGAAGGACGTTTGCTGAGGCAGCCCTTGGCAGCCGACCGACCGGATTGGTGGGATACCTAACCAGCCCCGCCTCCTAATCTCGAGAGAGGGTCGCTCCGTTCCGGGAGCGGCCCTTTTCCATGTCCGCCCCCCCGCCTTTCGGCCCGTGGTCTGGCCGAAACCCTTTGCCCAACCGCCCCTGCGGCCCTAGATCTGCCGCGAAAGGAGGCGGCCATGCTGCGCATCACCGATGACATCGCGATTCAGGACTGGGAGATCACCGAGATCTTCGTCCGGGCCAGCGGGCCCGGCGGCCAGAACGTGAACAAGGTCTCGTCCGCGGTGGAACTGCGCTTCGAGGCCGAACGCTCGCCCTCGCTCTCGCCTGCCGTGAAGACCCGCCTGCGCCGCATCGCCGGGCGGCGCTGGACAAAGGAGGGCGCGCTGGTGCTTCAGGTCTCGGAGGAGCGCAGCCAGGCCCGCAACCGCGACATCGCCCGCGACCGGCTGGCGGAGTTGATCCGTCAGGCCCTCGTCGTGCCCAAGAAGCGGGTCCGCACCCGTGTGCCCCTCAGCCAGAAGCGCCGCCGGCTCGACGACAAGAAGGCCCGCGGCGAGGTGAAGGAGAAACGCGGCTGGGACCGCTGAGGCTCAGCCGCAGCGCACGCCCACCATGTTGCCGCGCCGGTCGAGGATGACGTTCAGCCGCCGGGGATTGTGATCCATGGTCATCATGTCGCCGGGCTTCAGCACCCGGATCGGGCCGTCATGTTCACGGAAGAACTGACCGCGATAGGGCTTGCCCTGCAGCTTGGACGAATAGAGGTCCGCCCCACAGGTCGACTGCGCCTGCGGCGAGGAGGGCCAGTTCAGGGGCCGGTTGTCATGGCGATCATGGGCAAGTGCGGCACCTGCCGTCACACCCAACACCAGACCGGCAGCAACGATCGTCTTCATCATGAGGCTCCTTCCACGTCTGACCCTTATATCGGGCCGCGCCTTGCACAGCACAAGATGCACCGCCCTCAGGGCCGCGGGCGGGCGATCTCCCGCCCGCGCCATGCCCCTCATCCACTGTTCTCAAATATCCACGGGGGGTACGGGGGGCCGTCAGCCCCCCCCCCTCTCCACCGCGCATAGCGCCCGCCTGTGATCCCCGGACTTTTCGAGAAGTCCGCTCCGTCTTCTTCGAAGAAAACCGGCAAGCTCTCGCCCGGACGCCCCTTCAACCGGGCGCAATCCCCAGCCCCATGCGCCAAAGAATTTTCGAAAATTCTTTGCAAAATTCTTCGAAGAATTTTGCCCGCCCCGCCGCAGCGGTTCAGCGCTCCAGAAGCGTGATCATCGTGTCGCCGTACTTGCGGCTCTCCAGCAGGGTCAGCCCCTCCGGCGGCGTCACGGCACCGCTTTCCTCCCAGACCACCAGCGCCCCGTCGGCGATCCAGCCCTGCGCCAGGGCGGCGGACAGCGCCTTGGCGCCAAGGTCCTTGCCATAGGGCGGATCGAGGAAGACCAGCCCCGCACCCGCACCCTCGCAGGGCGGCAGGCGCAGCGCGTTGCAGCGCATCAGCCGCGCCGTATCCTCGACGCCCAGCAGGGCGATGTTCTTGCGGATCAGCCCCTGCGCCACGCGCCCGTCGTCGACAAAGGTCACATGGGACGCGCCCCGCGACAGCGCCTCCAGCCCCAGCGCCCCGGTCCCCGCGAAGAGGTCGAGCACTGTAGCACCCTCCACCGGATCCCCGAACCGCCCGCCGAGGATCAGGTTGAAGAGACTCTCGCGCACCCGGTCGGTGGTGGGACGCAGATGCGCCCCCGCATCGCCCTTACCCACGGCGGCCAAAGCCCGGCCGCGATGCTCTCCGCCAATGATCCGCATCAGCGCAGCAGCGTCTTGAGCTCGACGGAAGGGTCCGCCACCGCCTCGGCGGGCGCGCTTTTGCCCGCGTCGATCAGGCGCTTGCCCACCATGTAGGCGCGCGGATCGTTCATCGCGTCCACCGCCAGCAGGGTCTCGCCCGCGTAGTACCAATGCGACCGCACCAGCCCCTCGCCCGCGCGCACGACCACGCGGTCGTAGCCGAGGTTCAGACCGGCGATCTGCAGCTTCACGTCGTATTGGTCCGACCAGAACCATGGCTTGGGCGCATAGTCAGCCTCCGCCCCCATCAGGTTGTCGGCCAGACATTCCGACTGGTCGATCGCGTTCTGCACGCTCTCCAGCCTCAGCCGCTGCCCCCGCAACGGGAAGGAGGCGCAATCGCCCGCCGCCCAGATCCCGGGCTCCGAGGTCCGGCCCCGCAGATCGACGGCAATCCCGTTCTCGCAGGTGACGCCTGCCGCCTCGGCCAGCGACATGCCCGGCGCGATGCCGATCCCGGTGATCACGAAATCGGCCGCGATCTCGCGCCCGTCGGCAAGCCGCGCGCCGGTGACATGGTCGTCGCCCGTCAGCCGCTCCAGCCCGACCCCTTCGAGGATCGTGACCCCGTGGCCCGTATGCAGGGCGCGGAAGTAATCCGAGGTTTCGGCACAGGCGACCCGCTGCAGGATGCGCGGCGCGGCCTCGATCAGCGTCACCTCCAGCCCAAGCTTGGCGGCCACCGCGGCGGCCTCCAGCCCGATGTAGCCCCCACCCACGATGACCATCCGGCGGCCCGGCTGCATCTGCGGGGCAAGCGCATCGGCATCCGCCAGATCGCGCATCACGTGGACGCCCGGCAGATCGCCCCCGATGGCCGCGGGCAGCCGCCGCGCGTGGGAACCGGTGGTCAGCACCAACTCGTCCCAGCCCAGCACCTCGCCCCCGGCCAGCAGCAGCGTCTTGGCCTCGGTATCGACCCCCTCGACCATGGTGCCGAGGCGCAGGGAGATGTCATGCTCTTCGTAGAACGCCTCGGGGCGCAGGAAGAGCCGCTCCAGTGCGAACTCGCCCAGCAGGTATTTCTTGGACAGCGGCGGCCGCTGATAGGGCGGCACGCTCTCGGCCCCGATCAGCGTGATCGGCCCGCCGTAGCCCTGTGTCCGCAGGCGCGCGACCAGCGCAGCCCCGGCCTGTCCGGCCCCGACGACAACGATATGGCGATTTTCCTGTTCCATCCGGACTAAACCTCCTGTTCTGTCATCGTCGTACGGCGCCGGCACTCTACAACCGTCGTCAGGCAAAACACAATTCATCCCGATGGAGGACAGATGACCATTTCCCAAGGCGATACGCTCCCCGGCGCGACCCTCATTGCGCCCACCGCCGAAGGCCCCGCACCCGTGGCCCTTGCCGACAAGCTGGCCGGGCGCAAGGTCGTGATCTTTGGCCTGCCCGGCGCCTATACCGGCGTCTGCAGCACCGCGCATGTGCCCAGCTTCATCGCCGCCATGGACGACCTGAAGGCCAAGGGCGTGGACGAGGTCATCTGCGTCAGCGTCAACGATCCCTTCGTGATGGGCGCCTGGAGCAAGGACACCGGTGCAGGCGAGGCAGGCATCACCATGCTCTGCGATCCCGAAAGCGCCTTCACCACCGCGATCGGGCTTGAGTTCAGCGCCCCACCGGCAGGCCTGATCAACCGCTCCAAGCGCTATGCGATGGCGGTCGAGGACGGCAAAGTCACCGTGCTGCACCTCGAGGAAAGCCCGGGCACCTGCGACATCTCTGGCGGCAAGTCGATGGTCGCGGCGCTCTGAGCGCTCCCGTGGCGGCCGGTGCCCTGCACCGGGCCGCCACGATCCCCGGCCCCAACGGGGCGTCGGGTACCCCTCGGACCGGGCCCCGCAGGCTGTCCTGCGGCGGCAGAACGACCCGGGCGCACGCGATGGGGCACAGGGCCGGTACAGGCTCATTTGAGACTGGGACAAGGTCCTGAAACGGCGAAGGCCGGACGTATTCGCCCGGCCTGCTTCTACCCTTCCTTCGGAGCACCGATGCGTTGTCCGCTTCACGGCCGATTGGATGCTGGGCCATGCGGTGCTTCCAGACCTAAATGCCTGTATACAGGCTTTAAGTCAACGATTCTCGGCACAAACGTATCGCTAAGATAAGTTTGCTGTGCCTTTTTTGCCCGGAACCTGCGCAAGCAGCCAGTTCTCCTGAATCTCGCTTTCCACGGCCTCGTGGAAGTGGCGCCGCACCGTGGCGATGGCCGCCTCGGGCGTCGCGCCCTCTTCGATCAGAACCAACGCGGTGAGAAGCCCGCTCCGTCCGGCGCCGTACTGGCAGGCCATAGCGATGGTCCCGCCAGCGGCAAGGCGTTTTTCGAGGGTCGGGCGCAGGGCGTTCCAGCGCTCCTTGAAACTGGCATCGGGCACTTCGAAATCCCGGCAGGGCAGGAAGTGAAGCTCCAGCCCTTCGGGAACCAGACCGCGCAGCATGTTGTGGTTCCCCTCCGGCAGTTCGGGCGCCTCGGCGAGGATGATCAGCGTATTCGCCCCATGGGCGAGCATGTCCTGCAGCGCCGCTTCGGCCGCGTCGGGATCCAGATAGGCCTCGCCATCCAGCCCGACTTCCAGACCGGGATAGCCCGACATCAGGCAGTATCCGCCCCCGGGCACCGGGACCTTCGCGCGCAGCGGCGGCTCAAGCACAGGATGAGTCGATTTGGTCATTGCACAACTCCAGCGAATAGCGAAAACATTCCGCGGCTCGGCAAGTTTCCCCCTGCGACGGGGGGTTCCGGTCCTCCGGCTCTTGACAATCACCCGTCCTCACGGCCAATCGGAGCGGACCTTTACCAGCCCTCAAAGCCCTAAAGACGGAACTAGACATGCGCAAGGAGACATCCGAGATCACGGATATTGTCCGGTCACGGATCTGTCAGCGCGCCGAGCAGGAAGACATGATCCTGCACGAAGGCATGCTGGCGACCGAGTTCGGAGTCTCGCGCACGCCGATCCGTCAGGTGCTGCAGAAACTGGCCTATGAACATCTGGTCGAGACGCGATCGGGCATCGGGACGATCGTCTCGCCCTTGCTGCCCGAACAGCGCCCGATGGATTTCGCCGTCTTCCGCTCGTTGCTGCGGGGCGCGGGCGAATGTGCCTCCGACGTGCCCCTGCCGGATCTGGACGCGACGCGGCTGGCCACGGTGCAGCGGCAGGCCGCAGCCCCCGAGGACCGGATCGCGCCGGTCTATTTCTCGCAGCGCAGCGAGTTGCTGGAAATCCTGTCGCAGCTGGTCAGCGACCGCATCCTCGCCGATGCCCTGCGCGCCGCCCACTGGCGGCACCTTCGCTGGCGCATGCGCGACCTCGCGGACACGCCAGAGCCTGTCGTCGCGGACTGGCGCGCCACCATGGCCGCCGTGCCCGCGGAGCCGACGCGGCGGCAGCTGATGCTCGCCCTCGCCGACGCGCCCTTCTGACCGTTCAGTCCCGCGGCGCGGACGCGTCGTTGACGTGATGCACCGTGCGCGTGGGGAAGGGGATCTCGATTCCGCCGGCGTCCAGGGCTTCCTTCACCTTGCGGGTCATGTCGGCCTTGTAGCCGAAATACTCCGAGGCATCGCACCAGAAGCGCACCATGAAATCCACCGAGGAGTCGCCAAGGTTGGTGACCTGGATGAAGGGCGCGGGCTCTGCGTGCGACCGGGGATCGGCCTTGATGGTCTCCAGGATGATCTCTTCCGCCTTCTTGAGATTGGCCCCGTAGCCCACCCCGAAGGTCCATTGCGCACGGCGCGTCGGATAGACCGAGTAATTGGTGATCGTGTTGCCCCAGACCTGCGAATTCGGAATGATGATCTGCACGTTGTCGAGGCTGGCCAGTTCGGTGAAGTTCAGCGAGATGTCCTTGACCGTGCCGCTCTCTCCGCCGACCTCGACGAAGTCACCGTTCTTGATCGGCCGGAAGAGGATGATCATCACCCCCGCCGCGACGTTCGACAGCGTCCCCTGCAATGCCAGGCCGACCGCGAGGCCGGCAGCACCGACGACCGCGACCAGCGAGGTGGTGCGGATGCCGAAGGTGTTGAGGATGAAGATCACCGCGAAGGCGAGGATCGCGTAGCGCGTGATCGAGCCGAGGAAGTTGAAGAGCGTGTCATCGAGCCGCTGGTAGCGCCGCGCAAGGTTGGTGATGCGCCGGTTCGCCCAGCCTGCCAGCAGCATCCCCAGGAAGAGGATCACCAGCGCCGATACCAGCGACCCCACGAGGGAGGCCATGGTGTCGAGGGTCAGAAGATCGCCAAGGGAACGGTCGCCCCAGATCGGTGTCGTCAGCAGTTGGTCAAGGTTCATGCGGTCAGTTGATCCATCTTGCGGGCCAGTTTCGCGTCGAGCGCGCTGAGCCCGCCGACGTCATGTGTCGTCAGACGTACAATGACGGTCTTGTAGCTGTTCGACCAGTCCGGATGGTGGCCCCATTTCTCGGCCCAGAGCGCGGCGCGCGTCATCCAGGCAAAGGCCTCGGTGAAATCCTCGAAGGTGAAGGTCTTGGTCAGCACCTCCGCGCCCTCTTCCAGCGTCCAGCCGTTTTCCAGCAGCGGGTCGATCAGGCTCTTGCGGGCAGTTTCGCTCAGGTGTTCGGTCATCAGTCCTGTTCCTCCTGTTGCTCCCTGCGGAAGGGGCCATAGGCGGTCAGGATCTCGATGTCCTCCTCCACCGCGCGGCGTTCCTCGGTCAGGAACTGCTGCACGGCGCGGGCAAAGCCCTGATCCGCCACCCAGTGCAGGGAATGGGTCGGCGCGGGCAGGTAGCCGCGCGCCAGCTTGTGTTCGCCCTGCGCCCCGGCCTCGACCCGCGCGAGTCCCTCCTCGATGGCGTAGTCGATGGCGCGATAATAGCACGCTTCGAAGTGCAGGAACTCATGGTGTTCCAGCGCGCCCCAGTAGCGGCCATAGAGCACCTCGCGGCCGATCAGGTTCAGCGCGCCCGCGATCGGGCGGCCGTCACGCTCGGCCAGCACCAGCAGCATGTCGTCGCGCAGGCTCTCGTGGGCGCAGTCGAAGAAGGCGCGGGTCAGGTAGGGGCTGCCCCACTTCCGGCTGCCGGTGTCCTGATAGAAGGCCCAGAAGGCATCCCAATGGTGCGGTTCGATCTGATCCCCGGTCAGCATCCGGATCTCGCCGCCAAAGGCATTGGCCCGCTGGCGTTCCTTGCGCAGGGTCTTGCGCTTGCGCGAGGACAGGGAGGCCAGGAAATCGTCGAAGCTGCCGTAGCCCTCGTTGATCCAGTGGAACTGCTGGCCGATGCGCGTCATCAGCCCCATCTCGCGGCCTGCCTCCGCCTCTGTTTCGGTGCAGAAGGTGACATGGAGCGACGAGAGGTTGTTGTTCGCAGCCAGCTGCACCGCGCCCTGGATCAGCGCGGCCTGCCCCGTTGCCTCGAAGCCCGGCCGCACCAGCAGGCGGCGGCCCGTCGCCGGGGTGAAGGGCACGGCCATCTGAAGCTTGGGGTAGTAGCGCCCGCCCGCATTCTCGAAGGCATGGGCCCAGCTGTGATCGAAGACATATTCGCCCTGGCTGTGGCTCTTGGCATACAGCGGGGCCGCCGCGATCATCTCCGCGCCGATATGGGCGGTGAGGTAGAGCGGCTCCCACCCGGTGCCGGGTCCGACGGAGCGGCTGTCTTCCAGCGCCTTCAGGAACCGGTAGGTGGTAAAGGGATCATGGGGCCGCCCGCCATCGGCGACCTCAGGGCAGGCGCAGGCATCCCACGCCTCGGGCGCGATCTGCGCCAGCGAGGCATGCGCCTGAATCTCGACCTCGGCCTGTGTCATGTCCTGCTGCATCCCCGATCTATCTGTGGTGCCCGCCCCCCGGATCAAGTCCACGGGGGCGGGCACCGGCGATCTGTCAGGCGGCGTAGCCTTCGAAGGTCACGTTCTGGGCAATCCGCCGCGCCTGCGCCTCGGCCTCGGCCGAGCGGATCGTCCAGCACAGGATCGCGAGGCCGCGGTCCTTCAGCTCCTGCACGCGGGGCCGGTCGAGGTCCGTGTGCTCGTGGCTGATGAAGCTCGCGCCCACAGGGTCCGCGTCCGGGATGCCCGCCAGCCGGTCGAGCCGCTGTTTCGGCACACCGCGCCAGTCGGCGGGGCGGAAGGAACAGGTGGTCAGCCCGCGCGGGATCTCCGGCGCCAGCCCGGCGCAGGTCCGCACCGAGTTGGGATTGAAGGACATCAGCGCGACCGGGCCCTTGTAGCCCTTGAGGTCGTCCACCGCGGCGGCCTCCAGCGCGCCGACACCCGGGCCCAGCAGCCCGTCCTGATCCTTGATCTCGACCAGCAGCGGGACCTGCCCCGCGACGATCTCGAGCACCTCGGCAAAGCTCGGGATGCCTTCGTCTCCGCCGATCAGCGGCAGCTCTGCCAGATCGGCGGCCTTGCGCATCCGGATCATGCCCTCGGCCCCGGTAAGACGGGCGAGGTCATAGTCGTGGAACACCATCGCTTTGCCATCGGCAGAGGGCTGGAGGTCGATCTCGATCCCGTAACCCGCGGCGATGGCCGCGTGGATGGCCGCGCGGCTGTTCTCGGGGCGGCCCTGCGCCCGGTCGTGATAGGCCCGATGCGCGATCGGCGTCGTCAGGAACGCCTCCGGCAGGGCCGTGCGGGTGGCTGGCATGGGTCAGGCGAGCTCGAAGATGCCTTCGATCTCGACGGCGACACCCAGCGGCAGCGCGGCAGCCGAAACGGCCGAGCGCGAGTGCCGGCCGGCGTCGCCCAGCAGTTCGACCATCATGTCGGAGCAGCCGTTGATGACCTTGGGCTGGTCGGTGAAATCGGCGGTGGAGTTCACGAAGCCGGTCAGCTTGACCACGCGCTTCAGCTTGGAAAGGTCGCCGCCGCAGGCCGCCTTGACCTGTGCCAGCAGCGACAGGCCGCAGCGCCGCGCCGCCTTGGCACCGCCGTCCACGTCCATGTCCGCGCCCAGCTTGCCCTTGATCGGACCCTCGGCATCGGCCGAGATCTGGCCCGAAACGAAGAGCATGTTGCCCGAGATCACGAAGGGCACGTAGTTCGCCGCCGGTGCGGGGGCGTCGGGCAGGCTTTCGCCCATGGCGGCGAGTTTGGATTCGATATCGGTCATGAGGGTCTCCTGGGGAATTTGCCGTGACGCTACTCCCGGAGACGGGGAATGCAACCGCAAAGGCGGGGCCCCGCAAGGCCCCGCGGGGATCAGCTTTCGCGGAAGGCCCGCACGAAGTAATCCGAGAAGGGCTTGATCAGATAGGCCAGCGGCGTGCGTTCATCCGTGCGGATATAGGCCTCGACCGGCATCCCGGGGATCAGCACGGTGCCCTCGGGCAGGCGATCCTGCTCCCCTTCGCTCAGCACGATTTCCGCGCGGTAGAAACTGGTCCGCGAGGCTTCGTCGGTGAAGGCATCTGCCGAGATTTGCGTCACATGCCCGACGAGCTGCGGCGTGCGGCGCTGATCGAAGGCCGAGAACCGCAGGTAGACATCCTGCGCGGGGTGCACCGCGTCGATGTCGCGGGGCTCCACCCGGGCGGCAATGACGAGGGGCCGATCCTGCGGCACGATGTACATCACCGGGTCCGCGGCCCGCACCACCGCGCGTTCGCCATGCACGCCAAGGCCATAGATCACCCCGGCCACGGGGGCCGTGATCTCCAGCCGCGACAGCTTCGTCACGAGGTTGCGCCGGTTCTCCGCCAGTTCGAGGACGTTGTACTGGAGGTCGCGGATGTCGCTGATCGCCTGTTCGCGCCGCTCGGTCTGGAGCGAGATGATCTGAAGGTCGATCTCGGTGATGCGGCCTTCGGACTGGGCCTTCTGCGCGGTCAGCGATCCAACCTCGCCCTCAAGACGCGCCTGCTCCCGTTCGAGCGAGAGCACCCGGCTCGCCTCTGCGAGGCCCCGATCCAGCAGCGAGCGCTGGTTGCCCAGTTCCTGCTCGATCAGGTCGAGCTGGCGGCTCAGCGCGGTACGCTGCGCCAGAACGCCGTCGATCTGGTTGGAGATCTGCGCGCTGCGTTTCTCCAGTTGTTCGACCTGGCTGACCACCGTGTCGTTGCGCGCCTCCAGCAGGCGCCGCTGACCATCGACCACCTCGGCCACTTCCGGATCCCGCGCCGCGGCTTCCAGCAGCAGGGGCGCGAAGTCGATCGTGTCGGCGCCGTCGCGTTCTGCCGTGCTGCGCCCCAGACGGGCGAGGTATTCATACAGCCGGGCCTCCGTCACGGCGAGCTGCGAGCGCAGTTCGCTTGCATCGAAGCGCAGGAGCACCTGCCCCTCCTCGACCGCGTCCCCCTCGTAGACCAGCAGGCTTTCGACCACGCCGCCGTCCGGGTGCTGGATGGCCTGCCGGTTGCGTTCCACCTCGATCTGGCCGGAGGCAATGATCGCGCCGTTGATGTGGGTCTTGACCGACCAGGTGCCGAACCCGCCGACCAGCACCAGAAGCGCGATCACGCCGAGCGCGATCTGGGTCCGGCCACTGAATGTCTTGCTGCCCTTGCTCATCGCAGGCCTCCCCCGCCGACGTTTCGGCTAATCTCTTCGTGGTTCTGCACCATCTGGCGCAGGACCTCGTCCTTGGGCCCGAAGGCAGCGCGCGTCCCGTTCACCAGCATCAGGAGCTTGTCGCATTCCTTGATGGCGGCCGGGCGGTGCGCCATGATCAGCACCGCGCCGCCGGCTTCCTTGGTGGCGCGGATGGCCTCGTTCAGCGCCTCCGACCCCTCGTTGTCGAGGTTGGAGTTCGGCTCATCCAGCACGAGGACGACGGGGCTGTCATAGAGCGCCCGCGCCAGCCCGATCCGCTGGATCTGACCGCCGGACAGCCGTCCGCCGGACATCGCGACCGGCGTGTCATAGCCATCGGGGAATTGCAGGATCATCTCATGCGCCCCGGCAAGCCGCGCCGCCGCGACGACCTTCTCGGCATCCGGGGTGGGCGACAGACGGGCGATATTCTCGGCAATCGTGCCGTCGAACAGCTGCACCTTCTGGGGCAGGTAGCCGATGTAGCGGCCAAGGTCCTCGGGCGTGTACTGATCGAGCGCGGCCCCATCGAGGCGGATCTTGCCGCCTACGGTGGGCCAGGTGCCGGTGATCGCGCGCGCCAGCGTCGACTTGCCGGCCCCGGACGGGCCGATGACGCCAAGGGCCTCGCCCGGCAGCACCTCGAAGGAGACAAGGCGCAGGTTGGGCGTCTTCTCCCCGGGGGCGGCGACGGTGGCCTGGATCCCTTCGAGATGGGCCTTCGGCACCGGCAGTTCGGTGCGGGGCCGCTCCGGCGGGACGACGGTCAGCAGCACGGCAAGGTTCTGCCAGCCACGCCGCCCGCGCTGCACGAGACGCCACTGGCCGAGCAGCAGCTCGACCGGCGCCAGGGCACGCCCCATCAGGACGGAGCTTGCGATCATCGCACCGGGGGTGACCTGCTGTTGCAGCACGAGGTAGGCCCCGAGCGCCAGCATCGCCGATTGCAGGAAGAGGCGCAGAGACCGGCTCGACGCGGTGAAGCCGGAGCCGAGATCCGCGTTGGTCACCTCGGCCTCGAGCGCCTCGCCGCGAATCTTGTGCCAGCGGTGATAGGCGTTGTCGCCCAGCCCCATGGCCTGAACGCTTTCCGCATCGGTGCGCAGACGCTCTGCAAGGATCGTCGCGCTGCTCTGGGTGGCCATGACGCGCTGCTGCGATGCAGATGTCACCACCTGGTTGATGCCCGCGATCACAATGAGGAGAGCACCGCCCGCCAGGGCGAGGATGCCGAGCCAGGGGTGGAAGAGGGAAATCCCGAACAGGAAAAGCGGGGTCCAGGGCAGGTCGAACATGGCGCCGACAACCGGCGAGCCCATCAGGCCCTGAACGGAATCGAGGTCCCGCAGGCCAGTGGCCGACGGGTCATTGCGGTCGCTCGAACCGCGCTTCAGAACGGCCTTGAAAACCCGCTCGTCGAGGGCCCGGTGGGTCCTTGCGCCAATCCGGGCGAGGAGCTGGCCGCGCAGCGCGTCCAGAAAGCCCATGAGCAGGAAAAGAAAGGCGACGAGGATCGTCAGCGCGACAAGGGTCTCGACGGATCGCGACCCCAGAACCCGGTCGTAAACCTGCAGCATGTAGAGAGGCCCGGTGAGCATCAGGAGGTTCACGAAAGTCGAGAACAGCGCAACGCTCCACAACAGGCCTCTGCTCCTGCTGCGCGCCTTGCGGAGTTCTGCGCGACCCGGGGCGGTGGAGAGAAGTGGCTTGGTCATAAAAAATGATCTTTCAGCAAATGCATAAAAAACGCTTTACCAGCACTGTGACTGACATATCTCCAGAAAACGGGCTTCAATTCAAGCCGCGTCGCAACTATGTCACAGGGCGCCCTCAAACCCTCACCGAGTAAGCGGGGAATCGCCGTATTTCGCGCATAAGCCCGAGACGCCCGCCGGTTTTCGCTGTACCCCTGTGATAACTGTTCCGCGTCCATTTAGATACAGACGTCCGCGTCGAGATCAGAGTCCGCCTTGCATCGTATTCTTGCCATACCCGCCCTTCTGTTGCTCACCGCCTGTGCCGCCCCTCAAGACGAGGTGACGCGCGGCGGGGTCTATGACCCCTACGAGAGCGGCAACCGCCAGACCCACGAGTTCAACAAATCCGTTGACCGCATCTTCCTGCGGCCGGTCGGCACGACCTATTCCAAGGTCATGCCGGACGGGCTGGAACTGGCTGTCAACAACGCCGCCGAGAACCTCCGGCTGCCGGGCTACGTGGTGAACAGCCTGCTGCAGTTCCATATCGCGGATGCGGCGCGGAACACCTTCCGCTTCGTGGTGAACAGCACCCTCGGCGTGGGCGGCGTGGGCGATGCCGCGCAGGATCTCTTCGGGGTCGACCCGAAGGAGACCGATTTCGGCGAGACGCTTCATGTCTGGGGCTTCGGTGAAGGCGCCTACGTGGAACTGCCGCTTCTCGGCCCCTCCACGACGCGGGACGCCTGGGGGCGCGCGGTGGACTTCTTCACCGATCCGCTCGGCTTCGCGCTCAGCCCGCCCGAGTCCTACGTCTCGACCGTTGGCTGGGGTCTGACCCAGCTCAGCAACCGCGGGCGCTATGCGTCGTCCTATGACGATCTCCTCTATGACAGCGCCGACAGCTACGCGCAGGCGCGCATTCTCTACCTCCAGAACCGCCGCTACGAACTCGGATATTCCGTCGACGGCGGCGCAGGAGGCGGAGCGGATCCCTATGATGACCCCTATGGCGATCCCTACACCGAAACGGCTGCGGGGGCTGCTCCCGCCCCGGCGGCCACAGCGGACCCTTACTACGAGGACCCCTATGACGCTCCATCGCTTTAATTCCCGCCCCTCGCGCCGGACCGTTTTGGCCGGCATCGCGGCCTCGGCCTTTGCCGCCATCGCCGCTCCGGCCTTCGCGCTGACCGACGCACAGGCGAAATCCCTCGTCGACGGCCTCGTCGGTGAGATCAACAAGGTCATCGGCTCCGGCGCGTCCGAAGCCCAGATGATCGCCCAGTTCGAGCGTATCTTCGCACGCTATGCCGACGTGAACGTCATCGCCCGCTCCACGCTCGGGGCCGATGCGCGCAGCTTCTCGAACGCGCAGCTGGCGTCCTTCACCGATGCCTTCAGCGGCTATATCTCGCGCAAGTACGGCAAGCGCTTCCGCGAGTTCATCGGTGGCCGGATCGAGGTGAACGAGGCCAAGCAGGTCAAGACCTGGACCGAGGTCAGCGCCACCGCCTACCTGCGCGGCGAGGCCCCTTTCGAGGTGAAGTTCTTCGTCTCCGACCGTTCCGGCAGCAACCGGTTCTTCGACATGGTGATCGAGGGCGTCTCGATGCGCCTGACGGAGCGTACCGAGATCGGCGCGATGCTGGACGCCAACGGCGGCGACATCGCCAAGCTGACTGCGCAGCTCAAGCGCGCGGGCTGAGGCACCGCCCCACAGAGATCGGAAGAGGGCCTGCCCATCGGGGCGGGCCCTTTTTCTTTGGCCCGTCCCTCTTGGGGCCGCCTGCCACGCTTTGACCCGATCCCCGGCACGTGCGTTTAGGGCGCACCGAATGGCCTGCCCTGAAAGACGAAGGGGCGCCAGTGGCGCCCCTGTCCGATGATCTCTACCGGTGCCTCAGCGCAGGCCGAGGATCCCCTTGAGCACCCGCTCGATCGCGTTCTCGACCTGGCCCAGCGGATTGCCACCGCCGCCACCACCGCCAGAGCTGCCGCCGCCGGTCGAGGCGCTCGGACGGCCCTCGACATCGCGGGCCTGGGTCGGCTCGGGGCGCAGCATAGGCAGTTCGTGCACCGGCAGGCCCTCGTGCACGCGCACCATGGTTTCATGCCAGATTTCCGCGGGCAGGCCCGAGCCCGTCACGCCCGTAAGCGGCGTGTTGTCGTCATAGCCCATCCAGACCCCGGCCACGTAATCAGCCGAGAAGCCGATGAACCATGCATCGCGGGTCGAACTGGTCGTCCCGGTCTTGCCCGCCACTTCGCGGTCGTCGAGCGCGGCGCGACCGCCGGTGCCGCTCTTCACCACCTGGTTCATCATGTAGATCAGCTCGCGCGCGGCGGATTCGCGGATCACCCGCTCGCCGATGCCGCCTTCGGTCACCATCAGGGGCGTGTCGTCGGACTGGCGTCGCAGCTCCACGAGGCCATAGGGCGTCACGGCCGAGCCGCCGTTCAGGATCCCCGCATAGGCGCCGGTCATCTCGATCAGGGTCGATTCCGATGCGCCGAGGGCCAGGGCCGGACCGGCGGCCAGATCGCTCTGGATCCCGAAATCGGCGGCCACACGGCGCACGTTGTCGAGGCCCACGGCCTCCGCCACCCGCACTGCCGGGATGTTCAGCGACTTCTTGAGCGCCTCTTCCAGCGTCACGGTGCCCCGGTACTTGTGGTCGTAGTTTTCCGGGCTCCACGGGCCGGAGCCGGGGATGTTGATCGTCAGCGGATCGTCCTGAACCGTGTCGTTGTAGTTGAAGCCCATCTCCAGCGCGGTGCCGTAGACGAAGGGCTTGAACGACGAGCCGGTCTGCCGCAGCGCCTGCGTGGCCCGGTTGAAGACGCCCTTCACCTTGGTATCGCGCCCGCCGACCATGGCCCGCACGGCGCCGTCGGCGCTCATCACCACGATGGCGGCCTGCGCCTTGGAGCCTTCCTTCACCTTCTCCTCGAAGATGTACTTCATCGCGTCTTCGGCGGCCTTCTGGATCCGCTGGTCGAGCGTGGTGCGGATCACCACGTCCTCGGTGGTCTTGCGGGTCAGGAACTCCGGCCCCGACGACATCACCCAGTCGGCGAAGTAGCCCCCCGCCTGACGTTCGGCCGCCTGGCTCAGCTCGGCTGGATGGGCCACGGCGTTGTCCGCGGCAGAGGCCGAGAGATAGCCCTGATCTTCCATCAGGCGCACGATCACCGCGGCCCGGTTGCGCGAGCGTTCGAGGTTGTTGGTCGGCGCATAGCGCGTCGGCGCCACCAGCAGGCCGGCCAGCATCGCCGCCTCTGCCGGGGTCACGTTGGCGGCGGATTTGCCGAAGTACCGCTGGCTCGCGGCTTCGAAGCCCTGCGCGCCTTCGCCGAGGTAGACCCGGTTCATGTAGATCGTGAGGATCTCTTCCTTGGAGTAGCGCATCTCCATGCCGAGGGCATAGACCGCCTCCTTGGCCTTGCGCCACAGGGTGGTTTCCCGGCAATCGGCCTCGTAGGCCGTCTCGTTCGCCCAGATCTCCGGATCGTAGGGCTGACCGAGGCAGAGCAGCTTGGCCGTCTGCTGGGTGATCGTCGACCCGCCGTGCCCCTGCAGAGGGCCGCGACCTTCGCTGAGGTTGATCTTGATCGCGCTGGCGATGCCGCGCGGCGAGACACCCCAGTGCTTGTAGAACCGCTTGTCCTCGGTCGCGACGATGGCATTTCGCAGGTGCGGCGAAACTTCTTCCGCCGTCACGACCCCGCCGAACTGGTCGCCGCGCCAGGCAAAGACCTGTCCCTCGTCGTCCAGCATGGTGACGGAACCGCGCGCCCGCCCGTCCAGCATCTCGTCCGCAGGCGGGAGCGTCAGGCAGATATAGAGTGCGGAACCACCGATGATCAGGACCACCACGGCGGTCAGCCGCCAGGTCAGCGCCCAGATGATGCGCAGCACCCAGCCGACCAGGCCGGTCACCGCCGCCACGATGGGATTTCGCTTGCGGGCCGGGGCCTTGCCCTTGGGCGCGGGCTTGCGCGGTGCAGGCTTCTTGCCCCCACCCGAGCCGCCGGAATTGCCGCCGGAACCGCCTCCGCCCTTGCGGGGCGCGGGCCCCTTGGGCGGCTTCGATCCACGCCCTGCGCCGGAAGCGCCATAGCGCCGATCCGCCACAAGTGGCTTGCGTTTTCCTGATTCACTCATGCCTGACTGCCCGACCTCTTTTGGGGTTTGCGCCATACACTACAGGCCCGACGTGGAAATGTAGAGCCGCACCGCAGAAAATGAAGTGTTTTTGATCTGCTCACTTTTTGGTCACATTTCGGAGTCTGCACAGTATTCGTGCAACGGGCAGCGAAAATGCCTGCCAAACACCCAACTCAAACTTCCTGAATCTGCCCCGTACCGGCTTAGTGACCCTGCTAACAGGCGCGGGGAGCGCCCGCGACAAGGAAGGGGATCACAGTGAAACTGATCATTGCGACAATCAAGCCGTTCAAGCTCGAGGAGGTCCGCGAGGCGCTGACCGAGATCGGCGTCCGCGGCATGATGGTTACGGAAATCAAGGGGTTCGGCTCGCAGTCCGGCCACACGGAAATCTACCGTGGTGCGGAATACGCGGTGAACTTCGTTCCCAAGATCAAGCTCGAGATCGCGGTCAGCGCGGCAATGGCGGATCAGGTCGTCGAGACCATCACCAACACGGCCAAGACCGGGAAAATCGGCGACGGCAAGATCTTCGTGCTGGATATCCAACAGGCGGTCCGCGTCCGGACCGGCGAAACCAACGCAGACGCGCTCTGAACCGCGGGACAGGGGAATAAGGAAATGCAAATGAAATCGTGGACCAAACTTGGCCTGGCGGCCGCGCTGATCGCAGCGCCGAGCCTCGGCCTTGCACAAGAGGCGGACACCACGCCGCCGATGGAAGAAATCGGCTATATCTTCACCACCTTCATGTTCCTCGTCGCGGGGTTCCTGGTGATGTTCATGGGCTGTGGCTTCGCGATGCTCGAGGCCGGCCTCGTGCGTCAGAAGAACGTCGCCATGCAGCTGACGAAGAACATCGCGCTCTTCGCCATCGCCGCCATCATGTACTACCTCATCGGTTACAACCTGATGTACCCGGGCGACGGCTGGTCCATCGACATGGTTCTGGGTGCCTTCTCGGCCACCTCGCTTGAGCCCGTCGGCCTGGCAGACACCGAAACCGACCTCACCTATGCCTCGGTCGGCTCGGACTTCTTCTTCCAGCTGATGTTCTGCGCCACCACCTGCTCGATCGTTTCCGGCACCCTGGCCGAGCGCATCAAGCTGTGGCCCTTCCTGATCTTCTGCGTCATCCTGACCGCCCTGATCTACCCGATCCAGGCGTCCTGGAAATGGGGCGGCGGCTTCCTGAACGAAGCAGGCTTCCTCGACTTCGCAGGCTCGACCGTCGTGCACTCGGTCGGCGGCTGGTGCGCCCTCACCGGTGCCCTGATCCTCGGCCCGCGTATCGGCAAGTTCAAAGACGGCCGCACCGTTCCGATGCCCGGCTCGAACCTGACCCTCGCCACGCTGGGTACGTTCATCCTGTGGCTCGGCTGGTTCGGCTTCAACGGCGGCTCGCAGCTCTACATGGACACCGCCGGCAACGTGGCTGACATCTCGCGCATCTTCGCCAACACCAACACGGCAGCAGCCGGTGGTGCCATCGCGGCGCTGATCCTGACCCAGCTGATGTACAAGAAGGTCGACCTGACCATGGTGCTGAACGGCGCTCTGGCTGGCCTCGTCTCGATCACCGCAGAGCCCCTGACCCCCGGTCTGGGCGCGGCAACGATCATCGGCGCCATCGGCGGCATCCTCGTCGTCCTGACGGTTCCGCTGCTCGACAAGCTGAAGATCGACGACGTCGTCGGCGCGATCCCGGTTCACCTCGTCTGCGGCATCTGGGGCACCATCGCCGTCGTCATCACCAACGGTGACGCGTCGCTCGGCACCCAGCTGTACTCGATCGTCGTGGTCGGCATCTTCACCGTCGTCGCCTCGGCAGTGGTCTGGTTCATCCTGAACATGATCATGGGCCTGCGCGTCTCGGAAGAAGACGAGATCACCGGCCTCGACATGGCGGAACTGGGCATGGAAGCCTACCCCGAGTTCTCGAAAGGCTGAGCACCTCCTTCCGCTACAGTCTAGAGCAAGACCTGCCCGGGCGTTCGCGCCCGGGCTTTTCGTTTCCGCTGCCCACCTCTGGCTCACCGCCCTCGCGCACACGCGCAAACAGTCAGGCACTCCTCGGAATTTTCAAAAATTCCGGTCCGGAAAATTCGAATTTTCCGGGATATCCCGCGGAACGACCGCCAGAAGGCGGGTAAGATTCTTCGAAGAATTTTACCAAGAATTTTCGAAAATTCTTGGGTGCGCGCCCTCGAGGTCGTGCCGGTGGCAAGGGCACGACGGCCGCGCCCCTGCCCGGTTCGTCAGACCCTCAGCTTGCCGGGACGCGTTTCGGCGCCCCTGTCGCCATATCGGTGCCCATGTAGGGCTGTCCGGCCTCTTTCCAGGCGCCGAAACCGCCGCCCATATGCGCGATCCGGTCGAAGCCCGCCGCAAGCGCCGCCTGCGCCATCTTGCCCGAGCGCACGCCCGAGCCGCAGTGCAGGACGATGCGCTTCTCGCTTTGCCCGGGCAGCTTCGACGCGTCGAAGAAGGCCATCGGCATCAGCAGCGCCCCCTCGATATGTTCAAACATGTATTCCTGCGGCGTGCGCACGTCGATCAGCACGATCTCGTTGGCCTTCAGGGCTGCGGCCACCTCGGCCACATCCCAGGTCTCGATCGTCGCGCCGTTGATCTCTTCCGTCTTCATGTCGTCTTCGTCCTCGAATGTCGGTCTCAGAACCGGTTGGCGGGTATCTTGAAGTAGCTGCGGCCGTCTGCTTCCGGCGGCGGCAGGCGCCCGGCGCGCAGGTTCACCTGCAGCGCGTAAAGCATCCGGTCGGGCAGCGGCAGCGTCGCGTCGCGCTCTTCACGCAGGGCGATGAACGCCTCACGGCTCTTGCCGGCGATATGCGGATTGCCGGCCTTGTGCGCGGCCACCGTCGCCTCCCACGCCGGGTCCTTGCGGTCGCCCACGGGGGGATAGTCGTGGCCAATGAACAGCCGCGTGTCCTCCGGCAGGGAGAGGATCGCCTGGATCGAGTCCCAGAGCATCGCGGCAGACCCACCGGGGAAATCCGCGCGGGACGAGCCCACGTCGGCCTGCATCAGCGTGTCATGCACGAAGGCCGCGTCCCCGATCACATAGGTGACCGAGCCCAGCGTATGCCCCGGCGACAGCATCACCCGGATCTCCAGCCCGCCGAAGGTCAGCGTCGCGCCGTCCTCCAGCAGGTGATCGAAGTCGCGCGTCACGTCGAAAGCCTCGGGCAGGTTGTAGATGCCGCGCCAGAGGTCTGCGATCTCGGCCGCCTTGGCACCGATGACATTGGGCGCGCCGGTCTGCTCTTTCAGCCAGGCCGAGGCCATGAGGTGATCGGCATGGGGATGGGTGTCCATCACATAGGCGACCTCCAGCCCCTCTGCGCGGACGAAATCGAGGATCTCCTGCGCCGCGGTGAAGCCGGTGCCGACAGACCGCGTGTCGAAGTCCTGCACCACGTCGATCAGCACGCAGGTCTTCGTGGCGTCGTCGATGGCGACGTACTGGGCCGAACCGCTCGGCTTGTCGTAGAACCCGACGACCCGGGGCGATCCCGGCCCGCGGGAAGGGCTTTCCTTCGTGAACATCCGTATCCTCCTTTCGAAGCTCACATTCAGATAGACCTATGTGACGGCATTCCAAGGCCCGGTTGCTCAAATCCGCCCCGAATCCGCGTCCGGGCACGAAACGAAACGCTGCCGCAGCGTGAGCCGCATAACAGGCGGATTGCCGGAACCCGCCGCCCGTGGTTAGCCTGAGGAAAAGACCGCAAGCGGGGACAGTTGCATGTACGATTTGGCGGCCATCGGGGCCTGGTTGGAATTCGCGGTACGCTGGGTCCATGTGATCACGGCGATCGCCTGGATCGGGTCGTCCTTCTACTTCATCGCGCTCGACCTCGGGCTGCACCGGGACCGCAACCTCGCCTCCGGCGCGGATGGGGAGGAATGGCAGGTCCACGGCGGCGGCTTCTACCATATCCAGAAATACCTCGTGGCCCCGGCGCAGATGCCCGGCGACCTGATCTGGTTCAAATGGGAAAGCTATGCCACGTGGCTCTCGGGCTTTGCCATGCTGTTCCTGGTCTACTACCTGGGCGCGGAGTTCTACCTCATCGACCCGGGTGTCGCGGACCTGGCCCCGTGGCAGGCGATCCTGATCTCGCTCATCTCGCTGGCCGGGGGCTGGCTGGCCTATGACGCGATCTGCAAATCGAAGTTCGGCGACGACAACACCCGGCTGATGATCTTCCTCTACGTGATCCTCGTTGCGCTCAGCTACTTCTACACCTCGGTCTTCTCGGGCCGGGCGGCCCTGATCCACCTGGGCGCCTTCACCGCGACGATCATGTCGGCCAACGTCTTCTTCATCATCATTCCGAACCAGAAGATCGTGGTCGAGGACCTGAAGGCGGGCCGCAAGCCCGATCCGAAGTACGGCAAGATCGCCAAGCAGCGCTCGACCCACAACAACTACCTGACGCTGCCCGTGCTCTTCATGATGCTGTCGAACCACTACCCGCTGGCCTTTGCGAGCGAGTACAACTGGATCATCGCCAGCCTCGTCTTCCTCATGGGCGTGACGATCCGGCATTATTTCAACACGATCCACGCCCGCAAAGGCAATCCGCGCTGGACCTGGCTGGCGACGGCGGTGCTCTTCGTGATCATCATGTGGCTCTCCACCGCGCCGATGTTCCGCGCGGAGGAGCCGGAAGAGGCCAGCGGCGCCGCGCTGCGCTATGCGCAGGCCGATCATTTCGACGAGGTCACCGACATCGTCATGGGCCGCTGCTCCATGTGCCATGCCGCGGAGCCCGCGTGGGACGGGCTGCTCTGGCCGCCCAAGGGCGTGCGGCTGGAGACCCCGAACCAGATCGCGCGCAATGCCCATGCGATCTATCTTCAGGCCGGGCTCGGCCATGCGATGCCGCCCGCCAACCTCTCCTTCATCGAGCCGGAAGAACGGCAGTTGATCATGGCATGGTACAAGGCTGCGAACGACTGATACCCGCCGCGGGCACCCCGTCTCGGGCGGGATCGCGGGCTTTGAGGGGGCGCAGGTGAGTATTTCCGGAAAGATGAAAGCGGGAGTGATCCACTCTGCGCGCGGTCCCGTACACCGGATATGTTGCTCGATGCGCGATCAGAGAATGAGCCCTTGCAACCTGCCCTGCGGGCGGGTCTTCATGGGCGCATGACGACCGGTGCACAGACAGGCGCGACGCGATCCCAGCGTGACTGGGTCGCTGAAATGCGGGCAATCCGCGATGATGGGGACCGGGCAGCCTTTGCCGCGCTCTTTGCCCATTTCGCCCCGAGGGTGAAGGCCTTCCTGATCAAGGGGGGCGCCGAACCTGCGGTGGCCGAGGATTGCGCGCAGGATGTGCTTGTCACGGTCTGGCGGAAGGCGGCGATGTATGATCCCTCGCGGGCCTCCGTCGCCACCTGGATCTTCACGATCGCCCGCAATCGCCGCATCGACATCGCCCGCAAGGAGCGGCGGCCGGAGCCGGAGGACCTCGGATGGGGTCCGGAGGCAGAGCCGGAGGCCGATGACGTGCTGGAGTTGCAACAGGAGAGTGAGAAGCTGGGCCGGGCCATGGCGGCGCTGCCCGAGAAACAGAGGCGACTGATCGAACAGGCCTATTTCGGCGACCTGTCCCACCGCGAGATCGCGGATGCAACGGGGCTGCCGCTTGGCACGATAAAGTCGCGTATCCGGCTGGCGCTGGACCGCTTGCGCCACGCCATGGGGTCATGAGGTAGCCAGATGGGGATCAAGCATCACCTGACCGAAAGCCTGCTGATGGGCTATGCCGCGGGCACCCTGCCCGAGGCGTTTTCTCTTGTCGTCGCGACGCATGTGTCGATGTGCGACGACTGCCGCGCCCGGCTGGAGGCGCTGGAATCGCTCGGCGGGGCCGTGCTGGAAGCACAGGGTATGGAGGCCGCGGGCATCTCGGCCATGGAGGCTGGCGCGCTGGATGCGGTTCTGGCCCGTCTGGATGCAACACCGGAGCCGCGCTTGGCGCGCGCCGCATCGGGGACGCTGCCCGGCCCGCTACGCGACTATGTCGGCGGCGACGTGGAAGCCGTCCGCTGGCGCCCCGTGGGCATGGGGGTGAAACAGGCGATCCTGCCCACCTCCAAGAGCGCTTCGGCCCGGCTGCTCTATATCCCTGCCGGCGCGGCCATGCCCGATCACGGCCACCGTGGGATGGAGCTGACGCTGGTGCTGCAGGGCGCCTTCACCGACGAGGATGACCGCTTTGGCCCCGGCGACGTGGAAGTCGCCGACGAGGAGCTGAACCACACGCCGGTCGCGGATATCGGCGAGGATTGCATCTGCCTCGCCGCCACCGATGCGCCCCTGAGGTTCAACGCATGGCTGCCGCGACTGGCGCAGCCGTTCTTCAAGATCTAACCGGATCGGACCGCCGGACAGGAAAACGCCCGCATCGGAGGATGCGGGCGTTTGCGTTTCCAACTCATTGCGGCCGCGACCGCGCCACCGTCACTCCGGTCGCTTCAGCGGCACGACCTGACTGTCTTCGGGGGCCAGTTCCTCGAAATCGAAGTTGTCGAGCTTGGCGGCGCGCTTGCCGGCGCGTTCCGCCGCGGTGCCGATCCCCTCGAGGTCGGCGCGGGCCTGACCGAAGTGGGTGTGCAGCTTGCCGACCCGCTCCACCACCAGCTCCACGTCCCGGTGCAGCAGCTTCAGCGTGCTGCGGATCGCACCCGCCTGTTCGCGCATCCGCGCGTCCTTGAGGATCGCCCGCATGGTGTTCAGCGTCGCCATGCAGGTGGTCGGGGACACGATCCAGACCCGGGCGTTGAAGCCCTCGCGCACCACCTCGGGGAAGTTCGCGTGCAGCTCGGCATAGACCGCCTCCGAGGGCAGGAACATCAGCGCGCCATCCGCCGTCTCGCCTTCGAGGATGTAGCGTTCAGAAATCGCCTTGATGTGGGTGCGCACGGCGGTGCGCAGCTGCTGCTGCGCGGCACGGGCCTGTTCCGGCGTCTCGGCACGGCGCAGGGCCTCGTAGGCCTCCAGCGGGAACTTGCTGTCGATGACGATCGGGCCCGGCGGGTTGGGCAGGTGGATCATGCAGTCCGCCCGCTTACCGTTCGACAGCGTCGTCTGGAAGGAATAGCTGTCCGAGGGCAGCGCCTTGGAGACGATGTCGTTCAGCTGGATTTCCCCGAAGGCCCCGCGGGTCTGCTTGTTCGACAGGATGTCCTGCAGCGAGAGCACGTCACCCGACAGCTTGGTGATGTTCTCCTGCGCGCGGTCGATGGCCTGAAGCCGCATCTGCAACTCGGCCAGCGACTTCGTCGTCTTCTCGGAGCCGCCCTGAAGCTGGGCGTTCATCTTCTCCTGCATCTCGGCGAGGGCGCGGGCGTTGTGCATCGCGTTCTGGTGCAGCCGGTCGTTCATCGCCTGCGTCACCGCCGAGAGCCGATGCTCCATCGCCTGCAGGGTCTGTGCCTGCCCGTGAGCCTGCGCGTTGGACACCGCCGAGACGGTGCCCGCCAGCTGCTCCTGTCCGCGGCCCAGCCCTTCGACGGCGCGGCCCAGCTGGTCCATCTGCCAGATCAGCGGCTCGGCCGCCTGCGCAGAGCGGCCGGCGGCCTTCAGCGCCGCGATCAGCAGGATCACGATGAGCAGCAGCAGCGCGCCACCGGCAAGGGCGGCGATCACCAGCGGATCGCCGAGGGAATAGGTGTGGCCTGCGATGTCGATCATGTCCGTCCGAATAGCCGTTCGATGTCGGAGAGCTTCAGCTCCACGTAGGTGGGGCGCCCGTGGTTGCACTGTCCCGAGAGGGGCGTGGCCTCCATCTCGCGCAGCAGGGCGTTCATTTCCTCGGCCTGCATCCGGCGGCCCGAGCGGATCGAGCCATGGCAGGCCACCCGCGAGAGGATCGCCTCGATACGCGCCTGAAGGGTCTGGCTGTCGCCCTGATCCTCCAGTTCGTCGAGGATGTCGAGGATCATCGCCTTGCAGTCGACCCGTCCGAGGATCGCGGGCGTTTCGCGCACGGCGATGGCATCGCCGCCGAAGGGCTCCACCGTCAGGCCGAAGCGGGCGAGGTCCTCGGCCACTTCCATCAGCCGGGCACAGTCGCCGGAGGAGAGCTCGATGATCTCGGGGATCAGCAGGGCCTGCGCGGCGACGCCGTTCTCGGCCATCTGGGCCTTCAGCTTCTCGTAAACGAGGCGCTCGTGCGCGGCGTGCTGGTCGACGATGACCATGCCGGTCTCGGTCTGGGCGATGATGTAGTTCTCGTGCACCTGCGCCCGCGCCGCGCCAAGGGGATAGGCGGTGAGCGGGCGGTGATCCGCCTGCGGGACATCCTCGATGACGGGCTCCACCCGGGCCGAGGTGCCCGCGTCGAAAAGCGCGGCGGGCTCGGCGAAGGCCTGCGTCATCTCCACCGGGGCGCGGCCGGGATAGGCGGGCGCGGGCGTCCAGTCGGCAGGGGCCTGACCGGAGTAGCTCGCCCCGCGGGCGCCGAGCGAGGGGCGATCCATCTGGTAGATCCGCGCGCTGCCCGTGTGGTCGGCCGCAGGCTCGGGCCTGAAGGCGCCCAGCGTCGCCCCGCCCACGGTGGAGGAGGCGCGGTGCCCGGCCTCGGCCAGAGCATGGCGCAGGCCCGAGACGACGAGGCCGCGCGCCAGCCCCGGATCGCGGAACCGCACCTCGGATTTCGCCGGGTGCACGTTCACGTCCACCAGCTGCGGATCGCAGTCGAGGAAGAGCGCCGCCGCCGGGTGACGGTCGCGGGACAGCACGTCGAAATAGGCGGCGCGCAGGGCGCCGGTCAGCAGCTTGTCCCGCACCGGGCGGCCGTTGACGAAGAGATACTGCGCCACCGCCGCGCCGCGCGAATAGGTCGGCAGGGCGGCGTAGCCGGTCATGTGCAGCCCCTCGCGGGTGGCGTCGATCTTCAGCGCATTCTCGGCGAACTCGCGGCCGAGGATATTCGCCAGCCGCTGGTGCAAAGCGTCGAAGAGATCGCCGTTTTCGGCATCCGCGCGAAAGACGGTGCGGCTGGCGTCGTTCGAGGTGTCGGTCAGGGTGAAGCCCACGAAGGGCTCGGCCATGGCGAGGCGCTTGACCACATCGGTCACGGCCTGGGATTCCGCCCGGTCGGTGCGCAGGAACTTCAGCCGGGCGGGCGTGGCAAAGAAGAGATCGCGCAATTCGACCACGGTGCCGCCGTTCAGCGCGGCAGGACGGACCTCACCCATGCGACCGCCGGTGACAGTGATCTCTGCCGCCTCCTCGCCCTTGGCGCGGGAGGTGATGCGCAGCCGCCCGACCGCCCCGAGCGAGGGCAGTGCCTCGCCCCGGAAGCCGAAGGAATGGATCGCCAGCAGGTCGGAGCCGTCGATCTTCGAGGTGGCGTGGCGGGCCAGAGCCAGCGGCAGATCGGCGGGGGCAATGCCGCTGCCGTCATCCTCGACCCGGATCAGGGTCTTGCCGCCGTCCGCGATGGTGACATGGATCCGCCGCGCGCCCGCGTCGAGCGCGTTTTCCACCAGTTCCTTCACGGCGGAGGCAGGCCGTTCCACGACCTCACCGGCGGCAATCCGGTTGATCGCCGCCTCATCCAGCTGGCGGATGACGGGGCGATTTTCGCTTATCTTGGGATCAGGTCGCAACATGACCCCAAATCTAGCATGGGGATTTCGATTCTGCCACGCGGGTTTTGCCCGAGACCGCGCGGAATGCCCCCCCGCGCGCCCCGCACCGCGGCGGGCCCTGCGCCACGGCCTGCTACGGGCGCCGAAAATTCTTGAGTAAGAATTTTCGCAAGAATTTTGCTTAAAATTCTTGCCCGCGTGCCGCGGGTGCCGCGCCATACGCCCCCGCGCAGAAAGGCCGGGCGGGACAGAGAAACTTTCGATCCATCTTTCCCCTGTCATCGTAACAGGATCAAAGACCTGAGTGAGGATGACATGGACACCCAGACCCCGACCGGCCCCGCGCGCCGCATTGCCGTCATCGGCGCCGGCATCTCCGGAATGGGGGCGGCCTACCTGCTGTCGCGCCACCACCATGTCACGCTGATCGAGGCCGCGCCGCGCCTCGGCGGGCACGCCCGCACGCTGATGGCGGGCAAGCGCGGCGATCAGCCGGTGGACACCGGCTTCATCGTCTTCAACAAGGCGAACTACCCGCACCTCGTCGATCTCTTCGAGGACCTCGACGTGCCGATCTGCGAAAGCTCCATGAGCTTCGGTGCCTCTCTGAAGGGCGGGCGGCTGGAGTACGGGCTGAAGGACCTCGCCGCCGTTTTCACCCAGAAGAAGAACATGTTCGATCCGCGCTTCCTGACCATGCTGCGCGACGTGATGCGGTTCAACGCCACCGCGCTGGAGATGGCGCAGGAGGATCACCTCTCGATCCGCGACTTCCTGCGCAAGATGCGCATGGGCACGTGGTTCCGGGACTATTACCTGCTGCCGCTCTCCGGCGCGATCTGGTCCACGCCCAAGGAGAAGATCCTCGACTTCCCGGCCCGCGCCATGATCCAGTTCTTCGAGAACCACGCCCTGTTGCATCACACCGGCCAGCACCAGTGGTACACGGTGAAGGGTGGCTCGGTCGAATACGTCCAACGGCTGGAAGAGGCGATGCGCCATCGCGGCGTGGAGATCCGCACGGGCGCCCCCGTCCGCGCCGTCAGCCGCACGGTTCTGGGCGTCGAGATCCGGCAGGAAAACGGCGCCTGGGAGGTCTTCGACGAGGTGGTCATGGCGACCCATTCCGACGACACGCTGCGCCTGCTGGCCGACGCCGGGCCCGAGGAACGCCGCCTGCTGGGGGCGATCCGCTACCAGCCCAACCGCGTCGTCCTGCATGCCGATGCCTCGATCATGCCGAAACGGCGTGGGGCGTGGTCGTCGTGGAACTACACCGAGGTCGCGGGCAAGCCCGGCGACGAGATCGACCTGACCTACTGGATGAACTCGCTCCAGCCGATCCCGATGGACGATCCGCATTTCGTCACGCTCAACTCCACCCGCCCGATCCGGGAGGAGTTGATCTATGACGAGACCATCCTGCGCCACCCGGTCTATGACCTCGAAGCGCTGCAGGCGCAGGAGGCGCTGCGCCAGCTGAACGGGGCGAACCGGACGTGGTTCTGCGGTGCTTGGCTGCGCAACGGCTTCCACGAGGACGGCCTTGCCTCTGCCCATGCGGTGGCGGATGGGATCGCCGCGCGGGCGGCCCAGAGCGCGGTCGCCGCAGAGTGAGCGCCACGATGACCCGGCCCGAACATATCCCCGGCCATACATGGCACGGCCGCAAGGGCGCGGTGGAGAATGCCTTCCGCTATTCCATCGACTATGTCCTGGTGGACCCAGAAGCCGACTATGACCGCCCGCGCCTCTTCTCGCGCAACCGCGCCAATCTGGCCGGGCTGCGGGACAGCGACCATGGCGGCGCGCCGAAACAGGGGCGTGGCGTGGCATGGCTGCGCGAGGTGCTGAGCGCGCACGGGCTGCCGGGGGGCGACAAGGTGTTGCTGCTGGCGCAGCCGCGCCTGCTGGGCCATGTTTTCAACCCGGTGTCCTTCTGGCTCTGCCATGACGCGCAGGACCGGCTGCGGGTGGTGGTGGCCGAGGTCTCCAACACCTTCGGCGACCGGCATTCCTACCTCGTGCACCGTGACGATCTGGGCCCGATCACCGCCGCCGACAGCCTGAAGGCGCGCAAGATCTTCCACGTCTCGCCGTTCCAGCCGATCGAGGGCGGCTATGACTTCCGCTTCGACATTCGCCCCGACCGGATCGGCATCCGCATCGACTTCACCGCCGGCAACGGCGGGCTGATTGCCACGCTGACCGGGCCGCGCAAGCCGCTCACCAGCCGCGGGATCCTCGCCGCCTGCCTGCGCCGCCCCGTCGGCTCGCGCCGTGTACTGGCGCTGATCTTCTGGCAGGCGCTGAAGCTGAAACTGAAGGGGGCGATTTACCGCCGGCGCCCCGAACCGCCCGCCGCGGAGGTCTCCCGCTAGGGAACCGGGCCCCGCCCCCCGGCGTTTCAGGGGGGATACAGCAGCTGAGGAGACACCCGATGTTCGAGAACTGGACCGGCAAACGCTACTGGCTCATCGGAGCCAGCGACGGCCTTGGCGCGGCGCTTGCGCGGCAGTTGAGCAACGTGGGGGCGGAAGTGATCCTCTCGGCCCGGGACGAGACCGCGCTGCAGGCCGTGGCCGACAGCCTGCCCGGGCGCGCCTCGATCTTCCCCGTCGACGTGACCGACCGCGCCGCGCTGGAAGCCGCCGCGCACCACATCGGCGAGATCGACGGCATGGTCTACCTTGCCGGGGTCTACTGGCCCTTCGGCGCGAAGGACTGGAATCCCGAACAGGCCGAGGCGATGGCCGACGTGAACTTCACCGGCGCCATGCGCGCCGTGGGGGCCGTGCTGCCGACCTTCGTGGCCCGCGACCGGGGGCATATCGTGATCACCAGTTCGCTGACCGCCTTTGGCGGCCTGCCCGGTGCCGCGCCCTACGTGGCCACCAAGGCCGGTCTCATGGGGCTGGCAGAGAGCCTGCATGCGGATCTGCGCAATTCCGGCGTGAAGGTGCAGCTGGTGAACCCGGGCTTCATCAAGACCCGGCTGACCGCCAAGAACGATTTCGACATGCCCGCCATCATGGAGCCGGAGAAGGCCGCCCACGAGGTGTTCGAGCATATGTGCGGTGACACCTTCTCGCGGTCCTTCCCCTTCGGCTTCTCGCTGCTGTTCCGCTTCGGGCGTTTCCTGCCAAGCTGGCTCTACTTCCCGGTCTTCGCCCGCAACCCGTGACCGGGCAGGCCCCGCGCGGGCAGATGCGGCGCGGGAAAGCTGCATATCGCATTGGGATTTGCGAAATATCAAAGTCTGCGCCGCAATCTGCTATCATGATACCCACGTCCGGTGCCGCGTCGCCCGGAGGAACCCGGTGTAGGAGGGTATCATGCTAGAGATTTCCGTCAGAAAGATTGCCCAGGTGATCCTCATGGCCCGCGAACTGGACCGGGCCGAGAGCGAGTTGCGCGGCTTCCTCGAGGACCTGAACGAGGACGAGGCCGCCAGCCTTGTGGCGGTCATGTGGATCGGCCGCGACAGCTTCACCTCCGACGATCTGGAGGAAGCCATCGAGACCGCGAAGAACGAGGCCACGACCCCCACGGTGGATTACCTGCTGGGCACGCCGCACCTCTCCGATCATCTGGAAAACGGCTTGGCCGAGCTTGGGCTCGACGCGTCCGAGGACGAGGATGACCTGATCCGGGGTGTGTAAGCCCGCAGGCTCCTGTCCCGTCACCGTCACAGGCCCAGTCACGTTGTCGCAGGCCCCCCGGTCGGTGCCCCGGCAACCGGCCCCTTCGGGCGGTGCTGGCGGACCCGCTTTAGAGTGACAGGTCCTGCATATCCCAGACCTCGGTCAGCGAGCCCTCGCCCACGCGCATCAGCCGCGCGATGACCGCGGCCAGGGCGACCGTATCCCCGGTATCGACGCAGGTCTTCACGTCATCCGCCACGAGGGAGAGGCCCGTCATGCCGATCTGGTCCGCGATGGCGGCAAGCGCCCGCGCGCCCTTGCGCAGTTCGGTCAGATGGCCCTGCCGGTACATCCGTTCCGCCCGCGTCAGCCGCAGGGCCAGTTCCTCCATGGCGCGGCAGATCACCTCTTCCGCGCCGGTTTCCCCAAGTTGCCCATAGAGCTGGTCCAGCCGCAGCGGATCGACACCGATCTGCTCCCTCTGTGACAGACTCAGAACCTTTCCCACCATCGCAGCCTTCCACCTGATCGCCCCCACGGCAGGCGCAGAATGCGGGTCAGGTCTTCCCAAAACATTGCAGCAAAGCCGGGCTTTCTCTTTATTTCGCGGCAAATTATTTTCACTCCGCCGCGCGGCATCCTATAAGCTCTGCGCCAGAGCCTCGCCAAGGCCCCCGTAGAAGGATATCCCATGCAACACGCCAAGCCCCTGCCGTCCTATCTCGTCCAGCGGATCCACGGCTGGAAAGCCACGACATTCTCCGAGAACAAGTCCTGGTACAAGCGACTGGCGGACGAGGGTCAGCGCCCCCGCGCGATGGTCATCTCCTGTTGCGACAGCCGGGTCCACGTGACTTCGATCTTCGGCGCCGATCAGGGTGAGTTCTTCATCCACCGCAACATCGCCAACCTCGTGCCGCCCTATGAGCCCGATGGCAACCAGCACGGCACCTCGGCCGCGGTGGAATACGCGGTGACCGCGCTGAAGGTGGCGCATATCGTCATCATGGGCCATTCGAACTGTGGCGGCGTTCAGGGCTGCCTCGACATGTGCTCGGGCCACGCGCCGGAACTGGAAGAGAAATCCAGTTTCGTCGGTCGCTGGATGGACCTGCTGCGCCCCGGCTACGAGCGGGTCAAGGACCTGCCCGACTACGACCAGCAGCGCCGCGCGCTGGAGAAGGAAGCGGTGCTCGTCAGCCTCGAGAACCTGATGACCTTCCCCTTCGTCGAGGCGGCGGTGAACTCCGGCGACCTGACGCTCCACGGCCTGTGGAACGACATCGGCGAAGGCGGGGTGGAGCAATACGTGCCCGCGGACAAGTCGTTCAAGACCGTCTGACCTGACAGACCCGGACCCGGACCCGCGCGTTGCGGTCGGGCGCGCCTGCGCCCGATCGCGAGACCTGATCGCCCGCCCGTGCCTGCGCGGGCCTGCCCGGGTTCCTCGTCACTTCCCTGCCATCCAGATGGCCGGCGCCACGTCTTACGCGGCGCCCCTTCTCTGCCTCAGCGCAGGACCTTCTCCTTGGGCCAGCTCACGTTGCTGTCCAGCGTGACCTCGGCACTCTCGCCTGCGGGCAGGTCGATGTCCCAGCCCAGCAGGCCGCGCCGCCCGTCCATGTCCTGCCGCGCGGGGGCAGGCGCCGCCTCCCATGTCACCTTGACGTCGTCCTGCTCGGAATAGGGCACCCGGTCGGTCAGCTCGATGGTCCAGTCGCGCGGGGTGAGGTTGCGCAGCGTGATCGTCACGCGCTCGTCCCGGCCGTTCGCCCGCGAGACGAAGCCGCGCCCGCCCTCGCTGCGCCCGTCGATGACACGCTCCAGCCGCAACCCGTCGATCGGACCGAAGCCCAGCTCGACTTCGTCCCCGGCGGCCACGAGATCGAGCCAGTTCTGCCCGACGAAGGCCCCGTCGACGTAGAAATCCGCAAGATCCGTGGGCGCCAGGATCTCGCCCGATGTATTGGTGATCCGCGCCATCAGGTAGGCCGTCTCATCCAGCCGCGGCACGGCCCCGGCATAGACCTCCGGCGTCATGGAGAGCCGGTCCAGCGCCAGCCGCAGGTTGTCGGCCCCGCTGGCGATATCCACCGGCTGGGGATAGCTGTATTGCATCGTCAGCCCGTCATAGCTGCCCGCGGCCGTCATCTCGGCGATCACCGGGGCAGGTGCGACGTCCAGCATCTTCATGCTGCCCGCCGAGGCAGCCCGCGCCAGCTGATCCGGGTCCTGCGCCCAGAGACGTTCCGGCGTCAGGTAGCCCGGTGCCGACTGGCCGGAGGGCCGGCTGGTCGAGAGGACCAGCGCCACCCCCTCCCAGTTCTCGCCCGTGTCCTGCCGCACGTAGGCCGCCCGTTCCACCTCCAGCGCGGGGGTGTCCCCGGTGGTCAGGTGGAAGCCATAGGCCGGCTGCCAACCCGCCTGCGGTGTTGTGTAGGTCAGCTCCAGCACGCCCTCGGACGGCGCCTCCGCCTCCAGCGCCACGGTCAGATAGACCCGGTCCTCGCGCTCCGTCTCCAGCGCGGCCAGTGCCTGCCGGGCATCCTCCAGCGCCTCGCGATCGTCCTTCATGTCCCGCTCGGCCGCCGCTGCGCGCTGCTCGGCCGCCAGCGCCGTCTGCGCGGCGCTGAGAACCTCTTCGCCGACCATCTGCGACAGCGCCCGCAGCGCCTCGATTCCCGAGGCGCCGACACCATCGGCCTGCCCCAGGCCGCTCAGGAAGGCGATCCGCGCCTGCGCCGCGCGCACCTCCAGCCGGATCGTCTCCACTGCGTCCTCACGGCCCCGGACCACGTCCTCCAGCCGCTCCACCTCGGCCTTGGCGGCGGCCAGCGCCGCGCTGTCCTCCGCGGTCCGCGGCGGCACAAGGTCACTGCGATAGCTGAGCGCACCGAGGGTCGCCGCCCCCGCGCCGGTCAGCCGCGCCTGCAGGCCCGCGGCGATCTCGGGGATCTCGGCCACGATCAGGCGATGGCTGCCGGCGGGCACGGAATAGGGAATGGCGCGGGTGATACTGGCCCCGTCCGGATAGACCGTCACACCGTCGATGGTGCCGGAGACGGAAAAATCCTCTGCCAGCGCGGCGAGGGGAAACAGCAGGGGCAGGGGTAAAATCAGGGGCAAAATCAGAAAAGAACGCATGAAGACCTCTCCATCAGGGTAACGGCCAGCCTTCCGCCGCCACCGCATCACAATCAAATGACCTTTTTGTGGGAGCCCCCCGCGCCCCGGTCAACAGCGGTACCGCAGCCCCGGCGTCATCCGGCAGGAAACCACCCACCCCATCCACTGTTCCCAAATATCCTCGGGGGGAGTCGCGGCACGCGACGGGGGGCAGACAGCCCCCCTGCCCGCCGCGGCACGCGAAAAGGGCGGCGCAAGGCGCCGCCCTTTCCTGAAACCTTTCAGAGAACCGATCCCGCGGATCAGCCCTTCTTCAGCACCCGCTTGCCCAGCGTCTCGGCGATCTGAACCGCGTTCAGCGCCGCGCCCTTGCGCAGGTTGTCCGAGACGCACCAGAAGTTCAGACCATTGTCGATGGTGCTGTCCTGACGGATGCGGCTGATGAAGGTCGCGTAATCGCCCACGCATTCGATCGGGGTGACGTAGCCACCGTCTTCGCGCTTGTCGATCACCATGATGCCGGGGGCCTCGCGCAGGATGTCGCGAGCCTCGTCCTCGTCGAGGAACTCCTCGGTCTCGATGTTGATCGATTCCGAGTGACCGACGAAGACCGGCACGCGCACGCAGGTCGCGGTGACCTTGATGGACGGGTCCACGATCTTCTTGGTCTCGGCGACCATCTTCCATTCTTCCTTGGTCGAGCCGTCTTCCATGAAGACGTCGATGTGCGGAATCACGTTGAAGGCGATCTGCTTGGTGAACTTCTTGGGCTCGTAGTCCTGGGTCGGGTTGTAGATCGACTTGGTCTGATCCCAGAGTTCGTCGATGCCTTCCTTGCCCGAGCCGGACACCGACTGGTAGGTCGAGACCACGACGCGCTTGATCTTCGCGCGGTCATGCAGCGGCTTCAGCGCCACGACCATCTGCGCGGTCGAGCAGTTCGGGTTCGCGATGATGTTCTTCTTCGCGTAGCCGTCCACGGCCTCGGGGTTCACTTCCGGAACCACCAGCGGCACATCGGGGTCGTAGCGGTAGAGCGACGAGTTGTCGATCACCACGCAGCCCGCGGCGGCGGCCTTCGGCGCGTATTCCTTGGTCGGGCCCGAGCCCACGGCGAAGAGCGCGATGTCCCAGCCGGTGAAGTCGAAGGTATCCAGATCCTGGGTCTTCAGTGTCTTCTCGCCAAAGCTGACTTCGGTGCCAAGCGACCTGCGCGAGGCAAGTGCTGCGATTTCGTCGACGGGGAATTCCCGCTCGGCGAGGATGTTCAGCATTTCGCGGCCCACGTTACCCGTGGCACCTGCGACGACGACTTTGTAGCCCATCTGGATAGACTCCTTTCGCATTGGGACGCGGGTCTATACCGCGAAGGCGCCAGTGAAGGAAGGGCGCATCGCAGGACCCACGCATGTTGAGGAGAGCGCGGGGGGCCAGCCCCCCGCACCCCCCGGGATATTTGAGGCAAGAAAATGGGCCGGAGGGGCGGGAAGTCAAATCGGGGGCCCTGCTCCGCCGCTCAGTCGGTCCGGTCGCGCGCCAGCAGATAGATCGCCAGCGCCAGGGCCAGCAGCCCCGCGTAGAGCAGCAACACCGGCTGGAAGGCCGCCTCGGGCGGGGTCATCCCGGGGCTGTAGAGCCGCCCGCTGGCGACCTGCGTGAGCCCCACGGTGCCGATGGCCAGGAGGTTCAGCAGCGCCACGCCGCGCCCGGCCAGGTGATCGGGTACGAAGGCGCGGCCATGGGCCATGACCAGCGGGTAGGAGGCGGCGCAGAAGCCCAGCAAGGCAAAGAGCGCCGTGGTGCTCCATGTGCCCATGGGCGGCAGCAGGATCAGCGCCACGAGCGCCAGCAGCGCGCCCGCATTGCCGGTGAAGATCACCCACTTCCGGGTGCCGAACCAGCGGTCCGCCGGCCCGTAGGCGAAGCTGCCCGCGATCATCGCCAGCCCCATGGCCGTGGCGGCCCAGCCCACGGTGGCAGGTGCGGCGCCATAGACCTCGCGCAGGTAGGGCCCGATCCAGAGGCCCCGGACCCCGGCGGCGGGCGCGTAATTCGCAATGGCGATGGGAAACACCAGCCAAAGCGCGGGGATCCGGAAGAGATCGAGGAAGGAGCCCCCGGCGCCCTGCTCCGCGGGCGGCGGATCCGTCACCAGCACCCCGATGCCGAGCGCCGTAAGCGCGCTGATGCCGGCCAGCACCCACATGGTCGCGCGCCAGCCGATCGTCTCGGCAGCAGCGGTCACCGGCATGGCGGCAAAGAGGTTGCCCAGCGTCCCGATCCCCAGCACCGCCGCCGCCAGCGAGGCGAAGAGCGCGGGCGGATAGACCCGGGCGAAGATGTAATAGGCCGCCATCAGCACCGGCGCGCAGCCAACCCCCAGCAGCGCCATGGCAAGCGAGACATGCCAGGGCGCCTGCGCCACGGCAAAGACCAGCGCCCCGCCCGCGCCGCCCACCAGCAGCAGGACCGCGGCCGTGCGCCGCGGCCCGACCCGGTCCAGCGCGGAGCCCACAGGCACCTGCATCGCCGCGAAGACGAGGAACCAGAGCCCTGAGGCCAGGGCCAGATCCTCGGGCCCCGCGCCGATGTCCTCGGCCAGCGGGCCTGTCAGCACCGCAAGGAACGTGCGGTAGAACTGGCTCAGCACATAGGCGAAGCACAGCAGGGCCAATCCGATACGCATGATCTTCCTCCCGCGACGCCCCGGCTGGCCGGTGCGCGCGTTCCTCCTCTATCTCCCGTCGCGCAGCCTTCCCACGATTCCGGTCGGAAAGAAATAGACCGAGAGGATGAAGAGCAGCCCGAGCCAGAGCAGCCAGCGGTCGGGCGAGAGGAGCGCGGGCAAGAGCGGCAGCCCCTCGAAGGCGCCTTCAGCCAGCCCCATCAGCTCCTGCAGGTAGTTCTGCGCCACGACGAAAAGCGTGGCCCCCAGCACGGCGCCATAGATCGTGCCCATGCCCCCGATGACGACCATCAGCAGGATATCCAGCATGATCTCCATCGAGAGCACGGTGGAGGGCCCGACATAGCGCAGCCAGATCGCGTAGAGCGCCCCGGCAAAGGCCGCGATGGCGGCGCTCAGGCAGGTGGCGGCGACGCGGTACTGCACCACGCGATAGCCGATCGCCTCGGCGCGGAAGTCATTCTCGCGGATCGCCTGCAACACCCGGCCGAAGGGCGAATTCACGACGCGCAGCAGGAAGAGCACGCCCACCAGCGCCCCTACGAAAACCACGTAGTAGTTCAGCAGCTTGCCGTTCATCCGCACGCCGAAGACCGGCTCCTCCATGAACTTGAACGCAGGCGTCAGAGCGCGCGGGATCTGGTAGTTCAGCCCGTCCTCGCCGCCGGTGATCTGCGACAGCTGGCTCACCAGCACCGCCACGGCAGAGGCGACGGCCAGCGTGATCATGGCAAAGAAGATCGCCCTCACGCGCAGCGAGAAAAGCCCGATCAGGAAGGCCGTGGCGATGGCCGCCACGATTCCTGCGCCGATGCCGAAGGCCAGCGCCCCCCAGCTGCGTCCGAGGAATTCGCAGGACAGCGCCACGCCATAGGCCCCCATGCCGAAGAACATCGTATGTGCAAAGCTGACGATCCCGCCGTAGCCCAGCAGCAGGTCATAGGAGGCCACCAGCAGGATGAAGACACAGATCCGCGCCGCCGTATCCAGCGACCGCGTACCGGGGAAGAGGAAGGGCGCCAGCGCAAGGCAGACCAGCACCACCAGCAGCAGCACCGAGAGCACGCGGGACCGGGGCGCATCGCCCGAAAGAAGCGTCGCGATCATTTTGCCTTCACCACCGGGATCATGCCCATCGGGCGCCACATGAGGATCGCCACCATCAGCCCGATGTTGGAGATCAGCGCCACCTTGGGCTCGAGAAACGCGATGTAGTTCTGCAAGAGCCCGACCAGCAGCGCCCCGATAAAGCACCCCTCGACCGAGCCGAGCCCGCCGATGATCACTACGATGAAGATCAGGATCATCACCTCCTGCCCCATGTGGGCGGTGATCAGCTCCTGGTACATGCCCCACATGACGCCACCCAGACCGGCCAGAGCCGAGCCCGCGATGAAGACGCCCACGAAGACCAGCCGCAGCCGGTAACCCAGCGCCTCGACCATCTCGCCGTTCTCGACGCCCGCGCGCACGATCAGCCCGATCTTGGTCCGGCGCAGTACGAAGCGCATGGCGAGGAACAGCACCAGCCCCACGCCCACGGCCAGCAGGCGGTATTTCTCGATGGCCGCGCCAGCAAAGGTCAGCCCGCCCTGCAGCGTCTCGGGGCGGCGGATGAAGATCTCCTCCGGCCCCCAGATCACGACGATCAGCTGCTCGATCACGATCAGCCCGCCCATGGTGACGAGGATCTGCTTGAGATGCGCACCATAGACCGGCTTCACGATGACCTTCTCGAAGGCCCAGCCGACACCGCCGGTCACGACCATCGCGGCGATGGCCGCCGCCCCCATGGCCAGCAGGTTCAGCACCAGCGACGGGGCGCCGGCCATGCCGCCCAGCCAGATCAGCACCGAAACGCCCACGAAGGCCCCGATGGAGACAAAGGCCCCGTGGCCGAAGTTGATCACGTCCATCAGGCCGAAGACCAGCGTCATCCCCGAGGCCATGATGAAGATCATCATCCCCATCGCCAGCCCGCTCACCGTCAGGGTCAACCACGACGAGGTCGCCGGGATCGCGAGGTAGCCCAGCAGGACCATCACCGGCACCAGCAGCACCGGCGCCCATGGGGCCAGCCGCTCGGCCAGACCTTTCCGCGCCATGGTCGGCGCGTGATCCGGTGCAAGGCTCATGCGGCGCCCTCCCCCGTGGCAAGGCCGCGCAGCGACGCGCAGCCCCTCTCATCCACTGTTCCCAAATATCCCCGCCGGAGGCATGAAATCTTCAATGTCCGCCCTCCATCGACAGCCCCATCAGCCGTTCCTGCAACCCGGCATCCCCGGCCAGTTCCGCCATTTCGCCGGTCCAGATCACCCGCCCGTCGTCCATCACCGCCACCAGATCGCCCAGCGCGCGGGCCACGGCAAAGTTCTGCTCCACCAACAGGATCGAGGCACCGGCCTCCTTCAGCTCCCGCAGGGCACGGGCCATGGTGGTCACGATCGCCGGGGCCAGCCCCTTGGTGGGCTCGTCGATCAGGTAGAGCTTGCGCTCCTCGATCATCGCCCGCGCGATGGAGAGCATCTGCTTCTGCCCGCCCGACAGTGTCCCCGCAGGCCCCTTCCAGAAGGTGCGCAGCGGCGGGAAGGCCTCGAAGATCCAGTCGCGCCGGGCCGGGTCGATCCGGCCCGAAACAGCGGCGAGCACCATGTTCTCCTCCACCGTCAGGTCGCCGAAGATGCCCATGTTCTCGGGCACGAAGCCGATGCCGGATCGCGCGATGGCCGGGGTGGGCCGCGCGGTGATGTCCGCGCCGTCAAAGGTGATCCGCCCGGCCTTGGCCCGCCAGTGGCCCATGATCGTGCGCAGCGTCGTGGTCTTGCCCACGCCGTTGCGCCCCAAGAGCATGGTCACCTTGCCGCGCGGCACGTCGAGGTCGACACCCTGCAGGATGTGATACTGGGCGATATCGGTCTGCACGCCCTCGAGACGTAGAATCGGATCGCTCATGCGGTCAGCTCCGCCAGATCGCGGCCCATGTAGGCCTCCTGCACCACGTCCGAAGCCATGACCTCCGCAGGCGCCCCGTCGGCGGCCAGTGCCCCGTTGTGCAGCACGATGATCCGGTCGGCCAGCGTGCGGATCACATCCATCTTGTGCTCGACCAGCAGGATCGTCCGGTCCTTCTGCGCCTTCAACTCGGCGATCAAGTCCAGCACCACGGGGGCCTCGTCCACGGACATGCCCGCGGTGGGCTCATCGAACATGTAGACCAGCGGATCGAGGGCGATCAGCAACGCCACCTCCAGCTTGCGCTGGTTGCCGTGGGAGAGCGCGCTCACCTTCTGGCCCGCCTGCGCGGTCAGCCGCACCCGGTCCAGCACCGCCTCGGCCCGCTCGGTCAGGGCGACCTGCGAGGCGGCGGTGGAGAGGATCGAGAAGCCGCGCCGCGCCTTCGACTGGATCACGAGGCGGACATTCTCCAGCACCGTGAGATCGGGAAAGAGGTTCGTCAGCTGGAACGCCCGCCCGACCCCTGCGTGACAGCGGGCCGAGACAGAGGCGCGGGTCACATCCCGCCCGGCCAGAACCACCCGCCCCTCGGAGGCCGGGATCTGCCCCGAGATCAGGTTGAAATAGGTCGTCTTGCCCGCCCCGTTCGGCCCGACGATGGCCGTCAGCTCGCCGGTGCGGAAGGCACAGGTTACATGGTCCACGGCGACGTGGCCGCCGAACCGGACCGTCAGGTCGTGGGTCGAGAGGATCTCGTGCGTCATGAGGGGACCGCCGCAAGGAGAAAACACAGAAAACGGGCGCCGGAAGCAGCACCGGCGCCCGCAGCACTCGTTACACCACTAGTTGCGAACGGGGATCGGCAGGTCGTCGATCGTCAACTCGCGCACAAGCTCGGGGATGGCCCAGTCAACGCCGTCCTCGACCTTGATCTTGAAGTGATACATGGACTGCAGCGCCTGGTGGTCTTCCGGGCGGAACATCATCTTGCCCTTGGGCGTCTCCCACTCCATGCCTTCCATGGCCGCGATCAGGTCTTCGGTATCGGTCGAGCCCGCCTTGCGGATCGCCTCCACCACGGCGAGACCGGCCGCCATGCCACCGGCGGTGAAGAAGTCGGGCGGCGAGCCGAAGCGCGCCTCGTGTTCCTTCACCAGCCAGTCATTCACCGGGTTCTTGGGGCTGTCGTAGTAGTAGTAGGTCGCCCCCTCCATGCCGGGGAATTCCTTGTAGGCCGAAAGCGCGGCGAGGATGTTGCCCCCGGTCGCGATCTCGATGCCAAAGCGCGACGGGTCCATCGCGTTGACCTTGGACATCGGGTTGTTCGCCCCCGCCCAGATCACGAAGAGCTTCTTCTCCCCGTCGAGGTCCTTCATCGCGTTGAAGATCCGCTCCGCCGCTGCCGTGAAATCGGTGGTGTCGGTGGGCACGTATTCCTCGTGCACGATCTCGGTGCCGGTGCCTTCCAGCGCCTCCTTGAAGGCCGAGATCCCGTCGCGGCCAAAGGCATAGTCCTGCGCCAGCGTGGCGATCTTCACGCCCTCGCCCGCCAGTGCGATGGCATTTGCCACGGCGTCCTGCGAGGAGTTGCGCCCGGTGCGGAAGATGTAGCGGTTCCAGTCGCTGCCAGTGATGGAATCCGCCACCGCAGGCTCCACCACGAGGATCTTCTCGTATTCCTCGGCCACCGGCAGCATGGCCAGCGCCACGCCGGACGACACCGGGCCCACCGCGATGTCGGCGTCATCGTCGCCGAAGGCCTCTTCCAGCAGGGCCTTGCCGTTCTCCGGCTTCATCTGGGTGTCTTTCTCGATCACGACGATCTTTTCGCCGTCGATCTCCATCGTCCCGTCCGTGGCATATTCCAGCCCCATCATCAGCCCGTTGTGGGACTGCGTGGCATAGGCCTCCAGCGGGCCTGTCTTGCCGTAGATATGCGCGATGGTAATCTCGGAATGGCCGGCCGTCGCCAGGCCGAGCGCCATCAGGGCGCCGACCGCTATGGTAGTCTTCATGGATGTCCTCCCGAACGTGAAACAGCCGCCCTCCCGCGGCGCTCTTCCGTCTGCCCTGAATGGTGATGGGCGCTGATAGCCCTGTCAACACGGCATTTTTCGACTGCGAAAGAATCTTTCCCGACGTCATCCGCCCCGAAACGGAAACCGCCGGGCAATCGCCCGGCGGTTGATCGGATACTCGGATGTATGCGTCTGAAACGGGGTCAGATGCAGCGCCCGCCGTCCACCTCCATGCAGACGCCCGTCACCATCGAGGCCTCGTCCGAGGCAAGGTAGAGCGCCGCGTTGGCGATGTCCTGCGGGGTCGAGAACCGCCCGATCGGTATGGTCGAGAGGAACTTGGCCCGCACTTCCGGCGTGTCCTGCCCCATGAAGCTCTTCAGCAGGGGCGTTTCGCCTGCCACGGGGTTCACCGCGTTCACCCGGATGCCGAAGGGCGCCAGCTCTACCGCCATGGCGCGGGTCGCGGTGTTCATCCAGCCCTTGGTGGAATTGTACCACGTCAGGTTGGGCCGAGGGCTGACCCCGCCGGTCGAGGCGATGTTGACGATCGACCCCGTGCCGCGTGCCTTCATCTTGGGCACCAGCACCTTGGCCAGCAGGTAGACCGACCGGCAGTTCACGTTGAACACGCGGTCGAAGTCCTGCTCCGTCACCTCTTCCATCGGTTTCGGCAGATGAGTCGTGCCCGCGTTGTTCACGAGGATATCGACCGGGCCGCAGTTGCGCTCCGCCATGCCCACCATGATCGCCACGGCCTCCGCGTCCGAGACGTCCGCCTCGCAGTAGATGCCGCCGATCTCCTTGGCCACGGCCTCGGCCGCATCGCCGTTCAGGTCGGCGACCAGCACCTTGGCGCCCTCCTCGGCGAACCGCTTGGCGATGCCCGCCCCAAAACCCGAACCCGCGCCGGTGACGATGGCCGTCTTGCCCTCAAGTCTCATGATCACTCCTCCTCAGCCGTGATAGGCCGCAACGGTCTTGAGCGTGGTGAAGGCATAGAGCGCCTCGAACCCCTTCTCGCGGCCGTGGCCCGATTTGCCGGTGCCGCCGAAGGGCAGTTCCACGCCCCCCGCAGCGCCGTAGTTGTTGATGAAAACCTGCCCCGCGCGGATCGCCTTGGCCAGCCGCATCTGCCGCGCCCCGCTGTCCGTCCAGACCGAGGCGACGAGGCCATAGTCGGTGCCATTGGCAATCGCCACGGCCTCCTCCTCGCCCTCGAAGGGGATGACGACCTGCACGGGGCCGAAGATCTCCTCCTGCGCCAGCTTGTGCGCCCCGGTGGCGCCCGCAAAGAGCGTCGGCGCGACGTAGTAGCCGCCATCGGGCAGATCGCCCAGTGTCGCCTGACCGGCGACCTCCAGATCCGTGCCGTGGTCCATGAAGCCCGCAACGATGCCCTTCTGCCGGGCCGAGATCAGCGGCCCCACGTCGAGGTCATCCACCGCCCGGCCCACGCGCAGCGCGTCATAGCGTTCGGCCATCCGCGCCACGACCTCGTCATAGCGCGACCGTTCCACGAGGATGCGCGAGGAGGCAGAGCAGGTCTGCCCGCAGTTCTGGATGCCGGCGTTCACGAGGAAGGGCAGCGCCGCGTCGAGGTCCGCATCGGCAAAGACCACCTGCGGGGACTTGCCGCCCAGTTCCAGCGTCACCGGGATGACATTGTCGGCGGCGGCCTTCTGCACCGCGATGCCGGTGCCGACCGAGCCGGTGAAGGAGATGTGGTGGATGCCCGGATGGCCGGTCAGCGCCGCGCCTGCCTCGGCGCCCAGTCCCGGCACCACGTTCAGCGCCCCCGCCGGCAACCCGGCCTGCAAGGCCAGATCGGCGAAGGCCAGCGCCGTCAGGCAGGCATCCTCGGCCGGTTTCAGGACGCAGGCATTGCCGGTGGCCAGCGCCGCCCCGATGGAGCGCCCGATGATCTGCATCGGGTAGTTCCAAGGCACGATATGCCCGGTCACCCCGTGCGGTTCGCGCAGGGTGTAGACAGTGTAGCCGTCGAGGAAGGGGATCGTCTGGCCATGCAGCTTGTCCGCCGCCCCACCGTAGAATTCGAGGTAGCGCGCCAGCGCAACCGCATCGGCGCGGGCCTGCTTCAGGGGTTTGCCCACGTCCGCGGCCTCGATGGCGGCCAGCACGTCGGCCTTCTCCAGCACCATCTGGCCCAGCTTCATCAGCAGGCGACCGCGCTCGAAGGCGGGCGTCTGGCCCCATGCCCCGCGATAGGCGGCCTCGGCCGCTGCCACGGCGGCGTCGATGTCCTGCGCGGTGCCGCGGGCAATCGCGCCGATCTCCGCCCCGGTGGAGGGATCGTAAAGCGGCAGCGTGCCGCCACCGGCGGGGGCCGTCCACTCACCACCGATCAGGCATTTCGCGGTGTCGAACCAAAGCTCTTTCATGGGGTCTTCCTTGAAGTGATCAGGCCTCTTCCGGCAGCCGGGGGGCCGCGGCGATCAAGGCTTTCGTATAGGCGTGTTGCGGGGCGTCGAAGACCTGCGCCGTGGGGCCGCGTTCGACGAATTCACCGGATTTCATGACCAGCACCCGGTCGGTGATGGCCCGTACGACGCTGAGGTCGTGGGAGATGAAGAGATAGGTCAGGCCGAACCGCTTGGAGAGGTCCGCCAGCAGGTCGAGGATCTGCGCCCGCACCTGCACATCCAGAGCCGAAACCGCCTCGTCGAGAATGATCAGGTCGGGCTTGATGATCAGCGCCCGTGCGATGGCGATCCGCTGGCGCTGCCCGCCGGAAAATTCGTGGATGTACTTGTGCTGATCCTCGGGCGCCAGCCCGACGGAGGTCAGCGCCTCCGCAATCGCCGCATCGCGCGCCGCCCCGGTGGGGGGCGCGTCGAGCAGGTGGAAGGGTTCGGTCACGAGGCGCGCAACCTTGTGGCGCGGGTTGAAACTGCCATAGGGGTCCTGAAACACGACCTGCATCCGGCGGCGCACCGCGCGGTTGGCGGCATGCCCGGTAAAGACCGGCTGACCGTCGAACAGGATCTCGCCGCCCTGCACCTGCTCCAGACCCAGAATGGCCCGTGTCAGGGTCGATTTCCCGCAGCCGGACTCGCCCACGAGGCCCAGGCTCTCGCCCCGTTTCAGATCGAAGGAGACCCCCTTGACCGCCTGCACCTGCCCCGGCGCGCCAAAGAGCGTCTTGCGCGGCAGCGCATAGGCGCGGACCACGTTGCGCACGGTCAGCAGAGGCTGCTCCGTCGTGCCGTCCTCGCGGTCGGGCGCATGGGTCGAGGCGGCCAGCAGCGCCTTGGAATAGGGATGCTGCATCGTCTCGAACAGCGTCGCGGCGGGCCCGGTTTCCACCACGCGGCCCTTTTGCATGATGACGATATCATCGGCCATGTCCGCCATCACGGCGAGGTCATGGGTGATCATCAGCATCCCCATGCCATCCTCGCGCACCAGCCGCGTCAGCAGGGCAAGGATCTGCGCCTGCGTCGTCACGTCCAGCGCCGTCGTCGGCTCATCCGCGATCAGCAGCTTGGGCCGCAGGGCGATGGCCATGGCGATCACCACCCGCTGCCGCTGCCCGCCCGACAGCTCGTAGGGGTAGCGGCTGAGCGGGAAGCGGTCGGCGGGCAGTTCGACCCGGTTCAGGGCCTCGCGTGCCCGGGCCATCGCCTCGGACTTCGACACCTGCTCGTGGATCAGGATCGTCTCGGCGACCTGCTCGCCGATGGTGCGGATGGGGTTCAGCGCCGTCATCGGCTCCTGGAACACCATGCCCACCTCGTTGCCCCGCAGGCGGCAGAGCTGTGCCTCGCTCAGGCTCAGCATGTCGTGGCCGTTGAGCGTGACCTGTCCGCGCGCCTGCGCCCCTTCGGGCAGCAGTTGCAGCACGGTGAAGGCGGTCATCGACTTGCCCGAGCCGCTTTCCCCGATCACGCCAACGATCTGGCCGGGTGCTACGGATAGCGACACGTCGCGCAGGATCGGCGCGCCGTGAATGTCGAGGTCGAGGTTGGAGATCTCCAGCAGGCTCATCAGCGTCCCCGCCGCAGTTTAGGGTCGAATATATCGCGCAGACCGTCACCCATCAGGTTCAGGCCCAGTACTGTCAGCAGGATCGCGAGACCCGGGAAGAGCGCCATGTGCGGGGCGAAGGAAATCATCGTCTGGCTCTCGGCCAGCATCCGGCCCCATGACGGGATCGGCGGCTGTGCCCCAAGACCCACGTAGGACAGGCCCGCCTCTGCGAGGATGCCCAGCGAGAACTGGATCGTGCCCTGCACGATCAGCAGGTTCGCCACGTTGGGCAGGATATGCTCGAACGAGATCCGTGCCGATCCCTTGCCCGCGACCCGCGCCGCAAGGATGAAATCCCGCTGCCACAGGGCCAGCGCGCCCGAGCGCGTCAGGCGGGCGAAAACGGGGATATTGAAGATCCCGATGGCGATGATCGCATTGACGGCGGAGGGGCCGAAGATCGCGGTAATCATGATCGCGATCAGCAGCGAGGGGAAGGCGAAGACGAGGTCATTGCCGCGCATGATCACCTCGTCCAGCAGGGTGCCCTTGCGCGCCGCCGCCCAGAGGCCGAGCGGCACGCCGAAGAGCATCCCGATCCCCACCGCAACGATGGCCACGGCGATGGAGGTGCGCGCGCCGACCATGATCATCGACAGGATGTCCCGGCCAAAGTGATCGGTGCCCAAGGGATGCGCGGCCGAGGGCGGCTTGATCTTGTTGGCGATGTCCACGCCGTCCACGGCATAGGGCACCCAGACGAAGGAGATCAGCGCGGCGGCGGCAAAGACGAAGGTCAGCGCGCCGCCGATCAGCAGGTTGCGGTTGCGCAGCATCTGCGCGCCGAGGCTGCGTTCCGTGACGGCGGTGCTCATGCGCGGGCCCTCAGCCGGGGGTCGACGAGGGCATAGGCCAACTCGACCATGAAGTTCACGAGGACGACGGCGAAGACCAGCAGCATGACGACGCTTTCCACCACGATCAGGTCCCGGGCCGAGATCGCCTGGAAGATCATCCGCCCGAGGCCGGGCAGGAAGAAGACGTTCTCGATGATGATGCCGCCCGCCATCAGGAAGGAGAACTGCATCCCGATGATCGTCAGCACGGGGATCAGCGCATTGCGCAGCGCGTGGCGGCGCAGGGCCTGTCCCTTGGTGAGACCCTTGGCGCGGGCGGTGCGGATGAAATCCTCGCTCAGCGTGTCGAGCAGGGCCGAGCGCATGACCCGCGCGAGGATCGAGGCCTGCGGCAGCGCCAGTGCCACTGCCGGCAGGGTCAGCGCCTTGAGCGAGAGCCAGACCCCCTTGTCCCAGCCCGGGAAGCCCCCGGCGGAGAACCAGCGCAGGTTGATGGCGAAGACCAGCACCATCAGCATGGCGAACCAGAAGTTCGGGATCGCCACGCCCAGCTGGGTCACGCCCATGACGGTCACATCCGCCGCCTTGCCCCGCCGGGCCGCCGCCCAGATGCCCGCCGGGAAGGCGATCACCGTGGAGAGCGTCAGCGCGTAGAGCGCCAGCGGCAGCGAGACCCAGAGCCGCTCTCCGATCATCTCGGAGACGGACGAACGGTAGGTGTAGGAGGTGCCGAAATCGCCCCGCAGCATCCCGCCGACCCAGTCGGCATAGCGCTCCCAGAGCGTGCCGTTCAGGCCCAGCTCGTCGCGCAGGGCGGCCAGCGTGTCGGGCTGGGCGTTGAGGCCCAGCATATAGGCCGCCGGATCACCGGGCAGCACTTCGATGGCAAGAAAGATCACCACCGAGGCCACCGCGAGGCTGACGCCCAGCGAGAGGAGGCGGGAGAGGGTGTAGCGCAACATTCAGGTCGGACAGGTCTTCTTGAGAGGCGGGGACTTGAGAGGCGGGGCGCCTCCGGGGATCAGGGGGATCCGCCGCGGCAGGGGGCCCGCGCGGCGGATCGGTCAGAGGTCAGGCGCGGCCCGGATGGCCCGCAGCCGTGTCGTGGCCCCGGGGGGCCGCAGCCATCACTTGGCCCAATGCACGGACGTCAGGTCCACCGCCGGGGTGGGCATGTTTACCCAGAGCCCCTCGACCTCGGCCTTGGCGACGGTCAGCAGGGCCATCTGGAACAGGAAGCCCGCGACGTAATCCTCGGCCAGCGTGGTCTGCGCCTGCTTGAAAAGCTCGGACCGCGCAGCCTGATCAGCGGTGACGGACAGCTCCTCGATCACGGCCCGGAAGTCGGGGTTGTCGTACTGGGTGTAATACTCGGGGTTGGCGAGGCTGCCGATGTCCATCGGCTCGACGTGGCTGACGATGGTCAGGCCGTAGTCCTTGCCGCGGAAGGTGGTTTCCAGCCACTGCGCCCATTCGACGTTCTCGATCTGGGCCTCGATGCCGACCTGCCGCAGCTGCGCCGCGATGATCTCGCCCCCGCGCCGGGCATAGGACGGCGGCGGCAGGGTCATCTTGAGACGGAGCGGCAGGGCGACGCCTGCCTCTTCCAGCAGCGCCTTGGACTTCTCGGGATCGTAGTCGGAGAGGCCGGTCAGATCGACGTAATCGGGGTTGTGCGGCGGGAAGAAGCTGCCGATCGGGGTGCCATAGCCGAACATGGCGCCGTCGATGATTTCCTGCCGGTTGATGGCATGGGCCACGGCCTCGCGGACGCGGACGTCATCCAGCGGTGCCAGCTTGTTGTTCATGGCGAGGATCGTCTCGCCCTCGGTCGAGCCGGCGAGGACCTTGAACCGCGGGTCCATGTCGAACTGCGGCAGGTTCTCGGGCGCGGGGAAGGAATAGAAGACATCCACGTCCTCGGCCATGACGGCGGCAAAGGCGGCGGTCGGGTCCGAGATGAACTTGAAGGTCGCCTCGTCCAGCTCTGCCGGGGTGCCCCAATACTCAGGGTTCTTCACCAGTTCGATCCGGTCGCCCTGCACCCAGTCCGCGAACTTGAAGGCGCCGGTGCCGTTGGGCGTGGTCTGCAGCGTATCGGCGCTTTCCGGCGCCACGATCACCGCATCGCCCCAGGCCATGTTGAAGAGGAAGTTGCCGGTCGGCTTGGAGAGCGTCACCACCACGGTCAGCGGATCGGTGACCTCGACCGTGTCGATGGCGGCAAAGAGGCCCTTCTGCGCGTTGGTGCTGTCATCGGCACGGGCGCGGTCGAGGCTGAACTTCACGTCCTCCGCATCGAAGGCGGAACCGTCATGGAAGGTCACCCCCTCGGCGAGGTGGAAGGTATAGGTCAGCCCGTCCTCCGAGATGTCCCACGACCGCGCGAGGCCCGGCACGATGGAGCCATCGGAGGCAAAGCGGGTCAGCCCCTCGTAGACGTTGGAGTAGAGCACGCTGTCGATGGCGGCGGCGGCCGCGCTCGTCGGGTCGAGGTGCGGCGGTTCCAGCTGCATCGCGACGGTCAGGCTGCCATCGGCCTGCGCCGCGGTCACGGCACCGGCCAAGGCCAGCGCGCTCACCAGACCGGTGCGGAAAGGTTTGAACATCATCGGGTTACTCCCAGTTATCTCCATGCGACCCTTGTCGACGGGCCGTCACGCGTTGTCGCCGCGCGCGTGGGGAAGAGGGTCCTTTTCTCCCGCCCGCGCAGATTCCATCCTGTCGTCGATGCCGACATCTTTCCCCGGTTCGCGGCACAGATCCAGCACCCCTGAAGGGCCGTCCGCCCGAACCTCTCCCGCCAGTCTCCTGCACCGGTCGCCTGCGCGAGCCTGCGCGGCGCTGCTGCCCGGGGAAGCGGCATCCTCCTTCTGCCGCCTCCGGCTTCGTCATGGGCGCTTCGTTGCGCCCGGCCGCCCTCGGACGGTGTTTTCGGTCTGGCGCAGGATGCTGAGCGCAAGCTACGGTATCAATACCGTAGTTTCACGGTACAGATCACGCAAAGCAGAGCAGAGGCCAGATGACCCCTGAAGATTTCGCCGAGACCGCCTTCGACATGGCGCCGGTGGGCATCGTTCTGGCCCAGCACCGGATCATCCGGGCCTGCAACCTGACCTTCGCCACGATGATCGGCGTGGACCGGACGGCGCTTCTGGGGCGCAGCTTCCGGGTGCTCTACGAGGATGACGCCGAATTCGCCCGGCTGCGCGACGTGGGGCTTGCGGCGCTGCGCGGCGGGGGGTCCTACACCGATCAGCGGATCCTGCGCCGCACCGACGGCAGCCGCTTCTGGTGCCGTTTCCGCGCCCGGACACTGGCCCCCGGCGATCCGCTGTCGCGCATCGTGATGACCTATGCGCCCCTTGGCGATGCCCGCCCGGGGCCGGAGCTGACGCCGCGCGAACGCGACGTGATCTCGGGCCTCAGCCGGGGCAGCACATCGAAGCAGATCGCCCGCGACCTCGGCCTGTCACCCCGCACGGTGGAGGACGTGCGCGCGCGCCTGCTGCGCAAGTTCAAGGTGCGCAATGCCGCCGAATTGCTGGCCCGGCTGACGGGCCCCGGTTAACCCTTTTGCGCGCCGGGTCAGCCACCGGCGCTTGCAACTGTGGTCAGGGGAGGTGTTAACTGATAGCTATACACTCTGTATTCTTGTCAGTGCTCTTATTGGCCCGCCGCTCGCCGGTCCGGCGCCCCGGTTCCCCACCATGGCCAATGGCCCCTCTCCGCTCGAAAGTCCCGGGATGAAAGCGCAACCGCATCCGCAACAAGCCGCACGCCTGCGTGTGTTGCAGTCCTACGGGATCCTCGACACGCCGCCCGAAGGCGCCTTCGACGAGGTCGTCACCCTCGTGGCCGAGATCTGTGACTGCCCCGTCGTGCTGATCTCTCTCGTGGAAGAGCACCGCCAGTGGTTCAAGGCCCGCGTCGGCATGAACGCCAGCGAGACAGACATGGAACGCTCGATCTGCGCCCATGCCATCCTCGACGGTGATTTCCTTGAAATCCACGATACGCTGTCCGACCTGCGCACGGCGGACAACCCCCTGTGTATCAAGGAAGATTCCATGCGCTTCTACGCGGGCGCCGTGTTGAAGAGCGACGAGGGCCTGCCCATTGGCACGCTCTGCATCCTCGACCGCCAGCCCCGCGTCCTGACCGATCTGCAACGGCGCACCATGCGGGTGATGGCCGATCAGGTGATGGCGCAGCTCAACCTGCGGCGGGCGCTCAACACGGCGGACGTGCTGCGGCGCGAGGTCGATCACCGGGTCAAGAACTCGCTCCAGTCGGTGACGGCGATCATGCGGATGCAGTCGCGTCATTCCCTCGAAGAGGCCGTGCGTGAGGCGCTCGATACAGCCCGCATCCGGATCGAGACGGTGGCGGCGCTGCACGAACAGCTCTACCTCACGGAGGCCGGCGCGCGCATCGACGTGGCCCGCTTTGCCGAGAATGTCTGTATCCTGCTGGGCCGCTCCGCCCCCGAGACGGTGACGATTCGCGCCAGCTGCGATCCGCTATGGGCGGGATCCCGCAAGGCGGCCTCGATCGGGACAATTCTTAACGAGTTCGGCACCAACGCCATCAAGCACGCCTTCCCGGACGACCGCCCCGGCGTGGTCAGCTTCGAGCTGCGCTCCCTCGGTGACGGCATGGCGCAGCTGCTTTGTTCCGACAATGGGGTGGGGATGCCCGACGGGGCCGACGATGGCCACGGTCTGGGGCTGAAGGTGCTGCGCGCCTCGGCGCAGCAACTGGGCGGTGACCCGGTGCTCGAGACCGGCCCGACGGGCACCCGCGTCAGCGTGGTCTTCCCGGTCAGTGACGAGCCCATGCAAAAGGCCGCCCAGTAAGGCGGCCTTTCAAATCCTCTCGGCGCAAGCTCAGACCAGCGTATCGCAGGCGGTGCGGATCGCGCGGATGTTCTCGCCGTAGGGCGCAGGGTTGGCAACGCTGCCGCCCTTGAAGACGGCAGAGCCCGCCACCAGCACATCGGCCCCCGCGGCCCGCATCAGCGGGGCGGTCTGGGGCGTGATGCCGCCGTCAATCTCGATATGGATCGGACGGTCACCGATCATGGCGCGCAGGCGGCGCACCTTCTCGACCTGGCTTTCGATGAACTTCTGCCCGCCGAAGCCGGGGTTCACCGTCATCACGCAGATCAGGTCCACCATGTCGAGGAGGTAATCCACCGTCTCGGCGGGCGTGCCCGGGTTCAGCGCGACACCGGCCTTGCAGCCCGCGGCCCGGATCGCCTGCAGCGTGCGGTGGATGTGGGGGCCGGCCTCCACATGGGCGGTGATCACGTCGGCACCTGCATCGACGAAGGCGTCGATATAGGGATCGACCGGCGCGATCATCAGGTGCACGTCCATGACGGTCTTGATGTGCGGCCGGATCGCCTTCACCAGCGGCGGGCCGAAGGTGAGGTTGGGGACGAAGTGCCCGTCCATCACATCGACATGGATCCAGTCGGCGCCCTGCGCCTCGACGGCCTCGATCTCCTGACCGAAGTTGGCAAAGTCGGCGGACAGGATCGACGGGGCGATCTTGAGCGTGCGGGAAAAGGTCATCTGAACCCTCCGTGACCATATGAGGCTAGCGTTGCGCCTCATATAAGAGGCCCTCCGCCATATGCGAAGGGCCAATCTCGGACCTGTGCGTCGGATCAACCGTGCAGGCGGGCGATCTCGTCGACTTCCTCGGCCGATCCGAAGACCAGCGGGCGGCGCTCGTGCAGTTCACCGGCCTGAAGCGAGAGGATCGGCGCTGCGCCATCGGTGGCCTTGCCGCCGGCCTGTTCGATCAGGAAGGCCATGGGCGCGACCTCGTAGACCATCCGCAGGCGGCCCATGTCGTATTTCGGGCGCGCGTCGCCGGGGTAGAGGAACACGCCGCCGCGCGACAGGATGCGGTGGGTTTCCGCCACCAGCGAACCGACCCAGCGCATGTTGAAGTTCTTGCCGCGCGGGCCGGTCTCACCGGCTTCGCAGGTCTCGATGTAGGTCTTCACCGGCGCGAACCAGTGGCGGCGGTTGGAGGCGTTGATCGAGAATTCCTTGGCCGACGCCGGGATGGTCATCTTGTCGGAGACGAGGGTGAATTCGCCCGTCGCCGGGTCGAGGACGAACATCAGCGTGCCCGCGCCGAAGGTGATCATCAGGCCGGTCTGGGGGCCGTAGACGATGTAGCCCGCGGCAATCTGTTCCGACGCCGGGCGCAGGAAGCTCTCGTTCGCGCCCTCGGCGGCCTCGAAGATCGAGAAGATCGTGCCGATGGAGACGTTCACGTCGATGTTGGAGGAGCCGTCGAGCGGGTCGATGGCCAGGGCGTAGCGGCCGCCTTCGTCGAGCGTGAGCACCGTCTCCTGCTCTTCCGAGGCGTAGTACTTCACGCCGGCCGGTTTCAGGGCCGCCTCGAACATTTCGTCCGCCAGCACGTCCAGCGCCTTCTGCTGGTCCCCGTCCGAGTTCTCGCCAACGCCCGCGCCGAGGCTCTGGCCGAGCGGGCCGCGCGCGATGACGGCGGCAAGGTCGATACCGGTGGCGCAGAGCGCCTCGATCACCGGGGCGAGGTCGGACGGCAGGTGCTTGGGGTCGATGGCGGGCATGATACGCTCCGTGCTGAAATGGGTTACCGGCGTTATTCCATATCTGGGCGGGGTCCCCAATGGCTTTTCGACCTGCACCGCTGGCTTCGGCGGAGGGAGGGGGGCTGTCTGCCCCCCGGCGCGTGCCGCGCCGCCCCCCGAGGATATTTGTGAAACGAAAATGCGCAGGAAACGGGTCGATGGAGGCCGGGGGCAGGCGTAGGATCGGGGGTGAAAGCGCAAGGACTGCGAGGTGCGACATGGACGGATCGGTAGACGGTGTGGAAGGGCGCTATGCCTACGGCGTGATGCAGCGCGCCATTGCCGAGATCGACGCGGCGGAAGAGCCGCTGTCGCTGGAGGCGCTCGCGGGCCGCATGGGCATGTCGGCGGCGCATTTCCAGCGCCTCTTCTCGGCCTGGGTCGGGGTCTCGCCCAAGCGGTACCAGCAATACCTTGCCCTCGGGCAGGCCAAGGCCCTGCTGGAGGCACGGTTCACCACGCTGGAGGCGGCGCTGGCCACGGGGCTCTCGGGCACCGGGCGGTTGCATGACCTCTTCCTGCGGTGGGAGGCCATGGCGCCGGGCGACTATGCCCGCCGGGGCGCCGGGCTGACGATCCGCTGGGGGCTTTTCGACAGTCCGTTCGGCGAGGTGCTGGCCATGGGGACGGACCGCGGGCTTTGCGGGCTGGGCTTCGTCGAGGAGGGGGCCGGCGGTTTCGACGCGGCCATGGCCGACCTGACGGGGCGCTGGCCCGAGGCTGCCTATGTCGAGGCCCCCGCCGCGCTGGAGGGCTGGGTCGCCGCGGCCTTCGGGCAGAGTGGCGAGGCGCGGCTGCACCTGATCGGCGCGCCATTCCAGATCAAGGTCTGGGAGGCGCTGTTGCAGGTGCCCTCGGGACAGGTCACCACCTATTCCGAGATCGCCCGGGTCATCGGATCACCCCGGGCCGTGCGCGCCGTGGGCAGCGCCGTGGGGCGCAACCCGGTCTCCTTCCTGATCCCCTGTCACCGGGCGCTGCGCAAGAGCGGGGCCCTCGCGGGCTATCATTGGGGTCTGGAGCGGAAACGCGCGATGCTGGCATGGGAAGCGGCCAGACGGGAGGCCTGACAATGGGTTAGTCTGAAAAGCGCCGGAGGCGGCCGATCACATCGGCGGGAACTCGCCGACACTCACGGCCTCGTGCGTTAGCCTTTCAATGGCTCTGCTATAGCTGTGGCTGAGCAGTTTTCGCATGACTAACCAAAAAGAGGTCCCCATGCAGATCGTGACTAAACCCCTCCTCGCGCTCACCGGCGCATCCATGCTCTTCGTCGCAGGCTGCGCCGAGATGAACCAGGACGACGGTTACCGCAACACGCGCACCGGCGCAGGCACCGGTGCCCTGCTGGGGGCGGCCCTCGGGGCCATCGTGTCGGACGACAAGGCCAAGGGTGCCGCCATCGGCGCGGTGGCCGGCGGTGCAGCGGGCGCCATCTATGGCTCGGTCCTCGACAAGCAGGAAGCAGAGCTGCGCGGCCAGCTGGGCGATGACGTGATGATCACCAACACCGGCGACCGTCTCATCGTGACGATGCCGCAGGACATCCTCTTTGCCACCGACAGCGCGACCCTGCGCCCGGACCTGACGACCGACCTGCGCACCGTGGCGCGCAGCCTGAACAAGTACCCGGACACCACCGTGCAGGTGATCGGCCACACCGACAACACCGGCGAGGCGAGCTACAACCAGCAGCTCTCGGCCCGCCGTGCGAACTCGGTCGCGGACATCCTCGTGTCCTCGGGCGTGTCCTCGAGCCGCGTGGTCGCCTTCGGCCGTGGCGAGGACCAGCCGCGCGCGTCGAACCTGACGCCGGAAGGCCGGGCACAGAACCGCCGCGTGGACATCGTCATCCTGCCGAACAGCTGATCGGTATCGGATCAGGACAAAGGGCCGGCCTCTGCGCCGGCCCTTTTTTCATGGCCTCCCGGTACGGTGGTCCCGGCCCTCAGGCGGTGCCGGGCGTCCATTCATAGAGGATGTCCATCGGCTCCTCCCCGGTCTTGCGGAACCCCTGCGCGAGGTAGAAGCCATTGGCCGGGCTGTCGCGCAGGGCCATCAGGCGCAGGGGCAGGCCGGCCGCCTTCGCCTCTGCCTTGGCCTGCGCCACGGCGGCGCGGCCCAGCCCCGCCCCCTGAAGCTCCGGGTCGAGGTAGAGGTGATCGAGGTAGAGATGATCCGCCCGTGGGCGCAGCACGAGGAAGCCCGCGATCGCGCCATCGACAAGGATCACCCGTGTCACGGCGGGGTCGAACCCGTCGAGGAAACGGCTGCGGGCGCGCAGGGGATCAAAGCGACCGACCGCCTCGAGCGAAGGGCGCATCGCCCGCACCCGCAGGTCCGCCAGCAGGGGTCCCTCGGCCCCGGTGGCAGGGCGCAGGATCAGCGCGGTCATTCGGCCGGGGTGACGGGCGTCTCGCCGGGCTTGCGCAGGTCGAGGTCCTCTTCCGGCGTGTCCAGCGTCGCCCAGACATCATCCTTGGGCGGATGCGGCGGGGCCACCGCCATTTCCCCCCGGTGCAGGTGCACCTTGGCAATGAACAGCGCCGAGATCGGGGCCGTCACGAACATGAAGCAGGTGATCAGCAGCTCGTGCAGCGAGCCTTCGCCGCGCCAGAACGCCAACACCATGGAGGCCATCAGGATCGCGCCGACGCCCAGCGTCGAGGCCTTGGTGGGCGCATGGAGACGCGGCATCGGGCGGCTCAGCTTCAGCAGGCCGACGGAGCCGACCAGCGTGAAGATGCCGCCGATGACGATCAGCAGGGCCACGAGCCCTTCGAGGAACAGGTCCATGGTCATTCGATGATGTCCCCCCGCAGGGCGAAGCGGCAGTAGGCCACGGTCGAGACGAAGCCCAGCATCGCGATGATCAGCGCCGCCTCGAAGAGCAGCTGCGTGCGGCCCGCGATGCCGATCAGCACGATCAGCGACACCGCGTTGATCGACAGCGTGTCGAGCGCGAGAACGCGGTCGCCCAGCGTGGGTCCCGCGATCAGGCGCAGCATCGTCAGCAGCAGCGACAGGCCGATGCAGCCGAAGGTGAAGAGAAGGGCGAGGTCGATGAGATCGGTCATTCGAAAATCTCCTTCAGGCGGCGTTCGTATCGGCTCTTGATGTGATCGCGCACGGCATCGGGATCGGGGGCGTCGAGGGCATGGACCAGCAGCGCGTGGCCCTCGTCCGAGAGGTCCGCCGAGACGGTGCCCGGCGTCAGCGTGATCGTCCCGGCGAGCATCGAGATCGCCTCGGGCGTCTTCACGTCGAGGGGGACGAGCACCCAGTTCGACTGGATCGAGGCGTTGCTGCGGAACAGCACGATATAGGCCACGTTGCAATTGGCCACGATGATGTCCCAGATCACCATCAGCACGTAGCCGGGCAGCAGATGCGGCTTCTTCATCTGCGGCCGGTCGGGCCAGTAGGGGGCGATGAACCCGGGGATCAGCAGGCCGAGGATCAGGCCGAAGACGACGGTGCCGAGGCTGAGATGGTTCTGCAGCAGGCACCATGCCGCCACCAGCAGCAGGGTCAGAAGCGGATGGGGCAGGATGCGGCGGGCAAGCTGGCGGGGCATCAGTGGCTCTCCTTCTGCGTCTTGGTCGCGGCGTCCTCGGCAGAGACATGGGCGCCCTCGTGGGCATCGTCCTGCCCATGGCTGTCGCCATGATACTCGATCGTCTTGCCCGGGGTCTCCAGCACGGTGGAGATGTAGGGCGCGGGATCGAAGAGCTGCGCCGTGGTGTCCTCGATGTAGCGCATCAAGGGACCGGAGAGGACCGTCATCGCCACGAGCAGCGCGATGAACCCGCCGATGGCCACCATGGGCAGCGCCGGTTCCCGCGCGGGGGGATCATGGGGTTCGTCGGCGCCCTGTTCGTCCTCCGGTTCGTCGACGGTGGCGGCATGGGCCGCATTGACCTCGTGGGATTTCCAGAACACGGTGGAACCGGCCCGGGAGAAGCCCACGACCGCGATCAGCGAGGAGCCGAGGACCGCGGCCCAGACCCACCAGACCAACGGATCGGCGGTGGCGGCCTCAAGGACCATCAGCTTGCCGAGGAAGCCCGAGAGCGGCGGCAGGCCGGTCATGGCGATGGCCGAGACGAAGAAGAGCCCCGCCAGCAGCGCCCCGCCGGGGAAGGTGGGGGCGGCCTCCAGCTTGGGGCCATGGGCGCCGCGGCGGTCGCGCACCAGATCCACGATCAGGAAGAGCGCCGCAGTCGCGAAGGTCGAATGCACCGCGTAGTAGAGCGCGGCGGCGAGGCCCTCGGGGGTGAAGACGGCGACGGAGGCCAGCAACATGCCCATGGAGCCCACGACCGAGAAGGCCACCGCGCGGTCCAGCCGCCGCGTGCCCAGCACGCCGATCATCCCCACCGCCAGCGTCACGAGCGATGCAGGCAGCAGCCATGTGTCGAAGAGGCCCTGTGTGACCGTCAGGTCGGGCGGGAAGACGAGGGTGTAGAACCGGATGATCCCGTAGGCACCGATCTTGGTCATGATGGCAAAGAGCGCCGCGACCGGACCGGGGGCCTCGGCATAGCTCGACGGAAGCCAGAAGTGCAGCGGCAGCACGGCGGCCTTCACGGCGAAGACCAGCAGCAGCAGCACCGAGGCCACCCGCAGGCCCGCCGTATGCTCGATCCCCGGCGTCGCGAGACGCGCGGCCAGGTCGGCCATGTTCAGCGTCCCGGTCTCGGCATAAAGCGTGCCGAGCGCGAAGAGAAACAGCGTCGATCCCAGCAGGTTGTAGAGCATGTACTGCAGGCCCGCGCGATACCTCTCGGTCCCGCCGGAGTGCAGCATCAGGCCATAGGAGGCGATCAGCAGGACCTCGAAGAAGACGAAGAGGTTGAAGGCGTCGCCGGTCAGGAAGGCGCCCATGATCCCCATCATCTGGAACTGGAACAGGGCGTGGAAGTGCCGCCCGCGCGTGTCCCAGCCGGTGCCGATGGCATAGAGCAGGATCAGCGGCGCGATCAGGGCCGAGAGCAGCACCATCAGCGTCGACAGGCGGTCGCCCACCAGCACGATGCCGAACGGCGCCTGCCAGTCGCCGAGTTGATAGAGCAGGATCGTGCCGTCAGAGGTCTGCCAGAAGAGACCGGCGGCAATCGCCAGCCCCACGAGGGAGCCCGCCAGCGAGAAGACCCGCTGCAGCCGCAGGTGGAACCGCGCGGCCAGCACGATGAGTGCGGCCAGAACGCCGGGAATGACGATCGGGGTGATCAACCAATGTGTCACTGAAGCGCCTCCCGGGTTGCGCCGTCACCGGGGCGGGGCGCGTCGGGTTCGTCGAGGCGGGCCGGCTCGGGCTGGCCTTCCTCGCGCAGGTTCACATGGTCGTCGTCGGCGGACAGATAGGCGCCGAGGGCGATCATCACCACCACGGCGGTCATCCCGAAGGAGATCACGATGGCGGTCAGCACCAGCGCCTGCGGCAGCGGATCGGTATAGGTCTCGACCCCGTCCCGCAGGATCGGCGCCTGGTTCACCGCCAGCCGGCCGCTGGCGAAGAGGAAGATGTTCACCGCGTAGGTCAGCAGCGAGGTCCCGATGATCACCGGGAAGGTCCGCAGACGCAGGACAAGGTAAATTCCGGCGGCAGTCAGCACGCCCACGGCGCTGGCGACAAGCAATTCCATATCGTCAGCCCTCCTGTTCTTCGGTCGGCGCATCATCGCGGGACGGGTCGATGTCCATCGCGTGATCGCTGACGATCTCGTTCGAGCGCCGCGCAAGGCGGGCATAGCTTTCCAGCGACAGCATCACGGCGCCGACCACGGCGAGGAAGACGCCCACGTCAAAGCCCATGGCGGTCGCCAGTTCGAATTCCTCCATCGGCGGGATGCGGAAGTAGCCGAAGGCCGAGGTCAGGAACGGCTTGCCGAAGAACCACGCTCCGATGCCGGTCAGACCGGCCACCAGAACGCCCGCCCCGATGATCCCGTGATAGGGATAGCGGATGCGCGCATCCGCCCAGGCAAAGCCGGAGGCCATGTATTGCACCACCACCGCGATCGCGACGATCAGGCCGGCGATGAAACCGCCGCCCGGTTCGTTGTGGCCGCGCAGGAAGATGTAGACCCCGACCATCAGCACCACCGGCAGCATGACGCGGGTCGCCACGACCATCATCAGCGGGTGCGCATCCCCGGCACGGGGCCGGTCAGGCCTGCGGTTCAGCAGCCGGGCCCGGACGGGACCGCCCAGCAGGGCCTCGGTCAGGGCGTAGATGATCAGCGCGGCGATGCCGAGCACGATGATCTCGCCGAAGGTATCGAAGCCCCGGAAGTCCACCAGCGTGACGTTGACGACGTTGGTGCCGCCACCACCCTTGTAGGAATTCTCCAGGTGGTAGTCCGAAATCGACTCGAAGGCGAAGTTCCGGGACATGATCGCATAGGCCAGCCCCGAGGTGCACAGCCCCGCTACCACGCCGATCAGACCGTCCCGCAGCCGCCCACCGGACGAGCTTTCGGCCGGGGTGCGCTTGGGCAGGAAGTTCAGGGCCAGCAGCAGCAGGATGATCGTCACCACCTCGACCGACAGCTGCGTCAGCGCCAGGTCGGGGGCCGAGAGGTAGTTGAAGCCCAGCGAGACGATCACGCCCACCACGCCCATCAGCACGAGCGCCAGCAGCCGGTCGCGGTGCATGAAGCAGAGGAAGCCGGTCGCCAGCACCAGAAGGGTCCAGCCCGCCAGCGGCAGCGGCTCCAGCGGCAGCTGCACGCGGGTGGCGGCGCTGGTCTGCCCGGTGAACCAGGCATGCGCCCCAAGCGCGGACACCGTCAGGGCAAAGATCGCGGCGTACATGGTGAAGGAGCCGTTGTGCAGCCCGCGGGTCACGCGGCCCGAAAGCGCCACGCAGCCCCCGATGATCGCATCGAAGATGGCCTTGGCCTCGGGGCGGGGCAGCGCCTCCCAGATCTTGGACAGCGGGGCATAGGCCAGCAGCAGCAGGATGCCGCCCACCACCGCGATGCCCGACATCTTCAGCGCCGGGGTGACGCCATGCCAGATCGCGAGGTGGACCTCGGGCACCTCGCCCGCGCTGCCCAGCACGGCGGCGGTGACCTGCACCACCAGCGGCTCGGCCAGGAAGGGCGCGAGACCGATCACCACCACCAGCACCACCAGCAGCGCCGGCGGCCCCCAGAGACCGCGGGGCGGATCATGGGGATGGGCGGGATACTCGTCTCGGACCGGGCCGAGGAACACATGGCTGATGTAGCGGAAGGAATAGGCCGCCGAGAACAGCGCCCCCACGGTCGCCGCAACGGGCACCAGCAGGTGGCTGTCGAAGAGCGTCAGATGCGCCGCCGTCTCCAGCATCATCTCCTTCGAGAGGAAGCCGTTCAGCAACGGGATACCGGCCATGGACAGCGCCGCCAGCGTGGCGATGGTGAAGGTCACCGGCATCAGCTTGCGCAGACCGCCAAGCGCCGGGATGTGGCGCGTGTGGGTCTCGTGGTCGATGATGCCCGCCGTCATGAAGAGCGCGGCCTTGAAGGTGGCGTGGTTCAGGATGTGGAAGACCGCCGCCATGGCGGCATAGGGCGTCCCCACCCCGAGCAGCATGGTGATCAGGCCAAGGTGCGACACCGTCGAGAAGGCAAGCAGCGCCTTCAGGTCGTTCTTGAAGATCGCGATCAGCGCGCCCAGAACCATGGTGATCAGACCGGCGGAGGTCACGATCATGAACCAGGCATCGGTCCCGGACAGCACCGGCCAGAGCCGGGCCATCAGGAAGATGCCCGCCTTCACCATGGTGGCCGAATGCAGGTAGGCGGAAACCGGCGTCGGCGCGGCCATGGCGTGCGGCAACCAGAAGTGGAACGGGAACTGCGCCGACTTGGTGAAACAGCCCAGCAGGATCAGCAACAGCGCCGGCAGGTAAAGCTCGGACGACTGGATCGCCTCGCGGTTCTGCAGGATCACCTGAATGTCGTAGCTGCCCGCGATCTGGCCCAGCATCAGCATGCCGCCAACCATGGCAAGGCCGCCCATCCCGGTGACGGTCAGCGCCATCTTGGCGCCCTGCCGGCCTTCGGCGAGATGCTTCCAGAAGCCGATCAGCAGGAAGGACGACAGCGAGGTCATTTCCCAGAAGATCAGCAGAAGCAGGATGTTGTCGCACAGGACGATCCCCACCATCGCGCCCTGGAAGAGCAGCAGGTAGGTGTAGAACTCGCCCATGTTGTCGTCGCGCGACAGGTAGTAGCGGGCATAGACGATGACCAGCATCCCGATCCCGAGGATCAGCATGGCAAAGAACAGCCCCAGCCCGTCGAGGAAGAGGTTCAGGTTCAGCCCGAACTCCGGCAGCCAGTTGATCTGGGCGGTGATCACCTCGCCGGACATGACGGCGGGCACATGGACCATCAGGCCGACGAAAGCGGCCAGGGACACGAACAATGCCGTCAGACCGCAGGCCCGGCGGCCCGCTTCGATCATCAGCCCGGGTAACAGGGCCCCAAGGAATGGCAGGGCGACGATCAAGAATAACGACATGGGTCTCCTCGTTGGGACTGGCGGCCCTTTCGGGCACAAGCTTTTAAATAAGCTCCAAATTTCCGCGAGTAGGACAACCCAAATCGTACCGCCATAACGCGGATTTTATGACCCGTTTGTGAACACAGCGCGAGCCGCCCCTCCCCCCTGTTTTGGGGCAGGCTGTGAATAGGATCAAGTGTCACACTGACGCGAGGTCAGCTTTCCGCCTCTGGGGGCTCAGCCCCGCAGCCGCCGCAGCAGGCTGTCGGCCCCCAGCACGGCGTTGACCCCGACGGGCCAGAATTTCTGGAACGGGATCGGGCGGATCGCCGTGACCGGGAAGGGCAGCGCGCCGGGCGTGCCGCGCAGATGCTCTGCCAGCCGCGGGCCGAGTGCCGTGGTCAGCGCCACGCCGCGCCCGTTGAACCCGACGGCGACGAGGCCGCTGTCCTCCAGCGCATGCAGGTGCGGGTAGTGGTCCGCCGTGATCGCCACGCGGCCGTTCCAGCCGTAGCACCAGCCGACGGCGGCAAGGCCGGGCCATGTCCGCTCGGCCAGCTGGCGCAGGACGGCGACGGAGGGCAGGCCGTCGGCCTCTTCCATCTGGCCGCGTCCCCCGAAGATGAGCCGCCCGGCGGCATCGACCCGGTAGTAGATCGTCACCGTCCCGGTCTCATAGAGGACGCCGCCGCCTGCGAGGATCTGGCCCCGCAGCGCCTCGGGCAGCGGATTGCTGGCCGCGATGGCGCTGAAGACCGGGATCAGGCTCTGCGCAAGCTTCGGCACAAGCGGGCCGGAATAGCCGTTGGTGGCGATCAGCAACTGCCCGGCCGTGACGCTGCCGCCCGGGGTGGCCACGGTCCAGCCCGCGCCTTCGCGGGCATAGCGTGTCACCGGGCTGTCGCAGCAGATCACCGCGCCTGCCGCCTGCGCCGCCCGGGCAAGGCCGCGGGTGTATTTCAGCGGGTTCACCTGTGCCCCGACCGGGTCCAGCATCGCGCCGTGATAGCGGGTGCAGCCCGTCGCGGCCTCCATCGCCGCGGCATCCTCGAAACGGGCCGGGATGCCGTGCCGGATCAACGCTTCGGTCAGGGCCTCCACGTCGCGCAGCCCGGCCTCGCTGACCGCTGCGCGATAGGTGCCGCCCTGCCGGAACTCGGCGTCGATCCCCAGCCGGTCGATCAGGGCCGCCAGCGTCGTGGGCGCACCATAGGCCCAGGTCAGCGTCTCCTGCCCGAAATCGCGGAGCACCTCGTCGGGATGGGTCTTGAGGCCCGGGTTGGCGTGGCCGCCGTTGCGCCCGGACGCCCCCCAGCCGGGCTCGTTCGCCTCCAGCACGATGACGGAGGTCCCGGCCTCGGCCAGAGCCAGCGCCGTGGAGAGGCCGAGGATCCCCGCGCCGACGATGGCCACATCGGCCTCCGCCCGCCCGGTCAGGGCAGTGCGGGCCCAGGGGCCGTCCTCTTCGGCATAGAGGGATCGGGGCAGCGTCTGCGCCGCGCGGGTTTCGACCGTGTCTGTCAGGATCATCGGGGCACTCCAGTGGACTGCCCCGGTGTTAGGCCCGTCCTGCGCGCAGGTCTATCGCGCGGCGCCTTCCGACGTCACGGCGCATCCTGCGCTGCCACTGCTTTCAGCAGCTTAGCCGGCGGCGACAGCGCCGGGGGCGGTCTCGTTCTGGGAATAGGCCATGAGGAGCGGCAGGGTCCGGGGGTGCGCACCGATGGCATCGGCCAGCGAATACTTGTCCAGCGCCTTGTAGAAGGCGGCCTTGGCCTCGGCCAGCGCCCGCACCAGCCCGCAAGAGCCGTTCAGGATGCACGAGGCGCAATCCACCAGCGGCGTGTCGCCTTCCATGAAGCGGGCCACGGCCCCGGCGTGGATCTCCTCGGCCGGTTTGGCCAGCTGCACGCCGCCCGACCGGCCGCGCGTGCTGCGCACGAAGCCGCCTTCGACCAGCTGCTGCATGACCTTCATCAGGTTGCTTTGCGACAGCTCATGCGCCCGCGCAATTTCGGCGATGGGGACAAGACGCCCCTGGTGGGCGGCCAGGTAGAGGCACGCCCGCAATGCGTAGTCGGTAAATTTCGAAAGTCTCACAGGCCCACCCAAAGGAATTCTAAAAGTTGAATTTTAGACTGACCAAATGTGAATTTCGGAGCAACAAAGATTCCATTTACATGAAAGCATTTGCGGGTTTGCCCCTCCTCAAAAGGGGCAAACCCTGTGCGCAATCACGCAAAAGTTGCGGCAACTGTTTCCGACATGGGCGTCGTGGGGCGGCCGATGAGGGCGCTCAGCGTCTTGCTGTCATCGAAGAGCGCGGCGCTGTCACCGGCGCGGGCATCACTGTCGGCAAAGATCTGGGCCACCGGCTCGGGCAGGCCGATCTGGGTCAGCGCGGCGGCATAGTCGGCCTGGCTCAGCACCTGATAGGGCACGGTCTTGCCGACGACTTTCGAGACCTCTTCGGCCATCTCGCCGATGGTGTAGGCCTCGTCACCCGCCAGTTCATAAGTCTTGCCTGCGTGGCCTTCGGTGGTGGCGACGACGGCAATCGCCTCGGCGTAGTCCTTACGCGCGGCGCTGGCGATCTTGCCATCACCGGAGGCACCGATGATCGCGCCATGTTCGACCGAGGCGGGCAGCGCCCCGGTGTAGTTCTCGGTGTACCAGCCGTTGCGCAGGATCGTGGCGGGGATGCCGCTCTCCGCGATGGCGGTCTCGGTTGTCTTGTGATCGCCGGCAAGGATCATCGGGTTGTCGAAGCCCTTGAGGATGCTGGTGTAGATCAGGTGCTTGACGCCCGCGGCCTTGGCGGCGGCGATGACATTCTTGTGCTGGCCGGCGCGGTCGTTGAAGTCGCTCGACGAGATCAGCACCAGCGTGTCGATGCCCTTCACGGCTTCGGCCAGCTGGTCGGTGTCGTGGTAATCGGCGGCGCGGGCGGAAACGCCGAGGTCGGCGGCCTTGGCGGGATCACGGACGAGCGCGACGATCTGTTCGGCGGCCACGCGGTCTTTCAGCGCGGCAATGGCGAGGCGGCCCAGTTGGCCGGTAGCTCCGGTGATGGCGATGGTCATGGGGGTCTCCGTTTCTCTTTACGGGATGGATGTTGACGGGGCGAACCTAACCACCTACTTACGAAACGGAAGTACCTACAAAAATGTTAGTGTGAAAAATGTCAGAGAGCACGACCCTCGGCTGGCAGGACAGCCGCTTCGCACCGGACGTGATGGCGGCGGATTGCCCCTCGCGCCGGATCCTGACCCATATCACCAGCCGCTGGGGCGGGCTGATCCTGATCGCCCTGCGCGGCGAGGTTCTGCGCTTCAGCGAGATGCGGCGCCGGATCGCGGGCATCAGCGAACGGATGCTGGCGCAGACCCTGCAAACGCTGGAGGCCGACGGCTTCGTACTGCGCAAGGCCTATGACGTGGTGCCGCCGCATGTGGAATACAGCCTCACCCCGCTGGGGGAGGAAGCCGCCGAGAAGATCAGCGAGCTTTCACAGTGGATCGAGACCAACCTGCACCGGATCCCCGGCGCGGCGGGCTGAGGCTCAGACCTGCGCCAGCAGGGCGCGCGTGGCCTTGGCGATATGCCGCAGCACCGCCTCGGGTCCCTCGGCCTTGGTGAGCGCGGCCATCGGCACCTCCAGCCCCAAGGGGATCTCGGACGGCAGGGCACGGAGGAAGGCCAGCAGGTCGATCTCACCGGTGCCGGGCGCCAGCCGTTCGGCGCGGGCAGTGAAGAGCAGCTCCTCGGTCGTATAGCTGCCCTGCACCATCGCATCGCAGAGATGGGCAAAGGGCATCCGCTCGGCCGGGATCGCCTTCAGCAGCGCGAGGTCGGAGCGGGAGCGGTCCATGTGCAGGCTGTCGGCCAGCAGTCCCACCTGCGGCCCGGCTTTTTGCACCACCTGCCAGCAGGTCGCCAGATCGGGGACCACCGTCCATGGGAAGAACTCCAGCACCGGGCGAATGCCACGCGGCGCGGCCAGCTCGGCAATCGCGGCGAGACGATCCGCGAGGCGGTCGAGGTCGTCATCATAGGGCGCGGTGATCAGCGTCTGCGCGCCCAGCGCGGCGCCTGCGTCCAGAAGCGGCTCCAGCGTGGCGACATCCGTCTCGGGGGTGATCTTCAGGAACTCGATATCCGGCACCTTCAGCCCGGTCGCCGCCAGCGCCGCCTGCGTCTGTTTCAGCAGGGCCGGGTCGTCCATCAGCGGATAACCGGGGCTGTCCTCGGTCACCTTGATCAGGCGCAGGCCCACCCCGTCGAAGCCCGCCTCGGCGGCGGCCTCGATGAACTGCGGCGGGGGCAGGTCGATGGCGGTCAGATGGGCGACGGTCAGCGCTCTCGTCATCTCAGGTCTCTTTCTGGGCGGCATCGCGCCCGGCGATATAGCCGAAGGTCAGGGCGGGGCCGATGGCGATGCCCCCCGCCGGATAGAAGCCGCCAAAGACGCTGGCCGCATCGGTCCCGGCGGCGTACAGCCCGGGCACCGGCGTGCCATCGGCCTGCAAGACGCGGGCCTTCGCATCGGTCGAAATCCCCGAGAAAGTGCCGAAGCTGCCGGGCACGACCTCGACCGCGTGGAACGGCGGCTTGAGGATCGGCGCGACATTGGGGTTCGGCGCCTGATCCGGGTCGCCCTGCAGCCGCATGTAGGCCGTGGTGCCCCGGTGGAAGGCCGGATCCTCGCCCTTCACCGCGCCCGCGTTCCAGTCGGAAATAGTCTCTAACAGGCCTTTCGGGTCTATTCCGCACTGCGCTGCCAGCCCCTCGATCGTGGTGTCGGTCTTAAGGTAGCCGCGGCCAACCCACTGGCGCCACGGCGCCGGCTGGGGCCGCACGACGCCAAGGCCGAAGCGCCGCAGGAAGCGGTGATCGCAGACCATCCACGACCGCGCGGGCGTGCCCTCCGGCACCGCCTTCAGCAGGGCCTCGACATAGTCGTGGTAGCCCAGACCTTCGTTGCAGAACCGCTTGCCATCGGCCAGCACGCCGATGACCCCCGGCTTGCCCCGGTCGATGATATGCGGGAACTGCGCCACGCGCCCGTCAGGCCAGCGCACGGTCGAGACCGGGCAGAAGGCCGCGGGGCGCGCCTGATCGGTGCGCACGACACCGCCCGCGCCCTCGGCCAGCCGCAGCCCGTCGCCGGTGGCCGTCTCCACCGCCAGCGTGCGGTGTTCGTCATTCCGCGGCATCAGGCCCGCGCGGCGCCCCATGTCCTGCGGGAAGCCGCCACAGGCCAGCACCACGCCCCGGGTCGCGCGCAATTCGGTCCCGTCGGGCAAGAGGACACCAGTCACGCGGCCCTCCTCCACCAGCAACTCCCGCACGGCGACGCCGGTTCGGATCTCGACATCCTTGTCCAGCGCCGAGCGCACAAGACGCCCGATCAGCGCCGTGCCGTTGCGCAGGTCCATCCCCCGCCGATGAAAGGCGAGGTCCCTCATGTGGCGCAGCACCCGCTTCGTCGCATGGACGAAGGCCGGGAAAGAGCGCGTCATCGTCATGAAGGCGCGCAGGTCCGGCCCGGCCTGAATGGTCATGCCGTGGAAGGTCGTCTCCCGCACCGGTTCGCGCAGCAGCGAGACCGCCTTGCCCAGCCCGCGCGCATCATAGGGCGCCGCGATGACAGAGCGCCCGCCCATGCCCGCACCGGGCTGGTGGCTGTAGGTATCGGGGATCTTCAGCCCGCCTTCCCAGGCGACGGCAGTGTTCTCTTCGAGGAAGCCGACCATCTCGGGCGCGGCCTTCAGGAAGGCCTCCACCCGCTCGGGCTCGTAATGATTGCCAAGGACCGCCTTCAGGTACTCGCGCGGAGCCTCTTCCGGCTCATTGATCCCGGCGCGGACGGCCACGGGATTGCGCGGCGCGAAGATCCAGCCACCGGACCAGGCGGTGGTGCCGCCCAGCACATCGGCCTTTTCCAGCAGGACCACGCGGGCCCCCAAATGGGCCGCCGTCACCGCGGCGCAGAGCCCCGCAGCGCCCGAGCCCAGCACGACGATATCGGTTTCCGATTTCATCCCGCACACACCTCCCGACCTTGTACACCGGATATGTCTTGCCATCCGGCCTTAACGTCAATTATCAAATTCGCCAGCGTCGTAACACGGCGTTAAGATGGGAGGAGGAGACCCCATGCGAGAGATCACGCTTCGGCAGATCGAGGTGATCCGCGCGGTGATGCTGCGCGGGACGATCAGCGGTGCGGCAGAGCACCTTGGCGTTTCGGCGCCCGGAATCAGCCGTTTGATCAAGCATACAGAGGAATCGCTGGGCCTGCGCCTCTTTGAACGCCGCGCCGGGCTTTTCGTACCGGCGGTGGAGGCCGGGGCCGTCTTCGACCAGATCCGCGAGGTCTACAACGGGGTCGAGAACCTGCAGATGGCGCTCGACTCGCTGCACAAGGGCCACGACGTGCGGCTGTCCTTTGCCTCTGCCCCCTCGGTGGCGCAGTTCATCGCGGCGCGGGCGATCCGCTCGCTGCGCGGGCGCTACCCCGACCTCTTCATCGACCTGAACATCCTCAAGATCGAGGAGACGATCGACTACCTGCTGCTGGAGCGGGGGGAGTTCGTGATCATGTCCTCCCCCGTCCGCAACCCGGGCATCGAGAATGAGGAGATCGCCGTCGGCCGTCTTGTGGCGATCCTGCCCGAGGATCATCCTCTCTGCGCACAGGAGGTGGTCTCGCTCCACGATCTGGCGCAGGAGCCCCTGATCGGCGTGGACCCCTCCGACCCTTATGGTGCCTTCGTGGCGAAACCCTTCCGCGAGGCCGGCATCGAGATGACGCAGAGCGTCCGGGGCCGATTCGCCCAGACGGTCGTCAGCCTCGTGCGCCACGGGCTCGGCGTGGCGGTGATCGACGAGTTCTCGGTCGCGGAGGTCTATATGCCCGGCATCGCACGGCGCCCCCTGAAGGAAGAGGGCTCGATCTCGATCTACGTGGTGCGCAAGAAGGGCCGCGTGCTGTCCAACTTCGCGGAATACGCCATAAAACAGTTCCGCAAGGAGCTGGCCGAGGCCGCGCAGCACTGGCAGGTGCCCGCCACACGGCGCCGTGAATGATTAACATCATGTTCATGATTGCGCAGACAGGATATTTGACGTTATGGAGCGACAGAGGCAAATTGTCTCAACGGCGGTGAAATGCGCAACAATCGTGCGCTTGGTCAGCCGCCGGAGGAGCTTTTGGGAGGAAACCATGAAGCACTTTATCGTAGGCGCCGTGTCGGCGCTGGTTCTGGGCGCAACCTCTGCGGCCGCTGCTGACTACCCGACGAAAGAGATCCAGGGCATCATCCAGTGGGGGGCCGGTGGCTCCACCGACACGGTGATGCGCTCGGTCACGCCCCATGCCGAGGACGTCCTCGGCGGCACCGTCGTCCTTCAGAACATGACCGGGGCCGTGGGCGCCATCGCGCTGAACCACGTCGCCGGCGCCAAGGCCGATGGCTACACCCTGCTGATGGGTGCGGAAAACCCGCTGCTCTACAAGGTGATGGGCCTGGGCGACAAGGACTACAGCGAGTTCACCCCGATCAACCTGCTGGCGCGCGGCACGGCCGTTCTGGTCGCCAACGTCGATGCCCCCTTCGACGATTACGCGGGCATGATGAAGTACATCGCGGAAAACCCCGGTGAGCTGCGCCTCGGCGCGACCGGCCCCGGCGGCCTGCCCTCCGTCATCACCGCGATGATGGAAAGCGTCGAAGGCGACCTCGACGTGATCTCGGTGCCCTACGACGGCGACGGCCCCGCGCTGACCGCACTTCAGGGTGGCGCCATCGACGTGATGCCTGCCGTTCTCGGCGCGGCCATCGAATCGATCCGCGGCGGCAAGATGAAGCCGCTGGCGATCATGGACGTGGAAGCCTCGGACAAGCTGCCCGACGTGAAGCCGGTGACGGAATTCAACGACGGCTACTCCAGCCTGCTGCCCTGGGGCCCCTTCTTTGGCGTCTTCGTCAAGAACGGCACCCCCGATGACGTGGTGGCCAAGCTGACCGAGGCCTATGCCGCCGGTGCAGAGAACGCCGACTTCATCAGCCTGATGGACGGCCGCGGCTACACCATCATGAACATCTCGGGCGCCGAGGCGCAGGACTTCCTCACCACCTGGCAGCAGAACACCGCGTGGCTGCTTCAGGACGCGGGCCTCACCAAGGCCTCGCCCGAGAAGTTCGGCATCGCCAAGCCCGGCGAATGATCCGCTGAAGCGGGCCAGACGAAACATCTGATTTCGTACTTCGGCGCCGCCCGTCTTCTCCGATGGGCGGCGCTTCTCGTTGGACCAGGTCGCAGCGGCCCCCGCCGCCACGGGCGACACTGAGGAGGACAGAATGGATCCCGACTACCGCGGCGACGCCGATCATCACGACGGCACGTCCGACGCCACCCCCGGCGGCTACACCAAGGAACGCCGCCCCGGCGAACTGGGCTTTGCCGTCATCATGGCTCTGGCCAGCCTCTACCTGCTGTGGAGCGCCTATGGCATCTCGGGCTTCGACGCCCTCTCGGCCCCCGGCGCCGTGCCGATGGCAACCACCGCGGCCATGGCGATCTCGGCCCTCGTCATCCTCGTGAAGACCGCGCGCCGGCCCAAGGTCACGACCGAGACCCTCTCCCGCGACATCCTGCCGGTGAAGGTGATCGTCTTCGTCGTCTTCCTTGCCGCCTTCGGCGCACTGCTGATCCCGCTTGGCTTCCTACCCACGGCGGCGCTCTTCCTGATCGCCTCGGTCAAGCTGCTCTCCGACCGGGGCTGGGGCTTTGCCATCGGCGTCTCGCTCTTCACCCTGCTGATCATCTGGATCGTCTTCCGCATCGTCTTCTCCGTGCTCATGCCCGCAGGCATCGTGCCCGAGGCGGAAATCCTCCAGTTCTTCCGTAACCTCACCTCCGGAGGGGCCGCCTGATGGATATGTTCCTCGCCTTCCTGACCGTCATCACCCAGCCGCAACTGCTGCTTCTGGTGGGTCTCGGCACCTTTGCCGGTGTCTATATCGGCGCGATCCCCGGTCTCTCCGTCACCATGGCGGTGTCGATCCTGATCTCCTTCACCTTCTCGTGGGAGGTCTACCCGGCGCTTGCGCTGATGGTCGGCATCTACATGGGCGGCGTCTACGGCGGCTCGCGGACCGCGATCCTGCTGAACATCCCTGGCGCGCCCTCGGCCATCGCCACGGCGATGGACGGCTATCCCATGGCCCAGCGGGGAGAGGCGGGCACCGCCATCGGCGTCAGCACCGTCATGTCCTTCATTGGCGGCTTCGTCGGCATCGCCGTCCTCGCCCTTGCCGCGCCCTTCGTCTCGGACTTCGCGCTGAAGTTCCAGCCGCGCGACTACATGCTGCTGGCGATCCTCGGCATCCTGCTGGTGGGCTCGCTCTCCTCCGGTTCGCTGGTCAAGGGCATCTTTGCCGGCGCCCTCGGCATCGCCATCGGCGCCGTGGGCCGCGACCCGCTGACCTTCACCGAACGCTTCACCTTTGACCTGCAGATCATGGAAGGCGGGATTTCCTTCATCGCCGTTATGATCGGGATGTTCGGCGTCTCCGAGGCGCTGCTGCAACTGCACCACGTCGACAAGACCGCCGTGAAGCAGAAGATCAGCCGTATCGTGCCCTCGCTCGGCACCGTGAAGAAACACCTGCCGCTCTCGATGCAGACCTCGACCATCGGGGTGATCATCGGCGCCCTGCCCGGCACCGGCGGCGACATCGCGGCGCTGATGGCCTACGACCATGCCAAGCGCGTCACCAAGAACCCCTCGCGGCCCTTCGGTGACGGTGCGATCGAGGGCCTCGTCGCCCCCGAGACCGCCAACAACGCCGCCGTGGGCGGGGCCTTCATCCCGATGATGACCCTCGGCATCCCCGGCGACGCGGTGACCGCGATCATGATCGGCGCGCTCTTCATCCACGGGCTGAACCCCGGCCCCATGCTGATGGTCGACAACCCGAACATGTTCTGGTTCATCGTCGGCGCGCTGGTGATGGCGAACTTCTTCATCCTGCTCTTCGGCCTGACCGGCATCAAGATCTTCACCAAGATCGTCGAGATGCCCCGCTCGGTGCTGATCCCGCTGATCCTGCTGCTCTCCATCGTGGGCGCCTTCGCCGTGAACAACTCGGTCACGGATGTCTACTGGATGCTCGGCTTCGGCGTCTTCGGCTACTTCATGCGGCACTACGGCTACCCGCTGGGTCCGGTGATCCTCGGCGTGATCCTGTCGCGCCTGCTGGACGACAACTGGCGCCGCGCGATCATCTCGGAGCGCGAGGACCTCGGCCGCTTCTTCTCCGGCATCTTCAGCAGCCCGCTCTCGACGGTTCTGCTGCTCGCCGTGATCTTCATCTTCGTCTCGCAAACGCCGCTCTGGCGGGTTGCCAAAACGCGGCTCTTCGGCCGCACCGGGAGTAACTGACCCATGACCCAGGCAGCGCCTGACCTTCTTCTGGGCCTGATCGGCGACAATATCGCCAAATCCCGCTCGCCCCTCCTGCACCAGCTGGTGGGGCGGCAGAACGACATGGTCGTCCGCTATGACCGCCTGATCCCGCGTGAGCAGGGCAAGGAGTTCGACGAACTCTTTGCCTGGTGCCCCGGCGCGGGCTACCGCGGGATCAACGTGACCTACCCCTACAAGGAACGCGCCTTTGCCAAGGTCACGGTCGAGGACCCGCTGGTCCGCTCCGTTGGCGCGGTGAACACCGTGCTCTTTGACGCCGAGGGCGCCAAGGGCCACAACACCGACTTCTCGGGCTTCATGGCCGCCTATCGCGCCGCACGGGGTGAGACGCCCCCGGGCGCAGTGCTGATGATCGGCACCGGCGGCGTGGGCCGGGCGGTGGCCTTCGGGCTGCTGGGCCTCGGCGCCCCGGCGCTGCGCCTCGTGGACCGGGACCTGCCCAAGGCCGAGGCGTTGGCAGAAGAGCTGCGCGCCACCGGCAAGGGCGCCGAGATCACCGTGCATTCCGATGCGGCCGAGGCCGCAGAGGGCGCACAGGGGCTGATCAACTGCACCCCCGTCGGCATGGTCGGCTACGAGGGCACCCCCCTGCCCGCCCCCGCAATGGCCGGGGCAGAGTGGGTCTTTGACGCCGTTTATACCCCCACGGACACGCAGTTCCTGCAGGATGCAGAGGCCGCGGGCCTTCAGATCATCTCGGGGTGGGAGCTCTTCTTCTGGCAGGGCGTCCACGCCTGGACGCTCTTCTCGGATGGCAAATCCCTCGACACGCAGGCCCTGCGTGCGGCACTCTTGGATCCAGCGACGACGGAGCAATGATATGAAGACCGCGATCGCCACCGTTTCGATCTCGGGCAACCTGCGCCAGAAGCTGGAGGCCATCGCGGCCGCCGGCTTCGACGGGATCGAGATCTTCGAACAGGATTTCATCGCCGATGCGGGCAGCCCGCGCGACGTGGGCCGGATGATCCGCGATCACGGTCTCGACATTCCGCTGTTCCAGCCGTTCCGTGACTTCGAAGGCCTGCCCGGCGCCCTGCGCACCAAGGCCTTCGACCGGGCCGAGCGCAAGTTCGACCTGATGCAGGAACTGGGCACCGACCTCGTCCTCGTCTGCTCCTCGGTCCATCCCGAGGCGCTTGGCGGGATCGACCGTGCCGCCGCCGATTTCGCCGAACTGGGCGAACGGGCGGCCAAACGCGGCCTGCGCGTGGGCTACGAGGCGCTCGCCTGGGGCCGTCACGTGAACGACCACCGCGACGCATGGGAGATCGTGCGCCGCGCCGATCACGCCAACATCGGCCTGATCCTCGACAGTTTCCACACCCTCTCGCGCGGGATCGACCCGGACACGATCCGGCGCATTCCCGGCGACAAGATCTTCTTCGTCCAGCTGGCCGATGCGCCCAAGATCGACATGGATCTGCTCTACTGGTCGCGCCACTTCCGCAACATGCCGGGCGAGGGCGACCTCGACGTGACCGCCTTCATGCGGGCCGTGACGGCGGCGGGCTACACCGGGCCGATCAGCCTCGAGATCTTCAACGACCAGTTCCGCGGCGGCTCGCCCAGGACGATCGCCAAGGACGGCTACCGCTCGATCATCGCGCTGATGGACGACGTGCGCCGGGCCGAGCCTGACGTGACCGTCGACATGCCCCCCATGCCCGCAAGGCTGGAGCTGACGGGGACCGAGTTCATCGAATTCGCCAGCCGCGGGGCCGAGGCCGAGAGCCTGGGCAAGCTGCTTGCCTCGCTCGGCTTCCGGGCCATCGGGCACCACATGTCGAAGAAGTTGACGCTCTGGCAGCAGGGCGACATCCGCATCGTAGTGAACAGCGAGCCCGGCGATTTCGCGGGCACCGCCTACAATGTCCACGGCACGACGATCTGCGACGTGGGCATCGGCGTCTCCTCCGCCCATGACACCGTGGCCCGCGCCACCGCGCTCGGGGCCGAGGCCTTCAGCCAGCCGCTGGTGCCCGGGCAGCTCGACATTCCCGCGATCCGGGGGCTTGGCGGCTCGATCCTGCACTTCCTCGATGACAGCGACGCGCTGCGCGATGTCTGGAAGGTGGAATTCACCGTGGACGAAGCCGCCGATACCACCGGCACCGGGCTGACCCGGGTCGACCACGTGGCCCAGACCATGACCTATGACGAGATGCTGTCGTGGTCGCTGTTCTACACCTCGCTCTTCGACATGAAGAAGGCGCCGATGTTCGACGTGGTGGACCCGGACGGGCTGGTGCGCTCGCAGGCGCTTGCCGCCGGCAATGGCGCGCTGCGGATCACCCTCAACGGCGCCGAGACACACCGCACCATGGCGGGCAGCTTCCTTGCCGACAGTTTCGGCGCCTCGGTCCAGCACGTCGCCTTCGAGACGGACGATATCTTCGCCTGCGCGGCCAAGCTGGCCGAGAATGGTTTCGAGGCGCTGCCGATCTCGCCGAACTATTACGACGACCTCGCCGCGCGCTTCGACATCGCGCCGGAGGTGCTGGAGGCGATGCGTGCCGCCAACATCCTCTACGATGCCGATGCGCAGGGGGAGTATTTCCAGATCTACTCCCGCCCCTTCGCGGGCGGCATGTTCTTCGAGATCCTCGAACGCCGCGGCGCCTATGACGGCTATGGCGCGCCCAACGCGCCGTTCCGCATCGCCGCGCAGAAGCGGGTCACCCGACCTGCCGACATGCCGCGCCAATAGGGTCGAAACCGCCCGATAGGGCATGATTCACGAGAGTCCCGCCCGCCACCGTGCCGGCGGGACTCTTGACTTTCAGCCGCCGGTCACCGCCAATCCTTGCAATTCGCGCAAGGGAGGTGTGGCGATGAACCTGCGGGCCCTGCAATTGTTTCGGAACATCGTGCTCACCGGCTCCCTCACCGAGGCGGGCGAGCGGATCGGGCTGTCTGCCTCTGCCGCCAGCCGTCTGCTGGGGCAGTTGGAGAGCCAGGTGCAGCTCACGCTCTTCTCCCGCTCGCGGCGCAACCTGCAACTGACCGAGGACGGCGCGCGCTTCTACCAGCAGATCGGCAATACTCTGGACGGGATCGAGGAGATCCCCGCCATCGCCCGCGACATCCGGGATCAGGGTGGGCGGCACCTGTCGGTCGTGACCGCGCCGCCGCTGGCCAATGCCCTCGTCGTGCCAGCGATCACCGCCATGCGGGCGGGCGGCGCCGGGTTCAACTGCAACGTCCAGACCGAGAGCCGCTTCGGCATCGAGAGCAAGGTGGCGGCGCGGGGTTACAACCTCGGCGTCATCTCCCTGCCGGTGCAGAACGAGATCATCGCCCTCGACATCATGCCGCTGATCCGCGCGCGCTATTCGATCCTCATGCCCGAGGATCACCCCCTCGCCACGCGGGAAGAGGTGACGGTGCAGGACCTCGCCACGCAGCCTCTGGTCTCGCTCACCACCGGGCAGCTCTGGCGCAACCGGCTGGAGGAGGTCATGGGCGACGCGGGCCTGCGCACCGAGGTGGCGTTCCAGACCGGTTCGACCCTCGTAACCGTGGAAATGGTGCGCCATGGCCTCGGCCTGACGCTGATCGACCCGGTCTGCGTGCCTGCCACGGCCCTTGGCGGGGTCACCATGCGCCCGCTCGCCGGGGATCACTGGCTGACCTATGCCTCGATCCGTGCGCAGGGGCCACAGTCCGACCTTGCCGAGGGCTTCCTCGACGCGCTCTCGGGTGTGATCGAGCGGCGCCGGACGGATACCCCAGCGCTCGCCGATCTGGTCTACCTGATCTAGCCCGCCAGCTGCCCGGCCCGCGCCCGCGCCATCCCCGCTGCGTCCCGCGCGATGCGGGCGCTGTCGCCGGTATAGGCTGCAGGATCGAGGGCGGCTTTGATCTCTGCCGCGCTCAGATGGGCCGTCACCTCGGGCGCGGCGGTCAGCACCTCCAGCGGCGGCCGCCCGGCGCCGTGTTCCAGCGCGTGATGGACGATGTCGTGCGCCTGCGCCCGGCCAGTCAGCGGGGCCAGCCGCATCATCAGGTTCTCCGTCGCGATGCCCCCGCCGGACAGAGCGGCATTCTCCGCCATCCGGGCGCGGTTCAGGGCGATCCGGCCCAGCAGCTGGCGGAAATCCTCGACCATGGTCCATCCCAGCGGCACGGCCCGGTCCAGCACCGCGCTGAGAAGCCCGTTCGGCGCCGCGTCGCCCTCGTGACTCGACCGCCCGGTTTCCAGTGCGGGCCCGGCAAGGCCGCGCAGCTCCGCCGCCTGCGCCAGCACCTTGACCACGAACTTTGGGTTCACCTTGTGCGGCATGGTGGAAGAACCGACGGTGCCAGCGTCCAGCACCTCTGCCACCTCGCCGATCTCCTGCGTCATGAGCAGGTAAAGCTCCCCCGCCACCCGCTCGACCGTCATCGCCAACATGGACAGCTGCACCACGTATTCCGCGAAGAGGTCATTGCCCGTGCGGCCCGGCACCAGCAGCTCCCGCAGGCCCAGCCGGGCGGCGAGGCGGCGGTTGATCTCCTGCCCCTGCGGCCCGAAGGCCTGCATCGCCCCCACGGCCCCGCCGAAGGGCAGCGCGAAGAGCCGGGCGCCCGCGTCCTCCAGCCGATCGGCGGCGCGGCAGATCTCTTCGATCCAGCCGGCGACCTTGAAGCCGAAGGTGATCGGCAGCGCATGCATCCGGTTGGTGCGCCCGGCGGTCAGCGTCTCGGCCTCGGCCTCGGCCAGCGTGCCCAGCCGGTCGAGCACCCCGGAAAGCCCCAGCCGGATCGCCTGATCGGCCTGCCGGATCAGCAGGATGCGCCCGGTCTGCATCACGTTCTGGGTGGTCGCGCCCCAGTGGACGTAATCGCCCGCGGGCCCGGCGGCCTGCGACAGCAGCCGCGTCAGAGACAGCACGGGCGCCAGCGTGCGGCGGATGTCGGCCTCCAGCGCCTCGACCCCGAGGGTTTCCAGCGTGGCGGCCTTGCGGATTGCCACGGCGGCCTCGGCGGGGATGATCCCCATCTCGGCCTGCGTTTCGGCCAGCGCGGCCTCTACATCCAGCCAGGATTGCCAGAGCGTTTCACGTGAAAACAATGTCGTCGCGGTGAGGACCTTGCCGGGAGAATTCATTCGGCCACCTCGATTTCCTCTGGTTTCGTCTCGAACCTGGGCGCCGCCGCCAGCAGGTTGATCGTATAGGCATCGCTGGGATGGGAGAGCACCTGCGCGGTCGCCCCCTCCTCCACGATGCGACCCTGGTACATGACGGCGACGCGGTCGGCGATCTGGTGCACCACGGCCATGTCATGGGTGATGATCAGGCAGGTCAGCCCCATTTCGGCGCGCAGGTCGTCGAGCAGGTTGAGGATCTGCGCCTGTACCGAGACATCGAGCGCCGAGGTCGGCTCGTCACAGATCAGCGCCTCGGGCCGGGTCACGAGGGCACGGGCGATGGCCACCCGCTGTCGCTGCCCGCCGGAGAGCTGGCTGGGATAGGCATGAAGCAGCCGTTTCGGCAGGCGCACGAGGTCCATCGCGTCGCGCACGGCCTGATCGGCGCGCTCCTTCTCGCCCCGCAGGACGAGGGGACGGGCGATGATCTCGGACAGGCGGCGGCGCGGGTTCAGGCTGGAATAGGGATCCTGGAAGATCGGCTGGACGAAGCCCGCCCGTTCCGCGCCGCTCAACTCCGCCACCGGGCGGCCCAGCATCGTCACCTCGCCCGAGGTCGGCGTGGCCAGACCCAGCAGGATGCGCGCCAGCGTCGACTTGCCCGACCCGCTTTCGCCGATCAGCGCCAGCGTCTCGCCGCGCTTCAGGGTCAAATCTACCTTATTTAGAGCCTTAATCTCGCGCTTCGGGCCAAAGAGACCCTTGCGGCTGTGGAACACCTGCGAAACCGCGCGGGCGCTGATCACTGCCTCGCCCACGGGTTCGGCATGGGCGCGCAGGGGTTCGGCCATGCGGCGGCCCGTGGGGGGCGTTGTCAGGACGCAGAGGCAGTAATGATCGGGCCCGTGCTGCCGCTCCGGAGGGCGGGCGGCGGTGCATTCGGCCCGGGCATGGGCGCAGCGGGGCGCGAAGACGCATCCCAAGGGCTGCGACATCAGCGAGGGCACGGTGCCGGGGATGGCACCAAGCCGCGCAGGCGCATCACCCAACTGCGGAATCGCCTGCAACAGAGACTGTGTATAGGGATGCGCGGGGGCCCGCAGCACCGCCTGCGAGGCGCCCTGTTCGATGATCTCGCCGCCGTACATCACCGCCACATGGTCCGAGCGTTCGGCCACCACGGCGAGGTCGTGGGAGATCAGGATCATGCCCATCTGCCGCTCGCGCCGCAGGTCATCCAGCAGGTCGAGGATCTGCGCCTGCACCGTGACATCGAGTGCCGTCGTCGGCTCGTCCGCGATCAGCAGGTCGGGGTCCAGCATCAGGGTCATGGCGATCATGACGCGCTGCCTCTGGCCGCCGGACATCTGGTGCGGATACTGCCCCATGCGCCCCTCGGGATCGGGGATGCCGACACGGTCCAGCAGGTCGATCGCTTTGCGGCGGGCCTCTGCGCCCGACAGCAGGCCGCGCATCACCGCGCCCTCGGTCATCTGGCGGCCGATCGTGTAGACCGGGTTCAGCGAGGTCATCGGTTCCTGAAAGATCATGCCGATCCGGGGGCCGGCGATCTGCCGGGTGAAGCTGCGGTCGTCCAGATCGCGCAGGTCCTGCCCGGCGAGGGCAAGGCGCGTCGCCCGGCAGTCGGCCCCGCGCGGCAGCAGCCGCATCAGCGCCAGTGCCGACATCGACTTGCCCGAGCCGCTTTCGCCGACGATCCCCAGCGTGCCGCCCTGATCGAGCGAGAGGGAGACATCGCGCACCGCGTGCAGCGTGCCGTTGGGCAGCGGCAGCGAGACGGAGAGACCCTGGATATCGAGAAGTCTGGTCATTTCGAACGGCCCTCCGGCGAGGTGATGTCACGCAGCCCGTCGCCCATCAGGTTGGCGCCGATGACCAGCAGGAAGAGGCAGATGCCCGGCAGGACCACCAGCCACGGGCGGTAGAACATGGCCTGCTTGCCCTCGGCGATCATCAGGCCCCAGGACGGCGTGGGGGGCTGGATGCCGACGCCCAGGAAGCTGAGCGAGCTTTCGGCAAGGATCGCGATGCCCAGTTCGAAGGTGAAGATCACGATGATCGAGGAGGCGAGGTTGGGCAGGATCTCGTGCCAGATGATCTGGCGCGGGGTGGCGCCCGAGGCGGCAGCGGCGGCGACGAAATCGAGGCTGCGGATGCGCTGCGTCGCGGCCCGCGTCACCACGAGGTAATAGGTCCAGTGCAGCACGCCGACGATCCCGATCACGACCCAGATCGAGGGGCCGATGATGAAGACCAGCGCCATGGCCAGCAGCAGCCCCGGCAGCGCCAGTTGCGCGGTCAGCAGGAAGCTGATGGCATGGTCCACCCAGCCGCCGAAGTAGCCCGCCAGCACCCCCAGCGTGACACCGATCAACATGCCGATGGTGGCCGCGCCAACCCCGATGGTGATCGAGACGCGGGTCCCGTAGATCAGCCGCGACAGGTAATCGCGCCCGTTCTGATCGGTGCCCAGCAGGTAGTCGGGATTGCCGCCCTCGGCCCAGACCGGGGGCAACATCCGGTTGGCCAGCGATTGCTGGAAGGGATCGTGCGGCGCGATGTAGGGCGCCAGCAGGGCGATCAGCGCGATCAGCAGCAGCAGGCCCGCCCCGATCAGGAAACCGGTGTGGCCAAAGAGCCTCTGGCGGAAGATCTGGCCGGGGGTCAGCCCCTCGGCCTCGGCCTCCGGGCCGCTGTCGACGGCGGCGAGTGTCATGTCAGTGTCGGTCATCCGATCCGGATCCTCGGGTCAAGCGCCGCATTCAGGATGTCGGCGAGCAGGTTCATGGCGACGAAGACGATGGCAAAGACGAAGATCAGCATCTGCACGGTCGGGATGTCCGCGCCGAGGATCGATTCCAGTGCCAGCCGTCCCAGCCCGTTGATGGCAAAGATGCTTTCGGTGATGACGGAGCCGCCGAATTTCTGGCCCAGTTGCACCGCCAGGACCGAGATCACCGGCAGCAGCGCGTTGCGCAGCGCATGGCGTTGCAGCAGCGGCCAGCCGCGGAAGCCCTTGGCCCGTGCAGTGCGGATGTAGTCGGCGCCCATGACCTCGATCAGGCCGGTGCGCGTCAGCCGCATGACGGCGGGCACGGAAGAGGCCCCCAGCACGAAGGCCGGCAGGACGAAGTGGCGCCATGTGTCATCGCCCGAAACCGGGAAGATCGGGACCATGACGCCGAAGAGGATGATCATGATCAGCCCCAGCCAGAAGTTCGGCACCGCCTGCGCCGAGACGGCCACGCCGAGGGCGAAGCGGTCAATCCAGCTGTTGGGGTTCAGCGCGGCGAGCGCACCCAACGGAATGGCGATAAGGATGGTGACTGCAAGAGCCGAAAACGCCAGTGTCAGGGTCTCATCGGCGCGGTCGACGACCAGTTCCGCCACCGGCTTGTGCCAGTAGTAGCTTTCCCCGAAATCGCCCTGAAGCACCCCGCCGAGCCATTCGGCGTAGCGCACCGGCATCGGCTGGTCGAGCCCGTATCGGGCGCGGATCGCCTCCACCACATCGGGGGTGGCATCCTCGCCGGCGATGGCCTGTGCCGGGTCGGTGGCGACGTTGAGAAGGAAGAAGGCGGCAAGCGACACGGTAAAGGCCACGAGCAGGGCGAGGAGCCCCCTGAGCGCGATGTATCTGAGCATTGTGGTCTCCGGCTGGGATCAGGCGGGCGAGGTCAGGCGAGCTGGGATCGGTCGGTCTGGCGGGGCCGCGCGGGCCCCGCCGCCCCCGTCATTTCCAGCTGGCGTGCTGCAGGCGGGGCAGCCCGTCCGGATCAAGCGGGAAGTCGAGGTCCGGCGAGACGAGGTAGTTCGCCGAATAGGTGAAGAGCGGCGCCCAGTAGGCTTCGTCCGCGATCTTGCCCAGCGCCTCGGAGTAGATCTCCTTGCGCTTCTCCTGATCCGCCGTCTGTTCGGCCGAGAGGACCAGCGCCTCGAGGTCGGCGTCGCCCGACATGTTGCGGTCGCTGTCGGAGAAGTGGATGCGCGCGATGGCCGCCGTATCCGCCGTGCCGCCCGAGCCCCAGGTGCCGAAATAGGCGGGGATGTCACGGGCCGCGCGGGCCTGGTTCAGGCTCTCCAGCTTGACGTAGCGCAGGTCTACCTTGATGCCCACAGCGGTCAGGTCCGCTGCCACCGCTTCGGCCGCGGCCTTGTCGCGATAGGCCCAGAGCTCCAGCGGGAAGCCATCGGCAAAGCCTGCCTCGGCCAGCAGGGCCTTTGCCTTCTCGGGGTCGTAGGGATAGGCGGTGACGGATTGGTCACAGCCGAACTGCGCCGGGTGGCAGGCGGTGTGGATCGCCTCGGCAGAGCCGCCGATCAGGTACTTCGCCATCTCCTCGGTGTTCAGCGCGTGGTTGATCGCCTGTCGCACACGGACATCGGTTAGCGGGCCTTCCGGGTCGGTGTAGCCATGGGCGTCGAGCACGATGAAGCCCACCCGCAGGTCCGCGCCGCTGAGATGCGAGGCCATCGGTGTCTTGCCGAGGCTCTCGGCCAGATCGAGCGGCACCTTGAACATCCAGTCCACGCCGCCCGACATCAGTTCGGCCTGCTGGGTGCCCACGTCGGGGATGTTGCGCACGATGATCTTCTGGATCGCGGGCTTGTCGCCGAAGTAATCCTCGAAGCGTTCCAGCACCAGTTCGGTGCCCGGCTCGAAGGAGGTGACCTTGTAGGGGCCCGTCGCGATCAGGTCGCTCGCCATGGCGTCGCGGTTGATCGTGCCGTTGGCGTCATAGGTCCCGGCCTTGCGGATCATGATCCGGTTCGCCATGTCGCGGATCACCAGCGGATAGACCGAGGCAAGGTGGAAGCGCACCTTGTTCGGCGCCACGACCTCGGCGTTCTCCAGCCAGCGGGAGACGACGCCGGTGGCATTCGACTCGCTCTCGGGGGATTTGATCCAGTTGTAGCTGTAGGCCACGTCCTCGGCCGTCAGGGTGCTGCCGTCGTGGAACTTGACGTCCTCGCGCAGGGTCACGTCCAGCGTGGTGTCATCGACGAAGTCATAGGCCGTCGCGATGGAGGGCTGCACCTCCTGCGACACCGGGTCGATGGTGAAGAGCGTGGCATCGGTCAGCTGTGCGAGGATGATATACTCGCGCTTGGTGGTGTAGTTGTAATCGAGGTTCAGGATCTCTTCGGCCATGGCGGCGCGAAGCGTGTCGTCGTTCTTGCCGGCGTGGGCCGGTCCGAAGGACAGGGCAAGTGCAATGGCACTTGCAGCGCCAAGAGCGCGCAAGCGGAAATTCATGATAAGGTTCCTCCCAAAACGTAAGCGAAGCCTAGCGCGGGGGATTCCTTTCTAAAATTGAAAATATCCCAAGATTACTTGCAACGCATGCAAGAGTCGTCGCACAGGCTTCGGGCAGCGCAAGGGAATGGCCCCCCGCGCAGGGCGGCCTTTGCAGCGCGCCCGCTTCCCCCCGGCGGGGCCCGGCAGTAGGGTCGCGCCGCGCAACAGGAGACGACAGATGGCCGATGGATCGCAACGACAGACGAAAGTGACATCCAGCCACTGGGGCGCCTTCGAGGTGGACGTGGAGGGCGACCGCATCGTGGCCGCCAGGCCCTTCGCCGATGACCCGAACCCCCATGCGGTGCCCTATGTCATCCCCGCCGCCGTGCATCATGCCACGCGCATCCAGCGCCCCGCGATCCGGCGCGGCTGGCTTGAAGGCCGCCGCAAGGAGGGCCGCGGCAGCGATGATTTCGTCGACCTGCCCTGGGACGAGGCGCTGGAGATCGCGGCGCAGGAACTGGACCGCGTGCGCAAGGCCCACGGCAACGAGGCGATCTTTGGCGGCTCCTACGGCTGGTCCTCCGCCGGGCGGTTCCACCATGCGCAGAGCCAGGTCCACCGCTTCCTGAACGCCATGGGCGGCTATGTCGCCTCCTTCGGCAGCTATTCCACCGGCTGCGCCCAGTCGATCATGCCCCATGTCTTCGGCGAGAACTTCCTGAGCCTGATTTACGACAATCAGGACAGCTGGGAGGTGATCCACGACCACACCGATACCATCGTGATGTTCGGGGGGATCAATCCCAAGAACTCGCAGGTCTCCATGGGCGGCGTGACGGAGCATGGCACGGCGGGCTGGATTACCAAACTGCTGGCCAAGGGCACCTATTGTCTCAACGTCGGCCCGCAGCGGGTGGACGCCCCCGAGGGCTGCGACTGGCTGCCCCTGACGCCCGCCTCGGACACGGCGCTGATGCTGGCACTGGCCTATGTGCTTGAGGACGAGGGGCTGACGGATCATGCCTTCCTCGAGCGCTACAGCACCGGCTTCGCGCAGTTCCGCCCCTACCTGATGGGCGAGAGCGACGGCACGCCCAAGACGCCCGAGTGGGCCGCCCCGATCTGTGGCTGCGATGCCGAGGCGATCCGCACGCTGGCGCGCCGGATGGCGGCGGGCCGCACGCTGATCACCGTGGCATGGTCCCTGCAGCGCGGCGAACATGGGGAGCAACCCTACTGGATGTCCGCCGTTCTGGCGGCGATGCTGGGCCAGATCGGCCTGCCCGGCGGCGGTGTCGGCTATGGCTACGGCGCGATCGGCGGCGTGGGCAAGGTGCTGCGCCGGATGGGCGGGATGACCCTGCCGCAGGGCGACAACGCGGTCTCCACCGTGATCCCCGTGGCGCGGATCGCCGACATGCTGCGCAACCCCGGGCAGGACTATGACTTCAACGGGCGGCGCGGCCCCTACCCCGATATCCGGCTGATCTACTGGGCCGGCGGCAACCCGTTCCACCACCATCAGGACCTGAACGCCCTGCATGCGGCCTGGCAGCGGCCCGAGACGATCCTCGTGAACGAGATCTGGTGGACGCCCACGGCGAAACGCGCCGACATCGTCTTCCCGGCCACCACGTCCTACGAGCGGGAGGACATCGGGCGGTCTTCGATGGATGAATACCTCTTCCACATGCCGCAGATGATCCCGCCCGTGGCCGAGGCCCGCGACGATTACGACATCTTCGCCGGGATCGCCGCGCGGATGAAAGGCGATGTGGAGGCGGTGTTCACCGAGGGCCTGAGTTCGACCGAATGGATCGAGGCGCTCTATGCCGATTACCACGACCGCGCGCAGGCCGACGGGATCGACGTTCCCACGCTGGAGGGCCTGCGGGAAAAGAACTGGGTCCGCCTGCCGATCCTCCTGACCGGGCATCAGGAGACGGTTCTGTCGCGCTTCCGGGCCGATCCGGAGGGGGCAGCGCTCAAGACGCCCTCGGGCCGGATCGAAATCTTCTCGGAAAAGATCGACGGCTTCGGCTACGACGATTGCCCGGGCCATCCGGTCTGGCTGCCGCCCAGCGAATGGCTGGGCACTGCCTGCGAGGCCACGCCGCTGCACCTCGTCTCGCCGCAACCGGGCGACAAGCTGCACAGCCAGCTGGAGGCCGCACTGGCCGACCGGCCCGGCGCCCGGCCCGAGACGCTGCTGATCCACCCCGCCGATGCCGCCCCGCGCGGGATCGAAAGCGGCATGCTGCTGCGGGTCTTCAACGCCCGCGGCGCCGTGCGCGCCCGTGCGCAGGTGAGCGAGGACATCCGCCCCGGTGTCGTGGCCCTGCCCACCGGCGCATGGTTCGGCGATCCCGGCGGCAATATCGACCCGCACGGCAACCCCAACGTGCTGACGAAGGACGTGGGCACCTCGCGCCTCGCACAGGGCAGCAGCGCCCATACCGCGCTGGTTCAGGTGGCGGCGCAGGACGCCTGACACCCCGCCCCCCCGGGCAGATCGTCACGCGGGCGCGCTCCGGCGCCCGTGGCGGGATCCTGCGGCCCGTGGTCTTCAACGACTCAGGCCTTCGCTCGGCCGCGCAGCGCTCCGTCAGGAAGGCTGACGCAATCCGCGGGATCGCATCGTTTCAAGATTGGACTCTGTGCCGATTTATCGCGAATCCCGTTAGATTCAGGGAATCCGCAATGTAAAGCTTGACAGAAACAGGATCGGCTTGATTTAGCTTATATTGTTTAAGTTACAGATAAATATGAGAAAAGTCATGCCGATGCGCTCTATTAGTGCTTTGTTCTCGCTTGGTCTTTGCGCTTTCACCACACTTTCCGGTCCCATTCTCGCGCAGACCGCAAACGCCGAGCCATCGACACGGGTTCTGCAATTCGGGTCGCAACCGGTTGAAATCGGTAAAGATCTCGGTGGCATTTCCCAATTGATCATGCCGAGACTGCCGACGGAGGATCAAGCCAAGGTCGCGTTCCTCTCGACGATCCTGCGGTCGAACACGATTTCCACCTTCGTCGCCAATTCGGACGAGTTGGGCGGCAATACGGATCAGCTCTTCGTCACGCTCGACGGAGCCATTTCCCTCTCGGACCCCGGCAGCGCGCCGGCCGATGGCACTGTTGCCCCGCAATCGGGCCTCGCGATCGACATTGGCGGCGAGGAAATGGCGCTCGATGAATTCGGCAATCGGCTCTCCGGCGTGATCAAGGCCGTCGCGCCGGAATATCGCCAGATCGCCTTCTTCCGGCTGTCGGATCCCGCGAATGTCTTTGCGGCCCATGTGACCGAATTCCAGAAAACCGTGGCCAGCAGCGGCTTTGCAATGGTCGTCGCCGAAATCGGCGCCCGGGCTGAGGGCTGTGGCCCCGCCGTGGAACCCGCCACCGCTCTGGTCGCCGGTCTGGCCGATCGTCAGCCCTTCGGTGACGGAGACGGCCAGACCAGTGCCGCCGAGGCCTCCCGCTGGCTGACCGATGCCCTCGCCCGTCCGGGGCGGCGCAACGCGGACTGCGGCAACACCTATGCGCTCGTGGTGCGGGCGGATGCGGAGGACGGCAAGACCGTCGCGCTCAGCGTGCCGGGTGCGCTCTCCCGCGATCTGGAAAGCCAGGTCTATTTCGAGAGCTTCGAGGCCAAGTTCCTGCTCGGCTCCGGCGAGACCGACAAGGTCGGCGCCTTCCTTGAGGATTGCGTCTTCTGCCCCAACGAGCGCGAGTTGACCGACGAACTGGCGCTGCGGCGGCAGGAAGAGATGAAACGCCAGCTGGAGGCGGAAATCTGGGCTGGCATCCGCGAGGATGCGATGCCGGACCGGCTGCAGATCTACCTGAGCAACTGCCAACTTTGCGAATTCCGGGACGAGGCCGAAACCGCCATCGCCGAGATCGCGGCACGCGACGCGGCCCGCGCGGCGGAGGCGGCCGATTTCCGGCGCTTTGCCGAGTTGCGGGACCTGACGTGGCTGCGCGGCTATGCCACCGGCTGCGTCGCCTGCGATTTCCGCGACGAGGCGCGCACGCTGATCACCACCATCGAGGCCGATGCCGCCTATCGTGTCGAAACCGCCTCGCTTCTGGACGCGCTGGAAAGCCGCGACCGCACCGCGCTGGAGACCTGGCTGGAGACCTGCGCCACCTGTGACCGCCGCGATGAGGCCGAGGCCGAGCTTGCCGCCCTGATCGAGGCCGAAACGCTGATCGGCCCCTGCGTGGCCGCGGCCGGACTGCCCCAGTTCGGCGGCCCGCGCCAGCTGGCGGACATCAATCGCAGCGCGGCGCGCGAGGCCTGTGACGCGGCCGTGGCAGCCCTGCCTGCCAACCCGCGCCTCAAGGTGATCGCGGCCCGGATCGACCAGGCCGATGGGATGCTGGAGGCCGCCAAGGCCGCCTATGACGAGGGCGTCGGGGCGGATGTGAGTGAGGCCTACGGGCTGAGCGCCTATATGCGCTTCAACCCGCCCGCCGGACAGGGCCCCGATTTCGAGGCCGCCGCGGCCCTTGCCCGTGGCGGTGCCGCGAAGGGTGACTGGCTGTCGAAGGAAATCCTGATGCTGCTCTACTCGCGCAACCTCGTCGCCGGGCATGACCAGTCCGAGGCCGCGCTGATCGCGGCGGATGCAGCAGAGGACGGCAATATCGTCGGGGAGTTCTTCCTGGGCTACTTCAAGCTGAACGGCATCGGGCTGCCGGTCGATGAACAGGGCGCCTATGACTCGCTGAAACTGGCCGCCGACAAGGGCTATGTCCGCGCCAAGCCTTTCCTGGCCGAGATCTACGAGCGCGGCGATGCGATTTCAGCCGATCCCGACAAGGCGGCGGAGCTGCTTCTGTCCGGCCTGAAGGAGCGCGACAGCGTGGCCGTGGCCCGGCTGACCGACCAGTTGGGCGAACGGCCCTCGCTCGTGATCCGGGCGATCCAGCAGAAACTGCAGGACGAAGGGGTCTACAGCGGCCGGGTGGACGGGCTGAACGGCCCCGGCACCGTGGGTGCGATCCGCGCCTATGCCGACAGCTTCCGGCAGCAGGGATAAGACAGGATGACCGCTCTGACATCATTCCTGCGCGGCGGCGTGCTTGCCCTTGGCCTGACCTGCGGCCTAAGCGGCACGCAGGCCTCCGCCGACACGCTCTTCTGCCCGCAGACCGAAACCCGCGTTGCCGTTCTGGGCGACAGCCTCGCCGACGGGGTTTGGGGCGCCATGTTCCGGGGCTGGCTGGGCTGCGACACGCTCGATCTCTACCGCGTGACAGAGGTGGGCGACGGCCTTGCCAAGTCCGATCCGAGCGCCTGGAGCGGCCGGCTGACCGGCGGCATCGGCGGCGCCGCCCGGACCGACCTCGTGGTGATCCAGGTGGGCGCCAACGACATCCGCGCGATCCGCACCGATGGCGGCCGCGCCGTCTTTGACACGCCCGATTGGGATACGCTCTACAGCGACCGGGCGCGGGCGCTGCTGACCGCCGCCCGGGGCATTTCCGACAACGTGATCTGGCTCGGCCTGCCGATCGTCGGGGATGACAAGCTTGAAGGGCCCTACAGCCGCGTGTCGGCCCTGCAGGCCGCCGTGGTGCAGGAACGCGCCGCCTCGGACAAGCAGACGCTCTTCGTCGACATGCACGAGGAAACGCAGTTCGGCACCGGCGGCTACGTGCAGAGCGTCACGCTCGGCGACACGCTGACCCAGCTGCGCGCCTCGGATCGCATCCACTTCAGCGAGCGCGGCTACGACATGGTTGTGGACGTCTTCAGCCAGGAAATGGAACAGCGCCTCAAGACCGGCGACCTGGAGACGAACCTCAATGAGCTTATCCTTCAGTAGACGGGCCGCAGCGACGCTGCTGCTTCTGGGCGTGCTTCAGGTCTCGGGCTGCGCGGTCGCCCCGGCGCAGGACCTCGGCCAACGGCTGACCGACCCGGCCAAGCCGCAGCGCAGCCAGATGGCGCACCGCCCCGCGCGGGTCTTCACCGCCGAACAGCCCGCACGTCTGATGGTCATCGGCGACAGCCTCTCTCAAGGCTTCGGGCAGGGGTTGAGCCAGCGCGCCGCCGAACGCGGTCTGAACCTGCGCGTGCTCGAACGGGGCCGGGTCTCGAGCGGGCTGGCACGCGCGGATTTCTACGACTGGCCCGCCACCTTCGAGAGCCTCGCGGCCAGCGAGAAGCCCGACCTCGTCGTGGCCCATTTCGGCGCGAACGACATGCAGAGCGTCACCCGCCCCGGCAACCGCGGCACCTATGGCACCGACAGCTGGGAGCCCGCCTACCGGGCCGAGACCCGGCGCGTGATCGAGGCCGCCCTGGCCAACGACGCGGTGATCCTCTGGCTCGGACCGGCGCCGGACGGTCATGCGAACCTCGGGCGGCACCTGCAGCGGGTCGCGCAGATCTTCAAGGAGGAGATGGAGGCCAGCGGGGCGCTCTACCTGCCGCTGGCAGAGGATTTCGGCGGTGACGACGGCAGTTTCGTCCGGGCGATCCCCGTTAACGGAACCAATGTCACGATCCGCACCGGCGACCTGAGCCATTTCAACCTGCGGGGGTACCGGCTGGTGGCGGACCGGATCCTCGACGACCTCGTGCGCTATTTTCCCGACCTGTCGCCGCGCACGGATGAACTGGCAGCGCTTCAGTAATGCTGTTCCCGACGCTCGCGTTCATCCTGTTCTACGGCGTCGTGCTGATCCTCAACCTCGCCGTGGACGGGCGCCCGGCGCTGCGCAAGGCGATGCTGATCGCCGCCTCCTATGTCTTCTACGGCGCTTGGGACGAACGGTTCCTGCTGCTGATGGGCGGCGTCACCGCGGTGGCATGGCTGGCCGGGCTGCTGGTCACGCGCCCCGGCTGGCGACGCCCCGTGCTGATCCTGTCGATCACGGCCCTGCTGGGGACGCTGGGGGTTTTCAAATACGCGGATTTCTTCGTCCTCTCCCTGTCGCAGCTTCTGGCCCGCATGGGACTGGAGCGGGACATGGTCTGGGTCGGGCTGGTCCTGCCGGTGGGCATTTCCTTCTACGTCTTTCAGGCCATCAGCTATGTCGTCGACGTGGCGCGCGGGGATGTGCCCGCGCGGCGCAACGCGGCGGACGTGGCGCTCTATATCTCGTTCTTTCCGCAACTGGTCGCCGGGCCGATCGTGCGGGCGCGGGATTTCCTGCCCCAGATCGACGCCCCCCACCCGCCCAGCGCAGGCGAGCGCGGCGAGGCGGTGCTGCTGATCCTGACGGGGCTGCTGAAGAAGCTGGTGATCGCCAACTACCTTGGCGTGCTGCTGGTCGATCCGGCCTTTGCCACGCCGCTGCAGCTCGACACGCTGACCGCATGGGCCGCGCTGCTGGGATATGCGATCCAGATATACTGCGATTTCTCGGGCTATTCGGACATTGCCATCGGCGTGGCGCTTCTGCTGGGCTACCGCTTCCGGCGCAACTTCAATCAGCCTTACCGGGCGACCTCGCTGCGGGACTTCTGGCGCCGCTGGCACATCTCGCTGTCGACCTACATCCGCGATTATCTCTACATCCCGCTTGGCGGAAACCGGGGCGGCCTGTTGCAGCAGGCGCTGGTGCTGATCGCCTGTTTCACGCTCTCGGGCTTCTGGCACGGGGCCGCGTGGTCCTTCCTGCTCTGGGGATTGCTGCATGGCCTCGCCCTCGCGGGCGAACGGCTGTGCCAGGCGCGGGGCCTGCGCCTGCCCGCCCTGCCCGGCTGGGGCCTGACCTGTCTCATCGTTCTGCTGCTCTGGCTGCCGTTCCGCGCGCCGGACCTGATCATCGTACGGGACTACCTCGGCGCCCTCTTCGGTCAGGCGGCGGCAGAGGCCCCGCCGATCCTGCCCGCGCTCTGGGGCCTGCTGGCGCTCGGGCTTGCGCTGAACTGGGCCCCGCTGACCCTGCGGGGGCGCGCCATCGCGGTGCTGGGCCGCCTGCCCGCCCCGGCGCAGGCCCTCACCCTGGGCACCGGCGTGTTCCTCGCCTTTGCCATCGCACAGGAAGGGACATCCCCCTTCATCTATTTCCAGTTCTGAGGGGAGGAGGAGATGCGCCGCCAGATGACAAACTTCACCGTGACGACCTGGCTCTTGCTGCTTGCGGCCTGGGTCCTCTCGGGCGACCGGTTCCTCGACTGGGCCTACCAGATGCCGGACCTCGGCCCGCTGGACGACCGCCTGCTCGACCTGCTGACGTGGCTCGATGACCGGCGCGCGGCGCTTGGCCTTGGCGATGTCTTCGGCCGGTTGAGGAGCTGGCTGCACGCAACCACCGGCCTCGGCTAGGCCGGGCACTGACCATTTCGATCAAGGACATTTCAGCAGACCACATAGGGAGAACGCTCATGACTTTGGACAGACCCAATTCACGACGGAATTTCCTGCGCGGCGCCACGGCCGCCCTCGCCCTTGCCCACGTCGCCGGGCGACTGCACGCCTCTGCCTCCGCGACGGGCACGGGAACGGGCACGGACCCGGCCCTGCGCTACCTCGAGGCGGTGACGCCCGCAACGGGCACGCCCTATCTCGCCCCCTCCGCGCTGCACCCGGCCTACAGCCACGCCGTCTATGTCAACGCCGCCACCTCGGGGCCTCATGCCCAGAAGATGTGGGTGATCGCGCGGGCGGGCGACGGCTGGAGCCTGCTGGCCAGCGATGACAGCCACTGGAGCGGACGCGAGATGCCCGATGGCGGGCCGGGCTACAGCTGGCCCGTCTCCACCGGGCGCAAGTACCCGGGCGACAGCCGCTCCGGCCCGACGCCGCTGGGGATCTTCAACGTGGATGACCGCAGGCACCGGCCCGGCTGGGGCTCGCCGGGGATGTACAACGCGCTCTACATCGACCTGCATTATTCCAGCGGGCGCGCCTCGGGCGTGGCGATCCACGGTACGACCAGCGGGCAGTACCGCAAGCTCGGCCGCGTCGACAGCCATGGCTGCGTGCGGATGCGGCAGAGCAACGCCGACCTGATCTGGAACCTGATCCACCCCGACGGGGTGCGCGGGGCGGCCTCGCCGCTCTGGGGCGAGATCCCGCGTTATTTCACCTCTGCCGTGGGCACCGGGATGACGCCCCGCCGGGGGTACGTGCGCGACGGATCGTTGCTGCGCGACGCCTCGGGCGCCCTGCTCACGCGGGAGGGATACCGGATGGTCTTCGTCTTCTTCTGGGATGCCGCGTGAGGGCTTGGGCGATTGTCCGGCGGGGTGTCCTCCTCGCCTGCCTGCTGGTGGCGGGGCTGACGGTGGGGCTTTCGGGCCGCGCCGCACAGGCGCAGGACGTGACGCTGGCGCTGTTCCGGCCCGCCCTGCCCCTGTCGCTTGCCATAGGCCACCCGCCGGCGCCGGGCATCCTGACGTTTCGCGGGCGGCCGGACCGGGCGGGCCATGCCACCGGCAGCCTGCCGCGCGCGCCCCGGGTGCTCTGGCGGGCGGGGCCCTACTGCGGCCCCTCGACCGATCAGCACGGCACCCGGACGTGGTGCGGCACCGGCTGGACCGGCCAGCCCGCGATCCGGCCTCGCCCCGACGGCCGGGTCGAGGTGATCTTTGGCGCCTATGACCACGCGGTGCATTTCCTAGACGGGGCGACGGGGATGCCGGTGCGGGCGGCCTTCCGCACCGGCGATATCGTCAAGGGGTCCGTCTCGCTCGACCCGGAGGGGCTGCCGCTGCTCTACACCGGATCGCGGGACGATTACCTGCGCGTGCTGCGCCTCGGGCCCGAGCGGGCCGAGGAGCTGTGGCGGCTGAACGGGAACGCCCCCGACGGGATCTGGAACAATGACTGGGATGCCAGCCCGCTGATCCTCGGCGACTGGATGTTTCAGGGTGGCGAAAACGGCTGGTTCCACGTGATCCGGCTGAACCGGCACCGAGACGCGCAGGGCCGGATCGCCGTGACACCGGAGCTGGTGAACCGGATCGCCGGGTTCACGCCCGCGCTCTTCGCCGCTGTCGGCGACCGCGCGGCGAGCATCGAGAATTCCACCATGGCGTTGAACGGCACCGTCTGGTTCGCGAATTCGGCGGGCCTCGTGCAGGGCCATGACATCGCCGCCCTGACGCAGGGCAGGCCGCGCGACGAGACGTTGGTGATGGAATGGCGCGCGGGCGACGATATCGATGCCACGCTGGTGGGCGGCCCCGAGGGGGAGGTCTACATCGCCGTCGAGGACGAACGCCGGCCGAGCCCGGACAAGGCCCTTTCCGGCCATCTGGCGCGGCTCGACCCGTCGCGGCCCGACGCGCCCCTCGTCTGGTCCCTGACCTTCGAGGGCAGCTTCGGCGGCGACGGCGGTGTCTGGGCGACCCCCGCGCTTCATGCGGGCCATCTCTACGTGCCGACCCATGCCGGGGGGCTCTATACGGTCGAGGCCGCCACCGGCCTCGTGACCGACCGGCGCCCGGCCCCGGCGCATGGCTGGTCCTCTGCCGTGGTGGTCGGCGGGCAGCTGCTGCTGGGAACCTGCTCGGGTGACATGGTGGCCTACAGCCTCGCCGATCCGGCCCGCCCGAAGGAGGTCTGGCGCTTCCATCCGCCGGGCGCGGGCTGCTGGGAAAGCACCCCCGCCGTCTGGGACGGCGTGATCTACGTGGGTAACCGCAATGGCTATGTCTATGCCATAGGCGAGAGCGCGGAGGCGATGCTGGTCGATGTCGGTCTTCAGTAGGGCCCTCGCGCCCCTCGTCCTCACCCTCCTGACCGCCGTGCCAGCCCCGGCGCAGGAACTGGTGGTCTCCTTCGGCGGAGACGTGAACTTCGCCCGGTCCCGGCAGCGGCCCCTGCCCGACCAGATCCACAAGTTCGGCGCCCTGCCGATCGAGATGGCGACCGAGGCGCTCAGCCGGTACTGGACCTCGGACCTGAACCTGATCAACGTCGAGACGGTGGTGTCGGATCGTGACGGGGCCAGCAGCCCGACCAAGGCCTTCGTCTTCCGCAGCCATCCCGAAAGCTTCCGCCACCTGATGGATCTGGGGGTGAACGGCTTCTCGCTGGCCAACAACCATGCTTTCGACCACGGCCGTCAGGGGCTGCGCGACACGCTGTCTTTCTTCCGCCATGAACAGGCCAGCCGCCTGCGGCCCCTGCTCTTTGCCGGGATCGGGCGCGGGGCGGAGGCCTTCACCCCCGCCATCGGCACCTTCAACGGTGTCCGCGTCGCCTTTGCCTCGGCCTCCTTCGGCTCCGGCGCCTTCCGCCCGTCCGGGGACGACGTTGGGATGACATATCTCACCGTGCCTTCGGATTTCGCCGCCGTCCTGCGCGGGCTGCGCGATGCGCGGGCCGATATCCGCATTCTCTCGCTCCACTACGGGACCGAGAACATGATCCAGCTGAACGCCGGGCAGAGGGCGCTCTTCCGGCGCGGCATCGAGGAGGCGGGCGTGAACCTCGTCATCGGGCATCATCCCCACGTGGTCCGCGCGGTGGAGGCCGCCCCCGAGAAGGGACAGGCGATCTTCTATTCCATGGGGAACCTCCTCTTCATCGGCGGGGCCGAGAAGGACAGCGCCCCGCTGGGACAGGACTATGGCCTGCTGGGACGGGCCTATTTCCAGCGCACCGGAGCCGAGGGCTGGCGCATCACCGCGCTGGAGGCCGCACCGATGCGCAGCGTCCACCTCGCCCCCGAGCCGGTGACGGGCGACCGGCTGCGACGTACGATCGACCACCTGAACCGGCTCTCGGCCCTGTCAGTCGGGGCGGATGCGGTGGCCTTCACCCCGTCGCCGCTTGCGAACCAGCCGACCGGGCTGGCCTGCTTCGGGGCGAACTGGGGCCCGCGGGCCGCCGCGCTCTGCTGTGCCCGCACCGCCGGGCCCAACCCGCAATGCGACCTGCCTGACCCGATGTGACCGCCCTCCAAGCGTCGTCGCGCCGCGCAATCCGCGCCGGTCAGGCGGCAAGCGCCGCGTGTGGGGCAGCTGCCGTCGGGTTCCCGCCCCTGCGGTCCGCAAAGGCGCCTGCGCCGCAGCGACAGGCCTTGGCCCCCGCGAGAAAATCGCGGATGCAGAGGGCAGGTGCCCATACGCGGCAGAACAGGACAGCGACAGGAGCGACTATGGCGGTCAGGACAGCGATTATCGGCCTCGGGATCATGGGACGGCGGATGCTGGAACACATGCTGCGCCACGAAGGCTATGCGCCCGTGGCCATGTGGGACCCCTCCGCCGAGGCCTGCGCGGCCGCGGCCGAGATGGCGCCCGGCGCCCGGATCACCGCATCGGCCGAAGAGGCCATCGCCGAGGCGGACCTCGTCTACCTCGCCTGCCCGCCGGTCCCGCGCAAGGCCTATGCCCTCGCGGCCGCGGAGGCCGGTAAGGCCGTCTTCCTCGAGAAGCCGCTGGGGGTGGACCTGGCCGAGAGCGAGGCGCTGGTGGCCAGTCTGACCGCCGCGGGCGTCCCGGCGGCGGTGAACTTCACGCAGGCCGCGGGCGAGGCGCTGGCGGATGTCTCCGCGGCGGCGCAGTCCGGCGCCATGGGCGCGCTTGCCGGGGTCGACATCGTCGTCACCTATGCCGCATGGCCGCGCGACTGGCAGGTCGCGGCAGACTGGCTGCGGTTCCGCGACGAAGGCGGCATGACCCGCGAGGTGCTCTCGCACTTCCTCTTCTTCACCCAGCGTATCCTTGGCCCGCTGTCCGTGGTCGTGGCGCATCCCAGCTACCCCGCCGATCCGGCCATGTGCGAAACCGCCCTGCTGGCGCGGCTGGAGACGGCCGAGGGCGTGCCGGTCTCGATCCTCGCCTCGGTCGGCGGCGCACAGCCGGACCGGCAGGAATTCACCGTGAAAGGCACGAAGGCGAGCCACAGGGTCTCGAACTTCTCCGAGGCCGCGGTTTCGGACGGGGGGCCGTTCGTGCCGGTCCCCGCCAAGCCCGGCGAGCGCCGCGCAGTGGCCCTGCGGGCCCAACTTGACGACCTGCTGCTGGCCATCGCGGGCAAGCCGCACCGGCTCGCCACCCCGCAGGAGGCGCTGAACGTGCAACGTCTTGTCGAGGAAATGCTGCGCGGCAAGGCCTGACGACCGGGACCGCCCCGCCGCCATTGCGGGGCGGCCCCTGTACCCTGCCGAGCCACCCGAATGGCCCGGGAAGGCGCGCGCATTGCTGCAAGGCATGGCTTGCAGCGGGATGCCGCCAGCCTGCGAGGATTCCTGTTCTCGTGCGATCAGATCGGTGCCATGGTGCACGCGACTGAGAGGCGGCGGGAGGGATGACCCGCGCGCGCGGCCTGCGCCCTGCCGTCGGCGCCTGTACAGCGCGGCCTATCATCGGGTGTCCCCCATGTTTCTCGATCTCGGCCCCTATGCGCCTCAGGGCGCCCTTCTTCTGGTGGCTGTCGTCTTTGCCTTTTTCCTGAGCGAGCGGTTCACGGCCGAGGTCACCGCGTTTGGCGGCGTGGCGGTGGCGCTGCTGCTCGGGCTCGTCACCACGGATGATGTGCTCAAGGCACTCAGCAACTCGGCGCCGGCCACCATCGGGGCGATGTTCGTGCTCAGCGCCGCCCTCGTGCGGACCGGTGTTCTGGAAGCCGTGGCCGAAGGGCTGAGCCGTGGCATGGCGCTGCGCCCCGGACTGACCATCGTTCTGTTCTTTGCCCTCGCCGCGATCGCCTCGGCCTTCATGAACAACACGCCGGTGGTGATGATCCTGATCCCCGTCGTCTTCGGCCTTGCCCGGCAGATCGGCTCCAGCGCGTCGCGCTTCCTGATGCCGCTCAGCTTCGTGGTGATCATGGGCGGGACCTGCACGCTTATCGGGACCTCGACCAACATCCTCGTGGACGGGGTCGCCCGGGACCTCAACCTCGCGCCCTTCTCGCTCTTCGAGATCGCGCCGCTCGGCCTCGCCCTCGCGCTTGTCGGCAGCCTTTTCCTCGCCGTCGCCGCGCCCCGCCTGCTGCCCGAACGGACAGCGCTGGCAGAGGTGCGTGCCCCGCGCAGCGGACGGTCGTGGCAGGTCGAACTTTTCGTGCCCGCGACCTCTCCATTGGTCGGCCGCAAGGTCAGCGACATCCCCGATTTCCGCCGCAGCGCCACCCGTCTGGTGGACCTGATCCGCGGCGACGTCTCCCTGCGGCGCGCGCTTCAGGCGCAGGAGTTGCAGGCCGGTGACCGGGTCGTGCTGCATACCTCCGATGCGGAACTCGTGGGCTACCGGGGTGAGGGCTCGCGCGGGCTGGCCCTGCCCGGGCTCGAACCGGGGACCGCGCGGCGGCACCAGGTGATCGAGGCGCTGGTGAAGGATCGCAAGGGCCCGTTCTCCGGCCTCGGCTGGCGGCGGAGCCACGGGGTCTATCCGATCGCGGTGCACCGCAAGGGCAGCGCGCGCGACATGACGGATGCGACGCTGCACCTGATGCCGGGCGATACCGTCCTGCTGGACGGCCCGGCAGAGGACATCGCGCGGCTCGCCCGGGACGAGGACCTGATCCTCCTCGCGCCGCTGGAGGCCCGCGCCTTCCGGCGCGCCAAGGCCCCGATTGCGATTGGCGTGCTGCTGGCCGTGGTTCTGGGCGCGGCGCTGAACCTTGCGCCGATCCTGCCCCTCGCCCTCGTCGGCGCGGCCATCGTCCTGCTGGCCCGCTGTGTCGAGCCTGACGAGGGCCTTGGCGCCATCGACGGCCGCCTGCTGCTGCTGATCGTCTGCATGCTGGTCCTCGGCACGGCGATGGAGCGCAGCGGGGCGATGGCCCTGATCGTGGAGGCGATCTCTGGCCCGCTGTCGCGGCTGAGCCCGATCCTCGCCCTGGCGCTGATCTATGCGGTGACCTCCGTCCTGACCGAGATCGTGACCAACAACGCGGTCGCCGTGATCATGACCCCGATTGCCGTCGGGGTGGCCACGGCCCTGGGCCTCGATCCAAGGGCCTTCGTCGTGGTCGTGATGTTCGGCGCCAGCGCCAGCTTTGCCACGCCGATCGGCTACCAGACCAACACGATGGTCTACAACGCGGGCGGCTATCGCTTCACCGACTTCCTGCGACTGGGGCTGCCGATGAACATCCTCGCCGGGGCCGTGACCGTTCTGCTGGCACCCGTGTTTTGGCCGTTGCAGCCGTAGTTACTGCGCAGCCGGGGCCGCGACAGGCGCCTCGGCTGCGCGTAGGCCGGTGATGTGGTGCACAGGGCGCGCCGCGCCCGAGGGCGGATCAGCGCCAGCGGTGGTGCAGGACGATAATCGGGAGGGGGTGGAAGAGTGGTGCCGCTGAAGGGAGTCTGACCTGCTCCCCGTAGTGTCCGGGTTTATGAGTTCGCTCTGTTCAGGATTTGGTCCTCTATTGACCGTTGGTGATACTCCCACGGGGTAAGCCCGTCGAGGCTCGTGTGGGGGCGGTGATGGTTGTAGTCGTTGCGCCACGCTTCGATC
>NZ_JAIUZP010000006.1 GCF_020171315.1 Pseudooceanicola nanhaiensis | reverse complement strand
GCACAGGCGCTTCGAAACACGTCAGACGGGGGGTGCGGGGGGCGTCAGCCCCCCGCCGGGCGACGGGCCGCAAGGCCCGGCGCAAAGCCTTTCGCGCGCCGCTGATCGCGGCGCGCATCGCCTTACGAGGCGATGAACTCGTTCCACTTGCGGACCATGTACTGGTTCTCGTCCATGACGGCGTTCCAGCAGGCGACCGCGCCCATGCGGTCGTAGAAGGAGCCGCCGTCGCGGGTTTCGCCGGCCTGGGCCATCACGTCGCCGAAGGGGTTCGCGATCGGCTCGACCGCTTCCTTGCCCTCGAACCAGTAGCCCCATTCGTTGGCCGTCATGAACTCCTTGGAGGTCTCCGGCACGGCCGAGTAGTAACCCTGACGCATCAGGAAGCCGCCGACCCAGCCCGAGAGGTACCAGTTGATGTATTCGTAGGCCGCGTCCAGCTCCATGCCGGTGAGCGACTTCGACAGGCCGATGCCGCCGCCCCAGGAGCGGTAGCCTTCCTTCAGCGGCTGGTAGACGCAGGGGATGCCGCGCGATTTCACCGCGGTGATGGCGGGCGACCACATGGACTGGATCACCACCTCGCCGGAGGCCATCAGGTTGACGCTCTCGTCGAAGGTCTTCCAGAAGGCGCGGAACTGGCCGGCGCGCTTGGCCTCGGTGAAGATCGCGAAGGTCTTGTCGATCTCTTCCTTGGTCATGTTGCCCTTGTCGCCATAGGCGATCTCGCCCATGGCCTCGCAGACCATGGCCATGTCCATGATCCCGATCGAGGAGATGTCGAGGATCGAGGCCTTGCCCTTGAACTCGGGGTTCAGCAGCTCGGCCCAGGTGTCGATCGGGCGCTTGATCAGGTCGGGGCGGATGCCGAGAGTATCGGCGTTGTAGATCGTCGGGATCAGGGTCATCCACTGGGTTTCCTCAGTGGCGAAGGTGGTGCTCTCCGGGCCTTCGACGAAGCCGACGGTATGGGGCGCGGTGCCCTGCGCGATGACCGACTCGGGCGTCAGCTTGCCGTCCTTGAAGATGCCGACGATCTTGTCGTAGTTCGCGATCTTCGAGGTATCCATCGCCTGCAGGTTGCCCGTCGGCCAGACCTTCTTGCAGATCCAGTACTCGATATCGGCGATGTCGAAGCTGTCGGGCTGGGTCGCGGCCCGCTGGGTCACGCTGTCACTGTCGAGCGCGGTCATCTCGAGCGTGAAGCCGAGGTCTTCCTTCACCTTCTGGCCGACCTCGTTGAGGTTGGACACGCCGGTGCCGAACTGGCGCAGGGTGATGTCCTTGATCTCCTGCGCCCAGACCATGGGCGCGGGCAGGGCCGAGGCGGCAGTGGCGGCGATCCCGCTCTTCAGGACGCTGCGGCGGCTGTATCTCATCTTCGACATGTTGGTTCTCCCGTGTCGGTTGACTTGCGTTGGTCAGGCTTGGAGGCGGTGCAGCCGCCCCTCGTCCCAGGCGAGCGTGACCGCATCGCCGGGGGATTTCGGTGTCTTGAAGAAGCCTTCCTCGGGGAGGATGGCGAAAACCTCTTCGCCCGCCGCCGTCCGGGCCGAGAGCGCGACGGTCGCGCCCTGGTACTCGACAGAGGTGACGGTTGCGGGCAGGCCGGGCGTGCCCGCCGTCTCGGCCAGCTTCACGTCATCGGCGCGCAGTGCGACCTTGCCGCCCTCCAGCGTGATCACGTTGTGGCCGCCCATGAAGCGGGCCACGAACTCGGTCCGGGGCGCGCCCCAGACCTCGCGCGGGGGGCCGGATTGTTCGATGACGGCGTTGTTCATCACCACGACCTCGTCGGCGAGGGCGAGGGCCTCGTCCTGTCCGTGGGTGACGTGGATGAAGATGATCCCCAGCTCGCGCTGGATGCGCTTCAGCTCGGCCCGCATCTGGATCCGCAGGAAGGGGTCGAGCGCCGAGAGCGGCTCGTCCAGCAGCAGGACCTTGGGCTGGGTGATCAGGGCCCGGGCAAGGGCCACGCGTTGCTGCTGCCCGCCCGAGAGCTGCGCCGGCAGACGGTCGGCATAGGCCGTCATCTGCACCAGTGCCAGCAACTCGTTCGCTTTGGCGTGGCGGGTCGCCTTGTCGACGCCCTTCATCCGCAGCGAGAAGGCCACGTTGTCGCGCACGTTGAGATGCGGGAAGAGGGCGTAGTTCTGGAACATCATCGCCGTGCCGCGCTGCGCGGGCGAGAGCGTCGAGACATCCTGCCCGTCCAGCACGATGGCGCCCTCGCTGACCGTCTCGTGCCCCGCGATCATCCGCAGGGTCGAGGATTTGCCGCAGCCCGAGGGCCCCAGAAGGCAGACGTAGCTGCCCGGGTGGAAGACGTGGTTCAGATCGCGCACCGCAAGCGTATCGCCATAGCGTTTCGTCAGGTGGACCAGTTCCAGATCATATCCCGTACGCATCGTCCCTCCTGCGGGCCCGGGAGCGGGCCGCTCGTTTGTCTGCATCCAGCTTGTCGCGGGATCGTCCGCCAGATCAGAAGATTCGACCCGCCGGTGGGGCAGATTCCTCAACTGCCGCTTGTTTGGGCGCCCGCGGAAGTCCTGTGAACATTTTCTCGCACATTTTCGTATACAATCCTGTTTCGAATTCTGCGGACGTGCCGCGGCGCCTTGCTCATCCCCGTCTCAGGGCGCAGAATCACCCCGGATCGGAGAGAAGAGATGAACGACATGCTGTTGACGCCCGGCACCGCGGAGTATGTCGCCGCCGAGATCGAGCGGGCGATCCACGAGCACCGCCTGCCGCCGGGCAGCAAGCTGGGCGAGGACGAACTGGCCGAGGTCTATGGCATCAGCCGCACCATCGTGCGCGCCGCGCTGCAGGGCCTCTCGCACCGTCACCTCGTCGAGTTGAAGCGCAACCGGGGCGCCTTTGTCGCGCAGCCCACCGTGCGCGAGGCGCGCGAGGTCTTCGAGGCCCGCGCCCTGCTGGAGCCGCGCACCGCGCGCTCCGCCTGCGAACGGATGACACCCGAGGGGCTGGCGCTGCTGCAGGCCCATATCGAGGCCGAGCACGAGGCGGTCCACGCCGGAGAAAGTGGCCGCGCGGTCTATCTCTCGGGGCAATTCCATGTAGAGATCGCCCGGATCGCGGATCAGGCGACGATCGAGGCCTTCATCTCTGAGCTGGTCTCGCGTTCGGCGCTGATCATCGCGCTTTACTGGCAGCGCCGTGCCGCGCTGTGCGAGAGCCACGCCCACCACGCGCTGATGAGCGCTTTCGAGATCGGAGACGCCGACATGGCGGAAGACCTGATGAAAAGCCACCTGCTCGACCTCGTGACATCGCTGGACCTGCGCAACCGGGCCTCCTTCCCGGGCAGCCTGCGCGAGGCGCTCGCCCAATGACGGCGCCGCTCTACCGCACGGCCTCTGCCGCCGAAGTCGGGTTGATGCTGGAATGGGCCGCAGAGGAGGGCTGGAACCCCGGCGCCGATGATGCAGCGGCCTTCCACGCGGCCGATCCGCAGGGCTTCTTCGTGGCCGAGATCCGGGGCATCCCCGTGGCTGCGATCTCCGTCGTGGTGCATTCCGAGACGATGGCCTTCCTTGGCCTCTACCTCTGCCGTCCGGAATATCGGGGAAGGGGCATCGGTTACGCGCTCTGGACCCATGCGCTGAAACATGCGGGCGGGCATACCGTGGGCCTCGACGGGGTCGCGGCGCAGCAGGCGAATTACGCGAAATCCGGCTTTGTCCTCGCGGGGTCGACGACGCGGTACGAGGGGCGGCTGGATGGCCGCGCGGATGCGCAGGTGCGCCCGCTGGTGGTGGCCGATGCCCCCGCCGTGGCGCGGCTGGACCTCGCGGCCAATGGCTATGCGCGGCCTGCCTTCCTGCTGGCGTGGATGGCCAAGAGCGCCAGCCGTCAGAGCTACGTCATGGAAGAGCGCGGCCAGATCACCGGGTTCGCCACGCTGCGGCGCTGTCATCACGGGGCCAAGATCGGCCCGGTGATCGCCACGGATGCCGGGGCGGCGCTGCAGCTGGTGCGGGCGGCGCTGGCGGATCACCCGGCCACGCCGGTGATCATCGACCTGCCCGAGGCGAATGCCGCATTGGCCGAGGCGCTCTCCGCGCTTGGCTTCGAGGCGACCTTTGCCACCGCGCGGATGTACCGGGGCCCCGCGCCGCAGGCCGGGCCGATGCTTCAGGCCATCGCGACGATGGAACTGGGGTAGGGGACTGCCGCGCCAGACTGGGCCAGACAGGGCCAAACTGGACAGGTCCACATCGGACCGGTGGGAGAGAAAGACCAAGGGGCGCTCGGTGGCTCCCCTTGTCTTTCAAGCCGCGTACAGGCGTCAGTCGCCCAGCATCTTGTCGATCAGCTCTCCCGGCACGGATTTCTTCAACCGCGAGAAGCTGCCATCGTCGAAGATCTCCTCCACCGCGTCGATCAGCGCGCGCTGCGTGACCCGCGCCAGCGAGGAGCCGAGCGAGATCCGCGCGATCCCGATCCGGGCGAAATCCTCCTGCGTGTAGGAGGCGAAGGAGCCGGTGGCGAGGGCGTTCACCGGGGTGACGGTCTCGGTCACGATCCGCTCCAGATCCTCGAAGCTTTCGGGCAGGGGGGCATAGAGGCAATCGGCGCCTGCCGCCTCGAAGGCCTTGAGACGGCGCAGCGCCTCCTCGATGTCGTAGCCGTGCAGCATGATCCCGTCGGCGCGGGCCACCAGCACGAAATCGCGCTTCAGCGACCGGGCGGCGGCGACGGCGGCGCGGATACGCTCGACCGCGAGGTCGAAGTCATAGGCCGTGGCGCCGGGCAGGAGCGTGTCCTCGATCGAGACACCGGCCAGCCCGATCTCGCCCGCCATGCGGACGGTTTCGGCCACGGTTTCGGGATCGTCGCCATAGCCGTTTTCAAGGTCGGCCGAGACCGGCAGCGCGGTGGCCTCGACGATGGATTGGGCGTGCGCAAGCGCCTCGTCCCGGGTCAGGGAACCGTCGGGTTTGCCGAGGGTGAAGGCATAGCCGGCGGAAGACGTGCCAAGCGCCTGCGCCCCGAGGGCGGCAAGCACCTTGGCGCTGCCCACGTCCCAGGCATTGGCCAGGACAAAGGGATTGCCGGGCTGGTGCAGGGCGCGGAAGGCGGGGCCGGGATCGTGCATGAGAGGCGGTCCTTTCGGGTCGTGCGTGGTGGTCGCAGGATCACGGCTGGAACCGCCGGGGGCAAGGAAAAAGACCGGGGGTCAGCGGGGAAGTCGCCCCATAAATGGCGTGTGCCCGATCTGAGGCCCCTATATCTGGCGGGACTTTCGCCCTGTGCGGGCGGGGATTTGCCGAAGGCACAGGGCCTGCACAGGCGCTGCCGGGCCGGGTTCTGGCCGGGATCGGGCCAAGATCAGGCCGGGATCGGGCGTCAGTTGCCGCCGCTGCGCAGGAAGTCCATCACCGCCGGGCGCACCGATTGGGCGCCGCTCTCGCGGGCCGTGTCGATCACCCCGCGCAGGGCCTTGAGATCGGTGCGCAGCAGCAGGTGCTTCACCGGGCCGATGGAGGCCGGGCGCATGGAGAGCGCACGCAGACCCATCGCCGCGAGGCAGAGCGCCTCGATCGGGCGGCCCGCATCCTCGCCGCAGAAGCTGAGCGGCGTGCCGGTCTCTTCGCAGCGCGCGACGATGCCTTCGAGGAAGGTCAGGAAGGAGACGTTCAGCGTGTCATAGCGCCGGCGCACGCGCTCGTTCTCGCGGTCGGCGGCAAAGAAGAACTGCTTGAGGTCGTTGCCGCCGATGGAGAGGAAGCCAACCTCCTGGAAGAACTTCCTGGGCGCGAAGGCGAGGGAGGGCGTCTCCAGCATCGCGCCCACTTCCAGCGTCTCGGGCAGGGGATGGCCGAGGATGCGCTCACGCTCCAGCGCCTTGTCCATCTCGGCGCGGGCGGCGGTGTATTCCTCGTACTGGGCGACGAAGGGGAACATCACCGTCAGCGGACGGCCATGGGCCGCGCGGATCAGCGCCTGCAACTGCATCCGCATGACGCCCGGCTTGTCGAGACCCACGCGGATCGCCCGCCAGCCGAGCGCGGGGTTCGGCTCGTCATTGGGCTTCATGTAGGAGAGCACCTTGTCCGACCCGATGTCGAGCGTGCGGAAGACCACGCGCTTGCCTTCGGCGGCGTCCAGCACCCGGGCATAGAGCGCGGAGAGCTCGGACCGGCGCGGCATCTGGTTGCGGATCAGGAACTGCAGCTCGGTCCGGAAGAGGCCAACGCCCTCGGCGCCGGAGCCTTCGAGCGAGGGCAGGTCGGCCATCAGGCCCGCGTTCATCGTCAGGGTGATCCGTTCGCCGCAAAGCGTGACCGCCGGCGTGTCGCGGATCGAGGCATAGCGTTCCTGCGCCTGCGCCTGCATGGCGATCTTGTCGCGGAAGGCGGTGACGACGGTGTCCTCGGGGCGCAGGTGCGCCACGCCGTTGTCGCCGTCCAGCAGGATGTGATCGCCGTTGAGCGCCTCGGTCGTGATCCGCTCGGCGTGGATCACCAGCGGAATGGCAAGCGCCCGGGCCACGATGGCGGCGTGCGAGCCGACGGAGCCTTCCTCCAGCACCACGCCGCGCAGCGAGCGGCCGTAGTCCAGCAGTTCCGCCGGGCCGATGTTGCGCGCCACGAGGATCGGATCGGCGGGCATCTCGGCCCCGGTCTGGCGGCCCTGGCCGGTCAGGATGCGCAGCAGGCGGTTCGACAGGTCGTCGAGGTCATGCAGCCGGTCGCGCAGGTATTGGTCGGTCACGGTGGACATGCGGGCGCGGGCGGCGGATTGCTCCTTCTCCACCGCGGCTTCGGCCGAGAGGCCCCGGCCGATGTCTTCCTCCATCCGGCGCATCCAGCCCTTGGAGTTGGCGAACATGCGGTAGGCTTCGAGCACCTCCAGCTGTTCGCCGTCGCCATCGGCGGCATCGGCCAGCATCGCATCCACGCCGACGCGGAGCTGTTCCACGGCGGTGCGCAGCTTCTCGCTTTCGCGGACGGGGTCATCGGCGATCGGGTTGGTGATCACCACGCGCGGTTCGTGCAGCCAGACGTGGCCCTCGGCGGTGCCTTCCTGTCCGGTCGCGCCGCGGAAGACCACGGGCTTGGTGTGACGGGCGGAGAGGGCGGCCCCTTCGCCCACGAAGGCGCCCAGTTCGGCCATCTCGGCCAGCACCATGGCCACCACTTCGAGGGCATAGATCTCGTCGTCGGAATACTTGCGCGCGGTCTTGGACTGCACCACCAGCACGCCCAGCTTTTCGCCAAGCCGCTGGATCGGGACCCCCGCGAAGGAGGAGTAAATCTCCTCGCCGGTTTCGGGCATGTAGCGGAAGCCCGCCTCGGACGGGGCGTCGGCGGTGTTCACGAGATGCCCGGCGCGGGCGACACGGCCCACGAGGCCCTCGCCAAGGCGCATCCGGGTCTGGTGCACGGCCTCGGCCTTCAGGCCCTCGGTGGCGCAGAGTTCAAGGGTTTCGGCATCGCGGAACAGGTAGACGGAGCAGACCTCTGTCTGCATCTCGGACGCGATCAGCCTCGTGATACGATCCAGCCGGGCCTGGCCAAGGGCATCCTCGGCCATGACTTCACGCAGACGGCCGAGCATGCGCCGGCTGTCGGTCTGGAAATTCTCGCTCATTGTCTGAGCTTCCTTAACCCTCGTTGCCACCGCAGACTAAAACACAACCGATGGCTGATAGAAATGAATAACACATCTGAAACATGTGAAAAGACACGTGCGCGACGCGCGACGTGGGGGCAGGCGGGCGGTTTTCGGCCCGGCCTGCTGCATCAAGTCTGGCGGTCAGGGACCTGAAATCAGGCCTTTTCCAGCTCGAACGCGTCGTGGAGTGCCTGAACGGCCAGTTCCATGTACTTGCGGTCGATCAGCACCGAGATCTTGATCTCGGAGGTGGCGATGACCTTGATGTTGATGCCCTCGTCCGAGAGCGTCTTGAACATCTTGGCGGCCACGCCCGACTGCGAGCGCATGCCGATGCCCACGGCCGAAACCTTGGCGACCTCGGTGTCGGCCACCAGTTCGTCGAACTCCAGCACGCCGGCCTCTTTGGCGGCGTTCAGCGCCTTCTCGGCCCGTTTCACCTGATCGGTGGGGCAGGAGAAGGTCATGTCGGTCAGACCTTCCTCGGCGATGTTCTGGATGATCATGTCGACGTTCACGCCGGCTTCGGACAGCGGGCCGAAGATCGCCGCGGCGATGCCCGGTTTGTCCTTCACCGAGATCAGCGTCATCTTGCTTTCATCGCGCGAGAAGGCGATGCCGGATACGACATTGGATTCCATGATATCCTCCTCGGCACAGACCAGCGTGCCCGCAGTTTCGTCATTGTCTTCGAAGCTGGAGAGAACCCGCAGCTTCACCTTGTAGCGCATCGCCAGCTCGACCGAGCGGGTCTGCAGAACCTTGGCCCCGAGCGATGCCAGTTCCAGCATCTCTTCGAAGGCGATCTTTTCCAGCTTGCGTGCCTTGGGGCTGACGCGGGGGTCGGTGGTATAGACACCATCCACGTCGGTGTAGATGTCGCAGCGTTCGGCGTCGAAGGCGGCGGCAAAGGCCACGGCGGTGGTGTCCGAGCCGCCCCGGCCCAGCGTGGTGATCCGGCCCTCGGGGGAAATCCCCTGGAAGCCCGCGACCACTGCCACCTTCATGCCTTCGGCAAACTTGGTGTTGATGTTCTCGGTCGGGATCTCTTCGATCCGGGCCTGGGAATGGGCGCTGTTGGTGATCAGCGGCACCTGCCAGCCCTGCCAGCTGCGCGCCGGGATATCCATTTCCTGCAGCACGAGCGCCATCAGGCCGGCGGTCACGTTTTCGCCGGAGGAGACGACGGCGTCATATTCGCGCGCGTCGTAGAAGGGCGAGGTCTCGCCGACCCAGCCCACCAGCTCGTTTGTCTTGCCGGACATGGCCGAGACGATGACGATGACGTCATAGCCCTTGGCAACTTCGACGCCGACGCGTTTGGCAGCGCGGCGGATACGGTCCAGCGTGGCGACGGAGGTGCCGCCGAATTTCATCACGAGCGTGGGCATGATCTGTCCCTGACCTTTGTTTGGGGCGCGGTTTACGCGCCCCGCGCGTCAAGGGCAAGATGCCGGATGTTGCGTGAAACCCCCTCAGAAGGGGATTTTCGTACCTTCGTAGGTTTCGAAACAGCCCGAGGTTGCGGTGGAGAGCGCATCGAAGCGCTGCACGAGGCCATTTGCGGAGGTTGCCACGTCGATATCGGCCCCGCTGCCGCCCATGTCGGTGCGGACCCAGCCGGGGTGATAGGCCCCAAGGGCGATTCCCTCTGCCGCGAGGTCCGTCGCGAGGTTGCGCACCACGTTCAGCACGGCGGCCTTGGAGGCGCGGTAGATATAGGAGCCGCCCGGCGCGCGTTCCTGCGAGCCCATGGCGGAGGAGATTACCGCGACCTTGCCGCCCGCGGCCTTGAGGTTGGGCAGCAGGGCCTGAATGCACTGGAAGGGGCCGGTGACATTGGTGGCGAATTCCTGCGCCCACATGTCCGCCGGGAAGCCGCTCTCCAGCGGCTCACCCTTGTCGAGGTAGACGCCCGCGTTGCAGATCAGCAGATCGATGGGCTTGCCCTGAAGCGCATCGGCCATGGCCTTGATCTGGGTCGGGTCGGTGACATCGAGCGCCAGCAGGCCCTCGCCACCCGCGCGGGAGGTGCCCGTCACGCTGTCGCCGCGTTCCTCGTAGAGGGCGCGCAGGGCGGCACCGATGCCGCGGCTCGCGCCGGTCAGGACAATCTGCATGACGTCTTCCTTGATTGTGTGGCTGGATCAGTTGGTCTTGCGTCCGGGCAGGAAGGGCAGGGGCGCGATCGGCACGCCTTCTTCCAGCAGCTTGCGGGCTTCCTCGGGCTTGGCCTCGCCGTGGATCGCGCGTTCGGGCGCGTCGCCTGAATGCATCCGCCAGGCTTCGCGGGCGAAGTCACGGCCGACGTAGTCGGAGTTTTCCTCGACCTTGCGGCGGAACTCGGCGATGGCCTGTTCGGCCTCGTTTGCGGGGGCAGAGAGGGGGCGGGCCTTGGCGGTCTCCGTGTCGTGGGTCGCGCCGAGGCGCGGGGCCATCATCGCCTTTTCCACGTGGGAGGAGCCGCAAATTTCGCAGGTGAGCATCCCCGCGCCGCGCAGCTTGTCGAAGGCATCGGCAGACTGGAACCAGCTGTCGAAGCGGTGGTCGTTGTCACATTTCAATGCGAACTGGATCATCTGCGGACCGTCATAGGGATATGACAGATACATAACAGCGAAGAGGCGGAATTCAAGCTGGCGGCGCGGGCGGGCTGCGGTGGTGCGGGCCGCTCTCAGCGCAGCTTGCGGGGATCGAAACCGCGCAGAAGTTCCGCCAGTTCAGGCTCTTGCACGAGGCTGGCCGCCTTCTTGCGGGAAAACCACGCGCGGCGGCGTTCCTTGCGTTCGGGAAACTTGGCCGCCAGTTTCTTGACCTTCACCGGGAAGACCATGGCCACGCAGGGCACGATGAGATCGTCCTTGGTGGTCTTCAGGTAGGAGAAGGCACCGATGCAGCGGTCGTCGGCCACACCCTGCACGCCCGCTTCCTCGTAGGCTTCGCGCAGGGCGGCCTCGGCGGGGGTGCGGTCGGGCATCGGCCAGCCCTTGGGCACGATCCAGCGGCGGGTGGTGCGGCTGGTGATCAGGAGGACCTCGATCGTGTCGCGGCGGGTGCGGTAGCAGAGGGCGGAATACTGCAGCAAGGCATCCGCCCGGTCCGCGGCCAGCATCGCCGCGTGGGATGATTTCTTGCCCTGAAAACTCACCAAACGCCTCCCCCGGAACCGCTGTGCCCTGCCGGTACGCCGACAGGGGGTGCGGCTGCCCCGGTTCGTTATTCGTCTGATGCTGACTTGCGTCAATGACAGGGGGGTGACAGCCCGTTTGTTTTTTCCCCTTTGTGGAACGGACGCATCATATCCGGGCGACCAATTGGGCGGCCTGTCGGGGCGCTGTGGAGCGTCGGGGCCGGACAGGCAACAGGCGGCCCCGGGGGACCGCCTGCAGGGTCGGATTAGCCGTGAGGCCTCAGGCCATCGCCGCGCGCCGGTTCCAGCGGATCGAGGACCAGAGCGAGACACCGATCAGCGCCGCCCCGCCAAGGCCTGTGATCACCTCGGGGATATGGACCAGCGATTGCAGGTACATGATCACCGAGAGGATCAGGATCGCGTAGAAGGCCCCGTGTTCGAGGAACCGGTATTCCGCCAGCGTGCCCTTCTCCACCAGCATGATCGTCATCGAGCGCACGTACATCGCCCCGATGCCGAGGCCGATGGCGATGACGAACATGTTCTGGCTGAGCGCGAAGGCCCCGATCACCCCGTCGAAGCTGAAGGAGGCATCCAGCACCTCGAGGTAGAGGAAGGCCCCCAGACCGCCGCGCGCGGCGGCCGAGGTGGCCGCCTGACGGCTGTCGATGAGCCCGCCCAGAACCTCGACCGCGAGGAAGGTCACGAGGCCGAGAATCGCCGCTTCGATGAAGACGCGGCCCTGATCGCCCGGTTGCAGGTGCGAGAAGGTCAGCGCCAGCAGCAGCACGATGCCCACCTCGATCCCCTTCACGGCGGCGGAGCGCGCCATCCGGGTCTCGATCCAGCCGAGCCAGTGGATGTCCTTGTCCTGATCGAAGAAGTAGTTCAGCGCCACCATCATCAGGAAGGTGCCCCCGAAGGCGGCAATGGGCAGATGCGCGTCCTGCATGATGCGGCTGTACTGCTCGGGCTCGGTCGCGGCGAGGCGGATGGCCTCGATCGGGCCGATCTTGGCGGCGATGACGACGATCAGCAGCGGGAAGACGATCCGCATGCCGAAGACCGCGATCACGATGCCCCAGGTGAGGAACCGATGCTGCCACTCGGGGCGCATCTCCTTGAGCTTGTTGGCATTCACGATGGCGTTGTCGAAGGAGAGCGAGATCTCCAGCACCGCCAGCACGGCGACGATGAAGAGGAAGGAGAGCATTCCGGGAAGGCTCTCGGTGTAAATCCAGCCGACCCCGGCGCCGAGCGCGAGGCCCGCGACGGTCACGACGATGGCCCAGAAGAAATACTGCATCAGGGCGGATTTCGGTTGCGTGGAAGGGGGCATGTTACCTCTCCGATAGGGCGAGGGGACCGCGCGTGCGCGGGAACATGTCCATGTGGTTCAGGATCATGGGTCGCCTGTCTCTGCGGCTGACAAACGGAGGGTGCCGACATCACAAGCGTGCCGCAGACGCTTGCCAGAGGGGCCCGGTCACCCGATCCGGGCGGTCTCATGGGGCCGCGGGATCGCGCTCTCGATACAAGAGCGCCGCGCGGAAGTCGAGGCAGGGCAGGGCCGCGGGGGGCCTGTTGCCCGCAATCCCGCCCCTGCGGACACGCGTGTCGCAACCTTTCGCGGCAGTCGTGCGTTGGGGAGACAACCGCAACCGAAAAGGCCCTGTCCCATGTCGCTCGACCAATCGCTCGACACCTCCCACGACAGCCAGCTTGCCAGCCAGCCCGTCCCTAATCCCGCCCGCGCTCCCACCCGTGATTCCGTCCCCGCCGCGAAAGCCGAGGGGCCCTTTGCCGTGATCGCCAATGCCAAGTCCGGCACCAACGCCCGCGATCAGCAGGCGATCGACCGCGTCATGGAGGTGCTGGAGGAGGCCGCAGGCGAAGGCGATGCCCGGCTCTATCGCTGGTCTCCCGATCAGGACATGGGCAAGCTGGTGGACCGCGCCATCGCAGAGGGCGCCCGGACGGTTATCGCCGCGGGCGGTGACGGCACCGCCATGGCCGTGGCAGGCCAGATGGTGGGGCATGACGCCGCCTTTGCCGTGCTGCCGCTGGGGACGTTCAACTATTTCACCCGGGGTCTCGGCCTGCCGGAGGCCCCGGACGAGGCCGCCCGCGCGCTGCTCGACGCCCGGCCGCATCCTATCCGGGTGGGGCAGGTGAACGGGCGTGTCTTCCTGAACAACGCCAGCCTCGGGATTTACCCGGCGGTGCTGAAGGAGCGCGAGACGGTCTACAAGCGCTGGGGCCGTCGCCGGATCATGGCGCATTGGTCCGTGGCGCGGACCTTCTGGCAGTTCCAGCACCCGATGCACCTGACCATCGAGGCCGATGGCGCGCGGTTTACCCGCCGCACGCCGCTGCTCTTCGTCTCGCGGTCGGCCTACCAGCTGGAGCGCTTCGGGCTGGAGGGGGACGGTGCGATCAGCGATGACAAGTTCGCCGTGCTGATCGGGCGGGGCGAAAGCCGGGCCGACCTCTTCCGCATCGCCTTGCGGCTGGTGACGCGCACCGCGCAGCGCGGCCGGGATTACGATTACTTTGCGGCCGAGAAGCTTCTGGTGCACACCCAGAAGGACCGCACGCTGGTGGCCTTCGACGGGGAGAAATCCCGCGATCCCAGCCCCTTCGACTTCTGCATGTGCGACGAGCCCCTGACGATCCTGCTGCCCGATACGGCCACAGAATCGAAAACAGACACGACCACAGGCACGGCCAAAGGAGAGGCATGAGGCGTATCATCCACCTATCCGACCTGCATTATGGCCGCGTGGATGCGGCGCTGGAGACGCCCCTGATCGAGGCGGTGACACGGCTGAAGCCGGACCTGACGGTGATCTCGGGCGATTTCACCCAGCGGGCCCGGCGTCACCAGTTCGCGCAGGCCCGTGCCTTCCTCGACCTTGTGCCGGGGCCGGTGCTCTGCGTTCCGGGCAATCATGACACGCCGCTCGACAATCTCTTCCTGCGGTTTCTGCGCCCGTTCCATCGCTACAAGCGGTTCATCGACCGCGATCTGGAGCCGGTCTTCGAGGATGATCAGATGCTGGTGGCCGGGGTGAACACGGTGAACCGCTTCGCCTGGCAATCCGGCAAGGTGGGCACCGGGCGTCTGCGTCGGCTGGCCTCGCGGATGGAGGGGGCGGGCGACAGGCTGCGTGTCGCCGTGCTGCACCATCCGCTGGAACATGCGCCGGGCGTGGACAAACGCCTGATGCGCGGAGCCTCTGCCGCGCTGGAGGCGCTGTCGGACAGCGGGGCGGACCTCGTGCTTTCGGGGCATCTGCACCGGGCGGGGGCCGAACCCTTCCGCGCCGTGCCGGGGCTGCTCTTCGTGCAGGCGGGGACGGGGCTGTCCACCCGGTTGCGGGACGGGCAGGGCAATACCTTCAACCAGATCGACTGCGACGGGAAGGTGCTGCGCATCACCCAATGGGATGCCGAACGCGGCGACGCGCCGGGTTTCTTCCCCGCGCCGACGCAGGCGTGGCAGCGCGGCGCGGGGGGCTGGGTGAAGCTCGATCCGCCCAGTGCCGACGCACCGCCTGCGCAGGCAGCCGAATAGAGCCGATGCCTATTGGATCGAGACATCCGCGCGGAAGCTGACGGTCTTGCCGGTGTCCCGGTCATTGCCCATCAGGTAGACGCGGATCGTGTAGGTTCCCGTCTCGGGCAGCGCGACAGAGCCGGTGTTGTCCGCCGACATGGAGCTGTTGAAGATCGCGTAGCCGTCGCTGCCGGGCGGCAGGATGTTGAAATAGACGATGCCATGACCATCGGTCTCGGCGGCATCCAGCTCGACAAAGAGGGTCTGACCGGCCTTCGCGTCTAGATGGTAATCCATGTAGTCGTGGCCGGTGACCTTGCCCTCCAGCATCGTGCCGTAGTTGCCGGGGGCAAACTGCACCTCGGCGGTCATCTGGGCGTTGGCTGGCGGCGCGAGGGACGCGGCAACGGGCAGGGCCAGCAGGGCAAGGACGCCGAGGCCGGCACAGGGACATTGGGATCGCATGGTTTCCTCCACAAATGACGAACCCGGACGGGGTTCGGTAAAATAGGGGCGGCTTCAAGGCGCGGCCCGGTGCGGCACCGGCGCAGGCCGGGCGCGGAAAACAGGTCTTTGGAAACAGGGAGATTGGGCCTCAGCTCCGGCATTCTGTCAAGCGTGGGGCCATGGGCGGGCCCAGCCGGTGCCAAACCGAAGGCCGCCCGGACTGCCCGTAAGGCGGGCGGGGACGGGGCCAGCCGTGACCTCCCGCATGGGCCAGAGGCCCGGCTCTCTTCCCCTTGGCGGGCGGCTCGGCTACCTTCCGGCCAAACGCGAAAGGACGACGCCCATGGAAATGAACGACCAGAAGGTGATCAAGGCCGACCGGATGACGGTCTGGGCCGCGCTGCTGAGCCCCGAGGTTCTGAAGGAATGCGTGCCCGGCGCGACCGAGGTCTCCGGCTCCCCCGAAGAGGGGTTCGAGGCGGCGGTGACCCAGAAGGTCGGCCCGGTGAAGGCCAACTTCAAGGGCAACGTGACGCTCTCCGACATGGTGGAGGGCGAGAGCCTGACCATGTCCGGCGAGGGCAAGGGCGGGGCTGCGGGCTTTGCCAAGGGCGGCGCCAAGGTGACGCTGGCGGACCACGAGGAAGGCACGCTGCTGAGCTACGACGTGGAGGCCAAGGTGGGCGGCAAGCTGGCCCAGCTGGGCAGCCGGATCATCGACGGGTTCGCCCGCAAGATGGCGGACCAGTTCTTCACCCGCTTCCAGGAAGTGCTGGAAGGCCCGGCCGAGGGCGACGAGCCGCCCGAGGCAGAGAAGAAGGGCTGGCTGAAGCGCCTGCGCGGCTGAGGCCAACGCCGCCCGCACCCCGGGATGTGCGCACATGAGCGCAGGTTTCGGGCCGGGTGCTGTGCACTGATGCAGGGACCGCACCCTAGTGTGCGGTCTTTTGCGTATTACATGCCCTGCCTACCCTCTAGGACGACAAGAAGGGGACGGGACATGGCTCCGATCCTGCGGATCAACGATCTGCGCAAGACATATGACGGCGGGTTCGAGGCGCTCAAGGGCGTCACGCTCGACATCGAGGAGGGCGAGATCCTTGCACTCCTCGGCCCCAATGGCGCGGGCAAGACCACGCTGATTTCCACCCTCTGCGGCAACACCCTGCCCACCGGCGGCTCTGCCACCGTTGGCGGGCACGACATCCTCAAGGACTACCGCGCCGCGCGCTCCATGATCGGCCTCGTGCCGCAGGAGATCGCGCTGGAGCCCTTCGAGAAGGTCATCAACACCGTGCGGCTGACGCGCGGTCTTTTCGGCAAGGGGCGCGATGACGCGCTGGTCGAGAAGATCCTGCGTCAGCTCTCTCTCTGGGACAAGCGCGACACGCCGACCAAGGCGCTGTCGGGCGGCATGAAGCGCCGGGTCCTAATCGCCAAGGCGCTGGTCCACGAACCCCGGGTGCTCTTCCTCGACGAGCCGACGGCAGGCGTGGACGTGGCGCTGCGCAAGGGAATGTGGGACACGGTGGCCGAGCTGAAGGCCAGCGGCGTGACCATCATCCTGACCACCCACTACCTCGAAGAGGCAGAGGCCATGGCCGACCGGATCGGCGTGATCCAGAAGGGCGAGCTGCTGCTGGTCGAGGAAAAGGCCGCGCTGATGAAACGGCTGGGCCGCAAGAAGCTGACCGTCCAGCTGCGCAGCCCGCTGAGCGAGGTGCCCGCAGCACTCTCCGGCTTCGATCTGGAATTGGCGGAGGAGGGACACGCGCTGGTCTACACCTACGACAGTCAGGCGGAGCGGACGGGGATCACCCGTCTGCTGGCCGCTCTGGCCGAGGCGGGCGTGGGTCTGGCCGATCTCTCGACCCACCAATCCTCGCTCGAGGAGATCTTCGTCGATCTGGTCGGGGAGGATGCGGCATGAACCTCCATGCAATCGGCGCCATCTACCGCTACGAGATGGCGCGCTTCTTCCGCACGATTTTCCAGAGCTTCCTGTCTCCGGTGATCTCGACCTCGCTTTACTTCGTGGTCTTCGGCACGGCGATCGGCAGCCGGATCGACAGCGTCGAGGGTGTCAGTTACGGCGCCTTCATCGTGCCCGGCCTGATCATGCTGGCGGTGATCCAGCAGGCGCTGAACAACGCGGCCTTCGCGATCTACTTCCCGCGCTTCACGGGGACGTTCTACGAGGTACTGACCGCGCCGGTGAACTTCCTCGAAGTGGTGGCGGGCTACGTGGGGGCGGCGGCAACCAAGGCGCTCTTCATCGGGGTGGTGATCCTCGGGACCTCGACGCTCTTCGTCGACATCTCGATCCAGCACCCGCTGGCGATGGTGGCCTTCCTGCTGCTGACGGGGATCAGCTTCTCTCTCTTCGGGTTCATCATCGGCATCTGGGCGAAGTCCTTCGAACAGTTGCAACTGATCCCGATGCTGATCGTCATGCCGCTGATCTTCCTCGGGGGCTCGTTCTACTCGATCTCGATGCTGCCGCCGCTCTGGCAGAAGATCACGCTGTTCAACCCGGTGGTCTACCTGATCTCGGGCTTCCGCTGGTCCTTCTTCGGCGCGGCGGACGTGCCTGTGGCCCTGTCGCTGGCGGCGATCTGCGGGTTCACGGCACTGGCGCTGGGCGTGATCTGGTGGATCTTCCGCACCGGCTGGCGGCTGCGGTCCTGAGCGGCAGAACAGGGGCGGGCAGGGGGCGGATACGTGCTGCTTGCCCGTCCCGCAGGCAGGCCGCCCGCACATTCCGGGCGCCGGAGGGCGGGGTTTGCGTTTTTCGCGACCCCGCCTCTGCCGTCCCCTTGTTCGCCCCCCCTGCGCTCTCTATTTCGAGGGCATGAAAAGCTGGATTCCCTTTCTCAAGGATCGTCCCACGGTCGCCGTGGTGCGCCTGTCGGGCCTCATCGCCGCCGGGCCGCGGGGCGGACTGAACGACGCGGGCCTCGCGCCCGTCATCGAAAAGGCCTTCCGGCGCGGCAAGCCGAAAGCCGTGGCATTGGCGATTTCCTCGCCCGGCGGCTCGCCGGTGCAAAGCGCGCTGATCGCGGCCCGCATCCGCCGCCTCGCGCAGGAGAAGGAGGTGCCCGTCATCGCCTTCGTCGAGGATGTGGCTGCCTCGGGGGGCTACTGGCTCGCAACGGCCGCCGACGAGATCTATGCCGACAGCTCCTCCATCGTGGGCTCCATCGGGGTGATTTCCGCGGGGTTCGGCGCCCATGTGCTGCTGGCCCGTCAGGGGGTCGAGCGGCGCGTCTACACGGCGGGCAAATCCAAATCCATGCTGGACCCGTTCCGCCCCGAGAACCCCGAGGATGTCGAGAAGCTGCAGCGCCTGCTGGAGCAGATCCACGGCAATTTCATCGCGCAGGTGACCGAACGGCGCGGGCCCAAGCTGAAGCAGGACAAGGACCTCTTCACCGGCGAGGTCTGGTTGGGCGCGCGTGCGCGGGAGCTGGGGCTGATCGACGGCATCGGGCACATGGTGCCGGTGCTGAAAGAGCGGTTCGGCGACAAGGTCCGCTTCCGCAGCTACGGGGTGAAGAAATCCTGGCTGCGGCGCGTCGGCGCCTCGGTGCTGGGCGATGCGGTCATGGGCATCGAGGAACGCGCGGCCTACGCGCGCTTTGGGCTCTGAGCCATGATCCTCAAGGTTGTTATCCTCTTTCTCGTCGCCATGGGTGTCATGGCCATGTTCGGCAAGCTGCGCTTTCCCGGGATCGGCCCGGGCAAGGGGCGGCAGGCGAGGCTTTCCACGAAGAAATGTCCGCGCTGCGGGGCCTACCGGATCGGTAAGGGCCCCTGCAATTGCGGCCAGAAATAGGGGCTGACATGCCTTGGATTCTCTGCGGGGTCGGACTGGCCCTGCTCGTCTTTGCGGGTGATGCACTGGTCAAGGGGGCGGTGAACCTCGCCCTGCGGCTGGGGATCCCTGCGCTCATCGTGTCGCTGACGGTGGTGGCCTTCGGCACCTCCGCGCCCGAGCTTCTGGTGGTGATCGACGCCGTGATCCACGGCAAGCCGGGCCTCGCGCTTGGCAACGTGGTGGGCTCCAACACGGCGAATATCCTGCTGGTGCTGGGGGTGCCCGCGATGCTGGCCACCATGCACAGCAGCCATTTCGACACCCGGCGCAGCTATTACATGATGCTGGGCGCCACGGTGGTCTTTATCGTCTTCTGCCTGACCGGGGAACTTGTCTTCTGGCACGGGCTGGTGATGCTGCTGGCGCTGATCGCCACGCTGGTCGACCAGTACATCGCCGGCCGCAAGGCCCGCGCTGCCTCCGAAGCCGCGGCCGATGAGGAAGACCTCGAAGGGGCCGACCCGGGCATGAAGGGCTGGAAGATCGCTGTCTTTCTCGTGGCGGGCCTGATCGGCCTGCCGCTGGGGGCGAACCTGCTGGTGGACAATGCCTCGATCATCGCGCGCAGCTTTGGCATCAGCGAGACGGTGATCGGCCTGACGCTGGTGGCCGTGGGCACCTCGCTGCCGGAACTGGCGACCACCGTCATGGCCGCGCTGCGCAAGCAGGCCGACGTGGCCATGGGCAACGTCATCGGCTCGAACATGTTCAACCTGCTGGGGATCATGGGCATCGGTGCCATGGTCGGCAACATCCCCGTGGAAGAGAGCATGCGCAGCTTCGACCTCTGGGTTATGCTGGGGGCCTCGCTGCTGCTGGTGCCCTTCGCGCTGATGAAGGTCGACATCACCCGACTGTGGGGTGTGGTGTTGACCGCGCTCTATCTGGTCTACGTTAGCCTCATCCTGTTCTGAACGAGACGAGGGAAGACCGAATGACGAAGGCTCTGGTGACCGGAGGGGCCAAGCGGCTCGGGCGGGCGATGGCCCTGCATCTGGCCGGGCGCGGGTTCGACGTGGCGATCCATTATGCCGGGTCGGAGGAGGCCGCCGAAGAGGTGGCCGCCGAGATCCGCGCCATGGGCCGCAAGGCCGTCACCCTGCAGGCCGACCTGCTGGAGCTGGAGGCCGTGGAGGCGCTGGTGCCGCGCGCCGTCGAGGGGCTGGACGGTGCGCTGACGGTGCTGGTGAATAATGCCTCGCTCTTCGAATACGACCGCATCGGCAAGGTGACGGGGCAGGGCTGGGCCCGCAACATCGACAGCAACCTGCGCGCGCCGGTGCTGCTGACGCAGGCCTTTGCCGCCCAATGCCCCGATCCCGTCCCCGATGAACGCGGCGAGCCGATCGCCCGGGGCCTCGTGGTGAACATGCTGGACCAGCGGGTGCGCAAGCTGACGCCCGAGTTCACCAGCTACACGATCGCCAAGATGGGGCTCTGGGCCTTCACCCAGACCGCCGCCATGGGGCTGGCGCCCCGCATCCGGGTGAATGCCATCGGCCCGGGGCCGACGCTGCAGGCCGCAGGCCAGAGCGACGAGAGCTATGCCCAGCAGAGGGCGAACACGATTCTCACCCGCGGATCGAACCCCTCCGACATCACCGGGGCGCTTGGATATTTCCTCGATTCGCCGGGCGTGACGGGCCAGTTGCTCTGCACCGACGGCGGCCAGCACCTCGCCTGGAAGACGCCCGACATCACCGGGTTTGATTGAGATCAAGACCGGCGTTGCGGGCGACCCTAGGGAAGTTGTGCACTGGTCACGGCGGCGTTACAAACTCGTTACTAAATCTTCAATAATATCAGTCCCTTGCTGTGAGCCCAAAAAAGTTCTCTTTAATATCAGCTAGTTATAAACTTGCCTAAAAAGATCGCAAAATAAGGAACCGCCAGTGTTTCAAGGGAATATCGCACGTCCAGGAAAGTTGTCTGCAGACTTATCCACAGGATCCGTGGATTTGTTCTGCCTTGCCTTGGGCGCCTCGAATTTGCAGACAGGGCCGGGAATCAGAGCCAGCTAAGTCATGACCCAAGGTGATCCAGATACCCCGGTGGAGCAGGCCAGCGACTCACCTGAGTCGCGACTGACCGGCCATGCGCTGATCCAGTCCTACCTCAAGACGCTCGACAGCTCGCCGGGGGTCTACCGGATGCTGGATGCCGAAAGCCGCGTGCTCTACGTCGGCAAGGCGCGCAACCTCAAGGCGCGGGTCTCGAACTACGCGCGGCCCTCGGGGCACTCCGGCCGGATTGCCCGGATGATCCGTCAGACCGCCTCGATGATGTTCCTGACCACGCGGACCGAGACCGAGGCCCTGCTCTTGGAGCAGAACCTCATCAAGCAGCTCAAGCCGCATTACAACGTGCTGCTGCGCGACGACAAAACCTTCCCCAATATCCTCGTCTCGAAGGAGACGGACTTCCCCCAGATCCGCAAGCACCGCGGGGCGAAGAAGGAGAAGGGGGCCTACTACGGGCCCTTCGCCTCGGCCGATGCGGTGAACCGGACGCTGAACCAGCTGCAGAAGGTCTTCCTGCTGCGCAACTGCTCCGACAGCATGTTCTCCTCGCGGACGCGGCCCTGCCTGCTCTACCAGATCAAGCGCTGCTCGGGCCCCTGCGTCGGGCTGATCTCGCAAGAGGACTACGCCGCCACGGTGCGTGACGCGGAACGCTTCCTCTCGGGCCGCTCGACCAAGGTGCAGGAGGAGCTGGCCACCCAGATGGCCGAAGCCTCCGAGGCGATGGAGTTCGAACGCGCGGCCGCGCTGCGCGACCGTATCCGCGCGCTGACGCAGGTCCAGTCGGCGCAGGGCATCAACCCGCGTGCCACGACAGAGGCCGACGTGGTGGCGCTGCACATGGAGGGCGGGCAGGCCTGCGTGCAGGTCTTCTTCATCCGGGCGAACCAGAACTGGGGCAACCGCGATTTCTACCCCCGCGTCGGCCCCGACATCGAGGCGGCAGAGGTGCTGCAGGCCTTCCTCGGCCAGTTCTACGACGGCAAGGAGCCGCCGCGGCTGATCCTGCTGTCGCACCCGGTGGAGGACAGTGACCTGCTGGCCGAGGCGCTCTCGGAAAAGGCGGGCCGCAAGGTCGAGCTCTCGGTGCCGCAGCGGGGCGAGAAGGCGGAACTGGTCGAAAGCGCCGCCCGCAATGCCCGCGAAAGCCTCGCCCGCCGGATGGCCGAAAGCGCGACGCAGGCGAAGCTCCTGCGTGGCGTGGCCGAGGCCTTCGCCCTCGACGCCCCGCCCGAGCGGATCGAGGTCTACGACAACTCGCACATCCAGGGCACCAATGCCGTGGGGGCGATGATCGTGGCCGGTCCCGAGGGGCTGATGAAGAACCAGTACCGCAAGTTCAACATCCGCGGCGATGACCTGACGCCCGGCGATGACTTCGGCATGATGAAGGAGGTGCTGACCCGCCGCCTCTCGCGCCTGCTGAAGGACGATCCCGACCGCAGCAAGGGCACCTGGCCCGACCTCCTGCTGATCGACGGCGGGGCAGGGCAGGTCTCCGCGGTGCAGGAAATCCTAGACCAGCTGGGCCTGCCCGACATCCCCATGGTCGGCGTCGCCAAGGGCGTCGACCGGGACCACGGCAAGGAGGAATTCCACCGCCCCGGCACGCGCCCCTTCGCGCTGCAGATGAACGATCCGGTGCTCTACTTCATCCAGCGCCTGCGGGACGAGGCGCACCGTTTCGCCATCGGCACCCACCGGGCCAAGCGCGCCAAGTCGCAACTCGCCAACCCGCTGGACGAGGTGCCCGGCGTCGGCGCCACCCGCAAGCGCGCCCTGCTGGCGCATTTCGGCTCCGCCAAGGCCGTTACCCGCGCGAACCTCGCCGACCTCAAGGCCGTCGAAGGCATCTCCGACACGCTGGCCGAAACCATCTACGATCACTTCCACGGCACCGGCTGACCGGTCCCGCGGTCCTAACGGGCTGGTGTGCATTTTCTTGCCCCAAGTATCCCGGGGGTCCGGGGGCTGGCCCCCGGTCCCGTCCCCACAGCAGGCCCGCCCCCTCCGCGATGTTCCCGCATCAACCCCGCTTTCCAACCCGCCCCGAAAGCCCTAGATAGTCCTCATGACCCTGACCGTTCCCAATATCCTCACCATCCTGCGCCTGATCGCGGCGCCGGCCATCGCCATCATCTACCTGGCGGTGCCCCGTCCGGCTGCGGATATCGTCGCCCTCGTGGTCTTCGGGGCCGCCTCGGCCACGGATTGGTTCGACGGGCACCTCGCGCGCAAGTGGAAGCAGGTCAGCAAGCTGGGCACCATGCTCGACCCGATCGCCGACAAGGCGATGGTCGTGGTCGCGCTGATGGTGCTGGCGCGTTACTCGCCGATCGCGCCCTGGATCATCCTGCCCGCGGCGGTGATCCTCTTCCGCGAGGTCTTCGTCTCGGGCCTCCGGGAATACCTCGGCGACGTGGCGGGCGTGCTGAAGGTCACGCCGCTGGCGAAGTGGAAGACTGCAAGCCAGATGATCGCCATCGCGCTGCTGCTGGCCAACGGCGCCTTCTGGGCGCTGACTGAGCGGACCGGCTCGATCTGGGCCGATGCGCCGAACGAACTGACGGCAGTGGGCGGCGGCATCCTGATCTGGGTCGCGGCCGCGCTGACCGCGATCACCGGCTGGGATTACTTCGCCAAGGCCAAACCCTACCTGGAGGGCTGAGCATGGACATCCTCTATTTCGCCTGGCTGCGCGAGCGGATCGGCGTCCCGCGTGAGCGGGTCGAGACCGGGGCCGAGACCGTGCGCGATCTGGTGGCCGAACTCAGCGCCCGGGATGAGGGCTATGCGGCGGCCTTTGCCGATCTGTCGGCCCTGCGGGTGGCCCTCGATCAGGAACTCTCGGAGTTCGATGCACCTCTCGCCGGCGTGCGCGAAGTGGCCTTCTTCCCGCCGATGACCGGGGGCTGAGCCCATGGAGATCCGCGTGCAGGCCGAGGCCTTCGATGCCGGTGCCGAGCTGAACCGCTTCTCTGCAGGGGCCGAGGGGGCAGGCGGCGTGGTCAGCTTCACCGGCGTGGTGCGCGACCTGCCCGGCGGCGGGCTGAGAGCCATGGAGATCGAGCATTACCCCGGCATGACCGAGAAGGCGCTGACCGACTTCGCCGCGCAGGCGATGGAGCGGTGGGCGCTGTCGGACGTGCTGGTGATCCACCGCTTTGGGGCGCTCGCGCCGGGGGCGCAGATCATGATGGTGGCCACCGCCGCCCCGCACCGCCGCGCGGCCTTCGAGGCGGCGGATTACCTGATGGACTACCTGAAATCCCGCGCCCCCTTCTGGAAGAAGGAAATCACCGCCGCGGGCGCGGATTGGGTCGCGGCCAAGGCGCAGGACGAGGCCGACCTCGACCGCTGGTGAGCGGGCGAGGTCCTGCCCGTTTTCTTCGAAGAAAACGAACCGGAATTTTTGAAAATTCCGGGCAGCGCCGGTGAGGCGGCGCTCGCCTTTGCGTTGCGGTATCCTTGGGTGCGTCCGCTGCCCCGCGTGCCGCCCGTGTGGGGGAACCCACAGGCCGCCGCGGCTCTTCGCTCTCAGTCGCAAACGAAAAACGGCCCCGCGGGGCCGCTCTCATCCGGGTCTCTCTGTCGGGTCAGCTCCAGACCACCGGTCCAGATCACCCCGCGTCCCCATCACTGGGCGGCGTGGTGCTTCTCGATGTAGCTGCGCAGTTCCTCGGCCTCGTGCCGGGCTTCGCGCAGCCCGTCCATGGCGGCGGAGAGTTCTGCCTCGGTCTGGCTCAGCTGGTTGGTCAGCTCGGCCTCGCGCTGCTGCAGGTAGGTGATCGCCTGATCGCGGGTCTCTTCCGCTTCGTGCAACTCCTGCGCCATCTTCTCCAGCTCGCCCATGTCCGACTTGGACACCCGGGTGAAGCGGTGGATCAACCAGTAGGCAAACCATCCGAAGCAGAAAGCGACGAAGAGGATGATCGCAAGGGCAATGACGAATTCGGTCTTGTTCATTGGGTGGCGCCGGTCCCGTTCGGTTCTTCCGTGGCCTCTTCTGCGCCCGTTTCCCCCTCGGGATCAAGGCCGGATTCGGCGTCAGCCCCGTTCACCTCCGCGTCATCGCCGCTTTGGGACGCAGCCTCGTCCGTGGTCTCGAGCGCCGCATCGCTGATCTCGTCGCCGGAGGCGTCGTCGATTTCGTCGCCCGATCCCTCGATATCCACCGCGTCGGTCAGGTCGTGCATCGGGGCGTCGTCGGTGCTTTCTTCCAGCATCGCATCGCCGCTGCCGTCCTCGGCCAGGGCCTCGGCCGCGCTTTCGGCGACTTCGCCCGTGGTCTCCAGCGCGGCGTCGGTGATCGCCTCGGGCACCTCGGGGGCCAGCAGGCGGAACTCGATCCGGCGGTTCTCCTCGCGGCCCTCCTCGCTGTCGTTGGGGGCGATGGGCTGGGTCTCGCCATAGCCCACGGCGGTGTAGCCCGAGGTCAGCACCCGGCGCAGGCGCAGCTCGTTCAGAACGGCAGTGGCGCGTTCCTGGCTGAGCGCCTGGTTCATCTCTTCGCGGCCCTGGCTGTCGGTGTGGCCGCTGATTTCCAGCGGGATGTCGCCGCAGGTCTTCAGCACCTCGGCAATGTCATCCATGGCGCCCATGGACTCGGCCGAGATCGTGGCCGAGCCGGGTTCGAAGTTGATCTTGGCGACCTTCTGGATCTCGCGCAGTTCCCGCACGCATTCCCCGGGCGTGGGCAGGGAGGCGACCGGGTCCAGCTTCTCCTGGTAGACGACGGAGATGTCATAGCTGGCGCCGTCGCCCAGCTGGGTGGCCAGCAGCTGCGCGATCTCGGCCTGGGCGTTCTCGTTGCCGGTGTCGCCCGCGATCACCACGTCATCGGGCGTCACGGTGACAACGCCGTTGGAGAGCTTGGAGAGCGCCTCCAGCGCGGCCAGCACGCGGATCGTCCAGCCATCGGGCAGGTCCTCGTCGAGCCGCGCGGCGGTGTAGACCGCGCTCGCCCCGAAGCGGGACTGGGCATAGCTCTGGGTCGCATTTCGGGACAGCTCGTCGGCAATGCGGCCGCGTAGCTGCACCATGCCCTCGGGGCTCAGCGTGGCGACGAATTCAGGCGGGCCTTCCTCCTCGTCCTCGCTCGGCGTGACGGGCAGGGTGGCGTGCAGGGCGTAGAGGTCGGGCAGGCTGTTCTCCAGCTCGCCCACGACCCGGTCGAAGAGCCCCTGCGCCGTGCCCTCGGCCGCGACGAGGGAGATGTCGGCATCGGTGAAGGTGATCGACCCGCCGCCCAGTTGGGCCAGCCCGGCGATCCCGGTGGAGACCGCCTGTGCCCAGTCGGGCGAGGGCAGGCCGAGGCCGATCCGGCAGCGCATGGCGCCCTCGAGGCCAGCCGTGCGGGCGGCCTTTTCGATCACCTCGATGTCCTCGGCGTTGTCGGCAGAGCAGGCATCGAAGCGGGCGCCGTTGTCGTCGATCAGGAAACGCACGGTGAAGGGCGCGATGACCGGGCGCGGCGCGGTCAGGGTCAGCGACAGGTCCACGCCGTCGGGCAGGGCCCGTTCCAGCCGGCGCTGCAGGTCGGTCTTGGCGGCGGTGCTTTCGACGGCCGCGTCGATGCGGACGTGGTTCGGCGCGACCGAGATCTTGGACCGCGGCAGCTCGTTCAGCGCTTCGATGGCGAAGGTCAGCGCCTCGATCCAGCCGCCGGGGACGGGGTAGCGCGCGGTCTCCATCAGGTCGGTGATCGTGCCGACGCCGTCGATATCCCCCAGCGTCTCGGTCAGCCGGTCGCGGTTGGTGGCGGCGGGGATCAGCCCGATGAGCGACAGCGTGTCCTCGTTGCGCAGGATCTCGACCGAGAAGTCGGGCGCCTTGATGGCCTCGGCGGCCTGCACCTGCATCAGGTCGATGACCCGGGCCGCGTCCACCACCTGCCCGGTGACGGTGATCGCGTTGAAGCGGGCCGCCTCGCTGGGGGCGGTGCCCGAGAGGTTCACCCGCAGGCCGTCGGCCTGCACCTCGGCCCAGTACATGTTGTGCGTGTCGAGCGTCTGGCGGACGTCGATTTCCGTACGGTCCTCCACCGCTCCGGCCGAGAAGGCGGCGGCGACGAGGCTGAGGACGGCGGCCGAGGTGAAGGCCGAGCTGACGATCGCAAGCGAGGACAGGCGCATGTCTGGCGGGTATCCCGATAGTGGCAGTGGGCGAGTTTTAAGCCGCGCAGGTGCTGCTGTAAATCAGAGCAGGAAGGCGACGGCGAAAAACGGCAGGACCAGAAGGCCCGCGTTCCTGTTCGACCGGAAGAGCGCGAGGCATTTGTCGCCATCGTCGATATCCAGTTGGCGCAGCTGCCAAACCATATGCCAGCCAAGGGCCCAGGGCCCTGCAAGCGCCACGATCAGGGCCAGCGGATTGGCCCCGTCGATCATCGCCCCGATCACGGCCAAGGCCATCAGCGAGACCGAAATCACAAGGAATTGACGCAGCACGCGGGCCGTGTTGCCGGCAAAGAGCCGTGCCGTGGACTTCACGCCGATCAACGCGTCGTCCTCCTTGTCCTGGTGGGCATAGATCGTGTCGTAGAAGATCGTCCAGGCGATGCCGCAGAGATAGAGCGCGAAGGGCGGCCAGGAGAGCGTGTTGCTGTGCGCCGCCCAGGCGAGGATGGCACCCCAGTTGAACGCAAGGCCGAGGAAGACCTGCGGCCACCAGGTGAAGCGCTTGGCGAAGGGGTAGATGCAGACCGGCCCCAGCGAGAGGACCCCCAGCACGATGGCCAGCGGGCCGAAGGTCAGCAGGATGCAGAAGGCGATCAGCGCCTGCGCTACCATCCAGACCACCGCGCCCTTCACCGTGACCTGCCCCGAGGGGATCGGACGTGATTTCGTCCGTGCCACGGCGGCATCGAACTTGCGATCGGTGATGTCGTTCCATGTGCAGCCCGCGCCGCGCATCAGGAAGGCGCCGATGGCACAGCCGATGAAGATCCACAGGTCGTGCCAGCCCGCACGGCCGTCCGCCAGCATGGCAAGGCCCAGGCCCCACCAGCAGGGGATCAGCAGCAGCCATGTGCCCACCGGGCGGTCGGCGCGCGACAGCCGCAGGTAGGGCCGCGTGGCCGCCGGGGCGAGGCGGTCGACCCAGTTGCCCTTGACCGCGTCGGCCACCTGTCCGTCGGGGGCGTGTTGCTCTGGCGCTTGGGCATTCTGGGTCATAAGAAGGGTCCATGGATACGGCGAAAGTCAGGCTCTATGTAGAGCACCCGCTGGGGGCGGGGCAAACCGTTCCTTTGGAACGGGACCAGGCACATTACCTCTTCGGGGTCATGCGCATGGGCGATGGCGATGCGGTCGCGCTCTTCAACGGGCGCGACGGCGAATGGCAGGCGCAGGTGACGCAGGCGGGCAAGCGGGGCGGTGAACTCACCTGCCGGACCCGCTCGAAACCGTTGCAGATGCCGCCCGACCTCTGGCTGCTCTTTGCGCCGATCAAGAAGGCGCGCACCGACTTCATCGTCGAGAAGGCGGCAGAGATGGGCGCGGCGCGGATCGTCCCGGTGCAGACCGATTTCACCAATTCCGAGCGGATCCGGCAGGACCGGTTGCAGGCCCATGCGGTGGAAGCGGCAGAGCAATGCGGCGGCACCTACGTGCCCGAGGTCGCGGATCTGCACAAGCTTGACCGTCTGCTGGCCGACTGGCCCGAGGGGCGACAGCTGATGTTCTGCGACGAGGTGCTGGCCGGGGAACCGGGCGGCGCGCCGCTCTCGACCCTCACGCCCGGCCCATGGGCGATCCTGATCGGGCCGGAGGGCGGCTTCTCCGAGGCGGAGCGCAGCCGGCTGCGGGCCTTGCCCTTTGCGCATCGTGTCGCCCTTGGCCCGCGCATCCTGCGGGCGGATACCGCGGCGGTGGCCGCGCTGACGCTCTGGCAGCAGGCGCTTGGCGACTGGGGCGATGATCGGGGCGGGGAGGGCGCATGAGCGACATGACCCCGGTCCGGGCCGACGATCTGCCCGCGGTCCTCGACTATCTGCGCGGCCAGACCGCCTGCGCCATGTTCCCGCTGGCGAACCTCGAAACCCACGGGCTGGCCACCCAGTCGGGCCACAGCCGCGCCATGTCGGCCTGGGTCCGCTACGAGGACGGCGAGGTCGTGGCCTTCCTCGGCATGACGCGCGATGGCTGGATGCTGCCGGTGCTGGCGGCGGGCGATCCGCTGCTGGATGCCGTGACCGCGCCGCTCTCCATGCGGTCCTACGAGTGGATTCTCGGTGAGGCGGGGGCGGTGCATTCCGTGCTCGACACGCTCGACCTGCGGCACCATCCCATGGGCCTTCTGCGCGACGAGCCGCATTTCGTCCTGCCGCTTTCTGATCTGGTCATGCCCGAAGTCGCGGGGCTGCACCTCGTGCCCGCCGATGCCAGCCGCCTCGATCTGCTGATCGACTGGCGCAGCCAGTACAACACCTATGTCCACGGCACATCTCCGACCGTCGCGGCAGAGCGGGCGGTCATCGACGTGGATGCGATGCTGGAGGCGCAGAGCCACGTTCTGCTGATGCAGGACGACACGCCGCTGGCGGTGACGGGGATCAACGCAAGGGCCGGGACCACGGTGCAGGTCGGCGGGGTCTTCACCCCGCCCGCGCGGCGCGGCGAGGGCCATGCCCGGGCCGCGGTGGCGCTGCACCTCGCCGCCCTGCGCGACGAGACCGGCGCCGAGGAGGCGGTGCTCTTCGCCGCCAGCGACACCGCGGCCGCTGCCTATCGCGCCATCGGGTTCAGCCGGATCGGCACTTATACGATGTGCCGTCTGGCGAGGCCCACGTGAGTTTCATCCGACCCGAGGCGCGCGCGGCGCTCAGCCGCTGGCGCGAGGTGGCCATGGGCCTTGCCGTGGCGGCGCTCGGCCTGTGGTGGGCGCTGACCACCTTCGGCGTGCTTAAGTGGGTGGGCGTGGTGCTGGTGCTGGCGGGCCTCGGCTTTGCCGCCGCGGGCGTGCAGCGGGCGCGGTTCCGCTCTGCCCGGCAGGGACCCGGCGTGGTGCAGGTGGACGAGGGGCAGATCGCCTATTTCGGCCCGCTCACCGGCGGCATCGTGGCCCTGTCGGAGCTGGAGCGGCTGGCGCTGACCGGGCAGGGGCCCTCGGCCCACTGGGTGCTGAGCCAGCCCGGCGCGGAGGACCTCTATATCCCGCTGGGGGCGGAAGGGGCCGAGGCGCTTTTCGATGTCTTCGCCGCACTGCCCGGCCTGCCCACGCGGGAGCTGCTGGCGAAGATGCGGGCCCATGACGCGGCGCCGGATGCGACGCAAGGGCAAGGGTCTTCGCAGGGCACTTCCCCCGGCCCGTCCCGTGGGGGCCTGACCCTTGTGCAGGGTGGCGCGGCATCGGGCGGCCCGGCCAAGGGGGAGGTGATCTGGGAGAAACCGCTCCGCCGGTTGCATTGACACTGCCCGCGTTTGCGCTCACTCCTGACCTCCAAGAAAGCGACAGACCGGAGTATTCCATGTCCATCCCCCAATCCGGCGGCGGCCCGATCGAGCGTCATGAACAGCTGGCAGAATACATGGCCGAGGGCTGCAAGCCCAAGGAAGACTGGCGGATCGGCACCGAGCACGAGAAGTTCGGCTACTGCAAGGACAGCCTGAAACCCATCCCCTATGATGGCGAACGCTCCATCAAGGCCGTGCTGGAAGGCCTGCGCGACCGCTATGGCTGGAACGAGGTTCGCGAAAGCGGCTACCTCATCGGCCTGACCAAGGACGGCGCCAACGTCAGCCTCGAGCCCGGCGGGGCGCTGGAGCTGTCGGGCGCTCCGCTGTGCAACATCCACCAGACCTGCGACGAGGTGAACGAACACCTGCGCGAGGTGAAAAGCATCGCGGACGAGATCGGCGTAGGCTTCATCGGTCTGGGCGCCGCACCCCAGTGGACCCATGACGAAATGCCCCTGATGCCCAAGGGCCGTTACAAGCTCATGGATGCCTATCAGGGCCGCGTCGGCACCACCGGCACCACGATGATGCGCCGCACCTGCACCGTGCAGGTGAACCTCGACTTCGCGACCGAGGCGGACATGGTGCAGAAGATGCGCGTGGCCCTTGCGCTGCAGCCGGTCGCCACCGCGCTCTTTGCCAATTCGCCCTTCTTCGAGGGCAAGCCCAACGGCATGCGCTCCTACCGGTCGTGGGTCTGGCGCAACATGGATGCGGCCCGGACGGGGATGCTGCCCTTCGTCTTTGACGAGGGCTTCGGCTTCGAGGCCTACGTGCAATACGCCCTCGATGTGCCGATGTACTTCGTCTACCGCGACGGCAAGTACATCGACGCGCTCGGCCAGTCGTTCCGCGACTTCCTCAAGGGCGAACTGCCCGCGCTGCCGGGCGAGAAGCCGACGCTGTCGGACTGGGCCGATCACCTGACCACGCTCTTCCCCGAGGCGCGGGTGAAGAAGTTCATCGAGATGCGCGGCGCCGATGGCGGCCCGTGGCGGCGTCTTTGCGCGCTGCCGGCCTTCTGGGTCGGGCTGATGTACGATCAGGGCGCGCTGGATGCGGCATGGGATCTCGTGAAGGGCTGGGACGCCCCGACCCGCGAGGCGATGCGCGTGGCCGCCGGCGATCAGGCCCTCGGCGGCACGGTCAACGGCATCAAGATGCATGACCTCGCCCGCGAGGTGCTGGACATCGCCGAGGCGGGCCTGAAGGCGCGCGCGGCAGAGGGCGCGGGCGGGCTGATCCCCGACGAGACCCATTTCCTCAACGCGCTGAAGGAAAGCATCGCCTCGGGCCAGACCCCTGCAGACGAACTGCTGGCCAAGTACAAGGGCGAGTGGAACGGCGATCTGGATCGGATCTACGCCGAGTATTCCTACTGAGCCAATGCTGAGCCAGAGGCATCTCCCGACGGGTGTTTCGGGAGGTGCCTCTTGATCGCGCTGCGCGACGGCGGGACACTCCCCCGACATGGGGAACCAAGGGGCTGCGTTTGGAACGTCACCTGATCATTTCCGGGCATGGCCGGGCGGGCAGCACGCTGTTCTACACCATGATGCGGCACTGCCTTAAGGACTTCGGTCTCTTCGACTCCGAGATGCCGACGGCGCAGGTGTTGCACCTGCCGGGCAACCAATGCAGCAAGCGGCCCTACGATATCTTCGACATGGCCAAGATCCTGCAAGCCAATACGCGCGGCAAGCAGCTGGACCTGATCGTCATGCTGCGCGATCCGCGCGATATCCTGATCAGCCGCCACCGGGCCGTGCCGGACGATTACTTCATGGCCGCCGACCTGTGCTATTTCATCCAGCCGGGCAAAGTGCCGACCTTCACCGCGCCGGGGCTCTTGCAGATCCAGCGCGGGATCATGCAGGTGGCGCGGTCGGGGGCCTTTCCGCAGGGCATCTTCTACCTGAAGTACGAGGACCTCGTGGCCGATCCCGACAGCATGCAGCAGGCCCTGGCCGCGCAGCTGGGTCTGCGCTTCGAGGGCAGCTTTGCCGAGTTCCACACGGCCGAGATCCCGGCCCACCTGCAGGGCCCGCTGAACGGCGTGCGCGCGCTGGAGGCGGGGCCTGCGCGGAAATGGGCACGGCCCGAGCATCGGGCGCGGATCATCGACCAGTTCACCAAGTTTCCCGTCCTGCACGATGTGCTCATCGGGCTGGGATACGAGACGGACCGCAGCTGGTATGACGCGCTGCTGGCCGGGGACAGCCCTGTCGAGACCGGCGGCGTGGGCAACGATGGCGGCGGGCCGAAGGCGCTCTAGGCCTGCTGCGCGGCCCTGATCGCCGTGGCGCAGGCCATGGCCGAGGCCCAGGCCCACTGGAAGTTGTAGCCCCCCAGCCAGCCGGTCACATCCACGCATTCGCCGATGAAATGCAGCCCCGGGCGCAGGGTGGATTCCATCGTCTTGGAGGAGAGGCCCGCAGTGTCCACGCCCCCCAGCGTCACCTCGGCGGTGCGGTAGCCCTCGGTGCCCGTGGGCTTCACCCTCCAGTGGGTCAGCCGGTCACAGAGCGCGCCGAGGCTGGCGTCGTTGTGATCGGCAAGGTTGCCGCCCAGGTCGAGGTCCGGCGCGATCAGGGTCGGCACCGCCTGCGCAAGGCGCGCGGGCATCATCTCCCCCAGCACGGTGGTGATGGCGCGGCGGCCCGCCTGCTGGCGCGCGGCGCGCAGCCGCTCCAGCGGGTCTGTGCCGGGCAGCAGGTTGATCTCGATCTCCGCGCCGGGCGTCCAGTAGGAGGAGACCTGAAGGATCGCCGGGCCCGAGAGGCCGCGATGCGTGAAAAGCAGCGCCTCGTCGAAGCTGGTGCCCCCGGCGGTGGCGCGCACCGGCAGGGAGAGGCCGGCAAGGGCGCTGAAGGTCTCGGGCGGGAAGGTGAAGGGCACGAGGCCGGGGTGCGTCTCGACGATGGCGTGGCCGAACTGGCGCGCGATGTCATAGGCAAGGCCGGTGGCGCCCATCTTGGGGATCGACTTGCCGCCCGTGGCCACCACGAGGCGCGGTGCCCGCACCGTCCAGGGCCGGGTGTCGCGGTTGAGCGTGACGGCGAAGGCCCCGTCCCCTTCTCCGTCCTGCGCGGTGACACCCTCGATCCGCGTGTCGAGCGCCAGCGTGCCGCCCGCCGCCTCGACCATGCCGGTCAGCAGCGAGACGATCTGGCGTGCGCTCTCGTCGCAGAAGAGCTGGCCGAGGGTCTTCTCGTGCCAGGCGATGCCGTGCTCCGAGACGAGGGAGACGAAATCCCATGGCGTGTAGCGCTTCAGCGCGGATTTGGCGAAATGCGGGTTGGCGGAGAGGAAGTTGGCAGGCTCCGTCCCGGTGTTGGTGAAGTTGCAGCGCCCGCCGCCGGAGATGCGGATCTTCTCGCCCGCCTTGCGGGCATGGTCCACCACCAGCACCCGGCCCCCGCAGTGGGCCGCGCACATCAGGCCGGCCGCCCCGGCGCCAAGGATGATCACGTCATAGTCCATGGCCGCGGGGATGCCGCCTTGGCCCGGCTTTGGCAAGGGGGGACGGGAGAGGCAGGCCGGCGGGATGTGCGCAGGGGCGGGCGGAGGCGTGCCGGGCCGTGGCATTCTGTCTGGCGCGACAGGGGGAAAAAGGCTAGACTTGCCTATCAGACCCCGAAAAGGGGCGGATCAGAGGCAGAAGCGGCAGATTTACCCATGACGGAAATGGTCTATGGCGCGCTCCCCGTGCGGGAAGGCGAACCGATACTCCCTAAATGGTGGCGGACGGTCGACAAGTGGACCATGTCCTGCATCCTCATGCTCTTTGGCGTGGGGCTCTTGCTGGGCTTCGCCGCCTCGCCCCCGCTGGCAGAGAAGAACGGCTTCCAGCCGTTCCACTACGTGCAGCGGCAGGCGCTTTTCGGCGCGATGGCGATGGTGGCGATGATGGTCACCTCGATGATGCCGCCGCAACTGGTGCGCCGCCTCGCGGTGCTGGGCTTCGCGGGCTGTTTCCTCGCGCTGCTCTTCCTGCCGGTCTTCGGGACCGACTTCGGCAAGGGCGCGGTGCGGTGGTACTCGCTGGGCTTTGCCTCGGTGCAGCCCTCGGAATTCCTGAAGCCCGTCTTCGTGGTGACCTGCGCCTGGATGATGGCAGCCGCGCAGGAGATCAACGGCCCGCCCGGACGGCTCTGGTCCTTCGGGCTGACCGTGGTCATCGTGTTCATGCTGGCGATGCAGCCGGACTTCGGCCAGTCGGCGCTGATCCTCTTCGGCTGGGGCGTGATGTATTTCGTGGCCGGTGCGCCGCTGACCCTGCTGGTGGGCATGGCGGGCGCCGTGGTCGCCGCGGGCACCTTCGCCTATCACAACTCGGAACACTTCGCGCGCCGGATCGACGGCTTCCTGAGCCCCGATGTCGATCCGCGCACCCAGCTGGGCTATGCCACCGACGCGATCCGCGAGGGCGGGTTCTTCGGCGTGGGCGTGGGCGAAGGCTCGGTCAAATGGTCGCTGCCGGACGCCCATACCGACTTCATCATCGCCGTGGCGGCCGAGGAATACGGGCTGATCCTCGTGCTGGTGATCATCGCGCTCTATACCTCGATCGTGGTGCGCTCGCTCCTGCGGCTGATGCGGGAACGCGATCCCTTCATCCGGCTGGCGGGCACTGGCCTCGCCGCCATGTTCGCCGTGCAGGCGATGATCAACATGGGCGTCGCCGTGCGGCTGCTGCCCGCCAAGGGCATGACGCTGCCCTTCGTGAGCTACGGCGGTTCCTCCGTTATCGCGAGCGGCGTGGCGGTCGGCATGCTGCTGGCCTTCACCCGGTCGCGCCCGCAGGGCGAGATCGGCGATATCCTCGCGGGGCGTGCGCGATGAGTGAGACGGCACCGCTGCTGATCATCGCGGCGGGGGGCACGGGCGGGCACATGTTCCCGGCGCAGGCCCTCGCGGAGGAAATGCTGACGCGCGGCTGGCGGGTCCGGCTGTCGACCGACGCCCGCGGCGCACGCTACACCGGCGGCTTCCCCGAGGCGGTCGCGGTGGAGGAGGTGGCCTCGGCCACCTTCGCGCGCGGCGGCGTGGCGGCCAAGGCGCTGGTGCCCTTCCGGATCGCGGGGGGCATCTCCTCGGCCGTGCTGCGGATGCAGCGCGAGAAACCGGCCGCCGTGGTGGGCTTTGGCGGCTACCCGGCAATCCCGGCAGTGGCGGCGGCCACGATCCTCGGCCTGCCGCGGATGATCCATGAACAGAACGGCGTGCTGGGGCGCGTGAACCAGCTCTTCGCCAAGCGCGTGGCGGCGGTGGCCTGCGGCACATGGCCGACCGAGCTGCCCGAGGGCGTGCAGGGCTACCACGTCGGCAACCCGGTGCGCGCGGCGATCCGCGAACGCGCCGGCGCCGGTTACATTCCGCCGGGGGATTACCCGCTCTCGCTGCTCGTCATGGGCGGCTCGCAGGGCGCGCGGATCCTTTCGGACCGGGTGCCGGAGGCGATTGCCCTGCTGCCCGACCACCTGCGCCAGCATGTGCGCGTGGCCCATCAGGCCCGCCCCGAGGACATGGAGCGCGTCGCCGCCTTCTATGCCGAGGCCGGGATCAGCGCCGAGGTGAAACCCTTCTTCGACGACGTGCCGCGCCGCATGAGCGAGGCACAGCTGGTGGTGACCCGCGCGGGCGCCTCGACGGTGGCGGATCTGACGGTGATCGGCCGCCCGGCGATCCTCGTGCCGCTGGCCGCCGCCATCCGGGACGAGCAGACCGCCAACGCCAAAGGCATGGTCGAGGCGGGTGCCGCGATCCTTTTGCCTGAAAGCAAACTTGACGCAGCCACCCTTGCGGACCAGATCGCATTGGTACTGGAAAGCCCCGAGGGCGCGCTTCAGATGGCGCGGGCCGCGCTGTCCCTCGGCAAGCCCGAGGCGGCAGAGACGCTGGCCGACATGGTCGCGGCCCTCGCGGCGGGCGAACTGACGGAAAAGGACAAGATGTGAACGCAGCGACGAAACTTCCCGGAGACGTGGGCCCCATTCATTTCGTGGGCATCGGCGGCATCGGCATGTCCGGCATCGCGGAGGTCCTGCTGAACCACGGCTACGTGGTGCAGGGCAGCGATCTGAAGGCCTCCAAGATCACCGACCGGCTGAAGGACCTCGGCGCGCATATCTTCGAGGGCCAGCGGGCCGAGAACCTCGAGCAGGCGCAAGTCGTCGTGATCTCCTCCGCGATCAAGCCGGGCAACCCCGAGCTGGACGAGGCGCGCCGCCGGGGCCTGCCCGTGGTGCGCCGGGCCGAGATGCTGGCCGAGCTGATGCGCCTGAAATCCAACATCGCCGTCGCGGGCACCCACGGCAAGACGACGACCACCACGATGGTGGCCACGCTGTTGGACGCGGGCAAGTTCGACCCCACGGTGGTGAACGGCGGGATCATCCATGCCTATGGCTCCAACGCGCGGGTGGGTCTGGGCGAATGGATGGTGGTGGAGGCCGACGAGAGCGACGGCACCTTCAACCGCCTGCCGGCCACGATCGCCATCGTGACCAACATCGACCCGGAGCACATGGAGCACTGGGGCACCATCGAGGGGCTGCGCAAGGGCTTCCTCGACTTCGTGTCGAACATCCCCTTCTACGGGCTGGCCGTCTGCTGCACCGACCACCCGGAGGTGCAGGCGCTGGTGGGCAAGATCACCGACCGCCGCGTGACGACCTATGGCTTCAACGCGCAGGCCGATGTCCGCGCGACCAACCTGCGCTACGAGAAGGGCATCGCCCATTTCGACATCCTGCTGCAGGCCGAGGACATGAAGATCGAGGGCTGCACCCTGCCGATGCCCGGCGATCACAACGTCTCGAACGCGCTCTCTGCCGTGGCCGTGGCCCGGCATCTGGGCATGAAGGGCGAGGAAATCCGCGCGGCCCTTGCGGCCTTTGGCGGTGTGAACCGGCGCTTCACCAAGGTGGGCGAAGTGAACGGCGTCACGGTAATCGACGATTACGGCCACCACCCGGTGGAGATCGCCGCCGTGCTGAAGGCCGCCCGTCAGGCGACCGAGGGCCGTGTCATCGCCGTGCACCAGCCGCACCGCTACACCCGTCTGCATTCGCTCTTCGATGACTTCTGCGCCTGTTTCAACGAGGCCGACGTGGTCGCCATCGGCGAGGTCTATGGCGCGGGCGAGGAGCCGATCCCCGGCGCGACCCGCGAGGACCTCGTGCATGGGCTGATCGCCCATGGCCATCGCCACGCCCGCGCGGTGACCGGCGAGGATGACCTCGTGCGGCTGGTGCGCGAACAGGCGCGGCCCGGCGACATGGTGGTCTGCCTCGGTGCGGGCACGATCTCGACCTGGGCGAACAACCTGCCGAAACGGCTGGCGGAAGAGCCGGTGGAATAACACCCGAGGGCGAGAGCGAGACCGCGAAGAAGGGGCCCGTGCGGCCCCTTTTTCAATGGTCCTCGATCAGGCAGAGATAGTCGGCATAGACCCAACCCTCGGGTCCATTCACCCCGCCGACCGAGACCCTGTACCACTTGCCGCGCCGCTCCCAGTCCCAGACCTTGGTGCCGGGGCCCAGCTTGGCCCGCATCGGATGGCTGGAGCCCGGACCGCTGCGCAGGGCAAGGAAGTTGTCCCCGTTCGGATTGAGGTGGCAGACGGCAAAGACATCGGGGGCATAGGCCTGCACCGGCGTGGCCAGGAGAAGGGCGGCGGCAAGGGTCTGAAGAACGCGCATCGGGAAACCTCTTTCATGAAATCGGGTAGGGCCGGCAATCGACGCAGCCTAGCATGAAACCCGCCACGGACTGAGCAGCAGGGCGCGGGAGTGGGGCTTTTGTGCCCCAGAGTGCTGAAAAGCCCGGCGCGACAGGGGCGCAGGCTTGTCAGCCCGGCCCGCGGGATCAAAACTCCGGCGAGCGAAAATGAGGTCCCGCATGAGCCTTCCGTGGATACTGGCCTGCCTCTGGGTGCTGGCCGCGGCCCTTGTGGCGCTGCTGCCGATGCGGCTGCAACTCTGGCCCGGGCTGGCGCTAATCCTTGGCGCGGTGGCGATCCTTGTCCTCATCGGGCAGGCCCATGGGGCGGGCATGGCGCTGGTGGCGCTGATCGCTGTCCTTTCGGTCTTCCGGCGGCCGCTCTTCCACCTCGTGAACCGCAAGGGCCGGGTCGAGTGAGCCCGGCTCTGGTGGCGGCCTGCCTCTGGGTGCTGGCGGCGGCGGTGGCGGGGATGATCCCCTCGCGTGACAACCACTGGACGTGGGCCTACGCGCTGATGGCGGCCTTCGTGCCGGTGCTGCTGTGGGTGCTGCTGCGGGATGGCTGGGTCTGGGCGCTGGTGGTCCTCGCTTGCGGCCTCTCGGTCTTCCGCTGGCCGGTGATCTATCTCCTCCGCTGGCTGAAGGCGCGTTAGCCCCGGCTTGCCTTGGCGGGGGCAGGGCGCTACCTAGCCCTGCGATCCCGAAGCCGCAGGAGAGACCATGGCCCGTCCAGACCAGATCGAGACCCGAGGCCGGCTGAGTGCCGACCGCGCCATGGCCGACCTGACGTGGCTGCGGGTGGGCGGCCCGGCGGACTGGCTGTTCCAGCCCGCGGACGAGGATGACCTTGCCGATTTCCTGCGCCAGCTCGACCCGGAAGTGCCTGTCTTCCCCATGGGCGTGGGCAGCAACCTGATCGTGCGCGACGGGGGGCTGCGCGGCGTGGTGATCCGTCTGGGGCGCGGTTTCAACGGGATCGTGGCCGAAGGGTCGCGGGTGACGGCCGGGGCGGCGGCGCTGGATGCCCACGTGGCCCGGCGCGCGGCAGAGGCGGGCGTGGACCTGACCTTCCTGCGCACGATCCCCGGCGCCATCGGCGGCGCGGTGCGGATGAACGCGGGCTGCTATGGCACCTACACGAAGGACGCCTTCGTCTCGGCCCGCGCCGTGACGCGGGCGGGGGAAATCGTGACGCTGAGCGGCGAGGACCTTGCCTTCCAGTACCGGCAGAGCGCGCTGCCCGAGGGCTGGGTGCTGACCGAGGTGGTGCTGGAAGGCCCGGCGGGCGACCCGGCCGAACTGGCCGCGCGGATGGAAGATCAGCTGGCCAAGCGCGACGCGACCCAGCCCACGAAGGACCGCACCGCGGGCTCCACCTTCCGCAATCCGGCGGGCTTTTCCTCGACCGGGCGGGCGGATGACGTACATGACCTTAAGGCGTGGAAACTGATCGACGACGCGGGGATGCGGGGGGCCATGATCGGCGGCGCGCAGATGAGCGAAAAACACTCCAACTTCCTGATCAATACGGGGGCAGCCACGGCCGCGGATCTGGAACAGCTGGGCGAGGAAGTGCGAAAAAGGGTTTTCCAAACCAGCGGTTTGCAGCTAGAGTGGGAAATCATGCGGATAGGTGAAGCCAAGGGCGACAGACCCGGCGACTGACCGCAGGCAGTAAGCTAAAGAAAAACCAACAAGGGCCGAAAATGGCCCGAAGACTTGAGGCACGGAATTGGGTTCGTCGAGCAGGACAAACCCCGACGTGGCGGCAGTGACAGAGTCCGGCGCACGCTTTGCGTGGCGCGGCGCGGCTCGCGTGAACGACGCCAATCGGGAAGAGGGGATGCACCGCGCAGCGGCCTGCATCCTGTCCGTCCGCGCCCAAGGGTCTGCCCCTGATGCGCGGAGGGCCCCATGGCTCAGCTGACCCGCCCCGTCCGTCACGATCCCGCGCCCTCCCTCTGGGCCTATCGCCTTGAACGGCTGATGCTGACCCCGGCGGTGCGCTTCTTCCTGCGCGCGGGGGTGCCCTTCCTGATCACGCTTGGCGCGACCTCGGCCTATCTGGGCGATCAGGACCGCCGCGACCAGGTCCTGCTGACGATCCACGAGCTGCGCGACAAGTTCGAGATGCGGCCCGAATTCATGGTCAAGCTGATGGCCGTCGAGGGCGCGTCCGCCAACGTGGAATCCGACATCCGCGAAGTCGCACAGCTCGACTTCCCGATGACCTCCTTCGACATCGACCTCGACACGCTGCAGCAGACGATCCTCGAGCTGCCGGCGGTCAAGGACGTGAGCCTTTTCATCCGCGCGGGCAACATCCTGCAGATCAACGTGATCGAGCGGCAGCCGGTGGTGCTGTGGCGCTCGCGCGACGGGCTCGACCTCGTGGACCGCGAAGGCGTGGTGGTGGGCGGTGTCTCGACCCGCGCCACCCGCGAGGACCTGCCGCTGATCGCCGGCGACGGTGCCCGCGATGCGGTGCCCGAGGCGCTGCGCATCCTGTCGGCCGCCGCGCCGCTCAAGGACCGCGTGCGGGGTCTCGTCCGGGTGGGCGAACGCCGCTGGGACCTGGTGCTGGACCGCGGGCAGCGGGTGCTGCTGCCGGTGGCCAAGCCGGTGCAGGCGCTGGAGCGGGTGATCGCGCTCGACGAGGCGCAGCAGCTTTTCGCAAGAGATTTGTCGTCGGTGGACATGCGGCTTGCCGCGCGCCCGACGATCCGAATGAACCAGGACGCCGTTGCCCATTGGTGGCTGAGCAAGGACATGTTGGTGGAGGCCGGACAGTAATGATGGATCTGTACGAGAGTCAGCGCGCGATGCGCAACATGCGGCGGGCTGCCATGCAGCGCGGGGTGGTTGCGATCCTCGACGTGGGCAGCTCCAAGATCGCCTGTCTCGTCCTGCGCTTCGACAATGCCGAGCGTGTGACCACCGGGGACGGGGTCGGCTCGCTGGCAGGGCAGGCGGGCTTTCGGGTGATCGGTGCCGCCACGACCCGCTCGCGCGGGGTGCGCTTCGGCGAGGTGGAGGCGATGCAGGAGGCCGAAAAGGCGATCCGCACCGCGATCCAGGCGGCGCAGAAGATGGCCAAGGTCCGTGTCGACCACGTGATTGCCTGTTTTTCGGGCGCCGGTCCGCGCAGCTATGGTCTGGCAGGTGAGGTCGAGCTTTCGGGCCAGATGGTCACCGAACAGGACGTGAGCCGCGTGCTGGCCGCCTGCGACGTGCCGGACTTCGGCGGCGGGCGCGAGGTGATCCACGCGCAGCCGGTGAACTTCGCCCTCGACCACCGCTCGGGCCTCTCTGATCCGCGGGGCCAGATGGGCAACCGTCTGGCGACCGACATGCACATGCTGACCGTGGATGCGGCGGCGGTGCAGAACCTCGTGCATTGCATCCACCGCTGCGACCTCGAACTCGCGGGCATCGCCTCCTCGGCCTATGTCACCGGCATCGCCTCGCTGGTGGAGGACGAACAGGAACTGGGCGCGGCCTGCATCGACATGGGGGGCGGGGCCACCGGCATCTCGATCTTCATGAAGAAGCACATGATCTATGCCGATGCGGTGCGCATGGGCGGCGATCACGTGACCGGCGACATCTCGATGGCGCTGCAAATCCCGCATGCCAATGCCGAACGGCTGAAAACCTTCTACGGCGGCGTCATCGCCACCGGCATGGACGACCGTGAGCAGATCGAGATCGGCGGCGAGACCGGCGATTGGGAACACGACCGCCGCACCGTCACCCGGGCCGAGCTGATCGGCGTCATGCGCCCGCGGGTCGAGGAGATCCTCGAAGAGGTGCGCTACCGTCTCGACGCGGCGGGCTTCGACCACCTGCCGAGCCAGCAGATCGTGCTGACCGGCGGCGCCAGCCAGATCCCCGGCCTCGACGGGTTGGCCAGCCGAATCCTCGGCCAGCAGGTCCGCCTTGGCCGTCCGCTGCGCGTCCACGGCCTGCCGCAGGCCGCCACCGGGCCGGGCTTTGCCTCTGCCGTGGGGATGTGTCTCTTTGCGGCGCACCCGCAGGACGAGTGGTGGGACTTCGATCTGCCCCACGATCGCTATCCCGCGCGGTCGCTGAAGCGGGCCGTCCGCTGGTTCAAAGAGAACTGGTAAACCCCATATCTGGAATAATCGGCAAAATCCCGCGAGTCCGCCCGGACTCGCGGCCATATTTTGTAGGGATTTCCTCTTTTTCGCGTGACGTCACTGCAACAGGTTGTTAAGATTATTCCTGATTAGGCAGAACAATCCCCGGGAATCTGGGGGCAACATCAGGCGGACAGAGCAATGACACTCAATCTTACGATGCCCGGTCACGAAGAACTGAAGCCCCGGATTACCGTGTTCGGTGTCGGTGGCGCAGGCGGCAACGCGGTCAACAACATGATCGAGAAGGCGCTCGACGGTGTCGACTTCGTGGTGGCCAATACCGACGCACAGGCTCTTCAGCAGAGCCGCGCGGAAGCCCGCGTTCAGCTGGGCGTGAAGATCACCGAAGGTCTGGGCGCAGGCGCCCGTGCCGCGGTCGGCGCAGCCGCCGCCGAAGAGAGCATCGAACAGATCGTCGATCACCTGGCCGGCGCGCACATGTGCTTCATCACCGCCGGTATGGGCGGTGGCACCGGCACCGGTGCAGCCCCGATCATCGCGCAGGCTGCCCGTGAACTGGGTGTTCTGACCGTCGGCGTCGTGACCAAGCCCTTCCAGTTCGAAGGCGCCAAGCGGATGCGCCAGGCGGAAGAGGGCGTCGAGGTCCTGCAGAAGGTCGTCGACACGCTCATCATCATTCCGAACCAGAACCTGTTCCGCCTCGCCAACGAGAAGACGACCTTCACCGAGGCCTTCTCGATGGCAGACAACGTCCTCTACCAGGGCGTCAAGGGCATCTCGGACCTGATGGTTCGCCCCGGCCTGATCAACCTCGACTTCGCCGACGTCCGCTCGGTCATGGACGAGATGGGCAAGGCCATGATGGGCACCGGCGAGGGCGAGGGCGACGAACGCGCGACCAAGGCGGCCGAACAAGCCATAGCGAACCCGCTGCTGGACGAGATCAGCCTGCGCGGTGCGAAGGGCGTTCTCATCAACATCACGGGCGGCAACGACCTGACGCTGTTCGAACTGGACGAAGCCGCGAACCGCATCCGCGAGGAAGTGGACCCGGACGCCAACATCATCGTCGGCTCGACGCTGGACACCACCATGGACGGGCGGATGCGCGTCTCGGTCGTGGCCACCGGCATCGACGCCTCCGAGAGCGTGCAGGACATCCCCGTCCCGCGCCGCAAACTGGCAGAACCGCTGCGCCAGCCCGAGGCTATCGAGGCCGAGGTCGTTCAGGAGGCCGCACCGGCCCCCGCACCGCAGCCCGTCGCACAGGCAGCCGCCCCGGTGGCCCGCGTCGAGGAAGAATACGAGCCCGAAGCGGATGAAGAGCCCTCGTTCTTCGACAGCTTCGAGCGTCAGGCAGAAGAGCCCCGTCCGGCGCCCCGCGCTGCCGCACAGGATCACCTGCCCGAGCCTGCCTATCGCCCGCAGCCCGTGCAGCAGGCGCCGGTCCACTACGAAGAGCCCGAGGCGGAGAACTTCGTCGCGCCCCGTCCGCGTCCCGCAGGCCAGCCCTCTCCCGAGGCGCTTGCCCGTCTGCAGCACGCGGTCGCCAAGGCACCCGCGCGTCCCGCGCAGGTTCCGGCACCCCAGCCCCGCGCAGCCGCTCCGGCGGCACCGCAGGGCGAACGCCGGGGTGGGTTCGGCCTCAACAACCTGATCAACCGGATGACCGGCCACAACGAGCAGCCCGCTGCTCCCGTCCGTCAGCCGGCGCCCAAGCCGCAGGCCCAGACCCGCGCACAGCCCAGCCTGCGCGCCCACGAAGCCGAGCCGGAAGAGCGTCACGACCCCGATCAGGAGCGGATCGAAATCCCCGCATTCCTGCGCCGTCAGGCCAACTGAGTGTTACACTCCGGGGTCACAAATGGCCCCGGACGTAGCGTCACACGCGATCAAAAGGCCGCCCTTCGAGGGCGGTCTTTTCTTTTGTATCAAGGGGTTGCATGGGGTGCGCCCGGGGATGCGCAGGGTTCCGCCACGGACGGGCCCGTATGTTGCAAACCGTTGCAAAGAGTGAGTTGAGGGTCTGCCCCCCACGTCTTACCTAGTGATCAGCGAATATGAACAGGCCGTTACCTTCAGCGCGCTTTATCCGTCCAGAACGTGAGAAAGCCACAGGTTTGCGGCCCCGGCCCGGGCAGGATGCCCCGCCGGTCCCGAACCGAAAGGGTAGACCCTTGCAAACGACGATCAAAGCTCCGGTCCGCTTCACGGGTGTCGGTCTGCATTCCGGCGCTCCTGTCCGGCTGACCATCCGCCCCGCGGCCGCGCATCATGGCATCTGGTTCCGCCGGACCGACATTGCCGTGGGCGACGCGCTGATCCCCGCCCGCTGGGACGTGGTGGAGCGGACCCCGCTCTGCACCAAGGTCGTGAACGGGGCAGGGGCCTCGCTCTCCACCGTGGAACACGTGATGGCGGCGCTCGCAGGCTGCGGCGTGACCAACGCCCTCGTGGAAGTTGACGGCCCCGAGGTTCCGATCCTCGACGGCTCCTCCGCGCCCTTCGTGCGTGGGATCCTCGCCCGTGGGCTTCAGCGTCAGGCCGCCCCGGTGCGCGCCTTCGAAGTGCTGAAGACGGTCGAGGTTCGCAATGGCGAGGCCTGGGCCCGTCTGGAGCCGGGCAAGGCACTGGAGATTTCCTTCCACATCGATTTCCCCGATGCGGCCATCGGCGTGCAGGACAAGGTCCTGACCATGTCGAACGGCACCTTCGTGCGCGAGCTTTGCGATGCCCGCACCTTCTGCCGCCAGTCGGACGTGGACGCGATGCGCGCGCAGGGCCTTGCCCTCGGCGGCACGCTGGACAACGCCGTGGTGGTGGATGGTGACCGTATCCTCAGCCCCGGTGGCCTGCGCCACACGGACGAGGCCGTGCGCCACAAGATGCTCGACGCGCTTGGCGATCTCTTCATGGCCGGCGCGCCCCTGCTGGGCCGCTACACCGGCTACCGCGCGGGCCACAGCCTGACCAACACGCTGCTGCGCGCCGCCTTTGCGGAACCGGGCGCCCTGCGGATGGTCACCTGCTCGGCCGACCAGATGGCACAGCTGCCCGGTGCCGGTGTGCACATGGACGAAATTCCCGCTGTCGCCTGACGCATTCGTGACAGGGCCCGGACGGCAAAAGACGACAGGAAAACCGGCCTTCAGGGGCCGGTTTTCTGCATTCAGGGCGGACAGATGCGGGGATTTGACCGATCGCGCCGCCTGTGCCCCCGGACGCCCTTTCCGCCTTGCCGAGACCGGCGGTGCAGGATACTCCATAGGCGTTTTGCACCGGAATTTTTCTGTGCTAGACCCGAATGAACGGCAGGGCCAAGCCACGGCCCCGCTCGATGACAAGGACGGCAAGAGGGTGAGAGCAAGCATGACAGGCGTCGGTTCCAAAGGCCGCGGCGTGATGAAGCTGGCAGGGCCGCTCCTCCTCGCGGCATTCCTGGCAGGCTGTGGCAATGGCGGCGGCACCGTCGACTCGCTGCCGCTGGAGACCTACACCGCCGAACAGATCTACGAGCGCGGCGAGTTCGAAATGGACCGCAACCGCTATGGCGATGCCGCCGATTTCTTCGGCGAGGTCGAGCGGCTCTATCCCTATTCGGAATGGGCCAAGCGCGCGCTGATCATGCAGGCCTTTGCCCAGCATCAGGGCAAGAACTACGAGGAAAGCCGCTCCGCTGCGCAGCGCTACCTCGATTTCTACCCGACCGAAGAAGACGCCGCCTATGCCCAGTACCTGCTGGCGCTGTCCTATTATGACCAGATCGACGAAGTCGGCCGCGACCAGGGCCTGACCTTCCAGGCGCTTCAGGCACTGCGCGCGGTGATCGAGAAGTATCCCGACAGCGACTATGCCCGCTCGGCGATCCTGAAATTCGACCTCGCCTTCGACCACCTCGCGTCGAAGGAAATGGAGATCGGCCGCTACTATCTGAAGAAGCAGCATTACACCGCCGCGGTGAACCGCTTCCGCGTTGTGGTGGAGGACTTCCAGACCACCACCCACACCGCCGAAGCCCTGCACCGTCTGGTGGAAGCCTACCTGTCGCTGGGCCTCGTGGCAGAGGCACAGACCGCGGGCGCGATCCTCGGCTACAACTTCCAGTCCACGGAATGGTACGAGGCGAGCTACAACCTGCTGACCGGCAAGGGTCTGAAGCCCGAGGTGATCGGTGACAGCTGGCTGGCACAGGTCTATCGCCAGATGCTGCGCGGCGAATGGCTGTAACGAACGGGGCGCGGCGCCGCATGGCGCTGCCGCTGGCCTTTAGGGAGTAAGACCACGGATGCTGCGCGGTCTTGAGATCCGTGACATGCTGATCATCGACCGGCTGGAGCTTGACTTCCAGCCCGGTCTGAACGTGCTGACCGGCGAGACCGGGGCCGGCAAATCCATTCTTCTCGACAGTCTCGGCTTTGTCCTCGGCTGGCGCGGCCGCGCAGACCTCGTGCGGCAGGGCGCCGAGCAGGGGGAGGTGACCGCGGTCTTCGACCTGCCTGCCGATCACCCCGGCCGCGCCGTGCTGGAAGAGGCAGGCCTGCCCGCGGGCGAAGAGCTGATCCTGCGCCGGGTGAACCGCTCCGACGGACGCAAGACCGCGTGGATCAACGACCGGCGCGCCAGCGGCGAGGTGCTGCGCGCCCTGTCCGAGACGCTGGTCGAACTGCACGGCCAGCACGATGACCGGGGGCTTCTGAACCCGCGCGGCCACCTTGCCCTGCTCGACGAATTCGCCGCCACCGGCGTGCTGCGCTCGGACGTGCGGGGGGCGTGGCGCGGGCTGTCGCAGGCGCGCCGCGCGCTGGAGGCCGCGCAGCTGGCGCTGGACGAGGTGAAGGCCGAGGAAGACTTCCTGCGCCATGCGGTGGGGGAGCTGGACAAGCTCGACCCGCAGCCGGGCGAGGAGGCAGAGCTCGACGCCCGCCGCCGGATCATGCAGGGCGCCGAACGGGTCCGCGAGGACGTCGCCCGGGCACATCAGGCGCTCAGCAACGACGGGGCCGAGGGCGCCATGGGCGATGCGCTGCGGTGGCTGGAAGGGGCCTCCGACCGGGTCGAGGGCCGTCTGGACGAACCGCTGGCCGCCCTTGGCCGGGCGATGGCCGAACTGGCCGATGCCGCCGACGGTGTGGAACGCTGCCTCGAGGCGCTCGACTTCGACCCCATCGACCTAGAGCGCACCGAGGAGCGGCTCTTCGAGATCCGCGGGCTGGCGCGCAAGCATGGCGTGGCCCCGGACGAGCTGGCGGCCTTCGCCGACGACCTGCGCGGCAAGCTCTCGGCGCTGGATCGCGGGGCCGACGACATCGAGGGGCTGCGCCGGGATCTGGCCGGGGCAGAGGCCGTCTACGACACGGCCGCGGCAGCGCTGTCAAAGGCGCGGGCCGAGGCTGCGGGCAAGCTGGACGCCGCCGTCGAGGGTGAGCTTGCGCCGCTCAAGATGGAACGCGCCCGCTTCGTGACTGAACTGACCGAGGCCCCCGCAGGCCCCGAGGGGCGGGACGAGGCCGCCTTCATGGTGGCGACGAACCCCGGTGCCCCTGCGGGCCCGATCGCCAAGATCGCCTCTGGCGGGGAACTGTCGCGCTTCCTGCTGGCGCTGAAGGTCTGCCTTGCCGCGCCTGACCGCTCCGCCACGATGATCTTTGACGAGATCGACCGCGGCGTCGGCGGCGCCACCGCGGATGCGGTGGGGCGTCGTCTGGCGGCGCTCGCCACCAGCGGGCAGGTTCTGGTCGTCACCCATTCGCCGCAGGTCGCGGCCCTTGGCGCGCATCACTGGCGGGTGGAGAAGAAGGTGACCGAGGGGCAGACCCTGTCCTCTGTCGTGCCTCTGGACCGGGGCGAGCGCGTCGACGAGATCGCGCGGATGATTTCCGGCGACCGGATCACCGAGGAAGCCCGCGCGGCCGCGCAGAGTCTGCTGGCCTGACGCCGCGCAATTGTCTGATATCTTGGGGAGTTTCGAAGCGCCCGGAGCGATCACGATCGGTTCGGGCCAAGGAGCGCCCCGTGGGAGGCGGCCCGGACCCGAACCCACACAACCACAGCACCACTTAACGATTCCATTATAAATATTCTCAGTTTGGGAATCATACCCCAAACAGGGTAAACGACGCCTTTTCGCGTCAAATCTCGCTCAAGCGTTGCCGAAGAGCGGCAGAATATCCCTCCAGCGGGAGAAAAAGAGCAGCTGACCGGTGCCTGCGACCGTGATGTAGCGCGCGCCGGGGAAAGCGGCGGCGCGGTTTGCCACCGTCTCGGGCGGCATCATCGAATCCTGATCGCCATACATCACCGTGACGGGCACCGTGGAGAGGAGGCTGCGCAGCTCGGCGCTCCAGTCGCAGCCGTGGGTTGCGATCACATCGTCGATGAACGCCTCGATGGACGCCCGCTCGCGCGACATGGTGGCCTCGGTGCCCACGGTGATGGCCTCCTGCGTCTCCGGCGCCTGCAGGACGCCGAGGTCATCGGCAGAGGCCCCGAAGAAGAGCCGCATCGCCGGCAGCTTGCCGATGCAGCGCGACATGGCGAAGGTGCCGCGGACCATGTCGGGCAGCAGGTCCGGCGTGTAGCGTGCGCTGCTCTGGATAAAGCGCGGCCAGCGGGCCATGCGGGTATATTGTTCGGCACAGCACAGCGGCAGCAGCGCGGCCAGCCCCACGACCTGATCGAGGCACCCGGGCCGCAGGCCGTGCAGCAGGGCGATGAAGTAGAGATCGTTGTGCTGGCACAGCACCGACACGCGGTCGAGCTCGAGGGCGTCGATCAGGGCGGCGAGGTCCTGGGCCACGGTTTCGCCCCGGGGCGCCTCCGGGGGCAGGGGGCAGGAGCCGCCGAAGCCCGCGCGCAGGGGCACGATCACCCGCAGGCCCTGCGCGGCGGCGGCAGCCTCGGCCTCGGCGGGCCAGCGGCAGAGCGTGATCAGCCCCGGGCTGTAGAGCACGGGCCGCCCGGCCGGGTCGCCGAATTCGAGGTATTCCATCCGCCGCCCGTCGGGCAGGCGCAGCACCCGGAACAGGCGGTCCTCCAGCAGGTGGATGCCGCGGCTGACGCGCGGCTGATGGTCGAGCCGCGCCTCCGGCGGGGCGGTCTCGACGGTGGAGAGCGTGAGGCGGACCAGCTCGGGCTGGCTGCGGGTCTCTGTCTTCTGTTGCAGCGCCTTCACCTGCGCCCGCACGGTCTGGACCGACCGGCCCCGCTGGGTGGCGATCTCGTTGACCGATTGCCCCGCCGCGAGCGAGCGCAGCACCGCGTATTCCGCGGGCGTCAGGCCAAAGGCGGTCTGCATCATGTCGGCGTGGCTCTCGGGCCAGCGAAGCAGCGAGGTGACGACCATCACGTAGTCGGGGCGCGGCTGGGTGCCGGGGGGCTGGCGCTCCGGGTCGGGGAAGACGGGGCGCAGGTTCAGAAGGATCGTGCCGAAGGTCCGCGGATGGCGGATGCGCAGCGTCCGGGCCTGTGCATCGGGGCTGGCCAGCAGCAGGCGGACCTCGGCGGCAAGGGCGCGGCAATCCTCGGGCAGCAGCGGGAAATCCCGCAGCGCGGTTCCCAGCGGCAGGGACAGCACGCCGTCGGCGGCGGCATTCATGGCGCTGATCCGCAGGGCGGCGTCCAGCGTGAAGGCGATGGAGACGGTGATCCGCGACAGGGCGAGGTGATCCTCGCGCGGGCGGCGCTGCACCCGGTCACTGCCGAGCAGGCGGGTCAGCCGGGCAAAATGCGCGGCAAAGTCCGGGCCGGGGACGTGGACATGGCTCCAGCCCGGGGCCTGCGCCTGCAAGGGCGCCACCAGCCGGTTCCACGCATCCAGCACCCCGTCATAGAGCGCCGGGTCTTCGGCGACGGCATAGAGTCGATCCAGGATCTCGTCCTGTAGCCGGTACGACGGAGCGTCCTCGGCCTCCATCGTCATGAACGTCATCGGTGTGCATGGCATCGGTGACAGCCTCCCAAGGGACCTTTCGGTCGTGCTCCGGGCGTCCGCGCGGTGGCGCGGACGGTCCGGGGCGGCACCCCCTCCCCGGGTGCCACGGTGCAGCATAGCCCACATGCGCGCCTCCGGGGAACGATTCCGCGCGGCTGCCTGTTTTTGAGGCGGTACGGGCGGGTGTACCGAAGGCGCGGCTGTGGGCGGCCGCGTCGCTCAGTCCGCGGCGGGCTGGGGCACCAGCTTGCCGGGGTTCAGGATGTTGAGCGGGTCGAGCGCGGTCTTGATCGCGCCCATGGCCGCCCATGTCTCGCCGTGCTCGCGGTCCATGTAGCCCAGTTTGCCCACGCCCACGCCATGTTCGCCCGAGATCGTGCCGCCAAAGCTCAGCGCCAGTTCCACCAGCCGCTCCGAGGCGGCCTTGACCTTGGCGGTTTCCTCGGCGTCCGCGGGATCGTGCAGCAGGATGGCGTGGAAGTTGCCGTCGCCCACGTGGCCGAGGATCGGCCCGTCGACGCCCGCCGCCTCAAGGTCGCTGCGGGTGGCGTTCACGGCCTCGGCCAGACGCGAGATCGGCACGCAGATGTCGGTCACGATGGCCCGTGCGCCGGGCCGTGCCGCGAGGATCGCCCAGTAGGCGGTGTGCCGCATGTGCCAGAGCGCCTTGCGGTCCTCGGGGCGGGTGGCCCATTCGAAGCCGGTGCCGCCGTGATCCGCGACGATCTCGCCGAAGGTTTCGGCCTGTTCCTTGGCACCGGCGTCGGAGCCGTGGAATTCCACCATCAGGTGCGGCATCGGCGGCAGGGTGGTGCCGGAATAGGCGTTCACGGCCTGCACGGTCTCGGTGTCGATGAACTCGATCCGGGCCATCGGCAGGCCCAGCTGGATGGTGTCGATCACCGTCTCCACCGCGTCCTCGATCCGGGGGAAGGCGCAGACGGCTGCGGTGGTCGCCTCGGGCTGGCCATAGAGCCGCAGCGTCAGCTCGGAGATCAGGCCCAGCGTGCCTTCGGAGCCCACGAAGAGGCCTGTCATGTCATAGCCGGCAGAGGACTTCCGCGCCCGGCTGCCGGTGCGGATCACCCGGCCGTCCGCAAGGACGACCTGCATCCCCAGCACGTTTGTGCGCATCGTGCCGTAGCGCACGGCGGTGGTGCCGCTGGCGCGTGTCGCGGCCATGCCGCCGAGGGACGCATTCGCGCCCGGGTCGATCGGGAAGAAGAGGCCGGTGGCGCGCAGCTCCTCGTTCAGGGCCTCGCGGGTCACGCCGGGCTGGACGCGCACGTCCATGTCGGCGTCGTTCACCTCGAGGATGCGGTTCATCCGGCTGAAGTCCACCACGAGGCCGCCCTGCGTGGCCTGTGCCTGCGCCTCCAGCGAGGTGCCCGCGCCGAAGCCCACCACGGGGCAGCGGTGGCGCGAACAAATCCGCATGATTTCCTGCACCTGCTCGACCGTCTCGGGGTAGGCGACCGCATCGGGAGGCGTTTCCGGGAAATGGCTCTCTGAGCGCCCGTGATTGTCCAGATCGGACTTGGAGCGGCTGAGGGCTTGGCCTAGAAAGCCAGAGAGTTCGGTCAATGCATCTTCAATTGCCATCGGGGTCCCCTGATCGGTCAGCGTGCGGACCCTATTCCATGGCGCGGCAAACCGGAAGGCCGGGGGGCCGCAGACGGTACGGAAACGGAAGAGATACGGGAAGAGAATGCGCGAGCCTCTCACGCGGGTGATGGATCAGGCCTATGCGACCTGTCGCAGCGGCTGGTCCGTGGTGCGGATGCGGGGCCCGGGGCAGTTCCTGTTCTGGCTGATCGCGCTCTGCATCGGGATCGCCTCGGGCCTCGCGGCGCTTGGCTTCCGCAAGGGGATCGAAGAGCTTCAGCACTGGCTCTACCACGCCGAAGAGCACGAGATGATCTACCGCGCCGCCTCGCAGCTGCCGTGGTACTGGGTGCTGCTGCTGCCGGTGGCGGGCGGCCTGGTGGTCGGCGTCATCCTCGACCGGTTCACGCCTGACGGGCGCGCCCGCTCGGTCGCCGACGTGATCCAGGGCACCGCCATGAACGACGGCCGGGTCGAGGTGAAGGCCGGGCTTGCCTCCGCCGTGGCCTCGCTGCTGACGCTGGGTTCGGGCGGCTCCTCGGGGCGGGAGGGGCCGGTGGTGCACCTTGCCGCGACCATGGCCACTTGGGTCAACGACCGGATGCATTTCTCGGGCATCACCGCGCGCGACATGCTGGGCTGCGCCGTGGCGGCGGCGGTCTCGGCCTCGTTCAACGCGCCGATCGCGGGGGCGCTCTTCGCGCTGGAGGTGGTGCTGCGCCACTTCGCCATCCATGCCTTCGCGCCGATCGTCATCGCCTCGGTCGCGGGCACGGTGATCAACCGGCTGGAATATGGCGGCGTGGCGGAATTCTCGCTGCCGCCGGAATCGATCCTTCAGTTCTACGAGGAACTGCCCGCCTTCCTGCTGCTCGGCGCGGTCTGCGGCGTGGTGGCAGGCGTGCTGATGCTCTCGATCTTCTGGGCCGAGGATTTCGCCAACTTCGTGCAGCGCGCCACCCGGATGCCCCGCTGGCTGCGCCCGGCCTGTGCCGGGCTGCTGCTGGGGGCGCTGGCGATCTATTTCCCGCACATCATCGGCGTGGGCTATGGCACCACGGCGGCGGCAATCACCGGCAAGCTGCTGCTGGGGGAGGCGATGCTCTTTGCCGTGCTCAAGGTGATCGCCGTGGCGATCACGCTGGGCGGGCGCATGGGGGGCGGGGTCTTCTCGCCCTCGCTCATGGTGGGCGGGTTGACGGGGCTGGCCTTCGGCATCATCGCCACCGGCATCTTCCCCGAGAACTCGGGCTCCGCCACGCTCTATGCCCTCGCCGGCATGGGCGGGGTGGCGGCGGCGGTGCTCGGCGCGCCGATCTCCACCACGCTGATCATCTTCGAGCTGACGGGAGACTGGGCCACCGGCCTCGCGGTGATGGTCACGGTCTCGATTTCCACCGCGCTCGGCACGCGGATGGTGGATCGCTCCTTCTTCCTGACCCAGCTGGAGCGGCGCAACATCCACCTCGCCGCCGGGCCGCAGGCCTATCTGCTCGCCATGTTCCGCGCACAGGGCGTGATGCGCCCGGACGGCACGCCCGGCGCCGCTCCGGCCGAGCCCTGCTGGAAGATGATCGAGGCCGGCACCTACCTCGACGCAACTGCCACGCTTGAAACCGCCCTGCCGGTCTTCGACCGCACCGGGGCCGCCTTCCTGCCGGTGGTGCAGCTGCGCGGCGCGGACCAGCCGCCCGAGCTGATCGGGGCGCTCTTCCACGTCGACGCGCTCAAGGCCTACAACCGCGCCCTCGCCGCCACGGCGGCGGAAGAGCACAGCTGATCCCATCCACTGTTCCGAAATATCCTCGGGGGACGGCCCGCAGGGCCGGGGGGCAGACAGCCCCCTACGACCTTGCCGCATTGCGCTATGGGGCAGGCTCTTGATGCACGATCGCACCAAGGGCTTGGACGTAACTTCCAAGGGATGCCCCGCCCGGCCTCTGGCCGGGCAGCGTCGTCCCGCTCCCATGGGGCGGCGCGTTCGCGCCACCCTGCGGAACGGCGCTGCCCTTCTCGGTCATCTCAATGCCGGAATAGAAACGCGCCCGTCATGGGGCATCTCAGAACGCCTCAAAACAAAAGGGGCCCCGCAAGGCCCCTCCACCGCCCGACGGCGTGCCTGTCAGACCAGATCAGATCTGCTCGACCGTCACAAACTCCGACCCGTAGAAGGCCACGTGCCCGGCGATCCGCGCCACGTCGTCCAGCGGCGCCTCGTAAGACCAGGCCGCATTCTCGATCTCGCCGCTCTTGGTGTGGATCGTGTAATGCACCGCCGCGCCCTTCTTGGCGCAGGTGGTGACGTGATCCGTCGCCTCGAGGAAGGCCATGGCGATGTCCTCCCGCGGGAAGTAGACGACCATGGGCAGTTCGCCTTCGTAAAGCGCCAGGGCTTCGCGGCTTTCGGCCAGGACGGCGCCGCCCGCGCGCACGGACCAGATGCCGTCCGCCTTGATGATGGTGATATCGCTCATGTCTTCAAATCCTCCGCGGCTGGTCCCGTGGTGACCCCTCAACGTAACAGTGTCTTGACGGTGGCACGGCGCGGATGCGGTCAGGCGGCCTGACGGCGCGCCCGGATCACCCGAGCGGGGCCGTGGCGGCAGACAACCACAAAGCGGTCTCCGCGTCCACCCGGGGAGCCAGTTTGTCGCGGCAGAGCCGGTGGTAGCCATCGACCCAGGCCCGCTCCTCCGCGTCGAGCAGGGCAAGGTCGATCAGCCGCCGCTCGATCGGCACCCAGGTGATGGTCTCGAAATCGAGCATGTCGCGATCGTCCGCCCCGGCCAGGTCTCCGGCCTTGCGCACCACCAGAAGGTTCTCGATCCGGATGCCGAAGGCGCCCTCACGGTAATAGCCCGGCTCGTTGGAGAGGATCATCCCCTCGCGCAGCGCCACGTCGCTGATCCGAGACAGCCGCTGCGGCCCCTCGTGCACGCAGAGATAGGTGCCGACGCCATGGCCGGTGCCGTGGTCGTAATCCAGCCCGGCCAGCCACAGCGGGTAGCGGGCAAGCGCATCGAGATGCTGCCCCGCGATGCCGCGCGGGAAGCGCGCCCGGCTCATGGCGATCATGCCCTTGAGGACACGGGTGAAGCAGGCCTTCTCCTCGGCGCCTGCGGCGCCCACCACGAGGGTGCGGGTGATGTCCGTGGTGCCGTCGAGGTACTGGCCGCCGCTGTCCACGACGATCAGGTCGCCTTCGCGGAGCTGGCGGTTGCTCTCCACGCTGACCCGGTAATGGGGCAGGGCGCCATGGGGCCCGGCGCCCGCGATCGTGTCGAAGGAGATCTCCAGCAGCATGTTGGTGTCGCGCCGGAAGCCCTCCAGCGCGGTGACGAGGTCGATCTCGGTGAGGGCGGGCTGCTCGGCGGCCTCGAACCACGCGAGGAAGCGGCACATGGCGGCGGCGTCCCGCAGATGCGCCTCGCGGGTGCCCGCGATCTCGGTGGCGTTCTTGCAGGCCTTGGGCAGCTTGCAGGGGTCTTCCCCCAGCAGCACGGAGGCGCCCGCCGCCTGCAACCGGTCCTGCACCCAGACCGGCGCACTGCCCCGGTCGAGGAGCACCGGGCCATCAAGGCTGTCGAGCCGCGCCCCGAAGGCACCGGTGTCGAGCAGCGTCACCGTGGCGCCCAGATGCTCACGCAGCGCGGCGTCGCATTTTCCGGGCGCGGCGATCAGGTCCACCTGGCCCTCTGCATGGAGCACGGCAAAGCAATGCGGCACCGGGTTGCGGGCGATATCCGTGCCCCGGATGTTGAGCAGCCAGGCGATCGAGTCGGGCAGGGTCAGCACGGCAGCCCTGGCCCCCTGCGCGGCGATCTGGCGGCCAAGGCGCGCAGCCTTGTCGGCCGCAGGCTCGCCCGCGAACTCCAGCGGATAGGGGGTGATCGGCGCCATCGGCGGGGCGGGCTGGTCGTCCCAGATCGCATCCACCGGGTTCGCCACGGGCCTCAAGGTGATCCCGCTGCCCGCAAGGCCGGCTTCCAGCCGGGCGATCTCGTCCACCGCATGGAGCCAGGGGTCGAAGCCGATCACGGCCGCGCCAGTCGCGTTTTCGCGCAGCCAGTCGGCGGGGCGGGTCTCGGGCCAATGCACGGGGGTAAAGACGCCGGCCGCCACCTGCTCCTTCACCTGAACCCGGTAGCGCCCGTCGATGAAGACGCCCGCCACCTCGGGCAGCACGATGCAGAACCCGGCCGATCCGGTGAAGCCCGTCAGCCAGGCCAGCCGCTCGTCATGGGGCGCCACGTATTCGCCCTGGTGGGCATCGGCGCGCGGCACGATGAACCCGGTGAGCCCCTGGCGCGCCAGCTCGGCCCGCAGCGCCGTCAGCCGGGGCGGCCCCTGTTCGGGCGAGGAGGGGCTGTCGAAGCTCTGGAACATGTCGCGGGCCATGGCGGTGCCTTTCCGAATTGCGCGCCTGCGGCGCACGTCCTTGTTGGTCCCCGTGCGGGGCACGGGGACGGGCCTCCGGCGGGGATATTTGAGGGCAAGAAAATGCGGGGTGCCCTCATTTTCTTGCCGGAAATATCCCGGGGTCCGGGGCAGCGCCCCGGGGCCTCGGCCGGGCGGGCCGTCAGCTGACCTTGCGCATCCCCAGCACCCGGGCGCGGGCGCGCGGATCGGTGTCGAAGAGCCCTGCGAGCTGTTCGGTCATGGCACCCGCCAGCTGGTCCACGTCGGTGATCGTCACGGCGCGGTCGTAGTAGCGGGTCACGTCGTGGCCGATGCCGATGGCCAGCAGTTCCACCGCCTTGCGCTTCTCGATCATGGCGATCACGTCGCGCAGGTGCTTTTCGAGGAAGTTGGCCGGGTTCACCGAGAGCGTCGAATCGTCCACCGGAGCCCCGTCGGAGATCACCATGAGGATTTTGCGGACCTCGCGGCGGTTCACCATCCGGCGGTGCGCCCATTCCAGCGCCTCGCCGTCGATGTTCTCCTTCAGGAGGCCTTCCTTCATCATCAGCCCGAGGTTCGGGCGCGCGCGGCGCCAGGGCGCATCGGCGCTCTTGTAGACGATGTGGCGCAGGTCGTTCAGGCGGCCGGGCTGCTGCGGACGGCCGTCCTGCAGCCACTTCTCGCGGCTCTGCCCGCCTTTCCACGCGCGGGTGGTGAAGCCGAGGATCTCGACCTTCACGTTGCAGCGCTCCAGCGTCCGGGCCAGCACGTCGGCACAGATCGCCGCGATCGAGATCGGGCGGCCGCGCATCGAGCCGGAGTTGTCGAGCAGCAGCGTCACCACGGTGTCGCGGAACTCGGTGTCCTTCTCGATCTTGAAGGAGAGCGGCGTGGTCGGGTTGGCCACCACGCGCGCGAGGCGACCCGCGTCGAGGATGCCTTCCTCGCGGTCGAATTCCCACGAGCGGTTCTGCTGTGCCTGAAGACGGCGCTGCAGCTTGTTCGCCAGCCGCGACACCGCGCCTTTCAGCGGGTCGAGCTGCTGGTCGAGGTAGGCGCGCAGGCGCTCCAGCTCATCGGGGTCGGCCAGTTCCTCGGCGAGGACTTCCTCGTCGAAGGAGGCATCGTAGACCGTGTAATTCGGATCGGCGTCGGAGACGGGCTGCGGGGCGGGGGGCTCCAGCGGGGCCTCGCCCTCGGGCATCTCGGCCTCTTCGGACATCTCCTCGTCGGCCATGTCGTCCATGGAGACCTGCGCCTCGGAGCTGTCCTGCTGCTCCTCCTGGCTCTGCTCCGGGGAGGCGTCGCTTTCGGGATCCTGATCCTCGTCCTGCCCGGTGCTATCCGGCTCCTCGTCGTCGTTGCCGCCCTGGTCCTCGGCCTCGTCCGCGGCCTCGTCATCGGTGCCGTCCGGGTCCTCGCCCAGCTGGTCGCCATAGCCGAGGTCCTCGATGATGCGGCGGGCGAAGCGGGCGAAGGCCTGCTGGTCCGAGAGCATCTCCTGCAGGTCTTCCAGCGTCGCGCCGGCCTGTTCCTCGATGAAGGGCCGCCACAGTTCCATGACGTTCTGCGCGCCCTCGGGCATCTCGCGCCCGGTGGCGAGGTGGCGGATCAGGTAGCCCGCGGCCACCGGCAGGGGCGCATCGGCGGCCTGCTTGATCTGGTCATAGCCCATGCGCCGGGCCTCGGCGCCGATCTTGGCGTCGATGTTCTTGGCGGTGCCGGGCATGTCGCGGGCGCCCATGGCCTCGCAGCGGGCGGTTTCCATCGCCTCGTAGAGGTCGCGCGCCATCTGGCCCGGGGGGGCGTATTTCGTATGCGTCGCCGCATCGTGGTAGCGGTGGTGCAGCGCGAGCGCATCGGCGGCACCACGAGCCTGCAGGACCTCGTCCTTGGTCATGCGGCGGCTGACCTGCGGCAGGCGGATCGTGTCGGCGGTCTTGCCCGAGGGGTCGACCGAATAATTCACCGTCAGCTCCGGATCGTTGGCCATGACCTTGGTGGCCTCGGCGAGCGCCTTCTTGAACGGATCTGCGGGGTTGTCGGTGGGCTTGCTCATGGGGAGAGGTAAAGCACTCCGCCGGGGCGGCGGCAAGAGGATGCGCGCAGGGGGCGGAATTTTCGCAGGCCTCCCCGGGGCGGGGCGCTCACTCCTGCGCCAGCCGCGCGGCGCAGTCCTCGGCGATGCGCGCGAGGCGTTCGAAGACGGGGCCCTCGGTCGCGCCGGAGAGCCGGCGCAGGTCGCGTTCGATCGACAGGCGGCGCTGCGTGATGCTGCGTTCGGGGGCCTGCGTGCGGGTGGCAAAGAGGCGGGCGAGTCGCTCGGCCTCCTCCCCGGGCAGGGCAAAGGCGGGCGTGGCACCGTCGAAGCGGGTCAGCGCCCGGTAGAAGGCGGTGCATTTCGCGTTCGGGTCCGCGAGGATCGGCAGGGCCTGCACAGGGACCGGCAGGAGACCGGCCTGCAGGAGCATGAGACACGCGAGACGGCGGATCACAGCTGGGCCCGCCCGGTCGCCAGATCGGCCAGCAGCGCCACGTGAACGTCGAGCGCATCATGGACAGGATAGCCGGGGTCGCGCCCGTCGAAGGCGAGGTTCAGGTCGGTGCCTGCGAGGATCACCGCCTCGGCGCCCTGTTCCTCGACCATCGCGCGGCCCGCGTCGAAGAAGGCCTGCCGCTGTGTCTCGCTGCAGGTGCCGGCGACGGCGACGGACTGGTAGAGCGCGCCGAGCGCGTCCAGATCACCGGTGGGCGCCACCGCCTGAACCCGCGTCATCTGGCCGAAGAGACGGGTGCGCATCGTATTCGCGGTGCCGAGCAGGCCGACCTTCTTCAACCCCAGCCCGGCGAAGTGATCGTCCAGCGGCGCGATGGCGCTGACGAGGGGCAGGGAGGAGAGGGCGGCGGTCTCGGGATAGCAGAAATGCGCCCCGAGCGAGGTCAGCGTGGCGCAGTCGGCGCCCGCGGCCTGTAGACGGTCGATGAGGATGCGGAAGATCTCGGCCTGCGCCTCGGGGCGCCATGCGAGGTTGTTCTCGATCAGTTGGCGGACATCCGCGTGAACGAGGGTCATCTCGAGCGGCTGGCCGGTTTCGGCCACGCGCCGCGCGAGCTTGTCGTAGTAGACGAGGGAGGCCGCGACACCGATACCGCCAATCAGGCCGATATGCATGGCGCGGTCCTCCCCCTCCTGGATCAGCTTGCGATCGAGGCGGCGCTTTCCGGCAGTTCCTCGTCGAAGCAGCGCTGGAAGAACTCGGCCACGGTCTGGCGTTCAAGCTCGTCGCACTTGTTGAGGAAGGTCAGGCGGAAGGCATAGCCCACGTTGCGGAAGATCTCGGCGTTCTGGGCCCAGGTGATCACGGTCCGGGGCGACATCACGGTCGAGAGATCGCCGTTCATGAAGGCGGTCCGGGTCAGGCCGGCGAGCGTCACCATCTGCGCGACGGTCTTGCGGCCCTTCTCGTTGTTGTAATGCGGCGCCTTGGACAGGACGATGGCGGCCTCGGCGTCATGGCTGAGGTAGTTCAGCGTGGCGACGAGCGACCAGCGGTCCATCTGGGCCTGGTTGATCTGCTGGGTGCCGTGGTAGAGGCCGGTGGTATCGCCGAGGCCCACGGTGTTCGAGGTGGCGAACAGGCGGAAGTACTTGTTCGGCGTGATGACCTCGTTCTGGTCCAGAAGGGTCAGCTTGCCGTCGGTTTCCAGAACCCGCTGGATCACGAACATCACGTCCGCGCGGCCCGCATCGTATTCGTCGAAGACGATGGCAGTGGGGTTGCGCAGGGCCCAGGGCAGGATGCCCTCGTGGAATTCGGTAACCTGCACGCCATCCTTCAGCTTGATGGCATCCTTGCCGATCAGGTCGATCCGGGAGATGTGGCTGTCGAGGTTGACGCGGACGCAGGGCCAGTTCAGCCGTGCAGCCACCTGTTCGATATGGGTCGATTTGCCCGTACCGTGGTAGCCCTGCACCATGACGCGGCGGTTGTGCGAGAAACCGGCGAGGATGGCGAGGGTGGTATCGGGGTCAAACTTGTAGGTCGGGTCGATTTCGGGGACGCGGTCGGTGCGCTCTTCGAAGCCTTTCACGACCATGTCCGTATCGATGCCGAAAACTTCGCGGACCGAGATCTCTTCGGTCGGCTTTGCATTGATATCGATGGTTCCGTCGGCCATGGTGTGGCTGTCCTTCTGTTCGAAAATGGGGGCTTGGGGCCCGCGGGGCCCGTCCGCCTTGCAACATATCGAAGAGCTAGACAAGGGAAAGGGCAAAATGGACGTGCCCGATCCCGGGTCGGTGAAGGGCGCCGCCGAAACGGCGGGCAGGTGGGTCAGCCGGGGGAATGCATGGCAACGATGGAACGGGCAGGCACCGCGGCGCTGGAGGAGCTGGAAGATCTCCTCGCCCGCACGGCCATGGGAGATCGCGCGGCCTTCGGACGACTTTATCAGCTCACCTCTGCGAAACTTTTTGGCGTCTGCTTACGTATCTTGTCACGAGAGCAGGAAGCCGAGGACGCCTTGCAGGAAATCTACGTCAAGATCTGGTGCAACGCGGACAGGTACAGGGTGGTCGGATACAGCCCGATGACATGGCTGATCACGATCGCGCGCAACCACGCCATCGACCGGTTGCGCAAGAGGCGGGCCGCGGGCACGTCCCTCGATCAGGCGGAGGACGTGCCCGACGGGACACCAAACCCGGAGGCCTCGGCCATCGCCTCCTCGGACCGGGCGCAGCTTCTGCGCTGTTTCGGCGAGCTTGAACGGGATCGCTCCGACGCGGTGCAGCGTGCCTATCTTCTGGGCGAAACCTATGCCGAACTGGCCAAGCGCTTCGACGTGCCGGTCAACACGATGCGGACGTGGCTCCGGCGGAGCCTGATCAAACTGCGGGAGTGCCTCACGCGATGAGCAGCGCGGCGGACAAGACCAGGGACGAGGACCACATCCTCGCGGCGGAATACGTGCTGGGCCTGCTGGCGCCTGCGCAGGTGGCCGCGGTGGAGAGCAGCCTTGCCACCAATGCCACGCTGCGCGCCGAGGTCGCCGATTGGTCCGACCGCTTCGGGCGGCTGACGGACGACATGCCCGAGGTCACCCCGCCGGCCCGCGTCTGGCATGCCATCACCGGGCGGATCTTCCCCGATGACACCGTGCCCTTCTGGCGCCGTCTCGGCCTGCCGCAGATCGCGGTGGGGGCGGCGCTTGCGGCCGTGGTCCTCTGGGGCGCGATCAGCTTTGACCTGCTGCGCCCGGCGATGCCGCTGCGCACCGACGTGGTGGCCGAGATCGGCCGCGTCGACACCCCGGTGCATTTCCGCGCCGAATACGACAGCGCGGCCAGCGAACTGCGTCTGGTGCGCCTGAACGGCGGGCCGCAGCCGGGACGCGCGCTGGAGGTCTGGCTGATCGCCGGGACGGCCGCGCCAGTCTCTGTCATGGTCTGGCCCGACGGGGCGGAGAGCGTGGAATTGCGCCTGCCGCCGGAACTGGCGAGGGTGCTGTCGGGGGCGACGCTGGCGATCTCGGACGAACCGGCGGGCGGCTCGCCCACCGGGGCGCCCACCGGCGCCGTGCTGGCAACCGGGGTGGCGGAAACCCTCTGACCGGGTTGCCTCGCCGCGGCACATTTCTGCCGAGCCGCGTTTTTTCTTGTCCGACACTGGCCTTGGGAGTATCACCGACCTAGTTGATGCTGCAGTGCCGCGAAACTCGTGTTCGCGCGCCGAGGCAACTGGAATAAAGACTCACTATGTTCATGTTCACCAATTCGAACAGACGCTACCTGACCGCGGGCCTCGTGCTCACCATGACGGTCGTTGCCATTGTCGGCAGCTGGCTTCAGGACGGTCAGGCGACCGCCGGGGGCACGCGGATCGGAACCGCCCCGCTTGCCACCGTGCACCAGAACTTTCAGCGCTGAAACCGGCGGTCCCGCGGGCCGTTGTGCAGGCGCTGACGGCGCCGTGATCGCCCATGGCCCTGTCCCGCGCGCCCCGGACTTGATCAGCCCGCCCATCCGGCGCATAGGAGTCACATGATGCGTTTCGAATACAAGGTGGTGCCGGCTCCGTCGCGCGGCCAGAAGGCGAAAGGGGTCAAGACCCCCGAGAGCCGTTTCGCCCATGCGCTTGAGCAGGTCATGAACGACATGGCCGCCGAGGGCTGGGAATACCTGCGGGCCGAGACCCTGCCGAGCGAGGAACGCTCGGGCCTGACCTCGACCACGACAACCTACCGCCATGTGCTGGTCTTCCGCCGCCCGCGGCCCTCGGACCCGGCGCCGTTCCAGCCGGAACTGCTGGAGGCCGGGGCGCCCAAGGCGATCCTCGTGCCGCCCGCGGCCCCGAGCACGGACCTGAGCGCGCCGGACACGCCTGCGAATGACGCGGGCGCGGCGGCCGAGCCGGAGACGCCCAAGGTGCCGGAGCAGGCCGGGGTCGACCGCCCCGAGATCGAGGCCGAAGACCCGGACGAGACCGGCGATGATACGCCCCCCGCCCCCGGCGGGTCGGGGCGGCTTGGCCCGGCCACCGGGGCAGGCGGCCCGTCGCCCGCGCTTGGTGGGGCCTCGCGCGGTGGGCCTGCGGCCAATGCTCAGGCCAGTCATCAGGGCGGTGCGAAGGAAAGTGCGCAGGACATCGAGAAGGACAATGGCGTCGAGGATACCCAGACCCTCGACACCGGGTTCTCGGAGATGCTGCGCCGGCGCGCCGCGCAGGTGATGGGACGCACCGACACCCCCAAGCCCGTCGAGGAGTAAGGGGGCCAGCGGCGCGATTCCATCGCGCCGCCGCACCGGGCTTCAGGTTTCCAGATGCAGGTTCAGCGCGTGGATGCGGCTGATCAGATCCTCGCCCAAGGCGCTGTGTACGGCCCTGTGGCGGGCGATGCGGGACTGGCCTTCAAAGGCCGGCGACCGCATGGTCACGATGAAGTGGCTCTCGCCGCCATCCTGATATCCGGCGTGTCCCCGGTGCCGTTCGCTGTCATCGACAACCTCCAGCATTTCCGGCGAAAACGCCTGTTCGAGTTTTTCGCGGATCTCTGCCGTCACGCTCAATTTTTCTCTCCAGCCTCTTCAATCTGCTGGCGATCAGTCTAAACTGCATCGCCTGACTCGGAAAGGTGATCGCATGGCCAAGAATGACCCCTTTGGGTTCGACATGTCCGTCTCGTCGGCAAAGAAGAAAAAGAACACGCGCGGTCGGCGCGGGATGTCCGGTGCCTCGGAGACCTCGACGCGCGTCTGCGAACATGAGGGGTGCGAGGAACCGGGTGTCTACCGGGCGCCCAAGGCCCCCGACGTGCTGGATGACTACTTCTGGTTCTGCAAGGAGCATATCCGCGAGTACAACCTGAAGTGGAACTTCTTCGACGGCACGACCGAAGCGGAGATGAACGCCCAGATGTCCAAGGACAAGGTCTGGGAACGCACCACCAAGCCGCTGGGTGATCCCGAGGCGCGGGCCTGGGCCCGGCTGGGGATCGAGGACCCGCACCAGGTGCTGGGGGACAACGCGACCCGCAACCCGGGCCGCAACGCGGGCGCGACCCAGGGTCGCCGCCTGCCGCCGACAGAGCGGCGCGCGCTGGAGATCCTCGAAGGCAAGGACCATTGGACCAAGGCCGAGGTCCGCAAGGCCTACAAGTCGCTAATTAAGGTGCTGCACCCTGACATGAACGGCGGCGACCGCTCTCAGGAAGAGCAACTGCAGGAGGTCATGTGGGCCTGGGACCAGATCAAGGACAGCCGCAACTTCAAGTGAGGCAGCCCCGGCCTGCGGGCCGGCCCTGCGTCGGCCCGGGCGCCGGCAGGACAATTGGGTAGGAAAAAGGGCAGAGGAGCGATCCTCTGCCCTTTTTCTCTGTCTCGGGTTTTCTCTTTCTCAGGCGGTCCGCCCGCAGGCAGGCCCGCCGGGCGCCTCCTGCCCATGTTGCGGCTCTGTAGCGCGCATGGAGGAGACCGGCGGGAAACGGCCCGTGCATCCAGACGACGCCGCCTTGGTCCCCGTCACTTCCGGATTTTCATCGGCGCGCCGACCCACTCGGGCACCGGCTCCGCCGCATGGGCCTTGGCCTCGGCGGCGAGCCGCGCGGCAATCTCCGCGGGGTAGGCGGCGACACGGGGGCCGGACTGGTCGATGTGCAGGCTGATGCCCTCGCCGGTGGCGCTGACCCAGCCATCCTCGTGGAGGATCTCCTGCGCGTAGTGCAGGCTCTTCGGGCCGAGGTCGAGGATGCGGAAGGTCACGCGCACCACCGCGTCCGGCGGCAGCTCCCGCAGGTACCTGATCCGGAACTCGGCAGAATAGGTGGTGTGGCCGCTGCTGCGGGCGTAGGCCTCGCCGATGCCCATCTGGGTGAAGTATTCCTCCACGCCGTCATCGAAGAGCCGACCGTAATAGGCCATGTTCAGGTGGCCGTTGTAGTCGATCCACTCCGGTTTGAGGGTCATCGGGCCAGAGGTGAAGGTATGCGCCATGAGGTCTCCTTTCGCGCCGGAGCCTAGCAGAGGGGCGGCACAGGGCAAGGGCAGGGCCGGGGGCGGGTGCGAGGCTCGAGTGACTGCGTGGTTGCAGGCGACCGGACCGGCCATCTTCCCTGCCACGGCCACAGCTATAGCCGCAGGAAGAGCCCACACAGCGGCCTACGCCGCCCTTCGCACGGCGGGCCCCCACAAACGCGAAAGGGCGGGGAAATCCCCGCCCTTTGCCTGTCTCATCCGTACCGGGCTCAGAGCCCCAGCTTGGCCGCCACGAGGTCGTTCACGGCCTTGGGGTTCGCCTTGCCGCCGGTGGCCTTCATGACCTGGCCCACGAACCAGCCCGCCAGTTTCGGGTTGGCCTTGGCCTTCTCGACCTGCGCCGGGTTGGCGGCGATCACCTCGTCCACGGCGGCCTCGATGGCGCCGGTGTCGGTGACCTGCTTCATGCCCTCGGTCTCCACGATCTCTTCCGGGTCGCGGTCCGAGGTATAGGCGATCTCGAAGACATCCTTGGCGATCTTGCCCGAGATGTCGCCCTTGGTGATCAGGCCCACGATCTGGCCGAGGCGCTCGGGGCCGATCGGGCTGTCGCCGATGTCCTTGTCGTCCTTCTTCAGGCGGCCGAAGAGTTCGTTGATCACCCAGTTGGCGGCCAGCTTGCCGTCACGCCCCTCGGCGACCTTCTCGAAGAAGGCGGCGTTCTCGGCCTCGGCGGTCAGCACGGAGGCGTCATATTCGCTCAGGCCGAAGTCCTTGACGAAACGGGCCTTCTTGGCGTCGGGCAGTTCGGGCAGGGAGGCGGCGATATCATCCACCCAGCCCTGTTCGATCTCCAGCGGCAGCAGGTCGGGATCGGGGAAGTAGCGGTAGTCATGCGCCTCTTCCTTCGACCGCATGGAGCGCGTCTCGCCCTTGTCCGGATCGTAGAGCCGGGTCTCCTGCACGATCTCGCCCCCGGATTCGAGGATCTGGATCTGGCGCCGCGCCTCGTAGTCGATGGCCTGCTGGATGAAGCGCATGGAGTTCATGTTCTTGATCTCGCATCGCGTGCCGAGGTGCGAGAAGTCCTGCGTCGCCTGGTACTTCTCATATTGGCCGGGACGGCAGACCGAGACGTTCACGTCCGCCCGCAGGTTGCCGTTCTGCATGTTGCCGTCGCAGGTGCCGAGGTAGCGCAGGATCTGGCGCAGCTTGGCGATATAGGCGGCGGCCTCCTCGGGGCCACGGATGTCGGGGCGGCTGACGATCTCCATCAGCGCCACGCCGGTGCGATTCAGGTCCACGAAGGACATGTTGGGATCCATGTCGTGGATCGACTTGCCCGCGTCCTGCTCCAGGTGGATGCGCTCGATCCGCACGAGCCGCGCGACGCCCGGGCCCATGTCCACGAGGATCTCGCCCTCGCCCACGATCGGGTGGTAGAGCTGCGAAATCTGGTAGCCCTGCGGCAGGTCGGGGTAGAAGTAGTTCTTGCGGTCGAAGGCCGAGCGCAGGTTGATCTCCGCCTTGAGGCCCAGACCGGTGCGCACCGCCTGTGCCACGCAGAACTCGTTGATCACGGGCAGCATGCCGGGCATGGCCGCGTCCACGAAGGCCACGTTGGAGTTGGGCTCGGCGCCGAATTTGGTCGAGGCGCCGGAGAAGAGCTTGGCGTTGGAGGCGACCTGCGCATGGACCTCCATCCCGATGACCAGTTCCCAGTCATCCTTGGCCCCGGCGATCACCTTGGGCTTGGGCGTCTCATAGGTCAGATCCAGCATGGGCGTCCTCTCGGGCTGAAAATTCGTCGGCTCGGGTTCTACGCCGCTCCCCGCCCCGGGGCAAGGGCTCCGGCCCATGGTCATCTCTTGTTCCCAAATATCCTCGGGGGACGGGCGCCCTGCGCCCGGGGGGCAGACAGCCCCCTCCGCGGACGCGGCCCGCACAGACGGCGAAGGTACGCAGCCCGCCGCCTCCCGCGGCCAAGAATTTTCGAAAATTCTTGGGAAAATTCTTCGAAGAATTTTCCGTGCCCACCGGTGAGGGGCGCGCTCCGGTCGAACCGCGCGCTGACCGGAAAATGTATATTTTCCGGACCGGACTTTTCGAAAAGTCCGGGGGGCTCTGCCCCCTTGGCCCCTTGGGGGCCAATTCCCCCGGAGTATTGGGGGAAAGATGAAGCGGGGTCAGGCCATCGGCTGCAGGTTCAGCCCGAGGGGCGAGAAGGTGATCCGCTGGCCGGCGGCGATCTCGCGGGCGAACTGGGCCGAGATGGCGCGGCGGGCGAGCAGGGTGCCTTGCGTGATCCGGGCCGAGCGCGAGGGCGTGGGCCGGGTGTCGCTCAGCGGCAGCGCGGCATCCGCCCAGACGATCGGGTGCAGCTCGCGCAGGTGATGGCGCAGGATCCAGCCGGCGGCGGCGTGGATCGCGGCGCGGTTGTCGCGGGCCGCGCGGGAAATGTCGCCGGGGGCGGCACCGGGTGCCATGGTCAGGGCCGCGAAGGCGGCAAAGCGGTTGGCGGTGTGCTGGTCCGGGCGCTGGTCGAGGATGTCGTGCAACCCCTCGATGAAGAGCGCCACGTCCACGTGGGCCGCGGCCTCGGGGTCGGTGGCCAGCGCCTCGGTCCAGACCGCGGCATAGCCGCCGTCTTCCCAGATGTCCGCGGTGCGCTTGGCGGTGTCGCGGGCCTGCCGGTCGAGGCGCTCGTAGCTGCCGAACCAGCGCGGCAGCAGCAGGGGGCCCATGGCGCGGGGATGCGCCGGGTTGTGCGGGTCGAGGTCGATGAGATCCTCGTAGGTGTCCATCAGCATGTCGGCGCTCTGCACGCCGGGCGCGGCCTCGGCGAGGGCGAGGTCGCAGGCGGCGGCGGCCAGTTCGGGGCTGTCGAGTTCGAGGCCGCAGTAGGGCTCCAGCAGGGCGGCGGCCCGGGCCACGTGGTGCTGGAATTCCGCGCTGTCGACCTCGCGGGCGTCCTGTGCACGCCCGCCCATGGGACGGCCGAGGTAGCCCCAGCCGATGTCCATGTGGGCCCGCGCCACCACGAGGGCCACACCCCAGCAGCCCGGATGTTCCGCCACGAGGTCCTCCAGCGCGTCGATCCCGCCGCGGCGCAGGGGCCGGCCGTTTGCAATGTCGGTCAGCGCCGATTGCACCGCGTCCTTGCGCGCACCGCGGGCCAGCAGCCCGGCGAGGCTGGTGCCCCCCGGCGTGGCCCGGCGCGAGGCATCGGCATTGCGGATCTGCACGTCGAGGTCGGCCCAGCAGTCCTGACGGGCGAGGAACTGGCCCTTTGCGGTGTATTCCGCGCGCAGGCGCTCTTCCTCGGTCTCGTCGCAGCTCGGCAGTTCCAGCTGTTCGCAGGTGTCGCCGGTCAGCGTTTCGCCCGCAACACGCGCCAGCGGTGGCAGAGCGATATCCGCGAGGGCCTCGGGCGCGACGGCGTCGCGACGGAAGGCCGAGGACAGGAAGGTGCTCAGGCGCGTGAACTTGTGCATCTTGTGGGGCTCCGGCTGTTGGGTGCCATATCTGTGATGCCGGTTTCGGGCCGAAACGTGACGACTTGTGGCCGATTGAGGGGATTTACCGGGGCCTTCGGGGCGGTTTCCGGCGCGGAAACAGCCCGGGGTTGATCGGGTGATTTGTCCACCGCGTTTCCGGTAAAGCATTGTCATATAACGAAAATGCCCCCGCTCGGATCGGCTCCGAACGGGGGCAATGGGGGCGGGGGTTAACGCGCGTTTTACGCTCAAGCGGCAAGAATGCGGCCAACCATCTCCGATGTGTCACGGGAAAGCCCGGGTTGGGCGGCAATCCGCTCAAGCTCGGCGCGGATCAGGTCCTGCCGATCGGCGTCGTAACGCTTCCACGTCTCGAAGGCGGAACACATCCGCGCGGTGGTCTGCGGGTTCAGCGGGTCGAGCTGGATCAGCCAGTCCGCCAGCAGCCGGTAGCCCGCGCCATCGTTGGCGTGGAAGCCCGCCGGGTTGCCCGCAAGCGCGCCGAGCGTGGCACGGAAGCGGTTCGGGTTCTTCATCGTGAAGTCGGGGTGCTGGGTCAGCGCCTCGGTCACCGCGGCGGCCTTGGCGGGGGCTGCATAGGCGATCTGGAGCGCGAACCACTTGTCGATCACCAGCCGGTCGGCCTGCCACTGGTCGTAGAAGGCCTGCACCTCTGACGTCCCCTTGCCTGCGATCAGCAGGCAGGTCAGCGCAGCGAGTTGCTGGGTCATGTTGTCGGCCCCGGCATATTGCTGCGCCGCAAGGGCGCCCCCGTCCCGGCGCGACAGCAGGGCGAGCGCACCATTGGCAAGCGCGCGGGCGGCGGAGGGCCCTGCGTCGGGCGAATAGGCCCCGGGCACCTGATGGTCGTGGTAGAGCCGGGTCAGCAGCGGCTCCAGCTCTGCCGCCATGGCCTCGAGGAGCCGTTCGCGCGCGGTGTGGATCGCCTCCGGGTCCGGCGTCACGCCCGCGTCGAAGAGGGTCTGGGCGAGGTCCTCCTCCGAGGGCAGGGCCAGCACGAGGGCGCGGAAAGCGGGGTCGAGGCTGTCGTCGGCGAGCGTCGCCTGCAGTGCGCCGAGGTAGGCGGCATCGGGCGCCGCGCCATCGGTGATCATGCGGATGAGCCCGTCCTTGGCCAGCATCCGGCCCGCTTCCCACTTGTTGAAGGGATCGGTGTCATGGGCCAGCAGGAAGGCGCGTTCGGCGTTCGTCGTCTCGCGTTCGAGGATCACCGGCGCGGAGAAGCCACGCAGGATCGAGGGCACGGGCTTCGCGGCAAGACCGGGGAAGGTGAAGCTCTGCTCGGCCTCGGTCATCTCCAGCAGCGTCGTCTCCTGCACCTCATCGCCGTTCGGGCCCAAGAGGCCTACGGCGATCGGCAGCACCTGCGGCAGCTTCTCGGGCTGGCCGGGCGTCGGCGGGGTCATCTGGCTGAAGTGGAGCGTATAGGTGCCGTCCTCCCAGGCCTCGCGCACCTTCAGGCGCGGGGTGCCCGCCTGCGAATACCAGCGTTTGAACTGGCTCAGGTCGCGGCCCGTGGTCTCCTCGAAGACCGTCAGCCAGTCTTCGATGGTGCAGGCCTGCCCGTCGTGACGGGTAAAGTAGAGGTCGAGCGCCTTGTCATAGGCCTCGTCACCGACAAGCTCCTTGAGCATGCCGATGACCTCGGCGCCCTTTTCGTAGACCGTGGCGGTGTAGAAGTTGTTGATCTCCTGGAAGCTCTCGGGGCGCACGTTATGGGCCAGCGGGCCGTTGTCCTCGCGGAACTGGCGTGCGCGCAGGGTGATCACGTCGGAGATCCGCTTCACCGGGGCAGAGCGCATGTCGGCGGTGAACTGGCTGTCGCGGTAGACGGTCAGCCCTTCCTTGAGGCAGAGCTGGAACCAGTCGCGGCAGGTGATCCGGTTGCCGGTCCAGTTGTGGAAATACTCATGCGCGATGATCGCCTCGATCCGTTCGAAGTTGCCATCGGTCGAGGTTTCCGGCGAGGCGAGGACACAGGAGGAGTTGAAGATGTTCAGCCCCTTGTTCTCCATCGCGCCCATGTTGAAATCGTCCACGGCGACGATGTTGAAGATGTCGAGGTCGTATTCCCGGCCATAGACCTCTTCGTCCCAGGTCATCGACTTCTTCAGCGCCTCCATGCCGAAGGCGCATTTGCTCTCGTCCCCGGGGCGGACCCAGATGTTCAACTCCACATCCTTGCCGGAGGCGGTGGTGAAGCGGTCGGGGTGGTTCACCAGGTCGCCGGCCACGAGGGCGAAGAGATAGGCGGGCTTGGGCCAGGGATCGTGCCATTCGGCAAAGCCTTCATCGCTGGCGCCGGGATTGCCGTTGGAGAGTTTCACCGGCTCCTCGCCCTCGATCCGCACGGTGAAGGTGGCCATCACGTCGGGACGGTCGGGATAATAGGTGATCTTGCGGAAGCCCTCGGCCTCGCACTGGGTGCAGTACATGCCGTTCGACATGTAGAGCCCTTCGAGCGCGAAGTTGCGCGCGGGCGCGATCTCGACCTCGGCCTCCCATGTGAAGGGGGCGTCGGGGACGGCGCAGGTGAGGCCCGTGTCGCTGACCTCCGGCGTGACCGGCTGGCCGTCGATGGCCGCCGAGATCAGGGTCAGCTGTTCGCCGTGCAGGAAGAAGGTCTTGTCCGTGGCCTCGGGGTTCGGGCGGAAGCGGACGCGCGAGAGGACGCGGGTCGCTTCGGGGGCGAGGCGGAAGGTCAGATGCACCTCGTCCACGAGGTAGGCGGGCGGGGCGTAATCCGAGAGGTAGATGGTGGGGCCTGCCATGTCTTTCATCTGTCTGCTCCGTCTCGGGGGAAGTCACGCGGGAATGCGTCTTTCCCAGATAGCTGTGCCACGGGGCGGGGAATTGCAAGGCCGGACCCCGGGCGGGCAAAAGTCTTGCAAAGACTTTTGGGAAGATTTTTCCCTTAAAAATCTTCGCCGCGGGCCGGGGCGTCGCGCTCTGACGGCGAGGGACGCACGGGCGGCGGCGATACCCGTTTTCTTCGAAGAAAACGGACCGGAATTTTCGAAAATTCCGGGCAGCGCGGCACCGGCTGCCCCAAGGCCATGCGGATCGGCAATTGCGGCGGAGCGGCACGGCGGTCTACCATGCGGCGGATTTGACCTGTGAGGAGGGATCATGGCGGAACGGGTGTCGGTGGCAGGCCTTCAGGTCGCGCGCGAGCTTTACGACTTCATCGGTGAGCGGGCGCTGCCCGGAACCGGGGTGGAGGCCGCGGCCTTCTGGGAGGGCTTTGCAGGCCTGCTTGCAGAGTTCACCGGCCAGAACCGGGCACTGCTGCAAAAGCGCGAGGCGCTGCAGCAGAAGATCGACGCCTATTATATGGCCCGCGCCGGTCAGGCGATGGACCCGGCGGCGGACGAGGCCTTCCTGCGCGAGATCGGCTACCTCGTGGAGGAGGGGCCCGATTTCACCATCGGCACCACCAACACCGATCCCGAGATCGCCCATATCCCCGGCCCGCAGCTCGTTGTGCCGATCACCAATGCGCGCTACGCGCTGAACGCGGCCAATGCGCGGTGGGGCTCTCTCTATGATGCGCTTTACGGGACCGACGCGCTTGGCGATCTGCCCCGTGGCGGCGGCTATGACCCCGAGCGCGGCGCCCGTGTCATCGCATGGGCCAAGGCGCATCTGGATCGCGCGGTGCCGCTGGCGCAGGGCAGCTGGGCGGATGTGACGGGGCTCGCGGTGCGCGACGGGCAGCTGGTGCTGGTGCGCAATGGCGACGAGACCGGGCTGGCCGATCCGGCGGCCTTCGTGGGCTACCTTGAAGGCGGACGTGTGCCCTTGCAGGTGCTGCTGCGCGCCAATGGCCTGCTGGTCGAGGTGCGGGTCGACAGCTCCACCGACGTGGGCCGTCAGGACCCGGCCGGCATCTCGGACGTGCGTCTGGAAAGCGCCGTCTCGGCCATCATGGATTGCGAGGACAGCGTGGCCTGCGTGGATGCGGCGGACAAGGTGCAGGCCTATGGCAACTGGCTGGGCCTGATGAAGGGCGACCTGACCGAGAGCGTGGAAAAGGCGGGCAGTACCTTCACCCGCAAGCTGGCGCCCGACATGCTCTTCACCCGTCCCGACGGCGAGGAACTGCGCGTGAAGGGCCGGGCCCTCATGCTGGTGCGCAACGTCGGCCACCTGATGACCAACCCCGCGGTGCTGGACGCCGACGGCGCGGAGGTCTTCGAAGGCCTGATGGATGCCATGGTCACCACGACGATCGCGATCCACGATCTTGCCAAGTCGGGCGGGGCGCGGAACTCGGTCGAGGGCTCGGTCTACGTGGTGAAGCCCAAGATGCACGGGCCCGAGGAAGTGGCCTTTGCCGATGCGGTCTTCACCAAGGTGGAGGGCCTGCTGGGCCTGCCCGCGAACACCGTGAAGCTGGGCATCATGGACGAGGAGCGCCGCACCTCGGTCAACCTCAAGGAATGCATCCGCGCCGCCAAGGACCGGGTCGCCTTCATCAACACTGGCTTCCTCGACCGGACGGGGGACGAGATCCACACCGGCATGGAGGCCGGGCCCTTCCTGCCCAAGGGCGAGATGAAGTCCACCGCATGGATCACCTCCTACGAGGATCGCAACGTCGACATCGGCCTGGCCTGCGGTCTGCGGGGCCGGGCGCAGATCGGCAAGGGCATGTGGGCCATGCCGGACCTGATGGCGCAGATGCTGGAGGCCAAGGTGGGCCACCCCAAGGCGGGGGCCAACTGCGCCTGGGTGCCGTCGCCCACCGCCGCCACGCTGCACGCGACGCATTATCATGTCATCGACGTGCTGGCCCGGCAGGAGGAGATCGCCCGTGGCGGCCCGCGCGGCACGCTGGAGGCGCTGCTGACCGTGCCTGTCATGCGCGGCCGCAACCTCAGCGAAGAGGAACTGACCCGCGAGATCGAGAACAACGCGCAGGGTATCCTCGGCTATGTGGTGCGCTGGATCGACCAGGGTGTCGGCTGTTCCAAGGTGCCCGACATTCACGACATCGGCCTGATGGAAGACCGGGCGACCTGCCGGATCTCGTCGCAGGCGCTGGCCAACTGGCTTCACCACGGCGTGGTGAGCGAGGAGCAGGTCATGGCCGCGATGCGCAAGATGGCCGCCGTGGTGGACCGGCAGAACGCGGGCGATCCGCTCTATGCGCCCATGGCGCCGGACTACGACGGCGTCGCCTTCCAGGCGGCCTGCGATCTGGTCTTCCGCGGGCGCATCCAGCCCTCGGGCTATACCGAGCCGGTGCTGCACCGGCGGCGGCTGCAGCGCAAGGGCTGAGCACCGGGTGACACAGGGAAGGGCGGGCCAGAGGGTCCGCCCTTTTCCATGGGGGCTTTGGCGAAGGGGAATGCCGAAGCGTGCCGTGTCGGGCCACGCGCGGGGTGTGGACCGCGCGGTGAGTATTTGGGGAAAGATGAAGCGGGGGCGCCGCCCGACCTTCCGGGGGCTGCGTAAGGATTGGGCAGAGGCTGCGGATTTCGGGGAGTGCCCAATGCGCGGGCAACATGTCCGATCCTGCATCATTGCACAGGCTGGGCGGTTTATTCCGCGGCGCAGCGGGCGTAGTCTGGCCCGCAGAACGCGGAGACCCTCATGACGCGACCCATCGTCGGCATCATCACCAACAAGAACGTCATCGACAATTCCTACCGGACCCATTCCGGCGGCATCATGAACACCGAGGCGGTCGCCAACGTCTCGCGCTGCATGCCGCTGCTGATCCCCGCCGATCCGCGGTATGTCTCGGTCGAGGAACTGCTCAACACCTTCGACGGCTTCGTCCTGACCGGCGGGCGGCCCAACGTTCACCCCTCGGAATACGGCGAGGACGAGACCGAGGCCCACGGCACCTTCGACCGGGCGCGCGATGCGATCACCCTGCCGCTGGTGCGGGCCTGCGTGGAACGCGGTCAGCCTTTCCTCGGCATCTGCCGCGGGTTTCAGGAGGTGGCGGTGGCCATGGGCTCGACCCTGCACCCCGAGATCCGCGACCTGCCCGGCCGTATGAACCACCGGATGCCCCCGGATGGCACCATCGAGGAGAAATTCGCCCTGCGCCACAAGGTGACCTTCAAGGAGGGCGGCGTCTTCCACCGCCTGATGGGCGCACCGGAGGTGATGACCAACACGCTGCACGGGCAGGGCGTCACCAAGCCCGGCCGCCGCTTCAAGGTCGAAGGCACGGCGCCTGACGGCACGCCCGAGGCGGCCTATGTGGACGGCGCCACCGGCTTCACCCTCGCGGTGCAGTGGCATCCGGAATACGACGCCGCTAACGATCCCGTCTCGCGCCCGCTCTTCGAGGCCTTCGGGCGCGCCGTCACCGAATGGTCGGCGCAGAAGTCGGGCCGGGGCGTCCTGCGCTCCGCCTGATCCGCACATCGCCAAGGATTTCGAACAGGCGTCCACCCCGGTGGGCGCCTGTCGCATTGCGGGCATGCAGAATTGAGAAAGGTCTGTGCTCTTGACCTTTCTTTTGGCGACATTTATGTGCGAGGGATGGCTTCTTCCGGTAATATTCGGAAATGAAGTCGGGGTCTGCGCGCAACAGGGCGCGTCGACCTGCAAGGACATCGCTGCACGAGAAGGAATAGAGGATGGACTGGACCCACGTTCTGGCCGGCCGTACGGGCCGCATGAAGGCTTCCGAGATCCGGGAACTGCTGAAGCTGCTGGACCAGCCCGACATCATTTCCTTTGCCGGCGGCATCCCCGATCCCACGCTTTTCCCAGCCGAGAAGTTCGGCAAGGCAATGTCGGATATCCTCGGCGGGCCCGAGGCCTCGGTCGCGCTGCAATACTCGGTCTCCGAGGGCTATCGCCCGCTGCGGCGCTGGATCGCCAAGGAGATGGGCCGGATCGGCATCACCTGCACCGAAGAGAACGTGATGATCACCTCGGGCTCGCAGCAGGCGCTCGACTACCTCGGCAAGCTGCTGATCAACCCGGGCGACACCGCGCTGGTGACCTGGCCCACCTATCTCGGCGCGCTCGGGGCCTTCAACGCCTACGAACCGACCTATGACCAGCTGTCCCTGAACGGCAACCGCGGGGCGGAGGAATACCGCGCGGCGGCGGAGGCGGCAGGCGGCACGGTGAAATTCGCCTATCTCTCGCCCGATTTCGCCAACCCCACCGGCGAGACCCTGGACCTGAAGGGGCGCGAGCACCTGCTGGCGCTCGCCGAGGAGCTGGACTGCGCGATCATCGAGGACGGTGCCTATCAGGCGCTGCGCTACGAGGGCGAGGTGATCCCGACGCTGATGGCCATGGAGATCGCCCGGAAGGGCGACGTGAACGCCTGCCGCACGATCTATTCCGGCTCCTTCTCCAAGGTGCTGGCGCCGGGGCTGCGGGTGGCCTGGGTCGTGGCCGCGCGCGACGTGATCGACCGGATGGTGCTGCTGAAGCAGGCCGCCGACCTGCACAGCGCCACCCTGAACCAGATCGCGACGCTGCGCGTGGCGGAGCAGGATTTCGACGCCCATGTGGCCGGGCTGCGCGAGGTCTATGGCCGCCGCCGCCGCCTGATGCTGGAGGCGCTGGACCGCGAGATGCCCGAGGGCGTGACCTACACCCGGCCTGAGGGCGGCATGTTCGTCTGGATGGAGCTGCCCAAGGGGCTGGATGCCGCGGCCCTGCTGGCGACCTCGCTGGAGAGCGAGCGCGTGGCCTTCGTGCCGGGCGGCGCCTTCTATGCCGATGGCGGCCACGCCAACACGCTGCGCCTGTGCTTCACCCTGCACGAGAAGGAGAAGATGGACGAGGGCATCGCGCGCCTTGGCCGCCTGATCCGGCAGGCGATGGAGAAACTGGCCCCCGCACCGGCCCTCGCGGAGTGAGCCTGCGGGCGCTAGGCGTCTGAGGGGGGAACCGGGGCAGGCCGATGGCCCCGGACCGAACATATGTCCTCCGTCGCGCCATGGCAGCGCGCTTACCTTGGTGGCCCGGACATGGCGGATTGACGCGGGTGTGCTCTGCCCTCTGGCGGGACAGGGGGCCGATGCGCTAGCCCTTGGCGGTGGACAAGGGAGGCTGCCATGCGCAAGACATTCGATCTGCCCCAACTCTGGGTGCTGGCCTTCGCGGTGATCGCCTGGCTTCAGGCCCGCCATTTCTCCGCCGGGTTGCGCCTTGGCGGTCTCTTTGCCGATTTCCTCGGCGGGCTGCTGGTGGGCGGCGGGGTGCTGCTGATGGCGCTCGCGCTCTACGAGATGCGGCGCCAGCGGACCACGCCGATGCCCCATGGCACCGCCTCCCAGCTGGTCACCAGTGGCATCTTCTCCCGCACGCGCAATCCCATCTACCTCGGCGATGTCATGATTCTGGCCGGTCTGATCCTGCGATGGGAAGCAGTGCTTTCACTGCCCCTGATCCCCGTCCTGATGTGGATATTGGAGCGTCGCTATATCATCCCCGAAGAAAATCGCCTCCGCAGGCAATTCCGTGTTGATTATGCACGCTACTGCCAAAAGACTCGTCGTTGGGTTTGACAGCGAGGATGAGAACAGGCATCCCCGTTTCCTGATGCGCGCAATTTTATTGCGCAGTCGTTCAAATGAGCGTCCGGAAAAAGTCCGGGCGACGACAGAAGGTGTTCAGAAGGGAGATTTCTGCCGTGAAAATCGGAACGCCAAAGGAAGTGTTCGCGGGTGAGAACCGGGTCGCCATGACCCCGGACTCCGCCCTCCAGCTTCAGAAGCTGGGCCACGAATGCGTCCTTGAGAGTGGGGCTGGCGAGAAAGCCGGCTTCCTAGACTCCGCCTATGAAGCGGCCGGGGTGACCCTCGTGCCCGACGCGCAGGCGCTGTACGCGGCAGCGGACGTGATCGCCAAGGTGCGTCCGCCCAGTGAGGAGGAGGTCGCCCTGCTGACCCCCGAGAAGACGCTGATCAGCTTCTTCTACCCGGGGAGCAACGAGGCGCTGCTGGAAAGCTGCAAGGAGACCGGGGCCACGGTCATTGCCATGGACATGGTGCCGCGGATTTCGCGCGCCCAGAAGATGGATGCCCTCTCCTCCATGGCGAACATCGCGGGCTACCGCGCTGTGATCGAGGCTGGCAACAACTTCGGCCGCTTCTTCACCGGTCAGGTGACGGCGGCGGGCAAGGTGCCCCCGGCGAAGGTGCTGATCGTCGGCGCCGGTGTGGCAGGTCTGGCCGCCATCGGCACCTCGACCTCGCTCGGCGCGATCACGCTGGCCTTCGACGTGCGGCCCGAAGTGGCCGAGCAGATCGAATCCATGGGCGCGGAATTCGTCTACCTCGACTTCGAGGAAGCGCAGACCGATGGCGCGGCCACCGGCGGCTATGCTGCCCCGTCCTCGCCCGAGTTCCGCGAAGCGCAGCTGAAGAAGTTCCGCGAACTGGCGCCCGACATCGACATCGTCATCACCACCGCCCTGATCCCGAACCGGCCCGCGCCGGTGCTCTGGACCAAGGACATGGTCGACATGATGAAGCCCGGCTCGGTCATCGTCGACCTTGCGGCCGAGCGCGGCGGCAACTGCGAGCTGACCCAGCCCGACGAGAAGCTGATCACGGAAAACGGTGTGACCATCGTCGGTTACACGGACTTCCCCAGCCGTATGGCGACCCAGTCCTCGACGCTTTACGCCACCAACATCCGTCACATGATGACCGACCTCACGCCCGAGAAGGACGGTGTGGTCAATCACAACATGGAAGACGACGTGATCCGTGGCGCCACCGTGACCCACGAGGGCGCGGTGACCTTCCCGCCGCCGCCCCCCAAGGTGGCCGCGATCGCGGCGCAGAAGCCGAAGGAGAAGGTCAAGGAACTGACGCCGGAAGAGAAGCGCGCGGCAGAAACGGCGGCCTTCAAGGCGCAGACCAAGCAGCAGGTCACCCTGCTGGCCGTCGGTGCCGTGCTGCTGCTGGGGGTGGGCCTGATCGCGCCTGCCAGCTTCATGCAGCACTTCATCGTCTTCGTGCTGTCGGTCTTCGTGGGCTTCCAGGTGATCTGGAACGTCTCGCATTCGCTGCACACGCCGCTGATGGCGGTCACCAACGCGATCTCCTCGATCATCATCCTCGGCGCGCTGATGCAGATCGGCTCGGGGTCGTTCATCGTGATCCTGCTGGCGGCGCTCTCGGTCTTCATGGCCGGGATCAACATCTTCGGCGGTTTCCTCGTCACCCGGCGCATGCTCGCCATGTTCCAGAAATCGTAAGGGGTAGGGGATCATGGATTTCGGATTCACGACGGCGGCCTATGTGGTCGCGGCTGTTCTCTTCATCCTCTCCCTCGGCGGTCTGTCGGGGCAGGAAAGCGCCAAACGGGCCGTCTGGTACGGCATCGTCGGCATGGCACTGGCGGTCTTCGCCACGCTCATCGGGCCCGGCTCGGGCCTGTGGCTGCTCTCGGTCATCCTGATCGCGGGCGGTGGCATCATCGGCTGGTACGTGGCCAAGAAGGTCGAGATGACCGAGATGCCGCAGCTGGTCGCCGCCATGCACTCGCTGGTGGGTCTCGCCGCGGTCTTCGTGGGCTTCAACGCGCATTTCACCATGCGCGCGCTGGCCAAGGGCAAGGAAGCGGTCGGCACCTTCGCGGAGCTGGTGGCCCACAAGAGCCCGGTCGAACTGGGCATCCTGCAGGTCGAGCTGTACCTCGGCATCTTCATCGGCGCGGTGACCTTCACCGGCTCGGTGATCGCCTATGGCAAGCTGGCCGGCAAGGTGACCTCCAAGGCCGAGAAACTGCCCGGCGGGCACCTGCTGAACGCAAGTGCGGCCGGTCTCTCGGTGATCTGCCTGTTCTGGTACTGCTCGACCGGCGGGTTCTTCCCGCTGATCATCATGACGCTCTGCGCGCTCTTCATCGGGTATCACCTGATCATGGGCATCGGCGGCGCGGACATGCCGGTGGTGGTCTCGATGCTGAACAGCTACTCGGGCTGGGCGGCAGCGGCGATCGGCTTCTCGCTCTCCAATGACCTGCTGATCGTGGTGGGTGCGCTGGTGGGCTCCTCCGGTGCCATCCTGTCGTACATCATGTGCAAGGCGATGAACCGGTCCTTCGTTTCGGTGATCCTCGGCGGCTTCGGCGGCACCGCGGGCCCGGCGATGGAAGTGGAAGGCGAACAGGTCGCCATCGACGTCGATGGCGTGGCCTCGGCGCTGGAAGAGGCCGACAGCGTGATCATCGTTCCGGGCTATGGCATGGCGGTGGCACAGGCCCAGCAGAACGTGGCCGAGCTGACCCGCCGCCTGCGCGCCAAGGGCAAGGAAGTGCGTTTCGCGATCCACCCCGTGGCGGGCCGTCTGCCGGGGCACATGAACGTGCTGCTGGCCGAGGCCAAGGTGCCTTACGACATCGTGCTCGAGATGGACGAGATCAACGAGGACTTCCCGGATACGGACGTCGTCATCGTCATCGGCTCGAACGACATCGTGAACCCGGCCGCTCAGGATGACCCGAACTCCCCCATTGCCGGCATGCCGGTGCTGGAGGTCTGGAAGGCGAAGCAGGTCTTCGTCTCCAAGCGGGGGCAGGGCACGGGCTATTCCGGCATCGAGAACCCGCTGTTCTACAAGGACAACACGCGGATGTACTACGGTGACGCGAAACAGTCCGTGGGCGATCTGCTGAACAAGATCAGCTGATCCGTGCGACAGTGTATCGAGGGGCCCCGCCGGCAACGGCGGGGCCCTTTGCGTTTCGCATGCGACGGGCGGGGCCAAGAATTTTCGAAAATTCTTGGGAAAATTCTTCGAAGAATTTTCGGTGCGCGGGGAGAGGTTTGGGATGTCCTCTCGGGCGGTGTCCGGAAAATGCGCATTTTCCGGACCGGATTTTTCGAAAAATCCGGGCAGAGGGGCGCGGTCCGGTGCCGGGCCGGGCGGTGCGAGGAGGAGAGCGGGGCCGGGCGGCGCTTTCCGCCGCTGGCGTTTCTCGAACGCAGCAGCCGCGTATGCGATGGTATTCCGTTAAATGGCTGATATTGCGACATTTCACCGCCTTCTGTGCTAGGGTGTCCCCGGGCTAGCTGGCCTGACCTTAAAGAGGAGTTCCCGATGCAGGATCACCCGCTGCGCTATCCGCTGGCCAACGAATTGCACGCCCGGCCGTTTCCGGCCCTCGACGTGCCGTCCTCGGCCGTCTACCTGGCCATTGCGCCCAAGCCCGGCCAGTCGCGCGATCGCGCGGCAGAGCGGGCCCATCTGCTGGCGCTGCTGGACCGCCACGGCGCGGATCATCCCGCACCCGATGCGACCCATTGGTCGGGGCAGGTCGGACGCCACGTGCTGAAGTGGGAGAGCCATACCGAGTTCGTTACCTTCACTGCCTTCGCGCCCGGCCTGACCGCGCGCGCCTTCGATCCGGCGGAGTTCGAGGTCTTCCCGGCCGACTGGCTGGAGGCGGCACCGGGGGTGCGGGCGACCTCGGCCGTGATCCGGATCGAGCCTCTGGCGGAGGACGCCGTTCTGGGCGCGGCGCTGGCGGCGCATTTCGTGCCCGAGAGCCTCGCCTCGGCCCGTGTCATGGAAGGCGCGGCCGTGGTGGCGGGCGATTTCCGTATCGACCCGGCCGGGCACATGCGGTTCCTGATCCAGGTCTCGCCGGAGACCGGGCCGCAGCGGGTGGGCCGCATCCTGCAGCGGCTCTGCGAGCTGGAGACCTACAAGAGCATGTCGATGCTGGGGCTGGCCTGCGCCCGCGAGATGGGGCCGCGACTTGACGAGCTGGACCGCAAGCTGACCGAGCTGATGGCCGACATGCGCAGCACCGAGCGCGGTGCCGAGGCCACGCTGGGGGGGCTGCTGGAGATCTCGGCCGAGCTGGAGGACATGGCCGCCCGCGCCGCCTTCCGCTTTGCCGCGACCCGCGCCTACGAGGCCATCGTGACCGAGCGGATCGCCATGCTGCGCGAGGAACGCTACGAGGGCCGGCAGACGCTGGGCGAGTTCATGCGCCGCAGGTTCGATCCGGCGATGCGCACGGTGGCGGCCTCGGAGCGGCGGCTGGCAGGCATGGCGGACCGGGCGATGCGCGCGGGAGAGCTGCTGCGCACCCGGGTGGACGTGGAGCGGCAGGCCCAGAACCAGGCGCTGCTGGCCTCGATGGACCGGCGCGCCGACCTGCAGCTGCAGTTGCAGCGCACGGTCGAGGGGCTGTCCGTTGTCGCAATCAGCTACTACGCCGTCTCGCTGGTGGGCTACCTCGCCTATCCGCTGGCGGAGGTGATCGGCCTCTCCAAGGGCATGCTGACCGCGCTTGCCGTGCCACCGGTGGTGCTGGCGGTGTGGCTGGTCGTGCGGGGCATTCGCAGCCGCCATGGCGGGGGTGACGCGCATGGCGGCTGACGGCCCGGGCCGCGGGGAGACGGCCTGAGGGCACACCGGGGCGGGTGGGACATGGCCCCGGTGATCGGGTGAACCTGTGATCCGGTGATACGGTGAACGGCGGGTCCGGCAGGCCGGGGCACGGGGCCCCCGCGATGCGCTGCGGCGTTTGCTTGGGTACTGTTCGGGGGAGCGCGGGGCCGCCAGACGGCCGCCGCGCGTCAGCTTCCGCTGGCAGGTGGCGGGGCCACGCCCGCGGCGGCGTCGAAATTGTCGAGCAGAAGCTGCTGGCCCATCTCCTGCATCTCGGTCGTGGCCAGCCGCACCTCTTCCATGGCGGCCAGCACCGCCTCCCGGTCGTAGGGCCGGGCATTGGCCGCCTCGAACATGGCGCGCCGGGCGGCGCCGATCCGCTCGAAGGCCTCGGTGAACTCTCCGCGCCGGGCCCGCATGGCGAAGATGATCCCGCTGCGCAGGTCCTGGGACATCATCGACAGCCCGCCGCCATCGCCGTTCAGCGTGGTGCGGATCGTGTTGAACCGCCAGAGCACGCCGAGCGTCACCGCGTTGAGGAAGAGCGAGAGCACCAGCACGCCCCAGAAGGTCAGGCGCCAGCCCCGGTGATGCAGGCTCATGGCAGGGCCCTCCGCGCGGGGCCGGGCGTCTTGGCCCCGAACCGCAGGACGAAATTCAGCACCGGGTCGAAGCCCAGCGGATCGCCGGTGGCAAGGCCCGCCATGGCCATGTCGCGGCCCCGTGCCGGGGTGGGATATTTCGCGATCATCATGGGCGTGGCCACGAGCGCAAGGGCAAGGACCGCCGCCGCCGCCGCGGGGGTGGGGACAGGAAGCCTCCAGTCCGGGAGGCGGAGGCCTTGGCGGCGGCGACGGTCCTGCCGGACGCGGGCGAGTGTCGCCTGCGCCAGCCGGTGCTCCTCCGTCAGGGGTGGGAGGGGCCTTGCAGCGCCGAGGGCCGCAAGGAGCACCGGGTCGTCGGTGCCCGCCGCAAGCTGCGCCCAGGGGGCGGGCCAGAGGGCGGGATCGGGTCCGAATTCCGCGGCAAGCTGCGCGCGGTCCCGGGCGGTGAGGGGTGTGGTTGGTGCGTGAGTGGTGTCTGTCATTCTCGTATCTCCCCCGAGTGGGTCCGGTCCCGCAGGGTTCTGCGCGCCCGGACGAGCAGTTGTTCCACCGAGCCGCGACTAGTCCCCATCGCGGCGGCGATTGCCGGGTTGTCCATGCCGGCCACCGCCGAAAGCAGCAGCGCCATGCGCTGTCTCTCGGGCAGGTCGGCCATGGCCTCCCGTACGCGGGCCAGCTGCTGCCGCCCCGCGAGTGCTTGTTCCGCGTCGACCCAGGGCCCCGCGGTCATGTCTTCCGGGCTCTCCTCCGATCCCGGTTCCAGGCCAAGGGCCCGGGCAAAGCGCCGCCGGCGATACCGGTCGGTGCAAAGGTTGGTCGCGATCCGGTAAATCCAGGTGCTGGCAGCGCCCCGGTTCGGATCGTAGCGACCGGCATGGCGCCAGACCCGCAGGAAGGTTTCCTGCGCGATGTCCTCTGCCAGCTGTATATCGTCGAGGTAGCGCGCGGCCAGCAACCGGATGCCCCGGCCGTGCCGCAGGATGAGGGCGTTGAGCGCCCCTTCGTCCCCGTCCGCGACCCGGGCAAGCAGCCGGGCCTCGTCCGTCGCGCGCAGTGGTTGATCCACCGATGGCCTCTTTCATTGTTCCGTCGTCCCGGTCGAGGGTACCGCGCCCGTGGGAACTCTGTCCCGCAGACGCGGCCCCGGCCGCCGGTGCGTGCCCCATCGCCCGCACCGGTTGCCTCTTCGCCATGCACCCTTAGCGGGTCACGTTGCGGGTCTTGTTGACGGTCTGCCCGGCAAAGCCGTTGCGCGTCGTCGTGGTGCCGTCTGCGGTGGTCACGCGGTTGCGCGTCGCGGTGGCCGAGGTGCCGTTGGGCGAGGTCACCGTGGTGTCCTTCTGGCAGTTCGCGCTGCCCGAGCCGCGGATGCAGTCGCGGTTGCTGTCGACGGAGGTGCCGTTGCCGGTGGTGAGCTTCCAGCTCTGGGCCTGTGCCGGGGCCGCGACTGCGGCCAGGGTCAGGGCGGTCAGGAGGGCGGGAGCAAAGCTGCGGATCAGGGTCATGATGTGGGTCCTTCAGGGGGTTGGAGGTTGGGGTGTAGGTGTTGGGGTGGTTCGGTCGGGAAGGTATCGGGCCCGGAAAAGGCCCGGATCAGTTCTGAAGCGCGGCCCGCATGCGGGACACTTCGCCCTCGTCGAGGACACTGTCGCCATTGGCATCGGCGACCTCGAACATGGGCAGGTACGAGGTGAATTCGCTGCGGCTGAGGAGCCCGTCCGCATTGGTGTCCATGGCGGCGATCGAGAGGCCGGCGTTGGCCTCGGCGGCCATGGCGGCCCGCTGGGCCATCTTGCGCAGGCGGTCGGCCTCGGCCCGGTCGATCTGGCCGTCACCGTTGCGGTCGGCGCGGTCGAAGAGCGCGCCCTTACGGGCCATCAGCTCGGTCCGGGAAATCACCCCGTCGCCATTGGCATCGGCCTTGCCGAAGGCCGCGGCCTGCCGGGCGCCGGCTTGGGCGAGCGCGGGGGCCGCCAGAAGGACCAGCAGGGGCCCGGTTAGGAGGAGGGAGTGTTTCATCTGTTGCTCCGTCGTTGCCGTTTTCACAAGGGCATACGGGGCAGGGCGGCCAGTCCTACGCAGGGGCGGAACTATTTTGCGAAGAAAGGGCCAAGACGTTGAAATCACACCAAAAGAAAACGGCGCCCGCGTGGACGCCGTTCGATGTTGTCCGCTGTGAGCGGGTTATTCCGCCGGGGCCAGCCGCACGCCCGAGGGGCTGCGTGCGAGAAGCGCGTTCATGCTCAGCCCGCCTGCCGCGATGGCACCAAGGGCGAGGATCGCCGAGAGGCCCAGCGTCGGCACGCCCGCGAGGCCCGCCCCGATGGTGCAGCCGCCCGCCAGCACGCCGCCTGCGCCCATCAGCGCGGCACCGGCGAGGTAGCGGCCGGTCTGGCGCGGGCTCTCGAAGCTCTGCCACTGGAACCGGCCCGAGGCGAGGGCAGCGATCAGCGCGCCCGAGAGCACCCCGCCGATAAGCCCGGTGCCGAAGCCCGCGGGCACGGCGCTGGAGGCGATGGTCCAGAAGAGCGCCTCGGAGGAGGGCGAGATGAAGGAGAGGCTTTCCATCGCAATCGGGTCGAACTCGTCGAAGAGCACGAAGCCGGTGCCGACCCAGCCGAGCGGGACCAGAAGGCCGATCAGCACGCCAAGCGCCAGCATGCCGGGCTTGGCGCCCGAGCGGGCGACGATCAGCGCGGCAAAGGCCACGATGACAGCGGTCCAGACCCAGGGGCCGCCGACCCAGTTCGACAGCGCCGCCGCCTCGCCCAGCGAGACGGTGAGGCCGCCGATGGCCACCCGCAGCGGGGCCAGCACGCCCTTGAGCGCGGCATGGGCCACCACGGCGAAGACGGCGAGGACGAGCAGCGCGCGCAGGTTGCCGGTGCCGGTCAGCACCATCAGCCGCGACACGCAGCCCCGGGTCAGCACCATGCCCGCGCCGAACATCAGCCCACCGAGCAGGATGGCGGCCACGGGCAGGTCGCCCGCGAGGTAGCGGTGATCGGCAAAGCTGATCCAGCCTGCCGCCTGTGCGGCCTGCGTGCCCGCGACGGCCACGGCAAGGGCCGCGAACCAGACGCCTGCGGCTTGACGGCGATCCTCGCCCACGAGGGCGCGGCGGAAGCAGAAGGCGGACAGCTGGGCCAGCACGCCGAACAGCAGGCCAAGGCCAAGGCCGAACCAGACGGCGGCCTGCTGCGGGGTCAGGGTCTCGAAACCGAGGGATTCAAACATGGGGCTCTCCCGAGGGTAGGGAATTTGTTCCAGATAGCGGGGAAGAAACGCTCAGATCAAGCTATGTGAATGCGTGAATCCGGCGCGGAGGCAGACCTCTGTTCCGATTGCGCTGCTGGAGGGGGGAGAGCGTTCAGGTTCCGCGCATCCGGCGGAACGGATGTCCGGGCCCACGGCGGCGGGCCCGGACGAAGGGTCTTTTCTTCAGCGTCCGCGCAGGCGCGGGTCCAGCGCGTCGCGCAGCCCGTCGCCGAGGTAGTTCACCGACAGAACCGTCAGCGAAATGGCGACGCCGGGCAGAATCACCCGTTCGGGGTTCTGCTGCATGTAGTCGATGCTGTCGAAGAGCAGGCGGCCCCACGTCGGGAAGTCCGGCGGGAAGCCGAGCCCGAGGAAGGACAGCGCGCTTTCGGTGATGATCGCATTGGCGATCCCCAGCGTGGCCGAGACCATGATCGGCGAGACGACGTTGGGCAGGATGTGCCGGCTGATCATCTTGGTGTTGGTGGTCCCGATGGAGCGGGCGGCGAGGACAAACTCGCGCTCCTTCAGGGCCAGCACGTCGCCGCGCACGATCCGCGCCGCGGGCATCCACGAGGTGATGCCGATGGCGACCACGATCAGGATGAAGATCCCCGTCTCGGGGCCGAAGGCGGCCGAGAGCGGTTCGCGGAAGAGCAGCACCATCACGAGGAGCAGCGGCAGCAGGGGCAGGGCGAGGAAGAGGTCGGTCATCCGCATCAGCGGACCGTCCAGCTTGCGGAAGTAGCCCGCCAGCACGCCGAAGAGCGAGCCGAGGATCAGCGACAGCATCATGGCGGCGATGCCCACGGAGAGCGAGGTCTGCCCGCCCGCCATCATCCGCGCCAGCGTGTCGCGGCCCAGCTGGTCCGCGCCCAGCGGATGCGCCCAGCTGGCCTTGAGCCCAGCGGCCTTGGGATCCCCGAAGCAGGAGAACATCGTATCCAGCCCGGTGAGCAGGCAGGCGGTGATCGCCTTCGAGTTCCGGGCCCGGATGTCGATGAACGTCGGGTCCACGGTCCAGAGCAGCGGGCCGACGAATACCGTCAGCACCATCAGGATGAAGACGACGCCGCCCAGCATGGCGCCCTTGTGGTGGGTGAACTGCCGCCAGACGTCGAACCACTGGCTGCGCGGCGGGGCCGAGGGGATCGGGCCCGCGGCTGCGAGGGAGGCCGCGTAGGGGGCGGGGGTCGTTTCGGTTACGGCGGTCGCGTCGGGACCCTGTTTCTGGGTGTCGTCAGTCATAGCGGATCCTCGGGTCGAGGATGCCATAGAGCACATCCGCGACAAGGTTGAAGAGCACGATCAGCACGGCAAAGATGAAGGTGAGCGTCTGCACCATGGGCAGGTCGTTCGCCTCGATCGCGGTGATCAGGAGCTGGCCGAGGCCGTTCACCTTGAAGACCTGTTCGGTGATGATCGCCCCGCCGAAGACCTGCGGCACGCCAAGCGCGATCACGGTGACCACGGGGATCAGCGAGTTGCGCAGCACGTGCACGAGGACCACCACGCGCTCGCCCAGGCCCTTGGCGCGGGCGGTGCGGACGTAGTCCTGGTTCAGGTTGTCCAGCATCGAGGCGCGCATGAAGCGGCTGATCTGGGCGGCGTTGTAGAGCGCCAGCACGAAGACCGGCAGCACCATCTGGCGGATCTGGAGCTTGAAGCTGGCCCAGTCATTCACCTGCAGCGTCGTGTCGTAGATCGAGGGGAACCAGCCGAGCCCGACCGAGAAGATCACGATCAGCAGCACGCCGGTGAAGAAGGTCGGCACCGAGAAGCCCACCATCGAGATGAAGGTCCCGAGCTGGTCGAAGATCGAATACTGCCGGTAGGCCGAGTAGATCCCGATCGGCAGGGCGATCAGCACGCCCACGACGTAGGACATGCCCACGACCCAAAGCGTCTGGGGCAGGCGCTGCACCACGATGTCCATTACGGGCGAGCGGGTCTGCCATGAGAGCACCCGCAGCTTGCCGTCGGCGAAGTGCGTACCGAAGATGTTGTCGAACAGCACCTGCGGCTCGACCCAGAAGAACTGGACCAGCCACTTCCAGAACTGGACGTAGACGGAGTCGCCGAGGCCGAGGGCCTCGCGCATCTTCTGCTTCACCTCGGGCGGGACGGTCAGCGGCACCTGTGCCATCGGATCGCCCGGCGCGAGCTGCAGCAGCAGGAAGATCACGACGGAAATGAATAGGAGGGTGGGAACGGCCAGCACAAGCCGGCGGATCGTATAGGTCAGCATCTGGGCGGGTCCGTGATCCGGAGGAAAGGTCGCTGCGGGGGCACGGAAGAGGCCCGCAGCGGCGGAAAGGGGGCGCGGCGAACGCGCCCCCGGGGATCAGTGGATTACTTGATCCGGTACCAGTCAGCGACGTTCCACAGTTCGCTGTCCCAGGTGTTCAGCACCACGCCGCCCAGGGTGTTGGAATGGGCGGAGACACGGCCACGGTCCACCAGCGGGACGATGGTCATGGTTTCCTTGGTGATGATGTCGTTCAGCTTCTTGGCCAGTTCGCCGCGCTTCTCGAGCTCACCGGTCTGGGCCAGTTCCTTCAGGAGGGCATCATACTCTTCGTTGCAGAAGCGGTTGATGTTCTCACCCTGCCACTGGCTCGAGGGCTTGGGCTCGTTGCCGCATGCGTACATCGACAGGTAGGACTGCGGGTCGGTGCCGTCGAAGTTGTTCGCGTACATTTCCACGTCGGCATAGAACTTTTGGAAGGTGTCGGGCGAGCCCGGGTCACCACCGAAGAAGACCGAACCGGAGACGTTGCGCAGCTCGGTCTCGACGCCGATCTCGCCCCACCACTGCTTGATCAGGGCCTGGAAGTCCTGACGCACGGCGTTGGTGGAGGTCTGGTACAGAAGCTTCAGCTTCATGCCGTCCTTCTCGCGGATGCCACCGGCACCCACGGTCCAGCCAGCCTCGTCGAGCAGCGCCTTGGCGCCTTCGATGTCCTGGGTCAGGCACTCGGTGTTGGTTTCCGAGGCGTACATCTCGGGCGAGGGCACGAGGTTGCAGGTCGCGCGGCCGGCCTGACCGTAGCCCAGCTCGGTCAGCAGTTCGCGGTCGATCGCCATGGACAGCGCCTTGCGGACCTTGAAGTCCGACAGGATCGGGTGCGGTTCCGCGACGGTCGAACGGGTCTCGGGCGGCAGGTCGGACGAGGGGTTGGTGAGGTTCATCTCGATCCGCTCGACCAGCGTGCCGAAGCCGACCACGGTCTTGCCCTTGCCGCCGGCTTCCATCTCCGCGATGACCTCGGGGGCCAGCTGGAGGTTCCAGGCGTAGTCGAATTCGCCGGTTTCCAGAACCGCACGACCGGCCGCTGCCGCGTCGCCGCCGCCCTTGAAGGTCATGGTGGCGAAGGCGGGTTTCGCCGGATCGCGGTAGTTCGGGTTGGCCGAGAGCGAGATCACGTCGTTGGGACGGAATTCATCGACTTTGAACGGGCCGGTGCCGATCGGGCCGAAGTTGGCCTCGGTGCACTGGGGGGCGGCGGCGCCGAGGCAGTCGGCGAACTGTGCTGCCTGAAGAATCGGCGACTGGCCGCCCATGAAGGGGCCATAGGGGTTCGGTTGGGCGTTCTCGAAGGTGACCTTCACGGTCAGGTCGTCGATGGCCTCGACGCTGGCGACGTTGTTGAACTTGGCCAGCTGGGCACAGCCCCCATCGGGATGCATGCAGTATTCAGCGGTGAAGACCACGTCCTTCGAGGTCACCGGGGTGCCGTCGGACCACAGCAGGCCCTCTTTCAGTTTCCAGGTGATCGAGGTCAGGTCCTCGGAGACGCCGCCGTTTTCCAGCGTGGGGATTTCGGTGGCGAGATAGGGAACGAGATTGCCGTCCTGGTCGTAACGGCCGAGGGGCTCAACCACGATGGAGGACGATTCGATGTCCTTGGTGCCGCCCGAGAGATAGGGGTTCAGGATCGACGGCGCCTGCCAGTAGATCACGTTGACGTGGCCGTCTGCGCCACGCTCTGCCATGGCCGCAGGGGCCATCGCGAGGGCTGCGGCAGCGCCCAGCAGTAGGGATTTCGTACGCATCTCACTCTCCTAGTTGGATGGCCCGGGCTCTTTCTGGTCCGGCGCCAAGTACAATAAGGGGCGTTGGTCCGTGGACGGCGCCCCCCATCTGATAGTTTCCCGCAAATCCCCTCGGATCCGCCCCACGGTTGCGGATATGCAAAACTGTATGCGCTCAAATTGCAAGCCTCGCTGAAAGCTGACGCTGAGGGAGCCATCACACAGGTTTGACAGGGGCGTTTGCCTGTCTGTAGCCTCTGCACAATCTCTCACCAGAAAGGGTGCCCCCAGATGCTCGACCAGCCGATCGCCCGGATCGAGAACCTCCGCGTGGAGTTTCAGACCAAGGACGGCCCCGTTGCGGGCGTCGAGGACGTGTCCTTCTCCGTCAATCCCGGCGAAACCGTCTGCATCGTGGGCGAATCCGGCTCCGGCAAGTCGGTGTCCTCGCTCTCGATGATGCGGCTGGTGGAATTCGGCGGCGGCGAGATCGCCGGCGGGCGGCTGATCTTTGACCGCAAGGACGGCAAGGAGCTGGACCTCGCCAAGGCGGACCAGTCGCTGATGCGCACGATCCGCGGCAACGAGATCGGGATGATCTTCCAGGAGCCGATGACCGCGCTGAACCCGGTCTTCACCGTGGGCCGCCAGCTGACCGAGGGCCTGCGCCTGCACAAGGGGCTGAGCAAGGAGGCCGCCACGGCCCGCGCGCTGGAGCTGCTCAAGCAGGTCCGCATCCCCGAGCCGGAGCGCCGCCTGAAGCAGTATCCGCATGAGCTGTCCGGCGGGATGCGTCAGCGGGTGGTGATCGCCATGGCGCTTGCCTGCGAGCCGCGCCTGCTGATCGCGGACGAACCCACCACCGCGCTCGACGTGACGATCCAGGCCGAGATCCTCGCCCTGATGAACCGCCTCAAGCGCGAGACCGGCACCGCGGTGATGTTCATCACCCACGACATGGCCGTTGTCGCCCAGATGGCCGACCGCGTGGTGGTCATGTTCCGTGGCAACAAGGTCGAAGAGGGGCCCGTCGCCCAGATCTTCGAGAACCCGCAGCACCCCTATACCAAGGCCCTGCTGGCCGCCGTGCCCAAGCTGGGCGAGATGACCGGCAAGTCCGCGCCCGAGCCGATGCGCCTGCTGGGCCGCGACCAGGGCGAGATCAAGCCGATCCCCGGCACCGACGAGGTGCTGCTTTCGGTCAAGAACCTGACCACGCGATTCCCGGTGAAGGGCGGCTTCTTCCGCCGCACCGTGGCACAGGTCCACGCGGTCGAAGACGTGTCCTTCGACCTGATGCGCGGCCAGACGCTGAGCCTCGTGGGCGAATCCGGCTGCGGGAAATCCACCTGCGGGCGCTCGATCCTGCGGCTGGTGGAGCCGCAGTCGGGGCAGATCAACCTCGATGGCACCGACATCATGGCGCTCGATCAGGGCGCGCTGCGGAAGGCGCGGCTCGACATGCAGATGGTGTTCCAGGATCCGTTTGCCTCGCTCAATCCCCAGATGACCCTGATGGATCAGGTGGCCGAGCCGATGCGGAACTACGGCACCGCCTCGGGCGCCAAGCTGCGCGAACGGGTGGAGATGCTCTTTGAGCGGGTCGAACTGCCCAAGAGCTTCCTGCGGCGCTATCCGCACGAACTGTCCGGCGGTCAGCGGCAGCGGGTGGCGATTGCCCGCGCCCTGGCCCTGAACCCCAAGCTGATCGTCGCGGACGAGGCCGTCTCGGCGCTCGACGTGTCGGTACAGGCGCAGGTGCTGAACCTGATGATGGAATTGCAGGCCGATCTGGGGCTGTCCTTCCTCTTCATCAGCCACGACATGGCGGTGGTGGAGCGGGTCTCGCACCGGGTGGGGGTCATGTACCTTGGCCGCATCGTCGAGATCGGTTCGCGGCAGGCGGTCTTCGAGGACCCGCGCCACCCCTATACCAAGGCGCTGATGCAGGCGGTTCCGGTGGCCGATCCGCACAACCGCAAGGCCGAGAGCGAGCTGAAGTTCAAGCCGATCCCCTCGCCGATCCACGACATGGACTATGTCGCGCAGCCTTCGGTCTACGAGCAGGTGGGCGAGGATCACTTCATCCTGACGACCGACAGCGGGTATTGAGGCCGGGCAGGGCGCCTGTTTTTTGGGCGTCCTGTGGTGTGGTCCTGCCGTGCACGGTCCGGACGGTGTGATGGCGTCGAGAGATCGAATCCGCGCTGCACCTTCCATCCACCCCCCGCCCGGCCGTGAGGCCGGGCAGCGCCGACCCGCCCCCCTGGGGCGGCGCTTATGCGCCACCCCGCGGGACGGCGCTGCCCTCTGCGGTGACCTTGAGGGGGAAGCCATCTGCACGCAGCCACTGCCTCATTCCGCCACGGCATCCCGCACGCCCGTGCCAAGAACCGAAGGCTTTTCTCCGCCCGCTCTTGCACCTCGCGCAAAAGCTGAGACGATCCCCGGATCACGCCACCTGCGGGAATCGCGGTGGCCGCGCGCCCGGCGCGCCGACAGAAAGAAAGCCCAAGGCCCCATGAGTGCCCAATCCACAGCCAACCCCGATGCCCCGATGACCGCCGCCTCCGGAAACCGTCTCACGCCCTACGAGATCATGGAAAAGCTCGTGTCTTTTCCCACCGTCAGCCGCGACAGCAACCTGCCGCTGATCGACTGGGTCGAGGACTACCTCAAACAGAACGGCGTCCCCACCTACCGGCACCTGCACCCCGATCAGCCCAAGGCCGGGCTCTGGGCCCACGCGGGACCGATGGAAGAGGGCGGGCTCGTGCTCTCGGGCCATACCGACGTGGTGCCGGTGGACGGTCAGGAGTGGTCGTCCGAGCCTTTCACGGTCGACACCCGGGACGGCAAGTACTACGGCCGGGGCTGCGCCGACATGAAGAGCTTCGACGCGCTCGCCATCTGGGCGGTGGTTGAGGCGCAGCACCGCGGGATCACGCGTCCGCTGCAGGTGGCGCTGACCTATGACGAGGAAGTGGGCCTGCTCGGGGCCGATCCGCTAATCCGCGACGCCGAGGGCAAGTTCCCAAAGGCCTCCGCCGCGATCATCGGGGAGCCGACGATGATGCAGGCCGTGACCGGCCACAAGGGCGGGCTGGCCTTCGACGTCCACATGCGCGGCTACGAGGTGCATTCCTCCATGTCCCACAAGGGCGTCAGCGCGATCATGGAAGCGGCCAAGATCATCGAATGGGCCAACGAGATGAACGCGGCCTCTGCCGCCGCCACCCCGGGCCCCAAGGCCGCGCCCTTCGATCCGGCCTGGACCAACGTCCATGTCGGCACCATCGAGGGCGGCACGGCGCATAACATCACCGCCAAGGACTGCCGCTTCGTGCTCTCCTTCCGGATCGTGCCCGGCGACACCCACGAGCAGTGGGAAACCGCCTTCCGCGCCAAGGTGGCCGAGGTCGAGGCCGGCATGAAGGCGATCCATCCGGATGCGGGCATCACCCTGACCAAGAAGTTCGGCGGCCCCGGCCTCGTGCCCGAGGACGCAGGCGAGGCAGAGGCCTTCGTGCGCCGGATCACCGGCGACAACGGCACCCACGTGGTCAGCTACGGGACCGAGGCGGGCTACTTCCAGCGCCACGGCTTCTCGGCCGTGGTCTGCGGACCGGGCGACATCGCGCAGGCCCACCAGCCCGACGAATTCATCACCATCGACCAGTTCAACGCGGGCCACGCCTTCATGGAGCGCCTGCTGGACAGCCTTTCGGAAGGATAAGACCATGCCAGTGAAGAACCGTTTTGCCGAGCTTCTGCCCGAGATCACCGAATGGCGCCGTGACCTGCACGAGAACCCCGAGATCCTCTTCGAGACCCACCGCACCTCGGCGCTGGTCGAGGAGAAGCTGAAGGCCTTTGGCTGTGACGAGGTGGTCACCGGCATCGGGCGCACCGGCGTCGTGGGCGTGATCCGCGGCAAGACCGACACCTCGGGCAAGGTCATCGGCCTGCGCGCCGACATGGACGCGCTGCCGATCCACGAACAGACCGGGCTGGACTATGCCTCCAAGACGCCCGGGGCGATGCATGCCTGCGGCCATGACGGCCACACCGCCATGCTGCTCGGCGCGGCCAAGTACCTGGCCGAGACCCGCAACTTCGACGGCACCGCCATCATCATCTTCCAGCCCGCAGAGGAAGGCGGCGGCGGCGGCCGCGAGATGTGCGAAGACGGGATGATGGAGAAATTCGGCATCCAGGAAGTCTATGGCATGCACAACTGGCCAGGGATCCCGCTGGGCCAGTTCGCGATCCGTCCCGGTGCCTTCTTCGCCGCTACCGACCAGTTCGAGATCAAGGTCGTGGGCCGTGGCGGCCACGGTGCCAAGCCGCACCAGACCGTCGATCCCGTGGTCGCCTCCGCCCATATGGTGAGCGCCCTGCAGAGCATCGCCAGCCGCAATGCCGATCCGGTCGACGAGATCGTCGTCTCCGTCACCTCGATCGAGAGCTCGTCCAAGGCGTTCAACGTGATCCCGGCCTTCGTCACCCTGCGCGGGACGATCCGCACCATGACGAAAGCCGCGCGCGAGCTGGCCGAGACCCGGCTGAAGGCGATCGCCACCGGGGCGGCCGCCACCTTCGACGCCGAGGCCGAGATCAAGTGGCTGCCGGGCTATCCGGCGATGGTGAACAGCGAGGAGCAGACCGCCTTCGCCGCCTCCGTGGCCGAGAAGGTCGCGGGCAGCTGCGAGGCGAATGCGCCGATCACCATGGGCGGCGAGGATTTCGCCTACATGCTGGAGGAGCGCCCGGGCGCCTATATCCTCGTGGGCAATGGCGACAGCGCGGACGTGCACAACCCGAACTACAACTTCAACGATGAAGCGATCCCGGCAGGCTGTTCCTGGTGGGCGGGCATCATCGAGGAGCGGATGCCGGCGGCCTGATCGGGGCCCGGTTCAGAGGTTGAAAGGGCGCGGGACCTGCCGGTGTCGCGTCCAAGAATCTTGGAAGTTTATTTCGAAAATTCCTGGCAAAATTCTTCGAAGAATTTTGGGCGCGCTGCGGGGACCGTGGCGCGTTTTTCCTATGTGGTCAGGGGGCGCTGCCCCCGGCCCCGGAGGGGCCTCCCCCGGGATATTTTCGGCAAGAAAATGGAGGGGTCAGCCGCGGTGGACGGCGAGGTTTTCGCCGGCCCAGAGGCGTTCGTAGATCTCGGCCACGCCGTCGGCTTCGCGCTGGATCGAGTGTTCGGCGGCGGCCAGGGCGCGGCCCTTGGCGCCCATCTCCTCGATCTTCGCGGGGTCGGCAAGCAGGCGGGCTACGGCCTGGGCCGGGGCCTCCACGTCACCGGGCGGCACGATGAGGCCGGTGGTCTCTCCGGCGGAGAACTGGCGGTAGTAGCCGGTGTCGGAGCAGACGAAGGGCGTGCCCGCCGCCATGCCCTCGACCGGCACGACGCCGAAGGGTTCGTAGCGCGCCACGTTCACCACGAGGGAGAGGGCGGGCATCAGGGCGAGCTGGTCTTCGTGGCTGACGAAGCCGGGGAAGAGGATGCGCTCGGTGAGGCCTGCCTTGGCGACGCGGTCCTTGAGGTCCTTGAGGAAGGCCTCTTCCGAGGGTTTGGCCATGCCCATGACGAGCGCCGTGACATCCGGGTCCTGCTGGCAGACCTTGATCATTGCATCGACGAAGATGTCGGTGCCCTTCTCGGGGCGGACGCGGCCGATGATGGCGACGCCCTTCTTGCCGCCATAGGGCAGCGCGGCCCAGGCGGCGGCGCGGTCCGGGACCGGCTTGAACTGCTCGAGGTCGACGCCGTGGGACAGGGTGGCGGCCACGGCGGGGAAGAAGCTGGCAGCTTCCTCCGAGGTGGCGACCACGGCATCCATGCGCGAGATCAGCCAGCGGGGGAAGGCGGAGTGCCGGTGCCGAGCGGCGGAGGTGAAGACCGTCTTGATCGGCAGGCGCAGCACGTCGCGCGCCCAGAGGGCCGAGATCATCTCGGGGTCGCGGCGCACGTGCCAGATGGCGAAGGGACGGCCCGCGGGGGGCGTCTTGCTGAGGCGGCGCGCCTCGGCCGGGGTGATCGGCGCGGGCAGGCCCGCGAGCGGCAGCGGATGGCCGACGAGGGCGAGGCGGTAGCGCTTGAGGTGGGTCAGCGCCATGCGCGCGGCGGTGGAGGAGACGCCGGTGAACCGCTTGTTGTAATTGGTGACGAAAACTTCGGGCGTCTCGGTCATGGCTGCGGATCCTTCTGCGGCGCGAGGGCGCGGATGCGGCGGGCGATCTCCTGCGGGCGGGCCGCGGCGCTGCGGACCCAGTCGCGGGCCCGGGCGCCCCTCTCGGTGGCTCCCTCTAGCAGGGGGGCGAGGGCGGCGGCAAGGGCGGGGGGCTCGGGCGCGACAAGCTGCGCACCGCCGGCGGCAGTCAGCGCGGTGTAGAGCTCCTCGGCGTTGGCGACATAGGGGCCGGAGAGGATGGCGCAGCCCGCCTGCGCCGGTTCCACCGGGTTATGGCCGCCGATGTTGTCGAGGAGCGAGCCGCCCATGAAGGCCACCGGCGCCGCGGAGAACCACAGGCCCATCTCGCCAAGCGTATCGGCGAGGAAGACCTGATCGCGTGGGCCGGGCAGCGCGTCTGCGGAGCGGGTGGAATGGCTAAGGTCCCGGGCGGTGATCAGCGCGGCCACCTCCTGTGCCCGGTCGGGATGGCGCGGGGCGAGGAGGAGCAGCGCCTCGGGGTGATCGGCCTGAAGCGCCTTGTGGGTGTCGAGGAGGATCTCCTCCTCACCCGGATGGGTCGAGGCGGCAACCCAGAGCGGGCGATGGCCGATGGCGGTGGTGAGCGCGGCGAGCGCCTGCGGGTCGACCTTGAGCGGGGAGGCGGCGGTCTTGAGCGAGCCGGTGACCTCGATCTGGGCGGGATCGGCGCCGAGCGCCTCCATCCGGGTCTTGGTGCCTGCGTCCTGCGCGAGGATCAGCGCTACGCGGGAGAAGAGCGCCCGGGCGAGGCGCGGGGCGAACCGCTGCCAACCGCGCGCGCTGGAGGCCGAGAGCCGGGCGTTCACCATGGCCAGCGGGATGCCGCGGCGGTGCAGGGTGGCGATCTGGCCAGGCCAGATCTCGCTTTCGGTCAGGACGGCGATGTCGGGGCGCCAGTGGGCGAGGAACCGGGCAAAGACCTGCGGCACGTCGATGGGCGCGAACTGGTGCTGCGCGCGGGCGGGCAGGCGGTCGGCGGCGATCTGGGCCGAGGTGATCGTGGTGGTGGTCAAGAGCGCGTGAAGCGCGGGGTCCTCGGCCAGGGCTGCCTCGATCAGGGGCAGGGCCGAGACCGTTTCGCCGACCGACACGGCATGGACCCAGAGCAGCGGGCCCGCGGGCCGGGGCAGGGTGGCGCGGCCGAAGCGTTCGCTCACGCGGGCGGGATCGCCGCCCTCGCGCAGGTGCTTCTCCGTCAGGCGACGGCGGAGCACGGGGGCGAGAAGGCGGGCGGCGGTGGAATAGAGATGGAAGAGCGGCGGCAGCGCGGCGGGGCGCATGGGCGTCGTCAGCCCCCTGTGTGGCTCATGTGCCGCGACATCTGCCCATCGGGCCGCTGGCGCGAATAGTCGAAATCGTGGCCCTTGGGCTTCAGCCCGATGGCGCGGTGAATCGCGGCCTCCAGCGGCGCGTCATCGCCGGGATGGTTGCGCAGCGCCGGACGCAGGTCGGCCATGTCTTCCTGCCCGAGGCACATGAACAGCTCGCCGGTGCAGGTCATCCGCACGCGGTTGCAGCTTTCGCAGAAGTTATGCGTGAGCGGGGTGATGAAGCCGATCTTCTGGCCGGTCTCCTCAAGCCGCACGTAGCGGGCGGGGCCGCCGGTGCGCTCGGCCAGTTCGGTCAGCGTGTACCGCTCGGCCAGCTGGCGGCGCAGGTCGGTGAGGGGCCAGTACTGGTCCAGCCGGTCCTCGTTGCCGAGGTCGCCCATGGGCATGACCTCGATCCAGGTCAGGTCCATGCCACGGGCGCGGCAGAACTCGGTCAGGGTAAAGAGCTCATCCTCGTTGAAGCCCTTCAGCGCCACGGCGTTCAGCTTGACCTTGAGGCCTGCCTCCTGCGCGGCGTCGAGCCCGCGCATCACCTGCGGCAGGCGGCCCCAGCGGGTCACCTTGGCGAATTTCTCGTCGTCCAGCGTGTCGAGCGAGACATTCACCCGGCGCACGCCCGCGGCGTAGAGGTCCTTGGCGAAGCGGGCCAGCTGCGAGCCATTGGTCGTCAGCGTCAGCTCTTCGAGGTCGCCCGCCTCCAGATGCCGCGCCATGCCGTTGAAGAAGGTCATGATATCGCGGCGCACCAGCGGTTCGCCCCCGGTGATCCGCAGCTTCTTCACGCCCATGCGGATGAAGGTGGAACACATGCGGTCCAGCTCCTCCAGCGTGAGGAGCTCCTTCTTTGGCAGGAAGGTCATGTTCTCGGACATGCAGTAGACGCAGCGGAAATCGCAGCGGTCTGTGACCGAGACGCGCAGGTAGGTGATCGCGCGCTGGAAGGGATCGATGAGGGGCGTGTTCATGGGCGGAAGGTAAGTCCGCCGACGGGCCGGGGCAAGGGCTGTTTCCGCATTGCCGCGGGTGCCGGGCGTGCTAACTTTGCGCCATGATGACACGCTTCCTGATCCTGAGCCCCCTGTTGCTGGCCGCCTGCGCCGGGATGCAGGCCCCCGAGCCGACCGCCCCCGGGGCCATGGAGGCCGCGCCTGTAGAGACCCCTCTAGAGACGGCGGCAGAGGAGATGCCCGCCGATGCGGCCGAAGACGACGCGCTGCCCGGCAGTGACGCGATTGCCCCGGCCGCCGGATCGCTGGGCCGCACCGTGGCCTCTCTGGGTGCGCCGGGCGAGGCGGGGATGTGGCTGAAAACGCCGCTGGTGAAGGCCGAGACGCCGGGACGCATCACCTACGAGGGCAAGACCGCCGATGTGACGTTGATCCCGATCCCCGGCGAGCCGGGCGCAGGGTCGCGGATTTCGCTCTCGGCGATGCAGGCGATCGGGGCGCCGCTGACGGGGCTGCCGACGCTTGAGGTCGCGGCGCGCTAGGCGCTCTCGCCCGACGCTGCGGCTGGAACGATGACCGGCAGCGCGGCAGGCGACCAAAAATCTTCGAAGATTTTTGGGAAGAGTTTTCGAAAACTCTTCCTCGCAGGTGGAGAGGTTTCGCGCCCGGTCCGGGAGCGTGAACGTCACCGTGCAGTCCCCTGATCAGCCGAGGTATTTCGCGGCTTCCTTGCGGGCGAACCCCTTCATCTGGGCGCCGTATTCGGCAAGGAAAGCGCGGACCCGCTCGGCGTCATGCTTGGAGAGATCACGCAGCCACCAGCCCACGGCCTTCTGGATAAACCACTCCCGGTCCGCGACATAGCCTGCGGCCCAGCCGAGGACCCGTTCGCGCGCGGCGGCCTGCGCCGCATCGGGGTGGTTCAGCTTGGCCAGCGGCAGGGTGATGACGAGGGCGGCGCGGCGGCTCCACATGTGGTCTGACACGGTCCAGCCCTCGATCTCGTCGAGGCGGGCGAGATCGGCCATCACGCGCTTCTGTCCGGCGATACAGGCGTGGTCGGCCACGGCCCAGCCGTCAAAGGTGGGCACCCAGCGGCAGATCAGCGCCCAGACGGCCTCGTCAGGACGGATGCGCGCCTGGGTCAGCAGCTTGGCCGCGGCCAGCCGCCCCTCGTGCACATCCGTGTCCCAGAGCGCCTCGGCCAGCGAGAGCCGCTGCTCCAGCGTCAGGGCGCGGCGCCACTCGGTCGTCATGTCGTTGATCACCGGGTTCGCGACGCCCAGATAGCGGCGCGGCACCTTGTGATAGGCCAGCATCTCCTCGGCCTTGCCCGGTTCCGCGTGGAGTTCGAGCAGGGCGAGGGCCTCTTCGGCCGTTCCGGGCAGGGTCATGTGGGGATATTGCCTTCCGCGATACCGGTCTCCGCACCGTTCAGGGTGCGGGTGTTCTTCTCGAGCCAGTAGTCCCGCAGGCCGTCGTCGCCCTTGGTTTCGGCCCAGTTGTGCAGCGTGTCGCGCTCCTCGACATAGTCGAAGAAGGGGATCGAATAGCCGCAGGAGGTCTGCACCATCTCGACCGTCACGTCGTAGATCTGCCGAGCACCGCGTTCCTCGGGGAAGTGCGCGTTCAGCGCCGCCCAGTCGGGATCGTTGCGGTGGATCACCCGCGCGGTGCCGTAGCAGCGCAGGATCAGCGGGCGCTTGGTGAAGGAGCACCACATCAGCGTGATCCGGTTCACCTGTGCCAGATGGCCCGCCGTCTCGTTGCCCGAACCGGTGAGGTTGCGCCACAGGATGCGGTTCGGCCCCAGCACGCGCAGGCTGTCCATGCCCTTGGGCGAGACGTTCACATAGCCCTCCGCCCCGGCGGTGCCGGTGAAGAAGATATGCTGATCCTCGATGAAGGCGCAGTGGGCGTCCTCGATCTCTTTGAACTGCTTGGCCATGGGAGCCTCCGGTCAGGGTCGGTGGGAGCAGGGGGCAGGCCGCCGGGCGCGCCGCTGCGCGCCCGGGTCTTCGCCCGGTTATTCGACCGTGACAGATTTCGCCAGATTGCGCGGCTGGTCAACATCCGTGCCCTTGGCGACGGCGGTGTGATAGGCCAGCAACTGCGCGGGCAGGGCATAGAGGATCGGGGCCAGCTCCGGCGCGACGGTGGGCATCTCGACGCTCTGCCAGACGCCATCCCCGGCCTCGGCGATCCCGGCGGCATCGGAGATCAGCAGCACCTTGCCCGCACGCGCCATGACCTCCTGCATGTTCGAGATCGTCTTGTCGAAAAGCGAATCGCGCGGCGCCATGACGACCACCGGCAGGTGGCTGTCGATCAGCGCGATGGGGCCATGCTTCAGCTCGCCGCTGGCATAGGCCTCGGCGTGGATGTAGCTGAGTTCCTTCATCTTCAGCGCGCCTTCCAGCGCCAGCGGATACATCCGCCCGCGTCCCAGGAAGAGCACGTCGGAGACCTCCGACAGGTCGGCCGAGATGCTTTCGGTCAGGGCATTGCTGTCCATCGCGGCGTTGAAGAGAGCGGGCAGGCCCTGAAGCGCCCCCAGCAGTTCGGTCAGCTTCTCGGCGCTGATGGCGCCGCGCTGCCGCGCGGCCTCCAGCGCGAGGATCAGCAGCACGGTGAGCTGGCAGGAGAAGGCCTTGGTGGAGGCCACGCCGATCTCGGCGCCCGCAAGGATCGGCAAGGCGAGGTCGCTTTCCCGCGCGATCGAGCTTTCGGCCACGTTCACCACCGAGAGGATGCGCGCCGCCTTGCCCTTACAGTAGCGCAGCGCCGCCAGCGTGTCCGCCGTCTCGCCCGATTGCGAAACGAAGAGCGCCAGCGTGCCCTCGGTGATCGGCGGCTCGCGGTAGCGGAATTCCGAGGCGATATCTACTTCGACCGGAAGCTGCGCGATCTGCTCGAACCAGTATTTCGCGGTCAGGCAGGCGTAATAGGCCGTGCCGCAGGCCACCAGCAGCAGGCGGTTCACCTTGGTGAAATCCACGCCCTCGCCGGGCAGGGTGATCGCCGCGCTGTCGGGCGTCAGGTAATGGCGCAGGGCGTCGCCGATGACCTTGGGTTGTTCGGCGATTTCCTTGGCCATGAAGTGCTTGTGCCCGGCCTTGTCGACGCGGGCGCTGTCGATGCGGATCGTCTTGATCTCGCGGTTGGCCAGCTGGCCCGCGGCATCGCGGATCTCGACAGAGCTGCGGGTGACCACGGCCATGTCGCCCTCTTCAAGGTAGGTGATCCGGTCCGTCAGGGGCGCAAGCGCGATGGCGTCGGAGCCCACGAAGTTCTCGCCCACACCATAGCCCACGGCGAGGGGGGAGCCCTTGCGCGCCGCGATCATCAGGTCCTCTTCGCCGTCGAAGAGGAAGAGCAGCCCATAGGCGCCCTCGATCCGGTGCAGCACCTCGGTCACCGCCTCGACCGGGCCCATGCCGCCCTCCATCAGGTGGTTGGCCAGCAGGGCGACAGTTTCGGTGTCGGTCTCTGTCTGGAAGGGGACGCCGGCCTCGGCCAGTTCGGCGCGCAGCTCGCGGAAGTTCTCGATGATCCCGTTGTGCACGACGGCCACGCGGCCCGCGCGGTGCGGATGCGCGTTGGGCACCGTGGGCGCGCCATGGGTGGCCCAGCGGGTGTGCCCGATCCCGGCCTTGCCCGGCAGCGGCTCATGCACCAGCAGGTCGGCGAGGTTCACCAGCTTGCCGACCGCGCGGCGGCGGTCCAGCTTGCCGTGGTTCAGCGTCGCGATGCCCGCACTGTCATAGCCGCGGTATTCCAGCCGACGAAGCGCGTCGAGCAGGAAGGGGGCGGCTTCGTGATTTCCGAGATACCCGATAATTCCGCACATTATTGCGCCTCCTTGGTGGCTTTTGCCTTCCGTGCCTTCAACATTTCGAACAATTTCCGCGCAAAGCCCGGCTTGTTCACCTGCTTGGCCCGCGCAAGGGCAAGGGCGCCCGGTTCCACGTCCTGCGTGATGACCGAGCCCGAGCCCGTCATCGCGTCATCCCCGACCGAGACCGGCGCCACCAGCATGGTGTTCGACCCGATGAAGGCCCGTGCGCCGATCCGCGTCTGGTGCTTGAACACGCCGTCGTAGTTGCAGGTGATCGTGCCCGCGCCGACATTGGTCTCCTCGCCGATCTCGGCGTCGCCGATGTAGCTGAGGTGGTTCACCTTGGCGCCGCGGTCGATCCGGGCCGCCTTGATCTCGACGAAGTTACCGACCTTCACGTCCTCGGCCAGTTCCGCGCCGGGGCGCAGGCGGGCATAGGGGCCGATGACCCCGCCGCGACTGACATGGCAGCCCTCGAGGTGCGAAAACGCGCGGATATGCGCCTCGCTCTCGACGGTGACATCGGAGCCGAAGACGACGTTCGGCTCGATCACCGTGTCGCGGCCCACGACGGTGTCATGGGCAAAGAAGACGGTCTCGGGCGCGGTCAGGGTCACGCCGTCCTCCATCGCCTGCGCCCGGGCGCGGGTCTGGAAGGCGGCTTCGGCCTGCGCCAGTTCGGCGCGGGAGTTGATGCCCATGGTCTCTTCTTCCGGGCAGGCCACGGCGGTGGCCGACAGCCCGCGGGCCCGCGCCAGCCCGACCACGTCGGTCAGGTAGTATTCACCGGCCGCATTCTCGCAGCCGACCGCGTCGATGAGATCGAAGAGCACCTTGGCATCCGCCGCGATCACGCCGGAATTGCAGAGCGTTATGGCGCGTTCCTCCTCCGAGGCGTCCTTGAACTCGACGATCTTCTCCAGCACCTCGCCCTGCATCAGCAGACGGCCGTAGCGGCCCGGATCGGCGGCCTCGAAGCCGAGCACCACCACGTCGTGGCGCAGCCGCGCCTCGGCCATGGCCTCCAGCGTTTCGGGGCGGATGAAGGGGGTGTCGCCGTAGAGCACGAAGACATCGCCCTCGAAACCCTCCAGCGCGGGGCGCGCCTGCGCCACCGCATGGGCCGTGCCGAGCTGCTCTTCCTGCAGCACGCTCACCGCCTCCTCGTCCCAGTCGGAGGCGGCTTTCGCCACCGCCTCGGCCCCGTGGCCGGTGACGATCACCGTGCGCGCGGGCTCCAGCATGGCGCCGGATTTCATTGCGTGGACCAGCAGCGGGGCGCCCGCCACCGGATGCAGAACCTTCGGCAGATCCGAATTCATTCGCGTGCCCTTGCCCGCGGCGAGGATCACCAGCGCCTTCTCCGTCATGACTGCCCTTTTTGCTTTGCGCCTTGTTGGCATCCGTTTTATCGGGATGGGAAACAGGCGCAAGGGCGCCCCCTTCACCTTCCATTGCGGAATGTGTCGGCGGCCCCGCAGGAGGCAGGGCAGATGAAAAGCGTAATCTTCGATCTGGACGGGACACTGGCGGACACCAGCGGCGATCTGCTGGCGGCGGCCAACGCCTGCTTCCGCGGCATCGGCATGGGCGATCTGCTGGGCGCGGGCGACGAATGGGTCGCGGTGCGCGGCGGCCGGGCGATGCTGCGCCTCGGCTTCTCGCGCGCAGGCCGGGCAGAGGACGACGCGGAGATCGACGTGCTTTATCCGCAGCTTCTGTCCCATTATGCCCGCGACATCGACACCCACACCGTGCTCTATCCCGGCGCGATGGAGGCGGTGGAGGCGCTCTTGATGGCGAATTACCGCGTCGGTATCTGCACCAACAAGCCCGAGCATCTCGCCGAGGAGTTGCTGACCCGGCTGGGCGTGCGCGATGCCTTCGCCTCGCTGGTGGGCGCCGACACGCTGACGGTGAAGAAGCCCGACCCCGAGCCGCTTTTCGAGGCGGCGCGCCGCGCCGGCGGAGACCCGCGCATGACCTGCCTCGTGGGCGACAGCGACACCGACCGCAACACCGCGCGGGCGGCGGGCGTGCCCTCGATCCTCGTGACCTTCGGCCCAGAGGGGCAGGGCGAACGGATGCTGGCGCTGGACCCCGAGGCGCTGATCGGCCATTTCGACGAGCTTCCCGGCACGGTGGCGCGGCTTCTGGCCTGATCCGGGCAAACCCTGCTGCGCGCTGCGCGCGGGGGCAGCCAACCGGCACGGGCAGCGGGGCGCAATCGCATTGACGCAGCCCGCCGCAGGAGCCAAGGATGCGCCCATGATCGAGCGTTTCACCGGCAATTTCACCCAGCAGGAGCCGATCCCCGAAGCGGGGATCGAGGCCGCGCTGACTGTCCTGCGCCACGGGCGCCTGCACCGCTACAACACGGCCCCCGGCGAGACCGCCGAGACCGCCCTGCTGGAGCAGGAATTCGCGCAGGCCATGGGGGCGGACTACTGCCTCGCTATGGCCTCGGGCGGGCAGACGCTGGCCACCGCGCTGCGCGCGCTGGAGGTGAAACCGGGCGAGAGGGTGCTGACCAATGCCTTCACGCTGGCGCCCGTGCCCGGCGCGATTGCCTCGCTGGGGGCGGTGCCGCGTTATGTCGGCGTGACCGAGGGGCTGACCATCGACCTCGACGATCTCGAGGTGAAGGTGGGCGACCCGTCGGTGCGCGTCCTGCTGCTGAGCCACATGCGCGGCCATATCTGCGACATGGACCGGCTGATGGCGATCTGCGACGCGGCGGGGGTGAAGGTGATCGAGGATTGCGCCCACACCATGGGGGCGCGCTGGAAGGGGAGGCTCTCGGGGCGTCACGGCGTTTTCGGCTGCTATTCGACCCAGACCTACAAGCACATGAATTCCGGCGAGGGCGGGCTGCTGATCTCGGATGATGACGAGGCCATGGCGCGGGCGATCATCCTCTCGGGCAGCTACATGCTCTACGGTCGTCACCTCGCCGCGCCGCCGGCCGAGGTCTTCGAGCGGGTGAAATACACCACGCCCAATGTCTCGGCCCGGATGGACAACCTGCGCGCCGCGATCCTGCGTCCGCAGGTGCGGGCGCTGACGCAGCAATGCGAGGCCTGGAACGCGCGCTACCGTGTCGTCGAGGACGGCCTGCGGAACACGCCCGGCCTGACGGTGATCGAGCGGCCCGAGGCGGAACACTACGTCGGCTCCTCGATCCAGTTCCTGCTGCTCGACTGGCCGGAGAGCGCCATCGGCGCGGTGCTGGAGCGCTGCGCGGCCCGGGGCGTCGAGCTGAAGTGGTTCGGCGGCGCAGAGCCGGTCGCCTTCACCTCGCGCTACGACAGCTGGCGCTATGCCCCGGTGGAGCCGATGCCCGCGACGGACCGGATCCTGAAGGGGATCATGGACATGCGGCTGCCGCTGACCTTCAGCGTCGAGGATTGCGCCCTGATCGCCCGGATCATCCGCGCCGAAGTGGCAGCGGTGTGGCAGGCCGAGGGGGCTGCGCAGGAGATTTGAGGCCTCCGGCGGGGATATTTGGGAAACGGAAAGGAAGAGGGCTGGCCCTCATCTTTGCGTAACTCCTCCGGGGGTGAATGGGCCGCAGGCCAAGAGGGGGCAGCGCCCCCTCGACCCGCCCGCCGCAGGCGCGGGTCCCCTCAGTCTTTCCAGGTCACCTCGGTGCCGTAGAGCGGCACGGTCGACACCGCCAGCTTGGCGGAACCATCGGTGAGTTCGGCCGCATGGGCGAGGTAGATCAGGGTCTGGTTGCCCTCGTCGTAGATCCGCTTCACCCGCAGGGATTTCAGGATGATCGAGCGCGAGGTGCTGAAGACATCCTCGCCATCCTCGTCGCGGGCGATGGCGCCGATGGTGATCGGGCCGGTCTGGCGGCAGGCGATGGAGGCGTTCGAGGGGTCCTCGAACCAGTTGCCCTTGGACAGCCGGTCGATCAGGCCGCGTTCGAAATAGGCGATATGGCAGGTCACGCCCTCGACCTTGGGATCGGCCACGGCCTCGATCACGATGTCATTGCCGACCCAGTCGACGCCCACTTCGCCGACCTGTTCGGCGTGAAGGGGCGTGGCGAGGGGCAGGAGGCAGAGCAGGGCGAGGCGGCCTGTTCTGAGCGCGGCGGTCTTGAGCATGGATAACGTCCTTCACGGAAACGTCCCGGGCCGAGGCGGCCCGGGTGGGAAGCGCTGGTGGGGCTCCGCCTGCGGGCGGGGAGGCCCCGGCAGACCGGGCTCGGCCCGGGGGATGACGGTGAGGGCCGGCTGTGCGCCCGACCGGCGGGCCTCAGAAGACCAGGCGGCCATGGTCGCCCACGTCGGGCGTGTCACCGGTCATCTTCGCCTTGGCGATCTCATAGAGGAAGCTGGCACCGCCGTCACCGGACCAGACCTCGGCTTCCTCCGGCGTCATGCGAAGCAGGCGCACGGCGCTGTCCTTGCGGCCGTTCTCGAACCAGGCGGAGGCCACGGCGCTCCAGATCTCGTCGAGCTTCTTGGGGTCGTCGGAGACCTCCAGCCGGCCGCGGACGTTGGCGTAGAGGTTGGCGCGGGAATCGGCGACATGGAAGCTGGCCTCGCCGCCCGAGCGGGCCGCGCGGTCGGCGGCCGTGCCTTGGGCGGTGATGAACCAGATCGCGCCGTCCTCGGGATCGGCATGGGGGGCCATCGGGACGGGATGTTCGCCACCGGCGGCCAGCAGGCCCGCGCGGGTGTCCTCAAGTCCTTTCCAGAAATCACTTTTCAGGTCGCGGCTCATGGCTGGGTCCTTTCGTCTTTGCTCTGGTGTCGGTTCGCGGTGACAACGTGTGGCGGCGCTGTCTGTTCCCTCGACCCGCCCCCGGGCCGGGGCGAAGGCGGCGCGATGGCTGTTGACGGGCGGGGCACGCCGTGGTTACTCTATGAACAAGCGTTCATTAATGGGAGGAGGGGCGCGATGTTCACCGCCTCGATGCGTTTCGACCTGGGGGAGGACGTGAATGGGCTGCGCGATGCGGTGCATCGCTGGGCGCAGGAGCGTGTGAAGCCGCTTGCGGCAGAGGTCGACCGGAGCAACGAATTTCCCGCGGCGCTGTGGCGCGAGATGGGGGAGATGGGCCTGCTGGGGGTCACCGTGCCGGAGGAATACGGCGGGGCGGGGATGAGCTATCTCGCCCATACCATCGCGGTGGAGGAGATCGCCCGGGCCTCGGCCAGCGTGTCGCTGTCCTATGGCGCGCATTCCAACCTCTGCGTGAACCAAATCAAGCTGAACGGCACCGAAGAGCAGAAACGCAAGTACCTGCCGGGCCTCGTCTCGGGCGAGCACGTAGGTGCGCTGGCCATGTCGGAGCCGGGCGCTGGGTCGGACGTGGTTTCGATGAAGCTGCGGGCCGAGAAGAAGAACGACCGCTACATCCTGAACGGCAACAAGTACTGGATCACCAACGGCCCGGATGCGGACACGCTGGTGGTCTATGCCAAGACAGATCCGGAGGCGGGCTCCAAGGGGATTACGGCCTTCCTGATCGAGAAGGAGATGGCCGGCTTCTCCACCAGCCCGCATTTCGACAAGCTGGGGATGCGCGGGTCGAACACGGCGGAGCTGATCTTCGAGAACGTCGAAGTGCCCTTCGAGAACGTGCTGGGGGAAGAGGGCAAGGGCGTGCGCGTGCTGATGTCCGGGCTCGACTACGAGCGGGTCGTGCTCTCGGGGATCGGGACGGGGATCATGGCGGCCTGCCTCGACGAGGTCATGCCCTACATGGTCGAGCGCAAGCAGTTCGGCCAGTCGATCGGGAATTTCCAGCTGATGCAGGGCAAGATCGCCGACATGTACACGGCGATGAACTCGGCCCGGGCTTATGTCTACGAGGTGGCCAAGGCCTGTGACCGGGGCGAGGTCACCCGGCAGGATGCGGCGGCCTGCGTGCTCTATGCCAGCGAGGAGGCGATGAAGGTCGCCCACCAGGCGGTGCAGGCCATGGGCGGGGCCGGGTTCCTGGCCGATGCGCCGGTGGCGCGGATCTTCCGCGATGCCAAGCTGATGGAGATCGGCGCGGGCACCTCGGAGATCCGGCGGATGCTGGTCGGCCGCGAGCTGATGAACAGCATGTGATGCACGGCCCGAAACGCAAGACGGGCGCCCCCTGCCAGAGCAGGAGACGCCCGCTGTCCCGCGAGACCGGGCGGTGGTGCAGCCGCCCGGTCCCGGGAAGGTCGAGAAACCGGAAGGAAGGATCAGAAGCGGTGTACGTAGCCCAGGCCCACCACGACCGGGTCGATGTCCGCGGTGCCGATCTTGGCGCCGTCGAGCTTCGCGTCGGTGCTGATCTTGATGTAGCGCACGTCGAAGCGGATCGCGCCGGCGTCCGAGATCATCCAGTCGGCGCCTGCGTTCAGCGCCACGCCCCAGCTGTCTTCGAGGCGGAGTTTGCCGAGCGGGCTCTCTTCGTCGAAGAAGGTGGTGTAGTTCACGCCGATGCCGAGGAACGGCTTGAAGTTCGACGCGGTCGGGAAGTGGTAGTTCAGCGAGAGCGTCGGCGGAAGCTGCTTGGTCTTGCCGGCGTAGGTGCCGCCCAGCTTGATGTCATGGCTGAAGGGCGTCGCGGCCAGCAGCTCGATGCCGACGTTGTCCATCACAAAGTATTCGCCGGTCAGCGACAGCTGGGTGTTGTCGTCGATGGTGACCTTGGCGCCAGCCAGCGTGCCGTTGTCACTCTTCGGGTTCACGTTGGCGATACCGATACCCAGCGTGAAATCGCCTTTCGACTGCGCGGCGGCAGGCGTCGCAAAAGCGGCTGCGGCAGCCGTCAGGGCGAGGGCGGAAATGAGCGTCTTCATGGGGAGTGTCCCTTTGGTCGATTTGATGGGGGCCTTATGCGCCTGCCGGTGAGTCGCCTCCCTGATCCAGATCAAGTTCGTGACGAATTCGTGATGCGCTTACCCTTTGGGAATAAACGGAAAATATGTATCTCGGCTGCGCCTTTTGCGCGCGCCGGGGCGGAGGCAGGGGAGGAGGCCGCATGAAGCTATCCAGTGCAGCACTGACCACCAGCGAGGCCTTCCGCGCCAATCGCGCGGGCCATCTGGAGGCGCTCGACCTTGTCCGCGCTGCGGCCGAGGCGGCGGCGGCCGGGGGCGGCGCGCGGGCGCGGGACCGGCACGTGAGCCGGGGCAAGATGCTGCCGCGCGACCGCGTGGCCAACCTGCTCGACCCCGGGACGCCGTTTCTGGAAATCGGCGCCACTGCGGGCCACGGGATGTACGAGGATGCGGCCCCCTGCGGCGGGCTGATCGCGGGCGTGGGCCGTGTCATGGGGCAGGAGGTCATGGTGGTCTGCAACGACGCCACCGTGAAGGGCGGCACCTATTACCCGATCTCGGTCAAGAAGCACCTGCGCGCGCAGGAGATCGCCGAGGAGAACCATCTGCCCTGTCTCTACCTCGTGGACAGCGGGGGCGCGAACCTGCCCAACCAGGACGAGGTCTTCCCGGACCGGGACCATTTCGGGCGCATCTTCTACAACCAGGCGCGGATGAGCGCGAAGGGCATCGCGCAGATCGCCGTGGTGATGGGCTCCTGCACCGCAGGCGGGGCCTATGTGCCGGCCATGTCGGATGTGACGATCATCGTGCGGGAGCAGGGGACGATTTTCCTCGCCGGGCCGCCGCTTGTGAAGGCCGCGACCGGCGAGGTGGTGAGCGCCGAGGACCTCGGCGGCGGTGACGTGCACACGCGGCTGTCCGGCGTGGCGGATTACCTTGCCGAGGATGACGCCCATGCGCTCGCACTCGCCCGCCGGGCCGTGGGGGCGCTGAACCGTGAGAAACCTGCTACGGTGCGGTGGGAGAGCGTGGAAGAGCCCGCCTATGACCCGGAAGAGCTGCTGGGTGTCGTGCCCCCCGACCTGCGCACGCCCTATGACATCCGCGAGGTGATCGCCCGCACCGTGGACGGCTCGCGCTTCGACGAGTTCAAGGCGCGCTACGGCGAGACGCTGGTCACGGGCTTTGCCCATATCCGGGGCTGCCCGGTGGGGATCGTGGCGAACAACGGGGTGCTCTTCTCCGAGGCCGCGCAGAAGGGCGCGCATTTCGTCGAGCTCTGTTCGCAGCGCAATGTGCCGCTGGTCTTCCTGCAGAACATCACCGGCTTCATGGTGGGCCGCAAGTACGAGAACGAGGGCATCGCCCGGCACGGCGCCAAGATGGTGACGGCGGTGGCCACCACTTCGGTCCCCAAGATCACCATGGTGGTGGGCGGCTCTTTCGGGGCGGGGAATTATGGCATGGCCGGAAGGGCTTACCAGCCGCGCTTCATGTGGTCCTGGCCGATCAGCCGGATCTCGGTCATGGGCGGGCCGCAGGCGGCGGGTGTGCTGGCGACGGTGAAACGCGATGCGATCGAACGCGCGGGCGGGACGTGGAGCGCCGAGGAGGAGGCCGCCTTCAAGCAGCCCACCATCGACATGTTCGAGGAACAATCGCACCCGCTCTATGCCTCGGCCCGGCTCTGGGATGACGGCATCGTGGACCCTCGCAAGACCCGCGACGTGCTGGCGCTGAGCCTCTCGGCCGCGCTGAACGCCCCGATCGAGGAGACACGCTTCGGCGTGTTCCGGATGTGAGCTGGATCATGGTGCAGCACGCGGACCACGCAATCGGTACTTGCCCGGCAGATGCCACCATTTCGCCTTGGGCGCGGCATCTCGCGATGGCAGGAGGGGGGCATGAGACACCGCAACGTCATCCCCTTTCGCCGTCGCACCCGCTTCGGCGTGTCGCGGCTCTGGCTGCCGCCCGTCCTGCGCCGAACGCTCTGGCGTCTGACGGGGATCGCGGGGCTTGTTCTCTTGGTGATGCAGGTGCTGCCCGATGCGGCGGTGGCCGTGGTGCAACGTGCGCCCGCAGGCGCCTGCCGGGTCGTCTCCGTCGTGGACGGCGACACGGTCCGGACGTGGTGCCCCGGGCGCGGGCTGGAGAGCGCGCGTCTCAGGGGCTTCGACACGCCCGAGGTTTTCAGCCCGCAATGCACTTCGGAATGGGTGCGGGGAACGCAGGCGACCGTTCACCTGCGGTTCCTGCTGTTGCGGGCCGGGACGGTGACCATCGTCAAGGAGGGTACGGACCGCTACGGCCGCGCTCTCGTGAAACTCTGGGTGGACGGCACCTCCGTTGCCACCCACATGATCGAAGCGGGTCTGGCTCGGCCCTATTCCGGCGGCAGGCGCGCGGGATGGTGCGGCTGACCCGTAGGGGGGCCGCACATGTTTGACACCATCCTCATCGCCAATCGGGGCGAGATTGCCTGCCGGGTGATCGAGACCGCCCGCGCCATGGGGCTGCGCTGCGTCGCGGTCTATTCCGACGCCGACGCCGGGGCCCGCCACGTGCAGATGGCCGATGCCGCCGTGCCTATCGGCGGGGCTGCCCCGGCGGACAGCTACCTGCGGGGCGAGGCGATCATTGCAGCGGCGCAGGCCACGGGCGCGCAGGCGATCCATCCGGGCTATGGCTTCCTCTCCGAGAACCCCGATTTCGTCGCGGCGGTGGAGGCGGCAGGGCTGACCTTCATCGGCCCCTCGGCCCGGGCGATCCGCGCCATGGGGCTGAAGGACGCGGCCAAGGCGCTGATGGAGGAGGCGGGCGTGCCCGTCGTGCCCGGCTACCACGGCGCGGACCAGTCCGGGGACACCCTCAGCCGCGCGGCGGAGGAGATCGGGTATCCGGTGCTGATCAAGGCCGTCGCGGGCGGCGGTGGCAAGGGGATGCGTCTGGTGGAGCGCGCCGCCGATTTCGCCGAGGCGCTGGAGAGTGCCCGCAGCGAGGCCCGTACCGCCTTCGGCAACCCCGACGTGCTGGTGGAGAAATACATCCAGAAGCCGCGCCATATCGAAGTGCAGGTCTTCGGCGATGGCACCCGCGCGGTGCATCTCTTCGAGCGGGACTGCTCGCTCCAGCGCCGCCACCAGAAGGTGATCGAGGAGGCGCCCGCGCCGGGCATGACGCAGGAGATGCGCGCGGCCATGGGCGCGGCCGCCGTCCGTGCGGCAGAGGCCATTGGATATAGTGGCGCGGGCACGGTGGAGTTCATCGTGGATGGCAGCGACGGGCTGCGCCCCGATGGCTTCTGGTTCATGGAGATGAACACACGACTTCAGGTGGAGCATCCCGTGACCGAGGCGATCACAGGTGTCGATCTGGTGGAGTGGCAGATCCGCGTGGCCTCGGGCGAGCCGCTGCCCGTGGCGCAGGAGGCGCTGACGATCACCGGCCATGCTTTCGAGGCGCGGCTCTATGCCGAAGACGTGCCCGCGGGCTTCCTGCCTGCCACCGGCACGCTGGCGCATCTGGCGTTCCCGGCGGGCTGCCGGGCCGATACCGGCGTGCGCAGCGGCGACACGATCAGCCCGTTCTACGATCCGATGATCGCCAAGGTCATCACCCACGGCCCCACGCGGGACATCGCCCTGTCGCGCCTGCGCGCCGCGCTGAAGGGTTGCGAGGTGGCGGGGACGGTGACCAACCTCGCCTTCCTCGGGGCGCTTGCGGCGCACGAGGGCTTTGCGCGGGGCGAGGTCGACACCGGGCTGATCGCGCGGGACCTCGACCAACTGACCGTGGCGCCCGAGGTGACGGCGGCGGATCTCGCGCAGGCGGCGCTGGTCGCGACCGGGCTCGATGGCGCTTCGGGGCCGCTCACCGGCTTCACCCTCTGGCAGCCGCTGGCGCGGCAGGTGACGCTGCTGGCCGATGGCGAGGTGCATGTGGTGACGCTGCGGGTCATCGGGCCGGATCACATCCGTGCCGATGTCGCGGGGGAGGAGGTCGCCTGCGAGCGTCTTGGCTCCCTCTGGCACATCGGAGGGCGGCCTGCGGTGGCGGCGCATCGGGAAGCGGAGCGGATCACGCTTTTCCGCGCTCATGGGCTGAGCCTCTCCATCCTCGACCCGCTGGCCCGCGCGGCGGCGGCCGGGGCCGGGGCGGATGTGATCGAGGCACCGATGCCCGGGCTGGTGAAGGCGGTCTTTGCCGAGGCGGGCGAGACGGTCACCGAGGGGCAGCGCCTCGCCGTGCTGGAGGCGATGAAGATGGAGCACGCCCTGCTGGCGCCGCGCGACGGGGTGCTGGCCGAGGTGATGGTCAGCGCAGGCACGCAGGTCGAGGCCGGGGCCGCGCTGATCCGGCTGGAGGCGGTGGAGGAGGAGGCCGCCGCCTGAGACGGTCGCCGCACGGCGGCCGCGAGGGGCGCAGAAGGCGGCGCGGGCCGCCGCCGGCCCTCGGCACTGGACCCGCAGGGCGCTTGCGCCAGATGGAGGAGGGAGGAAACATGGACAGCGTGACACCGGCCCCGACGGGCGGCCTGCCGCTGCACCGGGCCCGGCCCGGGGAAAGGACGCAATGATCATCCTGCATCACGTACCGCAGAGCCGCTCCATGCGGGTGCTCTGGCTGCTCAACGAACTTGCCGTGCCCTTCCAGCTGGTGGTGCATCCCTTCGACAAGTCGCTGCGCGACCCGGAATACCTGTCGATCTCGCCCGCGGGCCGGGTGCCGGGGCTGGAGATCGACGGCGAGACCATGTTCGAGAGCGGGGCGATGCTGGAATACCTCTGCGAACGTTTTCCCGAGGCCGGCATGGGGCGGCTGCCCGGCGCGCTCGACCGGGTCGACTGGCTGCAATGGGTGCATTTCGCCGAGACCGTCAGCCAGCATTGCGCCGCGCTGACCCAGCAGCATGTGGCGCTCTACGAGGACCACATGCGCTCTCCCATCGTGATGAAGCTGGAGGCCGCGCGGCTGAAGAAATGCTATGCCGCGATCGAGGCCCGGCTCTCGACCCCGGTGGAGAACCGCGATCACCTGCTGACCAGCGGCTTCTCTGCCGCCGATATCGCCGTGGGGCAGGCGGTCTACATGGGGCTGCATTATGCCACGCTGGAGGGCTTCCCCGAAACCGCCGCCTGGTATGCCCGGATCACCGAGCGGCCCGCCTTTCAGGCCTCGCTGCCCGAGCCGGGGCAGGGCATCTACACCCGTGATTTCTACCCGGTGCCGGAGGGCTGATGGACAGGATCGAGATTTTCGAGGTCGGCCCGCGCGACGGGCTTCAGAACGAGAAGCAGTATATTCCCGTGGCCGAGAAGGTCGCGCTGGTGAACTGCCTGTCGCGCGCCGGGTTCCGCCGGATCGAATGCGCCAGTTTCGTCAGCCCCAAGTGGGTGCCGCAGATGGCGGGCTCGGCCGAGGTGCTGGCGGGGATCGCCCGGGCGCCGGGGGTGTCCTACGCGGCGCTGACGCCGAACATGCGCGGCTTCGAGGAGGCGGTGACGGCAGGCGCGGACGAGGTGGCGATCTTCGGCGCAGCCTCGGAAGGGTTCAGCCGCGCCAATATCAACGCCTCCATCGCAGAGAGCCTCGACCGTTTCGCACCTGTGGCGGAGGCCGCGCAGGCCCGGGGCGTGCCGCTGCGGGGCTATATCTCCTGCGTGACCGATTGCCCCTATGACGGGCCGGTGGCCCCGGCGGCGGTCGCCCGCGTCGCGGCGGCGCTGCGCGACATGGGCTGCTACGAGATCAGCCTCGGCGACACGATCGGGCAGGGTACGCCGCAGACGATCCGCGCCATGCTGGAGGCGGTGCTGACCGAGGTGCCGGCAGAGCGGCTGGCGGGGCATTACCACGACACGGCAGGTCGGGCGCTGGAGAATATCGAGGCCTCCATGGCTCTGGGGCTTGCGGTCTTCGATGCGGCGGTCGGGGGGCTGGGCGGCTGCCCCTATGCGCCGGGGGCCGCGGGCAACGTGGCGACGGAGGCCGTGGCCGCGCGGATGGCAGAGCTGGGCGTGGACGCCGGGCTCGACCGTCAGGTGCTGGACGAGGCGGCGGCCATGGCGCGGGCCATGCGCAGCGGATAACCCGTTTTCTTCGAAGAAAACGGACCGGAATTTTCGAAAATTCCGGACAGGACAGAGAGGGCAGTGTGCCGGCCAAATGGGGCCGGTGGCGGCCCGGGGATCAGGAAGAGTTTCGCGCCTCCGCCACGGCCGGCGCAGAAAATTCTTCGAAGAATTTTCCCAAGAATTTTCGAAAATTCTTGGGTGCAAGACGGTGAGGGCACCGGGGGAGATGAGGATGGAGACGATCTCGATCGAGCATGACGGGCGCGGCGTGGCCTGGCTCTGGCTGGACCGGGCGGAGAAGCACAACGCGCTCTCCGCGCGGATGATCGCGGAGCTACACGAGGCGGCCCGCATCCTCGGGGCCGACCGCTCCGTCCGGGTGGTGGTGCTGGCGGCGCGGGGGCGCAGCTTCTGCGCGGGCGGGGACCTCGGCTGGATGCGCGAGCAGTTCAACGCGGCGCCTGCCACGCGGGCGCGGGAGGCGGGGGCTCTGGCGCGGATGCTGCAGGCGCTCAACACCCTGCCCAAGCCGCTGATCGCCCGGGTGCAGGGCAATTGCTTTGGCGGCGGGCTTGGCATGGTGTCGGTCTGCGACGTGGCGGTGGGCGTGCCCGGCGTGACCATGGCGCTGACCGAAACGCGCCTTGGCCTGATCCCGGCCACCATCGGCCCCTATGTCGCCGCCCGGATGGGCGAGGGCAACGCGCGCCGGGTCTTCATGTCGGGACGTCGCTTCGATGCGGCAGAGGCCGAACGCCTTGGCCTGCTGGCGCGCGTGGTGCCGGAGGACATGCTGGACCGCGCCATCGAGGAGGAAGTCGCGCCCTACCTCGACTGCGCCCCACAGGCGGTGGCGCGGGCAAAGGCGCTGCTGCGCCGCCTCGGCCCGCCGATCTCGGAGGAGGAGATCGCCCATTCGGTGGCGGAGCTGGTGGCCTGCTGGGAGGGGGAGGAAGCGCCCGAGGGGATCGCGGCCTTCTTCGACAAGCGCAAACCGGGCTGGCAGACCCGCGACAAGGGCTGACGCGCGCCGGTCGTTGGGCGAAGTGCGGGGCGCTGTCCGGGCGAGGCGGGGGGCCATCGGGGCGCGTGGACGGGGACCGGACGAGGCACTTCCCTATACACTGTCCGTTTTACGGGCTGGGGCAGGGGCATCGCGCCCCGGTCTGCTGCGCCGCAGCGACAGCCGGCCCGCAGGGCGACGCGCAAGGACCGCACGTCAAGCCCCATCGCCACTGCGAGGGGCGCGAACTGCTTCGATTCGTCGCAGGCCTTCTGTGGCATCCTGCTGAACAACGCCGATTAACGTAGCGTCAAGGCACGCGTCCTTATCCCTGACAGGGCTCGAGATTCCCGCGCCGCCGGCGGCGGCGGCATCCCATGTATGTGTACGAAAGAATACCGTTGCGTCCGCTGTGGCACAGGACCCTTGCTGCGCTGCGGAATCTGCGCCCGTCAGGTTGACGCTGAGGGGGGGCGGGAGTAAACCCGGACGCAGCCAGTGCCGGTCTCGTCCGGCAGCGCACCGCGCATGAAAGGAGCCACCTGTGGAAGAGATGTTGCGGGAATATCTTCCCATTCTCGTCTTTCTGGCCGTCGCGATCGGATTGGGCCTCGTCCTGATCATCGCCGCAATGGTCGTCGCCGTCCGCAACCCTGACCCGGAAAAGGTAAGCGCCTACGAATGCGGCTTCAACGCCTTCGACGACGCGCGGATGAAGTTCGATGTCCGGTTCTACCTCGTCTCCATCCTGTTCATCATCTTCGATCTCGAGATTGCCTTCCTGTTCCCCTGGGCCGTGTCCTTCGGTGAAATCTCGATGGCGGCTTTCTGGTCGATGATGGCCTTCCTCGCGGTGCTGACGATCGGCTTCGCCTACGAATGGAAGAAGGGAGCCCTGGAATGGGAGTGATGACCGGATCGAACACCGCCGGCGCGGACCGCGAGGTCGCCACCCAGGCGCTGAACCGCGAGTTGCAGGACAAGGGCTTCCTGCTCACCTCGACCGAGGATCTGATCAACTGGGCGCGCACCGGCTCGCTGCACTGGATGACCTTCGGCCTGGCCTGCTGCGCCGTCGAGATGATGCACACCTCGATGCCGCGCTACGACGCCGAGCGCTTCGGCATCGCGCCCCGGGCCTCCCCGCGCCAGTCCGACGTGATGATCGTCGCCGGCACGCTGACCAACAAGATGGCCCCCGCGCTGCGCAAGGTCTACGACCAGATGCCCGAGCCGCGCTACGTGATCTCCATGGGCTCCTGCGCCAATGGTGGCGGCTACTACCACTACAGCTATTCCGTGGTGCGCGGCTGTGACCGGATCGTCCCCGTGGACATCTACGTCCCCGGCTGCCCCCCGACCGCAGAGGCGCTGCTCTATGGCATCCTGCAACTGGCCCGGAAAATCCGCCGCACCGGCACGATCACGAGGTAAGGCATGAGCGACGCACAGACCGCAGCCCTCTCCGAGCTTGGCACGCTGATCGAGGCGAAGCGCCCCGATTGCGTCCTGTCGTGGGATGTCTCCTACGGTGAGCTGAACGTGGATGTGACCCCGGCGAATATCGCCGGTCTCGTTGAGTTCCTGCGCACCGACGGCAACTGCAAGTTTTCCTCGCTGGTGGATGTGACCGCCGTGGACTACCCCGACCGCGCCAAACGGTTCGACGTGGTCTACCACTTCCTGTCCATGTACCAGAACCAGCGCATCCGCCTGCGGGTCTCGATCCGCGAGGATGAGATGGTGCCCTCGATCACCGGCATTCATCCCTCGGCCAACTGGTTCGAGCGCGAAGTCTACGACATGTTCGGCATCCTGTTCAGCGGCCACCCCGACCTGCGCCGCCTGCTGACCGACTATGGCTTCACCGGGCATCCGCTGCGCAAGGACTTCCCCACCACGGGCTATACCGAGGTGCGCTATGACGAAGTCCAGAAACGCGTGGTCTACGAGCCGGTGAAACTGGTTCAGGAATACCGGCAGTTCGATTTCATGTCCCCGTGGGAGGGTGCCGAATACATCCTGCCCGGCGACGACAAGGCGGAGGCAAAGTGATGGACGGTTCGAAAGGTTTCGAAGACGCCCTGACCGGCGAACAGAAGATCCGCAACTTCAACATCAACTTCGGCCCGCAGCACCCTGCGGCGCACGGCGTGCTGCGCCTCGTGCTGGAACTGGACGGCGAGATCGTGGAACGCTGCGATCCGCATATCGGCCTGCTGCACCGTGGCACCGAGAAGCTGATGGAGAGCCGGACCTATCTCCAGAACCTGCCGTATTTCGACCGGCTGGACTACGTGGCGCCGATGAACCAGGAACACGCCTGGTGCCTCGCGATCGAGAAGCTGACAGGCACCGTGGTGCCGCGCCGCGCCTCGCTGATCCGCGTGCTCTACTCGGAAATCGGCCGGGTGCTGAACCACCTGCTGAACGTCACCACGCAGGCCATGGACGTGGGCGCGCTGACGCCGCCGCTCTGGGGCTTCGAGGAACGTGAAGACCTGATGATCTTCTACGAACGGGCCTGTGGCGCGCGCCTGCACGCGGCCTACTTCCGCCCGGGCGGGGTGCACCAGGACATCAGCGACAAGCTGCTCGACGATATCGAGGAATGGGCGATCCGTTTCCCCAACCGGCTGGACGACATCGACGGTCTGCTGACGGAAAACCGGATCTTCAAGCAGCGCAACGTCGACATCGGTGTGATCACCGAGGAAGACATCCAGAACTGGGGCTATTCGGGCGTGATGGTCCGGGGCTCGGGCCTGGCATGGGACCTGCGCCGCGCGCAGCCCTACGAATGCTATGACGAGTTCGACTTCCAGATCCCCGTCGGCAAGAACGGCGACTGCTATGACCGCTACCTCGTCCGCATGGCCGAGATGCGCGAGTCGACCAAGATCATCCGTCAGGCCATCGTGAAGCTGCGCGAAGCCACCGGCGACGTGCTGGCGCGCGGCAAGCTGACGCCGCCGAAACGGTCGGACATGAAGACCTCGATGGAAAGCCTGATCCACCACTTCAAGCTCTACACCGAAGGCTTCCACGTCCCGGAAGGCGAGGTCTACGCCGCCGTCGAGGCGCCCAAGGGCGAATTCGGCGTCTACCTGAAGTCGGACGGCAGCAACAAACCCTACCGCGCCAAGATCCGTGCGCCGGGGTACCTGCACCTGCAGTCGATGGACTATGTTGCCAAGGGCCACCAGCTGGCCGACGTGGCGGCGATCATCGGGACGCTCGATATCGTTTTCGGAGAGGTGGACCGCTGATGGCTTTCCTGAACACACGCATGGTGGGCGGGCTCTTTGTCCTGCCGCTTCTTCTGGCCGCCTGTGAGCCGATCCCCGAGGGGGTCAAGCCCGAGGATGCAGAGGCCTACAAGGCCGCCGTCGCCTCCATCGGCTGCGAGATGAAGACCGAGCGGGACTACCTGCCTGTCGAGCTGCAAACCGGGATGACCCGCGAGCAGACGATTGCGATGGGGCAGTACCTGATGTCCCGCGACGAAGCCGTGCCCCTTGAAGGCGGCGGCGTGAAACTGACAACCGGAGCCTGTGCCTGATGCTGCGCCGTCTTCACTCTGAGCAACCTGCCAGCTTCGCGTTCACGCCCGCCAACATGGCCTGGGCCGAGGCGCAGATCACCAAGTATCCCGAGGGCCGTCAGGCCTCGGCGATCATTCCGCTGCTGTGGCGGGCGCAGGAACAGGAAGGCTGGCTGACCAAGCCCGCCATCGAATATGTCGCCGACCTGCTGGGCATGGCCTATATCCGGGCGCTCGAAGTCGCGACCTTCTACTTCATGTTCCAGCTGCAACCCGTTGGGTCCGTTGCGCATATTCAGGTCTGTGGCACCACGACCTGCATGATCTGCGGCGCCGAGGACCTGATCGCGGTCTGCAAGGACAAGATCGCCCCCAAGGCCCACATGCTGTCGGACGACGGCAAGTTCAGCTGGGAAGAGGTCGAATGCCTGGGCGCCTGCGCGAATGCGCCGATGGCCCAGATCGGCAAGGACTACTACGAGGATCTGACCGCCAAGCGGCTGGGAGAGATCATCGACGAACTGGCCAAGGGCGCCGTGCCCGTGCCCGGTCCGCAGAACGGTCGCTTCTCCTCGGAGCCTTCGGCCGGTCTCGTGGTTCTGACCGAGTGGGAAAGCGGGCGCACGCAGTACAACGCCTCGGCGCAGCGGGCCGTGGATATCGGTGACACCGTCAAGCGCATCGACGGCACCGAAGTGCCGCTGACCGCGCCGTGGCAGGGCACCGACGCGCCGAAGACATCCAAGAAAAAGGACGCCAAGGCGAAAGCCGACGCGCCCCGTCCCGCCAAGGGCAAGCCCGCGGACGCCACCGGCGTGACCGAGCAGGAGGCCAAGGCTTCCTCCACGGCCAAGCCGGACGCGGTCGAGGCACCCGTGCTGGCGGCGGAAGGCGACGGCAAGAAACCGCAAGTGATGGACGCCGCCCGCGACGGGGGCCCCGACGATCTGAAGATGATCAAGGGCGTCGGTCCGAAGCTGGAAGGGCTGCTGCACGAGCTGGGTGTCTTCCACTTCGACCAGGTCGCCGCCTGGGGCCCGGAAGAGGTGGCTTGGGTCGACCAGAACCTCGTTGGCTTCAAGGGCCGCGTGAGCCGGGACAACTGGGTCGTTCAGGCCCGGCAACTGGCCAAGGGCGAGATGACGGAATTTGCGTCGCGCGTGAAGAAGGGCGGCGTCTACGACGACGAGTAACAGCCGGGAAAGGGCCTGAGGTGTGACGGATCGGACCAAGCTCAACGAAGGGATCTGCCAGGCGGTCTTTGTCGCCCTGGGGGTGTTCGTCGCGCTGGTCTTCGTCGCCATCTTCGGCTTCGGCTGGCTGGCCGTGATCCTTGCCATTGCGCTTGGCGCTCTGGTGATCTGGGCCGGACTCGAGACTGTCTGCTCCGGCGCGCTCTGGGACCACGGTCCGGCACGCGGGGCAGGGATGCCGGAGCGCCCGGCGCTGGCCGAGGCGCCCGCCGCCCAGCCGGCACCGGTGGCCCCCGCCGCGGGGGCCCGGGTGGCTCTGGCGCAGGCCGCGACCGACGAGGTGGCGGAAAAGACGGCTGAGGGCCCGGCACGGCTGTCGGCCCCGCGAGAGGGCGGGGCGGACGACCTGAAGCGGATCAAGGGCGTGGGCCCGAAGCTGGAGGCGATGCTGAACGAGATGGGGATTTACTATTTCGACCAGATCGCGGGATGGACGAAGGCCGACGTGGCCTGGGCCGATGAGCACCTCGTCGGGTTCCGGGGCCGGGTCAGCCGGGACGACTGGGTCACCCAGGCCGGGGCACTGGCCACCGGGGCGACCGGGAACGAGACGTGACGTGCCGGATCGGCACGCTGGACTGAGGGATGATGGGACCGCAGAACGACGATACGCAGGAGGCGATGCTGGCGCGCAAGGGGCGCGTGGTGTCGATCGTGATCGCAGTCACGATGCTTCTGTGGATCGCCGCGCAATGGCTTGGCCCGGCACTGGGCCTGCCGGGGCGCTATGCCTTCCTGTTCGACTTTGCGGCGATCGCCGCGCTCATTTGGGCGATCGTGGTCGCCATGCAAATCTGGCGCGCGCGCCGCGACAACTAGGGGACGCTTGATGCTGAAGGATCAGGACCGGATTTTCACGAACCTCTACGGGATGCACGATCGCAGCCTGAAGGGCGCTCAGGCGCGCGGCCACTGGGACGGCACCGCCAAGATCCTTGGCAACGGCCGTGACTGGATCATCCAGCAGGTCAAGGACTCGGGCCTGCGGGGCCGGGGCGGCGCAGGCTTCCCCACCGGGCTGAAGTGGTCCTTCATGCCCAAGGAAAGCGACGGCCGTCCGTCCTACCTGGTGATCAACGCCGACGAATCCGAACCCGCGACCTGCAAGGACCGCGAGATCATGCGCCACGACCCGCACACGCTGGTCGAAGGCGCGCTGATCGCCGGTTTCGCCATGAACGCGGTTGCGGCCTACATCTACATCCGCGGCGAATACATCCGCGAGAAGGAGGCCCTGCAGGCCGCCATCGACGAGGCCTATGACGCGGGCTTCCTCGGCAAGGACGCCTGCAAGTCCGGCTATTCCTTCGACGTCTTCCTGCACCACGGGGCCGGGGCCTATATCTGCGGCGAGGAAACCGCCCTGATCGAGAGCCTCGAAGGCAAGAAGGGCATGCCCCGGATGAAGCCGCCGTTCCCCGCCGGTGCCGGCCTCTATGGCTGCCCGACCACGGTGAACAACGTGGAATCCATCGCCGTCGTGCCGACCATCCTGCGCCGCGGCCCGGAATGGTTCAGCTCCTTCGGCCGTCCGAACAACGCCGGCACCAAGCTGATGGCGCTGACCGGCCACGTGAACACGCCCTGCGTCTTCGAGGAGGAGATGTCGCTCTCCGTCCGCGAGATCATCGAGAAGCACGGCGGCGGCATCCGCGGCGGCTGGGACAACCTCAAGGCCATCATCCCCGGCGGGGCCTCCTGCCCGGTGCTCCCCAAGGAGAAGCTGGAAGACGCGATCTTCGACTTCGACTGGATGCGGCAGAACCAGTCCTCCTTCGGGACCGGCTGCATGATCGTCATGGACAACTCGGTCGACGTGGTGAAGGCCGTCTGGCGCCTGTCGAAGTTCTTCAAGCATGAAAGCTGCGGCCAGTGCACGCCCTGCCGGGAAGGTACCGGCTGGATGATGCGGGTCATGGACCGTCTGGTGACCGGCGATGCCGAGGTCGAGGAAATCGACATGCTGCTCTCGGTGACCAAGCAGGTCGAGGGGCACACGATCTGCGCGCTCGGCGATGCGGCGGCCTGGCCGATCCAGGGCCTGATCCGTCACTTCCGGGACGAGATCGAGGACCGCATCAAGGCCAAGCGCACCGGGCGCGGCGCCACGGTGATGGCAGCGGAATGAAGATGACGAAGCCTCTCGCCGATCCCCAGCTGCGCGGCGTCCCCTCGGGGGCGTTGGCGGTCGCGGGTCTTGGCGGAGCCTCGCGGAAAGGTACCATGAAGTTCACTCTTGCCACCCTGATCGGCGTTGCGCTGCTCGCCCTGCTGGCGGGCTGCGGCAACCGCTCGTCCAAGTTCATGTCGAGCAGCAGCCGCACCTATTTCCAGGGTAACTTCTACCCGGCCAAGGTGACGCCCTCGGACGAGGACCCGGCGGTCTTCACCGCGGTGATCTCGAAGGCCTCGCAGGGCCTCGAAGGCGCGCGGCAGGCCGGCGAGTGGGAGGCCACGCGCTACTGCATCCGCCAGTTCGGCATGTCCGACAAGACCTGGCAGGCCGGTCCCGAGACCGCGCAGGTGCAGCCGGGCGACGACCTGATCCTCAGCGGGACCTGCGTCGGATGGTAAGGATGACGGCATATTCCCGGCGGGAGACGCGCGGCTGATGAGCGGGTTCCGTCGCATATCTCCAGCGAAAGCGGGCTGCTATTGGATAGCAAAGCCCCTTCGCCCCATCTGTAGCACGGATGGGGGCTGCGATTTCGCGGCCCCGCTGTGCTGCATGAAGGGAGTGAAGACATGCGCCTGACCAACCTGATCCGCCCTGCCGTTCTGGGTCTTGCCACGCTGACGGCCACCGCCGCTGCGGCGGAGCTGCCGCCGCTGCGCACGGTCGACAAGATCGACAACAACATGCTCTGGGTCGGCATCGCGATCGAGATCAGCGACAAATGCCCGAGCATCGACGCCCGCACCCTCAAGGGCCTCGCCTTCCTCTACGATCTGCGGACGCAGGCCAAGGAGCTCGGCTACTCCGACGCCGAGATCAAGGCCTACATCAAGAGCGACGAGGAAGAGGACCGCATTCGCGTCCTCGGCGAAAACTACATGAAATCTCGTGGATTGGACCCCGCCGTCACGGCGGATCTGTGCACCCTGGGCGAGCAGGAAATCGCCCGCGGCAGCCAGATCGGCGTCCTTCTGAAAGCAAAGTGAGCCACCATGTCTGACCTTCGCAAGATCATCATCGACGACCAGGAAATCGAGGTCGATCCGCGTCTGACGCTCATTCAGGCCTGCGAACAGGCCGGGATCGAGGTGCCGCGCTTCTGCTACCACGAACGCCTGTCGATTGCCGGCAACTGCCGGATGTGCCTTGTGGAGGTCGTCGGCGGCCCGCCGAAGCCCGCCGCTTCCTGCGCGATGCAGGTCAAGGACCTGCGCCCCGGGCCGGAAGGCCAGCCGCCGGTGGTCAAGACCAACTCGCCCATGGTGAAGAAGGCCCGCGAGGGGGTGATGGAGTTCCTGCTCATCAACCACCCGCTCGACTGCCCGATCTGCGACCAGGGCGGGGAATGCGACCTGCAGGACCAGGCGATGGCCTATGGCGTGGACTTCTCGCGCTACCGCGAGCCGAAGCGCGCCTCCGATGACCTGAACCTCGGCCCGCTGGTCGAGACCCACATGACGCGCTGCATTTCCTGCACCCGCTGCGTGCGCTTCACGACCGAGGTCGCGGGCCTGCACCAGATGGGCCAGACGGGCCGGGGCGAGGATGCGGAGATCACCTCCTACCTCAACCAGACGCTCGACTCGAACATGCAGGGCAACATCATCGACCTGTGCCCCGTGGGGGCGCTGGTGTCGAAGCCCTATGCCTTCACCGCCCGCCCGTGGGAACTGACCAAGACCGAAACGATCGACGTCATGGACGCGCTCGGCTCGAACATCCGGGTCGATACCAAGGGCCGCGAAGTGATGCGCATCCTGCCGCGCAACCATGACGGCGTGAACGAGGAATGGATCTCGGACAAGACCCGCTTCGTCTGGGACGGCCTGCGCCGCCAGCGTCTGGATCGCCCCTATGTCCGCGTCGACGGCAAGCTGAAGCCCGCCAGCTGGGGCGAGGCGCTTGCCGCCGCCGCCACGGCGATGAAGGGCAAGAAGGTCCTCGGCCTCGTCGGTGACCTCGTGCCGGTCGAAGCGGCCTTTGCGCTCAAGCAACTGGTCGAGGGGCTGGGCGGGTCCGTCGAATGCCGCACCGATGGCGCGCGGCTGCCGGCGGGCAACCGGTCGGGCTACGTCGGCACCGCCAGCATCGCGGATATCGACGACGCCGAGATGATCCAGCTGATCGGGACCAACCCGCGGGTCGAGGCCCCGGTGCTGAACGCCCGCATCCGCAAGGCCTGGCTGAACGGCGCCACCATCGGCCTCGTCGGCGAAGCGGCGGACCTGACCTATGACTACGTCCACGTCGGCACCGACCGCGCCGCGCTGGAAAGCCTGTCTTCGAAAGAGATCGGCGCGACCAAGGACAAGAAATCCATCGTCATCGTGGGGCAGGGCGCCCTGCGCGAGGCGGATGGCCTGTCGGTCCTCGCCCATGCCATGAAGCTGGCGGAGAATTCGAACTCCAAGCTGATGATCCTGCACACCGCGGCCAGCCGCGTGGGGGCTATGGACATCGGTGCCGTGACCGAAGGCGGGCTGACCGCCGCGCTGGACGGGGCCGAGGTGATCTACAACCTCGGCGCGGACGAGGTGGAGATCGGCGAGGGCGCCTTCGTGATCTACCAGGGCTCCCATGGGGACCGCGGCGCACACCGCGCCGACGTGATCCTGCCGGGCGCGGCCTACACCGAAGAGAACGGTCTCTTCGTCAACACCGAGGGCCGTCCGCAGCTGGCGCTGCGCGCCGGGTTCGCCCCCGGCGAGGCGAAGGAGAACTGGGCCATCCTGCGTGCGCTCTCGGCCGAGGCCGGGGCACAGCTGCCCTATGACAGCCTCGCGCAGCTGCGCCAGAAGCTGGTGGCCGAGGTGCCGCACCTCGCCGCAATCGACAGCGTGCCGGAAAACGCATGGACCGCGGTCGAGATCGACAGCCTTGGCGAGGCGACCTTCAAGAACGTGCTGGGGGACTTCTACCTGACGAACCCCATCGCGCGGGCCAGCCAGGTGATGGGCGAGCTTGCGGCGCAGGCTGCAGCCCGGGCCGCAGCCCCGATGGCGGCGGAATAAGGGTGCTGCGCGCAGCCCTCATATCCACGGCGGCCCTGGCGGCCTGCACCGCGGCCGACACGGGCGCGGAGGTGGCACGTGCCGCCGCGCCCGCGGGCTCGGCCTCCTACGAGGGGATCGAGACGCGGCTTCTGGACGGGGACCTCGTGTCCTTCCATGTGAAAATGCGCGGCGCGCGGGGCGAGGCTGACGTGTCGCGCTACGCCGAATGCGCAGCGGCGCAATATGCGCTGATCCGGGGCTACGGTTTCGCACGTCACGTGCGCACGAACGTGGCCGAGAACACTGGTCTCTGGCAGGCGGATGCGGTTTATACCATCTCGGCGAGCCTGCCCCGCGGCCTGAGTACAATCGACGCCGAAGTCGTCGCCGCCAGCTGCGCGGAAAACGGAATACCGATGGTGTGAGGACCTATGGCAGACTTCTTTCAATCCCACCCGCTTGGCATTGCGCTCCTCATCATCGGACAGGTGCTTCTGATCGTCCTGCCGCTGCTGGTTGCCCTGGCCTTCCTGCTCTACGCGGACCGCAAGATCTGGGCCGCGGTCCAACTGCGCCGCGGGCCCAACGTGGTCGGCGTCTTCGGCCTGATGCAGAGCTTCGCGGACTTCCTGAAGTACATCACCAAGGAAGTGGTGATCCCGGCAGGCGCTGACAAGTTCGTCTTCCTTCTGGCGCCGATGCTCAGCTTCGTGCTGGCGATGATCGCCTGGGCGGTGATCCCCTTCAACGACGGCTGGGTGCTCTCGGACATCAACGTCGCCATCCTCTATGTCTTCGCGGTCTCCTCGCTCGAGGTCTACGGCGTGATCATGGGGGGCTGGGCCTCGAACTCGAAATATCCCTTCCTCGGCTCGCTCCGCTCGGCGGCGCAGATGATCTCCTACGAGGTCTCGCTGGGGCTGATCATCATCGGCGTGATCATCTCGACCGGCTCGATGAACTTCGGGGACATCGTCAAGGCACAGGACGGCGCCTATGGCCTGTTCTCGTGGTACTGGCTGCCGCACTTCCCGATGGTCTTCCTGTTCTTCATCTCGGCGCTGGCCGAAACGAACCGCCCGCCGTTCGACCTTCCGGAAGCGGAATCCGAACTCGTGGCCGGGTATCAGGTGGAATACAGCTCGACCCCGTTCCTGCTGTTCATGATCGGCGAATACGTGGCGATCGTGCTGATGTGCGCGCTTGTCTCGCTGCTCTTCCTTGGCGGCTGGCTGTCCCCGATCCCGGGCCTGCCCGATGGCGTGCTCTGGATGGTCGGCAAGATGTGCTTCGTCTTCTTCATCTTCGCGATGGTGAAGGCGATCACCCCGCGCTACCGCTACGACCAGCTGATGCGGATCGGCTGGAAGGTCTTCCTGCCCATGTCCCTGATCTGGGTCGTGCTGGTGGCATTCCTTGCGAAATTCGAACTCTTCGGCGGTGCCTATGCCCGCTGGGCGATTGGAGGCTGATCCATGGCGAACATCGACTACGGCCGGGCAGCGAAATACTTCCTGCTGCAAGACGTCTTCAAGGGCTTCAAGCTGGGGTTCAAATACCTGCTGGCCCCCAAGGCCACGGTGAACTACCCGCATGAAAAGGGGCCGCTGTCGCCGCGCTTCCGGGGGGAGCACGCCCTGCGCCGCTACCCCAACGGCGAGGAACGCTGCATCGCCTGCAAGCTGTGCGAGGCGATCTGCCCGGCACAGGCGATCACCATCGACGCGGAACCGCGCGAGGACGGCAGCCGCCGGACCACGCGGTACGATATCGACATGACGAAATGCATCTACTGCGGCTTCTGCCAGGAAGCCTGCCCGGTGGATGCCATCGTCGAGGGCCCGAACTTCGAGTTCGCCACCGAGACCCGCGAGGAGCTGTTCTACAACAAGGAGAAGCTTCTGGACAACGGCGCCCGCTGGGAAGCCGAGATCGCGCGGAACCTCGAACTGGACGCGCCTTACCGATGAACCGTTCACTTGGGCATATAGCATCCGGAGACGCGCATGGCTGACAGCAAGAACCCCTTCGAGATGATGATCCAGCAGGCGCAGGAGATGGTGAAGGCCATGAACCCCGCGCTGGAAAGCTTCACCCCGAAAGGGTTCGAGGCGCTGTGGCCGACGATGCCCAAGGAATGGATGGAGGTCGCCTTCGGGAAGGCCTTCAACAAGGAGGGGCTGGACAGCAAGACACGGCTGTTCCTGACCCTCGCTGGACTGACAATGCAGGGCGCGCAGGCGGATACGCAGCTGCGCGTCACGGTACGGCACCTGCTGGAAGCGGGCGCCACGAAACAGGAGATTGCCGAGGCCATCGCCCAGATGTCGATGTTCGCCGGCATACCCGCCATGACCCGGGCCGCGCAGCTTGCCAAGGAGGTCATGGACGAACAAGAGGATGACGAGACATGACCTTCGCGGCGCTGGCCTTCTATCTCTTCGCGATCTCGGTGATCGTGGGCGGGCTCTTCACGGTCCTTGCCCGCAACCCCGTGCACTCGGTGTTGTGGCTGATCCTGGCCTTCCTCTCGGCGGCGGGGCTCTTCGTCCTGCTGGGGGCGGAATTCGTGGCGATGCTTCTGGTCATCGTCTACGTGGGCGCGGTCGCGGTGCTCTTCCTCTTCGTGGTCATGATGCTGGACGTCGACTTTGCCGAGTTGAAGGCAGAGATGGCGCGCTACATGCCGCTGGCGCTGTTGATCGGCCTCGTGCTGCTGATGCAACTCGGCATGGCCTTCGGTGTCTGGGAAGCCTCCGCCACGGCAGAGGCCGCGCGGGTCGCCGTCACGCCCGAGGGCGTGGACAACACCCGGGCGCTCGGCCTGCTGATCTATGACGATTACTTCCTCGTGTTCCAGCTTGCGGGTCTGGTCCTGCTGGTCGCCATGATCGGCGCCATCGTCCTGACCCTGCGCCATCGCACCAACGTCAAGCGGCAGGACGTGCTGCAGCAGATGTGGCGCGATCCGGCCAAGGCGCTGGAGCTGAAGGACGTGAAACCGGGGCAGGGGCTCTGAGCCACTGCCAGCCCCTCGGGGGCGGAGCCCGCACCGCCGGGACGACAGCATAGACGGCGCGCGCCCCGGGCGCGGGCCTGACGACAAGGTTAGGACCCCCGCGACAGACAGGGGGGAAGGAACGGGACAGCGATGAGCACAGCCAGCTGGATAGCCATCTTTTGCGGGGGCCCGAGTGTCCCCGTCGTGGTGGGGCTCTCCCAGAGCCACAAGCGAAGAGGAGCGGACGCATGACGATCGGACTGGAACATTACCTGACGGTGGCGTCCGTGCTGTTCGTCATCGGCATCTTCGGCATCTTCCTGAACCGGAAGAACGTCATCATCCTGCTGATGTCGATCGAGCTGATCCTGCTGGCGGTGAACATCAACTTCGTCGCCTTCTCCTCCTTCCTGGGCGATCTGGCGGGGCAGGTCTTCACGCTGCTGGTGCTGACCGTCGCGGCGGCCGAGGCGGCCATCGGTCTTGCCATCCTTGTTTGCTTCTTCCGCAACCGCGGCACGATCGCCGTGGAAGACGTCAACGTGATGAAAGGCTGACCCCATGGTTTCGATCATTCTCTTCGCCCCGCTGGTCGGCGCGCTGATCGCTGGGTTCGGCTGGCGCGTGATCAGCGAACGCGGCGCCCAGTGGGTCACCACGGGGCTGCTGTTCCTCGCCTGCTTCCTCAGCTGGGTGACCTTCCTCGGCTTCGACGGCCATGCAGAGCATGTGACCATCTTCCGCTGGATCGAAAGCGGATCGCTCTCGACCGAATGGGGCATCCGCCTCGACCGGCTGACCGCGATCATGCTGATCGTCATCACCTCGGTCTCGGCGCTAGTGCACCTCTACAGCTTCGGCTACATGGCGCATGACGAGAACTTCAAGGAGGGCGAGCACTACAAGGCCCGCTTCTTTGCCTACCTGTCGTTCTTCACCTTCGCGATGCTCATGCTGGTGACCGCCGACAACCTCGTTCAGATGTTCTTTGGCTGGGAAGGCGTGGGCCTCGCGTCCTACCTGCTGATCGGCTTCTACTACAAGAAGCCCTCCGCTGGGGCCGCGGCCATGAAGGCCTTCGTGGTCAACCGGGTCGGGGACTTCGGCTTCCTGCTCGGCATCCTCGGGCTCTACTTCCTGACGGACTCGGTCGATTTCGACGTGATCTTCGACAGCGTGCCGATGATTGCCGAAACCCAACTCCACTTCCTCTGGACCGAATGGAACGCGGCGAACCTGCTGGCTTTCCTGCTCTTCGTGGGTGCCATGGGCAAGTCGGCGCAGCTGCTGCTGCACACCTGGCTTCCGGACGCGATGGAAGGCCCGACCCCGGTGTCGGCGCTGATCCACGCGGCCACGATGGTCACCGCGGGTGTCTTCCTCGTCTGCCGCATGTCGCCGCTGATGGAATTCGCCCCCGAGGCCACCGCCTTCATCACCTTCCTCGGCGCGACGACGGCCTTCTTCGCCGCAACCGTCGGCCTGGTGCAGAACGACATCAAGCGCGTCATCGCCTATTCGACCTGTTCGCAGCTCGGCTACATGTTCGTGGCGGCCGGTGTCGGCGCCTACGGCCCGGCGATGTTCCACCTGCTGACGCACGCCTTCTTCAAGGCCATGCTCTTCCTCGGCGCCGGTTCGGTCATCCACGCGATGCACCATGAACAGGACATGCGGAACTACGGCGGCCTGCGGAAGAAGATCCCCTATACCTTCTGGGCGATGATGATCGGCACGCTGGCCATCACCGGCGTCGGCATCCCGCTGACCCACATCGGCTTTGCCGGCTTCCTGTCGAAGGACGCGATCATCGAGAGCGCATGGGCCGGCACCGCAGGGGGCTATGCCTTCTGGATGCTGGTCATCGCGGCGCTCTTCACCTCCTTCTACTCGTGGCGGCTGATCTTCCTGACCTTCTACGGCGAGGCGCGGGGCGACAAGCACACCCACGACCACGCCCATGAAAGCCCGAAGGTCATGCTGATCCCGCTTGGCGTTCTGGCGCTCGGCGCGGTCTTCTCGGGGATGGTCTGGTACAACAGCTTCTTCGGCGACCACGACAAGGTGAGCAGCTTCTTCGGCATGCCGCACCACGCGGAAGCCGCCGAGGGCGATCACGGCGCGCCCGCCGAAGCCCATGGCGCGACGACCGAAAGCCACGGTACGACCGAGACCGCCACAGCAGAGACCCACGCGGCCCCCGAAACCCACGGCGCGACCGATGGCCTGGGCGAGATCGGCGCGATCTACCTCGGCGCGGAGAACACCGTGATGGACGATGCGCACCACGCCCCGGTCTGGGTCAAGGTGAGCCCCTTCATCGCCATGCTGATCGGCTTCGTCACGGCCTGGGTCTTCTACATCCAGTCCAAGGACCTGCCCAAGCGCACGGCCGAGACGTTCCGCCCGCTCTACCAGTTCCTGCTGAACAAGTGGTACTTCGACGAGGCCTATGATTTCCTCTTCGTCCGCACCGCCGGTATCCTCGGCACCTTCTTCTGGAAGCGTGGCGACGGTCAGGCGATCGACGGGTCGATCAACGGCATCGCCCTGGGCTTCATCCCGTTCCTGACCCGCCTCGCGGGCCGGGCGCAGAGCGGCTACATCTTCACCTACGCCTTCGCCATGGTGATCGGGATCATTCTCCTGATCACCTGGATGACGCTGAGCTGAACGCAGGGGCAGAATAATGAACAACCTTCTCTCCATCGTCACATTCATGCCGACCATCGCGGCGGTGATCCTGGCGGTGTTCCTGCGGGGTGAGGACAAGGCAGCGCAGCGCAATGCGCGATGGGTGGCGCTGATCGCCACCTCGCTGACCTTCCTCGTATCGCTCTTCATCCTGTTCGGCTTCGACCCCTCGAACCCCGGTCTACAGATGATCGAGGACCGGTCCTGGCTGCTGGGCCTGCGCTACAAGATGGGCATCGACGGCATCTCGATCTTCTTCGTGATGCTGACCACGCTGATGATGCCGATCACCATCGCCTGCTCGTGGAAAGTCACGAAGCGGGTGAAGGAATACATGATCGCCTTCCTGCTGCTTGAGACGCTCATGCTGGGCGTGTTCATGGCGCTGGACATGGTCCTGTTCTACGTCTTCTTCGAGGCGGGCCTGATCCCGATGTTCCTGATCATCGGCATCTGGGGCGGTCCGAACCGGATCTACGCGGCGTTCAAGTTCTTCCTCTACACCTTCCTCGGCTCGGTGATGATGCTGATCTCCATGGTCGCCATCTACCACCACGCCCATACCACCGACATCCAGGCGCTGCTGGCCTACGACTTCTCGTCCGATCCGATCGAGCTCTTCGGCTGGACCATCCCGGGCGGCTTCCAGACGCTGCTGTTCCTCGGCTTCTTCATCAGCTTCGCTGTGAAGACCCCGATGTGGCCGGTGCACACCTGGCTGCCGGATGCCCACGTGCAGGCGCCGACCGCAGGCTCGGTCGACCTTGCGGCGATCCTGCTGAAGATGGGTGGCTACGGCTTCCTGCGCTTCTCCTTCCCGATGTTCCCGGTGGGGGCCGACGTGCTGACGCCCTTCGTGCTCTGGCTCTCGGTCATCGCGATCGTCTACACATCGCTCGTGGCCTTCGTGCAGACCGACATGAAGAAGCTGATCGCCTATTCCTCGGTGGCCCACATGGGCTACGTGACGATGGGTATCTTCGCCGCGAACCAGCAGGGGATCGACGGGGCCATGTTCCAGATGATCTCGCACGGGTTCATCTCGGCCGGTCTCTTCCTCGTGGTCGGCGTGATCTATGACCGGATGCACACCCGCGAGATTTCCGCCTATGGCGGCCTCGTGAACCGGATGCCGGCCTATGCGCTCGTCTTCATGTTCTTCACCATGGCGAACGTGGGCTTGCCGGGCACCTCGGGCTTCATCGGGGAATTCCTGACCCTGATGGGCGTCTTCCAGGTGAACACCTGGATCGCGACCTTCGCCGCGACCGGTGTCATCCTCTCGGCGGCCTATGCGCTCTTCCTCTTCCGGCGGGTCGTCATGGGCGACCTGATCAAGGAAAGCCTGAAAACCATCCAGGACCTCGAAACGCGCGAGAAATGGATTTTCGCGCCGCTGATCGCCCTGACCCTTCTGTTCGGCGTCTACCCGAGCTTCATCACCGACATCGTCGGCCCGACCGTCGAGGTGCTGGTGGAAAACCACCATGCCGCCCTCGTGGAAGCGGGCCGCGGCGCCGCCGCCGCCGTCTCGACGGCTGCATCGCACTGATCTGGAGGTCACACAACAATGCTTCAGGCTGATCTGAACGTCATCCTGCCGGAGATCGTGCTGGCACTCTACGCGATGCTCGCGCTCGTGGTGGTGGCCTATTCCGGCAAGGACAAGCTGTCGGGCCCGCTGACATGGGTGACCGTGGCAGTGCTGGTGCTGGTGGCCCTGATGATCTGGGGCCGCGGCGACGCGGTCGACGCTTTCGGCGGCTCGTTCCGGGCCGACGCCTTCTCGACCTTCTCCAAGGTGGCGATCCTGCTCTCTGCCGCGGCGGTCCTCGCCATGGGGCAGGAGTACATGCTGCGCCGTCAGATCCTGCGGTTCGAATACCCGATCCTCGTCGTTCTGGCGGTGGTGGGCATGATGGTCATGGTCTCTGCCGCGGACCTAATCGTGCTCTACATGGGCCTCGAACTGCAATCGCTGGCGCTCTACGTCGTGGCCTCGCTGCGCCGTGACAGCGCCAAGTCGACCGAGGCGGGCCTCAAGTACTTCGTGCTTGGCGCGCTCTCCTCGGGGCTGCTGCTCTACGGTGCTTCGCTGACCTATGGCTTTGCCGGCACGACGCTCTTCTCGGGCGTGATCGCCGCCGTGGGCGAGGGGCATGCCCCGCTCGGCCTGCTGATCGGCCTCGTGCTGATGATCTCGGGCCTCGCCTTCAAGGTCTCGGCCGTGCCGTTCCACATGTGGACGCCGGACGTCTACGAAGGCGCGCCCACGCCGATCACCGCCTTCTTCGCCACCGCGCCCAAGATCGCTGCCATGGCCATGCTGGCCCGGCTGCTGCATGCGGGCTTCGGCGGCGTCGTCGGCGACTGGCAACAGGTTCTGGCGCTGCTCTCGCTGCTGTCGATGTTCCTCGGCTCCATCGCCGCGATCGGTCAGACCAACATCAAGCGCCTGATGGCCTATTCGTCGATCACCCACATGGGCTTTGCCCTGATGGGCCTCGCGTCGGGCACCCAACTGGGTGTGCAGGGCATGCTGATCTACATGGCGATCTACGTCACCATGAACATCGGCGTCTTCGCCTTCATCCTCTCGATGGAGCGGGACGGCCAGCCGGTGACCGACATCACCTCGTTGAACGTCTTCGCCTCGACCTATCCGGGCCGGGCGCTTGCGCTGCTGCTGCTGCTCTTCTCGCTGGCCGGTGTGCCGCCGATGATCGGCTTCTTCGGCAAGCTCTACGTGCTGACGGCGGCCTACGAGGGCGGTCTGGTCTGGCTCGCGCTCTCCGGGGTGATCGCCTCGGTGATCGGGGCCTTCTACTACCTGCGCATCGTCTACTTCATGTACTTCGGCAAGGAAGAGGCCGCACCGCTGGAGGCGGGCCGGTCGCCGGTCCTCGCCACCACGCTGGCCGTGACGGCCGCGATCATGGTGCTGGGGGTCGTGAACCTCTTTGGCATCGACACCGCAGCGGCCACCGCCGCAGCAGCGATTGTCAACTGACGTGACAGTCGGGCCAGCCCCGGCGGGCTGGCCCGCATCCACCGAGCGGGTGGTGTTGGCCGAGACCGACAGCACCCTCGACGAGGCCGCGCGGCGCTTTGCCGATCTGACCGGCCCGTGCTGGATCCTTGCCCTCAACCAGACCAAGGCCCGGGGCCGTCGGGGCCGCGCATGGCAACATCCCGTCGGCAACCTCGCCGCCACGCTGGTGCTGCCCGATCCCGGCCCGCCGGACCGCGCCGCGCTGCGCAGTTTCACCGCGGCGCTCGCGCTCTATGACGCGCTCCATGCGGTGACCGGCCGGACCGATCCCTTCGCCCTGAAATGGCCCAACGACGTGCTGCTGAACGGCGGCAAGCTGGCGGGCATCCTGCTGGAGACGCTCCAGCAGAAGGGGCGGCCCACCGGCCTTGCCATCGGCATCGGCGTGAACCTCGCCATGGCGCCGGACAGCGGCGCGGTGGAGGAGGGGGCGCTGCGCCCGGTGTCACTGGCCGGCGAAACCGCCGTCGCCGTCAGCCCCGAGGACTTCCTGACCCCGCTGGCCGCGGCCTTTGCCGGCTACGAGGCACAGTTCGCGGCCTATGGCTTTGCCCCCCTGCGGCAGGCATGGCTGGACCGCGCCACGCGGATCGGCACCCGGATCACCGCGCGCATGGGCACGCGGGAGGAGACGGGCATTTTCGAAACCATCGACGACAGCGGACGGCTGATCCTTCAGACCGACGCCGGGCGGCAGGCCATCGCCGCCGCCGAGATCTACTTCTGACCCACGCTGATAGGAGGAGAGGCCATGCTTCTGGCCATCGACTGCGGCAACACGAATATCGTTTTCTCGGTCTGGAACGGGACAGAGTTCCTCTGCACCTTCCGGGCCTCGACCGACCACCGGCGGACGGCGGACCAGTATTACGTCTGGCTTGCGACGCTGCTTCAGCACCACGGCGTGCCGATGGACATCAACGCGGTGATCATCTCCTCCACCGTGCCGCGGGTGGTGTTCAACCTGCGCGTCCTTGCCGATCGCTATTTCAACTGCCGCCCGCTGGTGGTGGGCAAGCCGGAATGCCTGCTGCCCGTCGCCCCCCGCGTGGACGAGGGCACGCGCCCCGGCCCGGACCGTCTGGCCAATGCCGTGGGCGCCTTTGACCGCTACGGCGGCGACGTCGTCGTCGTGGATTTCGGCACCGCCACCAACTTCGACGTGGTGGCGGAGGACGGCGCCTATGTCGGCGGGGTCATCGCGCCGGGCGTGAACCTCAGCCTCGAGGCGCTGCACCAGGGTGCGGCCGCGCTGCCGCATGTGGACGTGACCCGCCCCGAGAGGGTGATCGGCACCAATACGGTCGCCTGTATCCAGTCCGGGGTTTTCTGGGGCTACGTCGGCCTCGTGCGCGGGATTTGCGAGCGAATTAAGGAAGAATATGGCCGCCCGATGAAAATCATTTCGACCGGGGGGCTTGCACCGCTCTTCGCGCAGGGCGATACGCTGTTCGACACGTTCGATGAATTTCTGACCCTTCACGGGTTACGCATAATTTTCGAATTCAACAAAGCACAGGACAACGTATGAGCACCGACAGATTGATCTACCTCCCCCTCGGTGGCGCGGGTGAGATCGGGATGAATACCTATGTCTACGGCTACGGCAAGCCCGGCGAGGAACGTCTGATCCTCGTCGATCTGGGCGTTGCCTTCCCGGACATGGATACGACGCCCGGGGTCGATCTGATCATGGCCGACATCACCTGGCTGAAGGACCGCCGCGACCGGCTGGAGGCGATCTTCATCACCCACGCCCACGAGGACCACGTGGGCGGGGTGGGGCATCTCTACGAGTCCCTCGGCGCGCCGGTCTATGCAAGGCCCTTCACCGCGGCCATCGCGCGGCACAAGCTGGCTGAATACGGCCTGCCCGAAAACGTCGTGCGCACCTGCTCGCCCTTCCCGGAGACCGTGCAGGCCGGGCCCTTCGAGGTTTCCTTCCTGCCGATGTCGCACTCGATCCCCGAAAGCTCGGCGCTCGTGATCGACACGCCTGCGGGCCGTGTGCTGCACACCGGCGACTTCAAGCTCGACAGCACCCCGCTGGTGGGCGAGCCCTTCGACCCGGATCTCTGGGCCGAGGTCTCCAAGCCCGGGGTCAAGGCGCTGATCTGCGACAGTACCAACGTCTTCTCGCCCAACCCGGGCCGCTCCGAGGCCACGCTGGGCCCGGACATCGAGAAGCTGATCTCTGCCGCGCCGGCCCTCGTGGTCGCGACGACCTTCGCCTCCAACGTGGCGCGGGTGAAGACGCTGGCGCAGGCTGCTGACCGGGCGGGCCGCTCCGTCTGCCTGCTGGGCCGCGCCATGCGCCGCATGATCGAGACCGCGCTGACCACCGGCGTGCTCACCGATTTCCCCACGGTCGTTTCGGCCGAGGAAGCGCTGAACATCCCGCGCGAGAACCTGATGCTGATCGTCACCGGCTCGCAGGGCGAACGCCGCGCGGCCACGGCACAGCTGAGCCGGGGCAAGTACCTTGGCCTGACGCTGAAGGAAGGCGATACCTTCCTCTTCTCCTCCAAGACCATTCCGGGGAACGAGAAGGATGTCTTCCGGATCATGAACGCCTTCTCCGAGATGGGCGTCGAGGTCGTGGATGACAGCGGCGGGCTCTACCACGTCTCCGGTCACGCCAACCGGCCCGACCTGGAGCGGATGCACCAGATCACCAACCCGCAGATCGTTGTGCCGATGCACGGCGAACACCGGCACCTGCGCGCGCATACCAAGCTTGCGGAAGAGAACGGCCGCCTGGGCGTCCTTGCGGTGAACGGCACGATGATCGACCTCACCGGCAACCAGCCCACCGTGGCGGAATATATCGAGACCGGGCGCACCTACCTCGACGGTTCGGTGCAGATCGGCGCGCTTGACGGGATCGTCCGGGACCGTATCCGCATGGCGCTGAACGGTCATGTGACCGTGACGGTGATCCTCGACGAGGCGGATGAGCCGCTCGGCGATCCGTGGTGCGACGTGATGGGGCTGGCCGAAATGGGCCGCAACAACGCGCCGCTGGTGGATGTGCTGGAAGAGGACCTGAGCCAGGCGCTCGGCCGGGCAGGGGACAAGACCCTGACCGACGACGACAAGCTGACCGAACTGCTGCGCCGCACCGTGCGCCAGTCGGCCCAGTCCGAGATCGGCAAGAAGCCCGAGGTCACCATCGTGATCAGCCGCCTCAGCTGAGGCGGCACCCGGCCCGCAGCCGCTTGCGGATCGGGCCGGGGGTAACACTCTCCTCATGCTTTCGGGCTACCCTCCCCGGGCCGTCCCCTTTGGGCGGCGCGAGGAGGGCACCATGGCCATTGCCCGCTGTCGTCATTGCGCGGCGGTCATCCCTGACGATCAGCACACATGCCCGTTCTGCGGGGCAGCGGCGCCCGGCAGCTATCGTCGCGTCGTGCTACGTGCCTCTGCCCTCGTGGGGCTGGCCCTCATGGGGGCCGGGCTTCTGCAGTTGAGGGAACCGGCGGGCAAGCGGGGGGAATGCCGCATCCTGCGGGTCACGACCCGGCAGCAGATGTTCCTGACCGATGGCGTCATGCGGAATGGCTACAGCGTCCTTGTGCAGGTCGAGCGGACGGGCCCCGCGCAATACGTGATGGTGACGGGCACGCTGCACAGTCCGAACGGGGGCCTCACGGAACGCGTGCGCGTGCCCTTCGACATCTGGCCGACCGAGGAGGCGGAGCTGCGCTTCTACCTGCCGGAGTTCGTACGGGCCGCGAAGAAGGTGGATGTGACCTGTCACTGAGGCGTGTCGCGGCGCAGCTACTGTCCGCTCCCAGCGGTTTAACCCGACCGTTCGCCCCTGCCGTTCACCCGAACCGTTTGCCCCTGTCGTTCGCTCCAACCGCTTGCGGCCCTCAGGCCTTCGCCATCAGCGCCTCTGCAATGTCCCGCGCCCGCGCCGGGGCCCGGAACCGCAGGCCCAGCCGGGGCCCGGCGGACCAGCGACGCTCTACCGCGACCCAGCCAAGGTCGGGCACGTCGACACCCTGCACCTCTGCCAGACGATAGCTCGTGACCGGGAGGGGAAGTTCCACCAGCATCCCGCCGAGGGAAATATCGCGGATCCATCCCTGAAGGCGCGCATCTGCCGTCACCAGCACGCAATGCTGCCGGATCCCGATCCGCGCATGGGCCCGACGCTCGGCCGGGGCGGAGGCGAGACGCTGGCCCGCCCGGGAAGTGGCGATCGGTTCGCCCTGGATGCCACGCATGATGAGCCGCTCCCGACATTGGTCGGAGGCAGGCTAGGCTCAGGTTGTTAAGAAAGCATGTGCGGGCGCGCGGCCCGAAGCGGCCCCGGACGGTCCGGGGCCGGGATACGGCGCACCTCAGGAGGCGCGACGTTCCTCGAAGCTGAGCGCGATGAAGCTGGGCAGGTGATCGCCCATGCCGACGACCTTCTTGTCGTCGCGCTCATCCCGGCGGCCACGGCCACGGGAGGAGCGGGAGGACGACCCGCGGTCGGACCGCTCCGCTGCGGTTTCCTGCGCGGGGGCCTCTGCCACGACGGCGGGGGCTGCCGCGACGGGGGCCTCAACCGGGGCTTCCGTCTTGGCGTCAACCTTGGCGTCAACCTTGGGTTCGGTCTTGCGCGAGCCGCGGGTGCGGGTGCGGCGGGGCTTGGCCTCCGCTGCTGCGGGCGCATCGGCCTCGGGGGCCTCTTCCGCCGTGGCGGGGCGACCGGGCGCGTCGATGCGCGGAATGGTCTTCTCCACCAGCGACTCGATGTCGGCGAGGTTCTTCTCGTCGCGCGGCACGCAGATCATCACGGTCTTGCCCTTGCGCCCTGCGCGGCCGGTGCGGCCGATGCGGTGCACGTAGTCCTCGGCGTGGCTGGGCACGTCGAAGTTGAACACGTGGCTGACCGAGGGCACGTCGAGGCCGCGCGCGGCGACATCGGAGGCCACCAGCAGCTTCAGCGTGCCTTCGCGGAAGGCGTCGAGGGTGCGCATGCGCTGCGACTGGTCGAGGTCACCGTGGATCGGGGCCGCGTCCATGCCGTATTTCTTGAGCGATTTCGCGGTGATATCCACATCCGTCTTGCGGTTGCAGAAGATGATCGCATTGGTCAGCGCCTCGCCCTCGGCGGCGATCAGATCGCGCAGCAGGCGGCGTTTCTCGGAGGCCTCGCGGTCCTTCCGCGAGCCCTTGAACATGACCACGCCCTGTTCGATGTTCTCCGACGTGGTGGCCTGACGGGCCACTTCGATCCGGGTCGGGTTCGACAGGAAGGTGTTGGTGATCCGCTCGATTTCCGGCGCCATCGTGGCCGAGAAGAAGAGGGTCTGACGGGTGAAGGGCGTGAGCGAGAAGATCCGCTCGATGTCCGGGATGAAGCCCATGTCGAGCATCCGGTCCGCTTCGTCCACCACCATGATCTGCACGCCGGTCAGCAGCAGCTTGCCGCGCTCGAAATGGTCGAGCAGGCGGCCGGGGGTCGCGATCAGAACGTCGACGCCGCGGTCGATCAGCTGTTCCTGCTCCTTGAAGGAGACGCCGCCGATCAGCAGGGCTTTCGTCAGCTTCAGGTGCTTGGTGTAGGTGTCGAAGTTCTCGGCCACCTGCGCCGCCAGTTCCCGCGTCGGGGCCAGTACCAGCGAGCGCGGCATCCGTGCCCGGGCGCGGCCCTTGGCCAGCATGGTGATCATCGGCAGGGTGAAGGAGGCGGTCTTGCCGGTGCCCGTCTGGGCGATGCCGAGGACGTCCTTGCCCTCGAGCGCGGGCGGAATGGCACCCGCCTGAATCGGCGTGGGCGACTCGTAGCCAGCTTCGTCAATGGCTTTGAGGACCTTGGGGTCCAGGTTCAGATCAGCGAACTTTGTCATATGTATCCGTGGTTTGCGGACACATTTGGCCCGCAGCGTCTGTCGAGGGGGTAGCCCGGGTGGCCCGGCTGAACGCCGCTTGAATAACCCCCGCCGCGCAGATAACGCATTTTTGTGTTTTCGTCAATAAAATCGCATGATTAGGCGGGGCCTGCCGCGTCATGGTCCGGAACGGCCCCGGGAAAGTGCTTTTCCCGCAGGCTGTCGAGGGGCAGGGACAGCTCCCGCAGGAGCCCGTGGGCGGCGAGTTTTCCGCGCAAGTCCGGGCTGTCCTGCCCGACCTCGGCGAAGAACCGGCGCAGGCCGGTTTCGCCTTCTTCGGCCTCGATCAGGGTAAAGAGCTCATGCATCGAGAGGCCGCCCTTGTCCCGCGCGCGGGCCGGTTTCAGCTCTGCCCGGTAGGAGCCCTGTTCCAAACGGAAGCGATAGGCGGCGAGCCAGGCCTCGAGGTGCGGGGCGTGGAAATGCGCCAGTTCGACCTCGCTCAGCTCCTGCTGGCCGGGGTTGTCCCCCTCGGCGGTCTTGAGGTTGTGGATGCGGAATTCGGCCCCCAACAGGCCGGGGCGGGCAAAGATCTTGCCCGCGACATGGCTCAGGAACCCGCCGTTCAGCCATTGACCGAACTCCGGGTAGACCTCTGCGGATTGCGCCAGCCTCGTGCCGCGATCCAGTGCGCAGGCCTTGAAACGGGTGGTGCCCGGCGGGGTATCCGCGCCCGGGGCGAGCGCCTCGACGGGGCGAACACGGGCGGCGTGGCAGGTGTCGGGCAGGGCGGAAAGGACCTCTGCCATGGGGCGCGGGGCGATGAGGAATTCGTCCACGTCGATATGGGCCAGCCAGTCCACATCCGCCTTGGCGTAGGCCTGCGTCGCATTCATCGTCTGGCGCGGCTGGTGCTTCTCAGGCCGCCGGCCAAGCCGCTTCCAATGCCGCCGATCGCAGAGCGTGGGCCGGATGCGGGGATGTGCCTTGAGCACCTCGAAGACCGGGTCCTCCGGATCATCGAGGTAGAGGAAGAGCCGATGCGCCCCCATTTCCAGATGCCACGCGGCGAAGTCCAGCACCTTATGGGCAGGTGCCTTGATGGTGGAGACGAGGCCCCAAGTGACCTCGCGCTTCGGACCGGCGCTGCGCAGCGAACCGGCCTCGGTTTCGGCCCCGTCGCCCGGGGTGGCAGCGGGCAGGGGCTCTGCCCGTCCGGCGTGCCGGGAGAGGGCGATCGACCACGCGTCGCTCATGCGGTCGCCCCAGGCAATTCGCCCGGCAGTTCTTCTGGCAGGGGGTCGAAGACCTCCGCCACCGCGGCGTCCAGATCCAGCCTCCAGCGCACCAGCATGTCGCGCGCCTCCAACCGGGCGACAAGGTCAGGGGTGGCGGTGCAGACCTCCTCGAAGAAGAGGCGCAGGCCCTCTTCGCCCTCACTCTTGCGCAGGAAGGTGAACAATTCGTTGAGCCGGAAGCGCGTGTCCTCCTGCTTGCGATACGACCCCCGGTCGAGCCGGAAGTCGAGGTGGCCAAGGAAACTCTCCCAATCCGGCGCATGGGCATGGGCGAGGTGGCAGTGGGTCAGCTCGGCGGCATTCTCCACCGCCTGTCGCTTCCACAGCAGCGCATGGATGCCAAGGCGGCAGCGCGGCAGGCCGGTGCGGGCGATGACCTTGCCCTCCAGATGGCTGATGAAGCCGCCGCGCAGGTGCATGCCGAAGGTGGGATAGACCTCCTCCAGCACGGCGGAGGCATGCCCGGCGCGCCGTGCGGTGGTCTTGAAAAGCGCCTCATCGCCGGTGTCTGCCAGCTGCTCCACCGGGGCCAGCCGGGCGAGCGCAATGTCGGAGGGGATGCGGGCGAGGATGTCGCCAAGCGGTTCCGGCGTCAGCAGAAATTCGTCCACGTCGATATGCGCCAGCCAGTCCAGATCGCTGCGCTCGTAGCAATGGGTGGCATTGCGCATCTGCCGTTGCTGGTGGGTCCGCGGTCGCTTGTCGTGGCCCTCCCAATAGGCGGCGTCGCAGGGCACGACCTCGATCCCCGGCTGGGCCGAGAGCCAGGCCACCTGTGCCGCCTCCGGCGCGTCGAGGTAGAGCGTCACGCGTTCGGCGCCCGCGCGCAGATGCCATGCGGCAAACCGGGCGATGCGCGACAGGGGCGCCTTTACGGTCGCCACCACGCCCCAGCGGCGGCGGCCCGAGACCGCGCGCGGAACGGGCACCACGTGGCCGAGCTTGGGCTTCGCGAGGGTGAACTGCGCATCCTCGCGCGGCGCATCGGCGGGCAGGGGCATCTGTTCGTCGCCCGGCTGCGGCTCTCCCTTCGCCTCGCGCATCAGCTGCAGGCGGCGGAAGACCCCGCCCGCGTCGCGGTCCAGCAGGACCAGCAGGTGATGGGCCAGCGGCGCGATGACCGGATCCGCCTCGGCCTCGACCCAGAGCCGGCCCAGCATGTTCACGTCCAGCCCGCCGGAACGAAGCGAGAAATCATCCATGTCCAGCGGCAGGCGGTGGCGCTCGTGGGGCTGGTCGAAGGGCTGCTCCGGCGCGAGGCCCGCGTGCAGCCGCTCCGCCTCGTAGAGCTTCATCGTGTTGAAGAGCACGTTCATGGAGAGGCCAACCCGGCGCTGCACCTCTGTCGCGCCATGATCGCCGAAGGTCGTAACCGCCGAGACCAGCCAGCGGCTGTTCAGACGGTCGATCAGGAAGCCGCCGTGTTCGGCCCAAATGCGCTGGAACAGCGGGGCGGCCTGTTCCGGCTGCCCGCGCCGCCGCAGGTTCGCGATCAGCAGGCCATGGAGCCAGAGAAGTGCGGGCTCTCCCCGGAATTCTTCCATGAGTTCCCGGCACTTGTAGGCGAAACTTGATCTGGAGACCTCCAGCGCCGCCGGGGTCACTCCGATCCTCTCGGTCAGCAGCGGCCGCAGGTCCATGTCCGCCGGCGGCAGGGATTCGTCCGCGCCATAGCGGAAGGGATCGGAGCGGCTCTCCATCCGGGTCAGGACCCGGCCGAAGCCGCCATAGGTCGTGCGCTGCTCGCTCGTCATGGGGCGAAGATGCGCTGCCGGATGGGGCGACGCAAGATTTATCCGGAGGGGGCGCTCAGACGGCGGGCCGGGTGGCGCTCTCGTGCCACCGCGGGCGATAACCCGCCGCGAGGATCGCGACCAGCGGCGCGGGCGTGAGCACGGTCACCGGCCCATGGGGCAGGGTGAGCTTTCCCGCGTAACCCTCTGGGGTGTATTCGAGAAGTGCGCCACCGCGCACCGCGTGGGCACGCCCGTCCCAGAGCACGCAGGCCCCGTCCGGCAGGTTCTGCGCCTGTGCCTCGTGGCGGACCTGCTGCCGCCCGCGTGTCACCCGCGCGGCATGGAGCACACGGTCCATCTCGCCTGCGCGCACCGGCGCGCCGAAGGCCCGGCCCCAGGCCGCGCGGAAGGCATTGTACTCCGCCCGCCGGCACTCGGCACAGACCCGGTGCCCGGCGGCCATGGCCGTCACCTCGTCGAGGAAGAAAAGTTCCGTATAGGCACCCGGGGACATCACCGCCCGGTGCCGCCCGCGGAAGGACAGTTCGCAGGAAATCCAGTGCGGATGGCGCCACCGCGCCACCCCCAGCCTCTGGTCAGCGTCGTGCAGGATACCGCGGTTCCCCATGAGCGTGCCCCGGGCCGGAATGGCCAGGACCCCGCCCGTGGGCTGAACGCGGTTCTGCAGTGTCACACCATCATTTCCTTCGTCGCGCTCAGCGTGATCTCGGGGCAGTCGCGTTCCACGCGGTCGATGTCCCACTGCAGGCGGGTCAGGTAGACCACGTCGCCGTCATGGTCATGGGCGATGTGCTGCTTGTTCGTGTTCACGAACTTCTCCACCTCCGCCTTGGGGCCATGGACCCAGCGGGCCGAGGTGAACTGAGAGCTTTCGAAGCGCACCGGCAGGCCGTATTCCAGCTCGATCCGGCTGCCCAGAACCTCGAACTGCAGCTGGCCCACGACGCCCACGATGAAGCCCGAGCCGATGGCGGGCTTGAAGACCTTGGCCGCGCCTTCCTCGGCGAATTGCATCAGCGCCTTTTCGAGGTGCTTGGCCTTCATCGGGTCGCCCGGGCGCACCGATTGCAGCAGTTCCGGCGCAAAGCTCGGGATGCCGGTCACCTTCAGCGCTTCGCCCTCGGTCAGCGTGTCGCCGATGCGCAGCTGGCCGTGGTTCGGAATGCCGATGATGTCCCCGGCCCAGGCTTCTTCGGCCAGCTCGCGGTCGGAGGCGAGGAAGAGCACGGGGTTGGAGATCGCCATGGGTTTCTTGGTGCGCACATGGGTCAGCTTCATGCCGCGCAGGAAATGCCCCGAGGCGAGGCGGACAAAGGCCACCCGGTCGCGGTGCTTGGGGTCCATGTTGGCCTGCACCTTGAAGACGAAGCCCGCCACCTTGGTTTCCTCGGGCGCGATCTGGCGCGGTTCGGCGCTCTGGATCTGCGGCTCGGGCCCGTAGGTGCCGATGCCCTCCATCAGTTCCTTCACGCCGAAGGAGTTGATCGCGGAGCCGAACCAGATCGGCGTCATATGCCCTTCGAGCACCGCTTGCGGGTTGAGCGCGGGCAGCAGTTCGCGCGCCATCTCCACTTCTTCGCGCAGCTGCGCCAGCAGGGCGGGCGGGATGTGCTCTTCCATCTTCGGATCGTCGAGACCCTGGATGTTGATGCTCTCGGCCACCTTGTTCCGGTCGGCCCGGTCCATCAGTTCCAGCCGGTCGTTCAGCATGTCGTAGCAGCCCAGGAAATCGCGACCCACGCCGATCGGCCAGGAGGCCGGCGTCACGTCGATGGCGAGGTTTTCCTGGATCTCGTCGATGATCTCGAAGACGTCCCGGCTTTCGCGGTCCATCTTGTTGCAGAAGGTCAGGATCGGCAGGTCGCGCAGGCGACAGACCTCAAAGAGCTTCTGGGTCTGGCTTTCCACGCCCTTGGCCCCGTCGATCACCATCACTGCCGCATCCACGGCGGTCAGGGTACGATAGGTGTCCTCGGAGAAGTCCGAGTGGCCGGGGGTGTCCACGAGGTTGAAGCGGAAGTGCTTGAAATCGAAGGACATGGCCGAGGCCGAGACCGAGATCCCGCGGTCCTTCTCCATCTGCATGAAGTCCGAGCGCGTGCGGCGCGCTTCGCCCTTGGCGCGGACCTGGCCAGCCATCTGGATGGCCCCGCCGAAGAGCAGGAACTTCTCGGTCAGCGTCGTCTTGCCCGCATCCGGGTGCGAGATGATCGCGAATGTGCGGCGACGCGCAATCTCGGGCGGCAGGGCGGGGCGGTTATGGGCGGTATCCAGCATGGCGCGCGTATATCTCTGCCCGCAAAACCGCGCAAGCGGCAGCGCCCGGGCGGCGGGATCTTTCCCACCGCGCGCGGGTCAGACGTGCCGGAGCCTCACCCGCGCGAGGCAGCCCGCAGCACGGCTGCCGCATCGGGCAGGTCCAGCAGGGCCTCGCCAACCTCGAGGTCATGCAGCCCGTCGCCATGGCGTTTCAGCCGGGCGGCAAGGGCGGCGTCCAGCCCCTCGGGCAGGGCGGGCCGGGTGCGGCTGTCCACCAGCAGGGTTTCCGCCGCGATCCCTTCCGCATAGATGATCTGGTGCCGGTCGAAGAGCAGCTGGAAATATTCGACGAACCCTCCGGGGCGGCTGACCACCGATTGCCCGTTCACGAGGTGCCGCGCCTTCACCAGAAGTTCCGACCGCCCGGCGCCCAGGGTATCGGAGCGCTGGTAGATGAAGAGCCGGTGGTCCGGGCTCACCAGCAGGTCATTCTCGTTGTTCAGCGTGCCCGCGGAGATCAGGATCGGGGCAAACTCGCCCACGGCGCGCACGGTGGACTGGCCGATCCAGCGCACTTCCTGCGCCCCGGCGTCGCGGGTCAGAACCCGGTCGCCGACCTTCAGGTCCTCGATCGCGCATTGCGCGCCGGTGGCCAGCGTGATCTGCGTGCCCCGGGTGAAGGCGACACAGGCGACCTCGGCAAACTTGCGCGCCGCCGCGTCGCGGTCCGCGCCGACAAGCTGGTACTCGCGCTTTTCCTCCAGCGGGGCCAGCGGCAGGGCGTGCACCGCCTCCACATGGCCCGCGTCGTCCACCTCGACCAGCACCAGCACCTCCACCGGCAGGCCGTCGTCGCCCATGAAGGTGGCGCAGCAGTCGAGGTGCAGCGCATGGCCGGGCACGCCCACTACGCTGTCGCGCGCCACCGACAGGCTGCCATCCTCGGCGGTGGCAAAGGCAAGCCGCGCTGGTCCCGCGCCGTCATAGGCATAGAGATCGCCCGGTTGCAGCTCCTCGGCGAAGGACAGCGCGTCGCCCTCGTTCGCGCCCGAGACCACGCTCAGGGCATGGTCGGGAAAAACGGGGATGGACGTTGCGGGCTTGGCAATGGCAGTAATCATCTCGGACTTCCGGTCGCTTGGCTCGGGCATGGGTGTCCCGGTACTCCGGGGCGGTGCTGCACGAGCCTAGGTCTGGATTGTGGCTGCATGCGGGCAAATCCCTGATGATTTGCCGTCATTGTCGCCGTGATCCAGAGTGTTGACCCGAAGAGCATACATGGAAACCCAAAGGGAGAGGTAAATGGATCTCGGGATCAAAGGCAAGCGCGCGCTGGTATGCGCATCGTCCAAGGGTCTGGGCAAGGGCTGCGCGATGAAGCTGGCCGAGGCGGGTGTGAACCTCGTCATCAACGCCCGCGGCGCCGAGGCGCTGGAGGCCACGGCGGCCGAAATCCGCGAAGCGACCGGTGTCGAAGTGACGGCCGTCGCCGCCGACATCACCAGCGAGGAAGGCCGGGCCAAGGTGCTCGAGGCCTGTGGCCAGATCGACATCCTCGTCAACAACGCGGGCGGCCCGCCCCCGGGCATGTGGCAGGACTGGGAGCGCGAGGATTTCATCAAGGCGCTGGACAGCAACATGCTGACCCCGATCGCGCTGATCAAGGCGCTGGTGCCGGGCATGATGGAGCGCGGCTGGGGCCGGGTGGTCAACATCACCTCGCAGTCGGTGAAATCGCCGATCGGCATCCTCGGCCTCTCGAACTCCGCCCGCGCGGGTCTGACCGGCTATGTCGCCGGCACCTCGCGTCAGGTGGCCAGCTCGGGCGTGGTGATGAACAACCTGCTGCCCGGCCTGCATGAGACCGACCGCGCCGTCTCGCTGGCCAAGGGCACCTCGGCCAAGGAGGGCATCCCCTACGAGGAGGTCATCGCCAAGCGCAATGCGGCCAACCCCACCGGCCGCATCGGCACGGCGGAAGAGTTCGGCGCCACCTGCGCCTTCATGTGCTCGCAGTACGTGGGCTTCATGATTGGCCAGAACATCCTGCTGGATGGCGGCGTGGGCAACACCACCATGTGATCCGGCCAAGGGCGGCGATGGCGGGCCCCGGACGATCCGGGGCCGTCCCGCCGCCTACCGGGACGCGCAGCCTGCGTCGCTGGAAGGCACCCGCAGGCAGAGACACGCAGACAAAAGGGCCGCCGCATCCGCGCGCGGCCCTTGCTGTTTCGCGGGCAAGGGGCCGCACGGGGGGCGGCCGGAGCCCCTGGTTTGCAAACTGCCCGTCCCTTGTTTGCAAACCCGCCTCCCGCATGGCTCGGCCCCCATCGTGAGCGCACCGGCAGTGCCCCGTGCCGCGTCCGTTGCCGATCGGACAGGCGTTGTCCGGCCCGGTTGGCATGGCCTGTCCGCCCGGCCCGCGCCGGGGCGTGGACACCCCCCGATCCGCCTGCTAGAGCGGTCTGTACCTGACAAAATCACTCGGCACGGGCCAGGACCCTGCGCGAGCCGACGCCAGAGGGGGCAGGGTGGAGACGCGACCCAGACTAGAGATTCGCAACCTGATCCGGCGCTTCGACGGGCGCGCGGTGGTGGATGACGTATCGCTCAGCGTGATGCCGGGGCAGGTGACCTGCCTGCTGGGCCCCTCCGGCTGCGGCAAATCCACCACGCTGCGGATGATCGCGGGCGTCGAGATGCAGGACGAAGGCTCGATCTGGGTCGATGGCAAGCTGATCTGCGACACCCATTTCCGCATCCCGCCGGAACGCCGCTCCATCGGGCTGATGTTCCAGGATTTCGCGCTCTTCCCGCATCTGTCCGTGGCCGACAACGTGGCCTTCGGCCTCTCCGGCTCCCGCGATGAGAAACGCGCCCGGGTCGAGGAGATGCTGAAACGGGTCGATCTGCACCGTTTCCTCGACGCCTGGCCGCACAACCTGTCGGGCGGGGAACAGCAGCGCGTGGCCCTGGCCCGCGCCCTCGCGCCGCGCCCCCGCATCATGCTGATGGACGAACCCTTCTCTGGCCTCGACAACCGCCTGCGCGACGACATCCGCGACGAGACGCTGGCCGTGCTGAAGGAGGAAGACGCCGCCGTCCTCCTTGTCACCCACGAGCCGGAAGAAGCCATGCGCATGGCTGACGAGATCGCGCTGATGCGCAACGGCAAGGTGGTGCAGCGCGGCTCTCCCTATCATATCTACAACGCCCCCGCGGACCGGCAGGCCGTCGCCTTCTTCAGCGATATCAACGTGATCCGCGGCAAAGTTCAAGGCGCGCTGACCGATACGCCCTTCGGCCAGTTCCTGGCCCCCGGGGTGGCCGACGGGCAGGAGGTGGAGATCGTGATCCGCCCCCAGCACCTCAAGATCGACTTCGACCGCAACGGTCAGGGCCCGCTGCCGACGCCCCAGGATGGCACGCCCGCGCGCGGCGTGGTGGAACGTGCCCGTTTCATGGGCAACGAGAGCCTCGTGGAATTCCGCATGGATCACGATGGCTCGATCCTCAAGGCGACCGTGCCGAATGTCTTCCTGCCAAGGCCCGGCAAGCCGCTATGGCTGACGATCCGCCGCGATCGCTGCTTTGTCTTCCCGGCCCGGCGTGGCTGAGCTGCCCCGAGGGCATGCGGCAAAGCGGACAGATATAGGGCGGGGCGGCAAAAAAGCCCGGGGGCCGGTCGCTTTCAACCTTTCATCCCCCCCGTCGAACCATTAGATACCGGGGACAGTCCGGGCCAGCCGCACCGTTGGCCCCCAATGGGAGTGCAAAGTCATGCTGAACAATATCGGTCTGCCCGGTCTTCTGCTGATCGCCGTCGTCGTTCTGGTGCTTTTCGGTCGCGGCAAGATCTCGGGCCTGATGGGCGAGGTCGGCAAGGGGATCACCGCCTTCAAGAAGGGCGTGAGCGACGGCACGAAGGAAATCGAAGACGCAAGCGCCGAAGGCGCCCGCGACGTGACGCCGGAAGACAGCCCCGAGAAGACCAAGGACAAGGCGTAATCCGCCATGTTCGATATGGGCTGGTCCGAGCTGCTGCTCATCGGCATCGTGGCACTGATCGTGGTCGGACCCAAGGACCTCCCGGTCCTGTTCCGGAACGTCGGCCAATTCGTCGGCAAGGCCCGCGGCATGGCGCGCGAGTTCACGCGCGCCATGGAGGACGCGGCCAAGGAATCCGGTGTGGATGACGTCACCAAGACGCTCCGCGATGCTGCGAATCCGAAACAATTCGGCCTCGACAAGCTGCGCGACGCGGCGGACCTGACGCCGAAATCCGCGAAGAAACCTGCTGGCAGCAATACCGAGAAACTCTCGAAGGAGCGGGCCGAGGCCGCGGAGAAGATCCGCAACGCCGCCGCCGAACGCGCCACGCAGCGCAAGGCCGAGGAAGCCGCCGCCGCGGCGACGCCCCAGCCTGATCCGGCACCCGCCGCCGACACGGGCCCCAAGCCCGACCCGGCCGCGCCCACGCCGACATCCGAGACCCCTTCCAAGACCGGTGACGCATGAGCCAAACCGACGAGATCGACGACAGCTCCGCACCGCTGATCGAACACCTGGCAGAGCTGCGCACGCGGCTCATCCATTCGGTGGTGGCCTTCGTCATCGCCATGGTGCTCTGCTTTACCGTCTGGAACCCGATCTTCAACTTCCTGACGCAGCCGCTCTGCTCGGCTCTGGCGGAACGCGGCCAGACCGGGGACTGCGGCCTGATCCTGATCAAGCTGCAGGAAGGCTTCTTCGTGGCGATCTCGATCTCGCTGCTCGGCGGGCTCTGCCTGTCCTTCCCTTATATCGCGCTGCAGATGTGGCGTTTCGTGGCGCCGGGCCTCTACAAGTCCGAGAAGAACGCCTTCCTGCCGTTCCTCGTGGCCTCGCCCGTGATGTTCTTCCTCGGCGCGGCCTTCGCCTTCTACGTCGTGACGCCGATGGCCTTCGACTTCTTCCTCGGCTTCCAGCAGCCCGGCACCGTGCTGGGCGATGGCGAGGTCGAGCGGGGCGTGGCGGGCATCGCCTTCCAGGGCTCGGCCCAGGAATACCTTTCGCTGACGATCAAGTTCATCGTGGCCTTCGGCCTCTGCTTCCAGCTGCCCGTTCTGCTGACGCTGATGGGCAAGGCCGGCCTCGTCTCCGCCGAGGGCCTTGGCTCTGTGCGGAAATACGCGGTGGTCGCGATCCTCGTGCTGGCCGCCCTCGTGACCCCGCCGGACGTGATCACCCAGGTGATCCTCTTCACCGTGGTCTATGGCCTTTACGAGATCTCCATCATTCTCGTGCGCCGGGTCGAGAAGAAACGCCTCGAACGCCTGCGCGAAGAGGGCCTCCTCGATGACGAGGAAGACGCGGACGAAGACCCGCTGATGGGCGAGTTCGATGACCCCGAGGACGACGCGCCCGAAGACGACGCGGAAACGACCGCGAAGCCCAAGGATGAGTGATCCGCTCGACCGGATCGCGGCGGCGCTGGAGCGTATGGCACCCGCGCCGCTGGAGGCCCCGGATTTCGCCGCGGCCGATGCCTTCGTCTGGCAGGTGGCCCCGGAACGGCTCGCCCCCGTCGGGCGGGTCAGCCGGGTCGATCTCGGCCTGTTGGTGGGCATCGACCGCTCCCGCGACATCCTGCTTGCCAACACGCTGCAATTCGCCCGCGGCCTGCCGGCGAACAATGCGCTCCTCTGGGGCGCGCGCGGCATGGGCAAGTCGAGCCTCGTGAAGGCCGTGCACGCCGAGGTGCTGCGCCAGGGTCAGGCCCTCAAGGTGGTCGAACTCCAACGTGAAGACCTGCCCACCGTCAGCCGCCTGATGTCGATCCTCGGCGCGGCAGAGGAGCGCTTCCTGCTCTTCTGCGACGACCTCTCCTTCAGCCACGATGACCAGCACTACAAGTCGCTCAAGGCCGTGCTCGACGGCGGCATCGCCGGCCGGCCCGACAACGTACTCTTCTACGCGACCTCGAACCGCCGCCACCTGATGCCGCGCGACATGATCGAGAACGAGCGCTCCTCGGCGATCAACCCCGCGGAAGCGGTGGAGGAGAAGGTCTCGCTCTCCGATCGTTTCGGCCTCTGGCTGGGCTTCCACCCCTGCAACCAGGACGATTTTCTGGCCATGATTGACGGCTATTGCGCGGCCCATGGCCTCGTGGTCGATCCGGCCGAACTGCGTGCCGAGGCGATCGAGTGGCAAGCCACTCGTGGCGCCCGCTCGGGCCGCGTCGCCTGGCAGTTCTTCCTCGACCTCGCCGGTCGTCACGGCGTCGCGCTGAAGACCGTAGGCTGAGCCACCCGCCGTTGGGGCGGAGCATAGATTTCAAGCCTCCGGCGGGGATATTTCTGAACAGTGGATGAGAGGGCTCCACTCGGAACCTCCAACGAAACACGCCCCTGCCGATGAGACAGGGGCGCATCCACTGTTACGGCCATCGGCGTCCCCGCCTGTACCGCCTCATGACCTTGGGGGATGAAGGTTAATAAATCCTCTTCATCCACTGTTCCCAAATATCCCCGCCGGAGGCCCGGCCCGTCAGGGCCGGCAGCGCCGGGCCGGAGGCCCGGCCAAACATCATGTGCGCCCGCAGGGCGCTCAGTCCAGGAAGGGCATCGGGTCGGTGCTGTTCATCCCGCGGCGCACTTCGAAGTGCACGTAGGGCGAGGCGCCGGGCCGGATTTCCGCGATCTTGGCGCCCTGGGAGACCTGCTGGCCTTCCTTCACGGCGATGCCGGTCACGTTGGAATAGATCGTCAGCAGCCCATCGGCGTGCCGCAGCACGATCACATGGACGTTGTCGCTGTCCGAGGTGATGGCCGCGACCGAACCCGCCTTGGCGGCGACGACGGAGCTGCCCGGCTGGGCGGCGATGTCGATCCCGTCCGTCTTGCCCTTGGTGTAGGTGCGGATGATGCTGCCCTTCACAGGATAGACCATTTCGGCACCGGCACGGGGGGTGGTCACGCTCGTCCCGCCCGAAAGGTCGGGCGCGGCGGCCACCTGGCTCGCCTGGGCGCGGGCCTCGGCCTGCGGCAGGGTCTTCTCGGCGGGCAGGGGCTCGGCCGAGCTCGGCGGCACCGGCGTGGGCGAGCCCACGCCCGGGGCCTCGGTCCGGGTCGTTGCGGCGGGGGCGGCTTGCGCGCCCACCGGCGGGATCAGCAGGTACTGCCCCTCGCGGATGGTGAAATTCTCGTCGAGGCCGTTCCACTCCGCCAGCGACCGCACGGAGACCTTGTAGAGCCGCGAGACCGTAAAGGCGGTTTCGCCGCGCTGGACCTTGTGGCGGATTGGCTCATCGCCGCTCTGGCCTGCTGCGGGCGTGGCGGGGGCCTGTGCCGGGGCCGCGGCCACGGGCGCGGGATCGAGGGTCGTGGTCTGAACCGCGCTGGCCTCGTCGAGGGCACGGCCCGCGACGGAGGCCACGTCCACGGCGGGCAGGATCGGGCCGGTGCCGAGGGCGCCGGTCGCGGGCGAGGGTTCGGCGACGCGGGTCGGCAGGGCGATGACCTCGCCCTCGCGCAGCGTGTCGCCGGTCTGCAGCCCGTTGTAGCGGGCGAGGTCCTCGGCCGAGGTGCCGACGCGGGCGGCAAGCTGGGCCACGCTGTCGCCCTGGCGGGCCACGGCGACCTGGTAATTCGGGTAGGAGATGATCCCGCGGTTGTCCGGCCGGGGCCGCGACATCGAGGCGTTCCGGGCCGCTTCGGAGGTGTTGAACGCGCCCAGATGGCCGCGCATGTCGAAGTCCAGCGGCTCGGTGCAGCCGGCCATCAGGGCCAGGGCGGCCGTGGCCAGCGTGAAGGCGCCGTAGCGCCGGGTCTTGGGGCTCGGACGCCCTGCAATCATGGTCATGTTCGATCCCTCGCCACCCCCGTCTTGCGGGGGATGCCGGCCCTCGCGCGGGCCGGGTCTGCTCCTGTCCGTGGCGCGTCGCGCCTCTGCCTCTCGCACCGACATACGGCCGTGGCGGCCAGGTCGGGCCGACGGGCGCACCCGCCGTCTGCAATCCGCGCCCTGCCGCCTGTCCGGCGGTCTCAGTCCCGGCCGAGCCCTTCCAGGAGCGGCACGAAGCGGACCGAGCGCAGTTCGTCGTATTCCAGCCCGGTCTCGGTGCGGCGCACGCGGATCAGGCTTTGCACCGTGTCCGACTGGCCCACGGGCAGCACCATGATACCGCCGATCTTGAGCTGGGCCAAGAGCGGCCCCGGCGGATCCTCGGCCGCGGCGGTCACGATTATGCGGTCGAAGGGCGCATGGTCGGGCAGCCCGTGCGAGCCGTCGGCGGTAAACGTGGTGATATTGGCGATCGAGAGCGCGTCGAAGACGCCCTGCGCCTCGCGCACGAGCCGGGGATGGCGGTCCACGGTATAGACCCGGCGCGCCAGCTGGCTGAGGATCGCCGCCTGGTAGCCCGAGCCGGTGCCGACCTCCAGCACCTTGTCCCGGGGGTGGACCTCCAGCGCCTGGGTCATCAGGCCCACCACGGAGGGCTGGCTGATGGTCTGGCCGCAGGCGATCGGCAGCGGCGTGTCCTCATAGGCGCGTTCAGCGAAGATGCCGCGGATGAAGGCCCCGCGGTCGATCTTCTCCATGGCGTTGAGCACGCGCTTGTCGGTGACCCCGCGCGAGCGCAGGGCGAAGAGAAACTGCATCTTCCGCTCGGCGGCTGCGTCGGTCATTCGATGGCCTTCAGCGCGGCGAGCATGTCATGGGCGGTGAAATCTGCCCGCATCGGCGTGACCGAGACATAGCCTTCGAGGTTGTCATGGGCATCGGTGCCGGGCGCGGTCTTCTCGCCCTGCTGGCCGCCCTTGACCCAGAGGAAACGGCGGCCCGAGGGCGACAGATGCGGCTCGATCCCGAACTTGGTGTAGCGGCGGAAGCCCTGGGCCGAGGCGCGCACGCCCTTGACCGAGGCCCCGGGCACCGGCGGGAAGTTGATGTTGTAGAACAGGCGGTAATCGCCGTCATCCGCGGGCCCGTGGTCCAGCACCTTGCGGACCACGGCGGCGCCATGCTGGGCCGCGGCCTCGAACGGATCGTCGATGTTGAAATTGTCCGGCCCGAGGAACTGCGACAGCGCCATGGAGGGGATGCCCTGCAGCGCGCCTTCGATGGCACCGCCGAGGGTGCCTGAATAGAGCGCGTTCTCGGCCGAGTTGTTGCCGTAGTTCACCCCCGAGAGGATCAGGTCCACGTGCTGGCCGTTGAGCACGTCGTGCAGCCCGGCGAGGACACAATCGGCGGGGGCGCCTTCCACGGCGAAGCGGCGCTCGCCCATCTTGGAGACGATCATCGGGCGGGTGTAGGAAATCATGTGGCCCACGCCCGATTGTTCGAAGGCGGGGGCGACGGTCCAGACCTCGCCCTCGGGGCCGGCGAGCGTCTTGGCGATGGCGTGCAGCGTCTTCAGACCCGGTGCGTTGATCCCGTCGTCATTGGTAATGAGAATACGCATGAATTCGCCTTCCGTCGTGGGGTGGCCCCTGCATAAGCGAGGGCCGGTAGGGGGGCAAGCCGTGGCAGGCGCTGCCGCGACGGGCGTGGCATAAAAGCCGGTCCGGGGGCGCGTAAGCGCGGGTTTGCAGGGCGGTTTGCGGCGGGCCGCGTGCGGCGTGTCACGCCCTTCGGTGGCGGTCGTGCGCGGGCCGGTTCGGTGCGAGGGCGGGGGCCGTTTCCGGCGCCCGCCAGCGTCTTTTCAGGTGAACTTGGGCAGCAGCCGGGCGGCTTCGCTGTCGGGATCGGAGAGCGCCTCGCGGTCCTCGCCCGGGTGGAAACGGCCCCGCAGGGCGGTCGGCATCGGCAGGGGCGTCAGCACATGGACCTCGGGACCGGTGGCGGCGGTTTCGGCCTGCCACGAGCGGGCAAGCGCGATCTGCGCGGCCTTGGTGGCGCCATAGGCCCCGTGGAAGCGGGTCGCGACGACGGGATCGTCGAAGAAGATCGCCTTGCCCTCGGTCCCCAGCAGGGGCGCGACATAGGGCACCAGCACGCCGAGCGCGGTCACGTTGCACTCGACCGCCTTGTCCCAGTCCTTGGCGTCGATATGGGCTGCGGGCGAAAGCGGCGGAGCCGAGATCGCGGTGTGGCACCAGAGGTCGATCTTGCCCCAGCGGTCATAGACCGAGCGGCAGAGCTGGGCCATGGCATCCCGGTTGGTGATGTCCATGGGGGCCAGCGTGGCGCTGCCGCCTGCGGATTTGATCCGGTCGTCGAGGGCTTCGAGACCGCCCACGGTGCGGGCGACGGCGACGATGTGATGGGTCGGCGCGAGAGCGGCGGCAAGCGCCGCGCCGAGCCCGCGCGAGGCACCGGTGATGAGGGCGATCTGGTCAGTCATGGCCGGGATCTGCGCGGTTTGATGCGCCGGGTCAAGTGAAACAGGCGGCACGGCCTGCGGTGCGGCGACGCGGGCGCCGGGTGTGGTGTGCGGGGCGCGGTTTGGGGGAAGGGGCGTTGTCCGGTTTGGGATGTGGCGCTATCGCAGGGGGCTGGCTGAATGCCGCGAGGCGCTGTGCAGAGTTCATGGAATGAACAGGAGGGTGCGCGACCGTCCGTCTTGCGCCAAGTCGCTGTCCCCTCGGTGTGTCCCGCCCGGCCGAGAGGCCGGGCAGCGCCGACCCGCCCCCCCCGGGGGCGGCGCTATTGCGCCACCCCGCGGGACGGCGCTGCCCTATGTGAAGGCCGGTGGGCAGGCATTGGCGCGAGACAGAGAAGATGCTTGGGAGATCTTGATCGCGAAGCGGCGCATTGGGGCGGAAAGCGCGCGTGGAGGAGGGCGTTCGGTGCCCTTCAATGTCGTGCATCTGCTTTGGGGTGGGCCGATACCCTGCTCAGGGGAACCCACCCCGAGCGGCGGGCGGTCTCTACAGCCGGCAGCAGCCCCCGGAAAACGGAAAAGGCGGCCCCGGGGGCCGCCTTTCCAATCATATCCGACCTGCCTTACTCGGCGGCCTTCAGCTCGAAGCCCTTCTCGATCATGTCGGAGGGCGCCACCGGGTATTCGCCCGAGAAGCAGGCGTCGCAATACTGCGGGCAGCTGTTGTTGCGGCCATTGGCCTCGCCAACGGCGCGGTAGAGGCCGTCGAGCGAGATGAACTTGAGGCTGTCCACCGCGAGGTGATCGCGCATCTCGTCCTCGGACATGGTCGCTGCCAGCAGCTTCTCGCGCTGCGGGGTGTCCACGCCGTAGAAGCAGGGCCACGCGGTCGGCGGGGAGGCGATGCGGAAGTGGACCTCGGCCGCGCCGGCGTCGAGGATCATCTCCTTGATCTTGCGCGAGGTCGTGCCGCGCACCACCGAGTCGTCCACGAGGATCACCCGCTTGCCCTGGATCAGGGCGCGGTTCACGTTCAGCTTCAGCCGCACGCCCATGTTCCGGATCTGCTCGGTCGGCTCGATGAAGGTCCGGCCCATGTATTGGTTCCGGATGATCCCCATGCCGTAGGGAATGCCGCTCTCATGGGCGAAACCGATCGCCGCCGGGGTGCCGCTGTCGGGCACGGGGCAGACGAGGTCGGCCTCGACCGGGGCCTCGCGGGCCAGCTCGACACCGATCTGGCGACGGGTCTCATAGACCGAGCGGCCGCCGAGGATCGAATCGGGACGCGAGAAATAGACATGCTCGAAGATGCAGAAGCGCGGCGACTGCGGGCGGAAGGGCCGGCGGCTCTCGATGCCCTTCTCGGTGATCACCACCATCTCGCCGGGCTCGATCTCGCGGATGAGCTCCGCGCCGATGATGTCGAGGGCACAGGTCTCGGAGGAGAGCACCCAGCCATCGGCGACCTTGCCGAGGACGAGGGGCCGCACGCCCAGAGGATCGCGCACGCCGATCAGCTGCGTGCCGGTCATGGCCACGACCGAGAAGGCGCCTTCGACCCGGCGCAGCGCGTCTTCCATCCGCTCGGGGATGCCGCGCTGAAGCGAGCGCGCCATGAGGTGGATGATGCATTCGCTGTCCGAGGAGGACTGGAAGATCGAACCGCGCTCGATCAGCTCGCGGCGCAGGGCCTCGGCATTGGTGATGTTGCCGTTGTGCGCGATGGCCGCGCCGCCCATGGAAAATTCGCCGAAGAAGGGCTGCACGTCGCGGATCTGCGCGGCGCCCTTGGAGCCGGCGGTGGAATAGCGCACATGCCCGATGGCCACCGGCCCGGGCAGGGTTTCCATCACCGATTGCGAGGTGAAGTTGTCGCGGATGTAACCGAAGCGGCGGGCCGAGTTGAACCCGTGCTCGGGGTGGTGGCAGACGATGCCGCCCGCCTCCTGGCCGCGGTGCTGCAGCGCGTGCAGGCCGAGGGCCACGAAGTTTGACGCATCCGTGAGGCCGATCGCGCCGAAGACGCCGCACTCCTCCTTCAGCTTGTCATCGTCGAACGGGTGCCGAGGGAGGCAATCGTCGAGATGGTCGTCATTGAACGCAGATTTGCCAGCGGTGGTTTCGCTGGCGGCAGAGGGCATCTGGCGGGACAAGGGGCAGCTCCGAATCCTAGCGTGACCTTGCCCTGAGTGTAGAGGCAAGGGACCGAGGTGTCACGAAACGATCACATAAGGGTCCGCGGACCCGGGGTCAACGGCCCCGGGTGCAATTGCACGGTGTTCAATACTGTGATCACGACCCTGCGGGCGCGGTGGCCGGTGCAGGGGTTCCGGCGGGCGCTTCGCAGACGCCGACGAGTTGTTCGTATTGCTGGGTGATCCAGCCGAGCGCGCGCTCGGGGTCTTCGTTCTCGATCTTGCCGGTGAGGCGGGCAAAGACCTGTGCCGAACGGGAGTTGTCCACCATGGGCATGTCCTGCGAGGTGATCACCGTTTCGTAGACGAAGAAGGCGATCGCCACGAGCAGGATGCCACGCGCCACCCCGAAGAGGAAGCCGAGCGCCTGGTCGAGCGCGCCAATGGCGGAGCGCTGCACCAGCGAGGAAAAGAGCGGCGTGAAGAGCGAGGCGATCAGCAGCGCCACGGCAAAGACCACGGCGAAGGCGGTGATCACGGAGAGTTCACAGCTGTCCGAGATGAATTCGCCGATGACCGGGATTTCCTTGACCAGCGGCTGGACCTGCGGGGCAAAGATGAAGCCCAGCACCGCCGCCACGATCCAGCCCGCGATGGCGAGCGCCTCGCGCACGATCCCGCGCGAGTAGGCCAGCAGGGCCGAGAGCACGATGACCGCCGCGACGATCCCGTCAATAATGGTGAAACCTTCCATCTGTCCCCGTTCCTTGCTGTCGGCCCTGCGCCTCGGCGCCTGTCACCGCGCGCGTCAGCCCGCGCCGAAAATCTCGCCCACGACCTGGGTCAGGTCCTTCATGGGCTGCTGTTTCATACCCTGGTCGCTGCCCGGCGTTCCGCCGGCCGGCGTTATGGCTGAGGTGAAACCAAGTTTCTTGGCTTCTTTCAACCTGTTTTCCCATTGGCTCACCGGACGTAGTGCGCCGGAGAGGGAAATCTCACCGAAAACGACCGTATGTGCGTCCAAGGCCACATCCTCGCGCGCGGAAAGCAGCGCCGCCGCCACCGCGAGATCCGCGGCCGGTTCGGAAATCTTCATGCCGCCCGCGACGTTGAGATAGACGTCGAGCCCCGCGAAGGGGATGCCACAGCGCGCCTCCAGCACCGCGAGGATCATGGCAAGCCGCCCGCCGTCCCAGCCCACGACCGAACGCCGCGGCTGGCTGTGGGGCGTGGGCGCCACGAGGGCCTGGAATTCCACCAGCACGGGGCGGGTGCCCTCGATCCCGGCAAAGACGACGGAGCCTGCCGAGGGCTCGCCCCGGTCGGAGAGGAAGAGCGCGGAGGGGTTGGCCACCTCCGCCAGCCCGCCGCCGGTCATCTCGAAGACGCCGATCTCGTCCGCGGGGCCGAAGCGGTTCTTCACCGCGCGCAGGATGCGGAACTGGTGGCCGCGTTCGCCCTCGAAGTAGAGCACCGTGTCCACCATATGCTCGACCACCCGGGGGCCCGCGATCTGGCCCTCCTTGGTGACATGGCCCACGAGGATCACGGAACAGCCGCGCCGCTTGGCGAAGGTGGTGAGTTCGTGGGCGGCCGCGCGGACCTGGCTGACGGAGCCGGGCGCGCTGTCCACGGTGTCGGACCACATGGTCTGGATCGAATCGATGATCACGAGGTCGGGGCGTTCGGCATCGAGCGTGGTGAGGATGTCGCGCAGCGAGGTCTCGCTGGCGAGCGCGACAGGGGCCTGGCCGAGGCCCAGCCTCTGGGCCCGCATCCGCACCTGTGCCGCCGCTTCCTCGCCGGAGATATAGACCGTCTTGAGCCCGTTCTGGGCAAAGCGCGCCGCGGCCTGCAGGAGCAGGGTGGATTTCCCGATCCCCGGATCGCCGCCCACGAGGATCGCAGAGGCCGGCACGAGGCCGCCGCCAAGGACGCGGTCGAGTTCCTCGAGCCTGGAGGAGGTGCGCGGCGGGGGCGTTTCCTGCGCCGCTAGGTCGGTCAGCTGAAGCCGGGTGCCGCGGGCCTTGAGCCCCTTGGTACCCGGGCCGGTGCTGAGCGGGGCCTCCTCGGCGATGGAATTCCATGCGCCACAGGCTTCGCACTGGCCCGACCACTTGGACTGGGTCGCGCCGCAGACAGAACAGGTGAAGATGCGTGTTTTCGCCATAGGCCTGTCTTGCCGCAGCGCGGCGGGGCGGTCAAATGCGATTGTGTGATGAGGGAGGGGCGAGGGCGGTACCGGGGAGGCCCCAAGGGGCGTCGCGCGGGGCGCGAGGGCGGGGATGGGGGGCTGTCTGCCCCCCTTGGCCCTGCGGGCCAATTCCCCCCGAGGATATTTTCGAAACGGAAAGCGGGTGGGGTTATTCCGCCGCCTTGGCCATGCCCACGACATTGCCGGGGCGCTCGAGGCCCGCCATGCCCAGCTTCAGTTCGGGCAGGAGGTCGTTCAACTCGGCCTTCAGGCGGTTGAGCTGGCTTTCGGCCACGGCCTCGTCCATCTCCACCGCGTCGCGCCAGCCGCGGATCTCCTGCATGGTGATCTTGGCCTGGTCGAGGCGCTCGTTGAAGAGTTCGACCTCCTCCTGCCGCTGGCGCAGGAAGGTGCGGGCGCGTTCGACCTTCTCGTCGGAATAGGTCTCGGCCAGTTCGTGGCTGACCTGGCTCATCTGGGCGGCGGATTCGAGGATGCCGGGCTCCAGCCCGCCGAGATCGGGATGGGCGCGCAGGAAGGCGATCCGGTCGCGGACCTCGTCGAACTGCGACGACAGCCGGAAGGTGCCGCTGCGATCGGCGGCATGGGCCGCGTGGTAGGCGCGGGCGACATCCTCCATCGACATGCGGAACTGGCGGTGGGAGCCTTCGAGCCGCATCACCCGCCCGTGCAGCGGGGCATAGGCGGTCAGCGCCAGCAGCACCACGGTGAGCCCGATCTGGAGCGACTGGCCCGCGGCGGGCAGAGGCGTCTCGCCAAAGGCGGCGTCGATCTGCAGCCAGGGCAGCCAGCCCACGGCAGCGCCGATGGTCGCCCCGGCGGCGGCCAACGTCAGGATGATCAGCAGCGCGAGGCCCGCGGCCTGGATCAGCGGCAGGGCGGTTTGGGCAAAGGACGAGGGGGCAGTTCGGCGAGACATGGCAACTCCTCCGGTTGGGGATGGAAGTCGGCAAGTTTCTGCCGATCTCCACCTCAACAGTACCACAACTGCTTTGGTTCCGGACCTTGCGTCACTTTTTATTAATGATTTTCTTGGTGAGGCTTGAAATGCCCAGAGAAGCGAGGGTGCAGAAGGTGAAGAGCCAGAGGCCCCAGGCGCTTTCCACGTGGCCCAGGCCGATGCCCTTGGCGAGGGTGATATAGAGCGCCACGAGGAAGACATCCGCCATGGCGAGCCGCCCTAGCACACTCACCGGGCCGAGCAGCCAGACCGGCGCGCGTTCGAGGTGAATCATGAGCAATGCCAGTGTCTTGGCCATTGGCGCTACGAGGGCGAAGACCGCCACCAGCAGGGCCAGCAGAGGATCGGAAGGCCAGAGCGCCCGCAGGCCCGAAAGGACCGAGATCTCGCTCAGCCCGAAGAAGGGCAGCACGCCCGCGCGGGCCAGCGGTGCCATCCAGGCGATCGGATAGAGCAGCAGCAGCGCCGCATTCGCGATGGTCAGAAGACGTGTCATTCTTGCCATCCACTGTTCCCAAATATCCCCGCCGGAGGCTCCGACCGCGCGGCTGGACGCCCGGCTGACGGGTCAGCGGACAGGGTCGATCGGCCCCTCGGCCCGGCCATGGATGAACTGGTCTAGGTAGGGATCGCCCGAGGCATCCATCTGCGCCACGGGGCCGGTCCAGCGGATCTTGCCCGCGTGCAGCATGGCCACGTTGTCGGCAATCGCCCGGACCGAGGACATGTCGTGGGTGATCGTGACGGCGGTCGCGCCCATCTCGACCACGATCTCGCGGATCAGGTCGTTGATCACGCCGGACATGATCGGGTCGAGGCCGGTGGTGGGCTCGTCGAAGAAGATCACCTCCGGATCGGCAGCGATGGCGCGGGCGAGGCCGACGCGTTTCTGCATCCCGCCCGACAGCTCTGCCGGGAAGCGATCCGCCACCTCGGGGCCGAGGCCCACGCGGCGCAGCTTTTCCACCGCGATCTCCCGCGCCTCGGCCTTGGGCCGCTTCAGCGCGCCGCGCAGCAGGCGGAAGGCCACGTTCTGCCAGACGGGGAGCGAGTCGAAGAGGGCCGCGCCCTGGAACAGCATCCCGAAACGGGCCAGAAACGCCTCCCGGTCGCCGCCCGTGGCGGTGTCCTGACCGTCGACGTAGATCTTGCCGCTGTCCGGCGTCACCAGCCCCAGCACGCATTTCAGCGCCACTGACTTGCCGGTGCCCGAGCCGCCGATGATCACCATGGAGGTGCCCTTGTCGACCTGCAGGTTCAGGCCGCGCAGCACCGCGTTGGTGCCAAAGGTCTTATGGACGTCTTCAAAGCGGATCATAGCGAGAAGAAGGCCCCCGTCAGCGCCACGTTGGCGGCGAGGATCAGCACCGAGGCCGCCTCGACCGAGGATTTCGTCGCCCGGCCCACGCCCTGCGCGCCCCGGCCCGACTGCATGCCGGCATAGCAGCCCATGGTCGCCGCGATGACGCCGAAGACCGCGCCCTTGACCAGCGAGGAGATCACGTCGAGCGGCTCGAGGAAGTCGACGGTGTTGCGGATGTAGACGGCGCCGTTGAAGTCGAGGTTGTTCACCGCGACGGTATAGCCGCCAAGGATGCCGATGATGTCGCCGAGGCCCACCAGCACCGGCACGCAGATCAGCGCGGCCAGCACCCGGGGCGCGACGAGGTATTTCATCGGATGAGTCGAGAGGGTGGTGAGCGCGTCGATCTGCTCGGTCACCTTCATGGTCGCGATCTCGGCCGCGATGGAGGAGGTGACCCGGGCGGCGATCATCAGCCCCACCAGCACTGGCCCCAACTCGCGCACGATGCCGAGCGCCACGATCTGCGGCACGACGGCCTGCGCATCGAAGCGCGAGCCGCCGGCGTAGATCTGCAGCGCGAGGGCCGCCCCGGTGAAGATCGCCGTCATCCCCACGACGGGCAGCGAGAGCCAGCCGATGTGGAGCAGCGCATTGAGCAGTTCACGCCCGTAGAAGGGCGGACGCACCATGTGGCTGAAGGCGCGCGCGGCAAAGAGCACCACGCGCCCGATGGTGGCGAGGGCCGCGAGGACCCGGCGACCGATCCCCGCCAGAAGATGCGCGATCAGGCTCATGCGCCGAGGTACTGCCGCTTGTAGCGCGCACCGAGCGACGTGAAGAGCTCGTAGCCGATGGTGCCGCCGAGGTCGGCCAGAACGTCGGTGTTCTGCTGCGGGCCCATCAGGGTCAGGGACTCGGGCACCTTGGGCAGGTGGGTGACCTCGGCGGTGATCAGGTCCATCGAGATCCGGCCGCGCAGCGGGCAGGGGGTCTCGCCTGCAAAGACATGGGCCCCCTTGGCGAAGGCACGGTGCAGCCCGTCGGCATAGCCGGCCGAGAGCGTCGCGATCTTGGCAGGCGCTTCTGCAGTCCAGCTGTTGCCATAGCCCACGGTCTCGCCGGGTTCGACTTCGCGGACCTGGATCACGGGCAGGTCGAGGGTGATGACATTCTCGGCCGCCGCGAAGGGCAGGCCGCCATACATGCCGACACCGGCGCGGGTCACGTCGAAGTGGTAGTCCGGGCCCAGCAGGATGCCGCCCGTGGCCGCGAGCGAGCGCGGGACGGAGAGACCTTCGGTCATCTCCTTGAAATTCTTGAGCTGATGGGCGTTCATCGGGTGGTCCGGCTCATCCGCGCAGGCGAGGTGGGACATGATGAGACGCGGGTTCTGCTGCAGGGCGATCTCGCGCAGGGCGGCCCATTCGGCGGCTTCCATGCCCAGCCGGTTCATCCCGGTGTCGAGCTGAATGCCGAAGGGGTGGCCGGGGGTCATCTCCACGTGACGCAGCATCTGGTCGATGGAGTTGATCATCGGGACCAGCTTCAGGTCGTAGATCATGGTGCTGTCGCCCGCCATATGGCCGGAGAAGACGCAGATCTCGGGACCGTCGCCAAGCGCCTGCCGCACGGCGGCGCCTTCCTCGACGGTGGCAATGAAGAACTTGCGGGCGCCTGCGCGCGCGAGGGCCGTGGCGACCTGAGCCGCCCCCATGCCATATCCGTTACCCTTCACCACGGCGCCGGTCTCGACAGGTCCGGCAGAGAGGGCATCCAGCGCACGCCAGTTGCGAGCGAGCGCGTCGAGGTCGATGGTCAGCGTTCCAGTGCTCATGGAGGTCTTTTGGCCCTCCGCGCGCAGCGGCGCAAGGGGAAGTTCCGCCGCCGGGCGACAGGGTGCCATGCGACAGGCGGGTGGGTGCCGGGATCTTGATCGGCCGTGGTGTCTGACGGGCGCCCGGTCCGACCGGCGGTGGGTCAAACCGGCGTGGGGCATGAGGCTGTTCTTCCAGTCAGCCTTTGGCGCGCGGCGAGCACCCTGGTTGATAGCAGCGCAGGCCGTGCCTCAAGGCTCCCATCCGTCCCGGTAGCGTTGCCAGATCTTCTCGCCCACGAGGCAGTCATAGCCGCCCCCGTTGGGGGCATATTGCGCAGGATGCACCGGCACGCCGGTCACCGCCTCGGGCAGGGGCCAGCCCCGGCTGGCGCGGCCTGTATCGGGGGCAGGCATGTCGGGGGCGGGCAAGGTGTCGGGACGGGCGGTGGCGAACTGCGTGCCCTCCGGCATCAGCCCCGATATCTCCATCACCAGCTTGCGCTGCACGGCGTCGCCGAAGCTCGCCCATTCGGTGACCGGCACCACGAAGGCCCCGGGCCCGCCGATCACGCAGGAGGCGTAGTATTCATCGAGGTCGTCGAGGTGCCATTGCCCGCCGATCCCCTCGCGGGTCATCAGCGGCAGCCCGTTCACCACGATCCCGCGCGCCAGCGCCGCATCGCGCGCCACGGTGACCGCGCCGCCCTCGTTGTTGGGCCCGTCGCCCGAGATGTCGATCACCTGCCGCAGGCCCATGTAGCCATTGCCCTCGAACATCAGCGCGCCGTTGCGCAGCGCCGAGGAGATCGAGGTCCGGCGCATGCCGGGCAGGGTGTGGCTGAGGATGATCCCGGCAAAGGCCTCGGCATCCGCGCGGGTGCGCAGCACCTGCCAGTCGGCCACGACACGCTGGTTGCCGTCGCCCGCCCATTCCACATAGGAGACCGCGATATTGCCGATGAAACCGTCCCCGATGACGCCCAGCACCGCGTCGGAGGTCAGGGCCGCGGCATAGCCGCGACGCTGGATGTCGAGTTCCCGGGGGGACATGGACCGGGACACATCGACCAGCAGCAGCAATTCGACGTCGACTTCCACCGAATTGCGCCAGTCGTCCTGAGCCTGCGCCATGAGTGGCAACGTTCCCAGGAGAGAAAGAAGCATCACACCGATTTTTCGCATGTGACCAGTGTCCGCCCGAAGCTGACCAAACGTAAACGAAAAGTAACAACTGCACGAAAAGGTGAAGACCATTTGCGCGATTCCGGAGCAGGGAGAGGATGGCTCCCAGTCTGGCAGCAGGGCCCTGAAAGACAGTTAACCGCCCGCGGGCGTTTCGTCCCGGGGCGGTTTTCCGTTTTTGTACAGTCGGTTGTGGGGCGAGGTTCGATCAGAACCCTTCGTCGCCGCCTTCCTGCCATTGCTTGGCGAGGTTGCCGAAGCGGGTGAAGCGGCCCTCGAAGCTCAGCTCGACCGAGCCAATGGGACCGTGACGCTGCTTGCCGATGATCACCTCGGCCTTGCCGTGCAGGCGGCTCATCCGTTCCTGCCAGGCGGCGATCTCTTCCAGCTTGTCGTCGGAGGGCTTCTCCCGCTCGACGTAGTATTCCTCGCGGAACACGAACATCACCACGTCGGCATCCTGTTCGATCGAGCCCGATTCCCGAAGGTCCGACAGCTGCGGGCGTTTGTCGTCCCGGCTTTCCACCGTCCGCGACAGCTGGGACAGGGCGATGACGGGGATGTTCAGCTCCTTCGCGATGGCCTTGAGGCCCATCGAGATCTCGGCGATCTCCTGCACCCGATTGTCGGCAGTCCCGCGCACCAGCTGAAGGTAGTCGACGATCAGCAGGTCGAGCCCGTGGGTCCGCTTCAGCCGCCGCGCCCGGGCGGCCAGCTGTGCGATCGGGATCGCGGGCGTGTCGTCGATGAAGAGCGGGCAGGCCTCCAGCGACTTGGCGGCCTCCACGAAGCGGCGGAACTCGGTCTCGGTCATGTCACCGCGGCGGATCTGTTCCGAGGGCACCTCGGCCGCCTCGGAGAGGATACGCGCGGCCAGCTGTTCGGCCGACATCTCGAGCGAGTAGAAGCCCACGACGCCGCCCTCGATCGTGCCTTCCTGCCCGTCGGGCTTGGTGCCCCGGCGATAGGCCTTGGCCACGTTGAAGGCGATGTTGGTGGCGAGCGAGGTTTTCCCCATCGAGGGGCGCCCGGCGAGGATCAGAAGGTCCGAGGGGTGCAGGCCACCCAGCTTCTTGTCCATGTCGATGAGCCCGGTCGAAACCCCGGCGAGGCCACCCTCGCGCTGGTAGGCGGCGTTGGCCACGTTCACCGCATCGGTCACGGCGCGCAGGAAGGAGACGAAGCCGCTCTCGGTCGAGCCCTGCTCGGAGAGCTTGTAGAGCGCCTGTTCAGCCTGCACGATCTGATCGCGCGGGTCGTTCTGGACCTCGACCTTGGTGGCCTTGGCCTCGATGTCGCGGCCCAGCCCGATGAGCTGGCGACGGATCGCCATGTCATAGATCATCTGGGCGTAGTCGCGCACCGCGTAGGCCGCCACGGCGGAGCCGGCGAGCCGCACGAGGTAGGCCGGGCCGCCCACTTCCTTCAGCCCCTCGTCATCCTCGAGGAAGGCCTTCAGCGTGACCGGCGAGGCGAGGTTGTTCTTGGCGATCCGGGCGGCGGCGATCTCGAAGATCCGCGCGTGCAGCGGATCGTAGAAATGCTTCGGCCCGATGACCTGCGCCACCTTGTCGTAGACATCGTTGTTGGTGAGGATCGCGCCCAGCAACTGCTGTTCGGCCTCGATGGAATGGGGCATCGGGTCGACGGCCGCGGCCTCCACGTTGCCAGCGGCCTCGCTGCCCGTCGGATCGAAGGTGTTCTGGTTCATGCCTGTTCCGCTGTCGCTCGCCTGCCGCGGGCACTGCCCGTGCCGCGGTCTTGTCCCCAAGGATCGTCTTCCGGCGTCCCCTGCCGGACCCGCCTGGCCAGAGGCCGGTTCTGTCATACCGGATCGCGCTCTGGCGGGTCTCCGTCATAGGCCATCGGCCCGGGGCACCGCAATCTGGATAACCCTGTGGATCATCTGTGTATAACTCGCCGTCCCAACATCTTGCGCCGGTGCGGGGCAATCCGTCAAGATTTCGGAAAATCTGCGCGGCTCTTCGCCGGGCCCACGGCGAGACGTCGCCGGAAAGCAACACCCCCTGCCCATGGCTTGGGCAGGGGGGGTGTCACTGTCGCTGCGGGGGCCGCACGGGCCGCGTCTGTCCGGTGCCGGGGCCGAATCGTGGCCCCGGGCGTGCGCCCGTGTCAGGCGTTCCGTCAGGCGTTCATCCGCGCATCCTGCCAGCCGGTCGGATCGTTGAGGAAGGCCTCGACCTCGTTCAGCGTGTCCTCGGAGAAGGCTTTGCGGCGGCGTGCCTCGGCCAGCACGTCCCACCAGGTGCAGAGGTAGTGCAGGCTGACGCCGTGATCGCCCAGGACCTTCTCGGTCTGCGGGAAGATGCCGTAGTAGAAGATCACCGCGGTATGGGCACAGGAGGCGCCAGTGTCGCGGATCGCGTTCACGAAGGAGATCTTCGAACCGCCGTCGGTGGTCAGATCCTCGACCAGCAGCACGCGCTCGCCTTCGGACATGGCGCCCTCGATCCGGGCATTGCGGCCATAGCCCTTGGGCTTCTTGCGCACGTAGGTCATCGGCAGCGACATCCGCTCGGCCACCAGCGCCGCGAAGGGAATGCCCGCCGTCTCGCCACCCGCGACATTGTCGAAGGCCTCAAGCCCCGCGTTGCGCATGACGGTCATGGCGAGGAAGTCCATCAGCGTCGAGCGGATGCGCGGGAAGGAGATCAGCTTGCGGCAGTCGATATAGGTCGGGCCCGGCTTGCCGGAGGCATAGATATAGGGCTCGTCCGAATTGAAGTGCACCGCCTGGATATCCAGCAGCATGCCCGCGGTCAGCCGGGCGATTTCCTCTTGCGACGGATAGGAGGAAGGGATCATCGCATGTCTCCTTGAGATCTCTCGTCGATTTCCGTTTTCCAAATATCCCCGCCGGAGGCTTCCGAAGCGCAGCTTCGGCTCTCTTGAGCGCCTCTGCGACCGGGGCTCCGGTCAGAGAGGGCGCGCAGAGATTTCAGGCCTCCGGCGGGGATATTTTCGAAACGGAAATGCATCAGCCGACCACGTCCCACTCGATGGGGTGGCCGGGGTCGAATTGGGTCACGGGGCCTTCGCCGGTGGCAAGCTTGCCCGCGAGGGAGCGCGCAGCGCCCTTGGCCAGCGTCAGCGTGCCCTCGTTCACGGGCAGGCCGTAGAAGGCGGGGCCGTGCAGCGAGGTGAAGCCTTCGAGGCGGTCGAGCGCGTTCTCCTCCTCGAAGACATGGGCCAGCAGGGCCATGGTGTTCGTGGCGGTGAAGCAACCGGCGCAGCCGCAGGCCTGTTCCTTGTTCGGGTCGGTGTGCGGCGCGCTGTCGGTGCCGAGGAAGTAGCGCGCATCGCCCGAGGTCGCGGCCTTGCGCAGCGCGAGCTGGTGGGAGGCGCGTTTGGCGACGGGCAGGCAGTAGTAATGCGGTTTGATCCCGCCCACGAGGATGTGGTTGCGGTTGATCATCAGGTGGTGCGTGGTGATCGTCGCGCCGAGGTTGGTCTCGTTCGCGGCGACGTAGTCCACGGCGTCGGAGGTGGTGATATGTTCCATCACGACCTTCAGGCCGGGCGTCGCGCGGCGGATCGGATCGAGCACGGTCTCGATGAAGACGGCCTCGCGGTCGAAGATGTCGACCTCATGGGCCGTCACCTCGCCGTGGGTGCACAGCGGCAGGCCGATCTCGGCCATCGTCTCGAAGACGGGACGGACCTTGTCGAAGTCGCGCACGCCGGAGTGCGAGTTCGTGGTGGCGCCCGCGGGGTAGAGCTTCACCGCCTTCACGAGGCCCGAGGCATGGGCCGCGGCCACGTCGGCCGGGTCGGTGTCCTCGGTCAGGTAGAGCGTCATCAGCGGCTCGAAGGACATGCCCTCGGGCAGCGCGGCCAGGATGCGGTCGCGATAGCTTGCGGCCTGCGCCCCGGTGACCACCGGCGGCACGAGGTTCGGCATGATGATCGCGCGGGCGAAATGGCGCGCGGTCTCGGGCAATACGGCCTTGAGCATCTCGCCATCGCGCAGATGCAGGTGCCAGTCGTCGGGGCGGCGAAGCGTGATCCTGTCCATGGCCCCGCGCTTACAACAGGTCCGGCGCGCACGCCAGCATCTATCCGCGCAGGCAGGCGATGGGAGCGCGCTCAGGATGCAGATGCGGGCGCGCCCTCCACCGGGTGCCCGGCGGGCAGGCGGATCAGCCGACCTCGCGGTCCTCGGTCCTGCGGTCCTCGGCCATGTCGGGGGCCGGGGTGCCGCCCTTTTCGAGCCGTTCGAGGCGGCGGGCAAAGCGCGGCGCCTTCATCCGGGCCAGCACGTTGCGGCAGAGCGCGCGGACCAACTCCAGCCGGTTGTCTACGTCGAGCGCCGCCAGCACGTTGCGCAGGTAGGGCGGGTAGTCGCGGCGCGCCCGCCAGAGCCGGGCGAAGGTGGCCTCGTCCAGCTCGTCGTGCATCAGCGCCTCGATCAGCGGGATCAGCGTGCCCATGGCCAGCAGGTCGGTCTGCAGCGCGTCACCGGCCAGCCGCATGCGCAGCTTGGTCACATTGGGGCGGGTGAAGAGCGCCGCGTGCATCGCGTCGAGCTCCTCTGTCTGGTCGTAGACCACGAAGGCCTTGGCCGCGGCTTCCAGCATGTCCGGCGCATAGCCGTAGCGGGAGGTGAAATCGGTGCGGCGCATGTCGGTGAAGCGGTCGTCCCAGACGGCGATCCGGGGATCGAGCGTGGCCTGGGGCTGGATCGCCAGCACCCGCGCCCCGGGGGCGGCCACGGAATAGGCGGCGGCGGCATAGCCGCAGGGGCCCGCGCCGTAGAAGACGACCTCTTCGAAATCCTCGAAGAACCCGTCGTCGATCAGCCGGTCGATGTAGCGATAGACGCGGTCCGCCCGGAACCACGTGTCTTCCTTGCAGGCGATGAGCAGATGCGACCAGCCGTTGCGCTCCAGCAGGTGCCAGCCGAGGGGGCGTGCATCCTCCAGCAGGCTGGCGATCCCGCCGGTGGTTTCGAAGGTGACGAGCAGATTGGGGCCGGCATCGCAGAAGGCGGCGAAGTGGCGCTCTCCCAGAGGTTCGAAGTAACCGGCCTCATCGGCGACCTGCTCCAGCGCGTCGAGCCATGCGGCGCGGCTGTCGGTGGGCAGGGGCATGTCAAAGCCGTCAGGAAGGTCCTGCATTGTGTCTCTCGCTGCTCAAATCTCGGGTGTCCGAAGGAAATATCCCGGACCCGCGTTGAGCGTAGGGATAGTTTCCGATTCAGGCAAAATTAGGATCACATCGGGGGATTTCCCGGTGGGGCAGCCACATTCCCGCATGGGTTGTGTGGCCTCCTGCGTGGTTCTATCTAGCCTTGCGGGGCGCTGCCGCGGGCGATGAGGAACCGCGCCTCCTTGAGGCTGAGCGGCTTGGTCGGCGGGCAGAGCATGAGGCGGCCCATGAGGGCGCGGTAGGGTTCCTGCTGCATCAACTCGTCGAAGCGGCGGCGGCGCCACGAAACGGCGGCGTGGTGCAGCCGCGCCAGTTCCGCATCCGCAAGCAGGGCGTCCTTGCGGGCCTTGGTCGGCTCCGAGAGCGCGGCGATGGAGCTGTCGTCCTCGTCGTTGAAATTCCGCTCGACCCAGTAGTCGAGGCCCAGCCGGTCGCCGTCGTGTACCGCGCGGCCCCGGTCGGCCTTGAGCAGGTAGCTCTCCATCGCGCCGAGCGCGTAGTGGTTGAGCTGCACCAGCCCGTAGTTGTCGCGCCCGAAGTTGGAGAAGATGCGGCGGTTGGTGAACTGGGCGTCCAGCTCGCGGCCCCGGCCATCGAACCAGCGCACCGTGTCGGCGCGTGCCTGTGCCAGCCCGCGCGGCCGGTGCACGCCGAGACGGCGGTAGCTGCCATCGTTGCGGTAGAGCGTCTTGAACATCGCCGCCCGCCACGGCCAGTAGAGCACCGCGGGCGCGGCCCGGGTGAAGGCGCGGGTCACGGGGATGTCGCGATAGCGCACCTCGCCCGCATTGCCGAAGAGCCGCCAGGTGAGGGTGATCGCCGTCGCCTCGGGCAGGGCGTCGATCAGCGCGGGCAGGGTGTGGTCGCCGATCTTCACGTTGACGTATTCGTCCACGTCCAGCGGCAGGAGCCAGTCGGCGGATTTCACCAGCGGATGACGTTCGGCATCCTTCAGCGCGGTGAACTGGATGCCGCGGCTGTCGTAGGGGCCGGGATTGCGCTGATGGGTAAGCAGGCCAAGCGCCTGCAGACGGTCGAGCATGGCATCGGTGCCATCCTCGCAATCGTTCGAGTAGACGAGGAAATCGCTGATGCCGGCGGCCTGGTGATGGGCGATCCAGTCCAGCAGGAAGGCGGCTTCGTTGCGGACGGTGAGAATGGCGAGGATACGGGGCAAGGGACGTCTCGGTCGATGGCTGTCGGGGCGGCGGTATCGGGGGGCGGTGCCGTCCGCCCGGTGACGGGCGGTCAGGGGGCGGGGTCAGTTGTCCAGATCAGCTGTCCAGATCGAGGGCAAGGGCATAGGCCACCCGTTCGGTCGGGGTCAACTTCACCTCCAGCGCCTGCTGGTAGAGATCTTCGAACTCGGGCTCGGCGTGCAGCTCTTCGGCCTTGGCGCGGTGCCAGGCGAGGCCTGCCTCGTGCAGGCGGCGCAGTTCGGCATCCTGCAGCAGGCGGTCCATCTCTTCGCGCAGGCGGGGCAGGTTGCGCTTGATGGTTAGGTCGCGGTGGTCGGACCAGTCCATGCGGATCCAGTAGTTCAACCCGATGGACCGGTCCACATGCAGGGCGCGGCCACGCTGGCGCTTGATCAGGTAGCTTTCGGCCGAACGCAGCGCGTAGTGGTTCAGCTGCACGAGGTCATAGCCGATCGAGCGCTTGGAGTTGCGCCAGCCGTTCTTGAGCACCTCGCGGGTCATCTCCTGCCCGGAGCCGTTGAACCAGCGGACCTCGTCGGCGAGCTCCTTCACCAGCTTGTTCGGCCGGTGGCAGGAGAGCTTCTTGTAGGCGCCGATATTGCGGAACAGCGTCTTGAAGCCCCAGGCGGTGTGCGGCTTGGGGCAGTATTTCGGCGCGGCGGTGTCGAACTGGTCGATCACGAAATCCTCGGACAGCCGGGTGACGCCGTTGTGCCCGAAGAGCCGCCAGGTCATGGCGATATTCGTGGCGACGGGCATGGCGGCGTAGAGATCGGAGAGCGTGCCATTGCCGCAGCGGATGTTCACGAACTCGTCCACGTCGATATGGGCGACCCAGTCTGCGGTGCGGATCACCTCTTCCTCCAGTGCGGCATCCAGCGCCCATTGCTGGGGGGAATTGCCCTGCCAGCCGTCGTTGTTGCGGTGGTGGAGCAGGCCCATGGCGTCGAGCCGCTTGAGGATCGCGTCGGTGCCGTCGGTGCAGTCGTTGGTGTAGATCAGGAAGCTGTCGAAGCCTACGGCGCGGTGATAGGCGACCCATTCGAGGATATAGGGCGCCTCGTTCTTCATGCAGCCGACGATGACATTGCCGCTGCGCCCCGTAGCGGGCACCTTGCGCTCCGCGGGAAGGTAGGGCGCATGGGCGTCATCCTCCTTCAGCTTGCCCAGACGGTTGTGGGGGCGGAAAGGCGATGTCTGCAGATTGTCGAAGTTCAGCGCGGCCCGGTCGGAAAGCAGCTTCGAGGCGGTGGGCGACAGTTCGGCCTTGGGCGTCTCGGCGGCTTTCTGTGCGGTGGCCTCAGCCTTCGCGGCCTCTGCCTTCAGCCGGCGGATGCGCCAGTATTGCGACAGCAGGTAGGCGGAGGGCCGGTAGCCGTGGCCGGTGGGGGCCTCGACGTAGGGCGGCAGCGCCGGGTCGGGCGTCATGCCGGGCTGGGTGAGGCCGGGATGGGCGGCGAGCAGGGCCAGCATGTCAGGCGCAAAGAGCTGCGAGACCGGCGAGAGCGCGCCGGGAGAGACGGGTGCGCCCCCGGTGCGGGTATCCTCGATGATCGTGCGGCAGAGCTGGCGGGGCAGCGTCAGGCCCTCGACCTCCTGCACCCGGAAGAGCAGCGCGTTCATCTGCCGCGCCCGGGCCAGCCAGGCATCGGAGGGGAAGACTGGCGGCTCGCAGCGCTCGGCCTTGCCGATGACCGGGTCGATGGCGAAGGTGGCGCGCAACTCTCCGATCCCCGCCCGGGTGCACAGCGTATCGGTGGCGAGACTGCGCAGCGCCACGCGCCCGGCGCCGAAGACACCTTCCCAGTGCCGGACAAGGGCGGCGTAGTCGAGCCATGCAGGCGGGCTCTGGGTGGCGCTGTAGAGACCGCTGTCGGGATCGCTGGGGGCAGCGCTGTCGCGAGCGGCCTCCCACCAGCTGCCCGGCAGGCCCACGTCACGGCCGGCCATGATCCCTGCGGCCAGCTCCAGCTCTGCCTCCAGTCCGCGGGTCCGGCCCTCCAGCACCTGCGCGGCGTAGTGGCGGGCGAGTTGGCGGGCGGGCTCATCCACATGGGCGACGATGCGGATGTCGTCGGAGAGGGGGGAGAGCATGTCGCGCAGCCGCTCCAGCTCGCCCACCTGCGTGAGGCCCGCAAGCTGGTGGGCGGTCAGGATCATCTGCGCGGGATTGGCGGCAGCGACCTCGTCCTTCAGGGCCTGCGCGGTTTCCGCCCACAGACGGGCCTGTGCCTCGGGCGAGGCAAAGCCGCGGTTGGCGCGCAGCACATCGGGGCGATCGGGATCCGTCCCCGCCATGAAGAGGCGGGAGTGGTTGTTGCCGCCTGCACCCCGGGGGACGAGGATACCGTGCCGCGCCAGCTGGCCGCGCTTGTGGTGCAGCATCTCCTGCAGGCGCGAGGCGGTCCAGATGTCGGGGCCGATGTGCAGGGTCAGGATCATTCGCTGGTCTCGCGCTGGGCGGTCTTGACCGCGTCTGTGTCCCCGGGCTGCCGTGTCACGGTAGAGCCGGTAGAGCCGGTAGAGCCGGTAGAGCCGGTAGAGCCGGTAGAGCCGGTAGAGCCGGTAGAGCCGGTAGAGCCGGTAGAGCCGGTAGAGCCGGTAGAGCCGGTAGAGCCGGTAGAGCGCTTGCCCTTTGCCTTGGCCTTCCCGGTCGCCTTCGCCTTGCCCTTGCTCTTGCCGCCCGATTTCACGGATGCATCCTTGGCCGTGCCGCGTTCATTGGCCACGCCCCACCACGGCAGCTCCAGCCCGAGGAAGCGGGCAAGCTGCTGCTGCGCATCCTCAGCGGCCACGTCGAGCTCTAGGTAATTGTCCCGTCCGGCAAAGAGACGGGCGAGGTGGGCGTAATGGGCGTCGATCCACTGCATCCGCTCAGCCCCCGTCTCGCCGTAGCCCTTGGGCAGGCCGGGGATCTCGGCGCGGGGCAGGCGGCTGGCCATATTGGTCCAGCCCAGCATGGAGCGGGAAAGGTCACGAGCATCGCGCCGGGTCGCCACGAACTTCACGTCCGGATGGCGCGCCTCGATCGCGGCAATGAGGCCAAAGTCCATCTGCGGCCAGGCGGAGTGGTCCTCGCGCATGTAGGACATCTCGGAAATGGCATCGAACTCGTCGAGCTCTGCCAGAGGATCGCCGGTGTGATAGTAGCCCCGGTAGAGCACATCCGCCACGAAGGCCTGTCCCAGCTCCGCCCGCGCGGTCTGGAACTTGCGGATACGGTGATCCGCCACCTTCAGCCCGCCGCGCTTCAGCGCCCGGCTCAGCGTCGTTGTGCCGGACTTCGGCAGGCCGAGGTTCAGGACACGCAGCCTAGCCATTTACTACCTCGCGCCAGTCGAGGCCCAGATGCGTCAGCAGCACCTCCTCTGGCTGGGAAATCGTGGGGGCATCGTGCAGCGCGCGGCGCAGGTCACGGTAGAAGGGATCCTCCATCAGCCGCGCCACCTTGGCCCTGTGCGCGTGAACGCAGGCCTGATGCGCCTCTGCCACGCCGGGGACCTGTGCCAGCCTGCCGAATTCCTCGGTCAGACGGGGCATCATGCGCAGGATACTGTCGTCCTTCCACGCCACGTCCGCCCGTTCGCGCCAATAGGCATCCTCGAAGTTGCGCCCCTCGCGGTTCACGTCGCCGCGCTCGGTCTTGACGATGTAGCTGTCGAGAGAGCGCAGCGCGTAGTGGTTCAGCGTGGCGAAGTCCCGCGCGCCCTTGGCCGGGAACCGCCGGATGCGGCGCTCGTTCTCGGCCAGCAGGAAGGCCTGCGGCACCGGACGGCCCGAGGCATCGCTCCAGCGCGGACGCTTGCGCGGGCCCTTGTCGCGGAAGAAGGGACGATGCGCGCCGAAGTACTGCAGGGGGAAATCCTTGCGCACCAGCGTCTTGCACTCGATTGCAAGCTGGCCGCACCAGACATCGGGATCGTGGGACTGCAGGAACTGCCCGATCACCGGCTGGTCGCGGTATTCATCCACCCCGCCGTTGCCGAAGAACTGGAACTGGATCGAGATCGCCTTGGGATCGTCACAGGCGGCGATCAGCGCGGGGATCGTGTTGTCGCCCACGTGGATGTTCAGGAACTCGTCCACGTCGGCGACCCAGACCCAATCGGCCTGCGTGATGACCGGCTGGCGCTTGGCATCCTTCAGCGCCTCCATCTGGTAATTGCGCCCCTCTGCGGGGTTCGGCAGGTGCTGCACCACGCCGCCCGCCGCCAGAACATCCAGCAGCGCGTCGGTGCCATCGTCGCAGTCGTTCGAGTAGAACAGGAAATCCGTCACGCCGATGGCGCGGTTGTAGGCGATCCATTCCAGCAGGAAGGGGCCTTCGTTCTTCACGCAGGTCGCCGCGGTGATCCGCAAAGGCGTATCGCCCTGCGAGCCGTGGGTCGCGCCGGGATCGTCTGCCCGGGGATCATCCGCCCGGGGATCGTCTCTCTGTGTCACTGCCATGTCCCGCGGGGGCCATCCCGCGCCTCTGTCCCGCGGGTTTGACCCCGCGTCTCTTGGTTGCTTTGAAAATGTCATTTGGCGCGGAAACCGTCAATAATTCCCTCAGCTCCGCGCCTGCGGTGCGCTGGGCGTCGGCGGCCCTGCCGCGGGGTTGACCTTCGGGCGTCGCGGCGGCACCTCTTGGCCGGCTCACGAAAGGACTGCCGATGGACTGCCCCGTTTCCTCCGCCGATGACCTCTCCGCGCTGCTGGACCAGCAGGGGTACGTGGCCTCGCGCCCGCTGGCGGTGTCGATGTTCCTCGCGCTCAGGCTGCAGCGGCCGCTCTTCCTCGAGGGGGAGCCCGGCACCGGCAAGACCGAGATCGCCCGGGCGCTGGCCTCCGCGCTGGGCCGCAGGCTGATCCGACTGCAATGCTACGAGGGGCTCGACCTTGCGCAGGCGGCCTATGAATGGAACTTCGCGGCGCAGATGATCGCCCTGCGCACCGCCGAGGCCGTGGGCGAGGGCGACCGCGCGGCGCTGCAGGCGGAGCTTTTCACCCGTGAGTACCTGACCGAACGGCCGCTGCTGCAGGCGCTGTCGCCCGATCCCGCGGGCCCGCCGGTGCTGCTGATCGACGAGATCGACCGGACCGACGCCCCCTTCGAGGCCTTCCTGCTGGAGGTGCTCTCGGACTATGCGCTGACCGTGCCGGAGCTGGGCCGGATCGAGGCGCCGGAGCCGCCGATCGTGATCCTGACCTCGAACCGCACGCGGGAGGTGCATGACGCGCTGAAGCGCCGCTGCCTCTACAATTGGGTCGAGTATCCCGATGCGGAGACCGAGGCCGGCATCCTCCGCCGCAAGGTGCCCGAGGCCCCGGCGGCGCTGGCCGCACAGCTGGTGGCCTTCGTGCAGCGCCTGCGGGAAGAGGACGTCTTCAAGCGCCCCGGCGTGGCCGAGACGCTGGACTGGGCGCGGGCCCTCATGGCGCTCGACCGGCTGGAGCTGACGCCCGAAGCGGTGCGCGAGACGCTGGGCACGCTGCTGAAGTATCAAGAAGACCTCGCCGCCATGGACGACGGCCGGATCGCCCGGCTTCTGGGCGCGGCGGAGTGAGCGGCACAGGCAGCGGTACGGGGCAGGCGGGGGGCACGGCGCTCGCGGCCTCTGGCGCCCCCGGCCAGCTTGCCGCCAACGTCATGCATTTCGCCCGCGCGCTGCGGGCGGCCGGTTTGCGGGTCGGGCCGGATCGCAGCGCCCTCGCGCTGGAGGCCCTGAGCGCCGTCAACATCGCCGACCCGCGCGAGATGCGCGCGGCGCTTGCGGCCTGCCTGACCTCGGGCCCCGCGGATCGCGTGGTCTTCGATGCCGTCTTTGACCGGTTCTGGCAGGACCCGGCGCGGCTGGAGGCGGCGCTGTCGCAACTGCTGCCCGGCGCTGAGGGCGGGCCTGCGCTGACACCCGAGGCCGGGGACCGGCGGGCGCTTGCCGCGCTGCTGGGGGGCGAGGAGGCGCTGAGCCGCCCGGCGGAGGAGACGCGGCTGGACGCTGCCGAGACCCTCTCCGCCGAGGAACGCCTGCGCCAGCAGGATTTCGAACAGATGAGCGCGGAGGAACTGACGCAGGCCCGGGCCATGATCGCCCGCCTGCGGCTGCCTGCGCCCGCGCTGCCCGCCCGGCGTCATGCGCCCGCTGCCCGTGGCGCGGGGGTGGATCGTCGCGCCATGCTGCGCGCCGCCCTGCGCCGGGGCGGCGAGATCGGGCCGCTGATCCGCACCGCGCCGGGGCGCAAGGCGCCGGACCTCGTGGCGATCTGCGACATGTCGGGCTCCATGCAGCGCTACAGCCGGATGATGCTGCACTTCCTCCACGCCGTGATGAACGCGCCGCGCCGTCCCCGGGGCGGGGGCGATCCGGGCTGGGGGCAGGTCCATGCCTTCGCCTTTGGCACGCAGCTGACCAATATCACCCGGCCGCTGAAGCAGCGCGATGTGGATGCCGCTCTGGCCGCCGCCGCGCAGGAGGCGCCCGATTGGCAGGGCGGCACGCGGATCGGCGGAGCGCTCCATGCCTTCAACCGGGACTGGGCGCGGCGCGTGCTGGGACCGGGCGCCGTGGTGGTGCTGATCACCGACGGGCTGGATCGCGGCGATCCGGCCGAGCTGGCCGCCGAGGCCGCCCGCCTGCGCCGCCTGTCGCGCCGTCTGGTCTGGCTGAACCCGCTGCTGCGCTACGACGGTTTCGCGCCCAGGGCCCGTGGCGTGGCGGCGCTGCTGCCGCAGGTGGATGCCTTCCGCGCGTCCCATTCCGTGCAGGCGCTGGACGATTTCGCGCGCCTCCTCTCCGAGGCCGGGGACAGCGGGGAAAAAGACCGCCTGCTGAAGCTGTTACCACCGGCGGAAAGCCGCTGATCCCCCCTCAAATGACGGGGCATCCGTCGCGTAGGATGCAACTTTTCGCGGGTTTCGTGGTTCTCTCTCCAACGACATGCGCCGGCGCGCTCTGACGCGGTGCCGGTGTGGAAGGAGGAAGACACATGAAGACCTTTCTGAAATCGACCACGGCCCTGATCCTGTCGGGTGCCCTGATCCTGCCCGGGCCGCTTGCCGCCCAAAGCGGCGGCCGCGAGGACAACAACTCTGCCGCGCAGCGCGAGCAGTTCCTGAAGAAGAAGGAACAGGAGGCCCAGAAGGAGCAGGCCCAGAAACAGCAGGCTCAGAAACAACAGGGCCAGAAACAACAAGGTCAGCAGCAGGCCAAGGGTCAGGGCAACGAAAAGCCCAAGGAGAACCGTGGCCAGCAGCAGGCTGGGCAGAACCCGAACCCGCCGGGCCCGAACCAGAACGCCAATGAGCGTGCCAAGGAGCAGGCCCAGAATCGCGAGCGCCAGCAGGACGAGCAACGTCGTCAGCAGGCCGAGCGGGAGGCGGAACAGAATCGCCAGCAGGCGCAGCGCGACGCCGACCAGCAGCGCCAGCAGCAGGCTGAGCGCGAGACGGAGCAGAAGCGCCAGCAACAGGCGCAGCGCGAGGCGGAGCAGCAGCGTCAGCAACAGGCGCAGCGTGAGGCGGAGCAGCAGCGCCAGCAACAGGCGCAGCGTGAGGCTGAACAGCAGCGCCAGCAGCAGGCGCAGCGTGACGAGGAACTCCGCAAGGCGCAGCAGCGCGCCGAGGTGGGTGGCCGCGAAGGCAACAACTCGGCCGATCAGCGTGCCCAGTTCCTCGAAAACCAGCAGCGCGAGGAACAGCGCCAGCAGGCCGAGCGCACCAACAGCGACGATCGGAACCTGCGTCAGGCGCTTGAGGACGAGCGCAACCGCGACCAGACCCGGGACCGTGCCGCCGCGCGCGACAGCGAGGAGCCGCGCCGTCCCGATGCCGCCGCACAGGCCCGCCGGGCCGCCCGCGACGCCGAGGAAAACCGCCGTCCGCTGGCTGCCGCGAACCCGCGCAACGAAGGCCGCATGGTCGAGCAGCGCATCACCGAGGACAACTTCCGGTCCAGCCGGGAGGACTTCCGCACCGACCTGCGCGGCGAGCGCCGGGCCAATGCGGACGACGACTCGGGCCTGAGCAACTTCGAGAAGCTCGCGCTCTTCGGTCTTGGCGCCGTGGCTGTCGGCAGCCTTCTGAACAACGGCGACGAGGTGGTCAGCAACACCGGCGACCGCGTGGTGGTTGAGCGTGACGGCGAATACCGCGTCCTGAAGGACGACGACGTTCTGCTGCGCCAGCCGGGCACCGACGTGCGCACCTATGCCTTCGACGACGGGTCCACCCGCACGGTGGCCCTGCGCGAGGACGGCACCCAGGTCGAGACGCTGCGCGCGCCCGATGGCCGCGTCCTGCGCCGGACCCGCATCCTGCCCGACGGGCGCGAGGTGCTGCTCTTCGACGATACGCAGCAGGTGGCCGCCGTGGACGTGAGCGATCTGCCGCAGACCCGCGCACAGGAGATCGACGTGGCCGATGCCGACGAGATGCGCCTGCGCCGCGCGCTGGAGGCGGAGCTTGGCAATGACGTGAACCGCCGCTTCTCGCTCAGCCAGGTGCGTGACATCTCGGCCGTGCGGGCCCTCGTGCCCGAGATCGAGGTGGACACGATCACCTTCGACACCGGCTCTGCCGCGATCCCGCCGGAACAGGCCCGCCGCCTGGCCGATCTGGGTATCGCGATGCGCGAGGCGATCGACGACAACCCGGCCGAGGTGTTCCTGATCGAGGGCCACACCGACGCCGTCGGCGCGGCGAGCATGAACCTCGCCCTGTCGGACCGCCGGGCAGAGACGCTCGCGCTTGCCCTGACGGAGTATTTCGACGTCCCGCCGGAGAACATGGTGGTGCAGGGCTACGGTGAGTCGGACCTCAAGGTGCTGACCGCCTCGGCCGAGCGTGACAACCGCCGCGCCGCCGTGCGCCGGATCACGCCGCTGCTCGACGGCAGCAACGGCAGCTGACGATCCTGTCGGCTATCCTTCTGCGCGGCCACACCGCGTGACTGACGCGCAATCGCATCAAAAGGGCCGCCCGAAACCGGGCGGCCCTTCCTGCATCTGACACAAGTGTCCACTTCGCGATTGCGGGTGCAGGGTGTATATTCGGGCCCGAATGGAGCGTTTTGACGGTCTGTGACCCAACACGCAGAACCGGCCTCCACGCCCTGTTCCAGATCTTTTCCATGCCGTTCCGCAACGCGCGCATGGGGGGATCAGCGCCTCTTCCCGCATCCCCAAGGCCTCCCTGGCAACCAGGGAAGGGGCGCCTCATCAGAGGGGGCAATCCGGTGACACCCGCGTCCCTCGCGGCGCGTGTGGGCCGGTGCCCGTGGGCCCGACACCAGTCTTCTGTCCGTTTCTCTCTGTGGCACTCTGCGTCCGGGTCTCTGTCGGTGGCCCTGTCCGTTTGCATCGAAGCGCCACGCGGAACAGGACGCCGCGGGGCCGCACCGGCGCACAGGGCGCAGGGCCTACCCGCACCCCTTGGGGGCAGACATCCCCGGCCCATGTGCTAGACCTGTCGCGATATTCTCCCGTCCCCCGGAGGCGCAGATGGACCGTTTCGACAACATCCCCGAACAGGCACTGGCATGGCATCGCGCCGGCAAGGGCGCGGCGCTTGCGACCGTGGTGGAAACCTGGGGCTCGGCCCCGCGCCGGGTGGGGGCCCAGCTGGCCGTCAGCGGCGAGGGCGAAATCGCGGGCTCCGTCTCGGGCGGCTGTGTCGAGGGCGCCGTGGTAACCGAGGCACTGGACGCGCTGGAGGACGGCGGCCACCGGATGCTGGAATACGGCGTGAGCGACGGGGATGCCTTTGCCGTGGGGCTGGCCTGTGGCGGCACCATCCGCATCCTCGTGGAGCCTGTGGGGCAGGCCTTGCCCGAGGCGATGCTGGCCGATCTGGTCGCCGCCCGCGCCGCCCGCAAGCCGCGCGCTTATGTCATCGACCCCGCCACCGGCGCGCGAGAGCTGACCGGCGCGGGCTTTGCCGAACGCTTCCGGATGGACCGCTCCGGCTTCGAGGAGGACGGGCGTTTCGTCGCGATCCACAACCCGCCGCTGCGGCTGATCGTGGTGGGCGCGGTGCATATCGCGCAGGCGCTGGTGCCGATGGCGCGGATTGCGGGCTTTGACCCGGTCATCGTCGACCCGCGCCCGGCCTTCGCCGCCGCGGCCCGCTTCCCGGGGGAGGAGATCCGCGAGGACTGGCCCGACGAGGCCGTCGCGGCCCTTGGCCTCGACCCGCGCACCGCGCTCGTGCTGCTGACCCACGATCCCAAGATCGACGATCCGGCGCTGGAGGCCGCATTGGCGGCAGAGGTCTATTACATCGGCGCGCTCGGCTCGAAGCGGACCCATGCCAAGCGGGTCGAGCGGCTGACGGCGCGGGGCTTCACCGAGGGGCAGATCGCCCGCATCCACGGGCCCATCGGCCTCGACATCGGGGCGGCCGGCCCGTCGGAGATCGCCGTGTCGATCCTGTCCGAGATGATCGCGGTGCTGCGCAAGGGGCAGGCGTGAAGTTCGGCCCGGTCCCGCTGGCGCAGGCCGAGGGCGCGATCCTTGCCCATTCCGTGGCCACGCCGCAGGGCCGCCTGCGCAAGGGGCAGTGGATCGGCGCGCAGGAGATGGACCGGTTGCGGGAGGCGGGCCTTGCCGAGGTGATCGTCGCGCGCCCCGAACCGGGGGAGATCCACGAAGACGAAGCCGCCACCCGTCTGGCAGTGGCCCTCGTGCCCGATCCGCAGGCGGCAGGGCTGACGCTGACCCGGGCTACCACGGGGCGGGTGAACCTGCTGGCCGCTGGCCCGGGCGTGGTGGAGCTGGACGCCCCCCGTCTGACGGCGCTGAACCGGATCGATCCGATGATCACCCTCGCCACGGTGCCCCGGCACCAGCAGATGGAGGCGGGGCGCATGGTGGCGACGATCAAGATCATCCCCTACGCCGTCTCCGAGGCCTCCCTTGATGCGGCGGAGGTGCTGCTGGAGGGCCACCGCACGCTGCACCTTCACCGGCCCGTGCTGAAGACCGCCGCCCTCGTGGTGACCGAGATCCCCGGCGGCGCGGGCGAGGCGGGCCTGCCTGCGATCCGCGATCGTCTCGCGGCGCTCGACATGACGCTGGAGCATGTGGAAACCGTGCCGCACCGGCGCGATCCGCTGGCGCAGGCGCTCGGGGACCTGCGCGATGCGGACCGCTATGACCTGATCCTCGTGCTGACGGCCTCTGCCACCTCCGATTCCGGCGACGTGGTGCCGGCCGCGATCCGCGCGGCAGGTGGCACGGTGGAGCGCTTCGGCATGCCCGTCGATCCCGGCAACCTGCTGGTGCTGGGACGGCTGCAGGGCCGGGACGTGATCGGCCTGCCGGGCTGTGCCCGCTCGCCCGCGCTGAACGGCGCCGACTGGGTGCTGTCGCGGCTGGCCTGCGGCATTCCCACGGGTGACGCCGAGATCGCGGCCATGGGGGTAGGGGGCCTCCTGAAGGAAATCCCCACGCGCCCGCATCCGAGGCGACGCCGCGACTGAATGCCTGCGCCGGGCACAGAATTCACCCGGCCCCCTTTCCCTTCCCGGGCGGGGGTGATTTACTCGCGCCGAAAGAGCCGCTGAGGCGCAGCAAGACCACCAGGAAGGACGCCATGCCGACGATCTCGATGACAGTGAACGGGAATGAGGTTTCGGGTGAGGTCGAGAACCGCACCCTTCTGGTGCAGTTCCTGCGCGACAGCCTCGGCCTGACCGGCACCCATGTGGGCTGCGACACCTCGCAGTGCGGCGCCTGCACGGTGCATGTGGACGGGCTTCAGGTGAAGAGCTGCACCATGTTCGCGGTCGAGGCTGCGGGCGCGGACGTCACCTCGATCGAGGGGATCGCCAGCCCCGAGGGCGAGCTGAGCGCGGTGCAGGCCGCCTTCAAGGAACACCACGGGCTGCAGTGCGGCTTCTGCACGCCGGGGATGATCATGGCGGCGGAATCGCTGCTGAAGGCCAACCCCAAGCCCACCGAGGCCGAGATCCGGCACCATCTGCACGGCAATATCTGCCGCTGCACCGGCTACCACAATATCGTCAAGGCGATCTACGCCGCCTCCGGGCAGGACGTGGCAGAGCTGATGCCCGCCTGAGACCCACCTCGGCGCGAGGCTACGACGGAAAAGACTGGGGCGCTTCGGCGCCCTTCATCTTTCCCGAAATCCTCCGGGGGAATTGGCCCCGCAGGGGCCAAGGGGGCAGAGCCCCCCGGACTTTTCGAAAAGTCCGGACCGGAAAATTCGAATTTTCCGGATAGCGCCAGCGGAGAGGGTGTGATCCCCGTTGACCGGGCCCATCCCGCACCCCCACGCGGCCAAAATTTTTCGAAAAATTTTGCCAAGAATTTTCGAAAATTCTTGGGTGCCCCACGCGGGCGATGGTGCGGGGGGCCAGACATGCAAAAGGCCCGGACGATGCCGGGCCTTGCTTGGAGATGGCGGGCAGCGCTTACTTCGCGCTCGGCCCGATCATCATGACCATCTGGCGGCCTTCCATCTTCGGCATGTTCTCGACCTTGCCGACTTCCTTCACGTCCTCTGCAACGCGTTCCAGAAGCTCACGGCCGAGGTTCTGGTGCGCCATCTCGCGGCCGCGGAAGCGCAGGGTGATCTTCACCTTGTCGCCGCCTTCAAGGAACTTGAGGACGTTGCGCATCTTGACCTGATAGTCGTGCACATCGGTGCCGGGGCGGAACTTCACCTCCTTCACCTCGATCGTCTTCTGCTTCTTGCGGGCTTCGGATTCGCGTTTCTGCTGTTCGTATTTGAACTTGCCGAAATCCATGATCTTGCAGACCGGCGGGACCGCATTGGGGGAGATTTCGACCAGATCGAGGCCAGCTTCTTCCGCCATGGCGAGGGCACGTGCCGGGGGAACCACACCGACGTTTTCGCCTTCCGCGCCAATCAGCCGAATTTCGGGCGCACGGATACGGTCGTTAACACGGGGGCCATTGTCGCGCGTCGGGGGCGCATTATGAGGTCTGCGAGCTATTTTATTCGTCCTTCGATGGTGACTGGAATTGAGGCGAGAAGGTAGTCTCCACGGGCTAAACTTTCAAGCTGGAAAGACGGTTCCGCGGGAATTCGATGGGCTGTGCCAAGCGGCGGCCGGTGCCGGGCAGAAGAAAGCCGCTCCCGGGGCGGGAACGGCTCTGGTTTTTCGTGTCGGTCGAGGCATCCGGACCCGGTCCGGGCCTCTTGTCTTCAGTCGACGAAGGCTTTCTCGACCACGTATTGCTTGGGTGCGGAATTCGCCCCTTCCTCCAGACCGTAGCCTTCCAGAAGCTCCTTGATCTCGAGGTTGAAGGCGAGGTTGCCGCAGACCATGGCGCGGTCGCTCTCGGGGTTGATCGGGTCGATGCCGAGATCGGCAAAGACCTCGCCCGAGCGCATCAGGTCGGTGATGCGGCCCATCTTGGGGCTCTCTTCGCGGGTCGTGGTCGGGTAGTAGCGGATCTTCTTGTGGAAATCCGGGCCGATCAGCTCGTGCAGCAGCTCGTCGTTCTTGATGTCCTCGATCAGCTGCGCGCCATAGGCCAGCTCACCCACTTCGCGGCAGGTGTGGGTGATCACCACCTCGTCGTAATCCTCGTAGGTCTGCGGCTCGCGCAGCAGCGAGGCGAAGGGCGCAAAGCCGGTGCCGGTGGCAAAGAACCACAGCCGCTTGCCGGGCAGCAGCGCGTCATGGACCAGCGTGCCCACGGGCTTGGGCCGCAGGATGATCTGGTCTCCCACCTGGATGTGCTGCAGTTTCGAGGTCAGCGGCCCGTCCGGCACCTTGATCGAATAGAACTCCAGCTCCTCGTCCCAGGAGGGCGAGGCGATGGAATAGGCGCGCAGCAGCGGTTTGCCGTTGTCGCCCATCAGGCCGATCATCACGAATTCGCCCGAGCGGAAGCGCAGGCTGGCGGGGCGGGTCACCCGGAAGGAGAAGAGCCGGTCGGTCCAGTGCTTCACGTCGGTGATCGTCTCTGCGTTCGGCAGGGTGGGCACCTTGGGGACATTGGTCTGCTGTTCGGTCACGGCGGTCTCGGTCATGGCAAATTGCGGGAGGAGTATCCCGTCCTTACTCGTTCGTGTTCAAATAATCCAGCGTCTCAGCCGGCGCGCAGCCGCGACTGATAGTCATGGGCGCGCCAATCGGCGCGGAAGACCCACTGGGATTCGGGCTGGCGTGCGGCGAGGCTTTCGTCGATCTCGACCTCGTCAAAGCCCGAGCGGCGGGCCATGGCGTATTGGTCGGCGATGACGTGGCCGGCAGCCCGCAGGCGGCCGGTGTAGCCCCGCAGGCGCAGCTGGCGGGCGATGGTGAAGCCCCGGCCATCGGCCGAGGAAGGGAAGGCCACGCGGATCAGCCGGGTGGCTGCATCGAACTCGACCGCCTGCGGGTCGGTGTCGGAGGGCAGGTCCAGCACGCCTTCCGCTTCGAACCCTTCGGTCCAGTCTTCGGGGGCAAAGCCCTTGTCGGTCACGATCACGCTCATTGTCCGGCTCCGATCCGTACCATGCGGCCATTCACGAAATGGATGCCGCATTCCTCTTTTTGTGTTCCTCTCCAACGGCCTGCGCGCTGATCTTCACCTTCCTTCACGGGCGAGGTGCAGGGCGCGCAGCCGATCGAGGGATAGCCCTTGGCGACCAGCGGATGGCGCGGCAGGCGGTTCTCGTCCATGTAGGCGCGGATGTCCTCCGGCGCCCAGTGGGCCAGCGGGTTGACCTTGATCCGGTCCGGCCCGTCGACCTCGAAGAAGTCCAGCGTTTCCCGGGTTGCGCCCTGGAACCGCTTGCGGCCGGTGAACCAGCCGTCGAACCCCTGCAGCGCCCGTTGCAGAGGCTGCGTCTTGCGCAGGGCACAGCAGGCATCGGTGTCGCGCAGGTGCAGCGTTCCATCCGGGTCGCCTGCGGCGATCTCGGCCTCGGCGGCGCGAATGATGCGCATGTCCTTCAGGCCCAGACGCTCGGCCACCTCGGTCTGGTAGACCAGCGTTTCGGTGAACAGCATCTCGGTGTCGATGAAGATCACCGGCGTGCTCCGGTCGACCACCGACACGAGGTGCAGCAGCACGACCGACTCGGCCCCGAAGGAGGAGACGAGGGCGAGATTGCCCGCATCCGCATCCTGAAGCGCCTTGTCGATGACCGCCGTCGCCCCGTGGTGCTTGTAGCGCAGGTTCAGCGCATCCACCTTCGCCTGCTGCTCACGCAACTTGGCGCCGAGGGCCGGATCGTCCGGCACCTCCAGTGGCTTGTCCAGTGGTGGCATGGTGATCCCCTCAGGCTGCATTCGCCTTGGCCTCTGCCGGGTAGAGCGCGTCCTTGAAGGGCTCGGCCCCCACGCGGCGATAGGTCTGCAGGAAGGTCTCGTCCTCGCCGTCGCGGATCTCCAGATAGGTCAGCAGGATGCGCTCGATCGCGTCGGTGATCTCGTCATAGGCAAAGCCCGGCCCGGTCCGCTGGCCGATGGCCGCGTCCTCGGTGCCGTCACCGCCGAGGGTGATCTGGTAGTTCTCGACCCCTGCGCGGTCCAGCCCGAGGATCCCGATGTGACCCACGTGGTGGTGGCCGCAGGCGTTGATGCAGCCCGAGATCTTGATCTTCAGCGGGCCGATCTCATGGGCCAGCTTCAGCTCTTCGAAACGGGTGGCGATCTCCTGCGCGACCGGGATCGACCGGGCGGTGGCAAGGGCGCAGTAGTCCATGCCGGGGCAGGCGATGATGTCGCTGACCAGACCGATGTTGGCGGTGGCCAGATCGGCCGCCTTCAGCGCCGCGTGCAGCGCGGGCAGGTCCGAGCGGTGCACATGGGGCAGGATCACGTTCTGCTCGTGGCTGATGCGCAACTCGTCATGGCCATAGCGTTCGGCAAGATCCGCCAGAACGCGCATCTGGTCCGAGGTCGCATCGCCCGGCGTCTCGCCCGGTTTCTTCAGGCTGACGGAGACGATGGCATAGCCCTCGGCCTTGTGCTTGGTCAGGTTCGTGTCGCTCCACGCGCGGAAGACGGGATCGGCGGCATAGGCGGCGTCGAAGGCATCCGTGGGCGCATTGCGGAAGGCGGGCGGCGCGAACTGCTCCTCCAGATCCGCCAGCATCTGCTGGTCGATGCCGCCGAAGAGCGGCTTCAGCTCGGCAAAGCGGGCGTCCACCTTCTCGCGGATCGTCTCCAGCCCGTTCTCGTGCACGGTGATCTTGATCCGCGCCTTGTACTTGTTGTCGCGACGGCCCAGCAGGTTGTAGACGCTGACGATGGCTTCCAGATAGGGCAGCAGGTCTTCCTGCGGCAGGAAGTCCTTGATCACCTTGCCGATCATCGGCGTGCGGCCAAGGCCACCGCCCACCAGCACCTCGTAGCCCGGTTCGCCCTTGTCGTTCCGCACCATGCGCAGGCCGATGTCATGGGCGCGGGTCACGGCGCGGTCGTTCGGGCTGCCGGTGACGGCGACCTTGAACTTGCGCGGCAGGAACTGGAATTCCGGGTGGTCGGTGGACCACTGGCGGATCAGCTCGGCCACGGGGCGGGGATCGGCGATCTCATCCGCGGCGGCCCCGGCGAAATGGTCGGCCGTCACGTTGCGGATCGTGTTGCCCGAGGTCTGGATGGCGTGCAGCTGCACCTCGGCCAGCGCGTCCAGCATATCCGGCACATCCGGCAGCTTGGGCCAGTTGTACTGGATGTTCTGGCGCGTGGTGAAATGGCCATAGCCCTTGTCCCAGCGGTCCGCGATCAGGGCCAGCTGGCGCATCTGCGCGCCCGAGAGCGTGCCATAGGGAATCGCCACGCGCAGCATGTAGGCGTGCAGTTGCAGGTAGAGACCGTTCATCAGGCGCAGCGGCTTGAACTCGTCCTCGGTCAGCGAACCGTCGATCCGGCGCTCGACCTGGGCGCGGAACTGGCGGTTGCGCTCGGCAAGGAAGGCGGTGTCGAATTCGTTATAGGTATACATGACTTACGCCTCTGCCTGCTTGCCGTGGTGGTAGTTCGAGGGGCCGGTGCGCCGGAAATCCTCGCGAAAGTGGGTCGGTTCCGGGCCGGTGTTGCCCGCCTTCATGTCGGCGAGATAGGCGCCGACGATCTCGCCCGGGCGGCTCTCGGCCTCCAGCAGACGGATCTGGGCATGGGCCTCGTCGGTCAGCAGCTCCGCCTCGCGGAGGTTGCGGGTCCACTGGCCGTCTTCGGTCAGATAGACGACATCGCCCTCCAGCAGGGCATTGGCGGTGACGACTTTGGGGGTGAAGGCACGGGGCATCAGGCGCTTTCCTTCATGTTTTTCTGCTCGGGGCCGGGAAGGCCGGGGATGTCTACGGGATCGACGCCACCGCTGCGACAGTGCAGGGCAAGGTCATGGGGCAGGGGCCGCGTCGAGAGATAGAGGACATGGTGCCCGGCCTGCGCGTGGTGCAGCAGGTGGGCGGCCAGCGGGGGCACCTCGGCGCCGGCTTGCAGCGCGACGAGGTCGGCCTCGCGGCGGGCAAGTTCCAGCACGGCAGGCGCCAGATCGGCGTCATGGAGGACCACGTCGGCCGCATCGAGCGCGCGGCGGGTCTTCATCACCAGCATCTCGGGATCGTCCCAGCCGGTCCAGGCCAGCGTGATGCGGCCCGTCCGGATGCGGTCGCCCGAAAGGTGTTCCGCCAGTAGTTTGTCCAGAGCCGGGCGCAGCGCCTCTGCGCCGCCCGCGTCATGGGCCGCGGGGCCCACGGTGTCGAAATACGCGCCCCAGAAGTCGCGGCGTGCGCGGCCCATGGGCAGGGCCTCGGCGGCCCCGCGGAAGGCCTGCGCCGCGCGGGTCAGAACGCCGGTTGAGGCGGGCAGGCGCTCTTCCAGCCCGGCCTTGATCCGGCGCGCCAGCACCGGGGCCGCGCCCTCGGTGCCGATGGCGACGGTCACGGGATCGCGGTCCACCATGGCGGGCGTGATGAAGGCGCTGCCCTCGAGGTTGTCGACGATGTTCACCAGCACGCCCGCATCGCGGCCCATGGCGGCGATCTCGGCGTCGCGGATGGGCTCTTCGTCGGCGGCATAGACCAGCAGCGCCTGCGCCACGTCCGAGGACAGCAGCGCCCGGCGGTGCAGGGTCAGGCGGCCTTGCGCGGCCCAGTCGAGGATCTGCGCGTCGGGCACATCCGCATAGACATGGATGCGGGCTTCGGTCTTCAGCAGCAGCCGCAGCTTGGCAAGCGCAGCATCGCCGCCGCCGGACAGGGCGAGTCTCTGCCCCGAAAGGTTCAGGAAGATCGGGAAATGACGCATTCTGAACCCCTCCAATGGCTCTGGCAGCCCAAAGCGGGCCGCGTTGACTTACCCTGTAATGTAGGAAATATTCCCTCCCAGACGCTAGGAGGGCTGGGAAATAAGAACGCCCTCCCGGCCGACGCCGCCCCGCTGGCGGTCGTTCCAAGACAGGAGAGATCGGGAAAATGTCATTCCGGCTGGACGAGACGGATCGGAAAATCCTTTTGCAGCTGCAGCGCGACGCGGGTCAGTCGCTGGACGAAATAGCGCGCCAGGTGGGCTCGTCCAAGACGCCGGTCTGGAACCGGATCAAGAAGATGCGCGAGGCCGGGATCATCGGCCAGCAGACCGTCCTGCTGGATGCCGAGGCGCTTGGCTTCGAGGCCTGTTTCTTCGTCCTGATCCGCACCTCGGAGCACGAGGCGGAGTGGCAGGCGAAGTTCCTCAAGGCGCTGAAGGAGCGCCCCGAGGTGCAGGAGGCCCACCGGCTGGCCGGGGACATCGACTATATCCTCAAGGTCCGCGTGAAGAACGCCCGCGCCTATGATGCCTTCTACCAGGCACTGATTTCCGAGGTGAAGGTGCACAACGTCACCGCGCTGCTCTCCATGGAAGAGATCAAGGCCACGACCGCACTGCCGCTCTGAGCGACCTACCGCTTCATCGTTCCCGAAATACTCCGGGGGAATTGGCCCCAAAGGGGCCAAGGGGGCAGAGCCCCCCGGACTTTTCGAAAAGTCCGGTCCGGAAAATGCGCATTTTCCGATCTGCGCCCGCAGCAGGCGGCCTGGCCCCCACCAAGGGACCAAACACCTCCCACGGGCGCAGAAAATTCTTCGAAGAATTTTACCAAGAATTTTCGAAAATTCTTGGGGTTACGCGCCGCGGCTGATCCGTCAGACGACGTTTGCGGCGCCCGTGTCCGCCGGTCCCGCATGGGCCCGGAAGGCTTCGAAAAGCTCGCGCCCGATGCCATGGGCATTGCCCGAGAGGTCGGCCACCGCGGGCTCGCGCGTGGAGAGATCGACGCCCACGGCCTCGATCGTGCCGGCCATGGCGTCCACCCGCACGATGTCACCCTCCCGCAGCCGCGCCAGCGGACCGCCCACGGCGGCCTCGGGCGAGACGTGGATCGCGGCGGGCACCTTGCCCGACGCCCCGGACATCCGCCCGTCGGTCAGCAGCGCCACCTTCAGCCCGCGGTCCTGCAACACCGAGAGCGTCGGCGTCAGCGAATGCAGTTCTGGCATCCCGTTCGCCCGCGGCCCCTGGAAGCGCACCACGACGATCGTGTCCGAGGTGAATTCGCCCGCCTTGAAGGCTGCCTTCACCGCCTCCTGGTCATGGAAGATGCGCGCGGGCGCCTCGATCACATGCCGCTCCGGCGCCACGGCCGAGACCTTCATGATCCCGTGGCCGAGGTTGCCCTTCAGCTGCTTCAGCCCGCCGGTCTTCTGGAACGGGTCCGCGGCCGGGCGCACGATCTTGTCGTTCAGGCTCTCGCGCGGGCCGGGCTCCCAGTGGACACGGTCGCCGGTCAGCTTGGGTTCCTGCGCATAGGCCGCCAGCCCGTCGCCCGCCACGGTGGTTGTGTCGGGGTGCAGCAGCCCGCCCTCCAGCAACTCTCCGATCAGGTAACCGAGCCCGCCTGCCGCGTGGAAGTGGTTCACGTCCGCCAGCCCGTTGGGATAGACCTTGGCCATCAGCGGCGTGACCGAGGAGATCGCGTCGAAATCCTCCAGCTCCAGCACCACGCCCGCCGCACGCGCCATGGCGGGCAGGTGCAGCACGAGGTTGGTCGAGCCGCCGGTGGCCATCAGCCCGACGATCCCGTTCACGAAGGCCTTTTCGTCCAGCACCTGCGAGGCTGGGCGATAATCGTTGCCGAGTGCGGTGATCTCCAGCGCCCGTTCCACGCCTGCGACGGTCAGCGCGTCGCGCAGCGGCGTGTTCGGGTTCACAAAGGAACTGCCCGGCAGGTGCAGCCCCATGAATTCCATCAGCATCTGGTTGGAATTCGCGGTGCCGTAGAAGGTGCAGGTGCCCGGCGAATGGTAGGAGGCCATCTCGGCCTCCATCAGCCTGTCGCGGCCCACCTCGCCGGTGGCGAAGAGCTGGCGCACCTTGGCCTTCTCGTCGTTGGGCAGGCCCGAGGGCATCGGCCCGGCGGGCAGGAAGAGCGCGGGGATATGGCCGAAGGTCGCCGCCGCGATGATCAGCCCCGGCACGATCTTGTCGCAGACCCCGAGGTAGAGCGCCGCGTCGAAGCAATTGTGCGACAGGGCCACACCGGCCGCGAGGGCGATCACGTCGCGCGAGAAGAGCGAGAGCTCCATCCCCGGCTGGCCCTGGGTGACGCCGTCGCACATGGCGGGCACGCCACCGGCCACCTGTGCGGTTGCACCCTGCGCCCGCGCCGTGTCGCGGATCAGCTGCGGGAAGCGTTCGAAGGGCTGGTGCGCCGAGAGCATGTCGTTGTAGGCCGTCACGATCCCGATGTTGGGGGCGCGTCCCTTGGCGAGCGCCTCCTGATCGGGCACCACGCCAGCATAGGCATGGGCCTGGTTGCCGCAGGTCAGGTGGGCCCGGGCGGGCCCGGTTTCGGCGGCGGCGGCCATGCGATCGAGGTAAGGGCGGCGCAGCGGGGCAGAGCGCTCGACGATTCTCTCGGTCACCTCTGCGATGGTGGCATTCAGGCTCATCTCTCTCTTCCCTTCGCTCAGGCTGTGGCTGACCGCATTTTATCAGGACTGGTTAGCGCTAACAAGCGCTTGGCCGGGCTTGCGCCCATGCGCGGGCTCCGGCCCCTCCATGTCCCTGCGGCGGCCTGCGTCTCTTGGATCAACGGTGGCAGTGCTGGGGTGTTCCTCTTCCCGGCCCGTCTGCCGGACCATTCCGCCGGTCGGTGCCGGCCGGTCATTGCGTCTCGTGGCCTCTTTCGCGACGCCTCGGAAGGCAGTAGAGCATGGATCATGACGACATCCCAGACCCTCCCCGTAATTCGGTTGAAACCCAAGTCCGACCCGCGCCGCATCCGGTTCGGGTTCCCCTGGGTCTATGACAACGAGGTGGTCACCGACCGCCGCACCAAGGCGCTGGAGCCCGGCGCGCTTGCGCTGCTGGAAGATGGCGACCGGCGGCCGCTGGCCCTCGTTGCGGTGAACCCGGCCTCCAAGATCCTCGCCCGCGTGCTGGACGGGGCCGAGGTCGCAGGGCTGGGACGCGACTGGTTTCGCGCCCGGCTGACCCGCGCGCTGGAGATGCGCGCACGGCTGTACGAGGCGCCCTTCTACCGTCTGGTCCATGCCGAGGCCGACGGGCTGCCCGGCGTGATCATCGACCGGTTCGGCGACACCGCCGTGGTGCAGCCCAACGCCGCCTGGTCGGAAGTGCACCTCGAAGACCTCTGCGCCGCGCTGATCGAGGTGACCGGCGTCGCCAACGTGATCAAGAGCGCCTCGGGCCGGGCCCGGCTGCTGGAAGGGCTCGACGACCGCGATGCGGTGCTGGCGGGGGACATGCCCGCAGGTCCGATCCCGGTGCCGATGAACGGCGCGATCTACATGGCCGACGTGGCGGGCGGTCAGAAGACTGGCCTCTTCTTCGACCAGCGTCCGAACCATGCCTTCGGCGCGCGTCTGGCCAAGGGTGCGCGGGTGCTCGACGTCTTCTCCCACGTGGGCGGCTTTGGCCTCGCGGCGCTTGCGGGCGGGGCAGAGAGCGCACTGGCCGTAGATGGCTCGCAACCGGCGCTCGACCTTGCGACGCAGGGCGCCGCGGCCATGGGCGTGGCGGAGAAATTCGCGACCCGCAAGGGCGATGCCTTCGACGTGCTGACGGCCCTCGGGCAGGAGGGCGCGCAGTTCGACGTGGTGATCTGCGACCCGCCGGCCTTTGCGCCGTCGAAACCCGCGCTGGAGGCCGGTCTGCGCGCCTATGAGCGGATCGCCAAGCTGGCCGCGCCGCTGGTGGCCGAGGGCGGCTATCTCGGGCTCTGCTCCTGCTCCCACGCCGCGGATCTCTCGAAGTTCCGGCAGGCCTCGATCCGGGGCATCGGCAAGGCGGGCCGGGCGGGCGCGCTGATCCACACCGGCTATGCCGGGCCGGACCACCCGATGCACCCGCAACTGGCCGAGAGCGGCTACCTCAAGGCGCTCTTCTTCCGCCTATGAAGGTCCTGCTCGACGCCTGCGTGCTCTATCCCACGGTGATGCGGGAGATGCTGCTTGGCGTGGCGACCACGGGGGCGTTCGAGCCGCTCTGGTCCGCCCGCATCCTCGAGGAATGGGCGCTTGCCGCGCGCAAGCTGGGCCCGGGGGGCGAGGCGCAGGCGCGGGGTGAGATCGCGCTCGTCTCGGCCCGCTGGCCGCGGGCCGAGGTGCCCGTGGCCCCGGGGCTGGAGGCGCGTCTCTGGCTGCCCGATCCCGCGGATGTGCATGTGCTGGCCGCCGCCGTGGCGGGATCGGCCGACGTGATCGTGACCATGAACGCCAAGGATTTCCCGCGCGACATCCTCGCGGAGGAGGGCCTGTCGCGGGCCGATCCCGACGGGTTCCTGCTGGGGGTCTGCGAGGCGCAGCCCGAGGCTGTCGCGGAGGTGGGCGCCGCCGTTCTGGCCGAGGCGCGCCGCCTCTCTGGCGAGGATTGGGACATGCGGGCGCTGATGAAGAAGGCGCGGCTGCCGAGGCTGGGCAAGGTGCTGACCCGCTGAGCCAGCGGTGCGGCACTCCTCGTTTTCTTCGAAGAAAACGGACCGGAATTTTCGAAAATTCCGGGGGCCTGCCGCAAGCGGGTCGGTTGCCGGTGGGCGCAGGCGTTCAGACGCGCGCCGAAAATTCTTCGAAGAATTTTCCCAAGAATTTTCGAAAATTCTTGGGTGGCGATGCAGAGGCGTTGCGCGCCCGGTGAGGGGCGCGCGGTGAGTATTTGCGGAAAGATGAAGGATTTGGGGCTTCGGTCGGGGTCAGGCCACTTCTGCCGGGGTGAAGCTGGCGAGGACCTCTGCGGCGATCTCGAAGGAGTGCTGGCGCGCGGCGGGATCGTGGATCTGGCCCGCGACCATGATTTCGTCCGGGCGATAGGCCTCGATCAGCTTGGTGATCTGCGGGCGGATCGTCTCGCGCGTGCCTGTGGCGCTGACCGAGAGCGACTGGTTCACCGCGCGGATCCACGCGGGATCGGCCACGTCCTCGATCCGGTCCACGGGGCGGGGCAGCTTGCTGGGCTGGCCGCTGCGCAGGCGGATGAAGGCCTGCTGCATCGAGGTCTTGAGCCGGGTGGCCTCCTCCTCCGTATCGGCGGCGAAGATGTTCATCGCCATCATGAAATGCGGCTGCGCGAGGTATTCCGAGGGCTGGAAGCCGCGGCGGTAGACCTCGACCGCCTGCGACAGGGCCTCGGGCGCGAAATGCGAGGCGAAGGCATAGGGCAGGCCGAGGTGGGCGGCCAGCTGCGCGCCATAGAGCGAGGAGCCGAGGATCCAGACCGGCACCTTGGTGCCCTCGCCGGGGATCGCATGCAGGCTCTGCCCCGGTTCGGGATCACCGAGGTAGGCCATGAGCTCCAGCACGTCGCGCGGGAAGGTGTCCTGTTGCGACATGTTGCGCCGCAGCGCCTGCGCCGTGGCCCCGTCGGTGCCCGGCGCCCGCCCGAGGCCCAGGTCGATCCGGTCGCCGTGGATCGTGGCCAGCGTGCCGAATTGCTCGGCGATCACGAGGGGCGAGTGGTTGGGCAGCATGATCCCGCCCGAGCCGACGCGGATCGTCGTCGTCGCCGCGGCGATATGGCCGATCATCACCGCCGTGGCGGAGGAGGCGATGCCGGGCATGTTGTGGTGTTCCGCCAGCCAGTAGCGGTGATAGCCCCAGCCCTCGGCGGCCTGCGCGAGGGCCACGGAGTTGCGGATCGACTGGGCGGCATCGGCGCCTTCGGGAATCGGGGCAAGATCGAGGAGGGAATAACGCATGAGGGGTCCTGTCGCTGTCGTGTCGGGCGGGTGAGGGCCGCCGTCTCGGGGAGGGGTGCCGGTGGGGGCCGGCTCAGGGCGGGGTGGTCCCGCTCCAGCGGGCGTCGAGGGCGCGGATCGCGCGGATGCGGTCCGTCGTCTTGGGGTGGCTGAGGAGCCATGCGGGGGCGGCCCCGGCGCGGCCCTTGGTCAGCGCGTCGAGTTTCTCGAAGAGCGAGACCTGCGGCGCGGTGCCAAAACCCGCTTTGGTCAGCAGGGCCGCGGCATAGGCGTCGGCCTCGTATTCATCGCTGCGCGAGAGCGAGGCGGCGAGCAGCGTCGTCAGCCCGCCCGCGATCATCGGGCCGATGCCGGGCAGGATCCGCGACAGCACCATGCCGAGCGTGGTGCGCAGCGCGTTCTGCCCCGAGAAGTCGATCATCCGGCGGCGGGAATGGCCAAGGGCCACGTGGCCCAATTCGTGCGCGATGACGGAGGCGAGCTCCTCGGCCGTCACCTCGCCCGCGCGGAACTTTTGGTAAAAGCCGCGGGTGATGAAGATCCGTCCGTCCGGCGCGGCGAGGCCGTTCACCGGGTCGATCTCGTAAATATGCACGGGCACCTGCTGCACGTCGAGCGCCCGGGCCAGCCGGTCGGTCACCGCGAGGAGCTGCGGATCGGCCAGCCGGGTGGAGCGGTTGTCGAGCTCGCGCTTGGTGCGCCAGACCGAGAACCGGTACATGACAAGGGCGTAGAGAACCGCCAGCAGGATCGGGGTGACGCGCAGCATGCCCAAGATATGGACCCGCGCGGGCCGCGGTACAATGGGGCAGGCGGCGCTTCCCCGGGGAGAGGGGGCGATCAGTTGCCTTCGGGGCGGGGGGCGTCGCCAAGGGTGTCAGGCAGTGCTTCCGTGCCGGTCTCCGCGGACCCGTCGGCGCGGCGGCGGAGCCTCCGGCGGCGCAGGCCGCGCTGGATCCAGAGCGCGCTGACGCCCATGACCACGAGGCCCGCCAGCAGCCCGGACATGTCCTGCGCGATCTGCGCGATCGTCTCGATCTGGCTGGCAAAGCCGAAGCCGAGCCCGACGTAGAGCCCGACCCAGACGACCTCGCCCGCGGCGGCCCAGACCGAGAAGGGCACGCGCCGCAGCCGCGCGGCACCGGCGGCGAAATTCACGTAAGGCCCGAGCGGTGAGACCAGCCAGCGGCTGAAGAACACCCCGGCACTGCCGGAGGTCCGCGTCATCTCCTGCGCCCGCTGGTAGAGCGCGGCCCGTTTCGGGCGTCCGGTCAGGCGGCTTTCGATCCAGGCCCCGCCCGCGCGCCCGATCTGGTAACCCGTCTGATCCCCCGCGATGGCCCCGCCGAGCGCCGCAAGCGCCGCCCCCGCCACCGGCAGGTCGCCCGAGGCAGAGATCGCCCCGGCGGTCAGCATGGCGAGCGACGAGGGCACGGGCACGGCGAGGCAACTGAAGAAGGTCACGAGCGCGATCAGCGGCAGGCCGTTGGCGACGAGGAGTTGCAGCAGCCAGTCGGTCATCGCGGCGCCTGCGCCTGCAATGCGTCGTTCAGATCGTCGAGAAGCTGGCTCAGCGGCACGCCCTTGGCGCGGGCGATCTCCTCCAGCGTGACGCGCCGGTCCGGGGGCGGGTCGAGGGCGAGGAGCCGGAACACCTCCTCCTTCGGCAGGTGCCAGGAATGCGCGACATAGCCCGGCGTCATCCAGGGCTGGGGCTGGACCGACCGCTGCCCCGGATCGGACCAGTGCAGGGCAAAGACCGTCATGCGGAGCGCGAAGAAGAGCACCAGCACGAAGGCCGCCACGAAGACAAGCAGGGCGACGGGATGCTGGCGCCACAGGCGTCGGATCAGGGGGAAGGGGGCGGGCATCGGCGGCTCCGGCGGTATGGACGGCACTTCTCGGGGGCAGCATGCCCGGCACGGGCGCGGATGGCCAGAGAGGGTGGCGCAGGGCGTGGTCGGCCGGTGCGAGAGAGGGGGCGGAAGGCGTGGCCGGCCGATGCCGGAACGTGTGGCGGAAGGCGGGGCGGCCGGTGCAAAGGAGGGCGGCGCGGACGGGTCGAGAGGGCGGCGCTTGCACCGCGGCGAGCGTTTTGCCTCTGTGCCCCTGCGCACGCCCGGCGAGCGCCTGCGGGAATCGACTCCGTGAAAATTACCGTCTAGCCTTTCCGGGCCGCGCGACGGGCGCGGCCTTCCCCCCTCGTGAAGGAGACACCCGCCCATGAGCGCGACCCTCGGCACCTATCTGACCCTTGCCATTGCCGTGGCCTTCGAAGTCGTGGGCACGACCTTTCTTCAGGCCTCGCAACAGTTCACCCGGCTGGTGCCCACTGTGATGGTGGCGGTCTGCTACGGGGCGGCCTTCTACTTCCTCGCGCAGGTGCTGAAGACCATGCCGGTGGGCGTGGCCTATGCGATCTGGAGTGGTCTGGGCATCCTCATGGTCTCGGCCATCGGGCTGGTGGTTTTCGGTCAGAAGCTCGACCTGCCGGCAGTGATCGGCCTGATGCTGATCGTGGCGGGGATTCTTGTGGTGAACCTCTTCTCCAACGCCACGACACACTGACCGCCCCCGGGGCCGCTCCCTGCGGCGCGAGACGGTCCGCGATCCCTTTACAGAGCCCACCCCCTGACCGGGGCAGCGCCTGCGTGCGGCTCGGACCTCACTGCCCTGCGCGGCTGCGCAATTGGCGCGGAGGGCGGAGATGTTACCTTCGAAGGCACAGGGGACGTATCCCCGGGCGCCACAGGAGGCCTTCATGAGCTGGAATCCGATCCTCGATCCGAGCATTCCGATCGGCGATGCCGTCGACAGCATCGAGACCGTCATCGTGCCGCGGGCGCGTGACATCGGCGGCTTCGAGGTGCGGCGCGCCCTGCCGGTGGCCCATCGGCGGATGGTCGGCCCCTTCATCTTTTTCGACCAGATGGGCCCGGTGGAATTCCTGACCGGGCAGGGGATCGACGTGCGCCCGCACCCGCACATCGGGCTCGGCACGATCACCTACCTGCTGAAGGGGCGCCTGCATCACCGTGATTCCCTCGGGACCGACCAGTGGATCGAACCGGGGGCGGTGAACTGGATGCTGGCGGGCAATGGAATCACCCACTCCGAGCGGATGGACGGGACGATGCGCCAGCAGCCAAATCCGCTCTTCGGGGTGCAGACATGGCTGGGCCTGCCCGAGGCGCAGGAGGACGACCCGGCGCAGTTCCTCCATGCCGGGCGGGCGGACCTGCCGGTGCTGGAGGGTGAGGGCAAGGAGGTGCGCGTGGTCCTCGGCGCGGCCTGGGGCGCGGCCTCGCCGGTGGCACTGCCGGTGAACGCCTTCTTCGCCGAGGCCCGGCTGGCGCCCGGCGCGGCGATTCCCTCCCCCGAGGAGCAGGAGGATGGCGCGGCCTACGTGCTGGAGGGCGGCCTGCGCATCGGGCGCGACAGCTTCGAGGCCGGGCGGATGGTGGTCTTCCGTCCCGGCGACCGGTTGACCCTGCAGGCCGGTCCGGAGGGCGCGCACCTGCTCCTGCTGGGGGGCGATGTGCTGGAGGGGCACAGGTACATCTGGTGGAACTTCGTCTCCTCCTCGAAGGAGAAGATCGAGGCCGCCAAGGAAGCCTGGCGCGCCGGGGACTGGACCCATGGCCGCTTCCGCCTGCCGCCCGGGGACGACGCCGAATTCGTGCCCTTGCCGGGGCCGAAACGCCCGGCTTGAGTGAGGCACGGTCGGTGCCGCGCGACCTGCCGCAGGGGCACCGGGACGGCCCCCGAGGGAGGATTATCAAGGTGACGTAAGGGCCTGACGGGCGGGGGCAAAGAAAGTGCAAAACGGGGTCACAAAGTTGATACTTCGCGCTTGACGCTGTCCGGGGTTATCCCTAGAACGCCCCTCACGTTCGGGACACACCGGACGGGTAGCGAGCGGTTGTAGCTCAGTTGGTTAGAGTACCGGCCTGTCACGCCGGGGGTCGCGGGTTCGAGCCCCGTCAACCGCGCCACGCTACCTTGTCTGAATGTCCTGCGCGATGCGCGGTTGTAGCTCAGTTGGTTAGAGTACCGGCCTGTCACGCCGGGGGTCGCGGGTTCGAGCCCCGTCAACCGCGCCACTTTCCCCTCGAAAATGCAGAGAAAAGCCCTTCGGGGCGGCACAAAGAATTTTCGAAAATTCTTTGCAAAATTCTTCGAAGAATTTTGGGCGCTTGGCGGCGAGTAGAGTGATCCGTTCAGAGGGGGTGGTGCGGTGATCGCGGGTGATCTGCGGTCCGTTCTGCCTGTCCGGGGCGGGGGCCAATGAGGTCCGAGGTGCGTGATCGCGAGACGGAGCGGGGCTCTGCCCCCTTGGCCCCGTAGCGGGGCCAATGTTCCCGGAGTAGTTCTGGAAAGATGAAACCCTCTGCGCGGGCTCAGTAGCTGTAGCCGAGCATGGCTTCCTGAGCCATGTCGACACGGGCGCGCAGGTGGGCAAGGTCGTCCTCCGACCACTCGGGCGTGGCGGGGCGGTCCGGGATCGCGGGCTTGAACTTGGCGCCGAGGCGCTTGTGCACCGGGCGGTAGGGGGCATCGGGCCAGGCGTAGGTGGCGCGGAGCTGCGCGAGCAGGGCCTCGGGCGCTGCGGTGGCGGTCTCCATGCGCACGACGGCGAGGGCGCAGTCCCGGTTCAGCAGGCTGAGGTGGGCGGTGAGCTTGGCGCGGCGCAGGGCGAAGAGGTCCGCGTGACGCGCGCCGGTCAGCGGATCGCGGTCGGGCTGCAGCGGCTGGCCGATGGCGCTGTCGGGGAGGCCCTCGAAGTAGCGCGGCCGGTCGGCGATCGTGTCCCATTCGGCGCGCAGGAAGGCCGGGAAGTCGAGCGCCTGCAGCGCCGGGCTGGCGTGCCAGGGTTTCGCATGCATCGAGCGCGCCCAGTCGGCGGCATTGCGCACCGCGACGACCACCAGCAGATCGGCGGGAATCGCGATTATCGCAGGCGCGCCGTGTTTCCAGCCCAGTTCCTCCGTCGGGGTGAGCGGCGTGTTGCGCCCGATCAGCCGCTTGAGGAAGTTCGTCCCCGAAGACCGTTCGCCCATGACCTGCACGCGGGTCGGCGGCACGGGCCCTGCACGCAGGAACAGACCGCTGTCGGCAAAGCCGTCGGGCAGGCGGGGCGCAGGGGCCGCGGAGGGCGTGGCGAAATTCACGATTCTCTTATAGCACTGGCCGGGTTAGACTTGTCCACGCGCCGCAGAATAAACCGCCCCCAAGGGCCCCTGACAGGACCTCCCGATGCAATCCACCGCCGCCGCCGTCACCATGCTGCGCGACGACTTCTTCTTCCTGCGGCTCTGGCTGGCGCATTACGGCGCGCAACTGGGGCGGGAGAACTGCTATATCGTTGCCCATGGCCGCGACCCGCAGGTGGCCGAGATCGCCGAGGGCTGCAACATCATCGGCATCCCGGGCGCGCATCACAAGAACTTCGACATGAAGCGGTGGCGGCTCCTGAACAACCTCGTCATGGGGCTGCACGCCTATTACGACCATGTCATCGTGGGCGACGTGGATGAGCTTGTGGTGGTCGATCCCGAGGCGGGGCAGGACCTGCTGGGATACCTCGGCGCAGCGCCGACGCGCCGGGTGCTGACGCCGCTGGGGCTGGAGGTGATTCACCGGCTGGACCGCGAGGCGGAGCCGGTGACGGACCGCGTGCTGGGGCCGCGCAGGCATGTGCGGCTGGCGCCGCATTATTCCAAGCCCTGCGTGATCTCGGCCGGGACCAAGATCGCGCGCGGCGGGCATTTTACCCAGTACAAGACGCTGTATACCCCCGACGAGCTCTATCTCTTCCACCTGAAGTTCTGCGATTTCGACGCCTATTGCGCGGCCATGGACCGGCGCAACGCGGTGACGCAGGCGGTAGGGGTGGAGACGCCCAAGGAGGCCTCCATCGGGCGCCACTGGTTTGCCGAGGCGCGCGGCGAGGACCGGGCGGTCTTCGAGGCCTTCGAGGCGCTGGAGGAGGCGGAGGGCTTTGACATGCGACCCGTGCGCAAGGCGATGCACCGCAGCTGGAAGGCGCGCGGCGACACCGGGTTCTGGCAGTTCGACCGGCCCGAGGACGGGCGTATCTTCACCCTGCCGGAGCGGTTCGCGGGCACGATCTGAGGCAGGGCCCGTCCTGCGGACGGGGCCTCCGGCAGGGATATTTCAGAGCGAAAGATGAGGGGGCGCGGCGTCAGCTGGCCCCGACGGGCAGTTTGAGCGCCATGCCGACCGAGGCGGGGGCGGTCTCGACGAAGCCGAAGCGGGCGTAGAGATGTTTCGCAGGGCCATCCGCGATCAGGCTGACGTAGGCCGTGGGCGGCAGCTGAGCGATCCGTGCGGAGAGGGCCGCGACGATGGCATGGCCCAGCCCGCGCCCCTGGTGGGCGGGATCGACGGCAATGTCGACCACCTGAAAGGCCAGCCCGCCGTCGCCGATGAGCCGGCCCATGCCGATGGCGCGGCCAGCGGTTTCGATCACCACGGCATAAATGGTGCCGGGCAGGCCGGCGCGGGTGGCCTCCGCCCCGTGGGGCGAAAGGCCGGCTGCCGCCCGAAGGGCGGTATGTTCCTCGGCGGTCGGCGTGCGTTCGACCAACCGGTACCCTTCGGGCAGCGCCATCCGCTTACGCCTTGGCGAGCGCGTCGAGCACGCGGGCCCAGGACCGGATGCCATGCTGGAAGGAGAAGACGTTGTACTTCTCGTTCGGCGAATGGATCTGGTCGTCGTCGTTGCCGTAGCCGATCAGCATGGCGTTCATGTCGAGGATCGACTTGAAGTAGCCCGCGATCGGGATCGAGCCGCCGCAGCCGATGAAGGCGGCCTCGTTGGGCCATTCGTCGGAGAGTGCCTGACGGGCGGCCTCGAAGGCGGTGCCGGAGATGTCCATCTGGCTGGCGGGCGAGTTGGAGTAACCCTTGAACTCCACCGTGCAGTCGGCGGGCAGCTGCGCCGTGACCCACTTGCGGAAGTTCTCGCGGATCGCGATCGGATCCTGCTGGCCCACGAGGCGGAAGGAGAGCTTGGCATGCGCCTGCGAGGGGATCACCGTCTTGAAGCCCGCGCCGGTGTAGCCGCCCCAGATGCCGTTCACGTCGCAGGTGGGCCGCGACCAGATCATCTCGAGCGGGGTGAAGGCCTGTTCACCCGCCGGATCGGAGAGGCCGACACCACCGAGGAATTCCTCTGCGGAGAAGCCGAGGCCCTCCCACTGCTTGGCCAGCTCCTCGGGCAGGTCGGGCACGCCGTCGTAGAAATCGGGCACGGTGACGCGGCCGGTCTCGTCATGGAGCCCGGCGAGGATCTTGGACAGCACGCGGATCGGGTTCATCGCCACGCCGCCGAACATGCCGGAATGCAGGTCCTTGGAGGCGGCGGTGACGGTCAGCTCCTCGCCGACGTTTCCGCGCAGCATGGTGATGATGCCCGGCGTGGTCGGGTTGAAGAGGCCGGTGTCGCAGATCAGCGCGAGGTCGGCTTTCAGCTCCTCGGCGTGTGCCTTCATGTAGGGGATCAGCGAGGGCGAGCCGCTCTCTTCCTCACCCTCGAAGAAGAAGGTCACCCGGCAGGGCACGGAGCCGGTTTCGGCGGCCCAGGCCCGGCAGGCCTCGACGAAGGTCATCAGCTGGCCCTTGTCGTCCGAGGTGCCGCGGCCGCGGATCACGGGGCCGTTGTCGGTCTCTTCGATGGCGGGATCGAAGGGATCGCGGGTCCAGAGCTCGATCGGGTCCACCGGCTGCACGTCGTAGTGGCCGTAGAAGAGGACATGGGGCACATCCGCGCCTTCGGGGCCGAAGGTGCCATAGACCATCGGGTGACCGGGGGTGGCGCGCTTCTCGGCCTTGACGCCGAAGGAGGCGAGATCGGCCACCAGCCAGTCGGCGGCCTTGTCGCACTCGGCCTTGTAGTCGGGATCGGTGGAGATCGAGCGGATGCGCAGCAGGTCCATCAGCCGCTCGGTCGCGGCATTCAGATCGGTGTCGATACGGGAGAGGACGGCGTCGAGGGACATGAGGGCTCCTGATATTGCTTCGCGCGCGACCGTAGCAGCCCCGCAGCCCATGTCCAGAGAGCGGCCCTGCCTTCCGCACATGGCCGGGGCGCGGCTGATGCAGGGGCCCGCGGGCGTAGCGGGGGTACTGGCAGGAGCGCGCAGGGCGGGGCGGCCGGGGCCGGGATCGCCAAGGCAGCCCGCCCTGGGGACTGGGGCGGGCCGCCGGCCGGCGGGCGCAGTTGGGAGATGCTGCCGCGCCGAAGGGGGTCAGTGGGCCACGAGGACCATTCCGATGATCACCGCCAGCCCGCCCAGCACCTGCCGGGGGCTGAGGCTGTCCCCGAGCGAGAGCGCGAAGGCGAGCACGAGGATCGTCTCGGCGGCGACGATCAGCAGATAGGCCGTCGACAGTTCGGTCCCGCGCAGCAGGAGCACTTCCGACACGGTCGCGATCAGGAAGCCGGTGGTGATGGCGAGCAGCGGAAAGAGGCCCGGCGCCCCGTCCGAGGTCAGCTTGATCCCGGCGGTGGCAAGCGCATAGCCGAGGGCGGTCAGGAAGATCAGCGTCAGGATCTGGGCCTGACTCAGGGTGGTCAGCATGGGAAGGCTCCCTAGGAAGCGGCCCGGCGCCGCCCCGACAGAAAGGAGGGCGGCGGCCCGAACGGGCAGGGCGCGCGAACGAATCTTTCTTGTTTCAAACGTTATGCGGCGGAATGTTTCGATGTGCCGCGGATGCGTCTTCAGGCTGGTTCAAGGGGATTTCAGTAAAATAACTGAGACTAAGCTATGCATTCAGCGGGATTGGTAAAGTCCGGAATACCATGCCTCCATAGGACGAAAGTCCTATGTTTGCAGGAATTTGCCGGTTGATATTTCTTTCATGCAGGTTCACTGCGCTTGACGTGGATCAAGGCCGGGCAGGGGTGGCAAAATGTAGCCTGTTGCACGGATGGGCCACGGCCTATAACCATTCTAATTCAAAACAGGCGATATGAACTCGCCTCCCACCGCCAGGATGTATGCCACAGCGCATGGACCTCTGCGCGACGGGCCGACCTAAGTGAAGGAGGGGTTCCGGTGAACTACGAAGCCGAGCTGGACCGGGCCATCGAAAATCTGCACCAGGAAGGGCGCTACCGCACGTTCATTGATATCGTGCGGCACAAGGGCCAGTTTCCCCATGCCACGTGGCGTAAACCCGACGGGACCGAGAAGCCGGTTACCGTGTGGTGCGGCAACGATTACCTCGGGATGGGGCAGCACCCCGTCGTCCTGAACGCGATGCACGAGGCGGTGGATGCCACCGGCGCGGGCTCCGGCGGCACCCGGAACATCTCGGGCACCACGCTCTACCACAAGCGGCTGGAGGCCGAACTGGCCGACCTGCACGGCAAGGAGGCGGCGCTGCTCTTCACCTCGGCCTACGTGGCGAATGATGCGACGCTCTCGACCCTGCCCAAGCTCTTCCCCGGGCTGATCATCTATTCCGACGAGCTCAACCACGCCTCGATGATCGAGGGCGTGCGCCGCAACGGAGGGGCCAAGCGGATCTTCAAGCACAACGACGTGGACCACCTGCGCGAGCTGATGGCGGCGGACGATCCCGCAGCGCCCAAGCTGATCGCCTTCGAGTCGGTCTACTCCATGGACGGCGACTTCGGCCCGATCGAGGCGATCTGCGACCTGGCGGATGAATTCGGCGCGCTGACCTACCTCGACGAGGTTCACGCCGTCGGCATGTACGGCCCCCGGGGCGGCGGTGTCTCGGAGCGCGACAACCTCGCGCACCGGATCGACATCATCAACGGCACGCTGGCCAAGGCCTTCGGCGTCTTCGGCGGCTATATCGCGGCCTCGCCCAAGATGGTCGACGCGATCCGCTCCTATGCGCCGGGCTTCATCTTCACCTCCTCGATGCCGCCCGCCGTGGCGGCAGGGGCGGCGGCTTCGGTCGCCCACCTGAAGACGGATCAGACCCTGCGCGACCAGCACCAGATGCAGGCGAGGATCCTCAAGATGCGTCTCAAGGGCCTCGGCCTGCCGCTGATCGATCACGGCAGCCACATCGTGCCCGTCATCGTGGGCAACCCGGTGCACACGAAGAAGCTCTCGGACATGTTGCTTGACGACTACGGGATCTACGTTCAGCCGATCAATTTCCCCACGGTGCCCCGTGGTACGGAACGGCTGCGCTTCACGCCGTCGCCGGTTCACGGCCCCCGTGAGATCGATCAGCTCGTGACCGCGATGGACCGCCTCTGGTCGCACTGTGCGCTAAATCGTGCCGAATTGGCGGGCTGACCCCCTACAACCTGTTATCGAATTGGAATCGTGTTAGGCTGTAAGTAATAAAGGCAAGACTCGAATCGGGGGATGGTTCGAGCTCTACAGCACACGGGGCAGTGAAGATGATACGGCGCAAGGGCACACTGGCGGCGGAGCCGCCGGAGCAGCAGCCTAAAGGCTTCGACGATTTCGACCTGAGACTCGGCGACATCATGCGCGGAGAACGCGCAACGATGGGCAAATCCCTGCTCGATGTGCAGCGTGAGCTGCGCATCAAGGCCTCCTACATCGCCGCGATCGAAAACTGCGATCCCAACGCCTTCGATACCCCCGGTTTCATTGCAGGCTACGTGCGGTCCTACGCCCGTTACCTGAACATGGATCCCGACCAGACCTTCGCGGCCTTCTGCGCCGAGAGCGGCTTTGCCACGGCGCACGGCATGTCGGCCGAGGCCTCGACCCGCCGCAAGCCGCAGGAAGCGCCGAAGCAGGCCAAGGACGCCCGTGCGAAGGATCCCTTCATCACGCCGAACACCCCCTTCGTCCCCGCGGGCGAGGGCTTCCTGGCCCGGATCGAGCCCGGCGCCGTGGGCTCTGCCCTCGTGCTGCTGGCGCTGATCGGGGCGATCGGTTTCGGCGGCTGGACCGTCCTGAACGAGGTGCAGCGCGTGCAGATGGCGCCGGTGGAAAACACCCCGGACGTTCTGACCGATCTGAACCCGCTGGCCTCGGATGCCGCGGCAGAGCCCGGCGCCGGCCCGTTCTCGCCTCCGGGTGAGGGGCTGGATCGTCTCTACCGTCCGCAGGCGCTCGACGTGCCCGTGCTGGTGGCCCGCGATGCGCCGATCTCGACGCTGGACCCAAACGCCATCGGCAGCTTCGCTCAGATGCAGAGCCAGACCGCCGACACCCCGGCGGCCAGCGAAACCGCGGTGGACCGCGCGCTCGCCATGGCGCTCAACCTCGGCGAGGGGCAGGCCGTGCCGCAGCCGCAGGTCGTCGAAACGCCCGAGCCAGGTGTCTCGATCTTTGCCGTGCGTCCGGCCTGGGTGCGCGTGCGTGCCGCGGATGGTTCGGTGATTTTCGAGAAGATCCTCGACGCGGGCGAGACCTATGACCTGCCCCAGACCGAGGAAGCCCCGGTGCTGCGTGCGGGCATGTCCGGGTCGCTCTACTTCAAGGTTAACGGCCAGATCTTCGGCCCGGCGGGTGAGGGCACCGGCACGATCCGCAATGTCGCGCTGTCGGTCGAGGACCTGACGCAGAATTACGCGGTGGCCGATCTGTCCGCCGATCCCGAGGCCGCGCGCGTCTTCGCGGTGGCCGAGGCGGATCAAGCCGTCCAGACGCCGGTCGCGGAATAAGGCGAAGCGATAGGATCGGCGCTGCCGGTCTATGTGAGGGCGGTCCGAGGGGCCGCCTTTTGCGTTTGGGGCGCGCGGTGTCCGACCTGCGCGAGCGGACGCATCGGCCTCGACGTCTGATCCGCCGATCACAAGCGCGCGACCTCAGGCTGCTTTACCCAAGACAACTGCCCTCTCCATCCACTACCCGCCCGGCCGCAGGCCGGGCAGCGCCGACCCGCCCCCCGTCGCCATTGGTGCTCGGACCAATGGCGCACCAATGGCGACCGGCGCTATAGCGCCACCCCGCGGGACGGCGCTGCCCTTCGTGGTAGATCGCTGATCGTGCTGAGTGGCTGGAGAGGGGGGGGGGCCTCGCGGCTTCCCGTAACCACTGCTGAACAGCTGGCCGGACGGTGCCGCCCTTCGCAGGGGATCGCCGCCCGGGCAGAACGACCCAGCACCCGATCCCCTCGGCTCGCCTCCGCACAATCGGCCCTGCACAGCCCTTGCGCGGCACGGGGCAATTGAACCCCGGGCCTCACCGCGCTATCTGGTGACCCAAAGACGGCTGGAGGCCCCGCATGTCGCACAATCCGATCCGCCCCTGGCGCAATATCGACCGGCGCGTGAGCCGCCAGATCATGGTCGGCAACGTTCCCGTCGGCGGGGACGCCCCGATCAGCGTCCAGACCATGACCAACACCGACAGCTCCGACGTGAGGGCCACGCTGGGGCAGGTCATCGCTGCCGCCGAAGCCGGTGCCGATATCGTCCGCATCTCGACACCCGACGAATCCTCGACCCGGGCGCTGAAGGAGATCGTGAAGGAAAGCCCGGTCCCGATCGTGGCCGACATCCATTTCCACTATCGCCGCGCCATCGAGGCCGCCGAGGCGGGCGCGGCCTGCCTGCGGATCAACCCCGGCAACATCGGCGACGAGAAGCGCGTGAAGGAGGTCATCAAGGCCGCCAAGGACCACGGCTGCTCGATCCGCATCGGGGTCAACGCGGGCTCTCTCGAAAAGCACCTGCTGGAGAAATACGGCGAACCCTGTCCCGAGGCGATGGTCGAGAGCGGCATGGACCACATCCGCATCCTCGAGGACAACGACTTCCGCGAGTACAAGATCAGCGTGAAGGCCTCTGACGTCTTCCTGGCCGCCGCCGCCTACCAGGGCATCGCGGAGGCCACGGATGCGCCCATTCACCTCGGCATCACCGAGGCGGGCGGCCTGATGACCGGCACGATCAAGAGCGCCATCGGCCTTGGCAACCTGCTCTGGATGGGCATCGGCGACACGCTGCGCGTCTCGCTCTCGGCCGATCCGGTGGAAGAGGTGAAGGTGGGCTACGAGATCCTCAAGGCGCTCGGCCTGCGCCACCGGGGCGTGAACATCATCTCCTGCCCGTCCTGCGCGCGTCAGGGCTTCGACGTGATCAAGACGGTCGAACTGCTGGAGAAGCGGCTGGAGCACATCAAGACGCCCATGTCGCTGTCGATCATCGGCTGCGTGGTGAACGGCCCCGGCGAGGCGCTGATGACCGACGTGGGCTTCACCGGGGGCGGTGCGGGCAACGGCATGGTCTATCTGGCGGGCAAGCAGTCCCACAAGATGTCGAACGAGCAGATGGTGGATCACATCGTCGAACAGGTCGAGAAGAAGGCCGCCGAGATCGACGCCCGCGAGGCTGCAGAGCCGACACAGGCGGCAGAGTGATCCGGGGCTGAGGCCCGGCCACAGGCCCTGTCCGGGCGTGGCGCCGGGCTGGCCGGTTCAGGCAGATACAGTTTTCCTCACGACAGGGACGGGGCGCCATGCGGGGCCCCGTTTTCCGTTTGAGTCTGGTTGGTCGAAGGGGAGCGGCTGGTCGGGGAGGCCGCCCGGCACCCTCACTTGGAGAGGTAGCGTTCCAGCACGATGGCGGGCATCTCGCCGCGCAGCATCATCTTCGGCAGGACGTAGGAGGGCGCCATGTCCAGCCCGAGCTTGTGGAAGAGCAAGGCGTCCTCCTGCACCGAGGCCAGCACGCCGATCTCCTCGGCCTCGTCCGCCGTCTCCTCCTCGGGCGCGGTGCCGTAGAAGGACATGCGCAGCGCGGCGAAGGCCGCCGGGGGCATGTCATCGGCAAGGGCGCGGAGCGAGCGGGCGGCGGCGGTGTTCTCTGCCGCGCGGACCTCGACCCGCAGGCCGGGCAGCTTGTCCGCAAGCGCGCGCAGCCCGCGTTCGGCCATGGCGCAGTCGGGGCAGGGATAGGTGACGAAAAGGGTGATCGTCTGGCGGGGTCTGCCTGCGCCGAAGCCTTCCGGCGTGATCGCCGTCAGGGCGGCGCGGGCCCGGTCGAGCGCACTCAGGTCCTGCTCCCGGTCGTCCTTGTAGAGGTCGAGCGGTGCGGCGGTGGGGGCCATGGTGCCATCGGCGAGGCGAGCCACGAGGTCGGGGTGGGCCAGAAGCACAGCGCGGATTTCGGCCCCCAGCAGCTTGCGGGCCTCGGGCGAGAGGGCACTGCCTCGATCAGCGGGGGCACTGACGCCCGGCGTGGCGGGCAGGGGCGCGCTGCTGTCCTGCGCGGCGAGAGGCGAGGACAGCAGCAGGAGCGGCAGAAGCGCCGCGCGGATCATTCGGCCGCTTCGCGCAGGTCCGCGATGATCTCTTCCATCTGGCTGCGCGGGACGGCGCCCACGACAAGCTGGTGATCGAAGAGGAAGGTCGGCGTGCCGTTGATGCCAAGCGCATCGCCAAGGGCGCGGTTGGTGCCGATCACCTCGGTCACGGCCTCGTCGTCCATGCGGGCAAAGATCGCGTCGGTGTCGAGGCCGAGGCTCTCGCCCAGACGGGACAGCGCGACCTTGTCGCCGGGGTTACCGCGCATGGTCATCATGGCGTTGTGCACCTGCTCATAGGCCTCGTCGCCTGCGACCTGCAGCGTGGCGATGGCAAAGCGTGCGGCGGTGATCGAGTCGTCGCCGAGGACGGGGTATTCCTTGACGATGAACTTGATGTTGCCGTCATCCGCGACCAGCGATTTCACGTCCTCGAAGGCCCGGCGGCAGTAGCCGCAGCGGTAGTCCATGAACTCGATCAGGACCACGTCCCCCTCTAGGTTGCCACCGACCCACGAGAAGCCGTCCGCATAGATCGACTCCGGCTCCGACTTCAGCATGTCGGTCTGGGCCTGCTGCTGCACCTCGGTCTCGCGGGCGCGGTAGGCCTCGACCGCCTCGAAGATCACCTCGGGGTGGTCCATCAGGTAAGACTGGATCTCGCGCCGCAGCGCGTCGCGCTGCATCTCGCTGAGATCGGCCATCTCGAAGCCGCCCGCGGGGGCGGCGGCATGGGAGTCGGGCGCCTTTTCCGAGTGACCGGTTGCGGCGGGCATCGCCTCTGCCATCTCGGCCGGGGCGTGGGGCACGACCGGGCCGCGTACCTTGTCGGCGCCGTAGGCGAAGACGCCAAGGGCCAAGACGGCGGCGGACAGGACATAGGCGGTTTTGGAACTCGTCATCAAAAAACTCCGGTCTCAGTCGAAATTCAGGCCCGAAAGCAGGCGCGTTATTGTGCAGAAAGCATATCGGGGCGGCGATGCCAACCGGACCCACCGTGACATATCGGTGACCCGGTTGCCCTTTGCCGACGCAACGGGCAGAAGGGATGGGCAAGACGGCGGCGCCCCTCAAGAGGCGCGGGGACATGGTTCAGATGTTCGGCAGGGGCCGACGACATATCTCGATAATCCTGTGAAACGCGGGAAGCTGTCCACCGAAAGCAAGTGTCGGAGGAGTACATGCGGGTTTCAAGCCGGGGCACGGTCGATCCCTTTATTGTGATGGAAATCGCCAAGGAGGCCTCCGAGATGGAGGCCGCGGGCATCGACATCGTCCACATGGAAATCGGCCAGCCGGGCACGCCCGCGCCAGAGGCCGCCCGCCGCGCCGTGGCGCAGGCGATGGAGGACGGCGCGCCCATGGGCTACACCGTCACGCCGGGCCTGCCCGAGTTGCGCGCGCGCATCGCGCAACTCTATGGCGAATGGTACGACGTGGACCTGAACCCCGAGAGGGTGCTGGTCACGCCGGGTTCCTCCGGGGCCTTCTCGCTGGCCTTCACCTCGCTCTTCGATCGTGGCGCGCGGGTCGGCATCGGCTCGCCCGGTTATCCGTCCTACCGGCAGATCCTCAAGGCGCTCGACCTTGATCCGGTGCTGATCGAAACCCGGGAGGAGGACCGTTACCAGCCGGTGCCCGCGGACATCGCGGCGCACCGCCTCGACGGGATGCTGGTGGCCTCGCCGGCGAACCCGGCCGGCACGATGCTGGACGGCCCGGCAATGCAGGGGCTGATGCAGGCCGCGCAGGAGGCGGGTATCGGCTTCATCTCGGACGAGATCTATCATGGGCTGCATTACGAGAACCGGGCCGTGAGCGCGCTGGAATTCGGTGACGACGTCTATGTCATCAATTCCTTCTCGAAGTATTTCTCGATGACCGGCTGGCGGATCGGCTGGATGGTCCTGCCCGAGGCCCATGTGCACCGGGTCGAGAAGCTCTCGCAGCACATGTTCATCTGTGCCACCCATGCCAGCCAGGTGGCGGCCCTCGCGGCGCTCGATGCCACCGAGGAGCTGGAGGCCCACCGCGCCACCTATGCTCGCAACCGGGCGCTGCTGCTGGAGGGGCTGCCCAAGATCGGCTTCGACCGGATCGCGCCGCCGGACGGGGGCTTCTACATCTACGCGGATGTCTCGGGCCTGACGGATGACAGCCTCGCCTTCGCGCGCGAGATCCTGCACGAGGCCCGCGTCGCCGTGACCCCCGGGCTCGACTTCGACCCGGACCGCGGCGCGCATACGCTGCGCTTCTCCTATGCCTCGACGACCGAGGACATGCTGGAAGGGCTGGAGCGGCTTGGCAAGTTCATGGCGCTGAAGGGCGCGGTGCCGGCCTGACGGCATCGGCGGGCAGGGGAGCGCCTGCGGCCCGCCGCGCCATGGCCCGCCAAGAGGGCTGAGAGGGGCCCGGGACGGGGCAAGTCACCTGTCCCTACGTCACGGACCGCCAAAAGCAAAACCGCCCCCTGAGGGGCGGTTTTCGGGGCATCTGTCCCGGGGCCGGCGCAGCCACCACCTGATCATCACATCACGGGGGCGCCGGGCCGGGACATCTCCGCTCAGCGGAAGGCCTGATCCAGCCGCAGCAGGCGGCGGTGGAACTGGGGCAGCTGTTCCTGCGGGACGAGGCCTGTGCCCCGCGCCGTGGTCATGATCGAGCGCATGTTGGTCCCGAGGTGTTCGTAGACCATGCGGGTGGCCCGCTGGCTGGTCAGGCTCTCGCGCACGGTCCGTGTCACGTAGCCTTCCCAGAAGTTGTTCTCGAAGGTCGGCACCTTGCAGAGGAAGTTGAACGAGCAGGTGATCGCACCCTTGCGGGCGATCAGCGCGGCCACGCCCTCTTCCTGCCGCAGGAAGATGCCGCGGAACTCGCGGGTTGCGGCGTCCACGGGCAGGCCCTGCTGGGCCATGGCTTCCTTGGCCTCGTAACCGCGCACGAAGGTATAACCGTCGTTGCGGAACACGTAGACCAGCCCGAGGGCGGCCATGGTCTCATCCACGAAGGACCGCCGCGAGAAGCGGTAGAACCCGTCGGGCAGCATGTCCTGCGTCACCTCGGTCGAATTCCGGCCAAGGTATTCCGAGATCTCGGGATGGTTGAGCAGGTCGGCCGAGATCGGCGTCAGCGCCTCCACCGGCTCCAGCAGGATGCGGGCGTCGGTGTTGAAGAACTCGCAGATCCGATGCAGCACATCGGGCCGCGGGAAGCTCTCGCCCGAGAGATAGCGATTGTATTGGGTGCGGTTGATCCCGAGTTCCCGGCACAGGCCGGCAATCGAAGGATATTGCCCCGAGAGAAGACGCAGGTTCGCGCCAAATATTCCGCGGATTTCCACCGGATCGACGGCGGAGTCCGACCCATGGCTCGACGTAGGCTTCTTCAAGGGCCGCTTTTCCCTGTGTAACTCACGTTCTACGTGTATTTTAGGTGTGTGTAGCACTGCAAGGGTGACTTTTTGATGCTGACTGGCGTCAGGTGTGATGTGATATAGCGCCAGTATTTATCAAACTCGTCACAAAATCAATTGCCCCGACACTGATTGGGGAATGTTGGAAAGCAGATCTTTCACAGAAAGTAACGATGTGGGGGAAAGTAGTGCATCTGCAGAGGCTTGAGATGTTTGGCGTAGTCCTTTGGAGCGACAGTTCTGACCGAAAGGCCGTGATCTGGTGCGAGGATCATGGCGATCTGGCGTACTTCAGTGCCGCTGACGGGGAACTCTGTGACGGAATCGGTCTCGACGCGGGAGATCTGGTGCAATTCGACCTCACCGAAGACAGGGTGATGCGTCGGGCGCGCAACCCGCGGATCGTGGCGGAGGAGCAATATCCGACTTTGGCGACCCGCCTTCAGGAGGCCAACCACATGGCCTCCGAGAAGGTGAATATCCCGCCAGTGAGTCGCCCCGAAGGCGAGGAAGGCAGCGCGATCGTCCTGCCCTTCGCCCCGCGACGCAAAACGGCCAAGACCCGGCCGTGCGAGATCGCCGGCACCACCAGCTGAGGCACTTCAACGCTTCCTCCGACACTGTTTTCGGATCGGAGGGGCAGGGAGGCCCACAATGACAAAGCCCGCCCGCGGTGAACCGCGGACGGGCTTTTTCGTGTCTGCTTGCGACAGGTGTTGAAGGTGGGAGTGCCGGGCCGCGTCAAGGCGGCCCGGTGTCCCGGTCTACCGATCCCGGATCAGTTCGCGCCGCGCGACAGGGCGGCGACGCCGGTGCGCGCCAGCTCGACCAGGCCGAGGGGGCGCATCAGCTCCGCGAAGGCGTCGATCTTGTCCGGCGTGCCGGTCAGCTCGAAGACGAAGCTCTGGAGCGTCGAATCCACCACGTTGGCGCGGAAGATGTCGGCCAGCCGTAGCGCCTCGACCCGCTTCTCACCCTCGTTGGCGACCTTGATCAGCGCCAGCTCGCGCTCGACCGAGGGGCCTTCGACGGTCAGGTCGTGGACCTCGTGCACCGGCACGATGCGGCCAAGCTGTGCCTTGATCTGTTCGATCACCTGCGGCGTGCCCTTGGTCACGATCGTGATCCGCGAGCGTTTGCCGGTGTGGTCAACCTCGGCCACGGTGAGGCTTTCGATGTTGTAGCCCCGGCCGGAGAAAAGCCCGATCACGCGGGCTAGAACCCCGGCCTCGTTGTCCACCAGCACGGCCAGCGTGTGCGTCTCGATCACATCGGAGAAGGTCGGGCGCAGGTTGTAGGCCGAATGCTTGGTCGACCCTTTTTTCAGTTTGAGTGCCGACATGGGTGGCTCCTTGTCTTCAGGGTTGTCTTCCGGTGGAAGTTTTCTGTTGCCTTAAGGGAAGAGCGGACGCACGCTGAGGTTGCAACCGATTTTCCCCGCGCCACAGGGCGATGTCTCCAACGCCCTGCGCCTGAAAGTTTCTTTTCCGAGTTCAAGGACTTGCCATGACCCCAGTCTTCCGTTCGACCTGTGCCGCCGCACTTGCCTGCCTCGGCCTCGCCGCGCCGGCTTTCGCGCAGGACACCGACCTTGCCAAGCAGCTCGCCAACCCGGTCGCCGACCTTGTGAGCGTGCCGTTCCAGTTCAACTGGAACCAGAACATCGGCCCCAACGACGACGGCGAGCGGATGACGCTCAACGTGCAGCCCGTGATCCCCTTCGACCTCGGCAATGGCTGGAACCTGATTTCCCGCACCATCGTGCCGCTGGTCTTCAACGATCTGCCCGGCAATGACGACACCGGCCTCGGCGACATCACCCAGTCGTTCTTCTTCTCGCCGAAGAATTCGACCAACGGGCTGACATGGGGCGTAGGCCCGGCCTTCCTGCTGCCCACCGGCTCTGACGGGTTCTCCGCCGATACCTTTGCCGCGGGCCTCACCGGCGTTGTGCTGCGCCAGTCCGGTCCGTGGACCGTGGGCGGGCTTGCCTCCCATGTCTGGCGCGTGGGCGACGGGCCGGTGGATATCAACCAGACCTTCCTTCAGCCCTTCACCAGCTACGCCTTCGACAACGGCGTCAGCATGACGCTGAACACCGAGACGACCTACGACTGGACGAACGACCAGTGGACGGTGCCGATCAATGCCGTGGTTGCCAAGGTCTTCACCATGGGGAACCAGCCGATGAGCATCGGTGGCGGCATCGGCTATATCGCCGAGGGCCCGGACAGCGGCGCCGAAGGGGTGACCTTCCGCGCGGTGCTGACCCTGATTTTCCCGAAGTCCTGACACGGTGAACCCTCCTGCCGGGGGCGGGCGACATGCATCGCCCGGCCTCGGTCAGACCTGATCAGACGAGCGCCGCCCCGCCGCCGGTGATGGCATCGGTGGCCGCGGCATCGCCCATCAGCATCTCGTTGTGGGCCTTGCCGCTCGGGATCATCGGGAAGCAGTTCTCGTGCTTCTCGACGAGGCAGTCGAAGATCACCGGACCGTCGTAGTTGATCATCTCCATGATCGCATCGTCGAGGTCCTTCGGATCGGAGACCATGATCCCCTTGGCGCCGAAGGCTTCGGCGAGCTTCACGAAATCGGGCAGCGCCTCGGACCAGGACTGGCTGTAACGCTCGCCGTGGAGCAGCTGCTGCCACTGGCGCACCATGCCGAGACGCTCGTTGTTCAGGATGAACTGCTTGACCGGCAGGCGGAACTGAACCGCGGTGCCCATCTCCTGCATGTTCATCAGCCACGAGGCCTCGCCCGCCACGTTGATCACGAGGCTTTCGGGATGGGCCTGCTGCACGCCGACCGAGGCCGGAACGCCATAGCCCATGGTGCCGAGGCCGCCCGAGGTCATCCAGCGGTTCGGCTCCTCGAAGGTGAGATACTGCGCGGCCCACATCTGGTGCTGGCCGACCTCGGTGGTGAAGTAGCGATCGTGGCCCTTGGTGAGCGCCTCAAGCCGCTGCAGCGCGTACTGCGGTTTGATGATCGTGTCCGAGTTCTTGTACTTCAGGCAGTCCACGGCCTTCCACTCGTCGATCTTCTTCCACCACTTGGCAAGCGCCTCGCGGTTGGTCTTGCGGCCGCGGGCCTTCCAGACCTTGAGGATATCCTCAAGCACGTGGGCCACGTCGCCGACGATCGGCATGTCGACGTGGATCACCTTGTTGATCGACGAGGGGTCGATGTCGATATGCGCCTTGAGCGAGTTCGGGCTGAAGGCGTCGATGCGGCCGGTGATCCGGTCGTCGAAGCGGGCGCCGACGCAGATCATCAGGTCGCAATCGTGCATCGCCATGTTGGCCTCGTAGAGACCATGCATGCCGAGCATGCCCAGCCACGCCTTGCCCGAGGCGGGATAGGCGCCAAGGCCCATGAGCGTCGAGGTGATCGGCGCGCCGGTGGCATCGACGAGTTCGCGCAGCAGCTGGCTGGCCGCGGGGCCCGAGTTGATGACGCCGCCGCCGGTGTAGAAGATCGGCTTCTTGGCCACTTCGAGGGCGGCCACCAGTTCCGTGATCTCCTCCATGTCGCCCTTGACCTGCGGGTTGTAGCGATAGGTCGAGGGTTTCGGCGGCGCGACGTATTCGCCGGTGGCGAACTGCACGTCCTTGGGAATGTCGATCAGCACCGGGCCGGGACGGCCGGTGGTGGCGACATGGAAGGCGTGGTGCATGATCCGCGGCAGGTCGTCCGTCTCCTTCACCAGCCAGTTGTGCTTGGTGCAGGGGCGGGTGATGCCGACGGTATCGGCCTCCTGGAAGGCGTCCGAGCCGATGAGGAAGGTGGGGACCTGGCCGCTCATGACGACGATCGGGATCGAGTCGAGCAGCGCATCCGCCAGCCCGGTGACCGCATTGGTCGCGCCCGGACCCGAGGTGACGAGCACGACACCCGGCTTGCCGGTGGAACGGGCATAGCCTTCGGCGGCGTGGACCGCGCCCTGCTCGTGGCGGACGAGGATGTGCTTGATGCCGTTCTGCTGGAAGATCTCGTCATAGATCGGCAGGACGGCGCCGCCGGGATAGCCGAATACCGTGTCCACGCCCTGGTCCTTGAGGGCCTGAACCACCATTTTCGCGCCGGTCATCTGCCGTGTCATCGCTTCTCTCCGTCTCACTGCCCCGTGTCGGGCGCTTCTCGTGAACTGCTGTTTCGGGAATGAAAAAACCCCCGGAGGTGATCCGGGGGCGCATGGGGTACCAAATGGGACAACCGGTCTTACCGGCCCATGCGCCAAACTCCTACGATAATGACTAGTGCGGTCATCGGGGGACTCCTCATTCGGGGCGGACATTAGAAGCGGGCGAACGGGGCGTCAACCGCCTTTGCGTGAAAAATTCTGTCCTGCGGCGAAAAAAATCTTTGCGAAAGTTGCGTTGTTGCGTGGCGTCTCGACGTTTTCGAAAATTCGCGGAGCGTTTGCCGGTGGGCGAGCAAGAATTTTCGAAAATTCTTGGGAAAATTCTTCGAAGAATTTTCCGCGCGCGACTGAGGGGGCGGGGGCAGGGAGAGGGGGAGTGGCTCAGGCCTTACGGGCGACGAGGGTGTAACTCATGGGGATCTGGGCGGGGCGGCCTTCGTAGAGGTCGTACTCCGGCTCGCGGTTGGAATGCGGGTGTTCGGTGAGGGTTTCGAGGCGCAGGCCCGCACCGGCCATGGCGGTGAGGATCGCGCCCATGGTGTGGATGAACCAATAGCCTGTCTCGCCTGCGCCGTGGTCCTGCCCGTCATAGGCGATGGCCTCGGTCACGGTCTGGGGGGCGGAGGTGAAGTAGCTGAAGGCAGGGGTATGGGGGGTCTCGCTGGCGGGATCGAACAGCTCGAGGAAGGGATGGGTCTCGTAGATGACGAGATGCGCGCCGGAGGCCATCAGCCCCGCGACGGCGCGGAAGAAGCCGGGCAGGTCGGGCATCCAGTTCAGCACGCCGATGGTGATCAGGGCGAGGTCATGCTGGCCGAGGTCGCCTGCGGGCAGATCGTAGATGTCGGCCTCCAGCAGCAGTGGCGCGAGGCCCGCGGCGGCGGCCAGCTGTGCGCCCTGTGCGAGAAAGGCTGCGGACTGGTCGATGCCGAGTGCGGGCTCCGCCCCGAAGGCGGCCAGCGACAGCAGTTCGCGCGCATTGTTGCAGCCGATCTGCACCGCCCGCTTGCCGGAGAGGCCGATCTGCTGGAGCGTCGCGGTCAGGCAGGGGTCGAAGGTGGAGAAGCCGGGCAGGCTGGCGGAGGCGAGCAGCGCCTCCCAGTCCTCGCCGGTGCCATGCAGATGCGCCGAGGCCTCCCAGGCGGCGCGGTTCGCGTCGGTGTAGGTCTTGCGGTCGCGATTCGGCATCGGGGTCTCCCATCCTGTCGGAATCGGTAGGAGATCGGGCGCTCGCGCGCGAATGGCAAATCTGTGATCGGACAAGAAACTTCCGGCTGTGGCCGCCGGAGCATGGCCCTTGCGAGGGCGAGCGGCTCAGAAGACCCGGCCGGTCCCCTGCAGCACCCCGTGTTCGAGCGCATAGCGCGTCAGCCCAGCGGTCGAGGAAATGCCGAGCTTGCGCTTGATGTTCTTGCGGTGCGTCTCGACCGTGCGGACCGAGATGTCGAGGGCGAGGGCCACTTCCTTGTTGGACTGGCCCTGCGCCAACAGCAGCAGGATCGACTGTTCGCGGTTGGTGAGCTGCTCGCGCGTGCCGTCCTTCGGCTCCAGCCCCACCTTGGCGCCGGTGCAGAGGTAGCGTTCGCCGCGCATCACCGCGTCGATGGCCTGCTTGATCTCCTCGGTGGGCACGTCCTTCAGCACATAGCCCGCCGCGCCATGTTCGAGCGCGGAGGTGATATACTCCGGGCTGTCGTGCATGGAGAGGACGAGGACCCGCGTCTCGGGGCGCTTCTCGAGGATGATCTCGCAGGCGTTGAGGCCCGAGACCTCGGGCATGTTGAGATCGAGCAGCACCACGTCGGGGGCCAGCTCCTCCACCCGGTCGACGATCTGGCGCCCGCTGGAGAGGGCGGCCACCACCGTGATGTCGTCATAGCTTTCGAGGATTGAGACGATGCCCTCGGCCACCAGCGGATGATCGTCGACGATGACGACGCGGGTCTTGCTCTGGGTCATGTGGCGTCCTTCCCCTTTTCCTGCCGCGCCTCGTCGCGGTTCGGCTCCAGCAGGTGCGAGAGCGGCACGAAGGCCGTGATCTCGGTGCCCTTCGGGCCGGAGCGGATGTCGAGCGTCCCGTCGAGCTGCTCGACCCGTTCCTGCATGTTGCGCAGGCCAAGCCCGGTGGACCGTCCCTCGCGCACCTCGGCGGACAGGCCGTGGCCGTTGTCAGCGATGTGCAGCCTTGCCCCTGTGCGGGTGCCGCGCACGTCCACCTCGATCTTCGTCGCGCCCGAATGACGCTCGATATTGGTGAGCGCCTCCTGCGCGATGCGGTAGAGCGCGATCTTGCTGTCCTTGTCCAGACGATTGCGGAAGACCACGGTGGAAAAGGCCGTCTCGATCCCGGTTCTGCTACCGAAATCCTCGACCAGCGTCTTGATCGCGGGGCCGAGGCCCAGATCGTCGAGCGCGCCGGGGCGCAGGTCGCGGCTGATCCGGCGCACCTCCTGAATGGCATCGCCGAGGCTCTGCATCCCCTTGTCCAGCGTCTCGCCCGCGCGGGGATCGCCCGCCGCCATCCGGCGCTTGGCGGCGTCGAGCGCGTAGCGCACGCCCACCAGCAGCTGGCTGATCCCGTCGTGCAATTCGCGTGCGACGCGGCCGCGTTCCTCCTCCTGCGCGTCAAAGACCCTCTGTGTGAGGCGCTTGAGCTTGGCATCCGCCAGCCGCCGCTCGCGGATGTTGATCACCATGCCGGAGGCAAAGACCGCCATCAGCGCGATCAGCGTGATCGCCCCGATATAGAGGAAGGTGCGCCGCACCCTCTGGCGCATCTCGGTCTGGGAGGCGGCAACGGTGTCGAGCACATCGTCGATGAAGACCCCGGTGCCGATCGCCCATTGCCACTGGGGCAGGGAGGTCACGTAGGTCAGCATCCGCTCCTCTTCGCCGGTGGAGGGCTTGGGCCAGAGGTGTTCGACCCAGCCGCCGCCTTGCCGCGCGGTCTCGATGAAGTCCCGGACGACGGGGGTGCCCTCGCTGTCGGTCAGATCCCACCAGTTCTGGTTGATCATGTCCGTCTGGCGCGGCGAGACGAGATTGGTGCCGTCGAAGGTGTAGACAAAGAAGAACCCCTCGTCGCCATAGATCATGGCGGCGAGGATTTGCAGCACCTTGGTCTGGGCGTCCTCGGAGTTGTAGGGCGCGGAATTGTAGGTGGCGTAGAAGCCGTTGCGCGCCTGGGTCACGTAGTTGCGCAGTTCCTGCTTCTTGGCGGCCAGCAGGCGCTGTTCCAGCGTGGCGATCTCGCGTTCGGCAAGCGCGCGCGACTGCTGGGCCACCATCAGCGCAATGGCCGAGACGGCAAGGATCAGCGGAAGCGTCGCCAGAAGGAAGAGCTTCTGGCCATAGCTGAGCCGTCGGAGAGAGAAAAAACGCGCCATGTGTGATTCGAGCGAAGACTACCCCATGCGACCAAGCCAGTGTAGGAGCCAGTGTATAGGCGGCCTTCTGCCGGCAAGAAACGTCTCCCTTTCGCTGGGTAAACTGCCCGAAAGTTGCGCCGCTACGTAGTACTAGGTATTTTCCGGTGCCAAATGTCTCGCTAGTGTCCTCCCACTATCGAACCGATCCGCACCCGCCACAGCGGGGGCAATACCTACCGGGAGGAGAAAATATGGATCGTCGTTCCTTTCTGAGAACGTCCGCTTTGGGCGGCGGCGCAGCTGCAGCCTCGACTCTGGCCGCACCGGCCTACGCACAGGGCAAGCGCACCCTGACCATGGTCACCACCTGGGGCCGTGGCCTCGCCGGTGTGCATGACAGCGCGCAGTACTGCGCAGACGCCATCACCGCCATGACCGACGGCCAGCTGACCGTCGAACTGAAGGCCGCGGGCGAACTCGTGGGCGCCTTCGAGGTGTTCGACGCCGTGTCCTCGGGCCAGGCCGACATGTACCACGCCGTGGACTACTACTTCCTCGGCCAGCATCCGGCGCTGTCGTTCTTCTCGAACATCCCCTTCGGCATGACCTACCAGGAACTGAACAACTGGTATTACCATGGCGGCGGTCAGGAACTGCAGGATCAGGTCTCCGAGATCTTCGGCCTCAAGACCTTCATGGCAGGCAACACCGGCCCGCAGTCGGGCGGCTGGTTCAACAAGGAAATCAACGGTCCGGAAGACTTCCAGGGCCTGAAGTTCCGGATGCCGGGCCAGGGTGGCCAGGTGCTGGGCAAGCTGGGCGCCTCGGTGCAGAACCTTCCCGGTGGCGAAGTCTACCAGGCGCTGTCCTCGGGTGCGATCGACGGGACCGAGTGGATCGGCCCCTGGGCGGACGAGAAGGCCGGCTTCCAGGAAATCACCAAGACCTACTACACCGCAGGCTTCCACGAGTCGGGCCCCGGCCTGTCGCTGGCGCTCAACCGCGACCTCTTCGAGGATCTGCCCGAGTTCCAGAAGCAGATCGTCGAGCAGGCGGCGCGTGCCGGCAACAACTGGACCATGTCGCTCTTCATGGCGAACAACGGTTCGGCCCTGCAGCGTCTGCAGTCCGGCGGCGTGAAGATCATGGAATTCCCCGACAGCGTCTGGGACGCCTTCGGTTCGGCCTCGGCCGAAGTGGTGCAGGAGCCCATGGACGATCCGCTCTACGCCGAATGCTACGAAAGCTACATGCAGTGGCTCAAGGCCTCGGCCGCGTGGATTTCCACCTCGGAAGGCGCCTACTCCAAGCAGCGGAACCGCGTTCTGGGAATTTGATCCGCCGAAAGGCTTGAGATCAGCGAAGGCCCCGGCGAGACGGGGCCTTCTTCAATTGACGCACTCGGACCCGACGCTGCGTCAACAAGACTGACACGTCAGGGAAGGCGGGGACGATGGAAGAAACGGGCGGCACGGGCGTCATCGGCGCCATCGCGAGCGGCATCTGGTGGTTCATCCAGAACATCGGCATGGCGTTCTACAATTTCGGCTATGCGGTGACACATCCGCAGATGTGGCTGAACTGGTCGGACAATCAGGCGGTCATGCGGTTCGTCTACTACGGCGGCTCGGTGGAGTTCTTCTTCGTCGTGCTGACCTTCGTGCTGATCCTGACCGCGATCGGCGTGTTCCACCGGCCCTTCATGTGGGGCATGGTCCGGCTGCTGGAAGGCTTTGCCAACACGGTGGGGCGCTTCATCGCATGGGCCGGCCTGATCATGGTGATCCAGCAGGTGCTGATCGTCTTCGTGCAGCGTATCTTTGCGCGGCCCGATCTGGTCTTCGGCCTCGGCGTGCCGATCGGCTTCGACATGAGCTGGTGGTCGGAAGAGCTGAAGCTCTACAACGCGATGGTCGTGGCGCTCTGCGTGTCCTACGCCTTCGTGCAGGGCTCCCACGTGCGGGTGGACCTCGTCTATTCGGGGCTGTCGTTCCGCGGCAAGCGTTTGGTCGACATGATCGGTTCGCTGATCTTCATGCTGCCGGTTGCCACGATCACCTGGATGTACGGCTGGTTCTTCCTCTGGCGGCACCTGATCGTGCCGAAACCCTCGGCCTCCGATCAGCTCGACCGGCTGCTGGCCAAGTCCCGCGCCCTGCGCTGGAACGTCGAGACCATCGGCTTCAGCCCGAACGGCTTCTCGGCCTACTTCCTGTTCAAGATCCTGCTCTGCGCCTTTGCAGCCATGGTCTTTATCCACGCCATCGCCTTCTTCTACCGCTCCTTCTGCGAATTCGTCGAAGGGCAGGGAAGCGAGAACAAGTACCTCGACCGCGACACGCTGGGCGAGGGCGAAGAAGCCTACGAAGGCACGCACTGAGGGGACCTGAGACATGCTTTTCGGACTTGATGGGGTCGAGATCGGCCTGATTATCGTCTTCCTGTGCCTTTTCGGCGGGATCCTGTCCGGCTTCCCGGTGGCCTTTGCCATCGGTGGTGCGGGCGCCATTTCCTTCGGGATCATTGCCGCGCTCGACAGTTCGGGCCTGCTGATCCACCAGGCGATCGACACGTCCTCGGACCTGTATCGCCAGCTGACCGACAGCGGCATCCACCCGGATGCAATTTCGATCTTCCGCTACCCCGATCTGCCAAGGATCGCGCAGCCGGTCTTTGACCGTGGCTGGGACGTGGCGCTGGACCGGAACGTCAGCTTCATCGTGAACCGGATCAACGAGCGCGTGCTTGCCGGTCAGTCGATCGAGACGCTGCTGGCGGTGCTGATGTTCGTCATGATGGGCATCACGCTGGAACGCTCCAAGATCGCGAACGACCTGCTGACCACCATGGCGCGCGTCTTCGGCCCGCTGCCGGGCGGTCTGGCCGTGTCGGTCGTCGTCGTGGGCGCCTTCCTCGCGGCCTCCACCGGCATCGTTGGGGCCACCGTGGTGACGATGGGCCTGCTCTCGCTGCCCACCATGCTGCGCAACAACTACTCGCCCGAGCTGTCCACCGGGGTCATCGCGGCCTCGGGCACGCTGGGGCAGATCATTCCGCCCTCCATCGTGATCGTCCTTCTGGGCACGCTGGCCGGTGACCTCTACAGCCAGGCGCAGGAAGCCCGCGCCCAGACCGTCGGCTGCAGCGACGCGCTGACCTACCTCGGCAAGCCCGCGGTGGTCTCGGTGGGCACGCTGTTCCAGTCGGCCATGCTGCCGGGCATCCTGCTGGCGGTGCTCTATGCCGCCTATGCCTTCGGCTATGCGCTCTTCAACCCGTCCAAGGCGCCCGCGGTGCAGATCGAAGCCTCGGGTGGCAAGACCATCACCCGCAGCGAAGGCCTGACCTGGTTCCTCTTCGTGCCCGTGGCGCTTGTCGCGCTGGTGGTGCTGCTGGGGCAGGTGGGCATCGTCGGCTCGCAGAGCCTTGCGGTGGACAGCTTCTCGGAGGCCGGGCAGGTCGCCTCGCTGCGCACCAACGTCTCGGACAGCTGCCGCGAAGCGATGATCGCGCTGCACGGGCAGGATGCATGGAACATCGCCGTGCAGGAGGCCGAAGCCATCGCCGCCTCGGGCGGGGTGCAGGAAGCGCATCGCCTGACGCCGGAAGAGATCGAAGCCGCCCGCGCCGCCAAGCTGGCCGCGGCCGCCCCGATCGGCACCGGCGTGGCCGTGCTGCTGCTGACGCTGGCGCTGATCCTGACCACCGCGCGTGGGGCCGATCCGCTGGCCGATCCCAAGCCGCTGGCCATCGGCCTCGGCGGGGTGCTGGTTGCGGCGCTGCTCGACGTGCTCTTCATCACGCCCGACATGACCTCGGGGGCCACGGTCGTCATCCTCGCGATCCCGGTCGCGGTGGCGCTCTGGGGCTGCAAGCACGCCGCGGCGCGCCTGGCCGAGAACGAGCTGATCCGCGTGGTCTTCCCGCCGCTGATCCTGATCGTCGCGGTGCTGGGCTCTATCCTCGGCGGCATCACCAACCCGACGCCCGCTGCGGCGCTCGGTGCGGCCGGTGCGCTGATGCTGGCGGCCTACCGCAAGAAGCGGGAGTTGGGCGAAAGCGGCAAGGTCATCATCAACGCCACCTTCGCGGTGATCGTGATGATCCTCGTGGGCGTGAACTTCGACCTGCGGATCACGCAGGAGAGCGTCAGCGCCGAGAGCTGGATCGCCTTCGTGGTGGCTTATGCGGCCTTCCTCTACGCGGCCTTCGGTCTCTTCTACTCCTGCTGGGTGCTCTGGAGCACGGCGGTGCTGAAGCCGGTGGTGCGCGAGACGGCCAAGGTGACCTCGATGGTCTTCACCATCCTGATCGGCTCGCAGCTGCTCAACCTCGTGGTGATCTCCTTCGGTGGCGAGCACTACATCCAGCAGTTCCTGAAGAGCTTCGACAACGAGTTCACGGTCTTCCTGATCGTGATGCTGGTGCTCTTCGTGCTGGGCTTCGTGCTCGACTTCCTCGAGATCATCTACATCGTGATCCCGATCGTGGGGCCGGTGATCTACGGCGGCACCTTCGATCCGAAGTGGGTGACGATCATGATCGCGGTGAACCTGCAGACCTCGTTCCTCACGCCGCCCTTCGGCTTCGCGCTCTTCTACCTGCGCGGTGTCGCCCCGGCGAGCGTGACGACGGGCCATATCTACCGCGGGATCGTGCCCTTCGTGCTGATCCAGGTGCTGGGGCTGGCCCTGCTGTGGTTCGCACCGGGGATCGTGACCATCGTACCGGACCTGATCGGCAACTGATCGGACCGGAGAAGACAGGGGCCGCGGCAGAGATGCCGCGGCCCTTTTCGTTTTGAGAAGGCTCGGTCTCGCGGCGCGACTGTTCGTCAAACCGCGCGAGGCCGCCGATTGTCTTTCTCCCACCTTGCATCCTTCACCGTCTCACTCCCGCCCAAGCTTCGCTTGGGCCGCGCCCGACCCGCCCCCCAGGGCGGGCGCGATTGCGCCCACCCCACGGGACGGGCGCGGGGACAGGCGGAAGGGGCGGTTCGGTGATGTGATGAGCGATGGCGTTCCGTCCCGATACATCGGGCGGGCGCCGAGGCAGGATGCTTTCGCCGCGGGGGGCTGAGGCTCTTCCGAGCGGCCTTTGTCAGAGTCGAGACATTTGACCGCGCTCCCGCATCCCCTGCCACTGGGGGCGCAGCAGATACCGGCAGCCCACTCTCAGGCCGGCTCGCGATCCTCGCGGGTCCAGGGTGAGGAGATCACGAGAAACCGCACCGCCTCGGCACCGTCGTTGAAGGCGCGGTGTGCCGCACCCGGCGGCACCTCCAGCGCGTCGCCGGTGACCAGCTCGTGCAGCGTGCCCTCCATTTCGAGGGAGAGCAGCCCCTCCAGCACGTAGAACATCTGCCGCGCCTCGCCATGGCGGTGGCGATGCTCCGATCCGCCGGGCGGGATACGCTCCTCGATCACCTGAAGCCCGGGCCGGTCCAGCAGGCGCCAGCCGTCGCAGAGCCCGCCCCAGACGTAATGTTCAGCCGTTTCCCGATTCACCCGCGGCGCCATGCGTCAGGGTCTGGTCCGCATGTCCGGCAGCGAGATATTCGCCACCTGTTCCGCGATCGGGTCAACCTTCAGCGGATGGGTTTCCGAGGAATAGCGCGAGGGATCCTGCATCTTCTCCCAGCGGCCCTGCACGTAGAGCTCAAGCCCCTTGAACTTGGCCTTGTAGCCCATCTTGGGAGAGCCCGGCACCCAGTAGCCGAGGTAGACATAGGGCAGGCCGGCCTCGCGGGCGATCTCGATATGGTCGAGGATCAGGTAGGTGCCGAGGCTGTCGCCGGGGCGCGTCGGATCGTAGAAGGAATAGACCATCGAAAGCCCGTCATCGAGCACATCGGTCAGGCTGACGGCGGTCAGCGCGCCGGTCTCGCGGTCGACGTATTCCACGACGCGGGTGCGGATCGGGGTCTCCTCGATCATCGCGGCGAATTCGAAGATATCCATGTCGGCCATTCCGCCGTCGGCATGACGGGCGTCGAGGTATTCGCGGAAGAGCGCGTACTGATCCTCTGTTGCCCAGGGCGAACTGGCGCGCCGCTCCAGCCGGGTGTTGCGCTTGATCGCGCGCCGCTGGCTCTTGGTCGCGGTGAATTCGGCCACGTTGACCCTTGCGGAGAGGCAGGCGGTGCAATCGGCGCAGGACGGCCGGTAGAGCACATTCTGCGATCGGCGGAAGCCCTGCTTCGACAGGCAGTCGTTCAGCCGCGTGGCATTGTCGCCCTGCAGGGCGGTGAACAGCTTCCGTTCCATCCGGCCCTCGAGATAGGGGCACGGCTGGGGCGCGGTCACGTAGAACTGAGGGGCGAGGGGAAGAGTGTGGCGCATCTCATCTACCGGTTTACGACAAAACGATAACAGCGCCATTCCGATCCGCCAAGATGGTTAACCGGCGGATTGCTGCCGGGAGGCGGACCTTGCGGAAAGGCGCTTGGGAAAGAGGCGCGGGGCGGCGCCGGGTTGTGGCAGGAGCTATGTCCCGACGGCGGGGAGTAAAGTCGCTCACGGCGGATGTGATCGGCGTGTCGCGCCGTGACCACGGGGAAGTTGCGGAAACCCGCCTGTGTGTCGGTGCGAAGCTGAACGCCAGAAGTCGCCACGATGCCGAACGCCGGAGACCCCCACGAAGCCGCGCATCGACGGCGCGCGCGGGGGCGATCCGGACCTTTCTGGCTGCCACTTTATCTCTGCCAAGCTCGCCGCTCCCTAGAAAGCGACCGCCCAGCCTCACCAAATCGCCGCCGCGTGGGGGCGCGCCGGCGATGCGCGGCGGCCTGCGGCCTTGTCCCGCGCGGGGACCATCCGAAGCGGCTGGGGTGGCAAGCGGCAGGGCCTGCGTGGTGGGGGCCGGGACAGTCGGAAGCGGTTGGGGTGCAACGAAAAGCCGCCCCCGGGGGAGCGGCTTTGCATGTCTCAGGGCTCAGCGGTGTCAGCTGACGGCGCGGCGGTTCACGGCGACGGTGCCCAGCATGTGGTCCGTCAGGCCCTGACGGCGCGGCGAGAAGAGCATCATCGCGACCGAGATCAGCTGCAACACCGGCAGCGCGAAGGAAACCGTCAGCCCCAGCGTGTGCAGGAAGGCGGTGCCCGCATCGAAGAGCTGCCCGTCGCCGCGGCGGAATTCCACCGCCATCAGCCGCATCCCCCAGGTCGAGGAGCGCGAGGCGATGGTGAACCAGCGGTAGAAGAAGCCCACCACCAGCATCAGGAAGGGGAAGAAGAACAGCCCCGTAAAGGCGGTGAAGGGCAGGATCAGCACGCAGATCAGGGCGATCAGCACCGTGTCCACCAGCCATGCGATCAGCCGCTTGACCGGCGTGTCGGAATAGAAATCCGGCTGTGTGTCGGGATCGGGCAGGGTCCAGCTGGGGTACATCGGGGTCAACGTGCCTTTCGTCATCATTGGGCAGGAAGGGAGGTCAGGGGCCGCGCCGGCCCCGCAGGGGGGCCGGCCGGTGGTGCCGTTTCAGGTCTTGGGTGCGCCCAAGGGGCGGGCGCGGTGGCCGTGGCCCCCGCTGAGATCGGGGGGCCAGTGCGTGGACGTCAGGGCCTCAGGCGGTTTCCTCGTCGCGGATCGGGGCGGCGTCACGCTCGGCTGCGGCCTTCTTGGCGCGTTCGTCCATGAACTGGTCGAACTCGGCCTTGTCCTTGGCGTCGCGCAGACGCTCGAGGAAGTCCTCGAAGCTCTTCTGCTCGTCTTCGAGCCGGCGCAGCATGTCGGCCTTGTAGGCGTCGAAGGCGTTGTTCCCGCTGGAGCGCATCGCCGTGTAGGCGCTGCGACGCATGTCGGAAGACGACGAACGGCGGCAGGACTTACTGAACATTTTCTTGCTCCAGATCATGTAGGCGAGAAGGGCGAGGCCGACAGGCCAGAAGAAGATGAAGCCAAGCACCATTGCGGCGATCCAGGCTCCCTTACCCTTGCTGTCGAGCCATGCTTCGGCCTTGCCGAGCCAGCCCATGGGCTGGGTTGCATAGGCAGGGGCAGTTGCGGGGGTCATCTCGGTTCTCTCCGTTGGTTGATGTGAATGTCTTTCACATCTCCTAGATCGGGATGGCGCCCCCGCATTGCAAGGGTCGAAGTAAATGTTTTTTACATAAGGTGGATCATGACGTGAAATCAGAGACTTGCGCGCCGGTCAGCTGGGCCAGTTCGGCGGATTTCATCGGGAAAACATGGGTCGGCGTGCCCGCGGCGGCCCAGATCGTCTCAAACTCCAGCAGGCGCGGGTCTAGGAAGGCGCGGATCGGGTTCAGGTGGCCGACGGGGGCCACACCGCCGATGGCAAAGCCGGTCTGCGCACGGATCAGCGCCGCATCGGCCTTGCCCAGCTCTTCGCCTGCCAGCTCCGAGGCCTTGGCGCCGTCCACCCGGTTGCCGCCCGCGGTGAGGAAGAGGATCGCCTCGCCCGAGGCCTCGCCGCGGAAGATGATCGACTTGGCGATCTGGTCGATCTCGCAGCCGACCGAGTCGGCGGCCTCCTGCGCGGTGCGCGCCTTGCCCACATCCGCGATCTCGGTCGCGATGCCGGCCTCTTCCAATGCGCGGGCCACGCGGGCCTTGCTCTTGCTCATCTGCGTCTCCTTCAGTGTCGGGCAGGACAGGGGCGCGGGGCATCCCTGTCTCGTGGGGCTCCGTGCCCCTTGGTCGCGCCCGTTATTCCGTGTCGGGCCGCTGTTGACCAGCCCTGCCGCCCGGCGCATCTTCCGGCCATGACATTCGCTGCCCGCATGACCCGTTGCCCCCGGCCTTTCGACCCCGAGAGGGGCGCGGAGGCGCGGGCGCTGCTGCCCGATCTCGCCCCGGAGCTTGTCGCGCTGATCGAGGGCACCGGCGGGTGCAGCCCCTATCTCCTCGGCCTGATGCACCGCGAGGCGGAGTGGCTGCGCGGGGCCTTCGACGATCCCGAGGCGGCGCTGGATCAGCTTCACGCCGACCTGCCGGGGCAGGACAACGTCGAGAGCGCCCTGCGGCAGGGCAAGCGCCGGGTGGCGCTGCTGACCGCGCTTGCGGATCTCGGCGGGGTCTGGGCGCTGGAGGAGGTGACCGGCCGGCTGAGCGGTTTTGCAGATCTGGCCACCGACGTGGCGTTGAAGGCGGCGCTCGCCCGGGAAATGAAACGCGGCAAGCTGCCCGGCATGGACGAGGCCGCGCTGGAAGATGGCGCAGGCATGGTCGTGCTGGCCATGGGCAAGGGCGGCGCGCGGGAGCTGAACTATTCCTCCGACATCGACCTGATCGTGCTCTACGACGAGGGGCGCTTCGATGCCGATGCCTTCCTCGAGGCCCGGCCTGCCTATATCCGCGCGACCCGGCGCATGGCCGCCACGCTGAGCGAGATCACTGCCGAAGGCTATGTCTTCCGCACCGATCTGCGGCTGCGGCCCGATCCCTCGGTCACGCCGGTCTGCGTCGGGATGGAGGCGGCGGAGCGCTACTATGAAAGCCTCGGGCGGACGTGGGAGCGGGCGGCCTATATCAAGGCGCGGCCCTGCGCGGGCGACCTTGCGGCGGGGCAGCGGTTCCTCGACGACCTGCGGCCCTTCGTCTGGCGGCGGCATCTGGATTTCGCGGCGATCCGCGATGCCCACGACATGCGCCGCGCGATCCGAGATCACAAGGGGCTGCACGGGCCGATCACGCTGGACGGCCACAACATGAAGCTGGGCCGGGGCGGCATCCGCGAGGTCGAGTTCTTCACCCAGTTCCACCAGATCATCGCAGGCGGCCGCGATCCCGAACTGCGCATCCGCGGCACCGTGCCCGCCCTTGCGGCCCTGGCCGAAAAGGGCTGGGTGCCCGCCGAAGTGGCCGAGGCGCTGACCGGGCATTACCGCGCGCACCGCGAGGTGGAGCATCGGCTGCAGATGGTGAACGACGCCCAGACCCATGCGCTGCCCTCGGGCGGCGAGGGGCTGGCCCGGATCGCGGCGCTCATGGGCCGCGAGGAGGCGGAGCTGGCGCAGGACATCCGCGCCCGGCTGACCGAGGTGCACGAGATCGTCGAACATTTCTTTGCCGGCGAGGAGAATGGCGGCGGACGGCCCGCCCCGGCGGAGCCCTGCGAGATGCCCACCTACGACGCCGAAGTGATCGCCCGCTGGCGTGGCTATCCGGCGCTGCGGTCGTCCCGCGCGCAGGAGATCTTCGAACGGCTCAAGCCCGAGATCCTGACCCGCCTGGCCCGCGCCGCCCATCCGCAGGAGGCGCTGCTGGCGCTCGACGGGTTCCTCGCCGGGCTGCCCGCGGGGGTGCAGGTCTTCTCGCTCTTCGAGGCCAACCCGCAGCTGATCGACCTGCTGGGCGATATCGTGGGCACCGCCCCGGACCTTGCGCGCTACCTGTCGCGCAATGCCTCCGTCTTCGACGCCGTGATCGGGGGGCGGTTCTTTGCGCCCTGGCCGGGGCTGGAGGCGCTTTGCAAAGAGCTGACGGCGGTTTTGCAAAACGAGAGCGACTACGAGACCCGGCTGGATGCCGCCCGCCGCTGGCTGAAGGAGTGGCACTTCCGCGTGGGCGTGCATCACCTGCGCGGGCTGATCGAGGCCGAGGAAGCGGGGATGCAATATGCCGACCTCGCGGAAGCGGTGCTGCGCGGGCTCTGGCCCGTGGTGGTCGCCGATTTCGCGCGCCGCCACGGTCCGCCGCCGGGGCGCGGGGCCGTGGTGGTGGGCATGGGCTCGCTGGGGGCGGGGCGGCTGAATGCGCGTTCCGACCTCGATCTGATCGTGATCTACGACGCCGCCGGGGTGGAAAGCTCCGAGGGCAAGCGCCCGCTGGCGGCGCGGACCTATTACGCACGGCTGACGCAGGCGCTTGTCACCGGGCTCTCGGCGCAGATGGCGGAGGGGCGGCTCTACGAGGTCGACATGCGGCTGCGGCCCTCGGGCAACCAGGGCCCGGTGGCGACCTCGCTTGCGGCCTTCACCGAGTATCAGCGCGGCGAGGCCTGGGTCTGGGAGCATATGGCCCTGACCCGCGCACGGGTGATGTGTGGCGATCCCGGGCTCGCCGAGGCGGTCACCGCGCTCAGGGCCGAGGTGCTGGGGCAGGGCCGGGCCCCGGCGGAGGTGCTGCCCGCCTTGGCGGAGATGCGCGAGAGGATCGCCCGGGCCAAGGCCTCCGCCGGGCCATGGGACGTCAAGGTCGGCCCGGGGCGGAACCAGGACATCGAACTGGCCGTGCAGGCGGCCGCGCTCATGGGGCAGGAGGTCTCGGGCAGCCTCGAAGCGGGTCTGGCCGCGGCGGAGCGCATCGGCTGGCTCCCGGCCGAGGCGGGCGCCGATCTGCGCGCGGCCTATCGTCTGTGCTGGCGGATCGGGCAGGTGGCAAAGCTGCTGAGTGACAAGCCGCTCGACCCGGAGGCGATCGGCGAGGGCGGACGGGCCTTCCTGCTGCGGGAAACCGGGGCGCAGGACATCGCCACGCTGGAGGCGCGGCTGCAGGCGGCCTGCGCCGCGGCGGCCGGGCGGATCGGGACGGCGCTGGCGCTGGAGCCGGGGGCGATCGCCGGGGCGGAGCGGCCCGGCGATGACGGGGGCGCGGCATGACCGGGGTCATGGAGAATGGGAGGGAGGGAACCATGAAGGGCGACAGGGACGATCCCAAGGCGCTGATCCGCGAGGCCTACCGGATCGAGGGCATCGGCACGGAGGAATGCCGGTCGGTCTTCATGGACTGGGCACTGTCCCTGCCCGAGGGCGCGAACCTGCAGGCGGCGCTGGCGGCCCTGCTGGCCCGCTACGGCAGCGCCGCGCCGGACCATCCGATGACGGCCATCCTGCGCGACGGCCAGACCGGGCTGACGGTCACGGGACGGCGGCGCGGGGGATGGCGCGGGCGGCGGCAATAGCCAAAACGGCGGCTTAGACGCTGGCACGGTGAAGGGGCGTTGCGGCGAGCGGTCTGGGGCCCTCTCCGGGGGGAAAGGGGGCTGTCTGCCCCCTCTTGCGGGCTATGCCCGCAATTCACCCCCGAGGATACTTTGGAACAGTGGATGTCAGGCTGCGAGCTGGGAGGCGGTGCGGGCAAGCTCTTCGATGGCGGCCCAGTCCCCGGCCTCGATCAGAGCCTCGGGGGCGACCCAGCTGCCGCCGACGCAGGCGATATTGGCCAGCTTGAGGTAGCCGGGGGCGTTCTGCGGGGTCACGCCGCCGGTGGGGCAGAAGAGCACCTGCGGCACGGGGGCGCCGATCGACTTGATCGCCGCCGCGCCGCCGGATTGTTCGGCCGGGAAGAACTTCTGCACCCGGTAGCCGCGTTCCAGCAGGGCCATGGCCTCGGAGGCAGTGGCGGCGCCGGGCAGCATCGGCAGGCCCGCGGTTTCGGCCGCGTCGAGGAGTTTCGGCGTGGAGCCGGGCGAGACCCCGAAGGTGGCCCCGGCCTCCAGCACCTGCGCCACGTGGTCGGGCGTCAGGATCGAGCCCGCGCCGACGCGGCCGCCCTCGACCTGCGCCATCTCGCGGATCGCGTCGAGGGCCGCGGGGGTGCGCAGGGTCACCTCCAGCACCGGCAGGCCGCCCTTGACGAGGGCCTCGGCCAGCTTTGCGGCCTTCGAGGCGTCCTTGACGGTCAGCACCGGGATCACGGGGGCAAGACGGCACAGCGCCTCGGTCTGCTGGCTGGCGGCTTCTGGGGTCATGTCACTCTCCTCGGTCACGTGTTAGCCCTAACATGGGCCCTCCCTAGCATGGCGTGCAGCGGGTGCGAAGCCCCAAGCGCGCCCTTGGTCACGTGCCGCAATAGGTGGCGGGGACGATCTGGTCCTCGGTGGGGGGCAGGGTCAGGCTGCTTTGAGCGGGTTGCGCCCTGTAAGGCGTCGCCAGCACCTCCATCAGCCGGTGGAAGGGCGCCATGTCGCCCGCCACCGCGGCAGAGATCATCTCTTCCATCCGGTGGTTGCGGGGAATGATCCAGGGGTTCGCGGCCTCCATGCGGGCCTGTGGCGTGGTTTCTCCGACAAGACGTGCCTGCCAGCGGGCGTTCCACCCGTCGAAGGCGTCGCGGTCGAGGAAGGCATCCCGGGGCGCGGGGCCGGAGAGGGCGCGGAAGGTGTTGGTGAAGTCGAGCTTCTGCGCCTGCATGAGGTCGAGGAGATCGGCGATGAGCTGCGCGTCCGCGGTGTCGCTGTCGGCGCGGGCGGTGAGGCCGATCTTGGCGCGGAAGCGGGCGAGCCACTGCGCGGTGATCTGGCCGGGCATCGCCTCGATCGCCTGCTGGTAGGGCGGCACGGCGGCCTGCGGATCGGCCTCCAGCGAGACGAGGGCGGAGGCGAGCTTGGCGAGGTTCCAGGTCACCGCGTGGGGCTGGTTGGAATAGGCGTAGCGGCCCTGGTGGTCGATCGAGGAATAGACCGTGTCCGGGTGCCAGGTGTCCATGAAGGCGCAGGGGCCGTAGTCGATCGTCTCGCCGGCGACCTGGCAGTTGTCGGTGTTCATGACCCCGTGGATGAAGCCCACGGCCATCCACTGCGCGATCAGGCTGGCTTGCCGGGCGATGACGGCCTGGAGCAGCTCCAGCGGGGTTTCGGCCTCGGGGTAGTGCCGGGCGCGGGTGTGGTCATAGAGCTGCTGCAACCCGTCACGATCCCCGCGCGCGGCGAAATACTCGAAGGTGCCGACCCGGATATGGCTTTGGGCCACGCGGGTCAGGATCGCGCCGGGCAGGGCGGTTTCGCGATAGATCGTCTCGCCGGTGGCCACGGCGGCAAGGGCTCGCGTGGTGGGGATGCCGAGGGCGTACATCGCCTCCGAGACGACGTATTCGCGCAGCACGGGGCCCATCCACGCCCGGCCGTCGCCGCGGCGGGAATAGGGCGTGGGGCCCGAGCCCTTGAGCGCGATGTCCCGGCGCAGCCCGTCGGTGCCCAGCGTTTCGCCGAGCAGCAGCGCGCGGCCATCCCCCAGCCGGGGCGAGAAGCCGCCGAACTGGTGCCCGGCATAGGCCTGCGCCAGCGGCGTGGCACCGGCTGGCACCTCGTTGCCGGAGAAGATGCGCGCGAGCGCGGCCTCGTCCGGCAGATCGCTCAGGCCCAGCAGATCGGCCAGCGGCCGGTTGAAGGCGAGTAGCCGGGGCGCGGCCACGGGGATCGGCACCTGCCGGCTGTAGAAGGCGGGCGGCAGGGCGGCATAGCTGTTGTCGAAGGGGATCTGCAGGGTCATGGGGGTAAGATATGGCGGCCATGCCGGTTTGCCAATCGGCTGCGGGGCCGGGGGGCAGGGGATCGTGATCCGGTGTCACCGTGCTGGCCATGGCAGTCCCGCTGCGGGCGGTCTCTTGGTCACGCCGATGTGATGGCGATGGGGCGTCGTCGGGCCGCCGATTGAGCCGGGAGGCCCGTGCCAAGTGCTGTCGCCCTGTTGCCCTGATAAAATCACTCAGGTATAGCGCGGAGAGACATTTCGGGAGGACCCCATGAAACAGATGCTGCGCTCCACCATTCTGGCCGCAGGTGCGACCCTGCTGGCCGCGCCCGTGCTGGCCGAAGAGGTGAACCTCTATTCCTATCGCCAGCCCGAGCTGCTGAAGCCACTGACCGATGCCTTCACCGAAGAGACCGGCATCCGGGTGAACGTGGCCTTCCTCGACAAGGGCATGGTCGAGCGGCTGCTGGCAGAGGGCGACCGCTCGCCCGCGGACCTCGTGCTGACGGTGGACATCTCGCGGCTCTCCTCCGTGGTGGAGGCGGGCGTGACCCAGCCGGTGCATTCCGAGGTGCTGGAAAGCCATGTTCCGGCAGAATTCCACGACCCCGAGGGCCAGTGGTGGGGGCTGACCACCCGTGCGCGGATCGTCTATGCCTCCAAGGAGCGCGTGGCCGAGGGGGAAGTGACCACCTACGAGGACCTCGCCGATCCCAAGTGGGAAGGCCGGATCTGCACCCGCTCGGGCATGCATCCCTACAACGTGGCGCTGACCGCGGCCTACCTGCACCACCACGGTGAGGAGGCCACGCTGGAGTGGCTCAAGGGCCTCAAGGCCAACCTCGCGCGCAAGCCGCAGGGCAACGACCGGGCGCAGGTCAAGGCGATCTGGGCCGGCGAATGCGACATCTCGCTGGGCAACACCTACTACATGGGCGAGATGCTGGAAGACCCCGAGCAGGTCGAATGGGCCAATTCGGTCAACATCGTCTTCCCGGTCTTCGAAGGCGGCGGCACCCATGTGAACATCTCGGGCATCGCCATGACCAAGGCGGCGCCGAACAAGGAAAACGCGCTGAAGCTGATGGAATTCCTCGTCTCGCCTGCGGCGCAGGAAATCTATGCCGAGGCGAACCACGAGTACCCGATCGCGCCGGGCTCGGAACCCTCCGAGATGGTGAAGGGCTGGGGCAGCTTCGAGGCGGACGAGGTGAACCTGATGGAGCTCGCCAAGCTGCGCCCCGATGCGCTGCGGCTGATGGAGACGGTGGATTTCGACGGCTGAGAATAGCCGGAGAGGTTTGGAAGCGGCGGTCCCTTGGGGCCGCCGTTTTCGTTTGGGGCGGCGGGGGGCGCAAACGGTCGGCGGGTCGCTCGGCGCTATTGAACGACGCTCACCCCGGGCATCCGTCCCAGCCGCTCCATGTCCGCCGCGTAGCGCGCGCGCAGGTCCTCCGCCTCGCCCTGCGTGAAGGCCGCGAAACCGCGCGGCTCCTGCGCCTCGGCATGCTCCGCGATCACCGCCTTCCAGGCGTCGCGCTCCAGCGTCTCACCCCGGGCATAGCGCGCCTGAAGTGCCTCCAGCGCGGCATCGGTGGCCGAGAGGTTCACGACCTGCCCGGGCTCCTTCAGGCCCGCGGGATCGGCCTCCAGCAGGTGCCCGAGGAGCGCGGCACTCGACCCGCGGGCGGCATAATCCACCACGGTCACCCTGGCGGGCGTCAGCTGCTCGATCAGCAGCTCCATCAGCTCGAGCCAGCCGCGGTCCATGGCCATGAGCCGGGGACGGATCGTGGCGAAGGGCTCCACCGGGCGGTCCTCCGCGCGCTTGCGATAGGCCGAGACATAGAGCGTGTCATAGGGCCGGACCACGTAGAGCAGATGCGCCACCGGGCCCGGCAGCGCCGTCTTGAGCGCGCGGGCCCGGGCGGCGGCGGCGGGATAGAACCGGCCCTGATAGAAATGCAGCATCCGGCCCGGGATATTCTCCTCCGACAGGATCAGGGGGCGGGTCGCGTCGCTGCGCAGGGCGGCCAGATGCGCGCCTGCCGCCTCTCCCAGCCGTCGCACCTTGCGGGGGCCGTGGCGTGGGGCGGGCAGGCGCAGCTGCAGGTTCCCGCCGGGGATGCCGTCGCGCCCGGGATAGGCGAGGTCATAGCCCGCCGCGCGCAGGGCGTCGGCATTGAGGGACAGGCACATCTGGAACGAGGAGGTGCCGGTGCGATGCGCGCCCGCATGCAGGTAGACCGGTGCCGCATGGGCAAGGGGAGGGCTCTCGGACATGGGCGCAGATTGCGGCGATCGGCGGGGGTCCGCAATGGAAATCCACCCGCCCTTGCACCAGCGATGGACATGAGGCACGGCCCACGCCAAGGTCGGCGCCAAAGACGAGGGGACCATGACTGCCAGAAAGATCATCATCGACACCGATCCCGGACAGGACGATGCCATTGCCATCCTGCTGGCCCTTGCCAGCCCGGCGGAAATCGAGGTCCTCGGCCTCACCTGCGTGGCGGGCAACGTGCCGCTGGCGCTGACCTCTAAGAACGCGCGCATCGTCTGCGAACTGGCGGGCCGGCCCGAGGTGAAGGTCTTTGCCGGGGCAGAGCATCCCCTTGTGCGCAACCTGCGCACGGCTGAGCATGTCCACGGTGCCACCGGCCTCAACGGGCCGAAACTGCCCGACCCCGAGATGCCGCTGCAGGACCAGCACGCGGTGGATTTCATCATCGAGACCCTGCGCCGCGAACCGGCGGGGACGGTCACGCTCTGCCCGCTGGGGCCGCTGACGAACATCGCCATGGCCTTCCGCAAGGCCCCCGACATCATCGACCGCGTGCAGGAGATCGTCCTGATGGGCGGGGCCTATTTCGAGGTCGGCAACATCACCCCGGCGGCAGAGTTCAACATCTACGTCGATCCCCATGCGGCGGACGTGGTCTTCCGCGCCGGTGTGCCGCTCGTGGTGATGTCGCTGGACGTCACACACAAGGCGATGGTCACGCCCGAGCGCAACGAGGCCTTCCGCGCGCTCGGCAACCGCGTGGGCATCGCCGTGGCCGAGATGACGGATTTCTTCCAGTCCTTCGATCTTGAGAAATACGGCTCCCCCGGAGCGCCGCTGCACGATCCCTGCGTGACGGCCTACCTGATTCGGCCCGATCTCTTCACCGGGCGCCACATCAACGTCGAGATCGAGATCGCCTCGGAGCTGACCATGGGCATGACCGTGGCCGACTGGTGGGGTGTCTCGGGGCGCGCGCCCAATGCGCTCTTCATGGGCACCATCGACGACGAGGGCTATTTCGCCCTGCTGCGCGAAAGGCTGGCCCTGCTGTGACCTCGGTTCACCTCTGTACCCCGGACGATCTGACCCGCCTGATGCCCATGGTCACGGCGTTTCACGCCGAGATGGACATCGCCCAGACAGACGAGGCCCGCGAGGCCGCGCTGATGCCGCTGCTGGAGGGCTCCCCCCACGGGGTGGCCTACCTGATCGGGCCTGCGCGGGCGCCCATCGGCTATATCGTGATCACCTTCGGCTGGTCGCTGGAGCTGGGCGGCATGGAGGGGTTCGTGGATGAATTCTACATCCGCGCCGGGGTGCGCGGACGCGGCATCGGGGCAGAGGTGCTCCACTCCCTGCCGACTGCGCTCTCCAAGGCCGGGCTGAAGGCGCTGCACCTCGAAGTGCGCAAGAGCGACGCGCGGGTGGTGGCCTTCTACAAGCGGCAGAAATTCGCGCTGCGCGATGACTACGTGCTGATGACGCGACGTTTCTGAGGGGTGGTTCTGGCGGGCGCTTCCGGATGCGGATGCGCGGGCGGGCGGCCCCGCAGGGCGCGACCGGCCCAGAGGGGGCCGGCCGTTAAGCCGCAGGCAGCGCTCACTCCGCGGCCTTGGCGGCATCCCAGAGCTTGTCCATCTCCTCCAGCGTGCTTTGCTGGGGGCTGCGCCCCTCGGCGGCAAGGGCCGCCTCGATGGCGCGGAAACGGCGGGTGAACTTGGCGTTGGTGCGCCGCAGGGCCGCCTCCGGGTCCACGTCCAGATGCCGGGCAAGGTTCGCCATGACGAAAAGCAGGTCGCCGAATTCATCCTCGATCTCGTCCGGGCCCATGGTGTCGCGGGCCTCCACCAGCTCGCGGCTCTCCTCCGCGATCTTGTCGAGCACGTCCGACACATCGGTCCAGTCGAAGCCCACCCGGGCGGCGCGTTTCTGAAGCTTCACCGCGCGCATCAGCGCGGGCAGCCCCATGGCCACGCCGTCCAGCACGCCGGTCTCGGCCTTGGCGGCGCGTTCCTTGGCCTTGATCGCCTCCCAGTCCTTCGTCTGCTGTTCGGCGGATTTGTCCCGGCTCTCGTCCCCGAAGATATGGGGATGGCGGTCCACCATCTTGGTGCCCACGCCATTGGCGACGCTGTGGAAGGAGAAGAGCCCGGCTTCCTCCGCCATCTGGCCGTGGAAGACCACCTGCAACAGCAGATCGCCCAACTCGCTTTCCAGTTCGCCCATCTCGCCGCGCTCGATGGCGTCGGCGACCTCGTAGGCTTCCTCGATCGTGTAGGGCGCGATGGAGGCGAAGTCCTGTTCGATATCCCACGGACAGCCGGTCTGCGGATCGCGCAGGCGGCGCATGATCTCCAGCAGGCGCGGAAGGCCGCCATCGGGGTTCTGGATCAGATCGTCGGCCATTGCGGCGGCTCCTGCTTTGTGGTCTCTCGCGGGCAACCTGAACCGCCCTGAAACCGGAGTCCACCCATGCCCGTCATCAACCGTATCGCTGGCTTTGCCGATGAGATGAAGGCATGGCGGCAGCATCTCCATGCCCACCCCGAGCTGACCTTCGAACTGCATGAAACCGCGGCCTTCGTGCAGGAGCGTCTGGCGGAATTCGGCGTGGACGAGGTGCATCCCGGCATCGCCAAGACCGGCATCGTCGCTATCATCGAGGGCCGTGAGCCGGGGCCGACCATCGGGCTGCGCGCCGATATGGACGCGCTGCCGATCACCGAGACCTCGGGCGTGGATTACCCGTCGCAGAACGCGGGCGTGATGCATGCCTGCGGCCATGACGGCCACACCGCGATGCTGCTGGGGGCGGCCAAGTACCTGGCCGAGACGCGCAATTTCGCAGGCCGCGTGGCGCTGATCTTCCAGCCTGCGGAAGAGGACGGCGGCGGCGCGGGCGTCATGGTCGAGGAAGGCATCATGGACCGCTTCGAGATCGCGCAGGTCTATGGGTTGCACAACACGCCCGGCATGCCCGTGGGGCATTTCCTGACCTCGCCGGGGCCGATGCTGGCGGCGGTCGACACCTTCCACGTCCATGTGAAGGGCGAGGGCGGCCATGCCGCCAACCCGCAGGAAACCCGCGATCCGATCCCGGCCGCCGTGGCCACGATCCAGGCGATCCAGACGATTTCCAGCCGGAACCACTATGCGCTCGACGACCTCGTGATCTCGGTCACCCAGATCCACGCGGGCTCGGCCGAGAATATCGTGCCGGAAACCGCCTATATCAACGGCACCGTGCGCACCTACGACCCGGCCGTGCAGGACATGGTGGAGAAGCGCATGAAGGAGATCGTCGCGGGCACCGCCGCCGCCTTCAACGTCGAGGCAGAGCTGATCTATGAACGCTGGTACCCGGCGACGATCAACCACGCCGACAAGGCCGCATTCGCGGTCGAGGCGGCCCGGGCCGTGACCGGCGAGGCGCAGATCGAGGACTTCCGCGAAATGGGGGCCGAGGATTTCTCCTTCCTGTTGCAGGCCCGCCCGGGAGCCTTCATCTTCATGGGGCAGGGCGATACTGCCGGGCTGCACCAGCCGGATTACGACTTCAACGACGAGGTGGCCCCGATCGGGGCGAGCTACTTCGTGAAGCTGGTCGAGATGGCGCAGCCGCTCGGCACGTGAGGCCGGCAGAAGACAGACAGCGGGGCATATCGCTCCGGACTTGATGACGTGAGCCAGGGGGAACGGATGGCACTCGAAGACGCGAAGACACAGGTTGATCAGGCCTTCACCCGGGCGGAGCTGCGCGGGCTCAGCTACGAGAACGCCTTTGGCGGCGCGCCCTCCTTCCTGCGGCGGCGCTATACCAAGGACCTGACCGGCGTGGACCTCGCCGTGACCGGCGTGCCCTTCGACCAGGCGGTGACCAACCGCACCGGCACGCGCCTCGGCCCCCGGGCGATCCGCGAGGCTTCTACCCTGCAACCCTACGATCCGCCCTATGGCTGGGGTTTCGATCCGCTGGGGGACTTCGCGATCGCGGACTACGGCGATCTGGCCTTCGACTACGCCAAGGTGGCAGAGTTCCCCGATGCGCTGACCGCGCATATCAAGGGCATCCTCGATCAGGGCGCGGCCTCGGTGGCGCTTGGCGGGGACCACTACATCTCCTTCCCGATCCTCAAGGCCTATGCGGAGAAGTTCGGCCCCCTGTCGCTGGTGCATTTCGATGCCCATTCCGACACCTGGCAGGATGACGACCTGAGCCGGATCGACCACGGGACGATGTTCTACAAGGCGATCAAGCTGGGTCTGATCGACCCGGCGACCTCGGTCCAGATCGGCATCCGCACGGTGAACGACAACGCCTGGGGCATGAACATCATCGACGCGCCCGAGGTGCATGAGATCGGCAACAAGGCCGTGGCGGCGAAGGTGAAGCAGATCGTCGGCGACCGGCCCTGCTACCTGAGTTTCGACATCGACTGCCTCGATCCGGCCTTTGCGCCCGGCACCGGCACGCCGGTCTGGGGCGGGCTGTCCTCGGCGCAGGCGGCAGCGATCCTGCGGGGCCTTGCGGGCATCAACCTGCAGGGCGGCGATATCGTCGAGGTCTCTCCGCCCTTCGACACCACCGGCGCCACCGCCATTGCGGGGGCCCATGTGGCGATGGAGATCATCTGTCTCTGGGCCTGGACCCGGCGTAAGGGCTGAAGGGGCGTTCCGGGGCTGTCTCGGGGGCTGCCATCGGGGCCCTCTGGGGCTGATCCCCGACGGGAGGCGCACCCGTCGATCCGGGCGGGAAAAGTCTTGAAACAAGACTTTTCTCAAGAATTTTTCTTAAAATTCTTGGTGGCCGTCAGGGGCGGCGTGCCAGTTGGAGAGCGGGAATGGGGGGCTGTCTGCCCCCCTTGGCCCGCTTGCGCGGGCGAATCCCCCCGAGGATATTTTCGAACAGTGGATGGAGGTCAGAGCGCCTCGTAGCGCCGGGCCTGGGTGGGCGTCCAGATCACGTCGATCTCGTAGCCCTCTTCGGTCTGGCGCTCGGATTGGATCACGCCCTGTTCGAAGAGCCAGGCGCGGCGTTTGCCATCGGCGAAGGCCAGCGTCAGCGTTGCGGAGCGCCGCTCCGTCGCCACCGCGTCGGAGACCTGCGCCAGCAGCGCGTCGAGCCCCTCTCCGGTGATGGCGGAGATCGCCTTGACGTTTTCCTCGCGCTCCGCCCGGCCTTCGAGGGCAGGGCGGTCTTCGGCGGGCACGAGGTCGATCTTGTTCCAGACCTCGATCAGCGGCACCTCCTCGCGCACGCCGAGCGAGGCGAGGATGTCCTCCACGTCCGCGGCCTGTTCCCGGGTCTCGGGGTGGGCGATGTCGCGCACATGCAGGATCACGTCCGCCTCCAGCACCTCTTCGAGCGTGGCCCGGAAGGCCGCGACGAGCTGGGTCGGCAGGTCGGAGATGAAGCCCACGGTGTCGGAGAGGATGACCTCGGTGCCCTCGGGCAGCTTCAGCCGCCGCATGGTCGGGTCCAGCGTGGCGAAGAGCATGTCCTTGGCCAGCACGTCGGCCCCGGTGAGCCGGTTGAAGAGCGTCGACTTGCCCGCGTTGGTGTAGCCGACGAGGGCCACGATCGGGAAGGGCACCTTGGCGCGGGCCGAGCGGTGCAGCTCGCGCGTCTTGACCACCTTCTCCAGCTGGCGGCGCAGGCGCACCATCTGTTCGTCGATGGCGCGGCGGTCGGCCTCGATCTGGGTTTCCCCGGGGCCGCCGACGAAGCCGAGCCCGCCGCGCTGCCGTTCAAGGTGGGTCCAGGCCCGCACCAGCCGGGTGCGCTGATAGGCGAGGGCTGCCAGTTCGACCTGCAGCACGCCCTCACGGGTGCGCGCGCGGTCCGAGAAGATCTCGAGGATCAGCCCGGTCCGGTCGAGAAGCTTCACGCCCCATTGCTTTTCGAGGTTGCGCTGCTGGACCGGGGTCACCGGGCCGTCGATCAGGACCAGCTCGACCTCGTGGGCCTTCAGCAGCTCCTTCAGTTCGGCGACCTTGCCGGAGCCGAAGAGCGTCGCGGGGACGGGTTTTGCCAGGCGCACCATGTTCTGGCCCACGACCTCGAGCCCCGGCAGGGCATGGGCCAGAGAGACCGCTTCTGCCAGGGCATATTCGGGGGCGTGGCGCAGCTCGGAGCGCGCGATGTCGGGATGCAGAACCCAGGCGCGCGTCGGCGCCTTGTCGTGTGGGATCAAGAGTTGTCTTCGCCTTCGTAGAGGCTGATCGGCTGGGCCGGCATGATGGTCGAGATCGCGTGCTTGTAGACGAGCTGCGACTGACCGTCGCGGCGCAGCAGCACGCAGAAGTTGTCGAACCAGGTGATCACGCCCTGCAGCTTCACACCGTTGATGAGGAAGATCGTAACTGGGACCTTCGTTTTACGCACATGATTGAGGAATGCGTCTTGCAAATTCTGGCGGTCGGAAGCCATTTCTATACCTTTTTTCTTTCTTCGGCCGCGATCGGCTCGCCCCGTGTTCCTTCCGGCTGATTATGCGGTGCCGGATTGGGAGTTTCCAGCCCAAATCAGGACCGTAGCGAGCATGTAACTTCTTTGCGTCAGTCGCGCCAGAGGTCGGCGTTCGCAAGTGCGATAATTGCCAGCAGTTCGAGTCGTCCCATGATCATGATCAGGCAGAGCACCAGCTTGGCCGGATCGCCCAGTTCGATCAGCGGCACGGGCACATCGGCGGCCATGTTGATCAGCGGACCGGTGTTGGTCAGCGCGGCGATGGCCAGCACCATCGCGGCCTCGAAGGAGGAGCCGAGCAGGGCCAGTACCGCGGTGCCGACCGCGATGGTGATCGCGAAGAGCATGAAGAAGAGCCAGGCATGGAAGGCGCCATCGCGGCTCATGCGGCGGTTCAGCGTGCCCATGCCGCTGATCGACGACGGGTGGACGAGGCGCTCCATCTCGCGCAGGCCGTTGAGATAAAGGGCAAAGACCCGCATCAGCTTGACCCCGCCGGCGGTGGTGGCGACGCCGCCGCCCATGATCGCAAGGCCCATGAGGATCTCTCCGGGCGTGTTCAGCCCGGACCAGTTCTGGGCGGTCTCCCAGCTGGCGCTTTCGAAGCCGGTGGTGCTGAGGAAGGAGATCACAGTAAAGACGCTGCCCCAGAGCGCGCCGAGCGCATTGCCCAGTTCCTCGCCGGCCTTCACGTCGAAGGCGCCGATCCAGTGCCGCAGGAAGAGCAGCAGGGGCACGCCGACGATGATCACCGCCGCGAGGCGCAGTTCCGGATCGCGGTGAATCGCCTGCCGCTGCACGGCGGTGTCATTGGCGAAGGTGGAGCGCGAGAGGGCGAAGATCAGGAAGAGGAAGATCAGCACCTCGCCCCAGAAGCCGGAGGACCCGTTCTTGAGCCCGCCCACCAGCGAAATTCCGCTTGTCGAAAGCGTGGACATGGCATGGGTGACGGCGATCATCGGCCGCTCGCCGCTGATCAGCAGCAACAGGCACAGCAGCGCCGTCAGCCCGACATAGACCGGGGCCAGCTGCCCGGCGAGGCGCAGCAGGCGGCGGGTCGGGGGCGGGCGGTCGAACCGGTCGAGCCGGGTCTGGATCTCGTCGAGCGGCGCGGCAGAGGTCACCTCGAACCCGCCGAGCGAGAGCGGCGCCATGATCGCGGCGGCGGCAAGCCAGATCAGCAGCCCGCCCATCCAGCCGACCTGTGCCCGCCACAGGTGCAGCGCCTCGGGCAGGCGGCCCGGCTCGCGGAAGAGCGTGGCCCCGGTGGTGGTGAAGCTCGACACCATCTCGAAGTAGGCGTTGGTGAAGGTCGTGGTGCGCAGCCCCTCGTGGAAGGGCACGGCCAGCACGATGGGCAGCAGCAGGAAGGCCAGCAGCAGCCCCAGCAGCGCCTGCAGGTCCGCCTTGCGGCGCGGGCGCGGCGTGGTGGAGCGGGCAATGCCGATCATCACGCAGATGAAGTTGCCCAGAAGCGCCGTGTAGAGGAAGGAGCGCGCGACGAGGTGATCCTGCTGGATCAGCGCCACCAGCGCCGGCACCAGCATCGAGGTGCAGGTGATCCCGGTCAGCAGGATCAGGATCGGCTGTTTCTCGAGCTGCGCCAGCATGGGTCTAGAAGTAGTCGATCGAGACCTGCAGCAGGCGCTCGACCTCCGGCACGTCCGAGGTGAGCGAGAAGATCACGATCACGTCGCCCTCGTCCACGCGGGTGTTGCCGGCCGGTTTCTTCACCACGCCGTTCTTCAGGATCCCGCCGACGAGCACGCCTTCGGGGAAGTCGATGTCGCGGATGATCTGCCCGGCGATGGGGCTGGTGGAGAGCACCTCGGCCTCGATCACCTCGGCCTCGGCGTCGCCGATGGAATAGACGCCGCGCACCCGGCCATGACGCACGTGGCGCAGGATCGAGCTGACGGTGGTGGCGCGCGGGTTGATGTAGGCGTCGATCCCCAGCGGGCCCATCAGGGGCACCAGCGTCGGGTCGTTCACGAGGGCAATGGCCATCGGGCAGCCCTGCGCCTTGGCGCGCACCGCGGCCAGCATGTTGGTCTTGTCGTCGTCGGTGACGCAAAGGATCGCATCGGCGCGGTTGATCCCGGCCTCGGCCAGCAGCGCCGAGTCGAGCCCGTCGCCGTTCAGCACGATCGTGCGCTCCAGAGCGTCGGCGGCCTTTTCGGCGGTCTTGCGGTTCTTCTCGATCACCTTTGAGCGGACGCGCTGCGCCTTCTCCTCCAGCGTGCGGGCCACGGCGAGGCCGACGTTGCCGCCGCCCACGATGACGAGGCGTTCCTGCGTCTTGGTGGTCTTGCCGAAGATTTCCAGCGTGCGGTGCACGTCCTCGTTGACCACGAAGACATAGCAATCGTCGTGCGGGAACAGCTGGTCGCCGGGCTCGGGCGCGAAGAGACGGCCGTCGCGGCGGATGCCCACGACCACGGCGCGCAGGGTCGAGAAGAGATCGGTCAACTGGCGCAGCGGCGTGTTCACCACCGGGCAGTCGGCCTCGATCGAGATGCCGAGGAGCTGCGCCTGACCGTCGAGGAAGGTCTCGATGTCGAAGGCGGCGGGGGCGGAAAGGCGTTGCAGAGCGGCCTCGGCCACTTCGCGTTCGGGGCTGATCACCACGTCGATGGGCATGTGATCGCGCCGGTAGAGATCGGAATAAATCGCATCGAGGTAGGATTTCGACCGCAGCCGGGCGATCTTGCGCGGGATCGAGAAGACGGAGTGGGCCACCTGGCAGGTGACCATGTTGACCTCGTCCGAATAGGTCGCGGCGATGATCATGTCCGCGTCCCGGGCGCCGGCCTGGCTCAGCACGTCGGGGTAGGAGGCAAAGCCCGCAATGCCCTGCACGTCGAGCGTTTCCGTCGCGCGCCGCACAAGTTCGGGATTGTTGTCCACCACTGTCACGTCGTTTCTTTCGCCGGACAGGTGGCGGGCGATCTGCCAGCCGACCTGGCCCGCGCCGCAGATGATGACCTTCATGAAGCTCGCCTTGGATCCTCGGGGCGTGTCAGGGCGCGCAAGGCACCCGTCTCATGACCTCCGTGCATGACAGAAGGGTTGGGGCCGGTCAATTCAATTGTCTCCGGCCCGGACGCGGGGCTAAGATGAGGAAAGATAACGGGAGATATCTGCCATGAAACCGATCCGGAGCACCGTGGGGCTGGCCCTGCTGTTGGCCTTGGGGGCCTGTGGCAGCTATTCGCTTTATTATCGCGACGGGGCAGAGGTCAGCCGCGCCAAGGCCGATGAGCTGGCCTGCGAGACGGCGGCCTACAAGCAGGCGCCGGTGCGGATCGAGCGGGATTACGATTATGGCGACGTGATCGCCCTGCCGCCGGTCTGCAATGCGGCCGGGGCCTGCCGTCCCGGCGGCTATCGGCGGCTGCCGCCCCGGGTCTACACCTATGATGCCAACGAGGGGCTGCGCGCCACGGTGGAGCGTCAGTGCATGGCGGATCGCGGCTATGAACGGGTGAGCCTGCCGGTCTGCTCCGAGCAGGTGGCCGCGCAGGTGACGCCTGCCATCACCCGGGTGCTGCCGACGCGGACCTCGGGCACCTGCGTGATCCGGCGCGGCGGGGACCAGTACCAGATCGTCCAGACCGCCGCTCGTTGAGGGGCTAGCCCCTGCGCGGAATGGGTGTGAAGTCCGGTGTCGCGGGGCGCGGGGTGTAGAGCGCATTGGCGCAGCCCTCGTTCAGCTCCCGCCACATGGGCACGTTCAGCGACATCTGGCATTGCGCGGTGAAGTCTCTGCTGTCGACGTGCAGGCAGATGATGTCGCCCAACTCGTGCCGCTCGCCCTGCGTGCCGGTGCAATAGCACTCGATCACCTTGGTGCCACGCTTGATGTCGGCCTGCGCGGGGAGCGGCGCGAGGCTTGCAAGCGTGAGGCTGAGGAGGGCGAGGGGTGCCACGGACCTAGCTGGACGTCTGCAGCGTGCCTCCGGGTCCAAAAATTCCGTATGAGCCGCCAGCCCGTCCAGCCCCACCGACCAGCCCAAAGGGCCGCGCCCGAGCCTCGGGGGGGCGCAAGGCGCCCTCCCTTGGGGGAGGGTCGGGCGCGGCCCGGCCTCACGGCCGGGCGGGACAGTCGACGGGGACAGCGGCTTTGGGCGCTGCATTTGGCGCAGCGCGTCGATGCGCAACATCCGCCACACCGCCCCGGCCGTCAAAGACCGCCACAGCGCCCCGACGCGGGCGATCACGGGCGGCGCGGCCCGTGGCGCGGGGCGTGATACGGGCGGCGCGGCCCTGAATCTCTGGGAACATACGGGCATCGGTCCTCCTCCTCTGCCACGCTCATCCTACCACGTTGCGGGCCCTTGACCAAAACGAACCGATAGGGGAAGCAGTCCCATGGTTTCCGACGACAAGCTCCGCCAGATCACCCAGCGTTCCGAGTATCTCGAGGCGCGCCTCGCCGAGGGCGGAGGCGACATCGCAGCCCTTGGCCGCGAGTATGCGGAGCTGCGCCCAGTGGTGGCCCAGATCGCCGAATACAGCGCCCTGCGGGCCGAGTTGGAAGAGGCGCAGGAGATGCTCTCCGACCCCGAGATGAAGGCGCTCGCCGAGGAGGAACTGCCCCGGCTGCGCGCCCGCCTGCCGGAGGTGGAGACCGCCCTGCAACTGGCGCTGCTGCCCAAGGATGCCGCCGACGCCCGCCCCGCGATGATCGAGATCCGCCCCGGCACCGGGGGCGACGAGGCGGCGCTTTTCGCGGGCGACCTGCTGCGCATGTACCAACGCTACGCCGAGCGGCGCGGCTGGCGCTTCCAGATCGTCGAGGAAAGCCAGACCGAACTGGGCGGCATAAAGGAGGTCATCGCCAACGTGCAGGGCGAGGGCGTCTTTGCCCGGCTGAAGTTCGAATCCGGCGTCCACCGGGTGCAGCGCGTGCCGGCCACGGAATCGGGCGGGCGCATCCACACCTCCGCCGCCACCGTCGCCGTCCTGCCCGAGGCCGAGGAGGTCGACCTCGTCATCGACCAGAACGACCTGCGCATCGACACGATGCGGGCCTCAGGCGCGGGCGGCCAGCACGTCAACACCACCGACTCGGCGGTGCGGATCACCCATATTCCCACCGGGATCGTGGTGACCTCGTCGGAGAAGTCCCAGCACCAGAACCGCGCCATCGCCATGCAGGTGCTGCGGACCCGGCTCTACGACATGCAGCGCCAGAAGGCCGACGCCGACCGCGCCGCCGCCCGCAAGAGCCAGGTCGGCTCGGGCGACCGGTCGGAGCGTATCCGCACCTACAACTTCCCGCAGGGCCGCATGACCGATCACCGCATCAACCTGACGCTCTACAAGCTGGATCAGGTGATGCAGGGCGATCTGGACGAGATCATCGACGCGCTGATTGCCGAGGATCAGGCCGCCCTGCTGGCGGAGATGGAAGGGTGAGCGAGCGGCTCGACGCGCTGCTGCGCCGGGGCACGCAGCACCTGACCGAGGCCGGGATTGCCGGCGCACCGCGCGATGCGCGGCTGCTGCTGGCGGGGGCGGCGGGGCTGCGGCCCGACCGGCTGTCGCTGGAGCTGGGGCAGGCGGCCAGCGAGGCCGTCACCGGCACCTTCATGGCCCATATCGAGAGGCGTATCGCCCGCGAACCCGTGTCGCGCATCCTTGGCCATAGGCTCTTCTGGGGCCGGTCCTTCCGGGTCACGCCCGATGTGCTGGACCCGCGGCCCGAGACGGAAAGCCTGATCGCCGCGGCGCTGGAGGGCGGGGCGGCGACGCGGCTGCTCGACCTTGGCACCGGCTCGGGCATCATCGCGGCGACCCTGCTGGCGGAATGGCCCGATGCGACCGGGCTTGCCACCGATGTCTCCGCCGCGGCCCTTGCCGTGGCGCGGGAGAATGCGGCCAGCCTCGGCTTGGCCGGGCGGCTGGACTTTGTCGAGGCCGACTGGTGGCAGGGCGTCGCGGGGCGCTTTGACCTGATCGCCTCCAACCCGCCCTATATCACCGAGGCCGAGATGGCGGAGCTGTCGCCCGAAGTGGCCAAGTTCGACCCCACCGGCGCGCTGACCCCGGGCGGCGACGGGCTGGCACCCTACCGGATCATCGCGGCGGGTGCGCTGTCTCACCTCACGCCCGGCGGGCGGCTGATGGTGGAAATCGGCTGGCGGCAGGGCCCCGATGTGGCGGCGCTTTTCACCGATGCGGGGCTGATGGATGTGGCCGTGCTGCCGGATATGGATGGCCGCGACCGGGTGGTGACAGGGCGGGCGTCCGCCTGAGGGTGCAGGCGTTAATCCCGCTTTAATCCGCGCCCTTCCGTCCATTTTCCGCGCAGCACCGCGGCGAGGCAGATTGCCGCAGCGCAGCGGCTGCTTTTTCGGGGCTGAGGCCGGTCCCGGGCGGGGAAACCCGCTGATTTCATGCGGAACTCATGCGGAATTTAGCTAAATCCGTCCGTTTTTCCCGCATTAGCCCTTGTCAGGGCGGGGGCAGCGTGCTTATTCCTATTACAGGTCACGGCCAGGGCGCTGCCGCAGCAGCCCGCCGGACCGACAAGCCCATAAAATGCCGAAACTCCCGAAGACACGCGCAATGAGGCGCACGCGGGGGTCAAACGGCAGCCAGACACTTAAGGCTGGACAACCGGATACATGAGATCGTCTAAATCCCGTTCGCGGTCGAAGTCGAACCGCAATCGCTCTGTCGGCAATATCGTTAACCGCGTTTTTGATTCCTCGGGTCCCGAGGGCAAAGTGCGCGGCACGCCGCAGCAGATCATCGAGAAATACAACCAGCTTGCCCGCGATGCGCAGCTGGCCAACGATCGCGTGGCGGCCGAGAACTTCCAGCAGCATGCCGAGCACTACCTCCGCATGCTGGGCGAGGCCCAGCGTGAGCAGGACCAGCGCCGCGAGCAGCAGGAAAACGAAAACCGCCAGCGGCAGTCGGACCGCGACCGCGAGCGCGCACAGCGCCAGGAACGCGAGTCGAGCGAGCCCGCCAACGCGACGGAGCAACCCTCCGAGCCCGCACCCCAGCCGGCCGCGCAGGCAGAGCCCGCGCAGACCTCCGATGACGTGATCGAAAGCGGCGCGGACGAGGAAAGCGGCCTCGTCGAGACGCCCGAGGATCGGGCCTCCGCACCCAAGCCGCGCCGCAGCGCGCCGCGGTCCAAGACCAAGGCGGCCGAAGGCGCTGAAGGCGAGGCCTCTGCCGAGGACGCGCCGAAGCCCAAGAAGCGGACCTATACCCGCAAGAAGAAGACCGATGCCGACGCCACGGGCGAACTGCCCCTCGGCAACGGCGACACGCAGGCGGCCGAGTAAGGCCCCGCACAGGATCGAAGAGGGCCCGGCAGCCAGTCTGTCCGGGCCCGTTTCGTCTCTGCCTTCCCGTTTCCCCAGCACCCGCCGCGAGGCCCCATGAGCCTGCCCCCGACCGGACGCCTGATCGAGACCGACGCCGACGTGGCCGAAGGCGCGGCTTGGCTCTGCGCGCGCGATCCGCGTCTCGCGCAGGCCTGTGCCGAGACCGGCCCGCTGCCGCTGCGCCGCCGTGTGGATGGCTTTGCCGCGCTCTTGCAGGCCATCGTCGGGCAGCAGGTCTCCACCGCCTCTGCCGCCGCCATCTGGGCGCGGGTCGAGGCCGCGGGGCTGACCGATCCCGCGCAGGTGCTGGCGGCGGGAGAGGAGGGGCTGCGCGCGCAGGGCTTCTCGCGCCCCAAGATCCGCTACGCCCTCGCCCTTGCGGAGGCCGATCTGGACTACGCGGCCCTGCGGCAGGCCCCTGATGCGGAGGTACTGCGCATCCTCGTCGCCCAGAAGGGGATCGGGCTCTGGACGGCGGAGATCTATGCCATGTTCGCCCTCGGCCGGGCCGATGTGCTGGCGGCGGGCGATCTGGCCTTGCAGGAAGCGGCCCGCGTCCTTTACGGCTTGGACGGGCGCCCCGGGGAGGCGGCGCTGCGCGCGATGGCGGAGCCCTGGGCCCCCTGGCGCGCGGTGGCGGCCCGGATCCTCTGGGCTTACTACCGGGTGGTGAAGAACAGGGAAGGGACTCTCTGAGATGACACGGGTTTTGCAGGCGGGCCGCAAAGAGCCGCAATCGGGTGACACGCGCTCCGCGGTGGTGTTCCTGCACGGATACGGGGCCAACGGCGCCGACCTGCTGGGGCTGGCGGACGTTCTGGGCGAACATCTGCCCGACACGCTCTTCGTGGCCCCCGATGCGCCGGAAAGCGTGCCCGGCGCGCCCTTCGGCTACCAGTGGTTCCCGATCCCCTGGCTCGACGGCTCCTCCGAGGAGGAAGCGGCGCAGGGCCTCGCCCGCGCTTCCGAGGATCTGAACGCCTTCCTCGACGCCTTCATGGTGGACGAGGACCTGCTGCCCGAGCAGGTGGTGCTCTTCGGCTTCTCGCAGGGCACGATGATGTCGCTGCAGGTCGCGCCCCGGCGCGAGGACCCGGTGGCGGGGATCGTCGCCTTCTCGGGCCGCCTGCTGGAGCCGGAACTGCTGGCCGACGAGGTCGTCTCGCGCCCGCCGGTCCTGCTGGTGCATGGCGATCAGGACGACGTGGTGCCGCCGCAATCGCTGCCCGCCGCCGCCGAGGCGCTGCAGGGCGCGGGCTTCAAGGAAGTCTATGCCCACGTCATGAAGGGCACCGCCCATGGCATCGCGCCCGACGGCCTCTCCGTCGCGCTTGCCTTCATGCGCGACAAGCTGGGCTTCTGACCCTGCGCGCCGGAGCGGCCCTACACGGGTCCTCCGGCTTCATCTTTCCAAAAATACTCAATCTCCCACGGCGCCCCGCACGCGGCGTCAGATGTCGGACCAGAGCCGCGGTTCCGCCATCTCCAGCGAATTGCCCGCGGGATCGCGGAAGTAGATCGACCGCGCCCCGTTGGGCCAGGCGAAATCCGCCTCGATCGCCACGCCCGCCCCGTGCAGCCGGTCATGCCAGAGCGCGATCTCGACCGCGCTGACCGCGAAGCAGAGGTGGCCGGGGCCGCGGGCGCCATGAGCGGGCACCGGCAACGTGGCGGAGCCGGGGCCTTCCTCGGTCCGGTCGGGATTGAAGAGCAGCAGGGTGATCGCGCCCAGCCGGTAGAAGACATGCCGATCGGCCACCCGCACGATCCGCTCCAGCCCCAGCACGCCGCCATAGAAGGCTTCTGCCGCGTCGAGGTCATCGACGTAGAGCGCCGCTTCCAGCAGGGCCGTCAGCGGCGGGGCACCCGGAGGCGGGGTGCCGGGCGGCAAGGCCGTCCTTCCACGCGTATCGGTCATGATCACCTCCCCTCCCGTACCCCGGGAAACTCTACCACCTAAGGCCACCTTAAGGGGGCAGATAGTCCGGCATACGCGCGCGTCACGTGCAGGGGGCGGAGGATGGCCGATCTGCGCGGGCGTCCTCCGAGGTCATATCCGGTGAAAATGCCCTGTGGATAACCCCGGTGCCACTGTCATGAGCCTGTCACCGACCTGCGGTAGCTCTTTGCCTGCATCTGTATATCGTGGGTCTTGCCAGAATGCCTCCCCGATATATAGTCGAATCAACTGGGGCGGCGCGTCCCGCCCCTTTGACGGAACGGCCCCTTTCGCGGGTCGCACGGGCGGGAAGAGAGTCGACCATGGACGGTGATTTCAGAACGGAATTTGTCAGGGAACCGGCAGCGCTGAAGAAGCATCCGGCGCTGGTGCTGAACGCGGATTACCGGCCGCTCTCCTATTATCCCCTGTCGCTGTGGCCGTGGCAGGAGGCAATCAAGGCGGCCTGGCTGAACCGGGTGGACATCGTGGCCGAATACGACCACTGGGTCCGAAGCCCGAGTACCGAGATACGGATCCCCTCGGTCGTCGTTCTCAAAGATTACGTAAAACCCAGAAAGCGCGTGGCCTTCACGCGCTTTAATCTTTTCTTACGGGACGAATTCTCGTGCCAGTACTGCGGGGCCAAGGGCGATCTGACCTTCGACCACGTGGTGCCGCGCGCGGCGGGCGGGATCACCTCGTGGGAAAACGTCGTGGCGGCCTGTTCGCCCTGCAACCTGCACAAGGGCTCCAAGAGCCTGCGCCGGGCGGGGATGCACCTGCGCTCGGCCCCCCGCGCGCCAAGCGCCGAGGACCTGCGCAACGTGGGCCGGAAATTCCCGCCCCATCACCTGCATGAAAGCTGGATCGACTTCCTCTATTGGGACGCCGAACTGGAGGCCTGACGGCCGCACGCCGCTTGGCACACGCGCGGCCCTGACGGGGCCGCAACGGGTGACGGGCGTGTTGAGGGCGCTTACTTGGCGGCGACGTTCCGGGCGAGGGCACAAAACTGTTCCAGCCCGATGGTTTCGGCCCGGTCGGTGGGCTTGATGCCCGCGGCGATCAGCCGGTCCTCGATATCGGGCGCCAGCCCCTTGAGCGCCGCGCGCAGCATCTTGCGCCGCTGGTTGAAAGCCATCGCCACAGTGCGTTCCAGCACCTTCGGATCGGCCGGGTAGCGCGGCTCGGGCAGGGCGGTCAGATGGACCACGGCCGAGGAGACCTTGGGCGGGGGGGTGAAGGCCTCGGGCGGCAGGTTCAGCGCGATCCGCGCCTCGGCCCGCCACGAGGCCAGCAGCGCCAGCCGGCCATAGGCCTTGGAGCCGGGGGTGGCCACGATCCGTTCCGCGACCTCGCGCTGGAACATCAGCGTCAGGCTTTCCCAGAACGGCGGCCATTCCGGCGGCGTCAGCCAGCGGACGAGCAGCTCGGTCCCCACGTTGTAGGGCAGGTTCGCGGCGATGCGGATCGGCGGCGTCAGATGTGAAAGTGGGTCGATCTCCAGCGCGTCGCCTTCGATCACCTCCAGCCGGCCGGGATAGCGTTCTGCGATCTCGGCGAGGGCGGGCTGGCAGCGGCGGTCCTTCTCGATCGCCAGCACCCGGCGCGCGCCCTCGGAGAGCAGGCCACGGGTCAGGCCTCCGGGGCCGGGGCCGATTTCCAGCACGTCGCAGCCGGTCAGATCACCGGCCACACGGGCGATCCGCGCGGTCAGGTTCAGATCCAGCAGGAAGTTCTGGCCCAGCGATTTGCGGGCAGAGAGACCATGGGTGGCAATGACCTCCCGCAGGGGCGGGAGATCGTCAATCGCGGGCATCGCGGGCGCTCACTTCTCGACGATGCGTGCCTCGGCACGCAGCTGCGCGAGGTAGCCGTCGGCATAGGCGCCGAGGCGTTCGTTCTGCAGGTTCAGCCGGATCGTGTCGCGCGGCACATCGGCGAACTGCTTGGCCGTCCGGCCGCAGAGCATGAGGAAGACCATGGTCTGCCCGCCATTGCGCGTCAGCGCGGTCGAGATCTCGCCATTGTCCATCTTGGCCAGTTCGAGCGCGATGTCCGAAGGGATCGCGCCGGGGGCCTCCTTGTGGCGTTCCAGCAGTTCCGCGGGCTGGCCCTTATTGACCGCATAGAGATCGTCGCAGCGGTCGATGTCGGCCTTGATCTCGGCGGCGCGGGTCAGGGCTTCGACGCTCTGACCGCCGTCGATGTAATAGGTCATGTAGTCGATCTCTGAGTAATCGACCGCGGTGACCGCGCCTTCCTGCAGGCCGCGCAGCTGGAAGATCGCGATGGCATTGGGCAGCGGCACCGGCTCGCTCACATCGCCGGGCTCCATCTCCATGAAGGTGGCGCGCAGCTGGGGCGGCAGGTTGGTCAGCGGCATCCAGTTGATGCGCCCGCCTTGATCCCGCGTCGGCGAGGCCGAGAAGCGGCGCGCGGCGGCGGCGAAGTCTTCGTAGCTGGTGATCTGCGAGATCTCGCTGGCGAGGTCCTGTGCCTCGGCCTCGCGCCCCGGGGGCACGGGGATGATGATCTCGGACATGAGGATCTGCGCGCCCGCAGTGGTGCCGCCCTTGAGGCCCGCCTGTGCGCGCGACACCTCGGATTCCTGCACGTCCACGCGCGAGGCGAAGCGGGCGCGGATCAGCTCACGCCAGGTGGCGCCTGCGACGATGAAGTCGCGGTAGGTCTCGCGCGAGACGCCCTCGTCCGACAGCACCTTGTAGAACTGGTCCATCGTCAGGTTGGCGCGGCCGGCGAATTCTTCCATCGCGGCCTGGATCTGTTCCTCGCTGATGGTGAAGCCGAGGCGCTGCGCGGCCTCCACTTTCAGCCGGTCCTCGATCAGCGCGTCGCGGGCGTCCTTCTCAAGGTTGCCGGGCGCGCCGAGGGCCTGCATCAGCGCCATCCGTTGTTCCAGCTCATAGCCCGTGATGGCCTTCTCGTTCACCGTGATCACCGGCGCGAACAGCCCCTGCGCCTGCGTCTGCAGGGGGGCCACCGCCAGGAAACTGGCCGAAACGAGAACGGCGATGCGGGGAAGGCGGGTCATGCTCTGTCTCATCATTGTCGTTTCTTTATTTGCACGTCCGGTCATAGCTTACCCCATCCGCCTGGGCCTGGAAGCCGCGCAGACCGATGGTGAAGGCAAAGTCCGTCGATGGCGTGACAGTAGAGGAAGAGGTGAAGCGGCGCGAGACCGAAAACCGCATGTCGACGCATTCATTCTGGTAACTCACGCCGACACCGGCCCGCGCGGTGCGGTCCTGAACGATGTCGTAGCGCCACAGGGCCTGCCCGGTCCAGTTCGGCGCAAAGCGGTAGCTGGCGTCCACGGTCCATTCGGAAATGTCGTCGAAACGGCTCTCGGCGAAGTCGCGTTCGATCCAGACGTAGCTGGCGGCAAGGCCCACGGCGTCAGAGCTCCAGGCCGCGCGGGCCTCGGCCTTGTGGACGTTGAAGGCATCCCAGAAGAGCCCGCGCGCGGTGACGGTCAGCCCGTTATCCATGGCGACCTGGTAGGCCAGCAGCAGGTCCGAGGAGGTGCCGGTGAGGCCGGAGCTTTCGGAGTAATCCGTCTCCGAGGTCTCGCGCAGGATCTTGCCGAGCGCGAGGGTCGAGTTCCAGCCGCTGGGGTCGTAGCGCGTCCAGGTGGTGCCAAGGGTCAGGCGGCGGCCGTGTTCCCGCCGGTCGGCGGCGGCAAAGCGCGACAGCGACAGCAGGTTGCCCTCGTCGAATTCCACGATGACGGATTCATCGTTGGCCACGTCCAGCTGGTGCCCGCCGCTCCAGGCGTATTGCAGTACCGGCTCGATCACGTCGATGACGCCACGCGACCCGCGCCGTACCAGCGGCATCCGCAGGGTGCCCGCCACATAGGGCGTCACGCCGGTGTCGGAGGAGGGCAGGCTCACGTCTTGGCGGGTCTCGAAATGATCGAACGCCGCGCCGGTCTGAATCTCTGCGTGGATGCCCACGGGCAGGATCCAGGCGCGGCGCCAGTTCGCCTCCAGCTCGTAGCGGGTGACATCGCGGCCCTCGGCATAGGTATCGTAATCGCTGCCGTCAGTGTCGATGTCGGAATAGCGGTAGTGGCTATGCGCCCCCAGCGTCATGCGCAGCTCGCCACCGGCGTAGCGCGGGAAGTAGCGCCGCTCGTAGCTGACATCCCCGATGATCGAGGGGATCTGGCTGTTGATCTCGTTCTCGCGCAGCGTGTGGTAGTAGGTCAGCGCGGCGCGGATGTTCTCGTCCCGCTGGGTGCGGGCCACGGTCAGGTTGCTGGCAAGGCGGTCGGCGTCTGAATAGTCGTAATCCGTCAGGTAGGCGTCATCGGTCACCGACTGGATCGCGAAGCTCAGCTTGTAGTCATGCGGCAGGTTGAACCGGCCGGTCCCGAACAGGTAGGCGCGGGTTTCGCCCGGCTGGAGCTCATCCTTCGTCACCGCCCCTTCGAAGCTGATCGCCCCGTTGGTGAAGTTCTGCCGGTAGGTCAGTTCCAGCGTGTCGGAGTTCTGCGCGATATAGGGGGTGATCGTCATGTCGCGATACTCCCCCAGCGTCAGGAAGTACGGCACCTTCACCCCGGTCCCCAGTTCCGAGTTCCGGCGGAGCGAGGGGATCAGGAAGCCCGAGGCGCGGGTCTGCGTGGGATCGGGCAGGCGCAGGCGGGGCAGGTAGAGGATCGGCACGCCCATGACCTGAAACTGCGCCTGATCGAAGTAGAGCGCCTGATCGGCCTCGTCATGCACCACGCGGCGGGCGCGGATCTGCCACAGCGGCGGCTTGCCGTTGTCGCAGACATGACAGGAGGTGACCGTGGCCTTGTAGAGCTGGTTGTAGCGCCCGTTCACACGGTTCATCTGCTGCGCCGCCAGCTGCACCTGCTGGTTCAGCACCACGTGGGCACCGGAGAGCAGCCCGTTGCGGAAATCGCGGTCCAGTTCGGCCGCATCGGCCAGCACCACGGCCTCCTGATCCGTGCCGCGGATCAGGTAGAGCGGCCCCTCGATGGAGAGTTTGCCGGTGGTGCGTTCATAGGTGACCTTGGCCGCGCTCAGCTGCATGTCGCCATAAACGGCCTCGACATGGCCCTCGGCCACGAGGGTGTCCCGGTCGCGCAGGAAGACCCGGTCGGCCATCAGCAGGGCGGCGCTCTCCTCCTCGCCTGCAACAGCGGTGGTCTGCGCCAGCACGGGCAACGGCGGAAACGCCGTCACGGGCGGCAGCAGCGCGGCCAGCAGCAGCGCCAGCCACCGCTTGGCAGGGCGGGGCGCCCGCGGGAAGAACCGGGGCAGCGGAAGGGCGGGGCGAGTCGGGGCAGGCAGCGTCATCACCCGTCCTCTTTATACAGCAGCAGACCGAGTGCCAGCAGGAATGAGGCCACCGGCGGGGCCCATGCGGCGAGCATGACGGGGATCTGTCCGCTTTCCCCGAGGATCTGCGCGAAGTTCCGGATGTAGTAGAGCGCAAAGCCCAGCATCACCGCCGAAAGCACCGAGATGCCGGTCCGGCCGCTGCGCGCGTGGCGCATGGTGAAGGCGGCAGAGGCCAGCACGACCGCCACGAGGAAGAGCGGCCGGGCCAGTTCGCGCTGCAGCCAGACTTCGTGCCGCCGGCCCGAGAAGCCCGCCGCCTCGAGGTCGCGGATATAGGCGGGCAGTTCCCAGACCGAGATCACGTCGGGCTGTGCAAAGCTGTCGCGGATGGAATCCTCGGTCAGGGTCGAGGCGATCTGCACCTGCGGCAGCACCTCGGCGTTGGCCTCGGGGTTCACCACGCCTTCCAGCGGCCAGATCTTGGCCCCGCGCAGCAGCCAGCCCCCGTTGCCCAGTTCGGCCGTGTCGGCTTCGATCCGGCGCACGGGCCCGGCGCCGGGCGCGTAGGTCAGCATGGTCACATCGTAAAGCTGGGTGCCTTCCGGATTGGCGCGGGCGGCGCGGATCACGGTCTGGCCCTCCTCCCCATGGCCGCTCTGGCGCAGCCACAGCCCCTCGGAGGAGAAGGAGAAACTCTCGACCGAGCCGGTGCGGTAATATTCGTAGAGCGTGTTGTAGCGTTTCGAGGTCGCGGCCACGATCGGGTTCAGCAGCACCGTCGCCAGCACGCCGATCAGCGCGGCCACCACCATCGTGGGCATCAGGCTGCGCAGCGCCGAGCGGCCCGCGGCCCGCGCCACCACCAGCTCCGACGACCGCGCCATGCCGATGAAGAGCGCGACCGTCGCAAGGATCATGATCAGCGGCAGGATCTGGTTCAGCCCCTTGGGCGCATTCAGCACGATCAGCCCGGCCACCTGAGCCAGCGAGGTGTCGGTGTCGGTCAGCTTGCGCAGCAGTTCGACAAGGTCGATCAGCGCCAGCAGCAGGAAGAAGGCCCCGCCCACGCCGAGGACGGAGCGCAGGAACCGCCGCGCGAAATAGAGGTCGAGGGTCATGCGCCTGCCTCCGCCTGTCTGCGGCGCCGCGGGTGCCGGGTGCGGGTGGCGAACCACAGCAGCGCCGTGCTGATCATCAGCCCGGCCAGCGTGGGGACATACATCAGCCCCCAGAGCGTCGGGTTGTCGCGCAGCGGGCCGGTCACCATGCCCTCCAGCCCCTTGACCACTACCAGCAGCACCATCGCCAGCCCGATCTGGCGCCACATGCCGAACCGGCTGAAGCTGCCCTGCATCATCGCCGCAAAGCCGATCATCGCCGTGGCAAGGCACAGCAGCGCGTCCGAGAACCGCCCGTGGGCCTCTTCCAGCACGCGCCCGACCGAGGTGCCCGCAAGGCGCGCGGCCTCTGCCGGATCGGAGAGGATCGTCAGCGTGGACATGTAGCGGAAGTTCGTCAGCCCCTTCTCGTCCCGCTGCAGCAGGCCGCTGATGTCATAGGTGAAATCCGCGAAATGCGTGGTGAAGAGCCGCGAGCCGGGCTGCTGCACCATCTGGCTCAGCCCGTTCACCATGACGAGTTGCGGCCGCGGGTCCTCTCCGCTTTCCGCAGTGTTCAGCAGGTAGGCCTGCGCGGCGGTGAAGGTCTGCGGTGCCGCCGGATCGCGCCGGTCCGACAGGAAGACATCGCGCAGCGTGCCGTCGGGGCTGATCTCGCGGATGAAGAAGGTGATTCCGTCGGTGGGATGCAGAAATGTCCCCTCGGTCAGCAGCTGGGAGGAGACGTTGCGCGCGATCGCGTCCTCGCGCTCGGCCATCTGGCGCTCGCTCACCGGGACGAGGAACTGCGTCAGCACAGAACCCATCAGGAAGACGATCACCCCGAAGCTCAGCACCGGGCGAGCCAGCCGGAAGGGCGAATAGCCGGTGGCCTGAACCACCACCAGCTCGCTGTCGTTGCTCAGCCGGTTGGTGACATAGATTGCCGCCGCGAAACTGGCGAAGGGCAGCACGCGGATCACCACCTTGGGCAGCGTCAGGGCCGAAAGCTCGAGGAACACAAGCGCCGTCTGTCCATCCGCGATCAGCCTGTCGAACAGCCGCACCGCCGAGTTGATCCAGTAGATCGAGATCAGGATGAGCGCGAAAAAGCCGAAGAGGACGAGCAGTTGCGACAGCATGTATCTGTCGAATCGAGCCAAGTTCCGTACCCCCGGGTCTTCACGCCTTTTGCGCCTTGCCGTGGGAGGTTATCGGATCTGCCGGGCAGGGGAAACTGGTAACTGGCCAAACCGGCGGCGCGGCGCTAGCTTGCCCTGCGACAGTCCGGACATGGGAGAATGCGACGTGACCACCCCCGCAGACATGAGTTTCCTCGCCACCGATCTCGACAGCCTCGCCACGGCGAAGGGCCGGATCGCGCTCATGGTCCATGAAGCGGGCAAGATGGACGCCTCGGCCCGTCGCCTGAACCGCATGACCAAGGGCGCCGTGGCCCGCCTGCTGGAAAGCGATGGCTTCGCCGCCGCCCGGCCCGGCGACGTGACCACGCTGGCCTGGCCTGCCGGGCTGGAGGCAGAGGCGCTCGACGTGGTGTTCCTGCCCAAGACCGCCCCGCAGGAGGCCGCCCGCAAGGCCGGTGCCGCCCTCGGCGCCAAGCTGGGCGAGGACGGCCTGCTGGTGCTGGCGGGCGCCACGCGGCGGGTGTCCGACGTGGCGCTCGGCGTGCTGCTGAAGGCCTATGGCTACGACGCGCAGAAGACCAAGAAGTGCGATCCCCTCGGCCCCGTGCGCATCATGTGCAAGACGCCGGAGGAGGTCGACACCGCCGCGCTGACGGCACGGGCCGCGGGCATCTTCTTCACCCGCGATCTCGTCAACGAACCGGCCAACGTCCTGACCACCACCGAATTCGCCGCCCGACTGGAGGCGCTGCGCGCCACCGGGCTGGAGGTCGAGGTGCTGGAGGAGGACCAGCTGGCCGAGCTTGGCATGGGCGCGCTGCTGGCGGTCGGGCAGGGCTCCGACAGCCCATCCAAGGTCGTCGTCATGCAGTGGAAGGGCGCGGGCGACGCCGCGCCGCTGGCGCTGATCGGCAAGGGCGTGGTCTTCGACACCGGGGGCATCTCGCTCAAGCCCGCGGGCGGCATGGAAGACATGACGATGGACATGGGCGGTGCGGGCACCGTGGCGGGCGTCATGAAGACGCTGGCCCTGCGCAAGGCCAAGGCCAATGTCGTGGGTCTCGTCGGGCTGGTCGAGAACATGCCCTCGGGCAATGCTACCCGTCCGGGCGACGTGATCACCAGCATGAAGGGCGACACGGTTGAGGTGATCAACACCGACGCCGAGGGGCGCCTCGTGCTCTGCGATGTCATGTGGTACGCGCAGGAGCGCTTCAAGCCGGTCGGCATGGTCGACCTTGCCACGCTCACCGGCGCGATCATCATCGGGCTGGGGCATGAGAACGCGGGCGTCTTCTCCAACGACGATGGCTTCTGTGGCCAGTTCCTCTCTGCCGCCAAGGCTGAGGGCGAGGGCGCATGGCGGATGCCTTTGGGACAGGCCTATGACGACCAGCTTAAAAGCCGCGTGGCAGACATGAAGAACGTCGGCGGCCGGCCCGCGGGCTCGATCACCGCGGCGCAGTACCTCAAGCGCTTCGTCAAGGACGAGACGCCGTGGATTCACCTCGACATCGCCGGGGTTGCCTCGCTCAAGACGCCCTCGACGCTGGCGCCCAAGGGCGCGACCGGCTGGGGCGTTCTGGCGCTCGACCGGCTGGTGGCGGACGGGTTCGAAACCAAAGATGGGTGAGGCCTATTTCTACCACCTGACGCGGCAGCCACTGGAAGAGGCCCTGCCGCGCCTGCTGACCATGGCTTTGTCGCGCGAGTGGCGGATCGCCGTGCGCGCGCAGGACGGGCGGCGGCTCGACTGGCTGGATCAGCGGCTCTGGATGGGGCGGGACGAGGACTTCCTGCCGCACGGCATCGCAGGCGGGCCCCATGATGCGCTGCAACCGGTGCTGCTGACCACCGGCGCGCCTGCCAATGATCCCGCCTGCCTGATGGCCGTGGACGGCGCCGAGGTCGCCCCCGAGGAGGTGCGCGCGATGGAGCGGGTCTGCATCCTCTTCGATGGCATGGACGAGATGGCCGTGGACCAGGCGCGCGGCCAGTGGAAGGCGCTGACCGGGGCGGGCTGCGGGGCGCAATACTGGTCGGAAGAGAGCGGCAAGTGGGAGCAGAAGGCACGGAAAGAGGCTGCGGTCTGATCTTTCGCGGCTCAGGCGTTGCCTTCGCCTCGCGGTCTAACCTGTTGACTTATTTTCGATAATGCAACGTGCGACGAGGGCGATCCGATCCACATCCTTGCTGCTGGGGCGCAGGCCCGCGACGACCTCTGACAGCGGCACCCATGCCGCGTCATGCACATCATCGGCCGCCTGCGGAACCCCCGCAACCCAATCGCAGAGCACCGCCACCAGCAGGAAATGAAACCGCACCGCGCCGCTCTCGTCCCGCTCGATGATGTCGAGCGCGTCGATCATCTGCCGTGGCGTGGCTGTCACTCCGGTCTCCTCCAGCAGCTCCCGCGCGGCGGCGGCCTGCACGGTCTCGCCAAGGTCCACGTGGCCGCCGGGATAGCCCCAGAGCCCCGCATCGGGCGGGTTGCGGCGGCGGACCAGCAGCACCTCGTCCCCCCGGATCACGACGGCGAGCGCGGCGAGACGGGGATACTCATGCATGGCGGGTCCTTCGGGTGCGGGAGGATACGGGGGCGTCTGGACTGCTTTGACCGGGGGCCTCAGCGGGTCAGGGTCAGGGCGCCGTCGCGGATCTCGATCGTCGAAAAGCGCTGCAGGTAGGACATGCCGAGCAGCGAATGCCGGGTCTCGGAGTCATTCACCCAGGCCTCGAAGCCGCGGTCCACGATGCTGGGGCCAAGCGCCACTTCGTCGAGCCGCACGGGCGCGATCCGGATCTGCCCGTTGGCGGTGACGGCGGTGGAGGAATAGATCAGGTCCGAGGGTCTGATGCCGATCCGGGTCGCGTCCTTCTGGGTGAGGACCATCTCGGAAGCGCCTGTATCCACGAGGAAATTCACCGGCGTATCGTTGATCGAAAGGGTCATGTAGTAATGCCCGTCGCGCGAGCGTGGCACCTGGATCACGGCCCCGCGCTGCAGCACGGATTGCTGCGGGGTCCAGCTCGACTGGATGTCCTGCCAGAGCCCGATGCCCGCCACCACGGCCACGAAGATCAGCACCCAGGCCGCCATCTGCTTCATCATCGCGCGGAACTGGCCCCTGCGGTGCAGCAGCATCCAGCCCAACAGGGCGATCAGCAGGACGACAAGGTAGTAGAAGCGCGGCTCGAGCGTCTGGGGCATGGGGGTCTCCGGCGGGGTTCCCGGAATATAGGCGCTGTGGGGCCGTGGCGCCAGTCACCCGCGCCGCAGGGGATCAGAGCGACAGCCCGTAGGCGCGCAACCCGTCGAGGACGAATTGCACCGAGAGCGCGGCCAGCAGCATCCCCAGAAGGCGCGTCACCACGTTGATGCCGGTGCGGCCGAGGACACGCTCCAGCAGCCCGGTCGTCATGAAGAGGGCAAAGACCACCAGCAGCACCGCCAGCGTGACGCCCAGAACCATCGCCATGCCGAGCGCACCGGGCTTCTGCCCGGCCAGCAGGATCACCGTGGCAATCGCGCCGGGCCCCGCGATCAGCGGCGTGGCGAGGGGAAAGACCGACGGGTCGGGGCGTTCGTCTGCCTGATCCTCGCGCCGCTTGGTCCGGCGCTCGAAGAGCATGTCGAAGGCGGTGAGGAAAAGCAGAAGCCCGCCCGAGATGCGGAAGGCCGGCATCGAGATGCCGACGAAGCCCAGAACCTGTTCGCCGAGGAAGGCAAAGATCACGAGCACCAGCAGGGCTATCCCGCAGGCGCGCAGGGCGATGGCGCGGCGTTCGTGCGGGTGCTGGCCTTGCGTCAGCGCGGCAAAGAGCGGCGTCAGCCCGATCGGGTCGATGATCACGAAGAGCGTCACGAAGGCGGTGATCAGAAAGGCGCTGTCCATGGGGCTCCTGCGGGTGTCGCGTCCGGGATGGGCGCCGGAAGGGGCACCGGATTGGGCGGTCGAGGGGCACCCGCGCCATCACGCGGGGGCCTGTCGGACGCCCCGGTCATAGGATCACGCAATGACGGATTCGTGAAGCGTTGCGCCGCGTCAGCCGATCAGGCGGCGCCGCGCCTGCGCGGTGGGGATCAACGGCTCTGCCGGATCGGGGAAGGGCCCCATGATCCGCAGGATGCGCTGTGCGGCGCTGTGCGGGAGCTGTGCCATCACCGTGTCGCCGGGCCAGAACGTCTCGCAGGGGAGGCCCTCTGCGAGGATCACGGCATGGGTGCGGGTGATGATGTGCACGTAGGTGACCGACAGCCAGCCCCGCATCGGGCCGACGCGGGGCAGTACGGTCAGGGCGCGCGCGGGGGCAAGCGCACCACCGCCGGGCAGGCGGACGCGGTGCTGGGGCGAGAGGACGAGGTCGCGGATCGGCAGGTCCGGGCCCATGGCGCCGGCGTGAATGCGGATCGGCGCATCCTCGTTCCGCCCGCTGAGCGCGGTGCGCGAGGTCAGGATCATCTCGACCCGCACTTCGCCGCCGTCGGCCAGTTCCAGCACCATGCCCGGGCGCAGGGCCTCTGCCGGGATCGGGCCGCGGGTCGTGGCGATCCGGGTGCCGGCGGCGAAACAGGCGGGGCTGGTGGAATCCGCGTAGTAATACTTGCCCGTCGAGCCATCGAGGTTGCTGACGACGGTCAGCGGCTCGCCGAAGGGCGGGGCCTCGCCCTGGATGACGAACCCGTGGGCCGTGAACGCATCTTCGTTCAGCGAGACGAACTGCAGCGTGTACTGGTTGCCCTCGCTGTCCTGAACGATGATCTCGTATTCCGCCTCGATGACCGTGTCATCGGGCCAGACCTGCCCGTTGATCAGCTGATCGCCAAAGAGCTTCTGGTTGCTGACCTGATCGTCATCGAAGGAGGCGTCGGTGTCTTCGACCTGCAACAACTTGCTTTCGGCGCCCGGCGTAATCGTCACCGTGCTGGTGCCCCAGTCGAACTGGTAGCCGCCGTTGTCGTTGAAGCCGTCCGGATCATCGGTGGAGATCCAACCGATGTCGAAGAACGCAAGATTGAAGACTGGCATCTGTCTGCGCTGCCTGTTGCTCTACCCGTATCTGCCCATGCCGGTTCTCCAGCTTATGTCGATGCGGTTGCTGGCAGGACTAACCGCTTATCGTGAATGAAGAATTACCAAGTGAGGACAAGCTGTCAAGACGGTGGCCGGAGAGGGCGCGCGGCTGTTGCTTGGGCGCACGGGGGCATATTGACGCGGGCGCCGGGCCCGGGGGGACCGGGGGCGCACCCTGCGGGGCTGTCTGGGCATGGCGCGCAGGGGCATGCGGGCTGTCCGGCGGGGCGCGTCACGCGCGAAGTCGTGATCGCCCGGTATCTTGTCCTTGCGGCACTGCGGCGGGACAGTGGCGCCGCCCGGCCCCGGCCGGTGCATCGCCAATTCACGGGCCTTCTCCCGGGTCCGCCTGCTGTTCAAGCCTTCGCCAGATGCAGCTGTTCCCCCGTTTCGCTCAAGGAAGCTGACATGCGCCATTCTCTCCCCGTCCGTCCCCGGATGCTCCTCTGTCTTGGCCTCGGGCTGGCGGCCACGCCGGTCCTGGCCTCTGGCCACGAACCGTTGCTGGAAGCCGCGGCGGCCAAGCTGAAGCTGACCGAGGTGCGCATCTTCGAGAAGGGCTCTCACATGCCCGACCTGCACGGGCGCCTGCCCGATGGCAGCGAGGTGGAGGTCGACGTGCGCCGCGATGGCTCCATCGAGGAGATCGAGACGGAAAGCCGCGGCGGGTTTTCCCCCGACAGCATCGCGGTTCTGCTGCATCCCGACATGCTGACCGGCGCGCCCTGGGGGCCCGATGCGCGGTTCTACAAGGTCGAGTTCGACGAGGACGGCGAGATCGAGATCGAGGGCATCGACGGCAAATCCCGCCGGTTCGAGGCAGACTACGGCCGCGGTGGCCGGCTGTCGGAATTCAAGTACGACGATTGAGGCGGGAAGGGTGCGGCGCCGCCGCGCCCTTCCCGGGCGCCGGAAGGGAGCCGCAAGCCGGGCCGCCCCGCGGCGGCTGACATGACCCGCCCCCGGGCGGGCTGATACGCGGGGGCCTCAGGCCTCCGCCGCTTCCAGTTTCTCTAGCGCGCTCATCCAGAGGCTCTCGGCCCGCTCCAGCGCGTCCATCACCTCGGCGTATTTCTTGTTCCAGACTTCCAGTTCGCCGACCTTCTCGCTCTCGTAGAGCGCGGGATCGGCCAGTTTCTTGGCCAGCTTGTCGCGCATCTCGTTCAGCTTGTTGACGCGTTCCTCGCCCTTGCGGACCTCGGCCTTCATCGCCAGCACCTGATCGCGCGACGGGCGCTTCGGCTTGGGCGCCTCTTCCTTGGCGGGTTTCGCGGGCTTGTCCGGGGTCAGCAGCATCCGGCGGTAGGCTTCGAGGTCATCCTCGTAGGGCGTGACCTGCCCGTCCTTCACCAGCCACAGTCGATCGGCCACCAACGAGAGCAGGTGCATGTCGTGGCTCACCAGAATGACCGCGCCGGTATAGGCCGTCAGCGCCTCGACAAGGGCCTCGCGGCTCTCGATGTCGAGGTGGTTCGTCGGTTCGTCGAGGATCAGCATATGCGGCGCATCCAGCGTCGCCAGCAGCAGCGAAAGCCGCGCCTTCTGACCGCCCGAGAGACGGCCCACCTCGGTCTCTGCCTGATCCGCGCCGAGGCCGAAGCCCGCGAGCCGCGCCCGCAGCTTGGCCTGCTGTTCGCCGGGCCGCTCGCGCTGGATGTGCTGCAGCGGGGTCTCGTCGATGTGCAGTTCGTCCACCTGGTGCTGCGCGAAGAAGCCGATGCGCAGCTTGGAGGAGCGCGTCATCTTGCCCTCCATCATCGCCAGCCGGTCGGACAGCATCTTGGAGAGCGTCGACTTGCCCTCGCCGTTGCGGCCCAGAAGGGCGATCCGGTCATCCTGGTCGATGCGCAGGTTCAGGTTGCGCAGGATGACGGTGTCGCCATAGCCCGTCTTGCCGCCCTCGACGGCGAGGATGGGGGGCGAGAGCTCTTCCGGCTCGGGGAAGGTGAACACCGTGCGCGCGGCATCCTCGGGCGCGGTGATCCGGTCCATCTTCTCCAGCATCTTGACCCGCGACTGCGCCTGTTTCGCCTTCGAGGCCTTGGCCTTGAACCGGTCCACGAAGCTTTGCAGGTGGGCGCGGCGGGCCTCCTGCTTCTTGGCCTGCGCGGCCTGCACTGCGCGCTGTTCGGCCCGCTGGCGGGCGAACTGGTCATAGGGGCCGGTGTAATAGGTGAGCGAGCGGTTCTCGAGATGCAGGATCGCGCCCACGGCCCGGTTCAGCAGCCCGCGGTCGTGCGAGATGATCAGCACCGTGTGCGGATATTTCGCAAGGTAGCTTTCCAGCCAGAGCGCGCCCTCGAGGTCGAGGTAGTTGGTCGGTTCGTCGAGCAGCAGCACGTCGGGCTCGGCAAAGAGCACTGCGGCGAGCGCCACCCGCATCCGCCAGCCGCCCGAGAAGGCGGAGCAGGGCATCAGCTGTTCCTCGGCGGTGAAGCCAAGGCCGCGAAGGATGTTGGAGGCCCGGCCTTCCGCGCTCCAGGCGTCGATATCGGCCAGCCGGGTCTGGATGTCGGCGATGCGGGCCGGGTCGGTCGCGGTCTCTGCCTCGGCCATCAGGGCGGCGCGTTCGGTATCGGCGGCCAGCACCGTGTCCAGCAGCGAGACCTCGTTGCCCGGCACCTCCTGCGCGACGCCACCGATGCGGGCGCGCTGCGGCAGCGAGATCGTGCCGCCCTCAAGCGCCAACTCGCCCCGGATCAGGCGGAAGAGCGTGGTCTTGCCCGCGCCATTGCGCCCGATCAGACCCACCTTGTGGCCAGCAGGAATTGTGGCCGAGGCCCCTTCGAACAGGGGACGGCCTTCGACGGAATAGGTGATGTCATCGATACGCAGCATGGGCGCGGAATGCCTGAACCCCGGGGGGCGGTCAATGGGGCGCGCAAGGGGGCGGCCGGGCGAGGAAGAATTTTCGAAAATTCTTCCCAAAAATCTTCGAAGATTTTTGCAGCGCGCGGGTCAGGCCTGTGCCCGGCAGAGGGGTGGGCAGGGGGCGCATCGCTTCCATCGCGGCAGGGGGTGCCGGGATCGGACCGGGTTCCGCAAGGGGACTGGGCCATCAGGGGGCCTGCCTGCTGCGGTTCCGGTCGCGGTTCAGTCGCGGTTCTGGGCGCCGGTTCCTGACGTCGGTGCACCGGATGCGGACCGATTGTGCACGCTTGCCCTTGACCTCTGCCCGGCGAGGGTAACATCTAGGGACAGTCAACCCATTCCAAGTTAAAGGGGGCCCTCTCATGGCTTTTGAACTTCCCGATCTTCCTTACGCCCACGACGCGCTTGCCGACCTCGGCATGTCCAAGGAAACGCTGGAATATCACCACGATATCCACCACAAGGCCTATGTCGACAACGGCAACAAGCTGATCGCCGGCACCGAGTGGGACGGCAAGTCGATGGAAGAGATCATCACCGGCACCTACAATGCCACCGCTGTGGCCCAGTCGGGGATCTTCAACAACATCAGCCAGCTCTGGAACCACAACCAGTTCTGGGAAATGATGGGCCCGGGCGCCTCCGCGATGCCGGGTGAGCTGGAAAAAGCCCTGACCGAGTCCTTCGGTTCGGTCGACAAGTTCAAGGAAGAGTTCTCCGCCGCGGGCGCGGGCCAGTTCGGCTCGGGCTGGTGCTGGCTGGTGAAAGACGCCGACGGCGCGCTGAAAGTCACCAAGACCGAGAACGGCGTGAACCCGCTGTGCTTCGGCCAGACCGCTCTGCTGGGCTGCGACGTGTGGGAACACTCCTACTACATCGACTTCCGCAACAAGCGTCCCGCCTACCTGTCGAACTTCCTCGACAAGCTGGTGAACTGGGAAAACGTCGCCTCGCGCATGTAATCGCGATCGACGCCTGCGCGCGTGACCGCGCTGCAGCCAGATATCCCCCGTGCGGCCTGCCGTACGGGGGATTTTCGTTTCAGGAGAAGCGGATGGCGCAGCCCGCGACCAAACGGCCGGGGCAGGGCCGTCGCCTGCCCGGTTCAGCCCAGCTGATCGGACAGGGCCGCCATCAGCGTGGGCACGTCTTCTGCCACCTCCACCAACGTGGCGAGGCTTTCGCCCGCAAACCCCTGGGCGATCACGTGATCCAGCAGCCCGGTCAGCGGATCCCAGTAACCGCGGGTGTTCAGCAGCCAGATCGGCTTTGCGTGCAGGCCCAGCTGGCGCCAGGTCAGCACCTCGAAGAATTCGTCGAGCGAGCCCGCGCCCCCCGGCAGCACAACGATGGCGTCGGAATTCATGTACATGACCTTCTTCCGCTCGTGCATGTTCTCGGTCACGATGAAGCGGGTGAGGTCGGTCTTGCCCACCTCGGCCTGCATCAGATGGGTCGGGATCACGCCGAAGGTCTCGCCGCCCGCGCCCTGCGCGGCCCGGGCCACGGTGCCCATCAGCCCGACATCGCCCGCGCCATAGACCAGCCGCCAGTCGGCTTCGGCAAGCGACTTGCCCAGAGTTTCGGCAGCGGCTGCATAGTCGGGGTGCACGCCGGGGCGGGAACCGCAAAAGACGCAGACAGAAGCACGGGCCATGGCATTTCCTTCTCAGAGGCGGGCTAAGGGCTTTTGACCACTGATAATCCGGTTGATATAGGTGCTCAACCGGGGATGACGTGTCCGTGAGGCACGAAGGGGAAGACATGGCGAATTTGACGAACACGGGCGGGTGGCCCGTCTTTGCGGGCGTGGCAGGCGTGGTGGTTGTCGGCGTGGGGCTGGCTGGCTATTCCGCGGGCTGGTTCTCGCAGGGCGATCCGGCACCGGCCGTCGCGGCTGTGCCCCAGTCGGTGCCCCAGTCGGTGCCCGAGGCGGCCCCTCAGGCGACCCCCCAATCGGCGCCCGCCTCTCCGTCCGCAGAGCCCGCCCAAGCCGCCACTCAGGCCCCCTCTGCGCCCCAGACCGATGCGCCCGCAGCCCCTGTCGCGGGAACGCCCTCGGCCCCCGCGGCCACCGCCCCTGTGGCCCAGGCCGAACCGGCCCCCGCCGCGCGCGAACCCGCCAGCCCCGCAGGCACCGCCGGGCTGCCCGTGCCGCCGCGCTTCGACGTGGTGCGGGTGGAGGCCGACGGCGCGACGCTCGTGGCCGGCAGCGCGGCCCCCGACTGGCCCGTGGCGGTCTACCTCGACGGGGCCGAGATCAGCCGCGAAACTGCCGGCGCGGATGGCAAGTTCGTGGCCTTCCTCGATCTGCCCGCCAGCGATGCGCCCCGCGTCCTGACCCTCGTCATGTACGCGCCCGATGACACGGCCGAGGTCGTCTCCACCGATCAGGTGATCCTCGCCCCCAGCCGGACGCCCGCTCAGCCCAGTATCAGCGCCGCAAGTCCGGCCCCCGCCGCGCCCAATGCCGCAGCTGAGGCCCCGCAGGTCGGTGCCGCCACCGACAGCACGATCACGGCCGGGGCCCCGGCCACGGCCCCGGGCCCGCAGGGGGAGAGCACCCCTGCGGCACCCGGGACGCCCGCCGCCCCGGTCACCGCAGAGACCTCCATCGCCGGCAGCGCGGCCCCCCAGCCCGACGTTGCCCCGGACACCCCGACCGCGAGCGCCGCCCCCGACCAGGCCACCGACACCGCGGCAGAGCCCGCCGCCCCGACCGTGCTGCTTGCCAATTCCTCCGGCGTCCGTGTGCTCCAGACCGCCGAGGCCCCGCCCGAGGTCATGGACAGCGTGGCCCTCGACACGATCAGCTACGACGCCGCGGGCGACGTCCAACTGGCCGGTCGCAGCCCCGACAGCGGCTTCGTGCGCGTCTATCTCGACAACCGCCCCGTCTCCACCTCCCGGGTGGCGCAGGACGGAAGCTGGGCCATTGCCCTGCCGGAGATCAACCAAGGCCTCTACGAACTCCGCGTCGACCAGGTGGATGCCGACGGCAATGTGCTGAGCCGGATCGAAACTCCGTTCCAGCGCGTGGCCGCCGCCGACCTGCCGCCGACCGGCGTGACCCAGGTCACGGTGCAACCCGGCTCCACCCTCTGGGCGCTCGCGCGCGAGAAATACGGCGAGGGCATCCTCTACGTCCGCGTCTTCGAGGCCAACCGCGACCGCATCCGCAATCCCGACCTGATCTATCCCGGACAGGTTTTCACCATGCCCGCGGTCCAGTGATCCCGCGCCCCTGACCCGGATCAGGACCGCCCTCCCTCCCATTTTCGTTTCCCAAGTATCCTCGGGGGGAGGGCGCAGCCCGGGGGGCAGACAGCCCCCAGCCACACCGGCCCCCCATCGCCCCGGCCTGACCGGTGCGCCCGCACCGCGCCCCACGGTCACACCGCCGCGCGAACCCCGTGCCAATATTTCGAGAGCTGTTGAAATATCCGCCCGGATCGCCTAGGTGGACCGCGCCCCCGGGCTCCCGGGCGGCGACGGCAGCGAAAGGCGACCCATGCGCAGAACCACCCCCGGAAACGTCGAGGACATGCCCGAGAACGGGCGCGAGATCCTCCGCAAGGCCTTTCCCTACCTCTGGCCCGCCGACAAACCCTGGGTGAAGCGCCGCGTGGTCATCGCGCTGACGATCCTGTTCCTCGCCAAGGTCATCGCCGTCACCACGCCCTATTTCTTCAAGGCCGCCGTGGATGCCCTCGCGGGGGAAAGCGACAGCGCCACCTGGCTTCTGGGCATCGGCGCCGTGGCGCTGACGATCTTCTACGGCCTCACCCGGCTGCTCAACGTGGGCTTCCAGCAGCTGCGCGACGCGGTCTTCGCCAAGGTCGGTCAGCGGGCGCTGCGCCAGCTGGCGATGGAGACCTTCACCCATATCCACCGGCTCTCGCTGCGCTTCCACATCCAGCGGCGCACCGGGGCGATGTCGCGGATCATGGAGCGGGGCGTGAAGGGCGTGGACTTCCTGCTGCGCTTCCTGCTCTTCAACATCGGCCCGCTGATCGTCGAACTGGCGATGGTGGCGGTGATCCTCTGGATCGCCTTCGACGTCTGGTATCTCTTCGTGGTGGTGGTCACCGTCACGCTCTACGTCGCCTTCACTTTCAAGGTGACCGAGTGGCGGGTGAAGCTGCGCCGCGAGATGAACGAGCAGGACAACGACGCCAACCAGAAGGCGATCGACAGCATGCTCAACTACGAGACGGTGAAATACTTCAACGCCGAGAAACGCGAGATCGCGCGCTACGACAGCGCCATGGCGGGCTACGAGCGCGCCGCGCTGATGACCTCCTATTCGCTCTCCTTCCTGAACTTCGGCCAGAGCCTGCTGATCACCACGGGCCTCGTCATTGTCATGATCATGGCCGCCATCGGGGTCGAGAACGGCCAGCTCACCGTGGGCGATTTCGTGATGGTGAACGCCTACATGCTCCAGATCACCACGCCGCTGAACTTCCTGGGCTCGGTCTACCGCGAGATCCGGCAGGCGCTCGTGGATATGGGGCAGATGTTCCACCTGCTCGAACAGCCCGCCGAGATCGAGGACAGGCCCGACGCCAAGCCGCTCAAGGTCTCGGGCGGCACGGTGGAGCTTGACGATGTGCACTTCGCCTACGACCCCGCGCGCCCGATCCTCAAGGGCATCTCCGTCACCGTCCCCGCGGGCCAGAAGGTCGCCATCGTCGGCCCCTCGGGCGCGGGCAAGTCGACCATCGGGCGGCTGCTCTTCCGCTTCTACGAGGTGACGGGCGGGGCGCTGAAGATCGACGGGCAGGATGTGCGCGACGTGACGCAGGACAGCCTGCATGCCGCCATCGGGATCGTTCCGCAGGACACGGTGCTCTTCAACGACACGATCCGCTACAACATCGCCTACGGCCGCGAGGACGCCACCTCCGAAGAGGTCGAGGCCGCCGCGCGCGCTGCCCAGATCCACGATTTCATCCTGACGCTGCCCGAGGGCTACGACACGATGGTGGGCGAACGGGGGCTCAAGCTCTCGGGCGGGGAAAAGCAGCGCGTGGGCATCGCCCGGACCCTGCTGAAGGATCCGCCGATCCTGCTGCTGGACGAGGCGACCTCGGCGCTCGATACCCAGACCGAGGCCGGCATCGGCGATGCGCTTGCCCATGCGGGCCGGGGCCGGACGGTGCTGGTGATCGCGCACCGCCTCTCCACGGTCGCGGATGCCGACATGATCGTCGTGCTGGAAGCGGGCCTCGTGGTGGAACGCGGCACCCATGCCGAGCTGCTGGCGCAGGGTGGCAAATACGCCGCCATGTGGAACAGCCAGCGGGCCGAAGACGCGGCCTGACACGCGCAGCTGACGCAAGACGACGCCCGCCCATGGAAAAGGCCCCGGTGACACGGATCACCGGGGCCTTCTCATTTCCGTTTCCCAAATATCCCCGCCGGAGGCCTGAAATCTCCTGCGCGACGCTGCCTCAGACGGCGGCTTCAAGCGCCTTGATGATCGGCGAGAACTGCGCCTCGGTCAGGCTGGCGCCGCCGACGAGCGCACCGTCCACGTTGGAGATGGCAAAGATCTCCTCCGCGTTGGCCGCCTTGACCGAGCCGCCGTAGAGCAGCCGGACGGAGCGTCCCACACCGGGGCCGAAACGGCGCTCCAGCCGGGAGCGGATGAAGTCATGCACCTCGCCGATCTGGTCGGGGGTGGGGGTCAGGCCGGTGCCGATCGCCCAGATCGGCTCGTAGGCCACCACGAGGTTCAGACCGGTCGAGCTGTCGGGCACCGAGAGCGAGAGCTGCGCGCCGATGATGTCGAGCGTGTCCTGCGCCTCCCGCTGGTCGAGCGACTCGCCGAGGCAGATCACCGTCATCAGCCCCGCCGCCTGCGCGGTGCGGGCCTTGATGCGGATGTCGTGGCTTTCCTCGTCATGGTCCTCGCGGCGCTCGGAATGGCCGAGGATCACCGCCGTGGCGCCCGCGTCCACCAGCATCGGGGCCGAGATGTCGCCGGTATGGGCGCCGTCGGTCTTGGCGTGGCAATCCTGCCCGCCGATCGCGATTGGGCTGTTGCCGACCAGCGAATGCGCCGGGCTCAGCAGCGTGGCGGGCGGGCAGATCAGGATATCGACGGCGGGATCGGGATGGGCATCGCGCAGGGCCTCCAGCTCCGAGAGCGCGGCCTTGGTGCCGTTCATCTTCCAGTTGCCCGCGGCGAGTTTCCTGCGCATTTCAATCCCTTCTTGCCTTTTGCCGGCCTCTGCGGGCCTGCCGTTCGGGGGCATCTTTCGGGGCTTACGCGGGCGCGGTCAAGGCTGGTAGCGCCGGAACTGGCGGCGGGGCGCCGGGGGAGTGTGCCTGCGCGCGTCTTGCGGGCGGATTGCCGCGCGTTCGGGGCATGCTGGGCCTGTCGGTGCGCGTGCCGCAAGGCGGGGCGCTGCGCGGCGGGGGTCCTCTGAACGAGGCCACGGCCCCTCCCACGGCGACTTCAGCGGCGGGCGATTTTCTTCCGCGCGGCCTTGCGGGCCTTCTCGGCGCGTTTCTCCACCGCGGCGGCAAGGGCGGGGTCCACCGCGCGGCGGGCCCAGTCCATCGCCTCGTCCGGGTCGTCGAGCGCGCTTTCGGGCAGGGCCATCCAGCTGGGGATCACGCGGGTAACCTCGCCGCGGGTGTAGCTGAAGGGGAAACTGCCCGCGGCCTCGAAGGCGGGGCGGGTGGTGTCGTCGGCCTTCATGTAGACCGTCCCGGAGGAGGAGATCATCGCGATCATCGCATCCTCGTCGAGGAAGAGCCCGGCACCGGAGAACATCCGCTTGACCCTGAGCGGGCCGAGCGGATCGAAGAGTTCGAGCACGTGGTCGAGAAATTCCTTCTCGACCGCCATCACATGTTGGAGAACTTGATCGACTCGCCGCAGCCGCAGGCTTCGGAGACGTTCGGGTTGTTGAACTTGAAGCCCGATTCCAGCAGCGAGGTCTGGTAGTCGATCTGGGTGCCGAAGAGGAACATCTGCGCCATGGGGGCGATCATCACCCGGGCGCCGTCCTGTTCCACGACCTCGTCCATGGGATTGACCTCGGTCACGTAGTCCATGGTGTATTCCATGCCTGCGCAGCCGCCCTTCTTGACGCCGATGCGCAGGCCCTGATGGCCGTCACGGCTCATCAGCTTGGAGATCTGGCTGGCCGCCGCCGGGGTCATCGTCACGGCCTGTTTGCCGGGAATGCCGAACATGGGAGGGTTCCTTTTGTACCTTCCCGTCAATGTAAGGTCACTGCGCGCCGATCTCAAGCGGCGGAAGCACGCTCAGCAGCTTGGCACTCCCGTAGGCGACAAGGATCGCCCAGAGGAAGGAGGCCAGCGTGCCGATGATCACGTATTCCGCCGTCCGCTGGTCGCGGGTGGCGGTGCCAAAGCGCAGGATCGACTTGGCCGCCACGAGGAAGCCGACGCCGAGCGGCTGGTTCAGCAGGATCAGCGCATAGATCATCCCGCGTTCCAGCTGGCCGATGAGCCGCCCGCCGTTGCGCAGCCCGTTGTTGCGCACGCGCATGGCGTGGGGGCGCATCAGCAGGCCCACGGCGAATTCCCCCGCCCGGACAGAGAGGACCGCGCCCGCCAGCACCGTCATCAGCGGCAGCAGCCAGGAGGCGCCGGCCCAGAGGCCGCTGGACCAAAGATCGGGCCAGAGCCAGGCCACTGCGACAAGGGTGACAAGATGCGCCGCCTGATCCCAGAGGTATCCGGCCAGGCCTTTCGACTTGGACGCCAGTTTCCCCGCATCAATCGCAAGGTGGAGGCCGGTGAGGATCAGCAGGGCGGGTGCGTCCCAATGCCCGGTGGCCGCCTGTGCCGCGATCAGGACGAGCAGCCCATGCAGCAGGAACGCCAGCGGACGCGCCTTGTTCTGCGCGATCCAGTTGGTCTGGAGCACGAAATCGGCGATCACATGGGCAAAGAGCAGCGCGGCGAAGGTTTCGATCATGGGGCGAAGCTGGCCTCTTGGCGGCAGGCGGGCAAGGGGATTTTCGCCCCTGCGTTGAAATCAGGGTTTGGGGACTGATTTGGAGGAATCAGGTTTCAGGGACTGATTTTCGGGCGCGCTTCCCCGCACCGGACGGGCAGTGTGAGGCTGGTGGGGCGCGGAGAGGTGCCGGATCGGTCCAGTGGGCGACAGGCCGCTGCTGGGATGGACAAGCGAGGCCGCGGGACTTTGCAGGGTCCGCCTGTGCCTCGGGGTGGTTATCAGGGTCAGGGTGCTGATTTTATCGAATCAGGTCTTGAGCCCTGTGCCGGGGCCCTGCTCGATGACCGCGAGGCTGGCCTCCAGCGCCCAGAACCGGGCGGCCTCCAGCCGTTCGCTCAGGGATTGCGGGCGGATGTTCAGCGCCTCGGCGATGCGGATCTGCGCGGGCGGTTCGGGGGGCAGGGTGTGGATCAGCGCCTCGGCCTGTTTCACGGTCCAGCCGCGCACGATGGCATCGGCCAGCGGCATCGCCCCCACGAGCGCCCGGTCGGCCGGGCCGGCGCAGGCCAGCCGCGTGTCGCGGCCCATGTCGTCGAGCGCGCGGCCCGAGGCCTCGAAGGCGGGGCCGCCGGCGGCGGAAAGATCGCGGGAGGCGGGCAGCTGCATCTCGCCGAAGCCGATGGCGACACGGCTGGTGGGCAGGTCGGAGGCCCTCAGCCAGGCCAGCAGCGTGAGCGTCACGCGCAGGGCCTTCTGCGGGGCGGGGACGATGGCCTGCCAGCCATCGCCACGGAAGCGGGTGAAGCGCAGGTCGCCGCCGGCCCAGTCGGCCATGGCGGCGCATTCCCGCGACAGGACCTCCATCGCGGAGGACGTGGCGGCTGCGCCCGCGCGGGATGACCCGACGAGATCGCCGGTCAGCACGGCCTGTCCCATGATGAAACCCTCCGGCCCGGGGATGGGCGTCGTCGCATCCCGGTTGGTGTAGACGTTACATGAAGCCCAGTTCGAGACGGGCCTCGTCGCTCATCATGTCCATGCCCCAGGGCGGATCCCAGGTGAGCGAGACGTCGACGTGTTTCACGCCGTCCAGCGGCTCGACCGCATCGACCACCCAGCCGGGCATGTCGCCAGCCACCGGGCAGCCGGGGGCGGTGAGGGTCATCACCACCTTGACCTCGTTCTCAGACGAGATGTCGATCGTGTAGATCAGGCCAAGGTCATAGATATTCACCGGGATCTCCGGGTCATAGACCGTGCGGCAGGCTTCCACCACCTGGTCAAAGAGCGGATGATCGGTGCTCGACGGCGCGATCAGCGGCGCGCCTTCCATCTGTTCGGGGCTGTCTGTCATTGCGTCCTGCCGGTTTCCTGAGCGATTATATAGGAATATCCGGGGGCGAGGTCCAGTGCCCGCACGGCCTGGGTGGCACAGGGCGCACGTCTGCGTGAGCAGCCCGGGCCATATGATGAGCCATATGATGAAGAGATGGACGCGCGCGGCAGGCGGGCAAAAATCTTGAGCAAGATTTTTGGGAAGCGTTTTACGGAAAACGCTTCTGCGCGTGCGGCGAGGGAGGCGCCCGGTCGGAGAGCGGCGGCAGGGCGCCGGACGCCCCGTTTCGCTTGGCTTTTGCGCGCGATTGCCCCATGAGGGCGCCGAACGAGGGTCGAACCAGGGCCGAACCAGGAGAGAGCGGATGCAACGTTTCGAATTCACCCTCAAGGCCACGGACGGCAAGGCCCGGCTGGGCGAGATCACCACGCCGCGCGGCACGATCCGCACGCCGGCCTTCATGCCCGTGGGCACGGCGGCGACGGTGAAGGCGATGATGCCCGAAAGCGTGGCCTCGACCGGGGCCGACATCCTGCTGGGCAACACCTATCACCTGATGCTGCGCCCGGGGGCCGAGCGGATCGACCGGCTGGGTGGTCTTCACAAGTTCATGAACTGGGACAAGCCGATCCTGACGGATTCAGGCGGCTTCCAGGTGATGAGCCTCTCCGGGCTGCGCAAGCTCAACGAGGAGGGCGTGCGCTTCAAGAGCCACATCGACGGATCGGAGCATCACCTGACGCCGGAACGCTCGATGGAGATCCAGAAGCTGCTCGGCTCGGACATCGTGATGTGTTTCGACGAATGTCCCGCGCTGCCTGCCACCGAGGAGCGCGTGGCGCAGTCCATGCGGATGTCGATGCGTTGGGCGCAGCGCTCGCGCGATGCCTTCGGGGATCGTCCGGGGCATGCGCTTTTCGGCATCCAGCAGGGTGGCGTGACGGAAGAGCTGCGCGGCGAGAGCGCCGAGGCGCTGAAGGCGATCGGATTCGACGGCTATGCCATCGGCGGGCTGGCCGTGGGCGAGGGGCAGGAGGCGATGTTCGGCGTGCTGGACTATGCCCCCGACATGCTGCCGGTGGATCGCCCACGCTACCTCATGGGCGTGGGCAAGCCCGATGACATCGTGGGCGCGGTGAAACGCGGCGTCGACATGATGGACTGCGTGCTGCCGTCGCGCTCGGGCCGCACGGGGCAGGCCTTCACCCGCCACGGGGTGGTGAACCTGAAGAACGCCCGCCATGCCGACGATCCCCGGCCGCTGGACGAGGGCTGTGCCTGCCCGGCCTGCCGGAACTACTCGCGCGCCTACTTGCACCATGTCTATCGTTCGCAGGAGATGATCAGCGGCATGCTGCTGACCTGGCACAACCTGCAGTACTTCCAGGACATCATGGCGGGGATGCGGGCGGCCATCGCCGAGGGGCAGTTCGACGCCTGGGAAGCCGCGTTCCATGCCGGGCGGGCGGAAGGGGATATTCCGCCGTTGTAAGGGTGGGCCTGTGGGGGTTGGCTTGTCTTGATGGCCTGTGAGGGCTGCTCAGAGTCATCCGTCGCGGTCCCCTGAGGGGGCGGAGGGGGGCTGTCTGCCCCCCGTCGCTGGCGCGACTCCCCCCGAGGATATTTGGGAACAGTGGATGGAAGGGGCACTGGCGTCAGGGGGGGGTGTCTGGAGTGAGGGGGTTGTTTGCGGGCGCAGAACGCCTACCTCGGCTGTCTGACGGGCCGGCGTCTTGGAGGAGGGGCGCGGCAGGTCCGACCTGACCGGACAACCCACAGGAGGCCGAAATGGCAGAACCCCTCTTCACGCCCTTCACCGCGGGGGCGATCGAGATGTCCAACCGCATCGTCATGGCACCGCTGACCCGCAACCGGGCCGACGACGAAACCGGCGAAGTGCTGGACATGCATGTCGCCTATTACCGCCAGCGGGCGGGCGCGGGCCTGATCATCACCGAGGCCACCAACATCAGCTGGGAAGCGCGCGGCTATATCCAGACGCCCGGTATCTTCACCCGCGAGCAGGCCATGTCCTGGCGCAAGGTGACCGACGCGGTGCACGAGGCGGGCGGCAAGATCGTCGTCCAGCTGTGGCACGTGGGCAGGATCAGCCATACCTCGCTGCAGCCCGGCGGCGCCAAGCCGGTGGCGCCTTCGGCCATCGGGGCGCAGTCCAAGACCTTCGTGAAGGAGGGCTTCGTCGAGACCTCGGAGCCGCGCGCCCTGGCGCTGGACGAGATCCCGCGGCTGATCGAAGAGTACCGCAATGCCACGCGCATGGCGCGGCTGGCGGGCTTCGATGGCGTGGAGGTCCATGGCGCGAACGGCTACCTGCTGGACCAGTTTCTGAAGACCGGCGCGAACCATCGCGAGGATGCCTATGGCGGGCCGATCGAGAACCGCGCACGGCTGCTGATGGAGGTGCTGGAGGCCGTCTGCGAGGAATGGCCCGGTGGCCATGTGGGGCTGCGCCTCTCGCCTTTCTCGCCGGCCAACGGCATCAGCGATGCGGATCCGCAGGCGGATTTCGAATATGTGGTGAAGGGGCTGAACCGTTTCGGGCTGGCCTATCTGCACATGGTCGAGGGCGCCACCGGCGGCCCGCGCGAGCTGGCCGAGGGCGAGAGCATCGAGGCGCTGCGCAAGCTCTTCGACGGGCCCTACATGGCCAACAATGGCTATGACCGGCAGATGGCGCTGGACGCCGTGGCCGAGGGCAAGGCCGACCTCGTGGCCTTCGGGCGGCCCTTTATCGCGAACCCCGATCTTGTGGCGCGGCTGAAGGCCGATGCGCCGCTCAACGCGGGCGACGGCGCGACCTTCTATGGCGGTGGCGAGGCCGGGTTCACCGATTATCCGACCATGGGTGAGACGCTTTCGGCCTGACAGGGCTGCCCTGACTGGGCTGCCGTGACTGGGCAGAGCGTGACAGACGGCACCGGGCGGGCCCTTCGCCCGGTGCCTGCCCCTGTGGAAGGGGCGACCGGGGCAGGCCGGCAGGGCCTGCCGCATTGTCGTCCCCTGCCGCCCCATCCCCCATTCCTTTGCGAGTCGCCTCAACGGCGCTTTGGTCCCCGCGAGAACCCCGTGAACCGCCCGCCGGATGCCGTTGCGGCATGGCTGAAGGCGGAATCGCGGGTTGCGGCAATTTTCGCGGTAACCGCGGCAATCGCGCCTTGCCGACCGGGGGCGGCACGGGCATGCTGAGGACAACCGAGGTTGAAACGGGGGCCAGGCACCCCCAATTTAACACTCCATAACAGGAGGTGGTCGGGGTCGCCGTGAACGCGGGGCCGGTGCCGCCTGCCATAGATAAGGAAAGAGCATGCAAGAGCCTCTCAACCCGTCCTACCCGGTGTTGCCGCTGCGTGATATCGTGGTCTTCCCGCACATGATCGTGCCGCTCTTCGTGGGCCGCGAGAAATCCGTGCGCGCGCTGGAAGAGGTGATGGCCGACAACCGTCAGATCCTGCTGTCCAGCCAGATCGACCCGGCCGAAGACGATCCCAGCACCGACGGTATCTACCGCACCGGCGTGCTGGCCAACGTGCTGCAACTGCTGAAACTGCCCGATGGCACCGTGAAGGTGCTGGTCGAAGGCCAGTCGCGGGTGCGCATCACCGAATATCTCGAGAACGACGACTTCTTCGAAGCGCGCATCGACCTTCTCGAAGAGGCCGATGGCGACGAGGAAACCATCGAGGCGCTGCTGCGCTCGGTCGGGGCCGAGTTCGAACGCTATGCCAAGGCCAAGAAGAACATCCCCGAAGAGGCGCTGACCGCCGTGGCCGAGACCTCGGACCCGGCGAAGCTGGCGGATCTCGTGGCCGGGCACCTCGGCATTGAAGTGGCCCAGAAGCAGGAACTTCTGGAAACCCTCACCGTGTCCGAGCGTCTGGAGAAGGTCTATGGCCTGATGCAGGGCGAAATGTCCGTCCTTCAGGTCGAGAAGAAGATCAAGACCCGCGTGAAGTCCCAGATGGAGCGGACGCAGCGCGAGTACTACCTGAACGAACAGATGAAGGCGATCCAGCGCGAGCTGGGCGACGGCGAGGAAGGCCAGAACGAGGTCGCCGAGCTGGAAGCCAAGATCGCCGCCACCAAGCTGTCGAAAGAGGCCCGCGAAAAGGCCGATGCCGAGATCAAGAAGCTCAAGAACATGAGCCCGATGTCGGCCGAGGCCACGGTCGTGCGCAACTACCTCGACTGGATGCTGTCCATTCCGTGGGGCGTGAAGAGCCGCACCAAGAAGAACCTCGGCCATGCCGAGAAGGTGCTGGATGCCGATCACTACGGCCTCGAGAAGGTCAAGGAACGGATCGTTGAATATCTGGCGGTGCAGCAGCGCAGCCAGAAGCTGAAGGGGCCGATCATGTGCCTCGTCGGCCCTCCGGGCGTGGGTAAAACCTCGCTGGGTAAATCCGTCGCCAAGGCCACGGGGCGCGAGTTCATCCGCATCTCGCTGGGTGGCGTGCGCGACGAGTCCGAGATCCGCGGTCACCGCCGGACCTACATCGGCTCGATGCCCGGCAAGATCATCCAGGCGCTGAAGAAGGCCAAGACGACTAACCCGCTCATCCTGCTCGACGAGATCGACAAGATGGGGCAGGACTTCCGGGGCGATCCGGCGTCGGCCATGCTCGAGGTGCTCGATCCGGAACAGAACTCGACCTTCGTGGACCACTATCTCGAGGTGGAATACGACCTGTCGAACGTCATGTTCCTGACCACGGCCAACAGCTACAACATGCCGGGGCCGCTTCTCGACCGGATGGAGATCATCTCTCTCGCCGGCTACACCGAGGATGAGAAACGCGAAATCGCCAAGCAGCACCTGATCTCGCAGGAGATCAAGAACCACGGTCTGCGCAAGGGCGAGTTCGAGATCACCGACGGTGCCCTGACCGAGATGATCCAGCGCTACACCCGCGAGGCGGGCGTGCGGAACCTCAAGCGCGAGATCGCCAAGCTGGCGCGGAAAGCCGTGACCCAGATCATCAAGGGCGAGACCAAGAAGGTGGTCGTGACCGAGGACAACCTCGACGACTTCCTCGGCGTGAAGAAGTACCGCTATGGCCTGGCCGAGAAGGAAGACCAGATTGGTGTCGTGACCGGGCTTGCCTGGACCTCTGTCGGCGGTGACCTGCTGTCGATCGAGGCGCTGCGCCTGCCGGGCAAGGGCCGGATGAAGACGACGGGTAAACTGGGCGACGTGATGAAGGAGTCGATTGATGCGGCCTCTTCCTACGTCCGCTCCATCGCGCCCGAAATCGGGGTGAAACCGCCGCGGTTCGACAAGTGGGATATCCACGTGCACGTGCCCGACGGCGCCACGCCCAAGGACGGCCCCTCGGCCGGTCTGGCGATGGTGACCTCGATCGTTTCGGTCCTGACGCAGATCCCCGTCCGCAAGGACATCGCCATGACCGGCGAGGTCTCGCTGCGGGGCAATGCGATGCCTATCGGTGGCCTGAAGGAGAAACTGCTGGCCGCGCTTCGGGGCGGGATCACCACGGTCTTCATCCCGCAGGAGAACGAGAAGGATCTGGCCGACATCCCCGACAACGTGAAGGAGGGGCTGACCATCATCCCCGTCACCCACGTGAAGGAGGTGCTGCAGCAGGCGCTGATCCGTCAGCCGGAGCCCATCGAATGGGACGAACTGGCCGAGGAGGAGGCTGCGGCCGCCGCCGCTGCCAAGGACGCCTCCGGTGGGACCTCGGGCGCCACGGCGCACTGATCGGGCCCGACGGCACAGGAGGGGCTGTTCCGGCCCCTGAGAGAACACATGGCGCGCGTCCCCTAGGGGCGCGCGCTTTCTCTTGTGGGGGATGAATGGATTCGATCAATAAATCGTGGTACAGAGGGGCATAATAAAATCGAGCATGTAACGAGGCACCCATGGGTAAGGAACTGAGAGAGGCGGATTTCGCCATCGAAGCACCGCAGGACGTCGAAGCACCGCAGGACACCGTGACGGAAACATCCCTGAAGCCCTGGCAACAGCGTCAGGCCGCACGTGAGGCCGCTGCCGCGGAAGGCCGTGCGCCCCGCGCCAAGAAGGCCCCTGAGGCCCCTGAGGGCCCTCAGGACGGCCAGCCCGCGGCAGAGGCCGATCCGGCGCTGCCCAAGGTCGCCGACGTGACCCCGCGCAAGTCCCGCGCCAAGGCCAAGAGCGCCGAGACCGCGGAGGCCGCCCCGGCCGTCAAGCGCCAGCCGCGCGCCCGCAAGGGCGAAGAGGCCGCCATCGCGGAGGTGCTGGAGCAGGCCGCTGCCGAGGCTGTCGCGCTGGAGACGGGCGAGGTGGATGCGGTTGCAGGCGCGCGCGAGGCCGGCAAGAAGGCCGCCGCAAAGCACAAGGGCAACCCGCTCAAGGTGCGCCAGTTGATCACCTCGGTGGCGAGCGATCTGAAGCTGCGTCCGAACGAGGTTCGCCCCGTGGTCGAGTCGGTTCTGCGGGTTCTGGCCGCCGAAGTTGCGGACGGTCGCTCGGCCGATCTGCACCCCCTTGGCAAGCTGATCGTGGAATCCGTCAAGCCCGGACGCCACAACACGGTGATCAAGACGAAGATTCGTCAGAAGGTCGGAAAAGAAATCTCCGGAAAGTCGAAAGAGCCGCTTGCAGACCCCGAAAAGGATCGCTAAAGAACCCGCCAACGGGTGATTAGCTCAGTGGTAGAGCGCTTCGTTCACATCGAAGATGTCAGGAGTTCGAATCTCTTATCACCCACCATTAATTCCCTGAAAGGCCTCGGTTTTCCGAGGCCTTTCTTGCATTTGGGGGGGCGGGGTTCCGGGCGCTTTCCGGCCCCTCGGGACCGGCGCAGATCGGGCTATGGAGGGTCTTGTCCCTCCAGCCGCCTGCCGCGCGCGATCGGCGCAAGCGAAGGCCGGGACCGGGACCGCCGCACCCCCGGCGGGACACGGGGAAAGCGCAGAAAGCCCCGGCCGGGTGCCGGGGAGATCCGTCTGAGCGAGGGGCGCTTACTTGCCGGTGTAGCGTAGCGGCGAGAGCGATTGCACCAGCGGGCCGCTGTCGCCCGCCATGGCATCGGCCATCAGCCGCGCCGTCGTCGGCCCGAGGGTGAAGCCCTGATGCCCGTGGCCGAAATGCGCCCAGAGACCGGGGTGGCGGGGCATCTCGCCCATGACGGGCAGCATGTCGGGCATACAGGGCCGGTTGCCGAACCAGGGCTCGGCCTCGACTGCCGGGCCGATGTCGAGCAGCTCGCGCGCAGCGGCCTCGGCCTTGATCAGCTGGCTCCGGTTCGCGGGCGCCGACATCGGGGCAAGCTCCGCCCCGGTGGCGACGCGCAGCCCGTCCTTCATGGGCGAGAAGACCGTGGAGGCGCCGGTGTGCATGAGCGGCAGGTTCAGCCGGTGGGTGCCCGAGAAGTGCAGGTGGTAGCCCCGCTTGCGCACCATGGGGATGCGGTAGCCGAAGCGTTTCATCAGCTGCGGCGCCCAGGGGCCGAGCGCCACGACGACCTTTTCGGCGCTGACCGGGCCGCCGTCGCTCATCACCTGCCAGCCGCCGCCGACCTGTTTCAGCGACATGGCGTCGCCGGTCAGCAGCTGCCCCCCGCGCGAGACGAGAAGCTGCGCATAGGCGCCCACGAGGTCCCCCGGGCTGGCGCAGGACCAAGCGTCGTGCCAATGCACCGCCCCGGCAAAGGGCTTCTTCAGCGCGGGCTCCGCGGTGGCAAGGGTGGCGCTGTCCATCAGCTCGGCGTTCACGCCGTAGACGCGGGTCAGCCGCGCGATCTCGGCTTCCATCGCCCCGAAGGCGGCGGCATCCGTGTAGGCCTGACGGAAGCCTTGCTTGGTGATCAGGTTGCCTGCGCCCGAGGCCTCGATCAGCACATCGTGGTCCGCCGTGGCGGCCTTCACCAGCTGCGCATAGGTCGCGGCGATCTTGCGGTGACGGGCGGGCAGGGAATTGGCGAGGTAGCCCAGCAGGCCGCCCACCTGTCCCAGCACCCCTGTGGCCGTCAGCCGCACGGCATTGTCGGCGCCCATGGCCAGCGACAGCAGCTTGGCGGGCGAGACGGGCAGGGCGTAGGGTTCCACCGCTTCGCCCTGGATGATGCCGGCGTTGCCGTAGCTCGTCTCGCGGCCCGGGGCCTTGCGGTCGATCAGCGCGACCTCGTGACCCTGCGCCTGCAAGGCGAGCGCGGAAGCGGTACCGACCATGCCGGCGCCCAGAACGATCACGCGTGCCATGGGATGCTCCTGTTCAATGGAATAAGGCCCCGACGTGCGATGCGCGGGGTGATCAGATCCATGGCACGGGGCCCGGACATGCGTCAATTGAACAGTGTACTATTGTTGCGGGCGGCGGCGTTCCGCGCTGTTTTGTCGCCCAAAAGGCAGGCGGGTCCGGGGCGCGTCAGCGGGCGCGGCGGGCCTCCAGCCCAAGGATCAGCGTATCGAGCAGCAGTTCGAACCCGCCGTCGAGCGGCGAGTCGGACCCGTTCCGCCAGCGGGTCACGAAGGCACGGTTGCGCATTTCGGGGTAGGAGGCGGTGAGCAGCGGATACTCCTGCGGGTCAAGCTGGTTCATCCGCTCGTCGAAGCTGTCGGCCCAGTCCTCGGAGCCTTCGGGTGCGGGGCCAAGCTCCATGGTGATGAAACCTTCCAGCCCGCCGACGAGCGCGTTGAAGGCGTCGATCCGCTCCTGTCCCTCGAAGCCTGCCTGTTGCAGCGCCTGCAGGATGATCTCGACCCAAGGCGCATTCGGGGCGCCGTTGGATTTCATCTGAGCCCCCAGAAGGGGGGCGGCGTTCGGATGTTCATGCAGCCGGGCGCGGAAGCGGCGGAAGAGCGCGCGGAGCGTCTCGCGCCAGTCGGGGCTGACCTCCTGCGGCGGCATCAGGTTGGCCGTCAGCCCGCCCGAGATCTCACCGAAGAGATCGGCCTTGGAGCCGCCCACGTGCCAGTAGATCGCCGCGGGGTAGACCTTCAGCCGCCGCGACAACTCGCGGATCGAGAAGGCGCCAAGCCCGGCCTCGTCGATCAACAGAATCGCCTCTGCGATGATCTGCTCCTTCGACAGGCCGATGGCGGCCGCCCGACCGAGCGCTGGTTTTTTGGTGCTTTTGTCGCTCATAAATTCATCGCCCTCCCTAAACCCTCCGGCGCCTTGGTGGCGGTTGTCGACAATTGTACAATGCTCAATTGACGTGGGGGGAATATTTGATCAGCGTACAATAAAACCACTCACCGGCAAATAATTCGTGTTCAAACGATCTTTTACCGGGCCCCGATCCGGGCGAAAGCGGCGGAAGAGGGCACAGAACAGGGACGTTCCGGCCGATGCAAGCCATTCCGATCATTATCTTTTCTCTAGTTCTGCTGATCGGGGGGGCAGTTCTGGCGCATATCATTGGCGCGGCCTCCATCCTGACCTTCCTCGCGCTCGACCGGGCGCGGTTCCTTGCGGCGGCGCCGCAGCGGATCCTCGCGAATATTGATCTCTTCTCGCTGATGTCGATGCCGCTCTTCATCCTCGCCGGGGAGATCATGAACCGCGCGGGCGTCACGCAGGCGCTGCTCGATCTGGCCTCGGCGATGATGGCGCGGCTGCGGGGCGGGCTGGGGCATGTGAACATCCTCACATCAGTCTTCTTTGCTGGGATTTCCGGCTCTGCCGTGGCGGATGCGGCCTCGGTCTCCAACACGCTGGTCCCGGCGATGAAGAAGAACGGCTACCCGATGGATTACGCCTGTGCGATCACGGCGGCCTCCTCGGTCATCGGGCCGATCATCCCGCCCTCGATCACGCTGATCTTCTACGGCGCGCTGATGCAGACCTCGGTCACGGCGCTCTTCATCGCGGGCATCGTGCCGGGCATCCTGATGGCGCTCGTGCTCTTCGGGCTGAATGCCTATATGGCCAAGAAATACGATCACCCCCGCGGCGAGAAGGTGGCCTTCTCGGTCTTCCTCAAGCGGCTGTGGCGGGCCATGCCCGCGCTGCTGATCCCGATCGTGATCATGGGCGGTATCGTCTTCGGCATCATGACACCCACCGAGGCCGCGGCCGTGGCCGTGCTCTGCGCGATTGTCGCGGGCATGATCTATGGCCAGATGACCCTCAAGGGGCTCTACGACTCGCTACACCGCACGGCGATGATGACCGGCTCGATCTTCGTGCTGCTCGCGGCCGTGGCGATCTTCGGCTACCTCGCCGGGATCGAGCAGATCCCGCGCTACCTCTCCGGCGTGATCGAAAACCTCGGACTAGACGGCTGGCGCTACCTGCTGCTGCTGAACGTGATCTTCCTGATCGTGGGCACCTTCCTCGACGTGCCGGTGGCACTCGCGCTCTTCGTGCCGCTGCTGGCGCCGCCCGCGCTTGCCATGGGGGTCGATCCGATCCACCTCGGCATCGTGATCCTCGTGAACCTGATGATCGGTCTCGTGACGCCGCCGCTGGGGGCCGCGCTGCTGGTGGTCTCGACGGTGACCAAGGTGCGCTACTGGTCCATCGCCCGGGCCGTGCTGCCCTTCCTCGTGGTGCAGATCATCCTCTTGATGGTGCTGACCTTCGTCCCCGAAATCACGCTCGCCGTGCCGCGCGCGCTTGGATACTGAGGAGAGCCCGATGAAACTCATCGCGAAAATCGCAGAGGCGCTCTACACGCTGTCCCGCTGGGTGAATACGGGGGCGGGGGTTGTCTCGGTCGTCTGCTTCGGGGCCATGCTGCTGGTCGTGCTGTTGCAGGTGGTGGCGCGCTACATCTTTGCCTCGCCGCCGTTCTGGACCGAGGAACTGGCCCGCTGGCTGATGATCTGGGGCGGGCTGCTGGGGGCGACGGTCGCCTTCCACACCCACGCCGATCCCTCGCTGGTGACGCCCGCGCCCGAAAGCTTCCCCAAGATGGCGATCCGCGCCGTGACCCGCGCCGTGGCGGCGTGGCTCTTCTTCCTGCCGGTCCTGAACTATTCCTATCCCTTCGTGATCCGCCAGATGACGCGGCTGTCCGAAGGGCTGGGGATCTCCACCGCCTGGATGACCATGGCGCTGCCTGTGACCTGCATCATCATCTGCCTGCACGGCCTTTCCGGCCTCGGGCTGATCTTCTCGGCCCGCGTCCGCGAGCAGGAGGCCGCCCTCCAGCACGAGGCGATCGGGACCGAAGCCGCCTAAGACCTGACCCAATAAAAGCATAGATATTCCAACGGAGTTATGACCCCATGTTCAACCGCTTCCTGATGGCCGCAACCAGCGTTCTGGCGCTCTCCTCCGCCCCGCTGATGGCCGCCAGCGTGAACCTCGCCGAAGACTCGATCCCCGATATCGAGAACTCGGGCACCGCGCTCTGGTCGCATACCTTCATCGAGACGCTGAAGGCCGCCGGCTGGGACACCGAAGTGTTCCCCTACAACACCATCGGCGGCGAGGATGAGCGCCTCGACCAGGTCCGCACCGGCATCCTCGACGTCTCCATGTCGGATTACCGCGTGTCGGTGGAATTCGCCCCCGAGATGCGCGTGCCCCAGCTGCCCTACCTCTTCTCGGGCGAGGCGCATTACTCCAAGTTCATGCATGAGTCCGACTTCCTCGCGGGCGTGAACGAGACGCTGCTGCCGGAAGGCTTCCAGGTGCTGTCCTCCGTGGGCCTCGGCCCGTTCTCGGGCCTCTACAACAACAAGGCCGAGATCAAGACCGCCGCGGACATGCCGCAACTGCGGATGCGCGCCCTCGACACCATGCAGATGGACCTCTTCTCCAAGCTGGGCGCCTCGGGCGTCGTGGTGCCCTGGACCGAAGTGCCGAACGCGATCCAGACCGGCGTGGCCGATGGCTACATCAACCCGGTCGGCGTGGCGCTGACCTTCGGCCATATCGACCTCTTCGACTATTTCACCGACTTCAAGGTGATCCCCGCCGTGCGCGTCGCCATCGCCTCGACCATGTGGCTCGACGGGCTGAGCGACGAGGAAAAGGCGCAGGTGGATGAGGCCGTTGCCGCCGCAGATGCCGCTGTCGACGCCTGGATCCCCACCGTGGACGAACGCCAGAAGGGCGAGATCGCGGATGCGGGCATCAAGGTCTACCAGCCGACCGCCGAGGACCTGAAGACCTTCGCCGATGCCGCCGCCCCGATGGCCGACAACGTGGACGGCGTGGAGCCGGCCCGCGTGCAGGCCATCATCGCGGACATCAAATCCTACGCCGAGTGATCGGCTGAACGCAGCCGGTTCCGTCCCCCCTTCACGGGACCGGCCTCTCCCCTGTGGTGCGCGTGTCTCCCGTTGTGCGCCACAGGGTTATTCGCCCGGGCCGCAGGCGCGCGGTTCGGGCGCCTTTTTTAAAGATTTCAGGAGCTTCCAGAGATGAGCGCGCAGGCATCCTTCGACATCGTCATCCGCAATGGCCGGGTGATGGACCCCGAAACCGGCCGGGATGAAATCGCCGACGTAGGGATCAAGGGCGACAAGATCGCCGCCATCGGCCAGAGCCTCGCCGCCGGGGCCCGCGAGATGGATGCCGAGGGCAAGATCGTCTGCCCGGGCTTCGTGGATATCCACGCCCACGGCCAGTCGATCCCGGCGGACCGGATGCAGGCCTTCGACGGGGTCACCACCTCGCTGGAGCTGGAGATCGGTGCGCTGCCTGTGGGCGAGTGGTACAAGGGGCAGGCCAAGACCGGCCGCGTGCTGAACTACGGCTGCGCCTCTGCCTGGATCATCGCCCGCATGGCCGCGATGACGGAGTTCCCGCTGGATGCGGGCATCAAGCCGCTGGAAGCCATGGGCTATGGCGCCAAGGACACCCGCTGGTCGACCGAGGCCGCCACCAACGAACAGGCGCAGGAGATCGTGCGTCTGGTCAAGGAGGGGCTCGACGAGGGCGCCATCGGCGTGGGCATTCCCAACGGCTATGCCAAGGGCACCGGCCTGAAGGAGCTGACGTGGATCTGTGACGCCGCCAAGGCCGTGGAAGCGCCGACCTTCACCCACGTGGCCTTTGCCTCCAACATCGACCCGCAGTCGGGCGTCGAGGCCTATGTGCGCATCATCGGTCTGGCTGGCGCCACCGGCTGCGACATGCACATCTGCCACCTGAACTCCACCAGCCTGCAGGACGTGGAACACGCGATCACCGTGCTGCGCAAGGCGCAGGAGCAGGGGCTGCCCGTCACGGTCGAGGCCTATCCCTATGGCACCGGTTCCACCGTGGCCTCGGCCGGCTTCCTGCGCGCGCCGGACTTCCGCGAGAAATCGGGCGGCGACTACAAGGACATCGAACTTGTCCGCAACCGTCGCCGGATGGAAAGCCGCGAGGACGTCCTCGCCGTGGGCGACGAGAACCCGAGCGAGTTGATCCTGTGGCACTTCCTCGACGTGGCGAACAACCCGCGTCACCAGGAGCTGCTGGACATGTCCGTGGTCTATCCCGGCGGCGCCATCGGCTCGGACGCGATGCCGTGGATCAAGCCGGACGGGTCGCTCTACGAGGGCACCGAATGGCCGCTGCCGTCGGATGTCTCGGCGCACCCGCGTTCCTCGGCCTGCTTCGTCAAGTTCATGCGCGACTACGTCCGCGACCGGAAGCTGGTGCCGCTGATGGAGGGTATCGCGAAATGCACCACGATCCCCTCGGCGGTGATCGAGAAATGCACGCCCCAGATGCGCACCAAGGCCCGCCTGCAGGAGGGCATGGACGCCGATATCCTCGTCTTCGATCTTGACGCGCTCGACGACAAGGCCGACTTCTCGAACATGACCCAGGTGTCCGAAGGCGTGATCCATCTCATCGTGAACGGCGTGCCCGTGATCGAAAAGGCGACGCTGGCCGAAGAGGCCATGCCCGGCCGGGCGATCCGCCGATGAGCCTGCCGGTTCTTGTCGTCACCGGGGCCCTCGGCGCCGGCAAGACCACCCTCATCAACCGCCTGCTGGCGGGGGATCACGGGCGTCGCATCGCGGCCATCGTGAACGACTTCGGCTCGATCAACATCGACGCCGACCTGATTGCCGGGTCCACCGAAGAGGTGGTGGGCCTGCGCAATGGCTGCATCTGCTGTACGCTTCAGGGGGATCTTCTGCGCACGCTGAAGATCCTCTTCGATCAGGACCCGCGCCCCGAGATGATCGTGATCGAGGCCTCGGGCGTGGCCGATCCGGCGGGCATCGTCGAGGCGCTCTACGATCCCGTCATCTTCTCGCACGCGGCGTTGGAGGCGGTGGTCTGCGTGCTGGACGCCGAGGCGCTCGCCGAGGATCCCAAGATCGCGGAGGATGACCTCTGGCAGGCGCAGCTGGCGGGGGCCGACATGGTCGTGCTTTCCAAGGCGGCGGGGCTGGCGGAGGATCAGCTGGCCCGTATCCACACCCGTCTTGGCGCGGCTGGCCACCGTCAGGTGATCGACCCGGATCGCGACACCTCCGACCTTGAAATGCTGCTGCTGGAGCCGGAGACGATCCGCTCCGCCGCCGGGCCGCGCCTTGCGGGGCAACGTCCGCGCGTCGTGGACGCCGGGCGGTTTGCCACGGTGGAATGGGTCGTGGACCGGGCCATTTCCCTGCCGCGGTTTCAGGCTGCCATGCAGCAGATCGCGCCGGGGCTGCTGCGCGCCAAGGGCTTCCTGCGCACGCAGGAGCATCCGGGCCAGCAGCTCATCTTCCAGCTGGTCGGCCGCCGTGCGGCCGTCTCGCAGGGCGATCCTGCCGGGCCTGCGGGCTGTCGGCTTGTCCTGATCGGCCGGTCGGGCGAGTTCGATGCCGAAGGCGCGCGCGAGGTGCTGGACCTCTGCTGAGGTCCGCACCCGCTGCGTTCAGGGGCTGTCGCGCAGCCAGCCTCAGCCGAAGATCGCCACCATCTGCCGCGCCCCGGCGATCCGGTAGCCCTCGGGCGACCAGAGGTCCATGTTCTGCACCGAATAGCCATCGCCCGCCGCCTGCGAGGTGGAGTGCAGCAGCACCCATTCCACGCGGTCGGGGATGCGCGCCACGTCCAGCTGCCACGAGATCGTCGCCACCGGCGCGGGCGCCGTCATGGCGGTCAGCGCGGCGGGGGGCGGGCAGTCGGCGATGCAGGTCATGGCGATGACCGGCGCGAGGTCGGCGCGCTCATTGAGGCGCACCCAGAGGTGGAATTCCGGCTCGGTCGCGCCGGAAAGCGGCAGGGCGCCCGCCGCGCGGCGCACCTCGAAGTTGTGGAAGAAGGCCGGGCCCTGTTCGCGCGGGGCGACGAGGCGGCTGTCCTCGGGGCCGGGCAGGTGGCCGGGCAGGGGGAAGCGATCGTGGCGCACCTCGCTGTCCCGCGGCGCCCCGAAGACGAAGGTGCCCCGGGCGCAGGCCTTGCCCGCGCTTTCGCAGGACAGGCCCACGAAACCGGTCGAGCGGCCCCGGCGCAGGATCTCGGCCTCGAACCGGGCCTCGGAGGTGGGCGGGGCCATGAACATCATCTGGGCCGAGCGCAGCGGCGGCAGGTCCGGATCGGCCCGCAGGGCGGTCTCCACCCCGAGCGCTGCCACGAGCCCGCCGAAGGCCGTCCGGCCCTGCATCCATGTCTCGGGGATATGCGCCTGTTGCGCGGGGCCATCGGGCGTCATGCCGGCGATGATCTGGGCCAGTGATGTCATTGGGTCCTCCTGTCTCCTCCGCTCCTATTAACCATGGGTAAGCGGGGGGCGGAAGGCCTGCGCCGCGGGTGACGCAGCGCTCTTTCGCGGAGCGGAAATTGGCGGGAGGCGGGGCGTCTGCTGCCACAACCGAAAGGGCAAGGCAGCGCCCCTACGGACAGAAAAACACCGGCGCGTCAGGGACGGCCGGTGGACAGGTCTTCTCAGGTAATCGACCGCAGAAATCCTGGGCGGGGACGGAACCCGCCGGGCATCGCCGCGTTGAAGTCTTGACCGGGGCTCAGGAGCCCCAGTGACGCACGGGACCGCAATCCATATGCACGAAGTTCGACCGGGAGTACTTGCCGACGCCGCCGCCATGGCAGGCCGCCGCGGCCTTGTACATCTGGTTGACCGAGCGCGACTTGAGCCGCAGGTCGGCCGCCTGGCCCTTCATGTGAAGAGAGTTCTTGGCCACACCGCTGGAGCGGGAGCGCAGCATCGCGTTGGTCTCGGGCGAGCGGTAGCCGGAGAGCAGCATGTAGGGCTCGCCGGGATCAAGCAGGCGATGCGCGGCGGCCATGACATCCATGGTGCGGCCGTCGATCGTCATGTGCTTGTCGTTGCGCCAGTCGCGCATGAAGTGGGTCACTTCCTTCATCGCCTCGGGGATATACTCCCCCTCGATCCAGTAGATCATGTTGAGGCGCTCGCCGGTGCGCGGACTGTACATGTGCAGGCGGCGAACGTCGCCTGCGCCACGCAGAAAGCCGGCTGCTTGTGAATAGGTGGGGGCTGCTACAACAGCCGTCGCTGCGAACGCACCGAGTAGGGCGCGCCGCGAAAAGCTCTTCGAGCCGTTCGTGGTCGTCATTGGTCGTCTGTCCCGTCTCTTACCTGTTGCCGCGATGTTACGCGGGCTCTGCCAAATATTCCCCAAGTGCGATTGTTATTGCACGCACGGCTGTGCGGCCCAAGACGAAATTCCTTGGCATCCCACCGATCGGCGGAATTCGGCGGATTTCTGCTGGGTTTCCCCTGTTTTTCGCCCGGAATGGAACCAATTCCGGGGCGGTTCTTAAGGCCCCGTTAAGCTTCGCGGGCTCCGTAGTGGAATTACATCAAGTTGCGGAGAAATTTACCTTTCCGCTCGGCGCCGCTGGACACGCCCCGTTCCCCTGCGCAGGCTTGTCGCAACCACATTCGAATGAGGTTTCCTAAATGTCCTTTTTGCCCGCCTCTCTCCGGGTCCGTCGCCTTCAGACCGCCGTTCTTGCCCTCGCCGTGGCGCTTCCCCTCGCCATGACCGCGCCGTCGGCCGCCGAGGCCGATGTCTCGCTGGCCTTCCGTCAGGCCGTTGCCGAGACCGCCTCCCGCGACCGCGAGATGGCCGCCTTCTACCGCGAGACCGGGTTCGCGCCGATCTGGACCGGCACCGACGCGGCCGCGCAGGCGCGCCGGCAGGCATTGGTGCAGGCGATTGCCGGGGCCGGGGATCACGGGCTGCCGGTGGGCGATTATGACCTCGACGGGCTGCTGGACAAGGCGCGCGCCGTGCGCAGCGAACGGGACCTCGGGCTGGTGGAAGTGGGCTTCTCCAAGCTCTTCCTGCGCTACGCCCGGGACGTGCAGACCGGCATGGTCACGCCCTCGAAGATCGACCCGCTGATCGTGCGCGAAATTCCCTATCGCGACCACGCGGAGCTGCTGGCGGGCGTGGCGGGGGACGATCCCTCGGCCTTCATGCGCTCCCTTCCGCCGCGGACCCATGAATACCTGCGCCTGATGCGCGCCAAGCTGGACATGGAGAAATCCGTGGCCGCGGGCGGCTGGGGCCCCGTCGTGACCGTGGGCAAGCTGGAACCCGGCGCACAGGGGCGCAACGTCGTCCTGCTGCGCAACCGGCTGATCGCCATGGGCTACATGGAGCGTTCGCTGAGCGACCGCTACGACAGCACGATGACCGACGCGATCCGCGCCTTCCAGGCCGATCACGGCCTCGCCGAGGACGGCGTCGCCGGGCCCGGCACCATCGGCGAGATCAACGTCTCCATGGCCGACCGCCTGCGGTCTGTCATGGTGGCGATGGAGCGCGAGCGCTGGATGAACAAGGAACGCGGCGATCGCCACATCCTCGTCAACCTGACCGATTTCCACGCCAAGATCATCGACCACGGGATCACGACCTTCGAGACCCGCTCGGTCATCGGCAAGAACATCCCCGACCGCCGCACGCCGGAGTTCTCGGACGAGATGGAATATCTCGTCATCAACCCGACGTGGAACGTGCCGCGCTCCATCGCGGTGAAGGAATATCTGCCGATGTTCCAGAAGAACCCGAACGCGGCCTCGCACCTGAACCTGATCAACGCACGCGGGCAGGTGGTGAACCGGGCGGCGGTGAACTTCTCGGCGCTGAACGCCCGTAACTTCCCCTTCGACATCAAGCAGCCGCCGTCCTCGCGCAATGCGCTTGGGCTGGTGAAGTTCATGTTCCCGAACAAGTACAACATCTATCTGCATGATACGCCGTCGAAATCTCTCTTCGACCGCGAGGTGCGGGACTTCAGCCACGGCTGTATCCGCCTGCAGCAGCCCTTCGATTTCGCCTATGCGCTGCTTGCGGTGCAGGAGGACGATCCCGAGGCCTTCTTCCAGTCCAAGCTGCGGACCGGCCGCGAGACCCGCGTGAACCTCGAAACCCCTGTGCCCGTGCACCTGATCTACCGCACCGCCGTCACCGAGGCGACCGGCAAGGTCACCTACCGCCGGGACATCTATGGCCGGGATGCGCGCATCTGGGAGGCCATGCAGGCGGCAGGGGTGGCGCTGCGCGGCGTTCAGGGGTAAGCCTGCCCCTGCACGACAGGGGGACCCCATGCGCCACAGCATCGAGAGCATTGCCGCCGCCCTTGGCACCACCGCCCTTGGCGACGGCTCCATCACCGTGACCGGCGTGGCAGAGCCCGCCGCCGCAGGGGCCGAGGACCTCGCCCTCGCGATGAAGCCGGAATACGCCGACGGCCTGAGCAAGGGTCAGGCCCGCGCCGCCATGGTCTGGGAGGGCGCCGACTGGGAGGCCCTCGGCCTGAAGGCGGCCATCGTCGCACCGCGCCCGCGCATGGCCATGGCCGGACTGACCCGCGCCTTCTATCCCGGCCCGGGCTATCCCGAGGGGATTGATCCCAACGCCTCTGTCGATCCGACGGCCATTCTGGCCGAGGGCGTCAGCGTCGGCGCCTTCGCGGTGATCTCTGCCGGCGCCGTGATCGGCGAAGGCACCGTCATCGGCCCGCAGTGTTTCATCGGGCAGGACGCGCGCATCGGCGCAGGCGGCCTGCTGAACGCGCAGGTCCGTGTCGGGCCGCGCGCGCAGATCGGTGACCGCTTCCTTGCGCAGCCCGGGGCCACCATCGGCTTCGACGGTTTCTCCTATGTCACGCCCGAGGTGAACGCGGTCGAAAAGGCCCGCCACACCCTCGGAGATGCCTCGGGCACCGAGGCGCAGGGCTGGATCCGCATCCATTCTCTCGGCGCAATCATCATCGGGGACGACGTGGAGATCGGCGCGAATGCCTGTGTCGATGCAGGCACGATCCGGCCGACGCAAATCGGCAACGGCACCAAGATCGACAACCTCTGCATGGTCGGCCACAACGTCGTCATCGGGAACGAGTGCCTCTTTGCCTCGATGGTCGGCATCGCGGGCTCCACGCGGATCGGCAACAACGTCGTGCTCGGCGGCCAGGTCGGTGTGTCGGACAACATCACCATCGGGGACAACGTGGTCTGCGGTGGCGGCTCTGCCATCCGCACGCGGGTGCCTGCGGGGCAGGTGATCCTCGGCAATCCGGCGATCAAGATGGAAACCCAGCTTGAAGGCTACAAGGCACAGCGCCGCCTGCCGCGTCTCTTCCGTGAGGTCGCGGAGTTGAAGAAAGCGGTTTTCAAGGACGGCCAGAGCGACTAAATCAGCGGCAATCGCAGAAGGGGAGTAGCCCGGCATGACCAGCGTGAAGGACAGGGTGATCGCGATCATCGCGGAGCAGGCGGTTCTTGAACCGGGCGACGTGTCCATGGACCAGACGCTCGAGGACCTCGGCATCGACTCGCTCGGCCTCGTGGAGAGCATCTTCGCCATCGAGGAAGCCTTCGACATCCAGGTGCCCTTCAACGCGAACGAGCCGCAGGAGAGCGATTTCGACATCTCCAGCGTGGCGACCATCGTGGCGGGGATCGAGAAGCTGGTGGCGGAACAGCACGCGTGAAGAGAGTCGTCATTACCGGTGCCGGCACGATCAACGCGATCGGCCATTCTGTTTCCGAGACGTTCGCTTCGATGCGCGAGGGCCGCTGCGGCATCGGTGCGCTCGAAATCCAGGACGTGGAGCGGCTGTCGATCCAGATCGGTGGCCAGGTCAAGGGCTTCGAGGCCGAGGGCGAGTTCAATCGCCAGCAGATGGCGCTCTATGACCGCTTCACCCAGTTCACGCTCTATGCCGCCCGCGAGGCGATCAAGCAGTCGGGCCTCGAATTCATCGGGGAACTGGCGGCGCGGTCCGGGGTGGTGCTTGGCACCGCCGGCGGCGGCGTCTCGACCTGGGACGAGAATTACCGCGCGGTCTACGAGGCGGGCAAGAACCGGGTCCATCCCTTCGTCGTGCCCAAGCTGATGAACAACGCGGCCGCCAGCCACGTGAGCATCGAGTACAACCTCAAGGGGCCGAGCTTCACCGTCTCCACCGCCTGTGCCTCGTCGAACCATGCCATGGCGCAGGCCTTCCAGATGGTGCGCCTCGGCATGGCGCCCGCGATGGTGACCGGCGGGTCGGAATCGATGCTCTGCTTTGGCGGCGTGAAGGCCTGGGAAGGGCTGCGCGTCATGTCCAAGGACGCCTGCCGCCCGTTCTCGATGAACCGCAACGGCATGGTGCAGGGCGAGGGCGCGGGCGTCTTCGTCTTCGAGGAGATGGAGCACGCCAAGAAGCGCGGCGCCGAGATCCTCGCGGAAGTCGTGGGCTTTGCCATGACCTCGGACGCCTCCGACATCGTCATGCCCTCAAAGCAGGGCGCGGCCCGGGCGATTGCGGGCGCCATGAAGGACGGCGGCATCAACCCCGAGGAAGTGGGCTATATCAACGCTCATGGCACAGGGACCGCGGCCAACGACAAGACGGAATGCGCGGCGGTGGCGGATGCCTTCGGCCAGCATGCGGACAACCTGATGATCTCCTCGACCAAGTCGATGCACGGCCACCTGATTGGCGGCACCGGCGCGGTGGAACTGCTGGCCTGCATCATGGCGCTGCGGGACGGGGTGATCGCGCCCACCATCGGCTACGAGGAACCGGACCCGGAATGCGCCCTCGACGTGGTGCCCAACGAGGCCCGCGAGGCCAAGGTGAACGTGGCGCTGTCGAACGCCTTCGCCTTTGGCGGGCTCAACGCGGTGCTGGCGCTGCGCAAGGTCTGATCCGGGCGGATGCCCTGACGATGAAACGCCCGGTGATCGCACCGGGCGTTTTCGTATCCAGAGGGCGAGAAGGGCAGGGCGGAGGCCGGAAAATTCTTCGAAGAGTTTTCCCAAGAATTTTCGGAAATTCTTGGATGCCCGACGGCGAGGGCCCGCGCCTCAGCGCGCCTTGAAGAACGAGCCGAGGATGCCGCGTACGATCCGTCGTCCGGTGGTGCCCTTCAGTTCCTTGATCGTCGCATCCATGATGGCGCTGCCGAAAGTGTCCTGCGACACCCGTTTCGAGGTCGAGCGGCTCACCCGCGTGCCGGTATAGCGCCGGGCCGAGGCATATTCCCGCTGGGCCACCGGCTGCGCGTCTTCCTCTGCCTCGGCGGTCTCTGCCGCCTTGGCGGCGTCGGCGGCGCGTTTGGCGAGGATCTCGTAGGCCGACTCCCGGTCGAGCGTCGTGTCGTATTTCCCGGCCACCGGGGAGGTGTTGATCGCCGCGCGGCGCAGGGTCGGGTCCAGCGGCCCCAGCTGCGACGACGGCGGGCGCACCAGCGTACGCTCGGCCATGCCGGGGATGCCCTTGCGTTCGAGGAAGGAGGTCACCGCCTCGCCGGTGCCGACCTCGCGGATCGCCTCCTCGATGGAGAAGCGCGGGTTGTCGCGGTAGGTCTCTGCCGCCTGTTTCAGCGCCTTGCGGTCGCGGGCGGTGAAGGCGCGCAGTGCGTGTTGCACGCGGTTGCCCAGCTGGCCGAGGATATCCTCGGGCACATCGGCGGGGTTCTGGGTGCAGAAATAGACGCCGACCCCCTTGGAGCGGATCAGCCGCGCCACCTGTTCCACCTTGTCCACGAGCGCCTTGGGCGCGTCGTCGAAGAGCAGGTGCGCCTCGTCGAAGAAGAAGACCAGCCGGGGTTTGTCGGGATCGCCCACCTCGGGCAGGTCCTCGAAGAGTTCGGAGAGCAGCCAGAGCAGGAAGGTCGCATAGAGCCGGGGCGCGGCCATCAGCTTGTCGGCGGCAAGGATCGAGATCACGCCGCGGCCGTCCGTATCGGTGCGCATCATGTCCGACAGCTCCAGCGCCGGTTCGCCGAAGAAGTTCGCGCCGCCCTCGGTCTCCAGCACCAGCAGGCGCCGCTGGATCGCGCCGATCGACTGGGTCGAGATATTGCCATAGCGCAGCGAGAGATCGGCCCGGTTCTCGCCCAGCCAGACCAGCAGCGATTGCAGGTCCTTCAGGTCGAGCAGGGCAAGCCCCTGTTCGTCGGCGACCCGGAAGGCGATGTTCAGGATGCCTTCCTGCGCCTCGCTCAGCTCCAGCAGGCGCGAGAGCATCAGCGGCCCCATCTCGGACAGCGTGGTGCGCACCGGGTGGCCCTGCTGGCCGAAGAGATCCCAGAAGATCACCGGGAATGCGTTGTAGCTGTAGTCGGGCAGGCCGATCTTTTCCGCGCGTTCGGTGAAGGGCGCATGGGTTCCGGCCGTGGCAGAGCCCGCGGCAGCAAGGCCCGAGAGATCGCCCTTGACGTCCGCCAGCACCACCGGAACCCCGCGGGCCGAGAAGCTTTCCGCCATGATTTGCAGCGTCACCGTCTTGCCGGTGCCGGTCGCGCCCGCGATCAGGCCGTGGCGGTTGGCATAGCCCAGCTTGAGCCACTGCGCCTCTGCATAGTCCGCGCCGCCGCCGCCGATGAAGATGTCCTGATCCATGATCCTGCCGCCCCTGTTTTCCCCTTGGTTACAGAGGGAAAATACAACCTTAACCTCTGCGTGCCAGTATCAATTCATCCGCCCGCGCATGTCCTCGTGTGGGCGGGTGACTTCCTCCCTGTCAGACTGGCCGTGCCTGCGGGCACGGCCTTTTTTTGATGCGGCTCCGGTGCCAGTGCGGCCCCGATCGCACCGCAGATGGACGCCGATGCGCGTCACTTCGCGCCGCGTCGCAGCGGCCATGACGCGAAAAACAGCAGGGCCGGGGGTGCCGAAAAAAGTAGGCGGTTTTTAGCCGGTTTTTCCTGTTGACGATCCGTTACATTCCACATAGCGTCCCTCACAAGAACTAAGTCGGCCAGTCCGACGGGGAGAAAACCAAATAGAAAAGGGGCCTGTAACGGGCCCCTTTTTGCTTGTGCGGAAACTGGCTGATCGCGGGTCTTCACTGTTTTGTCACAGCACCGGATTTGGGTTTGGGGCCTGACAAGGTGCGGGTGCCATGTTAGACGCGGGCCAAGTCTCCTTTGCGAACAAACAGGAAAAGCATGACCCGTATTTCCGGATTTCTGGCCTCCGCGGCCATGATCGCCTTCGCCGGCGCCGCCGCCGCCCAGGACACGACCCCCGCGCCCACGACCGATGCGCCCGCCGCCCAGGCCGAGCCCGCCAAGACCCCGCTGGCGCCCGATCTCGCCATGGGTGTCACCGCCGGCGAGAACCCGAACGTGGGCCAGACCTACGTGAAGGAAGAAATCGGCGACTGGCAGCTGCAGTGCATCAAGGTGGAAGAGGGCGAAGACCCCTGCGAGCTCTACCAGCTGCTGCGCGATGAGGACGGCAATTCCGTTGCCGAGTTCAGCCTGTTCCGCGCCGCCAACCAGGGTGAGGCCGTTGCCGGTGCCACCGTGGTCGTGCCGCTGGAAACCCTGCTGCCCGCCGGTATGACGCTGGGCGTCGACGGCACCCAGGGCAAGCGCTATCCCTTCCTCTTCTGCAACCAGGTCGGCTGCTTTGCCCGCATCGGCCTGACGCAGGCGGACGTGGACGCCTTCAAGGGCGGCAAGGAAGCCACGCTGACCATCGTGCCCTTCGCCGCACCGGACGTGAAAGTGGCGCTCAAGGTCTCGCTCATCGGCTTCACCGCCGGCTACGAGAAGGCCACCGTGCAGGAACGCTGAGCGGACCCGCATCGCGCTTTAGAACGCCGCCCCCCGGGGCGGCGTTTTGCGTTTCCCCGGGGCCGCGTTCGCAGCGCCGCCGTTTTCGGCAGGCCCGGGGCGGAGCACGAAAAAGGCGCTGCGAAAATACATGCTCTCTTCACCTATGCAGGGGAAAGGCGCTATCCCGTTGCGCGGAGGGACTGCCTCCGAAAGACCAAGGAGAGCCCCATGAGCGCCGAGACGGACCTGTCCCACTACGAGGTCGGCTATGACATCCCCGCCAAGCCCGGCATGGCTGAGGCGGAGATCCAGACGCCCTGCCTGATCCTCGACCTCGACGCGCTGGAGCGCAACGTGGTGAAGATGGGCGATTACGCCAAGGCGCACGGGATGCGTCACCGGGTGCACGGCAAGATGCACAAGTCGGTGGACGTGGCCAAGCTGCAGGAACGCATCGGCGGCGCGGTCGGCGTCTGCTGCCAGAAGGTCGCCGAGGCCGAGGCCTTCGCCCGGGGCGGCATCCAGGACATCCTCGTTTCCAACCAGGTCCGCGATCCGCTCAAGATCGACCGACTGGCGCAGCTGCCCAAGCTGGCCGCCCGGGTGCTGGTCTGCGTCGATGACGTGGCGAATATCCAGCAGCTCTCGGACGCCGTGCAGCGCCACGGGACGGAGCTTTCCGTGCTGGTGGAGATCGACTGCGGCGCCAAGCGCTGTGGCGTGACCGATCTGGGCGACATCCTCGCCATCGCCCGCGCCACCGCCGAGGCCCCGGGCCTGACCTTCGCAGGCATTCAGGCCTACCACGGTGCCATGCAGCACATCAGCGCCTATGGCGAGCGCGAGCTGCAGCTCTCCAAGGCCATAGCGCAGGTGACCGAGGCGCGCGACGTGCTGGCGCAGGCCGGGTTCAGATGCGAGCTGATCACCGGGGGCGGGACGGGCTCCTACTACTTCGAGAGCAACTCGAACCTCTATAACGAGCTGCAGTGCGGCTCCTACGCCTTCATGGACGCGGATTATGGCCGCATCCTCGACAAGGACGGCCAGCGGATCGACCAGGGGGAGTGGGAGAATGCGCTCTTCCTGCTGACCTCGGTTATGAGCGTGGCGCGGGATGGGCAGGCGGTTTGCGACGCGGGGCTGAAGTCCCAGTCGGTGGACAGCGGGCTGCCGGTGATCTTCGGGCGCGATGACGTGGATTACGTCGGCTGTTCGGACGAGCATGGCACCATCAAGGACCCGGGCAACGTGCTGGAGATCAACGAGAAGCTGCGGCTGGTGCCGGGGCATTGCGATCCGACCTGCAATATCCACGACTGGTATGTGGGCGTGCGCAATGGCCGGGTGGAATGCGTCTGGCCGGTCTCGGCGCGCGGGAAGGCGTACTGAGGCGGGGCGGCAAGGGGGCAGGCTGGCGCGTGCCAGATGAGACCCTCCTGATACGCAGGGGATGGGGGCGTCAGACACTCCATCACCCTCCGGATCTTTTTGCGGTTGGGCACGTGCTCCAGCTAGCGCCACGCTCTTGATCCGATCGCTGCCGAGAGGGCTGCACCATGCAGTGCCCCGCTACCGATCAACCACCCGCCCGGCCGATAGGCCGGGCAGCGCCGACCCGCCCCCCTGGGGCGGCGCTTATGCGCCACCCCGCGGGACGGCGCTGCCCTTCGCGTTTGGGGCGAGGGTCTGCAAGACGATGCCCATGGCGGGTCGAGGGCCGCTGAAGCCTTTAGTCTTTCATGACCCGCAGACTTGAGCCCAAGACCGTGCCATGTCATGCCACCATCACCCCCGCCGCAGAAGAGAGACGCAATGAAGCTTTCCGATTTCGCCCCCGAGGCCATGTGGCAGCAGGTCTTCCCCGCTGGCACCTTCGAGACGCCTGACGCTGGCTTCGAGACCTGCTTCCCCGCGACGCTGGCCGATGGCCGCCAGATCGTCCTGCCGCTGCGCCGCCTGCCGGGCGAAACGCCGCGTGCGGTCTCCTCGCTGATCCTGAACCAGGCGGGGTTCGAGGTGGAGGACGCGCTCTGCGATCTGCTGGCGCAGCAACTAGCGCCCCATGAGCCCGAGGTGGTGATCGGCGTGCCGACGCTGGGCCTGCCACTGGCCAATGGCACCGCGCGGCGGCTGGAACATGCGCGGATGGTGCCGCTCTCCACCAGCCGCAAGTTCTGGTACGACGAGGCGCTGTCCGAGCCGATGTCCTCGATCACCAGCCCGGATCAGGTCAAGACGATCTACCTCGATCCCCGGATGCTGCCGGTGCTGGCGGGCAAGCGGGTGGCGCTGGTGGATGACGTGGCCAGCTCCGGCAAGACCATGGTCGCCGTGCTGCGCCTGCTGAAGAAGGCGGGCGTCGCGCCGGTGGCGCTCGGCTTTGCCATGTTGCAGAGCGACCGCTGGAAGGAGGCCATCGCGGCCTCCGATTTCCCCGAGGTTCCGGTGGTTGCACCTTTGAAGACGCCGCTCTTCGACCTCGTGCCGGGCACCAGCGATGCAGCGCCCCGCTGGCAGCCGATGGCGGGCTGAACGCGCGTCCGGACACGCCGGTGCATCAACACGGGCCGCCTTCAGGGGCGGCCCGTCGCCTTTGATCAGGCGTGTTCGGGGAAGAGCGGCACCGGGTCCTGTGTCGTGACGTTCAGGATCGGGTGCAGGTCGGTCGGCCGGTATTCCGGGATCACCGCAAGCGCCAGCCCGGTCAGGGCAAAGATCTGGCGTACGTTGCCCGGCACGATCCCGCGCTTGCCCAGTTCTTCGTTGAAGACGCTCAGCTGTGCGGTCAGCGCATCGCAGCTCTCGAACGACATCAGCCCGGCGAAGGGCAGCGGCAGTTCGCAGATCACCTCGCCCCCGTCGACGAGGACGAAACCGCCGCCGATCTCCTTCAGATGGTTCACCGCCTGCGCCATGTCGGGCGCATTGGTCCCCGCGACCAGCACGTTGTGGCAATCGTGCGCAACGGTGTGGGAAAGCGCGCCGGAAGTCAGGCCAAGCCCGGTCAGCGGCGTGCAGACGGGGGGCGTATTCTGGCCGTGGCGCGGCACGACGGAGGACATGACATAGCCTTCGGGCAGGCTCTCGGGCGTGATCTTGCCGTCGGTCACTGCCGCCTCGAAGGTCGCGAGGTCCGTCATCCGCGTGGGCAGCAGGTGCAGCCCGTGCATGGTCACGGTCGGGCTGTTCGAGGGCGACTGGATGGCAAAGCTCTCCGCCGTGATCTCGGGGATCAGGACGGTGTTGGCCAGCTCGCGCCCCGCGAGCGTGTCGGTGATCTCGACACACATCTCCTTGTCCGCGACCACCTGCTTGCCGCCGACGAAGACATCGTTGACCGAGACGGTCTGCAGATCGTCCAGCAGCAGGAAATCCGCGATGAACCCCGGGGCGATCGCACCGTAGTCGCGCAGGCCATAGTGCTGCGGGCCGATGTAGCAGGCCCAGCGGATCGCCCGTTCCACCGGCACGCCGTATTCCATGACGCCGCGCACGACGCGGTCCATGTGGCCGTTGGTGCGCAGGTCCGAGGGCTCCACGTCATCGGTGCAGAGCGCCACGTCGACGTAGGCCGCCTTCAGCAGGTCGGGCATCAGCCGGGGCAGGTGGTTGCCCGGCGAGCCGAGCTTGATCAGCGGCAGCAGGCCGAGGCGCAGCTTCTCCAGAACCTCCGGGCCCAGACGGCTTTCGTGGTCATTGTCGATCCCGGCGGCGATATAGGCACAGAGATCGCGGCCCATCAGCTTGGGCGCATGGCCCTGAATGGCGACACCGGCCTCGATGCCCGCATCGACGATGCCGCGCATCCGGGGATCGTTGCGGATGACTCCGATGAAATCCATCACCTCGGCCAGCGTGACGACGCGGTCCCAGCTCATCATCTCGGCCACTTCCTCGGGGCCGAAGAAGGCGCCTGCGGTCTCCTTGCCCTCGACGGAGGGCACGCAGGAAGGGATCGCGAAATAGACCCGGAGCGGCAGGTCCTCGCTGCCCTCGATCATCAGGCGGACGCCCTCCTTGCCCATGACGTTGCCGATCTCATGCGGGTCCACCACGGCGGAGGTGGTGCCAAGCGGCAGCACACCGGCGGCATAGCCTGCGGGCGTGACCATCGTGCTTTCGATGTGCAGGTGGCTGTCGAAGAAGCCGGGGCAGGCCCACTTGCCGGTGCCGTCGATGGTCTCCTTCGCCTTCAGGTCATAGGCGCCCGCCGGGCCCACCACGGCGATGCGCCCATCGTAGACGCCGATGTCGGCCGGGTAGACCTCGCAGGTGAGCACGTTGACCAGCTGCACGTTGGTCACAGCAAGGTCGAGGTCCCGCAGGCCGCGCGCGGCCTCGACAAGGGCCACGCGGTCCACGGGCTCACGGGCGAACATGGGGGATTTGAGGGTCATTTCAGGCTCCGATCAGCGTTCGAGGAAGGCATTCAGCCCCCCGATCCGCGCGAGGAAGACGAAGAGCGCCAGCGTGATCGCGATCATCAGGGTCGAGATCGCAGCCGGGCTCGGGTCCGGGTTGTATTCGATGTGGGAGACGAGCTGCACCGGCAGGGTGGTGACCCGCGACGAGGTCAGGAAGATCGAGATCGTCACATCGTTGAAGGAGAAGGTGAAGGCGAGGATCGCACCGGCAAGGATACCGGGCCGGGCCGATTTCAGCACGACATGCCAGAAGGTCTGCGCGGGCGTGGCACCCAGCGACTGCGCAGCCTCCTCCAGCGAGATATCGGCCCCCGCCATGGAGGCCCAGACCGAGCGGATCACGAAGGGCAGGGTGATCATCACATGGGCGATGATCATTTGCGGCATGGCCACCCGGTCCATCTGGATCATCACCAGCACGTTGAAGATGGCAAAGCCGATCACCACGCCGGGCAGGAAGAGCGGCGAGAGCACGAGGTATTCCACCAGCCCGCGGCCCCGGAACGGGCGCTTGGCCAGCACGCGCGAGGCCAGCACGCCGATCACCACGGCGATCAGCGTGGCGCAGGTGGCGATGATCAGCGAGGAGGTCACCGCGCTGCGGATCCAGCTGAGCGACAGCACCTCGCGGTACCAGTCGAGGGAATAGCCCGGCGGCGGGAACATCAGGTAGCTGGCCGAGGTGAAGGAGACCACCACCACGATGATCAGCGGCGCCACCATGAAGAGCTGCCACGCAAGGCCCACGACGTGGAAGAGCAGGCGGCCCAGCTTCCACAGCAGGGCCTCGACGGGGGCGGGCAGGAGGAAGCGATCAGAATTCATGGCGGCTCATCCACATCCAGGCGACGGTCTTCTGCACGGCGACGAAGGCCACGGCGATCACCGCCAGCACGAAGGCCACGGCAGCGGCAGAGGCCCAGTCATAGGAGGTCAGCGCATAGCGGTAGACCAGCGTGGACAGCAGCGGCGTACGCGCGCCGCCCATGACGAGGGGCGTGGCAAAGGCCGTGATCGCCAGCGAGAAGACCAGCAGCACACCCGACAGCAGCCCCGGCACGGTCATCGGCAGGATCACCCGGAAGAAGGCCACGAGGGGGTTCGCGCCTAGGGACAGCGCGGCCTCTTCCAGCTGCGGCTCCAGCTTGCGCAGGACCGAGAGCAGGGCGAGGACCATGTAGGGCATCAGGAGGTGCGTCTCGCCCACCACGATGCCGAATTCGTTCTGCGTCATGGTCAGCGGCTCCGAGATCAGTCCGATCCCCATGAGCGCCTCGTTCACGATGCCCGCCGGGCCGAGGATGACGACCCAGCCAAACGTCCGCACCACGACCGAGACCATGAGCGGGAAGAGCACGATGACGAAAATCACCAGTGAATAGCGCGGGTTGGCCCGGGCGATCAGCAGCGCCAGCGGATAGCCCCCGATGACCGAGACGAGGGTGACGAAGAAGGCGATCCGCAGCGTGCGCCAGAAGGCCTGACCGAAAATCTTGCTGTCAAAGATCGCCTGGAAGTTCTCCAGCGTCAGGGCGCCGGTGTCCACGTCCTGAAACGCCTTCACGATCAGGATCGCGGCGGGCAGCAGCGCCACCAGCGTCACCAGCAGGATGCCGGGGCTGGCCAGAAGCCACGGAATGTCGCGCTTACCGGTCATCGTGCAGCACCATCATCTTCTCGGGCGGCAGGCAGAGCGTCACCTCGCCGTCAAAGGCGATGTCGGAGGGGGCGGAGGCCAGCACCGGGCGCTCCAGCCCCGGCAGGGCAAGGCGGTAGAGCCGCTCGCGCCCGCGGTATTCGCCGTCGAGGATCGTGGCGGGCAGGCCGGTGCCGCCCTTGGGCTGGATCGCCACGTCGGAGGCCCGCAGGCCGAGGATCACCTCGGCACCCTGCGCAAAGCCCACCGTCGTGGGCGCCACGGCAAGGCCTCCGGCGCAGGTCAGCTGACCGGGCGCGGTGACTTGGGCGGGGATCAGGTTCTCGACCCCGATGAAATCGGCGGCAAAGGCGGTGGCGGGCCGCGACCACAGCTCATCCGGGGCGCAATACTGCACCACCTCGCCGCTGCGCATCAGCACGATCCGGTCGGAGAGCGAAAACGCCTCTTCCTGATCGTGGGTCACGAAGATCGTGGTGACGCCGGTGGCGCGCTGCAGGTTCTTCAGCTCATAGCGCATTTCGCCGCGCAGCTTGGCGTCGAGGTTGGACAGCGGTTCGTCTAGGAGCAGCAGCTTCGGCTCGATCACGAGGGCGCGGGCCAGCGCCACGCGCTGCCGTTGCCCGCCGGAGAGGTGGCGCGGATGGCGGTTCTCGTAGCCTGCCAGCCCGACCTGCGCGAGGGCCGCCTTGACCCGGGTCGCGGTCTCGGCCTTGGCGACGCGGCGCATCTTGAGGCCGAAGGCCACGTTCTCGGCCGCGGTCATGTAGGGAAAGAGCGCGTAGTTCTGGAACACCAGCCCGATGTCGCGCCGCCACGGCGGCAGGTCGTTGACCGAGGTCTGGCCGAACATCACGTCGCCGCTGGTGGCATCCTCGAAGCCCGCGATGATCCGCAGCGAGGTGGTCTTGCCACAGCCGGAGGGACCCAGAAGCGTCAGGAATTCGCCCTTGCGGGCCTGAAAGCTCACCTTCTTGAGGACTTCCGTCTCGCCGAAGGATTTGCCGATGTCTTGCAGTGCGACGGCGGCAGCATCGCTGCTGCCGCCGCCGGTCGTCATGTCCGCAGTCATTGCGCGATGACTTCCTCTTGCCACTTGTCCATCAGCGCCGGGCGCGCCTCGTAGACCTTGTTCGCGTCGAGGAAGTGCAGCTTGCCGTATTGCTCGGGCGGGATCACCGTGGGGTTGGCATCCGTGGGCGTTTCCACGTCGCTGCGCACCGTCGCCTCGCCGTAGAGGTTCAGCAGTTCCTGCTGGATGTCGTGCGAGAGGTGGAAGTCGATCAGCTTCTGCGCCAGTTCGGCGTTGGCCGAACCCTTGACCACGCAGACGAGGTTCAAGAGGCCGATGGCGCCTTCCTCGGGGTAGACGAAGGCGGAGGGCGCGTCCGCGTCCTTGGAGACGAAGATGTTCAGGTTCGGCGCCATGGACATTTCGCCCTGGTGGATCGCTTCCAGCGCCTGCGAGCCGCGGGTGTAGATCTGCAGCGAGGGCAGGATGTCCTTCACCGCCGCGATACCGGGATCGAGGTCCTCGATGCCGCCGCCGTTCAGGCCGGCGATCTCGGACATGACGAAGGGCCCGTAGGAGATCGACATGTCGGGGAAGCCGGTTTTCAGCCCGTCGACGGGCTTCATCAGGTCGGCCCAGGAGGTCGGCGGGGTTTCAAGCGCGGTGGAATAGGAAAGGCCCACGGCGTTCACCGTGAAGGCGGGGCACATGCCGTCGCCGAGCGGATCCTTGGCCCAGTCCTCCAGATCGTCCATCGCGGTGATCGAGCCGGGCTCGACCGGCTGGATGATGCCGCGCTTCTTCAGGTCGGCCATCTGGTAATCGACGATATACATCAGGTCGGTGCCGCGGCCCTTGGTGGCGATCATCTTGGCCATCCGGTCCGAGGAGGAGCCGGATTCCATCGCGACGGTGACGCCGTATTTCTTCTCGAAGGGCTCGATGATGGTTTTCTTCAGGTCCTCGGCGTAACCGCCGCCATAGATCGAGATGGTCAGGTCCTGGGCGGAGGCAACGGAGCCGAGCGCCGTCAGCGCGAGGCCGGCGGTCGTGGCGAGCAGTTTGTTCGACATGGAAGGTGTCCCGGTTGGTGAGAATAGGGTGCGTGCCGGTCTGCGCCGGATCACGACTGTGCCCGGAGGCTAGCAACCGCATGGGGGGCATGAGAAATATTTCATCCTTATGCCTCCATGCCGAAATCATATACACCTTATAGGCGCCTGCTTTCAGGGCATTGATTTTGCTTGGAAATCCAAGGTGTGCCTCGCGACGGGCCGGGATATTGACCTGAGGCGCCGGGGGCGCTAGCGATTTTTACGCATAGACAGCAAAGTGGCCTGATCGCTTTTTAGGCGCTTTCTGCACATTCCAATGCCCCCCGGAAGGACCCCGAGATGACCCGCCCCGCCACCTTCGCCAGCTTCTTTGCCGGTTCCAACAGCCCGGTCGAGACGATCCGCGAAGACCTCCACCGCCACCCCGAGACCGCCTTTCACGAGTTCCGCACCGCTTCGCTCGTGGCCGAGTACCTCGATGAACTGGGCTTCGAGGTGCAGACCGGGCGCGCGGTGATGGACCCGGCGGCGATCATCTGGCCGCCCAAGCCCGACAGCATCGCCAAGAGCCGCGAACGTGCCCTTGCCCATGGCGCGAACCCGGAGTGGGTGGCGAAGATGGAAGGCGGGCTGACTGGCGTCGTGGCGACGCTGACCCGGGGCGAGGGGCCGAAGGTCGGCTTCCGCTTCGACATCGACGCGCTGCCGGTGACCGAGGTCGAGGACGACAGCCACCGCCCCTTCGTGCGCGGCTACAACTCTGTCTTCAAAGGCGAAATGCACGCCTGCGGCCATGACGGACACACCGCGATCGGCGTGGTTCTGGCGCAGCGCCTGATGGCCGATCCCGACTGGCAGGGCACCGTGAAGCTGATCTTCCAGCCCGGCGAAGAGGGTGGCCGCGGGGCCAAGCCCATGGTCGCCGCGGGCGTGGTGGATGATCTCGACTACTTCTTCGTCGGCCACCTCGGCTGCCTGCTGCCCTCGGGCAAGATCGCCATGGAGGCGTCGGATTTCTTCTCCTCCATCCGCTTCGACGTGACCTATACCGGCAAGGCCGCCCATGCCGCGATGGGGCCGCAGAACGGCGCCAACGCCCTGCTGGCCGGGGCGACCGCCGCGCTTGGGATGCACGCGATCGCGCGGCACGGCGAGGAGGCGACCTTCGTCAACGTGGGCAAGATGGTCTCGGGGGCGGCGCGCAACATCGTGGCCGAAAGCTGCCTTCTGGAATGCGACGTGCGCGGCGCGACGCAGGAGGCCCGCGAGTACATGCACCGGCGCGCCTTCGAAGTGATCAACGGTGCCGCCGTGATGCATGGCTGCGAGGTCGACATCAGCGTGGGGCCGGAGCTTCTGGGCAACGAGAACAGCCCCGAGGCGGCCGAGATCATCGGCATCGCCGCCGCCAAGGTGGAGGGGATCGAGGAAGTCGTGCCCTCCTGGCCCATCGGCGGGGGGGATGATGCCTCCTTCATGATCAAACGGGTACGCGAGTTGGGCGGCAAGGCGTGCTATTGCCTGATCGGCAGTGACATTGATGCCATCCACCACGCCAAGACCTTCGATTTCGACGAAACGGCACTGGAACAGGGGATCAGCCTGTTCCACAATGTGGCACAGCACCTGCTGAAGCGCGCCTGATCGCCTGATGGGACGGCCCGGCACAACCTCCGAGGGCCGTCCATGACGCCGTTCCTGAACATCCGCCATCTGGCTTTTTTCCGGGCGCTCGCAGAGAGCGGCAGCTTCACCCGCGCGGCGGAGATCTGCGGCGTCTCGCAGCCCGGCCTTTCGGTCGCGATCCGGGAGCTGGAGGACGAACTGGGGGTGAAGCTCTTCGATCGCTCGACCCGGGCGGTCACGCTGACCCCGAAGGGGCGCGAATTGTTCCCGGTGATCGAGGTGGCCCTCGTGAATGCCGCCCGGATCGAGGATGACATCCGCGACGTGGTGGCCTCCAAGCGGCAGGTGCTGCGGCTGGCGGCGGTGCCCTCGATCTCGGCCTCGGTGCTGCCGCGCGCGCTTGCCCAGCTGGACCGGAGCGAGCCCGCCCTGCGCATGGAACTGATCGACGTGGAAAGCCGCGTGATGGAGGATTACGTGCGCGAAGAGCGGGCCGACGCGGGCATCGGCGCGGGGCACTACGACCCGGAAGTCTTTGGCATGATACCGCTTTTCGGTGATCCGCTGTCGCTGGTCATGCCCGCCAGCCACCCCTGGGCCAGCCGCGACTCCGTCCAGTGGGCAGAGTTGGAAGGCCAGCCCTACGCGCTCTACAACGATGTCTCCGAGGCCTATCGCAGTGCTGAGAGGACGATGCTGGCCCACGGCCTGCGCTTTGCGCCGATCAGCACCACGAACTACCATCAGACCCTCATGGGGCAGGTGCTCTCAGGCTGCGCCTTTGGCATCGTGCCCCGGATCGCGACAGTGCGGCTGCTGCCGCCCGATCTGGTCTGCCTGCCGCTCAGCGAGCCGGAGGTCGCGCGGCGCTACACGCTGATCTACAAGCGCGACCGCCGCTTGCAAAAGCGGTTCGTGGCCAACATGAACCGCCTTGCACGGCAGTTGAGCTACAGCCAGCAGGGCTGACCCGACCCGGGCCATCCTCGGCCATCCGGTTGAGTATGATGCAGGCGCCCGAGAGCCTGCCCTTACGTCCTTGGGCACAGGGCAGGCCAAAGCGCGTTGCGCCAGATACTGTACAGGAATACAATCCGGGCCGTGTTGGCGCCGGTGTAGATTGTTCTTGTTCGTGCGCTGAAGCCATGCGGAGGCGGCGATGGCAAGTGTTTCGAGACTGCACGACGATGTATTCGACGGGGTTCTGCGCCTGCTGCGCGAGGATGGGTTGCAACCGGGCGACCGGATCGTCGAGAGCCGCCTTGCGGACCGCCTGCGGGTGTCGCGCACCCCGGTGCGGGCGGTGCTCGACCAGTTGGCGGGCGACGGCTACCTGCGGCGGGTGAAGAACCGCGGCGTCGAGCTGATCCAACTGCCCGAAGGCCCGCCGGAGGAGCCGCCCGCCGCCCGCGAGGACGACCTGTTGGTGCGGATTTCCCACGACCGGCATCGCGATATCCTCGGACAGGAGATCACCGAGACCGAGATCATGCGGCGCTACGAGATCAGCCGGAACGAGGCGAACCGTATCCTTGAACGTCTCGCGGCCTATGGTGTGCTGGAGCGCAAGCTGGGCTATGGCTGGCGGTTTCTGGATGGCATCCGGGACGCGCAGGCCCGGCGCGAAAGCTATGATTTCCGCATGGTGATCGAGCCGCAGATGCTGCTGTGCCCGGCGTTCCAGCTGACGCCGGAGTGGATCGCCGAGACCCGCGCACAGCACCGGGCCTTCCTCGAGAGCGACTGGAAGCAGCGGGATTCGATCCGGCTTTTCGAGATGGACGCAGCCTTCCACGAGGGGCTCGCCCTGGCCTCGGGCAACCGCTACTTCGTCGATGCGGTCCGGCGGCAGAACCACATGCGGCGGCTTCTGATCTACGACCGGTCGGACGGGTTCCACGGCGTGGCCCGGGCGGTGGGCGAGCATCTGGAGGTCCTCGACCTGCTGGAGCGGGAGGACAACCAGATCGCCTCGATCCTGTTGTATCGGCACCTCGAAAGGACACGATCCACGACGACGCGGCTCGAGGATTAGGCGATCTTCTGACGGGGAAAAGACAGTTCTCTGGTGCTGACTCGCGTCATGGCATCAGGGTGCCACCGTCAGGCCGGGACAGACGGCAGCGTCTGTTTGCAGGCGGGAGAGGAAATAAAGAAGGCCGACCTGCGTGGGGCAGATCGGCCTTGCTCAATCTGTGGGCCCAAGCACGAGGGCCCCATGTCTACCGGCATGTCTACCGGCGAAGGATCACGACAGAACTGCGTCCATCGTGATCTCGGCACCCGCCAGCACCTTGGAGACCGGGCAGTTCTCCTTGGCCTTCTGGGCGGCATCGGCGAATTGCTCGGCCGTCGCGCCGGGGATCTTGGCCGAGACGTCGAGGTGGATCTTGGTGATCGAGAAGCCCGCGTCGCCCTTTTCCATCATCACCGTGGCCTTGGTGGCGATCTCATCGGCCACCAGATCGCTTTCGCCAAGGATGTTGGAGAGCGCCATGGAGAAGCAGCCCGCATGGGCCGCGCCGATCAGCTCCTCGGGGTTGGTGCCGGGCTTGTCCTCGAACCGGGTGTTGAAGCCATAGGGCTGGGAGGTCAGCGCGCCCGACTGGGTCGAAATCTCGCCCTTGCCGTCCTTGAGGCCACCGGACCATTTTGCAGAACCCGTTTTGCGGATCATGGGATGTCTCCTTGTTCCTGTTCACCGGCTCAACGCGCGGGAAGCGGCCTGCGTTCCCCGGAGGAGGACAGGTTCACCCGTGGTCAGCCCCGGCGGGAGCATCGTCTTCGGGGGCGATCAGCGCCATGAGGATGTGATCCTCCCATCGGCCCGCGATCTTGAGGTAGTCCCGCGCCAGCCCTTCGCGTTCGAAGCCCATCCGCTCCAGCAGCGCGCGCGACCGGGTGTTGCGCGGCATCACGTTGGCCATGACCCGGTGCAGCCCCAGCGGACCGAAGGCATGGGGCAGGGCGGCCTGCAGCACATCTGTCATCAGCCCGGTGCCCTGCGTCGCGCCGTCCACGGCGTAGCCTAGGGCGCAGGCCTGAAACGCGCCGCGCACGATATTGGCGAAGTTGCAGATCGCCAGCACGCGCCCGTCTGGACCGAAGGCCAGAAGATGCAGGGCGCGGTCGCTGTCCATGGCGGCTTTCTGGGCGCCGATCCGGGCGATCGTGCCGGAGAGCGTATAGAAGGCGTTATCCCGCAGCGGCTCCCACGGGGCGAGATGGGCACGGTTGCGATCGTAGAAATCCATCACCTCCACCGCATCGCCGCCCTGTACCGGGCGGATGAGGCAGCGCGGGGTCTCGATCACGCGCCGCCCCCGGTGGCGGGGCATGGGGGGCATGCAGGGAAGCCGGTCTGGACGGCGCCGGAGGCAACTGGCCTCACTTGGTCAGCTCCCGCATCCCCGCTTCCAGCCCCTGAAGGGTCATCGGCACCATCCGGTCCTCGAAGATATCCCGGATCATGGTGATCGACTGGGTGTAGCCCCAGTATTTCTCGGGCACCGGGTTGATCCAGAGAGACGCGGGCCATTGCTCGCGGGCGCGTTCCAGCCAGACCTGCCCGGCCTCGGGGTTCCAGTGCTCGTTCGCGCCGCCCGGATAGGCGACTTCGTAGGGGCTCATGGAGGCGTCGCCGATGAAGATGCACTTGTAGTCCGAGCCGTAGGTCCGCAGCACCTCCCAGGTGGGGGTCTGCTCTTGCCAGCGGCGGTGGTTGTCGCGCCAGACCCCTTCGTAGAGGCAGTTGTGGAAATAGTAATATTCGAGGTGCTTGAACTCGGCCCGCGCGGCAGAGAAGAGCTCTTCCATCACCTTGATATGCGGGTCCATCGAGCCGCCCACATCCATGAAGAGCAGCACCTTCACGGCATTGCGCCGCTCGGGCCGGGTCTTCACGTCGAGGTAGCCATGTTCGGCCGTGGCGCGGATCGTGCCGTCGAGGTCCAGCTCGTCCATCGCCCCGTCGCGGGCCCATTTGCGCAGCCGCTTCAGCGCCACCTTGATGTTGCGGGTGCCCAGTTCGACCGTGTCGTCGAAATTGCGGAACTCGCGCTTGTCCCAGACCTTGACCGCCCGCTGGTGTCGGCTCTTGTCCTGTCCGATGCGGATGCCCTCGGGGTTGTAGCCATAGGCGCCGAAGGGCGAGGTGCCGGCGGTGCCGATCCACTTGTTGCCGCCCTGGTGGCGGCCCTTCTGCTCTTCCAGCCGCTTCTTCAGCGTCTCCATCAACTTGTCGAAGCCGCCAAGCGCCTCGATCTCGGCCCGCTCCTCGGGCGAGAGGTGCTTTTCCGCCATCTTGGTCAGCCAGTCGGCGGGCAGTTCCACCGCCTCCAGCACCTGCTCCAGCGGGATCTGCTCCAGCCCCTCGAAGGTGGCGGCGAAGGCGCGGTCGAACTTGTCGATGTTGCGCTCGTCCTTCACCATGGACGCGCGGCCGAGGTAGTAGAAGGCCTCGACATCATAGGTCGCCAGCCCCGCCTTCATCGCTTCGAGGAAGGTAAGGTACTCGCGCAGCGACACCGGCACGCCGGCCTTGCGCAGGTTCTCGAAGAAGGGGATGAACATCGCGGGCCTCCCTGTCCCGCCCGATGGCCCTGAGGCGCGGTCAGACGGACATGCGGTGGATGAAGATCGTCGCGAAGACGCCGAGCACGGCAAAGATCATCGCATAGACAAAGGCGTATTGCAAAATGTCGGCGCGTTTGCCCTTGCGCCGCGCGGCGAGGCTGCCCCCGATGAGGGCGCCGATCAGGGCGCCAATCAAGACGATCATTCCGTTCCTCCTCTGGCCCCGTCAGGGCGTCACGGGCTGTGCCACCCGCGTCACGGTCTGCGGGCTGAGCGCCGCGATTTCGTTCAGCTTCTCGCGCACCGCGTAATCCGGGCCGAAGCCGTAGCGCGCCCAGCCGAGGCTGTCCAGCCGCACGGTCGCGGCCTCCTGCGGGCGGTTCAGCTGGTCCAGCGCCTCGGCCCGCAGCATCAGCAGCGAGGAGAGCAGGGCGGCGTTCTGGTATTGCAGCGCCAGCTCGGGCTGGCCCTCTAAGTAGGAGAGCGCCTGCTGCCCGTCGCCTCGCGTCAGGGCATGGGCCGCCAGCTGCGCCGAGGAAAACGCACCGTGAATGCGGGTTTCGGGGCTGCGGGCGCAGATCTCGCGCGCGGTTTCGAAGGCGGCGCGGGCCGAGGCCGGATCACTGCCCTGCACCAGCCGCCCGTAGACATAGAGCGAGAAGGCGAGGCGATGGTCGCGCCAGCCCTCGCGCCGGGCGATCTGGATCACCTTCTGTCCGGCCCGCTGGCGTGCGCCGGGGCCCGCACCGGGGCCAAGCGCCTCCTGCACGGCGTCGATCCAGTCGCGCGGCGTGGTGGAGAGGCCCTCGTAGGGCACGGCCTCGCCGCCGGGGTTGATCCGGCGCAGGATGCCCGGCAGCACGGCCGCCACCTCGCCCCGCGTCATGCCGGAGTGCAATTCAGGCGCGTAGGTCACCCGCAGCATCAGCATGTCGAACCCGGTCAGAACCGTATGGATATTGTCGTCGTTGAAGACGCTGTCGGGCAGGCGGTAGAGATCGTTGAGCGGGCCCAGCGACTGCGCCAGTTCCTCGTGTAGGCAATCGCGCATCTCCTGCGGGGCCACGTCGGCGGGCACGAAGATCGCCATGTGTTCCCGGGTGGTGAGCTGCGCCCAGTCGGTCAGCCCCTTGCGCCGGGCCGAGGGGTAGTCTTTCAGCGAGGTGATGTTGGGCACCACGAAGCAGGCGGCCTGCGGCAGGAAGCGGCGGATTTCATCGCCCGAGACGGCCTGAATGGTGACCTGCGCATCGGCGCTGTCGGTCCGGGCGATGTCCAGCTTCGCCTCGGTCCGCATCCGCCCCAGCACATTCTCCAGCTCGCCCACCATGCCCTTGGGCACGTCGCCCGTCAGCCGCACGCGGATCGGGCCTTCGAACCGGGTCATCACCGGCAGGGTGCGGCCCGATTCCAGCTCGAAACTGAGGTCGAGGAAATCGCGCGCCATGTCCCGGTTGGAGCGCCGCGCCGGTTCCGGCGAGGTGGCGGCGAAGGTCTTCATGGCGGGCAGCGGCTGTGCCGGCGCCGAGGGCGCGCGGGCCGGGGGCAGGCTGCCTGCGGGCAGGTCCGAACACCCCGCGAGCGGGGCCGCGAGGAGCGACGCGGCCAGAACCAGCCGCAGGGGTCCGATCATGCCCGCCGCTCCGTGCCGCGCTGCATCAGCGCTGACCCCGTGCCATGAAGGCCAGCCGCTCGAAGAGATGCACGTCCTGCTCGTTCTTCAGAAGCGCCCCGTGCAGCTTGGGCAGGGCATTGGCCCCGTCGCGCTTCAGGTCCTCGGGCGTCAGGTCCTCGGCCAGCAGCAGCTTGAGCCAGTCCAGCACCTCGGAGGTGGAGGGCTTCTTCTTCAGCCCCGTCATCTCGCGGATCTCGAAGAACTGGGTCAGCGCGGCGGTCAGCAGCTCTGCCTTGATGCCGGGGTGATGCACCTCGACGATCTGGCGCAGCGTGTCCATGTCCGGGAAGCGGATATAGTGGAAGAAGCAGCGGCGCAGGAAGGCGTCGGGCAGCTCCTTCTCGTTGTTCGAGGTGATGATCACGATGGGCCGGTGTTTCGCCCGGATCGTGGCGCCGGTCTCGTATACGTGGAACTCCATCTTGTCGAGTTCCTGCAGCAGGTCGTTGGGGAACTCGATATCCGCCTTGTCGACCTCGTCGATCAGCAGCACGACCTTCTGGTCGGCCTCGAAGGCCTGCCAGAGCTTGCCCTTGCGGATGTAGTTCGCCACGTCATGCACGCGCTCGTCGCCCAGTTGGCTGTCGCGCAGGCGGCTGACGGCGTCGTATTCGTAAAGACCCTGCTGCGCCTTGGTGGTGGACTTGATGTTCCACTCGATCATCGGCAGGCCGAGGGCCTCTGCCACCTGACGGGCCAGTTCGGTCTTGCCGGTGCCGGGCTCACCCTTCACCAGAAGCGGACGTTCCAGCATCACCGCGGCGTTGACCGCAACGGTCAGATCCTCGGTGGCGACGTAAGACTCGGTGCCTTCGAAACGGTTCATGCGGCGCTGCTCCCTCCTGCCTCTCCCCTCTGGGGATAAAGTTCCGGCGCCGCCTGTGCAAGCGGCGCCGGGAGGAAGCGCGGTCAAAGCGGCGCGAGCGCGCCACCCGAAGGGTCAGTCGAGGGTGAAGCTGCCGCCATAGGCGGCGACTTCCATCACGCCGCCATGGCATTTGCCCGCCATGTCCTGCGCGATGAAGCGGTGGCCGGTGTAGCTGTCGATGTTGCGCTCGGCCCCGGGGGCAAGCGCCATCATCTCCATCGTCTTGCCCTCGAAGTCGAGCCAGTAGACCGTGAGCGGCTGCGGCGAGGTATTGCGGAAGCTGACCGTCGCGGGCTGGCTGGAGCCGGGCGATTTCACGAAACCGGGCAGGGGGCAGATGCCCTCGGACGCCAGCGGCGCGGGCTCGATGCTCAGAACCGTGGGATAGGGGCGGTCGTCCCGCGGCGTGTCAGTCCCGGGTCCGGGCAGCGGCATCACCGGCGCAGGGCGCATGGGCGCAGGCTGCACGGGCGCGGGCGTGGCCGCACCGGCCTTCACCACGGCAAGGTCCTGTTGCAGCGCGTTCCATTCACGGGACGACTTGATGTCCGGCACGCCGATCTCGCGGCCCAGTTCAACCCAGCAGTCCTCCATCTTCAGCAGGGCCGCGGTGGTCCCGGCGAGGCTGGAGCGGACGGTGTAGGTCTCGAACTCGAGATAGGCCACGTCGCCCTTGGCGATCTGCTCCAGCATCTCGCGGTCGGCGACCTCCCAGGCCATGCCGTCGCTCACGTAGAAGTTCAGCGCCCGGGACCAGTTGCCGATGCGGATCTCGGCGGGGATCGTGGTTTCGTCAGGCTCATGGGCCACGAAGGCAAGCTGGAAACCGGTTGCCGGCGGCAGGTGCAGCAGCAGCATCTCGCCCGGATCGCCGCCGGCGCGCGCGGCAAGGCAGCCGCCCATGGCGTTGACGTAGATTTCCCAGTTGCGCACCCAGCCGAGGCTGCGGCCCCATTCGTAGGCAGAGGCCTGAAGCGGGGCCAGGGCAAGCGCCGCGGCAAGAAGGGTCTTAACGAAGGTCATGGGAGGTCTCTCCGAAGGGGACTTCGATCGCGCCGCCGTGGCAGCTGCGCGAGGCGTCGGTGGCCACGAAATAATGGCCGGCGATGCTCTGGATTTTCATCTGGTAGTCGGCAGGCACTTGGCCCATCTCCTGCGGCTGACCGGCATAGTCGAGCCAGTAGACCGTCAGCGGCTGTCCGGCGCGGTTCACGAAGGTGATGTCGCCCCAGTCCTGCATGTTCGGCGAAACGAAACTGCCCGGCGCCGGGCAGTTCGCCCCCAGCACGGCGGGCTGCGGGACGGGAACCGGCATGGGCATCGGTGCGGGCGTTGGCGCAGGCATCGGGCGCGGCGCAGGCGCGGCGGCCTGCTGCGACCGGCCGGAATTGATCGCGCATTCATCCACCTTCTGGATCGCGGCCATGGTGCCGCTCGCGCTGATCTCGTTCGCCCTGCTGTTCATGTAGAGCGTGATCCTGTCCGCGTGGCCGATGGTCTCGACCCACTCATGGGTCATCGGCGCGGCGAGGAACCCGTTTTGCACAGTGCCGTTCATGACGTTGGAATACTTGTCCACGTCCATGTCGATCGTGGCGCGGCTGCCTTCGGGCAGCTGCGTCGGCACGGCGATCCACCATTGGCCATTCTCGCGCTTCATCAGGATGTCGAGCTGCCCCGCCACCGGCGGACGCTCCATCACGCAGCCCGAGAAACGGCCGTTGGTGGTTTGCGCGCTGACATACCAGCCGCGGGTTTCACCGTAGAAACTGTTGGATTGTTGAGCCGCCACCGGGGTGGCAAGGCAGGCCGCAAGCGCAAGCAGCAGGGGGCTGCGCGCCTGTCGGGAACTGGTACCCATAATCGGTATCCCTTCCGTAATTGCTTTCTTTCTATTGGATGACCAAGGCCACCTGCGGCGGCAGTTTCCCGGTAGGTCTTTGGAAATCAACACTTAATGCGGATACGCTTTGATTTTCATGCAGGGGTTGTGGGCGACGGTTTGCATGTCATTTGACAAGCGAATTGGCGCGGGCTGCTGCCAAAAAATTACGCGTCCTTTCCGGCGCGCGTTGCCCGATCCCCGGGCGGTATTTTCTCCGATTTAACTCACTTTCGCCTTTGAAATAAGCAACTTTGGCAATTCCGCACATCTTGCGGGCAAAGCATTCGTTGCAGGCTCGGGTTTTCCGGGGCCATTCGGCGGGGGGAGATTGTGTAGTGACAAGGCGGAACGAAACCGCTATCTGCTGCCCCCATGGGGTGCCTTCGCCCATGGACAAAGTGAGGTCGGTGGGCCAGGGCCATGTCTAGGGAGCCTGTGATGAAAGCCGAAACTTTCCTGCCTGATGACTATAGGCCGGCTGAAGACGAACCTTTCATGAATGAGCGGCAAGTCGAGTATTTCCGCCGCAAATTGTTGAATTGGAAGGAAGAATTGCTCGCGGGAAGCCGCGACACGATTGAAGGCCTGCAGGGCAACACGCGCAATATCCCCGATATCGCAGACCGCGCCAGCGAAGAGACCGACCGGGCTCTGGAGCTGCGCACCCGCGATCGTCAACGCAAGCTGGTGTCCAAGATCGACTCCGCGCTGCGCCGGATCGACGAGGGGGAATACGGGTACTGTGAAGTCACCGGGGAGCCGATTTCGCTGAAACGGCTTGATGCGCGCCCGATCGCGACGATGAGCCTTGAGGCGCAAGAGCGTCACGAGCGCCGCGAGAAGGTCCACCGCGACGACTGACGCCGGAGAGCGTCGTTGATTGCGCGTTAGGCATATTCCTTACGCGCTTGCCTGATTTTTGAACGCCGGGGGTTTTCCCCCGGCGTTTTTTGGTGTCCATAGGCGCGATGGAATTGACGGGATTCAAAGTGGCGGTGATCGGCGCCGGGATCGGCGGGCTGGCAGCAGCCCGCGCCCTTGCGCTGCGCGGGGCCGAGGTCACGGTGCTGGAGCAGGCGCCCGAGATCCGCGAAGTGGGGGCGGGCCTGCAGCTCAGCCCCAACGCGCTTGCCGTCATGGACGGGCTCGGCCTGCTGCCGCAGCTGCGCGCCACCGGGGCTGTCGAGGCCCGCGCCGTCGTGCTCCACGATCAATCCGGCAGCGAGGTGCTACGCCTCGACCTGGGGCGCCTACAGGGGCAGGAATACCGTCTCGTGCACCGGGCGGACCTGATCTCGGTCCTCGGCCATGGCGCGCGCGATGCGGGCGCGCGCATCCGCCTGCTGCAACGGGTTGAGGGCGTGACCGAGGGCGAGAAGCCCGAGGTCGCGCTGTGCAACCGCACCCGTCTGCGGGCCGATCTGGTGATCGGCGCGGACGGTCTGCACTCCCGCCTGCGGCCCAGCCTGAACGGCGAGGCGCAGCCTTTCTTCACCGGCCAGGTCGCCTGGCGCGCGACGGTTCCGGGGCTTGGAGAGCCCGCCGAGGCGCGCCTCTTCATGGGGCCCGGACGCCATCTGGTGACCTATCCGCTGCGCAACGGCGCCCTGACGAACATCGTCGCGGTGCGCGAACAGCGCCGCTGGACTGAGGAGAGCTGGTCTCAGGAGGACGATCCCGAGACCCTGCGCCGGGTGTTCTCGGGCTTCGGGCCGGAGGTTCACAAGCTCCTCTCGCGGGTCGAGCAGGTGCATCTCTGGGGGCTGTTCCGTCACCCCGTGGCGCGGCATTGGACCGGCGAGGGCGTGGCCCTGCTTGGGGACGCGGCGCATCCCACGCTGCCCTTCATGGCGCAGGGCGCGGCCATGGCGCTGGAGGATGCCTGGGTGTTGGCCGATGCGCTTGCCGACGCACCCGACCGGCAGGCGGGGCTGGCGCTCTATCAGGCGCGGCGCGCGAGCCGGGCGGCGCGCGTGATCAACACCGCCTCGAAGAATGCGTGGAAGTATCACCTGCGCTTTCCGCCGCTGCGCATGGCGGGCCATATGGCCCTACGGCTGGCGGGGCGTCTTGCGCCCGGCGCCATGGTGCACCAGTTCGACTGGATCTATGCGCACGATGTGACGCACGGAAAGAAACTGGCGTAATTTCAGTCGGTTGCGGCGCGTTTTTTATGCGTCGATTTCAATCCAGACCGGCACGTGATCCGAGGGTTTCTCGCGGCCGCGGATGTCCTTGTCGATGCCGCAATCTGTCATCAGGTCGGCGCATTGCGGCGTCAGCAGCAGGTGGTCGATCCGGATGCCGTTGTTCCGGTTCCAGGCGCCGGCCTGGTAATCCCAGAACGAGTAGTTCCCCGGGGCGGCATCCCGGGCGCGGAACGCTTCAGTGAAGCCGAGGTTCAGGATCCGGCGGAAGGCGGCGCGGCTTTCGGGACGGAAGAGCGCATCTTCGGTCCATTGCTCCGGCTTCGCGGCATCCTCGGATTGCGGAATAATGTTGTAATCCCCGGCCATTAGCGCTGGTTCTTCAGCTTCCAGCAGCGCCTCCGCGCGGGCTTTCAGGCGCTCCATCCAGGCCAGTTTGTACTCGTATTTCGGGCCCGGCACCGGGTTGCCGTTCGGGAGGTAGAGCCCGCAGATCCGCACCGCCTGTTTGCCCACGACCGTGGCCTCGATCCAGCGGGCCTGTTCGTCGCCGTCATCGCCCGGCAGGCCGCGGGTGACGTCCTCCAGCGGCAGCTTGGACAGGATGGCGACGCCGTTGAAGCTCTTTTGTCCATGGGTTTCAACCTGATAGCCGCGATCTTCGAAAAGCTCGCGGGGGAAGGCCTCGTCCACCGACTTGATCTCCTGAAGCACGGCCACGTCGGGCTGCGCCTCGTCCAGCCAATCTAGCAGCGCCTGCGCCCGTGCCTTGATCCCGTTGATGTTGAACGTCGCGATTTTCATGGTCCGGCCCCCTGTTGCCCCTTCATCGCCGATCGTCGGGAGACTGTCCAGCAACCCGCGTGGCGGGGGTGCGGATGGGCGACAGATCGTGCTGCGCGGTCGGATCGGAGGGACGGGAGCGGTGCGGCGGAGGCGCGTCCGCCGCGACGCGGATCGGCGACAATCCGGACCGGATTGTTCGGCGCCGGGGCGGAGATTCGCGCCCGATTCGGAGGGTGGGGGAGGGGCTAACCTGCTGGAATCCGGGTCAAACTGGGACGCAAATGTGTTCAAAATGGGGCACGCTTAAAATTTATCTAATCAAGCAATATCAATTGGTTGCGCGCAAATGCTCACGCGCTTTGCCCCAAATTGGACACGGTTAGCTTGAAAAATTGTTTTGCAAAACCCGGATTGCGTGCAAGCGTTTATGCACCTTGGTTCACTTGTTGGGAGCACACCAAATGTCCGCACTTCGTAAACAATTCGCCCCGGTCGAACGCGTCTCCGAGAGCTTCTCGATGCACGACGGCCTGGGCGCCGAGATGTTCTCTTCGGGCTCGGCCCCGATGGCATCCGACCTCTTCGGCGGCGAAGCCACCGAGATGTTCTCTTCGGGTTCCGCGCCCCTCACCGCAGCCGCTGCCACGGCTGGTGAAGGCCTGAACCTGTTCTCCTCGGGCTCGGCCCCGATCTCCTCGGCTGCCACCACCGGCGACGCCGTGGAAATGTTCTCCTCGGGTTCCGCCCCGATGACCTCCGACGCCCGCACCGGCGACGCGGTCCACATGTTCTCGTCGGGCTCGGCTCCCGTTGCTTCGGCTGCCGCCACCGGCGACGCCGTGGAGATGTTCTCCTCGGGCTCCGCACCCGTGACCTCCGACGCCCGCACCGGCGACGCGGTCCACATGTTCTCGTCGGGCTCGGCTCCCGTCGCCTCCGCTGCCACCACCGGCGACGCGGTCGAGATGTTCTCCTCGGGCTCCGCACCCGTGACCTCCGACGCCCGCACCGGCGACGCGGTTCACATGTTCTCCTCGGGCTCGGCACCCGTGACCTCGGAAGCCACCACCGGCGACGCGGTCGAGATGTTCTCCTCGGGTTCCGCACCCGTGACTTCGGAAGCCACCACCGGCGAAGCCGTCGAGATGTTCTCCTCGGGTTCGGCTCCGGTTGCCTCGGCCAAGACCGACGCGGGTGAAGGCACCCACATGTTCTCGTCCGGCTCGTAAGCCGCGGCGCGCTCCAACAACGACCGGGACGGGGCGGTCAGCCCCGGTGACGAAAGGAAAGAACCCATGTCCAATGTCATCCAGCTGAACCTCCCCTCCCGTCGCCAGCGCAGGGCGGTGCGTCATGCCGCCCTGCTGGAAAACTTCGCCCGGAACCGTCGCTACGGTGACGACGTGTTCTGGCTGAAGGAAAACGCGGAACTGCTGAACATCCTCGAATGCACCGGCACCGCGCTGGATGCAGAGGCGCTGGAGTCCCACGCCGGGTTCTATGCCAACGTCGAGAAGCGGATGGGCTTCTTCCCGCAGTACTATCGCTTTCTCCTGTCGATCTGCCTCGACCTCGAAGACCTGGGTCTTGCCCAGGGCGCCGAGGGCAAGGGCGAATTCCTGGCACGCTGGGTGTCCGATCAGGGTCTCGTGGACGCAGAACTTTCCGATCTGCAGCGGGGCGAGGGTCGCCGCCTGATGCAGCGCCGCGGGGTGTCTCCGCGGGCGGACGATGCTGGCCTCGACGATCGGCTGCGCGCCTTCGTCGCACGGTCCCAGACCTTCGCTATGCCGAACAAGAAAGCTGCCTATGAACTCACCCATATTGTGTTCTACCTAAGCGAGTATGGCCGCAAAGACCCGCTTTTGTCCAACGGGACAAAAGAAAGCCTTATCTTTGCCGGAACTCTCAGCTACCTTGAGCGTAACGCCGATCTGCTGGCCGAAGTTTGCGTGGCCATGACCTACGCAGGCTACAACCCACCGGCGAAGTGGGTGGACTGGCTGACCGGTGTGACAAGCGGCTTCAAAGTCGCACAGGGAGACAAGGCAGTGAAACAAGACGACTACCACGAGTATCTCGTGTGTAACTGGGCGGTTGCGACCGCTGCGGGGGGCGAGGCCTTTGCCCATCCCGTGGTCGCCGACAGCATCAGTTTCCACCGGACGGACGACCGCGCGGCCCCGCTGCGCGAGATGTCGGAATGCATGTTCCGGCTCGACGACCGTCGCAGCAGCGACTGGGGCCTGATGCGTCCCTACCTGCTGGATACGCTGAGCGAGACCAGCCGCGACATCCTGCTGGAGGCCGAGGCCGCCTGCGATGATTTCGGCGCGTTCTTTGCCGGCTTCGCCCGCACCGGGCTGAACGCGGGCCTGCCCCTGCGCCCGACGGGGAGTGCAGGATGAAGGCAAAGATACTGAAGTCTGCCGCGCTCAGCGGCACACTCCTTGTCCTGATATATACGGCCATCATCTCGACGGCTGATGGGATCACCAAATTGCTGGCGGGCGGTTATGCGGCCCCCCAGCTTTATGCTATTTCAGGGGGGCTCGTCGTTCTGTTCACCCTGCTGGCGGACCGGGTGAAACCGCAGAGCGAAGGCATGCGCACCACCAAGCCCGGGGCCATGGCCCTGCGCGCGGCGATGACCGTGCTCTCCACCATCTGCTACTTCTACTCCTTCCGGCTTCTGCCCTTCGCGGAGGTCTTCATCTTCATCGGCATGGTGCCGATCTTTGCCGGCGTCTTCTCGGGGCTGATCCTGCGGGAGCATGTCCGGCTTCAGGTCTGGCTCGCGCTCGCGGCCGGGTTCATCGGGGTCCTGATGATCTTCCCCGACGGGCTGCATTCGGTGACGCTGGGCCACGCGGTGGCGCTTGTCGCCTCGCTCTCCGGCACCCTCTCGATGGTGATGGCGCGCTACATCGGCAAGTTCGAAAGCAACTCGCTGGCGCAGGTCTTCTATCCGAACCTCGCGATCATGATCTGCATGGGGGCGGCGCTGCCCTTCGTGTTCAAGCCGATGCCGATGACCGACGTCCTCTGGGCGGTGGCCTATGCCTTCTGCCTCTTCGGGGCGCGCTGGATCCTCGTCGTCTCGCTGCGCAAGCTGCCCGCCTATGCGGTCACGCCGCTGATGAACATGCAGTTCGTCTGGATGGTGCTGATTGGCGCGGTCTTCTTCGGCGAGGTGCCGGGCACCTACATCTACTTCGGCGTGGCCGTGGTGATCGCCGCAGGGCTCTACCTGATCTATGACCAGCATTCGCCGCGCTCGCGGCGCGGCTGGGAGCGCTACATGTCCCGGATCACCGATGCGGGGGAGAGCCTCGTGGAAAAGCCGATCCCGGCGCGGGCGACGTCCCGGTGACGGGGACTGAGCCCGTGAAGCGACCCGTCGCCGGAGAGTAGACGAAGGCGGGGACGACAGGCCCCGCTAATACGGAACGCAAGGAAAAACCCCGCAGAGCGATCTGCGGGGTTTGTCATTTCCGGGTGAGAGTTCCCGAGATGGCCCGGGGTGTGCGGGCCCGCGGCCGGGGATCAGGCCGCGGGGGTCAACCTGCGTCAGCGCGGGATCAGGCGGCGACCTTCGGCAGCGGCACCGGCGTCGGCAGCGGCTGGCCTGCGAAATGCGCGGCGATATTGTCCACCACCAGCTGCGACATGGCCTCGCGCGTTTCCACCGTGCCGGAGGCGTGGTGCGGGTAGAGCACGGCGTTTTCCAGCGTCACGAAGGCGGGATCGGGGTTGGGCTCGTTCTCGAAGACGTCGAGACCCGCGGCCCCCAGCTTGCCCGATTGCAGCAGTTCGATCAGCGCCGCCTCGTCCACGACGGAGCCGCGGGCGATGTTCACGAAGATGCCCTTCGGCCCGAGCGCCTCCAGCGCGGCGCGGCTCACGAGGCCCTTGGTCTCCGGCCCGCCGGCGGCGGCGGCGACGATCACGTCGGCTTCGGCGGCAAGGGCCTCGGGCGTCGGGTAGTAGGCATAGGGCACGTCCTTGGGGCTGCGGCCGGAATAGGCGATCGCCATGCCGAAGGCCTCGGCCCGGTCGGCGATGGCCTGCCCGATGCGGCCCAGTCCGACCACGCCCAGCGTCTTGCCCTTCAGCGCCATGGTCAGCGGCATCTGCCCCTTCTTGGCCCAGGCCCCGGTGCGCACATGTGCCTCGCCCTGCGGCAATTGCCGTGCGGCGGCCAGCAGCAGCATCAGCGCGGTATCGGCCACGTCATCGGTCAGCACGTCCGGCGTGTTGGTCACGGCGATGCCATGCGCGGCGCAGGCGGCAAGGTCGATCTTGTCGTAGCCCACCGAGGAGGTGGAGACGATCTTGCACTTGGGCAGCGCCTCGGCCTGCGCGCGGGTGAAACCGACGGAGCCGACGGTGACCGCCGCGTCGATCTGCGGGCCGACCTCGGCGAGGAAGGCGGCCTTGTCGGCGGCCTTGTCGAGGCGGTGCAGGTCGTAGGCGGCCTCCAACTGGGCCATCTGGCCGGGGAGCAGCGGGGCGATGATGAGCACCTGAGGTTTCATGAGGGTCTCCTTGCGTGGTGCGCGGTCTGGGGCGGTCGGGCCGCGCCATGGCGCGCCCGGTCCGCGGGCCCGGGCGGGCCGGTCCTTGCGGGGGACCCCTGCGGGTCCGGTTAGGGGGACGGCCCGGCGGGGCCGTCGCGGGATGTCAGCTCTCGGCGGTGCGGGCGCGGGCGCGGCGCGCGGCCAGCGTCGGGGCCGAGGCGAGGTCGTCGCTTTCGGCCTTGGTGGTCACACCGGAGGGGCGGGTGGCGGTCTTGCGGCGGGCACCATCCGGTGCGGTGCCGCTGTCCCGCGGCAGGATCAGGCGCGCGACCTCGGTCCGGCGCAAGCCCAACGTGCTTGTTTTGTCGAAGATTTCCCGGATCACCTCGGTTTCTGCCTGCGGGCTGAGCAGGAGTTCCATCCGGGTGACAGGACGGGATTTCTTGCCCTGCGCCTGCAGCAGCGTCAGGTCCACCACGCCGGGCAGGGCACGCAAGGCCTCCACCGCCCAGCCGATCTCCTCGCCGGTCATGTCGTCCAGATCGCAGGCCAGTTGCACCACGCGGTCGCTGTCTTGGCGGTCGGCGGTTTCAAACCCCGGAATTGGGGCGGCGGTGATCTCGAAGGCAGTGACGCGCAGCACATTGGGCCGGTCGGGCAGGGTGCGCGTGCCCGCGCCCATGCCGCTGCTGGTCAGCCGGCCCGGAGGCCTTGTGCCGTGGCGGCCCGCGGTCAGATGGGCGATGATCGCGGCACCTGTCGGCGTGACCCGCTCCCCCGCCACGCCATCGTCGATCCAGTCGTAGCCTGCGAGGATCTTCGCCGTCGCCGGGGCCGGGACCGGCAGCATCCCATGGGCCGTCTTCACGAGGCCCGCGCCAAGGGGCAGGGGTGCCACGGACCATGTCGCGCCCTCCAGCGCCGCCGCGATCGAGCCCGCGGCCGTCACATCCATCAGGCTGTCCCAGTCGGCGAGCTCGTGGAAATGCACCTCCTCGACGGGGAGGGCATGGGCCGCCGCTTCCGCGAGCGCGATCCGGTGCAGGATGGCGCAGGCCTCTGCCGCGGTGCCGGGGGCCAGTGGCGCTTCCTCGATCCGGGCGCGCAGGGCGCGGTAGGTCGTATCGTGGGAATGGCTGTGGTCATGGTCATGCGCGTGAGACGCCGCGTGGCTGTGCCCATGCCCGTGGTCTTCCGCGTGGGCCTGCGCCTCCGAATGGGAGTGCGCGTGCCCGTGAGAATGGCCATGGGAATGCCCGTGCGAATGACCATGAGAATGCCCATGAGCATGCCCGTGGGAATGACCATGCGAATGATCATGGCCATGGTGGTGATCCCCACCCTCCGCCGTGCCCGCCAGCCCGAACCGCTTCACGGCCATGCCGCCGCTCATACCCTTCGCCAGCCGCGCATGGCCTGCCTCGGCGGGCAGCACGGCGGCGCAATCGGCCATGACGCGGGCGGTCAGATGGGGAAAGGCATCCAGCAGCGCGGCCACGAACATGTCGCCTGCCGCGCCACCGAGCGGATCGAGATGGAGATGCAGCCGCGCGCCCATGCCGAGATCCCGCATCAATGGGCCTTGGGCCAGGGGTTCGCGATCCGCCCGTTCTCGAACCGCATCTCCTCCAACTCGCCAACCACCTCGAAGCCGGGGCGGCCCTCAAGCTCCGCCAGCATCGCCTCGGAGACGTAGAGATAGCCAAGGTGCAGCGTATTCGGGATGCGGATCAGCTTGCACATGCGCAGGTCCTCAGCCTCGCAGGTCTTCACCACCGCCTGGATGGCGGAGCGGTCGTCGGGCATGACCATGGGCATCTTGGCCTGCATCAGCACCGTGGAGGTGAGCGAGTTGGCATAGACCGCCTCGCGGTCGAAGGCCGCTTCCAGCCGCGCGGTCACCACGTCGGCCCGCGCCGCGCCATTGCCGTTGCCGGCCGACTGCGGCGACAGCTCCAGCGCGGCCAGCCGCTTGATGTTGATCGTCGCCTGCCGCTGCATCTTCTGCGAGGAGAAGCGGTGCGTGATGTTCGGGTCCATGCCGGTGCCGGAAAACTCCTTGCCGATCATGTCCACGACGAGCACGTCCAGCTCGCCCTCCGCCACCGGTGCCTCGGGATCTCCGAGGGGCAGGCGGGGCATGTTGGCCATCGCCTCCTGCAGGAAGGGCTGTTCCGCCTCGATCAGCCCTTCGCTGTCCAGCACGACGACCTTGGCCAGCTGGTCATAGGCGTTCTCGATCGAGCCGAGACCGAAGAGCACCTTACAGGTGGCCAGCTTCACCCGCGCCTGCATGTCCACGTAGATCGGCACGTTGTCGATGCCGCGGGAATGGCAGCTTTCCGCGCCTGATTGCTTGCCGAGCCCGATGGAGAGCATCTTGGCCAGCCCGCTCTCGTTCGGGGCGCGGAAGGAGGTATGCGGCTTGATCCGGTTGAAGAGCACGATGCCGTCGGCCCCGTAGGCGTGCTTGTCGATCCGCACGACCATGCCGTTTTCCAGCGTGCCAACCTCGACCGTCTCCATGGAGGAGCGGATCTCGCAGTCCATCGAGGCTTCGGTCACGCCCAGCTTTTCCAGCACCTTGACCTGACCCTCGGCCGTGGCGCCGCCGTGACTGCCCATGGCGGGCACGATGAAGGGATGGGCGCCGCGGGCCTTGATCTCGTCGATCAGCGCGCGCAGCAATTCGGGGAAGACGGCGATGCCGCGGCTGCCGGCGGTGACGGCGATGGACATGCCGGGGGTGATCTTGCCCACGCAGTCGGCGCCGGCCATGGCGTCGCGCACGGCGGCTGCCGGATCGTCGATCCGAGTGGCGGGGAAGGTCTGCTTGCACAGCACGATGCGCGGCAGCACCGTATCCTCGACCAGTTTCACGTAATTCGGTTTCGCGCCGTCCAGCATGGTCCGTTCCTCCCTAGACCCCTATCCTCGTATCGCAGAGCCGGGCGGGGCCGAAGCCGCCGCCCGTCTGCCCGGCCAGCCGTCCGTGCCGGGCCCGGATGGACCCCGCTCCTCCCGAACGGCCGCCGTGAACCCACCGCAGCGGGCCCCTGTGTCTTCAGACCCGGAGCGTCAGCCCCAGAGCCAGTGGACCCTGAGCCTCACGTCTCACGGTCTCGGTCAGCCCGTCACGCCGATGGGCCAGGGGGCGAATTCCTCTTCCCCCACGCCGAGCGCTTCGGACTTGCTCTTCTCGCCGGAGGCGATCCGCAGGATGTGCTGGAAGATATCCTCGCCCATCTCGTCCAGCGTCTTGGTGCCATCGACGATTTCGCCGCAGTTGATGTCCATGTCCTCGACCATCTTGGTGAACATCGGCGTGTTCGAGGCCAGCTTGATCGTGGGCGAGGGATAGGAGCCAAAGCAGGAGCCGCGCCCGGTGGTGAAGCAGATCAGGTTCGCGCCGCCCGCGATCTGCCCCGTGGCCGAGACCGGATCGAAGCCGGGGGTGTCCATGAAGATGAAGCCCTTCTCGACCACCGGCTCGGCGTAGCGATAGACTTCCATCAGCCCGGTGGTGCCGCCCTTCTTGGAGCCGCCCAGCGATTTCTCCAGCACGTTGGCGAGGCCGCCCGCGTTGTTGCCGGGGCTGACGACGCCGTTGATCTGGGTGTCCTTGCCCTTGGTGTAGTCCAGCCACCAATCCATCCGCTCGACCAGCTTGCGGCCCACTTCCTCGGAACGCGCGCGCCGGGTCAGCAGGTGTTCCACGCCGAAGATCTCGGGCGTTTCGGACAGGATCGCGGTGCCGCCGTGCTGGATCAGGATGTCCGCCGCGCGCCCCAGCGCCGGGTTCGCCGTCAGCCCCGACAGCCCGTCGGAGCCGCCGCATTGCATCCCGATGGTGATATGTTCGGCCGAGCAGGGGGTGCGCTCGATCTTGTTGGCCTCGTCCAGCATGGCGCGCACGGCGGCCTTGCCGGTCTTGATCGCCTCGGCCGTGCCGCCGACGTTCTGCATAGTGACCGTGTGCAGCATCTTGCCTTCGGCGAGGCTCTGCTCCTCGAAGAACTGCACGAGGTTGTTGCGCTCGCAGCCCAGCGAACAGACCACGGCACCGGCCATGTTGGGGTGGCGGATATAGCCTGCCAGCGTGCGGCGCAGCAGGTCCATCGGCTCGCCGGTCAGCTCCATCCCGCAGCCGCTTTCGTGGATGAAGGGGATCACGCCGTCGACGTTGGGCCAGTCTTCCATGCGCTCTTCGTCGAAGTAGTTCGCGATCTTGCGCGCCACGGTGGCGGAGCAGTTCACGGTGACGAAGAGACCGATGTAGTTGCGCGTGCCGACCTTGCCGTTCGCGCGCTTGATGCCCTGGAAGGTGGCGCGCTGCTCGGGGGGCAGGATCTCGGTCGGGACGTAGTCGCGGGCGAAGGCATAGTCCTTCTCGACCGCGTCGAACTTGATGTTGTGGCTGTGCAGCCAGTCGCCCGGCGCGATGTCATGGGCGGCATAGCCAATGACGGTCTCGAACTTCAGGATCGGCGCGCCGGCCTGGATCGGGCGCGTGGCGACCTTGTGGCCCTGAGGCACGTCGTGGTTGGCGGTGACGCCCTCCGTGGGCAGCGCCGTGCCGGCCGGGATCTCGCGGATCGCGACAACGATGTTGTCGCCGGGGCTCAGGCGCAATACGGGGGATCTGGGCGCGGTTTCGGCCAGCGTTTCGGTCATGGTGTCCTCCCTCAGGATGGCCCGGGTATCGACAAGGGAATCGACAGGGGCCCTCGATCTGATATATTAGATCTATCAGTCACGCGGAAAGGCGGCAATGCAGGATTTGATCGGAACAGCGATGAGCCGCGGCACCAGCGGGCTTGCAGAAAGCTTCGGGCTCTCGGACACGGGCGCGGGACTCTTCGAGGGCGGGCCCGCGGGACGCACTGTCTACGAGGTGCTGCGGACCCGGATCGTGCGGCTGGACCTGCCGCCGGGGACCTCGCTGCCGCGGGCGGAGCTGGCCAAGACCTTTGGGGTCAGCCTGACGCCGCTGCGCGATGCGCTGCAGCAGCTGGCGGAGGAGGGGCTGGTGCGGATCTTCCCGCAGTCCAAGACGCTGGTCGCCCCGATCGACGTGCCGCAGGTGCGCGAGGCGCAGTTCCTGCGGCTGGCGCTGGAGACGGAAGTGGTGCGCCAACTGGCCTCCGAAGGGATCTCCGACGCCGACCTGGCGCGGCTGCGGTCTATCCACGCGCTGCAGGAGAGCCTGGCGGGCGATGCGGCGGCGGTGCCCACCTTCCAGGAACTCGACGAGCTTTTCCACCAGGCGCTCTTTGCCGCGGCCGGGCACGAGCAGAGCCAGCGGGTCATGCGCTCCCGCGCCGGTCACCTCGACCGGCTGCGGCGCATCTTCCTGCCCGATGACGGTACGCCCACGGATACCGGACCGGTGCGCATGGACGCGGTGCTCGGCGGCCACGCCGACATCCTCGACGGTATCGCGGCCCGCGATGTGAGCGCCGCCACCACGGCGCTGCGCGCCCACCTGCAGCGCACGGTGGACCGGATCACGGAGAAACGCGCGGCCTACCCGGAATACTTCGGCTGATCCTTCATCTTTCCCCAAATACCTCCGGGGGAGGCGCCGCACCGCGGCGCCCGGGGGCAGAGCCCCCGACGCGCCTCCGCCGGAGGCGCGCCACGGATTTTTCGAAAAATCCGGTCCGGAAAATTCGAATTTTCCGGGGGGCAGCGCGGGCGGACGGCGGTGTGGTAGAGAGCGGCGCTGAAAAGTCTTGAAACAAGACTTTTCGCAAGAATTTTCCTTAAAATTCTTGGCGGTCCGGGGGAGAGTTGAGGCGCTTGTTTCAGAACGAAGAAGGGGGGCTGTCTGCCCCCCTGTCGCTGCGCGACACCCCCCGAGGATATTTCGGAACAGTGGATATCAGCGGTTGTTGGCCTTGCGCCAGGCGGCGAACTTGTCGAGGTTCTCCTGCTTGGTGCCGGGATAGAGGCCGATGATCGCGGCGCCCTCCTTGACCTGTTCCACCACGAAATCCTCGTAGGCGGTCATCTCGGTGGCCTCGTCGGCCACTTCCTCGGCGAGATGCGCGGGGATCACGATGACGCAATCGTCGTCGCCCACGATGATGTCGCCGGGGAAGACCGGGGCGTCGCCGCAGCCGATGGGCACGTTGATCTCGATCGCCTCGTGCAGCGTCAGGTTCGTGGGGCTGGAGGGGCGCTGATGGTAGCAGGGCATGTCCAGCTGGGCGATCGTGGCGGCATCGCGCAGCCCGCCGTCGGTGACGACGCCGGCGCCGCCGCGCATCATCAGCCGGGTCAGCAGGATGTCGCCCGCCGAGGCCGCCCGCGGGTCCTTGCGGCTGTCCATCACGAAGACATGGCCCTCGGGGCAGGTCTCGATGGCGGCGCGCTGCGGATGCTCGGGGTTGCGGAACTCGACCAGCTGGTTGCGGTCCTCCCGGGCGGGCATGTAGCGCAGGGTGAAAGCGGGGCCCACCATGTTGCGGCCCTTGGGGCCCACCGGGTGGACGCCCTGGATCACCTGGCTGCGCAGCCCGCGCTTGTAGAGCGCGGTGGCCAGCGTCGCCACCGAGACCTGCATCAGTTTTTCCTTGGTTTGCGGGTTCATGCGGCCTCTCCCTTTGCCAGACCGTTGGCTTTCATGAAGGCGTCGAGCGCCGTCTGCTGCTTCTCCGTCAGCGGCCAGGCCGAAGGCGGCCGGGTCGGGCCGCAGTCGTGGCCCTGCGCGATCAGAGCGGCCTTCACGCCCGTCACGTTGGTGCCGTTCAGCTCTTCCGCGCGGATGTCCTCGAAGATCCGCATCTCGGAGATGAGCCGGTTGGCGAGCGCATAGTCGCTGGCCTCCAGCGCCGCGTGGATCGCCATGGAGCGTTCCGGCCAGACGTTGATCAGGCCGGAGGTGAAGCCGCGTGCGCCGACCGCGTAGAGCGGCGGGGCCCAGACCTCCGCCAGGCCGCCGACCCAGACGATGTGGTCGGGGCAGATGTCGATGCAGCGCGCCAGCATCATCGGGTTGGGCGTGGCCCATTTGACGCCCTGCACGCCCTCGATCTCGCAGAGCCGGGCGATGCCGGCGGCGCCCATGGCGTCGTTGCGCAGGTAGAGCATCACCGGCAGCCCGCCGGAGGCCTCGCGCACGGCCTTGATGTAATCCTCGGTCCCGCGGGGCGAGACGAAGGGATCGGGCGGCTGGTGGATCATCAGCGCGGCGGCCCCGGCCTCGGCGCTTTCTTTCGCCAGTCGGCAGGCATCGCGGATGCCGCGCCCGACGCCCGCCAGCAGCGGCGTGCGGTTGTCGAGAAGGGCGGCCACCTCACGCACCATGGTGCAGGCTTCGTCGGTGGTGAGCGCGTAGAACTCGCCGGTGTTGCCGTTCACCACGGGCAGGTGGACACCGGCCGCGACCACGCGGTCGAGGATCGGGGCCAGCTTGCCGGGCGCGATCTCGCCCTTGTCGTCATAGGGCGTCACGAGGATGCCGGAGATGCCCCGCAGGGCGGTTTGCAGGTCGTGGGTCATGATCTGCTCCTCAGAAGATGTCGGGCTCAGGCGCCTTGGCGCCGAAGTCGTGGGTCAGGTAGTCGAAGTCGCAGCCCTCGTTGGCCTGACCGACGTGGCGCTGGAACATGTAGCCATAGCCACGGTCATAGCGCGGGGCAGGGGCGACCCAGGCCGCCTTGCGCGCGGCCAGTTCCTCGTCGCTGATCAGCATGTCGAGGGAGCGGTTCTCGAGGTCGAGGCGCACGATGTCGCCGGTCTTGAGCAGTGCCAGCGGGCCGCCGATGAAGCTTTCGGGCGCCACGTGCAGGACGCAGGCCCCGTAGGAGGTGCCGGACATCCGCGCGTCCGAGATCCGCAGCATGTCGCGGTGGCCCTGCTTGATCAGCGCCTTGGGGATCGGCAGCATGCCCCATTCCGGGAAGCCGGGGCCGCCCTGGGGGCCTGCGTTGCGCAGGACCAGCACGTGATCCGGCGTGACCTCGAGGTCCTCGTCGTCGATCGCCTTCTTCATCTCGGGGTAGCTGTCGAAGACCAGTGCCGGGCCCTCGTGCTGGTAGTACTTGGGGTTGCAGGCGGCGGGCTTGATTACCGCGCCGTCCGGGCAGAGGTTGCCGCGCAGCACGGCGAGCGAGCCCTCGTGGTAGACCGGGTTGTCGAGCGGGCGGATCACGTCGTCATTGTAGACCACCGCGTCCTTGATGCCCTCGTCCAGCGACTTGCCGGTGACGGTGATCGCGGTGCGGTCGAGCTTGTCGCCCAACTGGTTCATCAGCGCGCGCAGGCCCCCTGCATAGAAGAAGTCTTCCATCAGGTAGGTATCGCCGAGCGGGCGGATGTTGGCGATCAGCGGCGTGGAGCGGCCGAGCGCGTCGAGGTCGTCGAGCGTCAGCGCCACGCCGGCGCGGCGCGCCATGGCCAGCAGGTGGACGACGGCGTTGGTGGAACAGCCGGTCGCCATGGCGACGACGGCGGCGTTCTTCACCGCCTCGGGGGTGACGATCTTGGCGGGCGTCAGGTCTTCCCAGACCATCTCGACCGCGCGCCGCCCGCAGGCCGCCGACATCCGCTTGTGGCCCGCATCCGCCGCCGGGATCGAGGAGGCGCCGGGCAGGCAGAGGCCCATGGATTCCGCGATGGCGGTCATGGTGGAGGCCGTGCCCATGGTCATGCAGTGGCCGTAGGAGCGGGCGATGCCGCCCTCGACGCCCAGCCATTCCTGATCCGAGATATTGCCCGCGCGGCGTTCGTCCCAGAACTTCCACGCGTCCGAGCCTGAGCCGAGGATCTTGCCCGCGTAATTGCCGCGCAGCATCGGACCTGCGGGCAGGTAGATGAAGGGCACGCCAGCCGTGATCGCGCCCATGGTCAGCCCGGGGGTGGACTTGTCGCAGCCGCCCATCAGCACCACGCCGTCCAGCGGGTGGGAGCGGATCGTCTCTTCCGTCTCCATGGCGATCATGTTGCGGTAGAGCATCGAGGTCGGCTTGGTGAAGCTCTCGTCGATGGAGATCGTCGGGATCTCGACCGCGAGGCCACCGGCCTGTGCCACGCCCTTCTTCACCTCTTCGGCCCGCTGGCGGAAGTGCAGGTGGCAGGGGTTCATCTCGGACCATGTGTTCAGGATGCCGATGATCGGCTTGCCTTCCCAGTCCTCGGGCGCGAGGCCCATCTGCATCATGCGGCTGCGGTGTCCGAAGCTGCGCAGATCATCCGGCGCAAACCATCGCGCAGAGCGCAGATCGGCCGGGGTTTTGCGAGTATCGCCCATGAATTCCTCCCTCATTCGCCAGCTGGCGGGGGCCGGTCCGGGACCGGCGACTCGGTGCTTGCTCGAACTGATATATTACCGTATCAGGTGACTTGTCGAGGGGCGATCTGCCCCGATCTGATTTGGAGGAGGACAGGACATGCCGTCGCAACCGCTCAAGGGAGTGCTGAAACCGGGGGCGCGTCTGCCCGGGATCTGGCTGTCGCTCTGCTCGCCCACCGTGACGGAGATCGCCTCCGGTTCGGGCGTGGACTGGCTGCTGGTGGACATGGAGCATGCACCCAACGACCTGAGCCAGATCACTGATCAGCTGCGCGCGGCCCGGGGCGCTGCCGGCACCTCCACCGCCGAGGTCATCGTGCGCCCGCCGTCGTCGGATCAGACCATGACCAAGCGGCTGCTCGACATCGGGGCGCGCAACATCATGTTCCCGATGATCCAGACCGCCGAAGACGCCGCCCGCGCGGTCAGCTGGACGCGCTATCCACCCCATGGGGTGCGCGGCATCTCGGCCACGATCCGCGCCAATGACTATGCGCGGCAGGGTGACTACCTGACACGCTACGCCGACGAGATCTGCGTGATCGTGCAGGTCGAAACCCCCGAGGCCGTCGCCAATATCCCCGAGATCGCCGCCGTGCCGGGCGTGGATGCGATCTTCATCGGGCCGGGCGACCTCTCGGCGGCGATGGGCTATGCCGGGCAGGTCGGGGCCGAGCCGGTGCAGGCGCTGATCAGGCAGGCGGTCGCGGCGATCCATGCAGGCGGCAAGGCGGCCGGTATCCTCGGCTACGGCGAGGCGGTGGCGCGCAAGTTCTTCGACGAGGGGGTCGAATTCGTGGCCATCGCGGGCGACGCCTGGCTGCTCGCGCGCGAGATGGACGGGCTGGTGTCGCGGCTGAAGCCGTAATTCGTGTCCCGCAGGGGCCGTATAGACGACAAAGGGCAGGGCGGTTGCGCCCTGCCGTTTCATATGCCCGCTTCAGACAGTGGACCGCTGCCCCTGCCGGGTGTCGCGCCTCAACCTCAGCTGAAGAAATCCGGATGTTCCACGCGCTGCTCCTCGACCCGCGCCACCGTGCGGCTGAGGTGATCGCGCATGGCGACCGTGGCCGCCTCCGGATCTCGGGCCTCGATCCCGTCGAGGATCTCGCCATGCCCCCGCAGGATATAGGCGATCTTCTCGCCCGAGGGCGGGTCGAGCCGCCGCAGCCGGTTTAGGTGGCCAGAGCGCGCGCGGATCAGCGCATGAATGCCGCCCTGTCCGATCCCGTCGAAAAGCGTCTGGTGAAACACTTCGTCCAATTCCTGGAACACGGCCATCTGCGCCGGGTCGTCCTTCACCGCCTCCTGCATCCGCAGAAGCGAGCGGGCGCGGGCCAGCGTCTCCTTCGGGGGCTCTTCGGCAAGCCTGCGCACCACTTCGATCTCCACCGCCGTGCGCAGGAAATGCGCCTCGTAAATTTGCGGCACGTCGATCTTGGTGACCACGGTCTTGGACTGCGGATAGACTTTCACAAGGCCTTCCTGCTCCAGCCGCTGCATTGCCTCGCGGATCGGCGTCTGGCTCACGTCATAGCGCTGCGCCAGCTCTGCGCGCAGGAAGGGCGTGCCCGGCGGAAGCTCCAGCGCGATGATCCGGCGGCGCAAATCCTCGAAGACCCGCGTCGCGGCAGAGCCGCCCGCAGGTCGTTCCGGTGTCAGAAACCCCAGATTTGTCATCGCCTTATCCCCTGTAACTCGCCTGTCACGCTAACCCTTGCTGCAGGGCAGCGCAACGGGACCCCGCCGGTTGACGGGGTGGGTGAATTAAAATATTAGTGCACATGAAACGCAAGATACCATCTCTCGGGAGGGGACCATGGACGGAAACGCACTTCATTTCACACCGCACGGCAAGCATCTGATCGCAGGCGACTGGGTCGAAGGCCCGTCGCATTTCAAGAACGAGCCCTTCGAGGGTCCGCAGCACGATTTCTCCGTCGGCACCGTGGATCACGTCGAGGCCGCCTGTGAAGCCGCCGAGGAAGCCTTCTGGAGCTACGGCTATTCCACCCGCGAAGAGCGTGCGGTCTTCCTTGAGACCATCGCCGACGAGATGGAGGCCCGCGCCGAGCAGATCACCGAGATCGGGCACCGCGAATCCGGTCTGCCCGTGGCGCGGATGCAGGGCGAGCGTGGCCGCACCACCGGCCAGCTGCGTCTCTTCGCGCAGCACATCCGCGACGGCGCCTACCTCGACATCCGTCATGACAAGGCACTGCCGGACCGTGAACCGCTGCCGCGTCCCGACATCAAGCTGATGCAGCGCCCGATCGGCCCGGTGGCCGTCTTCGGCGCCTCGAACTTCCCGCTCGCCTTCTCCACCGCCGGGGGCGACACCGCAGCCGCCCTAGCCGCAGGCTGCCCCGTGGTGGTCAAGGGCCACTCCGCCCATCCCGGCACCGGTGAAATCGTGGCCGAGGCGATCCACGCCGCCATCGAACGCTGCAAGCTGCACCCCGGGGTCTTCTCGCTGATCCAGGGCGGCAATCGTCAGGTCGGCAGCGCGCTCGTCCAGCATCCGCTGATCAAGGCCGTGGGCTTCACCGGCTCGCTGGCCGGGGGCCGTGCGCTCTTCGACCTCTGCGCGCAGCGGCCCGAGCCGATCCCCTTCTTCGGGGAACTGGGCTCGGTCAACCCGATGTTCATGATGCCCGAGGCCGTCAAGACGCGCGCGGCGCAGATGGGCGCCGGCTGGGCCGGGTCGCTGACCATGGGCGCGGGCCAGTTCTGCACCAACCCCGGCATCGCCGTGGTCGAGAAGGGTGCCGCCGGTGACGCCTTCGTCAACGCGGCCCGCGTGGCGCTGGATCAGGTGGGTGAGCAGGTCATGCTGACCGACGGCATCGCCAAGGCTTATCGCGACGGCAAGGCCCGTTTCGACGGTCGCAACGCCGTGCGCCCGCTGCTGGCCAAGGACGCTGGCCCCCGCGGCGCGCTGCCCAACCTCTATGAAACCGATGCCGAGACCTATCTGCAGGATCACGCGCTCGGCGAAGAGGTCTTCGGCCCGCTCGGCCTCGTGGTGCGGGTGAACTCGGTCGACGAGATGGTCGGCCTTGCCAAGGGTTTCGAGGGCCAGCTCACCGCGACGATCCACATGGATGACGAGGACGCCGAGGATGCCCGCCGCCTGCTGCCCGTGCTGGAGCGCAAGGCGGGCCGCGTGTTGGTCAACGGCTTCCCCACCGGTGTCGAGGTCTGCGACGCCATGGTCCACGGCGGCCCGTACCCGGCCTCCACCAACTTCGGCGCGACCAGCGTCGGCACGATGTCGATCCGCCGCTTCCTGCGCCCGGTGAGCTATCAGAACGTGCCGGCTTCGATCCTGCCCGCGGACATAAAGTGAGGCCAGAGGCATGATTGCACCGACCGACCTGCGGGAGTTGATCCGCACCGGGCTGCTCTCCTTCCCGGTGACGCCCTTCGACGATCAGGACCGTTTCGCGCCCAAGCCTTTCGCCGCGCATCTCGACTGGCTCTCTTCCTATCCCGTTGCCGGCCTGATCGTGGCCGGCGGCACGGGGGAGCTCTTCTCCCTCACCCCGAACGAGGTGGTCGAGGTGGTGAAGGTCGCCCGTCAGGTGGCGGGCGACGCGCCGGTGATCGCGGGCTGCGGCTATGGCACCCGTATGGCCTGCGACATGGCGCAGGCGATCGAAGCGGCGGGCGGCGACGGCATCCTGCTGCTGCCGCACTACCTGACCGAGGGCCCGCAGGAAGGCGTTGCGAACCGCATCCGCGCGGTGTGCAAATCCACCAACATGGGCGTCATCGTCTACAACCGCGGCGCCTCGCGCGTCTCGGCCGAGACGCTGGAGCAACTGGCGGAGGAATGCCCCAACCTGATCGGTTTCAAGGATGGCACCGGTGACATCGACACGGTGCGCCGGGTGACGATCCAGATGGGCGACCGGCTGTCCTACATCGGCGGGATGCCCACGCACGAGCTTTTCGCGCAGGCCTATCGCGGGGCGGGGATGCCGACCTATTCCTCGGCCGTCTTCAACTTCGTGCCCGAAACGGCGCTGAGCTTCTTCGATGCCTTCAGCAAGGGCGACGATGCCACCTGCGAGCGGCTGCTGCGGGAGTTCTACTATCCCTTCGCCAAGATCCGCGACCGCTGCGCCGGTTACGCGGTCTCGGCGATCAAGGCGGGCGTCAGCCTGCGTGGCTTCGAGACCGGCCCGGTGCGCGCCCCGCTCACTGACCTGACCGAGGAAGAGCGCGGCATGATGGAAGACCTGATCGCCGGGCGGTCGTAGGCGGGCAATTGATCGCTCCCGATTGGGTCGGGCTGAATTGATCAATTCCTGCTGATAAGATCAGGGTGATGGGGGCCTGCTGATAACGCCCGGCCGATCTGAAAAAGGTTGGTCAGGCCCAAATTGGCAGGGCCGATCTGATCGAGCGCACCAGTCCGGCACATCCTACGCAAGACTCACCGGCCCCGCACATTCGTATGGGGCCGGTGGCATTTGGCGGGCGGTCGCTGAGCGGGGGCGCTCCAGAGGCCAGTGGGGCAGCAGGCTTGCCGTCGGTGCCTTCTAGGGGTGGTTTGCAAATCTCGTGTGGGCTGTTTGCAAAGTTGGATTGGCCGGACGGAGGGGGCGGGTTGCTTTGCAAACCACCTCTCGCCACTTTGCAAACTGCTGATGGGGGCGGCCCAAAGGACAGCGATTTTATCAGGGATCGCAGGCGCTGCCGCCGGGGCAAGGGATCACGGTCTCAGCATCTTGCATGACCCGCAGGCGCCCAGGTCTTGGGCCGTTTGCGTGACGCGGCGGATCACTCACCCTGAACGCCGCCCGTGACGTCGCCTCAGTCGCCGCCCGTGACCTCTCGGATCAATCGTCCCGCGCGTTGTCCGTCACACGTTGGCGCGCCTGCAGCAGGTGATAGGCCATGGTCAGACCGGCGGCCTCGCCATCGCGGGCCTTGATCGCCTCCAGCACCTGTCGGTGTTCGCGGGCCACGCGGTCGATGCGGGCCTGCGTGCCGGCGCGGGTGATGCTCTGCGCCACCTGGATCGTCCGCTCGGCCACGTCGCGCACGGCGGTCAGCATGGTGACGAAGACCTCGTTTCCGCTGGCCTCTGCCACGGCGAGGTGGAAGTCGAAATCCGCGTCGCCCGCCGGTTCGCGGGCCTGCATCGCCTGTTCCAGCCGCTCCATGGCGGCCTCGATCTTGGCGATGTCGCGGGGTTCCGCGCGCATGGCGGCGAGGCGGGCGGTTTCCTTTTCCAGCACGATCCGGGCTTCCATGGCGCGCATGAGGCCAGAGACGCTGTCAGCGGTGGTATATTCGATCAGCCCCTGCGGCGGGCGCTTGCGCACGAAGGAGCCGACGCCGCGACGGGCCTCGATCAGCCCGTCCTCCTGCAACTTGCGCAGGGCCTCGCGGACCACGGGGCGGGACACTTCGAAGGCGGTGCAGATCTGGTTCTCGGAGGGCAGCTTCTCCCCCTGCGAGAGGGTGCCGGAGACGATCTGTTCGAGGATCTGGCCATAGAGCTGGTCCGAGAGCGTCTTGCGCTTGCGGATCGTCAGCTTGCCGTTGTCCATTCCGATGCCACCCGTTGCCACGGACCCGATCCCGGGCCCCGTATGGGGGGGTATTATCCGCAGGCTGTCGGACATGTCAAAACGCGTCGCGCGGCGGGGTGGCCTGGGCCATGGCCGGTGCGGTGACCCGGGCGAAGCGCAGCGCGGCACAGGCGGCACCATAGCCGTTGTCGATATTGGTCACGAGGATGCCGGGCGCACAGCTGGCCAGCGTGGCGTTCAGCGCCGTCTGGCCGCCCGCCGCCACGCCGTAGCCGACCGAGGTGGGCACCGCGATCACCATGCCCGGCACGAGGCCCGCCACCACCGAGGGCAGCGCCGCATCCATGCCGGCAAAGACGATGACGACCTGCATGGACTTCAGTAGTTCCTCCTGCCGCAGCAGCCGCCATAGCCCGGCCACGCCCACGTCGGCCACCATGGTGGCGGAGAGGCCGGAATAGGCCAGCACCCGCTGCGCCTCCAGCGCCGGGCCCGCGTCCGAGGTGCCCGCGCTGACGAGGGCCACCCGTGGGGTCACCGCCTGCGGCGGCAGGTCGCCGAGGATCGCGGTCCGTGAGATCGGGCAATAGTCGATGGCCGCGCGCTGCGCCTCGGGCAGGGCGGCATGCTGGTCATGGGTCAGGCGGGTCAGCAGCAGGCGGCGGCCCTCTGCGATGGCATCGCCAAGGATGGCCGAGACCTGATCGACGGTCTTGAATTCGGCCAGCACGGCCTCCTCCAGCCCGATGCGCAGCTGGCGGTCGCGGTCGAAGGTCACGTTCGGGTCGCTGTCGAAACGGTCCTCAGGCATGGATGAAGGCGCTCCCTCTCTTGTAGGCGCGCAGGCGCAGCGGCAGGTGGTCGGCAGCGTGGGCGGCGGCCACGGCGCGGGCCTGCGCGGTCAGCTCGGCCTGCGCGTCCGCCGTGAGGGCGGCAAGGGTCGCGGCGTCGATCTCGATCGCAAGGGCATCGGGCAGACGGCGGCAGCGCAGGGTGACAGGGCCCAGCCGGTCGCGCAGCGCGCTCTCCACCGCGTCGATCAGCGCCAGTTCGGCAGGCTCCACCCGCAGGCCGGTCTCGATCCGGCTGGCAAGGCAGGGCGCGGCGGGCAGCTCTGCCAGATCGCCGAGGCCGAGGCGCCGGGCCAGGGCGCGGACCTCGGATTTCGGCATCTCTGCCGCCACGAAGGGATGCAGGATGGCATGTTCGTCTGCGGCCTGAAGCCCGGGGCGGTAATCCCCGAGGTCATCGAGGTTGGTGCCCGCGGCAATGGCCCCGTCGCCCGCTAGACGGCGCAGGGTGCCATAGAGGTTCGACTTGCAGAAATAGCAGCGATTCACCGGGTTTGCGCGATAGCGCGGATCGGCGAATTCGCCCGCATCCACCAGCCGCAGGGGCAGGGCGCGGGCCTCGGCGAAGTGTTTCACCCGCGCGGTAGCGGCAGCAGGCACGGCGGCGGAGACGGCATGCACCAGCGAGACCTGCCCGTCGCGGGCGAGGGCTGCGGCAGCGGAGAGGGTCAGCGAATCAATCCCGCCACTCAGCGCAATGGTCAGCCGGTCGGGCGCCTGCAACGCGGCGTGAAGCGCGGCGGGCAGGGCGGTTCCATGGGGCGGGCGGGCGCAGGTCACTCCGCCGCCTCGGGCCGGTCGTTGCGATGCAGGTCGCTCTGCTCTCCCTGATGGTCCCAGAGCTGCCCCAGCAGACGGTCGCGCGACAGTTCGAGGTGCTTTCTCATCCGCTTGCGGGCGGCGAACATGTCCTGTTCGGCGATCGCCTCGACGATGGAGCGGTGTTCCTCGGCCGCTTCGCGGCTGTCGCCGCCCCGTTGCAGGGCGCGTTCACGGCCGGCCTCGATCGTCTCGCGCAGGCTGGCGCTGAGATAGTCGTAGAAGGCGAGGTAATAGCTGTTGCGCGTCGCCTCGCAGATCGCACGGTGGAAGCGCAGGTCGGCCTCCACGCCCGCGCGGGCGTTTTCAGGGCTGTGGCGCTGCTGCGCGGCGAAGGCCTCCACTGCCTCGCGAATCGTGTCGAGGTCGGCCTCGGTCCGGCGGCGGGCGGCGATGGCGGCGGCCTCGATCTCGATCCCCATGCGCAGTTCGAGAATCTGTCCAAGCGTCCGGCGGTTGTCCACGTCCCCCGCGTCGATGGAGAACCCCAGCCGCGAGCGGTTGGAGGCGACAAAGGCGCCACGCCCCTGCTGGCTGGACAGAAGACCCTCGGCCTTCAGCCGCGCGACGGCCTCGCGAATGACGGTCCGGGAGACATTAAGTTCTTGGCAAAGCATGGCCTCGGACGGCAACATGCTGCCCACGGGCCAGGCGCCGCTGGTCACGTTCTGGCGCAACGCCTCGGTCACCTGATCGCTCAGCGTTGACCCGCGCGTCAGAGACACGGATTTCCCGAAAAGCTCGCTCATTGACAGTCTCCTCCGGGGATCGACGGTACACTTGTATTATAAGATGTCAATATGAGGACCTTACAGGTTCGGACGCCAGCAGAATCGTTTCTGCACCTGCAAAATAAGGGTTTATCTCCATATTTTGTTTGGCAAGCGCAAAGAGAACGCTGCTGACTTGTATTTTCGTTTGACAAGTTGTCACCTTGTGGGGGAAGTTGCCCAAGACGGCACGCCCGTGTCGTATCAGGGAGGAGCGACGGGCAGGACCATTGGCTTTGCGGACAGGAGATCCGCGCGGCCGGCCCTGAGCTCAGTCAGCAAAACTCGGGAGGAGTTACATGTCTCAAGTTCTCAAAGCCGCCCGCGGCGCAGTTGCCGTGGCTGCCATCGTTGCATCCGGGGCCGTGGCCGCGCAGGCCAATGAATTCGTGATGGCCACCGGCCAGCAGGGCGGGTCCTGGTTCCCCGTCGGCGGCGCGATCAAGGCCATCGTGGAAAAGGAAATCCCCGACCTGTCGATCACCGTCACCCCCGGCGCGGGCGTGGCCAACGTGGTGGGCGTCGATGCGGGTCGTTTCCCGATCGCCTTCGCGAACTCGATTTCGACCGTGGACAGCCTCGAAGGCAAGGAGCCCTTCCGCAAGGCGACCACCAACGTCTGCAACATCGGCGTGCTCTATCCGCAGTACTTCCAGGTTGTCGTGACCGCGGACAGCGGCATCAACTCGGTTGCGGACATGAAGGGCCACGACCTGACCACCCAGCAGCTCGGCAACACCGGTGAATACCTCACCCGCGAACTGCTCGGCACCGCCGGCCTGTCCTTCGACGACATGAAGTCGGTCGCGCATACGTCCTACTCGGACAGCGCCAGCCAGATGAAGGACGGCCATGCCGACATCTTCACCCTCGGCTCCTCGCTGCCCACCGGCTCGGTCATGGACCTCGCCTCGTCGCGCGACATCAACATGATCGACATCGACGAGGAAACCTTCAAGCACTTCAAGGACATGAACGCCGCCTTCCAGCTGCGTGAAGTCAAGCCGGGCTCCTACCCGGGCATCGACGAAGTGAAGCACGCGATTTCCTATGACACCCACATGGTCGCGGCCTGCGACTTCGACGGCGAGATCGTTAAGGCTGTCCTGGGCGCGATCGCCGACAACATCGACAGCTTTGGTGCGATCACCAAGTCGATGGCCGGCCTGACCGTGGACATGATGGCCACCGACATCGGTGTGCCGTTCCACCCCGCCGCCAAGGAATTCTACGAGTCCCGCGGCGTCAGCATGAACTGATCATCCCCCTGGGGATGACCGGGCGGGGCTGCATCGTGGCCCCGCCTTTCTCCGTCCGCGCCACAGGAGGGGCAGGGCGGTACATACAGAGCGAATGGAACCGGGACGGCGTCTGAAGGGGCGGTGCGGTTCCCACGGGCGCCAAGAGGAGGATCGCCATGAGCCTGAGTCTGTTCTCAAGACACATACCGCTGCTATCGAGGATCGTACGTCTGATCCTGATCGGCATGGCGTTGTGGCATCTTTACGTGGCCTTTGCCGGCCCGCCCAACCCCTATGTGATGCGTGGTGTGCACGTGGCCCTGGCCCTGCTGCTCATCTACCTGACCCATGACTACAAGGGACGTCAGCAGGAGGTGCCGCGCTGGTACGACATCCTGCTGGGCGGCATCGCCTGTCTGGCGGCGCTCTATCCCTCGCTGAACCTCGAATACATCTACATGCGGTTCCTCTACGTGGACCCGCTGGAGCCGATGGACATCGCCGTGGGCATCACCCTCGTGGTGCTGCTGCTGGAAGCGACCCGGCGGATGCTGGGGCCGGTCCTGCCGATCACCGCGATCTGCTTCATGGCCTATGGCCTCTTCTTCACCTCGACCCTGCCGAGCGTGATCCTCGAACAGCTGTTCATGACCCCCGAAGGCATCTTCGGTATCCCGATCTCGGTGTCGGCCACCTACATGGTGCTCTTCATCCTCTTCGGCGCATTGGTCGAACGGATGGGCGTGGGCCAGCTCTTCATGGACTTCGCGGTGGCACTCACCGGTCGTCAGGCTGGCGGCCCCGCCAAGGTGGCCTGCGTGACCTCGGGCATGTTCGGCTCCGTTTCGGGCTCGGCCGTGGCCAACGTGATGACCACCGGCACCTTCTCGATCCCGCTGATGAAGCGCATGGGCTTCAAGCCCGCCTTTGCCGGTGCGGTTGAGGCCGTGGCCTCCACGGGCGGTCAGATCATGCCGCCGGTGATGGGTGCCGCCGCCTTCGTGATGGCGGAATACCTCGGCGTCGGCTACCTGACGGTTGCCAAATACGCCATCGTCCCCGCGGTCCTGTTCTACGTCGCGCTCTTCGCCGCCGTCCACTTCGAGGCCAAGCGCCGTGGCATCGGTTCGGTCCCGAAAGAGGACCAGGTGCCGATGAAGCAGGTGCTGCGTGAACGTGGCCACCTCTTCCTGCCGCTGGCCGTCATCATCGGCGTGCTGATGATGGGCTACTCCGCCCCCTACGCAGCACTCTGCGGCGTGATCTCGGTGGTGCCGGTTGCGGCCCTGCGCAAGACCACCCGTCACTATGTCACCATCGACAACATCCTCGCAGCCCTCGAAGGCGGTGCGCGCAACGTGCTCTCCATCGCCGCGGCCTGTGCCTGTGCGGGTATCGTCGTCGGTGTCATCGACATCACCGGCCTTGGCCTGACCTTCTCGAACTTCGTGATCTCCGCCGCGCAGGACACCCTTGTCATCGCGCTGCTGCTCTCGATGATCGCGGGCATCATCCTCGGCATGGGCATGCCCACCACCCCCGCCTACATCGTGCAGGTTGCCCTGCTGGTGCCGGCGCTGGTGAAACTGGGCGTGGAAGTCGAGGCGGCGCACCTCTTCGTGTTCTACTTCGCGATCCTCTCGGCCATCACGCCGCCGGTCGCAATGGCGGTCTATGCCGCGAACACGCTGAGCCAGGCCAAGATCGTCGAGGCGTCCATCGCCGCGGTCAAGCTGGGCATGACGGGCTTCATCGTTCCCTTCATGTTCGTCTACGAGCCCTCGATCCTGCTGCAGGGTGACTGGCTGAACATCGTCGTGGTCGTGACCTTCGCCACGCTGGGTGTGATCCTGCTGGCCGCCGCGCTGCAACGGTTCTTCTACGGCAAGCTCGACCACTGGCAGGCCGCTCTGCTCTTCGTCGGCGCGCTCTGCATGATCTACCCCGACTGGCGGGTGACGGTCGCGGGCCTCGTCTGCACCGGCCTCGTGCTGGCCCGGCAGCTGACGCGGACCCAGGCCCAGCCGGTCGCGCAGGTCGGCGAGTAAGCACCCTTCGCCCCGGCCGGCCATCCGGCCGGGGCTTTTTCTCCCCCCATGCCCCTCGGAGCCCGCCCAAGGTCTCCGCCCGGACCCGGCATGCCCAGAAACACCCCCCGTGAAACGGAGACCCCCATGCTGCAATCCACCTCCCACCCGGTCCGCACCGGCGGCCAGATCCTCGTCGATCAACTGCTGATCCACGGCGCCGACACCGCCTACTGCGTGCCCGGCGAGAGCTACCTGGAGGTGCTGGATGCCCTGCATGACGTGAAGGACCGCTTCACCCTGATCAACGCCCGCCACGAGGCCGGCGCCGCCGACATGGCCGAGGCCTATGGCAAGATGACCGGCAAGCCCGGCATCTGCATGGTCACCCGCGGCCCCGGCGCCTGCCACGCCGCCATCGGCGTCCATATCGCGCAGCAGGACAGCACGCCGATGATCCTGCTCGTGGGCCAGATCGCCCGCGACACCACGGACCGCGAGGCCTTCCAGGAGGTCGACTACCGCGCCATGTTCGGCCCGATCGCCAAATGGGCGACCCAGATCGACGACGCGCGCCGCATTCCCGAATACATGTCCCGCGCCTTCCGCGTCGCCACCTCGGGCCGTCCGGGCCCGGTGGTCATCGCGCTGCCCGAGGACATGCTGACCGATGCCGTGGCCGTGGCCGATGCGCGCCCCTACGAGCCCACCAAGGCCGGGATCATCCCCGCCGACGTCGAGGCCCTGAAGGCCGAGCTGGCGGGCGCCGAAAAGCCGATGCTGCTGCTTGGCGGCTCGGGCTGGGACGATGATGCCGCCGCCGCGATTTCCCGCTTCGCCGAGGCGAACAACATCCCCGTCACCACCTCGTTCCGCCGTCAGGACATCGTCGACAACCTCTCGCCGGTCTACGGTGGCGACTTCGGCACCTCGACCGCACCCTCGCTCTACAAGCGCCTCGAAGAGGCCGACCTGCTGGTGGTCATCGGCGCCCGTCTGGGCGAGATGACGACCCGCACCTATGAATCGCTGGCCTCGCCGAACCCCGGCATCCGGCTGGTCCATGTCTACCCCGACGCGGACGAGGTGGGCCGGGTCTATACCCCCGACCTCGGGCTGGCCTGCGCGCCCTCCGTCCTTGCGGCGGCGCTGGACGGTGCCGAGCTTGGCAAGGCCGATGACTGGGCCGGTTGGTGCGCTGCGGTGCACGGCGACTACCTTGCCGACACCGAGGCGCCCAACGGCGGCGACTGGACCCTCGACATGGGCGTGGCGCTTGCGCAGGTCCGCGACAGCCTGCCCGATGACCTCGTGGTGACGCTGGACGCGGGCAACCACACCGGCTGGGCACAGCGCTTCCTGCGCTTCGGGCGCCCGGGCCGCATCGTCGGCTCCACCTGCGGTGCCATGGGCTATTCCGTGCCCGCCGCCGTGGCGGCCTCGCTGATGGACCCCGAGCGGCTGGTGATGTCCTTCGTGGGCGACGGCGGCTTCATGATGAGCGGCAACGAACTGGCCACCGCCGCGCAATACGGCGCCAAGCCGATTGTCCTGCTCTTCAACAACGGCGTCTACGGCACGATCCGCATGCACCAGGAGCGCGACCACCCCGAGCGCGTTTCGGGCACTACGCTGAAGAACCAGGACTTCGTCCGCATGGCCGAGGGTCTGGGCTGCTATTCCGAGCGGGTCGAGAAGACCGAGGACTTCGCCGCTGCCCTGACCCGCGCCCGCGAAAGCGGCCGTCCGGCGGTGCTGGAACTGGTCACCGACCCCGAGCAGATCTCCTCGCGCACGACGATCACCGCGCTGCGCAAGGCGGCCCTCGCCAAGCAGACGGCGTGAGGGCAGGGCGATGAACGTGCAAGCCCAGCCGAAACCGGCGCTGGAGGCCCTCCCGGAGGGCCTCTATGCCACCCTCGAAGGGATCGTCGGCCCGTCCTACGTCACCTCCGACGCGGGCGACATGGCCCTGCGGATCGTGGAGGATCGCGGCCTCTACAAGGGGCTGGCGCTTGCCCTCGTGCGGCCCGGCTCGACGCAGGAGGTCTCGGACATCGTCAAGGCCTGCCGCGCGGCGGGCGTGCCTATCGTGCCGCAGGGCGGGAACACCGGCCTCGTGGGCGGGGGCGTGCCGCAGGGCGCGGTGATCCTCGCCACCGACCGGATGAACCGCATCCGCGAGGTCGATCCGCTGAATTCCACCCTGACGGTCGAGGCGGGCTGCATCCTGCTGACCGTGCAGCAGGCGGCAGAGGAGGCGGGGCGTCTCTTCCCGCTGTCGCTCGCCTCCGAGGGCTCCTGCCAGATCGGTGGCAACCTTGCCACCAACGCGGGCGGCACGGCCGTCCTGCGCTATGGCAACACGCGTGAGCTGGTGCTGGGGCTGGAGGTCGTCCTGCCCGATGGCGAGATCCTCAGCGACCTGAACGGGCTGCGCAAGAACAACACCGGCTACGACCTGAAGAACCTCTTCATCGGGGCCGAGGGCACGCTGGGGATCATCACCGCCGCAGTGCTGAAGCTCTTCCCCAAGCCCGCCACCCGCGCCACCGCCATGGTCGCCTGCGAGGGGCCCGATGCGGCGCTCGCGCTCTATGACCGGATGCGCGCGCAGGCCGCCGACAGCCTCTCGACCTTCGAGTATATCGAGCGGATGGCGCTGCAGATGGTGCTGGACCACGCGCCCGGTTGCACCGATCCCATGGCCGAGGTCCACCCGGCCTATTGCCTGGTCGAGCTGACCTCGCCCGATGCGAATGCCGATCTCGACGCCCGCATGGAAGCGGTGCTGGGGGAGGCCTTCGAGGCGGAAGAGATCTTCGACGCGGTGATCGGGGCCTCCGAGGCGCAGCGCAACGCGCTGTGGAACCTGCGCGAACACCTCTCGGAAAGCCAGAAGCCCGAAGGCGCCTCGATCAAGCACGACGTGGCGGTGCCGGTCTCCAAGGTGGCGGAGTTCCTGCATGTGGCGCCCGCGGCCTGCCGCGCGCATATGCCCTCCGTGCGGGTCGTGCCCTTTGGCCACTTCGGCGACGGCAACCTGCATTTCAACCTGTCGCGTCCGCTCGACATGACCGATGCGGACTTCCTCGAGGAATATCCCGCCTTCAACCGGATCGTGCATGACATCGTCGCCGGGATGAACGGCTCGATCTCGGCCGAACACGGCATCGGCATGGTGAAACGCAAGGAATTGCGCCGTTACAAGGACCCGGTGGCGCTCAAGCTCATGGAAACCATCAAGCAGGCGCTGGACCCGGAGGGGTTGATGAACCCCGGTAAGGTGCTCTGAACACTCACAGTTTTCTCCCGGAAATGTCGCTGGCATTCTCCAAACTGGCCGGGCCTCGTGCCCGGCCTTTTCTTGTGCGCCGCAGGGCGGATCGGCACGGGATTGCACCGCCCAAAGGCGAAATCGGGGTGTGAAACGCCCGGAAAAGGCGTGTCTGCAGAGAAGGGGGCAGACAAAAGTCCAGCCGCGCCACATACTTGCACCATCATTTCATCCGCGGCCCGTCAGGGCGGCACTTTCCAGAACGCAATTTCGGAGGTCCCCATGAGTGATGCTTCCCCCGGCAAGAAACGCTATTCGCTCACGACACAGGTCATGATCGGGATGGGCGCGGGCCTCGTGCTCGGCGTGATCCTGAACATGCTTCAGATCGAGGCCATCAACACCCATCTCGTGGGTGGCCTCTTTGGCATGGTGGGGCGGATGTTCGTCAACGCGCTCTCCATGCTGGTGGTGCCGTTGGTCTTCTTCTCGCTGATCTGCGGCGTGGCTGGGATCGGTGACATCCGCATCCTCGGGCGCGTGGGCGGCAAGGCCTTCGGCCTCTACCTGCTGACCACCGCCACGGCCATCGCCATCGCCATCCTGATCGCCCTCGTGGTCGGGCCCGGGCAGGGCTTCCAGATGGAGGGCGTGGACACCTCCGGCGTGACCGGCAAGGAGGCGCCATCGGTCTGGGCGACCTTCGCCTCCATCGTGCCGCGCAACCCGGTGGCGGCCTTCGCGGGCGGCGAGATGCTGCAGATCATCTTCTACACCATCATCCTCGGGATCGCGGTGCTGATGCTGGGCGACAAGTCGAAGTCCTTCGTCGAGGGCTGCGAATACATGAACGAGTTGATGATGAAGGTGGTGCAGATCGTTATGGCCTTCGCGCCGATCGGGGTCTTCTGCCTGATCACCAAGACCTTCACCGAACAGGGCATCGGGCTCTTCCTGCCGGTGCTGGCCTATGTCCTCGTGCTGGTCTTCGCGCTGCTGCTGCATCTCTTCGGGACGCTGATGCTCTACCTCAAGGTCTTCTCGGGACTCAATCCCTTCATCTTCATGAAGAAGATCCGCCCGGCACAGGTCTTTGCCTTCTCGACCGCGTCCTCGAACGCGACGATCCCCGTGACCCTGCGTTGCGTGACCGAACGGATGGGCGCCACCAACTCGGTCGCCTCCTTCTCGGTGCCCTTCGGTGCGACGATCAACATGGACGGCACGGCGATCATGCAAGGCGTGGCGACGGTATTCCTCGCCAATGTCTACGGCATCGACCTCGGCGTGGGCGGCTATCTGACGGTGATCGCCATGGCGGTGCTGGCCTCCATCGGCACGGCGGGCGTGCCGGGCGTGGGCCTTGTCATGCTGACCATGGTGCTGGGGCAGGTGGGCCTGCCGATCGAGGGCATCGCCCTGATCCTCGGCGTCGACCGCCTGATGGACATGATCCGCACCGCGGTGAACATCACCGGCGACGCCGTGGTGACGACCATCGTGGCCAAGAGCGAAGGCCAGCTTGACATGGCGGTCTACGAGAACCCCATGGCCGGGGTGATCACCGACAAGCTCGACATCGACCCGGTCGCCGAAGGCCACCTGGCCGAAGCCGCGCGGCCGCATTGAGCCTCTGAAGGAAAAGGCCCCGGCAGAGTGACGCTCTGCCGGGGCCTTTTTCATGCGGGTCGTCCGGGCGGCAGGGCGTCCGCGCCGGGAAGCGTGCGTCACCCCCGTCCGATGAACGGCATCTTCGTGGCCATCACCGTCACGAACTGCACGTTCGTCGAGAGCGGCAGCCCGGCCATGTAGGCCACGGTCTTGCCCACGTCGCCGGCGTCCATCCGGGGTTCGGCGCGGCGGGTGCCGTCCGGTTGCAGCACGCCCTGCGTCATCCGCTCGGTCATCTCGCTGGCGGCATTACCGATGTCGATCTGGCCGCAGGCGATGTCATAGGCCCGCCCGTCCAGCGACAGCGACCGGGTCATGCCGGTGATCGCGTGTTTGGTCGCGGTATAGGGCAGGGAGAGCGGACGCGGGACATGGGCGCTGATCGAGCCGTTGTTGATGATCCGCCCGCCCATCGGGCTTTGCCGTTTCATCAGCCCGAACGCCGCGCGGGCGCAGAGGAAGGAGCCGGTGAGGTTGGTGGCGACGATGTCGTTCCATGTCTCCACCGGCAGGTCGTCGATATCCACCGCAGGGCCGTTGCGGCCCGCGTTGTTGAACAGCAGGTCGAGGCGCCCGAACCGGCGTTCGACCTCGGCAAAGAGCGCCTCCACCGCCGTGGCATCGCCGACGTCCGCCGCCAGCCCGATGTGTCCTTCGCCGGGCAGGCCCGCCGCTGCGGCCTCGACCACCTCGGCCCGGCGGCCGGTCAGGACGAGGGTGAAGCCGATCTCGGCTAGCGCCGTTGCCGCTGCAAGGCCCACGCCGCTGCCACCGCCCGTCACGAGCGCGATTTTCTGATCCATCTGTCTCCTCCACGATGATTGATATATTAATGCAATACGACGTGGAGAAAGGCAACGCCCCCGAAACGGCGGGGCCGGGGCGGCGTCTTCGAAAGGAGGGCTCAGCGGTTTTGCAGCAGGTCGGCGATCATGCGGCGGAAGGGGGCGTAGTAGCGCGACACCGGCCGGGCAGAGTTCGACGAGATCGAGACATGCATCATCACCGCGGGCGCGAAGGGGCGCACAACGAGGCCGGGGAAGCTGCTCCACTGCACCAGCCCGTCCACGAGCGCCACGCCAAGCCCGCCGGACACCAGCGGCACCGCCCCGATGGAGGAGGAGATCTGGATCGCCACCTCGCGGCTCTGTCCCTCGGCGGCAAAGGCGGCATCCAGCGCCGGGCCCACGTCCGCATGACCGCCGTAGGAGATCAGCGTCTGCCCGGCGAGGTCGGTGGGCGTCACCGCCTCCAGCCCGGCCAGCGGATCGTCTTCGCGCATCAGTACGACAAGGGGCACCCCGGCGAGGACTTCGCTGCGCACCGTCGGCGCCTGGATCGTCGAGAGCGTCAGCGCGAGGTCGATGTCGCCCACCAGCAACTGTTCCGAGATGTCGGCCTTGGGCAGCGCATGCAGGTGCAGCTTGGCCATCGGGTAGTCGCGGCGGAAGAGATGCAGCGCCTGCGCGAGGATGGAGTGGGTGAAGGGCGGGCTGGCCCCGATCCGCAGCAGGCCCATCTTGCGTTCGCCGATGGTGCGGGCGAGGGTCTTGAGCGCCTCGATCTCGCGGAACACGCGGTCCGCGTCATCGTAGAGGAGGTGGGCCTCCATCGTGGGCACCAGCCGGCCTGCGATCCGCTCGAAGAGCTTGTAGCCAAGCTGGTCTTCGAGGTGGTGCAGCACCTTCGAGACCGAGGGTTGCGAGACGGCCAGCGTATTGGCGGCCGCCGTCACGGATCCATCGCGCATGATGGTGCGGAAGATCTCGAGTTGTCGGGCGTTCATGGGGATCGTTCGTCAGGGGCGTCTGCCCCAAGGGCACCATAGCCCCGGGGCCGGGTCAACCATGCGCCGGGGGTCCGGGGCGCCGCCCGGTCCCGGCTGCCCGTTTCCCGGGCGTCCCGCAGGCCGGGTCACAGGGCATAGCGCGTGCGCAACGCGTCAAAGAGCGCCTCCATCTGGGCGGGCATATCCTCCAGCGGGCCGGCCGTCTCTACCGCGTCAAAGACCTGATGTTTCAGGAAGAAACGCCAGCCCACGGGGGCAGAGGCAAGGAATGCCGTCAGCAGAGCATAGCGCGCGGGTGTCCAGACCGCCTCGAAGGCCTGCCGCTCGGCCCCGTGGCTGAAGAGCGCCTTGCGCCGTGGGGCTGCGGCCCGCAGGGCCTCGGTCGCGGCCCTGTCCACCGCACCGTGGCAGAGCACCACGCCATAGTCGGCCCGGGCGCAGGCCTCCGAAACCGCGCCCTGCGCCACGTCGCGGGCCACCTGTTCGGGATCGCGCGCCATCGGATCGCCCCAGCCGCCCGCACCGGGGCCCACCACGCGGATCACGTCGCCGGGATCGCATTTCACGAGGTCGGTGTTCTTCAGCTGGATCTCGGACGGGCCGGGGTTGCGGGCGAATTGCGAGACCGCGCCGGGATGCGCGCCCTTGAGCCCCCAGCCGCCCATGATCGAGCGGTTCCGGTTGCGCGCCGTCACCACGGTTTCGGGGCTGGAGACCTCGAATTCCATCACGGCCGACAGGCCGCCCCGGAACTGGCCGGGCGCGCCGGTGTCGGGTTCCAGCCCGTAGCGGCGGAAGCGGATCGGCACCTCGGCCTCCGAGATCTCGATGGGCGTGTTGCGCAGGAAGCCGGTGGCCCCGCCGGCCCCGTCCGAGCCGTCGCAGAAGGGCGTGCCGCCGCCGCCGCCGCCCACCGGGCCGATCGAGGCCATGATCGGCTTGCCGTTCCGGGCCGAGGTCTTGACGTTCATGATCGCGTTGCCGCCGGGCGAGGCGGCGGGGATCAGATCGGGCAGGGCCTGCGCGAAACAGCCCACGGTGACGATCTGCGTCATGGCACAGGTGAGCGACCGCATCCCCACGGCGGCCGAGGGCTGGCAGTTCACCACCGTCCCTTCGGGCAGGATCGCGCGGGCGGCGCGCAGGGTGCCCGCGTTCAGGATCACCGAATTGTCGAGGGTGAAGAGCACGTAAGTCAGCCCCACCATCACCAGCGGATGCCGTTCCACCCCGCCCGTGGGCATGTTCAGCGCCGAGGACAGCTGCGGGTCGGAGCCGGTGTAATCCAGCACCACCTCGTCGCCCCGCACCCTCAAGGTCAGCGCCACCCGGCAGGGACGGCCACCGGGGCTGTCCTCGTCCGCGTAATCGGCAAAGAAGTAATCGCCGTCCGGCACGCGGGTCAGGATCGCCCGGGCCTGCGCCTCGGAATAATCCAGCATCTGCCCGACACCCTCGACGAAGCCCTCAAAGCCGAAGCGGGCGATGATGTCGTGGATCTTGCGCTCGCCGACGTTGACCGAGGCGATCTGCGCGTTGAGGTCGCCCCAGTTCTGCTCGGGCATCCGCACGTTCGATCGGATCACCCGCACGACGAACTCGTTCATCTCGCCCCGGTGCACCAGCTTGACTGGCGGGATGCGCAGACCCTCCTGCTCGATCTCCGTCAGCGTGCGCGAGAGAGAGGCAGGCACGGCCCCGCCCACGTCGGTGTTGTGAATGTGACCGACCACGAAACAGGCAATCTCGCCCTGCCAGAAGACGGGCTTCCAGATGTGCATGTCGGGCGAATGGGTGGCCACGTTCCCGGCGTAGGGATCGTTGGTGATGCAGATGTCGCCCTCTTCATAATCGTCGAAGTGGCGCAGCAGCGGGGCATAATCGATGCCGGAATACCACGGTGCGCCGAACTGGCGCGGGCTGGTAAAGGCCAGCCCCTCGCGGCTGACGATCTGGCACGAGAAATCCTCGGTCTCCTTGATGAAGGCCGAATGGGCGGTGCGCATCAGCGTGAAGGCCATCGCATCGGCCGCGGCGGCGCAGAAGTTGGCGAGAACCGAAAGGTTGCGCTGGTCGATGGCCATGATCAGCCCTCCTTGCGGGTGATGACGAGGTTGCCGAAGCGATCCACCGTGACGGTGAAGCCGGGGGGCACCACCGTTGTGGTATCGTCCTGCCCGATGATCGCAGGCGCGTCGAAGGTATGGCCGGGCGCCAGATCGGCGCGGGCATAGACGGGGGTCTCCTGCGCGGTGCCGTCGAAATGGGCCGTGACATGGCGCACGGGTCGGGCAGGGCCGGTGGCGGGGTCGGGTTCGGCGATGCGGGGTTTCGGCGTGGCACCTGCCACCACGAGGCGCAGGTTCACCAGCTGCACCAATGCGTCCCGGTCGGCATGGCCGTAAAGCCGCGCGTGTTCGGTATGGAAGGCCTCGGAGATCGCCGCGACCGACAGGTCGGCGGCGTCGAGCGGCGTTTCCAGCTCGTAGGACTGGCCGAGGTAGCGCATGTCGGCAGAGAGGCTCAGACGGGCCTCGCCCTTGAACCCCTGCTTGCCCTTCAGCCAGTCGAGCGCCGTGGCCTGCAGCTCTGCCACCGGGGCGGCCAGCGTGGCGACGCCTGCCTCGGTCACGTCGATGTAGAGCGTGCGGATGAAGTCGTTCTTCAGGTCCGCGATCAGCCCGCCAAGCGCCGAGACGACACCGGGCGTCAGCGGCACGACGACGCCCTTCATGTTCAACTCGCGCGCCAGGAAACAGGCCAGCATCGCGCCCGCGCCGCCGAAGGCAAAGAGGTGGAATTCCCGCGGGTCGATGCCAAAGCGCGAGGTCAGCCCCGACACCTCGGCATACATGGACGAGACCGAGATCTCGATGATGTTCGCCGCCGTCTCCTCGATCGAGATGCCGAGGCGTTCGGCCAGCGGCGCGATGGCGGCGCGCGCGGCGGCATGGTCCACCGTGACAGCGCCATAGCCGAGCGGCGTGTGCCCGATCAGGTTCGAGGCCGCCACCGCATCGGTGATCGTGGGCTTGGTGCCGCCCCGGCCATAACAGACCGGCCCGGGGGTGGAGCCGGCGGAGGCCGGGCCCACCTGCAGCACGCCGAGCGGGTCGATCCAGGCGATAGAGCCGCCGCCCTGACCGACCGAAGAGACGGAGACCGAGGGCACGTGGATCTGGAAATCCCCGATCAGCTCCCCCACGCCGTACTGCGGCGTGCCGTCGAGGATCACCGCCGCATCGGCCGAGGTGCCGCCGATGTCGAGGCTCAGGATCTTGGGGAACCCGCAGTGCTGCGCGAGGTAGCCCGCACCGATCACCCCCGAGGCGGTGCCGGACAGGATCATCTGCACGCATTCGTCGCGCGCCTGGTCGATCCCCATGACGCCGCCGTTGGTCTTGGTGATATGCAGCGGGCAGGCGACGCCACGCTCCCGCAGGACCGTTTCAAAGCGGTCGAGGTAATGGGCCACGCGCGGCTGCACATAGCCCGAGATGACTGCGGTGATCGTGCGTTCGTATTCGCGGATGATCGGCCATGTGGCGGCCGAGGAGACGACGGGCATCTCCGGCGCGATCTCGGCGATCATGCGGGCGACCTCGGCCTCGTTGGCGGGGTTGCGATAGGCGTTGAGGAAGGCCAGCACGATGCCGGTGCAGCCCGCCTTGCGGGCGGCGGCGACGGCGGACTCCACGTCTTCGCGGTCCGGGGCGGTCAATACGGTGCCGGTGGCCTCGGTCCGCTCGTCGATGCCGAAGACCCGTTCGCGCGGCACCAGCGGATCGGGGCGGCGGGAGTAGAGGTTGTGGATCTGCGGGATCTTCAGCCGCGCCATCTGGAGCACGTCCTCGAAGTTCCGCGTGGTGAAGAGCGCCACGTCATCGCCGTTGCGCTGGATCACCGTGTTCACGCCGACCGTGGTGCCATGGGTGAAATAGCTCACATCCTCGGCGGTGATCCCGTCGCGCTGCGCCAGCGTGTCGAGGCCTGCGAGGATCTCCTCGCCGGGGGCGTCAGGGCGCGAGAAGACCTTGAGACTGGAGATCGTCGCCGTGGCCTCGTCGAAGACCGCGAAATCCGTGAAGGAGCCGCCCACGTCGACACCAATGCGATAGCCCATGCGAAACTCTCCTGCCGTTGCCGGCCCAGAAGTGACAGGGGCACCCGAAGAGCGCCAATAGCGAGAGGCGCGGGGGTCACAACCTCGGGTTATGGGCTGCGGTGCCGTGCGGGTATGGTTTCTGTGGAGGTCGTAAAATCAATGGCTTGCGCGGCACAGCTTGCGTGACACATGCGCCGCGCCGGTCGTCCGGGCGGCCTCAGCGCCGCACGGACATGTAATATTCCGGATGCGGCACGGCCTTGAAGCCTGCGCGTTCATAGACCCCGTGGGCATCCTGCGTGGCCAGCATCCAGTTGCTCACCGTGGCCAGTTCGGGGTGTTCGCGGATCACGTTGGATAGCCACGTGGCCAGCCCGCGCCGTTCATGCGCGGGCAGCACGAAGACGTCGCGCAGATAGGCGAAGACGGCATAATCCGTCACCAGCCTCGCAAAGCCCGCCAGCCCGCCGTCCGGCGCGTAGACCCCGATGGGCAGCGACCCGGCAAGCGCGCGGTCCAGCTTCTCCGCCGTCATGCCGCGCGCCCAGTAGCTCTCCTCGGCGAGGTAGCGCAGGACGCGCCCCCGGTCGAGGCGGTCGCGGTCGGTGGAGATCTCGTAGCCGTCGGGGCGGCGCCATGTCTGCGGCGCGAGGGTGAGGGGATCGAAGGTCATGGCCTGCTCCTGGGGTCGGTGTCGCCCGGCGTCTGCCGGGTCATGAAAGGGCCTGCCACGGAAGGACAGGTGGAAAATGCGGCGCAGCTGGGGCCCGCTGGCAGGCTCTGCGCTGTGGATAAGCAGAAGGGGCTTTCCCTCCCGCCTCTGCGGCGTATGGTCTGCCCGGGCCGGTTCCGACCCGCAGGCCCGCCGCGCGTGTCGGCCCGCACATATCCCGCAAGATCACAGGAGTTCCCATGTCCCCCGAAGAAATGCTCGCCCATATCCTGTCGTTCAAGACCGTGGTGGGCCAGCCAAACGGCGATCTCGTCGCATCGCTGAAGGACTACCTCGAAGGGCATGGCGCGACCTGCACGGTGATCCCGGGGCCCGAGGGCGACCGGTCGAACCTCTTCGCCACGCTGGGGCCGAAGGACGTGCCGGGCTATGTCCTCTCGGGCCACCTCGACGTGGTGCCTGCGGGCGAGCCGGAGTGGCTGGGCGATCCCTTTGTCCTGCGGCGCAATGGGGAAAAGCTGATCGGGCGCGGGGCCTGCGACATGAAGGGCTTCGTCGCGGCGATCCTTGCCGCCGTGCCGGACCTCGCCGCGATGGACCTGAAGCGCCCGGTGCATTTCGCGCTCTCCTACGATGAGGAGGCGGGCTGTCGCGGCGTTCCGCACATGATCGCCAAGCTGCCCGATCTCTGCGCCACGCCGTTGGGATGCATCGTGGGCGAGCCCACCAACATGACGCCGGTGCTGCGCCACAAGGGCAAGGTGACCATGAAGGTCTCTGCCCGCGGCGTGCCGGGCCATTCCTCGCGCACCGACATGGGCCGGAACGCGATCCACATGCTGGTGCCCGCGCTTGCCGCCGCCGCCCAGACGGCCGAGGACCTCAAGACCGCCGCGCAGGACGAGAAGTTCGAGCCGCCCTATTCCACCATGCAGGTGGGCACCGTCGGCGGCGGGCTTGCGGTGAACATCATCCCCGACCGGGCCGAGGCGCTGATCGAGGCCCGCGCCATTCCCGGTGTCGATCCGCTCGATCTCTTCGCGCCCCTGAAGGCGGCCGCGCCCGAGCTGACCTTCGAGGCGATCTCGGCCTATCCGGCGCTTTCGACCGAGGAGAGCCATCCGCTCGCCGCGCTTCTGGAAGGGCTGAGCGGCAAGACGCCCCTGACCGCGGTCAGCTATGGCACCGAGGCAGGGCTCTTCCAGGCGGCGGGCGTGCCCTCGATCGTCTGCGGCCCCGGCGACATCAGCCGCGCCCACAAGCCCGAGGAATACATCACCGTGGGCGAGCTGGACGCGGCCTATCACCTCGCGCTCGACCTCGGGCGGAAGCTGGAGGGGTGAGACGGGCAGGCGGGCCGCATATCGCCCGCCGGGCGCGTATGGTCGCCGGTCCTGTAGGTCCGCGTGCGGCCTCATGGCATCCGCCCTGTGGTTCGCCGCTGCGCGCCCATCTGTCCTGCTCCTTCTGTCGGCGCGATCTTCCGCGCAACGGGGGGCGGGCGTCAAATAGCCCGGCCGCCTGTGCCCATAACGCGGGCCTATGGCCCCGGGGCGCGGCAGGCGGCTCTGCCCTCGGCAGGGCAGAACCGGCGCAACCGCCGGGCAGGAGACGACAGACCGGCGCGGGGCGTTGACCTCGCCCGCGCGGCCTGAAAGAGACATTGACGACAATCCGCGCGGTCCCTCCCGCGCTCATCAGGAGACCCCCATGAAGACCCATTCCATTGCGCTCATCCCCGGTGACGGCATCGGTGTCGATGTGACCGACGCGACGATGGAGGTGCTGACGGCCGCGGGCGAGGCCCATGGCTTCGCACTCAAGACCGAGACCTTCCCCTGGTCCTGCGAATACTACGTCGAGACCGGCGCGATGATGCCCGCCGACGGGATCGAGACCCTGCGCGGCTTCGATGCGGTCTACCTCGGCGCGGTGGGCTGGCCCAAGACCGTGCCCGACAGCGTCTCGCTCCACGGGCTGCTGCTGCCGATCCGCAAGGCCTTCACCCAATACGCCAACATCCGCCCGCACCGCCTGCTGAAAGGTGTCGAGGGGCCGCTGAAGGCGGAAGGCTTCGACATCCTGTGCATTCGTGAGAACACCGAGGGCGAATATTCCGGCGCCGGTGGCCGCGTGCACGAGGGCACCGCGAACGAAGTGGCGGTCGAAACCTCGATCTTCACCCGCGCGGGGGTCGAGCGCATCCTGCGCTTCGGTTTCGAACAGGCAATGCAGCGCCGTAAGCACCTGACCTCGGTCACCAAGTCGAACGCGCAGAAGTACTCGATGGTGTTCTGGGACGAGGTGACCAAGGAGCTGGCCGCCGAATACCCCGAGGTGACCGTCAGCCACATGCATATCGACGCCATGGCGGCCAAGATGGTCATGGCGCCCGAGCAACTGGACGTGGTCGTGGCCTCGAACCTCTTCGGCGACATCCTGACCGACCTCGGCGCGGCCATCCAGGGCGGGCTTGGCTTTGCGGCCTCCGCCAACATCAACCCCGACCGCACCGCGCCCTCGATGTTCGAGCCGGTGCACGGCTCGGCCCCCGATATCGCGGGCAAGGGGCTGGCGAACCCGATCGCCGCGATCTGGTCCGGCGCGATGATGCTGGAGCATCTGGGCGAGGCCGAGGCCGCAAGCGCCATCCTGACCGCCATTGAGGCGGCCACGGCAACCGGTGTCGGCACCCGCCCGGGCAGCCATTCCACCGGTGAGATCACCGCCGCGGTGATCGCGGCGCTGAAAGGCTGACACGGAAGGATCGGGGGCCACACGGCCCCCGGTTTCGTTTCGGCGCGGGGCAGGTGGCGGCGGTCCGCGGATCGCGGCCCTGCCTGGGCCGGGTCCCTCTACCGATCCGCTCTGCCGGGCTTATATCGGAGAGCGTGCCACCCGCCGGGGCAGCCCGGCGCCGGTCCCCGATGGCCCCGCCATCGCGCAACACAGACCCATGCAGGGAGTGCCCATGTCCAATCCGTCCACCACGTCGCCCATCCCCGTCATCGAGGCCAACGGCGCCTTTATCCCGCAGATCGGCCTTGGCACCTGGGAACTTCAGGGCGAGGTTCTGGCCGGTGCGGTCGAGGCCGCGCTTGCGGCGGGCTATCGTCATTTCGACACCGCCAAACGCTATGAGAACGAGGCCGACCTCGGCGCGGCGCTGCGCGCCTCCGGCGTGGCGCGGGACGAGATGTTCATCACCACCAAGGTCTGGCGCGATGATCTGGCGGAGGAGACCTTCCTGCGCAATGCCGAGGCTTCGGTTGAGCGGATCGGCATGGGCCCGGCGGACCTGCTGCTGGTGCACTGGCCCAGCCCCGACCGCCCCATGGCCGAGGTGATCGGCGCGCTCTGCAAAGCGCAGAAGGAGGGGTTCACCCGGCATATCGGGGTGTCGAATTTCCCGCCGCACCTATTGCGCGAGGCGATCTCGCTGGCCGATGCGCCGCTGTCGGCGAACCAGTGCGAATACCACCCGCGCCTCGATCAGACCGAACTGCTGGAGCTGTGCCGCCGCGAGGGCATCGCCTTTACCGCCTATGCGCCCATCGGCAGCGGCGGTCTGCTGGACGATCCCGAACTGATTGCCCTCGCCGCCGAAAAGGGGCGCACGCCCGCGCAGATCGTCCTTCGCTGGCATCTGCAACAGGGGGTCGTCGCGATCCCGCGTTCCCGCAACCCGGAGCGGATTGCCCAAAATATCGCCATCATGGATTTCGAGCTGACCGAGGCCGACATGGCGCGTCTTGGCGCCATGGCCCGCCCCGACGGGCGCCGGTTCGGGCTCGACTGGGTGGATTGGGACGGCTGAGTCCCAGTTGGCCGGGGGGCATTCCCCGGCCTTTGGCGGCTTCATAACTGCCGGCTATGGACGCAATGCCACTTGGCATTGGTTCCCCTTACGTCGCTTTCTTACGCTGATCCTGTACCGGCGATGCCTCTTTTGGGCGTGTCGGGGCGGGGCACTGACCCCGTCGGACATCCGGCCCGGGGTCTTCCCGGTCCCGCTCACGAAAAGGACCGCGTTCCATGAAGATCGACACCCAGCCCACCGAACTCTGGCAGCTTTCCGCGGTGGACCTTGCCGCGGGGATCGCGGGCAAGCAATTCACCAGCCGCGAGGCAACCGAAAGCGCCTTCACCCGGCTCGACGCGGTGAACGGCCAGCTGAACGCAGTGGTCGAGGTGATGCGGGACGAAGCACTGGCCGCGGCAGATGCCGCCGATGCGGCGGTGACGCGGGGCGAGACGCTGGGCCTGCTGCACGGCGTGCCCTGCACGATCAAGATGAACGTGGATTGGCAGGACAAGCCGCGCAACAACGGCATCATCGAGATGCAGGGCACCGTCGCCACCAAGGGCAGCAGCCCGGTCACCGACAACATGCTGCGCGCGGGCGCGATCCTGCTGGGGCAGACCAACTGCCCGGCCTTTGCCTCGCGGGCGCATACGTCCAATGAACTCTACGGCCAGACGCTGAACCCATGGGACCCGCGCGTCACTGCCGGTGGCTCCTCGGGCGGGGCGGCGGCTGCGGTGGCTGCGGGCATCGGCGCGATTGCCCATGGCAATGACCTGGGCGGGTCGGTCCGTCAGCCGGCCTATGTCTGTGGTGTCGTCGGGTTGAAATGCACGCCCTGCATGATCCCGAACTACAACCCCTCGGTCGCGCTGGATCGGCCCTACCTGCACCAGTCCACCACCTCGCAGGGGCCGCTGGCCCGGTCGGTGGCGGACGCAGAGCTGGGCTTCCGCGCCATGTCGGCCCGCGATCCGCGCGATCCGTGGTGGGTCCCGCCGCTGCCAAGGGAGCTGGAGCAGCCGTTCCCTTGCCGTGTTGCACTTTTCTTCGGCGATGGCGAGCTGGAGCCGGAGGTGCGCGCCGCCATGAACGCCGCCGCCGCCATGCTGGAGGATGCGGGCTGCACCGTGGAGGAGGCCGAACCGCCGCGCTATGCCGAGAGCTGGGAACTGCACAAGGCGCTTCTGCAGGCGGAACGGATGAATGCCACGCTGAAGAACATCGAACGCTACGGCGATCAGGCGCTGCGCAACAAGATGAAGGTCTTCGAGAACTGGCGCCACATGACGCCGATCGAGACCCGGGACGAATATATCGCGGCGATTGCCATGCGGTCCTCGATCCTGCGCGAATGGACGGCCTTCCTCGACCGCTATCCGCTGCTGATCACGCCCAACATCGACACCCAGTCGCAACCGGCGGAGATGGACCAGCTGGGGCTCGACGCGGTGGATCGCGACATCACCTCCCGCAAGGCGCATCAGGTGATCTCTCTCCTGTCGCTGCCTGCGCTGACCGTGCCCACCGGCGTCACCAACGGTCTGCCCGACGGGGTGCAACTGGTGGGGCAGCGGATGCAGGACCTCTTCCTCTTCCGCGCCGCCGCCGCCATCGAGGCGCGCGCCGGCACCTTCACGCCCATCGACCCGCGGGGCGCCCGCTGATCGCCCCTGACTTCCCCCGGCCTTCCGGCGCGCCGAGCAAGGCGGGCAGGGTGGCCGGACCTGACGACCCTCCCTTCCGTTCCAGAGACCCCCGCCAGAGGGGCCGCGGGACGGGCCCTCTCCCCATCCAACAGGAGCCAAGATGAACCGTTTGTACCTGACCGCCGCCGTGGCTGCGCTCGCCCTCGGGACGCAGGCGCAGGCCGAAAGCCTCGCCATCGCGCTCAAGACCGAGCCGAACTCGATCGACCCGCATTTCAACTACTCCGCCGTGAACATCGCGCCGCTGTCGAACATCTACGACCCGCTGGTGGAATCCGACGCGGTGAAGAAGCCGATCCCGGCGCTTGCCACTTCCTGGACCGCGCTCGATGACCTGCGGTGGGAAATCAAGCTGCGCCAGGGCGTGACCTTCCACGACGGCAGCCCGCTGACCCCGCGCGACGTGGTCTATTCGTGGTGCCGCGCGCCGCTGATCGAGAATTCGCCCTCGTCCTACGCGACCTTCGTCAACAAGATGGCCTCCATCGAGATCGTCGACGACAGCACGCTGATCTTCACGACGAAGGAGCCGAACCCGCTGATGTGGTCGGACCTGTCGCAGATCTTCATCATCTCCGCCGCCAAGATGGGCGCGGAAGAGACCGTGACCTTCGGCGCCGAGGGCTGCACCGGCATGGGCGAGGTGCCCCAGTCCGCCGTCTTCTCGGATCTGGGCTATGCCATGGGCACCGGGCCCTACAAGGTGACCGAGTTCAACCGCGGCGAGGCGCTGCGGCTGGAGGCCTACGACGGGTTCTGGGGCGACAAGCCCGACTATGACGACGTGACGATCCGCACGATCTCTTCCGACGGGCCCCGCGTGGCGGCCCTGCTGGCCGGTGACGTGCAGCTGATCGAAAGCCCGCCCATTCAGGACATCGAGCGGATCAAGGGCGAGGGCTTCAAGACCACCGAGACCAAATCCGCCCGCGTCATCTACCTGCAACTGCGTCAGGACATGACCGAGACGCCCCCGATGATGGAGGCCGAGGGCAACCCGCTGCATGACCAGCGTGTCCGTCAGGCGATCTCCTACGCGATCAACCGTCAGGGCATCGTGGACCGGATCATGGGCGGCTATGCCGAGGCCGCGGGCGAACTGCTGGCCCCGCCGATGTTCGGCACCACGGGCCGCGCCGTCGATCCCTACGATCCCGAAAAGGCCAAGGCCCTGCTGGCCGAGGCAGGCTATGGTGACGGCTTCAAGGTGACGCTGGGTGCGCCGAACGACCGCTATGTCAACGACGAGCGCGTCGCGCAGGCCATCGCGCAGATGCTCACGCAGGTCGGCATCACCACGGACGTGGACGCAACCACGGCCTCGCAGTTCTTCTCGCGCCGCAACAAGCTGGACTTCGGCATGTTCATGGCGGGCTGGGGCTCCTCCTCGGGCGATACCTCCTCGCCGCTGAATGCCATGGTGGCCACCGCCAACAAGGACATCGGCGCGGGCGGCTGGAACTACGGCCGCTATTCCAACCCGGTGGTGGACGAGAAGATCGCCAAGGCGCTTGTCACCGTCGATGACGCGGAACGCGAAAAGCTGCTTCAGGAGGCAGAGACCATCGCGCTGGACGAATTCGGCATCCTCCCGCTGCACTACGAGTTGACGGTCTGGGCCATGGCACCGGAGGTTCATTACGAGCCGCGTTCGGATCAGCGTACCGCCGCCTACCTCGTTGAGAAGGCAGAGTAATAACAGGGCGTTGATCCTGCTGCGGACCGGCTGCCGCCCCGGTGGCCGGTCCCCTTGTTTCCGAGTGATCCCTGTTCTCCCGGCCCAGACCAGACCACGTCCGGGCCCTTTCCGCCGCGTCCCCGCCCCGGAGCAAGAAGAAGATGCTTGTCTACCTCATCCGCCGATTGGGCCAGAGCCTGCTGGTCGTCGTCGTCATGGCCACGCTGGTCTTCCTCGGCGTCTATGCCATCGGCAATCCCGTCGACATCCTCGTGGCGCCTGATGCCGGCGCGGCCGAGATCGCCCGCGTGACCGAGAGGCTGGGCCTCGACAAGCCCATGTGGCAGCAGTTCCTGACCTTCGCGGGCAATGCGCTTCAGGGCGACCTCGGCGACAGCTTCGTCTATGGCCGGCCCGCGCTCGAGATCATCCTCGAACGGATGCCCGCCACGCTGGAGCTGACCTTCGTGGCGCTCGTCCTCTCCACCGGGCTTGGCGTGTCGCTGGGCCTCGTTGCCGGGCTCTGGCCCGAAAGCGTCGCGGGGCGGACGATCATGGCGGGCTCGATCCTCGGCTTCTCGCTGCCGAGCTTCTGGCAGGGGATGCTGCTGATCATGGTCTTCTCGGTCATGCTGGGCTGGCTGCCCGCGGGCGGCCGTGGCGACACGGTCGAGATCTTCGGGGGCCTGCGCGTCTCCTTCCTGACGTGGGATGGCCTCGTGCACATGATCCTGCCCGCGATCAACCTGACGATCTTCAAGATGAGCCTCGTGATCCGGCTCGCCCGCGCCACGACGCGCGAGGTGGTGCCGCAGGACTACGTGAAATTCGCCCGGGCCAAGGGCGTCAGCCGCCTGCGCATCACCTTCGTCCACGTGCTCAAGAACATGATGATCCCGGTGGTGACGATCGTGGGCCTTGAACTTGGCTCGATGATCGCCTTTGCCGTGGTGACCGAAACGGTCTTCTCCTGGCCCGGCATGGGCAAGCTGCTGATCGACTCGATCAACCTGCTCGACCGGCCGCTGATCGTCGCCTACCTGATGATGACCGTGCTGATCATCGTGACCATCAACCTCGTGGTGGACGTGATCTATACGCTGCTCGACCCCCGCGTCCGGCTTGCGGGGACAAGCGCATGAGCGACCTGACCACCACCGCGCCCCGCCGCAAGGACACGCCGCTGCGCCGTCTGGCCCGCCAGTTCCTCGAAGACCGGATCGCCGTTGCCGCGCTTGCCGTCTTCCTGGCCGTGGCGCTCTTCACCCTGCTGGGGCCCTTCATCGTGCCGCAGAACCCCTATGATCTGGCGCAGCTCGACTTCATGGACGGGGGCCTGCCGCCGGGCTCGCAGAGCTTCTCGGGCATGACCTACTGGCTGGGCACCGACACGCAGGGGCGCGACATGCTCTCGGCCATCGCCTATGGGCTGCGGATCTCGCTGGCGGTCTCCTTCACCTCGCTGATCCTCGCGCTGATCATCGGCGTGGCGGCGGGGCTGGCGGCGGCCTATTTCGGTGGGCGGATCGACACGCTGATCATGCGGGTGGTGGACATCCAGCTGTCCTTCCCCTCGATCCTGATCGCGCTGATCCTGCTGGCGCTTTTCGGGCGCGGGATCGACAAGGTGATCCTTGCCATCGTCATCGTGCAATGGGCCGATTTCGCGCGCACGGTGCGGTCCTCGGCCATCGTCGAGCGGCGCAAGGAATACATCGAGGCCGCCCATTGCCTCGGCCTGTCGCGCCAGCGGACCATGTTCCGCCACCTGCTGCCCAACTCGCTGCCGCCGCTGATCGTGCTGGCCACGGTCAAGATCGCCTCTGCCATCTCGCTGGAGGCGACGCTCTCCTTCCTCGGTGCGGGCGTGCCGATCACCCAGCCCTCGCTGGGGCTGCTGATCGCCAACGGCTACGACTTCCTGCTGTCCGGGCGCTACTGGATTGCGATTTTCCCCGGCGTGGCGCTGCTCATCACCATCGTGGCCATCAACCTCGTCGGTGACCGGCTGCGCGACGTCCTGAACCCGAGGCTGCAGAAATGACCCTGCTATCGGTCGAGAACCTCCAGACCCATTTCTTCACCCGCGAGGGCGTGGCCAAGGCCGTGGACGGCGTCTCCTTCACGCTGGCGCGGGGCGAGATCCTCGGCCTCGTGGGCGAGAGCGGATCGGGCAAGTCGGTCACCGGCTTCTCCATCCTCGGGCTGGTGGACGAACCGGGCCGCGTCGCGGGCGGGCGGGTCGTCTTTGACGGCACCGATCTGGTCGGCATGGGCGAGGGGCCGTTGCGGGCGCTGCGGGGCAAGCGGATCGCGATGATCTTTCAGGACCCGATGATGACCCTGAACCCGGTGCTGCGGATCGACACCCAGATGGTGGAGGCCGTGCGCGCCCATGACACCGTATCCCACGCCGAGGCGCTGGAACGCGCGCGGCTGGCGCTGGAAAAGGTCGGCATCCCGTCGCCCGAGACCCGGCTGAAGAACTACCCGCACGAGTTTTCCGGCGGGATGCGCCAGCGGGTCGCCATCGCCATTGCCCTGCTGCATGAGCCTGACGTGATCATCGCGGACGAGCCGACCACCGCGCTCGACGTCACCATCCAGGCGCAGATCCTGGCCGAGGTGCAGCGCCTGTGCGAGGAAACCGGCGTGGCGATGATCTGGATCACCCATGACCTCGCCGTGGTGTCGGGCCTCGCGGACCGGCTGGCGGTGATGTACGCGGGCCGCATCGTCGAGACAGGGCCCACGGCCGAGGTCCTGGGCGCCCCGCGCCATCCCTATACCCGCGGCCTGATCGAGAGCGTCCCGCAGGGCAAGCTGCATGGCGCGCGGCTGCGCCAGATCGACGGCATGACGCCCTCGCTGCTGAACCTGCCGGCGGGCTGCGCCTTCCATCCGCGCTGTCCCCGGGCCGATGCCGCCTGCCGGGTGATGCCGGACCTCGCGACCGCTGGCCCGCGCGCCGTGCGCTGCCACCACCCCCTGACCGACGAAGAGACCACCCCATGAGCGCCCTGATCGAGATCGACGCCCTCTCGAAACGCTTCTCCTCCGAGCTGGACATGGCCGAGAAGATCGCCCGCCTGCTGGGGGCGAAGCTGGCGCCCCGGACGGTGCACGCGGTGGATCGCGTCTCGCTCGAACTGGCGCCGGGCGAGGTGCTGGGGCTGGTGGGCGAAAGCGGCTGCGGCAAGTCCACGCTGGGGCGTATGGTGGCCGGGCTGATCCGCCCGACCGAAGGCGCGATCCGCTATCGCGGGCAGGCGCTCGCCACGCGGGGTGGCGGCTATCGCAGCCGGGACGAGGCGCTGAAGATCCAGATGATCTTTCAGGATCCCATGTCCTCGCTCAACCCGCGCCTGCAGGTGCAGGACCTCGTGGGCGAGGCGCCGGTGGTGCATGGCCTCGTCGGGCGCACTGACGCCCATGGCTACGTGGCGGAATTGCTGGCGCAGGTGGGCCTCGACCCAGCGGTGGCGAAACGCTACCCGCACCAGTTTTCCGGCGGCCAGCGGGCGCGGGTCGGCATTGCGCGGGCGCTTGCGCTCAAGCCCGAGCTGATCGTCTGCGATGAATCCGTGGCCGCGCTCGATGTCTCCATCCAGGCGCAGGTGCTGAACCTTTTCATGCAGTTGCGCGAAGACCTTGATCTGACGTACCTGTTCATCAGCCATGACCTTGGCGTGGTGGAACATATCTCGGACCGGATCGCGGTGATGTACCTTGGCCGGATCGTGGAACTGGGGACGGCGCAGGATCTGATCGCGCGGCCGAACCATCCCTACACCCAGGCCATGGTGGCCGAGATCCCGCGGATCGGCACCGCCAAACGCCGCTTCTCGGCCATCAAGGGTGAGATCCCCTCGCCGGTGAACCCGCCCGCGGGCTGCCATTTCCACCCGCGCTGTCCCTTCGCGACCGAGCGCTGCCGCAGCGAGGTGCCGGTGCTGCGCGCGGTCGCGCCCGACCGGCTGTCGGCCTGTCATCTGAACGACGGCGTCTGAATTGGGGCCTGATCGGGGGCCTTGGGCCGCCTAAGCGTCGTCAGAGCCCGGTCGGGGCATAGGCTGCAAGGTCGAGGTCCGTCGCCATACCAAGCGCCGCCTGCGCCAGCAGCCGCCCGCCGAGCGGCCCGGCCGTCAGCCCCCATGCCCCCAGACCGTTGCCGATCAGCAGGCCCTGTGACCCCGGCACCGCACCCAGCATGGGCACCATGCCATCGGTGAAGGGCCGGGTGCCGACCTTGGTGCGGATGTGCTCGGCCCCGGCGAGGCCGGGGGCAAACTCCAGCCCGGCCTGCAGCACCTCAAGGTTGCCCGCCGCCGTGACCCGCTGGTCAAAGCCCGCGTCGTCTTCGCGCGTGGCCCCGATCACCACGCGGCGGTCCGCGAAGGTCAGCATGTAATAGCCCGTGCCCGGCAGGATCACCGGCCAGTCGGTCACGTCCTGCGCCAGCCGCAGGTGCACGATCTGGCCCTTCTGCGGGCGGACCTGCTGCGCCAGACCCAGCGGGGCCAGCATCTCGTTCGCCCAGGCCCCGCCCGCAACGATCACCCGGTCGGCCGGCAACGTCGCGCCCTCCAGCGTCACCTGAGGACGGCCCGCATCGTCCAGCGTCAGCCCGGCGGTCCCGGTCACGCGCCGCGCGCCGAGGTCCGCCGCGCGGGCCAGCAGCGCCGCGCAGAGCGTTGCCGCCTCGACCCGCCCGCCGCCGCTCAGATGCAGCGCGGGCCGGTCCGGCCCGAGGGCGGGGAACAGCGCCTGCGCCTCGGCGGCGGTCTTTTCGCTCAGGACCCCGGCCTCGGGCGCATCCGGCAGTCGGAGGGCCAGGCGCGCGCGGGCGCTCTCCAGCGCGTCGGCGTCGCGGCCCATGATCAGCGCCCCCACCTGACGATAGCCCGTGTCGCTGCAGCCCGCGGCCTCAAGCTCGGCGATCAGGCGGCGATAGTAGGCCCCGCCCGCGGCATAGAGCCGGTAGAATTCCGGCTGGTCGCGCACCGTGGCCCAGGGGCAGATGATGCCCGCACCGGCCAGCGTCGCCTTGCCCGGATGGGCGGCGTCGATCACCGTCACATCGGCCCCTGCAAGGGCCAGCGAATAGGTCGTGGCCGCGCCCAACATCCCGCCGCCGATGACGATGCATTTCATGGGTATCCTCCTGTGTTCATTGAAGATTAGACACCGCCCCGCCACGCAGTGCCAGAGCGAAGGCCCCAGGATGCGGGGATCTGTGCCACCTGTGTTCGCGGGCGGCAACGGACCCGCTCAACTGCCGGATTTCGCGCCGTTTTCCAAAGCCGCGCCCGGGGGAGTGCCCCTTGCTGCGGCACCTTCTGTCATGGAGGACGCGACAAACGGCATAAGTCGTTGCGGCCAGTGATCTTGCACGCAATCTGCTGCGCAGGACCGGGCGTAGACTGGCCGCCAGGGCGCCTTGGGCGCGACAGGAGTGACACGATGAAAATGCATCCCTACTGGCTCGACTCGCGGCCTGCCTTCCGCGGCGCGACCCCCGGCGATCTGCCGGAAAAGGCGGACGTTGTGGTGGTGGGCGGCGGCTTTTGCGGGCTGTCCACCGCGCTTGCGGTGGCGAAGCGCGGCGGCTCGGTCCTCCTGCTGGAAGCGGGCGCCGTGGGCGAGGCCGCATCGGGCCGCAACGGCGGGCAGTGCAACAACGGTTTCGCCCATGACTACGGCAGCGTCCGGGCCGAGATCGGCGCCGCCCGGGCCGAGGCGCTCTACCGCGCCTATGACGATGCGGTGGACACGGTGGAGCGGATCGTGCGCGAGGAGGCCATCGACTGCGCCTTCGAGCGGCGCGGCAAGCTGAAGCTGGCAGGTTCCGCCGCGGCCTTCGAGAAGTTCCGCGCCTCTGCGGAGCTCTTGCAGTGCGAGGCCGACCCGGAGTGCTTCCTTGTCGAGAAGGCCGATCTTGGGTCCGAGATCGGCTCGGACGTGTTCCACGGCGGGCTGGTCTATCCCAAGAGCGCGCAGGTCCATGTCGGGCGTCTGGCGGTGGGGCTGGCCGAGGCGGCGGTGCGCCACGGGGCCGATATCCGCGAGGATGCACCCGTCACGGGCCTGACGCGGCTGGAGGGCGACCGCTACCGCGTGACGACGCCGCGCGGCAGCGTTGAGGCGGGGCAGGTGGTGCTGGCCACCGGCACCTCGCAGCAGGGGCCGCTCTTCCACTTCCGCCGCCGGATCGTTCCCATCGGCAGTTTCGTCCTCGCGACGGAGCCGCTGTCGGAGGCGCTCTGCGCCCGCATTCTGCCGCAGCGCCGCAGCACCACCGTGGCGCGGACCATCGGCAACTACTTCCGCTTCTCGCCCGACAACCGGCTGATCTTTGGCGGGCGGGCGCGGTTCGCGATCTCGAACCCGACGCAGGACCGCAAGAGCGGTGCCGTGCTGCACCGGCAGATGCTGGAGTACTTCCCCTATCTGGCCGACACGCGGATCGACTACTGCTGGGGCGGTGTGATCGACGCCACGCGCGACCGCCACCCGCGCGCCGGGCAGCATCGTGGCCTCTACTACGCGATGGGGTTCTCGGGCCACGGGGTACAGATGGCGACCCATATGGGCGGTGTGCTGGCCCGGATGCTGGAGGGCGACAGCGCGGCGAACCCCTTTGCCGCGATGGACTGGCCCGCGATCCCGGGGCATTTCGGCCCGCCGTGGTTCCTGCCGCTGGTCGGGGCCTATTACACCGTGAAGGACCGCTTCGCTGCCTGAGGCCTCAGCTGCGCAGGGCGCGGCGCGGCCGTGCGCTCGCCCCGTCCATCGGGTCGAGTTGCACGAAGATGATCTGCGCCAGCAGCGTCCAGAGCCCGAAGAAGACGAAGGCCCAGAGGAAATGCGCGGCGTCCGGCGTCTGGCCGCTGCCGCCCGAGAGGATCAGCGTCACCAGCGCCGCAAGCCCTACGCCGAAGGCCTGCCCGAGGCGCTGCAGCATCGAGCTGACGCCGGTGGCGCGGCTGATGTCACGCTGGCCGAGGTCGGCGAAGGTCAGCACGTTGAGCGCGGTGTATTGCAGCGAGCGGAACCAGCCGCCTAGGAAGAGCACCGTCATGATGACGATATGGGGCGTCTGCGGGTCGAAGAAGGCGCAGCCGATGATGCTGGCCGCGGCCAGCACGCCGTTCACCAGCAGCACGCCCCGGAAGCCCGCGATGCGCAGCACCATGGGGGCCGCGAACTTGACGCTGAGGGCGCCGATGGCCGAGGCGAAGGTCAGCCCGCCCGAGGTCAGCGCCGACCAGCCAAAGACGGATTGGAACAGGATCGGCAGCAGGAAGGGCATCGTCGCCTGCGCCGAGCGGAAGATCAGCCCGCCGATCAGCGCGATCCGGTAGGCCGGGACCTCCAGCAGGCGCAGGTCGATGATCGGGGCCTCGGCCCGGCGGGCGTGGCGGGTGTAGAGCGTCAGCAGCACCGCAGCGGCGCCGAGGTAAACGAGCGGCGGCCAGACCTCGCGTGCCGCATGGGCCAGCCGGTCAAGCCCGAGGAGCAGCGCCGCAATGCCGAGGCCGGAATAGGCAAAGCCCGTCCAGTCGAAGGGCGGCGCGCTCTCTTCGCGGAAGTCCGGCAGTTTCCACGCGGCAAGGGCAAGCAGTGCGAGGCAGACCGGGATATAGGCCCAGAAGATCGCGGGCCAGCTGGCGTAGGTGACGAGCAGCCCGGCCACCGGCGGGCCCATGACGGTGCCGGTCAGCGCGGGGATCGTGACCCATGTCATCGCCTGCACCAGCTGCTCGCGCGAGGTGACCTTCAGCAGCACCAGCCGCGAGACCGGGATCAGCATCGCCCCGCCCACACCCTGCAACGCGCGGAAGCTGACCAGCATCTCGAGGTTGACCGAAAGGGCGCAGCCGACGGTGGCCAGCATGTAGACCACGAGGGCGGCAAAGAAGACCGGCCGCGCGCCGAAGCGGTCGGCGAGCCAGCCGCTCATCGGCATGAAGACGGCGAGGGTGAGGTATTCTGCCGTGACCGCGATGGAGAGGCGGAGTGGTGCAATCCCGAAATCCTGCGCGATGGACGGCAGCGCCGTGCCAAGCGTCGTCTGCGACAGCGCGTTGATGAACATGGCGCAGGAGACGATGAGGGCGATGGAGATCTGGTGGCGCGTCACGCGGGCGCTTTCGGCTGTGAGGGATCACGGATGACTATTGTGCGATCCGGGTAAATGTCAATTAGATGTTGATAGCATCTTTTTTGCATGCGCCTGACCGGGGGCTTCGGCGTGGCTGATGGGGCCGCCGATCCCGGTGCCGATGTGGGACGATCCGGCCAGGGTGGGTCGCCTGCAGGTGTGGTAAATCAAATGGTTATGCAGGTATGTTCGGGCTGTGCCTTCACCCTTTCCCGGTCCGGCGGCCCAACGGCCCCAGGGGTTCGGTCCCCGGCGCCCCGGGGCCTCCCATCCGCTCAGAACTCCGCGACTTTCTGCCAGCCGAACCCTGCAAAGCGGGACAGCGCGTAATGCGCTGGATCCTCGTAGGAGGCAGCACCCGTGACCATATCCGCGATCAGCAGTCCCGCGCCGGGGCCGATGCCGAACCCGTGGCCGCTGAAGCCCGCGGCGAGGAAGAACCCGGGCAGCCGGGGGATCTCGCCGATGACAGGGACGCCGTCGGGCGTGCTGTCGATATAGCCGGCCCAGCTGGCCTCGATGCGGGTCTTGGAGAGCTCCGGCAACAGCACCTGCGCGCGGCGCAGAGTTTCCTCGATGACGGCGCGGTTCGGTTTCGGGTCGAGGATGCGGGTGCGTTCCATCGGCGTGGGCCGGTCGAGCGCCCACCCGGTCAGCCGCTCGTGCCCGGCGCGGAAGGCCTGCATCCCGCCCGGGGAGAGGTTGCGCCGGCGCCGCCAGAACATCGGCAGGTAATGCCGGGCATGGCGCAGCTGCTGCAGGGTGGGGTCAAGCTGGGCCTTGCCGCTGATCGCCAGCGTGTAGCCGCCGCTGCTGCGCTGCGTGACCGACACCTGCGAGGTGTGCAGCGCCGGTGGCAGCCCCTCGGCGCCCGCGGTGACCGAGAGGATCGAGCTGCGGGTGGCGGCCTGCGGGAAGCTGATGCCGAGCGTGCGGCAGAAGGACGAGGCCCAGGCCCCGCCCGCCATGACCACCCGGTCACAGGCGATGGTGCCCTTTTCGGTGATCACGCCGCTGACGCGTCCGGCGGCCGTCTCGATCCCGCGGGCGGCGCAGCCCTGCACCACATGGCCGCCATAGTGCAGCACGCCCTGCGCGATGGCCGGCACGGCAAGCGAGGGATCGGCGATCCCGTCGTCGGGGGAATAGACGCCGCCCTTCCAGCCCCGGCCGGTGGCCTCGCCGCGCCGGGCGGCTTCCTCCGCGCCGAAGGCGTGGGAGCGCACGCCGCGGGTCTTGGCGAAGTCGCACCAGTTGGCCCATCCCTCGATCTCGCTCTCGCTGTCGGAAAGGTAGGTCAGCCCGCAGCGGCGGAAGCCGGTGTCGATCCCGGTCTCCTGCTTCATGGCATCCCAGAGCTCGAGGCTCTTGGTCGCCATGGGCAGTTCGCGCGCGTCGCGGTTCTGCTGACGGCACCAGCCCCAGTTGCGGCTCGACTGTTCGGCGCCGACGAGGCCCTTTTCCAGCAGGGTTACCGAAACGCCGCGCTGCGCGAGGTAATAGGCGGTGCAGATGCCGACGATGCCGCCGCCGATCACCACCACATCGGAACGGGCGGGCAGGTCGGGCGAAGTGTCGATCCGGGTCAGGGGGGCGGGCATGGTCGGGTCCTGTCTTGCACGGCAATCGACGCCCTTTTGCCACGATCCGCACAGGGCGAGGATGCGGCGCAGAGGGGGTTTTTGCTATTATCTGCCGTATTGCCATCGGCCAGTGCTGTTCCGTACCAGCCGGCTGCGGCTATGGTGGCAGAGCCCGGGCAGCCATGAGGCCAAGCAAGACCCCGGCGCGACAAGAGGACAGACCATGTGCGCAGAGGCCACCAAGCTGATCGAGACCTTCGAGCTGACGCCGAAGCGGCTTGAGGACGCCGACCTGCCGCTGCTGCACGAACTGTCGGTCGGGGTGCGGTGGCCGCACCGGGCCGAGGACCTGCGCCTGCTGATGGAGATGGGCGAGGGGCTGATCGCCTGCGATCCCATCGGGCGCATCGTCGGTTCGGCCATGTGGTTCCCCATGGGGACTTTCGCGAACATCGGCATGGTGATCACCTCGCCCAAGCTGCAGGCCCGCGGTACCGGCCAATGGCTGGTGGAACAGGCGATTGCCGCCTGCGGGCTGGAAAGCTACCGGCTGAATGCCACCCGGGCGGCCTACAGGCTTTATATCTCGATGGGCTTCGAACCGGTGGCGACCGTGCACCAGCGGCAGGGCATCGTCACCGCGCCGCCCGCCGTCGCACCCGTGCAGGGGCAGGTGCGCCCTGCGGGGGCGGAGGACCTCGCCGCCATCATCGCGCTGGATACGGCCGCGAACGGTGCGCCGCGGGCAGAGCTGATGGCACGTCTCATGGAGCTTGGTCCCGCGCTGGTGCTGGAGACGGCAGGCGAGGTGATTGGCGCGGCCTTCCGCCGCCGGGCCGGGCGCGGGCAGGTCATCGGCCCCGTCATCGCACCGGACGAGGATGCTGCCATGGCGCTGACCGCGCCGCATCTTGCCGCGCTGGAGGGGCGGTTTGCCCGGCTGGACACGATGCGGACCGGCGCCCGTTTCATCGACCTGCTGGAAGGCAGTGGCCTCGCACCCTTCGACACGGTCACGCATATGACGCTGGGGCCGGTGGTGCCGCGGTCCGGGGCGGTGCAGCACTGGGGCCTCGTGAACCAGCCGCTGGGATGACCCTCGGGGCGTCCGAACGAGGCCGGGTGATCCGGCAAAGGGAACGGGGCTACTCGCCCTCGTCCTCGAACAGCAGCTTCAGCGGCACCTCGCCATGTTCGATGGGCGATTTCACCACCACATAGCTGAAGTACTTGGCGATCCCGATGTTCTCTTCCTGCAGCGTCTCCATCATGTCCTGATAGTGCGACAGCTCTCGCACCACCAGTTTCACGAGGTAGTCGAAGCCGCCGCTGATCAGGTGGCATTCCACCACCTCGGGGCGCCGCCGCAGCCCGGCCTCGAAGCGCTGGAAATTCGCGCTGCGGTGCTGGGTCAGGGTCACTTCGAGGAAGATCGTGATCGAGGGACCCAGCTTGCGCAGGTCGATCTGGGCGCCGTAGCCGGTGATGATGCCGCTGCTCTGGAGGCGCTTGACCCGCAGCAGGCAGGGTGAGGGCGAGAGGCCCACCGCATCGGCCAGCTGGGCATTGGTCATCCGGCCGTTGCGCTGCAATTCGGCGAGGATGTTCATGTCAATGCGATCGAGCCTGGGAGAGGGCATCGGATGTCCTTTGTCTTCGACTGTCCTAGACCGCGCGGCGGGCCGGTGCAATCGCATGGCGCGGCGCCGTTGCGATCTCGCAGTGTCGCAGGGCGGCGCGGGCCCCGGTCACACCCCGCGCTCCAGCACCTCGGGCAGGCTGTCGAGCCAGCCGGGATCGAGCTGCGGCAGCGAGGAGACGAGGAGCCGCGTGTAGGGATGCCGCTCGGGCGCGTCCATCTGGGCCGGTGCGAAGCGATCCACCGCTTCGCCCGCGTACATCACCATGACCTCGTCGCAGAAGGCCCGCACGGTCGAGATGTCGTGGCTGATGAAGAGGTAGGATAGGCCAAGCTCGCGCTGAAGCTCTGCCAGCAGGTCCAGAACGGCCGCCGCCACCACCGTGTCGAGGGCCGAGGTGATCTCGTCGCAGAGGATCACCTCAGGCTCGGCGGCGAGGGCGCGGGCGAAGTTCACCCGCTGTTTCTGCCCGCCGGAGAGTTCCGTCGGATAGCGCTGCGCGAAGTCCCGGGGCAGGCGCACCATGTCCAGGAGCTCCGCCACCCTGTCGGCGCGTTTGCGACCGCGCATCCCGTGGAAGAAGGTCAGCGGCCGCCCGAGGATGTCGCCGATCTGTGTCGCGGGGTTCAGCGCCGTATCCGCCAGCTGGAACACGATCTGGAGCCGCCGCAACTCCTCCTTCGACCGGGCCCTCGCCTCGGCCGGGAGGGGCGCGCCGGAGAGGATCACCTGCCCGTCGCTGGCGGGCAGCAGGCCTGCGAGGGTGCGGGCCAGCGTGGACTTGCCGCAACCGGATTCCCCGATCACTCCCAGCGAGGCACCGCGCGGCAGGCGGAAGCTCACGTCGCGCACGGCGGGGATGAACCCCTTGCCCTTGCCATAGCCCGACAGGATGTTGCGCCCCTCCAGAACAATGGTCTGCTCCTGCGGGGCCACGGCGGCGGGCCGGGCACGGGGGCGCGGCGCGAAGGCCGCCAGCAGGTCGCGGGTATAGGGGTGCTGCGCGTTGGTCAGGATCTCGGCGGTGGTGCCCTGTTCCTGCACCTCGCCGTTCTTCAGCACCGTGATCCGGTCGGCGATCTGGGCCACCACGGCAAGGTCGTGGCTGACGTAGATGCCCGTCATGCCCTTGTCGCGCATCAGCCGCTTGAAGGCGCGCAGCACGCCGATCTGCGTCGTCACGTCGAGCGCGGTGGTTGGCTCGTCGAAGATCACCAGCATCGGGTCGCCGATCACCGCCATGGCCGCGGCAAGGCGCTGAAGCTGCCCGCCGGAGACCTGATGCGGATAGCGATCGCCGATGGTTTCGGGCGACGGCAGGCCGAGGTCGCGGAACAGCTCCACCGCGCGGGCCCGCGCCGCGGCCCGGTCGAGCGTGTGGTGGATGAGCGCGATTTCAATGACTTGGTCGATGATCCTCAGGGACGGGTTGAAGGCCGCCGCCGCGCTCTGCGCCACGTAGGAGACAGAGCGCCCGCGCAGCGCGGCGCGCTCGGCCTCGCTCAGCCGGGCCATATCCTTGCCGTTGACCACCATCCGCCCCGAGACGAAGTGGCAGCCGGTGCGGAAGTGCCCCAGCAGGCCAAGCGCGATGGTCGTCTTGCCCGAGCCGCTTTCACCGATCAGGGCCTCGATCTCGCCGGGGGCCACAGTGATAGAGACACCGTTGATGATGCCGAAGCTGCGGCCGCTGTCGGTTTCGGCGGCGATGTGCAGGTCGTCGATCTGGACAAGCGGGGCGGTCATTGCGGGCTCCTGTCGCGGATGCGTCGGGGCAGGTTGTCGATCAGCATGTTGATGGCAAGGGTCAGGCTGGCGATGGCGATGCAGGGGAAGACGACCGCCGCCGCGCCATAGCTGAGGCCGATCATGTTCTCGCGGACAAGGCCGCCCCAGTCGGCGGCGGGTGGCTGTACGCCCAGGCCCAGGAACGACAGGCCCGAGAGCAGCAGCACGATCTTGACGAAGGTCAGCCCCATGTCGGCCAGTACCGGCCCGATGATGTTGGGCAGCACCTCGGAGCGGATGAGGTAGACGATGCCTTCGCCGCGTGCCCTGGCCGCGACGACGAAGTCCATCGCGCCCACGTTCACCGCCATAGAGCGCGAGAAGCGGTAGCAGCTGGGGGCGAAGATCACCGCGACCGAGAGGATCAGCACCGGGATGGAGGAGCCGCCGGCCGCCACGATCACGAGGGCCAGCAGCAGGTTCGGGATGCCCACGAAGGCGTCGATGCAGCGCGAGAGGACCTGATCGAAGAGCCCGCCGATGGTGCCCGCGATCATGCCGAAGGCCACGCCCACGACCCCTGCCAGCACCGTGCCTGCCAGCGAGATGCCGATGGTCAGACGGGCGCCCATGAGGATGCGGGAATACATGTCGCGGCCCATGTAGTCGCTGCCCAGCCAGTTCAGCGATGAGACCGGCGAGAAGTAATCGTAATCCACGATCTCGCCGATGGGATAGCGGATCAGCCAGGGCGCCAGCAGCGCGACCGTCCCCCAGAACAGGATCACGGCGAAACAGGCGGCGGTCAGCGGCGAGACGATCCAGCCACGGCGGTGGAAGAAGGCAAGGGCGGTCATCGGTCGGTCAGCCTCGGGTTGGAGAGAATGGCGATGATGTCCGCCGCGGTGATCAGGATCAGGTAGAAGCCGGTGAAGAGCATGGCGCAGGTCTGGATCAGCGGCATGTCCCGGCTGGTGACCGCGTCCACCATCAGCTTGGCAAGGCCGGGGTAGTTGAAGATCGTCTCGATGATGATCACGCCCCCCAGCAGCGACGACATGGAGAGCGCGATGGAGTTCACGATCGGGGCCACGGCATTGGGCAGCGCATGGCGGAACACCAGCCGCCAGCGGCGGGCGCCCTTGAGGGTGGCGTTCTCGATGTAGGAGGTCTTGAGCGTGTCGATCACCGCCGCGCGGCTGAGCCGGATCATCTGCGAACAGCTCGACAGGACGAGGACGCCGACCGGCATCGCATAGGCGCGCAGCACCTCCCAGATGCTGTCCGCATCGGGCGAGAAGGAGAGCGCGGGCAGCCAGCGGAGCCAGACCGCGAAGATGATGACGGTGACGGTGGCGATGACGAATTCGGGGATCGAGATCAGCAGCACCGCCATGGCCGAGGCCGCCCGGTCGAACCACGACCCGCGATAGACGGCCGCGAGGATGCCGAGGGAGAGCGCGAAGGGGATCGTCAGTGCCATGGTGATCGCGGCGAGGGTGACCGAGTTCGGCAGCCTCTCGCGGATCAGGTCGGCAATCGGGCGCTGCGAGACCAGCGACATGCCGAGGTCGCCCTGAAGGAAACCGGTCATCCACGAGACATAGCGTTGCAGCGGCGAGCCATCGAGGCCCAGCGTCTCGCGCAGGGCGGCGGCCGCCTCGGGGGTGACGGCCTGCCCGAGGAGGTCTTCGGCAAGGTCAGAGGGCAGGAGGCCGGTGATCAGGAAGACCGCGACGGAGACGAAGAGCAGCGTGAGGAGCGAAATCGCGATCCTCTGCAAGATCAGTTTGACGGCTAGGCTGTGCATTGGCCCTCGGCTGGGGATGGGGCATGCGCCGGGCGGCGCGGGACGGAACGCGAAATGCGGGCGCGGTGAGGGGCGCAGCCCGCAGGCGGCGGGACCGGCGCAGGGCCGGTCCCGCGACGGATCAGGCTTTCAGCCAGACCGTTTCGGCGAAGTCATAGCCCTGCAGCAGCCCGAGGGGATGCGGCTGGATGCCCATGACCTTGTCCGACATGGCATCGACCGAGGAGAGGTAGGCGGGGATGATCGTGCCGGCCTTCTCGGCGATCATGCGCTGCATGGAGCCGTAGATCTCCTTGCGCTTGGCCTCGTCCAGTTCGACCCGGGCCTCGGCGGCCATCTTGTCGAAGCTCTCGTTGTAGAACTTGCTCTCGTTCCACTTCGCATCCGAGGTGTAGAGCAGCGAGAACAGGATATCGGCGGTGGGACGGGCGTTGATGTTGCCCCAGTGGATCGGCGCCTTGAGCCAGTAGGTCGACCAGTAGCCGTCCCGCGGCACGCGCTGGACGTCGAGGGTGATGCCCGCCTTCTGCGCGTCCTGCTGGATGATCGTCGACATGTCGACCGAGTATTTTGCCGCTTCCGAGGCGATGACGGGGATCTTGGCCCCGGCCATCCCGGCCTTCTCGAAGTGGAACTTCGCCTTCTCGGGATCGAACTCGGGCGCCACGACCTCTTCGTTGAAGTAGTGGTTGGCGCGTTGGACCGGCTGGTCGTTGTGCAGGTCGCCATAGCCGCGCAGCACGGCGCGGTTGATGACCTCGCGGTTGATCAGGTGCTTCATGCCCTGCACGAAGTCGAACTGCACGCCGGGCTCTTCGTCGAGGCGGATGTTCAGGTTGGAGTAGGAGCCGCCGGGGGTGATCATCAGCTTGAGGCTGTCCTCGGCCTCGATCAGCCGGGCGGAACGTTGGTCCATCGAGCCGATCAGCTGCACGTCGCCCGAGATCAGCGCATTGGCGCGGGCGCCGCGATCCTCGATGCCGAAGAGCTCGATCGAGTCGAGGTAGCCGCCTTCGCGCCAGTAGTTCGGGTTCTTCACCGCGACGGAACGGATGCCCGGCTCGAAGACTTCGCAGATATAGGGGCCGGTGCCGTTGGCGGTGGTGAAATCGGTGGTGCCATCCGCGATGATGCAGAAATGGTAGGTGGCCAGAACGGCGGGCAGGTCGGCGTTGCCGGCCTCCAGTTCGATCGTCACCTCCATCGGGCCGGTCTTGGTGATCGAGGTCATCTGCGCGGCAAGCGCATTGGCCTGCGAGCCCACCGCCGGGTCGATGTGGCGGTTCAGCGAATAGACCACGTCGTCGGCGGTCAGCGCCTTCCCGTCATGGAAAGTGACGCCCTCGCGGACCTTGATCACCCAGGTCTTGGCATCGTCGCTTTCGAGGCTCTCGGCCAGTTCCATGCGGGGGGCGAGGTTGAAGTCGAGCGAGACCAGCTTGTTGTAGAAGGTCGTCAGGCGCAGGTAATCCGCCTGCTGACGGGCGCGGGCCGGGTCGAGCGTGTCGCCGGTGGAGGTGGAGCCGATGGCCACCCGCAGCGCGCCGCCGGTCTGGGGCGTTTCGGCAAAGGCCCGGCTGGCGCTTGCCGCCAGCGATCCGGCGGCAGAGAGCGCCAGCCCGGAGGCGGCGAACATGCGCAGCAGGTCACGGCGGGTGGCGCCACGGCGCAGGGCGCTCTCGACCATCAGGTCGTCGGTGGAACGCCAGCCCTTGGGTTTCATCTCGGTCATGGGGAACTCCTGTCGGTGTCTGAGCGGTCGTTGCCGCGCGGGTTCTTGTTCTTCGTGCTCAAAGCCTAGACAGGGCGGATCCGGCATCCCGGCGGAATTTGCCGGGTGTCGCGGTATAATCTGCGGTTTTGAGGGGTCGAGATGATCGTTATGCCCCGGCGCCGGCCCTGCCGCGCCTTCGCAGGATCGGGCGTTTCCCGGGCTTCGCGACGCGCGCAGGCCTTGTTTTCAAGGCGTGGGCGCTCGACAGGCCGCAGCGCACCGCCTCCCGCGGCAATATGGCAGATTCTGCCGTCAGCCGGGGTCACTTCGCCCGGGGCTGCCACGGGGCGGCCTCTTCCAACCCGCGCGGCAGAGGTCTATGGCGTATAGTCGAGCGCAAACAGGAAGGACCCCATGAGCGATACCATTTCCCAGATCCTCGAGACCCCGGCCATCAAGGAGGCGCTCGCGCACCTGCGTGCGAACCACGACCGCATGGTCGAGGAGATCATCACCCTGACCGAAATCCCGGCGCCGCCCTTCAAGGAAGAGCTCAAGGCCGCGGCCTACAAGGAGATGATGGCCGAGACCGGGCTGGAGGACGTCCAGATCGACGGCATCGGCAATGTCACCGGCATCTATCGCGGCACCGGCAACGGCAACCTCGTCGCGGTGGCGGCGCATCTCGATACCGTCTTCCCGGAGGGCACCGACGTGACGGTGCGCCGCGAGGGGACCAAGCTCTTCGCCCCGGGCGTGGGCGATGACACCCGTGGCCTTGCGGTGAACCTTGCGATCATGCGCGCGCTCAAGGCGGCGGGCGTGAAGACCCGCGCCGACATCCTCTTTGTCGGCAACGTGGGCGAGGAAGGCATCGGCGACCTGCGCGGCGTGCGCTACCTCTTCGAACAGAACGCCTATGGCCCCAAGATCGAGAGCTTCGTCACCGTTGACGGGCTGGAGAGCGAACAGCTCACCGGCGAGGCCGTGGGCTCCTACCGCTACCGCGTGACCTTCAAGGGGCCGGGCGGCCACTCCTATGGCCAGTTCGGCACCGTGAACCCGGCCAATGCGCTTGCAGAGTTCGGGGCAGGCATGGCCAAGCTGACCGTTCCGGCAGAGCCCAAGACCACCTTCAACCTCTCGATCCTCGGCGGCGGCACCTCGATCAACGCGATCCCCGAAGAGGTCTTTGTGGATATCGACCTGCGCTCGGTCAGCCAGGTGGAGCTGGACAAGCTCGACACCCAGATGAAGACCCTGATGGCCGAGGCCGTGGCCGCCGAGAATGCGCGCAACAGCACGCAGTTCGGCGAGATCTCCACCTCGCTGAAGCAGCTTGGCAACCGGCCTGCGGGCAAGACCGCCGATGACGCGCGCATCGTGGCGGAAACCACCGCCGCCGTGGCCGCCTTCGGCTTTGCGCCCAAGTGGTCGCCGTCCTCGACCGATGCCAACATCCCGATCAGCCGCGGCATCCCCGCGATCAAGATCGGCTCGGGCGGCAGCGGCGGGCGGGCGCATTCGCTCGACGAATGGATCGACACCGAGCCGGAGCTGAGCCTGCGCGGCATGTCCGCCGTGCTCGTCTCAATCGTCGCGGCCGCCGGTCTGGCGGAGTAAGCGCAGCGCCTCCGGGCGTCCGACAGAGTGAGGGCCCCGCGCAGGCGATGCGCGGGGCCCTTTACTGTGGTGTCCGGGGGCTGCGGTCAGAGCAGCGCCTGGCTGGCCAGGGCATAAAGCGTGGGCCCCGTCTGCGGCAGGGGCCGGGCGCCGGGGCGCGTCATGGAGGTGCCATCGCCCGCGGCGCGCATGCCCAGGCTCTCCACCATGTCCTGAAGGGCCGCGCCGCTGTCTGGCAGGTCGATCCGCAGGAACCCGCCCGAAGCCTCGGCCACGGCGGCGCCGATCAGACCCTGCGCCAGCGTCTGGTCCGCGGCGACGACCGGCCCCAGAACCTTGCCATGCCCGAAGTCGCGCAGCGCCATGTAGCCGGTGATCCCCTCGGGCGCCTCGAAGACCCGCAGGGCGCCGGCCTCCAGCAGCGCCGCCAGCAGCGCCGGGCGCGCCATGCCGGTGGCCGCCGCGTCCAGCCGCGCGATGGCGGGCATATCCTCCGCCCGGGCGGGGCGCACACCGGGCAGGGGTGCGCCGCCGGTCACCTGACCCTGCTGCTGGCGCACCATCCCCGTCTTGCGGAACCCAAGCTTCTCGTAGAGCGGCAGGCCCTCCTCGGTCGCCGTCAGCCGGCATTCGCGGTCCCCCGCAAGGGCCAGCAGCGCCTCCATCAGCTTGCGGCCATAGCCCCGGCCGCGCAGGCTCTCATCCACGATGATCATGTTGCAGGTGGCCGCCGTCTCGCCGTGGGGCGTCATCAGCCCGGTCCCGACGATCCGTCCGTCCGCCTCGGCCACCAACCCCTCGCTCAGGGCAAGGTTCATGGCCCAGTCCTCGGCCCGGTGCGGCCATTGCACCGCGCGGCTCAGCACGAGGGCCGGGGCGAGGTCCTGCGGCGTCATGGGGCGGAACGTCACGGCGGGGGCGGTCAGGGTCATGGGGGTCTCCAGTCAGTGCAGCACGAGCCTAGGCCAAGGCGGCTGGAGATACGATCAATGACGCCGGGCGCGGTGGCATTTTCTGTGGCGTGGCGACGGCCTGTGGCGGTTTCTGCCACGGGAGGGTGCTGCGCGCCTGTCGGAGCCCGAATGAAAAAGCCCGCGACCGGAGCCGCGGGAGGGGGGAACGAAGAGGTAAATTCCCCGGAGACTGCCGTCCGAAGGGGGAAGACGGCGAGAGCCGGCGGCAGGGGCCGCGTCCCGCCCTGTCTAGAGCGGTGCGAGAGGCCCGGGCTGCGGTTCGGGGCCATCGTTTTCGCGGCTCCTGCGGTTTCGGTGCGGGGCCGTGGCAGATTGTGCCGCGCCGTCTTTGCCTGCGCGGCGCGCAGGGGATCATGGCAAGGGGGCACGGCGGAATCTGCCCGTCAGGCCGCGGACTTCGGCAGGAAATGCGACCAAGGGGGGCCGAAACGCGCAGGTCCGGGGCAGGCGGCGTGGCACCGTTGCAGACACGGCCGGAGTGCCGTTGACTGACACGCGCGGCCGGAGCGCCGCCAACCCGAGGACAGACATGAGCTTTCGCCCCAAGTACATCACCTTCGACTGCTATGGCACGCTGACCAACTTCCGCATGGGAGACATGGGCGACATGGTCAGCAAGGACCGCCTGCCGGAAGAGGACCACGCCGCCTTCCGCCGCGATTTCGCGGCCTATCGCCTCGACGAGGTCATGGGCGCGTGGCAGCCCTACGCGGATGTTCTGGCCAACGCGCTGGAGCGGACCTGCAAGAAATGGAAGATCGCCTTCGATCCGGCCGAGGCCCGCACGATCTATGAGACCGTGCCGACGTGGGGCCCCTGGGCCGATGTGCCCGCGCCGCTGACCAAGGTCGGCAAGGAGATCCCGCTGGTGATCCTGTCAAACGCGATGAACAGCCAGATCCAGGCCAACGTCGACAAGCTGGAAGCCCCGTTCCACGCCATCTACACCGCCGAGCAGGCGCAGGCCTACAAGCCGCTGTTCCGGCCGTTCGAATACATGCTCGACATGCTGGACTGCGCGCCGGAGGAGATCATGCATGTCTCTGCCAGCTACCGCTATGACCTGATGCCGGCGCGCGATCTGCACTTCGGCGCGCGGGTCCACGTGAACCGCGGGTTCGAGCCGGAGGCGCCCGGCTATGGCACGGCGACGATCCGCGATATCTCGGGGCTGCCGGGTCTCGTGGGGCTGTGATACGCACCCCTTGAGGGATGTCGGATTGACGAAAGGCCACCTGTGCGGGTGGCCTTTATTCTTTTTATCGCAATGCCTTGCGTGGCATTCCTTGCGCGGCGCGTCAGCCCTGCTGACGCAGCTTCAACGCCGCGATCAGGGCGGCGTCGCGTTCTGCCTCCAGTTCGGGGATCGTGCGCCCGGCGGCCTCGGCCTCGACGCCCGCGACCAGCATGGCGCAGACCTCGGGCGTCAGTTCGGGCGCGCCGAGCGTGGCCCAGCGGGCCTGCTGGCTGGGGCCGAGATGGGCGAGGTAATGGCGGATGCCGCCGCTCCCGCCGCCCATGTGATAGGCCATATGCGCCCCGGTCACCGACCACCGCAGGCCCGGACCGTTCACCAGTGCCCGGTCCACCTCCTCCACGTCGGCGATGCCCTCGGCCACGATGTTCACCGCCTCGCGCCAGAGCGCCGAGGCCAGCCGGTTGGCGATATGGCCCACGGCATCCTTGCGCAGGATCACCACCGCGCGGCCAAGGCCTTCGTAGAAGACCCGCGTGCGCGCGGTAATCTCGGGCGTGGCGGCGTAAAGCTCCACCAGCGGCATCAGGTGCGGCGGGTTGAACGGATGCGCCGTGATCAGCCGGGTGGGCTCTGCCATGCCCTCGGAGAGTGCGGACCACGTCAGCGAGGAGGTAGAGGAGGAGATCACCGCCTGCGCGGGGGCCGCCGCCACCACCTCCGCATAGAGCGCCTGCTTCAGCGGCACGTTCTCCGGCGCGTTCTCCTGCACAAGGTCGGCATTGGCCACGGCCTCGGCCAGCGTGTCGCAGAGCGTGAGCGCGCCGCCTTCGGGCAGGTCGGGCGTGATCTCGCGCAGCTGCGCCAGCGGGCCTGCGACCTTCGCGGCAAAGTCGGCGCGGGCCCCGGCGTCCGGGTCCCATGCGGTGACGTCGTGGCCATGCGCAAGGCAGAGCGCGGCCCAGCTGGCGCCGATCAGGCCGCAGCCGAGGATGGCGACCGTGCGGATCGGGGGAAGGGTGTCTTGGGTCATGAGGGTCTCCTTGCGGCGGGTCTATCGGGGCCGGACGGGCAGGTCCATCGGCCTCAGATCACGCCCAGCAGTTTCCACCACAGGAAGTCGAGCGGGATCAGGATCACGAAGGTCAAGAGCGTCATCAGCAGGGTCAGCCGGATCATCGAGCGGACGTGTTCACCCGCCAGCCCCATGGCCACCAGCAGCGGCGGCGCCTGATAGGGGAAGACGACGGTGGAGAAGCCGAGCACCTGGCTCATCAGCACGGCTTCGGTCGAGAAGCCGGTCGCCTGGGCGAGGTCCTGTGTCAGCGGCGTCATCACTGCCGGGACCCCGGGCATGGTGGTCAGGATCGAGGTCAGGGTGCCAAGGGCCGCCAGCGAGAAGAAGTTCGTCAGGTCGCGCCCCGGTGCCAGCGGCAGGGCGGCGGTCACGACGGCGGCCAGCCGGTCGCCAAGCCCCGCGCTCGTCACCACGACGCCGAGGGCCAGCACGCCCGCCACGAGGAGGAGGGTGCCGAAGTCGACGGCGCCCCGGAACTGCTGCTGGTTCAGGAAGCCGATGCCGGGCATCAGCAGCAGCACGGCGGCGGCAAGACCGACCCATGCGGCCGGTAGCCCGTGCAGCCAGTCCGTCGCCCAAAGGGCCAGCGTCACCAGCAGGATCGTCAGCAACCAGCCGTGGCGGCCGCTGCCCTCGACCGGGGTGAAGGCCGCGTCCTCGCTCTTCTGCGCCTTTGCGGGGCAGAGGAAGAGGATCGCCCCGACCATCAGCACCGATTTCAGCAGGCCCAGAACGGGGAAATGCAGCAGCAGGTAGTCGGTGTAGCCGATGTGGATATCCAGCAGGTTCTCCGCCGAGCCGCTGAGCACCATGTTGGGCACGTTGGCGGGCAGGATGGCGAAGCCGGGCACGTTGGTCGACATGGCAATGGCAAGCGCCACGCCGGTGCGGCCCTTGGTGCCCTTCTTGAACCCCAGCACATCGGCCAGCGCCATGCCCACGGGCACCAGCACCATGGCGCGCCCCATGGAGGAGGGCATCAGGAAGCTGAGCCCCATGCCAAGCCCGACCATGCCCGCCACCAGCATCGGATAGCTGCGCGACAGATGCGGCGCGACATGGGCGCCGATCTTCTGGCCGAGCCCAGATTGCCCGATCGCCGCCCCGATGACGAAGCCCGAGACCACCAGCCACATGGCGGTGGAGGTGAAGCCCGAGAAGACCACTGACTTGTCCACCAGCCCGAAGAGCAGCAGCGCGGTGAAGAACATCAGCGAGGTCAGGTAGGCCGGCAGCAGCCCCGTGGCCCACAGTCCCAGCGTCATCAGCACGATGGCGAGGATCTGCGCCTGATCCGGCGTCAGCCCGCCCGGTGCCGTCACCGCCACGAAAGCCGCCAGAAGCGCGATCAGACCGAACAGGATATGCTTGCCGTAGGCCATTGGCCTCTCCCTCGCCGCAGACCGGGACAGCCCCGGCGCGACAGGGATAACGCGGGGTGCTGGCAGGGGAAAGTCGGATCGGGGCCCGGGTGCCCGCGAATGCGCGCCCGCGATTTTCCCCGCGATCTTAAAGGCGCATTTCAGGGCGTTTCCCGAGGCGTTTCCCAAGCGATTTCCTTGGCGGTTCCGTCCTCCGGCACACGGCCGCACTGACGCAGGCCGGGCCGCTGCCCGCCGGGCCGCCGCGCGCGGCGCAGGGATAGGGGCGCCTGTGCGTGCAGCACAGGGGGGCCTGCGCGACGTCCCCGTGCTGCCACTGCTTGACGCCGCCCTTGGGCGCGATTAGCTGGCGCTCATGGCGCGCGCACCTCTTCTCCAGCTTTCCGACATCTCGCTGACCTTCGGCGGAGATCCCGTATTCCATGACCTGTCGCTGGTCGTCCAGCAGGGCGACCGTGTCGCCCTCGTGGGGCGCAACGGCTCGGGCAAGTCCACCCTGATGAAGGTGATGGCCGGTCTCGTGGAGGCCGACCACGGCGACCGCGTGGTGCCGCCGGGCACCTCCGTGGGCTACATGGAGCAGGAGCCGGACATGGCCGGTTTCGCCACGCTCGGCGATTTCGCGGCCTCGCGGCTGGACCCGTCGGAAGCCTACCGGGTCGAGATGGTGGCCGAGGGCCTCAAGTTCGATCCCACCCGCAGCCCCGAGGTCGCCAGCGGCGGCGAACGGCGGCGCGCGGCGCTCGCCAAGCTGATGGCCGAGGCCCCGGAGCTGATGCTGCTGGACGAGCCGACCAACCACCTCGACATCGAGGCGATTGCCTGGCTGGAGGAGGAGCTGAAGCAGACCCGCGCGGCCTTCATCCTGATCTCCCACGACCGGGCCTTCCTGCGCGCGCTGACCCGCGCCACGCTCTGGGTCGACCGCGGACAGGTGCGCCGTCAGGAGCAGGGCTTCGAAGGCTTCGAGGCTTGGCGTGACAAGGTCTGGGAAGACGAGGACATGGCGCGCCACAAGCTGGATCGCAAGATCAAGGCCGAGGCCCGCTGGGCCGTGGAAGGCATCAGCGCCCGGCGCAAGCGCAACCAGGGCCGGGTGCGCGCGCTGCAGGGCCTGCGCGAGGAACGCGCCGGCCAGATCCGCCGTCAGGGCGCTGCGGCCATGGCACTCGACAGCGGGCCCAAGTCGGGCAAGCGCGTGGTCGAGGCCGAGGGCATCTCCAAGAGCTTCGGCGACAAAGTGATCCTCAGCGATTTCTCGATCAAGGTCATGCGCGGCGACCGCGTTGCCTTTGTCGGCCCCAACGGCGTGGGCAAGACGACGCTGCTCAAGATGCTCATGGGCGAGGTCGCGCCCGACGGTGGCACGGTGACCATGGGCACCAACCTGCTGCCGGCGGTCTTCGATCAGTCCCGCGCGGCGCTGGACCCGGACATGACGCTCTGGGACAGCCTGACGGGTGACCCCGACATGCGGGTGTCGGGGCAGGCGGATCAGGTCATGGTGCGCGGCACGCCCAAGCACGTGGTGGGCTACCTCAAGGAATTCCTCTTTGACGAGGCACAGGCCCGCGCGCCCGTGCGTTCGCTCTCGGGCGGCGAGAAGGCGCGGCTGCTGCTGGCCAAGCTGATGGCGCGGGAAAGCAACCTGCTGGTGCTGGACGAACCGACCAACGACCTCGACATCGAGACGCTGGACCTGCTGCAAGAACTGCTGGACGATTACGACGGCACCGTGCTGCTGGTCAGCCACGACCGGGACTTCATCGACCGGGTCGCGGCCACCACCATCGCCATGGAAGGTGACGGCACCGCGACGGTCTATGCCGGCGGCTGGAGCGACTACCGCGCGCAGCGCGCCGAGGGCCGCAAGGATGCGCCGAAGGTCGAGAAGGCTACGCCGAAGGCGGCCCCCAAGGTCGAGGCGAAACCCGCCGCGCCTGCGCCCAAGGCCAAGCTCTCCTTCACCGAGAAGCACCGGCTGGAGGAACTGCCCGAGGTGATGGATCGTCTCGGCTCCGAGATCGGCAAGCTGGAGCAGCTTCTGGCCACGCCCGATCTCTTCACCAAGGAGCCGGTGAAGTTCAAGAAGGCGACCGAGATGCTGGCCGAGCGGCAGCAGGCCCTCGCGGAGGCCGAAGAGGAATGGCTGGAACTGGCGGAGAAGGCCGAGGGCTGACCTGCTAAGAAATATCCAGTCGGATCAAAGAGAAACGCGCCGCTGATGAAGCGGCGCGTTATCTTTTTTCGGGGGGATCGAGAGGTTAGTCCAACCCACGCCGTTCGGCGAATTTCCAGGCCAGCGGCATCTCGATGATCGTCAGCACGATCCGGTAGATGTGGTGCAGGGTGACGAAGGCCGGGTTCACCTGAAGCGAGAGCGCCACCAGCGCCATCTCGGTCACGCCGCCGGGGGCGAAGGAAATCAGCAGCACGTCGAAATGCTCGCCCGTGATCGGGCGCAGCAGCATGGCCATGATCCCGCCCACCACCAGCATCCCGCCGACAGAGGTCAGCGCCAGACCCATGCCCTTGATCAGCATGCCGGGCCGGATGCCGACGAAGCGCGCGCCGAGCGAGGCGCCGATGACGACTTGCGCGCCCGAGATCATGTAGCTGGGCACCTCGATCACGAGGAGGCCAGTCAGTGTGCAGACCATCCCGACAAGCATCGGCCCGACCAGCTGTCCCGCCGGAAGGAAGGGGATCCGGCTGAGCAGGATGCCGACGGTCAGCGCCACGATGACCTCCGGGAAATGGTGCAGGTCGGCGCCGGAACGGCTGAGGCTCATGCCCCCGGCCGAGCCGACGGGATGCCCGTACCAGAGCGACAGGCCGACCGGCAGCAGGGTCACCACGGTGATGATGCGCAGGAATTGCTGCATGGTCAGCAGGCGGATGTCGGCACCGCGGCCTTCGCCCATGAGGATCGATTCCATCAGCCCGCCGGGCGTGGCCGCGAAGAAGGCCGTCGGATGATCGTAGCGCCCGAGCTTGCGGAAGATCGTGTAGTTGATCGCATGCACCAGCGGCACGAAGAGCGTCAGCGCACCGAAGGAGTAGATCGCGGAAGGCAGCGAGGCGACCACCTCGCGCGTGATGCTGGCCCCGATGGAGAGACCGACCAGCCCGATGAAGACCTTTCGGAAGTCATTGGGGAAGCGGTAGCCCTCGGGCAGGGTCTGGGGCCGTGTCACGGTCAGAAGCGCCGTGGCAAGCAGGGAACCCAGCATATAGGGCAGCGGCAGGCCGGCAACCTTGGCCAGCAGGCCGCCGACGGCGCCGAGGGCAATGACGAAAGCGGTGGGGAGGACGGTCTTGCGAAGGAAGGTCACGTGGGGTCTTGTCTTGGGAAAAGGGCGGCCCGATGCGGCCCGCCCCTATTAGATGCATTTGTCATGCTTTGTCACGCCCCCGTGAGAGCCTCCGACGGTGGAATCCGCTCTTGCGGCGAAGTTGCGGCGGAAGTGCCGTTGCTGGGCGCGGAACCCATGCAGTCAGCGCAAGAGATCGGGCCGGGCCATCTCCACGGGCGGCAAGCCGACCGCGCGGACGATCACCGGCAGGTCGATCAGGATGACGGGCGGCGGGTGCAGAGGGCCCGCGTCCCGTGCTGTGTCAGAGAGGCGTGATGGGGGCCGAGGGCGCGTCTGCGCCCTCAGTCGTCCTTTTCCAGCAGCACTTCGCAACCGGCCATGCCGTTGTCCAGCGCCATGGGCTTGCGCAGCCGCACCTTGGCGGCGGTCACCAGCGGGCTGTCCAGCAGGTGCGAGGCGAGCCGGTGGGCAAAGACCTCCACCAGCCCGATCTGGCCGGAGGCGAGGTCCTGCGCGATGACGCCCACGGCGCGGTAGTCGAAGGCTTGCGCGATGTCATCCGCGACGGGCGGGATCACGTCCAGCTCGATATCGAGGAACAGCGGCTGGCGCTTGGCCTGCTCGTGTTCGAGGATCCCGATCAGGGCCTCGATCTCGAGGTCGGTGACGAAGACCTTGGTGGTGTTCTGCGCCATGGCGTGCCTGACCGCTTACGCGGTCAGCCCCTCGGGTTCGGGCAGGCCCGCGCTGCGGCAGGCGGCGGTGACGGTGTTGGCCAGCAGGCAGGCGATGGTCATCGGACCCACGCCACCGGGCACGGGAGTGATGGCACCGGCCACCTCGGCGGCAGAGGCATAGTCCACGTCGCCCACGAGGCGCGTCTTGCCCTCGCCGCGTTCCGGTGCGGGAATGCGGTTGATGCCCACGTCGATGACGGTGGCGCCGGGCTTGATCCAGTCGCCGGTCACCATCTCGGGGCGGCCCACGGCGGCCACGAGGATGTCGGCGCCACGGGCCACTTCGGCGAGGTTCTTGGTGCGGCTGTGCGCGATGGTCACGGTGGCATTGGCCCCCAGCAGCAGCTGCGCCATGGGCTTGCCCACGATGTTGGAGCGCCCGATGACCACGGCGTTGAGGCCCGAGAGATCGCCGAGGTGATCCTTCAGCATCAGGAGGCAGCCGAGCGGCGTGCAGGGCACCATGGCCTTCTGACCGGTCGAGAGCAGGCCGACGTTCGAGATGTGGAAGCCGTCGACATCCTTGGCCGGGTCGATGGCGGCCAGCACCTTGGCCTCTTCGATGTGCTTGGGCAGCGGCAGCTGGACGAGGATGCCATGGACCGCCGGATCGGCGTTCAGCTGGTCGATCAGCGTCAGCAGATCGGCCTCGGGCGTGTCCTCGGGCAGGCGGTGCTCGTAGGAGTTCATGCCCGCCTCGACGGTCTGGCGGTTCTTGGAGCCGACGTAGACCTCGGAGGCCGGGTCATTGCCCACCAAGACCACGGCGAGGCCGGGGGTCAGGTCATTTTCGGATTTCAGGCGGGCGACATGGGCCGCCACCTTTTCACGCAGGCCGGCCGCAAAGGCCTTGCCGTCAATTCTCGTCGCCGTCACGTTCTGGCTCCCTCGAAGCGATGGAAGGGCAGGCGGGCCGCCCCTGCGGCCCGTCGTCGAGTCGTCGGATAGCGCATTTGTCCGGGGGTTCCCAGCCCGGGGGCGACACGCCGCGCGAGGGGAGCGACAGGCCGTGCCCGACCTGCGGGGCGGACGTGGCCCATCCTGCGGGCCATCCGCGGCCCCTCTGCGGGGCGCGGCCCGCGTTCAGCCGATGCTCAGCCGGGGGCTCATCGGGTCGGTGATGCGATGCGCCTGGAAGGTGTCGGGCAGGGGCGTCACCTCGATCGCGGCAACGATGCCGGCCGCGTTGAAGGGATCGCCCTCGGCAAAGGCGGTGGCATCCGCGAGGCTGCGGGCCTCCAGCACGCCGAAGTTGCCGATGCTGGCGCCGGTCTCATCCACCAGCGCCGCGCCGATCAGCACCGCCGCCAGACCCTCCCCGCCGGAGCCGACCCACTGGCGGTGGGTCGGGCGGGTCTCGTCGCGCAGGGCGTCCATGCCGGGATGGTGCAGGCAGCGCATCAGGAAGAAGGCCATCAGGCGTTCTCCAGCACGACCATGCCGGCCCCGGTCATCGAGGCGGGGGCGTAGTAATGCTTGTGCTTCAGCGCGACCTTGTCATCCATCGCGGCCCGCATCACCAGCCACATGATCAGCTCGGCCCCTTCGGAGCCGAACTGCTCGACATACTCCTCGCGGCTCATGTCGCGGTATTTCTCGTAGTCGTTCGCGATCCCGTCCAGCCACGCCTGATCCGCCTCGCGGTTGATGAAACCCGCGCGCGAGCCCTGCAACTGGTGCGACAGGCCGCCGGTGCCCATGATCACCACGCGCTCGTCGCCAGGGAAGCTCTCGATCGCCTTGCGCAGCAGCTTGCCCATCTCCCAGCAGCGCTGCGGGGTGGGGATCGGGTACTGGATCGTGTTCACCCAGATCGGGACGACCTTCACCGGCCAGTTTTCGGGCCGGCCGAAGAAGAGCTCCATCGGCACCTGGAGGCCGTGGTCCACCTCGATCTCGCGGCAGACCATCGGGTCGAAGTGGTTCTCGACCAGCTGGTCGACGAGGTGCCAGGACAGGTCCACGGCGCCCTCGAAATCGGGCACGGCGCGGGGGCCCCAGCCTTCGTCCACGGGGCTGTAGCTTTCGGCCACACCCACGGCGAAGGTGGGCACCCGGTCGAGGAAGAAGGTGTTGCCGTGATCGTTGAAGATCACCACCGCCACGTCGGGCTTCTTGTCCGCCATCCACTGCTTGCCGGGGATGTAGCCGTCGAAGAAGGGTTTCCAGTCCGGCGTGTCGACAAGGCCCTTGTCGATGGCAATCCCGATTGAAGGTACGTGGCTGGTGCCCACGCCGCCAATGATCTCGGCCATCACTCTTTCCCCAGTCGCTGTTTCAGGAAGTCGGCATGTTCCATCTGCGCCTGCGCGGCGCCGATCTCGGTCATCACAGCCGGGTCGATGGCGGCGATCTTGAGGATGAAGAAGAGGTTCCCGCCAAGCGCCACCATGCGGTGCCAGTCGCGGGCCATGACGGCGGTCTTTTCCTCGGCGTTCAGGCCGTAGCTGTCGAGGAACGCCTCCTCGTCCGCCTTGAAGGCGGCGCGGTTCTCGGGCTTGCCCAGAGACATGGCCATCTTGTTCATCCGGTAGCCCTGCTTGGACCTCTCGCGGTCGAAGAGCGGGGTTTCGGGGATCTGCGACGGATCAGGCATCCACATCCTCCTTGTGGCGGTTGAGCCAGCCGGTCACGGCGGCAATCGTCTCCTGCGCGCGCTCCCGGGGCAGGAAGTGCCCGGCGCCGTCGATCACCTCGACCTCGGCACGGGGCAGGACCTCGGCGATCTCGCGGTGCTGCTTCTCGGGGGACCAGCCATCCTGCGCGCCGGTGATCAGCAGCACGGGGCCGGTGAAGGCGCCGATGTAGGTCAGCGCATCGGGGCGGTCCATCAGGGCGCGGATCTGGCGTTCGTGGATGTCAGGGCCGGCGGCCAGCACCATCTCGGTCAGCTCCGCCACCAATGCCGGGTCCGGAGCGCGGTCATTGGCCAGCATGGGTGGCAGCCATTCGGCGGCAAGCGCCGTCATGTCCTCATGGCCGCGCGCGATCTTGGCCAGCCGCTTGGGCGCCTCGTCGGGCTTGCGGCCGTCGTGGCCGGTATTGGCAAGGACGAGGGCCGCGATCCGCTCAGGGGCCTGACGCGCCATCTCCATCGCCACGCGCCCGCCCATGGAATGGCCCACCGGGATCAGCGGCCCGTCATGGGCAGCCAGCAGGCTGGCGGCCATGCTTTCGATCGTGGGATCGCGGGTGACATCTGCATCGGCGGTGGAGAGCCAGTCCGGCGCGGCCTCGGCCAGCGGACGCCACACGCGGGCATCGGAAACGAGCCCGGGGATGAGCAGCAATGTCGTCATGAACGGTCCTCCCTAACCGGTTCGTGAATACATTATCTGGGTGGATTAGCCCGGAAACCGGGGAATCACAAGGTAAAGCTGGCGCTCATGCATACATTTTGGCAGATTTGGCGCCGTGTCGTGCATCTTGCACGGCAAAGATTGGCGGGCGGCGCTTGCGTGTATACACTGGCCAAAGCCCGGACCGGAGAGATGAATGGCCAGCCAGACGACCGCAAAGACCCATACCATGCGTGCCCTCGTGGAATTGCGCAAGCGGATCATAGACGGGGACATTCCCGGCGGGACGCGGCTGTTCGAGGTGGCGCTGGCGGAGGACCTGCAGATCTCGCGCACCCCGGTGCGGGAGGCGATGTCCCGTCTGGCGGAGGAAGGGCTGCTGGAGCGCGCCCGCTCCGGCGGGTTCCTCGTGCGCAGCTTCGCCTATGCGGATGTGATCGACACGATCGAACTGCGCGGCGTGCTGGAAGGCACCGCGGCGCGGCTTGCCGCCGAACGGGGTGTGCCCGAGGCCAAGCTGAAGGAGATCGGCGCCATCGTCCAGAAGCTCGATCTCTGCATTGGCGAGACGCCGGATGACGTTGATTTCGCAGCCTATTCCGAGCTGAACAGCGATTTTCACGAGGCCCTTGCCGCGCTGCCCGGCAGCGCCACGCTGGAGCGCGAACTGGACCGGGCCAAACGGCTGCCCTTTGCCTCGCCCTCGGCCTTCTTACCGGACAATACGCAATTGTCCAAGTTCCGCCGCTCGCTGCATGCCGCGCAGGATCAGCACCGCGAGATCGTCACGGCGATCCATCGCCGCGAGGGCGCGCGGGCCGAGGCGCTCGCGCGGGAACACGCGCAGGCCGCGCGGCGCAACCTCGAATACATTTTCTCCAAGGATCGCAGTCTCCTGTCCTCGGTGCCGGGCCTCGCGCTCGTCTCCTCCGACGGCCCGGACGGCGCCTGACCGCAGGCCCGATCTCCTCTCGATCAACCGCAAAATCCGCCGGGGAGGAAAATTCTTCCCTTGCTTTCTGCGTGCTGACTCGCAATGTCATGTATACATTGTGACTGCTATAGGGAGGAACCTGAGATGGCAGGCCAAAGTCTAAGCTCTGTTTTGCAGGGTGTTTCGAACCCCGTGGAGCTTCTCCGCAATTCGCGCGGCGGTATCTATGTATACCCGGTTGTCGCGCCTGAATTCTCCAACTGGCGCAGCGAACAGATGGCATGGCGCCATTCGGCGGTGCTCTTCGACCAGACCCACCACATGGACGAGTTGATCGTCGAAGGGCCGGACGCCGAGGCCTTCCTCGCCTATGTGGGCATCAACGCCTTCGGCAACTTCGACCTGAACCGCGCCAAACACTTCGTTCCCGTGACCCCGGCGGGCCATGTGATTGGCGACATGATCATCTTCCGCGAGCGGGAGGACAAATTCGTCCTCGTCGGGCGCCAGCCCACCGCGAACTGGACCAAGTTCCAGGCCGCGATCGGCAAGTGGAAGGTGCGCCTGATCCACGATCCGCGCTCCGACAGCCGCCCCGAGGGCGAGCGCGTGCTGCGGACCCATTACCGCTTCCAGATCCAGGGCCCCGACGCCAACAAGATCTTTGACGAGATCAACGGCGGCCCGGTGCCGGACATCAAGTTCTTCCACGTCGACTGGATCAATGTCGGCTCCAAGAAGGTGCAGGCGTTGCGTCACGGCATGGCCGGCGCACCGGGTCTGGAGATCTGGGGTCCGTATTCCGACAAGGCCTATGTGCTCTCGACGATCCTCGAGGCGGCCGCGAAGGTGGGTGTCGACCTGCGCCGCGTGGGCAGCCGGGCCTATTCGACGAACACGGTCGAGTCGGGCTGGATTCCTTCGCCGCTGCCGGGGATCTACTCGGGCGACGGGATGATGCAGGAATACCGCGACTGGCTGGGCGCAGACGCCTACGAGGCCGTGGGCTCCATCGGCGGCTCCTTCGTCTCCGACAACGTCGAGGATTATTACACCAACCCCTTCGAACTGGGCTACGGCTTCTACATCGGGTGGAAAAAGGACGGGTTCATCGGCAAGGACGCCCTTGCCAAGCTGAAGGATGCGCCCACCAACCGCAAGAAGGTCACCTTCGAGTGGAACCCCGAGGACGTGATGAAGGTCATCGCCTCGAACTTCGAAGAGGGCACGCCCTACAAGTGGATCGACTTCCCGCAGCCGAACTATGCCTCGTCCTCCGCGGACATGATCATGGACGGCGACACGATGGTCGGCATGTCGATGTTCAACGGCTACTCCTACAACGAGCGGCGTCTGCTTTCGCTCGGCGTGGTGAAGGCCGATGTCAACGTGGGCGACGTGCTGACGCTGAAATGGGGCGAGCCGGACGAGACCCAGAAGACCTCGACCGAGAAGCACCGTCAGGCCGAGATCCGCGTCCGCGTCGCGCCCACGCCCTATGCGGCCGAGGCCCGGGAAAACTACGCCGACAGCTGGCGCACCAAGGGCAGCTGAGCCCGCGTGCGATGGCCCCTGATGCGCGCCCGAGGAGGGGCGCGCATCGGCTGGCCCATCAATCGTCCGCCGGCGCGAAACTGGTGCTTGCGGGAGTGATTGACCATGTTACCTTCCGAGGGCGGCCGCGTGCCGTACCGGCCGTCCTCGAATAGGCGATGCAGAAAATCAATTCTGCGTTTGCCATGAAAGTTCAAGTTTTCCTGTGGGTAAGGCTCAATCGTTCCTTCGGAGGAGAAGGGACTTGTTGCGGAAAATTTATACCACCCCCAGGAATTGAATTTGAGGCGCACAGGGCTTTGACCCATGTTTCGGCCTGCATGGAGGCCGGTTCGGGGATGTGTGCCGGTTTGTCCATGAAACTCGGGAGGAAGACACATGATTCACAAATCCATCAGCAGGCTTGCGATCTCTGCCGCGCTGGTCGTCGGCGGGGCCACTGCCGCCCTGGCGGAAGAACTGTCGTTTGCGCATTTCGTGCCGCCGCAGCACACGCTGACCGGTTCGGTCATCGAGCCGCTGCAGGAGGGCCTGAAGGCCGAACTGGGCGACGACATGACGGTGCGCGTCTATCCGGGCGGTGAGCTCGGCAAGGGCCCGCTGGAGCAATACGTCCGCGTCGTGCAGGGCGTGGCCGATATCGTCTGGGGCCTGCCGGGCTATACCTCGTCGCAGTTCTCCAAGACCATGGTCGCCGAGATGCCGGGCGTGATCGAGGGTGGCCAGATGGGCTATCCCGCGATCTGGAAGTCCATGGACCTGATCAAGGACGAGTTCCCGGCCACCAAGCCGCTGGCGCTGTGGACCTCGGAACCCAACATCTTCATCATGAAGGACAAGGACGTCCGCACCCCGGATGACCTGAAGGGCCTGAAGATGCGCGTGGCGGGGGCGACCTCTGCCGCGGTGATCGAGGCGCTTGGCGCGACGCCGGTGCAGATGCCCGCGGGCGAGATCTACAACGCCCTGCAGACCGGGCTGATCGACGGCGTGGTGACCGGCGCCTCGGCGGTGTCGGACTTCAAGCTGCTGGAAGTGGCCAACAGCTACACCGTCGGCGCACCGCTGGGGCGGCTCACCTTCTATGTCGTCATGAACCAGGGCCGCTATGACGGGCTGACCGACGCACAGAAGGCCGCCATCGACAAGTTCGCGGGCGAATACCTGTCCAAGAGCGCCGAGACCGCGTGGAACAAGCGCGCGGACGAGACCATCGCCGCGCTGAAAGCCGATGCGGGCAAGACCGTCATCACCCTGACCGAGGACGAGGCCGCCGCCTTTGGCGCGCTGACGATCCCGGTGACCGAGAAGGTCGTGGGCGAGCTGGGGGCAGAGGACGTCCTCACCTCCATGCGTGGCGAATAAGGCCACAGGCATGCTTGCCATCCTACGCAAGACCGCGGACGGGCTCATCAGCCTGTCCGCCTTCGCCGGCACGCTCGGCCTGCTCTTCGTGACGGGTGTCGTGCTGGTGGATGTCATCGGGCGAAGCTTCGGCGCCCCCCTGCGGGGCGGGCAGGACTTCTACCAGATGGGCATGGTCATCATCGTCTTCGGGGGCATGGCGCTTTGCGACAAGCTGGGCGGCCATGTCTCGGTCGACATCTTCGAACGCCACTTCCCGGACCGCTTCAATCACGTCGTGGACATCCTCGCGGCCCTGCTGGGCGCGGCGATCTTCGCGGGGATCGCCTACACGGTCTATGACAGTTCCAAGCTGAGCCAGATGCTGAAACTTGCCACCAATATCGTGAAGCTGCCCAAGTGGTACTTCCAGTGGGCGCTTTGCGTCATGGCGCTGATCACTGCCTTCGGCATGGTCCTGCGCGCGGTCGAACTGGCGCTGTCGGGCCCCTATGCCCGCGCCGACAAGGAGATCCGCGAATGAGCGGCGAACTGGTCGGCCTCCTCGGCATCCTCGCACTTTTCGGGCTGCTGATCATCCGCGTGCCCGTCGCGATCTCGATGTTTGCCGTGGGCTTCGCGGGCATCTGGGCGCTGCGCGACCTCAAATCGGCCATGAGCCTCATGGCCTCGGAAAGTTTCACGCTCGCCTCCTCGGCCGAGCTGGTGGTGGTGCCGCTCTTCATCCTGATGGGCAACGTCGCCTCGGTGACGGGGATGAGTGCGCGGCTCTATGATGCCGCCTATGCGATCATCGGACGGTTCCGGGGCGGGCTGGCCTCGGCCACGGTGCTGGGTTGCGCGGGCTTTGCCGCGCTCTCGGGCTCCTCGGTGGCCTCGGCGCTGACCATGGGCAAGGTCTCCATGGCCGAGATGGACCGCTTCAACTACGACAACCGCCTCTCCACCGGGGTGGTGGCCGCGGGCGGCACGCTGGGCATCCTGATCCCGCCCTCCACCGGCTTCGTGATCTACGCGATCCTGACGCAGCAGAGCATCGGGCGGCTGTTCCTTGCGGGCGTCCTGCCGGGGCTTCTGCTGCTGGCGATGTTCATCGCCACCATCGCGGTGCTGTGCTGGCTGCGCCCGGGCTTCGGCCCCGCCGGTCCGCGCACCACGATGAGCGAGAAGAGCCGCAAGCTGGTGGGCGCGCTCCCCGTGCTGGGGGTGGTGATCCTGACCATCGGCGGCATCTACACCGGCATCTTCTCGCCCGTGGAGGCCTCCGCCGTGGGGGCCGGGCTGATCATCGTGATCGGCGCGCTGATGGGCAAGCTGACGTTCGCGAGCTTCTGGGCCGCGGCCAAGGACTCGGTCGTCACCACGGCGACGGTGATGCTGATCCTCATCTCGGCGCATATGCTGAACCCTTTCCTCGCACTGACCCATATCCCCTCGCTGGTGGGTGAATTCCTTGCCGGGCTGGACGTGGGGCCGATGGCGATCCTCGGGCTGATCCTGCTGACCTACCTGATCCTCGGCTGTTTCCTCGAAGGGTTCGCGATGCTGGTCCTGACCATGCCGATCTACTTCCCGGTGATCACCCAGCTGGGCCTCGATCCGATCTGGTTCGGCGTGCTGGTGGTGCTGACGCTGGAAATGGGGCTGATCTCACCGCCGGTGGGGGTGAACGTCTTCATCGTGAAATCGGTGGCCAAGGACGTGCCTCTGGGTCGGATCTTTGCAGGCGTCACGCCCTTCTGGTTCGCGATGCTGGTGACGCTGGTCATCCTCGTGGCCTTCCCGCAGATCTCCCTGCTTTTGCCCAACACCATGATGAACTGAGGAGGCGCATGTCATGACCGATCCCTGTTACGACGTCGCGCATCTCGGCCATGTCGAGATGTACACCAACCGGTTCGAGGAGAGCCTCGACTTCTTCACCCGGGTCTACGGGCTCAAACTCAGCGGGCAGGACGAGACCTCGGCCTACCTGCGGGCCTGGGAGGATTACGAGTTCCACACGCTCAAGCTGACCCGGCACGAGACCACGGGCGTGGGGCACATCGGCTACCGCGTTTCCTCACCTGAGGCGCTGGAGCGCCGGGTCGCCGCGATCGAGGCCAGCGAGTATACCTCGCTGGGTTGGGTTGAGGGCGACATGGGCCACGGGCGGGCCTATCGCTTCGAGGATCCCTTCGGCCACGTGTTCGAGCTTTACTGGGACACCCACCGCTATGTGCCTGACGACGCGGATAAACCCGCGCTCAAGAACATGGCGAGCCGCTACACCGGGCAAGGTGCCGCGCCCCGGCGGCTGGATCACCTGAACCTGCTGTCCTCGGATGTGACCGCCTTCCGCGACTTCATGGTGACCTGCCTCGGCTCCCGCGTGACAGAGCAGATCCTGCTGGACAACGGGCGGCTGGGGGGCTGCTGGTTCACGGTCAACAACAAGACCTACGATCTGGCCTGCACCGAGGAACACGGCGGCGGCGACGCCCGCCTGCACCATGTCACCTATGCCACCGATCAGCGCGAGGACATCCTGCGCGCGGCGGACATCTTCCTTGAGAACGGGGTGCATATCGAGACCGGGCCGCACAAGCACGCCATCCAGGGCACCTTCTTCCTCTATGTCTGGGAGCCTGCGGGCAACCGGGTGGAGCTGGCCAATGCCGGGGCGCGGCTGATCCTCGCCCCCGACTGGGAAACCGTCACCTGGACCGAGGCCGAGCGCAAGCGCGGCCAGGCCTGGGGCCTGAAGACAATCGAGACATTCCATACCCACGGCACGCCGCCCGTTCAGGCGGCCGAGTAATCGCGGGCGGGCCTGCGTGCCTGCCGAAACAAGGAGAGACCTATGTCCAAGACGGCACTGGTGATCAGCGCCCATTCGGCGGATTTCGTCTGGCGCTGCGGCGGCGCGATCGCGCTGCACGAGGAGAAGGGCTATGACGTCACCGTCGTCTGCCTGTCCTATGGCGAGCGGGGCGAGAGCGCCAAGCTCTGGAAGCAGGAGGGCATGACCCTTGATGGCGTGAAGACCGCCCGCCGCAAGGAGGCCGAGAATGCCGCCGCTGCCCTGGGTGTCAGCGACATCCAGTTCCTCGACCTGGGCGATTATCCCCTGATGCTGGAGCGCGAGGACAAGTACAGGCTGGTCGACATCATCCGCAAGGTGCAGCCCAGCTTCATGCTGAGCCATTCGCACTACGACCCCTACAACACCGACCACATGTATGCGACCTCGGTCGCGCTGGAGACGCGGATGATCGCGCAGGCCTGGGGCCACAACCCCGGTGAAAAGGTGCTGGGGGCGCCGCAGCTCTACCTCTTCGAGCCGCACCAGACCGAGCAGATGGGCTGGAAGCCCGACATCTTCCTCGACATCACCCCGGTCTGGGAGAAGAAGCGCGCTGCCATCGAATGCATGGAGGGGCAGCAGCACCTCTGGCACTATTACACCAACGTGGCCGAGAACCGCGGCAACCACTTCCGCCGCAATTCCGGCGGCCAGTCCGGCGGGCGCGACGCGAAATACGCGGAAGGCTTCCAGTCGGTCTTCCCGCGCACGGTGGATGAACTCTGATGGGCGGCGTGGTTGTACAGAACATCGAGCGCGCCGATCCCGAGGTGGTGCGCAAACTGGGCGAAGCGGGCGTGGCCACGGTGCACGAGGCGCAGGGCCGCAAGGGCCTGCTGGCGCCCTACATGACCCCGATCTACGCGGGCGCGATGGTCGGCGCCTCGGCGGTCACGATCTCGGCCCCGCCGGGCGACAACTGGATGGTCCACGTGGCGATCGAGCAGTTGCAGGCGGGCGACATCCTGCTGCTGGCGCCCACGTCGCCCTGCGATGACGGCTATTTCGGCGACCTGCTGGCGACCTCTGCCATGGCGCGGGGCTGCAAGGGGCTGATCATCGACGCGGGCGTGCGCGACGTGCGCGACCTCACGGCGATGGGCTTCCCGGTCTGGTCCAAGGCGGTCCATGCGCAGGGCACGGTCAAGGAGACCGTCGGCTCGGTCAACGTGCCGGTGGCCTGCGCGGGCGCCTACGTCCGGCCCGGCGACGTGATCGTGGCCGATGACGACGGCGTCTGCGTCGTGGCCCGCGAAGAGGCCGAGGCTGTGCTGGCGAAGGCCGAGGCGCGCCTCGCCGCCGAGGAGGACAAGCGCCGGCGGCTGGCTGCGGGCGAGGCGGGCCTCGACATCTACGATATGCGCGGGCGGCTCGAGGCCAAGGGCCTCAAGTACATCTGACGCGGCCCCGGCGGGCGGGGTGTCCGTGCGCCGGGATATCTGAACAGCGCGCGCCCCAAACGGCGCCACCCCCGCGGGCACGCGGGGCACCGGGCGTACTTGCGCCCGGGTGGGAGAGGCTTTGCCAAGGAGGACGACAATGGACGGGATCGACTGTGTCTGGATGCGGGGCGGCACCTCCAAGGGGGGCTATTTCCTCGCCTCCGACCTGCCTGCGGACGCGGCGGCGCGCGATGCCCTGCTGCTTGGCGTCATGGGCTCGCCCGATCCGCGCCAGATCGACGGCATGGGCGGCGCGGACCCGCTGACCTCCAAGGTGGCGGTGGTGCGCCGGTCCGACCGTGCGGAGGCGGATGTGGAGTATCTCTTCCTGCAGGTCTTCGTGGACCGGGCCATCGTCACCGATGCGCAGAACTGCGGCAATATCCTCGCAGGGATCGGCCCCTTTGCCATCGAGCGCGGTCTGGTCCCGGCGCAGGACGGCGAAACGCCCGTACGGATCTGGATGGAAAACACCGGCCAACTGGCCGTGGCGCGGGTCAAGACGCCCGGCGGCCGGGTGACCTATGCGGGCGAGGCGAAGATCGACGGTGTGCCGGGCACCGCGGCGCCGGTGCCGATTGCCTTCCGCGACACGGCGGGCTCCTCCTGCGGGGCGCTCCTGCCGACGGGGCGTGCGGTGGATGTGATCGACGGCTTGGCCTGCACGCTGATCGACAACGGGATGCCCTGTGTCGTCATGCGCGCCGATGCCTTCGGGCTGACCGGGACGGAAAGCCCCGAGGCGCTGGAGGCCAACGCGGGGTTTCGGGCCCGGCTGGAAGCGATCCGCGTCAAGGCCGGGCCGATGATGACCCTCGGCGATGTGAGCGACAAGTCGGTGCCCAAGATGACGCTGGTCAGCGCGCCGGGGCAGGGCGGCGCGATCGCGACCCGCACCTTCATCCCGCACCGCTGCCACAAGGCCATCGGCGTGCTCGGCGCCGTGTCTGTCGCCACCGCCTGCCTGCTGCCGGAGGGCCCGGGCGCAGAGCTTGCCGTGATCCCGGAGGGCGAGGAAAAGCCGCTCTCGGTCGAACATCCGACCGGCGAGATGACGGTGATCGCCACCGTGAAGGACGGCGAGGTGCGTGAGGCCGCGATCCTGCGCACCGCGCGCAAGCTGATGGAGGGCCGGGTGTTTCCCGCGCCCGCCCACGGACCCGGAGGAGACCCGACATGACATCCTATGTGCTGACCCTGCAATGCGCCAACCGCCCCGGCATCGTGGCCGCCGTGGCCAATGTTCTGGCCGCGGCCGAGGGCAATATCACCGAGGCCCGGCAGTTCGACGACAGCACCAGCGGCACCTTCTTCATGCGCGTCGCGGTGGACTACCCCGGCCGTGAGGCCGATCTGCGCCAGCAGATGGAAAGCCTCGCCACCGGCTACGGCATGACGTGGGAGCTGTGGCACACCGGCGCGCGGCCCAAGGTGCTGCTCATGGTGTCGAAGTTCGATCATTGCCTTGGCGATCTGCTCTATCGCAACCGCATCGGCGAACTGACCATGGAGGTGGTCGGCATCGCCTCGAACCACCCGAAGGAGGCGCTGAACCTCTCGCTTCTGGGCGATATTCCCTATCACCACCTGCCGATCACCAAGGAGACGAAGCCGCAGCAGGAGCAGCAGATCAAGGACCTCGTGACCGCCTCGGGGGCCGAACTGGTGGTGCTGGCACGCTACATGCAGATCCTCTCGGACGATCTTTCGGCCTTCCTGTCCGGGCGCTGCATCAATATCCACCATTCCTTCCTGCCCGGGTTCAAGGGGGCCAAACCCTATCATCAGGCCTATGAGCGGGGCGTGAAGATGATCGGGGCCACCTCGCACTACGTGACCGAGGACCTCGACGAGGGCCCGATCATCGCGCAGGACGTGGAGGCGGTGAGCCATGCGGACACGCCCGAGGACCTCGTGCGCAAGGGCCGCGACATCGAGCGCCGCGTTCTGGCCCGCGCGGTGACGCTGCATCTGGAGCGGCGCGTGCTGATGAATGGCGCCAAGACGGTCGTCTTCGAGAAATAGGGCGGATGCGCGGGTGAGGTTGAATACATTTGCGATCTGAAATCGACGGCTATCCCCTGAAATTCTTGCCTGAAGGGCCTTTCATGTATACATTCAATCCAAGTCGTCTTTGGAGGAGGATGCACGACATGATCAGTTTCATTGGCAAGCGCGACAACGGCGGCGCCCCCACCGGGGCCGGTCTGCAGGAGATCGTGCAGGGCTTCTCGATCGAGGTCATGCCGCGCACGGCGGCCAAGGTGGAGGACTTCCGAGCGCTTCTGCCCGAGGGCACCCGGGTCTACATCGCCCATATCGAGGGCACGCCCATCGAGGAGATGGTGGCCACCGCGAAACGGCTGGCAGAGGACGGCTTCCCGGTCATGCCTCACTTCCCGGCCCGGATCATCAAGGACAAGGCGACGCTCGAAGAATGGATCAAGCGCTATCAGGGCGAGGCCGGTGTCGATCAGGCGCTGCTGCTCGCCGGTGGCGTGGCGCAGCCCCATGGCGACTACCACTCCTCCATGCAGCTGATGGAAAGCGGGCTCTTCGACGCCCACGGCTTCAAGCGCCTCCATGTCGCCGGGCATCCGGAGGGCAACCGGGACATCGACGCCGATGGCTCCACCAAGCTGGTGGACGAGGCGATCCGCTGGAAACAGGCCTTCTCGGAGCGGACCGACGCGCAGATGGCCATCGCCACGCAATTCGCTTTCGAGGCAGAGCCCGTGCTGGAGTGGATCGCGGGCCTGCGCGAGGCGGGTGTCGACCTGCCGGTGCACGTGGGCATCGCCGGTCCGGCCAAGCTGCAGACGCTGATCAAGTTCGCCATCGCCTGCGGTGTCGGCCCCTCGCTGAAGGTGCTGCAGAAACGCGCCCTCGACGTGACCAAGCTGATGCTGCCCTACGAGCCGACGGATGTGCTGGCCGATTTCGCCGAGGCGCAGGCCATCGGCACCCGTCCCGGCGTAGCGCAGGTGCATTTCTTCCCCCTCGGCGGGATCACGGCCTGCGCGGAATGGGCCCGGAAACACGGCGCCCAGCCGATGAAGGCCGCGGGCTGACCGCGGAGCGTCGCGAAAGGCAGTTGCCCCGGGGCGCAGGGGTTTGATACCCCGCCCTGAACCAAGGGTGACCCTGCACGCATGACCGCGCCGCCGCTTCCGAACCTCCGGCACCTCGCCGGGATCGTCGCCATCGCCGAGGGCGGCACCATGTCCGCGGCGGCGGAGCGGCTGAACCTGTCGCAGCCTGCGCTCGCGCAGGGGCTAGCGAAGGCCGAGAGTTCGCTGGGGGCCGCGCTTTTCTTGCGCAATGCCAAGGGGATGCAGCCGACCGAGGCGGGGCAGATCTTTGCCGCGCGCCTGCTGCGCGGCTTTGCCTTCCTGCGCATGGCAGGCCCCCTTGCGCAGCGCGATCACCTCGACCGGCTGGTGACGCTGAACCAGATGCAATCGCTCATCGCTGCGGTGGATCACGGGGGGATGCGCGCGGCGGCGGTGCGCATGGGGCGGGCGGCGTCGTCCGTCAGCCGCGCCTGCCGCGAGCTGGAGGCGCAGACCGGCGCGCTCTTCGATCACGGCCGCCCGACCCGGCAGGCCGAGGAGCTGGCGCGGGTCTTCAAACTGGCGCTGAACGAGTTCCGGCAGGGGCAGGAGGACGTGCTGGGCCTGCAAGGCGTGGCCGGTGGCCGGCTGGCCATCGGCTGCCTGCCGCTGGTGCAGGCGATGATCCTGCCCGAGGCGCTGAACCGTTTCGCGCCCGAGTTTCCCGCCGTCGCCCCGCAGGTGGTGGACGGCGATTACGACAGCCTCGTGCGCGGACTCTGGCGTGGCGATCTGGACATGCTCGTGGGGGCGCTGCGGCCCGAGGGGCTGCCCGATCAGCTGGTGCAGATGCGGCTCTTTTCGGATGAACTGCTCGTCGTCGCGCGGCCCGGTCATCCGCTGGCGGGGCTGGCCTCGGTCCGGCTGGTCGATCTGGCGCGCTATCCCTGGATCGCGCCCCGGGTCGGCGCCCCGGCGCGGGGCTATTTCGAGGCGATGCAATCGGTGCTGAAACCGGCGCCCGAGCTGCCCCTGCCGATCGAGACCGGGGCCCATTCGGTGATGCGGGGGCTGCTCATGGGCTCTGACCGGCTGACCGTGACCTCGCGGCTTCAGGTGCAGCGCGACATCGCGCAGGGCCTGATGGTGCCGATCCATTATGCGCTGTCGGGCAGCGGCCGCGACATCGGCGTGACCCATGTGGAGGGCTGGCTGCCCTCGGTCCCGCAGGCGCGGTTTCTCGAGATCCTGCGGCAGGTTGTGGGAGAGCTGACATGACGGCGGATGTGTTGGGCTGCGGGCCTGCGGTGCTCTTCGACCGGGGGCCGTCGGGCGGGGTCGATCTCTTCCGCGCCCCGCGCGAGGTGCTGCGGGCCCAGGTGCTGGACGAGGTGCTGCCCGTGCTCCGTCGGGCCGAGGCGCTGCGCCGCGAGGGCTTCTGGATCGCGGGGCTGGCGGCCTACGAGGCGGGTTTCGCCCTCGACCCCGCGCTGCGGGCCGTAGGGACGGCACTGCCGGAGGGGCCGTTGCTGGAATTTGGCGTCTTCGAGGGCGTCGAGGATGGCCAGCCTCTGCAGGATCGCGCCTGCGCCCTGGCCGAAACGCCCGCGCTTTCCGCCCCCCGGCCGCTCTGGTCGCGGGAGGCCTATCTGGCCGCTTTCGACGCGGTGAAAGCGGGCATCCGCAAGGGCGAATGGTATCAGGCCAACCTCACCATGCCGCTGGAGATGGAGAGCCGCCTGCCGCTGCTGGCGCTCTGGGGCGCATTGGTGCAGGCGCAGCCGGTGCAGCACGGTGCCTTCGTGGCGCTCGGGGACCGCCCGGTGCTGTCACGCTCGCCCGAGAGTTTCTTCCGCATCCATGGCGACGGGCAGATCGTGCTCACGCCCATGAAGGGCACCATGCCGCGCGATCCCGACCCGGAGGCCGACGAGGCCGCCCGGCGCTTCCTCATGGAGGACGAGAAGAACCGCGCCGAGAACGTCATGATCGTGGACCTGATCCGCAACGACGTCAGCCGGATTTCCCGCACGGGTTCGGTGCATGTGCCCGATCTCTGCGTGGTCGAAAGCTTCGCCACCGTGCACCAGATGGTGTCGCGCGTGACGGCGGAGCTGCTGCCCGGCGTGGGCCTGCCCGAGATCTTCGAGGCGCTCTTCCCCTGCGGCTCGATCACCGGCGCGCCCAAGATCGCGGCGATGAAGGCGCTGCGGGCGCTGGAGCATGGGCCGCGCGGGCCCTACTGCGGGGCGATCGGCTGGATGGCGCCGGACGGGCAGGCGGCCTTCAACGTGGCGATCCGCACGCTGGTGGCGCAGCCGGGCGGCGGGCTGCGGCTGGATGTGGGCGGCGGGATCGTGCAGGATTCCCGCGGCGATGACGAATACGAGGAGGCGCTGTGGAAGGCACGTTTCGCGACCTTGCTGAGCCGGGATTGAAGGTGATCGAAACCCTCCGCTGGGAGGGCGAGTTGGTCCGGGTGGAGCGTCACATGGCCCGCGCCGCGCGCACCTGCGCGGGTCTGGGTTATCCCTTCGATGCCACGGCGGCCCGGGCGGCGCTGGAGGCCGCGGTCTGCGCCCCGGTGGCGCGGATGCGCCTGACGATGGACGCGGCGGGCGGCCTGGAGGTGGCCTGCGTGCCCATGGAGGGGCCTGCGCCAGAGGCGATGCGCGTGGCGTTGCACCCGGTGCGGCTGGAGGCCTCCGATCCCTATCTGGCGATCAAGACGACCCACCGGGCGCTCTATGATCAGGCGCTGAGGGCCCGGCCCGAGGGCGTGGACGAATGGCTCTTCGCGAATACGCAGGGCGTGCTCTGCGAGGGGTCTTTCATGAATGTTTTCTGTCGCTTGCGGGTCGAAGGTGATGTTTTGACGTCACCGGTTTCGGCGGGGCTCCTGCCGGGCATCCTGCGTGAGGAGATGCTGGAAATAGGTCGCTGCCGCGAGGCGGAGATCCGTCTCGACGATCTTGCGGGGGCCGAGCTCTGGGTCGGGAATTCCCTGCGCGGGCTGATCCGGGCAGAGCTGATCGAGGCCGCGCCGCTGGTGGTTTGAGCCTGGGGGATTGTCCGCATAGCGCCACGACACGCATGGAACCGAGAGCCTCCAAGACGCGCGTGGAGACAGGAAACGCCGAGACGCGCATGGATGCAGGGAAGGCCGCGCCGCGCAGGGATACGGGCGCGCGGCTTCAAACCATGCCCAAGAGTGCTGTTCTCTCCACCCATGCCCCGCCCGGCCTCGGGCCGGGCTGCGCCTGCCTGCCCCCCGGCAGGCGCATTCGCGCCTCCCCAGACAGGCGCTGCCCTTCGTGGGGGATGGCTGCGGGTGCTGGCCGCTAAGCGCAAGACGTAGCGAGAGTGGATGCAGGCGGGCGACACCGCGTCGCCTGCTGTCAGCGGGGATCATAAGGCGCCACCGGATGCCGTGCGGCTCCGGCAGCGCCGCGACCGATCAGGCCGCGCTCACCGCGTAGCCTTCGCTTTCGATCGCGCCCTTCAGGGCGGCGGCGTCCTGTGCGCTCTCCACGCTGACGATCTTGCTTTCCAGATCGCAGGTCACCTGCGCCGCCGGGTCCAGTTCGGTGATCGCCTTGGTGATTGCCTTGCTGCAATGGCCGCAGCTCATGTCGGGCACCTGAAACTTGGTCATCTCTGCCTCCTGTTTGCGAGGATGTGAGAGGGAGATGCGACCTTCCAGCGGGGCAAGGTCAAGAGGGAGGAAAGAAATTTCCGCAAGCTCTTGACCTTCCAGCGGCTGGAAGCCTCATCTCCTGCACAGACCGTCGTCAAAGGAGGCCCGAGATGAGCATGCAGCACCTGACTATCGCCGTGGAGGGGATGTCCTGCGCGTCCTGCGTGGGGCGCGTGCAACGGGCGCTGGAGGGGATCGAAGGCGCCTCCAACGTCTCGGTCAACCTCGCCAGCGAAAGCGCGGCCCTCGACATCGAGGGCGACGCGTCGCGGGTCTTCGACACGCTGGAGGCGGCGGGCTACCCGGCGCGGGCCCATGAGGTCACGCTGAATGTCGCGGAGATGACCTGCGCCTCATGTGTGGGCCGCGTGGACCGGGCGCTGAAGAAGCAGCCGGGCGTGCTGGACGTGAACGTGAACCTCGCCTCGGAGACGGCGACGGTGCGCTACATGGAGGGCGCGGTGACGCCCTCCGACCTGATGCGCGCCTCAGAGGAGGCGGGCTATCCGGCGGAGATCGCGCAGGCCGATGCCGCCCAGACCCAGGGCGAGCGCAAGGCCGAGGAGGCGCGCCACCTGGCCCGGCGCACCCTGCTGGCGGGCGCATTGGCCCTGCCGGTCTTCGTGCTGGAGATGGGCGGCCATGTGATACCGGGGTTCCATCACTGGATCGGGCAGACCATCGGGCATCAGACCTCGTGGCTGATCCAGTTCGTGCTGACGACGCTGGTGCTGATCGGACCGGGGCGGATGTTCTATGCCAAGGGGATCCCCGCGCTGCTGAAGGGTGCGCCGGACATGAACTCCCTCGTCGCCGTGGGGACGCTGGCGGCGTGGTCCTTCTCCGTCGTGGCGACCTTCCTGCCGGGTCTGCTGCCCGAGACGGCGCGCGCGGTCTACTTCGAGGCCGCCGCAGTGATCGTCGTGCTGATCCTGCTGGGCCGCTTCATGGAGGCCCGCGCCAAGGGCCGCACCGGGGCCGCGATCCAGAAACTGCTGGGGCTTCAGGTGCGCACCGCGCGGGTCGAGCGGGACGGCGCGGCGCAGGATGTGTCCATCGAGCAGATCCGCGCGGGCGACGTGCTGATCGTGCGCCCCGGCGAGCGGATCGCCGTGGATGGCGAGGTGATCTCGGGCGAGAGCCACGTGGACGAGAGCATGATCACCGGCGAGCCGCTGCCCGTGACCAAGGTCGAGGGCGATGCGGTGACCGGCGGCACGGTGAACGGCGCGGGCGGTTTCCGCTTCCGCGCGACGCGGGTGGGCGGCGATACGACGCTGGCCCAGATCATCCGCATGGTGGAACAGGCGCAGGGCGCCAAGCTGCCGATTCAGGGCCTTGTCGACCGGATCACGCTCTACTTCGTGCCTGCGGTCATGGGCGTGGCGCTTCTGACGCTGCTGGTCTGGCTGGTCTTCGGCCCCGCGCCGGTGTTGAGCCATGCGCTCGTCGCCGCCGTATCGGTGCTGATCATCGCCTGTCCCTGCGCCATGGGGCTGGCGACGCCGACCTCGATCATGGTGGGCACCGGGCGGGCGGCCGATCTGGGCGTGCTCTTCCGCAAGGGCGATGCGCTTCAGGCGCTTGCGGATGTGGAAGTCGTGGCGCTGGACAAGACCGGCACGGTGACCGAAGGCCGCCCCGAGCTGACCGAGGTGGAGTTGGCAGACGGGTTCGAGCGGGACGAGGTGCTGGCGCTCGTGGCGGCGGTCGAGGCCGGATCGGAACACCCGGTGGCACAGGCGATCCTGCGCGGCGCCTCGGCGCTGGAGGTGCCTGCGGCCGAGGGCTTCACCTCGATCACCGGCTACGGCGTGCGGGCAGTGGTCGCGGGCCGCGACGTGCTGGTGGGCGCGGACCGGTTGATGGCGCGCGAAGGCGTCGACATGGGGGCTTTGGCCGAGGTCGAGGCCCGTCTGGCGGGCCGGGGGCGCACGGCGCTCTTTGCGGCGGTGGACGGGCAGGTGGCGGCGGTGATCGCGGTGTCCGACCCGGTGAAACGCGCCTCGGCCGAGGCCATCGCGGCGCTGCGCGCGCGCGGGCTGGAGGTGGCGATGATCACCGGCGACAAGCAGGCCACGGCGGAGGCGATCGCGGCCGAGACCGGCATCGACCGGGTGATCGCGGGCGTGCTGCCTGACGGCAAGGTGGCTGCGCTGGAGAGCCTCGCGGAGGGCGGCCGCAAGGTGGCTTTCGTGGGCGACGGCATCAACGACGCACCGGCGCTCGCCCATGCGGATGTGGGCATCGCCATCGGCACCGGCACGGACGTGGCGATCGAGAGCGCGGACGTTGTGCTGATGTCGGGCGATCTGCGCGGCGTCGTGAACGCGGTCGAGGTCTCGTCGCGGACCATGGCGAACATCCGGCAGAACCTGTTCTGGGCCTTCGGCTACAACACGGTGCTGATCCCGGTGGCGGCGGGCGTGTTCTTCCCGGCCTTCGGCTGGCTGCTGTCACCGATGCTGGCGGCGGGGGCGATGGCGCTGTCCTCGGTCTTCGTGCTGTCGAATGCACTGCGGCTGCGGCGGGTGGAACCGGCGCTGCGGGAAGAGCAGGGCGCGCAGGTCGGGGGAGCGGTCGCGGCGGAGTGAGGGGGCGTGTCTTGAGGCCAATTGCGCCCGCCGCGTTGCCGGTCAGCGGCACCATGCCTTACGAGGGTACCCCCGGCCGCTAGGCCGGGCAGCGCCTGCCTGCCCCCCGGCAGGCGCTTGGATACGGCACCTCTCCGGCGTGCGGGTGCGTTTCATCAGCGTCACCTGACCGGCAGCCGAGTGGCACGGCGCCTCCCCAGGCAGGCGCTGCCCTGCGTGGCAGATGGTTGGGATGCACGCCGGGGGCGGCGCAGAGGCGCGGTCTCGCGCTGCGCGTCTGGGGCCGTCGTGAAACCGGGTTCAGCGGAACGGCTCCGGCAAGCGGCAGGCCGTTCGCTTCTCTTCGAAACGCAAAACGCCGCCCCGTGGGGCGGCGTCTTTCCTTCGCAGAGCCTCGTTCAGCACTCAATACGCAAGCGCATAGCCATCGCGGCGCGGATCGGCGCCCGCCATGCGCAGCCCGTTCTCCAGCACCCGGATACAGCCCACGGAACAGGGGCCTTCCAGCGGCGGGCAGGTCGTCATCGGATGGCCGAGCGCGCCGAGCGCCTCGATCACCGCGGGGCCGAAGTCCTCTTCCAGCTTCAGCGAGGAGCCCGCCACATGCGGGTACTTGCTGGTCTGGCGCGGCTGCGACGAGGACCAGCGCGGCGCTTCCACCGCGCTCTGCGGGTCGAGGCCGAAGTCCACCAGCGCCACCATGACCTGCATGTTCACCTGCACCTGATCGTCGGCTCCCGGCGTCCCCAGCACGGCCCAGGGCTTGCCGTTCCGGAACATCATCGGCGCGTTCATTGTGTGGCGCACCCGGCGCCCGGGCACGAGGCGGTTGGCGTGGCCTTCCTCAAGATGCCAGCCGGTCATCCGGTTGTTCAGCAGGATACCCGTGTCGCCCGCCACGATGCCCGATCCATAGGGCGCATAGAGCGACTGGATGCAGGAGACCGCGTTGCCCGCGTCATCCACGACGGCGAAATAGGTCGTGTTGCCCGACCCCTGCGGCAGGGGGATCGGCACCTCCTGCGCGGCGTCGCGCCGGATGCGCTTGGCGATCTCGGCGGTATAGGCCTCCGACAGGATCTCGGGGTCGAAATCGACGAAGTCGGGATCGCCGGAATAGATCTCGCGGTCGAGGAAGGCCTGTTTCTTGGCCTCCACCATCAGGTGGATCAGCTCGGGCGAGCGCGGGCCGTAGTCCGAGAGGTCGAAATGCTCGAGGATCTTCATCTGCTGGAGCAGCGCGAAGCCCATGGAGTTGGTCGGCGTCTGGCGGATTTCATAGCCGCGGTAGGTCGCGGTGATCGGCGCCTGCGCCTGCGGCCGGAAGGCGGCCATGTCGGCCTCGGTCACCAGCACGCCGGCCTCTGCCATGGCCGCGACGAAGCGCTTGGCAAGCGCGCCGCGATAGAAGGTCTCGGCCCCGTCGGTGGCGATTTCCTCCAGCGTGGCGGCCAGTTGTGGCTGCTTCAGCAGGTGGCCAAGCGCGGGCAGGGCACCGCCGTCCAGATAGCTGGCCGAGGCATAGGCATTGCCCGTCAGGCTACCCATGAACTGGTCAGTGAAACGGCGGTAGGTGTGGCTGATCGGCAGGCCGTCGCGGGCCAACGCAATGGCGGGCTGCACCACGGCAGCCCAGTCGAGCCGCCCATGCGCCGCCTGAAGCGCCGCCACGCCGCCCAGCGCACCGGGGGTCGAAACGGCCAGCGGGCCGAGGTCGGGAATGCCCTCGGCATAGGTGCCCTCGGGGATCTCCAGCGGGGCCGCGCCGGTGCCGTTGAAGATCGTGCTCTCGCCCGTCGCTGCATCGTAGAAGTGGTAGAACCCGTCGCCGCCGAGGCCGGACATGAAGGGCTCTGCCACGCCCAGCGCGAGCGAGATCGCGGCAGCGGCATCGGCGGCGGAGCCGCCCGCGCGCAGGATGTCGAACCCGGCCTGCGTGGCGGCAGGGTGGTTCGAGACCACGGCAGCGGTCTGCCCCATGGCGAGGGGACGGTGGGTGCGGGGCAGGCTCATGCGGAGGCCTCCGGTGTCTTGGTGGTGAAGGTGCCGAGGTCCCAGAAGAGCCCGGTCATGAGCGCCACGCCGCTTTCGGCGATCGAGGCGGGCAGGTGTTCGTCGGGCCCGTGCTGGCGGCAACCGGGATAGGAATGCGGCACCCAGATCGTCGGCAGGCCGAGGCCCTCGGTGAAGGCGTCGTTGGGGATCGTGCCACCGATGTTGGGCAGGATCGCGGGGGGCTCTCCCAGCGTTTCGGTGATCGAGCCCTTGGCCCAGACCACCCAGGGGTCGGCGGGATCAAGGCGGGTGGCATTGGTCAGCTTCCGCTGGGTCGCGGTGATCTTGACCTTCTGCCAGCCGTGGGCGTCGAGGTGGCGGCGTAGCCCGTCGAGCGCCTTCTCGGGATCGACACCGGCCACGAAGCGCAGCTGGCAGCGCGCGCGAGCCGAGCCGGGGATCGCGTTTACCGGGGCCTCGGGCTGGCCGGCGATCATGGCGAGGATCGAGAAGGAGGACCAGCCGTAGACCCGTTCGACCGGCGTCAGCGCGGGCTCGCCCCAGTCCGGGTCGATCTCCGGGTCGCCGGGGGCGTTGTCGAGGGTGCAGTCGGCCAGCGCGTCACGGACGGAGTTCGGCAGGCTGTCGGGCATCCATTCCGGCACCCGGATCGCGCCGCGTTCGCTGGTCAGCGTGGACAGAGCCTGCACCAGCTCGATGGCCGGATCGTTCAGCAGGCCGCCCCAGTTGCCGGAGTGATAGCCCTGCGGACGGCTCTCGACCGAGAGGTCGAAGGCCAGCACCTGACGCGAGCCGAGGTAGATCGTGGGCCGGTCCTTCGAGAGGCGCGGCCCGTCGGAGGCGATCAGCACGTCGGCCTTCAGCGCCTCGGCATAATCGGTGCAGATCTCGCGCAGGCCGGGGGAGCCCACTTCCTCGCCCATCTCGACGAGGTACTTGCAGTTGAAGCCCAGCGATCCGCGCGCGGCCAGCACCTGCTCCAGCGCCGAGATGTTCGTCAGCATCTGGCCCTTGTTGTCGGCCGAGCCGCGCCCGTACCATGCGCCGTCCCGCTTGGTCAGGGACCAGGGATCGAGGCCCTCAGCCCATTGCGCGGCCTGTCCGTGGGTCACGTCGCCATGGCCGTAGCAGAGCATCGTGGGCTTCGCCGGATCCTCGATCCGCTCGGCCAGCAGGAAGGGCGTCGCGGCGGCCTCATGCTCCAGCAGGCGGCAGGTGAAGCCCATCTCCTCGAAGGTGGGGATCATCACGTCGGAGAGGAACTGCGCCAGCAGCGGGGCCTTCTCGGGGACCTGGCTTTCGGTGGTCCAGCCGACCCAGTCGGCGAGGCGGTTGAAGAAAGGCCCTTCGGTCACGAGGTCCCGGGCGGCAGCGATGGCCGTAGCGCGCGTCATTCATATCTCCTTTGCCGGCGGTGAGGGGCCGCCGCTCTTGGGGCATCGCGGTCAGAGGGGCGGTCTGCCGGGGGCGCCGGATGCCGGTCGTCAGGCCCTGCCTCGCAAGCTGTCCTATACGGTGCACTTGAGCCGCGGCGGACCTTACGCCGATCCGGGGGGATTGGAAGAGCCGGGAGCGGAATGCGCGGGCATTTTCCGAGGCGCTGCCGGATGTGCAGGCAGGTGGGCGCGGTGTGTCGCCAGGCCCGTCTTGCGGGCAGGGTGAGGCGATGCGTCAGCAATGGGGCGTAATACGCTGATATCACACGATAACCTATGGCTCCGTGTCTGGCGTACCGATCAGATGTCAGGGAAATCTGGAGCGGGTAGCGGGAATCGAACCCGCGCGTTCAGCTTGGGAAGCTGACAGGCTACCATTACATCATACCCGCCGCGTGGCCGATCAGATAGCGCGGGACGGGGACGAGCGCAAGGGGAAGCTGCCGCGCTGCCGCAGGGATTTTCTTGGCCTCTTTGGGTGGTCGTCGCGCAGGGACTTGCCCTGGGCCCCATGCGCGCGAAACTATCCGCTGAGCGGGTCCGCTGTGCCGGGACAACGGGTGGCGGCGGGGCCGGTCGTGGCCTCAGGCGCCGGGCATCGGCCCCCGGTAGCCACGGGTCTGGGAGATGGCCTGACCCAACGTGGTGATCGCGCGGATGTGGTCCTCCGACGGCGGCGTGGTGAGGTACTGGATCGAGCCCACCATGGCCACGGTCGCAATCAGCCGGCCCGCGTGATCGAAGACTGGTGCTGCGATGACGTTGACGCCCAGAAGGGTCTCCTCGGGGGCGAGGCCATAGCCCCGGGCGCGGGTTTCCTCGATCCGGGCGCGGAGCGCCGCCGGATCGGTGATCGTGTGCGGCGTCAGCGCCTTCATCTCGCCCGCGCAGATGTCTTCGAGCAGGGTGGGCTCGCTCCACGCCAGCATGACTTGCCCTTGGGCCGAGGAATGCAGCGAGAGTTGGCTGCCCTGCCGCACGCCTATCTCGATCGCATGGGTGCCGTGGAGCGCCGCGATCACGTTGAGCATCCGCTTGTTCACCGTGCTCATGGTCACGGCGAGGCCGGTCTCACTGCGGGTGTTGCGCATCAGGCTGTCGGCGGAGGCGGCGAGGTCGGCGATATGCGTCGCCCTCTGTCCCACCAGCCACGCCTTGGGGCCCAGCCCGTAGCGCCCGCTGATCGGATCGCGCGCGACCCAGCCGCTTTCCTCCAGCGTGAAGAGGTGCTTGTGCGCCGCGCTCTTCACGATCCCCATCGCCTCGGCGATCTGGGTCTGGCTCATCGGATCCTCGGAAAAGGCGATCGTCTCCAGAATGTGGAGCGCCATGTCCGATGTCTTCACCCGTGCCTTCTGCATATCGCCCCCTTCCGGCGACCGGCCCCCGGTCGCACTCGCGTTCATTTCTCTGTCCTGATCCCGTTCTTGACAAGATCAGAACAATCTGCAAGCCTCAATGCGAGAACAATGGTTCTTATATTGAGAACTCGGAGGAGGTTCAAATGAAATTTCACACCGGTTTTGCCGGGGTGCTGGCTGGCACCCTGATGACCTTGGCCCCGGCGGCCATGGCGCAGGATCTGACGCTGACGCTGGGCCACGCGGTCTTCGAATCCCACCCGCTGCATGATGCGGCGGTCCGCTTTGCGAAGGAAGTGGATGAACGCTCGGACGGGTCGATCAAGATCGACATCTTCCCGGCGCGCCAGATGGGCGACGTGAAGGAGCTGATGGAGGGGGTCCAGCTGGGCACGGTGGACATGACCGTGAACTCCTCCTCGGCGCTTGCCACGCTGACGCCGGCGGTGGATGCCTTCCAGCTGCCCTATGTCATGCGCGGCTACGAGGAGTTCGCCAAGATGGCTGTCTCGCCCGAGGCGGAGGCGATCATGGATGCGCTCGGCGATCACGGGATGATCGGGCTTGGCCTCTACGAGGGCGGGCAGCGGCACTTCCTGTCGACCGGCGACGCGGTCACGTCGATGGAGGGCTTCAAGGGGCTCAAGACCCGCGTGGCGCCCACCAAGCTCTTCCTTGCGGTCTGGAACGCCGTCGGCGTGAACCCGACGCCCATGGCCTACGGGGAGATCTACTCGGGCCTTGAGACCGGCGCCATCGACGCGGTGGAGATCAACCTGACCTCGATCGAGTCCGAGGGGCTCTACGAGGCGGCGCATAACGTCACGCTGACCGGGCATTACTTCTGGCCGGGGATCATGCTGATCAACAAGGACCTTTTCGAGGGACTGACCGAGGAGCAGCAGACCATCCTGCGCGAAAGCGCCCGTGCCTCGGTCGAGCCGCAGGTGATGGCCGTGGCCGCCTATGACGAGGAACTGAAGACGTCGCTGGCCGCCAAGGGCGTGACGATCACCGAAGCCTCTGACGACTTCAAGGCCCAGCTGGAGGAGGCCTGGGCGCCGGTCGTGAAAAGCTATGCCGACAGCGATCCGCTGATCGCCGCCTTCGTGGAGAAGGCGCAGTCTCTGCAGGACTGAGGCATGGCGGGCAGGCGGGCCGGCGCTGACCGGGCCCGCCTGTCGATCGGTGCCGACGGAAGGAACGAAGGGAGGGGACATGCAGGCGCATGACTTGCCGCCGCCGCTGATGCGTTTCGTGCGCGGATACGTGGCGATACTGGAAACTCTGTTGATCTCGGGCGTGGCCGCGGTGGTGGTGATCGCCACGCTGCAGGTCTTCTTCCGCTACGTGGTGGGCGCCTCGCTCTCCTGGTCGGAGGAGGCGCTGCGCTACATCATGATCTGGATCACCTCGCTGGGCCTCGGACTGGCCTATTCGCGCGGCGAGATGATCGGGATGGAGCTGCTGGTGCAGCTGCTGCCGCCCCGTGCCGCCCTCGTGGTGACGCAGGCCGGGCGGCTTCTGGTGCTGGCGATGATGCTGACCATCGCCTGGTACGGCTGGAAGTTCGCCTGGAAGACCCGCGGCGGCACCGCCACGGCGATCCCGGTCTCCATGTTCCTCATTCACATCTCGGTGGCGGTGGGCAGCCTGCTGGTGGCGCTGCACGTGGCGGCGACGCTGGTGCTGACCTTCTGCCGGGGGGCAGAGCCCCGCAGCACCGAGATCCATATCCCGGAGATCGCGGAATGATCTGGCTCGGCTCCATCTTCTTCCTCACCCTCGCCATGGGCGTGCCGATCGCCTTCGTGCTCGGCCTCTCGGCGATGGGATATTTCGTCTTCACCGACAACCTGCGCTTCCTCGTGGCCATTCCGCAGCGGATGTTCGCGGGGCAGGACAGTTTCGTCCTGCTGGCGATCCCGCTCTTCATCCTCGCCGGCAACCTGATGGACGTGGGCGGGCTGACCCAGCGGCTGGTGGGTTTTGCCAATTCGCTCGTCGGCCGGTTCCGGGGCGGGCTGTCCCTGACGGCGGTCTGGGGCTCCTTCCTCTTCGGCGGCGTCAGCGGCTCGGCTGCGGCGGATGCGGCGGCGCTTGGCACCGTGCTGACGCCGGACCTCAAGCGGCAGGGCTACCACGAGGATTACGCCGCAGCCCTGATCGGCGTCTCCTCGATCATGGCGCCGCTGGTGCCGCCCTCCATCGCGATGATCCTCTACGGCGCGCTCTCGGGCACGTCGATCTCCAAGCTCTTCGTGGCGGGGATCGTGCCCGGCGCGCTGCTGGCGGTGATCCTTTCGGCCTATGCGGTCTGGATCGCGGGGCGGCGCGGCTATCCCAAGCTGCCGCCGATGGGCCTGTCCGAGATCGTCCGCGCCGCGGCAAACTGCGCCCCCGTCTTGCTGTTGCCGGTGATCATCATCGGTGGCATCCGCGGCGGCGTCGTGACGCCGACCGAGGCGGCGGCGGTGGCCGTGGTCTATGCGCTGATCGTGGCGGGGTTCTGGTACCGGGCGCTGTCGCTGCCGCGGCTGCGGCGGGTGTTCCTCTCCACCGCGATGATGAGCGCGACGATCTACCTGCTGATCGGCTTCGCCCATGTGCTCTCGCTCATCTTCGCCATGGAGCGGCTGCCCCAGACCGTGGTCACGGCGCTGAACTCAGTCTCCGAGAACAAGTGGGTCATCCTGCTGATGGTGAACCTGATCCTGCTGGTGCTGGGGATGTTCCTCGACACCGTGGGGATCCTGATCCTGACCGTGCCCGCGCTGATGGCGATCGGCCAGCAGCTGGGGATGGACCCGGTGCATCTGGGCGTGATCGTGGTCTTCAACTGCCTGATCGGCTTTGCCACGCCGCCCGTGGGGCTGTGCCTCTACGTGATGTCCGGGGTGACCAAGCGCCCGATCGAGAAGATCTCGCTTCACGCGCTGCCCATGGTGGGGCTGGCACTGGTGGTGCTGGCGGTGATCACCGTCTTCCCGCAGGTGGTGCTCTTCCTGCCGAACCTGCTGGTGCATTGATGGCGGATCTTTCGGTGCAACTGGGCCGTCTGCGGCTCAAGAACCCCGTCATTGCCGCGCCCGCGGAACACCTGATCGCGGAGGGCGGCCTTGCTGCCGCGATCCGGGCCGGGGCCGGGGCGGTGGTGGTGAAATCCACCAACGAAAGCGCGGCGGCCAAGGCGCAGCTGCGGGCGGCGGAATACGTGGCCCTCAACGACCGCTGGGAGGCCGTGGACTGGGGCCCCGAGGCCGATCCCGCCACGATGATCCTCTCGCGCTCAGGCCTGCACCCGCTGGGGTTCGAGGCCTGGCTCGACCAGTGCCGCGCGGCGGACCGGCTGGCGCACGAGGCCGACTGCCTGCTGGTGCCCAGCCTGATCAACGCCGACATCGCCCGCGCCGTCGAGATGGCGCAGGCGGTGGAGCAGGCTGGCTTCCGGGCGCTGGAGTTCAACATCGGCACGCCCTATGCCCGCGAGGCCGCCGCCGGGGCCGTCTCGACCGAAACCGCTGCCGACCGGGTCGGCCTGCTGGCCCGCGCGGTCTGCGAGGCGGTGGACATCCCGGTCTGGATCAAGCTGACGGGCCAATCCTCGGACGTGCCGGATCTCGCGGTTGCGGCCCATGAGGCGGGGGCGGAGAGCGTCATCGTCGCGGGTCGTCTGCTGGGGATGCTGCCCGACCTCGACACGCAGGCGCCGCTGATCGGCACCTCGGGCGGCTACGGCGGGTTCTGGAACCTGCCGCTGACCTGCCACTGGCTGACGCTCTGCCGGGCGGCCTTGGGGCCGGAGAGGGCGCTGATCGGGATCAACGGGGTGACCGGGGGCCTCGACGTGGCGCGCGCGATGCTGGCCGGGGCCTCGGCCGTTGGCATGGCCTCGGCGGTGATGCTGCGCGGTTTCGGCGTGATCGAGGAGAGCCTCGCGGCGCTACGGGCCTACCTCGACGGCAAGGGGCAGGCCGCCTCCGAGATCATCGGGCTGGCCGCCGACCGGCGGAAGACCTTCGCCGAGATGCCCGAGCTTCAGGACCACTGGAAAGACTTCCTGCCGCCCGAAAGCCGCTGACCAACAGGCAAAGCGCCCGGGAGCCGGGCGCTCACGGCTTCGTGCGTCGGAAAAATGAGAATGGTTCTCATTTTCTTTGACTCCTGAGAATGGTTCGCATCTAAACGGGGCAACCGGACTGGGAGTATGCGGTGATGAAGACCTTTCTGACATCGGCCATCGGCGGAACGGCCTTGGCGCTGATCCTCGCGCAGGGTGCTGTCGCGGCCGAGAAGATGAAGGTCGTGACCACCTTCACCGTGCTGGCCGACATGGCCAGCCATGTGGCGGGCGACGCGGCCGAAGTCGTCTCGATCACCAAGCCGGGGGCCGAGATCCACGGCTACCAGCCGACGCCGCGCGACATCGTGCGGGCGCAGGGGGCCGACCTGATCCTCTGGAACGGCATGAACCTTGAGCTTTGGTTCGAGCAGTTTCTGCGGCATCTGAAGGATGTGCCCTCCGCGACGCTGACCGAGGGCATCGACCCGATCCCGATCGCGGCGGGCGCCTACGAGGGCAAGCCCAACCCGCACGCCTGGATGGGGCTGGAGAATGCCCTGATCTACATCGACAACATCGAGGCGGCCCTTGCCGCGCAGGACCCGGAAAACGCCGCGACCTATGCTGCCAACGCGCAGGCCTACAAGGACGAGCTACGCGCCACGCTGGAGCCGCTCCGGGCGCAGGTCGCCGAGATCCCCGAGGCGCAGCGCTGGCTGGTGACCTGCGAAGGCGCCTTCAGCTACCTCGCGCGGGATTTCGGGATGCAGGAGCTCTACCTCTGGCCGATGAACGCCGACCAGATGGGCACGCCGCAACAGGTCCGCAAGGTGATCGACGGGGTGAAGGAGAACACCATCCCCGTCGTCTTCTGCGAGAGCACGGTGAACACTGCCCCGGCAGAGCAGGTCGCCCGCGAGACCGGGGCGGCCTATGGCGGCGTCCTCTACGTCGACAGCCTGTCGGCGGAGGGCGGCCCGGTGCCCAGCTACCTCGACCTGCTGCGGGTGACGGCGCAGACCGTGGTGGACGGGTTGCACGCCGGGACAAAGTGAGCCCGCGCCATCCGCACGACGGCGGCCCGGGACAGGAGAGAGTGGACGATGACACAGACGAGCAGCCAGACCCGTGACACGGGCGATGCGGGGCCCGGCAGCGGCATCACCGCTCGCGATGTCACCGTGACCTACCGCAACGGCCATACCGCGCTGCGCCACGCCAGTTTCCAGATCCCGCGCGGGACGGTGACTGCTCTGGTCGGCGTGAACGGCGCGGGAAAATCCACGCTTTTCAAGGCGATCATGGGCTTTGTTCAGGTGGCGGGTGGAGAGATCACCCTGCTGGGCCTGCCCGTGGCGCAGGCGCTGAAACAGAACCTCGTCGCCTATGTGCCCCAGTCAGAGGAGGTCGATTGGACCTTCCCGGTGCTGGTGGAGGACGTGGTGATGATGGGCCGCTATGGCCACATGGGCTTCTTCCGGCGGCCGTCGAAGGCGGATCACGCGGCGGTGGAGGCTGCGCTTTCGCGGGTGAACATGCTGGACTTCCGGCACCGGCAGATCGGCGAGCTGTCGGGCGGGCAGAAGAAGCGCGTCTTCCTGGCCCGGGCGCTTGCGCAGGACGGGCAGGTGATCCTGCTGGACGAACCCTTCACCGGCGTCGACGTGAAGACCGAGGAGCAGATCATCGCCCTGCTGCGGGAGCTGCGCGACGAGGGCCGCGTGATGCTGGTCTCGACCCACAACCTCGGCACCGTGCCTGAGTTCTGCGACCGCACCGTCCTGGTCAAGGGCACCGTGTTGGCCCATGGCCCGACAGAGGAGATCTTCACCCGTGCCAACCTCGAGAAGGCCTTCGGCGGCGTGCTGCGCCAGTTCACCCTCGGCGGCAGCGCGCTGCACGAGGATGACGACGGGCGCGAGGTTTCGATCCTGACCGACGACGAACGCCCCTTCGTGCAGTACCGCGAACCGGGGACGCGGCGATGAGCCTGCTGCTGGAGCCCTTCACCTACGGCTACATGACGAACGCCATGTGGGTGTCCGCCCTCGTGGGCGGGGTCTGTGCCTTCCTCTCGGCCTACCTGATGCTGAAGGGCTGGTCGCTGATCGGCGACGCGCTGTCCCATGCCGTGGTGCCCGGCGTGGCCGGGGCCTATATGCTGGGTCTGCCCTTCGCGCTTGGCGCCTTCCTGTCGGGCGGGCTGGCGGCGGCGGCGATGCTCTTCCTCTCGGACCGGTCCGGGCTGAAGGTGGACGTGGTCATCGGGCTGATCTTCACGGCGTTCTTCGGCCTCGGGCTCTTCATGGTCTCGCTGAACCCGATGGCGATCTCGCTCGATACGATCACCATGGGCAATATCCTCGCCATCACGCCGGGCGACACGCTGCAACTGGCGATCATCGGCTTCGTCTCGCTGGCGGTGCTGCTGGCGAAGTGGAAGGACCTCATGGTCGTCTTCTTCGATGAAAGCCACGCGCGCTCCATCGGGCTCAGGCCGGGGCTGCTGAAGGCGGTGTTCTTCGTGCTGCTCTCGGCCTGTGTCGTGGCGGCGATGCAGACGGTGGGGGCCTTCCTCGTCATCGCCATGGTGGTGACACCGGGGGCCACCGCCTATCTGCTCTGCGACCGCTTCCCGCGGCTGATCGTGACCGCCGTGGCCATCGGCGCGCTGACCAGCTTCCTGGGCGCCTACATCTCCTACTTCCTCGACGGGGCGACGGGGGGCGTGATCGTGGTGCTGCAGACGCTGATCTTCCTGACGGCCTTCACCTTTGCGCCCAAACACGGCTACCGCGCCGCACGGGCCCGCGCCCGCGCCGCGCTGGAGGAGGAGGCATGAGCGAGACCCTCCTGATGCCGTTCCAGTTCGGCTTCATGCAGACGGCCTTCCTGATCTGCCTGATCGTGGCGGTGCCCACGGCGCTTCTGTCCTGCTTCCTCGTGCTCAAGGGCTGGGCCCTGATGGGCGACGCGATTTCCCACGCGATCCTGCCGGGGGTGGTGCTGGCCTATATCCTCGGGCTGCCGCTGCTGCTGGGGGCCTTCGCGGCGGGGATGGTGACGGCGCTCTCCACCGGGTTCCTCGCCTCCAACAGCCGGGTGCGGCAGGACACGGTGATGGGCGTGGTCTTCTCGGGCATGTTCGGGCTGGGGATCGTGCTCTACACCTCGATCCACACCAATGTGCACCTCGACCATATCCTCTATGGCAACATGCTGGGCGTCGGGCCCGAGGACCTCTGGACCGCGGGCAGTATCGCGCTGATCGTGCTGGTGGTGCTGGGGGCGAAATGGAAGGACTTTGTCCTCCACGCCTTCGACCCGGCGCAGGCGCGGGCCTCGGGGCTGGCGGTGGGCTGGCTGCACTACGGGCTGCTGACGCTGCTCTCCATGACCATCGTCGCCACGCTTTCGGCCACGGGGCTGATCCTTGCCGTGGCGCTGCTGATCGCGCCGGGGGCGGTGGCCTTCCTGCTGGTGCGCCGGTTCGGGACGATGCTCTGGGTGGCGGTGCTGGTCTGTGCCACGGGGATGATCGGGGGCACCTACCTCAGCTTCTTCCTCGACAGCGCGCCGGCGCCCACCATCGTGCTGATCCTGACGGCGATGTTCCTGCTGGCCTTCGTACGGCGGCTGTGGCTGTCGCGGGCCGCGAGCCGGGCGGCCTAGAAGGGCAGCGGCGCGTTCTCCTTCACCTCCTTCATGACGAAGAAGGTGCGGGTCTGGCGCACGCCGGGCAGGGCGATCAGCGTCGTGCCATGGAAGGCGTTGAAATCCGTCATGTCGCGGACCCGGATCTTCAGCAGGTAGTCGAAGTCCCCGGCGACGAGGTTGCAATCCAGCACCTCCTTCATGCCAAGGACCGCGCCTTCGAAGGCGGCGAAGCTTTCGGGGGTGGAGCGGTCCAGCACGACGCCCACCATGACGAGCGCGCCCAGTCCCACCGCCTCGGGCGCGATATGGGCGCGCAGCGTGGTGATATGCCCCTCGTCAAAGAGCCGTTGCGTGCGCCTGTGACAGGTGGCCGGGCTGACGTTCACCATCCGCGCGATTTCGGCATTGGTGAGGCGGCCATCCTTCTGAAGGGCGCGGAGAATGGCCCGGTCGATTCTGTCGATTTCACTCATGGAAGGCTCTTCCACTTTTCTCGGTAATATTTCACCAAAGCGGTATCCCACGGCGAAATCGGGAGATCTAGACCGAAAAATCGCGGTCAAGTTCGAGAGCACCTTTCATATCGGATGCGCTAGTCTCTTGCCCAATCCAACAGAAGGACCTCTCCCATGTCTCTCCTCGACAAATTCGAACGCTACCCGCTGACCTATGGCAAGACGCCGATCGAGCATCTGCCGCGCCTGACCGAAGCCCTCGGCGGCAAGGTCGAAATCTATGCCAAGCGCGATGACTGCAACTCGGGCCTCGCCATGGGCGGCAACAAGCTGCGCAAGCTGGAATACATCGTCCCCGACGCGATCGCCTCGGGCGCGGACACGCTGGTTTCCATCGGCGGCGTGCAGTCGAACCACACTCGCATGGTCGCCGCCACCGCGGCCAAGATCGGCATGAAATGCGTCGTGATCCAGGAGAAGTGGGTGCCGCATTACGACGCCGTCTATGACCGCGTCGGCAACATCCTGATGACCCGCCTGATGGGCGCGGACAGCCGTCTCGTCGAGGACGGCTTCGACATCGGCATCCGCGAGAGCTGGGAAAACGCGATCAAGTCGGTCGAAGACGCGGGCGGCAAGCCCTACGCGATCCCGGCCGGTGCCTCGGTGCACAAATACGGCGGCCTCGGCTACATCGGCTTTGCCGAGGAAGTGGCCGAGCAGGAGAAGGAACTGGGCTTCAAGTTCGATTATATCGTCGTCTGCGTCGTCACCGGCTCGACCCAGGCGGGCATGATCGTGGGCTTTGCCGCGCAGGACCGCGCCGACCGCGTGATCGGCATCGACGCCTCGGGCACCGTGGAGCAGACCCGCGCTCAGGTGCGCCAGATCGTCGATGACACCGCCAAGCTGGTGGAACTGGGCCGCGAGATCCGCGACGACGAGATCGTCATCAACGAAGACTACGCATACCCCGCCTACGGCGTGCCCTCGGAAGAGACCAACGAGGCGATCCGTCTGGCCGCCCGGACCGAGGCCATGATGACGGACCCGGTCTATGAGGGCAAATCCATGCAGGGCCTGATCGACCTGACCAAGAAGGGCTTCTTCCCCGAAGGCTCCAAGGTGCTCTACGCCCACCTCGGCGGTGCGCCCGCGCTGAACGGCTACAGCTACTACTACCGCGAGGGCTGATCGCCCGACGTCTGCGGACGGCTGAAAACGGAACCGCCCGATCGCAAGGCCGGGCGGTTTCGCGTTTGGGGGGCTGAGGTCCGCCGGGGACTGTCCGGGGCGCGTCCGCGAAGGGCTCAGCCCTTGGCGTCCTCGGGCGCGGTCCGCAGGTCGGGATCGTTGTAGTCGGAGGGATCGAAATCCTCGGGGTCGAAGGCCTCTTCCTCCTCCGAGATGCCGGTGACATGGGTCGTGCCGGTCTCTTCGTTGTAGGCCAGCCCGTAGGTGGCGCTGCCCTGCGACTTGAAGCGCAGGTATTCGTGGATCGCCGCGTAGAGGAAAGCCAGCGTGAAGGGCAGCAGGATCAGGAACGCAATCAGGCGCGCGTCCATGGTGAAGCTCCTTTCGGTCTGAACGGCGGGCGGGGCCGGGGCCGCGCCCTGCGGCATCCTGCGCGGCGGATCTGCCTGCGGATGCCGACCGTCTGTCGAACTTGTGGGGCTCTACCGAAAAACCGGCAGTGAGTCCACGGCGCGGCCGGACACCCGGCGGCCGGAATGCGACAGCCGGGGCGAAAGACGGGCCTACTCGGCCGCGCCCGCCAGATAGCGCGGCAGCAGGCGTTCCAGCGTGCGCTCCATCACGTCGACGGTCACCATGGTCTGGTGATCGACCTCGATGTTCACCCGGTCGCCGGGCTGGTAGCGCGGGAAGGTCGTCTGGCGCAGGGTCTCGGGGATCAGGTAGATGGTGAAGACGTCGCCTTCCTGTTCCGCCACGGTCAGCGAGCAGCCGTTCACCGCAAGGAACCCGCGCACGAAGATGTACTTGGCCCACTCCGGCGGCACGCGGAAGGAGATATGGGCGCGGGGCTCTTCGGTTACCATCTCCACCACTTCCGCCGCGCAGGAGACATGGCCCGCCACCACGTGGCCGCCGTTCTCGTCCGTCATCTTGGCAGAGCGTTCGAGGTTGACCATGCCGCCTTCTTCCAGCGCGCCGAGGTTGGTGCGCTCCAGCGTGGCGAGCATGGCGTCGAAGGTCACCTTGCTGCCGCTGATCGAGGTGGCCGACAGGCAGACGCCCTCCACCGCGACCGAGCCGCCGATCTTCAGCTCGTCGGTCAGCCCGGCGGGGAAGTCGATCTCGAAGGTGGTATGGGCGCCCGTGCGGGTCAGCCCGGTGATCGGCGCGGTGGCCTGTACGATGCCGGTGTACATCAGGCCCCTCCGCCGAAGGAATAATTGCAGGTCATGTCGGCACGCTCCCTTGTCCGTTTCGCACATATCCGTGCTACAAGCGCGCTCCAGAGCCACGGGCAGGGCAAAGCCCTGATCCCGCGTCTTCTTGCATCCGGACTGTGACCGTCGGTTCCGGCATCTGACCGGATCTGCTGACCCCGCAACGGCGGGCGCTCGCGGACTTGCATGGGCGGGCCATGCCTACCGCCGGTGGGGAGTTTCACCCCGCCCCGAAGACGGTTCGAAAATAGGGTCTGTGGCCGGAAAGACAATGGCGAAGTGGGCCGCGTGCCCGCAGGGGCTGCCCTGCGCGGGCGCACCCACTCACCAGCGGACGATCAGCTTTTCCAGCAGGACCACCAGCCCGACAAGCGCCAGCGTGGTCAGCGCCGAGACGAAGATCGCGACCCACATCTGCGACAGGTTCAGATAGGTCGTCGCCATCACGATCGCCGCCCCGATCCCGCGCGATGTGCCGGTGAATTCCGAGACGATGGCCCCGACCATGGCCGCGGTGATGCCCAGCTTGGCCCCGGCAAAGACCTGTGGCAGCGCGCCGGGCAGCCGCAGGTGGAGGAAGACCTCCACCGGGCTGGCCGACATGGCGTGGAACACGTCGAGCGCCTCGCGGTCCACCTGGCGCAGGCCGGACATGGCGTTGATCAGCATGGGGAAAAAGGCGGCGAGGGCGGCCACGATGATATGGGGCACGGCGTTGAAGCCGAAGGCCACGATCAGCGCGGGCGAGATCGCCACGATCGGCGTGACGTTCAGCAGCAGGGCCACCGGCAGGATGGCCGCGCGCAGGGAGGCGAAGTAGACCGCCAGAACCGCAAGCAGGATCGCCACCGCGCTGCCGATGGCAAAGCCCGTCAGGGCCGCATGGAGCGTGGCCAGCAGGTTGGTGCCGTAGAACCCGGGGCGGGACAGGAAATCGCCGGTCACATCGCCGAAGGGCGGCAGGATCGAGCGGTAGTTGAAGGCGATCGCCTGCCAGCCGAGGTAGAGCAGCGCGAAGACCGCCAGCGGCGCCAGCCATTGCAGGACGAGACCGGGACGCTTCATTCCTCGCCCTCCCAGCCCGAGCGGAGCACTTGGCGCACCTCGCGCAGCTTGGCGTCGAAGGCGGGGCTTTCCAGCACCTCTTGCGTGCGCGGGCGGGGCAGGTCGATCTGTACCTCGCGATGCACGCGCCCCGGGCGCGGCGTCATCACCAGCACCCGGTCCGACAGCATGACCGCCTCGGCGGCAGAGTGGGTCACGAAGATCACGGTCTTGCGGTGTTTTTCCCAGACCTGCAGCAGGCGCATCCGCACCGCATCGCGGGTCAGCTCGTCTAGGGCCGAGAAAGGCTCGTCCATCAGCATCAGCTCCGCGCCCTGCACGAAGGCACGCGCCATGGCGGCCCGCTGGCGCATCCCGCCCGACAGCTGCGCAGGCCGCGCCCCGGCAAAGTCCGCGAGGCCAAGGTCGCGTAGCACGGCGTCGGCGTCCTCCGGCTGCCGGTGGCTGCCGGGGCGCCGGTCCGCCCGGCGGTTCAGCCGTTCCGATAGCAGCACGTTGTTGCGCAGGCTCAGCCAGGGCAGCAACGCCGGGCTCTGCGGCACCCAGGCGATGTTCTTGAGCTGCGAGGCCGTGGCGGGGGATTGACCGAAGAGGCTGACCTCCCCGCTGCTCTGCGCCTCCAGTCCCGCGATGATCCGCAGGAGAGAGGTCTTGCCGCAGCCGGAGGGGCCGAAGAGGGTGATGAACTCGCCACGCTGGAACGCGGCGTTCACGCCCGTGAGGGCCTGCACCTGCCGACCATCGCGCGTGAAGACCTTGGACAGGTCTTGCAGCAGGATACGGTCGGTGGACATCGCGGGGGCCTCTGGGTTGGTGCGCACAGCCATGGCAGCACATTTCGCAAGATGCCGGGGATGTCCAGACCGGGGAAGGCTCCGGGCCGCCGATGGGGCGGCGCGGAAAGGTCCGGCCCCGAACCGATCCCGATCCCGATCCTAACCCCTCAGGGCCAGATCAGCGCGCCATCGTCGCCTCGGATCGCATCGACGAAGGCGGGCGTCATGGCAGAGGCGATGTCCGGCGTCTCCGTCACGAGGCCGAAACGCTGCAGCATCTCCGCCTCGGGCGTCCATTGCGCAACGCTCTGCCAGCCGATCCCGGTGCCCTCGGGCTGGCTTTCGGTGATCAGCGCCATTTCCTTGCGGAAGCGGCGCTTGCTGCGGGGGATGTCATAGCCTGCGGGCGACAGCGCCGCCGCCCAGTCGAGCGCGGTGTCGAGGTTGGCATCCTCCGCCTCGATCCAGTCGAGCGCATGGAAGGAGGCGCGCAGGAAATCCTCCACCGCCGTCGGGTGATCCGCCGCGAACTGCGCATTGGCGACCTGCGTGTTGAAGGTCGTGTGGATGCCGAAGGCGTCCGGGTCCCATTCCCGGATCGTGTGGCCCTGTTCCTCCAGAACCCGCGGCTCGTTCGACTTGTAGGCGCCCAGCCCCTGCACCTGGCCGCCCGGCAGGATCGAGGGATCATAGCCGACCGACACCCATTCGATCCCCGTGGGTTCGACACCGTTATCAAGGAACATGGCCGAGAACTGCGGCGCGACGGCGCCCTTGTAGCCGACGATCTTGCCGGTGAAATCCGCCAGCGTCTCGATCCCGCTGTCGGCCATGGTGATGATCTCGATGGCGCCCACGTTGCCGTAGGTCGCGATCCCGATGATCTCGGCGCCGTTGTCGCGTGCCACCAGCGTGTCGGAGGCGCCGCCGATCCCGGCGATCTGCGCCCGCCCGGCCGAGACGAGCTGCGTGTTCGTGCTGCCCGGCTGCATCTCCACGTCGAGGCAGAGCGCCTCGAAATAGCCAAGCTCCCGCGCGGCCACCACGTCGAGGATCCCGGGCGAGGCGGCGTAGCCGAAGGAGGTCAGGAAGGTGATCGTGCCCGCGGCCTTGTTCGCGGCGCAGCGCGCCTCGTCGATCTCCTGCGCGACGGCCGGGGAGGCGCTCAGGGCAAGCAGGGCAATCGCGGTGGCCGCGCGGAGCGGCGGAACGGGCAGGGCGGCGGGCATGGGGTACTCCTGTGGCGGGCCGGAGGCGGCCGGCCCCACGGATTTGGCAAACGCTACCGTCACGGTCGCAGATCCGCAATCCGTGCGGGTGTCGGGCGCGATCGGGCGTCTTTCGGCGGTTTGAAGGTGGTTTGCGATCCGATCTAAAGCACACATTGTGCGAATGTATGATTTAGGTGGTTCTGGCGATGCGAAGTACGATACCTGCGGCCTTCAGTGCGCGGACCAGCGGATCGGCAGGCGCGGCATCGGTGATGAGGACGTGGATCTCGGACAGGGGGCAAAGCCGGATCAGCGAGGTCTGGTCGAGCGCATCGGCCGGGCAAAGGAGGATACGCCGCCGCGCCCGGGAGAGATAAAGCTGCTTAAGGGCGCAGTCCTCAAAGCTGGCGTCAAATGCGCCCTCGGCCGTGAGGCCCGCAATTTCGAGCAGGGCGACATCCAGATGCAGGTCCGCGAACTGGGATGCCGCGGCCGGGCCGGAGACAGAGGCGCTCTGCCCGTCGATGCGCCCACCGGGGAGGTAGACCTCGGCCCCGGCGCGGGCAAGTGCATCGGCCGTGCGCAGGGAAGACGTGAAAAAACGGGCCCTTGTGCCGGCGGCGAGCAAGGCGGCCCGACGCGCCAGCAGGCTTCCGTCGAGGGCGACGCTGCGGGCACTGGCCAGTTCTGTCGCCGCCGCGCGGGCCATTTCGGTGGCAGGATCCGTCGCCGGTGCGGCACCTTCGGCAGGTTTGGCCGGGACGGGCACAGCCCCACCATGGACCCGCTTGAGCACGCCCTCCTGTTCCAGCCCGATGAGATCCCGGCGCACGGTCATATCGGACACCCCGAAGGTCTGGGCGATCCACCTGAGGCTGACCGAGCCCTCGCTTTCGAGCCGCGCAACGATGGCGGCCAGCCGCGCCTGCGCGGGATGGTCCCGCTGCCCGGGGCGTGTTGTGCGCGATTTGCTGGCCATGTGCGCTGTCCATTCCTGTCGCTCTGAGAGGGGTCTGGTGATGACTATGTGCGAAATCGGCTGTCGGGTCCATGCTGAATATGTTTGCTTTGGTCGACAATATTCGCCGAAGAGTGTGTTGGGTGTGTGTTTGATTGCTCGGCCTGTGTCGTGGGCGCTTAGCTATTAAGAGCGCTAATATTGAGGTATTTAACGCTTCTTTGTAAATAGGAGAGGGCGCGCGTGGGCGCGACATGTGTTCGCTTTGTAATGTGCGGAATTCCAGTGCCGCTCACTCCCTGCGCCGCGAAGGATGTGCGTTTCGGTCGCGTCCGGTCTCGCGGGCTGAAGCACGCCAGTCGCTCCCGTATGTGGTGGCACCAGCGCTCCTCCCATTTCCTCCACGACACCCTCTTGCAAAGCCCCGAACCCTGTGATCTGAAATGGCGCATCCACAGGGGTGTCCCGTACTGCCGGGGCTGAGATGCGGGTGGCAAGCCCACGGACCCTCAAAGCTGATCTGGATCATGCCAGCGGAGCAAGGAGGACCCATGTTTATTGGCGCCCAAGTCTCATTGTACCCCATGACCGGCGACTTCGTCCCGGTCATCATGGACGCGCTCACCGCGTTCGACCCCTATCGCGAGAAGCTGAGGATCGAGACCGACGACATCTCGACCCTGATCGTCGGCGCACCCGAGGTGGTGTTCCCGGCGCTGCGCGATTTCTATGTCGCGGCGGCGGCCACCCGGCATCACGTCGTCCTGCGGGTGACGCTGTCGCGCGGATGCCCCGGAGAACCGGACGATCCGATGTGCGCGACCGGGGCGCTTGCCAACCCGGACACGCCCGTTGCGCAACGCATCGAGGAGGCCCGCGCGGCCGTTCGGGATGCAGCGCAGACCGGCGAGGAAGCGGCGGCGCAATTCTCGCTCTACGTCATGGGTGAGGGGCAGCACATGGACGAGATCTATGGCTGCATCGACTTCCTGAAGGGCAGCGGCACCTTCGACCGGTCCAAGAACTTCTGCACAAGGATCACCGGGGACGCGGGGCCGGTCTTTGCCACGCTGCGCGAAGGCTTCTGCCGCTTCGGCGCGCCGGAGGGCCATGTGACCATGGACCTGACCGTTTCGGCGAATTCCCCCAGCACGTGCAAAGCCGCCGCCTGATCCGATGGACATCGCGAATGTGACCCGCGCGGCGGCGCGCGGGCTGCGACGGGCTGCGCCTGCGCTCGTCTCGGTCGTCCTGATCCTGCTGGGCTGGGAGGTCTATGTCGACCTCTCGGGCATCTCGGCCACGGCGCTGCCCGCCCCCTCGCGGGTGGCGGCGCAGGGCTGGCAGGCCCGTGCCGTTCTGGCAGAGAACGCGCTTGCCACGCTCACCGCGACGCTCTCGGGCTTCGCGGTCTCGCTGGCCTGTGCCTTCGTCCTCTCGGTGGCGATCGACTTCGTCCCGCTGCTGCGCCGGGCGCTGTTCCCGGTCTTCGTGATCAGCCAGACCCTGCCGCTGGTGGCCATCGCCCCGCTGGTGGTGCTCTGGTTCGGCTTCGGCCTGTTGCCGAAAATCCTGCTGGTGGCGCTGGTGACCTTCTTCCCGATGCTGGTGGCACTGGTGGACGGCTTTGAGGCGACAGACCGCGACATCACCCGGCTGTTGCGCAGCATGGGCGCAGGACGCGGTCAGCTGTTCTGGCGCGCGCGGCTGCCCTCGGCGCTGCCCTTCTTCTTCGCGGGGCTGCGGATCTCGATCACCTATGCCGTGGTGGCGGCGATCTTTGCGGAATACGCGGGCGCGGCGCGGGGCTTGGGGATCTTCATCCTGAACGCCAAGAACAACTTCCGCCCCGACCTCGTGCTGGCGGCGGTCTTCGTCAGCTCGGCCCTGACGCTGGCACTCTTTGCGCTTGCGGTAATGGCGCAGCATTTCGCCCAGCCGTGGAGGCGCGCATGACCCTGCGGCTGGACGACCTGCGCCTGACCCGTGGCGCAACCCATGTGCTGGACGGTGTGACGCTGGAGGCGCGGGAGGGCGAATTCATCTCGATCCTCGGGCCCTCGGGCGCGGGCAAGTCGACGCTGTTCGAACTGCTGCTTGGCAGTCTCGCGGCGGAGGGCGGGCAGATCACCCACAACGGTCAGCCGGTGCAGGGGCGTGATCTCTTTGCCTTCATGCCGCAGCGCGACGCGCTGATGCCGTGGCGGCGGGTGATCGACAATATCGCCCTCGGGCTGGAGGTGCAGGGCCTGCCGCGCCGCGCCGCGCGGGACCGAGTGCGCCCGCTGCTGCCGCGCTTCGGGCTGGACGGGTTCGAGCGCCACTGGCCGCATCAGCTCTCCGGCGGGATGCGGCAGCGCGCGGCGCTCGCCCGGACGCTGGTGCAGGACCGGCCGCTGCTGCTGCTCGACGAACCCTTCGGTGCGCTGGACGCGCTGACCCGCACGCGGATGCAGCGCTGGCTGGAGGCCCGCCTGCAGGAGACCCGCGTGACCACGCTGCTCGTCACCCATGACGTGCGCGAGGCGGTGGCGCTCTCTGACCGCATCTATCTTCTGTCCCCCCGTCCGGCCCGCGTGGTGGAGGTCTTTGACGTCCCCCAGCCGCGGCCCCGGATGGAGACCGGCCCCGGCGAGGAGGCGCTGGCGCTGGAAACACGCATCCTCCGAACACTCCTTGAAGGAGAGAGAGAATGATCCGCCTGACCCTGACCACCCTTGCGGCGAGCCTGCTGGCCGCGCCGCTGATGGCCCAGACCGAGCTGCGCGTCGCGCTCGACTGGACGCCCAACACCAACCACGTCGGCCTCTACGTGGCCGCGGCCGAGGGCTTCTATGACGAGGCTGGCCTCGACGTGGAGATCCTGCCTTATACCGATACCTCCGCCGGCACGCTGATCGCCAATGGCGTGGCGCAGTTCGGTATCCTCTCCAGCCTCAGCCTCTTCACGCAGGGCACTGCGGGCGCAGACCTGAAGGCGACCTATGCCGTGGTCCAGCATGAGACCGGGCGGCTGGTCTTCGACGGGCGGCGCGAGGATATCCAGACGCCCGCCGACCTCGATGGCAAGATCTATGCGGGCTTCGGCACCAACTGGGAGGGGGCGCTGATCTCCTCCATGATCCGCGCCGCAGGTGGCGAGGGCACGTTCGAGACGGTGACGCTTGGCACCTCGGCTTACGAGGCGCTTGCCAACGGGCGGGTGGATTTCACGCTGGAGGTCAGCACCTGGGAGGGCGTGAACTCGGTCCTGCTGGACCGCCCGCAGAAGGCCTTCACCTATGCCGACTACGGCGTGCCGGATCAGCACACGACGCTGATCGGCGGGCAGGGTGCCTGGCTGGCCTCCCACGAGGCGGAAGCGACGGCCTTCATGGAGGCGACCCGGCGCGGCTATGCCTTCGCGGCGGATCACCCCGAGGAGGCCGCGCAGATCCTGATCGACGCGACCGAGGGGATGCTGTCCAACCCGGAGCTGATCCGCGCCTCGATGGCCGAACTGGTGGCGGGGCATTTCCTGCGCGGCGAGGATGGCACCGTCGGCCTGATGGACCCTGCGAAGATGCGGGCGCTTGGCGCCTTCCTCTTCGACCATGGCGTGCTGCGGGATGACGCCGGTCAGCCGCTGGCGCAGGCGCCGGATTACGACACCTTCTACACCAACGCCTATCTCACCGGAGAGTGAGGCATGGGGGCCGTCCGCGCCGCGCGCGCGGCCGGTCCTCTCATGACGAGGAGGAGCCCGGCGGATCCTCCACGCCGGTCTGGGTCGCGATCAGGCCGTAATGCTCGATCCGCCGGTGCCGGGCGAAGTTGAAGATCGTCTGCTTGCCAAAGGCCGTGGCGTCGAGATCGCAGTCATGGACGACCAGCTCGTCCTCCTCGGTCCGGGCTTCGGCGACGATTTCCCCGTTGGGGTTCACGATCAGCGTGCCGCCGATCATGTGGTGCCCGTCCTCGCGGCCCGCCTTGGCGACGGCAACGACCCATGTGGAATTCTGGTAGGCCCCGGCCTGCACGGAAAGCCGGTTGTGGAACCGCCGCTGCTCGGGCCCCTCGGCGGGGCGCAGGCCATTCTGGGACGGGGTGTTGTAGCCGACGAGGATCATCTCGACCCCTTTCAGCCCCATGACGCGGTAGGTTTCGGGCCAGCGGCGGTCATTGCAGATCGCCATGCCGAGACGCCCGCCCAGCATCTGCCAGACCCCGAAGCCGAGGTCGCCCGGGGTGAAATAGCGTTTCTCCAGATGCTGGAAATCGCGGGTCTCGTCATAATCCGCATGGCCGGGCAGATGCACCTTGCGGTACTTGCCCGCCACCGTCCCGTCGGGCGCCACGAGGACGCTGCTGTTGTAGCGTGCGCCCTCCGGCGTCAGTTCGGCATAACCTAGGTAGAGCCCCATGCCCGCCTCCCGCGCCGTAGTGAAGAGCCGGGCGGTGTCGGGGCCGGGCATCTGCGTCTCGTAGAACCGGTCGAAATCGGCCACGTCCTCGCGATACCAGCGGGGGAAGAAGGTGGTCAGCGCCAGTTCGGGAAAGACGATCAGCCCCGCGCCCGCGGCCCGGGCCTGTGCCACGAGGTCCAGCATCCTCTCGATGACACGGACGCGGCTTTCCTCCAGCTGGATGGGGCCCAGCTGTGCCGCGGCAACGCGGATGTTTCTCATGTCCGACCTCTTGGTCTGGTGCGCTTGGGGCTGGGGCCCCTGCCGACGCGGTGCCGGCAGGACCCGTCCGGCCTCAGTGCCGGCAAGACCCGTCGTGGGCGTGCCCGGCGAAGCGGTGCTCGTGGTAGGGGCAGCAGGCGATGCCGACGCAGAACTGCGAGACGTATTGCTCCAGCCCGATGGAGAAATCGCGCAGATCGGCGTTGCGGGCGATGAGGCGTTCGTTCGCAGCCTCGGCCTTGCGGCGCAGGTCGGCGAAGTTCACCCGGGTGAGCTTGCGATCCTTCAGCACCATCTCGCCCCCGATCATGACGTGGTGGACGGCTGTGCTGTCCTCGGCATGGACCAGCTGATTGGCGGCGTTGTTCAGCGGCACCAGACCCACGGCGTTGAGGTCGAGGAAGACGATATCCGCCTGCTTGCCCTCGGCGATCGTGCCGATCTCATCCCCGAAGCCGAGCGCCTTGGCCGATCCCGCGGTGGCGGCATGGAGGACCTCGGGCGTCGACAGCCAGTCGTTCGTGTCGGGGCTCATGATCCGCGAGGCATAGGAGGCCATCCGCATCGCGATGAACATGTTCTGGTCGTCGGCGGAGGTGGACCCATCCGTGCCGATCCCGAGATTAAGACCTGCTTTCAGGATCTTGCGGGCCGGAGCGATGCCATTGCCCAAACGCAGGTTGGAGCCCGCGTTATGCGCGACAGAGGCGCCGTGATCGGCCAGCCGCGCGATGTCCTCGTCATCCAGCCAGACGCCATGGGCAGCGGTGAACCGGTCCGACAGCAGGCCCAGCTTGTCGAGATGCGCCGTCAGCGTCATCCCGTACCGCTCCAGCCCCGTCACCACCTGCGTGCGGCTTTCGGAGAGGTGCATGTGCAGGCCCACGCCGAATTCCTCGGAGAGGTCGCGGCAGCCGGTGAGGAAGGTGTCGGTGCAATGCAGCGGGATCGTGGGGGCCAGGGCGATGCGGGTCTTCTCGCGGTCGAAGCGCCAGTTGCTCAGCGCCGCGCGGGACATGGCCAGCAGCTGTTCCGCCGGGGCAAGGTGGATCGCCTCGAAGCGGGGGCGGTGCTCCTCGGGCATGGCGGCCAGCAGGCCGGGGATCGCCTGGTAGAGCGACAGGTCCGCCATCATTGGCGCGATGACGGAGCGCAGGCCGACGGATTCGTAGCCCTCGGCCACGGCGTTCAGCCCCTCGATGGTGGAGGCCGGGAATTCGAAGTAGAGGTCATAGGCGGCGGTGCAGCCCTTCATCAGCATCTCGGCGGCGTTCAGCTGTGCCGAGAGGGTCATGTCCTCGAAATCGCGGCCCGAGTTCAGCCACGGCCCGGCGTGGAGCAGGTGCTCCAGCGTCCAGCGGTCGCCCATCCCCTTGCCGAGAGAGCCGTGCCCGTGGCTGTGGGCGTTGATCATGCCCGGCATCAGCAGGTGATCGCTGGCATCCACTACCTCGGCGGCCTCGGGGGCCTCCATGCCGGGGGCGCCGATCTCGGCGATGCGGGTGCCCTTCAGCAGGATATCGCGGGGCGCATGGGTGCCGGTAGCGGGGTCCAGCAGCAGCCCGCCGCGAAGGATCTTGTAGGTCTCGGCCATTGTGGCCTCCTTGATTGGATGGTCAGTCGGCCTGTTGCTGCGACGACCAGGGGAAGAGCAGTTTCTCGGCCACGGCGACGATCTGGAACAGCACGATCCCCATGAGGGACAGCACCAGCATCGCCCCGAAGGCAAGCGGCATGCGGAAGAATGCGGTGGAGGTCTGGATCAGGTAGCCAAGCCCCCGGTCCGAGGTGACGAATTCGCCCACGACGGCCCCCACCACGGCGAGCGCCACGGCGGTCTTGAGCCCCGAGAAGATGAAGGGGATCGCATAGGGCATGCGGATCTGCACCATCTGTTGCAGCCGCGTGGCACGGTAGGAGCGGCCCAGTTCGATCAGGTCGCCGGGCACCGACAGCAGGCCGGTGGTGATCGCCACGACCAGCGGGAAGAAGGCCACGAGGAAGGTGATGATGATCCGCGGCAGCTCGTTCGCTCCAAGGGCGATGACGAGGATCGGCGCAAGCGCCACCTTGGGGATCGACTGGGTCAGGATCAGCAGCGGATAGACCGCGTTGGCCACGATCCGGGATGAGGTCAGCGCGAAGGCCAGCGGCAGGCTGATCAGGATCGACAGGCCATAGCCCAGGACGACCGTGCGCAGCGTGGCCAGCGTGTGGCCCCAGACGAGGCCTGCCTGCTCGGCCGTGGCGACCCAGATCGCCGAGGGCGCGGGCAGCAGGAATTCGGGGATGGAGAAGACCTTCACGCAGATTTCCCAGAGCAGCAGCACGAGGAGGAAGGTGATCACGGGCAGCAACGTGCCCTGGCTGCGCATCCAGAAGCGGCGCAGCGGCGAGGGTTTGCGGGTGGCGATGTGGCTCATGTCCTGTCCCTCATTTACCGGTGATGAGCTGGCGGATTTCATCCACCTTGTCCTGGAACCGCGCATCCTTCTGCACGGCAAAGCTGCGCGGGCGCGGTAGCGGGATGTCGAGGATCTGTTTCACCTCGCCGGGGCGCGGCGACATGACGACGACCCGGTCCGAGAGCAGCACCGCCTCGGAAATCGAATGGGTGACGAAGACGATGGTCTTGGGCTGCTCGCGCCAGATGCGCAGCAGTTCGATCGACATGTCCTCGCGGGTCAGCGCGTCGAGCGCGCCGAAGGGTTCGTCCATCAGCAGGATGTCGGGATCATGCATCAGGGCGCGGCAGATGCCCGCCCGCTGCTGCATCCCGCCCGACAGTTCGCCCGGGTACTTGTTCTCGAAGCCGTCGAGCCCGGCCAGGGCCAGCAGCTCACGCGCCTTGTCCCTCGACTTGGCGTCGAGCGAGCCCATGATCTTGAGCGGGAAGAGGACGTTTTCGAGGATCGTCTTCCATTCCAGCAGCGTCGCCTTCTGGAACACGAAGCCCGTCTTGACCTGCGGGCCCTTCACCTCGGTCCCGTCGATCAGGATGCGCCCGCCGTTCAGGGGCAGCAGCCCGCCAATCAGGCGCAGCAGGGTGGACTTGCCGCAGCCGGAGGGGCCGACGAGCGAGATGAATTCGTTCTCGCCGATGTCGAGGGAGACATCGGAGAGCGCAACGACCTCCTCTCCGTCGCGGGAGGAGAAGACCTTGGTGGCCTTGTCGATGGTGATGGCGGTCATGCGCGGTCTTTCCTTAAAGGCCCCCGGCGCGCGCTGCGCCGGGGGAAGTGCCGTCCAACGGGGAGACGAAGAGGACGGATCAGGGGAGGAAGCTTTCGTCGATGGCGGCCATCGGGTCGGCTTCCGGGTCGAGGTCCTGCGCCTTGGCGACCTGCTCGTAGGTGAAGGCGAGGCGTTCGGGATCGAAGTGGCCGAGGCCGAATTCTGCCTGGCTGTCGTTGAAGACGAAGCCCATCATCGCGGTGATCGAGCCCATGCAATCGTCCAGCGCCACTTCAGGCACCTGCGCGACGTGCAGCTCACAGGCTTCTTCCTGATGCTCGTTCGCCCATTCGAAGGACTTCTGCAGCCCTTTGAGGAAGGATTTGGCCAGCTCGGGCTTGGTTTCCAGCGTCTCTTCCGAGGCGATCACCGTGGTGGCGTAGATGGCAAAGCCGGTCTCGACGAAGGGCAGAACCTTGATCTTCTCGCCCTGCTGGCTGGCGGCCTTGTTCTGGTAGTATTCGTGGATCGAGTAGAAGGGCGCGGCATCGACGCGCTTGGCGATCAGCAGCGCGGCCATGGCCGAGGCATCGGCGGTCACCCAGTTGATCGTGCTGTCGTCGATCCCGGCGGCCTCGGCCACGGCGGGGAAGTAGAGACGGTGGCTGTTGCCGGCCGAAACGGCGATCGACTTGCCTTCGAGGTCCTTGAAGGAGGTGATCCCGCTGCTTTCCAGCACGAAGAGCGAGTGCGGCGAGTGGGTGTAAACCGAGGAGATGCCCTTGATCGGCGCATCGGTGTTGGCACGCGCGGTGAAGAGCGCCGAGATGTCGGCGAGGCCGAAGTCACCCACGCCGGCCGCGATCTTGGCGGCAGTGTCGGCCGAGCCGTAGCCGCGGGTGATCGACACGTCGAGGCCTTCTTCCTCGAAGAAGCCCTTGGCCTTGCCGGCGTAGTAGGCGGCCATTTCGCCGGAGGGGATCCAGTCGAGCAGGAAGGAGACCTTGGTCAGGTCCTGCGCCTGTGCGGGGAGTGCGGCGGTGACGAGCGTCGCGGCGGCAAGAGCCGTCGAGCGGAGTTTGCGGGCGATGAGGGTCATAAGACCTCCTGTTGAAAGCGTTTTTCGTTTTGCGGACCCGGAAGGGCGCGGGCCTTGTCGCCAGAAGCCGCGAGGCCGGGGGTGTTTGCGAATTATTTGGACGCGAAGCAGAATAACCGTGGCTTATATCCCCCCTTTTCCGGCCGGTGCGCTGCGTGGGGCCGGAAGGTGGTAAGCGATTGAAAAGGCAAAGGATTTAATTGTACGACGTACAGGAATTGAGCCGGGGTGCATTGCCGGGCCGTAAGGCCCCGATTTTGCGTGAATAATCCCGCTGATCGTTTCTTGTGCGTCTCGACGGGCAGCGATGCCGTCAGCTCAGGTCGAGGGCGTCGATCCGGGGCATCAGGTATTTGTCGATGAAGCTCTGACAGCTGCGCGACAGGGGGCGCTGCCGGGGATGCGACAGCACGATGGAGGTGCTCACGTCGCGGGCAAAGGGCACGGCCACCACGTTGGGGAAGCTGCCGCCGCGCAGGGTGAGCGTGTCGCTGAAGCTGATGCCGGTGCCCGCCTCGACCATGGCACAGGCGGTGGCGCAGAAGCGGATCGCCATGCTGATCTTTTGGTAGACGCCTTCCTCACGGAAAGCCTGATCCACGATCAGCCCGATGGGCAGCGAGCGGGGATAGGAGATCAGGTATTCCCCGGCAAGGTCCGCGGGCGCGATATGATCGCGGGAGGCCAGCCGATGCCCGCGCGGCAGAATGCAGTGGACGGGCAGGCGGCGCAACTCGCGCTGCGTCAGGCCGGGGTGGTCGAGGAAGGTGTTCGTCAGCCCGAAATCCGACCGCTGCGCCAGCAGGTAATCGGTGATCTGTTCGTTCGCCAGCGTGTCGAAGGCCACGGTGATGCCCGGCAGGTCCGAGGCAAAGCCAGCAAGCGCCTGCGCCACGATGGTCTGGCCGAGGCTGGGGCTGGCGAGGAAGTCGATCTGGCCCGCGCTCTGGTCGCGCAGGTTGTCGGCCAGGGCCTGGATCGCCTCGAACTGGTGAAAGAGCGCGGCGGTCTCCTGATAGAGGATATTCGCCTCGCGCGTGGGGCGCAGCCGCCCGCCGGTGCGCAGGAAAAGCGCCATGCCCAGCTGGTCCTACAGCTGGCGCACCATGTTCGACACGGCGGGCTGCGAGACCAGCAGCATCTCCGCCGCGTTCTTGGTGGAGCCGCCCTGGATCACGGCGCGAAAGACTTCGAGTTGGCGGAGGTTCATCTGGGCAGGGCTGTCCGGGTTGTTGACCTCCGTGCTATGGGGCGCGGGCGTCTCGGTATACCGAAACCATGCGCGCCAGTGGTCGCCGCGCGGGCGGCGCCCGGAAATTAAGCTATCTCAATCGCTTCTGCCGCAATAGCGATGTGCGGTGGAAAGCCGGCATCGCGCTGGACATGCAAAAGGCGGACCCGTTGGCCCGCCTTTCGTGTTCAGCTTTGCCTTACGTCCGGCCCTCAATCCGGCCGGACAGCGCGCGGGTCTCAGCCGTGCAGCGCCTTGTTCAGGTTCTCGTCGACCTTCTCGAGGAAGCCCATGGTGGTCAGCCACTTCTGATCCGGGCCCACCAGCAGGGCGAGGTCCTTGGTCATGAAGCCATCCTCGACGGTCTGGACGACGGTCCGCTCCAGCGTGGTGGCAAAGGCCATCAGCGCGGTGTTCTCGTCCAGCTTGGCGCGGTGCTTGAGGCCGCCGGTCCAAGCGTAGATCGAGGCGATCGAGTTGGTCGAGGTCTGCTTGCCCGCCTGATGCTGGCGGTAGTGGCGCGTCACGGTGCCGTGTGCGGCCTCGGCCTCGACGATCTTGCCATCGGGGGTCATCAGCTGCGAGGTCATCAGGCCCAGCGAGCCGAAGCCCTGCGCGACGGTGTCCGACTGCACGTCGCCGTCGTAGTTCTTCAGCGCCCAGACGAACTTGCCGTTCCACTTCAGCGCACAGGCGACCATGTCGTCGATCAGGCGGTGTTCGTACCAGATCTTGGCAGCCTTGAACTTCTCTTCGAACTCTTCCTCGAAGACCTGCTGGAACAGGTCCTTGAAGCGGCCGTCATAGGCCTTGAGGATCGTGTTCTTGGTCGAGAGGTAGACCGGCCAGCCAAGGCTGAGGCCGTAGTTGAAGGAGGCGCGGGCGAAGTCGATGATCGACTGGTCGAGGTTGTACATGCCCATGTAGACCCCGGCGGAGGGCGCGTCATAGACGACCTTCTCGATCTCGGTGCCGTCCTCGCCGACGAACTTCATGGTCAGCTGCCCCTTGCCGGGGAAGGTGAAGTCGGTGGCCTTGTACTGGTCGCCGAAGGCATGGCGGCCTACCACGATGGGCGAGGTCCAGCCGGGCACGAGGCGGGGCACGTTGCGGCAGATGATCGGCTGACGGAAGACCACGCCGCCGAGGATGTTGCGGATTGTCCCGTTGGGCGAGCGCCACATCTTCTTGAGGCCGAATTCCTCGACCCGGGCCTCGTCAGGGGTGATCGTGGCGCATTTCACGCCGACGCCGACTTCCTTGATCTTGTTGGCCGCGTCGATGGTGATCTGGTCCTCGGTGCGATCGCGCTCCTCGATGCCCAGATCGTAGTAGAGCAGGTCGACGTCCAGATAGGGGAGGATCAGCTTTTTCTTGATGAAATCCCAGATGATGCGGGTCATTTCGTCGCCGTCCAGCTCGACGACGGGGTTCTCTACCTTGATCTTGCTCATGGAGCAGCGCCTCTCGGTTTGGGTGAGTCCGACTGCGTGCTGCATAGCGGAAAGACCATCCCGGCGAAAGATCGTATGCAATGGTATACGAGAAAAAGTGACGTCAACTGTCCGGGTCCTTTGGCTCCTGACCGGGGGGCGGAAACGAAACCGCCGCCCGGATGGGGCGGCGGCGTTCGGCTTGGGACGGGTGTGGGGCTCAGCCCTGGGCGCGGGCGGCGTCGGCATCCTTGACCCGTTCGAGGGTCCGCACCTTGCGCATCACTAGCACCGCGAGGATGCAGAGCGCCCAGCAGGCCACTACGAGCGCCAGCGGCGTGCCGTCGTAGAACTGAGCTACCACGGTTGCGATGATCCCGCCGAGGATGGTGGAAATCGCGCTCATCACGCTGGCGGCAAGGCCCGCGATATGGCCCAGAGGCTCCATCGCGAGGGCGTTCAGGTTGCCGAAGACGAGGCCCATCTGGAAATAGATCAGAGTCTGCCACGCGAGGTAGAACCAGAAATGCGCGGCGCCTGCACCGCCTGCCAGCTCAACGGCCAGCATCACCGTGGTGGCTGTCAGGGCGATGTACTGGGTGACCGAGATGATCTTGCGCATCCCCAGCTTCATCACCAGCGCCGCGTTCACCATCGAGGAGGTGGAGCAGAAGAGACCGATGCCGAAGAAGAACCACGGGAAGCTGTCCGCCCGGTCGAAGGTCTGATCGAAGATGGGCTGGATCATGCTGATCGAGGAGAACATCATCGCGAAGGTCAGCACCTGCGCCATGACGCTGAGCCGGACCATGGGAATGCCCGTCATCTCCACTGCCGCGGATTTCAGCGCGCTGAAGGAGAAGCTGCGGCGGCGGGCCTCTGGCAGGGTTTCGGGCAGGCGCAGCATGAGCCAGGCCGAGGAGACCAGTGCGAAGAGCACGAAGGCCAGGAAGATGCCGCGCCAGCCGGTCAGCGCGATGATGCCGGAGCCGACGAGGGGCGAGAGCGCCGGCACAACGGTAAAGACCATCATGACGAAGGACAGCAGCCGCGCCATGTCACGGCCCGAGTAGAGATCGCGCAGCACCGCCAGCGAGACGACCCGCGGGCCGGAGGCCCCCAGACCCTGCAGGAACCGGCCGAGGATCAGCATCTCCAGCGTCGGCGCCTGCCAGGCCACGAAGGCCCCGGCGATGTAGATGGCGGTACAGCCGATGATCACCGGCTTGCGCCCGAACATGTCCGAGATCGGGCCGGTGAAGAGCGTGCCGGCCCCCATGCCGATGATGAAGGCCGAGAGGATGAGCTGTGCGTTGGCGATGTTGTCGGGGGCGAGTTCGGCTGCGATCTCGGGCATCGCGGGGAGCATGGAGTCGATCGAGAAGGCGACCGTGGCAACGAGCATTGCCAACAGCGCGACAAGTTCGACGCGGGAGAGTTTCATATCGGGCATGGGGCGCGGCCTTGGGGGCAGGTCGGAGCAGGTCCGGCGGAAAAAAGATCCGCGCCGGGGGGACCGGCGCGGCAGGAGATGAGGGCGGCCGCCGGGGCGGCCACTGGAGCGGGCGACGTGGAAGCGGGCTCAGCCTTCGGGCTGGTCGGAGAGCGCGCCCGCAAGCAGTTCGTCGATCACCTTCACCCAAAGCTCGGCGGGCTGTGCGCCGGGCACCGCATGGCGCTGCGCGACAATGAAGGTCGGCACCGAGGAGACACCCATCTCGCGCGAGTGGGCATCGCGGGCCGAAATCATCTCGACGTCGGCATCGCTCTGCAGCAGCTTCTGCACCACGGCGGCATCCATGCTGCACTGGTCCGCAATATCGGCCAGCACCTCGGTCTCGCCGATGTCGCGGCCTTCGGCGAAATAGGCGCGGTAGAGCGCGAGGACGACGGGCGTCTGGACGCCTTCCAGCCCGGCCCAGTGGATCAGGCGATGCGCGTTCAGCGTGTTGGGCACCTTGGTCATCGCCGCGGTGTCGAGCGGGATATCGTTTTCCGCCGCATAGGCGTTCAGCCGGGCATCGGCGCTGACAAGCGCCTCGTCACCGCCGAACTTGGCGGCGAGGTAGGGCGCGCGCGGCGCCCCCCCGGCAGGCATGGCGGCGTTCAGCTGGAACGGGTGCCATTCGATCGTGAACGGATGATCCGGGCGCTCTGTCAGGGCGCGGAAAAGCTGCGTGGCGCCGAAGTAGCACCAGGGGCAGATCGGATCGGAGAGGATGTCGAGTTTAACCATTCGGTCCCTTGTTTGCCTTGTCCCAGAGCGGCACCAGCGCCCGGCGCTGGAGCTTGCCGTTGGGGTTGCGGGGCAGGGTGTCGATCCGCAGGAAGGCACGCGGCTGCTTGTAGCGCGCCAGCCTCTCGGCAGCGGCGGCCAGCAGCGCGGCCTCGTCCAGCGGCGCGGCGGAGGTGTAGAAGGCCACGATCAGGCGGGCATCCTGTTTCACCTCCACATCGGTCACCCCGATTTCGGAGATGCCGGGCAGATCGGCCAATGCGTGTTCCACCTCGAGCGGGGAGACGCGGTAGCCACCGGCGTTCATCATGTCGTCGTTGCGGCCCAGATAGGTCACCTGACCGGTCTCGTCCATGGCGCCCATGTCGCCGGTCAGGAACCACGCGCCCCGGAACCGCGCGGCGGTCTCTTCCTCCGCGCCGCGATAGCCCAGCATCAGCCCGGGATCGCGCCGGTCGATGGCGATGACGCCGGGATGGCCGGTCTCGACCGGCGTGCCGTCCTCGTCGACGATGGCGACGCGGCGGCCGACCTGCGGTGCGCCGAGCGCCCCTTCGGCTGCGGGGCGCGTCGGGCTGCCGGAGATGAAGGTGGAGCATTCGGACATGCCGAATGCCTCGTAGACCTCGGTCCCCGTTGCCCGGCGCCAGTCGTCGTGGATCGCCGCGCCCATCTTCTCGCCGGCGGAGAGGCCGTGGCGCAGTTTCGGCAAGGTCAGGCTCTCTCCCTTGCTGAGAATCTTGCGGTAAACCCCCGGGGCGGCTGCGAAAATGCTGGCCTCGTGGCGTTTCATCAGAAGCGGCAGCGCCTCTGGCCCGATGCCCTCTGCCGGGATCAGCGCGGTGGCGCCCACGGACCACGGGTCCATCAGCCCGGTGCCGAGCGTATAGGTCCAGTTGAAGGCGCCCGCATGCATCAGCCGGTCTTCCCCGGTCAGCCCGTACCAGCCCTCGTGCATCATGCGGCGGGCCCAGATGGCGCGGTGCGCATGGCAGACGGCGCGCGGATTGCCCGAGGTGCCGGAGGTATAGACGATATAGGCCAGCCGGTCCGGGTCACCCATGGCATAGGCGGCGGGCGGCAGGTCGCGCATCGCCTCCAGCCGGTCCTGATCGATGACCGTGACGCCGGGCAGGTCGGGGCAGGCGATGCCCTTGCCCTGCAGGACGGCGGCGGGTTGCAGGCCCTCGGCCATCTTGGCGACCTCTCCGGCGGTCAGCTGCGAGGAGGTCGGCACCGGCACGAGGTCCACGGCAATGCAGGCCAGATAGGCGATGGGGAATTCGACGGTATTGCCAAGCCGCATGAGGACGCGGTCCCCCGCGCGCAGCCCCTGTTCCAGCAGCCCCGTGGCCGTGCCGCGCACCGCGGCCTCCAGCTTGCCATAGCTCCAACGTTCCGCCCGGGACAGGCCCAGCACGGCCAGCGCCACCTTGTCGGGCTGCGCAGGGGCATGGGCCAGCACATGGGCGGCCATGTTGAAGGGGGTCGGGCAGGGCGGCGGTGGCCCCTGATCGAAAAGCGACGACATGTAAGTTTGCTATTCGGCGCAGGGCCTCTTGGCAAGTTCCATGCTGTGCGCAGGTATCCGAGACGGGGCTGCGTTTGTGCACGGGGGTGGCGGAGGTGGTCCTCAGCGCGCACGCGCGCGATGACCGCCCCGCGCACCGATCTCAACGTAGGCGTCGCGCTTGCGAGTGGTTGTGCCGTCCCGCCGGGAGGGGGCGGCGCGCGCCCTCACCCCCGTGGCCCCGTCAGGATGCGGTCCCGAAGGCCTCGTCCTCGTCATAGACATCCTCGCCCGGTGCCACGAAGCGGCCCGAGACGCTGATATTCGCATTGTCGAGGTGTTCGTCCATCCGGATGTCCGCGGGCATCGTGCCGCTCTGCCATTCGGCGATTTCCTCCAGCAGCAGGTCCGGCGACTTGCCGGTCACATCGGAGAGGTAGCGAGCCAGCCCGGAGCGCGTTCCGTCCAGCGCCAGCAGGTCGCTCTCGCGGGCCTCGGGCCATTCCTGCAGGGCGGCCTCGACGAAAATTTCCCAGTGCTCCTGAATGTCCTTGTTCCAGCGCATGTCGTGCTTCCTTTCGTTGCGGGCCTTCCGTGTCAGGCCCGTCGCAACAGGCCTGCCGATGGAGGGGCAACGCGTGGAGACGGCGGCTGTTCCGTCACGACTGCGGGACGACTGCGGGACGGGGGCCCGGGTTCCGCCGCGACGGATAACCCGTCAGGGGAACCCGGCCCCGGGTCAGGGCTGCTTGGCGATCCGGTTCAGCGTCGCCTTCAGCTCGCCCGCGTCCATGATCTCGATCCCGTGTTTCAGCAGCGCCGAGGCGCGCCGGTCGAGGGTCGCATAGGCGGCGGCAAAGGCGGCATCATCGCCCGGCGTGGGATCGGGGATGGCCCAATGCGCCCGCACCGGCGCCCCGGGCCAGACCGGGCAGGTCTGGGCGGCGGCATCGCTGCACAGGGTAAGGACGAGGTCCATCTCGGGCGCATCGTCGTCCGCGAATTCCTCCCAGCTCTTCGAGCGCAGGTCGCGGGTGTCGATGTCGTTCTCGGCCAGCAGGGCAAGCGCCTGCGGCTCGATCGCGCCGGTCGGATCGGACCCGGCGGAATAGGCGGTCACGCGCCCGGCGGCGCGGTCGTTCAGGATGGCTTCCAGCAGGATCGAGCGTGCCGAATTGCCGGTGCAGAGGACAAGGATGTTCATGGCGTGGGCCGTAAAGCGAAAGTGTCACAGGTAGATGACGCTATACCCCTGCCTCAGGGCGCCGCACAGATCATTTCTGATCCGACCACCAGACTTCCGGCATGAAGTAGAAACTGTCGCCATAGACCGGCAGCGTCTCCGGGTGATGCAGGTGCTTGCTGTGCGCGATGCGGCCCACGTCGAAGGCGAAGATCGGGATCGCGTAGCGCCCCGTGGTCAGCAGCCGGTCGAGCGCGCGGGTGGCCGCGACGAAGTCCTCGTGGCTGCGGGCGTTCAGCATTTCCTCGATCATCGCGTCCACGGCGGGCGAGGCGATGCCGATCAGGTTGCGCGAGCCGGTCTGCCCTGCCGCGTCCGACCCCCAGTAGAGCCGCTGCTCGTTCCCGGGCGAAAGCGAGAGCTGGCGGCGCATGTAGGTCATGTCGTAGTCGAAATCGTTGATCCGCAGGTTGTACTGGGCGTTGTCCACCGTGGTCACCTGCGGCTGGATACCCAGACGCTGGAGCGCGGGCACGTAGATGTCGATGATCGACTGGTTCTCTGTCGCGCCCTGCGTCAGCAGGATCTCGAAGCGGAAGGGCTGGCCGGCCGCGTTCTTCAGCACGCCGTCCTGCACCGTCCATCCGGCCTCCTGCAACAGCACCATGGCCGCGGCAAGGTTCTTGCGGTTGCGGGCCGTGCCGTCGCCCTGCGGCAGCGCGTAACCGGTGATCGCCTCGCGCGGGATCTCGCTTTCGAACCGCGACAGCAGTTCCAGCACGCGGCCCTGCGCCGGGCCTTCCTGCATCCCCAGTTCGGAGCGCGAGAAATAGGAGGTGATCCGGGGCTGGCGCCCGCCGGTCAGCGTGTCGTTGATGAATTCGAAGTTGAAGGCATGGAGCAGCGCGTCACGCACCCGGATGTCATCGAAGGGCGCGTGGCGGATGTTCATGACGAAACCGGTCATGCCGGTGGGCTTCTCGTCGGGGATTTCGGTCTTCACGATGTCACCGGACTGGACGGCGGGGAAATCGTAGTCGCGGGCCCATTTCTCGGCGTTGAATTCGCGGATGAAGGAGATCTCACCGGCCTTGAAGGCCTCGAAGAGCACCGACTGGTCGCCGAAATGCTCGATCCGGATTTCATCGAAGTTGGCGGTGCCTCGGCGAATGGGCAGGTCCTTGGCCCAGTAGTCCGGGTTCCGCTTGAGCGAGACGTAGCGCCCGGCCTCGAAGCTGTCGATCACGTAGGGGGCAGAGCCGATGGGGATCTCGGTCAGGCCGGACTGGGTGAAATCCTTGTCCTTCCACTGGTCCTTCTTGAGGATCGGACGCAGGCCCGCCAGCAGGGCCAGCTCCCGGTCGGCACGGTTGAAGGTCAGCCGCACGCGTCGCTCGCCGGTCTGTTCGATGCGCGCGATGGCCTGCCACAGGCCGAGGTAGCGCGCGTTGCCTTCCGTCCCCAGCGTCTCGTAAGACCAGATCACGTCGTCCACGGTGACGGGGCTGCCGTCGGAAAAACGGGCCTCCGGACGCAGGGTGAATTCGACCCACCGCCGGTCCGGCGAGGTCTCCACCGATTCGGCCAGAAGGCCGTAGAGCGTGAAAGGTTCGTCCTGAGAGCGGTACATCAACGATTCGTGGGTCAGGAATCGCAGCTGCCAGGGGGGCGTGCCCTTCACGATGAACGGATTGAGGCTGTCGAAACCGCCCGTATTGCCCGTCACCAGGCGCCCGCCCTTGGGTGCATCGGGGTTCACATATGGCAAGGACACAAAATCCGGGGGCAGAGCAGGCTCCCCATACATAGCTATGGCGTGCGAGGGCTCCGCATTGGCCGAATCTCCTTGTCCTGTTGGACCAAGAGCGACTGCCAGTACCCCGGAAACAATGAAGAAAAATGACCGGAATCCTGAAACAATCATGCCTGCCCCTTGTTTTGTTGGCGGCCAAACTAGAGGCGGAATGCAGCCAACACAAACTTTACTCTTGGATGCAGGCGATTGATTGCTTATAAGAAAGTCACTGCTCGATAGGTTTCTTGCCTGTATGAAACCTGCCTCAATAACTTAACGCCGGCCTCGTGCCGGCGTTTTTTTCTTGGGTCGAAGCTCTTCCTGCAACTGCTGCCCTGCGCTCGCGAATCCCTCTCGCAGACGTGTCCGTATCGTCTCGCTTTTCGCATGTGCAGCACTATGATCTGCCGGGACACATGCAGGAGGACGCAAGATGTCTCTTAAAGGTAAGACCGCGATCATCACCGGGTCCAACTCGGGTATCGGGCTCGGCGTTGCGCGCGAGCTGGCGAAGGCAGGCGCGGACGTGGTTTTGAACTCCTTCACCGATTCCGATGAGGATCACAAGCTGGCCGCCGACCTTGGCGCTGAATTCGGCGTGACCGCCCGTTATATCAAGGCCGACATGTCCAAGGCCACGGAGTGCCGCGCGCTTGTGGAGCAGGCCGGGGCCTGTGACATCCTCGTGAACAACGCCGGCATCCAGCATGTCTCGGCGATCGAGGATTTCCCGATCGAGAAGTGGGACGCGATCATCGCGATCAACCTGTCCTCCGCCTTCCACACCACGGCGGCCGCGCTGCCGATGATGCGCAAGGCGGGCTGGGGCCGGGTGGTGAACATCGCCTCCGCACACGGTCTGACCGCCTCGCCCTACAAATCCGCCTATGTGGCGGCCAAGCATGGCATCGTCGGCTTCACCAAGGTGACCGCGCTGGAAACGGCCGAGGATCCGATCACCGCCAACGCGATCTGCCCGGGCTACGTGCACACCCCGCTGGTGGAGGCGCAGATCCCCGACACCATGAAGAAATACGACATGGACCGTGAGACGGTGATCCGCGAGGTGATCCTCGACCGGCAGCCCTCCAAGCAGTTCGCGACCGTCGAACAGCTGGGCGGGACGGCGGTCTTCCTCTGCTCCTCCGCGGCAGAACAGATCACCGGCACCACGATCAGCGTGGACGGCGGCTGGACCGCGCTCTGAGCCACGGCGCCCTTTAGGGGGCCGTCGGCGGGCCGATCTCCCGGCCCGCCGGATCCTCTCCATCCGCAACGGGAGACCGGCCATGATCCGCATCAATCTCGCCCTGCAGGGCGGTGGCGCCCACGGGGCCTATACCTGGGGCGTTCTGGACCGGCTGCTGGAGGAGGAGGAGATCGAGATCGCCGGGATCTCGGGTGCCTCTGCGGGCGCGCTGAACGGCGCCGCGTTGAAGGCAGGCTATGCGGCGGGCGGGCGCGAAGGTGCGCGCGAGGCGCTCGACAGGCTCTGGTCCCGCATGGGGGCGCTCACCGACCTGCGGCTGCCTGCGTGGATGGCGGGGGTCATGCCCATGGCCAGCCCGGGGCACATCGCGGAGGCCGTGGAATATTCGCTGGCCTGGACGGTCGCCGATGCCCTCAGCCACGCGACCTCGCCCTATATCTACGGTCCCTTCTACCGGAACCCGCTGCGCGCCGTGGTGGCGGGCCTCGACTATGAGAAGGTCTGCGGCGAAGCCGGGCCCGAGCTGCACATCTGCGCCACCAACGTCCGCACCGGCAAGATCCGCGTCTTCACCGGGGCCGAGATCGGGACCGATCAGATCCTCGCCTCTGCCTGCCTGCCGAACCTCTTCCAGGCGGTGGAATTCGAGGATCTCAAGACCGGCAAGGTCGAGGCCTTCTGGGATGGCGGCTATACCGGCAACCCGGCGCTGTTTCCGCTCTTCGGCCGGCATCTGCCCGATGACATCGTCATCGTCTCGCTGAACCCGATGGTTCGGGATCACGTGCCGGTCTCGCCGCAGCAAATCCAGAACCGCGTCAACGAGATCAGCTTCAACTCCTCGCTGCTGCGCGAGTTGCGGGCGATTTCCTTCGTGCAGCGCCTGCTGGCGAGCGAGACGCTGGAGCGCGGGATGATGAAGGATGTGAACGTCCACCTGATTTCGGACGACGCGCTGATGTCCGAGCTGTCGGTGGCGACGAAGCTGGTGCCGAACCCCTTCCTGCTGGGGCGGCTGAAGGAGGCCGGGCGGGCCTCGGCGGATGCCTTCCTCGCGGCGCATGGCGAGAAGCTGGGACAGCAGAGCAGCGTCGACCTTGTGGAGATGTTCGGCTGAGGGTGGGCCGTTTGGGTGGTTTAGGGTGCCTGTGTCGGGTTTGACGAGGGTCTGATGGGGGGGGGCTCGGGCTCAGTGCAGTCCCGACAAGTTGGTGCCTTTTCGACAAGCCCGTGCCGTCCCCATAAGGTAGACGCGCGGTTAGGCGCTGCCCGTAGCTAAGCCTCTCTCTGACACCACTGCTGGTGCCACCCGGCGCGGGACAAGGCCGCAGGCCGCCGCGCATCGCCGGCGCGCCCCCACGCGGCGGCGATTTGGTGAGGCTGGATGGTGCCTTGAGAGGGAGCGGCGAGCTTGGCTGCGATAAAGTGGGGGCCAGACGGGTTCGGATCGCCTCCGCGCGCACCGTCGATGCGCGGCTTCGCGTTTTAGGGGAACGGATTGAATTAAAACGGTTTTAGGGGATTGCGCAGCATGCAAACAGGCCGCTGAGAGCACAGCTTACTGACGCCTCCGCCGACCAATCCCCCCGGATCACGCCCGCTTGGCGATCCGGGCTTCCTTCTCGGCCTTGGTTTCCGGGTAGACCAGCCCCGCCGAGATCACCAGTTTCGCCGCATCCTCGACGGTCATGTCCAGCTCGATCACGTCTTCCTCGGGGAAGTAGAGCAGGAAACCCGAGGTCGGGTTCGGCGTCGTGGGGACAAAGACGCTGAGCAGCTTGCTGCCGGTCTCGGCGCGCATCAGCACCTCGCCCTTGGCCTCGGTCGAGATGAAGCCGAGCGCCCAGATCCCCTTGCGGGGATATTGCACCATGCAGGCCTTCTCGAAGCTGCGGTCGGACTGGGCAAAGACCGTCTCGGCGATCTGCTTCACGCCGGAATAGATCGAGCGCACCACCGGCATCCGGTCCACGAGGCTTTCGGCAAAGCGGATCAGCGAGCGCCCGATAAGGCCCTTGGCGATCCAGCCCACGAGGATCGTGAAGACGAGGAAGATGATCACGCCTGCGCCGCGCAGGTTGATCCCGATGTATTGCTCGGGATTGAAGCGGTCGGGGATCAGCGGAAGGACGAATCCGTCGACCCAGCCGGCCAGCGTCCAGAGCAGCCAGATCGTCATGCCGACGGGGGCAATCACGACGATCCCGGTCAGGAAATTCGAGCGGAGACGCGCCAGCAGCCCGGGCCGGCGGTGTTCCAAATGCAAGGGGTCGGTCATCTGCCGGGGAAACTCCTGATCACGCGGCACAATCTATGTGCTTCGCAGGTCCCCGGCAATGCCACATCGTGGTGAATTCGCGGCTTCTGACCTCAGCGCGGCAGCGCGGCAAGCTCTGTCGCGATGGCCGCGCCCAGGCGGGCGTTGTTCAGCACCAGGGCGATATTCGCATCCAGCGACCGGCCCGCCGTCAGCTCGAAGATCCGCTGCAGCAGGAAGGGCGTCACGTCCTTGCCCTTGATGCCCGCGGCTTCGGCGTCGGCCAGGGCCGTGGTGATGATCGGCGTGATCTCGGAGGCGGGGATCTCGTCGCCCTCGGGGATCGGGTTGGCCACCAGCTGGCCGCCGGGCAGGCTGAGGGCCGCGCGCATCCGCAGGGCGCGGGCGATCTCGCCGGCGGTGTCCATGCGCAGGGGCGCCTTCAGGCCCGAGGCGCGCGACCAGAAGGCGGGCAGTTCGTCCTGTCCCACGGCGATCACCGGCACACCGTAGGTTTCCAGCACTTCCAGCGTCTTGGGCAGGTCGAGGATCGCCTTGGCCCCCGCCGCGATGACGGTGACCGGGGTCTCGGACAGCTCACGCAGGTCGGCAGAGATGTCGAAGGTCTCCTCCGCACCACGGTGCACGCCGCCGATGCCGCCGGTGGCAAAGACCTCGATGCCTGCAAGGTTGGCGGCGATCATCGTCGCTGCCACGGTGGTGGCGCCGGTGCCGCCTGCGGCGATGCAGGCGGCCATGTCGGCACGCGACAGCTTGGCCACGTCCTTGGCCTGCGCAAGCGCGCTCAGCTGCGCCTCGGTCAGGCCGGCGTGGAGCGTGCCCTCGATCACGGCAATCGTGGCGGGGACGGCACCGGCGGCGCGGATCGTCTCTTCCACCAGCTTGGCGGTTTCGAGGTTCTGGGGATAGGGCATCCCGTGGGTGATGATCGTACTTTCCAGCGCCACGATGGGCTGGCCGGCGGCCTTGGCGGCGGTGACTTCGGGCGAGAGGACGAGGGGCAGGGGGATCATACGGGGCTTTCTCCGGAAACGTAGCGCGCGGCGGCCCTGAGGGCGGCCTCCAGCGCGGTGGCGCGATCGGCGCCATCGAGTTCTGCGGCCACATGGGCGGCCATGAAGGTGTCGCCTGCGCCGGTGATGCGGGCGACGGTAACGGGCGGCGGGGCGGCGCTGAGGATGCCCTCACGGCGCGCGCAGCCATCGGCGGCGGCGGCGGACCCGTCGGTGACGAGCACCCGGCGCGCGCCGCCCGCGATCAGTGCCGCGGCGGCCTCGGGGGCGGAGGTGAAGAGGCGCCCGCAGAGCAGGCCCGCCTCCTCGAGGTTCACGTAGAGCACCGCGCGGTGGTGGTGCAGGAAGGGCCGCAGCCGTTCGGCCTTGCCGGGCGAGGCGGGGGCCACCCGCAGGTCGGCCTCAGCAAAGGCCGGATGGGCTGCGATCTCTTCCAGCAGCGCCAGCGTCAGGTTGCCGTCGAGGGCGACAGGGCCGGTATAGGGCGCCTCGGGCGATCCCAGCGTGCCGTCCACCAGCGGTGTCAGGATGCGCGCGCCTGCGGCCTCCAGCGAATGGGCGTCGGCGATGGCGGCGATCAACCCGTTCTCGCCCTCGATGGCCATGTAGCGATCGGTCGGATGGCTCTCGGAGCGGTGGACGTGGCCCACCTCCATGCCGAGCGCCTCGCAGGCGGTGACCAGTTCGTCGCCTTCCGGGTCCCGGCCCACGGCGGTCAGCAGCACGGGGCGCAGGCCAAAGGGCTGCGCCGCCATGGCGATGTTCATGGCCACGCCGCCGGGCAGGCGGCTGATCCGGCCGGGCACGTCGGAGCCCACGCGCATGCGGCTGCCCGTGCGGCCGATGATGTCCCACAGGACAGCGCCGATACAAAGAAGGTCTCGTGTCATACTGCTTCTTGCCTCGCACATGGCGACACGGCAAGAAGCGACGCACCGGCATCGGCGGCACTGACCGGACTTTTTGAAAAGTCCGGACCGTTTTCTTCGAAGAAAACGGGCAAGGTTGCGAAACGGGCGCCGGTGGAGGGGAACTGACCGCCATCGGGCCTCGACCAAGATTTTTCGAAAAATCTTGGGAAAATTCTTCGAAAGAATTTTCCGCGCGGGGATCGGACGGGGGGGATAGGCCCTCGGAGCGCGTGAAACGCCCGGAAAAGCCGGTTGGGGCCCATAAAAGCCGGTTGGGGGTTGTGGCCCGGTGAGGGATCGGCTAAAGGGCGCGCACTCAATCCCGCAGGTGGGGTCGGGCCCATGGGGGAGACATCCCCATGCGTCCACCGGTTGACCATAAGGTTCACACCCCCGCCAAGGCGTAAACCGGAAAGGATATAGGACATGGCTCTTCCCGAGTTCACCATGCGCCAGCTGCTTGAAGCAGGCGTGCACTTCGGCCACCAGACGCAGCGTTGGAACCCCCGCATGGGCGAGTTCATCTATGGCGCGCGCAACGGCATCCACATCATGGACCTGACGCAGACCGTTCCCATGCTGGACGCGGCCCTGAACGTCGTTCGTGAAACCGTCGCCAAGGGCGGCCGCGTTCTCTTCGTCGGCACCAAGCGTCAGGCCGCAGCGCCGATCGCCGAAGCCGCAGAGAAATGCGCTCAGTACTACATGAACCACCGTTGGCTGGGCGGCACGCTCACCAACTGGAAAACCGTTTCGCAGTCGATCAACCGCCTGAAGGAAATCGACGAACGTCTCGAGGGCGGCGCCGAAGGCCTGACCAAGAAAGAGCGTCTCGGCATGGAACGCGAGCAGGCCAAACTGCAGGCCTCGCTGGGCGGCATCCGCGAAATGGGCGGCGTGCCTGACCTTCTCTTCGTCATCGACGTGAAGAAAGAAGCCCTCGCCATCCTCGAAGCCAAGAAGCTGGGCATCCCGGTCGTCGCCATCGTCGACACCAACTGCTCGCCCGAAGGCGTGGACTACATCATCCCCGGCAACGATGACGCGGCCCGCGCCATCTCGCTCTACTGCGACCTCGCGGCCCGTGCGGCTCTCGACGGCATGACCGCCCAGCTGGGCGCGGCAGGCGTCGACGTGGGTGAGCTGGAAGCGCCCGAAGAGGAAATCCTCGCCGAGGAAGAAGCAGAGGCCTGATCGGCCCCTGTCACGAAAGTTTCAACGGCTGCGGGCATCACCGCAGCCGGATGTATTCAGACTTTGAGGAGAGCCACCATGGCGATCACTGCTGCACAGGTGAAAGAACTGCGCGAAATGACCGGCGCAGGCATGATGGATGCCAAGAAGGCGCTGACCGAGACCGATGGCGACATGGACGCCGCGGTTGACTGGCTGCGCACCAAGGGCCTGGCGAAAGCCGCCAAGAAATCGGGCCGCACCGCGGCTGAAGGTCTCGTCGCCGTCGCCGTTTCCGGCGGCAAGGGCGTCGCGATCGAAGTGAACTCGGAAACCGACTTCGTCGGCAAGAACGCCGAGTTCCAGGCTATGGTGAAGGGCTTCGCAGATGCCGCCCTGAACGTGGCTGACGTCGACGCGCTGAAAACCGCCGAAATCGGTGGCAAGACCGTCGAAGCGATCCTGACCGACAAGATCGCCACCATCGGCGAGAACATGACCCTGCGCCGGATGGAAACCATCGAAGGCGAAACCGTTGTGTCCTACATCCACAACGCGGCCGCTGACGGCATGGGCAAGATTGGCGTTCTCGTCGCCATGACCGGCGGTGACGAAGCCTTCGGCCGTCAGGTCGCCATGCACGTCGCAGCTGCCAACCCGGCCGCGCTGAACTCGGACGACCTCGACCCGGCCGTCATCGAGAAAGAGCGTCAGATCCAGATCGACATCGCGCGTGAATCGGGCAAGCCCGAAGCCGTGATCGAGAAAATGATCGAAGGCCGCATGAAGAAGTTCCTCGCCGAGGTCACCCTCGTCGGCCAGGCCTTCGTCGTGAACCCCGACCTCACCGTCGAGGCCGCCGCGAAGGAAGTGGGCGCCACCATCACCGGCTTCATCCGGATGGAAGTGGGCGAAGGCATCGAGAAAGTCGAAGAAGACTTCGCAGCAGAAGTGGCGAAAGTCGTCCAGGGCTGAGCCCTGCCGCAGCCCCGCGCTGCAGCTCGTATCTCTTGGAAACGGCGCCGGTCTTCCGGCGCCGTTTTCGTGTCCGGGCCCCCGTGTCTCCGACGGCCCGACGTGCCGTTGCACAGGGCGTGAGCGATTCTCCGGCACCCCGAGATTTGCCCGCGCTGACGTGTGGAAATGCGCTTTGCAGGGGCGGCTCTGCTCTTGGCTTCGGGGGCACGACAAGATATTGGGCAGGGCGCGGGAAACGTGATCGCCAGCAGGGCGGCCCGAAACCCCGCTCTTCCCATGAAAACAATGTCTTGCGCGGTGTTCAGCAAAAGCCACCCATGGCACACCATATGTTGACACTTTTGCAAAATCGGCACAATATGCAGGGGTCTTGGTGCTCTGGGGGTGTGACGCCCCGAGGCAAGAGGGAAGCCGGTGGAATTCCGGTACTACCCCCGTAGCTGTGAGCGGTGAGCCAAGGTCCCGTATCCACTGGTGTCATGCCGGGAAGGGGGGCCGGTGCGATTGGAGCCGCGAGTCAGAAGACCTGCCAGGACAGCAGAAGAACCACACCGGACGGAGGGTCCGGGGATGTGGACCGCGGCGCCTCTCCGGGCGGCGCGCGTCGGCCTCTCCGTCCCTCACGCCACCAGAGGATGTCAGAGCAAGGGACTGCCCGATGACCATCACCGTCTATTCCAAACCCGCCTGCGTGCAATGCACCGCCACCACCCGCGCGCTGGACGCCAAGGGGCTGGATTTCGAACTGGTCGACCTGACCCAGGACGCCGACGCCATGGCCCGCGTGACCGAGCTCGGCTACCGCCAGGCGCCCGTCGTCATGGCCGGTGACGACCACTGGGCCGGCTTCCGTCCCGACAAGATCGCTGCCCTGGCCTGATCGGATGATGGGCGGGCTTGTCTACTATTCCTCCCGGTCGGAGAACACGGCGCGTTTCGTGACCCGGCTGGGCCTGCCTGCCCAGAGAATCCCGATCGACCCGGAGGCGGCGCTGCCTGCGCCTGACGCACCCTTCGTCCTGATCTGCCCGACCTACGCGGACGGGCAGGGCCGGGGCGCGGTGCACAAGCAGGTGATCCGCTTCCTCAACGATGCCCGCAACCGCGGGCTGCTGCGCGGGGTCATCGCCTCGGGCAACCGCAATTTCGGCACCACCTTTGCCATGGCCGGCGACGTCATCGCCGCCAAGTGCAAGGTGCCCGTGCTCTACCGTTTCGAACTGGCGGGAACCGACGGAGATGTCACCCGCGTCTCAGAAGGATTGGACAAGTTTTGGAAGACGCAATTCTCGACCGCGAGCTGACTGACAGCGCCCCCGCAAAAGGCGTCCCGGCCGAGTGGCAGGGGCTGGATTACCATGCGCTCAACGCGATGCTGAATCTCTATGACGAGAACGGCAAGATCCGCTTCGATGCGGACCGCATGGCCGCGCGCCAGTATTTCCTGCAGCACGTCAACCAGAACACCGTCTTCTTCCACTCGCTGGACGAGAAGCTGGATTACCTCGTGGAAGAAGGCTTCTACGAGGACAGCGTGCTGAAGCAGTACGACCGCGCCTTCCTGCGCAAGATCTGGGACGCGGCCTATGCCAAGAAGTTCCGCTTCCCGACCTTCCTCGGCGCGTTCAAATACTACACCAGCTACACGTTGAAGACCTTCGACGGCAAGCGCTACCTCGAACGCTTCGAGGACCGCGTGGTCATGGTCTCGCTCGCGCTTGCGCGCGGGTCCGAGGCCGACGCCATGAAGCTGATGGAAGAGATCATCGGTGGCCGCTTCCAGCCCGCCACGCCGACCTTCCTGAACGCCGGCAAGGCCCAGCGGGGCGAGCTGATCTCCTGCTTCCTGCTGCGTCTGGAAGACAACATGGAAAGCATCGGCCGCGGCATCAACTCGGCCCTGCAACTGTCCAAACGCGGTGGCGGCGTCGCCCTGATGCTGACCAACATCCGTGAGCATGGTGCCCCCATCAAGGGGATCGAGAACCAGTCCTCGGGCGTCATTCCGGTAATGAAACTGCTGGAAGACAGCTTCTCCTACGCGAACCAGCTGGGCGCGCGTCAGGGCGCAGGCGCGGTCTATCTGAACGCCCACCACCCCGACATCCTGCGTTTCCTCGACACCAAGCGCGAGAATGCGGACGAGAAGATCCGCATCAAGACGCTGTCGCTGGGTGTCGTGGTGCCGGACATCACTTTCGAGCTCGCGAAGAAGAACGAGGACATGTACCTCTTCTCGCCGCATGACGTGCAAAAGGTCTATGGCCGCCCGTTCTCGGAAATCTCGGTGACCGAGAAATACCACGAGATGGTGGACAACCCGCGGATCAAGAAGAAGAAGATCAACGCGCGCCAGTTCTTCCAGACGATCGCCGAGATCCAGTTCGAGAGCGGCTATCCCTACATCATGTTCGAGGACACGGTGAACAAGGCGAACCCGATCGCGGGCCGCATCACCATGTCGAACCTCTGCTCGGAAATCCTGCAGGTGAACGAGGCGTCGGAGTTCAACGAGGACCTCGGCTACAAGCACCTGGGCACCGACATCTCCTGCAACCTCGGCTCGATGAACATCGCCAAGGCGATGGACGGCGGCGACCTGGCGGGTACGGTCGAAAGCTCGATCCGCGCGCTGAACGCGGTGTCGGAAATGTCGGCCATCGACTCGGTCCCCTCCGTGCGTCGCGGCAACGATGAAAGCCACGCCATCGGCCTCGGCCAGATGAACCTGCATGGCTTCCTCGCGCGGGAACGCATCCACTACGGCAGCACCGAAGGCGTTGATTTCACCAACATCTACTTCTGCACCGTGCTGTTCCATGCGCTGCGCGCCTCGAACAACCTGGCGAAGGAGCGGGGCGCCGTCTTCAAGGGCTTCGAACAGTCGAAATACGCCGACGGCACCTTCTTCGACAAATACGTTGATCGCGACTGGCTGCCCGAAACCGAGACGGTGAAGGCGCTCTTCGAGAAGTTCGGCGTCGCCGTGCCCACCCGTGAGGACTGGGCCGCGCTGCGCGATGCGGTGGTCAAGGACGGTCTCTTCAACCGCAACCTTCAGGCCGTGCCGCCCACCGGCTCGATCAGCTACATCAACAACTCGACCTCCTCGATCCACCCGATCACGGCCAAGGTCGAGATCCGCAAAGAGGGCAAGATCGGCCGCGTCTATTACCCGGCCGCGTTCATGTCGAACGACAACCTCGAATACTACAAGGACGCCTACGAGATCGGCGCCGAGGCGATCATCGACACCTATGCCGCGGCCACCCAGCACGTGGATCAGGGCCTGTCGCTGACGCTGTTCTTCAAGGACACGGCCACGACGCGCGACATCAACAAGGCGCAGATCTACGCGTGGAAGAAGGGGATCAAGACGATCTACTACATCCGCCTGCGCCAGATGGCCCTTGAAGGCACCGAGGTGCAGGGCTGCGTGTCCTGTTCGCTTTGACGTTCTCCTCCCGGGTCGTGTAGACGGCCCGGGACCCTTCCTTTCCGGGTATGGACGCTGCCAACCAGTCCCGCCCGGCTGCCTGTTTCAGGATGCTGCCCATGAAAGACCTCGCCCAAGCCCGCCCGGTGCCCCGCGCCATCAACTGGAACCGCCTGCAGGACGACAAGGATCTGGAGATCTGGAACCGCCTGACGGTGAACTTCTGGCTGCCCGAGAAGGTGCCGCTGTCGAACGACATCCAGAGCTGGTCGCAGCTGACCGAGGAAGAGCAGCGGCTGACGATCCGCGTCTTCACCGGGCTGACCCTGCTGGACACGATCCAGAATTCCGTCGGCGCGCCCAAGCTGATGGAAGACGCGATCACCCCGCACGAGGAATCCGTGCTGACCAACATCGCCTTCATGGAGGCGGTGCATGCGCGGTCCTATTCCTCGATCTTCTCGACGCTGTGCTCCACTGCCGAGGTGGACGAGGCCTTCCGCTGGTCGGAAGAGAACGCGCAACTGCAACAGAAGTCGCGGCTGATCCTCGATGAATACGACGCCACCTCGAACCCGCTGCGCAAGAAGATCGCCAGCGTGTTCCTGGAAAGCTTCCTGTTCTACTCGGGCTTCTACCTGCCGATGCACTGGTCGTCGCGCGCGCGGCTGACCAACACCGCCGACCTGATCCGCCTGATCATCCGGGACGAGGCGGTGCACGGCTACTACATCGGCTACAAGTTCCAGCGCGGCATGGAGCGCCTTTCCGAGGCCGAGCGGGACGAACTGAAGGACTTCGCCTTCTCGCTGATGTTCGAGCTCTACGAGATCGAAACCCGCTATACCGAGACGCTCTACGATCCGCTGGGGCTGACCGAGGACGTGAAGAACTTCCTGCACTACAACGCCAACAAGGCGCTGCAAAACCTTGGTTTCGAAGCGCTTTTCCCGGAAGAGCTGTGCAAGGTGAACCCCGCGATCATGGCGGCGCTGAGCCCCAACGCGGATGAGAACCACGACTTCTTCTCGGGCTCCGGCTCGTCCTACGTGATCGGCAAGGCGGTCGCGACCGAGGATGACGACTGGGATTTCTGATCCCGCGATGGATGTGGAAAGGGCGGTCTTCGGGCCGCCCTTTTTCGTTTGTGGGGGGATGGTGTTTCGACGCGCGGCCAGTACGCGCGACTCTTGATGCCGTCGACAGCATACCATCGCCTCTGAGACGTCCCGCCCGGCCGACAGGCCGGGCAGCGCCGACCCGCCCCCATGGGGCGGCGCTTGTGCGCCACCCCGCGGGACGGCGCTGCCCTAAGTGACCTGTCGGGAGTTCAGCGGAACCCACCTGCGGGAGTGGTTCAGCGTCTTCTACGACAGATCAAACCCGGCAACTGGACATGCTGAGCGCGATGGACCGGACCTCATTGCCTGAGGCCAGGCAATTCACTCGCCACCGCACCCCACAAACAAAAAGGGCGGCGCCCCCACCGGCACCGCCCAGTTTCGAAGTCGCGTCCCTCAGACCTCGACTTCGACCTTGCCGATCGGGTGCGAGCAACAGGCCAGCACATATCCGTCGGCGATATCGTCGTCGGTGATCCCGCCGTTGTGCACCATGTGTACTTGGCCCGAGACCTTCTTGATCTTGCAGGTCCCGCAGACGCCGAAGGTACAGCCCGAGGGGATGTTGAGCCCGGCATTGCGGGCGGTGGCGAGGATCGTGTCGGTCTCGGTGCACTTCTGGGACACGCCGGAGACGGTGAATTCCACCTCGGCCGAGGTATCCTCGTCGGGCACCACGTCGCCTTCGGTCGCATCGGCGTCCTCGGCGGCCAGCGAGGGCTGGAAGCTCTCTTGGTGGTAGTGGTCCATGTCGAAGCCGAGGCCCGCAAGCGCGTCACGGACCGCCTGCATGAAGGGCTCGGGCCCGCAGCAGAAGACCTCGCGCTCAAGATAGTCGGGCGCCATCAGGCCCAGCATCAGCTGGTTGAACATGCCCTGGTAGCCGGTCCAGGGCTGGTAGCGGTCGCCCTGTTCCACGACCCACCGCAGCTCGATCCCCTCGAAGCGGCTCGACATATGCTCCAGCCGCTCGCGGAAGATGATGTCCGACGGGCGCTTGGCACAGTTCACGAAGACGACGTCGGGGATGCGCCCCTGGTCGTACATGTAGGTCACCATCGACATCATCGGCGTGATGCCGGAGCCCGCCGAGATGAAGAGGTATTTCTCCGCCGGGTGGTGGTGCGAGGTGAAATGCCCCGCCGGACCCATGGCCTTGATCCGCATCCCCGGCACGAGGTTGTCGAGCATCCAGCGCGTGCCGAGCGAACCGGGCTGCGCCTTGACCGTCACGCTGATCGAAAGCGGCCGCGAGGGCGAGGAGGAGATCGTGTAGGTGCGGTAGAGCGGCCCGCCCGGCACCGGCAGTTCCAGCGTCAGGAACTGGCCGGGCAGGTAGGAGAAGAGCGCACCCGAGGGCGCGGCAAAGCAGAAGGTCCGGACGTCCGGCGCCTCGGGGATGACCGAGACGCATTCCAGCGTCTCGTCATCCTGCCAGTAGCGGACCGCGGGGCTGATCTTGTCGGCGCTCATTCCGCCGCCATCCGCTGCGGGGTGAGACGCTCGGCCAGCGTGTCGCAATACCAGTCGACGAACTGGATCACGCCGCTTTCCTGGATCTTGGAGTAGGGGCCGGGGACATAGGCGGGCGAGTTGATGCCCTGCTGGTTGTCCTCGACCACGCGACGGTCCTCGTCGTTGGTGGCGATCCAGACCTCGGTCAGTTCCTTGAGGTCATAGTCCTTGCCCTCGACCGCGTCCTTGTGCACCAGCCAGGTGGTCTGGACCTCGGTCTGCTGCGGCCCGATGGGGGTGACGCGGAAGGTGATCGAGTGATCCGGCAGGAAGTGGTTCCACGTCGTCGGGTAGTGGAACTTCAGCAGGGTGCCGGCGTCGTCCTTCTGGACGTGGCCGAGACGTTTCTGCACCGCCATGCCGCCGTTCATCGTGTAGCTGAGCGCGCCCAGCTTCAGCGGCATCCGTGCGAGGCGGTACTGGCCGTTGTCGGAGATGTGGAACTGCGACGGCGCGCCTGCGGCCTCGCAGCTGTCGAAATGGGCCTGCAGGTGCGCGGGCACGTCGCCGCCTTCACCGATGAAGGTGACGGAGGGATCGTCCGGGTAGGTGCGGCACAGCGCCGGGTGGTTGCCGCCGCAGTGATAGCACTCGCGGTTGTTTTCCCAGACCAGCTTCCAGTTGCCTTCCTCGATGATCGTGGACTGGAAGGCGATCTTGGCATCGCTCAGGTCATGCACGGCGAGGTAGGGCTCGGCCAAGGCGGCGAAGGCGTCGAAGTCGGGCGCCTCGTCGGCAAGGCAGATGTAGACCAGACCGGCCAGCACGCGGCAGTGCACCGGCTTCAGCCCATGCTGCGAGGGGTCGAAATCAGCCCCCATGTCGCGGGCCCAGATCAGCTTGCCGTCCAGGTCGTAGGTCCACTGGTGGTAGGGGCAGACCAGCTTGGCCACGCTGCCCGATGCGCCCTTGCAGATAATCGAGCCGCGGTGACGGCAGGTGTTGTGGAAGGCACGGATGACACCGTCTGCGCCGCGCACGATGGTCACGCTGGCGTTGCCGACCTTGTGGGTCACGTAGCTGCCGGTCTTGGGCAGCGAGGCCATCGGCGTGACGAAGAGCCAGTCGGTCTGCCAGATCAGCTCGAGGTCCGTCTGGTAGACGTCCGCATCGCCGTAGAAGGCCTGTTCGAGGGCATAACCCGGCTTGCGCCGGAGCAGAAGGTCCTGAGTCTTGGCCCGTGCATCCATGGCCTGTCTCCTTCGCGGGGCGCGCGGCCCCCGGGGGTAAAGGGTTCGGGCGACAGGTTCGGTGCGATGTGCCCGCCTGTGGCGGGCCTATGCCCCGACCGCCGCCCGCGGTTCGATGGTCTGTCAGGGCGGACCCGGGGCCTTGTGCCCTGCCATCCGGGGGCTGCGGGCAGCGACCGGCTGGCAGGCGGAGCAGGGGGCGGACGCGGGGCCGGTGCTGTGCCGACGGGCCGGATCGCGCCGCCCGACGGGGCGCTGCTGACATCTGGATTCAGATTACAGGGAGGCGTCATGTCGCAATGCAGCATTTGCGACATGGTGTCGTCCATTCAAGACCTTGAGGGCCTGAGGGGGATGTCCCGCGGCGGGGCCTAGCGGGGCACGTCGGTTTCCGGGGCGGGGTGATCGGTCAGGCATTCGGAATGGTCGCGCAGGACCTCGATGACCCGGCAGGCCCCGGCCTGTCCGCCGTCGCAATCGTGCACCATGCGGGCCAGCTCTTCGCGCAGCTTTTCCAGCCGGGCAATGCGCTGTTCCACCGCGCGGAGTTGCTGCGCCGCGATGCGGTCGGCATCCTCGCAGGGCTGTTCGGGATGATCGGAGAGGTCGAGCAGGTCGCGGATCGCCTCTAGCCCGAAGCCAAGCTGCCGGGCGTGGCGGATGAAGGTCAGCCGGTCGAGCGTGCCTGCATCGTAGCGCCGCTGGCCGCCCGCGCTGCGCTCCGGCTCGGGCAGGAGGCCGATCTGTTCGTAGTAGCGGATGGTCTGAACGCTGGTCCCGGTCCGCCGCGCGAGCGCGCCGATTGCATACATCGGTGACTTCCCTGCTGTGGCCCCGGCGCCGGGGCGCCGCGGGTCGTTATATGTAACGTACGGTCATCTTTGAGAAAAAATCACAGAAAACCTTCGTGTTAGGAGAAGATTTCTTCCTTTTCACCCATTTGGGGTATGCGCGGATCGCCGCCGATTGGCAAATCAATATACATCTTCTTCCACTATGGGAGGTGTTCAGTCCAAGCGCCATTCGCATCGCGAGGCGTGTTGATCGACGACGGGAGACCGGCAGCCAAGGCTGACGGGTCGGCTTCGACAGGCAGGCAGACGGACGGGATATGCCGGGGAGGAGATTTCGCAGGACAGGTTTCACGGTCAATGGGGATTGGACGGGAGGAGCCTGTCCTGCGAACCTGGCGGTTGCGCCGGCGGGGGCCGGTGATACCGCAGGCGTGAGGTCGGATCTGTTGCGGGGTCCGGCCTCACCCACGCCGCCCCAGCCACAGGAGTTCCTCAGCCACGGCGGCGTCGCCTGCGCCCTCCGCCAGACCCGTCACCACTGGTGTTGAACGAGACCTCCGGCAGGGTCACGATCGCGCCCAGATGGGGGAAGGGATCGCTGGCATGGGGCAGGGCATTCGCGGCCACGAAATGCTCCTGGAACTTCGGCGCGATGGCGGTTTCGACCTTGGTGATTGCGCCCACGTCGCGTTCGATCTGCGCCCGGGCCGCCCGGTTGCACAGCGCGATCCGCGCGCCGGTGCCCGCAGCATTGCCGGCACTCGTCACCTTGTCGAGCGGCACATCGGGGATCATCCCCAGTACCATCGCATGTTTGGGCGAGATATGGGCCCCGAAGGCCCCGGCCAGCACCACGCGGTCCACGGTGTTGACCCCTCGTTCATCCATCAGGAGGCGCGCGCCCGCGTAGAGCGCGGCCTTCGCCAGCTGGATCGCCCGGATGTCACCCTGTGTGACGGTGATCCGCGGGCCGCCCTCGGCGCTGCCGTCCCAGATCAGGTAACTGTGGGTACGCCCGTCAGGCTCGCAGCGCGGCGTGCCGGTCTGTTCTGCGCTGCCGACCAGGCCGGAGGCATCCAGCACGCCCGCCATGCGCATCTCGGCCACCGCCTCGATGATGCCGGAGCCGCAGATGCCCGTGATCCCGGTCTGGGCCGTCGCCTCGGCAAAGCCCGCCTCGTCGGACCAGAGATCGCAGCCGATGACGCGGAAGCGTGGCTCGCGGGTCACCGGGTCGATCTCCAGCTTTTCGATGGCCCCGGGCGCGGCCCGCTGCCCCGAGGAGATCTGCGCCCCTTCGAAGGCGGGGCCGGTGGGCGAGGAACAGGCCAGCACGCGGGTCCTGTCGCCCAGCAGGATCTCGGCATTGGTGCCCACGTCGACGATCAGCACGAGATCCTCCGAGGCCTCGGGTGCCTCGGAGAGCGAGACTGCCGCCGCATCAGCCCCCACGTGGCCCGCGATCAGCGGCAGCGTGTAGAGACGGGCGCGGGGATTGATGGTAGAAAGGCCGACCTCACGGGCGCCAAGCGCCTGCGCCGAAGAGGAGACAAGCGCGAAGGGCGCCTGTCCCAGCTCGGTCGGGTCGAGGCCCAGAAAGAGGTGGTGCATCACAGGGTTACAGACCAGAGTTGCCTCAAAGATCAAACCCGGATCAATGCCCGCATCGCCTGCAAGGTCCACCGCCAGCCGCGCCATGGCCTCGCGCACCGCGCGCGTCATCTCGGCATCGCCGCCGGGGTTCATCATCACGTAGGAGACCCGGCTCATCAGGTCCTCGCCGAAGCGGATCTGCGGGTTCATCAGCCCGGCGGAGGCCAGCACCTCGCCGGTGACGAGGTCACACAGGTGCCCGGCGATGGTGGTGGAGCCGAGGTCGATCGCCAGCCCGTAGAGCCCGCCTTCATGCAGGTCCGGCCAGATGTCGAGGATGCGCGGCGCGGCCCCGGTGTGATCCTGAAAGACCGCGACGGAAACCTGCCATTGGCCCTTTCGCAGCACGGGCTGCAGCTTGGCCAGAAGCGACAGGTCCGCCGTGGCCCCGGCAAGGCCCCATTGGGCCTCCAGCGCTGTCGCCACGCGTTCGAGATCCCCGGTGGGGACGTGCATGTCGGGTTCGGCCACGTCGATGAGATAGAGGCGCGTCGCCGGGTCCATGGTGATCGCGCGGGCGGTGGCGGCCTTGCGCACCACCTGCTTGTGAACCTGGCTTTCCGGCGGCACGTCGATCACGACGTCATGCAGGATCTGCGCCTGACAGCCGAGGCGGCGGCCTTCGGGCAGTCCGCGGACGCGGTCATAGCGCTCCTCCACCGCGTTCCAGTCGGAGAGCGCATCCTCGCGCACGGTCACGCCATGCTTGGAGAAGGTGCCATAGCCCGGCGTGATTTGGCACTTGGAGCAGATCCCGCGCCCGCCGCAGACGGAATCGAGGTCGACCCCCAGTTGCCGCGCAGCCTGAAGCACGGGCGTGCCCGCCGCGACGCGGCCGCGTTTGCCCGAGGGGGTGAAGATGACGAGGGGATCGGTCGTGGCGGGGTCTTGGCTCATGGTCGGCACTTTGTGAGGGCGTGAGGCGAGCATAGGGACGGGAGGGGCCCCGTCGCAACCGGGAGCGGCAGATCAGGGCGCGTGGGCGGCATTGCGCGGCAGGGCACAGTGGGCTGCGCGGCCCCGCTCGAAAGGGCGGATGGACATTCTGCGGTGCAGCGGGCAAGGTTGTCCGGATTTTCGCGGCACCTCCCGCGCCCCTCCTGACCCCCGAAGTTCCAGATGACCGATACGCTCACACCGACGTCCCCCCGGGCGCCCTCTGTCCCCGTGCTGGCCATGGTGACGATCCTCGCCGCCTCCTCGCTGACCGTGATGGCCAATGCGACCATCTCGCCCGCGCTGCCGCAGCTGCGCGCGGCCTTTGCCGACACGCCGGGCATCGAAACGCTCAGCGGCCTCGTGGTGACGCTGCCCTCGCTCTTCGTGGTGCTGACCGCCGCCGCGATCGGCGTCATGGCCGACCGGATGGACCGCCGTCCGCTGATGGTGGGGGCGATGCTGCTCTATGCGCTTGGCGGGGCTTCAGGCCTTGTGGCACAGGAGATCTGGCAGCTGCTGATCGGGCGCGCGGTGCTCGGGCTTGGGGTGGCGGGGACGATGACGCTGGTCTCGGCCTATGTCTCCAGCCTCTGGATCGGGCGGGACCGCGAGCGTTTCATGGGGTTGCAGATGGCCGCCATGAACATCGGCGGGATCGTCTTCATGATCGGCGGGGGCGTCATGGCCTCCTTCGGCTGGCGGACGGCCTTCGGTGTCTATCTCGTGGCGCTGCCGCTGGCGCTGCTGGCCTTCGTGACCCTGCGCGGGCTGACCCGGAGCGCACCGCGCCCGGGCCCCGCCGATGCGCCGAAGGGGCCGCAGCCGGCCTTCCCGTGGAAGGCCTATGCCGTGCTGGGGTCGCTGGCGCTGCTGGCCATGGCGACGATGTACATCCTGCCCACGCGGCTGCCCTTCGTGCTGGCCGAACTAGGGGTGACCAACTCCACCCACCTTGGCCTCGCGCTCTCGATGATGACGGTGGCCTCGCTGCCGGGGGCCGTGATGTTCGGCAAGATCCGCCGGATCATCTCGCCCCGGGTGATCATCGTGGTGTCCTTCTCGGGCATGGCGCTGTCGCTGGTGGTGATCAGCCAGGCGACCTCGCCCTGGATGGCGGTGGCGGGCGTGCTGATCATGGGGGCCTCGATGGGGCCGGCGATGCCGAACTTCATGGCCTATTTCATGGAATTTGTACCGCCCATGTACCGGGGCCGGGCGGCGGGCCTGATGACCATGGGCTTCTTCGGCGGGCAGTTCCTCTCGCCGCTGATCTCGGCCCCTCTGGCCCATGCCTTCGGGCAGCAGGGCGGCTTCCTCGCCATGGCGATGCTGCCGCTGGCGGTGGCCATCGTGGCCGCCTGCGTCATGGTGCTGACACCGCGCCCGGTGCCGGCCTATGCCTGAGGTGCAACAGGGCTGAACGGATCGTCGCGACCACGTGTCGCGACCTCGCGTCATACATCTTTTGCGTGTATGGTTCGGAATAAGCGAAGAATTTCGCTTGCGTTTATTCCGTTGCGAGGCCCGTGATGCTCCCTCCCGTAGCCCTCCGCCGGTGGTTGCCGGTTGTCCTGCTTCTCCTGCCGCTGATCTCTGCGCCCCTGAGGGCCGAACGGATCGAGGTCGGGGGGGATCTCTATGTCTCGGACCCGGAAAGCGGGGCCACGCCGGCCACGCAGCGCAGTCTTTTCGCCATTGGGTTTTCCGTGGCCCAGGGGGCGCCGGTGGCCAAGGACGCCCATGTGGCGGGCTTCCGGGTGGACCTGAGCGGCGCGATCGGCGGAGACCTCTATGCCGCGGGCGGCTCGCTCACGCTCGATGCTCCGGTGGCGGGGGATGCCAGCCTCGTGGCGGCGTCCATCGCGACGACCCGGTCGGCCGCCGTCACCGGCAACGCCCGGTTGAGTGCCGGGACGCTGGTGCTGGAGGGCGCGATGAACGGCGCGCTGCTGGCGAGCGGCGGCACGGTGACGCTGAACGCGCCGGTGGCGGGGGATGTGTGGATCGCGGCGGGGCAGGTGGGCTTCGGCCCCGAGGCCCGCATCGGCGGCGTTCTGCATCTTGCCACCTCGGACCGGCCCGAGATCCCGTCCTCCGTCGTTCCGGCGGAGCGAGTCGTTCATGAACAGCTCGACAGCCACGCCCGGCAGGCGCTGGACCATGTCACCGGGGACTGGACGCGCCCGGGCCCATGGACCGCGCTGCTGGGGGCCGTCGTCGGCCTCGGCTTCTTCCTGATCTTCGGCGCGGCCCTGCTCAGCGTGGCCCCCGAACTGACCGAGCGGCTGCGGCTGCGAGCCATGACGCGGACCGGGCAGGTCTTGCTGGCGGGCGTGCTGGGGCTCTCGGCGCTGGTCGGGCTGGTGCCGGTGGCGGCGCTGACCATCGTGGGCATTCCGCTGCTGCCTTTTATCATCGTCCTGATCGTACTGACATGGACCTGCGGCTACATGCTGGGCGTCTACACGATCGCCATGCGGCTCTTCGTGAACTTCGGTCGCCCCGGTGCCACGCCCGAAGACCCGACGCTGGGGCAGAAGCTGCTGGTGCTGGCGGCGGGCATCGTCGTGACATCGCTGGTGAATTTCATCCCCGTCCTGGGCTGGATCGCGAATGTCCTGATCATGCTGCTCGGCACCGGCTCGATCGCGGCGCTGATCCTCGAGAAGCTCTTCTCCTGTCCGCAGACGCGATGACCGCGCCTGCCTGCCGCATGTGCAGGGCGCATGTCCGCTGCCGCGTCTTTGCGGTTCTTTGGGGCTTTCCACTTGTCGGCATCCATGTAATAGGGAAGCGCCAATACGAACATCCCATGGAGTTGACCGATGGAGATTCGTGAGGCGCTGACCTTCGATGACGTTCTGCTTGTACCCGCTGCCTCCAGCGTGCTGCCGTCCACGGCGGATACGCGGACGAAGGTGACGAAGGCGATCTCCCTGAACATCCCGCTGCTGTCCTCTGCCATGGACACGGTGACCGAAAGCCGCATGGCGATCTGCATGGCGCAGGCCGGCGGCATGGGGGTGATCCACCGCAACCTGACCGTGGACCAGCAGGCCGAAGAGGTCCGCCGGGTCAAACGCTTCGAGAGCGGGATCGTCTACAACCCGATCACTCTGCGCGCCGATCAGACGCTGGCCGATGCCAAGGCCCTGCAGCAGCGCTACAACGTCACCGGCTTCCCGGTGGTGGATGAACGCGGGCTTGTCGTCGGCATCGTCACCAACCGGGACATGCGGTTCGCCAGCGATGACGACACGCCGGTGCGGGTCATGATGACCTCCAACAACCTCGCCATCCTGCAGGAACCGGCCGACCGTGAAGAGGCCAAGAGCCTCATGAAGGCCCGCCGGATCGAGAAGCTGCTGGTGACCGACAAGGACGGCAAGCTGACCGGCCTGCTGACCCTGCGCGACACCGAACAGGCCGTGCTGAACCCGACCGCCTGCAAGGACCAGCTGGGCCGTCTGCGGGTCGCCGCGGCCTCCACCGTGGGGGATGCGGGCTTCGAACGGTCGCAGGCGCTGGTGGATGCGGGCGTCGACATGATCGTCATCGACACGGCGCATGGCCACTCCGAGGGCGTCGCCCGGGCGGTGGAACGGGCCAAGGGCCTCTCCAACGAAGTTCAGATCGTCGCGGGCAACGTCGCCACGGGCGAGGCCACCCGCGCGCTGATCGGCGCCGGGGCGGATGCCGTGAAGGTCGGGATCGGCCCGGGCTCGATCTGCACCACGCGGATGGTGGCCGGTGTGGGCGTGCCCCAGCTGACCGCGATCATGGATTGCGCCGCCGCTGCCGGTGACACGCCGATCATCGCCGATGGCGGGATCAAGTTCTCGGGCGACTTCGCCAAGGCGATCGCCGCCGGGGCATCTGTTGCCATGGTCGGCTCGATGATCGCCGGGACGGACGAAAGCCCGGGCGAGGTGATCCTCTACCAGGGCCGGTCGTTCAAATCCTACCGTGGCATGGGCTCGCTCGGGGCCATGGCGCGCGGCTCGGCCGACCGCTACTTCCAGAAGGACGCGGCCTCGGACAAGCTCGTTCCCGAAGGGATCGAGGGGCAGGTTCCCTACAAGGGCGCAGCGGGCGCGGTCCTGCACCAGCTGGTTGGCGGCCTGCGCGCGGCCATGGGTTACACCGGCTGCGCGACCGTGGACGAGATGCGTCAGAACTGCACCTTCGTGAAGATCACCGGTGCGGGCCTCAAGGAGAGTCACGTGCACGACGTTCAGATCACGCGGGAATCGCCGAACTACCGGGTCGGCTGAGCCGCCCTGACGAGATCTGTTGATCGCCTGACGGCCCCGCCCTGTGCGGGGCCGTTCGCGTTTCGGGGGGCGGTGGGAACCGTTCGGGGATCAGGCGGGGCGCCTAGGCGGCATCAGGTGTCGGACTTTGGCCGGGTTGGCCTTCGACGTTCGGGTTGTTCATCGCCGGTCGTGTCAGGCGTCGTCGGGTCCGGTGCAAATGGCTCCTGACGGCGAGGGAGCCAGTGCATCTGTCAGCGCTGGCCGAGACGGTCGTCCAGTGCGGTTCCTTCAATGTCGCCGAGGGCACCTGTCTCAGGCGGCGCCCCACGCACATGCGGGCGCGCCAGAGGACCCTCCTACAGGCGCCAGCCGGGCGCAATAGCGGTGCACGCAGCAAGTGCGGTGCAGAAAACAACTACGTTGCCGCAAAGGGATTTGGTCTGTGCTGCGTTGCGCAGCCAGCGGGCCGCCCCGCGGGGCGGCGACCTGATATCAGTGCCGAATCCGCGTCGAGGTCTCGAGGATCTCGAGCAGTTCCGCGTCGTCGTCGTCCCGGTCGTCGTCCATCATCATGCCGCCTTCCAGCTCATGGATGCGCTCCACGAGGCTGTCGTAGGTGGCGGCCGAGACCAGCACGAAATCGCCGCGCCCGGGGCGATCAATCTGCAGCGGCGCGGAGCCCAGTTCCTCGGCGAGCATGTCGACGCATTGGTTGAGCAGCGTCAGGGTATTCTTGTCGGTCATCTTGCGCTCCCGTCTTCGAACGGGGGTGATAGCGCATGGGGCCGGGAATGACGAGGGGCAAAGGCAGGGACAAAGCCGCGTACGGGGCCGGGGCAAAAGTAGCGGGAGCCGCGGGGGCGAAAGCAGCCCGGATCATCGGCGGTTCCCCGTATCCGGCACCTCTCCCGCCGGGCAGGCGCTCGACATGCAACCTGGCCCTGCGCCATCAAGTCCTCTGTTTCAGCTCATCGCACCTCCCCCAGACCATGGGCCTGCACGACGCGCCGGACGGCCTCGGGCGTGAAATCCCGCTTCGACCAGACCTCGCAGACGTTGGACGCGCGGGCCTTTGCGTAGAGAAAGGGTGAGGGCCAGTCGCTCACGATCACCACGGGCACGCGCTTGAACCGCTCGTCGCGCGCCATCTCCCCGACGAAATCGGCGCCCCAGCCATCGGGCATCGAATTGTCGAGAAAGACCAGCGAGACCTCCACCGCCTTGAGCACCGCCCGCGCCTCAGACAGCGCACCGGCAAAGAGGACCTCCACCGGCAGGCCGGTCGCGTCCATCGCGCGGCGCATCATCTCCTGATCGAGCGACGAATCGTCGATGATGAGGCATGTGGACAATCGCGGCATGGCGGGCAAACCTGCGTTCGGGACATTCAGCGCCGCGCCCGTTTTGGAAGAATGACCGGCCGCGACGGTGGCGAGTGTCGGGTCTCTGTCTTGATACTTGGTAAAGATCGCCCCGGGCCGGATGACTTTTGCGCCGGCGGGCGGGGGCAGGCTGGAAACGCGCGGCGCTCTGTGGCACTAGGCGGGCCGCAACAGGAGAGACAGGACCATGACCCCCGGGGCACGTATCGCGGCGGCCGCAGCGCTGCTGGACGAGATCGCAGGCGGCACCGCTGCCGAGAAGGCGCTGACCGGCTGGGCGCGGCGCAGCCGGTTCGCCGGGTCCGGTGACCGGGCCGCGATCCGGGACCATGTCTTCGACGTGCTGCGGCGGTGGCGCTCCTGCGCTGTGCTCGGCGGCGGGACGTCCGGGCGGGCGCGGATGATCGGCTTGCTGCGCAGTGAAGGGCGCGACCCGTCGGAAGTCTTCACGGGCGAAGGTCACGCCCCGGCGGCGCTGACCGAGGCGGAGATGGCGCCGCCCGCAGAGATGACCGCGGCCGAGGCGCTCGACCTGCCGGACTGGCTGCTGGCGCCGCTTCAGGAGGCGCTCGGCGGACAGGCCGAAGCCGAAGTGGAGATGCTGCGCCACCGGGCCGCCGTGTTCCTGCGGGTAAATCTCGCCAAATCGTCTATGGATCAAGTGGTTGCGGAGCTTTCTTCAGGCGGTATCGAAGCCCGGCCGCATCCGCTCTGTGCCACGGCGCTCGAGGTGATCGAGGGGGCGCGGCGCATCAACCAGAGCGACGCCTATCGCGATGGCCGGGTGGAGCTTCAGGACGTCGCAAGCCAGGCCGTTACGGCTGCCCTGCCGCTGGACGGGGTCGGGACGGTGCTCGACTACTGCGCCGGGGGCGGTGGCAAGACGCTTGCCATGGCCGCGCGGCACAAGGCCCGCTACATCGCCCACGATGCCCATCCGCAGCGTTTGAAAGACCTGCCGGAACGCGCCCGCCGCGCCGGTGTCGCGGTGGAGATCGCCGCCACCACGGCGCTGAAACGGCAGGCGCCCTTCGATCTGGTCCTGACCGATGTGCCCTGTTCCGGCTCCGGCGCCTGGCGGCGCTCGCCCGAGGGGAAATGGGCGCTGACGCCCGAGGCGCTCATGGCGTTGAACCGGACACAGGACGAGATTCTCGACGCGGCCGCCGGGCTCGTGGCCCCGGATGGGGTGCTGGCCTATGCCACCTGTTCGCTGCTCAGGGAAGAGAATCACGACCGTGTCGCGGCCTTCCTCGCGCGGCATCCGGAGTGGCATCTGACCTACGAACGCCAGTTCCTGCTCTCCGAGGGCGGAGACGGCTTCTACGCCGCGCACTTGACCCGGAAGAGCCCCGCCGCCTAGCCTTTTCCCGCGTACCGATCCTGACCTGTCCCGTCTTGCCGGCCTTAAGGTGGAATTAACTCACCGTGCGGCAGAGTGGGGGCAGGCGGCCCGCCGGGCTGTCACGGACGGGTCGGACGATCCGTGAGAGAGGGGGCCGCGGAGGGGCGATGACGCAGGGCGTGGCAGAAACGGACAGTGCGGAGGGGCCCGGCGACACGGGCGCACAGGCATGCGCCCTTACCGAAGGTACGGTTGTGCCGAAAGTTGCGCGCTCTGAGACGGAGGCCTCATCAGGTGGGAAACGGCCTGGCCGGGCGGACGGGTCCACACCGGCCACCACAGGTGCGAGCCCGTCGAAGGCTGCAGACTTCAGTATGTCGGAGATGAGCGGCGGCGCGGTCGCGCGACTCTCTGCCGCGCTCATGCCACGGCGTCGCCTGATCGTAATCCTCGGGATCGCGATGCTTGTCACCGGCCTCGTGATGCGCCAGCAATTGCTGGCGATCGCTCTGATGGGCGCCGGGCTGACCCTGACCTTTTTCGCCCTCCTCGTCACGCTGGTCTGTCAGTTCCACCGCCGCGAGACCGAGGGCGCGGACGAGGCGATCATGGGCTTCGTGCGCGATGACATTGCGCCTGCGGCCATCGCGGACAGCGAGGGGGTGATCCTCGCCCGGAACAGCGCCTGCGATGGTCTCGCCAGCCCGGAGAAGGCGCTGACGGTGGCCGGCCTCATGGCCGAGAGTTTTTCGAACCCCTCTGCCGTACTTTTCCGCCTGCAGGCCCGCGCCGCGCGCAGCGGCACCGCGCGCGAAGATATCGTGACCCGCCGCGGACAGGCCCGGTTGAGCGCCCACCGCCTGCCGCGGGGGCGGTTTCTCTGGCGGATCGAGGAATTCGGCACGCTCGCGCCCGGCGCCGGCGCGCAGGAGCTGCCACTGCTGACCATCGGGCGGTCCAATGCCATTCTGCACATGAATGACGCCGCGCGGGCGTTGATCGGGCACCGGCCCAAGGCGCTGGATGCGATCTTCCCGGTGTTGCCCGTCGTGCCGGGCGCCACGCAGGAGGTCAGCGCGGCCAGCGGCGCCCTGCAGCGGTTGGTGGTGGAAACCGGCGATAGCCTCGGGCGCCGGGAGCTGTTGCTGCTGCCGCCCCCCGGCGACACGGAGGACCGGCCCGTGCCGGGCTGGGATTATTTCGACGAATTGCCGGTGCCGCTGCTGCGGCTCGGGGCCGACGGGCGCATCCAGATGGCCAACCGCTTCGCGCAGGCCTTGCTGGGGCCAGACTGCCGCGTGGATGCGGCGCTCTCCGATGTGGTCGAAGGCCTCGGGCGCTCGATCTCCGACTGGCTCTCCGAGGCGGCAGCGGGCAGGCCGCCGCCGCATTCCGAGTTCCTGCGCCTGAAAGCGCCGGACCGGGAGGCCTATGTCCAGGTCACGCTGAAGCGCGTGGTGGAGGAGGGCGCGCCCGCGCTGATCGCGGTGCTGAGCGATGCCACGGAGCTCAAGACGCTGGAGGCGCAGTTCGTCCAGAGCCAGAAGATGCAGGCGATCGGCCAGCTGGCGGGCGGCGTGGCCCATGATTTCAACAACCTGCTCACCGCGATTTCCGGTCACTGCGACCTGCTCCTCCTGCGCCATGATCCGGGCGATCCTGACTATGGTGACCTCGTGCAGATCAACCAGAACGCCAATCGCGCCGCGGCGCTGGTCGGGCAGTTGCTGGCCTTCTCGCGCAAGCAGACCCTGCGACCTGAGGAACTGGACCTGCGCGATACGCTCTCCGAGCTGACGCATCTCCTCAACCGCCTCGTGGGCGAGAGGATCACGCTGAGCCTCAGCCACGACCCCGTCCTCCGGCCGATCCGGGCCGACAAGCGCCAGCTGGAACAGGTCCTGATGAACCTGGTGGTGAATGCGCGCGACGCGATGCCAGACGGGGGAGAGATCCAGATCGTCACCGAAACCCTCCGCCTGCGGGAGCCGCTGATCCGCGACCGCGCCACCGTGACGCCGGGCGAATATGTGAGCGTGAAGGTGATCGACACGGGCCAGGGGATTCCCGCGGACAAGGTGGGCAAGGTTTTCGAACCCTTCTACACCACCAAGCGGGTCGGCGAGGGCACTGGGCTCGGCCTCTCGACGGCCTATGGCATCGTGAAGCAGACCGGCGGGTTCATCTTTGCCGAGAGCACCCCCGGCGAGGGGAGCTGCTTCACCCTGCTGTTCCCGGTCTACACCGCCCCCGCGATGCCCGCCGCCTCCGAGAAGGAAGGCGATACTGCCGGCCCGGGCCCACGGGCCTATGGCGTCGTCCTTCTGGTCGAGGATGAGGCGCCGGTGCGCGCCTTCGCATCGAGGGCACTTCGATTGCGAGGCTATACCGTGCTTGAGGCCGAAAGCGCGGAGGATGCCCTGCGCACGCTGGAGGACCATCAGTTGCAGGTCGATCTCTTTGTCACCGATGTGGTGATGCCCGGGATGGATGGGCCGAGCTGGGTGCGTGAGGCCCGCAAGAACCGTCCCGACGTCCGGGTGGTCTTCGTGTCCGGCTACGCCGAGGAGAATTTCTCGGCCGGTGACGGGAAGATCCCGAACTCGGTCTTCCTGCCGAAACCCTTCTCGCTCGCGGAACTTACCGAAACAGTCCAGCGTCAGTTGCACTGACCCTTGAGGGGGATCGTGGGCGTAGGGCAGCGCGGTCGTCGGTACATGAGATCCAATTCCTGCCGCAGGCGACGAACGGCGGGACGGGACGACATCATCCCACGGCGCCGAGCCATCCCAACGGCCCGAAGCGACTGCAAATGTCGAGCGTTCCGAAGGGCCCGAAGGGACCGCAAACGTCCAGCGTTCCAAACGCCCGCAGGCAAACGGCGAGCGCTCCGGTCGCCTACAGGCCGGGGAATTGTCCGCGACGTCCGGCGCAAAGCGTGAGGTTTAACCGGTGCGGCGTGCGACGGGCACGTCAGCCGATGCTGTCCCAGAGCGCAAATTCCTCGGCACATTTCCGGCGCAGCTTGTCCTCGACCTCTGCAGAGAGTGCCAGCTCCATCCGGGGCGAGACATTTTCTTGGTCCAGTTCCAGCGTCAGGCCAAGCCGCGCTTCGAGGAAGCGATGGATGGCCGGCTGGTCCTCGTAGCGGAAGAGGTGGGTCACCCGCGTCCCGTTGGGTTGGGGTTCGAGAAACTTGGCCTGGCTGCCCACGTTGGCGAAGGGCGGCTGCTTGCCCTGGCAGTAGGCGAGAACGAAGTCGTCGAAGCTGATCCCATGGGTGGCATTCGCCTTGCCCTCCATGAAGGGCCGCTGGCGGTAGCGATACCAGGAGCCAAGCCAAGAGATCGGCTCCCGCATGACGGCCATGGTTTCGATTCCCGGATCGACGAATTTCTCCAGCATGGGGCGGAAGAAGCGGTTGTAGCGGTAGACCGGCGCATGTTTCAGCTCCGGCGGCTCCTTCACAAGGATATCTGCATGGGGCCCAAGAAAGCTTTCCATGGCCGTGGTGCCCGTCTTGGGGACCGAGAGGATCACAAGTTTAGCCTTTGAAAAGACGAGCATATTCCTGAACTCCCCCCGGACGCCGCGCGCATGTCCGGCGTAAACTACTCCTTAACTCTTCTGCGAAAAAGTGGGGAATGAGAGGAATTTAGTTGAAATGTTCTCTGTTTGGTCTCATGTTGCGAAGAACAAGAGGCGAACATCGGCAGTGATTGCCGCCCCGCACGGGGTGTGAAATAAGGGGGCCAAGAATGGCAACGGCAGATCTTTTGAGCATGGACAGCAAGCGCGACCCCAACAAGCAAAAGGCGCTGGACAGCGCTCTGGCCCAGATCGAACGGCAGTTCGGCAAGGGCTCGATCATGAAGCTCGGCGGCAAGGACGCGATCCAGGAGATCGAGGCCACCTCGACCGGATCGCTGGGCCTCGACATTGCCCTCGGCATCGGCGGCCTGCCCAAGGGCCGGATCATCGAGATTTACGGGCCCGAAAGCTCGGGCAAGACCACGCTCACGCTGCATTGCGTGGCCGAGGAACAGAAGAAGGGCGGCGTCTGCGCCTTCGTCGATGCGGAACATGCGCTTGATCCGGGCTATGCCCGCAAGCTTGGCGTGGACCTTGATGAACTGCTGATCTCTCAGCCCGACACGGGCGAACAGGCGCTGGAGATCACCGATACGCTGGTGCGGTCCGGTGCGGTCTCCATGGTCATCGTCGACTCCGTCGCGGCGCTGACGCCGAAGTCGGAGCTTGAGGGCGACATGGGCGACAGTTCGGTCGGCGTGCATGCCCGCCTGATGAGTCAGGCGATGCGCAAGCTCACCGGTTCGATCGCGAAATCCAACTGCATGGTGATCTTCATCAACCAGATCCGGATGAAGATCGGCGTCATGTTCGGCAGCCCCGAGACGACCACCGGCGGCAACGCGCTGAAGTTCTACTCCTCCGTGCGTCTCGACATCCGCCGCATCGGTTCGATCAAGGATCGGGACGAGGTCGTCGGCAACGCGACCCGCGTGAAAGTGGTGAAGAACAAGGTGGCCCCGCCGTTCAAGCAGGTCGAGTTCGACATCATGTACGGCGAGGGCATCTCCAAGATGGGCGAGTTGCTGGACCTCGGCGTGAAGGCGGGCGTGGTCGAGAAATCGGGCTCGTGGTTCAGCTACGGAGATCAGCGGATCGGGCAGGGGCGTGAGAACGCCAAGACCTTCCTGCGCGAGAACAGCGCCATCGCCATCGAGATCGAGGACAAGATCCGTGCGGCCCATGGGCTGGACTTCGGCGCGTCGGACGAGGACGACGGGGATATCCTCGACGATTGAACGCGGCGGAGACCCCGCGCGATCCTGTGACATGCTAAGGCCGGGCCGGATGCCCGGCCTTTTTCGTGATTGCGGCCTCTGGGGTGGTCACGGGGCTGGGGTCTGCCGATGTGGGCCCTGTAGTTGGATGCAACGAAGAGGCCTCTCGAACCTGCCCTTCAAGCAGCGGCGACACGCCGGCCCGTTCGTTGGCCCGATCATTAGGCCAGATCGCGAGGCCAGATTTCGAGGGGCAGCAGCCCCGGCTTCTGCAAGGACTGGTTGAAAAACGCAGCCTCCGTGCCACAGGGTCTTCTGTGCTTTCAGGGGGATACGAAACATCGCTTTGGAACCGACGCGGCCTCGGCATGATCGGCGGCGGCGCTCGCCACTGCGGCGAGGTCCCAAGACCGAGGTAGAGAATGCATTTCACAAAGACACTGGCCGCGTTGGCCTGCCTGCTGTCCGCAGGCACCGCGCAGGCAGATCCCTTTTCCAATGGACCGGGCCAGGGCGGTTCGATCCCCCGCGGTGCCTTCGAGGCGGGCTGGGAGGCCAACGGCGCCTGGCTTTATTCCTGCGTGACCGAACACAACGGCGGCTGGCACCCGGGCAAGATCCGTCCCGGCTTCAGCGGCTGCAACTTCGGCTACGGTGGCCGCGAGCTGACCGCTTCGCACTACCGGGTGCTGACGGGCACCTACAATTGGCTCAATATGAGCAACACCCCCGGCTCGATCCCCGGCGCTGCCGTGCCGATCGGCTATGAGGCGGACGGGCGCACGCTCTATGTCTGCCGGGGCGAGTACAAGGGCGGCTGGCATCCCGGCAAGATCCGCGCAGGCTTCAGCGGCTGCAGCATCGGCTATGGCGGGCGCGAGATCGAGGTCAAATCCTACGACGTCCTGATTCCGTAAGGCCGCCACCGCATCCCGCGCGCGGAGGGCCTTGCTGCGCGGGATGATACACGCATGGAGGCGGTAGACTTCACCCGCGCTGGTCGTTACATCAGCGGGACGTTAGAGACCCGGAAGGTGCCGCCCGAACATGCAGACGCTGAACGATATCCGCTCCAGCTTCCTCAGCTATTTCAAGCGACAGGGCCACGAAGTCGTGCCCTCGAGCCCGCTGGTTCCCCGCAACGACCCGACCCTGATGTTCGCCAACTCGGGCATGGTCCAGTTCAAGAACCTCTTCACGGGTGTCGAGCACCGCGATTACCAGCGTGCGACGACGGCGCAGAAATGCGTGCGCGCGGGCGGCAAGCACAATGACCTCGACAATGTCGGCTATACTGCGCGGCACCATACCTTCTTTGAAATGATGGGGAATTTCTCCTTCGGCGACTATTTCAAGGAACAGGCGATCCCCTTCGCCTGGGAGATGGTGACCAAGGAGCTTGGCATCAACAAGGACAAGCTGCTGGTCACGGTCTACCACACCGACGACGAGGCGGCGGACCTGTGGAAGAAGGTGGCCGGCCTGCCGGACGAGCGGATCATCCGCATCGCCACCAACGACAACTTCTGGATGATGGGCCCGACCGGCCCCTGCGGCCCGTGCTCCGAGATCTTCTACGACCACGGCGAAAAGTACTGGGGCGGCCCTCCGGGAACCCCGGAAGAGGACGGTGACCGCTTCGTCGAGATCTGGAACCTCGTTTTCATGCAGTACGAGCAGTTCGAGGATGGCACCCGGCGCGAGCTGGAAGCTCAGTCCATCGACACCGGCATGGGGATCGAGCGGGTCGCGGCGCTGCTGCAGGGCACCAATGACAACTACGCCACCGATCTGATCCGCTCGCTGATCGAGGCCTCGGCCAATGCCACCTCGACCGATCCGGACGGGCCGGGCAAGACCCACCACCGTGTGATCGCGGACCACCTGCGCTCGACCTCCTTCCTGCTGGCCGATGGCGTGATGCCCTCGAACGACGGGCGTGGCTATGTGCTGCGCCGGATCATGCGCCGCGCCATGCGCCACGCGCACCTGCTGGGTGCCAAGGATCCGCTGATGTACCGCTTGGTGCCGGAACTGGTGAAGCGGATGGGCGACGCCTATCCCGAGCTGCGACAGGCTCAGCCGCTGATCGAGGAAACGCTGAAGCTGGAGGAAACTCGCTTCCGCCAGACCCTCGACCGGGGCCTCAAGCTGCTGGACGAGGAGCTGACCGGGCTGGAGGAGGGCGCGGCACTGCCCGGTGCGGCGGCCTTCAAGCTCTACGACACCTACGGCTTCCCCCTCGACCTCACGCAGGACGCGCTGCGCGAACAGGGCCGGACCGTGGACACCGACGGCTTCGACGCCGCCATGGCCGAGCAGAAGGCCAAGGCCCGCGCGGCTTGGTCCGGCTCGGGCGAGGCGGCGGATGCGACGATCTGGTTCGACATCGCCGACAAGCACGGCGCGACCGACTTCCTCGGCTATGACACCGAGAAGGCGGAGGGCGTGGTGCTGGCCGTGGTCAAGGACGGCGCCGCCGCCGAGGCCGCGACCGTGGGCGACAGCGTGCAGATCGTGCTGAACCAGACGCCCTTCTACGGGGAATCCGGTGGTCAGGTCGGCGACAGCGGCACGCTGGTCACCGACGAGGCCAAGGTGACGATCACCGACACCAAGAAGGTGAACGGCGTCTTCATCCACTTCGGCGACGTGACCGAGGGCACGGTGAAACCCGGCCAGGCGGCGATCCTCGAGGTCGACCACAGCCGTCGCGGCATGATCCGCGCCAACCACTCGGCCACCCACCTGCTGCACGAGGCCCTGCGCGAGGCGCTTGGCGACCACGTGGCACAGCGCGGTTCGCTCAACGCGCCCGACCGTCTGCGCTTCGACTTCTCCCACAGCGCCGCGCTGTCGGCTGAGGAGATCGCGCAGGTCGAGCGGGACGTGAACGCCTATATCCGGCAGAACACGCCGGTCGAGACCCGCATCATGACGCCCGATGACGCGCGCGCTATTGGGGCTCAGGCGCTCTTCGGCGAGAAATACGGCGACGAGGTCCGCGTGGTCTCCATGGGCCGCGCCGACACCGGCAAGGGCCCGGACGGCAAGACTTATTCGATCGAGCTTTGCGGCGGCACCCATGTGACCCGCACCGGCGACATCGGTGCCTTCGCCCTGACGGGTGAGACCGCGTCCTCCGCCGGCGTCCGCCGGATCGAGGCGCTGACCGGTGCTGCCGCCATGGCCGAGCTGCGCGGTCGCGACCAGTCGCTGAGCGAGATCGAAGGCCTGCTGAAGACCAGCCGCGACGACGTCGTGGCCCGGGTCAAGGCGCTGCTCGACGAACGCAAGGCGCTCTCCAACGAGGTGGCGCAGCTGCGCCGGGATCTCGCCATGTCGGGCGGGGCCGGGCAGGGCGGCGGTGCCGAGGCCAAGGAGATCGGCGGCGTGAAGTTCCTCGCGCAGGTGCTGACCGGCGTCTCCGGCAAGGACCTCCCGCCGCTGATCGACGAGCACAAGTCGCGGCTGGAGAGCGGCGCGGTGCTGCTGATCGCGGACACCGGCGGCAAGGTCGCCGTGGCGGCGGGCGTGACGGCGGACATGACCGACAAGGTCTCGGCGGTGGACCTCGTCCGCGCGGCCGTGGCCGAGCTTGGCGGCAAGGGCGGCGGTGGCCGTCCCGACATGGCGCAGGGCGGCGGTCAGGATGCCTCCAAGGCCGAGGCGGCGATCAAGGCGGCGGAAGCCGTGATCGGGGGCTGATATGGCAGCGCTCTGGATTTCGCAGGTCACCATCACCGACGCGGACCGCTATGCCGAATACGGCAAGCGCGCGGTCCCGGCGATCGAGGCGCAGGGCGGGCGGTTCATCGCCCGGCGCGCGCCCTTCACCCAACTCGAAGGGTTGGAACGTCCGTCCCACACGATCGTGGTCTTCCCCTCGCTGGACGCCGCGGTGGCCTGCTACCGCTCGCCCGAATACCAGGAGGCCGTGGCCTTCGCCGAGGGCGCGTCGGAACGGGACCTCTGCATCGTGGAGAGCGAAGATCATCCGCTGGACCAGCCGGCGGCGCTCTGGATCGGCCACGTGAAGGTCACCGACGAGGAGGCCTACGGCAAATACGCCGTGAAGGCCGGCCCCGCGATCGCGGCCCATGACGGGCAGTTCCTCGCCCGCGCCGGTGGCTACGTCCAGATGGAAGGCAACGACCGGCCGCGCAACGTGGTGGCGCTGTTCCCGACGCGCGACCGCGCGGTGGAATGCTATCACTCCGAGGCCTACCAGGCCGGGCTGGAACATGCCCGCGGCGCGTCGGAACGCGATCTTCTGGTGGTCGAGATCAACAGCTGATCTGGGCCCGGACCTCGTCAGATACATGAGAGCGGCGCTGCAAGTCCTTGCAGTGCCGCTTTTTTCTGACCGAAGGGCAGGGGCGGGCCACGTGCGATAGCGATGCCTTGGGGCGTGCCGGCCTTGCGCATCCGTCAGCCCTCGGACACCCCCCACAAGCAGCCCTCCCGGGGCAGCCTCCCTCTCAACTCATCCAATGTCCCGCTGGCTGCGTACCCCGTCAGACCCCGATGCTGTTCCAGAAGGAGACTGACCATGGCCCTTACCCGATCCCCTGTCCACCGCACTCTGCCCGCCCTTGCCGCCATGTTCCTTCTGGCCGCCGCCACAGCGCCCTCCGTGGCCGCAGCCGGCCCCTATGACGCGCTCGAGCAGCCCGGTGCGCAGGCGATCATGCGTCATGCCAGGGCGCCCGGCACCGGCGACCCGGCTGGCTTCGCGCTTGAAGACTGCAGCACGCAGCGCAACCTCGATGGCACCGGACGGGCCCAGGCCCGGGCCACGGGCGCGGCGCTCGAGGCCGCGGGCATCCGCTTCGACCACGTCTATGCAAGCGCATGGTGCCGGGCCACGGAAACCGCCGAGCTGATGAACCTCGGCCCGGTGTCCAACCTTCCGCTGGTCGACAGCTTCTGGAACGAGCGCGCAGAGAGTGGCCCACGGACCCAGGCCCTGATCGAAGAGATCGGCAGCTGGCCCGAGGGCACACGGTCGCTCATGGTGACCCACCAGGTGAATATCACCGCGCTGACCGATGTCTTTCCGGCCTCAGGCGAAATCGTCGTCTTTCGTGTCACCAAGGGCGGTAAGGTCGAGCTGCTCGACCGGATCAAGCCGCAGGGTTGAGGCGCCCTGCAACGAAAAAGGCCGGGCGCTCAGCCCGGCCTTTCCAATATCACGTCCCTCGGATTACGAGGATTTCGACATCCGCTTACGCTCGTGCGGGTCAAGGTAGCGCTTGCGCAGACGGATCGCGTTCGGCGTCACTTCGACCAGTTCGTCGTCGTTGATGTAGGCGATGGCCTCTTCCAGCGAGAGCGTCACCGGGGTGGTGAGGCGGACCGCGTCATCGGTGCCCGAGGCCCGGACGTTGGTCAGCTTCTTGCCCTTCAGCGGGTTCACTTCGAGGTCGTTGTCGCGCGAATGCTCGCCGATGATCATGCCGGTGTAGACGTCGGCCTGGGCACCCAGGAACATCTTGCCGCGCTCTTCGAGGTTCCACAGCGCATAGGCGACGGTCTGGCCGTTCTCCATCGAGATCAGCACCCCTGCGCGACGGCCCGGGATCGGGCCCTTGTAGGGCGCCCAGGAGTGGAACACGCGGTTCAGCACGCCGGTGCCGCGGGTGTCGGTCAGGAATTCACCGTGATAGCCGATCAGGCCGCGCGAGGGCACGTGGGCGACGATCCGGGTCTTGCCGGCGCCTGCGGCCTTCATCTCGGTCATGTCGCCCTTGCGTGCACCGGTGATCTTCTCGATCACCGCGCCGGAGTATTCGTCATCCACGTCGATGGTGACTTCCTCGATCGGCTCCATACGCTGGCCGTTCTCTTCGCGCATGATCACCTGCGGACGGGAGATCGACAGCTCGAAGCCTTCGCGGCGCATGTTCTCGATCAGAACGCCCATCTGGAGTTCGCCACGGCCCGAGACCTCGAAGGCCTCGCCGCCGGGGGTGTCGGTGACCTTGATCGCAACGTTCGATTCCGCTTCCTTCAGCAGGCGCTCGCGGATCACGCGGGATTGCACCTTCTTGCCGTCACGGCCAGCCAGCGGGCTGTCGTTGATGCCGAAGGTCACGGTGATGGTCGGCGGGTCGATCGGCTGCGCGTCGAGCGGTTCTTCCACGGCGAGGGCGCAGATCGTGTCCGACACGGTCGCCTTGGTCATCCCGGCGAGCGAGACGATATCGCCGGCCACGGCTTCTTCGATGTCCTGCTGGGCGAGGCCACGGAAGGCGCGGATCTTGGTGACGCGGAACTGTTCGATCTTCTGGCCGATGCGCGAGAGGGCCTGCACCGTGGCGCCGACCTTCAGCTTGCCCGATTCCACGCGGCCCGTCAGGATGCGGCCCACGAAGGGGTCCGAGCCGAGGGTGGTGGCCAGCATGCGGAAATCGTCGTCCTGCTTGGCGATCTGCTTGGGCTTCGGCACGTGGTTCACGACCAGCTGGAACAGCGCGTCGAGGTTCTTGCGCGGCCCGTCGAGCTCGTTGTCGGCCCAGCCGGAGCGGCCCGAGGCATAGAGATGCGGGAAGTCGAGCTGGTCTTCGTCGGCACCGAGGCTGGCGAAGAGGTCGAAGCATTCGTCGAGCGCGCGGTCGGGCTCTGCGTCCGGCTTGTCGACCTTGTTCAGCACCACGATCGGGCGCAGGCCCAGGGCAAGTGCCTTGGAGGTCACGAATTTCGTCTGGGGCATCGGGCCTTCGGCCGCGTCCACCAGCAGGACGACGCCGTCGACCATGCTCAGGATCCGCTCCACCTCGCCGCCGAAGTCGGCGTGGCCGGGCGTGTCGACGATGTTGATCCGGTGCCCTTTCCACTCGACCGAGGTCGCCTTGGCGAGGATGGTGATCCCGCGCTCGCGCTCGAGGTCGTTGCTGTCCATCGCGCGTTCGGCCACGGCCTGGTTCTCACGGAAGGCGCCCGACTGCTTCAGGAGCTCGTCAACGAGGGTCGTCTTGCCGTGGTCAACGTGGGCGATAATGGCGATGTTACGCAGGTCCATGGGGCCTCCAATAGCGGTTCGCGGTCCGCCTATACGGCTTCTGCCGAAAATACCAGAGGGAAAGGGGGTCCTGCACGCTGCAGTGCCGCATTGTTCCCGAAACGCGCGTTCTCACGCCGCCCCGGGCCCCACCATATCTTGCCCGGTCCCCCGCAATTTCCGTTTTCCAAATATCCTCGGGGGGAATTGGCCCGTCAGGGCCAAGGGGGGCAGACAGCCCCCAACCCCGCCCGCCGCAGGCGCACCCGTTATTCCTCCCCGTCAAGCAGGTCGTCATCCAGGAAGGTCCCGTCGGCCTCGTCGATGAAGACCTCCTCGCCAGCCTCGCCGGGCTTGCCCGCGTGGCTGCCGCGTTCGCGGTAGGGCGTGGTCTCGTAATGGGCCCGGTAGCATTTCGAGAAATGCGAGGGCGAGGCAAACCCGCAGGCGAGCGCCACGTTGATCACGCTCATGTCGGTCTGCATGAGCAGGTTGCGCGCCTTCTGGAGCCGGAGCTCCATGTAGTACCGCTTGGGCGAGCGGTTGAGGTAGCGCCGGAACAGCCGTTCCAGCTGCCGGGTGGACATGCCCACGTCCTTGGCCAGCAGCGAGGGGCTGATCGGCTCCTCGATGTTGCGCTCCATCATGTGGATGACCTGGCTCAGCTTGGGGTGCCGCACGCCGATCCGGGTCGGCACGGAGAGGCGCTGCGTGTCCTGGTCCGTCCGAATCGACGAGTAGATCAGCTGGTCGGCCACGGCGTTGGCCAGGTCCTCGCCGTTCTGGTCGGCGATCAGCTTCAGCATCAGGTCGATGGAGGAGGTGCCCCCCGCGGAGGTCATGCGCCGCCCATCCACCACGAAGACCGACTTGGTCAGGGCCACTTCCTCGAATTCCTCCGAGAAGCTGTCCTGGTTCTCCCAGTGGATCGTGGCGCGCTTGCCGTCCAGCAGCCCGGCCTTGCCGAGCACATAGGCCGCGGTGCAGAGCCCGCCGATCGCCGGGCCCTTGCGGGCCTCGCGGCGCAGCCAGTTCAGCAGCGGCTTGGAGGTCTCGTCCTGCACGTTGAGGCCGCCGCAGATCAGCACGGTGTCATCGCGGCTGACCTCGCCGAGGGGACCGTCCACGTTGAATTGCGCCCCGGCCGAGCATGTCACCGGTGCCCCGTCGACGCTGGCATAGCGCCAGTCGTAGAGCTTCATGCCGGTCATCCGGTTCGCGATGCGCAGGCAATCGAGGGCGGAGGCAAAGGCGAGGAGAGAGAAGTTGTTCAGCAGGACGAAGACGAAGCGGCGGGTGCGGGTGTCCGTCGGGATGACGGGGGCTTCGATCTGGGTGGTATCGGGCCGGGCAGGCGACATTTGGGCCTCTGAGACTGGGTTCCGGCCGGTTCCTCGGTGTGCGGGAGAGGGTCTCGCAGACTCACCTTAAAATCCGGTGATCCGTAGCAGCGCAGAGAGCGAAAGCGTCGTCAAGGCGTCGCAAATCGCTTGTGGCGTTTTCGGTGGTGCTTCGCTATATGCTGGCCTCCTATTTAGGAAGGGTCCCGGAGGACGAAAGATGAAGACCTGGACGAAGTCGAGCTGGAGAGACAAACCGCGGGTTCAGATGCCCGTCTACGAGGATGCCGCGGCACTGACCGAGGTGGAATCGAAGCTGTCGAAGTATCCGCCGCTCGTCTTTGCGGGCGAGGCGCGCCGGCTCAAGAAAGCCCTCGGTGCCGCGTCCCGTGGTGAGGCGTTCCTGCTGCAGGGGGGAGACTGCGCAGAGAGCTTTGACCAATTCAGCGCCGATGCGATCCGCGACACCTTCAAGGTGATGCTGCAGATGGCCATGGTGCTGACCTTCGGCGCCAAGGTGCCGGTGGTGAAAGTGGGCCGCATGGCGGGCCAGTTCGCCAAGCCGCGCTCGGCCCCGACCGAGGTGGTGGACGGCGTGGAACTGCCCAGCTACCGCGGCGACATCATCAACGATCTCGGCTTCACCGCCGCCTCGCGGATCCCCGATCCCCAGCGGATGCTGCAGGCCTACACGCAGGCCGCGGCCACGCTGAACCTGCTGCGCGCCTTCTCGACCGGTGGTTACGCCGACGTCCACGAGGTGCACCGCTGGACCCTCGGCTTCACCGAGGCGGACGAGGCCTCGCGGTTCCGCGACATGGCGAACCGGATCTCGGACACGCTGGACTTCATCAAGGCCGCGGGCGTGAACTCGGATCGTGAGCACACGCTGCGGATGGTGGATTTCTACACTTCGCACGAGGCGCTGCTGCTGGAATACGAAGAGGCGCTGACCCGCGTCGACTCGACCTCCGGCAAGTGGCTCGCGGGCTCGGGCCACATGGTCTGGATCGGCGACCGCACCCGTCAGCCCGACGGCGCGCACGTGGAATTCTGCCGCGGTGTCCTGAACCCGATTGGCCTCAAGTGCGGCCCCTCGATGGAGGTGGACGACCTCAAGCGCCTGCTGGCCACGCTGAACCCCGAGAACGAACCGGGCCGCCTGACCCTGATCGCGCGTTTCGGCGCCGGCAAGGTGGGCGAGCATCTGCCCAAGCTCATCAAGGCCGTGAAGGAAGAGGGCGCCAACGTGCTCTGGACCTGTGACGCGATGCACGGGAACACGGTCAAGTCGGCCTCGGGCTACAAGACCCGGCCCTTCGACAACGTGCTGCGCGAGGTGAAGGAATTCTTCGCCGTCCACAGCGCCGAGGGCACCGTACCGGGCGGCGTGCACTTCGAGATGACCGGTCTCGACGTGACTGAATGCACCGGCGGCGTCGTGGCCGTGACGGACGAGAACCTCTCGGACCGGTATCACACCGCCTGCGACCCGCGGCTCAACGCTTCGCAGTCGCTGGAGTTGGCCTTCCTCGTGGCCGAGGAGCTGACCAAGCTGCGCGCCGAGCGGGTGGCCGAAGCGGTCTGAGGATCGCCCGGATGACGAATGAGAAACGCGCCCCGAAAGGGCGCGTTTTTTGTTTCATGTCAGGGCTTTGTGCGGGATATGTGAGGCGATGCCTCACTCCTCCACGTCATCCCCGTCGCTGCGCACAAGGCGCAGGTGGGCGACCCGGCGGTCGCCCTGGCGGCGTTCCGGCCCGCGGTAGGTGATCGCCTGTTCCGCCAGCCCGCGCCGATCCGCGCCGTTGCGCTGCTCCGCCTCTGCGGTGAACTCCCCACGCGCCGCCTCGCCATAGCTGCCCGCAGGCAGGTCGCGGGGATCGGGGGCCGGGGCCTCAACGGCTTCCTCCGGCGCAAGGCCAAGGGCGGCATCGCCCAGCAGGGGCCGTGTCTCCACGCCCGTGATCTCGAACCGACGCGGCGCGCGGCCCACGGCGCCCTGGGTGGCGAGGCACCCCAGCACGCGGGTCACGTCGCCAAGGTCGCTCATCAGGGGCAGCAGGATCACCTTGCCCTCCAGCGCGGGCTTGCCGATGCCGCGTTCGGCGGTGAGCGTCAGCGTGGCGATGGCGGGGCTGTCAAAGACCTGTTCCAGCACCTCGCCGACCTGGGCCCGGCTTTCGGGCGTGAAGAAGGTGGAGAGCGGCATCCCGCGCACCTCCATCCCCATCAGGTCGCTCAGATGCGTGCCCGCGATCCGCAGCCGGGCCAGACCAGCGGCGATCCGTTCCAGCACGAAGGCATATTCCAGCGCCCGTTCGATCCCGCGCGGGTCGATGTCGGAGCGGCGGGGTACCAATCGGCCCGCGCGCAGCGCCTGCCAGTAGGCCTCGACCTCGGCAATCGCGCCGAAGCGGGCCTGATCCGCGAATCTCGCCATCTCCACCACCTTCTGTCCCGCTGCCGGATGCCCGTCCCGTTCCATGCTCGCCTCTCTCAGCCCTGCGTCCCCGGGCAGAACGGTCGCGGGCAGGGCAGCGCCCCACCTGATTGTTAACCGTATGTCCGGAGGTGTTACTTCTCCGTTAAGATGCCATGAAACGGCTGGCTTTTGGCGAAAATCGTATCAAATGGTTAACCGTAGGCGGCGCCACGGGGCGCCGTTGGCGGGCTTGACCCGGGCCCTTTCAAGGCATTAGCCACGCCCAACCCGAACTGACACCCATTGCGGAGGGACAGCCATGCTGCATTCGATGACCGGTTTCGCGGCCCGACAGGGCACCTTTGGTCCCCACAGCTGGAGCTGGGAACTGCGCTCGGTCAACGGGCGCGGGCTGGACCTGCGGCTGCGGGTGCCGGACTGGATCCCGGGGCTGGAGACGGCGCTGCGCGCGCAGCTGACCAAGGCGCTTGGCCGGGGCAATGTCACGCTGTCGCTGCGCATCACCCGCGAGGACGGCGAGGGCGCGATGCGCCTCGACACGGTCCGGCTGGAGGCGCTGCTGGACGCGCTGGAGCAGGTGGAGCAGGCGGCGATCGACAAGGGCATCAGCCTTGCGCCCTCGCGCGCGGCCGATCTGCTGATGCAGCGCGGTGTCCTCGACAGTTCGGGGCAGGAGGATGACAACGAGGCGCTCGCCAAGGCGCTGCTGTCGGATTTCACCCCGCTGCTGGCCGCCTTCATCGAGATGCGCACCGCAGAGGGCACCGCGCTGGAGCAGATCCTGCTGGGCCAGATCGACCGTATCGCGGCCCTGACCGAGGAAGCCGCCGCCGAGGTGGAGACCCGCCGCAGCGAGAGCATCGCCGCCTTCCACGCGGCGCTTGCGCGGGTGATGGAGGGCGCGACCGGCGCCGATCCCGACCGGGTGGCGCAGGAACTGGCGCTGCTGGCGGTGAAGGCCGATGTGACCGAGGAACTGGACCGCCTGCGGGCCCATGTGGGCGCGGCGCGTGACCTGATCGGGCAGGGCGAGATGATCGGCCGCAAGCTCGACTTCCTGACACAGGAGTTCAACCGCGAGGCCAACACGCTCTGCTCCAAGTCGCAGAACGCCGGTCTGACCCGGATCGGGCTGGAGCTGAAGGCGGTGATCGACCAGATGCGCGAGCAGGTCCAGAACGTCCAGTAGGCCGCTCAGGCCCCGGTTTTACAAAAGCTTCATGGATATGGCCCCTGCGGAGGGCCGTGCCCAGCCTTGCGCCCCCGCGCGGCTTGGGGCAAACCCTGCGCGAGCCATCGAGACCGCAGAAGACCCCGAGACGGGCAGGAGCCGCGCCGCCATGAGCCACAAGACCCCGACCGCGCCCCGCGAGCTGAACCGCCGCGGCCTGCTGATCATCCTGTCCTCGCCCTCGGGCGCGGGCAAGTCGACCCTGACCAAGCGCCTGCGGGAATGGGACCCGACGCTGAGCTTCTCCGTCTCGGCCACGACCCGCGACCCGCGCAGCGGCGAGGCCCACGGGCGGGAGTACTTCTTCCACACCAAGGAGGAGTTTCAGGCCATGGTGGCGGCGGGCAACATGCTGGAACACGCCCATGTCTTCGGCAACCTCTACGGCACGCCGCGCGCACCGGTGGAAAGCGCCATCACCGCGGGGCATGACGTGCTCTTCGACGTGGACTGGCAGGGCGGCCAGCAGATCCGCAACTCGGCCCTTGGCAAGAACGCGCTGTCGATCTTCATCCTGCCGCCCTCCATCGCGGAGCTGGAACGCCGCCTGATCAGCCGCGGGCAGGACAGCGAGGAGGTCATTGCCAAGCGGATGGAGAAGAGCGCCGACGAGATCTCGCACTGGCCGGAATACGACTACGTGCTGATCAACGACGATCTGGACGTGACTTTCGACCGGCTGCGCACCATCGTGTCCGCCGAGAGGCTGCGCCTGTCGCAGCAGCCCGGCGTGGTGGATTTCACCCGCGCTCTGATCGACGAATTCGAGGAGAGGTCATGACGCTCTACGCCCTTGGCAATTTCCGGCCCCAGCTGCCCGAAGACGGGGATTTCTGGATCGCGCCCGATGCCAATGTGATCGGGCAGGTGATCCTGCGATCCGGCGCCTCGGTCTGGTTCGGCTCCACCCTGCGGGGCGATAACGAGCCCATCGTGATCGGTGAAGGCTCCAACGTGCAGGAAAACACCGTGATGCACACCGACATGGGCTGCCCGCTGACCATCGGCCGGAACTGCACCATCGGCCACAAGGCCATGCTGCATGGCTGCACCATCGGGGACAACTCGCTGGTGGGCATGGGCGCGACGATCCTGAACAACGCGGTCATCGGCAACAACTGCCTGATCGGGGCCGGGGCGCTGGTGACCGAGGGCAAGGTGATCCCCGACAATTCCATGGTGCTGGGAAGCCCCGGCAAGGTGGTCAAGGAACTGGGCCCGGAATGGGCCGAGCGGCTGGCGAAATCGGCGGCGGGCTATCAGGCCAACATGCGCCGCTTCCGCGATCAGCTGGTGGCGCTGGACTGACCGGATGGCGACGGAAATGACCGCCTCGGCGGAGCAGATCGAAGGCCTGCTTGAGGCGATCCCGCTGCCCGCGCTGCTGGTGGGCCGGGACGAGCGGGTGCTGGGCATCAACGCGCGGGGCGCCGCGATCCTCGGCGCCGGCATCACGGGGCGGCATTTCATCACCGCGATCCGCCAGCCCACGGTGCTGGACGCGGTGGAGGCCTGTTTCGCCACCGGCAAGCTGCAGGAGACGCGCTACCTCGCCACGGCGGGCAAGCAGGACGTGACCTACCGGGTGACCTGCGGCCTCGTGACCACGGCGCGGGGCACGGCCGTGCTGGTCTCCTTCGAGGACGTGACCCCGGTGGAGCAGGCCAGCCAGATGCGGCGCGACTTCGTGGCCAACGTGAGCCATGAGCTGCGCACGCCGCTGACTGCGCTTCTGGGCTTCATCGAGACGCTGCGCGGCCCGGCCCGCAACGACGAGGCGGCCCGGGACCGGTTCCTCGACATCATGCACTCGGAAGCGACGCGGATGGAGCGGCTGGTCAAGGACCTGCTGTCGCTGTCGCGCGTGGAGAGCGAGGAGCGGATGCGCCCCACGGAACGGGTGGATCTGCGCGGCCTGCTTGACGGTGTCTGCCGGACACTGGGCCCGCTGGCCGAGGCGCGGGGCGTGGAGCTGATCGAGGTCTTCCCGGAGGAGCCCGTCATCATCGCGGCGGATGCAGATCAGCTGCGGCAGGTCTTCACCAACCTGATCGAGAACGCGGTGAAATACGGCGGCTCGGGTGGCGAGGTGAAGGTGACGATGGAGGCAAAGCCCCATCTCGCGGCGCTGCGCGGCCCCGGCGTGACGGTGACCGTGGCTGACAAGGGACCGGGGATCGAGCTGGTTCACATTCCCCGCCTGACCGAGCGCTTCTACCGAGTCGACAGTCACAGATCGCGGGAAATGGGCGGCACCGGACTGGGCCTCGCCATCGTGAAGCACATCATCAACCGCCACCGCGGGCGCCTCAGGATCGAGAGCGAACCGGGGCAGGGGTCAAGCTTTTCTGTCATCCTGCCGTCTAGCTAAGTCGCTGAGATAAATACGAAAGTTCTGAATGAAGGACGCCGCCCCACCGGGCGGCGTCTGTGTTTTCGCGTCAGGGTTGCGGCAACCAAGTGGCGGGCTTCCGCTACGGAAATCAGGCAACCTGTGCTATGTCATAAAAGCGTTACACAAGTGTCACAAAAGCATAGCGCGCCGTCTTTAGCAGGCGGGTCAGGGTCACCAGGGGGTGGTGACCGCCAAAACTTACATCAGGAGCAATCCGCATGTCCTTCATCAAACTGACCGCCTCGACGCTGGCGATCGCCGCAGTCTCCGCAACCGCTGCAGCCGCCCGTGATCAGGTGCAGGTCGCCGGTTCCTCGACCGTTCTGCCCTACGCCTCGATCGTGGCAGAAGCCTTCGGCGAGAACTTCGACTTCCCGACCCCGGTCGTTGAATCGGGTGGCTCGTCCTCGGGTCTCAAGCGCTTCTGCGAAGGCGTCGGCGAAAACACCATCGACGTGGCGAACGCTTCGCGCGCCATCAAGTCGTCGGAAATCGAAACCTGTGCCGCCAACGGCGTGACCGACATCATCCAGGTCCGCATCGGCTACGACGGGATCGTCTTCGCTTCGCAGCTGAACGGCCCGGAATACACCGCCTTCGAGCCCGCAGACATCTACAACGCCCTGGCCGCCAAAGTGGTCAAGGACGGTGAGCTGGTCGACAACGCCTACACCAAGTGGACCGAGTTCAACGCCGATCTGCCCGACGCCGACATCCTCGGCTTCATCCCCGGCACCAAGCACGGCACCCGCGAAGTCTTCGAAGAGAAGGTCCTCGTGGCCGGCTGTGAAGCCACCGGCGCCTTCGAAGCCTTCATGGGCGCAAACGGCGGCGACAAGAAAGCAGCCGAGAAGTCCTGCATGGAAGTCCGCACCGACGGCAAGTCGGTCGACATCGACGGCGACTACACCGAGACCCTGGCCCGCATCGACTCGAACGCGAACGCGATCGGCGTCTTCGGCCTGGCCTTCTACGAGAACAACACCGACAAGCTGAAAGTGGCGACCATGTCGGGTGTTGAGCCCTCCACCGAGACCATCGCCTCGGGCGACTACCCGGTGTCGCGTCCGCTGTACTTCTACATCAAGAAGGCCCACATCGGCGTGATCCCCGGCCTGAAAGAGTATGCTGAGTTCTTCGTCTCCGACGACATGGCAGGCCCCGATGGCCCGCTCTCGGCCTACGGCCTCGTCTCCGACCCCGAGCTGGCAGACACCCAGTCGATGGTCGAAGAAGAAAAGACCATGGGTTCCTCGTCGTAATCGACGCCTATGAGGGCGGTGCCTCCGGGAAACCGGGGGCACCGCCTTTTTGCTTGGGACCCAGCCGCCGCCAGTGGCCCCAGCCTTTCGAACTTCCTTAGACGTCAGTGAGTTCATTATGCCCGCCCTCTGGATTTTCATCGCCGTGCTGGTGCTGGCCGTGCTGGGGTTCGTCCTCGGCCGTCAACGCGCCCTGGCCATGGTGGACGGCGACAGCCGGCACCTGCATTCCCTCCCCAATTATTACGGGTTCCACGTCGGGATCTGGGCGCTCATGCCCGCGCTGCTGGTTCTGGCGGTCTGGCTGATCGTGCAGCCGATGCTGATCGACACCTCGGTCAAGTCGATGATCCCCGACACCAGCTACACCACCGCCGGTGAGCTGAGCCTGGTGATGTCCGATGTCCGCCGGGTGGCCGATGGCCTCGACCTCGCGGTGGAGCGCGGCGCGCTGACGGCGGATGAAGCCATGTCGCTCGACGCGGGGGCCACCGACGTGCGCGCCCTGCTGGGCGGTGTCGGCGTGGCCATCGGTTCGGACGTGCAGCCCGCTGTCCTTGAGGCCGCGCAGGCCTACCGCGCTTCGACCGCGACGGGCAACATGGTGCGCACCGTCATCGTCCTGCTGCTGGCCCTTGGCGGCCTCGGCTGGGCGCTGAGCCGCACCGCACCGGATTTCCGCGCCCGCAACAGCGTGGAGAAGGCGACGCTGGGCCTGCTGATCGCGGCGGCCTCGATCGCGATCCTGACCACGCTTGGCATCGTGCTCTCGCTGATCTTCAACACGATCGAGTTCTTCAAGCTCTACCCTGCGTCGGAGTTCTTCTTCGGCACCACCTGGGCGCCCTCTTTCGGCGGCGGCTCGGAACTGGGCATCCTGCCGCTCTTCTGGGGCACCTTCTACATCTCGATCATCGCACTTGCCGTGGCGGTGCCGATCGGGCTCTTCGCGGCGGTCTACCTGTCGGAGTACGCAGGCCCCAAGATTCGCGCCGTGGCCAAGCCGATGCTGGAGGTCCTCGCGGGCATCCCGACCATCGTCTACGGTCTCTTCGCGCTCGTCACCGTGGGCCCGATGCTGGTGAATGTCTTCGGCAACGAAGGCGCGCTCGGCCTCGGCTGGATGAGCGGCGGCACCGCCGTCATGACCGCGGGCCTCGTCATGGGCATCATGCTGATCCCCTTCGTGTCCTCGCTGTCCGATGACATCATCAACGCCGTGCCGCAGGCCATGCGCGACGGTTCGCTGGGCCTTGGCGCGACCAAGTCGGAAACCGTCAAGCAGGTGGTCCTGCCGGCGGCGCTGCCGGGGATCGTGGGCGCCGTGCTGCTGGCGGCCTCGCGGGCCATCGGCGAGACGATGATCGTCGTCATGGGGGCAGGGGCCGCGGCCCGGCTCTCGCTCAACCCCTTCGAAGCCATGACCACCGTCACCGCCAAGATCGTCAGCCAGCTGACCGGCGACGCGGACTTCGCCTCGCCCGAGGCACTGGTGGCCTTCGCCCTCGGCATGACGCTCTTCGTCATCACGCTGGGTCTGAACATCTTCGCGCTCTACATCGTGCGCAAGTACCGGGAGCAATACGAATGACCGACGCAACCGTGCAACCCGGTGCCGAGGGCCGTCCCGCCAAGAGTGGGTCCCTGCTGGAGCAGGACGCCCGCACCAAGCGCCGCAACGCCGCCGAGGCCCGCTTCAAGTTCTACGGCATGGCCGCCGTCGGGATAGGCGTGATCTTCCTGATCCTGCTGCTGGTCTCCATCGTGCGCAACGGGGTCCCGGCCTTCACCCAGACCTTCGTCACGGTGCCGATCTACCTACCCGAGGACAAGCTCGACAAATCCGGCGTCCGTGACCCTGACGTGATGCGCAAGGTCACCACCTTCGGCTATGCGCCGCTGCTGGATGACGCGCTGGTCAAGACGCTTGAAGAGAACGGAATCGAGATGCCCTTCGCCAAGCCCGCCAAGCTGCGCGACATGGTCTCCTCCTCGGCGGCGGCACAGGTGCGCGACACCGTGCTGGCGAACCCGGACCTGATCGGCCAGACCGTCGACTTCAAGCTGCTCGCCTCGAGCCGCGTCGACGGTTACATGAAGGGCCGCGTGACCCGCGAAAGCCTCGCCCGCGACAAGAACCTCGATGCGGAACACCTTGATATCGTGGATCAACTCCACGATCTGGGGGCGCTGGAGCGGAGCTTCAACTGGGCCTTCATCTTCGGCTCGGACGCCTCGGAAAGCCGTCCGGAACAGGCCGGCCTGGGTGTCTCGATGGTGGGCTCTCTCTTCATGATGATCGTGGTCCTCGTCCTGTCGCTGCCGATCGGCGTGGCCGCCTCGATCTACCTTGAGGAATTCGCGCCCAAGAACCGCTGGACCGACCTGATCGAGGTGAACATCTCGAACCTCGCGGCCGTGCCTTCCATCGTCTTCGGTATCCTCGGCCTCGCGGTCTTCATCCAGTTCGCCCATCTTCCGATGTCGGCGCCGCTGGTGGGGGGCCTCGTGCTGACGCTGATGACGCTGCCGACGATCATCATCTCGACCCGCGCCTCGCTGAAGGCGGTGCCGCCCTCGATCCGCGATGCGGCCCTCGGCGTCGGCGCCTCCAAGATGCAGTCGGTGTTCCACCACGTGCTGCCGCTGGCCATGCCGGGCATCCTGACCGGGACCATCCTCGGCCTCGCGCAGGCGCTTGGCGAAACCGCGCCGCTGCTGCTGATCGGCATGGTGGGCTTCATCGCCTCCAACATGCCCGACGGCGTGGCCGCCGGCTTCCTCTCGCCGAACTCGGCCATGCCCGCCCAGATCTACGAATGGGCCAAGCGTGCCGACCCTGCCTATTATGAACGCGCCTGGGGCGGGATCATCATCCTGCTGGTCTTCCTGATGACGATGAACATTATCGCCATCCTCCTGCGCCGCCGCTTCGAACGCCGGTGGTAAGATAGGGACATGACAATGTACGATTCTCCGAAAAGCGACTCCACCGTGAAGCACGCCATCAAAATCGCCGCCAACAAGGTTCAGGTCTTCTACGGGGACACCCACGCCATCAAGGATGTGGATGTCCAGATCGAGGACAAGACCGTCACCGCCTTCATCGGCCCGTCGGGCTGCGGCAAATCCACCTTCCTGCGGACCCTCAACCGGATGAACGACACGATCGACATCTGCCGGGTCGAGGGCGAGATCCTGCTGGATGGTGAGAACATCTATGACAAGCGCGTCGACCCCGTGCAGCTGCGCGCCAAGGTCGGCATGGTGTTCCAGAAGCCGAACCCGTTCCCCAAGTCGATCTACGACAACATCGCCTACGGCCCCCGCATCCACGGGCTGGCCAAGACCAAGGCCGACCTCGACGAGATCGTCGAGAAGTCGCTGCGCCGGGGCGCGATCTGGAACGAGGTGAAGGACCGTCTTCATTCCCCGGGCACCGGGCTTTCGGGCGGTCAGCAGCAGCGTCTGTGCATCGCCCGCGCCGTGGCGACGGAACCGGAGGTCCTGCTGATGGACGAACCCTGTTCCGCACTCGACCCGATCGCCACCGGCCAGGTCGAGGAGCTGATCGACGAACTGCGCGAAAGCTACTCGGTCGTCATCGTGACCCACTCGATGCAGCAGGCCGCGCGGGTCAGCCAGAAGACCGCCTTCTTCCACCTCGGCAACCTCGTCGAATTCGGCGAGACCTCGCAGATCTTCACCAATCCGAAGGACCCGCGCACCGAGAGCTACATCACCGGCCGGATCGGCTGATCCGGGTTCTGGGAGACCAACATGACTGAGCAAAAGCAACATATCGCCAGCGCCTTCGACCGCGACCTCGAAGCGATCCAGGCGAAGATCATGAAGATGGGCGGCCTCGTGGAGGCCGCCATCCTCGACGCCTCGCAATCGCTGGACGCGCGCGACGAGGAACTGGCCGACAAGGTCCGCAAGGGCGACGCGGCGATCGACGAGCTGGAAGAGATGATCAACGAGGACGCCGCCCGGCTGATCGCGCTGCGCGCGCCGACCGCCAGCGACCTGCGCGTCGTGCTCTCGGTGATGAAGATCTCCGCGAACCTCGAACGCATCGGCGACTACGCCAAGAACATGGCCAAGCGGACCGGCGTGCTGGTGCAGATGTCGCCGATCCCGGGCTCGCATTCCTCGCTGCGCCGCATGGCCCGCGAAGTGGAGCGTCAGCTGCAGGATGCGCTGGATGCCTACATCCGCCGCGACGTGGCGCTCGCCGAGGACGTGATCCAGCGCGATCTGGAAATCGACCAGATGTACAACGCGCTGTTCCGCGAATTCCTGACCTTCATGATGGAAGACCCGCGCAACATCACGGCCTGCATGCACCTGCATTTCATCGCCAAGAACAACGAGCGCATGGGCGACCACGCGACCTCGATCGCGGAGCAGGTGGTCTACCTCGTCACCGGCGAGACGCCCGATGAGAAGCGGCCGAAACAAGACAAGACCTCCACGGACCTCGGCGTGGCGCCCGAAGGCTCCTACGTGGAAAAAAGCAAGGACGCCTGACGATGAGTGACCAGCCGACAGTTCTGGTGGTCGAGGACGAGGCCGCGCAGCGCGAGGTCCTGTCCTACAACCTGGAGGCCGAGGGCTTCCGGGTGCAGCGCGCCGAGAACGGCGAAGAGGCCCTGCTGCTGGTGGAGGAAGGCGCGCCCGACGTGATCGTCCTCGACTGGATGCTGCCCAATGTTTCGGGGATCGAGGTCTGCCGCCAACTCAAGATGCGGTCCGACACCCGCGGCGTGCCGATCATCATGCTCTCGGCCCGGTCGGAAGAGGTGGACCGCGTGCGCGGCCTCGAAACGGGTGCCGACGACTACGTGGTGAAACCCTATTCGGTGATCGAGCTGATGGCGCGGGTGCGTGCGCAGCTGCGCCGGACGCGGCCTGCCTCGGTCGGTGAACGGCTGGAGTTCGAGGATATCGTGCTCGACGCCGACACCCACCGGGTGACCCGCGCGGACAACCAGCTGAAGCTGGGCCCGACCGAGTTCCGCCTGCTCTCCACCTTCATGGAGAAGCCGGGCCGGGTCTGGTCGCGTGAGCAGCTGCTGGACCGGGTCTGGGGCCGCGACATCTATGTCGACACCCGCACCGTGGACGTGCACATCGGCCGCCTGCGCAAGGCGCTGTGCCAGTTCGGAGGCGCCGATCCGCTGCGCACGGTGCGCGGCGCGGGCTACGCGCTCGGCTGACCTCAAGGGTTTCGGTACAGATCAGGGGAACGGGCAGGGCGCGGCTCTGCCCGTTTTCTTTTCAGAAAACGGTCCGGAAAATTCGAATTTTCCGGGCAGGGCGGTTGGGTCGGTTGACCGTTCGGAGGGCGCGCTGCCAGTGAGCGGCGCGCCCAAGAATTTTCGAAAATTCTTGGCAAAATTCTTCGAAGGATTTTGGGGGCGCTGCCCGACAGGTCGCCTTCGGGGCCGAGGGCGCTGTGCAAGGTCGTGGCAACCAACCCCCGGGGCGTGTGCGGCGCCGGGGGCAGGTGAGTATTTCGGTAAAGATGAAAGCTCAGCGCGGGAGCAGGTAGGCGTCTTGCGGGACGGGATCGTCGAAGGGTTTGGGCGCGGCGCCGAGCGCCTCCTGCACGAGGTGGTCGACCAGTTCCGGGAACAGCAGGTGGTTGCGGCGCGAGGCCTCCCAGAGGAAGAAGCCGTAGGAGCCGGGGATCGGGTTGATCTCGTTGAACCAGATCTCGCCGGTCTTGCTGTCGCACATGAAATCGAGACGGGGCGCGCCGCGCGCGCCGAGCGCGGTGAAGACCGCCTTGGCCTGATCGAGGACCTTGGCCTCCATCTCGGGCGGCATCTCGGGGTTGATGTCGCGGGTGAGCGAGAGCATCCCTTCCGAGGGCAGCGCGCCCTTGGCGCCGCCGTTGGAGGAGAGGTACTTCGTCTTGTAGTCGAGCAGTTCCTCACCGCTCTTGGGCCGCTCGATGGCGGAGCAGATGAGCTCGCCGCCGACCTTGGCCACGGCAACGTTGTATTCCTGCAGGTTCTGCACCTGCGGTTCGATCACCGCGACCGTGTCCTGCCGCAGGACGGAGGCCGTCAGATGGGTCAGCTCCTCGGGCGTCTTGGCAAGGCCCACGCCGATGGAGGAGCCGAGCGAGGCGGGCTTCACGATCGCGGGCAGACCGAAGGAGGCGAGCACCTCGGCGTGCCAGTCGCTGGCCCCCTCGGCCCCGCGCCGCACCACGACCTGATCCACCACGTTCACCCCGGCGGCGGCCACGACGGTCTTGGTCAGGTCCTTGCGCATGGCGACCCCGGAATGGGTAGCCGAGAAGCCGGTGACCGGAATGCCCAGCAGTTCGAAGTGACCCTGGATGCGGCCATCCTCGCCAAAGCCGTGGAAGACGGGCAGGGCGCAGTCGAAGCGGATCGGCGGCTGACCGCCGGTGCCGCGCATCTCGGGCCCGGCGTCGCCCCAGGCGAAGGTCACCTCGCGCAGGCCCGGCGGCAGCGGCCGGTAGCGGCGCACATCGCGCAGGGAGGCCCCGGTGCGGAACACGGTGTCAAAGCCCAGGTGCACGGGGATCACCTCGTATTTCCGGGTGTCCACGGCATCCATCAGCTGCTGCGCGCTGATCACGCTGACGTCGTGTTCGGGGCTGGGGCCGCCGAAGATCACGGCGATGCGGAATTTCTGGTCCATGCTGCGCCTGCTCTGGCTTCTTCTGGGTCGTTCCTGCCGGTCCCGTGGCGCCACGGGCCCGGACCGCGCGGGGCGCGGCGATGGGCAAGCGGCGGCCTGTCCGGCCTTTTTTGCTTCTAGCGCAATTGAGGCTGCCGGACCATACATGATATGGCGGGGTGACAGGCACGGGCCCCAAGGCGCTGTGGCCCGCGCGGGTTTCCGCGTGCGGGGCCAGGCTGCCACACGGGCGAGAAAGAGGGCACAGGCGAAGCCATGCAGATGCATTCTACGACGATCGGAGACGCCGGGTTGCCGGACGTGGTCATGGCCCATGGCTGGGACCGGACCCATGCGGATTTCATCCTCGCCGCCGAGAGCCTTGCCCCCGTGGCACGCTGTCACCTGCTGGACCTGCCGGGCTTCGGCGCCAGCCCGCGCCCCGAGGCCAGCTGGGGCACCGCCGATTATGCCGATTTCGTCGCCGAGGAGATGCAGCAGCGTCTCGGGCGGCCGTTCCTCTGGGTCGGTCACAGCCTTGGCGGACGGATCGGCCTGCGCCTTGGCGTGCACCACGGGCGGGCGCTGACCGGCCTCGTTCTGGTCGCCCCGGCGGGCGTGCCGCGGCGGCGCAGCGAATGGCAGAAGCTGCGCGGCGACCTGCGCGGGGCGAAGTTCCGCTTCCTCAGGAAGCGCGCAAAGGACGAAGCGGAAGTGATTGAACTGGAAAAGAAATACGGCAGCATCGACTATGTGCACAGCCGTGAAACCGGCCTGCGCGACATCTTCCTGAACACGGTGAACGAGGATCAGAGCCTCGACATCGGCCGGATCACCACGCCCACGGCAATGGTCTTCGGGGCCGAAGACAGCGAGACGCCGCCGGAGCTTGGCGCGCGGATGCAGCGGCTGATCCCGGGCGCCAGCCTGACCGTCGTGCCGGGGCTCGATCATATCTCGGTCCTGTTCCGCGGGCGCCACCAGATGGCGGCCATCGTGAAGGACATGCTGCGGGAGACCGGTCAAATGGCGCCGCAAGGCGGGCAGGGAGCGGCACAATGAGCGTCCTCATCCTCCTCTCCAAGATCGTCTTCCTTGCCGGGTTCCTCTACCTGCTCTGGACACGCAGCCGTACGCTGCTGGCCTATTTCCAGCAGGAGGAATACGACGCCACCCGTTTCCCCGACGCGATCCTGAGCGTCCGCCTCTATGACATCCGCGCCTCGCTCGCGATCGTGGCCAGCCTGCTGCTGATCGGCACATGGGCGCCCATCGCGGGCATCCTGCTGGCCGCGGCGCTCATCGCGCTGATCGCCTGGCGCGAGGGGACGTACCGTTTCAAGAAACCGCTGGCGATGACCGAACGCGCACGCCGCATCCTTTGGCTGGCCCGGGGTCTTGCCGGGGTGGCCGCGCTCTCGGTCCTGTGCTCGCCGTGGTGGGCGCTCGTGGTGATCCAGATGCTGCCGCTGGCGCTGGTGCTGGCGAACCTCGTGCTGGCGCCGATGCAGCAGAAGATCAACCAGGGCTTCATCGACGAGGCGACGGCCAAGCTGGCGCGGATGCAGCCGGTGACCATCGGGATCACCGGCTCCTTCGGGAAGACGACGGTGAAGCATATCCTCGCGGAATTGCTGGAGGTTTCGGGCCCGGTCTTCTACAGCCGCGGCTCGATCAACACGGTGCTGGGGCTGACCCGGCACATCCGCCAGCGGCTTCAGTTCAGCCATCGCTACTTCATCGCCGAGATGGGTGCCTATGGCATCGGCTCGATCAAGCGGCTGTGTGATTTCGCGCATCCCGAGTATGGCATCATCACCGCCGTCGGCCACGCCCATGCAGAGCGCTTCGGCAGCCTCGAGAACACCGCCAAGGCCAAGTCCGAGCTGGCGGCCCATGTCTGTGCCCATGGCAAGGGCGTGGTGGTGACCGAGGCGGTGGCGGCGCTGGAGCCCTTCGCCAAGCTGCGCGAGGCGCATCCGGGCAAGTTCACCGTCGTGGGGGAAAGCGAGACCTCGGACGTCCAGATCGTCGAGGCCGTCCTCGTGGGCGCGCTCTGGCGGATCACGCTGCGCTTCAACGCTCAGGACGGGCAGCCCGAGCTGACCTTCGATCTGCCGCTTCTGGGGGCGCACAACATCATGAACGCGGCGCTTGCCGTGGCCATGGTGGCGCTGGTCGATCCCGAGGCCGTCGCGCGTCTGCCGCTTGCCACGCCGGAGGTCTCGCAGATCCCGCATCGGCTGCAGAAGAAGGCTGCGCTTGCGGGGCCGCTGATTCTTGACGATGCCTACAATTCCAACGAAACCGGCTTCGGCAACGCGGTCTCGGTTCTGCGGAATGTCGCCGATGAACAGGGTGGCAAGGCCATTCTGGTGACGCCCGGCGTCGCGGAACTGGGCGATCAACACTCGGTTGTGCACGAACGGTTGGGCAAACTGAGCGGCGAAGCCTGCGATCTCGTTGTCATCGTGAACCCATATCGCATTCCAACTTTCCAGCGTGCGGCAGAAGGTCAGCGCGCAGAGATCGTCACCAAGGCGACGCTGAACGAGGCGCAGGCCTATGTTCGGGGGCTCTCTCTGGGGGCGCAGGACGTGGTTCTCTATGAAAACGACCTGCCAGATGTGCTTGAGGAGAAACGCATTCTCTGATCGGACCGGCCCGGCGGACGATGGTCACGCCGGGCCAGAATGCGAACGAGCGGCGGCAGGACCACGCCCCGCAGTGGTTCAAACGAAGTACGTATAATCGGTATTATGTAAATATCGGATGTGGTCCGGGTGCCTCTGCGGTACGCTCTACTGGGATCACGACGCGATATGACTGCGCCGCTGCAGCGAACCGGCCCCCTTGGGAAACCTGTATCGGGAATGTGACCTCGCGTCTCGACAAGGCCGATCCGCCCGCGATAGAAGATTTCTCGCGAGGAATTTTCGATGCAGTGCTTGTTACATCCGTCAGCGGCATCAGAACGTCTCGCCCATGTTGCGGAGGCAGGCAGATGAAGGATCGGAGAGATTATCTCGAGCGGCTGACGAACGCGCGGTCGATCGAAGAGCTCTGGACGCTGCACACCGAGAAGATGACGGGCTACGGTTTCGACCGGTTGCTCTATGGCTTCACCCGCTACCGCACCACGACCTCGCTCGGCGATCCCGAGGATTTCGTCATCCTGACGAACCACAAGGCGGCTTACACCGATGGGTTCCTTGGCCAGGGTCTCTACTTCCACGCACCGATGGTTCGCTGGGCGCTTGAGAACGAAGGTGCGTGCTCCTGGCGTATCCTGGCAGAGATGATGATGTCCGGCACGCTGACCGACAGCGAGAAGAAGGTCATCGAATTCAACCGCTCCATGGGCGTCAAGGCGGGCTACTCGATCAGCTTCAAGTCGATCTCGCCGCGGACCAAGGGCGCCATCGCGCTGACCGCACGCGAGGACATGACGCAGGATGAGGCCGACGCGGTCTGGACCGAGCATGGCCGCGACATTGTCATCATGAACAACGTGGCGCATCTCAAGATCCTGACCCTGCCCTATACCGGCACCGCGCGCGAGCTGACCAAGCGCCAGCGGGAGGCGCTGCAATGGGTTGGCGACGGCAAGACCACGCAGGATATCGCGCTGCTCATGGGTCTGACCTCCGCCACGGTCGAGAAGCACCTGCGCCTCGCGCGGGAGACGCTGAACGTGGAAACCACGGCCCAGGCGGTGCTCAAGGCGGCCTTCCTGAACCAGATGTTCGTGCTCGAGGCCTGAGACCGGCGCGCGTCGGACAATCCACGCAATTTTGTCGAGGATTTCCCGCGTAAGTGGAAGCGAAACCCCGCTTTTCCAGCGCTTTGCGGAAATATTTGACCGGTGGGTAAGGTTTACCTTACTTTCGGATCCGGGTCAGGAGTGACATTCTGACCGTGTTCCGTGAGTGGTGGCTTTGATGCCATGGGACATCCCGGTCAAAACCCAGAGATAGCTGGGCCCTTTGATTGGAAATTCGTCGGTCGGGGGCGTATTGGTCCGCCTTCGGCCGACATTCGATCCACCTTCTCTCATCCCCAAATCGAGGGGTGGGTCGCTCTCAGCGGCGGTGTCGGTCGACGGATCGGCACCGCTTTTGTCTGCGCTCCTTGCGCGATGACTGCCGGGAAATGCCGCGCAACCGGCCGCGACTGGATTGAAAACGTGGGGTTTCTCCGCCGGTCAATTGACCTTTGCGCTGTAAGGGTGCAGGCGGGCTGCACTGTCCCTGCGCCTAGACGACGGCCCTCCGATGCCCCTGCCCGCCCTGATCCTTCCTGCCGCCTGTACCGTGGTGCACGTCGCGCGTCCTGCGTGTTGCGCATGAGCGCATCGGGCTGGATCTCCGGCTGGCCCAAATGGGCGCAATGGGCGCTCCTCATTGGCACCGCAGCTGTCACCACGACGCTTCTGAGTCGCGCGGGTGTGCCCGCGGCGCTGCTGCTGGGGCCGATGGTCTTTGCCGTCGTCATGGGGCTTGGCGGCGCCACGATCAGCTTCAAGGGGCCTCTGCGCGCTCTGGCTCAGGGCGCGACGGGCGTGCTGATCGCGGGCAACATCCGGCCAGAGACCCTCGGCAACCTCGTGTCAATCTGGCCTGCGGCGGTCGTGGTGCTGGCCGCGACGATGGTGTCTGCCATGGTCGCGGGTGTCGTCGCGGGGCGCATCGGCAAGATCGATCGAGAGGCCGCGATCTGGGGCTTCCTGCCGGGCATGGCGGGCGCAGTCATCGCGATGAGCGATGCGCGCGGGCTCGATGCGCGGCTCGTCGCGATCATCCAGGTTCTGCGGATCATGGTCGTGATCCTCTGCGTGGCCGCGCTGTCTTGGGTCCTTGGATTCACGGGGCGACACGACACCGCCGCGCCGACAGTCACCGCGCCCGAGGAGATGGACCTCCTCCTCGTCGCACTGGCCTTTGCGCTGATGGCGATGGCGCCCTACGTGGGCCGCTATCTGGGACGCATCCCTGCCGGGCCGATGCTGGTGCCGATGGTTCTGGGCGCGGCCTGCAAGCTGGCGGGCTATCCGCCGCAGATCCCGCATCCCGTTCTGATCCTGGCCTATTTCGTCATCGGCTCCTCCGTGGGGCTGCGCTTCGACATGGAGTTGATGCGCCGCGCGGGCCGGGCCTTGCCGGTGATCATCCTCTCTGCGCTCGCGCTCGTCATGACGGGGGGCGCCTTCGGGGCTGCGATCGGGCGGCTGGCGGGGACGGACCTGCTCAGCGGGGTGCTCTCTGCCGTGCCCGGCTCGATCGACGCCGTGGCGGCGATCACCTACAGCGAGGGCGCGGACCTGTCCTTCGTGATGACGCTTCAGGTCATGCGGCTTTTCGTGGTGATCCTGCTGGGGCCGGTCATGGCGCGGCTGGCAGTGCGGCTGACCGCCCGCCGCTAGGCCCGTTCAGATAGGCCCGGTCAGGCCCCCTGCCCGGCCTCCACCTGTTCCAGCGCCGCGCTCCACTCCGCGATCAGCTGCGCCGCCGGCCGCGCCGTGGCGCGGTGCGCGTTGCTGCCGGCCCATTGCGCGGCATAGCCCGTCGCATCGTGGGATTTCGCAGCGGCGGTGAGCTGTTTGAAGATGTCGTAGGCCAGCGGATAGGACGGCACGTCCGCCGGATCGACCCCGGCGGTAAAGCGGGTGAAGGCCGTCTCCAGCGACCGGGCGGGCCGTCCGGAAATCGCCCGCTGCATCCGGGTGCTGCCGGGGCGCGCCTGCGCCAGTGCGGCGCGGTAGGCCGCGTCGCTGGCGCTCTCGGGGCACAGCAGGAAGGCCGTGCCCAGCTGGGCCGCCGTGGCCCCTGCGTCAAGGGCCGCGCGAATGTCCGCGGCATCCATCAGCCCTCCGGCCGCGATCACCGGCAGCGGCAGGGCCTGCGCGATCTCGGCCACGAGGGTCAGGCAGGGTTTGCGCGGATCGGGCCCATCCGGGTCGAGGATGCCGCGATGCCCACCGGCCTCCCAGCCCTGCGCGACAATGCCATCCATGCCGCCTTCGGCCATGATCCGCGCCTCGGGCACCGAGGTCGCGGAGGCGATGAGCGTGATCCCGGCGGATTTCAGCGCCGCGACCTGATCGGCGGGCGGCAGGCCGAAATGGAAGGAGACCACGGCGGGCCGTTCTTCCAGCAGCATCTCGACCATGCCGGGCTGGTCCTGAAACGGGATGTAGGGGCTGGCCATCTGTTCCGGTGCCGCGGCCCCGAACCGCGCCAGCAGCGGCGCGAGGCGCGCGATCCAGGCGGTGTCGCGGGCCACGTCGCGGCGCGGCGGCTGGTGGCAGAAGAAGTTCGCGTTCACCGGCCCGTCGGTCAGGGCCCGGGTCGCGCGCAGCTGCCGCCGGGCGGCCTCCACGTCGCCGCCGCCCAGACCGAGGGAGCCGAGCGCCCCGGCGTTGCTGACGGCCGCGGCCAGCTCCGGCGTCGTGACACCGGCCATGGGGGCCTGGATCACCGGCAGGCTCAGCCCGAGGGCAGAGGGATCGAATGGCATGGCAGCTCCTCCTTCGTCTGCGCGCAGAGTGCCAGCCGCGCCCTCCGCTGACCAGCCCCCTGCCGCAGGGGCAGCGACACAGGCGGAGGCGCGCGAAACGGGCGTCCTGGCTGGGCAAGAGATGGCCGCTGGGGGGACGGGCCGCCTGCCCCGCCTGCCCTCGCGCGCTCCACCGGCACCTTCGAAAATCGCCTTGTGTCGCTATCGGATGCCCCAAGGACAGCTGGGCGACGAGGGTTTAATTTCAACCGAAGCTTGCATGATTGCCTAAAATTGCTCTAGGTTGCTTTAAATTGATCGTTTTGATTGGCTATATCGCCGGGCAACGGTTTTCCTGCCAATAGGCCCCCGCTCCATTTCAGGCGGATTATTTTTCGGGTGATTGGATTTTTCCGGGTACGTCAGGCATTTTTTGGGCTTCTGATTTATGAGCAATTCGACTGAGCAAGACATCCCCTCGACCGCAGACCAATCCGCCACCGAGGAAACGCAATTCCTCTTCGTGGATAAGGTGCCCGTCGAGGAAACCCCGGCGCTGACCTTCGAAACCGATCTTGAGGCGGATAAGGGCACGGGGCCGGACGCGGCCACCGCGAACAGCGCGCGCCCCGTTGAGGACGCAGGCCCCGAAGCGGCGCCCGCCGTCTCGGTCAGGACCACCGCGTCCGACGCCGGGACCGGCGACGCCCGCGCACAGGCGCTGGCGATGTTTGCAACCTCGGACCGGGACGCCCTCACGCTGCGCGAGGCCACGCAGTCCGCGGCCTTGACGCTTCGCGACAGCCTGTCGAACCGGGTCTCGCCCGACGCGCCTGCCTTCGCGCCGCTCTCCGACCAGACCTCCCAGCCGGCCCGGCCCGCTGGGGTGGACTTCTCGCTTGCGGCGGCCCCCATCGGGCGCGTCGCCGAGATGCTCCCCACCGCAGGTGACGGGCCCATCTCGTTCAACATGGCATTGCCGAGCGATCACCTCTTTGCCCAGCAGTGGTACCTGCAGAATTCCAATGCCGCCCTGTTCGACCTGAACGTGACCGAGGTCTGGGACAGCGAGGGGCAGACCTACACCGGCGCGGGTGTCGATGTGGCGATCATCGATGATGCCGTCGATCGGGCCCACGCGGATCTGAACGACAACTACAGCACAACGAAGGACTGGGACTTCGCCGACGATGACAGCTTTCCGGACGGCGTGGACGGAGAGAACCACGGAACCGCTGTCGCCGGGATCATCGCCGCGGAGCGAAACGACGTCGGTACGGTGGGCGTGGCCTATGATGCGACGATTTTCGGTTTTCGGGTGGAGTCATCCGGTGCGACGTCGGGGCCCTATGACGCGTTCCTCACCAACCTTCTCGACGCGGTGCAGGTTGCGAGCGGTGAAGTGCTATTGCTTGGGATCGACCGGACGGCCGACATCGTCAACATGTCTAACGGTACGCAGGTCTTTGGGAATTTCTACAGCCTGCTCGTCCCGACCGCCTCGCTTCCTGATCAGGTGGTCTCGGCCTTCGAATACGGTGCGGAGAACGGGCGTGATGGGCTTGGGACGATCTTCGTAAAGGCTGCCGGTAACGGCCGCGCCGATGGCCTTGACGCCAACGGGTCGGAATGGAACGCGTCGCGATACTCGATCTCCGTCGCGGCGGTGAACCAGGACGGCTACGTCTCGAGCTATTCGACAGAGGGCGCAAACCTCTTCGTTTCGGCCTTCGGAACCGCGGGCGAGATCGTTACCACCGACCGCAGGGGCGCCGAGGGTTATAACTCCAGCACCGACAGCGACTATGTCTTCGACTTCAACGGCACATCGGCGGCAACCCCGATGGTCAGCGGGGTCGTGGCCCTGATGCTCGAGGCCAACCCCGATCTCGGATGGCGCGACGTGCAGGACATCCTCGCCTATTCCGCCCGCCACGTGGGCACGGAGGTCGGCGGAGGTGTCGCGGCGGCGGAAGCAAACCCCTGGTTCTTCAATGGCGCCGAGGGCTGGAACGGTGGCGGGTTGCATTTCTCCCAGGACTACGGCTTTGGCCTGATTGACGCCCATGCCGCGGTGCGACTGGCCGAAACCTGGGGCGGGACCGCGCAGACCAGTGCCAATGACGCGCTCTTCACGACCGATCTGATCAACTCGACGGTGTCGCTGGCAGGCACCTCGACGAGCTATACCTTCACGCCGGGCGACATGCTGGTGGAAACGATCGAGGTGCAGCTGAGTTACTCGCACACCTGGCTCGGCGACATGAACCTGGAGCTGACTTCGCCCACGGGCACCACGATCGACCTGATCAAGGAGAACTACGGCACTTCAGCGGATATCACCAACGACACCTACACCTGGTCGACCAATGCCTTCTGGGGCGAAGAGGCCAGTGGAAGCTGGACGATCACCCTGACCGACGATGCGATTGCCGACAATTGGGTTATCACTGACCTTCAGGTCTTCGTCTGGGGGGATGACAGCTCCTACGACACGGATGCCTCGAATGACCGCAATATCATCACCGAGGAATTCTCCGACTACGCGGGCAATTTCGGGCATTCCACGGCGCTCAGCCCGCTCTACGGGAGCACTGGCACGCTGAACACCGCGGCGCTGACCACGGGATCGGACATCGACATGTCCACCGGCAGCGGCACGATCGACGGCGTGGCGGTGACGCTGAGCGGTTTCACCGAGATCTATGGCGGTGACGGCGACGATACCATCGTCGGGAACGCAAGCAGCGACGTGATCAGCGGGATGCGTGGCGATGACGTGCTGATTGGCGGCACGGGCACTGAACTCCTGCTGGGCGGCGCGGGCGACGACTCGATCACCAGCAAGGGTGGAAGCGATACTCTGACCGGGGGGGACGGCAATGACACCCTGGTCGGGTCCGGCCATGGCGTCGAGTACAGCGGCGGCGGCGGGGATGACCTGTTCCAACTCGATAGCACCGGCAGCTCGACGCTGAGCGGCGGGGACGGCAGCGACACGGTCGACCTCGTCGCCTTCGGGTATGCGGGCATACTCGACAGCCCGGCCCGGATCATCAACCTGGACCTGGGCTACTCCTTCGACGGAGGCGCCTACCAGGGCGATTGGGAGGGGCTCGAAAATCTCCTGAGTTTCGCTAACACGTCGGTCACGTTGATCGGCAACGCGTCCGACAACCTCCTGCAGGGGTCGAGCCGGAACGACACGCTCCTCGGCGAAGACGGCGCGGATACCCTGCTGGGTCTGGACGGCGATGACTCGATCAACGGCGGGTTCGGTGCGGATAGCCTCGTCGGCGGCGCGGGCAACGACTTGATCGACGGTGGGTACGGGAACAATGCGGATACCTTAGTCGGCGGCGCGGGCAACGACACGCTGATCGGGGGGGCTTCCGGCGACTCGTTAGACGGGGGCGACGGCGATGACGTCCTCCAGGTCCGTTACATCGGCAGCAGCACGATCGTCGGCGGCGCAGGCAACGACACCATGGATCTCTGGACAAACGGGCTGAGCGTCACGAGCGGGCCCCTGCGGATTCTCGATGTGGACAAGGGCTATTCCTACAATGGCGGCGCCTTCCAGAGCCTCTGGTCGGAGATCGAGAACATCATGTCCTGGGTCGGCTCATCCGTCACGATGGTCGGCAATGCCTCCGACAACCTGCTGCAGGCCTCGATCGAGGACGACACGCTCTTCGGCGCAGACGGCGCGGATACGCTGCTGGGTATGTCGGGCCATGACACGATCGACGGCGGCGCTGGCGATGACACGATCGACGCCGGCAAGGGCCACGACACGGTCGACGGCGGCGACGGTGCGGATTCCATCGTCGGGGGGACTGGCGATGACGAACTCCATGGCGGCGCCAATGCCGACACCATCAAGGGCGGCGGCGGCAATGACACCGTCTGGGGCGACAACGGTCGGGACGTGATCTACCTCAACAACGGGGCCGATCTCTTCAACGACAACGCTCAGGACGGGACCTACG
>NZ_JAIUZP010000005.1 GCF_020171315.1 Pseudooceanicola nanhaiensis | reverse complement strand
GACGGGCGCCGGTTCCGGGTGCTGTGCGTCATCGACGACTTCAGCCGGGAATGCCTGGCCGCGGTCGTGGACACTTCGCTGTCAGGGCAACGTGTCAGCCGTGAGCTCGACAGCATCGCTCGGGTGCGCGGCTATCCATGCATGGTGGTCAGCGACAACGGCACGGAGCTGACCTCGAACGCCATCCTCAAATGGCAGGAGGAGCGCCGGGTCGAATGGCACTACATCGCTCCGGGAAAACCGATGCAGAACGGCTTCGTCGAGAGCTTCAATGGGCGGCTGCGTGACGAATGCCTCAATGAGCACCTGTTCGCCAATCTGCGCCATGCCCGCGGCCTGATCGAAGCGTGGCGCAACGACTACAACCATCACCGCCCCCACACGAGCCTCGACGGGCTTACCCCGTGGGAGTATCACCAACGGTCAATAGAGGACCAAATCCTGAACAGAGCGAACTAAAAAACGCGGACACTACGGGGAGCAGGTCAGCGGCAAAGTAGTCATTCGCTGCGGGTGCGTCAGATACCCACGAAAGTTGTGCAAGCGGACTTTCAGACGATTTTTGGAAAGGCCAAGCTGTCTCGTCGGGAAATGAGGTCACTGCCCAACTCACATTGTGCGCATCAGCCACCTGCACTAAGGTGTGCGACACACCGCGTCTTTAAGTATCTGGAGAGAAAGATTTAATGCTCAACAGCTTTCTCACGGAATTGATGCTTCTAGCAGGTCTTGGGGTGCTGCTCGATAGCGTGTTTATCACTGAAAAAGAGCGGGAGAAGATCGCGGCCTACCTCGAAAGCGGCACCGAAGACCTCACGCTGTCGCAACGGTTCTCCAATTTCTTGGAGAGGGCGCATTCCGTGATCTTCGGGCGGTTCTTCTCGGCGCGATTATTCTCGCTCGAGTTCTTCTTTTCCGCCGCGTTAATTTCGGCCTGCTCGTTTTGCCTCGTGCTCGGCACTCAGGTGTATCTGTTTCCAGAGCAGTTCTCGCAACTACGATACGACACCCAACAACTAGTGCTCTTTCTCGTTTTCATCCTGTTCAATATCGCCTTCGACTACGCGACGATCATCCAGACGAAAATCTTCATCGAGACCGCCCTGAAGGTGAACAGCATCTTCCGGGCGCTCGTCCTGATCGTCTCCGACCTGATCGTGACGATGAACACGTTCATCCTCAGTTACGCGCTCTTTGTGCTCGTCGTTGTGCAGGCATTCGTCGCCTTCCCAGAACCCGTCTCTCTCGTTGCCACCGACAGCAAACCTGATGCCGAGGTCGAGCCTCAGACTGAGCAGCGGGCTTTCGAGGGTCTCCTGGAGCGGGAGTTCGCAGAACGGCTAATCTTCTCGGGCAACCTCACTGCGGCGCTGCTTTCGCGGGATAATGAGCAAGAGGCGGACAACATTTTCTTGCCGTATCTCTCGACATTCGATCCTCGCATGGCCGAGACGAAGGCCTACGTGTTCACCAGTTTGTCCCTCCTAAACATCAGCGACATCGACGCTTTCCCGATCGAGGACGAAGCGGAACGCGAGGCCTATTTCGCCACCCTCGACGAATTGAAGTCCGACCTCCAAAGGCAACTGGACGGGGAACCTGACGAAGAGACGGGACTGATGAAGCTGGACTTCTCCGTCGACGCCTCCGTCTTCAGAGAAGGCTCGCTGTCAGGCGCATACACAGCGGCGTTTTTCCTCACCGACCAGCTTGAAGACAGCTTCCCGGTCTCAGTGGCCGGTCCCATGGAATTGCCCCTGCTATCGACACTGATATGGAACGCCGTTGCCACGCCGACCTCGCAGCATGCAACCGTCCTCTGTTTCAAGGACGGGCTACCGGTGGTGCGCTTTAGACTGACCTCCGCCACCGTGGAGACTCTGGAGAAGTGCAGCGACTTCATGGTTGTCGACGTCTTCTGGGCCAACCAGTTCGAAAAGGACTTCGCGCTTGTCGGCAGGGACACCGACGGCTACCGCGTGCCGTTCAACACACTGCTGATTACTAGCATACTTCCGACGGCATTCTTCTATCTTGCGATCATCATGCTCGCCATCTTCACGGTGTGCTTCTCAAAAGTTGTGCGGGGGACTAACCGCATCAAGAAGTTCTTCCTCCGCGCCCCCTTCGCGATCTCCGGTGCGCTGCTGGGGGCGGTCATGTCACTGGTCGGCCTGATCTAGTTTCCGGACTATGCAAAAGCCTGATCAGGCACGCTTCTTATTTGAGAACATCTGGACCACGTTGCCCGCCACTTCGACCATGGCGCTGTCGGTGAGCTGGGCGTGGGCGCTGCACGCCCGACCTCTGGTCGCACAAAGTTCTGCCTGTGTATGCTAGGAATGGCCGCTTCGGTTAAGCTGTGATGCCGCGTGCGATTTGGCGGCCAAGGTCGGCTTTGGGCCGGTCTAACCTTCTGGGCCCAAACGGCGGCTTTTGGCTCGTCGTGGTGTGGCTGGCTGCTGTCGGGGGGGAACCGCATTCGTGCAAATCTCCTGACGGTATACCGTACAGAAGGAAACACATCCGTCCGATTGGGCGCGAAAACCGCTGCTTTGTTGTATTATCTGGCCGCGAAACTGCCCATCAATACGGCGCCAACCTCTCCCGCATGTCGCGGAACTCGGCCAGCGCGCGCATTGTACGGCCATCGTCGATGGTCGCCAGATCGAGGATCACCGTGTTCGTCACCGTCATCGGCACCACGAGGCTTTGCGACTCGCCCGCCTCGCCGCGCGACACCGCGATGTGGCGGTCGGGGGGCGGGTCCAGTGTGGCGCCGCGCATATCGGTGAGGGCCAGCGTCGTCGCGCCGCGCGCGGCGGCCACCTGCATGATCCGCGCCACCGCCTCCGGTCGCTTGCGAAAGTTGATCAGCCACATCACGTCGTCGCCGGTCATACCTGCGACCTGTTCCAGCCACTGGTGCTGCATCAGCGACAGGTCGACCGCGTCGTACCCCGACCGGCGCAGCCGCAGCGCGACGAGGTGGCACAGCGTGGCAGCGTGACTTTGCCCGACCATGAAGATCCGCCGCGCGCCCAGAAGCGCCTCGGAAAAGCCGCGGATGTCGGCATCGGTCACGCTGGCGCGCAGGGTTTCCAGCGCCGTGATCTCGCTGTCCAGAACCGAGGCCAGGAGCCCGCTGTCCCCCGCCCTAGCCAGCCGGGCGGCGATACGGGCAGTGGGGTCGTCGAACTCGCCTTTGCCCTCGACCAGCCGCTGCTGAAGGAAGGCGCGGAACTCCGGGTAGCCCTTGAACCCCAGCCGCCGTGCCAGCCTCACCGCCGAGGCGGGATGCACCCCGGCGCGAAAGCTCACCTCTTTGCCGTTCTCCATCGCCGCGCGGATCGGATCGCGGACCATCACGTCAAGGATACGGGTGTCCGCCTCGGTCAACTGGTCCGAGTGGCGGGTGATCAGGTCGTCCAGAAACGCGGTGTCGTGGTTTTGCATCGTCAGGGATGATCTCCTGAAGCGGCCTTGTCGTCCAGCCCATCAGGGCACCGCGTCAGACGCGCGCGCCACTTTGCATGTCGAACAGATGGGCGGCGGCCGCGTCGTATTCCAGCCAGATCCGGTCACCCGGGGCGGGCAGCTCCTGCCCACGGTGGGCAATGGCGGACATGACACCGGACTGTGTCTGGCAGTGCAACACGACCTCTGACCCGGTCATTTCTGTCAGGGTCAGGCGGGCCTCGATGGACGCGGCGCCCGGCCTCTCGCGGTGCAGCCGCAGCGTGTCGGGGCGCAGCCCCACCTCGACGCCGCGCCGCCCGGTCCAGCCCGTGATCGCGTCGGAGGGGGCGAAGTTCATCTTCGGCGTCCCAAGGAAAGACGCAACGAAGCGGTTCACGGGACGGTCGTAGATCGCAGCCGGTGTGTCGAACTGCTGCAGGTGGCCGTCCTTCATCACCGCGATCCGATCGGCAAGCGACAGCGCCTCTGTCTGGTCGTGGGTCACGAAGACGATGGTGGCCCCCAGCTGCTGATGGATCGTCTTGATCTCGGTCCGCATCGTGTTGCGCAGGGCGTTGTCGAGGTTCGACAGCGGCTCGTCCATCAGGAAGGTCGAGGTGTCGCGCGCCATGGCCCGGCCCATCGCCACCCGCTGCCTCTGGCCGCCGGACAGCGCGCCGGGCTTGCGGTCGAGGTAGGGCGTCAGTTGAAGCGTCTCGGCCACCTCACGTGCGCGCGCCTCACGCGTCTTGCGGGGAACCTTGCGCAGCTCCAGACCGAAGGCGATGTTCTCCAGCACTGACATATGCGGATAGAGCGCATAGTTCTGAAAGATCATCGCGATGTTGCGATCCTGCGGCGGAAGCTCGTTCGCGCGGCGACCGTCGATAACGATCTCGCCGTCCTCGCAGCGCTCCAGCCCGGCGATCAGGCGCAGAAGGGTGGACTTGCCGCAGCCCGAGGGGCCGACGATCACGACGAATTCGCCGTCGCCGATGTCGAGGTCCACACCATGCAGAACCCGAGGGCCATTGGCGTAACTCTTGCGGATGTCGCGAAGGGAAATCGAGCTCATACTGCCGTCTCCTCGTGGAACGCGGCGCGACGGGCGATGGCAAGGCTGGGGCGGTCGGTGGTAAACACCTTGGCGCCGAGGCGCAGGGCGTGGTCGATCTGCGCTGTCGTGTGGGTGGCCCAGCAGCCGAACTCCAGCCCCGCGCCATGGATGTGATCGCGCAGCGTTTCGGTGGCGGTGTCCACGTTGACGCCGATCTCGGGGATGCCATGAGCCTTCGCCAGCTCCGCCACGGCGCTGGCTCCAAGCTGGGTCAGAACCGGCGGGCTGACCAGCCAAAGCAGGGGTCGGTCGGTGACACCGCGCAATTCGTCAAGGGTCGGCAAGAGGAACGAGGTGAAACCGGTCTTCGCCAGCATCCCGCAGCGTTCGATCTCGGCCACGACGCGGTGCGCGAAATCGGCATAGGCCACGCCGCCCGGTCCCGGCTTGATCTCGCAGCGCAGCGTGACGCGGCTGTCCCTGTAGATGTCGCAGAGCTCGGCCAGCGAGATCGGGTGCTGCCCGCCGGAATAATCGATGACGGCGGCGCGCACTGCCGCCTCGGGCAGATCGCGGATCGCGCCCGTGCGGTCGGTGGTCCGGTCCAGCGTCGCGTCATGGTGGACCATGATCGCGCCGTCGGCGGTGGGATGGACGTCGAACTCGACCTCGTCCACGGCCATCGCGGCGGTGGTGCGGAAGCCATGCGGCGTGCTGTCGCCGAATTCCAGCGTGCCACCCCGGTGCGAGGCGATACGGGTGAAGGGGGAGGGATCAGTCATTGCGATGTCTTCATGTTGGTGTTTCGGGGCCGCGCTCATTTCACCGCTCCCATCGTGATGCCGCGCACGAGGTGGCGCTCGACGAGGACGAAGCCCAGCAGAACCGGCAGGATGGTGATCGTCGATGCCGCCATGACCAGCGGCCAATCGATCACGTCCTCGCCCGGGTTCACGCGGTACAGCCGCGCCAGCCCGATCTGCAGGGTGAAAAGGTCGCTTTCGCTGATCGCGACCAGCGGCCAGATGTAGTTGTTCCACTCGGCGATGAACAATTGCAGCCCCATCGAGAAGATCGCCGGCTTCGAGATCGGCACAATCACCCGCCACAGCACTTTCGATGGCGTCGCGCCGTCCATGTAGGCCGCCTCGTCCAGCGCGCGGGGAATTCCGCGGATGTACTGGCGCAGGAAGAAGGCAGCGAAACCCGACGAGATCGCAGGCAGGATAAGGCCCGCATAGCTGTCCAGCATCCCGGCGCGCGCCAGCGTCAGGTAGTTCGGGATCAGCGTGATGTGGCTGGGGATCATCAGCGTCGCCACCACGGCACCGAACATCAGGTTGCCGCCCCGGAACTCGAACCGGGCAAAGGCGAAGGCCGCCATCGTGGCGAAAGAGAGGCCCAGCAATGTTACGATCCCCGACACGATCACCGAGTTCAGCAGATAACGGGCGAAGTTGTACTGGCCGACCGCCACTTCGTAGTTGCGCAGGGTGAAGTCGACCCCGCCAGCGTAATAGGCATCCGACGTCTGGAAGCTCATCCAGATGGAATAGAGCACCGGCGACAGGAAGATGATGGCGGCCAGCAGCGTGAGGCCATTGATGAGCCAAAGGGCGCGGGCGGACTTTTCACGAGTCATAATGGACCCTCCGGCCGATCACGCGGGCCTTTACCAGGGCCAGCGCGATCAGGAAGATGAACAGCAGCACGGCCAGCGCCGAGCCAGTGCCGATGTCGAACAGGGTAAAGCCGATGCGGTACAGCATGTTGACGATCATGTCAGTGGCGCCCGCAGGCCCGCCGCGTGTCATCACGTCGACGATGGTGAACACTTGGAATGCGTCGATCACCGAGATCACCAGCAGGAAATACGTGGTCGGCATCACCAGCGGGAAGGTCACGCGCCGGAACACATGGAACCGGCGACCACCGTCCACCGCTGCCGCGTCGTAGTATTCCAGCGAAATCGCCTGCAGCCCGGCGGTGTAGATGATGACGTCATAGCCAAGCTGTTTCCACGTGTTCACAAAGATAATGACGTACAGCGCAAGCTGCGGGTCCTGCATCCACGGCACTTTGTCGAAGCCCAGCAGGGCGATGAACCCATTGATCGCACCGTAGTCGGTCGAGAATACCCAGCTGAACACCACCGCGATCGACACGGTGGAGGTGACGGCGGGCAGGAAGATCGCACCGCGCGCGATGCGTGACACCGCCGTCTCGCGGATCAGGAACGAGGCAACCGCCAGCGCCAGCGCCAGCCGCAGCGGCACCGAGATCAGCGCGAAGACCGCCGTGACCTTCAGCGAATTCCAGAAATCGCGCGAGGTCAGCAGCAGACGGTAATTGTCGAATCCGACCCACGGCTTGCTCGGCGACATGAAATCCCACTCGCGGAACGACAGGTTCACGCTCTGCAGGATCGGGTAGTAGGTGAAGACCGCCATGAACCCCAGAAGGGGCAGCACGAACAGGTAGGGTGTCAGTTTGCGAAGCATATCGGGAAACGTGCCTTGGGTGCGGGGGCCGCGGGACCGGACGGGCAAGGGGCCCCGTAGCGGGGCCCCTCACCGGTGGCTCGGACGCGGTTACTGGCGCATGCGGCCCGCTTCGTTGCGGGTGCGCTCGGCGAAGTCGGCAAGCGTCTCCTCGACGTCGCGCTGACCCAGCGCCATCGCCTGCCACATGTCGTATTCGGTGGCACGCATCCACGTCACGACCGGCGGGCGCGGACGGCCACGGGCGACGTCAAGCTGCTCGATAGAGACGCGGATGCCCGGCTCGTTCGCAAGCGTCTCGGCCGCCAGAGGCTGATCAGCGGTGTTGCGGTTGATCGGCATATAGCCGGTGCCCGCGAACCAGATCGCGTTCGATTCCGCCGACGCGGCAAAGCTGATGAAGTCATATGCCGCGTCCTGCACTTCGGCGTCCGCCGTCGACAGGATGCCGATGCCGGCCCCGCCGATCGGTGCGGCGCAGACCTTGTTGCAGGGCAGCGGGCGCACGATCAGATCATCGCCCAGCGAGGCCTTGGACTGGCGGTAATTGCCGGTCGAATTCAGCATGATCCCGACCTTGCCCGCGAAGAACGCGTCACGGCCGGTCTTCTCGTCGGTCACGTTGTCGGCCGAGGCGACGCCGTGGTCATGCACCAAGGACGCCATCCATTCATAGGCCTCGACGGTGTTCGGCGCGTCGATCAGGACCTCGCCCGACACGCTGTCGATCAGGTCACTGTCATTGTCCATGATCAGGCCCCAGCGCGCGAACTGGCCCGGCGCCGCGATGCCATAGATGCCCTCGTCGCCCAACTCGCTCTGGATCTTCTGCGCGGCGGCGAGGATCTCGTCGTAGGTGGTCAGCGGCGTGTCCTCGGGCAGGCCGGCACGCTCGAAGATGTCCTTGTTGACATAGGTGACCGGGGTCGAGCTGTTGAAGGGCACGATGTAGTTCTTACCCTCGTAGACGCCGACCTCGCGGGCGAAGTCGAACAATTCGTCCTTCAGCGGATCGGCATCGAGGTAGTCGGTCAGGTCCATCAGCACGCCGCGATCGGCGAAGAGGCCATAGCGGGTGACTTCCATGATGACGGCATCGGGGCCACGGCCAGCGGGGATGGCGGCTTGGAGGCGGGCGACGATGTCATTGTAGTTGCCGACATGCTCGGCTTCGATGGTGATGCCGGGGTTGGCTTCTTCGAAGTTGGCGATGATCTCGGCCAGCGCTTCGCCGGACGAGCCGCCAAAGCTGTGCCAGAATTCAACGGTGACCTCTGCCGCTGCAAGAGAGGTCGAGCTCAGCAGGGCAGCAAGGCCCAGCCCGGCGATACGGGTAAGTTTTCTATCCAAGGGGACCACCTTTTTGCAATTTGGGTTGCACGTTGTTTCGATGGTCGGGATAGACGCGCTATGTGACGGAAAATCGAACGGTATGTTAAGTTTTGTTGACGGCTCGTCCGTTCGACCGGAGCCGCCAGGTCTGGGCGACCGGTGCTCGACGGGCCGTGGTCGAGGCGGAGACGTCGGTGAAAGTTCGGTTTCTGCAATCGGGCTTGCAGATTTCCATGGGCCGGTTCGCCCCGACGTTTTCCAGTTCTGCGGCGTCATACCGGCAGGGGTGCAGCGTCGCAATCGCGCGACGAACTTCCGGTGCAATCCGGAACCAGGCCAGTCGGAGTGGGCGGGCAACAGCAGCTTTGCCCGCACTGTCGAGCTTGGCATGCCAGATCATGCTGCACGATGCTACCAATGGCCGGTTTCGGGGAGCTGCGCCGCAGCGAGGCCCGATCTGGCGTACTACGACTAAGGGCCGAGAGCGACGGATGCGGTTGCCCGCCAGGCGCAAGACCTGCCGCGCCGCCGCATGTCCGGTCCGAGCCCAAAGCGGGCCCGTTCCAACTGGTCAGAGCCGGGCACGCCGTGATGTTTGCATAGCGATCAATAGCATCGCGACAGCCGAGATGCCCGCCCCAACAAGAAATGGTGTTGCCGATCCCGTGCTGTGCCAGAGCCACCCGGCAAGCGTATTCCCCAGAAGCACGACCAGGCCGGTCACAAGGTTGAACGAGCCAAATGCGCTGCCCTTCAGGTGGTCCGGCGTCGCGGCAGCGATCATGGCGCCCAGCAATCCTTGCGAGAACCCCATGTGCATACCCCAGAAAACGGTGCCGAGAACATAGACCCATGCCATCGTGGCAAGGGCGAGCGTCAGATGCGCAGCGACAAGGAATCCGAGGCTCCAGACAAGCAGTCCCGACGTCCCCAGCCGGTCCGAGAGCCTGCCGACGGGAAATGCCGTCAAGCTGTAGGCCGCATGCATGACAACGAGGGAAAGAGGAACCCAGGCCGGCATGAAACCGGCCTCGAGGGCCTTTAGCAGCACGAAAGCCTCGCTGAACCGGGCGAGCATGATCACCGAGGCCAGTCCGATTGCGCCCCAGACTGCACGATTGAGCCGGAGGGCATCGGCAAGCCGGAAGTCACCGCGCTTCATCGGGTGGGTTTGCCTTGGCTCCTTCACAAGGAAGAGCAGCACGATCATGCAGAGCGCAGCGGGAAGAACGGCAATCCAGAAGACCGACTGAATGTCGCCTGCGAAAGCGATTATGGCCCCGACAGCAACGAGCGGACCAATGAAGCCCCCGAGGGCATCAAGCGACTTCCGCAACCCGAAGCTTGCCCCGCGGGTCTCCGGCGGACTAACAGCGGCAACCAATGCGTCGCGCGGCGTGCCCCGAATGCCCTTGCCGACCCGATCCATGGCTTTTGCCAGAACGATCACGTCCAGGCTCATCGCCCAGGGAAAGATCAGGCGGGACAGCGCCCCCAGCCCATAGCCCAGAACCGCCAAGGGCTTCGCCCGTCTGCTGATATCGGCCAGAACGCCGGACAGGAACTTCGACAGTGTGGCAACCGCGACGGACAAGCCCTCAATGAAGCCGATCGCCAGGGCCGACACGCCCAGACCACCGGCAAGATAGAGCGGGAGCAGCGCATTGATCATCTCCGAGGAGACGTCCATCAGCAGGCTCACGAAACCCAGCATCCAGACAGTGACGGGAACAGGCAGGCGTTTCGGGGCAGCGTTGTTCCGTTCGGACGCGGAGGAGGTCATGGTAACTCCAGGAAGGGTGCATGTCCTCAAAACACGCCCGCGCCTCACATATCAATGGCGGCTTCGTCCGCACTGCCGATCTTGAATCGTTTGAAATGCTGCGGCGAGGCCCGAACGGCCGCTTTGGTGAAGCCGCGCCGCGACGCCCACCAGGACAGCGAATGACCGCTCAGAGCCGGCAAACGACAAGTCGCCCGCCATGGAGGCCGACCTTGGCCGATGCGGTGTCGCATTACCGGCTTGAGCCCCCCGGAGCGGGCCAGCGTGCCCGATCATGGTAGGTTAAGCGCTCAGTAAGATAAGTTCGATAGTGCGTTCACGATGACAACTCCGTCGATGATCATGGCAATCCTGAGAATAGCCATTGCGTTGAGGGTTTTGCTTGAAAACCACGACACTGGCGAGCGCAGCGAGGGCAATATCCAGCCCTCACTGCATAGGCGCCGCCTAACCGATGATCAGGAAAACCATACTTTAAACCGAAGCCATCTGCGGGTGAAACTTTCCAGGACTGGCCGCACCCGGCCTGAAGCTGGAGACCCCTGAATGCCCGTTACCAAAACCGAAGCACTCGTCGTTGGCGCAGGACAGGCTGGCGTCGCTGCGAGCGAACACCTCAGCGCCTGCGGCGTGCCCCACCTCGTGCTTGAACGGCGCAGGATCGCAGAACGCTGGCGTTCGGAGCGGTGGGATTCCCTGGTCGCCAACGGACCGGCCTGGCATGACCGCTTTCCCGGCATGGAATTCACGGACGATGCGCCGGACGCCTTCGTCGCCAAGGAGAAGGTAGCCGACTATTTCGTGGCCTATGCCGACAAGATCGGAGCGCCGATCCGCACCGGCGTGGAGGTTACCCAGGTCTCGCGCCTCGACGGCCGTCCCGGTTTCCGCGTCGAGACATCGGACGGTCCGATTGAAGCCAACTACGTCATTGCCGCGACCGGCGCCTTCCAGACCCCGGTGATCCCACCGCTTGTGCCTGACACCGCCAGGCTCACTCAAATCCACTCCTCCGCCTATCGCAACCCTGCCGCCTTGCCCGAGGGTGCCGTGCTGGTGGTCGGCGCCGGTTCCTCTGGCGTTCAGATCGCCGACGAGTTGCTGGAAGCCGGGCGCAAGGTCTACCTCTCGGTCGGCCCCCATGAGCGCCCGCCGCGCAGCTACCGTGGCCGCGACTTCGTCTGGTGGCTCGGCGTGCTGAACAAATGGGACATGGAAGCGGCCCCCGGCGCCGAACACACGACGATTGCCGTTTCGGGTGCCCGGGGTGGTGAAACCATCGACTTCCGCCGACTTGCCCTTGCCGGCATGACCCTTGTCGGCCGGACCGAGCGGTTCGAGGACGGCAAGCTGCACTTCGCACAGGACCTCGTCAAGAACCTCCGCGACGGAGACGCCTACCTGATGAACCTGCTCGACGAGGCCGACGCCTTCGTCGCGCGCAACGGGCTCGACCTGCCCGAGGAGCCGGAGGCGCGTGCCATCCTGTCCGATCCGGCCTGTGTGACCGATCCGCTGGCATCGCTGGATCTTGCGGAGGCCGGGATCACCACGATCATCTGGGCGACCGGGTTCTCTTCCGACTACTCTTGGCTTCCCGAAGGCGCGCTCGACGAGGCTGGCCGCCCCAACCACCAACGCGGCGTCTCGGCAGAGCCGGGTGTCTACTTCCTCGGCTTGCCGTGGCAGACCCGCCGCGGGTCGTCCTTCATCTGGGGCGTCTGGTTCGACGCCCGCTACGTGGCCGACCACATCTCGAAGCAGCGCGGCTACATGGCCTACGAGGCCGCCGCCCCCGAAACCATCGACGCCTGAACGCTGGAGACCTGCAGCATGGCCCACACCCGCATCCGTCCCTTCAACACGAAGGACACCTATCCCGAGCAACAGCTCGACAACGACCTCTGCCAGGCCGTCGTCGCGCGCGGCCGCATGGTCTTCCTACGCGGCCAGTGCCCGCAGGACCTGGACACGGCCAAGAACATCGAAAGCCACGATCCGGTCGAGCAAACCCACAAGGTCATGCAGAACATCAAGCAATTGATGGAGGAAGCCGGCGGCGGAATGGAGCATGTCTGCCGCGTGCAGGTCTTCCTGACCGACGTCCGCAACCGCGAGGCCGTCTACCGGACCATGGGGGAATACATCAAGGGCGTGCATCCGGTCTCGACCGGGCTCGTCGTCACGGCCTTGGCGCGTCCCGACTGGCTGGTCGAGATCGAGGCCACCGCCGTGATCCCGGATTGAGCCAATGACCTTCTCCCTCGTGGCCCGCTGCGCGGAGACCGGCATGTTCGGCATGGCGATCTCCTCCTCTTCCCCCGCCGTGGCCGCCCGGTGTGCCTTCGCCCGGGCGGGCGTGGGCGCCGTGGCAAGCCAGAATGTGACCGACCCGACGCTCGGCCCAGCGACGCTGGACCTGATGCAGAGCGGCATGTCTGCCCCCGAGGCCATCGCCGAGGTGCAGCGGCGCGGACGTTTCATCGAGTACCGGCAGGTGCTGGCGGTGGATGCGGCGGGCCGGACGGCGATCCATTCCGGGCCAAACTCGCTTGGCATCTGGACGCAGGCACAGGCGCAGGACGTGGCTTCGGGCGGGAACCTCCTCGCCAATGACAGGGTGCCGCAAGCCATCGTTGATGGCTTCCTGACCTCCAAGGGCCATATCGGCGACCGGCTGATTGCCGCGATGCGCGCAGGGATGGCCGCAGGCGGGGAGGCAGGGCCCGTGCATTCGGCGGGGATGCTGATCGTGGACAAGGTGAGCTGGCCAGTGGCCGAGCTGCGCTGCGACTGGACGGAACGGGATCCGATCGAAGAGATCGCGACGGCCTGGGAGGTCTACAAGCCCCAGATTGACGCCTACATCCAGCGCGCGTTGGACCCGCGCGAGGCACCGTCCTACGGGGTGCCCGGAGACGAGTGAGGACGACGGCGACGCCCGCCGCGCGATGGGGCACCGCGTTGTCTCTGGGCAACCGTCCTGTGGCGGGGGAAACCCCGCCGCCCCCGATGATCGGTAAGAGCCCATCGCCACTGCAGACCGGGCCTCAGCCCGGCACCCCTGCTCTTCGATCTGAGCGAACCGGGCGAACACCGGCTTTTGGGATGACGCTGACGACGGCGGCGGGGGACATCTTGGGGCCGCCAGCGTCGCCATTCGCTTCGAGGAAGGCCCCAGGATCGCGTCGCCAGTGTCGCCTGGACCAATGGGGCAACACTGGCGACCGCTTGTCCGGCCGCCTTATGCCTTGCACCGGGTTTGGGCCCCTCCCCGGCCGTATCAGCGCGCCCCTGAAACCAAACCACATAGACCGAGGACAAAATGAGCCTGACCTACGCCGACTGGACATCCCGCGCCGCCGCGCTGACCTTGCGCAACAATCTCTACATCGACGGCCGTTTCACCCCCGCCGCCTCGGGCCAGCGGTTCGAGACGATCAACCCCGCCACCGGCGCCACGCTTACAGACGTCGCACGCGGCGGGGCCGAGGACATCGACCGGGCCGTCGCCTCCGCCCGCCGCGCCTTTGCGGATGGCCGCTGGTCCGGCCAGACCCCAAGCGCGCGCAAGGAGGTCCTGCTGAAGCTCGCCTCCCTGATCCGCGACAACATTCCCGAACTCGCCCTCCTCGACACGCTCGACATGGGCAAGACGATCACCGACAGCTCGACCATCGACGCCCCGGGCTCGGCGCATTTCTTCCAGTGGCATGCCGAGGCGATCGACAAGCTCTATGACGAGATCGCACCGACAGGGGGCCGGGACGTCGCGCTGATCCGGCGCGTGCCGCTCGGGGTGATCGGGGCCGTTGTCCCGTGGAACTTCCCGCTCGACATGGCCACGTGGAAACTGGCCCCGGCGCTCGCGGCGGGCAACTCGGTTGTCCTGAAACCCGCGGAGCAATCCCCGCTCTCTGCCCTCCGCCTTGCTGAACTGGCCTCCGAGGCCGGCCTCCCCGACGGGGTCCTGAACGTCGTCACCGGCTATGGCGAGGACGCGGGGCAGGCGCTCGGACGGCATCGTGACGTCGACTGCCTCGTCTTCACCGGCTCCACCGCGGTCGGCAAGATGTTCCAGCGCTACGCGGGAGAAAGCAACATGAAGCAGGTCTGGCTGGAGACCGGCGGCAAGAGCCCCAACCTCGTCTTCGCCGACGCCGACCTCGACGCCGCTGCGGACATGGCCGCCTTCGGCATCTTCTTCAATCAGGGCGAGGTCTGTTCGGCGAACTCCCGGCTGCTGGTCCACGCCAGCGTCAAGGATGCGTTGATCGACCGCCTGCGCGACCGCGCCGCCAGCGTCGTCCTTGGCGACCCGCTCGATCCGGCAACGACGATGGGCTCCCTCGTGGACCGCGCCCATGCCGACCGCGTGATGGGCTTCGTGGCCCGCGCCAAGGGCGACGCCCGTCTCGTCTGCGGCGGCGAACGGGTCACGCTGATGGGGTCCGACGCCTATGTGACGCCGACCATCTTCGACAATGTCCAATCAGCGCATGAGATCGCCCGGGAAGAGGTCTTCGGCCCTGTCCTCGCCGTCCAGAGCTTCGAGACCGACGAGGAGGCCGTCACCATCGCGAACGACAGCATCTACGGCCTCGCCGCCTCCGTCTGGACACGCGACCTCTCCCGTGCGCTTTCCGTTTCGGACCGGCTCTGTGCCGGAACGGTCTCGGTCAACACCGTTGATGCGCTCTCGGCCATGACGCCCTTCGGGGGGATGAAGCAGTCGGGCTTCGGCCGCGATCTCTCGATCCACTCCTTCGACAAGTACTCCGCACTCAAGACCACCTGGATCAAGTACTGATCCCCGCCTACTGATCCCCCGCGCCGCCCGCCCCCGAGCGACCTCGGGGGCCAAGACTTGACGTAGGACCGCCTGCACCTTAGGGCCAGCCTAACCGGCATCGACTGGAGGCTTCACCATGCCCTTACGCTTCACCCTGCGGCAAATCGAGTACTTCGTCGCCGTCGGCGAGGAGGGCTCCATCGCTCAGGCCGCGGGGAAGGTGAACGTCTCATCGCCCTCGATATCGGCGGCGATCACACAGTTGGAGGCGGAATTCGGTCTTCAGCTTTTCGCCCGGAAACACGCCCATGGCCTTGCGCTGACCCAAGCCGGGCGGCAGTTCCTCGTGCAGGCCAAGACGTTGCTGGCCGAGGCCGACCGCCTGAATGGCCTCGCCAACGAGATCATCGGCCGTGTGCGCGGCCCGCTCAACGTCGGGTGCCTGCTGACCTTCGCCCAGATCGTCCTGCCCCACCTGCGCCGCAGCTTCATCACGCGCTACCCGGACGTGCAGTTTCGCCAGTTCGAACGCGACCAACAGGCGATTTTCGACGGGCTGCGCAATGCAGAATTGGACATCGCCCTGACCTACGATCTTGAGATCCCGCCGGACCTCGAGTTCGTTCCCCTGTTCGACCTGCCGCCTTACGTCATGTTGCCCGACAACCACGACCTCGCCAACCGGCGCTCGATCAGCGTGGCGGAGCTTGCCCCCTATCCGATGATCCTGCTCGACCTGCCCTATTCCGGCCCCTACTTCCTGTCCGTCTTTTCGGACGCCGGTGTCACTCCGAACGTGGTCGAGCGCACGCGCGACATGGAGGTGATGAAGTCTCTCGTCGCCAACGGTTTCGGTTATTCCATCGCCAACATCCGCCATTCCTCGGACTGCGCGGCAGACGGCAAACGCCTGCGATTCGTGCCCCTGACCGGCAACATGCGGCCTATGCGGATGGGGCTGATGTCCGCCAGCGGGGCGAAGAACACGCTCACCGTCCGGGCCCTCATCGACCATTGCCGCGAAACCATCACGCCGCAGCTCACGCCGGGCCTGAGAGTGCGCGTCAGCAGCAGTTATGACGACGAATGACCGGAAAAGCAGCAGCGTGACGACCGCCGCGAAATAGGCCCGTCCTAACCCGGACTTCCGCAAAGCTTAATTTACCCGAAGCCCCTGCTCGGGGATCTTGTCTCGGTGCGCTCCAGTTCACCGGAGCGCGCAAGGTCCGACCAGAGCAAGGGAACCAGCCAATTGCGTGATCCGCGCTACGACATCCTCTTCGAGCCGATGCAGATCGGTCCCCTCACCGCGAAGAACCGGTTCTATCAGGTGCCGCATTGCAACGGCGGCGGCTATCGCGATCCCTCGGCGGCGGCGGCCATGCGCGGCATCAAGTCCGAAGGCGGATGGGGCGTCATCTTCACCGAGCAGTGCGAGATGCACCACACGTCAGAGATCACGCCGTTCATCGAACTGCGCCTGTGGGAAGACAAGGACATCCCGCAGCTCGCCAAGATGGCGGGCAAGATGAAGGAACACGGCGCGCTTGCCGGTATCCAGCTGGCCTATTCCGGGATCAACGGCCCGAACCTCTACACCAAAGAGGTGCCGCTGGCGCCCTCCGCGCTGCCGATCCGGACCTTCACCAACGATCCTGTTCAGGCGCGCGCGCTCGACAAGCAGGACATCCGCGATCTGCGTCGCTGGTTCGTAAACGCTGCGAAGCGGTCGCAGATGGCCGGGTTCGACCTGATCTGCCTTTACGGCGCACATGGCTTCGGCATCTTCCAGCACTTCCTGTCTCGCGCGACCAACCAGCGCTCGGACGAATATGGCGGCTCGCTCGAGAACCGCTCGCGCTTTGCCCGCGAGGTGATCGAGGACATGCGCGAGGCGGTCGGCGAGACCATGGCCCTGACCCTTCGCGTCAGCCTCGACGAGACGATCGGCGAGTTGGGATTCTCCAACGCCGAGGTCCGCGATTTCATCGAGATGAACCGCGATCTGCCCGACCTTTGGGATCTCGCGCAGGGCACCTGGGAGGATTGCTCGGGCCCCTCCCGCTTCAAGGAGGAAGCCGCGCAGGAGCAACTCGTGCGCGGGATCAAGGAGCTTTCCGACAAACCCGTCGTGGGCGTCGGTCGCTTCACCTCGCCCGACGTGATGGCGAAGATGATCCGCTCCGGCACGCTCGACTTCATCGGCTGCGCGCGGCCCTCGATCGCCGACCCGTTCCTGCCGAAGAAGGTGGAAGAAGGCCGGATCGAGGACATCCGCGAATGCATCGGCTGCAACATCTGCATCACTGGCGACATGACCATGTCGATCTCGCGGTGCACCCAGAATCCGACCTTCATGGAAGAATGGCGCAAGGGCTGGCACCCGGAGCGGATGAACCAAAAGGGCCCGAGTTCCAACGTGCTGGTGGTGGGGTCGGGCCCCGCCGGTCTGGAAGCCGCCCGTGCGCTGGCCGAACGCGGTTATGATGTCGCCCTGGCCGAGGCCGGGACCGAGCTTGGGGGCCGGGTCGCGCGAGAAAGCAAGCTGCCGGGGCTTTCGGCATGGGGCCGGGTCGCGGATTACCGCAAGTACCAGCTCAGCCAGAAAACCAATGTCGAGACCTATTTCGACAGCCGGCTTTCCGCCGAGGATATCTTGGAATTCGGGTTCGAGAACGTCGCCATCGCCACCGGCGCCACATGGCGGCGGGACGGCGTCGCGCGCCAACACGTCGTGCCGATGGCGATCAATGCGGCAATGCCGCTCTTCACTCCGGATGACATCATGTCCGGCCAACGTCCCTCAGGCCATGTCGTCCTCTATGACGACGATCATTACTACATGGGCGGCGTGCTGGCCGAGCTGCTGGTGAAGGAGGGCTGCACAGTCACCCTGATCACCCCGTCGGCCTTCGTCTCGGACTGGACGAACAACACGCTGGAACAGGCGACCGTCCACCGCCGTCTGGCCCAGATGGGTGTCGACATCGTGCTGAACCGGGGCGTGGCGCAGATCAACGCAGGCCATGTCGTGTCGAACTGTGTCTACACCGATACCACGCGCAGCCACGATTGCGACGCGGTTGTCATGGTCGCCTCGCGCCAGGGCAACGACGCCATCTACGAGGCGCTGAAGGCACGGCAGGCGGATTGGGCCGATGCGGGGATCAAGACGATCCGGTTGATCGGGGACGCCAACGCCCCTGGCCCGATCGCATGGGCCACCTACGCCGGGCACCGCTTCGCGCGGGAGCTCGACGGAGAGGACATCGGAGACGCCCTGCCCTTCCGCCGCGAGATCACCGAACTGGCGCTGGACTGACACGAGGTATCGGGGCGGGGACCGGCCCGAAAAGGAAAGGGACTGAAGTGGAATCGCGCAAGAAGGCAGTGGAAATCAGGCAGGTGTCGAAGACCTTCGGCACTTTCCAGGCGCTCGAAACCGTGTCGCTGGATATCTACGACAATGAATTCTTCACCCTGCTCGGCCCCTCGGGCTGCGGCAAGACCACGCTCCTGCGAATGATCGCCGGGTTCGAGGAACCGACGACGGGCCAGATCGTCCTCCACGGGTCCGACATCCAGTCGCTACCGCCGCACAAGCGGCGGGTGAACACGGTGTTCCAGAGCTACGCGCTCTTTCCGCACATGACGCTGGAACAGAACGTCGCCTACGGGCTTGAGAACCTGCGCTGGCCGAAGGACAAGGTCCGCGCCCGCGTGGCCGAGATGCTGGACCTCGTCCACATGTCTAAATTCGCGCGCCGCAGGCCGCAGCAACTTTCGGGCGGGCAGCGGCAGCGGGTGGCGCTGGCCCGGGCGCTGGCCCCGGAACCCGAGGTCCTGCTGCTGGACGAACCCCTCTCGGCCCTTGACCTGAAACTGCGCCAGGCCATGCGCGAGGAACTGCGCGCGCTGCAGCGCCAGACCGGGCTGACCTTCGTCTTCGTCACCCACGACCAGGAGGAGGCGCTCGACATGTCCGACCGCATCTGCGTTCTGGGCGACGGGCGCATCCAGCAGATCGGCAGCCCCCGCGAGGTCTACGAGAACCCCGCCAACCGTTTCGTGGCCAATTTCATCGGCGAGACGAACTTCTTCGACGTCGATGTTCTGTCGGTCGAAGGGGATCAAGCGAAGGTCCGCACCCCGATGGGGATGGAGCTGACCGCCACGCAGAAGCACGTCCGCCCCGGCCAAAAGCAGGCGACCCTGTCGCTGCGGCCCGAGAAGATCGGCCTCGACGACCAGGCCTCGGGCCAGATCCTGAGCGGAACGATCACCTCGACCAACTATCTCGGCGGCTTCACCCACTACGTCGTGCGCGTGGGGGACGCGGATATCCGCGTCTCGCGCCGCAACGACCTGAGCGATACGCCGACACTGGCCGAAGGCGCGACCGTCAAGCTGGGCTTCAGTCCGGCGGCGACCCGCGTGCTCGGCCAATGAAGGACTTCCGCTTCTGGGGGCTCTTGCCCGCCCACGTCATGATGGCGCTGACGCTGATCGTGCCGATCCTGATCATCGTCGCCGTCAGCTTCGCCACGCGGGGCGCCTATGGCGGGTTCGAATTCTCCTTTTCCACCGAGGCCTACCGCCAAATTCTCTTCAATGAGGGCTGGACCGGCGAGCTCGAGTTCAATCCGCAGTACCTCTTGATCATCGGCCGCACGGTGATCCTCGCCGCGCTGACCACCCTGATCTGCATGGCGCTCGCCTTCCCGGTGGCCTACTGGATCACCCTGCAGGGCAGAACCGCGCGGGTGATCCTGCTCTTCATGGTCACTTTGCCGTTCTGGGTCTCGATGATCGTCCGGGTCTATGCTTGGCTCATCATCCTCGGCAACGAGGGCGTGATCGAAAAGGCGCTCAAGCTCACCGGCCTCGTCACCGACATCGACACCTTGCTCTTCAACAGCGGCGCGATGCTGGTGGGGATGGTCTATTCCTACATCCCCCTGATGATCCTGCCGGTCTTCGCCTCGATCGAGAAACTGGACCCGGCGCTGATCGAAGCCTCCCACGACCTTCACGGCTCCCGCGCGGTGACCCTGCGCCGCGTCATCCTCCCGCTCTGCTGGCCGGGTCTGGCAGCCGGCGCGATCCTCGTCTTCGTGCCCTGCCTTGGGGCCGTGCTGGAACCGATCCTGCTGGGCGGCGGCAAGATCATGATGATGGGCAACCTGATCCAGATGCAGTTCGGCGGCGCCCGCAACTGGCCCTTCGGCGCGGCCATCGCGATCCTGCTGATGGTCCTCGTCATGGTCTTCCTGCTGCTCAACGGCCTGCGCGCCACCCGCCGCGCGATGGAGGAGATGACCTGATGGCCAACAGAACCGATGTCCGCCGCTACCGTGGCCTCGGCCCCTTCGCGGCCCTCTTCTTTCTCTGGCTCTACCTGCCGATCCTCGTGGTGATCATCTATTCGTTCAACGAGAACCGCCTGGTCTCGGTCTGGTCCGGCTTTTCGCTGAAATGGTACGCGGCGGCGCTGCAGAACCAGAACCTCATGAACGCGGTAAAGACCTCGCTCTCGGTCGCCGCCATTGCGACCATAGCCGCGACCGCCATCGCGCTGATGGCGGCGCTGGTGCTGGTCCGGGCAAAGGGCGTGAAGTTCAGGCGCCTGTCAGAGACGATCATCAACCTGCCGCTGATCCTGCCCGAGATCGTGCTGTCGGTGGCCGTGCTGATCCTGTTCAGCCAGATCGGCTTCTCCAACGGCTTCCTGAAGCTCGTCGTCGCCCACACGACGTTCTGCACGCCCTTCGCCTTCCTGCCGATCCGCGCCCGTCTTCAGGGTATGGAGATGGATTTCGAGGAAGCCTCTGCCGACCTCTACGCCGGAAAATGGACGACATTCCAGCGTGTCACCCTGCCGCTGATTGCGCCGGGTGTCTTCGCCGGTGCGATGCTCGCCTTCGTCATCTCAATGGACGATTTCATCACGTCGAACATGTTGAACTCCGGCGGTGCGACCACCCTGCCCGTCTACATCTTCGGCTTGATCAAGCAGGGCACCACGCCCGAGCTGAACGCGATCTCGACCATCATCATCCTCGTCTCGCTTCTTGTCGCCGCCCTCGCGCTCTTCATCCAGAGCCGCGGAGGCGGGTCGATGATCGACGACTGACCTTCGTGACCAAACACCAACAGGAGAGACCAATGAAAAAGACCCTACTCACCACCGCCGCCATGCTGGCTCTGGCCGGGGCCGCTCAGGCCGAAGGCAAGCTGAACGTCTACGTCTGGTCCGACAGTATCGCGCCGGAGCTGATCGAGAAGTTCTCGGCGGCGTATGACGTGGATGTCACCGTCGACGGCTACAACTCGAACGAGGACCTGCTGACCAAACTGCAGGCCGGCGCTTCGGGTTACGACCTCGCGACCCCGTCGCAGCACTTCGTGAAGATCCTGATCGACGAGGGCCTGCTCGAGGATATCTCGGCCCATGACCTCGCCGCCTATGGCCAGGTGGACGAAAAATGGCGCGGCCAGTGGTGGGACCCCGAGAACGACTACTCGATCCCCATCGCATACGGCACCGCAGGCTTCACCGTGAACCGTGACGTCTACGACGGGCCGGTCGACAGCTGGGCCACCTACTTCGAGGCCCCCGACGCGCTGAAGGGCAAGATCGCCAGCCTGAACTACCCGGACGAGGTGGTGGGCGCGGCACAGCTCTACCTCGGCGTGGAGTTCTGCTCGGAAGACCCGACCGAGATGAAGAAGGTCTACGACCTGCTCGCTGCACAGAAGCCGGACGTGGCGGTCTATGCCTCGGACAACATCGAAAACCGGATCGGTTCGGGCGAGGTCGGGGCCCATTTCTGGTGGGACGGAAATTCCCTGCGGACCCGCAAGAACGACGGCGCGCCGATCGAATTCGCGATGCCGAAAGAAGGCCTCGTCGGCTGGCTCGACTCCATGGTGGTGCCTGCGGGCGCGGCCAATGTCGAAAACGCAAAGCTCTTCATGAACTTCATGTCCGAGCCTGAGAACGCGACGATCCAGTACAACTACTACGCCCACTCCTCGCCGGTCGAACTGGACCTCGAGAAAGCGGAATACACCCCCGAGAACGCGCCGGAACTCTTCCCGACCGTCCCCGTGGAGTTCTCCAAGGCCTGCTCGCCCGCGGCACAGGATCTGGTGACCAAGGTCTGGACCCAGCTGCTCCAGTAAGCCTTGCAGGGGGAGAGGGCGCGCACACGGGCCCTCTCCCATTGGCCTGTCCCTTTTGAAGAGGTTTCCATGTCCGAATTCGACTACATCATCGTCGGCGCGGGGTCGGCCGGCTGCGTCCTTGCCAACCGGCTCAGCGCCGATCCGGCGGTTCGCGTCGCCCTGATCGAGGCCGGCGGCACGTCGGACGGGCTGCGCGTGAAGGTGCCCGCAGGTATCCTCTCGCTCTATGGCGATCCGCAGTACGACTACGGATTCACGGGCGTGCCGCAGCCCGAACTGAACAACCGCGAGCTCCCGGTGAACCGGGGCAAGGCCCTCGGCGGTTCGTCGGCAATCAACTCGATGATCTATATCCGCGGCCATGCGGGCGATTATGACGACTGGGCCGCGCTCGGCTGCACCGGCTGGGGCTACGATGACGTGCTGCCGGTTTTCCGCGACCTTGAGCGCAACCTGCTCGGTCAGGACCCGGCCTATCACGGCACCGACGGAGAATTGCTGGTCGACACCCCGCGCGATCCGAACCCTGTCAGCCGGATCTTCGTCGAAGCCGCCAAGACGCGCGGGATGACGGAAAACAGCGATTTCAACGGGCCGGAGCAGGAGGGCGTCGGCATCTACGACGTCACGCAGGACAAGGGCAGCAGGTTCAGCGCGTACCGCGCCTATGTCGAACAGATCCGGGGCCGCGCGAACCTGTCGATCCTGACCGGGGCCGAAAGCCGTCGTCTGGTGGTCGAAGGCGGCCGCGTCACCGGCGTTGTCATCCGCCGTGACGGAACGGAGGAGACACTGACCTGCCGGGGCGAAGTGGTGCTGAGCGCGGGGGCCATCGGCTCCCCTGCGCTGCTGCTGGCCAGCGGCATCGGCCCGGGTGCGGCCCTGAAAGAGGCCGGGCGCGCGGTCACCCATGATTTGCCCGGCGTCGGCCAGAACCTGCGCGACCATATCGACGGGATGATCACGACACGTTCCTCCTCGACCAAGACGCTCGGCCTCTCGGCTCCGAACCTGCCCGCCATGATCGCCGCGCCCTTCCGCTATGTAGGCGCACGTCGCGGGATGCTGACGACGAACTACGTCGAGGCGGGCGGCTTTGCGCGGACGAAATACGCGGACGCGCGCCCGGATATCCAGTTCCACTTCGTCCCCGGCTACCGCAGCCATCGCGGGCGGCTGGTCGAATATGGCCACGGCTATGCGATCCACACCTGCGTCCTGCGCCCCGGCTCTGTTGGCGAGTTGCGACCGAAGGGGGGTGAGACCGGCTTCGAGATCGACCACCGGTTCTTCACCGACGAACAGGACGCGAAGGTGCTGATCGAGGGCATCAAGATTGCCCGCGACATCTTTGCCGCTGCGCCCTTTGACGCGATCCGGGGCAAGGAGATGCTGCCGGGCGAGGCCGTGCAGACCGACGATGAGATCCTCGCCTACCTCCGCGCCGAGGCGCTGACGGTCTACCACCCTGTCGGGACCTGCAAGATGGGCAGCGATCCCATGGCCGTGGTCGACCCCGAGGGGCTGCGCGTGCGGGGGATCGCCAACCTGCGGGTTGCCGATGCCTCGGTCATGCCGACCCTGATCGGCGGCAACACCAACGCGCCCTCGATGATGATCGGCGAACGCGCCGCCCGCGCCATTCTGGCCGCCCGCAAGGACCAGATGCATGCCGCCTGAGATCGACCTGATCCTGTACAACGCGGCGGTCCGCACCATGGTATCCGATGCCCCGACCGCAGAGGCGGTGGCGGTGGCCGGCAACCGCATCCTCGCCGTGGGGACCAACACCGAGGTCATGGCCCTCGCCATGCCCGCGACCCGAGTGATCGATGCGCGGGGGGGCACGTTGATGCCCGGTTTCTACGAAAGCCACCTGCACCTGTTTCCCGGCGGCGTTTCTCTGGGCCAGCTCAACGTCGCAGCGATCTTCGGGGCGGAGGCGCTGCGCGAGGCGGTGCGGACCTTCGCCGCCGCACACCCCGAGGCGGACCTGCTGGTCGCCTTCGGTGCCAATTACACGATGCTGGGCGATGATGTCCGCATCTCCCGCCACGACCTCGACGCCGTGATCCCCGACCGGCCGTTCTATATGATCGCCTGCGACTACCACACGGGCTGGGCCAATACCGTCGCGATGGAGAAAGCAGGACTGCTCCACGGCCGCGATGTGGGACCCGCATCCGAGGTCGTCATGGGCGCGGACGGTACCGCCACCGGCGAGCTGCGCGAGGCGGGGGCGATGGACCTTCTGATGGCGCTGAAGTCCGGCGGCACCCGCGACACCCTCGGCATGTCCGGGTTGGAGCCGGGGCCGCTGACCGAGGCCGAGCGCGAGGCCGACATCGCCTGCCTGCTGGCCGGGATGGAGTATTGCGCCCGCCACGGCATCACCAAGTTGATCAACATGGACGGCAACCGCTACCAGCTTGAATTGCTGGCCGAGATGGAGCGGCGCGGCACCCTGCCCTGCCGGATCGAGGTGCCCTACCGCATCCCGATCGACGCGGAGGGGGATCCGATTGCCAAGGCCGTGGAGATGACCCGCGATTTCGCGACCGAGAAGGTCTCCTGCGGGCGCGTGAAGATGTTCATGGACGGCGTGTTCGACAGCTGGACCGCCCTCAAGCTCGAGGACTACCCGGACCGCCCCGGCTTCAGAGGCGAGCCGATCGTGCCGCCCGACCTCTTCGCACGCCTTTGCACAGAGGCCGACGCGGCAGGTCTGCAAATCTCGGTCCACGCCGTCGGCAACGGTGCCGTGCGTCATGTGCTCGACGGTTACGAAGCGGCCGCGCAAGCCAATGGGCCCCGCGACAGCCGCCACCGCATCGAGCATATCGACAATATCCACCCTGACGACATCCTCCGCCTGCGGGACCTGCGCGTCATCGCCTCCATGCAGCCGGTCCATCCGCCGGGCAGCGCCGGCCTGCCGCTGGAACCCACGGTGACGCTCATGGGCCGCGAGAACTGGCCTTGGGCGTTCAACTGGCGTGCCATCCGCGACGCCGGCGTGCCGATATGCTTCGCCACCGACTGGCCGATCTCGCCTCTCGACCCGCTCCACGCGATACACTGCGCCCTGACGCGCCGGCCCTGGGCCGAAGGCCTTCCCGACCCGCGCCTGACCCTGGACGAATGCCTCGAGGCCTATACCCTGCAGGGCGCATACGCGGCCTTCGATGAAGACCGCCTGGGCCGGATTGCACCGGGCATGCTGGCGGATATGGTGTTGCTGGAGGGCGAACTGGAGAGCCTCACCTCCCCGGGCGGCCACATGGTCCGTGCGACGCTGACCATCTGCGACGGGATCGTCACCCACGAGGCCACATGACGACCGCGGAGAGCCCCGCCCTGCGGATGTGTCATGGGCATGCGCGCCTGATCTAACGGGTCATTCCGAGGCAGCCTTGGATTGGTTCACCCGCGCCGACAGATCGGCATGGCTCTCCACCCGCTCCGAATAGCGATCGACGAGGTGCTCCTTGATGTCGCGGGTCAGCAGGGTGAATTTCACCAGTTCCTCCATCACGTCGACGATGCGGTCGTAATAGGGCGAGGGCTTCATCCGCCCCGCCTCGTCGAACTCGTCCCATGCCTTGGCGACCGATGATTGGTTCGGAATGGTCAGCAGCCGCATCCAGCGCCCGAGGATGCGCAACTGGTTGACGGTGTTGAACGACTGCGAGCCGCCGCAGACCTGCATCACCGCCAGCGTCTTGCCCTGCGTCGGCCGCACCGAGCCGAGCGAAAGCGGAATCCAGTCGATCTGCGCCTTCATGATCGAGGTCATCGAGCCGTGCCGCTCGGGCGAGGACCAGACCATGCCTTCGCACCACGTGACCAGATCGCGCAGTTCGGCCACCTTGGGGTGATCCGGCCCGGTGGTGTCGGTCTGCGGCAGATCACGCGGATCGAAGATGCGCACCTCGGCGCCGAACGCCTCCAGCAGCCGCCCAGCCTCCTCTGCCGCAAAGCGTGAGAAGCTGCGCTCGCGCAGTGAGCCATAGAGGATGAGGATGCGCGGCTTATGCGTGCTGCGCGTTGCCGGGAACAGCGCCGCCGGATCGACCGGGCGGAAGCACTCTTCGGAGATGTTGGGCGTCTCGGCCATGTCTGGTTCCTTGGTCATCGTCATTGCGCGCTCGGGAAACGCGCGCGGGTGCGGTTGGCGAATGCCACCAGCGACAGCATCACCGGCACTTCGACCAGCACGCCGACCACGGTGGCAAGTGCCGCGCCGGAGTTGAGGCCGAAGAGGCTGATGGCCACGGCCACCGCTAGTTCGAAGAAGTTCGAGGTGCCGATCATCGCGCAGGGCGCGGCGATGCGGTGCGGCACCTTCAGCGCATAGGCCGCGCCATAGGCCAGCGCGAAGATGCCGTAGCTCTGGATCAGGATCGGCACGGCGATGAGCGCGATCACCAGCGGCTTGGCAAGGATCACCTCGCCCTGCAGGCCAAAGAGGATGGCGACCGTGGCGATCAGACCGATCATCGACAGCGGCTTGATCTGCGCGGTGAAGGCATCGATCGCCTCCTGCCCGCCCAGCATCCGCCGCGTCACCAGACCGGCCAGCAAGGGCAGCACCACATAGAGCACGGTGGCCAGCACCAGCGTGCTCCACGGCACGGCGATCTCGGTCACGCCAAGCAGGAAGGCGACGATGGGCGCGAAGGCCACCACCATGACCAGATCGTTCACCGAGACCTGCACCAGCGTGTAGGTCGCGTCGCCGCGCGTCAGTTGCGACCAGACGAAGACCATCGCCGTACAGGGCGCCGCCCCCAGCAGGATCAGCCCGGCGATATATTGCGCGGCATCCCCGGGGGCGATCCACGGCGCGAAGACATGCTCGAAGAACAGCACCGCCAGCAGCGCCATGGTGAAGGGCTTGATCAGCCAGTTGACCACCAGCGTCACCAGCAGCCCCTTGGGCTGGCGCGCGACCCCGGCAACCGCGCCGAAGTCCACACCCACCATCATCGGATAGACCATCGCCCAGATCAGCACCGCGACGACGAGGTTGATTGAGGCGATCTCGGCGGCGGCAATGGCCTGCACCAGCCCCGGCGCGAGCAGCCCGATGACGATACCCGCCACCATGGCCAGCGCCACCCAAAGGGTCAGCAGGCGTTCGAAACGACCCAACGGTTCATGGGCGGGGGCTGCGGTGTCGGTCATGTCTCAGCTCTCTTTGGTCGATATGTCGCGCTGCGCCAGCGCGCGGCGCAGGTTTTCCAGCGCCCGTGACAGTTTGGACCTTGGGCAGGCGATGTTCAGGCGGCCAAAGCCCGCGCCCTGCGGCCCGAAGGAGACGCCGCGGGTGATCGCCCAGCCAGCCTCCCGTCGCAGCCACAGGTGCAACGCCTCGGGCGAAAGCCCCAGCGCCCGGAAGTCGAGCCAGAGCAGGAAGGTGCCCTCGGGCTCGATGAGCTTGACCGGGCTGCCCGCAAGCGCGCTGCGCACCAGCGCGAGGTTGTCCGCGAGATAGGTCAGCGCCGCATCCAGCCAGCCATCTCCTTCGCGCCACGCTGCCTCCATGGCGACATTGGCGAAGGCATTGTTCTTGTTGACCGTCAGCGCCGAATTGGCGGCCTGCAGCACACGGCGACGCGCCTCGTCGGGCACCACGGTGAAGGCCGAGCAACAGGCGGCGAGATTGAAGCTCTTGGCGGGCGACAGGCAGGTGACGCTGTTCACGGCATCCGCTTCGGACAGGGAGGCGAAAGGCGTGTAGCCATGCCCCGGCAAAGTGATGTCGGCATGGATTTCGTCGGAGACGACCAGCACGCCGTGTCTGCGGCATATGTCGCCCAGCCGGGTCAGCTCGGCACGGGTCCAGACACGTCCCACCGGGTTGTGCGGGTTGCACAGAAGCAGCAGCTTCGTGCCCGGATCACGCGCGGCGTCTTCGAGACCATCGAAATCCATCTCGTAGCGCCCGCCTTGCAGCAGCAGCGGGTTTTCAACAATCCGCCTGCCGTTTTCGCGGATGATGTCGGCGAAATCGAAAAAGACCGGCGGCTGGATCAGGATGCCGTCACCGGGATCGGTGAAGGCGTTCACAGCCATCGACAGCGCATTGAGTACATTCGGTGCTCGCAGAATATGGGCGGGATCGACATGCCAGCCGTGCCTGCGCGCGAGCCATCCGGTCAGCGCGGGCATCAGACCGTCGGGGACCGCCTCGTAACCAAAGATGCCATGCACCGCACGCTCGGCGATGGCCCGCTGCACGCAGGGCGCGGCAGGGAAATCCATGTCGGCGACACCGCCAGGGAAGAGGTCTGCGCCATCCTCACCCAGCACGATGCGATGAGTCTTCAGCGCTGGCACGGCGCGGCGGTCGATCTCTGCGTCGAAATCATACATCCCGCGGGTCCTCCCTGAGCAGCGCGGCGGACATCATCAAGTGCAAAAGGCACCTTCATGCAGGCGTCGCTTCCTTGGCGATCTGATAGAGCGCGTCACCCCGTCGTACCTGCGCCATGGCCCGCAGGCAAAGGACCAGCCCCGTGAAAGGAGAGACCACCTCGGTGGGCATCCGGCCCGGCGTCTCTGGGTGATGAATATGGGCGATCGTCTCTCCTACGGCGACTGACACGCCGATGTCTTTCAGCGGCTCGAAGAGGCCCGGCTCATAGGCGTAGATCGAGCCCAGCACATTGAGCTCACGCGTCCCCCGCGCCGCATCCTTTGTGTATCCCGGAAGCATCCCAAGGCTGTGCAGGATGCGCCGAAGGCCCCGCCGCGTGCGCGCCAGCACATCAGGTGTCACCATGCCAGCGCCGCCCAGTTCTGCCATGACGTTGACGACACCCTTGCGGTTCGCGGCGCCCATGGCAGTCCTTGCCGTGCTGCCGCGCCCGCCGCCGGAGGTGAAGACCCAGGCATAGGGCAGATCGAAGGCCTCCTGCAGCTGCGCCAGCGCCTCGGCCTCCTCCGGGCTATGCGCCGGCCCGCGCAGCAGCGTCGTGGGATAGAGCAGCGATGAGCCTCCGGAATGCAGATCGACCGCATAGTCGGCCATCGGCATCAGCACCTCCTCGTGCCAATGCGCGATGATCTCACTGGGGCTGCCCTTTGGGTCCCCCGGAAACAGACGATTGAGATTGCCCTCATCGAGCGGCGAGACCCGTGTGCCCGCCTCGGCGGCGGGAAAGTTGAGCATCGGCAGCAGGATCAAACGGCCACGGACATCCTCGGGCCGCAACTCGCGGGCAAGCTCCGCCACGGCGATCTGACCTTCGTATTCGTCTCCGTGACACCCGGCCGTGAGGACCAGCGTCAGCCCGTCCCCGTTGCGGAGCACCGTGATCGGCACCGGCAGCCAGCCATAGGCCGAGCGATGCACAGAATGCGGGACACGCAGGTATCCCTGCTGCTTGCCCGGCGCATCGAAATCCACGTCAGTTGCTATCGGCGTCGCGATCATCCCAGCCCTCATTTCGGAAACTTCCGAATTGACTATCGGGGTACGGACACGCCTGCCGCTTGTCAAGCTTCGTCATTTCGGGCATTGACGAATAATGAAGCAGGAAGACGCCATTGACGCCTTTTCGGCGCTTGCCCACGAAACCCGCCTCGCGGTATTCCGACTGCTGGTTCGCGAAGGACCAGAGGGCGTGCCTGCGCTGGAGATCGCGCGCCGACTTGCCGTCAAGCCCTCGACCCTCTCGGGGCACTTGGGCATTCTCAAGAGGGCAGAGCTCGTGACGGCGACACGGCGCCAGAAGGAAATCCTCTACGCGCCGAATTTCGCCTCCGTGGACTTGCTGGTCCGCTTCCTGTTGCAGGATTGCTGTGGTGGCGATGCCACGGCCTGCGGATCAGACGCCTCAACGGCCGCAGGGCTCATGGTAGTGAAGGAGAGCTAAGCTCTTCTTCTGAGCTTCTCAGTGAAAGGAAGCCTGCGCCGTCAATGGCATTTGTCGAATGTTCTCTTGGCGGGACGGCTTCGCTTCACGAGACATGCTCGACGGGATTTTCGGCCCTCTGACCTGCCCCCCGCGAAATTCCTCACCGTAGTGTAGAGTCTGCAACAACTTTGCAGGAGCAGACATCTGCTGCGCCGGCTGGTCGATGCTGCGGATGCGGTGGATTGCGGGATCGCCCTCTACCATGATCCGTTCGGGGACGAGGGCCTCAGCAAGGCCGAGCTGGAGGCGTTCTACAACCGCCATGGCTTCCAGCAGCACGAGACCACGGCGGGGGGATTGTACCGGTTCCCGGGCACGCCGCTCGACCTCTACGCCCGCCACGGGGGCTGAGCCCCTGCGATCGGCCCATTGCGGCAACCCGGGAGCGCGTCGCGTACAGAGGCGGCGCGCGGGCAAGGCCCGGCAGGTCGCCTCGCGGGCCGCTGTCCTTGGGACGCCACCGGGTACCGGGGTCACAAGGCAATCAATCGGAAGCGCCCCTGCGCCGTCATAGGTTCCCTGTGAAGATCGCTTCCTCACACGATACGGCCGGGCGGAGGACCGCCCGGCCGCACGTCGGTCTCTGACCCGCTCAGATCAGGAACAGGCCATCGTCGTTCTGGAAGTCGATGAACGAGGCCGTGTCATAGAGATGCTCGACCTCGGCATCGTAGGTCTGCTCTTCCTGCAGGTAGATTTGGCCGGCGTCGAAATCCTGCCGGATCACCGCCGGGTCGTTGCCGCCGATCTGCGTGATCTGGGCGAAGTCGAACTCATCCGCGACGGCATCGGTCAGCTGGAGCTTCTGGTGGTTCAGCTGGACCGCACCGGTGGCAAAATCGCCGAAGTCGCCGTTCTGGAAGGCCACGTAGCCGATCGTTTCGATACCGTGGCCGCTCGTGTCCGCCTCACGTTCCGCCATTGAGAGCCGGAAGCCCTCCGCCGTCACCTTGTGGATGCGGGCGGTGGCGAATTCCGCGTCGTTCATCGTGTTGAGCGTCGCGAAGATCCGAGTGTCGGCGCCCGAGAGTGCACCCTCGAAGGCCACGTCCGTCATGCCCTGGTTCAGGGTGCTCTGGTAGACGCGGTCGGTCTCGACCAGCCCGGCCTCGATCACCGCGCCGTTCGCCAATTCGTGGCGACCGGCCTCGACGACCATGTAGCTGACCGTTTCGACCTTGTGGATGCCGTCCGAGCCCTCGGTCTCCTGCAGGCGGATGTCGAAGCTGGAGCCGGTCACGTTGTCGACCCGGGTTTCCACCATTTCCAGACCGTTGGCCGTCTTGACGAAGGCCACGACCACCGGATTGTCGTAGTCGCCCAGCAATTCGACCGTCACCGCGTCATGGGTCAGCTCGACGGTGCCGCGTTCACCCACGGTGTTGTCGGCGGTGGCGAAGTTGCCCGAGCCGAGCGTCCCGGCATCGACGCCCTGCAGGGTGATGCTGTCCTCTCCGATGGCGACAACCGCATCCGCACCCTCCTGACGGATGTCGAGATCCGCGATGCTGGCGACGCTGTTCAGGCCGAGAAGGTCGATCACGTCCTCGAAGACGTCGAAGTCGGCGATGGTATCCTGACCGAAGGCCGCACCGTCCGAGGTCGAGAAGACGAAGGTATCCGCCCCGGTGCCGCCGGTCATGATGTCGTCGCCAGAGGCGCCGATCAGAAGGTCCGCGCCCGCGCCGCCGTTCAGGACATCATCGCCCGAACCACCGTTCAGCAGGTCATCCCCCTCGCCGCCGTCGAGGGTGTCCTCGCCGGCCGAGCCAAAGAGCGCATCCGCCCCCGCACCGCCATCGGCCACGTCGTCCGAGACGCCGCCCTCGAAGATCTCGTCCCCGTCGCCGCCCTCGAAATCCAGCTCGAAGGTCTTGATGGTGGTCCGGACCGTGCCGTCCTCCTCGACCCAGGAGATCGCGACGCGGCCATCGGCGAGCGTCGTGGCCGAGACATCGTCGACCGCGCCCGACTGGATCAGGAAGCTGCCGTTCGGCGCCGTCGCCCCGGCGACCTTCGTGGTGAAGTGGTGGCTGTCAGAGATCACCTGTCCCTCGTCGCTGACCCGCAGGCCGCGCAGGCCGGGGGTCGCGTCGCCATCGGTGTAGATGATCAGGAAGCTGCCGTCGTCCAGCGCAGCCAGTTGCGCGTCGGTATGTACGTTGCTGACGTCGTTCTTCGCATCGGCAATGCGCAGGTAATCGTGCACGGCATTCCCGTTCGCGTCGAGGATGCTGAGGATCAGGTCCTTGTCGCCGTAATAGTTCTCGGTATGGACCATCGCGAACCCGCCGGTGGCGAGGCCGACGATATTGGCGTCGGAGTTGTGGCGCTTGCCGTGGCCCGGGGAGGTGGTCAGGAGGCTCTCGCCATTCGGCCCGTTCACCTGGAGCGTGTAGCGCCCGTTGGCCACGCCCATGCCCTCGGCATTGGAGACGAAGGCGGTGTTGCCGTTGGTCGCCGTGGCACCGACCATGTTCGCCTTGAAGTTCAGCGAGGTCGACAGGGTGCCGGTGCGGTAGACCTCGCCCCCCGAGGTGAAGATGAAGCCCTGTTCCTCCATGGTCCCATTGTCGGCCAGGATCGCGAGCCGGTTGCCGTCGATGACCCGGGCGTCCCAGCTGGCCATGTCGGCCCCGCTCGTGACGAAGTCGATCACCTGTGACACCGGCTCACCGTTCTGGTTCAGAAGCTGGCCCTGGACGGCGCCCTTGCCGCCCTCGTCCTCGACCCCGTAGAGCACAAGGACGTTGCCATCGGAGAGCGCCAGCGTCTTGGTGTCATGGGCGACCACGCCCTGCGCGCTGCTGACGAAGGCCGCGACATCGCCGAGGGTTTCCAGGTCGATGACGTCACCGGTTTCGAAGGTCGCCTCGACGGTGCCGATCTCGGCCTCGGGAGTCCGGTCCCGGTTCTCGTCGATCAGCGCCTGCTGCTCGTCGGTGATCTCGGGCGCCTCTTCGGGCAGGTCGGGCGTTTCGGCGATCTCGACGCCGAGGACACGGGCGATGGCCTCGGCGCCCTGTTCGATGAAGGCCTCGAAGCCCTCCTTGACCGCCTCGAACCCCGCGACGATGTCATCGGTCCGGGCCTCGAGGAAGGTCTCCAGCGCGCTGCCGTCCTCGGTCACGATCTCGGCGCCTTCGGTGGTGAAGGGGGCAAAGCTGGCGTCGAAGGTGACAGGGGTATCCAGCGGCAGGCCCGCCTCATCCGTCTCACCCTCGCCGAAGAGGCCCGCGTCGAAGGCCGCGCCCAGGTCGATCCGGGTGCTGGTTTCCGCGCCGAACTGCAGCAGCTCGACCCGGCCTTCCGCATCATCCATGGCCGCGAAGGTCAGCGTCTTGATCCCGATCGCCGTGGCGATGGTGACCATGAGGTCGGAGCCGATGCGCTGGAAGGTCAGGTCCCCGGTCCGGATATCCGCGCCGCGCAGGTCGGCCACGTCCCGGCCGCCTGCGACGGAAAGGCCGGAGGTCTGGCCGCTCTCGATCTCGTCGAGCCTGTCGAGCGCCCTGCGCGCCACATCGGCGACCTCGGCCAGCTCGCCTGCGTCGGAGAGCGAGACATCCGTCACCGCGTCGAGATGGACGACATAGGTGTCGTCGCCCGCGCCGCCGATTGCCGTGGTGATCTCGCTGGCGATGCCGAAGACATCGTCGCCCTCGCCACCGATGAAGGTGTTGCCGGTCGGCAGGACGAAGGTCGTGACGAACTGCGTCGCAAGCTCGGAGATCATGCCGAGCGGGTTGAAGCCCTCGACGAAGGCCGCGACATCGCCGATCTTGCCCAGCACCGCGTTGATGCCGTCGAGGTCATAGCCGAAGAGGTCGGCCTGCGCGAAGTCGCCGCCGATGATCGCGGTCAGGGTCTCGACCTCGCCGGTCGCCTTGTCCGCCAGGTCGCCCGACGCGCCGAAGGCGATCCGCATCCACGAGGCGAAGTCCATCATCACGTCGCCATCGTCGCCGCCGGTGTAGAGCGAGGTGGGGATCCAGCCGCTGACCATCAGGTCGCTGCCATCGCCGCCCGAGGCAAAGCCGCCTTCGAGAAGGTTGACGAAGGTGTCGTCGCCCTCGCCGCCGCTGCGGATCGCAATGTCGGCAACCGCGCTGATCATCACGTCATCGCCGCCGCCGCCGATCTGGAAGGTGGCCCCGTCGACGAAGACCGCATCGCCGAAGCTGCCGGCATCCTTGACGCCGCTGAAGTCGCCATAGCGGAAATCGGTCGAGATCATCGCCATGACGTCGTCGCCGTCATCCCCGAACTGGAAGCCCTTGGGCGCGCTGTCGGCACCGACCATGTCGAGGTAGGTGATCATCACGTCGCCATCCGCGCCGCCGTGCTGGACCGAGCCGCCCTCCTTCTTGGCGTGCTGGGCCGAGATCATCACATCGCTGCCCTCACCGCCCAGCTGGAGCGTCTTCTCGCCGCCAGCCACGGCCACGTCGTCCCCGTCGCCGAACATCTGGATGTTGAACTTGCCCAGACCGATGCCGAAGTCGTCGCCCGCGCCGCCGACCTGAAGGTTGGTGTGTCCGCCGCCGACGAGGATGTTGGAGGCGTTGTCTGCCTCCACATGGGTGACATGGTCGTTGAACATCCCGACCACGTCGATGTCGGGCAGCTCGAAGGTCTCGCCCGCGGCCTCGAACGGGATCGACAGGTCGGCCAGCGTGCCGCCGAACTGGAGGTTCGCGGCCCCCGAGCCGATCATCACGTCCGCGCCCGCCGCGCCCATCTGCAGGTTGTGGCTGCCGTGGGACAGGATGATATCGTCGCCCGAGCCGCCATGCTGGATGTTGGTGTTGCCATAGGCGATCAGCATGTCGTCATCGGCCCCGGCGAGCTGCACGTTCCGGTTGCTGACCGAGATCAGGGTGTCGTTGCCCTCGTCGCCGATCTGGACGTTCAGCTGGGTGCCGTAGGCCGCCATCAGGTCGTCGCCCGCGCCGCCGTGCTGCACGTTGAGCGTGCTGGCCGCGAACATCTTGTCGTTTCCGGCATCGCCGAACTGGAGGTTCCCGAGCGTACCGGAGGCCACCATCAGGTCGTTCCCGTCGTCCCCGTGCTGGACGTTGAAGTTGCTCCGCGCAAAGAGCATGTCGTCGCCCTCGCCGCCGTGTTGCGAACTGCCGCCTTGCAGGGCCAGAGCGACCATGATGTCGTTGCCCGCGTCGCCGAATTGGAAATTGCCTTCGCCAGCGGCAAAGATCAGATCGTCGCCGTCACCCCCTTCCTGCAGGTTCCCGACGCTGACGCCGATGAGAATGTCATCGCCCTCGCCGCCCTGCTGGCTCGAGGCCAGCCCGACGCCGATCAACAGGTCGTTGCCCTCGCCGCCGTCCAGCACGTTGCCGCCACCGACGCTGACCAGGATGTCATCGCCCGCGTTGCCATTGATCGAGTTCAGGCCCCCGACCCCGATCATCATGTCGTTGCCATCATCCCCGTCGATGAAGTTGGCCTGACCGAGCGCCAGCAGCATATCGTTGCCCTCGCCCGCGCTGATGGTGTTCACCCCGCCGACAGCGGTGATGATGTCATTGCCCGTACCGCCGTTCAGCACGTTGACGCCGCCGAGCGCGACAATCACGTCGTCGCCCGCCCCGGCGTCGACCTCGTTGACCGCACCGATGGCCTCGATCGTGTCGTTGCCCTCGCCTGCGTTCATCCGGTTGTAGGCGCCGAGGCCGAACAGGTGGTCGTTTCCGGCGCCAGCATCCATCGCGTTGTAGGCGCCAAGCCCGGTCAGCACGTCGTCGCCCTCGCCGCCGTTCATCCGGTTGTAGGCGCCAAGGCCGAACAGCTGGTCGTTGCCCTCGCCGCCGTCCATGTCGTTGTAGGCGCCGATCCCCTCGATCCGGTCGTCGCCCGCGCCGCCCTTCATGCGGTTATAGGCACCCAGACCGATCAGGTGATCATTGCCCTCGCCGCCGTCCATGTCGTTCCAGGCGCCGTAGCCCTGCATCACGTCGTCGCCGGCGCCGCCGTTCATGCTGTTGCGCAGGCCCAGACCCATCATCAGGTCGTCCCCATCGCCGCCATCCAGCTTGTTGCTCGCGCCGGTTGCGCGCAGCGTGTCGTTGCCCGTCCCGCCGTAGAGTTCGTTGCGGGCCCCGAAGGCCGAAAGCTTGTCGTCGCCCCCCTCGCCGTAAAGCTTGTTGAGCACGAGGTTGTGGCCGTCGATGGTGTTGTTGCCGTCGTTGCCATGCTGGGTCGTCACGAACTGATCGGTGACGAAGCTGCCCACTTTCTGGAAGAATTTCTTTGCGCGTCCCATGTCCGAATACCTTCTGTCCAATGTTTCTCTGAAGCCGGCAGAGGAGCTCTTCTCCGTGCCGCATGTCCCTTGGTCAGGAGCAGCCCGGGATCGGTTCAAAGATTTTCAGAAAGTTTTTCGGCGGCGGCGGAAGCGCCCCGGGATCACATGTGGAACAGGCCCACCTTGCGCACCGTCCCGTCGTCGTTCCATCGCACCGAACGCCCGGTCACGCCGGGGAAAAGCGACCGCAGATCGCGGGAAATCGCCCGCATGTCGCCATAGGGGGCGATCACGTCGATGAACCAGAGCTGATCACCGCTGGTCCATGCGTCGGGCGCGACGCCGCCGTTCTCAAGCATCTGCGCGGCGGTCTCGTTGTTCAGCCAGGCCCAGGTCGCGACACCGATGATCCGGCCGTTCCGGCGCCAGCGCCTCAGCTGGCCAAGGCCGAGCGGACGCAGGAAAACCTCGCCCATGTGGCGCAGCTCCATCTCGGCCAGAACCGGGGAATGCATCGCGATCTCTGTCAGTTCGCCCAGCGTCCGGTAATGCTCGGCCAGGGCCTGCGGGTCGGGATGCGTGCCGTTCTGATCAACCATGGCTCCTGCCCTCCTGTGCCCCGCGCTCCGCCTCACTCCGCCCGGCAGGCCGGGTCGGCCATCAGCAACCCCGCCCCGAAGACCGGATCGCGCCCCGGCGTGCCGAGGTCGACCGCGGTGGCCGCAAGTGCCGTCCTGAGCGAGTGCGCTGTCTGCCGGTAGAGCGCAGGGTCCGAGGCGATCCGCGCGGTCACGAAGGGAGTCGCGATCGAGGTGCCGGTCACGAACCGCGCCTTGCCTCCGGTGGTCAGCATGACATCGACCCCGGGGGCGGCGATGTCGGGATAACCCCGCACCGCCATCGGGTAGATGCTCCGCGCCGCATCGACGGCCGTCACGCCCACCACGTTCTCAAGCGCCGCCGGGAAGCGCGGGTTGGCCCCGGCCCCGTCATTGCCGACCGCCGCGACGATGGTCATGCCATGGGCCTCGGCGGTGTCGATGCCGCGGTCCAGCAGCTTGTTGTAGGGGCCTGCAAGGCTGATGTTGACCAGCTTCACGCCATTGCCCGCCATCCAGTCCAGCGCGTCGAGCAGGCTGTCGACGCCGCTTTCCTGCTGGCCCCGGGCCGAGGTGCCGATCACCGAGGCGCTGTAAAGCGTGACCCCGCTCAGCCGCCGCGGATCGGCCAAGACCGAGGCGACCTCGGTCCCGTGCCGGGTCGGCGCGGGGGCTCCGCGATGGAAGGCCATGGCGACCACCTTCGCGCCGCTGAGTTCCGGGATCGAGGCATCCACCCCTGTGTCGATCATGCCGATCGGGCCGAGAGCGTGACAGGCGTGGTCCGGCCAGTGCATCATCCCGTTGGCATAGTCGAGCCGGCTGTCATGCGCGGCGGGCGCATAGGCATGGTTGATGCCGGCGGTCGCGCTCGGCTCGATCTCCTCCAGCACTGCGATTGCCCCCGGCCCGTTCAGCGGCTGCGGGAATTCAAAGCGCAGCATCTGCAGGCCGAGGCCGTTCAGCGCCTTTTCCTCGCGGAAGAGGAACCCTCTCGCCACCGCCCCCTGTTTCAGGGTCGCCGCGGCGAAAGCGTTCGGCACAAGCGCCACGATCTCGCGTGCATCGACCACGTTGCCCGCGTCCGCCTTGATCATGGCGACGGGGGGCGGGTTCAGCTCGTAGGAGGAACACCCGGTCAGGGACAGGGCCACAAGCAGCAGCGGTGCCGCGATCCCTCGGAGATATGTGATGTGCCGTTTCATATGCCTTTGTCCCGCCCTCCCGCCGACCGGTTCAAACATTCCCCGATTTTTCGGCCTCACCTCCTCGGATCAAGTATTTTGAACCGCAGCCCCGCGCCGTGCGTCCAAGGGGGCAGAGAGTGCGCGCATGCGAGGCAATCGGGCGACCGCAGTCTTTCATTCCGATTGGAATGCTGGAAAGTAGCACACGAAGATGGGTGGATGGCACAATGGATGAAGACGACCGCATATTGGCCTATTTGCAGGATCGCCTTGAACCGGCGGACCGCGCGACCTTCGAGGCAGAGCTGGAAACCCATCCTGATCTGCGCGCCCAGGTGACCAGCCTCAGCGCCGCCGCTGCCGAACTTGGCGCGCGGCCGGTGCCGGAGGGCGCCCGGGATGCTGGATGGGAAAGGCTCTCCTCCGCCATCGAGGCCGAGCGTCAGCCAGTGGCGGCCAACACCAACCGCGGGGTCTCCCTGCTCAAGGTCGCCTCCATTGTCGCGGCCACCGTCCTCTTCTGGCAGTTCGCGGTGGTGCCGCAGCTTCCCGGCACCGGCGGCGGCTTCGTCCCCGCCAGCGCAACCGTCGAGGGCCCGGCCCTGCGGGTGGCCTTCGCCGAGGGCGCCACCATGGCCGAGATCACCGCCCTCCTGCAGGAGACGGGCGCGCGGCTGACCGACGGGCCCGGGGCGCTTGGCCTCTACACGCTGACCTTTGCCACCGAGGCCGAACGCGATGCCGCCGAGGCGCTCCTTGCCGGGCGTCCCGAGCTGTTCACCGACGTCTCGCGCCCCTGATCAGGCGCTCCGCCCGAGGCAGTGCATCAGCGCCTGCTTCGCATGGAAGATGCGGGTCTTCACCGTACCGACCGGCACACCCTCGATCTCCGCGATCTCGCCATAGGGCAGCTCGTCGTAGAAGGCGAGCCGGATCACCGCCAGTTGGGCCTTCTTCAGCTTGTCGAGGCAGGCCCTCAGCAGGGTCGCGTTCTGGGAGGCGGTGATCACCGTCTCGGCGTCGGGCGTATCGTCGATCTCTTCCGGCACCTCCTCCACGAAGGAGAGCTGCGACACCCGCCGCACACGGTCGATCAGCTTGTTGCGCCCGATGGCAAAGATCCACGTCCGGACAGAGCTTTTGCCCGAGAACTTGCCCGCGCTGCGCCAGACTTCCAGCATGGTGTCCTGAACGGCGTCCATCGTTGTGGCGTCATCGTCGCAGCGCATTCGCAGGAAGGCGAAGAGCGCGTCGTGGTGGCGTTCATAGAGCTGCCGCATCGCGGCCTTGTCGCCGCGCGCTGCATCCGCCAGCAATTCTCGCTCGCGGTCACGAGGGAACAGCGTGTCGGCCGGGGGCGGAGGACGGTTGAAGACCACGTGACGCTTCTCTTGGCTTTTGTTCAGAAATGGCCTCTTCCGATCTGCGAAGAGGGGAGAATATCGAGGTCATTGCCGCGCATGAGACCGAAGGTGGCCGATGCCCTGCGCAGCGAAGCTATTCGCGTCTTTCAGCCTGAGAGCCAATCGGATCAAGATCAGGGCGAATTCTGTCGTGTCGCTCCCCATCTCATTCGACCGCCTCGGCCTCAGGCAGGTTGGCCCCGGCATCGACGCCTGTCAATTTCCTCGGACTGGCGAACGTCTCGGGTCGCTGTCTCAAGTCTGGCGCGGTCCGCAACCGGCCGAAACGCGCGGAGCCTCAAGATATTCCGACGTCCATAGCTCCGGACCTCATCAGGTTTTCCTGCACGGTATGACACGCGAGGCCGCTAGGGCTTACGTCGTGACGTGGAGAGGGACGCTGAAAACGTCTGTCGCACCGACACTCCGGCCCTGACCTGAGACCCGACTCTCCTCCAGATTCTCGGAGAGTCCGCAGGTTGAATCTTGGGCCTACGCGGCGCTCATTGCCAGCCCCTTCTTTGCCACGAACTCGACAAGCGGGATGTTCCCCAGGCCCGATTGGGCGCGGTGGTGATCGCCTTTCTGGGGCTGACACCCATCCTGCACGCAACAATGTGCTTGGGAGCTGGCATGGAGCAAGAGAGGTGCGATGGCTACTTGCGTATCGAACTAGAGAAACTCCACGGAGAAGTTCGAACTCGCGGCCAGGAATGGGAGCAAGAGCGGGCTGAGACGCGTCGGCTGATCGCCGAGGTCTCTCGACTGCGGCTCAGCACGATCCCATTGCCAGCTGTGCTTGCCGTAGGCCTCATGGCCGATGGCTCCGCCCTTCCCCCTCACGCTGATACATTCGTGAGTTGCCGAGCGCCGAATATCGGAGCAAGGATGCCGCCATGGTGTTGCGTTGTCTCCTTGTCGTGATGCTGGCAGTGACCGGTTTCATGGTCGTGGCCTCCCCGGTCGCGGCGACGATCGTCTGCGCGCACCAGTCCAGCGCCAGCGTGCCGCAGGACACCATGGCAGACTATGCCGCTCACGCTCAGCACGATAGGGCGGCGGACCCGGCACAGGCGCCGGATCAGCCGCCCCCGACCTGCTGCGATCACGCCTGCCTCATCGATATGTCGACACTGTCCTTCGTCGCCCACGCGGCGCTTAGCGGGGTACGTGCGATCCATCCCTGGGGGGCCGCGGACCTCATCGCCCTGACGCAGCCGGACGGCCTCAAGAGACCCCCGAAGGCCTGATCGACCTGTCGCGCGGCGCGTTCCGCGTCCGCATCGTCGATCCCCTTCGGAGCATATCATGAAATTTCTGATCGCGGCCTCCGTGCCGCTGGCGCTCGCGGGCTGTGCCCTGCCCGACGCGCCGCCCGTGGCCTCGCCACTCACGCGCGCAGCCGACCCTGTGGTCGCCGGACCTGCACCGTCCGGCCCGCCCGTCCTGCATACCTCACGCGGCATCGCGGCGCCCGAGGACTGGCGCAACCTGAATGATGCGCAGGCACCGGGAGGGGCATCATCATGATCCGTCCCGCCCTTCTTGTCCTGCCGCTGGCGCTTTCCGCCTGCGCCGACGCCGCCCTCGTGGGCGAGGCATCCGCGCCGAGGCCGGGCTTTGCGCTGGTGTCCGAAAGCACCCGACGCGCCACCGGGTCGGAAAGCGTCTGGTCCCAGTCCGCCGCCGAGGTCGAGGCCACAGAGGCCCGCGTCCGCACCCTGATCCACCGCAAGACCATCGGGCCGGACACCGCCGTGCAGGTCGCCCTGATGAACAACCGGGGACTGCAGGCCGCCTATGCAGACCTCGGCCTCTCCGCGACCGATCTCTGGGAGGTGGCCCTCGGCCCGATTCCGACCGTCAGCCTGACGATTTCCGGCATCGGGGAGGTCGGGCTGGCGAGCTCCCTCGAAGCCAATGTCACCGGCGCGATCCTCGATACGATCACCCTCAAGCCGCGCAAGGCGATTGCCGAGACCCGCTTCCGGCAGGCGCAGCTCGAAGCGGTGGAAGAGACCGTCGCCCTGGCCGCCGAGACACGGCGCGCCTGGATCGACGCCGTCGCCGCCTTCGAGGCCGCGGGGCTGGTCGCGCAGGCGCAGGAGACGGCAGATGCCGCCTCGGAACTGGCGGCCGAGCTGGGGCGCACGGGGGCGATGAACCGCGCCGATCAGGCGCGCGAACACGTCTTCACCGCGGAACTGGCCGCCGAGCGCGCCGATGCGCGGCTGGAGGCACAGCTGGCGAAGGAGAAGCTGACCCGGCTCATGGGGCTCTGGGGGACGGACATCGACTACTACGTGCCGAACCGCCTGCCGGGGCTACCCGGACGCAGGCCGGGCCGGTCGGACGTGGAGCGGCTGGCGCTGGAACACAGGACCGACCTCGCCATCGGCCGGCTGGAGCTGGAGGCCGTGGCGCGGGAATACCGCCTCGAGGGACAGACGCGGATGGTCTCCGACATCTCGCTGGCGGGTTCGCTGGAAGCGGACCGCGTCGACGGCGGTTCGGGCAACGCGTTCGACACCACTCAGATCGTCGATCTGGGCTTCGAGATCCCGATCTACGATACCGGCAAGCTGGTCTCGCGCCGGGGCCAGCTGGCCTATCTGCGCGCCGCGCAGCAACTGGCGCAGGACGCGATCAACGCCCGGTCCGAGGCGCGGTCCGCCCATGCCGCCGTGACCGGGAAATACAACGTCGCGGTGCACTGGCGGGACGAGGTCCTGCCGCTACGCCGCGTGATCGACGAGGAGGCGCTGCGATCCTACAACGGGATGCTCACCTCCACGTTCGAACTGATCAGTGATGCGCGCGACGGGCTCGACGCGCAGCTGGGGGCCGCCGGTGCCAAGGCTGATTACTGGCGCGCCGAGGCCGACATGACCGCCGTCATCTGGGGCGGCCCCACCGGAGGGACAGAGTGATGAACCGCAGACAACTCCTCACCGCGGGGGCCGGCGCCGTGCTGGCCGGGGCCGCGCAGGCGCAGACCCGCTTCCGGGACCTGCCCGAAGCCGCGAGCTATGACAGCCCGGCCACGCAGGTGCCGCCCCGCCCCGGCTCGGGTCCGGACTACAACCCTGTCGTCACGCTCAACGGCTGGTCGCTGCCCTGGCGCATGAACGGCAACGTGAAGGAATTTCACCTCGTCGCCGAGCCGGTGGAACGGATCATGGCCACGGGCATGATTGCCCGGCTCTGGGGCTACAACGGCCAATCCACCGGCCCGACCATCGAGGCGGTCGAGGGCGAGCGGGTGCGCATCTACGTCACCAATCGCCTTCCGGAACATACGTCAGTCCACTGGCACGGACTGATCCTGCCCTCGGGCATGGACGGCGTCGGCGGGCTCAGCCATCCGGCGATCCCGCCCGGCAAGACCTATGTCTACGAGTTCGACCTGACCAAGTCGGGCACCTTCATGTACCACCCCCATGCGGACGAGATGGTGCAAATGGCGATGGGCATGATGGGCCTCTTCATCGTCCATCCCCGCGATCCGGCCTTCATGCCGGTGGATCGCGACTTTGCCTTCCTTCTCGCGGCCTATGACATCGACCCGGGCACATATGTGCCCCGCGTGGCCGAGATGACCGACTTCAATATGTGGACATGGAACAGCCGCATCTTCCCGGACATCGACCCGCTGGTGGTGAACAAGGGAGACCGGGTGCGGGTGCGCTGTGGCAACCTGACCATGACGAACCACCCGATCCACATGCATGGCTACGACTTCGAGGTGACCTGCACCGATGGCGGCTGGGTGCCCGAAAGCGCCCGCTGGCCCGAGGTCAGCATCGACATCCCCGTGGGCGCGATGCGCGCCTACGAGTTCGATGCCGTCCACGAAGGAGACTGGGCCATCCACTGCCACAAGTCACACCACACGATGAACGCCATGGGCCACGACCTGCCTACCTTCATCGGCACCGACAAGCGCAAGCTGACCCAGATGATCCGGCGCCAGACGCCCGGCTACATGCCCATGGGCACCGCCGGCATGGCCGACATGGGCGAGATGTCGATGGAACTGCCCGACAATACCGTGCCGATGATGACCGGCTGGGGGCCCTACGGCCCGCTCGAAATGGGCGGCATGTTCAGCGTGGTGAAGGTGCGCGAAGGCATTGCCCCCGACGACTATGCCGATCCGGGTTGGTACGAGAACCCTCCCGGCACGCAAGCTTGGGAATGGACAGGCGAACTTCCCGACGAGGCGCGCAACGACAGCCCCGAAACGCGACTGACCCCACGCTCCCACCTGTCCCGTGGATGACACCCCCGGCGTCCGCCGCGGCGGGCGCTGCCCCCCTCGGCCTTTCCCCTCAAACAAGGACACCCGGAATGAAAACACTCATCGCAGGCGCCTTCGCCCTCCTCACCGCAACCGCTGCCGTTGCCCAGACGAGCCATGATCACGGCGACATGCCCATGGCCCGCGGCACGATCACCAAGATCGACAGCCAGTGGAACCGGCTGACCATCGACCACGGCCCTCTCGAGACGCTCGACATGGGCGCGATGAAGATGGTCTTCGAGGTCGCGGACCCGGCCATGATGGAAGGGCTGAGCGAAGGACAGGAGGTCGACTTCGTGGCCGACCGCGTGAAGGGCAAGCTGACCGTGACGGACATCGTGACAGAGTAAGCCCCTCGAAAGCGGCGTGGCGGGGGCCATCCCGCCACGCCATCAAGACGACGTATGATTGGGGCAAATCAACCTGCGCATCTGGGCACAGGCGCAGCCTTTCCGGGTGTATCCCGCAAGGGGCCCCACCGTGAGATGTCTCGCGCTCGGGCTCTTCCTACGCGCACAGCCCGCCCTGGCCGATCCCGGGAATTAGGGCGGGTACGACCACATGACAAACTAGGGCCACGGCAACCGACCGGGCCTGATCTTCAGCCTGATGGCCCCTCTGCGCCGTCGTCGTGGCGCAAAGGGGCAGCGCAATCGCGCGCCTCAGGTTCCGGCCTCACTCGCGGAAGGTGCCATGGCAGGCACTGCAGGCCTTGCCGACCTGCTGCATGACAGGTCGCAGGTCCGCCTGTGTGGCGACGGTGCCGCTCAAATCCCGGGTCAGGCGCTCAAGCTCCGCGGCCCGGGTGGTGAAGGTACCGAAGTCCTGCCAGATCAGGGGCAGCGCCTCGGATTTCGGATCGTCGGCCTCGGTCTCGAAGAGCGCGGGAATGTAGGAGGCTTCCTCGGCCATCCGGGCGAGGGCCGCATTCGCGGCCTCGGCATCGAAGGGCGTGGCCCCCTTGGCCATGGTGCCGATGACCTTCATCTGCTTGGCAAGCTCCGACATGCCCATCATGCGGTTCATCACGTCCGCGTTCTGTACACCGCCATGGGCAAGCGCGGCCGTGCCGGCCAGGATCATGGCCATGACGAGAGGGGTCTTCATTGTTGGTCTCCTTCCTGTTGAAACGATCTGGCGGGTCATGCGACCTCGATCCAGGTGGTCATGCCCGCAGCGGCATGGGCCAGCATGTGGCAGTGGAACAACCATTTGCCGGGATTGTCCGCGACGAAAGCGATCTCCAGCGGCACATCGGGCAGGCTGAGGATCGTGTCCCGCAGCGGGCCGAGGCTTCCGTCCTGCCGCACCTCGCGGAAATGCATCCCGTGCAGGTGCATCGCGTGGGGAAAGACCGTCGCATTTGTCAGCGTCAGGCGCACCGTCTCGCCAAGTTTGAGACGGGCGAAGGGCGTGTCACTCCGTCCGACCTGCCCTGACAGGGCCCAGAATTGCCCCCGCTCCATCAGCGAACGGAACTCCATCTCCTGTCCCCCGAACCGGCCCGAGGCCATGCCAGCCATCGCGCCGCCCTCCATCGTCATCTCCAGCCGCGTCGCGGTGTCGAGCCCCGGCACCTCCATGCGGGGATTGGGCGGCAGCGCGGCGGGGGCCCCGCGCGCCGTTGCGGCGGCCGAGCCCTCCACCGGCATCCGCACGAATACCTGCCAGCTGTCGTCATCGCCAAGGTGGATAAGGCCCGCCTCCTCCCCTGCCCCGGCCGTGACATCCACGATCAGGTCGAGGCGCTGTGCCGGGGCGAGGATCAGTTCGCCCTCGACCGTCTCGGGCTGCGCCAGCGGCATCCCGTCGAGCGCCACGGTCCAGCCGGTCAGCCCGTGCAGGCGCAGCACGAAGATCCGCGCGTTGGCGCCGTTGATCAGCCGCAGGCGCAGCCGCTCATTCCGGCGGGTGCCGATCACCGGGTCATAGGTCCCGTTCGCGCCCAGCAGATTGCCGGTCCGGCCTGCGTGGCTCAGGCTCATGGGGTGGGCGAAGGGCGCGACGAACTGCGCGTCCTCGGGGTTGAGCAGCCAGTCATCGAAGAGGATAACCTCGTCCCGGTCGACCTCGGGCGGCGTGGCCTCCTCGACGATCAACGCGCCTGCCAGCCCGCGCGCCACCTGCTCCATCGAGTTGGTGTGGGCGTGATACCAATAGGTCCCGGCATCCGGCACCGTGAACTCGTAGTCGAAGCTCTCGCCCGGTGGGACCGGCTCCTGCGTCAGCCCGGCGACACCGTCCATGGCGTTGTCGATACGGATGCCGTGCCAGTGGATCGAGGTCGGCACCGGCAGTTCGTTGACCAGCCGCCGGGTGAGCCGCCCGCCCTGCGGCACGCGCAGGACGGGCCCGGGCAGCAGGCCGTCATAGCCCCAGACCTCGGTCGGGGCATAGCCGGCGGGGGCGATCTGCGCCGTGGCCACGCGGGCGGTCAGCGCCGCAGGCTCCTGACCGGAAAGCCCCTGCCCGGCAAGTCCCTGAGCGGCAGGCGCCTGCGCGCGCAGCGGGGCTGCGGCCAGCCCCGCAAGGCTGGTGGTTCCGGCACAGAAGGCGCGGCGTGTCAGTGTCGTGCTCATCTCACTCGATCCCGTTGGCGCGTTGCAGCGCCCGGACATAGGCCACCACGTTGGCGACATCCGCCGGGGTAAGCCCCTCCTGCGGCGGCATGTCGCCAAAGCGCCAGTGATGCGCCCGCACCCCGTTCTGCACCGCCATCTGGAAGGCAATGTCCGCGTGGTGCGAGGGTTCGTAGATCTTGTGGACCAGCGGCGGGCCGAAGCCCATCTTGCCGGTCGCATTCACGCCGTGGCAGGCCGCGCAGGTCGCCTCGAAGGCGCGCTGTCCAAGGGCCGCCTCGGCACTGAGGCTGTCGGGCAGAGCAATGGAGACGAGCGGATCGCCCATCCCGGGCGATGCGGTTTCTACGGGCCCTGCCGGGGTCTGCGGCGGGCGTGTCATGTAGAAGGCACCGATGGCAACGGCGGCGGCTGCGAGGGCAGCCGGAATAAGCTTGTTCATGGGTCTTGTCCTGACGCACGACGCGGGTGTCGTGCTGGGTGTCATCATCGCGGCAGCGCCGCTGGCTGGCAGGGGATGACGTCAGGCGCGCGGAGGCGGCACATCCAGCCTGAGGGAGACCGACGACAGGGCCAGCGGCGTATGGGGGCGGACGATCCGAACCACGAGGCGCGACACCGTGACCGAGACCTCCTGCGGGACCAGCACGTAGCCGAGACAGCCCGCGCCATGCAGGCAATCCTTCGCATGGTCGCCCTGCGCGGCCCCTGCCATGTCGGCGCAGGCGTCGCAGGCCATCGCATGCGCCATCTTGGGCGCGGCCTCATGGGCCTGCGCCGCGCCGGGCACGAGGACCCAGGCGGAGAGGATCAGCAAGAGGATGGCAAGGATGCGCGACAAGGGACCTCCGGTTCTGACGGAAACTATGCCGTGGCTGCGGGGGCGCGGTCAATCCGGCGAGATCGCCGGACGGGGCTTGATCGCCGCACGGGCCTTGATCGCAGGACAGGCCTCGATCACAGGACGGGCCTCGGTCACCGGACGGGCCGCGACCGGGACGACGCCGCCGCGCGCGCCCCGGACGCCGCAGGCCGCAGGCTGCAAGCCCCGCACGATGGCACCTGCCCCGCTACCATATCCGGCCGCCCCACCTCAGAGCCGCTTGGCCCGCAGGCGCAGGGCGTTGCCGATCACCGAGACCGAAGACAGGCTCATCGCCGCGGCCGCCACGACGGGCGACAGCAGCACGCCCAGGAAGGGATAGAGGATCCCCGCCGCGACCGGCACGCCGGCGGTGTTGTAGCCGAAGGCGAAGAAGAGGTTCTGACGGATGTTGCGCATCGTCGCCTCTGCCAGCCGACGTGCCCGGACGATGCCGCCGAGGTCGCCCTTCACCAGCGTGATACCCGCGCTCTCCACCGCCACATCCGCCCCGGTGCCCATGGCGATGCCCACGTCGGCCTCGGCGAGGGCCGGGGCATCGTTCACGCCGTCCCCGGCCATTGCGACCGACAGCCCCTCGTCCTTGAGCCTGCGGACAAGGGCGTTCTTGTCCTCGGGGCTGACCTCTGCATGGACCTCGTCGATGCCCAATTCGCCCGCCACGGCCTGTGCGGTCGCCTTTGCGTCGCCGGTGGCCATGATGATGCGCAGGCCCAGGCCGTGAAGGGCGCGGATCGCCTCCGGCGTCGTCTCCTTGATCCGGTCGGCCACGGCGACGAGCCCGGCGGCAGCCCCATCCACCGCCACGAACATCGCGGTCTTGCCCTCGGCCTGCAGGGCCTCGGCGCGCTCCGCGAGTGCGCCGGGATCGACCGAGAGGTCCGCCATCAGCGCGGCATTGCCAAGCGCAACGCGGCGCCCGTCGACCATGCCGGTCACGCCCTTGCCGGTCACCGCCTCGAAATCACGGCTCTCCACCTGCCGTGCCCCGCGCGCCTCGGCCCCGGCAACCAGAGCTTCGGCCAGCGGATGCTCCGACCCGCGCTCCAGCGCGGCGACCAGCGACAGGGACTCGGCCTCGTCCATCTCGCCCGTTTCGACATCCGTCAGCGTCGGCTTGCCTTCGGTCAGCGTGCCGGTCTTGTCCACGATCAACACGTCGACCTTGGCGAAACGTTCCAGCGCCTCGGCGTCGCGGATCAGCACCCCGGCACGGGCCCCGCGCCCCGAGGCCACCATGATCGACATCGGCGTGGCGAGGCCGAGTGCACAGGGGCAGGCGATGATCAGCACCGAGACCGCCGCGACGAAGGCATAGCTGAGCGCCGGCGCCGGCCCGAAGACCCACCACGCGACGAAAGCCAGCAGCGCCGCGGCCACCACGGCCGGTACGAAGTAGCCGGCCACCCGGTCGGCCACGGCCTGGATCGGGGCACGCGACCGCTGCGCCGAGGCAACCATCTGCACGATGAGGTTGAGCGTTGTCTCCTCGCCCACGCTGCGTGCCTCCATCAGGAAGCTGCCGGACTTGTTGAGCGTGCCGCCCGTCACCGCGTCGCCCTCGGTCTTCTCGACCGGGACCGGCTCGCCGGTGATCATGCTTTCATCGACGGAGGAGCGCCCGTCGGTCACCACCCCGTCGACCGGAATACTCTCGCCCGGACGGACGCGGAGGATGTCCCCGGCGGCGAGCACCGCGAGTTCCACGTCCTCCTCCTTGCCGTCCCGCACCCGGCGGGCCGTCTTGGGCGCAAGGTCGATCAGGGCACGTATGGCGTCCCCGGTACGTTCCCGCGCCGCCAGCTCCATCACCTGCCCGATCAGCACAAGGACGAGGATCACCGCCGTCGCCTCGAAGTAGACCGGCGTCATCCCCATGCCGTCGGCCATCTGCGCGGGCAACAATCCCGGCGCGACGAGCGAAACGATGGAGAAGGCATAGGCTGCCCCGGTGCCGAGAGCGATCAGGGTCCACATGTTCGGCGAGCGGTTCACGATCGAGGCCCACCCGCGCTTGAAGAAGGTGCGGCACAGCCAGACCACCGGCGTGGCCAACGCGAACTGGAGCCAGCCGAAGACCCTGTGGCCGATCCATTCCGCGAAGGGGATGCCGATGTGGCTGCCCATCTCCAGAACGAAGACGGCCAGGGCCAGCGGGCCAGCCATCCAGAGCCGGCGCTTGAAATCGACGTACTCCGGGTTCGGTCCCGTCTCGGCCGAGGGCGTCATCGGCTCCAGTGCCATGCCGCACTTCGGACAATCCCCCGGCTGGTCGCGAATGATCTCCGGGTGCATCGGACAGGTGTATTTCGTGCCCTCCGGCATCTGCTCTGCGGCCGGCCGGTCGCCAAGGTAGTCTTCCGGGGCGGCCTCGAACGTCGACTGGCACTTGGCGGAGCAGAAGTAGAGCCGCGCCCCCTCGTGCTTGATCATGTGCTCGGCGCTGGCGCGGTCCACCTCCATGCCACAGACAGGGTCCACCGCCGTGAGATAGGCCTCCGGATCGTCGAGGAACCTCGACCGGCACCGGTCAGAGCAGAAATGATAGCTGTGCGCCGCATGTTCGGCCGAGGGCTTTCCCGCGTCGGGGTCCACGACCATGCCACAGACCGGATCGCGGAGGAGGCCCTGGCTGGCGGTGTCATGGGAATGATCGTGGTCCATCGCCTGTCCTTTCCGTCACTTAGGAGGATGGACCGATGATGTGGGGTTTCCAGTTGCGTTGATGAGATGGCTCAATTCGGGTCGTCGAAACACGACGAAACGTTCGTAGCGGTTCTCGATCGTTTCATGCACAGATGGAGGTAGGTTCGTTCTGATTTGAATGCACTCCCCACGCCTGTCCCCCGTCAGCGCCTCTGGGACATACCACACAGCGAGCGCAAACACGGACCATCGAACAGAACTGAAAGCACAGTATCAGGCCGAAATTCGCCAGAAAAACAAAGGAAACAAATCACTTCTCGGCAGTGCATCAAAGTGGATAAGATCACGACGTGGCGGAGGAGGTGGGATTCGAACCCACGGTACGCTTTCACGCACGCCGGTTTTCAAGACCGGTGCAATCGACCACTCTGCCACTCCTCCACGGTCGGGCGCCTCCGGCGGGTCGTGGGGCCGGGTCCGGTTGTCCTTAAGCGGCGGCAAATGATTCTGAAAGACCGCCGATCACGAAGGGATTATCTGCCGACAGCCCAGCCCCTGCTTTCCTTGATCCCTGCAAGCCGCTACACTGCCGGGCAGGCGGCATGGGGCCGCATCAGAGGCAGGACAGCCGGAGAACGGCGCACAGGCGGCAAAGACCGCGAACGGGCAGAGGGCGAGGCATGACATTCCACAAGCGCGCGACGGGTTCCGAAACCATCGGTACCGTCACGAACCACCCGCGGACCAGACGCCACTGGCGCGGCCTCGCGACGGCCGCCTGCGCCGTGACCCTGCTGGCCGCCTGCCAGGATGGCGGGGACTTCGCGCTCTTCCGCCCCAAGGGCGCCCCGGCAGAGGCGGCGGGCCCGGCCCGCGCCACCAAGCTCATCGAACGCGACGTCGAGGCCCCCGAGGTCTTCCAGGTGACCGAGGCCGGTCTCTGGGACGGGCGGCCCTCGCTGGGCGGTGTCTGGGTGGCCCACCCCGACGTGACCGACCCCGAGCGGGTGATCATCCGCAACGAGAGCAACGACAAATTCGTCATCGGCGCGCTCTTCCGGCGCGAGCGGGACATGCCGGGCCCGCGCCTGCAGGTCTCGTCCGACGCGGCCTCGACGCTGGGCATGCTGGCCGGGAAGCCCGTGGAACTGAACGTGACCGCCCTGCGCCGCGAGGAAGTGGTCGAGGACCCGGTGCCCGCCCCGGCAGAGGCCGAGACCCTGGCCGCGCCCGATGCGATCGAAGCGACGACGCTCGATCCCGCCCCCGGCGCCGCAGCGGCGCTCGACGCAGTCGAGGCCGAGAGCCGGCCCGGTCCCAGCATGTCGCCCGAGGCAATGACCGCGCCTGCGGCTGCCGCGGCACCCGCCGCTGCCGCTGCCGCAGCCCCGAAACCGGCGGCGAAACCCGCCTCCTCGCTGTCCAAGCCCTATCTCCAGATCGGGATCTTCTCGGTCGAGGCCAACGCCAAGAATGCGGCGGGCCAGATGAGCAATGCTGGCATGGTTCCGACGATCCGCAAGCAGACCACCCAGGGCAAGACCTTCTGGCGCGTGGTCGTGGGCCCCGCCACCACCACCGGCGAACGCGATGCCCTGTTGAAGAAGATCAAGGCCACCGGTTTCACCGACGCCTACGCCGTGACAAACTAGCCTGACCATGGCCCGGCGCCGCAGTGGCGGCACCGGGCGGCTTTCAGAAAGAGGCCGATGACGATGATGACCGCCCTGCTCCCCCGCCCTGCCCTGCGGAAGCCCGCCCTGCCGAAGCCTGCGCTTGGCCGTGCCGCCACGCTGCTTGCCGGGGCGGCGCTTGCACTGACGATGGCCCTGCCGGCGCGGGCCTTCGACACCTCCGCGCGGGCGGCCTTCATCCTCGACCAGACGACCAACACGATCCTGCTGGCCAAGGACGCTGACACACCGATCCCGCCGGCCTCCATGTCCAAGCTGATGACGCTCTACGTCGCCTTCGAGGCGCTGCGCGACGGGCGGCTGACCATGGACGAACGGCTGCCGGTCTCGACCCATGCGATGAACTACGGCGGGTCGACCATGTTCCTCGACACCACGGACAAGGTCCGGGTGGAGGACCTGCTGCAGGGGATCATCGTGCTCTCGGGCAACGACGCCTGCGCCGTGATCGCCGAAGCTCTCAGCCCCGACGGCACCGAGGCGGGCTTCGCGCGCTACATGACGCAGCGGGCGCAGCAGCTCGGCATGACGAATTCCACCTTCGCGAACTCGAACGGCTGGCCCGCCGATGGACACCGGATGTCGGTCCGCGACCTTGCGCTGCTGGCCAACCACATCATCACCGACTTCCCCGAGTACTATAAGTTCTTCTCGGAGCAGCGGTTCGAATTCGACGGCCGCGCGCCCCAGAACGTGCACAACCGCAACCCGCTGCTCAGCATGGGGATCGGCGCCGACGGGCTCAAGACCGGCCACACGCAGGAAGCGGGCTATGGCCTCGTGGGCTCTGCCAAGCAGGGCGACCGCCGGGTGATCTTCGTGCTCTCCGGCATGGACAGCACCCGCACCCGGGCAGAGGAGGCGCGCTCGGTCGTGAACTGGGCCTTTCGCCAATTTGGCGAAGCGCAGATAGCCAAGGCCGGCACCGAGATCGCCCGCGCCGATGTCTGGATGGGCGCGCAGCCCTCCGTCGGCCTCACGGTGGCGCAGGATCAGGTGGCCCTTCTGCCCGTGCTCGACGCCGAGAAGGTGGCGGCCGAGGTGGTCTACAACGGCCCGCTTCAGGCCCCGATCAAGGCGGGCGATCAGGTCGCCCAGCTGATCCTCAAGCCCGAGGGCCTGCCCGAGAAGAGCCTGCCACTGGTGGCCATGTCGGACGTGCCGACCGGGGGCTTCGGCGTCCGACTGCGGACCGCATCGACCAAGCTGGTCAAACAGCTGCGCGATGGGCCCGAGGGCGGTTTTTGACGGGTTTTGACAGCGGCTCCCGCGCAGCTTAGAGCAGGAGCATGACACAGGGCCTGTTTCTCAGTTTCGAAGGCATCGACGGGTCGGGCAAATCCACGCAGGCCCGGCTGCTGGCGGAGCATCTGCGCACGCAGGGCCGCGAGGTCGTGCTGACCCGCGAACCCGGCGGCTCGCCGGGGGCCGAGGAAATCCGCCGCCTCGTGCTGGAAGGCGATCCTGACCGCTGGTCCGCCGAGACCGAGGCCCTGCTCTTCACCGCCGCACGCCGCGACCACATGGAACGCACCATCCTGCCCGCGCTGGAGCGCGGCGCCGTGGTGGTCTGCGACCGCTTCGCCGACAGCACGCGGATGTATCAGGGCCTGTCGCGGGGCGACCTGCGCGGCCTCGTGGACAAGCTGCACGCCCTGATGATCGGGCGCGAGCCGGACATGACCCTGCTGATCGACATGGACCCGGAAACCGGCCTCTCCCGCGCCCTTGGGCGGCAGGGCACCGAGGAACGGTTCGAGACCTTCGGCGCCGACCTGCAACGCCGGATGCGGCAGGGCTTCCTCGCCTTGGCGGAGGAATACGCCGACCGTTTCGTGGTGATCGACGGCAACCGCACGCTGGAGGCCGTGGCCGCCGACGTGGCGCAGGCCGTCGAGGCCCGGCTGGCGGAGACCCCGGCATGAGCGATCCCGCAGACCTGCCCGAACCCGACCGGATCGAGGGCGCCCCCCATCCGCGCGACACGCCGCGCCTCTTCGGTCAGGCCGAGGCCGAGGCAGGCTTCCTCTCCGCCTATACCGGCGGGCGGCTGCACCATGGTTGGCTGATCACCGGCCCGCGCGGCGTGGGCAAGGCGACGCTGGCATGGCGGATCGCGCGCTTCCTGCTGGCCACCCCCGAGGATGACGGCGGCGGGCTCTTCGGCGCGCCGCCCCCGCCCGAGACGCTGGACATCTCCGAAGACCACCCCGTCGCCGCCCGGATGCGGGCCGGATCGGAACCCGCGCTGCTGCGGCTGACCCGCCCGGTGGACGAGAAGACCGGCCGCGTCGGCCAGCAGATCAACGTCGACAGCGTGCGGCGGGTGAAGCACTTCCTGCAGATGTCGCAGGCCGACGGCGGGCGCCGGGTGATCATCGTGGACGCGGCGGATGAGATGAACGTGCAGGCCGCCAACGCCCTGCTGAAACTGCTGGAGGAGCCGCCCGCGCGCACCGTGCTGCTGCTGGTCTGCCACCGCCCCTCCGCGATCCTGCCCACGATCCGCTCGCGCTGCCGCGAGTTGCGCCTGACGCCGCTCGCGCCCGACGAGATCGCCGCTGCGCTGGAGCAGGCGGGCATCGCCACCGAGGGCGCGGAAGAGGCCTTGGCCGCCCTCGCGGCGGGCTCCGTCGGCGAGGCGGTGCGGCTGGCGCAGATGGGCGGGGTCGAGATGTACCGCGACCTGCTGGCGCTCTTCCACGACCTGCCGCGGCTGGACCGGGGCCGCGCGCTTGCCCTTGCCGATGCCGCCGCCGCCCGCGGGGCGGAGGAAAAACGCGCCCTGCTGGTGGCCCTCCTTGACCTGCTGATGATGCGCATCGCCCGCACTGGCGCCACGGGCCTGCCGCCCGAACCGCAGGCCGCCCGGGGCGAGGGCGAACTGTTGCTGCGTCTGGCGCCCAATCCCCATGCAGCGCGTCGCTGGGCCGAGGCGGCACAGAGCATCGGCGGACGGGTGCAGCACGGGCTGGCGGTCAACCTTGACCCTGCCGCGCTGATCCTTGATACCGTCTTCAAGATACAGGAAACCGCCGCGGGCTGAGGCCTGTGGCGCGCTCCGCACCGCGGCCCCTGCCCGTCCGGGCATGACGGGGCCGAGCATCCCGCAGACCGGCAGGGCCCGACCGGGGCCACGCGATCCGGGCACATCCATCCGGGCGACGCCATCCGGGCGCGCCCCCTCCGAGACAGACATGACCGACCCGATCCAGATCACCGACAGCCACTGCCACCTCGACTTCAAAGACTTCGACGGCGAACTGCCCGATGTCATCGCCCGCGCGGCGGAGGCCGGGGTGACGCGCATGGTCACCATCTGCACCAAGCTGGCGCAGGAGCCCAAGGTCCGCGCCATCGCCGAGGCCCACCCGGGCGTCTTCTACGCCGCGGGCATCCACCCGATGTCGGTGACCGAACAGCCCCCGGCGACCGTCGACCAGCTGGTGGGCTTCGCCGCCCATCCCAAATTCGTCGGCATCGGGGAAACCGGGCTCGACTACCACTACACGCCCGAGACGGCGCAGGTGCAGCAGGCCAGCCTGAGGCTGCATTGCGAGGCCGCGGCCCGCACCAACCTGCCGCTGATCATCCACGCCCGGGACGCGGACGAGGACATGGCCCGCATCCTCGCCGAGGAACACGCGAATGCGTCCTTCTCCTGCGTGATGCACTGCTTCTCCTCCTCGGCCGAACTGGCGAAGGCGGCGCTCGACCTCGGGTTCTATCTCTCGATGTCCGGCATTGCGGCCTTCCCCAAGTCGAAGGAGCTGCGCGAGATCTTTGCCGCTGCCCCGCTCGACCGGATTCTCGTCGAGACGGACAGCCCCTACCTCGCGCCGCCGCCCCATCGCGGCCGCCGCAACGAACCCGCCTATTCCGCCCTGACCGCCCGCGTGGGGGCCGAGACCTTCGGCCTCGACTACGCAGACTTCGCGGCGCGCACGCAGGAGAATTTCGACCGGCTGTTCTGGAAGGCCGCTGCCTATGAGGCGGCTGCCTGATGGACGAGCTGCGCGCCACGATCCTCGGCTGCGGCTCCTCCGGCGGCGTGCCCCGCCTTGGCGGGCTCTGGGGCGAGTGCGATCCGAACGATCCCAAGAACACGCGGCGGCGCTGTTCGATGCTGGTGGAACGGGTGGGCCCCGAGGGGATGACCTCGGTACTGATCGACACCTCGCCCGACATGCGCGCGCAACTGCTGGACGCCGGTGTCGGGCGTCTGGACGCGGTGCTCTACACCCATGCCCATGCCGACCATGTGCACGGGATCGACGACCTGCGCCAGATCGTCTTCAACATGAAGAACCGCCTGCCGGTCTGGGCGGATGGCGACACGCAGAACGCGCTGATCCAGCGCTTCGGCTATGCCTTCGTCCAACCCGAAGGCTCGCCCTACCCGCCGATCCTCGACCTGCACACGATCGACGGCGACGTGACCATCGACGGCCCTGGCGGACCGCTGACTTTCACCCCCTTCCGGGTGAACCACGGGTCGATCGACGCGCTCGGCTTCCGGGTCGGGGGCCTTGCCTACCTGCCGGACGTCAAGGAAATCCCCGCCGAAAGCTGGGCTGCGCTGGAGGGGCTGGAGATCTGGGTGCTCGACGCGCTGCGGCGCGATCCGCATCCGACCCACGCGCATCTTGCGCAATCCTTGGGCTGGATCGACCGCATGGCCCCGAAACGCGCCGTGCTGACCAACATGCATATTGACCTCGACCATGCCACGGTCGAAGCGGAGACGCCCGGGCATGTCTCGGCAGCCTACGATGGCATGATCCTCACTCTCCCACTGGCCTGACTTCTCCCCATGGAAACCCTCTTCTACGTCGTCCTCCCCGTCTTCCTGCTGATCGGGGCGGGCTACGCCGCGACCCGCTCGGGCGGTATGTCCGCCCTCGCGATCGACGGGCTCATGACCTTCGCCCAGAAATACGCGCTGCCCTGCGTGCTCTTCTCCGGGGTGGCCAAGCTGGACCTCGCGCAGGCGATGCACCCGGCGCTGCTGGCCTCCTTCTACACCGGGGCCTTCGCGGCCTTCGTCGTGGGCTTCCTCGTGGCGCATTTCGTCTTTGGCCGCAGCTGGCAGGACAGCGTGGTGATCGGCTTCATCGCCGAGTTCTCCAACACGATGATGCTGGGCCTGCCGGTGGTGGAACGGGCCTATGGCCAGGACGAGCTGAATGCGGCCTACGCGGTGATCTCGATCCATGCGCCGGTGGGCTACACGCTGGGCACCACGGTAATGGAGGTCGTGCGCGCCCGGGAGACCGGGCTGAGCATAGCCCGCCTGCCGCTGCAGATCCTGCGCCAGCTGTCGAAGAACATGCTGGTGGTGGCGCTGATGGTGGGCTTCATCGTCAACATCGTGAACCTGCCGCTGCCGCAGCCGCTGTGGGATGGCATCGCCCTGATGAACCGCGCGGCCCTGCCCGTGGCGCTCTTCGCCGTGGGCGGCATCCTCGTGCGCTACAAGCTGGAGGGTGACGGCCGGGTGATCGCGATGATCTGCTTCCTGTCGCTGGTGCTGCACCCGGCGATCGCGCTCGGCATGGGGGTCCTTCTGGGGCTCTCGCCCGCCGACCTGCGCGGGGCGGTGATCATGGCCTCGGTGGCACCGGGCATCAACACCTACGTCTTCGCCTCGATCTACGGGCGGGCGCTTAGGGTCTCTGCCTCCTCGGTGCTGGTGGCGACGGCGACGGCGCTGCTGACCGTGTGGTTCTGGCTCACCGTCCTGCCCTGATCACGGATTGATCGGAGCCTGACCTTCCGGCGCGGGGGCTGGCGCCCCCGCACGCGATGTTTTGCGGCCCTGACGGGCCGTGGCCTCCGGCAGGGATATTTCGGAAACGAAAATGTCCCGGTCAGAGCGCCTGGCCGTTGGCGTCGAAGAAGATCAGCCGCGCAGGATCGAAGGCAAGGCCGGTGGTGGCGCCGGGGCGCAGCGCGCTGTCGCCGATCACCCGGACGGTCACCTTTTCCTCCAGCCCGCAGTCGAGCACGAGGAACGTATCCGCGCCGAGGTATTCCGCGACGTCGACCGTGCCGTCCAGCTGCCCCTCCCCGGGGGCGCAGAGGGTGATATGCTCGGGCCGGATGCCGAGGCGGGTGGCCGCGCCCTTGCCCGCAGCCGCGCCGCCGCGCCCGCCGGGCAGGCTGTAGCCGGTGGCGGACATGGTCACGGGCATGACGTTCATCTTGGGCGAGCCGATGAACTGCGCCACGAAGAGGTTGGCGGGGTTCTCGTAGAGGTCGCGCGGGCGGCCCACCTGCGCGATATGGCCCCCTTCCAGCACCACGATCCGGTCCGCCAGCGTCATCGCCTCGACCTGGTCATGGGTGACGTAGATCATCGCCTTGCCGAGCCGCTGGTGCAGCTTGGCGATCTCGTAGCGCATCTCGACCCGCAACGCGGCGTCGAGGTTCGAGAGCGGTTCATCGAAGAGGAAGGCCGTGGGATCGCGCACGATGGACCGGCCGATGGCGACCCGCTGGCGCTGCCCGCCCGAGAGGTCCTTGGGCCGCCGGTCCAGCAGGGCATCGAGCTTGAGAACATCGGCCGCCGCGGCCACCTTCTGCTCGATCTCGGCCTTGGGCGCGCCGGCGGTCTTGAGCGCGAAGCCCATGTTCTCGGCCACCGACATGTGGGGGTAGAGCGCATAGGACTGGAACACCATGGAGAGGCCCCGCCCCGAGGGCGGTTGATCGGTGACATCGCGCCCGTCGATCAGGATCTGCCCGCGGCTGGTCTCTTCCAGCCCGCCGATCATCCGCAAGAGCGTGGACTTGCCGCAGCCCGAGGGCCCAACGAAGACCACGAATTCGCCCGGCTCGATCTCGAGGTCGATGCCCTTGATGACGACCACGTCGCCATACCATTTCTCCACCGCAGACAGCGTGATTGCAGACATGTCTTATCCTTTCACCGAGCCTGCGGTCAGGCCCTTGGTCATGAAACGTTCCAGCCCGAGGAAGATCACCATGATCGGCAGCGTGGCGATCACCGCCCCGGCCATCAGGTGCTGGCGCGGGATCTCGGAGGAATTGAGCATCGTCACCCCGCGGGTGAGCGTGAATTTCGACGGGTCGTCCAGCAGCATGAAGGCCAGCAGGAACTCGTTCCAGGCGATCATGAAGACGTAGAGCGAGACCGAGGCCAGCGCCGGCAGCGCCAGCGGCAGGGTGATCTTCCAGATCACGGCGAGGCGCGAGAGCCCGTCCATGAGCCCCGCTTCCTCCACCTCGGCCGGCAGGCCGCGGAAATAGCCCTGCAGCATGTAGAGCCCCACGGGGATCGTGGTCACCGGGTAAATGATCACGATGCCGAAGATCGTGTTGCGCAGCCCCGCCATGGAGAAGCCGATGTAGATCGGCAGGGCGAGGACGATCATCGGAACCATGTAGATCAGCAGGATCCCGCGGGAGAAGGCCTTGGCGCCCCGGAAGCGCAGCCGCGCCACGGCGTAGGCGCCGGGGATCGAGAAGGCCAGCGTGATGATCACCGTCAGCACCGAGACATAGAAGGACGTCCAGAGGTAGGTGCCGAAGTTGAAGTCCCGGAAAAGCTCGATGTAGGAGCGGAAGAGATCGACACCCCGGCCGAGGTCGAGCGAGAAGTCGAGCGGGTTCTGGAGCAGCGCCTGCTGGCTCTTCAGCGAGGTCATGACCATCACGTAAAAGGGGATGATCACGATCGCGGTGAAGAAGATGTAGCCGAAGCCGGTGAGGAAGCGGATCACCGCGGCCTCGAAGACATGGCGCGTCAGCGGTCCGGGTGTCACCCCCTTCAGGATCGCGCCCATGCCGATCCCGGCAGAGAGCGCCGTCACCAGCAGCGAGATGAGGACCGAAAGCGCGCTGACCCCGGAGCCGATCTGCACCGGGCCCGCGCCCGCGAAGCTCAGCGCCGCGACCACGACGAAAGTCAGCCCCGACACCGCCCAGCGGTTCGGCAGGTAGAGCGGCGCCAGCCCCGAGACGAGCCCCGCCACGAGGATGCCGATGAGCCCGGGGCGGAACCCGGCGCCGGTGGCGAAGGACATGGCCACCGCCACGGTCACCGCCACCACGGCCATCCAGAGCACGCCAAGCAGCGCACCGGTCACATGTCCCTGACGGATCGCAGTCATGCCCGGACCTCCCGGGCCTGCACGGGCCCTCTCATCCACTGTTCGAAAATATCCCCGCCGGAGGCTCCGACGGCGCGGCCGGACGCCCGGCCCGTGGTGATCGCGAAACGCATCCTCACAGTCCCTCCTCCCGGCTCATGGTCTTGAAGAAGAGGATCGAGAAGATCAGCAGGCAGAGGAAGACCACCACCGCCACGGCGGCCCCGGCCCCGATGTTGGAGAGCGCGAAGGCCTGCTCGTAGACATTCACCGTCAGGGTCCGCGTGCCCGCGTTGCCCCCGGTCAGCAGGAAGATGTCGTCGAACTTGTTGAAGGTCCAGATGAAGCGCAGCAGGAAGAGGACCGAGAGGATCCCCAGAAGCTGCGGCAGCGAGAGGTACCAGAACTTCTGGAACGGCGAGGCGCCGTCCATGTCCGCGGCCTCGTACATGTCGGTGTCGATCGACTGCATCCGCGCGAGGATGAAGAGGAAGGACAGCGGGAAATAGCGCCAGATCTCGAAGAGCGTGACCATGATCAGCGCTAGCGGCCGCTCCCCGAAGAAGTTGATCGCCTGGCTGCTCACGCCCATCTGCACCAGCAACGCATTGGCCGAGCCCGAGAAGGGATCGAAGAGCGTCACCCAGGTGAAGGCCACGGCGATCACCGGGGCCACGTAGGGGAAGAGGTAGAGACCGCGCAGTATGCCCTGCCCGCGGAAGCTCTTGTCCAGCAGCATCGCCGCGAAGAGACCGACTACAAGCGCCCCGATGGTCCCGAAGACCGCGTAGAAAAGCGTGATGCCCAGAACCGACCAGAACTCGCCGCCATCGAAGACCATGCGGAAGTTGTCGAGCGTGAAGGTGGCGTCGGTCAGCACGTTGCGGCCCTTGCCGGTGACGACGGGTTCGCTGGCCTCGGCCGCCGCCTCGACGGCCTCCGCATCGCCCTCCAGCGTGACGGGGACCCGGATACGCTCGTTGAAGCCGCCCTCGATATCGCCGAAATCGCAGGTCAGCCGCTGCCCATCGAGGGAACAGGCGCCCTCGACCTCGCCCGTGGGCACAAGGCCCTCGGGCAGCGTGTCACTCAGGGTGACGCCCGCGATCGGATCGGTCCGGGAGGAATTGCGCAGCCGGTATTCCACACGCATGTCATCGCCCTCGCCGCGCAGACTTTCGCGGACAATGGGCGCGGTGGGACGCAGGTCGGCCAGCTCGACCGGCTTGAAGGAAATCCAGAAAATCGCCAGCAGCGGCACGATCACCACGAGGGAGACGCTCAGCAGCGTGGGCGCCAGCAGGCCCCAGGCCAGCCGGGCCTCGCGCTTGGCCAGCGGGCCTCGGCGGGTGGGAGGGGTCAGGTCGGTCATGAGGGGGCCGGAAATTGGGGCTGAAACAGGACGGCCCCGCCGGGAAGGCGGGGCCGCGTCAGGATCGGCGTTACTGGATCTTGGCCAGTTCGTCGTTCATCATCTCGACGGTGGCCGCAGCATCACGCGCGCCGTCCAGGTACTCCCGCACGGCGCGGTTGATGACCTGCGAGTTCACCATCTTGGAGGCGAGGCCAAGCTGCCCGTCCTTCACGCCCCAGCGCTGCGCGCTGTCGAGGCCCGCGACGATCTCGTCGATCATCTCGGGGGCGTAGAGATCGCCGAGCGGCGCCTTGCGGTCCACGCCCACGGGCAGCTCTGCCCAGGCGTCGGCGAACTCGGTCGGGTTCTCCTCGGTGCCGCGGCGGATCGGGAACTTGCCCTCCGGCGCGATCGCCAGCGTGTTCATGTAGCCTTCGCCCATGGAGTATTTCACGAAGTCGATCGCATCGTCGATCTCGGCGTCCACGGTGATGCCGAACATGTTCATCTCGGACCATGCGGCGCCATCGGGGTTCGACGGGCCCGCGAAGTTCGTCACGATGCCGGTCTTGGAGGCCAGCTCATCCGAGGTGGGATCATCGTTGATCGTGGGCGGGGCGCTGTCACGCAGGCCCGCCAGTTCATCAAGGATGAAGGGCGACCAGATGATCATCGCCGCGTGGCCGGCGAAATAGACCTCGCGCGACTGCTTCCAGAACAGATCCCCCGGGGGCGAGGCCTCGGCGATCTTCTTGTAGAACTCCAGCGCCTCGATGGTCTTGGCCTCGTCCAGCGCCATGAACCCGTCGGGGCCCACCGGGCTGATCCCGTTGGCGAGGAAGACATGCTCCAGCACCTGGCTCATGAAGTTGTCGTCGACCTTGGTGGCGGCGACGAAGCCGTACATCTCGGGCGGGTTCGACAACTTGTCGAGCGCGGCCTCGACCGCGGCATAGGTGGTGGGCGCGTCCAGCCCGTTCTCCTCGAAGAGATCCTTGCGGTAGAGGATCATCTGCGTCCAGCCATCGACCGGCACGGAGGCCACGCCGCCGTCATAGGCCGCCATGGCCATGGCGCCGGGAGCAAAGGTGTCCTCGCCCAGGTCCTCGACCACCTCGGTCGCCGCATCGGCGTCGAGGATCCCCGCCTCGGCCCAGGGCAGCGCGTATTGCAGCGGGTGGTAGATCACGTCCGGCAGGTCGCCCGCCGCGAAGGCGGCGGTGGCGCGGGTGCCCAGCTCGCTTTCGGTGACCGGGATCACCTCGACCGCGATACCGGTCTCGGCTTCGAAGTCCTTGGCCATTTCCTGCTGCTTGGCCAGACGCTCGGGCTGTTCCTCGGTGGTCCAGAACCGCAGGTCCTGCGCCTGTGCGGCGGCGGCGCCCAGAACCAGCGCAAGGGCCGCGCTGCTCAGAAGCCGGTGGGGTCTTTGAAATGTCATTCTCTTGCTCCTCCCGTCGGGTGGTACGTGCTCAAAAATCTTCAGGACGCGCCGGGCGGCCATCCTGCGAACTCGCGGCATCCGGGCAGGCGAAATCGGCCCGGAGCCTTGGCATCGGCGCGGCAACTGGTCGTTTTCGACGCTGGCCCTCCCTGCAGCCTGCCCTGAATTGGCAGGCCCGGCTGCGGGTCAAAGATGACGCGGCTGCCCGGGGTGTCAAGGGCAGCGCCGTCCGGATAGGTTTACTTATCCATTTACGGCAAAGGCTTGAGCGATTTTACAGGTAAAAGGCATGCAATTTGAGGCATTGCGCCGCGTGCCGTCTTTTGCGGGATTGTGTTGGCGGCGCGCCTCGGGGCGCAGGCCAAAAACGACATGCCCCAACGTCACTTAGCGCCCGCACCGTCAGGCCGAGATCAACCAAGACGCGAGTTTTTCGCGCGTCTCCGCATCAACCCCGACTGCGGCCATATAGCCGGCCGCCCCGCCGAACCCCGCATCGAGCCAGTCGATGACCCGGCGCATCGCCTCCGGGGGGCTGGCGAGGATCCGGTCGGCGGCCTCGGCCGGTGTGCCCCGGTCCAACATCCTCTCACGCAGCATCGCCATCAGCGCGGCACCGTGGCTGGCCGTCAGGGCAAAGTCCTCGATCACCGCGGCGCGGGTGACCCCGGCATTCAGCAGCAGCAGCGCCACGATCAGCCCCGTGCGGTCCTTGCCCGCGGTGCAATGGATCAGGACCGGCCCGCTCTCCTCTGCCGCGGCGATGGTGCGCAGCGCGCAGGAGAACCCGGGGCGACAGCTGTCGAGGGCGATCAGATACCGCTCCGCCATGTCGAAGCGGTCGCCGGCATCACGTGCCGCCTGCTCGGCCGGGGCGAGGCCGTCATAGAGCGGAACATGGGCGCGCAGGATGCCCGGCAGGCGATCTGCGGGGTTAGGCGCGCGCTGCGCCTCCTCCTCGCCGCGCAGATCGACGATGTGGCTGAGCCCGCAGCGCCCCAGTTCAGCCCGGTCGGCGGCGGTCAGCCCACGCAGGGCATCGCCACGCCACAGACGGTTCGGACGCGTCCGGCCCCCCGCCTCCAGCGGCAGATGCCCGAGGTCGCGCAGATTGTGGACCCCATGCAGGTCCCGCGGCAGCTCGCGCGGCGTCTTGGTCATCTGGTCTGGCTCCCCCTCTGCGCGGCCACCGCCGCGTGATCCCGTGGCACCATCCTGTGCCATGGACGGTCCTGCAATCGCAATCCGTGGACAGGGGAGAAACCCCGGCCTTGCGGGGCGCGTCCTGGGATCGCGGATACTCAAACGAGAGAACCAGGATGGCTGCGCATCCCGGTCCATCGTGCGGCGCCTGCCGCGGCCCGGGCAGGGAGGAGACATCCCGGGACTGACCTTAAGATACCACGGCACCCGGCCCGCGCGAAACAACCCTGGATTGTGTCGCGATCTCTGCGCCAAAATTGAAGCAATTGCGCAACATGCGGGCAATCGCCCAGACAACAGGCGACGCAAAACCGGGCAAATGCCCTCCAATGCTGCAAATTTGGCGGGCAGATTGAATATCCGCCCCCGAAGGCGACAGCGCGTCACCCGCGGGCCGCCGGAGCTTCTCAGGGTCTGGCAACTGAGACGTTTTCCTGCGCCCCGTTCCGTGGTATACAGCAGCCATAAACGGAGGATCCGCAACAGGATCCCCACGAGCAGACAATGAGGCAGGCATGAGAACGTGCATTCGTGGCACGTTCGTCATTTCCTGGTCGCAGACAGAAGTGGATGGCATCGCCGGTGCCACGGTTTCCGCCCTTACGCCGGGCACGGTCTGGCGTTGGCACGGAGAGCCGTTGCGCGTCGACGGTCCCGGTGCGGTCTTGCGGCTGGAGCGGACGGATGAGCAGATCGCCCTGCATCGCCGGGCAGCCCCGGTGGTGCGCCGTCTCGTGGGGCGAGCCCTTGCGGGGCAGGACGCGCAGCCCGACCCGGCAGAGGACGACACGCCCTTTGCCGACAGCGGCTTCGACGTCACCGACGGGCGGCACGCCTACCGTGTCACGCTGATCGACCTCGGCCCGAGTCTGCAGCCCCTGCTGATGTTCGTCGACCAGATCCCGCCCGCCAACCGCGACCTGTGGATCGTGCGGTGCAGCCTAGAGCGCAGCCGCTCCCCCGGCCTCGACCGGGCGCGGCGCGCGCCGGATGCCCCGGGCGCAGGTGTGATCTGCTTTGCCCCCGGCACCCGCATTCGCACCCCGCAGGGCCCGCGCCCCGTCGAGACGCTCCGCCCGGGGGAACTGGTCCTGACCAAGGACGCCGGGGCCGCCCCGATCCGCTGGATTGGGCGCCGCCACATGTCGGGCGCGCGCCTGATGGCCATGCCGGAGCTGCGCCCGATCCGCATTCGCGCGGGCGCCTTCGGGCTGAACCGCCCCGAGGGCGAGTTGATCGTCTCTCCCGGGCACCGGATGCTGGTGCGCGGCCCCGTGGCGCAGCGGCTCTTCAACACCGAGGAAGTGCTTGTCGCCGCGCGCGATCTGGTCGACGGGCGGTCCGTGCGCCGTGATCTGGAGATGGCCGAGGTGACCTACATTCACCTGATGCTGGACAGCCACCAGATCCTCTTTGCCAACGGCACCGAGGCCGAGAGCTTCCACCCGGGCAGCGCGGACCTGTCGCTTCTGGGCGCGCAGGACCGTGCGCGGCTGCAGGAGGTCTTCCCGCAGGTGACCCGCGACCCGGCCTCCTATGGCCACTACGCCCGCCGCCTGCTGAGCCATCCCGAGGCGGCGATCATGCGGCACAAGGCGGCCTGAGGAGGGCCGGAGGCCGACCGGCAGAGACGCTGCACGGCCAGGCATGATTTCCTGCGCATGCAGCATCATGCCCGGCCGCTAGGACCACGCCCCGGGCAACCGCCCGCCCCTCACTTGCCCGCCGCAAGCACGGAGCCGCGCATCGACGGCGCGCGCGGGGGCGAACCTGACCTCGCTGGCCACCACTTTATGGCAGCCAAGCTCGCCCCTCTCTCGAAAGCGACCACCCAGCCTCACCAAATCGCCGCCGCGTGGGGGCCTGCCTGCGATGCGCGGCGGCCTGCGACCTTGTCCCGCGCGGGTGGTGTCATCGCCGCAGAAACGAAGAAATTCGACGGCGCAGGGACTTGAACCCGGAGGCGGCGCTCCCGACAGAGCGGTTCGACCGGCCATGGCGATAGTCGCGGCCTGAGCCTTGCCCCAACGAGAAGGCCCTGCCCCAAAAGAAAAAGGCGGCCGAAGCCGCCTTTCGTCCCGCGCCACCCAGGGCCGTTCAATCCACGCCCAGCTTCGCCGCCAAGGCCGCCATCGCCGCGCGGTCCGCATCGTCCATCGGCGCCTTGCGGGCCCGGAACAGCGTCGCCTGCGAGCGCAGGATCAGCCCGTCGTCGAGGATCTTCAGGTGGTTCGCCCGCAGCGTCTCGCCGGTGGAGGTGATGTCCGCGATCGCCTCGGCGGTCTCGTTCTTCACCGTGCCCTCGGTCGCGCCCTGACTGTCGACCAGCTGGTAGTCGGCCACGCCCTGATCGCGGAAGAAGTCCCGGACGAGGCGATGGTACTTGGTCGCGATCCGCATCCGGAAGCCGTGCTTGCGCCGGAAGGCCGCCGCCGCCGCATCCAGATCGTCGAGCGTGTCCACGTCGACCCAGCACTGCGGCACCGCGATGATCAGGTCCGCCTGCCCGAAGCCGAGCTCGGCCAGCTCCTCGACCTGCTGGTCCCACTGGGCCAGCTTCTCGTGCACCAGATCGGTGCCCGTCACGCCGAGGTGGATGCGCCCGGCCGCCAGCTCGCGCGGGATTTCCCCCGCCGAGAGCAGCACCAGTTCCACCCCGTCGGCGCCTTCGACGCGGCCCGCATATTCGCGGTCCGATCCGGCGCGCGACAAGGTCACGCCCCGCGCGCCGAACCAGTCGAAGGTCTTTTCCATCAGCCGCCCCTTGGACGGCACGCCAAGCTTCAGGGTCATGCCCGGCCCTCCATCAGGTCCAGCATCAGGCCGGGGCGGATCACGCCGCCGACCGCCGGGATTTCGATGCCACCGCCCAGCACACGGGTCAGCGCGTCGTAGCGCCCGCCCACGGCCACGGGCGACAGGTCGGGCCGGCCCTCCACGGCAAAGCTGAAGACGAAGCCATCGTAATATTCCATCTGCGCACGGCCATGGGCGACCTCGAAGTCGAGGTTCGCCACGTCCACGCCACGGGCCTCCAGCGCGGCGCAACGGGCCGCGACCCGATCCACCGCCGGCAGAAGCGCGGGCAGGTCCACGGCGATGTCGCGCAGGTTCTCCAGCGCGAAGGGCAGTTTCTCGCGGACGTTCAGCACGGCCTCGATCAGCTCGACCTGCTCGCGGCTGAGCGGCGCGGCGGCCGCCTCTTCGCGCAGCGCGTCGAGCCGTTCGGCCACTTCCGCCCGGCTGCGCAGCCCGGTATCGACCTTCACCCCGGCGAAGGGATCGGCCGAGGCCAGCAGCTCACGACGGGTCTGCGCCATCGGCTCCTTGCCCGAGAACTTGTCGATCAGCGCCCGGAAGCGGCGCGGCCGCCAGATGTGGCGCAGCAAGGCGCGCTTGCGCCGCTCCGTCGTGTCGAGGCCCGACACCGTCGCGGCAAGGATGCCCATGTCCCCGGTCGAGGCCTTCAGCCCCAGCGGACGCACCACGCTTTCGATCAGGGCATAGACCTCGGCATCGGCGGCGGCCGGGTCGGAGCCGTCGAAGACCTCGTAGCCCACCTGCGAATATTCGCTGGGGCGGGAGGGGTCTTCTTCCTGACGGCGGAAGACCTCGCCGGCGTAGGTATAGCGCGCGGGCTCGGCGCCCTGCGCCATGTGCATCTGCACCACCGGCACGGTGAAGTCGGGGCGCAGCATCTGCTCGCCCCGCAGCGGATCGGAGGTGACATAAGCGCGGGCGCGGATGTCCTCGCCATAGAGGTCGAGCATGACCTCGGCGGGCTGCAGGATCGCAGGCTCCACCGGGACGGCGCCCTGCGCCTCGAAGAAGGCCCGCAGACGCGCGGCCTCGGCCCGGTAGGGGGCGCGGTCGTTCACGATGCTCATGGCTCAGCCCAGCCCGTTCTCGGCGAGGATCTCGCGCAGCTTGGCCACCAACTCTGCACGAGGCACCTCGTACTGGCTGGGGCGTTCCTTCCATTCTTCCAGCGTCGCGTTCTCGGCGATCTTGGCGCCGAGGATCAGGTCCTTGACCTGCACCACGCCGCGCGCCTTCTCGTCCGCGCCTTCGATGACGGCGGCGGGGCTCTGACGCTTGTCCGCGTATTTCAGCTGGTTGCCGAAGTTCTTGGGATTGCCGAGGTAGACCTCGGCCCGCAGGCCCGCGTTGCGCAGTTCGGCCACGATGGCCATGTAGTCGGCCATCCGGTCGCGGTCCATCACGGTCACCACGATGGGGCCAGCTTCCTTGCCACCGATGCGGCCCTTGGCATGGAGCGCGGCCAGAAGCCGGTCGACCCCGATGGAGACACCGACGGCCGGCACTTCCTGCCCGGTGAAGCGCTTCACGAGGCCATCATAACGCCCCCCGCCCGAGACCGAGCCGAACTGCCGCTTGCGGCCCTTCTCGTCGAGGATCTCGAAGGTCAGCTCCGCCTCGAAGACGGGGCCGGTGTAATAGCCGAGGCCGCGCACGACGGAGGGGTCGATGTCGATCCGCCCGGTGTCATAGCCCTGCCCGTCCAGCAGCGCCGCGATGGTTTCCAGCTCTTCCACGCCCTCGGCCCCCACGGCAGAGCCGCCCACGGCGGCGCGCAGGTTGGCCAGCGTCCGGGCCGGATCGTCAGCCTTGGAGGTCAGGAAGGCGATCACCGGTTCGGCTTGATCAGCCGAGAGGCCGACGCCGTCGATGAAGGCGCCCGACGCATCGAGGCGGCCCTTGGTCAGCAGGTCGCGCACGCCATCGGCACCGACCTTGTCGAACTTGTCGATGGTCCGCAGCACGGCATCACGATCCGCGCCGCCCTCGTCGGACAAGCCCATGGTTTCCAGAACGCCGTTCAGAACCTTGCGGTTGTTCACGCGCACCGCGTAGTCGCCGCGCGGGATGCCGACCTCTTCAAGGCAATCGGCCAGCATGGCGCAGATCTCGGCATCCGCGGCCATGGAGGAGGTCCCCACGGTGTCCGCGTCGCATTGGTAGAACTGCCGGAAGCGGCCCGGGCCGGGCTTCTCGTTGCGCCAGACGGGGCCCATGGCATAGCGCCGGTAGGGCGTGGGCAGATCGTTGCGGTGCTGGGCGTAAACACGGGCCAGCGGCGCGGTCAGGTCATAGCGCAGGGCCAGCCAGTCGCCGGGCTTGTCGCCCTCGGCGTCCTCCTGCCAGGCAAAGACGCCCTCGTTCGGGCGGTCCACATCGGGCAGGAACTTGCCCAGCGCCTCGACGGTCTCCACCGCGCTGCTTTCCAGCGCCTCGAAGCCGTAGCGATGGTAGACCCGTGCGATCTGGCTCAGCATATGGCTGCGTTCGGTCACCTCGGTGCCGAAATAGTCGCGGAAGCCCTTGGGCGTCTCTGCCTTGGGGCGGGGGGTCTTCTTCACCTTGGCCATCGGGTGGTCCTCTCAGCCTGTCTCGCCGCGCGGTCTAGCCCAAGGGCCACAAAGGGGCAAGCGCAGCCCTTTGCAGACAGGACCTTTGTAGACAGGACCTTTGCAGAGTGGGCCATGACAGGCTGGGCCTATGAAGTTCGGCCCCGGACGGATAAGAGAGCGCCGGTCGCGACATTGCGTCAGCCACCGAAACAGCGGATTATGTTTCCTGCGGAAACCCGTTAGGCTCGACACCGGCTGGATCAGGGGGATCCGAGATGACACAGAAGCACACCCAGTTGCCGCATGCACTGGAAGAACACCTCGCGCATCTGACGCGCACGGTCGAGGAACTGTCGGACGTTATCGCCCGGCAGGAGACTGAAATCGCGATGCTGACACGCCGCGTCCAGATCCTGATGGAACGCGAAGCCGAGCGCGAAGCCGCCGCACCCGGGTCCATCTACATGGGTGACGAGAAGCCGCCACATTGGTGAGGCCGCAGGGCGACCTGCACCAGATGCCGAAAAAGCGCGCCGGTCAGGCGCGCCACGCCATCAGTTGGCGTAAATCATGGCAACGTGGACCTTGTTGATCCGCCCCGTCGGCACGTCCTTGGGATCGGGCTGAGGTGCGGATTGCGGCTGGCCGCTGTCCATGCAGCCAGCAATGAGGAAGGTCGAAATGACCGCGAAGAGTGCTCGTTTCATCAGTTCAGGCCTTTGTTTTTCACTGTCCCTTAGACTTTCTGATACCCCGTAGCAGGGGCCTGCGTCCAGATCGCAGAGCCGTGATACGACCTTTTCCCCGCCGACTGGCGAGGATACGCTGACGCACATGAGCGAACCGCGATTCATCCACCTCCGCACCCATACCGAATATTCGTTACTCGAAGGCGCCCTGCGGCTGAAAAAGCTGCCGGCACTTTGCGACAAAATGGATATGCCGGCCGTCGCCGTGACGGACACCAACAACATGTACGCGGCGCTGGAATTCTCCGTCTACGCCTCGGGCGCCGGGGTGCAGCCGATCATCGGCTGCCAGGTGGATGTGACCTATCTGGAAACCCAGCCGGGCGAGAAGCCCAAGCTGCCCGCAGGCGTCGTGCTGCTGGCCCAGAGCGAGGCGGGTTACGAGAACCTGATGAGGCTCTCCTCCTGCCTTTACGTCGACGCGGGCGGCGCGCTGCCGCAGGTTTCGCTGGCGCAACTGCAGGAATTCTCGGAGGGGCTGATCTGCCTTTCGGGCGGGCCGAACGGCCCCGTGGGGCAGCTTCTGCGCAGCGGGCACCGGCCCGAGGCACAGGCCTTCATGACCCGGCTGTCGGAGATTTACCCCGATCGGCTCTATGTCGAGCTGCAGCGTCACCCCGGCGAGGGCGGCCTGCCCGAGGCCGAACGCCTGACCGAGCGCGGCTTCGTCGAGATGGCCTATGCCATGGACCTGCCGCTGGTTGCCACGAACGACGTCTACTTCCCCAAGTCGGACATGTACGAGGCCCACGATGCGCTGATCTGCATCGCCGAGGGCGCCTATGTCGACCAGGCGCATCCGCGCCGCCGCCTGACGCCGCAGCATTATTTCAAGTCGCAGCAGGAGATGGTGACGCTCTTCGCCGATCTGCCCGAGGCGATCGAGAACACCGTCGAGATCGCCAAGCGCTGCGCCTTCATGGCCTACAAGCGCGCGCCGATCCTGCCGCGCTTTGCCGATGACGAGGTCGAGGAACTGCGCCGTCAGGCGAAGGAGGGTCTCGATGCCCGTCTCGCCGTGATTCCCCATGCCGCGCCGGTCGAGGAATATTACGAACGGCTCGAATTCGAGATGGGCATCATCGAGGGGATGGGCTTCCCGGGCTACTTCCTGATCGTTGCGGACTTCATCAAGTGGGCAAAGGAACACGACATCCCCGTCGGGCCGGGCCGGGGCTCGGGTGCAGGGTCGCTCGTCGCCTATGCGCTGACGATCACCGACCTTGATCCGCTGCGCTACTCGCTGCTCTTCGAACGCTTCCTGAACCCGGAACGGGTGTCGATGCCCGACTTCGACATCGACTTCTGCATGGACCGCCGCGAAGAGGTGATCCGCTACGTGCAGGAACGCTATGGCCGCGACAAGGTGGGGCAGATCATCACCTTCGGTGCGCTGCTCTCCAAGGCGGCCGTGCGCGACATCGGGCGCGTGCTGCAGATGCCCTATGGCCAGGTGGACCGGCTGTCCAAGATGATCCCGGTGGAAGGGGTGAAGCCCGTCTCCATCGAACAGGCCCTGCAGCAGGAGGAACGCCTGCGGATCGAGGCCCGCAACGAGGAGGTCGTCGACCGGCTGCTGAAATACGGCATGCAGGTCGAGGGGCTGCTGCGGAACGCCTCGACCCACGCGGCGGGCGTGGTGATCGGGGACCGGCCGCTGGACCGGCTTGTGCCGCTCTACCAGGATCCGCGCTCCGACATGCCGGCGACCCAGTTCAACATGAAATGGGTGGAACAGGCCGGGCTGGTGAAGTTCGACTTCCTCGGCCTGAAGACGCTGACCGTGATCCAGAACGCGATCCAGCAGATCCACTGGGGCGGGCGCGACCTGCATGTCGCCGCCGACGGCACCCGGCTTTACGAGCCCGCACCGGGGGCCGAGAACCAGATCAACGCCATCCCGCTGGACGACGCGCGCACCTACGACCTCTACTCCAAGGCCAAGACGGTCGCGGTCTTCCAGGTGGAAAGCTCGGGCATGATGGATGCGCTCAAGCGCATGAAGCCCACCTGTATCGAGGATATCGTTGCACTCGTGGCGCTCTACCGGCCCGGCCCGATGGAGAACATCCCGGTCTACTGCGAGGTCAAGAACGGCCAGCGCGAGATCACCTCGGTCCACCCCACGATCGACCACATCCTCGCCGAGACGCAGGGCATCATCGTCTACCAGGAACAGGTGATGCAGATTGCTCAGGTCATGGCGGGCTACAGCCTTGGCGGCGCGGACCTTCTGCGCCGCGCCATGGGTAAGAAGATCAAGGAGGCTATGGACGCCGAACGCCCCAAGTTCGAGAAGGGCGCGGGCGAGAACGGCGTGGACGCCAAGAAGGCCTCGGAGGTCTTCGACCTTCTGGAGAAATTCGCCAACTACGGCTTCAACAAGTCGCACGCGGCGGCCTATGCGGTGGTGTCCTACCAGACCGCCTGGCTGAAGGCGAACCACCCTGTCGAGTTCATGGCCGGCGTCATGAACTGCGATATCCATCTCACCGACAAGCTGGGCGTCTACTTCGAAGAGCTCAAGAAGGCCCTCGGCCTGCCCTGGGTGCCGCCCTGCGTGAACCGCTCGGACGCGACCTTCAAGGTGGTGGACGGCGCATTGGTCTATGCCCTCGGCGCGCTCAAGAACGTAGGTCTTGAGGCGATGAAGCTGGTGACGGACGGCCGCAAGGTCGATGGCCGCGACAAGCCCTTCGTGAACCTCTTCGACTTCGCCCGCCGGGTGGAGCTGAAGAAGGTCGGTAAGCGGCCGCTGGAGATGCTGGCGCGGTCCGGCGCCTTCGACGAGATCGACAGCAACCGCCGCCGCGTCTTCGAAAGCCTCGACGGGCTGGTGCAATATTCCGCCGCGATCTGGGAGCAGAAGACCTCGAACCAGGTGTCGCTCTTCGGCGAGGCGGGCGATGACCTGCCCGAACCGCGCCTGACGCCCTGCAACGACTGGCTGCCCGCCGAACGGCTGGGCGAGGAGTTCAAGGCGGTCGGCTTCTACCTCTCGGGCCACCCGCTCGACGATTATGCCTCGGCGCTGAAACGGGCGGGGGTGATGACCCTCGACGACGTGATCGCCAAGGCCCACAACGGCCCCCATGTGGCCAAGATGGCCGGGATCGTCGCCGGGCGGCAGGAACGGAAATCCGCCAAGGGCAACCGCTTTGCCTTCGTGCAGCTCTCCGACACCACCGGGGCCTTCGAGACGATGCTGTTCTCGGACGTGCTGGAGGTCTCGCGCGACAATCTCGAGACCGGCTGCAAGGTGGTGATGACGGTCGAGGCGACGATGGAGAGCGACCAGCTGCGCCTGCTCGCACGGTCCGTCGCGCCGGTGGACAACGTGGTGGCCGATGCGGGCGGCGGCGGGCTCCTCGTCTATATCGAGGAAGCCGCCGCGATCCCGGCGGTCGCGGGCATCCTTGAGGGCGCGCGGGAGGCGGCGAAGAACGCGGCGCGCGGCCCGGTGCGCTTCTGCCTGATGGACCCGGGCCTGCCCGGCGAGGTGGAGATCGACGCGGGCCAGCAATTCCCGGTCTCGCCCGAGATCCGCGGCGCGATCAAGAGCCTGAATGGGGTGATGGCGGTCGAGGACCTGTAACCGCCGCCCCCTCCGGGCACCCAAGAATTTTCGAAAATTCTTGGCAAAATTCTTCGAAGAATTTTGGCGGTCCCCGTGACCGGCCCGCGTGTCTGCCCACGTGTCTGCCCGGAAAATTCGAATTTTCCGGACCGGAATTTTTGAAAATTCCGGACAGGGCTGCGAGGCCGCGCGCGGGGCGTTCGCAGTGGCGTCCTGCCAGCCCCGGCGCAGCGCCCGGCCCTTGATTTCTTCGCCGCAGGGGGCGCCTTCCGCACAGGCGGCGCGCCCCGCCACCACGCTGAATTCATGAGCGTTTCCGCAGGGTCCGCCCAGCCTTTGAGCAGGAAACTCTTGCGCGGTTTCGAATCTGCCTCTTTTCTGTAGTCTGAAAACAACAAGGCCAGCGCCCTTCTACGCCGCATCGAAGGGGTGTGTTTCCGGTCAAACAGGGTAACGCGGCGGAAGAAACATATGGAGATCTCCTTTCTTCTGAACGGAGAGCGGGTGGAGATGGACGTGACCGATCCGACGGTCACGACGCTCGACTGGCTGCGCGAGATCCGGGGGCTGACCGGCACCAAGGAAGGCTGCAACGAGGGCGATTGCGGCGCCTGCACGCTGATGGTCACCGATGAACACGGGCCCCGGGCCGTGAATGCCTGCATCCTCTTCCTGCCCCAGCTGCACGGCAAATCCGTCACCACGGTCGAAGGCCTCGCCGGGCCCGATGGCACGCTGCATCCGGTGCAGCAGGCGATGATCGACAAGCACGGCAGCCAGTGCGGCTTCTGTACGCCGGGCATCGTCATGTCGCTGGCCGCCGCCCATGCCACCGGCGAGACCGATGTGGACAAGGTGCTGGCGGGCAACCTCTGCCGCTGCACCGGCTATGCCCCCATCGTGCGCGCCGCCGAGGCCGCCATGGCCGAGCCCGCCGTGGTCCCTGCCCTGCCCGGCGCCCTGCTGGAGCGCCCCTTCGATCCCGAAGCGGAGGCCGTCTTGCCGGAAACCTCCGATGACCTCGCCGCCTGGTACGCGGCCCATCCCGAGGGCGTCCTCGTGGGCGGGGCCACCGATCTGGGCCTGCATGTGACCAAGGCGCTGCGCCGCCTCGGGCCGGTCGCCTTCCTGCATCGCTGCGCCGATCTTCAGGGCATCGAAGAGACGGAGGAGGCGCTGGTGATCGGGGCCGGCGTCACCATCAGCCAGCTGATCCCGGCGGTCAGCGGGCGCTACCCCGACTTTGCCGCGATGCTGACGCGCTACGGCTCGGTCCAGGTGCGCAATGCCGCGACCATCGGCGGCAATATCGCCAACGGCTCGCCCATCGGGGACGGCCCGCCCGCGCTGATCGCGCTTGGCGCGCGGCTGCACCTGCGCAAGGGCGACACCCGGCGCGAGATCGCGCTGGAGGATTTCTTCCTCGCGTATGGCAAGCAGGACCGGGCACCGGGTGAATTCGTCGAGGCGATCAGCATTCCGCACCAGCCCGACCGGCTGGGCTGCTACAAGCTGTCGAAGCGGTTCGATCAGGACATCTCGGCCGTCTGCGGTTGTTTCAACGTGACGCTGGAGGACGGCCGCGTGGCCGACGCCCGCATCGCCTTCGGCGGCATGGCGGGCATCCCGAAACGCGCCGCCGCCGTGGAGGCCGCGCTGATCGGCGAGGATTGGGGCGAAGAGGCCATCGACGCGGCGTGGAGCGCCTGGGAAGAGGACTTCCAGCCGCTCAGCGACATGCGGGCCTCGGCTGCCTACCGGCTGGAGGCCGCCCGCAACATGCTGACGCGCTACTTCCTCGAGGACATCGGCGCGGCGACGCGCGTGCGGGAGGTCTCGGCATGAGCGTCTCCTCCCCCCTGCCCCATGACAGCGCGAAACTCCATGTCACCGGGGCGGCCCGCTATATCGACGACATCCCGCTGCCCGCCAATGCGCTGCACCTGGCCTTCGGGCTGAGCACGGTGGCGGCGGGCAAGCTCGTCTCCCTCGACCTCGACGCGGTGCGCGCCTCGGAGGGCGTGGTGGCGGTGCTGACCGCCGAGGACCTGCCCTTTGCGAACGATGTTTCACCCTCGGCCCATGACGAGCCGCTGCTGGCCACCGGCGAGGTGCATTACCTCGGTCAGGCGGTCTTTGTCGTGGCGGCCACCAGCCACCTCGCCGCGCGCCGCGCCGCCCGCAAGGCGGCAATGGTCTTTGCCGAGGAGACGCCGGTGCTTTCCATCGAGGATGCGCTGGATTTCGACAGCCGCTTCGAAGAGGGCCCGCGGGTCTACGAGAAGGGCGATGCCAGCGCTGCGCTGGAGGCCGCACCGCTGACGCTGGCGGGCCGGATCGAGATGGGCGGGCAGGAGCATTTCTACCTCGAGGGACAGGCCGCGCTGGTGCTGCCCATGGAGGATGGCGGGGTGCAGGTCATGTCCTCGACCCAGCATCCGACCGAGATCCAGCACAAGGTGGCCGAGGCCATCGGCCAGCCGATGCACGCCGTCCGGGTCGAGACCCGGCGCATGGGCGGCGGCTTTGGCGGCAAGGAGAGCCAGGGCAACGCGTTGGCCTGCGCCTGCGCCGTGGTGGCCCTGAAGACCGGGCGACCCTGCAAGATGCGCTATGACCGCGACGACGACATGGTCGTCACCGGCAAGCGGCACGATTTCCGGATCGACTACGATGTGGGCTACGACGAGACCGGGCGCGTGCTGGCGGTGGACTTCCGGCAGTACACCCGCTGCGGCTGGTCGATGGACCTCTCGCTGCCCGTGGCAGACCGGGCGATGCTGCATGCCGACAACGCCTACCTGCTGGACCACTGCCGGATCGAAAGCCACCGGCTGAAGACCAACATGCAGAGCGCGACGGCCTTCCGGGGCTTCGGCGGCCCGCAGGGGATGCTGGGGATCGAACGGGTGATGGACCATGTGGCCCATGCCCTCGGGCTGGACCCGCTGGAGGTGCGGCGGGTGAATTACTATGCGGAGGCGTCCGGGCTGGATGCGGATGCGCCTGCGGCGGGCGGGGATGGGGGGCTGTCTGCCCCCCCTGCCGCTGACGCGGCATTCCCCCCCGAGGATATTTCCGAACAGCGGATGGACGAAGACGCTGCCTCGCGCGGGGCGACGGATGTGGCAACAGTGGCGGCGGTCCCCGAGGCGCCTTTGGGCGCGCAGACCACGCCCTATGGGCAGGCGGTTGAGGATTTCATCCTGCACGGGCTGACCGAGCGGCTGGTGGAAACCTCGGACTATGCCGCGCGCCGGGCGGCGGTGGCGGACTGGAACGCGGAGCAGCCGATCCTGAAGAAGGGCATCGCGCTGACGCCGGTGAAATTCGGGATTTCCTTCACGCTGACCCATCTGAACCAGGCGGGGGCGCTGGTGCATGTCTACCAGGACGGCTCGATCCACCTGAACCATGGCGGGACCGAGATGGGACAGGGGCTGAACCAGAAGGTGGCGCAGGTCGCCGCCAGCCGGTTCGGCGTGGGCATGGAGGCTGTGCGGATCACCGCGACCGATACCGGCAAGGTTCCCAACACCTCGGCCACGGCGGCCTCCTCCGGGTCGGACCTGAACGGGATGGCAGTGAAGGCTGCCTGCGACACGATCCGGGCACGGATGGCGGATTGCCTGGCGGGGCTCTACCAGACCACGCGCGCGGAGGTGGTCTTCGAGGACGGGAGTGTGCGGATCGGGGGCGAGGTGATCTCCTTCGCCGAGGCCGCGAAACTCTCCTACGAGAACCGGGTGAGCCTGTCGGCCACGGGGTATTACAAGACGCCGAAGGTGGCCTGGGACCGGATCAAGGGACATGGGCGGCCGTTTTTCTACTTCGCCTATGGCGCGGCCGTGGCAGAGGTGGTGATCGACACGCTGACCGGCGAGTACCGCATCCTGCGGGCCGACCTGCTGCACGATGCGGGCAGCAGTCTGAACCCGGCGCTGGACATCGGGCAGGTGGAGGGCGGCTTCGTGCAGGGCGCGGGCTGGCTGACCACCGAGGAACTGGTCTGGGACGGCAAGGGGCGGCTGCGGACCCATGCGCCCTCGACCTACAAGATCCCCGCCTGCGGTGACCGGCCGGAGGTGTTCAACGTGGCGCTCTGGGACGGGCGCAACCCGGAGGAGACGATCTATCGCTCCAAGGCCGTGGGCGAGCCGCCCTTCATGCTGGGCATGTCGGTGCTGATGGCGCTGTCCGATGCGGTGGCGGCCTGTGGGCCGGGCTATCCGGCACTGGATGCACCGGCGACGCCGGAGCGGGTGCTGAAGGCCGTGATGCAGGTGCGCGATGGCGTTTGATGTCGCCCAGCTGAGCCGCGCGGTGGCGCGCGAGGGCCGCGCCGTGCGCGTGGTGATCGCGCAGGTGCGCGGCTCCTCCCCGCGCGAGGCAGGGGCGGCGATGGTCGTGACCGCAGGGAGCGTTGAGGGCACCATCGGTGGCGGGGCGCTGGAACACGAGGCGATCGCCATGGCGCGGGCGCTGGAGGCGCCGAGGCTGGTGACGCGCGCGCTGGGGCCGGAACTGGGCCAATGCTGCGGCGGGTCGGTCGTGCTGGCCTTCGAGCCCTATTGGGCGGCGGATGTGGCGGCGCTAGAGGGCGCGACGGTGGTGGCCCGCGCGGTGGGCGATGCCGGAGAGATGCCGCTGGCGCTGCGCCGGGGGCTGGCCGCGGCCCGGGCGCAGGGCGCGGAGGTGGACGTGGCGCTAGAGGGCGGCTGGCTGATGGAGCCGGTGCTGGTGCCCGCCCGCACGGTCTGGATCTGGGGCGCGGGCCATGTGGGCCGGGCGCTGGTCAACGTGCTGGCCCCGTTGCCGGAGATGGCGGTCACCTGGGTCGATACCGGGGCGGAGCGGTTCCCCGACGCGGTGCCCGAGGGCGTCACGGCGGTGCCCGTGGCCGATCCGGTCCGGCTGGCCGCCCATGCGCCGCGGGACGCCGAACATATCGTGCTGACCTATTCCCACGCGCTGGACCTCGCGCTCTGCGATGCGCTGCTGCGTCGGGGCTTCGGGCGTGCAGGCGTGATCGGATCGGCCACGAAATGGGCGCGGTTCCGTAACCGGCTGGCCGGGATGGGCCACGGGCCCGAGGCCATCGCAGGGATAGCCTGTCCGATCGGGGACCCGGCGCTCGGCAAGCACCCGCAGGCCATCGCGCTTGGCGTGGCGACGCAGATGTTGCGCGCGGGTGCAGTGGTGGGCCGGGCCGTGGGGCCGCATGTGGAACACCCCGTGGCGGGCCCGGACGAAGACCTGAACGAGGGGGAAATGCGCGCGTGAGCCAGTCACTTCTGTCGATCCGGGGGCTGACCAAGGCCTATCCCGGGGTGGTTGCCAATGACGATGTCTCCTTCGAGATCGGCAAGGGCGAGGTCCATGCCCTGCTGGGCGAGAACGGCGCGGGGAAATCCACGCTGGTGAAGATGATCTATGGCCTCGTGAAGCCGGATGCGGGCGAGATGGTGCTGGACGGGCGGTCCTATGTCCCGGCCGAGCCCTCGATGGCGCGGCAGTTGGGCGTGGCCATGGTGTTCCAGCACTTCAGCCTCTTCGACGCGCTGAACGTGGCGGAGAATATCGCGCTCGGCATGGAGAACCCGCCGAAACCGCGGGATCTGGCCGGACGGATCAAGGAGGTGTCGGAGCTTTACGGCCTGCCGCTCGACCCGTTCCGCACCGTGGGCGACCTGAGCGCGGGCGAGCGTCAGCGGGTCGAGATCGTGCGCTGCCTGCTGCAGGATCCCAAGCTGCTGATCATGGATGAACCGACCTCGGTGCTGACGCCGCAGGAGGTGGAGATCCTCTTCCGCACGCTGATGAAGCTGCGCGATGAGGGCACCTCGATCCTCTATATCTCGCACAAGCTGGAGGAGATCCGGGCGCTCTGCGACGGGGCGACGATCCTGCGGCTCGGCAAGAAGGTGGGCACCTGCGTGCCCAAGGAGACCACCGCGCGGGCCATGGCCGAGATGATGGTGGGCAGCGAGCTGCACACCCCCTCGCGCGAGGCCAAGGCCCCGGGCGCGGTGCGGCTGGCGCTGAAGGGGCTGAGCGTGAAGAGCCCCGGTGAATTCGGCACCTCCCTGAAGGGCATCACGCTGGAGGTGCGCGCGGGCGAGGTTCTGGGGCTGGCGGGTGTCGCGGGCAACGGTCAGGACGAATTGCTGGGCGCACTCTCGGGCGAGATCCTCTCGGCCCCGGGCATGGTGGAGTTCGACGGCACGCCGGTGGGCGGGATGGGGCCGATGGCGCGGCGCCGGCTGGGGCTGCTGACCGGGCCGGAGGAACGGCTGGGCCATGCGGCGGCGCCGGACATGAGCCTGACGGAGAACGCCCTGCTGACCGGGGCGGAACGGCGCGGACTGATGTCGAACGGCTTCCTGAAATGGGGCAAGGCGCGCAGCTTTGCCGAAGAGGTGATCGCCCGCTTCGACGTGCGCACGCCCGGGCCGGAGGTGGCCGCGCGGGCGCTGTCGGGGGGGAACCTGCAGAAGTTCGTCATCGGCCGCGAGGTGATGCAGGACCCGCAGGTGCTGGTGGTGAACCAGCCCACCTGGGGTGTGGATGCTGCCGCCGCAGCAACGATCCGGCAGGCGATCCTCGACCTGGCGGCGGGGGGCACCGCGGTGATCGTGATCTCGCAGGACCTCGACGAGCTGATGGAGATCTCGGACCGGTTCGCGGCGCTGAACGAGGGAAGGCTGAGCGACATCCGCCCGGCGCAGGGGCTGACGGTGGACGAGATCGGGCTGATGATGGGCGGATCGCACGGGATGGAGGTGGCGCATGTCTGAGGGCAGGCGGCACCATCCGGGGGAGGCCCTTATCGGGCGCCTTCCCGAGCGGAGAGGCGGGGGGCTGTCTGCCCCCCGGGCCCCCCGAGGATATTTCGGGCAAGAAAATGAAGGGGGGCGCGGCACGTGCTGAAGCTGGAGAAACGACGCCAGCCGTCGCAGGTCTGGGCCTATCTGGCGCCGGTGGTGGCGGTGGTGGCCACGATGGTGGTGGGCGGGCTGCTCTTTGCCTTCCTCGGCAAGGACCCGTTGCTGGCGATCCGGACGATCTTCTGGGATCCGCTGTTCGGGGAGTTTGCCTTCTACTACCGGCCGCAGATGCTGGTGAAGGGCGCCCCGCTGGTGCTGATCGCCATCGGGCTGAGCCTCGGCTTCCGGGCCGGGATCTGGAACATCGGCGCCGAGGGGCAGTACATCATGGGGGCCATCGCGGGCGCGGGGGTGGCGCTGGCCTTCTACCCGCTGGAGGCCTGGTGGCTGTTCCCGCTGATGGTGATCTGCGGCGCGATCGGCGGGCTTCTCTGGGCGATGATCCCGGCGGCGCTGCGGGTGATCTTCGGCACCAACGAGATCCTCGTTTCGCTCATGCTGGTCTACGTGGCCGAGCAGTTCCTCGCCTCGGTTTCGCTGGGGCTGCTGAAGAACCCGGAGGGCTATGGCTTCCCGGGATCGCGGAACCTGCAGCAATACCCGAGCGCCCATAACGCCGAGCTGATCACCGGATCGGGGATGCACTGGGGCGTTGTCGCCGCGCTGATCGCGGTGATCATGGCCTATATCCTGCTGAACCGGCACCTGCTGGGCTTCCAGATCCGGCTGACCGGCGAGGCGCCCCGCGCGGCGCGCTTTGCGGGCGTGAAGCCCAAGCAGCTGGTGCTGCTCTGCATGGGGCTGGCCGGGGCGCTCGCCGGCATGGCGGGGCTTTTCGAGGTCGCGGGCCCCTCGGGGCGGATCAGTATCGACTTCAACGCGGGCTACGGCTTTACCGCGATCATCGTGGCCTTCCTCGGACGGCTGCACCCGGTGGGCATCCTGCTGGCCGGGCTGCTGATGGCGCTGACCTATATCGGCGGCGAAATCGCCCAGTCGAGCATGGGGCTTTCCTCCTCGGCGATCCAGGTCTTCCAGGGGATGCTCCTGTTCTTCCTGCTGATGGTGGACGTGCTGACCAACTACCGGCTGAAGCTCGCCAAGGCGGACGCGGCATGAGCGGTATCGACAAGATCAACGGAGGCATGGGCCCATGGACCTGAGCGCGATCAATCCCGTCCTGCTGGTGGCCTCGCTGATGGTGGCGGCCACGCCGATCCTGCTGGCGGCCATCGGGGAGCTGGTGGTGGAGAAGGCGGGCGTGCTGAACCTCGGCGTCGAGGGGATGATGATCACCGGGGCGATCTGCGGCTTTGCCGTCGCGGTCGAGACCGGCTCGCCCCTGCTGGGGTTCGTGGGCGCGGCGGCCGGGGGCGCGGCGCTCTCGCTGCTCTTCGTGGCGCTGACACAATACGCGCTCGCCAACCAGGTCGCCTCGGGCCTCTCTCTGACGCTCTTCGGCCTCGGCCTCTCGGCCCTCATCGGGCAGGGCTACGTGGGCAAGAAACCCCCGCCCTCCGCGCGGCTCGACATCCCGGTGCTGAGCGACCTGCCGGTGTTGGGGCGCATCCTCTTCAGCCATGACATCATGGTCTACGCGGGCCTGGCCCTCGTGGCCGGGGTCTGGGCCCTGCTGCGCTTCACCCGCGCCGGCCTGATCCTGCGCGCCGTGGGCGAGAACCACGACGCGGCCCATGCGCTTGGCTACAAGGTGCGGCGCATCCGCATCCTCGCCATCCTCTTCGGGGGCGCCTGCGCGGGCATGGGCGGGGCCTACATCAGCCTGCTGCGCGTGCCGCAGTGGGTCGACGGGATGACCGCCGGTACCGGCTGGATCGCCCTCGCCCTCGTGGTCTTTGCCAGCTGGAAACCCTGGCGTGTCCTTCTGGGCGCCTACCTCTTCGGCGGGGTCACCGTGCTGCAGCTGAACCTGCAGGCGGCGGGCCTTGCCATCCCCGTGGAATACCTTTCCATGTCGCCATACCTGATCACCATCCTCGTGCTGGTCATCATGTCGTCCCATCGCAGCGGCGCGCCTGCCTCGCTGGGTCGGACTTTCCACGCCTCTCAATGAGGCCCTGCAATAATAATCGGGAGATGCAGATGAAGAAGAGAACGTTTCTGAAAGGGGCCGCAGCCGCCGTTGCGCTGCCGCTCGCCATGACCGGACCCGCCTTCGCGCAGGAGAAGACCAAGGTGGGCTTCATCTACGTGGGGCCGATCAATGATGGCGGCTGGACCCAGCACCACCACGAGTCCGCCCTGAAGATGGTCGAGGAGATCGGCGAGGACAAGGTCGAGCTGGTCTACCAGGAATCCGTGCCCGAAGGCCCCGACGCCGAGCGCGCCATGACCCAGATGGCCCTGGGCGGCGCCAAGATCATCTTCACCACCTCCTTCGGCTACATGGACCCGACGATCAACGTCGCGGCCAAGTTCCCGGACGTGAAGTTCGAGCACGCCACCGGCTACAAGACCGCCGACAACGTCTCGGCCTATTCCGCGCGCTTCTACGAAGGCCGCGCCGTCATGGGCACCATCGCGGGCCACATGACCAAGTCGAACGTGCTGGGCTACATCGCCTCGGTGCCGATCCCCGAAGTCGTGCGCGGCATCAACTCGGCCTATATCCACGCCAAGAAGGTGAACCCCGACGTCGAGATGAAGATCATCTGGCTCTACACCTGGATGGACCCGGCGAAGGAAGCCGACGCGGCCCGCACCCTGATCGAACAGGGCGCCGACGTGATCTTCCAGCACACCGACTCGACCGCACCGCTGGCCGCCGCGCAGGATGCGGGCAACGTCATCGGCTTCGGCCAGGCGGGCGACATGAGCGAATACGCGCCCTCCCCGCGCGTCTCGTCGATCATCGACAACTGGGCGCCCTACTACGTGTCGCGCGTTGAAGCGGCCATGGACGGCACCTGGGAAAGCCACAACGTCTGGGAAGGCATCGGTGACGGCATGGTCGGCATCGGCGAGATCTCCGACGCGGTCCCCGCCGAGGTGAAGGCCGAGGCAGAAGCCATGCGCGACGCCATCGCCGCGGGCGAATACCACCCGTTCACCGGCCCGCTGAAGAAGCAGGACGGCAGCGACTGGCTGGCCGAAGGCGAAGTGGCCGATGACGGCACGCTGGCCGGCATGAACTTCTACGTCGAAGGCCTGACGGGCGAAATCCCGCAGTGATCCACGTGATCGGCGCCGCACACGGCGCCACATGACACGAAGGCCCGCGCTTTTGCGCGGGCCTTTTCGTTTGGCTGCAATGCACACCGAACCCGCGCTTGTTCGACTGTTCGCGAAACAAGAATAACGCAGCGTCAAATCGTTCAGTCCAGCCGCATAAATCGCGCCACGCCCAAGAGATATGCATTTTCGGCAGTCCACGTATCTCCTGCAGGACTACCAACAATCAAGAAGCTGTGTCATTTTGTCCTAATGGGAGGAGAAATTTGGCAGACATCCTGATCATCGGGGGCGGTGTTGCCGGCGTGACTGCGGCAGCCCGGCTGGCCGAGGACGCCTCGGTCACCCTGCTCGAAGCGGAGCCTTCACTCGGCTACCACGCGTCGGGCCGGTCGGCGGCGATTTTCATCGCGCAATACGGCAATGAGACGATCCGCGCGCTGAACCACGCCAGCCTGCAAGAGCACCACGCGACAGACGGTGGCGTACTGACCCGCCGCGGCCTGATGCTCGTCGGCCGTCCGCAGGAACGCGCGGCCTTCGAGGCCGAGGCGGCCGCCAACGACATGGCCCCGATCACCGTCGCCGAGGCCCGCGCGGCCGTGCCGATCCTCAACCCCGTCACCTGCGCCTATGCGGCGTGGTACGACGAAGCCTATGACATGGACACCCACCGGATCATGGAGAGCGCCCGCAAGCGCGCCCGGTCCCTCGGGGTCGAGATCGTCACCGGCGCCCGTGTCACGGCGATCAGCCGCGCGGACGGCCACTGGGAGGTGGAGACCGCCGGGCGCAGCTTCCGCGCCGCGACGCTGGTCAATGCCGCCGGGGCCTGGGCCGACGAGGTCGCCGTCATGGCGGGCCTGCGCCCGATGGAGATCCGGCCCTTCCGCCGCTCCATGGCGCGACTGCCCGCCCCCAATGGCGCGGATACGACCGGCTGGCCCTTCATGGATGGCGTGAACGAGAGTTGGTACGCCAAGCCCGACACCGGCGGCCTGCTGGTCTCCCCCTCCGAGGAAGACCCGGTCGCGCCCCATGACGCATGGGCCGACGACATGGTGCTGGCCGAAGGGCTGGCGCGCTACGAGGAAATGGTCACCGCCCCGGTCACCCGGGTCGAGACCTCCTGGGCCGGGCTGCGCAGCTTTGCGCCCGACCGCACCCCGGTGATCGGCCGCGCGCCCGATTGCCCCGATTTCTTCTGGCTTGCCGGACAGGGGGGCTACGGCTTCCAGACGGCCCCGGCGGCCAGCCGACTCGCGTCCGATCTGCTGATGGGACGTTCCCCCGCCTTGCCCGCCACCGTGGTGGGCGCACTCTCACCGGAAAGGTTCGCGGCATGACGATCGACACGCTGTCCCCCACACTCGACACTCCGCCCGCTGGCGCGTTGAGCAGCCCGGCCGCGCAGAGGAACGTCGAGCCGATCCTGCACGCCCTCGACAGCGTGGTGCCCGAGACCGGCAAGGCGCTCGAGATTGCCTCCGGCACCGGCGAGCACGTGGTGCGCATGGCGGATCGGTTCCCGGCCCTGTCCTGGCAGCCCAGCGACATGGACCCGACGCGGATCGCCTCGATCGACGCCTATGTCGCGGCGGCGGGCCTGCCGAACCTGCGCCCCGCGATCCGCATCGACGCCACGCGGCACGGCTGGTCCGCGATCCACGGCGGCAACGACCTGATCGTGGTGGTGAACCTGCTGCACCTGATCTCGGCCGACGAGGCCGACATGGTGATCGAACAGGCGGCCAAGGCGCTGAACCGCGGCGGGCGGCTGGCGGTCTATGGCCCGTTCCGGCGCAACGGCAAGCTGACCAGCGACGGGGACATCCGCTTCGATGCGGAGCTGAAGACCCGCGACCCGCTGATCGGCTACAAGGACGACGTGGAAATGACGAAGATGCTGCACGCCAACTGGCTGGAGCTGGAGAAAGTCGTCGAGATGCCCGCCAACAACCTGATGTTCGTCGCGCACCGGGCGAACTGACTCCGGTCAGGAACCGTTCTGACGACCATCTGACGGGGCGTCATTTGCCCCGGGCCCACCGGATCTGATCCGGATCAAAGTTGCAACCTTTCGAATATGATTCCTGCGAGCAGGTATATTCGAAAGGACGCAGCCATGAGCTGGACGGACAAGATTGACGGCACGCGCAACCAGCTGCGCGGTCTCTACAAGGCCATTCCCGAAACCACGCGCGCCTTCGGCGGGCTGAGCAAGGCCGTGGCCGAGAACGGGGTGCTGGACCTCAAGACCAAGGAATTCGTGGCCCTCGGCATCGCCGTGTCGCAACGCTGCGAGGCCTGCATCGTGCTGCACGTCGAGGCGCTCATGAAGGCAGGGGCCACCCGCGAGGAACTGGGCGACGTGCTGGCGATGTCGGTGCAGATGGGCGGCGGGCCTGCCATGATGTACGCGGCCAAGGCGCTGGAAGCCTGGGACGAGTTCTCGGAAAAGGCGTGAGGCCCGGGCTGCCCCCTGAAGACCTCGCCCGGCCGCAGGGCCGGGCAGAGGCCGGGGGCATCGGCACGCGCCCGGATCGACAAAGCACGCCGTCAGCGGCCCTGGATCAACAAAGCACGCCGTCAGCGGCGTGCCTTACGCCTCGTTGTCGCGCCACCGCATCGCGATGGGATAGCGACGATCCAGCCAGAAGGCGTGTTTCGTCAGCCGCGCACCGGGCGCGGACTGGAAGCGCTTGTACTCGCTGATGTAGAGCAGGTGCTCCACCCGCTTCACATCCGCCTTGTCATAGCCCGCCGCCACGCAATCCGCGACCGAGGCATCCTGATCCACCAGCATCGTCAGGATGCCGTCCAGCACCGGGTAATCGGGCAGCGAGTCGCTGTCCTTCTGGTCCGGGCGCAGCTCGGCCGAGGGCGGCTTGGTGATGATCCGCTCGGGGATGACCTCCCCGCCCGGCCCCATCATCCAGCCGCGATGATTGGCGTTGCGCCAGCGGCAGGTCTCGAAGACGCGGGTCTTGTAGAGGTCCTTGATCGGATTGTAGCCGCCCGCCATATCGCCGTAGATCGTGGCATAGCCCACCGCGACCTCGGACTTGTTGCCGGTGGTCAGCAGCATTTCGTTGAACTTGTTCGACAGCGCCATCAGCAGCAGGCCGCGCAGGCGGGACTGGATGTTCTCCTCTGTCGTGTCGGCGGCAAGGCCCTCGAAGAGCGGCGCCAGCGTCGCGGTGATCGCGTCGCGGCCCGCGCTGATCGGCACGAAGTCGTAATGGCAGCCGAGAGCGGTGGCGCAGGCCTTGGCATCCTCCAGCGAATGCTCGGAGGTATACTCGGACGGCAGCATCACGCAGCGCACGTTCTCAGGCCCCAGCGCATCGGCGGCGATCGTCGCCACCAGCGCGCTGTCGATCCCGCCGGACATCCCCAGCAGCACCTTGGCGAAGCCGGTCTTGCGGCAGTAATCGCGCAGGCCCTCGACCATGACGCGGTAATCCTGTTCCCAGTCGTCGGGGATATGGGCCTTCGGGCCCTCCGCGATGCGCCAGCCCTCGGGCCCGCGGATCAGGTCCACATGGGCGATCTCCTCGTCGAAGACCGGCATGTGGAAGGCCATCTCGCCGCCCGGGTTCAGGCCGAAGGAGCCACCGTCGAAGACCTGGTCATCCTGCCCGCCGATCATGTTCAGGTAGATCAGCGGCAGGCCGGTCTCGACCACGCGGGCGACCATGTGGTTGAACCGCGTGTCCATCTTGCCCCGGTAGTAGGGCGATCCGTTGGGCACCAGCAGGAATTCGGCCCCGGTCTCGGCCAGTGTCTCGGAGACATCGGGATGCCACGCGTCCTCGCAGATCGGCGAACCGATGCGCGTGTTGCCCACGGAATAGGGCCCGCCAAGCGGCCCGCTGTCGAAGATGCGGACCTCGTCGAAGACCGTCTCGTTCGGAAGTTCGTGCTTGAGCACGCGACTCACCACCTTGCCGCCGCGGCAGATGTGGTAGGCGTTGAAGAGTTCGGCGCCCTCGACCCAGGGGCCGCCGATCGCCAGCGCGGGGCCGTCGGCGCAGTCCTGCGCCAGTTTCTCGATCGCGGCGATTGCGGTCTGATGGAAGATCGGCTTCTCCACCAGGTCCTGCGTGTTGTAGCCGGTGATGAACATCTCGGTCAGGGCGACGAGGTCGGCCCCGGCCGCCTTGCCGGCCTCCCAGGCGGCGCGCGCCTTGGCAGCATTGCCCGCGATGTCACCGACCGTGGGGTTCAGCTGTGCCAGCGTGATACGAAAACGTTCGGCCATGCGGCTCCCCTTTCCTGCGTCCTCCCCTGATTAGCGAGGCAAGCGACGGAGGAAAAGGTGATTTCCCGGAAAGACATTGCCCGCCGGGATGCCGTCATTTACCGTTGCCAGCGCAACCCGCCGGTGGGGCGGAATGGGGAGTTGGTATGAAACCACGTGCGTCTATCGCAGCCTGTGCAGCTCTGGCCATCGCGGCCGGGGCGGCGATTGCACAGGACGGAGAGGTCCAGACCAAGCAATACGAGGGGGGCGGCGTCTACGAAGGCACCTTCCTCAACGGCCTGCAACACGGCACCGGGACCTACCGGCTGCCCAATGGCTATGAATACACCGGCGACTGGGTCGAGGGCGAAATCGCGGGCCGTGGCACCGCGCGTTACCCCGACGGCTCGGTCTACGAGGGCGAATTCGCCAAGGGCAAACCCGACGGCGTGGGCAAGATCGTCTTCTCAGACGGCGGCACCTACGAGGGCGAGTGGTCCGAGGGCAAGATCACCGGCAAGGGCGTCGTGACCTATGCCAACGGCTCGCGCTACGAAGGCCAGTTCCGCAATGCGCTCCATGACGGGCGCGGCACGATGGTCGCCCCCTCCGGCTACACCTATGAAGGCGACTGGGTGAACGGCGTCGAGAACGGGCAGGCCAAGATTTCCTATGCCGACGGCGAAGTCTACGAAGGCGCGGTGAAGGACGGTAAGCGCTGGGGCGAAGGCACGCTGACCACGCCGGACGGGCTGACCTATACCGGCAGCTGGGAAGACGGCCAGATCAACGGCATCGGCACGCTGACCCAGCCCAATGGCGACGTCTACGAGGGCACGCTGATCGCGGGCCGCCGCGAGGGTGAGGGCAAGGTCACCTATGCCAACGGCGACACCTATGAGGGCGAGTTCCACGAGGACCGCCGCGATGGCACCGGCACCTTCTCGGGCTCGGACGGTTATGAATACACCGGCAGCTGGGTGGCCGGAAAGATCGGCGGCGAGGGCCGCGTGGTCTATCCCGACGGTTCGGTCTACGAGGGCCAGTTCCGCGAGGACCTGCCGGATGGGCAGGGCAAGATCACCTATCCCGACAGCTCGACCTACGAAGGCGAATGGGCCGCGGGCGTGATCGAGGGCGAGGGCATCGCGCGCTACGCCAACGGGCTGGTCTACGAGGGCGCGTTCAAGGGCGCCAAGAACGACGGCTATGGCGTGATCACCTTCCCCGACGGCTACCGCTACGAAGGCGAGTGGTCCGAGGGACAGCGCAGCGGCACCGGCACCGCGACCTATGCCGACGGCACCGTCTACGAAGGCGGCTTCGTCGCGGGCAAGCGCGAGGGCACCGGCAAGATCACCATGCCCGACGGCTTCACCTATGAAGGCGACTGGCAAGCGGGCGAGATCAGCGGCACGGGTGTCGCGACCTATGCCAACGGCGATGTCTACGAGGGCCAGTTCCTCAGCGGCAAGCGGCATGGGCAGGGCACGATGCGCTATTCCAGCGGCGAAGAGGCCTCGGGGACCTGGGACAACGGCGCGCTGGAAAGCGCCACGACCGCGGAAGCCCCCGGCGACGCGCCCGTGGTTTCGACGGAGTGACGCCGCAGGCCGGTTCCCGGGCCGCGCTGAGCGCCCGGCCGGGCCGCTGTAACGAGACCTGACAAGGGCTGCGCAACCGCGCAGCCCTTTTTTACACCGCCAGACCCCGGCACCTGCAGACCACCTGTCCGCACCACTCCCCCGCATTGCCCCGGAAAGGCCCCGCATCACGCAATTCCCCACGCGCCGTTTCGATGGTGGAATGCAATTCCCCTCCCAATACGTCAGCGGCTCTTCCCCAATTGCGGCGCTGCGGCGGAATTTCCGGGTTTTCAATTCAGTTTCCGCGCAGTACACAGCCCGCATGACCATTCAGGGCCATCATATCTCCTTCAGCGCGACCCGCCGTTCCGGCGGCCTGTCGGCTGCCGCCCTGCTGCTTCTCCTAACGCGCCTCTGAGCGTGCCGTTTCGGCGCGACCGCTCAGAGGAATAGCCGTTTCGCGCCAAGGCACCTGGAGACCAGAGAGAACACCGACATGACCAAAGTATCCGAACAGGACCGCGTCCTCATTTTCGACACCACGCTCCGTGACGGCGAACAAAGCCCCGGCGCGACCATGACCCACGAAGAGAAGCTCGAAATCGCGGCGCTTCTCGACGAGATGGGCGTCGACATCATCGAGGCCGGCTTCCCGATCGCCTCCGAAGGCGACTTCCGCGCCGTCAGCGAGATCGCCAAGAACTCCAAGAATTCGACTATCTGCGGCCTCGCCCGGGCGAACTTCAAGGATATCGACCGCGCCTGGGACGCCGTGAAACACGCGCCCTCGCCGCGCATCCACACCTTCATCGGCACCTCGCCGCTGCACCGTGCGATCCCGAACCTCGACATGGACCAGATGGCCCAGCGGATCCACGAGACGGTGACCCACGCGCGCAACCTCTGCGACAACATCCAGTGGTCGCCGATGGACGCAACGCGGACCGAGCATGACTATCTCTGCCGCGTGGTCGAGATCGCCATCAAGGCCGGCGCCACCACGATCAACGTGCCCGACACCGTGGGCTACACCGCGCCCCGGGAATCGGCAGACCTGATCCGCATGCTTCTCGAACGGGTGCCCGGCGCGGACGAGGTGATCTTCTCGACCCATTGCCACAACGACCTCGGCATGGCGACGGCCAACAGCCTTGCCGCCGTCGAGGCGGGCGCACGGCAGATCGAATGCACCATCAACGGCCTGGGCGAGCGGGCGGGCAACACCGCGCTCGAAGAGGTTGTCATGGCGCTGAAGGTCCGCAACGACATCATGCCCTATGCCACGGGCATCGACAGCACCAAGATCATGAACATCTCGCGCCGTGTCTCGGCCGTGTCGGGCTTCCCGGTGCAGTTCAACAAGGCGATCGTCGGCAAGAACGCCTTCGCCCACGAGAGCGGCATCCACCAGGACGGCATGCTCAAGAACGCCGAGACCTTCGAGATCATGCGCCCCGAGGACGTGGGCCTGTCTGCCACCAACCTCGTCATGGGCAAGCACTCGGGCCGCGCGGCGCTGCGCTCCAAGCTCAAGGACCTCGGGATCGAGCTTGGCGAGAACCAGCTCAACGACGTCTTCGTGCGCTTCAAGGACCTCGCCGACCGCAAGAAGGAGGTCTTCGACGAGGACCTCATCGCACTCGTGCGGGTCTCCGATGACGCGGGCGAGGACAGCCTCGTGCTGAAGTCGCTCAAGGTCGTCTGCGGCACCGAAGGCCCCCAGACCGCCGAGATGACCCTCTCGGTCGACGGCACGGACAAGAGCGTCACCGCCACCGGCGACGGCCCCGTCGATGCCGCCTTCAACGCGGTGAAGCAGATCTACCCCCACGGCGCCCGGCTGCAGCTCTATCAAGTGCATGCAGTCACCGAGGGCACCGATGCACAGGCGACCGTTTCGGTGCGCCTTGACGAGGAAGGTCGCATCGTGACCGGCCAGTCCGCCGACACCGACACCGTGGTGGCAAGCGTGAAGGCCTATATCCACGCGCTGAACCGCCTCATCGTGCGCCGCGGCAAGACCGGCTCCGACAAGGCCGAGATCTCCTACAAGGACGTCTCGTAAGCCAGGCTGCCCGTTACGGGATCACGAACGCGCGCCCCTCACCGGGCGCGCGTTTCGCGTTGTGGCGCCTGCCCTCTCCGGGATCGACCAAGAATTTTCGAAAATTCTTGGGAAAATTCTTCGAAGAATTTTCTGCGCCTGGGGTGAGGGGGATAATCCATTGAGAGGCGCGCTGATCGGAAAATTCGCATTCTCCGGTCCGGAATTTGTGAAAATTCCGGGGGGCTCCGCCCCCTTGGGCCCGTGCCGGGCCCAATTCCCCCGGAGTATTTGGGGAAAGATGAAATGGCGGGATGGCTTCAGCTGAGCGTCGTGGCGCGGGCCCACCAGCCGGTGGGGGCGAGGTTTTCGGCGGCGGCTTCGGCCGCGCGGCGATCCGGGTAGAGCGCGAAGCAGGTCGCGCCGGAGCCGGACATGCGCGCCAACAGGCAGCCCGGCGTGGCCGCAAGGGTGTCAAGGACATCGCCGATCACCGGGGCAACTGCGCGCGCCGGGGCTTCGAGATCATTGCGCTGCGCGGCCAGCCACGCGGCGCAGGCCGCCGCATCGTGCCAGTCCGGCAGCCGGGCGGGCAGCGCGGGATTGGTCCGGCGGGTCAGGCGCTTGAAGACGGCGGGCGTCTCGACCCCGACACCGGGGTTCACGAGGACGGCAGGCAGCTGCGGCAGGCCGGGCACATCCTCCAGCAACTCCCCCACGCCCTGCATCCGCAGCGCCCGCGAGCGCAGGCAGGCCGGCAGGTCCGCGCCGAGGCGTTCCGGGTGATCCGGCACTGCCCGACCCGTCGCTGCGGAGAGCGCGCGCAGCACGGCGGCCGCATCGGCAGAGCCTCCGCCGATCCCGGCGGCCATCGGCAGATGCTTGGTGAGGCGAATCGCGGCGGTCTGCCCAAAGAAGCTGGCGGCCCGGAAGACGAGGTTCTCTGGCCCGGTCGGCACGCCCGCAGCCAGCGGACCGTCGAGCGTGAGGCTGTTCTGCGGCGCCGGCGTCACCTCCAGCTCATCGCCGAAATCGGCGAAGCAGACAAGGCTGTCGAGCAGGTGGTAGCCATCGCCACGTTGCCCGGTCACGTGGAGGGCCAGATTGATCTTGGCCCGCGCGATCTCGTGCCGCGTGGCGGTTGTCCCGTCCGTCATGAACTCAGCCTGCGTCCTGTCCCGTCCTTATGCTCCGCCCGCCTGGCGGCGCAGCTGTCAGGTGCCCGTCAGCGTGTCCGTCAGCGGTCGTCGCCTGCCACCTGTAGCGGCTCCATGCCTTCCTGGGCAAGGACGGCGTCGAGGCCGACGTTCAGCTTGCGCCGAATCCGGTCGGCCGCATCGGCCTCGGGATCGAAGGACAGCGCGCGGGTCCACTGGAAGCGGGCCTCCATATGGCGCCCGACGGCCCAGTAGACATCACCGAGGTGGTCGTTGACCGTGGGGTCCACCGGCATCAGCTCTGCTGCATGTTCCATGTGGCCGACGGCCTCCTCGTAGCGGCCCAGCGTGTAGAGCCCCCAGCCGAGGCTGTCGATGATGTAGCCGCTGTCAGGCTTGGCCGCCGCAGCGCGTTCGATCATGGCCAGCGCCTCGTCGAGGTTCTCGCGCTTCTCGACCATGGAATAGCCGAGGTAGTTCATCACCTGCGGGTCTTCCGGGTTCATCTCCAGTGCCTGACGGAAGTCGGCCTCGGCCGCGGACCAGTTGCCGAGCCGTTCCTGCGCGATGCCACGGGCATAATGCAGGAACCACTGCGACCGGTCCTCGGTGGTATAGAGCGCCAGCGCCGCATCATAGGCCTGCACCGCCTCGCGGTAGCGCCCCGTCCCCCGCAGGACGTCGCCCATGGTGGCATGAACCAGCGGCAGCTCGCCGTGGGTGTCGGAGAGCGAGGTCAGCACCTCGATCGCCGCATCGGTCCGGCCCGCCCGGCGCAGCGCGTCGGCGCGGCCCAGTTCGGCGGCGTGGAAGGCGGGATTGTCGCGCGGCACCCGGCGGTAGGCCGAGGTGGCCAGATCGGGCTGGCCCATGTCGTCGAGCAGCTCTGCCGACAGCAGGATCGCGTCGATATGATCGGGACGCAGGTATTCCGCCGTGCGCGAATAGATCAGCGTGTAATCGTCGGTCGCATCGCCATCGAGGGCAGCCGCGACGGAATAGAAGATCTCGGCCACGCCATCGGCGGCATTGCGGGCATAGTCGAAGTCGAGCATCTGCCCGGCCTGCAGTGCCGCACGCATCCCGGCAACGACCGGATCGGGATCGGGGCCGAAGAGCGCGCTGATCACCGTCAGCGCATCCTTGGGCCGGTCAAGCTGCGACAGCACCTCGATCCGGGCAAGCGCCCCGCGGCGGGTCATCTGGAGCGGGCCATCCGCCTCGCCGGAGTAGATCGCCTCGGCGCCTTCGAAATCCCCCGCCAGCGAGAGAGCAAGCGCCTTGTGGTAGAGCGAGAAGCCGCGCAGGCCGCGTTCATCCGCCACCGCGTCGAAGGCAACCAGCGCCTTGGCCATGTCGCCCATGCCGACATGGGCCCAGGCCACCAGCAGGCCGTCGACCAGCGGACCCACGCCGCGCCCGTCCTCGACCCGCTTCAGCAGCGCGGCGAAATCGCCGGTCTGCGCCTCGGCGGCGGCAAGGACCATCCGCGCGATCTGGCTTTCAGCCCCCTGCTCCTCCATCGCCTTGGCGTAGGGCAGCGCCGCGTCGAGGCGACCGACGGACATCTCGGACAGGACGGCGCCTTCCAGCAGGGCGGGATTGCCCGGGTCGGCCTTCAGCGCCTCGGCGTAGTAGCCCCCGGCGGTGCCGTAATCGCTGGTGATGCGGGCCTGACGCGCGGCGAGGTAATCGCCCGCAAGGCCGGGCAACGGCTCTGCCGATGCTCCCTGCCCCAGTCCGGCGATCGCCAGCCCCTGTGTCAGAACCATTGCAACTGCGCGGATCGTGCTGCCCGACATGCGCTTGCTCCCTGCCTGCTGTGTCCTTCGGGAAAAATTTCCCCGGAATGGGAACCAAGCTAGCCGAGACGCGTTATGCAAATCAATGCGGGGTGCCCCTGAGGACACCCCGCCTGTACGGATTCTCGCTCATCCGTGATCGTCTGCGATTACATGTTGGGATAATTCGGCCCGTCACCGCCCTGCGGCGTGGTCCAGTTGATGTTCTGGGCCGGGTCCTTGATGTCGCAGGTTTTGCAGTGGACGCAGTTCTGGAAGTTGATCTGGAACTTCTTGTCGTCGCCCTCGCCCACGAATTCATAGACCCCTGCCGGGCAATAGCGCGCCGAGGGTCCCGCGTAGACCGGAAGGTTCTTCTTCAGAGGAATCTCGGGATCGGCCAGCTTGAGGTGGCAGGGCTGGCTTTCCTCGTGGTTCGTCATGGCGAAGCTCACGTTGGTCAGCCGGTCGAAGGACAGCTTGCCATCGGGCTTGGGGTAGTCGATCGGCTTGTGCTTCTCCGCGGGTTCGGTCGCGGCGGCGTCGGTCTTGCCGTGGCCCAGCGTCCCGAGGAACGAGAAGCCGAGCGTGTTGGTCCACATGTCCAGCCCGCCGATCGCGAGGCTCGGCACGAGGCCGTACTTGGACCACAGCGGCTTGACGTTGCGCACCTTCTTGAGGTCCTGGCCGATGGCGCCTTCGCGCACTTCCGTCTCGTAGGCGGTCAGCTCGTCCGAGGCACGGCCGGCCTTGATCGCCTCATGGGCGGCTTCGGCCGCGGCCATGCCCGAAAGCATCGCGTTGTGGTTGCCCTTGATGCGCGGCACGTTGACCATGCCGACCGAGCAGCCCAGCAGGGCCGCGCCGGGCATGACCATCTTGGGCATCGACTGATAGCCACCCTCGGTGATGGCGCGGGCGCCATAGGCCACGCGCTTGCCACCTTCCAGCAGCTCGGCCACCATCGGGTGATGCTTGAAGCGCTGGAATTCCATGTAGGGGAAGAGGTACGGGTTCTTGTAGTTCAGGTGCACCACGAAGCCGACGTAGACCTGATTGTTCTCGAGGTGGTAGATGAACGACCCGCCGCCCGCGTTGGAGCCGAGCGGCCAGCCCATGGTGTGGCTGACGGAGCCCAGCTTGTGCTTGGCCGGGTCGATCTCCCAGATCTCCTTCATGCCGATGCCGAACTTCTGCGGCTCCTTGCCCTTGGAGAGGTCGTATTTCGCGATCAGCTCCTTGGCGAGCGAGCCGCGCACGCCTTCGGAGATGAAGACGTATTTGCCCAGCAGCTCCATGCCCGGCTCGTAGCCCGGGCCCTCGGTGCCGTCGGCGTTCTTGCCGAACTCACCCGCGACGACACCTTTGACTTCGCCGTTCTCGCCGTAGACCAGCTCGGAGCAGGCCATGCCGGGGAAGATCTCGACGCCCAGTTCCTCGGCCTGTTCCGCCATCCAGCGGCAGACGTTGCCCATCGAGACGATGTAGTTGCCGTGGTTGTTCATCAGCGGCGGCATCGGGAAGTTCGGCACGCGGATCTTGCCCGCTTCGCCCAGCATGTAGAAGTTGTCTTCCGTCACCGGGGTGTTGAGCGGCGCGCCCTTTTCCTTCCAGTCGGGGATCAGCTTGTTCAGGCCGACCGGGTCCAGAACCGCGCCCGAGAGGATATGCGCCCCCACTTCCGAGCCCTTTTCGAGGACGACGACCTGCAAATCGGCGTCGAGCTGCTTCAGCCGGATGGCAGCCGACAGGCCCGCCGGGCCCGCCCCGACGATCACCACGTCGTATTCCATGGCTTCGCGCTGAACTTCGGTCATCTGTTTCCTCTCCCTACAGGCCCTTATGGGTAAGAATGTTGCGAAGGGATAGCGCGGCGCTTGCCGACAGGTCAATTGCCGCGCGTGCAAAACGCAGCGATCCAACCCTGTTTCAAACGTAACGTTCAGCCCTCGCCCGCGCCGGCATCGCCCCTTGCATCCTCCGGCGCATCGCCCATCAGGTAGCGCGGTCCGGCGCCAAGTCGCGCGGCGCGGTCCTGCGGGTTGTTCAGGCGGCAGCTCTCAAGGCTCAGACAACCGCAGCCGATGCAGCCGTCGAGGTCGTCGCGCAGCCGTTCCAGAACGGCGATGCGGCGGTCGAGATCGGCACGAAAGCGCGTCGAAATCCCGCGCCAGTCGGCAGCAGTGGGCGTGCGCCCCTTGGGCAGCCCTTCCAGCTGGGTACGGATCTGCGCGATGGAGAAGCCCATCTTCTGCGCAATCATGATGAAGGAGAGGCGGCGCAGGTCCGCCTTCTCGAACTGCCGCTGCCCCGCCGGGGTGCGCCCGGCGGTCAGCAAGCCCTCGTCCTCGTAATACCGGATGGCCGAGACGGCGAGCCCGGTGCGCCCCGCCACTTCGCCGATCGCCAGACCACGCTTCATCGCAACCCCCTGCCCTGCAGCATTTCTTTGCCGTTGACCTCAAGTTTACTTGAGGTGGCACACTGGAACAACATCAGACGCGAGAAAAAGAAGGAGACGACCATGATCCCGCGCCTCGAACACGCCAATGTCACCGTGACCGACCCGGATGCCACCGCCGCATGGCTGGTGGAGGTCTTTGGCTGGCACATCCGCTGGCAGGGTCCATCCAAGGACAAGGGCCGCTCGGTTCACGTGGGCACCGACGACAGCTATATCGCGCTCTACACCCGGGCGGATGCGGTGCAGACGGGGCTGTCCAGCTACGACACCGTGGGGATGCTGAACCACCTCGCCGTCTTCACCGACGACATCGACGCGGTGGAGGCCAAGGTGACGGCGGCGGGCTTTACCCCCGGCAACCATGCCGATTACGCGCCGGGACGGCGGTTCTACTTCCACGACCGGGACGGGCTGGAATGGGAAGTGGCCTCGCATCAGCCCTGACGGCCCCGCACAGGGCCACGTGGCAGGCGGGGAAGCTTGCCGACGCCGCGGGTTTTCCTTGCATTCGGGGCCCTGCTTGGGTCAGGTAGCCGAACTGATAAATTCAGCAAAGGGGCCTCTGCGGGCCCCTTTGCTACTGCTACGGATGGGGCCAATGGAAAAGATACTGATGACCCGCGCGGGGGCCACCGCACTCGAAGTCGAGCTGAAGAAGCTGAAATCCGAAGAGCGCCCGGCCATCATCCGGGCCATCGCGGAAGCGCGCGAGCATGGCGACCTGAGCGAAAACGCCGAATACCACTCCGCCCGCGAGAAGCAGAGCTTCATCGAGGGCCGGATCAAGGAACTCGAAGGCATCCTCTCGCTGGCCGACGTCATCGACCCCAAGACGCTCTCGGGCACCATCAAGTTCGGCGCCACCGTCACCGTGGTGGACGAGGACACCGACGAGGAGAAGACCTGGCAGATCGTGGGCGAATACGAGGCCAACATCGAAGCCGGCCTGCTGAACATCAAGTCGCCCATTGCACGGGCGCTGATCGGCAAGGATGAGGGCGACAGCGTCGAGGTCCGCACGCCCGGTGGCGAACGTTCGTATGAAATTCTGAAAATCGTCTATAAATGACCGCAGTAGAGCCCGGCCCCGCACATGCCCCCGAGGGGCGGCGCGGGCGTCCGGGCAGGCCGGACAGGACGACGATCATGAGCGAGCCGCAGGAATCGCGCCCCACCCCCATGGGGATCTACGACCGCCCCGAGCCGCCGAAATACGGCGCGGGTGAGATTATCGCGCTTGTCCTCTCGCTGCTCTGGCTGGCCGGCGCCGGTGTCTTCTTCATGACGCTGACGCCCGGCCCCGACGGCATGGCCCCGGATACGCTGCGATTCGTGCTGACCATGCTGGCGATCTTCCTGCCCGTCGCGATGATCTGGGTGGCTGCCGCCGCCTCGCGGTCGGCCCGCGTCATGCGCGAGGAAAGCGCCCGTCTGCGCGCCGCCATCGACGGTATCCGGCAGGCCTATGTCGCCCAGAACCAGGGCCGCCGCGGGTCGAGCGAGGACTCGATTTCCCGCAAGCTGGACCAGATCGCGGCCGCGCAGCGCAAGACCGAGACGGCCATCGCCACCTTCACAACGATCCGGCACCAGAACGGCATTCGCCCCGAGGCCGCCGCCGCAGCCCCGCCCGCCCCGGCGGACGACCAGCCCGGGCTGCCCCTTGGCACGCGGCCCGAGGACATGGCCCCGCCTCTCGACCGGAGCACCTTCATCCGGGCGCTGAACTTCCCCGAGACCGCCGAGGACGAGGAAGGCTTTGCCGCCCTGCGCAAGGCGCTGAAGGACCGGCAGGCGGCACAGTTGATCCAGGCCGCGCAGGATGTCCTCACCCTGATGAGCCAGGATGGCATCTACATGGACGACCTGCGCCCCGATCTGGCCCGGCCCGAGATCTGGCGCCGCTTCGCCAAGGGCGAACGCGGGCGGGTCGTTGCGGCCCTTGGCGGCGTGCGCGACCGGTCTTCGCTGGCATTGGCCGCCGGCCGGATGAAGCAGGACCCGATCTTCCGCGATGCGGCGCATCACTTCCTGCGCCACTTCGACCGGATGTTCGCGGAACTCGAACAGACTGCGTCCGATACGGAAATCAACGACTTGGCCGAAACCCGCACCGCGCGGGCCTTCATGTTGCTGGGACGGGTCGCGGGCATCTTCGACTGACGGCGCCCGGCGCTTCGGCAAAGCTCCGCCTGCGGTCAGATTGCCGCAGCGCAGCGTGCTTTGTCGGCCCAGCAAAATAAGGTAAATGAGAGATGAGTGGCGCATCCCGCGCCGGAGCATCCCATGACCAGACACGTGAAGACGATTTGCCTCGCGCTTGCTCTGTCCCTGCCGCTGGTGGCCTGTGGCCACACGCCCGACGAGACGCCCGAGGTGACCCGCGCCCTTGCGACTCCGCTCTATCCCAATGAGACGCCTGAACTTCGCCAGTTGATCGTGAAGTACGCCGACACCTACGAGGTGCCGGTGCCATTGGTGCAGCGGCTGGTCGTGCGCGAGAGCACCCACCGCCCCGAGGCTCGCAACGGCCCTTACTACGGCCTGCTGCAGATCCTCCCCGCCACGGCCCGCTCGATGGGCTTCGCGGGCAAGCCGAGCGACCTGCTCGATGCCGAAACCAACCTCAAGTACGCGGTGAAATACCTCCGGGGCGCCTGGCTGCTGGCCGACGGCTCCTACGACACTGCCGTCAAATGGTATGCCAGCGGCTACTACTACGAGGCCAAGCGCCGCGGCATGCTGGAAGAGACCGGCCTGCGCTGACCCGAGACCGGGCGCTTCGGACCCACGCGGAAAGGGGGGCTGTCTGCCCCCCGGTCCCTGCGGGCCCTCCCCCCGAGGATATTTCCGAACAGTGGATGCAGACGCCCCGTGAGGGGGCCCCGCGCGGGCAGTCTTCGCAACGCTGCACAGAACGGCCCGGTTCGCCGCGCCTGAGCGCGATTGCATCGTGGCGTGGCGGCAGGTAGGCGGGTCAGCAGTTCTGTCCCAAGGTCTCCCTGCGATGTCCACCATCTCGAAATCCGCCTTCTGGCTGGGTCTGCGCGACGGCGCCCCCTTCGTCCTCGTGGTCGGGCCCTTCGCCCTGCTCTTTGGCGTGGTGGCCGCGGACGCGGGGCTCAACGCGCTGGAGGCAACCGCTGTCTCGCTGGCGGTGATCGCGGGCGCGGCCCAGTTCACGGCTATCGGCCTGCTGGCCGACCACGCGCCGACCTTCGTGGCGCTGGCCTCGGCCCTCGCGGTGAACCTGCGCATGGCGATGTATTCCGCCTCGCTCACGCCGCACCTCGGCGCGGCGCCGCTGTGGCAGCGGGCGCTGGCGGCCTACCTGACGGTGGACCAGTCCTATGCGCTTGCCATGTCGACCTATCCCAAGCACCCGGACTGGGAGACGCCCCAGAAGATGGGGTATTTCCTCGGGACCGTGACGGCGATCTGCCCGTTCTGGTACCTGCTGACCATTGTCGGCGCCCTCGTGGGCAACCAGATCCCGCCCGAATTCGCGCTCGACTTCGCGCTGCCGATCACCTTCCTTGCGATGGTGGCGCCGATGCTGAAGACCCGGGCCCACCTCGCCGCGGCGCTGGTGGCGATCACGCTGTCGCTGGTGCTGACGTGGATGCCCTACAACCTCGGCCTGATGGTGGCCGCCATCGCGGGCATGATGGCCGGTGCACGGGTGGAAATGATGACCGGAGGCGCGAAATGATCGACCGCACCGAGCTTTGGACCGTCGTGATCCTGCTGGGGATCGGCAGTTTCTTCCTGCGGTTCGTCTTCCTAGGCGTGATCGGGGACCGGGCCCTGCCGGAGTGGGTGCTGCGCCACCTGCGCTATACCGCCGTGGCGGTGCTGCCGGCACTGGTGGCGCCGCTGGTGCTCTGGCCCGCGGCCAACGGCGGCGAGGTGGAGCCCGCGCGGCTGACCGCAGCCATCGTCACGATCGCGGTCGGCGTCCTGACCAAGCACACCTTCGCGGCCATCGCGGCAGGCGCCCTGACGCTCGCCGCGATGCTGACGCTGCTTTACTGAAGCGCCGCCATCCGCTGTTTCGGCATGAAGTCGTTATCGGCCCCCGCGACCGGGATGAACTCCTCGTAGAGGGTGTTCGTGCGCACGCCGGGCAGCTTGGAGAAGCTGATCGCCAGCAGACGCGGATAGAAGGTCTGATCCACGTTTTCAAAGCCCGGCAGCTGCCGCAGCAGCCGCGCGGTGTGGTTCGCGCAATAGGCGCCGGGCGCCGGGCCATTGGCCTGCGCCAGTTGCAGCGCCTTCTCCGCCACCTCGGGCGAGACGGTGATCGTCTGCACCACGGCGTGATACTCGGGCCGGGCGTGCATCCGCAGGTAGCCGTCCTCGAAGGCCGGAGAGATACCGTAGAGCACGTCACCCGACCGCGGCGTCTGGGGATGGTGGAAGGACCCTGCCGGGTCGAAGATCACCCGCTGCGAGGCATTGATCAGCAGCGCGGTGTGGCCGCCCTTGCCGGTGCGGTTCGAGATCATCGTGATCAGCTTCAGCTCGGGCTGGCCGGGCATCGAATAGGCTGCACGGGTCACCTCGGCCGTGGGCGCAGAGGTCGGATTGTTGGCGCAGGCCGCGAGACCGAGAACGGCCGCGAGAACCAGAAGAAGGCGAATCATGCGGGGGTCGTCTCCCGTTGGGGCCCGCCTCCTCCACGAGCCGTTCCGTTTCGGGGCCCGATGGCCCCACGCGATGAAGAGGAGGGGATCAGCTGTTGAAGACAGCCATGATCAGCAGGACGACAAAGACGATACCCACAACCACCTTGGTCGTGGTGATGAACCCGTCGAAGGTCTTTTCCTGCGGTTCGATGTTCATCGTTCCGTGCTTGTGTTCTGCCATGGTCGCTTCCTCTCCTGTCCGGTCGGTGACCGGGTCCCTGATGCGCGTCGACGAGACGCCAAATCCCGAATTTGTTAGCCGAAATCAGAAGAGCTGTCATCAGTCCTGTCCGCCCTGCGACACTGCGGGCGCGTCCTTTTCCGCCTCCTGTTCCAGATCCGCGGCAAGGCGGAAGCCGATGCGCCGGGGCGCCACGGCGGGCTGGGCCTTGGGCATGGCGCGCAGGATCACGGAGAGCTGGCTCACGTGCTGGATCAGCTGGGTCTTCGCCCCGCCCGCATCGGAGCCGTAGAAGGTGACGATGTCGGGCTCGAAGAACCCCATGCCCTCGATCCGCAGCACGCCCGCGTCGGAGCCGGCAAAGCCCATGGCGACCTCGTGTTCGGCGTCGAGCGTGGACTCGAAGTTCTGGATATAGAGGATCAGCCGTTCATAGGCCCATTCCGCCGGGCTCTTGGCGCGCTGCGGCTTGGTGGTGACCTGCGCGGGCAGTTCCACCGTGGGGGCGAGGGACGGGTCGGCATGGGCCTCGTGGCGGCGCGGGCAATGCTCCTCCGCCGCTTCGGCCACCGTCCTTATGTCCTCTCCCATAGCCACGCCCCGTCCTCCCGTTTGCGCCGTGTCGCCTGTCCGTCCTCGAGGAGGTAGTTCAGGTGTGCCACGGTTTCCACCAATGCGAGGCCGAAAACACGTTCATCGATGGCGCGCTTGAAGAGCGGCGGGAAACACTCCACCGCGACACGCGGCGTGGCGAGATGATCGCGCAGCCGGGCGAGCGCCCCGTAATGGTTCTCGGACATCTGGCGCAGGCGCAGGGGCAGGCCGGTGAAGGGCAGCTTGTGCCCGCCGAGGATCAGCTGGTCTTCGCGGGCGTGATCGGCAAAGCGGGCGCAGCTGTCGAGCCATTCGGCCAGCGGGTTGGCCTCGGGCTCCGAGGCATTGACGCCGATGTTCGCGCTGATCGAGGGCAGCAGCTGGTCGCCGCCGATGACGAGATTGTCGTCGAGGCTCCAGAAGGTCGCGTGTTCCGGCGCGTGGCCATCGCCGGTGCGGATGATCCAGTCGCGCCCGCCCATTCGCCAGCGCTGCCCGTCCTTCAGCCGAGTGTAGCCGGTGGGGATGGGCCAGACCATGTCCTTGAAGTTGAAGGGTCGCTCGGACCGCTTGCGGGCCAGCATCTCGGGGCTGAGACCCGCCGCCGTCCAGTAGGCCACGGAGGCGGCAGAGGCTTCCGTCTCCTCGTCGAGTTGCAGCATCCGCGTGGTGAGCCAGCTGGTCCGGGTGGCGGCCAGCGAGGCGCCCTGCGTCTCCATCAGCCAGCCGGCAAGGCCCGCGTGATCGGGGTGGTGGTGGGTCAGCACCACCTGCCGCACGGGCTTGCCCGCCAGCGGGCCGTCAAGCGCCGCCTGCAACGCAGCAAGGCAGCGCTTGTTCCAGATGCCGGTGTCGATGATCGTCCAGCCATCGCCTTCGTCCAGCGCATAGACATTCACATGGTCCAGCGCCATCGGAAGGGGGAGCCGCAGCCAGAGCACGCCCTCCGCCACCTCGATCGCCTCGCCCGGTTCCGGGGGAGTGTCCCAGGGTGTGCGGATCATGCCCGCTGCGCCATCCATCATGTGCCGGTCAGCTCCTCGATGCTGAGTGCATAGAGCCCTTCGGCCCCGGCCATCGCGTGGGTGGCCAATGCGCTGTGTTCCGGCAGCAGGCGGTCCACGTAGAACTGCGCCAGCTTGTGCCGGGGGCCCGCCTCGCCCTCTTCGGCGATGGCGGCCTTGAGGTGATAATAGCCCCCCAGCACGCGGGCGAAAGCCCCAAGATAGGGCACGGAGCCTGCGAAGCGGTCGTTCATCTCTTGGCCCACCATCCATTCGGTGGCCTCGCGCAGGGTTTCCGCCGCCTGCCAGACCGGCTCGGCCAGGGCGGCGTGGCTGGTGCGGGCGCTTTCCGCAAGGGACTGGATTTCCTCAAGGAGGCCATAGGCCTGCTCGCCGCCGTCCATCATCTTGCGGCCCACGAGGTCCATCGCCTGAATGCCGTTGGTGCCCTCGTAAATCGCGGTGACGCGCACGTCGCGGAAGAACTGAGCCGCGCCGGTCTCTTCGATGAAGCCCATGCCGCCGTGTACCTGCACGCCCATGTCGGACACCCGGCAGCCGACATCGGTGCCAAAGGCCTTGGCGATCGGCGTCAGGAAGGCCGCGCGGGCGTTCCAGTCGGCCTCGCCGGTGGCCCGGCCCATGTCCAGCGCCACGGCGCAGGCAAGCGCGATCGCGCGGGAGGCGAAGATCTCGGCCTTCATGGTGAGCAGCATCCGGCGCACGTCGGCGTGGTCGATGATCCCGCCCGGCCCCTCGACCGGCGTCTTGCCCTGCTTGCGGTCCAGCGCATATTCCAGCGCCGCCTGATAGGCCCCCTCGGCCGAGCCGATGCCCTGCACGCCCACGCCAAGGCGGGCATTGTTCATCATGGTGAACATCGCGGCCATGCCCTTGTGGGGTGCGCCCACCAGCCAGCCCTTGGCACCGTCGAATTCCATCACCGCGGTCGGCGAGCCATGCAGGCCCATCTTGTGCTCCAGCGAGACGACGCGCAGCGAATTTGCCGCGCCCAGCGAGCCGTCTTCCTTGGGCAGGTACTTGGGCACCATGAAGAGGCTGATGCCACGGGTGCCCGGCGCGCCGTCAGGCAGCCGCGCCAGCACGAGGTGGCAGACGTTGCCGCCAAGGTCGTGATCGCCCCAGGAGATGAAGATCTTCTGCCCCGAGACGGCATAGGTGCCATCCCCCAGCGGCTCTGCCTTGGAGCGCAGCGCGCCCACGTCCGACCCGGCCTGCGGCTCGGTCAGGTTCATGGTGCCGGTCCATTCGCCACTGATCAGCTTGGGCAGGTAAAGCGCCTTCATCTCGTCGCTGGCGTGATGTTCCAGCGCCTCGATCTGGCCCTGCGTCAGCAGCGGGTTCAGACCCAGCGACAGGCAGGCGCCGCTGATCATGTCGTTGAAGGCGGTGCTGATCGCCAGCGGCAAACCCATGCCGCCGAACTCCTCAGGCGCGGAAATGCCAACCCAGCCGCCCTCGGCAATCGCCTTGTAGCCGTCCTTGAACCCGGGCGAGGTCCGCACCACGCCGTTCTCCAGCACGGCAGGATGCAGATCGCCATTCCGGCGCAGCGGGGCGAGGATATCGTCGTTCAGGCGGGCCGCTTCCGTCAGGATCGCCTCGACGGTTTCGGCGGTCGCTTCCGCGAACATCTCGGTTGCGGAAACCTGATCGAGGCCGACGACCTTGTCGAACAGGAACGTGAAGTCGCGCACGGGCGATTGATACGGCATGGCTTGTGTCCTCCCCTTCGGCACCTTGGCATAGCGGCTGAGCGCCTGTAACAACTGGGTGGGACGTATCGTATGAGCGCGCCCCCTGTCATCAACTGGAACGCAGCGTCATAGCGTCGCTTCTCGACGTGGCGTCCGAAGGCCGGTGAGACCGGCCCCCCATCCCTGACCCCGGCCCGAGGTGCCCCGCGCAATGTACCAGACCCGTCTCCTGCCCGCCGACGACACCGGAAAGGACGGCGCCGCCGCCATCCTGCGGGCCGGGGGCCTCGTCGCGATGCCGACCGAGACGGTCTATGGGCTGGCCGCCGATGCGCGCTCGGACGTGGCCGTGGCGCGGATCTTCGAGGCCAAGGGCCGGCCGCGCTTCAACCCGCTGATCGTGCACCTGCCGGACGTGGCCACCGCGCGCCGTCTGGTGACATGGGATGACCGGGCCGAGGCCGTGGCGCAGGCCTTCTGGCCCGGCCCGCTGACGCTGGTCCTGCCGCTGGCCGAAAACGCCGGGCTCTCGCCGCTGGTCACCGCGGGCCTCGACAGCGTGGCGCTGCGGGTGCCGGCGCATCCGCTGGCGCGCGACCTGCTGCTACGCTTCGGCGGCCCGCTGGCCGCGCCCTCGGCCAACCCCTCGGGCCGAGTCAGCCCGACGGAGCCCGCCCATGTGATGGAATCCCTCGACGGCCGGATCGAGGCGGTGCTGGATGGCGGGCCCTGTGCCGTGGGCGTCGAATCCACGATCCTCGGCCTGAACGGGGACAGTCCCCGCCTGCTGCGTCCCGGCGGCCTGCCTGCCGAAGCCCTCGCCGAAATGCTGGGCGAAATGCCTCTGCCCCCCGAAGCGGCGGCAGGGATCACCGCACCCGGCCAGATGACCTCGCATTACGCGCCGAAGGGACGGGTCCGGCTGGAGGCCGTCGCGCCCGAACCGGGCGAGACCTACCTCGGCTTCGGCCCCCTGCCCGCAGGCGCCGAGGGCGCGATGACCCTCTCGGCCTCGGGCGACATGGTGGAAGCCGCCGCGCGGCTTTTCCACTGCCTGCATGAACTGGACCGCTCCGGGGCCGAGCGAATCGCCGTGGCCCCGGTGCCGGATCGTGGGCTGGGCCGGGCGATCAATGACCGGCTGCGCCGCGCCGCCGCACCGAGGGATACCCCCGAATCGACATCCTATGCTCCGTAAGGGCAACATGACGCCAAGTCACGTCAGGCGTGGCCAGCCTGCCCGGAAAGGTTGAGCGGCGAGATTCCCTGCGCCTGCATCGACAGATCCCACTTGCGCTCGTCCGGCGCGTGGAAGACCAGTTCCGCGCTCGCTTCGCCCAGCAGCCAGCCGTTCTCCGACAGCTCCCGTTCGAGCTGCCCCGGCCCCCAGCCGCAATAGCCCAGCGCGACCATCGTCTCGAGCGGGCCATTGCCGCCAGCGACGTCTTCGAGGATGTCGCGCGTGGCCGTCAGGCAGATGCCCGAACGCACGTTGATCGTTGAAAGCACAGAGGAATAATCGGCCGAATGCAAGACGAAGCCGCGCTCCGGCTCGACCGGGCCGCCGGCATAGACAATCAGGTCATCCTCCAGCCCCGGCTTGTCGATGTTGAGCTGTTCCAGCATGTCCGAGAGACGCACATCGCGGGAGGGATGGTTCACCATGAGCCCCATCGCGCCATCGCCGGAGTGTGCGCACAGCAGGATCACACCACGTTCGAAACGTTCATCCCTCAACCCAGGCATGGCAATCAGAAGTTGCCCTGTCAAATTGGAGATATCTGCCAAGATTTGCCTGCCGTTCGCCTAATGCCTGTTCCAATACGTATCAGCATGATGCCAAAAGGCGTCACTGACAAGCCGCTTTGGAATATGACAGTGCTCTCGCCTGAATGTGAGTTGTCCGAAGCTGAGGAATGGCGCATCGATTTGGGCATGAGCGAGACAGTCCATCCCTTCCGCCGGAGCCGCCTGATGGCGCTTCTGGGCAGTGCCTGCGCGGCGCTGATGCCCGTCGCCTCCCTCGCGGAGAGCCCGGCGACCTTCGGCACGACCATTTCGGCACGGCTGGTCGAGGGCTGGCGCCTGCCAGACGGCAGCCACATGGCCGGACTGGAACTGGACCTCGCCCCCGGCTGGAAGACCTACTGGCGCGCTCCGGGCGATGCGGGCGTGCCGCCCAGCTTCGACTGGCGCGGGTCCCGCAACCTCGACCGGGTCGAGGTGATGTGGCCCACGCCCTCGATCTTCGACAGCGGCGGCTACCAGACCATCGGCTACAAGGATCGCGTGATCCTGCCGCTGCGGATCTATCCCCGCGATGACGCCGCCCCCGTGCGGCTGGAGGGCGAGGTCGAACTGGGCGTCTGCCAGGAGACCTGCATGCTGACGACGCTGGACCTCGACGGGGCTGTCGAGGGCGCAGGCGTGCGCAGCGCGGCCCTTGCGGCGGCGCTCGCCGATCAGCCCTATACCGCCCGCGAGGCGCAGGTCGGCCGCGTCAGCTGCCGGATCGCACCGGGCGAGGACGGGATCAAGCTGACCGCCGAGATCGAGATGCCCTCCACCGGCGGGCATGAGGTCGCCGTGATCGAGACCCCGAACCCCAGCGTCTGGGTGGCCCCGGCGCAGACCACGCGATCGGGCCGCAAGCTGGTGGCCGAAACCGAGTTGATCCACAACTCCGGCAAGCCTTTTGCGCTGGACCGGTCGCAGCTGCGCATTACCGTGCTGGGCAAGGACCACGCGGTCGATATCCGCGGCTGCGCGGGCTGAGCCCTTCCGAAACGCCTGAATGATCGTGCCGCCTGCGGCCCTGACCGGAAAATTCGAATTTTCCGGACCGGTTTCTTCGAAGAAACCGGACAGCGCCGCACGGCCCCGCGCTCATCAGGCGTGGCCACGGCGCCGCAGGGCCACGCCCCCGGCCCCCAGCCCGAAGAGCAGGATCGACAGCGCCAGCGCGCCTGCGACGAAAACCGCCATGGCCGCCAGCATCGGCGCGGCGCCCGCCCGCGGAAGCAGCACTGCCAGCCACGTGGGCAGCGCGCCGGTGACAGCGACCCAGCCCATGGTCGCCCCCAGCCAGCCCAGCACCAGCAGGACGCCCGCCGCCAGCAGCCTCTGCATCGCCCGCGCGGGGTGGCCACTGGCCCGCCCGCTGCCGCGCAGCGCCCGGCGCAGCGCCGTCATCTGGCGCCGGAAATCGTGCTGCATCGCCATCAGCGCGGGCACCACCAGCAGCACCAGCACCATGCCGAAGCCGAGGCCGTAGACCAGCGTGATCACCGTGGGCCGCAAGAACTGTGCCTGCGAGGAGCTTTCGTAGAGCAGCGGCGCAAGGCCCAGCACCGTGGTCAGCGTGGTCAGCAGGACAGGCCGCAGCCGGTCCGCCGTCCCCTCGATGATCGCGGGGAAGAGGCCGCGCTTCTCGGCGTATTCGTCGATCGTCGTCACCAGCACGATGGAATCGTTGATGATGATCCCGGTCATCCCCAGGAGGCCCACGACGGTGAACATCGACATGGGCACATCCCACAGAGCATGGCCGTAGATCGTGCCGACCAGCCCGAAGGGAATGATCGCCATCACCACCAGCGGCCGCGTCCAGCTGGAGAAGACCCAGGCCAGCGTCAGGTAGATCCCCGTCAGCACCATCACCAGCCCGGTGAAGGCATCGCCGAGGAATTCGTCCTCCTGCTCGCTCAGCCCCGCCATGCGCCAGTCCACCTGGAAGCGCGAGGCGACATCGGGCAGGATCTCCTGTTCCAGCGCACGGGAAATCTCGGTCGCGCGGGCCGGGTCGTCCTCGGAGATGTCGCCGTTGACCGACAGCACCCTCAGCCCGTTCTCGCGCCGCACGGTGGAGAAGCCGGACCGCCGCTCGACCCGCACGATATCTGCCAGCGGGACATAGGCGCCCGAGGCGGTGCGCAGCTGGATGCGGGTCAGGAAGTCGGCGGTCAGCTCATCCTCGGGCAGTTCCACGCGGATCGTCGCGCTGCGCGGCCCGTCGGGATAGGTCGCCGCCTCGATCCCGTTCAGCCGGTGGCGCAGGACGGTACCCAGATCGGCGGTGGTGAAGCCCAGCACCTGCCCCTGCGGCGTCAGCTCGAGGATCAGCTCTTCCTTGTCGTAGGAGAGGTTGTCCTCCACCGCCGAGACTTCCGGGTAAGGCAGCAGCGCCTGTTTCAGCGCCTCGGAGGCGCCCTTCAGCGTCTCGGCATTGGCGCCGTAGAACTGCACGTCCAGCGCATCGCCCCCGGGGCCGGAGCGCATGCCGCGGAAGGACACGACCTCGGCCTGCGGGGTCTGCTGCACCTCTTCCTGGATATCGCCGAGGAAGGCGAAGCTGGAATAGGGCCGCAGGTCTGCGTCGATCAGCTCGATCGCGATGGAGCCGAGCAACTCGCTGTCCTTGTTCTCCGTCCCCGTGAGGCCACGCCCGGTGCTGCCGCCGACCTCGGTCAGGACATAGTCCACCGGGTTGCGGCCGTATTTCTCCTCGTAGCGCTTGGCGACGGCGTTGGTGGCGCGCTGCATCTCGCGCATCATGGCAAAGGTGTCCTCGCGCGAGGCGCCCTCGACCATGGCGAAATTGCCCGAGATCGAGCCCTGCTCCGGCGAGTTGAAGAAGCGCCATGGCACGTCGCCCCGGATGAAGACCGCCACCTGCGAGGCAAAGATCGCGATCACGAGGGCCAGCACCGGGTAGCGCGCCCAGATCACCCCGGCCATCAGCGGGCGGAAGAGCCGCAGGCTCATCCAGTCGAAGCCCCGGTTCACGAAGCGCGAGGGCGCATCGTACCAGTGCCGTTCGCCCGCATGGGCAAGGGCGTGGGACATGTGGTTGGGCAGGATCAGGAAACATTCCACCAGCGAGGCCAGCAGCACCACGATCACCGTGAAGGGAATGTCGCTGATCATCGAGCCGAAGTGCCCGCCGATCACCGTCAGCCCGAAGAAGGCGATCACCGTGGTCAGCGTGGCCGAGAAGACCGGCATCGCCATGCGGCGGGCGGCGGTTTCGGCGGCGCGGATCGGGCCCTCGCCATAGCGGCGCAGACGGGCATCCGCATGTTCGCCCACCACGATGGCGTCATCCACCACGATGCCCATGGTGATGATCAGCGCGAAGAGCGAGATCATGTTGATCGTCAGGCCCGAGACATACATCAGCGCGATGGCCGTCAACATCGACACCGGGATGCCCGCCGCGACCCAGACCGCCGTGCGCGCGTTGAGGAAGAGGAAGAGCAGCGCCACCACCAGCACCAGCCCCATCAGCCCGTTGTCCACGAGGATATCGAGCCGCGCGGTAATCGATTCCGCCCGGGTGCGGATCAGGTCGATGGAGGTGCCTTCGGGCAGGGTCGGCTGCATCTCGGCGGCGACCTCCTCCACCTGATGCTGGATCTTGATCGCATCGCCCTTCTCGGAGCGGTCCACCCGGATCGAGATCGCCGGGTTGTCGCCCACGTAGTAGGAGCGCTTGTAGCTTGAGCCCTCCACCCGGATCGTGGCCACGTCGCCCACGGTCAAGTTCGAATTGTCCTCGTTCGTCCGCAGGACGATGCCCGCGATCTGATCGGCAGAACGTTTCTCGATCCCGGTGCGGACGCGGGCATTGGCCCCGGTGACATCGCCCGCGGGATCGGCGTCCACCTCGGCCCCGATGGCATCCGCGATCTCGCGCATGGTGACGTCATGGGCGATCAGGTTGATCGAGGGCACCTCGATCACCGTGTTGGGCGCGGCGACGCCCCGGATCGTGGTGCGGGTCACCCCCTCGGCAAAGAGGCGGGTGACGAATTCATCGGCGAAATTGCCCAGCTGTTCGGCGCCGACGGGCCCGGTGATCACCACGTCGGTGACCCGGTCGCGCCAGCCGCCGCGGCTGACTTCCGGATCGTCGGCCTCCTCCGGCAGGTTGGTCACGGCGTCCACGGCGGTCTGCACGTCGTTGACGGCGCGGGCCATGTCCCAGTCCGGTTCGAACTCCACCGTCACCCGGGCCGAGCCTTCGCGCGACATCGAAGAGGTTGCCGAGACGCCCTCCACCGCCAGCAGGGCGGGCTCCAGCAGCTGGACGATGGCGGCATCCACGTCCTCCGCCCCGGCCCCGTCCCAGCTGACCGAGACGTCGATGTCGTCGATCACCACGTCGGGGAAGAACTGCGCCCGCATCCGGGGTACGGCGGCGACGCCAAGGGCCAGAAGCACCACCAGCAGCAGGTTGGCAGCGGTGCGGTGGCGGGTGAAATAGGACAGGATGCCCTTCGCCTCGCCCAGATCGCGCTCCTCCCGGTGGGCCATGGGTCAGCCTCCCATCCGGTCTTCGATGCGGGCCACCACCTTGGCGGGCACACGTTGCTGGTTCAGCTGCCCGAGGATGCGGGCCTTCACGTCCTCCGGCATCCGGGGGTTGGCCTCGATCAGCTGGATCAGCCGGGCACGGCGGTCGTCGGTCAGTTCGATCAGCTCGGCATCGTCCACGGCGGCCTCCTGCCGGGGCTCCTGCCCCGCCGGATAGACCGGGCGCACCCGTATGCCCGCGCCCAGAAGCGGCGTGCGTTCGGCCACGACGGCACGGCCTTCCAGCCCGTCGCCGCGCACGAGGATATCGTCGCCCTGCTGGCGCACCAGTTCGACCATGACCGGCTCCAGCCGCTCGTCCGCGCCCACGACCAGCACCTGACCCGCGGCATTCATCGCCGTGGCGGGCAGACGCACCACGTTGTCGAGCGGCGGCTCTTCGATGGCGACGGTCACGAAATCGCCGGGCTTGAGGCCGCGCGCCTGATCGAGCCGGGCATAGAGCTGGCGTCCCGACTGGCCGGTGGTCACCGCCGCGCTGTCGCGGCTGATCCGCCCCGTCGCCTGAAGCGCTACGCCATAGACATCCAGCGTCACGGTCACCGGCAGGTCGCGCAGATCTCCGTTTCCATCCAGAAGCAGCGCGTATTGCGGGGTCGAGACCCGGAAGGCGACCTCCAGCGCGTCGCCATCCACCAGCAGCGCCAGCTGTTCGTTGGCCGAGACGAGGCCACCCTCGACGCCCGCCACTTCGCTGAGCGTGCCGTTGAAGGGCGCGGTGATTGTCAGGTCCTCGAGATCGCGGGCCAGATCGGCGCGGGTGAGCCGCGCCCGGGCAAGGGAGGTATCCGCCTGATCCACACGCGCCTCGGCCTGCGCCAGCGCCGAGCGGGACGAGAGCACCGACTGCCGGGCCGAGGAGGCGGCCAGTTCGGCCTCCTCCACCAGCGCGGCAGAGCCGACGCCGCGGTCGCGCAGGTCACTCTGACGGCGGAAGGCCGCGGCGCGCAGCTCGGCCTGTTCCTCGGCGGCGGTGAGCGTATCGCGGGCGATCTCCAGCGCGCGCTCGGCGTCGCGACGCTCGGCCTCGGCATCCATCAGGTCCGCATCGGCACGGTCGAGCGCGGCCTGCGCCGGGGCCGGGTCGAGCCGGGCCAGCACCTCGCCGGCGGTCACCGCCGCGCCATCCTCGAAGGCCTCGGACAGTTCCACCAGTCGCCCGGCAGCGGCGGCGCGGATCTGAAGCTCGCGCCGGCTGGCGATGGCGCCATAGGCCTCCATCACCGGGGCGATGCGTTCGCCCTGCGCGGGCACCACGTTGACGGTGAAGATCCGTTCCCGCGCCTGCGGGATGCGGGGTTCCTGGCTCATCCGGTCCTGCACCGCGTCCTTCACGAGGACACCGGCATAGAGCAGCCCCGCCAAAGTGAGGGCGAGGAGGAACAATCCGGTCAAGCTCTGGCGCAGGAAACGCATGGCACCTCGGTCAGGTCTTCAAATGGCTTACGGCCGGAACGCCCGGCAGGATGAGTCAACAGGGCAACGTCGCTTTCGCCAAGCCACGTTCCCGTTACGATCTTAAGTATAGGGTCCTACGCAGGCCCCTGTCATTTCCGTCGCAGGTGTTCGTCCAGACGGGGAAAGATCTCGACGAAGTTGCAGGGCTTGTGCCGGTAGTCGAACTGATGGACGAGGATCTCGTCCCAGGCATCCTTGCAGGCCCCGGTGCTGCCGGGCAGCGCAAAGAGATAGGTGCCGCCCGCCACGCCGCCGGTGGCCCGGCTCTGCACGGCAGAGGTGCCGATCTTCTTCATCGAGACGATGGTGAAGACCGTCGCGAAGGCCTCGATCTCCTTCTCGTAGACGTCGCGGTGCGCCTCGACGGTGACATCGCGGCCGGTCAGGCCCGTGCCGCCGGTGGAAAGGATCACGTCGATCTCCTTGTCGGCGATCCATGCGCGCAGCTGATCGGCGATGGCGGCGCGGTCGTCGCGCAGGATCGTCCGGGCGGCGAGGTGATGGCCCGCCGCCTCGATCCGGGCCACCAGCGTGTCGCCCGAGCGGTCCTCGGCCAGCGAGCGGGTGTCGGACACGGTGAGAACCGCGATGCGGACGGGGATGAAGGGCTTGTCCTCGGCCATGGGCCACTCCTTGAGCAGGTCGTCTGTCAGTGTCGTCTCTGGCGGGCCCCGACGGCGCGGGGCGGGCGCGGGTGCGTACGCAGGTTCGGGGCGCCGGGTCTAGGCGCCGTTCAGCCGGGCGCGGATCGCCAGCAGGTCGGCCCAGGCCTCGCGCTTGGCCAGCGGCTGGCGCAGCAGGTAGGCCGGGTGGGTCATGGGCATGGCAGGGCGGCCGAAGGCCTCGGCCCAGTGGCCGCGCAGCTTGAGGATGCCGCGCTGCCCCAGCCCGGCCTGGCAGGAGGTATTGCCCATCAGGATCAGCACGTCCGGCTTCACCAGCGCCACGTGGCGCTGGAGGAAGGGCAGCATCATCGCGATCTCCTTCGGCTCGGGATCGCGGTTCTGCGGCGGGCGCCAGGGCATTACGTTGGTGATATAGACCGCCTTGGCCGGATCGTCGGAGCGACGGTCCATCCCGATCGCGCCCAGCATCCGGTCCAGCAACTGGCCCGCGCGGCCCACGAAGGGCTTGCCCTCGCGGTCCTCGTCGCGGCCCGGGGCTTCTCCGATGATCATCAGTTTCGCGCCCGGGTGGCCGTCACAGAAGACCAGCGACTTGGCCCCCTGCTTGAGCGCGCAATGTTCGTAGGCGGCCAGCGCCGCCTGCAGCGCCTCGAGGCTGCCGCACTGCTGGGCCGCATGGCGCGCGATCTCCACCGCGTCGGGCTCGGCCCGGTCGACGGGGGGCGGCGGCGCGACGGGGCGGCCATCCTTCGTCTTGGGGGTGACGGCGGCGGGCTCGGCCTTGGGCAGGTCGAAACGGTTCACCGGCGCATCGAGGATCGCCTCGGTCGCGCCGAGTTCCACCTGCCATTCCAGCAGGGCCCTTGCCGTGTGCCAGTCGAGTGCCGAATCCATGTCGGTCAAACTATCCCGCCTTGGCCGGGGTTTGAATGCTCGTTGTTCGGGCGTGCCTTGAACGCGCACGGGGGGCTGTCTGCCCCCCGGCCCCTGCGGGGCCACCCCCCGAGGATATTTGGGGCAAGAAAATGGAGCGCGTCACGTCCGGCGCAGCCAGCGCAGCATTTCCTCTGCCCCGCGCGCAGGGGTGAGACCGCCGGTGCCGACCTGCCCGGCGAGATCGGCCATCCGGCTGCGGGCCTCGGGCGTGTCGAGCTGCGAGAGCAGCGCGTTGCGCACGTCCTCGCGGAACCAATAGCGCGCCTGCGCCGCACGCATCCCGTCGAAATGGCCGTTTTCGCGGCGCCATGCGGTAAGGGCCTGCATCTCCTCCCAGGCGGTCTGGAGGCCGGTTTCCTCCATCGCGGAGACCATCATCGCCTTGGGATAGCCCTGCGGGTCCTGCGGACGCTTTCGCAGCAGGCGCAGCGCGCCCGCGTAGTCCGAGCAGGTGCGGGTGGCGACGGGTTTGAGATCGCCGTCGGCCTTGTTCACGAGGATGATGTCGGCCATCTCCATGATCCCGCGCTTGACGCCCTGCAGTTCGTCCCCGCCCGCGGGCGCCAACAGCAGGATGAAGAGGTCGGCCATCTCGGCCACCACGGTTTCGGACTGGCCGACGCCCACCGTCTCGATCAGCACCACGTCGAAACCCGCCGCCTCGCAGATCGCCACGGCCTCGCGGCTGCGGCGGGCCACGCCGCCGAGCTGGGTCTGGCTGGGCGAGGGGCGGATGAAGGCGTTCGGATCGCGCGAGAGCCGTTCCATCCGGGTCTTGTCGCCGAGGATCGAGCCGCCGGAGCGCGCCGAGGACGGGTCCACCGCCAGCACGGCGACGCGCAGGCCCTGCGCCGTCAGCATCATGCCGAAGCTTTCGATGAAGGTGGATTTGCCGACACCCGGCGTGCCGGAGAGCCCGATGCGCAACGCCTGACGGCCCGACTGCGCGAGACGTTCGATCAGGGCCACGGCCTCTTCGCGGTGGTCCTTGCGTGCGCTTTCCACCAGCGTGATTGCCCGGCTCAACGCGCGCCGGTCGCCCGCGATGACCTTCTCTGCCATCTGCCCGATGTCCAAAGCCTCTCCCTCCGGATCGCCGCCCCGGCCCCCTTCTTGCCGCCCCCGCGCGGGCAAGTCCACCCCGGCGGGTCGTCGCACCGCCCCCACCCCCTGCCGCGCCCGCTGCCGGGCCCCATTGCCCGGACCGGACCGATGTCGGATAAGGCGCCATGTCCCTGCCCATCGACGCCGCCCTGCCCGACCTGATCGCCGCGCTGCGCGCCCGCGGCCGCGCCGTGCTGCAGGCGCCGCCCGGCGCGGGCAAGACCACCCGCGTGCCGCTGGCCCTTCTCGACGCCGGGCTGGCGCAGGGCCGCATCCTGATGCTGGAGCCGCGCCGCCTCGCGGCCCGCGCCGCCGCAGAGCGCATGGCCGAGACGCTGGGCGAAAGCGCGGGACAGACCGTCGGCTACCGGGTGCGGGGCGAGGCGAAAGTGTCCAAGGCCACGCGGATCGAAGTGGTGACCGAGGGCATCCTAACACGGATGATCCAGTCCGACCCGGAGCTGTCGGGCGTGGGCGCCGTGCTCTTCGACGAATTCCACGAGCGCAGCCTGAACGCGGACCTCGGCCTCGCGCTCTGCCTCGAGATTGCGGGGGCGCTGCGCGAGGACCTGATCCTTGTCGCCATGTCCGCAACGCTGGACGCGGGCCCCGTGGCGGCCCTGATGGAGGATGCGCCCCTCGTGACTTCGGAAGGCCGCGCCTTCCCGGTGGAGACCCGATGGCTCGACAAGGCGCTGCCGCCCCGCAGCCGCCTGCCGGAGGCGACCGCAGACCTCGTGGCGCAGGCCGTCGCCGAGACCGAGGGCGGCGTGCTGGTCTTCCTGCCCGGCGAGGGCGAGATCCGGCGCACCGAGGCGCTACTGAAGAGCCGCCTTCCGGCGGAGTGCCAGCTGCGCCCGCTCTTCGGTGCCATGGACTTTGCCGCGCAGCGAGCCGCCATCGCCCCGGTGAAAGAGGGGCGCAAGGTCGTGCTGGCCACGTCCATCGCCGAAACCTCGCTGACGATCGAGGATATCCGCGTGGTGGTGGACGCGGGCCGCGCGCGGCGGTCCCGCTTCGATCCCGGTTCGGGCATGGCGCGGCTGGTGACCGAGCGGGTCACCCGCGCCGAGGCGACCCAGCGGGCAGGCCGCGCGGGCCGCGTGGCGGAAGGCACCTGCTATCGTCTCTGGTCCCGCGGCGAGGAAGGCGCGCTCGCCCCCTACCCGCCTGCCGAGATCGAGGCGGCGGACCTCGCCGGACTGGCGCTGGAGCTGGCGCTCTGGGGGGCGGCACCGGGCGACCTGCCCTTCCTCACGCCCCCGCCGGAGGGCGCCTTCGCCGAGGCGCAGGCCCTGCTGCGGATGCTGGGCGCGCTCGACGGGCAGAACCTGATCACCGCCCACGGCCGCGAGATGGCCGCCCTGCCGCTGCATCCGCGCCTCGCGCATATGCTGATCCGGGCCGGACGGGACGCCGCGCCGATGGCGGCGCTGATCGCCGATCGCGACCCGCTGCCCCGCGGGGTCTCGGTAGACCTGACCCTGCGGGCGGAGGCACTGGCCGACCCGCGCCGCTTTGCCCGCGACCGGGGGATCGAGCCGAACGGGGGCGCCCTGCACCGCATCCGCGACGAGGGCAAACGGCTGTCCCGGGCCGCGCCCGGGCCACGGGGGCTGGGCCTGGCGGAGCAGGTGGCCCTGGCCTATCCCGACCGGATCGGCCTGCGCCGCCCGGGCGATGACCCGCGTTGGCAGCTCTCGGGCGGCAAGGGCGTGAAGCTGGAGCCCGGCGATCCGCTGGCCGGGGCCCGGCTGATCGTGGTGACGGACACCGACGGCGACCCGCGCGAGGCCGCGATCCGACAGGCCGTGCAGATCGGCGAGGGCGAGATCCGCGGCCTCTTCACCGAGCAGATCGCCTGGGTCGACCACGTGGCCTGGTCGCGGCGCCACCGCCGGGTCGAGGCCCGCCAGCGCGAGATGTTCGGCGCCATCGCCCTGCAGGATCGCATCTGGCGCGAGGCCCCCGCCGAGGCCGTGGCCCGCACGATGCTGGACGGCGTGCGCGATCTGGGGCTGACGTGGTCGGAACCGGCCCGTCTCTTTGCCGCGCGGGTCACGCTGGCCCGCGCCGAGGACCCGGAGTTGCCCGAGATGAGCGACGCCGCGCTGCTGGAGAGCGCCGAGGACTGGCTGCTGCCCTATCTGACCGGCGTCCGCGACGCCGAGGGCTGGCGCCGGTTCGACATGCTGGACGCGCTGCGGGCACGGCTGACGTGGGACCAGATGCAGGCGCTCGACCGGGCGGTGCCGGCAAAGTTCACCACGCCGCTGGGGCGCCAGATCGCCATCGACTATGCCGGCGAGGCGCCGGGCATCACCCTGCGCCTGCAGGAGATGTTCGGCCAGACAACCCATCCCTCGGTCGCGGGCACGCCCCTGCGGGTGACCCTCCTCTCGCCCGCCGGACGGCCGGTGCAGGTGACCATGGACATCCCCGGGTTCTGGGCCTCCTCCTATGCCGACGTGCGCAAGGACATGCGCGGACGCTACCCCAGGCACCCCTGGCCAGAGGACCCGACGCAGGCCGACCCCACCCTGCGGGCCAAGCCGCGCGGCTGACCTTCGGCCAAGACTCCGCTGAGACGCTGCGCCGCAGCATTCCTTTGCCGACGACCGGCTCAACAGGGTGACAACCCTGCACATGCCGCTTATAAGGCTGGCCAAATCAACACACCAATCGACGGATCATTCAATGACGATCAAGGTTTTTGGCCACAAGTCCCCCGACACCGATTCCACCGGCTCGCCGCTGATCTGGGCCTGGTATCTTTCCGAGGTGAAAGGCACCCCGGCCGAGGCCAAGCTGCTCGGTGAACCCAACACCGAAGCCGCCTTCGTCCTGGAGAAGTGGAACTGCGACAAGCCCGAGATCATCTCGGACGTGACCGCGGACGACCAGGTTGTCATCGTGGACACCAACAACCCCGCCGAACTGCCCGCCGCGATCAACGACGCCGAGATCATCCAGATCATCGACCACCACAAGCTGACCGGCGGCATCGAGACCAAGGCCCCGATCGACATCACGATCAAGCCGCTCGCCTGCACCGCGACCATCATGTACAACCTGATGGGCGAAAACCGCGCCAAGATGACCGACCAGATCAAGGGCCTGATGCTGTCGTGCATCCTGTCCGACACGCTGGAATTCCGCTCCCCCACCACGACCGACCAGGACAAGGACCTGGCCGTGAAACTGGCGGCTGAGCTGAACCTCGACCTGTCGGCCTATGCCTCCGAGATGTTCGAAGCCAAGTCCGACGTCTCCGCCTTCTCCGACGCAGAACTGCTGCGGATGGACAGCAAGGAATACGCCGTCGACGGCACCAAGTTCCGCGTCTCCGTGCTGGAAACCACCGCACCCAAGATCGTGCTGGACCGCAAGGACAGCCTGATGGAAACCATGCTGACCGTCGCTTCGGAAGACGGCGTGGATCAGGTACTGCTCTTCGTCGTGGACATCCTGAACGAAGAAGCCACCCTGATGGTCCCCAACGATCTGGTGAAGACCGTGGCGGAAAAGAGCTTCGGCGCCACCGTCGAGGGCGACACCGTTGTCCTGCCCGGCATCATGAGCCGCAAGAAGCAGATCATCCCGTCGCTGAAGGTCTGACCTCTCCGGTCAGGACCTCGCGTCCGGAACACGAAGGGCGCCCCTCGGGGCGCCCTTTCTCGTGTCTGGTGGTCCGCGTGTGTCGCTGCGCTGCGTGCTGCATGTCGCAGGCAGGCGTCGCGCCGACACCGATCCGATCTGTGATAGACCGGGTGACCATGGGCATCAGGGCCCGGTCGCCTCGGCTTGGTCGGGGTGCTCCCCCGCCATAACCGCCGGTCGCGCACCGCTCCTATGCGGCACGCCTCAGCACGACCGATCTCAGCCTCCGCCCGGCTCGGCCCGTTTCAGTGTGCCCGGTACCCTGCGCGCTGCATCCGCAGGTGGTCCAGCGGCACCCAGCCGCTTGCACCATCCGCGTTCTCGCACCATGCCCAGCCATGCCCTTCGCTGACGGCGCGGACCACTTCGCCCGCCTTGCAGCTCAGTTCGCGTGCCGTGTAATCCACGGTCGCGACATAGCCCTCCGGGGCCGGCATCGGCAGCGCCTCGGGCACCCAGCCTTCGCCGCCTGTCCGGGACCGGGCCCAGAGCCAGCGATGACCGTCACGCTCGTCCGAGCGCCCGTCCAGTTCGACCGGATCCCCTGCACGCACCTTGATCGGATCGGCAGCCGTTGCGGTCCAGTTTTCAGTGACCTCGTATTGCATCGTTTCTTCTCCTGCTCAGGTCGTTTTGCTGAACAACGGGCGAGGCGCCGCCCCGGTTCCCCCGACAGACTGTCGCACCCGGCGCAGGGCGGCGGCCGTTGCGCCCGTGCATCACCCTCCGATTGCCGCGTTTCAGGGCGGGACGCTGCTGCGCAACATGACGGTCCGATGACAATTGGCCCAAGTCCTCGCCCAAGTCCCCGCCCCAGAACCGCCCCCTCTGGCCCCCGCGGCAAGGATCGGCCATACCAAGGCCGAACCCACTTTTCCTTTGCGAGGACCCCATGACCCGCATCGTCGCCTCCTTCGCCGACATTTCCACCAACTACGACGCCGCCTTTGTCGACCTCTGGGGCTGCGTCCACGATGGCGTGAAAGCCCTGCCCGAAGCGGTGGCGGCCCTTCAGGCGTACCGCGCTGCCGGCGGCACCGTCGTCCTCGTCACCAACTCGCCCCGCCCGCGCGCCAGCGTGGAGGTTCAACTGGACCACTTCGGCGTCGCCCGCGACGCCTGGGACACGATCACCACCTCCGGTGACAGCGCCCGCGCCGCCATGTTCGAAGGCGCCGTCGGCTCCAAGGTCTTCCACATCGGTGTGCCCGAGGAGACGGCCTTCTTCGAACCGCTGCACATCATCGACAACCCCGTCACGATCGAACGCGTTGATCTGGACGAGGCCGAGGGCATCGTCTGCACCGGCCCCTTCGATCCCCACGCCGATCCCTCCGTGCTGCGCCCGCAGCTTCTGCTGGCCAAGCAGAAGGGGCTGAAACTGCTCTGCGCCAACCCCGACATCGTGGTGGACCGCGGCGAGACCCGCGAATGGTGCGCCGGCGCGATTGCCGAGCTTTACACCGAGATGGGTGGAGAAAGCCTTTACTTCGGCAAGCCCCACCCGCCGATCTACGATCTGGCCCGCCGCCGCCTCGCGGCCACCGGCAAGGACATCCCGGACAGCAGCATCATCGCCATCGGCGACGGCATCCGGACCGACGTCCTCGGCGCCATGGGCGAAGGGATCGATTCCCTCTTCATCACCGGCGGCCTTGCGGCAAAAGAGACGCTGACCGAGGTCCAACCGGACGAAACCGCGCTAAATGACTATCTTAACAAGGAAAAGTCTTCCCCGACCTTCGCGATCGGTAAACTGCGCTGATCACATCTCCCCTTGACTTTCTGCGGCTGCGAGGTAATTAAATTGCCGAAACCACGATATGGTATAGCACAAAATTACTCGACCAATCCCACGGAGGGTCCCATGTTCGATCAAGCCCCGCGCGGAACCATCTACCTCGAAGACCTCGAGGTGGGCATGATGCGCCACCTCGAGAAGCAGGTGACCGACCGCGACATCGAGATGTTCGCCGAGGTCTCCAGCGACCACAACCCGGTGCACCTCGACGACGAATATGCGAAGCAGTCGATCTTCCACGGGCGGATCGCCCACGGGATGCTGACCGCCGGGCTGATCTCTGCCGTCATCGGGGAACAGCTTCCGGGCCACGGCACAATCTACATGAACCAGTCGCTGACCTTCCTCGCCCCCGTGCGCCCCGGCGACATCGTCCGGGCCGAGGTCGAGGTACTCGAGATCAACCACGCCAAGCGCCGGGTGAAACTCGACTGCCGCTGCCTCGTGGACGGCAAAAAGGTCCTGATCGGCGAAGGCATGGTGCTGGCCCCGACCCGCGCGGGCTGAGCTTCATCTTTCCAGAAATACGCATCTGCAGAACGGGGCCTCCACAGGGCCTCGTTTTCGCATCTGCGCCCCCGGTGCGTCCCATCCCGGAATTTTCAAAAATTCCGGTCCGGAGAATGCGCATTTTCCGGGTCCAGCCGCGCCGCCAGCGGACCCTTTGAACGACACGCTCCGCGCGAAACCCTGCGCTCAGAATTCTTCGAAGAATTTTCGAAAATTCTTGGGCGCGCCCTGTCGAGGGATCGGCAAACAGCCCGGTTCTGCACCACGGCCCCCTGCCCTGTGACCCCACGCACAGCCCCTGCCCGGCCGGAAGACGCTTGTCCCCTTGCGCCCCCTGCACGCCGGGGCTAACCCTCGGCCCATGAGGATCGTGCGTGATTACCACTTCGTCGCCCCGGAAAACCGTGGGGCCTGCGTCGCCATCGGCAACTTCGACGGTGTGCATCTCGGCCACCAGTCGGTGATCGACCTTGCCCGCGCGGCCGCGACCGAGATCGGCGCCCCGCTCGGCGTGCTGACGTTCGAGCCCCATCCCCGTGAATTCTTCGCGCCCGACGCCCCCGCCTTCCGGCTGACAAGTGCCGCCGCCCGGGCGCACCGGCTCCAGAAGCTGGGTGTCGAGACGCTCTACGAGCTGAACTTCAACACCGCCCTCGCCGCCCTAAGCCCGCGTGATTTCGCCGAGAAGGTGATCAAGGGCCTTGGCCTGCGCCACGTTGTTGTGGGCGGTGATTTCCACTTCGGCAAGGGCCGTGCCGGCTCGGTCGCTGATCTGCAGGCCTTCGGCGCCGAGATGGGCTTCGGCGTCACCGTGGCGCCCCTGCTGCGGGGCGAGGCCGGCAATGTCTCCTCCACCGCGATCCGCGAGGCCCTGACCGAGGGCCGCCCGCGCGATGCCGCCGCCATGCTGGGCCACTGGCACCGGATCGAGGGCACCGTGGTGACCGGCGACCAGCGGGGGCGCGACCTCGGCTTCCCCACGGCAAACATGTGGATCCGCGGCTTGCAGCAGCCCAAGTTCGGCGTCTACGCCGTGCTGGTCGACGTCCTCGATGGCCCGCACAAGGGCCAGTACAAGGGCGCGGCCTCCCTCGGGATGCGGCCCATGTTCAACGGGCAGGAGCCGAACCTCGAAACCTACTTCTTCGACTTCCACGGCGACCTCTACGGCGCCACGCTCTCCGTCGCGCTGATCGACTACCTGCGCCCCGAGCTGCGGTTCGATGGTCTCGACGCGCTGATCGCCCAGATGGACCGTGACTGTGACGAGGCCCGCGCCATTCTGGACGCCCTATGACCGACCCGATCGACCGCAAGAAGGGCCTGCGCCCCAAGTTCTGGGAGAAATACAGCCTCAAGCAGCTGACCCGGAAGGAATGGGAAGCGCTCTGCGATGGCTGCGGCAAATGCTGCCTGAACAAGCTGGAAGACGAGGAGACCGGCGAGGTCGCCCTGACCCGCGTCGCCTGCCGCCTGCTGGACGACGACACCTGCCTGTGCAGCCAATACGAGATCCGGCACCAGTTCGTGCCGGAATGCATCACGCTCCGCCCCTCGAACATCGAGAAGAACCTCTACTGGATGCCCCAGACCTGCGCCTACCGGCTGCTGCATCTGGGCCTGCCGCTCCATGACTGGCACCCGCTGATCTCGGGCGATCCCGCAACGGTGCATCGCGCGGGCGTCTCGGTGCAGGGCATGACCGTGTCCGAGTTCGAGATCGATGAGAACGAGTGGGAGGATTACATCATAGAGGAACCTCTCTGACATGTTCTTTGCCTCCGACAACGCCGGCACCGTTCACCCCGCGATCCTCGACGGGCTGGCCCGCGCGAACACCGGCTATGTCGCCAGCTATGGCGCCGACGATCTGACCGCCGCCACGCAGGCGCGCATCCGCGAGGTCTTCGAGGCGCCCGAGGCGATGGTCCACTTCGTCGCCACCGGCACGGCCGCCAACTCGCTGGCCCTCGCCACGCTGACCCAGCCGTGGGAAACCGCCTTCTGCTCGCCCGTGGCCCATATCCACGAGGACGAGTGCAACGCGCCCGAGTTCTACATGGGCGCGGCCAAGCTGACCCTCGTGCCCGGTTCCGACAAGATCGCCCCCGAGGCGCTGCGCACCGCCATCGCGGCGGAGGAAAGCCGCGGCGTGCACGGGCCGCAGCGCGGGCCGGTCTCGATCACCAACCTGACCGAGAAGGGCCGCGCCTATTCGCTGGCCGAGACCCGCGCGATCTGCGACGTGGCCGGGGACTTCGGCCTCAAGGTGCACCTCGACGGCTCGCGGTTTGCAAATGCGATGGTCGCGCTCGGCTGCACCCCGGCCGAGATGACGTGGAAGGCGGGCGTGGATGCGGTCTCCTTCGGCGGCACAAAGAACGGCTGCATGGGCGTCGAGGCGGTGGTGATCTTCGACCCCGCGAAATCCTGGGAATTCGAGCTGCGCCGCAAGCGCGGGGCGCATCTCTTCTCCAAGCACCGCTACCTCTCGGCCCAGATGATGGCCTACCTCGAGGACGACCTCTGGCTCGACCTGGCGCGCCGGTCGAACGCCGCCATGGCGCGGCTGGCCACGGGGCTGCGCGACATTCCCGGTGCCCGCTTCCTGCATGAGCCCGAGGCCAACATGCTCTTCGCCTGGCTGCCGCGCGGGTTGCACCGCAAGCTTCAGGCCGAAGGTGCGCGCTATGCCTTCTATGACGGAGACCTCGACAGTGGCCCGGACGAGGAGCCGCTGATGGCGCGCTACGTCGCCGACTGGGCGCTGACGGATGAGGATATCGACCGCTACCTCGACCTCGCCCGGCAGGGCTGAGACACGGACACGCAACAGGCCGGCCCCTCGGGACCGGCCTTTTTCATGCGCACACCGTCAGAGGAAGGCGCGGATCGCCTCTGCCACCTGCGTGGGATGGGTGATCGGCACCATGTGCCGTGCGCCGGGCACCGTCATCACCCGCGCATCCGGCAGGCGCCGCGCCAGGGCCCGGTTGATCGCGTTCATGTAGATCGGGCTGTCGCCGCCATCGATCAGCAGCACCGGCACCGAGACATCCGCCAGCGTATTGCGCGAGACCATGCCCGAGGGATCGCCGTAGTTGGTGGCGCGGAAGGCCTCGACCATGGGGATCTGCGCCACGAACTGTTTGCGCATCTCCTCCGGCAGCAACTCCCAGCTGACGCCACCGCCCCAGACCGACATGAAGGCCTTGGCCGCGGCCTCGTCATCCCCTGACGCGATGGCCTCGGCATAAGGGGCCTGTTCCCGGTCGTGGCGTGTCTTGAGCGCAGGATCATCCGCGAAGGCGGGGGTGAAGAACACCGGTTCCGCCAGCACGAGGCTGCGCACGAGGTCGGGCCGGTCCACGGCGAGGCGCAGCGCAGTGGTCGCGCCGAAGGAATGGCCGATCAGGTCGATGGGGGCGCCCTGCCCCATCTCCTCGGCCATGGGGATGGCGATGTCGCGGGCGGCCTCCTGATAGGTGCCGGTGCCGTCCCAGGGATCGGTTCCGCCATGGCCGGGCAGGTCGAAGCCCCGCATCCAGAGCCTGTCGGTCAGCATCTCTGCCACCGGGCCCCAAGCGCCGGAATGCGCAAGGGCGCAGTGGATCATCAGCGCAGGGCGATCGCCGGGCGTGCCCCATTCGCGCCAGCCGACGGTGCGGCCGGCGATCGTGTCCTTGGGCATCAGAGCTTGCCTGCGAGGAAGAGGTCGAGGTCCTCCAGCCGATCCTGTCCCCAGAAGCATTCGCTGCCGTCCACCACGTAGAAGGGCGAGCCGAAGACACCGGCCTGCACCGCTTCCTCGGTGTTGCGGGCAAAGGTCTCGGCCCCCATGAGCAGCCCGCTGTCGGCAAGCGCCGGATCGAAGCCCGCGGCGGAGAGACCGGCGCGGATCACGTCGTCTTCGGCGATGTTCTTCTCCTCGGCCCAGCAGGCGCGCAGGTAGCCGTGCACCAGCCCGGCGAGGTCACCGCCGGCGCCCTTTGCATTCGCCGCCTGCGCCGCGATGATCGCGTAGCAGGAGGGCGCGGGGTTGGTCGGGAAATGCGCAGGTTGCAGGGTCAGCGGCAGGCCGGTCTTGGCCCCGCCCCGGCGCAGTTCCTGCATCCGGTAATTGCGCCGCGCGACGGGCCGTTCGGCCAGCGGCAGCCCCCCGGTCTGCGAGAAGACCTTGGGCAGGTCGACCGGCTTGTAGGTGATCGTAGCCCCGTGTTTCGTGGCAATCTCCTCCAGCCGGAGCCCGGCGAGGTATGTCCACGGCGAAATCGTCGTAAAGTAATAGTCGATATGCGCCATCTGCCCCTCCTAGGCCCCTGTCGCGGTTTGGCAAGACCGTATCCGGGTGGTAAGCGGTGTCAACGTCACGAATCTGTCACCCGTTCCTCCCGGAGTCGAAGATGCCCATGCTGAACGAACCCAAACTCATTGCTGGCAATGCCAACAAACCTCTGGCCAATGCCATCTGCCGGCGCATGTCCATGCATCGCGGAATGAACGTCGGCCTCGTCGATGCGCGGGTGGAGCGGTTCAACGATCAGGAGATCTTCGTCGAGGTCTACGAGAACGTCCGCGGCGAGGACATGTTCATCATCCAGTCGACGTCGAACCCGGCGAACGACAACCTGATGGAACTGCTGATCATGACCGACGCGCTGCGTCGTTCCTCGGCCAGCCGCATCACCGCCGTGATCCCCTACTTCGGCTACGCCCGTCAGGACCGCCGCACCAAGGCCCGGACCCCGATCAGCGCCAAGCTGGTTGCCAACATGATGGTCGAGGCCGGCATCGAACGCGTCCTGACCATGGACCTGCACGCGGCGCAGATTCAGGGCTTCTTCGACATCCCCGTCGACAACCTCTATGCCTCGCCGATCTTTGCACTGGATATCCGCGACAAGTTCGCAGGCCAGATGGACGACCTCATGGTCGTCTCGCCCGACGTGGGCGGCGTGGCGCGCGCCCGTGAACTGGCCAAGCGGATCAACGCCCCGCTCTCGATCGTGGACAAGCGCCGCGAGAAGCCGGGCGAGATCGCCGAGATGACCGTCATCGGGAACGTGCAGGACAAGGTCTGCATCATCGTTGACGACATGTGCGATACCGCTGGCACGCTCTGCAAGGCGGCGCAGCTGCTGGTCGACCACGGCGCGAAAGAGGTGCACGCCTACATCTCGCACGGCGTCCTGTCCGGCCCGGCGGTGGAGCGCGTGACCAATTCGGTCATGAAGAGCCTCGTCATCACCGACTCGATCGCAGCACCCCAGCCGGTGCTGGACGCGCCGAACATCCGCATCGTGCCGACGGCCCCGATGTTTGCCCAGGCGATCCTGAACATCTGGAACGGCACCTCGGTCTCCTCGCTCTTCGAGGCGAACACGCTGGAGCCGATCTACGAAGGCTTCTTCAAGTAAGCGATTGGCGGGTGGGGCGTCTCAGACGTCCCACTCGTCGTCATCGGCGACCTCGCCGATGGCCATCCAGCGGGCCCGTGCGCGGGCGATTTTGGTATCGCCCCACGTCCGGAAGACCAGCTCGAAGCTGGTCGTGGTGACCGTTTCGGCCGTCACATCGGCCCGCAGGTTCGCCCCCTGGGCCACATCCCACATCGACAGCGCGCAATGCACCACCGGCGGCGTCCGGAAGATTTCCGAGAAGGTGATCGCAAGGCGACGCTCACGCGGGCCTTCGCCGGTCCACATGTCCCCCCCCTCTTCGAAATCCGAGAAGATCAGGTCTTCGCCCTGATCGACGCCGATCATGTTGCGGTTCAGCCGTTTCATGCGATCAGTCCGCACAGGCCAAGGGGGCGTTCACCGCGGGAGAGGGAATAGTCTGCCAAGTCTTTGTCTTTTTGTGGTTCAGGGCATAGGCACAATGCGCGATTTTTGGCCGATTGGTCAATCTTCGTCCGCGCCGTCGGGATCCGTCTCGAGCAGTTCGATCCGGTTGCCGAAGGGGTCATCGACATAGACCCGACGCAGCCCGGGCAGATCGACATCCATGCGCCACTTCACATCCCGGTCGTCCAGCCGTTCGACCATGGCGGGCAGAGAGGCCACACGGAAGGCGGGATGGGCCTTGCGGGCGGGATTGAAGGGGGTCTCGACACCGAGGTGCAGCCGCAGGGCGCCCTGCTCGAACCAGACGCCGCCACGGGCGCCGAGGGGCGCGGGCTTTGCCACTTCGGCAAGGCCAAGCACATCGCCATAGAACGCACGGGCTGCGGGTTCCTGCCCCTGTGGCATGGCGAGCTGAACATGGTGCATGTCGAGGATCATAGCGTTTTCCCACTACTGTATACTGCCGTATACCGCAGATAGGGCAATCGCTTCCACTGCCAAGATCCTAGAACGGAAAAAGGCCCCGCACAGGGGGCCTTTACCAAAATTTCACAGAGCGTCTGATCCGGGTGGATCAGAGGTTGGGCTGGTTCGGGTCCAGACCGATGTGGGTGCCGAGGGCAACCATGTCGGCCAGCAGCTTGGTGGCTGCTTCGGTCAGGTGCTCCGGTGCGTTCTGCTTGGCAGCATGCGCCTGAGCGACCCAGTCGTCGATGTGACCCTGGGTGACTTCCCCCTTGGGCAGCGCCGTCTCTGCCAGCACCGAGATGCTTTCGCCAGAGATCTCGGCGAAGCCGCCGGTGACCACGTATTCCTGCTCCCCGTCCGGGCCGCTGACTTTCAGCACGCCGGGACGCAGGGTGGTGATCAGCGGCGAATGGCCCTGCATCGCCGTGAGATCGCCCGCAGCCGCGGGGATCTCGACGGCGGTGACCGGACCCGACACGAGCTTGCGCTCGGGCGAGACCAGGTCGAACTGCGTCGTATTCGCCATCAGGATACCCCTCAGGCCGCTTCAGCGGCGAGTTTCTCGGCCTTGGCTTTCACCTCTTCGATGCCGCCGACCATGTAGAAGGCTGCTTCGGGCAGGTGATCGTATTCGCCGGCGACAACCGCCTTGAAGGACGAGATGGTGTCTTCCAGGGGAACCTGAACACCGTCGGAACCGGTGAAGACCTTTGCCACGTCGAACGGCTGCGAGAGGAAACGCTGGATTTTCCGGGCGCGGGCCACGGTCAGCTTGTCCTCTTCCGACAGTTCGTCCATGCCGAGGATCGCGATGATGTCCTGCAGCGACTTGTAGCGCTGAAGGATACCCTGGACCTCACGGGCGACGTTGTAGTGCTCTTCGCCAACGATCTGCGGGTCGAGGATCCGCGAGTTGGAGTCGAGCGGGTCAACGGCCGGGTAGATGCCGAGTTCCGAGATGGCACGGTTAAGAACCGTCGTCGCGTCGAGGTGCGCGAAGGTCGTGGCCGGTGCCGGGTCGGTAAGGTCATCCGCGGGAACGTAGACGGCCTGGATCGAGGTAATCGAGCCGGCTTTCGTCGAGGTGATCCGTTCCTGCATGGCGCCCATGTCGGTGGCCAGCGTCGGCTGGTAGCCCACTGCGGAGGGGATACGGCCCAGAAGTGCGGACACCTCGGAACCTGCCTGCGTGAAGCGGAAGATGTTGTCGACGAAGAACAGAACGTCGGTCCCGGACTGGTCGCGGAACTGCTCGGCCAGGGTCAGGCCGGTCAGAGCAACACGGGCACGGGCCCCCGGAGGCTCGTTCATCTGACCGTAAACCAGGGCCACCTGCGATTCCGACAGGTTGTCGGGCTTGATGACGTTGGATTCGATCATCTCGTGGTAGAGGTCGTTCCCTTCACGGGTCCGCTCGCCAACACCGGCGAACACGGAGTAGCCCGAGTGCACCTTTGCGATGTTGTTGATCAGTTCCATGATCAGAACGGTCTTGCCCACACCGGCGCCGCCGAAGAGGCCGATCTTACCACCCTTGGAGTAGGGCGCGAGAAGGTCGATCACCTTGATGCCGGTGACGAGGATCTCGGTCTCGGTTGCCTGCTCGGAGAACTCCGGAGCGGGCTGGTGGATCGCGCGGGTCTCTTCCGCTTCCACGGGGCCCTGTTCGTCGACGGGTTCGCCGACGACGTTCAGGATGCGGCCCAGGGTGGCGTTGCCGACGGGGATCGAGATCGGGCCGCCGGTGTCGGCGACTGCCTGACCGCGAACCAGACCTTCGGTTGCGTCCATTGCGATGGTGCGAACGGTGTTTTCGCCGAGGTGCTGAGCAACTTCCAGAACCAGCTTCTTACCGTTGTTTTCGGTGGTCAGAGCGTTCAGGATCTCCGGCAGGTGATCCGAGAACTGCACGTCCACAACGGCGCCAATGACCTGAGTCACCTTGCCTTTTGCGTTTGCCATGTCGTTTCTCCGGTTCCTTAGAGCGCCTCGGCGCCCGAAATGATTTCAATCAGCTCGTTGGTGATCACGGCTTGACGCGAGCGGTTGTACTCGATGGTCAGCTTGTCGATCATTTCGCCAGCGTTGCGGGTCGCGTTGTCCATGGCGGACATCCGCGCCCCCTGTTCCGAGGCTGCGTTTTCGAGCAGCGCCGCAAAGATTTGCGTCGCCACGCCACGGGGCAGCAGGTCGGCAAGGACCTCCTCCTCCGAGGGCTCGTATTCGTAGAGGGCCGAGGCCGCGCCCGTGTCTTCGGGAGCGTCGAACTTGGCCGGGATGACCTGCAGGGCGGTCGGGGTCTGCGTCACGACGTTGACGAACTTCGAGTAGAAGATCGTCGCCACGTCGAACTCGCCCGCGTCGAACTTGCCCAGCACGTCCTTGGCGATATCGGTGGCAGTGCCATAGCCGATACGCTTGACGTCGGACAGGTCGACGTGGCCGATGTACAGCTCACCCAGGTCGCGCTTCATTGCTTCGCGACCCTTCTTGCCGACGGTGATGATCTTCACCGTCTTGCCCTTCTGGATCAGGTCACGGGCGTGCTGGCGGGCCAGCTTGGCGATGTTCGCGTTGAACCCGCCGCACAGACCGCGCTCCGACGTCATGACGACGAGCAGGTGCACGTCGTCCTTGCCGGTGCCTTTCAGCAGCAGCGGTGCCGTATCCGACCCGCCGACCGAGGCCGCCAGCTGACCCATCACCGCGTTGAAACGCTCGGCGTAGGGGCGTGCGGCTTCGGCAGCGTCCTGCGCGCGGCGAAGTTTCGCCGCGGCAACCATCTGCATGGCCTTGGTGATCTTGCGGGTCGATTTGACCGACGAGATCCTGTTTTTTAGGTCCTTGAGAGAAGGCATTACGTCTCTCCCTTACGCGAAGTCTGCCGCGAACTCGTCCAGCACAGCCTTCAGTTTGTCAGCGGGCTCGCCCTTGATCTTGGGATCTTCGTTGGTGATCCAGTCAAGAACGTCCTTCTTCTTGGTGCGCATGAACTTGAGCAGCTCTGCCTCGTAGCGGCCGACGTCCTTGACGTCGATCTTGTCGAGGTAGCCGTTGGTGCCGGCGAAGATCACGGTGACGATCTCTGCGTTGGTCAGCGGCTGGTACTGCGGCTGCTTCATCAGCTCGGTCAGACGGGCACCACGGTTCAGCAGGCGCTGCGTGGAGGCGTCGAGGTCCGAACCGAACTGGGCGAAGGCGGCCATCTCGCGGTACTGGGCGAGCGACAGTTTCACCGGGCCAGCCACCGAGGACATCGCCTTGGTCTGAGCCGAGGAGCCCACGCGGGACACCGACAGACCGGTGTTCACGGCCGGGCGGATACCTTGGTAGAACAGTTCGGTTTCCAGGAAGATCTGGCCGTCGGTGATCGAGATCACGTTGGTCGGAATGAACGCCGAAACGTCGCCGCCCTGGGTTTCGATGATCGGCAGTGCGGTCAGCGAGCCGTTGCCAGCTGCGTCACCCATCTTTGCCGAACGTTCCAGCAGCCGGGAGTGGAGGTAGAACACGTCGCCCGGGTAGGCTTCACGCCCCGGCGGACGGCGGAGCAGCAGGGACATCTGGCGGTAGGCCACGGCCTGTTTGGAGAGGTCATCGTAGATGATCAGCGCGTGACGGCCGTTGTCGCGGAAGAATTCCGCCATCGCGGTCGCGGTGTAGGGCGCGAGGTACTGCATCGGCGCGGGGTCCGAAGCGGTTGCGGCCACGACGATCGAGTATTCGATCGCGCCGGTCTCTTCGAGACGCTTCACCAGCTGCGCAACGGTCGAGCGCTTCTGGCCGATGGCGACGTAGACGCAGTAGAGCTTCTTGCTCTCGTCGTCGCCGGCGGCTTCGTTGTAGGACTTCTGGTTCAGGATCGCGTCGAGAGCCACGGCGGTTTTGCCGGTCTGACGGTCACCGATGATGAGCTCACGCTGGCCACGGCCGATCGGGATCATTGCGTCGACCGATTTCAGGCCGGTCGCCATCGGCTCGTGCACCGATTTACGGGGAATGATGCCCGGTGCCTTGACGTCGGCCACGCGACGCTCGGCTGCCGCGATCGGACCCTTGCCGTCCAGCGGGTTGCCGAGGCCATCGACGACGCGGCCCAGCAGGGCGTCGCCTGCGGGAACGTCCACGATGGAGTTGGTCCGCTTGACGGTGTCGCCTTCTTTGATGTCACGGTCCGAACCGAAGATCACGACACCAACGTTGTCGCTCTCGAGGTTCAGCGCCATGCCCATGATGCCGCCGGGGAATTCGACCATCTCACCGGCCTGGACGTTGTCCAGACCGTAGACGCGGGCAATCCCGTCGCCGACGGAGAGCACGCGGCCAACTTCGGCCACTTCTGCTTCCTGGCCAAAGTTTGCGATCTGCTCCTTGAGGATCGCAGAGATTTCGGCTGCTTGGATACCCATCTTATCCGACCTCTTTCATTGCATTCTGGAGGGAGTTGAGCTTCGAGCTGATCGAGGTGTCGATCATCTTCGAGCCCACCTTAACAACGAGACCGCCAATGAGCGTTTCATCGACGGCCGCAACAATCTTCACATCCTTGCCCACGGAAGCCGACAGCACTTTGGCCAGCTTCTCGGACTGGGTCTTGGTCAGCGCCTTGGCACTGGTGACCTCGGCGGTCACTTCACCCTTGTGCTCCGCCAGCAGGGCGCGCAGCGCCTCGACGAGCTGGGGAAGGGCGAACAGACGGCGCTTCTGCGCCATCAGCTGCAGGGCATTGCCAAGCACATCGGCCAGACCCATCTTTTTCGCCACGGCGGCAATCGCCTTGGCCTGTTCCTCGCGCGTGTAGACCGGCGACGAGATCAGCGCCTTGAGGTCGTCACTTTCCGCCAAAGCCGCGGACAGGTCTGCGACGCCAGTCTCGAGCTGAGACAGGCTGTCGTTGTCACGGGCAATCTCGAAGATGGCGGTGGCATAGCGGTGCGCAATGCCGGAGGAGATCGAAGCTGGTTCGGACACGTCCACCCTTCCGATGTCAGGCCCCGATCCGCCGTGAGGGTGCGGGCCCGGGGGGTTGGCAGCAAGACAGCGCAGCCGAAGCCGCGCCGAAGCATCAAAATCGCCGTGGGTCTAGCAGAGGCCACCCCGCCTATCAACCTGCTTGCAAGGATTAGCGGGTCAATCGGACGGCCTTGTTTTTCAGGCGCTTCTCACAGCGCCGTCAGTCTCTCATGACTGATTGCGCCCCGCATCCGGGCGGAAACACTCACGATTCCTTTACCTTTTGCGAATCCGTCAGGCGCTAACATCGACCCATGCACCAGCTGCAAGGGCGACGGATATCGCTAACGCCTGACAATATTTTTTTTACCTGCGGCATTTCGCGCCCCCTCCGGGGCACCGAATGGAGGCGGCGGCTCGCATGACGCCGGGTCAGGATTCGTCCACAGCCCGGGTCGGTGCAGGAGACGCATGCTCAGAACCGGCCCTCGCCGCGCGACAGCGCGCCTTCGGGTTTCGCGGCCGCCAGCCCTTCGAGGACGCGCAGACCGGAGGGCTTGCGGATGCGCTCGCCCGGACCCGAGGGCGCCTGCACCCGCTTCGACGCCTCCACCATGAGGACCCCGCCGGAAATCACCATGGACAGCGACGCGCCCGCCTTCTCCCAGAACCCGGCCGTCTTGCGCCAGAAGCGGCGCCCGGAGGGCGGCTGGTAGAGCGTGTGGATCGCGGTTTCGGGCAGGAAGGAATGCCGCTTGAGCTGCGCCTCCAGCTGCCCCTGACTGTAGGGCCGCCCGTAGCCGAAGGGCGTCCGATCCGACCGGGACCAGAGCCCGGCGCGGTGCGGCACGATGAAGAGCGCCTTGCCCCCCGGACCCAGCACGCGGAAACATTCCGCCAGCAGGTCGGTGGGATTCTCCGAGGTCTCCAGCCCGTGCATCAGGACCAGCTTGTCCACCTGCCCTGTGTCGAGGGGCCAGTTGGTTTCGTCGCACAGGACCGAGACGTTGGGCATGCCCGCGGGCCAGGGCATCACCCCCTGCGGCGCGGGCATTAGGCCGATCACCCGGCGCGCCTCGGGCAGGTAGGGCCGCAACAGCGGCACGGCAAAGCCGAAGCCCGCCACGGTCTGCCCCTGCGCCTCGGGCCAGAGCTTGAGGACCTGCATGCGCACCTGATGCTGCGCCGCCCTGCCAAGGGTGGAGCGGTAATAGAAATTCCGCAGATCCTGAACATCCAGATGCATTTGCCTTCGGCCCGCTTAGCTGCAAGTCTTGAGAGGACAATAGCAACCGACTGGTGAAAATCCATGCCCCTCGATCTCGTCACCGTGCCCTGCCTTTCGGACAACTACGCTTACCTGCTGCATGACCCGGAAAGCGGCGAGACGGCGCTGATCGACATTCCCGAGGCCGCGCCGATTCTGGCAGAGCTCGAGGCGCGCGGCTGGACGCTCGATCAGATCTGGATCACGCACCACCACGACGATCACGTGCAGGGGCTGGCCGAGGTGCTGATGGCCCATCCGGCCAAGGTCTATGGCGGGCGTGGCGATGCGCACCGCCTGCCCGATCTCGATTTCGACCTGGCCGAAGGGGACAAGCTGGTGCTGGGCGGCGAAAGCGGCGAGGTGTTCGATGTCTCGGGCCACACCATCGGCCATCTGGCCTTCTACTTCCCGGACAGCGGCATCGTCTTCACCGCCGACAGCCTGATGGCGCTCGGCTGTGGACGCATGTTCGAAGGCAACCCCGAGATGTTCTATGCCAGCCTTCAGAAACTGGCCGCCCTGCCCGGCGAGACAATCGTGTGTTCGGGCCACGAATACACCACCTCGAACGGCAAGTTTGCGCTAACCATTGAACCCGGCAACGCAGCGCTTATATCGCGTGTCGAACAGGTCGCCGCAGCCCGCGCCGACGCCCTCCCAACCGTGCCGAGCCTCCTCAGTGAGGAGCTGGCCACCAACCCCTTCCTCCGAGTCGATCAGCCCGAGGTTCAGGCCGCCGTCGGTCTGCCCGGAGGGGATCCGGTCGCCGTCTTCGCCGCCGTGCGCAAGGCCAAGGACAATTTCTGACCCTTATCCCGTTGCCGCAAACTCACGCGGCGTTGCAGCAAAATCCGAAATGTGAACGGGAGATCACAGAAAACCCTTGAAGCGCGGCGAAACTCGACCAAACTTTAACACTATGAGGCCATGGTGGGACCGGGGCCCGCACCCCGCTCCAGAACGCAGTTGAAAGGAGCATCAGAGTGCCTTCATTCTCGACGACGCTTGAACAGGCAATTCACGCGGCACTGGCGCTTGCCAATGCGCGCCGACACGAATTCGCAACGCTCGAACATCTGCTTCTGGCGCTGATCGATGAACCCGATGCCGTAAAGGTTATGAAAGCCTGCTCGGTCGACACCGAGGACCTCCGCAAGACGCTTGTGGAGTTCATCGAGGACGATCTCTCGAACCTCGTGACCGATGTTGACGGCTCGGAAGCGGTCCCCACCGCGGCCTTCCAGCGCGTGATCCAGCGCGCGGCCATCCACGTGCAAAGCTCCGGCCGGACCGAAGTGACGGGGGCCAACGTCCTCGTCGCGATCTTCGCCGAACGGGAATCCAACGCCGCCTACTTCCTGCAGGAGCAGGACATGACGCGCTACGACGCGGTGAACTTCATCGCTCATGGCGTGGCCAAGGATCCGGCCTACGGCGAAAGCCGCCCGGTCACCGGCTCGACCGACGAGGACAGCGAGAGCACCAGTTCCTCCAGCTCCTCCACCGCCGAGCAATCTGACGGGAAGGAGAGCGCCCTGTCGAAGTATTGCGTGGACCTGAACGCCAAGGCCCGGATCGGCGATGTCGACCCGCTCATCGGGCGCGAGTCCGAGGTGGAGCGCTGCATCCAGGTCCTCTGCCGCCGGCGCAAGAACAACCCGCTCCTCGTGGGCGATCCCGGCGTCGGCAAGACCGCCATCGCCGAGGGCCTCGCACGCAAGATCGTGGCGGGCGAAACGCCGGACGTGCTGGAAAACACCACCATCTTCTCGCTCGACATGGGCGCGCTGCTGGCCGGCACCCGCTACCGCGGCGATTTCGAGGAACGGCTGAAGGCCGTGGTGACCGAGCTTGAGGAACATCCCGACGCGGTGCTCTTCATCGACGAGATCCACACGGTCATCGGTGCCGGTGCCACCTCTGGCGGGGCCATGGATGCCTCGAACCTGCTGAAGCCCGCGCTTCAGGGCGGCAAGCTGCGCTGCATGGGCTCCACCACCTACAAGGAGTTCCGCCAGCACTTCGAAAAGGACCGCGCCCTGTCGCGCCGGTTCCAGAAGATCGACGTGAGCGAGCCTTCGGTCGAGGATACGGTGAAAATCCTGCAGGGCCTCAAGCCCTACTTCGAGGATCACCACAACATCCGCTACACCGCCGAGGCGATCAAGACCGCCGTGGAACTCTCCGCGCGCTACATCAATGACCGCAAACTGCCCGACAAGGCCATCGACGTCATCGACGAGGCCGGCGCGGCGCAGCATCTGGTCACCGAAAGCAAGCGGCGCAAGACCATCGGTCCCCGGGAGATTGAGGCCGTCGTGGCCAAGATCGCCCGCATCCCGCCGAAGAACGTCTCCAAGGACGATGCAGAGGTGCTGAAGGATCTGGAGGGCACGCTGAAGCGCGTGGTCTTTGGTCAGGACAACGCCATCGAGGCGCTTGCCTCGGCGATCAAGCTGGCCCGTGCCGGCCTGCGCGAGCCGGAAAAGCCCATCGGCAACTACCTCTTCGCCGGCCCGACCGGTGTGGGTAAGACCGAGGTGGCGAAACAGCTGGCGGATACGCTGGGTGTGGAACTGCTGCGCTTCGACATGTCCGAGTACATGGAGAAACACGCCGTCTCGCGCCTGATCGGTGCGCCTCCGGGCTATGTCGGCTTCGACCAGGGCGGCCTTCTGACCGACGGCGTCGACCAGCACCCGCATTGCGTGCTCCTGCTCGACGAGATGGAAAAGGCCCACCCGGATGTCTACAACATCTTGCTGCAGGTGATGGACCACGGCCGCCTGACCGACCACAACGGTCGCACGGTGGACTTCCGTAACGTGATCCTGATCATGACCTCGAACGCGGGTGCCGCGGAACAGGCCAAATCGGCCATCGGCTTCGGCCGCGACCGTCGCGAGGGTGAAGACACCGCCGCGATCGAGCGGACCTTCACGCCGGAATTCCGCAACCGTCTGGACGCGGTCATCAGCTTCGCGCCGCTGCCGAAGGAAACCATCCTGCAGGTGGTCGAGAAGTTCGTGCTGCAACTGGAAGCCCAGCTTCTGGACCGCGGCGTGACCATCGAACTGACCCGCCCGGCGGCCGAATGGCTGGCCGACAAGGGCTACGACGACAAGATGGGCGCCCGTCCGCTGGGCCGCGTCATCCAGGAGTACATCAAGAAGCCGCTGGCCGAGGAACTGCTCTTCGGCAAGCTGGCCAAGGGTGGCCTGGTCCGTGTCGCCGTGAAGAACGGCGAGATCGACCTGCAGATCCAGGGGCCGGGCAATCCGCGCCTCTCGGGCAACAAGCCGCCGCTCCTGACGGCAGAATGAGACTGGACAGGGCCCTCGCGGCCCTGCCCCTCTTCGGATTTCTCTCCGCCGCCGGTCCTTCGGCGGCGGAACCGTCTCTGACCCTCTACGCGGACTGTACGCTGGGCGAGACCTGCTATTTCCAGCAATATGTCGACCACGACCCGGGCCCGGAGGCCGAGGATTTCACCTGCGGCGCGCTCAGCTACGACGGGCACAAGGGCACCGACCTCGCCGTGCCGTCGCTGGCCGCGATGATGGCGGGCGTCGATGTCATCGCCGCCGCCCCCGGTCGCGTGATCGGCACCCGCGACGGTGTCGAGGACCGCATCATGCCGCCCGAAGGCGACGACCGCCCTGCCTGTGGCAACGGTGTCGCCATCGACCATGGCGAGGGCTGGGTCACCCAGTATTGCCACATGCGCCGCGGGTCTATCCGGGTCCGCACCGGAGATGTGCTGGAACGGGGCGCGCTGCTTGGACAGGTCGGACTGTCCGGCCGGACCCAGTTCCCCCATGTCCATATGTCGGTGCGCCGCGGGGACGAGGTGATCGACCCCTTCGCCGTGGGTGGCGGATGTGGCACGCCCGGGCGCTCGCTCTGGGCCGAAACCCCCGCCTATCTCCCGACCGGGCTCATCGCGCTCGGCTTTTCCGATGGCCTGCCCTCCTTCGACGACATCAAGTCCGGCGCCGCCTCCGAGGTGCAGCCGGGGCGCGATGCCGGAGCGCTGGTCCTCTGGGCTTATGCCTATGGCTCCAAGCCGGGCGACGGCCTCCGCTTCCACATCGAGGGGCCGGAGGGCGCCCTGCTCGACAACGACGTGGCGCTCGAAAAACAGCAGATCCTCTACTACCAAGCCGCCGGCAAACGCCTGAAGGCCCCCCTGCCCGCGGGCACCTATCGGGGTGAGGTGACGCTGACGCGCGAGGGGCTGGCGCCCGTGACGCGCACGATCACCATGACGGTGGCGCAGTAGGCGCCTGCCCCCGTTACTTCTCGGTAAACTTCAACTCGATCCGGCGGTTCAGGGCGCGGGCCTCTTCGCTGTTGCCCGCGGCGATCGGCTGGTATTCCCCGAACCCGTTGGCCGAGAGCCGCTCCGGCGGGAAGCCGAGGCTCCGCGACATGAAGCGCACCACGGAGAGCGCCCGCGCCTGGCTAAGCTCCCAGTTGTCACGGAACTCGCCCTGGCCCGACAGCGGCACGTTGTCGGTATGGCCATCCACCTGCAGCACCCAGTCGATGCCTGCGGGGATGTCGCCGGAAATATCGCTCAGCACCTGCGTGATCCGGGCGATCTGATCCTCGCCATCCGGTGACAGCGTGGCCGCGCCGGGGGCAAAGAGCACCTCGGAGGAGAAGACGAAACGGTCGCCCACGATGCGCACGCCGTCGAGGCCCGAGAGCACCTCGCGCATCCGCCCGAAGAATTCGGAGCGGTAGTTTTCAAGCTGCTGCTTCTCGGCCTCAAGGCGCTTGCGCTCCGCCTCTTCGAGGGCGAGGCGCTTCTTGGTCTCTGCCGCCGCCCGCGCAAGGGCCGCGTTCAGCTCGTTGCCGAGCGAGGTCATCTCGACCTGCGCCGCCTCGTCGCGGTCCTTGGCGTCGTCCAGCAGCGCCTGAAGGCTGGCGAGCTGCGAGCGCAGCGCCGTGACCTGCTGGTTCAGCAAGGCCGCCCGCCGCGCGGATTCGGCAGAACGCGCCTCTTCCTGCGACAACGCCTCGTTCGCCTGCTTCAGCAGGATATCCCGCTGCTCCGCCGCGCTCAGCCGGTCCTGCGCCTGCTGCTCGGCCTTCAGCTTGGCCGCGAGGGCGGCGGCCAGCTGCTGCTCCACCTCATCGCGATCCATCGCATCGGCTTCAGCCGCATTCCGGGCCGCGATCATGGCGGCCAGCTGCTGTTCGAGGTCGGCCTGTTTCGCGGCGCTGTCGGATTGCGCCTGTTCGGCATCGGACACCTGCGCCTGAAGCGCCGCGATCCGGGCCTCCAGCGCCGATACGCGCCCCTGCCCCTCTTCGAGCGCCCCGCGGGCGGAGGCGAGGTCCTGCTCCAGCGCCTGCTTGTCCGCCTCCAGCGCGGCATTTGCATCCTGCGCATCGAGCGCGGCGGTCAGACGATCCTGCAAGCCGTCGCGTTCGTCCCGCGCGCCGGAGAGCGCGGCTTCGAGGGCAGCCACACGGGCCTCCAGCGCGACCAGCGAGGCCTCGGCCTGACTGCGGGCGTCCCGGGCGGTGGCCAGCTCCGTCTCGCGGGCGGCAAGGTCAGCGCGCAGTTGCGGCAGGCTATCCTGATCCACCAGCGCGGCGGCCAGTTTCAGCGCGAGGTCTTCCCGCGCGGCGCGGGCGGCGGCCAGCAGGGTCAGCGTGTCCTCGGCCTTCTTGCGCTGTTCCTCCAGCGCAAGGGTCATCGCGGTCAGCTCGTCCTCGGAGTTCGCCAGCCTCTCGCGCAGGGCCTGCGCGGCGGCGGCCTCGGCGAGCCGGGCCTTCTCCTCGTCACTCAGCTGCGCTTGCAGGCTGTCGACCTGCGTGGACAGCGCGGCCTGCTGCTCTTCGCCCTCGGCGTTCTGGCGGCGCAGATCGGCGACGAGCGCATCAAGCGCATCGCTACGGGCGGCGGCAAGGCGGGCGGCCTCGGCCTGCGCGTCGGTTTCGCTGCGGGCCTGTGCGAGGGCGAGGTTCAGCGCCTCCTGCTCCGAGAGCAGCTGATCGCGGGCCGTTTCCAGCTCTTCCTGCGTGGCGCGCAGGTCGGCGATGGTGCTTTCGCTGCGGCTCTGCTGGTTCAGCAGCGCGGCCACCTGTGCCTCGAAAGCGGTGATCTTGGTCTGTGCCTCGTCGAGGGCGGTGACCTGCGCGTCGCGCTCCTGCGTCAACGAGGCGATCAGCGCCTGTTGCGAGGCGACCTGATCCTGCGCGGTGGACAGCGTGGCGTTCAGCTGCCCCAGTTCCCCCTGAAGCCGGTCGCTGCGGTCGCGCTCCAGCCCGAGGGCGCGGGAGAGTTCAGCCACCTGCGAGGACAGCTCATCCAGTTCGCTTTCCTGCCCCGAGATCGTCTCGCGCAGGGTGAATTGCACCACCATGAAGATGGTCAGCACGAACATCAGCACCAGCAGCAGCCCCGTCATGGCGTCGACGAAGCCGGGCCAGATCGAGGATTGGAAGCGGTTGCCGGTGCGGCGCGAGAGCGCCATGGGTCAGCCCTCCTGCCCGGTGGATTTCTTCACCTGGCCGCCCAGACGGCGCGTGCCCGGCTGGCCGGTGGCGCTTTGCGCCACGACACGGGACAGGGCCGCGATATCGGTGCGCAGCTCGGACATGGTTTCCTGACGCCCCGCGGAAATCTCTTCGAGGATGCGCAGCATCTGCACGTCGATCGAGCGCAGGCGCATCCGGCTTTCGGCGTCGATCCCCTCGCCCGCCTCGCTGCGGTTGAAGCGCTCGATCAGCTTCTCCTGCCCTTCGGCCACACGCAGCAGCGCGGTCTGGGTCGGGTTCTGATCGCCCAGACGATAGGCAAGACGTTCCACCGCATCGGCGAGGTTGGCCAGCTTCTCGTCCAGCATGGCGCGGTTCGCGTCGGTGGCGGCGTTCATCTCCACCAGCGCCTGCATGTTCTCGACCATCTGGTCCATGGCGGTGGCGAGGATGGAATGATCGGTCTGCCCGTCACCGTCGCCCCCGGCAAAACCGACGCGGGTGATCGAGGACAGCCATTCCTCCAGCTCGCGGTAAAAACGGTTCTGGCCATGCCCGGCGAAGAGCTCCAGCAGGCCCACGACCAGCGAGAAGGCGAGGCCCAGCAGCGAGGAGGAGAAGGCCGTGCCCATGCCGCCCAGCTGGGCTTCGAGCCCAGTCATCAGGCGGTTGAACACCTCGACGCCGCTGTCGCCTTCCTGCGGCGCGAGGCTTCGGATGGTGTCGACCACGGCGGGCACGGTGGTGGCGAGGCCATAGAACGTCCCCAGCAGGCCGAGGAAGATCAGCACGTTCACCACGTAGCGGGTGATCTCGCGCTGTTCCTCGATCCGGGTCACGACGGATTCGAGGATCGACGTCGAGGAGGAGGAGGAGATCTGCATCCGCTTGCTGCGCGAGCGCAGCAGCGTGGCCAGCGGTGCCAGCAGGCGCGGCGCCTGCACGCCTTCCGCTTCCAGCCGGTCCGAGGCGAAGGCCTCGATCCAGCGGACGGAGGAGACGAGCTGTGCCACCTGCCAGAAGCAGGAGAAGACGCCCACCACGAAGACGAAGCCGATCAGCCCGTTCAGGTAGGGGTTCGACAGGAACACCGGCAGGACCCGCGGTGCGATGAAGAAGGCGACGACGCCCGTCAGCCCCAGAACGATCAGCATCAGCAGGATCTGGCGGACGGGTTGGGAAAACTGCGGCTCTGCCTCGCGGGCGGGCTGGTCCATGCGGACAGCTCCTGACTTTGATTTCGTGCTGATTCTAGAGATCTCGCAGGATCAAGCCAAGGAGTTATCCCTTAAACTCCGGACACGTTTCGCAAGATAGGTCAGGTCTGTGTCCTCAATGCCCAGTTCGGCCAGATGATCTGCCGTATTGGTGAGGTATTCGTGGTTCGGCCCGCGCCCGCCATGGGCATAGGCGATGATCTCGGCCTGCTCCTCCAGCGCGAGGGCGCAGTATTGCACATGGGCCGGATCGATCACGTAGGTCACCGCCTGCACCTCGCGGCCATCGGCCAGACGCACCTGCTGCCATGTCTCGAGATAGGCGGAGGAGACCAGTTCCCGCTCGCGCAGGTAGGCCAGAACGTGGGCGCGTTCGGGCTCCGCCACGCAGAAGGCAACGCCATGGCATTCCGCATCCGCCACCTCGTCCAGCGCCAGCACGAGGCCCGGGTCCTCGGGCGTGCCGCGGTGGTGGATGGAGCGCATGCAGAAGCTGCGGGCCCAGCCCGGCAGGGTGGCGATGGCGGTTTCGACGGGTGTGAAGCCGGGGTTCCAGATGAGCGATCCGTAACCGAAGACCCACATCGGGCCGTCTGTCTCTGGCGTGTCGTGCATGGGGCCCTATAAACACCTCAATGGGCCCGATTTGAAGGGGTCGTGGAGAGGGAACGCCATGAAACGCGCATTGAGCCTGCTGATTATCCTGATCTTCGCGGCCGCCGCCGCGTGGGGCGGCTACTGGTACTGGGGTGCCAGCAAGCTGCGCGGCGCCTTCGAGACATGGTTCACCGAAAGGCAGGCCGACGGCTGGCAGGCGCAATATGCCGATTTCACGTTGCAGGGCTTCCCGAACCGGTTCGATTCGACGTGGAGCGGGCTGAAGCTGGGCGATCCCGACACCGGCTGGTCGGTGGAGATGCCGCTCTTCCAGATCCTCATGCTCTCCTACAAGCCGCAGCACGTCATCGCGGTGACGGATCGTTCCTTCCTGCTGGACACGCCGGTGGACAGCTACGTCATCACCAACGAGGACCTGCGCGCCAGCCTGATCACCGATGCCAGCCCCACGCTGGAGCTGCAGCGCGCCACGGTCATCGGCAAGGGCATGGACATTGCCCGCGCCACCCGCAGCGATCCGCTGCACGCGGATGAGCTGCGCCTCGGGGTCGAGCGGGTGGCAGACCCCGCGACCTACCACCTCGGCCTTGCGGCCACGGCGCTGACCCCGCCCGAAGGCTGGCGCAACCGGATTTCCGAGGGGCTGGCCCTGCCGGACGCGCTCTCTGACGTGCGAATGGACATGACGGCGAGTTTCAACCGCCCGTGGAACATCCACGCCCTCGACGACAGCCGCCCGCAACCCCGCCGGCTGGAGCTGAAGACCGCCCGCGCGCAATGGGGCGAGATGGCGATCGAGGCGACCGGCACGGTGGATGTGGATGACGAGGGCACGCCCGAGGGCGAGGTCTCGGTCAAGGCCGAGCACTGGCGCGAGATGCTGCAGATGGCCGTCAGCTCGGACGCGCTGAACGCGGATGTGGCCAAGGCCATCGAACAGGGGCTGACCCTGCTGGCGGGCTTCTCGGGCAACCGCAATTCGCTGAACGTTACGCTGACGTTCACCGGGGGGATGATGCGACTGGGGCCGATCCCCATCGGACCGGCCCCCCGTCTCATTCTGCGCTGATCGCCGCGCTTATCCGTCCTGACGGATGCGGGCGTTGGTGGGATCGTAGGGGCTGTCCTCCACGATCTCGGCGTCCCAGAGCTGGTCGAACATCTTGACCTTCAGCTTCTGGCCGACCACGGCCAGATCGGGGCTGACGTAGCCCATGCCGATCGACTTGCCGAAGGCCACCGAGTAGCCGCCCGAGGTCAGACGACCGACCTTGGTGCCATCCACATAGAGCGCCTCGCGGCCCCAGGGATCCGCATCCTCGGGCCCGTCGATCAGGACGGTGACGCATTTCGCGCGGATGCCCAGCTTCTCCATCGCCTCCTTGCCGTGGAACTCCTTGGACAGGTCGATGAAGCGCGGCAGGTCGGCCTCGGCCGGGGTCGCGTCGCGGCCCAGTTCGGTGCCGAAGGCGCGATAGCTCTTCTCCTGCCGCAGCCAGTTCTGGGCGCGCGCGCCCACCAGCTTCATCCCCAGCGGCTTGCCCGCCTCTTCGAGCAGGTCGAAGAGGTAGTTCTGCATCTCGATCGGGTGGTGCAGTTCCCAGCCCAGCTCGCCGGTATAGGCCACGCGGATCGCGTTGACCGGGCACATGCCCAGTTCGATCGGACGGGCCGACAGCCAGGGGAAGCGCTTGTTGGAGAGGGCGGTTTCCGGATCGGCGTCCTTGATCACGGCCTTCAGCAGGTCACGCGATTTCGGACCAGCGACAGCGAAGACACCCCACTGCGTGGTGACATCCTGGATCTCGATGTAGCCGAACTCCTCCGCCTTGTCCTCGGCGGCCTTGCGCAGGAAATCGGCGTCATAGGCCGTCCATGCCCCCGCGGAGACGAGGTAGTATTCATGCTCCTTCATGCGGACGATGGTGTATTCCGTGCGGGTGGTCCCGGCGGCGGTCAGGGCGTAGGTCAGGTTGATCCGGCCGACCTTGGGCAGCTTGTTGCAGGTGAACCAGTCGAGGAAGGCCGTCGCGCCGGGGCCCTTGACCACGTGCTTGGTGAAGGCCGTCGCATCGACAAGACCGACGCCCTCACGGATCGCCTTGGCCTCTTCCACGGCATATTGCCACCAGCCGCCACGGCGGAAGGAGCGCGCGGCGTGATCGTCAAAGCCTTCGGGCGCGAAGTAGTTGGGACGATCCCAGCCGTTCACCTGGCCGAATTGCGCGCCGCGCGCCTTCTGGCGGTCATAGGCGGGCGAGGTGCGCAGGCCACGGGCCGCTTCGCGCTCTTCGTCCGGGTGGTGCAGGATGAAGACGTGCTCGTAGGCTTCCTCGTTCTTCTTCACCGCGTATTCGGTGGTCATCCAGCTGCCGTAGCGCTTGGGGTCGAGGCTGGCCATGTCGATCTCGGCCTCCCCTTCCACCATCATCTGCGCAAGGTAGTGGCCGGTGCCGCCCGCGGCGGTGATCCCGAAGGAGAAGCCTTCGGCCAGCCACATGTTGCGCAGGCCCGGCGCCGGGCCGACCAGCGGGTTGCCATCCGGCGTGTAGCAGATCGGGCCGTTGAAATCGTCCTTCAGGCCCACCGTCTCGGAAGAGGGCAGACGATGGATCATCGACATGTACTCTTCCTCGATCCGCTCAAGGTCGAGCGGGAAGAGGTCAGCGCGGAAGCTGTCGGGCACGCCGTACTGGAAGCGGGCGGGTGCGCCACGCTCATAGGGGCCGAGGATCCAGCCGCCGCGCTCTTCGCGGACGTACCACTTGGCGTCGGCATCGCGCAGCACCGGGTGCTCTGCCCCGCCGTTGGCGCGGAACTCGACCAGCGCGGGATCGGGCTCGGTCACGATGAACTGGTGCTCGACGGGGATCGCGGGGATCTTGATGCCCAGCATCTTGGCGGTGCGCTGCGCGTGGTTGCCCGTCGCCGTGACGACGTGTTCGGCATAGACCACGGCGGTCTCTTCGGTCGGCACGAGGTTGCCGCCCCGCTCACCCATCTTGGTGCAGGTGACCTTCCACTCGGAGCCGGTCCATTCGTAGGCATCCACCTGCCACTTGCGCTCGATCGTCACGCCGCGCTGCCGGGCGCCCTTGGCCATCGCCATGGTGACGTCGGCCGGGTTGATGTAGCCATCGGTCGGGTGGAAGATCGCGCCCTTCAGGCCGTCGATGTTCACCAGCGGCCAACGCTCCTTGATCTGCGCCGGGCTCATCCACTCGTAGGGCACGCCCGCGGTTTCGGCGGTCGAGGCATAGAGCATGTATTCGTCCATCCGGTCCTGCGTCTGCGCCATGCGCAGGTTGCCGACGATGGAGAAGCCGGCGTTCAGGCCGGTCTCGGCCTCCAGCGACTTGTAGAACTCGACCGAGTACTTGTGGATGTGGGTCGTGGCATAGCTCATGTTGAAGAGCGGCAGCAGACCCGCGGCATGCCAGGTCGAGCCGGAGGTCAGCTCGTCCCGCTCCAGCAGGACCACGTCGGACCAGCCGGCCTTGGCAAGGTGATAAGCGATCGCCGTCCCGACGGCACCACCGCCGACGACAAGGGCTTTGACATGGGTTTTCATGGCGCGAGGGACTCCTAGAACTGGACGCGGATCCAGCGATAGCAGGCCAGCGGATTCCCGCAGTGCCCAGCCGACGCAAATCGTCTCATTTGCGACGTAGGGGCAAAAATCCGACCTCTCCAATTTCCGCACTGCGGCAACGAAACCGCCAGAAAGGCGAAAACGCGGCGTTCCCGGCTGCCAAGCGTCGGTTTTTGTACTGTTGTCCCCGGCCCCAAGCCGATATCAACACGCGGGAGAAGTATGCGCCGCGCACGAATCTTGCGCGGCATCACTATGGGAGACCACACTTATGAAGGTACTCGTACCTGTGAAACGTGTGATCGACTACAACGTGAAAGTCCGCGTGAAAGCGGATGGCAGCGGTGTCGATCTGGCCAACGTGAAGATGTCGATGAACCCCTTCGATGAAATCGCCGTGGAAGAGGCGATCCGTCTGAAGGAAGCCGGCAAGGCCGAGGAAGTCGTCGTCGTTTCGATCGGCGTCAAGCAGGCGCAGGAAACCCTGCGCACCGCACTCGCCATGGGCGCCGACCGTGCGATCCTCGTCGTGGCCGCCGATGACGTGCACACCGACATCGAGCCGCTCGCCGTCGCCAAGATCCTTGCCAAGGTTGCAGAAGAAGAGCAGCCCGGCCTGATCATCGCGGGCAAGCAGTCGATCGACAACGACATGAACGCCACCGGCCAGATGCTGGCAGCCCTGCTCGGCTGGTCGCAGGCGACCTTCGCCAACACGCTCGACGTGGACGGCGACAGCGCTACCGTGGCCCGTGAGGTCGACGGCGGCCTTCAGACCGTCAAGGTCAAGCTGCCCGCCATCGTCACCGCCGACCTGCGCCTGAACGAGCCGCGCTATGCCTCGCTGCCGAACATCATGAAGGCAAAGAAGAAGCCGCTGGACGAAAAGACCGCCGCCGACCTCGGCGTCGATGTCGCCCCGCGCCTCGAAATCGTGAAGACCTCCGAGCCGGAATCCCGCCAGGCCGGTGAGATCGTGCCCGACGTGGACACGCTGGTGGCGAAACTCAAAGAGAAGGGGATCGTGTAATGGCTGTTCTTCTGCTTGCCGAGATCCAGGACGGCACCCTGTCCATGGACGCCACCGCCAAGGCCGTTTCCGCCGCGAAGGCCCTCGGTGACGTGACCGTTCTGGCCGTTGGCGCCTCCGCCAAGGCCGCCGCCGACGAGGCCGCCACCATCGCGGGCGTCGCCAAGGTGCTGGTCGCCGAGGACGCGCTCTACGGTCACCGCCTCGCGGAACCGACCGCGGCGCTGATCGTGTCGCTGGCCGGCGACTACAGCCACATCGTGGCCCCCGCGACCACCGACGCGAAGAACATCTTCCCCCGCGTGGCCGCCCTGCTGGACGTGATGATCCTGACCGACGTGACCGCCGTGGTCGACGCCGACACCTTCGAGCGTCCCGTCTATGCCGGTAACGCGATCCAGACCGTGAAGTCCAAGGACGCCACCAAGGTCATCACCTTCCGGACCTCGACCTTCGAAGCAGCCGCCACCGGCGGCTCCGCCTCGGTCGATGCCATCGGTGCTGCCGAAGATCCCGCGATCTCCGAGTGGGTCGAGGACAAGGTGGCCGAGAGCGACCGTCCCGAGCTGACCTCGGCCGGTGTCGTCGTCTCCGGTGGCCGCGGCGTGGGTTCGCAGGAAGACTTCGCGCTGATCGAGAAGCTGGCCGACAAGCTGGGCGCCGCCGTCGGTGCCTCGCGCGCTGCGGTCGACTCGGGCTTCGCACCCAACGACTGGCAAGTGGGTCAGACCGGCAAGGTCGTCGCGCCCGAGCTCTACGTCGCCGTGGGCATCTCCGGCGCAATCCAGCACCTCGCCGGGATGAAGGACTCGAAAGTCATCGTCGCGATCAACAAGGACGAAGAAGCGCCGATCTTCCAGGTCGCCGACTACGGCCTCGTGGCCGACCTCTTCGAGGCCGTCCCTGCGCTGATCGAAAAGCTCTGATCCTGCGGGCTCCGGCCCGTTCCGATCCCCGAAAGGCCCGCGCCCGGCGCGGGCCTTTTTCGTGGCACCGTTGCGGGGTCAGCCCGGCTTGCGCTCAGACCGCACCCTGCTCCCGGCCGCTGCGCCCCTGAAGCTGGGTCTGAAGCGCGCTCACCAAAGCCTTTGCGGCCTCGACCTGCGCGCCCAGGCCCAGCATCTCGGCCGCCGCCGGGGCCTCCAGCTCGTTGAACACCATCCCCTCGCCACGCCGGGCCTGCGCCTCGGCGCTGACGATCACCTCCACCACCTGCTGCACGCGGGGCCGCAGCGCCTCGATCATCGACCGGTCCACGAACAGCGGATCGGAGCGCATCTCCGCCTCCAGCACCGCATCCCCCGGGGCATGATTCGACAGCCAGAGCAGCACCACCGGTGCGCCGATCCGCGACAGCAGCCGGTCCATCCGGGCCGACCAGGCGGCCTTCAGCTCCCCCCGCACCATCTCGAACCGCTCCTCCGAACGGGCGCGCAGGTGTTGCAGCATATGCCGGGTGAAATGGAACTCCGTGAAATCCACATCGCGGAACACGGTGCGCAACAGCTCCGAGGCCTGAAGGAAGCGATCGTTGCGCCGCGGATGGACCCCGTAGAACCGGTTCGACATGTTCTGCGCCCCCATCACCTGGATCACCACGGCCTTCGCCCCGGAAGCGATCTGAAGGATCGCCGGGTCGTGCAGAAAGGCATCGACGCCCGCGTTCATCCAGCCAAGGTTCACGCAGGCCGTCCCCAGCTCATCCTCCACCAGCGCCGGAAACGGCCGCGGGATGAACTTTCCATAGGTCTCCGATCCGCCGAGGAAGGCAACGTAGGGCCCATCCAGCGTGCGCTTCGGCCCACGGAACAGGATCTTCGACCGGCCATACCGGCACGGGTAATACTCCAGGGCCTCTTGCCCCAGTTTCTCGTAAGTCATGGTTCCCACCACTTCAGTCCACCGGGCCAGATTCCCCCAAAACACTTTCCATCCGCCTAAACCCCTCATTTTCCGAAAAATTTAACTGGCCTCCCGACCCCTGCCCTCCCTTGCGGTTTCCCCCGTCAGGGGCCTATTCTGCGGCCAGTATTCAAGCCACCGCAGCGAGGGATAAATGGAGATCGAAAAGGTCGGCGTGATCGGCGCGGGGCAGATGGGCAACGGGATTGCCCATGTGATGGCCCTTGCAGGCTACGACGTGATGATGACGGACATCAGCCAGGACGCCCTGGACAAGGCCGTCGCCCTCATCGGCAAGAACCTCGACCGGCAGGTCAGCCGCGAGAAGATCGCACAGGCGGACCGCGATGCCGCGATGAGCCGGATCTCCACCACGCTGACGCTGACCGACCTCGGCCAGACCGACCTCGTGATCGAGGCGGCGACCGAGCGGGAGACGGTAAAGGACCAGATCTTCCGGGAGCTTCTGCCCGCGCTGAAGCCCGACACGATCCTGACCTCGAACACCTCGTCGATCTCGATCACCCGTCTGGCCAGCCGCACCGACCGGCCCGAGAAGTTCATGGGCTTCCACTTCATGAACCCGGTGCCGGTGATGAAGCTGGTGGAACTGATCCGCGGCATCGCCACGGACGAGCCGACCTACAAGGCCTGCCTCAACGTGGTGGAACGCCTCGGCAAGACCGCGGCCTCGGCCGAGGATTTCCCGGCCTTCATCGTGAACCGCGTCCTGGTGCCGATGATCAACGAGGCGGTCTACACGCTCTACGAAGGCGTCGGCAACGTGCGCTCGATCGACGAGGCGATGAAGCTCGGCGCGAACCATCCGATGGGTCCGCTGGAGCTGGCCGACTTCATCGGCCTCGACACCTGCCTCGCGATCATGAACGTGCTGCACGACGGGCTCGCGGACACCAAGTACCGCCCCTGCCCGCTGCTGACCAAATACGTCGAAGCCGGTTGGCTGGGCCGCAAGACCGGCCGCGGCTTCTACGACTACCGCGGCGAGACGCCAGTCCCCACCCGCTGATAGGGCGGGCCGATCCGGTCCATCCACTGTTCGAAAATATCCCCGCCGGAGGCTTTAAAATCTTCTGTTCCGACAGAAGAGATTTGAGGCCTCCGGCGGGGATATTTGTAAACAGTGGATGAGGGCTACTCCCCCTCCGGCTCCTGCATTTCGAGCTGAAGGGCCGCGGGTGCAGCGGCCTTGAGATCGTCGAGGCGCAGCTCGTGGCTGGGCCGGGCGAGGCGGTTGCGCACGACCCAGTGCAGCCGTTCCTCGGCGCGGGTGATCGCCACGTAGGCGAGCCGCTTCCAGAGCGGCTGGCCAGCCTCGTTGCGGCCCGCGCGGGCGGCGGCGTAGAGATCGGGCGCAAAGACCTGCACGTCGGACCATTGCGAGCCCTGCGCCTTGTGAATCGTCACCGCCGCGCCATGCAGGAAGGTGGCGCCCATATGGGCGGCGTAGGGGATGAAGGGCTCTTCCTCGTCGGGCTTCTCGATCTTCACGATCGAGGCGGCGGAGATCTGCGGGTCTTCCGCGCCCATCAGGTGCAGCCGGGAGAAGCCCGCGCGCCGCCCGGGGCCGAGGTAGATCGCCTGCGCCCCCTTGATCAGCCCGCGCGCTTCCAGATCGAGGCGCTTCTTGCGGTGCTTCAGGGGCAGCTCGATCCCGTCGCAGATAAGCGGCTCCCCGGGCAGGAGCGCATCGTCCGGCGCGTTGTAGACCGCGCGGAAGGCGTTGATCAGCTTGATCCGGGTCACGTTGCGCCAGACCAGCACCGGCGAGCGCGCCATGAGGTCGACCTCGACCCGCTGCGCCCAGCGGACGCGGTCGTCCTTGCGGGCGGCCTCCTCGATCATGCGTTCGAAGGTTTCGAAGGTGAGCGCCGGGTCGGCAAGCGCATGGGCGAGGTCGAGGATCGGGTTGTCGGCATCCTGCCGGTGAATGCGGTTCAGCGTCAGCACTGCCGGTTCCGGGAGCCGGTCGAAGACCATCTGCCCGGACTGGCCCACAGGGGCCAGCTGGGCCGGATCGCCGAAGAGGATCAGCGTCGGGAAGATCTCCTTGAGGTCCTCGAACTGCTTCTCGTCCAGCATCGAGGCCTCGTCCACGAAGCCCACGTCCAGCGGATCCTCGCGCCGTTTCCAGCCGGTGATGAAATCCGAGCCGCGCAGCCCGGCGGCCGCGAGCGCCCCGGGGATCGACTTGTTGGTTTGGTAGAAGGCCAGCGCCCGGTCGAGCGCCACGTCGCTGAGCCCCTCGATCACCGGGCGTTCGCCGTCCTCGGCCAGCCATTCGGCGATCTTCTCGTATTCGGGATCATAGACCGGGGTGTAGAGGATGCGGTGGATCGTCGTCGCCGGTACGCCACGCAGCCGCAGGACCGAGGCCGCCTTGTTGGTGGGCGCGAGGATCGAGAGCGTGCGGCGCTCCTTCGACTTCTTCGGCTCGTAATCGCCCGAAACGACGGCCAGCCCGGCCTCGGCGCAGGTGCGTGAAAGCTCCGCCAGAAGGAGCGTCTTGCCGGAGCCCGCCTTCCCGGTCACGGCGAGGACGCGGGAGCGGGTGCCGCTGTCGGGGCGCGTCGTGCCGTCCTCGACGTCGACGCCCGCCTCGCGGAGCATCTCGGCGATACGGTCCCAGGCCTCCGCCTGATCATGGGAAAAGGTGAGCGAAGTCCCGGCCATGACGGCAATCTAGCCGCGCCGGCGGGTAGACGCCAGTGCCCGCACGACAGGTTTCCGTCCCGGCGTCAGCCGACGACGATCAACCCGTAGGCCTGCGCGAGCGCGACGGCCTGCACGGTATTGCCCGCCTTCAGCTTGCTGCGCACCGAGTTGATGTGATCCCGCAGCGTATGCTCGGAGATCGACAGCTCCTGAGCGACCTGCGCCCGGCTCTTGCCCTGTGCCAGAAGGGTCATGGTTTCGCATTCCCGGGGCGACAGAAGAGCCGTCGTATCGGGCCCGCTGTGATCGCAGAGCGCCAGCACCTTGCGGTGGATCGTATGGGCCAGCAGCAGCAGCGCATTGCCCTGCTGGCGCACGAAGAGCGCCCAGTCCTCGTCCGACACGTCGCTGGTGGCGGTCAGCAGCGCGAACTGGCCACGGGGGCCGCGCACCGGGATGCTGAGCCCCTGCCAGCCGACACCATGGGCATTGGCCTCGGCGCGCATGTCCCGGGCGATGCGGCTGCTCCAGTCGAGATCGGCCCAGTTCACCACGCCGAAATGGCGTGACGCCCCGAGGATCACCGGGTCCATCATCGCGTAGTTGCGCTGCTTGTAGTAGTCGAGCCAGTCCTCGGGGAGCGTGCCGAAACGGCAGGGACGCACAGGCGCCGTCACCCAGGTGTAGTTCAGGTGCTGCACCCCGAAGTCATCGCGAAACCGCACGATGAGCTCCTGCAACTCATCATGACCGCCCACGGCTTCCACCGTCTGACAGTTCGCCTCCATCCTGTCGGCGCTCGAATGTCGCATCCCAAAAGGCCTTTATCTTCGCGCGGCACTACCCTTGCGCGAACTGAGCTTTGCGACGTTCCCGATCCGGCCCTGCCGTCCTGGCCGCTTTCACCGCCCGTGCGGTTCGCCATCCCGGTGAGAGACCGGCGATCACGGGCATCGGGCTGCTCACCGGGTCCGGCCGTGTGAGAGACCATTGCATGGGTCGGACAACAGATCATCGCGCCGCCGGACAACTAGATATTGCCAGTCGCGGGCGATCAATCCCCCCATTTCGGAGGATTGGGGTGGAATGCATTAATTCTTGGAAAAAGGGCGCCAAAAACATTCATAAGAATGTGTCTTGCAATCTTCGCGAATTGCAAAAGCCGGGCGTCAGATGCGCCGGCCCCGAAATCGGGACCGGCGCGATTGGATCAGGAGCGTGCCGCGAGGACGTCCTCGACCGTGCGCAGACCGGTGCGCGGCGCCTGCACGAGAACCGCCATGTTGCCCGGTTTATGCTGGTTTCTCAGCATCTTGATATGGGCATCCGGAATCTGGTCCCAGGGGAAGACCTCGGACATGCAGGGGTCGATCCGGCGTTCGACCATCAGCTTATTCGCCGCGGCCGCCTGTTTCAGATGGGCGAAATGCGAGCCCTGAATGCGCTTCTGGTGCATCCAGACATAGCGGGCGTCCATCGTCAGGTTGTAGCCGGTGGTGCCGGCACAGATCACGACCATGCCGCCCTTCTTGCAGACGAAGGTCGAGACCGGGAAGGTCGCCTCGCCGGGGTGCTCGAAGACCATGTCGACGTTCACACCCTTGCCGGTGATGTCCCAGATCGCCTTGCCGAACTTGCGGACCTCGCCGAACCATTCCTTGTACTCGGGCGTGTTCACCTTGGGCAGCTGCCCCCAGCAGTTGAACTCCTTCCGGTTGATCACGCCCTTCGCGCCAAGGCTCATGACGAAATCGCGCTTGTCCTCTTCCGAGATCACGCCGATCGCATTCGCCCCCGCCGTGTTGATCAGCTGGATCGCGAAGGAGCCGAGGCCGCCCGAGGCGCCCCAGACCAGCACGTTGTCGCCCGGCTTCAGGTCATGCGGCTCGTGGCCGAAGAGCATCCGGTAGGCGGTGGCCAGCGTCAGCGTGTAGCAGGCGCTCTCTTCCCAGGTCAGGTGCTTGGGCCGCGGCATGAGCTGCTGCGCCTGCACGTTGGTGAACTGTGCGAAGGAGCCGTCCGGGGTCTCGTAACCCCAGATCCGCTGGCTGTCGGAGAACATCGGATCGCCGCCGTTGCATTCCTCGTCGTCGCCATCGTCCTGGTTGCAGTGGATCACGACCTCGTCGCCCACCTTCCAGCGCTTGACCTTGTCACCCACCGCCCAGACAACGCCCGCGGCGTCGGAGCCGGCAATGTGATACTCGGCCTTGTGCACGTCGAAGGGGCTGATCGGAATGCCCAGACCGGCCCAGACGCCGTTGTAGTTCACGCCGGCGGCCATCACGAGCACGAGAACCTCGTGGCTGTCGAGCGTGGGGGTATCCACGACCTCGACCTGGAAGCTCTTGTCGGGCTCGCCGTGCCGTTCACGCCGGATCGCCCATGCGTACATCTTCTTGGGCACATAGCCGAGCGGCGGCAGTTCGCCGATTTCGTAAAGGTCCTTCTCGGGCGCGTCGTAAGCCGCGATGCCCGTTTCCGTATCAAGCGCCATGACAGCCTCCTCATGCGATTGCCGCGATGCAGAATCGCGGTGGGTGCTCATCGGATATAATCCGTCACGAAACTTTGCAATGCAAGAAACGCAACTTTTGTAATTTTATGTCGCGTAAAATCCGACGTTTCCGCAGGCCCGGCGCGGAAACCCTGCGCCGGCTCAGGCCGATAGCCCTTAAAATACGCGAGAATCAGCCAAAGCCGCAGAAAAGTTTCCGTTGGGTCGCGCTGCAGGCCCGTCTTTGCCCAGTGTCCGCCTGCGCGACGGGCGCAACAGGTGTAGGATAGGCCGTGACGCCGCGTTGCGGCGAATTGACAAAGCCATATTCTGTCCGCTAAGACCCGCTCGACGTAAGATTGTTGCTCACCCGGGATCTCCCGCCCTGCCGCACGAGGGTGCCATGACCGATAAGATGACCGAGACCAAGAAAGACCGCCCCTGGCTCTTCCGGACCTATTCGGGCCATTCCACGGCTGCGAAGTCGAACGCGCTCTATCGTTCGAACCTCGCCAAGGGGCAGACCGGCCTTTCCGTGGCCTTCGACCTGCCGACCCAGACCGGCTATGACAGCGATCACGTGCTGGCGCGCGGCGAGGTGGGCAAGGTCGGCGTGCCGGTCTGCCATCTGGGCGACATGCGCACCCTCTTCGACCAGATCCCGCTGGCCGAGATGAACACCTCCATGACGATCAACGCGACCGCGCCCTGGCTGCTGTCGCTCTATATCGCCGTGGCGGAGGAACAGGGCGCCGATACCACCACGCTGCAGGGCACGGTGCAGAACGACCTGATCAAGGAATACCTGTCGCGCGGCACCTACATCTGCCCGCCCAAGCCCTCGCTCAAGATGATCGCCGACGTGGCGGAGTACTGCTACACCAACGTGCCCAAGTGGAACCCGATGAACGTCTGCTCCTACCACCTGCAGGAGGCAGGGGCGACGCCGCAGCAGGAGCTGGCCTATGCGCTCGCCACCGGCATCGCCGTGCTGGACGAACTGCGCCCCCGGGTGGCGGCAGAGGATTTCCCGGCGCTCTGCGGCCGGATCTCCTTCTTTGTGAACGCGGGCATCCGCTTCATCACCGAGATGTGCAAGATGCGCGCCTTCGTCGACCTCTGGGACGAGATCCTCGAAGAGCGGTATGGCGTCGAGGACCCCAAGTACCGCCGCTTCCGCTATGGCGTGCAGGTGAACTCCCTCGGCCTGACCGAGCAGCAGCCCGAAAACAACGTCTACCGCATCCTGATCGAGATGCTGGCCGTCACGCTCTCCAAGAAGGCCCGCGCCCGCGCGGTGCAGCTTCCGGCGTGGAACGAGGCACTTGGCCTGCCGCGGCCCTGGGACCAGCAGTGGTCGCTCCGGATGCAGCAGATCCTCGCCTATGAGACCGACCTGCTGGAATACGGTGACCTCTTCGACGGCAACCCCGCCATCGACGCCAAGGTCGAAGAGCTGAAGGCCGGCGCGCGCGCCGAGCTTGCCAACCTCGGCTCCATGGGCGGGGCGATCGGCTCGATCGAATACATGAAGTCGCGCCTCGTGGACAGCAACGCCGACCGGGTGAACCGGATCGAGCGCGAGGAGACCGTCGTCGTCGGCGTGAACCGCTGGAAGGAGGCCGAGCCCTCGCCGCTGATGGGCGAGGACGGCGGCATCATGACCGTCGACCCGGCGGTCGAGGCCGACCAGATCGCCCGGCTGACGGAGTGGCGCGACCAGCGCGACGAGGCCGCGGTGCAGGCCGCCCTCTCCGCCCTGCGCGAGGCCGCCGAAAAGGGCGAGAACATCATGCCTGCCTCCATCGCGGCAGCGAAGGCCGGGGCCACCACCGGCGAATGGGCGGCGCAGATGCGCGTGGTCCACGGCGAGTACCGCGGCCCCACCGGCGTCTCCGGCGCGCCCTCGAACAAGACCGAGGGGTTGGAGGAGATCCGCGACGCGGTCGATACCGTCTCGTCCCGTCTCGGGCGGCGGCTCAAGTTCATCATCGGCAAGCCGGGCCTCGACGGTCATTCCAACGGCGCCGAGCAGATCGCCTTCCGCGCCCGCGACTGCGGCATGGACATCAGCTACGAGGGCATCCGCCTGACGCCGGAAGAGATCGTCTCCCGCGCGCAGGAGGAAGGCGCCCATGTGGTCGGCCTCTCGATCCTCTCCGGCTCGCACATGCCGCTGGTGGAAGATACGCTCGCGCGCCTGCGGGCGGCGGGGCTCGACCATCTGCCGGTGATCGTGGGCGGCATCATCCCCGACGAGGACGCCAAGCGCCTGCTCGAGATGGGGGTGGCCAAGGTCTATACCCCCAAGGACTTCGAGCTGAACGCGATCATGAAGGACATCGTCACCCTCGCCGATCCGCAGAAGGTCGCGGCCGAGTAATCGCCTTCATCTTTCCGCAAGCACTCTCGGGGGTCCGGGGGCAGACAGCCCCCGGGTCTCACCCCACGCGGTAGCGCGCCCGGATGCCCACCGGGAAGGAGACCGACCGCGCGATGAAGCAGACCTCGTGGATGCGCTTGTGGATCGCATCGGCCACATGCAGGTCTGTGCCCGCCGCGACGGTGATCCGCGGCCGCAGCTCCGCCCGCAGGAAGCGCCCTGCCCCGCCTGCACCATGCTCCCCCACGCCATGCGGATTGTCCTCGTAGCCCAGCACGACGATCCCCGCGTCCGAGGCATAATGCAGGAACCACAGCATGTGGCACCCGGCCAGCGCCGAGAGCAGCAGGTCCTCCGGGTTCATCTTCGCGGGATCGCCGCCCAGCATCGGATCGTTGGAACAGGGGATCGGCGGTTTGCCCGGCGCGGCCACGTCCCATGTCCGGTCGTAGGCGCGGTAATGGGCCGTGCCGTCGCCCCGGTTCCCGGTCCAGCGGATGTGAGAGGTAAAGACCTGATCGTCCATGGGGGCCTCCTGCGCCGATGGGGCCATCTGGCGCAGGCCGGGCCCGGCGATCAAGCGGTGGGGCTGTGCGCCCCCGCACGGGCCGGGAAACGCTCTGCCAGATCGCGCGCGATCCGCCGGTCCTCGGCACTCACCGCACCGCGGCCATGGGGCCGGAAGCGCGCCCGGAAGGCCTCCAGCAGGTCCGCCTCTGCCACAGCTTCCACCGGGTAGCCGAAGCGCGCCAGATCGGCGTGGAAATCGCCCTCCCGCGCCGCCCCGGGCCAGACGGAGAGGCCCTGCCGCGCCAGCCTGCGCCAGTCGAACCGCGGGCCCGGGTCGATCTTGCGGCCCGGCGCCATGTCGGAATGGCCGATGACCCGCGCAGGCGCGATGGACCACCGCGCGAGGATGCCGGGCAGCAGCGCCTCCAGCGCCGCCATCTGCGGCTCGGGGAAAGGATGCATGCCGGTGTTGGCCAGCTCGATCCCGATGGAATGGGAATTCACATCCTCGCGCCCGCCCCATGCACCGACCCCGGCATGCCAGGCGCGGTCACGCTCGCGCACCATCTGCCAGATGCGGCCGGTTTCCGAGATCAGGTAGTGACAGGAAACGGGGCCCAGCCCCTCGGGCGGGCAATCGTCGCAGAGGCGGCGCAGGGCATCCTCGGCGTTGGTCATGGCGGTGTAGTGCAACACCACCATGTCCGGGTCGCCGCCGTGTCGGCGGGCATTCACGTTGGGCGAGGCCTGCCAATGGGCCAGCCCTGCGGCGGCAGCCCCGTCCGGTGCGCCGGACGGGACGCTGTCGTCCTCAGCCACCCTGCCGGGCCGCGGCACCGGCGCGGCGGAACGGCCGCGGGTCCCAGCTGCAGGCGTAGCCGTCGCCATCGGGGTCAAGGCTCATGCGGTCACGCTGCGGCCCGCCGTTGCTCAGGAAATCCTCCTGCGCGAGGTCGGGCGAGGCGTATTTGGCGCAGTTGCGCGCGTTGCGCGCGGCCACGTTGAAGCCGCCACGGCTGTAGACCTGCTGGCCCACCGGGTTCGAGGTCTGCAGCGCATAGGCCACGATGTTCGGCCCGGAGGAGGTCCGCTCGGGCAGGGCCTCGGGCTGGACGACCTGGTAGTTCGCCCGGTTCTCGGCCATGCGTTCCTTGTCGCTCTCGATCGAACGCAGGTCGCCGACGGCGCTGAAATCATTCTCGCGCGAGAGGCCCATAGGGCCCACTGCCTCGGGCGGCGGGTTGTTGGGGCTGGCCTGAAGCGGCACCTGCCCCGAGTTCGCCTGTGCCGCGTTCAGCGCGGCGCGGGTCTCGGCGGCGATGTCATCTGCGCCACCGGTGGCAGTGGTTGCCGTGCCGAGCGCCGCGCCGGTGGCGACGGGCTGCGACAGGTTGGACGGCACGTTGACGCTGCCGCCGTCCAGCGGCTGCGCCGTGACCTGCGCGGGCGCCGGCATCGCGTTCACCGGGCTTGCGCTGTTCATCGCGGACATCGGGGCCCCGCCTGCGCTGCCGGTACGCTGCGGCGGCAGCGAATAGGTCCGCCCGCCGCCCGTGGCGAGGGCAGCTTCGCGCTGCTGCTGATAGCTTTCGTAGTCGCCAAAGCCCACACCGGCGGCGCTGTCGGGCACCGTCGGGGAACATGCGGAGAGCGCAACAAGGGCCACAACTCCGCAGGAAATCATCCGCTTGGACATGTCTGTCCTCTCTATCGCCTGCTCCTGACGGGCAGGTTTACCACCATTTGGCAGGCTTATCCACGAAGCCCGCCGCCGTCTCCAGCGCAAGGGCGGTATTCAGCAGATCTGCCTCTTCCCAGGGCCGGCCGATGAGCTGCAGCCCGAGGGGCAGGCCCTGCTTGTCCAGCCCTGCTGGTACCGAAACGCCGGGCAGGCCCGCAAGGTTCACCGTCACGGTAAACACGTCGTTCAAGTACATTTGAACCGGATCGGCGTCCTTCATCTCGCCCAGCCCGAAGGCGGCGGAGGGGGTGGCGGGCGTCAGGATGGCGTCCACGCCCTGCGCGAAGGCCTCTTCGAAGTCGCGCTTGATCAGGGTGCGGACCTTGCGGGCACGGTTGTAGTAGGCGTCGTAGAACCCGGCGGAGAGCACGTAGGTGCCCACCATGATCCGGCGCTGCACCTCGTGGCCGAAGCCTTCGGCGCGGGTCTTCTCGTACATCTCTGTGATGCCGTCGCCCTGCGCCAGCTTGGCGCGGTGGCCATAGCGCACGCCGTCATAGCGCGCGAGGTTCGAGGAGGCCTCGGCCGGGGCGATCACGTAGTAGGCGGGCAGCGCGTATTTGGTGTGGGGCAGCGAGATGTCCACCACCTTGGCGCCCGCGTCCTTCAGCATCTCGGTGCCGCGTTTCCAGATCGCGTCGATCTCGTCGGGGATGCCGTCGATGCGGTACTCGCGCGGGATGCCGATGGTCTTGCCCCGGATGTCGCCGGTCAGCGCGGCCTCGAAATCAGGCACGGGCAGATCGGTCGAGGTGCTGTCCTTGGCATCATGCGAGCACATGGACTGCAGCATGATCGCGCTGTCGCGCACGGTCTTGGTCATCGGCCCGGCCTGATCCAGCGAGGAGGCGAAGGCGATGATGCCCCAGCGGGAGCAGCGGCCATAGGTCGGCTTGATCCCCACGGTGCCGGTGAGGGCACAGGGCTGGCGGATCGACCCGCCGGTGTCGGTACCCGTCGCGCCGAGGCAGAGGTCCGCCGCCACGGCCGCGGCCGAGCCACCGGACGAGCCGCCGGGCGTCAGCGCGGTGTCGTCGTTGCCGCGCCGCCACGGGTTCACCGCGTTGCCATAGGCCGAGGTCTCGTTCGAGGAGCCCATGGCGAATTCGTCCATGTTGAGCTTGCCCAGCATGACCGCGCCATCGTCGAAGAGGTTCTGCGTAACGGTCGACTCGTACTCGGGCTTGAAGCCTTCGAGGATGTTGCTCGCCGCCTGGCTGGGCACGCCCTTGGTGCAATAGAGGTCCTTGATCCCCAGCGGGATGCCGCAGAGCGCGGGCGCGTCGCCGGCCTTGAGGCGGGCATCGGCGGCCTCGGCCTGTTGCAGGGCGATCTCGGGGGTCTTGTGGACGAAGGCGTTCAGCGCACCGGCGCCTTCGACGGCGCTCAGGCAGGCCTCGGTCAGGGCCTTCGAGGTCACGTCACCGCTGCGCAGCAGGTCGCGGGCCTCGGCAATGGTCAGCTTGTTCAGTTCGGTCATCGGGTCTCGCCTCTCTCGGCAGGCACATCGTCAGCTGTGGGGGCACAGCGCGGCAGGTGGGCGGCAGGGGCTCGGGCGCGCAGGCAGGCGCGGCCCGGGCCAGCGTGGCTTATTCGACCACCTTGGGCACGGCGAAGAAACCTTCGCGGGCATCGGGGGCATTGGCGAGGATCTTGTCCTGCTGGTCGCCCTCGGTCACCACGTCCTCGCGCCGCTTCAGGCGCTGCGGGGTGACGGAGGTCATGGGCTCCACGCCCTCCACGTCGACCTCGTTCAGCTGTTCGATGAAGCCGAGGATGTTGTTGAACTCCTCCGCAAGCGCGGGAAGCTGGTCGGGCTCAACCTTGATCCGGGCCAGCTTGGCCACGCGGGCGGCGGTATCGGTGTCGATCGACATGGCGCGTCTCTCCTTTGGTCCCGAAAGCCTTTACCGCCCGCGCCCCGCGCCCGCAAGGCGGTGGCGGCGCCATGTCTCGATCATCCAGCCCAGCATGAGCGCATTCATCAGGTGCCAGAGGAAATGCGTGCCCCCCGGAAGCGCGGTGCAGAGCGGCCCGTCGAGCGCCCGGAAGGTGATCGAAAGCACCAGCAGACCCGCCCCGAGGGCGAGGTTGCGGGCCAGCACCGGCGCCCGGCGCCACAGCCCGATGGCATAGAGCGCGATCAGGAGCGGCACCGGCGCATAGCCGGCAGAGGAGCCGATGCCCGGGATCAGCCGGAAAAGCGGCAGGGTCAGCGCCACGAAGGGAAAGAAGGCCAGCACCGCGAGGGCGGCATGAAGCGGGCGCATGCCCCAGAAGTCCCGGTTCGCCACGAAGAGATAGGCGAGGATGAAGACGAGGATCGGCAACGTGTCGGCCATCCCCGCCCAGGCCTGCGCATGGGTGTGGAACAGCCACGAGCCGATCCCGATCACGAAGAGGTTTATGCAGAGCGCGCGCGCTGTCGTCCGGCCCGTCCTCAGCCCCGCACAGCGCGCCCCCATCACCGTCGCCGACAGCAGGAAAGCGAGGTTCGTCAGGGCGTTCACAGGTTCCGACCAGTATTCGGGCCCGGTCCGTTCGCAATAGGCGTCCACCGCCCGGGTCCAGTCCATCGGCTCTTTCCTTCCTCACGGCACGCGCTAGGCTCTGCCCCGTGTTTCCGGGCCGCCCGCCCCATGGGTGGCCGTTTCCGTTGGAGGTTCAACATGAAAATCATCTGGCTGGGCCACGGCTCCTTCCGTCTCGAGATCGAGGACAAGGTGCTGCTGATCGACCCCTTCCTGACCGGCAACCCCGTCTTCCCGGACGACAAGCGCGACACGGCCATCAAGGGCGCGACCCATATCTTCTGCACCCATGGCCACGGCGACCACGTCGCCGACGTTCCCGCCATCGCCGAGGAACTGGGCATCCCGGTCTTCGGCATGGTCGAGCTGATGGGCTGGCTCTCGGCCAAGAAGGGCGTCGCGAATGCCACCGGCTTCAACAAGGGCGGCACGATCGACCTTGGGAACGTGCAGGTCACCATGGTGAACGCGACCCACTCCTCCTCCACCGACGGGCCGGACGGGCCGCTCTACCTCGGTACCGAATCGGGCTTCATGATCTCGGGCGAAGGCCACACGATCTATTTCTCGGGCGATACGGACGTGATGGCGGACATGGGCGTCTTCAACGCGCTGCATGAACCCGACATCGGCATCCTGTGCGCCGGGGGCCATTACACGATGGACATGAAGCGCGCGGCCTATGCGGCCAAGACCTTCTTCGACTTCAAGACCGTCATCCCGATGCACTACAAGACCTTCCCGCTGCTGGAGCAATCGGCCGAGAAACTGGTCGCTGCCCTGCCCGGCGTGAACGTCATCGAGCCCGAGGTCATGACCGCGATCGAGATCTGATCGCCCTGACCGATGCTTGCGAGGGGCCGCCCGCGGCCCCTCAAAATTCTTCCAGGAATTTTGCCAAGATTTTTCGAAAAATCCTGGATGCGTCCGTCAGAGGGCCCTGCCCGTTTTCTTCGAAGAAAACGGACCGGAAAATTCGAATTTTCCGGGGAGAGCCTCACCGACGCGCGGCGAAGAAATCCTTCAGCAGCGCCTCGGCCGGTGCCGCACCGATCCCGTCATAGACCTCGGGCACATGGTGGCACTGGGGATGGGTGAAGATCCGCGGCCCCTGCGCCACGCCGCCCGACTTGGGATCGGCCGCCCCGTAATAGACCCGCGCGATCCGCGCGTTGGAGATCGCCGCCGCGCACATCGGGCAGGGTTCCAGCGTCACGTAGATATCGCAGCCCGGCAGCCGCTCCTGCCCCAGCGCCGCGCAGGCGGCGCGGATCACCAGTATCTCGGCATGGGCGGTGGGGTCGTTCAATTCCCGCGTGCGGTTGCCGTCGCGCGCCAGTACCGCCCCCTCCGGCGAGAGCAGCACGGCGCCCACCGGCACCTCGCCCCGGCGGCCTGCGGCCTGCGCCTCGTCCAGCGCGATCTGCATGTGGCTGCGGAATGTCATGGCCCTTCCTGCCCCGCTGTCCCGTCTTCCGCAAGCGCCCGAATCCGGCTATCGCGGGAAGATGGAGCAGAAATCCCCCCCCGGCGACCGGATCGCCAAAGTGCTGGCCCGCGCCGGCGTCGCCTCCCGCCGAGACGCGGAGCGGCTGGTCGAGGCTGGCCGCGTCACCGTCAACGGCAAGAAGATCGACAGCCCCGCGCTGAACGTGACCGAGCGTGACAAGATCACGGTGGACGGCAAGCCGCTGGCCGCCGCCGAGCCGCCGCGCCTCTGGCTCTACCACAAACCCACCGGCCTCGTGACCACGGCGAAGGACGAACAGGGCCGCGCCACGATCTTCGACGAACTGCCCGAGGACATGCCGCGCGTGATGTCCGTGGGCCGGCTCGACCTCAACTCCGAAGGGCTTCTGCTGCTGACCAACGATGGCGAGCTGAAGCGCCGGCTGGAGCTGCCGTCGACCGGCTGGCTGCGCAAGTACCGGGTGCGGGTGAACGGCAAGCCGCAGGACGCCGACCTCGAACCGCTGCGCAAGGGCGTGGTCATCGAGGGCGAAAAGTTCCAGCCGATGACGGTGACCGTCGACCGCCAGCAGGGCGCGAACGCCTGGCTGACCGTGGGCCTGCGCGAGGGCAAGAACCGCGAGATCCGCCGCGCCATGACCGAGATCGGTCTGACCGTGAACCGGCTGATCCGCGTCAGCTACGGGCCGTTCCAGCTGGGCCAGCTGAAGCCCGGCGCGGTCGAGGAACTGCGCCGCCGCGTGCTGCGCGACCAGCTGGGGCTGGAGCTGGGCGACGACATCGGCACTGCGCGCGCCGCCAAGGGCAAGCCCGGCCTGCGCCCGCGCAAGCCCGCCAAGCCGAAGCCCGAGGCCCCGGCCTGGGAAGGCACGATCTTCACCGGCAAGGGCATCACCGCGGGCCGCGCCGCCCGGGCCGATGGCCCTGCAGGCAAAGGCCCCCGTTCGGGTGGCGCCTCCACCGGCAAGGGGCCGCGCACCGAGGGCGGAGCCCCCGGTAGGGGCCCCCGCACTGGCGGCAAGCCCGGCGGCTTTGGCCGTGACCGCGCACAGGAGGGTGAAGGCTTCAACGCCAAGCCCGGCGCCCGCGCGCGCGATGGCAGCAAGCCGGGTTCCAAGACTGGCACCAAGTCTGGCCCGAAATCCGGCCCTACCTCCGGACCCAAGTCCGGCGCGAAGCCCGGGCCGCGCACCGGCTCCGGCGCAGGCCCGAAATCCGGGCCCAGACCCGGCCGTGACGGCGCCCCGTCCGGCCCGCGCCGCAAGCCGCGCGGCTGATCATGCAGCCTGTCCGCCTCGGACCGCAGGATGACATGGCCCCCGTCCATGCCCTGCTCCACGCGGCCTTTGCCTATATGGAGGCGCGGATCGATCCGCCCTCCTCGCTCCACCGCATGACGCCCGAGAGCCTCGCCCGCGACGCTGCGACGAAAGAGCTCTGGGTGATCCGCCCGGGCCCCGCGCCGCTGGCCTGCGTGCTGCTGACGCCCGAGACGGATCACCTCTACCTCGGCAAGCTCGCCGTGGCGGAGGCCGCCCGCGGCACGGGGCTGTCCCGGCAGTTGATGGACCATGCGGTGACGCGTGCCGCGGTCCTCGGCCTGCCCCGGATCGTGCTGCAATCCCGAATCGAGCTGACCGAGAACCACGCAATCTTTGCCCGCATGGGCTTCGTCGAGACCGGGCGCACGGCACATGACGGCTACGACCGGCCCACCAGCCTCACCTTTACCCGGGACCTCACCGCGACGGCCTGACGCCGTTTCCGCAGCGCCCGCCAATGAGGCGGGGCGCCCGGTTTTTCACCCCCTGCCCCGCAACGCCCCGCTTGCCGTCCGCGCCAAGACCGGCCACGCTGCCCGGAAAATTCGAATTTTCCGGCCCGTTTTCTTCGAAGAAAACGGACAGCCCCGCCGCCGGGTGCCCGGTTTCGGAAAGGCGGCCCTGCAGCGGACGGGGGTTTTCAGACGTTGCGTCACACAGTAGATCGCCCCGCATTCCCGCGCCCACGCGCCGCGACGCATCCTTGAAGGGACCCGGACCATGATCCTGAATATCGTCATCATTCTCGGCTTCCAGCTGGCGGGCGAGACGCTCGTGCGCGGGCTTGGCCTGTCGCTGCCCGGCCCCGTGCTGGGCCTTGCCGGGCTCTTCGTCACCTTCCTGCTGTTCCCGGCCGTGGCCCGGATGGTGTCCTCCACCGCGCAGGGGCTGCTGGCGCATCTCTCGATGCTCTTCGTGCCCGCGGGCGTCGGCGTGGTGCAGCACCTCTCCATCATGGAGAGCGAGGGCCTCGGCCTGCTGCTGGCGGTGCTGGCCTCGACGACGCTGGCGCTGATCGTGGGTGCCTTCACCTTCGTCGGCGTGGCGCGCCTGACCGAGGGCCCGAAGGAGGCCAAGCAATGACCGCGCTGCCCGATATCTGGACCTACCTCGCCAAGGGCCCGCTGCTCTGGCTGACCATGACGCTGCTGGCCTACGTGATCGGCGACGCTATCTTCCGGCGCTTCAACCGCGCGCCCTATGCGAACCCGGTGATGATCGCGACGATCCTCGTCTCGGCGCTGCTGCTGATCACCGGCACGCCCTATCACACCTATTTCGAGGGCGCGCAGTTCGTCCACTTCATGCTTGGCCCGGCGACCGTGTCGCTGGCGGTGCCGCTCTATGCCAACCGGGTCCACATCCGCCGGGCGCTGATCCCGATGCTGGCGGCGCTGGTGGCGGGCTCGCTCACCGCCGTTCTGGTGGCGATCGCCGTGGGGATGATGATGGGGCTCGATCACACCACGCTGGTCTCGCTGGCGCCCAAGAGCACCACCGCCCCGGTCGCCATCGGTATCTCCGAGAAGGTCGGCGGCCTGCCCACGCTGACCGCCGTTCTGGTGCTGATCACCGGCATCCTCGGCGCCATCGTGGTGACGCCCACCTTCAACGCCCTCGGCCTGACCGACTGGCGCGCCCGCGGCTTTGCCACCGGCGTGGCGGCCCATGGCGTGGGCACCGCAAGGGCACTGCAGATCAACGAGACGGCGGGCGCTTTCGCCGGCATCGGCATGGGGCTGAACGCCCTGCTCACCGCCGTCATCGTGCCCTATATCGTGACCTGGCTGCTCTGACGGCCCTGCGGCGCGCGGGCACTCAGCCCGCGAGCTGCGCCACGATCCCCGGCAACGCCGCGAAATCGTCGAAGGCGGCGGCGTGGGTCATCTCCTCTACCGCGCAATGACGATAGCCTTCGGTGAAAAGCGCGAAGGGCAGGCCCGCGCGCTCTGCCGTCTCGGCGTCGATTTCGCTGTCCCCGACATAGACCGCATGGCCCGCCCCAAGCTCGCTGAGCGAGAGGCGCAGCATCTCCGGATCGGGCTTGCGGGTTAGCAGGCTATCGCCGCAGACCACGCTGGCAAAGGTCTCGGAAAGGCCAAGATGCGCCAGCACCTCAATCGTCGCGGCCGCAGGTTTGTTGGTGCAGAGCGCGAGCGGATGGCCCGCCCCTGCCAGCTCCGCCAGCACCTCCGCCACGCCCGGGAAGAGCGCGGTGCGGCTGCCGCTGAGAGCCTTGTAGTGATGCATCGTCCGGTCGGTCAGCGCGGGCAGGCCCGCCCGGTCCAGCCGCAGGTGGTCGGCGGCCTGCTCCACCAGCCGGGGCAGGCCCCAGCCGATGAAGGAGACGACCGTCGGTAGGTCGAGCGGCCCGGCACCCACCTCTTCCAGCGCGGCGTTCAGCCCCTCCCGGATGTCCGGGGCCGAGGAGATCAGCGTGCCGTCGAGATCGAAGATCACCGGAAGGCGCGTGCTCATTCAGCGGCCTCCTCGGCGGGTTCGAGCGCCCAGTCGGGCAGCGCCTCGTCCCGCACCACCAGCGCGCCGAGGCGCCCCAGTTCGTCGGAGTTCTTGGCCCCGCGCCCGTTGCCGCCCGCCGCCACGGCGATGCGGTCATCCACGAAGCGCAGCACCGGGCGCACGTCCGGCGTGTAGGTGGTGACGCAGGGCACGTCGCGCATCTCCACCGCCCGAAGGCCCGGAATGAAGCGTTCGCACTTGGCCTGTAGGTAGGCGCCGACCTCCGGGTCGCCGCCGCTGCGGAACCAGTCCCGCATCGCCGCATCGTCGGGCAGCAGAATGTCCTCGGGATCGCCGCCGATCTTGAGCGCCACGGTGCCGTCGGGATAGCGGATCGGCGGCAGCATGTAGAATTCATCGCCCGAGGCATCGTGGTAGATCCAGCTCGGCATGTCTGCCAGCCGGGCGTGTTCCTCGGCGTCGAGCACGAAGAGCCGCACGAGGCGGGCATAGACGCTGAGCGTCAGCGCATTGGCCAGTAGCCGGTTGGTGAAGGCCCCGGCGGCAACCAGAACCCGGTCGGCGCGCAGGTCGCCCGCGCTGGTGCGGATCGTCACGCCCTGCGCATCCGGGTCGATGCCGATGGCCTCGGCCCGCAGGATCGCGGCGCCCGCGCGTTCGGCCGCGGCGGTCTGGGCGGCCACCATGCGGCGGGGGCTGATATGGCCCGCGCCCTTGGCCTCGTGCAGGCCCATCGTGCCCTCGGGGAAGCCGAAGTAGGGGAACCGCTCGGCCAGCGCCGCACCGGTCAGCGCATCGGCGGCGATGTCGTCGCGCGCCCGAACCGAGGCCACGCGGTGAATGTAGTCCTGCCCCTCGGGGCCGGACATCAGGCTGCCTGCCTCGGTGTAGAAGGCGATGCCGCTCTCGGCCTCGATCTCGCGGTAGCGCGCGATGGAGGCACGGCTGGCGCGGCTCCAGAACGGCGCAGGGTCGAGCCCGCGGGTGATCCGTCCCTCGTCGTAGTGGCTTCCGAAGACACCCTCGTGGGTGGCGAGGGCCGCGGGTTCGTCGGGGCCGATGAGGGTGACCTGCCCGCCGGCCTTGGCCAGATGACGTGCGGCGGCGGAGCCGATCAGCCCGCGCCCGATAACGGCGATATGCATGATGTCCTTTCCAATGAAAGCCCGCAGCTGGGGGTGGCTGGGCCTCTGCGCGGGCAGCTTTGCCCGACCCGACGACGATGTCCAGAACCGGCGCCGCCCCGCTTGCTCCGCACGCGGTTTTCGCCCATATTCCGGCCCGTGCCCGCATCTTGGGCAGCGCAAGCCCGGCCCGTCGAGGCCCCAGTCGGAAGGAACGCCAGCATGTCGATTGAAGCGCCCGAAACGAAGATCGTGGATTCTGCCAAGGTGGCCTGCGACGGCGGCGAAGGCGCGCTCGGACATCCCCGCGTCTGGCTGGCGATCCCGGAAGAGACCGGTTTCGTCGAATGCGGCTATTGCGATGCGAAATACGTGCTGCGCGGCTCCAAGGCCGAAGCCGAGCTGACCGCCGCGGCGAAGTAACCGCCCCGACGCGAGGCACCCAATACTTTTCGAAAAGTCTTGGGAAAGTTCTTCGAAGAATTTTCCGGGCGCGCGGCGGCCCCGACGCCCTGCCGCTGACGCTGTGCACCCGGCCGGGGCCGTGATCCGCGCAGCCCCCGCCCCGCACCATTGCCCGCTGGATGCCCGGGGCGGATCGTGGCATTACCGTCTCCGACCAACGGAGGCGCGACATGAGCAACGAGACCCCCAAGGACCAGCCCGCGACGCAGTTCGGCACGGGCTGCCACCTGCACCTGATCGACGGCTCTGCCTTCATCTTCCGCGCCTACCACGCCCTGCCGCCCCTGACGCGCAAGTCCGATGGCCTGCCGATCGGCGCGGTCTCGGGCTTCTGCAACATGCTGCAGAAGTATGTCGAGGATGCCACCGGCCCCGACGCCCCCACCCATGTCGCCGTTATCTTCGACAAGGGCAGTCACACCTTCCGCAACGATCTCTACGACCTCTACAAGGCCAACCGCGAGGCGATGCCCGAGGACCTGCGCCCGCAGATGCCGCTGACCCGGCAGGCGACCGAGGCCTTCAACATCGCCTGCAAGGAGCTGGAGGGCTACGAGGCCGATGACATCATCGCCACGCTGGCCTGTCAGGCCCGCGAGGCGGGCGGGCGCGTGACGATCATCTCCTCCGACAAGGACCTGATGCAGCTGGTGGGCGACGGGGTCGAGATGCTCGACGCCATGAAGAACCGCCGCATCGACCGCGACGGCGTGCACGAGAAGTTCGGCGTCTATCCCGACCGGGTGGTGGACGTGCAGGCGCTGGCCGGTGACTCGGTCGACAACGTGCCGGGCGCGCCGGGCATCGGGATCAAGACCGCGGCCCTCCTGATCAACGAATACGGCGACCTCGAGTCGCTGCTGGACCGCGCCGAGGAGATCAAGCAGCCAAAGCGCCGCCAGACCCTGATCGAGAACCGCGCGCAGATCGAACTGTCCAAGAAGCTGGTGCAGCTCGACTGCGACACGCCGCTCGACTTCTCCCTCGAAGACCTCGAGGTGAAGGACCCGGACCCCGAGGTGCTGATGGCCTTCCTGACCGAGATGGAGTTCCGCACCCTCACCGCCCGCGTCGCCAAGACGCTGAACGTCGAGGCCCCCGCGATCCCCGAGCCCGAGGTGACGCAGGCCAGCCCCGCCGCCACGCCCGAGGCCCCCAAGATCGACCCCGAGGCCTATGAATGCGTCTCGACCATGGAGGCGCTTCAGGTCTGGATCGACCGGATCAACGACCGCGGCTATGTCGCCGTGGACACCGAGACAAATTCGCTGAACGAGATGGTGGCCGAACTGGTGGGCATCTGTCTCAGCGTCAAGGCCGGTCAGGCCTGCTACATCCCGCTGGGCCACAAGGCCGGGGGCAGCGACGAGGGCCTCTTTCAGGATGACAGCCTTGCCGAGGGCCAGTTGCCGCTGAACGCCGTGCTGGACGCGCTGAAGCCGGTACTGGAGGACGACGCCGTCCTCAAGATCGGCCAGAACATGAAGTACGACGCCAAGGTCCTTGCCCGCTACGGTGTGACCATCGCGCCCTACGACGACACGATGCTGCTGTCCTACGCGCTGCACGCGGGCGAACACGGGCACGGGATGGACACGCTCTCCGAGCGGTACCTCGACCACACGCCGATCCCGATCAAGTCGCTGCTCGGCACCGGCAAGAGCGCGATCACCTTCGACAAGGTCCCCGTGGCCGAGGCGGTGAAATACGCCGCCGAAGATGCCGACATCACCCTGCGGCTGTGGCAGCTGTTCAAGCCGCAGCTGCACCGCGACCGCGTGACCACCGTCTACGAGACGCTGGAACGCCCGCTCTCGCCCGTGCTGGCGCAGATGGAGCGGCACGGCGTGAAGGTGGACCGCGACACGCTCTCGCGCATGTCGAACGCCTTTGCTCAGAAGATGGCCGCGCTGGAGGCCGAGATCCACGAACTCGCCGGCGAGACCTTCAACGTCGGCAGCCCGAAACAGCTGGGCGAGATCCTCTTTGACAAGATGGGGCTGGAAGGCGGCAAGAAGGGCAAGACCGGCGCCTATGCCACCGGCGCGGACGTGCTGGAGGATCTGGCGACGGAGCATGAGCTGCCGGGCCGCGTGCTGGACTGGCGCGCGCTCTCCAAGCTGAAATCCACCTATACCGACGCCCTGCAGACCCACATCAACCCCGAGACGGGCCGCGTCCACACCTCCTACGTCCAGACCGGGGCCAACACCGGGCGGCTCGCCTCGACCGATCCGAACCTGCAGAACATCCCCGTCCGCTCCGAAGAGGGCCGCCGCATCCGCGAGGCCTTCGTGGCGGAGGAGGGCAAGGTGCTGCTCTCGCTCGACTACAGCCAGATCGAGTTGCGCATCCTTGCTCATGTGGCCGGGATCGACGCGCTGAAACAGGCCTTCCACGAGGGGCAGGACATCCACGCGATGACCGCATCCGAGGTCTTCGGCGTGCCGGTCGAGGGGATGGATCCGATGGTGCGCCGTCAGGCCAAGGCGATCAACTTCGGCGTGATTTACGGGATTTCCGGCTTCGGGCTGGCGCGCAACCTGCGCATCCCCCGGGCCGAGGCGCAGGGCTTCATCGACCGCTACTTCGAGCGCTTCCCCGGCATCCGCGACTACATGGATGCCACGGTGGAATTCGGCAAGGCGCATGGCTACGTCCAGACGCTCTTTGGCCGCAAGATCCACACGCCCGAGATTGCCGCCAAGGGCCCCCGCGCGGGCTTTGCCAAACGTGCGGCGATCAACGCCCCGATCCAGGGCGCGGCGGCGGACATCATCCGGCGCGCCATGATCCGCATGCCCGAAGCCATCGCCCACCTGCCCGCCAAGATGCTGCTGCAGGTCCACGACGAACTGCTGTTCGAGGTGGACGAAGCCGCCGCGGACGAGGTCATCGCCGCCGCCCGCGCGGTGATGGAGAATGCCGCCGATCCGGCGGTGAAGCTCGACGTGCCGCTGGTGGTGGACGCAGGCCGCGGGGCAAACTGGGCGCAGGCGCACTGATCCTGCGCCGCGCCCGTATCGGGGTCTGGTTCGGGGCCTGTCGCTGAGCCTGCTGCGGTACCAGCACTGGCCCGTGACAGCCCCCGCGCCTGACCCCACGCAAGCGGCCCCCGGGCCGCTTTCCGCCGCGGGCTGTTGACGCCCGCACCTCACCTGCGCTAACCGCCACGGCCTGTAGCGCAACATTCAGGGGACCCGCATGGCACGTAAGCGCAAGGGCCGCGACATCTCGGGCTGGCTGGTGGTGGACAAACCCGCAGGGCTGACCTCCTCCGCCGTCGTCAACAAGGTGAAATGGGCCCTGAACGCCAACAAGGCGGGCCACGCCGGCACGCTGGATCCGGAGGCGACCGGTGTTCTGGCCATTGCGCTCGGCGAGGCGACGAAGACCGTGCCCTATGTCACGGACGCGCTGAAAGCCTACGAGTTCACGGTCCGCTTCGGGCAGGCCACCAACACCGACGATGCCGAGGGCGAGGTGATCGCCACCTCCGACGCGCGTCCGACCGAGGATGAGATCAAGGCCGCCCTGTCCGGGTTCCTTGGCGATATCGAACAGGTCCCCCCCAAGTTCTCCGCCGTGAAGATCGACGGTCAGCGCGCTTACAAGCTGGCCCGCGACGGCGAGGAGGTGGAGCTGGACGCCCGGCCCCTCTACGTCGACTCCCTGCTGCTGCTCGATGTGCCCGATGCCGACCATGCCGTGCTGGAAATGGTCTGCGGCAAGGGCGGCTACGTCCGCTCCATCGCCCGCGACCTTGGCGAGGCGCTCGGCTGCCATGGCCATGTGGCCACCCTGCGCCGGGTCTGGTCCGGGCCCTTCGAGGCCGCCAAGGGCATCACGCTGGAGACCATCGAGGCCCACGCCCGCACCGAGGAACTGGATGGCTACCTGCTGCCCGTGGAGACCGGCCTTGCCGATCTGCCCGAGGTGAAGGCCACGCCCGAAGGCGCGGCCCGGCTGACCAACGGCAACCCCGGCATGGTGATCGCCCATGACGTGGACTATGGCGAGGAATGCTGGGCCAGCCTCGACGGGCAGCCCGTCGCCGTCGGCATCTTCAAGGGCGGCGAGTTGCATCCGACCCGCGTGTTCCGGTTCTGACCGACGGGGCGATGATCACCCGGAGGCATGACGACGGCACGGTCCGCTCGGAGGCGCTCTATTCCCCCTGCGAGCGGTATCGCTATGCGCTGACACGGGTCTGGGCGCCCGACGCGCCCCGCCTCGTCTTCGTCATGCTGAACCCGTCGAAAGCGACCGAAACCCAGAACGACCCCACCATAGCCCGCTGTCAGGAGCGCGCCCGCCGTCTGGGCCATGGCGCGCTGCGGGTGGTCAATCTCTTTGCCTGGCGCGAGACCGATCCCAAGGCCCTGCGCGCGGCCGGGGCCCCGATCGGCCCCGAAAATGACGCCGTGCTGCGCGACGCCTGCGCCTGGGGTGACATGATCCTCGCCGGCTGGGGTTTTCACGGCGCCCACATGGGCCGCGACGCCGAGGTGGCGACCCTGCTGCGCGGCACCGGGCGGCCGCTGCATGTCCTCGGCCTGACGAAGGCCGGGCAGCCGCGCCACCCGCTCTACATCTCCTACGACACGGTGCCTCTGGCCTGGCAGGGCTAGGCCGTTAACCAACTGCTCCAATTGGCTTTGACCGGCCCCTGCCCCGCGCCCGATAATGACGCAGGGGAAGGGTCCGTCTGCGAGGACGAAAGCGGAGCACCGATGTTTGTGATTGCCAGCCTGATGGGCGCCTTGCTTGCCGGGACGACGGCCCTTCTTGGGCTGCATCCCTCCGAAGAGGAGGACGAGGAGGCCGAGACCGACACGGGCGACGATGCGTCGTCCGGTGGCACCTCCGTCGCCGACTTCCTCGACCTTGCGCCGCTCGGCGACGCCCTGTCCGACGCCGAGCCCGCCGATGTCGTGCCTGCCACTGAGGGGGCCACGGAAGTCGCACCCGACGCCCGCGCCGACGCAGCGAAGACCGTGCCTGCCGACACAACGGACAGCGCGGCGGACGAGGAGACCACCGAAGACCCCATGCAGGACGCGGCGGAAGACCCCGAACAAGAGGCAGCGGGCCCAAGTCCCGATCCTGTCAGCGGCATCCAGCCCGGCGGCCCGCTTGCCGATCTGCTGGCGGGCGGCGACGAAGACGACCAGATCCACGGCTATGCCGGTGCCGACAGCCTGTCGGGCGGCGACGGCGCGGACTGGCTTCTGGGCGGCGACGGCGACGACGTCATCGCGGGGGGCACGGGCAGCGACCAGATCGAGGGCAACGAGGGCGACGACACCCTGATGGGAGCGGACGGCGACGATCGTCTCTTTGGCGGGCTGAACCGCGACGCCCTCTTCGGCGGCGAGGGCGATGATTCGATGGAGGGTGGCATGGGTGCCGACAGCCTGTCCGGCGGCGCGGGGGCGGATGCGCTTCTGGGCGGTCATGGCAACGACCACCTGTCCGGCGGCCTTGGCACCGATACGCTCTTTGGCGGCTGGGGCGCGGACGTGCTCTCCGGCGTTGTCGCGCAGCTTGCCGAGGACGGGCTCTGGCTTGACGCCGATGCGCCGGACTTTCTCAACGGCGGCGCCGGGGCCGACACGATCATCGCGGGCAGCGGCGACATCGTGACCGCCGGACAGGGCTTCGACTCGATCCTCATCGGAGACTGGATGGCTGGCGGAGAAGCGGCCCATATCCTTGATTTCCAGCCCGGTACGGATCACCTGCTGGTGGTGCATGACGGCGATACGCCGGCCGAGGTCACGCTGCGCGATCTGCCCGAGGACGATCTGCAACAGGTGCTGCTGGATGGATCGGTCGTCGCCGTGCTCTCGGGCAGCGGCAGCGCAACGCTCGACGATGTGGTGGTGATGACACAGGCCGAGGCCGACGCGATGCTGGCGGCGGGCTGAGCCGGGCAGGGCCCGCCCCGGACCCCGCCGAGGGGCCCGCGACACCGGGGAGAATCCCTCTTTTCAAAGGGGAGCCGATGCTTTATCAGCCCGCAATCCGCGCCACGAGGGTGCGGTGACTCCATGGACCTTGCTGGACGACATCCCGGCTTGTGCCCGAACCCTTCAACCCAAGGAGACCCCGATGTCGATCACTGTTGAAGAAAAAGCCCGCGTGATGAAAGAATTCGCGACCAAGGAAGGCGACACCGGTTCGCCCGAAGTCCAGGTCGCAATCCTGTCCTCGCGCATCGCGACCCTGACCGAGCACTTCAAGACGCACAAGAAAGACAACCACGGCCGCCGCGGCCTGCTGATGATGGTTGCCCAGCGTCGTAAGCTGCTCGACTACCTGAAAGGCAAGGACGAAGCTCGCTACCAGTCGCTGATCCAGCGTCTCGGCCTGCGCCGCTAAGCCTTCCCGCAGGGAACGCATGAAAGGGGTCGCCTGCGCGGCCCCTTTTTCGTTGCGCGCCCTGCCCTGCCAAGGACCCGGCCACGGCCCTCACCAAGGGCCCCGCAGCCCCCTCCCAACGACCCCGGCAAGACGCCCACCATCACCCGGCCGCTTGCCCCGGGCGGGGCTATCCGCCGCAGCTCTTGCACCGCATTCGGGTCGAGAGACTGTGCCGTTTTCCTTTCTTTTCGTCCAAAACTCATGTATGGCCCGCCCATCTGAGACGTAGCGCCCGGACCCCGGCGCTGTGAAGGGAATGATGATGGGGTCGGCGGCAATGGGGCCGCCACGCAAAACGGGAGACCCGGAGGGCCGGGTAGGCTCCCTCATAGGATACGCTGAATGTTCAACGTGACGACGAAAACGATGCAGTGGGGCGACGAAACCCTCACGCTGGAAACGGGCAAGGTTGCCCGTCAGGCAGATGGCACCGTCATCGCCACCCTGGGCGAAACCTCGGTCATGGCCAACGTGACCTTCGCCAAGGAACCCAAGCCCGGTCAGGATTTCTTCCCGCTGACCGTGCACTACCAAGAGAAATACTATGCTGCCGGCAAAGTGCCCGGTGGCTTCTTCAAGCGCGAGGCGCGGCCGACCGAAAAGGAAACGCTGACCGCGCGCCTGATCGACCGTCCGATCCGCCCGCTCTTCGCCCCCGGCTTCAAGCATGAAGTCCTCGTGATGTGCACCGTGCTGAGCCACGACCTGGTCAACGATCCCGATATCGTCGCCATGATCGCCGCCTCGGCCGCGCTGACCATCTCGGGCGTGCCCTTCATGGGCCCGATCGCCGGTGCCCGCGTGGGCTTCGTCGATGGCGAATACGTGCTGAACCCCTCCGTCGACGACATGCAGGGCCTGCGCAACAACCCCGAGCAGCGTCTCGACCTGGTTGTGGCCGGCACCAAGGACGCCGTCATGATGGTGGAATCGGAAGCCTACGAGCTGACCGAGGACGAGATGCTCGGCGCCGTGACCTTCGCCCATGAGCAGATGCAGCCCGTGCTGGACCTGATCATCGACCTAGCCGAAGCCGCTGCGAAAGAGCCCTTCGACTTCACCCCCCCGGATTACTCGGAGCTTTACGCTGCCGTGAAAGCCGCCGGTGAAGACAAGATGCGCGCCGCCTATGCCATCACCGACAAGCAGGAGCGTGTCGCAGCCGTTGGCGCGGCGAAGGAGGCCATCAAGGCCGCCCTCACCGAAGAGCAGTTGGAAGACGCGAACCTCGGCTCGGCGCTGAAGAAGCTGGAATCCAGCGTTCTGCGCGGCGACGTGGTGAAGAACGGCAAGCGGATCGACGGCCGTGCCACCGATCAGGTGCGTGCGATTGCCGTGGAAACCGGCCTGCTGCCGCGGACCCACGGGTCGGCACTGTTCACCCGTGGCGAAACCCAGGGCCTGGTCGTGACCACGCTGGGCACCGGTGACGATGAGCAGATCATCGACGCGCTGCACGGCAACTTCCGCTCGAACTTCCTGCTGCACTACAACTTCCCGCCCTACTCGGTCGGTGAAGTGGGCCGCGTCGGTTCGCCCGGTCGTCGCGAAATCGGTCACGGCAAGCTCGCATGGCGCGCCCTGCAGGCCGTCCTGCCCGCCCCGACCGACTTCCCCTACACGATCCGCGTCGTGTCGGAGATCACGGAATCGAACGGCTCCTCCTCGATGGCTTCCGTCTGCGGCGGCTCGCTCTCGATGATGGACGCAGGTGTTCCGCTGAAAGCCGCTGTTGCCGGTGTGGCCATGGGCCTCGTGCTGGAAGACGACGGCTCCTACGCGATCCTGACCGACATCCTTGGCGACGAGGATCACCTCGGCGACATGGACTTCAAGGTTGCAGGCACCGAAGCGGGCATCACCTCGCTGCAGATGGACATCAAGGTCCAGGGCATCACGCCCGAGATCATGAAGACCGCCCTGGCCCAAGCCAAGGCCGGCCGTCTGCACATCCTCGGCGAGATGAACAAGGCCCAGTCGGGCGTTGGTGAATTCTCGGCTCACGCACCGCGCATCGAAACGATGCAAATCCCGACCGACAAGATCCGTGAAGTGATCGGCTCGGGCGGCAAGGTCATCCGCGAGATCGTGGAAACCTCGGGTGCCAAGGTCGACATCAACGACGACGGCATCATCAAGATCGCCTCGGCCAACGGTGAAGCCATCCAGAAGGCCTATGACATGATCTACTCGATCGTGGCAGAGCCGGAAGAGGGCAAGGTCTACAAGGGCAAGGTCGTGAAGATCGTCGATTTCGGCGCCTTCGTGAACTTCTTCGGCAAGCGTGACGGCCTCGTGCACGTCAGCCAGATCGAGAACCGTCGCCTGAACCACCCCTCCGACGTTCTGAAGGAAGGCCAGGAAGTCTACGTCAAGCTCCTCGGCTTCGACGATCGTGGCAAGGTCCGCCTCGCCATGAAGATGGTCGACCAGGAAACCGGCGAAGAGCTGGCCAAGGACGCCGAGGAAAAGGCAGAGTAATCTGCCCCTCTGCGAGAGATCAGAAAGCCCCGGCATATGCCGGGGCTTTTTTCGTTCCGGGGACGGGTGTGCGCAGCACCCGCATCCGGCAAAGGCTCAATAGCCGTAGAGCGTGTAGTCCCGTTCGAAGAGCAGTTCGATCTTGCGCCTTTGCTCCGCGCTGACCTCGAAATCGCCGCCCGACGACACGTTGAAGCGGCGGCTGCCGTCTTCGCCCGCGAAGGGATCCCCGTGTCCTGCCCGGGCAAAGGCCTCGCGCAGGATCTTCGCATAGTCCGAGATATCGCCCGACAGCTCATAGGTGACCTCGTCATGGGCGATGTTGATGTACTGCGGCCGCCAGTGGGGATCGCAATAGATCAGCCCCTCGGCGTGGGCTTCGCCGATATAGGCGAGGAAGACATCGAAGTTCCGTGCCATGTCGCCGCCGCGCAGATAGCCACGCGCCTCGATCGGCCCCATGTGGGCCCGCGTCGAAGGATGGCCCTCGTCCACGAAGAAGTTGCAGAAGGTCGAGACGAGCCGGTCCACCGGATGCCGCGTGATGCAGAACTTGACGCACTGCGGATCGCGCACGGCGGCCTCGTAGGCGCGCCAGTGCCGCTGGCCCTGTTTCACCTCCGGGGCGTCACGCTCGAACTGCCCGGTGGCCAGTCGCACGATATGGCGCCGCGTGGTCGAAGAGGCCGCCTTGGCGTTCTTGGGGAAGAAGAGCTTGCCGTCGTGGCTCAGGATGCAGTGGCTGTAGACGATCTGCTTTTGCAGGGGCATGTCCGCCAGTCCGGCCTTGGCACGGTAGCGGCGGCTGAGCGGGGAGAGGAGGCGCGCCTTGCGCCGGTCGATGGGGCGTTCCCGGGGGATAGGTGGCAAATCGTTAAACATCAGCGGTCCGTTCTAGGGTCTCGCGGCATGGGGGCCGTGACGTTTCAACGCACGAGACCGAAGTTTCCGACGCACTTATTCCACAAAATTTTAAAACCCCTAGCGGCGCCTCATCCGTGCGGCGTCTTGGCCTGCCGCGCGCCGCCCCGTTTGAGCCCCAGATGACGCTCCCGCAGGATGATGACGACGCCAGCGCAGATGATGATCGCCGCCCCCAGAAGGGTCTGGTACGTCGGCACATCGCCAAAGACCGTATAGCCGATGATGATCGCGAAGAGCATCGAGGCATAGTCGAAGGGCGCCACCACCGAGGCATCCGCAAAACGGTAGGCGGAGGTCAGCATGATCTGCCCCACCCCGCCGATCAGGCCCGTGGTGATCAGGAAGACCCATTCCCAGCCGATCGGCAGGACCCAGCCGAAGGGGATCGTCGCCAGCGACAGCAGCGTCGCGGTGGAGGAGAACCAGAACACGATGGCCGAGGTATGCTCGACCCGCACCATGTTGCGGATGTGGATCTGCGCCAGCGCCGCGCAGACCGCCCCGAAGAGCACCAGCGCCACCCCGAGCGGCGCCGCGCTGTTCATCGCCTCCTCGGGCGAGAGCGTCAGCTGGGGAACCATGACCACCATCACGCCCACCAGCCCCACCAGCACGGTCGAGATCCGGAAGAGACCGACCTTCTCGTTCAGGAACATCGCGGCAAAGATCACCACCAGCAGCGGCGTCGCATAGCCAAGCGCGGTCTGCTCCGGCAGCGGCAGGAAGGCCAGCGCGGCAAAGCCGCAGCCCATGGCCGTCGTCCCCACCAGCCCGCGCCAGAAATGCGCCGCCGGGGATTTCACCTTCAGCCCCGTGCGCAGCTGGCCCTTCATCGCCAGCCAGGCCAGGATCACCGGCAGCGCGCAGAAGGACCGGAAGAAGACCGCCTCGCCCGCGGGAATGCGCTCCGAGGTCAGCTTGATCATCGTGCTCATACCGATGAAGCACAGAACGGCGCCGATCTTGAGGAGGATGCCGCGAAGCGGTTGCATGGGTCTGGCCTTCCGTGGGGCGGGGATCGTCCCTCCATAGGCAATCCTCACCGGGTCTTGCAATCCGGGACGCCGTGCCGGATGACAGAAATCCGGGCCCGGCGTTACGCCGCGTCCCCGCACTGGAACGGCACCCGCGCAGGCTGGCCCCCGCCGCAGCCTGCCCCGGAGGGAGGAAAACCGCATGTACGATGAGAACTACCTGGCCAGCCGGCTGTCCCGCCACGCAGCCCTGACGCCCGAGAAGCTCTTTGCCCGACGCCCCGGGCAGGACGACGTGAGCTATGGCGCCCTCTTCGACGGGGCCGAACGCATGGCCCGCGCCCTGATCGACGCGGGCCTCCAGCCCGGTGACCGGGTGGCGGTACAGGTGGCCAAGTCCCTCACCGCGCTGGAGCTCTACATCGGCACCGTGCTGGCCGGCGGCATCTTCCTGCCCCTGAACACCGCCTATACCGGCCCCGAGGTTGCCTACTTCCTCGGCGACGCCACCCCCGCCGTGGTGGTCTGCGATCCCGCCCGCGAGGCCGAGATCGCAGCACTTGCCGGCGCGGCCCGTCTCTTCACCCTCGGCGCCGATGGCACCGGAACGCTGGCCCAGGCACAGGCGACCCAACCCTCGGGCGATTTCCACGCCGTCCCGCGCGACGCCTCCGACCTCGCCGCGATCCTCTACACCTCCGGCACCACGGGCCGCTCCAAGGGCGCCATGCTGAGCCATGCCAACCTCGCCTCCAACAGCGAGACCCTGCGCGACTACTGGCGCTTCACCCGCGACGACGTGCTGATCCACGCCCTGCCGATCTTCCACACCCACGGGCTCTTCGTGGCCACCAACGTGGCGCTGCTCTCCGGCGCGGCCGTGGTCTTCCTCGCAGGCTTCGACGCCGATGCGATCCTCGAGGCGATGCCCGAGGCCACCAGCCTCATGGGCGTGCCCACCTTCTACACAAGGCTGCTCGACGATCCCCGCCTCGACCGCACCCGCGCGGCGAACATGCGGCTCTTCATCTCCGGCTCCGCGCCGATGCTGGTGGACACCCACAAGGCCTGGGAAGAGCGCACCGGCCACACGATCCTCGAACGCTACGGCATGACCGAAACCAACATGTCCACCTCGAACCCCTACGAGGGCGAGCGCCGCACCGGCACCGTGGGCTTCCCGCTGCCCGGCGTCGAACTGCGCATCCGCGACGAGGGCCGCGACATCCCGCAAGGCGAGATCGGCGTGATCGAGGTCCGTGGCCCGAACGTCTTCCAGGGCTACTGGCAGATGCCCGAGAAGACCGCCGAGGAACTGGGCGCCGATGGCTGGTTCATCACCGGCGATCTCGGGTTCGTCGATGCCGAGGGCTATGTCACCATCGTCGGACGCGCCAAGGATCTCGTGATTTCGGGCGGCTTCAACGTCTACCCGAAGGAGGTCGAAGAGGTCATCGACGACCTGCCCGGCGTGAAGGAAAGCGCGGTCATCGGCGTGCCCCACCCCGACTTCGGCGAGGCAGTGGTGGCCGTGGTCGTCCCCGAAGGCGCCGGCACCGATGCCCCGACGATCGCCGCCGCGCTCAACGAACGTCTCGCGAAGTTCAAGCAACCCAAGCACATCGCCTTCATCGACGCCCTGCCCCGCAACACCATGGGCAAGGTCCAGAAGAAGGCCCTGCGCGACGATTTCGCCAAGCTCTTCGCCTGATCATCTTTCGCTGAAAAATATCCTCGGGGGACGTCGCGCCAGCGACTGGGGGCAGACAGCCCCCGCACCGCCCGAGGCCCGTGCCACGCCAGACCCGACGTGCCCACAGCGCGCCGGGACCCGGAATTTTCGAAAATTCCGGACCGTTTTCTTTGAAGAAAACGGATCGCCCCTCGCGGTCACCCGTCGGTCCGAAGGGCGCACAGCCCCTCTCCCCCGCGGCCAAGAATTTTGCGAAAATTCTTGGTAAAATTCTTCGAAGAATTTTACCCGTCCAGCCGCGCCCGCAGCGCCAGCAAAAAGGCCAGGAAAAAGGCCGGCCCCTTCGGGACCGGCCTTGCGTTCATTCCGCCGCCGCGCGTTTCGGCAGCACCCATCCGGGCCGCGGGAAGTGGCAGGTATAGCCGTTCGGGAAGCGCTCCAGGTAATCCTGGTGCTCCGGCTCAGCCTCCCAGAAGTCGCCCACGGGTTCGACCTCGGTCACCACCCGCCCGGGCCAGAGGCCCGAGGCCTCCACATCCGCGATGGTCTCCTCGGCGCAGGCCTTCTGGGCCGCGTCGACGTAGTAGATCGCCGACCGGTAGGAGAGGCCGATGTCGTTGCCCTGCCGGTTCAGCGTCGTGGGATCGTGGATCTGGAAGAAGACCTCCAGCAGCTGCCGGTAGCTGATCGTCGCGGGGTCGAAGATCACCTCGATCCCCTCGGCATGGGTGCCGTGGTTGCGATAGGTCGCATGGGCCACGTCCCCGCCGGTATAGCCGACGCGGGTGCTCTCCACCCCCGGCAGCTTGCGGATCAGGTCCTGCATGCCCCAGAAACAGCCGCCTGCAAGGACTGCGCGTTCGATCGTCATGTCACATCCTCCACCTGGTCGAGATACTCGCCGTAACCTTCCTCAGCCATGTCGTCGCGGTGGACGAAGCGAAGCGAGGCCGAGTTGATGCAGTAGCGCAGACCGCCCCGGTCCACCGGCCCGTCCGGGAAGACATGGCCGAGGTGGCTGTCGCCATGGGTCGAGCGGACCTCGACCCGGATCATGCCGTGGCTGGTATCGCGCAATTCGCTGACATTGGCGGGCGCGATGGGCTTGGTGAAGCTCGGCCAGCCGCAGCCGCTTTCATACTTGTCGGACGAAGCGAAGAGCGGCTCGCCCGAGACGATGTCGACGTAGATCCCCGGCGCCTTGTTGCCGAGGTACTTGCCGGTGCCGGGCCGTTCGGTGCCCGATTCCTGCGTCACCCAGTATTCCTCGGGGCTCAGCGCGGCGATGGCCGCCGGGTCCTTGTGATAGCTTGCCATGCGGTTCTCCTTGTCGGGTCCCTTGCGGGTCACCTGTAGCTCTCGTGCGGCTCTCATGTGGGCCGGCACCCGTAAGGGCGGCGTCCCACGTGGCTCAACTCCCATGTGGGGCGTGGGGCCTGCCGGGAAAAGCCCTGTTACATCCTGCTGTGGAGGATGTGATCCCCCAGGCCGTCCTGTCCAGAGCGAAAGCCGCCACAGCCATCGCAGCCCCGCCTCAGTCCCGATTTGCCCGGCCCGATCTGCCCGGCCCCCATGGCCCCCTCAGCGCGTCAGCTTCAGCTTGTAGCGGCCTTCCGTCCAGGTCCCGTCATTGCAGCGCGCACGGATATAGACCTTGCGGGTCCCGTCCGGCACCACGATCTGCCGCAGCGAGCGCGTGAACGGCTGTTCGTCCACATGGGGATGGTGCAGGCGGCGCTCGCCCAGCAGATTGCCCGCCTCGTCGCGCACCTCCCACAGGTCGGCGTAATGGTCCCAGCCGGTATCGTCGTGGCGCAGGGTGACCGAGATGTTCCAGCCCCCGGCGGCACGCTTGGCGCTTGCGCCCAGTATCTCGGGCGGAGAGGCAAGCGCGGGCAGGGCCGGAAGCAGGCAGAACACCGCGGCACGGGTCAGCATGCGGGGCGAGGGAACGGGACAAATCTTCTGCATCGCCCGTACCATAGGCGGGCCGGGCTGAAACAGGGGTCACACTTGCGTGTGGCCGCCTGCCACGGCCAGAACGCTTGATCGGTGCGGCGCCTGCCTGTATTTCCGGCTCAACCCGGGATGGAGACCCGGCGGCCCGCCCGGGCCGGTCAGGGGCCGTCACAGGCCCCGGGAGGGGAGAGAAATTATGCAGATGCCGCAGCCCGATCCGCGCGTCCTCGCGCTCAAGCCCCGGCTCCTGACGGAGCTGCGCGCGGTCCTGCCGGAGGACGCCATCATCGAAGCCCCGGCGGAGCTGCTGGCCTACGAATGCGACGCGCTCAGCGCCTACCGCTGCCCGCCGCTGGCCGTGGTCCTGCCGCGCTCGACCGAGGAGGTCGCTGCTGCGCTGAAAATCTGCCACGCCCTCGGCGTGCCGGTGGTGCCGCGCGGCGCGGGCACCTCGCTGGCGGGGGGCGCGCTGCCCACGGCGGATTCCGTCGTCCTCGGCCTGATGCGGATGACGGCGGTGCTGGAAACCGATTACGCCAACCGGCTGATCCGGGTCGAGGCCGGGCGCACCAACCTCTCGGTCTCCGGCGCAGTGGAGGCAGAGGGCTTCTTCTACGCCCCTGACCCGTCCTCGCAGCTGGCCTGCGCCATCGCGGGCAATATCGCCATGAACTCCGGCGGGGCCCATTGCCTGAAGTACGGGGTGACCACGAACAACCTGCTGGGCGTGAAGATGGTCCTCATGGATGGCGAGATCATCGAGCTGGGCGGCGCGCATCTGGACGCGGGCGGGCTGGACCTCATGGGCCTTGTCTGCGGCAGCGAGGGGCAGCTTGGCGTCGTGACCGAGGCCACGCTGCGCATCCTGCCCAAGCCCGAGGGCGCGCGTCCGGTGCTGGTGGGCTATGCCTCCTCCGAGATCGCGGGGGCCTGCGTTTCGGACATCATCGAGGCCGGCGTGGTGCCGGTGGCGATCGAGTTCATGGACGGCCCCTGCATCCGGGCCTGCGACGATTTCTCGGGCGCGGGCTACCCGGACTGCGAGGCGCTGCTGATCATCGAGGTCGAAGGCTCCGACGCCGAGATCGAGGAACAGCTGGCGGTGATCCTCGAGATCGCCCGGCGTCACGACCCGGTGGAGCTGCGCGAGAGCACCTCGCCCGAAGAGAGCGCCCGTATCTGGCTGGGCCGCAAGAGCGCCTTCGGTGCCATGGGGCAGATCAATGATTACATGTGCCTCGACGGGACCATCCCGGTGAACGCCCTGCCCCTCGTCCTGCGCCGCATCGGCGAGATGAGCCGCGCCTGCGGGCTGGACGTGGGCAATGTGTTCCACGCGGGCGACGGCAACATGCATCCGCTGATCCTCTACAACGCCAATACCCCCGGCGAGCTGGAGAAATGCGAGGCCTTCGGGGCGGAGATCCTGAAGCTCTGCGTCGAGGTCGGCGGCTGCCTGACCGGCGAGCATGGCGTGGGCATCGAGAAGCGCGACCTGATGGAGGTGCAATATGCGCCTGCCGACCTGGAAGCGCAGATGGCGGTGAAGGATGTCTTCGATCCGAAGTGGCTGCTGAACCCGGCCAAGGTCTTCCCGCTGGCGGTCTCGGCACCGCGCCGGGAGGGGGATTTGCGCGATGTCGGGTGAGGCGTGCGTGCCCTGCGGGGCGGGTAGAGGGGCGCTGCCCCTCTTGGCCTGCGGCCAATTCACCCCGGGATATTTGGGAACAGTGGATGAGACCTGAGAGCGAGAGCCAGCTGGTGGAGGCCCTGCGGGACGCGGGCGGCCCGGTGGAGGTACGCGGCGGTAGCACGCGGCTGGCGTGGCGTCCGATGGCGGGCGATGTGCTGGAGACCGGCGGGCTGTCGGGTGTGCGGCTCTATGAGCCCGGCGCGCAAACGCTGGTGGCAGGGGCCGGGACGCCCTTGGCGGAGATCGAGGCGCTCTTGGCTGAGAAGGGCCAGCGGCTGGCTTTCGAGCCGATGGAGGCGCAGGCGCTTATGGGGACCTCCGGCACGGCCACGCTGGGCGGGGTCATCGCGGCCAATATCTCGGGCCCGCGGCGAGTGCAGGCGGGGGCTGCGCGGGACTTCCTGCTGGGCGTGCGCTTCGTGGACGGGGCGGGGACCCTCGTGTCGAACGGCGGGCGGGTGATGAAGAATGTCACCGGCTATGACCTCGTGAAGATGATGGCGGGCAGCTGGGGCACCCTCGGCGTGCTGAGCGAGGTGAGCCTGAAGGTGCTGGCGACGCCGCCGGTGGAGTGCACGTTGATGCTGCGCGGATTGGACGTGGCAGCGGGTGTGGCGCGGCTCTGTGCCGCCATGGGCACGCCCTATGACGTGACGGGGACGGCGCATCTGGAGGCCGGGCTGGCCGGGGCGGAGAGCCTGACGCTGGTGCGGATCGAGGGGCTGCCGGGATCGGTGGCGCATCGCCGCCATGCCCTGCTGGCGGGCGTCTGTTCCGGGTTCGAAAGCGTCGAGGGCGAAGAGAGCGCGGCCCTCTGGCGTGCGGTGCGCGATGTGACGCCGCTCGCTGACCTCGCCGGGGCGGTCTGGCAGGTTTCGGTGAAGCCCACCGACGGGCCGCGCCTGCTGGCGGCGCTGGAGACGGCGGGCGGGCGCGGGCCCGCGATCTGCGACTGGTCCGGCGGGCGGCTCTGGCTGGTGCTGGAGGAGAGCGCGGCGGCGGCGGCCCGGCTGCGGGCCGAGGTGGCCGCACTTGGCGGCCACGCCACGCTGATGCGCGCCTCCGAGGCGCATCGCGCAGAGGTGCCGATGTTCAAGCCGCAGGCGCCGGGCGTGGCCCGGCTGGCCGAGCGGCTGCGGGCCACCTTCGATCCGCGGGGCATCCTGAACCCGGGGCTGATGGCCGCAATGCCGGTGGGAGTGCCTGCCTGATGTCCCTGCTCGTGCCCGCCCTTGCCGTGCTGGTGGGGCTGATCCTCTATGGCATGCTCGTTCTGCCCGCCCCGCGCGGCGGCGCGCTGCGCCTGCTGGCGGGCGGCGTTCTGCTGGCGCTGCTGGCCGGGCTCTTCGTGCTGCGCATCGTGCCGATGGACGCCGGCACCCAGCCGGGCCGGGCGCTGGCGGCGCTGGCGCTGCTCTACCTCGGCTGGGTCGGTCTGGCGGCCCTCGTGGTGCAGATCCTGCGCCGCCGTGCCCCGGACCTGCCGGTCTGGGCCCCCGCCCTTGGCGCGGCGTCCACCCTCGTGCCCGTGGCGGGGCTCTTCCTGGCGGAGGCGATGGCCTGATGCAGACGAACTTCTCTCCCGAACAGCTGACCGACCCGGGCACGGCGCGGGCAAACCAGATCCTGCGGGCCTGCGTGCATTGCGGCTTCTGCACCGCCACCTGCCCGACCTACCAGGTGCTGGGCGATGAACTCGACAGCCCGCGGGGCCGGATCTACCTGATCAAGGACATGCTGGAGAACGAGCGCGTCCCGGACGAACGTACAGTGAAGCACCTCGATCGCTGCCTCTCCTGCCTGGCCTGCATGACGACCTGCCCCTCGGGCGTGCATTACATGCACCTGATCGACCATGCCCGCGCCTATGTGGAGGAACGCTATCGCAGGCCGTGGTCGGACCGGGCGCTGCGCTGGTTGCTGGCGCGGATCCTGCCCTATCCCGGGCGGTTCCGTCTGGCGCTGCTGGGGGCCAAGATGGGGCGTCCCTTCGCGCGATTCCTGCCCGATCCGCGGCTGCGGGCGATGATCGCCATGGCGCCCAAGCGCGTGCCGCCGGTGTCCCCCAACGACGCGCCGCAGGTCTTCCCGGCCACCGGCCCGCGCCGGATGCGGGTGGCGCTGATGACCGGCTGTGCCCAGAAGGCGCTGAACACCGACATCAACGACGCCACGATCCGGCTGCTGCGGCGGCTGGGGTGCGAGGTGGTGGTGGCCAAGGGCGCGGGCTGCTGCGGCGCGCTGACCCATCACATGGGGCGCGAAGCCGAAAGCCACGGCTCCGCTGCCGCCAACATCCGCGCCTGGGGGCAGGAGATCGCGGGCGAGGGGCTGGACGCCATCGTAGTCAACACCTCGGGCTGCGGCACGACCGTGAAGGATTACGGCCACATGTTCCGCAACGATCCGCTGGCCGAGGAAGCCAAGCGGATCTCGGCGCTGGCCTGTGACGTGAGCGAGCTGCTGACCCGGCTGGAGATCCCGGAAGGTACCGAGAAGGGCCTGAAGGTGGCCTATCACTCCGCCTGTTCGCTGCAGCACGGGCAGAAGGTGAAGACCGCGCCCAAGGACCTGCTGAAACGGGCGGGCTTTGCCGTGGCAGAACCGGCGGAGCCGCACCTGTGCTGCGGCTCGGCAGGGACCTACAACCTGATGCAGCCCGAGATCTCGGGCCAGCTGAAGGCGCGCAAGGTGGGCAACCTCGAGGCGGTGAAGCCGGATGTCATCGCGGCGGGCAATATCGGCTGCATGATGCAGATCGGATCGGGCACCGGGGTGCCGGTGGTGCATACGGTCGAATTGCTCGACTGGGCGACCGGCGGGCCTGCGCCCCGGGCGCTGGACGCCGCGGCCAAGCCCGGCCACATCTGACGCGACCGCCCGGGAGAGGCGAAGCCGGCGGCCACCGCTTCGACGGCTTCCCGGGCGCGGAAGCGGTCGGCCCTCTGGCGGTCGAGGTCGGGGACGAACCGGGCTGACGCACGCCCGCCGCCATCGTTCACCGAATTTCCCTAATTTCGCCCCAGAGCGGGAATAGGTCCTTGAGGATAAACGATCCTTACAGGTCCGCCCCGATGCCAAGACTTGCCTTTCGCCCCAGCCTCCTGCTGCCGCCCGCCCTGCTTCTGCTGCTTGTGGCGGTGCTCTGCGCCACGCCGCTGGCGGCCCAGCAGGACAGCCGGCTTCAGCGACTCGACACGGGCGACGAATCGCGCGGCTGGGAGGCCGTCGGGCGGCTCGACATCGACGGGAAGGGCTTCTGCACCGGCGCGCTGGTGGCCGAGGACCTCGTGCTGACGGCGGCGCATTGCCTCTATGACCGTCACACCGGCACCCGGATCGACCCCACCAAGATCGAATTCCGCGCGGGCTGGCGCAATGGCCGGGCCGAGGCCTATCGCAACGTGCGCCGCGCCGTGGTCCACCCCGAGTATCGCTATGGCGCCTCCGTCTCGACCAAGCGGGTGCAGGACGACGTGGCGCTGCTGGAGCTCGAGATGCCGATCCGGAACACCACGGTGGTCCCGTTCCAGACCGAACCGACAGCCATGGCGGGCACGCGGATCGGTGTCGTCTCCTACGCCCATGACCGGGCCGAGGCCCCGGCGCTTCAGGAAATCTGCTCCGTCATGTCGCGGCAGGAGGGCATCCTGATCCTCTCCTGCGATGTGGATTTCGGCTCCTCCGGCGCGCCGGTCTTCAGCTTCGACAACGGCCAGCCGCGCATCGTCTCGGTGATCTCGGCCAAGGCCGAGGTCGACGGGCGCCCGGTGGCGCTTGGCATGCAGCTCGACCAGCCGCTGGCGGCCCTCAAGGCCGAGTTGAGCGCGGGGAAGGGCGTCTTCCTCGGCCCCGCCCCGCGGCAAAACCGCGTCGTGGTCGGGGGTCAGCGCAACGACACCGGTGCAAAATTCATCCGGGCGGGAAACTAGCCTCCGCTGGACGGAGGGGCAGGAGAGGACTACATTGTCCGCTAACCCTCCGCTCCCCGGACACGATATGACCCGCAGCATTCCCCATGGCCCCACGCGGTCCGCCCCCCGGGCGGAGCGGATGGCGCATTGGCTGCTGCAGGTCCTGACGACCCTTGCACTGGCGCTTTTCGCCGGTCAGGGCGACCGGAGCGAAGCGGCCGAGACCGCCCCCTCCTGGACCCTGTACCAGACCGACATGGCCCTGGTGCAGCCGGTCAAGGCCAACACAAGGGCGACCGAGGATCAGCCGGACAGCGACAGCGGCAACAGCCCCGCCCTGCCGGTGGAGGCCTGCGTGCTTCCGCTGGGCGACGACGAGGCGCTGCCGCAATGCATGGCGCCTGCCGAGGCCCTCGATCCCCGCTCTGCCCATGGCCTGCGCCCGGAACCCCGGGCGCCCCCGTTCAGTCTCATGCCCCCGCACGACGCATGACCTGATGCGAGCCCATAGGCTCGCCCCCTGAACGGAGGCTTTCATGGCCCTTTCCGCCCTTCCCTTCCAGGCGTTGCTGCCTGCGATGGGTGCCCTTGCGCTCATCGGCACCGGCATCCGCCGCTCCCGCGCCCGCCGCGCCGCGGGCCCCCGCGCCCCGCGCGAACCGATCCAGATGCCCAAGGAACTGCCCGCCCCGCCGACCCGGCGGCGCGCGGTCAAACCCGACGCCGCCGACCTGCCCACCGTGGCCTGCAGCGGCTGCGGCACGCCCATCCCGCAGGGCGAGACCCATTGCCGCTGGTGTGAGCTGAAATCCAGCACGCCGAGCCAGAGCAACCGCCAGACCCTGATCAACTGGGCCTGCTTCCTCGCGGGCTCGGCCGCGATCCTCGGCGTGGGCATCTGGCTCCAGTGATCTGAAGCGACGGGATGGCGGCGCTCGCGACAGGGTGATCCGCGCGGAGCAGGCAACAGCCTGCCGGGGGTCTTGAAACCCCGCCGCCGCCTTCCCAGATTCCGGATACGGGACGCCGCTACAGGGTCCCGCATCCCTGCCTGTCCCGTCGGGAAGGCATCCAAGGTATCGCTTATCTAGAGGATAACCCCATGCGTAACTTCGACTTTGCCCCGCTCTATCGCGCCACCGTCGGCTTCGACCAGATCGCCGACATGATGGACCGGGTCCTGACCAATGATGTCGCTCAGCCGAGCTACCCGCCCTACAACATCGAGAAAACCGCCGACAACGGCTACCGCATCACGCTCGCCGTGGCCGGTTTCTCGGACGAAGACCTCTCGGTTGAGGTCAAGGAAAAGATGCTGGTGATCGCCGCCAAGAAGGCCGAGGACGACAGCCAGCGCACCTACCTGCACCGGGGTATCGCCACCCGCGCCTTCGAACGGCGCTTCCATCTGGCCGACCACATGCGCGTGACGGGCGCCACCCACGCCAACGGCATGCTGCATATCGACCTCCTGCGCGAAGTCCCCGAGGCGCTGAAACCGCGCCGCATCCAGATCGCCTCCGGCGATACGGTCGAGGCCAAGGCGCTTGAGAACGCCGAGGCATAAGGCTTCAGACCCCAAGACCCCTCGTATCTCAGTGGGCGCGGCTTCGGCCGCGCCCTTTTTTTCGGCACGCACGCACCGGTTGAACCCCGCCCGACGCCAGCGGATCGCTGCAAGGCAGCATCAACGTCGCGAAATCCGCTCACGGGGTGTAACGAAGGGGCGAAAAACGGCCAATTCCGGCGTAGGGTCCAGATTAACCCATGAATTCATCCGGCGCCGTACGTAAGGTAAAGCCATGAGTCGCAAGCAACGCCTTTCCCCCGACGACTGGCTGAAAGCCGGTCTTGATGCCCTCGCAGCAGCGGGGCCCGAGGCGTTGAAGGCCGAGGCCCTCGCCCGTGGTCTCGACACGACGAAGGGCTCCTTCTACTGGCACTTCCCCGATGTCCCCGCCTATCGCAAGGCGCTGCTCGACTTCTGGGGCGACACCGCCGGGGCCGCCCTCTCCGAGCCGGAGGACAAGACCGAAGCCGTCGGCCAGCTGCACAAGCTGATGCAGGAGGGCTTCTCCGACAGCCTGCCGGCCGAGGCCGCGATGCGGGCCTGGGCCCGGACCGAACCCACCGCCGCCGCGACCCTGGCCGAGATCGACGCCCGTCGTCTGGCCCACCTCGAGAAGCTGCTGCGCCAGATCGGCGTGACCAATCCCGAGATCGCGCGCATTCTCTACGCCGCGCAGATCGGCAGCACCCAGCTGCCCGTCGCGGACACGAAGAAGACCAATTCCGCCATGGGGACGCTCGTCGACCTCGTGCTGGCCCTCAGGTAAGCCGCATCAACGACGGCGCAGCGCCGCTATCCCGCCGACAGCCTGCGCACGAAGAGATCGACATAGCGCGCCCGCGCTTCGGGCAGAGGCTTGCGCCCCAGTTCCGGCGCCAGATGCTCGCTCAGGAAATGCCCCGTCACCCGCAGCGCCTGCGCGATTTCCGCATCCGGCGCATCGCCCCGCCCCGCAAGGCAGTCGGGTAGCGGCAGCAGCCGGTCCGCCCACTCCCCCGCACCGGCCTGCGACACCGCCCGCCCGGTGCGCGGCGAGACATAGATCAGCCCCTCCGTCGCACCCGTCACCGCGCAGCGCGTCAAGTCGAGGCCAAAGCCCATCTCCTCCAGCAGCGCCAGTTCCCATTGCAGGTAGGCCAGCGGCCAGACCTCGCCGTGCTCCAGCAGGTCCAGCAGGCGCTCCGTGCGCAGGTAAAGGGGCCCGTGGACCTCGCGTTCCGGCAGGCAGAAGGACAGCAGCGCCGTCACCGCGTTGAGCCCGGCCAGGGCCATCCGGTCGCCCATGATCACCGCCGCGCGGGAGCGCACGGGCTCCACGGTGAAGGCGCCCATATGCTCCTCCAGCCGCGCCTTCCACGTGATGTCGAGCTGCGCGCCCGGCTGCAGCACCGGCGCGATCCGGCGCGAGCCCCCGCCCCGCACGACGCCCACGTGGCGGCCGTGCCCGGGGGTAAAGACCTCGGCGATCGCCGCGGATTCCCCGTACCGCCGGACCGAGAGCAGGATACCTTCGTCGCGCCATTCCATCATGGCGCCATGAGGAGCGCCTCGGCCCGCGATTTGCAAGGGCCAACCCCTTCCCATGGCGCGCGCCCCGTGCTTTATCCCCCGCAACAGACCGGAGGATTTCCATGTACGTCGTGACCCTCACCAGCGATCCCGCGGCCCCCGCCCTCGACGGCGCCGCCGTCAGCGCCCTGCGCAATGCCTGGGGCGGCGGTGATATTCGTTGGCTCGCCACCGGCGAGGCCGCCGAATTCCCGCTGCCCGCCGTGCCGGATACCTTCCGTCAGGCCTGGGACGACTTCCAGCAGATGCGGATCGACCTCAACCTGCAGCCCGCCGAGGGCCGCCGGAAGAAGATGCTGCTGGCCGACATGGACAGCACGATGATCCGGCAGGAATGCATCGACGAACTGGCCGACGAGGCCGGGGTCGGCGACCGGGTGAAGGAAATCACCGCCCGCGCCATGAACGGCGAGCTGGACTTCGAAGGCGCGCTGATCGAACGCGTCGGCCTGCTCAAGGGCCTGCCCGAGAGCGTCATCGCCAAGGTGCTGGCCGAGCGGATCGAACTGATGCCCGGCGGCACGGCGCTGGTCGCCACGATGAAGGCCCAGGGCGGCTACGCGGCGCTGGTCTCCGGTGGCTTCACCGCCTTCACGGCGCAGGTGGCCGCCCTCGTCGGCTTCGACGAGAACCGCGCCAACACGCTCATCGTCTCCGAGGGCACGCTCACCGGCGAGGTCGGCCGCCCGATCCTCGGCCGCGCCGCCAAGGTCGAGGCGCTGGAACAGATCACCGCCCGTCTCGGCCTCTCCGAGGCCGAGGTCATGGCCGTGGGCGATGGTGCCAACGATCTCGGGATGCTGACCCGCGCGGGTGCGGGCGTGGCGCTGCATGCCAAGCCCTCGGTCGCGGCGGAATGCGAGCTGCGGGTGAACTTCGGCGACCTGACCGCGCTCCTCTACCTGCAGGGCTATGCCCGCGAGGACTTCGCCGCCTGAGGCTTCGGGCCGCCGGGCGGCAATCCGCCCGGTGCCTCCCACACCCAGAAAACACTGCGCGAAACCGGCGACTCATCGGATGATCCGCTCCATGGAGACAGGAGATCCGACATGCCCCACTTCCTCTACATCTACCGCGGTGACACCAGCCAGATCCCCACGACCCCCGAAGAGCAGCAGGCCGCCATGGCCGCCTGGGGGGTCTGGATGGCGGGCCTGGGTGCGGCGCTGATCGACCCCGGCAACCCGGTGGGCAAATCCAGCTTCGTCTCCGAAACCGGTGTCAGCCCGGAGGTGCCGAACCCCAGTTTCGGCTATTCGATCGTCGAGGCCCCGGACCTTGCCACCGCCTGCGAGATGGCCACCGGCAACCCGATGGTCACCGGCAGCGGCGGCGTCGAAGTGGCGCAGATCATCCCGATGTGACCGCCCCGCGCGGCGCCCCGCCCATTTTCGTTTCGAAAATATCCTCGGGGGGAGGGGCCGCAGGCCCCGTGGGGGGCAGACAGCCCCCCTGCCCCGCCGCGACGGATCACAGCCCGTAAGGCACCCACACGGTCTTCACCTCGGTCGCCGCGTCGAGGAAGGCACGGCCTTCGCCCTCGGCCCCCAGCCAGTCGCGGGCGCGTGCGTTGTTCACCCAGGTGCGCTTCAGGTTGCCCGCAGCCCCCGCTTCCACCACCTGCGACAGGTCGGTCGAGGAGAAGCACCAGACCGCCTCCACATCCATGTGCTTGGCCAGCACCGGGGCCAGTTCCGCATGTTCCCCGGTGAGGATGTTCACCACGCCCCCGGGCACATCCGAGGTTTCCAGCACCTGGTAGAAGTCCGTCGCCGCCAGCGGGAAGATCTCCGAGGCCACCAGCACGCAGCGGTTGCCCATGGCCAGCGCCGGCCCCATGACAGAGATCAGCCCCAGCAAGGGCGCCTCGTCCGGGCAGATCGCGCCGATCACGCCGACGGGCTCGCGCAGCGCCATGGCCAGCCCCTTCATCGGCACCGCCGCGAGGTTGCCCGCATATTTGTCCGCCCAGGCCCCCCAGGTGAAAAGCCGCTTCACGCAGGCCGCCACTTCCTCGGCCCCGCCGGAGCCGGCCAGCGCATCGATCCGCGCGGCGAATTCCTCCGCCCGCGCCTCGAGGTTCTCGGCGATGTAATAGATAATCTGCGCCCGCAGGTGGCCGGTGGTCCGGCTCCAGGCGGCAGCGCCCTGCGCGGCCTCCACGGCGTTGCGCACATCCTTGCGGTTGGCCGCGCCCACATGGCCCAGCAGCTTGCCCTCGGCACCATAGACCGCGCGGGAATAGCCGCCGTCGGGCCGGGCCTGTTTGCCGCCGACATAGAGCTTGGCGGTGCGGTTCAGCCCGCCCCCGGGTCCGCCCTGCCCCACCATCGGGGCCAGTTTCGCCAGCGGCGCGCCTTCGGCCACGGGCTTCGTATAAGCCATCAGGCCTTCCCAACCGCCTTCCCGGCCAAAGCCGCTCTCGCGGACGCCGCCGAAGCCTGCCGCCGCGTCGAACATGTTCGAGCCGTTCACCCAGACCACGCCCGCCACCAGCTTGGGCGCGACCTCCAGCGCCACGTTGATGTTCTCGGACCAGATCGAGGCCGCGAGACCGTAGCGCGTGTTGTTGGCAAGGCTCACCGCCTCGGCCGGCGTCCGGAAGGTGCCGGAGACGAGCACAGGGCCGAAAATCTCCTCCTGCATCAGCGGATCGGAGGAGGAGAGCCCGGTGATCAGCGTCGGCGGATAGTAGCAGCCGCCCTCGGGCAGGGCGCAGGGCGCGGCATAGACCTCGCCCGCGGTGCTCTCGGCCACCATGCGGCTGATCCGCTCCAGCTGCGCCGGGTCGACGATCGCGCCCATGTCGATGCATTTGTCGAGCGGATTGCCCACGCGCAGCTTGTCCATCCGGGCGCGCAGCTTGGCATGGAAGCGTTCGGCCACGCCCTCCTGCACCAGCAGGCGCGAGCCCGCACAGCATACCTGCCCGCCGTTGAACCAGATCGCATCCACCAGCCCCTCGACCGCGCTGTCGAGGTCTGCATCCTCGAAGACGATGTAGGGCGACTTGCCCCCCAGCTCCAGCGTCAGCCCCTTGCCCTGGCCCGCCGTGGCGGTGCGGATGCGGCGGCCCACCTCGGTGGAGCCGGTGAAGGCCACCTTGTCCACGCCCGGGTGGGTCACCACCAGCTCGCCCACGGTACCGTCGCCGGTGACGATGTTCACGACGCCCTCCGGCAGGCCCGCCTGACGGCAGATATCGGCAAAGCAGAGCGCGGTGAGCGAGGTGTATTCCGCAGGCTTCAACACCACCGTGTTGCCCATGGCCAGGGCCGGGGCCACCTTCCATGCCAGCATCAGCAGCGGGAAGTTCCACGGGATCACCTGCCCGCAGACACCCATCGCGCGGCGGCCCGGCAGTTCGGCCTCCATCAGCTGGGCCATGCCCGCGTGGTAGTAGAAATGCCGGTGCACGAGGGCGAGGTCGATGTCGCGCGCCTCGCGGATCGGCTTGCCGCTGTCGAGCGTTTCCAGCACCGCCAGCAGGCGGGCATGTTTCTGCACCATCCGGGCCAGGGCATAGAGATGGCGCGCCCGGCCATAGCCGCCAAGCGCCTCCCAGCCCGGCTGGGCCGCGCGCGCGGCGGCCACGGCGGCATCCACGTCCGCCGCGCTCGCCTGCGTCACATGGGCCAGCACCTCGCCGGTGGCGGGATTGCGGCTCTCGAAGGTTTCGCCCGGCTCCGCAAAGGTGCCGTCGATGAAGCAGCCGAACCGGTCGCCCTGGTCCACCAGCCAGGCCAGGGCCTCGCCCGCGCTCTCCAGCGCCTCGCCATAGGTCATGGTCTCGAAGATCTCTTTCACGCTCATTGCCCGCCCCCGCACGACGCCCGCTTCATCTTTCCGAAAATACTCAAGCCCTCAGCCCGCCGCATGGCGCCACGAGGCCGAATAGGCGCCGGTCACATGGTGTTCCAGCTGGCGCTCGATGTCCCCCAGCAGGGAGGAGGCGCCGAAGCGGAAGAGGTCGGGCCGCAGCCAGCGGTCGCCCAGCTCTTCCTTGATCAGGCTCAGGTAGACCAGCGCGTCCTTGGCCTTGGAGATGCCGCCCGCGGGCTTGTAGCCGATGCGGATGCCGGTGCGCTCGTGATACTCGCGGATCGCGCGGATCATGACCAGGCTCACCGGCAGCGTGGCGTTCACGCTTTCCTTGCCGGTGGAGGTCTTGATGAAATCCGCCCCCGCCATCATGCACACGAGGCTGGCCTTGGCGACATTCTGCAACGTGCCCAGCTCGCCGGTGGCGAGGATCGCCTTGACGTGGGCATCGCCGCAGGCCTGCCGGAAGGCGCGCATCTCGTCGTAGAGCGCCTGCCAGTCGCCGGTCAGCACATGGCGGCGCGAGATCACGATGTCGATCTCGGCGGCGCCTGCACTGACACTCTCGCCGATCTCGGCCACCCGCAGGTGGAAGGGCGACAGCCCCGCCGGGAAGCCGGTGGAGACGGCGGCCACGGGAATGCCCGTGCCCTGCAGCGCCTTCACCGCGGTGCGCACCATGTCGTGGTAGACGCAGACCGCGCCCACCGTGAGGTCGGGCAAATCGAGCGCCGCGGCCAGATCGGCCCGCACCGGCTGGCGCGCCTTGGCGCAGAGCCGCCGGACCCGGCCGGGCGTGTCGTCGCCCGCCAGCGTGGTCAGGTCGATGCAGGAGATCGCGCGCGCCAGCCAGGCCGCCTGGTGGTCCTTCTTCACCGTGCGCCGCCCCGGCAGGGTGGCACAGCGCCGGGTGATGGCCGGGGCATTGGCGGTGGCCGCCTCGACCCAGGCCATGTCGAGCGGCATGCCGGGATTGCGCGGCTCCACCGTCTGGGGCAGCTGGTGATGTCCCGCCTCCCTGGCCGTGTCTTGACCGGCCTGTGTGGCGGTCTGGGCGTGGTCCTGCGGCATCGGCGCCTCCCCTCGGCTCGGGCCCCAAGGCGGGCCTCAACTCGGGCGCGACGGTCGCATGGCGGGGCAGGCTTGGCAAGCGCGGGGCGGGATCACTTGGCGGCATCGGCAGGATCGGGGGCAGGATCGGGGTCTGCGGGAATTCAACCGGCGGGAGCGCGGACCGCGACGGTGAAGAGGGGCTGTCTGCCCCCCGGCCCCTGCGGGGCCACCCCCCGAGGATATTTCGGAACAGTGGATGCGGGCTTAGCCCGGAAGGCCGAATTTCTGGGCGAGGGCGAGGAAGCCTTGCTGGGCCATGGCCTCGGGCGCGGCTTCGGTCACCGGGGCGCCCTGCGCCTTGAGGGCAGCGGCATAGGCCCGCGCCAGCGTGCCCGTGCCGATGACGGCCAGTTGCTGGCCCAGCCAGAGGCCCCGGGCCGCAGCCAGTTCGGCCCCCAGCAGGTGGCCCATGGCCGCGCCGGGCTGGCCCGAGAGTTCCGCCGCGCGCAGGTCGGTGGCGAGGCGCTCGGGCCGCGAGAGCGTGGTGTCGAGCGCGGAGGTATCCGGCATCTCCACCGCGCCGAGGGCGGCGGCGAGGCGGCCGGTGAGGCTCTGCTGGAGGAAGATCACCTCGCCCGCCGAGAGGCTGGCCCAGGTGGTGACCTCGCCGGGCACGCAGACGACGCCGTCCCAGTTGGGGTTCAGCGCCATGAAGCCGATCAGGAGCAGCCGCTCTGCCCTTATGCGGGCCGCGGGGCTGGTCTGCGCCAGCGGCGGCAGGACGAGGCCCCCGGGGCTGTGCAGCAGTTGGTCGGGCAGCAGGTTGGCCGGCACGGCCTCGGGCGGGGCCCCGGCGGCATCGGCCATCAGGATCGCCTCGCTGGGCAGGCCCTTGAGCGCCGCATCGAGGGCCGGGCCCTCCAGCGGGCCGCGCAGGTCGGCCCCGTGGAAGTGCCAACCCCTGCGGTCCGTGTCATCGTGGGGGAGAATGCCGATCCAGTCGTTCATGGGGAGGGCATAGGCAAGCGGCCTCTGCCGGTCAATGGGGCGCGGGTGCCCGCGGGGGCCCCTCCCCCGAACGTGACCCGGGCGCCGCGACAGCGCGGCGCCCGGGGAGGGAGGCGTCAGCCCCGTGAATGTCCCGGACATGACCCGTAGCGGGTCTGTGCCGGAGGGTCAGCCCTCGTTGGCGTCGGTCACCTGCATCGCGAGGACCGCGGTGATGAAATAGCACAGGGTGCAGACGATCGCGGTGATCTGGAACGTCTGGCGGAAGCTCTCCAGCAGTTCCGGCTCGGGCGAGAGCACCATGATGCGGAGTGCGAAGAAGATCATCGAGAGCAGCATCACCCCCGCCCCGAAGAGCAGCCATTTCGCCAGCCGGGCGGTGTGGAAGCCGGAGGGGTCTTCCTCGTCGTCCTCGCTTTCCGCGGCCTCTGCCTCGCGCGCCTCGCGGCGTTCCTCGTAGGCGGTGAGCGCCTCTTCCCGGGCGGCCTGCTGCTCCTCGCGCTTGGGCCACGACTTGCGGGCGCCCATCCGGGCCGCCAGCAGCGGGTAGAGCGCAAGGGCGATCAGGTATTCCGGAATGAAGATGAAGTAGAAGCTCATCGCGCCGGTCAGCAGCATGGTCAGGGCAAAGGCCAGCGCCACGCCCCAGGCCAGCAGCGCCGCGGGGTTCAGCTTGAGCCCGTGATACCGCGCCCAGTAGCGGGTCAGCCCCAGCTTGGGCAGCAGGTAATGCTCGGCGATGACGATCGCGCCGACGGGGGCCAGCAGCATCGCGCCATAGACGGTCAGCGGCATGATGGACCGCGCCACGAAGGGGAAGCAGGCGGCCACTGCGATGACGACGCCGACGTAGAGCGTGACCCGCGACCGCGGCACCGAGGGCATCAGGTTCGAGGCCGCAAGCCCGGCCCGGTAGAGACAGGCGTTGGCGGTGGTCCAGCCGGCGCAGATCACCACGAGGATGCCGATGAAGCCGAGCGTGGCATAGGCGACGTCACCGCTGTCGAGCCCGGTCAGCGGCAGCCCGACGAGGACGGCAGCACCGGCGCCCATCAGACCCGCGGCGATCCAGCCGACGTAGTGGCCAAGGAACATGCCGATGCCGGAGAAGAGCCCGTAGCTCTTCTTGCGGGCAAAGCGGAAGATCGCCATGTCGATCAGCCCGAGGTGCACCATCGCACCATTGGCCCAGGCGAAGGCCGCGACCTCCCACAGGGAGATGCCGGGCGCGCCGGCGGGCGTGGTGCCGGTCCAGATCTGGTCCTTCGCCATCTCGATGAAGCTGGTGAAGCCGCCAAAGCCGGTCTCGCCGGTCGCGTTCAGCGCCAGCACCGGCAGCGCCACGGCGGCCCCGCAGATGAAGCAGGCCAGCATCCAGGGCGCGCAGATGGTCGCGAAATTCGCCATCGCCTCGAAGCCGTTGGCGGCCACGACCACCACGACGGCGGCGATCAGCAGCGTGACAAGGATGAACATGCCGGAGGTCGGATACCACTCCAGCTGCACCGGCACGCCGAGCGCGAACCGCAGCGCATAGGCCGACACGGTGATCATCGCCGCCGCCAGCGAGCCGTAGAAGAGCAGGATCGCGACATTGTAGATTTTCGAGAAGTAGGGCCCGGCGATCTGTTCGAGGTAGGAGAAGAGCGAGCGCCGCGTCTCGACCGCGATCGGCGCAGTGACGAGGGTCCAGCTGGCCACCGCCAGCAGGTTGCCGAGCAGGAGCCCCAGCAGAACCTCGCGGGTGCCCACGCCCATGGTCACGAAGGTCATCCCGATGACGAATTCGGTGGCGGCGATGTGCTCGCCTCCGAAAAGCCCAGCGAAATACCGCCAGCCGCGGACGTGTCGTGCGGCCGCCGGAATGGCGCTGTGTCGGGGGTGGGGTTTCGTGCTTCCGGAGGAAGCCGGGGCGGGGCGGCTGGCAATGCCTTGCGTATCGGTTAGGGCCATAGGTCCTTGATGGTTGTTTCACTGGATCGGCGAAACCGCGCCTACTCACACAGAAAGGAAAGCCCCCTTTAACCACATCGGTTCCGCGATTTTCTGCGATGCAGCGCCAATTCGGGATTTTGCCCCGGGAACCCCTCACCGTGACGTGTTTTCCCCTCATCACGCCACGCGCCGTCCCGCCCCCAGACGCAAACGGGGCGGCCCAGAAGGCCGCCCCGCGCGCAGGTCCTTGCCGATGGGGTCAGGTCAGACCGCCATGCAGATGTACTTCATCTCGAGGTAATCCTCGATCCCGTGGTGCGAGCCTTCGCGGCCCAGACCGGATTGCTTCACGCCGCCGAAGGGGGCGACCTCGGTCGAGATGATGCCGGTGTTCACGCCGACGATGCCGTATTCCAGCGCCTCGGCGACCTTGTATACGCGGCTCAGGTCCTTGGCGTAGAAGTAGGAGGCGAGGCCGAAGATCGTGTCGTTGGCCAGTTCGATCACGTCGTCCTCGGTCTCAAACTTGAAGAGCGGGGCCAGCGGGCCGAAGGTCTCGTCGGTGGAGAAGAGCATGTCGCGGGTGGCACCGGTCACGATGGTCGGCGCCATGAAGTTGCCCTTGCCTTGCAGCACGTCGCCCCCGCCGAGGATCACCTCTGCGCCCTTCGACTTGGCGTCGGCGATATGCTCCTGCACCTTCTCGATCGCGTCGGTGGTGATGAGCGGGCCCAGTTCGGTGCCCTCTTCGAAGCCGTCGCCGACCTTCATCTTGGCCACGGCGGCCTTCAGCTTCTCGGCGAAGGCGTCATAGACACCGGCCTGCACGTAGATCCGGTTGGCGCAGACGCAGGTCTGGCCGTTGTTGCGGAACTTGCACAGGATCGCGCCCTCGACCGCCGCATCCAGATCGGCGTCGTCGAAGACGATGAAGGGCGCGTTGCCGCCCAGCTCCATCGAGCATTTCATCACCTGATCCGCCGACTGGCGCAGCAGGATGCGGCCCACTTCGGTCGAGCCGGTGAAGGTCAGCTTGCGCACCATGGGGTTCTCGCAGAACTCCTTGCCCGCTTCGGAGGCGGAGGAGGAGGGCAGGATCGAGAAGACGCCCTTGGGGATGCCCGCGCGTTCCGCCAGCACGCCCAGCACCAGCGCCGAGAGCGGGGTTTCCGAGGCCGGACGGCCCACGAAGGCACAGCCCGCCGCCAGCGCCGGGCCCGCCTTGCGGGTGATCATGGCGTTGGGGAAGTTCCACGGCGTGATCGAGGCGGCCACCCCGATGGGCTGCTTGATCACGGTGATGCGCTTGTCCCGCTGGTGGCCCGGGATCGTCTCGCCGTAGATGCGCTTGGCCTCTTCGGCAAAGAACTCGATGAAGGAGGCGCCATAGGCGATCTCGCCCTTGGCCTCGGCCAGTGGCTTGCCCTGTTCTGCGGTCAGGATCGTGCCGAGGTCTTCCTGGTTCTCCATCATCAGGTCGAACCACTTGCGCAGGATGATCGAGCGTTCCTTGCCGGTCAGCTTGGCCCACTCCTTCTGCGCGACATAGGCGGCCTCGATCGCCTTGGCGATCTGGGCGCGCGACAGGTCCGCGACATTGGCGATGACATCGCCGCGGGCGGGGTTCGTCACCTCGAAGGTGCCATCGTCGCCCTGCACCCACTCCCCGGCCAGATAGGCCGCTTCGACCAGCAGGCTCGGGTCCTTGAGCAGGGATTTCAGATCGGTTGCGGTATCCAGCATGGGGGGCTCCTTCTCAACTTTCCGTTGAGGAAGCACTTAGTATTCCCAACGCATAGGGCCAGCGGCTATCATCTTATTGTGCCAGAGCAGGGAGGAGCCCAGGCATGGATGTTATCGGAGTACTGGACGACGACTACGACAACCTAGGCCATATCCCCGGCGGGCCACAATATTCCGGCCAATGGGCCGAGGCCGCCGCGCAGTGGCGCAAGACCGAGTGCAACGCGGGGCGGCTGCAATCCGACCTCGCCTACGGCACGGGGGAGAGGGAACGATTCGACCTCTTCCAGCCCCATCTGCCCGCCGGCACACCGCCGAAAGGCCTGATGGTCTTCATCCACGGCGGCTACTGGATGCGCTTTGACCGCAAGCTGTTCTCGCATCTGGCGGCTGGGGCGCAGGCGGCGGGATGGGCCGTGGCGATGCCCAGCTACACGCTCTGCCCGCAGCAACGGGTCTCGGCCACGGTGCGGCAGGTCGCCCGCGCCCTGCCGGTCATGGCCGCGATGGTGCCCGGGCCGCTGGTGATCGTCGGCCATTCGGCGGGCGGGCACCTGGCGGCGCGGATGCTGCAACCGGGGATGCTGCCGGCAGAGGTGGCGGCGCGGCTGCGCCGGGTGGTGCCGATCTCGCCCCTGGCGGATCTGCGGCCGCTGCTGCAGACCACGATGAACGAGATCTTTCGCCTCGACATGGCCGAAGCCGCCGCAGAGAGCCCGCTGCTGATGAAGCAGCGCCTCGACGTGCCGGTGACGATCTGGGTCGGCGCCAAGGAACGCCCGGTCTTCAAGCGCGATGCCCGGAACCTTGCGCAGGCCTGGGAGGTCGACTGCATCGTGGCCGAGGGGCGGCACCATCTCGACGTGATCGAGCCGCTGGAGATCGCGGACAGCCAGTTGCTGGTCTCGACACTGGCCTGAGATCTGGCCTGAGGTCCGGCGCGCGGCGGGCAGCCCCCGCCGCCGCTCTCAGCCGAAGCGGGCCGCCCAGGCCGGCACCGGATCGTCCGGCAGGGCGCGCGCGGCATGGACCCCGCGTGCGATCGCCCGCGCCATGCAGACCGAGGCCGCATGGCAGAGCGCCAGCAGGTCCGGCACCGGCTGCGCCAGTGGCACCGCCCCGGTGGCGGCGCCGAAGATCAGGTCTCCATCCATCGGCGTATGGGACGGCACCAGCGCGCGGGCAAAGCCGTCATGCGCCGCCGTGGCCATCCGCGTGCACTGGGCCTGGTCCAGCACCGCATCCGTGGCCACGATCCCGATGGTCGTATTGCCGTGCATCCGCATCTTGGTGACCGGCAGATGCGGGTCCGGGAAGGCGGCGGGCAGACCCATGCCGCCGAATTCGCCCGCGACCTCGAAGGGCGCGGCCCAGAACTCCGGACCCTCGCCCACGATGGGCGAGCCCAGCGCGTTCACCGCCACCAGCGCCCCGACCACATGGCCCGAGGGCAGCACGACCGAGGCCGAGCCCAGCCCGCCCTTCACTGTCGCCGTGGTGCCGCCGGTGCCCGCGCCCTCGGTGCCCAGCGCGACGTCCGGCCCCGCCGCCTCCAGCGCCGCGCGGCCCAGCGCCTTGTAGGGGTTCTCGGCCCAGTCCTTCCGCCCGCCGCCGCGCAGGTCGAAGAGGATCGCACCGGGCACGATCGGCACCCGCACCTCCGGCGGGCCGAAGCCGCGCCCGCGTGCGCGCAGCAGGTCCGCCACGCCCGAGGCCGCGTCGAGCCCGAAGGCCGAGCCACCCGAGAGCACCAGCGCGTCCACCTGCTGCACGGTCTTGTCGGGTGCCAGCAGGTCCGTCTCCCGCGTGCCGGGGGCGCCGCCCATGACGTTGACGCCCGCGGTGAACGGGGCCTCTGCCGTCAGCACGGTCACCCCGGTGCGAATGTCGAGGTCCTGCGACTGGCCCACCATCAGGCCGGGCACGTCGGTGATCAGGTTGCGGGGGCCGGGGCGCAGCATAGCATGTCCTTCGTCTTGTGGTCAGGCGGATGGGCGGGCCGATTGGGGGAAGCCAATTGACTGACCCATTCACTGGCTGGCCGCGCATCACCTCTTCCGGCGGACCCTAGACCGCCCCCCGCGGGCGGAAAAGACCGTAGAACGCCGGTGCCGCATCACGCCCTCTTGCGCGTTTCCCCGGCCCCTGTACTCTCTGCCCAGGCCCGGGCGATGGCGTCGCCGAATCCCCCGCAGGGATCAGGGCCCTTCCCCTACAGTCCTGTACGCCGGGACCTCTTTCACAGGAGGTCACCTTGACCCAGCACGACCGTCCCGCCTTCTACCGGTTCCATAACGGCGAAAAGGCCCCCCTGCCCTTCGCGCCCGCTGAATACGACGCCCGCCTCGCCGGGCTGCGCACGATCCTCGGCGCCGAGGGCCTCGATGCCGCGGTGCTCACCTCGATGCATGGCATCGCCTATTACTCCGGCTTCCTCTACTGCAGCTTCGGCCGACCCTACGCGCTGGTGGTGACCGCCACCGACTGCGTGACCATCTCGGCCGGGATCGACGCGGGCCAGCCCTGGCGCCGCTCCCATGGCGACGCGATCACCTATACCGACTGGGCTCGCGACAATATCTGGCGCGCCGTCGCCTCGGTCACCGGCACCGGCAAACGGCTGGGCATCGAGGGCGATCACCTGACCCGCACGGTGGAGGCCGCCATGGAGGCGCTGCTCTCGCCCGCCGCGCTGGTGCCGATCCACGTCCAGTCCATGCGCCAGCGCATGTCCAAGAGCCCGGCCGAGATCGCCCTGATCCGCGAAGGCGCCCGGGTGGCGGACCTTGGCGGTGAGGCGATCCGCGCCGCGATCCGCGAGGGCGTGCGCGAGATCGACGTGGCCATGGCCGGCCGTGACGCCATGGAGGCCGAGATCGCCCGCGCCTTCCCCGATGCCGAGTATCGCGACACATGGGTCTGGTTCCAGTCGGGCCTGAACACCGACGGCGCGCACAACCCGGTCACCGCCCGCAGGCTGCAGCACGGCGATATCCTGTCGCTGAACACCTTCCCGATGATCTCGGGCTATTACACCGCGCTGGAGCGGACGCTCTTCCTCGGCGCGGTCGATCCCGCCTCGCTGAAGATCTGGGAGGCCAACGTGGCAACCCATGAGCTTGGCCTCTCGCTGCTGAAGCCCGGCGTCTCCTGCGCCGAGGTGACGGCGGAACTGAACGCCTTCCTCGCCGAGCGCGACCTGCTGCAGTACCGGACCTTCGGCTATGGCCACAGCTTCGGCGTGCTCTCGCATTACTACGGGCGCGAGGCCGGGCTGGAACTGCGCGAGGACATCGACACGGTTCTGGAGCCCGGGATGGTGGTCTCGATGGAGCCGATGCTGACCCTGCCGGAGGGGACGCCCGGTGCCGGGGGCTACCGGGAGCATGATATCCTGCTGATCACCGGCGATGGGAACGAGAACCTGACCGGCTTCCCCTACGGGCCGGAGAAGAACGTGATCTGAGGGCCCGCGGGCCGTCAGATTTCAAGCCTCCTGCGGGGATATTTGGAGCAAGAAAATGGCAGGGGCCCTGCAAGATGGGAGCTTGTCAGGCGAGGCCCGGCCTTTGCCTGGCCCCGGCGGCCCCCTCAGAGCCGGATCACGTAGTCCTTGCGGGTGGTCTCCACGACCTGCCAAGTGCCCTTGAAGCCGCGCGGGATGACGAAACTGTCGCCCGCGCGGAGCGTCACCGGCGCCCCGCCTTCCTCGGTCAGGATCGAGACCCCGCTGAGCAGGCGGCAATATTCCCATTCATCGTAGGTGATGCGCCAGGTGCCGGGGGTGGCTTCCCAGATGCCGGCATAGAGCCCGTCCTCCTCCACGAGATTCCAGGTGGTGAAGACGGGATCGCCCGCGATCACCTTCTCGGGCGCGGGGCGTTCGATCTCGGGCAGGCCGGTGGGCGCGACGGGCAGGATGGGCATGGGCGGTCTCCGGATGGTCTGCGCCATCAGAAACCGCCCGCCCGGCAAGGTAAAGCCCGAACCCGCGCCTCAGTTCCCGAAGGCGCCGAGCGCGCCGTAGTCGATGGTTTCCAGCAGCGCGAGCATCGTGGCCATGTCGCCGCCCTCCGCCTTGATCAGGATGCGCCCGTTCATCAGCGCCTGCGCCTCACCGTCCTGCACCATGAACTTCTGCCGCCCGACCCGCTCGATCTTGGCGCCATAGGCCGCGGCATTGGAGATAAGCGCCCCCAGCCCGGCGATCATGGGGTTGTCGGCCAGAAGCTGGATGGTGAAGCTGTCGCCGCTCTCGGCGATATAGGAGGCCTCGGCCCCGTAGCCGCCGCCCATGAGAGCGAGACCGGCGTTCATCTCGGTGTTCACCTCGCGGGTGTAGCCCTCGGGTGCCTCGGGCAGGAACTGGGTCAGCGCATCCTGCTTCAACGCCATCATCTGCTGCCGGGCATACTCCAGCTCTTCAAGGGCATAGGCCACGTCGCCGTCAGTGTAGGCGTCAAGCGCGCTTTGCAGCGTGTCGGAAATCTCGTCTGCGTAAACCGGGGACAGGCTGCAGGCGAAGGCCGCAGCGACCAATAGGGACTTCATTCAAAAACTTCCTTTGAAATGGGGCGAAACTCTGCCCGCGACGTACATCTGGCTCAGAATGGCAAAATGGCAGCCGGGCTGGCAAGTCCGGTAAACCTGACCCGTGAAACCCTGCCCCCGCATCGAAAAACCGGTATCATCCCGTGCAGGACCGGGGCATGATCCCCATATTGCTTTTGAATAGATTTCAGTGAGGAGAGTGCGATGGCCGATTTCGACGCGCAGCTGCGCCAGAGCCAGACCGAGGTGACCGAGGCGCAGGCCAAGATTGCCGAACTGACCAGCCGGATCGAGGCGGCCCGCGCCAAGATGCAGACCGGCGGCGACGCGATCGCCGAGATCGAGAATGCGACGCTGGCCGATGTCCATGCCCACACCGAGGCGATGAACGCCAATATCGCCGAGCTGATCATGGGGCTGGACGATGTGACGGCGGGCTTTTCCAAGGATTTCGAGGAGATCCGCTCCAAGACCGGGTGGGAAAGCTTCGTCGGCCTCTTCGCGCGCCACAAGTCGGACCAGATGCGGCAGGAGCGTATCCGCACCGCCTCGATCGACGACAAGCTGCAGGACCTGATTTCCAAGTCCGACGTGATCACCCGGCTGCTGCAGAGCCAGCTGGAGGTGCTCAACAGCCAGAAGACCAAGGTCGAGGCCAACCTGACCGACACGCTGGACGAACGCGAGACCACCGTGGGTGAGCTGGAGGCCGTCCGGGCCGAGATCACGGCGATGGATCCGAAGATCATCGAGCTGGAGAACAAGATCTCGGTCGAGCAGGACGCCGCCGCGCGCACCAAGCTGGAGACCGAGCTGGCCGACCTGAACGCGCACTACAACGCGCTGGTGCAGGACGAGCAGGTGAAGCTCGCCAAGTCGCAGACGCTGGAGCGCTATATCGAGAAGGGCAAATCCTGGGTCGACAGCCTGCAGAACCAGGCGGCGACGCAGATGGTTCTGATCAACAAGCTGCAGACGGACACCAAGCAGCGGGTCGTGCTCTACGATGCGCTGACCAAGTCGCTGAAGACCGCGCAGCAGCAGGACGTGGCGCACCGGATCAACGAGATCGGCACCGAGACCGACAAGCAGGCGCAGCAGGCCATGGCCCAGATCGGCGCGGCCACCAATGCCCGCATGGCTGACATGCTGGAGGCCCACGAGGGCCACATGGTCTTTGCCCGCGAGGTGCTGGAAGCCAAGGCCAAGGCGGACGAACGCTTTGCCCGCCGGTTCCAGAAGATCGTCGAGAAACACGACAAGAACCTCTACGGCGCGTGAGAGGCACGGCCGCCTGCGGGGCCCGGCGCCCTGCGCGCCTTCCGGCAGGGTGGCCAACCGGACGGACCCTAAGATGACTGACAGCAGCAAGAGCCCGGGCAACGACCACGTGGGGATTTCCGACGGGGTCGCGGCGCGGCGCTATTTCCGCAAGTTCGAGGCGATCATGGCCCACATGGGCCGGGTCGCGGGCGTGATGGAGGCGGAGGGTGATTTCACCCGTGCCGAGGTGACGGCGCTGGCGCGGCATGTCTCCGCGCTGACCTTCACCTTCCGCGCGCTCTCGATGAAATACCTGATGACCGGGCGCGATACGGGCCGGTTCTTCGGCTCGCTGACCATCGACAACCACGAAAGCGGCTTTCCGGCAGCGCAGGAGCTGATGGTGATGGCCAATGACGCGCAGCAGGCCGCCCGCCACCTGCGCGACATGCCCACGGTCGAGGAGCTGAAGGCGCAGATGCTGCGCAAGATCATCGGTGACCTCGAGGTGCCGACGAAGCTGCAGTTCGCCCTGTCGCAGCGGCTCTACTACGAGGAACTGGCGCGGGGGGAGCTGTTCTGGCCGCGCAACGATCCCGAGGCGGTCTGGCTGGGCGATGTCGGCGAGGGGCGGCGGCGCTACCTGCTGCACTGGTCGGTCTACGACACCGAGGTGAACCTGCCCTGCCTCTACCTGATGGAGGTGGAGGACACCGGGAAGGTCGCCCTGCCCAAGGACGAGCGCCGCTGGCCCGAGGCGCAGGCCCACCTGATGGCGCAGAGCCTCGGCGGGCTGAAGCTGCTGACCATCGCCAGCGGCTTCGACGCGGATTTCGATCACCTGCACCCCAAGCGCCTGCGCCGGTTCCACATCGGGCCGATGCATTCCTCGGCCTATACCCGCCAGTCCGGGCCGATCCACGACGTGCTGGTCGAAGCTTCCTCGACCGAGGGGCAGGACTGGGCGCTGGTCTGGACCGAGGAGCGGCTGGAAAGCGAGCGGGTGACCACCGAGGCGCAGGGCTGGTTCGGCCGGGTGGAGCGCGAGGTCTATGCGCTCGATCCCTTCGGCGGGCGCGGCGTGGACCTTGGGGCGACGGAGATGGTCCGCTCTGTCATCCTGCCGGCGCGGCCCTTCCAGGTGCTGAGCGAGCGCAACCCGCCGGGCTTCGCCAACGTGCGCAAGTTCGTGGTGGCGCCCGACGGCGCCGTGCTGCGCTACCGGTGAGGGCGGGACATGAGATTTGAGGCCTCCGGCGGGGATATTTTCGAACAGTGGATGAGGGGGAGCGCATGAGCCTGACCGGAAACCGCATGGAGTTGCGGGAAGAGGACATCGTGAAGCACTACCCCGCGGCCTTTGCCCTGCTGGAGGGCTTTGACCATGCGCCGCGGATCGCGGCGGGCGGGGCTGCACCGGTGGCGGAGCGGTCCTCCGGGATTGGCACGCGGCGGCGGTTCCGCTCCACCACGCCGGGACTGGCCGGGCGCAGCGTGGCGCGGCCCGAGGGCGTGCGGCTGCTGGAGCGGATCGAGAGCGCGGAGGCAGAAGACCCGCTGGTCTCGCCCCGGCAGGCCGCCGTCATGGGGGCGCTTCGCCGGGCCCTTGCCGTGGCGCTGGCCATGGGGGAGCAGCTTTCCGAGGCGAGCGGGCTCGACGGGCTGAAGCGGGCGAACCTTGAAGGGGCTCTGCCCGCCGACCGGAAGGCGGACTTCGGCGCGTTGCTGACGGCGGAGGCGCTGGTCGTGCTCCATGTCTGCGCCAATACGCTGGCCTACCTGCTGGCCCCGCATCTGGGCGAGGTCACCGTGGAGCCGGGCGAGGTGGAGGAGATCCTCACCGACAATGCGCCGCTTGCGCTGCACGGGATGCTCTGGGAGCTGGATCAGGACATCGCGGCGCTTGGCACCGACGAGGCGCGGCTGGTGGCCGTGGTCGCGGGCTTTGCCGAGAAGGTCATGGAGAAGGTCGCGGCCCGCGCGGCCACCGCCCCGCGGCTGGAGGCCTTCACCTCTGCCGCATGGCGGGTGGAGGCGGACGACCTGACGCTTCAGGGCTTCACCCCGGCGACGAAGGCGCGCGGCAGCGTGCTGACCATGGCCTTCAAGAAACCGCACGAGGTGGTGGGCAACCACATCGCCAAGTACCAGGCGATGAAGCTGGCCAAGATGCTCATGGCCTATGATTTCGAGCGGCGGCTGAACCCCTTTGCCGAGTTGGGCGGCTTCATCTTCACCTTCATGGGGGACGGCGCGCCGGGCACCGGCAAGACGACGCTGATCCAGATGATGGCGGGGCTCTTGAACGACTATTGCCAGGTGGCGGGCTATCCCTTCCGCTACCAGAATTTCGGCATCGACAATATCGACAGCTATCAGGGCAAGTCGGGGCAGAACGCCAAGGCCTTCATCCAGACTGTGCTGGACCCGGGGGTGATCGGCTTCGGCACCATCGATGACATCGACCAGATCGCGGGCAAGCGCGGGGACCGGCAGTCCTCGGCCGGGCAGCAGGAGGTGACGGCGGTCTTCATGGAGGCCTTTGCCGGGGCGAACACCGTTGTGCGGGGGAACTGCACCTTCGGCATGTTCTCGAACTATCCCGAGAACGTGGATGACGCCCTGCGGCAACGGGCCGGCGCGCGGTTCCTCGTGGACGGGCCGCAGACGCGGGAGGACTACATCGACATCCTCGCCCTGCTGCTGGGGAAGAAGCACGACATCCCGCTGGGCGCGCATGAGCTTTTCGCCGCGCAGGAGATCAAGCGCGCTGTCGCCGCCTCTTTCGAGGGGCACGGCCGCCCGAAGGAAGCCGGCCTGCTGGCGGTCTGGGAGCGGGTCGAGGACCGTCTGGGGCGGCTCGATACGATTGCCAAGCTGGGGGAGTATCTGAAGGCGATCCAGCAGGCCGATCCCCGCTTCACCGGGCGGGCGATCAAGAACATCACCGATGCGGTGAAGGTGCGGGCGATGGATTTCGAGCTCCCCGATGCCTGGATGGAAGAGCCGGAGCTGTTCCTCTTCAAGGACTACGACACCAAGGCGGCGATGATCGCCGAGCTGCGCCAGCCGATCACGGTGGAGATGGTGGTGCAGGAGATCAACCGCTACGCCGACAGCGAATTCCGCTATGCCGACAAGTCCGACGAGGTGGCGATCGAGGCCATGGTGCGCGACTTCGGGCGGCAGGACGAGGCGAAGCGGCGGTATCTGGAGGGGAAGGGATGAGCGTGGTTTTCAGCCCAGACACATCCGTATGGAGCGGAACGCGCGGTCGATCCGTCCTGATGCAGTGCGCCGCTTACGCAGCGGAGGCCCGGCCATGAAACGCCTTATCGAAAAGGGCCTGATGTTCGGCAACCTCGTCCACATTCAGGCGCCCTCCATGATCGAGCGCTACAACCGCGCGCTGGAGCATCTGGCGGGCAAGCGCACGGCGTTGAAGGATTTCCACGTCGATATCTCGGGCTTCAGCCCGGAGATCGGGGAAGAGCTGGACGACCACCTCTACCTCAACCGCAACGGGGTGAACCGGCAGTTCATCCTGCTGACCACGGACCAGAAGCGCGCGCCGCTGCTGAACGCGAAATTCTCGACCTCGCGGTCGATCCTGCGCAGCTTCATCGAGGAGAACGAGCGCCAGCTCTTCGCCCTGACCGCGCAGGACGCGGTGGCGGGGGAGCTGGTGAACTCCGTCTTCTCGGTGCGCGATCCCGCGCGGCTCTTCGACATCCGGCGGGTCGAAATCGAGGCCGATACCACGACAGGTACGGTGCGCGCGGCGGAGGCTCTGGGCAAGCTCTCGGACAGGTTCCTGCAGGAGGAAGACGCCTGGTTCGATGACGTGCTTATCGCCCAGATGATCACCACCGCGAAGCGGACCGGCGACGTGACCCGCAACCCGGTGCGGCTTAAGACGATGTCCTTCCGGCAGGAGAACTTCTGGACCGCGCATTTCGGCGGTCTCTACGTCTTTCGCGGGGTGGACCATCCCGCGACGCTTGCGGCGGGGCCGACGGAGCCGCTGGAAGGAATCCCGGGCGAGGTCTTCTCCCTCACCCGGCAGCGCAACCGCGTGGCCCGGTTCCTGGAGCAGAACGACCTCGTCGAACCCATCGTGAAGGCCCGCGGGATAGATGCGGCGGCGATCCTGCGCCAGAAGATGGATTTCATCGTCGTGGACGCGGCACAGGAGAGCGGCGTGAACCTGCAGGGCGCGACCCGGCGCGACATCCGCGCCCTGGCCCGCGATCATGCCGAGGCGCTGCCAGAGGAATACCACGCCCTGCGGGACCTGCTGGCCTGGGCCGAGGACGGCGGGCGCTGGCCGCGGATCTCCTCGGATCACCCGGCCTATTTCTATACCCTGCGCGCGGCGGATCACGCCGACCGGGACCTCGTGAACATGGTGCTGGCCGAGCTTTCGCCGAAGGATGTGCGCCAGCTCTTCATCTGCCACAAGGAGCTGTTCTACCGGCTCTATTCCGGCTGGGGCGAGACCAAGAAGGCCTATGTGGCCGATTTCCTCGCGCGGGAATACCAGGTGGACAAGGCCGGCGCGCGGCGGGCGCTCTTCGGGCACGACGCCCCGATGGAGGCCGCCCCGCCACCGCCACCGCCGCCCGTTACTGGGCCATGGTCGCCCCGCGCCGCCACCGCTGCGGCCCCGGCGACCGACGACAGGATTGCACAGGTCGGCCCCTGGGGCGCCGTGCTGCGCGGGAGGGAGTGATCCATGGTTCAACTGTTCCGCCTGATCCTCGTCGGCTTTGTTGTGCTGACAGTGCTTTACGTCATCGTGTCGATCTGGTCGCGCGAAACGCGGCGCGCCAAGCTGAAAGCGCGCTGGAAGGCCGAGGGCCGCACCGGGGACCGCAGGGCATGGATGCGCGAGGAACTGGAAGACTACGACCAGTCCTTCCGTCGAAAACTGATCCTGCTGATCTACATCGTCCCGGTGATGGTGGTGGCCTTCCTCATCTACTACGTGAACTTCTGGTAAGGGGACCCTCATGGTCTATGTGAAATGGACGTTCTGGGCGATCGTCTGGCTGCTGGTGGCGGCATTCTTCCACTACACGCTGCCGCAGCGCGACATCGTGCGGATCACCGACACCTTCGAACGGCGGATCGACTTCGGCGAGAACTCGATCTTCTGGGCCTCGCCCGGGCCGGGCAACCAGGTCGGCGGGCCGAACCGGGACGTCTTCTTCATCCAGACGATCAAGACCAACGGTAAACCGCTGGTCTATCGCAACGAGGACACCAGCTGGGGCTGGCCGCCCTATTTCAAGTTCGACACCAACAACCTGCAGACCGAGGCGGCCGACCTGCGCTCGACCTCGGACAACCCGAAGTGGGTGGCGGTGACCCATTACGGCTGGCGCAACGAGTTCCTCTCGATCTTCCCGAACGCGGTCGGGGTCACGCAGGTCGACGGGCCGGACGCGCGCTTCATCCCCTGGCTGAACATCGTGATCATCGTGGTCTTCCTGGCGCTGGTCTGGGCCGTGCGGGTGCGCTGGATCCGCTTCCGGCAGCGGCGCATCGACCCGGTGGTCGCGGATGCGGGCGAGGCCTGGGACGATATGAGCGACAGCGCGCGGGAGAAACGCGGACGGCTGGCGCGCTGGTGGCAGAGCTGGACGGGCAAGTGAGCGGCGCGTTCCGGGGCTGACCGGGAGATACCCCGCGGAACGTCCCTGCGGGCCGTCCGGCGGGGGCGCCTGCGGCGGGCGGGGTTGGGGGCTGTCTGCCCCCCTTGGCCCTGCGGGCCAATTCCCCCCGAGGATATTTGCGGCAAGAAAATTGGAAAGGCGACATTGAAAAGGCCGGGGAGAGTGCCCCGGCCTTTGCGTGTCGATGATGGGCTGGGTCAGCCGAAGGTTCTCGTCAGCGCCACGTCGATGGCATCGGTGATGCGGTCGATGTCTGCCTCGGTCGCGATCAGCGCGGGGCTGAGGCAGAGCGTGTTGTTGAGGCCCGGCAGCGAGCGGTTGGTGACGCCGATGATCACGCCTTGGGCGCCGCATTCCGCGACCACCTGCTGGGCGAGTTTCTCGGGCACCGGCTCCTTGGTGGCGCGATCGGTGACGAGTTCCGCGCCTTGGAACAGGCCGAGGCCGCGGACCTCGCCGATCACCGCGTGTTTCTCCTGCAGGGCAAGGAGGTTGGCGGTGAGGCGGTCGCCCATCTTCTGCGTGTTCCCGAGCAGGTCCTCGTCTTCGATGATGCGCATGTTCTCGAGTGCGGCCGCGGGGCCGGCGGTGCAGCCGCCGAAGGTCGAGATGTCGCGGAAGTAGTTCAGCGGATCGGCGGCGTCATCCTTGAAGAGGTCGAAGACCGCCTCGGTCGTGACGCAGCAGGCGATGGCGGCATAGCCGGAGGCCACGCCCTTGGCCATGGTCACGAAGTCGGGCTCGATCCCGAACTGCTGGTAGCCGAACCAGCTGCCGGTGCGGCCCACGCCGCAGACCACCTCGTCGATGTGCAGGAGCACGTCGTACTTGCGGCAGATCTCCTGCACGCGCTCCCAGTAGCCTTTCGGGGGCACGATGACGCCGCCGCCGGCGGTCACCGGCTCGAGGCAGATCGCGCCCACGGTGTCGGGGCCCTCGCGCAGGATGACCTCCTCGATGGCATCGGCGGCACGCTGGCCGTAGGCCTCGCCGGAGAGGTCCCACTGGGCGCGGTACTCGAGGCAGTGCGGCACCTCGATGAAGCCCGGCGCGAAGGGGCCGTATTGCGCGTTGCGCTCGGGCTGGCCGCCAGCGGAGAGGGCGCCGATGGTGGTGCCGTGGTAATCCCGCTCGCGGAAGAGGATCTTGTGCTTCTTGCCGCCATAGCGCTTGTGGGCGATCTGGCGGACCATCTTGAAGGCCTTCTCGTTGGCCTCGGAGCCCGAGTTGCAATAGTAGACGCGGCTCATGCCGGGCATCTTGGAGATCAGCTTCTCGGAGAAGAGCGCGGCCGGGATCGAGCCCGCGGAGCCGGCGAAGTAGTTCAGCTTCACCAGCTGGTCGCGGACCGCGTCGGCGATGCTTTCGCGGCCGTAGCCAACGTTGACCGTCCAGACGCCGCCGGAGACCGCGTCGAGGAATTCGCGGCCCGCCTGGTCCCAGACGCGCATCCCCTTGCCCTCGACGATGACCCGCGGCTCGCCGGTCTCGAAGGGCTTGTGCTGGGTCAGGTGGTGCCAGACATGGGCGCGGTCCGCCGCAACCACGCGGGAAATGTCGTTGTCCTTGTATGCGCCGTCCATGGCGATGCTCCGCTGAAAGGGTGAGGTTGGGGGAAGCCTAGGCGCGTTGTCGACACTTGGCAATCGGGCGCGGCGCTGCGCGGCTGGTACATGGGCGGCGGGCTGCTATGGTGCGCGCAAACATGCAAGTGGAGCCCCCGATGACCGAAGCCGACCGCGCCCTCCTGATCCGCTGTTTCGAGGCCGCCATTGCCGCCGCAGACCCGAAGGCGGCGCTGGCCGCCCATCTGCCGGAGAAACCCAAGGGCCGCACCGTGGTGATCGGCGCGGGCAAGGGCGCCGCGCAGGTGGCACAGGCCTTCGAGGACCTCTGGGACGGGCCGCTGGAGGGAGTGATCGTGACCCGCTACGGCTATGCCGCGCCGTGCAAGCAACTGAAGGTGTTGGAGGCGGCGCATCCGGTGCCGGACGAGGCAGGGCTTGCGGCGACCCGTGAGGTGCTGGCGGCGCTGGAGGGGCTGACCGAGGATGACCTCGTGGTGGCGCTGGTGACCGGGGGCGGCTCGGCCCTGCTGGCGGCCCCGCCGGAGGGGCTGGAACTGGCCGATGAAGTGGCCCTGAACGAGGCGCTTCTGGCCTCGGGCGCGCCCATCGGGGCGATGAACGCGATCCGCAAGCAGGTGAGCCGGGTGAAGGGCGGACGGCTGGCGGCAGCCGCCGCCCCGGCCCGGATGGTGAGCCTGATCGTCTCGGACGTGCCGGGCGATGACCCGGGCGAGGTGGCCTCGGGTCCGACGGTGCCGACGACCGTGGGCCGGGCGGCGGCGATGCAGGCGATCCGGGATTACGACATCACCCTGCCGGAGCGGATCATGGCGCATCTGCGCGAGGCGCCGGAGGATGCGCCCGATCCCGCGGAGCCGCGCTTTGCCCGCAACAGCGTGACCGTCATCGCCTCGGCCGCACGCTCGCTTGAGGCGGCGGCAGAGGTGGCCGAGGCCGCCGGTGTGCCCTCGGCGATCCTGTCGGACGCTATCGAGGGCGAGGCCCGCGAGGTGGCCAAGGTCCATGCCGCCATCGCGCGCGAGGTGCAGGCCAAGGACCGGCCGTTCGCGAAGCCGGTGATGATCCTTTCGGGCGGCGAGACCACGGTGACCCTGCGCGGCAAGGGGCGCGGCGGGCGCAACAGCGAGTTCCTGCTGTCGCTGGCGCTGGAGATCGAAGGCGTGGCGGGCATTGCGGCGCTGGCGGCGGATACCGATGGCATCGACGGGTCGGAGGACAACGCGGGCGCCTTTGCCGATGGCGAGACGGTGGCCACGATGCGCGCCGCGGGGATTGACCCGTCGGCCCTGCTGCTCGGCAACGATGCCTATACGGCCTTCGAGGCGGTCGAGGCCCTCTTTGAACCGGGGCCGACCGGCACCAACGTGAACGATTTCCGGGCGATCCTGCTGCGCTGACGCGAGGGGGGCGTCAGGGGCCTTTGACGGCACGCTGTGCTGCCCCCCACCTGCGGTGTGCCGGGGGCCGATAGAGCACCCCGCAAAGTTCAGGGGGCCCGCCGTTCGCCCGGCAGGCCCCCTTACTTTTCGTCTCACTTGGCGCGGGATCAGTCGGCGAGGCAGCCGCGCAGGGACGCCGAGAGGCCTTCCATCAGCGTGGCATAGAACTCCGGCCCGGTGGGGATGTCCTGCCCGAGCGGGTCAAGCGTGCCAGTCTTGAGGTCGAGATCCTCTGCGATCCGCTCCATCGACGACGCGCTGAACTGAGGCTCGGCGAAGATGCAGGTCACGCCTTCCGCGGCGATGGCCTCGCGCAGCTCGGCAAGGCGCGCGGGGCTGGGGCTGGTGGCATCGCTCATGGAGATCGCCCCGCGGGACGGCAGGCCGAAGCGGTTTTCAAGGTAGTGATAGCCATCGTGGAAGACCACGTAGGCGCCGGGCAGCTCCGTCAGCTGAGCCGCCATCTGGTCCGCAAGGGCCGCGATCTTGTCCTGCGCAGCGGCGGCATTGGCGGCATAGGTGTCCGCATGCTCCGGATCGGCTTTGGAGAGCGTCGCGGCGATGGTCGAAAGCCAGGCGGAGGCGTTCTGCGGGTCGAGCCATGCATGCGGGTCGATCCCGCTATGGTCGTGATGATGTTCGTCCTCGGCGCCATGCGCGGCGGCGTGGTCATGATCATCATGGTCTGCGGCATGATCGTGGTCATCATGGTCCGCGGCGTGATCGTGATCATGGTCGCCATCGTGATCGGCATGATCGCCGTGGTCATGATCGTGGTCATGCCCTTCGTGATCGGCGTGATCGTCTTCGCCGTGCTCGTCCCCATGGTCGTGGTCATGATTGCCCGCCTGCTCGAACAGCGCCTCGGTCCGGAACATCAGCGTCTCGACACCCGGGGCCTCCAGAAGTTCGACCGACTGCGCCTTCGGGGCCAGCGTGCCGATGGCCTCGCCCAGCCACGGCTCCAGCGCCTCGCCGACCCAGAAGATCACGTCGCTGCCCGCCAGCTGCTTCGCCTCGGAGGGGCGCATCTGGTAGCCATGCGGCGAGGCCCCCGGCGTCATGGCCAGACCCGGCGTGCCGAGGTCGCCCATCACCTGCATCACGAGGGACTGCACCGCGGGGATGTCTGCCGTGACCACCGGCACCTCGGCGCGCGCGGTCCCTGCGAGGGCGGTTGCGCCCAGCAGAGCTGCGGAAAAGCCGAGACCAAGGCTTGCATTCAGGCGGGTTCTCATGGAAGTCCTCCGGGGGGATGTTATACAGTAGCCCCCACCTAACGCGTATGTTATAATATCACAACCCCCGAAAATCCGGCGCGCCGGAGGGGCAAGCTGTTCGTGGCCGTCGCACCTGTGACGGCGAGGAGGTGAGAGATGAGCCAAGGATCGACCGACCCGCAGGGCATCGTGGGCTTCGCCGCGCATGATCACAGCGCCTGCACCCGCGCGGCCCTCGCCCTCGCGGAGGAGACCTGTGCCGAGAAGGGCCTCAGCTTCACCCCGGTGCGGCGGCGCACGCTGGAGATCCTGCTGGAAAGCCACGTGGCGCTCGGCGCCTACGACGTGCTGGCGCGGCTGGCGGAGGACGGGTTCGGCTCCAAGCCGCCGGTGGCCTACCGGGCACTTGGTTTCCTGATGGACAACGGGCTGGCGCACCGGATCGAACGGCTGAACGCCTTCGTCGCCTGCGCTCATCCCGGCGCAGCGCATGACCCGGCTTTCTTCATCTGCCGCAAATGTGGCGCCGTGGCGGAAGCGCAGGGCGTGACCCCGCTTGACGCCAGCGCGGACGCGGCCGGCTTCGCGGTGGAAAAGACGACGATCGAGGCAGAGGGGCTCTGCCCGCTGTGCCGGGAAGAGGCAGCATGAGCCTGTTGACCGCCCGCCGACTGACGGCTGGCTTCGGCGGCCAGCAGGTGCTGCAGGGCGTCGACCTGTCGCTCGAACCCGGGGAGATCGTGACGATCGTCGGGCCCAATGGCTCTGGCAAATCCACGCTGCTGCGGGTGCTGGCCGGGGCGCTGAAGCCCACCGGCGGCACGGTGACCCGGATGCCGGGGCTGCGCATCGGCTATGTCCCGCAGAAGCTGCACATCGACAGGACCCTGCCGATGTCGGTGATGCGGTTCCTGAACCTGCCGCACCGCGCCCGCCCCGACGCCATCGCCCGCGCGATGGCGCGGACCGGCGTGGCCGAAAGCCTCGCCCAACGCCAGATGGTCGACCTCTCCGGCGGCCAGTTCCAGCGTGTCCTCCTCGCCCGCGCCCTGCTGCAGGATCCCCATATCCTCATGCTGGACGAGGCGACGCAGGGCCTGGATCAGCCCGCCTCCGCCGCCTTCTACCAGCTGATCGACGAGATCCGGCACGAGATCGGCTGCGCCGTCCTGATGATCAGCCACGAACTGCACGTGGTGATGAGCGCCTCCGACCGGGTGGTTTGCCTGAACGGACATATCTGCTGCCAGGGGACGCCCGAGGTGGTCAGCTCCGCGCCGGAGTACCGGGCCCTCTTCGGCCGCGGCACGCAGGGGGCGCTGGCGCTCTACCGCCACCAGCATGACCATGACCACGACGAGGGCTGCACCCACGATCACGGGCATGATCACGGACATGACCACGCGCACGCCCACGATCACCTGCACGACGACCCGGCCCCGCGCCATGCCACCCTCCATACCACCCAAGGACGCCCCTGAATGCTCGACGATTTCCTGATCCGCGCGACGCTGGCCGGGGTCGGCGTGGGGCTGGGTGCCGCGCTGCTGGGCTGTTTCGTGGTCTGGCGCCGGATGGCCTATTTCGGCGATGCCACCGCCCATGCGGCGATCCTCGGCGTGGCGCTCTCGCTTGGCTTCTCCCTGCCGATCCCCGGCGGCGTCCTCGTGGTGGCGCTGGTCATGGCGCTGACGATCACCGCGCTCTCGCGCCGCGGGCAGGCGATGGACACGGTGCTGGGCGTGCTGGCCCATGCGGCACTGGCCTTCGGCCTGATGGCCGTCGCCTTCCTGCCTGGCGCACGGCTGAACCTCGAAAGCTACCTCTTCGGCGACATCCTCTCGGTCTCGAAATCCGATCTCGCGCTGGTCTGGGGCGGCACGGTGCTGCTGGCGCTCTGGCTGGCCTGGCGCTGGCAGGCACTGCTCACGGCCACACTGAACCCGGACCTCGCCGCCGCCTCCGGCATCGACCCCGAGCGGGAGCAGCTGGGCCTCACCCTTGCCCTCGCCCTCGTGGTGGCGCTCTCCATCAAGGTCGTGGGCGCGCTGCTGATCACCGCCCTGCTGATCATCCCCGCCGCCGCCGCCCGCCCCTTCGCCCGCACCCCCGAGGCGATGCTGGGCCTCGCCGCCGTCGTGGCCGTGGCCTCCGCCCTTGGCGGGCTGCGCCTCGCCTGGGTGCTCGACACGCCCGCAGGGCCCTCGATCGTCACCTGCGCCGTGATCCTCTTCGCCCTCGGCCAGATCGTCGCCCGCCTGCGCCGCGGCTGACCCGCCACATCCACTGTTCCCAAATATCCTCGGGGGGAGTCGCGGTACGCGACGGGGGCAGACAGCCCCCCTCCCCGCCTGCGGCACGCGCCCGGCCCCTCGGGCCCCCGCAGTCCGCCCCTGCACTCAGTCTCCACAATCGCCCCCCGCGCACGAGTGCCCCTGCCGCCTGTGCGCTTGACAGCGCCGCGCCGCAGCGGCAGCGTCGCCCCCATTTCCGCCGCCCCACCACCACCGACAGGGAGCCCGCAATGGCCAAGGAAAACCGCAGCTTCGCCGTGATCGGCCTCGGCGCCTTCGGACAGACCGTCGCCGCGGAACTGGCGCGCTTCGGCAACCACGTGATCGGCGTGGACATGGACGAGCGCCGGGTGAACAGCATGGCCTCGGTGCTGACCGCGACCGTGATCCTCGATTCCACCGACGAGGGCGCCCTGCGCGAAGCCGGGATCGAACGCTACGATGTGGCGCTTGTGGCGATCGGCGAGGACATCCAGGCCTCGATCCTCACCACGATGAACCTCAAGCTCTGCGGCGTGAACACGATCTGGGTGAAGGCCTCGAACCGGACCCACCACCGCATCCTGATGAAGCTCGGCGCCGACCGCGTCATCCTGCCGGAGCAGGAGATGGGCCGCCACATCGCGCAGATGCTGAACAACCCGGTGATGCTGGACTACGTGAGCCTCGGGAACGGCTATTCCGTGGTCAACATGGCGGTGCCCGAACGCATGGCGGGCCAGCCGCTGAAGGCGCTCGACTTCACCGGCCATGACCTGACCCTGCTGGGGGTCATGCGCGGGACCGAGTTCCGCCCCGCCCACAGCCGCGACTACACGCTGGAAAAGGACGACAAGATCATCGTCCTCGGCAAGCGGCCCGAGCTGCGCAGCTTCGGCGATCAGATCTGAGCCCGTCATGGCCCTGATCCCCAAGCAAACGCTCCAGCGCATCGCCCGGATGCCCGCGCCGGCGATCCTGGCGCTGGCCTATGCGCTCTTGATCCTCGCCGGGGCGGCGCTCTTCATGCTGCCTTTCGCCCGCACGATCCCGATCAGCTGGGGCGACGCGCTCTTCACGGCCACCTCTGCCGTGACGGTGACCGGGCTCGCCGTCTTCGACATCGGCACCGGGCTCACGCTTTTCGGACAGGTGGTGCTGGCGCTGCTGATCCAGCTTGGCGGGCTGGGGCTCATGACCTTCGCGGTGCTGGTGCTGGCAGCCCTCGGCCTGCCGGTGGGGATCACCGGCCACGTCTACCTGCGCGAAGACCTGAACCAGAGTTCCATGACCCAGGTCCGTCTGCTGATGAAGACCATCGCCAAGGTCGTCCTCTTCTGCGAGATGACCGGCACCTTGCTGCTGGCGCTGGTCTTCGTGCCGCAGGAAGGGGTCTGGCAGGGGCTCTGGACCGCGCTCTTCCACGCCATCTCGGCCTTCAACAACGCCGGTTTCTCGACCTTCCCGAACGGGCTGGTGCCCTATGCCACCGATCCGATCGTCAACATCGTGATCCCTGCGCTCTTCATCGTGGGGGGCATCGGCTACGTGGTGCTGCAGGACGTGTTCAACCAGCGCGACTGGCGCCGGTGGACGCTGCACACCAAGATCATGCTGCTGGGAACGGCGGTGCTGATCCCCTGGTCGGTCGGGCTCTTCGCGTTTCTGGAATGGCACAATACCGGCACGCTGGGCCACCTCCACGGGGCCGTGGCCAAGCTGACGGTCAGCTGGTTCCAGGGCGTCACGACGCGCACCGCCGGGTTCAACACCACCGACATCAGCGCGATGCACGACAGCACGACGATGATGTTCATCTCGATGATGCTGATCGGCGGAGGGCCCACCTCTACCGCGGGCGGAATCAAGGTCACCACCTTCGTCGTCATGCTGATCGCCACGATGGCCTTCTTCCGCCGCCAGTCGCAGCTGCACGCCTTCGGGCGCAGCATCAGCCTCGACGAAGTGCTGAAGGTCATGGCCTTGACCGCGATCAGCGTGCTCGTCGTCTTCATCGGAGTCTTCCTGCTCGCCGCCTCGCACGAGGGGCATTTCCTCGACATTTCCTTCGAAGTGGCGAGCGCCTTCGGCACCGTGGGCCTGTCGCGCGGCTTCACCGGGGATCTGTCGGGCTTTGGCCGGGCGGTGATCATGGCGATCATGTTCCTCGGCCGCGTCGGCCCGCTGACGCTTGGCTTCTTCCTCGCCACCCGGTCGACGCCGCGCGTGCGCTACCCCGCCGGACAGATCCACCTCGGCTGACGGTCCGGAGGCCGGCCGGGCGCACCCAAGAATTTTGGAAAATTCTTGAGAAAATTCTTCGAAGAATTTTCCCGCGCGGCATCCGGGGCACCGTATCCCGCAGCGAGGCGCCCGGCGCGGGCCCCGGCGAATCGCCGCCCGTCGGACGGGGGCCCGGGATGGGGCCAGGACGAGGCAAAGGGCACGTTCGCGTCATTGTCCCGGGCCCGCCCTTGTCCGCGCGCGAAAACACCACAGCTATGCAAGGCCGAAAGAGGAAGAGCGACATGCTGACGATCTGGGGACGCAAGACATCGTCCAACGTGCAGGCCCTGATGTGGGCCGTGGCCGAACTGAAGCTGCCCCATGAGCGGATCGACGCCGGGCATGTCCATGGCGTCACCGATACCGAGGCCTTCCTCGCCATGAACCCGAACGGCACCGTGCCGGTCCTGCGTGACGGCGACAACCCGCCCCTGTGGGAGACGGGGGCGATCCTGCGCTACCTCGCGACGCGCTACGGCGGCAGCCCGTTCTGGCCCTCCGACCTCCTGGATCGGAGCGATATCGACCGCTGGGCGGAATGGGCCAAGATCAACGTCGCCATCGGCTTCACCGGCCCCGTCTTCTGGCGCGTGGTGCGCACGCCCGCCGATCAGCGGGACCCCGAGGCCATCGCCAAGGCCATGACAGCGCTGGAAAAACCGCTCCGAATCGCAGAGGTGCAGCTGACCCGTCACGCCCACCTCGCGGGCGAGGACTTCACGCTGGCGGACATCCAGTTCGGCCATGTCCTCTACCGCTACTACGACATCGAGGTCGACCGGCCCGAGCTGCCCGCGCTGGCGGCCTACTACGCCCGCCTGACCGAGCGCCCGGCCTACCGGGAGCACGTCATGGTGCCCTACGACGCCCTGCGCGCCTGATCATCCGAAAGCGACGCGATGTCGCTTTCGGCATTCAAATTGTCGTCTTTCCCCTGAAAATTTTCGTTGCGCAGCGTCGCGACAGGCACTAGATGCGGCAGTGGGACACCCTTCCCCAACGAAGGGCGCTTATCTGGAAGGATAGCTACATGGCTATTGAAGCACCGACCACGCGGCCTGCAAACCCGCGTTTCTCCTCTGGCCCCTGCGCCAAGATCCCCACATTCACGCTCGACAAACTGGCTGATGCCGCACTCGGTCGCTCGCACCGTGCTGCCATCGGCAAGGAAAAGCTGAAGGCCGCGATCGAAGAGACGCGTGACCTGCTGGGCGTGCCCGCCGACTACAAGATCGGCATCGTTCCCGCCTCCGATACCGGCGCCGTCGAAATGGCGCTCTGGTCCATGCTGGGCGCCCGCAAGGCCACCATGCTGGCCTGGGAAAGCTTCGGCGCAGGCTGGGTGACCGATGTCGTCAAGCAACTGAAAATCGACGCCGAGGTGAAGACCGCCGAGTACGGTCAGATCGTCGACTTCGCCGAGGTCGACTTCAACACCGACGTCGTCTTCACCTGGAACGGCACCACCTCCGGCGTGCGCGTGCCCAACGGCGACGCGATCCCCGCCGACCGCGAAGGCCTGACCATCTGCGACGCGACCTCGGCCGCTTTCGCGCAGGACCTGCCCTTCGACAAGCTCGACGTGGTGACCTTCTCCTGGCAGAAGGTGCTGGGCGGTGAAGCGGCCCACGGGATGCTGATCCTCAGCCCCCGCGCCGTCGAACGGCTGGAAAGCTACACCCCCGCCTGGCCGATGCCGAAGATCTTCCGCATGACCAAGGGCGGCAAGCTCAACGAAGGCATCTTCAAGGGCGAGACGATCAACACCCCCTCCATGCTGGCGGTCGAGGATTACCTCGTGGCGCTGGACTGGGCCCGCTCCGTGGGCGGCCTGAAGGGGCTGATGGCGCGCGCCGATGCGAACGCCAAGGTGATCTGGGACTTCTGCGAAGCCAACGACTGGATCGCGAACCTCGCCGAGGATGACGCGACGCGCTCGAACACCTCGGTCTGCCTGAAGTTCACCGACGACCGCATCAAGGACGGCGCCGCCTTTGCCAAGGCCGTGGCCAAGCGCCTCGAAGCGGCCGGCGTGGGCCTCGACCTGGGCGCCTACCGCGATGCACCGGCCGGTCTGCGGATCTGGTGCGGCGGCACGATCGATACCTCGGACGTCGAAGCGCTGATGCCCTGGGTGGCCCATGCCTTCGAAGCCGAGATCGCGGCCCAGACCGAAGCAGCCTGATCCGATCTGACGGGCGGGCCCCGGTCCGCCCCCATCTTCCCCGAATTTGACGGCACGGCCGGCGTTTGCAGCGCCGGTCCACACCCCGATCTTATCCAAAGGAGCCCAGACATGGCCCCCCGCGTTCTCATTTCCGACAAGCTGTCCGACGCCGCCGTCCAGATCTTCAAGGACCACGGCATCGACGTCGACTTCCAGCCCGACCTTGGCAAGGACAAGGACAAGCTGCTGGAGGTCATCGGCCAGTATGACGGCCTCGCCATCCGCTCGGCCACCAAGGCAACCGAGAAGATCATCGCCGCCGCCGACAACCTCAAGGTCATCGGCCGCGCCGGCATCGGCACCGACAATATCGACAAGGACGCCGCGTCCAAGAAGGGCATCATCGTGATGAACACGCCCTTCGGCAACATGATCACGACGGCGGAACATGCCATCGCGATGATGTTCGCCGTGGCGCGCCAAATCCCCGAGGCCTCTGCCTCGACCCATGCGGGCAAGTGGGAGAAGTCGAAGTTCATGGGTGTCGAGCTGACCGGCAAGACCCTCGGCGTGATCGGCGCCGGCAACATCGGCGGCATCGTCTGCGACCGCGCCCGCGGCCTGAAGATGAAGGTCGTGGCCTATGACCCCTTCCTCGGCGAAGAGAAGGCCGAGAAGATGGGCGTCGAGAAGGTCGAGCTGGACGAGCTGCTGACCCGCGCCGACTTCATCACGCTGCACGTGCCGCTGACCGAGACCACCAAGAACATCCTCTCGAAGGAAAACCTCGAGAAGACCAAGAAGGGCGTGCGGATCATCAACTGCGCCCGCGGCGGCCTCGTCGATGAAGCGGCCCTCGCAGAGCTGCTGAAATCGGGCCACGTGGCCGGTGCGGCCTTCGACGTCTTCTCCGAAGAGCCCGCGACCGAGAACCCGCTCTTCAACCTGCCCAACGTGGTCTGCACGCCGCACCTCGGCGCTGCCACCACCGAGGCGCAGGAAAACGTAGCACTTCAGGTTGCCGAGCAGATGTCGGCCTACCTGCTGACCGGCGCCGTCGAGAACGCGCTCAACATGCCCTCCGTCACCGCTGAGGAAGCCAAGGTCATGGGTCCGTGGCTGAAGCTCGCCGGGCACATCGGTTCCTTCATCGGCCAGATGACCGATGAGCCGATCAAGGCGATCAACATCCTCTACGACGGCACCGTGGCAGGCATGAACCTCGAGGCGCTGAACTGCGGCGTCGTGGCAGGCATCATGAAGAAGGCCAACCCGGACGTGAACATGGTCTCGGCCCCGGTCGTGGCCAAGGAGCGCGGCATCCGCATCTCCACCACGAACCAGGACAAGTCGGGCGCCTTCGACGGCTACATCAAGGTGACCGTGGTCACCGACAAGCGCGAGCGGTCTGCCGCGGGCACCGTCTTCTCGGACGGCAAGCCCCGGTTCATCCAGATCAAGGGCATCAACGTGGACGCCGAAGTGGGCGCGCACATGCTCTACACCACCAACCAGGACGTGCCGGGCATCATCGGCACGCTGGGCGCCACCCTGGGCGCGAACGGCGTGAACATCGCGAACTTCACTCTCGGCCGCGCATCGGCCGGGGCCGAGGCGATCGCGCTGCTCTACCTCGACGGGCCGCTGCCGGTCGAGGCGGTCGAGGCGCTGAACGCCACCGGCAAGTTCCAGCAGGTGAAACCGCTGGAATTCGACGTCGCCTGAGGCGGATGAGATGAGACAAGAGGCCCCGGCAGAGATGCCGGGGCCTCTTTCGTTGGCGGAGTTGATCCGAGCGGACGGGCGCGCGTTCCGCCAAGTTTAACCAGATCGGCGCGCGTTCCGCGCGACACGACATTTGGCCGCGCTGTCGCGCGGCGGTGGGGCCCTGCCCCCTTGGCCCCTACCGGGGCCAATTCCCCCGGAGTGTTTCGGGAAAGATGAAGCCGGGGGTGGCAGTTCGGGCCGGCCGGTGGTTCAAAGGCAACGCAGACAGGAGACAGGCTCATGAGCGATCCGATCTATGCCATCGGCGACATCCACGGCCAGCGGGACTGGCTGGAGGACTTGCTGCAGAGGGTCGACCGGGATGGCGGGCCGGGGGCGCAGTTGGTCCTGCTGGGCGATCTCGTGGACCGGGGACCGGACAGCCGGGGCGTCATCGACCTACTGATCGCGGAAGCCGCCGCCGGGCGCAACATGACCGTTCTGGCGGGCAATCACGACGTGATGTTCCGCCGCTTCCTCGCCGATGCCACCGTCCATGACGCCAATATCAAGTCAGGCCTGCCCTGGCCGCACCGGCGGCTCGGCGGGTTGGCGACGCTGCAAAGCTATGGTGTGGACGTGGACGAGCGCCGCCCGATGGCGGAGATCCACGCCGATACGCTCTCCGCCGTGCCGAAGGCCCATGGCGCCTTCCTCGCCGGTCTGCCCTATTGGCTGGAGACAGAGGACAAGCTCTTCGTCCACGCAGGCATCGTGCCGGGCGTGGCACTGGAAGACCAGCGGATCGACGACCTGATCTGGATACGCGACGCCTTCTATGACGCCGCGCAGGACCTGCCCTGGCTGGTCGTCCACGGCCATACCGCGCTGGAGGCGCCGCGCCATTTCGGCCCGCGGATCGACCTCGACAGTGGAGCGGGCTATGGCCGGATGCCCACGGCGGCCCGGATCGAGGGGCACGCCGCCTGGGTGCTGGAGGCCGACGGCCCACGCCCCCTGCCCGTCGAGCCTGAGGCGGGCTGAGCCCCACCCGGCCCGGGTGATCGTTTCATTCCACGCATCCGCCGCAGCGTCTTTGGCGCTGCAGCATTGCAATGGTCCGGCCTGCGCGGCAAGGTCCGCGCGACCGGGGCGGGGATGAGCGCCCCTTCAAGGGAGAGACCAGACATGGACGATATCGTTATCCTCGACGGGGCCCGCACGGCCATCGGCACCTTCGGCGGCAGCCTTTCCGGCGTCGCCCCCATCGACCTCGGCACCGCGGCGGCGAAGGCCGCGCTGGAGCGTTCCGGCGTCGAGGGCGGCCAGATCGGCCACGTGGTCTTTGGCCACGTCATCAACACCGAACCCCGCGACATGTACCTGAGCCGCGTTGCCGCGATCCAGGCCGGCATCCCCGACACGACACCCGCCATGAACGTGAACCGTCTCTGCGGCTCGGGCGCGCAGGCCATCGTCTCGGCGGTGCAGTCGCTGGCGCTTGGCGATGCGGATTTCGCCCTCGCCGGCGGGGCCGAGAGCATGAGCCGCTCGCCCTACATCGTGCCCTCGCAGCGCTGGGGCCAGAAGATGGGCGATGTGCAGACGCTCGACATGATGCTGGGCGCGCTGAACTGCCCCTTCGGCACCGGCCACATGGGCATCACCGCCGAGAATGTCGCGGACGAGAGCGAGATCACCCGCGCCGACATGGATGCCTTCGCGCTGGAGAGCCAGACCCGCGCCGCCGCGGCCATCGCCGCCGGGTATTTCGACAGCCAGATCGTGCCGGTCGAGGTGAAGGTGAAGCGCGACATGGTGCCCTTCACCACCGACGAACACCCCAAGGCCACCACGCTGGAGGCCCTTGCCGGGCTGCGCCCCGCCTTCCGCAAGGACGGCCGCGTCACGGCGGGCAATGCCTCGGGCCTCAATGACGGTGCCGCGGCGCTGGTGCTGGCCCGCGGTGCGGCGGCCGAGAAAGCCGGGCTCAAGCCCCGCGCCCGCGTGCTGGGCTACGCCCATGCTGGCGTGCGCCCCGAGGTGATGGGCTTCGGCCCGATCCCGGCGGTAGAGAAACTGCTCGAGAAGACCGGCCTCTCGGCGGGCGACTTCGACGTGATCGAATCGAACGAGGCCTTCGCGGCCCAGGCGATCGCGGTGAACCGCGCCCTCGGCCTCGACACCGCCAAGGTGAACCCGAACGGCGGCGCCATCGCGCTCGGCCATCCCGTAGGCGCCACCGGTGCGATCATCACCGTCAAGGCGCTCTATGAGCTGGAGCGGATCGGCGGCTCCAAGGCGCTGATCACCATGTGCATCGGCGGCGGTCAGGGCATCGCCCTGGCGATCGAACGCCTCTGAAACGGCGCGCGCGCCCCGCTCAGGCGGGGCGCAACCTCGCCACGGCCCAGCGGGCGGCGTCGGCCACGGCCTCGTCCGCATCCTCGCAGAGCCCCTGCGCCGCAGGCAGCAGATGCGCGGCCCCCGAATTCCCGATGGCATAGAGCACGTTGCGCACGAAACGGTCGCGCCCGATCCGCTTGATCGGCGAGCCCCGGAACCGCTCGCGAAACGCCGCATCATCCAGCGCCACCAGCTCCGCCAACTCCGGCAGCGTATTGCCCGGCTTCGCCTGATAGCCGATCTCCCGCGCCGCCTGCGCGAACTTGTTCCACGGGCAGACCGCCAGGCAATCGTCGCAGCCGTAGATCCGGTTGCCCATCTTCGCCCGCAGCTCCTCTGCCACCGGGCCCTTGTGCTCGATCGTCAGGTAAGAGATGCAGCGCCGGGCATCCATCCGGTAGGGCGCGACGAAGGCCTCCGTCGGGCAGGCCGACAGGCAGCGCCGGCAGGAGCCGCAGTGATCCACCTCCGGCGCATCCACCGGCAGTTCCAGCGTCGAGAAGACAGCCCCGAGGAACATCCAGTTCCCCAGTTCCCGCGAGACGACATTGGTGTGCTTGCCCTGCCAGCCCAATCCCGCCGCCTGCGCCAGCGGCTTCTCCGGCACCGGCGCGGTATCGACAAAGACCTTCACCTCGCCGCCCGCTTCAGCGATCAGCCAGCGGGCCAGCCGCTTCAGCCGCTTCTTCACGAGGTCATGGTAATCCTTGCCCCGTGCATAGACCGAGATCACGCCGCGCTCAGGCTCGGACAGCCCCGCCAGCGGATCGTCCTGCGGGGTGTAGCTCTCCGCCAGCATGATCACGGACCGCGCCTCGGGCCAGAGCGCCGAAGGATCGCCGCGCCAATGGGCCCGGTCCTCCAGCCATCCCATCTGCCCGTGATAGCCCGCGTCGAGAAACCCGCTCAGCCGCCCGGCCACCTCCGGCACGGCGGACGGGTGGCAGATCCGCGCCGCATCGAACCCTTCCTCGAGGGCGCGCGCAATCAGCCGGGTCTTCACCTCGTCCATTTTCGTTTCCCAAGTATCCCGGGGGGAGTCGCGGCACGCGACGGGGGGCTGGCCCCCCTTCCCCGCCCGGTCGCCAGTCAGAAGCCGCCGGTCAGAAGTCCAGATCGGAGTAATGCGGCGGCTGCGGGAAGCCCGGCACCTGGTCGATCAGGATCTTCCGGAACGCGGGCCGCGACTTGATCTTGGCGTACCAGTCCTTCACCGGCTCGGAGCGGTTCCAGTCCACGTCCGAGATATAGTCGAGCGAGGAGAGATGCGCCGCAGCGGTGAAATCCGCCAGCGTCATGCGATCCCCCGCCAGCCAGCGGCGGTGGTCCAGCAGCCATGTCATGTAGTCGAGGTGGAACTTGATCCGCTGCGCGCCGAACTTCACGTTCTTGCTGTCCGGATAGCCCTGCCCCGTGACCTTCTTGTTCACCCGCTCGTAGAGCAGCTTGGAGGTCACCTCGTGGTGGAACTTGTCGTCGAACCAGTTCACCAGCCGCCGCACCTCGTAGCGCTCGTCCGGCGTGTCCGGGATCAGCTGCGGATCGGGATACATTTCCTCCAGCCACTCGCAGATCGGGCCGCTTTCGGACATGGTCTTACCGTCGATGCGCAGCACCGGCACCTTGGCCGCCGGGTTGCGGCGCAGGAAATCGGGATTCTGCTCCCAATAGCGTTCCTCGACCAACTCGCAATCGATCTTCTTCTCGGCCAGCACGAGGCGAACCTTGCGGCAGAAGGGGGAGAGCGGGACGTGATAGAGGCGAGCCATGGTCATGAGCGGAAAGATGTGCCGATTTTTCGAAGGTTCCACGTCATTGCCTGCGAAACCGGGGAAATTCAATCCTCGAAACAGGCCGCACGGCCATCCGCGCGGATCGTGGCCGCCCCGTCCATGATCATTCCGGTCCGCTTGCGCACGTAAGTGCTGGGGTTCGAGGCCGACCAGCTCTGCGGGGCGGGCAGCACGGCGGCGAGGCGCGCGGCCTGCAGGTCGCTCAGTTTTTCGGGCGCCACGCCAAAGTAATGCCGGGCCGCGGCCTCGACGCCGAAGATGCCCTCGTCGAACTCGGCCACGTTCAGATAGACCTCGACGATGCGGCGCTTGGACCAGAAGGTTTCCACCACCGGGGTCAGCAGCGCCTCCAGCGCCTTGCGGACATAGCTGCGCCCGTGCCAGAGGAAGACGTTCTTCACCACCTGCTGGGTGATGGTCGATCCGCCGCGCCGTCCGCCCTGTTCGATCGCGGTGCGGATCGCGGTCATGTCGAAGCCCCAGTGGGTGCAGAAGTTCGCATCCTCCGCCGCCACGACCGAGCGCGCCATGACAGGCGCCACGTCCGAGAGCGGCACCCATGTCCTCTCGATGGTGCCCAGCCGGGCCTGTTCCTGACGCATGTAGACGCCCATGGGCGGGTTGACGCGGCTGGTGACCAGCACCAGCAGCAGCGTCAGCACGACGACGAGCGCGAGGCCGCGCAGGGCCATGCGCAGAAGCCAGCGGATCGGGTTGATCCGCGCCTTCTTCGCCGTCCCGGCCTTTGCCTTCGATCCGGTGGCCTTGCCCTTGACGGACTTGCCCGATGATTTTGCCTGTCGTGCCACGGCGCGACTATAGGCCAAGGGCGGGACACGCGGAAGCGAAACGGCGGCTGACGGGGCGGGAAGATGCGGGCAGTGGGCGGGCCGTGTCTCCGCTTTGGGCGGCGGGCTCCGCGCGCAGAAGGGCCGCCCCGCAAACGAAAAGGCCCCGTCGCATCCGACGGGGCCCTCTCTCATCCATGAACCGGCAGATCACTCCGCGGGCATCGCCGCCTCTTCGATGGCCAGCGGGTGCGGGATGTGCACCAGCATCTCCTTCGGGCAGACCTGCACGAAGTTGGCCTTCTCCACGTCCCAGTGCTGCAGGATGTCCCGGGCCTTGCGGCTGCCGGTTTCCTCGGCGTGACGTTCGATCAGGCCCTTCAGCTGGGCTTCCCAATGGGGCACCGTGACCGGGCAGGTCACCAGCGTTTCCATGTTCATCAGCGACGGCGTCTTCGCTTCGGGGTCATAGAGATAGGCCATGCCGCCCGTCATCCCCGCACCGAAGTTTGCCCCGATGGAGCCGAGGATCACCGCCACGCCGCCGGTCATGTACTCGCACCCGTTGGAGCCGCAGCCCTCGATCACCACCTTGGCGCCCGAGTTCCGCACCGCGAAGCGTTCGCCTGCACGGCCAGCGGCAAAGAGGTAACCATCGGTCGCACCGTAGAGCACAGTGTTGCCGATGATCGTGTTCTCGGACGCGACCAGCGGGCTGGACATCGGCGGGTGCACCACGACGGTACCGCCCGAGAGGCCCTTGCCGACATAGTCGTTCGCCTCGCCCGCCACCTCGATCTTGAGGCCCGGGGCCGCGAAGGCGCCCAGCGACTGGCCGGCGGAACCGGTCAGCTTGACGGTCAGGTGATCCGGCTGCAGCGCGTTGCGCATGCCGAACTTCCGCACGATGTGCGACGAGGTCCGCGTGCCCACCGTCCGGTGCGTGTTCTGCACCGCGTAGGAGAGCTGCATCTTCTCGCCGTCCTTCAGGAAGCGGGCCGCGTCGCGCACGATTTCCGCATCCAGCGTGTCGGGCACGGCGTTGCGCGGCTTGTCACGGTTGTAGACGATGGCATGGGCGCCATCGACCGTGATCAGCAGCGGGTTCAGGTCGAGGTCATCCAGATGCTCGGCCCCGCGGCTGACCTGGCTCAGCAGGTCGGCACGGCCGATCACGTCGTCCAGCGACCGGGCCCCGATGGAGGCGAGGATCTCGCGCACCTCGGTGGCGTAGAAGGTGATGAGGTTCACCACCTTGTCCGCGTTGCCGGTGAACTTGGCGCGCAGGCTCTCGTCCTGGGTACAGACGCCCACCGGGCAGGTGTTCGACTGGCACTGGCGAACCATGATGCAGCCCATGGCGATCAGCGCGGCGGTGCCGATGCCGTATTCCTCGGCGCCCATCATGGCGGCCATGACGATGTCACGACCGGTGCGCAGGCCACCGTCGGTCCGCAGGGTCACGCGGTCACGCAGGTTGTTCATGGCGAGAACCTGATGCGCTTCCGTCAGGCCCATTTCCCACGGCAGGCCAGCGAACTTGATCGAGGTGCCCGGGGACGCCCCGGTGCCGCCGTTGTGGCCCGAGATCAGGATGATGTCGGCCTTGGCCTTGGCCACGCCCGCGGCGATGGTGCCGACGCCCGAGGAGGCCACCAGCTTCACCGTCACCTTCACGCCCGGGTTGATCTGCTTGAGATCGTAGATCAGCTGGGCGAGGTCCTCGATCGAGTAGATGTCGTGGTGCGGCGGGGGCGAGATCAGCGTCACGCCCTTGGTCGAATGCCGCAGCCGCGCGATCAGGTCGGTCACCTTCATGCCGGGCAGCTGGCCACCCTCGCCGGGCTTGGCGCCCTGCGCCACCTTGATCTCCAGCTCTTCGCACTGGTTCAGGTATTCGGCGGTCACGCCGAACCGGCCCGAAGCCACCTGCTTGATCTTGGCGGACGGGTTGTCGCCGTTGGGCTCCGGCACGAAGTGTGCCGGATCCTCGCCGCCCTCGCCGCTGTCGGATTTCGCACCGATGCGGTTCATGGCGACGTTAAGCGTCTTGTGGGCCTCGGGGCTCAGCGCGCCCAGCGACATGCCCGGCGTGACGAAGCGCTTGCGGATCGAGGTGATGCTTTCGACTTCCTCGATCGGCACCGGCGTGCCGAGCGGCTTGATCGCCAGCAGGTCGCGCAGGTGGATCGGCGGGTTCGCCTGCATCCGCGCGGAATACTGCTTCCACAGCTCATAGGAGGCGCGGTTACAGGCCGCCTGCATCATGTGCATCGTCTGCGCTTCCCAGGCGTGGGTCTCGCCCGATTTGCGCGACTTGTAGAAGCCGCCGATCGGCAGGACGTCCTGACCGCCCAGCCAGCCCTGCTGGTGCACGGCCTCGACCTTCTTCTGGATGCCCGAGACACCGATGCCCGAGATGCGCGAGGTCATGCCGGGGAAATACTCGGCCACCATGGCGCGGGACAGGCCCACGGCCTCGAAGTTCAGACCGCCGCGATAGGACGAGACGACCGAGATGCCCATCTTGGACATGATCTTGAGCAGGCCCTGGTCGATGGCTTCGCGGTAGCGGGCCATGTTCTCGGTCAGGGTGCCGTCCAGCAGGCCCCGGTCGATCCGGTCGGCGAGGCTGTCCTCGGCGAGGTAGGGGTTCACGATCGTCGCACCCACGCCGATCAGCACGGCGAAGTAATGCGGGTCGATGCATTCAGCCGAGCGCACGCCGAGCGAGCAGAAGGTCCGCAGGCCCTTCTTGGTCAGCCAGGAGTGCACGGCCGAGGTCGCAAGGATCATCGGCATGGCCACCTTGTCGGGGCCCTGATGATGGTCGGTCAGCACGATGTGGCCGCCGCCGGAACGCACGGCGTCCTCGGCCTCGGCGCGGATCCGCTCCAGCCCCTTGTGCAGCGCATCGCCGTCATCGCCCACCGGGAAGGTGCAGTCGATCTCGACCAAGTCGGCGTTGAAATGCGTCATCAGTTCGTCGAACTGGGCGTTGGCGACGAAGGGCGTGTCGAGCACGAGGATCTCGGTCTGGGCCGAGCTTTCGTCGAGCACGTTCTTCAGGTTGCCGAAGCGCGTCTTGAGGCTCATCACGCGGAATTCGCGCAAGGAGTCGATCGGCGGGTTGGTCACCTGGGAGAAGTTCTGGCGGAAGAAGTGGCTCAGCGGACGGTACTTGTTCGACAGCACCGCGGAGGGCGTGTCATCGCCCATGGAGGCGAGCGCTTCCTTCGCGTCCTCGGCCATCGGCGAGAGCACGGTTTCGAGATCCTCAATGGAGTAGCCCGCCGCGATCTGCCGCTTGCGCAGCTCACCGCCCGAGAACAGCGCCTTCTCGGTCACCGCGGCAAGCGGCTCGTCGAGGTCGGTGATCTTGCCGACCCATTCGCCGAAGGGCTGCGAGGCGGCCAGTTTGTCCTTGATCTCGGTGTCGTGGTAGAGCTTGCCGCTTGCCATGTCGACGGCCAGCAGCTGGCCCGGGCCAAGCGCGCCCTTCTCACGCACGGTCGCCTCGTTCGAGGGCACCATGCCCGCCTCGGAGCCCGCGATCAGCAGGCCGTCGCCGGTCACGACATAGCGCATCGGGCGCAGGCCGTTCCGGTCCAGACCGGCACAGACCCAGCGGCCGTCGGTCATGGCGAGGGCGGCGGGGCCGTCCCAGGGTTCCATGACGCCGTTGCAGTAGGAATACATGTCACGCCACGCCTGCGGCAGCTCAATCGCCTGCTGCGACCAGGCTTCGGGCACCAGCATGGTTTTCGCCATGGGGGCGTTGCGGCCGGCGCGCACCAGCACTTCAAAGACGGCATCCAGCGCGGCAGAGTCGGACGACCCGCCGGGGATGATCGGCTTGATGTCTTCCGCCATGTCCCCGAACGTGGACGAGGCCATGCGGATCTCGTGGGACTTCATCCAGTTGATGTTGCCCTTGATCGTGTTGATCTCACCGTTGTGGGCCAGCATCCGGAACGGCTGTGCCAGCCACCACTGCGGGAAGGTGTTGGTGGAATAGCGCTGGTGGTAGATCGCAAAGGCGCTCTCGAACCGCTCGTCCATCAGGTCGGGGTAGAAGACGGCGACCTGCTCGGCCAGCATCATGCCCTTGTAGATCACAGAGCGGCAGGACAGCGACGCGATGTAGAGCCCGTTCACCTGCGCGGCGGTCGCGGCCTTCTCGATCCGGCGACGGATCACGTAGAGTTCACGTTCGAAGGTCTCTTCGTCCACGCCCTTGGAGTTCGAGATCAGGATCTGCTCGATCTCGGGACGGGTCGCGTTGGCCTTTTCGCCAAGGCAGGAGATGTCGACCGGCACGTGGCGCCAGCCGTAGATGTAGTAGCCCATGCGCAGGACTTCGGTCTCGACGATGGTCCGGCAGATTTCCTGTGCGCCGAAATCGGTGCGGGGCAGGAAGACCTGACCCACCGCCATCAGCTCATCCGCGCGGGGCTCGTGGCCGGTGCGCTTGATCTGGTCATAGTAGAAGGGCACCGGGATCTGGACGTGGATACCCGCGCCGTCACCGGTCTTGCCGTCTGCGTCCACGGCGCCACGGTGCCAGATCGCCTTGAGCGCCTGGATACCCGCCTCAACCACCTTGCGGCTCTTCTTGCCGTCGATGGAGACGACGAGGCCCACACCGCAGGAGGACTTCTCGTCCTCTTCGCGGAACAGCGAATTCTCCGCCATCCACTTGCGCTTGGCTTCTTCGGCTGCGACCCAGTTTTCGTCGAACGTCGTCATGGCTGGCTCCTTCTCAGGTCCGTCCTTGCGGCAACTCGGCCGTGGGGACGAAGGGAAACTTCTCTTCATAGGTCTCGGCAGTCACCCGCCGATGGTCGCCCTCGAGGGTGAGAGCGGTCAGGTGCTGATCCACGTAGGCTTCGCTGATCAGCGGGAAGTCGCGGGCCGCCTCGAAGAGGCCCGCGCAGAATTCCGTCTCCTCCGCTCCGTCGTCCTTCAGCCAGAGGCCGCTGCCGCAGGTGGGGCAGAAGCTCCGCTGCGAGAACGAGGAGGAGCGGTGGGTGCGCACCTCCCCCGCGACGCGGATCGCGTCATCGGGGGCGGTGAAGAAGGCGTAGGCGCTGCCGCTCCAGCGCCGGCACATGGCGCAGTGGCAGACGCCGACCTCGGCGCGGTATTCCGTCAGGGTGATGGTGACGGCGCCGCAGAGGCAGTGACCCTGAATGGTCTCCATCTTCCCGTCTCCCTGATCCGGTCCGCGCCGGGGCCGAAGTGCTTACTCGGCGGCGACCGCTTCGGCGCCGTTGTTGAGGTAGTCGAGCATCGCGGTGGCGCAGTCGCGCCCGTCGCGGATCGCCCAGACCACCAGCGAAGCGCCGCGCACGATGTCGCCCACCGCATAGACGCCATCGAGGCTGGTTTTGCCGGTGCCGTATTCGGCGCGGATCGTGCCCCAGCGGGTCACGGCCAATTCCGGCTGCCCCCAGAGCGTCGGCAGGTCCTCGGGCTCGAAGCCGAGCGCCTTGATGACCAGATCCGCGTCTTCGACGTAGTCTGCGCCCTCGATCACCTCGGGGCTCTGACGGCCCGAGGCATCCGGTGCACCGAGGCGCATCTTCTGCACGGTCACGGACGAGACGCTGTCACCGGCGAAGGCCTTCGGCGCCGACAGCCAGACGAATTCCACGCCCTCTTCCTCGGCGTTCTGCACCTCGCGCTGCGAGCCAGGCATGTTGGCGCGGTCGCGGCGGTAGAGACATTTGACCGACTCGGCGCCCTGACGGATCGCGGTACGGACGCAGTCCATCGCGGTGTCGCCACCGCCGATGACCACGACCTTCTTGCCCTTGGCGTTCAGCTCGCCGCTGGTGAACTCGGGCACTTCGTCGCCGAAGTTCGACGCCTTGTTCGAGGCAGTGAGATAGTCGATGGCGCGCACGATGCCGTCGGCACCGGACCCGGGGCCGGTCAGGTCGCGGGTCTTGTAGACGCCGGTGGCGATCAGCACGGCGTCATGCTTGCCGCGGATCGCGTCGAAGGACAGGTCCTCGCCGACATTGCAGTTCAGCACGAATTCGACGCCGGATTTCTCCAGCTGCTCGATCCGGCGCATGACCACGTCCTTCTCCAGCTTGAAGCCGGGGATACCGTAGGTCAGCAGCCCGCCGGCGCGGTCGTAGCGGTCATAGACCGTGACCTGCACGCCCGCGCGGCGCAGCGCGTCAGCCGCCGCAAGGCCACCCGGGCCCGCGCCGATGATGCCCACCGACTGGTCGCGCTCAAGCGCGGGGGTGATGGTCTTGACCCAGCCCTCTTCCCAGGCGGTATCGGTGATGTACTTTTCGACGGCGCCGATGGTCACAGTGCCGTGGCCCGACTGCTCGATGACGCAGTTGCCTTCGCACAGGCGGTCCTGCGGGCAGATGCGGCCGCAGATCTCGGGGAAGGTGTTGGTCGCCTGGCTGACTTCATAGGCCTCCTGAAGGCGGCCGGTCGCCGTCAGCTTCAGCCAGTCGGGAATATTGTTGTGCAGCGGGCAATGCGACTGGCAGTAGGGCACACCGCATTGGCTGCAGCGGCTTGCCTGCTCCTCGGCCTTCGCCTTGGCGAATTCAGCATAGATTTCGTCGAAATCCTTGTTCCGCGTGTCGGCGCCACGCTTCTCGGGCATGTCGCGCTCAACGGTCACGAATTTCAGCATAGGTTGCTTCGCCACGTCGCTGCCTTTCCTGGAGTCCCTAGATCGGAGACCTCTTTACGGAATGTCCCGAGGGAATAAAAGTCAGAAATGCTGACTTATATATGATAAAAGCACCGCTCCGGAGCAGCCTCCGGCATTTTTTCGTCAAAAATTAGGTCCGGATCGATACCTACCGTATGTCTTTCAATTTTTACGGGACCCGGTAAAGGTGGCCACGACTCTCGCAGACATCGGAGCCCCTCGATGACTCTCCTCCATCTGTTGCTTCTGGCGGTCGTTCAGGGGGTGACTGAATTCCTCCCGATCTCGTCCTCCGGGCACCTTATCCTGATTCCCGCCCTGACAGGAGCGTCGGATCAGGGTCAGGCCATAGATGTAGCAGTTCATGTCGGAACTTTGGGCGCCGTGATCCTCTATTTCTGGGCCGATGTGCGCGACGCGGCGATCGGGCTGCCCCGCGCCCTCACCGGCAGGATGGACACCCCGGGCGCCAAACTGGCGTTCCTGCTGATCATCTCGACGATTCCGGTGGTGCTCTTCGGCCTGATCCTCAAGGCGACCGGGCTTGATGAGCTGCTCCGCTCCGCCACGGTGATCGCCGCGACGATGATCGGCTTCGGCCTGCTTCTCTACTGGGCCGACCAGCGGAAGGGCGGCCTGAAGGAGGACCGCGAGTGGACGGTGCGGGATGCGCTGATCATGGGCCTGTGGCAGGCGGTGGCGCTGATCCCCGGCACGTCGCGGTCGGGCATCACGATCACCTCGGCGCTGATGCTGGGCTATACCCGGCGCGACGCGGCCAAGCTCTCGATGCTGATGTCGATCCCGACGATCATCGCCAGCGCGCTCTACCTTGCAGCAGAGGTCGTGGCGACGCACGAGGCCTCCTTCCGCGACATGGGTATTGCGGCGCTCTTCGCCTTCCTCTCCGCCCTCGTCGCGCTGACCCTGATGATGCGCCTGCTGCGCAGCGTCAGCTACACCCCCTATGTCATCTACAGGCTGGTGCTCGGGGTGGCGCTGCTGGTCTGGGTCTACGCCTGACGGATCGCACTGGCGAAATCGAAAAGACCCTGCCGAGGCAGGGTCTTTTGTCGTTCAGGGCCGTGTCTAAGGTCTGAGCCTCAGACGTTGAGGTTGCGGGCCGAATTCTTGATGTCGGAATACTGGCCGCTTTCGCGGTAGCGCCAGAGATAGCTGGACAGCACCGCCTCGTAGGCCACCGGGGAAATCCCCAGATCGGCAAAGCCCTTGGCGCCTTCGGACACCATGTTGTCCGACTTCAGATTGCGGACCTGATCGCGGGTCAGCACCTTGTTCGTCAGCAGGCCGCCCGTGATCTTCTGGAGCAGGTCGAAGGCACCGCCGATCATCCCCGCGATGGCGAAGGGCATGTTCACGATGATCCGCTTGCGACGGATGACTGCCAGCATGTCCTGCATCAGCTTGCGGAAGGGCACGACATCGGGACCGCCCAGTTCGTAGATGCCCGCGCCCGCCTTGCCTTCGGCGCCAAGCTGCGCCGCCGCGGCCACGTCATCAGCGAAGACCGGCTGGAACTTCGTGTCACCCCCCACGACGGGCAGGACCGGGCCGCGGGTCGCCATGGCAGCGAAGCGGTTGAAGAATTCGTCCTCGGGCCCAAAGACCACGGAGGGGCGCAGAATCACCGCGCCGGGGAAGGCCGCCTGCACGGCCTCTTCGCCCGCGGCCTTGGTGCGGGCATAGGCGCTCGCCGACTCGGCATCGGCGCCGACGGCCGACAGATGCACCATGGAGGCCACGCCCTCCTCTGCCGCGATCCGGGCGATCCGGCCCGGGGCCTCGCCCTGCACGGCGTCAAAGGAATTCTTGCCGCTTTCGACCAGCACGCCCACGCAGTTGACCACCGCATCGGCGCCACGGGTGACCGCGCGAACCGAGTCGTCGTCGCGAATGTTGCAGAACACAGGTTCAACCTGGCCGACATTACCGTAAGTGCGGACGAAACCGGCCTCGTTCGGGCGGCGCATCGCGACGCGCACGCGCCAGCCATCCTGCGCCATACGACGGGCCACGTAGCGCCCGATGAAGCCCGAGCCGCCAAAAATCGTCACCAGCTTTGCCATGAAGAAATCTCCCCGCTACCGCGCTTTCCCCTTGTTCCTAGACCTCCACCCGGGCCCGGGCAAGGCGTTAAGAAGAGAATGGATAAAAACCTGCAAAAAGTCCGTTGACACCCCCCGCGCGCACCAATATACGCCCCTCCACGGCACCTGCCCAGGTGGCGGAATGGTAGACGCGCTGGCTTCAGGTGCCAGTGACCTTACGGTCGTGGAGGTTCGAGTCCTCTCCTGGGCACCATAGTAAACCCCTGATAATCATAGATTTATGATTATCAGGGGTTTTCTTGTTTCTGGGGGGTCGGCAACACGGCATCCGCTGCTGGCAGCCTGACCGGGCGCTCTCACGGACCTCTCCCCGACACCTTGCACGCCAGGCCGCTTCGTCACCCGCGCGCCGCCCTGAAACGCAGTTCCCTGACGTCACAACTGCCCCTCCACCGGAAGCAGCCAGGCCATATGCGCCACGAACTTGCGGAAGCCCCCGGCGTGGGGCTCATCCCGGAAGGTAGCCCCGCTTCCCGCGACCCAGGTCACCCGGCCCTCGGCGTCGAGAGAGAGGCGATAGGTCAGCCGGGCGATGTCATCCTCCAGCCCTGCCAGCATGTCCCGCGTCAGGGAGGGGCTGTGCACCAGCACCCCGACTTCCGTGTTCACCTTGATCGAGCGGGGATCGAAGTTCATCGACCCGACGAAGGTCTCGCTATCGTCGATCAGCACCAGCTTGGTGTGCATGGTCAGATGCCGGTCCTCCGACCCTTCGAGATAGGGCTTCACCTCGTAGAGCGACACGCCCGCCTTCAGCAGCCGCTCGCGGTGCGGAAGGTAGCCGCCGTGCACGTAAGGGTGGTTCGTCGCGGCGAGGGAATTGGTCACGACCCGCACCTGCACACCCCGCGCCGCGAGCCCCTCGAGCAGCGAGACGCCCCACTCCTCGGGCACGAAATAGGGCGTGATGATCGTCACCTGCTTCTGCGCCGCCGCGATCCGCTGCATCAGCCCCTCGGCCAGCAGCCGGGGACCGCCACGCACCTTCTGGCGCAGCTTGTCGGGCGTATCGGCCAGCACCTCGGCCGTGGCGGGATAGAGCGCCCGGCGGCCAGACAGCACATCCTGGAGATAGGTCGACTCGACCGCGTGCCGGTAGACATCCCCGGCCCCGCGTTCGGCGTTCCGCGCCAGCACCTCCGCGACGACGGCCTTGAAGTCGGTGCGGGCCGGCCGGGCATAGGCCTCCACCGGCAGGGACCACGCGTCCCCCCAGTAGCGCTCGAAGACGTCTGATAGGCCAGAGACTGCTCCGCCGGTCAGGAAGAGGTCGAAATCCGCGAACTCGGAGCTGGTGTCGATCTGGTAATATTCATCCGCGATATTGCGCCCGCCCATGATGGCGTGGCGCCCGTCAACGATGAAGGTCTTGTTGTGCATCCTGCGGTTCACCCGCGGGAAATCCATCATGTAGCTGAGCGCCTTGGACGACCGAACACCGAGCGGGTTGAACACCCGGACGCTGATCCGCGGATGCGAGGACAGGAAGGCCAGCTGGGAATCGCGCGTGGTGGTCATGGCATCATCCACCAGCAGCCGGACCGCGACACCGCGGTCCGCGGCTTCGATCAACGCGAGGGACACGAGCGCCCCGGCCATGTCGGGACGCACGAGGAAGGTCTGGATGTCGATGCGATGACGGGCACGGGCGATCATGCTCAGCCGCGCGCCAAGGGCGTCATTCCCCTCGACAAGCTGCACGACACGCGTCGGCGCGGCCCCGCTGGAGGCCAGCACGGGCACCTCGACCAGCGGCTGGGGCTCGTTGCGCGAGACGGTGGCATCGAGCGTGACACAGCCAGACAGCGCACAGAGCACTGCCCCCAGCCCGATGCCTCGCAGCCAGCCTGCGCACACCCCGAAACCGTTTGAAACCCGAAACCCGATCATGACACTCACCCACCTCTGCGCGTCCAACGCGCACCATGGCAGCCATGAAACGCCGCAACGCACCTGAAATCAAGGAGATGCGCGAGCTATACAGGAAACGGCGCAGCACCAGATGCCGCCGTGAGCAAGTGCGACGACCGGATCGGCGCGGGCCGTTCCGGTCGCCTTGGTGTCAGCGAACCTCCATCCGGGGGGCGAATTCCAGCAGGACCTTGAGCGCTGCGGAGGCGTTCCTCTTCGACGGGTAGACGATGCTCACCGGCAGTTCCGGCATCTCGTACTCGGTCAGCACGCTGACCAGCCGTCCATCCTCCACGTCCTTGCGGATCAGGAACTCGGGCATATAGGCCAGCCCCATCCCGGCCACGGCCGCGGCGCGGATCATCTCGCCGTTGTTGGCCATGAAGGACGGGTGGACCTTCTGATGCTGCACCTCGCGGCCCAGCCGGAAAGGCCATGTGCCCGCACCGCGCATGTTGGTGTAATGCAGCGCACGATGCTGGGCGAGGTCGCCGGGGCGTTCCGGGGTGCCATATTCCTTCAGATACTCCGGCGCGGCCACGATGAAGGTCGAAACGCTGTCGATCCGACGCGCATGAAGGGCGCTGTCACTCAGCTCACCGACCCGGACCGCGGCGTCATAGCCCTCCGAGATCAGATCGACCATGCCGTCGTCCAGCACCATTTCCAGCTGGATCGCGGGATAGGCCTGCGAGAACCGCATGATATGCGACTGCAACACGGAGTTGGTGTAGGAGAGCGGCGCGCCGATCTTCAGCCGCCCGGAGGCGGTATTGACCTCGGCCTTCACGCTCTCGTCCGCCTCGATCAGGAGGTCGAGGATGCGGCGCACCTTGCCGTAGTAATCGAGCCCGATCGCCGTCGGCCGGACCGACCGGGTGGAACGGGTCAGCAGCCGGGCGCCAAGCCGCGCCTCGATGTCGCTGATATGCTTGGAGCACATGCTTTTCGAAATGCCGAGCCGCCGCGCAGCAGCTGAGAAGCTGCCTTCCTCGACGATCAGCGCATAGGCCTTCAGAGCAACGGTATCCATGGTAATGTCTGTTCCTGTTTCAAGGCTCCGAGCCCAGCCAGCCGCGCACGTCAGCGCGCAACCTGGCCCATCAATTCCGTCGCCATTGACCAATGATAATGCACAATGGGTCCAGCATCCAGCAGCGCAGGCGCGCGCCGGGCGTCGCGCAACGCGGCAGGACCGCGGCGCATTTGCCGGACAGGGTCGAAGGGACGGGCAGCCTCGCAGAGGCCCCCGCGCCGACGGCTCAGGAGGTGGGATCGAAGAAATGGACGGGACGCCGCCCCAATGGGGCCTGCGGCACTCCCTCAAGATGTGATCAGTTCAAATCGGGCGCTCAGCGCCCCGAGCGCGAGAATGTCGTGACGGGGATGAGCTCATCCGCCCGCAGGCCAAGTTCTGCACGCTCGAAGGGCGAATAGACTTCGCTCGCCTTGCGCATCTCGACGTGTCCGCGGGTAGTGCCCGAGGGCTGTGCCGGTTGCGTCGTCGGCGCGGGCGCGGGGGCCTTTTCAGGCTGCACCGGCTGCGTATTTGCTGCCGCCGCTCCGACCGAGAGCATCAGCGCGATTGCGGTGATTGCAGCGAAATTCATAACATGTCTCCTCGTTAAATCCGGGGTAAACTCTAGGGGTAAGGCGCCGCATCCTGCTGGATGCCGTCGCTTCTTATACACATGATATGGGAACGCCCATCATCCACCATTAGATGCAAATCATCGCAATCATTATTCGATAGATCGACATAATTAAAAACCGTCATCGCAGCACCTGACCGGAGCGCCGGTCCGGGTGCCCATGCTTTTGCAGCTTAAACTGCCTGCCCCCGCCGGTCACCTCACAAGGGCGGCACAGGACAGCCGTTCAACAGGGCCGATCAGACAGCCCTATCATTGTTCGGCAATGGACCCGGGGGCCGGGACGGAGGCGCACCGCGGCTCACCTCGCCTTGACGACGCGGGACAGCAGCGGCGGCAGTCCCCCCCCTGACGCGGCGGTCAGGCGGTGGGCCGTGGCGCCACCAGCCGGATGCCAGCCGCCGCGGCGCGCAGCATCTCTGCCTCGCCCGTGCGGCGGCGCAGCGCGAGATGCGACAGCGCGCTGCCCGCCCGCTCCGGGCGCACCCGGAACTGTGCCACCCGTGCCAGCGCCGCGCGTGCCGCACGCCGGTCGCTTGCCGTGGTCGCCGGGTCGGCCAGCAGGCCATGACAATAGAACACGGCGTGCCCCAGCGTGAGCAGCGCAAGGCTCACCTCCAGCGCCGCCTCGTTGGCACGGGCGGACCGCTCGGAGCTCCGCACGAGCCGGAGCGTGCGGTGATAGAGGCGCGCCTGCCACGTCGTCCGGCGTTGCAGCGCCTGCGGATCGGCGGCCAGATCGGCCAGATCGTGCCGCATCATCTCCAGCATGGTCTCGGACCGGCGGCGCAGCGAGGCGGGGTAGATGAAGCTGTAGGCAAGGAACGCCGCCAAGGGCGCCGCCACGACGGCCAGCCCCGCCATCGCGGAATGGGCAAAGCTGCCCTCCAGCGGCCAATGCGGCTGAAGCATCAGCAGCACCACCATGTTGTAGTCGAAGCTGGCGGCGGTCGTGCGCCGGTGCCCGACGAGCAGCGGCCCCAGCAGAATGAACGGCAGGGTAAGCAAGATCATCTGAAGCTCGCTTCCCGCCAGCGGCCAGACCAGCCAGCGGCACGCCAGCGCCCCCAGTACCCCCAGCAGTTGGCCCACGAAGACGAAGCGCATCATCTGGGTCGGGCTCGGGAAGGTCGAGAAGAGCGAGAGCATCACCGAGAGGCCGAGCAGCATGAAGGCACCCGCCTGCCAGCCCGTCGCCAGCCAGATCGCCCCGAAGACCAGCATCGTGCCCCCCGCCCGGATCATCGCCTCGCGCGCGCCGACCCAGTCACGGTGAAGCACCTGCGGCAGGGCGGGCTCTGCCCGGTCGGGCCCTTCCGGGGACCACGCCCGCAGCGCCGCGGCCAGCGGGGCAAGCGCGGCGTCGAGGCCGGCCTCGGACACGTCATTGCCCGCGGCGGCCACCTGCTCCAGCGCGCGGGCGGCACTGCCGAACTGCCCGGCGCGGAGCGCCTGCGCCGCGTCCTGAAGGCCCGCGGCACTGACACCGCTGTCAAACGTCCGCCCGCGCCCGCGGCGCCAGAGCAACAGGGCAATCGCGGCGATCAGCAGGTCGCGTGTCGCACGCACCATCCGCCGGGAGCGGATCGACCCGGCGCCATGGGCATCCAGCATCTCTTCGGCCTCGGCGATGCGGTGCAGCAGGGATTGATCCGCCGCATCCGCATGGGCCGGCGCGGGCCGCGCGGCACGGTCCAGCAGATCTGCGAGCAGCGCGATCACCCGCTTGCGCAGCCCCCCGCCATCCGCCGGGGGTGCAAAGACATAGCCGATGGCCGCGGCCACCACGACGCCGGTCAGCACCGTCGCCATCCGGTCCGCGCCAAGCGCCAGCACTTGATCGGGATGCGCCGCATCCAACAGCGACACCATCGCCGCCGTGTACCCCGCGAGGACGGCCCCATAGGCCACGAACCCCCGCGCGAGGTTCCCCGCCCCGGTGCAGAGCGCCACCCAGAGTGACAGGCCCACGACCAGCAGCGCCGGGTGAACATGGCTGCCCAGCACCAGAAGCACCCCGGCAATCGACCCGATCACGGTGCCGACCACCCGGAACAGGCTCTTCTCCATCAGCTGGCCCCGGGTCGGCTGGGAGGCCGCCCAGACGGCCATGCCGGCCCATTGCGGATGTTCGAGGCCAAGCCACCAGGCCAGCACGAAGGCGATGGAGGCCGCGATCGCGGTCCGAATGGCATAGGCCAGACGGCCCTCGTCGAAGCCTGCGCGGGTCAGAAGCGTGCTCATTCCGCGGCCTCCTTCTCAAGAAGGACCTGAACCCGCGCACTGATCTTATCCAGCGCCGCCATCATCTCTTCGAGGTCCTCCTCGGAGAGATCGGCGAGCATCAGCGCCTCGATCTCGTGGATGTGGGCCCGGGTGCGGGCGACCTCTGCCTCGCCCTCCGGGGTCAGCATGATGAGGCGGGCGCGCCGGTCGTTGGGGTCCACCCGGCGCTCGACGAAGCCACGCTCGGCCAGTAGGTCGATCAGCCGCACGAGAGACGAGGCGTCGAGCCCGATCCGCTGCGCCAACTCGCTCTGCGAGATGCCGTCACCGCCCTCGGCGAGGTGGATCAGGGGCGACCAGCTGGCGTCCGTCAGGCCCTCGCGGGCGAGGGCATGGTCGATCACGCGCCGCCAGCGGCGGGCCAGCGTGACGAAGGAGAAGCCGATCCGCTCGCGGGCGGGAACTGGGGCGGGGAGAGGGGCAACAAGGCTGTCGGTCATCCCGGCTGCTTGCCTCAAATTGATTTGGCACTCAAATCATTTTGAGCCAAATCATCTGCCCGCATGCCCGCATTGCATCCGGCGAAGGGCTGACCGCCCGTCAGGAGCCGATGCGCCAGCGATCCCGGTTCCGGCGCGACGGGAAGCGGTCTGCCAGCCCGAGCGCGTCGATCCGGTCGAGGCTGGCCTCGAAGAGGGCGGCGTTCACCGGCACCTCGTCGGGCGCGAGTGCGACACGGCGCAGGCCTGCGGCGCGGGGTTGGTAGGCATCATGAAGCGCGCGCAGGTCGGCAAGGGCACAGCCGGCGGAGATGTCGATCCGCAGGTCCACCTGCGCGATGTCGTCGGGCCCCGTCACCTGCAGCGCCGCGGATTGCAACGGCCCGAAGATCTCGCCGCCCGCCGCCTGCCCGGCCTCCAGCCCGCGCATCAACCGCTCGGCAAGCGGGAGCGTGGCCGCGGCCCCGAAGGCCCGCGCCATCGCATCGGTCACCCGGTCGTTGTCGAGGATGTTGCCCAGCGCGAGGCAGTCGCGCCCGGCGCTGTCCGTGTGGATCGAATAGAGGCTGGCGCCGTGGTAGGCGGCGCTGCCCCCCGCCGCGTCGAGGACACCGATCTGGCGCCAGTGGATATCCGGGGTGGCGGCCGCGATTTCCGCGACGACCTGCTGCGCGCTCAGCCCCTCCAGCAACAGCCGCAGGCCCAGCGCCCCAAGACGCGGGTCAGTGCGATGCTGCGACAGGACGGCGCCGCGCCCATGGGCGAGGTGGAGGCACCGGTTCCCGACAGCGAGGTCCGAAGTGGTGACAGCGCCCCCGAAGGCCCCGGTTTGCGGGCAATGCCCGATGATCGAAAAGGTCATGCATCCTCCACGGCCGGCACCCAGCGGCGCAGCAAGGGCCCGCCCGCCCGCCACGGCGTGACATGCCAGCGGGCACCCCGCCAGAGCCGGTATCCGATTGTGCATAGTCTAGCCATGCGGCGCCGGGCTTGGCCAGAGGATCGGGGCCTCAAGACCAAGGCGCGGCGACACGCCCGGCCCGATGCCCGCTTGCCACCGGCGCTGCGACCTGCGACGTGGGTCCGATGACCCGTCTTGCCCGCCTCAGCGCCGCCCTCATCGGATGCCTCGCCGCCCTGTCGCTGGCCGGGGAGTTCATCGACACCTCGCTCGACAATCCGCACCTCGGCCCGCTTCAGGTCGGCTGGCGGCTGCTCCGCTTCTTCACGATCACGACGAACCTCATGGTGGCGGGCACCTTCCTCGCCATCGGGTTGGGCCGCGCGCGGGCCCGGCCCGGCTGGCTCATAGCGCTGACCCTCTGGATCGGCATCGTCAGCGCGGTCTACTGGCTGCTTCTGGCGGGGGAGCCCGGACCACGGCAGATCGGGCGATTGGCGGACCTCGGGCTGCACAGCTACGTGCCCGCGGCGGTCGGCCTGTGGTGGGTCATCTTCGCGCCCAAGGCGCGGCTGGGACAGCGCCATGCCCTGATCTGGCTGGCCTATCCGCTGGGCTATGTCGCCTATGTCTTTGCCCGCGCACAGGGCGGCGACGCCTATCCCTATTACTTCCTGAACCCCGGCGCCGTCGGCACCGGGGGGCTGGTGCTCTACATCCTCGGGCTGGGGGCCGCCTTCTATCTCGGCGGCCTCGCCCTGATCTTCGCAGGCCGGCTGTTCCGCTAAAGCTCAGGCCATCTCGGTAATGGTCAGCGAGATCGGGCTCAGCCCTTCAACCCCGGCCTCCAGCACGTCGCCCGGCTGAACGGGGCCCACGTTCTCGGGCGTGCCCGTCATGATCAGGTCACCGGGCCGCAGGTGATAGAAGGTCGAAAGGTGGGCGATGATCTCGGGCACCTTGTGCACCAGCAGGTCGAGCGTGCTGTCCTGCTTCGTCTCGCCGTTCTGGTCCAGCCAGATGCGCTGTGCCCCGGGGGTGAAGTCCGCGGCCTTGGTGATCGGTGCGAAGACGGCGGATTGCTCCACATCCTTGCCCAGCGACCACGGGCGCAGCTTGGTGCGTTCACGGATCTGCAGGTCGCGGCGCGTCATGTCGAGCGCGGCGCAATAGCCATAGACCGCCGCGGCGCCCTCCTCCGGGGTGCACTGGAAGACCTCCGCGCCCATGGCGACGGCTAGTTCGATCTCGAAATGGTAATCCTCGGTCCCGCCGGGATAGGGCGTGGCCGCGCCGGTCAGCACCATGTTGGCAGGCGACTTGGTGAAATAGAACGGCGACTCGCGGTCCACCTCATAGCCCATCTCGGCGGCATGGGCGGCATAGTTGCGCCCGACGCAGAAGATGCGGCGCACCGGGTAGCCCTCGCCTTCGCCCAGCACGGGAATGTCGGGGATCGGCGGCAGATCGAAGAGGCTCATGGCGATTCCTTTACACTAATATACCAGTTACCTGCCACGTTCCCGCGCGCCTGAGAAGCCACTCTCTGCGCCCCCTGCCCGAAGGACACCGATGACGGGCACCGCTGGACAGGCCCTGCGGATTGCGGGAGGCTTGGCGGCGCAGCTGTACAGGAGACGCCCCATGACGATGCCCCTTTCCGATCTGATCGCGCAGGGTCGCGGCGACGCGCCCGCGGACAAGGTTCTGCGCGGCGGACGCGTGCTGGATGTGGTCACCGGCGCCTTCGTCGAGGGCGATGTGGCGATCTGCGGCGACACGATCGTCGGCATCGGCGCCGATTACGACGGGGTCGAGGTGATCGACGTCACCGGTCTGACGCTGGTCCCCGGCTTTATCGACACGCATCTGCACATCGAAAGCTCCCTCGTCACGCCGCATGAGTTCGACCGCTGCGTCGGCCCGCGCGGGATCACCACGGCGATCTGCGACCCGCATGAGATTGCCAACGTGATCGGGGTGGAGGGCATCCAGTACTTCCTCGACAGCGCGACCCAGACGGTGATGGACATCCGCGTGAACCTGTCCTCCTGCGTGCCCTCCTCCCACATGGAGACGGCGGGCGCCCGGATCGAGGCGGAGGACCTCGCGCCGCTGCGCGATCACCCGCAGGTCATCGGGCTGGCGGAGTTCATGAACTACCCCGGCGTGATCTTCCAGGACCCGGGCTGCATGGCCAAGCTGGAGATGTTCCGCGGCGGCCACATCGACGGCCACTGCCCGCAGCTGGTGGGCAAGGACCTGAACGCCTATGTCGCCGCCGGCATCCGGACAGAGCATGAGGCGACCACGGCGGAAGAGGCGCTGGAGAAGCTGCGCAAGGGGATGCGGGTGCTGCTGCGCGAGGGCTCGGTCTCCAAGGACATGGCGGCGCTGCAACCGATCCTGACCGATATCACCTCGGCCTACATGTGCCTGTGCACCGATGACCGCAATCCGCTGGACATCGGCGAACATGGCCACCTCGATTACATGATCCGCTGGATGATCGCCCATGGCACGCCGGTGCTGGCGGCCTATCGTGCGGCCTCCCTCTCCGCCGCCGAGGCCTTTGGCCTGAAGGACCGTGGCCAGATCGCGCCGGGCAAGCGGGCGGATATCGTCGCGCTCTCCTCGCTGAAGGACTGCCGGGCCGAGATGGTGCTGGCCGGTGGCGTGGTGGTGAATGATGCGGCCTTTGCCACGCGCCAGATCGCGCCACCCGTGGGGCGCAACTCGGTCAAGGCGCCCAAGGTCACGGCGACCTCGTTCCGCGCCACCTCGAACCAGACCATGACGGACGTCATCGGCGTGGTGGAGGGCAAGATCATCACCGAGCACCTGCGCGAGGAGATCCCGATCGAGGACGGCGACAAGCGCCCCGACACCGCCCGTGACCTGATCCGCGTGGCCGTGGTGGAACGCCACGGGATCAACGGCAATATCGCCACCGGCTTCGTGAAGGGCTTTGGCCTCCAACATGGGGCCATCGCCTCGACCGTCTGCCACGATCACCACAACATCGCCGTGGTGGGCGCGGACTACGACGACATGGCGCTTGCCGCGAACCGTCTGGGCGAGATCGAGGGCGGCTTCGTCGTGGTGCGCGACGGCACGGTGCTGGCCGAACTGGCGCTGCCGGTGGCGGGGCTGATGAGCCTTGAACCCTTCGAGGAGGTCCGCGACCGGCTGATCGACCTGCGCGCGGCGGCCAAGAGCCTCGGCGTCGTGCTGGAGGAACCTTTCCTGCAACTGGCCTTCGTGGCGCTGCCGGTGATTCCGGCGCTGAAGATCACGGATCGCGGCATGGTGGACGTGGTGAAATTCGAAATCATCCCGGGTTAACCCCGGGGCGGAAGGCCGTTTCGGGTCGTCAACTTCCGCAGTGCAAAAAATCATTCCGCAGATTGACCGAACCCGTCTGCTCCCCTACCTTGGCCCGCGATGGCGCGCCGGGCGATGCCCTGCGCCTGCCATCACGGAGGAGACATCAGGAGGAGAGGTCCGTCATGGACACGGCAGCGACAACCGACAACGTCGTCACGGTGGAATACGTGGGCGACGTCGCGCTGATCTGCATCGACAACCCGCCGGTGAATGCCACCGGCTATCCCGTCAGGGCCGGGCTGGACGCCGCGCTGAAAGAGATCACCGCAGGCGGCACGGCCAAGGCCATCGGCCTCTACTGCGCCGGGCGGACCTTTGTCGCGGGCGCCGACATCCGCGAATTCGGCAAGCCCCCGCGGGAGCCGATCCTTCCTGCCGTCCTCAACAGCATCGAACAGAACCCGACGCCCGTGATCGCCGTGATTCACGGCACCGCCCTTGGCGGCGGCTTCGAACTGGCGCTCTCGTCCCATGCCCGCGTGGCCATCGAAGGCGCCCGCGTCGGCCTGCCCGAGGTCCTGCTGGGCATCCTGCCCGGCGCGGGCGGCACGCAGCGCCTGCCCCGTCTGACCGATATCCCCTGGGCGCTGGAGGTGATCCTGTCGGGCCGTCAGGTCTCGGCCGCGGAGGCGCTGGAAAAGGGCGCGATCGACCGCATCACCACCGGCACCCCGCGCGACGTGGCCATTGCCGCCGCGCAGGAGGTGATCGCCGGCACCCTGCCCACCCGCCGCACCTGCGACCTGCAGGTCACCCCCGACGATCAGGTGCTGGAAGACGCCGCCGCCATGCTGAAGGCCAAGCAGCCGCACCTCTTCTCGCCCCTGAAATGCGTCGAGGCGGTCGCGGCCTCCACCGGCCCGCTGGACGCGGGCCTGAAGTTCGAGCGACAGGCCTTCTTCGACTGCATCGAGACCCCGCAACGCAGCGGGCTGATCCATGCCTTCTTCGGGGAACGTGCCGTCTCCAACATCCCCGAGGCCAAGGGCCCGACCCGTCCGCTGGAGAGCATCGGCGTGATCGGCGGCGGCACCATGGGCTCCGGCATCGCGACGGCGCTGCTGACCGCGGGTTACGCGGTGACGCTGGTCGAAGTTGCGCAGGACGGCCTCGACCGGGGCGTCGCCACGATCACCAAGAACCTCGACGGCGCGGTCTCGCGCGGGAAGATGAGCGCGCAGAAACGCGATGCGGCGCTGTCCAAGCTGCTGCCGACGCTGAAGATGGACGACCTCGCGCCCGTCGACATGGTGATCGAGGCGGTCTTCGAAGAGATGGCGGTGAAGAAGGAGATCTTCACCAAGCTCGACACGATCTGCAAGCCGGGGGCGATCCTCGCCTCGAACACCTCCTACCTCGACGTGAACGAGATCGCTGCGGCCACCGCGCGCCCGCAGGACGTGATCGGCCTGCATTTCTTCAGCCCGGCCCATATCATGCGCCTGCTGGAAATCGTCGTGGCCGACAAGACCGCGGCGGATGTGACGGCCACCGGCTTCCTGCTGGCCAAGAAGCTCAAGAAGGTCGGCGTGCGCGCGGGCGTTTGTGATGGCTTCATCGGCAACCGCATCCTCGCCCACTACCGTCTGGTCGCGGATTACATGGTGCTCGACGGCGCCTCGCCGGAACAGATCGACCACGCGCTGGAGGACTTCGGCTTTGCCATGGGCCCCTACAAGGTGGGCGACCTCGCGGGCCTCGACATCGGCTGGGCCACGCGCAAGCGCAAGGCCGCGACCCGCGATCCCGAGCAGCGCTATGCCGGGACCATCGCGGACCGGATCTGCGAACAGGGCTGGTTCGGACGCAAGACCGGCAAGGGCTACTACCTCTATGACACCGGCGCGCCGGTGCCCAACCCCGGCGCCCTGCGGATCATCGACGACGTGCGCAAGGAAGAGGGCAGCCTCGAGCATCCCTTCACCGACGCGGACATCGTGGACCGCTACATGACCGCGATGATCGTCGAGGCCACCCGCGTGGTCGAGGACGGCACCGCCCGCCGCCCCGTGGACGTCGATATGGTCTTCCTCTTCGGCTACGGCTTCCCGCGGTTCCGTGGCGGCCCGCTGCATTATGCCGATACCATCGGGGCCAAGACCCTGATCGAGCGCATCGAGCATTATGCGCAGGAAGATGACTACTACTGGCAGGTGCCTGCCCTGCTGCGGAAGATGGCCGCGGACGGGACCACCTTTGCCGATCTGAACAAGGAGAGCTGAGATGGATCTGAGCTATTCCCCCGAGGACATCGCCTTCCGGGACGAGGTGCGCGCCTTCTTCGCCGACAACATGCCCGAGGACATCCGCACCGCCGTGCGCAACGGCAGCGAGTTGGGCAAGGAGATGCTGGAACGCTATCACACGATCCTGAATGCCAAGGGCTGGCTGGCCGCCACATGGCCTGTCGAGTTCGGCGGCACCGGCTGGAGCCCGGTACAGCGCCACATCTTCGAGGAGGAGGCCTGCCGCGCCTATGCGCCGCGCCCGCTGTCCTTCGGCCTCGCCATGCTGGGGCCGGTGCTGCAGAAGTTCGGCAGCAAGGAACAGCAGGAGTATTACCTGCCGCGCATCCTCAACGGTGACGACTGGTGGTGCCAGGGCTATTCCGAGCCCGGCGCGGGCTCCGACCTTGCCTCGCTCAAGACCCGCGCGGTGCGCGACGGCGATGAGTACGTCGTGAACGGTCAGAAGACATGGACCACGCTGGGCCAGCACGCCAACCGGATCTTCTGCCTCGTGCGGACCGACCCGGACGTGAAGCAGCAGCAGGGGATTTCCTTCCTGCTGATCGACATCGACACGCCCGGCATCGAGGTCCGGCCGATCCGTCTGATCGAGGGCGGCCACGAGGTGAACGAGGTCTTCTTCACCGACGTACGCGTGCCGGTCACCAACCTCGTGGGCGAGGAGAACCAGGGCTGGACCATCGCCAAGTACCTGCTGACCCACGAGCGCACCAACATCGCCGGTGTCGGCTTCTCGATGCAGGCGCTGGAGGAGGTGAAGACGCTGGCCCGCCGCACCACGCGCAACGGCCGCCCGCTGATCGAGGACCCGCTTTTCGCCGCCCGCGTGGCGCAGGTGGAAATCGACCTCGAGGCGATGAAGATCACCAACCTGCGGATGCTCTACACGGCGCAGAAACAGGGCGCGCCGGGGCCCGAGACCTCGATCCTCAAGATCAAGGGCACGGTCATCATGCAGGAGCTGCGCGATCTGGCGCGCCGGGCGCTCGGCCCCTCGTCGGCGCCCTTCCCGGGTCACATCACCGACGGCAACCTGATGCTGGCGCCGGTCGAGGCGGCGAACAATGCCGCGCGCTACTTCAACGGGCGCAAGACCTCGATCTACGGTGGGTCGAACGAGATCCAGCGCAACATCCTCACCAAGACCATGCTGGAGCTGTGACATGAACTTCGATCTGACCGAAGACCGGCAGATGCTGTCGGACAGCCTGAACCGGTTCCTCGCGGACAAATGCCCCTTCGAGCACCGCACCAAGGTCGCCTACGAGGCGCCCTACCACGATCCCGCCCTCTGGGCCGGCCTGTCGGAACTGGGCGCGCTCTATGCCTTCGGCACCGAGGAGCAGGGCGGCTTTGGCGGCTCCGGCTTCGACATCACCGTGGTCTTCGAGGCCATGGGCCGCGCGCTCTGCCCCGAGCCGCTGCTGGGGGCCGCCATGGGCGCGCGCCTGCTGGCCGCGGCGAGCGCCGATGCGGATGACCTGATGTCGGGCGCCGTGACCTATGCCGTGGCCGTGGGGGAGCTGGATGCGCCCTACGACCTCGACGGGATCGCCTGCACCGCGACGCTGGCCGGCGAGGATTACACGCTCACCGGCCGCAAGAGCGCGGTCTATGGCGGGCAGGCCGCCGACCGGCTGCTGGTGGCGGCAAGGCTCGACGGGCAGATTGCGCTCTTCGAGGTGACGGCGGCGGAGGCCTCGGTCACCGGCTACGGCATGATCGACGGCGGCGGCGCGGCCGAGGTGGTGCTGGACGCCACGCCGGGCAGGCTGCTGCTGGCCGATGCCCGCGCCGCGCTGGAAGATGCACAGGCGGCGGGGATCGTCGCGCTCTGCGCCGAGGCGGTGGGGCTGATGGACGTGCTGCACCGGATGACCGTGGACTACCTCGGGCAGCGCAAGCAGTTCGGCCGCACGATCGGCTCCTTCCAGGCGCTGCAGCACCGTGCGGTGGACATGCTGACGGAGATCGAGCAGGCGCGCTCGATCACCATCAAGGCGGCGGCGGAACTGGGCGGGCCCGATGCGGGGCGCTATGCCTCGATGGCGAAGAACCTGATCGGCCGCGCAGGCCGGCTGGTGGCCGAGGAAGCGATCCAGATGCATGGCGGCATCGCGATGACCTGGGAATATCCCGGCGCGCATTACGCCAAGCGGATCGTCATGATCGACGCGCAGCTGGGGGATACGGATTATCACCTGTCGCGGGTGATGGCGGCCTGAACGGGCGGCCTGAGCGCAAGACGCAGGCTGGCGGGGGGCCAGCCCCCCGCACCCCCCGGGATATTTCGGAACAGTGGATGAAGGGCTCCGGCAGTGCCGGGGCCCTTTCGCGTCAGATGAGCTTGACCACCTGCTTGCCGGTGTTGCCGCCCTTGAGGAGCTTGATGAAGGTCGCGGGCGCGTTTTCCAGCCCCTCGGCCACATCCTCGAGGTAGGCGATCTCGCCGGAGGCGACGAGGGGGGCGACCTCCTTGGCGAAGTCGGGGAAGAGGTGGAAGTGATCGCCCACCAGCAGACCGTTGATCTGCAGGCGCTTGACCAGCGTGCGGCGCCATAGCGCGGCAAGAGGCATCTGGGCGGTCGGGTCGTCCTCGGCGCCGTTGTACCAGGCGATCATGCCGCAGACGATGATCCGCCCGTGCAGGTTCATCAGCGGCAGCACGCCGCCCAGCACCGCGCCGCCCACGTTCTCGAAGTAGATGTCGATCCCTTCGGGGCAGACCTCGGCCAGGGCTTCGCGCATCGCACGGGCGTCCTTGCCACGGTGGTCGATGCAGGCGTCGAAACCGAAGGTCTCGGTCGCGATGCGGCACTTCTCGGCCCCGCCCGCGACGCCGACGACCCGGCAGCCCGCGAGCCGGGCGAGCTGGCCCACCATCGAGCCCACCGGCCCCGTCGCCGCCGCGACCACCAGCGTCTCGCCCGCCTGCGGCTTGCCATAGGCCCTGAGGCCGGACCAGCCGGTGAGGCCGGGCATCCCCAGCACGCCGAGCGCGGTGGAGATCGGCGCAGCCTGCGGATCGACCTTGCGCAGCTGGTCGCCGGGCTGGACGCCGTGGCTGGCCCAGCCGAACATGCCGAGGGCGAAATCGCCCGGCGCGAAGCCGGGGTGGTTCGAGGCAATCACCTCGCCCACGGCACCGGCGGTCATGGTCTCGCCGATGGCCACCGGCTCGGCATAGCTTTCCGCGTCGCTCATGCGGCCGCGCATGTAGGGGTCGAGCGACATGTAGTGGCAGCGCACCTGCACCTCGCCCGGGCCGGGCTGCGGCAGGGCGCTCTTCTCGAGGCGGAAATTCTCGGCCGTGGGCTCGCCCGCCGGGCGGCTCGCCAGCGCGATTCGTTGCATCATCTCTGTCATGGGGTACTCCTTCTCCCGGCAAACCCTAGCGCGCGGGGGCAGGCGACCCAATATAGGGCCCTTCACCAACGCTGCGTCATGCCGGGAACATGGACGGCCCGCGCGGCTTGGTGTAGAGGAGCGCGACCATGGCCAAGAAACCGACAGACCCGAATTACAAGGTGATCGCCGAGAACCGGCGCGCCCGCTACGATTATGCCATCGAGGAAGACCTCGAGTGCGGCATCGTGCTGACCGGGTCCGAGGTGAAATCCCTGCGTACCGGGCAATCCAACATCGCGGAAAGCTATGCCGCGGTGGAGGAAGGCGAGCTCTGGCTGGTGAACAGCTACATCGCGCCCTACGAGCAGGCCATGTTCGGCCACGAGGAGCGCCGCCGCCGCAAGCTGCTGGTCTCCAAGCGCGAACTGTCCCGCCTGTGGCAGGACACCGGGCGCAAGGGCATGACGCTGGTGCCGCTGGTGATGTACTTCAACCACCGCGGGATGGTGAAGGTGAAGATCGGCATCGCCAAGGGCAAGAAGACCCACGACAAGCGCGCAACCGAGGCCGCGCGGGACTGGAACCGGCAGAAACAGCGCCTGCTGCGCGAAAACCACTAGGGTTTCCGCCAGCCCTCGCTTGCCTCCGCGGCGCAGCGGCGCTAGCTATACCCTCGTTTTTCGTATGAGGGGGACGACGCCGTGGATGATCCGAAGACGCTTGTTTCGACCGAGTGGCTGGCCGCTCACCTGAAGGATCCGGACCTGCGGATCCTGGACGCAAGCTGGTTCATGCCCGGCTCCGACCGGGATCCCAAGGCCGAGTTCGACGCCGCCCACATCCCGGGCGCGCGCTTCTTCGACATCGACGAGATCAGCGACCTGCGCTCGGACCTGCCCCACATGGCCCCGCCGGTGGAGAAGTTCATGTCGCGCCTGCGTGCCATGGGCGTCGGCGACGGCCATCAGGTCGTGGTCTATGACAGCACCGGCATCTTCTCGGCCCCGCGCGTCTGGTGGCTGTTCCGCCTGATGGGGCAGTTCGACGTGGCCGTGCTGGACGGCGGCTTCCCCAAGTGGCAGGCCGAGGGCCGCCCGGTGGAGGACATGCCGCCGGTGATCCGCGACCGCCACATGACGGTGCGGCGCCAGAACCAGATGGTGAAGGACGTGACACAGGTCTCCTCCGCCGCCAAGCTGGGCGACTACGTCATCGTCGACGCCCGCGCCGCCGACCGTTTCTCGGGCGCCACGCCCGAGCCGCGCCCCGGCCTGCGCTCGGGCCATATCCCCGGTGCGCGGAACGTGCCCTTCGGCACGCTCCTGACCGCCGAGGGCACGATGAAATCCCCCGAGGAGATCCGCGCGATCTTCGACACCGCCGGGGTCGACATGACGAAACCCGTGATCACCTCCTGCGGCTCCGGGATCACCGCGGCCGTGCTCAGCCTCGCCCTCGAGCGGATCGGCAAGGCCGACCACGCGCTCTACGACGGGTCCTGGACCGAATGGGGTGCCTTCCCCACCCTCCCGATTGCCACCGGAGACGCCTGATGTTCGAAGCCCTGAAACCGCTGCCCGAGGACAAGATCCTCGCGCTGATGCAGAAATTCCGCGAAGACCCGCGCGAGACCAAGATCGACCTCGGCGTCGGCGTCTACAAGAACGCCTCGGGCGTGACCCCGGTGATGCGCGCCGTGAAGGCCGCGGAGAAGCGCATCTGGGAAGAGGAAACCACCAAGAGCTACACCGGCCTCGCCGGTGAGCCCGCCTTCCTCGACGCGATGATCTCGCTCGTGCTGGGCGATGCGGTGGCCCGCGACACAGTCGCCGCCGCTGCCAGCCCCGGCGGCACCGGCGCCGTGCACCACGGCTTCCAGATGGCGCGGCTGGCCAAGCCCGACGTGCGCGTCTTCGTCTCCGATCCGACCTGGCCGAACCACCTGTCGATCCTGAAGTTCATGGGCGTGGAAACCGTACCCTACCGCTACTTCGACAGCGCCACCGGCGAGGTGAACTTCGACGGCATGATCGAGGATCTCGGCCAGGCCAAGACGGGCGACGTCATCCTGCTGCACGGCTGCTGCCACAACCCGACCGGCGCCAACCTGACGCTGGACCAGTGGCAGACCGTGGTCGAGACGCTGCTGAAGACCGGCGCAGTGCCGATGATCGACATCGCCTACCAGGGCTTCGGCGACGGGCTGGAAGAAGACGCCGCCGCCACCCGGCTGGTGGTCTCCTCGGTGCCCGAAACCATCGTCGCGGCGAGCTGCTCGAAGAATTTCGGCATCTACCGCGAGCGGACCGGCGTGCTGATGGCGATCTCGCACGACACGTCGAAGACCGCGGTGAACCAGCAGACGCTGGCCTTCCTGAACCGGCAGAACTTCTCCTTCCCGCCGGACCACGGTGCCCGCCTCGTCTCGACCATCCTCGGCGATGCCGAGCTGCGCGCCGACTGGATGGCAGAGCTGGAAGAGGTGCGCCTCGGCATGCTGGGCCTGCGCGAGCAGCTGGCCGGCGAGCTGGCGCGGCTGTCGAACTCCGACCGTTTCGCCTTCCTTGCCCGGCACCGCGGCATGTTCTCGCGCCTCGGCACTTCGCCCGAGATGGTCGAGAAGCTGCGCGCGGACCATGGCATCTACATGGTGGGTGACAGCCGCATGAACATCGCCGGGCTGAACAGCCAGACGGTGCCGATCCTCGCCCGCGCGATCATCGACGCCGGCATCTGATCCGCACCACGGGACATGACGAGGCCCGGGACGCAGACGCGCCCCGGGCCTTCCTCTTTCCCCCAATACTCCGGGGGAATTGCGCCGCGCAGCGGTGCAAGGGGGCAGCGCCCCCAAAATTCTTCGAAGAATTTTGCCAAGAATTTTCGAAAATTCTTGGACGCGCGCCGCGCCCGCCCGCGCCCCTGCACAGTCCCTGCACAGTCATTGCGCGCCTCGACCGTTGACCCGCCCCGCCCTGCTGCGCACCCTGTTCCCAGCCAACAAGGGCCCAGCCAACAAGGGAGAGAGCCATGCGCAAGCTTCAGGTACAGGGGGTGCATCACATCACCCTCACCGGCGCCGACCGGCAGAGCACCATCGACTTCTGGGAAGGCGTGCTGGGGATGCCCTTCGTCTTCGACCAGCCGAACCTCGACAACGCGGACGAGGGGCATCTCTACTTCGATCCCGGCGACGGGCGGCTGATCACGATCTTCACCAACGAGAAACGTGGCCCGGTCCATGACCGCACGCCCACCGATCCCGGCTGCGTGCACCACGTCGCCTTCAACGTCAGCCAGGCCACCTTTGCCCAGACGGTCAAGCGCCTCGACGAACGCGGCATCAAGCACTCCGGCCCCAAGGACCGGGGTTTCATGGATTCGATCTACTTCAAGGATCCCCTGGGCTTCCTGATCGAACTGGCCTCCTACCGGTTCGAGCCGCCCGCGGGCGTCAGCCATGCCGCCGTCCTGCTGGAAGCGCATCACATCCGGGTCGAGCAGGGCGATTATAACATCCAGACGGCGCACCTCGCCGATGCGATCGAGCGGCTGACGACGGCGACCACGCGCTCGCTCTCCGAGGACCGGAGCCCGAAAGCCCCCTACTGACCCCGCCGCGCTGCCCGTTTTCTTCGAAGAAACGGACAGGAAAATGCGCATTTTCCGGGAGGGGGCCCTGCCCCCGTCCGCGCGGGGCGCGGACTCCCCGGGAGTACTTGGGGAAAGATGAAGTGCGCAAAAGGAAAAGGCCCGGGACGGTGTCGTCCCGGGCCTTCCTCTTTTTCGAACCTTCAGGTGATCAGTTGATCAGCCCCGCGTGGCGCATGGCGGCGCGGATCGTGGTCTTGGTGCTGTCCTCGAGGCCGGTGAGCGGCAGGCGCACCTCGTCCGAGCAGAGCCCCAGTTCGGCCATGGCGAACTTGGCGCCGGCCAGGCCGGGCTCGATGAAGATCGCCTCGTGCAGCGGCATCAGGCGATCCTGGTAGTCGAGCGCGAGCGCGTAGTCGCCCGCCAGCGTCGCGGCCTGGAACTCGGCGCAGAGCTTCGGCGCCACGTTCGCGGTGACCGAGATGCAGCCGACGCCACCATGGGCGTTGAAGCCGAGCGCGGTCGCATCCTCGCCGGAGAGCTGCATGAACTCGGGGCCGCAGGCCATGCGCTGCTGGCTCACGCGCTCCAGCTTGCCGGTGGCGTCCTTGACGCCGATGATCCGGGGCAGCTTGGCCAGTTCACCCATGGTCGCGGGGGTCATGTCGATGACCGAGCGGCCGGGGATGTTGTAGATCACGATCGGCAGGGTGCAGCAGTCATGCAGAACGCGGAAATGCTCGATCAGGCCGCGCTGCGTCGGCTTGTTGTAGTAGGGCGTCACCACCAGCGCCGCGTCGGCACCCACCGATTCGGCATGCTGGATCAGGCGGATGCCTTCCTTGGTGTTGTTCGAACCCGCGCCCGCGATCACCGGGATACGGCCAGCGGCGGCCTTCACCACTTCCTCGATGACGGTTTCGTGCTCGCGGTGGCTCAACGTGGGGCTCTCGCCCGTGGTCCCCACGGGGACGAGGCCGTTGGAGCCCTGCTCCACATGCCAGTCGACCAGCTTCTTGAGCGTCTCCAGATCCAGCTCGCCGTTCTTGAACGGCGTGACCAGGGCAGGAATGGACCCCTTGAACATGACACGCTCCTTTCTACGTGGCGGGCGGGCCTGCGACGCTGAATGTGCAGGCGAACCCATGCGAAAAGGCGCCTCTGCCGCGAATGTGAGTTGAGAGGGAAAGGCGCCGGGTTATCTTCCCGCGTGTCTATCCGTTTTCATTAGGGGAATTGCAAGTGATCTTGCACCGGCGCTACCGCATTCTGGTGCTTCTGGCCGCTCTTGGCCCTGCCGCCCCCGGTCTGGCGCAGCAGATCGAGGTGCCGAGCGCTGAGGCCGAGGAGCAGCCCGAGGAGACACCGGCCCCGCCATCCCCCGAGGACTTGGCGCGCAAGCCGCCGCGGCCGCTGTCCTCGGCGCTCCATGCTGCCGGGCGCGGCGACTGGGAGCGCGCCCGGCTGCTGGCCCTGCGCGACGGCCCGGTGGCGGCAGAGATCATCGAGTGGACCCGGCTGCGCAGCGGCGCAGGATCGCTTGCCGACACGCTCCGCTTCCTCGACGCGCACCCGGACTGGCCCGGGCTCGACTACCTGCGGCGGCGGCACGAGGACCAGTTGCAGGGCGCGGGCCCCGATCAGATCCTCGCCTTCTTCGGCGACACCCCTGCCCAGACCGGCACCGGCGTTTTGCTGCGCGCAGCCGCACTCACCGCGAACGGCCAGCAGGGCGAGGCCGAGGCAAGCCTCGTGCTGGCATGGCGCAGCATGTCGCTGACACAGGACGAACATTACGCCTTCCTCACCACCCACGCCGACCTGCTGAAACCGCACCACGAGGCGCGCCTCGACCGGGCGCTCTGGGAGGGCTGGACCGAGGACGCGAACCGCATGGTCCCGCTGGTGAGCGAGGCGCGCTGGAAGCTGGCACTCGCCCGCCGCGGCCTGCGCGAGGACGCCGGCAACGTGGACACGCTGATCGACGCGCTGCCCGAGGCCCTGCAACAGGATGCCGGGTTGGCTTTCGAACGCTTCGACTGGCGGGTCCGCAAGGGCCGCGAGGACGAGGCGATCGCGCTGATGCTGGAACGCTCTGCGATTCCCGGCGGGCTGGGGCTGGCAGAGAACTGGGCCGCCCGGCGACGCTACTACGTGCGCGAGAAGCTTTATGAAGGCGACGTGACCCTCGCCTATCGGCTGGCCTCTCAGAACCAGCTGACCGGCGGTGCGGCCTTTGCCGACCTCGAATTCCTGTCGGGCTTCATCGCGCTGCGGTGGCTGGACGATCCGAAACGCGCCCTGATGCATTTCGAGCGCCTGCGCGACGGGGTCGAGACGCCGATCTCGCTGGGCCGGGCGTGGTACTGGATCGGCCGCGCGCAAGAGGCCATGGGCCGCAGTGGCGAGGCGATGGCCGCCTATACCGAGGGCGGCGGTTACCAGACGACCTACTACGGGCTGCTGGCGGCCGAGAAGGCCGGGCTGCCGCCCGATCCCGACCTCGCGGGAGACGAGGATTTCGGCGACTGGCACGAGGCGGATTTCGCGGGCTCCGACCAGATCGAGGCGGGGATGCTGCTGCTGGCCGCCGGTCAGGGCTACGACGGCGAGAGATTCCTCGTGAACCTCGCCGATCACCTCGACCGGACCGGGCTGGGGCGGCTTGGCCGCCTGCTGGAGGACGAGGGCACGCCGCACCTCCAGATCATGCTGGGCAAGGCCGCCGCACAGCGCGATATCGTGCTGCCGCGCTTCTACTTCGCGCTGCACCCGCTGGCCGCGATGCGGATGCCCGTCCCGCCCGAGATGGCGCTCGCCATTGCCCGGCGCGAGAGCGAGTTCGACCCCACCGTCAGCAGCCACGCCGGTGCGCAGGGGCTGATGCAGCTGATGCCCGCCACGGCGCGGCTGGTGGCCCGCGGCTTCGAGGGGCCCCATGACGCCGCCGCCGTCCTCAGCGACTGGACCTACAACACGCGGCTCGGCACCGCCTACCTTGCCGATCTGGCGGATCGCTTCGATGGCAACGTGCTGCTGGTGGCGGCGGGCTACAACGCCGGGCCCGGGCGGCCCGAGCAGTGGATCAACGACTTCGGCGATCCGCGCGATCCGGATGTGGACGTTGTCGACTGGGTCGAGCTGATCCCCTACCGCGAGACGCGCAACTACGTGATGCGGGTGGCGGAAAGCCTGCCGGTCTACCGCGCCCGACTGGGCAAGGCCCCCCTGCCCCAGCCCTTCACGAAGGAGCTGAAAGGCTCAAGCCTGTTGCTGGGCCCGCCGTTCGCGCCAAAAGGTGAATAGGCCCGCGCCCACGATGACCGCCGCGCCGATGGCCACGTTCAGGCGCACCACCTCGCCGAAGACGATCATCCCGATGACCGAGGCAAAGCCGAGCTGGAAGTAGGCGAAGGGCTGCACGGCAGAGGCCTCGGCCAGTTCGTAGACCCGGATCAGCAGGTAGTGGCCAAGCGCGCCCGACATGCAGAGCAGCCCCATCCAGATCCAGTCCCCGCCCGTCATGGGCGTCCAGTACCAGATGCCCCAGACGCTGGAGATGACGGCCCCGGTGACACCGGTCCAGAAGAAGGAGGTGGCCGAGGTATCGCGCCGCGACACATAGCGCGTCAGCAGGCCGTAGACCGCGAACATCAGCGCGGCCGCCAGCGGCACGAGGCTCTTCACGCTGAAGACGCCAAAGCCCGGCTCCAGCACGATCAGCACGCCGAGGAAGCCGACGCCGATCGCCAGCCAGCGCCGCCAGCCCACGCGCTCGCCCAGAACCGGGCCCGAGAGCGCCGCCACCAGCAGCGGATAGCAGACGAAGACGGCATGGGTTTCCACCAGCCCCAGCAGGGTGAAGGCCACCACCATGACGCCGATTTCGAGGACGAGAAGCGTGCCGCGCAGGACCTGAAGCAGCGGGTAGCCCGTCTTGGCCGCCTTGCGCAGCCCTCCCGCCTGCCGGGTCGCCAGCACCATGACGAAGACGCCGAAGAACCAGTAGCGGATCATCACGATCATCTCGACCGGGTAGTTGTCCCCCAGATGGCGCGAGACTGCGTCCTGCACCGAGAAGACGAAGGTCGTCAGGATCATCAGCAGGATGCCGAGTCGCGTGTTCTGTTCAGCCATGGGAGGGGTCCGGTAAGACGGCACGGGTCATGTGCCGTTTCCGCCCGTATCCCGGCGCGCGGACAACGTCAAACCCTGCCGCCTGCAAGCCCCGCCTGACGAAACCTGCAGCCGTGTAGGTCGCCGCCGTGCCGCCCGGCACGGTATGGGCGCCGACCTGCGCCATGAGGCCCTCCTCCCAGAGCTCGGGGTTCTTCGCGGGCGCGAATCCGTCGAGGAACCAGGCATCCGCGCGGGCCTGCCACGCGGGCAGCGTCTCGCGCGCGTCGCCACGGATCATGCGGAAGGAGAGATCGGGCAGGTCGAAGGCCTCTTGCCCCCAGACGGGGGCCAGTTCGTCCGACAGGGCCGTGATCTCCGGGAAGGCCGCATGGGCGCGGCGCATCTCCCCGGCGGTCATCGGATAGGCCTCGAAGGTGGTGAAGTGCAGCCGCCCGGCCTGCCCCGTCTCACGCCAGAGCCGCAGCGCCGCGAGCAGGTTCAGACCGGTGCCGAAGCCCAGCTCGGCCACGTGAAAGCCGTCCCGGAACCGCGCCGGCAGGTCATTGCCCGCAAGGAAGACATAGGCCGTCTCGGCCAGCCCGTTCTCGAGGCTGAAATAGGGATCGTCGAAAAGCCGCGAGACCGGGATCTCCCCCTCGCGCCAGTCGAGATCGGCAACCCCGCCGCGACGCTCGGGCGTCTGGTCCTGCATGTCGTGTTCCCTTATGGATGGCGGCGCAAGGATACGAGGGATCAGGGCGATGGCAAGGACAGAGGTCACGGTACGCGGCGCGGGCATCTTCGGGCTCAGCTGTGCATGGGCCTGCCTCAAGGCCGGGGCCTCGGTCACGGTGATCGACCCCTTCGGGCCGGGCGCCGGGGCCTCGGGCGGGCTGGTGGGCGCGCTGGCGCCCCATGTGCCCGACCAGTGGAACGAGAAGAAGCAGTTCCAGTTCGAAAGCCTGATCCTGGCCGAACCATTCTGGGAAGAGGTCGAGGACGTTTCCGGCCGCTCGCCGGGCTACAAGCGGCTGGGGCGCATCCAGCCGCTGGCGGACGAGAAGGCCCTGACGCTGGCGCAGGAGCGGGCGGCCTCGGCCCGGACGCTGTGGCACGGGCTGGCGGACTGGCGCGTGCTGCCGATCCCGGCGCAGAGCGACTGGGCGCCCCTGAGCCCCACGGGGCAGGTGATCCACGACACGCTGACCGCGCGGATGCATCCGCGCATGGCCTGCGATGCCCTCGTCGCCGCGATCCGCGCCAAGGGCGGCCGGGTCGAAAGCGAGGGGCCGAACCGGGGTGCGGTGATCTGGGCCACCGGCGTGGCCGGGCTCCAGTCGCTGAGCGAGGACAGCGGCAAGTCTCTCGGCAACGGGGTGAAGGGACAGGCGGCGCTGCTGGCCCATGACGCCCATGACATGCCGCAGATCTATGCGGGCGGGGTGCACGTGGTGCCGCACGAGGACGGCACCGTTGCCATCGGCTCCACCAGCGAGCGAGAGTATACGGACCCGTTTGGAACCGATGAGTTGCTCGACGACGTGGTGGCCCGCGCGCGCGAGGTGGTGCCCGCCCTGCGCGGCGCCCCGGTGATCGACCGCTGGGCCGGGCTGCGACCCCGGGCCAAGACCCGTGCGCCGGTGCTGGGGACATGGCCGGGGCGGCCCGGGCATTACATCGCCAACGGCGGCTTCAAGATCGGCTTCGGCATGGCGCCCAAGGTGGCGCAGGTCATGGCCGACCTCGTGCTGGAAGGCGTCGATGCCGTCCCCGAGGCCTTCCGCGCCGAGGCGCTGTTCTAGGCCCCGCGCAGGAAAAAGGGCGCGGACCTTGGCAGGCCGCGCCCCTCTCGATCACCCGTCGACAGCCGTTCAGCTGCGCATCCGGAAGGCCCCGGAGCCGGTGGCCAGCAGGTTGCCCAGATCATCGCGGACCTTGGCCTCGGCAAAGAAGGTCTTGCGCCCGCCGCCGATGCGGAAGCCTTCCGCGATGATCACCTTGCCCTGCAGCTGCCCGATGAAGTTCACGTTCAGCGACAGGGTCATGGCCAGCTGCTTGCGCTCCGGATCGCCGGTGTAGCAGCCCGCAAAGCCCATCACCGTGTCGCAGAGCACGCCGTGAATGCCGCCGTGCAGGATGCCGTAGCGGTTCCCCAGATAGTCGTCCCAGGGCAGTTCGAAGCGCGAATAGCCCTCCTTCCACGCCACCAGCTTGAATCCCATGTGCCGCTGGAAGGGATAGGGGTCCTCCACCAGCGCCGGGTCCAGTTCCAATTCGCTCATTCTGTCTCCTCGGGGGTCAAACACTGTGGGCGGCCCGGATCCCCCCCCGCGCGAAATCGGGCACCGTCCGGGCCACCTTCGCCGCGAGCGCAGGGTTCGAGGCGTTTCCGTCCAGCGCGCGTTTCTTGACGCCCTGGATGATACCGGCCATCCGGAAGAAGGTGAAGGCGAGGTAGAACCCGAACCTTTCAATCTGCGAAATGCCGGCCTCTGCGCAGTAGGCCGCGAGGAAGTCTTCATCTTCCATCACGCCCAGTGCCCTGCGGTCGAGGCCCTGAAGGCCTCGGTTCGTCTCGGGCATCTGCCATTGCATGATCACGGCGGCCACATCCGCATAGGGATGGCCGGTGGTGGACAGCTCCCAGTCCAGCACCGCAAGGCAGCGCGGCGCCTCGGCGTCGAAGAGCATGTTGTCGATCCGGTAGTCCCCGTGCACCAGCGTCCGCTGCCCGTCATCGGCGGGGATATTGGCGTCGAGCCACGGGATCAGCTCTTCCATCTCGGGGATCACTTCCGTCTCGGTCGCGCGGTACTGCTTGGTCCAGCGGTCGATCTGGCGGCGGTAGTAGTTCCCCTCGGGCCCGTAGTCTGACAACCCCGTGGCCTGCAGGTCGACCCCGTGGATCGCGGCCAGCACGCGGGCCATCTCGGCGTTGATCTGGCGCCGCTGGTCGAAGGCCACGTCGGGCATCGTCGGCAGGCCGATGTTGCGGCCGCGGACCTCCTCCATCACGTAGAAGGCCGAGCCGATCACGCTCTCGTCCTCGCAGAGCGCATGCATCCGCGCCACCGGCACCGCGGTCCCGGCCAATGCCTTCTGCACCCGGTACTCCCGGTCGACCGCATGGGCCGATTTCAGGAGCTTGCCCGGCGGCTTGCGGCGCAGCACGTATGAGGCGCGCGGGGTCTTCAGGCGATAGGTCGGGTTCGACTGGCCGCCTGCGAATTTCTCTGCCTCCAGCGGGCCTTCGAAGCCCTCCACATGGTCCGTCAGCCAACGGGCGACCGCCCCGGTGTCCAGCGTTGCGCTGTCCTGCATGTTCCAGCCCTCCCTAGCTGTAGCTCAGGAACGCCGCCTCGGTGGCAGCGTCGATATGCGGCGTCTCGTTGAAGCCGGTCAGCCATGTCTGGCGTGGTGTCACCAGCAGGCGCGTCACGGCGCAGTTCTTCATCTGCAATTGCAGGGCCAGCTGCGCCGCCCCCGGCGCGCCAAGCGCCGCCGCCGCCAGCTGTCCGATCGCCCCGCCGGAGGAGACGGCCAGCACGCTCTGCGCGCCGTCCCGCGCCATGTGGGCGCGCGCCGCCTCGACCCGCGCGGTGAAGGCAGCCCATGTCTCGGGCGGGTCCGCCACCGCGCCCTGCTGCCATTCGCCCACCACGGCCCGCAGGGTGCGGAAGTGGGTCTTGGCGTCCTGCATCATCCCCTCGGGCGCACCGCCGTCGCGAAACCGCGCCGCTAGCAGGGCGGCGAAGTCGTATTCGTCGAGGCCCGGGTGTTCCTCGATCTCCGCCGTCAGCCCCAGCCCCTCCAGCAGCCCCGCCATGGTCTCCTTCTGGCGGCGCAGGGTGCCGGTGACGAAACGATCGGGCCGCAGGCCCTGCGCCTTCAGCGCCTGCCCGAGGGCATAGGCCTGCGCATGCCCCTTCTCCGACAGCACGTCGTAGTCAGCCGCCCCGAAGGAGGCCTGCCCGTGCCGCACGACCGTCAGCGCGACCATCAGAGCACCTCGAAGAGGCCCGCCGCGCCCATGCCGCCACCGACGCACATGGTGCAGACCACGTAGCGCGCGCCGCGCCGCTTGCCCTCGATCAGCGCGTGGCCGACCATCCGCGCGCCGGACATGCCATAGGGATGCCCGACCGAGATCGCGCCGCCGTTCACGTTCAGGATCTCGTCCGGGATGCCGAGGACACGGGCCGATTGCAGCACCTGACAGGCGAAGGCCTCGTTCAGCTCCCACAGGCCGATGTCGTCCATCTTGAGGCCATGGGCCGCCAGCAGCTTGGGCACGGCATGGATCGGGCCGATGCCCATCTCGTCGGGATCGAGACCCGCGGCCATGACGCCCACGTAGCGACCCAGCGGCTGCAGCCCGCGCTTCTCGGCCAGCTTCGCCTCCATCAGGACCGAGGCCGAGGCTCCGTCGGAAAGCTGCGAGGCATTGCCCGCGGTGATGAACTTGCCCTCCTTCACCACCTGCCCGTCCTTGAAGACGGGGGCGAGCGATTGCAGCCCCTCCAGCGTGGTGGAGGGACGGTTGCCCTCGTCCTGCGCCAGCGTGACCTCCTTGTAGGAAACCTCCTTCGTCTCCTTGTCCATGACGGCCATGGTGCTGGTCAGCGGCACGATCTCGTCATCGAACCGGCCCGCCTGCTGCGCGGCGGCGGTGCGCTGCTGCGAGCGAAGCGAATAGGCGTCCTGATCCTCGCGGCTGACGCCATAGCGTTCGGCCACCACCTCGGCGGTTTCCAGCATCGACATGTAGAGCGCGGGCACATGGTCGGTGATCCACGGGTCGCGGAGGTGGTCGGTGCGCATCTTCTGGTTCTGCACCAGCGAGATCGATTCGACCCCGCCGCCGATCACCACGTCCATCCCGTCCTGCACCACCTGCTTGGCCGCAGTGGCAATGGCCATCATGCCCGAGGCGCACTGCCGGTCCATCGACATGCCCGCGACCGAGGTGGGCAGGCCCGCGCGGATCACCGCCTGACGGCCGATATTGCCCCCGGTGGAGCCCTGCTGGATCGCGCAGCCGATCAGGCAATCCTGCACCTCACCGCCCTCTAGCCCGGCGCGGTCGACGGCGTGGCGCACGGCGTGGCCGATGAGCTCCTGCGCCTGTGTGGCGTTGAATGCACCGCGAAAGGCCTTGCCGATCGGGGTGCGGGCGGTCGAGACGATGACTGCATCGCGCATGGTGGGTTCCTCCCTGAAATGTGGTCTGGCCCGTGGTGTGGCGGGCCGTCGGGCCGGCGCTCCTCTCGCCGACCCCCGCCGTCACGTGGCCTCTGCGAAGTGCCTCCGGCCCAGCCAGTCGGCGACGAGGGCGGGCTTGGCCTGCCCCTCGATCTCGACCGTGACGGTATAGGTTGTCTGGATTTCTGTCGGGCTCTTGTCTTCGACCGCCTTCAGGACGAAGACGCCCCGGACCCGCGCACCCGACGGCACCGGCGAGATGAAGCGCAGCCGGTCAAACCCGTAGTTCACCCCCATGGTGACGCCCTCCAGCTTCGGCCCGCCGTCGATCACCATCGCCGACAGCATCGACAGCGTCAGGAAACCGTGGGCAATCGTGGTGCCAAACGGCGTGTCCTTCGCCCGCGCCGGGTCGATGTGGATGTACTGGTGATCCTCGGTCACCTCGGCGAATTGGTCGATCCGCTCCTGATCCATGGTGAACCAGCGCGAGGTTCCCACCTCCTGCCCCACCAGCCCGCGCAATTCCTGCCGTGTCACCATGCCTCAACTCTCTCCCGTCTCAATCCTCTGTCCGATCCGGCCAGCCTAGCGGCCCGTCCGGTTCGCGTCTCGCCCCGTGGCCCCGGCATGGCCCCCCCGCCGCGGCGATTCGTCCGTGATCCGCCATGCCTCCCCGGCCCCTCCTGCCGTCGCGCCAGAAGGGGCGACACCTTGCGGGTTCCTTGGAAAAACGGCGCCATACCGGGCTGCGGGTGCCGGGTCGGCGCGCCCCCTCGTCTCTGCCTCCTCCGGCATTCCGTTCCTCCCGAACGGCCATTGTTCGCAATGCAGAATAGAATTTCACAGATTTCTTGACAAGCCGCCCTGCCCGGCTTTTCATCGGGCGCAGTGAGAGGGCTTGGGAGGGCTCTCTCCAAACGGGAGGAAAATCATGAAACTCATCGCATCCGCCGCTCTCGCGGCGGCCATGTCCTTTGTCGCCCTTGGCGCATCGGCAGACACCCTGAAAATCGCCTTCATCGACCCGCTGTCCGGCCCCATGGGCCCCTCGGGCGAATCCGGGCTGAAGCACTTCATGTTCGCGGCCGAGGAACTGAACGCCGAGGGCGGCGTGAACGGGTCGCAGGTCGAGGTCGTCGGCTTCGACAACAAGGTGAACCCCAAGGAAAGCCTCGTGCAGCTGCAGAAGGCGATCGACCAGGGCATCCGCTACGTGGTGCAGGGCAACGGCTCGTCCGTGGCCTCGGCGCTGATCGACGCCATCGAGAAACACAACAAGCGCAATCCCGGCGAGGAAGTGCTGTTCCTGAACTACGCCGCTGTCGATCCGGCCTTCACCAACGAGAAGTGCAGCTTCTGGCACTTCCGCTTCGATTCCGACGCCGACATGAAGATGGAGGCGGTCACCGACTGGGTCGCCGGGCATCCCGACATCAAGTCGGTCTATCTGATCGGGCAGGACTATTCCTTCGGCAAGGCCGTGGCCGCCGCCGCCGTGCGGATGCTGGAGGTGAAGGCCCCCGAGGTGAAAATCGTCGGCAACGAACTGCACCCGCTGGCCAAGGTGAAGGACTTCACCCCCTACGTGCAGAAGATCATCAACTCCGGCGCGGACGCGATCATCACCGGCAACTGGGGCTCCGACATGGTGCTGCTGGTGAAGGCGGCCATTGACGCGGGCTGGGACAAGCCGATCCTGACCTACTACGGCGGCTCCACCGGGGCGGCCACCGCCATGGGCGAGGCGGCCGTGGGCAAGGTGCGGCAGGTGTCGGAAGTGGTGGTGAACTACCCCTCCTCCCCCGAACAGCAGGAGCGGATCGCCAAGTTCGAAGAGAAGTATCCCGAGAACAGCTACTACTATCACCGCGTGTTCAACGTGATGCACTTCCTTGACGCCGCCGCCGAGAAGGCGGGGTCCAACGATCCGACCAAGGTCGCCTATGCCATGGAAGGCATGGAGATGGACGGCGCCTACGGGCATCTGACCATGCGGGCCGACAACCACCAGATCCTGCAGGATCTCTTTGTCGGCACCTTCTCCGCCAACCCGCCGCGCGGGGTGGAAGGGCTGCCGCTGGGATGGATGGCCGAGGACAAGGACCACATCCCCGCCGCCGCGACCTCGATGGAAACCACCTGCCAGATGACCCGCCCCAAGATGTGACGGGGCCCGTCGCCCGCAGTTGAAACAGGGGCGCCGTGCCGGGCGCGGCGCCCCCGCGATCCAGAGAGGGAACCATGGAAACGATCGTATTCTCGCTCCTGAACGGGGTGATTTACGGCCTGTTGCTCTTCATGCTGTCATCGGGGCTGACGCTCATCTTCTCGATGATGGGCGTGCTGAACTTCGCCCACGCCAGCTTCTACATGCTCGGCGCCTATTTCGCCTATACCGTCACCGATGCGACCAGCTACTGGTTCGCGCTGATCTTTGCCCCGATCCTCGTGGGCCTTGTCGGCGCGGGGGTGGAGAAATGGGGCCTGCGCCGCGTCCACGCCAATGGCCACGTGGCGGAACTGCTCTTCACCTTCGGCCTCGCCTACCTGATCGACGAGGTGATCAAGATCGTCTACGGGCGCAACGCCGTGGACTACCGGGTGCCCGAGGCGCTCGATTTCCCGCTCTTCACCCTCTACGGCGCGCAATATCCGGCCTACCGGATCTTCATGCTGCTTGTCGCCGTGGCGATGCTGGTGGCACTCTGGGTGCTGCTGAAGAAGACCCGCGCGGGCCTGATCATCCAGGCGGCGCTGACCCATCCGCACATGGTCGGCCACCTTGGCCATAACGTGCCGATGATCTTCATGACCGTCTTCGGCGTGGGCTGCGCCCTTGCGGGCCTCGCCGGGGTGATCGGCGGCAACTACCTCGTCACCGACCCGTTCATGGCCGCCTACATGGGGCCGATTGTCTTCGTGGTCGTGGTGATCGGCGGCATGGGCAGCCTCGAGGGCGCCTTTGTCGCCTCGATCCTGCTGGGGCTGCTGCAGACCTTTGCCGTGTCGGTGGATGCGAGCTTTGCCGATCTCTTCGGCTGGATCGGCCTGTCGTCGGCGACCGAGGTCGGCCGCATCACCATCGCGCAGCTGGCGCCGATGCTGCCCTACCTGCTGCTCGTCCTGATCCTCTTCATCCGCCCGCGCGGCCTGATGGGAGAACGTGAACTGTGACCGACATGACCCAAGACTACGCGGATCTCGCGCCCTCGGCCTCGGCCAAGTTCTATGGCCGCATCCTGCCGATCCTGCTCTTTGCCCTGCTGGTCGTGGTGATCCCCTTCCTCGGGCCGTCCCGCACCATGTATTCGCTGCTGAACGTCATGGCGATCAACATCGTCTTCGCGCTCAGCTACAACATGCTGCTGGGGCGCTGCGGGCTGCTGTCCTTCGGGCATGCGGTCTACTACGGGCTGGGGGGCTACTGCGCCGTCCATGCCATGACCTTCATCGAGGCGGGCACCAGCCCGTTCTGGGCCAACTTCCCGGTCTTCGGCCTGCCGCTGGTGGGCTTTGCCGGCGGGGCCCTTGCGGGCGCCATCATCGGCTGGCCCTCCTGCCGCCGGGCCGGCACCCCCTTCGCCATGATCTCCCTCGGCGTGGCCGAGCTGATCGCGGCGGCGGGCTTCATGTTCCTGTCCTTCTTCGGCGGGGAAATGGGCGTCTCGGGCGACCGGATGAACGGGCCGCAACTCTTCGGCCTGTCCATGGGCCCGGTGGAGGACGTCTATTGGTTCATGGCCTTCTGGGTCGTGGCGGGGCTTCTGGGCATGTATGCCTTCACCCGCACGCCGCTCGGCAAGCTGTCGGAGGCGACGCGCGACAACCCGCAGCGGGTGCAGTTCATCGGCTACGATCCGACCCGCGTGCGCTACCTCGTCTTCATCGCGGCGGGGGCCTTTGCCGGGATGGCAGGCGGCATGTCCGCGGTGAACTACGAGATCTTCACCCCCGAGGCCGTCTCGCTCATCCCGTCGGGCTTCGTGCTGATCATGGCCTACGTGGGTGGCATCGGCTATTTCGTCGGCCCGGTTCTGGGCGCGGTGCTGCTGACCTTCATGCAGTCCATGCTGTCGGATTACACCGAGGCCTGGCTGCTCTACCTCGGCGTGCTCTTCATCTCGATCGTCATGTTCGCCCCCGGCGGGCTGGCGGGCATCGTCTTCGGCCTGGCCCATACGGCCCGGCATGGCGAAACCGGTACGGTGCTGAAACGCTGGGGCGGTCAGGCGGCGGGCATCGGGCTGGCGCTTGCCGGGCTGATCGTGCTGGTCGAGGTCTCGACCCGCTGGTCGAACGGCTATGGCGAGGTCTTCGAACCCTTCGGCCTGCATCTCACCTTCACCAACCCGCTGACCTGGGTCCTCATCGTCGTGCCCTTCGCGGCGGGCGTGGCGATCCTGCGCCGGCTGAGCCGCGAGGAGGACCCGGCATGACCAACGCGCTCGAGATCACCGACCTGCGCAAGAGCTTCGGCCCGGCGCAGATCATCAACGGGGTGAACCTGACGATCCCGCGCGGCGAACGCCACGCGGTGATCGGGCCCAACGGGGCGGGCAAGTCGACGCTCTTCAACCTTGTCTCGGGGCTCTTCGCGCCCTCCTCCGGCTCGGTCCGGCTGAACGGCGAAGAGATCGGCGGGATGAAACCCTTCCTGATCAACCGCCGCGGGCTGTCGCGCTCGTTCCAGGTATCGAACATCTTTGCCAAGATGACGGTGCGGGAAAACGTGCGCTGCGGCGTGCTGCATTCGCTGGGACAGGGCTACAGCTTCTGGCGCAACATCGGATCGCAGCGCGATGTGCAGGAGAAGACCTCGGCGGTGCTGGAACACTGCGGGCTGATCGACAAGGCGAACACGCCTGCTGCCCTGCTGCCCTATGCCGACCAGCGCGCGCTGGAGATCGCGATCACCATCGCGGGCGGGGCGGAGGTGATCCTGCTGGACGAACCCACGGCCGGCATGAGCCATTCCGAAACCGACCGCGCCGTGGCGCTGATCGAGAAGGCGACCGAGGGCAAGACGCTGATCATCGTCGAGCATGACATGGGCGTGGTGTTCAACCTCGCCGACCGGATCTCGGTGCTGGTCTACGGCGAGATCGTCGCCACCGGCACGCCCGAGCAGATCCGCAACGATCCCAAGGTGCGCGAGGCCTACCTCGGCGAAGACGTGGAGGACGCGGCATGAACGTGCAAAGCCAGATGCAGGAACCGATGCTGTCAGTGCGCGACCTTCACGCCTATTACGGCAAGTCCCATGTGCTGCGGGGCGTCACCCTGCACATCCAGCCGGGCGAGGTCATCGCCCTGCTGGGCCGCAACGGCGTGGGCCGATCCACCACCGCCAAGGCGATCATGGGAGAGGTCGCGCCCAAGGGCGAGATCACCTTCAAGGGTCAGCCGATTGCCGGGCTGGAAAGCCACCGCATCGCGCGGCTCGGCCTCGGCTACGTGCCCGAGAGCCGCGACATCTTCCCGACGATGACGGTGCGCCAGAACCTGATCCTCGGGATCAAGGACATGAAGCGGCCGGGCAAGTACTCCATCGAGCAGATGCTGCAGATGTTCCCCAACCTCGCGGCCCGGGCCGACAACCCGGCGGGGGTCCTCTCGGGCGGTGAGAAGCAGATGCTGACCATGTGCCGGACCCTGATGGGCGATCCCGACCTGATCATCATCGACGAACCGACCGAGGGGCTGGCCCCCAAGATCGTGCAGCAGATCGGCGACATGATCGCCGAGATCGCCAAGACCGGGGTCGCCATCCTGCTGGTGGAACAGAAGCTCTCCATCGCGCTCAGGATCGCCAGCCGGGTCTATGTCATGGGCCACGGAGAGATCGTCTTCGAGGGCACACCCGCGGAGTTCCGCGCCCGGGACGACGTGCGCAAGGAGTGGCTGGAGGTCTGACCCCTCCGGCCCGCGACCAAGAATTTTGGAAAATTCTTCGAAGAATTTTCGGTGCCCGGCCGATGGCCCGCCCCTTCGGGGCGGGTCGCTTCGTTTCAGACCCAGGTCGGCGCAAGGTCAGCCCAAGGTCAGCCTCGCGTCAGCGTCGCCCAGCTGTAATCCGCAAGCAGCGCCAGCCGGCGCAGACGGCCCGGCGGCATCCGGCGCGGCGTATCGCCGAAGAAGGCAGGCAGCGGCAGGTCGGTCTCGCCCACCCGCGCCAGATCGGCCACCGCCGCCCCGCAGAGCGAGCCCATGGCCACCCCGTTGCCGTGATAGCCGAAGGCCGCGAAGGCGTTGCGCGCCCCGGGGATCGCCCCGCAGAACGGCATCAGCGAGCCGGTGATGCAGACCATCCCGGACCAGTAATAGGGCGTCTCGATCCCGCGCCACTCCGGGAACAGCCGGTCGAAATCGGCCCGCACCTTTCGCTGAAGGCTCTTCTCGATCAGCGGATGGGACCGGACGCCACCCCGCTGGCCAAAGACCATCCGCCCCTCGGGGGTTAGGTGGAAGTAATGCAGCAGCCGGCGGTCCTCGTAGCACATCTGCCGCGTGGTCCAGCCCTGCCGCTCCAGTTCCTCCTCGGTCATCACCCGCGTGGCGATGACAGAGCTCTGCGCGGGCAGGTAGCGGCCCCGCATCCAGCGCGGCAGGTCCTCGCTGGAATAACCGTTGGTGGCGATGATCAGGCGATCCGCCGTCACCTCGGCCTGCGGCGTCTTCAGCACCCAGCCATCGGCCACCTGCCGGGTTTCCAGCACCGGCGTGGCGCCATGCACCACAGCGCCCGCCGCCTCGGCCGCACCCAGCAGCCCGGCGAGGTACTTGCGGGGATGCAGGGCAAAGCCCATGGGATGCGACACAGCGCCCTCGAAGGTGCCGTTCATACCGTGGGCGCGCAGGGCGTCCTTCTCGATCACCTGCGCGGGCGCGCCGTATTCGGCCTCGCACTCCGCCGCCCAGGCCCGCAGGCTGTCCATCTTGGCGCGCGTATGGGCCATGATCGTCTCGCCCTGCGAATGGCGGTCGACCTCCCAGCCGTGACGCGTCAGAAGCGCGTCCACATGGGCGATGGCCCCGACCTCGGCCCGGCGCACCGCCTGCGGCCCCGTCTGACCATAAAGCGACAGCAGCCCCGCGTCGGAAATCCGCGCGCCCCCGAGGCAGCAGAAGCCGCCATTGCGGCCCGAGGCGCCGAAGCCCGGGAACTCCGCCTCCAGCACGACGACGTCCTCGCCGGCCTCGGCCAGCCGCAGCGCCGCGTTGAGGCCGGTGAACCCCGCGCCGACGATCGCCGTGCGCGCACGGATCGGCCCCTTCGCACGGGGCCGGGCAAGGCTCTCGGAGGGCACGTCCTCGGCCCAGTAACAGTCACGGATCGGGCCCATGGAATAGGCATGGGCGGGGTAGATATGCTTCATGGGGTCTTTCAGGTGCGGACGGCGGCCCGCTCCTCTTCCTGCCGCTTCACCGCGGCGCGTTTCGACACGAGAGAGGCGCCTATCACGCCCACGGTCACAATGGAAATCATGATGGTCGAAAGCGCGTTGATCTCGGGGCTGACCCCGAGGCGCACCGCCGAGAAGATCTTGATCGGCAGCGTGGTGGAGGACGGCCCCGCGGTGAAGGAGGCGATCACGAGATCATCGAGCGACAGCGTGAAGGCCAGCAGCCAGCCCGAGATCACCGCAGGCGCGATGATCGGCAGAGTGACCAGCCGGAACGCCTCGAAGGGCGAGGCCCCGAGGTCGAGCGCGGCCTCTTCCAGCGAGCGGTCGAAGGAGACCAGCCGCGAGGACACCACCACCGAGACGTAACACATCGAGAAGGTCGTATGGGCAAGGATGATCGTCACGATCCCCCGGTCGAGCCCAATGCCGATGAAGAGCAGCAGCAGAGACAGGCCGGTGATCACCTCGGGCATCACCAGCGGCGCATAGATCATCCCCGAGAAGAGCGTGCGCCCGGTGAAGCGGCCCGCGCGGATCATCACGTAGGCGCCCATCGTCCCCAGCACCGTCGCCAGCGTCGAGGAGACGATGCCGACCTTCAGCGTGACGAGCGCCGCATCGAGGAAGGCCTCGTTGCGCATCAACTCGCCGTACCAGCGGGTCGAGAACCCGGCCCAGACCGTCACCAGCTTCGACGCGTTGAAGGAATAGATGACCAGGATCACCATCGGCAGATAGAGGAAGACGAAGCCCAGCGTCAGCGCCGTCGCATTGAACCAGCTGAAACGTCTCATGCCACGGCCTCCGATCTGCCCGTTTTCCGCGCAGAAAACGGTTCGGAAAATTCGAATTTTCCGGGCAGCGCCGGAGAGGTCCGGGAGGGGATCATCGTTCGGCCTCCTGCTGGCGTTCCTGGTTGCGCTGGAAGAGCACGATCGGGATCACGAGGATCAGCAGCAGCACCACCGCCACCGCCGAGGCCACGGGCCAGTCGCGGTTGGAGAAGAACTCCTCCCACAGCACCTTGCCGATCATCAGCGTGGACGAGCCGCCAAGCAGCGAGGGGATCACGAATTCGCCGAGCGCCGGGATGAAGACGAGGAAGCAGCCCGCCACCATGCCGCTGCGCGACAGCGGGAAGGTCACCAGCCAGAAGGCCGAGAGGCGCGAGCAGCCGAGGTCCTCGGCCGCTTCCAGCAGCGATCCGTCCAGCTTCTCCAGCGCGGCGTAGATCGGCAGAATCATGAACGGTAGGTAGGTGTAGACGATGCCGATGTAGACCGCCGTATTGGTCGACAGGATGATCAGCGGCTGGTCGATGACCCCGGTCCAGAGCAGGAACTTGTTCAGAAGCCCCTCGTTCGAGAGGATGCCCATCCACGAGTAGACCCGGATCAGGAAGGACGTCCAGAACGGCAGGATCACCAGCATCATCAGCGTGGGCCGCCATTCGTCGGGCGCCTGTGCCATGCCGTAGGCGATGGGGTAGCCCACCAGCAGCGTCATGAATGTCGAGATCACCGCGATCTTGAGCGAGGAGAGGTAGGCCTTCCAGTAGAGATCGTCAGACGTCAGGAAGGTGAAGTTCTCGAAGTCCAGCGCGTCGTAGAAATCCTTGATCCCCTGCCAGCCCGCCGACAGGTCCAGCTGCGGCGTATAGGGCGGGATCGAAAGGTTGTAGTCGCTGAGCGCGATCTTCAGCACGATCAGGAAAGGCACGAGGAAGAAGGCCAGCAGCCACAGGTAGGGCACGGCGATCAGGATCAGGCGGCGCATGTCAGCTTCCTTCCGTTCCGGGCGTCATCCTCACTGCTCCAGCAGCACGGCGGCGGTGTCGGTCCAGCTGATCCAGACCTCGTCTTCCCAAGTGAAATGCCGCCGCGCGATCCGGCGGGTGTTGGCTTCCTGCGCCTTGATCACGTGGCCGGAGGGCAGTTCGACATGATAGGTCGAGATATTGCCCAGATAGGCGATGTCGAGGATCTTGCCCTTCAGCGCATTGGCCGCGGTAGGCCGGTCCGCGGAAATCCCCACCTTCTCGGGGCGGATCGCCATGTAGCATTTCTGGTCGAGAGAGAAATTCTTCTGGGTCGTCGCCATCAGGGGCGGCTCGCTCTCGGACCAGATCACCTGCACCTTGTCGCCGGTCTGGTGGGCGCGGCCCTCGATGATGTTCACGTCCCCGATGAAATCGGCCACGTAGACCGAATTCGGGCCTTCATAGATCCGGTCGGGCGTGGCGACCTGAACCAGCTTGCCCTCGTCCATCACCGCCACGCGGGAGGCGACGGTCATCGCCTCTTCCTGATCGTGGGTCACGATGACGAAGGTGGTGCCGGTCTTCTCCTGAATGTCCATCAGCTCGAACTGGGTCTCTTCGCGCAGCTTGCGGTCGAGCGCGCCGAGCGGTTCATCCAGCAGCAGAAGCTTGGGCGCCTTTGCGAGGCTCCGGGCCAATGCGACCCGCTGCCGCTGCCCGCCGGACAGCTGGTGCGGCTTGCGGTTGCGGAATTTCTCGAGCCGCGTGAGGCGCATCATCTCACTGACGCGGGTCTCGATCGCGCCCTTGTCCTTGCCCTCGCGCTTGAGGCCGAAGGCGATGTTTTCCCAGACCGACAGGTGCGGGAAGAGCGCGTAGCTCTGGAACATCATGTTCACGGCGCGCTGGTTCGGGGGCACGCCGCCGATATCCTTGCCCGACAGCTGGATGGTGCCTTCGGTGGGCGTCTCGAAGCCCGCCAGCATCCGCATCAGCGTGGTCTTGCCACAGCCCGACGGGCCGAGAAGGGCAAAGAACTCGCGTTCGAAGATATCGAGGTTCAGATTGTCGATGGCAGTGAAACTGCCGAACCGCTTGGTCACGTTCTTGAACTGGATCAGCGGTTTTTCCTGCGGGTCATCCCACGGCGCGAAGACTTTCTGGGGCATGATGTCCTCTGGTGCAATTGGCCCGCGCGAGGATACGCGCGGGCCTGACGTTCGGGCAGGGTGATCAGGTGCCGGACTTGATCTTGGTCCAGAGCCGCGTCACCACCCGCTGCACCTTGGGATCGTAGGGCGAAACGGTGTAGAGGTTCTCGAGAGTCGCCTCATCCGGATAGATCGCGGTATCGCCGATCACGTCCTCGACAAGGAACTCCTGCGAGGCCTTGTTGCCGTTGGCGTAGTAGACGTAGTTCGACGCCGCGGCCATGTTCTCGGCATCCATGATGAAGTTCAGGAACTTGTGAGCCCCATCCGGGTTCGGCGCATCGGTCGGGATCGCCATCTGGTCGAACCACATCAGCGCACCCTCGGTCGGGGCGTTGTAGGCCACTTCGACGCCGTTGTCGGCTTCGGCCGCGCGATCACGGGCCTGAAGGATGTCACCGGACCAGCCGAAGGCGACGCAGATGTCGCCGTTCGCCAGCGCGTTGATGTATTCCGAGCTGTGGAACTTGGCGACGTAGGGACGCACGGCCATCAGCACTTCGCCGGCCTTCTCGATCTCGTCGGCATCCTTGCTGTCGGGGTTCAGGCCCAGATACTTCAGCGCGGCCGGGATCATCTCGGTCGGCGCGTCGAGGAAGTAGACACCGCAGGCGGCCAGCTTTTCCATGTTCGCCGGGTCGAAGACCAGGTCGAGGCTGTTGATGGGCGCGTCGTCACCCAGAACCTCGGCCACCTTGCCGGTGTTCACGCCGATGCCGGTGGTGCCCCACATGTAGTTGATGGAATACTCGTTGCCGGGGTCGTACTGCGCCGTGCGATCCTCGATCACGTCCCACATGTTCTCGAGGTTCGGCAGCTTGGACTTGTCCAACTTCTGGAACGCGCCTGCCGCGATCTGGCGCTGCAGGAACGAGCCGGTCGGCACGACGACGTCGTAGCCCGAACCACCCGCCAGCATCTTCGTCTCGAGCAGTTCGTTGGAGTCGAAGACGTCGTAGACCAGGTCGATCCCGGTCTCTTCCTCGAACTTCGACAGAAGCTCTTCGTCGATGTAATCGGACCAGTTGTAGACGTGGACCTCCTCGGCCATGGCGGCGGTTGCGCCGAATGCCATGGCGGCAGTGAAGGTCAGCAGTTTATTGGTCATTTGGTTTATCTCCCTTGGACTTAGTCTTAAGCGCTCGTCCATGACCGAGAGTTGATCAACAAAATGACGGATAGGCAATATGGCGTTTCCCGTGAGGGCAGGCTAGCGTCGCGACAATTCCGTGAAATGATCAACGAGGTGTCACATGCCCGCGATTACCAACCACATGCCGACCGCGGAGCTGCAGGCGCTGGACGCAGCGCACCACATGCATCCCTTCTCGACCCAGACGCAGGTCGCCGAAAAAGGCGCCCGCATCATCACCAGCGCCGACGGCTGCTGGCTGACGGACAGCGAAGGCGAACGCATTCTCGACGGTATGGCGGGGCTCTGGTGCGTGAACGTCGGCTATGGCCGCGACGAACTGGCAGAGGCCGCCGCCCGCCAGATGAAGGAACTGCCGTACTACAACACGTTCTTCATGACGTCCCACGTCCCGGCCATCGCGCTGGCCGCCAAGCTGGCCGAGATCGCGCCGGGCGATCTGAACCACGTCTTCTATGCCGGCTCCGGCTCCGAGGCGAACGATACCAACCTGCGGATGGTGCGCACCTACTGGGCCGAGAAGGGCCAGCCCGAGCGCAACATCATCCTCGCCCGCACCAACGGCTACCACGGCTCCTCCGTGGGCTCCGGGTCGCTTGGCGGGATGGCGGGCATCCACAGCCAGGGCGGCCTGCCGATCCCCGACATCCACCACATTCCCCAGCCCGACTGGTGGTCCGAAGGCGGCGACATGTCCCCCGAGGACTTCGGCCTTGCCCGCGCGCAGGAGCTGGAAAAGGCGATCCTGCACTACGGCCCCGAACGCGTCGGCGCCTTCATCGCAGAGCCGGTGCAGGGCGCGGGCGGCGTCATCATCGCCCCCGAGACCTACTGGCCCGAGATCCAGCGCATCGTCGACAAATACGGCATCCTGCTGATCGCGGACGAGGTGATCTGCGGCTTCGGGCGGACCGGCAAATGGTTCGGCTGCCAGACGCTGAACATCAAGCCGCACATCATGACCATCGCCAAGGGCCTCTCCTCCGGCTACCAGCCGATCGGCGCATCGATCGTCTGCGACGAGGTGAACGCGGTGATCTCGGCCTGCGAGTTCAACCACGGCTACACCTATTCCGGCCACCCGGTCGCCTGTGCCGTGGCGCTGGAGAACATCCGCCTGCTGGAAGAGGAAGGTATCGTCGACACCGTCGGCGCCGAGACCGCGCCCTACCTCAAGGAAAAATGGGAAAGCCTGCTCGATCACCCGATGGTGGGCGAGGCCAAGATCGTCGGCATGATGGGCTCCATCGCGCTGACGCCCAACAAGGACACCCGCGCCAAGTTCGACGCCGAGGCGGGCACCGTGGGCTACATGTGCCGCGAGCGCTGCTTTGCCAACAACCTCGTGATGCGCCACGTGGGCGACCGGATGATCATTTCCCCGCCGCTGGTGATCAGCAAGGAGGAGATCGACATCCTGATCGAACGCGCCCGCAAGTCGCTGGACGAATGCATGGCGCAGGCGCAGGAAAAGGGCCTGTTCCCGGCCTGATCCGACACGGCTGACAGAAAGACGCCGCGCGGCCCCCGGCTGCGCGGCTTTTTCGTACGCGAAGGTCAGGCGGTTTTCAGAAGGGCCTTAGCCCCGCGACGATCCAAGGCGCATGCGCCGGAAGACCAGCATCAGGGCCAGCGTCGTCACCACCAGCCCGCAGAGATCACCGAGGGCATAGACCAGCAGCACCCCCGCGAACTGGCCGGAGAGGAGCGAACCGGAGAAGACGACCGCCTGCCCGATGGAGTTGAGAACCGAGGCCAGCCCCCCCACCACCAGCAGCCATGTCCAGTGCACGCGGTAGGACTGCCCGGCATAGAGGTTCCGCCCCGCGAGACGCAGCACCTCGAAGGCCACGATGGACGAGGCCGCCCCGACGGCAATGGACAGCAGGATATGCGGCTCCCAGGCGGTGCTGAATTCGGCCGGGGTAAAGAGCAGCTCGGACAGGAAGGCGCCCATGGCAAGGGGGATGAAGGCGATCCGCCCCAGCAGCCACGTCGACAGCACCCGCACCCCGTGAGGCAGGTAGATCAGACTTGCGAAGGAGGTGATCTCCGGCAGCAGTCGCATCTGCACCGGGGTGATCAGGAAGGCCGTCAGACCATGCGCCAGGATATAGGCGACACCAACGACGGCAAAGCTCTGAAGCCATTTCATGCAGAATGTCCGTGACGGATAGCAGGGAGCGCTTCAGCCCCACGGGGGCCGGGGCGCGATGCGGACCTCAGGCCCCGGGCAGGTCACGCCCGACGAGATCGCTGCGCACGACATAGGCACGGGCCTTGGTCTGCGCCGCACGTTCCAGCAGGCCCAGACGCAGCAACGTCCGGATCGCCCGGTAGAGCGTCGCCTGTGCCACCGGCTGTACCAGCGTATGGCCGCGAATCTGTTCGGTGCTGATGACGTCTCCGGGGTGCTCGCACAGGCTATGGGCCGCCAGCAGAACATCCCGTTCCGTACGGCTCAGGTCGTCGAGGCCGACGTCCCGCTCCAACTCGCGGAGCATTTCCCGCAGCTGGAATATGGAGTTGAGCTTATCCATCTTTCATAGTCTCCGGCACTTGGCCCCTCCGGTCAACTCGGACGTTGCCGTACGGCGATGGAAACTCCCGGACAAATTGTCATTATGATAATGATCTTTGCCCCCATAGGTTTCCGTGCTACCGTTCGAACGGCTTCGTTCCGTGAGTGGTGTCGTCGCCTGTATTTTATCAGCATCGCGCCTTGGCGACCAATGTCGCCGAGGCAATTTTGCGTTCTAATGGACGCAAGGTGGCTGACGCCAGAGAATTATCCTGTTTTTGCAATTCCTGTCCGGGGCTGGCTTTCCCGCCACAATCAAGTATCCCGGCAATCCCGCCCGCACCTGTCCCGCGCCCGCCGCCGAAACCCCGGCGCAGGCCTGCACCCTACAGCAGCGGACGGGTCGGCAGCGCGCCATCCACCTCCAGCCGTCCGATCTCGCACAGGCCGGGATAGTCGAGGATCGTCAGCTTGCCACGCTGCCAGTCGGCCATACCCGCATCGCGCAGCTTTTTCAGGGTCTTGTTGGTGTGCACCAGCGACAGGCCAAGCGCATCCGCAAGGTCCTGCTGCTTGTAGGGCAGCGCCATTTCGAACCGCGACGCAAGGCCGAGGGACTCGCCCCGGTCATAGAGCCGGATGAAGGCCCGCGCGACACGTTCGATCCCGTTGAGGTGACCGATCGCGGCCAGCGTTTCGCCCAGAAGATGTTCCTCGACCGCCGCGCTCCATGTCAGATCATAAGCGCGCCCGGGGTGATCGGCGAAGAGCGACCAGAGCGCGTTGCGATTGAACACGCAGAGCTTCATCGAGGTGGTCGCCTCGACCGAATGCTGCATTTCGTTCATCACCCCGGCCTGAAGCCCGATGAAATCGCCGGGCATCACGAAGTTGATCACCTGCCGCTCGCCGCTCTCAAGCGTCTTGTAACGCAGGCCCAGACCCTCCAGCGCCGTATAGAGATGCGGCGCGTTCGCCCCCTCCATCATCAGCACCGCACCGGCCTCGACCTCCAGTTCGCCGGTCTTGAAGCGCTGCATGAAGCGCACCTCGGACTCGGTCAGCGGATCGAAGATCTTGCGGTTGCGCAGCGGGCATTGGACACAGGCGATGGCCACGGGATTGTTCCTCCGTAGGTATGTCACAGTTTAATGCGCCGCGGCCCGTTTCGTTCCACTTGTAGCGGGCAAAGCGGAGGCGAAGATGACCAACCGAGTCGAAGCGGACGGGAAACCGGTCCGTGCCACGCCTGTTTTCCTTGTGCTGGAGACGGACGCCCTGATCGCCACGGACATCGCGGACGCGCTGTCAGCCCAGGGGCCCTGCAGGGTTGTGATGGTGAAGAAACCGGCTGAGATCCCGGTCGTGCTGGACGGGATCGCGCATGTGACCGCGGCGCTGCTGGAAATGCGCTATGGCGAGTTTCTGGACAGCGGCCTGCCGGAACTGCTGGGCGAACGCGGGGCGCGGATCGTCCTGACGGCGGGAGAGCTGGACCGCGACAAGATCGCGGACAAGGGCTGGTTCCTGCTGATCCGGCCCTTCACCGACATCATGATCCGGCGGATGCTGCCGCCCGCGGTCCCGCCCTTCTGAGACGCCCGCCGCGCCGGGTGGCGCGGCATGGCAGGATCACCGCGCCAGCCGCGTTCCCAACCGGCGCAGCATCGCAAGACACATCTCCAGCTGGTCACCGGTGACATATTCATCGGGCTTGTGCGCCTGCTCGATGGAGCCGGGGCCACAGACCACGGCGCTCATCCCGATCTGCTGGAACAGGCCCGCCTCGGTTCCGAAGGAGACGAGGTCCGTCCCGTTCGCCCCGGTCAGCTCCGCCACCAGATCGCGGGCGGCGTTCTCCTCCATCGGCTCCAGCCCGGCCACCTCTCCCAGAACTGTCGTCTCGATCCCCGCCGCGGGCCAGACCCGGCGCATGGCCGGCAGCAGCACGTCCTGCGTGTAGCTCTCGATCGCCTCCTTGACGAAGACACGGTCCTCGTCCCGCACCGGGCGCATTTCCCAGTCGACCTCGGCATGGCCGGGGATGACATTGGGCACGTGGCCCCCGGTCAGCCGCCCGATGTTCACCGTGGTCCACGGCGGATCGAAGCGCGAGGTCGCGGGCGCACGGGTCTGCAACTCCGCCCTCAGGTCCAGCAGGCGGGTGATGTAGCGGGTGGCGAACTCCACCGCGTTGACACCCTTGTCGGGCTCCGAGCCATGGCCCTCCCGCCCGGTGAAGGTGACCTGATACTCACAGCAGCCCTTGTGCCCCTCGATGATCCGCATCGAGGTCGGCTCCCCGATGACGGCGAGGGCCGGCGTATCGGACCGCGCCGCGAGAATCGGCGCCAGTGCCTGCGCGCCGAGACAGCCGATCTCCTCGTCATGGGTGAAGGCGAAATGCACCGGCCGCTTCAGGTCCAGCGTGGCGTAATGCTCGGCCATGGCGATGCTGCAGGCGATGAAACCCTTCATGTCGCAGGTGCCACGCCCGTAGAAGCGCCCGCCCTCCTCGCGCAGGGTGAAGGGATCGGAGCTCCACGGCTGATCCTCCACCGGCACCACATCGGAATGACCCGAGAGCATGATGCCCCCCGGCCGGTCCGGGCCGAGGGTGCCGACGAGGTTCGCCTTGGTGCCCCCGGCATCGTGGTAAAGCTCGACCCGCGCGCCCACGGCATGCAGCCGGTTCGCGATCAGCCCCAGCATATGCAGGTTGCTGTCGGAGGAGACGGTGGGACAGGCCACCAGCTCCGCCAGAACGTCGGTCGTGGTCTTGAGGTCAGTCATCGATGACGAAGAGCTTGCGCGGGCGGTCGCAGAAGGGCTGCGCGGGGCCATCTTCGGTGATCAGGATCGGCTCGGTGATCTCGAGACCCCATTCCGGTTTCCAGATCCCCGGCATGAAGTGGAAGCACATGCCCGGCTCCAGCACCGTCTCATCCGCGAGGCGCAGCGAGATCGTCCGCTCGCCCCAGTCCGGCGGATAGCTGAGGCCGATGGAATAGCCGCAGCGCGCACCGCGCACGATGCCCGCCCGCTCCAGCGGCAGGGCCAGCGCGGCGGCGATGTCGCGCGCCTGATTGCCCGCACGGGCGGCATCCAGCCCGGCCTCCAGCCCCTCGACCAGCGCGGCCTCGGCCCGCAGCAGGTCATCGGGCGGCGTGCCGAGGAAGATCGTCCGGCAGAAGGGCGTGTGATAGCGGCGGTACACCCCCGCCAGCTCGAAGAAAGTCGCCTCTCCCTCCTTCAGGGTATTGCCGTCCCACGTCAGGTGCGGGGCCGAGGCGTCGGCCCCCGAGGGCGCCATGGGCACGATGGCCGGGTAATCACCCCAGTCGTCGCCCACGCCCATCAGCGCGTCGTGATAGATCGAGGCCACCAACTCGTTCTTGCGCAGGCCCGGGCGGGCCCGGGAAATGGCACCATCCACCATCTTCTCGGCAATCCGGGCCGCCTTGCGCATGAAGGTGATTTCCTCGTCGCTCTTGATCGCGCGCTGCCAGTTCACCAGCGCGGTGGCATCCCAGATCGTCGCCGCGGGCATCGAGGAGACCAGCGTCGTGTAGGCCTTCGCGGAGAAGTAGTAGTTCTCCATCTCCACGCCGACGCGGGCCTGTCCGAAGCCCATTTCCGTCAGCAGGAAGGCGAGGTTCTGCATCGGGTGCAGTTCGGTCGACTGGACGTATTGGTCACCGTAGGGGCGGATGCTGTCCTCGCCGATCCACGCAGTGCGGCGGGCGCCGTTGGCATCCATGTTGCGGCCCCACCAGACCGGGTCCTGATCATGGGTGACGATCACGCCCTGATGGACGTAGAACGACCAGCCGTCATAGCCGGTGAGCCAGGCCATGTTGGACGGATCCTCGACGAAAAGCACGTCGAGATTGGCCTCTTCCATGGCTTTGCGCGTCTTGGCGAGTCGGCGCCGGTACTCTGCGGCGCTGAACGGCACGGCATCTGTTTGCATGTCTGCTCCCTGATTTTCGGTCCGGGCGGCATGGCCGCCGGAGTCTCCTGTCCGCTTCATGTCGCACTGCAGCGAAGGACTGTCGCTTTCCGCTAGGACAGCCCCCGGAATTCGGAGAATCCTTGTTAGACTTTGGGTAATTTCAGACCATTTGGTCAATTGGCCCCCGGGAAACCAAGCAGTTTTGCCAGTTTTTTGGGCTAATTGGTTGCATGCAGCCAAATGGGACGTTTTACTCGGGGACAGTACAGAAGCGGGTCAACCCGCGCGACATCAACGGGGAGTTAGCCTTTGGCTGAAACGCAAAGCAGCGATGCTTTCGTGGCGTTTGAACGCGTCCAGAAAAGCTACGATGGTGAGACACTGGTCGTCAAAGACCTGAACCTGTCCCTTCCGAAGGGCGAATTTCTCACCATGCTGGGGCCGTCAGGCTCGGGCAAAACCACCTGCCTCATGATGCTGGCGGGTTTCGAGACGGCCACCCATGGCGAGATCACCCTCGACGGCCGGCCGATCAACAACATCCCGCCCCACAAGCGCGGCATCGGGATGGTCTTCCAGAACTACGCGCTTTTCCCGCACATGACCGTCGCCGAGAACCTGTCCTTCCCGCTGGAAGTGCGGAAGATGGGCAAGTCCGAGCGCGAGGAAAAAGTGAAACGCGCCCTCGACATGGTGCAGATGGGTGCCTTTGGCGGCCGTCGCCCGGCACAGCTTTCGGGCGGTCAGCAGCAGCGGATCGCCCTCGCCCGCGCCCTCGTCTTCGAACCGGAACTGGTGCTGATGGACGAACCGCTGGGCGCGCTCGACAAGCAACTGCGCGAACACATGCAGTTCGAGATCAAGCGCATCTCCGACAGCCTCGGCATCACCGTGGTCTACGTGACCCACGACCAGACCGAGGCGCTGACCATGTCGGACCGCGTCGCCGTCTTCAACGATGGCCGCATTCAGCAGCTGGCGCCGCCGGATGTGCTTTACGAAAGCCCCGAGAACAGCTTCGTCGCGCAGTTCATCGGCGAGAACAACACGCTGGAAGGCGTGGTGCAGGATATCCGCGGTGACGTCGCCACAGTCCGCCTCGATGGCGGCGAAGTCATCGACTGCAAGCCGGTCAACGTGACCGAGCCGGGCCAGCGGACCCGCGTGTCGATTCGCCCCGAGCGCGTCGAGACCAACAAGGAACGCCTCTCGCCCGATGCGCACCTGCTGAAGGCTGAAGTGCTGGAGTTCATCTACATGGGTGACATCTTCCGCACCCGGCTCAAGGTGGCCGGCAACGAGGATTTCGTCATCAAGACCCGGAACGCCCCCGATCAGCAGCGTCTGACCCCCGGTCAGATGATCGAGATCGGCTGGCTGGCCGAGGATTGCCGCGCACTGGACGCCTGAGACCGCCCCCCCGCGGTCCCGCATCCCGTGCCATTCGACAGGAGCGCCATGGCCTTCGTGACCACCAAGCCCCGTCCCGCCCCCACCGGTGCCCAGCGCACCGGGGCGGTTCGGCGCGTGGTCTGAGGCCCGGCGCCACACGCGAGTTTCCCCGTGCGCCCCACCGCGCAAGGGAAAGAGAAGCCCCCGCCGTCTCACCCGTGACGCGGGGCTCACAAAACCCAAACGGGTCAAATGGGAGCCTAGTATGAAACTGACCAAAACCCTTCTGGCGAGCACCGCACTTGCGCTGACCGCCGGCGGTCTGTCCGCTCAGGACATGGCCGACAGCATGACCATCGTGTCCTGGGGCGGCGCCTACCAGAACTCGCAGCTGAAAGCCTATGTTGAGCCCTACCTGGCCAACAACGCGGGCGTTTCGGCCACTTGGGACGAATCCTCGGCAGAGGCCGTCGCCAAGCTGCGCGCCATGAACGAAGCCGGCAACATCACCTGGGACCTGGTCGACGTGGAAGCCGCCGACGCCATCCGCCTGTGCGATGAAGGCCTGGCGATGGAAATCGACGTGGATGAAATGCTGGCCAAGGGCGACGACGGCTCCTCGGCGGAAGACGACTTCGGCGATTCGCTGGTGTCCGACTGCTTCATCCCCCAGATCGTCTTCTCGACCACCGTGGGCTACCGCACCGACATGGTGCCCGCAGGGACCGAGCCGCCGTCCGACATCTGCGCGCTGTTCGACCTGGAAACCTATCCGGGCCGCCGCTCGCTGAACAAGCGTCCGCTGGCGAACGTCGAATGGGCTCTGCTCTGCGACGGCGTGCCGAAGGACGAGATCTACGACGTGCTCGCCACCCCCGAGGGGCAGGAACGCGCGCTGGCCAAGCTCGACACCATCAAGGACCAGACCATCTGGTGGACCGCCGGTGCCGACACGCCCCAGCTGCTGGCCGACGGCGAAGTCTTCATGGGTTCGACCTACAACGGTCGCCTCTTCTCGGCCATCGCCGAGCAGGACCAGCCCATCGGCATGCTCTGGGACGCCGAGATGCTGGACTTTGACGGCTGGATCATCCCCGAGGGCCTGCCCGAGGATCGCCTTGCCCGCGTCAAGGACTTCCTGATGTTCGCCACCGACACCCAGCGTCTGGCAGATCAGGCGGCCTACATCTCCTACGGTCCGGCGCGCGCCTCCTCGGCTCCGCTGGTCGGCAAGCACGCCGAACTGGGCATCGACATGGCTCCGCACATGCCGACCGACCCGGCCAACGCCACGAACGTCTTCGTGACCAACTACTCGTTCTGGGCTGACTACCGCGACGACATCGACGCCAAGTTCCAGGCCTGGCTGGCGCGCTAAGCGCCCTGAAACGTCCGGAAGGGGCCCGCGCGGCCCCTTCCACCCATGAAAGCCCCGTCAGAGGGCATCAAACAGGGGAAAGACATGCCCAAGGGCTACATCATCGGCCATATCACCGTGCGCGACCCGGAGGCGTACAAGGAATACGTCGAGCGGGACACGCCGATCCTGCAGGGCTATGGCGGGCGCTTCATCGTCCGCGGCGGCGCCAGCGAAGCCCCCGAAGGCCCGGTCAAGGACCGTCACGTCGTGATCGAGTTCCCGACCTTCGAGGACGCAAAGCGCGCCTTTTATTCCCCTGAATACCAAGAGGTTGCCGAAATTCGTCGGCGTACCTCGGACAGTGACATCATGCTCGTGGAGGGTGTTTGAATGGTTGAGGCAACCCAGAGCGGCCCAATGCTGGCCGCTGACGGCAAACCGCTCAAGCGCAGCCTGAACCGCGCCCTGCGCCGGCAGAAGCTGCGCGCGCTGATGCTGATCGCGCCGCTGTTGATCTTCGTGCTGATCACCTTCATCGCGCCCATCGCCGACATGCTGTTCCGCTCGGTCGAGAACGACATCGTCGCCGACACGCTGCCCGACACGGTCGAGGTGCTGGCGGACTGGGATCACGAGGCCTCCGACATGCCCCCCGACGCCCTCTGGGAGGCGTTCTATGTCGATATGTTCTTTGCTGAGGCCGAGAAGCTGCACACCCGCCTCGGCAGCCGCCTGAACTACGAGATGACCGGCGTTTCGTCGCTGTTCCGCAAAACGGGCCGCGCGGTGGGCCGCTTCGACACTGACAGCTACACGGATCAGTTCACCGCGCTGGATGCCAGCTGGGAAGACCCCGCCACCTGGGTCACGATGATGGAAGATGACGCGGTTCTCGAGGCCCTGCCTCACACCGCCGATGCCTGGGACCGCTGGACCGCCTATCTGGACCGCGAGGGCGACGATCCCGCCAAGGAAGATATCGAGGATGTCTTCTTCACCACGCTTTATACCGATCTTGCGGCCCAGCCGCCGGTGTCGGGCCTGCCCGAGCGCCTGCAACAGGCCGCCGCCGCCGTCCCGAGCTTCGAAACCGTCGATCTCAAGGCGCAGTTCATCGACGCCGACAAGGACTGGGGCAACGCCGATGTCTGGCGCATGATCCAGACCTATTCGCCGCGCTACACCTCTGGGTACTTCCTGAACGCCGTCGACATGCAGCTGACCCCGGACGGGGTCGAGCAGCGCCCCGAAAACCAGCAGATCTATGGCATCCTGTTCAAGCGCACGATCTTCATGTCGGTGACCATCACGCTCAGCTGCATCATGCTGGGCTACCCGGTCGCCTGGATCCTTGCCAACCTGCCGATGCGCACGGCGAACCTGCTGATGATCCTCGTGCTGCTGCCGTTCTGGACCTCTCTCCTCGTGCGGACCTCGGCCTGGAAGGTGCTGCTGCAACAGCAGGGCGTGATCAACGACATCCTCGTCTGGCTGCACCTGGTCGATGACGGCAACCGATTGATCATGATGAACAACCAGTTCGGCACGATCGTCGCCATGACCCACATCCTGCTGCCCTTCATGATCCTGCCGCTCTACTCGGTGATGCAGACCATCCCGCCCACCTACCTGCGGGCCGCGAAATCGCTGGGGGCCACCAACTGGACGGCCTTCTGGCGGGTCTACTTCCCGCAGTCGGTGCCGGGCATCGGCGCAGGCTCGATCCTCGTCTTCATCCTCGCCATCGGCTACTACATCACGCCGGAAATCGTCGGCGGGACGACGGGCACATTCATCTCGAACCGGATCGCCTACCACATCTCCAGCTCGCTGAACTGGGGTCTGGCTGCGGCGCTCGGGACCATCCTGCTGGCGGTCGTTCTGCTCCTGTACTGGGTCTACGACCGGATCGTCGGCATCGACAACGTGAAGCTGGGGTAATCAGATATGAGTTCACTTCCTCCCTATGCCACGACGGGCCAGACCATCTGGTTCTATGCCTTCCGGGTGATCTGCGGGCTGATCTTCTTCTTCCTGATCGCGCCGATCATCGTGATCATCCCGCTCAGCTTCAACGCCGAGGACTTCTTCACCTTCACGCCCGAGATGCTGCGGCTGGATCCTGACGGCTATTCGCTGAAACACTATCAGGACTTCTTCAACAATTCCGACTGGCAGGCCGCCATGTGGAACTCGCTGAAGATCGCGCCTGTGGCGACGCTGCTCTCGGTCGGCTTCGGCACGCTGGCGGCCATCGGCCTCAGCCAGCCGCATGTGCCCTTCCGCCGGGCGATCATGGCGATCCTGATCTCGCCCATGATCGTGCCGCTGATCATCTCGGCCGCGGGGATGTACTTCTTCTACTCGCGCATCGGGCTTCAGGGCACCTACTTCGGCGTGGTGCTGGCCCATGCCGCGCTCGGCATCCCCTTCGTCATCATCACGGTGACGGCGACGCTGGTCGGTTTCGACAATTCGCTGACCCGGGCTGCGGCCAACATGGGGGCGGATCCGGTCACCACCTTCTTCCGCGTCCAGATGCCGCTGATCCTGCCCGGGGTGATCTCGGGCGCGCTCTTCGCCTTCATCACCTCCTTCGACGAGGTGGTCGTGGTGCTCTTCGTGGGCTCCGCAGGCCAGAAAACACTGCCCTGGCAGATGTTCATCGGCCTGCGCGAGCAGATCTCGCCCACGATCCTCGCGGTGGCGACGCTGCTGGTGGCGATCTCGATCTGCCTGCTGGCGACGCTGGAAATCCTGCGGCGGCGTTCTGAACGTTTGCGGGGCATGTCCCCGGGCTGATATAGCCCAAGGCGCATGCGCCTGATCAGACTTCTCAAGCGACTCTGGTATCCGGCCGAATTCCTGTTCGGCCGGATCGGTCTTTCTCGGGGTACCCCACCAGAGGGGCCACCCGTCATCGACCCCTATCTGGGGTACGCCACGCCGGATGAGCTGATCCTGCGGGGCCGCGTCCTGTCGGCCCTGCGCCGCTTCGCGCCCGAGCCGGAGCAGAGCCGCTGGGTCAACTTCCTGCAGATGCTGGCACTTTTCCTCACCGACGAGGTCGCCCACGTGGTCGTCAAGGCCGACGGCGAGCGGACGGTGACGGACAGCGAGGGCTATTTCACCCTGCGCCTGCCCCGCAACGGGAACGAGACCGGCTGGCACGGCGTCACGGCGCAGGTCTCGGGCCAGCCCGCCAGCGCCGCCACGGTCGAGGCCCTCGTGCCGCCGCCGGGGCCGGGCATCGCGGTGATCTCCGACATCGACGACACGGTGATGGAGACCGGGGCCTATTCACTGGTCCGCAACCTCTGGACCTCGCTGACCGGCAACGCCCTGACGCGCCACGTCTTCCCCGATGCGGTGGAGCTGCTGACCCGGCTGGCAGAGGGCGGCGGGCCAGTGTTCTACGTCAGCTCCTCGCCCTGGAACCTGCACCATTTCCTGACCCGCGTGCTGGAGCGCCACGGCGCGCCGCGCGGGCCGCTCTTCCTGCGGGATTTCGGCCTGACCTCGCGCCGGTTCCTCAACCGCAAGCGGGGCGATCACAAGTCGCTGGCCATCGACGCGATCCTTGCGGCCCATCCCGACCGGCGCTTCGTCCTCGTGGGCGACACCGGGCAGCATGATCCCCATGTCTACCTCGAGGCGGCACAGCGCCATCCCGGGCGGATCGCGGGCGTCATCCTGCGCGAACCGGGGCGCGGGCCCGACCGGCGCGACCGGCGCGACATGGCAGCGCTGCGCGAGATGGGCCTGCGGGTGGAGAGCGGGCGGGATTACCGCGAGATCCTCGGCGGCGCAGATTGGATCTGAGAGGGGTTGGGGGCTGTCTGCCCCCCCTTGGCCCTGCGGGCCAATTCCCCCCGAGAGTATTGCTGGAAAGATGAAGGGAGCAGGTCATGGCACTGAACGGCAAGATCGGGATCATCGGCGGAACGGGGATGCTGGGCGCGGCGATCGCGACCGGGCTGCTGGAGAGCGGGGCGCTGCGGGAGGATCAGCTCTGGCTCGCCAACCGCTCCGGCAGCCGGGTGGGCTGGGAGGACCGGCGCGGCGTGACCGTGACGGCGAATGTGGCCGCGCTGGTGGCGGCCTGTGACACCATCGTGCTGTCGCTGCCGCCCGCGCTCTACGCGGGCGTCGAGATCGCGGCAGCGGGCAGGCTGGTGATCTCGGTCATGGCGGGCGTGCCGGTGAAACGGCTGGCGGCGCAATCGGGCGGGGCGCGGATCATCCGTGCCATGAGCAGCCCGGCCGCGGCGGAGCGGATGGCCTATTCGCCCTTCCTGCTCGGCCCCGGCGCCACGCGGGAGGATGCGGCGCAGGTAGCCGCCCTCTTCGGCGCCGTCGGACTGAGCGACGAGGTCGACGACGAGGACCTGATCGACGTCTTCACCGCGATCACCGGGCCGGTGCCGGGCTTCGTTGCACTCTTTGCGGAGAGCATGGCGGCCTATGCGCGGGCCAAGGGTGCCCCTGCCGGGGTGGCCGACCGGGCGGTGCGCCAGCTTTTCCGCGCGGCCTCCGCCATGATGGCAGAGGGGCCCACGCCCGCCGTGCGGGTGCAGGAGATGGTGAATTACGCCGGCACCACCGCCGCCGGGCTGACCCGGATGCAGGAAGGCCCGCTGCTGCGCGAGGTCGCCGCCGGGCTGGAGGCCGCTCGCAAGAAGGCCCGCGAGATGGGCAAGGGCTGAGCCCCCCGGAAACGCGAAAGGGCGGGCCAAGGCCCGCCCTTCGTGACTTTGTCCCCAAAGGGATCAGCCGGGATCAGCGGCGCACCAGTTCCTCGTAGGCCTGTGCGATCTCCTGCGTCAGGGCGCCGACCTCGAAGGTGTAGTCGCCGATCTGGCCCACGGGGGTCACCTCGGCCGCAGTGCCGGTCAGCCAGCACTGCTGGAAGCCTTCCAGCTCTTCCGGCATGATGTGGCGCTCGTGCACCGTCACGCCGCGCTCTTCCAGCATGCCGATGACGGTCTGGCGGGTGATGCCGTTCAGGAAGCAATCAGGCTTGGGCGTGTGCACCTCGCCATCCTTCACGAAGAAGATGTTGGCGCCGGTCGCCTCGGCCACGTAGCCGCGGTAGTCCATGAAGAGCGCGTCCGAGCAGCCCTTGGCCTCGGCCGCGTGCTTGGACATGGTGCAGATCATGTAGAGACCGGCGGCCTTGGCATGCACCGGGATCGTTTCCGGCGAGGGGCGCTTCCACTTGGCGATGTCGAGCTTGGCGCCCTTCATCTTGGCGTCGCCGTAGTAGTTGCCCCACTCCCAGCCCGCGATGGCGAGGCGGACGGGGTTGCGCTTGGCGGAGACACCCATATCCTCACCGGCGCCACGCCATGCAACGGCGCGCACGTAGGCGTCCGTCCAGCCATTGGCGGCCAGCATCTCGTATTTCGCCTTCTCGATCTCCTCGACCGAGTAGGGGATCTCGAAGTCCAGCATCTGCGCCGACTTGCGCAGCCGTTCGGAGTGCTGCACACCCTTGAAAATCTTGCCGTTGTAGCAGCGCTCGCCCTCGAAGACGGAGGAGGCGTAATGCAGCGCGTGGGTCAGCAGGTGTACGTTGGCATCGCGCCACTCCACCATCTTGCCGTCCATCCAGATCTTGCCGTCACGATCATCATATGCGCCAGCCATGACACTCTCCTACGCTTTACGAATATTGCGAAACCAAAGCCGATAGCGGACAGAAAGTTGCGCAGAACGGGCGAGTCGCTAACAGTTCGCTCTTGGAATGTCAATAACGCTGACGTAAGATGCCCGGCACTTGGGCAGTTTGTGAACGAAGAGAGGTGGTCATGTCAGAGGTTCCCATGGGTGAAAGCCTGCTCTTCCTGACCGACGAACAGCTGCGCCAGGGCATCGAGGCGATGTTCTTTGCCTACCGCGGATTCACCGCCGCCCCGGACCAGATCCTCGACGGGCTGGCCTATGGGCGAGCGCATCACCGGGCACTGCATTTCATCGCCCGGAACCCCGGCATGAACGTGAACCGCCTGCTGGCGATCCTCGGCGTGACCAAGCAATCGCTGAACCGCGTGCTGCGCAGCCTGATCGAGGACGGCCTCGTGGAGAGCCGCATCGGGACCGTCGACAAGCGGGAACGCCATCTCTACCTGACCGCGCAGGGCACTGAGCTGGAGCATCGCCTGTCCGACGCGCAGCGCCGCAACATGCGCGCCGCCTACCGTGCCGCCGGGCCCGAGGCCGTGGCCGGCTTCCGGCAGGTGCTGGACGCGATGATGGACCCGGAAATGCGCCGTCTCTGCGCGGCCCTGCGGGAGGGTGCGGCATGAGCGATCCTGCCCCGCACCTGCTGATCGTCGACGACGACGAGCGCATCCGCCAGCTGCTGGCGCGCTTCCTGAAGAAGAACGGGTTCCTTGTCTCGGCCGCCCGCGACGCGGCCCATGCCCGGCGCCTGCTGGCGGGTCTGGAGTTCGACATGATCATCATGGACGTGATGATGCCGGGCGAGGACGGGATCACCCTGACCAACGACCTGCGCCGCCGGATGGCGACGCCGATCCTGCTGCTGACCGCCCGGGGCGAGACCGACGACCGGATCTCGGGGCTGGAAGCCGGGGCGGATGACTACCTCGCGAAACCCTTCGAGCCGCGCGAACTGCTGCTGCGGATCAATGCCATCCTGCGCCGCATGCCGGACCGGGATGGCGCGGCGGCGGAGGTGCCCAAGGTGCTGCATCTCGGGCAGGTGCGCTATGACATCAACCGCGGCGAACTGTGGCAGGGGCAGGACCTCGTGCGGCTGACGGCGACCGAGGCGCAGCTGATGCGGCTGTTCGCGGCCCGGCCCGGAGAGCCGATCGCCCGGGCGCAGCTGGTCGAGGACCTCGGCCGCGCCACGGGGCGCGACGGGGGACCGGCGCAGGACCGGGCGGTGGACGTGCAGATCACCCGCCTGCGGCGCAAGATCGAGGCCGATCCGAAGCAGCCGCGCTATCTCCAGACGGTGCGGGGCGCGGGCTATATGCTGGCTCCGGACTGAGGGGCGAACAGGGGTCAGAAGGGGACCATAACCGAGAGCTGCGCCTGCGGCGGGCGTGGAAGGGGGGCTGTCTGCCCCCCGTCGCGTGCCGCGACTCCCCCCGAGGATATTTCGGAACAGTGGATGTGTCAGGCGATCTGCCGGAGATCCTCGAAGAGGCCCTCGGCCATGGTGCGGGCGTGGGCGATGCGGTCGCGGGACATGTCGGGGTGTTCGACGCGCACGAGGCATTCATAGCAGATCAGGTAGGGCAGGATGCGGGTGGCCTCCTCCTCGTCCATGGCGAAGGCGGTGGTGAAGGCCTCGTAGGCGGCGGCGTCGACGCCGAAGCGGCGCTGACCGGAGGGCAGCATGCCGCGGCGGGACATATGGGTCAGGAAGCGGGCGATGTCCCGGTAGATCGGCGCCCGGCGCGACCCGCCGAGGTCGATCCCCGTGAGCCGGTCTCCGACGGCGATCAGGTTGTTCGGGTGGAAATCCCCGTGGCAGATCGCCGTGCGCCACGTCGCCTCGCGCAAGCCGCGGGAGAGCTTCTTCATCTTCTGGAGCACCCGACCCTCGATCTCGATCAGCTCTGCATGGGTCTGTTTCGCCGCGGCCTCTTCGGCCCATGTGCGCCAGGGACCGCGATTGATCGCGCCCCGCGCCTCGGTCCCCGTGGTGAATCCGGCCAGCCAGTGGGCCGCGCGGACGCACCAGCGCAGGCGGTCCTCGGTCTCCAGCTGCCAGAGCAGGTCCAGCAAGGGCAGGCCCGCGACCTGTTCCAGCGCCATGACCCGGCCCCCGGCGCCGAGCGCGAGCGGACGGTTCACCGCGCTCGCCCCTTCGGCCATGGCGGCGGCGGCGCGGGTCAGTTCCTGCCATTCCGCGGCGAAGGCCTCCACGTCCCTGTCGGATTTGGCCATGCGGAAGATCGCGGGCGTGCCGTCGAGCGTGCCACGGAAGACCACGCGCCGCCCGGGCACGAAGCGGAGCATGTCGACGGGAACGGCGCCGCGCAGGGTGGGATCGCCCGCGCAGAGCGTCTCGAGGCCCTCGCGCAGGGCTTCGGCCATCCTCGGGTGGCTGTCCTGTGTCGGGCGGATGAGGTCAGTCATGGCGGTGATCTTTGGCCGCAGGCCGGCCGGGCGTCAACCGGCGGCCCGGTGGACGTTGCGGCCGGGGCCGATTGAACCCGCCCCCTGTGGCGTCTATGGTGCGCGCGACCGCCAGACCGAGGACGCATCATGACCGAGACCGCGCAAACCCCCGTTGCCGACCTGAGCTTCGAGGACGCCATGAAAGAGCTGGAGACCGTCGTGGGCCGGCTGGAGCGGGGCGACGTTCCGCTGGAGGAATCGATCCGTCTCTACGAGCGCGGCGCCGAGCTGAAGAAGCGCTGCGAGGCCAAGCTGAAGGAAGCCGAGGAGAAGGTGGCCGCCATCACGCTCGACGGCGAAGGCAACCCCGCGGGCCTGAAGCCGGTCGAGGGGCTGTGAGTGTTCCGCACCTCCCTGACGCAGGCGGCTGACGACGTCGCCGGTTTTCTCGACGCCACCCTTGCGGACATGCCCGGCGAGGTTGGCGCGGCCATGCGCTATGGCGTGCAAGGGGGCAAGCGCCTGCGGGCCTTCCTCGTGCTGGAGAGTGCGCGGCTGCATGACGTGCCCCGCGCCGAGGCGCTGAAGGCCGCCGCCGCCATCGAGGCGATGCACGCCTATTCGCTGGTCCATGACGACCTGCCCTGTATGGACGACGACGACCTGCGCCGCGGCCAGCCCACGGTGCACGTGAAATGGGACGAGGCAACCGCCGTCCTCGCGGGCGATGCGCTGCAGAGCCTCGCCTTCGAACTGGCCGCCTCCGCCGTGAGCCGGGGCGATCTCGTGGGGGCGCTCGCCCGCGCCGCAGGCGCGCGCGGGATGGTGCATGGGCAGGCGCTCGACATCGCGGCCGAGACGGCGAAGACCCCGCTGACGCTGGAGCAGATCACCGAGCTGCAGGCCGGCAAGACCGGCGCGCTCTTCGAGTGGTCCGCCTGTGCCGGGGCCGTCATGGCCGGTGCCGATCCTGCGCCGCTGGCCGCCTATGCGCGCGCCATGGGCCTTGCCTTCCAGATCGCGGACGACATCTTGGACGTAGAGGGTGACGAGGAAACCGCCGGCAAGCGGCTGCAGAAGGACGCGGCCGCCGGCAAGGCGACCTTCGTCTCGCTGCTGGGGCTGGAGCCCGCGCGGGCCCGTGCCTGTGCACTGGCGCAGGACGCCTGTGACGCCCTCGCCCCCTATGGCGAGGCCGCCGAAAGCTTGCGGCAGGCGGCCCGCTTCGTTATCTCGCGCGACAGCTGACGCAGCTTGCGTGACAAGGCCCCGGAGGCTGACATGACCAAACCCGAGACGCCCCTTCTGGACAAGGTCCGGATCCCCGCCGACCTGAAGGGTTTCAGCGATGCACAGCTGCGGCAGGTCGCCGACGAACTGCGGACCGAAACCATCGCCGCCGTCTCCGAGACCGGTGGCCACCTCGGCGCGGGCCTCGGCGTGGTGGAGCTGACCGTGGCGCTGCACGCGGTCTTCGACACGCCGCGCGACAAGCTCATCTGGGACGTCAGCCACCAGTCCTACCCGCACAAGATCCTCACGGGCCGCCGTGACCGGATCCGCACCCTGCGCCAGAAGGACGGGCTCTCGGGCTTCACCAAGCGCTCGGAAAGCCCCTACGATCCCTTCGGCGCGGCGCATAGCTCCACCTCGATCTCGGCGGCACTCGGCTTTGCCGTGGCCCGCGATCTGGGCGGACAGGTGCCCGAGGGCTTGGGCGACGCCATCGCGGTGATCGGCGACGGGGCGATGTCGGCGGGCATGGCCTTCGAGGCGATGAACAACGCGGGCGCACTGAAGAAGCGACTGATCGTGATCCTGAACGACAACGAGATGTCGATCGCCCCGCCGGTGGGTGCGCTCTCCTCCTACCTGACGCGGCTCTACGCCGGCGCGCCCTTCCAGGAGTTCAAGGCCGCCGCCAAGGGTGCCGTCTCGCTGTTGCCGCCGCCCTTCCAGGAGGGCGCCAAGCGCGCCAAGGAACTGCTGAAGAGCCTGACCGTCGGCGGCACGCTCTTCGAGGAACTGGGCTTCTCCTACGTCGGCCCGCTGGACGGGCACGACATGGAGCAGCTGCTGCCCGTGCTGCGCACCGTCAAGGCGCGGGCGACGGGGCCGATCCTGCTGCATGTGATCACCAAGAAGGGCAAGGGCTACGCCCCGGCGGAAAAGGCCGACGACAAGGGCCACGCCACGGCCAAGTTCGACGTGCTCACCGGCAAGCAGCACAAGGCGCCCTCCAACGCGCCGAGCTATACCAAGGTCTTCGCCGAGAGCCTGCTGAAGGAAGCCGCCGAGGACAGCCGCATCTGTGCCGTCACCGCGGCCATGCCCGATGGCACCGGCCTCAACCTCTTTGCCGAGCGCTACCCCTCGCGGCTCTTCGACGTGGGCATCGCAGAGCAGCACGCGGTGACCTTCGCCGCGGGCCTCGCGGCGGGCGGGCTGAAACCCTTCTGCGCGCTCTACTCCACCTTCCTGCAGCGCGGCTACGACCAGATCGTGCACGACGTGGCGATCCAGCGCCTGCCCGTGCGCTTCGCCATCGACCGCGCAGGCCTCGTGGGCGCCGATGGCGCGACCCATGCGGGCAGCTTCGACACCGCCTTCCTCGCCAACCTGCCGGGCATCACCGTGATGGCTGCCGCGGACGAGGCGGAGCTGGTCCACATGGTCGCCACCGCCGCGGCCCATGACGAAGGCCCGATCGCCTTCCGCTACCCCCGTGGCGAGGGTGAAGGCGTCACCATGCCCGAACGCGGCGCTGTCCTGCAGATCGGCAAGGGCCGCATCCTGCGCGAGGGCAGCCGCGTGGCCCTCCTCTCCTTCGGCACCCGCCTTGGCGAGACGCTGCGCGCCTGCGAGGCCCTCGATGCCCGCGGCATCAAGGCCACCGTGGCCGACGCCCGCTTTGCCAAGCCGCTGGACCGCGACCTGATCCTGCAACTGGCCCGCCACCACGAGGCGCTGATCACGATCGAGGAAGGCGCCATCGGCGGCTTCGGCAGCCACGTGGCCCAGCTTCTGGCCGAGGAAGGCATCTTCGACAGCGGCCTGAAATACCGCTCCATGGTCCTGCCCGACATCTTCATCGATCAGGCCAGCCCCGCGGACATGTACGCCGTGGCGAAGCTCAATGCCGCCGATATCGAGGCCAAGGTCCTCGACACCCTCGGCGTCGCCCAGCTCCAGTCCCGCGCCTGATCCACAACGCAAGAGAGGGGCCACCGCCCCTCTCATCCACTGTTCCAAAATATCCCCGCCGGAGGCATCCGACCTCCCGGCCGGGCACTGTCTCAGCGGGTCACACTCTGCTCAGACCCTTGCTCACACCCCGGCGCCCGTACTGATCAGCCACCAGATCCCGAAGAGCGCCGCCCCCGACCAGATGTGCCCCAGCACGGCAAAGAGCCCGTCCCGCGCCAGCATCGAGATCGCGTAGAAGCTGATCGCCGTGGCGAAGATCGAGGTCACCATCGGCAGCACTTCGAGGAAGGGGATGATCACGCAGATCCCCATGATCACCAGCATGTTCACCATGCTCATCGGGCGCCGCACCATCCACGACAGCCGCTGGTGGGTGCGCCGGTCGATCCAGCCCGCAGGCTTGCGCAGCCAGGTCACCGCGCGGCCGAACTTTGCGCCGTCCACGGTCCGGCGCAGCAGGAACTGCGGCAGCCAGGTACGCGACCGGCCGACCAGCTTCTGCGCCGTCAGCAGGAAGATGAAGAGCGCCCCCAGCGTCGGCAGCCCGGGAATCCCCGAAAGCGGCGAGACGAGGATCATCGAGGGCACCAGAAGGATGGGCGCAAACGACCGGACGCCCATCTCGTCGAGGATATCGCGGACCGACACCCGCGCATCGCCCGCGATCCGGTCGAGGGCGTCGAGGATGTCCGTCAGGCTGCGCAGCTCGGGTTCCGCGCGGGTCGCAGCCGTGGGAGGGGCATATGTTAACTCGGTGGAGCTCATGGACAGCTAACGCGCTGGATCGCATCCGGTTTCATCGGGCTGCACCGGATTCTGCACCTGCGCGGGTTTCCTCCTCCAGAAGGGCCTTCAGCCCGCTGCGGTAGTCGGGATAGAGCAGCTGCACCCCGAGTTCCTCCTTGATGCGATCGTTCCGCACCCTCTTGCTCTCAGCATAGAAGCTGCGCGCCATGGGCGTCATCTCGGCGGTGCGGAAATCCTCCTCCGGCGGCGGATCGACGCCGAGAAGCCCGGCCGCATAGGTGATCACGTCCTCGGGCGGGGCGGCCTCGTCATCGCAGAGGTTGTAGACCGCGCCGGGATCGGGCCGTGCGATGGAGGCGGCGAGGACCTGCGCGATATCCTCCACATGGATGCGGCTGAAGACCTGACCGGGCTTGAGGATGCGCCGCGCCTTGCCCGCGCGCACCTTGGCGAAGGGGCCACGTCCGGGGCCATAGATGCCCGCCAGCCGGAAGATATGCAGCGGCAGCCCCGGGATCGTCTGCCACTGGGCCTCGGCCTCGGCCCGCCACTGGCCGCGCCGGGTGGAGGGGGTGAGCGGCGTCTCCTCGCCGACCCAGCCGCCCGCGTGGTCGCCGTAAACCCCGGTGGTGGAGAGGTAGCCCACCCATTCCAGCCGGGGGGCCGCGGCAACGAAGGCCTCGCGCATCTCGCGCAGGACGGGATCGCCCTCGGCATCGGGGCCGGCGGAGATCAGCACATGGGTCGCACGGGCCAGCACCGGCGCCAGATCGGCACGGGGGAAGATGTGTGGGATCACGCCGGAGGCGGCGAGGCCCGGGGCCTTCTCCTCGCTGCGCGTGGTGCCATGGACCTGCCAGCCCTCGGGCAGCAGGAGGCGGGTCAGGGCCCGGGCAGAGTAGCCGTGGCCGAAGGAGAGAAGCAGGGTCATGCCAGCGAAGTGTGTCGGGTCGGTCATCAAGTCAAGGCAAATGCCCGCCCACGGCCACGAACCGCCTGAAACGCACCGCATCTGGGCTTGCCCTCCCCCTTGTTTTCAAGGCAGATAGGCCAAAACCGGCCCGAACCGGCAAGGACCCGATGGAATACGCGCAGACGACATACCGCAGCCCCGACCTGCCCGCAGCAGAGGTCTTCGACAGTGCCCGCCCGGCGGTGGACCGGCTGATCGCCCTCTATGAAGGCGCGACGGAGTTCCTCAAGGCAGAGTTCGTGGCCGCCCTCTCCGATGGTCAGCCGGATCAGCGCGTGCGCGCCTTCTACCCCGAGGTCCGGATCACCACCACGACCCACGCCAAGATCGACAGCCGCCTCAGCTTCGGCCACGTGGCGGCGCCGGGCACCTATGCCGCGACGATCACCCGCCCCGACCTGTTCCGCAACTACCTCGAACAGCAGATCAAGCTCCTGCTGGAGAACCACGGCGTGCCGGTGCAGGTGGGCCTTTCGGACACGCCGATGCCGGTGCATTTCGCCGTCGCCCGGGACAGCGCTCTGACCGTCCCGCACGAGGGCGCGGCCAGCTTCCCGCTGCGCGACGTCTTCGACGTGCCCGACCTGACGACGACCAACGACGACATCGTGAACGGCACGGCCCAGCCCGCGCCCGACGGCACGCTCTCGCTTGCGCCCTTCACGGCGCAGCGGGTGGATTACTCGCTCGCGCGGCTGGCCCATTACACGGCCACCGACCCCGAGCATTTCCAGAACCACGTGCTCTTCACGAACTACCAGTTCTATGTCTCCGAGTTCGAGGCCTACGCCCGCCGGATGCTAGCCGACCCCGAGAGCGGCTACACCAGCTTCGTCTCGACCGGGAACGCCGAGATCACAGATGCGCTCGGCGATCTGCCGGTGGCGGCCAAGATGCCCCAGATGCCGACCTATCACCTCAAGCGGCCCGACAGTCAGGGCATCACGCTGGTGAACATCGGCGTCGGCCCCTCCAACGCCAAGACGGCGACGGACCATATCGCCGTGCTGCGGCCCCATGCCTGGCTCATGGTGGGCCATTGCGCGGGGCTACGGAACTCGCAGAGCCTCGGCGATTTCGTCCTCGCCCATGCCTACCTGCGCGAAGACAAGGTGCTGGACGACGACCTGCCGCTCTGGGTGCCGATCCCGGCGCTCGCGGAAATCCAGGTCGCGCTGGAAGATGCCGTCGAGGCAGAGACCGCCCTGACCGGCTATGACCTGAAGCGCGTGATGCGCACGGGCACGGTCGCCAGCCTCGACAACCGGAACTGGGAGCTGCGGGACCATTCCGGCCCCGTCCAGCGCCTCAGCCAGTCCCGCGCCGTGGCGCTGGACATGGAAAGCGCCACCATCGCCGCCAACGGCTTCCGCTTCCGCGTGCCCTACGGCACGCTGCTCTGTGTCAGCGACAAACCGCTGCACGGAGAGTTGAAGCTGCCCGGCATGGCCAGCGACTTCTACAAGACGCAGGTGGCGCGCCACCTGATGATCGGCATTCGCGCCATGGAAACCCTGCGCGACATGCCGTTGGAGCGGATTCACAGCCGGAAACTGCGCTCTTTCGACGAGACGGCTTTCCTATGATCCAATCAACCGCGCGTTGTTCGTCACAGTTGTCCACAAGCGGTGACTTTATACCCCTTGAAGACCACTATTTATTGTGTTTTTCCCCAATATCCGGTTAGATGTTGACCGATACGCCCAAGACATCGGGCAGTGAAAAGGAGACCAGAAATGGCCAAACCGATGACCAAGACCCAACTCGTTGCCGCACTGGCCGAAGAAATGGGCGCAGACAAGAAAACCGCCTCGACCGCGCTGGACGCCGTCGTTTCGGTGATCACCAAGGAAGTCGCAGACGGCGGCGCCGTGACCCTGCCCGGCGTTGGCAAAATCTACTGCCGTGAGCGCCCCGAGCGCATGGTGCGCAACCCTGCCACCGGCGAGCAGATCAAGAAGGAAGCCGACAAGGTCGTCAAAATGACGATCGCCAAAGCGCTGAAAGACAGCGTGAACGGCTGATTTCGGACCGGCCGCGCCCCCGCGTGGCCTCCGACATCCCTTCAGGGCCGCCGGGCCGATGCCCGGGCGGCCCTTTTTAATTCCTGATTTCAAAAGGTTGGCCAAGATGGATCTGCGTGCCATCGCCATGGGCGTTCTCTTTTCCCTGCTCTGGTCGTCGGCCTTCTCTTCGGCCCGGGTGATCGTGGCCCATGCCCCGCCGGTGGCCTCGCTGGCGCTGCGCTTCCTGATCTCCGGGCTCATCGGCGTCGCCATCGCCCGCGCGCTTGGCCAAAGCTGGCGCCTGACCCGCCCGCAGTGGCGCGGCACGGTGATCTTCGGCCTGTGCCAGAACGCGCTCTACCTCGGGCTCTTCTTCATCGCGATGCAGTGGATCGAGGCCTCCCTCGCCTCGATCATCGCCTCGACCATGCCGCTGATGGTCGGGCTGATCGGCTGGGCCGTGCTCGGCGACCGGCTGAATCGGATGACGGTGCTGGGGCTCGGCCTCGGGGTGACGGGCGTCGTGCTGATCATGGGTACCCGCCTCGGCGCAGGCACCGATCCGATCGGCGTGGCGCTCTGCCTGGCCGGCACGCTGGCGCTGTCGGTCGCGACACTCAGCGCGCGCGGCGCCTCCTCCGGCGGCAACGTGCTGATGGTGGTCGGCCTCCAGATGCTGGCCGGCAGCGCGTTCCTCTTCGTCGCGGCGCTCATCCTCGACGAACGTCCGCTGTCCTATTCACCCGAGCTTCTCTGGGCCTTCACCTATACGGTCTTCGTCCCCGGCCTGCTGGCCACATGGGTCTGGTTCACGCTGGTGAACCGGATCGGGGCGGTCCGCGCCGCGACCTTCCACTTCCTGAACCCGTTCTTCGGGGTGCTGGTCGCGGCCATCGTCCTGGGCGAGGCGGTGCGCCCGCTCGACATCCTCGGAGTCGCGGTGGTGGCGGCGGGCATCCTCGCGGTGCAACTCGGCCGGGCGCGTCGCGCCCGCTGAATCACTCCGCCGCCAGCTGCTTGTCGAAGATCATCGTATCGGTGACCGAGGGCCGGGTCCGGCAGCGCATGACCCATTCCGAGATCACCTCGCTCTGCGGCATCGCGTCGGGCAGCGCGCCGAAGGCATCGGCGATCAGCAGGTCCGCGGCAGAGAATTGCGCCCCCATGAGGTAGGGCTGGTGCGACAGGATCGTCTCCAGCCGGCCCCGCACCTCGCGCAGGCCGCGATAGGCATAGCGCAGGGCGGGGTGCTCCACCTTGTAGAGGTGGAACAGCATCACCGGCTCCAGCACACCGGAATACCACGACATCCACGACAGATACTGCCCGCGCCCGGTGTGCCCCGGCATCGGGGCCAGCCCGTTCTCGGGGAAGAGATCCGCCAGATAGATGAAGATCGCCGCGGTTTCCCAGACCAGCTCGCCATTGTGGTCCAGCAGCGGCACCTTGCCCTCCGGGTGGGGATTGATCGCATCGGGCCAGCCGGTGCCATCCATGCGGGCGATGGAGACCGGCACCACGTTCACCAGCCGCAGCGCGCCAAGCTCGATGCAGAGCTGATGGACGCGCGACGCGCGGCTGTTCGGGGCGTAATACAGCGTTAACATCAAGGCACCTAAACACCCGGAAGGCGCAGCGGCCACGATACGCGGCCGACACGCTTCCATTCATTTCTTAATAATCTGACGCGGGATCGCGTCACGTCCAAGCCTGCCTGTGCCTTACACAAGCTTGTCGTCGCAAACTATTCGTCAGAATAGGGGGGTATTGGTGAAATTTTCGACAAGGTCGGCTCAGCCGATCTTGCCACCTGCGTCGCCGATCTGGCCGCGGTGCAGCAACAGATGGTCCAGCACCACGCAGGCCATCATCGCCTCGCCCACTGGCACGGCGCGAATCCCGACGCAGGGATCGTGCCGGCCCTTGGTGATCACCTCGGCCGGTTTGCCCTCCAGCGTGATCGAGGCGCGCGGTCGCAGGATGGAGGAGGTCGGCTTCACCGCAAAGCGCACCACGAGGTCCTGCCCGGTGGAAATCCCGCCGAGGATGCCGCCCGCATGGTTCGAGCCGTAGACCGGCTTGCCGTCGTTGCCCATGAAGATCTCGTCGGCGTTCTCTTCCCCGGTCAGCGCCGCGGCCGCCATGCCCTCGCCGATCTCCACGCCCTTCACGGCGTTGATCGACATCATCGCGGCGGCCAGCTCGGTGTCGAGCTTGCCATAGACCGGCGCGCCCAGCCCCGCCGGCACGCCCGAGGCGATGACCTCGACCACGGCGCCCACGGAATTGCCGCTCTTGCGCAGGCTGTCGAGGTAGTCGGCCCAGTCCTGCGCCGCCACCGGATCGGGGCACCAGAAGGGGTTCTCGCCGATCTGGCCGAGGTCCAGCCGCGACCGGTCGATCGCCTTCGGCCCCATCTGCACCATGTAGCCGGTGATCTTCACCTCGGGGGCCAGCTTGGCCAGCACCGCCCGCGCCAGCCCGCCTGCCGCCACCCGCGCCGCCGTCTCGCGCGCCGAAGACCGGCCGCCACCGCGATAGTCGCGGATGCCATACTTCTGGAAATAGGTGATGTCGGCGTGACCGGGCCGGAAGGTCTGCGAGATCTCGGAGTAATCCTTCGACCGCTGGTCGGTGTTGCGGATCATCAGCTGCACCGGCGTGCCGGTGGTCTTGCCCTCGAAAACGCCCGAGAGGATCTCCACCTGATCGGGCTCGCGCCGCTGGGTGGTGTACTTCGACTGGCCCGGCTTGCGCTTGTCCAGCCACTGCTGAAGCATCGCCTCGTCGATCTCGACCCCCGGAGGGCAGCCATCGACGGTCGCCCCCAGCGCCGGCCCGTGGCTCTCGCCCCAGGTGGTGACACGGAAAAGATGGCCAAAGCTGTTCATCGACATGGGGCGCGTCCTCCTGACTTCGCCCCCCGTTATCCCGAACCGCCCCGCAGTTCAATTGCGCAAGGCCCCGGCAGGCCGCCCGCCCCCCATCCACTGTTCCCAAATATCCTCGGGGGGAGGGCCGCAGGCCCGGGGGGCAGACAGCCCCCCTGCCCCCTCGCCCCCCTCCCGCAGGCCCGATCGCACCCCCCTTGCCAGCCGCCCCGTCGCTCACTAGTGTCGCCCCCACCTCGGGGTGCCCCACAGTGGCTGAGATGCGGTGATCCGCGAACCCGTTGAACCTGAACCGGTTAAGACCGGCGGAGGGAAGGTCCGGATCCGCGCCCCAAGGCCGTCCGATACTTGCCCCGCCCGTCGCAAGTGGAGGATGACAATGCGACATCTGGCAATTGCTGCGGGACTGCTCATGGCCACACAGGCCGCCGCGCAGACCCCTGAGCTTACTGTTTACACCTATGATTCCCTCGCCACCGAATGGGGCCCCGGCCCGGTGATCGAGGCGGAATTCGAGAAGACCTGCGGCTGTGACGTGACCTTCGTCACGGCGGGCGACGGCGCGGCGCTGCTCTCGCGGCTGCGCCTCGAAGGCGCCCGTACCGAGGCCGACGTGGTCCTCGGCCTCGATACCGCGCTGATGGGCGCGGCCGCGGAGAGCGGCCTCTTCGCCCCCTCGGGCGTCACCGCCGACTACAGCCTGCCGATCGACTGGACGGACGAGACCTTCGTGCCCTTCGACTGGGGCTATTTTGCCTTCGTCGGCCTCACCGACGGCCCCCAGCCGACAAGTTTCCGCGCGCTGGCCGACAGCGACGCCTCGATCGTGATCGAGGATCCGCGCAGCTCCACCCCCGGCCTCGGGCTGCTGCTCTGGGTGAAACAGGCCTACGGCGACGAGGCCCCGGCGATCTGGGAGGCGCTGGCCGACAATATCGTCACCGTCACCCCCGGCTGGTCCGAGGCCTATGGCCTCTTCCTCGAGGGCGAGGCCGATCTGGTGATGTCCTACACCACCTCGCCCGCCTACCACCTGATCGCCGAGGATGACGCCACCAAGACCGCGCTCGCCTTCGACGAGGGCAATTACATGCAGGTCGAAGTGGCCGCCGCGCTCGCCTCGACCGATCAGCCCGAGCTCGCGCAGCAGTTCCTCCAGTTCCTGACCGGCGAGGCGGTGCAATCCGCGATCCCCACGACGAACTGGATGTACCCCGCCGTCACCCCCGCGGCCGGTCTGCCCGAGGGCTACGAGACCCTGACCGTCCCCGCCACGCCACTCCTCATGCCGGTGGCCGAGGCGCAGGCCGCCCGCGATGCCGCGCTCGAGGAATGGCGCGCGGCGCTCGCCCAGTGACGCGCCCGGTGACTCGTCCAGTGGCTCGCCCCGTGACGGGCAAACTGACCTGCGACACATCGGAGACCTGATCCGATGCATCCGACACGAGGCGAGACCCCGGCGGCGGCGCCATTACCGGCCCGCCGCCTTCGGACAGTCCCCGCACCCACTCACGGACCGGGGGCCCTCGCCGGGCGCCTCGCCGCGGGGGCTGTCTGTCTCGCGCTCGTCCTGCCGCTCGCCGCGATCCTGTGGCGGGCGGCAACAGAAGACCAAGGTGAGCCCCTCTTCCGCCTCGGCCCCGCCGATCTGGCCGCGCTGCGCTTCACCCTCTGGCAGGCGCTGCTTTCGGCCCTGATCTCGACCCTTCTGGCCGTGCCCGTGGCCCGCGCCCTTGCCCGCCGCCGCTTCCCCGGCCGGGGCTTCGTCATCACGCTGATGGGCGCGCCCTTCCTGCTGCCGGTGATCGTCGCCGTCCTCGCCCTGCTTGCCGTCTTCGGACGCGGCGGTCTGGTGAACGAAGGTTTCACCGCGCTCGGCCTGCCCACGCTGCGTATCTACGGGCTGCACGGGGTGGTGCTGGCCCATGTCTTCTTCAACCTGCCCCTTGCCGTGCGGCTGATCCTTCAGGGCTGGCAGGCGATCCCCGCCGAACGCTTCCGCCTTGCCGCACAGCTCGGCCTGCGCCCCTCCGCGGTCTTCCGCCTGCTGGAAGCCCCCATGCTGCGCGCCACGCTGCCCGGCACGGCGCTGGTGATCTTCGCGATCTGCCTCTCCTCCTTCGCGGTGGCGCTCACCCTCGGCGGCGGCCCTGCCGCCACGACGGTCGAGCTCGCGATCTACCAGAGCTTCCAGTTCGATTTCGACCTGACCCGCGCCGCCACGCTGGCCGTGATCCAGCTGGCCCTCGTCGCAGGCGCCGCCCTGATCTCGCTGCGCATCGGACGGCCCGCGGGCTTCGGCAGTGGCCTCGACCGGCCCGTCACCCGCTGGGACGCGGGCAGCCTGCCGCTGCGCCTGATCGACGGCGCCGCGATCGCATTGGCCGCCGGCTTCCTGCTGGTCCCGCTGGCGGTGATCGTTCTGAACGGGATCGGCGGCCTCACCCGCCTGCCCGCCAGCCTCTGGCCGGCCACGCTGAACTCGCTGCTGGTCAGCCTCGCGGCCACTGCCACCACCATGGCGCTTGCGCTGGCCATGGCGCTTGCGCGTCGCACCTGGGTCGAAACGGCGGGCCTGCTGCCGCTGGCGGTCTCCAGCCTCGTCCTCGGGACAGGGCTCTTCCTGCTGGTGCTGCCCCTCGCCGCCCCTGCCACGCTGGCCCTGCCGATCACCGTTCTGGTGAACACGCTCATGGCCCTGCCCTTCGCCCTGCGCATCCTCGCCCCCGTCGCGGCACGGATCGAGGCAGAGCACGGCCGCCTCGCCGATCACCTCGGCCTCACCGGCCTCGCCCGGTTGCGCCTGCTCACCCTGCCACGCCTGCGCCCCGCCCTCGGCTTTGCCGCCGGGCTGACCGCGGCGCTCGCCATGGGCGACCTCGGGGTGATCGCGCTTTTCGCTGACCCGCAGCAGGCCACGCTGCCGCTGCAGATGTACCGCCTGATGGGCGCCTACCAGATGCAGGCCGCGCAGGGGGCGGCGCTGGTGCTGCTCGCGCTCAGCTTCGGGCTTTTCTGGATCTTCGACCGATGGGGGCGCGCCGGTGCTCACGCTTGACCACCTGATCCTGCAACAGGGCGATTTCTCCCTGACCGCAGACCTCACCCTGCCCCGCGGCAGCCGCTGCGCGCTGATCGGCCCCTCGGGCGCGGGCAAGTCCACGCTGCTCAACGCCATCGCGGGCTTCCTGCCGCCCCGCACAGGCCGCATCCTCTGGGAGGACCGCGACCTGACCGCCCTCGCGCCCGCCGCGCGGCCCGTGGCGATGCTGTTTCAGGATGGCAACCTCTTTCCGCATCTCGATATCGCCCGCAACGTGGCCCTCGGCCTCAGCCCCAACCTGCGGCTCACCGCCAACGATCATGCCCGCGTCCGCGAGGCCCTCGCCCGCGTGGGTCTCGACGGCATGGGGGACAGGCGCCCCGGCGCCCTCTCCGGCGGCCAGCAAAGCCGCGCGGCGCTCGCCCGCGTGCTGGTGCAGAACCGCCCGCTCCTCCTGCTGGATGAACCCTTCGCCGCCCTCGGCCCAGCCCTGCGTGCAGAGATGCTCGCCCTCGTCCGCGCGGTGGTGGAGGAGACCGGTGCCACGCTGCTCATGGTCACCCATGCGCCCGAGGATGCCCGCCGCATCGCCGACAGGCTGATCCTCGTCTCCGACAACCGCGCCGAGCCGCCGGCCCCGATCGCCCTGCTGGACGATCCCACACCCGCCCTGCGCGCCTACCTCGGCGAGGGTTAGGTCGTCAGCATCCGCAGGCCCTGCGTCACGTCCGAACGCACCGCCAGCCGCAGCCCGGGCTCATCGCCGGCCTTCAGCGCGGCAATGATCAGCTTGTGGAAATGCGGCGTCTCACGGCGCTGCAACCGGCCATAGAGCTTGCGCATCGTGGGCCCCAGCTGCAGCCAGACGGTCTCGGCCATGGCCAGCATCGCCGGCGCCTGCGCCCGCAAATAGAGCGTCCGGTGAAACTCGAGGTTGGTGCGGATATAGCCCACGGCATCATGGGCCTCGATCACCTCGCCGATGGAGGCATTGATGGTCTGCAGCCGGTCGATCAGCGCCATATGCGCCCGCGGCAGCGCGCGGCTCGCCAGTTCGACCTCCAGCAGCGCCCGCAGCGCCGCCAGTTCCTCGATCCGCTCGTTCGTGAGCTCCGGCGTCGAGACCCGCCCCGACGACGAGAGCTGCAAGGCGCCCTCCGCCACCAGCCGCCGAACCGCTTCGCGCGCGGGCGTCATGGAGACGCCGAACTCCGCGCCGATGCCGCGCAGGGTCAGCGCCTGCCCCGGCGCAATCGCCCCATGCATGATACGGGTGCGCAGCCCGCGATACACCCGGTCATGGGCGGCAGGCGTCGGATCGGAACGGGGGCTTTCAGGGCGCGGAGCGAGCAACATGATCGACATGTGATCACAAACCCTCGGCGGGTCAAGGGCCGCTCCCATCCACTGTTCCCAAATATCCTCGGGGGGAGGCTGCGTAGCAGCCGGGGGGCAGACAGCCCCCCTTCCCCGCCAGCCTCAGTCGAATCGGTAGCGGTGAAGCTCTGCCCCATGGCGCCGCAGCCAGTCCCGCGGCGCGGCGTAATCCCCGTAGATCTGCTCGACCACCAGCCAGAAGGCGGCGGAATGGTTCATCTCCGCCAGATGCGCCACCTCGTGGGCCGCCACGTAGTCCAGCACCTCGCGCGGCGCCATAACCAGCCGCCAGGAGTACATTAGCCCGCCGGTCGAGGTGCAGGAGCCCCAGCGGGAGCGCGTGTCGCGCAGGGTGATCCCCGTGTAGCGCCGCCCCAGCCGCCCGGCATAGAGGTCCGAGGCTTCGGCCAGCCGCTGCCCGGCGATCTGGCGCAGCAGCGCCTGCACCCTCCGCGGCGCGGTCTCGGGGTTGCCCGGCACGCGGATCGCATCCGCCTCCACCCGGGGCGCGCGGCCCGTATCGGTGGCCAGAACCGGCAGCATCCGGCCGCCAAGCGGCACCTCGACCCCCAGCCCCACCGAGACCGGCGCCCCCTGCCCCGACAGTTGGCGGCGCAGCCACTCGGCCTTCTCGCAGGCAAAGGCGAGGCCGTCGCGGTCGCTCACCCCGCGCGGCAGCGTCAGCGTCACCCGGCCATCGAGAGAGGACACACGCAGCGACATCCGCCGCGCGCGACCCGATCGTTTCAGATTGATCTCCACCGGGGGGTTGCCCGGAAGGATATGCTGCCCCATATGAGCCCCTCGAAGGCCGGTCCGGCCATTGTTGCTGCCACTGCCCTCCGCAAGTGTCCCGATCCTGCACCGGTTGGCCGGCATGGGTTGACAGGGGCTGCGCGCAGGGCGGAAAGGCTTTGACACCCTGTCTTGCTTATGGCAGGTGGCGCGGATCGTCGACAAGAGAGACCATCGAAAGGTGAGCCCGATGCCCAAGGAAGAATGGGGCGTGAAGCGCGTCTGCCCGACCACGGGCAAACGCTTTTACGATCTGAACAAGACCCCGATCGTCAGCCCCTACACGGGCGAGATCGTGGAAGTGGAAGCGAACCGCAGCCGCATGATCGCGGCCGACGCGGAGGATTCGCAGTCCAAGAAATCGCGTGTCGATGCGTCGGACGCGGACAACGACGATCTGGAAGACGACGTCGACGTGGATCTCGATGATGATCTGCTGGATGAGGACGACGACGACGACAACGTCTCGCTGGACGATCTGGCCGACGTCGCAGCCGACGACGACGAGTCGTAAGTTTACGTCGCGCAAGCGACGGCAAGAAATTCCCCGGGGCGTGATTTTTCCGCTTGATCCCGCCCCGGCCATCCCATAGAGAACGCCGCACAGACCCGAACGGGTCTCGGAACGGGGCCTTAGCTCAGCTGGGAGAGCGCTTGCATGGCATGCAAGAGGTCAGGGGTTCGATCCCCCTAGGCTCCACCATTACCCCCTTGAAATCCGGTTCGTTTCCTCGCCCCAGCGGCGCGGTGCAACCGCGTCTGGCGCGCCGCTTCCGGCGATCATGCCCTTCTCGGGGACACCGCCGCGCAGGGGCCCTGGCCCCCGCTACGCTCCGCCGCACAAATCCCCTGACGACAGCGCCGCCGCGTCAGGCCCCGGACCCGTCCCGCGCCTTCTTGACCTGATCGGCCAGCAGTTCGCAGAGCACGATCTTGGCCGCGACGGGGCCGATCTCGCCGCGTTCCGGCAGAGGCGACAGCGGCGTTGCGATCAGCACCTTGTCACACATCCGCGCCAGATCGGCGATCCGCCGCCCCGAGATTGCGACCCGGTAGGCGCCCCGCTCTCCCGCCAGGGACAGCAGCCGCTCGGTCTGCTCGGTCAAGCCGGTCTCCGAGATCGTCATGTAGACCGACCGCGCGTCGAGCGCGCCTGCGATCTCTCCCGCGACGATGGGATCGTCGATCCACCGCGCCACGAGGCCGACACGGGAAAACCGGTAGGCAAAGAGCCGCGCCACAATGCCAGAGACCCCGGCACCGAAGATATCGACGTGCCGCGCCGCCACAAGCTTCTGCGCCACCTCGACCAGTTCGGCCTCGACGGTGTTGTCGACGGTGGCGCGCACCGCCTCCGCGATTCGGGTGCCGAGGTCTGTTTCCTTCGGCACGGCGCTGTGGCGGTAGGGGATGTCCGAGGCGAGGGAGAGCTTGAACGCAGCGTAACCGTCGAAGCCCAGCTTGCGACAGAACCGCACGATGCTGGCCTCGCCGCTGCCCGCCAGCACCGCCAGTTCCGACATCGAGGCCTGCACCACCGCCTCCGGCTCTCGCAGGACGAAATCCGCGATGCGGCCAAGGGCGCCGGGCAGGTCATCCCGGCTGCACTCGATGCGGCGCAGCACGTCACGCATGAGCAGGGTCCGGTCGGACATGTGAGCTCCCCCTTCGGGCGGTGGGCCCGCCGCCATCCTGATCGCTGCGTCTCGCGCGCTCAAGCCGCGCGGGCGCGCAGCAGCCCGGCCAGCGCGGCGGCCGAATCCGCGATGCAACAGGCCCCGGCCTCACGCAGGCGAGCGGCGTGACCGGCATCGACGTGGCTGCCACCGGTGAAGCCGATGGCCCGCGCCCCGGCGGCGACGGCCCCGGCGATCCCGCTGACACTGTCGTCGATCACCGTGCAGCGGCTGGCATCGGTCCCCATGCGGGCGGCGGCATGGAAGAAGAGATCGGGCGCAGGCTTGCCCCGGGCCACGTCCTCGGCACTGAACACCCGGTCCCGGAAACACCGCGCCAGCCCCGTCAGCCCCAGCGAGAGCTCCAGCCGCGCATGGCCGCTGTTGGAGGTGACGCAATGGGGCAGGCTTAGCGCGGCGATCACCTCGGCGATGCCGGGCACAGGGCGCAGCTGGCCCCGGAACCTCTGGTAGAGCAGCCGGTCGTAGAGCGCGTAAAAGGCCGGCGTCAGCTCCAGCCCGAAACGGTCTTGGGCGATGCTGCGGGTGGCCTCGGCGCTCTTGCCGGTGAAGAGCGCACCGGCCTCCGCGACAGAGGTGGTGACCCCCATGGCCGCAAAACAATTCACCAGCGTACGGGTCGCGATCACTTCGCTGTCCACCAGCACGCCATCGCAGTCGAAACAGATCAACTCGGTCATTGAAAATCCTTGGCGGACAGCCGGTGGCACCCGCCGGCTGTCAGGGTCATGCGAGCGTCAGCGGGCAAGCCCGAGGTCGTTGAGGTACTTGGCGGAGGCCAGCAGGCCCGACTTGTCGCGCAGCTCCATGATCAGCCGCGGGTTGCTCTCCAGCGTGGCGAGCGCGCCAAAGACGGCGGGCCAGTTCACGGTGCCCTTGCCGATCTCCCAGTGCCGGTCCGCATGGCCGTCGGCGTCTTGAATGTGGATATGCTCCAGCATGTTGCCCGCGCGGAGCACGAAGTAATCGACCGGATGCGCGCCGGTGGAGCCGTGCGCGTAATGGGCGTGACCGGTGTCGATGGAGACCTTGACCGAGGCGCTGTCGAAGGACTGCGCAAGCGCCACCCGGGCGTCGGCGTCCTTGTCCTCGATATTCTCGATCACCATGGTGACGTTGGCGGCCTCGGCGCGGGCGATCACCGGGTCCAGCGTGGCATGGACGAGGTCCACCACGTCCTGACGGGCCGAGCGCTGGTTGTCGAGGTTGTTGTACATCCACGTCGTGTAGGGGCTGTGGATCACCATCTGCGTCGCGCCGAGCGCCTCGCAGACCGCAAGGCCCTGCTCCATCCGCTTGGTGGTCAGCGCCCGCATGTCGGCATCGGGGTTGGCCAGCGTCAGCCCCCAGAACGGCCCGTGGATACCAAGCCGCCCGCTGTGACCGTCCAGCAGCTTGCGCGCGCGTTCGACCAGCGGCGCGGCATCGCCGTTCAGGACCTCGGCGGAGATGAAATCCTGCAGTTCCAGATCGCGCTGATCCTCAAGGATCCAGTCGCGGTAGGTTTCGAGCACATCCAGCGGCATGGCCGCGCCGAGTACGGGAAGAGAGGTCATGATAGCTCCGTATCCTGGGAAACGCCCGGTCGACGGGACCGGTGGGGCCTGCGCCGACCCCACCGGGCCGAGCGATGGGCCGGGCGATGCGCCTGCCCTAGCGCGCCCATGTGACGGTATGATCACAAAACTCCATACCGATCCGCATCTATGGAGCGGTGCTCCAAACTTCGTGAAACCGTGACCTTTCCGAAACCGAACTGTCATCGGGCGCGGGGCCTATTCGCGGCAGCAGGCGACCACGCCGCGCCGGCTTTGCACCACCCCTTTCCCGCCGGTCCACCCCCGCGGCGCCGGCCTTTCAGGAATAACGAACCGGAGGTGATGCAGGCATGGCTCGACCGGGACGTCGGGCATCTGACCACGGATCGCCCCGACCTCGCGCTTGCCTTGCGCGCAGGCGCTCCGCTCCCGGCCTGAGGCGCGCTGTTCCCGGCCCTCTCGGTCAGCCGATCGGAAGGAGCCACAGCACCAGCGGCAGGGTGGCAAGCGCGGCCATGGTCTGGAAGGTGACGATCCCGGCCATCAGCTCGCCGTCGCCCTTCAGCTGCTGGGTCAGCACATAGGCCGTGGGCGCCGTCGGCACCGCCGAGAAGACCACCAGCACCATCGCCTCGACCCCGCTCAACCCGAAGGGCAGGCAGACCAGCGCCGCCAGCACGGGCATTGCCAGCAGTCGCGCCAGACTGATCCCCACGAGGCCCGAAAGGCGGTGCCGCAGCGCCGTGATGTTCAGCGCCGCCCCGACGCAGAGCAGACCGAGCGGCAGGCTCCCCTGCCCCAGCAGCTTGAGGAAACTGCCGGTTCCGAAGGGTAGGCCGATCCCGCTGAGCGCGAGCGCAAAGCCGGTGAGGCAGGCGAGGATGAGCGGGTTCCTGAGGATCGTCTTGGCCAGATGCAGCGGCTTGCGCGCCGCCCCTTCGCCGCTGAGCGCGAGGATCGACAGCACGTTGACCAGCGGCACCGCGACGGCGAGGTAGATCGCCGCGCGCGACACGCCCTCCGGCCCGCTCAGGAGCGCCAGCAGCGCAAGCGCGAGGTAGGTGTTGAACCGCACCAGCCCCTGAAGATGCGGCCCGAACCGCGCGGCGGGCATCGGGCGCACCAGCCGCAGCAAAGCCAGCAGGGCGCAGGCGATCAGGATCGTCGCGGCCGCCGCCCCGCCGAAGCGCAGCAGCGCGGGGTCGCGCACGGGCGCGTTGCCGAGGCTTGCCAGCAGCAGGGCGGGGAAGAGGATGAAGTAATTCAGCCGCTCTGCCGCGGACCAGAACTCGACCGAGGGAAATCCCCTGCGCCGGAGGAGATACCCAACGCAGATCAGCGCGAAGAGGGGCCAGATCGTGATCAACAGCATGTGGATGCCCGTAGCTTGCCAGCGGCGGACCATCCCGGCGCCGATCCGCCCCTGCGGTCTAGACCATCCTCCGCGCCCCGGCCAGCGGATGCCGCATGGAGGGCCCCGCCAGCCGCCCCACGCGCCACGCGGCGCTGCGTCTTCAGGCGCTTGAGCCGGGGCTACCCCCGTACCGCAGGGGCAGCCCGTTTTTCGGTCAGGTTCTCCCGACCACGAGGCCGGGGAAAAGACGCCGCACGGGGGTGCGGCCCCCGCGCGGCCCTGCCCTCTCGGGGCCTTAGAACCGCGAGGTCAGACCAACCCGGAACAGGCGGCCGTTTTCGCGATACGAAACCGTATTGTCCGGCTGCTGGTCGAACAGGTTGTCGATCCCGAAATTCACCCGCGCACGATCCGTCAGGTCATAGGTCACGCCCACATCCACGAGGAAATAGGGATCGCTGTTCTGCCCCGCGGGCACCGCGTTGGCCTCGTCCTCGCCCAGCGACGCCTCGGTGATGTAGCCCGCCTGACGCCCGACGTAGGTCACCTGCCCGTTCAGGGTCAGCCGGTCATTCGCCCGCCACGACAGGCCGGTGGTGATGTTCAGCTCGGGCGTGGTGGCCATCGGGTAGGTCTCGTCCATGAAGTCGTACTTGAACTCCGACAGGGCGATCCAGGTGAAGGTGTTCGACCAGGTCAGATCGGGGCTCACGTCGAAGGACATGCCACCCTCGACACCGGCCGTGCGGCCTTCGTCGATGTTGGTGCGCTGGAAGATGTCGTAGCCGCTCTCGTTCTGCTCACCGGTGCGCATGGCGCCGAACATGTTGGTGACGTCGTTGTAGAAGGCCGTCACCTCCCACGACAGGCCCGCGCCCTGGTAGTTCAGCCCGATCTCGTAGTTGTCCGAGGTTTCGGGTTCGAGGTCGGGGTTCCCGATGATGTTGCAGGGCCCGGGATAGGGTTTGCAGCCGTTCCCGCGCGAGGCGATCAGGTAGTCTGGGTTCAGGGACCGCAGGTCCGGCGCGACGAAGGCTTGGGCATAGCCCGCCTTCAGCATCAGCCCGCTGCCGAGGTCATAGTTCGCATAGATCCGCGGCGTGACGTGGAGGCCATATTCCTCGTGCTGGTCGAGGCGCAGGCCCGCGGTCAGCTTCAGCGCATCGGTCACCTGGTAGCGGCCCTCGGCATAGAGCGCGCCGGTCATGACCGAGCCGCCGATCTCGGCGTTGTCGCGGTTGGTCTGGTTGTCCTTCAGCTTGTCCCGCGCCACTTCGAAGCCGAAGGTATATTCCAACTCGCGGTCGGCGAGATAGGTGAAGTTGTTGTAGCGGCTTTCGAAGGTGACCGTGTCATATTCGATCGCGTCGCCCCAATAGCCGTCGGTCTCCCAGGGCTCATTGGTGCTGTGCTCGTAGCGCAGGTAGGACGACAGCGTGCCGCCGGCGATCTGCCAGTCGTTGGTCAGCGCGACGCCGGTCTTTTTCAGGCGGTTGCCGTCGTGATCGTCGTAGGCGAGGTAGTTTTCCTGGCTGTGGGTCGCCTCGACGCCCCAGGTGACGGCAGAACTGGGCGACCATGTCAGCGACGTGCCGATCTGGTGCACCTCGGAGCCGAGCGTCCCGCTGACGGAGGCCTCCTCGCCCTCCGCATCGACGTAGGTGAAGGGCTCCGGCGCGTCCTGCTTGGAGTACTTGCTCCAGATCGCCATGTTCACCGTCTCGGAAAGCGCACCGCTGAAGTAACCCGAGATCTGGCGGCTTGGCGCCGTCGTGTCGTCAGAGCCGGTGGTGTATTCCGCCGTGACCGAGCCGGACCAGATGTCGCCGGGTTCCTTGGTGATGATGTTGATCACCCCGCCCATGGCGTCCGAGCCGTAGAGCGTGGACATCGGGCCCCGGACCACTTCGATCCGGTCGATGGCATCCACGGGAATAGTGCTCAGATCGCCCTGATAGTCGCGCAGCATCGCACCGGAGGAGCTGATCCGCTTGCCGTTGACGAGGTAGAGCGTCCGGCTGGAGGACATGCCGCGGAAGGACACGTCATTGGTGCCGCTGTTACCGCGCGTCAGGTTCAGGCCGGGGATCTTGCGCAGCACGTCGGTCAGTTCGCGCGCGCCTTCCTTCTCGATGGTCTCGCTGTCGATGACCGAGATCGAGGCCGGCGCATCCTGCACCGTGGTTTCGCCGCCCGAGGCGGATTGCACCATGATCTCGTCCAGCGCGATCACGCTGGTGTCGTCGCTGTCCTGTGCGGCCAGCGGCGAGGCCGCCAGCAGCCCGGTGAGGCCGATGGCACTGGACCGCCGCAGGCGGCCGATGAGGGAGTGGGTCAAGGAACTGTCCTTCCGTTTCACGTGAGTGCCCGTGTCCGCTTCTGGCTGCCCCCGCAGGGCCATAGCTGGATGGGAGAAGGCGTTGTACCGGCACCGGGAGAGGGGCGCCGGGGTCTGGCCCCGTTCAACCGGGGCCTGTTGCGGGCTAGCCGAACACATCGACCAGCGGCTTCCCCTGCCGCTCGGTCACGTCCAGATCCAGCCCGTAGAGGTCGCGCAGGATGGCCGGGCGGATGACCTCATCGGGCCTCCCCACCACCTGCAGGCGTCCGTTCTTCATGGCGATGATGCGATCCGCATGGCGGGCCGCGAAATTCAGGTCGTGCAGCACGGTCACGACGGTCTTGCCCAGATCCTCTGCCGCGCGCCGCAGCAGGTGCATGACCGAGACCGCGTGCCGGATGTCGAGGCTGTTGAGCGGCTCATCGAAGAGCGCGTATTCCGTGTCCTGCGCCAGCACCATGGCGATGAAGGCGCGCTGCCGCTGCCCGCCCGAAAGCTCGTCGAGGAAGCGGTGCCGGTAGGGCACGATATCCACCAGCGCCAGCGCGCGCTCGATCTCGGCCCGGTCGGCCTCGGTCAGGCGGCCCTTGGAATAGGGGTAGCGCCCGAAGGCCACGAGGTCGGCCACTGTCAGCCGCGCGGTCATGGCGTTGTCCTGCCGCAGCACCGTCAGCTGCCGGGCCAGCACGTCGCCCTTGATCCGCAGGATGTCCTGTCCGTCCAGCGTCACATGCCCCCGGTCCGGGGCCTGGAGCCGCGAGATCATCGAGAGCAGCGTGGATTTCCCCGCGCCGTTCGGGCCGATGATCGCGGTCAGGCCGCCGCGCGGCAGCTCCAGCGCCTCGACGTCCACGACCCAGTCGCCAGCGTATGTTTTGCCAAGGTTTTCGACACGGATCATCGGGCACGCTCGATCAGAAGGAGGATGAAGAGAAGGCCGCCGAGGAATTCGATCACCATGCCGACGGTGCCGGTGAAGCCCAGCACGCGCTCCAGAACCACCTGTGCGCCCACCAGCAGCAGCGCGCCCAGCAGGCCCGCCAGCGGCAGGGTCAGGCGCAGCGGCGCACCGGGCAGCAGGCGATAGGCGAGGTTGGCGACCAGCAGGCCGAAGAAGGTGATCGGCCCCACCAGCGCGGTGGAGGCGGCGACCAGCAGGGTCACGATCAGGAAGACCTCGGCCGTCAGGCGCCGGTGCGGCACACCCACCGCCAGCGCCCCGTCACGGCCGAGGATCATCGCGTCGATCGCGGGCAGCCGCCAGATCGCCCAGAAGCTCGCCGCTGCCACCAGCGCGGCCGACATGGCCAGCACCTGCGGATCGGCGCCCGAGAAGGAGGCGAAGAGCCGGTCCTGCAGCACGAGGAATTCGCCCGGGTCGATCAGCCGTTGCAGCAGCCCCGTGACAGACCGGAAGAGCACGCCGAAGATGATCCCCACCAGCAGCAGCAGTTCGAGGCTCTGCGCGATGCGGCCAAAGAGCCAGCGGAAGAGCAGCGTCGAGAAGGCCACCATGGCCGCCAGCTCTCCGAGGTAGACGAGGACGGGGTTCCATTGCGTCACCGTGGCCGCGCCAATCAGGAAGACCGCCAGCGTCTGGATCAGCATGAAGAGCGCGTCGAACCCCATGATCGAGGGCGTCAGAATCTGGTTGCGCGAGATGACGTGGAACAGCACGGTCGAGACCGGCACCGCCCAGGCCACCAGCAGGATCGTCAGCAGCTTCTCGCCCCGGTAGGACAGTACGAAGGACCAGCTGCCGACCGCCCCAAGGGTCATGTAGACCGCCACGGCCAGCGCCATCAGCCCGCCCAGCGACAGCGCCAGCAGCCGGGCCCTGTGAAAACGTGCATCGGGGCTCATGCGCGTTGGCTCCGCAGCAGCAGGGAGAGGAAGACCACCGCCCCCAGCACGCCCATGGTCACGCCGATGGGCAGCTCGTAGGGGTGGAAGATCAGCCGCCCCGCGATGTCACAGGCCAGCGTCATCACCGCGCCCAGTAGGGCCACGGCGGGCAGCGCCCGGCGCAGATTGTCCCCCACCCGGCGCGACACGAGGTTCGGCACGATGAGGCCGAGGAAGGGGATGAAGCCCACGGTCACCACGATGCAGCCCGCCACGGCGGCGACGATGGTGATCCCCAGCGCCAGCACCTGACCGGGGTTCAGCCCCAGCGTCTTTGCCATGCTGTCGCCAAGGCCCGCCAGCGTGAACCGGTCGGCAAGGACCCAGGCCAGCGCGGTAAAGCCCGCGGCGAGGTAGAGCATCTCGTACCGGCCCGAGAGGACGATGGAGAAATCTGCCGACATCCACGCGCCCAGCGATTGCATCAGGTCCATCTGCCAGGCGATGAAACTGGCTGCCGCCCCGATCACCGCGCCATAGGAAATCCCCAGCAGCGGCGGCATCAGCGGCGACCGGCGCGGCACGGCGCGCAGCAGCAGCAGGAAGAGCCCGGTACCGCCCCATGCGAAAAGCGCGGCGATCCCCATGCGGGTCATCGGCGAGGCGGCAGGCAGGAAGATCACCGCAAGCAGCAGCCCGAGGGCGGCACTGTCCACGGTGCCCATGGTGGTGGGATCGACAAAGCGGTTCTGCACCAGCCGCTGGATGATCAGCCCGGTGATCGCCGAGGACATGCCCGCGAGGATCAACGCCGCGGTGCGCGGCAGGCGGCTGGTGAGCAGCAGGCCCGCGGTGTCGGGATCGGCCAGCAGCCCGCGCAGGCCCAGCTGGCCCGCGCCGACCACGAGGCTGACCCCGGCCAGCAGGACCAGTGCCAGCAACCCGCCCCAGACCATCAGGGCCCCGGCGCGGTCACTGCCGCCCCGGGCCCCTGAGGGCGATATGTCCACCGCGCCGCTCACCCTTGCCTCAGTTGTCGAGCGCCTGCGAGATCGCCGTGGCGCTGTCGATCATCGCGGTGACGCCCGCGCCGACGAGGTACCAGTGGCTCGGCTCGAGGTAGACGATATGCCCGGCCTCGGCGGCGGCGGTGCCGTTCACCATCGCATTGTCCAGCATCTGCGCCGCAGGCTGGCCGTCACGGCCGATGGCGGCATCCCGGTCCACCACGAAGATCCAGTTCGGGTTCACCTCGCGGATGAACTCGAAGGAGATCGGCTGACCGTGGTTGCCGGCCTTCACGTTCTCGATCGCAGGGATGAAGCCCATCTCGTTGTAGAGAATGCCGAAGCGGCCCGCGTCGCCGTGGGTGCTCATCCGCCCGCCGGTGGTCAGCAGGGTCAGCGCGGGGCCGGCCTCGGCGGCCTTGGCCTTGACCTCGGCAAGGGCGGTTTCCAGCTCCGCCACCTTGTCCTCGGCGGCCTCTTCCGCGCCGTAAAGCGTGCCGATCGTCGCCGCGTTGCGCTTGATCGAGGCGAGCATATCCGTCGGCTCAGAGGTCAGGTCGATGATCGGGGCGATGCGGGCCAGCTCGTCATAGGCCTGCGCGGAGCGGCCCGCGACGATGATCAGGTCGGGCTGCAGCGCGGCCACCTGCTCCACGTTCGGCTCGAAGGGCGAGCCCAGCTTGGTGTAGCTGTCGGCACCGTATTTCGAGAGATACTCGGGCAGGACCATGGTCGGCACGCCTGCAACCTCGCCGCCGATGGCGTCGATCAGGTCGAGCACGGCAAGGTCCATGGTGATCACGGTTTCGGGCAACCCGTCGAGGGTGACATCGCCGCGGGCGGTCTGGACGGTCACGTCCTGCGCGCTGAGGGTGGTGGCCGTGCAGGCCAGAAGGACGGCGCCAAGAAGGGAACGCATGAGAAACTCCTTGAGATCGGGGGCCGGCACGCGACCGGAGAACATCAATCAAGGGGCGTTGGCTTGGGACGGGCGCCCCGGGGGAGGGGGCGGCCCCTGGCAGGGCCCGGCGAAAAGAGACCGAGGGGAGGCACCCTCTTTCCGACTGTTTTTATCAGCTATATCCATGTAGGACCGAGTTCAAAGCGATCCGCCTTTGAATCATTCCAAATTAACCACAGCGAAATTTACCCCTCATGGCCGACCCTTCCCCGCTTCGGACCCCCCTCGCCGATCCTGCGCACTTCCGCCTGCTCGTGGCGCTCGACGCGCTCCTCGTGGAGGGCAGCGTGGGCCGTGCGGCGGCGCGCATGGGGCTGAGCAGCCCCGCGATGAGCCGGATGCTGAAACAGCTGCGCGCCCATTACGGCGACCCGCTGTTCGAGCGTACGGGCAGCGGCATGATCCCCACGGCCTTTGCCGAGGACCTGCGCCTGCGCCTGCGGGCCGTGATCTCGGAGGCGAACGCGCTGCTGGCCCCGCCGTCGTCCGAGCCCGTTGCCGCGCCGCTGCCCGCGGCCCCGGCGCCGGGGCCGCTTGACCGGCACCCGCCCCTGTCGCTGGACGAGGCGCCCCCGCAGGGCGGCGGACCCGATGCCGCCATGCTGGCCCGGCGGCTGGCCAATGCCAGCAACTCGCCCGAGGGTGCCCGGCGGCTGGCGGGCTACATCGCGATGACCGGCAACGGCGCAGGACGCACCCGCCCGATGACCGAGGAAGAGGCCGAGGATGCCTTTGCCATCCTGCTGCGCAAAGATGGCCATCCGGTCCAGTTGGGGGCGCTGATGATCGCACTGCAGGGCCGGGGCGCGACAGAGGCGGAACTGGCGGGCTTCGTGCGTGCCGCCCGCGACACCTTCGGCGCACCCGCGCCGGGCAGCGGCACGACGGACCTCGACTGGCCGGCCTACCTGAGCCCCCGGATGCAAGGCGCCCCGTGGTTCCTGCTGGCCGCACGCCTCGTGGCGCGGGCGGGCTACAGCGTCGCGCTGCATGGCCGCGCCGACGGGCTGGTGCCCAAGGCGCTGCAACATGCCGGCCTCGATCAGGGTGCCTTGGAGCGCGAACGCCTGCGGTTTCTCGCGGTGGAGGACTTCGCCCCCTCCGTGGCCGCGCTGCGCGACCTTTACCGCTACGTCCAGATGCCGACGCCCGCGCAATTCGTGCTGGCCCTGCTCAATCCGCTGGGCGCAAGGGTCAGCCTTCTGGGCCAGCGGCAGATCGGCCGCCCCGGCCTGCAACGCGACGTGATGCGCCGTCTGGGCTGGCGGCAGGCCGTCGTCCTGAACGGGCTGCGAGACGTGGCGCAGGTGCTGCCCGAGACCACGCAGGGCCTCTTCCTCCTGCACGACGGCGAGGCGGGCAATGAGGAGGTCACCGGGCCGAAACCCCTGCGTGCCGTCACGCGGCCAAAGCAGGACCTGAACCGGCTGGAATACTGGCAGGCGGTCTGGGACGGCGATGTCGATGAGCCGGAGCGCGTGCCGATCGTGCTGGAGACAGCGGTTGTCGCGCTGCGCGCCCTCGATCCCGCGCTGTCTGTCGAGGATGCCAGGGCGCAGGCCGCCGCGCTCTGGTCCGGGCGGCGCCGGTCGGTGAAGCTGATCCGCAAGGGCGGATAGGCCAACCACTCCACGCCGAACGCAAAACGCCGCGCCCGAACAGGACGCGGCGTTTTTCCGTGTCACGCGTGGCGGGTTACGCCCCGGTGTCGCCCTTCAGGTCGGGCCCGCTGTAGCGGCGCTTGGTATAGGCCGCCCAGATCGGGGCCGCGAGGCTGAGGATCGTGGCGAGGATCAGCACGAGGCAGATCGGGCTCTTGAAGAAGACGGTGAAATCGCCGCCGTAGAGCTGGAAGATACGGATCAGCTCCGCGTCCGCCGTCTTGCCCAGCATCAGCCCGATGACCACGGCCACGACCGGGTAGCCCTCGCGCTTCATCAGCCAGCCGAGGGCGCCGCAGCCGATCAGCAGCATCGCGTCAAAGCCCGCGTTCCGGACCGAGAAGGCCCCGATGTAGCACATGGCCAGCACCACCGGCACGAGCACCGCGTAGGGCGTGTAGATCACCCGCAGGAAGGCCGCCGCCACTACGAAGCCTACGGCCAGCAGCAGGATCTGTTCCAGCATCTCGGCCGCCAGCAGGCCGAAGATCACGTCCTGATGTTCATAGACCAGCCGCGGCCCCGGAACGATGCCCTGGATCGTCAACGCCCCGATGAGGATCGCCGTCGCCGCGCCGCCGGGAATACCAAGCGCCAGCATGGTTGCCATGGCCCCGCCTTCGGAGGCGTTGTTGGCCGATTCCGCCGCGATGATCCCGTCCGGCTCGCCGCGGCCGAACTTCTCGGGCGTGCGGCTGGAGCGGCGGGCAGTCTCGTAGGAGATCAGGCTGCCGACGGTCGCGCCGACGCCGGGGATGGCCCCGATGAAGATGCCGATGACGGAGGAGCGCAGCACGGCCCAGATCCGGCGCGGCACCATGAGCATGCCCTTCACGATCTTGCCGAAGTTCAGCCGACCGGCGCTCGGCAGTTCGACGTCGTCCTCCTCGAGCCGCGAGAAGAGCTCGGACAGGGCAAGGAACCCGATGAGCGCGGGGATGATCGGCATCCCGTCCATCAGGTAGGTCTGGCCGAAGGTGAACCGCATGGAGCCGGAGGCCGAGAAGCCGATGGTCCCCAGCAGCAGGCCGAAGAGCCCCGCCACGATCCCCTTGAGGAAACTGCCCTCGGACAGCGACGCGATGGAGGTCAGGGCAAAGATCACCAGCAGGAAGGTCTCGGCCGGGCCGAACTTCAGCGCGAAGGCGGCCAGCGGCTGGATGATCACGCAGAGGAAGATCATCCCCAGCAGGCCGCCGGTGGCCGAAGCGCCCAGCGACAGGCCCAATGCCTCGTTCGCCTGCCCCTTCACCGCCATCGGGTAGCCGTCGAGCGTGGTGGCCACCGCCGAGGGCGAGCCCGGCGCGTTGATCAGGATCGCGGTGATCGCCCCGCCGAAGACACCGCCGGTGTAGATCGACGTCAGGAACACGAGCGAGGTCAGCGGGTCCATCGTGTAGGTGACGGGCAGCATCAGCGCGATGCCGATGCCCGCGTTCAGCCCGGGGATCGCACCGAAGAGCACGCCCGCCAGAAGGCCCAGCAGCATGTAGAGGATCACCCAGACATCCGCGAGCGGGGTGATGGCAGAAATCAGCACGTCCATCCGATCAGCCCTCCAGCCAGAAGGAGGCCAGCGGCACGCCAAGCGCCGTGAAGCCCCAGTAGAGCAGCACCGGCAGCACCACGGCGACCGGGATCACCGCGACCCAGCGGCGGTAGCCCATGAGCGGGATCGCCAGCAGCAGGAAGGCCGTGGTGGCGAGCGGGAAGTCATACCCGGCGAAGCCCAGCAGGATCAGCGTGCACAGGAAGAGCAGCACCGGGCGCTTCAGCCGCGCGGGCGTCAGCGCGGGGCCCACGGGAAGCCGCGCCAGCAGGACCGATCCGATCAGCACCAGCGACAGCACGCCCAGGCCGATGGTCAGCGGCCATGCAAAATGCATGTCACCGGGCGGCACATGCCGGTTGCTCCAGCCATAGGCGCAAGCGAAGGCCAGCATCAGCACCGGCACGATCAGCGCGCTGCCGCGTCTTTCTCTTTCCATGAAAACTCTCCTGCCTCGTCGTGTCATCCCCGCGGTCCCGGATGGACCGCGGGGACAGGGGTCAGCCGCCGAAGGCCGACTTGTAGGTTTGCATCAGGGCATCCATGTCCTTGACGATCTTGGTGCTCTCTTCCGGCCCGCGGAAGGCGGTCTCTTCCGCCGCACCCTGCTCCTGCAGGATCGCCTGATACTCGGGGTTGGCCATCACCGCCTCGTAGGCATCGAGCAGCTTCTGGAACCGGTCGGGGTGGGCCTCCTTGGTGCCGGCCTTGACGGCGAGGAAGCGGACATCGCCGATCTCGGGCACGTCGACGCCATAGTCCTTCAGCACGTCGTTGATGTAGGGCGCGTCCGGGAAGGCCGAGATGCCGGTCGAGGTCGAGATCGCCAGCGAGCGGACCTCGGGCTTCATCGCCGCATCCGAGACCGCGCCATTGGTCGAGCTATCGATCTGCCCGCCCAGCACGGCAGTCCGCACCGGCGCGCCGCTGTCATAGGTCACGATGCGCGCATCCCAGCCCAGCTTGTCCGCCAGCAGCAGCGTCAGCATGTGCGAGGCCCCGCCGCGCACGGTCCCGATGGAGACCTCGCCGGGGTTCGCCTTGATGGCGTCGTTCATGTCGGCGAAGGTCTGGTAGGGGCTGTCCGACTTCACGGTGATCGAGATGTTGCCGACGTTGTGGACGTTCAGCACCTCGAGGTCATCCACGGTATAGGGCGCGTTCTGCAGCGCGATCGAGGCGCTGAAATAGGGCTGTGCGTTCAGCAGCAGCGTGTTCGCATCCGCGGGCTTGGCCAGGAACATCGAGGTGCCGATCTGGCTGGAGGCACCGGGGCGGTTTTCCACCACGATGGAGGTGCCCAGTTCCTTCTCGAGGAAGGGCGCGATGTTGCGCGCCACGCGGTCGGCCGAGCCGCCTGCGGAATAGGGCACGATCAGCGTGATCTTGCGGCCCGGCCAGTCGGCGGCCTGCGCGGCGCCAGCAAGGGCGACGGTGGCGGCCACGGTGGCCATGAGGGTGCGGCGGGTGAGTTTCAGCATGGGGTCCTCCTCCAATGTGCTGTGAAATGTCAGGGTTCGAAATCGTAGAGCCGCGCGGGCGTCTGCCGCGCGATGTGGTCGATGAGGGCGGCGTCCCCGTCACACCAGTCTGTCAGCGTGGCGGCGATCGACGCGGGGGCCGGCGGGGCCGGCTGTTCGGTGATGTGCGGCCAGTCGGAGCCCCAGACCAGACGGTCCGGGATCGCGCCGACCCAGGACCGGGCGATGGCCAGCGTGTCCCCTGCCCCCGCGGCGCCTTCGCGCCGGTTCAGGTAGGGGCCCGACAACTTGACCCAGGCGCGCCCGTCGCGGGCCAGCCCCGCGATCAGGTCGAAGGCCGGATGATCCTGCGGCGTGCTGCCCGACGGCAGGCGGCCCATGTGGTCAAAGACCATCGGGCAGGCGAGCCCCATGAGGAGATCGGCCGAGGCGGCGGTCTGATCGGCGTGCATATGCAGTTGCAGATGCCACCCGAAGGGCGCGACGCGCGCCGCCATCGTGGCAATATCGTCAGGCCGGGCCACGGCGTTCGACGGGTTCCAGAGCGAGAAGCGCAGCCCCCGCACCCCGGCGGTATGGAGCGCTTCCAGCTCGGCATCGGAGATCGCGGGATCGACCACGGCAATGCCGCGGCCGTCCGCCCCGAGGCGTTGCAGCGCCTCCACGAGGCAGGCGTTGTCGATGCCGAACACCTTGGCCTGCACCAGCACCGCACGCTCCGTCCCGTAGGCCCCGCGCACGGCGAGGTAGTCGTCCAGCGTCAGGCCGGACGGCACCGTCGCGCCCGGCGCGGGCGCGAAACGGGCGTCGTAGACGTGCAGGTGACTGTCGCAGGCCTTCATGCAGTCACCCCCGCCTTGGCCAGCACGGCCTTCGCCCGGTTCAGCACCGGCAGGTCGACGAATTCGCCATCCAGCATGAAGGCACCGGTGCCCTTCGCGGCCTCGGCTTCGGCGGCCTCCACGATCCGGCGGGCGCGGGTCAGCGCCGCCTCGGAGGGCGAGAAGGCCGCGTTCAGCACCGCGACGACCTTGGGGTGGATGCAGCTCGCCCCGTCGAAGCCGAAACGCGCGGCCTCCTCGGCGGCGGCCACCAGCCCCTCGGCATCGTTGAAATCCGCGACAGAGCGCAGCATTCCGAGCGAGAGCTTGCCCTCCGCCTTGGCGGCGTAATGCACCATCAGCTTGGGCAGGCGCAGCACCTCGGGGATCGGCTGGCCGCCGGTCGAGGTCGCAAAATCCTCCGCCCCGAGCGCAAGCGCCACGACCCGCGGATGCGCCGCCACTTGGCGTGCGTCCATCAGGCCCGCCGCGTCTTCGATGATGGCGAGGATCTCGGTACTGCCATCGTCTGCGGCGCCCAGTTCGGCCAGCAGCGCGTCGACGGAGGCGGCCGTCTCGGCCTTGGGCAGCATGATCCCGTCGGCCCCGGCGGCCAGCGCCGCGCGGGCGTCCTCGCCCATGCGCGGGCCGGTGTTCACCCGGACATAGGCCTTGGTCCCGTTCCGGGCCACATGCGGCACGGCGGTTGCAAGGGCCGCGCGGGCGGCGTCCTTGGAGCCCTCCTCGACCGCGTCCTCAAGATCGAGGATCACCGCATCGGTGCCGCGTTCATGGGCCTTGGCCACGAAGCGTTCGGCATTGGCGGGGACGTAGAGCAGCGAGCGCAACCTCATGCCGCGACCTCCTCGGGCAGGGCGATCAGGCCGGAGGCCACCATGCTGTCGATCTCCTCCGCGCCGTAGCCGGCTTCGGAGAGGATCGCGCGGCCATGCTCACCATACGCAGGCGCAGGGCGCCGCAGCGTGCCCGGCGTGGCCGAGAGACGCGGCAGCGGGCTGTGCATCGGAACGTGGTCGAGATCTTCATCGGGCACCTCGACGAAGACTTCGCGCTCGATGAAATGCGGGTCCTCGACGATGTCAGCGACGGAGTAGAGCGGCGCGGCGGTGATCCCGTCGCGTTCGAAGATTTCCAGCAGTTCGTCGCGGGTGCGTTCGGCCATCCAGCCGCCGACGATGGCGTCGACTTCCTCGCGGCGCTTGATGCGCTCCTCGTTGGTGGCAAAACGCGGATCGGTGTTCATGTCGGGACGGCCGATGGTGTTGAACATCCGCGTCGCCGCGTTCTGGACCGAGGCGGAGACAGCGATGAAATGGTCGTCCTTGCTGCGGTAGACATTGCGCGGGCTGGAGGTGTTGGAGCCGTTGCCGACGCGCGGCTTGGGCGTGCCCGTGAGGCGGTAGTCCAGCGGCTCGGGCCCGAGGACGGAGACCATGGCCTCCAGCAGCGACAGGTCCACGACCTGCCCGCGGCCCGTCTGCTCGCGCGAGCGCAGCGCCATCATCAGCGCGTTGGAGCCGTAGAGCCCCGCGATCATGTCGGCCAGCGCCAGCGGCGGCAGCAGCGGATCGCCCCCCGCCTCGCCGTTGCGGTGGGCAAAGCCCGACATGCCCTCGACCAGCGTGCCGAAGCCGGGACGCGGCGAATAGGGTCCGGTCTGGCCAAAGCCCGAGACCCGCAGCAGGATCAGGCGCGGGAAACGCTGCGCCAGCACGTCGGGGCCAAGGCCCATCTTCTCCATCGTGCCGGGGCGGAAGCTTTCGATCATGATGTCGGACTGCGCCATCAGCCGTTCCAGCACCTCGAGCCCGCCCTCGGCCCGGAAGTCAAGCGCGATGGAACGCTTGTTGCGGCCATAGGTCTTCCAGAAGGAGCTCTGCCCCTTCTGCTTCCATGCGCGCAGCGGGTCGCCCATGGGCTGGGGTTCGACCTTGACCACGTCGGCACCGAAATCGGCCAGCTGGAGCGAGCACATGTTCCCGGCCACGAGGCGCGACAGGTCCAGAACGCGCACCCCGGTCATTGGGCCCGTCGCCTCTGCGTCGAAGTCCCGGGTGTGCCAGTGCTGTTCGGTCATTGTCTTGCTCTCCGTTTCTGGGATGTCGGATGGGCCCTTCCCCGCTGGCGCGGAGAGGGGCATTTGGTTGTGCAGGCGGGCCGCATCATTCGCCTTCCGCGGCGGCGAGGCGCATCTTGCGCGATTTGCGGATCTGGCTGACGACCGACAGGACGACGATCAGCGCCATCACGATCAGGATGGTCAGCGAGATCGGCCGGTCGAGGAAGATGCCCGCGCTGCCCTGCCCCAGCATGATCGACTGGCGGAAGTAGTTCTCTGCCAGCGGGGCGAGGACGACGGCCAGGATGAACGGCCCGGTGGGATAATCGTTCTTCTTGAACAGGTAGCCCACGACACCGAAGATCAGCATGATCCAGATGTTGAACGGGCTGTAGGCGAGCGAGAAGGCCCCCACGACGCAGAGCGCAATCACCACGTTGGCGAGGTTGCCCTGCACCGCGCGCAGCAGGTTCACGAAGACCGGGATCAGCAGCACGTTGGAGGCCAGCAGGAAGACGTTCGCCAGCACGAGGCCCGCGATCATCGCCCAGACGATATCGCCCGATGTGGTCATCAAGAGCGGACCGGGCCGCATGCCGAACATGATCAGCGCGCCCAGCATGATCGCCGTCCCGCCCGAGCCCGGAATGCCCAGCGTGATCAGCGGGATGAGCGAACCGGGGACGGCCGCGTTGTTGGTGGCTTCAGGCCCCGCCAGACCCGCGATATTGCCGGTGCCGAAGGTTTCGGGCTTCTTCGACAGACGCTTTTCCAGCGCGTAGTCGAGGAAGGTCGCCACAGTGGCGCCTGCGCCCGGAACGATCCCGATGAGCGTGCCGAGAAGCGAGCCGCGCAGGGTCGGCGCGGCGGCCTCGCTCAGCTCTGCCTTGCCGGGGATGAATTCCTTCATCCGGAAGCCGGGTTTGCCGAGGTTCAGCTTCACCCGCTTCTCGAGGTTGTAGAACACCTCGCCCAGACCGTAGAGGCCGATGATGATCGCGACGAAGTCGATGCCCTCGATCAGTTCGGGCACGAAGGCAAAGCGGATCTGCCCCGAGACGTAGTCGCTGCCGAACGTGCTGACCAGCACGCCGAGGCAGGTCACGAGGAACGCCTTGGCGATCTGGTCCCCGGCCAGCAGCATCACGGTGCCAAGGCCCGTGGCCATCAGCAGGAAGTATTCCGGCGGCCCGAGGTAGATCGCATAGGAGGCGATGATCGGCGCGGCAAAGATCAGCACCAGCAGGCCGAAGAGGCCGCCGATGAACGACGAGAAGGCCGAGATTCCGAGGGCCATGGCGCCCCGGCCCTGCTGCATCATCGGGTAGCCCTCGAGCGCCGTGATGATCGCGGGCGCGTCGCCGGGCGCGTTGATCAGGATCGAGGTGATCCGCCCGCCGTACATGGTGCCCATGTAGACACCGGTCAGAAGGCAGAGTCCCGAGGCCTCGGGCATGCCGAAGGTCAGCGGCAGCATCAGGGCGATGCCCGCCGACGGCCCGAGGCCGGGCAGTGCGCCCACGACGGTGCCGATGAGGCCGGCGGCAAAGATGATGGCGATGTTGAAGGGCGTGAGGATCTCGCCGAAGCCCATCATGAGGTTGCTGAGTGCGTCCATGTCAGGGGTCTCCGATCAGACGACGGGGATGTTCAGCCAGAGGCTGAAGATCCCGTAGATCGCCGCGAGGGTGACGGCATTGAGGACCAGCGCCCGCACGAGGCTGTGGCCGAGGAAGGCGAGCGAGATCACCACCATCACCGCGTAGAGCGGAGCGAGGACCGAACCGAAGTGCATCAGTGCGGTGGCGCCGAACAGCAGCGCGGCGGCGATGATCGCGGGGCCTGCAGCCTTGAGCCGTTCAGAGATCTTCTCCGGCAGGAAGGGGCCCTCGGCCTTCAGCCGCGCCTTGATCAGGAGGTAGGCCGCCAGCAGCAGCGCGAGGATGGCGAAGTTCATCGGGACGAAACCGGGGCCGAACCCCTGTTTCGAGAAATACTGGAAGTCGGTGCTCTGGACGCCGAGGACCACCGCGAAGACGGCCGTTCCGGCAATAAGGAGCAGTTCGGAAGCCCGCATGGCAGTCTCCGGCTTGGAAAGTCGATTGAGGGAAGGACGTGCGTCGGGCGCGCCGCCGGTGGGGCGGCGCGCGCCTGTCGTCAGTTGCCGAGCATGCCGAGATCGCCGAGCGTCTCGCGATAGACGGCCTCGGTCTCAGCCAGGTAGTCGGTGAACTCCTGGCCGGTCACGACCAGCGGCACCACGGCGTTGGGCTCGATGTACTCTTTCTGCCAGGCTTCGGTCTCGAACAGCTTGGTCACCATGGCGATCAGCGCGTCGCGCTCTTCGTCCGAGATGCCCGGCGCGGCGGTCAGGCCACGGAAGAGCGAGATCTTGATGTCGGCGCCCTGCTCCGAGAAGGTCGGAACGTCGGGCAGGCTGTCGATCCGTTCCTCGGTGCTGATGGCCAGCGCCTTGAACTTGTCGCTCGAGAGGTAATCGCTGACCGGGCCCGGGTTGGTGATGGCAAAGTCGATCTGGTTCGACAGCAGCGCGGTCACCACTTCACCGTCGCCCTGGAAGGGGATGAAGTTCAGCTCCATGCCGGTCTTCTCGGCCAGCTGCATGGTCACGATATGCTCGATGCTGCCGGTGGCGGTGCCGCCAACGTTCAGCATCCGGCCCTCGGCCTTCAGGTCCGCAAGGCTTTCGTAGCCCTTGGCGGTGTTCACCACCAGCAGCTCCGGGTCGATCCCGATCCGTGCGATGGGGGTGAAGTCGGCGTAGTTCAGGCCGATGTTCGAGGTCAGCGGCGTCGCGATATGCGACGAGGTGATCGACATCAGGTAATAGGGGCTTTCCTTGCGCGCGTTGAGATAGCCCATCGCCACGGCAGAGCTGCCGCCTTCCTTGTTCACGACGTTGATCGGCACGTCGACGATGTTTTCCTGCTCCATCAGCCGCGCCATGGTGCGCAGCATGGTGTCGTGGCCGCCGCCCGGGCCATAGCCCGCCACGAATTCCATCGGGCGGTCGGGGAAGCCCTCTGCCAGCGCCGGTGCGCCCACCAGGGCCAGGCTGACGGCCGCGATACCTGCGGCCTTGCTCAGAAACGTCATTTTCACAATCTCCTCCATATTGAGTGTGTTCGCGGCGCGGTCACGCGCCAAGTGGGGCACCGCGCCAGCCAAGGGCGGCGGAGGCTTCCGCCGCGCCCGAGCGCACGATGTCGATGATCTGGTCGAGGTTCTCTGCCAGCCGGGCGGCAGGGCCCGCGATGTTCAGGGCGCCGACGACCTTGCCCTTGGCGTCGAGGATCGGGGCGGCCACGCCCGCGGCCCCTTCAACGACACCGCGCCGGGTGACGGCATAGCCTGCCGCGCGCGCCTCCTGCACGCGCTCCACCAGCGCCTGCGCCGCGCCCAGACCTTCGGCCTCGGCCCGTGCGGCCTCGTCGGCCAGCGCCGCATCGCTCAGCCCGGTCAGGATCGCGACACCGCTGCTCACCTGCACCGTGCGGCGCGGGATCTCGATGTTGCGGTCATAGCGGATTTCGCGGTCAGGCAGGATCTTGCAGAGGTAGCGGACATAGGCGCCATCGACGACGGCGATAAACCCGGTCTCCTTGGAGGCCGCGACGGCGGCGCGCACGGCGGGCTCGCACCGGCGCAGCAGCGTGCCCTGAAGCACGTGACCGGCCGCCACCTCGCCGGGCAGACGGACGAGGCGATAGGCGGTGTCGCCCTCGCGCTCGGCATAGCCCATGTCGACAAGCATCCGGAGCAGGTTCAGCACGCTTGATTTCGGCGCTTCAAGCGCGGCGCTCGCCTCTGCCAGCGTGACGGCACGGGTCTGCCCGGCCAGCCATTCCAGCAAGATCAGCACACGTTCCGATCCACGTCCTGAACTCATCCACTCCTCCAAATGGTACGTTCAGTATACTGAACGCGTTCAATATTTAAAACTTAGTACCCGAGAGCGACAGCTGCGTCAAGCGGGCGCAGTTGACCGTTTGCAATGACAAGGCGCACGCCATCCGGCGGCGTCTGGAGCGGGGAGTTGGCGGTGACGGCCGGGGACCGCGGCTTGGCGCCGGACGGTCGGGATGGCGGGGAGGGAAAACGGGCTCGAGCTCCGCGCGGCGGGTCCTTTGTCTACGCCGCATTCTGGGGCGCGACCGGACCGGACGGCGGCACGCGTTATGTCAGGTCAGCGGTGCGTCGGGCCGCCGCCTGCGCGATGAACAGTATGACCGCGCCGGTCGCACAGCGACCCTATACAGACGTGAAAACGGCGCACGTTTTCACGTGCGCCGTCTCAATTTCAGCTCTCTAAGCCCCTCAGAAGTCGAGGTTTTCGACGTTCAAGGCGTTCTGCTGGATGAACTCGCGGCGCGGCTCCACCACGTCGCCCATCAGCTTGGTGAAGAGGTCGTCGGCCTCGGCCATGTCCTCGACCCGGACCTGCAGCAGGGTGCGCGCCTCGGGGTCCAGCGTGGTCTCCCACAGCTGTTCCGGGTTCATCTCGCCCAGACCCTTGTAGCGCTGCAGTTGCAGGCCCTTCTCGCCCTCAGACAGGATCGCCGTCAGCAGGTCGAGCGGGCCATAGATGTTCTGCACACGCTCCTTGCGGACGAGCTTGGCGGGCCGGGTGTAGGTGTCGCGGAGCGTCAGGGTCATCTGCCCCAGACGCCGCGCCTCGCCGGACCGCAGCGCGTTGCCGTCAAGGGTGCGGACCTCTTCCACACCGCGCACGGTGCGATTCATCCGGATGCCCTTGTCCTGAGTCTGACGCCCCTCCCAGCCGCGCTCGTATTCCAGCGCGATCAGGTTAAGCCGCTCGGCCACGCGGGCGGCGGTGCCCTGGATGTCATTGTCCAGCACGCCCTGCTCGAAGGCGCCCGCGATGGCCGCCTGTTCGAGGATGTGGCGCGGGTAATGGGTCGGGAAGGCCTCGAGGATGCGCTTCACCGAACGCGCCTCTTCCACCACGCGGATGAGGTCCTGCCCCACGATCTCCTCGCCGGTGCCGAGACGCAGGACCGCGCCGTCGGTGCCCTGCTGGATCAGGTAATCCTCCAGCGAGGCCTGATCCTTGAGGTAGACCTCGGACTTGCCGCGCGCGACCTTGTAGAGCGGCGGCTGCGCGATGTAGAGGAAGCCGCCCTCGATCAGCTCGGGCATCTGGCGATAGAAGAAGGTCAGCAGCAGGGTCCGGATGTGGGCGCCGTCGACGTCCGCATCGGTCATGATGACGATCTTGTGGTAGCGCAGCTTCTTGATGTCGAACTCGTCCCGGCCGATGCCGGTACCGAAGGCCATGACGAGGTTCCCGATCTCCTGCGACGACAGCATCCGGTCGAAGCGCGCGCGCTCGACGTTGAGGATCTTACCGCGCAGCGGCAGAACCGCCTGCGTCCGCCGGTCCCGGCCGGTCTGGGCCGAGCCGCCTGCGGAGTCACCCTCGACGAGGAAAATCTCGGTCTTGGACGGGTCCTTCTCGGAGCAGTCCTTCAGCTTGCCGGCGAGATAGTTCACGTCCATCGCCGTCTTGCGCCGGGTCAGTTCGCGCGCCTTGCGGGCCGCCTCGCGGGCCAGTGCCGCCTCGACGATCTTCGAGACGATCATCTTGCCTTCGTTCGGGTGCTCCTCGAACCACTCGGTCAGCTTCTCGTTCACGAGGTTCTCGACCGCAGGCCGCACCTCGGAGGAGACCAGCTTGTCCTTGGTCTGGGAGGAGAACTTGGGATCCGGCACCTTGACCGAGAGGACGCAGGTCAGACCCTCGCGGGCGTCGTCGCCGGTGAAGCTCACCTTCTCTTTCTTGGCGATGCCGCTTTCCTGCGCGTATTTCGTCAGCGTCCGGGTCAGCGCGCCACGGAAGCCCGCCATGTGCGTGCCGCCGTCCCGCTGGGGAATGTTGTTGGTGAAGGGCAGCACGTTCTCATGGTAGCTGTCGTTCCACCACATCGCCACCTCGACGCCGATACCGTCCCGCTCGCCGGTCATGAAGATCGGCTCGGGGATCATCGGCTGCTTGGAGCGGTCGAGGTATTTCACGAATTCCTTCACGCCGCCCTCGTAGAAGAGCTCGGTCCGCAGCGGTTCCGCGGGACGCTCGTCTTCCAGCACGATGCGCACGCCGGAGTTCAGGAAGGCCAGCTCGCGCAGGCGCTTCTCCAGCGTGGCGTAATCGTAGTTCAGGTTCGAGAAGGTCGAGGTCGAGGAGAGGAAGCGCACCTCGGTGCCCTTCTCGCCCTCGGAATCGCCGGTCACTTCCAGCGGGGCCACGGTCTTCGAATGTTCGAAGCGCACGTAATGCGCCTTGCCGTCGCGCCAGATGCGCAGTTCCAGCCAGTCCGACAGGGCGTTCACGACCGAGATCCCAACGCCGTGCAGACCGCCCGAGACCTTGTAGGAGTTCTGGTCGAACTTCCCGCCCGCGTGCAGCTGGGTCATGATGACCTCCGCCGCCGAGACGCCTTCCTCGGGGTGGATGTTCACCGGAATCCCGCGCCCGTTGTCGCGCACCGAGACCGAGTTGTCGGCGTGGATCTTGACCCGCACGAAGTCCGCGTGACCGGCCAGCGCCTCATCGATGCCGTTGTCCACGGCCTCGTAGATCATGTGGTGCAGACCCGACCCGTCATCGGTGTCGCCGATATACATGCCCGGACGTTTCCGGACCGCATCCAGGCCCTTGAGAACCTTGATGGAATCGGCGTCGTACTGGGGTTCGACCTTTTCGGGTTCGGCCATGCGGGGAGCTCCTTGAATTCCTCCCCGATTTATAGCGTTCGACGGGGGGAATGTCACGCGGATGACACAAGATTTAGGGGGTCTGCCCCCTCAGACGAAGGGCAGGATCGCGCCCACCAGAATCATCATCGCACCAGCCGCGATATTGGTCCGCCGCAGCGCCGTACCGGACTGCAGAAGGCGGCGCATCCGGTCCACGAAAAGCGCCAGCACGAGGTTGCCCACGAAGGGCACGAGGACCGAAATCGCGACGATCGCGGCAATGTCCGTCGCCGTCACCTGCGTCAGGTCGAAGAAGCCCGGCAGTACACCCATGTAGAAGAGGATCGCCTTGGGATTGCCGAGGATCACCATGATCCCGGCGGCAAAGCCCGCCCACATGCCGGGGCGTGTGAGGCGGCTGTCCGCGGCGATCTGCCGGTCGGCATTGCGGATCAGCAGCACGCCCATGGTCAGGAACATCGCCGCCCCGATCAGCCGCAGCACCATCAGGAAGCCCGAGAAGACCGAGACGACCCAGGTCACCCCGATGATCGCGAGGAAGGGCCAGAGCGCATCGCCGAGGCAGACCCCAAGCGCCACCGGCCAGGCCGCGCGGAACCCGCCCGACAGCGCCCGCGCCATCAGCGCCAGCCAGACCGGCCCGGGGGTGAAGAACATCACCACCATGGCCCCCGCGTAGAAGGCCAGCTCCCATCCTGTCAGCGTCATGGCTCAGCTGTCCTCTTCCATGGACTCGTCCGGGGCACCGCCGTCCGAAGGGATCGTCAGCCGCCCCTGCCCGTCCAGCGGCCAGAAGGGGTTGTGCGCCACCTCCCAGACATGGCCGTCGGGATCGGCGTAATAGCCCGAGTATCCGCCCCAGAAGACCTCCTCCGGCGCCTTCAGCGGCTCCGCCCCGGCGGTCATGGCGGCGGCATAAGCCGCGTCCACCCCGTGCCGGTCCGAGAAATTCTGCGCCAGCGTGATCGCGCCCGTCTCGAGCCGCGTGCCCGCGCGGCCCTGATCCTCGGCCAGCGCCTCACGCCCGAAGAGCCCCAGCCCCATGCCGTCCATCTGGTAGAAGCAGACGCCCTCCTGCGCCGCGACCGGCTGCCAGCCGAGATCGGCATAGAAGGCGCGCGACCGCGCCAGATCGGCCACGCCGAGGGTGATCAGCGTCACGCGCTGCACGGGCAATCTGCTCTCGCTCATGTGGGGGCCTCCTCCGCCCTGATGCGACTTTCGCCGCTCTCCTCGGTCACTTCAAGGTACTGTGCGCGGTCGCCCAGATCGGTGAAGAGTTCCGGCCCCGTCCCGGTCATCCAGGCCTGCGCGCCAAGGGCGCAGATCTCGTCGTAGAGCGCGGCGCGGCGGCCCGCGTCCAGATGCGCCGCCACCTCGTCCAGCAGCAGGATCGGCGCTGCGCCGATCTCCTGCGCCAACGCCCGGGCATTGGCGAGGATCAGCGAGATCAGCAGGGCCTTCTGCTCGCCGGTGGAGGCGTCCTTGGCCGCGATCCCCTTTGCGGCCCAATGGGCCTCCATATCCGTCCTGTGCGGCCCCACCAGCGTACGCCCGGCGGCCAGATCCCGGGCGCGCCCCGCCGCCAGCGCCGCGCGCAGTGCCTCCGCGTCCTCCGGCATCTCGCCATCGGACTGCACCAGGGTCAGCTCAGGCTGGGGAAAGGCCGTCTCGGCCCCCTGCGCGGCCTCGGCCAGCCGGGCCAGCGCTGCGCGCCGGTTGGCATCCACCATGGCGCCCGCCTCGGCCATCTGGCCCTCCAGCGCGGCATACCAATGGCCGTCGCGGACCATGTCCTTGAGCAGGCGGTTGCGCTCGCGCATGGCCTTCTCATAGGCCAGCGAGGCATCGCCATGTCCGGGAAAGAACGAAAGCGTCATGCGGTCCAGGAACCGCCGCCGCCCCTCGGCGCCCTCGATCCAGAGCCGATCCATGGAAGGCACCAGCCAGAGCAGCCGCGCCACGCGCCCAAGTGCGCCCTGCGCCGCCGCCTTGCCATCCAGCCGCAGCTGCCGGGCGGCCCCGCCCTCGGCCCAGATCTCGACTTCGTGCACCTGCCGCAGCGACTGCATCACGCCGGTCAGCTTCCAGCCGAGGGATTCGGGCCGCCGCGCCATCTCCTCGGCGCTCGCCCGGCGCAGACCGCGCCCCGGCGAGAAGAGCGAGACCGCCTCCAGCACCGAGGTCTTGCCCGCACCATTGGGCCCGTAGATCGCCACCGGCCGCCCGTCGCAGGCAATGCTCCCGACGCGGTGCGACCGGAAATGCGACAGCCTGAGCTGCGTCAGGCAGAGGCGTTCCATGCCGCGCCCTCATTTTCTTGCAAGAAATATCCCCGCCGGAGGCCGCCGCGCAGCGGCGAGACTGGCAAGTCGCCCGTCACCGTGAGACGTCACACCCGCATCGGCATGACGACATAGACCGCCGAGGTATCGTTGCCCTCGCGCATCAGCGTCGGATCGCCGGAGGAGTTGAACAGGAAGACGGCGTTCTCGCGGTCCACCTGGCTGGCGATCTCCAGCAGGTATTTCGCGTTGAAGCCGATTTCCAGCCGCTCGTCGCCATAGGCCACGGCCAGTTCTTCCTCGGCCGCGCCGCTGTCGGGCGCATTGACCGAGAGGATCAGCCGGTCCTCGTCCAGCGCCAGCTTCACGGCGCGCGACCGCTCGGAGGAGACGGTCGCCACGCGGTCCACCGCGCGGGCGAAATCGCTGGCATCCACTTCCATCCGGCGCGTGTTGCCGTGGGGAATGACGCGGGTGTAATCCGGGAAGGTCCCGTCGATGACCTTGGAGGTCAGCGTGATGTTCGGCGTGGCAAAGCGGACCTTGGTCTCACTCACCGAGACGGCGATCGCCATCTCGTCGTCATCCAGCAGCTTGCGCAGCTCGCCCACGGTCTTGCGCGGCACGATCACGCCGGGCATGTCCTCGGCCCCTTCGGGCAGGGCGGCGTCGATCCGGGCGAGGCGGTGGCCATCGGTGGCGACGCAGCGCAGGACGCGGCCCTCTTCGCTCTCGGCGATGTGCATGTAGACGCCGTTCAGGTAGTAACGCGTCTCCTCGGTGGAGATCGCGAACTTCGACTTGTCGAAAAGACGGCGCAGCACGGCCGCATTGGCCGAGAAGTTCGAGGTGTATTCCGAGGACGCCATCACCGGGAAGTCTTCCTTCGGCAGCGTGGCGAGGTTGAAGTGCGACCGGCCCGCGGCAACGGTCAGGCGGCCTGCGGCGCTGTCATCGGTCAGGGTGACCATGGCGCCGTCCGGCAGCTTGCGGACGATCTCGTGCAGGGTCACGGCGCTGACCGTCGTGGCCCCCGCGCGTTCGACCATGGCAGGCGCCCGGTCGACCACCTCGATGTCGAGGTCAGTGGCGCGGAACTGCACCGTGTCGCCCTCGGCCTCGATCAGCACGTTGGCAAGGATCGGGATCGCGTTGCGTCGCTCAACAACCGAATTGGCCTGGGCGACGGCCTTGAGCAGTGCTGCACGTTCGATACTGAGTTTCATCACTTACTCCTGTCCCATCGCCATGGGGCTGCGCGGCACGCCCCGGGATGGGCAAGGTACCCGTTTCCCGATGCGCCACAAGCGTTTTTTCCACTTTTCCGCCGGATCGGGGACAGCGTCAAGGCGCTCGGCACATGGGCCGGGCGCCTGACGGTCGCGATTGCAGAAATTCGGGGGGACCCGGGTTCGCGCCGGGCGCTCGGGACGTCAGGCCTCCAGCGCGCGGCGCAGCATTTCAAGGTCTTCCGCGACCTGCCCGTCCTGTGCCTTCAGTTCCTCAATGCGGCGCACACCGTGCATCACGGTGGTATGGTCGCGACCGCCGAACCGGCGCCCGATCTCGGGCAGCGAGCGCGAGGTCAGGTGCTTGGACAGGTACATGGCGATCTGGCGCGGGCGGGCGAAGTTGCGCACCCGCTTGGGGCCGATCATGTCGCTGAGACGGATGTTGTAATGCTCGGCCACGCGGCGCTGGATTTCCTCGACGGTGATCTTGCGCTCGGAGGCGCGCAGAACGTCGGCGAGGCAGTCCTGCGTCAGGTCCATGGTGATCTCGCGGCCCACCAGCGAGGCGAAGGCGAAGAGACGGGTCAGCGCGCCTTCCAGCACACGGACGTTGGTGCTGATGCGATGCGCGAGGAATTCCAGCACGCCGGGCGCAATGGCAAGGCCCGGATACTGCTTGCGGAAGCTCTCGGCCTTGGACTGCAGGATGCCAAGACGCAGTTCATAGTCCGTCGGGTGCAGGTCCACGACGAGGCCGCACTGAAGCCGCGACTTGATGCGGTCCTCGAGGTCCTTGATCTCGCCCGGGGCGCGGTCGGCAGAGATGATGATCTGCTTGTGCTGATCGACCAGCGCGTTGAACGTGTGGAAGAATTCTTCCTGCGTGCTGTCCTTGCCGGCGATGAACTGGACGTCATCCACCATCAGCACATCGACCGAGCGGAACAGCGACTTGAAGTCCATCATCTTGCGTTCGCGCAGGGCCTGCACGAAGCGGTACATGAACTGCTCTGCCGAAAGGTAGACCACGTTCAGCTGCGGGTTCGAGCTGCGCAGCTCCCAGGCGATGGCGTGCATCAGGTGGGTTTTACCGAGGCCGACGCCGCCATAGAGGAACAGCGGGTTGAACGTCACCGGGCCGCCTTCGGCCACGCGGCGCGCGGCGGCATGGGCCAGTTCGTTCGGCTTGCCGACCACGAAACTGTCGAAGGTGAACCGCGGATCCAGCGGGGCCGGCGGCAACAGGTCTTCTCTACTCTCCGATGCGATCGCCGCGGGGGCCGCAACGGGCGCCGCAGCAGCAGGCGCGGCGGCAGAGGCCGCAGCCTCGACCGGCTTCGCCGAGGTATTGGCCGCGATCACGGTGAATTCGACCCGACGAATCGACGCGTTGCAGGCGGAGATCTCACCCAAGATCTTGTCACCGAAGTTGCGCGAAACATAGTTGCCTGCGAACGAGGTCGGCGCACTGATCACGGCCACACCATCGCGGGTGGCGGCCAGTTCCAGCGGCTCGATCCAGTTCAGAAAGTTGTTTTGCCCGACGGAGTCACGCAGCTTCAGCTTGACTTCGCCCCATTGTTCTTTCGTCATTTTGCCCCCAAGCGTTTATTGTCCGGCGGATACAAACGCCCGCTGCCGGTTCGGGCACGACCGGGGCTACCTCAGGATTTCAGAACGAAAACCACACCCATCACGCCAAGCAGCAGCAAGGCGCGGTGACAGTGACCTGCGCATCCCCCCACGGGATCAGCAGGCAAATGTGGTAGCCTGTTCGACGATGCAGTCAGAGGTACTCAACAGCTTGGCAGCTCGCCCTCTGATTGCATCGCCTTGGCACGCTCATCGGACATGACTCGATTGTCCCAGCCCAAGACACCCAACGTAGGCTGGTCGTTTCGATGGTTATGACCTGTAAAGGTCTGTCATGCCCCCCCAAGGCGACCGGAATCGCAAGTCGAAGTTAGCAACCGGCGCGGGAGGTGGGCAACCGCAACAACGCGCTTGACTCACACCGGTGTGAAAAGAATCTCCGGCCCGCACAAAACCGCCACACCAACGAAAAAAGGCACCGCCGAAGCGGTGCCTTTCTAACTCAACGGCTTAGCCGGATCAGGCGATGGCCTTAACGCGCGCCGAAAGACGCGACATTTTCCGTGCTGCGGTGTTCTTGTGGAACACACCTTTGGTGACGCCGCGCATCAGCTCGGGCTGAGCTGCCTGCAGGGCGTTTTGTGCCGCGTTTTTGTCGCCGGACGAGATCGCCTCTTCCACTTTACGCAGGAAGGTGCGGATCCGCGAACGGCGCGCCTTGTTCACTGCCAGACGACGGTCGGCCTGGCGGGCGCGTTTCTTGGACTGAGGCGAATTTGCCATGGACGTTCGTCCCCTTTAGGGTTCGGTGTAATCTGAAGCCGCGTCTTTAGGGCCGACTCGTCAGTGAGTCAACACATACGGCCAGTGTTTCTTGCCGAAATGCGCAGATATGCGCCCCCGGCGGTTGCAGGCGGGGTTTGCACCATCCCGCGGCCTACGTCAATCGCCTCTCAATCCCCGGGATCGCGCAGGGTGCTGCGATGCCATGGCGCGGGCTCGCTCAGCTGCCGGCAGACGTCCCGCAGGGCGCTGCGCAGGCCTTCCTCCAGCGTCGGGTGATAGAAGGGCATCTCCAGCACCTGACCCGCCGACATGCCGCATTCGATGGCCCAGGCCAGCAGGTGGGCCAGATGCTCGCCTCCCGGCGCCACGAGGTCCGCGCCGGTCAGGCGCCCATCGGTGCGGCGGGCATGAATCCTCAACAAACCATGGGCTTCTCCCATGGTGCGGGCGCGCCCCTGATCGGCGTAATCCACCGTTCCGGTGACGATGTCGGGGTCTCCGTCCTCGGGCAATGCCCCCACCGTGGCGCAATCGGGACGGGTGAAGGTCACCGCCAGCGCCACCTTCTGCCTCCGGGACGCGACCTCCGGATAGAGCGCTGCATTGCGCCCGGCGATCGTTCCCTCGGCAGAGGCCTCATGCAGCAGGGGCCGTGCCCCATTTGCATCTCCCGCGATGAAAATCGGCGAATCTCCGCACTGCAACGTGTCGGGATCGAAGAGCGGCACCCCCTTGCTGCTCACCGCCACACCCGCCTTTTCGAGGTCCAGCCCCTTCAGATTCGGCGGCCGCCCGGTGGCGACGAGAATCTTGTCGAAGATGTCGCTGCGTCCCTCCCAGGCGAGTCGCACGCCGGAGGCCTCCAATGTCACCTCGGGCTTCACGCCCATATGAAGAGGGAATTCCCGCTCCAGCGCCTCCCGCAGCACCGAACCTGTCGCATCGGGGAGCCCGGCATAGGCCGTTGCCGCGTCAAAGACCGCGACCCGCACACCCAGACGGGCAAAGGCCTGCGCCAGCTCCAGCCCGATGATCCCCGCGCCGATCACGCCGAGGCTCTCGGGCAGGTCCTCGAGCTCGAAGACGTTTTCGTTGGTCAGCAGACGGTCCCCCGCCACGCGGTAGGGCGGCGGCACGAAGGGGGCAGAGCCGGTGGCGATGACGACGGCCCGCGCCGTCACCCGGTCCCCGGTGTCGAGCACCAGCTCCCCCGGCCCGGCAAAGGCCGCCCGCCCCTTCAGCGTCACGCCCTCGGGCAGGCGGGCGATGCTCTTGCGCACGCCCCCGGCGAAATCGTCCCGCAGCCGCCGCACCCGGGCCAGAACGGCAGGCCCGTCGATACGCGGCTCTGCATGGATGCCCAGAAAACCGGCGGACCGGGCACCATGCGCGGCATCCGCTGCCGCGATCAGCAGCTTGGACGGCATGCAACCGTCGTGGGCGCAGGTGGTGCCCTTGAAGTCGGGGTCGATCAGCAGAGTCCGGGCGCCGTGCTTGCGGGCGTGGCTTTCCGCGCTCAGGCCAGCGGTTCCGGCGCCGATCACGGCGACGTCGCAGTCATGCTGCATGGCAGTTCCTTTCCAGCAGGGTTGCCCGTGACCTATGCCGATTTGGCGCCACGTCACCCCCGGGGCAGCCACCTGCCCCGGGCCCGGAAACGAAAAAGGCCGCCCGAAGGCGGCCTCGATCTCGCATCCTGCACCCGCTCAGCGGTCGCGGAACTGCGGCTCGCGCTTTTCCATGAAGGCGGACATGCCTTCCTTCTGGTCCTCGGTCGAGAACAGCGCGTTGAACAGGCGGCGTTCGAACAGCAGACCCTCGGAGAGGGTCGCCTCGTCGGCACGGTTCACGGCCTCCTTGGCGGCCACGACGCTGATCATGCTCTTCTCGGCGATCTTGGCCGCGGCGGCCATCGCTTCGTCCTTCAGCTGCTTGAGCGGCACGACCCGGCTCACGAGGCCCGAGCGTTCTGCCTCTTCGGCATCCATGAAGCGGCCGGTCAGGATCATGTCCATCGCCTTGGCCTTGCCCACGGCGCGAGTCAGACGCTGGGTGCCCCCGATGCCGGGAATGACGCCGAGGTTGATCTCGGGCTGGCCGAACTTGGCGTTGTCGGCGGCAATGATGAAGTCGCACATCATCGCCAGCTCGCATCCCCCGCCGAGGGCATAGCCCGAGACAGCGGCGATGATCGGCTTGCGGGTGCGGCAGATGGCATCGGCTTCGGCGGCGAAGAGATCGCCCACGAAGACATCGGTGAAGCTCTTCTCGGACATCATCTTGATGTCGGCGCCGGCGGCAAAGTACTTCTCCGCCCCCGTCAGCACGACGCAGCGCACCTTGTCGTTGGTCCTGATCGAGGTCAGGAAGTCCGCCAGTTCGCCAAGCAGAACATCGTTCAGCGCGTTCATCGCGTCCGGCCGGTTCAGTTTTACCAGTGCGACGTGGTCTTCTATTTCGACGATGATCGTCTCATAGGCCATGAATTCAGCTCTCATCCGTTACGGCTAGGCACGATTCCCTAGCAGGTTCGGACTGTGTTTCAAGCTATCTTTGGCATTGCGGGCAGTAGAAGGACGACCGCCCAGACTGCACGATTCGAGCCACGACCGCCCCGCAATCCGGCGTTCGGCAGGGCAGACCCTCGCGGCCGTAGACATCGAAATTGTGCTGGAAATATCCAAGTTCCCCATCGGCTTGACGGAAATCCTTGAGCGAGGAGCCGCCCGCCGCGATGGCCTCTTCCAGCACCTGACGGATGATCGGCACCAGCGCCTCGATCCGCGCCCGACCTATCCTTTTGCATAGGCGTGCGGGGTGAATTCCGCCACGGAACAAGGCTTCACAGACATAGATGTTGCCAAGGCCCGCCACCACGCGCTGATCCAGCAGCGCCGCCTTGATCGGCGTGCGCCGCCCGGCCAGACGCTCGGCCAGGTAGGGCCCGTCGAAGGTGTTTCCCAGCGGCTCGGGCCCGAGACCCGAGAGCAGCTTGTGCCCCGCCTCCGCGCCGGTCTCCATCAGGTCCATCGCGCCGAAACGGCGCGGGTCATTGAAGGTGATCCGCGCGCCGGAGCCCATGTTCAACACGACGTGATCGTGTTTCTCGGGTGCCGGATGATCGTGCACGAACCGCCCCAGCGGATCGCCCGAGACCAGCATCCGCCCCGACATGCCGAGGTGGATCAACAGCGTCTCACCGCCCGACAGATCGGCAAGGATGTATTTCGACCGGCGCCGCAGGGCCAGCACCCGCTGGCCCGTGAGCCGCGCAGCCATGCCTTCGGGGAAGGGCCACCGCAGGTCGGGCCGGTTCACCAGCGCCTCGGAAATCACCTCGCCCTCCATCACGGGGGCAAGGCCGCGGCGGACGGTTTCGACTTCTGGCAGTTCCGGCATCTTGTCCTCTCGCGGGGTCGCGTCGCATTGCAGCGGCGGCGCAGCGCCCTATAAGGAGGGGCAGGCCACAGAAAGCGCAAGGGCATGAACGAGAAAACCACTCACTTCGGCTTCCAGGACGTTCCGGAAAGCGAGAAGGCAGGGCGCGTCAAGGGCGTGTTCGGCTCCGTTGCCAGCAAGTACGATGTCATGAACGATGTCATGTCCGTCGGCATCCACCGCATCTGGAAGGACGCGATGATGGACTGGCTGGCCCCCCGGCCCGGCCAGAAGCTGCTGGATGTGGCGGGCGGCACCGGTGACATCTCCTTCCGCTTCCTCGACCGCGCGGGCCATGGCCATGCCACCGTTCTGGACCTGACCGAGCCGATGCTGGTCGAAGGCCGCAAGCGCGCCGAGGCGGCCCAGATGGCCGACAGCCTCGACTGGGTCGTGGGCGACGCCATGAACCTGCCCTTCGACGACAACACCTTTGACGTCTACACGATCTCCTTCGGGATCCGGAACGTGACCCGTCCGCAGGAAGCCCTGAACGAGGCCTTCCGCGTGCTGAAACCCGGTGGCCGCCTGATGGTGCTGGAGTTCTCGCAGCTGCCGAACCCGGCGATGCAATGGGCCTACGACCGCTATTCCTTCAACGTGATCCCCGCCATGGGCAAGATGATCGCGAACGACCGCGACAGCTACCAGTACCTCGTGGAATCGATCCGCAAGTTCCCGGATCAGGAGACCTTCCTCTCCATGGTGCGCGCCGCCGGGTTCGAGAACGCCAAGTACCGCAACCTGAGCCTCGGCATCGCCGCCCTGCACTCCGGCTGGAAGATCTGAGCGGATGCGCGGCCCGCACAACATCTGGCGGCTGGTTCGCACCGGCGCCACCTTCGAACGCACCGGTGCCATGGGCGAGGTGCTGGACGCCATGGATGCGCCGCCGATCCTGCGCACCGCGGCCCGGATCGCGGGCTGGCCGTTCCAGTGGCTGGGCCTGAAGGGCGATCCGGCGATGCCGCCGGTCACCCGGGCGATCACCGCGCTTGGGCCGGCCTACATCAAGTTCGGCCAGATCCTCTCGACCCGCCCCGACGTGGTGGGCCCCGAGATGGCGCAGCAGCTGCGCGTCCTGCAGGACAAGCTGCCCCCCTTCCCGATCGAGACCGCCAAGAAGGTGGTCGAAGCCGAGCTGCAACAGCCGATCGAGGACGTCTTCTCGGAGTTCAGCGCCCCGGTGGCCGCGGCCTCCATCGCGCAGGTGCACCGTGCCCGCCTCGTCGAAACCGGCGAGGAAGTGGCCGTGAAGGTCCTGCGTCCGGGCATCGAGCGGGCCTTCCGCAAGGATATCGACGCCTTCTACTTCGCCGCCTCGATCATCGAATTCCTCGCCCCCTTCTCGCGCCGCCTGCGGCCGTCGGAGGTGATCAAGCATTTCGACGGCGTGGTGCAGGGCGAGCTCGACTTCCGGCTGGAAAGCGCGAGCGCGAACCAGTTCGCCTCCAACACCGCCCATGACGAAGGCTTCACCCTGCCGCAGGTGAAATGGCACGAGAGCGGCCGCCGCATCATGACCATGGGCTGGGCCGAGGGCCTGCCGCTGGGGGACAACGACGCGCTGGATGCCGCGGGCCATGACCGCGTGGCGCTTGGCGAACGGGTGCTTCAGCTCTTCCTAAAGCACGCGCTGCGCGACGGCTATTTCCATGGCGACATGCATCAGGGCAACCTGAAGGTCGCGCCGAACGGCGATATCATCGCCTATGACTTCGGCATCATGGGGCACATCGACGAATACACCCGCCGGGTCTACGCCGAGATCCTCTATGGCTTCATCCAGCGCGACTACCGCCGCGTCGCCGAGGTGCACTTCGAGGCCGGCTACGTGCCCGCCGACCGGGACGTGGATGAATTCGCCCGCGCCCTGCGCGCCGTGGGCGAACCGATCTTCGGCATGGACGCCACCAAAATCTCCATGGGCAAACTGCTGTCCTACCTCTTCGAGGTGACGGAGCGCTTCGGCATGGAGACCCGGATCGAGCTGATCCTGCTGCAACGCACCATGGTCGTGGTCGAGGGCGTGGCCCGCTCGCTGAGCCCGCAAATCAACATCTGGGAAGTGGCCCAGCCGGTGGTCACCGATTACATCACCCGTAGCCTCGGCCCGCGGGCGGTGCTGCGCGATCTTGCCCAGACGGCGCAGGTCATGGCGCGGTTCGGTCCGCGCCTGCCCGGCCTCGTCGAACAGGCGTTGATGAAGCAGGTCGCGGACAAGACCCCGCCCCGCCGCATCAGCAAACGCGCAATTCTGGCAGCGGGTGTCAGCGGCATGGCGCTTGGCGCGGCGCTGGTCGTCCTCGGGGCGGAGCTTCTTTAGGCAACTGCCGCTGATCGGCGCATTTTTGCGACACAGGCAGGCGAAAGGCCGCTGACGGCACCGCGCATCTATCAATGCACTGCGGCCTTCCTTAGTGTCGCGAAAAAGAAGTCCTTTTCGGGGAGAGTCATTTTGAACGCGCGCAATTTGCTTGCCGTTCTCGCTGTTGTCGGTGCTTCGGCACCTCTCGCGGCGCAGGCCCAGACGACCCAGCTCACGAATATGTTCGGAAACCCCGGGGGCTTGATCGACATGCCCTCCGCCGAGGTGGCCCCGGACGGCGAGCTGGCCACGACGCTGAGTTACTTTGGCGGCAGTTTCAAATCGACGCTTTCGTTCCAGATCCTGCCCCGGCTCAGCGGGTCGTTCCGCTACACCGGCATCGACGGGCTCGATTCCACCGGCTTCGACACCTACTACGACCGCAGCTTCGACGTCAGCCTGCTGCTTCTGAAGGAAACGACCAGCTGGCCCGCCCTGTCGATCGGCCTGCGCGACTTCCTCGGCACGGGCCTCTACGGCTCGGAATACCTCGCCGCGACCAAGGGCTTTATGGACGGGCGCCTGCGCGTGACCGCCGGCCTCGGCTGGGGGCGCCTCGGCAGCGCGAACTCCATCGCCTCCTACGGCGACCGGCCGCGGGACGTGCTCGGCAGCGGCGGCATCCCGACCTATGACCGCTGGTTCCGGGGCGATATCGGCGTCTTCGGCGGTGTCAGCTATGCCGCGACGGACAAGCTGACCCTCAAGGCCGAATATTCCTCCGATGCCTACCGGCTCGAAACCGTCACCAACGACACTTTCGATCGCAAGTCGGACTGGAACTTCGGCCTCGACTACCAGGTGACCGATTACCTCAGCGTCGGCGGCTACTACATGTACGGCAGCGAGTTCGGCGTCTCAGTCCGCATGGCGCTGAACCCGAAGAACCAGGGCGTGCCCGGCGGCTCCGAGACCGCGCCGCCGCCCGTGGTGCTGCGCCCGCTGGAGTCGGTCGACGATCTGGGCTGGACGAATGTCCCGGCGCAGCAGGCCTCCTACAAGGCCAAGCTGGCCGAAGAGCTCAAGCCCTATGGCATCTATCTCGAAGCGGCGACGCTGACCGGCCGCGAGGCCGTCGTCCAGATCCGCAACGAGCGCTACGACATCGAATCCCAGGCGATCGGCCGCACCGCGCGGGTCATGTCCCGCTACCTGCCCGGCTCGATCACCACCTTCGTCATCGCGCAGAACGTCAACGGGATGCCCACCGGCTCCGTCGCCCTGAACCGCGCCGATCTCGAACAGCTGGAAATGTCGCCCGCCGACGCGATCAAGGACAAGGCGGTCTTTGCCTCCGGGCTGGCTGCCTCCAGCGCCGCCGTGCTGGATGAAACCTATCCGCGCCTCGACTGGAGCTTCGGCCCCTTCATGCGCCTCGGCTTCTTCGACGTGGACAATCCCCTGCGCGCCGACATCGGCCTGCGGGCCCGCGCTTCCGTCTTCCTGACGCCCGGCCTCATGGTCTCCGGCTCGGTCACCTCCAAGCTGGCCGGGACGCTCGACGAGATGAGCAGCCCGACCACCAGCACGGTGAACGGTGTCCCCGTCGTCCGGTCCGATACGTCGCGCTACCAGGATGGCCCCGAGCCGCGGCTGGAAACGCTCTATGCCGCGCAGTACCTGCAGATGACGCCCGACATCTATGGCCGCCTCTCCGTCGGCTACCTCGAACAGATGTATGCCGGTGTCTCGGCAGAGGTGCTGTGGAAACCGCAGGACTCGCGTCTCGGGATCGGGGTCGAGGCGAACTACGCCAAGAAGCGCGATTACGACGGCGGCTTCGGCTTCCAGGACTATGACGTCTACACCGGCCACGTGTCGGCCTACTACGACATCGGCTGGGGCTTCCACGGCCAGGTCGACGTAGGGCGCTATCTTGCCGGGGACTGGGGCGCGACCGTCGCCATCGACCGCGAGTTCGACAACGGCTGGAGCATCGGCGCCTACGCCACCAAGACCGACATCTCGTCCGAGGACTTCGGCGAGGGCTCCTTCGACAAGGGCCTGCGCTTCACGGTTCCGCTCGGCTGGGCTCTTGGCACCCCGAGCCGCCGGTCCAGCAACTTTGCCATCCAGTCGCTCACCCGCGATGGTGGCGCACGCCTGAGCGTGCCGGGCCGGCTCTACGGCGTGGTGCGCGACTCGCATGAGCCCGAAATGGCCAAGACCTGGGGGAAATTCTGGAGATGAGCGTGACCGCCAAGTTCAAGATCGCCGCCGCCGGGCTGGCGCTGCTGGCGCTTGCCGCCTGCGGCACCACCTACGGGCGCCAGGAAGCGCTGACCCGGGTCGCGGCGGCCTTCACGCCGGGCAAGGGGCAGCAGGAATACCAGGTCAGCAACGCGGACATCCAGGGCGCGCTGCAACGGTTCAACGGGCCGATGCTGCTGGCGCGCGTCCCCTCGCGCAACAGCTCCGCCGTGCTGCGGCGGCTGGCGACGAACGGCCCCTACGAGACCTTCATCACCGGTGACAAGCGGACGCTGATCCTGATCGACGGCATCCTGACCGGGACGCGCGGGCTGAGCCAGGACATCATGGACGCGACCGACAAGGACGTTCGGCAGCTGGTCTACAGCCGCACCGATGGCGTGGCGAACCGCTTCCGCCGGTACCTCGACGTCGAGAACCACACCTACGAACAGTCCGTGACCTGCTACGTGGAGCGGACCGGGTCCGAGGCCGTTTCGGGCGGGGTGATCTCCGCGCAGACCACGGTGATGAGCGAGCGCTGCGTGAACAAGGATGAAGAGTTCACTAACACCTACTGGGTGGATGGCAACGGCATCGTCCTGAAGTCCAACCAGTGGGTCGGCCCGGACAACGGCTATATCGAGGTCCAGTACCTCCGTCGCTGATCTTATCGGGGCGCTGCCTGCGAAAGTGGCCGCGCCCCGATCCTGACCTTTGGTCGGCGACCCTCGCCGCTCCGCAGGCTTTCTCGCCTCCAGAGGCGCCCTCGGCCCCAACAGCACTCGTTTCACCAACCCCGTGCTTCGGCCTCCCGACCGCATCCAGACCCTGTTGACCACCGCCCCGAGGCGCGCCAGCCCTGCCCTGCATCGCGCTATCCGCCCTGCGCCCAAGGGTCCATCGCCCGGTCACCTCGGTAACCGTCAGCTGGCCCCGGACGGTCGCCGCAGCCCGGTCACGTCACTGGTCAGGATCCGCCCCCCACCGGAGAGCACGAGGATCAACTGCCCGTCCACCAGTTGCGTCTCGGTAACGAGAGAGTAGGTCTCGACCGCATCGGTCGCAGCCACGTCGCCGTCGATCATGTTCTCCAGCTCGAAGCTGTAATACCCGAAGGGCAGGACCGCGCCCGACTGGGTCGTCCCGTCCCACTCCACGGGATCGGCAGAAACATCGATCTCGAAGCGGTCCACCTCGTTGCCATCCTCGTCGCGCACGATGACATAGGCTTCATCGGCCGCCGCCAGCGGGTTCGGCGCGAGGGTCACGCTGCTCCCATCCCAATAGGCCGGCGCGATGCTGCGGGCCTCCATCCCGACCCATGCCGAGATATCGGCGAGCCCCGACAGGCCCATCTGGCTGTAAAGACTCTGCAGCAGGTTGTTCGTCATCACCTGCTGTTCCACCCCCGAGAAGGTTGCGAGCTGGACGGCAAAGTCCTCCGCATCCACCGGATCGAGCGGATCCTGATTCTTCAACTGCGTGGCCAGCATGTTGAGGAACGTCTGGAAATCGGAACTGAGCGCTGCCCCGGCCGACCCGCTGTTGCTGGCCGACGTACTCGCGGCAGAGGCCGCCGTCCCCGCCATGGCTGAAATGCTCGTGGTCTCCATCTTGCCTCCTAAAGTCTCAGATCCAATCCGCTCACCATGATCGCCCCATGTGCTGCCAGCACGTCGGCCACGGGCCTGCCCGGCGCCTCCGCCGTCCGGTCTGGCTGACCGCCCTGGGGCGAAGCCTCTCCGTCGCCCCGATCGTCGCTCCTGCCCTGGGAGAAGCTGAGTTGCACATCCTGGTAGCCCTCTGCCAAAAGCTCCCGCGCAAGCGGCTCCGCATGGCGACGCATCAGGTCCAGCGTCTCCTGCCGCTCCACCGTGATGCTGAGGATGACACCACCCTCGGTTGGCTGAACGTGGAGCCGCACATGCCCCAACTCCTCCGGCTGCAGGCAGATCTCCACCGGGCGCTCCACGATCTGGCGCGCGGCCATGGCAATCTGCGCGGCGATCTGGCGCGGCATCGCGGGCTCCGCCCCCCGCAGGCCTGTCGTACGAGGCTCCACCGGCGTCAAAGAACGCCCCGCACCGTCGAAAAACGGCACCTCCGGCCCTTCGGACCCGTCGGACCCCGGCTCCTCGACGACAACGACCGCCTCTTCGACGGGAGGCCCCGCCGCCGGGACAGGTTGCGGGTTTTCGGCCGCCCGGGTGACACGGCGCGCCTCAGACATAGGCCGCGCCTGAACGGGTTCGGCTTCCACCATCACGGGCTCTGCCGGACTGCGCGCCCCCTTATGCGGCAGCGATGTTCCGCCCGCCACCGGGGGCTGCACCGGCACAGGGGCTTCGGGGGTCCCTCGAGGACGTTCCTGCGCGTGGTCACCGCCAGCTGCCAAAGACCGCGCCTCCACAGTCACCCAATGCCCCGAAACAGGCCCTGCGCGGTCCCTTGCGACCGGCCTTCCGTCAACCGGCTGAGGGACTGCTACGGTGGACAGGCCTTCCTTCGACAGGACAACAGGCGCACGCGACGGTCTCGGTGCCGCCATGGCGCGCCTGCTCGCCCCGTCGCTCATCGAGCTCATCCGCGGCATGTCGCGGGGCATCTCGATCTTCTCGGGCGAGACCGGTGACTCTCTGGTCCATCTCTGGTTCTCCCCGTCCTGCATCGAAAGATCAGCACGGGGTTCGGGCGGTCTCGGTTTCGTCCCGGCATGGGAGGCGACCGGCTCGTCGGCCTGGCGCAGGTCACGGCCCACCGGATAGCCCCGGGGCTGGGCTAACGCGCGCGGGCTGCCCTCCGCGTACCGCATCGCCGGGTCACCCTCGCGACGCGCGGACACCCCATCGCGACGCTCTGCGTACGTCTGGGTCGCGCGCGAAGGCACCTCCCTCTCCTGAACGCGCACGGTCGAGACATCCGCCGACGCGGAAGCAGTCATTTTGCGCGCCACCACCCCTGTATCTGGCCGAGCGCGCTGTACCACAGCCTCGGGCGCCGACGGTTCGGTCGGCAGCGGGTTGCCACCCGTCACCCTCTCGACCAGCCCAGGCCTCGCGCTCTCAACGCCAGATGTCGCGCCGGCGGCCCCCCCGCGGCCAATGGGCAGGGACGGCTGAGCCTCGCGCGCCCTATCGCCATGGGGAGGCTGAGCGTTTTCGTCCGGTGGCAGCGAAACTATCAGATGATCAGCACCTGCCTTTCGCACCGCCACGGGATCAGGCTGACGGGAGACTTCGGCAGTCTCCACAACAGGGCCCCCGTTTCTGCCCGTGGCAGGCGACGCGTTCCTCTGCCCATCGCCAGACGCCTGCGGCAACCGCGTGATGGGCAAGCCTTCGGGTTTAAGCCCAGTCTGGCTGGAGTCGTGCAGCGAGACCTTCGGCGCGGCTGCCCCCAAAGCACCGCCCGGTCGAAGCGTCTCAAGGTTTACTCGCCCGTCCGCATTCGGCAGCGAAATAGGATCAGGCGCAGCGCCGCCCTGCCAGATGGAGGCCTTCTGCACCGTTGCCACTGCGCCCCCTCCTGGGCCCAATGACGCAGGTGGTGCCTCAGGCCGATGCCTCGGTACCTCCGGGGGTGCAGTCACTCCGGCGACCTCCGGTCTGGCCGGGGTAGGCGGCAATTTCGCGGTCCCGTCTCGTGCCGCGTGTGTCCGCGTCTCAACCGGGGTGCGCACATTCAACGCCTTAACGCTCGGCACGGTGCCTGCCCTCTCGGATGGAACCGGAAGGAGACTGTTCTGCCCGGGCACCGCCATACTTTCAGAGCCACCATTGGACAAGATTGCAGAGCGAACCGCCGGGGCAAGTGCCGAGGCCGAAGTCGCGGGCCTCTCGTCGGTCGAGGAGGCAGTACCGCGCGGCATCGGTTTGCCGCTTGTCGGGCGCTGATACGCCTCATGCAGATCTGGTGGCCGCGCAGGACGCGTCCCTGCCACAGACTTTGGGCCCAGCTTCTGAAACCGCACGCCCTCTTCCGATTGCATGTCCAAGCGGCCTGCCTTGAGCAGGTTTGCACCGGCTTCAAACGCTGTGCGCCTCTTGCCCTCTTTAGGGGCCTTGATCGGTTCCGCTTCCAGTCGCGGGCTGTACGCCTCTGTTTTCGACAAGCGATCCGGGACCGGTGGCATGGTCAGCGCAATGTCCCGAGGCCCTCTCCCTGAGGGCTGCTGCGGGCCCGTCGCACCGGAAGTTCGACGATGGTCCTCCGACGGTCCCGGCTCTTGATCCCCCGCCGTTGTCAACTGGTCGCCAGAAACCTCCAGCGTGGCGGGACGTACCTCCACTTCGCCGCCCCGAACACGCACGGTCTGCGTCGCGTCGAGCAGAGGCGCGCGTGTCGCCGCCCCAGGCGCAAACAAGCGCTCACGAAAGGAGGGCGGCAGAGACGTTTCCTCCGGACTATCGATCTGGAGGTTGGAAGGGTTTCCATCTGCGCTGCGGTTGCGCAGGCGCAAAGCCTGTGCCCCAACGACAATGGAAGCGCGCAGAGCGCGATCTGGTGCCTCACCGGACCGGGGCTCCGCTACCTGCGCCACGCGTGGCAAGGGCGCGGGCGCGGCCTCTTGGTCGGTTGCCCTCCCTCCCTGGCTGCTCGCAGGAGTTTGGGGAGAATCCGCTGTACCCGCGCGCGCCCGATCTAGAGCATCGCGCTGCGCCGCAACCGGGCCCGCAGGGTGCAGCGCGAAGTTTTCATCGCCGTTAGGGCCTGGAGTCTTCACAAGTTTTTCCACGACACCATACTCCGTCGCACGGTCTGCGACGGATTGCCAGATCGACGCGCGCGGGGTAGCGCGAGGCAACGCGGCTGGAGCCTCGGCACGCCTCCCGGAGACGGGCGCGCTTTGACGTCCCTCCGCCGCGGCGCCAGCCTTCGGGCGCACAGAAACCGCGATCGATCGTCGGCCTGTAAAGCTCTCCCCGCCCTCTCCCAGTAGCAGTTTCGACGCCGGAATGACGCCCCTCGCGGTGCTACCCTGTTCATGGGGACCGCGCAGGGCATCGGCATCAGCGAGAGACCTTGGGAGGGTCGGTGCAGCCCGGGCGGGAGAGGGCACATCAAGCGTTTCCGGCAACAGGCTGACGCGCGCCGGCGGCGTCGGTTGCGTCCCTCGTTGCGGCACGGGAGATACCAGGGAGGCCTCCGGTTCCGCGGTCTGTCTCAGATGGCGGGTCTCGTGATCAATCGTCGCGCCTGTTGCCTTGAGCTCCGTCGGCTGCACCCGTGTCTCAGCCCGCGCGGGCGGGACCTCCCGCAAACGTGCCGGGGGACGTTGCTCCGCCAGCAGACTCCGTCCGCCCATCCCGTCGTTCGGTTCCAATGGAACGCTGGGGAAGCGGCGATCAGCGATAACAAAGCTTATGGCCGTCGCTTCAATAGACGGCGCAGGCGCCTGACTTGATCCACGGCCGCCTGGCTGCATCGCCTGCTCCTCCCCCGCAGGGCCGACATCCAACGCCTTTGCGTCGCGGTTCGGAGGGAGAGACGGAAGGGCCCGTATCGTTGCTGGTGTTGCTCTGCCACTTACGTTCTGCAGGGCGGCGTCGACATCTGATCGGGGCGCTGGCGGTCTGATAGCGACGCCTTCAGGAAGACTCTCCGCTACAGCCAGCACGCCCTGTGTTCCCACAGTTCCCGCTGCCGCAGGCCTGCCAAGTGGTTCCGCGGGAGCCTCCCGGGACGGGTCAACGGGCGCATATGGCCCAAGGACTGCCGCGCCTGCGGGTTGGCCGCTGTCCATCGCTGCGCTCGCACAGGGCTCCGGCGCGGCATCCTCCGGCGCCTCCTCGGTAAACTCGTCCGACTCGGGCACCACGTCTTCTTCGACGGCCACGCCTGTATCCGATGCGGGCAGCGACTTGCCCTGCTCCGCCCGGTGATCGCGCCCGGCGTCCTGAAATACGGTCTGGAAATCCACGCTGCCGCCGTGCCCCGGCACGTCGGCAGGGGTGACTTTCGACAGCTTTGCCCCGGTCAACAGGGAGATGATGGCAGAGGTTTTCATTCGGACCTCGGGAGTTCTTCCTTCGGGCCCAACAATGCTCTCAGGTGATTACCACATCTTTACTGCTCTCGCGCCAGACTCGGAAAACTGAGTCCAATTGGAGAGACCCCATGCCAGACCCACTCCCGGCAGTCGGCCCCCTGCCGCTGCCCCCTTCGCCCGATGTCAGGCTGCGCACCGTTGCCCGCGATCTGGAGGCGGCCTTCCTCTCCGAAATGCTCGGCGCGGCGGGCCTGGGCGAGGTCCCGGGCGCTTTCGGTGGCGGTACCGGAGAGGCGCAATTCGCCTCCTTCCTGCGCGACGAGCAAGCACGTGCCCTTGCCTCCGCCGGGGGCATCGGCCTCGCGGAGGCCCTGTTCAACACATTGAAAGAAAGAGAAATCCATGGAAACTGACCGGGACGAAACCTTGATCGACGCCCTCGATGCCCTGCTGGAAGAGGAGCGGCGCACCCTGCTGTCCGGCGATCTGACGGCGATCCGCGGCCTGCTCGAACGGAAGGAGGCGCTTGTCGAACAGCTCGGCGCGCTGGAGGGTGCCGCGCAGCGCGAACTTGAAGGACTGCAGGTGAAGGCGCTGCGCAACCAGGCGCTCCTCGACGGCACGCTGAGGGGGATTCGCACCGTGGCGAACCGCATGGGCACGTTGCGCCGCATTCGGCGCACGCTTGAAACCTATGACGAGGCCGGGCGCCGGCAGGAGGTCACGACCCAGCCCGACCACCAGGTCGAGAAACGTGCCTGATCGGTCCGGGTTGAGCAGGAGTTGAGTTAAATCCCTCCGAAAGGCGCGGTGACGATTAGGGTTCTGTTAGGCTTTCGTGGCGCAATGTGCCCCCGCATCCGAAGCGGATGGCGCGGCCGGGATACAAGGACGGCTGCAATGGTCAGAACGACATTCAAACCGGTCGGCGGAGGGCAGCCTCCTCCGGACGGGCTGTGTAACCGGCGCCGAACCGCGCTGTACGACCAAGGAACATTGCATGTCCAGCATCCTCACGAACAACAGCGCCATGGTTGCGCTGCAAACGCTCAAGTCGGTCAACAAGTCGATGACCGAAACCCAGAGCCAAATCTCCACCGGCAAACGTGTCGCCGACGCCAAGGACAACTCCACGGTTTGGAAGACCTTGGCATTGGTCGAATAGGCCCGCTGGGTCTGGATCATCTCGGTCAGTTCGGCGGCCACATCGGTTGCCGATTCCTCCCGGGCAAAGGCGACGACGTCCCCGGTGGGTCCGTCACCGGCATCCCAGAGATAGAACTTCCCGCTGTCCGGAGAGGGGTAGTAGGTCTGGTAATCCAGCGCGACGAGGCCGTTGACATTGGGCAGATCCGCCAGCGGCACCTGGTAGATGGTGCGGCGCACGCCGGTGTCGAAATAGGCGTGGACGTAGCCATTGGCATCCACCTCGACCGAGGTCATGTTCCCCACCGGCGAGCCATCCTTGGTGATGGAAACCGGCGCGAAACTGTCGGAGAGCTGGGTCAGGCCATCGGATTCGCCGATCATGCCAAGGTCGATCTCGATCGGGCCGCCCGCGGCAGTCACGATTACCGTCCCGGTCGCCGGGTCGTAGGCGGTACCGGTGGTTTCTGCGACGGAGAGAAGCGTACCCCCCGAGGTCCGGCTGTCGTCGAATGTCAGCGTGTATTCCCCGACCACAGTTCCGCCCGAGGCACTGTCGGTGATCACCATGGTCCATTCGTTGGAACTGCCGGTTGCGGGGACCGTCGGGGTGAACTGAACGGTCAACGTCTCCGACTTGCCGAGGTTGTCGTAATATTCGACCAGCAGTTCCTGCATGTCGCCATCGGCGGTGGAGGCAGTCTCGGTCGCGGGAAGGTTGACGCCCAGATAGACGCTCGTCGTCGGCTCGCCGGAGAAGAGGTTCACGTTGATCTGCACAGGCTCCAGCCCGTCGGAGGTGTCGCGCGGATAGGTCGGGATCTCGCCGGAACTGTCGGCGGGCCAGCCCAGGAGCATGAGGCCAGACTCCGTCCGGAGGTAGCCATCCGCGTCCGCCCGGAAAGATCCGGTGGTCGTCAGCATCATCCGGTCGAAGGTGCCGGTATTTTCCACCTCGTAGGCTGGCGCCACGGGGATCAGGCCCCGGCCCCGCACCGCGAGATCGGTGGCGTTGTTGGTGGTGACCAGCGGCCCCCGCTCGTCGATCAGGCGCTGGGTCGTGACCCGGACACCGCCGGCGGTATAGCCCCCGTTGTTCGCCCCGATCACGAGCGAGTGGAAGTCAGCCTCGGCCCGCTTGTAGCCGTAGGTTGCCGAATTCGCGATGTTGTCTGCGATCGTGGCCAGCTTGGCCGAGTTGGTGAACAGTCCCGCCACGCCCGCGTTCATCGAGGAGGAGATCGTCATGAATACGCCTTTCTGCTGCATAGACCCTCGGTCTGCAGCCTTGCTACGCGCGGCGCATTAACATGACCCTAACAGGTAAAATCTGGCCTATTCCCTGCCCTATTCGCGCGGCCGGTCGCTGCGCAGCAGGATGATCTCCAGCCGGTTGTTGCGCACTGCCATGGGATTGCGCACCGATGGCTCGCGATCGGCATGGCCGGTGACGCGGATCACCCGGTCCCGATCCATGCCAAGCCCGGCCATCTCGTGACGCATGGCGATCGCCCGCGTCGTGGACAGGTCCCAGACGGGATTGGAGGAAAGCACCACGGGCCGCGCGCTCACATGCCCTTCGACCGCGATGCGGTTGCGGACCAAGCCGCTGACCCGGACGAGCATCGCGGCGAGGTCTTCGAGAAGCACGGTCGGATCCGCGGTGTCACCCTTGAAGAGCGGCGCGTCGCGCAGGTCGAAGAGCTCGATCACGAGGCCCTCGTCCGTCACCCGGGTGACAATGTGCTTCAGGATCTCGGGGGCGACGAGGCTCTCCCCGCCACGGCCCATCAGCGCCTCTTCGATCTCGGCGAAGGCCCGGTCGTCGACCTCCTCCCCGTCGCGCCCTTCGCGGTCGAGGCCGCTGTCCCCGCGCGCCGCGTCTTCCTCGGTCGGGCGCAGCGCGGTCGCGCCTGTCCCCTGCTTGGGATGGGTCATCTCGGAGAAGACAGATTCCCCCCCGAAGGCGCCATCGCCCCCGCCGGACACCCGGTTCAGCGGGATCGTCGGAGAGAAGTAATCCGCGATCCCCTTGCGTTGCTTTTCGGTCGTTGCATTCAGCAGCCACATCAACAGGAAGAAGGCCATCATCGCCGTCACGAAATCGGCGTAGGCGACCTTCCAGGCACCGCCATGGTGCCCGTCACCGCCCGTGATTTTCTTCTTCTTGATGATGATGGGCGCCGCCTTGTTCTGCGCGCTCATCTCCACCACCACTTATCTCACCCGGGGCGAGGTCTAGCGGGGCAGGTCTTGCAGGGGGCTTAACAAATCCAGTTTTAGCGATCCGGCCCTGCGGCGATCAGGGGCGGGACCGGTCACGGCCCCGCCCCCAAAGATCAGTTGGTGAAGTCGCTCACCGAGTTCGACACGCCGACGAGGTTACCCACGATGCCGAAGATGGTCCGGATCGAGGTGACCGGGCTTTCGGTCGCGAGCACGGTATCGCCGGGGTTCACCGAGAAGTTCCGCGCCCCGAAGAGGCCATCCGCCGTGGTCAGGTCCACGGTGTAGATGACCTGCTGCTTGGAGGGGCCGGTACCGTCGAAGCGCAGGACCGAACTGGGATATTCGCGCAGGATCAGGATGCCCTTGGGATCCGCCCGGTTGTCGTTCAGACCGCCCATCATCGACATGGCTTCCAGCGCGTTGATGCTCTGACGGTCGAAGTAGATCAGCTCCTCGACGCCGGTCGCCCCGAGCGCAGTGAAGTAGCGATCGTCCTGCTCCACGACGATCTGGTCGCCGCCGCGGACCACGATGTTCTTGGAGGCATCCTCGAACAGGGCCTTCGCCGGGATCGCGTAGGTGGCGCCGGAGCGTTGCAGCCGCACGACCGGGTTGCGCAGCGTCGTGCTGATCCCGCCGCCCTGCGACAGCGCCGACAAGATCGTGTAGTTGCGATGCGGCAGCGGGTAGGTCCCGGGCGTGCTGACACCGCTGACGAGGTCGATGGAGTTGCCCTGCCCGGCGGTGAAGGCAAGCTGGACCTGCGCATCCTGCAGCACCGGGTTCAGCTTCTCCTGAAGCGTGCGACGGGCCTCTTCCGGCGACATGCCGGAAATGCGCACCGGGCCGACGTAGGGCATGAAGATCGTGCCGTCGGAGGACACCAGCAGACCGGGCATTTCCGCCGCTTTCGAGGTCTCGCTCGTCAGCAGGGAGTTGGTCGAGTTGTCCCAGATGATCAGGTCGATCCGGTCCTGCGGGCGAATGACGCTGCTGTTCGAGCCGCCCCCGCGCGCAAGCCAGTTGTAGCCGCCCTTCCAGCCGGATTGCGGCCATTGCGCCAGAACCGGCGCACTGGCGCGGCTCACGGGCACGACCTCTACGTTTGGAAACTCAGCGTCGGCTTCCCGGGTGATCTCACGCTGAAGCGCCGCACCACGCGGGATGGAACAGGACGCAAGGCCAAGTGACAGTCCAGCCAACACAAAGACCTTCAGAATTCCTGCGGACATGCTTATTCCCTGATTCAAATCGTCTTTGGAAGCCTTTCTAGCCAATGGTGGCGATGGTAAACAATGGTCTCCGACCCATTTTGGGGGAGAGACTTGGAATTTGGGGTGAGGACGACCATGAGCGGGCAGGACTCCGGGACCCCCTCTGGGGTGATCGTGCTTGGCGCAGGCGGACGGCTGGGCCGGATCCTGCGGCGCGTCTGGTCCTCGGGGCAGGTGGCCGGGCGCGACATCACCTGGGTCTCGCGCAACCCGATCTCTTCAATTTCCACTGAGAAATCCGTGATCTGGGGCCCCGGCGCGTCGGTGGCCGAACTGCCACGGGGGGCGTCCGTTCTGGCCCTCTGGGGGGTCACCCCCGGCCCGGGGCGGGATCTGGACGCGAACGTCAGCCTCGCCCTCGATGCGCAACGCCTCGCCCGGCGGATTGGTGCCGATCGCGTCCTGCACTGCAGCAGCTCTGCGATCTATGCGCCGGACGCCCGACCGCAGGACGAAACCGCCCCTCCGGCCCCGCCGAATGCCTATGGCCGCGCCAAGCGCGAGATGGAGCAGGCCCTGCTGGCGCGCCGGGGCGCCCTGCCGGATGATCCCCGCGCCTGCGTGATGCGGCTGACGAACATCGGCGCGGCGGACAGCCTCTTCGGATCGCTCGACAGCGGCGCGCCGATGGTCATCGACCAGTTCGCCGACGGCACCGGACCGGCACGCAGCTACCTTGCCCCGCTCGACCTCGCCGCCGCGCTCCGCGTCCTGCTGACCTACCCGCTCGAGGACCTGCCCGCGCTGATCAACCTCGCGGGGCCCGCACCCGTCGCCATGGCAGACCTCGCCCGCACCGCCGGGCGCGCCTTCGACTGGCGCCCGGCCCCAGCCGGTGCCATGCCCATGGTCAACCTCGACACGACCCTACAGACCCGCCTGATCGGCCCGCTGCCGGACAGCGCCGACCCCCAAGCCCTGATCCGCCAATGGCAAGAGTTCGGAGAACCCGCCGCGTGACCTTCCTCAAGCGCCTGATGGACCTGACCTGCTGCCTGCTGATCACGGCCGTGCTCTGGCCCGTCTTCATCGTCGTTGCCCTGACCGTCCTGATCCGCGACGGCCGGCCGGTGTTCTACCTGTCCGAGCGCATGAAGACGCCCGAGACAGGGTTCCAGCTGGTCAAATTCCGGACGATGCGGGTGGTCAGCAACGACAGCGGCGTCTCCGGCGGCGACAAGGCCGACCGGATCACCCCGACGGGGCGCGTCCTGCGGCGCTACCGGCTCGACGAGATGCCACAGGTCTGGAACGTGCTGCGCGGTGACATCAGCTTCGTCGGTCCGCGACCGCCGCTGCGGCGCTACGTGGAGCAATTTCCCGCGCTCTACGCCGACGTGCTGAAAAGCCGCCCCGGCCTGACCGGGCTGGCCACCGTGGCCTTCCATGCCCGCGAGGCCGAACTGCTCGCCACCTGCCGGACAGCGGAGGAGACCGAGGCCGTCTACACCCGGCGCTGCGTGCCCGCGAAGGCCCGGCTGGACCTGATCTATGCCCGGAACCGGACGATCTGCCTCGACATCTGGCTGATGCTGACGACGGTTTTCAGGCGCCTTCCCCTCGCTCCGGGGCGCCAAAGACCGCCGAACAGGTAGATTTTAGGCGGTTCACCGCCAGTCGTCGCCGCACCGTACATACGCCACCGCCTGCGAACTTGTAAGAATCGTGCAAATGGTTATTACTTGGGCCGAAAGCGCGTAAGTTCGCTATTTTTCTATTTTTTTGAGATTCCGAACTGAAGGCTGTTTTCCTCTTCGCGCGCGATTTGATAGACGGAAAGACAGCTTCGGTCGGCGTTTGCCGACAAGGTGGGGTAGAACGATGCTATACGATCTGGTGATTGCGCTTCGCCCACGTCACAAGCGGACTTTCCTCCTCGCCCTTGATCTCTTCTGGTGCGCGGTCGCTTTCGTCTCCGCCAAGATGCTGGTCGATGCCGCGCTTGTCGAACTGGACAGCTTGCGGGACTTCTCGCTCCATCTTCTCGCCGCCCTCGCCACCTCCTGCGTTCTGATCCTTCTGGTCGGCCTCGATCAGATGAAACTGATCGCCTACGAGGTGCGCGGCGCGACGGAAACGCTGATGGTCGCCTGTGGTGCCGGTGCGGCCTGTGCGCTGGTCAACCTGCTGCCGGGCCCGAACATGCCGCTGGTGGAGATCACGATCTTCGCCATGACCTTCCTGATCCTGTCGGTCTCTGCGCGGCTCGTGCTGCTGCGGTTCATCCTGATGGTCTACCGCAAGGGCAATGCCCGCAAGCGCGTGCTGATCTACGGTGCCGGGCAGACCGGCCGCCAGCTGGCCACCGCGCTCGCCACCGATGACGCCGTCGTCCCGGTCGCCTTCGTGGATGACAACCCCCGGCTGCAAAGCCTGACCGTCTCGGGCCTGCGGGTCTATTCGCCGGTCCAGATCCGCGACATCGTCCGTGACAAGCAGATCGACCGCGTCGTGCTCGCCATGCCGTCGGTCGGGCGCTCGGTGCAGGCGCGTATCGCCCGCCGCCTCAAGGACGTCGGCTGCGAAGTCCACGCGCTGCCCTCCTTCGCGGAACTGGTCGTGAAGGGCGATGCCGTTCGCGCCTCCAAGCCCGTCGACATGGACAACCTGCTGGGCCGCAACCGGCTGGAAGAGGAACTGCCCGGCGTCTCGGACGCCTACAAGGGCCGCCGCATCCTCGTGACCGGGGCCGGCGGCTCGATCGGGTCCGAGCTGTGCCGCCAGCTTGTCACCTGCGAGCCCGAGGCCGTTGTGATGCTCGATCACAGCGAGCTGGCGCTCTACAACATCCAGCGCGAACTGGCCGAGCTCATCCCCGAGATGGAACTGGTGCCGGTCCTCGGCTCGATCTGCGAGGCCGGGCTGATCCGCGATGTGCTGGAACGGCACCGGATTGACGTGGTGCTGCACGCAGCGGCCTACAAGCACCTGCCGATGGTGCAGATGAACTGCATCGAGGGCCTGCGCAACAACATCATCGGCACCAAGATCGTGGCAGATGCCGCCGGGGCCGCCGGGGTTGAGCGTTTCATCCTCGTCTCCTCCGACAAGGCCGTGCGCCCCTCCTCGATCATGGGCTCCACCAAGCGGATGGCCGAGCAGCTGGTGCAGGACCTCGCAACGCGGTCCAAGACCACGCGCTTCTCGATGGTGCGCTTCGGCAACGTCATGGGCTCTTCCGGCTCGGTGATCCCGCTCTTCGAAGAGCAGATCGCCCGCGGCGGCCCGCTGACCGTGACCCACCGCGCCGTGACCCGCTACTTCATGACCGTCTCCGAGGCCGTGCGCCTCGTGCTGCTGGCGGGCTCCTTTGCCCGTGGCGGGGATGTCTTCGTGCTCGACATGGGGGAACCGGTGCCGATCCATCAGGTCGCGCGCCAGATGATCGAAGGCTCCGGTCACACCGTGAAGGACGAACGCAACCCCCACGGCGACATCGAGATCCAGATCACCGGCCTGCGTCCCGGCGAGAAGCTGCACGAGGAACTGCTGATCGGGTCCGACATGCTGACGACGCCGCACCCCAAGATCATGCGCGCGCAGGAAGAGCACCTGTCCGAGCTTGAAATGGCCTCGGCCATGGCCGAGCTGCGCAAGGCGATCGACACCCGCGACGGCGAGGCCGGAGAGGCCGTGCTGCGCAAGTGGGTCGAGAAATATTCCAAGGACCGCGCCGTCATCAATACGTGACGCCCCGCTCGCCCGTGAGCCGGGCCAGCCGCCGCATCGCCTCGACCCCCAGCACAGGACCGACCCCCAGCAGCGCCAGCGTCGCCGGCCAGCCAAGTGCGGAGGCCACCAGCGGCGCGCCCTGCACCGTGAAGGTGGTCAGCAGGAAGCCGAGCGCGGTCTGGAAGGTCATCAGGCTGCCCGCGCGATCCGGTGGCGCAGCATCCGCCACGAGCGCCGAGAAGAGCGCGGAATCGGGGATCACCAGCGCCCCCCAGATCAGCACGCTGACCACCGTCACCCAGGGCGCTCCGCCAAAGCCCGCCGCCGTGACGAAGGCCGCCGAGGCGCTGCCCGCGAGGCAGACACCCGCGACCCGCGCCTTGCCCCAGCGATCCGCCATGGCCCCCGCCGGGATGCACAGCACCCCGCCAAGCGCGATGGCCGCGAAGGACAGCAGCCGCGCGGCAGCCGGCGCGCCCTCGCCCAGATGCGGCGCGAAGGACACCGAGAGCGCCACGGCGAGCCAGGCCCAGAGGCCGTAGAGCTCCCACATGTGGCAGAGGTATCCGGCATAGGCGAGGCGCAGGCGCGGGCGCTGCCAGACAAGGCGCAGCGCCGATGGGTCGAACCTCGGCGCCGTGGCGTGATGGGGGCCAAGCCGCGTGAAGAGGATCAGGAAAGCCGCCAGCAGCGCGAGCAGGCTGGCCGCCATGACGGTGAAGCGCCACTCCGCCCCGCCCGCAAGCGCAAGCGCATGGGGCGCGGCAGAGCCCAGCGTCAGGGCGCAGACGAGGATACCCACCAGCAGGCCGCGCCGCCTCTGGCTCCACCCCACGGCGATCTTCATGCCCACCGGATAGACCCCGGCCAGCGCCACGCCGGTCAGCCCCCGCAGGGCCACCTGCGTGGCCCCGCCCACCGGCGTGATCAGCAGGCCCGCATTGGCCAGAGCCCCGAGGCAGGCCGCCACCGCCATCACCCGGCGGGGATCGTATCTGTCGGGCGTCCCGTGGATCGCGAAGCCGAGGGCGCCCAGGACGAAGCCAAGCTGCACCGCGCTCGAAAGTGCCGCCGCGCGGCCGGGCGTCAGGGATGCCTCCGCCTGCATCTCGGGCAGGATCGCCGCCGAGACGAACCACAGGCTCATCGCCGCCATTTCCGCGCAGACCAGCAAGGCCAGGCTGCGGATCGCACCCGGTGCCATGACATTCCTCCCCTGTCAGGTGACGCAGAGCCTAGCGCGGAACGTGGAATTTTTCGCAGGTCTTCTCGCCGCACCCTCGCGCGGATGCACGGACGCTATCGGGAGACCCCATCAGGCGGGCGGCACGACTCGGGCGCCAGAGTGGCGGCCCGTCGCGGGCTCAAGCCCCGAGGTGCCGTTCGCCGCGCTTGCGGGCCAGCTCGATCTGCTTCTGCCGCTCACGGAACCGCATCTTGTCCTCTTCCGAGGTCTCGTCGATGCAGTGGTGGCAGGACACGCCGTGCTCATACGCGGGCCGGGTCCGGTCCTCGGGCAGGATCGGGCGGCGGCAGGCATGGCAAAGCTCATGCGGCCCCTCGGCCAGCCCATGCCCGACCGAGACGCGCCCGTCGAAGACGAAGCATTCGCCCTGCCACAAGCTCTCCTCGGCCGGGACCTCTTCGAGGTATTTCAGGATGCCGCCCTTGAGGTGATAGACCTCCTCGACGCCCTGCCCGATCAGCCAGTTGGTGCTCTTCTCGCAGCGGATGCCGCCGGTGCAGAACATCGCCACGCGCTTGTTGTGGAAGCGCTCCTTGTTGGCCTCCCACCACGCGGGAAACTCGCGGAAACTGGCCGTCTCGGGATCGACCGCGCCCTCGAAGGTGCCGATGGCAACCTCGTAGTCGTTGCGGGTGTCGATCACGGCCACGTCCGGAGCGCTGATCAGCGCGTTCCAGTCGGCGGGATCGACGTAGTGACCGACACGGGCCTTCGGATCGACGTCCGGCTGGCCCATCGTCACGATCTCTTTCTTCAGCCGCACCTTCATCCGGCCAAAGGGCTGCTCCGCCGCGGTGCTTTCCTTCCACTCGAGGTCGGCACAGCCCGGCAGGGCGCGCACATGCGCCAGCACCGCGTCGATGCCTGCACGCGGCCCCGCGATGGTGCCGTTGATCCCCTCTTCCGCCAGCAGCAGCGTGCCGGTGACCCCCTGCACGAGGCAAAGGTCCTTCAGCGGGCCCTGCACGGCGGCGGGGTCCGGGAAACGGGTGAAATGGTAGAGCGCGGCGATGGTGTACATGGGGCCCAGATACGACTGCGGCGCGCCCCCGGCAAGGGGACGCGCCGCGACATCTTGGACGATCAGGCCCGTGGAGGCCAGTGTCTCCGGCGGCCCCCGCAGGGGCCGGATCGGTGCCGGATCAGGCCGCCTTGGCGACGGCGCTGGACGCCAGCAGGCCCTGCAGCTTGCCGGTGATGAACGCGCGGGTGTCCGCGTCGGTCAGCTTGCCGCCTTCGACCTTGCCGAAGGAGCCGCCGATGGCGACTTCGTAGCCGCCCATCACGTGGGCACCGACGAGGGCCAGCGGCGCGCGCAGATCGTGGTTCGCCATCAGGCCGCCGGTGGCACCCGGCGAGTGGCTGATGATCTCGATGGGCTTGCCGGCCAGCGGTGCGGCCTCTTCCTTCGACAGCCAGTCGATGACGTTCTTCAGCGCAGCCGAGGTGCCGCGGTTGTATTCCGGCGTGATGAGCACGACGGCATCCGCTGCAACGACCTTCGCGGTCAGGGCGGCGATCACCTCGGGCGAGCCGTTGGCCTTGAGGTCCTCGTTCAGCATCGGGATGTCGTTCAGGGTAACGACTTCGACTTCGGTGCCCGCGGGGGCGAGTTCACCGAGGGTGTTGGCAATCTGGGTGCAAACGGCTGCGCTGCGGAGCGAACCGCTGATGGCGACGATCTTGGTCATGATGGAATCTCCTTTTGTCCGGATACTACGCCTGCTGCGCCGCGGCGAATACGGGCCGGAGTGCAGGGATACCCGTGCGATACTGCACAGAACGCAGGGATTTCCTGCCGATCCCTGCATCATCTGCATGGCTTTTGAGCAGCCGCCGCCGCGCCGCCCGTTGACCCGTGCCGTCAGCCTTGCCACGGTGCCCCGACCTATTCATCGGCCCGCATGGCCGAGCCCAGAAGGAGAGCGCCATGACCCGGGCCCTGATCGTCATCGACATCCAGAACGACTTCTGCCCCGGCGGCGCGCTTGCAGTGGCAGGCGGGGACGAGATCGTGCCCGACGTGAACCAGCTGATGACGGAATTCGATGCGGTGATCCTGACGCAGGACTGGCACCCGGCGGGCCATTCCTCCTTCGCCTCGCAGCATGACGGCGCCGCGCCGCTCTCGATGATCGAGATGCCCTACGGCCCGCAGGTGCTCTGGCCCGATCACTGTATCCAGGGCTCGCCCGGCGCGAACTTCCACCCGGACCTGACCGTGGACCGGGCCGACCTGATCATTCGCAAGGGCTACAACCCGGCGATCGACAGCTATTCCGCCTTCTTCGAGAATGATCACAGCACCCCCACCGGGCTGGAGGGCTACCTGAAGACCCGTGGCATCACCGATCTGACCATGGTCGGGCTGGCCACGGATTTCTGCGTGAACTTCTCGGCCGTGGATGCGGCGCGGCTCGGCTTTGCGGTCACGGTGCGCACCGATCTCTGCCGGGGCATCAACCTTGGCGGCTCCCTCGCCGCGGCGCTCTCCGGCATGGCTGAGGCGGGCGTCACCGTCGCGTAACGTCCGCCCCGGTTCGGGTCCCCGTCCCTGATCTTGGGACCCGAGTTTGCCCTCTAGCTCAGCCCCCCGACCTCAGGCCCCCAGCGGCGGGCCGGTGAACGTCAGGTGATGCGCAGCCCCGATCTCGACGATCTTTTCCATGTCGTCGGGGATCGCGTACTGCCCCTTCGCCATCTCCACGAAGAACCCTTCGAACCCCGCTGGCGTCAGGACGAGCATGTGGCGGCTCGGCCCCTCCAACACCCGGAACGTGTGTTCCGTCCCGCGCGGGATGAAGATCGTCTCGCCCGGGCCGCGGGTGAAGGTCTCGCCGGCCATCCAGAATTCGCAGACCCCGGTCAGCATGATGAAGACCTCGTCCTCCGCCGCGTGGATGTGCCGGGGCGGCCCGCTGCCCTCGGGGCTGGTGCTGTCCACGATGGACATCGCACCATTGCTCGCCGCCGCATCAAGGATCGTGTGATAGCTCGTCCCGAGCCATGTCACAGTGTCGCTCATCTTGGGTCTCCTCCCTGTTTCTCGGTCCCCCGGATCGGGGACAGACAGGATGCCCCAGCGTCAGCCGCGGGCAAAGACTTTCCTGCGGCCTTCTGGACAACCCCTTCGCGCCTTGCTCTAACGATCCGAACGTCAGGAGTGAGGACCATGGTCGATATCGCAACCCGTGTCTGGAACCACCGCTGGAAGATCGACCCGATCGTCCGGTCGTTGATCGACACGGATTTCTACAAGTTGCTGATGTGCCAGTCGGTGTTCCGCAACAAGCGGGACACGCAGGTGACCTTCTCGCTGATCAACCGCTCCAAGTCGGTGCCGCTGGCCAAGATGATCGACGAGGGCGAGCTGCGCGAACAGCTCGACCACGTGCGCTCTCTCTCGCTGTCGCGCGGGGAAAGCACATGGCTGCGGGGCAACATGTTCTACGGCAAGCGCCAGATGTTCCGCCCCGACTTCATGGAATGGTTCGAGAACCTGCGCCTGCCGCCCTACACGCTGGAACGCCGCGGCGACCAGTACGAGCTGACCTTCGAAGGCTCCTGGCCCGAGGTGATGCTGTGGGAGATCCCCGCCCTCGCCATCCTGATGGAGCTGCGCGGCCGCGCCGTGCTGAACTCCATGGGACGGTTCGAGCTGGAGATCCTCTATGCCCGCGCCATGACCAAGATCTGGGAGAAGATCACCCGGCTGCGCGATCTCGACGGGCTGAAGATCGCGGATTTCGGCACAAGGCGGCGGCATTCCTTCCTCTGGCAGGACTGGTGCGTGCAGGCGATGATCGAGGGCCTTGGCAATCGCTTCACCGGCACGTCGAACTGCCTGATCGCCATGCGCCGCGATCTGGAGGCCGTGGGCACCAACGCCCACGAACTGCCGATGGTCTATTCCGCCCTCGCCCCCGATGATGCCGCCCTCCGCCGTGCCCCCTACGACGTTCTGGCCGACTGGCACGAGGAGCATTCCGGCAACCTGCGCATGATCCTGCCCGACACCTACGGCACCAAGGGCTTCCTCGAAGGCGCGCCGGACTGGCTTGCCGGCTGGACGGGGATTCGCATCGACAGCGGCGATCCCGCCGAGGGCGCCGAGACGGCGATCAACTGGTGGATTTCGCGCGGCGAGGACCCGACCGAAAAGCTGGTGATCTTCTCCGACGGGCTCGACGTGGAAAAGATCGAACAGCTGCACGCGCAGTTCTCGGGCCGGGTGAAGGTCTCCTTCGGCTGGGGCACGCTGCTGACGAACGATTTCCGCGGGCTGGCGGCGGGCGATGCGCTCGCGCCCTTCTCGTTGGTTTGCAAGGCGATTTCCGCCAACGGAAATCCCACGGTGAAACTGTCGGACAACCCCGAGAAGGCCATGGGCCCGGCCGACGAGATCGCGCGCTACAAGCGGGTCTTCGGCGTCGGAGAGCAGGAGCGGCGTGCGGTCATCGTCTGAACCACACGCTTCCGTCGGGGCATGCGGCAATACGAAGAAAATGTGAAGCACCCCCCTTGCGCACCCCGGTCACAGCCGTTAGATGACCCTCACCGACGGGGCGACACGCTCCGGAAGACATTGGCGCGGGATGGAGCAGCCCGGTAGCTCGTCAGGCTCATAACCTGAAGGTCGTAGGTTCAAATCCTACTCCCGCAACCAATTTAGCCAAGTCAGCTTAGATCAGTCAGAACAGATCAGAGTGATCCCCACCGGGGGTTGACTCGCCCGCCCGGGCCTGCTGCGCATTCGCCTGAAAGACCACATCGTTCAGCCTCGACAGGCCCTTCTGCGTTCTGCGCCACTCCGGCAGCGCTGTCGGGTGTCGAATCCTGTCGCAGCGCACTCGCATCGGACAGGCGCAACGCCAACCCCCTCGGGCCAGCGTCGCGCCCCCTGCCCGTTAGGCGCGGGTGCGCACCATGCGGGCCCAGTTCTGCAGGATGCTGAACGCCTCCTCCGCCATATGTTGCGCCGCGGGCATCTGCCGCTCCGCGACGGCATGGCCGCATTCATGGGTCAGCCGCGCCACGTCGATGGGAAACCGCGCCGCCTCCGGCAGACCGCCAAGCGCCGCGCCCGCCTGCCCCTTGTCGGCGGCATAGTAGAGCGCCGTGATCCCGGCGATATTCATTGCGGCCACGCAAAGCGCGCAGGGCTCGCAGGACGAATAGAGCGTACATCCCCGCAGATCGACGGTCTCCAAGTTCCGGCAGGCGTCGCGGATCGCCTCGGTTTCGCCGTGGGATGTGGGATCGTGATTCATCAGCGAACGGTTGATCCCCTCGCCCACGATCTTTCCGTCCCGCACGATCACGGCGCCGAAAGGCTCCGTCCCCGGCTGGTCGAGGGCCTGCCGCGAGATCTCGATGGCGCGGCGCATGAAGGCGGGATCATACATCGCCATGGCCCTCCTCTTCGGCGGCGAAACAGGCCACGCGGCGGTCGTGGACGGCCGCGCGCCTCTGCGGGCGTTCCTGCCGGCAGCGGTCGAAGGCAATCGGGCAGCGCGGGTGGAAACTGCACCCGGCTGGCGGCGACACCGGTGACGGCACCTCTCCGGCCATCGGGGCGCGATCCCGCTGGGGCGCTTCGAGGTCCGGGATCGTCTCCAGCAGAAGCCGGGTGTAGGGGTGCAGCGGGTTGGCGAAGAGATCCTTGGTCCGCTGGATCTCGACGATCCGGCCGAGGTACATCACCGCGATCACGTCGGCCATGTGGCGCACCACACTCAGGTCGTGGCTGATGAAGAGATAGGTCAGCCCCATTTCCTTCTGCAGCCGCTTCATGAGGTTCAGCACCTGCGCCTGCACCGACACGTCCAGCGCCGAGGTCGGCTCGTCACAGACGAGGAACTCGGGCTCACCGGCGAGGGCGCGGGCAATGGAGATCCGCTGCCGCTGCCCGCCAGAGAACTCGTGCGGGAATTTCAGGCCATCCGCCGGGGACAGGCCGACCGTGCGCAGCAACTCGTCCACCCGGGCCGAGACCTCGGCCCCATCCATACCGGGGCGCAGGGTGCGCAGGGGTTCCGCGATGATGCGTCCGACCCGCCACCGGGGGTTCAGGCTGGCGAAGGGATCCTGAAAGATCATCTGCAGGCGGTCGCGGTCCCCGTGGAAGCGGATCGCCCCGCCGGAGGGCGGATGCAGCCCGGTGACCAGCTTGGCGATCGTGCTCTTGCCGCAACCGGATTCGCCCACCAGCGCGAGGGTCTGACCGCGCTGGATCACGAAGTCGACGCCATCCACGGCACGCAGGGTGCGGCGCGGCTTGCGTTCGATGAGGCGGTTGAGCCAGGGCGCGGAGACATCGAAGCGGCGTTCCAGCCCGTCGACCTCCAGGATGGCGTTGGATCGGATCGTCATGCCACGGCTCCTTCCGTTGCAAGCCAGCAGGCGGCGCCGGTCGCGCCCGTCCCGGCGAGGCGCGGCACCTCGCGGCGGCAGCGCGGCCCGGCGTGGGCACAGCGCGGGTTGAACGCGCATCCCGGCGGGATCGCGTCCAGCCGGGGCATGGCGCCGGGGATCATGCGCAGCTCCTCGACCTCGCTGCGCAGCGAGGGGATCGAGCCCATCAGCCCGTCGGTGTAGGGATGGCGCGGACGGCGCACCACGTCCTCCACCGGGCCAACCTCGGCCAGCCGCCCGGCGTACATCACGGCGACCCGGTCTGCGGTTTCCGCGATCACGCCCATGTCGTGGGTCACCAGCATCACCGCCGTGCCGCGCTCGCGGCAGAGCCGTTTCAGCAGCGCCGTGATCTGGGCCTGAATCGAGACGTCGAGCGCGGTGGTCGGCTCGTCCGCGACGATCAGCTCCGGCTCGGCGCAGAGCGCAAGCGCGATGACGATCCGCTGGCGCATCCCGCCCGAGAACTGGTGCGGGTAGTTGTCGATCCGTTCTTCCACCGCCGGGATGCCGACCTCCCGCATCAGCTCGATCGCCCGCGCCCGTGCCTGCGTCTTGTCGAGCGCGGTGTGCAGGCGGATCGTCTCGACCAGCTGGTCGCCGACGCGGAACAGCGGGTTGAGCGAGGTCAGCGGATCCTGGAAGATCGCGCCGATCCTCCGGCCCCGGACCTGCTGCATCTCGCGGTCGTTCAGCCCGTCGATCCTGTCACCGGAGAGGTGGATCGAGCCGGAGGCGATCCGGCCCGGCGGCTCCAGCAGGCCGAGGATCGCCATGCCGGTCATGGATTTGCCCGCACCGGATTCCCCGACCATGCCGAGGATCTCGCCGCGCCGGATCTGCAGCGAGATGTCGTCCACGGCGGTCAGGACGCCCTTGCGGGTGGGAAACTCGACGCGCAGGTTGCGCACGTCCAGGACGATGTCGGTCATGGGGCGATCCTCTCGTAACTGGGGGTGAAAATCTCCGTCACCGGCGGGTGGCCCGCGGTGCGGTCGGGATACTTGGCGATCAGACGGTCGAACTGGGCCTGAGCGCGGGCGGCGTCTGCCCCGGCATTGACCCCGGGGATCACGCCATCGGCCATCACGCGCCGCCCGTCGATCCAGACATCGCGCACGTCACGGCCCGCGGCGCCGGTCATCAGCGTCTGCACCGGGTCCGGCGTCTGCAGCGCGTGGCGCAGGTCGATCACCGCAATGTCCGCCTTGGCCCCCGGCGCCAGCCGCCCGAGGTCCGCACGGCCAAGCGCCCGCGCCCCGCCGAGGGTGGCGGCGTCGAACATGTCCTCTGACCGCAGGGCGAGAGGCCCGTCCGCCACCCGCGCCATCATCATGCCGATCTGCATGTTCAGGATCATGTCCGCCGGATGGGTGTCCGTCCCCAGCCCGATGTTGATGCCCATGGCTCGGCAGCTGGCAAAGCTTCGCAGCATCCCCCCGTGGCGGGCCGAGACGAGCGGGCAATGCACCAGCGTTGCGCCATGTTCGGCCATCAGCTCGAAATCCCGCGCCGTGGCATTGGTGCCGTGCGGCAGCAGCCAGTTCGCCCCAAGCGCCCCGATCCGGTCGAGCCAGTCAATCGGCGTGGTGCCGTGCTGTTCGCGAACCAGCCGCGTCTCGGTCGGGGACTGGCAGGAATGCTGGCGCACCGGGGCGCCCATCTCGGCGGCGATGGCGTGGGTGCGGCGCAGCAGCGTTTCGGTGCAGGTCTCGATCCGGTCTGGCGCGAACATGGCGCGGATACGCCCGCCCGCGATGCCGTCGATGCTGCGCGCGAAGGCAGCCGCCTCCTCCAGCCCGACCAGTCCGCGCGCTTCGTCATAGACCGCGCGGATCGTGCCCGCCTCATCCGTGACCTGCCCGCCGGTGCGGTAGGCGGGGCCAAGGTAGACCCGCAGGCCAAGGTCCTCGGCCGCGGCGGCGGCGGCCTCGAACTCGGCAACCGTCTCGCCCCATTCCCGGTAGAAGAGCGAGGCGATCGGCAGCGCCGTAGTGATCCCATTGCGGATCAGCTGGGCGAAGGCGTGGCGCTTCTGGAACGCCAGTTCCTCCGCATCGTACATCTCGTAGGGGCCCCGCGCGATGTAGCTCTCGGGCCAGACCCGGCCCTTCTGCCACGCGGGGCCGTTGTCGTAGCCAAGGATCGTCGTGTCGAGGTCGGAGAGCGCGTCGAGGTCGATGAACCCTGGCGCGATCACCGCCTCGCCGTAATCGATCCGCTCTGCCACCTCCCCGTCGAAGGCCTGCCCGACGTGCAGCAGGCTGTCCCCCTCGATCACCACCACGCCGTTTTCGTACACCACATGGGTGCCCGCCACATGGCCGATGACCCAACGGGCCGAGAGGAGGCGGCGCGCGCTCATGGGGCCGTCACGACGGCGGTGCCGTCCTGCGCGGTGATCTTGCCGCCCTTCAGCACCAGCTTGCGGGGCGCGCGGATCACCACGGCCTCGGCCAGCGTCTCGCCCTCGACCAGCACGCAGTCCGCGCGACAGCCGATGTCGAGGCCATAGCCCTCGGTCTCCATGATGGCGGCCCCACCGGAGGTGCAGACCTCCAGCGCCAGTTCCACGCCGTCGTCCCGGCGCAGGTTGTTCTTCATCCCGATCAGCATGGCGCGTTCCAGCATGTCGGCGCGGCCATAGGGGCCCCATGTGTCGCGGATGCCGTCACAGCCGCCGCCGGTCAGGATGCCGCGCTGCTTCAATTCGAGGATGCGGGGCACATCGGCGGAGGTGGAGCCGGTGGTGATGATGTGGATCCGGTTTTCCACGAGCGCATCATAGAGCGCGGCCACCACCGCGCGATCCGGCTGGCCGAGGCAGAAGGCATGGCTGATCGTCACCTTGCCCTGCATCCCGTGGGCCTTGGTGCGGGCGATGATCTCCTCCATCGAGAAGGTGCCCAAAGCGCCAGGTTCGTGCAGGTGGATGTCGATCGGCTTGCCGTGTTTCTCGGCCAGGGCAAAGACGGCATCCAGATGGCCCTTGGGGTCACGCTCGATCCCGCAGGGGTCGATCCCGCCCACCACGTCGGCGCCAAGGGCCAGCGCCTCGTCCATCAGCTCCACAGTGCCGGGGCGCGGCATCATCGAGGACTGCGGGAAGGCCACGATCTCGATATCGACCAGCCCGGCCAGCTTCTCGCGGGTTTCCATCACGCCTTCGATGCCGGCGAGCCCGTGATGGGTGTCCACGTCCACGTGGCTGCGGATCTGGGTTGTGCCGGTGGCGATCAGCTCGATCGCGTGGCGCTCCGACTGGACCTGCGGATGCAGCCCGAGGGATACTTTCACCGCGCGCTCGTTGTCGATCTTGTCGATCAGGCGCGGTCCCACCTCGTTGCAGTACCACGGCAGGCCGATCAGCGACTTGTCGAGATGCGTATGCGCCTCCACCAGACCGGGGATCAGGATGCGTCCGCCGCAGTCGATCACCTCTGCGCCCTCGGGGGCGGCGGCGGCGAAACGGCCCTCCACGATGTGCAGGTCGGTCGCGGGGCCGGCCATCGGGCGGACGTTCTTGAGGGTCTTGGAAGTCATCAAAGTCACCGAAGTTTGGGGTTGAGCGCGTCGCGCAGCCAGTCGCCGATCATGTTGACCGACAGGACGATCAGGCAGAGCTGGATCGAGGGGAAGACAACGATCCACCACAGGCCCGAGAAGAGGTACTGGTTCCCGATCCGGATCAGCGTGCCGAGGCTGGGCTGGTCCGGCGGCATGCCGACGCCGAGGAAGGAGAGCGTGGCCTCGGACAGGATGGCGAGGCCGAAGTTCAGCGTCGCCGCCACCATGATCGGGGTCATGCAGTTGGGCAGGATGTGATGCAGCATGATGCGCCACGCCCGGACCCGGATCAACCGCGCCGCCTGCACGTATTCCTTGCGCGCCTCCACCATGGCCGAGGCCCGGACCGTGCGCGCATATTGCACCCAGGACGGCACGGCGATGGCGAAGATCAGGATCGGCGCGGCCAGCACGTCCTTCAGCGCCGTGGGCAACGAGGCAGAGGCGATGGCCGTGATCAGGATCGCGATCAGGATGAAGGGCATCGACAGCAGCACGTCGCCCACCCGCATGATCACGTTGTCGATCCAGCCGCCGAAGTAGCCCGCGACCAACCCGAGGGCGAGGCCCACGCTGAGCGCCAGCAGCACCGAGGCAAAGCCGATGATCAGCGAGATCCGCGAGCCATAGAGAATGGCCGATAGGATATCCCGCCCCTGCGTGTCCGTGCCCAGCAGGTAGGGCCACTGCCCCTCGGCATCCCAGATCGGCGGAATCTCGGAGTTCCACAGTTCGAGCGCGGCAAGGTCGTAGGGGTTCTGCGGCGTGATCAGCGGCGCGAGGAAGGCCGTGATCGCCACGAAGGCCAGCAGCACCACCGCGAAGATCGCAGAAGGATGCGCCCGGAAGGAATACCACAGGTCGCTGTCGCGCAGCTTGGCAAGCCGGTCGCGCAGGGGCGCCGCGGCAGGGGCGGTCTGGGGCCGTGTCGAAACCTTTTCCATCATGTTCTCCGGTTCAGCCATTTGCGCCACCGGCCCGGGCGGTGTCATCGCGCAGCCGGGGATCGACCCAGGCGTAGGTGATGTCGACGATCGTGTTCAGCGCCACGAAGATGAAGGAGACGATCATCAGGTAGGCGGCCATCACGGGAATATCGACGAAGGTCACGGCCTGAATGAAGAGCATCCCCATGCCGGGCCACTGGAAGACCGTCTCGGTGACGAGGGCGAAGGCGATCAGGTTGCCAATCTGCATCCCGGTCAGGGTGATCACCGGCATCAGGCAGTTGCGCAGCGCGTGGCGCCACTGCACCCGCGCCGTGGGCACGCCGCGCGCACGGGCGAACTTGATGTAATCGGCGCGCAGGGTCTCCAGCATCTCGGCCCGCACGAGGCGCATGACCAGCGTCACCTGGAAGGTGGAGAGCGAGATCGAGGGCAGGATCAGCGCCGCCCGGCCCGACGGCGTCAGGAACCCGGTGGACCACCAGCCGATGTCGACCGTCTCGCCCCGGCCGAAGCCCGGCAACCAGCCCAGCGTGACCGAGAAGCCGAGGATCAGAAGGATGCCGACGACGAAGCTGGGCAGCGATACGCCCACGATCGAGCCGAGTTGCAAGGCGTTGGCGAGCCGTGAATTCCGATAGACCGCGGTTGCGACGCCCAGCGGAATGCCGATCAGCAGCGACAGGACCGTGGCCACCAGCACCAGCTCGAACGTCGCCGGGAACCGCTCCTTGATCAGGACCATCACGTCCTGCTGGTTGCGGTAGGAAATTCCGAAATCCCCCTGCACCGCATTGGTCACGAACCGCGTGTACTGGGTGATGAGGCCATCATTCAGCCCCAGACGTTCCCGCAGTTCGATCCGGTCGGCCTGCGTCGCCTGCTCGTTCACCATCATCTCCACCGGGTCACCGAAGAAGCGGAAGATCACGAAGGCCAGCAGCGCCACCGCCAGCATGACAAAGGCCGCGTTGGCGGCGCGCTTGATAAGGAATGCGATCATTGCCGTCTCCTGTGCGTGCGGACATCTGGCCCAATCGGCCGGGATGAAGGCAGGCGGACCACCCCGTGGCGGTCCGCCCGGTCAGCTCACGAGCCGGGGTTGACCTTGGCGAACCAGAGGCGCGGCTTGTTGTCCGGGAAGAGCGGCATGTCGGTCACCTCGTCGGTGACGGCCCAGGCCATCGGCTGCTGGTGCAGCGGCAGCATGATATGCTCCTTCTTCACGATCCCCAGCGCTTCGGTCTCCAGCGCGAGGCGCTTGTCGAGGTCCAGTTCGCTGCCCGCCGCGTCGATCAGCTTGTCCAGCTCCGGGAAGGACCAGCCGCCCCAGTTGAACACGCCCGCGTTGCCTTCCTTGGTGTGGAAGATCTGCAGCAGCGGCGAATAGGCATCCAGCATCGGCAGCGTGGCCCAGCCGAGGATATAGACATCGGTCTTGCCGTTGGTGCGCTTGGGCGACTGCACGGCGCGGGGCGCCACGTCGAGCTTCGGCGCGAGGCCCACGCGGCTCCACATGGAAGCGATCGCCTGACAGAACTGCTCTTCGTTCACGAGACCGTCCGAGATGCAGCTGAACTCGAACGACAGCCCCTCGGGCACACCGGCCTCGGCCAGCATCGCCTTGGCGGCCTCGGGATCGTAGCCCGGCAGCTCATCCAGTTCCGGCGCATAGCCCGGGATCGGCGGCGCGACAGTGGCACCGGCGATCCGGCTCTTGCCGCGCATCACCTTCTTGTGGATCAGGTCGAGGTCGATCGCCTTGTAGAGCGCCTCGCGCACCTTCACGTCGGTGAAGGGGTTGTCGCCGCCGGTGCTCAGCTTGTCCCGGAAGGGGAAGCCGATCATCACGGTCCGCAGGTCGACGCCTTCGAGGACCGAGACATTCGGCGCGGCCGCGAGGCGCGGAAGATCCTGCACCGGCGCATCGTTGGTGAAGCTGATCTCGCCGGAGAGCAGCGCCGCCACCCGGGTCGCGGCCGAGTTCACGGGCAGCAGTTCGAAGCCGTCGAGGTTGTGCTGGGGCGTATCCCACCAGTTGGCGTTCTTGACGAAGACGGTCTTGGCATCCGGCTGGCGGCTCTCGACGATGAAGGGTCCAGTGCCGTTGGCGTTGTAGGTGGCATAGCCCTCGACGCCCGCACCGATATCGGTGGGCTTGAGCGCGTCATGCTCCGTCATCCACTCCTTGTCGAAGATATGGATGTTGGTCAGGTCGTTGAGCAGCAGCGGGTAGGTGCCGTTTAGGGTGATGTCGACGGTATAGTCGTCCACGGCCTCGGAGGAGACATAGGCGGGCAGGTTGCCCTTCAGCGGCGAGGCCTCGTCGCTCACCCGGGTCAGCGAGGCGACCACGTCGTCGGCGGTGAAGGGGTTGCCGTTGTGGAAGGTCACGCCCTGACGCAGCTTGAAGCGCCACGTCACCTGATCGTCGAGGATCTCCCAGCTTTCGGCCAGCGCCGGCTCGATCTTGAGGTCCTTGTTGTAGCGCACCAGCCCTTCGTAGACGTGGTTCAGCACGTTGATGGTGAAGCTGTCGCCGTAGGAATAGGGATCCAGCGATCCGATGTCGCGGTTTGCGCCCCATTTCAGGATGTTCTCGGCCTGCGCCGCGCCCGCCAGACCCGCGATTGCGGCCGTCGCAAGCAGTAGCTGTCTCATCTGCATCTCATGGTCCCTGCTGTTGAAGATTGTATTTCAGATTCGATTAGATTGGATACGATTTGCTATCGATGGCATTGCGTATTCAATCTGGCAAGCAAATTGTATCCAATTGACGCGAAAAAATGTATGCGATATGACGGTGGCATACCTGATGAGCAGAGCAGACCATGACCGAGAACAAGAACACCCTGACCAACGCGGTGCATGACCTGCTCCGGAGAGCGATCATCGAACAGGCCTTGAAACCGGGCATGCGCCTTCCCGAGGACACCGTGGGGGAGCAGTTCGGGGTCAGCCGGACCATCGTGCGCCATGCGCTCGTGCGGCTGGAGAACGAGGGCCTGGTCATCACCCGGCGCAATCGCGGGGCCTTCGTGGCCGAGCCGTCGAAGGAAGAGGCCCAGCATGTCTTCGAGGTGCGCCGTTGCCTTGAAAACGAGGTTATCCGCCTGCTTTGCAAGAGAATTCCCGAAACCGGCTATGACCGGTTGGAGGCCCATGTGCGCAGCGAGGAAACCGTCAAGGGCAAGGATGGCCCGGTGTCGATCCGCCTCGCCGGGGAGTTCCACATCCTCCTCGCAGAGCTGACGGGGAACGACGTCCTGGCGCGCTACGTCTCCGAGGTCGTGCTGCGCTGTTCGCTGATCATGTCGCTCTATGCCCGCAATCACTCCTCCGATTGCGCGGTGGACGAGCACCTCCAGATCATCGAGGCGATCCGGGATGGTGACGCGGCCCGCGCGATCGAGATCATGGATCACCACCTCGGGGCCGTCGCGGACAGGGCAGAGCTGTCGCAGCAGCCGGATAGTATCCAATCCATCCTTTCACACTACGGCAAGGAGCTGTCACAGTGACACAGCGCGACGGTTACCATACTTTCGATTTCTCCGACCTGACCCCGCGCGAAGCCTACAAGGTGATGATCGGGACCATCGTCCCGCGCCCCATCGCCTGGGTCACGACGATCTCGCCAGACGGGCAGGTGAACGCGGCGCCCTATTCCTTCTTCAACTGCCTCTCGGCCGATCCGCCGATCCTTGCACTCGGGGTCGAGAACAAGCCCGATCGCAGCTTCAAGGACACCGCCTACAACATCCGCATGACCGAGTGCTTCACGGTAAACATCGTGGATCGCCCCAATGTGGAGGCCATGGCCGTGACCGCAGCCGCCTTCGCCCCGGACGTGGACGAGTTGGAGATGGCGGGCCTGACCTCCGCCCCCGGCCTCAAGGTCGCCAGCCCGCGCATCGCAGAGGCCCCCGTGGCTTTCGAATGCGAACGATACCTCGGCATTCAGGTCAGCTCGGCCCGCGAGATCATCCTGGGCCGCATCGTCATGGCGCATATCCGCGAGGATATCATCGACCCGGCGACCTGCTATTCCGATCATGCCAAGCTCGACGCCATCGGCCGCATGGGCGGCAACGGCTATGCCGGGACGCTCGATTACTTCGACTGGCCGACCCCCTCTGCCGAGGACGTGCTGCGCAACCTCAATGCGCCGCTGACCCGTCACAAGGCCTGATCCGCGCCTAAGTCCCGCGACCGCCCCCCGGAAACCGCGCCACCCTACGGCGCCGTTCTGGGGCAGCTCCGCCTCCCCTGCCCGTTTCATGACCACACCCTGCCCGCGCATCCCGGCGCGGCGGGCGCGGTTCCGTGCCGTTGCTTGCAACCCGGCGCGAATTGACCCAGTGACCGGGGCAGACCCCGCGTGGCCACGGCCCGGGACTCACTGACAGCAGACAATCGGGCAGGATACCGCCATGACCTCCGCACGCGATGCATCCCCTCTCGCCGACCTCCACGCGGCCGTTGAAGACCAGCGCAGCTTCGCCACTGGCGTCTTCGACGACCTCGCCGCAGGCTCCACCGATCCGGCTGGCGGCATCACCCGCGACACCTATGGCCCGGGCGAGGCCTTCGGCCACGACGTCATGGCGCGGGTCGCCACGGACAGCGATTTCGCCGTGAGCGTCGACAAGGCCGGCAACACCTATGCCCTGTGGGAAACCGCGCCGGGTGCCAAGACCGTGATCATGGGGTCGCACCTCGACAGCGTGCCGCGCGGTGGCAACTTCGACGGCGCCGCCGGGCCGCTGGCCGGAATGGTCGCGATGCGGGCGCTGCGGGCCATGGGCGCCACGCCCCGGGTGAACCTCTGCGCCATGGGCATCCGGGCCGAGGAAAGCGTCTGGTTCCAGACCTCCTACATCGGTTCGCGCGCGGCGCTAGGCACCCTGCCCGCCGAAACCTACGACACCGCACGGCGGATCGACACCGGCCGCACCCTCGGCGACCACATGGCGGAAAGCGGCTGCGACGTTGCGGCCCTGAAGGCGGGCCACGTCCCGCTGGACCCTGCCACGCTGGAGGCCCAGATCGAGCTGCATATCGAGCAGGCTCCCTCGCTGGTCGAGGAAGGGCTGCCCGTCGGCATCTGCACCGGCATCCCCGGCAACTTCCGTTATCCCGATGCGGTGATCACCGGCGTCCACGGCCATGTGGGCACCCCGCGCCGGTTCCGCCTCGACGCAGCCATGGCGGGCGCGGAACTGGCCGTGGCGATGCAGCGGCTCTGGGTGCGCGAAGAGGACGACGGCAACCCGATGGCCGTGACCTTCGGGCGGTTCCACACCGACGACGGCTTCCACGGGATGACCACGGTGCCCGGACTCTTCCACTTCTCCCTCGACGTGCGCTGCTATGACGAGGCGGTGCTGGCCCGGGTGGAGGAGGACTTCCTGACCCTCGTCGCCCAGATCGAAGCAGAATACCGCGTGACCATCACGCTGGGAGAGCGCAAATCCGCCCCCGTGGGGCTGGCCGACCGGGCAATCCGCGACGGGCTCCATGCGGCGGCAGAGGACCTCGGCATTCCCTACATGGAGATGGGCTCCCCGGCGTCGCACGATTCGGCGGCCTTCGCGGCGGCAGGCGTGCCCATGTCGATGATCTTCGTGCGCAACGAGAACGGCAGCCACAACCCTGACGAGGCGATGGAGATCGACGATTTCCTCGACGGCTGCGCGGTGCTGACCGCCTATCTCTACCGGACCTACTGCGCCTGATCGGCACCCCCAATAGCCCTGCAAGTGACGGCCCCACCGCAGCCCGCGGCGGGGCCGTTTTCGCGTCTGCTCCCGCGGGCACCCCACAGGCAATTGACAAGCCACCGGCTGCCTGACATCTTATTTGAGAACTTGGTTCTCCAAATGAGAACCAATGGGAGGAGGAACCAGACGTGCGCGGCCCCGCCGCGCCCGGCCGGGACATGCGTGCCCGCTCCTGCCCGATGACGACCGGCAAGCGACCCGAGGAGGGGCCGCGACAGAAGGAGCATGACCATGACCACCGCCGATCCCGCCCGCGTCGAGGCGCTGCTGAAGGGCAGCGTCGACCTGCACATCCACTCCGGCCCCTCGCTGCATCCCCGCAAGATCGACCATATCGAGGCGCTGAACGAAGCGGACGACGCCGGGATGCGGGCGATCCTGCTGAAGGATCACTACTACCCGACGATGCCGCTGGCGACGCTGCTCAACACCAATATGGGCAAGACGACCGAGGTGCTCTCGGCCATCGTGCTGAACCACCCGCTGGGGGGCTTCAACCCCTCCGCCGTGGACTATGCGCTGAAGCAGGGGGCGCGAATCGTCTGGATGCCGACCGCCCATGCCGAGAACCACATCATCAAGACCTCCAAGGATCTGAAGGGCAAGTTCCCCGAGAACACCAAGAAGACGGTGGAAGCGGCGGGCCTGCGCCTCGTGGATGACAAGGGCGTGGTGCTGGACGAGGTGAAGCAGATCCTCGACCTGATCGCGGAGGGCGATGCCTGCGTCTCGGCCGGGCACCACCACGTGGACGAGGCCTTCCCCTTCTACGAGGAGGCCAAGGCCCGCGGCGTCACCCGGATGTTCCTGAACCACCCGACCTACGTGAACGCCGCCACCCTCGACCAGGTGACGGAACTGGCGAACATGGGCGTGAAGATGGAGCATTCGATCTGCATGTTCATCCCCTCCACCTTCACCATGTTCGACGATGCCCACCTGAAGGAGGTCATCGACGCGGCAGGGGTCGAGAACAGCTTCTTCGGGTCCGACCTCGGCCAGACCGGCAACCCGACCCCGGTGGAGGGCATGCGCCTGATCATCGCGAAGCTGCTGGAGATGGGCTACTCCGAGGAGGACACCCGCGCCATGACCGCCACCAACGCCGCCGATTTCGTCGGGCTGAAATGACCGGCCTGCGCGGCCGGATCGCGGCCGGTGACCGGGTCGTCGGCTGTTTCGGCAAGATCCCCGATCCCCATGTGATCGAACTGCTGGGCCTCGCCGGTCTCGATTTCATCGTGGCCGACCGGGAACATGCCGCCGTCGGGCTTCAGGCGCTCGACCTCATGGTCATGGCGGGCCGCTCAGTCGGCCTGCCGGTGCTGATCCGGTCCACCGGGTCCGGCGCGGATGCGCTCTGGCCCGCGATGGACCTTGGCGCGGCGGGCGTCATGGTGCCCCATGTCCGCGACGGGGAGGAGGCCCGCGCGGTGGTGGAGGCGGTGAAATACGCCCCCGGCAAGCGCGGCTTCTCCCCCTCCGGGCGGGCCGGGGCCTATGGCACCATGGCGGCGGCAGACTATCGCGCGCAGGCCGATGCGGACAGCATCGTCATGGCCCAGATCGAGGACCGCGGCGCGCTCGACCACCTCGACGCCATCGCAGGGACCGAGGGCGTGGACGTGCTCTTCGTCGGGCCCGCCGATCTCTCCCTCTCCCTCGGGGTGGGGATGGACGCACCGGAGCTGGCGCAGGCCATCGAACAGGTCGTCACCGCGGCCCGGACGGCCGGTAAACAGGCCGGGATCTTCCTCCCCGGCCCCGAGGCGGTCCCCCGCTGGGCGGCCCTCGGCGTCACGGTCTTCGTGCTCGGCGCCGATCAATCCCTCCTCATGAGCGCCGCGCGGCAGATGATGCACGCGGCCAAGGACAGCTGAAAGGACATCACATGATTCATCAGGTCGACTGGGAAAAGCTGGAGTGGAAGACGATCCGCCCCGGCGTCGAGCAGAAGGCATTTTCCGGCGCGGGGGCCACGCTGGCGCTGCACCGGCTCCAGCCCGAGCATGAGCCCAAGCCCCACAAGCACGAGAACGAGCAGATCGCCTATATCGTCTCGGGCACCGTGGATTTCCACGTCGGCGACGAGGTCGTCCGCATGGGCCCCGGCGCGATCATCACCGTGCCGCCGAACGTCATGCACCACGCCGTCGTGGTGGGCGACGAGGAGGTGATCAACATCGACGTCTTCACCCCGGCCCGGCCCGAATACGCCCCCACGCCCGAGGTATGACCCCCCACAAGGCGGGGGCTTTCCTCCCGCCTTGACCCTGCGCAAAGTCGAAGCTGCATACATGTGCCAGAATTGGCATGAAACATGGAGCCGCAGCCATGACCCAGTCGCAGGACAGGACCATCGCCTTTCTCTCAGATCCCGCCAGCCACTGTGGCGCGGGGCCGGTCGAGGTGATCGAGACCCACGGCGCCTATATCTTCCTCTGCGGCCGGACCGCGCTGAAGCTCAAGCGCGCAGTGCACTACGACTACATGGACCTGTCCACGGTGGAGAAACGCCACCGCCTGCTGCTGCGCGAGCTGGAGCTGAACCGCCCTGCCGCGCCGATGCTCTACCGCGACGTGCTGCCCGTGACCGAGGGGCCCGAGGGGCTGTCGCTGGGTGGCACCGGCACCCCGGTGGACTACGTCCTGCGCATGTGGCGCTTCCCGGCAGAGGAGGAACTGGACCGGATCGCCGCCGCGGGCGGGTTCGACGGCGCCTTGGCCGATGCGACCGGCGCGGCGGTGGCGCTCTATCACCGTGCCACGCCCCTGCGGCCCTGTGACGGCGCCCCGCTGATCGGCGATATCCTCGACGAGTTGGGCCGCGTCTTTGCCGAGTTTCCCGAGGCCGCGAGCGTCCCGGACGCCACCGCATGGTTACAGGCCGCCCGCAGCGCGTGGACCGCGCAGCGCGGCCTTCTGACCGAACGCGGCGCAGCCGGGCACGTGCGCCGCGCCCATGGCGATCTGCACCTGCGCAACATCGTGCGGATCAACGGCGCGCCGGTGCCCATCGACGCGCTGGAATTCGACGAGACGCTCGGCACCTGTGACCTGCTCTACGACATCGCCTTCCTCGTCATGGACCTGCTGCACCGGGACCTTGCCCCGCAGGCCTGCCGCACCCTCTCCGCCTGGCTGCGGGAGATGGGCGGGACCGAGGACAGCGGCCTTGCGGCGCTGCCGCTCTTCCTGTCGGTGCGGGCGGCGATCCGGGCGATGGTGCTGCTGCAGACCGATGCCGCGCGCGGAACGCCCGGCACCTCGGAGGCGGAAATCGCCGCCTACCTGCGCCTCGCCCAGGCGGTCCTTGCCCCCGCTGCGCCCGTTCTGGTGGCGGTCGGCGGCCTGTCGGGCAGTGGAAAATCGGTGCTGGCGCGGGCACTTGCCCCCGGTCTCGGCCGGGTGCCCGGCGCGGTTTGGCTGGCCTCGGACCTTGAGCGGAAGGCCGGGCGCGACATGCTGCGCCACCTCGCGCAGGAGAACTATAGCGAGCACAACCGGACCGCGGTCTATGATCGGCTCTTCGCCCGGGCCGGGCACCTGCTGGCCGCCGGGCAGTCTGTCCTGCTGGACGCGACCTTCCTCGACCGCCGCCTGCGCGGGCTGGCGGAGGCCACGGCCCGCACGGCGGGCGTGCCTTTCCACGGGTTCTGGATGGAGGCGCCGGAGGAGGTCCTGCGCGCCCGGGTCACCGCACGCTGCGGAGATGCCTCGGACGCGGATATCACCGTGCTGGAGATCCAGTTGGCCCAGCACACCGGCGCCATGTCGTGGCACAGGATCGACGCCAGCGGCCCGCCCGAAGAGGCGTTGCAGGCCGCCCGCGCCCTTCTGGACTGAGCGGCCTCAGACGTTGAAGCGGATGCCCGCCTCGGCCAGACCGCCGCCAAGCGCCATCGGCGTGCCGTCCGCGCGCCAGCAGGCGGCCCCGGTCATCAGCCCGTCCTTGCCGAAGCGGATCACGCTCATGCCGCCGCCGATGTGGCGCACCAGCTTGACCGTGTGGCCCTTGGCCTCCAGCGCCGCCTGCATGTGGGCATAGGCGGGCTCGAGCTCGATCTCCTGCCCCTGCGTCCAGAGCCGCGGCGCCTCGACCGCGGTCTGCGGGTCCATGCCGTGGTCGATCAGGTTCAGCATCGCCTGCATCGCCGAGGGGAAGATGCGCAGGCCGCCCGGCAGGCCGATGGCGAATTCCGGCGCGCCGTCCTTCAGCGCGATCATCGGCGCCATCGAGGTCGGCACCCGTTTGCCCGGCACGATGGACAGCGCCTTGCCCGGATGCGGGTCGAAGTTGCACATGTAGTTGTTCGGGATGATCCCCGTGCCCGGCACCATGATGTTCGCACCGAAAAGCCCGTTGATCGTATGGGTCGCCGCCACGATCATCCCGTCGTCATCGGCCATGGTGACATGGGTGGTGTCGTTGCTCTCGTAGCCCGGCGTCGCCGGCCCGATCCCGCCCATGTTGCGCAGCCGCGACAGGCATTCGGCGGCGTATTCCTTCGAGGTGTAGCGCTCCACCGGCACGTCCACGAAGGCCGGATCGCCCGAGGCGGCACGCCGGTCCTCGAAGCCCACGCGGATCACCTCGGCCAGCAGGTGCATCATCTCGGGCGAGCCGAAGCCCATGCCCTTCACGTCGAAATGCTCCAGCATGTTCAGCATCTGGGTGACATGCACGCCGGAAGAGGCGGGCGGCGGCGGGCCGACGATCTCCCAGCCGCGGTAGCTGCCGTGGATCGCCTCGCGCTCGGCCGCGGCGTAGGAGGTCAGGTCGTCCAGCGTGATGAACCCGGCATAATCGTCGCCCGAGGCCATCCGCTCCACCAGCGCCTTGCCCAGTGCCCCGCCGTGCAGCGCCGCGGCGCCGTGTTTCTGGATCTCCCGCAGGCTCTCCGCGTAATCGCCCATGACGATGCGGTCACCGGCCTGCGGCAGCTGCCCGCCCGGCAGGAAGATCGAGGAGATGACCGGGTCCAGCTCCATGTCAGGGCGGTGCATGTCGATGGCGCCGCGCAGGTAGGGCGTGACGAGGAAGCCACGCGCAGCCAGCCCGATGGCGGGCTCCACCACGTCGGCCCAGGGCAGCTTGCCGTATTGCGAATGCATCGCATACCACGCGGCGAGGTTGCCGGGCACCGCGACCGCCGAGGCGCCGAGCCGGTTCCGCCGTCCCTCGACCTCCATGTAGAGCGCCGGGTCATTGTCGCTCTGCGGGGTGTAGAGATCCCCGGTCATGGACCCGGCGGCCTGCGCCAGCCCGTCGAAGATGATGTGGCGGCCATCGGGCAGCCGCAGGTGCGACAGCCCGCCGCCCGCGATGCCCACCATCATCGGCTCCACCACCGTCAGGGCCAACAGACCCGCCACCGCGGCATCCACCGCGTTGCCGCCCGCCGCCAGCATCTGCGCCCCGGCGGAGGAGCCGAGCGGGTGGTTCGTGACGACCATCCCCTTCGCGCCCGTGGCGGGCTGTTTCTTGCAGGTGAAACCGTAGGGGCTGGCGGTCATGGCGTGTTCCTTTGTCTGATGGCCCTCAGAAACGCCTTTGCACCGTAAGGTTCAAGAGCCGGGGCCCGTGGCGGCGGCCCGGAAAGGGCCGCCTGCCCAATGCGCGGTCAGTATCCCTTGCCCGGGGTGCAAAGCGCGTCGAGCGCCTCGCCCGCCTCGAAGGCCTGCAGGTTGGCCGCGATGATCGAGACGCCGGTCGCCTGATCGATCATCGAGGCGATATGCGGCGTGACGGTGATCTGCGGATGGCTCCAGAACGGGTGATCCGCGGGCAGCGGCTCCACCGCGAAAACGTCGAGCGTGGCGTGGGACAGCTGGCCCGACTCCAGCGCCGGGATCAGGTCATCCTCCACCATGTGCCCGCCACGTGCGGCGTTCAGCAGCTGCGCGCCCGGCGCCAGCTTGGCAAAGGTGGTGGCATTCAGCAGGCCGGTGGTGGCCTCGGTCAGCGGCAACAGGCAGACCAGCGTGTCGAGCCCATCGAGGAAGGCGTCAAAACCCTCGGCCCCCGCGTAGCAGGTCACGCCCTCGATCTCCTTCATGGAGTTCGACCAGCCCCGCGTCTGGTAGCCCAGCATGGCCAGCGTCTGCGCCGCGGCCTTGCCGAGGTTGCCCAGCCCCATGAGCCCCACCTTGCGGTAGTTCGCGGGCGGCACGGTCACCGGGTCCCAGCGGCGCTCGATCTGGGCGGTGTCCATGCGGCGCTGTTCCCGGTGCATCCGCAGGACGTGCAACGCGATGAACTCGCGCATCCGCTGGGTCAGGTCATTGCCGATGGTGCGGATGATCGGCACATCCTGAGGCAACTGCGGGTCCGCCAGCAGGTGGTCGATCCCCGCGGCGATGGAGACAATGGCCTTGAGGTTGGGCAGACCCGCCAGCATGCCCGCGGGCGGCATCCAGACAATCGCGTAATCGACCGTGGCCGGGTCCGTCACCGCGCTCATCGGCAGCACGGTGAAGTCCTCCGGCAGGGCAGCGGAGAGCTTCTCGACCCATCCGGTGATCTTGTCGTCCTTGGGCAGGTAGACGGCGCAGGTGATGGGCATGGTGGTCCTCGTGGCTGGGTCAGTCGCTGGGTCAGTCGCCGGGCACAGTAGCGCCCTCGCGGTCAGCCGAAAGAGTAAAACGCCCCACCCCGCGCCGGGCCATGGCCCAGCCTGCCAGCCTGCCTACGAACCCGCCCTCCGCGGCATCCCGGTCGGTTTCAGCCGATGACGCGAAGATGACCGCGAATGCCCCTGTTCAACCGTCGCGAGATCCCTATTTTGGCGCGGCCCGGCGGAGGGCACCTGTCACACCCGCGTTCCGTCCCTGCTATAGTGAAGACCCATGATCGACCTGTTCGCTGCCCTTGCCGAGTCCCCCAACCGCCCGTTGCTGACCGGACCCGAGGAGTTCTATCTCGACGGCGCCGCCATGCTGGCGCTGCGCGAGACGCTGGAAGAGAGCCTGTCCGGCATGGGCCTTGGGCCGACCTCGGTCGTGGCGGCCCGTCTGGACGACGGCCCTGCGCAGACGGCGGTGCTCTTCGCCCTCGCGCATCTGGTGCGGTTGGTGCCGCTGAACCCGGCGCTGCAGCGTGAGGATCTCGCGCACCAGCTGTCGATCTCGGGCGCGCAGGCGCTGATCAACGAGGCCGCGCTTGGCCCCGCGCCGGTGCCCGGCGACCTGCCGCAGATCCGGCTGGAGCTGCCCGACACCCATGCCCCGCAGAGCCTGACGCTGTCCGGCGGGCCGGTCGATGCGGGCGCAAGCTGGTCCGAGGGCCCCGGCCTCGTGCTCTTCACCTCCGGCTCCACCGGCCTGCCCAAGGCGGTGCCGCTGACCCTTGAGAACCTCTACGGCGCGGCGGAGAGGATCGGCGGCAGCCTCTACCTCGGCCCCGAGGACATGGCCCTGCACGCCCTGCCGATGTTCCACATCGGCGGCTTCGTCGACCTGATGCTGGCGCCCCTGATCGCGGGCGGCGCGGTGCATTGCGCCTCCGGGCGCGATCCCTCCGCGATCCTTCAGGCCGCCCGCGAAAGCGGCGCGACATGGCTGCAGGCCGTGCCCACGATGCTGGCCCGGATGGAAGCCGAATATTCCGCCGATGACTGGGCCGAACTGGGTGGGCAGATCCGCCTGATCCGCTCGGTCTCGGCCGATCTGCCGGAAACCCGGCAGGCGATGATCGAGGAATTGCTGGGCGGCGAGGTGCCGATCCTGCCGATGTACGGCATGACCGAAACCTGCGGCCTGATCGCCACCACGCCCCTGCCCCCCAGCCCGCGCAAGGCTGGATCGGTGGGCGTGATCGAAGGCTGCGCCCTGCGCATCTGCGCCCCCGACGGCTCCGACATCGAGGAAGGCGCGACCGGGCAGGTCCGCGTCATGTCGCCCGACATGATGACCGGCTACCTCGGCGAGGCGGAGAGCCCCTTCGACGAGGACGGCTGGCTGATCACCGGCGATCTCGGCCATATCGACGAGGAGGGATACCTCTACCTCGACGGGCGCGAGAAGGAGATGATCAACCGCGGCGGCGAGAAGATCTCGCCGCAGGAGATCGAACGCGCGATCCTCTCGCACCATGCCATCATCGAGGCCGCGGCCTATGCCCGCCCGCATCCCACGCTGGGCGAGCATGTGGGCCTTGCCGTGGTGCTGCGCCCGGGCCGGGTGGCGGGCGCCGAGGAACTGCGCAAGCACCTCGCCCTGCGGCTGGCCGATTTCAAGCGTCCCGGCCGGATCGACATCACGGACGCGCTGCCCCGCCTCGCCGGCGGCAAGCTGGACCGCGTGTCCCTCGCCGCGCTGTCCGAGGAAGATGCCGCAGACCGCGCGCCGCTCTCCGACACCGCGCAGAAGATCGCCGAGGCCTGGGAAACGGTGCTGCACCGCAAGCCCGAGGGCCTGTCCGCCGACTTCTTCGAGGCGGGCGGCGACAGCCTTTCGGCCACGCAGTTCGTCTTCGAGGTCACCCGCCTGACCGGCGTGAAACTCGACCCGGCGCAGCTCTACGACACGCCCGCCTTCGGGGCCTTCGCCACGATGGTCGAAACGCAGGACAAGGCCGAAGCCGCGCGTCTGGACGACGCCGCGCTCTCCTTCGTGCGCGAACGGGTGAAAGAGTGGAAGCTCTCGCCCGCCCGGCCCGACGTGTCTGACCTGATCTTCCGCGTGGGCGGGCAGAACGGCCCGCGTCCGCTCTTCTGGTGCGTGCAGGCTGACAGCGAATGGCCCAATCTGGTCGAGGCGCTCGGCAAGAAGCGCCCGATCTATGCCATGCGGACCCTGTTCCAGAAGGTCGACAAGGACGACGCCCAGTCCCGCCGCCTCGCCTATCACTACGCCAATGCCATCGACCGGCTGCAACGCGAGGGGCCGATTGCCCTTGGCGGCTTCTGCGAGGGGGCCAAGGTGATGACATGGGTGGCCGAGGAACTCGCTGCGCGCGGCCGGGAGATCTCGCTGCTGGTGAGCTGGGACAACTGGCCCGATGCCCCGACCGCCTTCCCGACGCTGCACGTCTGGACCGAGGACAAGACCCATTCCGCCAAGCACCGGATGGTCGGGCCGGAACGCGCCCTGCCGCTGATGCACCCCGCAGGGGCCGAGGGCCATTACCTCGAAGGACGCCACGGCCAGACCCTGCGCGCGCCCCTGCCCGAGGCACTTGCCACGCGGCTCAACGCGCTCATCGACGGGCTGGAGGCCCTGCCCGTGACGGAGCCCGGCGCCGATGCGCTCGACACCACGCGGCCCGCCACGCCCGAGGCCTACAAGGCCGAGGTCAAGCTGCGCGCGCCGCGCTTCGGCCGCCGCCGCGCCACCGTCCCGGTCAAGGTCACCGTGACCAACACCAGCGCCGTGACATGGCCCGCCGGGCAGACCTGCGTGATCCTCACGCAGCGCAACTTCGACGGGCACATCCGCTCCCGCATCGCGGGCAGCGCGGCACTGGAGACGGATCTGGCCCCCGGCGACAGCGTGACCCGCGAGGTGCAGATGACCTATCCGGACAAGTTCGTGCCGATCCGGGTGACGGCGGACGTGATCGACAACGGCGTGGCCTTCTATTCCGACTACGCTCTCGAAAGCCCGCGCCGCACGCTCTGGCCCTTCAGCCTGCGGCGATCGTGATCTCCAGCCGCGCGGGCCAGCGATGGCCAAAGCGCGGCTGATACGCCATCGGCCCCGTCGAAACCGGCCGCGCGCCCGCCGCCTCCAGCGCGCGGGCGAGCGCCAGCAGCAGGGCGATCCCCAGCGGCTCGCCGATACAGCGATGCGCCCCGCGGCCAAAGACCAGCGCCTGCCCCTGATCGCGGGTGGGATCGAAAACATCGGGCGCGTCAAAGACCTCCCCGTCACGGTTGGCCGCCCCAAGCGCGAGGAACACCGGGTGGCCCGCTTTCACGGGCACCCCCGCGATCTCGGTGTCCTGCCGCGCCACCCGGGGGATGATCTGCCCCGGCGTGTCGAGCCTGAGCGCCTCGCGCACCCACGCCTCGTCCACCGAGCCCCCTTCGCGCGCCAGAATATGCAGCAGCGTGGCCGCGCCTGTCTCGACATTCTCGACCCCATCCGCCAGCAGCAGGATCGCGGCATCGACGATGTGCTGATCAGTCAGCCCCGGAAGATCAGCCTGCAAGGCGGCCATGTGGCCCAGGAAATCGCGCGGCGCCTTGCCTCGCTTGGCCTCCAGAGACCGGGTGACATGATCGCGAAACCCGGCCATCTGATCGTTGAGCGCGGTGAACTTCGCCCGATCCGTCAGCGGCGCGAAGAGCAGGAAGAAGCTCTCGGCCACCGATTTCAGCATCTCGGGGCTGCCCTCCAGCCCAAGCAGGCCGCGCATTGCCGTGAGCGCATAGGGCCGGCTGATGGTTTCCAGCAGATCGACGCGCCCCTGCCCGGCCTGTGCCCGGGTCAGCCCGCAGGCCAGCGCCGCCAGTCCCGGATCGCGCCCCGACAGCGCCCGGTGAAACCCGCGCGAGATCGCCTGTCGCGGCAGGCGGTGCGCCGGAAGGTCCAGAAACGGGGGAATATGCGCCGCGAGATCGGCGGCGACATATGTCGCGCGATTGCGCGCGGCGAGGGGCGAAAACCGCGATGGCGCGTTGCCGAGCGTCTTGTCACCAAGCGCGGCCTGAACATCGGCGTGGCGAGTCAGCAGGATGCCCCCGGCCGTCACGGGCGCCACAGGGGCATGGCGGCGCAGCCAGTCATAGGCCGGGTGGGGATCGGCGATGAACTCGGCCGACAGCAGGTCCAGCGGCAACACAACGGCCGGGGCAACGGGCTGGGTCCGCTCTTCGGGCGAGGCCTTCGACCCGCGAACGAAACGGCGAAGCAGGCGCATCGCTAGATCCGCCCGGAAGGTACAGGACCTTTCCCCTCGGCCTGACCGAACACATTTCCCCCCTTAACACACACCGCCGGCTTCCCCGTAACCGGACTATTTTGGGAAAATAGGAAACATCACACGGTCAGGAAAGACAGAATTCCGGACAGATCGGGCGTCAGCCCCGTTCGGACAGCCACGCCCGGACCAGATCAAGCGCGGGCGCGTCCAGCGCGTGGCCCATGCCGGGCAGGATATGCAGCTCCGATCCCGGGATCAGCGCCTGCGCCCGGACGGAGCTTTCAGGCGGCAGGCAATTGTCATCGGCCCCGGCGATGATGAGCGATGGCACCGTGATGCGGCGCAGCAGGGCGCTGCGCTCCCCGGCCAGGGCGATGGCCCGGCGCTGACGGGCGAAACCGCCCTGCGTGTAGCCCTCTGCGATCATCTGCGCGGCAATGCTCCGCGCCTCGCCCTCCGTCAGCGATCCCGGGGTGGCGAAATAGGCCACGTCCTCCGCCAGCCAGTCGAGGAAGGCCGCCGCGCTCTCGAAGGGCTGTACCGTGCGGGTAAAGCGCGCCTCGGCCTCCGGCGTGGTGACGAGCGTCGCCTCCCCGCCCGAGCTGCATATCTGCACCATGGCCCGGACCCGCGGGTCCGTGGCGGCGACCAGCTGCGCGATCATCCCCCCCATGGAGAAGCCGATGACAGCATAGCTCTTCAGCGCGAGGGCATCGGCCACGCGCGAGACATCCGCGGCAAGGTCCTGCAACCGATAGGCCGCCGGATCGCGCAGACCTTCAGGGCTCATCGCCTGCGGATCAGGCTCTGGCCCGCAGCGCCCGGATCGACCCGAATCCCGGTTATCGAGACAGATAACCCGGAAGCTCTGCGCCAGCGCGCGCAGGAAATCCTCCGGCCATTCGCGCATCTGCATCCCCAGCCCCAGCACGAGGATCAGGGCCGGCGCCTCCGCCGCACCCCTAAGTTCCACGTGCAAAGGGCAGGCCCCGGGGATGCAGCGCTCTTCGATCGTCATGGGCGCTTACAGACCCAGTTCGGCCTTCACGGCGTCCAGCGCCGGGGCACCGTCCTTGGTGGTCACCCCGTCCAGCCAGCCTTCCAGTAGGTCGGGATGGGCTTTGATCACCTTCTCGGCCGCAGCCTCGGCGTCATCGCCGTCGGTCAGGATGTAGCCCATGCCCTCGCTTTCGAGATCCACGTCGAAGGCCAGCTGCGTCGCCAGCTTGCCGATGTTGGGACAGGCGTCGAGGTAGCCCGCCCGCACCTGCGTGTGCACCGTCGCGCCGCCGAAGTTCGGGCCGTAGTAGGCATCGCCGCCGGTCAGGTATTCCATCTCGAACCGGGTGTTCATCGGGTGCGGGGCCCAGCCGTTGAAGACGATCCACTCGTCCCGGCGCACGGCATTGGCGACCTGCGCCAGCATCCCCTGCTCCGAGCTTTCGACCACATCCCAGCCGTCGAGGCCAAAGGCCTCATCCGCGACAATCGCCAGCATCAGCTCGTTCGACCCCGGCTCGATCCCATAGATCTTCTCGCCGAATTCCTCGGGGAACTTGGCGAGATCCGCGATGTCATGCACCCCGGCATCGTAGACGTATTTCGGCACGGCGAAGGTGTATTTCGCCCCTTCGAGGTTCTGCGACACCGTCGTGACGGAACCGTCCGCCTCGTAGGGCGCGTAGTACTGGGTCATCGCCGGATCCCAATAGCCCAGGAAAAGATCCAGATCGCCACGCTTCATGGATTCGTAGATGACCGGGATGCCCAGTACCTTGCTGTCCGTCTCGTATCCCATCGCCTCCAGCAGGACCGAGGCAATGCCGGTGGTCAGGGCGAGGTCCGTCCAGCCCGGCTCGGCCATGCGGACCGTGTCGCATTGGGCCTGCGCGGCACCGGCGCTCAGCAGCGCGGTCAGAGAGGCGGCGGTGAAGAGGACTTTGGTCATGCTCAGGTTCCCTGTTTCGACGGTTCATTTATTGACCCACGGGTCAGTCAATATCTCAGTAGGATAAATTGACCCGAGGGTCAATCAAAGCTATCGAAGCGGCAGCAAGGGCCGCACGAGAGGCCTTCAGGGGAACCGATGGGACGGAAAAGCATTGCCGATATCCGGCGCACCGAACTCGCCCAGGCGGCGTTCGAGGTGCTGGCAGAGCACGGGTTGCAGGGCACGACGCTGCAACGGGTGGCGGCCCATACCGGGGCCTCCAAGGCCAGCGTCCTGCACTACTACGCCACCAAGCAGGCCCTGATCGAAGCGGCTCTGCGCAAGGGGAATTCGACCCTGCGGGAGGAGGCGGTTCTCTACATGCGCCTCGCCCAGACACCCTGGGAACGATTCTACGCGATCATCGAGGCGAACTTCTCGCCCACCACCTATCTGCCGCGCATGGCGCACGGCTGGGTCGCCATGTGCGCCGAGGTGCCCCACAACCCGCAATTCGCCCGGTTGCAGCGGGTGATCTACCGGCGGCTCAACGGCAACCTGCGGTCAGCCCTGATCGCGGTGGAACCCGACGCGGATGCGGCAGAGCGCGGGGCCAACATGGTCTCGCTGCTGATCGACGGGATCTGGCTGCGCCTTGGCATGCAGGTGGGCGGGTTGAGCCGGGAAGAGGCGCTGGATCACCTCGAAAGCCACCTCGCCCAGCGCTATGGCACCACGCCCGAGCGGCTGGCCGCCCGGGCCCGCATGGCCGAGGTTGCCGCCACGCTGGCCGCCAAGACGGTCTAGCGTCGCGTCACGAAGCGGTCGATCGCGGCGACCTTTTCCTCGTCCGTGGCGATCTGGCCATAGAGCGCGGCGGCGGCCTCGAAGAAACGAGGGTCCAGCCCGCGGCTTGCGAGGAAGGCCGCGATCTCCTCCATCTCGCCCTCCCAGCGATAGGCCTTGGCGTACATGCCCGGCAGCATCCGGGACAGCCAGCCATAGAGCATCGGCTGGCTCCCCTCGAGTTCGGCCAGCAGCCTTTCGCGCAGCGCGGGCCGGTCCGCCGCCAGCGCCATGGTCGCGCCCAGAGCCTGAAATCCCTTTGTCAGACCCGCATAGCTCATCTTCAGCTCCGAGGCCTCGCCCGGCATATCGGAAAGGTGGCGGCAGTCGAGCCCATGGCCCGCCAGCGTCTCGGCCAGTTCGGGCCCGGTGCCGGAGACGTAGAGCCGTGGCAGGCCGGGCCCCTCCCACTTCGGCCCGCCGATGATCCCGCCATCGGCAAAGGGCAGCCCCTCGGCGGCGAAGAGCGCGCCGATCTCGCGCGAGGTGTCCGGCGCGATAGCGTTGCAGTCGACATAGACCGGCGGGTGCGCCTGCGCGGCGAAGAGCGGCAAGTAGCGCTCCGCCATGGCGCGGGCGGTGCTCGGCGGCACGATGGACAGGAAGATGTCGGCCCCGGCGATCTCGGCCTCGCTGGCCCCCGTGATCCCGCCCGCCTCGGCGCGGGCACGGGTGGCCTCGCTGCGCCCCTCGAAGGAGGTCATCACCTCGGCCCCGCCCATCACGAGGCGGCGGGCAATGGCCTCGCCCATCTTGCCAATCGAAACCACGGCGATCCGGGTCATCTGCACGCTCCTGTTGCTCTGTCCTGCGCGGAAGGCCCCTCCAGGGCCCCACCGGGCGTCCTGCGCCGATGTGCCCTTGACGGGGGCCGCGTAATATACTGCGTATACGCACGAGGCGCCTGACCCGAGGGTCGCATCCCGGCGCCCCCCATATCAACCGGTTTGACGCCGCCCCGCGCCCGCGCCACGATGTGCGCCGGGGCCGTCCGCCGCCCGCGCCCAGCGCGACCGACCGCACAGAGCCCCGAGACTGCCCCGACGACCGGGCCACCCCTCGGCCCCCATCAGAGCCCGCACCCTCCCGGGCAGCAAGAGACCCAAGAGTGACCAGCCCAAAGACCTGCGCGTTGTCGCCCGCCCCCGCGGGGACGCCCCGCCCATGAGCCCTTCCGACGCGCCGCTGTCCGACCGGCACCGTATCCTCGCCGTTGTGGCGATCGTCCTGTCGATCTCGACCAGCGTGATGGACAGTGTCGCCGTCAACGTGGCCCTGCCCAGCATCGCCGATGCACTTGGCGCAGAGCCGAGGGACGTGACCGTGGTGGTCGGGATCTACCAGCTCGTCATCGTGGCCTGCCTCTTCCCCGTCGCCAGCCTGGCCGAGATCTTCGGCTGTCGGCGGATCTACCTGACGGGGATCGTCATCTTTACCATCGGCGCAGCGCTGAACGGCTTTGCCAACAGCCTCCAGATGCTGATCACGACCCGCGGACTTCAGGCCACGGGCGCTGCCTGCGTCATGGGGGTGAACCTGGCCCTGCTGCGGCTGGTGGTGCCGCCGGAGAAGCTGGGCCGCACCATCGGGATCAACGCCAGCGTGGTGGCGCTGTCGATGACCACCGGGCCCACCATCGCCGGGGCGCTGCTGACGGTGCTGCCGTGGAACGCCGTGGTGATGATGGGCCTGCCGACCGGGGTGATCGCCCTCGTCCTCGGGGCCCGCTACCTGCCCGAAAGCGACGTGATCCGGCATCCCTTCGACTGGCTGAGCGCGCTGCTCTCGGCCCTGACCTTTACGCTGATCCTCTATGCGCTGATGAGCTATGGCCGCACCGGAGAGATACTGGTTCCGCTGGTGACGCTGGCCGCCGGGGTGATCGCGGGCGCCGTGCTGCTGCAACGCCAGCGGCGGTCCGAGAACCCGCTGATCCCTCTCGACCTGCTGGCCAAGCCGCAGTTCCGCCTGTCGATCATGACCTCCGTCTGCGGGTTTTCGAGCCAGATGCTGGCCTTCGTCGTGCTGCCCTTCGCGCTACAGACCGGGATGGGGTATTCCCCCTACCACGCCGGCCTGCTGCTGAGCGCATGGCCCCTGACCCTCGCCGCGACCGCCCCCATCGCGGGCCGTCTCGCGGACAAGCCCTACAACGGGCGTATCGTGGCCGTCGGCATGGCACTTCTGGCCACCGGGCTCACCCTGCTGGCCACGATGCCGGAGGATGTGACCATCCCCGGGCTGGCCCTGCGGCTGGCGCTTTGCGGGGTGGGCTTCGGCCTGTTCCAGACCCCGAACAACCGCAGCCTGATCGGCGCCACCCCGCGACACCGCAGTTCCGGCGCCTCCTCGGCGCTGGCCACCGCGCGCCTGCTCGGGCAGGGCTTCGGCACCGCGCTGGCGACGATCGCGCTCTCCATGGGCGCCCATGATGCACAGCAGGCCTTCTTCTTCGGCACCGCGCTTGCCGTCATCGGCTGCCTCTGTTCGGTCATCCGCAGCCGGGGGACGTTCCAGATCCTCTGACGTCCCGCGCGCCGACTCGCCTCGTGATGCGCAATCCGGCGGCCCTCCGCGTGGATCCACCCGATTCCGGACCGTGGTGCTTTCTTTCCGGCTGACCCTTCCCTAGGGTGCCGCCCATACCACCGGGCGAGCCATGACAGGATCGCGCCGGGGAGGTCCCTTCTTTTACAGGAGTTCGCCCCATGAACATGCTTTCGAATTCTCTCGCCGCGACGGATATCGCGACGCAGCTGCACCCCTACACCGACGCCCGCGCCTTCGAGGAGAAGGGCCCGACGATCATGGTGAAGGGTGACGGCATCCGCGTGACCGACTCCAACGGCAAGGAATACATCGAGGCGATGGCGGGGCTGTGGTCCGTCGCGGTCGGCTTCTCCGAGCCCAAGCTGCGCGAAGCCGCCGACAAGCAGATGGGCCTGCTGCCCTACTACCACACCTTCGCCTTCAAGTCGCACGAGCCCTCGATCCGTCTGGCCGAGAAGCTGGTGGAAATGACCCCCGAGCACCTGACCAAGGTGCATTTCACCAACTCCGGCTCCGAGGCCAACGACACCATCGTCAAGATGGTGTGGTACATGAACAACGCCCTCGGCCGTCCCGAGAAGAAGAAGTTCCTCGCCCGCAAGAAGGGCTACCACGGCATCACCATCGCCTCGGGCTCGCTGACCGGCCTGCCGGCGAACCACGGTGACTTCGACCTGCCCGCGATCCCGGTGACGCACCTGACCACGCCGCACTTCTACCGCTTCGGCGAAGAGGGCGAGACCGAGGAGCAGTTCACCGCGCGCCTGCTGAAGGAACTGGAAGACACGATCCTCGCCGAGGGCCCCGAGACCATCGCCGCCTTCATCGGTGAGCCGGTCATGGGTGCCGGTGGCGTCATGGTGCCGCCCGTGGGCTACTGGCCCGGCGTGCAGGAAATCTGCCGCAAGTACGACATCCTCGTGGTGGCGGACGAGGTCATCAACGGCTTCGGCCGTCTGGGCACGCCCTTCGGCTGCCAGAAGATGGGCTTCGAGCCCGACATCATGACCCTGTCGAAGCAGATCACCTCGTCCTACCTGCCGCTCTCGGCGATCATGTTCACCGACAAGGTCTACCAGGCGATCGCGGACAACTCCCACAAGCTGGGCACCTTCGGCCACGGCTTCACCGGCTCGGGCCACCCGGTTGCCTCGGCCGTGGGCCTCGCCAACCTCGAAGTGATCGAGGAGAAGGGCCTGATCGAGAACGCCGCCAAGATGGGCGAGATCATGCAGGCCGAGCTGGCCAAGCTGGCGGATCACCCGCTGGTGGGTGAAGTGCGCGGCACCGGCCTGATCGCCGGCGTCGAGCTGGTGCAGGACAAGGCCACCAAGGCGCCCTTCGATCCCAAGGTGAAGGCCGGCATGAAAGCCGCGGACATCGCCGCGGACGAGGGCCTGATCACCCGTGCCGTTGGCGATACGCTGGCGCTCTGCCCGCCGCTGATCGTGACCGAAGATGACGTGCTGGAAATCGTCGCCCGCATGAAGCGGACGCTGGACCGCGCGCTGGAGGCGATGCAGGCCGAAGGCCTGAAGTAAGCCCTGTCGAAGAGACATGAGGAAACCCCGGCTTCGGCCGGGGTTTTCGTTTTTGGAGCAATGCGCGGTGCTGCCGCCCTCTAATGCTGACGGCTGTCCCCCGGGCGTTCTAATACCGCTGGAACCCAAGCGGGCTGTCATCCAATGTAGAGCCGCGCGCTAACCGACCTTCGAGCAGGGCAGCGCCGTCCCGCGGGGTGGCGCAGTAGCGCCGGTCGCCATTGGCGCGCCATCGGTCCGAGCGCCAATGGCGACGCGACGGGGGGCGGGTCGGCGCTGCCCGGCCTCTCGGCCGGGCGGGACATTCCGAGGGGAAGACGGAACGAGACAACTCCGAAAGCATACCGCAATAAATCAGGCAGGCGCGGCGATGGCCCACACACCTCCGGCGACGGCCCCCGTCCATGCCGTCACCAGACCGTCCCCGCCGCGATCTGCGCCCCCACCACTCCTCCGCAAGCACCCCCGTTGCCCCTCCCCCAATCGTCGCGAAACCGCCGCCGTGGCCCTCCTCAATTGCAACCACGCCGAAACGGGCCTATGTCCCAAGGCGACAGCGGTGCAAAGAGGCGGACGTGACCAACCATCTGCATAAGGGCGACCTTCCCGACGGGCTCGACCTCGGGCCTTCCGTGGCGATCGACTGCGAGACCATGGGCCTCGTGCCGGGCCGCGACCGGCTCTGCGTGGTGCAGCTCTCCTCGGGTGACGGTAACGCCCATATCGTGCAGATCGCCAAGGGCCAGACCCGCGCGCCCAACCTCGAGAAACTGCTGCTCGACCCGCAGGTGCTGAAGCTCTTCCACTATGGCCGCTTCGACATCGCCGCGATGTACAACGCCTTCGGCGCGCTTGCCGCCCCGGTCTATTGCACCAAGATCGCCAGCCGCATGGTGCGCACCTATACCGACCGGCACGGGCTGCGGAACCTGACCCAGGACCTGCTGGGCACCGACATCTCGAAGCAGCAGCAATCCAGCGACTGGGGCGCCGAGACGCTGACCCAGGCGCAGCTCGACTACGCCGCTTCGGACGTGCTCTACCTGCACCGGCTGAAGGCCGCGCTCGACATCCGCCTTGACCGCGAAGGCCGCACCGACCTTGCGCAGGCCTGTTTCGACTTCCTGCCGACGCGGGCCCTGCTGGACCTCGAAGGCTGGCCCGACACCGATATCTTCGCCCATACCTGAGAGGACCCGGCATGACCGACCACGAGACCTTCCTCGACACCGCCCGCCGCGTCATCCGCATCGAGGCCGATGCGCTGTCCCAGCTCGAAGCCTCGCTCGGAGAGAGCGTCGCGCAGGCCGTGGACCTGATGCTCAACGTCAAGGGCCGGGTCATCGTCAGCGGCATGGGCAAGTCCGGCCACATTGGGCGCAAGATCGCCGCCACGCTGGCCTCCACCGGGACGCCCGCGCAATTCGTCCACCCCGCAGAGGCCAGCCACGGCGACCTCGGGATGCTGACCAGTGACGACGTGGTGATCGTGCTGTCGAACTCCGGCGAAACCCCGGAACTGGCCGATGTGATCTCCTACACCCGTCGCTTCCGCATCCCGATGATCGGCGTCGCCAGCCGGCCCGAGTCGACCCTGCTGACGCAATCCGACGTGGCCATCGTGCTGCCCCGCGCCGAGGAAGCCTGTGGCACCGGCGTGGTGCCGACCTCCTCCACCACCATGACGCTGGCGCTTGGCGATGCATTGGCCGTGGCTTTGATGGAACACCGCCAGTTCACCGCCGAGCATTTCCGCAACTTCCACCCCGGCGGCAAGCTGGGCGCACAGCTGAGCCGGGTGCGCGACCTGATGCACGACGGCGAGGCCCTGCCGCTGGTCAAGGGCGACACGCCCATGTCCGAGGCGCTGCTGGAGATCTCCTCCAAGGGGTTCGGCGTGGTCGGCGTGGTCAATCCGGACGGTACCCTTGCCGGCATCGTCACCGATGGGGACCTGCGGCGCCACATGGACGGGCTGCTGTCCCATACGGCGGCGGAGGTCATGACGGCCAACCCGCGCACCATCGCCCCGGACGCCCTCGCTCAGGAAGCGGTGGCCGTGATGAACGAACGCAAGATCACCTGCCTCTTCGTCGTCGATCCGAAGGGCACGGCTGCGCCGCAGGGCCTGCTGCACATCCACGACTGCCTGCGCGTCGGTCTCGGCTGACATGGCCTGGCGCGAGGACCGCTATTCTCGCGTGATCGCCTGGCTCAAGGTGATCCTGCCGCTCGCGGCCCTCGGCCTGCTGTCGACGCTCTTCCTGCTGGCCCGCACCGTCGGGCCCTCTGCCGAACTGCCCTTCGCGGACACCGACCTGCAGGAGCGTATCCGCAACCAGCAGATCACCAACCCCACCTTCGCGGGCGCGACCGCGACGGGCGACCTGATCGCCTTCACCGCCGAGGTCGCGCGCCCCGATCCCGAAGGCCGCTCGCGGCTCAACGCGGATGTGGTGGACGCGCAGATCGACCTCAAGGCCGGGGCCCGGATCACCTTCCGCGCCGACAGCGGAAGCTTCGACGATCCGGCGGACCGGGCCGAACTGGCAGGCAATGTCGTGATCACCTCCTCCGAGGGGTATCGTATCGAAACCGAGGAACTGATCAGCGCGCTGCGGAGCATCGAGGCGGAAACCCCCGGTACCGTACGGGCCGAGGGCCCTCCGGGCAGGTTCACTGCCGGAAAGATGGTCCTGACGACCGCGACCAGCGGTTCGGACGCGCAATTGGTTTTCACCGACGGGGTTAAGCTGGTATATGACCCGCGAGGTAACGAGGACGATAGGCCGTGACCCTTCCCACCCGGGCCCGCAGGGCCCTCACCCCCGCCCTGATCCTGTCCGCCGCGCTGCTCCTGCTGCCGCAGGCCGGGATCGCGCAGGGCATCGCCTTCGGCAACGGACCCTCCGACACGCAGGCCCCGGTCGAGGTCGACGCGGACAGCCTGTCGGTCAGCCAGACGGACGGCACCGCGATCTTCAAGGGCAACGTGCTGGTGGTGCAGGGGCTGACCAAGCTCTCTGCCGATACGGTGACCGTGGTCTATGCCGAGGACCAGGGCGCGATCCAGGCGCTGCGTGCCGATGGCAACGTGCTGCTGGTCAGCGGCGAGGATGCGGCCGAGGCGAAACAGGCGGAATACGACATCGAGACCGGCGTGGTGACGATGAGTGGCGACGTGATGGTTGCACAGGGCCGCAGCACGCTTACATCCCAGTCCATGATCGTGAACCTCAAGACCGGAAACGCCGAGATGCAGGGCCGTGTGCGCACCGTGCTGCAAACCGGCAGCGAATGACCCATGGCCCCCGCCCCTGATCTGACCGTCACCGAGGGTGACCACGGCCTGCGCATCGAGAACCTGCGCAAGAGCTACAAGAAGCGCGTCGTGATTCGCGACGTGTCGATGCAGCTCGACCGCGGCGAGGTCGTGGCGCTGCTGGGGCCGAACGGCTGTGGCAAAACGACCACGTTCTATTCCATCGCCGGGCTGGTCCTGCCCGAGGGCGGCACCGTCAAGATCGACGGCCGCGAGGTGACCGGCCTGCCGATGTACCGGCGCGCCAAGTTGGGCATCGGCTACCTGCCGCAGGAGATGTCGATCTTCCGCGGCCTCTCGGTCGAGGACAACATCCTCGCCATTCTCGAGATCACCCACCGCGACACCCACAAGCGCCGCGAGCGGCTGGAAGAGCTGCTCTCGGAGTTCTCGATCGAGCATTTGCGCCGCGCGCCGGCGCTCGCGCTGTCGGGCGGGGAACGGCGCCGGGTCGAGATCGCCCGCTGCCTCGCGGCCGAGCCGCGCTACCTGCTGCTGGACGAGCCCTTCGCAGGCGTCGATCCGATCTCGGTCGGTGATATCCGGCACCTCGTGCAGGACCTCAAGAAACGTGGAATCGGCGTGCTGATCACCGACCACAACGTGCGCGAGACCCTCGAGATCGTGGACCGCGCCTATATCCTGCACGACGGCAAGATGCTGATGTCCGGGACCCCCGAAGACGTGGTTCAGAACGAAAATGTCCGCAGGGTGTACCTGGGCGATAATTTCCGTATTTCCTGAACCCGTTCCGTAACCCTTTCGTTATTGGCCCGAATTCGCCATCCCCCCGGCGGGATGCTGCAAGACGCTGCAAACCTTGCCTTCCGGATTCCGTTGACAGAACGCCGCAGAGTACTTTCATATGAAGGTATGACAGCATTGCGACACATGTCCGGCCTGCCCTGGCCCGCCACTGCGGGAAAGGCAGGTTTTTTCATGTCCGGGCCTGCCGCAACGCTGTCCATCCGCAGCATTCGGACCTGAGCGGCCCGGCGGATCGACCGCCGGACGACGCCCGAATTGTCAAGTGAAGGAGACAGGATGCGCTACGAAATCACCGGCAAACAGATCGACATTGGCGATGCGCTGCAAACGCACGTGAAGGCCGAACTGAGCGAAGCCGTGGCCAAGTATTCCCAGCGACCCACCGATGCGGTCGTCGTCTTTTCCAAACACGCGCACGAATACGTCTGCGAAGCGACCGTGCACCTGTCCACCGGGCTGACCGCCCAGGCCAGTGCCAAGTCGACCGAGATCTACGGCGCCTTCGACAAATGTTGCGAACGGATGGAGAAACAGCTGCGCCGCTACAAGCGCCGGTTGAAGGACCATCACCGCGACAGGACCGAGCCGGTTGAAATCTTCGGAGGGTCCTCGTATATCCTCGCCTCGGATCAGGACGACGAGGAGTCGGACGACGCAACGCTGCAGCCGATCATCGTGGCCGAGATGGAAACCCGTATTCCATCCCTCTCTGTCGGAGAGGCGGTCATGCAGATGGAGCTTGCCGGTGCGCCGGTTCTCGTGTTCCGCCACGAAGGCAAGAACGGATTGAACGTGGTGTACCGCCGGGATGACGGCAACATCGGTTGGATCGATCCACGCAGTTGAGGTGATCGGGAGCAGACGCCCCGGCGAGAAGTTCGGAGCGAGTGAGTTTTGATGGATCTTTCGGGTATCCTGAAGCCCGGGGCAGTGAAAGTCATTGCCTCGGCCTCCAGCAAGAAGCGGCTGCTGCATGATCTCGGCGATCTGGCCCATGGGGCCTATGGTCTGCCGGCGGATGCGGTCGTCGAAGCCTTGCAGGAGCGGGAAAGCCTCGGTCCCACGGGCGTGGGCCACGGTGTGGCCCTGCCCCACGCGCGCCTCGACCAGCTCGACAGCGTTGCGGGGGCCTTCATCCTGCTGGAGAAGCCCGTCGACTTCGACGCGGTGGACCGGCAGCCGGTGGATCTCGTCTTTGCGCTCTTCGCCCCGCTCGACGCGGGCGTCACCCATCTGAAGGCCCTGGCCCTGGTGTCGCGCACCCTGCGCGACGCCAACCTCCGCAAGAAGCTGCGCGCCAACCCGGATGCCGCGACGCTCTACGCGATCCTGACCACCGATCAGGGCGTGCAGGCCGCCTGAGCCTGACCCTGCCGCGCGGGCCCTGCCCGTGCCTACTATCCTCACTGACCGTTTCTGGCGGCGCGCAACGGCGCGGCCATGCCCGGAATTTTCAAAAATTCCGGTCCGTTTTCTTCGAAGAAAACGGTTAGCCCCGCGGGCGGCATGCGCCCATCAAGCGGCGCGTGGTGTCGAGAGGGCGCAGGCCACGCCGCGTCAGACGGGCGAGGCCGGATCGAAGCCGAAGATCATGTAATCCCGCTGGTAGATCTCTGCGCAGAGCGCGGCGAGCTCCGCATCCGCAACCTCGGCGAGCGGATAGGGCGCATCGCCCTCCGCCGCCAGAGGCTCCACCGGTGCCGGATGCCCCAGACGCCGGGCAAGCGCCGGCAGTTCGGTCGTCAACTCCTCCTCGCGCAGGATCAGGTCCGGCAGGGCGAAGAGCCCCATGCTTTCCACCGTCCCGGCCTGCGTCGCAAAGGCCGACTCCTGCCGCACGGTGGTCTGGCCCGCCAGATTGGCCTTGAGGAAGTCGAGGAACCCCCGGAAGGCCGCGCGGTGCTGCTCCAGCGGATAGTCCGCCGCCTCCATGTCCGCCGGGATCGGCAGGTTGTAGCGCTTGCGCAGCACGCGCCGGATCTCGCCAAAGCGGTTCGGCCCCGGCATCAGGATACGCTCGCAGAAGACGGCATGGGCGCGCACCAGCGGGTGACGCACCACGGTGAAGCTGCGATGCCCCGGGCGGGCCCGCTTCCACTGGCGCAGGCTCTTCTGCGTGAAGGCCCCGGGCAGGTCCTCTGCCGCCACGCCCTCCAGCGCCGCCAGCCAGCCGCGCACGCGGTCCTCCAGCCCGTTGCGCACCGGCAGGTAGAGCAGCGGCGTGGTGGTCCCCGCCACATACTCCGGCACCCGAGCGCCGCGCCGGGGCTCGAAGTTGGGGGTGCGGTTCAGGTTGAACCGGTCCAGCCGCGCCAGTGCCGCTTCCAGCCCGTCGAAATCCTCGACCTTCTGGTCCAGCGGCTCGGGGTTCTGGCGCTTCAGCTTGCTGTCGAGCGACTCCAGCTTGTCCTTCTGGCCGAGGAAGGCGCCAAGGCCGTTCATCACATCGAGGCTCTGCAGGTCGTCGTAGTCCACGTAGAAGGCCGTCTGCCCGGTCACCTGAAGCGCGTTCATCACCCGGATCTGGAAGCTTTGCAGCGTCTCGAGGTGGGCCTCGAACTCCACCGGGTCGAAATCGACCTTGCTCTCCTTGCGGCGGCGCACATCGGTCAGCTTCCACTGGTCGGTGGCGCGGGCGATCTTCCAGCTGACATAGCTGTCGACCGGGTTCCGCGTCAGGATGATCTTGGCGCAGCGCGGATCGGGCAGGGCCACGTCCAGCACACGCGGGTCATGGTCATGGAAGAAGCGGAAGCCCGCGAGGCCGTGATCCGCCTTCACCGCGTCCAACAGCCGCTGCGGCGCCTGCTGCCGCTCGTCCAGCGTCAGGCCCAGCAGGGTCTCGTTCTTGGGATAGCCGATGAAGACCGGATTGAAGGCCTCGCCGTGACAGGTCAGCCCGGGAAAGGCATTCAGGTTCGCCTCAAGGAAGTTCGAGCCGGTCCGCATCTCTGCGAGGACGATGAAATAGTCGAAACGGGCCATGGATCACTTCCGCACGAGATAGGGCTTCTTGCCGGGTTTCGGGGGGATACGCCCGCCGGTCGGGTCGATCGGGAAATCGCCGGTCAGATAGGGGTGCATCCCCTGATTCTTGAGGTTCTGCAGGAAGTGACCAAAGCCCTTGAGATCGCACATGGTCGGCGCCTCGGCCAGCCGGCGGGGGGTCTTGGCCCCGATCTCGTCGATGACCAGTTGCAGCGGCTCCATCGGGGATTCCACGAATTCCGACAGCGTCCAGACCCGGATGCGGGCCTTGGCGAAGGGCGAATGCAGCGCGTCGAGGAACCGGGACTCGATCCGCTGCAACTCGGCCGCATCGGCGCGGATGTCGGGGAAATCCCGGTTCGAGCGGAAGAGCGGCAGCGCCCAGGCCCCGCTGATCACGCTGATCTGCGCATTGGGGTCCTTGGCCATGTCCCAGATCAGCGCCTGATTATCGCGCGGCCCGAACTGGAAGCACTGACGCTCGCCCCGCGTGTTCCACAGCAGGTTGGTCAGGAAGTCCCGCGGCCGGTAGTCCCGCGCGGCCGGGCTGTCGGACAGGGCCCCCGCCATGTAGCGCTGATGATCGGCGAACTGGACCTCTTCCGGCGCAAAGAGATGCCCATGCACCCGCGTGCCCGTGGCACGCTGGAGCCAATGGTCGAAATCCTCGAAGAGTTCGGCAAAGCCCTGAAACACGGAATACTTGTCCGCGGTCAGGCCGTTTTCCCAGCCGTCGCGGGGATAGCGGCTCTGCATGTAAAGGCCGGTGCGGCCCCGGGTCCGGCGCTGCACCGCCTTGGAGAACACCCGGTCGATCTTGCCGGGGTTCGGCTCCGTGCGGCGCTGCTCGCCGTTGGGCGCGGAGAGGAGCACGCGATAGAGCTTGTCCGCATGGGGCCAGATCTTGCGCGCCACGAAACAGTCCGACCGGTGCAGAAGCTGCAGGTGATCGTCGTAGAAGATATGCGGCTTGCCCTGGAAATCGAACTTGCTCAGCGTCAGGGAACGGCTTTCGATATTGGTCGCATAGAGCCGGGCAAGCGACTGGAAGTAGCTCTCATCGGGGATCCAGACCCGCTTGAAGTAGCGGTCATAGGCCTCCCGGTCGGGATCGTTCAGGATCGCAGAGAGCGTCTGCCGCGTCAGGCACCACCATTGCGAGCCCATGTGCGGGACGATGCCGTTCGGGATCCGGCGACGCATCCGCAGGCGTCTTTGCAGCTTCACGTAGCCATCGAAGAGGACGCGGTGCTTCTTCCACGAGAAGGGGAACCGCAGGGTGAACCGCTCTGCATCCAGCCCGCCCACCGTCCAGGGCACATCCGCCGTCGTGGCGCTTTCGATGAAGTCGGTGCGCGGGCGGTCTGCCAGATACTCGATCAACTCCTGCACCGGGCGGAGCGGCAGGCAGGAGCCGGAGGCGAGGTAGACATGCCGCACGTCCGGGAAATCGGCCAGCATCCGCTCCGAGGCTTCCTGCGTGGCGGCCACGATGCCCCAGGTGCCCCATTCGCAGCGGTGCCGCTGGACGAAGCGCACGTTTTCCACGTCCGACAGCGCCTTGCGGAACGCGCCATAGGTCTTGGCGCTGACATTCCGGTCGGCATGGATCACCACGGGACAGCCCGCGGCGGCCCAGTGGCGCGCCACCTGTTCGGCCCGGTTCAGGGCCGTGTGCACCAGCATGATGATGCCAACGCCCGCCGTCATGCCCAGTTGCCCTTGGACATGAGGCCGAGGATCTCAAGCTGGCGCCAGTTGATGTACTTCTCGGACCAGTTGCACCACAGGTCCGGGTCATCCTTCAGCGTATCCGCATAGGCCCGGTATTCGACCGAGGCGGCATAGTGCTGCTTGCGCTGCAACTCCTCCTTGGCCTTGGTGTTGAACGTGTCGAGGAACTTTGTGTGCAGCAGCACGCCCGAGGCCTTCTCGCCCCCGAACTCGTCGAAGACCTGGTTCAGCCCGCGCGGCAGCAGCATGTGGGTCGAGGAGACATAGGCGTACTTCCGGTCCCATTTCACCAGCGGGATCTTGTTCAGCGCCGGGGCCTTGGCGGGCGCCTCGGGGAAGAAGACCCGCATCCGGGGGCCGCCCTGTATCCAGAGGTTCCCGTAGCGGTGGTTCTTGGCGAAGGTGTAGTTGCCCGCGTCGAACCAGCTGGCGATCTCCAGCGGGTCCTGCCCCGGCGTATAGGGCTGCGCGTCCAGCCGCCCCTTGGGATACATGTCCAGCAGCATCGCCGAGAAAGACTTGATCGACGAGGCGTCGAGCCAGTCGCAGAGCGCGGGCAAGGGCCGGGTATCGCAGAACGGGTAGACGAGGAATTCATCCGGATCGACCACCAGCGTCCAGTGGCCGTGGCCGTATTTCATCTGCAGCCAGTTCAGCCAATCGACACCGAAGCGCGCCCGCTTGTAGCCCGCCTGCGTGGTCCAGACGGAACAATCGGCCTGCTGCGCGAGGTAGTCGGCAGAGCCATCGGTGCTGTCGTTGTCCACGAAGAGGAAGTGGCTGACGCCCATCTCGCGGTAGTACTGCAGGAAATAGGGCAGCCGCACCTGCTCGTTCCGCAGGGTCGAGAAGACGAGGATATCGCGGGACCGGATGCGGCGCGTCTTGTCCGACAGCACGCGCAGTTCCCGCCTCTTGCGGAATGCGCGGATCAGCCAGCGTTTCCGCTGGAGCCGCAGGCGATATGACGAAGCGATACTCACACCCTCAGCAAACTGCTCCGGAGCAGGGTTACCATCGGGTTTGCCATATCAGGTCATCTTTAAGACGGTCTTGAAGTGATCCTGCCATGTCGGCGGCGTGTAATCCGGCGCGGCCCGCGGTGTCTCTGCGACATTTTCTAGTTCTTGGACCCATGAATAGACATCGTCCATGGGCAGGTAAACGGGAATATCTCCCAGAACCTCGCGTGTGACCGGGAGGTCGCAACAAAATATGGGGCAGCCAAGGGCGGCGGCCTCGATCAGCGGCAGGCCGAACCCCTCGGCGAAGGACGGGAAGACAAGGCCCCGCGCGCCCTCCAGCAGCGCCGCCACGGCGCCATCCGTGAGGCCCGGCCATTCCTCCACCGCCGCGCCCTCGGCCTTCATCCGGTCAAGCGTGGCAAAGGTCTCCTCGTTGCGCCAGCCGCGCGCGCCGCAGATCAGCAGCCGCGCCCCATCGCGGGGCATCTTCTGCCAGATGTCGAGGAGGAGCGCGTGGTTCTTGCGCGGCTCCACCGTGCCGAGGGCGACGAAATAGGGCTGCGCGGGCGGCAGGCCTTCCGGCAGGTCCCCGGCGCGCGGGGTCGAAAGGTCGAGCCCCAGATGCGCCACCACGCCCGGCGGAATGCGCCCCATGGGCGTCAGGTGACGTTCCACCGCCGCCCGCGTCGCGGCGGAGTTGTAGATCAGCAGGTCGGCCCCGTTGCCCGCCAGCTTCAGCATCCGGTGGAAACGCTCCACCGTTCCCGCCCGCTGGAACTGCGGAAAGTCGAGCGGGATCGTGTCGTGCAGCAGCACGCTCACCCGTCCCTGCCTGCGCCGCACGGCGCTGATCACACGGGCGCTGAGGGCGCTGTGGCCGGTGTTGAGGTAGACAAGCCCGTTGGGCAGATGCCGCAGCAGCCAGCCGAGGGCGATGCGTGGCGCCTTGGCAATGGCGAGGCGGCGCAGGTCGGACTGCGCCCGCCCCTGCCAGAGGTCGAGCCTGCGTGACAGACGGGCCAGCGTGTCCCGCCGGCCCCAGGGCGCATGGCCATCAACACGGTCGAGAATGGCGCTGAGGCCATCGCGATCCAGCAGGACATAGCCCCCCGCCACCTTGGCCAGGCCATAGACGGGGGTGTCGAGGGTCAGAAGATGGGAGAGATAGGCACGCTCCACCCGGTCCACGCCCGTGAGGACGCGGCCGGCGCGGCTGGCAAGACGGGTGATGTCCAGCAGCCGCGCAGGGGGGTTATTTGTCGTAGTGCCCAGTCTGGTGCCACCGCCATGCGTCGCTGATCATAGTCTGCAACGTAGACCGATCAGGCGTCCAGCCCAGTTCCTCCACCGCGCGGGTGGAGCCGGAGACCAGCTTGGTGCAGTCGCCGGGGCGACGGTCGCCCTCGTTGTAGGGCACGTCCATGTTGGTGACGGAGCGGGAGTGATCAATCACCTCGCGGACGGAGAAACCCGATCCGGTGCCGAGGTTGAAGATCCGGCTGCCCTTGCCCTCTTCCAGCCATTTCAGGCCGAGAACATGGGCATCGACGAGGTCACAGACGTGGACGTAATCGCGGATGCAGGTGCCGTCCGGCGTCTCGTAATCCGTGCCGAAGATGGTCAGCGCGTCACGCTTGCCGGCAATCGCGTCCAGCATCAGCGGGATCAGGTGCGTCTCAGGCTGGTGGAACTCGCCCACCTCGGCCTCGGGGTCGGCACCGGCCACGTTGAAGTAGCGGAAGATCACGCTCTCCAGCCCGCTCGACGCGCCGAAGTCCCGCAGGATGTCCTCGATCGCGCGCTTGGAGCCGCCATAGGCGTTGATCGGATACTGGGCCGAGCTCTCGTTCAGCACCACGTTGTCCTGATCGCCGTAGGTCGCGCAGGTGGAGGAGAAGACGAAGTTCTTCACCCCTGCCGCCACCGTCGCCTCGATCAGGGTGAGCGAGGACAGCACGTTGGCGCGCCAGTACATGCCGGGATCGCGCATGCTCTCGCCGACCTGGCTGAGGGCCGCGAAATGCATCACGGCCGCCGGTTTGTATTTCTCAAAGACTTCGTCGAGACGCGCCCGATCGGACAGTTCGCCCTTTTCGAGGGGCCCGAACTTCACCGCGTCCTCCCAGCCGGTCAGAAGGCTGTCGTAGGTGACGGGAGTGTAGCCAGCCCGCTTGAGGGCCTTGCAGGCGTGCGAGCCGATGTAGCCCGCGCCGCCTGTCACAAGGATATTCGTCATACGTACAGAACTTTCGAAGTCTTACTGGGCCGCTTTGTCCATGTGGACGATATCCTGGATGAAGCCCATCAGGTCATCGCGAAGTTCCGGGCGCGACAGGCCGAAGGAGACAGTCGCCTGCAGGAAGCCAGCCTTGGAGCCGCAGTCGAACCGCTGGCCCTGGAAGCGGAAGCCGTGCACGCCTTCGCCGTCGATTTCCTTGGCGATCGCATCGGTCAGCTGGATCTCGCCGCCGGCGCCGGTCTGCTTCTGCTCGAGGTTCTCGAGAACCTTGGGCGTCAGGATGTAGCGGCCGATCACGGCGAGGTTCGAGGGCGCTTCCTCGGCCTTGGGCTTTTCGACCATGCCGGTCACTTCGACCATGTTGCCGTGGTCTGCGCCGGTGGCCAGGATGCCGTAGGAGCTGGTCTTTTCGCGCGGCACTTCCATGGCGGCGACAATGTTGCTCGGCTTTTCCTCGTAGGCTTCGACCATCTGCTGCAGGCAGGGCTTCTCGGCGGCGATCACGTCATCGGGCAGGATGACCGCGAAGGGCTCGTTGCCGATCATGCGGCGGGCACACCACACCGCGTGGCCGAGGCCGAGCGGCTTGTGCTGACGGATGTAGGCAATCGCGCCGCTGTCCATGTTGGTGTCTTCGAGGGTCTTGAGCAGGTCGGTCTTGCCCTTGCGCTCAAGCTCGGCCTCGAGCGAGGGCGAATGGTCGAAGTAGTCTTCCAGCGCGGACTTGCCGCGCGACGTCACGAAAATGAATTCCTTGATGCCCGCGGCACGAGCTTCGTCAATTGCGTATTGGATGAGCGGGCGGTCAACCAGCGTCATGATCTCTTTCGGGACCGACTTGGTCGCGGGCAGAAAACGCGTGCCCAGACCTGCGACCGGGAACACCGCCTTCGTCACCTTATTTGTCATCTCAATTCCTCACAGACTGCCAAAATTTTATGCCCCAGTACCTCGGGTCCTAAACCCAGACGTTAACATCCAAGCAAAGGCAAGCAAACGCTCCTTCGGTGATAACAGGGGCCCAAAGGTATTGTTCCGCGGAATATCGCTGGTCAGTGGCGTTTTTCAACCAGTATTCAACTGTTTCCACGCTGCCAGGAAACGCGTCGCACCTCGCGCTCCAACCTTGACGCGAACGTCGCGGGCTGAACGGCCCGCCCCGAGCGAGTGCTGCGCCCCCAGAGACCGCCGCTCTGGACCCAGATCCCCGGCGCCTCCAGACGCACCTGATGGTAGAGCGTGGTGTGTGAAAATAGGAAAAGCGAGACGATCTTGCCCTCCGCGGCCCGCGCAGCGGCGGCCCGCCGCAGGCGTCCGCCCTCCCAGACCCGCCCGGCCAGCACCTCTGCCCCGCGCGCACGCGTAAAAAACGGGCGGAAGCCTTCCCTTGCATGGGGAATCGCGGGCATCGGCACCGGCCGGCGGGCAGCCCCCTCCTCCCGCCCGGCATCGAAACTGGCCAGCAGGCGCTTCACGTCGCGCGGTTCCAGCCGCCCCGCCACCATGTGACGCAGCGCGTTCTGCCGCTCCTCGCGCCGCAGATCGGACCAGAGCGCCGGCTGCGCGTCCTTCGGACAATAGCGCCCGAGGTAGACCGCGAGGCTCGCCGCCTTTTCGGACAGGTCACGCGGGGCCCGGTCCGCCCGGCGCCGCGACGAGGGCGCATAGGCGTGGTGGACCTCGGCCAGCGGAACGATCGCCGTCAGCTGGTCTGTCCGCGCGAGGCGCATGTTCAGGTCGGTCTCGTCGAGGAAGAACCGGTAGGACGGATCGAACCCGCCGATTCGGGCCAGCAGATCGCGCCGCACCGCCATGTTGGTGCCCTCGGTCTTGATGGCCCGGCCCTGCGCCGGACGCAGCAGCGTAACCTGCGCCGGGTCGACATCCAGCGGCCGCGCCTGCGCAGCGCCATCCACGCTGCGGGCCCGGTACTGGAAGGTGATCCCGTTGCGGCCCCGCACGAAGCCGCCCGCCGCGCCCACCTCGGCGCGGGCGAAGGGCGCCGCGAGATGGGCCAGCCACATCGGTTCGGGCACCGCATCGTCGTCGATGAAGGCCACGACCTCGCCCGCCGCCTGCGCGATGCCTGCATTGCGCGCGGCACTGATGTTGGGGGTCTCGAACGGGACGGTCTTGACCAGATCGGCCAGCCCGGCCTCGGCCACCGCGGCCAGTCCCGCGGCGTCGGCCACCACGACGATTTCATAGGCGTCGTAGAAGAGGAAGCTCAGCCCCGCGAGGCAGAGCTTGAGACGATCCGGTCGGCCGCGGCTGACCACCACGACACTGACCGGAAGGTCATTCATTCCATGCCCATCTCGGCCATCATGGCTTCGAGGCGGGGCACATCGGAGGGATTGTTCAGCTCCCAGAACTGGCGCCCGCGGGCCTCCACCTCAACGCAGAGCACGGGATGGCCCTGCTCGAGGAAGCGCAGCTGCTCCAGCCCTTCCAGCCCTTCCAGCGGGCCGGGCGTCCATGCCGGATAGGCGGCAAGCGCATCGGGCCGGTAGGCATAGACACCGACGTGGTGGAACACGGGCGTCTCGGCCTCGTCGGCGTAGACCTCGGAGGTATAGGGGATCACTTCCTTGGAGAAGTAGAGCCCGTGCCGGTTGGCGTCGAACACCGCGGTGGTGCCGCCGACACGACCGGCCTTGCGGTCTTCGAGGAAGCCGTTCAGCGCCCGGCCGTCGCAGCGCAGCACCGGCGTGGCGATGCTGGCGCCCGGATCGGCCAGAAGCCCCTTCACGAGGTCCTCGACGAACCAGCTGGGCGTCAGCGGCGCATCGCCCTGCAGGTTCACCACGACGTCGTAGCCGCCACCGAGGACCGCATGGGCCTCGGCGCAGCGTTCGGTGCCGTTGGCGCAGGCAGGCGAGGTCATTACGACCTCTGCCCCGAAGGCCTGCGCCGCGGCTTCGATCCGTTCATCGTCGGTCGCCACCACCACGCGGTCCACGCCCTGCACCTGGCAGGCCGCTTCCCACGAGCGCTGGACGAGGCTCTTGGCCGCGCCCGAAGCGCCCTTCAGTTCGACAAGCGGCTTGCCCGGGTAGCGGGTCGAGGCATAGCGCGCGGGAATGGCGACAAGAACGGACATCAGGCGGGCTTCAGCTCAACGTTGGGTGCATAGGCGATGAAGAAGGGGTTGGCGAAGCCTTCCTTGCCGTAGACCAGCGGGGAGTGGTCGTCGAAGCGCACGACCTTGCCACCGGCTCCGCCCAGAACGGCATGACCTGCGGCCGTGTCCCACTCCATCGTGCGGCCCACGCGGGGGTAGATGTCGGCCTCGCCGGTCGCCACGAGGCAGAACTTCAGCGAGGACCCCGCGCTCTTGGTGTCGGCCACGGCGTATTTGTTGATGTAATCGTCGGTCGCCTGATCGCGGTGCGACTTGGAGGCCACCACGCGCAGCGCGCCGTTGTCCGCATCCGCGACCTTGATCGGGGTCAGCGCACCAACGGTGCCGACCACGAAGGGCGCGGCCTCCTCGTAGGTGGTGCCTTCGGCGTCGGTAAAGAACATGCGGTCCTTTGCGGGGGCATAGACCACGCCGCGCACCGGCACGCCATCGACGACGTAGGCGATGTTCACGGTGAAATCGCCGCGACGTTGGACGAATTCCTTGGTGCCGTCGAGCGGGTCAACGATCAGGAAGGTCGAGGCCTGCACACCATGGGTCGCCGCCTGTTCCTCGGTGATGAGGGTCACGTCCGGGAAGGCTGCGCGCAGACCGGCCGAGATCAGCGCATCGGCCTTCTCGTCTGCCTCGGTCACCGGGCTGTCATCGGACTTCGCCTTCACGTCGAAATCATCGGCGTTGTAGACCTGCATGATGACCTCACCGGCCTGAATGGCGAGGTCCCGCATGACGGTGGCAAGCTTTTCGTAATCCAAAACGATCAATCTCCGGAGATGCTGTGTTCAAGACGCCGGTTCCGTTGAAAAATCGGCGCCACATCGTTATGCTGAACGCCACGAAGAAGAGCAAGACCACCTTGTCCGACCGGCAAGGTCCGGCACAAGGCAGCGGCTGATCCGGTCACCGGGCGGGCGCAAGGGCACAGTGACAGGCAGAGCGGAGCGGCCTCCATGTTTCAGCACCGGCGCACGGGGACGCGGCTGCAATCCGCCGTCACGATCCTTGAGCTGATCTACCACGCCACGGTGCGCAACGTGCGCAAGGGCCATGCCAACGCGATGATGTCCATCGTGATGAACATGATTCAGGTCGCGGTCTTCATCCTCGCCTTCTACATCATGTTCTCGCTTCTGGGGCTGCGCTCCTCGGCGATCCGGGGCGATTTCCTGCTCTACATCATGTCCGGCGTGTTCCTCTATATGACCCACGCCAAGACACTGGGCGCGGTCGTGGGGTCCGAGGGGCCCGCCTCGCCGATGATGCAGCACGCGCCGATGAACACGGTGATTTCCATCGCCGCCGCCGCGCTTTCCACGCTCTATGTTCAGGTGCTCTCGCTCTTCCTGATCCTCTTCATCTACGACGTGGTGCACACGCGCTTCACCATCGACCGCCCGATCGCGGCCTTCGGCTGCCTTCTGATCGCGTGGTTCACCGGCATCGCCCTTGGCCTGTTGCTGCTGGCGATCAAGCCGTGGTTCCCGACGTTCGTGAAGATCTTCACCACCGTCTACCAGCGGGCCAACATGATCGCCTCGGGCAAGATGTTCGTGGCCAACCAGCTGCCCGCCTACATGCTGGCGATGTTCGACTGGAACCCCCTGTTCCACACCATCGACCAGTCGCGCGGCTTCGTCTTCATCAACTATTCACCGCGCTATTCGTCGATCGAGTACCCGATCTATGTCGGGATCGCCTTTCTCATGGTGGGGCTGATGGCCGAGTTCTACACCCGGCGTCACGCCTCCGTTTCGTGGAACGCCAAGCGATGAAACGGTTTTTCCTGTCACTTGCCCTGATGCTCACCCCCGCGGGGCTGTTGGCGCAGGAGGGGTTTCCCGCGCTCTACGACGTCAGCGGCGTGGCCGCCAACGACGTGCTGAACATGCGCGCAGCACCCGATCCCTCTGCCCCCATCGTGGGCACGCTGGCACCCGACGCCACCGGGATCGAGGCGGTGCAGGCCGACGCGGACAGTGGATGGCTGCGGGTCAACAGCGGCGAAACGGCAGGCTGGGCCTCGCCCGCCTACCTCACCCGCCAGCCCGGACAGCCGGACGGCACGCAGCCCGCGCTGACCCGCTGCTTCGGGACAGAGCCGTTCTGGTCGCTGATGCCCGCAGGTGCGGGCTGGACCTTCCAGCAGGCCGGCGGGGCCGCGACCTTCCTGCCCTCCGGCTGGCAGGGCACGGCCGCCGGGCGGTCCGACCGCTATGCCACGATCCTGCTGGCCGGCAAGGGCGCGGACGTGGCAGGCACCATCGTCGTCGGGCGCGACATCTGCAGCGACGGCATGTCGGACCGGCTCTATGGCCTGACCGTCGACATGATCCTCACCGGCGACCTCGGCCCGGCGCATTACGCGGGCTGCTGCTCCATCGCCCCCTGAGGGCTCAGTCCACCACGCGGCAGGTCAGGTTGATCCGCCCGCCTTTCGGCAGCAGCCGCGAGGATTTGAAGCGGATGCGGTCCACCCCGTGATGCAGCAGCCGCGCCGGGCCGCCCATCAGCACCACATCGCCGGATTCGAGCCAGATCGATTCCGTCTTGCCGCCGCGCTCCTCGTTGCCGACGCGGAAAAGCCCGTCGTCGCCCAGCGAGACCGAGAGCACCGGCCATGTGAAATCCGCCTCGTCCCGGTCCTGATGCAGGCCCATACGCGCGGTTTCGCCGTAGTAGTTGATCAGGCAGCAATCGGGCGTCCGCTCCAGCCCGGTCACATCGCGCCAGATCGTCAGCACCTCCTGCGGGATCGGCGGCCAGCCCATGCCCTCGGGGTGGGTCTCGGCATAGCGGTAGCCGCGCCGGTCCGAGTACCAGCCGTATTTCCCCGCCGAGGTCATCCGCACCGACATCTTCTTGCCCCAGCGGGTCTCCGGCGAAAACAGCGGCGCGGCCTTCAGCACCGGCCGCAAAGCGCCGATCAGGGCCTTCTGCGCCGCGTCGTCGAGGTACTCCTTGTGGATTTCAAAGCCGCGCAGCGTGATTTTCGCCGCCATTCCGCTCGCCTTCCCCGGGGTTTTGCGCCCGATGTGAAAAATGCGGCATTTTCGCCACTTCCCCCTCCGCGCAATGCTTGCAGGGCCATTCGGGCCTTCTTATATACGCCCAGAAGCGTGGCGGACAGGGCATTGCCTGCGCACTGAACGCCACCCCTCGAACCGGGGTGGGGATGCCGTAACGGGTCCGCGCCTCGCCACATCGCCTTAGTGAAAGGGATCGAAAAACATGTCGAAAGTTATCGGTATCGACCTCGGCACCACCAACAGCTGCGTCGCCATCATGGACGGTTCGCAGCCCAAAGTGATCGAGAACTCCGAAGGGGCCCGCACGACGCCCTCGATCGTCGCCTTCACGGATGAAGAGCGTCTGGTCGGTCAGTCGGCAAAACGTCAGGCCGTCACGAACGCCGCCAACACCATCTTCGGTGTGAAGCGTCTGATCGGTCGTCGCAACGACGACGCGGACCTCGCGAAAGACAAGAAAAACCTGCCGTACAATGTCATCGACAGCGGCAACGGCGACGCATGGGTCGAAGCCAAGGGTGAGAAGTATTCGCCCAGCCAGATCTCGGCCTTCATCCTCGGCAAGATGAAAGAGACCGCGGAGTCCTACCTCGGCGAGGAAGTGACCCAGGCCGTCATCACCGTGCCCGCCTACTTCAACGACGCCCAGCGTCAGGCCACCAAGGACGCCGGCAAGATCGCCGGCCTCGAAGTGCTGCGGATCATCAACGAACCGACGGCAGCGGCCTTGGCCTATGGTCTCGACAAGGAAAACACCCACACGATCGCGGTCTATGACCTCGGCGGCGGTACCTTCGACGTGACCATCCTGGAAATCGACGACGGCCTCTTCGAAGTGAAATCCACCAACGGGGACACCTTCCTCGGCGGTGAAGACTTCGACATGCGCATCGTGAACTACCTTGCTGACGAGTTCAAAAAGGAACACGGCGTCGACCTGACCAAGGACAAGATGGCTCTGCAGCGCCTGAAGGAAGCCGCAGAGAAGGCCAAGATCGAACTGTCGAGCTCCTCGCAGACCGAGATCAACCAGCCGTTCATCTCGATGGACCCGAAAGGCGGCCAACCGCTGCACCTCGTGATGAAGCTCTCCCGCGCCAAGCTGGAAAGCCTCGTCGGCGACCTGATCAAGGCTTCGATGAAGCCCTGCCAGGCAGCCCTGAAAGACGCCGGTCTGACCACCTCGGACATCGACGAAGTCGTTCTCGTCGGCGGTATGACCCGGATGCCGAAAGTCATCGAAGAGGTGACCAAGTTCTTCGGCAAGGAACCCCACAAGGGTGTGAACCCCGATGAGGTCGTGGCCCTCGGCGCCGCCATTCAGGCCGGTGTTCTGCAAGGCGACGTGAAGGACGTGGTCCTGCTCGACGTGACCCCGCTGTCGCTGGGGATCGAGACGCTGGGTGGCGTGTTCACCCGCCTGATCGACCGCAACACGACGATCCCGACCAAGAAGTCCCAGGTCTTCTCGACCGCCGAGGACAACCAGAACGCCGTGACGATCCGCGTGTTCCAGGGTGAACGCGAGATGGCTGCCGACAACAAGATGCTCGGCCAGTTCAACCTCGAGGACATCCCGCCCGCACCGCGCGGCATGCCGCAGATCGAAGTGACCTTCGACATCGACGCGAACGGCATCGTGAACGTGTCCGCCAAGGACAAGGGCACGGGCCGCGAGCAGAAGATCACCATCCAGGCATCTGGTGGCCTCTCGGACGAGGACATCGAGAAAATGGTCAAGGAAGCCGAAGCCAACGCAGAGGCCGACAAGGGCCGCCGCGAGCTGGTCGAGGCGAAGAACCAGGCCGAGAGCCTCATCCACTCGACCGAGAAGGCCGTGGAAGAGCATGGCAGCAAGGTGGACCCGTCCACCGTCGAAGCCATCGAGCTGGCCATCGCCGCGCTGAAGGACGAACTGGAAACCGAGAATGCCGACAAGATCAAGTCCGGCATCCAGAACGTCACCGAAGCCTCCATGCGTCTGGGTGAAGCCATCTACAAGGCCAGCCAGGAAGAGAGCGGCGACGAGCCGACCGCGGCAGACCATGAGCCGAGCGGCTCGGCTGACGACGATGACATCGTCGACGCCGACTTCGAGGACCTGGACGACAACAAGCGTGCCTAAGGGCAGCTGAGGAACCTCTGGGGCCGGTCCGCCATTCCGGCGGGCCGGCCCTATCTGTTCCGTAAAAGGGGGTAAACCCAGTGGCAAAACGTGATTACTACGACGTTCTGGGCGTCCAGAAGGGCGCCTCGGCGGACGAAATCAAGAAAGCCTACCGCGGCAAGGCCAAGGAACTGCACCCCGACCGCAACTCCGACAACCCGAACGCCGAAGAGCAGTTCAAGGAAGTCAACGAAGCCTATGACGTCCTCAAGGACGCCGACAAGAAAGCCGCCTATGACCGCTTCGGTCACGGCGCCTTCGACGGCTCCATGGGCGGGGGTCCGCGCCGGGGTGGCGCCGGGGCCCAGGGCGATTTCGCCTCTGCCTTCTCCGACGTGTTCGACGACCTCTTCGGTGACTTCATGGGCCAGCAGGGCCGTGGGGGTGGCCGGCAGCGGGCGGCACGCGGCTCGGACCTGCGCTATAACCTGCGCGTGACGCTGGAAGAGGCCTATTCCGGGCTTCAGAAGACGATCAACGTTCCGACCTCGGTCGCTTGTGGCGAATGCTCGGGCACCGGTGCGGAAGGCGGGGCCGAACCCACGACCTGTCCGACCTGTTCCGGCATGGGCAAGGTGCGCGCGCAGCAGGGCTTCTTCACGGTGGAACGGACCTGTCCCACCTGTAGCGGCCTCGGCCAGATCATCAAGAACCCCTGCAAGGTCTGCCATGGGCAGGGCCGCGTCGAACGCGACCGCTCGCTCTCGGTGAACATCCCTGCGGGCGTCGAGACCGGCACCCGTATCCGGCTGGCCGGCGAGGGTGAGGCCGGGATGCGCGGTGGCCCGTCGGGCGATCTCTACATCTTCGTGGAGGTCCGGCCGCATGAGCTGTTCCAGCGCGAGGGCAACAACCTCTACTGCCGCGTGCCGGTGGCGATGAGCACGGCCGCGCTTGGCGGTGACATCGAGGTGCCGACGATCGACGGCGGACGCTCGCGGGTGAAGATCCCCGAGGGCAGCCAGTCCGGCCGCCAGATGCGCCTGCGTGGCAAGGGCATGCCCAACCTGCGCGGCGGCGGCAGCGGTGACATGTTCATCGAACTGGCCGTCGAGACCCCGGTGAACCTCACCGCGCGTCAGAAGGAACTGCTGCGGGAGTTCTCGGCCCAGTCCGAGCATAACAACCCGGAAAGCAACAGCTTCTTCTCCTCGGTGAAGACCTTCTGGGACAACATGAAGGGCTGACGCCCGGCCCGGACAGACACCGGGAAACGACAGGACAAGGGCGGGGTTAACCCGCCCTTAACCATTTCATGGCGAGGCTGCGCCATGACCACGCCGCCGCACCACCTCTCCGAAGCTTCGCTGCCGCTCTTCGAGGGCCAGACCGCCACCCCGGCGGGAGGATCGGCACAGCCGCCCTCCTACATACGCGACCATCGCAAGCGCCTGCGCGAGAGGCTGCTGCAGGGCGGGCCCGAGGCGATGCCGGACTACGAGATCCTCGAAATGGTCCTCTTCCGTGCCAATGCCCGTGCCGACATGAAGCCGCTGGCCCGCCGCCTGCTGGAGGTCTTCGGCGACTTCAACCGCGTGGTCACGGCGTCGGAGGAACGGCTGCTGCAGGTGGAGGGCGTCGGCGCCGCCGTGGTGGCCGAGTTGAAGCTGATCGAGGGCGCGGCGGCCCGGCTGGCGCGCTCGCGGGTGATGCGCAGGCACGTGATCTCCTCCTGGGATGCGGTGGTCGACTACTGCCACACCACCATGGCCCACCGCGAGACGGAGCAGTTCCGCGTCCTCTACCTCGACCGCAAGAACATCCTCATCGCCGACGAGGCGCAGGCCCGCGGCACGGTGGACCATGTGCCGGTCTACCCGCGCGAGGTGGTGAAACGCGCGCTGGAGTTGAACGCCTCGGCGCTCATCCTGGTGCACAACCATCCCTCGGGCGATCCGACGCCCTCGCAGGAGGATATCGCCATGACGCGCCAGATCGACGAGGCGGCGCAGGTGCTGGGGCTGACACTGCATGACCACCTGATCGTGGGCAAATCGCGCGAGGTCTCGCTGAAGGCCGAGGGCTATCTCTAGCGCAGCCAGACCTCGACCCGGCGGTTCACCTGCCGGCCCCAGGCGCTGTCGTCGCAGGCCATGGGCATCGCCTCGCCAAAGGCCTCGACCGAGAGCTGCGTGCGCGTGGGATCGAAGGTTTCGGCGGCCGTGACGATGGCGTCATAGACCACCTGCGCCCGGCGCTGCGCGATTTCGCGGTTCGGCCCGGCCGGGCCCTCGCCATCCGAGAAGCCCACGAAAAGCAGCTCGCGCCCGTCGTAATCCCCGCTCTCCAGCGCATCGGCCAGTTGCAGGATGTTGGAGCGCGACTGCGCATCGAGGTCGGAGGACCCGGCCTCGATGCGGAAGGAGGTCGTCAGCCGCTTCATCGGCGTCAGCCGCCCGACCATGCGCTGCAACTCCTGCAGGGGCACTTCCTCGCCCGCGCGCGCGATGGCATTGGCGAAACGGTCGCCCTGCATGTTGATCGGCACCTCTTCCGGCGCCTGATCCACGTAGCCCACCCGCCGGATCACCAGCTGCGCGGCGGAGGACCTTGTATAGGCGAGGAACTCGCGCCCCAGCTTGGGCAGGCGCCGGGCAGGAAGGTAGAGGAAGACGGGCAGCACCAGCGGGTAGTCCTCGGTCTTGGCGTTGCGCCGGGTCGGCCGCAGGGTGAAACCGCAGGCGCCGGAGAGTGCCACGGGCACGGCCTCGCGCAGCTCCGACAGGCTGATCACGCCAAGGGCAAAGGGATCGCGCATCACCGCGCGGATCAGCAGCGCATCACTGTCATGCCGGGTCGCCCCGGGCGAGAGCGCCTCGCCCACGGGGGAGAGGAGGCGGTCCACCGTCGCCTGACCAAAGCCGGAGGCCCCGTCGCGCAGATGCACGTCGATGGGCGCATCGGGCCCGCCAAGCTGTTGCCAGTTCGTCACCTTGCCCGCCAGCACATCCGACAGCTGCGGCACCGTCAGAGCCGTCACCGGGTTGCCCGGGGCGACGATGGGCACCAGCGCATCCAGCGCCAGCACCCGGGACCGGCCCACGCTGCGCAGATCGCCCATGCCCGCATCCTGCGCGCGCTCCCGCTCGTCCGGGCGCATCTCGCGCAGGGCCATGACCATGTCGGCCTCGTTGGCCAGCAGGTCGGCAAAGCCCTCGTCGGTGTTGGAAGAATGAATGCGGAAGACGCCCGCGATGCGGTCGCCCTCGGTCAGGCGGTACTCCGTCCGCGTCGGCTCGAGGTCCTTGCGCTCCACCGTGTAGCCGTATTTCAGGCCAAAGCCCTCGATCAGCGCAGGCAGCAGGACGCGACCCATGGCGGCGGCACCCGACAGCTCCAGCTCGGCCACGTAGGAGGTGAGGTCGGGACAGCCGGGCCCGTCACAGATGACGCCGGAACTGTCCACCGTCAGCTCGCCATAGAGCGTGTCGACGCGGTAGTATTCCCCGTCGAAGCCAAGCAGCGTGCCCGACACCTCGACAGAGCCGTCGCGGGACAGGAAGGTGACGTCCTGCGCCGCCGCCTGACCGATGCCAAGGGATTGTCCAAAAAGGAAAAGTGCGGCGAGGATCGCCGCACGATGCTTGATCATGTCCTGCCCCGAGGATTGCTCAGTTGCGGGCGATCTTCAGGTCATTCACGAGGTTTTTCAACAGCAGATAGTCCCCCGCGGCGGAACATTCCGGCATGTCGAGCACGAGATCCTGAACCACGGGCGCGGCGCCTTCGTGGACCTGCAGGGATTGCGCGTCGAGTTCCTGCGCGCAGTTGGCGGCGGTCACCTCGGCCTCGACCGAGAGGTCGATGTCCCCCTCGCGGGCAGCGGTCGCCGTCGGGAAGGTATAGACCTCGGCCAGTTGCGCCTCCGCGATCGAGGGATCGCCCAGCTTGGTCAGGAACCCACCTTCGCCGCGGGCGGCGACGGTCAGGTCGCGAGGGGCATCGGCCCAGACATGGCCAGCCTCGCCGTAATGGGCGCCGTATTCCAGCGCGTGCAGGTGCAGACCCTCGGCGCCTTTCCATTGCACCACGGCCCGGTCGTAGAAGATCAGCGAGTCGACGTCGACCATCGCCACGGCGCTGTCCCCGGCGGCGAAGGACGCGATGTAGAGCGCGGTTTCGGTCAGCGCGGGCGCCTCGGCTTCAAGATGCCCATCGGCATCGGTGGCGAGGGTGAACATCAGCCCGGAATGGTGGAAGGTCACACGTTCGTTCGGCAGGCAGGGCGCGTCGAGGACGAGGTGCACCATGGCTGCGGCGCGCTGTTCGGCCTGCAGGGCGACCTCGCAGACCGGGGCGGCTGCATCCTTGTCCGAGGCGGCCTCTGCCGGGGTGTCTGTCGGCGTGGTGTCGGGCGCAGGCTTGGCGATCGGCTCCATCAGCTCGCCGACAGGGGTGCCCAGCGTCGGCTTGGCCGGGGCCGGATCCTCGGCCAGTGCGATATCGTAGGCGGCTGCGGCAGTGTCCATGGCAGGCACCAAGGCAGGTACCACTGCGGGCGCCTCCGGGGCGGCCTCGGCGGCCGCACGGTTCACGCCCTCCTCGGGCAGGGCCGAGACATGGGAAATGTCGGACAGCACCACAGGCGCGCTCGGTGCCGGTGCGGCGGGGATCGGCAGCATAGACTGGGCCGTCACCGGCTGCGCCGCCGCCAGTTGCGTCGGGCCGTGCCCACCGCCACCGAACCCGTTCTGCATCACGTAACCGGCGGAGATCGCCGCGACAAAGGCCGCGCCAGCGACGACATATCTGTTCATACCTGCCATAGCATCAGCCTCCACACAGGTTCACTGTTTGGAAACAAACTGATCTGCAATAGCGGCCAGTTTAAGGCGCAGGCGTGGAGTCTCTCTGACCTTGGGACACCGCGTGCGCCACCCCCGGAACGCAATCGGGCCCCGCAACGGGGGCCCGGTGCTGTCGGAGACTGTCAGCGATCAGAGGATCTGGCCGTGGCAGTGCTTGAACTTCTTGCCCGATCCGCAGGGGCAGAGGTCATTCCGGCTCGGCTCACCCCAGGTCGAGGGGTCAGCCTCGTCGAAGCCGGGCTTGGCCCCTTCGGGCGTCGCGCCCTCGGCCTTAGCCTGGGCTTCTTCGGCCATCCGCTGCAGGGCCGCCTGTTGGGCGAGGGCCTGTTGCTGCATCAGCTCGATCTGGGCGCGCTGCTCTTCCTCGGTCATCGGGCGGACCCGGCCGAGGTTCTTGGTCACATCCTCGCGCAGACCGTCGAGCATGGATTCGAAGAGGGCGAAGGCCTCGTTCTTATACTCGTTCAGCGGGTCGCGCTGCGCATAGCCGCGGAAGCCCACAACCGAGCGCAGGTGTTCCAGCGTCAGCAGGTGCTCGCGCCACTTGGTGTCGATGGTCTGGAGCAGGATCTGCTTCTCGATCAGGCGCATGTTCTCGGGACCGAAGGCGGCGGCCTTCTGGGCCATCGACTCGTCCGAGGCCTTCTCGAGGCGCTCGATGATCTCGTCATCGTCCACGCCTTCCTCGGCGGCCCATGCATCGACGGGCACGTCGATGCCCAGCGTCTCGACACAGGCCTGCTTGAGCCCGTCGGTATCCCACTGGTCGGCGTAGGTCTTGGGCGGCATGTATTCTTCGACGAGGTCGTCGATGACCTGATGGCGCATGTCGGCGGCGATCTCGGAGAGGTCCTGCGCCTCCATGATCTCCATCCGCTGCTTGAAGATCAGCTTACGCTGTTCGTTCATCACGTCGTCGAACTTCAGCACGTTCTTCCGCTGGTCGAAGTTGCGCCCCTCGACCTTGGCCTGCGCACGTTCCAGCGACTTGTTCACCCAAGGGTGAATGATCGCCTCACCTTCCTTCATGCCCAGCGTCTGAAGCACCTTCTCCAGCCGTTCCGAGCCGAAGATGCGCATCAGGTCGTCTTCCAGCGAGAGGAAGAAGGACGACCGGCCCGGATCCCCCTGACGGCCCGAGCGGCCGCGCAGCTGGTTGTCGATCCGGCGGGATTCGTGACGCTCGGTGGCCAGAACGAAGAGGCCGCCGGCATCCAGCACCTTCTTCTTCTCTTCCGCGTGCTGCGCCTCGATCTTCTCGCGCAGCTGCTCGGGATCGGCGTCGGGCGTTTCGGCCAGCGCCTGCATCACCTTCATCTCGACGTTGCCGCCCAGCTGGATGTCGGTACCGCGGCCGGCCATGTTGGTGGCGATGGTGATCGCGCCCAGCTTGCCCGCATCCGCGACGATCTCGGCTTCCTGCTCGTGGTGGCGGGCGTTCAGCACGTTGTGCTGCAGCCCGGCCTGCGTCAGCAGCTGGCTCAGGATCTCGGATTTCTCGATCGAGGTGGTGCCGACGAGGACCGGCTGGCCCTTCGCATGGGCTTCCTTGATCGTCTCGACGATGGCCTGGAACTTCTCGCGCACGGTGCGATAGACGGCGTCGTCCTCGTCCACCCGGGCGATCGGCCGGTTGGTGGGCACTTCCACCACGCCGAGGCCGTAGATTTCCATGAATTCTTCGGCCTCGGTGATCGCGGTCCCGGTCATGCCCGAGAGGCGGTTGTAGAGGCGGAAGTAGTTCTGGAAGGTCACCTGCGCCAGCGTCACGTTCTCGGGCTGGATCTTGACGCCTTCCTTGGCCTCGATGGCCTGGTGCAGACCCTCGGAGAGACGGCGGCCCGCCATCATCCGGCCGGTGAACTCGTCGATCAGGACGACTTCATCGTTGCGGACGATGTAGTCCTTGTCCTTGGTGAAGAGCTTGTGCGCGCGCAGACCCTGGTTGACGTGGTGCACCACGGTGGTGCTTTCCGGGTCATAGAGCGTGTGGCCCTCGGGCAGGAGGCCCGCCTCGTGCAGTTTCGCCTCGAGGTATTCGTTGCCCTCGTCGGTGAAGGTCACCTGCCGCAGCTTCTCGTCCACGGTGAACATGTCTTCGTTCAGCTGCGGGATCAGCTGGTCGATCGCGGTGTAGAGATCGGAGCGGTCCTGCGCCGGGCCCGAGATGATCAGCGGGGTCCGCGCTTCGTCGATGAGGATCGAGTCCACCTCGTCGACGATGGCGAAGTTGTGCCCGCGCTGGAACATCTCCTTCAGCTCGGACTTCATGTTGTCCCGCAGGTAGTCGAAGCCAAGCTCGTTGTTCGTCGCGTAGGTGATGTCACAGCGGTAGGCGTCGTATTTCTCTTTCGAGTCCTGCTGCGGGTAGATCACGCCGGTGGTCAGGCCCAGCAGGCCATAGACCTTGGACATCCACTCGGAGTCCCGCTTGGCGAGGTAGTCGTTCACGGTGACGACATGCACGCCCTTGCGGGTCAGCGCGTTCAGGTAGGCCGGGAAGGTCGCCACGAGGGTTTTGCCCTCGCCGGTCTTCATCTCGGCAATGTTACCTTGGTGCAGGAAAATCCCGCCCATCAACTGCGTGTCGAAGGCCCGCAGACCGAGCGCTCGCTTGGCCGCCTCGCGGCAGTTCGCGAAGGCCTCCGGCAGGATGTCGTCGAGGCTTTCGCCACCGATGGCACGCTGCGAGAGCTCTTCGGTCTTGGCCCTGAGCTCATCGTCGCTCATGGCGATGAACTGCTCTTCTAGCGCGTTGATCTTCGCCACAATCGGGCGCGCCGCCTTGATTTTTCGGTCGTTCGGGGTCCCGAAGACCTTTTTGGCGAGCGTTCCGATACCCAGCATGATCTATCACTTCCGGTCGTTGACGTCTTCGTGCGATGGTCTGCCTTGTGCCCCCAGAGTCCCTCCCCTACAACGGGGCGCGAACGGGCCTGCAGCCTTATTCATAAGGCGATGTAAGCGGCGGGTCTGGGAGTGTCAACGTCACGCCCCGTCACAGGGGCTCCGTGACCCTAGGAAGGACCGAAGCGATGTCGCGACATACCGGAATTCTGGCAGCTCTCTGCCTTTCGCTGCCGATGACGGCAGTGGCGCAGGATGCCACCCCGACCACCGAGGCCCCCGCGGCCCAAGCCACGTCGGAAACCCCGGCCAAAGCCGCCACCGCCGACACCGTGGTCGCAACGGTCAACGGCGTGGACATCACGCTGGGCCACATGATCCTCGTGCGTGCCGGCCTGCCCGCGCAATACGCACAACTGCCGAACGACGCGCTCTTCGAGGGCATCCTGCAGCAGCTGATCCAGCAGACCGCGCTGTCGCAGGGCATCACCGAGACGCCCCACCGCGTCGAACTGGCGATGGAAAACGAGAAGCGCGCCCTGATGGCCGGTGAAGCCGTCACCGCCTACATGGAAACCGCGATCACCGATGACGCGCTGCAGGCTGCCTATGACGCGCAGTACGGCGACGCGGAGCCGGGCACCGAATACCACGCCGCCCACATCCTCGTGGAAACCGAGGAAGAGGCCAAGGCGATCAAGGCAGAGCTCGACGGCGGCGCCGATTTCGCAGCGCTCGCCCGCGACAAGTCGACCGGCCCCTCGGGCCCGACCGGCGGCGACCTCGGCTGGTTCAGCGACGGCATGATGGTGAAGCCCTTCGAGGACGCCGTGAAGGGCATGGAGCCCGGCGCCGTCTCCGATCCGGTGCAGACCCAGTTCGGCTGGCACGTGATCAAGCTGGAAGAGACCCGCGACAAGGCCGCGCCCACCCTCGACGAGGTGCGCGATGAGCTGACCGCCCAGCTTCAGGAAGAAGCCGTCTCGGCCCATATCGACGAAGTCACCGCAGCCGCCACCGTCGACCGGACCGGCGCGGAAGGCATCGACCCCAACGCCATCGCCGATTTCGGCCTGCTGGAGTAAACGCCCATGGGCGGCAAACCCCCTCTCTCTCCGCTTGCGCCCGCAAGCTTCCCCGATCTGCCCGAAATCGGCGGCGTGTCCTTCGCGACCGTCGCCGCCGGGGTCCGCTATCAGGGTCGGACCGACGTGATGCTGTGCCGGCTTGCGCCGGGCACGTCCATGGCCGGGGTCTTCACCCGGTCCTCGACCCGGTCCGCCGCCGTGCTGGATTGCCAGGACAAGATCGGTGGCGACAGCGAGGCAGGTGCCGCCATTCTGGTGAACTCGGGGAATGCGAACGCCTTTACCGGCAAGCATGGCCGGGCCTCGGTCGAGGCGGTCACCGCCGCCGCGGCCAAGGTGCTGGATCTCCCGCAGGAGCGGATCTTCACCTCCTCTACCGGCGTGATCGGCGAGCCGATGAAGCATGACCGCATCATCGCCAAGCTCGAAGAGCTGGACGGCAAGCTCTCTGCCGCAGGGATCTCCGAGGCGGCCGAGGCGATCATGACCACCGACACCTTCCCCAAGGGTTCGACCGTCACGGTCGAGATCGGGGGCAAGCCGGTGAAGATCGCGGGCATCGCCAAGGGCTCCGGCATGATCGCGCCCGACATGGCGACGATGTTGGTCTACATCTTCACCGATGCCGCGGTGGAGCGCTCGGTGCTTCAGGACATGGTCAGCGCCCTCACGGACCTGACCTTCAACTGCATTACCGTCGACAGCGACACCTCGACCTCCGACACGCTGCTGCTGGCCGCCACCGGCGCCTCCGGCGTGACCGTGTCGGCTGAGGACACCGCCTTCATCGAAGCGCTGCGCACCGTCATGCTCGACCTCGCGCATCAGGTGGTGAAGGACGGCGAAGGGGCCTCGAAGTTCATCGAGATCCATGTGACCGGCGCCCAGTCAGACGCGGATGCCAAGACCCATGCGCTCGCCATCGCGAACTCGCCCCTGATCAAGACCGCCGTCGCCGGTGAGGACCCGAACTGGGGCCGCATCGTCATGGCGATCGGCAAGTCCGGCGCCGCCGCGGATCGCGACCTGATCTCGATCTGGTTCGGGGACACGCTGGTGGCCGAAAAGGGCTGGGTGGCAGAGAGCTACCGCGAGGAAGACGGCGCCAACCACATGAAGGGGCAGGACATCGTCTTCAAGGTCGACCTCGGCCTCGGCGGCGGCGCGGCCACCGTGTGGACCTGTGACCTGACCCACGGCTACATCGCGATCAACGCCGACTACCGCTCGTGAGCAAGAAGGTCATACTCGTCTCGGCCGTCGCATTGATTGATGTCGACGGCCGGGTGCTTCTGGCGCAGCGCCCCGAAGGCAAGTCGATGGCCGGCCTGTGGGAGTTTCCCGGCGGCAAGGTCGAACCCGGCGAGACCCCGGAAGAGGCTCTGATCCGCGAATTGCAGGAAGAGCTCGGCATCGACACCTGGGCCAGCTGCCTCGCGCCGCTGACCTTCGCGTCGCATTCCTATGACGACTTCCACCTGCTGATGCCGGTCTTTGCCTGCCGCAAGTGGCAGGGCATCCCTCAGGCCCGCGAAGGGCAGACGCTGGCCTGGGCGCACAAGCATGAGCTGCGCGATTACCCGATGCCGCCTGCGGATATTCCCCTGATTCCGATTCTGCGCGACTGGCTATGACGCAGTGCAGAAAAATCAAGCGAATCCGTGCAGATCAGGGTGTGCGCCCTAACATGCATATTTTTCGCGCTTAAATTCTTAACTTTTTGCGAAACTTTGATGACTTTCTCAGTGATTTATTAACGGAGTCGGTGTATTTTTGAGTCTCACCGATCTTCTGGGGAGAGATTGAAATGCTTCGCACTATCACGATTGGACAGTACATTTCCGTTCAGGGGAACTACGTCCGCTCGCTGCCGGACGGCAGGGTCGAGGTTCGCGTGGGTGAAAAGGTCTTCGCTGGCCTGCCCGTGTCGCAACCTGCGGCTGCATGATCCTTCGCAGCACTAGAACTTCCTGGCACTACTGAATTTTGAAAGGCGAGCCCGCACCACGGCTCGCCTTTCGCACGTCTGGACGTTGGCTTTCCAACGGCACGCGCCGTCCAGCACCGTCCCAATGAAAAAGGGCGCCCCGAGGGGCGCCCTTTTCAATTCCCTCGAACCGGGATCAATCCAGGGTCCGGGTGACCTCTTCGCGTTCGAAGATCTCGATGACATCGTTCGGGCGGATGTCGTCGTAGTTCTCGAAGGCCATACCGCATTCCTGGCCGGACTGGACTTCGGACACTTCGTCCTTGAAGCGCTTGAGGGTCTTCAGCGTGCCTTCGTGGATCACCACGTCGTCGCGCAGCAGGCGGACACCGGCGGAGCGGCGTGCCACACCTTCGGTGACCAGACAGCCGGCGACCTTGCCGACGTTGGACACCTTGAAGACTTCCTTGATCGACGCGTAGCCGATGAAGGTCTCGCGGATTTCGTTCGACAGCAGGCCCGAGGCCGCCGCCTTCACATCGTCCACGAGGTCGTAGATCACGCTGTAGTAGCGGATTTCCACACCCTTCTGGTTGGCGCTGTTCCGGGCCGGTGCGTTGGCACGGACGTTGAAGCCCAGAACCGGGGCACCGGACGCCTCGGCCAGACCGATGTCGGACTCGGTGATCGCGCCGACGCCGTAGTGCAGAACCCGCACGCGGACCTCGTCGTTGCCGATCTTTTCCATCGCCTGAACGATGGCCTCTGCCGAACCTTGCACGTCCGCCTTCACGACGATCGGCAGCTCGGAGACATCCTTGTCGTCCTTGGCCTTCTGCATCAGCTGCTCAAGGGTCGTCGCGGCGCCAGCGGCGGCACGTTTGTCCTTGGCGGCCTGCTCGCGGTATTCCGCGATCTCGCGGGCCTGAGCCTCGGTGTCGACCACGTTCAGCACGTCGCCTGCTTCGGGCGTGCCGTTCAGGCCCAGCACCTCGACAGGAACCGACGGACCGGCTTCCTTGACGCGCTCACCCTTGTCGTTGATCAGCGCACGGACCTTACCGTACTGCTCACCCACGACGAAGATGTCGCCCTGGCGCAGCGTCCCGTTCTGAACCAGAACGGTGGCGACGGGACCACGGCCCACGTCCAGCTGTGCCTCGATGACGGCGCCTTGGGCGGCACGCTCGGGGTTGGCCTTCAGTTCGAGGATCTCGGCCTGCAGCGCGATGGCTTCGAGCAGTTCGTCGAGGCCCTGGCCGGTCACGGCCGAGACTTCCACGTCCTGCACTTCACCGGACAGCTGTTCCACGATCACTTCGTGCTGCAGCAGGGCGGTGCGCACGCGCATCGGGTCTGCCGCGGGCTTGTCGATCTTGTTGATCGCCACGATCATCGGAACGCCGGCCGCCTTGGCGTGGTTGATGGCTTCGACGGTCTGCGGCATCACCGCATCGTCCGCTGCCACAACCAGAACCACGATGTCCGTCACCTGTGCACCACGGGAGCGCATCGAGGTGAAGGCCGCGTGGCCGGGCGTGTCGAGGAAGGTCAGCATCGAGCCGCTGTCGGTCTTCACCTGGTAGGCGCCGATGTGCTGCGTGATGCCGCCGGCTTCGCCTGCGACGACCTTTGCGTTCCGGATCGCATCCAGAAGCGAGGTCTTGCCGTGGTCGACGTGGCCCATGATCGTGATGACCGGGGGACGCGACTTCAGGTCTTCGGCCTTGTCCTCGACGCTGTCGATGACCTGTTCCACATCGGCGTCCGAAACCCGGACGACCTTGTGGCCGAAGTCCTCGATGATCAGTTCGGCGGTATCCGCGTCGATGGTCTGGTTCTGCGTGACCATCATGCCGTTCTGCATCAGCGCCTTGACCACATCGGCCACGCGCTCTGCCATACGGTTGGCCAGCTCCGACACCACGATGGTCTCGGGCAGCTGAACGTCGCGGACGACCTTCTCACGCTGCTGGTTGCCGCCCATGGCCTTCTGGCGGGCGCGCTCCTGCTTGCGCTTCATCGCGGCGAGCGATTTCTGACGGCCACCCTCACCACCGGAGAGCGCCTGGTTCAGGGTCAGCTTGCCCGAACGACGGCCGTCGTCGCGGCCCTTGCCGCGGCCACCGCGATCGTCACGATCGGTGTTGTTGTTGCGCTCGTTGGTCGGCGCGGCCTTCAGGCGGCCACCCACGGGCTTGGCGCCCCGGTTGGCATCCTCACCGGGCGCGGCGGCCGCAGGGGCTGCGCGCGCGGCCTTGTCGGCCTCGGCTGCGGCCTTCTTGGCCTCTTCCGCTTCACGGCGCTGGCGCTCTTCCTCTTCGGCCTTGGCCTTGAGGGCTTCTTCGCGCTCACGCTCTTCGCGTTCTTTCTGTTCGATTTCTTCGCGGCGACGCTGGCGCTCTTCCTCGCGGGCCTTTTCATCGGCTTCGCGTTGTGCGGCCTCTTCGACCTCACGCGCCTTGGCCGCCTGAACAGCCTTCAGGCGACGCTCCATCTCTGCGTCGGAAATGCCTTTGGGTCGGCGCGCCGGATCACCAAGCGCCGGGTTGGACCCCGGCTTGCCGCTGCCCGTCTTGGGGACCACGACACGCTTACGCTTGGTTTCGACCACGACGTTCTTGGTGCGTCCATGGCTGAAGCTCTGCTTCACGTTTCCCGGCCGGGACCCGCCACCACGTACACCCAAAGTCTTCTTACCGTCGTCGTTGCTCATATGGCTCATTCATCCTCTCAGGCGGATCGGCCGCCCTCGTCAGCGCGCAGGCCTTTCAGCCTCGCCGCTTCCTCTACAACACGTTTCGCCAAACCACCAGCGCCTAGGGCGGCGTGTATGACAGTTTCGCGTCCGAAGGCCAACCCCAGCTCATCCGCCGTCAGCCAACCGATATAGCGCCCCTCGTAGGGGGTGCTCAATTTTGACTTGCCCCGGCCGGAACCGTCCGAGGCCTGGATCAGGACGCGGGCCTCTTCCTTGGCCAGCCAGTCCTTGACCCTCTCGTAGCCGGCAACCGCGTCACCGGATTTCCGCGCCAGAGCAATGAGTTCCACCACGTGGCGAACCAGGATGCTCTCCACCAGGTCGGTCAGCCCATCGGGCACGGTCACCGGCTGGCGGGCAGCGCGGGCAAAGAGTTTCTTCTTCACCGCCGTATCGAGCGCGGCCCGGTCGGCCGACACCCATAGTCCACGGCCCGGCAGCTTCTCCAGAACATCCGGTACAAGCTGCGAATCAGGCCCCACAACGAAGCGGATCAACCCGTACTTGGGCTGAGTCTCGCCAGTTGCGATGCATTTCCGCTCCGGTCCCCCGGAGCGGTCTTTCTCTGCGCCACCTCGGCTCATGTCAGGCCTTCCTGTTCCGGGATGCCTTACTGCTCGTCCTCGGCGTCGATCTCGTCTTCGAGCTCGGCATCCTCGTCCTCTGCGTCCGCTTCAAGATCGGCGGGGTCGACCCAGCCCAGCAGGACACGGGCGGTCATCACCAGTTGCTGTGCTTCATCGAGCGACATGTCGAACTTTTCGAGGATGCCGTCGTCCTTGACGCGCTGTCCGTCGACCGTGGTCCAGCCGCCGGCCAGTTCCCAGTCGGCGCAGGTGGCGAAGTCTTCCAGCGTCTTCACGCCGTCTTCCGCCAGTGCTTCCACCATTTGGGGTGTCAGACCCTCGAAGTCAATGAGGCTGTCCTCGGCACCCAGTTCCTTGGCGTGGTCCAGGGCGGCCTTGGCCTGTGCTTCCAGGTAGTCGCGGGCACGGGCCTGAAGCTCTTCGGCCGTGCCGTCGTCCACACCGTCGATGACCAGCAGTTCGTCCAGCTCGACATAGGCCACCTCTTCGAGGTTGGTGAAGCCTTCCGAAACCAGCAGCTGGGCAAAGAACTCGTCGAGGTCCAGCGTGTCCATGAAGAGCTTGGTGCGCTCTTCGAATTCTTTCTGGCGACGCTCGGATTCCTCGGCCTCGGTCATGATGTCGATGTCGAGACCGGTCAGCTGCGAGGCCAGACGCACGTTCTGACCGCGGCGGCCGATGGCGAGCGACAGCTGCTCGTCCGGCACCACGACCTCGATACGCTCGGCATCTTCGTCCAGAACCACCTTCGACACTTCTGCGGGCTGCAGCGCGTTCACCAGGAAGGTGGGCTGGTCCTCGTTCCACGGGATGATGTCGATCTTCTCGCCCTGAAGCTCGTTCACCACGGCCTGCACGCGCGAACCGCGCATACCGACACAGGCGCCGACCGGGTCGATCGAGTTGTCATAGGAGATGACGGCGATCTTGGCGCGCGAACCGGGATCGCGGGCCACGGCCTTGATCTCGATGATGCCGTCATAGATCTCGGGCACTTCCATCTTGAACAGCTCGGCCATGAATTCCGGCGCGGTGCGGCTGAGGAAGATCTGCGGGCCTCGGGCTTCGCGGCGCACATCCTTCACGTAGCAGCGGATACGGTCGTTCGGGCGATAGCTCTCGCGGCCGATCTTCTCGTTGCGGCGCAGGATGGCTTCGCCACGGCCCACGTCGACGATGACGTTGCCGTATTCCTCGCGCTTGACGACGCCGTTGATGATGGTGCCGTTGCGGTCCTTGAATTCTTCGTACTGGCGGTCACGCTCGGCTTCGCGGACCTTCTGCAGGATGACCTGCTTGGCCGATTGCGCGGCGATCCGGCCCATCTCGACCGGGGGCACCTCGTCGACGATCTCATCGCCGATCTGCGGGTCGGCCATATACTGCTTCGCCTGCTTGACGGTCAGCTCGGCCTGGTAGTTCTCCAGCGCCTCGTCTTCCACGACGGTGCGGACGCGGGTGAAGGTCGCGCGGCCGGTCTTCCGGTCGATCTTGACGCGGATGTCCATCTCGGCGCCGTAACGGCTCTTGGCCGCGCGTGCGAGGGATTCCTCCATCGCCTCGACCACGAGACCCGGGTCGATCATCTTCTCGCGGGCAACGGCTTCGGCGGTCTGGAGCAGTTCCAGCTGGTTGGCAGAGGTAATCGCCATTCTCAATCCTCCTCGGACGTGTTGTCCGTTTCGATCTCGTCAAACTTGGTTTCGTCCAGATCGCCTGCGTCCTTGCGGGCTTTCAGCATTTCCTTGATCAGCTCGTCGGTCAGCACGAGCTTGGCATCCGCCAGCCACTCGAACTGCAGGCCCACGGTGACTTCCTCACCCTGGTCCTCGATGTTGATCAGCACGTCATTGTCCTCGACCCCGGCCAGAACGCCCTTGAAGCGCTTGCGGCCGCCCACCAGTTCGGCGGTCTCCAGCTTGGCCTCGTAGCCTTCGAAGGTGTCGAAATCCTTCAGCCGGGTCAGCGGCCGGTCGATGCCGGGGCTGGAAACCTCCAGCGTGTAGGCCTCGATGATCGGGTCCTCGACGTCCAGCACGGCGCTCACCGCGTTGGAGATCTCGGCGCATTCATCCACTTCGATGCCGCCGTCGGGCCGTTCGGCCATGATCTGCAGCGTCTTGGTCTGACCGCCCATGAGCCGAATGCGCACGAGTTCGAAGCCCATGTCCTCGATGACCGGGCTCACGATCTCGGCCAGACGGCGGTCGATGGCGGCTTTTGCAATCAGGTCTGTCATCTCTGTCCTGCATCCGCCCGGACGGAAGGGACCGTCAGGGCATAAAAAAACGGGCGCGCGGCCCGTCGATGCATCCGGTGGAGCGTGGTACCCGAGGACACCGACACGCCGCTGTTGGCGCTGATATACGCGCGGTTTCCTCGAATCACAAGGGGAATATGCGTGTCACGCCCCCTCGCATCTTTCGCTCGGAAATATCCTCGGGGGTCCGGGGGCAGACAGCCCCCGGGACTCATCCCAGGGCGATCCGGTTCATGATCCGCACCAGCTCGGCCGAGATCCCCGGCTCGGACAGCGCGTGCCCGGCGTCGCCCACCATCCGCAGCTCCGAGGACGGCCATTTCGCCGACAACTCCCAGGCCATGCGCGGCGGGCAGATCATGTCGTAGCGCCCCTGCACGATCCAGCCGGGAATATCCCTGATCCGGTCCATCCGGTTCAGGATCGCGGTTTCCTCGTCGAGGAAGCAGCGGTTGGTGAAATAATGGTTCTCCAGCCGGGCGAAGGCGCGGGCATAGGTGCCCGGCGGCTCGCCGCCCAACCCCTGCGACGAGATCGAGGCGAGTGCGTTTTCCCACTGCGACCATGTCTTGGCAAAGCGCATTTCCTCCGCCGCGACGCCCGAGAAGAGCCGCCGGTGGTAGGCCGCGATCATGTCGCCACGCTCGTCCTCGGGGATCAGGTCGGTGAACCGGCGCCATACCTCGGGCCAGAACTGCGCGGCCCCGCCGCCATAGAACCAGTCCAGCTCGGACTGGGTGCCGAGGAAGACCCCGCGCAGCACGAGGTGGGTCACCGCGTCGGGGTGGCTCTGGCCATAGACCAGCGCCAGCGTGGCGCCCCAGCTGCCGCCGAAGACGATCCAGCGGTCGATGTCCAGCGTGGTGCGGATCTGCTCGATATCGGCCACGAGATCCCAGGTCGTGTTGCCCTCGATGGCCGCATGGGGCCGCGAGCGGCCACAGCCGCGCTGATCGAAGAGCACAACACGATAGACCGAGGGGTCGAAATACCGCCGCATGGCCGGGCTGCATCCGCCGCCCGGGCCACCGTGCAGCACCACGACGGGAATTCCGTCCGGCTTGCCGGATTGCTCGACATAGATCGTATGGCCATCCCCCACCGCGAGCATCCGCTGGTCAAACGGGTCGATCGGAGGGTAGAGATACTGCGCTGCGCTCTTTTGGCCGGAGAATTTGTCCATCGCTGCCCTATATGTAAGCCGCAGCCCACAATGACCTCAGGACCACCGGAATGCAAACCGCTCAGACCACGATCGACCCCGCCGAAGTCGCCAAGTTCGAGGCCATGGCCGCCGAATGGTGGGATCCCCACGGCAAGTTCAAGCCGCTGCACATGATGAACCCCGTCCGTCTGGACTATGTCACCCAGCAGATCGCCGCGGAATTCGACCGCGACCTGCGCAGCGAACGGCCCTTCGAGGGGCTGCGCCTGCTCGACATCGGCTGTGGCGGCGGGCTGCTCTGCGAGCCGATGGCGCGCCTTGGGGCCGAGGTGGTGGGTGCCGATGCAGCGGAACGCAACATCCCCGTGGCGCAGGTCCATGCCGAGCAATCCGGGCTGGAGATCGACTATCGCCACACCACCGCCGAGGCCATGGCCGAGGCCGGCGAGCAGTTCGACGTGGTGCTGAACATGGAAGTGGTCGAGCATGTTGCCGATCCGCTGGCCTACCTGAGTGCCTGTCACGACCTTTTGAAGCCCGGCGGGCTGCACCTCTGCTCGACGATCAACCGCAACCCCAAGAGTTTCGCCATGGCGATCGTGGGCGCGGAATGGGTGATGCGCTGGCTGCCCAAGGGCACCCACGACTGGGACAAGTTCATCACCCCGGACGAGCTCTACGACCTGATCCGACGCGCGGGCATGGAGCCGGTGGACCGCAAGGGCTACGTCTTCAACCCGGTGAGCTGGCAGTGGCGGATCTCGGACCGGGACCTGAGTGTGAACTACGTGACCGCGGCGCTGCGGCCTGCGATGGCGTAAGCGCCTGCGGCGGGCGTGGAGGGGGGCTGTCTGCCCCCCGTCGCTGACGCGACTCCCCCCGAAGATATTTGGGAACAGTGGATGAGGGGGACCTAGCGGTCTTCTTCGAGCTTCAGGCGCAACTCGCGCAGGATCGGCAGGGCGGCGCGGACACGGTCTTCGCCGATTTCGCCCACCACTTCGCGGACCATGGGAGTGATCGCCGAAAGGGCGGCGTCCCTTGCCTGACGGCCCGCGGGCGAGATCGCCACCATCTTGCGGCGGGCATCGTCCCAATCGGGGCGAACGTGGATGTAGCCTGCCCATTCCAGCTTGCTCAGCGTATTGGTCATGGCGCCGCGCGTGACATGGAAAGCACGCGCCAGCTGCGCCGGGCTGCGCTCGCCGCCCGCGCGGGCGAGGTGGTTCAACACCGAGAAATGCGAGATCTCCATGCCCTTGGGCAGCACGCGCGACAGGCGGTTCCGCACCAATTGGTCGGAGGTCAGGATCTCGCTGAAGAGCGTGACCGCGAGGTTGTGGGTCGTGTCGTTCATGGTCCGCCCGGCGATCAGCCGTCGGCGGCCAGAAGCGGATCGAGCTTGCCGGCATTCTCCAGCGCGTAGAGGTCGTCGCAGCCGCCCACGTGAGTCTCACCCACGAAGATCTGCGGCACGGTATGACGGCCATGGGCCCGCTGAAGCATCTCGGCCCGTTTCTCGGGCGCGGCGATCACGTCGATCTCGTTGAACTCCACGCCCTTCTGGACCAGCAGGCGCTTGGCCGCGTGGCAGAAACCGCAGTAGGGCGAGGAATAGATATCGACAGGTTGCATGGGGACCCCCGGAATTTCGGATGCATGTAACTTATGCATCTTTCGCGACCCGCGCCAGTACCCCCACGATCACGCCGGCCGCTCCCGCGTCGCGGCAGGCCCGGGTTGCCGCCGAAAGCGTCGCCCCGGAGGTCATCACGTCATCCACCAGGAGGATCACCCGGCTCTTGATCTGCGCGGCACGCTTCGGGTGCGCCGTGATCGCCGCCTCCAGCGTGGCAAAGCGCGCCTCGGCCCCGAGACCATCGAGCGAGGGCGTGCGCAGGCGCCGCACCAGCAGGTCCGGCACACAGGTCAGCCCCAGCTCCCGCGCCAAGGCCCGGGCCAGCAGCGCGGACTGGTTGTAGCGCCGTTTCGCCAGCCGCCAGCGGTGCAACGGCACCGGCGCCACCAGCGTCCCCTCCGGCACGAGGCCCCGCAGACCGAGGGCCATCCACCCCGCCGCCGGGGCGACCAGATCCGCCCGATCCCCGTGTTTGAGCCCCAGCACCAGCTTCCGCGCCACGCCGTCATAGACCAGCGCCGCCCTGCCCCGGTCCCAGGGCCGCTCCACCCGCAGGCAGGCATCGCATTGCAGCCCCTCGCCCTCGCCGGGCAGCGGCGTACCGCAGAGATCGCAGACCGTGCCGCCGATCAGCGGCATCTCGCGCCAGCAGGGGCCGCAGAGCCCGCCATCGCTCTCCACCAGCCCGCCGCAGTTCAGGCACCGCGGGGGATAGATCAGCCGCAATGCCGTTTGAAACATCCCCCTCGCCCCCCTATGGTCGCGCCATGACAGCCGCCCCGACGCCCCGTCTCACCGACACCACGGCCCTTGCCCGCAACCGTGCCCGCGCCCGGGACGAGGCCCTGTTCCTGCACCGCGCCGCGGCGGAAGACATGCAGGATCGCCTCCTGCTGGTTAAGAGATCGTTTACGTCGCCGGCGCTCGTGACGCCCTTCCCCGCGCTCTGGGAGGCGGTGGCCCCCGGTGCCACGCTGGCCGCGCCCGAGGAGGTGCTGGCGCTGGAGCCGGGCGCCCATGACCTCGTGATCCACGCGATGGCGCTGCACTGGGCCGCCGATCCCGTCGGCCAGCTGATCCAGTCGCGGCGCGCGCTGAGGCCGGACGGCCTCTTCATGAGCTGCCTCTTCGGCGGCCAGACGCTGGCCGAACTGCGCGCCACCCTCGCCCAGGCCGAGGCCGAGGTGACCGGCGGCCTCTCGCCCCGGGTCGCCCCGATGGGGGAAATCCGCGACCTCGGCGCCCTGCTGCAACGGGCGGGCTTTGCTCTGCCGGTGGCCGACAGCCTGACCCTCACGGCCAGCTACGAAACGCCCCTGCACCTGATGCGCGACCTGCGCGCCATGGGCGAGGGCAACGCGCTCGACGCGCGCCTCCGCCGGCCCACCCGCCGCGCGGTCTTCACCCGGGCCGCCGAGATCTATGCCGAACATTTCGCCGGCCCCGATGGCCGCATCACCGCGACCTTCGAGATCCTCTTCCTCCTCGGCTGGGCCCCGGACGAGAGCCAGCCGAAACCGCTGCGCCCCGGCTCCGCCTCCACCCGGCTGGCCGATGCGCTCAACACCTTCGAGATGCCGCTGAAGGAGTGACCATGCGTCGCGCCCTCCGGCCCCGCCATTGACCCCGGCGCCGAGTCCCCTATCTCCGCGCAGACGAAAAGGAACCGAGAGATGGACACCAGCGCACGCCCGGCACATGCCCCCGACAGCCACCCGAAACTGCCCTCCCGCAAGGTCGGCATCCTGCTGGCCAACCTCGGCACGCCGGACGGCACCTCCTACTGGCCGATGCGGCGCTACCTGAACGAGTTCCTCTCGGACCAGCGGGTCATCGACTACCCGAAGTGGAAGTGGCAGCCGATCCTTCAGGCCATCGTGCTGACCAAACGCCCCTTCGCCTCCGGCAAGGCCTACGAGAGCATCTGGAACCACGATGCGGGTGAAAGCCCGCTGGCCACGATCACCAAGGCCCAGACCGCCGCCGTCGCCGCCAAGATGCAGGCGCAATACGGCGATCAGGTGATGGTCGATTACTGCATGCGCTACGGCAACCCCTCGACCCGGTCCAAGGTGCGCGCGATGGTGAAGGCCGGCTGCGACCGCATCCTCTTCTGCCCGCTCTACCCGCAATACGCCGGCGCCACGACCGCCACGGCAAACGACCAGTTCTTCCGCGCCCTGATGGAGGAGAAGTGGCAGCCCGCCACCCGCACCCTGCCGCCCTACTTCGACGATCCCGCCTATATCGACGCGCTCGCCCAGTCGGTGACCCGCGCCTATGCGGCCAAGGAGACGGCGCCGGACCTGCTGGTCTGCTCCTACCACGGCCTGCCGGAACGCTACCTGCACGAGGGCGATCCCTACCACTGCCAGTGCCAGAAAACGACGCGCCTGCTGAAGGAGCAACTCGGCTGGGCGGACGACCGGATCATGACGACCTTCCAGTCGAAATTCGGCCCGGAGGAATGGCTCAAGCCCTATACGGTCGAGGAAGTCGCCCGTCAGGCAGAAGCCGGAAAAAAACGCATCGCGGTCATCGCGCCTGCTTTTTCGGCGGATTGCATCGAGACTCTCGAGGAAATCAACGAGGAGATTCGCGAGAGCTTCGAACACGCGGGAGGCGAGGATTTCACCTACATCCCCTGCCTGAACGACGACGCGGCCCACATCGACGCGCTCTGCGGGCAGATCACCCGCAACCTCGCCGGCTGGCTTTCCTGACCATCCACTGTTCGGAAATATCCTCGGGGGGAGTCGCGGCACGCGACGGGGGGCCGACAGCCCCCCTCCGCCCTCCGATGCCGGGAGGAACGGCTTGGGCCCGGCCGGATCGCCGCCTCGCGGCTCCCCTCCAGAGTTGACCCGAATTGGCCCGAAAACCTGTCAAAAGACATAGAAAAAAGGCGGTGGAAAGCTCCACCGCCTTTTTCATTCTTCAGTCGTTACGGCCGAATTAGTCGGCGGCAACAGCTGCAGCGATCACAGCCAGGATCAGCAGCGGCACCAGGATGCCGGCCGACGAGGAGGTGGTTTCTTCAACGATGACCGGAGCTTCGATCACCGGCTCGGCGAGCGAGCCAGCGGTTGCGGTCGAAGCGGCGCCAGCGAGAGCAGCAGCGAGAACGAGTTTCTTCATAGTATCCTCCAGATATTTGCCTGACGTCCAAATGGATACATGACATCAGGCACCCAAGACTTACCTCGTGACTCGTTCTAAGCAGTAAAATCAGGCGATTGCAAACCCAACTTAACCAATGCTGACTCCTGATGGCGTCGATGTCGTCAAATAAGCAACACTTGGGTTCCCACCGTGGTGAGCGAGAAGAGCTCGGCGATATGCTCGTTGTAGAGGCCGATGCAGCCGTTCGAGGACCGCCGCCCGATCTTGCGCGTGTCGTGGGTCCCGTGGATGCGGTAGTAGGTCCAGCTCAGGTAGAGCGCATGGGTGCCCAGCGGATTGTCCGGGCCGGGGCCGATGAACGGCGGCCATTCCGGGTTACGCTCCAACATGGAGGGGGTCGGACGCCAGGACGGGCCCTCGACCTTCTGGGTCACCGAGGTGCGGCCGCGCCGGGTCAGGTCCTCGGTCAGCGGCACGGAGGTCGGGTAGAGCTTGTAGATCGACTGGTCCTCGGACCAGAAGTGCAGCGCCCGCGAGGTCACGTCGACAAGGATCGCGCCCTTGTTCGTGTTCGAGAAGTAGGGCTGCCACTCCAGCGAGCGGAAGGACGAGATGTTGCGGCGGACCGACTCGGTCACGTCACGCTCCACCTCGGTGGTGTTCTCGAAGGGGCTGGCCTGCGCCCGGGCGCGGCCCACGAGGGCGGGCGTGGCCAGCAGGGCGGCCGCCCCGGAAAGCAGGGCACGACGCCCCAATTGCGCCCCGGGCAGGGGCAGTTTGGTATCGGACATGGGGACACTCCGGATGGGAACGGTCACGGAAACCGCGTTTTGCGGGCAGTTTATGGCGCAGAAACACCAGTCGCAATTCAAACCACCGTCATTTGCCGATCTCTCGGGCATGTGAGTTTGATTAGACACGCGGTCCGCGCTAGATGCGGGGTCAACGTCTCAAAAAGGCAGAAGTTCATGCGTATCGCCCTCATCCTTCCGGTCCTGATCGCCCTCTCCGCCTGCGCCGCGCCGCCGGCGCCGCGCCAGATGGGTGCCGACGGCAAGCCGCTGCCGCGCATGTACCGCATCACGCCCGCGATGGAATCGAAGGTCGAATATTCGATGCTGGACGGCGTGAACTCGCTGCGGCAGGCCTCCGGCGCTGCGCCGGTGCAGCTCAACGCGCAGCTGAACGCCGCCGCCGCCACCCACAGCCAGGACATGTCGCGCCAGAACCGTCCTTGGCACTTCGGCTCCGACGGCTCCTCGCCGATCGACCGGGTGCGCCGCGTGGGCTACACCGGCACCATGCTGGGCGAAGCCATCTCCGAAACCTACGAGACCGAGCTGGAGACGCTTTCGGCCTGGATGGACGAAGACGGCATCCGCGACGTGATCCTCGATCCCAACGCGTCGAACATCGGCTTCGCCTGGTACCAGGAGCCCAACGGCAAGATCTGGTGGACGCTGATCATGGGCTCCTGAGCCCACAGCTCGCCCCAAGGACAAGGCCCCGGACGCAACCGCGTGCGGGGCTTTTTCGTGCCGCGCGCCACGGCAACAGGCGGCGTTAGGTCGCGGCCAGAACGGTGGCAGTCCGGACGCGCGGATCAGTCCCTAAGACTAACATCAGAGACGCAAAAGGGGGCCTATCGGCCCCCTGCTCACCCCGCCGTTCCGACGCGTGGGTGCTTACGGATAGATCAAGATCTCCGTCCCGTCCCGGACCATCGCGTAGATGTCCTCGATCTCCTTGTCGGTGACCGAGATACAGCCCGCGGTCCAGTCGCGCTCTGCCTTGCCCACGTCGCCGGGGCGGCCGTGGATGAAGATGTCGCCGCCCGGGCTCTTGCCCTGATCATGAGCGAACGCACGGTCATAGGGATTGGGGTAGGAGATCCCAACGGAGAGGTGGAAATTGCTGTTCGGGTTGCGGCGGTCGATGAAATACCGCCCCTCGGGCGTTTTCCCGTCGCCCTCGAACTGCTTGTGCCCGATCGGGTTGAAGCCGAGCTCGATTCCATAGGTCTTCAGCACCTCATTGTTATGCATGAGGTACATGGTCCGCTGGTCCTTGAAGACGTAGATGCGGGTCACTTCCGGCCCGCGGTACGTCTTGAACTTGGAGGAAGAACACCCTGCCAGGGTCACCCCGGCAAGGAGCATCAGGACGATCCAGAAACGCCGCATATCACTGCCCAATTATCCGCATTCTTGTCGGTATTGGCCAATCTTCTACAGGATCTGCGCAGTGCAGCATAGGGTCACGAGGCCGCTCACGCGGAGTTGAGCGAAAATCCCGCGACAAGCTCCACATGGGGCGACCAGCGGAACTGGTCCACCACCTGCACCGGCCCCATCTCGTAACCCACTGCCAGCAGTTCGCGCGCCTCGCGGGCGAAGGTGACGGGGTTGCAGGAGACATGGGCGATCACCGGCACGCGCGCGGCGGCCAGTTCGGCCACCTGCGCCTCGGCACCGGCGCGTGGCGGGTCGATGACGGCAGCGTCGAAGCGTTTCAGATCATCTGCGATCAGCGGGTTGCGGAACAGGTCGCGGGTCTCGCCCGTCACCTTCTTCAGCCCCGTCCCATGGCGCCAGCCGTGATCCATCGCGCGGGTCATGGGCGCGGCTCCCTCGACACCATGCACCTCGGCCCCGCGGGCCAGCGGCAGGCCGAAGGTGCCGCAGCCGGCGAAGAGGTCCACCACGCGGCCCGCCTTGCCGACAATGCCCTTCACGGCGGCCAGCAGCGCGGCCTCACCCTGCGGCGTGGCCTGAAGGAAAGCCCCCGGCGGCGGCACAACGGCGATGCCGTCGAACCGCTGGGTCGGCGGCAGGCGCAGGGCCACGACCTCGTCATCCCAGGCAAGGCGCGACAGGCCGCGCTCTTCGGCGATCCGGGCAAGGTCGATGCGCAGCCGGCCTTCCTCGGCCCCGCTCAGGGGCTTGCCCCCGGTCACGGCCAGGTCGAGCCCGGTTTCGCTGATCGTGGCCAGCACGCTGAGTTCCCCCTTGCGGGAGCCCCCCGCGATGGCAAGCTCCTCGGCCACCTTCAGGGCGGGCATCAGGCGCGGGTCCAGCAGCTGGCAGTCCGGCACATCGGCGATCACGTCGGAGGCGCGGGCATGGAACCCGGCCAACGCGCCCTTCTTGGTGCGGCGAACAGACAGCGCGGCCCGGCGACGCGAGGCGGCGGGCGAGGTCTCGATCGGCAGGAACTCCGCCTCGATATGCTGCGCCAGCAGGGCGCGGCGCACCACCTCGACCTTCCAGTTCGCCACGAAGGCATCGCTGGCATGCTGAAGCGAACAGCCGCCGCAGGACCGGTAGTGGCGGCAGGGGGCCGCCACCCGGTCGGGCGAGGGCGTCACGATGCGCACGTCGGTCAGACGGTCGCCGGACACGGTTCCGGTAACCGCTTCACCGGGCAGGGTGAGCGGGGCAAAGAGGGGCCCGGGGGCGATCCCGTCGCCCTGGTGGCCCAGCCGGTCGATGATCACGGGGTCCATGCGGCCCCATAACGCAAGCGCGCCGTGCCGCAAAGGGTCTATTCGCGGGGGCTATTTGCGGGGGCTATTCCGCCGCATCAAGATCCCCGAGGAAGCCACCGGACTGCCGCGCCCAGTAGCGGGCATAGAGGCCGTTCTTCTCCAGCAACTCGTCATGGGTGCCGATCTCCGCGATTTCGCCCGCATCGAGGACACAGATCCGGTCCATGTCCGCAATGGTGGAGAGCCGGTGCGCGATGGCCAGCACGGTCTTGCCCTCCATCACCCGTTCGAGCGCGGACTGGATCGCCGCCTCCACTTCGCTGTCGAGCGCCGAGGTCGCCTCGTCGAGGATCAGGATCGGCGCGTCCTTCAGGATCGCCCGCGCCAGCGCGATCCGCTGCCGCTGCCCGCCCGACAGTTTCACGCCCCGTTCGCCAAGCCGCGCCTCGTAGCCCTCGCGGCCGGTGTGATCCACCAGATCGCGGATGAACCCATCGGCCTCGGCCTTCTGCGCGGCGGCGACCAAATCGTCATCGCTGGCGTCAGGACGGCCGTAGAGGATGTTCTCACGCGCGGAGCGGTTGAACATGGCGGTCTCCTGCGTGACCATGCCGATGGCCTGCCGCAGGCTGTCCTGCGTCACCTCGCGGATGTCCTGACCGTCGATCAAGATTCGACCCTGTTCTGGGTCATAGAGACGTAAAAGCAGCGCCACGAGGGTGGATTTCCCGGCCCCGGAGGCGCCGACGATGCCCACCTTCTCGCCCGGCGCGATATCGAGCGAAATGCCCCGCACCCCGCCCTTCTGACGGCCATAGGCAAAGTTCACGTCGTCCAGCGTCACGCGGCCTTCGCTCACCTGCAACCGCTTGGCATTCGGCTCATCCTCCAGCCGGACGGAGCGCGCCAAGGTGTTCATTCCGTCCTCGACCTCGCCCACGCTGGCATAGATGCCCATCAGCGCGAAACTGACCCAGCCGGTCATCTGGGCGATCCGGATCGCGACGGAGCCCGCCGCCACGATATCCCCCGTGGTCGCCGATCCGACGGACCAGAGCCAAAGCGTCGCGCCGACGAGGAACACCGGCAACACGCCTGCCAGCGTCATCAGGCAGACCCGGAACAGGGCCGAGAGATAGCCGAAATCCAGCGCCCTCTCGCGGAAGCCGCGCATGGCACCGATCGCCGCGCCCTCCTCATGCGCCGCATGGGCGAAGAGCTTGACCGTCTTGATGTTGGTGATCGTGTCCACCACCTGCCCCGAGACCATGGCCCGGGCCGCCGCGCGTTTCATCGCCCGCTGCCGGATGCGCGGCAGGAACCAGCGGATCAGCAGGAAGTAGGCCGCCAGCCAGACGAGGAAGCCAAGCGCCAGCCGCGCGTCGATCCCCGCCATCAGCACGACCCCGCCCGCCAGCGAGGCGAGCGCGAAGGCGACCACGTTGATCATCTCCACCGCCACGTCGGTCATGGCGCGGGAGGTCTGCATCTGCTTCTGCGCGATCCGGCCCGCGAAATCGTCGTCGAAGAAGACGACCGACTGGCCCAGCGTCCAGCGGTGCAGCCGCGCCAGCACCAGCGTATTCACGTTCGGCGCCACGATGATCGAGTTCGAGGCCGAGGACAGGCCAAAGAGCAGCGGCCGCGCGACAAGGAAGAAGGCCAAAGCTCCGCCGATCAACGCGATGTTCTGGGCAGAGAAGAAGGCCTCGGGCCCGCTGGTCGAAGCGCCGTCCACGATCTTGCCGAGGATCCAAGCCGTCCCCGCCTCCAGCCCGCCCGCAGCACAGGACAGGGTGGCGGCAAGGATCAGCGCCGGGAACGCCCCCGACAGACCCCAGCGCATGAAGGCCCAGAGCGTCTGCGGCGGGGGCCCCTCCGCCGGGCGGAAGGTGTCGATCAGGGATTCAGGGCGCAGACGGGTACGGGGCATGGAAGTTCGGGGCATGGGAGGTCCTTTGTCGCGCCAGAGGATGACGCAGTCTCGGGCGGGGTCAACCCTCCGGGTCTGCCTCGGGGCCTGCCTCATCCGCGCGGGTCAGCAGCGCAGCCCGGTCGAGGGTAAAGCCCGAGGCAATCCACGCGGCCTCAAGCTGCTTCAGCATCCGGCCCAGCGCGGGCCCGCCATAGGCTGGCATCAGGTCAGCGGCCTTGAGCGGGAAGACAGCCCCTGCGCCCTGCGCGCCGGCGGCCAGGTCCTGTGCCGAGAGCGGATGCTCGCTCAACACGGCCTGGATCAGCACCACGTCGCGGGCGATCTCTGCCCCCCAGCGATAGCCAACCTCCCCCACGGCGGTCATCTCCTGCACCGCGTCACGGGTCTGCTCCAGCCGCTGCGCATCCTTCCGGGACAACCGCAGACGCTCTGCCACCTCGTCACCGCCCAGCACCGCCAGACGGCGCAGGGGCTCCGGCGCGGTGCCGGTCGCCTCTTCCATATGGACGAGGACAGGGATCATCCGGGCCTCCGCGCCGGGCAGCAGCCGGGACAACACGCCGGTGATCTGCATCGAGGACAGCGCCATGCCGGGGTCTTTTGCCGCCAGCAGCTTCAGCATCTCCTTGCCGACCCGCTCACGCGAGAGCTGCGCCAACCCGTCCAGATTGGCCGCGATCGCGCCCAGCGCATCGGGATCGGCACCCGTCGAGGGCGCGCCATACCACGCGTAGAACCGGAAGAAGCGCAGGATGCGCAGGTAATCCTCGCGGATACGCCTGTCGGGGTCTTCGATGAAGCGGACGTGACCGCGCGTCAGATCCGCCAGCCCCGCGACCGGATCGGTCACCTCGCCCAGCGCGTCGGCATAGAGCGCGTTCATCGTGAAATCCCGCCGCAGGGCGTCGTCATGCAGATCGTCGGAAAAGGCCACCACGGCCCGCCGGCCGTCGGTCTCCACGTCCTTGCGGAAGGTGGTGATCTCATGGGGAATGTGACCCGAAACCACGGTGATCGTGCCATGGTCAATGCCCGTCGGCACCGCCTTGAGGCCCGCCTGCGCCGCCAGGTCCATCACCCGTTCGGGTCGGGCATCGGTGGAGATGTCGATATCATCCACCGGCTGACCCAGCAGGGCATTGCGCACGCAGCCGCCGACGAAATAGGCCTGATGCCCCGCCGCCGTGAGCATCAAGCACACGGCCTGCGTTTCCTGCCGCGTGATCCATGGGCCGGTGACGCGTGTCACGCGGACATCCTCACCGCGAGCGCATGGAGGATGCGGGCCGTGGCGCCCCAGATGTAATAGGGCCCGTAGGGCACGGTGTAATAGAGCCTGCGCTGCCCGCGCCAGCGGCGCCACTGGACAGAGAACCGCGCCGGATCGGTGACGTGATCGAGGGGCACGCGGAAGATCTCGGCCACTTCGCCCGGTTCGGGGCGCTCCACGAAGGGCGCGGTGACGAGCCCCACGACCGGTGTCATGACGAAGCCGGTTACCGTTTCATGGCAGGGAAGATGCCCGATGACCTCCACCGCCTCGCTGGGCAGGGCGATCTCCTCGCGGGCTTCGCGCAGGGCGGCCGCGGTGGCATCGGCATCGGCCTTATCCACCTTGCCCCCCGGAAAGGCGATCTGGCCGGGGTGGTGCTTCAGCGCGGAGGAGCGTTTCGTCAGGATGACGCGCGGGCCGAGGGGGCTGTCCTCGATCCCCACAAGCACACCGGCGGGCCGCAAGGTGCGGCCCGCCGGCAGGATCACATCGGGGTTCAGGTCGAAATCCGTCGTCTCCGCGCCCGAGCGGCCCAGTGCGGCGCGCAGTCGGGCGAGAGAGGCGTCAGGCACCTGCGTTGCCTTCTTCCGTATCGGCGCCCTCGGCCTCGAAGCCCACGGTGGCGGGATCGAGATCGTAATGCGCGCCACAGAACTGGCAGTCCGCGGTCACACGGCCCTCGGGGGTGGTCATCTTCTCGATGTCCTTGGCCGAGTAGATCGACAGCGACTGCCGCACCTTAGCTTCCGAACAGCTGCACCCGAAGCGCACCGGCTGGGCGTCGAAGACGCGCGGCTGCTCCTCGTGGAAGAGCCGCACCAGCAGGTCGGAGGGCGAGACCTGCGGCCCAACCAGTTCCAGCGCCTCAACCGTGTTGAGGTGCATGTTCACGCGGTTCCAGTTCTCTTCCTCGTCCCCGGTCACCAGATCGGAGGCATGCAGCAGGCCGCCTTCGCCCGAGCCGCCTTCGCCCGAAACCGAAGGGGACGCCTTGGGCATCGCCTGCACCATGACACCGCCGCCGCGCCAATGTTCACCGCCACCCGGCTCGGTCGACTGGCCGAACATGAGCGAGAACCGCGTCGGAAGCTGTTCCGACTGGGCGAAGTAGGCTTCGGCACAGGCCGCGATCGAACCGCCGGCCAGCGGGGTGATCCCCTGATAGGGGGCCATGCCCTCGCCCTGGTCGATCATGATGGCAAAGTAGCCCTTGCCGACCTGATCGAAGGGCCGGCCATCAGTCAGCCGCTCCGGATCGAAGGAGGCATAGCCGCGGATCCGCGCCGGTTCGCCCGGCTCAGCCGGCGCGTAGTAATCGGTGGCGATCATCCGGACCGGCCCATCGGACTGGACCTGAAGCTGCAATTTCCAGCGCAGCTTGATCGACTCGCCGATCAGCGCCGTCAGCAGGGCGACTTCCGCAACCAGCGCCTCGACAACCGGCGGGTAATCGTGCTGTTTCAGGATGCCGTCCAGCACCCCGTCCAACCGGGCCACCCGGCCACGGATGTCGGAAACGTCCAGCTGGAACGGCAGAACCGTGTCGTCCCAGGCGAGTTTGCTGCCAATGGTCATGAGGTATCCTTCCGCACCTGTTCCTGCTCTACCCCGCCGGGGCGGCAGGAGCAACAAAGCGGCGCAGGTATGACCGATTTGCTCAGGTTTCAAGGGGCGAGACCGGACAGGAAGAAAATGAGAGGATCCCAGATGCGGCGCTACGGCGATACCCCCCGGGCAGACCGGACCTACAAGCTGCGCCCCGGCGCCTATGCTATCCTGCCGCGGGACGGCAGCCTGCTGCTGACCCACCAGATGGAGCCGGAGCCGGAATTCCAGCTTCCCGGCGGCGGGATCGATCCGGGCGAAAGCCCCCTGCACGCGCTGCACCGCGAGGTCTTCGAGGAGACCGGCTGGTCGATCGCTGCCCCGCGCCGCGCCGGGGTCTACCGCCGCTTCGTCTACATGCCGGAATACGATCTCTTCGCCGAGAAGGTCTGCGCGATCTACATCGCGCGCCCGGTACGCCGCCTGGACGCGCCCTCCGAAGACGGCCATATGGCGGTCTGGATGCCGGCCGAAGAGGCGCTCTCTCTGCTGCCCGATCCCGGCAGCCGCGGGCTCCTCGCCTCGGTCCTCGGCCAGATCTGAGGGCCACCCCCTCGGACGACGCGACCCTGCCTGCCTGTTCGGTTGCGTGGGCGGGCGACGCTTCCCCGTCGGCTCGGCACGCAGGCCCCCTCTCCGTCCGGCACCAAAATTCTTGAAACAAGAATTTTGGGAAGAAATTTCCTTAGATTTCTTCCCCGCGTGCATCACGCGGTGTGGCCCAAGGCAGATGCACCGTCCATCGATGCCTGCCCCGTTTTCTTCGAAGAAAACGGTCCGGAAAATTCGAATTTTCCGGCCAGTGCCGCCCCCGCGCGGTTCCATCAGCCGCTGTAGTCCAGCAGCACCGCCGAGACATCGTCCGGGAAATCCCGCTGCACGTTGTGCTCCCCCAGCATCCACAGCAGGCTTTCGAGCACCGCTGTCCCGGCCGATCCGCGCAATCCCTTGAGCATCCGCGCCAGCCCGGCCTCCCCCAGCAGGCGACCAGACCCATCAGGGCATTCGGTGATCCCGTCCGAGGGGATCAGCAGCCGGTCCCCCGGTTGCAGGCGGACCTCGAAACTGTCGTAGCGGGCCTCCGCCAGCAGCCCCACGGGCAGGCCACCCTGCCCCACGCGGTCCACACGGCCCGACCGGCGCTGCACCAGCGGATGCGGATGCCCGGCCTGCACCATGTGCACCCGGCCGGTCGTCATATCCGCAAAACCCAGTAACAGGGTCACATAATGCTCGGTTTCCATCTCCTCCAGCATCAGCCGGTTGAGCCGCGCTGCCACCTCGTCCGGGGCGCGGGCGCGGTAGCCGCCGCCCGGCAGGGGTGCAAGCGCCACGTTCTGATCCGGCGTCGCTGTAGAGAGATAGCCCGCCAGCCGCGCCGTCATCAGGGCCGAGGAAATCCCGTGCCCCGAAACATCCAGCGCGAAGAGGCCCACCTTCTGCCCGTCCACCGGAAAGAAGCCTACCAGATCCCCGCCAACCCGCCCGGCGGGCCGCAACATCAACGCCACCTGCGCCGGGCCGAAGTCATGGAACCGCTCGCGCACCAGCGAGAGCTGCAGCTTGCGCGCCTCGACCAGATCACTGTCGAGCGAGTCATAGAGCACCTGCAATTCATCCAGCGTCGACTTGATCAGCCGGTTCTTCTCCTGCAGCTCCTCCTGCATCCGCAAGAGCCGCTCCCCTGCGCTGATCCGCGCGCGCAGCTCGCCCGTGTTCACTGGCTTGGTGAGGAAATCATCTGCCCCGCTGTCGAGGCCCCGCGCCACCTGATCCTTTTCCTGCTTAGAGGTCAGCAGGATGAAGTAACCGTAACGCTCCAGCGGCAGTGCGCGAAAGGCGCGGCAGAAGGCCAGACCGTCCATGCCCGGCATCATCCAGTCGCTCAGGATCAGGTCGGGCGGCGCATGACGGCAGATCGCAAGGGCCTCTGCCCCGCCGGAGGCCTCCGTCACGCGATAGCCCCAGCCCCGGAGCGATGTCGCAAGGATGTGGCGCTGCAACCGGCTGTCATCCACGACAAGCACGTCCCGCCCCGGCGGATCGGCCACCTGGCCCAAATTGTCAGCGCGCGTGTTCAGGCTCACTGCCTGCCTCATGTTCCAGACCGGTCTGACGCCGGCCAGACCGGCCCTAGGCCGCGCGGCTTAAGAACGGGTGAACCCGCCAAGGCGGCTCAAATTGTCTCTAAACCGGGGGTATTCCAGATTTTGTTAAGCCTTCCGGACTACACCTGCCCGCCAATGCAGGCGGAGGCACGGAGGGCATAGCGGAGCAACACGGCGAAGGCGGCGCAGGGGGCAACACCGGGGCCGGGCCGATCGACATCGACTGGGCCAAGGCGGCAGAGCTGCGCGACGATGTGGGGCTCGACGCCTTTCAGGAGGTCGTGGACCTCTTCTTCATCGAGGTCGAGGAGGCGCTGGAGGCCCTGATGCATGGCCCCGGGCTGGAGGCACAGCTGCATTTCCTGAAAGGGGCCGCGCTGAACCTCGGCTTCACCGAATTCGCGGCGCTCTGCCAGTCGGGCGAAACGATGGCCGCCGCCGGGCGGCCGCGCGAGGTGCGCCTGCACCTGATCCGCGCGGCCTATGGCACCGCGCGGGATCATTTCCTTGCCGAATGGGAATGGCGGCTCGCCGCGTGAGGGCGGCCCCCTGATCCTTCAAAGGGATCAGATCAGGATATCGGCGAGGATCGTATCGTTGGTGATGTCGCGATAGGCAAAGCCCGCCGCGTCCAGACGCCCGTAGAGCCGGGTGAAATTCTCGGCCTCGCTGGTCTCGATCCCGATCAGGACCGAACCGAAGTTGCGCGCCGATTTCTTCAGGTACTCGAACCGCGCGATGTCATCCTGCGGGCCCAGCATGTCGAGGAAATCGCGCAGGGCCCCGGGGCGCTGCGGCAGCCGCAGGATCAGGTACTTCTTCACGCCGCGGTAGTGCTGGGCGCGTTCCTTCACCTCGGGCAGGCGCTCGAAATCGAAGTTGCCGCCGGAGGTGACGCAGATCACCCGCTTGCCGCGAATCTCCTCGGCCACATCGGCCAGCGCATCGACGGCCAGCGCGCCCGCGGGCTCCAGCACGATACCCTCGACGTTCAGCATTTCGAGGATCGTGGTGCAGACGCGATCCTCGGGCGCGGCCAGCACGTCCTCGATCCGGATGCCCCTGAGTCGCTCGAAGGGCAGCGCGCCGATCCGGGCCACGGCGGCGCCGTCCACGAAACTGTCGACCTTGTTCAGCGTCACCGGCTCATTGGCCTTCACCGCCGCGGCAAGGGACGCGCCCCCCAGCGGCTCCACGAAGGTCAGGGCCAGGCGGTCACCAAAGTAGCTGCGGATACCGGCCGAGAGACCGCCACCGCCCACGGGCAGGATGATCCGATCCGCCAGATCGGGCAGCTGGGCCTCGATCTCGGCGGCAACGCTGGCCTGCCCCTCGATCACGTCGGCATCGTCGAAGGGCGCCATGAAGTGCCCGTCGATCTGGGCGCAATGGGCCTTCGCCTCGGCCAGCGTGTCGTCGAAATAGTCTCCGACCATGCGGATTTCGATGAATTCGCCACCGAAGACGCGGGTCTTGTCGATCTTCTGCTGCGGCGTGGTCACCGGCATGAAGACGATGCCGCGGACCTCGAAATGACGGCACATGTAGGCCATGCCCTGCGCGTGATTGCCTGCACTGGCACAGACGAAGACCGGCCGCGTGCCGCCCGCCAGAACCTTGCGCATGGCATTGAAGGCGCCGCGCAGCTTGTAGCTGCGCACCGGGGTCAGGTCCTCGCGCTTGAGCCAGATGTCGGCATCGTATTTTGCCGACAGGTGATCGTTGCGCTGGAGCGGCGTCGCGGGAAAGACCGCGCGCATGGCGTGGGCGGCCTCACGGGCTGCATGTCGAAAGTCATCCATGGCTCTTCACTGGCGCAAGCCGGGAGGTTTGGCAAGATCGGCGCCCGCGCGGGGCGGCCCAGCGCCCAAATCGCCAGCATTTGCAGGCCCGGACGGGTCCGCATGCTTGTACCTGACCGGAAAACCCGGTATCGCGCAGCAAACTTCTCACAAGGGAAAAGACATGTCCGCGCCCAAGAAAGTCGTGCTGGCCTATTCCGGTGGCCTCGACACCTCCATCATCCTCAAGTGGCTTCAGACCGAATACGGTTGTGAAGTCGTCACCTTCACGGCCGACCTTGGCCAGGGCGAGGAACTGGAGCCGGCGCGACAGAAGGCCGAACTGCTGGGCATCAAGCCCGAGAACATCTTTATCGAAGATGTCCGTGAAGAGTTCGTGAAAGACTTCGTCTTCCCGATGTTCCGCGCCAACGCTGTCTACGAGGGACTCTACCTGCTGGGCACCTCGATCGCGCGTCCGCTGATCTCCAAGCGCCTGGTGGAAATCGCCGAGGCGACCGGCGCCGATGCCGTGGCCCATGGCGCCACCGGCAAGGGCAACGACCAGGTCCGCTTCGAGCTGTCCTGCTACGCGCTGAACCCCGCCATCAAGGTGATCGCGCCCTGGCGCGAATGGGACCTGACCTCGCGCACCAAGCTGCTGGAATTCGCCGAGCAGAACCAGATCCCGATCGCCAAGGACAAGCGCGGCGAGGCGCCCTTCTCGGTCGATGCGAACCTGCTGCACACCTCCTCCGAGGGCAAGGTTCTGGAAAACCCCGCCGACATGGCGCCCGACTACGTCTTCCAGCGCACCGACGATCCGGTGACCCAGGCCCCCGACGAGCCCGAGTACATCGAGGTCGGCTTTGAAAAAGGCGACGCGGTCAGCATCAACGGCGAGGCGCTGAGCCCGGCGACGATCCTGACCAAGCTCAACGAACTGGGCAAGAAACACGGCATCGGCCGTCTCGACTTCGTCGAGAACCGCTTCGTCGGCATGAAGTCCCGCGGCGTCTACGAGACCCCCGGCGGCACGATCCTGCTGGAAGCCCACCGCGGCATCGAGCAGATCACCCTCGACAGCGGCGCAGGCCACCTGAAGGACTCGATCATGCCCCGCTATGCCGAGCTGATCTACAACGGCTTCTGGTACTCGCCCGAGCGTGAGGCCCTGCAGGCGCTGATCGACAAGACCCAAGAACATGTCACCGGCACCGTGAAGCTGATGCTCTTCAAGGGCGCAGCCCGCACCGTGGCCCGCTGGTCGGATCACTCGCTCTACTCCGAGGCCCACGTGACCTTCGAAGAAGATGCGGGCGCCTACGACCAGAAGGATGCGGCCGGCTTCATCAACCTGAACGCCCTGCGCCTGAAACTGATCGCCGTGCGCAACAAGCGCGTCAAAGGCTGATCCCTGCATGAGGTAAGGGCGGCTCTCCGAGACCGCCCTTACCTTTCCGAAAGGCGACCGGGATATGCCCGGTTCGAGGGCAGGACGATGCGAAGTCCTGCCCTTTTGCCTGTCCAAACTGGACGTGAGATTGAAACGACCCACGTTGAAAGGCTAAACCCTCTAAACCTGTATGCAGATGCGAGTACCCCTTTGATCAACCATATCTGGACCAACTTCCTGTCGCCCCTTCTCGTGCGCCCCGCCCGCTTTCAAAGCGCGGCGTTGTGCTATCGTGAGGGCAAGGCCGGTCGTGAAGTCCTGTTGATCACGTCGCTCGACACCGGTCGCTGGATCCTGCCCAAGGGCTGGCCCAAGACCGGCTACGACGCCGGTGGGACCGCGCTGGAAGAAGCCTGGGAAGAGGCGGGCATCAAGCCCGCCGGTCCGCCGCCGGTCAAGATCGGCACCTACCGCTATGAAAAGCGGATGCGTGGCGGGGTTCCCGTGCCGACGGATGTCGCCGTCTTTGCCATTCAGGTGGTAAAGCTGCTGGACGACTATCCCGAGGCGGGCAAGCGCAAGCGCGAATGGGTCACCCCCGAGGTGGCCGCTGCACGGGTGGACGAAGAGGGTCTGAAGAAACTGCTTTCCGAAGTGCCCGGCATGGCACTGACGGGCAGGATCGCCTGACGACGCCTGACGGGGCCCCTTCGCGGAACGGAACGTTGACCAACACTGACGACAAGACTCGCGCCTGGCAGACGCTTGACCGGGACCTGAACCGGATCACGCGCCTCGAGGCCGCCACGCTCTACACTTCGCGCCCGCTGGTCGGCGTGGGGATTTCGCTTGTCTTCGTGACGCTGGCGGCGCTGACCGCGCTGCTCCTGACCGGGGCCGAGCCGGGATCCCTCGTCGTGGTGATCGCCGCTGCCTTCGGGGCCTACATGGCCCTGAACATCGGGGCGAACGACGTCGCCAACAACATGGGCCCAGCCGTGGGCGCCGGCGCGCTGCCGATGATGGGCGCAATCGCCATTGCCGCGATCTTTGAAAGCGCGGGCGCGCTGATCGCGGGTGGCGACGTGGTGTCCACCATCTCCAAGGGGATCATTGACCCGGCCAGCCTCTCCAACAGCACCTATTTCATCTGGGCGATGATGTCGGCGCTGCTGTCGGCGGCAATTTGGGTCAATATCGCCACCTGGATCGGGGCGCCGGTGTCCACCACCCACTCCGTCGTGGGCGGGGTCATGGGCGCAGGCATCGCCGCCGCCGGCCTCTCCGTCGTGGACTGGCACCAGATGAGCGCGATCGCCGCCAGTTGGGTGATCTCGCCGCTGCTGGGGGGCGTCTTTGCCGCCGCCATGCTGGCCTTCATCAAGTGGAAGGTGATCTACGTCGAGGACAAGATCGCCGCTGCGCGGGTCTGGGTGCCGGTCCTGATCGGGATCATGGCCGCCGCCTTTGCCACCTATCTGGCGTTGAAGGGGCTCAAGCACCTCATCCATATCGACATGCCGCGCGCGCTGACCATTGGCGGCCTCACCGGCATCGGCTGCGGTTTGGCCGCCGTGCCGCTGATCCGCCGTCAGTCGCGGGGGCTGGAGAACCGGAACCGCTCGCTGAAGATCCTCTTCCGCCTGCCGCTGGTGATCTCTGCCGCGCTGCTCTCCTTCGCCCACGGGGCGAACGACGTGGCCAATGCCGTGGGGCCGCTGGCCGCCGTGGTCTATGCCCAGCAGACCGCCGGGGTGTCCGGGCAGGTCGCCATTCCGCTCTGGGTCATGGTGATCGGGGCGCTGGGGATTTCCTTTGGCCTCGTGCTGTTCGGGCCCAAGCTGATCGCAATGGTGGGCAACCAGATCACCAAGCTGAACCCGATGCGGGCCTATTGCGTGGCGCTGTCCGCGGCTGTGACCGTCATCGCCGCCTCCTGGCTGGGCCTGCCGGTGAGTTCGACCCACATCGCCGTCGGCGGTATCTTCGGCGTCGGCTTCTTCCGGGAATGGCACGCCGAACGGCGCGCCCGCCAGATGCAGGCCACCCGCCCGCCCAAGGTCATCGCCCCGGAGGAGCGCAAGCGGCGCAAGCTGGTACGCCGGTCGCATTTTATGACCATCGTCGCGGCCTGGGTCATCACCGTGCCCGCCGCCGCGATCCTGTCGGGCATCTGCTTCGCGCTTCTGTCGCTCCTCGGCTGAGGGGCGTCAGGCCCTGAGCCGCAGCGGCGTCAGTTTCTCGTAAGAGGGCAGCGCCGCCTCGGCCAGGGTCCTGCCCGCACCCTCCAGCACCGGCATCGGCCCCTCCGCCCCGGCAAAGCCGGTGGAGCCATGCACGGCGTTGTACCAATGCGCGGCCCAGACACCGTCCTCGGCCTTGGGGCCCGCGGGCCAGTGCAGCATGGCAGGATCCCAGTCGAGGCCGAGGGCCTCGCAAAGCGCCCTGAGCGTCCCCTCCGGATCCGCGCGCACATCGGCACTGTCGAGGACCACCGGCGCATGGCCCTCGGCCGTCAGCTGATCGTAGAGCTCCGCCTGCTGGGTGAAGCCGATCTCGGCCAGTTCCGGGTTCTCGTACTTGGCCGAGAAGGAGGCCACGACGCGGGCGGGATGCCGGATCAGCAGGATGTGCTTCATCCCCGTGAACCAGTCCCGGCGAATGCCCGGCAACATGTGCTGCGCCATGTGCTTGTGATAGACATGGGGCAGCCGACCGGGGTTGGGCCCTGTCAGCTCGGCAATCACCACGTCCGGATCCGTCGGCTGCGAGGCGAGGATCGCCTCGCCCATCGGATGCACCCGCCCGGTCATGGCGAGGTAGGCGGCATAGAAGGGCTCATCCACCGCGCCGCAATCAGCCCGGTTGGCAAAGCTGTACATCATCGCGGTGGAGATATTCCGCGGCCCGGACCAGCAGGCGATCTTCATTGCGCCGCCTCCGCCGCCACGAGGTCCTTGTAGAGCGCGCGGATCCGCTCCGTCACCGGGCCAAGCTGCCCGGTGCCGATCTGGCGGCCGTCGATCTCGCTCACCGGGGTCTGGGCGCCGAAGGTGCCGGTGAGGAAGGCCTCGTCCGCGCCATAGGTATCGACGAGGGAGTAATTCCTCTCGAACACGGGGATATCATTGGCGCGGCACAGGTCGATCACCTTCTGCCGGGTGATCCCGTTCATGCAGTAATCCCCTGTCGAGGTCCAAACCGCGCCCTTGCGCACGATGAAGAAGTTGCAGGCGTTGGTGGTGTTCACGAAGCCATGCACGTCCAGCATCAGCGCCTCGTCCGCGCCCGCCTTCTCGGCGGCGATACAGGCGAGGATGCAGTTCAGCTTGGAATGGGAATTCAGCTTGGGATCCTGCGTCATGGGCAGGCCGCGCTGATGCGGGACGGTGGCCAGCCGGATCGGGCGGCCCATCCGGGGGCGCGAATGCTCCATGATGATCGCCACCGTCGGGCCGGAGCGGCTGAGCGAGGGATGCTGGAACGGGCGCACCTTGGTGCCCCGGGTGATCATCAGCCGGGCGTGGGCATCCGTCTGCATTCCGTTGGCGACGCGGGTCTCTTCCAGCGCGGCGATCACACCGGCGCGGTCCATCCCGATGTCGAGGTCGATCGCCAGCGCCGCCTCGAACAGCCGGTCGAGGTGATCGTCGAGAAAGGCCCAATGCCCATCGTAGAGACGCAGACCCTCCCAGATGCCATCGCCCAGCATGAAGCCGCTGTCATATATGCTGACCACGGCGTCGGCCTTGCCGACGATCCGGCCGTTCAGCCAGAACTTGAGGTCATCGTTGCGCGGGTCGTGTTCCGCGTCATGGGTCGTCTGTTCCTGCATGTGGGTCCCCTTTCGGGGGCGAGGCTACGCAGGTGACGTTGGAATGCCAAGCGGCGACAGGGCGCCGAGGCATGACCGTTTTAAAAGGCCGGGGCAGGTACGGCTACCGCCCCGGCAAGTCGGGATACACGAGGGACCGTGCGGAGGTTACTTCGCGGTGATCGTCGCCATGACGAGCTTGCCGTCCGGCTTAATCGGGCCGTCCTCCGTGGCGCCAAGCGTATATTCGAAGACACCCGGCGTGACGCCGCCCGCCTCCGAATGGATCATCAGCATCAGCATGTCGCCCGACGCCACGTCTTCCTGCAGCAGGGCGGCCACATCATGGTTTTCACCGGCGCGCAGCGGGGCATAGCCGACCACCGGGCCCGGCTTCATCGCGGCATCGGTGCGGTGCACCACCATCCAGCCATTTTCACCGGCAGTGATCATCTCGGCGCTGACCACGCCGTTGGACACGTCCTGGTCCATCGCCTTCACCATCGGCGTCATGGAGGAATGGCCATCGGCCATCGCGGTGGTGGCGGCCATGAGCACGGCGGCAGTCGTCAGAATGGTCTTCATATCTTCTCTCCCTTGGGTCTCTTCGGTCCCGGCACAGATCGTCCGGGGCCCGGGCGGAATGCCCGAACTGCAATAGACACGTTACGCAGGGTCAGGAGTTTCGGACCAACTGTCCGGATAACATAAGTGTGAAATACAGGATTGTTTTGCGCTGTTTTTACTGGGGTTTTCGGCCTCTTCGGGCCCGATCCGGCGCGGGTGCGGTCAGCCCGCGGCCAGCACCTCGTCCCGCGTGGGGATGGCATTGGCGGTGCCCGCACGGGTCACCTTCAGCGCGGCGGCGCGCTGTGCCAGCGTGATCGCCGTGGCCATGTCGTCGCCCCGGTCGAGCCCGGCCATCAGGTAGCCGGTGAAGGTATCGCCCGCGCCCGTGGTATCCACCACGCGCACCTTCGGCGCGGGGAAATCACGGGTTTCCCCTGAAACCGTGTCGATCCAGCGGCAGCCCTCGGCCCCCAGCGTGATCACCACCTGCCCCACCGGCAGCTTCTCGGGCGCCAGCCCGGTGGCGGCCTGCAGCTGCGCTGCCTCGATCCGGTTCATCACCAGGAGGTCGAGTTGATCGAGCACCTCCTGCACCGCCGCCGCCTCGAACGGGGCCGCCGCATAGGCCACGGTCAGGCCCTTGGCGCGGGCGGTTTCGGCAAAGGCGCGTTGCAGGTTCGTCTCGTTCTGGAAGACGGCGATATCGCCGGGCTTTGCCTCGGCCAGCGCCGACACCATGTCCGTTTCCGCGATCTGACGGTTGGTGCCGGGGAAGATCACGATGGAATTCTCGCCCTCGGGATCGAGGTAGATCACCGCATGGCCCGAAGGCCCCTCGTGCAGCGCCAGATGGGCCACATCGACGCCATAGGCCTCCAGCCGGGCGCGCATCCAGACACCATCGGGGCCCACGGCCCCGATATGCACCGCCCGCGCGCCCGCACGGGCGACGGCGACCGACATATTCGCCCCCTTGCCGCCGAGGCCCCGGTCATGGGAGAGCGCGGCCAGCGTCTCCCCCGGCGCGGGCATATGCGGCAGCCTGTAGAACAGATCCGCATTGACCGAGCCGAGGTTGAAAACCGCCATGTCAGCCGACCTTGGTGGCCGCGAGGACCGCCATGTTCAGGATGTCGTTCACGGTGGAGCCGGTGGAGCAGATCTGGATCGACTGGTCGACGCCCGCGAGGATCGGGCCGATCACCGTGGCGCCCGCCATTTCCTGCATCAGCTTGACCGAGATCGACGCCGAATGCCGCGCGGGCACCACGAGGATGTTCGCCGGGCCGGTCAGGCGCTGAAACGGATAGTTGTTCTGGATCTTGGTGTTGAGCGCCACGTCGACGGTCATCTCGCCTTCGTACTCGAAGTCGACGCCGCGTGCGTCCAGCACTTCCGGGGCGAGGTGCATCTTCTCGGCCCGTTCCGACACCGGGTAGCCGAAGGTCGAGAAGCTGACGAAGGCCACCCGCGGCTCCAGCCCCAGATGACGCGCCACGCCTGCCGCCGCCGTGGCGATATTGGCGAGGTCGTTCTCGTCCGGCCATTCATGCACCAGCGTATCCGCGATCAGCACGATCCGGCCCTTGTGCAGCAGCGCGGTGATCCCCACCGCGCCATGTTCCGCATCGGCATCGAAGACGTGGTTCACCAGCTCCATCACATGGGCCGACTTCCGCGTCGCCCCGGTGACGAGGCCATCGCCATGGCCATGGGCCAGCATCAGCGCGCCAAAGACATGGCGATCCCGCGCCGCAAGCCGGTGGACGTCGATCATGTCGAAGCCCTTGCGCTGCAGCCGCTCGTAGAGGAACGCCTTGTAGGTCTCGAGGTGCTCGGTGTTCGCGGCGTTCACGATCTCCAGCTCGCCCACGGCATCTGCCATGCCGGCGGCCTTCAGCTTGGCCTCCACGTCGGGCTGGCGGCCCACGACGACCGCATGGCCGAAGCCGGACCGCTGGTAGAGCACGGCGGCCCGCAGCACGCGGGGATCGTCGCCCTCGGCAAAGATCATCCGCGCCTGCGCGTTGCGTGCGCGGGTGTTGATCGAGCGCAGGATGCTCGCCGTCGGGTCCATCCGGGTCTTCAGGCTCAGCTCGTAGCCGTCCATGTCCACGATCGGGCGCCGCGCGGCCCCGGTCTCCATCCCCGCCTGCGCCACGGCGGGCGGAATGCGGTGGATCAGGCGCGGGTCGAAGGGCGTGGGGATGATGTAGTCGCGCCCGAAGGTCAGCGCCTTGCCATAGGCCATCGCCACCTCATCCGGCACGTCTTCCCGCGCCAGTTCGGCCAAGGCCTGCGCACAGGCGATCTTCATCTCGTCGTTGATCGCGCGGGCGTGGATGTCCAGCGCACCGCGGAACAGGTAGGGGAAGCCGAGGACATTGTTCACCTGGTTCGGGTAGTCCGACCGGCCGGTGGCGACGATGGCATCCTCGCGGACGGCATGGGCCTCTTCCGGGGTGATCTCGGGATCGGGGTTCGCCATGGCGAAGATGACCGGGTCCTTGGCCATCGCCTCGACCATTGCGGGGGTCACCGCACCCTTGACCGACACGCCGAGGAAGACATCCGCATCCTTCATCGCCTCTTCCAGCGTGCGCAGGTCGGTCTTTACCGCATGGGCCGACTTCCACTGGTTCATCCCCTCGGTCCGGCCCTGGTAGATGACGCCCTTGGTGTCGCAGACGATGCAGTTCTCGTTCTTCGCGCCCATCCGCTTGAGCAGTTCGATGCAGGCGATGCCCGCCGCCCCTGCCCCGTTCAGGACGATCTTCACGTCCTCGATCTTCTTGCCGCTCAGGTGCAGCGCGTTGATCAGGCCCGCGGCGCAGATCACGGCGGTGCCGTGCTGGTCATCGTGGAAGACGGGAATATCCATCTCTTCCTTGAGCCGCTGCTCGATGATGAAACACTCGGGCGCCTTGATGTCCTCAAGGTTGATGCCGCCGAAGGTCGGCCCCATCAGCTTGACCGCGTTCACGATCGCATCGACGTCCGTGGTATCCAGCTCGATGTCGATGGAGTTCACGTCGGCGAAGCGCTTGAAGAGCACCGCCTTGCCCTCCATCACCGGCTTGGAGGCCAGCGCGCCGAGGTTGCCGAGGCCCAGCACCGCGGTCCCGTTCGAGATCACGGCAACGAGGTTGCCCTTGTTGGTGTAATCATAGGCCGTCTCGGGGTTCTCGGCGATTTCTTCGCAGGGCACGGCCACGCCCGGCGAATAGGCCAGCGACAGGTCCCGCTGCGTGGTCATCGGCACGGTGGCGGAAATCTCGAACTTGCCCGGCGTGGGCTCGAGGTGGAAGGCCAGTGCGTCTTCGCGCGTGATACGGTTGCGGCTCATGTTGGATCCCTTCTGCGGTCGCCGCGTCTTACACAACGTCACGCAGGCTGCCAACCGGCCCCTTTCGCCGCAGGTGCACGGTCGATAGGATGGGCGCCGGAACTTTGGGGGATGCCGTGAACAAGGCCGCAACTGTCACGCCGATGATGGCGCAATATCTGGAAATCAAGGCGCAGTACCAGAACGCGCTGCTGTTCTACCGGATGGGTGATTTCTACGAGATGTTCTTCGACGACGCCGTCGCGGCCGCCGAGGCGCTCGATATCGCGCTCACCAAGCGCGGCAAACACCTGGGCGAGGATATCGCCATGTGCGGCGTGCCCGTCCACGCGGCCGAGAACTATCTGCTGACACTGATCCGCAAGGGCTTCCGCGTTGCCGTCTGCGAACAGATGGAAGACCCGTCCGAGGCCAAGAAGCGCGGCTCGAAATCCGTGGTGCGCCGCGACGTGGTCCGCCTCGTCACCCCCGGCACCCTGACCGAGGAAAGCCTGCTGGAGGCGCGGCGCCACAACTACCTCGCGGCCTATGCGATGCTGCGGGACGAAGGTGCGCTGGCCTGGGTTGATATCTCCACCGGGGCCTTCCACGTCATGCCCCTGCCGCCGGTGCGCCTTGGGCCGGAACTGGCCCGGCTGATGCCCTCCGAGGTGGTGATCAGCGAAAGCCACGAGGCCGATTTCGCTGAAACAGTCTCTGAATCCGGCGCATCCCTGACCCCGCTGGGCCGTGCCGCCTTCGACAGCACCGGCGCCGAGAAGCGCCTGCTCTCGCTCTTCGGTGTCGGCTCGCTGGAGGCCTTCGGCAGCTTCACCCGTCCCGAGGTCGCCGCCATGGGCGCGATCGTCGAATGGCTGGAGATCACCCAGAAGGGCAAGCTGCCCCTGCTGCGCCCGCCCGTGCGCGAGGCCGAAGAGCGCACAATGCAGATCGACGCCGCGACCCGGCGCAACCTCGAACTGACCCATTCGCTGGGCGGCGGCCGCGCGGGCTCGCTGCTCTCCGCCATCGACCGGACGGTCACCGCCGGCGGGGCGCGGCTGCTCGAACGCCGGCTCTCCAGCCCCTCGCGCGTACTCTCCACGGTGCAGGATCGGCTCACTGCCGTCGATTTCGCCGTGGAACAGTCTCGATTGACGGCGGATCTGCGCGATGCGCTGCGCAAGGTGCCGGACCTCGACCGCGCCCTCTCGCGGCTCTCCCTCGACCGGGGCGGCCCGCGCGACCTTGCCGCCATCCGCAACGGGCTGACACAGGCTGAAACCCTTGCACAGACCCTGTCTGGACGCGATCTGCCCGATCTCCTCGCCCGCGCCGCTGCCGATCTCACCGGCCATGACGATCTGCTCTCGCTCCTCGATCAGGCGCTTGTGGCAGAGCCCCCGCTCCTCGCCCGCGACGGCGGCTTCATCGCCCCCGGGTTCGAGCCGGATCTCGACGACAGCCGCCAGCTGCGTGACGAGGGCCGTGGCGTCATCGCCCAGATGCAGACCCGCTACGCGGAGGAGACCGGCATCTCCTCGCTCAAGATCAAGCACAACAATGTGCTGGGCTACTTCATCGAGGTGACGGCGACCCACGCCGAGAAGATGCTCTCCGAGCCGCTGAACGAGCGCTTCAAGCACCGTCAGACCACGGCGAACCAGCTCCGCTTCACCACGCCTGAGCTGAGCGAGATGGAGACCCGCATCCTGAACGCCGGTGGCCGCGCTCTGGAGGTCGAAAAGCGGCTCTATGACAGGCTGAAAGAGACGATTCTGGACAGCGCGCCCCTGATCGGCGGCACGGCCCGCGCGCTCTCGGAAATCGACCTCGCCACCGGGCTCGCAGACCTGTCCCGGGCCGAGAACTGGTGCCGCCCCGATGTGACCGACAGCCGCGCGCTCAAGATCGACGGTGGTCGCCACCCGGTCGTGGAACAAAGCCTGCGCAAGCAGGGCGCGCCCTTCATCGCCAATGATTGTGATCTCTCGGGCGGGGATCAAGCCGAGATCTGGCTGCTCACCGGCCCAAACATGGCCGGTAAGTCGACCTTCCTGCGCCAGAACGCGCTGATCGTGCTGCTTGCGCAGATGGGCAGCCACGTCCCCGCCAGCTCTGCCCAGATCGGCCTCGTCAGCCAGCTTTTCTCCCGCGTCGGTGCCTCCGACGACCTCGCCCGCGGCCGCTCGACCTTCATGGTCGAAATGGTCGAAACCGCGGCGATCCTGAACCAGGCCGACGACCGTGCCCTCGTCATCCTCGACGAGATCGGCCGCGGTACGGCCACCTACGACGGCCTTTCCATCGCCTGGGCCACGCTGGAACACCTCCATGACGTGAACGCCTGTCGGGCGCTCTTCGCCACCCACTACCACGAACTCACGCAACTCGCCGGCAAGCTCGGCAAGGTGGACAATGCCACGGTGGCGGTGCGGGAATACGATGGCGACGTGATCTTCCTGCACGAGGTGCGCCGCGGCGCCGCCGATCGCAGCTACGGGGTGCAGGTGGCCAAGCTCGCGGGCCTTCCCGACAGCGTCGTCGCCCGTGCCCGCACCGTCCTCGACGCGCTGGAAAAGGGCGAACGCGAAGGCGGCACCAAGCCCAAGGCGCTGATCGACGACCTGCCGCTTTTCGCCGCCGCCCCGCCGCCCGCGGCCAAAGCCGCGCCGAAACCTTCCCCCGCGCTCGATCTCCTCGCCACGATCACGCCCGACGACCTCTCCCCGCGCGAGGCGCTGGACCTGCTCTACAAGCTCAAGGACGCCAGCCGCGAGAGCTGACCCCCACATCCACTGTTCCAAAATATCCTCGGGGGACGGGCCGCAGGCCCGGGGGGCAGACAGCCCCCTCCACCCTCGCGGCAAGGAACAACGCAAAGAAAGAGGCGCCGGGGAAATCCACGGCGCCTCTTTGCATCTCTCATCGACGGGTCTGTGACCCGTGAACAATCAGCCCGGGTTCGACGAAACGCCAACCTGCGCGGGACGCAGCAGGCGGTCGTGCAGCATGAAGCCTTCGGCGGCAACCTGGATGATCTCGCCGGACTTGGTACCGGGCACGGGGGCCTCGAACATCGCCTGGTGGTGGTTCGGATCGAACTTGTCGCCCACGGCGGGGGAAATCGGCTCGATTCCATGCTTGCGGAAGACGTTGACCAGCTCGCGCATGGTCAGCTCCACGCCCTCGATCAGCGCGGCGGTGGCTTCGGTCTGCTCACCGGCGGCTTCGAGTGCGCGCTTCATGTTGTCGTAGACCGGCAGCATGTCGCGCGCCAGTTTCGAACCGCCGTAGTTCTCGGCCTCGCGCCGGTCCTTGTCGGCGCGCTTGCGCGCGTTTTCCGCGTCCGCCAGCGCCCGCATGAAGCGGTCCTTCAGCTCGTCCCGTTCGGCGCGCAGCGCATCAAGCTCTGCGGCGTCATCGTCAATCTCTGCCATATCCTCGGCATAGGCCTCGGCCTCGGCATCCTCGATATCGTCGAGAAAATCGTCTTTCTTAGGCTCTGCCATGTCTCACCTCTAACTCCGGTCGGAAATCATCCGACCTACAAGCTGTGCCGTGTAGTCCACGATCGGTACGATCCGACCGTAGTTCAATCGCGTCGGACCAATGACTCCCACCGCACCAATGATCTTTCGGTCAGCGTTCATATATGGAGAAACCACCAGAGAGGAACCCGAAAGTGAGAAAAGTTTGTTCTCTGACCCGATAAAGATCCGCACCCCGTCGCCCTCTTCGGCAAGCTGCAGGAACTCGGCAATGTCCCGCTTGCGCTCGAGGTCGTCAAAGAGGCTGCGAATGCGATCGAGGTCCTCTTCCGCCGCCGCTTCCAGCAGGTTCGCGCGGCCCCGGACGATGAGCCGCTCGTAGCTGTCGCCCTCGCCGTCCCAGACCGCAAGACCGCTGTCGATCAGCTCCTGCGCCAGCACGTCGATCTCCTGACGGCGGGCGGCGATCTCGCGGCGCATCACGCTTTTCAGGTCGGAAAGCGTCCGTCCCTCGATCAGCGCATTCATGAAATTGGCCGCTTGCCGCATGGAGGACGGCGTCTGACCCGGCGGCGGGGTGAAGAGACGGTTCTCCACGTGGCCATCGGCAAAGACCAGCACCACCAGTGCCCGGTCAGGCGCAAGGCTGACGAACTCGATATGCTTGATCGGGGCCTCGTGCTTGGGCGCCAGCACCAGCGAGGCGCCGTGGGTCGCCCCCGAAAGCGCCGCGCCCACGCGATCCAGCATCGCGCCCACATCACCGCGGTCGCCCAGCGTGGCGTCCAGCATCTCGCGGTCGGTGCTGTGCAGGTCGCCGACTTCCAGCAGGCCATCGACGAACATGCGCAGACCCATCTGTGTCGGCACCCGGCCGGCGGAGACATGGGGCGAGTTCAGCAGGCCGAGATACTCGAGGTCCTGCATCACGTTGCGCACCGTCGCGGCGGAGACCTTCTCGGACATCACGCGGGTCAGACTGCGGGAGCCGACGGGCTCGCCGCTTTCGAGATAGCCCTCGACCACCCGGCGGAAGACCTCCCGCGAGCGGTCGTTGAGTTCGTTCAGAATGGAAGTTCCGTTGCTCATCCGTAGAGGTCCTGCCCTTGGCCGCCCATTAAAGAGCCCCTGCCCCAAAGGTCAATCGGGGTTGCGTTCACGAGGTGGCCGTGACTATGTCGCCCACAAACGAAAGGGGTGCCCAATGCGACCGTCAGGACGAGATTTAAGCGAAATGCGCGCGGTTTCAATCGAGACCGGGGTCACGAAACACGCCGAAGGGTCGTGCCTGATCAAGATGGGCGACACCCATGTGCTCTGCACCGCGACGCTGGAAGACCGGGTTCCGCCCTTCATCAAGGGCACCGGTCTGGGCTGGGTGACGGCGGAATACGGCATGCTGCCCCGCTCCACCACCTCGCGGATGCGCCGCGAGGCGGCCATGGGCAAGCAAGGCGGCCGCACCGTCGAGATCCAGCGCCTCATCGGCCGCGCCCTGCGCGCCGGTGTCGACCGCTCGGCCCTGGGCGAGCGCCAGATCACCATCGACTGTGACGTGATCCAGGCCGATGGCGGCACCCGCTGCGCCTCGATCACCGGGGGCTGGGTTGCGCTGCGCATCGCGGTCAACAAGCTGATGAAGACCGGCGCCGTCGTCTCCGACCCGCTGGTCGATCCCGTGGCCGCCGTTTCCTGCGGCATCTACGCCGGTCAGCCGGTGCTGGACCTCGACTACCCCGAGGACAGCGATGCGGGCGTGGATGGCAACTTCATCATGACCGGCTCCAAGCGGCTGATCGAAGTGCAGATGTCGGCGGAAGGCTCTGTCTTCTCCCGCACCCAGATGGACCAGCTTCTCGACCTCGCCGAAAAGGGCGTGGGCGAGCTGGTGGAGATCCAGAAGGCCGCCGCCAATGCGTAAGTTCGAGGGCAAGGCGCTGGTTCTGGCCAGCCACAACAAGGGCAAGCTGGAGGAGATCACCGAGCTCCTCGCCCCCTTCGGGATCACCGTCACCTCGGCCGCCGATCACGGCCTGGATGAACCGGAAGAGACCGAGACGACCTTTGCCGGCAATGCGCGCATCAAGGCGCATTACGCCGCCAAGGCGACCGGCCTGCCCGCGCTCTCCGATGACAGCGGCATTTCGGTCGATGGTCTCGACGGTCAGCCCGGTGTCTACACCGCCGATTGGGCCGAAACGCCCGACGGGCGCGACTTCGTCATGGCGATGACCAAGACCTGGACCAAGCTGGAAGAGCGCAACGCCCCCTTCCCGCGCACCGCGGCCTTCAACTGCACGCTCTGCCTTGCCTGGCCCGATGGCCATGACGAGGTCTTCGCAGGCAAGATGCCCGGCGAGGTGGTCTGGCCCATGCGTGGCACGAACGGGCATGGCTATGACCCGATCTTCGTCCCCGCAGGCTTCGACATCACCTTTGCCGAGATGACCTCCGAGCAGAAGAACGCGATCTCGCACCGCGCGGATGCCTTCGACAAGCTCGTGAAGGGCTGCTTTGCCTGAGGACTGGCAGAACGGAGGCTTCGGCCTCTACCTGCACTGGCCTTTCTGCGAGGCCAAGTGCCCCTATTGCGACTTCAACAGCCACGTGGTGCGGCACATCGATCAGCGCCGCTGGCTGGACGCCTACCTGAGCGAGCTGGACCGCAGCGCCGCCCTGACCCCGAACCGCATCCTGCGGTCGGTCTTCTTCGGCGGCGGCACCCCCTCCCTCATGGAGCCCGAGGTCGTCGCCGCGATCCTTGAGCGGATCCGGCGGCTCTGGCCCCAGACCAACGACATCGAAGTGACGCTGGAGGCGAACCCCGGATCCGTCGAGGCGGGACGCTTCCGTGCCTATGCGCAGGGCGGCGTGAACCGGGTCTCCCTCGGCGTTCAGGCCCTGAATGACGACGACCTGCGCCGCCTTGGACGGATCCATGACGTGGCACAGGCCCGCACCGCCTTCGACATCGCCCGCAGCGCCTTTGACCGCGTCTCCTTCGATCTGATCTATGCCCGGCAGGACCAGACCAAAGACCAGTGGCGTGCGGAACTGTCAGAGGCGCTCTCCATGGCGGTCGATCACCTCTCGCTCTACCAGCTGACCATCGAACAGGGCACGGCCTTCGGCGACCGCTACAACCGCGGCAAGCTGCGCGGCCTGCCCGACGAGGACAGCGGGGCCGAGATGTTCGAGATCACGCAGGAGCTGACCGAGGCCGCCGGCATGCCCGCCTACGAGGTCTCCAACCACGCCCGTGCGGGCGCGGAGAGCCGGCACAACCTGATCTACTGGAACTACGGCGATTACATCGGTATCGGCCCCGGCGCCCACGGCCGTCTGACCCTCAACGGCACGCGCTATGCGACCGAGACGGTGCTGGCCCCCGGCAAATGGCTGGAGCTGGTCGAAAGCGGCCAGCCCGCCGGCCCGGTGCGTGCGCTGGAGCCGCTCGATCAGGCCGAGGAATTCCTCATGATGGGCCTGCGCCTCACCGAAGGCATCGACCCGGAGCGCTATCACGTTCTCGCCGGGGCCCCTTTGCCGGAAGCGAAAACGCAATATCTGTCTGATATCGGAATGATCCGGCGGGACGGTTCCCGCCTGAAGACCACGAAAGAAGGCAGGCTGGTGCTCAACGCTGTGATCTCGGAATACCTGGGCGGCTGATGCGGACCGTCTGGTTCCTCTGCGGGCTGACGGCGGTTCTGCTGGGCCTCATCGGCGCGGCACTTCCCATCATGCCCACGGTCCCCTTCATGCTGCTGGGGGCCTTCTGCTTTGCCCGTTCATCCGAACGGCTGCACGACTGGCTGATGACCCACCCAACCTTCGGGCCGCCCATCCATCATTGGCACGAAACCGGTTCGGTGACCAAGAAAACCAAGCAAATCACGACCATCTCGGTCTTTGCTGGCTTCTGCGTGTCGCTTGCCCTTGGTTTCGCGCCAATTATCCTTTTGATTCAGGCGCTTGTGCTCTGCGGCGTCCTGATTTTCATCTGGACGCGGCCTACCGCCCCGAACTGAGCAGGCTGCACAGCTCATCAAGCTTTTCGAGCGAGTCGTAGCTGATCACCACCTTGCCGCTCTTCTGGCCCTGGGTGTGGTCGATCGAAACCTTCATGCCGATCGTGGCCGACAGGTCGCCTTCCAGCGCCCGCGTGTCCGCGTCTTTTTCAAGGCTGCGCGGCTTCTTCTCGGCCTTCGGCTTCTGCTCCTGCCCCAGTTTCACCAGACGCTCAGTCTCCCGTACGGAAAGACCGCGCTGGATCACCTGACGCGCCAGCGCCACCGGGTTCTCCGCCGTGATCAGCGCCCGTGCGTGACCGGCGGACAGCTGACCTTCCTTGAGGTAGTTCAGGATCTCGTCCGGCAGGTTCAGCAGCCGCAGCAGGTTCGCGATGTAGGACCGGCTCTTGCCGAGCGCCTCCGCGACCTTCTCCTGCGTGTGGCCGAAACGATCCATGAGCGCGCGGTAGCCCGCGGCCTCTTCCACCGGGTTCAGGTCCGCCCGCTGGATGTTCTCGATGATCGCGACTTCCAGAACTTCCGTATCGTTGAAGTCCCGCACCAGCACCGGAACCTCGTGCAGCTGCGCAATCTGCGCAGCGCGCCAGCGGCGTTCACCGGCGACGATCTCGTAATTGCCGTCCTTCTCGCGCACGATCAGCGGCTGGATGATCCCGCGCACGCGGATCGATTCCGCCAGTTCGTCCAGCTGATCCGGCGTGAAGGTGCGACGCGGCTGATCCGGGTTCGGCTGAACCCGCTCGACCGGCACCATCATGTCGGGACGGCGCGGCGTGGCCTCCCCTGCCCCCGCTGCGACCGGTTCCTCGGTCCGTACATCCGCCATGAGGGCCGACAGCCCCCGGCCAAGGCCGCGGCCTTTTCTCGCTTCACTCATGCTCTTCCCCTTCTTGTGGGCCCTTTTCCAGGGTGTTTTAGGCGGCGACCCGCTCGTTCTTCCGCATCAGCTCTTCCGCCAGTTGGCGATAAGCCTGCGCCCCTTTCGAGGTCGTATCGAAATCCAGCACGGGCATCGCGTAGGACGGCGCCTCGCTGACACGCACGTTACGCGGGATAATGGTGCTGAAGACCAGATCGCCGAGGTTATCCCGCGCGTCTTTTTCGACCTGCTGGGACAAGTTGTTGCGTGCGTCATACATGGTCAACACAATACCTTCGATCCGAAGGTCCTTGTTGGCGCTCTGACGCACCTCGCGGATCGTCAGCATCAGCTGCGACAGACCTTCCAGCGCGAAGAATTCCGACTGCAGCGGCACCAGCACCGAATGCGAGGCGACCATGGCGTTCACCGTCAGCAGGTTCAGCGAAGGCGGGCAGTCGATCAGGATGTAATCGAAGCGATAGCGTTCCATCGCAGGCTGGCGCAGCGCGTCATGCAGCAGGAAGCTGCGCTTCTCATTCGCGATCAGCTCGATATCCGCGGAAGACAGATCGACCGTCGCAGGCACGATGCACAGCCCGTCAATCTCCGTCGCCTGGATCACATCCTCCAGCGCCACCTCGTCCAGCAGCAGCTCATAGGTCGTATTTTCACGCTCTTCCAGCTCAACCCCAAGCCCGGTAGAGGCATTCCCCTGCGGGTCGAGATCGATGAGAAGCACGTTGCAGCCCTGCTCCACCAGCGCAGCGCTGAGGTTGATCGCGGTCGTGGTCTTCCCGACCCCGCCCTTCTGATTGGCAATCGCGATGATCTTGGGCTGAGTAGAAGTGATGAGGTCAGACACGCGCGATTCCCCTGATTTTCAAGATGGCTGCACCGGGATTAGTCTTACTCTCCACGGCCTCCCAGTGGAAGCGCCACGCGGTTTCCGCCGCAGAAATTTCCTGCTTCCAGCGCGCGCCTTTCTGGAAATAGGCGATTCCCTCGGGTGCGAGGTGCCGTTCGGCAAAGCCCAGAAGGTCCCCCAAATCTGCCAGCGCCCGGGCCGAAAGGTACTCCGCCTGTTGCGGTTCCGCCTGCTCGATCCGCTGCGCCAGCACCCGGCCCGGGGTATGGGTTTCCCGCAGGACCGAGCGCAGGAAGGCCGCCTTCCGCTGGTCGGATTCGATCAACGTCACATCGAGGTCGGGCTGCTGATCCGCCGCACAGATCGCGACAACCAGCCCCGGGAAGCCTCCGCCACTGCCCAGATCCACCCATTTCCCCTCGGGCGCGCCAGCCGCCTCGTAAACCTGAAGGCTATCAAGGATGTGCCGGTTCCACAGGTCATCCAGCGTGGATTTGGCCACGAGGTTGATCCGAGGGTTCCATTTCTTCAGAAGCTCTGCGTAGGTTTCCAGCCGCTCCAGTGTTTCACGTGAAACATTGAGCGCCTCCCCTGCCCCGCTCACGCCGACTTCTCGCGCTTGTCGCGACGCAGACGCGCCAGAAGGAGCGTCACAGCCGCCGGCGTCATCCCATCCACACGTGCCGCCTGGGCAAGGTTCGCAGGTCGGGCACGCGTCAGCTTGCCTTTCAGCTCGTTACTGAGCCCCTCAAGCGCGGTAAAATCGAAGTTCACGGGGATCTCCTGTTGTTCATCCCGCTTCATCGCCTCCACGTCGCGCTGCTGCCGTTCGATGTAGTTCGCATAAAGCGCATCACGGGCGATCTGCTCGCGCGTCTCGCCGTCGATGGTTTCCAGCGCGGGGTCGAGCGCGAGAAGCGCCTCGAAGGTCATATCCGGGAAGGCCATCAGCTGGTACAGGCTCCGCCGTGCACCGTCCTGGTTGACCTTTAGCCCAAGCGCGGACACCTCGCGCGGCGTATAGGTCGCCGTGGTCATCCGGTCCTTCGCGGATTCCAGCCGCTCCATCTTATCCTCGAAGGCCGCTTTACGGGTCTCCCCGACCACGCCCCAGTTGAGACCAAGCGGCGTCAGGCGCTGGTCCGCGTTGTCCGCCCGCAGGGACAAACGGAATTCAGCCCGTGAGGTAAACATCCGGTAGGGCTCGGTCACGCCACGGCTGGTCAAGTCATCCACCATGACACCGATGTAGGAATCTGAGCGCGAGAAGAGCGCAGGCTCCTGCCCCAAGACTTCGCGGGCGGCGTTCATGCCAGCCACAAGGCCTTGTGCCGCCGCCTCTTCATAACCCGTGGTCCCGTTGATCTGCCCAGCGAGGAACAGCCCCGGGACGGACTTCACGGCCAGCCGTGTATCCAGCGCGCGGGGATCGACGTAGTCATATTCGATCGCATAGCCCGGCTGCAGGATCGTCGTGTTCTCCAGACCGCGGATCGAGGTGACGTAGGCCTCCTGCACATCCTGCGGCAGCGAGGTGGAAATGCCGTTGGGATAGACCGTGTGGTCATCCAGCCCCTCGGGTTCGAGGAAGACCTGATGCGAGGTTTTATCCGCAAACCGCACGATCTTGTCCTCGATGGACGGGCAATAGCGCGGACCGACGCCCTCGATATGGCCGCCATACATGGCAGACCGGCCGAGGTTCTCCTGGATGATCTCGTGCGTCCGCTCGTTCGTGTGGGTGATCCCGCAGGCGATCTGCCGGACGGCGACGCTTTTGGACAGGAAGGAGAACAGGACCGGTTCATCGTCGCCGGGTTGGCTTTCGAGGATATCCCAGTTGATCGTACGGCCGTCGAGACGCGGAGGCGTGCCGGTTTTCAGGCGGCCCAGAGGCAGATCAAAGCTGTCAATCCGCTCGGCAAGCTTCACCGAGGGCTTGTCGCCCATACGACCGCCGGGGCGGTTCACATCTCCGATGTGGATCACGCCGCGGAGGAAGGTACCAGTGGTCAGGACCACGGCCCCGGCCTTCAACTCGCTGCCATCGGCGAGGCGGACGCCGCGCACGCCCTCCCCTTCCATCAGGAAGTCGGTGGCTTCGCCCTCGACCACGGTCAGGCCGGGGCAGGCTTCGATCTCGGCCAGCATGGCTTCGCGGTAGAGTTTACGGTCTGCCTGGGCGCGCGGCCCCTGCACCGCGGGGCCCTTGCGGCGGTTCAGCAGGCGATACTGGATACCCGCCTTGTCCGCGACACGGCCCATCACGCCGTCCAGCGCGTCCACTTCCCGCACCAAGTGCCCCTTGCCGAGGCCCCCGATCGCCGGGTTGCAGGACATCACGCCGATACCGGCTCGCTTGAGCGTGACGAGGGCAGTTCGTGCCCCGGCGCGCGCCGCTGCGTGGGCTGCATCGCTGCCCGCGTGACCGCCGCCGATGACGACGACATCGAAGTCCCAATGTTTCACGTGAAACACTCCTACTTGCCGATGCAGAAGCTGGAGAAGATTTCATCCAGCAAATTCTCAACGTCCACGCGTCCTACCAGAGAATCGAGGGCGCGAATAGCGGTGCGAAGCTCTTCCGCCGCGAGGTCGGCCATATCCGGCCCCATGTCGATCCGCAGCTGCGCGTCTTCCATGGTGGCGATGGCGCGCGTCATGGCGATCCGGTGGCGTTCGCGCGTGGCGATGCCAATCCCGGCGGCACGGGCCGAGAGGATCTCGGTCACGCGGGCCACAAGGGTGGAGATCCCCTGCCCCGTCTTGCCGGAGATCGCATTATCGGCATCGGGGTGGAGATCGGCCTTGGCCCGCAGGACGAGGTCCTGCCCTTCCGGTTCCAGATCAGGCGCATCGCCGTCGAGGAGGAAAACGCGCAGATCCGCCAGCCGGGCCCGTTCGCGGGCGCGTTCGACGCCGATGGCTTCGACGTAATCGTCGGTATCGCGGATGCCCGCGGTGTCCAGCAGCGTCACGGGCAAACCGCCAAGGTCCATGCGGACCTCGATCACGTCGCGCGTGGTGCCGGCGTATTCCGAGGTGATCGCCGCTTCGCGCCCGGCAAGCGCGTTGAGCAGCGTGGATTTTCCGACATTGGGCGCACCGACGATGGCAACCTCGAAGCCGGTGCGGATACGTTCCGCCACGCGGGTGCCGTCAATCTCGGCACGGAGGCTGTCGCGGACGCCGGTCAGAAGCTCGGTCACCTCAGGGGTAACGTCGACGGGCACTTCCTCGTCGGCAAAGTCGATGGTCGCCTCGATGAGCGCGGCGGCACGGATCAGGTCTCGGCGCCAGCCTTCGGCGCGGGTACCGAGTTCGCCGGAGAGAACACGAAGCGCCTGGCGCCGCTGTGCCTCGGTCTCTGCGTCGATGAGATCGGCGAGGCCTTCGACCTGCGCAAGGTCGAGCCGGTTGTTCTCCAACGCGCGGCGAGTGAACTCGCCAGCCTCGGCCGGTCGAAGACCCGGTTGAAGCGACAGTTCACGCAGGACCGCAGCGATGACCGCGGGGCTCCCGTGGAGATGAAGCTCCAACGATTCTTCGCCGGTGAAGCTGGCCCCTTCTGCAAAGGGCAGCACCAAGGCCTCGTCTAGGTGGGTGCCGTCGGCGGAGGTCAGGCGGCGGACGGCAGACTGGCGCGCAACAGGCAGAGAGCCGGCAAGCGTACGACCGGCGGCCCAGGCCTCGGGCCCGGACAGGCGGATGACAGCCACGCCGGCCTTGCCGGGGGCGGAAGCGAGGGCATAGATCGTGTCCATCGTGTCACATCCGAATTGCGCTGCGGCGGGCGACCCGCCAGGGAAAGCCGGGGCCGGAAAGCAAACGGACAGGCCGGTGAGATCACCGCGCCTGCCCTGTCGTGCTCCGTGCCGGATGGCAGGATCAGGTGTTCATCGAGTCGAAGAATTCGCCATTCGTCTTGGTCTGCTTCAGCTTCGACAGGAGGAATTCGATCGCATCCGTGGTGCCCATCGGGTTGAGGATACGGCGCAGGACGAAGGTCTTCTGCAGGTCGCCCTTGTCGGTGAGGAGATCCTCTTTCCGCGTGCCGGACTTGAGGATGTCGATCGCCGGGTAGACGCGCTTGTCCGCAATCTTGCGGTCGAGCACGATCTCGGAGTTACCCGTCCCTTTGAATTCTTCGAAGATCACCTCGTCCATCCGCGAGCCGGTATCGATCAGCGCGGTGGCGATGATGGTGAGCGAACCGCCCTCTTCGATGTTCCGTGCGGCACCAAAGAAGCGCTTGGGGCGCTGCAGGGCGTTGGCGTCAACACCACCGGTAAGCACCTTACCCGAGGACGGCACCACAGTGTTGAAGGCACGACCAAGTCTTGTGATCGAATCGAGAAGGATCACAACATCTCGTTTATGCTCGACCAGACGCTTGGCCTTCTCGATCACCATCTCGGAGACGGCGACGTGACGGGTGGCCGGTTCGTCGAAGGTGGAGGAGATCACCTCACCCTTCACGGAACGCTGCATGTCCGTCACCTCTTCGGGACGTTCGTCGATCAGCAGGACGATCAGATAGCACTCGGGGTGGTTCTTCTCGATCGAGTGGGCGATGTTTTGCAGCAGGACGGTCTTACCGGTCCGCGGCGGTGCCACGATGAGCGAACGCTGCCCCTTCCCGATCGGCGCGACGAGGTCGATGACCCGGGCGGAGCGGTCCTTGATGGTAGGGTCTTCGATTTCCATCTTCAGCCGCTCATCGGGATAGAGCGGGGTCAGGTTGTCGAAGGCGATCTTGTGGCGGGCCTTCTCAGGGTCCTCGAAGTTGATCGAGGAGACCGTGGTCAGGCAGAAGTAGCGCTCGGTCTCCTGCGGGGCCTTCATGAGGCCCTCGATGGTGTCCCCGGTGCGCAGGGAGTACTGGCGGATCATGTCGGGCGAGACATAGATGTCATCGGGACCCGGCAGATAGTTGGCTTCGGTCGAGCGCAGGAAGCCGAAACCGTCCTGCAGCACCTCGAGGACGCCGTCGCCGCCGATCTCCCAGCCTTCCTCGGCCATTTCCTTGAGGATCGAGAACATCATCTCGCCCTTGCGCATGGTCGAGGCGTTTTCGATCTCCAGCTCTTCGGCCATGGCAAGAAGCGCCTTGGGGCTCTTTGCCTTCAGGTCGGAGAGGTTCAGACGTTCGGTGGTCATATGCGAATATCCCGGATCGGCCCGGTGAAGCACGGGCGCGCGATCGTTCGTTTGGTCATGTGTATCGTGGAATCCCTTGTCCGGACGGACGGGCTTGGGGCCACAGATAGGCGCAGCCCCCCGCTGAGTCAACGGATTCGCTGGGATCTAAAAAGCCGGAAGGGGCCGAGATGGCGCTGTAAGGCCCCTCAGAAGCGCAGGACGACCGAAAACACGATCACGATAAGCAGGAGCGTGGGAAGCTCGTTCATCATGCGGTAGCGGCGCCCTGCGAGCTGGTTCTCGCCGCGTGCGAAATCCTTGCGGCGCAGCGCGAGCCAGTGGTGGAACCACGTCATGGCGAGGATCGAGGCGCCCTTGGTGTAGGGCCAGACGGCGCTCCAGTCGACGATCCCGGGCGTGAAGACCAGCATGAGGCCGAAAATCCACGTGGCGATGCTGGCGGGGTTCATGATCGCCTTCAGCAGGCGCCGTTCCATGATCTTGAAGAGCGCGTCCGTGTCACTCCCCTGCTCTACGCTTTCCGCGTGATAGACGAAAAGCCTCGGCAGATAGAAGATCCCGGCCATCCAGGCCACGACGGACACGATGTGAAGCGCCTTGGTCCAGGGATACAGGGAAATCAGGATATCGGTCATGGGGGCCTCGCTGCTCGGACCTCCCTAATAATTAAATAAGAAAGAAAAGAAAGATTGATGATGTAAGTAGGGATCCCCGAGTCCGGTGGATTATTCGGTTGCCCTCGGAGTTATCCCCCAAGACTCTCGTCTGTGGATAACTATGTGGAGCTAATCTGAGTCTTGGTGAACTTCTTCGCGCAAGTATTTGTAAAATTTTCCTGAATCTCTCTGAGGACAGGTTTTCCGGCTTGGGGGTAAATGGGGGATAGGCCGAGGTTAAGCCGAGTTTTACCGGTTCACCAGTTATCCCTGTCCACGGCGGGACAGCGGCAGGATTGAGGGTGCATGGAGGTGTGTAGATCCGCCCGCTTGCATGTCGGACCGGTTTTCCCCAGAAAGTCTGCCCATGGTTCAGGGCAAAACCTCCACCGGGATATCCACATGACTTCAACGCTCGTCCTCGCCTCCGGTTCCACGATCCGGGCGGAAATGCTGACAAACGCCGGGCTCAGCTTCGACGTGGTGAAGCCGCGGGTGGATGAGGAGGCCCTGAAGGCCGCCCTTCTGGCCGAGGGGACCAAGCCGCGCGACTTGGCCGATGCCCTGGCAGAGATGAAGGCGCAGCGCGTCGCGATGAAGGCCAGGCCTGAGCAACTGGTGATCGGATCGGATCAGGTGCTGGAGATCGAGGGCGAGGTCCTCTCCAAGCCCGCCGACCGGGACGAGGCCGCCGCCCACCTGCGCCGTCTGTCCGGCAAGCCGCATATGCTGCATTCCGCCGCCGTGATCTTTGAAGACAACCGCCCGGTCTGGCGCGCCGTCTCGACCGTCCGGCTCCGGGTGCGGGACCTGAGCGACAGCTATATAAAGAGCTACCTCGACCGGAACTGGCCCGAGGTCGGCTATTGCGTGGGGGCCTATCAGGTCGAGGCGGAAGGGATCCGGTTGTTTTCCCGGATCGACGGTGAATACTTCGCCATACTGGGGCTGCCCCTGCTGGACCTGCTGAACTACCTGACCGTGCGAGGACTGATCGAAACATGAGCGAGCACCGCATTCCGCTGGCGGGCGTGATCGGGAACCCGATCGCCCACTCCAAGTCGCCGCAGCTGCACGGCTTCTGGCTCAAGCGGTATGGGCTGAGCGGACATTACGTGCCGCTCCACGTGGAACACTCTGATCTGGAGCAGGTGCTGCGCACGCTGCCGAAGATGGGGTTCGTCGGCTGCAACGTCACCGTGCCCCACAAGGAGAAGGCGCTGGCGCTGGCCGACGTGGTCACTGACCGCGCGGCGCTGATCGGGGCGGCGAACACGCTGACCTTCCGGGCCGATGGCAAGATCCACGCGGACAATACGGACGGGTACGGATTCATCGAGAACCTGAAGCAGGGCGCACCCGGCTGGGACGCGACCGAGGCACCGGTGGCCGTGCTGGGCGCGGGCGGGGCCGCGCGGGGCGTCGTGGCCGCGCTGCTGGATGCAGGCGTGCCGGAAATCCTGATCTCCAACCGCACCCGCAACCGGGCCGAGAAGCTCTATGACGATTTCGGCAAACGCCTGCGCGTCGTGGACTGGGTGCAGGCCGGCAACATGATCGAAGAGGCGGGTGCGTTGGTGAACACCACCTCCCTCGGAATGGTCGGACAGGCCGAGTTGCGGGTGCCGCTGGATGCGCTGCGCCCTGACATGGTGGTGACCGATCTGGTCTATGCCCCGCTTGAAACGGCGCTTCTGAAGGAAGCCCGCGCCGTGGGCTGCACCGTGGTCGACGGCCTTGGCATGTTGTTGCATCAGGGCGTGCCCGGCTTCGAACGCTGGTTTGGCCAGCGGCCGCAGGTGGATGAGGAAACGCGGGCCGCGGTGCTGGCATGAGCTTCATTCTGGGCCTCACCGGCTCCATCGGCATGGGCAAGAGCACGACGGCGCAGATGTTCGTGGACGAGGGCTGTGCCCTTTGGGATGCGGATGCGGCGGTGCATCGCCTCTACGCCCCCGGCGGCGCGGCGGTGGCGCCCATGGCGGAGGCCTTTCCAGAGGCTGTTGTTGAGGGTGGCATCGACCGTGGCGCGCTGAAACGCGCGATTGCCGCGGACCCCGGCGCGCTGAAGCGGATCGAGGCCATCGTGCATCCCCTCGTCGGGGCCGACCGGCAGGCTTTCCTTGCGGAAGCCACGGCGGATATCGTGGTGCTGGACATTCCGCTGCTCTACGAGGGCGGCTCAGAGCGGATGATGGATGCGGTGGCCGTGGTCAGCGTGCCGCCGGAGCTTCAGCGCGAGCGGGTCATGGCCCGCGGCACCATGAGTGAGACCCAGTTCGGGGCCATTCTGGCCAAGCAGATGCCCGACGCGGAGAAACGCGCCCGGGCCGATTACGTGATCGTCACCGACACGCTGGACCACGCCCGCGCGCAGGTCCGTGACGTGGTGGCGGATATCCGGAGGAAGAGCGCCGATGCGTGAAATCGTGATGGATACGGAAACGACCGGCTTCAACCCCGAACAGGGCGACCGGATCGTCGAGATCGGCGGCGTCGAGCTGCTGAACCACATGCCCACGGGCAACACCTACCACGTCTACATCAACCCGCAGCGGTCCATGCCGTTGGAGGCCTTCGAGGTGCACGGGCTGGGGGATGAATTCCTCGCCGACAAGCCGCTTTTCAAGGATGTGGCGCAGGGCTTCCTCGATTTCGTGGGCGATGCGAAACTGGTGATCCACAACGCCAGCTTCGACATGAAATTCCTCAACGCCGAGCTGGGGTGGCTGGGCCTGCCGAAACTGCCGTGGGAACAGGCCATCGACACGCTGGAAATGGCGCGCAAGAAGTTCCCCGGGGCCCCGGCCACGCTGGACGCGCTCTGCCGCCGCTTCGGCATCGACAACTCCTCGCGGACGCTGCACGGGGCGCTGCTCGACTCCGAGATCCTCGCCGAGGTCTATCTGGAGCTGATCGGCGGGCGGCAGCCGGATTTCGGCCTGTCGCTGAACGTCGGTGGCGGGGCCGACGGGGCAGAGGCGGACGACTGGCGCCCGCGCCCCCGTCCGACCCCCCTGCCCGGCCGGATCACCGAGGCAGAGGCCACCGCCCATGCGACCTTCGTGGAGAAACTGGGCGAGGCTGCCGTCTGGAAACGGGGCTGAGGCCCCGACCATCGGCGAACGGGGCTGCGGCCCCTTTGTCTGGCACCGGGGCTGAAGCCCCTCTGCCCTGAAACGGGGCCTTGGCCCCCGCCATCCGCAATAGAAAAGGCGGGGCACATGGCCCCGCCCTGTCGACCTGCCGCAGACCGGCAGGATCGAGACATCAGTTCGGCTGTGCGGCCGCCTGCTGTTCCTGCGCGCGGCGCTGGATTTCCTGGCGGTAGAGCTGCACGAAGTCGATCGTGTCGAGGTTCAGCGGCGGGAAGCCACCATCGCGCGTCACGTCGGAGACGATGCGGCGCAGGAACGGGAACAGCATGCGCGGGCATTCGATCATCAGGAACGGGTGCAGCTGCTCCTGCGGGATGCCGTCGATCAGGAAGACACCGGCATATTCCACTTCCAGCAGGAAGAGCGGCTGATCGGTGTCCTTGGCGTTCGAGGTCACCTTGGCCTTGATCACCACTTCGTAGTGGTTTTCGCCGGACGCGCGGCGGTTGGCGTCGAGGCCGACCTGGATCTTCACGTCGGGCTGGACGTTGCCGTCAGCGGGCTTGCGGGCCAGGATGTTCTCGAAGGAGAGATCCTTGATGTACTGCGACAGGATGTTCATCCGCACTTGCGGCTGTTGTTCGGGCTGCGGTGCGTCGGTGCCGGTCTCGGCCATTTTCGTTCTCCAAAAGGCTTAGGTCGCAACGTTCCTAACAAGTCGGAACAGGTCGCTCAATGCTTTGTGCTCAATGCGTGATTGCGACGCCGGGGCGCAGGCTGCACTCCGGCGACGGCGGTCTTAATGTTTCGTCCAGGCCGAGGGCCGATGGGTCGGCTTCTTCGGCAGCTCCTTGTCCCCGAAATCCTCGGGGTCGACCTCAGTATACTCCCCGTCGATCACATCGCCACCCATCGGGCCGCGACGGGGCGATTGCGCGGGACCGGTGCTGAAGCCGGAGTTGAAGGACGAGAAACTCTGCACCTTCACGTGACGACGCAGCGTCCTGAAGACGCTGTGCCGGACGGGGGGCATCAACAGCAGAAGGCCGACCGTGTCGGTGAAGAAACCCGGGGTCAGAAGCAGGACACCGGCAAAGAGGATCATCGCCCCCTCGGCCAGCGGGGCCGTCGGATCGGTCATTTCATTGAACGACCGCTTGATCTTTTCCATCGCCTGCGCCCCCTGAGAGCGCATCAGGTAGCTGCCCAGAAGAGCCGTTCCCAGCACGATCGCCAGCGTCCAGCCAAGGCCGATCAGCCCGCCAACCTGGATGAAAAGTGCGATCTCGATCATCGGAACCGCGATGAAGGCGATCAAAAGCCACATATCTTGCCTCTCCTCTGGGTCTGGCGCGGTAGACGTGGCCGCGCACAGCACCTACATAGGGACGGAACCCAAGCGTTACCATGGTTGGACCTGAAAGAGGATTTGATGAACTCGCCCATCCTTCAGCTGCTCGTGCTGGCCGGCATTGCCGTTTTCCTGATCCTTCGTCTGCGCTCCGTCCTCGGAACACGCGAAGGCTTCGAGAAGCCACCGGCACCCCGTGGCGAGGCGACCGGCCCGACGCCCGAACGCAAGTTCGAGGTGATCGAGGGCGGCCCGGATCTGGACATCACCGATCACGTTCCCGAAAACAGCCCGGCGGCCGCGGCCCTCGCCCAGATGAAGCAGGTGGAACCCTCCTTCTCGGTGAACGAGTTCCTTGGCGGCGCCCGTGGCGCCTATGAGATGATCCTGATGGGCTTCGAGCGTGGTGATCTCGCCGAGATCAAGCCGTTCCTCGCCCCCGAGGTCTATGACAGCTTTGCCGAGGTGGTGACCGCCCGCGAAGCGCAGGGGCTGAGCATCGAGGCCGAATTCGTCGGCGTGCGCGAGATGCAACTGGTGGACGCGGAATTCGATCCCAACAGCCGTCTTGCCGAACTCACCGTGCGTTTCGTCGGTCAGCTGACCTCTGTCGTGCGCGACAATGGCGGCGAGGTGATCGAGGGCACACCCGGCGAGGTGAAGACCCAGCGGGACGCCTGGACCTTTGCCCGCACCATGGGCAACGACGATCCGAACTGGCATCTGGTCGCGACGGGCGAATGATCCGGGCCTGGCTGGCATCGGTCACAACGGGGCTGGCCATGACGGGGGCATTCACTCTTCCGGCGGCCGCGGATGTCGTCACCTCGATCCTCGACTTCTCCCAGCTTGACGGCTGGGAGGACGACGACCACCAGACCGCGATGCAGGTCTTCCTCTCCACCTGCGGAGACATGGACGATCCCGATTGGCGCGCGCTCTGCGCCCTCGCCTCGGTCCAGCAGGACAATGCCAAGACCTTCTTCGAGCTGTTCTTCGTGCCGGTGCTGATCCGCGACGAGGACACGTCCGCGCTTTTCACCGGCTACTTCGAGCCCGAGCTTGAAGGCGCCCGCGCGCCCGACGCGCGCTTCCGCTATCCCGTCTATCGTATGCCGCCCGAGGCCCGCGCGACCGAACGCTGGCTGTCCCGGGCCGAGATCGAAAGCGACACCGCCCTTGCCGGGCGCGGGCTGGAGATCGCCTGGGTCGATGACCCGGTTGAGCTGTTCTTCCTGCAAATTCAGGGATCTGGGCGGATTCACCTGCCGGATGGGGACTATATCCGCGTTGGCTATTCCGGGGCGAATGGCCATGACTACCGCTCCATCGGGCAAGAGCTTGTGCGCCGCGGCGTCTACCAGCCGCATCAGGTCTCGGCGCAGGTGATCAAGAACTGGGTGCGCCGCAATCCAGAGGACGGGCAGGAGCTGCTGCGCCACAACCCCTCCTACGTCTTCTTCCGCGAGGTGAACGAGGTCCCGCCCGAGTTCGGGCCGCTCGGCGCGATGAACCGGTCGATCACCAAGGGGCGGTCCATCGCCGTCGATCCCCGCTACGTGCCACTTGGCGCGCCGGTCTGGATCGAGAAGGAGGGCGCGATCCCGATGCACCGGCTGATGATCGCGCAGGACACCGGATCGGCCATCAAGGGGCCGCAGCGGGCGGATATCTTCATGGGCACCGGTGATGCCGCCGGGCGCGAGGCTGGGCGGATGCGCGATGGCGGGCGGGTGATCGCCCTGCTGCCGATCCAGCGCGCCTATGCCATGCTGCCGCTGGGGGCCGAATGAAGAAGCGACGCCTGCGCGAAGAGGATCTGGAACTGTGGCAGCGGGTGGCCCGATCGACCGAGAGGATGCACCCCGAGGCCAAGCCGCCCAAGGTCGAGGGCAAGACGCCCGCCCCGAAACGTCCAGACCCGCAGCCCGTGGCCCAGCCCGGGCTGAAGCCGTTCCGGCTGGGGCAGAAGTCCTCGGCCACGGGGCCGTCCCATGATCTGCTGCCCGCCCTGCCCGACCTGCTGGGCCGCGCGGCGGTGCAGATGGACCGCAAGGCCCATACCAAGCTGAAGCGCGGCAAGATGCTGCCCGAGGCGCGCATCGACCTGCACGGCATGACCATGGCCCGCGCCCATCCGGCGCTGATCGGCTTTATCCTGCGCTCGCACCACGAGGGGCGGCGGCTGGTGCTGGTGATCACCGGCAAGGGCAAGGACCGCGACGAGGATGGCCCGATCCCGGTGCCGCGCGGCGTGCTGCGCCATCAGGTGCCGCACTGGCTGCAGATGCCCCCGCTTTCGGCGCTCGTGATGCAGGTGAGCGAGGCGCACCTCAAGCACGGCGGCGGCGGGGCCTACTACGTCTACCTACGCAAGAACCGGGGCTGATCGCCTCAGGGCGTGATCGGGGAGAGCACCAGCCGCGTGGCCCGGCGCACGCTGTCGAAGGCTTCGGGCAGCGTGTTTCCGGCGGCGGTCCCGCGGAAGGTCTCCTCCAGCTGCCTGCGATTGGCCAGCAGTTGGATCAGCGCCGGGGAAGAGATCGCCACAAGGTGGCTGTCCCGCAGGGTCGTCGGGAAATTCGTCACATCCACCAGCGTCACCGGCTGATCTGCCACCCGGGCCGGGTCTTCCAGCATCCCCAGGCGGGTGCTTTCCACGTTGATCTGCCCCGACACCCGCAGCGCGCTGTCGCGGGCGGAGGTGAAAATGTAGAAAGGCTGTGGCAGTGGGTCGATCCGCCGGGCCTGATCGTTGAACACGTCCACGTCGATGTCGGGCGCCATCAGGACAACCCCATCCACAAGGCGCGCAGGCAGGCCCGGCTCGGCAATCGCCATCTGGCGCAGGGTTTCCATGATCAACATCGCGCCCATGGAATGCCCCACCAGCAGAACCGTATCCGCGCCCGAGGCCCCGGCATCCCGGATCAGCCTCTCCAGCGAATCCCGCGAATAGAGCATGCTTTCACGATCATGGCTGTATCCCAGCGTCCGCGCGGCCGTGGGCCAGGAGAAGGCGACGGACACCGCCTCCAGCCCAAAATCCCGCTGGACCTGCGCCATGCGGAACACACCGTCGGCAAAGCTCGTGTTGTAGCCATGGACGAAGATCACCAGTTCCCGTCCGCCACGCGGGAGGGCGGCCAGCCGGTGCCGCATCTCGGCCAGGAAGGCGGTGCGGTCCTCGACCTGCGCCACCTGCTGAAGCACGAAGTCATGCTGCGGATCGGGGTGGAGATAGCTGATCGGGAAGGAGCCCACCGCCCGGTCGGGGGGAACGGAGACGCCGACCTGCAGGAAGTGGTCCGCCATGTCCCGGCCCCAGCCCGGGACGCCGTCCGCCCCGATCGCCCGGTTGGTCTGAACCAGCATCCGCTCCACCTCTCCGCCCGCCGTGGGGAAGACCTGCGTGACATTCCGGTCGGCACAGGCCGTCAGCAGCAGAAGGAAGAGCAGGACAAGGAAACGCATCGCAACCATAACCGCAAAAAGGGGCACCCGACAGGATGCCCCTTGCTAGCAAGCGGTGCACTGCGGCGCCAGTTTCCGGGGCCGCGACGGTGCGTTACAGGACGTAGCGGCTGAGGTCCGCGGAATGGGCCAGCTTGCCCACGTTTTCCTCGACGAACTCGGCCGTCACCTCGATCTTGTCTCCGGCCCGGTCGGGCGCGGTGAAGCTCAGCTCCTCGAAGACCTTCTCGATGATCGTGTAGAGCCGCCGGGCGCCGATGTTCTCGACCGACTGGTTCACCTCTGCGGCCAGTTTCGCCATGGCGAGGATACCGCCCTCGGTGAAACTCACCTCGACCTCCTCGGTCTTCATCAGCGCGGAATACTGCAACGTCAGGGCGTTGTCCGTCTCGGTCAGGATGCGGACGAAGTCTTCCTCGGTCAGCGCGCGCAGCTCCACCCGGATCGGCAGGCGGCCCTGAAGCTCGGGCAGCAGGTCCGACGGCTTGGCGATGTGGAAGGCGCCCGAGGCGATGAAGAGGATGTGATCGGTCTTCACGGGCCCGTATTTCGTCGAAACGGTCGTGCCCTCGATCAGCGGCAGCAGGTCGCGCTGCACGCCCTCGCGGGAGACGTCGCCGCCGCGCGCGTCCGACCGGGCGCAGACCTTGTCGATCTCGTCGAGGAAGACGATGCCGTTCTGCTCCACCGCTTCCAGCGCGGCGCGGTTCACGGTCTCGTCGTCCAGCAGCTTGTCGGCCTCTTCGCCGATCAGCACCTCGTAGCTCTCGGAAACCTTCATCTTGCGCTTCACCTTGCGCCCGCCGAAGGCCTTCCCGAAGATATCGCCGAGGTTCATCATGCCCATCTGGCCCGCGCCGGGCTGGCCGGGGACCTCGAACATCGACATCGGGTTGCCGGTGTCGGCCACCTCCAGCTCGATCTCGGTCTCGTCCAGCTCGCCGGAGCGGAGCTTCTTGCGGAACATCTCGCGCGTGCCGTCGCGGGCGTCGGTGCCGGCGATGGCCTCGATCACGCGGTCCTCGGCCGCCTTGTGGGCATTGGCCTTCACGTCTTCGCGCATCCACTCGCGGGTCTGGGCGATGGCGCTGTCCACGAGATCGCGGATGATCTGCTCCACGTCGCGGCCGACATAGCCCACTTCGGTGAACTTGGTCGCCTCGACCTTGATGAAGGGCGCGCGCGCCAGTTTGGCCAGGCGGCGGCTGATCTCGGTCTTGCCGACGCCGGTCGGGCCGATCATCAAGATATTCTTGGGATAGACCTCGTCCTTCAGGTCATCCGGCAGCTGCTTGCGGCGCCAGCGATTGCGCAGCGCCACGGCCACGGCGCGCTTGGCGTCCTTCTGGCCAATGATGAAGCGATCCAGCTCGCTCACGATCTCGCGGGGGGTCAGGTCACTCATGAGGGGGTCCTCAATACTTGGGGATGTCGGCAGATACAGGCGGGCAAAATTCTTCGAAGAATTTTGCCAAGAATTTTCGAAAATTCTTAGCCGCCGATCTTTTCCACCGTCAGATTTCCATTGGTGAAGACGCAGATGTCAGCAGCGATCGCCATGGCGCGGCGGGCCACGTCCTCGGCGGAATGTGCGCTGTCCATCATGCCGCGCGCGGCGGCGAGCGCATAGTTCCCGCCCGAGCCGATGGCGGCCACGTCATGTTCCGGCTCCAGCACGTCGCCCGCGCCGGTGATCACGAAGATGTCCTTACCGTCCGAGACGATGAGCATCGCCTCCAGCTTCTGCAGGTACTTGTCCGTGCGCCAGTCCTTGGCCAGTTCCACGCTGGCGCGGGCCAGCTGGCCGGGGGTCTGTTCCAGCTTCGCTTCCAGCCGTTCCAGCAGGGTGAAGGCATCGGCGGTGGAGCCGGCAAAGCCCGCCACCACGTCGTATCCGCCGGGCGAGAGGCGGCGCACCTTGCGGGCCGTCCCCTTCATCACCGTGTTGCCCATCGAGACCTGCCCGTCGCCGGCAATCACCACTTCGCCGCCCTTGCGGACGCCGATGATCGTTGTGCCGTGCCAGTTGGGAAAGCCGCTGTCGCGCTCTGCCATGTCAAACTCCGTCTCTGTCAGGGGGGTATATGCGGGCTCTGACCCTGCGCTGCAAGGGTGGCGGCGGGAAGCGGCCATCGCGGGCGGGTCGTGGCGCTTGTTCCACGCGCCCTGCGCGGCTAGCGTCGCCCCATGAGCGGGACGCGGCAGATCACCTTCTACCTCGACGACGATCTGCGCCCCTCCGTGGCCGCGGGGGAGCATAACTTTTTCGCGCGTCTTCAAGGGGTTCTGGAAGAGGCCGGCTATGCGGTCAGCCTCCGCGCGACCGGGGCCGCCGCACGGCTGGAGGCGCCGCTGCGCGACGGCTGGGCGCTCTTCCACATGGAGGCCCCGACACACGCCCGTGCCCTGACGGTACGTCGCGCCTATCACTATCCCTTCTGGGCGATCGAGACGACGGACCGTCGCTGGGACTGGCACGTGGCCCGCACGCCCTTCCCGTCCGGGGAAGTCCCTCGCCGCGAGGCCGATGGTTTCCACCGCCGCTGGGCCCGGCGTCTCTTTGGCGATGCGCCCGGGGCGGCACGTCAGCAGGACATGGTCTACATCCCGCTTCAGGGCCGCCTGTTGGAGCAGCGCAGTTTCCAGTCCTGCACCCCGCTCCAGATGATCGAGGCCACCTTGTCCGCCGATCCGAAGCGGCGTGTGGAGGCCCGTCTGCACCCGAAAGAAACCTATACGTCGCAAGAGCTTGCGGCGCTGGACGCCCTGGCGGCCCTGTATCCGCGCCTGACAGTCGGGATCGGCGGGATGGAGGAGGCCCTCACCCGCTGTGCCTATGTGGTGACGATGAATTCCTCGGTCGCCTTCGATGCGATGTTCTTTCGTAAACCGGCGATCCTCTTCGGGCAGATCGACTTCCACCATGTGATGCTCACGGCCACGCCCGGTAACCTTTCCGCCTTCGACAGGGTTGCGGAGCACGCGCCGGATTTTGCCGGATACCTCTGGTGGTACTGGCAGCGCATGTCGGTGAACGCGGGGCATGAGGATGCCGAGGCACGGATCCGTGACGCCCTCACGCGCTGCGGCTTGCTATTGTGAGCCCTGCCCTCTCCGGGATCGGTTTGTCCTGAACGGGATCGCGCCGGGGCCAATTCCACTGGAGTATTTTCGGAAAGCTGAAAGCAGAAAAGGCGCCCGGGTGGGGGCGCCTTTCCGTAGGTATCTCAGGGCGAAGCCTTAGATCGAGTCTTCGATCCAGCTTTGCAGCGCGGCCTTGGGGGCGGCGCCGGCGCGGTTCGAGACCACTTCGCCGTTCTTGAAGATGAAGAGCGCGGGGATGCCGCGCACGCCGAGCGCCATGGGCGAATTCGGGTTCTGGTCGACGTCGACCTTGGCGATCTTGATCTTGTCGCCGAATTCCTCGGACAGCTCTTCGAGAGCCGGGCCGATCTGCTTGCAGGGGCCGCACCATTCGGCCCAGAAGTCCACGACCACGGGCACGTCGGAATTCTTCACTTCGGCTTCGAACGTATCGTCCGTCACGGCAACGGTTGCCATTGATCTTCTCCGGGTTACAGGAAGTTTAAAACTTGGCTCAGAACGTAAGGTCGCCCCTCTCTGCCGTCAAGGCAGGGCCTGCGTGCACAAGTGCACGGGCCACAAGATCTTGCGGCAGACGCATGAGGGTGGCGTTGCGGGTCCAGAGCAGCGCGGTGTCGATCTCGCGCCCCGGGAAGACCTGCGCAAGGGCCGCCGCATAGGCGCCCATCTGGCGCAGCAGCCCGTCGGGAACCTGTGCCACGCTGTCGGGGACCGAGGCGTTGGTCTTGAAATCCACGGCAAGGACATGGCCGTCGGTCACAATCAGCCGGTCGATGATGCCGTGGATGCGGGCGTCGATCTCGGACAGATGGGCGGTGATCGGGACCTCGACGAGGGCCTCCTTCGCGAAGAGCGGTTGCAGCGCCGGGGCGGTCAGGACGCGTTGTGCCTCGCCCAGAAGCAGCACACGTTCCGCCTCGCCCGCGGCGTCGGGGCCGGAGGCCAGCAGGCGGGCGGTGGCGTCGGTCCAGGTCGCTTCCTCGGTGCCGGCGAGATGTTCCAGCAGCAGGTGGACTTGACGGCCGCGACGTTTCGCGGCCTCCTCGTCGAGGCCCGCCTCGCCGGGGAGCGCCTTGGCGCCGCCAAGCTCCGAAGGACTGATCGTGCCCAAAGGCCGGACAGGTGCGGCGGCGGGCGTCGTGAAATGCGCGGGCAGGTCGAGGGTTTCGACTGTGCGGACCTCGCGCTCACCGGCCACGAGCGAGGCCCAGTCACCCCGCTCCAGCCGCAGGCCAGCCCCACCGGGGGCCTCCAGCGGCTGCGCGTCGAGCGCCTGAAGCCCTGCGCCGATCCGGTCGTACCAGGTGTCGCCGGACTTGCCCAGATCACCCGCGGCGGCGGCGATCAGCCAGACCTCGGCCCGGGTCAGCGCGACGTAGAGCAGGCGGTCCTGCTCCTGCCGCTCGGCCTCCAGCACGGCCTCGCGCATGGCGCGCATTGGGGCGGGCATCTCGGCCGCGGGCAGGGACCAGAGCCGCTGCTCGCCCTGCCGCATCATCAGCCCTGGCCCCTTGTCACGGCGCACGCCGGTGTCGGGCAGGATCACGATCGGCGCCTCCAGCCCCTTGGAGCCATGCACCGTCATCACGCGGATCCGGTTGCCTGCGCTGTCGAGCTGGCGCTTGATCTCCAGCTCGTCGGTTTCCATCCAGACGAGGAAGCCCGTCAGGCTGGGCACGGCGGAGCGTTCGTAGGACAGCGCCTGATCCAGCAGCGCATCGATCCCGTCCTCGGCCTCTTCCCCCAGACGCGCCAGCAGCTTCCGCCGTCCGTCGTGGCGGGTGAGGATGCGTTCGATCAGATCGTAGGGCCGCAGGAAATCGGTCTGGCCGCGCAGGTCGTTCAGCATGGCCATGGTGGCGGGATACTCCGCCGCGCGCTCCCGCAGGGCGGGCCAGAGGTGGCGGTGCGTCCGCTTGTGGGCGAGGTCGAAGAGCGCCTGTTCGTCCCAGCCGAAGAGCGGCGATTTCAGCGCGGTGGCGAGCGAGAGGTCATCCTCCGGCGCGGCGAGGAAGTTGAGCAGCGCCGCAAGGTCGCGCACGGCCAGTTCCGCGCCCACCTTCAGCCGGTCGGCGCCCGCGATCGGCAGGCCCGCTTCCTTGCAGGCGCGGATGATCTCGTTGAAGATCGTGGCGCGGCGGCGCACGAGGATCAGGAAATCGCCGGGCTCCACCGGGCGGCCTTCATACGTGCCCGTATGGCCAATTTCCCTCGGCATCGGGGTCTTGGCCTCGATCATCCGCTTGATCTGCTGGGCCACGCGGCGGGCCAGCACCACGTCGTGATGGTTCTGTCCCAGCTGATCGACGGGATCGAACCAGTCGCGTTCGTCCTTGTCGTCGACCTTGTCCACCAGCGGCCAGAGGTCGACCCGGCCGGGCATCTCGGACTTGAAGGCGATGTGGCGTTGCTCGGGCGTGAAGCCCGCCTCGACCCGGCCCTCGAAGACCGTATCCACCAGCGTCAGAACAGCGGGGGACGAGCGGAAGCTGTGCGCCAGTTCGAGCTGCTGCAGCGGCGTTTCCGTCCGCGCCAGCCTTTCCGCGAAATCGGCGCGCATCCGGTCGAACTCCCGCGGGTCGGCGCCCTGGAAGGAGTAGATCGACTGCTTCTTGTCGCCCACCACGAAAATCGTGCGGGTCTTGTCGGCGCGCGCGCCCTCGCCCGATGTGAATTCCCGCGCGAGCGTCTGGATCACGTCCCATTGCGTCGGGCTGGTGTCCTGCGCCTCGTCCACGAGGATATGATCGATCCCGCCGTCGAGGCGGAAGAGCACCCAGGCCGCCACCGCCGGATCCGTCAGCAGATCGCGGGTCCGCAGGATCAGGTCATCGAAGTCGAGCCAGCCGCGCAGCTGCTTGGCGCGCTCGTATTCTGGCAGGAAGGCCGCGGCGAAGGCATAGAGCGCGCGGGTCCGCTCGGCCGCGACGAGGGCAAGGCGGCGGTCGCGGGCGCTTTCGACCCGGCGCATGAGGTCTTCGAGCGCGGGCAGATCAGCGCCGAGGGCGACCTGCATCTTCTTGGTCGGGAAGCTGCCGATCTTGGCGGTGAAGGGCTCCTTGGCGGATCCGCCGGTGAGGAAGATGCCCTCCAGCTCCGGCAGGGCCGAGAGGTCCATGCTCAGCCCGGTGAGCCGGGCGGCGTTCTTGACGTCCGTGGCGCTGCCGCCTGCGATCACCTCGCGGACGCGGGCCAGCAGGTCGGCCTCGCCGCCGAGGAAGACATCCCCCTGCAACCGTGCGGCATCGTATCCTTTCGGCAGGTCCAGCACCTCGGCCAGCTTGGCCTCGTCGAGGCCGAAGGCCATGGCGTGCCCCTGCCCGGCCACGGCGGCGGTCAGCTGGTCCAGCGTCTGGCCCGAGAAATGCGCCGCGACCCGGCGCAGCAGCGCTTCCTGCGGGCCGGCGGCCATGCGTTCGACGATATCGGCGCGCAGCAGCTCGGCGGCGCGGTCCTCCATCTCGGTGAACTGGGGCGAGACGCCGGCCTCCAGCGGGAAACGGCGCAGCACGCCCGCGCAGAAGGAGTGGATGGTCTGGATTTTCAGCCCGCCCGGGGTCTCGATCGCGCCAGCGAAGAGACGCCGCGCGGTGCGCAGCACCTCGTCCTCCACCGCGCCCTCGTGGCCCAGCGAGGCGAGCTGTCCGCGCAGCCTGTCGTCGGGCAGCATGGCCCATTCGCCAAGGCGGCGGAACAGGCGGTTCTGCATCTCGCTGGCGGCGGCCTTGGTGTAGGTCAGGCAGAGGATGTGCTGCGGGCGCACCCCGTCCAGCAGCAGGCGCGCCACCCGGTCTGTCAGCACCCGGGTCTTGCCGGATCCGGCGTTGGCAGAGAGCCATGTGGAGCGGTGCGGGGCGGCGGCCTGTACCTGCCGTTCGCTGGCGGCGTCGCGCTTCATTCCAGCACCTCCTTCTTGGGGTCGCTGGTGGCGTCCCATTCGCCGAAGCGGGCCAGCTGGTCGTAATCGCCCACGTCCTCGGCCCGGAACATCGCCCGGCGCGAGGTGTAATGCTGATCGGGCTGCGCATAGGCGGTGATCAGGGTGACGAATTCCTCCCAGACCTTCTCGGGTGTTTCTTCCTCCAGCGGCGCGGCCAGTTCGCCCGCCTTGGAGCCGAGCCCGATGAAGGCCGCACGCTCCACCTGTCGCGGGGTCAGGTTCTCGAAGGCGCCGCGATCCAGCATGGCGGCCTCCAGCAGCAGCTGCTTGTCGAAGTAGGTCTGGGCCTCCTTCGAGGGCGGCGCGCCAGTCTTGTAGTCGTAGATATGCCCCAGCCCGCGGTCGTCGATGTCGATCCGGTCGGCGGTGCCGGAGAGGGTGAAATCGATCTCCGCGATCTCGGCGCGGCCCTTCACCTCGAAGGCGGCGGGGCGGGCCTGTTGCTGGCGGCGCTGTTCGTCGGCGACGAAATCGGCCGCCACACGCTCCAGCCGGGCGCGCCAGAGCAGCCGTGCCTCGGCCCAGGGCACGTTCTCTTCGAGCTGTTCATCGAGGATGTCCATCAGCCGCGCGGCGGTTAGCTGCGACGGATCCGTCAGGCTGTCCTTGATGAAGGTCTCCAGCGCGCCGTGCACGACGATGCCGCGCAGCAGGGCGTCGGGCATCTTCATCAGCGGATCGAGGGCGCGGAGCTTCAGCACATGCTTGGCGTAGATCGCGTACGGGTCGCGGATCAGGCGCTTGATCTCGGTCACCGAGAGGCGGCGCGGACGGGCGGCCGCAGGCGGCATCGGCGCGGGACGGGGCGCGGGGGCAACGGGCGTGACCGCCTCCAGCGCCTTGGCGCGCGCCAGCCAGAGCGCGCCGCGCGCCTTCATGTCCTTCAGAACGGGTGCGCCGCTTTCCAGCCCGGCCAGCAGGTTGGTCAACCGGCTGACCCAGCGGGAGGGCACGGTTTCCGCGTCCTGCGAGCGGATTGCCCGGGTGATCCAGACCTCCCGCGCAGCGACGGCCTGCTGGAAGTCATGGGCGGCAAGGCCAATGCGCCGTTCCGGCAGCAGCAGCCCCGCGTCGTGGCGCATCTGGCGGTTGAGCCACGGATCGGGCTTGGGCGCCTCGGGCCAGGAGCCCTCGTTGAGCCCTGCGAGGATCACGAGGTCGGCGCCCTGCACCCGCGCCTCCAGCGTGCCCCAGATCAGGATGTTCGGATGGCCCTCGTCCCGGTCGCGGACCTCGCCGGTGCCGAGGACGGAGTTGAAGAGGTTGCCGTAGTCGAGCGGGTTCATCGCCCCGCCGTGAACGCCCTCCTCGATCAGGCTCTCCGTCAGGCGCAGCGCCTCGCGGCCCGCGGCCTTGTCCCAGAGCCCGCCGGATCCGTCGCCGCGGCAGCCCTGCGCGATCTTCTGGGCCAGCACCCGGTGGCGCGCGGCACGCTCGGCCAGCGGCATGTCGCCCGACAGTTCCTGCGCGGCAAAGCAACCCGCCAGCCACGTGCCCCAGTCCTTCGCGATATCCTCCTCGCGGCTCTCCGCGAAGGCGGTGAGCGATGCAGCATCCGGGAAGGGCGGCCCGTGGCGGCGCAGGTGCAGCTCCAGCTCGCGGGTCAGCAGGATATGCAGGCCCCGGTCGGTGCCACTGTGCGTCAGCGGATGTTTCAGCAGGGTCAGCAGCGCCTCGGCCGTCAGCGGCGCCTGGAAGAGCGCGGCCACATGGCGCAGGAAGCGCCCCGGCGGCGAGAGTTGCAGCGGCATCCCCGCGCTGTCGTCCGGCAGGATATCCCAGCGGTCGAGCGCCGCCGTCACCTGCCGCGTCAGCATCCGGTCGGGGGTAATCAGCGCGGCGGTCTGGCCCTCCTCGGCGGCCTGCCGCAGCCGCATGGCGATGGCGAGCGCCTCGGCCCGGGCCGAGGGTGCCTCGACCAGCGTCACATCGGCAAAGGCGGTATCGAGATCGGCCAGCCTCGGGCCCTCTTCCAGCCACTGATCCGTCACCGGCGCGGGCCTGAGCGCGAGCGAGAGTGCGCGGTTGCGGGCCGGGTTCACCGCCGCGCCGGGCCAGGGACGGATGTGACCGGCCTTGAGGTCGAGCGAGAGCATCAGCTTGTGGAACCGGTACTGCGGATGGTCCTCGGCGGTCAGCGCGTCATCGAGGTGATCCCAGGTGTCCTGCCCCATGTCGAAGTCGAAGCCGGGCAGGACGACGGCGCCCTGCGGCAGGCGGGCCACCGCCTCCATCAGCATATGCGTCGTGCCGCGCGACCCGGTGGAGCCGGCGAGGATGATCGGTACCTGAGGCGGGTTCGCCTGCCATTCGGCCACCAGCCGTTCGGCCACCATACGCTGGCGTGTCTCGCCATCGGGGGCGCTGTCGGCCTTGTCGGCAAAGGCCTGCGCGATGGTCAGGAATTGCTGCGCCCGGGCCCAGTGACCCGAGAGGTCCGACACGTCGAGCGCGGCGATATCCTCGGGGCTGACGCCTTCGCCGTGCATCTCGTCCATCAGCCCGGCGAGGCTGTCGGCGAGGTCATAGAGCGCGGCCCGCGGGGCGAGGTCCGGCTGGGCATCCAGCAGCGCCTGGATCAGCTGCACCAGCTCGAGGCGACGGCGCAGGGGCGGCACGGGGGCGGGAATCTCGGCCAGTGCCGCCGCCGCGCCAAGATCGGTGATCAGCTCAACACTGGGCAGCAGGCTGGCGGGGCCCTCGTCGAAGATCTCGCGGATCCGGCGCTGCATGCGGCGGGTGTTCACGATCAGCTTCACCCGAGGCAAGGCCAGCGGATCGCCGGGGTCCACCATCTGGCGCAGCCCCTCGACAAGGGCGCGGGGAAAATCGGCCCCGTTCGGCAGGGCAAAGACGCGGGGCGTGTCGGAGGGCTCAAACATCGGTCAGCAGGGCCTCGGCCAGCGGGATGCTCTCGGGCTGGCCCACGTCGCACCAGTGGCCGGGATATTCCAGCGCGAAGAGACGGCCCTGCGCCTGCATCCGGTCCCAGAGGAGGTTGAGCGAGAAGGCGGGTTCGGCGATCTCCGCCAGCCCTTCGGTCCGCAGGATTTGCGCGCCGAGGTAGGTCATCCCCGGTCCGCGGGCGGTGATCCGCCCCTCGGCATCGGTGAGGAAATCGCCTCGGCCCTTGTGGCCCACGGCGCGCTCCACCGGGATGCAGAGCAGCAGCGCATCCATCCGCGCCGGGTCCCAGGCGTCGCGCAGCAGGGCCAGCGGGTTCGGCCCGGACCAGATCGCATCGGTGTTCAGTGTAAAGACCGGCCCCTCCCCCAGCAGCGGCAGCGCATGGCGCAGCCCGCCGCCGGTTTCGAGGATATCCGGTGCCTCCTGCGAGACGCGCACGCCGCGGGGGGTCAGCCAGGTCGCCATCTGATCGGCCCGGTAATGGGTGTTGGCCACCACGGTGCCGATCCCGGCCTCGCGGACAAGCGTCAGGGCATGGTCGATCAGGGGGCGGCCGCCCACCTCGACCAGCGGCTTGGGCCGGTCGGCGGTCAGCGCCTTCATCCGCGTGCCGAAGCCCGCGGCAAACATCATCACGGCGTCCGGAGTGTCGCGCATTGGTCCTTCAGTTTCTTCAATACGTCCGCGTCGGGGGCGGGCAGCGCCGCGAGGGCCTGCGTCAGCCCGGGCAGGTTCACGGCGGCGAGGTCGCGTTGCAGGTGGGCCCAGACCCGGGGGATCAGGTCCACGTAATGGGCCTTGCCGTCGCGTAGGCAGAGCCGCGCGAAGACGCCGACGATCCGCAGGTTCCGTTGCAGGCCGATCAGCGCATAGGCGGGCAGGAAGCCCGCCCGGTCCAGCCCGCGGGCGGCGCAGAAGCGGGTGATCATCGTCTCTTCCAGCTCCAGGGGCACATCGCGGCGCGCGTCCTGCAGCAGCGAGACGAGGTCATAGGCCGGATGGCCCAGCATGGCGTCCTGGAAATCAAGCAGACCGACACGGGCGGTGCCGTCGCGGTCGGGCAGCCAGAGCAGGTTCTCGGCGTGGTAGTCGCGCAGGATCACCACCGGCTTGGCGGTGAGCGCGGCGAGCGCCTGCCCTAGCGGCTTCATCGCCTCGGCCCGGGCCACGGGATCGGGGCCGGACACGCCCGCCAGATACCAGTCGAAGGCAAGCGCGGCGAGATCGGTCATCACCTGCGCGTCATAGGGTTTCAGCCCCTCGGGGGGCGTGGCGTCCTGAAGCTCCGACAGGACGTCGATCGCCCCGGCGTAAAGCTGGGTCTCAAGCTCGGGCTTGCCCGGGATGACGCGGGCAAAGAGATCATCGCCGAGGTCTTCGAGCAGCAGCAGCCCCGCCGCTTCCTCGGCCGCCATGATCCGCGGCGCAGAGAGGCCGAGGCCCGCGAGCCAGTCGGCCATCCGCACGAAGGGGCGCACGTCCTCGCCCTTGGAGGTATCGGCATCCATCAGCACGGCGGGCGTGCCGTCCGGGGCATGGAGCCGCTCGTAACGGCGGAAGGAGGCATCGCCCGCGAGGTGGCTGCGGGTCGCCTCGCCCCAGCCCGCCTGTGCGAGGAAGGTGGTGATTTCGGTGTCGCGCTCAGATGTCACGCAGGAACTCCAGCAGGTCGGGCCGCGGATCGGTGAGGCGCAGGGTCAGGGCCCGGCTGTCCTCTCCGGTGGCGGTGAAGGTCAGGTGGGCCGCGCCCGGTGGCACGAGGTCGCCCAGCCGGTCGGGCCATTCGATCAGGCAGATCGCGGTTTCGAAGGCCTCGGTCAAGCCCAGCTCCACCGCCTCGTCGGGGCCGGTGAGGCGATAGAGATCGGCGTGCCAGATCTCGCCCTTTTCCGTGTCATAGACCTGCACCAGCGTGAAGGTCGGCGAGGGCACGTCCTCCGGCTCGGTCAGCAGGGACTGGATCAGGGAGCGGGCGAAATGGGTCTTTCCGGCGCCGATCGGCCCTTCCAGCAGCAGCACGTCGCCGGGCTGGAGCCGCGCGCCGAGGCGGGCCGCCAGGTCGGCGGTGGCCTGCGGGTCCGGCAGGTCGAGGGAGCGGCAGAGGGGGGCATCGGGCGCAGACATGGCGGCGACCTTACAGCCCGTGCGCCGCCCTGCAAGCGGGATCAGACCTGAAGCACGGCGCTGGGCGCGGGGGCGGCAATCTCCTGCGGACGGAAGGCCACCAGCGTGGTCCCGCCAGCAAGCGGAACGATGCGGCAGTCGACGGGGGTGCCATCCGCCAGCTTGACCTGCGATATCCATTCGCTGCGCGGGCCATAGGCGCTGACGAAGTCGCGGATCTCGCCCCAGACCGGGGTTGGCGTGCTGGCCATCTGCCAGGCCCGGGTGGCGTCGAGCACGGAGACATCGAGCAGCGTTTCCTCGGCGGTGACACCCCAGAGCCTGCGGTAGGCGGTGTTGCAGAAGCTGACGAACCCCTGCGGCGAGAAGACGGCGACGGCGTCTTCCATCGCATCCAGCACCGCCTGCTCCAGTTCCAGCTGTTGGCGGAACTGGCGCGTCAGGGCGATCTCGGCGCTGATGTCCTCGAAGAGGAAGGCCACGGCCCCCTCGGGATGCGGACGGCCCGACACGTGGTAGGTCATCCCGTTGGGAAGAGACCAGGTCTCCTCGTAGGTGCCATCCTTGGCGGCGGCGAAAAGCTCGGTCACGCGCTCGCACCAGCTGGCGTAGCTCTTGGGTTCGGGCATCATCTGGCGGTCGCGGAGCATGTCGAAGAAGCTGCGGAACCCGGGCTTGCGCGACAGGAAGTCCGCCGGCAGCGCGGTGAGATCGAGCAGGGCGGGATTGAACAGCGCAAGGCGGCGTTCCCGGTCGAAGATCGCCAGCCCGATGGAGAGCTGCGCGAAGGTCTTGCTGAGCGTCTGGACGAAATTGCGCTGGGCAACCTCGGCCTGGACGACCGGCGTCACATCGGTGGCGTAATGCATCCAGCCCAGCCGGGAGGCGAGGATCGTCACGTCATACCAGCGGTCCTCGCCGCTTTCCTTCGGGGTGACCTGCACCCGGGCGCTGGCGCGTTGCCCGTCCGTCGGCAGCGGCAACCCGGTGTCGAGGATGCAGGGCAAGGTCTGACCGCGCCGGAGGGCGCCGCCGCGCAGCGGGGGGGCGCCCGGGTCAGCCTGCGCGGCAAGCCCTGCGTAGGCATCGTTCACCCAGAGCAGGGCCCCCTTTGCATCCGTCAGCCAGATCGGGTTCGGCGCGTGGAGCGCTGCGCTGCGCAGCGTGGCAAGCTCCGACTGGCGCAGCAGGCGCACGTGCCGATCGGCGGCCGAGGCCGGCCGGTCGTTCGCGATCCGAAGGCGGATCGCCTCGTCGTCCTGCTGGAACTGGAGCACGGCCCTGTCGCCCGAGGCGGCGGAGGGCAGGAACATCTCGCGGCTTCGCGGCAGGTCCTCGAGGCTGTCCGGCACACCGGGAAACCGCGGCTCCAGCATCCGCGCCATCCGGGTCCAGTCATCGAGCGCCGGGTCTCCGCGGGCGAGGATCTCGCGCGCGGGGTCCGAGGCATGGGCCAGCTGGTTGTCGAGGAAGAGGAAGGAGACATCCTGTCGTTCGTCGATCTCGGTCCGGTCCTGCGGGGCCGCGTAGAGCGCGACACGGGGGATCGGCTGTCCGACACGTGCGACGAACCACAGAACCCCCCCAGCAACACACCCGCTGGTGATCACGAGCGTGATCACCAACTCCAGACCGATGACAGTCATCCCCCACCCCCTGACACAATACCGGTCAGGTTTCAGGCGAAAGGTTAAGAAAGGGTTAATTTCTGGCGCCCAGGGCCACCTGTACGGCGACTTCTCACCGCCGTGTTGCCGATCCCCCCGAAATAGGGGGGTAAAAGATATGCCGAAAATATTCGTTTGGTCGTCAGGACCAACCGCCCGAGGCCCCGGCCCTAGATCTCGATGGGCTGATTCTTTCCGATCTTCACCGCATTCTCGCCGACACGGGCGTCGATCTTGCTACGTGGCCAGACCACTTCGACGATGGCCCCGGTGCGTGCGCCGGGGGTTTGCGGCCCAGTCGTGTCATCCGATCCATTGGCAAAGCTCAGCTCGGCCCCGGTGCGTTCCAGCAGGGTCTTGGCGATGAAGAGCCCCAGCCCCATACCCTCGTATTCCGGCCGCTGGCTCAGATCGCGCTGGCTGCGTCGTCGCCGCATGAAGGGATCGCCGATCCGCCCGATGACGGAGGGCGAGTACCCCAGCCCGTCGTCGGTGATCCGCACGAGGATGCGGCTGTCGCTCCACTCCGCCTCGACCCAGATGCTGGTGCGGGCGAAGTCCACGGCGTTCTGGACGAGGTTGCGCAGCCCGTGGATCACCTCGGGGCGGCGCAGGATGGCGGGTTGCGGGCCGTCGTGCCCGGGGCCTTCGCCATCCTCGAAATGGATCGTCTTGCCGCGGGTCGCATGGGGCTCTGCCGCCTCCCGCAGCACCGTGGTGAGGGGCGCCTGCCGCAGGTGCAGGTCGTCCTTCCCGGCGCGTCCCATGGAGCGCAGGATGTCCCGGCAGCGGTCGGCCTGTTCGCGGATCAGCCGCGCATCTTCCTGCAGCTCGGGCCGGTCGTCGAGTTCCTCCATCAACTCGGCGGAGGTCAGCTTGATCGTGGCAAGGGGCGTGCCCAGTTCATGGGCCGCCGCCGCCACCACCCCGCCAAGGTCGGTCAGCTTCTGCTCCCGGGCCAGCGCCATCTTGGCCGCGGTCAGCGCATCGGACATGGCGTGCATCTCGCTCGCGATCCAGCGCGAGTAGATGCCGAGGAAGATCACCCCGATCACGATGGCGAGCCACGACCCGAAGAGGAAGATCGGCAGGATTTCCAGCTCTGACCCGTCGTGGTAGAGCAGCGGCATGTGATAGCGCGCCAGCACCGTGACCGAGACGATGGCCGTCGCCCCGATGAAGATCAGCGAGCGCAGCGTGAGCGCCACCGCCGAGACGGTCACCGGCCCCATGATCAGGACGGAGAACGGGTTGTTCAGCCCCCCTGTGAGATAAAGCAGAAGGCTTAGCTGCAGAAGGTCGAAGAGCACCAGCAGCAGGTTCTCCACCTCCGAGAGGCGCTTGCTCTCGGGAAAGACGACCCCGGCGATCAGGTTCCCGGCGAGGGAAATCCCCACGACGAAATAGGCCAGCCCGTATTCCAGTTGCAGCTGGTAGACGTATTGCGACACCAGAAGCGCAGACACCTGCCCGAAGATGGCCCCCCATCGCAGCAGGGTCAGGGTTCTCAGGCGAATCCAGCCGCCACGCTCCTGCCCCGCCAGCACGCGTTCGATCGTATCGGGCACCCGTGCGCTCCTGTCCCATTGCATCTGCCGGTCCAGAGGGTAGATCTCCCGCGGAGCGCAGGCAATGGCTGCCCGTGCCGAGGAGGAGCCCCCCATGACCCGCATCGTCGCCATCGCCGCCGCCGGTATTCTGATCGCCCTGATGGGGGGTCTCTGGCTGGCCACGACGCTGGGACGCAGCGACGACAAGTTCGCGCAGTGCCGCAGCGGCGCCGTCGCGGGCGGCGCGGCCATCGGCGGGCCCTTCACGCTGGTGGACGAGACCGGCAAGACCGTGACCGATGCGGAGGTTCTGGACGAACCGGCGCTGGTCTACTTCGGCTATACCTTCTGCCCCGATGTCTGCCCGATGGATGCCGCCCGCAACGCCGAGGCGGTCGAACTGCTGGAAGAGCGCGGCTATGAGGTGAAGCCGGTCTTCATCTCCATCGACCCGGAGCGCGACACGCCCGAACAGCTGGCCGAGTTCACCGACTACATGCATCCCCGGATGCTGGGTCTGACCGGCACGCCGGAACAGGTGAAGGCAGCAAGCCAAGCCTACAAGACCTTCTACCAGAAGCAGGAACCCGAGGATAAGGACGACGAATTCTACCTCGTCTCGCATTCCACGCAGACCTATTTCATGCTGCCGGGCACCGGTTTCGCAGACTTCTTCAGCCGGGAAGCGACGCCCGAGCAGATGGCCGACAAGGTGGCCTGTTTCCTCGACGCCCTGTAACGACGGCGTAACCTGCGCACAGGTTTGACGCTGGGCCGGCTTGGGGATAAAACATCTGCCATTGTATATGGTTGTATGCCCGGGGAGCCGCGATGACCGAATTGCCCGAGATCGGACCCGACAAGTCCCTGCTCCTGCTGGACGATGACGAGCCCTTCCTGCGCCGTCTCGCCAAGGCGATGGAGAAACGCGGCTTCGAGGTCGAGATGGCCGAGACCGTCGCTGCGGGCAAGGCCATCGCCATGGCCCGGCCCCCGGCCTACGCGGTCTGCGACCTGCGGCTGGAAGACGGCAACGGTCTCGACGTGGTGGAAGTGCTGCGCGAGAAGCGGCCCGATTGCCGGATCGTGGTTCTGACCGGTTACGGCGCGATCGCCACCGCCGTGGCCGCGGTGAAGATCGGCGCGACCGACTATCTGTCCAAACCCGCGGATGCCACGGATATCACCAACGCCCTGCTCTCGGACGGCGCGGACCTGCCGCCGCCGCCGGAAAACCCGATGTCGGCAGACCGCGTGCGGTGGGAACACATCCAGCGGGTCTATGAGCTCTGCGACCGGAACGTGAGTGAAACCGCGCGGCGGCTGAACATGCACCGCCGGACGCTGCAACGCATCCTCGCCAAACGCTCGCCCCGCTGAGGGGCGCGTCGGGGACATCGCCATGTCCCCGCGCTTAATGCACGAAACAGCTGGTCGGGCACAGCCGGAGCGCCTTGGTCAGACCTCGTAGCGCTTCACGATCTTGTCGATACGCGTGCCGTCGTCCAGCAGGCGATCCCGGATGCGGTGGTGATCTTCGAACCCCCGGCTCTGGTAGTAGGCCAGCCCACCCGCGTTGTCGGCGCGGATTTCGGCGTCGATGGCGTGGTAGGCCAGATCCTTTGCGGCGCGTCGCGTGGCCTCGAAGAGCGCCGATCCGATGCCGAGCCCGGTGCGGCCCACCCGGGCGAAGGTCGCTATATGCGCCACGTCGGGCGTCTCGGGCAGCGGATCGATCCACTGGAAGCCGAGGAGCTCGCCCGCGTCATCCTCTGCGAGGTGCCATGCGGCGCGATCCGAGCCGGTCATCCACTCCGCCAGCATCGCGCGGGACACCGGCCGCGTCAGGGCGGTGGTGCCGCCCTTGGCGATGATCTCGTTGAGAAGCTCTGCCATGGCGCCTGTGTCGAGCGGCCCGGCACGGCGCACGTGGATCATGGCATCTGCGCCAGAAGGGCCGCGTGGCGGGCGGTGTAGTCGTTGCGGGTCTCCACCGGCGGGCGCAGGACGATGGACAGCCCCTCCATCAGCGCGGGAGTGGGACGGCCGAAGAATTTCGTCGCCTCGGCCTCGGAGAAGCCCGCGATTTCGGTCGCTTCCATCCATGCGCTGATCTGGTCGGCTTTCTTGATCTGCTTCTTCACCGTCTTCGGGATCGCCGCAGGCAGGCCAAAGCGCAGGTGGATCGCCGTGGTCAGCCGGGCATCCAGCTCTCCGTAGGAGGGGCCGACGGCGGCCTTCACCGGGCTGATCATGTCGCCGATCACGTATTCGGGCGCGTCATGCAGCAGGGCGGCGAGGCGCCATTTGACCGGCGCCTCGGGGCAGAGACGGCCATAGATCTCCTCGACCAGCAGCGAATGCTCGGCCACGGAATAGGCATAGTCGCCGTGGGTCTGGCCGTTCCACCGCGCCACGAAGGCAAGGCCATGGGCGATGTCCTCGATCTCGATATCAACGGGGGTCGGGTCCAGCAGGTCGAGGCGGCGCCCCGAGAGCATCCTCTGCCAGGCGCGTTGCGGTTTGGCCATGTCATCATCCGGGTCAGCTGTCTGGGTCGATCTGGCGCAAAGCGGGCCCGGAGGTCAACCACAGGCGACGCAAGGACAGCGTGGCGCGGGGGCCGGGAAGAGCGCACAGATTTCGGGCAGATTGTGTATACGCCTTTGTCATGGCTCTCTGTCACACCCGCGGGACATGCCCTGACGGCCGCCATAGAGGGCCTTACATTGAGGCTTCTCGCGGGAAATGGTACCAGACGGCACGAACGTAGCAAAAAACGGAATTTATCAACATGGCCGCTGACTACATCGTCAAGGATATCTCGCTGGCCGCCTACGGGCGCAAAGAGCTGGACATTGCAGAAACTGAAATGCCCGGCCTGATGGCTCTGCGCGAGGAATATGGCGAGAAGAAGCCGCTGGCCGGGGCGCGGATCGCCGGTTCGCTGCACATGACCATCCAGACCGCAGTGCTGATCGAGACGCTTGTCGCTCTCGGCGCTGAAGTGCGCTGGGCGTCGTGCAACATCTTCTCGACCCAGGACCACGCTGCCGCCGCCATCGCGGAAAGCGGCACGCCGGTCTTCGCGATCAAGGGCGAAACCCTTGAGGAATATTGGGATTACGCCGACAAGATCTTCCTCTTCGAGGACGGCGCGAACATGATCCTCGACGATGGTGGCGACGCCACCATGTACATCCTGCTGGGTGCGCGCGTCGAAGCCGGTGAGACCGACCTGATCGAAACCCCGACCTCGGAAGAGGAAACCTTCCTCTTCGCGCAGATCAAGAAGCGCATGGCCGAAACCCCGGGCTTCTTCACCAAGCAGAAAGAGCTGATCCAGGGCGTGTCGGAAGAGACCACCACCGGCGTGCACCGTCTCTACGAGCTTCAGAAGAAGGGCCTGCTGCCCTTCCCGGCGATCAACGTGAACGACTCGGTCACCAAGTCGAAGTTCGACAACAAGTACGGCTGCAAGGAATCGCTGGTCGACGGCATCCGCCGCGCCACCGACGTGATGATGGCCGGCAAGGTGGCCGTGGTCTGCGGTTACGGTGACGTGGGCAAGGGCTCTGCCGCCTCGCTCGCCGGCGCAGGTGCCCGCGTGAAGGTGACCGAGGTCGACCCGATCTGCGCGCTTCAGGCCGCCATGGACGGCTTCGAGGTGGTCCTGCTGGAAGACGTCGTCGACAGCGCCGACATCTTCATCACCACGACCGGCAACAAGGACGTGATCCGCATCGAGCATATGCGCGAGATGAAGAACATGGCCATCGTCGGCAACATCGGCCACTTCGACAACGAGATCCAGGTCGCCAACCTGAAGAACCACAAGTGGACCAACGTGAAGGACCAGGTGGACCTGATCGAGATGCCCTCGGGCAACAAGATCATCCTGCTGTCCGAAGGCCGTCTGCTGAACCTCGGCAACGCCACCGGCCACCCCTCGTTCGTGATGTCCGCCTCCTTCACCAACCAGGTGCTGGCGCAGATCGAGCTTTGGACCAAGGGCGACCAGTACAAGAACGAGGTCTACATCCTGCCCAAGCATCTCGACGAGAAAGTCGCGATGCTGCACCTCGAGAAGATCGGCGTGAAGCTGTCGAAGCTCTCGAAGGCGCAGGCGGACTACATCGGTGTCGGCACCGAGGGCCCGTTCAAGTCGGATCATTACCGCTACTGATCCGCTTAAGGTATCGGGGCGCCTGCCCCCTGCGAACCGGTCCCCTCGGGGGCCGGTTCTTTCGTATCCCGGGGTCGCCTCAGGGTTTCACGTAGACGAAGCCCTGCGTCTGGAGATAGGCGATCTCGGCCACGCCGGAGGGCACGATGTCCTGTTCCCAGACGTCGTAGAGATCGTTCTCGTAGTCGATCTTCCGCCCGACCAGCGTGTTGTTGCAGACGTTGAACACCACGTTCTGCGACTTGAGCGAGCCGATCTGGGTCTGGAGTTTCTCGTTCTCCTTCGCCGCCTTCAGCAGCCCCACGCCGTTGCCGTGCATGACGATCCGCACCTCCAGGTTCTCGACCCCGAGCGCGTTGATATGGTTCTGCACGTTGTTGAGCGCACCGGCATAGGCCTTGCCGCCCTCTCCACCGTCACCGTTGATGTGGTAGACGACCTTCTGCTGGCCATAGCGGCTCCCCTCCGCGAGCCCGGGCAGGGCAAAGGCCACGAGGACCGCAAGCGCGGCCAGTATCGTTCTGATCATGATTTCCTCCCTGGAAAAGGGCGCTCCTCAACGCCCGGACCCCGACGATGCGCCCCCTCCCCCCGGTCTGACAAGAACAAAGATACATATTCATATGATATTCTGCGTTTCCCTCTCACCCCGCGCTGCCCCCGGAATTTTCAAAAATTCCGGTCCGGAAAATTCGAATTTTCCGGGCAGAGACGCGGGCCGGGTGGCGGACAGCGCGCCACGAAAAAGGGGCCGCCCCCATGGGACGGCCCCTTCGGATCGCTTGGGCCCGTATCAGGCGAACTTCTTGATTTCGCCCGACTTCAGCCGCGAGAGGTAGGAGGTCAGCTCGGCCTTCACGATCGGCATCAGGAAGTAGAGGCCGAAGATGTTCACCAGAGCCATGGCAAAGATCGCCGCATCGGAGAAGTCGATCACCGGCCCGAGGTTCATGGCCGCGCCGATCACCACGAAGATGCAGAAGATCACCTTGAAGGTCAGCTCCTTCGACTTGCCCTCGCCGAACATGTAGGTCCAGGCCTTTAGCCCGTAGTAGCTCCACGAGATCATCGTCGAGAAGGCGAAGAGGATCACCGCGATGGCGAGGATGAAGGGGAACCACGAGATCGTGGAGCCGAAGGCGGCAGAGGTCAGTGCCACGCCCGAGGCATTGTCCACGGTCGCGATGCGGCCTGCCGCTTCGTCCCAGACATAGAGACCGGTGTCCGGGTCGATCGTCATCACCCCGGTGATCACGATGACCAGCGCGGTCATGGTGCAGATCACCACGGTGTCGATGAAGGGCTCCAGCAGCGAGACGAAGCCTTCGGTGATCGGCTCCTTGGTCTTCACCGCCGAGTGCGCGATGGCGGCCGAGCCGACGCCCGCCTCGTTCGAGAAGGCCGCCCGCTTGAAGCCCTGGATCAGCGCGCCCACGAGGCCGCCCGCGATGCCGAGGCCGGTGAAGGCACCCGAGAAGATCTGACCGAAGGCCCAGCCGAGCTTGTCGATGTTCATCAGGATGATGATCAGCGCCGCACCACAGTAGATCACGGCCATCAGCGGCACGATCTTCTCGGTCACCTGCGCGATGGACTGGAGCCCGCCCACGATCACCGCAAAGACGATGGCCGCGAAGATGACGCCGGTGATCCAGCCGGGGTAGTCACCCACGATGTTGGTGATCTGCGCATGGGCCTGGTTGGCCTGGAACATGTTGCCGCCCCCCAGCGAGCCGAGCACGCAGAAGATCGAGAAGAGGATCGCCAGCACCTTGCCGAGGCCCGCCTTGCCCTGCGCGCTCAGGCCCTTGCTGAGGTAGTACATCGGGCCGCCCGAAACGGTGCCGTTCTCGTACTCGTTCCGATATTTCACGCCCAGCGTACATTCGGTGAATTTCGACGCCATGCCCATGAGGCCCGCGAGGATCATCCAGAAGGTCGCGCCGGGCCCGCCGATGGAGACCGCGACCGCGACCCCCGCGATATTGCCGAGGCCCACGGTGCCCGAGAGCGCCGTTGCGAGGGCCTGGAAGTGGCTCACCTCGCCCGCGTCATTCGGGTCAGAGTACTTGCCCGCCACGAGGGCGATGGAGTGGGGAAAGGCCCGGAACTGGATGAAGCCGAAATAGAGGGTAAAGATCGTGGCCGCGATGACCAGCCACATCACGATCCAGGGGAAGGACGTGCCCGGGAAGGGGGAGAAGATGAAGGAGACAAAGGGCCCCGTTGCGGCGCCGACGGCGGTGTTGATCGTCTCGTCGATCGAGGCCTGCGCGGCAGAGGCAAGGAAGGCCAGCCCCGGCGCGGCAAGGAATGCGGATTTGAAATTCATGGAGAAGCCTTTCGCGTTCAGGGGACAATGACCGTGGGGACCGGGGCGATCTGTGCCAGCCCCAGCGGGACCGAGCCGAAGACCCGCGACGAGATCGAATTCGACCCCGAGCGTCCCACGAAGATCATCGACGCGCCGACGGAGGTCGCCGTTTCGGCCACCAACTCGACGACCGAGCCGTACTTGATCACGCCCTCGGCCTCCAGCCCGGCGGCGGTCACCTTGGCAAGCGCGGGGTCGATGATGACCTCCTTGGCGCGGGCCAGTTCCTCCTTGCGGCGCATGGTCCGCTCCTCGATCTCGGTCGGGGTCAGGAAGCTGTAGGGGGACCATTCGAGGATGTGGACCAGATAGATCTTGGCCCCTGCCTTCTTGGCGCTCGCCATCGCGTAGTCGAGCGTCTTGCTGTCGTCGTCATCGCCCTCATAGGCCACGACGTAGGTTTCAGTCGTCATCTCCACTCTCCTGTTCTTATTGGGACCGGGGTGGGACGGTGGGACCGTCGAGGGCCCGGCCGCGGGTATTCCCGCATGGGGTCAGCATGACGCCAATGCGCCTCACCTGTCATGGATTTTTTACGAACGCTTAATACTTGAGGCGGAATTATGGTGTTTTGCGCTTCTTTCAGTCCCGGCGCGGGAGTAACCTTTGATCGAAACCGCGGGGTTGCCCGGGTTTCATGTGTATTTAATGACTAACGGACAGGTGAAATTCATGGGCAAGCGCGACGATCTCATTGCGAAATACGCTGAGGATCTGAAAGAGAAATGCGGCATGGATCCGGATATGGATCTGCTGACCAAGGTGACCATCGGCTGCGGCCCGTCGATCTATGACGCGGATGCCTCCACCGTGGCCTCCAGCCAGCCGGGCGAGCTGGAAACCGTGAAGGCCAATTTCCTGATCAAGAAGCTGGGCCTGGCCGACGGGCCCGAGCTGATGAGCGCGATCGACAGCGTCATCGAGACCTACGGCAAGTCCGAGCGGAACAAGTACCGCGCGGTCGTCTACTACATGCTGACCAAGCACTTCGGCAAAGAGGCCGTCTACGGCTGATCCCGCACCGGCAATGCGTGGCATTTTAAGTGCTTAGGCTTTGCCTCGGCATTGCCCGGTCTGGTATTAAAAGGGAGCGGCCAGGACGGCCGGACCTTGAAATCGAACACGTGTGGTGAAGTGGGAACACGTGGGGTGGCGAAGGGGTTCGGTACGATCCGGGCCCCTTCGTTTTATGGGCATTGGTGAGGTCGGAACCGAAGGATCGGACTGGGGCGCGCGGCCCCTGCCCGATCAGTACGCGATCACGCGTCCGTCTGGCCCATCTCGCAGATCAGCCGCCATTCCGCCTCGGTCACCGGCTGCACGGAAAGCCGCGTGTTGTTCACGAGCACCATCTCGGCCAGCCGCGGTTCGTCCTTGCAGTCCTGCAGCGTCACGGGCCGCTTGAAGGGCCGCACCGCCTTGATGTCCACGCATTCCCAGCGGGGATCACCGGCCTTGCTGTCGGGGTGGACCTCGGCGCAGACCTCGACGATCCCGACCACGGCCTTTTCCGACTGGGAGTGGTAGAAGAAGCCGTGATCGCCCAGCTTCATCTCCCGCATCATGTTGCGCGCCTGATAGTTGCGCACGCCGTCCCATTCCTCGCCGGCATCGCCCTTGGCCACCTGGTCATCCCAGGACCAGGTCGAGGGCTCGGACTTGAACAGCCAGTAGCGCATCAGCCGATCACCCGGTTCCACGGCGCCAGCTTCACCTCTGCAAAGAGGTCCGCCTTGGCATAGGGGTCATTCGCGGCCCAGGCCTCGGCGGCGGCCATGTCGGCACAGTCGAGGATCACGAGGCTGCCGCACATGTCGCCGTTGGCATCGAGCAGCGGCCCGGCCTGGGCGACGATGCCGGTTTCCTTCAGATAGGCGATATGCGCCTCGCGGTTGTCCTTGCGGACCTGAAGCGCGCCGGGTTTGTCCTGTGCCATCAGGGCGTAAAACATCTTTTATTCCTCTTTCAGTGGCCGGCTCAGCAGCCGGTCCATGGCCTGGCCGACGTCCATCTTGCCGTCGATCAGCCCGACCACAACCCCTGTGATCGGCATCTCGAGGCCCATGGCATCGGTTTTCTGTTGAACTGCCCGCGCGGTGGCCGCGCCTTCGACGGTGACGGATGGATCGAAGCCCTCGCCCTTCCCGATGGAGAGGCCGAAGGCATAGTTGCGCGACTGCGCCGAGGTGCAGGTCAGCGTGAGGTCGCCAAAGCCCGACAGGCCCGCCAGCGTCTCCGGCTCGGCCCCAAGCGCGAGGGCGAGGCGCTGCATCTCGGCATAGCCGCGGGTGATCAGGGCGGCGCGCGCACTTTCCCCCAGACCTGCACCCATGGCCGCCCCGCAGGCGATGGCGATGACGTTCTTCAGCGCCCCGCCAAGCGCCGCGCCCACCACGTCGGTGGTGCGGTAGATCCTCAGGTTTCGGGTCGAAAGAGCGCTTTGCAGGGTCCGGGAACAGGCCTCGTCGGCGCAGGCCAGCGTCAGCGCCGTGGGCAGGCCGCGGGCGATGTCGGCGGCGAAACTGGGCCCGGTCAGCTGGGCGGTCATCGTGCCGGGCAGCACCTCTTCGATCACCTGCAGCGGGCTGAGCCCGGTGGAGAGTTCGATCCCCTTGCAGCAGGCCACCAGCGTGCGGCCGCGCAGGGCCTCGGCGTGATCGGTGACCATGGCGCGCAGCTTCTGCATCGGCACGGCCAGCAGCAGCGGCCCCTCGGGCAGCGCACCCAGATCGTCCGTCACGGTCAGCGCGTCCGGCAGGGTCACGCCGGGCAGGCGCGGGTTCTGCCGGGTTTCGGCGATGCGGGACATGGCATAATCGTTGCGGCCCCAGAGCGTCACCGGCCCCATCTGCGCCAGCGAGACCGCCAGTGCCGTGCCGAAGGCGCCTGCGCCCAGAACTGCCGTCATGCCTTGGCCCCTTTCTTGCCGCCGCCCAGCATTGCCGGGCTGGCCTTGTCCAGTGGCCACCTTGGCCGCGCGGTCAGGTCCATCCCGTCCCGCTGTCCAAGAGAATATAGTTCGATCCCGGCATAGGCGATCATCGCGGCATTATCGGTGCACAGGCGCAGCGGCGGCGCGGTGAATGCCACGCCCATCTCGCCCGAAACCGTCTCTAACGCGGCCCGAATGGCCTTGTTCGCGGCCACGCCCCCGGCGACGGCCAGCATGGGACGGGCGGGGGTCTCGGCCAGGTAGAGCGTCAGTGCACGGCGGGTCTTCTCGGCCAGCACATCCACCACGGCGGCCTGGAACCCTGCGCAGAGATCGCGGCGGTCCTGCTTGCGCAGCCCGTCGAAGGGGGCCATCGCCTCGTCCCGCGTGCGCAGCAGCGCGGTCTTGAGGCCGGAAAAGGACATGTCGCAGCCCTCCCGGTCCAGCAGCGGACGCGGGAAGCGGAAGCGTTTCGGATCGCCCTCCAGCGCCTCGGCCTCGACCGAGGGGCCACCGGGCTGCGGCAGGGCCAGCAGGCGGGCGGTCTTGTCGAAGGCCTCGCCCGGGGCATCGTCGATCGTGCCGCCAAGGCGGGTGAAATCCTGCGGGCCGCGCACCAGCAGGAACTGGCAATGCCCGCCCGAGACCAGCAGCATCAGGTAGGAATAGGCCGCGCCATCGGTCAGCCGCGGCGTCAGCGCGTGGCCCGCAAGGTGGTTCACCCCCACCAGCGGCAGACCGGCGCCCGCGGCGATCCCCTTGGCGCACATCACACCCGACATGACCCCGCCGATGAGCCCCGGGCCAGCGGTCACGGCCACGGCGTCGATCTCTTTCAGGGTCACATTCGCCTGTGTCAGAGCCTGTTTGACGCAGAGGTCCAGCTTCTCGGCATGGGCGCGGGCAGCGATCTCGGGAACCACGCCGCCGAAGGCCGCGTGCAGCTCTGTCTGGCCTGAAACGACGGTCGAGAGGATCTCGGCACGGCCCTGCGCATCGCCCCGCAGAACGGCGGCGGCGGTGTCGTCACAGCTGCTTTCCAGCCCGAGGATGGTCAAGCTCCGGGTCATCCCCCGGCCTCCTGCGCATTTGCATCGCGGTTCCCCGGCAGGTAACACCGGAACAGTCCACAAACAACCGCGACCGCGCCATGAAGCCCGCCTTCCTGCTGACCCGCCCCGCCGAGGACGCCCGCGTCATGGCGGCGCAATTGGCAGCGCAATGGCCCGAGGCGCCGGTCGTGATCTCTCCGCTGCAACGCATTGTCTTCGCGGGGGCCCTGCCCGATCTGGGCGGCATTGACCGTCTGGTCTTCACCTCGCGCAACGGGGTGCGGGCCTGGTCCGCCTGCGGTGGGCCGCCCCTGCCCGCCTACACCGTCGGAGAGGCGACCGCCGCCGCCGCACGCGCCGCCGGCCACACCGCCGATGTGCTTGGCGGCGATGTCGATGCGCTGGGCGCGGCGCTGATCGACATGGCCCGCACGGGCGGGTGTCCGGGCGGCCTTCTGCATGTCCACGGCGTCAACGTGCGTGGTAACCTCGTCGAAAGACTTGCGGCGGCAGGTCTTTCGGCACGGGGGGCCGCGCTTTACGATCAAAAGGCGCAGCCGCTCTCGCAGGAGGCGCACAAATTGCTGGATCGGGACGCCCCTGTTCTGGTGCCGCTCTTTTCGCCGCGCAGCGCTGCCCTATTTGAAGCAGAACCGCGCGGAAAAGCGCCGCTTTATGTCGCGGCGATGAGCGTGGCGGTGGTCAGGGCGCTGGGTGCATGTCAGATGACAAAGTGCGCCATTGCATTGAGACCTGATGCCGCGTCCATGATGGAGGCCATGGCGGCGCTTTACCGCGCCGCCCGGCGGGTTGAGGGGCGGGAGGCCCCACAGTAAGGTCAGCCTTGACGCCCGTGAGGGCCGGGCAGAATCGAAAGGAGAGACCGTGGCGAAGAAGAAAGACTCCTCCGCCCAGACGGATGGTTCCGAAGAGAAGCTCACGCCGGAAGGTGTGACGCCCGAGGACGGCACCACCGAGGGAACCCCGACCGAGGAGAGCGCGGCAACGCCCGCGCCCGACGCGACGCCCGAGTCCACCGATCTCGAAGAGACACCCGCGACGGCAGACGCAGCCTCCGAACCGGAGCTGACGCTGCCCGAGGACATTGGCATTTCCAATCCCAAGACCGAGAGCGCCGGCGACGACGATGCCCCGGTGATCGCGCAGGAAGAGCCCTTCCGCGACACCGACGAGGCGCCGACCGCCGACGACACGCCCGAGGACGCGGAGACCGAGATGGCGTCGGACGACGAACCCGTCCTGCCGCCCTCCGATCCGATCGAAACCGAACGCACCGTGGCCGAGCCGCCGCTGGCGCCCGCGGGCACGACCATCGTCCAGAAGAAGGGCGGCTTCGTCCCGATCATGGTGGGTGGCATCGTCGCGGCCGGGCTTGGCTTTGGCCTCGCGCTTTATCTCGATAATGCCGGCATCGCGCCCTTCGGCTCCGATGACGAGGCCGTGGTCGCGCTCACCGAACGTCTCGATGCGCAGCAGCGCGTGCTGGATGACCTGAACGCCGCCCTCGAAGTGGGCCCCGACATCAGCGGTGTCGAAGCCGCAGCCTCCGAGGCGCAGGCCGCCGCCGCCGCGGCCTCCGACCGGATCGCTGCGCTGGAAAGCCAGCTGGGCGATCAGGCCGCCAAGATCACCGAGCTTGAGAAACGCCCGATTTCCGAGGGCGTCTCGGAAGCGGCGATCAAGGCTTACGAGGATGAACTGGCCCGGCTGCAGCAGGCGATGCAGGACCAGCGGACCGAGGTCGAGGCGCTGATCACCCAGGCCCAGCAGAAGGAGGCCGCCGCCGCCGAGGATGCGCAGGATGCCTCCATCCGCGCGGGCATCTCGCAGGTGCTTTCGGCCATCGACAACGGCGCGCCCTACGCCAACGTTCTGCAGGGCCTTGGCGCGAACGGGGTGGAGATCCCTGCCCCGCTGTCCGCCCCGGCGCAATCCGGTGTGACGACGCTTGGCGCGCTGATCGACACCTATCCCGACGCCGCCCGCGCCGCGCTTGCCGATGTGCGCATGGCGACCGGCGAAGGCACCAGCTCGATCGGGGACTTCCTCAAGACCCAGCTCGGCGCGCGCTCGCTGACCGCCCGCGATGGCGATGATGCCGATGCCGTGCTGTCCCGTGCAGAGGCCGCCCTGCGCGACGGACGCCTGCAGGACGCCCTGGCCGAGATCGACACCCTGCCGGAACCGGCCAAGGCCGCCATGGCCGACTGGACCGCCAGTGCCACGGAACGGGCGCAGGCCCTCGCCGCGGCCGAGGCGCTTCTGGCCGACCAAACGCAAAGCCAATAAGGAACTCCAGCGAATGCTCTGGTCACTGATCAAGATTGTCGTTTTCGTCCTGCTGGTGGCGGCTGCCACCCTGGGCGCCGGATACCTGCTGGAAATGGACGGCGGGGTACGCATCGCCTTCGGTGGGTACGAATTCAACCTGACGCCGCTGAAGTCGGTCATCGCGATGATCCTGCTGATCCTCGCGGTCTGGCTGTTCCTCAAGCTCTTCGGCCTGCTGATCGCGGTGCTGCGCTTCATCAACGGCGACGAAACGGCGCTGTCGCGCTACTTCGACCGCAACCGCGAGCGCAAGGGCTACCAGGCGCTGTCCGACGGGATGATCGCGCTGGCCTCCGGCGAGGGCCGTCTGGCCATGGCCAAGGCGAACAAGGCGCAGAAGTACCTCGACCGGCCCGAGCTGAGCGCCCTGCTCACCTCTCAGGCCGCCGAATACACCGGCGACAAGCGCCGCGCCGAGGCCGCCTACAAGACCCTGCTCACCGATGAGCGTACCCGCTTCGTCGGCGTGCGCGGGCTGATGAAGCAGAAGCTGGCCGAGGGCGACACCGATACCGCCATGCAACTGGCGCAGAAGGCCTTCGCCCTGAAGCCCGCCCACGAGGAAGTGCAGGACACGCTGCTCAAGCTGCAGGCCCAGAACGCTGACTGGAAGGGCGCCCGCGCGACCCTGAACGCCAAGCTGCGTCATGGCTCCCTGCCCCGCGACGTGCATCGCCGCCGCGATGCCGTCCTCGCGCTGTCCGAGGCCAAGGGCGTGTTCGAGGAAGGCGTCTCCATCGAATCCCGCGAGGCCGCCATCGAGGCGAACCGCCTGTCGCCCGACCTGATCCCGGCCGCCGTCATGGCCGCGCAGGGCTACCTCGACAAGGGCAACAAGCGTCATGCCGCGCGCGTGCTGCGCAAGGCTTGGGAGGCGCTGCCGCATCCCGACCTCGCCGCTGCCTTCGCCTCGATCGAGCCGGAGGAGACGCCCAAGGCCCGGCTCAAGCGTTTTGCGCCGTTGCTGAAGTCCCACCCCGAGCACCGCGAAACCCGCCTGCTCAAGGCCGAGCTGAACATCGCTGCCGAGGACTTCCCCGAGGCGCGTCGCGCGCTAGGCGATCTGGTGACCGAGAGCCCCGATGCCCGCGTGCTGACCGTGATGGCGGCCATCGAACGCGGCGAGGGCTCCACCGATGCCATCGTGAAGGGCTGGCTGACCCGCGCCATCGCCGCGCCGCGCGGCCCGCAGTGGGTCTGCGAGAACTGTCACCAGGTCCACAGCCACTGGACGCCGGTCTGCAACAGCTGCGGTGCCTTCGACACGCTGGCCTGGCGTGACGCGGGCAGCGGCGAATACGGCGCGCCCATGGGCTTCGAGATGCTGCCGATGATCGTCGGCAAGATCGACGAAGAGGCCCCTGCGCCCGTGCCTGTCGCGCAGCCCGTCGAACCGGAGATCCCGACCCCGCCGGCGGCCGATCCCGGGCCCGCTGCAACGCCTGCCGCGACCAAGGATGCGGACAGCGTGCCCGACGCCGAGATCCTGCCCCCAGAGGGCACGGTGGAGGCCGAGAGCAAGACCGGGGACGAGAAGGCAAAATAGCCCTTTTCCAACCTTCGGCGGGGTGTTATAGCCCCGCCCCACGAGGGGTCGTTTTCGGCCTATCAGAGAGAAGAGTGCCGCTGTAGCTCAGCTGGTAGAGCACGTCATTCGTAATGATGGGGTCGGGGGTTCGAGTCCCTTCAGCGGCACCACTCTTCCCTGAAAAATGAGGCACTTACCGTGTTACGTGCACAGTGAGTGTATCAGTTAACGTGTTTTGTCACAACTTCTGTCACAGTTGTCACAGCCGGATGCCTTGGGTATCCAGCTTGAACCCATGAGCATGTCGGGCTTCTCGTGGGCATGTACGGATGCAGTGCCCATCATTTTGAATGGTCTCGTTTCACTCGACCTGCTCGCTATAGAGCGAGGACGTGCTCTACCAGCTGAGCAACAGCGGCACTCGTTCTAGGGTTCCTAGGTCAACGAAAGTACGCTGTAAGAGCTACGTACTTAGCCGTGCCCAGATATTGCGAACTGAGAGCCTCTCGTGCCTTGATCGCGCAGAGGCAGTTCAAAGTATTTTCCGTCAAAAAATCGGAGAGTCAGTACTACAAAACGAACGGATTACGCCTCGGGCAACTGGTCACACGCCAGTCACTGTGACTGTAGGGCTAAGGCATTGTGATTATGAATAAATTCACTTCATGGTCATTGATGGAAGCACCTGCATTTCAGAGTTGTCGTTGATGTCTAGAATGAAAGGGGGCAAGGGGGGCGAGCCCCTTGTGATAAGGTGAAACGAAGCGGAATATTTTCTCACTGAAAACTCGAGAATGGACCCTTGCAAAGTCCTCTGCGAATGTCAGTGGTGGGGCCTTAGGACGCTTCACAGGAAGGTCTTAGAAATACCCGATGATGGTGGGGTAACGGGCGCTCTCAAGTAGACGCCTTCGGCAAAAGAACGATATGTACTAACGAAGAAAGTGGTATGAGTATCAATGATTTAACTTAGAAAGCTAGGGTGCTGTGGCGGTTAGGTCCGGCTTGCAAGGTATGGCAGTGGGAATAGATGAACCAATATGATAGGGGTAACATTAGACTTATATAAAAGAGGGCGTGTTACCCTTTCTTCGCGAGTTGAGGTTTTCTATGTTCTTCGTACCACTCGTGCTTCTCCATCGGTTCTTGTCCCTTTTTTTTCAACCGGCTCCGATACTTTGAGTATGCAGTGTTATCCTGTTTCGTATAATTTATGCCGATGCCCAACGTTACTTTCTCGTGGTGCGCAAGTTTGCTCAATCTCGGAAGGTTGGTGATCTGTCCCTTCTTCGTAGCCCCCTCAAACAAATTCAAGACTTGGTCCGCGCAAAAGCTTGAGGTGACGACAACATTGATCGGGTTTTCTCTCTCTCGAACTCTTAGAGAGCAACGTCCAATCGTTTGATATGTGTGGGAAAATCTCCAAAGTTCGTAAAGCTGGTCTTGGTCAAGATCGAAAAGCTCAAGCATTCGATGCTTCGCCCAAGGAGGGGGATTGATGCAGACCAACGAAACCACTGTGTCGAAGTTCTTGTATTCGTTGAGACCAGAGCTGTTGGCTGGCATCCTTTTGCCTTCCAAGACACTGTCAGTGTTTTTGAAACTTGTATTGGCCGCCCAGCAATAAGCACCGTCAGGAAAACGCGCATTGATTTGACGTGCCGCCTCAAAGATCACTTGCTTTCGTGGATCTGGTTCGTTGGTTTCGTGGGTTTCAAAATTTCGCTCTAAGTTGTTTTTGCTAGGCAAGTCGCCTTCACAGAGAACATGCCAAACGGCCATTTGTGCGCCCTTGGCGGTATGAGCATCGAACAAGTTTGCTGCTGCAGGAGAATTCTCGAAACTGATACCATAGCGCTTCTCCCAGAGTAGCGGGAGTAGGGTTCGCTCGAAGATTGCGACGACGAGCGTTATAGAGCGAAAGGGCAACAGTTTTTGTGGTGAAAAAACACCGATAACCTCAATGGACTTATCGGTTTCCCATAAGAAGGCGTCAAAGTGGGGGCTGAGAACGAGTTCGGCGATGTCCCGAAAAGGAGCGGTGTTAAGATGGTCCAACTGTTGCCCATAAAGCTTATTGGGTGTGAATGCCGCCCATTCAAGAATCTCACGCTTACCGTTAGCTGGTGTGGCTAGATGGTTTTCATTAATGGATAAAAAGTCTAGGTAGCTACTCTTGTCGCCGGGCGCAAATCTAACCAGCCGGATCGGTGGGAGGCCTTCATCAATAAAAACATCGAATCTGGCTTTAAAATGGTCTTGAAGGTGATCAACCAAATACTCAAATGTCTTCGTGGTCAGGATTATGATCGGCGGGGTCGCATCGTCAAAGTCATCGCAGGCTTTGACCGCTCTTTGATATACGCCTTCATCTTTCTGTTCGTCTGTGACGATCAAACGAAGCGGGCCGTTGTTGATGTACTCGGGGTGGTTTACGAGGACTTTGAGCGCTCGTTTGTAGACCTCTTCGCATAGCATTATGGTAGGTGCGACCAATATGTAACCCACGCCGAGGTTGTCTCTGATATGTTCAAGGACGGCTTGAGTCTTCCCGGACCCTACACTGCCGGATATTTTGTAGAACATGCTAAACTTGTGCCTCCCAAAGTTGATGTTATCATAACAACTGCATCCAGCAACTTCCGGCGCATGACTGAAGGACGACAAGCTCAATCCGGCGCGAAGAGGGCGACTTCGCTTGGCCTTTCGTGCCCGGTAGTATGCCAAGAAAGCGGCTACACGAGAGGTTCGACATGCTCTTTCAGTACATTTCTATGTTATTGTTCGCATTGTTCGTAAGCTATCCGTTGTCGGCGCGAGCGCAAGCCCTTGAGCCACTACCCGATTTGACCGTAGACACACTTGCTTATCAAATGACTCGCTGCTCCGCTTTCTATTCCGCGATGCATTCCTTGATTTCGGAAGAGCTTATGAAATTTCAGGATCAAGAGACCGAAACACGGCTCCGCCGCATTCTCAAGCAAACTGAAAAGAATTCCGACGGCTTGCTCTTGTCATCCACGATCGTCCGTACGGTGTTGGAGAACAAGTCTGACAGAGATGCGGTGGACGAAGCACTGGATAGTCGAAACGGCATGATCCCAAAATACCTTGGAGCTCTCTCATCTCAGAGCCTTGGGCTGGGTGACTCTCTGGAAAGCCAGCTTTGGGCCAATGACGGGGCGGCGTGCTATGCTCTAGTCGAGCAAGTTGAGCCTATTATTGAGAGACTTACTTCGAGTAGCACGAGACGCTAGTCTAAGGACGATTGACCGTCCAAGGCCACAATGGGAGCTTCAGCCTATGGCGGCGCTTTTCAAAGCACGGGTGCGGATGGCACGGCGAGGTGCGGTGGCTGTCGGTCCAAGTCTCCGCCCAGTTGAACTGAACGGTGCAGGTACCGAAATAGTTTCTGGGAGGTTCGAACAGCGTCCCCTGCCGCTACTGGCCCTTTGCTTCCGTTCGTGCCAAGAGCGGCGGATGTCCGGTCGCAGCCCTTCCACGACATTCGTGCCAGGCGCAGCGTCACGCCAGGTGCCGACATGAAGGGCGGAAAGCTAACCTGGGTGGTTGATGTCCGTCCCAGGGATTTCCGGAGGTCCGGGCTCTTTGCTGACGGTCGCGATCTAACTACGCTGAGCGGCGGCATTGACGGAGGCGGACACTCAACGGCTCCCATAGCGAATACCGTTAGTGATGAATACGCTACGGGGACGTCCCCCTTGAGCAGGGTACGGCAGTTCCCTATTGTTCGCGCGATCAGTCCGCAGGTTTCGCTGCTCAGTTTTCCGAAAGCGACGTATGTCCGAATTCTCCTTCCGATGGCTACACATTTCCGACCTTCATTTCGGCATGAAAGGGCAGGCTCCACTTTGGTCGAACCTAAAGCATCATCTCTACGATGACCTAGCGCTTCTCCATAAGCAGTCCGGGCCTTGGGATTTATTGGTCTTCTCTGGCGATATCGTCCAGAGCGGCAACCCAGCGGAGTTCGAGGGCGCAACTGAAGCTCTTCTCGAACTCTACGGCAAACTCGCCGAACTCGGATGCCACCCGAAATTCATCGCCGTCCCGGGAAATCACGACCTTGTACGCCCTGCCGCAAAAGGGATGGAAGTTATGCTGCTCGGTCAGTGGCACACCAACAAGACGGTAAGGGACGAATTTCTTAACAACCCGGACAGCCATTACCGCAAAGTAATAAACAACGCGTTTGAAAATTACCGCTTGTGGCAAGCGGGCCTCGCCGCCACCGGCATCCCGGTGCTGGACGTCGTTCACGGTTACCTGCCTGGCGACCAGGTCGCTCGCGTCGAGGTCAACGGACACCAGGTCGGGATTGTCGGCCTGAATTCAACTTGGCTCCAACTGACTCATGAAGCCAAGGCAGGCGACCTGCATATAGATCATTCACAACTCTCTTCTATGCTGCCAGAAGCGGAAGGCTGGTGCCGGGCAAACGACTTCAACATCCTTGTCACCCATCAGCCTGTCGATTGGCTCGGCGCCGAAAGCAAGGCCAAATGGAACGCAGAGATCGCCGCACCTGGACGGTTCGACATTCACCTATTTGGACATATGCACGAACCCGAGCACAGCAGCCTCTCCGTAATGGGATCGACGCCGAAGACTATCTTCCAGTCGCCCTCCTTGTTCGGGCTCGAGTATCTGCCCGATAATTCTACCCGACGGATACATGGCTACAGCGCTGGCGAACTGGCTGTCACCGCTAGCGGCCGTAAATTAAGGATTTGGCCACGGACTTTCATGGTCTCGCGAGGCGGGCAGGGGAAGATGGCTCCAGATCACAACTTCCATCTCCCAGACAACATTTCGACTAGCTTAACACTCCAGACAAAGAAGGTCGAACGGTCCGCGGACAGTGCCGCTCCGGTCGCGATGTCTCAATCCCCGGCGGTTCCGAAGCCAAAAATCTTCGCTGCAACTTCCACATCAGAGCCACAAGCGTTGGTTGCGCGCTTCGGACACCATCTCCTGCCCTCGGGACCACACGCTCACGTCCGAACCGTCGAGCAAGCCGCCGCCCGCCATGCGCTCGGCAAGCGCGGCCTTTGGATCGTGGCGGATTGGGGATTAAGCTCCGACGAATTCGTCTCGTCTATACTCGAAGGGGCTTCGATGGCAGACAAGTCGATAGTGCGGCTCGACCTCAGCGAGATTCCTCTCTCCGGTGAGGACCTTGAACAGGAGATCGAAGCCAAGATTGGCATTAAGATACAGGAACTCTCGGAAGAACTCGCGCAATCTAACTATGTTCTGCTCCTCGATGACATCTCCCTCGGCGACCGCCCACAGGGCGCTCTTCCTCGTGAAAAAGGTCTAGAGGACCTCGCACGCGTTGTGCTCGATTACTGCCCATCGCTCGTTATCATCATGCGAACTCGGTCTAATCCTGCAAACGAGCAGTTCGGCAAGGTTGAGATCCGCGCATTGGACGAGGCAGACCTGAAGACCTACATACTCCACCACTCCAATGGTGGCCAGAATCTGGCGGAACCGCCCGTAGTCAGTCAGGTTTACGATCTGACTGGCGGTGTTCCCGATCAGGTTGACCGCATTCTGAAGTCATTGAAGGTGGTCACTCTTTCCGAACTAATTGCAGGCCACCAGGAGGGTGCAGACCCGTCAATCGCGACGCGCTCACCAACGCTCGTTCGGGCTGTTGAGGAGCTCGGCAACGCAGAAGACCCCATGCTTCAACGCGCGCGGTCGATGCTCCAAGTACTGTCCACCTTTCCCCACGGAGCGCAGTTCGAACACATTAAACGCTTCAACGGCGTCCATGGTTTCTACCCAGACAACGCCACAGAACTTATGCAGCGCGCACTTATAACTGCCACCACGCTGCCCGGCCTTGAGCCCCAGAGTGTCGTGGAAACCCGACGCATACTTTCAGTGCCGCGTGCGGTGCGCGAGGTCGTGCGTGCCAACATGAGCGACGAATTGCTTGAGCGCCACGATCGCCGTGCCGCCGAATTGTATTTTGGGTCGAATTGGCGCGCAGGTTCGACTAGTTGGCCGCCGGAACGCAAGTATTCCAGTCCAAAATGCTCGCATCACGAGATAACGAATGCATCGGCCATTCTCCTTCGCCTTCTAAAGATATCGCTTCAGGACGAGAGCAAAGATGAAACGATCGCGTTGATGCATCTTGCGGTCGCATATAGTTCCGCACTGCTGACCGGATCGCACTATTACGGAGCAGCAGCCTTCTGCTCGGCCTTCCTCCACACTGCACCAACCAACGTGGCCTACGACACGGTCCAGCGCATCACTTTGAACTACGGCAAAGCTCTCCGCATCGGAGGTGAGCGCCAAAAATCGATCGAGATCCTGGAAGGTCTCGATCTAGAGAAGCTCGGGCGCTCAGATCGAGAATCCCTCCTTTTGGAATTGGCACTGGCATATCAATCCCACGATACCTCTAAGGCGATAGACTTTGCGCAGAGACTCCTCAAGGCATCTAAGGCGCGATCGAAAAAGATACAAGCGCAAAGCATTATTGTTGGGGCCGAGCCAGATGGAGAGCAACGCACGTCAAAACTCATGGCATTGGAGCGCGAGGCCAGGAATAAAAAGTACTACACTGTTGCCAACAATCTGGCGATCTTGCTCGCTAAGGAAAGCAAGGATGATGGAATTGCCGAGCAGTACCTTAGCAGCGTCATTAATACGAAGGGAAGCTCTGATAATATTTATAACGAAGCCCGGGCAGCGGTAGATTTCGCTGAAAGAGCCCTCAAAATCGGGGATTCAATTTCCGAGCTCGATCACAGCAAGCTAATCGCTGCATATCAATATTTGTTCATCCAGAGAATCCCGTCATTGTTTGACAGGTGCCACCGGATACTTTGGAAGAGCTTTGCGAAAAGAGGTGAGGTTGACAATCTGTATGCGCTTTTTCGCCATAGCTCCTTCATCTGGCGCATTCGAGGCTTGATGACAAATGAGAAGCGATACATCGAGAATCTTACGCGGATAGCGTCCAAGGACGCGGTGTCCGTCTCTGATAATCGTGACCGTAGCTATTTCAACGCTCGCCTCGAAGCGGCGGGACTTCCGCGGATCGTCTGACCAAAGACGCCTATGCCAAATCGACCCAAAGGCAGACAGGCAGTCGACCTTGTCACACCTATCGGCGATGAAAATTCAGGTCGAGTGTCCCTCATGTTGCTTGGTAGTCTCCGGGAACCTACCTCTGTTTGCCGCGCCGCGTGACTGAATTTCGTCAGGCTTCGGGAGAGATTATGCTTGTCGCGTTCGCTTGGATTCTGGAGCACGTGGTTAAATGAAACAGGCGAGGCCTTATTAGTCGAGCTGAGTACATGATCGCCGAGGGCTGAGCGGCTGGATTCGCAATGGGGTTTCTTGATCGCTACTTGGATGTCGAAGTTTCATCGTCGGAACACGTCTGTGCACCCACTGCTTACATGCGGGGCGCACGTCCTTCGTGCAGCGAGGAAAATGGTAGGTTCGTCCCGCTGCGGTCTGCGGCGGTCGCAACGAAGCTGCAATGCTCGTCCAACGACCGCTTCCAGCCAACGGCCTTGCCCCCGCGATCGGCTATGATAGTCCGCAAAAGGCTGACACCGGCAATCTGCCACGTCTGGTACGAAGGTCGGCTTTGGGCCGAGACCCGTTGACCTGCTCCCCTGAAAAGTCCGCGGTTTGAGGTTAGCCTGTTCTCCAAACGAGGAGACAGACGATGCGGAAAAGCCGTTTCAGCGAAGAGCAGATCATTGGCATCCTGAAGGAGCA
>NZ_JAIUZP010000004.1 GCF_020171315.1 Pseudooceanicola nanhaiensis | reverse complement strand
CCAAGACGGCGGAGCAGCTTGCCGCCGAAGTCAAAGCTGCGCACGAACGGTCGATCAACGCGGTCAAGGAGATCGCGGACGAGGCGCTCGGCAAGGCCAAGGCCGGCGAGACGCTGACCACGAAGCTGAAGGAGACCGCCGACGAGGCGCTCCTGAAGATGAACGAGCTGACCGGCCAGGTGAGCGAGCTCGAGCAGAAGATGGCCCGCCGCGGCGAGGGCGAGCGGGAGACGCGCAAGTCGCTGGGCCAGCAGTTCGTCGAGAACGAACAGGTGAAGTCCTGGCTGGAGAGCGGCCCCAGCAGCGGCAAGGCCGACCTGCGGGTGAAGGCCAACCTGACCACGTTGACCACCGATGCCGACGGCTCGGTCGGCGACGGGGTGGCGCCCACGCGTCTGCCGGGGGTGCAGGAGCTGCCGCAACGCCGCATGACGGTGCGCGACCTGCTCTCGCAGGGCCGCATGGACGGCAACACCATCGAGTACGTCCAGGAGACCGGTTTCACCAACAACGCAGCCCCGGTGGCCGAAGGCGCGGCCAAGCCGTCCTCGGACATCAAGCTGGACCTGAAGAGCTCGACCGCCAAGGTCATCGCGCACTGGATGAAGGCCAGTCGGCAGGCGCTCGACGACGTCTCCTTCCTGCGCTCGATGATCGACCAGCGGCTGATCTACGGCCTGTCCTACGCCGAGGAGAACCAGCTGCTGAACGGCGACGGCACCGGGCAGAATCTCCACGGGCTGATCCCGAACGCAACCGCCTATGCGGCACCCTTCACGCCGAGCGCGGGCACGGCGATCGACACCATGCGGCTCGCCATGCTGCAGGCCGCCCTGGCCGAGTATCCGGCCACGGGCCACGTGATGAACCCGATCGACTGGGCGCGCATCGAGCTGACCAAGGACAGCGAGGGCCGCTACATCATCGGCAACCCGCAGGGCACGCTGTCGCCGACGCTCTGGAACCTGCCGGTGGTCGAGACCCAGGCGATCTCCGTCGACAAGTTCCTGACCGGGGCCTTCAAGCTCGGCGCGCAGATCTTCGATCGCTGGGATGCCCGGGTCGAGGTGGGCTACGTCAACGACGACTTCACCCGGAACATGGTGACGCTGCTCGGCGAAGAGCGTCTCGCGCTCGCGGTCTACCGGCCGGAGGCCTTCGTCTACGGCGATCTCGGCTACGTCACCGAGTGAGCGATCGGTTTGCGAAGGAGGGCGGGGGACCCCGCCCTCTCTGCAAGCCGATGGAGGGTTGATCCGTGAAGTACACAGTCCTGCGCCCCCACCAGGGGGACAAGTGGTATGGGGAAGGCGCCGCCCGCGAGGCGCGCGAGACCGAGGTGCAGCATCTCGTCGATCGCGGTGTCCTGGCCAAGGCGGAGCCTGCGCCCCGGAACAAGGCCGTGAAGGCCCCCCGGACAAAGTCTGCGACGTGAGCGGGCTCCTGATCCGGCGCGCGCAGCCGGAGGGGCTGGCGGTCGATCTGACCGATCTCAAGGCGGCGCTGCGGGTCGAACATGCGCTGGACGACGTGCGCCTTGAGCAGCTGATCCGGTCGGAGACCGCGCGCTACGAGGACTTCACCGGACGGTTCATGCGGCCCACCGACCTGCGGCTGACGCTTGATGCCTGGTGCGCGGCGGTGCGCCTGCCTGCGCTGCCGCTGCGGGAGGTCTCAGAGGTCAGCTATCTCGACCCGTCCGATGTCGCGCAAACGCTTGCCGCCTCGGGGTGGTATCTGACCGAGGCGGTGCCCCATTGGTCGCTCAGCTTCGACCGTTCCACGGCATTGCCCGCGCTCTCCGGTCGGCCGGCAGCCGTGCGGATCGACCTCTCTGCAGGTTATGACGCGCCAGGCGGCGCGGCGACCTCGCTGCTTGCGCCGCGGGCGGAGGATCAGAGCGCCATCATCCACATGGTGGGTGTCGCCTATGACCAGGGCGTGCCGATGGCCATGGCGGACATGCGGCAGGTCTTCGGCAACCGGCGGGCCGTCGGATGGTGAGCAATCGGGACCTGCGCTGGAGCGACCTGGACCGCCAGGTGCAAGTCCGGCGCCGGGAGACGTCGGACGACGGCTTCACCTCTGCCGCTGGCGACTTCGAGGACCTCGGCGCCCCGGTGCGGGCCAGGCGCACCGACGTCTCCGACGCCGAGCGCTGGCGGGCGGGCGAGGTGGCGGCCTCTGTCATGGCGCGCTTCCTGGTGCGGTGGTCGCCCTTCACGGCGGCGATCACGCCGAAGGACCGCTTGACCTGCGAGGGGCAGGACTTCGCGATCATCGGCCTGAAGGAGGTCGCCCGGCGCCGGTGGATCGAGATCACCGGCAGCGCACGGGCGGACCTGTGAAGACACGCGTCAGCCTCGAGGGTTTTGCCGAACTGGAGACGCAGCTCGAGAAGATGACCAAGGCCACGGGTCGGGCGGCGCTGCGGCGGGCCGGGATCAGTGCGCTCGAGCCGATGGCGCGCCTGGCGCGAGGCTTGGCGCCGGAGGAGACCGGCGATCTGATCGAGAGCGTCGAGGTCTCGGCCAAGGCGATCGGCGCGGCGGCGGATGTGGGCAAGCGCGCGTTCGCGCAGGTGATGCGCGACGGCGGGACCCGGGGCGAGGCGGCCTCGGCCCTGCGCTCCGCGCGCCGGGCCGCCAACCTCGGGGGCGCGGCGCCCCATGTCGAGCTCTTCATGGGGCCGGAGAAGGCCGGCAGCAAGGACGAGGCGATCAAGGCCTGGGTGCAGGAGTTCGGCTCGGCGGATGTGGACCCGACGCCTTACATGCGGCCCGCGTGGGATCAGGACAAGGACAATATGCTGGCGCGGCTGAAGGAGGATCTCTGGTTCGAGATCGCCACGGCGGTGGAGCGCGCGCAGGCGCGGGCGCGCAAAACGGCGGGGTGGGAATGATGGAAGAGGAACTGCGCGCGCGGCTTCTGGCCACCGCCAGCGTCACGGCGATCTGCGGCACACGGATCAACTGGGGCGCCCATCCGCAGGGCGAACCGTGGCCCGGGGTCATCCTGCGCGTGATCTCCGACGTGGAGGGGCACACGCTCGCGGGGCCCAACGGGGTCGCCCATGCGCGGGTCCAGATCGACTGTCAGGCGGACAGCTACGGCGCCGCCAAACGACTTGCCCGCGCGGTGCGCGCCGCTCTCGGCGGCTATCGCGGCGGGCTCTTGCAGGCCGTTCTTTTCGCGGATGCGCGGGAAGGGCGTGAGGGCGGCAGCAACGAAGCGGACCGGCCCTTCCGCGTTTCACTGGACTTTTTCGTCCACTACACCACCACCTGAAGGAGGCCATGATGAGCGATCAGTTCATCCTCTACGGCGCCACGGTCGAGCGTTCGACCGATGGCACCACTTGGGAAGCGATTCCCGAATGCAAGTCGATCGCGGTGCCCGCGGTCGAGACCGATTACCAGGAGGCGACCTCGCTCGACAGCCCGGACGGCTTCAAGGAATACGTCAAGGGCCTGAAGGATGCGGGCGTCATCTCGCTGAGCTGCGGCTACACGCCCGCAGGCTACGAGCAGCAGCTCTCGGACCAGGCCGAGACCGCCGCGATCTACTACCGCACGACGCTGCCGCCGGCCCCGAGCCAGTCCTCGGGCGACGTCTTCGAGTTCCGCGGCTTCCCGACCCCGCAGCCCGAAGGCTCCGACGTGGGCGGCATCGTCGGCATGACGATCTCGATCCGCACCACCGGCGGCGTCGACTGGACCCGGGGCACGGCCGCCGGCGCCTGACACCCAGCCTGATCCCTGACGAAAGGCGGTTCCCATCCGGGGCCGCCTTTCGTCGTTCTCCCCCTCCAACCTGAGAGATGACCATGAGCAATTCCAAACGCGGCGCGATCGCCTTCACCGCCTGCGGCGCGCAGCACCAGATCCACCTGACCACCAATGCGATGGTGCGCTACCAGGACCTCGCGGGCGAGACCCTGATCGAGGGCGTGCAGGCCCTGCAGGACCGGCCCGGCGACATCAAGCGCGTGCGGCGTATCTTCTTCGTCGGGGTCGATCGCGACGAGACCATGACGGAGGCGGAGGTCGGGGACCTGATTGATGATCTCGGCCTGAAGGAGACCGGGGACCTGATCGGCAAGGCCGTGCAGGCAGCCTTCCCCAAACCGCCCGAGGTGGCGGCTGACGGCGAGGGCGCGGCAGGGGCGGCCCCGGGAAACGCCGAAGCCCCCGCGAAGCCCCGCAAGGCGACCGCGACGAGCTGACCCGCCTGCTGGAGCAGTGGGTCTGCGAAGGGCAGGACTACGAGCGCTTCTGGTGCCTGACGCCTGCCGAGGTCCATCTGATCCTCGCGGCGGTCTGGAAGGGCCGCCGGGCGCGCCACGAAGAGCGGCGCCAGCTGAACCACGAGCTGGCCAGCTGGGTGGCTTTCGCGGTCCACCAGCCTGCCAAGATGCCGAAGTACAAGCCGCTCAAGGCGGCGGCCTCTGCCCCTGGTGGCCGCAAGGCTGCCGGGGCGCAGGCGCTTCAGCATGCGCAGGTGCGCGGATACTTCATCGGGCTGGCCATGCGCCGGGGGCCGATGAAGCGCGACTGAGCGCGCCGGGAGCGGCGCGTCTCTTCTCTCCCTCCTCACCACCGGAACCAGTGCAATGCCGCAATCCGTCATCGGATCGCTGAGGGTCAACCTCGGCCTCGACAGCGCCCAATTCGAGCAGGGCGTGCGCCGCGCCACGGCCTCGACCGATGGCATGCGCACGCGCTTTGCCGGTCTCGCCCGCACGGTGGCCGCCTCCACCGCCGGGCTCGGCGCGGCGGTGGCGGGCATGGCGGCGATCACGCGGTCCGCGGCCGGTGCCGCGCGCGAGATCGAGACCATGTCGCGGCTGTCCAACGCGCAGGCGGGCGTCTTCCAGCGGTGGGCGGCGGGCGCCAAGTCGGTCGGGATCGAGCAGGACCAGCTCGCGGGCATCCTGAAGGATGTGAACGACCGGGTGGGCGAGTTCGTCCAGACCGGCGGCGGGCCGATGGCGGACTTCTTCGAGAAGATCGCGCCCAAGATCGGCATGACCGCGCAGCAGTTCAGCAACCTCTCCGGCCCGGAGGCGCTGCAGCTTTATGTCTCCAGCCTCGAGAAGGCCGGGCTGAGCCAGCAGGAGATGACCTTCTACATGGAGGCCATGGCCTCCGAGAGCGCAGGCCTCCTGCCGCTGCTGGTGCAGAACGGCGCGGAGATGGACCGGCTGGGCGACCGGGCCGAGGAGCTGGGCGCGGTCATGGACCAGAGCGCGATCGCGGCGCTTGGGCGCGCGCAGCAGGCGGTCGACACCTCGGGCGAGGCGTGGAAGGGCCTGCGCAACACGCTGGCGGTGCAGGTGGCCCCGGCCATGGAGGCCGCGGCGCAGGCAAGTGCTGCCATCGCGGTGGCGCTGCAGCCGCTGGTGGAGAACCTCGATCGGCTGGCGGTGATCGGCGGCACGGTGGCCGCGGCCTTCGGCGCGCGCCTGGCGATCTCGCTGGGCACCACCTTCGTGGCCTCGGCAGCAGCTGCCGTGCGGCAGGCGGTGGCGCTGGAACTGGCGCTCGGGGCGACCTCGACCTCCTCGGCGCTGGCCAGCGTAAGCATCAAGGGGATGTCCGCCGCGCTGCGCACGCTGCGCGGGGCGATCATCTCCACGGGGATCGGCATCGTCGTCGTGGGCGCCGGGGAGCTGATCTACCAGTTCGGGCGACTGGTCAGCGCCACTGGCGGCTTCGGCACGGCGCTCGGGCTGGTGAAGGACGTGGCCGTCGAGGTCTGGGAGCGCATCGGGAACGGGGCCGACTTCGTCTACCAGTCGATCAAGACCATGATCTACAATGCCAAGGCGGTCTTCGTGGGAGGCCTCAATGCGATGGTCGGCGCGTGGATTGATCTGACGTGGACGGTGGCCGATGGCCTCAACAGCCTCTTCGGGACCAACCTGCAGGGTGCCTCGGCAGAGATCACGCAATCGCTCGCGGCGATCCAGACCGCGGCGGAAGATGCCGCGGGCGCGGCGAAGGCCGATGCAGAGGCTGCCGCCAAGGCCTTCGCCGCGCCGCTCGAATCCGTGCAGGCGCTTCGCGATGCGGTGGCCAAGACCGAAGAGGCCTCCGAGGACGGGGCCTCTGCGGCGGACCGGCTGAACACGTCGCTCAAGGGCGTGGGCGATGGCGCGGGCTCGGCTTCGAAGGGGCTGAAGGACGCGACCAAGAGCGCGAAGAGCTTCGACGAGGTGCTGAAGGAGGCGGTGAAGACCGCCGAGGAGATCGAGGAAGACGCCGCGCACTCGGTCGTCTCCGGCATCGACAGCATCGCGGGGTCCTTCGGGGACTTCCTGACCAACGGCCTGAGCGACTTCGACGGCTTCAAGGACGGCATCCTTGGCGGCTTCAAGTCGATGATCCGCGAGATGACGACGACGGCGGCGCGCAACGAGATCCTGATCAACATGGGCGTGACCGGCTCTGCGGGCGCCTCTGGCACGCTCAGCACCTCCGGCGCGACGGGGTCGATCGGCGGCAGCAACGGCATTCTCGGCAGCGTCCTCGGGCTGGGCGGCAGCTTCGTCTCCGGGGCCTCAGGCCTCGTGACCTCGCTCTTCGGGGCAGGGGGCGGGCTGGCCTCGGCGGCCACTTACCTCGGCTCGGTACTGGGGGCGGCCACCACCAGCCTCGGCGCCTTCGCCGCGGCCATCGGCGCGATCGCCGGGCCGCTGGCGCTGGCCATCCCCCTGATCTCCGGCCTCTTCGGCAAGACCAAGCTGCTGGACGCGGGCCTGCGGGTGACGATCGACGGGATGGACGGCCTCGTCGAGACCTTCAAATACGTGAAGAAGACCGCGCTCTTCGGCCTGATCTCGTCGAAGAAGTACAGCTACTCGCCCGCCGAGGCAGAGGTGGCTGACCCGGTGCTGCTGGCCATCCAGCAGGTGCAGGACGGCGTTGTCGCCGCGGCGGGTGCCATCGGCGTGGCCTCCTCGGTCTTCGATGACTTCGCCACGCAGCTGATCATCTCCACCAAGGACCTCGAGGACGACGAGATCGCGGCGGCGGTGCAGGAGGCGCTAACCGGCATGGCCGACGAGATGGCCGACCTGGTGCTGGCGGGCCATGACGTGATGCTGGCCGGGGAAAGCTCCTCCGAGGCGCTGTCGCGGCTCTCCGAGCATCTGACGGCCACGGCGGCGGTTTTCGACACGCTGGGGCACAGCATGTTCGAGGTCTCGATCGCGGGCGCGGATCTGGCGTCCTCGCTGGTCCAGCTCTTCGGCAGCACCGATGCCTTCAACACGGCGGCCAGCACCTACTTCGCGGCCTTCTACACCGAGGCGGAGCGGATCGAGGTCTACACCCGTCAGGCGACCGAGGCGCTGGCCGCGTTCGGCGTGGCGCTGCCCGCCTCCCGCGCGGCCTATCGCGACCTGGTGGAAAGCCTCGACCTGTCCACGGACAGCGGGCAGGAGCTTTACGCCGTCCTCCTCCAGCTAGCCGGCACCATGGACCAGGTGCTGCCCGCAGCACAGAGCTTCACCGACATCATCTCGGCGCTGGTGGGCACCACCTCGAGCGTGCTGGGGGACATGATCAGCGAGGTGACCTCCACGGCCCGGGAGGCGGAGCAGGCGGCGACGGCCTGGTATCGCGTGGCCGATGGCCTGCGCGACCTGATCCGCGAGATCACCGGCAGCACCGGGACCGGGACGGGCGAGGCCCGGATGCAGGCGACCTGGGCCGCCATGCAGGAGGCCTTCACCGCGGCGCTTGGCGGCGATCTCGGTGCGGCGCAGGACTTCGCGGCGCTCTCCTCCACCTACCTCGATGCGGCCAAGGTGCAGGCGACCTCGCTGGCGGATTACAAGCGGTCCGAGAGCGCGGTGCTGGCGCAGGCGAACAAGCTGGCCGGCGTCTCCGATTTGCAGGGGTCGATCGAGGAGGCGATCGTCGATCTCTCCGAGCAGCAGCTGGAGGTGCTCAACGAGCTGAACGACTACCTGCAGAGCAGCGGCGAGATCACCGACGAGGACCTGGCCGCGTTCGAGGGCAGCCTGACCGGCCTGCAAGGCGCGATCGAGGCGCTGCAGGACTTCTCCTATTCGGACCTGATGGCCGAGCTGGAGGCGCAGATCACGCTGATCCCGACCACCAGCCTACCGAAGGACGTGAAGGACCTCCTGAAGGCGGCCACCGACGGGATCATGTCCGAGATCGAGTTCGCGGTGACCGCCAAGGACCTGACCCCGGATCTGCGCTTCCTCGCGGTGAACGCGGCCTCCGAGCACATGAAGACCGTGGACTTCGTGCTGGGCGAGGAGCTGAGCCCGAACCTGATGCGGCTGGCGCTGGACGACGTGACCTCGCTCACCCGCACGGTCAACATGGTGATGGGCTCCACGCTCACCGGCAAGGAGATGCGGGTTGCGCTGGCAGGCTCCTCCGAGCTGTCCCGGGTGGTCAACGTGGCGCTTGCCTCGGATGCGGACGAGGACGCCATTGCGCTCGCGCTCGGCAACATCGGAGCCTACTCGGTGGCGATCACCGCCTCGCTCGATGCCGCGACCTCGAAGGAGGTGCGCGACATCATCACGACGGACGCCAGCACCTTCGCGCTGATGATCGAAGCGGCCTTCTCCGACAGCCTGTCCGATGACGCGCGCAAGGTCCTGCTGGATCAGCAAGGGCAATATGTCGTCAACATCCTCGGCACGCTCTCCGAAGGGCTCGATCCGCAGGTTTCGGCGCTGCTGCTGGAGGCCAACACCGACGCCGTGCGCGGCATCACCATTGCCATGGCCTTCGCGGACAGCCTGACGGAAGACGAGCGGACCCTGCTGCTGACCGGGAGCCTGACGACGCTGCACACGATCAGCGCCGTGGTGAACCCGCTCGGCATCACGACCTTCGACGTCATGTTCCTCGACCAGCTGACCAGCGGGAAGAAATGGAACGCGCGCACCATCGGCGGCTATCTCGACAGCCGGGGGATCAAGGACATCGGGCGCACCTTCATCGAGGAACTGGCCAGCGGCCAGCCCGATGTCTGGCGCTCGATCACCGCGATGATCGCCACGGGCAGCCTCAGCGGCCTCGCGCTCGACTTCCTCGAAACCCTGTCCTCCGGCGATGATCCGGTGAACCGGATCGTGCAGGCGGAGGTCCTGACCGGCGGCCTCGTGGGGCTGAGCCTCAACTACCTCGATCAGCTGGTGGAGGGTGACGGCGAGGTGGCCCGCGCGATCTATGCCAAGATGAACGCCTCGGGGATCGGGAACTGGGGCCTCAACTATCTCGCGCAGCTCTTCGCCGGGGCAGGGGAGATCACCCGCGGCATCGTCGGGCAGACGGACAGCGGCGACATCGGCGCGTGGGGCTTCAACTACCTGGCACAGCTCTTCGCAGGCGCGGGCACCACCAAGCGCGGCATCACCGCCGCAATGTCCTCGGGCAGCATCGGCAGCTGGGGCTTTGACTACCTCGGGCAGATATTCGAGGGCATCGGCTTCACGAAGCGGGGGATCACCGCTGCCATGTCCTCCGGCAACATCGGGGACTGGGGGTTCAACTACCTCTTCCAGCTCTTCGACGGGGATGGTGCGACCAAGCGCGGGATCACGGCAGCGATGTCCTCGGGCAACGTGGCCGCGTGGGGCTTCAACTACCTGTCGCAACTCTTCGACGGGGAAGCCTTCACCAAGCGTGGCATCACCGCGGCCATGTCCTCCGGCGGCGTCCAGAACTGGGGATTTAGCTATCTCTCGCAACTGTTCAGCGGGGACGGCTACACCAAGCGCGGCGTCACGGCGGCCATGAGCACGGGCGGGGTCGGCAGCTGGGGCTTCAGCTACCTCTCGCAGCTCTTCATGGGCACGGGCTCGGTCCTGCGCGGGATCACCGGCAAGACCAACTCGGGCGGCATCGGGGCGTGGGGCTTCAACTACCTCAACCAGCTCTTCGAGGGCAGCGGCGACACGCTGCGCGGGATCATTGGCCAGACCAGCTCCGGCCGCATCGGGGCCTGGGGGCTGGAGTACCTGCGCCAGCTCTACGCGGGCGACGGCGACACGCTGCGCGCCATCACCGGCCAGACCAGCGCGGGCGCGATCGGCGCATGGGGCTTCGACTACCTCCGTCAGCTCTTCGCGGGCGACGGCTCGGTGGCGCGCGGCATCCTTGCCTCGATCCGGACGGGCGAGATCACCGGCGCGGGCTACAGCTTCCTGGGCCAGATCGCCGCCGGCAGCACCACGATCACCAAGATCATCGACGGCGCGGTGGACCTCTCCGGCCTGACCGGACGGGAGAAGACCCTGCTCGACATGATCGCGGGCAGCGTCTCGGGCAAGGTGACCCTCAACGGCACGGTCGTCTTCGAACCCTCCACCGCCTTCTCGGCCTGGTTCGAGGATGAACTGAGCCGCAACATCACCGCGCCCTTCACCGCGCTGAAGGCGGCGCTGGATGAACTGCGCGCGGCGGTGGCGGCCGACACGCTGCAGCGGGAACGCAGCGCTGCGCTGACCGGCCTGCAGCAGCAGCTGGCCGCGGTCTCCGATGCGCGCGCGGGCGTCGTGTCGCAGGCCTCCTCGATCATCTCCCAGATCGAGGCGCTGGAGGCGGAAACCGGCGTCAGCCTGCGCAACGGCACGGGCGATGCCGGGCTCGCGGTCAGCCCCGAGGGCTACATCACCTACCGGGCCAGCCATGTCGAATACGGCACCGGCGCCGACCTCACGGCCTTCTCCGATGCCTTCTGGGGCGAGGGCGGGCTGGAGGACCAGCTGCAGGCGCTTCTCGGCCAGCCGACGCAGCTGGCGCAGCAGATGGAGACGCTGCGCCAGCAGATCCGCACCATGGGCGGGGTGCCGGCCTTTGCCATGGGCGGGCTGCACGCGGGCGGCCTGCGGCTGGTGGGCGAGAATGGCCCGGAACTCGAGGTCACCGGCCCGGCCCGCTACTACAGCGCGCCCCAGACCAGCGACCTGCTCGGCAATCGCGGGGTGGTCGAGGAACTGCGCCGCCTGCGGGCCGAGCTGGCGGACCTGAAGGACGAGCAGCGCCAGCTGGGGCTCTCGCAGGCCAGCGACCTCGCCAAGCTCCGCAAGCTGGCCGTGAAGGACGACACCATTGGCACACCGCCGGAAAGGGCCGCCTGATGAAGCTGATCATCCCCATGGCCATGACCGATGCCACGCTCGCGGCCTCCAACGTGACCGAGGACGACGCCGACGAGTGGGACGCAGGCACCACCTATGCCACCGCGGAGCAGGTGATCGTGCTGGCGACCCACAAGGTCTACGAGAGCGCGGCGGGCAGCAACCTCGGCTACGATCCCACCACCGACGACGGCACCTGGTGGTTCGAGGTCGGCGCCACGAACCGCTGGAAGGCCTTCGATCAGAAGCTGGCGGACCCGGTGACGAAGGCCGGGACCGTGACTTACCGGGTCACGGTCGACAGCCTCGTGACGGGGATCGCCTTCTTCGGGCTCGAGGCCTCGGAGATCCGGGTACAGGTGACCGACACCGGGGCGACAGAGACCTACGACACGACGCTCTCCCTGGTCGATGACAGCGAGATCGTGGACTGGTTCAGCTTCTTCACCACCGAGCTGGACAGCTACCAGACGCAGGCGCTCTTCGTCGATCTGGCAGCCTATGTCGGCTACGCCATCGACCTGACGATCGGGGATGGTATCGGCACGGTGGAGGTGGGCCAGATCGTGCTGGGCCGAGTGGTGACGCTGGGCACCACGCTGGAGGATACCACGGTCGGGCTGACCAGCTTCTCCACCAAGGAGCAGGACACCTTCGGCAACTGGACGATCGTTCCCCGCGCGAAGTCTGATCCGGTGAACTACCGCTTCTCGATGCCCGCCACCGGGGCGGCGCGCACGCAGCGCTGGCTGAACTCGCGGCGGGATGCTCCGACCGTCTACTTCGCCTCCGAGGACATCATCAAGAACTACGGGGTCATGACCTACGGCCTCTTCCAGGATTACGAGATCCCGCTCCGCAAGGCCGGGGTCTCGATCGTCAATCTCGAGATCGAAGGGCTGACCTGATGAGTATCGACTTCACCGACGCGCCCACGCTGCCGTCGCTCAATGACCCCTCCACCTTCAACGACCGGGCGCTGGCGCTCTTCTCCTGGCTGATCGGCACCTTCATCCCGGAGCTGGAGGGGCTCACGCCCCAGGACATCCTCGGCAACGCGCTCCAGGACAGCGTGACCGACACCTCCGCGGGGCGCGGCATGATCGTGGGCGCCTTCGGCTGGGGTGGGAACTCAAACGCGGTCGCAGACCTCAACACGGCCCTCACCAGCGGGTTCTGGTCGACCAATGGGGACACGCTGAACATTCCCGCGGAGTTTCCCCATGCCTACGGCTCGTTGACGGTGGTTCCGGGCCTGACCGCGAATAACTGCGTCCAGATCTGGCGGGCAAACTACCCGACCACCGGCGCGGAGGAGTGGGGCCGGACCATGAACAATGGGACCTTCGGGACTTGGCAGAAGCGCCCGGTGGCGATCCAGACCACTATGATGGACGTGACGGCGGGGCGGGCTCTGGTGGTCGGCGGCGGTGGCCTTCTTGGGACGGCGAACAACTACGTTTCGACCGATGACCTCGACAACATCGACACCACGCATTTCATAGGGAATGCGGCGGGGACCAATGTGCCGGCCAACGCGCCGAGGAGCGACGGGTCTTATGCGGGTTTCCACATCAAGATCGCCAATGCACGGAAGATCCAGTTCGTCGGGGAGGTGACCAACAACGGCAATCGCTTCTTCGGCCGGACGAGCAATTCCGGCTGGAATGCCTGGACCGAGTTCTTCACGCAGGGCTCCGTTCTGGGGACCGTGAGCGAGGCGGCAGGGGTGCCGACCGGGGCGCTGATCGAACGGGACAGCAACTCGGACGGCGAGTATGTGCGCTTCGCGGACGGCACGCAGATTTGCACCATGAACACCACCGCCGAGACCGTCTCCTCGACCACCAATCTGAACGGCACCTATCGCAGCGACGTGACCACCTATGACTTCCCGGTCGACTTCGTGAGCGGGTCGTTCCCGAAGTGCGCGGTCGGGCGGGCCACGCCGGGCAGCGGTGGGCTGATCGGGGATGCGGGCAGCACCGGCGCAGATGCTGGCTGGAGCCTGCGCTGGCTCGCCCCTGCCGCCTTCACCTCGGTCAACACCGGCGACTTCGCCCTCACCGCGATCGGTGAGTGGTTCACCCCGGCATAAGGAGGCCACCATGAAGATCCTGTTCCTTGCCACGCGCAAGGCGCCCGCGGCCTACGTCCTCGACGGCGAGACCATCAACGGCTTCGACCTCTCACCGCTGGAGCATGGCGGCCAGTTCCTCGGCAATGCGACCACCCGGGCCATCGGCCTGCGTGGGGTCCACCGCGACAGCGAGGGCGAACTGCATGTGACGCTGTGCCAGTCGGTCATCGCCAGCCGGGTGCCGAACCGGCCCGCGCACTGGCGCGGCAGCGAGGTCGAGATCGACGCCGCCGCCTATGACAGCGCCACCTGCTACGTGATCCCCACGGGCCTCTCCGACCTCCAGCAGGTGGCGGAAGACGCCGAGGTCGATGTGCCGAGCTATGCCGTGGCGTGGCGCGACGGCATCGCGCAGGGCGAGGCGGGCTGGTGCACTGTCCCGGTCCTGCCTGTCCTGATCGAGAGCGTCCCCATGTCGGACGTGTCCAAAAGCGAAGCACCTGCCGACGAAGAGGAGGCGACCAATGCCGAATGACTGGATGCGCACGGCTGCCGAGGCCGTCGAGGTATCGCAGGCCAACCTGAAAGCCGCGCTTCACCAAGAGCGCGCGCAGCGGCTCGATGCTGGCACGACGTTGACCCTCTCCTTCGGCAGCGTGCCGGTGCGCGGGCGGGCCTTCGATCAGACCATCATGCTGGCCGTCCTCCAGCGTGGCGCCGCGATCACGGCCACAAGCTCCTCCGAGACGGTGACCTTCCGGGATGACGCGAACACGATCCACGAGTTGACCGGCGCGCAGGCGGTCGAACTGGCCTCCACCGGGATGGAGTGGGTCGAGCAGGTCATGGCCGCTAGTTGGGCGATGGTGGACAGCGGCGCAATCCCGGAGGACTTCGCCGACGATAGCCGGTGGCCTTCGTGAGCCAATACACCACGGCGCAAAACTGGTGCCAGCCGCTCGGCGGCGGGCTGTTTCTTGTGACCGAGCCCCTCGTCTGGTTCATCGGTCACCTCGAGACGGGCTGCGCGGTGGTCGTCCCTTGGGCTTTCAGTTTGATGTTTCGATCCCTCGGGCGTTGCGCTGGCTCTTCGATCCCGCCGCGCCTGAGTACCTCAAGGCCGCGGCCTTGCACGACTGGCTCCTATCCGAAGGGTGGGACCGGATGACCGCCGGGGCGGTCTTCCACAACGCGCTTGCAGCCGATGGCGTGAGCGTCTGGCGGCGCCTTGTCATGTGGCTGGCCGTCTCGCTGTACCGCTACACCTGACGGAGATTCCCTGTGACCAAGGAAGACTTGCTGCCGCGCACTCGCACGGTGATCGGACTGCTGCGCGATCTCTTCTGGATCGTGACGGTGGTCACGCCGCTCATGCTGCTGATGCTGGCGGGGCTCTACGCCGTGAACCGGGACTGGATCGTGGCAACCGTCCGCGAAGAACTCGGATTCGAACGGTTGGCGACGGAGGGGGCGGTCCAGAAACTCGCTGATCAGGTCGAGGGGTTGGCACAGGACGTGCGTCGGGCCACCGGCGAGGACAGGGTGATCCGGCAACCGCAGGGGCTTTCCTACGTGGAGGAGCCGGTCAAGGCGGGCGAGACAGTGGTCCTGTGGCTGACTGTTGCCCGGACCCGCCTCGGCAAGAACTGCCGCCTGATGGACTGGACGCCGCTCTTCACCGACGCGCGGAACGTACCGCTGACCGGCACGCGCCTGATCAAGGGCGGCGTCCGGCGTCAGATCGGGGACAGCTTCGAGAAGCTCCGCATCGAGATCGTCCCGCCCGCTGACCTCTTCCCCGGGCGGATCGAGCTGTACCTGGTCCTCGACTACGAGTGCGGCGGAAAGCGCGTGCCGGATCGAACCGATGTGGTGCCGTATCAGCTCTTGGCGGGGTGAGCGCAGGGCCGCGATGGAGAGTTGAAAGCACACAGTTGTCGGGGGAGCTAGGTCAGCGTCTACTCAGAGGATTGCAGGGGGGATTGCACCCCTGAGGCTCGCGACCCGGCAACTGTGCGCTTCAATGATAGTAGCAGGGTTTGGTCTGGATTTCGAAATGCTTGAGCTTTCCCGGGTCGCATAACTCAATCTGTTTCCGAAAATCCTCAGTGGCGATCAGAGGGGCGCGAACCGCATCCGGATATCGCTGAAATCAACTGAGGCGCATTTGGGGAGTTGAGCGCGAATTGGCCAAACGTGGGATGTGACGGGAAACTAGTCAAACGCCTCTCCGCGCTCATCTCACAACCTGACGCAATCCTCACCATCCGTCCAGATTTTTTGCCCTGCCATCCGGCGGGGCCTTTTGCATGGAGAAACGGCATGTCCCTGAGCAAGACCGACAACAGTGCGATGACGCTGGACGAGCGCATGACCACGCAGGTGCGCCTCAAGGCGCATGGCATTGACCCCGGCCCGGTGGACGGCATCATCGGCCGGCGCACGAATGCGGCCATCATCGCCTTCAAGCGGTCGATCGGCTATGCGCCGCGCCCCTATGTCGGCCCGCTCACCATGGCGGCTTTGATGAAGGACCCGGCTGCGCCGGCCGAGACCGGGACGCTGAACCTGCCCGACTGGATCAAGGTCGGCCTCAAGTTCAAGGGGCTGCACGAGATCTACGACAACGCCGAGCTGCGGGCTTTCCTCGCCAGCGACGGCCACGCGCTTGGCGATCCGTCGGTCTTCCCGTGGTGTGGGGACTTCGTCGAGACCTGCATCCGCCTGACGCTGCCCGCCGAGACCTTCCCGGGCCAGCTCGGGGTCAATCCCTACTGGGCGTTGAACTGGCGCGGGTTCGGTGTCTCCTGCGCTCCGGTGCTGGGGGCGGTCATCTCGATCATCCGCAACGGCGGCGGGCATGTCGCCTTCGTCATGGGCGAGGACGCGACCCGGTACTACTGCCTCGGGGGCAACCAGTCCAACACCGTCAGCATCGCGCCGATCGAGAAAAGCCGGTTCACCGCTGCCAGCTTCCGCTGGCCCTCGACCGTGCCTCTGCCGACCGGCGGGCTGCCGCAGCTGACCTCGAAGGCGGCGGCTGAGAGCGCCTTTGCGTGATCCGATTCCCGCTTCTTCCCATAACCGACTGGCGCCTCGTGCTGGTCCTCTCCGCGGCCCTATTCCGGGCCCCCACGCGCCGCCGGCGCACCTCGAAAGGACGAACTCATGAACGACCTTCTGGCCCTTCTCACACCCTCGCTTCTCGCGCTCTTCGGGGCACTCCTGACGTGGGTCATCAACGGCGCTGCCGCCTACATCAAAGTGAAGGCGGGTGTTGAAATCGACGCTGTGCATCGCGACGCGCTTCATTCGGCGTTGATGACGGGGGCGAAGGCAGCGCTCGGAAAAGGGACAGGCGGTGGCCTCGACGCGCTGAAGGCCGAGGCGATCGCCTATGCCCGCGAGAGCGTGCCGGAAGCGATTGCCTGGCTCGTGCCGGGGGATGGCGTCCTTGATCGACTTGCCGAGCGCTTCGTGCTTGAGGCCATGGAGCGTGTGGGCTGGGTGAGCGGAGAGGCTGATACCGCAGCCTAGCGGGTGCCCTCTTAGCAACTGGCCAGCCCATCTCGGACAGGCCGTGCTCTAATGGGCGGTGAGCGGTCATTCGCTGTGCAAGTCATGAACGGCGGCAGTGCGCAGGTAGTGGACATGACACTCAGGAGGGGGACGCCTCGTCTGACTGGAGTCGCCGGCCCGAAGCGGGCCTTGGTGACAGGCATATAGGATGGCTGGTCCCGGCTAAAAAAGCTGCCCTGCGCCCTCGCACCGTTGGTACGGTAGCACAGGCCTGGAGCCGGCAATTAAGACCATCCTCTCTGGCTCTTCCTCCGGCGTGGTGGCTATTGCAATGCTCTTTCACACTTACACTGGACACCGGCACGGTCCTGGGCGTGCGTCACGCGGCCTTGTTAGGGTGGAACCGATGCCGAACAGGGCAAGTTCTGAATGGCAACAGCTGCGAAGAGCAAAGTCTTTTCAGACCTCGTTGCGCGGCGGCCCGGAAACATAGCCCTTGCTTTTGCGCCTGAATAGTTGCACACACACAACTGCAAAGCTTCTTCCTTCGAACATCTGTCTCCTAGCGGCCTCAGTTGATCCTATGTCGACACTGAGCCGGGCCACTGCATCCTGTGGGTGGTATTATATCTAGGAGTTCTCACGATGGCCAAAGGCACCGTGAAATGGTTCAACAGCACTAAAGGCTTCGGCTTCATCGCACCGGAAACCGGTTCGAAGGACATCTTCGTGCACATCTCCGCACTCGAGCGTTCGGGCCTCAGCCAGCTGGCCGACGGCCAGGTTGTGACCTTCGACGTCGAATCTGGTCGTGATGGTCGCGAATCCGCGACCAACCTCGCGCTCGCGTAAGCACGCAGCCAAGATTAAGAAGGGGTGGGGCCGGGCTTCCGGTCCCACCCCTTTTCTATTTCCGCAACGGCAATGCGTTGCAGAAGAAACTATTTATCGGAAAATTTTCACATGATGGAAGTCACTTGGGGGCGTCCGATGACGCTCGTCCTTTCCCCGCAGGGGGACAAACAGAAATTCTCGACGATTGAACAGGCCGATCACTGGCTTCGCAGGAAATGGCCCCTGGCGGATCGCAAACGCGATGCGGCCATCGCGCTGGTCGAGGCGGCCATGAACTGTCTTGTGCCGGTTGCAGAGGCCCGTCGTGCCTTTGTCAGTGCCGCGATCACCGCCGGTTTCCGCGTCGATCGCAAGGAAGGCTGAACGTCGGCAGCGTTCAAATATCCGACGTGGCCCCGCCGGGGTGGGCCGCGCGGGACTGCGATCCCGCTCCGGGCGGAGGAGAGCGGTCCTGCGATGCGTTGCGCGCGCAGGGACCGGAACGGGCTGGCGCGGTCGCTTGAGGGGCAGCATCTTTTGTCGAGCATGCACCCCGAATTGACTCGCAATCCTTCCAGGAAGGCCCATATAAGTACTCAGGAATGCGGCTTGATGTTAGGCAAGATCATTCCGCGACCGACGGAACATCCCCCGACCTGCGATGTGTTCCGCTCCATCTGTCTCGCCGTTTTGACTATTTTGTGCGCCCGCCCGACGACCGCCGCTTCGCCTGGACGGCTGTACTGCGCGCGCGCATTCGGTTCTGGAAAGGACGCCGCTCGATGAAACGCAACGTCAACGATACCCCCAAGGGCAAAACGGCAGGGCAAACCAAGCCGGCCGCTTCACGGCCTGCGAAAGTGGCCGCGAAAGAACCTCGGAATTCGATTTTCGACACGTCTTACGCGCCGGAAGGTGCTGAATTCCGCAAGGCCTGGTCGCGGCTTGACCGGCAAAAATAGCTCTGCTGCTGGCGCCCTCCCACCGGACCTTCGTATAAGATCGGCCAAACCATGTTGAAACAGAACATACGCATCCAGCTGGGCTGCGACTTCCGGTTTCTGTTGCCTCAGGCGACGCCGATGATCGCGATTCTGAACGTCCACGCCACGCGAATTCATGACCTTGAGGGACCTGACCTCATCGGTACCTGGCCGACGGTCCCGCTCAGTGCCTATCACGACAGTTTCGGCAACTGGTGCGTGCGTCTCGTGGCGCCGGCCGGCGAGTTCCGTATCGGTACGCGCACGATCATCTCAGATTGCGGTGCTCCCGACGTGCAGGCGACAAAAATCGGGGAGCAACCCGTCGAAGCCCTACCAAACGAGGTGATACAGTTTCTGCTTGGCAGCCGTTATTGCGAGACCGATCTTCTGTCGGAAGTCGCCTGGCGTCTCTTCGAGAACACTCCCCATGGGGGCGCGCGGGTGCAGGCAATTTGCGACTTCGTGCACGATCACATCCGTTTTGACTATGCTAGCGCGCGCGCGACGCGCAGCGCCACCCAAGCTTATGCCGAAGGTAAGGGCGTGTGTCGCGATTATGCGCATCTGGCCATCACCTTTTGCCGCTGCATGAACATTCCCGCGCGTTACTGCACCGGCTATTTGGGTGATATCGGGATCGAACCGCCCCATGAACCGGGCGATTTCTCTGCCTGGATGGAAGTCTGGCTGGATGGCGCCTGGTGGGTGTTCGATCCGAGAAACAACACGCCCCGTATTGGTCGGGTGCTCGTTGCGCGCGGCCGCGATGCTTCGGACGTCCCTATGATTCATACCTTCGGGGCAAATCAGCTCGTCGGATTCGAAGTGGTTTCGGATCAGCTGTCCTGACGCCGTGACCAAGACCGGCCCGGTGTCAGGCGTCTCAGGCGCGCTGCAGCGCACATGCAAACCCGAATGAACCGCCGGGCAGATCGCCCGCCGGAACCAGCCCATCCATAGATGAAAGGAAAGACATATGAGAGACCGCAAGGCCCCGCACCTGAGCGATCATCATCCTACCCAGGAGCCCCGAAACGAAACCTTTCCGCGTCTGAGCTGGGGAGATCTGTTGGAGGGCATAGCGCATGACGGTGTTTCGGATGAACGCGACGCCCTGCCAAGGGGCATCCAAGAATAGCACGAATCCGCCCTGTCGGGCGAAGCGTCTTTCGGTGAGACGCCGGAGTGCGGGCAAGTGCGTGATGTAGTTGTCGGCTCTGCTGCAACGCTTACCGGGAGGTGAAGCGGCGAGGGGGATTCCTCGCCGCTTCATTGATTTTGGGCACGGAGCCCTTCGACTGGCTGCCGCGCTCCGGGTTTAGTCTGCCCGCCATTTTCAGGTGCGCGTGCTGACGGTTAAACAGGCTTCCGCGCTGAGAACTGAACACCCCGGGAAGACGGTTCATCAGTGAGCCATTCCCTGGGCTCGCAATCGCTGAGCGAACCTCCGGACTGCCCTGCACTGCGGACCTTCGCTGGCGAAGAAATGCTGCGCGTTCGCGGAACGTCCGGTCTTGGGGATGTGTGTTGGGGGGATGAGAGGCGGGCGAACTGCAGCTTTGGGCCGGAAGTGTAAAGCTTGCGTGTCCTGCACCGTGGTCCGCTTACTGCGCTTGGCCTTCCGGACTAGGACGGTCAATCAATCGGCCGCTTCCCGCACTGTACGTTTGAACTTGGCCAATTGGTTGAGAAGCAGGTTCTTCGAACCAAAAATTGACTTTCACCGGCGTAGCTGCGGCTCCTCGCCCGCACCCCTAACAGGCGCGCCTAGTTCCGTTATCCTGCAGTTAGGCGACCGAATAGCTGGATGATTTCAGGGTTTCCTCGCGCAAATGCCTGTCTCGCCTGCAAGCCTTTGCTCTCAACCTGTGCATAGTCGCGCCAGTCGTTCCGCTGGAACGAATGCCACAGGTGCTCGAGGTCCGAGCGGTTATCAACTGCTAGCGCTCGATGTGCTTGGCTCAGGGGGGAGAAGCGAGTGCGAATTTGTTCCTCTCTAAATTGCTCGGAAAGATGCCCGTAGGTGTTGCTGACCGTGATCGTATTCGCATGTCCGAGCTGCTTGGCGACAACTTCCAGCGGGACGCCTGCGCGAACCAGATCACTGGCATAGGTGTGGCGTAGGCCATGAAACACAAAAGACTTGGGCAGGTGCGCCTCGGAGACCGCTCGCCTGAAGAGGTTCCCGTGTTGGCGCCTCCAGACCCGTCCCATGTCAGACGTGAAGACGGGGTCGCGATCCTGCTTGCCCTCGCAACATGCGAGAAAGAAGGCCATGCCCTCGTCTGGTAGAAAGACAAACCTTGCAGGACCCGTTTTGAAGGCTCCAACCCTAATTCCAAAACCCTGCCGGCCGACATCGTCGACACGAAGGGCACCCAGTTCGCCGACCCGGCAGCCCGTGTAGAGCGCTGCGAGTACAAGTTTCGTAAGTGCAGGGGTGCATGCCTCAAGCAATCTTTGGCATTCATCGCGAGTAAGAAAGATTGTGCGGGGGGAGTGCACCACAGGAATCCGATGGAGGCAGCGCCAAGGCCTCTCAGACTGGATGCGGCTGTTGTCCCATGCGTGCCGAAATGCCATCCGCAAGATGCTGAGCAGGGAGTTGAATGTCCGCTTTCGCCTCCGGACAACATCGACGGACAACTCTTGTACCTCCTGTCGTGAGGAGTAGGGCATGAAGCCGAAACGTGGCGGCGTCTCGATCACCTGCTTGGCAAGCGCCAAGACATGGCCTGCATCGAATTCTTCGAGAGGCAGGTGCGCGAAGCTGGGGATTAGGTGGTGGTTGATGAGGACAAGGTTGTTGTAGTGGCCACCAGGAGAGCGCGCCAAGCGGGTCCAATCGGTGTAGTCGCGCAATGCGTGGCCCACCGTGTAGACTTCCCCGATGGGGCAAATGCTGATCTCTCTGGTTCGACCGAGCGGCTTAGGCTCGTTTGCGATCTTCTGCACGTCGGACTGCTCGAACCAAGCAAACGCGCGCTCCACGGCTAAATCGAAGGCGACCTGCCCGCGTCCGTGGTTCAAGGCGGGGCCCAAACACTTCTGGATATATCGCTTGTCCTTGGTCAGTATGCGAGCGGTCCAGTTGCATATTCGACTGTCGGGTCGGTGAATGCCTAGATGTCGGCACCGGAGAAGAGAGTGCCAATAGGGAGCCTCACGATATCGAAGCGCCGAAATGGCCGCTTCGTTGGCAAACGGGCACGCTTCGATAGCCTGAACGGCACCGGGGGGAACGAGCTCGGAAAGGGTCGGCAGAGACTTCATGGCATGCCTCCCAGGCGCCCCCAGTCAGGGCAGTCTCACACGGCCGGGCTCAACCGTCCCGCCCAAAAACGACAGGCCTGCCGCCCAATCTCGCCCCACGAGTTGACTCGCAGAGTCATTCTGAAGAGCGCTTGTCTTGCTCTCGCGCGCAGTCCCATCCCTCGGATGCGGCTTCTTCCTCCGCTCGTTCAAGGAAAAACCGTCTGGCCATTTCGGTGAGCCCGTACCGGCTGATATAGTCTGATAAAACGTCGCTCAAAGACACTGTGCTCTTCATCATGGCGCTCCTATCTGTCGCCAAAGGGTACATGCGAAATCGTTAACAAACGGTTATCGGCCCATTCGAAGCAATGCGCCTCCAATGCCAAGGCAACTCGTGACCGAATCCGACACAGAAATCTGCGGAATAGGCCCGTAAGGGTGCACGACGGTGGCCAACCTGAAAGGCTCCGAAGGCGGTGTTCATTGTCAGACCGCAAGCTTGATCACTGGCGGTGAAAGGGATAGCGGTTGGGTGCAAGTGGAGCCCGCCGTCTGCGAAGGTGATCTGAAGAGGATGCGCGGCGCTCAGCGCGCGGCCTTAGTGTCGCGCTTCCGGACGAGGCAATTTGATGCATTTTCCAATGATTACATTGCTCGTATGCCTTGCTGGGCCTGCAGTTTCGATGCCGATCTGCCCCGAGCATGGAAAGCGCATCTCTTGCGTTGTCGATGGCGACACTATCTGGTTTGAGCGGGAGAAAATCCGGCTGCTCAGCATTGATGCTCCAGAATTGTTCTCTCCGAAGTGCAGCCAAGAAGCGCTGCAAGCTAGAGAGGCGCGGGATCGTCTGGCTGACTTGCTGAACGGCGAAATGCGGGTCGAGCGCGAGGGGGAAGATCGGTACGGTCGCACGCTGGCACGTGTCTTTGTCGATGGTCGCGACGTCGGCGAGTTGCTAGTGCGCGAGGGACTGGTGCGTCGTTGGGTCGGTCGTCGGGAGCCTTGGTGTGGCTGAGAGGCATGTGGTTGGCGGGAGAGTCTGCCCCATCGCTCTGGGCCGGACGCATCGGGCGCCGCACGGCTGCGTTGAGACGTTGGAGGAGGTCACGAATCGCGCGGCAGATGATAGGCGACGGCGCTGCAGCAGGTAAGGTGACAGCTTCGTAGGTCTGTTTTTCGCATGATTTACGCAGGTTGCGTGCTAGATGAATGATTTTTAACGAAAGAATGGTTCTGGCCGCGGGTACCACATCGAACGCTGTTCGAGCGCGCTGTCGCCGCTCTTGGGCTGGCCCCGTCTCGACGGGGCGAATCCCCGGCTGTGCAGGCCGAAAAATGCAGACTCAGACGAGTTTCGAATATGTGGACAAAGCTGTTGAAAGCTGTCCATTGGTGCGACTTTCGCGACCTGACCGGCAGGTCGGGTCCAATGGCGACTCTCGCCGGAAAACAGAATTCTTAATTTAAAATTAACAACTTGCGGGCCGACGATCCGGGCGGCGCGCATTTTGCCTCTGCGATGGCATTCGTCAATGAAAAAGGGTCGGTCGAGTCCTAATCTTTGTGGATAACAGATCGAAATGCATTTTTCCGGGCGTGTCCCGGCTGCGGGCGGCACGGCAAGGGTCGGCCGCGGAAGCAAGCATAAAAGCCCGGCACGTACGGCCGATGCGACCTTTGTACGGTCGTACGCTGCCGAGGCACGCAAGGGGGGTAGACAATGTCGGACAAGTATTCGGGGATCGCGGAACTGCGCGACACCCGCAGGCAGCTTCTGGGGCTGTTTCTGCTCGCAGGGCTCTTCAGCATCTTCGTGAACCTGCTGATGCTGACGGGGCCGCTCTTCATGCTTCAGACCTATGATCGCGTGCTGACCTCACGGTCGGAGCCCACGCTGATCACGCTGATGGCCCTGATGGCGTTCCTGTTCCTCGTGCTTGGCCTCGTCGACTGGACGCGGGGGCGGATCATGGCCCGGCTGGGCGCGCGCTTCCAGCATCGGCTCGACCGGCGCGTGTTCGACGCCATGCTGCGCTACTCGGTGGTGGACAAGAGCGTGAACGAGAGCACCGGCTCCGGCCAGCAGCTCAAGGACCTCGAGGCGCTGCACCGCTTCTACGCCTCTCCGGTCTTTACCGCGCTCTTCGATGCCCCCTGGGCGCCTGTCTTCCTGCTGGGCATCGGCCTCATCCACCCCTGGCTGGGGCTCTTCGCGGCCTTCGGGGGGACGGTGCTGCTGCTCTCGGCCCTGATGAACCAGCTGACGACCAAAGTGCCCTCCGTGAAGGCCGCCGTCTCGGGCTATGTCTCCGACCGCTACGCGGACGAGCTGCGCAACGAGGCCGAGACCATCCGCAGCCTCGGGATGCAGACCCATGCCTTCGAGAAATGGGCCAAGTCGCGGGCGCGGGCGCTGAGCCTCAACCTGCGGGCCTCGGACCTCGGCGGCAGCTTCTCGACCCTGTCGCGGGTGTTCCGGCTCTTCCTGCAATCCGCGATGCTGGGCCTCGGGGCCTACCTCGTCCTGCGCGGCGAGATCGGGCCGGGTGTGATGATTGCAAGCTCCATCCTGCTGGGCCGCGCCCTGCAGCCGGTGGAGACGATCGTGAACCAGTGGCCGCAGGTGCAGCGCGCCCGCCGCGCGCAGGAGAACATCGTGACGCTGCTGAGCGATGTGCCCGTCGAGGGCCGCCAGCTCGATCTGCCCCGTCCGCGGGGCAAACTGGAGGTGCAGGGCATCACCGTGGTGCCGCCGCGCGGCTCTGTCCCGACGCTGCGCCAGATCAGCTTCAGCGTGGAGCCGGGCGAAGCCGTGGCCGTCATCGGGCCGAGCGGGGCGGGCAAGTCCACGCTGGCCCGGGCGCTGACCGGCGTCTGGCCGCTGAACGCAGGCAAGATCCGCCTCGATGGGGCGCCGATCTCGCAGTACCATCCGGAAAAGCTGGCGCATTACATCGGCTACCTGCCGCAGCGTGTCAGTCTCTTCGACGGCACGATTGCCGAGAACATCGCCCGGCTACAGTTCGACTATGACTCGGATCAGGTGATCGATGCGGCGCGCCGGGCGGCGGCGCATGACATGATCCTGCACCTGCCGCAGGGTTACAACACCCCGATCCGCAGCGTCAGCACCGAGCTGTCGGGCGGCCAGATCCAGCGTATCGGCCTGGCCCGGGCGCTCTTCGGGGATCCGGTGCTTCTGATCCTCGATGAGCCGAACTCGAACCTCGACAACGAGGGCTCCCGCGCGCTGAACCAGGCGATCTGCGACATGAAGGAGCGCGGCAATGTCGTCCTCGTCATGGCGCACCGGCCCTCGGCCATCAAGGAATGCGACAAGGTTCTCGTGATCGAGGACGGCCAGCTGCGGGCCTGGGGTCCGCGCGAAGAGGTCATGTCCAAGATGCTTTCCAACGTGCAGGTGATCCGCAAGGCCACTGCCACAGCAAACGCGGGGCTGGCGTGATGGGACAGGACGCGAAACAGGACGCGGCAAAGGACACCGAAACGGGCGGCTTCCCCATCCTGCGGGTCGCCCTGGTGGGCACGCTGGCCGTCGGCGTGCTGGTCTTCGGGCTGGGCGCCTGGGCCGTGGGCACCAACATCGACGGCGCCGTGCTGGCGCCGGGCCGGGTGATCGTGGACCGGAACCGGCAGGCCGTGCAGCATCTCGACGGCGGGATCGTCGCGGATGTGCTGATCAAGGAGGGGGACCGCGTCGAGGCAGGGGATGTGCTGATCCGGCTCGACCCCCGTCTGGTGCAGTCGGAACTGGCCGTTACCGAGAGCCAGCTTTACGAGATCATGGCGCGTCGGGGCCGGCTGGAAGCGGAACGCGACGATGCGCAGGGCGTGAGCTTCGACCCGGTGCTGCTGGAGGTGGCCGCCACGCGGCCCGAGGTGGCGGCGCTGGTCGGCGGGCAGGAGCGTCTCTTCGAGGCGCGGATGGACAACCTCCGGCAGTCCATCGTGCAGTACGAGGCGCAGCGCTCGCAGCTTGAAAAGCAGATCACCGGGATCGACGCGCAGCGCGAGTCCATCACCGAGCAGCTGGAGCTGACCAAGAGCGAGACCGAGGTTCAGCAGGGGCTGCTGGACCGGGGGCTTGCGCAGGGGTCGCGGGTGCTGAACCTGCGCCGGGAAGGGGCGCGGTTGACCGGCATGATGGGCCAGGCCATCGCACAGCGCGCCCAGGCCGAAGAGCGTATCGCCGAAATCCGCATCGAGATCCTGCGCTCCCGCAGCCAGCTGCGCGAGGATGCGATCACCACGCTGCGCGACATGAACGTCAGCGAAGTGCAGACCCATCAGCGCCGCGAGACGCTTCTGACGCAACTGGAGCGGATGGAGATCCGGGCCCCCGTGTCGGGCGTGGTCTATGGCCTCGCGGTGAACGGGCCGCAATCCGTCATCCGCCCGGCGCAGCCGCTGCTCTTCATCGTGCCGCAGGATCGTCCCCTCGTCATCGAGGCGGAGGTGAACCCGATCAACATCAGCGACGTGCATCTGGATCAGGACGTGATCCTGCGCCTGCGCGCGGTGGATCAGCGCATGATGCCCGACCTCCACGGCCGGGTGACCCGGCTGTCGCCGGATGCCTTCACCGACGAGCAGTCGCGCCGGTCGTACTACCGCGCCGAGATCGAGCTGCCGAAGGCAGAGCTCGCGAAACTGCCGGCCCACCAGCTGGTGCTGCCCGGCCTGCCGGTCGATGCCTTCATCCGCACCGGCCTGCATTCGCCGCTGGCCTATCTCACGGCACCTCTGACGCAGTATTTCGACACCGCGATGCGCTGATCCGCACGCCCCGGGGGCGGTCTCCGAACAGCTTGCAATCGTGACGCGAACAGGCGCCACCTCCCTGATCGGCAGGGAGGTGGCGTTTTGCGTTTATCCTTTAAAATCAATGAATTTACCCCGGATTTCACCCCCAAATTGGGGTGTCGGGCGAGTCGGCGTCGTGGCTGAATAGGGGCAGGTTCCGGGAGGAGTGCCGGGCCAGATGAGCCCCGCAGGGACGCCGGCTTGGGCGGCCTGATGCGGATTTTCAAGGCAAACTATTTTTGAGGATCAAGACAATGGCTGTGACGAAAACTTGGGAAGAGGCGTGGGCTCTTGCGGGGCCCGGTACGTGGCTCGGCGGTACGCCGAACACCGATGATGGCGACTTCAAGGACATCCCCGGCGTGAACCGTGGCCGCGGCCTCGATGGCGATGACCATATCGCCGGCAACGAGAACACCAATGCCATTCTCGGCGATGAAGGCGACGACTTCATTCGTGGCGATGGCGGCGAGGACTATCTCTTCGGTGGCGATGGCAACGACATCCTGCTCGGCGACGAGCTGGGTGCGCCGGGCTATGCCGACGAACTGAGCGGCGGCGATGGCAACGACGTGCTGGCGGGCGGCGGCGGCGATGACCGGATGGACGGTGATTGCGGCAATGACCTGCTCATCGGCGGGACTGGCGATGACGTCGCGGACGGCGGCGAAGATGCCGACGGCGTCCTCGGCGGTTCCGGCAACGACAAGCTCTATGGCAACGACGGCGACGACTGTATGGCAGGCCAGGCCGGCGACGACTGGATGTCGGGCGGCAAGGGCTGTGACTTCATGACCGGCGGCGAGGGCGACGATACGCTCTATGGCTACTCGGGCAATGACGTGATGGCGGGCAACGCCGGGAACGACTACATGAACGGTGGCTCGGGCAATGACCTCATGAGCGGCGGCAGCGGTGCCGACACCATGCGTGGCTACCACGGTAACGACGCCATGTATGGCGGAACCGGTGACGACGTTCTGCTTGGCCAGCGTGGCGAGGACTACATCTCGGGTGGTGACGGCGACGACAACATCCAGGGCGGCGCCGATGACGACGTGATCGCCGGCGGTGAAGGCGACGACATCATCGAAGGCAACGACAACGCCGACTGCATCCTTGGCGAAGGCGGCAACGACACGATCTACGGTGACAACGCCGATGGTCAGCCCGCACAGGGCGAAGCCAGCGATGCGATCTCCGGCGGTGATGGCGATGACTGCATCTTTGCCGGTGAAGACGACGACGTCGCGGTCGGTGATGCCGGGAACGACTTCATTGCGGGTCAGTCCGGTAACGACACCCTGGCGGGTGGCAGCGGAGCCGACACCGTTTCCGGTGGTACCGGCGAAGACCACATCCAAGGCGGTGGTGGCAAGGACCTGCTCTGCGGCGATGAAGGCAACGACATCATGGCGGGTGGCGCGGGTCGCGACACGCTGAAAGGCGGCGAAGGCGATGACTGCCTTGATGGCGGTGGCGCTAGTGACAAGCTCTACGGCGACGAGGGTTGCGATACGCTCGACGGCGGTCGCGGCAACGACAAGCTGGACGGTGGCGATGGCAATGACTTCCTCTATGGCAACCTCGGCAACGACACGCTCTGCGGTGACACCGGCCAGACCGGCGGCGGCGACGACACCCTTCTGGGCGGTGCCGGCAACGATGTCCTCTACGGCGGCAAGGACAGCGACGTCCTGATCGCGGATGCGGGCAACGACACGCTGACCGGCGGCGCGGACGGGGACGACTTCGTCTTCGGCCATGGCATCGGCTGCGACGACGACTGTGTCATCGACACCGTAATCGGCGATAACGTCATCACCGACTTCGACGGCGACCAGCAGGACCGCGTGGTCTTCGGCACCGCCTTCGAAGGGACCCTGTCCGCCTCCATCTCGGGCGATGACGTGCTCATCAGCTCGAGCCTCGGTGGCTCGGTCCTGGTTGTCGGCCTGGTGAACGAGCTTGAAGGCATCGACCCGACGGACCCGTACTTCGACGAGTCCAAGCTGATCGACTTCCTGCTCGAAACCGGGATCGACGGCGACGGCAAGGGCATCATCACCTTCGAGGATGTCTGTGTCGAGCTTCCGGACTGCGCGCCGGATCGGGCAAGTGTGGAATGCTCCGGCCCGGAGCTGGTGAACTTCCTTTGCCTCCACACCCTGTCCACCGACCCGGTCGGCAATACCACCATCAACACCACGGAACTGGAGATTGCCGACCAGTTCGTCGAGCAGGACGCAAACGTCTCGATCTCGAACGGTACCCTGATCATCGACCTTCTGGCCGAAAGCTGATCCGGATGCCTCGGTGTCGGGCGAGGTCCTGACCCGGCGAACAGGAAGGGGCGCACCACCCACCGGTGCGCCCCTTCTCCTTGTCTGCGCCCGGGGCGACATTCGAACCGGGCGCACGCCGTTGGCGCGAAGCGCGCACGCCAAGCGGGACCGCGCAAGGGCGCGGCCTCAGGACAGGATTTAAGGGCAGGATTTATCAGGGAAGGGGGGTAGGCTCCGCGCGCAGGCGACGGAGCCTTTTTTAGGTCAGGGGTTGGGACTTGGAGCTGGCGATCCGCTGCCCGACAGGCAGGATCGACCGGTAGTAGAGCGAGATCAACTCGCTTTGCCGATGCGCGCCGGTCTTGTCGAAGATCGTCTTCAGGTAGCTGCGCACCGTCGATATCGACAGGCCGGTGGCCTCGCTCGTCTCGGCCGGGGTCTTGCCGCTCAGCAGTTCATGGGCCACGGCCGATTCCGAACGGGTCAGGCCGAAGGCGCGGAAGAAGTGTTCGCGCAGCGCATAGTAGTCGGTGTGCGGGCTTTCAAAGAGGATGATCGCCCGCGGGGCATTTTCCTGGCCGAAGGGCGCGACTGCGGCAAGGCTCAACTCGCCCTCGTCGGTCGTGACGGACACGATCGCGCCGCGCCGCTCGGAACAGGCCGTTGCAATGGCCTGCGCCAGTGCCGCGCGTTCGCAATCGTTGCGCAGGCTCAGGCGTTCGTTGTGCACCAGCCAGCGACGGCCCCTTTCGGTGCTGCGGCCAGACCGGCCGTCGAGGTGGATCTCGCCCGCCGGGCCGACCACGAAGAATTCGATCGACAGCATTTTCAGCGTCGCCTCGACCAGTTCATCGGACCAGACGGGGCGGGAATAGACATGCCGGCCAAGGGCCTGGGTCACATGGGCCATGCCGACCCGCAGCAGCGCCCGTTGGCTGGACGAACGGTTGCCGGGACCGGCCCGGAAGGCCATCACGGGAAACAGCCCGGCGATCTGCCGCCCGAGCCAGATGTGACAGGAGCCCGCGCGCAGGATCACGCATTGCCCGGCGTCCCGGGCCGCGTCCACCGTGGCATCGCGGGTGTCGCGCTGCGCTTTCCGGAACAGGCTGGGATCGGGCTCCGTGATCGCGGCGAAGGTCGCAAGCCGGGTGGAGGCGGTCCGCAGAAGCTGCAGCTTGTCGTCAGCTGAACAGGCGGTCCAGGTTTCCGTGAACTTGCGCGTGGTCCCGTCGAAATATCCCATGAGCACGGCATCGAGGCCGGCGCTGCTCTGAAAGACGCGAAGGAAATCGTTCTCAAATTGAGCGCGGTGGTCGGTAATGCTGGAATGCTGCATGGCACCCTCTTTAGTCCCTCTGACCCCTCGCGGCGCCCCAGCGGGGGCTGGGGGCCTGATGGGCGTTAACGCGTTAAAGGCGAACCCGGTTTGGGCGATACACCGACAGGTGGAAATCTGCGGTGCGCTTTTTGGGGTCATGTGTAAGTCTTTCTAAATAATCATAAAATTAGTTAATATAGAATCACAGTAGACCCCGGGCGGGTGGGGGTCATTGACGGGTCTCAACATGGTCAGGGGCGCGCAAATCGACGCTGATGCGCGTCCGGCCGGGGGGCTGAGGGGGCATTTCGGGCGTTTTCGCCATGCTGCGCTGCAGCTTCGGATGGCTTTGGGCGGGGTGGGGGTGTGTCCCTGAAATGTGCCATTGATTGGAATATTTTCCCGTCGCCCTGATTTCCGGAGGTGCTGCCGCAGGGCACTGCACAGGGCGGGTGGCACCGGGGGGGGTGGTCACGCAGACCGCCGATCGGGCGCTACTTCCCCCCTGTCGCGCATCAGAAGGCCCCGCCCCCCAACCCGGCGCTTCCGAAGAGCGCAGGGCAGGGGACGGGGCTTGGGGCAGCCTTCAGGACAGGGCCGATTGGCCCGGCCTGCGATGTCAGGAGGTCTCAGACCGGCGCAGAAAGTCGCAGCGCGCCGGCCAGTGTCCGGGGGGCTTCCGCCCTTGCATCGCCGAGGATCATCGCGGCTGGTTGCAGGGCAGAGCAGCCAGCGGCGTCCGTCGGGCACCAGTGGCTGGCATCGGTGAGCCCGGCAAGGGCCGCAATCCGCCCTGCGCCGAGCGGCGGGAGGAAGTTCACGGCATCGACCGCAAGACGCCCGGCGTCGGTCTCGATCCGGCCCCTCTGCGCATCGATTGCCGTGACGCGTCCGCCCGTGCCGGGGACGAGCCATGCCGTGGCAAGCGCTCGGGGGCGGGCCGCTTCGAACCGTGGCGCCAGCGCCGTGGCAGCCCCTCCGTCGAGGACCGTGAACCGGGCGGCGGGGCGATGGCGGGCCAGCCATTGCGCGAGGTCGAGCGCCCGGGTCAGGGCGGCCTCGGGGTGGGCGAGCCCCTTCTCCGGCAGGCGCAGGGCGACATGGGGTGCATCTGGCAGGGCCTCCAGGGTCGCGGCAAGGCGGCGGGCCTCGCGGGGGCTGCCCCAGGCGGCGGGCCAGCGATGGCGCGCCGCGGCGTCGAGCCCGGCCATCGCCTCGGGCAGGGGGGCGGTGCCCGGTGCCAGCAGGATCCGGTCGAAGGCAAGGGCGCGCCCGCTGAAGAGCGCGGCGCTCTGCCCGCGCCAGTCGATGCCGGTGACCTCGTCCAGGACGATCTCGACCCCAGCGGCCTGAAGCGTCGCAAGCGATGGCCCGGCCGTGGGCTGGCCGAAGACCGGCGCGGCGGCCCGGGCAAGGCGCGTGGGATCGCGCTCCACCAGCACGACAGAGGTGGCGGGGTCGCGCAGCGCCAGCCTCAGGGCATGGCTCGCCCCGGCGGGGCCACCCCCGACGACAAGGGCGCGCGTGCCGCGCGGGCGGGCGGTGAGGCCGAGGGCGGCGGCCCCGGCGGCCCCGGCAGCAAGGCCGAGGAGGTGGCGGCGGGTCAGGCGGTGCATGGCTCTCTCCTTCTCAGATCGTCTTCTCGGGCTCAGAACTTCTTCTCGAGCAATTCGGCCTCGGGGTGGATCGGGCGGTAGATCTCCACCCGGTCTCCCTCCTTGACCGGCTTGTCGAGCTTGGCGACCGACCCGAAGATGCCGACTTTCATCGTCTCCAGGTCGATCTCGGGGAATTGCTCCAGCAGGCCGGAGCGTTCGATGACCTCGCGCACCGTCGCGCCCTCGGGCATCTCGAAGCGGCGCCAGATCTGGGCGGTGGGCTTGGCATAGGCACAGCCGACATTCATGAGGTCTCTCCTTCTTCCGGGACCGGGGGCAGGGCGCCCACGGCGGTGAAGATGCGTGCGGCGGGCAGGGCGCTGCCGGGGGCCGTGGCACTGCTGCCCCGGCGTTCCATCGCGGCCTTCAGCGCCAGCAGCCCGCCCAGTACGAGGAACCCGCCCGGCGGCAGGATCAGCAGGAGGAACCCGCCGTAGCCGGGCAGCACCGTCACTTCCATCCAGCCGAAGGCCGGGCCCAGCAGGACCGAAGCCCCCGCGAAAAGCGTGCCGGAGCCCGCGATTTCGCGCAGGGCCCCCAGGACGACCAGCGCCAACGTAAAGCCCGCGCCCATCATCAGCCCGTCCCAGGCGGCCTTCACCGGCTGGCTGCGCGAGGCAAAGGCCTCGGCCCGGCCGAGGATGGCGCAGTTGGTGACGATCAGCGGGATGAAAAGGCCGAGTTGGCGGTGCAGCTCATGCGCCCAGGCGTTGAGGGCCTGGTCCACCGCCGTCACGATGGCCGCAATCAGCAGGACGAAGACGGGGATGCGGATCTCGGGCAGGATCGCCCGGCGCAGCAGCGACACCGCGAGCTCCGAGGCCACCAGAACCGCCGTCGTCGCCAGCCCCATGCCGAGCCCGTTGGTCGCCGTCCCCGTCACCGCCAGCAACGGGCAGAGCGCCAGAAGCTGGCCGAAGACGATGTTGTTGTCCCAGAGCCCGTCGCGGGCGATCTTGCGAAAGTCTGCCATGTCAGCTGGCCTCTCCTGCGGGCGCCAGCAGCGCGGCGCGGTTGCGGTCGAAAAGCGCCAGCCCGCGGTGCACGGTGCCCACCACCGCGCGCGGGGTGATCGAAGCGCCTGAGAACTGGTCGAAGACCCCGCCGTCGCGCTTGATCTTCCACTGCGCCGGGTCGGGATCGCTCAGCGAGCGGCCGGTGAAGGCCTGCACCCAGCCGGACTTGGCCGCCTCGATCTTGTCCCCCAGCCCGGGCGTCTCCGCGTGCGACAGGACGCGCACACCCGTGAGCGTGCCATCGGGCGTGACCCCGATCAGCACCCGGATCGCGCCGCCATAGCCATAGCCCGTCAACTCGAAGGCGCAGCCGGTGACCTCTGCGCCCTGCGTGGCGCGATAGACGGTCACGGTGCCTTCGGCGTTATCCTCCAGCGCCAGCGTGCTGGCGGCGGGATCGTTGTCGTGCGGCGTGGTCATGACCTGCGCCAGCGAGGCGCGCAGGTCCTCGGCCGCGCGGGCGGCGATCGGGGCGCGGGTGGCCGTATCCGTCAGCGCCAGTGTGCTGGCGGTGCCAAGGGCGAAGAGCCCGAGCAGTAGGCCCGCGCCGAGCGGACCGGAGAGGACCCCGCCCTTGCCTGCGCCGGGGGCGATCGTTTCGGCGGGGGTGTGGCTGCAATGGGTCATGCCTTGTCTCCCAGCGGCAGGGGCTTGCCCGCCCGGGTGCGCCCGAAGATGCGCGGACGGATGTAGCTGTCGATCAGCGGCGTGCAGGCGTTCATCAGCAGCACCGCAAAGGCGACGCCCTCGGGGAAGGCACCCCAGTGGCGGATGACGAAGATCAGCGCCCCGACGCCCACCCCGTAGAGTGCCTTGCCCGCCCCGGTCACCGGCGAGGTGACGTAATCCGTGGCGATGAAGAAGGCGCAGAGCATCAGCCCGCCCGAGGTGATCTGCAGCAGCGGCGGCGTGAACTGCGCCGGGTCCAGCAGGTAGCCCGCGGCGGAGAGCAGGTAGACGGTGCCGAGCACGGCCAGCGGGATCACCAGCGTGATGATCCGCAGCGCCACGAGTGCAATGCCGCCGCCAAGCAGCAGGACGGCCGAGGTCTCGCCCAGGCTGCCGGGCACGCGGCCGGTGGCGTGATCGCGGAGCGGCGCGAGGCTGCCCAGAAGCTCCGCCATGGGGGTCCCTGCGTCGAGCCCGCTTTGCAACTGGCCCAGGGTCGAGGCGCTGCTGATGGCGTCGAAGGCGGTGCCGCCGCCGAAGGTGATCGAGAGCGCGGTGGCCACATCCGGCAGTCCGGTGCCGGGGGCGACCCATGTGGTCATCTGCACCGGCAGGGCGATCAGCAGCATGGCGCGCGCCACCATCGCCGGGTTGAAGAGGTTCTGCCCCAGCCCGCCGAAGGCATGCTTGGCGATCAGGATCGCGATGCCCGCGCCGGTCACGCCCACCCACCACGGGGCCCAGGGCGGCAGGGTCATCGCCACCAGCCAGCCGGTCAGCAGGGCCGACCCGTCGCCGAGGTGCCGCAGCACGGGCCGCCGGCCCAGGGAGAGGGCGGCGGCCTCGAAGGCCAGCGCCGCCGCGAGGGTCACGGCGAAGAGGAAGACGGCAGGCCAGCCGAATTGGGACAGGCCATAGGCCGTGGCCGGGGCCAGGCAGACCATCACCGCCACCATCGTGCGTGGCACATTGAAGAGCGAATGGGTGTGCGGTCCGGCGATGATACGGGGCAGGCTCATTTCACGACCTCCTGCGAGGCGGCGGCCTCTGCGGCAGCCTCTGCGGCGTCGCGCGCCTTCTTGGCGGCCATCTCGGCCTTGCGTTTCTCCATCGCGGCGCGTTTCGCCGCGGCAATCGCTTCCTCGCGGGCGGTTCGGGCCTCGGCCAGGCGCTTGGTCTCTTCCTGCTGGTGCTTGCGGCTCTGCTTCTCGGCCAGGGCGCCCTTGGCGTAGTTGAACCCTTGGACCAGCGGGATCGACGAGGGGCAGATGAAGGAGCAGGAGCCGCAGGACACGCAGTCCAGCAACCCGGTCTCTGCCGCACCATCGAGGTCCCCGGACTGGATGCGGGCCATCATCTCGAAGGGCATCAGCCCGCAGGGGCAGGCCTGCACGCAGGAGCCGCAGCGGATGCAGGGGTGCGGTTCGGCGGCGCGGGTTTCGGCGCGGGTCAGGGCCAGCATACCGTTGGTGCCCTTCACGATCGGCACCCGCAGCGACTGGATCGGCTGGCCCATCATCGGCCCGCCGAGGAGCAGCCGGTCCGGCTCTCCCACCAGCCCGCCGCAGTGGGCCAGCAGGTCTGCCACCGGCGTGCCGATCAGGACCTGCAGGTTCGCGGGCCGGGCCACGCCCTTGCCCGAGACGGTGACGACCCGCGACAGCAGCGGCTCGCCATAGCGCACGGCAAGGTGGACCGCCTGCGCGGTGGCGGCATTGTGCACCACGATGCCCAGTTCGGCGGTCAGGGCCCGGGCCGGGGTTTCCTGCCCGGTGACCGTCTGGACAAGGTGCTTCTCCGATCCCATCGGATATTGCGTCGGCACCACCTTCACCTCGAGCTTGAGGCCCATGGGCAGGTTGTGCCGTTGCAGCGCCGCGACGGCCTCGGGCTTGTTCGACTCGATCGCCACGATGACCCGCCCGACACCGAGGGCGCGGGCCATGATCGCGGCGCCATCGGCCACTTCCTCGGCCCGCTCGCGGATCAGCCGATCATCGCAGGTCAGGTAGGGTTCGCATTCGGCCGCGTTGAGGATCAGCGTGTGCAGATCGTATTTCTCGCGCAGGTTCAGCTTCACCGCCGCCGGGAAGGTCGCCCCGCCCATGCCGACGATCCCGGCCTCGGCCACCCGCGCGGCCAATGCCTCGGGCGAGGCATCCTCGGGACGAAGGCGCGGCAGGCGCGGGCCCCATGCGTCGCGCCCGTCGGGCCGGATCGTGATCGTGGGCACCGGCAGGCCGGAGGGATGCGGCGCGGTGAAATGGCCCACGGCCAGCACTTCGCCCGAGGTCGGCGCGTGGATATTGGCCGAGATCGGCCCGCGGGCCCGCCCGATGAGCTGACCTTTCAGCACCCGGTCGCCGCGGGCCACCAGCGGCTCTGCCTCGGCGCCGATATGCTGTTGCAGCGGCACTCGCAGCAGCGCCGGCATCGGCAGCGGTTCGATGGCACTGTTGGCAGATAGGAACTTGCGCCCCTCCGGGTGGACGCCGCCGCGGATGCCGAACAGCTGTGCCGGTTTGCGCAGGGCGATCAGGGACAGAAGGCTCATGCCGCGTCCCCCTGTGCCACCGGGGCCGCGGGCTTGTCCCAGTACCAGCTGCGCAGGGTGCGTGGCTTCGACCGCAGCAGGATCGCCTCGGTCGGGCAGGCCTCGACGCATTCATTGCAGCCGATGCAGGCGTCGGGGATGACGGTGTGGATCTGCTTGGCCGCGCCGAGGATCGCATCCGTCGGGCACCGCTTGAAGCACTTGGTGCAGCCGGTGCAATGGTCCTCGAAGATGAAGGCCACCAGCGGGGCGGCGTCGGCCATGCCGCCGGGGGCAGGGGGCGGGGCGCCGGTGATCTCGGCCAGTTGCAGGGCCACATCGCGCCCGCCGGGCGGGCAGAGCGTGACCGGGGCACTGCCCTCGGCGATGGCCTCGGCCGCGCCGCTGCAGCCGGCAAAGCCGCACTGGCCGCAGTTGGTGCCCGGCAGCAGGGCGGTGATCTCGTCCACGATGGGCGGGCTTTCGACGTGGAAGCGCCGGGCGGCGAAGCCGAGGGCGAGGCCCAGCCCGACACCGAGGGCAGACATGGAAGCGGCGGCAGCGATCATCTCGTTCACTCTCCGGTTCAGTTCGGCACGAGGCCGGCGAAGCCCATGAAGGCCATCGACAGCAGCCCGGCGGCGATGAAGGCAATGGGAACGCCCGCGAAGGGCGCAGGCACGGACAGCTGCGCCAGCCGCTCGCGCATGCCGGCAAAGATCACCAGCACCAGCGTGAAGCCCGCGGCGGAGCCGAAGCCGTAGAGCAGGCTCTGCCCGAAGCCGAAGCCTTCCTGGATATTCAGCAGCGCCACACCGAGGACGGCGCAGTTGGTGGTGATCAGCGGCAGGTAAATCCCGAGCGCCCGGTAGAGCCCCGGCGCCACCTTGCGCATCACCACCTCGGTGAACTGCACGATGGCGGCGATGACGAGGATGAAGGCGAGGATGCGCAGGTAGCCAAGGCCGAGCGGTTGCAGGATGCCCACCTCCACCACCCATGCGGCGGCAGAGGCCAGCGTCAGCACGAAGGTCGTGGCCAGCCCCATGCCGATGGCGGCATCGGTCTTGCGCGAGACCCCCATGAAGGGACAGAGGCCGAGAAACTTCACCAGCACCACGTTGTTCACCAGCGCGGTGCCCAGAAGGATGATGAATACCTCGTTCATAGGCGGCTCCCCATTTGGTCGGGCGGCGGGGCCGGGATCGGTCCCTGCCGGGGACCAGCAAGCACCGTGCCAAGCCCTGCGCGGTCGTGGATTGCCCCGGCCACGGTGCGCTCTGGCCGCATGTCGAGGGGGCGGGCGACGGGGGAGGCACAGGGCCGGCGATAGGAGGGGGCCGGGCCAGTGTCGGGTTCACGACAAAAATGTCGGACAGCGGGGCCGGGGCGCGGGACAGGCCTCTGCTACAAGGGCCTGCGGGCTTGGCACGCTGCTTGCTGATCTCCCCACGAAGGGCCCCCTGCGGCCCGCGCCCAGATCAGAACCAGACAGTTCAGAACCAGACAGACCAGAGCCAGAAAAAGGACGCCGGCCATGCCCAAGGGAAGCCTGACCTTCACCGATGTGGACCTCACCGTGACGGTGCCCGCGGGCACGCGGATCATCGAGATCTCCGAGAAGATGGGGGCCGGCATCGTCTTTGGCTGCCGCGAGGGCGACTGCGGCACCTGCATCACCCATGTCGAGGAGGGGGGCGAGCACCTCTCCGTGCCTTCAGCGCTGGAGCTGCGGGTGCTGAAGGAGAACCTCGCCGGCCACGCCGACCGCCTCGCCTGCCAGTGTCAGGTTCTGGGCGGCGCGGTGAAGGTGCGCCCGGGCTGAGCCGCGCGCGCGACCCCGTTTCACGATCACGACCGAAAGCAACCCCAGAGAAAGGATCACACTCCATGGCCATGTTCATCAACGCCGACCTCTGCACCTCCTGCGGCGACTGCGAGCCGGTCTGCCCCACCGGCGCGATCATCCCGAAGAAGGGCGTCTTCTTCATCAAGCCGGAGATCTGCACCGAGTGCGAGCCGGACCACGACATGCCCCAGTGCCTGTCGGTCTGCATGGAAGTCGACTGCATCGTGCCGGCACCATGAGCGGCGGTCCTCTCCCCCAGCGGGCCCTGCGTCAGAACCTGACCGTCTCTGCCGTGCGCGACGGCAAGGCCGTGGTCGAGGCCGACCGCGCCTCGGGCTGCGGCAGCTGCGTCGTCAGCTCCGGCTGCGCGGCCAAGGCGCTGATCGAGATCGGCATGGCCCGCAAGGCCGCGCGCATGGCGCAGGAGCCGGTGGCGCTCGAGCCGGTGGCGGACATCGCGCCCGGTGACCGGGTCGAGGTGGCGATGCCCTCGCGGGTCTTCCTTGCCGCCGCGGCCCTGGCGTTTCTCGCGCCTGCACTGGCGCTGGTGCTGACCGTGGCGCTTGCCGCGCGGGCCGGGCTGTCGGACGCGGCCACCGCGCTCCTCTGCCTGCCGGTGCTGGCGCTGGCCCTCGGGCCGCTGGCCGTGGCGGAACGGCGTGGCCGCTACCTGGCCGCGCTGCGGATCGAGCGGGTCCTGCCAGCCGGACCGGCCGAATGACCCGGGCGCCGCGCCTTCTGATGGCGGGGATCGCGGTGCTGGCGCTTGCGCTGCCCGCGGGCCTGCTGCGGGCGCGGCCCGAGGCGGAACTGCACCAGACGGCCTATGTCTTCGGCACGCTGGTGGAGATCGTGATCCGGGATACCGATCCGGCCGAGGCCCGTGCCGCCGCCGCGGACCTTGGCGCCCTTTTTCAGGAGCTGCACAACGAATGGCACGCCTGGCGGCCCGGCGCGGTGACCACGCTCAACGAGGCCATCGCGCGGGGTGAGGCGGCAGATGTGCTGCCCCGGGTCGCGGACCTCGTCACCCGGGCGCAGGCCCTGTCCGCCGCCAGCGGCGGGCGGTTCGAGCCGGGGATCGGGCGTCTGATCGGGCTCTGGGGCTTCCATCAGGACACCCCGCCCGAGGGTGCGCCGCCTGCACCCGCAGAGGTCGCCCGCCTGCGTGACGCGCATCCCTCGATCGCCGACCTGCGGGTGGAGGGCACGCGGATCACCTCGACCAACGCCATGGTCTCGCTGGATTTCGGCGGCTTTGCCAAGGGCGCGGCACTGGCGCTGGCCCGCGATCACCTCGCTGCGCGGGGCATCCGGGACGCGGTGCTGAACGCGGGCGGCGACGTGACCGTCATGGGCCGTCACGGGGCGCGGCCCTGGCGGGTGGCGATCCGCGATCCCTTCGTCTGGGGCGCGATCGCCTCGGTCGAGCTGGCACCGGGGGAAAGCCTCTACACCTCCGGCAATTACGAACGTTTCTTCGAGAGCGGCGGCATCCGCTTCGCCCATATCCTCGATCCCGCGACCGGGGCCCCGGTGCAGGAGATCGTCTCGGTCTCCGTGCTCGACAGCGACCCGGCCCGCGCCGATGCGGCGGCCACTGCCCTTGCCGTGGCCGGCCGCGCCGACTGGCCCGCGGTCGCCTCTGCCATGGGGGTCAGCGCCGTGCTGATGATCGCGCAGGACGGCGCGATGATGGCCAGCCCCGCCATGGCCGCGCGCCTCGCCCCGGTGGGCGCGGCCTTTCCGACACCGCTGCGCGTCGTGGCCCTGCCGGGCCTCGGCTGACCGCCTGTTTTCCCGCCCGGGGCCGTGCCCCGGGTTCAGCCACAAGGAGATGACGATGAAGACCGGATTGAAACTGCCCGACGTGACCTTCCACACCCGCGTGCGCGACGAAACGGTCGGCGGGCCCAACCCCTTCCGCTGGCAGGACATGACCACCGCCGATTACTTCGGCGGCAAGCGGGTCATCCTCTTTGCGCTGCCCGGGGCCTTCACGCCGACCTGTTCGACCTACCAGTTGCCCGGGTTCGAGGGCGGCTTTGACGCCTTCCGCGCCGCCGGGATCGACGAGATCTACTGCCTGTCGGTCAATGACAGCTTCACCATGAACAAATGGGCCGAGGCGCAGGGCATCGAGAAGGTGAAGGTCATCCCCGACGGGTCGGCAGAGTTCACCCGTCGCATGGGCATGCTGGTGGCCAAGGACAACCTCGGCTTCGGGCCGCGCAGCTGGCGCTATGCCGCCGTGGTGAATGACGGGGTGATCGAAGCCTGGTTCGAAGAGCCCGGCCTGATGGACAACTGCCCGGAGGATCCCTACGGCGTCTCCAGCCCCGAAACCCTGCTGGGCTATCTGCAGGGGCAGGCCGTCGCGGCGCAGTAAGCGCGGCGCAGGCCGATACCACACAGTCCTATACGACACAGGCCCCGCCAATTGGCGGGGCCTGATCTGTTTCGGGCGGGCAGGGGTGTCAGGCGGTCTCGGCCATCCGGGCCGGGGTCCAGGGCACCTGCCGGGCGGCCCGCATCTGCGTCTGCCGGATCTTGCCCGGTGCAAAGAACATCGTGCGCGAGGCGCCGTGGCTTTCCGAGATGTCGCGCGCGACCTTGCCCCGTAGCAGGGCGAAACGGGTCTCGGCCCCCTCCCGGAAGCGCCGGGCAAAGTCGGGGAAGAGCATCGCGATCTCGGAGCGCAGCGAGGGCGCAAGGTTTTGCGCGGTGTAGGGCCCGATGTACATGCTTTCCGCCGGCAGGTTCTCGGCCCAGATGACCTCATGCGCGGGCAGGAGGATGTGGAAATAGGTCAGGTCCTCGGGCTGGCGCACCACGCTGATCCCGCTGAGCTTGGTCAGATGCTTGGCCGCGATCAGCCCCGCCTCGCAATCGGCGACCTCCTCGATCGCCTTGCCGTTCACGTAGATCCGATGCTGCGGCGAGACCTCCACGTCGCGGGCCGGGAACCCCTTGCCAAGCGCGTTGCGCTTGATGCGGATCGGCCAGAGGTTCGGCAGCAGGTCGAGGCGCGTCGCGTCGAGATGGCTGGAGCCGACCCAGAGGATGGGGGCCAGCCCGCCCTCCAGCGTGCGCAGCAACATCCCCTCGCGCAGGTCCTCGACGGCGACATAGCCCTCGGCGGTCAGGATGCGGGTGCCCGCGCGGAAGCAGACGATGGCGCCGGGATAGACGAAGGTATCGCCCGAGAGATAGGCCGAGGGATCGGCCTGATAGATCAGGTAATCCGCCGCCGACATCTCGACATTCATGACCACGGTCTGTTCGAAGAGGCCCGAGGAGGTCAGCGTCAGGATGCCGGTGCCGTTGTCGTAGCTGCCACTGTCCCAGTTCTGCCCGCCAAGGTCGAGCGTGTCGCCCGCCTGCATCCCCGTCACATCGAAGCTGATCGAGCCGAGGATCGAGACCGCGGGCGGATCGTAGACGAAGGTGCCCACGTCCGTGCCGGAAAAATCGACCGTGTAGCTGTTGAGCAGGTTTGTGACATCGCTCAGCAGGTCGAGGGCCGAACCGTCGAGGGTGATCATCCCGTCATCGACGATGTTGAAGGTCATGGAGTTCAGGGCCGCGATGTTCAGCAGCCCCTGATCAATGGTCAGGCTGCCGCCGTTCTGCGCCTGGAACGTGGGGTTCGACAGGGCTTCGACCCCGGCGATGCTGTCGATGGAGACCGCCACGCCATCGACGATCAGCGTATGGGAGCCGAGCGCGGTGACGTTGAGCGTATCGCCGTCGTCCGCATTGTCCTGATCGATCGTCGTTGTCCCGGACCCGCCGAGGTTGAGATTGATAAGTGCCATGCAGCCTCCTGCCTGTACGGCCGGACCCGGAGGCGCCGGCCGAAAGGAAATTGGATGCAAGTACCCAGAGGCCGGATGCGCGCGGGCACACGGACCTGGGAGGGCTGGAGAAGATCCACCGCTCGGCGTCAGAAACGCGGAATAAGGGCGTCAGGGACGCGGACAGCGCCGGTGCGAATGCACCCGCCTGCGATGTGGTCTGCTTAGGGGAGAAGTCCTTCTGCGATCATACTCGTAACCATCCCGCAACATGCGGGTACCTGCCAAAAAACACGCGGGCACATTGGACTTGTTTTAACATATGAGTGCCCATCTTCAGGATGCCGCAGTCGGTCGAAAATGCAACCTTTAATAGAGGGGCGCCTGTTGCACCTTATTGAGTGTTGCGGGTTTGCGTGAATCCATTGCCGCAGCGCAGAAGCGCTGTCATGGGCGGGCAGGGGGCGGCGGCCCTGCCGGGGCCGTCGCCCTGTCACACGCGGCGACAGGGCAACAGGGCGCGCAGGGGCAGGCCGTCAGGCCAGTTCCGCCGCGTGGGCCGTAACGTAGCGGGCAAAACTGTCGAGGATCGCCTGCCATCCGGCGCGCTGCATCTCGACCGGGTTCTGGCTTTCGGGCGCGAAGACGGTGGTGACCCGCGTCCCGTCGCCCTCGGGCGCGAAGGTGGTTTCCACGCCGCGCCCGTCCTCCAGCCGCATCGACACTTTCGTCGGCGGCTCCACCGTCTCGTAGGTCGCCGCAAGGTCGAAGCCGAAGCTGCCGTCCCGGGCCTCCATCCGCGCGACATAGGCACCGCCCGGGCGCAGGTCGGCGGAGGCCGAGGGGCAGTGCCAGTCGTCTGAGGCGAAATTCCAGCCGGTGATATGGGCGGGATCGGTATAGGCACGCCACGCGGCGGCGGGCGGGGCGTCGATCAGGGCGTCGATGGTCAGTGTCTCGGGGCTCATGGGCATCTCCTCCTCGATGGTCCGAGGCTGCGCCCGGGACGCGGCCTTGTAAATCCCCGGAAATCCCCCCGACGGAATCCCGCCGGTTGTCGGCTTTGTCGCAAAGGGCGCGAAACCCGACAATTTGTCGTGGCTCGGGCGGGGGGGCTCTAACCCGTTGCCCCTGATGGGAAATTATCGCCGTTCCGCGGACCGGGCCGCTTGGCACGCTCCCTGCTTCTCTCTCATCGAGCGCGGTCGCGCACCGTCTCACCACCCGTGTGAAACATTTGAACCGAGAGACACCGGAAGGAACTGACATGAGCGAACTTCGTCAAATCGCCTTTTACGGCAAGGGGGGTATCGGCAAGTCGACCACCTCGCAGAACACCCTCGCCGCCCTCGTCGAGATGGGCCAGAAAATCCTGATCGTGGGCTGTGACCCCAAGGCGGATTCCACCCGCCTGATCCTGAACTCCAAGGCGCAGGACACCGTTCTGCACCTCGCCGCCGAGATGGGCTCCGTCGAGGACCTCGAACTCGAGGACGTGCTGAAGGTCGGCTACAAGGACATCAAGTGCGTTGAATCCGGCGGCCCCGAGCCGGGCGTCGGCTGCGCCGGCCGCGGCGTGATCACCGCGATCAACTTCCTCGAAGAGAACGGCGCCTACGAGAACGTCGATTACGTTTCCTACGACGTGCTGGGCGACGTGGTCTGCGGTGGCTTCGCCATGCCGATCCGCGAGAACAAGGCGCAGGAAATCTACATCGTCATGTCGGGCGAGATGATGGCGCTCTATGCCGCCAACAACATCGCCAAGGGCATCCTGAAGTACGCCAACTCCGGCGGCGTGCGCCTCGGCGGGCTGATCTGCAACGAGCGCCAGACCGACAAGGAACTGGAACTGGCCGAGGCCATGGCGGCCAAGCTGGGCTCCAAGCTGATCCACTTCGTGCCGCGCGACAATATCGTGCAGCACGCGGAACTGCGCCGCCAGACGGTGCTGCAGTATGCACCGGACTCCCAGCAGGCGGACGAGTACCGCCAGCTGGCGCAGAAGATCCACGCCAACTCGGGCAAGGGCGTCATTCCGACCCCCGTCACCATGGACGAGCTCGAAGAGATGCTGATGGAATTCGGCATCATGCAGTCCGAGGACGAGCGTCTCGCCGCCATCGCCGCCAGCGACGCGCAGGCCGGCTGACCCCACGCCGGGGCCGGCCGCTGCGCCGGCCCCTCTCTCTCCAACCCCGTGAACGAGAAGGAGCCAAAAGGATGGCCAAGGATCACGTAAACGGACCGGAAGACTACGAGGCCCTCATCGAGGAAGTGCTCGAGGCTTATCCGGACAAGGCGAAGAAGCGCCGCGCCAAGCACCTCACGGTTTCGAAGGCGACCGACGAGGCCCCCGATGCCACCACCGGCATCGCGTCGAAGTGCGACACCCAGAAATCCAACATCAAGTCGATCCCCGGCGTGATGACCGTCCGCGGCTGCGCCTATGCAGGCTCCAAGGGCGTGGTCTGGGGCCCGGTGAAGGACATGGTCCACATCTCGCACGGGCCCGTCGGCTGCGGTCAGTACAGCTGGTCCCAGCGGCGCAACTACTACATCGGCAAGACCGGCGTCGACAGCTTCGTGACCATGCAGTTCACGACCGATTTCCAGGAGAAGGACATCGTCTTCGGCGGTGACAAGAAGCTGGAAAAGACCATCGACGAGATCAACGAGCTCTTCCCGCTGGCCAATGGCACCACGATCCAGTCGGAATGCCCGATCGGCCTGATCGGCGACGACATCGAGGCCGTGGCGCGCAAGAAGAAGAAGGAAACCGGCAAGACCGTGGTTCCCGTCCGCTGCGAAGGCTTCCGTGGCGTGTCCCAGTCGCTGGGCCACCACATCGCCAACGACGCGGTGCGTGACTGGGTCTTCGAGGCCGAGGAAAGCGAGGCCGTGAAGGCCTATGAGCCCGGCCCCTACGACGTGAACGTCATCGGGGATTACAACATCGGCGGCGACGCATGGGCCTCGCGCATCCTGCTCGAAGAAATGGGCCTGAACGTGGTCGGCAACTGGTCCGGCGACGCGACCCTGGCCGAGATCGAGCGCGCCCCCAAGGCCAAGCTGAACCTGATCCACTGCTACCGGTCGATGAACTACATCTGCCGCTACATGGAAGAGAAGCACGGCATCGGCTGGATGGAGTACAACTTCTTCGGTCCGACCCAGATCGCCGCCTCGCTCCGCGCCATCGCGAAGAACTTCGACGAGACGATCCAGGAAAACGCCGAGAAGGTCATCGCCAAGTACCAGCCGCTGGTGGACGAGGTCATCGCCAAGTTCCGTCCGCGTCTCGAAGGCAAGTCGGTCATGCTCTACGTCGGCGGCCTGCGTCCGCGCCACGTCGTCACCGCCTATGACGACCTCGGCATGGTCATCGCCGGCACGGGCTACGAGTTCGCCCACAACGACGACTACAAACGCACCGGCCACTACGTGAAGGAAGGCACGCTGATCTACGACGATGTCACCGGCTACGAGCTGGAGAAATTCATCGAGAAGATCCGCCCCGACCTCGTCGGCTCCGGCATCAAGGAAAAGTACCCGGTCCAGAAGATGGGCATCCCGTTCCGTCAGATGCACAGCTGGGACTACTCCGGTCCCTACCACGGCTACGACGGCTTCGCGATCTTCGCCCGCGACATGGACCTCGCGATCAACAACCCGGTCTGGGGCATGTACGACGCGCCCTGGGACACCCCGGCGATCGCGGCTGAATGACCTGACGCGGCGCGGGGACCCCGGCCCCCGCGCATCTTCCCCCCCACGTTTCCTCAACCCGGCGCGTCTCGGAATGCGGACGGCCAAAGAGAAGGATCAGACCCATGCCTCAATCGGCGGACAAGGTGCTCGACCACGCACCGCTCTTCCAGCAGCCCGAGTACAAGGAGATGCTGGAAAACAAGAAGGTCAAATTCGAATGCGGCCATCCCGACGAGATGGTCAAGGAAATCGGCGACTGGACCAAGTCGTGGGAGTACCGCGAGAAGAACCTCGCCCGCGAGGCGCTGACGGTGAACCCCGCCAAGGCCTGCCAGCCGCTCGGCGCGGTCTTCGCCTCCGCAGGCTACGAGAAGACCATGAGCTTCGTGCACGGCTCGCAGGGCTGCGTGGCCTACTACCGCTCGCACCTGAGCCGCCACTTCAAGGAACCGGCCTCGGCGGTGTCCTCCTCGATGACCGAGGATGCGGCCGTCTTCGGCGGGCTCAACAACATGGTCGACGGTCTCGCCAATACCAAGGCGCTCTACGATCCCAAGATGATCGCCGTCTCCACCACCTGCATGGCCGAGGTGATCGGGGATGACCTGAACTCCTTCATCCTGCAAGCCAAGGAGAAGGGCTCGGTCGAGGCGGACTTCAATGTGCCCTACGCCCATACGCCCGCCTTCGTCGGCTCCCACGTCGACGGCTACGACAACATGCAGAAGGGCATCCTCCAGAACTTCTGGGAGAAGGCCGAGCGCACCCCGAACGAGAGCATCAACATCATCCCCGGCTTCGACGGGTTCGCCGTGGCGAACAACCGCGAGATCAAGCGGATGCTGGACGAGATGGGGGTGGAGTACACCTTCCTCTCCGATGTCTCGGACGTCTACGACACCCCGTCGGACGGTGAGTTCCGCATGTATGACGGCGGCACCACGCTGGAGGCGGCCGCCGCGGCCCTGAACGCCAAGGCCACCGTGTCGATGCAGGAATACTGCTCGCCCAAGACGCTGGAATACGCCGCCTCGAAAGGGCAGGAGGTCGCCGCGCTGCATTACCCGATGGGGGTGCAGGCCACCGACGAATTCCTGATGAAGATCTCGGAACTGACCGGCAAGGCGATCCCCGAGACCCTGAAGAAGGAACGCGGCCGCCTCGTCGACGCGCTCGCCGACAGCCAGGCGCACCTGCATGGCAAGACCTACGCGATCTACGGCGATCCCGATTTCGTCTATGCCATGGCCCGCTTCGTCATGGAGATGGGCGGCGAGCCGGTGCATTGCCTGGCTACCAACGGCTCCAAGAAATGGGCCGCGAAGATGGAAGAGCTTCTCGCGACCTCGCCCTTCGGCAAGCAGGGCAAGGTCTGGGCCGGCAAGGACCTCTGGCACATGCGTTCGCTCATGGCGACCGAGCCGGTGGACATGCTGATCGGCAATTCCTACGGCAAGTACCTTGAGCGCGACACCGGCACGCCGCTGATCCGGCTGATGTTCCCGATCTTCGACCGGCACCATCACCACCGGTTCCCGACCTGGGGCTACCAGGGCGCGCTGACCACGCTGGTCAAGATCCTCGACACGGTCTTCGACAAGCTCGACCAGGATACGATCATCCCGGGCGAAACGGACTACAGCTTCGACCTGACCCGCTGAGCGCGCAGGGTCGCACGCTGGCCGGCATCCCCGCGGGGGTGCCGGTTTTCCTTTGGCTTCAGCGCCGGCGGGCGGGTTGCGGCGTGGCCCCGGTCAGCCGCCGCGCGTTGGAACGGGTGGTCCGTTCGATCGGCTTCATCCCCGCGATGGCCGCCGCCGCCACGCCCCGGTTGGCCGCAAGGGCCCGGGCCGACATCTCGGCCGACCGGGCGAAGGTGGCGGGTTTTTCCAGCACCATGCGCGTGGCTTCCTCGGCCTCCATTTGGCCGAGCGCGATCTGCATCAGGCGCATGTGGATCACCGTCCCGGCGTCGCAGGCCACGCGGACAGAACTGAGCGTGAGGGTCTGCCAGTCCTGCACGGCCTGCATCATCTGTAGAACCAAGGGCTTCGTCCTTTCTGTCATGACGGGGGATCAAGCCGCACAGGCTTTGTCTGTTCCCCGACAATTTGCGCTTTCGTCGGTGTTGAACAGGGCAGGGGGCAAAGTTCACCGCTTCTCAACCGCTTGGCACGGCGGGTGTGGCGCAATTCCTGCAGGTTCCAGGCTTGGCACGCTCCTTGCTGTTCCACAAACGAGCAACAGGGAGCGCCCGATGTCCGACGCATTGAAAAGCAAGATCGCCGATGTCTTCGACGAGCCGGGCTGCGATCACAACGTCAACAAGGAGGAGCGGCAGCGCAAGAAGGGCTGTGCCAAGCCGCTGACGCCCGGCGCCGCCGCCGGGGGCTGTGCCTTCGACGGGGCCAAGATCGCTCTGCAACCCATCGTCGATGTCGCGCACCTCGTCCATGCGCCGCTGGCCTGCGAGGGCAACGGCTGGGACAACCGCGGCGCGGCCTCTTCGGGCTCGGAACGCTACCGCACCGGCTTCACCACCGATCTGACCGAGCTGGACATCGTCATGGGCCATGGCGAGCGCAAGCTCTACCGCGCCCTGCGCGAGGTGATCGAGGCCGAGCAGCCGCCCGCGGTCTTCGTCTATGCCACCTGCGTGCCTGCCCTGATCGGCGACGACATCCACGCGGTCTGCAAGGCGGCGACCCAGACCTTCGGCACGCCCTGCATCCCGGTGAACGCCCCCGGCTTCGTGGGCTCCAAGAACCTCGGCAACAAGCTGGCGGGGGAGGCGATGCTGGACCACGTGATCGGCACGGTCGAACCTGCCGAGACCACGCCCTACGACATCAACATCGTGGGGGATTACAACCTCTCGGGCGAGTTGTGGCAGGTGAAGCCGCTGCTCGACCGGCTGGGCATCCGCATCCTCGGATCGCTGGCGGCCGATGCGCGCTACAAGCAGGTCGCCATGATGCACCGCGCCAAGGTGACGATGATGGTCTGCTCCAAGGCGCTGATCAACGTCGCCCGCAAGCTGGAGGAGCGTTATGGCATTCCCTACTTCGAGGGCTCCTTCTACGGCATCTCCGACACCTCCGAGGCGCTGCGGACCATGTGTCGGATGCTGGTCGAGCGCGGCGCCGATGCCGCGCTGCTGGACCGCTGCGAGGCGCTGATCGCCGAGGAAGAGGCCGCCATCTGGGCGCAGCTGGAACCCTTCCGCCCCCGCGTCGCCGGGCGGCGCGTGCTGCTCTACACCGGCGGGCACAAGAGCTGGTCCGTCGTCGCTGCCCTTCAGGAACTGGGTATGGAGGTCATCGGCACCTCGGTCCGCAAGGCCACCGAGGAGGACAAGGGCCGCGTGGTCGAGATCATGGGCGACGACAAGCACATGTTCGACAACATGGCCCCCAAGGACATGTACCGCCTGCTGAAGGAGGCCGGGGCCGATCTGCTCATGTCCGGCGGGCGCAGCCAGTTCGTGGCGCTCAAGGCAAAGATGCCCTGGGTCGACGTGAACCAGGAAAAGCACGAGCCCTACGCAGGCTACATGGGCATGGTCGACCTGCTGCGCGCCATCGACCGGGCGGTGAACAACCCGATGTGGGAGGAACTGCGCAGCCCCGCCCCTTGGGACACGCCGCTGGAGCAGGGCGCGATCCTGCCCGCGCACCGCGGGGCCTGCCCGGTCACCGGTGTGCCTGCGGCCGCCACGGCCCGTCCCGTCACATACGCCCCCGGCGAAGCCGCGGGGGACCTTCCGCCCCATGCCGCGACTGTCATGCCGAATGGGGCCGCCTCCCTGGCAGAGGCGCCGCCATCGTCCGTTACCCCGTCCTTTCCCACGTCACCGACCCTGTCACCCGCGGCGCTCTCCGCGCTGCCATCGTCCACCACTGATTTCGAGGATTGCTGAGATGACCTGCCACGCTGCCCACCTGTCTGCCGCCATCTGTCCCGCCGCCACGCGGCTGGCCACGCTGCACCTCGAAGCGGTGCTCTCCTCGTCGCTTGGCCGCGGCCGGTTGCGCAGCACTGCGGGGCTTGCGCGCCCCGTGTCGCTGGTCGCGCCGCTGCCGCCGATGCTGGCGGCGGGCGGGGTCCGGGGGCTCTGATCATGGCCAAGCTGATCCATCCAAGGCGGGCGCTCTCGACCAACCCGCTGAAGAGTTCCGCCCCGCTCGGCGCGGCTTTGGTCTATCTCGGGATCGCGCGGGCCATTCCGCTGTTCCACGGCTCTCAGGGCTGTACCGCCTTCGCGATGGTTCACTTGGTGCGCCACTTCAAGGAGGCGGTGCCGCTTCAGACCACCGCGATGAACGAGGTCTCCACCATCCTCGGCGGGGCCGACCAGATCGAGGAGGCGATCGAGAACCTGCGCAAGAAGGCCGCGCCGGACTTCATCGGCATCGCCTCGACCGCGCTGACCGAAACCCGGGGCGAGGACGTGCCGGGCGAGCTGAAGCTGATCCTGCGCCGCCGGGCCGATTTCGCCGATACGCAGGTCGTCTATGCCTCCACCCCCGATTTCGACGGCGGGATGCAGGACGGCTGGGCGCGGGCGGTGGAGGCCATCGTCACCGCGCTGGTGCCCGAGATGACCGAACGCGACAGCGACCTGCGGCAGGTCAACCTGCTCTGCGGCAGCCACCTGACGCCCGCCGACATCGAGGAACTGGTGCGCCTGATCCGGGCCTTCGGGTTGGAGCCGCTGGTGCTGCCGGATATTTCCACCTCGCTGGATGGCCATGTCTCGGACGATTGGTCGGGCTGTTCCCAGGGCGGCACGCCCGTGGCGCGCATCCCCGATGCTGCCCGCTCGGCCTTCACGCTGGCGATCGGCGAACAGATGCGCGGCGCGGCGCAGATCATCGAGGACCGCGCCCTCGTGCCCTACCGGGTGTTCCAGTCCGTCACCGGGCTGAAGCCGGTGGACGCGCTGGTGCGCACCTTGATGGGGCTGTCGGGCGTGCAGGACCCGCCGCCCTCGGTCAAGCGCGACCGGGCCCGGCTGCTGGATGCCGCGCTGGACGCGCATTTCCACACCGGCGGGGTCAAGGTGGCCATCGCGGCCGATCCCGACCTTATGTTCGCGCTGGGCACGGCATTGGCCTCCATGGGGGCCGAGATCGTGACCGCCGTCACCACCACGCCGCACACGCCCCTGATCGACCGGATGCCCTGCGAGCAGGTGATCCTCGGCGATCTCGGCGATTTCGAACGGCAGGCGGCAGAGGCGGGGGCGCAGCTGCTGATCACCCACAGCCACGGCCGCCATGCGGCGCATCGCCTGCATCTGCCGCTGCTGCGCGCGGGCTTCCCGATCTTCGACCGTATCGGTGCGCAGGATGTCTGCCGCACCGGATACCGCGGGTCGCGCGCGTTTCTCTACGAGTTCGCCAACCTGATGCAGGCCCAACACCACCGCGCGACGCCGCAGGACTTCGGCGCCGCCCCCATCCCAGAGGAGTTCGACCATGACCCGCAGCCTACGCGTCATTGACGGGGGCGGGCCTGCGCCGGAGGAAACGCCCCTGCGCATTGCCATCGCCACCAACGACATGGAATACCTCGGCGCGCACTTCGGCTCGGCCAAGAAGTTCGCGATCTACGAGGTCTGGAAGACCGGATCGCGGTTCATCGCCGCGCATGAGTTCGACAACGTGACTGCCCAGAAGGGCAAGCACGACGATCAGGACGACAAGATCACGCCGAAGATCGAGGCGCTGGACGGCTGTGCGTTGCTCTTTGCGCTCGCCATCGGCGGGCCCTCGGCGGCCAAGGTCGTCAAGGCGGGCATCCACCCGATCAAGCGCAAGGACCCCGAACCGATCACCGCCGTGATCGAGCAGGTGCAGGTGATGCTGAACGGCACGCCGCCACCCTTCCTGCGCAAGATCCTCGGCACCGCGCAGAAACCCGATTTCATGGACGAAGAGGAGTGGGTCTGATGACCACCGACGTGATCGAGCCGCGTGGCGGCACCATGGTGGAAAGCGATTTCCTGAAACAGCTTGCCGCCGTGATCCGGGCCGAGGACAGCTATGGCCAATGGGACGACAAGACCGATGCCGACCTGATGGCCGAGTTCATCGTGACCCGGGACGAGCGGCGCGAGATCCCGATCATCGGCGATCCGGACCCGGACGTGATGTGGCGGCTTGGCAAGTTCTATGACGCCGTGGGCCTCTTGATCGAAAAGCGCACGGGCTGCATGGCCAGCCAGATGCAGAAGATGAGCCACGAGGGCTTTGGCCGCATCGTGCTGATCGCGGGCAAGCTGGTCGTCGTGTCCAAGCACCTGCGCGACATCCACCGCTTCGGCTTCGAAAGCTGGGAAAAGCTGGCCGAGGGCGGTGACAAGGTCGTCGCGGCCGCGGTCGAGACGATCGAGGCCTACCCCGACGCGGCCCGGGCCTGAGGCGGCCATGATCCAGATCGCCCCCCTCCCGAAACCGCGCAAGCCGCGCCCCGCGCTGCCGCCGCTGGTGCTGCGGCCCTCGCGCGGGCGCACCGCGTTGTCGCGCTACCTGCGCAGCCCCAAACCCGCAAAGGAACCACGGACATGAGCCTCGAAGAGCTGGAAACCCGCGTCAGGAAACTGTCGATGCGCGCCACCGATGCCAAGATGAACCTGCACGACCTCGCCGAGGAACTGCCGGTGGACTGGGAGAAGATCCCCGAAACCGCCGAGGCCACCTTCGCTGTCTTCAAGGAGCTGACCGCCGCCCGGCGCGCGCTCAAGGCGGCGAAGAAGGCCGCCGAGGAGGCCTGAGCCATGACCGTGGTCGCCTACACCCGCGGCGGGGCGGAATACGTGCCCGAGTTCCTGATGGCCATCGACCCCGGCAAATGCATCGGCTGTGGCCGCTGCTTCAAGGTCTGCGGTCGCGACGTGATGACCCTGCACGGGCTGACCGAGGACGGAGAGATCGTCCGCCCGGGCACCGATGAATACGACGACGTCGAGGACGAGATCGTGAAATCGGTCATGGCGATGATCGCGCCCGAGAATTGCATCGGCTGCGGGGCCTGCGCCCGGGTCTGCCCGTCGGACTGCCAGACCCATGCAGCCCTGGACTGATCCCGTGCCCGGGTCCTGCGCCGGTACCCCGCCCCCCGCCGACCTGCTGGCCGCGCGGATGGTGACGGTGTCGGACATGGCTTGCATCGTGGATCACGCCCTCGCCGAACGCGAGGCCGGGGCAGGGCCCCTGACCGAGAGGCTGGGCCTCTCGGGCGCAGCCCTGACACAGCTGCGCGACGCCTGGCTGCCCGGCGCGGCGTTGCCCGACCTGTCGCTGCCGGGCCCGGAGGTGCCGGCCGACCAGCAGGCCATCGCGACGCTGATCCTCTGGCGGGCGGGCAGCACCACGCCCGAGGCCCGCTGGTTCTCAGCCATCCTCGCGCGGCGCGCGCTGGAGCAGAACCACCTCTGGCAGGATCTCGGCCTGCCGTCACGCGCCACCTTGTCCGGGCTCATCGCCCGCCACCTGCCGGGGCTCCATGCGGCCAACCGGCTGAACATGCGCTGGAAGAAGTTCTTCTATCGCCAGATCTGCTCGGAGGCGGCGTTTTCGCTCTGCCTCTCGCCCAGCTGTGACGCCTGCGAAGAACGCGCGGATTGCTTTGCCCCGGAATGACCTGCACAAACTTCTGAGCGGCGCAGAGGCCCCGCACAGCCATCCCGAGGAAGGGGAGGCCGCGATCGCCCGCGCGCTGGAGGCCGCCCCCGATGACGCGGAGGTGCGCCTCGCGGCCTATCGCTTCTACTACTACACCCACGATTACACCGCCGCCCGCATCCATGCGCAGGTCCTGCTGGGCCACGTGGCGCGGCGGCTGAACATCAGCCCGGACTGGCAGGAGGTCGGGCCGATGGATGCGGATTTCACCGCCCACGACTATGCCCCGGGTCTCTACCTGCAGGTACTGGTGGCCATGGGCTATTGCGCCGCGCGCACCGGCGACCGCGCCGCGGCGCTGGAACTGCTGGCCAAGGCGGCCACGCTCGACCCCACCGACCGGTTCGGCGGGGCTTGGCTGCTGGCGCAGGTCGAACGCGGCTCCGACACGTAATCCCCGAAACATCGGCCGGTGGTCCGGCGGTTGTCGCAAAGCCCCCATTGTCGGGTGGTCGCATCCGACAGTTGCGACAAACCCCAGCAAAAGAGGGGCCAGATCGCTTGGCACGCTTCTTGCTGTTCCCTGTTTCGAGACACCCCGGATCCCCCCGGGCCGGCCAGACGAAGAGGAGAGAGAAAGATGATCGAAGTCACCGAACCCGCCCGCTCCGCCATCAAGAGCGCTATCGAGGGCGCAGGTCAGCCCGTCGCCGGGCTGCGGCTCATGGTGCAGTCCGGCGGCTGTGCCGGGATGAAATACGGCATGGCGCTCGAACTGGAAGCGCAGCCCGACGACGCCGTCATCGAGGCCGGCGAAATCCGCCTGCTGGTCGATCCCGAGAGCCAGGCGCAGCTGAACGGCACGCGGATCGACTTCGTCACCAATCTCGACGGGTCCGGCTTCGTCTTCGACAACCCCAACGCCTCAAGCTCCTGCGGCTGCGGCAAGTCTTTCTGCTGAGAGGAACGGCCAGATGTGGGACTACAGCGACAAGGTCAAAGAATACTTCTTCAACCCCCGCAACGCCGGGGCGCTGGTGGACGCCAACGCCGTGGGCGAGGTGGGCAGCCTGTCCTGCGGCGACGCGCTCAAGCTGATGCTGAAGGTCAACCCGGCAACCGACATCATCGAGGAGGCCAAGTTCCAGACCTTCGGATGCGGCTCTGCCATCGCCTCGTCCTCGGCGCTGACCGAGTTGATCATCGGCAAGACGATCAGCGAGGCGCGCAAGCTGACCAATCAGGACATCGCGGATTTCCTCGACGGGCTGCCGCCCGAGAAGATGCATTGCTCGGTCATGGGGCAGGAGGCGCTGCACGCCGCCGTCGCCGCCTACACCGGCGAGGCGCTGGACGAGGACGATCATGAGGAGGGCGCACTGATCTGCAAGTGCTTCGGCGTCGATGCCGGCATGATCGAACGCGCGATCCGCACCAACAAGCTGACCACGCTGGAGATGGTGACCTTCTACACCAAGGCCGGCGGCGGCTGTAACTCCTGCCGCGAGCCGCTGGAGGAGCTGCTGGCCGATGTGAACAAGGCCATGGTGGCCGAGGGCACGATTGCCGCTGCCGAGGCCTATGTCTTCGGCTCGGCCCCGAAACCCGCGCGGAAGAAGGCGCAGGGCTTCGTCATCCCCGACCAGCCGCCCGCCCCGAAACCGCCCGCGCAGCCCTCGGCCCCGGTGCAGATCGCGATGCCGACACCCGCGCCCGCTGCCGTGGCCCTCGCCGAAGCGCCGGTTGCCGCGCCTGCCGCAGCGTCAGCCCTCACCCCGGCCAAGGAGGCGATCCTCGTGGCCCGGCTGATCGAGGAGATGCGCCCCACCTTCCGCGCCGATGGCGGGGACGTGGAACTCGTCGACATGGAAGGCGCGCTCGTCCTCGTCAGCCTCACCGGTGCCTGCTCGGGCTGCCAGCTGGCGGCGCAGACGCTGGGCGGCATCCAGCAGAAGATCAGCCAGGCGCTCGGCCGTTCGGTCCGCGTCATGCCTGTCGCCAAATCCTGAGGAGACCTGCGATGACCACCCCGATCTACCTCGACAACAACGCCACCACCCGGGTCTTTCCCGACGTGGTGGAGGCCATGCTGCCCTATTTCACCGAGCAGTTCGGCAATGCCTCCTCGATCCATGCCTTCGGCTCCGAGGTTGGCGGCGCGCTGCGCCAGGCCCGTCGCTCGCTTCAGGCGCTGATCGGCGCGGAGTTCGATCACGAGATCATCTTCACCTCCGGCGGGACGGAATCCAACAACACGGCGCTGCGCTCGGCGCTTCAGGTCCAGCAGGGCCGGAACGAGGTGATCACCTCGGCGGTGGAACATCCCGCGATCCTGTCGCTGTGCGACTGGCTTGAGAAACACGAGGGCGTCGTCGTTCACCGCATCCCGGTGGACCGTCAGGGCCGTCTCGATATCGACGCCTACCGCGCGGCGCTGTCCGACCGGGTCGCCGTGGTCAGCTTCATGTGGGCCAACAACGAGACCGGCACGATCTTCCCGGTCGATGGGCTGGCCGAGATGGCCCATGCCCATGGCGCGCTCTTCCACACCGACGCGGTGCAGGCCGTGGGCAAAGTGCCGATCGACCTCAAGACGACCGAGATCGACATGCTGTCGCTCTCCTCGCACAAGCTGCACGGGCCCAAGGGCCTCGGCGCGCTCTACCTGCGCAAGGGCACGCGGTTCCGCGCCCTGCTGCGGGGCGGGCACCAGGAACGCGGCCGCCGCGCCGGGACCGAGAATGCCCCCGCGATCATCGGGCTGGGCCGCGCCGCCGAACTGGCGCTGACCTCCATGGCCGAGGACAACCTCCGCATGGCGGCGCTGCGTGACCGGCTGGAACAGGGGCTGGTACAGCAGATCGGCCATTGCTTCGTCACCGGCGATCCGCTCGACCGGCTGCCCAATACCACGACCGTGGCTTTCGAGTTCATCGAGGGCGAGGCGATCCTGCTCAAGCTGAATGCCGCCGGGATCGCGGCCTCCTCCGGCTCGGCCTGCACCAGCGGCTCGCTGGAGCCGTCCCACGTGCTGCGGGCGATGGACATTCCCTTCACCGCCGCCCATGGCGCTATCCGCTTCTCGCTCTCGCGGGAGACGACCGAGGCCGAGATCGACCGCGTGCTGGAGGTGATGCCCGACATCATCGCGGGCCTGCGGCAGATGTCGCCCTTCTGGTCCGAGGAAGGCGCGCGGCCTGACGGCTTCGCCCCGGCCTACGCCTGATCCCGCGAAAGGAGAACGCCATGTTCATGGACCCCCAGACCCGCCCCCGCAGCGTCGCGATCTGCGATACCACGTTGCGCGACGGGGAACAGACGGCGGGGGTGGCGTTCTCCTTCGCCGAGAAGAAGGCCATCGCCCACGCGCTGGACTGCGCGGGCGTGGCCGAGATCGAGATCGGCATTCCCGCCATGGGCTATGACGAGGTCACCGATATCCGGGCGCTCACGCGTGGCCTGCGCCGGGCGGTGCCGGTGGCCTGGTGCCGCCTGCGGATGCATGACCTCGACATGGCCGCCAAGACCGGGGTGCGGCGGGTGCATTTCGCCGTGCCGACCTCCGACCGGCAGCTCTCGGGCAAGCTCGGTACGGATCGTGCCTGGGCCCTGAGCGAAACCGCGGGGCTGGTCTATTGCGCCAGCCAGCGGGGGTTGGAGGTCTCGGTCGGGGCCGAGGATGCCAGCCGGGCCGATCCCGCCTTCCTTGCCCGTCTGGCGCAGGTCGCCGCCGCGGCGGGGGCGGTCCGCTTCCGCATCGCGGATACGCTGGGCCTGCTCGATCCGATGGCCGCCTACCGTCTCGTGGCGGAGCTGGTGGGGCAGGTCGGCCTGCCGCTGGAATTCCACGCCCACAATGATTTTGGCATGGCGACGGCCAACACGATGATGGCCGCATTCGCCGGGGCCTCGCATCTCTCGGTCACCGTGAACGGGCTGGGGGAACGCGCCGGCAACGCCGCGCTGGAAGAGGTCGGAGCCGCGCTGGAGGCCGGAGGCGTGGCAACCGGCCTTGACCTCTGCGCGCTGCCCGCGCTTTCCGAAACCGTCGCCCGCGCCTCGGGGCGGGCCCTGCACCCGGCCAAGCCGATCAGCGGCGCGCTTGTCTTTGCCCATGAGGCGGGCATCCACGTCGATGCGATCCTCAAGCAGGCCGACACCTACGAGGACCCGCGCTGCGCGCCCGCCCGTTTCGGGCGCGAGCGGCGCATCGTGATCGGCAAGCATTCCGGCATCGCCGGGCTGCGCGCGGCGCTGGCCGAGGCCGGGCTGCCCTCGGACGAGGCCATCGCCCAGGGGCTGAAACCCCTGCTGCGCCGCCACGCCGTGCGGGCCAAGCGCCCCGCGACCGCCGAGGACCTGCGCCGCATGGTCGCCCGCCTGACGCGCCGGGGCCCCGCGATCCGGGAGGACGTGGCATGACCGGCTTCCGCTCCCTCGTCCGCGCCGATTTCGCCGCCATCCGCAACCGCGATCCCGCCGCGCGCGGCCCGGTGGAGACGGCGCTGACCTATCCCGGGCTGCACGCGCTCTTCTCCCACCGGATTGCCCATGGGCTCTGGCAGCGGGGCTGGCGCGGCACGGCCCGCGTGCTGTCCTACCTTGCGCGCATGGCGACGGGGATCGACATCCACCCGGCGGCCCGGATCGGGCCCGGCCTCTTCATCGACCACGGGGCGGGCGTCGTCATCGGCGAAACCGCCGAGATCGGGGAGGGCGTGACGCTCTACCACGGTGTCACCCTCGGCGGCACCTCGTGGTCGCCCGGCAAGCGGCATCCGACCCTCGGCGATGGCGTCATGGTGGGGGCCGGTGCCAAGATCCTCGGGCCGATCACCGTGGAGGCCGGGGCCCGCGTCGGCGCCAATTCCGTCGTCGTGGAAAGCGTGCCCGCCGAGGCGACCGTGGTCGGCATCCCGGCCCGCATCGTGCGCACCGACCGGCCGCGCACGGGGCAGGGCGGGCGCGTCGATCTTGACCATCACCTCGTGCCCGATCCGGTGGGCCGGGCGCTGGCCCAGCTGGCCGATCGTGTCGCCTTCCTCGAGGCGCGGCTGGCGGCCCGCGATCCGGCCCGCCCCGCGCCGTCGCCCGCCTGCGGCGAGGGCGCCGCCCCCGCGCCGCAGACACCGCCATACAGCCATCGTCCGAACTGAGCCGCGCCGAGACCCGGGCGGATCGTCCCGGCCCCGCGGCAGCAAGACCCGAGAGCAGCAACGTCCGACATCCGACAGCAGCAAGGAGAGCCCCGATGACCGACACGCTTCCCGAAGACGACATCCTCGCCCAGATCGGGCGCCTGTCCTCCGCCGAGGACATCTTTGCCTATCTCGCGCTGCCCTATGAGCCGGCCGTGCTGAACGTCGCCCGGCTGCACATCATGAAGCGCTTCGGCAGCTACCTGTCGCAGGCGGAGTTCACCGGCATGGATGCCCCCGACATCCGCATGGCCTGCCGCGAGACGCTGGCCCGGGCCTACGGGGATTTCGTCGAGAGCACACCGCTGAAGGAGAAGGTCTTCAAGGTCTTCAAGGACGAGGAGGCCAAGCAGAAGGCGCGGTTCGTGGGGATCGAAAGCCTCACCCTCGCGCCCAAGGCCGGGTGAGGGCGCTGCGATGATCCGGACCCTTCTCGCCACGCTCCTGCTTGCCTTGACTGCACAGGCCCCCGCACAGGCCGAACCGATGCTGCTGGCCGCCGCCTCCACCGGCAAGGCGCTCGACGCGGCATTGGCCGAAGGCGGCACCCCGGCGCTGACCTCCTATGGCGCCTCGGGGATGCTGGCCCGCCAGATCGAGCAGGGGGCGCCCGCGGATGTCTTCCTCTCGGCCAATCCGAAGTGGATGCGCTACCTCGTCGAGGCGGGCCTCGTGCGCGACGAGGATGTCGTCACGCTGATGTCGAACCGGCTGGTGCTGATCGCGCCCGCAGGTGCCGCGCCGCTGCAGCCCGAGGCGATGGCCGCCCGGCTGGAGGGCGAACATTTCGCCATGGCCGATCCCCAGACCGCGCCGGTGGGCGCCTATGGCAAGGCCGCGCTGGAAAGCCTCGGTCTCTGGGGGGCTGCGGGTGCGGCGCTCGTGCCCATGCGCAACACGCTGGCCACCGTGGCGGCCGTCGCCTCGGGCGAGGCGGCGCTCGGGCTGGTCTATGCCAGTGACGCCGCAGGCCAGCCGGGCGTGACCGTGGTCTGGACCGTGCCGGAGGACAGCCACCCGCCGATCCGCTACCTGATCGCCCCCGTCGCCCAGGGCGAAGACCCCGAGGGCGGGGCCGCCCTGATCGCCTACCTTGCCGGGCCCGAGGGCGCGGCCGTGCTGGCGCGCTTCGGCTTCCTGCCGCCGGAGGGCGACTGATGACGCCGCTCACCGCCCTTGAACGCGAGGCGCTGATGCTCTCGCTCTCCGCCTCGGGCTGGGCCGTGCTGGTCTCGCTGCCGCTGGCGGTGGGGCTGGGCTGGCTGCTCGGCACCCGGCGCTTCCCGGGGCATGCGGCGCTCAACGCCGTGGTGCACCTGCCGCTGGTGCTGCCGCCGGTGGTGCTGGGCTACCTGCTGCTGCTCCTGCTGGGCCGCAACGGGCCCATCGGCGCGCCGCTCGGGGCGCTCTTCGGCATCCGCATCGCCTTTACCCCGCAGGCGGTGGTAATCGCCTGCGCCGTGGTGGGCTTCCCGCTGATGGTCCGCGCGATCCGCCAGTCGGCAGAGGCGATCGACCCGCGCTTTGCCCGTGCCGCCCGGTCACTGGGCGCCTCGGAGGCCCGCATCTTCCTGACCGTCACGCTGCCGCTGATGGCACCGGGCATCCTGACCGGCATCACGCTGGCCTTTGCCCGCGCGGTGGGCGAATTCGGCGCCACGATCACGCTGGCCGGCAATATCCCGGGCCGGACCCAGACCCTGCCACTGGCGCTCTTCTCCGTCACGCAGAGCCCGGGCGGAGAGGCGGCGGCGCTGCGGCTGTGCCTGCTGTCGCTGGCCCTTGCCGGGGCGGCCCTGATGGCCTCGGAGCTGATTGCCCGGCGGGTGGCCCCGATGCAGGGGGTCACGGCATGATCGAGATCCACATCGACCACCGGCAGGGCGATTTCAGCCTTCGCGTCGACCTCGAACTGGAGGCGCACGGCATCATCGGGCTGATCGGGCCCTCCGGGTCTGGCAAGTCGACGCTGTTTTCCTGCCTCGCCGGACATGTGACGCCGGCGCGGGGCTGCATCCGCGTGGCGGGGCGGCAGATCTTCGACAGCACGGCCCGGATCAACCTGCGGCCCGCGCGGCGCGGCATCGGCGTGGTGTTTCAGGACGGGCTGCTCTTCCCGCATATGTCGGTGGCCCGGAACCTCGCCTATGGCGCGCGCAACCGTGGCACCGACTTCTGGCACGAGGTGGTCGAGGCGCTCGACCTTGCGCATCTGCTGGAGGCCCGGCCCGGCCGGCTGTCGGGCGGCGAACGCCAGCGGGCCGCGATTGCCCGCGCCCTGATGGCCGAACCCGACCTCCTCCTGCTGGACGAGCCGGTTTCCGCGCTCGACCCGGGTCTGAAGGCCCGCACGCTCGAGCTGATCGCGCGGGTGCAGGGGCGCACCGGGATCCCGATGATCTTCATCAGCCACGCCCCCGAGGAAGTCCGCCAGCTTTGCCGCGAGGTGGTGACCATGGAGGGCGGCCGCATCGCGGGGCCGGTCCGCGCGGGCACCACGCGGGGCTGTCGCCTTGTGCCGGTCGGGGGCGGGGCCCTGCCGCTGCGGGCAGGGGGGCGGGCATGATCCTATGTTCCTGCAACCGCCTGACCTGTTCCGAGGTCCGCGCCGCCACTGCGCAGGTGCTCGACACCGGGGCGGCGGAAGAGGTCAGCCCGGGCCGGGTGTTCCGCCTGTGCGGCCGGACCGTCTGCTGCGGCGCCTGCAGCAGCCTGATCAACCGAACCATCACCGATCACGCCGCCGCGGTCCGCGCCGGGGCGTCCTGAGATACACACCAGAAGGAGAGACCCATGAAGGGCAACGCAAAGGTCATCGACTACCTCAACAAGGCACTCCGCCACGAGCTGACGGCGGTGAGCCAGTACTGGCTGCACTACCGGCTCCAGATGGACTGGGGGCTCCAGAAGATGGGGGCGAAGAGCCGCGAGGAAAGCATCGAGGAGATGGGCCATGCGGACAATCTGATCGACCGGATCATCTTCCTCGAAGGGCACCCGAACCTTCAGACCCTCGACCCGCTGCGCATCGGCGAGACGCCCGAGGAAACGATGAAATGTGACCTCGAGGCGGAGTATTCCGCCCGCGCGCTCTACAAGGAGGCCCGCGAGGTCTGCGCCGCCGAGGGCGATTACGTCACCATGAAGCTCTTCGAGACGCTGATGGCGGACGAGGAAGGCCACATCGACTACCTCGAAACCCAGCTCGAACTCTTCGAGGCGGTGGGGCCGCAGAACTTCGCGCAACTCAACGCCGAGCCCGCCAACACGGTGCCGGAGGCGTGAGTCCCTTGTCCCGGTCCGCCGCACCTGTCCCCGTCGCCCGCCTGTCCGGGGGCCCCTCGGCCCTTGATATGGCGAAAAAGGCGGCAGGGCGGGGGCGGCAGGGGCCGGGGCAGGGCCGGCGGGGGCACGTGGCCCTCCGGCCACGCGGCAACAAGAGGTAGGATCGCGTCATGCAACTCGTTCAGACGGTTTCTCAGCGCCAGGTGATGCAGATGGGGGGGCAGATGCTCCAGTCCCTCTCCATCCTCGGCATGTCGTCCGACGACCTCTCGGATCATCTGGCGGAGCAGGCGGAAAGCAATCCCTTCCTGCGCTACCGCCCGCCCGCGGCCTTTGCGGCGCGCGGCGGAGAGAGCTTTGACGCCGTGGCCGCCGTGGCCGCAGACCGGCCCAGTCTGATGGCCCATGTGGCCGAGCAGATCGAACTGGCCTTCGACGATCCCGCCGACCACATGCTGGCCCTGCGCTTTGCCGAGGCGCTGGAGCCGACCGGCTGGCTGGGCCTCGGGGTCGAGACGCTGGCGCTGCAGGCCGGGGTGCCGCAGGCCCGGGCCGAGGCGGTGCTGACCCGCCTGCAGGGGTTCGAGCCGACCGGCCTCTTCGCCCGCTCGCTGGCCGAATGCCTGACGCTTCAGGCGCGCGAGGCCGACATCCTGACCTGGGAAGTGGAGATGCTGCTGGCCAACCTCGACCTGCTGGCCGAGGGGCGCACCGCCGAACTGGCGGACCTGTGCGATTGCGAACCTTCCGACATTCCCGACATCGCGGCACAGATCCGCGGGCTGGACCCCAAGCCGGGGCTGGCCTTCGACCATGTGCCCGCGGCGGTTTTCCCGCCCGACCTGATCGCGACCCGCGGCCCCGGGGGCTGGACGGTGGAACTGAACCGCGCGACCACGCCGACGATCACCGTGCAGGAGGACGGGCTGACCGAGAGCGTCGCCGACCTTGCCGCGCGCAAGGCCCGGCGCAAGGCCCTGGCCGAGGCGCGGGCGCTGGCGCTGGCGATCGAACGGCGCGGCGACACGCTGCTGCGCACGGCCGCCGTTCTGGTGGCGCGGCAGGGCGCCTTCCTCGACAGCGGCCCGGCGCGGCTGACGCCCCTGACGCTGGAGGACGTGGCCACCGAACTGGGGGTCCATGCCTCCACCGTCAGCCGTGCCGTTTCGGGCCGGATGATCCAGACCCCGACCCGCGCCCTGCCGCTGCGGGCCTTCTTCTCCCGCCCGGTCTCCACCGCCGCCGGGGCGCCCGCGATCTCGCGCGACCGGGCGCTCGGCTTCGTCGAGGAGGCAGTGCGCCGCGAAGACCCGAAGAACCCGCTGAGCGACGATGCCATCGTGGCCCTGGCAGAGCGGTCCGGCCTGCAACTGGCGCGCCGGACGGTGGCCAAGTACCGCTCGACCCTCGGGCTGGCGTCTTCTTACGAGCGCCGCCGCCGGGCCCTTGCAGGCTGAAACGCCGCCCCGGGTCGGCGCTTTTCCGCGAACAACCGGGGCGGGTGCCGAAACCCTGTGCAGCCAAATGCCGGATTTGGCCAAAGCCAGCAAAAAAAAGCCTTTTGAATGAAAGAATCGAAGCGAATTTTAATTCTCTGTTAAATTGGGCAGGTCGCGTGCGGCCTGTGGAGGACGGGCTGCGTCGGCGGACTATCCAGGACGTTCGGGAGGAACTGAGAACACCTTGGAGTGCCAGCCATGACTGCCAGTGCAATGCAAGACGACTCCACTCAAACTGTCGCCCGTGCCCAGAAGGGACGCGGCGCATCCGCCAGCCGGGACAGGCTGGCACTCGACGCGGTTTTCGAGATCGCCAAGTCCTTCGCGGTCGCGCCAGACCCGATCGACATCGTGCCCGACATCCTGAACGTGCTGTCGTCCTTCCTGGACTTGCGACACGGGGTGCTTGCCCTGTTGTCGGATCAGGGCGCGGCCGCGGGCAAGGGGGCCGTGAACCCCTACAGTATCGCCGCCACTGCCTTTGCCCGCAGCGATGGCGCCCCCGCCGAAGAGGTCATCCCGGACGAGGTCGTGCGGATCGTCTTCCGCTCGGGCGTGCCGCTCGTCTCCTTTGACCTAGCGGAGGAATTCGGCGTCGAGGCGGTGCCCAAGCGCCTGCGCGGCGTGGGGCAGAGCGTCTTTGCCGTCCCGATCCGCGACCCCGAGCGCAGCCATTTCGTGCTGGGGGTGCTCTGCGCCTTCCGCAGCCACGACGACGGGGTGATCCACAACACGGACAGCGACATCCGGGTCCTGACCATGGTCGCCTCGCTCTTGGAACAGGCCCTGCGGTTCCGCCGCCGGATCGCCCGCGACCGGGAGCGTGCCCTGACGGATACCAAGCGCCTGTTGCAGAGCGTCAGCGACCGCGAGGGCAAGCGTCCGGTTCCGGTCCATATCGACGGCATCGTCGGCGACAGCCCGGCGATCACCGATGTCATCGCGCAGGTGCGCCGGGTGGCGGCCAAGAAGACGCCCGTCCTGCTGCGTGGCGAGAGCGGCACCGGCAAGGAACTCTTTGCCCGCGCCGTGCATTCCGCCTCGCCCCGGGCGCGCAAGCCCTTCGTCGGGGTGAACTGCGCCGCGCTCTCCGAAACCCTTCTGGAATCGGAACTTTTCGGGCACGAGAAGGGGGCCTTCACCGGCGCCACCGCGCTCAAGAAGGGCCGGTTCGAGATGGCCGACGGCGGGACGCTCTTCCTCGACGAGATCGGGGAAATCTCGCCCACCTTCCAGACCAAGCTGCTGCGGGTCCTGCAGGAGGGAGAGTTCGAACGGGTCGGCGGCACGCGGACGATCAAGGTGGACGTGCGCATCGTCGCCGCCACCAACCGCGATCTGGAACGCTGCGTCGCCGACGGCGAGTTCCGCGCCGATCTCTACTTCCGGATCTGCGTGGTGCCGATCGTCCTGCCGCCGCTTCGCCACCGCAAGAGCGACATCCGTCCGCTGGCGCAACTCTTCCTCGACCGGTTCAACAACTCGAACGGGACCGATGTGCGCTTTGCCTCCGACGCGTTCGAGACGATCTGCCGGTGCAACTTCCCGGGCAACGTGCGCGAACTGGAGAACTGCGTGAGCCGCGCCGCCGCACTGTCCGATGGCGAGGTGGTGCTGGGCCGCGAACTGGCCTGCCAGCAGGGCTCCTGCCTGTCGTCGGTCCTGTCGCGGTTGCAGGATGACAGCTCTCCCATCGGGGGGCTGGCCGCGGGAGAGGTGATTTCCCCCACGGTCCGCATGACCCCGCCGCCGGAGGCGCCCCCCGTCGCGGATGTGGCGCCGGGCGACTACCCCCGCCGCAGGACCGCCAATACCGCCCGCGAAGAGCTGATCGCGGCGATGGAAGAGGCGGGCTGGGTGCAGGCCAAGGCCGCGCGGCTGCTGGGAATGACCCCCCGGCAGGTGGCCTATGCCCTGCAGAAACACGGGATCGAAGTGCGCAGGATCTGATGCCTCCCAACGCGCGGGACGGGCCCGGCCAGCTGGCCGGGCCCTTTTCGTGTCTGGGGGGCAGGCGGGCCCGTCAGGTGGAGGGCCGGGGCAGGGCTAGGGCAGGGCCGTGGGCAGGGTCGCAGGCGCCGTCCCACATTGTCGGGCCATTGTCCCTTCTGCGACAATCCCCGCCGGCGCAGGGGCAAAACTCCTTATTTTCTTAGGGTCCGGTCGCTTGGCACGGCGCTTGCTTGGAATTTCCTGAAGCACAGCATTGCCAGCAGAGAGGAACGCGCCCCCATGTCGAATGTCATCTCCCTCGACGGCCTCGCGGTCGGCTCGAAAGACAGCCTCACCAAGGCGATGGAAAGCTCCGGCTGCTCCTCGTCGTCCTGCGGATCCTCGGATGCGCCTGAGGACATGGACCCGGCCACCTGGGAGAAGGTGAAGGACCATCCCTGCTACTCCGAAGAGGCGCACCATTACTTTGCGCGGATGCATGTGGCGGTGGCCCCGGCCTGCAACATCCAGTGCAACTACTGCAACCGGAAGTACGATTGCGCCAACGAGAGCCGCCCCGGCGTGGTGTCCGAACGGCTGACGCCGGAGAAGGCCGCGCGCAAGGTGATCGCCGTGGCCAACGAGATCCCCCAGCTGTCGGTCCTCGGCATCGCCGGGCCGGGCGACAGCGCCTACGACTGGAAGAAGACCCGGGAAACCTTCCGGCTGGTGCAGGCGCAGCTGCCGGACATCAAGCTCTGCCTGTCGTCCAACGGTCTTGCCCTGCCGGATCACGTGGACGAACTGCTGGAGATGAACATCGACCACGTCACCCTGACGATCAACATGATCGACCCGGAGGTGGGGACGAAGATCTATCCGTGGATTTTCTGGCAGCACAAGCGCCGCACCGGGCTGGAGGCAAGCCAGATCCTGCATGAACGCCAGATGCAGAGCCTCGACCTGCTGCACGAGCGCGGCATTCTGGTGAAGGTGAATTCGGTCATGATCCCGGGGATCAACGACGATCACCTGCTGGAGGTGAACAAGGAAGTGAAGCGGCGCGGGGCCTTCCTGCACAACATCATGCCGCTGATTTCCGCCCCGGAACACGGCACCGTCTTTGGCCTGCAGGGGCAGCGCGGCCCGACGGCGGCCGAACTGAAGAAGCTGCAGGATGCCTGCGCGGGCGGGGCGAACCTGATGAAGCACTGCCGCCAGTGCCGGGCCGATGCGGTGGGCCTTCTGGGCGAGGACCGCGGGCAGGAGTTCACCATGGACCTCGTGCCGGACGAGGTGACCTATGATCCCAGCAAGCGCGAGGCCTACAAGGAATGGGTCGCGGAGGAACGCGGCGAACGTCGCGCCGCCGCCGAGGAAGCCCGGGCCGAGACCGAAGCCGCCGTCGGGGCGGATGCGGGCGCCATGCTGATCGCCGTGGCCACCAAGGGCGGCGGGCGCATCAACCAGCATTTCGGCCATGCGACCGAGTTCCAGATCTTCGAGGTGGACGCCAGCGGCGTGCGCTTCGTCACCCACCGGCGCTGCGACAACTACTGTGTCGGCGGCTATGGCGAGGAGGACAAGCTGGAGCTGGTGATCAAGACGCTGGAGGGCATCGACACGATCCTCTGCGCCAAGATCGGCGACTGCCCGCGCGAGGACCTCGCCGCGGCCGGGATCGAGGCGATCCAGGATTACGCCTACGAGTACATCGAGACGGCCGTCTCGGCCGTTTACCGGGCCCGCAACGGGCTTCCGGCGGCAGAGACTGAAACCGCGTAACTCTCCCTGACTGCCGGGGCGCGGGACCGACCCCGCCTGCGCCCCGGTCTTTTCGGTGTCTCTCCCTGCCGATCCTGCCCCTTCAGCCCCGTCCAACGCCATCACCAGAGGACACAGCCATGGCCCTTCAGATCATCCAGTCGAACTGCACCGTCTGCGGCGCCTGCGAGTTCGAATGCCCGAACGCCGCGATCCGCTTCGAGGACGAGACCTATATCATCGACCCGGGCCTGTGCACCGAATGCAAGGGCACCTACGACACGCCGCAATGCGCCGAGGTCTGCCCGGTGCCCGAAACCTGCGTTCCGGCCTGAGCCATGCTGGAGGGTCCGGCCCCCGTCGACTGGCAGGGCACCGCGCTCGATTGCGGGCGCTGTGACCATGCCGACCGGCAGGAGACCGGGCAATGCGGGTTGGGCTGGTCCTGCCTGCATGACCGCTACGCCAAGCGGATCGAGCGGTTCTTCCTCATGAACCCGGACCTTGCCGATGCCTGTCTCGATCATCCCTATTTCGAGACCCGCATGAACGCGGCGCGGGTCGCCTCGGTCTTTCGCCTGCCGCGGCTGCTGGGGGACCCGGACCCGGGCGTGCGGGCCATGGCGGTACTGCGCCTGCCGCGGCCCTATGCCGAACGCGCCATGACGGACCCGGACCGCCGCGTGCGCATCGCGGTGGTGAACCGGGTTCAGCCGCGTTACCTGCTGCCGATGGCCGCGGACGGGGATGCCTATGTGCGCTCCATCGTGGCGCGCCGCGCGCCGGACGGGGTGCTGGCCCAGATGATGGCCGACGCCGACCCCGAGATCCGCCGCATCGTCGCCCGGCGCCTGCCGGAGAGCTATCTCGACCGGTTCCGCGACGATCCCGACCCGCTTGTGCGCCGCGAGGCCGCCGCCCGTCGTCCCGCGCTGTTTCAGGCCGACCCCGACCTGCGCGTGCGTCACACCGTGGCCGAGACCGGCGATGCCGCCCTCGTCCGGTCGCTGCTGGAGGACGCGGAAGAAATCATCCGAGAGACCGCCGCCCAGAGGCTGGCACAGCTGAAGGAGACCACCTGATGTCTACCGACGACCGCGAGATCGAGGTCTACCGAGAGCCGGCCTTCCAGCCCGGCGACAAGGTCATCTCGAAGAAGAACATCCGAAACGACGGCACCATGGCCGGTGTCGAGATCGGCGAGACCGTCGTGAAGAAGGGCGATGTCGGCTATGTTCGCGACATTGGCACCTTCCTGCAGCAGTTCTACATCTACGCGGTGGATTTCATCGACCGCAGCGAGGTGGTGGGCATGCGGGAACGCGAGTTGCTGGCGGCAGACCCCGCCGCCCCGCGCCGGGGTGACAACTCTTCCGCGCTTCAGCCCCACATCGTCACCCGACAGCCGAAGGAGGCCGCCGAATGAAAGTCATGATCCGCGAGACCCCGAAGGGGATCGAGGCCTATGTGCCCAAGAAGGACCTCGAGGAGATGGTCGTCGAGACCGAGAAGGAAGGGCTCTGGGGCGGGTGGGCCCGGCTGTCGAACGGCTGGGTCTTCGAGATGCCCGCCTTCGACACGCCGCCGCGACTGCCGGTGACCGTGGAGGCCCGGCGCCGCGCACTGGATGGGGAGGCCTGAGCCATGACCGTATTCGACCAGCTTGAAGCCGCGATGAACGAGGTCGCCGCCGGCACCCGCATCGCCTATCTCGGCCCCGATGTCTCGGCGCTGTCGGGCTCTGCCGCGCCGGCCACGCCCGCCGCGCTCTGCGCGCAGATCGAGGCGCAGGTCCGCGCCCCGCGCCGTGCTTCGGGCAACCTCTGGTCCGTGGCGCAATACGTGGAGAGCCGCAAGTTCCGCGCCACGCTGAACACGATCCTGCGCGACGCCTTCGACGTGCCCGTGCCGGGGGCGAACCCGGTGCATGACTGGCTGGCCCGCGTCCGCCCGCCGCTGGTGGTGGACAGCTGGTACGACGACGGGCTGATGCGCGCCTTCGGCCAGCAGGATTGGGGCCTCGTGCAGGGGATCAGCCGCAACGGCGAATGGATCGACATCTTCACCCGCGCCTACGATGCCGCGGGCCAACTGGTGGCAGAGGCCGATCCCGCCTGGAAGACGCTGATCTACAAGCCCCACGGCGTGATCGCCGGCGACCGGTCCTTCCTCGTCTCCGACAGTGACTACGTCGAGGTGCTGACCGAGATCGACATCCAGCGCCCGATCCCCGCCGAGGTACAGCACCGCCGCACCGGGCGGCCCTTCCTCTTCGTCGGCTGCCGGTTCGACGACCAGATGTTGCGGATCTTCGCCCGCCAGATCGCCAAGCGCTCGGGCGAGGGGCACATCGTCGTCATGCCCGGGCCGCTGACCCGGATGGAACGGCGCTTCATCGAGGATATGGGCGCCACCTGGCTCGACCTGCCGGCAGAGGCCCTGGCCGAGGCGCTTTCGGTGCCCGAGGGCTGAGCCCCCCCGCATCCGGTGTCACAGGGCGCGGGCCCGATCGTGGCTCGATGCCGGACCGGCCGGCGTGGCGTTTACCTGAGAACCTGCGCCGGGCTGGCCTGGGCGGCGGCCTCGGCCGCGCCCGCGCGGAACAGCGCCAGCACGTGATGGCGCGCATCTTCCAGATGGGCCTGCAACCGGGCCCGCAGCAGCGCCGCGTCGCGGGCGCGCAGCGCCTCCACCAGCACATCGTGGGACCGCGCCAGCTCCAGCGGATCCTCGTAGACCACGCCGGTCAGGGCGATGCCCGCCCGCAGTTCCATCGCGATCTGGTCGAAGGTGCGCAGCACCCGCCGGTTGCCTGCGATCTCCAGCAGCATCCGGTGCAGCGCATAGTCTTCCTGCACCTGCTTCTGGGTCTTGCCTTCCTTGGCCAGCGTCACCAGCAGCGCATGCTGGGTCTCGACCCGGGCGAGGGCCTCGGGCGTCAGCCGCTCCACCGCCGCCTGGGCCGCGTGCAATTCGAGGCATTCGCGCAGGTCATAGACATCTTCCAGCTCGCCCGCGTCATAGGCATGGACGAAGAAGCCGCGCCGTGGATGGGACACGACCAGCCCGTGGCTCTCCACCAGCCGCAGCGCCTCCCGCACGGGGGCACGGGACGTGCCCAGTTCCCGGGCAAGGCGGGCCTCGGCGATTTTCTCTCCGGGTTTCAGGCGGCCGGTCTGGATCGCTTCGAGCACCTGCTCGGCAATCCGCGTGGTCAGATCCGTGGCGACGAGGGCCGTGAAAACACTGCCCTCCGTCGTCTCTTCGGGGTCAATCATTCGAAGCTCCCGGGCTCGCCGTAATACTATGCAATATGGGGCGCCCACCGGGGAGCGGCAAGAAATTTGTCGGTGATCGACTGTCGACAGTTGAGCGATTTGTGGAATCGCGCCACGTTGTGGCCAAGACTCAAACCAGATGATGGACCCAATGCTCGACGACAAAACTTCGCTGGCCGTACACCCCAAGGAACGTGTGGAACTGGCCGCGGCGTACCGCCTGATCGGCCACTTCGGCCTCGACGACAGTATCTTCACCCATATCTCCGCCAAAGCCCCGGCAGAGGAGGGCGATCATGCCTTCCTGATCAACCCTTACGGGTATCGCTTCGAGGAAGTGACGGCGGGTGGCCTCGTGTCGGTGGACCTCGACGGCAACATCCTGAACGATCCGGGCAAGGCGGGCATCAACAAGGCTGGTTTCGTGATCCACTCCGCGATCCACGGCGCGCGGCCCGACGTGGCCTGCGTTCTGCACACCCATACGATCGCGGGCGTGGCCATCTCTTCGCTGGATGAGGGGCTTCAGCCCTACAACCAGTGGTCGGCGCCCTTCTTCAACCGGATCGCCTATCACGACTACGAAGGCATCGCCGTGAACCTTGACGAGCGCGAGCGGCTGGTGGCCGATCTGGGCGACCTCGACGTGATGATCCTGCGCAACCACGGGTTGCTGACCTGCGGGCGCACCGTGGGCGAAGCCTTCCGCCGGATGATGGACCTCGAGCGGGCCTGCAAGGCGCAGATCGAGATCATGAAGACGCAGGCCAAGCCGTGCCGCCTGACCGACGAACTGGCCGAGTTCACCGCCGGGCAGGAAGAGGCATGGGCCGAGGCGCATGACGCCGCGGGCAAGCCGGATGCCGAGTGGCAGGCCTACCTGCGCCTGTGCCACCGGGTTGCGCCGGGCTTCGACCAATGACGCTGGACATGCCGGGGGCAGGGGTCTTCGACGTCGTCGTCCTCTCCGAGCCGTTCGACCTGATCGCGCTCTTTGGCGCGTCGGCCGCGCCCTTCGTCCGCCTCCTGCGCCCCGAAGAGGTGACGGACCCGGAGGCGATCCGCTACGCACTCTGCTGGTGCCCGTCGGATGAGGCCTTTGCCGCCTTCCCGAACATCGAACTGGCGATGTCCATCGCGGCGGGGGTGGATTCCATCGTCTCCTGTCCCTCGCTGCCGCAGGGCGCCACGGTCGCCCGGGTGCGCGATGACGATCAGGCGCACCTGATGGCAGGCTTTGCCGTCTGGAACGTGATCCATCACCACCGCCGCATGGGCGACATGCAGCGCAACCACGCCGCCGGTCTGTGGGATCGCAGCTTCACGCCGCGCCCGCCCCGGGAAACCACCGTGGGGGTGCTGGGCTTCGGCCTGATGGGCCGCGCCTGCGCCGAGGCCATCGCGGCCGCGGGTTTCACCGTGGTGGTGGCCCGGCACCGCGACGGCGCGCCGGTTGCGGGGATCGAGCAGGTCTGCGGGCCGGAGGCCGTCGATCAGGTCGCCGCGCGCGCCGACATCCTCGTCAACGTGCTGCCCCTGACCGAAAGCACCCGCGACATCCTCGATGCGCGTCTCTTTGCGCTGATGCCCAAGGGCGCGGTGCTAGTCCAGATGGGCCGGGGCGAGCACATGATCGAGGAGGACCTGCTGGCGGCGCTGGACAGCGGCCAGATCTCCGCCGCGTCGCTGGATGTCTTCCGGCAGGAACCCTTGCCCGAGGGGCATCCGTTCTGGACCCATCCCGCCGTGGTCCTGACCCCGCACAAGGCCTCCGTCTCGACCCGGGCCGAGACGATCCGCCAGCTTGTCGAGAACTGCGAGGCGATCAGCGCCGGGGCACCTGCCCCGGGCGCCGTGGATCGCAGCGCAGGCTACTGAACCCCCTCCCTCCGAAAGGCGTCCCATGAGCACTCCCACCCTTGTCCTGACCAACGGAAAAATCTGGTGCGGCCTCGAAGAAGGCTTTGCCGAGGCGATCGCCATGGCGGAGGGGCGGGTGCTGGCCACCGGGACCACCGCCGAGATCGAGGCCATGGCGACCCCGGGCTGCAAGGTGGTGGACCTTGGCGGACGGCTGGCGACGCCGGGGCTGAACGATGCCCATATGCATCTGCACAACTACGGCCTGAACCTGCTGCAACTGGACCTGCGCCCGGCCGCTGGCGTGACCTCGGTCGAGGCCATGCTGGCGCAGGTGAAGGAAGCCGTGGCCCGCACACCCAAGGGCACATGGATCCTGGGCCGCGGCTATGACCATGACAAGCTGGCCGAGCTGCGCCATCCGACCCGCGCCGAGGTGGACGCGGTGTCGCCCGACAACCCCGTGTTCCTGGTGCGGACCTGCGGCCATACCGCCATCGCCAACAGCCTTGCGCTGGAGGCGGGCGGCATCAGTGAGGACACCCCCGATCCCTTCGGTGGCAAGATCGGCCGCCACGGCAACGGCGCGCTGAACGGGCTGCTCTACGAGAACGCCCGCGCGCCGATCCACAAGGCGATGCCGCAGCCGACGCTCGACGACCTCGTCGATGCGATCGAGCGGGGCGGCAAGGACTACCTGACCTATGGCGTCACCTCGGTGATGGAGGCCGCCATCGGCATTCAGGGGCAGGGCATGACCGAGCTGCGCGCCTACCAGAAGGCACTGGCCGACGGGCGGCTGCCGGTGCGTGTCGCGGGCACGCTGATGGGCGACGTGGACAAGAACATCCTCGAGGAGTGCCACGCCGAGGGGCTGGTGACCGGTGCGGGCTGCGACATGTTCCGCATCGGCCCGGTGAAGATCTTCACCGATGGCTCGGCGGGGGCGGGCACGGCATGGATGTCTGAGCCCTATTTCAACGACGCCGAGAACTACGGCGTGCCCTGCCTGACGCAGGAACAATGCGACGAACTGGTGCTGAAGGCGCATTCGCTGGGCTACCAGATGGCGCCCCACGCCATCGGCGATGCGGCCATCGACATGGTGCTGAACTCCTACGAGAAGGCCTATGCCCAGATGCCCGCGCCGGACCGGCGCCACCGGATCGAACACTGCGGCTGGCACACGCCCGCACAGCTGGAGCGGATGAAGGAGATGGGCGTGATCCCCGCCGGTCAGCCCTCTTTCCTCTACTTCTTTGGCGATGGCTATTTCATGTGCCTCGGCCCGGACCGGCCCCATACCTGCTATCCGTTCAAGACCTGGCTGGAGAGCGGCCTGCACCCCTCCGGTTCGACCGATTGCCCGGTGACCTCGGCCAGCCCCTTCCCGGTGCTCTACGGGCTGATCGCGCGGACGTCCGACACCGGCCAGAAGCTGGGCGCGGGCGAGGAGCTGACGGTGGAACAGGCGCTGCACTGCTGCACCTATGAAAGCGCCTATGGCGTGCACGAGGAAAACGTGAAGGGCCGCCTGATCCCCGGCCAGTTGGCCGATGTTGCGGTGTTCGACACCGACTTCTTCGAGGTGGCACCGGAAGAGATCCTCAAGACCTCCTGCGTCATGACCATCCTTGGCGGCGAGATCGTCTATGAGACCGGCCAGACCGTCGCGAAGGAAATCGCCTGATGCTGAAGACCGTCCTCGACCGCCTCGCGCTGTCGGTGCCGGTGCTTCTGGGGGTTCTGCTCTTCGGCTTCCTGCTGCTGCAGCTTGTCCCCGGCGACCCGGCGCAGGTGATGGCAGGGCCCACGGCAACGCCCGACGTCGTCGAGGCGATCCGCCGTGACATGGGGCTGGACCGGCCCCTGCTGGTGCAGTTCTGGGCCTATCTCGAACGGGTGGCCCACGGCGATTTCGGCCGCTCGATGATCTCCAACAAGGCCGTGACCGAGGAACTGGGCGCCGCCATCGGCCCCACGGTCGAGCTGATGCTGGGCAGCCTGCTGTGGTCGGTGCCCGTCGGCATCGCCATGGGCACGCTGGCCGCCGTGACGCGGGGCACGTGGATCGACCGGGGGATCATGGCAATCTCGGTCGCGGGGGTCTCGCTGCCGATCTTCTTCGTCAGCCTGCTGCTGATCCAGTACCTCGGCGTGGTGCTGCGCTGGTTCCCCTTCATCGGCCGTCCGGGGCCGTGGTACACGGCCGAGGGCTTCATGGCGCTATTCCTGCCCGCGCTCTCGCTGGGGCTGATCCTGATCGGGCCGGTGGCGCGGATGACGCGCTCCTCCGTGCTGGAGGTGCTCTCGCTCGACCACGTGCGCACGGCGCGGGCCAAGGGCCTGTCCGAGATGCGGGTGACGCTGGCGCACGGGCTGCGCAACGCGCTGATCCCGGTGGTCACGCTGATCGGCCTTCAGGCGGGCTACCTCCTCGGCGGGGCCGTGGTGACCGAGACGATCTTCTCATGGCCCGGCGTCGGGCGGCTGGCCGTCGGCGCGATCCTCTCCTCCGATTTCACCGTGGCGCAGGGCGCGGTGCTGCTCTTCGCGCTCGGCTTCATCACGATCAACCTGATCGTCGATATCCTCTACTCCCTGCTCGATCCGAGGGTGCGCAAATGACGATGGCAACCGACACCGCCGACCGCCCCCTCGCCATGCCCGCCAACGACGGTGGAGAGGTCGCGGCCCCGCCGCCGCGGGCGCACTGGCTGCGCCGCCTGCTGCGCGACAAGGCCGCCGCCGCCGCGATCCTGCTGCTGGCGCTGATCTGCCTCGGCGCGATCCTCGCGCCGTGGCTGGCGCCCTATGATCCGGCGCTGAATTCCCGTGCGGTGATGAAGCCGCCGTCCTTCATGAAGGGGGGCGTGCCCGAACACCTGCTGGGCACCGACGGGCAGGGGCGCGATATCCTCTCGCGGCTGCTCTACGGATCGCGGCTGACCTTGCTGATCGGCCTCGTGGCCGTGGGGCTGGGGGGTGCGGTGGGCTCCTTCATCGGACTGCTCTCGGCGTTCTATGCCCGGCTCGACCCCTGGGTGATGCGCGGCATCGACATCCTGCTCTCCTTCCCGGCGATCCTGCTGGGCCTCGCTCTCGTGGCGGTGATGGGGCAGGGGATCGTGCCGGTGATCATCGCGCTCGCCGTTTCCTCGGTGCCCGATTGCGCCCGGATCGCCCGCGGCATCGCCATGGGCGTCATGAAGCAGGAGTTCATCGAGGCCGGGCGCGCCGTGGGCCTGTCGGACGTGGCGCTGTTCCGGCGCTACCTGCTGCGCAACTGCATCTCGTCGATCATGATCTTCCTCTCGCTGCGCTTCGGCCAGATCATCCTGATCGGGGCCACGCTGTCCTTCCTCGGCCTCGGTGCACAGCCGCCCGCCGCCGAACTGGGCATGATGGCCGCGCAGGGGCGGGAATACCTTCTCTTCGCACCGCATATCGCGGTGATCCCCTCGGTGCTCATCTTCCTGATCGTCCTCACCGCCAACGTGGCGGGGGATGCCCTGCGCGACGTGCTCGACCCGCGCCTCCAGACCTGACGGTCCGGTCCCACAACAATCGAGCGACCCAACAAGGAGTGACCCTGATGAAGACCCCGTCCCAGATGTCCTTCAAGCGCACCATGTTGCGAACCGGGCTGCGAACCGGGCTCGCGGCGACGGCAATCGCCGTGGCGATGCCGGCCGTCGCGAAGGATCTGACGATCATCCGCGAGATCGACAGCAACCACTACGATCCGCCGCGTACCGCCGCGCTTGCGGGTTCGGAGGTTCTCTTCATGCTGGCCGACACCGTGGTGGGCCTGGCCGAGGACATGAAGACGATCGAGCCGCTGCTGGCCTCCAGCTGGGAGGTCTCGGACGACGGGCTGACCTATACGTTCACCATCCGCGACGATGTCACCTTCTGCGACGGCAAGGCGATGACGGCCGAGGACGTGGCCTATTCGCTGAACCGCTGGCAGGATCCGGAAACCAAGAGCCCGGTCCGCTGGCGCATGGGCGACGTGAAGTCGATCACCGCGCCCGACGCCACCACGCTGGTCTACGCGCTGAACGCGCCCCATTCCGAACTGCTCTACCAGCTGGCGCAGAGCTTCGGATCGGTCATCGACAAGGAGACGGTCGAGGCGCTCGGCGCGGACTTCGGCGTTACCGGGTTCAACGGCACCGGCCCGTTCTGCTGGGAGAGCTGGACGCCCCGTGACCAGATGGTCATGACCCGCCACGAGGATTACCACTGGGGCCCCGCCAACTACGAGAACACCGGCCCCGCGCAGGTCGAGAAGATCACCTGGCAAGTGGTGCCCGAGGCCGCGACCCGCACCGTGGCGCTGATGACCGGCCAAGGGCAGGTCAGTCCCTACGTGCCCTTCATCGGCCTTGAGAAGCTGCGCATGGCCCCCAACGTCGAGGTCGTCCGCTCGGACGAGGCGTTCTGGACCAACTACATCGGCTTCAAGATCGACAAACCCATGGTCAACGACCCGCTGGTGCGTCAGGCGATCAACCTCGCCGTCAATCAGGAAGCCATGGCCGAGGACCTGTTCTTCGGCGAGGTGGAACCGGCCTACAGCTACATCTCCTCGGGCGCGCTGGACTGGAACTCGGATCTCGACGACAAGCTGCTGACCTACGACCCCGAGAAGGCGGCGGCGCTGCTGGACGAGGCGGGCTGGACGCTGAACGCCGACGGCAAGCGCGAAAAGGGCGGCGAGCTGCTGCAACCGGTCGCCTATACCTTCACCGGTAGCTGGGCGCAGGTGGTCGAGGCGGTGCAGGCGGACCTCTTGAAGGTCGGCATCGACCTGCAGATCCAGCCGTTTGACGCCACGGTCTACTGGGGCAAGGCGGCGACGCAGGAATTCGACATGTTCACCATGGGCTTCCCCTATATCTCTGCCGGGGACGCGCTGAACCTCTACTTCCTGTCGGCCAACATGCCCTCCCCGAACCGGATGAACTGGAACGACCCGGAAACCGACAAGCTGCTCTATGAGGGCGCCACCGCTGTCGATCCCGCCGTGCGGGCCGAAGACTACGGCCAGGTGCTGACCAAGGTGCACGAGGCCGCCGTCTGGCTGCCGATCTACCACAAGCCGATGCAGATCGCCTACACGACCGAGATCAAGCCCTTCGAGGCGCACAACATCTACGGTGCCGGTCTCTACAAGGGCCTGCAACTCGGCTACGTCGACTGATCCTGACGCACACCCCGGTCCCAGAATACCGGGACCGCTTCGGGAGGGCGCGCCCCACGCGCCCTCCCATCGCCGCCCCGCAACGGGCCTCAAGCAGGACGCGCCTTCCATGACCGACCAGACCGCACGCACCACGGTGATCCGCAATTGCGCCATGATCCTCGGCTGGGACGCCGAGCGGCAGAGCCACCGGCTGATCGAGGGCGGCGATGTCGCCTTTACCGGCGACCGCCTCGTGCAGGTGGGCGGCACATGGACCGGCGCGGCGGAGGAGGTGATCGACGGCGCGGGCCGGATCGTCTGCCCCGGCCTCGTGGACATCCACTCGCACCTGTCATCCGAACCGATGAACAAGGGGATGCTGGACGAACTCGGCTCTCCCGGCCTCAGGATGTCCTCGCTTTACGAATTCATGCCGCTCTTCCGCCCCGATGGCGACGGGCCGCGCTATGCCACGCAGGTGGCGTTGAGTGAGCTGGCCATGTCCGGCGTCACCACGATCGTCGATCTGGCCGTGCCCCATGACGGCTGGCTGGACCTGCTGGGCGCCTCGGGCCTGCGCGCCGTGGCCGCGCCCATGTACCGCTCCGCCCGCTGGTTCACCAAGACCGGCCATTCGGTCGACTACGAATGGGCCGAGGATGACGGTCGGGGCGTGATGGAAGAGGCGCTTGCCCTCGTCGATGCCGCCGAAAAACACCCCTCGGGCCGGCTGACCGGCATGGTCGCCCCCGCCCAGATCGACACCTGCAGCGCGGACCTGATCCGCGACAGCTTTGCCGCCGCGCAGGAGCGCGGGCTGAAGATGCAGATCCACGCGGCCCAAAGCATGGTCGAATTCAACGAGATCACCACCCGCCACGGGCGCACGCCCATTGAATGGCTGCATGACCTTGGTGTGCTGCGTGAGGGCACGATCATCGGGCATGGCATCTTCCTCAACGATCATCCCTGGGCGGGCTGGCCCGGCTCGAAGGATTTCGACCTGCTGGCCGCCTCCGGCGCGGCGGTTGCCCATTGCCCCACGGTCTTCCAGCGCCGTGGCGTCGCCATGCGTTCGCTCGGGCGTTACATCCGGGGCGGCATCCCCATGGGGATCGGTACCGACACCTACCCGCACAACATGCTGGAAGAGATGCGCCACGCGCTGATCAACTCCCGCCTGATGAGCGGCGATGTCTATGACCTGCGCACCTCGGACGTGTTCAACGCGGCCACCACCGGCGGGGCTGCGATCCTCGGGCGCGACGACATCGGGCGGCTGGCGCCGGGGCTCAAGGCTGACCTCTTCATGGCCGACCTGCGCCACCCCGCCATGCGCCCGGTCCGTGATCCGCTGGCCTCGCTGATCTATGTCGCTGCCGAACGCGCGGTGACCGATACCTTCGTCGACGGCCGCGCGGTGGTGCGCGACGGCAAGCCGCTGGCCTTCGACTTCGAGGCGGCGCTGGACGGGCTGGAGTCCGCGCAGGCCCGCGCGCGGGAGGCCTTTGCCGGGCTCGACTTCCGCGGCCGGACCGACCGGGACGCAGCCCCCATCACCTTCGCCGACAGCTGAGAGGAGACCGGGATGCAGGATCAGCACAGCCCCTTGCTGGAGGTCGAGGACCTCAGGATCGAGTTCCGCACCGAGGGCGGCGCCTTCCGTGCCGTGGACGGCGTCAGCTTCACGGTGGAGCGGGGCAAGACCCTCGGCATCGTGGGCGAAAGCGGCTGCGGCAAGTCGGTGACCTCGCTCGGCATCATGGGGCTGATCCCGCAGCCGCCGGGCCGCTACGTGGGCGGGTCGATCAAGTTCGAGGGCCGCGACCTGCTGACCATGTCCGCCAAGGAGCGCCGGTCGCTGCGCGGCGGCCGCATGGGCATGATCTTTCAGGAGCCGATGACCTCGCTCAACCCGGTCTACACCATCGGTCACCAGATCATCGAAGGCCTGCGTGCCCATGGGATGCGCGACCGCGCCAAGGCCCGCAAGCGCGCCATCGAGCTGCTGGACCTCGTGCGGCTGCCGTCGCCGGCCGAGCGGGTGGATGATTTCCCGCACCAGCTCTCCGGCGGGCAGCGGCAGCGGGTGATGATCGCCCTTGCGCTTGCCAACGAACCGGACCTGCTGATCGCGGATGAGCCGACCACCGCGCTCGACGTGACGATCCAGGCCCAGATCCTCGACCTGCTGCGCGACCTCAGCACCCGCACCGGGGCGGCCATCGTGATGATCACCCACGACCTCGGCGTCGTGGCCGAAACCTGCGATGACGTGGTCGTCATGTACGCGGGCCGGGTGGTGGAACGCGCACCGGTGGCGGCGCTCTTCTCCGGGCCGATGCATCCCTATACCCTTGGCCTCATGGCCGCCGTGCCGCGGATCGACACGCGCTCCGACCGGCTGGAAACCATCCCCGGCACCGTGCCGCCGCCATGGGCCATGCCCGAGGGCTGCCGCTTTGCCTCTCGCTGCCCGCTTGCGACCGACCAGTGCCGCGCCAGCCAGCCGCCCCTGCGCGAGATGGGCACCGGCCACCTCGTCGCCTGCTGGCGTGCCCCCATTGAGGAGATCGCCGCATGACCACGCCCCCGCTGCTCGAAGTCGAGAAGCTGACCAAGCATTTCCCCGTCGGCGGTGGCCTCTTCCGCGGCCCCAAGGGGGCGGTGCAGGCGGTGACGGATGTGTCCTTCTCGCTCAAACCCGGCGAGACGCTCGCCATCGTGGGGGAATCCGGTTGCGGCAAGTCCACCACCGGGCGTGCTCTCTTGCGCCTGCTGGAGCCGACCTCCGGCCGCGTCGTGCTGAACGGGGAGGAGATCACCGGCCTCGCCCCCAGCCAGCTGCGCGCGGCGCGGCGGCACATGCAGATGATCTTTCAGGATCCCTTCGGCTCGCTCAACCCGCGCATGACCGTGCGCGAGACCCTGCTGGAGCCGGTGCTGCTGCACGAGGTGGCCAGTGGGGAGCGCGCGACCAAGTGGGTCGAAACGCTGCTGACGACCGTCGGCCTCTCGGCCCATCACGCGGATCGCTACCCACATGAATTCTCCGGCGGCCAGCGGCAGCGGATTTGCATCGCCCGGGCGCTGTCCACGCGCCCCCGGCTGATCGTCTGCGACGAGGCGGTCTCGGCCCTCGACGTCTCGGTTCAGGCGCAGATCGTCAACCTGTTGCAGGACCTGCAGCGCGAATTCGGCATGGCCTATGTCTTCATCAGCCACGACCTCTCCGTGGTGCGCCATATCGCGGACCGGGTCGCGGTGATGTACCTTGGTCGGATCGTCGAGGAAGCGCCGGTCGAGGAAATCTTTGCCCGTCCGCGCCATCCCTACACCCGGATGCTGCTAGAGGCTGCGCCCAAGCCCGAGCCGGGTCAGGCCCGCCGCGAGGGCGCCGCGCAGGGCGACACGCCCTCGGCGCTGAAGCCGCCGTCGGGCTGTGCCTTCCACCCGCGCTGTCCGCTGGCGAGTGAGGTCTGCAAGACGACGCGGCCCGGAGATACGGTGATCGGTGCCGCCCGCGTGGCCTGCCATCACATCGAGGCGGCGACGGAGCGTACCTCCATTGAACGGCCCTGGCCGCCCGCGCTTGCTGCGCGGCTGAAGGTGCTGGCCGAGGCGCGGGCGCGGGGCTGATCAGCGCCGGGCGAGGCTGCCGGTGGCCAGTTCGACGATCTCTTCGGTGATCGCGTCCTGACGCAGGCGCCGCGCTTGGCCCACAAGGCTGGTGAGCGAGTTCGACACGTTCTCATGCGCCGCGATCATGGCCCGCATCCGGGCCTCGTTCTCGGCCGCGAAGGAGAGCATGAGCGCCTCGCTGATCTCGGCGAAGATATATTCCTCGACCAGCTGCGACAGCAGCTGTGCTGGGTCGAGCGTGATCCGCGGCTGGACCGCCGTGCGGGGCAGGGGGAAGCGCGAATAATCGAAGGGAACGAGCCGCTTGGTCGTGATCTCGTAGCCGCCCGCGCCGCCGGGCACGGCGTGCAGGATGGAGATGCCCGTGGCGCGCCCGTCTGAGATCCTCTCGAACACCGCCGCCACGATCCGCCCGGCCAGATGCGGGGTGCGCGCGGGATGGGCGATCATCGGCGCGGTCCAGTCCACCGTGAGGCCCATTTCCTCGGCCACCAGCAGGCCGCGATCCCCGACGAGCAGCATCTCGTGGGGCCGGGGGGAAGCCGCCTCTACCGCGCGTGCCGCCTCCAGCACCCGCGCCGAGAAGGCCCCGGCAAACCCCTGTTCGGCGCAGAGCACGATCAGCACCTCGCCCGCCTCGCGCGGGGGCGTCTCCACCGGCCGGGCGGAGAGCGGGAAGGTCAGGGCGTGGCCGATGGCATCGCCGATGGTTTCTGCATAGAGGCGGATCGCCCCGAGGTGGTCATGGGCGTCCTGCAACCGCGAGGCGGCAAGCCCCCGCATCGCGGCGATCACGGCCGAGAGCTTGTGAACCGTGCCGATCCGGTCCTCGACCTCGGAGAGCTTGCCGCTCATCCCGCGGCCTCCGCCTGCGGCAGGTCACGGACCACATCGGCCACCACGGCCACGAGGGCGGCGCGGTGTTCGGGGCTCAGCGCGCCGGTCTGCTGGACCGTGGTCAGCGCGTCGCCGCCCTGCTGGTCGATCCGGCCGGGCAGGCGCTTGCAGAGCTCGGGCAGGGCGCTGACGGCAAGCGTGTCGAGCGTGCCCTCGCCAAGCGCGGCCAGCAGCGCCACCTGATCGACGAGTCGCAGCCCGGCATAGCGCGGCTGGGTCAGCAGGCCCCGGATGCGTTCGCCCCGGGCGATCTGCGTCTTGACCCGGGTGCTGGAAATGCCACCGAACCGGGTGAACATCTCCAGTTCCTGAAACTGGGAATAGTCGAGCCGCACCCGGCGCGACACCGCCCTGAGGGCAGGGGCCTGCGCCTTGCCGCCCACCCGGCTGACCGACAGACCCACGTCGACCGCGGGCCGCTGGTTGGCCGCGAAGAGATGCGCATCCAGCACGATCTGCCCGTCGGTGATCGAGATCAGGTTGGTCGGGATATAGGCCGAGAGGTTGCCCTCGTCGGTTTCGGCAATCGGCAGCGCGGTGATCGACCCGCCGACCGAGCGCGGCAGTTTCGCGGCGCGTTCCAGCAACCGGGCGTGAAGATAGAAGATGTCGCCCGGATAGGCCTCGCGGCCCGGCGGCTCACGGGTGAGCAGCGCCAGTTCGCGATGGGTGGCGGCGTGACGGGTCAGGTCGTCGATGACGATCAGCACATCGTGGCCCGCGTCGCGAAAATGCTCGGCCATGGTCATGCCTGCGAAGGGGGCGATCCATTGCAGGCCCGGCGTGCTGCCCGCGCCGCCCATCACGAAGATGCAGCGTTCGGGCGCGCCATGGTCGCGCACCGCCGTGATCACGCGTTCCACCGCCGTCGCCCGCTGGCCCACGGCCACGTAGATGCAGATCACGTCGGTGGTCTTCTGGTTGATGATCGCCTCCACGGCGAGGGAGGTCTTGCCGGTGGCCCGGTCCCCCACGATCAGCTCCCGCTGGCCGCGGCCGAGGGCAAAGAGGCTGTCGACCACCAGCACGCCGGTCATCATCGGTTCCGAGACGAGATCGCGTTCGATGATGCTGGGCGCGGGGCGTTCGATGGGGCGCAGGGCCTCGGCCTCGGGCGGGGCCTTGCCGTCAAGCGGCCGGCCCAGCGGATCGACCACGCGGCCCAGCAGGCCCGCGCCCACGGGCACGCGCACCACGTCGCCGGTGTCGGTGACCTGATGCCCGGCCTCCACCCCGTCGGCGGCATCGAAGAGGACGGCGTCGATCTCCTCGGCGTCCAGCGCCTGCGCGAAACCGGCCTGTCCGCCCTCGAACCGCAGCAACGCGCCAAGCGGCGCCTCGGGCAGGCCCGAGATGCGGGCGATGCCGTCCGCGACCGCGATCACCCGGCCGATGGGCTCTGCCTCGGGGGCAAGGCTGGTGCGGGCAACCGCATCGCGGCCCCGGCTCAGCCAGTCTGCGGAGGATGGCGTCTCAGTCATTTTTCAGAAGCTCCTGCCGGATGCGGTCGAGGTCGGCGCGGAAGTGGTTGCGGACGACCGCATGGGGGGCGTCCAGTTCGAGGCCCGCGATCAGCGTCGGGTCCGTGGTGACGGCAAGGGCCACCGGGTGCCCGGTGACGCGCGCAAGGCGTTCGCGCAGGTGGTCGGCCTCGTCGCCGCTCATCTCGGCGGCCGCGCGCAGCGGCACGGGGCCCTCGGCGCCGATCCCCGCGCGGGTGCGTTCGGGCAGGCGGGCCACCGCCTCGGCGAGGCCGTCGATAAAGCCCGCCACGCGGGCCGTCGCGGGCAGCCGGTCCAGCAGCCTGCGGGCGATGTCCACGGCCAGTTCCGCCGCCTCCGCGTGCATCGCATGGGAGGCCTCCTGCTGACGGTGCAGGCGGTCGGCCTGTGCCGCGGTGCGCAGCTTCTCGACCTCGGCCCGCGCCTCGGAGAGGAGCTGGTCGCGGCTGCGGTCGGCTTCGCTGCGGGCCTCGGCCAGCATCTGGGCGCGGGTGGCGGCGACGCCTGCCAGCTGCTCCTGCGCGGCGGCGAGGGCGGCCTCGGCCTCGGCCCGCGTGGCCTGCGCCGCGTCGAGGTCCTGCGTGGCCGCGGCCTGCCGGGCGGCGATGATGTCCGACACCGGGCGGAACAGGAAACGCGAGAGGATCCACAGCAGGACAAGGACGTTGACCGCCTGCAGCCCGAGGGTCCACCAGTCGATACTCATGGCTGGGCCGCGCTCAGACGAAGGGGTTGGCGAAGAGCACGAGCAGCGCGATCACGAGGGTGTAGATCGCCATGGTCTCTATCATGGCGAGGCCGACGAAGAGCGTGCGGCTGAGGGTGCCCGCGGCCTCGGGCTGGCGGGCGATGGCATCCATGGCGGCCGCCACGGCGCGGCCTTCGGCGAGGGCGGGGCCGATGGCCCCGAACGACACGGCGATGGCCGCGGCGAGGATGCTGACGATCTGGATCAGGTCTCCGGTCATTGCGGTAGGTCCTTTGCGGTTTCGGGAGAGGGAGAATGTTCACCGACGGCGGCCCCGATGAAGACGGTGGCCAGAACGGCGAAGATGTAGGCCTGCACGGCCCCGGTCAGCAGGTCGAGCGCCATCAGCGGGATCGGCACCAGCAGGCCTGCGAGGGTCAGCACGATGCCGATGACGAAGACGCCGCTCATCACGTTGCCGAAGAGGCGGACAACGAGCGACAGCGTGCGCGAGACCTGCTCGATCAGGTTCAGGGGGATCATGACCCATGTCGGCTCGGCGAAGGTCTTGAGGTAGCCGCGCAGCCCCTGCGCCGCGATCCCGAACCAGACCGTGGCGGCAAAGACGATCAGCGCGAGCGCGGCATCGGTTTCCAGCCGGGCGGTCGGCGGTTCGATCCCGGGCACGAGCGAGGACCAGTTGGCGATCAGCACGTAGAGGAAGATCGTGCCGATCAGCGGGCGGTAGCGCGCCGGGGGGCGCTGCATTGTATCGCGGATCTGGTCGTCCACCACGGTGACGAAAAGCTCCAGCACCACCTGCAGCCGCCCGGGCGTGAGCGAAAGGCGGCGCGTCGCGATCCGGCAGCCGAGCGCGAGGCCGATCAGGATGGCCCAGGTCACGAGCACCGGCGCGGTGATCGGCACGGGGCCCGCATGAAACAGCGGTTCCAGCGTCAGCGGGTTGTCCATCACGCGGCACCCCGTGCGCGGCGCAGCACGATCTGCCGCCCCAGCAGCAGCCCGAGCGTACCGCAGAGCAGCGGCAGCGCCCCCAGCAGCGCCAGCCCCACCAGCAGCGCGGCCAGCAGCGCAAGGCGCAGCAGTTGCAGCGCCACGGTCCGCGCGGCCAGCCCACCTTCGAGGTAGAGCGCGGTGACCCGCCTGAGGCTGGCGAAATGCACGATCCCCGCGCCGGTACCGGCGGCAAGCGCGAGGGCGGCAAGCAGGAGCGGGGCAGTCAGCAGCGCGTCGAGGGTCATTGTCTGTGCATCCATTTCCAGATCGCCCGGAAGCCGATGGCGGCGCCGAGCATGATCGCCGGGGCGGTGAAGAACACCCCGGTGTCGAAGTAGTGGTCCGCCATCCGGCCCAGACCGACCCCCATCAGCGTGGGCACGATCACGGCCCAGCCGAGGATGCCGATCTGCCCCAGCCGCGCGCCGAGCGAGGGCTCGGGCGTGTCCTGCGCGATCTGGTCGCGCGCGGCAGTGCGGCGGGCAGCCTCGGCGAGGTGGTCGTTGGCCCCGGGGGGCTTGGGGGCAGGCCCGGTCACGCGTCGCCCCCCGCATCCTCGGGCGTCAGCGCGTTCTGGGACGGGCCGGCAGGCCGCCCCGGGCGCATGAACTGCATCAGCTGCCGGACGGCCTGCGCGTGCAGGCGCATCTGTTCGACCCGCTCGCGGCGGTCGGTGTCGTCATCGGCGCGGGCCAGATCGCGCACCGTCTCCTCCAGCGCGGCAAGGTCGGTGCCAAGCACCCCCTCGCGGCAGGCGATGGCGACGGAGCGCCCGCCCTCCACCGTCAGCATCCCGCTGCGCAGGGCGCAGACATGCCGCTGCCCGTCGGCGCTTTTCCAGCGCAGGACCGAGGCGGGCAGGGCGGTCAGGTAGTCGGTGTGCCCCGGCAGGATGCCGAAGCCGCCGCTGGCGTCCTCGGCCCGCACCGATAGCACGCCCTCCTCGTCGACGAGGACCTCCATCGGCGTGGTGACGGTGAGGTGCAGCCCGCTCATGCCGCGTCCTTCCCGGCGGCCTGCTTCTCGCGCGCCTCGTCCAGCGTGCCGATCATGTAGAGCGCGCTTTCATCCCAGTCGTCGCACTCTCCGGCGAGGATCGCCTTGCAACCCGCGATCGTGTCCTCCAGCGCGACGGAGCGGCCGGGAATGCCGGTGAAGGCTTCGGTCACCGTGAAGGGCTGGGTCAGGAAGCGCTGCAGGCGGCGGGCCCGCTCGACGATGCGCCGGTCCTCGCTGCCCAGTTCCTCCATGCCGAGGAGGGAAATCACGTCCTGCAGGCCCCGGTAATGTTCGATGGCGCGGCGCACCTCGTTGGCGACGGCCACATGCGCCTCGCCGAGGATCAGCGGGTCGAGCAGGACGGAGGAGGACTCGACCGGGTCGATGGCGGGATACATCCCGTCCGCGGCCATGGCGCGCGACAGCACCACCATGCTGTCCACGTGGGAGGCGATGGTCATCACGGCGGGGTCGGTGAAGTCGTCGGCCGGGACATAGACCGCCTCGATCGCCGTCACCGCGGCATCGCCCGCCGAGGCGATGCGTTCCTGCAGCTCGGCCACCTCGGTCGCCAGCGTCGGCTGGTAGCCCACCCGCGAGGGCAGCCGCCCCAGCAGGCCCGAGACCTCGGCCCCCGCCTGCACGAAGCGGAAGACGTTGTCCATCAGCAGCAGGACATCCTGATGGGCCTCGTCCCGGAAGCTCTCGGCGATGGTCAGGGCGGTGAGGGGCACCCGCCAGCGGGCGCCGGGCGGCTCGTTCATCTGGCCATAGACCAGCACGGTGCGATCCAGCACGCCCGCCGCCGTCATCTCCTGCAGCAGTTCATGCCCCTCGCGGGAGCGTTCGCCCACGCCGGAGAAGACGGAAATGCCGCGGTAGGTGGACACCATGGCGTGGATCAGCTCCATCACCAGCACGGTCTTGCCGACACCGGCCCCGCCGAACATCGCGGCCTTGGAGCCCTTGGCCAGCGGCGTCAGCAGGTCAAAGACCTTGATCCCGGTGTGGAACAGTTCCGCCGTGCCAGACCGGGCCCGGAAGGGCGGCGCGGCGCGGTGGATCGGGCTGCGCTTCACGTCGGCGGGCAGGGCCCCGCCCGCGTCGCCAATACGGCCCGTCACATCCAGCAGACGCCCCAGCACCGCCTCGCCCACGGGCACCTCGACCGGGCCGCCGACCGGCTGCGCCTCGGCGCCCCTACGCAGGCCGTTGGTGGCCTGAAGCGCGATGCCGCGCACGGTATGCGTGTCGAGGTGGGCCTGTATCTCGATCATGACGGCGCTGCCGTCGGGCCCGGCAATCGACACGGCCTCGTTGATCCGGGGCAGCCTCTCCGTGTCGAAACGGACATCCACTACGGCGCCGCGGATCGCGACCACGCGGCCGGTGGTGTCGGGGGTAACAGGTCCCATCCGGTGTCCTCGTAATAGTCAACCGGTTCAGACTAGGGAGATTCGCGAGTGCTGACTTTGCGCCGCATCAATTCCCGCGGACACGAAGCCGTGACGGTGCGTCGTCGCCCGAGGCACGGGGGAGAGTGCCCAAGGATCAATCATCCGGCCACCGGGGCGAGGCGGCAGAGGGGGCAGGCACGGGTACGTGCCCTCGGTGCGGGGCCGGTCTCTCGCCGGCCCCGGCAAGGCTCAAGCGGGCGCGGTCACAGGTCGGGCTTGCCCGGAATCGACCGGAGGTAGAGCACCAGCGCCTCCATGTCCTGCTCCGACAGTCGGCCGAAGTAGCCGTAGGGCATCGGCGGCAGCATCTGCGCCCCGTCGGGCCGCGTGCCGGTGCCGATCATCGTCTTCAGCTCTGCATCGCTGTAGCCCGCCAGCCCGTCCTCGTGGTTGGTCAGGTTCGGCGCGTGGGACACGCCCCATGGCCCGTGGAACTCCATCCCGCCGCGGGCAAAGCCTTCGCCCCAGTCGGGGCCCTGCGGGGTCAGGGGCGAATGGCATTCCATGCAATGCCCCAGCGCGGCGAGGTAGCCGCCATACTCCACCGTCGCCCCGGCGGGCGGCGCGGTAACGGGCGTCTCCAGCGGCGGGCCATAGGCCGGGGGCAGGGGGATGGCATAGGTCGACTGGCCCGGGTCGGCCTCCACCGCCGGGACGGTGCGCAGGTATGCCACGACCGCCGCGAGGTCCTCGTCCGACATGGCCCGGTAGGCGGCAAAGGGCATCGGCGGGCCGATGATGCTGCCGTCGGGGCGGATGCCCTCGCGGATGGCGCGGGCCAGTTCGGCGTCGGACCAGTCCGCGACCCGGCCTGCGGGGGTAATGTTGGGCGCGATGGCGGTGAACATGTCGTTCTTGTCCACCAGCCGGCCCGAGAGGTCCTGTGACATCACCGGGCCTTCGGGGCCCATCGGGGTGTGGCAGTTGCCGCAGCCCATGATCCCCTGCACGAGGGTCGCGCCGCGCTCCGCCGGCGTTTCGGCCCGGGGCGCGGTGGCACTGCCCGCCACGGCGAGGGCCGCCAGCCCGAGCAGCGCGGCAAGCGGTGCGGCGGTCGGGGCTGGTTTGCTGCCCGCCCGGTCTGCGCCAAGGCTCCGACGGGCGGTCTGCGGTCTGAGAAAATCTGTCATCTGAGGGAACTCCGGAACTGGCGACTGAGGCGTTGGCTGGTCCGGGCCGAACTGCTGACCCGCAGGGATCGTAGCAGTGGCATCTAAATTGGGATAGCGGATATGTCTTTTGTCCGTTTCTCCGTGGGGTTGTGCGCCGGGGCCGGGCCGGCCGCCAACTTCCGGGCGCAGGTGATCACGAAATGTCATGCCGGGCAGTCATCTTCGTTTCTTCACTTGCCGGAATTCAGGGCTGTATTCATTCTGCCGCACGGGGAGATACTGAAAGGCATTTGATGAAGCTGTTGCGCATCCTTCTGGGCGTCGTTCTGCTGGCGGGGGCCTCCTACGCCGGGTTCAAGCTGACGGACCAGATGCAGGCGGCCACCTCCCCTGCGGCCCAGGGGCCGCGCGGCCCCCGTGGCCCCGTGCGGGTGATCACCGAACCCGTGCAGCAGCAGACTTTCGTCGAGACGATCGAGGCCGTGGGCTCGGCCCGCGCGCGCCAGTCCGTGACGCTGCAACCCTCTGCCGGGGGGCGGATCGTGCAGGTCCATATCACCCCGGGGCAGGAGGTGCGCCGGGGCGACCTGCTGCTGGAACTGGAAGATGCCGAGGCCCACGCCAGCCTCGCCGCCGCCGAGGCGACCGTCTCGGAGGCGCAGGCCGCCTTCGACCGCCAGCAGCGGCTGGAGCAGAGCGGCAGCAGTTCCGAGGCCGCGCTTCAGGCCGCCCGCGCCACCTTGCTGCGCGCGCAGGCGGAACGCGACCTTGCCCTTGTCACGCTGTCGGACCGCGGGCTCACCGCGCCCTTCGACGGGGTCGTGGGCCTGACTGATGTCTCGCCGGGCCAGATCGTGACCACCGCGACGGAGATCGCCACGCTGGACGATCTCTCGGTGGTCGAAGTGGCCTTCAACGTGCCGGAACGCTACCTGTCGCGGCTCGCGCCGGGGCAGGCGGTCAGCTTCACCACGCCGGCCTGGGCCGAGCAAGCCTTCGAAGGTCGGATCTCGGCGCTCGACACGCGGGTCGATCCCTCGACCCGCTCGATCGCGCTGCGCGCCGAGGTGCCCAACGGTGACCGCCGCCTGCGGCCGGGCATGTTCATGCAGGCCTCGCTGGAGCTGTCGCGCCGCGACGGGCTGGCGGTGCCGGAACGCGCGCTGACCTCTGCCGGCACGCAAAGCTTCATCCACGTGGTCGATGGCGACGTCGCGCGCCGGATCGAGGTGGTGACCGGCATGCAGCGCGGCACGCTGATCGAGGTTACCGGCGACGTGGCCGAGGGGATGCCCGTCATCGTCACCAACCTGCACAGCGTCAGCGACGGCACCGAGGTGGTGGCCGCCGAGGGGATGCAGGCCGCCAGCCTGACCCGCGTGTCGCCGTGAGCCTGCCCGATCTCTCCATCCGCCGCCCGGTTCTGGCCACGGTGCTGAACCTGCTGATCGTGCTGCTGGGGGCCGTCGCCCTGTCGCGGCTGCCGGTGCGCGAATTGCCCCAGACCGAGGCCACGCGGATCACCGTCAGCGTCAGCTATACCGGCGCCTCGCCCGACGTGGTCGACAGTCAGGTCGCCAGCGTCGTCGAGGGGGCGCTCGCCGGGGTCAGCGGCCTGCAGAGCATGGATACCGAGAGCGAGCGCGGCCGCGCCCGCACGGTGCTGGTCTTCGATCCCTCCCGCGATATCGAGAGCGCCGCGAACGATGTGCGCACCGCCGTGGACCGCGCGGCCCGCGACCTGCCGGACGGGGCCGACGCCCCCGTGGTGCGCAAGAACGACGATCAGGGCGACCCGGTGCTGCGGCTCTCCCTCTCGTCCAGCAACATGACCCCGCTGGAGCTGTCGGATTATGCCGACCGCTACATCACCGACCGGCTCGCCCGGCTGCCCGGCGTGGCCAATGCCGCGCTCTACGGCGAGCGGGCGCCCGCGATGCGCATCTGGCTGGACGCCGGGCTGATGGCGGCCCATGGCGTGACCACGGGCGACATCACCTCGGCGCTGCAATCCAACAACATCGAGCTGCCCGCAGGCGAGATCGAGACCGGCGCGCGGCAACTGCAGCTGCTGGCGCGGACCCGGATGACCTCTGCCGCCGAATTCGCCCAGCTGGTGATCCGCGATGGCGGCGAGCGTCCGCTGCGCCTCGGCGACGTGGCCCGGATCGAGCCGGGCCCCTCCAGCAACGAAAGCCTCAACCGCGCCAATGGCGTGACCGGCCTTGGCATCGGTATCCAGCCGCAGGCACAGGCCAATACCGTCTCCATTTCCAAGGCGGTGAAGGCCGAGCTGGACACCATGCGCCCGCTGCTGCCCGCGGGGATGCGGCTGGAGGTGACCTCGGACGAAGCGCTCTTCATCGAGACGACGCTGAACGAGGTCGGGCAGGTCTTCATGGAGGCGGTGCTGCTGGTGACGGCGGTGATCTTCCTCTTCCTCGGCTCTGCGCGGCTCTCCATGGTGCCGGTGGTCACGATCCCGGTGTCGATCCTCGGCGCGGCGCTGGTGATGTCCCTGCTGGGCTTCTCGCTGAACATCCTGACGCTCTTTGCGATGATCCTCGCCATCGGCCTCGTGGTGGATGACGCCATCGTCGTGCTGGAGAATATCCAGCGCCACCGCGCCATGGGCGAGAGCCGGTCCGAGGCCGCCCGGCGCGGCGCCAATCAGGTGAACTTCGCCGTCATCGCCACCACCGCCGTGCTGATCGCGGTCTTCCTGCCGGTCAGCTTCATGGAGGGCCAGATCGGCCAGCTGTTCGCCGAATTCGGCATCGTGCTGGCGGTGGCGGTGTCCGTGTCGGGCTTCGTGGCGCTGACGCTGTCGCCGATGCTGGCGGCGCGGATGATGCCGAGCGACGACCGGCCCAACCTGCTGACCCGCGTCGTGGATGCGGTCATCCATCAGGTCGAGCGCGGGTATCGCGCGGGCCTGCGCGCCGTTCTGAAGGCGCCGGAGATCCTGCTGGCCTTCGCGGGCTTCATCGTGGCGGGCTCCGTCGCGCTCTACCTCGCGCTGCCCAAGGAGGTGACCCCGCCCGAGGATCGCGGCCAGTTCCGCATCTACGTGACCGCCCCGCAGGGGGCGAGCCTCGACTACACCGACACCGCCGTGCGCGAGGTCGAGGCGCTGCTCGATCCGCTGCGCGAACAGGGTGTCGTGGTCAATGTCACCTCCATCGTCGGGCTTTGGGGAGAGCTGCGCCGCGCGCTGCTTTTCGTGAACCTCGTGCCATGGGACCAGCGGGATCAGAGCGTGACCGAGGTCATGGCCGGGCTGCGCGGGCCGCTGTCGCGGATCACCGAGGTCCAGACCGGGATGCGCCCCTCCGGCGGTCTTGGCATCGGCAGCGGGCGCGGCGGGCTGCAGTTCATGCTGGGCGCCCCCGACATCGACCGCGCCGCGGAATGGGCGCAGGAGCTGGCCGTCACGTTGGAGCCCGATCCCGACCTCTCCAACGTCGAGGTGGGCTATGCCGCGAACCAGCCCGGGGCCACGCTGACCGTGGACCGGCTGCGCGCGCAGGACCTTGGCCTTGATGCCGAGACGGTCTCCTCCACCCTGCAGACGCTGGTCGCCTCGCGGACCGTGGGGGAATACACCTCAGACGGGCGGCAGTATCCGGTCGTGCTTCAGGCCGCGCCCGAGGACCGGGACAACCCCGCTGACCTGATGTCGATCCTGCTGCGCAACAGCCGCGGCGACCTGATCCCGCTGTCCTCCGTCGCCACGATCGAAACCGCCGCCACCGTGCCCTCGATCGAGCGCTACGACCGCGTGCATTCCGTCTCGATGGAGGCGGACCTGCCGGCGGGGGCGGACCTTGCGCAGGTCATGGGCCGGGTGGAAAGCGCCGTGGCGGCGCTGCCCGCCGGCGCCACCATTGCCTGGACCGGGCAGGCGGCGGACTTCATCCGCGCCTCGGGCGGGATGACGATGGTCTTCGGCATGGCCATGGCGATCGTCTTCCTCGTGCTGGCGGCGCAGTTTGAAAGCTTCCGCACCCCGCTGGTGATCATGCTGACGGTGCCGCTGGGGCTGGGAGGCGCGGTGCTGACCCTCTGGCTGACCGGGCAGAGCGTGAACATCTTCAGCCAGGTGGGCCTCGTCCTGCTGGTGGGGCTGATGGCCAAGAACGGCATCCTGATGGTGGAATTCTCCAACCAGCTGCGCGAGGAGGGCCATTCCCTGCGCGAAGCGGCCATCGAGGGCGCGGTGACCCGGCTGCGGCCCGTGACCATGACCACGATTGCCACCGTTCTGGGTGCGGTCCCGCTGGCCACCGCCGCAGGCGCGGGCGCCGAGAGCCGGCAGGCCATCGGCCTCGTCATCACGGGCGGGCTCAGCTTTGCCTTCGTGCTGACGCTCTTCGTGACGCCGGTGATCTACATGCTGGTCGAGGGTTTCCTGCCACGGCGGCAGGAGACGGAGGCGGCGACCCAGCCTGCGGAATGATCCGCGCGCGATACCGCTGGCAAAGTCTAACGGGCCCCTGTCTACGAGGGCGCGCACCAAGGGGGCCACAGTGAGTCTGCCTCGCGCCACGGCGCGACGGTGGCGGAATTTGCGTGGCATCGCAGGTGTGCTTGGCGCCGTCGCTACTTCGTCTGATGCCCGGGTCCCCGCGCCCGATGGTCTGACGCCCGGCTGCGAGGCACCCGCGGATCAGCCAAGTGGATGCAGACGCACCGGGGCGGTCTGGTAGCGCGGCCCGATGGCCGTGCGGGCGATGCTGACCTCGCCCACGACCTCGATCCGGCACAGCTCCAGCTGCAGGCGCAGGGCGGTCTCCAGCAGGATCAGGCTGAACCCGGCCGCGGGGCATCGGTGCGGACCGGTGCCGAAGGTGATCTCGCTGCGCAGGGCGCGCTCCGGGTCCAGCACGTCGGGCCTGTCGAAACGGGCCGGGTCGCGATTGGCGCGGGCGATCGAACAGGTGTAGAGCGCGCCCTGCGCGATCTCCTCGCCCCGGGGCAGGGTGAGGTCGTCCTTGGCACGGCCCGGCGCGGTCCGGTCCAGCGCGCCGAAGTGGCGCAGGCTCTCGTGGATGTAATCGCAGATCCGGATCTGGCCCGCCGTCAGCCGCGCCGCAAGGGCCGGGTGTTCGGCCAGGTGGAGCTGCGCGTAGGTCAGGCTGTTGGCCGGCACGAGGAGCGGCGGGATCAGTGACTGCGCCATCAGGAGCAGCGAACTTTGCGGGCTCATCCCCTCCAGCGGTTCGACGGGGACACTGTCGATGATCGGCCGCAGGCCCTCGATCTGGGCGGCGATGGACTGAAAATCCTGCAGCCGCATGTCATCCCGCTGCGCGGTGGCGAAGAGCGCGGACACCGGCTTGAAGACCTGTTCCATCTGCGCCGCATCGAGGCCGATCGCATCGGCGATCACGGCCTTGAGGAAGGGCAGCGAGAGATCGTGGTAAAGATCGCCCCCGCCGCGTTCCATCAGGCCGGTCAGGCGCCGCCGGTATTCGGTCGCCAGCCTCTCCTGCGGCCACAGGCGGCCGAGCCGGGCCAGTATGTGCACCGCCCGGCGGCGTTTCACCGCGTGATCCGCGCCGGTCGAGAGGAAGGGGCTGCTGCTGAGCAGGTCGAGAAGCAGCCCGTGCGGCTGATCGGTGACAGAGAGCATGCGTGCAATCTGTGTCGCCGTCGGCCCGCGGGCAGAGCGCGCCTTGCGCAGGTCCTCGCGCACGCCGTCGTAGCTGGCGATCAGCCGGGTGCGGCCTGCCACGAGGGTCTCGGGGCAGGCGGCGGCCCGTGGCCCTGCCCGTGGCTCGGTCGGGGCGGCGGCCCCGTGGATCGGAGGTGCGGCGCGGGTCATGAGCCGTAGATGATCTCATGCCCGCGGCGCAGGATATGCGCATGGCGGCGCAGCGCCTCGGGCGCCATCAGCTTCTCGGGGCCGACCTCCAGTTCGTAGCGGTCGTGGCTCTTGCCGCAGACGAGCGTCGCTGTCCCGCGGCGCCCGTCCCGCTGGCCATTCCCGGCGGGGATGAACCGCATGGCAAAACCGATCCTGTCGCCGCCGCTGCGGTTCGGCTCTGATCCATGCAGCACGAGGGAATGGTGGATCGACATCTGCCCCGGTGCCAGTTCCAGCGCGACGGTCTGCTCCGGCGCGATCTCGGCGCGGGCGACTTCCTTGCGGCCCAGCATGTTCAGCGCGTCCTCCGGGTGGTCATGCGGCACGACGCTGCGGTGCGTGCCCGGCGCGACCAGCACGCAGCCATTCGCCCGCGTGCTGGGGGTGAGCGCAAGCCAGGCGGTCACCGCCTCGGGGGTTTCCAGCCCCCAGTGGGTGCTGTCCTGATGCCACGAGACATGCAGGTCCCGCGCCGAGGGCTTCCAGATCATGCTGGTCCCGAAGCAGAGCACGTCGGGCCCGAGGATACGGCGCACCGGGTCCACCACGGCGGGCGCATGCACGAGGTCCCAGAGTTCTGGCACCAGCAGGTGCGGCTTGGCCCGCAGGACCGGCGGAAGCTCCCCGCGCAGCCGCGCGAGGCGCTGCACGACGCCAAGCACCTCATCGGTGGCCTCCGGCGTCATCACGGTGAGGGGAGAGATGACGCCCGCCTCGGCAAAGCTCTCCGGGTCGGGGGAGACGCGGGCGGGGGCGCGTCCGGTGGGGGCGGCGGTGGCCCTGATGAGGTCTCGCACGGCAAATCTCCTGATCTTGCCACTGGTCGTGCGTGGCAGTTTCCATGGGGCGAAGGGATGCAGGCTCACCTGCAGGCCGAAGGCCGCGGCCAGACGCGCGGCGACGGCGCGGGTGATCTCGTCCTCTGCGCCGGGTACGAGGCGGCGGCTGTCGATCTCGATCGCGAGGGCGACATCGGCAGAGGGGGTCCCGGCAGGGGTCTCGGGTGCGGGCACGGCGGCGGCGGCGGTGATCCGGGGATCGGTGGCGCGGGCCTCGGCCTCGATCTCGGCCGGGCCGATCGTGCCGCCGCGCAGGGCAAGCGTGTCCTTCAGCCGGTCGAGGATCTGCAGCTGTCCGTCCTCGATCCGCCCAAGGTCCCCGGTGGGCACCATCCGGTGCCCGCCGGCGTCGATGACCTCTTCCGGAAACGGCGCGTGATCCTGCGTCGCTCCGCGCCACAGGCCGATCGCCACATGGGGGCCACCGACAAGGACCTCGCCGGTGCCGGGCACCGGGCTCAGTGGCGTCGGGCGCAGGGTGAGCCGGACCCCTGGGACGGCGCTGCCACAGGTGGCATGGCGCCCGGCGGGCAGGGCAGGGCCCGCGGAGCACAGCAGCGTCGCCTCGGCCAGCCCGTAGCAGGAGACGAGGGCAGAGCGCCGGAACCCGGCCGGCGCGAGGGCCGTGGAAAAGGCCTCGACCGTGCTCATCCGCGTCGGCTCGGCTCCGATGAAGGCACTGGAGAGGGCCGAAAGGTCGAGACCCTCACAGAGGGCGGGGCTGAGCCTGCGCAGGCTGAGCGCATAGCCGAAATCCGGGGCGGCCGTGTAGTTGGCGCGATGGTCGCTGAGCGCCTTCAGCCAGCGGTAGGGACGGCGCAGGAAGGCGTTGGGGGGCATCTGCACCATGGTTGCCCCGGCAAAGAGCGGCGTCAGCAGCGTGCCGAAAAGCCCCATGTCGTGGCTGTGGGGCAGCCACGTCACGGTGACGGTGCCGGGCCCGGCGCCGGAACAGTCGCGGATCATGGCAAGGTTGGCGGCGACATTGGCATGGGACAGGACGATGCCGCGCGGTTCGGCGGTGGAGCCGGAGGAAAACTGGATGACTGCCGGGGCATCGGGCGCGGGGCCGTCGGGCGACCCGCTGTCGCGGGCCTCGGCCAGCAGCTCCGCGACCGTGAGGCAGGGCACACCGGCGCGGCGCAGGGCCGGGTGCTGCGCCACCGAGGGGGCACAGAGGATCGCCGCCGGGCGCAGCGCTGCAAGCGCGCTTTCGACCCGGCGCAGGGGCCCGGCACCCACGGGCATCGGCAAGGGCGTGGCGATCGCACCGGCGCGGAAGAGCCCCAGAAGTGCTACAGGCAGTTCCGGCCCGGGGTCGAGCAGCAGCGCCACGGGACGGCCCGTCAACCCGCGCCGGGCAAGGGCACGGGCCAGCTGCAGGCCCTGCGCCGCAAGTGCGCCATAGCTCAGCCGCGCGCCGACCTCCTCGCCGTTGGGCAGGAAGCGCAGGGCCTCTGCCCCGGGGGCGGCGTCGGCCGCCTGAAGGATGCGGTCATGTATCAGCAGTGTCATGGGCCTCTGCCGTGCTGCTGGCCGCGTGTTCGTCGATCTCGCGCCGGATGATCGTGTTGAACTTGCGCAGGATCGTCCCGTGCCGGCGCAGGGCCTCCGGGTCCATCAGGCTGCGCGGGGCCTGCTCCATGACGAAGCCGCCGAGGTCGCGCCCGTTCACGAGGGTGGCATAGCTCTGGTCGTTCTTCAGGCCCTTCAGGTCACCGGCGATGTAACGGATCGCAAAGCCCATCCGGCGCAGGCTGCCGGTGTTGGGGCGCGAGCCGTGGATGAGCCGCTGGTGGTGGATCGACATCTCGCCGGGCTGAAGCGGCACGTCGACCACCGTCGCCTCGTCGACCGCGTCGCAGAGCACCTCTCCGCCGCCCAGCATGTTGGCGGGGTCCTGTGCATCGCGGTGGCGCATCTGCGCCCCATGGCTGCCGGGCACGACACGCAGGCAGCCGTTCTCCCCGATGGAGGGGGTGAACGCGATCCAGGCGGTGAGGGCATCGGGGCGTTCCAGCCCCCAGTAGGTCGAATCCTGATGCCAGTGCACGTGGTCGGCGGTCCCGGGGGCCTTGTCGAAGAAGCTGCTGCCCCAGCACAGGACATCCTCGCCCAGCAGGGCGGTTACGGGGCCGACGATGTCGGGATGATGCACGAGGTCCCAGAGTTCGGGGATCAGCAGGTGCGCCTTCATGTTGAGCGCAGGCGGCAGGCGGCCGCCCCGGGCGGCGCCCAGCTTGTCCACGAGGGCGCGCAGGGCATCGACGCGGGCGGTGTCGAGGATGCGCAGCGGCGCGATGTAGCCGTCGCGGGCGTAGCGCTGGCGCAGGGTGTCGGGGTTGGGCTGTTGCATGGGCTTGCTGGCCTTTCTGCGCTGGATATGTCCGATGTCGCGCACCGGCTGGAACGGGACGCCCCGCAGGCGGTAGTAGCTGCGGCTGGCCTCTTTCACGCCCTGCGCGGCCTGCACCTGATCCGAGGTGGAGACGCCGCCGTGGAACTGGTGGAAGGTGCCTTCGCCCACCAGCCGCACCAGCTGCGTGCCGGGATGGGCGCAGGCCCGCACCAGCATGTCGGGATTGGCGAATTCCCCGCCGGGGGCCGAGAAGGCGGGGTCGTAGCCACCAAGCGCCTGCCACAGCGCGGCGGGCAGGAAGAGCGCATTGCTTTCCAGCAGCGGCGCGGTCGGCTGTGGCTGGGTTTCGCAGACGGCGATGTCGAAGAGGTCATAGCCGTTGTCGGGCCAGCCGATGGACGCAAGCAGCGCATCCTCGACCGCCTGATCGTAGCCGATCTGCGAGGCCATGTACTGCCGCTGCGGCCCCAGCTGCCAGTTCAGCGGCGCGATCACCGGCATCGGATGACGTGCCGCTGCATCCGTCACGGCCTGAAGCAGGCCGGGCGAAGCCAGCCGCGCGCCATCGATCCAGACCCCGATCAGGGGCGCCCGGGCGAGGGCGAGGCCCGCGTTGATCGCGGCGACGGGCGAGGGCTGGGGCGCCTCCATCGTCAGCACGGTCAGGTCGAGGCCGAGGGCGGCTTGATCCGCGGCCGCGACCGGCGGGGTGGAGCCATTGTCCACCACGATCACCTGAAGCCGCGCCGGGGTGCCGCGCCACTGCTGGTAGCTCTCGGAGAGCGACAGCAGCGTGCGCGGCAACTCGCGCTGCATCTGGTGCGCGACGATGACGACGCAGAGATCGCGGGACGCGGTCAAGGTTCAGTCCTTGCGGCCGAAGGCGGCGGAGAAGAGGTCGATCGAGGGGTTGTCGACCAGCAGCATCGGTTCGATCTGGACGCCGAATTCCTCCTCCATGATGCCCGCCATCACCACGGCCTCGATGGAATCCATCCCGAAGCTGTCAAAGCGGTCGGCGGTGTTGATGCCCGCGGGGTCGAGCGACAGCAGCTGTGCGATGTAGGTCACCATCCACTGCTTCAGTTCGGTTTCGGAAAGGGGGATTTGGGGCGTGGGGATTTCGGTGACGGGAGCGTCGGCTTGGGTCAAGGCTGGATACCTCTGATGGTGGCGTTGAAAGGCGATGTCAGCCAGGCCGGTCCGGACCGGCTGACGCAAAGCGCGATGTAGCGGCGCAGGAAATCGCTGCGGCTGGCGGCGGTGGGGCCCGCGCTGTCGAGGGCGGCACGCATCTCCTGCCAGTGACGGTCGAGTGCGTCGAAGACCGCCGGGGGCAGGGGGCGCGTCTGCGGCCCCGCCAGCAGCTGCGCCGCATGGTCGAAGGCCGCGGCCCAGTCGAGCGACTTGTCGCTCAGCCGGTCGAGGTGGCGCAGGTAGCCGTCGAACTTGCCATAGGCGGGGCGGGCGACCAGGGCGCCGGGCACGCCATAGGAGCTGGCAGCGATGTAGCCGTGCAGCGAGGCGCCGACATAGAGACGGGCATGGGCAAGGACGGAGGCGATCTCCCGCAGGCTCAGCGCCTGATTGAGGACGACCTGCGGCCCGGTCATATGCTGCGCCACGGACTGCGCGGTCAGGGCGTCGTGATGGGCGTCACCCACGGCGATGAGCACGGGCAGAAGCTGATGCGCCTGCGCGAAGGCGTCGATCAGGCGGGCCAGCCCCTCGGGCCCGAGGCCGGACAGGCTGCGGTCGCGGACATGGATCGCGAGCAGGGGCCGGTCTTCGGGCACCGCATGGCGGCTGCGGAAGGCGGCCAGTTCCGGGGCGAGGCTGGCGGCCGTCCAGATGCGCGAGATCTCGGCGACCGGATCGGGCACGATCCGCGCCGTGGGCAGCTCGGAGGGCCGCAGGAAGGCCGCGCTGCCCGCATCGCGCAGGGAGAGGTAATCCGCCGCGTCGGTGACCGCATCCAGCGTGGCCTGCTGCCGCCCGGAGAAGGGGAAGGGCACGCCCGGCGCATTCCAGACCACGGGCACGCCGCGCAGGGCGGCGGCGACGGTGGCGCCCATCCAGCAATCCAGAAGCTCGGCCCGGTTGTCCGTCTCGCCCTCCGCGCGGTTCAGCTTGACGAAGCGGGAGACCGGGAAGCCATGCACGATGTAACCGCCCCCGATCATCACGGCGTCGACGTCCTGCGCGGGATCGAAGAGCGCCTCCACCGGGCGGGGTGCTGGCAGGCCGAGCCCCGGGTCGCTGTCCGTGGGCGCGTGGGTCACGACCTTGTAGCCATGATTGGCCAGCCGGTGCGCGGCAAGCACCGGGAACAGCAGGTCGCCGAAGTTCTGCATGTCGAAGGCACCGCAGACGGCAACCGTCCGCAGGGTGTCCTTGGCGTCTCGGGCGCTCGGGCGCGCCGCGGTTGTTTCGCTGGGGACGAAGGTCATGCCGGGGCCGTCTCCAGCAGGCTGTCGAGCAGTTCGCCGAAGCTGCCGTCAAGGATCATCGGGGCGAGCGAGTTGTGCGCCCCGACACCCTCGGTGGGCCGCAGGGTGACACCGGCGCAACCGGCAAGGCGCTGCGCATGGTGCAGATCGACCGGCGCGTCGGCACCATGGAAGAGCAGGCTGCGGGTCGCGGTTCGCCCGGGCCATGCGGCGCACAGGTCGGTGCCCTCGGGCAGCATCTGGCGGATCGCGGGCGCGGCGCGTTCCAGCAGCAGGTCCCGGGGCGCGTCGGGGCCCGGAACGAGGGTGGTCTTGGCCGAGAAGGCGAGGCTGACCTCGGCGCCGAGCGCCAGCCCGAAGCGCAGCGCCGTGAAGCCGCCGAGCGACGCGCCAAGGGTCCAGAGGTGCGGTGCCTGCGCGATCATCGGCTGCGCGCGCAGATGGGCCACGACCGCCTCGAACCTGTCGCCGCAGCCCGGCGCGCCCTTGGAAAAGAGCTGGTTGGAGGCATCGTGGCAATAGAGCACGTCGATCCCGCGCTCAGCCAGATAACTGTCGAAGACCCGCACGGGAAGCTCTCCGAAAAGCCGCTCGACCGCCGGGAAGCAGAGCAGCACGGCCCGGGCCCCGGGGCTGCGGGCCGCGTGGAACGGAAGTTCGGGCCAGTTCTGCGCCAGCCGGGGGCTGAGACGCAGCCGGTCCGCGGTGACCAATTCGGTCAGCGGGGAGTGGTCCGTGCCACGCTCGGCGATCTGGCGGGCAAGGTCGAGGCGCCCGGCGATCAGGGCCAGCTTGACCAGCGTCCGGGCGGCGGTGCGGTCGCTGGCCCGGGCGGGATCGACGCGCGGCGCCTGATCCTGCGCGATACGGCCGCAGGTTGCCTCGGGAAACGGGATCTGAAGGGCCGTCTGCAGCAGGTGGTTGGACAGCGGCGCCGCTGCGATCGCGTCCCAGAAGGCTGCCTCGGCCGCGTCGAGCCCCGATGAGCGCCAGATCAGCCGCAGGCGCAGCGCCTGGCTGTAGTCGTTCGCGGCGGTGGAGGCGCAGAGCCGCTCGGCCTCGGCAAGCGCGGCGGTCACACCTTGCCCGCCCCTGCGGTGCCGGACCAGCGCCTCGGTGGCCTGTGCGGCGAGGGCGGGAGAAACGCGGATCGCCTTCGCCCCGTAGGCCGGACGCGTCAGCGCCTCGAAGATCGGCAGGGCCTGCGCGTCCCGTCCCGCCCGGCACAGGGCACTGGCGTAGCGGTAGGCCATCTGCGGCAGTAAGTCCGCGCTGCCTGCCGCGTCGGCGTGGCGCAGGAGGAACGCAGTGCAGTCCACACTCCGGCCAAGGCTGTCGAGGCTGCGGGCATAGCTCATGGCGACCGCGGGCGGGCAGGGTTGCCGCTCGTCGACGCTTTCGAAGGCCCGGACGGCCTCTGCCGGGCGGTCGCACATCACATGCCAGTGGCATAGGAGCCACGCCCAGAGGTGGGCGGCCTGCGGGAACCTGTCGAAGGCCTCTCCCTCCGGCGGGGGCACATCACGTCCGAGCGCCTTGGCAAGACGGAGCCCGGGTACGAGCTTGTCGAAGACCTCCTCGGCCGGCAGGTCGGACCACGCCCGGATGCGGGTCTGGAGCTGCGACGGCTGAAGCTTTTGCCGGCCTTTCGGACCAAGCGGCAGGCCCTGAGACTGGCACAACGTGGCCACAAGCTCCGGCTGGCCGAGCGCTGCAAGCGCACGTCCAGCGGCGATCAGCTTCGGCTCTTTCCAATCCGCGAGACAAGCAATGACGTCCGCGTTTCCCTTTGCGTCCGAGGGGACGACAACATTCTTCACACACAGTCTCCACAAGGCTAAACGGGCCCAAGCATACAACTTATACGTGCGTCTCCGGAGGTTCTGGCGCACGTTCCTCTGATGATGTCCGATTTTTCGCTGGCGTTTCGATGACGTAAAAGTAGCTCGTATCGAAACTTTTGAATTTAAAATTAGCTATTTACGGTCTGTTTTTAATATCCGTGATTTCAGCATGTATCAACCCGTCTCATCAGGGGGGACGCCTTTAGGGAGAGTGAGGGCTCGGCTGTCATGGGCCGCGAGATGGCAGTATCGGAGCCTGAACTCCGGGGGCGACGCACGGCAGGCGGAGGGGCTATTGCAGCGGTCCTAAGGCCAATCACCTTTGTGGGCTTGGGGTTCGGGATGGATCGGCAGGCACCTAGCGCAGATCGCTCCGGCCCTTCCGATGGCGGACTGCGCTGCGCGGTTCTCCGCCGCGCCGCACGGGCGAGGCCGCTCAGACCACGCGGACAGTGGTGTTCACTTGGTCGTGAACGGGGGGCTCCGATGCCGTTCGCTGACCGTGCCCGGCGGACCTGCGGAACTGATTCGACCTCGGGCAAAACCGCCCTCGGGGCAGGCGGCGACACGCGATGCTGGTGTCCTGCCGGGGCGATCTCTCGACGCCGGAAACGTTCCAATCGAGATAATTAAAGTTGATTAATCACGTGTTTTTCGCCCACGCTGAATGCAGTTTGAAGTGCCGATTTCTGTTTCTGGAGTTTTGTAATGTATTTTCAATTCATTGCGCGTCGGGGAATCGTTCCGGGGCGGTTCTTCAATAGATCAGCAGCCGTTCTTTTCGCTGCGGTCTTGCCGTCTCTCGTGCAAGCGCAGAGCAACGACGATCCGCGGATGGCTGGCTACGAGCTGCGCGAAGGTTATATTTTACAGGGTCCGATCGTCCGCACTACCGCTGATGTTGCCAGCGTCGAAGCCTGCGCTGAGATTTGTACGGCAAGCCGGAATTGCAATTCATTCACTTATACACATGACGGGGTTTGCGAGGAAAAGACGGAGGCCCGCTTCAGAACCGATCCGTTCGGAGGCTACGTCAGCGCGATTGCCATTAACCCGAAGGAGATGATTACCCTTGGGCCCTACGAGGTGCTCGACGATCGCCGGTTCGTCGGAGAGAAGCTCGGCACGCGCGCCGGGCTGCAATCGACGGCGGAATGCGCGGCGGTCTGTTCGGCCGATCGGTCCTGCGAGGGGTTCTCCAAGCTCACCAATGGGACCTGCGAACTTTGGGGCGACGCGCGGTTTGCGCCTGAAAAGGCGCCGGAGATCGTCAGCGGACGCGTGCGCAGCGTTGCCCTGACGGACAACCGCAGTGCGCCGAAACCCAAACGTGATCCGCTGGCAAAGCCCACCCGGACCGCGACCAAGGACATGCTCTGCGTCACCCGCAGCGCGCGCATCTCCGACAGTTTCGAGAACCACTATGTCGGTCGCAAACCGGCGCTGGATACGGCGCTCTGGCCCGGGGCGCTGTTCTACATGGATGATGTGACGACTGGCAGCTTCGCCGGGGTCAGCAATCCCTCGCGCCAGAATCTGACCATCCTCGCCCGCTTCAACGAGCGAACCAGTGGCACGGGGTCCTCGGCCGAACCCTTCGTGCCCAACGACCCGCAGGCCCACAAGGTGCCGCAACTCTCCTACACCACGGGCGGCACGCTCGAAGAGGTGAACCAGGCGATGCAGAAGATTGTCGCGGACAACAGCCGAAACGGCAGCATCGACACAGATTTCAACACCTTCGAAGTGACCTCCGATGTGCAGCTGAATTTGGCGCTCAAGGGGGGCGGGTCCTACAATGGTCTGGAGATGAGCACCGAGTTCGGCTTCTCCAGCAATGAGAACACGCACAAGCAGGTCGCGCAGCTTTTGCAGAAATACTACAGCCTGAGTGTGGACCGGTCCCAGATCGACCCGGGCCTTCAGGGCTGGATCGACGACCCGGAGGCCGCGGCCAATATCGCCGCTCTGCAGGCGGATAAGGGGCCGCTCGTCTACGTGGAAACGGTGGTCTATGGCCGGGCGATCTATTTCTCGCTGGAGCATTCGCGCTCGGACGTGGAAGTGGATGCCGCGTTGAACGCTGTCTACGAAAGCAAGACCGTGAGCGCCTCGGCCGACTTGAAGTCGCAGTACAAGAAGGCCCTGGGCACGGAGCGGATGCATGTGGTGTCGATCGGGGGCACCTCCGAGGACGGCGTGATCAACTCGCTCGACGAGTTCAAGGAAATGGTGGGCAAGCCGACCGGCCCCGTCGGGCTTGGCGCGCCGATCGCCTATGTGCTCAGGTTCGTCGAAAATCACGAACTGGCCGTGGTGAACGTCGCCACCGAGTATCCGCAGCGCGACTGCGTGCGGCTGCGCAACAAGATCCGGTTCGACGTGCCCTATATCACCGTTGACGTGGCCGATGACGAGGGTTCCGGTGCGAACAACGCCATCGAGGTCGAGGCGCTCGCCTTCGTGCGGGCCGAGTATGACACCTATCCCAGCGATGACCCGAACCAGCCCGTCGTCCGCAAGACCCCGTGGAAGAAACTCCATATCGGCAATGCGGCCGAGGGCGGCGAGTTTCCCTTGGGGCGTGAGGGCTTCGTCCCCGTCGGGCGCAACGTTGATTTCGAGGTGCCGGACGATCCTGTCACCAAGGACGAGAACGAGGCCCTGACGGCGCGGATCCGGGTTGTCTGGGGGCAGGGGGCCGCGCTCTTCGGCGAGGATATGCAGAACCCGGGCGCGCTGACCTCGGGCAAGCCCGAGATGCCCCTTGGGTTCGTCTACGAGATCGACAATGGCCGCACCCATCCGACCAACTCCGATGACATGATGCTCGGGAAGAACGCGCAGGATACCGAGCGCGAGGTGACGCTCAATGGGTTCAAGCTGCTGCCCAATCAGGAGGGGCGCCCGGCCGAGCAATACCCGTCCTTCGCCTTCCAGGGCGGTGGCAATGCCATCCGCATCCACTACAACCTGACATCGGTCGACTGATGCGGGGGGCGATCTACGCGATTGTCGCGGCTGTCGGTCTCTGCGTCGCATCGCCCGCCGGGGCGGAGGAGGGGCGGCTCTCCGAGCTTCTGGGAGAGTGCGCAGCAGACAAGACAAGCCCCGGGCTGCTTACGGTCAACGACATTCCCCTGCTGGGGTTCAGGGTCGGCCATTCCTCCAATGGGCGCGATGGGGTGTTTTTCCTGAGGGTCGATACGGCCCCGCATGCGACCTACACGGTCAAGTTCATGGAAGGTCTCGATCCCGGGGTGGCGGTCGCGCGAAAGCTCCTGACCCTCGCGCAGATCCCTCACGACAGGCTGCGGGCCGTATCTACCGATGCGGTGGCCGTGCAGACGATCGCGCAACGGCTTCGGGTCGCTGCGAAGCAGCGGCGCTACATGTTGCCGCAAACCAGCCCGGAAGACCAAGAGAAACGCCGGCAAGAGATCGACTTAAAGCTTGACGAGGTGCTCGGGGCTCCGGCCTTCAAGACATTGCTGATCACCGATCTGGTGCCCGCTGCACAGGGCCTGGGGGATCTCCAGAGGCTATTGGCGGTCGAGCAAGACACACCGACGGATGACAAAGTGTTGGAGCACGCCGGATTTGTCCTCGCGCTCAAAGCCCTGTCGATGGAAGAAAACCAGAGGATGCTGGGCGCGCTTTTTGTGCTCGACGTGTTTCTGGGAAATCCCGATCGGCTGGTGCCCGGTCATCTCAATCTGGGCAACCTGATGGTGACGGAACCGAAACCGGGGATCTACTGTCTGTCAGCCATCGACAACGATGCCTACGCCCCTGATCCTGAATATGTCGCCATCGAGACATATCTGCCGGATAAAATCCTCACGATGGCGTCGATGGATCCGGCGAGCAAGGTCCGCGTCGGTCCTGTCCCGCAGTCAGAGTACTACAGATATCTGCTCGAGGCGGGGCAAGGCTACATTCTCCCTTATGTCTATGAATTCACCGGTCCTGTGACCGCCTTCGATCCGGCCCGTCATGCTGGAGCCGTGGAGTATGTACCCTGTTACAATCCCGCTAAAGCCGCTGCGCGACCTTTCGGGCTTATGCCGCGGGAACTGGCAGCCGAGTTTCGGGCGTCGATTGAGGAGGTGATGAGTGACTCGCTGGCAGAGCTAAGATCGCGACAAAAAATGGAAGACGAGGGGATGAACCGTTGCAGCCTCGATTTCCTCATCAGTATTCCCCACAAGAGTATTCCCCTCAAGATTGAGGTGCCGGACGATCTGGCTGGGTTTCACGATATCAAACTCAACTGGGAGGCGTTTGAACGCAACATGCTGGAGGGGGCCGATGCGGCGGTTGAATGGCTCATGTCGTTCAACCGCAAACCGAAAAAAATGCTCAATGCTCTCTTCGAGGATGCGCCCCGGACGCTTTTCAATCCCGTGTCCGAGATGGGGTTGCTGCTACGCTACTACCACATCGAGGAACGGCTGAAGGTGAGCAACACGGATCAGAGCTTCGATGCGGACTTGGTCAGGAAACGCGTGATGGACCACAACTCCATGAAGAAGATGAAGGGGTTCAGCGGCTATATTCAGCCTTTCGAGTTAGCGCAGGCGTTCCGGATCACCAACCGGGCAGGGCAGCCGGGCGGTCTCACCGACGATGCAAGGTACGCTCCGCAATAGAGGCCACGGGGTGTCGGCGGCGCTGCCCGGCGTCATGGCCGTGGGCCATCGGGCTGCGAGGCTGATCTTGCTGGATTTTTCGCTGAAATTGGTGCCGGCAGAGGGACTTGAACCCCCGACCCCGAGATTACAAATCACGTGCTCTACCAGCTGAGCTATACCGGCGGTCCCGGCGACGTAGCACTGCCGCAGCGGAGAAACAAGCGCCAACGCATCCGGCGCAGGCGAAACAATCGTGGGGCGCAGGTCCGACCGGCCTTGCGGCTGCCGATGGGCGGCCAAGGCGGGCGCTCAGCCGGGCGCTGTGCCTAAAATGCCCCGCAATCCCGGCTGGATTAATCGAGTCGTAAGTCTTCACGGCAATCTTGGCCCCGAACCGGAAACAGGATCGGAGCCAGACCGTGATACGACGCCTCCTAAGCGCCGGGGCCTTCGGGCTCGTGGCCTTCGCCGCCCAGACCGCCCATGCCGGGCAATACGACGCGCTCATGCGCAGCTATGTCGAAACCGAGGTGAGCGATTGGGTCACCGATCCGATCCTGATCAGCGCGGTGCGCGATCAGAACCGGCGCACGCTGGGTTACGGGCAGACGGAAATCGACGCGCTGGAGGCCGACTGGGCCGCACAGGCGGGGCAGAGCGAGCAGCCGCTGATCCGGGAGGTTATCACCGGTGCGGCGGCCAACTTCCTGCGCGATCAGATCGCGGCCTCCGGCGGGATCATCGCGGAAGTGATCCTGATGGACCGGCTGGGCCTCAACGTGGCCGCCAGCGGCGAGACGAGCGATTACTGGCAGGGGGACGAGGCCAAGTACCTGGAAACCTTCCCGCATGGGGCCGGGGCGATGCACCTCGGTGAGGTGGAATTCGACGAAAGCGTTCAGGGGTATGTCGGGCAGGTCTCCATCACCCTCGCGGATCCCGGCAGCCATCAGCCGATCGGGGCCATCAGCATCGCCCTCAACGCGGAAATGCTGTTCTGAACCAGCACCGGGCCGCCTGCCGGTGGCCCGGGATGTCTAGCATGGGCCTCCGGGTCCCGGTCTGCGGGGGCAGAGCATGGACGACAAGACGACCACACGGCGCCGCTGGCGCTTCCTGCGCAGCACCTTCGTGACCGGTACGCTGATCACCGCGGTCTGCGTGCTGCTGGTGGTGACCACGACGGAAGTGATCTCGACACACAGGATCAATGCGGTGATCCGCGAAAGCGTCGCCAACCGGGCGCTGGAGACGACGCGTCTCCTCGCGCGCCAGCTGGGCGGCGTGATCAAGTTTGCCAACCCCGGGCCGCTGCAGGAGGCGCTCGACTCGCTCAACCTCGAGACGGAAGGCGATATGGCCGGCGGTCTCGCCCTCACGGCGGATGGGCAGGTCCTCTACGCGGCGCAGGCGCCTGGCTTCGACCAGGCCCTGGTCGAAGAGGCGGCGCGTGTTGCCCTGCTGACTGGCGAGGCCGAAAGCGCAGACGGCGGGCTGATCCGCGCGATGCCGATCCAGTTCGGCCCCGCCGGGGCGATGGTCGGCGTGCTGGCCCTGCAATGGTCCCCCGCGCGCCAGCTGATGCTCGCGGCGGAGCAGAGGACCCGCTCCGCCCTTGTCGCCGGTCTGGTCTTTCTCGTCTCTCTTGTCGGCGTCGCGACCTTCCAGTGGGCCTGGATGTCGCGGCCGCTGCTGCAGGTGGCCCGCGCCATGCGCGCCATCGCGGCGGAGGAGTTCGACGCGCCCGTGCCGTCGGTGCGGCGCCGGGACGAGATCGGCACCATCGGCCGCACGCTCGACCGGTTCCGCCAGGCCTTGCTGGACGCGAAGGACACACAGCGCGACGCGGCCTTCAAGAGCGCGGCGATCGGGGGCACCAGCGCGCCGATCATGCTGCTGGGGCCCGACTGGACGATCCTCTATGCCAACAGCTCCTGTCGCGCGCTGCTGGGCGACCTTCGCGGCTTCCTGCGCAAATCCTGGCCCGGCTTCTCGCCAGACGATCTGGCGGCCAAGCCCTTCGACCAGTTTCCCGGCCTGCGGGACCTCGTCGCGGATGTGAAGAAGGGGCGGCAGAGCCTGCCGGCGACCTGCGTCGCCCGCTGGGAAAATGCCCGGTTGAGGATCACGGTCGACGGGGTGCGCGACGCAGAGGGCCAGATCATCGGCCATGTGGCGGAATGGGCCGAGGTCTCGGCGGAGGAGATGAACGGCACTGTCCTGCGCGCAATCGACCTTCAGCAGCTGCGGGTCGATATCCTGCCGCCCGGCGACATCTCCTTTGCCAACAAGATGTTCCTCGATGTGACCGGCTTCCGCGAGGGGCAGGTGACCAATGCGCGTGACCTGTTCCGGGGCGAAGGGTTCTCCGAGGCCGAGCACGAGCGGATGATCGCGCGCATCAAGGGCGGCGAGTCGGTCTCGGGCTTCTTCGAGGTGCGCTGCCCGGATGGGCGGTTCTGCATGGTGATCGGCACCTTCTCCCCGATCATGGATGACAGCGGGGAGATCGAGCGGACGATCTTCCTTGGCACCGACATGACCGAGTCGCGCCGCCGGATCCAGGAGGTGGAGGCAGAACAGGAAGCCGCGGCGCGGCGTCAGCACGACGTGGTGGAGGCCCTGCGCGTCGCCCTCGGGCGGCTGGCCGAAGGCGATCTGACGGCCAGCATCACCACGCGGTTCCCGGAGGAATACGAACCGCTGCGCCAGAACTACAACCAGGCGCTGGATGCCCTGCACGAAGCCATGATCGCCGTGGTCCAGAACGCGGGGTCGATCTCCTCCGAGGCCGGGGAGATCACCAATGCCGCCGATGACCTCGCCCGCCGTACGGAGAAGCAGGCCGCCACGCTGGAAGAGACGGCCGCCGCCCTCGACGAGCTCACGGCCTCGGTGAAATCCGCCGCGGAAGGCGCGGACGATGCCAGCCGCATGGCGACCAGCGCCCAGTCCAACGCAGAGACCGGCGGGGATGTTGCGCGGCAGGCGGTCACGGCCATGGATGCAATCCGGGCGTCGAGCCAGGAGATCTCGAAGATCACCAGCGTGATCGACGATATTGCCTTCCAGACCAATCTTCTCGCGCTCAATGCCGGTGTCGAGGCGGCGCGCGCAGGGGAGGCGGGGCGCGGTTTCGCGGTTGTCGCGACAGAAGTCCGCGCCCTTGCGCAAAGATCCTCCGACGCCGCGCGGGAAATCAACGAGCTGATCTCGGCCAGTGGCACTCACGTGAAATCCGGCGTGGATCTCGTCAACCGGACCGGGGATGCCCTGGGCTCGATCGTGACCTCCGTCGCCGATATCTCCAAGCGGGTCTCGATCATCGCGACCTCGGCACGGGAGCAATCCGCGGGGCTGCACGAGATCAACACCGCGATGAACGAACTCGACCAGGTGACACAGCAGAATGCCGCGATGTTCGAGGAAACCAATGCGGCCAGCCATGCGCTGACCAGCGAAGCGGGTTCCCTGGTCGCCGCTGCGGAACGCTTCCAGCTCCGGGAGGGCACAGTGGATCGACCCGATCGGCACGAGCCCCGCAAGGCCGCGCCAGCGAAAGGCCGTCAGGCCGTCAACGCCCCGGCGCCGCTGCCCGATCGCAGCCAGGAAGGGTGGGACGAATTCTGAAAACCCGGGCCTTTTGGGCGTCGGGAGGGAATTTTTTGGCACTGGGAGGGGAAATGTGCAGAAGAGGGCGTATGATGCCGACCCGGCGCGCTTGCCAACCAGCTCCCCGGGAGCGCCGTGCGCTCGAGGCGCGGTGGCCCTCTCTCCGGTGGTCGGGGTCGGGGCGGTAGCTTCCTCAGTGAGGGCGGTGACACCCGCGGTGAGTGCAAGGGCTGCTAGGGGGAATGCTGCGCGCCCACCTTGAGGGCGTTGGTTCCCGCGGTGAGTGCACTGGATGCAGCGGGGAGTACCGTAAAGCCCACGTCGAGGGCATTTGGCTCCCGCGGCGAGCGCGATGGCTGCGGCGGGGAATACCGTGACGCCCACGCTGAGGACCCTTGTCTCCCGTGTTGAGCGCGATGGCTGCCACGGGAAGGGGCGTGGCGCTCACGGTAAGCGCAATGGCCTCCACTGGATCAATAGCCCTCACGGGATCACTGGACCCCGTGGGGAGGGGAGTGGCCCCCGCCGGGAGACCGGACTTAGCTGCGGATGCCAGCGAAGCGGGTTTGCCAGTCCTCGCGCTCTTCATCCGTGATCTTGCGGAAGAGGTTTTCGGGCACCGTGAAGGCATGGCCTTCGGGCAGGGCGGCGAGCGCCTCTGCAGCGGAGGTGGGCCAGCTGCGGTCTTCGACCTTGAGCGCATCGAACAGCGTGTCCGCGGCATCGGGAATGAAGGGGGCCGAGATCACCGCGTAGAGCCGGATCAGGTTCAGCGACAGACGCACGATGGCCGCGGCCTGCGCCGGGTCTTCCTTGAAGGCGGCCCAGGGGGCGGCGCTTTGCAGGTACTCGTTCCCGGCGACCCAGAGGGCGCGCAGCTCCTGCGCCGACTTGCGGACCTCCATCGCCTCCATGTGCGCCGTGTAGGCGGCGAGGCGGCGGTCGATCTCGGCGATCAGGGCCTCCTCGGCGGGGCCGTAGCTGCCGCCCTCGGGCACCACTTCGCCGAACTTCGAGCGGCAGAACTTGGTCACGCGACTGACGAAGTTGCCAAGCACGTCGGCCAGGTCCTTATTCACCGAGGTCTGGAAATTCTCCCAGGTGAACTCGCTGTCGGAGCTTTCGGGCGCATGGGACAGCAGCCACCAGCGCCAGTAGTCCGACGGCAGCACCTCCAGCGCCTGGTCCATGAAGACGCCGCGCCCGCGCGAGGTGGAGAACTGGCCGCCCTCGTAGTTCAGGTAGTTGAACGACTTGATGTAGTCGACCAGCTTCCAGGGCTCGCCGGAGCCGAGGATCGTGGCCGGGAAGGACAGCGTGTGGAAGGGCACGTTATCCTTGCCCATGAACTGGGTGTAGGTCACGTCGTCGGCGCCCTTGTCGGTGCGCCACCAGCGTTCCCAGTCGGCACCCTTGCCGGCATCGACCCATTCCTGGCTGCAGGCGATGTATTCGATCGGCGCGTCGAACCAGACGTAGAAGACCTTGCCCTCCATCCCCGGCCAGTCGGCATCGCCCTTCTTGACCGGCACGCCCCAGTCGAGGTCGCGGGTGATGCCGCGGTCCTGCAGGCCGTCGCCATCATTCAGCCACTTCTTGGCGATCGAGGTGGTCAGCACGGGCCAGTCGGTCTTGCCGTCGATCCAGGCTTCCAGCTCGTCCTTCATGGCGGACTGGCGCAGGTACAGGTGCTTGGTCTCGCGCATTTCCAGATCGGTGGCCCCCGAAATGGTGGAATGCGGGTTGATCAGGTCGACCGGGTCGAGCTGCTTGGTGCAATTGTCGCATTGATCGCCGCGGGCACTGTCGAAGCCGCAGTTCGGGCAGGTGCCCTCGATGTAGCGGTCCGGCAGGTAGCGCCCGTCGGTGGGCGAATACATCTGCGTCTCGGAGACCTCGCGGATCAGGCCGCGTTCGGCCAGGACACCGGCGAAATGCTGGGTCAGCAGTTGGTTTTGCTGCGAGGAGGATCGGCCGAAGTGGTCGAAGGACAGGCAGAAGCCCTCAGCGATCTTGGCCTGCACCTCGTGCATCTCGGCGCAATAGTCGGCCACCGGCTTGCCGGCCTTGGCGGCGGCCAGTTCGGCGGGCGTGCCGTGCTCATCCGTGGCGCAGAGGAAGAGCACCTCGTGCCCGCGCCCGCGCTGGTAGCGCGCGAAGAGATCGGCGGGCAGCTGGCTGCCGACGAGATTGCCGAGGTGCTTGATCCCGTTGATGTAAGGGATCGCCGAAGTGATGAGATGCCGGGCCATGACATTCCTCTTTCCGCTGGATTGGACCCCCCAATACAGATCGGGGCGGGTGAGTGCCAGAGGCAAGCGCGCCTCGGCCTGGCGCCATGCTGTTCTGGCCATGATTTGTGGGCCGTGACGGAAGAGGCGCGCCCCGAAAGTCGTCCCCCGAAACGTCGCGCCGGGGCGTCAGTCCCGGGGCGTGCGCCCGCGCCGGGTCAGCCGCCCGATCACGAAGGAGGTGCGCGGCGACCAGACGTAGCGGGTGCGGACCGCGGCGGGGCGCACCCTCATCCGGCCGAGGGTGAAGGCCAGCAGCCCCAGATGCCCGGCCGCCACCATGGCAAAGAGCGCATTGGGCCCGAAGGCTGTGATCAGCACCGAGGCGAGGTAGGGCGCGACAATGGCCCCCACGGCATAGAAGAAGAGCAGCGCGGCGGAAAGCTCGACGCGCTGGTCGTCGCCGGCAAAGTCATGGGCATGGGCGGCGGCCACGGAATAAACCGGGAAGGAGGCCATGCCAAAGACGAAGGCGTTCACCAGCGCCGCCTGGGGCGTGGTGGCGGTCAACGCGGTGGCGATGCAGGAGAGGATCGTCGCCACCGAGATGCCGGTCAGAACCCAGCGGCGGTCGAAGCGGTCGGCGAGCAGACCCACGGGATATTGCACGAGCGCCCCGCCGAGGATGAAGAGCGCGAGGAACCACGCGATCTGCTGCGCATCGAGGCCGACTTCCTGCCCGTAGATCGGGCCGATCATCCGGAAGGTCGCGCCCGACAGGGCCGAGACGACGACGGCCACGGTGGCGAGGGGGGAACATTCCCACGACAGCATCGGGCGCAGGCGCGGTGCGCTCGACATGGCGGGCTGGGGCGCGTTGGAGAGCGTGAGCGGGATCAGCGTCGCGCAGCACAGCAGTGCCAGCACGTTGTAGGAGACGTAGGAGGCGGGCTCCAGCACGCCGATCATCAACTGCGCCGAAAGCGAGGCCCCCATGTCCGCGATCCGGTAGAGGCCGGTTACGCGGCCCCGGGTCTCCTTGGTGGAGCGCGCCATGAGCCAGCCCTCGATCACCGTATAGCAGCCCGCGACGCAGAGCCCCGAGGCGACCCGGAACAGCGCCCAGAACCACGGGTCGTGGATCAGCGCATGGGCAAGGATGCCGATGGCGCCCATGGCGGTGAAGGCCGCGAAGGCGCGGGAGTGACCGACCCGCCCCATCAGGCGCGGCGCCCACCAGCAGCCCACGAAGAAGCCGAGGAAATGCGCCGAGCCGAGCAGGCCGATCTGGCCGCGGGAAAAGCCGAGCGCCAGCCCCGAAAGCGCGTCCAGCGGCCCGACGCCCCCGGAGGAGAGTTGCAGCAGCATGACGGACAGGAACAGCGGGGCGAGGGTCAGCAGGAATCGCATGGCGCCCTCGTCATGCGCCGTTGCCGGTGGGACTGCCTGCCGTTTTGCGACCTTTATGGGGTCGAATTCGTGCTCTCGTCGCGTCAGGGCCGGGCGTGGCATGGGCATCCGCACGGCGCGCTGCGGGCGGGGCGGGCGGCGTCCGGGGCAGAGGCCCCGCCGTTTCGCGGCGCAAGGGCGGGACTTCGCCCCGTGGGGGTGACAATCGGAAAAGAATTCGTAAGGTTCGCGCGATAAGCGGGGAAGCGTCAGGCCGTCCGGGTCTGTCTTGTGCCCCCGGGCACCAGCCACAGGACGACACTCGCATGCGGAAAACCCAGCTTGGCCGGACCGGTATCTCGGTCAGCAACTATTGCCTTGGCTCCATGACCTGGGGCAACCAGACCGAAACGGAAGACGCGCATCGCCAGATCGACAGCGCGCTGGCCGCCGGGATCGACTTCATCGATACGGCGGAGATGTATCCGGTGAACCCGGTGCGCGCCTCCACCGTGGGCCGGACGGAACGGGTGATCGGCCTCTGGCTGGAAAAGACCGGCAAGCGCGGCGACGTGGTGATCGCCTCCAAGCACAGCGGCGGCGGCAACCGCAACATCCGCGACGGCGCGCCGATCACTGCCAAGAGCATCCCGACCGTTGTCGAAGGCTCGCTGCGCCGGCTCAAGACCGATTACATCGACCTCTACCAGTTCCACTGGCCGAACCGGGGCTCCTACCACTTCCGCCAGATCTGGGACTACGACCCCTCGGGCCAGAACCGTGAAGAGACCATGGCCCATATGGTCGAGACGCTGGAGGCGCTCCAGAAGGAGGTCGACCGTGGCACGATCCGGGCCTTCGGCCTGTCGAACGAAAGCGCATGGGGCACGACGCAATGGGCGCGCCTCGCCGAGGCGGGCCACGGCCCCCGCGTGGCGACGATCCAGAACGAATATTCGCTGCTCTGCCGCCAGTTCGACAGCGATCTGGCCGAGGCTTGCCTGAACGAGGACGTGGGCCTGCTGGCCTATTCGCCGCTCGCCGCCGGCCTGCTGACGGGCAAGTATCAGGGCGGCGCGGTGCCCGAGGCCAGCCGCATGTCGCTGGTTCCCGAACTGGGCGGCCGCAAGACCGAGCGGGTCTTCCCCGCGGTGGATGCCTACCTCGCCGTGGCGAAGGCCCATGGCCTCGACCCCGTGCACATGGCGCTGGCCTGGTGCGCGCAGCGGCCCTTCATGGCCTCGGTCATCTTCGGCGCCACCACCCAGCCGCAGCTGGATCATATTCTGGCCGGTCTCGAGCTACACCTCTCTGACGAGGTGATGAAAGAACTCGACACCGTGCATCGGTCCCACCCGATGCCCTTCTGAGCGGCGCGGCCCCTGCGGGGGCCATAGACGTCGCGCGGTGCCGGGGCAGGTCCCCGGCCGATACAAGGCGCACAGATATGCCAAGCTGGATTTGGTTCACCCTCGGCGCGGTCTCCTTCCAGACCGTGCGCTTCATGCTGCAAAAACAGCTCAGCCAGGTGGCGCTGGGCGCGGGCGGGGCGACCTTTGCGCGCTTCCTCTATTCCGCGCCGGTGGTGCTGGCCGGGCTGCTGATCTGGGTCGGCAGCACGGGCCGCGACTGGCCCGCGCTCACGGCGGCCTTCTGGCCCTACGTGCTGGCCGGGGGGCTGGCACAGATCTTCGCCACGCTTTCCATGGTGGCACTGTTCAAGACCCGCCATTTCGCCGTCGGGATCACCTTCAAGAAGACCGAAACGCTGCTGACCGTCTTCGTGGGCCTCATCGTGCTGGGCGAGACGATCAGCCTCGCAGGCTTTGCCGCGATCCTGCTGGGCATGGTGGGCGTGCTGATCCTCTCTGACAGCGGCGGGGTCGAGGTGCGCGGGCTGCGCCGGTTCTGGAACCGGGCCGCGGGGCTCGGGCTGCTCTCCGGCCTGCTGCTGGCGATGTCCGGGGTCTTCTACCGGGGTGCAACGCTTCAGGTGCAGACCGAGGACAGCATGCTGCGCGCGATCCTCACGCTTGCGGCGGTGGGGATGTCGCAGCTCATCGGCATGGGCGGCTGGATGGCGCTTTATGACCGGGGCGAGTTGGTGCGCGTCACCCGGGCGTGGAAGACCGCAGGATGGATCGGCCTGACCTCCATGGCGGGCTCGATCTGCTGGTTCAACGCCTTCACCCTGCAGACCGCGGCCTATGTGAACGCGGTCGGGCAGGTGGAGGTCGTGCTGTCGCTGCTCGCCTCCGTGCTCTTCTTCCACGAGAAGCTGAGCGCGCGGGAGTACTGGGGCATCGCCCTGATCAGCGCCAGCGTGCTGGGGCTGATCCTGCTGCTCTAGCCCCGGCGCGGTGCCGCGGGATCAGTCCTGCGGCATCGGGCGGCCATGGAGCCGCTGGAACGTCTGCTCCTCGTCCCGGTTCGAGAAGAAGGGGACGGAGGCCGGCGGGCTGGGATCGGCGGCGCGCTGCGCGATCTCGGCCAGCACCACCTGCGTGATGAAGGGCAGCTTGAACTGGCGCACCTCGCTCAGCGGGATCCACTGGAGGTGTTCCAGCTCCTCGTCGTTATCGCCGAAATCGTCGAGGTCATTGGCCACCTCGCCCGCATCCACGAGGAAGAACCGCGCATCGAAGCGGCGCGGGCGGCCCGGCGGGGTGATGGCGCGGAAGACGAATTGCAACGCCGAAGCCGAGGGCTGGAAGCCCGCCTGCGCAAAGCCCTGCCAGTCGTCGGGGGCCCCGTCCCATGTGCCGGGCTGGCCGAGGATCAGGCCGGTTTCCTCCCAAAGCTCGCGGATCGCGGCGGCGGGCAGGATCTGCGCCATCTCGGGGGCGACGCCTTCGCTGATCCGCCCGGCGCAGAGCGCGGGCAGGGGCGCGGCCAGCGGGATTTCCGCATCGCCCGGGTCCACGGCACCGCCGGGAAACACGAACATCGAGGGCATGAAGGCGGCCTTGGAGCCGCGCTGCCCCATCAGGACACGGGGCGTGGTGGCGCGGTCGCGCAGGACGATCACCGTGGCGGCGTCGCGGATGGCTGTCTTGTCGGTCATGGTTGGTCTGGTCCTCCGCCCGGCAGCCTAGGGGCGGGCGGAGGGCTTGCCAAGCGGAACCACCCGTCAGTCGGGCGGAGGCGGGCTGATGCATCTGCGCCGGGCCAGTGTCGGACCGGTGTCGGGCCAGTGTCCGGCCCATGCTGTGCCAATGGCGGGCCTGCTTCGGCCCGGGGCGCGCCGGTCAGTCGGTGCCGAACCCGTGCATCATGCGCGCCCATTGCAGGGCGACGATCGCCCCCTTGAGGCGCGGCAGCAGGTAGAGAGACAGCGCCACGGTGCCCAACCCGAAGATGGTAAAGAGCACCAGCGGTTCGGGCCGCCATGTGGTGAAGACCACCAGCAGCAGCGGCGCCATCAGGTGCCCGACGATGAGGATCGTCAGGTAGGCCGGGCCGTCATCGGCGCGGTGGTGGCAATATTCCTCGCGGCAGACCGGGCAATGGTCGCGCACGGTGAGGTAGCCCTTCATCAGCGGGCCCTGTCCGCAATTCGGGCAGCGGCGGCGCCAGCCTTTCCACACGGAAGGCCAGAGAGGACGCTCGTCGGCCTGGGGCGCCGCCTGAGGGGTGGTGTCGCACATCATGTTCGTCTCGCTCGTCCGGGAGGCGCCGGGGGAGGGGCCCGGCCGATGCCTCCGTCGTTCAGATCAGACAGGTGGTATAGCAGCTTTGGCCGGATGGGCCTCCCGGGCGTTTGGACGCAGGCGGGGCAAATGGGCGCTATGTCGCAGGCTGGCGCGTTTCGCGGATCATATTCAAAAAATCTATGTTTTAATCTCAATGGGTTGCGGTCTTTGTGCGATTTTTCCGCCTGTTCGGCGACGGAAGCGCCGGGCCGCCCCGTATCAGTTTTCAGAAGCGGCTAGAAAGGCCGGTTCGCCCAGCAGTCAACACATTGGAGACACCAATATGAAACGCGCAACTCTTCTGGCAGGTGCCGCTCTCATCGCGCTCGGCGCTGCCACGGCGGGGGCTTATGCCCAGGACGCCAACGGGCCGCGCGAGGGCAAGGGCCCCCGGTTCGACATGTCGCAGATCGACACCGACGGCGACGGAAAAATCTCGACCGAGGAACGTGAGGCGCACCGCGCTGCCCGTTTCGCAGAGATCGACGCCAACGGCGACGGCTCGGTCGATCAGGACGAAATCCTGGCGCATATGGAAACCAAGCGTCAGGAGCGCATGGCCGATCGTGCGGCCAAGATGATCGAATGCCGTGACGGGGATAGCGACGGCAAGCTGACCATGGACGAGATGATGCCGAAACCCGGCGCCGATCTCTTCGCCTCGCTGGACGCCGATGGCGACGGCGCGATCTCGGAGGACGAATTCGCCAAGATGGCGGAGATGCGCCCCGAGCGCGGCCCGAAGGGCGATCGTGCGCAGGACCATGGCAACCGCATGGAGCGGAAGATGGACCAGCGCGGCCCCAAGGGCGACCGCGAGCACGCCGAGCGTGGCGAGCACGGTCACCGCAAGGGCGATCATGGCCCGCGTGCAGCCCGCATGGGTGAGCGCGGCATGTTCGGCGGCCCGCGCATGGGCATGATGGGCGATTGCGGTGCCCCGCAGGGCGCCGCGCCGCAGGCCGGTGAGGCGCCGATGCCGCCGGCTGGCGAGGCCAAGCCCGCCGAGTGATCCCCGTGAAGGGATCGGCCGGGATGCGTCCCCATCGCGCCCCGGCCAACGACCCGGGTCCTTCGGGACCCGGGTACGCCAAAGACCGCCCGGGCAGGGTCGCTCCCGATTGCCACGCCCGGATGAACAGGATACGCCGCGGACCATATGACCGATATGCCCCTCGACGCCCTTTCCACGCTGTCGGACGATGCGCTTCTGGTGCTCTTCTCGAACGGCGATCCGGCAGCGGCCCAGCTGCTGACCCGGCGCCTTGCGCCGCGGGTGCTGGCCCATGCCGCCCGGCTTCTGGGTGGCGACCGGGCCGAGGCCGAGGACGTGGCGCAGGAGGCCATGCTGCGGCTCTGGCGGATCGCGCCGGAGTGGCGGCAGGGCGAGGCGCAGGTCACCACCTGGCTCTACCGGGTGACGGCCAACCTCTGCACGGACCGGCTGCGGCGGTCGGGGCGTCGTCGCTATGCCACGCTCGACCAGGTGCCGGAGCCGGAGGACGACGCGGCCACCCCCGCCGAGGCCATGGAGGCCCGCGAGCGGGAGGAGGCGCTTCAGCAGGCGCTGGACGAGCTGCCAGAGCGGCAGCGGCAGGCCGTGGTGCTGAGACATATCGAAGGGCTCGGCAATCCCGAGATTGCCGAGATCATGGACATCTCGACCGAGGCGGTCGAGAGTTTGACGGCCCGGGGGAAACGGGCGCTGGCCAAGGCGCTTGCCGGGCGCAGGGATGAACTGGGGTACGACGATGGCTGACAAGACGCAGGACGACGATCTCGATCTCTTCTTTGCCGCGGCCCGGAAGGGCGACCGCGCCCGCTACGGCGCGGGGGCGGACAGCCTCTCGGCGCAGGGCGCGGACGTGCCCACGGGCATGGAGGCCTTCCTTGCCCGGATCGAGGCCGATGCCTTTGCCGCGCAGGCGGCGCTTCAGGCTCCGGCCCCGGTCGCCACATCCGAGGAGGCCCCCGCCCGCGAGGGCTGGCTGGCGCAGCTCTGGTCCGCCATCGGCGGCTGGCCGTCACTGGCCGGTCTGGCCACGGCAACAGTGGCCGGCGTCTGGATCGGGATCAGCCCGCCCGCGGCGCTTTCGGCGCAGGCGGCCGTGCTGACCGGCCAGTCGAGCGCGACCTCGGGCCTCGAAAGCGACCTCTACCTCGTGGACCTGATGCCGGGTCTTTATGACGAGCTTACCTCCGCCACGGACGGATAGGACATGACCGAACAGACCCCGAAAACCTCCGGCACCGGCAAGAGCGCCCCGCGGATGCGGCCCTGGCTGCGCGTCGTTCTGGTGGTCTCCCTGGCGCTGAACCTCGCCGTGGTGGGGATCGTGGCCGGGACGGCGTTCAACCACGAGCGCCGCCCGCCGCCGCGTCCGCCGCGTCTGGATCAGATCGCCGGCCCGCTGACCTTCGCGCTGACGGAGGAGGACCGGAAGGCGATCGGCAAGGAGATCTTCGCGGAATATCGCAAGCAGGGCCGGCCCTCGCGCGAGGCGATCCGCGAGGAATATCAGGGCGTGATCGACGCGCTGCGCACGACGCCCTTCGATCCGACCGCGGTGGAGCAGAGCCTCGAGCGGCAGCGCGTCGTCGCGAACGAGCGGGCCGAACTGGGGCACCGCCTGTTGGTGCAACATCTGTCGGACCTGACCGAGGCGGACCGGGCGGCCTTTGCAGACCGGCTGGAGGAAGGGCTGAACCGTTTCCGCGAGGGGCGGCCCCCGCCCCGGGACCGTGACGGGCGCCTGCCGCTGAAGCACCGCTGACCCGCAGGGGCGCAGGCCGCCCCGGAGCATGAGACATCGTGAACGCCCCCGGCCTGTCCGCGGGCGTTTTCGGTTTCGGTCAAGGCGGGCCGTCCGGGGACAGGGCGCGGGGATCCTGTCGAAGCGACCGCTCCGCAGGGGGGCGGGGCAGTCGGTCTTTTCCGATGGAGCTTTATAGCCGGGCTGTCTGGCAGGGCATTCTGCGGGAGCTTGCTGGCCGCGCATCCTGTCCAAGCGGGGGCTTCGGACCGGGAGGCGGCTCAGCGGCCAGCGGCCTGGGGCCGGGGTCCCACGAAACAGGGCGTATCGTCGAAGAGCACGCGGTCGCGTCCGGCTGCCTTCGCGGCATAGAGCGCGCGGTCGGCCCGGGCAAGCAGCCGGTCGACCGCGCAGCCGTCTTCGCCGTCGGCCCCCGTCGCGAGGGTGATGCCGAGCGAGATCGTGCAGTGGAGCGGCGCCGCCTGCCCGGGCAGGTGGATCGGGGTTTCCGCCACCCGGCGGCGCAGCCGTTCCGAGGCGATGGCCGCCTCGGCCCGGCCAGCGTCCGGCATCAGGATCAGGAATTCCTCGCCGCCGATCCGCGCCACCGTGTCCGCCGCGCGCAGGTTGTCACGCAGTAGGTCCGCCACCGCGACAAGCGCGATGTCGCCCCCGGCGTGCCCGAAGCGGTCGTTCACGGACTTGAAGTGGTCGATGTCGGCCACGATCACCGCGAAGTGGGTGCCCGAAAGCGCGGCCCCCGCGGCCAGCTTGTGCAGGTGGGGCAGGGCATAGCGCCGGTTGTAGAGCCCGGTCAGCGCATCGGTGACAGAGGCGCGCATCCCGTCCGCCAGCCGCCGGCGCAGCGCCTCGGCCGTACGCTTGCGCCGCATCAGGACGCCAAGCCGCAAGAGCATCTCTGCCGGGTCGAAGCCGTCCGACATCAGCGCGCCCGCCCCGAGATCGAGCGCATCGCCCGCCGCCGGGTTGTCCGGTTCGCGGGTGACGACCAGCACCTCCGCGTGGCGGGTGTCCTCGCGCGAGCGGATGTCGGAGATCAGCACGGTCACCTGTTTCGGCTCCACCGCGTCGAGGTCGATCACGAAGATCTCGCCCGTGGCCATGGGGGCGGCCCACCGCAGCGCCTCGGACATGGAGAGGGGCTGGTAGGCGTGGGGCGCGCGTTGCGACAGCGCGGCCTGCCAGACGACCGCGGTGGCCCGGTCCTGTGCCACGATGGTCACCTGCGCCGGGCGCGGGGCCGGGCGGAACTCCTCGGCGGTTTCGGCCATGCCCAGCATGACGCCGGTGGCATCGCGCAGGCGCAGTTCCTCGGCCGCGGCGCGGGCGCGGAGCAATCCGCGCATCCGGGCATAGAACCGGCCCTCCGCCTCTGTCCGCGGGGCCACGTCGTCGGCCCCGGCCTCCAGCAGGCGGACGCGGCTCAGGCTGTCGGTTGCATGGGTGAGCATGACCACCGCCGCATGGCGCCCGGCGGGGCTTGCGCGGATCTCGGTCAGCAGGTCGGCGGCGGGGCGGCACAGGCCGCCATCGGTCAGGACGATCAGGTCGGGGGGCGGGCCGTCGCGCAGCGCCTGCAGGGCCGCATCGGCGCTGTCCGCCTCGACCACGTCGGGATAGGTCATCGACAGCCGCGCCTTCAGGCCAAGCCGCGACATCGTTGACCCGTCGATGATGAGCACCTTTTCCACTGTGACCTCTGGACTTCCGGTGTCCCCCTGCACGAGACAGTTTCTGTTGAGACTGGTTAAGAAATCCTTTCTCACTGCCGGGACATCTGCGCGAGGGAGAGTGATTCCATGTCCATGACCAGAGAAGCAGCAGAGACCCTTGCCCTGCAATGCCTGGGGTGGCTGGCGGGGCGCGAGGACCTGATGGGGGTCTTCCTCGGCGCGTCGGGGGCCTCGGCCGATGACCTGCGCGCGCAGGCCCAGAACCCGGAGTTCCTGGGCTCGGTCCTCGACTTCGTGCTGATGGACGACGCCTGGGTGGTGCAGTTTTGTGATGCGGCCGGAGTGGCTTATCACCTGCCGATGACCGCGCGGGCGATGCTGCCCGGGGGCGAACAGGTCCACTGGACCTGACCGGGGCGCGCCGGCCGCCGGGCCGGGGACAGGGCGTGCGGAAGGGCTGTCGCCAGGGTGCAGCGGTCGGCGAAGCCTTGCCAGTGAGCCTTCCTGCCGGAGGGCGGCCGGAGCGATCGGAGGTCCTGACGGGCCGGTCAGAGACCGGGCAGGGTGCGATCCTCGTCGCGTGACAGCAGCCCCAGCAGGCGTTTCAGCTCCGCCTCTTCCTCCGGGCTCAGGCAATCCGACATGGCCTGCGCATTGAGCCGCGCGAAGGGCGTGCCCTGGGCCACGGCATCGCGGCCGGCCTGAGTCAGGCTCACCTGCCGGGTGCGGCGATCGTCTTCGCCCGTGACCCGCGCCAGCAGGCCTTTGCCTTCCAACTGCCGGAGCGCGCGCGAGGTGGCCGTGCGGTCGATCCCGACGAAATCGGCAAGATCCGAGGGCTGGGTCAGCTCTTCGTTCGCCACGCCCAGCAGGAGACACCACGTCAGCCGGGTCAGGCCGATGGTGCGCAGCATGTCGTCGAACCGGCGCTCCTGGATCCGGGAGGCCATGGAGAGACGATAGCCGAGGGACTCGTGCAGGCGGTATGGGGGCAGGGGGGAATGCGGATCGGTCATGGCGCAAGAGCGCCCGCGCGGGGCCGTCTTGTCAAGCCGGTCGTAGGGTTCACGCCCTGAAGGGCCGTCCTGCGGCTGGGGCTTCGGGGACGCAGAGCCGCGGTTTTCGGCCCCGGGGGCGCGTCAGGTGGACCGCCCGCCTTGCCATTCCGGGGCCGGGCGACCAAGGTCCGCGGCGACGCACGGCATCAGACAGGCATGACACAGGCAGGGCCATGATCGACGGAATTCTCTTCGACAAGGACGGGACGCTCTTTGATTTCGAAGCCACGTGGAGCCATTGGGCCGCGGAGGTGCTGGCAGAGCTTTCGGCGGGGGATACGGCGCTCGAACACCGCATGGCCGAGCGGCTCGACTTCGACCTTGGCGGCAAGCGCTTCCGCCCCACCAGCGTGGTGATCGCGGGCACCGGCGGCGAGGTGACGGACCTGCTGGCCGATCTCGTCCCCGAGCTGGGGCGCGACCGTCTGGAAACCTATCTATTGGACCGGGCTGCAGAGGCCCCGCAGGTGCCGCCGGTGCCGCTTGCGCCGCTGCTCGACGGGCTGCGGGCGCGGGGGCTGGAACTGGGGGTCATGACCAATGACGCCGAACGCGCCGCGCGCGCCCACCTCGGCCGGGAAGGGGTGCTCGACCGGTTCCGCGCCGTGATCGGCTTCGACTCGGGCTATGGCGGCAAACCGGCCCCCACGCCGCTGCTGGCCTTCGCCGAGATTGCCGGGCTGGACCCTGCGCGGGTCGTCATGGTGGGCGACAGCCTTCACGATCTCGTGGCTGGTCAGGCCGCGGGGATGCGCCGTGTCGCCGTGCTGACGGGCATGGCCGTGGCCGAGGAACTGGCACCGCATGCCGAGGTGGTCCTGCCGGATATCGGCCATCTGCCTGCCTGGCTGGACGCACAGGGCTGAGGCTGCCCGCGCGCAGGTACGGGGAGGGCTGAGGCCACCGGCACGCCCACGCGGAGCAGGGCGGTCGATGGCGCTTCCCCTCCGCTGCACGCTGCGCGCCCCTGCGCGCAGGTCCACCGGCTGGCTTGTGGTCTCCCCCGGCGCGGGGGGCTAGACTGGCGCCTCCGGAGGTGCCCCATGTCCCTGTCGCCCGATCCCCAAAGCCAGACCCCGACCCAACCGCCCACCGAGGCCCGCGAGGGCACGCATCTGGCGATGGCCCTTGTCGGCCTCGCCGCGGGGCTTTCCTTCTGGATCCTCGCCGAAGTGCTGCCCGACGTGATCGGCACCGGGCGGCTGCTGCTCTGGCTGGCCTGCGTGGCGCTTGCCGGTTTTGCCGCCTTCCTTGCGCTCTCGGGGCCTGCGCGGATGCGGCAGGCGGGGCTGGCCGCGCTGATCCTCGCGCTGCCGCTCTCGGGCCTCGTGCTGCTGGCGAGCCTGCGCTACGACGATCCCCGCGCCTTCGTGCAGAGTGGCTATTGGTTCGGCGCCTATCTGATCGTGCTCTACCCGGGCATGAGTTTCCTGGCCGCCGCCTTTGCCCGGCCCGGGGGCGCCTCCGATCCGGCGCTGCTCTTCGATGCGGCCTGGACCATCCTGCTGCGCCTGCTGGTCGGCGTGGCCTTCGCCGCGCTTGTCTGGGGGGTCGTGCTGCTGTCGGGGGAGCTCTTCCAACTGGTCGGCATCGGCGTGATCGACTGGCTGCTGGACCGGGACGCGGTGCCTTGGGCGCTGACCGGGCTGGCGCTGGGGCTGGGGCTTTCCGTCGCCCATGACCTGCGGGCCTACCTCTCGCCATTGCCCGCGCTCCGGCTGCTGCGCCTGCTGGCGCCGGTGCTGCTGGTGGTGATCGCGGTCTTCCTGCTGGCGCTGCCGTTGCGGGGGCTTGGCGGGCTCTTTGGCCGGCTGTCGCCCGCACTCCTGCTGATGGCCGTGGCCGCCGGGGCGGTGACGGTGATCTCCGCCGCCGCGGACCGCGATCCGGCGGGCGAGGGCCGGGCATTCCTGCTGCGGCGCTCTGCCATGGGGCTGTCGCTGCTGCTGGTGCCGCTGACCGGGCTGGCGGTTTGGGCGATTGCGCTCAGGGTAGCGCAGTACGGCTGGACGCCGACGCGGCTGGCGGGGCTGCTCTGTGCCCTGCTGCTGGCGGCCTACGGGCTGATCTATGCCGGGGCGGTGCTGCGCGGGACCTGGGGCGCGGGCGTGCGGCAGGGGAACCGCTGGCTGGCGCTTGCGGTGATGGGTGTTGCGGTGCTCTGGCTCAGCCCGCTTCTCAACGCCGAGGCGCTTTCGGCCCGGTCACAGGCCGCCCGCCTTCTTAAGGCCGAGACGCTGGAGCCCGACATGCCGCTGGCCGAACTGGCCTTCGACTGGGGCCGCCCCGGCCGCGCGGCGCTGGAGCGGATCGTGGCCGCGCGCGGCGCGGATGACCCCCTCGGCGCACGGATCGCCGCAGTGCTGGCCGCCCCGGATCGCCGCGACGCCTTGGCCCTGCAACGGGGCGCCGACCGCGAGGCCCGTCTGGCGCAGCTGGAGGACATTTTGCCGCTGCGCCCGGAGGGCACCCGCCTGCCGGAAGGCGTTCTGGACCGGTCCGGGGAGTGGCAGATCGACAGCTGGGCGGAGGCCTGCAACCGGCGCGATCCGGCAGGGCGGCCGGGCTGCGTGCTGATCGAGGTGCCGTTCCAGCCCGATCTCGCGCAGCCGCAATACGCGATGCTCACCGACACGGGCACCGGTATCCTTGCCCTGCGCTACGTGCTGGAGGACGGGCAGCTGAAGGTCCGCGGGCCGCTGCTCCTCGCCGGGGAGGGCGGGCAGCCGGGGCTGACCCGGGCGGACCTTGCCGCGGCGCAGGACGGTGGCTTTGCCATCACGCCGCTGCAACGCAATGCGCTGACCCTCGGCGGGCGGCAGCTGGTTCCCAACAATTGAAGATATTGGGCCAATCTTAAGGTCCGCGCGCGATGCTGCTGCCAAGACGCCCCGGGGCCTAACCGGTCCCGGGCAGCTAGGGGGCGCGATGCACGGCCTGATCAACACGGCGATACAGGTGTTCCTGCAGGACAGCTACGGCCCGGAGGTCTGGGCCGAGGTGCTGATGCGCGCCGATGCCGGGGTCTCGGGGTTCGAGGCGATGCTGCACTACGAGGACGTGGTCACCGACCGGCTGTTGCAGGCGGCGGCGGTCACGCTGGCGCGCCCGCAGGCCACGGTGCTGGAGGATCTGGGCACTTACCTCGTCAGCCATCCGAACATGGCCGGGCTGCGCCGCCTGCTGCGATTCGCGGGCGTCGAATACGAGGATTTCCTGAACTCCCTCGACGATCTGCCCGACCGGGCGCGCCTCGCCGTGCCGGAGCTTGACCTGCCCCGGATGGAGTTGCGGCAGGTCACGCCCTGCCGCTTCACCCTGGCCTGTGCCGGTGGGCCCAAGGGGTTTTCCTGGGTCATGGTCGGCGTGCTTCGCGCCATGGCCGATGATTACGGCGCCCTCGTTACGCTGGACCAGGTCGGCGCCACGATCGAGATCCGGCTGGTTGAACGCGATTTCGCGGAAGGGCGGGCCTTCGATCTGGGCGCGCGCACCGGATGAGCGGCGGGCTTCAGACCTTCGGCCCCCATGGTCCGGCCCTCAGCGCCGACGGGCTCTGCGATCTGCGCGCGGTCTTCGACCTGCTCTGCCCGATGCATGTGGTGCTGGATGAAACCGGCCATATCCGCCACGTCGGCCCCACGATCCAGAAACTCTGGCCCGGCCAGTCCCTGGCGGGCAGCCGGTTCCTCGAGGTGTTCGAACTGGCGCGGCCCCGGGCGGTTACCTCGATGCAGGGGCTGATGGCGGCGGCGGGGCGCAAGCTGCACCTCGGGATGCGGGCGGCGCCCCGGACGGCGCTCAAGGGCATCCTCTTGCCGCTGGAGGCGGGCGGCGCGGTGGTGAACCTCTCCTTCGGTCTGTCGGTGCAGGAGGCGGTGCGCGCGCATCACCTGACGGGGGCGGATTTCCCGCCCACGGACCTGACGGTCGAACTTCTCTACCTGCTGGAAGCGAATGCCATGGTCACAGAGGCGTTCACCCAGCTCAGCCTTCGCCTGCAGGGGGCGATGATCGCGGCGGAGGAACAGGCCTTCACCGATACGCTCACCGGGCTCAAGAACCGCCGCGCGATGGATCACGTGCTGGCCCGCGCAGTGGCGCAGGGGCAGCCCTTCGCGCTGATGCATGTGGACCTCGACTACTTCAAGGACGTGAACGATTCCCTCGGCCATGCGGCGGGGGACCATGTCCTGCAGCATGTGGCCCGCAAGATGCTGGAGGTCACCCGGGACGAGGATACGGTCGCGCGGATCGGCGGGGATGAGTTCGTCCTGATCCTCAACAACCTGCAATCGCGACGCCGGATCGAGGAGATCGCGCGCACCCTTCTTGACCGGCTGCAGGAGCCGATCCCCTACCAGGGGCGGCCCTGCCGCATCGCTGCTTCCATCGGGACGGTCCTGTCGAGCGAATACGACAGCCCGGACGTGGAGCGGCTGATGAAGGATAGCGATGCCGCGCTTTATACCGCCAAGCGGGGCGGGCGCGCACAGCATGTCTTTGCCTCGCACAGCGTCGAGGGGTGAGGTGCAAGTATCTGATTTGCTGGGGGAATTTGGCGCGTTGCGGTTCGGATGGACCCTCTGTCCCGGCAGACAAACGGATGTCTCTACCGGCCCCGGCGGAACCGCTACCAATTTTTCAAGATGGAGAGAAATTGGAGCGGGCGATGAGATTCGAACTCACGACCCTTACCTTGGCAAGGTAATGCTCTACCCCTGAGCTACGCCCGCGTCCTTGGGTGAGGCACGATTTATTGGCTCGGGCGGCTGGCCGCAAGAGGAAAATGCAGCTCATTTCCAAATTGCCGTTTCGTCATCTTCGGGAGGTGGATCGGGCCGCTCCGGCGACGCCAATCGGCGGCAGGAGAGCGGTCCCGGCGGACAGATGTCTTGGCGTGGGAAGGGGCACGCGGGAGGCAGGTTCGGGCGCGTCCAGCCATGGCGGCAGACCAAAGCCGAACCGCCGCGGCAGACCGAGGGCAGGATCAAAAGCGGGGGATGGGATGACGGCGCAGGGCGCCGGATGAGCGCCACTGGCGCCCCAAGGACAATCCGCTACCGATTTCATTTTGAAGAGAAATTGGAGCGGGCGATGAGATTCGAACTCACGACCCTTACCTTGGCAAGGTAATGCTCTACCCCTGAGCTACGCCCGCGTCCTTGGGTGAGGGATCATCTATAAGGGCGGGCGGCGGGCTGCAAGAGGAAAATGCACGCGGTCGGGAATTTTGTCCGGGGCATCTTCACGACGCCGCATTGGCGTGGTCCGGGCCCTCCCGAACGGCCCGCAGGAGGCCGCCACAGTTGGTGGCGTGGCCCAGCGTGCAGCACGGGGGGCTGACGAAGCGTCAGGCGTGCGAGCCGGTTCCGGGCGCGCCGGCGTGGCATTCGGGCAGCGAGGAGGGGACCCACTCCAACGTGTCGACGAGAGAGATCGCGGCGGTCCGGAGGTGGCGGCGCAGATGATCGTGATCCCGGGGGCTGGCCTCGGGTGCGCGCGCGGGAAGCGCCAGGTCCGGCCCGGCGGAGAGGACGCAGCCCTCGGCGGGCAGATCACCGGGGAAGTGGAGCCCGACAACGATGCTGTCGCGCGGACCTTCCCCGTGGCCGTGGCCGTGGCCGTGACCGTGGAGGCGCAGGGCGCGCAGGGCAAAGCTCTGCCCGTCGGCCGCCGTCACCGTGCAGCGCGGATCGAGCGTCAACGTCGCCCCGGGGCGACAGGTCAGCGCGTCCAGCTTCAGCGGTTCGGTCAGGATGAGGGCGGGCTGGCGCACGTCCCCCGTGGGGCCAAGCGGCAGGGGCCCCTGCCGCGCGGTGCGGATCATGACCCGCGCCATCGCCATATGCGCGCTGACGAGGCTGAAGCCTGTGGTGTTGCCGAGGTCCCGCCGGCCCGGCTCCGCCATGCGGAGCGCGCTCAGCGGGAGGATGCCGAGACTGTGAACTGCCATTTTCTGCCCTTTCGACGGCTTTGCGTCGTTTTCTTTCTGAATCGCACGGGATGATTCGCGGCCGCAAGATTCAATTCCGGTCAGCCGGGCCAAAGGGGGCACATCCCGCGGCGACACGGTATCGCAGGGCTGTCAAACGAAGGTTAATTGGGCAGGGCAGGGGCGGCCGGCGCAGCTTGTGGCCGGGCAGGGAGGCGCCCGGGGGGTGCCCCGGGCGCGCGGGATGGCCCCGGGGGGCCGTCCGTCACTCGAATTCGACCAGAAGGTCCTTGGCGTCGATCTGGGCGCCCGGCATCACATGCACCGCCTTGATCACCGCGTCGCGGTCGGCGTGCAGGCCGGTCTCCATCTTCATGGCCTCGATGGTCAGCAGCAGGTCGCCTTCCTTGACGCTTTGGCCGGCCGAGACGCCGATGGAGGCCACGACACCCGGCATGGGCGCTGCCACATGGTTCGGGTTGCCCGGATCGGCCTTGGGGGCGGCGGCCTTGGCGCCGGTGGCCTTGCGGTCGGGCACGCGCACCACGCGGGGCTGGCCGTTCAGCTCGAAGAAGACCCGGACCTCGCCGTTTTCCTGCGTGTCGCCCACGGTGACGAGGCGGATCTCCAGCGTCTTGCCCGGGTCGATCTCGGCGGTGATCTCCTCCTCGGGCTCCATGCCATAGAAGAAGGTATGGGTGGGCAGGGTCCGCACCGGGCCATAGATCGCGTGGCGCTTGCCGTAATCCTCGAAGACCTTGGGATACATGAGGTAGGAGTTCAGATCCTCGTCGTCGATCTCGGCGCCGTCCAGCTTGTCGCTGATCTCGCGGCGCTTTTCTTCCAGATCGACGGGCGGCAGGTGCTTGCCGGGCCGCTCAAGGTTGGGCGCCTCGCCCTTCAGCACCTTCTTCACGATGGCCTCGGGGAAGCCGCCCGGCGGCTGGCCGAGGTTGCCGCGCATCATGTCGATGACCGAATCCGGGAAGGAGACGTCCTTGGCCGGGTTCTCGACATCCGCGCGGGTCAGGCCCTGGCTGACCATCATCAGCGCCATGTCCCCCACGACCTTGGAGGAGGGCGTGACCTTCACGATGTCGCCGAACATCTGGTTCACGTCGGCATAGGTTTCCGCCACCTCGTGCCAGCGTTCCTCCAGCCCCATGGAGCGTGCCTGCGCCTTGAGGTTGGTGAACTGCCCGCCCGGCATTTCGTGCAGGTAGACCTCGGAGGCGGGGGCCTGCATGCCGGATTCGAACGCCGCGTATTGGCCGCGGACCGCTTCCCAGTAGTTCGAGATCTCGCGCACGGCGGCGATGTCGATGGTGGAGGCGCGGGGCGAATGTTGTAGCGCCGCGAGGATCGAGCCGAAGGTCGGCTGCGAGGTGTTGCCCGAGAGGCTGTCCATCGCCGCATCCACACAGTCGACCCCCTTGGAGGCCGCCATGAGGATCGTCGCGATAGATGCGCCAGAGGTGTCGTGGGTGTGGAAGTGGATCGGCAGGTCCACCGCATCCTTCAGCGCGGGGAAAAGCACCTCGGCCACGGGGGCGGTCATGACACCCGCCATGTCCTTGATGCCGAGGACATGGGCGCCGGCGGCCTCCAGTTCCTTGGCCATCTTCACGTAGTAGGCGATGTCATACTTGGCCCGCGCCGGGTCCAGCGCGTCGCCGGTGTAGCAGATCGTGCCCTCGCAGACCTTGCCGCTGGCGCCGACCGCATCCATCGCGACGCGCATGTTCTCGACCCAGTTCAGGCTGTCGAAGACGCGGAAGACATCGACGCCGGTGGCCGCTGCCTGCCGCACGAACTCGGCCACGACATTGTCGGGGTAGTTGGTGTAGCCCACGCCGTTGGAGGCGCGCAGCAGCATCTGCGTCATGATGTTGGGCATCTTGGCACGGATGTCGCGCAGGCGCTGCCACGGGTCTTCCTGCAGGAAGCGGAAGGCCACGTCGAAGGTGGCGCCGCCCCAGCATTCGACCGAGAAGAGCTGTGGCATGTTGGTGGCATAGGCGGGCGCGACCTTGATCATGTCGATCGAGCGCATCCGCGTGGCCAGCAGCGACTGGTGGCCGTCGCGCATGGTGGTGTCGGTGAAGAGCAGTTCCTTCTGCTCTTTCATCCACTTGGCCACGGCCTCGGGGCCTTCGGCGTCCAGCAGGGTGCGGCTGCCGGGCGGGGGCGTCTCGGACCGCAGTTCGGGCATCCGCGGCGGCTTGAGGTCGGCGGCGGGCTTGGGACGGCCCTGCACCTCGGGGTGGCCGTTCACGGTGATATCCGCGATGTAGGTCAGCACCTTGGTGCCCCGGTCAAGGCGCGGGGCAAAGTCGAAGAGCTCGGGCGTCGTGTCGATGAACTTGGTGGTGTATTCGTTCGACAGGAAGGTCGGGTGTTTCAGCAGGTTCTCGACAAAGGCGATGTTGGTGCTGACGCCCCGGATGCGGAATTCGCGCAGGGCGCGGTCCATCCGGGCGATGGCCTTCTCGGGGGTCTGGGCATGGGCCGTGACCTTCACCAGCAGGCTGTCGTAGTAGCGCGTGATCACCCCGCCCGCATAGGCCGTGCCGCCGTCGAGGCGAATGCCCATCCCGGTGGCCGAGCGATAGGCGGTCAGGCGGCCATAGTCGGGGATGAAGTTGTTCTGCGGATCCTCGGTGGTGATCCGGGTCTGCAGCGCATGGCCGTTCAGGCGCACGTCGCCCTGGCTGGCCTTGCCGGTGGCCTCGGCCAGCGTCTTGCCCTCGGCAATGAGGATCTGCGCCTGCACGATGTCGATGCCGGTGACTTCCTCGGTGACGGTGTGTTCCACCTGCACGCGGGGGTTCACCTCGATGAAGTAGAACTGGTCCGTCTCCATATCCATCAGGAATTCGACGGTGCCAGCGCATTCATAGTTCACATGGGCGCAGATCTTGCGGCCCAACTCGCAGATCTCGGCCCGCTGGGCCTCGGTCAGGTAGGGGGCAGGGGCGCGTTCCACGACCTTCTGGTTGCGGCGCTGGACGGAACAGTCCCGCTCGTAGAGGTGATAGATCTGCCCGTGGGTGTCGCCGAGGATCTGCACCTCGACGTGGCGGGCGCGGGTGATCATCTTCTCGAGGTAGCCCTCGCCATTGCCAAAGGCGGCCTCCGCCTCGCGGCGGCCTTCCATCACCTTCTCGGGCAGTTCCTTGGCGTTGGTGATCGGGCGCATGCCCCGGCCACCGCCGCCCCAGCTGGCCTTGAGCATCAGCGGGAAGCCGATCTCCTCGGCCTCCTTGGTGATCGCGGCCATGTCATCGCCCAGCACTTCCGTCGCGGGGATCACCGGCACGCCCGCGGCAATCGCCACCTTGCGGGCCGAGGCCTTGTCGCCAAGGGCGCGCATCGTGGCGGCCTTGGGGCCGATGAAGGTGATGCCCGCGGCATCGCAGGCATCGACGAAATCAGGGTTCTCGGAGAGCAGACCATAGCCCGGATGGATCGCATCGGCGCCCGACATCTTGGCCACGCGGATGATCTCGGGGATCGACAGATAGGCCGCGACGGGGCCCATGCCCTCGCCGATGCGGTAGGCCTCGTCCGCCTTGAAACGGTGGAGGCCCAGCTTGTCCTCCTCGGCGAAGACGGCAACCGTCTTCTTCCCCATCTCGTTCGCCGCACGCATGATGCGAATGGCGATTTCCCCGCGGTTGGCGATGAGAATTTTCCGGAATTCCGGCATGTGGTCGTGCTCCTTCCCTGACCGGGGTGCATGTCTCCTCTCACCCCGGCACTTGTGTGACCGAGAGGAAACGACATGCCGCGCCGCAGCGCAAGGAATGTTTTGCAAATTGCAAACTTTGCAGTTTGCTCAGGAAACTTTGCAAACTTGGCCGGTAAGGGGCTGTTAGCGCTACAGAATGCCAAGGCGAAGGGCAGGCCGGGGCGCGGGCGATGCCCCGCCCTGGCAGGAGAGGTCAGGGCCTCAGATCGCGGGGAACAGAACCTTGCCCCGGGCCTCGGCGGGGCGGGAAATTCCCATTTGCAGCAGGCAGGCCAGCAGGTCCTCGCGCAGGAGGTGCGCCACGTGGTCCACGCCGGTCTGTCCGAAGGCCGCAGCCCCCCAGAGCCAGCCACGCCCCAGCATGACCATGTCCGCGCCAAGGGCCACGGCCTTCAGCACGTCGAGGCCGGACTGGATGCCACCATCCAGCAGCACCGGGTAATCCGGCCCGAGGGCCGCGCGGATGCCGGGCAGCGCCTCGGCAGAGCCCGGGGCGGCATCGAACTGACGACCGCCATGATTCGACACCCAGATCCCGTCACAGCCAAGGTCACGCAGCATCACCGCGTCCTCGGGGATCAGCACCCCCTTGGCGACCATCTTGCCCGGCCATGCCTCGCGGATGCGCTTGAAGAACTCCACGTCCACGGCGCGGTGGCGGCCCAGCCCCACCTTACCGTCGGCGCCCACTTCCTTGGGGTATTTGTCCAGCGCCCGCACCCGGGGCATCCCCAGAGGCGCCATCGCCAGGGCCCAGGCCGGGCGCATGGCGACGTGGGACAGCAGCCGGGGCGTGATCACCGGCGGCGTCTTGACCCCGCCGCGCCGCTGCCGTTCGCGCCGGGACGCGCCGGGCGTGTCCACGGTCAGCACCAGCGTGTGGAAGCCCGCGGCCTGCGCCCGCTTCAGCAGGTCGAGCGATTCCTCCAGCTTTTCCGGCGGGTAGAGCTGGAACCAACCCTGCTCGCCGATGTCGCCCGCCACGTCCTCGGGCGAGGCGGCGGCCACGGTGGACAGGCCGAAGGGCAGGTTCCGCTTCACGCAGGTCCGCGCCAGCAGGTATTCCGCCTTGGGCCAGAAGAGCCCCGCCATCCCCACAGGGGAGACGCCGAAGGGCATGTCATAGGTCCGTCCCATGAGGTTGACCGAAAGGTCTGCCTTGGGCGCGCCCTTCAGCACTGCGGGCCGCAGGACGACCTCCTCCAGCGCCTTGCGCGAACGCCGCACCGCATGTTCATCACCGGTGCCGCTGTCGAGGTATTCCCATGCGAAATGGGGGATGCGCCGCTGCGCCCGGCGGCGCAGGTCAGCGAGAGAGGGGTAATCGTTATCCAGATCCATGGCGCGACACTGCTGCGGCCCGCGGGGAAGGGCAAGAGGCGGCGTGCGGCAGAGGGCCGGCCACGCTGCCCGTGCCCTGCTGAGGTCGAGGAAAATAAGAACATCCCGTGAACAGCCCTTCCACCCGCTGCACCCAATTGCTAGATTGCGGGCATGAGCAGCCCTGACGAATTCGACGCCTTCGACAATGCGGCCGATCCCGCGCCGCGCGTGCCCCTCTCGCAGCGGGCCGTCGCCGCGCGCCCCGCGCCCTACCTCGACGATCTGAACGCCGCGCAGCGCGAGGCGGTGGAGACGCTGGATGGCCCCGTGCTGATGCTGGCCGGCGCCGGCACCGGCAAGACCAAGGCGCTGACCTCGCGTATTGCCCACCTGCTGACGCAGGGCAGGGCGCGCCCGAACGAGATCCTCGCCGTGACCTTCACCAACAAGGCCGCGCGCGAGATGAAGGACCGGGTGAGCCGCCTGCTGGGGCAGAGCGTCGAGGGCATGCCCTGGCTCGGCACCTTCCACGCGATCTGCGTCAAGCTGCTGCGCCGCCACGCCGAACTCGCCGGGCTGAAGTCCAACTTCACCATCCTCGACACCGACGATCAGCTGCGCCTGCTCAAGCAGCTGGTGCAGGCCGAGGGGATCGACGACAAGCGTTGGCCCGCGCGCCAGCTGGCCAATGTCATCGACGGCTGGAAGAACCGGGCGCTGACGCCCTCCAAGGTGCCCACCGGCGATGCGGCGGCCTACAACGGCAAGGGCGTGAAGCTCTACGCCGCCTACCAGCAACGCCTGCGGGAGCTGAACGCCTGCGACTTCGGCGACCTGCTGCTGCATATGGTCACGATCTTTCAGGCCCACCCGGACGTGCTGGCGCAGTACCAGCGCTGGTTCAAGTACATCCTCGTGGACGAATACCAGGATACCAACGTGGCCCAGTACCTCTGGCTGCGGCTGCTGGCGGGCGGGCACAAGAACATCTGCTGCGTGGGCGACGACGACCAGTCGATCTATGGCTGGCGCGGCGCCGAGGTGGGCAACATCCTGCGCTTCGAGAAGGATTTCCCCGGCGCCCACGTCGTCCGGCTGGAACAGAACTACCGCTCCACCGCCCATATCCTCGCGGCCGCCTCCGGGGTCATCAAGGGCAACGAGGGCCGTCTCGGCAAGACGCTCTGGACCGAGGCCGACGGCGGCGAGAAGGTCCGCCTCATCGGTCACTGGGACGGCGAGGAAGAGGCCCGCTGGATCGGCGAGGAAATCGAGGCGATGCAGCGCGGCACCCGCGGCCAGCGGCCCTACAGCCTCGACGACATGGCGATTCTCGTGCGCGCCTCGCACCAGATGCGCGCCTTCGAGGACCGGTTCCTGACAATCGGTCTGCCCTATCGCGTCATCGGCGGCCCGCGCTTCTACGAGCGGCTCGAGATTCGCGACGCAATGGCCTACTTCCGCCTCGTGGTCAGCCCCGCCGACGACCTCGCCTTCGAGCGGATCGTGAACACGCCCAAGCGGGGTCTCGGCGACAAGGCGCAGCAGAAGATCCAGGTCGCCGCCCGCGCCAATGGCGTGCCGCTGGTCGAAGGCGCCCGCCTGCTGTTGGAGCAGAAGGGCCTCACCGGCAAGGGGGCGGCACAGCTGCAACTGCTGGTGGACAACCTGCAGCGCTGGGGCCGCATGGTGGGCGAGGCCAGCCTCAGCCACATCGAACTGGCAGAGCAGATCCTCGACGAATCCGGCTACACAGAGATGTGGCAGAACGACAAGACGCCCGAGGCGCCGGGCCGGCTGGAGAACCTCAAGGAACTGGTCAAGGCACTGGAAAGTTTTGAGAACCTCGAAGGCTTCCTCGAACATGTCGCCCTGATCATGGACAACGAGCAGGAAACCGACGGCGCCAAGGTCTCGATCATGACGCTGCACGGGGCCAAGGGCCTCGAATTCCCCGCGGTCTTCCTGCCGGGCTGGGAGGACGGGCTCTTTCCCTCGCAGCGCTCGATGGACGAATCCGGTCTCAAGGGGCTCGAGGAGGAGCGCCGCCTCGCCTATGTGGGCATCACCCGGGCCGAGGAGGTCTGCACGATCTCCTTCGCCGGCAACCGCCGCGTCTTCGGCCAGTGGCAATCCGCGCTGCCCTCGCGCTTCATCGACGAACTGCCCGAGGACCATGTGGAGGTGCTCACCCCGCCCGGCCTCTACGGCGGCGGCTTCGGTGCCGCGGCACAGCCCGCCTCCACCCTCCACGACCGCGCGGCCGAGGCGAATGTCTACAATTCCCCGGGATGGAAGCGGATGCAGTCCCGCGCCGCCGAACGCCCGATTTCCCAGCCGCGCGAAAGCCGCAGCCCGGTGATCGACCTCACCGCCACCTCCAGCCACACGGTGGGCGAACGGGTCTTCCACCAGAAGTTCGGCTACGGCGCGATTCTCTCCATCGAGGGCGACAAGCTCGAGATCGCCTTCGAAAAGGCCGGCACCAAGAAGGTCGTGGCCAAGTTCGTCATGTCTTCTGACGACATCCCCTTCTGAGACCCACCCGCCCGTCTCATCCACTGTTCCGAAATATCCTCGGGGGTGAATTGCGGGCAAAGCCCGCAAGAGGGGGCAGACAGCCCCCTCTCGCCGTCCCTGCGTCCCACGCAGGGGCAGGCCATGGGCTGCTCCGCCCAAACCGCGGGCGTCTTTGCCCCGCTCCCCCCATAGCGCGCCCGGATCCCTCCCGATCACTGGTCATCCCGCGACCTCCGGCACAGGGTGGCCTCAGCACCTGACAGGGTAGAGGACCCCCATGCCCCATCCCGACCACGCCACATTGCAGGGCAAGATCCAGACCGTCACCGGGCTGATCGCGCCGGAGGACCTCGGTCTCACCTTGATGCACGAACATCTCCTCTGGGACTTGCGCGCCCTCGATGACCGCGGGCCCGAGGCCGCCACGGGGCCTGAGCTTTCGCTCGCAACCTATTGGGATCAGCACACGTTCCGCCCGCGCACCAATGGCAACATGATGCAGCGCGACGTGGACGTGGCGATCGAGGAGGTCGGGCATTTCACCCGCGCGGGCGGCAGCGCCATCGTCGAGGTCACGATCGGTGACATCGGCCCGGACCCGGAGGGGCTCGTGAAGATCGCCCGGGCCACCGGCGCCCAGATCGTCATGGGCTGCGGTCACTACGTCCAGCGCTACCAGGACCCGACCAATGCCACCCGCGACATCGACAGTTTCGCCGCCGAGATGGTGGGCAACATCCGCGAGGGCACCTGGGGCACGGATGTCCGTGCTGGTATCCTGGGCGAGATCGGCTGTGGCGAACCCTGGACAGAGCAGGAGAAGCGCGTGCTGGCCGGTGCCGCCGTGGCCCAGCAGGAGACCGGGGCCGCGCTGACGATCCACCCCTCCCGCCACGGGGCCACGCCGCTGGAGATCCTAGCCCACGCTGTCGCCCATGGCGCCGATCCCACGCGGGTGATCATGGATCACATGGAGCGAACGCTCTTCGATCTCGACGATTTCCAGCGCCTGGCCGAGACCGGCTGCGTGCTGGAGTTCGACCTCTTCGGTTGGGAGACGGCCTATTACAACGGTCTCTCGGACATCGACCTGCCCAATGACGGCGGCCGGGTGCGGATCATCCGCGAGTTGATCGCGCACGGCCACGGCGACCAGATCGTGCTGAGCCATGATGTCTGCATGAAAACACGGATGCGCCGCTATGGCGGGCCGGGCTATGGCCATATCCCCGAGCGTGTCGTGCCCTTGATGCTGCGGCGCGGGATCACCCAGGCGCAGATCGACGCGATGCTGATCCACACGCCCCGGCGGCTGTTGACGATCGTCTGACCTCCTCGCTCCCTGCAAGCGCGCATGGCGCCGGTCCGCTCCGGCGCCCGTCGAGCTGCGCGTGTCACGCCCATCCTGAAATCGATGTCCTGAAAACGAAAAAACGGCGGTGCCAGGGAGGAGGAGAGGCACCGCCGTTCATTTTACGACATCCCAGGGAGGAGGAGAGGGACGTCGATCCGGTCAGGCCTTGCGGCCCTATGTGGGTTGCAGCGTCGGCGATGCCAGGGAGGAGGAGAGGCATCACCGACTGTGCAACGTAGCGCTCAGGGAGGAGGAGAGAGCGCTCCGTATTACTGTGGGGCACTTGGCCCCGAAGAGGTTGCAGTGTCGGCGATGCCAGGGAGGAGGAGAGGCATCACCGACTGTGCAACGTAGCGCTCAGGGAGGAGGAGAGAGCGCTCCGTATTCGTGTGGGGCACTTGGCCCCGAAGAGGTTGCAGTGTCGGTGATGCCAGGGAGGAGGAGAGGCATCACCGACTGTGCAACGTAGCGCTCAGGGAGGAGGAGAGAGCGCTCCGTATTCATGTGGGGCGCTTGGCCCCGAAGAGGTTGCAGCGTCGGCGATGCCAGGGAGGAGGAGAGGCATCACCGACTGTGCAACGTAGCGTCCAGGGAGGAGGAGAGGACGCTCCGTATTCGTGTGGGGCGCTTGGCCCCGAAAGGGTTGCAGCGCCGACGGTGCCAGGGAGGAGGAGAGGCACCGCCGACTTTGCAACGTCGCGCTCAGGGAGGAGGAGAGAGCGCGCCGTATTCCGTGGGGCGTTCAGCCCCGAAAATCTTTGGCAAGGAAGCGGCGGCGCCAGGGAGGAGGAGAGGCGCCGCCGTCTTGCCAACACCGGTCCAGGGAGGAGGAGAGGACCGGCGTATGTCTTGGGCCGTTCAGGCCCGGTATCTGGTGTGCGGTGGCGCCAGGGAGGAGGAGCGGCGCCACCGCAAGCTCACAGAAGACCCAGGGAGGAGGAGAGGGCCTTCTGATCTCTGAATTACATCGTCCGGTAGGCTTCCTCGTAGGCCACCGAGCGGATCATCGAACGGTTCATGCCGAGATCGCTGAGTTCGCGGTTCGACAGGGCGGACAGTTCCGACACGCAGCGGCGGAAGGTCCGGTAGCGGCGCAGACGGGTCGCAATGCCGTCCACCATGCGACCCAGCGGGCCGGTGGCGCCATCTGCGGTGCGGGTGCTGGTCATCGTGGTCATCGTCTTTGCCTTTCCAATCGCGCTGGCCTAAGTCTTCGCTTCGAGACGTCAGCGGCGCCGTTCGCTTCGTTGAGACCAACATAAGGAAATGCTGCAGTTGCACAATGGATGAAGCGGCAACGCTGCCATGCAGAAAATGCATATGCTGTACTGACCTAACGGCACTTGATTTTAAAGGGTTTTTTCTTCTTCACGGCCGGGCGGCGTAAAAATACATCGGCGACGGATGCAAGTTTTGGAAGGGTAGCGCGATGAGCATCACACGAGATGAAATTGTTAACGCCCTCGGGCGACTCCCTCTCCCGGACGGCGGGACGCTGGTGTCCCGGGATATGGTGCGGGCGCTGACCGTTGAGGCGGGCGTGGTCCGCTTCGTGATCGAGGCCCCTTCGGCCGAGGCCGCGCGGGCCATGGCGCCGCTGCGCGAGGCGGTCGAGGTGGCCCTGAAGCGGCTCGAGGGTGTGAAGGAGGTCTCTGTCGTCCTCACCGCGCCGACCGCGGAGGCAGGGCAGGCGTCGAAGCCCGCGCCCAGCCTCAAGATCGGCGGCCATCCCAAACCGCAGAGCGGGCCGATGAAGCCCTCGGGCGTGGATCGCATCCTGGCTGTCGCCTCGGGCAAGGGCGGCGTGGGCAAATCCACCGTCTCCTCCAACCTCGCGGTGGCGCTGGCGAAGCAGGGCCGCAAGGTCGGCCTGCTGGATGCAGATATATATGGTCCCTCGCAGCCCAAGATGATGGGCGTGAATCGGCGCCCGGCCTCGCCCGATGGCAAGACGATCGAACCGCTGCACGCCCATGGCGTCACGCTCATGTCCATCGGCTTCATGATGGAAGAGAACAAGGCCATCGTCTGGCGCGGTCCAATGCTGATGGGCGCGCTGCAACAGCTGATCTCGCAGGTGGCCTGGGGCGATCTCGACGTTCTTATTGTAGATCTGCCGCCGGGGACGGGTGACGTGCAGCTGACGCTCTGCCAGCGGACGGCGCTTTCCGGGGCGCTCGTCGTGTCGACGCCGCAGGACGTGGCGCTGCTGGATGCGATCAAGGCGATCGACATGTTCAACACCCTGAAGACGCCCGTGCTGGGGCTGGTGGAGAATATGTCGACCTTTATCTGTCCGCACTGCGGCGGCGAATCCCATCCCTTCGGGCATGGCGGCGTGGCCGCAGAGGCCCAGAAGATGGGGCTGCCCTTCCTTGGGTCGCTGCCGCTCGACCTCGACACGCGGCTGGCGGGCGACAGCGGCACGCCGATTGCTGCGGGCGATGGCCCCGTGGCCGAGGCCTTCGCGACGCTGGCCAAGCGGCTGGTCGACGGCGGGATGGCCTGACGCCCACGCCCCCGGCTGTCCCATCTTGTCCCACAAAGCCCCCGTCCGGACCGCCGGGCGGGGGCTTTCTTATGGGGGCCGCGTCCGAGTGGGGCCTCTTATAGAGTGTCTGCGCCCTGATCCGCGGGGCGCGGAGGGCGCGGTTCACATGAAATCCCATATCCGCCCACAGTCTCCCCGGCCGTGCCGGGCGCAGGGCCGCCGGGCTGTGTGTCGCTTGGCGGGGCGGGGTGGGACCTGATGGGATGGCGCCGCGCCTACGCCAGTTCTTCTGCGCGGGGGAGGGGCGCGCCCGCACCGATAGCCGTGCCGTCTGGCCTGCCGTCAACCCGGGACGCGGGCAGGGATGGGCACTGGATGGGATCGCATGGGACGGGGCATGGGATCGGGTGGGACGGGCTGGTCCTAAGGGTGTTTCCCGCGATTTCCCGTCGCTTCGCCCCGAAAACCCGGAGAACCCGCCGTCCAGACCCGCCGAAAGGGCCCGTTTGGGCCCGGCATGGGATTGCATGGGACAAACCATGGGATCTGATGGGACACAGCTGGTCCGATTTGGGTCCTGGGCGGTTTTTGGCTGGGACTCTCGCGCGATTCACGGCAGAACCCCCCTCAATCGCGCGGAATCACGGCGCCGTGATTCGTCACGATTCCCCGTGATTGGGGCCGCGCACCGCGAAAATGTTGAAGATCGGGTTGCTGCGTGCCCCGATTTTGCCCCTCATCCGAAAAAAAATCGCACTTCGACTGGGATCGCATGGGCCGTCATGGACCGGCCTCTGGGCCGCAATATGCGGTGGGTTTGTCGAAAATGCGCACAACATCGGCCACATTGTGGCGCGTCGGTGCAAGGCGGGCAGGGCGCGTCAGACCGGTTTGGCCCATCTTGGCCCAATTATTCCCCTTGATCGCCATGTGATCCCATGTCATCCCTTTCTCACGAGCAGAAGAAAGCGGAACTAAAGAAAAGGGTCAAAGAACCCTAACAAGACTTCCCAAGGCAGTGAGTAATACAGGCACCCCCCTTTCTTCGTAAAACCAAGGAGATCCGGCGCGCGAGCGAGCAGCATAACCCCCCCCAAGGAGCGCGCGCAGTCGGACGCACCCGGAGACGGGATGAGGGACGGCGGTTAGGACTATGGCAGCAGTCCTAACCGCCGTTTTTCGTTTCAAAGCATGCCGTCCGGGCAGGAAAACAGTCAAGGGGGGAACAGGATGAGGACCTCGGTCGAACGTGACCCGCAGGCGTTTCATAGGCGAAGAGCATCTCAAGGTGGATGCGAAGGGGCGGATGTCTATCCCGGCCCCGTTTCGTCGTGTGCTGGACGCGGGTGATCCCGACCGGGAAAGCGGCTCCATGCCGTCCATGGTCATCGTGCAGGAAGACACCCGCAAGGACTGCCTTCAGTGCTACACGGTCGAGGCCATGCAAGAGATCCAGGAGATGGTCGAAGAGATGCCCCTCGGCTCTGACGAGCAGAAGGTGATGGAGCAGATCTACTTCATGGGCGCGACCGAGCTGACCATCGACGACACGGGCCGCATCGTCCTCAGCGCCAAGCTGCGCGACAAGATCGGCGTCACGCCGAACTCCGAACTGGTGCTGGCGGGCGCGGGCAAGAACTTCCGCATCTGGCGCCCCGAGGCCTACCAGGCCGAGCAGGTGGATACGGTGAAGGAGTGGCTGGACGCACAGCCCAAGGACTTCGATCCGCGCAGCCTGCTTCAGGAAATGCAGAAACAGCGCCGGCAGCGAGACGCCGGCGGAGAGGCCTGATCCATGACCGGCGGTTCCAATGCCCCCTCCGCCCCCCACATTCCCGTCCTGCTGCGCCCGCTCCTGAAGGAAGTGGGCGAGGTCAGCGGCACGTGGATCGACGGCACGCTGGGGGCAGGGGGCTATACCCGCGGGTTGCTGGAGGCGGGCGCCGACCTCGTCATCGGGATCGATCAGGATCCGCTGGCCATCGGCATGGCGGCAGAGTGGGGTGCGCCCTACGGCGATCGGCTGATGGTCGTGCAGGACAATTTCGCCAACATGGATGACCACGCCGAGCAGGTGCAGGGCGTCGTGCTCGACCTTGGCGTGTCCTCGATGCAGCTCGATCTGGCCGAGCGCGGGTTTTCCTTCCTGCGCGACGGGCCGCTCGACATGCGGATGAGCCAGCAGGGGCTGACTGCCGCGGACATCGTGAACGGGGCCGAGGAAACGGATATCGCCGACATCCTCTTTCTCTATGGCGAGGAACGCGCCAGCCGCCGCATCGCCAAGAACATCGTGAAGGCCCGCGCCGCCGCGCCGTTCGAGACGACGCTGCAACTGGCCGAGGTGATCGAGAAGAGCCTGCCACGCCCCAAGCCCGGCCAGTCCCATCCCGCCACCCGCAGTTTTCAGGCGCTGCGCATTGCGGTGAACGATGAATACGGCGCCCTCGCCGCCGGGCTGGAGGCCGCCGAGCGCGTCCTCGCCCCGGGCGGCAAGCTGGCGGTCGTCACCTTCCACTCGGTCGAGGACCGGATGGTCAAACGCTTCTTCCAGCAGCGTGGCGGCAAGTCGGGATCGGCCAACCGTTTTGCGCCGCAGATGGAGCAGGAGGCCCCGGCCTTCCGTATCCTGACCCGCAAGGCGGCGGGCCCGGACGAGGAAGAGCTGGAACAGAACCCGCGGGCCCGCAGCGCCCGCCTGCGGGTGGGGGAACGGACCGATGCGCCGGCTGGCGCAGTGGACCGGGGCGCATTGGGAATGCCCGTGTTCAAGGGGAAACTGCCATGAGAACGATGCTTTACGTCCTCTCCGCCCTTGCCGTCATCGGCCTGGCCTTCTGGGCCTACCGCGAGAATTACACGACCCAGCAGGCGATCGAGGAGACCGAGGACCTGCAGGATGCCATCGGCAGCGCCCGGGCCAAGCTGAACGTGCTGAAGGCCGAATGGGCCTACCTGAACCGCCCCGACCGCCTGCGCGAGCTGGCCGAGATCAACTTCGAGCGGCTCGGCCTGCAGGCCCTCCGCCCCGACCAGTTCGGCCGCGTGGCCGAGGTCCGCTTCCGCAGCGCCGAAACCTCCCGCGCGCTTGCCGTGACCGGCGCGATCGACGTCTTCTCGGGGAATCTCAAAAGCGGGGGGCAGAAGCCATGATCCGCACGCCGCTCCGCCCGCTGGCCCGCATCCTCGACGCCCGTGCCAAGGGCGAGAACCCCGATGCCATCGAACGCGAGAACCTGCGCCTGCGCCACGAAGAGATGCGAGACCGCGCCCGTCAGCGGGCCGAACAGCGGCTTCTCGTGCTTGGGGCGGTCTTCTTCTGCGCCTTCGCGGTGGTGGGCTTCCGCATGGGCACGCTGGCCAATTCCGAACCGGAAGAGCCGCGCACCAGCGTGGCCGGTGCGGCGGTGGCGGCAGGGCGGGGCGATATCGTCGACCGCTCGGGCCGTCTGCTTGCGACCAACCTCGAAACCCACGCGCTCTACGTCCACCCGCACCAGCTGATCGACCCGGACCGCGCGGCCGACAAGCTGGTGGAGATCTTCCCCGATCTCGATGGTGACTACCTCAAGCGCACCTTCCATTCCGATGCCAAGTTCCGCTGGCTCAAGCGCCGGATCAGCCCCGAGCAGCAGCAGGCCGTCATGGACATCGGTGAGCCGGGCCTTCTGTTCGGCCGACGCGAGATGCGGCTCTATCCGAATGGGCCGGTGGCCTCGCATATCCTCGGCGGCGCGGCCTTCGACAACGAGGGCGTGACCAGTGCCGATATCTACGGTGTGGCCGGGGTCGAGGCGCGGTTCAACGACTACCTTTCCGATCCCCAGAACGCCGATCACCCGCTGCAACTGTCCATCGACCTGACGATTCAGGCGGCGGTGGAACAGGTGCTCGACAGCGGCATCAAGCTGATGAGCGCCAAGGGCGGCACCGCGATCCTGATGGACGTTCACACCGGCGAGGTCATCGCCGAGGCCTCTCTGCCCGACTTTGACCCCAACGACCGCCCGCCGCCTCCGACCGAGGGCCACCCCGAGGACAGCGTGCTCTTCAACCGGGGCGTGCAGGGGCGCTACGAACTGGGCTCCACCTTCAAGATCTTCGCCGTGGCGCAGGCGCTGGAGCTGGGTCTCGTGACGCCGGACACCAAGATCGACGTGCGCGCGCCGATCCGCTGGGGCCGGTTCACGATCAACGATGACCACAAGTACGAGCCGGACATGTCCGTGACCCGGATCATCGCCAAAAGCTCGAACATCGGCACCGCGCGGATCGCCCAGATGATCGGCCCGGAACGGCAGCAGGCCTTCCTGACCTCGCTGGGGCTGACCACGCCCACCTCCTTCGAACTGCCCGACGCCAAGATCGCCGCCCCGCTGCTGCCGCAGCGCTGGAGCGAGCTGTCGATGATGACGATCTCCTTTGGTCATGGCCTCGCCGCCAGCCCGCTGCACCTTGCGGCGGCCTATTCCACCATCGCCAACGGGGGCACGCAGATCCGGCCCACGCTGCTCCGCAAGGACGGCCCCCAGCATGGCACGCGGGTGATCTCGCAGCGCACCGCCGATCGGGCGCTCAGCATGCTGCGGCAGGTGGTCACCGACGGCACCGCCTCCATGGCCGAGGTCGAAGGCTACCGCGTGGCAGGCAAGACCGGCACCGCCGACAAGGCCAAGCCCACGGGCGGCTACTACGACGACCGGGTGATCGCGACCTTCGCGGGCGTCTTCCCCTCCGACGCGCCGAAATACGTGCTGATCACCACGCTGGACGAGCCCTCCGAAACGTCGGGCCCGATGCCGCGCCGCACCGCGGGCTGGACCGCCGTGCCGACCGCCGCCGAGATCATCCGCCGCGTGGCGCCGCTGCTGGGGCTTCGCCCCAAGATTGAACCTGTCCAGCTGGTTGATGTAAGCCTGTCGGCGAACTGAGCCGCTGTGCGGCGCCCCCCGTGAGGGGGCCCGCATGCGCAGTCAAAAGCCGGGAAAGGGCAGAGCATGGCCGAGAGGCAGGGCAAGTCATTGGCGGAACTCGGGCTGCGGGCCCGCGGTGGCGCGAATCCCGTGATCACCGGCCTCTCTGTCGACAGCCGCCGAGTCGCCCCGGGGCATCTCTTCGCGGCGCTGCCGGGGGTGCAGGTGCATGGCGCGAAATTCATCGCACAGGTGATCGAGGCCGGGGCAACGGTCGTGCTGACCGATGCCGAGGGCTACGCCATGGCCCGCGAGTTGATCGACGGCAACGGGCTGGCCGTGGTGGTGGCCGAGGACCCGCGGCAGGTGCTGGCCTATGCCGCGGCACTCTGGACCGGGGCGCAGCCCAAGGTCATGGCCGCTGTTACCGGCACAAACGGCAAGACCTCCGTCGCGACCTTCACCCGCCAGATCTGGATGGCGATGGGGCTTCAGGGCTGCAACATCGGCACCACGGGTGTCGAGGGCGCCTTCTCCGCGCCCTCTGCACATACCACGCCCGAGCCGATCACCCTGCACGCCCTTCTGGGCCGCGCGGCAGAGGCCGGCGTCACCCATGCGGTGATGGAGGCGTCTTCCCACGGGCTGGCACAGCGCCGGCTGGACGGGGTCCAGCTGATGGCGGCGGCCTTCACGAACATCACGCAGGATCACCTCGACTATCACCCGGATTTCGACAGCTACATGGATGCCAAGGCCGGGCTCTTCGAACGGGTGCTGCCGCCGGATGGCGCCGCGGTGATCAACATCGACGGCCACGGCGGCGAGGAGATGGCGGCGCGCGCCCTGTCGCGGGGCCAGAGGGTGCTGGCCGTGGGCCGCAGCCCGCAGGCGGACCTGCGCATCCTCGCGCAGCGCTACGATCCGGCCTCGCAGGTGCTGCGCTTCTCCTTCGAGGGGGCGGAACATCAGGTGACCCTGCCGCTGATCGGCGGCTTCCAGGCCGAGAACGTGCTGGTTGCGGCGGGCCTTGCCATCGGCTGCGGCGCCGCGCCGGAGCAGGTCTTCCGCGTCCTGCCGGAGCTGGAGACGGTCCGGGGCCGGATGCAACTGGCCGCCGCGCGAGAGAACGGCGGCACGGTCTTCGTCGATTATGCCCATACGCCCGATGCGATCGCGACCGCGCTCAAGGCGCTGCGCCCGCATGTGATGGGCCGCCTGATCGCCGTGATCGGCGCGGGCGGTGACCGGGACCGCACCAAGCGGCCCCTGATGGGGCAGGCGGCGGCGCTGAATGCGGATGTGGTCTTTGTCACCGACGACAATCCCCGGTCCGAGGATCCGGCAGCGATCCGGGCGCAGGTCATGGGCGGCTGCCCCGGGGCGACCGAGGTCGCCGACCGGGCCGAGGCGATCCTGCGCGGCGTCGATGCCCTTGGCCCGGGCGACGCGCTGCTGATCGCGGGCAAGGGGCATGAGACCGGCCAGACCATCGGCGATACGGTCTTCCCCTTCGATGACGTGGAACAGGCCAGCGTCGCCGTCTCGGCGCTGGACGGCGGCCGGGTATGAGCCTCTGGCCCGCCAGCGAGGCCGCCGAGGCCACCGGCGGGCGCGTCTGCGGGGCCTGGCAGGCCGCGGGCCTGTCGATCGACCCGGAAACCCTGCGCGCGGGCGATCTCTACCTCGCCCTGCATGAACCCCGGATGGACGCGCAGGGCCGGGTGTTCGACGGCGATTCCGAAGAGGCGCTGCGCCTCGCCCTCTCCAATGGTGCCGTGGCCGCGATGATCGCCGAGGCGCCCGCGGCGGACCTGCCAGCTGACCTTGCCGCGGCGCTGCCGCTGCTGGTGGTCCGGGACGTGATCGGCGGGCTCTTCGCGCTTGCACGGGCTGCAAGGGCGCGCTCCCGCGCGCGGCTGGTGGCGGTGACCGGGGCGGTGGGCAAATCCACGACGCTGGGGATGCTCTCGCTGGTGCTCGGCCATCAGGGCACCGTCTTTGCGGTGGAAAGCGAACGCGCGGCGGTCAATGGCGGGGCCGCGCTGATCCGCGCGCTGCTCAGCCTGGCCCATATGCCCCGCGACACGGATTTCGCGCTGCTGGAGATCGACCCGGACGATCCCGCCCGCGCCGCCGCGCTGTCGGGGCTGGCGCGGCCCGACCTGCTGGTGATCACCACGATCCGCGGGGCCCAGACCCAGGCCGACAGCCACGACCTGCCCGAGACGACGGCGCTTGGCGCGCTCGGCCCCGGCACGGCGGCGATCTTCAGCGGGGACCTGCCGCAGGCCCGCGCCCTGCGCGAACGCCTGAAGGAACAGGGCGCCCGCGCCCTGACCTTCGGCGAGGGGCCGGGCAACCATCACCGGCTGCTGCGCACCCAGCTGACCGAGGAGGCCACGATCTGCGAGGCCCGGGCCTGGCGTGCGAGGCTACTCTACAAGATTTCCGCGCCGGGCCGGCATTATGCCCGCGACGGGCTGGCGGTGCTGCTGACGGCCTTCGCGCTGAACCTCGACCGCGCCGTGGCGGTGAGCGACCTTGGCCGCTGGACCCCGCCGCCGGGCAAGGGCCTGCGCGAGCGCCGCCTGCTCGACGTGCTGAACGAGGCGGTCTCCTTCGACCTGATCGACGACGCGGGCATGGCCGATGCGGACAGCATGGCGGCCGCGCTCGACGTTCTGGCGGCGGCCCATCCGCGCAATCACCTCGGCCGGTTCTCGCGCGGGCGGCGCATCGCCATCCTCGGCGGGCTGGAGGATGTCGTACCGGGGGCCGAGGACCTCGCGCAGGATCAACTCGCCGATCTGCCCGCCATGGAGGCGGTGGACCTTGTCCACTGCGTCGGCCGGGCGACGGAACATCTCTACCATCGGCTGCCCTACGGGCGCCGCGGCCGCCATGTGGAAACCGCCGCGGAACTGGCCAAACAGGCCCGTCGGCTGGTTGACGCCGGTGACGTGGTGCTGGTGAAGGGCTCTGCCGACAGCCGGGTCAGCCTCGTGGTTGACGCCATGCGTAAATTGGGCCATCCGGCAGCCCAACAATGAAAGAGGCCAACTCCCCATGCTTTATTGGCTGACAGCCCTCTCCGACGGGGGCGACGTCTTCAACCTGTTCCGCTACATCACCTTCCGTGCGGGCGGGGCCTTCATGACGGCGCTGATCTTCGGCTTCCTCTTCGGGCGTCCGCTGATCGACGTGCTGCGCCGCAAGCAGGGCAAGGGCCAGCCGATCCGCAGTGACGGCCCCGAGGGGCATTTCGTCAAGGCGGGCACCCCCACCATGGGCGGGCTGCTGATCGTGGGCGCGCTGCTGACCTCGACGCTCCTCTGGGCGCGGCTCGACAATCCCTTCGTGTGGCTGGTGCTCTTCGTCACGCTCTCCTACGGCCTCGTCGGCTTCTGGGATGACTACGCCAAGGTGTCCAAGCAGAACACTGCGGGCGTTTCCGGCAAGGCGCGCCTCGCCATCGGCTTTGTCATCGCGGGCATCGCGGCCGTCTGGGCGACGTGGTTCCATCCCGCTGAACTGCAAGGGGAACTGGCGCTGCCGATCTTCAAGGACGTGCTGATCCACCTCGGCATCTTCTTCGTGCCCTTCGCCATGTTCGTGATCGTGGGCGCCGCCAACGCGGTGAACCTGACCGATGGCCTCGACGGGCTGGCCATCATGCCGGTGATGATCGCGGCCTCGGCGCTCGGCGTCATCGCCTATACCGTGGGCCGGGTCGACTTCTCGGATTACCTCGGCCTGCACTACGTTCCCGGCACCGGCGAGATCCTCGTCTTCGTGGCAGGCCTCGTGGGCGGGGGGCTCGGCTTCCTGTGGTACAACGCGCCGCCCGCCGCCGTCTTCATGGGCGACACCGGCTCGCTGGCCCTCGGCGGCGCCATCGGTGCCATCGCGGTCGCCACCAAGCACGAGATCGTCCTCGGCATCGTCGGCGGCCTCTTCGTGGTCGAGGCGCTCTCGGTCATCATTCAGGTGCTCTACTTCAAGCGCACCGGTAAGCGGGTCTTCCTGATGGCGCCGATCCACCACCACTACGAGAAGAAGGGCTGGGCCGAGCCGCAGATCGTGATCCGCTTCTGGATCATCTCGCTGATCCTCGCCATGGTCGGCCTCGCCACGCTGAAACTGCGCTGAACGGAGGCAGGACATGATCCCGGTTCAAGGTTACGAAGGTCTCACCGTGGGCGTTCTTGGACTGGGGCGCTCCGGCCTCGCCACCGCCCGCGCCCTTGCCGCGGGCGGCGCGATCCCGCTCTGCTGGGACGACAACCCCGCCGCCCGCGAGAAGGCCGAGGCCGAAGGCTTCGCCGTCGCGGACCTGACCCGCGAAATGGGCAGCCTCGCCACGCTCGTCGTCTCGCCCGGGATTCCGCATCTCTACCCCAAGCCGAACCCGGTGATCGCCGCCGCCTACGAGGCGGGCGTGCCTGTGGACAATGACATCGGCCTCTTCTTCCGCTCGCTGGGGCAGGGGGAGTGGATGATGCACGACACGCCGCCCAAGGTGATCGCGATCACCGGCTCGAACGGCAAGTCCACCACCACCGCGCTGATCCACCATATCCTCGAACATGCGGGCCGCGAGGCGCAGCTGGCGGGCAACATCGGCCGTGGCGTGCTGGACATCGACCCGCCGGGCGATGGTGGCGTCGTGGTGCTGGAGCTCTCCTCCTACCAGACCGACCTTGCCCGCGCGCTGACGCCCGACGTGGCGGTCTTCACCAACTTCTCGCCCGATCACCTCGACCGGCACGGCGGCATCGGCGGCTATTTCGCCGCCAAGCGCCGTCTCTTCGCCGAGGGCGGGCCGGACCGCGCCATCATCGGTGTGGACGAGGCCGAGGGCCTCTACCTCGCCGACCAGCTTGCCGTGGCGCCCGCCGATGACCGGGTGATCCGCATCTCCTCGGCGCGCAAGCTGACCGGGCCGGGCTGGCAGGTCTTCGCGCGCAAGGGCTTCCTGTCGGAATACCGCAAGGGCAAGCAGGTCGCCTCCATCGACCTGCGCGAGGTCAAGGGCCTGCCCGGGGCGCACAACCACCAGAACGCCTGCGCGGCCTTCGCCGCCTGCCGGACCCTGGGCCTGTCGCCGCGCCTGATCGAGGAGGCCTTCGCCAGCTTCGGCGGCCTGCCGCACCGCTCGCAGCGCATCGCCGAGAAGGACGGCGTGGCCTATGTGAACGACAGCAAGGCCACCAATGTGGACAGTGCCGCCAAGGCGCTTCAGGCCTTCCACAACATCCGCTGGATCTGTGGCGGTCTGGAGAAGGAAGGCGGCCTTGGCCCGCTGCTGCCGCACACCGGCTCGGTCTCCAAGGCCTATGTCATCGGGCGCGAGGCGGCCAATTTCGCCATCCAGCTGACCGGCATCGAGGCCGAGGTCTGCACCGACATGGAAACCGCCGTGGCCCGCGCCATGGCCGAGGCCCAGCCGGGCGACACCGTGCTGCTGGCCCCGGCCTGCGCCTCCTTCGACCAGTACGACAGCTTCGAGAAACGCGGCGAGGATTTCACCAATCGCGTGCTGGCCGCGCTCGGCTGACCGCCGGCTCCCTTGAACCCGCCTCCGGGCGGGTCTAGGACTCGCGCCAACCCTCAACGCAACGGAGCCCCCATGCCGCGCATCCTCTTTGCCGCCGGTGACAGCCGCTGGCCGACCTACGAAGCCCCCCTGAAAGCCGCCCTTGCCGAAAAGGGGATCGAGGCCGAGATCGCGCTGGAGATGGCGCCCGAGACCGTCGATTACATCATCTACGCGCCGGGCAGCCCGCTGCAGGATTTTACCCCCTTCACCAACTGCAAGGCGGTGATGAACATCTGGGCGGGGGTCGAGGCGATCGTGGGCAATCCCACCCTGACCCAGCCGCTGACCCGGATGGTCGATCACGGGCTGAAACAGGGGATGCTGGAATGGGTCGTGGGGCAGGTCATGCGCCATCACCTCGGCCTCGACATCCACATCACCACGCAGGATGGCGTCTGGCGCCATGACACCACCGTGCCGCCGCTGGCCGAGGACCGCCCGGTCACCATGCTGGGCCTTGGCGAACTGGGCATGGCCGCCGGCGAGGCGCTCGCCCGCATCGGCTTCCCGGTCACCGGCTGGAGCCGCAGCCCGAAGGAAAGCGACCTGATCACCACGCTGCACGGGGCGGAGGGGCTGAAACAGGCGCTCTCCACCGCGCAGATCGTCGTGCTTCTGGTGCCCTTCACCCCCCAGACCGAGAACCTGCTGAACGCCGAGACGCTGGCCCTGCTGCCCGAGGGCGCGGTGATCCTGAACCCCGGCCGCGGCCCGCTCATCGACGACAGCGCCCTGCTGGCCGCCCTCGACAGCGGTCAGGTCAGCCACGCTACGCTCGACGTCTTCCGGACCGAGCCGCTGCCCGAAGATCACGCCTACTGGGCGCATCCCAAGGTCACCGTCTCGCCGCATATCGCCTCGGAAACCCGCGCCTCCACCGCGGCGCAGGTGCTGGCCGAGAACATCCGCCGCGGCGAGGCGGGCGAACCCTTCCGCTTCCAGGTGGATCGCTCGCGCGGCTACTGACCAACACGCGGGGACAGCCCCGCGTTTCCCCCCGCGCGATGCGCCGGACCAGATGACGCCAACCCAGGCTTCATTTCTGTTTCCCAAATATCCTCGGGGGGAGGGGCCGCAGGCCCCGGGGGGCAGACAGCCCCCTGCACCGGATCAAGGGCGCGGGACATGCGGGGTGGCTTGCCCCGCTCCCGCGCCCTACCTATAAGCGGCGCGAGGCCAAGGAGAGCACGCTATGACCTTCCGGCAGGACCACCTTCTGGGTATCGAGCCCCTGGCTCAGGATGAAATCCTCTCCATTCTCGATCTGGCGGACGATTACGTCGCCCTCAGCCGCTCGCGCGAGAAACACGCCGATGCGCTGCGCGGGCTGACCCAGATCAACATGTTCTTCGAGAATTCCACCCGCACTCAGTCCAGCTTCGAGCTGGCGGGCAAGCGGCTTGGGGCGGACGTGATGAACATGTCGATGCAGGCCAGCTCGATCAAGAAGGGCGAGACGCTGATCGACACGGCGCTGACGCTCAACGCCATGCGGCCCGACCTGCTGGTGGTGCGCCATCCCCATTCCGGTGCCGTGGACCTGCTGGCGCAGAAGGTGAACTGCGCCGTGCTGAACGCGGGCGACGGGCGCCATGAGCACCCAACGCAGGCGCTGCTGGACGCGCTGACGATCCGCCGCGCCAAGGGCCGACTGCACCGGCTCAACATCGCGATCTGCGGCGACATCGCCCACAGCCGCGTGGCACGCTCGAACCTGATCCTGCTGGGCAAGATGGAAAACCGCCTGCGCCTGATCGGCCCGCCGACCCTGATGCCCGCCGGCATGTCCGAGTTCGGCTGCGAGGTCTACGAGGACATGGAAGAGGGCCTCAAGGACGTGGATGTCGTCATGATGCTGCGCCTCCAGAAGGAGCGCATGGACGGCGGCTTCATCCCCTCGGAGCGCGAGTATTACCACCGCTACGGCCTCGACGCCGAGAAGCTGGCCTTTGCCAAGCCCGATGCCATCGTCATGCACCCCGGCCCGATGAACCGCGGGGTCGAGATCGACGGCACCATCGCCGACGACATCAACCGCTCAGTCATCCAGGAACAGGTGGAGATGGGCGTGGCCGTGCGCATGGCCGCCATGGACCTGCTGGCCCGCAACCTGCGCGCCAAGCGCGAGGCCGCGGCCTGATGGCACGCGGCCCGGGCACCAGGCATCGTGCCACCGGCGACGGGTGGGACGGGATTCTGGCCCCGGGCGAAAAGATCCTGTGGCAGGGCCGCCCCGGCAAGGGGGCATGGATCACCAGCGGCCGCGTCTTCAAGGCGATCTTCGGCGCGATCTTTGCAGGATTCGCGGCGGTCTGGATGATCCTCGCGGCGCAGGCGGGCGGCTTCTTCTGGGCCTTCGGGCTGATCCACTTCTCGGTCGGGCTCATGGCCATGGGGGGCGCGCTCTTCGGCCCCGAACTGCTGCGCCGCTACAGCTGGTACACGCTGACCGACCGGCGCGCCTTCATCGCCACCGACTATCCGGTGATAGGTCGTCAGCTGATCTCCTACCCCGTGGGTCCGGGCAGCTACCTGCGGCGCAGCCATGACGACCCCGATGCCGTCTACCTCGCGCAGCGCGAGACCAAGCGCAGCCGCGGCCACCGCAAGGAGGGCGAGACGGTCCAGCACTGGAGCACCTTCTCCGAGATCGGCTTCGAGAACCTGACGCCCGCCGAGGCGGACAGGGTGCACCGGCTGGCCCGCGCTCTCGTGCATCCGCCCGAAACGACTTCCGGACCTGACGTGGAAAGGACCTTCGCATGACGATCCCCGCCGGACCCTATGACACCGTGCACGTCTTTGCCGCCGACCTCGACGACGGCGCGTTCTGGGATTTCCTCCAGCCCGAGCCCGAGACCGGCCACTGGGAGCTGCCGAGGGCCCTCGGCGTACCCGCGCTGGAGGCCAGCCACGTGGACGGCACCGATGTGTCGGACCTCGACGGCATCGGCCTCTCGGCCTTTCTCATCGAGGGGCAGGGCGTCGATCCCGCAGCCCTTGCGCCCGACCGCGCGCGTCTCGATGCGCTCACCGGCCATGTGGTCATCCTGCGCCCCGGTGCGCTGCCCGAGGGGACCGAGACCCTCGACCCGCGCCCGCCGCTGCGCCACATCGGCAGCTATGCGCTGCCCGAGGCCCCGGTCACCATCGAGCCCCTGACCGCCGTCACGGCGGAGGGCGACATGGGCCCGCCGCCGCCCAGTGAAATCCCCGCCGAGGCGCCGCGCTTCCCGCGCAGCTACGGCTGGATCCTCGCCGTTCTCGTCCTGATCGTCCTCTTGGTCGGAGTCTTCCTGTGATCACCTTCCGAAATGCCCGCCTGATCGACCCTGAAAACGGGGAGGAGCGCCAGGGCGACCTCCACGTCGTCGATGGCCTGATCTCCGACACGCCCGCGCCGGGGGCGCAGGTGATCGACTGCAACGGTGCCTGCCTCGCGCCCGGCATCGTCGATATCGGCGTGAAGGTCTGCGAACCGGGCGAACGCCACAAGGAAAGTTTCCGCTCTGCCGGGCTGGCGGCGGCGGCGGGCGGGGTGACCACGATGGTCACGCGGCCCGACACCAACCCCGCCATCGACAGCCCCGAGACGCTGGAATTCGTCACCCGCCGCGCGCGGGAGGTGAGCCCGGTGCGCGTGCTGCCCATGGCCGCCCTGACCAAGGGCCGCGCCGGGCGCGAGATGACCGAGATCGGCTTCCTGCTGGATGCGGGCGCCGTGGCCTTCACCGATTGCGACCACGTGGTCGAGAACACCAAGGTCGCGCAGCGCTGCTTCATGTATGCCCGTTCGCTCGGCGCGCTGGTGATCGGCCACGTGCAGGAGCCGGGCCTCTCCAAGGGCGCCGCCGCCACCTCGGGCAAGTTCGCCTCGCTGCGCGGCCTGCCCTGGGTCTCGCCCATGGCCGAGCGGATGGGGATCGACCGTGACATCGCGCTGATCGAGATGACCGGCGTGCGCTACCACATCGACCAGGTGACCACCGCGCGGGCGCTGCCGGCGCTGGAACGGGCCAAGGCCAACGGGCTGGACATCACCGCGGGCGTCTCGATCCACCACCTGACGCTGAACGAGCTGGACGTGGCCGACTACCGCACCTTCTTCAAGGTCAAGCCGCCGCTGCGCGCGGAGGAGGACCGCAAGGCCGTGGTCGCCGCCGTGGCCTCGGGGCTGATCGACATCATCTCCTCCATGCACACGCCGCAGGACGAGGAAAGCAAGCGCCTACCCTTCGAGGAGGCGGCCTCGGGCGCGGTAGGGCTGGAGACGCTGCTGCCGGCGGCGCTGCGGCTCTACCATGCGGGCGAGATGGACCTGCCGACGCTCTTCCGCGCGCTGTCGCTGAACCCGGCCAGGCGGCTGGGTCTGGGGCAGGGGCGGCTGAGCGCGGGCGCGCCCGCCGACCTCGTTCTCTTCGATCCGGATGCGCCCTTCGTGCTGGACCGGTTCAAGCTGAACTCTAAATCCAAGAACACGCCTTTCGACGGCGCCCGGATGCAGGGCCGCGTGCGCGGCACCTGGGTCGGCGGGGCGCGGGTCTTCGGAGACAGCTGACATGCCGGTCCTCACCTCCGCCCCCACCGTGCTGATCCTCTGGGCCGTGCTCGGCTACCTGCTGGGCTCGATCCCCTTCGGCGTCCTGCTGACCAAGGCCTTCGGCCTGGGCGACCTGCGCAAGGTCGGCTCGGGCAATATCGGGGCCACCAACGTGCTGCGCACCGGCAACAAGGGGGCCGCCGCGCTGACGCTGCTTCTGGACGGGGGCAAGGGCGCCGTGGCGGTGCTGCTGGCGCGTGCCCTCGCCGGGCCCGACGCGGCGCAGCTTGCAGGCTTGATGGCCTTCCTCGGCCACTGCTTCCCGGTCTGGCTGGGCTTTCGCGGCGGCAAGGGCGTGGCGACCTATATCGGTCTGCTGCTGGCGCTCTACTGGCCCGCGGGGCTGATGGCCTGCGCGACATGGCTGGCGGTGGCGCTGGTGCTGCGGATCTCCTCGCTCTCGGCCCTCGTGGCCGCGTTGCTGGGGCCGCTCTGGGTCTGGCTGCTGGGGGCGCCGCAGATGATTGTGCTTGTCGCCGCACTGGGGGTGCTGATCTTCATCCGGCACCACCAGAACATCGCCCGTATCCTCGCCGGAACCGAACCGAAGATCGGCAAGAAGAGATAGGCCGGCCAACAGGTCCGAAACAGAAAACCCCGCGGCAGTCACCGCGGGGTTTTTCCTTGTCCGGAGCTGAAAGGCGAAGCGGGCACCCTGCTTCATCTTTCCCCAAATACTCACATCCGACGGCGCCTCAGCGCGGGCGGTGGATATGGGCCGACTGCACCAGGCCGAAGGCCGCCAGCAGCACGATCATCGCCGAGCCGCCGTAGCTCACCAGCGGCAGCGGCACGCCCACAACGGGGGCGAGGCCCATCACCATCGACATGTTCACCGCGAAGAACAGGAAGAAGGTCGTGGTGACGCCGAAGATCAGCAGCGAGGAATAGCGGTCCTTGTTCGCCATCGCGGAAGAGATGCAGAACAGCAGGATCAGCGCGTAGAGGATCAGAAGCGACGCCCCGCCGACGAAACCGAATTCCTCGGCCAGCGTGGTGAAGATGAAGTCGGTGTGCTTCTCCGGCAGGAAGTTCAGCCGCGACTGGGTGCCCTGCATGTAGCCGCGCCCGGCCCATCCGCCCGAGCCGAGCGCGATCTTGGACTGGGTGATGTGGTAGCCCGCACCAAGCGGATCGTTCGAGGGATCGAGGAAGGTGTCGATCCGGCGGAACTGGTAGTCCTTGATCAGCTGCCACGAGGTGCCGCGCGACTGGAAGACCGTGGCGACCAGCCCGATGGCCGCCCCGATGACCACGGCGAAATAGCCCCAGTGGACGCCCGCGAGGAACATCACCGCCCCCCCGCCCGCCATCAGCAGGACGGCGGTGCCGAGGTCGGGCTGCTTCAGCACGAGGTAGGTGGGCACGAGGATCATCAGCACCGGCACCAGCACCCAGAGCGGGTGGGAGACCTTGCGCGTGGGCAGCCAGTCGTAATAGGCGGCCAGCAGCATCACGAGGGCGATCTTCATCAGCTCCGACGGCTGCAGCCGCATGAAGCCGATGTCGATCCAGCGCTGTGCGCCCATGCCGACGGTGCCGAAGAACTCCACGAAGATCAGCAGCACCAGCGTGCCCGCATAGGCCACGCCCGAGAGGTTGCGCCAGAACCAGATCGGCACCATGCCGATGACGAACATTGCCACCATGCCGAGGGCAAAGCGCTTCATCTGCGGTTCGGCCCAAGGATTGAACGAGCCGCCGGCGACCGAGTAGAGCATCAGGAAGCCGACCGAGGCGACCGCCGTCAGCAGCAGGGCCAGCGGCCAGTTCACGTAGAAGATCTTGCGCAGCCCCGAGGGGACCGTCTTGACCGTATACTCTAGGTAGCTCATGCGCGGGACTTCCGTTCCGTGATCTCGGGCGGGCGCATCTCGCGCAGGCGTTCCTGCTGGGCGCTGATCTTCTCACGGTCCTTGGCGGGGTAAATGTCGAGCGGCGGGTCGCCCTCGAAGAGCGCCTGCATCGCCACGTCCCGCGCGATGGGGGCCGCCACGGACGAGCCGCCGCCGCCATGTTCCACCACCACCGCAACGGCGACCTTGGGGTCGTTGAAGGGCGCGAAGTTGACGAAGAGCGCATGGTCGCGCCGGTTCCACGGCAGGTCCGCGTTCGAGGTCACCCCGGCGCGCCGTTCGGCGGCGGTGATGTTGCGCACCTGGCTGGTGCCGGACTTGCCCGCAAGGCGGATCGTCTCGGAGATGATGCGGCTGCCATAACCGGTGCCGCGCCGGTCGTTCGACACGGCGTACATCCCCTTGCGCACGAGGCGCAGGTGGTTCTCGTTGATGCCGAGCGGCACGTCACCCAGCACCGGCTGCTCGACCCCGTTGATGCTCTTGATCAGGCGCGGCTCCAGCGACTTGCCGGAGGCGATCCGGGCGGTCATCAGCGCCAGCTGCATCGGCGAGGCCAGAACGTAGCCCTGACCGATCGAGGCGTTCACGCTGTCGCCGATGCGCCATTCCTCGCCGCGGACCTCGCGCTTCCACGCCTTCGTGGGCATCAGGCCCTGTGCCACTGCCGACATCGGCAGGTCATGGCGCACGCCGAGGCCCAGACGGTTCGCCATGTCCGAGATCTTCTCGATCCCGATCCGCATGGCGAGTTCGTAGAAATAGACGTCGCAGCTTTCGCGCAGCGCCCCTTCGAGGTTCAGATGCCCGTGGCCGCCACGTTTCCAGCAGTGGAAGCGGCGCCCCGACACGTCGAGGTGGCCGGGGCAGTAGAAGGTGCTCTCGGGGCCGATCTCACCGGATTCCAGCCCGGCAAGGCCCACCACCATCTTGAAGGTGGAGCCGGGCGGATAGGTGCCCTGCACGGTCTTGGAGGCGAGCGGGCGGTGATCGTTCTCCGTCAGCGTGCGGTAATCGGCAACCGAGATGCCGCGCACGAAGAGGTTGGGGTCAAACGCCGGGGCCGAGCCGATGCCCAGCAGGTCGCCGGTTTTGCAGTCCACCACAACGGCGGCGGCACTCTCGTTCCCCAGTCGGGCGAGGATGTAGTTCTGCAGCCGGTGGTCGATGGACAGCTGGAGGTTCGCCCCGGCCTCGCCCTCGCGCCGCGACAACTCGCGCATGACGCGGCCCACGGCGTTGACCTCGACCCGCCGGGCGCCGGCCTTGCCGCGCAGCTGGTCCTCCATCTTGGATTCCAGCCCGACCTTGCCGATCTGGAACCGCGGGATGCGCAGCAGCTGGTCCGGGTCCTCGATCCGCTCGAGGTCGTAATCCGACACCGGACCGACGTAGCCCACCACATGGGCGAAGTCTTCCTTCAACGGGTAGGAGCGCGACAGGCCGACCTCGGGCGTGATGCCGGGCAGGGCAGGGGCGTTGACCGCGACCTTGGAGACGTCTTCCCATGTCACCCGGTCCGCCAGCGTGATCGGCAGGAAGGGGGCCGAGCGTTTCATCTCGGCCAGGGCGCGCTCCAGTTCGGCCGGGTCCAGCGGCACCAGCTCCTTCAGCCGGGCGATGACCTCGTCGACGTCGCCCGCGTCCTCGCGCACGATGGTGATCCGGTAGGCCGGTTCGTTGCTGGCGATCGGCACGCCCATGCGGTCAAAGATCTCGCCCCGCGCGGGCGGGATCAGGCGGATGTTGATCCGGTTTTCCTCGGCCAGCAGGCGGAACTGGTCCGCCTGATCGACCTGCATGTAGCGCATCCGCAGGGCCAAAAGGCCCATGAAGCCGGCCTGCATCCCGCCAAGGATCAGGCCGCGGCGGGTGAACTTGCCCTTCGAGGTGGCGGTGTCGCGGGGATTGCGAGGCGGCCGGGCCATGTCAGCGGAACTCCAGCGTGTCGGTATCGCCCGGTCCCTGCTTGCGCAGTCCCAGCAGGGCCTGCAGCAGAAGCACGACGACCGGGTAGGCGAGGATCGTGGCAAGCGCACGGATGGCGGTCATGGTCAGCGGCGGCGTGTCGATCAGGAAGAGCGCCAGCGACAGCCGGAAGCCCCCCAGCACCAGCACCACGCCGAGGCCCGCCGCCAGCCATTCCACCGGGAAGGGCAGCTCGCGCAGGCCGCGGGCGCGGTACTTGAGGTATTCGCAAGCCAGCACGGTCACCGCGGCCATCAGGCCGGGCGGGCGCTGGAATAGGAGGTCGGCCATGAAGACCACGATGCCCACCAGCAGCGGCGGCGCATAGTCGGGCCGCCGAAGGGTGAAGGCGATGCAGAGCACGATAATCAGGTCCGGCCCGGCCCATTTGCGTGGCAGGGTCTCCAGCGGCATCAGGTTGAAGAGCATCACGACAAGGGCCAGCAGCACGAAGACCGCCCGCATCACCCAGAGGCGGGAGGCCGGGGTGATCGTGACCTCAGCCATCGGGGGTCTCCGCCGTGGTGGCGGCTTCCTCGGCCATGTCTCCGGGCAGCAGCGGGCCCACGATCCCGCCGGGATCGCGCAGCGGGTCAGAGCCGAGGTGGCGCAGCACGCGCAGGAATTCCAGCCGCTCGTAATCGGCGGCAAGGCGCACGCGCAGGCGCCCGCCCGGGTCCTCGGCCACCTGGCCGACCAGCAGCCCGGCCGGGAACACCCCGCCATCGCCCGAGCTGATCACCCGGTCACCGGGGCGGACGAGGTCCTTGTCCTCGAGGAAGTCGATATGCGGCGCGATCGTGTTGTCGCCCATCAGCATGGCGTGCTGGCCCGAGGGCTGCACCGTCACCGGCACCCGCGAGGAGGTGTCGGTCAGCAGAACGACCCGCGAGGTGGCGCTGCCCACGCCGCTGATCCGACCGACGAGGCCGATGCCGTCCATCGCGGCCCAGCCGTCGACGATGCCGTCGCGAGCGCCCACGTTCAGCAGCACGGACTGCCGGAAAGGGGAGCCGCTGTCGGCCATGACGACGCCGGTGATATAGGTCAGGCGGGGATCGAGGCGGACGTTGTTCAGGTCCAGAAGGCGGGCGTTCTCCTGCTCCAGCTGGAGCGCGGCCTCTTTCCACGCCTTCATCTGCTGCAACTCGCGCCGCAGCTCCTGGTTCTGTTCGTGGATACGCCGGTAGGACTGGAAATCCCGCAGGATGTTCACACTCGCCGTGACGGGCGCCATGGCCCAGTCGAAGGAGGGAACGACGGTGTCGACGACCTGCGCGCGGAACCGTTCCACGCGCGGGCTGTCGATCCGCCAGACGAGGAAGACCGCGATCAGGCAGAGCACCACGACGCTGGCGAGCAGGCGCCGCAGCGGGGTGACATAATCCTCGTCTTGCCGGTTTCTGGCCAAGGGACCCTCTCCCGATACCTAGAGGCGGGCCGCCGCGTCTGCGGTGGGGCAGCGCGACCGCCCCACCAGCGTGGGCAGATCAGCTGTCGTAGTCAATCGCGTGGCGGAGTTGCTTTTCGTACTCCAGCGCCTTGCCGGTGCCAAGCGCCACGCAGTTCAAGCTTTCGTCAGCGATGGAGACGGCCAGGCCGGTCTGCTCGCGCAGGGCCAGGTCCAGATCGCCCAGCAGGGCACCGCCGCCGGTCAGCATGACGCCGCGGTCGACGATGTCTGCCGCCAGATCCGGGGGCGTGGCTTCCAGCGCGGTCATCACCGCTTCGCAGATCTGCTGCACCGGTTCGCTCAGCGCCTCGGCCACCTGGGCCTGGGTGATCTCGGTTTCCTTGGGCACGCCGTTCAGCAGGTCGCGGCCGCGGATGATCAGCGAGGCGCCGCGCCCGTCGTCGGGCATCCGGGCGGTCCCGATGGAGGTCTTGATGCGCTCGGCGGTCGATTCGCCCACCAGAAGGTTCTGCTGGCGCCGCAGGTAGGAGATGATCGCCTCGTCCATCCGGTCACCGCCGACGCGGACCGACCGGGCATAGACGATATCGCCCAGCGACAGAACGGCCACTTCGGTGGTGCCGCCGCCGATGTCGACGACCATGTTGCCGGTGGGATCGGTGATCGGCATGCCGGCCCCGATGGCCGCGGCGATCGGCTCGGCGATCAGGCCCGCGCGGCGTGCGCCGGCGGAAAGCACCGATTGGCGGATCGCACGTTTCTCGACCGGCGTGGCGCCATGGGGCACGCAGACGATGATCTTCGGCTTCGAGAAGGTCGAGCGCTTGTGCACTTTGCGGATGAAATGCTTGATCATTTCCTCCGCCACGTCGAAGTCCGCGATGACGCCTTCGCGCATCGGGCGGATCGCCTCGATCGAACCGGGCGTCCGGCCCAGCATCAGCTTCGCGTCCTCGCCCACGGCAAGCACTTTCTTGACGCCGTCCTTGACGTGGTAGGCCACCACCGAAGGTTCCGAGAGGATGACACCCCGGCCTTTCACATAAACAAGCGTGTTGGCGGTTCCGAGGTCAATCGCCATGTCCGACGAAAAGAGCCCCGGCATCGTGTCAAAAATTCCCATGATGTCCTGCTGCTGTCCCGCATAACCCCAAGCCCCCGCGACTCTGCCGAGCGAGGGGCCGTGGGCCCTTATAGGAAAAGGCTCTGCGCAGGAAAAGGGCCATGCCGGGGGCGATGGGCGCTATTCCGCTTTTCTGCGAACACGGATATGAGAGCGCCATGCTGTCGTACCAACACGCCTATCACGCGGGCAATCCCGCAGACGTTCACAAGCACGCCCTGCTGGCGTCGGTGCTGTCCTATCTCTGCGCGAAGGACAAACCGCTGAGCTATATGGAAACCCATTCCGGCCGGGCGCTTTACCGGCTCGACGGGGCCGAGGCGCTGAAGACCGGCGAGGCCGCGCAGGGCGTGGGCCGTCTGCTCGAAAAACTGCCCGCCAGCCATCCCTACCTGCGCGCGCTCGCCGCGGTCCGCAGCGCCGAAGGGCCGCAGGCCTATCCCGGTTCGCCCCGGATCGCGGCGGAATTCCTGCGCCCGGACGACCGGATGCACCTGGCAGAGCTGCACCCGCAGGAGTTCGAGGCCCTGCGCACCGCCATGAAGGGCAGGGGGGCCAAGCTGCACCGGCAGGACGGCTTCGAGATGGCGCTGTCCGTCGCCCCGCCGGAGCCCCGCCGTGGCCTGCTGCTGATCGACCCCAGCTGGGAGGTGAAGTCGGATTACACCAGCCTGCCCTTCTTCCTGTCCAAGCTGCACCGGATCTGGAACGTGGGCGTGGTGCTGCTCTGGTACCCGATCCTGCGCGACGCGGTCCACCTGCCGATGCTGCGCGCGATCGAGGCGCAAAACTTCCCCGGCGCGATCCGCCACGAGGTCCGCTTCCCCCCGGTGCGCGAGGGGCACCGCATGGTGGGCTCGGGCATGTTCGTGATCAACGCGCCCTGGGGCACGGAGACGGCGCTGAAGGACATCGACCGGCTGTTCTGACCCCATCCACTGTTCCGAAATATCCTCGGGGGAGGGCCGCAGGCCCGGGGGCAGACAGCCCCCACCGCGGCCTGCATCCCCACGTCCCTGGCGACGGTCGCGTCCCCATCCCCCCGCGGCCAAGAATTTTAAGGAAAATTCTTGCGAAAAGTCTTGTTTCTAGACTTTTCAGCGCTGCCCGCGAAGGCTGCGCAACGGGGCGAGCGACACGCGCCCGATCCGGTCCGGACGGTGCGAGGCGGCAGGGACCACCTCACATCGGGTCGGTCAGCCAGGTGCCGCGCGGACACGAAAAAGGCGCCGCTCGTCCGAGGGCGCCCTTTGGTGTCCGTTGTCCGCAGGATCAGCGCAGGCGCGCGACCACGTAGGCGGCAAGGTCAGACAGGATGTCGCGCATCTCGCTCTGGGGCAGGGCGTCGAGCGCGGAGCGGGCCCGGTCCGACCAGTCGAGCGCGGTCTGGCGCGTGGTGCCGAGTGCATCATACTTGGCCATGATCCGCAGCGCCTCGTCGAGGTCGCCGTCCTGCTGGTTGCCCTTCGCGATGGTGCGGGTCCAGAAGGCGCGCTCCTCCGCGTCCGAGGCCGCATAGGCCCGGATCACCGGCAGGGTCACCTTGCGTTCGCGGAAGTCGTCGCCCACGTTCTTGCCGGTGGCGGCACTGTCCCCGCCGTAATCCAGCAGGTCATCCGCGATCTGGAACGCGATGCCGAGCGCATCGCCGTAGTCGCGCAGGGCGGTCACATGTTCGGCGGGCGCCTCGGCCAGCACGGCACCGGATTCGGTGGCGGCCGAGAAGAGCGCCGCGGTCTTGCCGCGCACGATCTGGGTATAGATGTCCTCGGTGGTCGAGAGATCCTGCGCCGCGGTCAGCTGCAGCACCTCGCCCTCGGCGATCGTGGCCGCCGCGTTGGAGAGGATCTCCAGCACCCGCAGGTTGCCGGGTTCGACCATCAGCTGGAAGGCGCGGGCAAAGAGGTAGTCGCCCACGAGGACGGACGACTGGTTGTCCCAGAGCAGGTTCGCCGTGGGACGGCCCCGGCGCTGCTGGCTCTCGTCCACCACGTCGTCATGCAGCAGGGTGGCGGTGTGGATGAACTCCACCGTGGCCGCCAGCCAGACATGATAGCCGCCAGCATAGCCGCAGAGGTTGGCCGCGGCGAGCGTCAGCATGGGCCGCAGCCGCTTGCCACCGGCATCCACCAGATGCGCGGTAACCTCGGGAATGCGCGGAGCATGGCGCGAGGCCATGCGCTCCCGGATCAGCGTGTTGACGGCGTCCATGTCGCTGGCCAGAATGGCGGCAAGCGCATCATGCGGTTTGGTGGCGGCGTGATCCAAGCCCATCACTCTCTACGTCACAGGTCTCGACAACGGGTCGATCCTGCCCTTAAGTCCCCGGTATGAAACAGCTGCTGCGCACGACCGACCCAACGGTGATCGCCTTCGCCAAGGCCCTGCTTCAGGGCGAGGGTATAGACTGCTTCGAGTTGGACGTAAATATGAGCGTGCTAGATGGATCTATCGGGGTTCTCCCGCGCCGCCTGATGGTGCCGGAAGCGGATCACGATGAGGCCAGCAAGGTTCTGACGGACAACGGCATTTCCCTCGATGGATGACGGCGCGGAGCTGACCCGCGACCGGTTCCTGCGCGGATCTGACCGCGGGGCGCTCTGGATCAGCCAGCCGCGCCGGGGCTACCGCGCGGGCGTCGATCCGGTGCTGCTGGCGGCCTCCGTGCCCGCGAAGCCGGGGCAGAGCCTGCTCGACCTTGGCTGCGGCGTCGGCACGGCTGCGCTCTGTGCCGGATGGCGGGTGCCGGGGCTGCGCCTTGCGGGGCTGGAGCGGCAGGCGGACCACGCCGCGCTCGCGGCCCGCAACGCGGCGGAGAACGGGCTGGAGATGGAGGTGGTCACCGGCGACCTGACCCGGATGCCCGACGCCCTGCGACAGCGCCAGTTCGATCACGTCATCGCCAATCCGCCCTACTTCCGCCGCGACGCCTCGACCCGGGCCACCGTGCCCGCGCGGGAAGCCGCCATGGGCGAGGAGACGCCGATGGCGGCCTGGGTCGCCGCCGCTGCCCGGCGCTGCGCCCCGGGCGGCACGGTCACCTTCATCCAGCGGGTCGAGCGCCTGCCCGAGATCCTCGCGGGCTTCACCGCCCACCTCGGCTCGATCGAACTCAAGCCGCTGCTGCCCCGCGAGGGCCGCGAGAGCCAGCTTTTCCTGATCCGGGCCCGCAAGAACGGGCGGGCGGCCTTCCGGCTCCATGCCGGGCTGCTGCTGCACAGCGGCGCAGAGCATGGGCAGGACCGCCCGGACTATTCTGACCTCGCTGAAGCGATCCTCAAGACAGGCGCGATTCTGCCGTTCGACGGCGGCCCCAAGAAAGACCCTGTCGGCTAAACCTCTGGTTAAGAAACGATACGCAAAGTTTCGCGTGTGCAGCGTGACAGAATTGTAAAACTGTGCTGCAATGAACACCTGTCCAATGTGACTGACAAACTGAGAGGAGTAAGTCCATGAACTTGAGTTCCCACGTGGAAGAACTGAAGAAAAAACACGCATCCCTCTCGGCCGCGGTGGAAACGGCACAGCGGTCTCCGAGCGTCTCCAGTCTGGAGATTGCTCAGCTCAAGAAGCAGAAACTCCGCCTGAAGGAAGAGATTAGCCGGCTCGACAGCGTGCAGTAACGCCGCCATCCAGCCGAAGCGCGCCAGGTATCGGTGACAGCCGCCAAGCGGGGCGGCAGGGTCAGTTTGACGCGCGCCGGGGTCACCGCCTGCAGGATGCGGGCGGGGCCGGACCAGAATGATTTTGGACCCTGCCAGGGCCGATCCCTCTCGGCCCTGGCACCCGACAGCATGAGGGGCGGCCCCGGGGCCGCAGGACAGCGCCACAGGGCCTATCGCCGGGCGCCATGAAGAAGACGCAGACAAAGCGGTCGGAGACCGGAACAGGGCCACCCATCGGGGGTGGCCCGTTGCGTTTCTGGGGGGCGCGCAGGGCAGGGGCGCCGACTGTGGCTGAGACGGGCGGGGATTTGGATCGGGGCCCGCACAGACGGCAACACCGGGGCAGGGCCGCAGAGGCCGGAACGCGAAAGGGCCGGTCCTTGGACCGGCCCCTGCAAGACTGCGTCGTCCCGGCGGGATCAGACGAAGAACTGGCCACCGTTGGCAGAGATGGTCGAGCCGGTGATGAAGCCTGCCTCGTCGTCGGCCAGGAAGGCCACGCAGCGCGCGATCTCTTCCGGTTCGCCCAGACGGCCCACGGGGATCTGGCCGATGATCGCCTCGCGCACCTTCTCGGGCACGGCCATGACCATGTCGGTGCCGATGTAGCCCGGGCAGATCGCGTTGGCGGTGATGTTGAACCGCGCGCCTTCCTGCGCCAGCGACTTCACGATGCCGAGGTCGCCCGCCTTGGTGGCGGCATAGTTCACCTGGCCGAACTGGCCCTTCTGACCGTTGATCGAGGAGATCACGATGATGCGGCCGAACTTGCGCTCGCGCATGCCGGGCCAGGCCGGGTGCACGGTGTTGAAGACGCCGGTCAGGTTGGTGTCGATGACCTCCTGCCACTGCTGCGGGGTCATCTTGTGGAACGGTGCGTCGCGGGTGATGCCCGCGTTGGCGACGATCACGTCGAGCGGCCCCAACTCTGCCTCGACCTTCTCGATTCCGGCCTTCGAGGCCTCGTAGTCCGCGGCGTTCCACTTGTAGGTCTGGATGCCGGTTTCCTCGGTGAACTTGGCTGCGGCCTCGTCGTTGCCTGCGTAGGTTGCGGCGACGTTATAGCCTTTGGCCTTCAGCGCCTTCGAAATAGCTGCGCCAATCCCGCGCGATCCGCCGGTGACCAATGCTGTGCGAGCCATGATTCTCTCCTCCGTTGGGAATTGTTCTTGTAACTCTGTTACTCATTAACTTCTTCGTGCGCAATATTATTGCGCTGTGGCTTTTGTCGCAGGGCGGCGGTCTGCCGCCCGGCGAAGGCCAAGCCCCGTCATCCTTGCCCTAGAGCGTTGAGATGACAGGGGAATGACGAGGGGCAGGGCCCCCCGTCGTGCACTTGGGTCAGGGACGTTCGAGGCACATGGCAACACCCATGCCGCCGCCGATGCAGAGCGTGGCGAGGCCTTTCTTGGCGTCGCGGCGCTGCATCTCGAAGAGCAGGGTGTTCAGGACGCGGCAGCCCGAGGCACCGATCGGGTGACCGATGGCGATGGCGCCGCCGTTCACGTTCACGATGGCCGGATCCCAGCCCATGTCCTTGTTCACGGCGCAGGCCTGCGCGGCGAAGGCCTCGTTGGCTTCCACGAGGTCGAGATCCTCGGGCTTCCAGCCGGCTTTTTCCAGCGCCTTGCGCGATGCGTAGATCGGCCCAACGCCCATGATCGACGGGTCGAGCCCGGCGGTGGCATAGGAGACGATCCGCGCCAGCGGGGTGATGCCGCGCTTCTCGGCGTTCTCGGCGCTCATCAGCAGCACGCCGGCAGCGCCGTCGTTGATGCCCGAGGCGTTTGCCGCGGTGACCGAGCCATCCTTGGTGAAGGCGGGGCGCAGTTTCTGCATCGCCTCGATGGTGGCACCGTGACGGATGTATTCGTCGGCATCGACCACCGTGTCGCCCTTGCGGCCCTTCACGGTGAAGGGGATGATCTCATCCACGAACCGGCCGGCCTTCTGGGCGGCTTCGGCCTTGTTCTGCGAGGCGACGGCGAATTCATCCTGCTGCTCGCGGGAAATCTGCCACTTCTCGGCGACGTTCTCGGCGGTCTGGCCCATGTGGTAGCCGTTGAAGGCATCCCAGAGACCGTCCTTGATCATCGAATCGATGTACTTGACGTCGCCCATCTTGTGACCGGCGCGCAGGTGGCTGACATGGGGCGAAAGCGACATGTTTTCCTGACCGCCCGCGGCCACGATATCCGCATCGCCCAGCATGACGTGCTGGGCGCCGAGCGCCACAGCCCGCAGGCCCGAACCGCAGACCTGGTTGATGCTCCAGGCGGCGCTTTCGATCGGCAGGCCGGCGTTGATATGGGCCTGACGGGCCGGGTTCTGGCCCTGACCGGCGGTCAGCACCTGGCCGAGGATCGTCTCGGAGACTTCGCCCGGTTCGATCCCGGCGCGTTCCACGATGCCTTTGAGCACGGCCGAGCCAAGGTCATGGGCCGGCGTATTGGCAAAGGAGCCGAGGAAGGAACCGACGGGGGTACGGCCCGCCGAGGCGATAACGACATTGGTCATGATGTGGTCCTCCACTTTTGGGTGCGGAAGGCCCGGTCCGGCCAACGCCGGGTCGGACCACCCCGCGGCTGTCCCAAGGAGTAGTGCATCTGCCGCAAGGTCACAATGGCCGCGTCGCAGCAGAGCGTTTTGCCGCAGTGCAGAGCTTTCGGCGGCGCGGGAGCGGGTTTTGGGAGCGCAAGCCATTGAAATAAGGGGATTTGGTGCGGTTTTCCGAAGGTGGGCGCGGTGAGGGGGCAAGCCGGTCGCTACGGAAGGGTATGGATTGTGCCCTGTGCATGGCTCCCGCCATGCGCGAACTTGTGCCGGTTCTGGCGGTTTCGGCGGGGCGGCCGATCCCATGCGGGTCTACCGCGACCAACGGGCGGTGACGGGGGCGGGATGGCCGGTCTAGGTTGGCGACCCTGCCAGGTGGTCCTGCTGTGCGGTCCTGCCATGCGGCACGGGTGGGGGGATTTCGGTGCAGGAAGTGCCGCCGAGGTCGCCGTGTCATCCGGAGAGCCGGATGGACGCCGGGCCTTGCGCAACTGGCCGCTATGTCCCCGTGCGCGCGGCGGGGGCGTGCCAGGGCGGATGCACCGTGGGCGCGCCGAAGTAATATCCCTGCAGGCAATCGACCCCGGCCTGCGTCAGCCAGGCCGCATCGGCGGCGCGCTCCACCGCCTCGGCGACCGTGAACATGTCGAACTGCCGCGCCACGTCGATCAGCGCGCCCACGAGCGCCTGATTGTCGGGGTTCCGGGACACGCCGCGCACGAAGGCGCCGTCGATCTTGGCGATGTCGAAGAGGAAATCGCGGAAGTAGCGCAGCACGGTCACCCCGGTGCCGAAATCATCCAGCGCAAAACTGATCCCCTGCCGCTGGAGATCGGCCATGAAGGCGGTCACCAGTTCCGGGACCTGCATCGCCGAGGGTTCGCTTATTTCGAGGATCAGGCGCGGGCCCACGGTTTCGTCCCGCATCAGTCCGGCGCGCAGCACCCGCAGCCAGCGGCGGTAACCGATGGAGCGGGCGGACATGTTGATGGAGAGCCGGATATCGGGCTGACGCGCCAGCACCTCCAGCCCCATCTCGAGGGCGAGGCAGTCGATCTCCCGCCCCGTCGGCGTCGCCTCCACCGCGGGGAGGAAATCGCCCGCGGGCACCGGCCGCCCCTCGGGGTCGAGAATGCGGATCAGCCCCTCGTAGAAGGCCACTCGGCGCGGATCGCGGGCATCCACCACGGGCTGGAAGGCCAGCAGCACATCCCGGGCGGCCACGGCGCGGCGGACAAGTTCCAGCGTTTCGGCGTCGCGCCCGCCGATTGCGGCGGACAGCGGATCGCGCGCTGCTGCTGGAATATCCCTCAGGTCCCGTCCGCCTGCCTGCATGATCTGGCCCCGCCCGCGTTTTTCCGGCACATCTGTAACGGGCGCATCCTGCGGCCGATTGCTTAATTTTCCCTGACGGAGGGCCCCACATGTCCCAGATCCCCGATTTGCCGCGCTGTGCCTGGGTGGGGCAGGATCCGATCTATCAGGCCTACCACGACGAGGAATGGGGCGTGCCGGAATGGGACGCCCGGGCGCTCTGGGAGAAGCTGATCCTCGACGGGTTCCAGGCGGGCCTGAGCTGGATCACCATCCTGCGCAAGCGCGACGCCTTCCGCGAGGCCTTCGCCGGCTTCGCCCCCGAGGTGATCGCGGGCTGGGGCGAGGAGGATGTGGTCCGCCTGCTGGGCAATCCGGGCATCATCCGCCACCGCGGCAAGATCGAGGCCACCATCGGCAATGCGCAGGCCTATTGCGAGATCGCGGGCCGCGAGGGCTTCGATCAGTTCCTGTGGCGCTACGTGGAGGGTGCGCCGCTTCAGCCGGGCTATGCCACCCATGCAGAGGTGCCGACCCAGACGCCGCTGTCGGTGCAGATTTCCAAGGACCTGCGCAAGGCGGGCTTCCGCTTTGTCGGGCCGACGATCGTCTATGCCTTCATGGAGGCGGTGGGGATGGTGAACGATCACCTCACCACCTGCCATTGCCACGAGCGGGTCAGGGCGATGGCGACCCGCTAGGCGAGGAAGGCAGGCGCGGCCCCGGCGAGGTAGGTGATCCGCCCCGCCGCGAGGGTCGCGCCGACGCGGCCTGTCTCGCGGTCGATCACGGTGAGGTCGGCGCGCAGGCCGGGGGCCAGCGTGCCGCGATCCGTGAGGCCCAGCATCTGCGCGGGCTCCGAGGAGACGAGCGCCCATGCCGCCGCCAGCCCCATCCGGGGCGCGAGGGCGAGGGCGGCCTGTCGTGGGGCGGGGTAGTGGTAGTCGGAGGCAAGCGCGCTCACCAGCCCTTCGGCCACGAGGTCGGCGGCGCTGATCTTGCCGGCATGGCTGCCGCCGCGCACCACGTTGGGCGCGCCCATGACGACGGGGCCCTGCGCGGCAAGCGCGGCCTCGCGGGTTTCGGGGAACTCCGAGATGGCCACGCCGCGCGCGGCCCAGACGTCGCGGTCCGCGGTGGTGGCATCGTCGTGGCTGCCAAGCGCCACGCCCTCGTCGGTCAGCGCGTCGATCAGGGGGGCAAGGGCGGCGGGCCACTGGGCGCGGCCCTCGTGCAGCCTTTGCATCAGCGCAAGGTGTGCCTCGGGCGAGCGGCCGCTTTTCAGGGCCTGCCCGGTCAGGCGGGGCGGGCGCTTGCCCTTCTCCAGTGCCGCGTGGGGCAGGTGGTCGTTGAAGACGAGGTAGCGCACCCCGTGTTGCCGGACGATTTCGAGCACACGCGGGTAATCCTCCACCAGCCCGACCTCCAGCCGCAGCTGCGCGCGCAGGTCGGTGGCCACCTGCGGGCGGACGCGTTCCAGCGCCTCCAGCATGGCGCAGGCGAACTCGGGGCTGCGCATGCCGCCTTCCCAGCTCCAGAACTGCGCCAGCGTGGCCGTGGTGATCCCGTTCGCGGCCAGCTCCGCCTCTGCGGCATAGAGGCCCGAGTCCACGTCTCGCAGAGCGCCGCGCCGCGGGGCGAGGTGCCGTTCGAAGCCGTCGCCATGGGGATCGACGATCCCCGGCAGCACGCACCAGCCCGCAAGGTTGACCGCCCGGCCCGGGGTGCCCGCGACGAGACACTCGCCGCTGATCCCCAGCGGGGCGGTGCCTGCACCGGCGGGATGCAGGATCTCGGCCCCCGTGATGTGGAAGGGCGCAAGCGGGGGAAGGGCAGGGGCAGCAGACATATCCGCCTCATAGGCGCAGACGGCGCCGGGCGGAAGCCTCAGAAGCGGGTGAAGGCGTCGGCGTAGATCAGCTCTGCCTTCAGGCCCGCGGTGCCGGGGGCGATCGGGTAGAGGCCGGTGTGCTCCGGCGGGAAGGGGGTCGAGAGGTTCTCTGCCGCCTTGTTGGTGAAGCCGAAGCGCCGGTAGTAGGCCAGATCCCCCAGCACAGTCACGGCGGGCGTGCGCGCCTGCCGGGCATAGTCGAGCCCGTAGCGGATCAGCTCGGCCCCGATGCCGCGCCGCTGGTAGCGGGGGCGGACGGCCACGGGCGAGAGCGAGTACCAGCCGCGCGGCTGGTAATGCCGGGCAAAGCCCACGTAGCCGACGATCTTGTGATCCACCACGGCCACCAGTTCCAGCGCCATATCCCCGCTGTTGCGCAGGGTGGTGACAAGCTGTGCCTCGGTGTCGCGCTTGAAGGCTTCGCTCAGCACCTCGCTGATCGCGTCACGGTCTTCGGGAAGGACAAATCTGAGAAGCATGGACAGGTCGGGTACGCCGGAAATGGGGATGTGACGATGTCGTGACAGTGTCGCCGCATCGCGGCGCGATGCAAGCAAATTGTTGGTAGGACGACACTTTCCGGTCGGATGGGGCTGCGCGGCCCGGGTGGGGGGAGGCGCGGGCGGACGGGCGTCATCGCCTGCGCAGCAACACTTGGCAGGGCGCCGGACGGGGCCGTGGGCGCGGAGACGCGGAGGGGGGGGGTGACGTGGCGACAGTCCTCAGTGGCGAAGGGCGCGCGCCACGACGGTGCATCGCGGCGTGCCCCGGATCAGGCCCCGGATCAGGCCCCGGAGTTGGCCCCGGGCCGGAAGCGCGACCGGCCGGTATGCAGGGAGGTATCGAAGCCGCGCCCGGGAGGCGGCGTCCCCGTCAGATTAGGGGCGGGCAAAAAGAAAGGGGCCCCGAAGGACCCCTTTCCCAATCCGGTAGGATCGGCAGATTACATCATGCCGCCCATGCCGCCCATGCCGCCCATGTCGGGCATGCCGCCGCCTGCGCCTTTCGGCTCGGGCTTGTCGGCAACCATGGCTTCGGTGGTGATCAGCAGACCGGCAACCGAGGCTGCGTCTTCCAGAGCGGTACGGACCACTTTGGCGGGGTCGATCACGCCGAACTTGAACATGTCGCCATATTCGTCGGTCTGAGCGTTGTAGCCGAACTTCAGGTCGTCGGATTCACGGACCTTGCCAGCCACGACGGAACCGTCGACACCGGCGTTCTGTGCGATCTGACGCAGCGGAGCTTCGAGCGCCTTGCGCACGATGGCCACACCGGCGTTCTGATCAGCGTTCGCGCCTTCGACGCCTTCCAGCGACTTGGCACCCTGAACCAGGGCAACGCCACCGCCGACCACGATGCCTTCCTGAACGGCAGCGCGGGTTGCGTTCAGAGCGTCATCGACGCGGTCCTTGCGCTCTTTCACTTCGACTTCGGTCAGGCCGCCGACGCGGATGACAGCAACACCGCCGGCCAGTTTGGCAACGCGCTCTTGCAGCTTTTCACGGTCGTAGTCCGAGGTGGTCTCTTCGATCTGCGTACGGATCTGCGAAACGCGTGCCTCGATCTCGGCTTTCTCGCCATGGCCGTCCACGATGGTGGTTTCGTCCTTGGTGATGGTGATCGTCTTGGCAGTGCCGAGCATGTCCATGGTGACGGACTCGAGCTTCATGCCGAGGTCTTCCGAGATCACCTGGCCGCCGGTCAGGATCGCGATGTCCTGCAGCATGGCCTTGCGGCGATCGCCGAAGCCCGGTGCTTTCACGGCTGCGATCTTCAGGCCGCCGCGCAGCTTGTTGACCACGAGGGTCGCGAGCGCTTCGCCTTCGACGTCTTCCGCGATGATCAGCAGCGGCTTCTGCGATTGGATCACTTGCTCCAGCAGGGGAACCAGCGGCTGCAGCGACGAGAGTTTCTTCTCGTGCAGCAGGATCATGCAGTCATCCAGCTCCGCGACCATCTTGTCGGGGTTGGTGACGAAGTAGGGCGACAGGTAGCCGCGGTCGAACTGCATACCTTCGACGACGTCGGTCTCGGTCTCGAGGCCTTTGTTCTCTTCGACGGTGATGACGCCTTCGTTGCCGACTTTCTGCATCGCATCAGCGATCTGACGGCCGATTTCGGCTTCGCCGTTCGCGGAGATGGTGCCGACCTGAGCGACTTCCGAGGAGTCGTTCACGGGACGTGCAGCGGCCTTGATGGCTTCAACGACCTTGGCGGTTGCCATGTCGATGCCGCGCTTCAGGTCCATCGGGTTCATGCCAGCTGCGACAGCTTTCATGCCCTCTTTGACGATGGCTTGCGCCAGCACGGTTGCGGTGGTGGTGCCGTCGCCGGCTTCGTCGTTGGTGCGGGAAGCAACTTCCTTCACCATCTGGGCGCCCATGTTCTCGAACTTGTCTTCCAGTTCGATTTCCTTGGCGACCGAGACACCGTCCTTGGTGATGCGCGGGGCGCCGAAGGACTTGTCCAGAACAACGTTACGGCCTTTGGGGCCGAGGGTCACTTTCACGGCGTCTGCCAGGATGTTGACGCCCTTGAGCATCTTGTTCCGGGCGTCCGTGTCGAATTTCACTTCCTTAGCCATATGGCTCACTCCTCAAAATGGGGTGGATGGGGAAAAGGCGATATCAGGCGATGATGCCCAGGATGTCGCTTTCCTTCATGATCAGCAGTTCCTGACCGTCCAGCGTGATCTCGGTGCCCGACCATTTGCCGAACAGGACCTTGTCGCCTTCCTTCACGGACATTGCGATTAGTTCGCCGCTGTCCTTGCGCGCGCCTTCACCCACGGCGATGATTTCGCCTTCTGCGGGTTTCTCTTTCGCGCTGTCGGGGATGATCAGGCCGCCGGCGGTTTTAGCTTCGCTTTCGACGCGCTTGACCACCACACGGTCATGAAGCGGTTTGAATGCCATCTCTGAGGCTCCTTGGCTCACAGGTTACTCCCTTGACCGGCCAGGGCAGGGCCCCTTCGGTCGTTATCACTCACCGGTGGCGAGTGCTAATGGCGGAGAGTTAGGCAGCGTGGACTTCTGTGTCAAGCACCCCGTTCCCTGAAAAATGCGCCTATTTTCGCTCTCGGCGGGGGAGGGCTCATGCGCTGCAGGCAGGGTCCTTCCGGGGGTGGTGGGGACATAGGGACTTGGCAGACGGGGTGCAATGGGCTAAGCCCCGGAACCATGAACGACGCCCGCATCATCATCTGCTGCATTATTACCTGCTGACATCGTCACGCGGGCCAACGCATCGTTCCCCTTCCCAACGATCCTGACGAGCCCGCGGCGCGAGTGGCGCTGAGGAGTGAGATCCTATGTCCGAGACCCAGATCCGGCTGCACAATTCCAAGTCGCGGGCGAAGGAGGACTTCGTCCCGATCGACCCGGAGAATGTCCGCATGTATGTCTGCGGGCCGACGGTCTATGACCGGGCGCACCTCGGCAATGCGCGGCCCGTGGTGGTCTTCGACACGCTGTTCCGGCTGCTGCGCCATGTCTACGGCGAAGACCACGTCACCTACGTGCGCAACTTCACCGACGTGGACGACAAGATCAACGCCACCGCCCTTGCGCGCAAGGAAGCGGGCGCGCCCGGCACGCTGGAAGAGCTGATCGCCGAGCGGACCGAGGAGACGATCTCCTGGTATCATCAGGACATGGACGAACTCGGCACCCTGCGGCCCACGCAGGAGCCCCGCGCCACCGCCTTCATCGGCCAGATGATCGCGATGATCGCGGATCTGATCGAGAAGGGCCACGCCTATGCCGCCGAGGGGCATGTGCTCTTCTCGGTGGAGAGCTACACCGCCTATGGCGCGCTCTCGGGCCGGTCGGTGGACGACATGATCGCGGGCGCCCGGGTCGAGGTCGCGCCCTACAAGCGCAACCCGATGGATTTCGTGCTCTGGAAGCCCTCGACCGATGACCTGCCGGGCTGGGACAGCCCCTGGGGCCGCGGCCGTCCGGGCTGGCACATCGAATGCTCGGCCATGAGCTATGAGCTGCTGGGGGCTTCGTTCGACATCCATGGCGGCGGTAACGACCTGCAGTTCCCGCACCACGAGAACGAGATCGCGCAGAGCTGCTGCGCCCACCCGGAGGGGCAGTTCGCGCGCTACTGGCTGCACAACGAGATGCTGCAGGTCGAGGGCAAGAAGATGTCCAAGTCGCTGGGCAACTTCTTTACGGTGCGCGATCTGCTGGAGCAGGGCGTGCCGGGCGAGGTGATCCGGTTTGTGTTCCTGGGGACGCATTACGGCAAGCCGATGGACTGGACCGCGAAGAAGGCGGGCGAGGCCGAGGCGGTGCTGCGCAAGTGGCATGCCATGGTCGACAGCGTCGAGGCGGCGGCGCCGTCCGATGAGGTGATCGCGGCGCTTGCGGATGATCTGAACACGGCGGGCGCCATCGCGGTGCTGCATCGGCTGGCGGGCGCTGGCGAGGCGGCGGTTCTGAAGGGATCGGCGCAATTGATGGGCCTGCTGCTGCCGGAGATCGGCGCGTGGGCCGCGCTGCCGGCGGCGGACCTTTCGGGGCTGGCCGAGAAACTGGCGGGGCTGCGGGCAACCGCGATGGAGACGAAGGACTTCGCCCCTGTCGATGCGCTCAAGGCGGCGCTGATCGCGGCGGGGGTCGAGGTGCGCATGTCCAAGGCGGGTGTCGAGCTGGTGCCCGGGGCGGGCTTCGATCCGGCCAAGCTGGACGGCCTTTGATCATGGCCGGGGGGATGCGCCTGCGGCGGGCGGGGCGGGGGGCTGTCTGCCCCCCTTGGACCGCGCTGCGGTCCAATTCCCCCCGAGGATATTTTGAAACAGTGGATGGGAGGGGCGCGTGATGCGGGAGAGGCTCTGGCTTTACGATACGACGCTGCGGGATGGACAGCAGACGCAGGGGGTGCAGTTCTCGACGGCGGAGAAGATCCGCATCGCCGAGGCGCTGGACCGGCTGGGGGTGGATTACATCGAGGGCGGCTGGCCCGGGGCGAACCCGACCGACAGCGCGTTTTTCGACGTGGCGCCCCAGACCCGGGCGCGGATGACCGCCTTCGGCATGACCAAGCGGGCCGGGCGCTCCGCCGCCAATGACGAGGTGCTGGCGGCGGTGATGAACGCGGGCACGGGTTCGGTCTGTCTCGTGGGCAAGACCCATGATTTCCACGTCACCGCGGCGCTGGGGATCGCGCTGGAGGAGAACGTCGAGAACATCCGCGCCTCGATCGCGCATATCGTGGCGCAGGGGCGCGAGGCGCTGTTCGACGCGGAGCATTTCTTTGACGGCTGGAAGGCCAACCGGGCCTATGCGCTGACCTGCCTGCAGGCGGCGGAAGCGGCGGGCGCGCGGTGGATCGTGTTGTGCGACACCAATGGCGGCACGCTGCCCGCGGAGATCGGGCAGATCGTGGCGGAGGTGATCGCAGCTGGCATTCCCGGCGATCGGCTGGGCATCCACACCCACAATGACACCGCCAATGCGGTGGCGGGGTCGCTGGCGGCGGTGGATGCGGGCGCGCGCCAGATCCAGGGCACGCTGAACGGCTTGGGCGAGCGCTGTGGCAATGCCAACCTCGTGACGCTGATCGCCACGCTGGCGCTGAAGGAGCCCTATGCCAGCCGCTTCGAGACCGGGGTCAGCCGCGCGGCGCTGCAGGGGCTGACGCTGCTGTCGCGGCAGCTGGATGACATCCTGAACCGCGTGCCGGTGAAACAGGCGCCCTTTGTCGGCTCCTCGGCCTTTGCCCACAAGGCGGGGCTCCATGCGAGCGCGATCATCAAGGACCCCTCGACCTACGAACATATCGACCCGGGGCTGGTGGGCAACGAGCGCATCATCCCGATGTCGAACCAGGCCGGGCAGAGCAACCTGCGCGCCCGGCTGGCCGATGCGGGCATCGTGGTGGAGAAGGGCGACCCGGCGCTCGGGCGGATCCTGACCGAGGTGAAGGCGCGCGAGGACCAGGGCTATACCTACGACAGCGCGCAGGCGAGTTTCGAGCTGCTGGCGCGGGGCGAGCTGGGGCAGGCGCCCGCCTTCTTCGACGTGGAGCGCTACAAGGTGACCGTGGAGCGGCGGCGCGACGCGAAGGGGCGTGTGGTGACGCTCTCCGAGGCGGTCGTGGTGGTCTGGATCGACGGGGAGAAACTGCTCTCGGTCTCCGAGAGCCTCGACGAGATGGGCACCGACCGGGGCCCGGTCAACGCGCTCTCCAAGGCGCTGTCGAAGGACCTGGGCCGCTACCAGGCGGTGATCGACGACATGCGGCTCGTGGACTTCAAGGTGCGCATCACCCAGGGCGGGACCGAGGCCGTGACACGGGTCATCATCGACAGCGAGGATGGCGCGGGGCGGCGGTGGTCGACCGTGGGCGTCTCGGCCAATATCGTCGATGCCTCCTTCGAGGCGCTGCTGGATGCGGTGCGCTGGAAGCTGATGCGCGATTGCGCGGCGGTGCAGGCGGCAGAATAGCCGCCCGTAGAGCGTGGCGCCTGCGGGGGGCTTCTCCTGTGGATCTGCGCGGGGGACTTGTGCGGGGCGGGGGTTTTCCCCGCCCGTCGCAGGGGCTATCTGACCGGTAGGCGCCGGTGCCCTCCGTGCCGGCGCGCGCCATCCGGAGGTCCGCGCGCGTGTCAGAACTCAAGCCCGACCCGGCCCGCGGGTTTTCCGAGGACCTCACCGCCTGTGCCGCCCTGGTGGAGCGGGGCGACGCGGAGCGGTTCCGCGTGGCCATGGCCGCGCCGGTGGCGGCGCGGGCCGTGCTCTTCCCGCTCTATGCGTTCAATATCGAGGTCAGTCGCGCGCCCTGGGTGACCAAGGAGCCGATGATCGCCGAGATGCGTCTGCAATGGTGGCGCGACGCGCTGGAGGAGATCGCCTCGGGCGGGTTCGTGCGGCGTCATGAGGTGGTGACCCCGCTGGCGCTGGTGCTGGATGCAGAGGGCGCGCGGCTGCTCGACGGGCTGGTCGCCGCGCGGCGGTGGGACATCGAAAGCGAGCCTTTCACCGATGGCGCGGCCTTCACCGGCTACCTTGATGCGACCAGCGGGCATCTGACCTATGTCGCCGCCCGGGCGCTTGGCCCGGTGGACGAGGCGGTGGCGCGGGATGCGGGCTTTGCCCTCGGGCTGGCGAACTGGTTCCGGGCGATCCCGGACCTTGAGGCGGCGGGCAAGCGGCCCCTGCCGGACGGGCGGGCCCATGCGGTGCGTGATCTCGCCGACACAGGGCTGAAACGATTGAAGCGGGCGCGGGCCGGGCGGGCGCAGGTCTCGCCCGAGGCGCGCCCCGCGCTTGCGGGCGTCGGCGCGGCGGAGGCGGTCCTGCGGCAGGTGCGCGCGCGGCCCGGGGACGTGGCCGCCGGCGCGATTGCCGAGCGGCCGTTTCGGGAGCGCGCCGGGCTGGCGTGGCGGGTGGCCACCGGGCGCTGGTAGCGCAGGGGGCGGCGATACGCGGGACATATGGGTCTGGATGCGCCGATGGCGGCGCGCGGGCCGGACAGCTGGCTGGCCACAGGCCGGTCGGCAGATCGACATCGAGACGAACAAGGAGCAGGCGAATGCACGGCGAATACAAGGTTCATGGCGGCAAGCTGGTGGTGGCGGATCTGGAGGTCCGCGACGGCAAGCTGGCGGATGTGCAGATCACCGGGGACTTCTTCCTCGAGCCGCCCGAGGCGCTGGAGGATATCCGCGCCGCGCTGAACGGTCTGCCGGTCGAGACCGCGCCCGAGGGGATCGAGGCGGCGGTGACGCGGGGCCTGCGTCCCGGCGCGGCGCTGATGGGCTTCTCGGCCCATGCGATCGCCATCGCTGTCCGCCGGGCGCTTGGCGTCAGCAAGTCGTGGCGCGATTTCGAATGGCAGGTGATCGACAGCGAGGCGGTGAGCCCGGCGATGCATCTGGCACTCGACGACGTGCTGGCCCGCGAGGTCGCCGCCGGGCGGCGGGGTCCGACCCTGCGCTTCTGGGAATGGGAGCGGCCCGCGGTGGTGATCGGCAACTTCCAGTCGGTGAAGAACGAGGTCGACGAAGAGGCGGCCGCGCGGCTTGGCATCGGGATCGTGCGCCGGGTGACCGGCGGCGGGGCCATGCTGGTGGAGCCGGGCTCGACCATCACCTATTCGCTCTATGCGCCGGGGGAGCTGGTCTCGGACATGGATTTCGGGGCCTCCTATGCCTTCCTCGATCAATGGGTGCTGAAGGCGCTGAACGATCTGGGGATCGACGCGGTCTACAAGCCCCTGAACGACATCACCTCCTCCAAGGGCAAGATCGGCGGCGCGGCGCAGAAACGCTATGCCGGGGGCACGGTGCTGCATCACGTGACCATGGCCTATGACATGGATGCCGACGTGATGACGCAGGTCCTGCGGATCGGGCGCGAGAAGATCTCGGACAAGGGGATCACCTCGGCGGCCAAGCGGGTGGACCCGGTGCGCAGTCAGACCGGGCTGGAGCGGCGCGCGGTGATCGAGCGGATGAAGGCGACGTTCCACGACCTCTATGGCGGCGGCACGGGCGCGATCACTCCGGAGGAATACGCGAAGGCCGAGGAGCTGGCCGCGCAGAAGTTCGAGACGCGGGAGTGGCTCTACCACCTGCCGTGAGGCGGGGCGCCCCGACGAGATCAAGCCAGAGAGCCGCCACGGGGAAACCTTTGGCGGCTTTTCCGTCCCTGATGAGAATACCCGCCCGGACGCCTCGCGTCCGGGCCGCGCCTGTCCCGCCCCCTGAGCGGGCGCGCTGTGCGCCCCCGGGGCTGTCGCCCCCTGCGGGCTCAAAGGCTCCCCCGGAGCCTTTGCAAGACGCCCTCCGGCCCCGGGACGGGCGCGGCCCTCTGTCCGGCAGGGGCCTGCGCTATTGCCGGGCATCTTCAACGCCGCAGGCTCTTCGCCACCGTATAGTGCGTGACAACCCCGCGCCGCCGTGCCACCGATAGCCCACCACAGAAGGACGCCGCCCATGACCACGCCCCCCGTCACCTTCCGCGAGGCCACCGCCGCCGATGTGCCCGCCATTGTCGCGCTGCTTGCCGAGGACCTGCTGGGCGCACAGCGCGAGAATGCGGAGCCGGAGGTCTATGCCCGGGCCTTCGAGGCGATCCTCGCGCAGCCCGGAAACCGCGTCTACGTGGGCGAGAGCGGGGGAGAGATCGTCGCCTGCTACCAGCTTACCATCATCTCGAACCTCTCGCTCATGGCCTCGGACCGGGCCCAGCTGGAGGCGGTGCGCGTCGCCTCGAAGATGCGCGGGCAGAAGGTGGGGCAGGCGCTGATGGAGGACGTGGACCGGCGCGCCCGGGCGGCGGGCGCGGCGCTGGTGCAGTTCACCTCGAACAACGCCCGCAAGGACGCGCATCGGTTCTACGAGAGGCTGGGCTATGCGCCCAGCCACGTGGGGTTCAAGAAGACCTTCTGAGCAGGGCGGGGGAGACCGCCCCGGCGCGTCCTCAGAGCGACTTGGGCCGGAAGGCCAGCCAGATCAGCGCGCCGCCCGCCAGCATCAGCATCGGCGCCATGGCCATGTTGACCGCGTTCCAGCCGTCCACTGGCGAGCCGCCCGAGCAGTTCATCAGCCCGCCGGAGGAGAAGGACGCCAGCGTCACGCCGCCAAAGACGATGAGGTCGTTGAGGCCCTGCACCCGGCCACGCTCCTCGGGCTTGTAGGCGCCTGCCAGCATGGTCGTCGCGCCGATGAAGCCGAAGTTCCAGCCGATGCCCAGCAGGATCAGCGCGCCGAAGAAGTTCTCCAGCTCGACCCCTTCCAGCGCCACCACGGCGGCCCCGGCGAGGATGACGAGCCCGCTGGCCATGATCTTGCGCACGCCGAACCGGTTGATCAGGTGGCCGGTGAAGAACGACGGGATATACATCGCCAGAACGTGCGAGGAGACCACATTCGCCGCATCGCCCTGCTGGAAGCCGCAGCCCACGACGGCCAGCGGCGTCGAGGTCATGACGAGGTTCATCAGCGCGTAGGAGACCATGGCCACGATGATCGCCACGGCGATCTTTGGCTCGGCCAGAAGCTCGCGCCGGGTCCGGCCCGCGGGGGCGTCAGCGGCGGGCTTGGGCGGCTTGGGAATGTCGAGGAAGGTGAAGAGCAGCGAACCGAAGACGTTGATCGCGATGACGGCGAGGTAGGTGCCGAGGAAGGGGATCACCAGCGCCTCGGAGGTCACCTTGACCAGTTGCGGCCCGATGATCGCGGCCAGCAGCCCGCCCGCCATCACGTAGGAGATCGCCTTGGGGCGGAAGCTCTCGCTGGCGGTATCCGTCGCGGCGAAGCGGTAGAAGCCCTGCGCCGACATGTAGATGCCGGTGAAGAGCGAGCCGAGGATGTAGATGCCGAAGGAGCCGGAGTAGAGCCCGTAGGCCCCGATGACAGAGCCCAGCACCCCGCCGCCCGCGCCAAGGAAGAAGCCCGCCTTGCGCCCGTATTTCTGCATGATCGCGGAGATTGGCGTCGCGGTCAGCATCGAGCCCAGAACGATCATCGTGATCGGCAGGGTCGCGAAACAGGGGTTGGAGGCCAGCGACTGCCCGGCCAGCCCGCCGATGGTGAAGATCATCGGCATCTGCGCGCCCATGATGGCCTGCGCCATGACGAGGATCACGACATTGCGCCGGGCGCGGGAATCGTCGGGGATGTAGGTGGTGCTGCTCATGCCCTCTGCCGTAGTGCCCGCCCTTGGGGCAGGCAAGATGACAAAAGGTTCATTTATGCACGCATGACCCTGTCACTTACGTGACTTCGGCAGGCTTTCCGCGGCCGAGGGGATCGAGGTTCCGGGGCGGCTCGCCCCGCAGCATCCCCTGCCAGTCAAGCACCTGACGCATCAGCACGGATTTGCCGACGCAGAGGATCGCGGGCGGCTCCATCCCGGCGGCCTCGATATCGGCCACCAGCGTGGAGAGCGTGCTTTCCAGTACCCGCTGGTCGGGGGTGGTGGCCTGTGAGACGACGGCCACCGGCTCCTGCGGATCACGGCCCGCGGCAAGCAGCTCGGTGGCGATATGCTGGGCGTGTTTCATGCCCATGTAGATCACAATCACTTGGCTGCCATCCGAGATCGCCTGCCAGTTCAGCGAGCCGGTGGCCGCGCCGGTCTGGTCGTGCCCGGTGACGAAGGTGACGGATTGATTCACGTCGCGGTGGGTGACGGGGATGCCCGCATAGGCCAGCCCGCCGATGCCTGCGCTGATGCCGGGGATGATCCGCACCGGCACGCCGTGCTGGACGAGGGTCTGGGCCTCTTCGCCGCCGCGACCAAAGACGAAGGGATCGCCACCCTTGAGCCGCAGCACCCGCTTGCCCGCCCGCGCCAGATCGACGAGGCGGAGCGAGATGTCCTTCTGCTTGGCCGAGGGTTTGCCGCCGCGCTTGCCGGCATAGATCATCTCGGCCTGCGGGGCCCAGGCGAGGATCTCCTCGTGGACGAGCGCATCGTAGACGACGACTTCCGCCTGGCGCAGGGCGTTGAGGGCATGAAGCGTCAGCAGCCCCGGATCGCCGGGGCCGGCACCGCAGAGCCAGACCCAGCCGGGCGTAAGCTCCGGCCAGCCGTCGGCGAGGGGGGGCAGGGTGGTGGTCATGCCCGATATGTGGCGGGACGAGGCGCATCTGGCAAGGGGGTTGCATGCGACGCGGTATGGTGGAGGGAGGAAAACAATCCGGGCTGGAGGCTGCTCACGGGACAATGTTGCGGGTCGCGGGGCGGTTTGGGCCGGGGTTGCGAATATGGTCCGCGCAGAGCGATGCCGGACCTATTTTCGGGCCTTAGGTTTTCGGGATCGCTGAGAAGTAACGCGCCTGCCTTGACCGCTCTTGTCGCGGCGCACCCCTCGCGCAACAAAAAAGGCCGGGTCTCCCCGGCCTTCCGTATGCGAACTCTGAAGCCTGATCAGGCCTGGCCGCCTGCGGGCTTGGGAGCCGGCGGGGCCAGCGGAGCCTTGCCCTTGGCCGAGAGCGGATCGTCCTGACGCTGGACCGAGCCCTCGAAGTGGGCGCCGCTTTCGATGGCGATGGTCTTGTGGATGATGTCGCCTTCCACCCGGGCGGTGGAGGTCAGGCGCACCTTGATGCCGCGGACGCGACCGATGATGCGGCCGTTGATCACCACGTCGTCGGCGGTCACTTCACCGCGGATCGTGGCGCCTTCGCCGATGGTCAGCAGGTGGGCGCGGATGTCACCGTCGATGGTGCCCTCGACCTGGATGTCGCCGGTGGTCTTCAGGTTACCGGTGATGTTGAGATCCGAGGAGAGCACCGATGCCGGCGGCTTGGCCTTGGGCGCGGTGGGCTTGTAGTCGGACGACGGCGTAGGCTTGGGCGCAGGCGCTTCCGAGGCAGCCGGAGTGGCACCTTCAGTGGCTTTCGGGCCGGGCTCTTGGATTTTGCTCTTAGAAAACATCTCTCGCTGCCTTGATATATGTCATCGGATTGATGGCTTTGCCGCCAATGCGCACCTCATAGTGCAGATGCGGGCCAGTTACACGCCCGGATGCCCCCATATCACCGATACGGTCACCGCGCGAGACCCTTTGTCCCTTCTGCACCCGGATCTTGCTCATGTGGGCATAGCGTGTCTCGATTCCGAACTCATGCTGGATCTTTACCAGACGACCATAGCCCGAAGACCAGCCGGCGTGGATCACGACACCGTCAGCCGTCGCATAAAGCGGCGTGCCCACGGGGCCCGCAAAGTCGACGCCCGCGTGCATCCGGCGGCCGCCGGTCTTGGGGTCGCGGCGGTAGCCGAAGTTCGAGGTGAAGCGGTAGTTGTTATGCACCGGGTTGGCGAAGGGCGCCTTCTCGGCGGCGATCCGGTAGAGGTTCAGCCGGTCGAGCTGGTTCAGGATGCGGTTCGCGCGGCTCGCATCGGGCGAGGGTTCCTCGCCCATGGTGGAGAGCGAGATCGGCGTCAGCGGGCCACCCTGGCCGGAATAGCCGCGGCGGACCTGCTCGATGATGCTGTCTGTGTTCATGCCCGCGTTGCGGAACATCTTGTCGAGCGGCGCGATCGAGACGGTCATCGCCTCTTCCAGCTGGCGGAAGATGGCGTCGTTCTGGTCGCGCATCAGGGCCAGTTCGGTGGCCATCTCGTCGGCGGCCAGCAGGGCGTCCTGTGCATCGCTGGAAATCGTGTCGCGCTCGACCGCGGTGTCGGCGAGTGCGGCGGTCAGGAAGGACATCGTGGCGCTGTCTTGTCCGCCCATGCCACCGGTGCCGGCACCAGCCTCGGCCATGGTCTGCTTCATCTGGCTGGCTTCGGCGCGGGCGGTGTCGCGTTCCTTGACGGTCTTGCGCAGGGTGGTCTGGATCACGCCGATCCCGGTTTCCAATTCGCGCAGGCGGGTCTCGGAGGCCAGCAGCTGCGACTGCATGACGGAAATCTGGTCGAGGGCAGAGGTGAAGCGGTCCTGCGCGGCGAGGGCTTCCTCGGCGCGGGCGTCACGGTCCTCGGCCATGGCGTTCAGGCGGTCCTGATAGATCGTCTGGTCGCGCATCGCCTGATCGCGGTAGTTGCCGGAGCCGATGCTGTCCATCAGCAGGATCGCGGTCGCGATGATCGCCCAGGCGACCACGGCGGCCCCCCCGGCAAAAGCGATAAGCTGCGTGCCCGGCTTCAGACGGATGAAACGCGTGTCCGTATCGGAGCGAAGGAAGAGGCGGCGTTCCGGAAAGTGACGCTCCAGCAGAGCGTGCATGCGAATAGCAAGACGTGTTCTCACGAAGACGTGTCCCTGTTGTCCCATCCCAAGACGCCTCAATTTTCCCCAACGAGACGTTTCCGAAGGGTGTACCGGCCCCCCCGGGACCGGGCAACAATTTTGAGAGGCCGATTCGCAACACTCGACGGAATCTTGCCGATTCGGCGGGAAACTGCCGACGATCCCGTTGGAAACCGGCGGAATTTAGGGCTTGCCGTCGGGTCAGACGGTGTTTTCGGTTAAGGGCCAGTAAAAATCTGGCGGCAAACCGGCCTCGGCCCGCTTCTCTTCGTTGAAGGGCGGACGCAGCGGCCCGTGGAAGTATTTCCGCACCAATTCGTGGAAGAACGGCTGCGGATCGCGGTTGTCGCGGCCGCAGAGGAAGTGGAACCACTTCGACCCATAGGCGACGTGGCCGACCTCCTCGGCATAGATCGTTTCCAGTGCCGCGATGGCGCCGTCGTCGCCTGCCTTGCGGAAGATCTCGATCATCCCCGGCGTCACGTCGAGGCCGCGCGCCTCCAGCACCATGGGCACCACGGCGAGACGGCCATAGAGGTCCTCGGCCGTGCCTTCGGCGGCGCGCCACATGCCCGCGTGGGCGGGCAGGGCCCCGTAGTGGGAGCCGTTCGCCTCGAGGCAGTCGCACATCAGGTTGAAGTGCTTGCTCTCCTCGTCGGCGGCCTTGACCCAGTCGTCGTAGAAGCCGACGGGCATCGGCACATGGCCGAAGCGGGCGATGATGTCCCAGTGCAGGTCGACGGCGTTCAGCTCGATATGCGCCACCGCATGGAGGATCGCCTTTCGGCCCTCGGGCGTGCCCGGGCGGCGCCGCGGCACCTCGCGCGGGTCCAGCAGTTCGGGCTTGGCGGGACGCGACGGGCGCATCGGCGGGTTGGCGGTGCCCACCGGCGGGATGGCCCCGCCTTCGCGGGCGGCACGCCAGAGCGCGGCATATTCATGCGAGAGGGCGGTCTTCTCCCGCCCGTCGGCGGTGGTCAGAACGTCGACGGCCATTTCGGCCAGCGGTTTGGGGAGGTCGGTCACGTGTCTTGCTTGGCCTTGCGTTCGGCGGTCGGCTGTCCGGCGCGCTTCCAGTCGCCGAAGCCTCCGCGCAGGCTGGCGGCGCGCAGCCCCATGTCCTGCGCCAGCTTGGCGGCCAGCAGCGAGCGCCAGCCCGACGCGCAATAGAAGAGGAAGGTGCGGTCCTCGGCGAACCATTCCTTGTGGTACGGACTCTCGGGGTCGATCCAGAATTCCAGCATCCCGCGGGGCGCGTGTTTCGCCCCGGGGATCATGCCCTCGCGCTCCAGCTCGCGCGGATCGCGGATATCGACGAAGACCACGGCCGGGTCTTCCTTCAGCGCAAGTGCATCGATCGGCGAGAAGGAGGTGACGGCAGCGTCGGCCTCCTCCAGCATCTGCTTGTAGCCCAGGGGCATTCCGGTTCTCCTCCAGCGGTCAGCCTGAGGCTAGCACGGGCGTCATGACCCGTGCCAGCACAGACCCGAGTTTGCAGAGGAAACGGGACAAATTTTCGAAGCATTTCTGCCGAAACCGTGTCCTGCCCGGATCAGAGCGCCTTGACGGCCTCCAGAACCTCTTCGGCGTGGCCGGGCACCTTCACCTTGGGCCAGGCCTTGGCGATCTTGCCTTCGCCGTCGATCAGGAAGGTAGCGCGGGTGATGCCCATGAAGGTCTTGCCGTACATCTTCTTCTCGCCCCAGACGCCGTAGTCCTCGCAGACGGTGCCGTTCTCGTCCGACAGCAGCGTGGTGGCCAGCTCATGCTTGGTCACGAACTTCTCGTGGCTGGCGATGCTGTCCTTGCTGACGCCGAGCAGATGGGCACCTGCAGCTTCGAACTCCGCCTTCATGGCGGTGAAATCCTTGTTTTCGGTGGTGCAGCCCGGCGTGTCGTCACGCGGGTAGAAGAAGAGCACCACGGGGGCGGGTTTCAGCGCGGAGAGGCTGACCTCGCCGCCTCCGGCCTGGGGCAGGGTGAAATCCGGAGCGTTTTCGCCGACGTCGGGCATTGCGATTGCCTTTCCTGTATCGTCCATGTGAGGAGGATATTAAGCTGCATGCGGCGAGAGAAAAGAGCGGTTGCGCCAGAAGGTGCGCCGGTTTCGATGACTGACCCCGCGCCAAGACCGACCCCGCTCCAGAGCGAACCGAAATGACACAGGCCCCGCCGCCGGCGCCCGAGGACGAGACCCCGGAGCAGAGCCCGCACCAGTTGGTGCCCCCCGAGGGGCGCCCCCGCAGATCGCGGGGCCACAAGGCCCTGCGCGGCGTCGGTGCGGGCTGTCTGGTGATTGCGCTCTGCGTGCTGGCGGTGCTGGTGGGCCTGCTGCTGACCCGGGGGCGTGCCTTCGAGGTGCCGCCCTGGGTCGAGGCGCGGATCGAGCAGAAGATCAACACCGGCCTGCTGGGGGCGACGGTGGAGATTGCGGGCCTCGACCTCGTGGTGACGGACGACTGGCAGCCGCGGTTCCACCTGCGGGACCTGCGCCTGCGGGACCGGGCCGGGGCCGAGGTGCTGCTGTCCGACGTGGAGAGCACGCTGGCGCTGCGTCCGCTGCTGCAGGGGCGGCTGGCGCCCTACGGGATCTACGTGAACGGTGCGATGCTGCGGCTGCGGCGCAATGCAGAGGGGCGGTTCGACCTAGACATCGGGGGCGACGGCCGGTCCACCGACCTGGCCCAGACGATGCAGACCCTTGAAGACATGCTCGCCGCGCCCGCCTTTGCCGACATGGGCCGGATCGAGGCGCGCGCGCTGACGCTGACCTACGAGGACGTGCCCTCGAACCGGACGTGGACGGTGGACGGCGGGCGCATCCTGCTGCAGCGGCGCAATGCGGAGCTGAGCCTGCGCGGCGACTTTGCCCTGCTTTCGGGGCAGGATTACGCCACCACGCTGGGGATTTCCTACGACACCCGCATCGGCGAGGGCGGGGCGCGGCTGGCGGTGCAGCTGGACGAGATGCCCGCCGCCGACATCGCCACGCAGAGCCCGGCACTGGCCTGGCTGGCCGGGGTGCGGGCGCCGATCTCGGGCGCGCTGCGTGTCACGATCGACGAGCGCGGGCGGCTGGGGCCGCTGGTGGGGACGTTGCAGGCGGGGCAGGGCGTGATCCAGCCCACCGACACCGTGTCGCCGATCCCCTTCGACAGCGCGGTGTCCTATTTCCGCTACGAGCCCTCGGCCCGGCGCCTGCGGTTCGACGAACTGTCGGTGCAAAGCCCATGGGTCTCGGCCCAGGCCGAGGGAGAGCTGCGGCTGCAGGGCGACGATCCGTTGCACCCCTCGGCCATGACGGGCCAGTTCGCGCTCTCCCGGTTCGAGGCCAATCCCGCCGATCTCTACCCGGCGCCGGTCAGCCTTGACGCGGCCAAACTGGACATCCGCCTCGCGCTCGATCCCTTCGAGATCACGCTGGGGGATCTCAGCCTCGTGCACCGGGACGAGACGCTGCGCCTTTCCGGCTGGGCCCGGGCCCTTCCCGAGGGCTGGGATGTCAGCGTCAGCGGCGGCATGGGCCGGCTGACGCCCGGCGACCTGCTGTCCTTCTGGCCCGCGGGGGTGAAGCCCAAGACGCGGGAGTGGATCGAGAAGAACATCTTTTCCGGCATGATGCAGGACCTGCAGCTTGGCCTGCGCTCGAAGCCTCAGCAGGCGCCCGAGGTCACGCTGGGCTTCGGCTTTGCCGGGCTGACTGCGACCTTCATGAAGCATATGCCGCCGATTTCGAACGGGATGGGCCACGCCACGCTGGAGAACAACCGCTTCGTCGTGGTGGCTGAGGGCGGCGAGGTGCGCGCGCCGCAGGGCGGTGTCGTGGGGATACGGGGCACCAGTTTCATCATCCCCGATGTGCGCATCAAGGGCGGCCCGGCCGAGGTACGGCTTCAGACCGACAGCACGATCACCGCGGCGCTGGCCCTGCTGGACCGCGAGCCGCTGAACGTCATGCAGAAGGCGGGCAAGCCGGTGACGCTGGCCGATGGCCGGGTGAAGGCACAGGGGACGCTGAACTTCCCGCTGAAAAAGGGCACCCCGGCGAGCGAGGTGCGCTATGCGGTCACCGGCCAGCTGGCGAACCTGCGTAGCGAGCAGATCGTGCCGGGCCGCGTCCTGACCGCAAGCGCGCTGCAATTGTCGGCGGACAACGACGCCCTGTCGATCAGCGGCACCGCCCGACTGGGCGATGTGCCGGTGGGCGGCACATGGCGCGCCGAGATGGGGCCGGAGGCCGGTGGGCGCAGCAAGCTGGAGGGCTGGGTCGAGCTCTCTGACCGATTTGCCGACGAGTTCCGCATCGGCCTGCCGCCGAACACCTTCTCGGGCCGCGGGCAGGGCAGGGTGACCATCGACCTTGCCAAGGGGCAGCCCGCACAGTTCCGGCTGACCTCGGACCTCGCGGGGCTGGGTCTGCGGGTCGACAGCCTCGGCTGGTCGCTGGGGGAGGGCACCACCGGGCAGCTCTCCGTGGCCGGGCGGCTTGGCAGCCCGCCGCAGGTGGACGAGATTTCGTTGCAGGCCCCGGGGCTGAGCGCGCAGGGCGCCCTGACTCTTGGCGCGGACGGGCAGCTGGCAAGCGGGACCTTCGACCGGGTCGCCGTGGGCGACTGGCTGCGCGGCTCGGTCGAGCTTCAGGGCCGCGGCGCGGGGCGCAAGCCGCTGGTGCTGGTGACCTCGGGCACGCTCGACATGCGGCGGCTGCCCACGGGAATGGGCGGTGGCTCGGGCGGCGGTGGACAGGGCGGCGACAGCACGCCGGTCTCGCTGGCGCTGCAGGAGATGCGGATTTCCGATGCCATCGCGCTGACGGATTTCCGCGGCAATTTCACCACGCAGGGCGGACTGCAGGGCAGCTTCGAAGGCCGGATGAACGGCGGCGCCGCCGTGTCGGGCGAGGTGGTGCCGCAGGGCGGACGCTCTGCGATCCGCCTGACGGCGCAGGATGCGGGCGGCGTCATGGCCTCGGCCGGGCTGCTGAAGCAGGGCCGCGGCGGACAGCTGACCCTGACGCTGAGCCCGGTGGCGGAGCCGGGCAGCTATGACGGCGATCTTCGGATCAAGGACCTCTGGATCCGCGACGCCCCCGCCATGGCGGCGCTGCTGAACGCGATCTCGGTCGTGGGCCTGCTGGAGCAGCTTTCGGGCGACGGCATCCTCTTCTCCGACGTGGAGGGGAAATTCCGCCTGACGCCGGATCAGGTCATCGTGACGGAAAGCAGCGCCACGGGCGCCTCCATCGGCCTGTCGCTGGATGGCTACTACGGCCTCAAGACGCGCCAGATCGACATGCAGGGCGTGGTCTCTCCCTTCTACCTCGTGAACGGCGTCGGCTCGCTGCTGACCCGCAAGGGCGAGGGGCTGATCGGCTTCAACTACACCCTGAAGGGTACGGCGGACGCACCGCAGGTCTCGGTAAACCCGCTCTCGCTGTTGACGCCCGGCATGTTCCGCGAGATTTTCCGCCGTCCCGCGCCCAAGGTCTCGCAGTAGGGACCGGCGAGGGGTATGGCGGTGACGCCAGCCTTCGAAGGAGCCCGCCCGTGCAACTGTCCGATTTCGATTTCGATCTGCCCGAGAGCCTGATCGCCACCCGGCCCGCCAAGCCGCGCTCTTCGGCCCGCCTGCTGGTGGCCGCGGGCGATGCGATCACCGACGCGGTGGTGACGGACCTGCCGCAATGGCTGCGCCCGGGCGACCGGCTGGTGCTGAACAACACCCGCGTGATCCCCGCTCGGCTCTCCGGGCTGCGCCACCGCGATGGCGAGGCAGGCCCGTCCCAGTCGAAGATCGAGGTGACGCTGCTGGAGCCGCGCGCCGATGGGACATGGTCCGCGTTGCTGAAACCGCTGCGCAAGATCCGCGAGGGCGAGGTGCTGGTCTTCTCCGATGCGCTCTCTGCCACGCTGACGGCCAAGGAAGAGGGGCAGGGGCTGCTGGCCTTCAACCTCGCGGGCGAGGATTTCGACGCGGCCCTCGCCGAGGCCGGGGCGATGCCGCTTCCGCCCTATATCGCCGCCAAGCGCGCGGCCGATGCGCAGGACAAGGAAGACTACCAGACGATCTTTGCCCGCCACGCTGGCGCGGTGGCCGCGCCGACGGCCTCTCTCCACTTCGACGCGCCGCTGCTGCAACGGATCGTGGACATGGGCGTGGGCCTGACGGAGGTCACGCTGCACGTGGGCGCGGGCACCTTCCTGCCGGTGAAGGTGGAGGATGTGACCACCCACAAGATGCACGCCGAATGGGGGCAGGTGACCGAAAAAGCCGCTGCCGAGATCGCCGCCACCAAGGCCGCCGGGGGCCGGGTGATCCCCGTGGGCACCACCGCCCTGCGCCTGCTGGAAAGCGCCGCGCGCGCCAGCGGACAGATCGCGGCCTGGGAGGGGGAGACGGACATCTTCATTTACCCCGGTTTCGAATTCCGCGTGACCGACGCGCTGATGACGAACTTCCACCTGCCGAAATCCACCCTGATGATGCTCGTCTCGGCGCTCATGGGGCAGGAGCGGGTGAAGCGGATCTACGCCCATGCCGTCGAGGAAAACTACAGGTTTTTCTCATATGGAGATGCCTCGCTGCTGATCCCGGGTTGATCGCCGGCCCCGCCCGTGCGACCCGGGAGGTGAACGAGGAACGCGACGCTGCCGGTGTCGCTTTCAGCAAGCCCGCCGTCCGGCCGGAAGGCCCCTGCGGGCAGGAAGGACGAGATGCTACAGGTTTTGGGCAGCGCATGGGCGCTCTTGCTGGGTCTGATGCTGCTGATGGTCGGGAACGGCCTTCAGGGCACGCTGCTGGGTGTGCGGGGCGAGCTCGAAGGGTTCTCGACCTTCGAGATGTCCATCGTCATGTCGGCCTATTTCGCCGGGTTCCTCGGCGGCTCGCGCATGGCGCCCGAGATGATCCGCAGGGTCGGCCACGTGCGGGTCTTCGCGGCGCTCGCCTCCTTCATCTCGGCGGTGCTGATCCTCTACCCGACCTTCGCCCATCCCGTTGCATGGACCATCGGGCGGGTGGTGATCGGCTTCTGCTTCTCGGGCGTGTATGTCACGGCGGAAAGCTGGCTGAACAACGCCGCCACGAACGAGAACCGGGGCAAGGCGCTGTCGCTCTACATGATCGTGCAGATGCTCGGCATCGTCTCGGCACAGGGGCTGCTGCTGGTCGCTGACCCGTCGGGCTATGTGCTCTTCGTGATTCCCTCGGTGCTGGTTTCGATCTCCTTCGCGCCGATTCTCCTCTCGATCTCGCCCACGCCCGCCTTCGACACGACGAAGCCGATGTCGCTGCGCGCCCTCTACGGCATCTCGCCGTTGAGCTGCGTGGGTGTCTTCATCCTCGGCGGGGCCTTCTCGGCCCAGTTCGGCATGGCGGCGGTCTATGGCGGGCAGGCGGGGCTGACCCTGCCGCAGATCTCCATGTTCATCGCGGCCTTCTATGTCGGCGCGACCATCGCGCAGTACCCGCTGGGGTGGCTGTCGGACCGGATGGACCGGCGCCTGCTGATCCTGATCGTCGCCGCCGTGGGCGGCGTGGGGGCGATCCTCGCCATGCTGGCGGGCAGCAGCTTCATCGCGCTGCTGCTGGCGGCGATGATCGTGGGCGGAACATCCAACCCGCTGTATTCGCTTCTGATTTCCTACGCGAACGACTTCCTTCAGCCCGAGGATATGGCCGCCGCATCGGGCGGGATCCTGTTCATGAACGGGCTGGGGGCCATCGCGGGCCCGCTGCTCACCGGCTGGATCATGACGGCCATCGGCCCCTCGGGGTTCTGGTTCTTCATCGCGGTTCTGCTGCTGGCGATGGCGGCCTACGCGGGCTACAGGATGACCCAGCGGAAGGCGCCTTCGGCAGAGCACAGCGGTGCCTATGCGCCGGTGATGATGTCCGCCACGCCGGTCGCGGTGGAGGTTGCGCAGGAGTGGGTGATCGACACCGCGCAGGAGGAAGAGGCGCAGGCGCAGGAGGCAGAGGATCGCCTGTGACCGCTAACGTCTTGTCACACCATGAATTCCCCCTGTTGCGAAGGTAAAACTTATGTAACGATGGGGGCAGGTGCGACAGAGACCACAGGAGGATCCCCCATGGTTGCCCCGCGTGACATCCTGAACTTCTGGCTGGACGAGGTAGGACCCGCCGGCTGGTACGAAGCCACGGATGCTCTTGATCAGAAAATCCGCGACACGTTCGGCGAGGCCTGGCAGGCCGCGGCCGATGGCGCCTACGGCTTCTGGCTGACGCACCCGAACGGCGCGCTTGCCTACGTCATCCTGATGGACCAGTTCCCCCGCAACATGTTCCGCGGCGAGGCCAAGGCCTTTGCCACGGACCGCGTGGCCCTTGCGGCGGCCAAGCTCTCCATCGACAACGGCTGGGACCTCAAGGTCGAAGAACCAGCACGGCAGTTCTTCTACCTGCCGCTGATGCACAGCGAGAGCCTCTGCGATCAGGACCGCTGCGTGCGCCTGATGGCCGAGCGGATGCCGATGACCGGCGGGCCCAACCTGCTGCATGCCAAGGCCCACCGCGAGGTGATCCGCAAGTTCGGCCGCTTCCCCTACCGCAACGAGGCGCTGGAGCGGAACGTCACCAAGCCGGAACAGGCCTTCCTGGACCAGGGCGGCTACGGCTCCACGGTGCGGCAGCTTCAGGCGGCGGAATAAGCCGGCAAGGGGCGCGAAACCGCGCCTCACATCAACGGGTTACAAGGGGCCTCGCGGCAATAAGCTGCGGGGCCTTTTTGCTGCGTTGAAGGGCTTCCGAAAATAGTTTAACGTCAAACTATCTTGCGGAACGGAGGGGGCCATGGCCACCAAATCTTATGACATGATCGTAATCGGGGCTGGTCCGGGCGGCTATGTGGCGGCGATCCGCGCGGCACAGCTGGGGCTCAAGACCTGCATCGTGGAACGTGAAAACCTAGGTGGCATCTGCCTGAACTGGGGCTGCATCCCGACCAAGGCGCTGCTGCGCTCGGCCGAGGTGTTCCACCTGATGGAGCGGGCCAAGGACTATGGCCTCTCGGCGGACAAGATCGGCTATGACCTCGACGCCGTGGTGAACCGCTCGCGCGGGGTGTCCAAGCAGATGGAAGGCGGGGTCAAGCACCTGCTGAAGAAGAACAAGGTCGAGGTTGTCATGGGCGAGGCGACCCTGCCCGCCAAGGGCAAGGTCTCGGTCAAGACCGACAAGGGCACCGAGGAGCTGACCGCCAAGGCCATCGTTCTGGCCACCGGCGCGCGGGCCCGCGAACTGCCCGGTCTGGAAGCGGACGGCGATCTGGTCTGGACCTACCGCCACGCGCTGACGCCGGTGCGGATGCCGAAGAAGCTGCTGGTCATCGGCTCGGGGGCCATCGGCATCGAATTCGCCAGCTTCTACAACACGCTTGGCGCCGACACGACGGTGGTCGAGGTCATGGACCGCGTGCTGCCGGTCGAGGACGCGGATATCTCCGCCTTCGCCAAGAAGCAGTTCGTCAAGCAGGGCATGAAGATCATGGAGAAAGCCATGGTCAAGAAGCTCGACCGCGCCAAGGGCAAGGTCACCGCGCATATCGAAATGGGCGGCAAGGTCGAGACGCAGGAGTTCGACACCGTCATCTCGGCTGTCGGCATCGTTGGCAACGTCGAGGGGCTGGGGCTTGAGGGTCTGGGCGTCAAGATCGACCGCACCCACGTCGTCACGGATGAATTCTGCCGCACCGGCGTCGAGGGGCTCTATGCCATCGGCGACATCGCCGGCGCGCCCTGGCTGGCGCACAAGGCCAGCCACGAGGGCGTCATGGTGGCGGAACTGGTCGCGGGCGGCCATCCGCATCCGATCAAGCCGGGCTCCATCGCGGGCTGCACCTACTGCCATCCCCAGGTCGCCTCTGTCGGCATGACCGAGGCCAAGGCCAAGGAAGCGGGCTATGACGTGAAGGTCGGCAAGTTCCCCTTCATCGGCAACGGCAAGGCCGTGGCGCTTGGCGAACCCGACGGCATGGTGAAGACCGTCTTCGACGCCAAGACCGGCGAGTTGCTGGGCGCCCACATGGTCGGCGCGGAAGTGACCGAGCTGATCCAGGGCTACGTCATCGGCCGCCAGCTGGAGACCACGGAAGAGGACCTGATGCACACGGTCTTCCCGCACCCCACGCTGTCGGAGATGATGCACGAATCCGTGCTCGATGCCTACGGGCGCGCGATCCACTTCTGATCGCTGCCGTTACAGCTGGCGCCCAAGAATTTTCGAAAATTCTTGGGAGAATTCTTCGAAGAATTTTCCGCGCTCGCCTCGGCGGGCGCGGTTTCGTTTCTAGCGTTGGTCAGACCTTCACGACCTGTCCTCCGGCCCGGACCCAGTGCCCCAGCCCGCCGATGTTATGCACGTCGCGGTAGCCCAGCCGTTCCAGCACCCGCACCGCCGAGGCCGACCGCCCGCCAGAGGCGCAGTAGACCGCCACGGTCTTCTCCGGCGTGATCTGGGGCAGGTGGTCGGGGTGGGCGGGATCGGCCCGGAAGGCCAGCATCATCAGCGGGACATGCACTGATCCGGCGGCCTGGCCGGTTTCTGCCACTTCCGCAGACTCGCGCACGTCGATCACCACGACCTCGCCTGTCGCCACCCCGCGGATCGCCTCGGCGGCGGAAAAGCGGTGGTGGGCATTGCCTTTAAGGAATCCGAACATATCTGTGCCTCGCCCGGGCTCCGTGCCCGATGCGGCATAAATAGCATTCATGACTTTGAATGTGAATGGGGCGACGCAAATGTTCTGCCTTCGTTCTCATTTTTCGGTTGGACGCCGGGCCGCGCTCTATTAAGTTTTCGGCAATACCCCCCGGGAGTCTGTCATGGCGGATCTGAAGAAGATCGAAGTGCGCGGTGCGCGCGAGCACAATCTGAAGGGCATCGACGTGGATATCCCGCGCGACCAGCTGGTGGTGATCACCGGCCTGTCGGGCTCGGGCAAGTCCTCTCTGGCCTTCGACACGATCTATGCCGAAGGGCAGCGGCGCTATGTCGAGAGCCTCTCGGCCTATGCGCGGCAGTTCCTCGACATGATGGAAAAGCCCGACGTGGATCATATCAGCGGCCTCAGTCCCGCGATCTCCATCGAGCAGAAGACCACGTCGAAGAACCCGCGCTCCACCGTTGGCACGGTGACCGAGATCTACGACTACCTGCGCCTGCTTTTTGCCCGCGCGGGCACGCCCTACAGCCCCGCCACCGGCCTGCCGATCGAGGCGCAGCAGGTACAGGACATGGTCGATATCGTCATGGGCATGGAGGAGGGCACCCGCGGCTATCTTCTGGCCCCCATGGTGCGCGACCGAAAGGGCGAGTACCGCAAGGAATTTCTCGAACTGCGCAAGCAGGGCTTCCAGCGGGTGAAGGTGGATGGCGAGTTCTACGAACTCGACGAGCCGCCGACGCTGGACAAGAAGTTCCGCCACAATATCGACGTCGTGGTGGACCGGATCGTGGTCCGCGAGGGTATGGAGACCCGGCTCGCCGACAGTTTCCGCACCGCGCTCGACCTCGCCGACGGGATCGCGATCCTCGAAACCGCCCCGCGCGAGGGCGATCCCGAACGCACGACCTTCTCCGAGAATTTCGCCTGTCCGGTCAGCGGCTTCACCATCCCCGAGATCGAACCGCGGCTGTTCTCCTTCAACGCGCCCTTCGGCGCCTGCCCGGAGTGTGACGGCCTCGGCGTGGAGCTCTTCTTCGACGAGCGCCTCGTGGTGCCTGACCAGACGCTGAAGATCGCGGACGGGGCGCTCGCGCCGTGGCGCAAGGGCAAGTCGCCCTATTTCCTCCAGACCATCGAGGCCATCGCCAAACACTACGAGTTCAAGAAGAACGCCCGCTGGAAGGACCTGCCCGCGCATGTCCAGCAGGTCTTCCTCTATGGCTCCAACGGCGAGGAGATCGACTTCCGCTATGACGAGGGTGGGCGGGTCTACACCGTGTCCCGGCCCTTCGAGGGCGTCATCCCGAACATGGAGCGCCGCTACCGCGAGACCGACAGCAACTGGGTCCGCGAGGAATTCGAGCGCTACCAGAACAACCGCAGCTGCGGCGCCTGCAACGGCTACCGCCTGAAGCCCGAGGCGCTCGCCGTGAAGATCGCGGGCGTCCACATCGGGCAGGTGGTGCAGATGTCGATCCGCGAGGCCTATGCCTGGTGCGAGACGGTGCCCGCCAGCCTGACCTCGCAGAAGAACGAGATCGCCCGCGCCATCCTCAAGGAAATCCGCGAACGGCTTGGCTTCCTGAACAACGTCGGCCTCGACTACCTCAGCATGTCGCGCGCCTCGGGCACGCTCTCCGGTGGTGAGAGCCAGCGTATCCGTCTCGCCTCGCAGATCGGCAGCGGTCTGACCGGCGTGCTCTACGTCCTCGACGAACCCTCCATCGGGTTGCACCAGCGGGACAACGGGCGGCTTCTGGATACGCTGAAGAACCTGCGCGATCAGGGCAACTCGGTCCTCGTGGTGGAACACGACGAAGAGGCGATCCGCGAGGCGGATTACGTCTTTGACATCGGTCCCGGGGCCGGGGTGCATGGCGGCCAGGTGGTGGCGCAGGGCACGCCGGCCGAGATCTGCAAGGATCCGGCCTCGATGACCGGGCAGTACCTGTCGGGCAAGCGCGAGATCGCGGTGCCCGCCGAGCGGCGCAAGGGCAACGGCAAGGCGATCACAGTGGTGAAGGCCACCGGCAACAACCTTAAGGAGGTGACGGCCGAGTTTCCCCTTGGCAAGTTCGTCTGTGTCAGCGGTGTCTCGGGCGGCGGCAAGTCGACCTTGACGCTGGAGACCCTGTTCAAGACCGCCTCCATGCGGCTCAACGGCGCGCGCCAGACGCCTGCGCCCTGCGAGACGGTGAAGGGGCTGGAGCTGCTCGACAAGGTCATCGACATCGACCAGCGGCCCATCGGGCGCACGCCCCGCTCCAACCCGGCCACCTACACCGGGGCCTTCACCCCGATCCGCGACTGGTTCGCGGGCCTGCCGGAGGCCAAGGCGCGCGGCTACAAGCCGGGCCGCTTTTCCTTCAACGTGAAGGGCGGGCGCTGCGAGGCCTGCCAGGGCGACGGTGTCATCAAGATCGAGATGCACTTCCTGCCCGACGTCTATGTCACCTGCGAGACCTGCAACGGCGCGCGCTACAACCGCGAAACGCTGGAGGTGAAGTTCAAGGGCAAGTCCATCGCCGACGTGCTGGAGATGACCGTCGAGGATGCGCAGGAGTTCTTCCAGGCGGTGCCGAGCATCCGCGAGAAGATGGATGCGCTGATGCGCGTGGGCCTCGGCTACATCAAGGTGGGCCAGCAGGCCACGACGCTCTCGGGCGGCGAGGCGCAGCGGGTGAAGCTGTCGAAGGAACTGGCGCGGCGTTCGACCGGCAAGACGCTCTATATCCTCGACGAGCCGACCACCGGCCTGCACTTCGAGGACGTGCGCAAGCTGCTGGAAGTGCTGCACGAACTGGTGGATCAGGGCAACACGGTGGTGGTGATCGAGCACAACCTCGATGTCATCAAGACCGCCGACTGGATCATCGACATCGGCCCCGAGGGCGGCGATGGCGGGGGCCAGATCGTGGCCGAGGGCACGCCCGAGGAGGTCGCCAAGGTCGAGCGCAGCCACACGGGGCGCTACCTGATCGACATGCTAAAGCCGCGCAAGGTCGCGGCGGAATGACGAAACGGCCCGCTTTGGCGGGCCGTTTTCGTTTGGGCGCAGGGCCGGGTTTCGTGCGCCGAACGCAGGCCGGGGACGACCTTGTCGGGGGGAAGCGGAGGGTCGTCGCGCGCTCAGAACGCGGCGTTGGTCTGATCGGTCACCCGTTCCAGCACCTCGCGGCTGTGGATCATGACGCGGTAGACCTCGCCCTCGACCCGGAAATAGGCCCAGCCGTCCTGCGGCGCGGGCAGGCCATAGCGCTCGGTGTTCAGCAGGATCATGTATTGATCGGGCAGGGTGGTGCCGGGGGCGAGGATCGGCCCGCGCGCGCCCGCCGGGCGCTGCGGCGTGTTGTAGGGGCGGGGCACCGCCGGGACCAGACGCGCGCCGCCCGCGATGCTGCGGACCTGCGGGAGGGGCTGAGCCTGCCCGGCGCTGCTCTCGCTGAACCCGGATCCCACGTTGGCACTGTCTGCGGTGATGCAGCGCGCGCCCGGCAGGTCCACCCGGCAGGCCGCGGCAGGCGACGCCCCGAGAAGGAGCGCAGGCAGCAGCGTCAGGGCAAGGCGGGTGGCGGGCAAGGGGAACCTCCGGGAGCGGCGAGGCGGTTGCTGGCAGTCTGACCCGAGTCGCGGGCTGCGGCAAGTCGGCCCCGGGATGCCCGCGCCCGCGGGGGGCGGCCCGCACTGGCGCGGCGCGCGATGCGGCCCCGGCAGAACGCAGACGGAGCAACGCCCGGCACCCAAGCGGGCACCGGGCGTCAAAAGGGTAAAGCGGGTTACTGCGACAGGATGCCGGCGAGGCCCATCAGCGCGACGATCTCCATAGTGTCGCGGTCGAGCCGGAACAGCTGGTTGTCATCGCGGTAGTACCGGTAGTTCGGGTCGAGGCCGTAGCGGTCGGGGTCGCGGATCACGACGTAATCGCCCCGGTCCGGGTAGAAGCGGTCGCCCACGTGGTAGCGCTCGACGCGGACGCGATCGTCATCGTGGCGCTCTTCGTAACGGCGCTCCTCGTAGCGGCGCACCTCCTGGCGGGGGGCCTGCTTCTTGGCCAGTCCCGGCGGGTTGCAACCGTTGTGCTTCTTGGCGAGCCCCGGGGGGCAGCCGTTGCCTTTGACCTGGATCGCCTGCGTCTGCATCGCATCGGCGGCGGTGCTCCAGGGGCTGGCCGATGCGGCCATGGGAAGCGCGAGGCCGCTGGCGAGGGTGACCAGGGCGGCGGCTTTGGTCATGCGTTTCATGGAACTCTCTCCTTGGCTGTCTTGGCGATATAACCCGCCAAACCGGGGGAGGTTCCAGTTCCTACGCGGGCCAGCGTGGCGCCGGGCGGCTTTCCGCCGGGCGCCGGTCCGTGGCTGCGCGGGCCTCAGCGCTTGTCGAGCGGGCAGGTGTTGATGCCGAGGATCGTGTAGAGCGGGCAGGAGCCCATCAGCCCGGTGATCAGCGGCACGACCCCGATCAGGAAGACCCAGGCATAGGCCCAGCTGCTGAGGAAGAAGGCCGCGATCAGCGCCAGCCCCACCACCACGCGGATCACCCGATCCGCCATTCCTTCGTTCTTGGCAAACATCTCAGGTCCTTTCCGGCGTCCTCCGCCGACACATCAGGAAACTGATATGTGTTTACCACGAAGCGGCGAAACCTGTCTGCGGCAAATTGGCCGTGAGCGTTGGCCCGGACCATCAGTCAGTACAACCGGCAGTGAAGGACAGGCGCGGGGACCGCGCCCGCCTTGCCGCCAGATCCGGTCAGGTCCGGTCAGCCGCGATGCCGGGTCTCGAAACGCGGCAGCATGGCCGAGAAATCGCGCCCCTTGCCGTCTTCCTCCTCGACGAAAGTGGCATAGAGCGCGGCGGCGGCGGCCCCCATGGGGGTATCGGCATCCGCGGCCTCGGCGGCCTGCTGGCTCAGCCGCAGGTCCTTCAGCATCAGCTCGGCAGCGAAACCGGGCTTATACCCGTTGTCCGCCGGGCTCTGCGGGCCCACGCCGGGGGCGGGGCAATAGGCGTTCATGGTCCAGCTGTAGCCCGAGGAGGTCGAGACAACGTCGAACATCGCCTGCCGGTCCAGCCCCAGCTTGTCGGCGAGGGCAAAGGCCTCGCAGGTGGCGATCATGGTCACGCCGAGGATCATGTTGTTGCAGATCTTGGCCGCCTGCCCATTGCCCGAGGGGCCGCAGTGCACGGCCTTCTGGCCCATGATGTCGAAGAGCGGCTTGGCGATGGAAAAGGCCTCCTCGGTGCCGCCGACCATGAAGGTCAGCGTGCCCGCCTGCGCCCCGCCGATCCCGCCCGAAACCGGGGCATCCAGCGCCTTGAGCCCGGCCGCCACCGCGTCTTCCGCCACGGCGCGGGCGCTTTCCACGTCCACGGTGGAGCAGTCGAGCAGCACCGCGCCCGCCTGCATCGCCGGGATGACCTCTGCCGCCACGCTGCGCAGGATGGCGCCGTTGGGCAGCATGGTGATCACCACGTCCTGCCCGGCGGCTGCCTCGGCGGCAGAGGCGGCGGTGGCCGCGCCCTCCACCTCGATCGCCGCCGTGTCAAAGCCGGTCACCGCGTGGCCTGCCTTGACGAGGTTGGCCGCCATGGGCGCGCCCATGTTCCCCAGCCCGATAAATCCGATCTTCATCTTGTCCTCCCTCGATGCCGTCCTTGGTCCCTTTCCCCGCTCTCCCCCGGGGGCCGGGTGGGTCAGATCGCCAGCTCCGCCTCCAGCGGGGCCAGCAGCGCCGCGCCCGCGCCGGGCGACAGGCTGTCGATGCTGTCGCGCCACTGCGGGTTGCGGTCCTTGTCGATCAGCTGCGCCCGCACGCCCTCCAGGAAGTCGCCCTCGCGGAGCGAGCGGTAGGTGGCGCGGTATTCAAGCGCGAGCGCCTCGCGCACGCTGTGGCCGCGCTGCCGTTCCAGCAGGGCGAGCGTCGTGTCCATGGCGAGGGGCGAATTGCGCCGGATCGCCTTGGCCGTGCCCTCGGCCAGCGGGCCGTCGGAGGCGCTGACCTGCGCGAGGATGCTGGCCAGTTCCCCGCCGAGGGTCGCATCCATCCACGGCTGCTCTGCCGCCAGCGGACCGGTGGGCGGCACCTGAGCTGCGTCTTGCAAGTCGCTGACATCGCCGCTGTCTTCCAGCGCCGCGATGACGCCGGGCCATGTGCTTTCGGGAATGAAGAGATCGGCAAAGCCCGCGTGGATTGCATCCCCCGGACCCATCCGCCCGGCGGTGAGGGCGAGGTAGCGGCCCATCAGCCCCGGCGCATTGGCCAGCAGAAGCGAGCCGCCCACGTCCGGGATCAGCCCGATGCCGACCTCGGGCATGGCCATCTGCGTCGTCTCGCCCACGATGCGGTGCGACACATGGCAGCCAAGCCCCACGCCGCCGCCCATGACGAAGCCCTGCATCAGCGCCACGATGGGCTTCGGATACTCCGCCAGCTTGGCGTTCAGCCGGTATTCATCGCGCCAGAATCCGCAGCCGTACTCGAAATCCCCTGCCGTGCCACGGCGGTGGATTTCGGCCACGTCGCCACCGGCGCAGAAGGCGCGGTCGCCCTCGGCGTCGATCACCACGACCGCGATGCTGTCATCCCCGGCCCAGGCGTCCAGCGCCGCCTCGATGTCGAGGCACATCTGCCAGCTGAGCGCGTTCAGCGCCTTGGGCCGGGTCAGGGTGATGCGCCCGGCGCGGCCCGCGGTGCGGATATTCAGATCGGGATTGGGCTCCGTCATGTCTCAGCGCTCCGCCAGCAGGGTGCGGGCCGTGATGACGCGCATGATTTCATTCGTGCCTTCGAGGATCTCATGCACGCGCAGGTCACGCACCAGCTTCTCGATCCCGTAGTCCGAGAGGTAGCCGTAGCCCCCGTGCAGCTGCAGGCAGGTGTTTACCACCTGGCTGCCCGCCTCGGTGACGAAGGCCTTGGCCATGGCGCAGAACTTGGTGGCATCGGGGCTTTTCTGGTCCAGCTTCCACGCCGCCTGACGCAGCATGACACGCGCCGCTTGCAGCTGGATCTCCATGTCCGCCAGCTTGAACTGGAGCGCCTGGAACTGGTCGATGCTCTGCCCGAAGGCCTTGCGTTCGCCCATGTAGGTGAGCGTCTTGTTCAGCGCGGCCTGCGCGCCGCCGACGGAACAGGCCGAGATGTTCAGTCGCCCGCCATCCAGCCCCATCATCGCATATTTGAAGCCGGAGCCCTCGTCTCCCACCAGATTGCCTGCCGGAATGTCGCAATTGTCAAACTGGACTTGCCGGGTCGGCTGGGCCTTCCAGCCCATTTTCTGCTCCAACCCGCCGAAGGAAAGCCCCTCGGTGCCCGCCGGGACGTAGAGCGTCGAGACCCCGCGCGGGCCGTCGCCGCCCGTGCGGGCCATGACGACGTAGCCGTCGGAATACCCCCCGCCCGAGATGAAGGCCTTCGTCCCGTTCAGGCGATACCCGCCCTGAACCGCCTCGGCCCGGGTCTTGAGCGCCGCCGCGTCCGAGCCCGATCCCGGTTCCGTCAGGCAGTAGGAGAGCACGGTCTCCATCGAGATGACGCCCGGCATCAGCCGCGCGCGCAGCTCCTCCGACGCGAAGCTGTCGAGCATCCGGGCGCACATGTTGTGGATCGAGAGGAAGGCCGCCACGGCGGGGCAGGCCATGGAGAGCGCCTCGAAGACCAGCGTGGCATCCAGCCGGCCGAGACCCGCGCCGCCATTCTCCTCGCTGACGTAGAGCCCGCCGAAGCCAAGGGCGCCCACCTCTGGCCAGAGGCTCTTGGGAATGTCCCCCTCGGCCTCCCACTGCGCCGCATGGGGCGCGATGCGGTCCTGCCCGAAGGCATAGGCCATGTCGAAAATGGCCTGCTGTTCCTCGCTCAGTGCGAAATCCATGAAATCTCCTCCTCCGTGACCGGCCCGTGCAACACGGGCCTGACGCGCCGGGCCTCCCAACCCGCGTGTCCCAATCCTCGCGCCTTGAGGGCCGCGGCGCGATGCGGCAGATCCGCCGGGCCCCCGGATCGTGAGCCCTTGGATCGTGTGCTCTTTCGATCGCGTGCCCCCCGCGACGGGGGACCGGCTCAGACCGGCTGTTCCACCAGTTCCGCGACGGAGCGTTCGGGCATTCCCAGCAGCTCCAGCGCCTGTTCTTCGGTCTGCACCACGCGGTGCAGCATGCCCGGTATCCCGTCCCAGCTGCGCAGGATCATCGAGACCATCTTGAGCGCGATCTGGCCGGGGCAGATATAGACCAGCGGCGTGGCGTTCGGCGACGGGCGGAACACGTCGACCTTGCGGGCATGGACCTTCATCACCTCCACGTGCTGCGCCTCGAACCCGGTGACGGCGCTGAGATCGATCAATTGCCGGATCTCGGGGTGGCCGTCCGGGTCGTTCATGAAATCGGCAAGCGCCGCCATGCTGTCCTCGGGGCGGACGAAGCCGCTGAAACGGACATAGACGAGGTCGCGGCGCGGAAAGATCTGATAGGTCACGGGCATGGCATCAGGGTCCGGTGGAGGCCGGGAAACCCGGCCCTCACCAACCTGTGTACCAGCCCCGGGACCTTAGTCCATGGCCTTGAAGTTGAACTCGCCACCTTCCTTGATGCCCGAGGGCCAGCGGGCGGTGACCGTCTTCGTCCGTGTATAGAATTTGATCGAATCCGGGCCGTGCTGGTTCAGGTCACCGAAGGCCGATTTCTTCCAGCCGCCGAAGGTGTGGTAGGCCAGCGGCACCGGGATCGGCACATTGATGCCCACCATGCCGATGTTGATCCGGCTGGCGAAGTCGCGGGCCGCATCCCCGTCACGGGTGAAGATCGCGGTGCCGTTGCCCATCTCGTGGTCCATCGCCAGGCCGATGGCCTCTTCGTAGGAACCCGCGCGCACGGTCGAGAGGACCGGGCCGAAGATCTCCTGCTTGTAGATGTCCATGTCGGGCGTGACGTTGTCGAAGAGGTGCGGGCCGACGAAGAAGCCGTCCTCGTAGCCTTGCAGCGAGAAGTCGCGGCCGTCGATCACCAGCTTGGCGCCCTGATCCACGCCCGACTGCACGAGGCCGAGGATCTTCTCCTTGGCGGCGGCGGTCACGACGGGGCCATAGTCCACGTCCTTGCCGGCGGTGTAGGGGCCGACCTTCAGCTTCTCGATGCGGGGCACGAGGGCCTCGATCAGGCGGTCCGCGGTCTCTTCGCCCACGGGCACGGCCACGGAGATCGCCATGCAGCGTTCACCGGCCGCACCGTAGCCTGCACCGACGAGCGCGTCGGCGGCCTGATCCATGTCCGCGTCGGGCATGATGATCATGTGGTTCTTGGCGCCGCCGAAGCACTGCACGCGCTTGCCGTTGGAGCAACCGCGGCCATAGATGTATTCCGCGATCGGGGTGGAGCCCACGAAGCCGATCGACTGGATCACCGGGTGATCGAGGATCGCGTCCACCGCTTCCTTGTCGCCGTTGACGACCTGCAGGATGCCCTTGGGGGCGCCGGCTTCTTCCAGCAGTTCCGCCAGCATCATCGGGCAGGAGGGTGCCCGTTCGGAGGGCTTGAGGATGAAGGCGTTGCCGCAGACGATGGCGGGCGCGAACATCCACATCGGGATCATGGCCGGGAAGTTGAACGGCGTGATGCCCGCGCTGACACCCAGCGGCTGGCGCATGGAATACATGTCGATGCCCGGGCCCGCGCCGTCGGTGTATTCGCCCTTCAGCAGGTGGGGCGCGCCGATGCAGAACTCGACCACTTCAAGGCCGCGCTGCACGTCACCGGCGGCGTCGGGCAGGGTCTTGCCGTGTTCGCGGCTGATCGCCTCGGCCAGCTTGTCCATGTCGCGGTTCAGCAGGTCGACGAACTTCATCATGACCCGCGCGCGGCGCTGCGGGTTCACCGCGGCCCATGCGATCTGTGCCTCTGCGGCGATCTCGACCGCCTTGCCGATCTCCTCGGTCGAGGCCAGCGGCAGCTTGCCCTGCACTTCGCCCGTGGCGGGGTTGTAGACATCCGCGAAGCGGCCCGAGGTGCCCTTCACATGGGCGCCTCCGATGAAGTGGGTGAATTCGGTCATGGGTACCTCCGTCAAGTTGCGCGCAGGTTAGACTTGCAAAATTCACCGGAAAAGAGGCAAGTTTCCAAATCGGTTTTGCAAAATTGCAAAGGGCGGGGCGATGCACTGGGACGATCTGAAGGTGTTTCTGGCAGTGGCACGGGGGGAGAGCCTGTCGGCCGCGGGCCAGCGGCTCAAGATCGACCCGGCCACGGCGGGGCGGCGCGTGCAGCGGTTGGAGGAAGACCTTGGTGCCGCGCTCTTTGCCCGCTCGCCGCAGGGCTATGCGCTGACGCAGGCGGGGCAGCGGCTGATGGACCACGCGGTGCGGGCAGAGCAGGCCATGGCGGGCGCCGAGGCCGAGATCTCGGGGCAGGCGGGGCAGTTGTCGGGGCAGATCCGCCTTGGCGCGCCGGACGGGGTGGCCAACTTCCTGCTGCCGCAGGTCTGTGCCGCCATCGTGGCGGAAAACCCCGACCTCGAGGTGCAGATCGTCGCCCTGCCGCGGGTCTTCAACCTGTCGCGGCGCGAGGCCGACATGGCGGTCAGCGTCTCGCGGCCCACTGCCGGGCGGCTGCTGGTGCAGAAGATCAGCGACTACCGCCTGCATCTTGCGGCCTCCGACGCGCATCTGGCGGCCCATGGGCCGGTTGAGCGGCTGGAGGACCTGCGCGGGCGGCGGATCATCGGCTACATCCCCGACATGATCTTCGACAAGGAACTGGACTACCTCGGCGAGGCGGGGGTGGAGCGGGTCTCGCTCGCCTCCAATTCCGTCGCGGTGCAGTTGCAGTGGATCCGGCAGGGGGCGGGGGTGGGCATCGTGCATGACTTTGCGCTGCCCTCGGCCCCGGGGGTCCGCCGGATCCTTGCGGATCAACTGTCGCTCCAGCGCAGCTTCTACCTTGTGCGGCACGTGGATGATGCGCGGCTGGAGCGGATGCAGCGGTTCAGCACGGCCTTGGCGGAGGGCATCCGGCGCGAGGTCGCCCGGCTGGAATCGGTGACTTGACAGAAACTTGCCGCTCGGTGAGGCTTGAGGAGAGGGGGAGGCAGAGCAAGGAGGAGGAACCGATGCTCGTCCAGCAGATCCTGAAGTCAAAGGCCGTCGGCGGCGTGTTCACAGTGAAGCCCGGCATGTCCGTGCGCGAGGCAGCCGAAGTGCTGGCCGAGAAGCGTATCGGGGGCCTCGTGGTTTCCAGCGACGGTGAGACGCCGGAGGGCATCCTGTCCGAACGCGATATCGTGCGCACCCTGGCCTCGCAGGGGCCGACCTGTCTGGACCAGAAGGTCAGCGCCCTGATGACGCCCGATCCCAAATGCTGTCAGCCCGAGGACAGCGTGGAATCCGTCCTGCGCCGCATGACGGACGGGCGCTTCCGACACATGCCCGTGACCGAGGGCGGCAAGCTGGTGGGCATCGTGACCATCGGTGACGCGGTCGCCGCACGGCTGTCGCAGCTGTCGATGGAAAAGGACGCCCTCGAAGGCATGATCATGGGCCATTGAATTGCGCGAAATGCGCAATTCATGAAATAATCGCAAATATCCACGCTTTCGGCAGGCAGGCGCACGGAAGGCCTTGAATTCTCGTGTGTAATATTGTTGCGTGCCCCTCAGTGTGACGCGGAGGAGAGCACGATGCGTGTTGGTCTTTACCCGGGGACGTTTGACCCGATCACCCTGGGCCATCTGGATATCATCCGGCGGTCCACGCAGATCGTGGACAAGCTGGTGATCGGGGTTGCCATCAACCGGGACAAGGGCCCGCTGTTCCGTCTGGAAGAGCGCGTCGCGATGATCGAGTCGGAGGTCGCCCAGCTTCAGGAAAGCACCCAGACCGAAATCGTGGTGCATCCCTTCGAGAACCTGCTGATCCATTGCGCCCGCGACGTGGGCGCCAATGTGATCGTCCGCGGCCTGCGCGCCGTGGCGGATTTCGAATATGAATACCAGATGGTGGGCATGAACCGGGCGCTCGACAGTTCGGTCGAAACGGTCTTCCTGATGGCGGATTTCAAGACCCAGGCCATCGCCTCGAAGCTGGTGAAGGAAATCGCCCGGCTCAACGGGGATGTCTCGCGCTTCGTGTCACCTGCGGTGAACGAAAAGCTGCTCAAGAAGTTCGGGGATCGCTGAGGCGGTCCCCTTTCCTGTACGGGATCACTTCATCGCCAGAGAGGCGCGGCGGATGAAATCCGCGCAGCGCAGCGGCTGGGTGAGAGGCAGCATATGCCCGCCCGGCACCTTCACGAGGCCGAACTGCGGCACCCGTGCAATCAGCGTATCCCCATGCAGCGCCGGGTCGAGAAGCTGATCTTCCTCGCCATAGAGAATGCGGACGGGGAGAGAGAAATCGCCATAGCGCTCCGCCAGCGAGCGCAGGTCCCGGCCCGAGGCCTGGTAGTCGCGCGAGGTCTGGAGGAAGTTCCACGGCCGCAGCGCCAGCAGCCCGCCACCCCGGGTGGCATATTCGGGGGGAATCGCCTCGGGGCCGAAGACGACATCGCTGAGGATCTCGGGCTTGGAGCGCGCCATGCTGACCCAGAACACCCGCGCGACGAGGTGCCGGATCCAGCGGGTCTGGATCTCGTAGGCCTTGAAGGCGGGGGAGGGATCGCGCACCGGCAGCGTCAGCGGCGAGATCAGCGCCAGACCGCGCAGGTCATCCCCGAAGTCCGCCGCCATGGCGAGGGCAACGGCCCCTCCCAGCGAATGCCCCACCACGAGGGGGCGGCGGATCTTGAGGGCATTGAGCACCTCCATCACCTGTACCGCCTGCGCCCGCACGTTGGCGGGCACGTCCTCGCTGCGATCGGAATAGCCGGAGCCGGGCCGGTCGATGGCGATCACCCGGTGATCCCGGGCCAGTTCGTCGATGAGGCCGAGGTCGAAGTTGCCGAGGTTGGCGCCAAGCCCGTGGATCAGCACCACCACCGGGCCACGGCCGCAGTCGATGTGATGCAGCCGCCCGGTGGAGATCTCGATGAAGGAGCCGCGCGGCGGAACCTGTTTCTCGACCTGTCGCGAAATCCACCAGCTGCGGACGGCAAAGCCTATCAGAACCAGCGCGAGGAGCGCTGCCGCAATACCCACCGGACCCATCGTGTCACATACCCCTGAACGTTAACGCCAGAACGCCATCCACTCTATGAGGCCTGTCAGTTTCTTGGCCAGAAACAAAGCGTTGGCCCAGTCGAACAGGTAGGCGTCCGCTGCTAGCAGTGCCACGATCAGCAGCGCCAGCACAATGGCAATCCGGTTGGTCATGGCACTCCTGAAACGAAAAGGCCCCCGCAGGAATGCCTGACGGGGGCCTTTCGATCAAGTCTCTTGCAGCGGGCTGCAGGCCGCTCAGTTGACGAGGCGGCCCATCGCGGCGGCCACGTCGGCCATCCGGCAGGAGAAGCCCCACTCGTTGTCGTACCAGGCCAGCACGCGCACGAGGCGGCCGCCGGTGACCTTGGTCTGGTCGGGCGCGAAGATCGAGGATTGCTCGGTGTGGCAGAAGTCGACCGAGACCTTGGGCTCGGGATCGTAGCCCATGACGGCGCCCATGTGGCCGGCGACGGCTTCGCGCACCACTTCGTTCACGTCCGCTTCGGTCACGTCCTTCTTGGCGATGAAGGTCAGGTCCACGGCCGAGACGTTCGGGGTGGGGACGCGGATCGCCGAGCCGTCCAGCTTGCCCTTCAATTCGGGCAGCACCTCGCCGAGCGCCTTGGCAGCGCCGGTGGAGGTGGGGATCATCGACATGGCCGCGGCGCGGGCGCGGTAGAGATCGCTGTGGCGACGGTCCAGCGTGGGCTGGTCGCCGGTGTAGGAGTGGATCGTGGTCATGATGCCGCTCTCGATGCCGATGGCATCGTTCAGCACCTTGGCCAGCGGCGCGAGGCAGTTGGTGGTGCAGGAGCCGTTCGAGATCATCGTGTCACCGGCGACGAGGTCGCGATGGTTCACGCCGTAGACGATGGTCTTCTGCACGTTCTTGGCGGGGGCCGAGATCAGCACGGCCTTGGCACCGCGCGACTGGTGGACCTTGGCCTTCTCACCGTCGTTGAACTTGCCGGTGCATTCGAGGACCACGTCGCAGCCGGACCAGTCCAGCTCTTCGGGGTTGTAGGTCGAGAAGACCTCCATCGGGCCCCGGCCGAGGTCCATCGTGTTGCCCTCGACTGTGACCGTGCCACCGAAGCGGCCGTGCACGCTGTCGTACTTCAGCAGGTGGGCGTTGGTTTCGATCGGGCCGGTGGCGTTGATCTTCACCACCTGCACGTCGTTGCGCGCGCTCTCCGCGATATGGGCGAGAGTGCAGCGACCGATGCGGCCGAAACCGTTGATGCCAAGGGTGATGGTCATGCCGGGGGCTCCTGATACGAAACGTGTTCGCCCGGGATATAGCCGCGCCGGGCCGAAAAATTAAGGCAAAAAACGACGATTTGTCAGTGTGTTAGCGTTAACCTGCGGTTTGCCGCCGCTGGTTGCGCTAACCCTGTCGCCGGGTTCGCGCTAACAGCAGGCGCCACCTGCACCCGGATTGCCGCAGCGCAGAATCACTGCCGCACGCGGGACAGGGGCGGGGGTCTCCGGAAAATTCGAATTTTCCGGTCCGTTTTCTTCGAAGAAAACGGGCAGGGCGGAGAGGCGGGCGCTTGGCGACGGGCGGGACAGCCAGAGGGGAGGGACCAAGAATTTTCGAAAATTCTTGGGAAAATTCTTCGAAGAATTTTCGGCGCCCGGGGCAGGCGGATATGCGAACGGGCCCGCGTGGGGCCCGTTGCAGATGTCGGAAGGGGGCTACGCTCAGAGCAGGGCCTTGGCCTTCTCTGCCACGTTGGCCGCGGTGATGCCGAACTTCTCGTAGAGCACCTCGGCCGGGGCGGAGGCGCCGAAGCTGTCCATGCCGACGAAGTCGGACTTGGCCTCGCGGCCACGCTCGCCGAGCAGCCAGCGATCCCAGCCCTGGCGCACGCCGGCCTCGACCGCGACGCGCACGGCGCCTGCGGGCAGGACGCGCTTGCGGTAGCTTTCGTCCTGCTGGGCGAAAAGCTCCATGCAGGGCATCGAGACGACGCGGGTGCCGATGCCTTCGGCCTGCAGCATGTCGCGGGCCGCCAGGGCGATCTCCACCTCGGAGCCAGTGGCCAGCAGGATCACCTGCCGCTTGCCCTCTGCCTCGGCGAGGATGTAGCCGCCCTGCGCCACGAGGTTCTTCTGCTTGTGCTCGACCCGCACGGTGGGCAGGTTCTGGCGCGTCAGCGACAGGACCGAGGGCGTGCCCTTCTGGGTCAGGGCGATCTCCCAGGCCTCAGCCGTCTCGACCGTGTCGGCGGGGCGGAACACCAGCGTGTTCGGCGTCGCGCGCAGCATGGCCAGATGCTCGACCGGCTGGTGCGTCGGGCCGTCTTCGCCCAGACCGATGGAATCGTGGGTCATGACGTAGACCACCGGCTGCTGCATCAGCGCCGAGAGACGCATCGAGGGACGCGCGTAGTCGGTGAAGCACATGAAGGTGCCCGAGTAGGGGCGCACCATGCCGTGCAGCGCCATGCCGTTCATCGCGGCGGCCATGCCGTGCTCACGGATGCCCCAGTGAATGAAGCGGCCGCCGCGGTTGTCCACGTCGAAGATGCCAAGGTCGGCGGTCTTGGTGTTGTTCGAGCCGGTGAGGTCGGCAGAGCCGCCGACGGTTTCCGGCAGGATCGGGTTCACCACTTCCAGCACCATCTCGGAGGACTTCCGGGTGGCGACCTTGGGCTTCTCTTCGCTGATCTGCTTCTTCAGCGCCTTGATCGTGGCCGAGAGCTTCTTGGGCGCCTCGCCCTCCAGCTCACGGGTGAAATCGGCCTTCTTGCGGTCGGAGAGCGCGTCGAAACGCTCCTGCCAGGCGAAACGGTCTGCGGCACCACGACGGCCGATCTCTTCCCACTGGGATTTGATGTCTGCCGGGATCTCGAAGGGACCGTAGGACCAGCCGTAGCCTTCCTTGGCGGCGGCCAGCTGGCCCGCGTCGGTCAGCGCGCCGTGGCCCTTGGAGGTGTCCTGTGCCGCATGGCCAAGCGCGATATGCGTCTTGCAGGCGATCATCGAGGGTTGCTTGGATTTCTTGGCGGCGGTGATGGCCGCGTCGATGGCCACGGGATCATGGCCGTCGATTTCCTGCACGTGCCAGCCGGAGGCCTTGAAGCGTGCCACCTGATCGGTGCGGTCCGACAGTTCGACGGTGCCGTCGATGGTGATGTTGTTGTTGTCCCAGAAGACGATCAGCTTCGACAGCTCATGACGCCCGGCGAGCGAGATCGCCTCCTGGCTGACGCCTTCCATCAGGCAGCCGTCGCCGGCGATGACATAGGTGTGGTGATCCACGACCTTCTTGCCGTGACGGGCGCGCAGGATTTCCTCGGCCATGGCGAAGCCGACCGAGTTGGCGATGCCCTGACCCAGCGGGCCGGTGGTGGTTTCGATCCCGTCAGCGAGGAAGTTCTCGGGGTGGCCTGCGGTGCGGGCGCCCAACTGGCGGAAGTTCTTCAGCTCCTCGATCGGGAACTGCTCGTAGCCGGTCAGGTGCAGCAGCGAGTAGATCAGCATCGAGCCGTGACCCGCAGACAGGATGAACCGGTCGCGGTCGGGCCAGTTCGGGGCCGCGGCGTCGAACTTCAGGTGCTTCTCGTAGAGCACGGTGGCGACGTCGGCCATGCCCATCGGCATACCGGAGTGGCCGGAATTGGCAGCAGCCACGGCATCGAGGGTCAGCGCACGGATGGCGGCGGCCTTCATCCAGTGGTCGGGATTGGCAGAGCGGAGTGCAGCGATATCCACGGGCGGCGGTCCTTGATCTGAGGCGTTTTCGCCGCCTCCCATATCAGCCGGGCACGGAATATCAAGCATTCTGGGCTTTTCCGGGCCTGTCTTCCGCAGCGTGCCGGGGCTGCACCTGTTAGCGATAGCGGGCAAGCCGTGGCCGGTCAGGGGGTTGCAGGGCGGAGTTGCTGCGGGCGGGAAACCGCATTCAGATCCCCCTGCAACCCCCGGAGGGGTTTGGGAAACCTCTCTTTCTTGGGTAGAGTTGCCCAAAATCGGCAGGTAATGTCCGATTCGCATCATGCGGTTTCTCCGCCGCGCAGATGCCCCCAGGACGCACCGGCCCCCAGAACGGCTCATAGACAAGTGAGGATCCCCCGAGGCGATGAGTGAGAGCGAAACCCAGATCAAGGAGCTGCAGCGGCGCATCACCGCGGCCATGCTGCGCATCGACCGGGGGCTCGAAACCCTTTCTGCGCCGAGTTCGCTTGAGGCGGAGGTGCTGCGGCTGACCGCGGCCCTCGACGAGGAGCGGCTCGCCAATGCCCAACTGGAAGAACGCGTCCGCGCCATCAAGTCCCGCCAGGATGAGAGCGTGTCGAAGCTGGAGCAATCGGTGAAGGATCAGGCCGAGGCCGCGCGGCGGCTCGACGGCGCGTTGCAGCAGCTTCAGGCCGCGAACGCGCAACTGCGCGAGAACAACGCGGCGCTGCGGGCCGCCAATGCCGAGGGCGTCGGCGATGCCTCGCTCATCAATCGCTCGCTTCAGGCCGAGGTGGAGGCGCTGCGCGCAGCGCGGATCGCTGACCGCGCCGAGGCCGACGCCATCCTTGGCGCGCTTGGTCCGCTCGTGGCCGGTGGCACGCCAGTGCCGCCGCTGGACGGGCAGGAGAGGGCCACCGATGCCACGCCCGGCGATGACGGCTTTCTCGCCGGCCTGACGGAGGACAAGTAATGCCCGAGGTGGAAATCGAGATCGGCGGCCGCACCTTCGAGGTCGCCTGCCAGCCCGGCGAGGAACACTTCCTGCAATCCGCCGCGCGGATGCTGGACAACGAGGCCTCGACCCTGGTCGAACAGATCGGGCGCATCCCCGAGGGTCGGATGCTGCTGATGGCCGGGCTGATGCTGGCAGACCGCACGGCGGGCATGGAGGACAAGCTGCGCGAGGCGGAGGCCGAGATGGCCGAACTGCGCGGGCAGGTCTACGACCTTCAGAACCGTCCCGCCCCGGCGCCGGAGCGGATCGAGGTGCCGGTGGTGCCCCGTGCGGTGAGTGACGCGCTCGCGGACCTTGCAGCGCGCGCGGAATCCATGGCCGATGCGGTGGAAGACCGCGTGGCCACGATGCCGAAAGGCGAAGAGGCCTCGTGATGCGGGCGCCTGCTCTCCTGTCCCTGCTGCTCTGCGCGGCCGGTCCCGCCTGGGCGGGGACGGAGATCATCGAAACCCAGTACCTCTGCGAACGCGACGTGCTGATCCCTGTCGTCTATGTGAACGACGGCGAGGGCGGGGGCCCTGCGATCCTCGTGGCGGAGGGCCAGCAGGTGGTTCTGCCGCGCGCGGTCAGCGGGTCGGGCGCGCGCTACGCCGCGCCGGAGGGCGTCTCGGGCTATACCTGGTGGTCCAAGGGCGACACCGGGATGCTGGGCTGGTTCGACGCGGACGTCGGCGAAGAGGTCACCCTCTTTGCCCATTGTCTCGAATCCAGCAACTGAACGCCGATCCGCCACGGCGGGGTTCCACATCAGCTTCATCCCGCAAGGATGCGTTCCAATTGCGTTTCTTCTTTAGTTTACGCAACGTCATCTGCTTTTTTTGACGGCAGGATGGAACCCGACGGGCGAATTCTTGCCAAGTCGTAAACAGATCACTTCCCATCACGTAAAAATTTCAGGAATGTCACATCGGGCCGAGTCAGGCAGTTCGGCACCACCGCAAGAAGTCAAAACACTCGAATAAAAAACTGTTTGGGGACAGATCAGCGTGACACGCGCACTAACGTCGAAGATCAGCCTGCCACTGTTGTGCGCGGCCTTGATCGCCACTTCCGCTTGCTCCACGAATCCGAATGACTCCTCGCGCAACTTCGCGGGGGACCAGGTCTCGATGCTCGACCCCGAGCGTCAGGAACTGGCCGTCGCCACCGCAGAGGCGCTGCGCGCCCGGGGCGGCCGCGTCTGGTGCGTGCCCTTCGCGCGCAATGCCAGCGGCGTCGAGATCCGCGGTGATGCCCGCACCTGGTGGAACCAGGCCGAAGGCAAGTTCGACACCAGCCACACGCCGCAGATCGGCGCTGTCATGGCCTTCAAGGCAACCCGCGGGATGCCCCTTGGCCATGTCGCAGTGGTGTCTAACGTGGTTTCGGAACGCAAGATCCTGATCGACCACGCCAACTGGCACCGCAACGAGGTGTCGCTGGCCATGGGTGTGATCGACGTGTCCGAGAAAAACGACTGGTCCAAGGTCCGGGTGGAAAGCCAACCCGACACCTATGGCGGCGTCTATCCGATTTCGGGGTTCATCAACCCCGTCACCGCGCAGGAACAAGAGCCCAAGAAACGTGGCTGGCTGCGCGAAGTCGTGTCGACCAAAGGCAGCTGAGCCGGGTCTGGCGACTGGCCAAGGGCAGAGACCTGACCGGCCGAGTTCAACGAGGGACAAGAAAGAGCCCCGCGGTCCGAAAGGATCGCGGGGCTTCGCTTTTGTCGTCTGTCTGGTCGCGGCCTCTCGGCGGCGCGTCTGCTGTGGGGCAGGGCTCCGTCAACAGCCCGGCAGATGGATCAGGCGTTGGCGGCCCGGATCTTCTCTGCCGCGTCTTTGTCGTAGGCGACGCCGCTGGTGTCGAAGAGCGAGTCCAGTTCGCCGGACAGGGTCATCTCGGTGATGATGTCGCAGCCACCCACGAATTCGCCCTTCACGTAGAGCTGCGGGATGGTCGGCCAGTCGGAGAAGTCCTTGATCCCCTGGCGGATGTCGGCGTCGGCGAGGACGTTCACATCCTTGAAATCAACGCCCATGTAGTTGAGCACGCCGGCCACACGGGAAGAGAAGCCGCACTGCGGCATTTCCTTGGTGCCCTTCATGAAGAGCACCACGTCGTTCGCGCCGATGGTCTCGGCAATCACGCTTTGCGCGTCAGTCGTCTCGGTCATGTCTGGTTCCTTGGTTCGTTCTGGCAGGGCCTATGGCTCAGCTCCCGCCGGCGTTCGCTGGCATATGGCTGGCGCACCGGCTCCCCTTGGCGCGTATATTTGCACAAACAGATGCATGTTTCCAGCGCGACGCAAAGCCGCTGCCGGAGCGTGCCAAGTGGCCGGGCGGGGAAGGGGCTTACGCCGGGGCGCGGGTCGTCAGCGCAAGGGCGTGGAGGTCTCCGTTGGAGCCATCCATCTTGCCCTTCAGCGCGGCGTAGACGGCGCGCTGCTGCTGGACGCGGTTTTGCCCGCGGAAGCTCTCGTCGACGACCACGGCGGCGAAATGCTGACCGTCGTCGCCCTGCACCTCGATCTGGGCCTGCGGGAAGCTCTCGCGCAAAAGGGCCTCGATTTCATGGGCTTGGATGGGCATGGCTGTCTCCGTTCCTAGGCTTGGTCAAATGTAAATCCTTGCAGCCTGCACGACAAGAGGCAGCGGCCCGCCCCGGAAGGGGACGGGCCGCGAAAAAGTCGGATGCAAAGCTGCGGAAAAGGTCAGTCGAAGGCGGCGCCGAAGGCCCCGCGATAGAGCGCGGCCAGTTCCTCCAGCGGGGCAGATGCGCCGCCGAGGGTCACGTCGCTGCCGCCGAACTTGCCGACGGTCTTGAGCGGCACGCCCGTCTGACCGGCGGCCACCATCAGCGCCTCTGCGGCGTCGAAGTTGCAGGCGATGAGGTAGCGCGCCTGATCCTCGCCGAAGAGCTGCGCCATGTCGGTCTCGTCGATCGTGACGCCGGTGCCGGCGGCCTCGGCCATCTCGAAGGCGGCAAGCGCAAGCCCGCCGTCGGAGAGGTCGGTGCAGGCCTTGATCCATGCGCGGTTCTCGCGGATGAAATCGCCGTTGCGGCGCTCGGCCTCGAGGTCCACGGCGGGGGCATCGCCCTCGGCACGGTTGAAGACTTCCGCCAGCAGGGCCGACTGGCCGAGGTGGCCCGCCGTCTCGCCCACGAGGATGGCCACGTGGCCGTCGCGCGCGGTGCCGGTGATCGCGTCGTCGGCCTTTTCGATCAGGCCCACGGCGCAGATCGTCGGCGTCGGCAGGATCGCGGAGCCGTCGGTCTCGTTGTAGAGCGAGACGTTGCCCGAGACGATCGGCGTGTTCAGCGCGGCCACGGCCTCGCCGATGCCTTTGATGGCGCCGACGAACTGGCCCATGATCTCGGGCTTCTCGGGGTTGCCGAAGTTCAGGTTGTCGGTGGTCGCGAGGGGCAGGGCGCCCACGGCGGTCAGGTTGCGGTAGGCTTCCGCCACCGCCTGCTTGCCGCCCTCGACCGGGTTCGCCTTGACGTAGCGCGGGGTCACGTCCGAGGTGAAGGCGAGCGCCTTCTCGGTGCCGTGCACGCGGATGATCCCGGCGCCGAGGCCCGGGGTGCGCATGCTGTCGGCCATGACCATCGTGTCATACTGCTCATAGACCCACTGCTTCGCCGCGTAGTTGGGCGAGCTGACAAGCGCCTTGAGCCCGTCGATGGGATCGACGGCGGGCAATTCGGCCAGCGGTTCGGCCGCGGGGGTCTCGACCCAGGGGCGGTCGTATTCCGGCGCCGAAGAAGACAGTTTCGACAGCGGCAGGTCGGCCTTGGTCTCGTTGCCGTGCAGGATGAGGAAGCGGTCCTCGGCGATGGTCTCGCCGACGATGGCGAAGTCGAGGTCCCATTTGACGAAGACGGCCTTGGCCTCGGCCTCCTTTTCGGGGCGCAGCACCATGAGCATCCGCTCCTGGCTTTCCGAGAGCATCATCTCGTAGGCGGTCATGGCCTGTTCGCGGCAGGGGACGGCATCGAGGTTCAGCTTGATGCCAAGCTGGCCCTTGTCGCCCATCTCCACGGCGGAGCAGGTGAGGCCCGCAGCGCCCATGTCCTGGATCGAGATCACGGCGCCGGTCTGCATCAGCTCCAGCGTGGCCTCCATCAGGCGCTTCTCGGTGAAGGGATCGCCGACCTGAACGGTGGGGCGCTTCTCTTCGATGGTCTCGTCGAATTCGGCCGAGGCCATGGTCGCGCCACCGACACCGTCACGGCCGGTCTTCGCGCCGAGGTAGACCACGGGCATCCCCACGCCAGAGGCGGCGGAGTAGAAGATCTTGTCCGCGTCCGCGAGGCCCGCGGCAAAGGCGTTCACCAGGCAGTTGCCGTTGTAGGCCGGGTCGAAGCGCACTTCGCCGCCCACGGTCGGGACGCCGAAGCAGTTGCCGTAGCCGCCGATGCCCTCGACCACGCCGTGCACCAGCTGGCGCGTTTTGTGGTGGTCGATCGCACCGAAGGAGAGCGAGTTCATCGCGGCGACCGGACGGGCCCCCATGGTAAAGACGTCCCGCAGGATGCCGCCCACGCCGGTGGCCGCGCCCTGGTAGGGCTCGATGTAGGAGGGGTGGTTGTGGCTTTCCATCTTGAAGACCACGGCCTGTCCGTCACCGATGTCCACGACACCCGCGTTCTCGCCGGGTCCGCAGATGACCTGCGGGCCCTCGGTGGGCAGGGTGCGGAGCCACTTCTTGGACGACTTGTAGGAGCAGTGCTCGTTCCACATCGCCGAGAAGATGCCGAGTTCGGTGAAGGTCGGTTCGCGTCCGATGATCTCGAGAATACGGTCGTATTCCTCGGGCTTGAGGCCGTGGCTGGCGATCAGTTCGGGCGTGATGGCCGGTTCTTGCATGGAGATCCCCCGGGGAAAAGCTGGTGGGGCCTCCTTTACGACAGCTTCGCCTGCGGGGGAAGGGGCGGACCGGCATCCCGTCACTTCGGCGTCACATCTATTTCACGCGAGCGTGCGCGGTTAGCGTGATTCTCGTGAAGTGCAAGAGGGAAATACCCGCCGCGGTGCAGCAGGCCAAAAAAAAGGCCGAGCTCTAAGCTCGGCCAAGTCCAACAGGGAGGTATGAAGATGATGCGCTGTTAAGCGGCCATCACCGTCGAGGGCTGAAATAAGCGTCGAAAATGAATCGCACAAGGGATTCTTTGCCGCACTGCACACATGGCCGCTATGCGCCTGCCGCAATTCATCGTTGGATACAGGAATTTTCCCCGAAAAGATTGCCTCGGGTTGCGTGCCTGTTTTTTGTGCGGGCTGGCCCTATTCGGGCGCGCGTTCCTTGATCCGGCGGCGGTGCGCGATCACTTCGTCCTGCACGAACTCGCGGAAAGCCGAGATTCGCTTCGAGTGACGCAGTTCCTCCGGGAAGGCGAGGAAGACCGGAACCTCGTTCGATTCGATGTCCGGCAGCACGCGCTCCAGCTCGGGGAAGTCGTCGGTCAGGTAATCGGGCAGAACCCCGATGCCGAGGTCCGCGATCACCGCCTGCAGCACGCCGAAGTAGTTGTTCACCGTCAGCAGCGAGGGGATCTCGTAGGTCATCAGGTGCTGCACGAGGCTGGCGCCCGCCGCGACCTGCGCCGAGTTCGGGTTCTGGCAGATCAGGCGGTGGGTGGCGACTTCCTCGATCTCCTGCGGGCGGCCGTGGGCGTCGAGGTAGGCGGGGCTGGCGTAGAGCCGCATCCGCACCGACATCAGCCGCTTGCGGATCAGGTCCGCCTGGCTCGGCTCCTTCATGCGGATCGCCACGTCGGCCTCGCGCATGGGCAGGTCGAGTACGCGTTCCTCGAGCATGAGGTCGATCTTGAGGTTGGGGAATTTCTCGTAGAGCTTCGGCAGGCGCGGGGCGAGCCAGAGCGAGCCGAAGCCCGTCGTCGTCGTCACCTTCAACTCGCCGAAGACTTCTTCCTCGCTGTCGCGAATCCGGGCCGTCGCGGTGTCGAGTCGCTTGGACATGGCACGCGCGGCATCGAACAGAAGCTCGCCCTGTTCGGTCAGGATCAGCCCGCGCGCGTGGCGGTGGAAGAGGGTGGTGTTCAGGCTTTCCTCGAGCGCCCGGATCTGTCGCGAGACAGCCGATTGAGACAGGTGGAGAACATCCCCCGCATGTGTCAGGCTGCCCGCATCCGCGACCGCGTAGAAAATCCTAAGTTTGTCCCAGTCCATACCGTCTCTTTCGCCCGAACCCCCGATACACGGAGGCCGTCTCACCGGGCCTCGCGCGCGTGTAGCCCGATACATAATTTTCGGGCGCTTGGTAGTCCTTTAACATGGTCACGGACAGGGGGCAGGGAAAAAATCGGTTTGTGGGTCAGGTATTATTACCTAGTATTGATATATAACTAGGCAGAGGAGGTAACGCGACGATGACCCTACAGGATGTCTCGCTCAAGGACCGCTTCGACCTCACCAAATCGCCCGTTCTGCTGAACGGGACGCAGGCGCTGGTCCGGTTGATGCTCATGCAGAAGGAACGGGACCGGGCCGCCGGGTTGAACACCGCAGGCTATGTCACCGGATACCGCGGCTCGCCCCTTGGCGCCGTGGACATGCAGATGAACCGCGCGGCCAAGCTGCTGGCCGAGGCGGACGTGAAATTCCAGGAGGGCCTCAACGAGGATCTGGCCGCGACCGCGCTCTGGGGCGCACAGCAGGCCGAGCTTCGCGGCGAGGGCAAATTCGACGGGGTCTATGGCCTCTGGTACGGCAAGGGCCCGGGGGTGGACCGCTCCGGCGACGTGATGCGCCATGCCAACATGGCGGGCACGTCGCCCCATGGCGGCGTGATCATGGCCATGGGCGATGACCACACCGGCGAAAGCTCCACCGTGCTGCACCAGTCGGAATGGGCGATGGTCGATGCCTACATGCCCGTGGTCAGCCCCGCGGGCGTGCAGGAAATCCTCGACATGGGGGCCTATGCCTATGCGCTCAGCCGCTTTGCCGGCGTCTGGGTCGGGCTGAAATGCGTGAAGGACACGGTCGAGGCCACCGCCGTGGTCGACGGCGATCCGCACCGGATGTCCTTCGTCACGCCTGACTTCCAGATGCCCGAGGGCGGGCTGAACATCCGGCTGGGCGACAGCCCGCAGGAGCAGGAAGCGCGGATGCTCGACTACAAGCGCTACGCGGCCGAGGCGTTTTCCCGCGCCAACGGTATCGACAAGCGCATGTGGGGCAAGCCGGGGGCCAAGATCGGCCTCGTCTCGGCGGGCAAGAACTGGCTCGACGTGGTCCATGCGCTCTCGCTCCTCGGTATCGACGAGGCGGAGGCCGAGCGGCTGGGGATCACCACCTACAAGGTGGGGCAGGTCTGGCCGCTGGACATGCAGGGCTTCCACGACTGGGCCGAGGGGCTCGACCTGATCATCGTGGTGGAAGAGAAGCGCAAGCTGATCGAGGTGCAGATCAAGGAGGCGATCTTTGACGACCGGCGCGGGCGTCGGGTCTGGGGCGCCTTCAAGGGTGGCGGCGTGGGCACCACTCACGGCGAGGTCCTCTTCCCCGCCAAGATGGCCCTCGACCCGGTGATGATCGCCGAGAAGCTGGGCAACATCCTCATCGACGAAGGCCGCGACAGCGAGGCCCTGCGCGCGGCGCTCGACAGTCTCGCCGAGGTGCGCCGCAACGACAATGTCGAGGATCTGGCCGCCCGGCTGCCCTATTTCTGTGCGGGCTGTCCGCACAATACCTCGACCAAGGTGCCAGACGGCAGCCGCGCCTACGCCGGCATCGGCTGTCACTACATGGTGCAGTGGATGGACCGCCAGACGACCGGCTTCACCCACATGGGGGCCGAGGGCGCGAACTGGATCGGCGAGGCGCCGTTCTCCACCACCAAGCACGTGTTCCAGAACCTCGGGGACGGGACCTACAACCACTCCGGCATTCAGGCGATCCGGGCCGCCGTCGCGGCGGGCACGACGATGACCTACAAGATCCTCTACAACGACGCCGTCGCCATGACCGGCGGTCAGCCCAATGACGGCGGCATGGACAGCTATCGCCTCGCGCGGGAGCTGGAGGCGATGGGGATCAAGAACCTCGCCCTCGTCTACGACGCGAAGGAAAAGATCGAACTCGACGGCTATCCCAAGGTCTTCAAGCGGGCCGAGCGCGCGCATCTGCAAAGCGTGCAGGAAGAGTTCGCAAAGGCCGAGGGCGTCTCGGCCATTCTCTATATCCAGACCTGCGCGGCCGAGAAGCGCCGCCGCCGGAAGAAGGGCAAGTTCCCTGATCCCGATCAGAGGGTCTTCATCAACACGGACGTCTGCGAGGGCTGCGGCGATTGCGGCGTGCAGTCGAACTGCGTCGCCATCGTGCCGGAAGAGACGGAGCTGGGCCGCAAGCGGGCGATCGACCAGTCGGCCTGCAACAAGGACTTCTCCTGCCTCAAGGGCTTCTGCCCCTCCTTCGTGACCCTGAAGGGCGCCACGCCCAAGAAGGCCGAAGCCTCGGCCGAGCTGGACCTGCCGCATCTGCCGATGCCCGAGCTGCCCGCGATCAAGGGCACCCATAACATCGTGCTGACCGGCGTGGGCGGGACCGGCGTCGTGACGCTGGGGGCCGTTCTGGCGCAGGCGGCACAGCTCGACGGCAAGGGCGCGGGCATGATGGAGATGGCGGGCCTCGCCCAGAAGGGCGGGGCGGTCCATATCCACCTGCGGCTGGCCGAAAAGCCCGAGGACATAAGCGCGATCCGCGTCGCCACCGGCGAGGCCCACGCGCTGATCGGCGGGGACCTCGTCGTTTCGGCGGGCTCCAAGACGCTGGGGCTGACCCAGACCGGCAAGACCGGCGCGGTGGTCAACAGCCATGAGATCGTGACCGGCGACTTCACCCGCGACACCGAGTTCCGCCTGCCGAGCGAACAGCTGGCCCTGACGCTGGAGGCGCGGCTGCGCGAGGGGCTCGCGCTCTTCGACGCGACCGAGCTGGCGCGTGCCGTCATGGGGGATTCGATCTACTCCAACATGATGATCATGGGCGGGGCGTGGCAGCGCGGGCTGATCCCGATCACCCTCGAGGCCGTCATGCGCGCGATCGAGATGAACGGCGCGGCGGTGGAGCGTAACAAGCGCGCCTTCGACGTGGGTCGCTGGGCCGTGCTGCATCTGGAAGAGGCCCGCCGGCTGGCCAAACCGGCCGAGGTGATCCCGCTGCCCAAGACGCTGGACGAGAAGATCGCCTTCCGCGAGACCCATCTGATTGCCTATCAGGGCAAGAAGCTCGCGAAGAAATACCGCAGGCTGGTCGACAGCGTCGAGGATCCGCGCCTGCGCGAGGCGGTGGCGAAGGGCTATCACAAGCTCTTGTCCTACAAGGACGAATACGAGGTCGCGCGGATGCATCTCGACACCCGCGCCAAGGCGAAAGAGCAGTTCGAGGGCGACTTCGAGATGACCTTCCACCTTGCGCCGCCGATCATGGAGAAGGAGGGCGACGATGGCCGCCCGCTGAAGCGGACCTTCTCGGAGAAGACCATGATGCGGCTCTTCCCGCTCTTGGCGAAGATGAAGGGCCTGCGCGGCACGCCGCTCGATCCCTTCGGGCGCACGGCAGAGCGCAAGATGGAGCGCGCCCTGATCGCCCAGTACGAGAAGGACATGGCCGAGGTGCTGCCCCACGTGGGCGATGCCACCCTCGACATCGCCGTGGCCCTGGCCGAACTGCCGCTGCAGATCCGTGGCTATGGCCCGGTGAAACTGGCCAATGAACAGAAGGCCGCCAAGCAGCGCGAGGCCCTGCTGGCGAGCTTCCGTTCCGGTGGCGGCATGGCGCGCGCGGCCGAGTAACGGGCCACGTTCACACTGGATTGAAATCTCCTGCGGCATTATCTGTGCCGCAGGGGAGCAACCAGATGACGACCGACCACCGCCAGATCGCCAGGGACATCAGCTATTCCGGTTCCGCCGCCTCGCGCGGGGGCAGGGCGCTGATCAAGGTGATCGAGAACATCACCGGCCGCCCGTCGCTGATCCGCCGGGCCGAGGGCTATGACACCGAGGTCGCGGCGGGCCGCGATTTCTGGTCCGTCATGGTGGAGCGCTATGGCCTCTCGCTGCATGTCAGCGGCGGCGCGCTGGAGAATATCCCGGCGCAGGGCCCGCTGATCGTGATCGCGAACCACCCCTACGGCGTGCTCGACGGGCTGATGATGGGCCATATCCTGCACCGGACGCGGGGGGATTTCCGCATCCTTGCCAACCGCGTCTTCCAGAAGGCGCGCGATCTGGACGAGGTGCTGCTGCCGATCTCCTTCGACGAGACGAAGGAGGGCGTGGCCCAGAACCTCGAAACCCGCCGCCGGACGCTGGCCTACCTCGCCGCGGGCGGCTGCGTTGGCATCTTTCCGGGCGGCACCGTGTCGACCGCGCTCAAGCCCTTCGGCCAGCCGATGGACCCGGGCTGGCGCGGCTTCACGGCCCGGATGATCGCCCGCTCCGGCGCGACGGTGGTGCCGGTCTTCTTTGCCGGTCACACCTCGCGGCTCTTCCAACTGGCGAGCCACGTGCACGCTAACCTGCGCCTCGGCCTGCTGCTGAAGGAGTTCCGTGCCCGCGTCGACAGCCCCGTCGAAGTGGTCATCGGCGCCCCGATCCCGCCGGAGGAAATTGCTGCAAGGGCGAAGGACACCAAAGCAATGATGGATTTCCTGCGCAAAGCGACGTATGAGCTTTCCCCGAAGCCGTTGAAAAGTTACGAATACGGGTTCGAATTCGAGGAACGGCACCGCGCGGCGCGGGACCGGAAAACACAGGACTGACAAAGGGATGGCGGTTGGCATCTTCGATAGCGGCCTTGGTGGGCTGACCGTTCTGGATGCAGCGTCGCGGCAATTGCCCGACGTGCCCTTCGTCTATTACGGCGACAACGCGAACGCGCCCTACGGCGTACGCGACGCCGATGACATCTACGAGCTGACGACCCGGGGCTGCGCGCGTCTCTTCGAGGCGGGCTGCGATCTGGTGATTCTGGCCTGCAACACGGCCTCTGCCGCGGCCCTGCGCCGGATGCAGGAAGGCTGGGTGCCCACCGACAAGCGGGTGCTGGGTGTCTTCGTGCCGCTGATCGAGGCGCTGACCGAACGCCAGTGGGGCGACAACTCGCCCCCGCGGGAGGTGGCGGTGGAACATGTGGCGCTCTTCGCCACCCCCGCGACGGTCGCCAGCCGGGCCTTCCAGCGCGAGCTAGCCTTCCGCGCCATCGGCGTCGACGTCGAGGCGCAGGCCTGCGGCGGTCTCGTGGATGCGATCGAGGAGGGCGACCTGATCCTTGCCGAAGTCCTCGTGCGCGGCCATGTGGATGCGCTGCGGCGCAAGATGCCCCGGCCGCAGGCCGCGATCCTCGGCTGCACCCATTACCCGCTGATGCTGGACATCTTCCAGGAAGCGCTCGGTCCCGACGTGACCGTCTATTCGCAGGCCCAGCTGGTGGCCGCCTCGCTGGAGGATTACCTCAAGCGGCATCCCGCCATGGTCGGCCCGGGGGAGGAGAGCCTCTTCCTGACCACCGGCGACACGCGCAAGGTCTCGAACAACGCGACGCAGTTCCTGCGACGACAAATCACGTTCCTGCCAGCCTGACCCGTCCCCGTGGACGTCCCCCAAGACTTATTCTAAATTCTGAATGCCCGATGAGGGCTATCGAGAGGGCCTGACCCAATGGCAAAGCAAATCGCAATCCTCGGCGCATCCGGGTACACCGGGGCGGAACTCGTCCGCCTGATCGCCTCGCATCCGGACATGGAAATCGCGGCCCTCGCGGCCGAGCGCAAGGCCGGCATGTCGATGGCCGAGGTGTTCCCCTTCCTGCGCCACATGCACCTGCCCGACCTCGTGAAGATCGAGGAGATCGACTTCTCCAAGATCGACCTCGCCTTCTGCGCCCTGCCGCATAAGACCTCGCAGGCGGTGATCCGGGAATTGCCCAAGGATCTCAAGATCGTGGACCTCTCGGCCGACTTCCGGCTGCGGGACCCCGAGGAATACGAGAAGTGGTACGGCAACCCCCATATCGCGCTCGAACAGCAGGCCGAGGCCGTCTATGGCCTGACCGAATTCTACCGGGACGAGATCGCCAAGGCGCGCCTCGTGGCGGGCACGGGCTGCAACGCGGCCACCGGCCAGTTCACCCTGCGCCCGCTGATCAGCGCCGGGATCATCGCGCTGGATGACATCATCCTCGACATGAAATGCGCCGTCTCCGGCGCGGGCCGCTCGCTGAAGGAGAACATCCTCCACGCCGAGTTGAGCGAGGGCTACAACGCCTATTCCGTCGGTGGCAAGCACCGGCACCTTGGCGAGTTCGATCAGGAGTTCTCGAAACTCGCGGGCGAACCGGTGAAGGTGCAGTTCACGCCCCACCTGATCCCCGCCAACCGCGGCATCCTGTGCACGGCCTACGTCAAGGGCGCGCCGCAGGCTGTCTTTGATGCACTTCAAGGCGCCTATGCGGATGAGCCGTTTATCGAAGTGCTGCCCTTCGGCGAAACGCCCTCCAGCCATGACGTGCGCGGCTCCAACTTCGTGCATATCGGCGTGACGGCGGACCGGATCGAGGGGCGGGCGATCATCGTCACCGTGCTCGACAACCTGTGCAAGGGGTCGTCCGGTCAGGCGATCCAGAACGCCAACCTGATGCTGGGTCTGGACGAGACCGCGGGCCTGATGCTCGCGCCGCTCTTCCCGTAAGGCCGCACTGCAAGAGAGGGTCCGATGAAGGGGCTGAAGAAGAAACGTCGCATCCAGATCATCGCGCTCGCGGTGGTGGCCCTCGTGATCTCCACGGGGCTGATCGGCTACGCGATGCGCGACGGGATCAACTTCTTCCGCTCCCCCTCGCAGGTGGTGGAAGCGCCGCCCTCCGCCTCCGAGACCTTTCGCCTCGGCGGGCTGGTGGAGGAGGGCAGCCTGCAGCGCGGTCAGGGTGACGTGATCCGCTTCTCTGTCACCGATGGTGGGGCGACGGTGCAGGTGGTCTACAACGGCCTGCTGCCCGATCTCTTTGACGAGGGACAGGGCATGATCGGCACCGGCCGCTGGGTGAACGGCGTCTTCCAAGCGACCGAAATCCTTGCCAAACACGACGAAAGCTACATGCCGAAAGAGGTCATCGACGCGCTGAAGGAACAGGGCGTCTACGAGGACCCGAACAAGCCGTCGACCAAAGGGGCGAGCGGTAGCTGAGCGATCCGTTAACCCTGCAAACGCAAGCTGACCCCCGTGTACATCGCACGGGGGTTTTCTTTTATGGCAAGGGATGTGCGGCAACTGGCCGAGGAGATCGTGGCCCGCGAAGGCGGCTACGTCGATGACCCGGACGATCCGGGCGGGGCGACCAACCACGGGGTGACGATCCACACGCTGCGGCGGCTGGGGCGGGACCTGACCGGCGATGGCCGGGTGGATCGCGCCGACGTGCGGGCGCTGAGCCGGGCGCAGGCGGTCGAGATTTTCCTGACGGATTACTTCGAGGCGCCGGGGCTGGGACAGCTGCCCGAGGTGCTCTGGCCGACGGTCTTCGACATGTATGTCAACGCGGGCGCGCAGGCGGTGATGATCCTGCAGCGGCTGCTCTGCCAGATGGGCTGGCCCGTGGCGGTGGACGGGGTGATCGGCCCGCAGACAGTTGCGGCGGCGCAGGCGGCAGCCGGGGCCGCGCCCGAGCATATCGCCGACGCCTACGGCATCGCGCGGCGAAACTACTACTTCCAGATTGCCGACCGGCGGCCTGCCAGCCGCAAGTACGCCCGCACCCGCACGGGCGGCAAGGGTGGCTGGATTCGCCGGGCCGAGGAATTCATCAGCCCGGCCTATCATCTGAGCGACAGGGACTTTCGGGCGCGGGTGGCGGCATGGGGATGATCGACCGCCTGCTGGGGCTGCCGCTGGGGCGCGGGGCCAATGTCCTGCGCGAGACGATCGAGGTCTTTCGCGAGAACACCGAGGCGGGCGCCCTGCGCGACCACGAGGGCCGGGCCGCGGCGCTGGAGCAATTCGCCGCCGAGTTCACCCCGCGCCGCACTGTGTTCGACAGCGTCATCGACGGGCTGAACCGCCTGCCACGCCCGTTGCTGGCGCTTGGCACCATCGGGCTTTTCGTCTCGGCGATGGTGAGCCCTGCGTGGTTCGCCACGCGGATGGCGGCGCTTGCCGTGGTGCCCGAGGCGCTCTGGTGGCTGATGGGGGCGGTGATCTCCTTCTACTTCGGGGCGCGCCACCAGTGGCAGGGGCAGGCCTTCCAGCGCGACCTTGCCGCCTCGGCCCTGCGGCTGGGGCTTCAGGCGCGCGCACCGGCAGAGGAGGGCCCTGCCGGGCAGGAGACGGCGCCGAACCCCGCGCTGGAGGCGTGGCGGCACGAGCGCGGATAGGGGAGGTGGGCGCAGGCGCGAGAGCGGGGAAGGGATCGTGACCGCTGCCGCTCGCAAGCGCCAAAGAGCGAAGCCGGGTCGGAGGAACTGACCCGGTGAGACCGGACCAGAGGCGCCCATCCCCAACCCCGCCAGCCGCGACAATGTGAACGACCTCCCGCGCGGAAAGCGTTTTACCGCCGCGCCCCGCTGGCCCTATAAGCGGGGCATGTTTACGGAACTCGGTCACTTCGCCCTCGTGCTGGCCTTCGCGGTCGCGCTGTTTCAATCCTTCGTGCCGCTGATCGGCGCGGCGCGGCGCGTGCCCGGCTGGATGTCCGCCGCGGAACCGGCGGCAAATGCCCAGTTCCTGCTGATCGCCTTCAGTTTCGCGGCGCTCACCTATGCCTTCGTCACCTCGGACTTCTCGCTGCTGCTGGTGGTGAACAACTCCCACTCGCTCAAGCCGATGCTCTACAAGGTGACCGGCGTCTGGGGGAATCACGAGGGCTCGATGCTGCTCTGGGTGCTGATCGTGGCGCTCTTCGGGGCGGCGGTCTCGTGGTTCGGATCGAACCTGCCGCCGACGCTCAAGGCCCGCGTGCTGGCGGTGCAGGGGATGATCGGCGCGGCCTTTCTCGCCTTCCTGCTCTTCACCTCGAACCCCTTCCTGCGCCTCGCGGTTCCGCCCTTCGACGGGCACGACCTGAACCCGCTGCTGCAGGACCCGGGCCTGGCCTTCCACCCGCCGTTCCTCTACCTCGGCTACGTGGGCCTCTCGATGTCCTTCTCCTTCGCCGTGGCGGCGCTGATCGAGGGGCGGGTGGATGCCGCATGGGGCCGCTGGGTGCGGCCCTGGACGCTGGCTGCGTGGATCTTCCTGACCATCGGCATCGCGCTCGGCTCCTGGTGGGCCTATTACGAGCTTGGCTGGGGCGGCTTCTGGTTCTGGGACCCGGTCGAAAACGCTTCCTTCATGCCCTGGCTCATCGCGGCGGCCCTGCTGCATTCCGCCATCGTGGTGGAAAAACGCGAAAGCCTGAAAAGCTGGACCGTGCTGCTGGCGATCATCGCCTTCGGCTTCTCGCTGATCGGGGCGTTCATCACCCGCTCTGGCGTGATCACCTCGGTCCATGCCTTCGCCAATGATCCCGAACGCGGCGTCTTCCTGCTGCTGATCCTCGCGGTGTTCATGGGCGGGGCGCTGACACTCTTCGCCTTCCGGGCGGATGTGCTCTCCTCCCGCGGGGTCTTCAGCCTTGTCAGCCGGGAAAGCGGCCTCGTCTTCAACAACATCCTGCTGGGCGTGGCGGCCTTCGTGGTCTTCGTGGGCACGATCTGGCCGCTGGTGGCGGAACTGGCCTTCGGGCGCAAGCTCTCCGTGGGGGAGCCGTTCTTCAACATGGCCTTCACGCCCTTCATGATCGCCATCGGGGTGATCCTGCCCTTCGGCGCGCTGCTGCCGTGGAAGCGCGGCAAGCTGGGCCGCGTGGCGCGGATGCTGGTGCCCGCCATGGTGCTGGCCGTGGCCGTGGGCGCGCTGACCTGGGCGATGCAGAGCGAGCGCAGCGCGCTTGGCCCCATCGGCCTCATGCTGGGATCGTGGCTTGTCGCGGGCAGCCTGATAGACATCTGGTCGCGCACCGGCCGGGGCGGGGGCCGTCTGGGCCGCCTGCGTCGGCTGCCGCGCGCCGACTGGGGCAAGGCCGTGGCCCACGCAGGGCTCGGCGTCACCATGATGGGCATCGCCGGCATGCTGGCCTGGCAGCTCGAGGACATCCGCGTGGTGCAGGAGGGCGACACCTTCGAGGTTGGCGCCTATGCCCTGACGCTGGAAGGCGTGGAGCGGGTGCAGGGGCCGAACTACGTCTCGACCATGGGCCACATCCGGATCGAGAAGAACGGCCGCACCGTCGGCATGCTCGACCCCGAGAAACGCTTCTACCCCGTGGCGCGGATGCCCACGACCGAGGCCGGGATCGACAACGGCTTCTTCCGCGACATCTACGTCGCAATCGGCGATCCGCAGGCGGGCGGAGGCTGGGCCATGCGCTCCTACGTGAAGCCGCTGGCGAACTGGATCTGGCTCGGCGCGCTGCTCATGGCCTTCGGGGGCGCGCTCAGCCTCTCCGACCGGCGCTACCGCGTGGCGGCGGGCGCCCGCAAGGCCGCGCCGCAGGGGGTGCCCGCGGAATGAAACGGCTGCTTGCAACCCTGACGCTCTGCCTCTCGCTTGGCCTGTCCGTGGGCCTGTCTCTCGCGACGCCCGCCCGTGCGGTCCAGCCGGACGAGATGCTGTCCGACCCGGCGCAGGAGGCGCGCGCGCGCGAGGTCTCCAAGGACCTGCGCTGCCTCGTCTGCCGGAACGAGAACATCGACGACAGCAACGCCGACCTCGCCCGCGACCTGCGCCTTCTGGTGCGCGAACGGATCGTCGCCGGGGACAGCAACGAGGAGGTGAAGGACTTCCTCGTTGCGCGCTACGGCGAATACGTGCTGTTGAACCCGCGCACGGGCGGGGCCAACTGGCTGCTCTGGGGCGCGGGGCCGCTGATGCTGATCGCGGGCCTTGGGATCGCGGGCGTCTTTCTGCGCCGCCGTTCCACCGCCGCCGCCACCGCCGAGGCCGGCCTCTCCGCCGAGGAAGAGGCGCGTCTCAAGGAACTCCTCAAGGACTGATCCGCGCGGGCAAGTGACGCCCCGTTCCGGCGCGGGCCCCCTTGGCCCGGGCGGCGGAATGCGCTTGGATGCGGCGCAGCCCGCCCGCCAGAGACAGGCACACAGAGACAGGCACACAGGGTCAGGGCGCTCAGAGGGAGGACATCAATGGATTACGAGACGATCACGCTGACCGTGACGGACGGGGTCGCCGTGGTGCGGCTGAACCGGCCCGAGGTGATGAACGCGCTCAACACGCGGATGCGGGCCGAGATCACCCATGCCTTCGGCGCGGCGGAGACACAGGCCCGCGTGGTGGTTCTGACGGCCTCGGGCCGGGCCTTCTGTTCCGGTCAGGACCTGACCGACAAGGGCGATATCGCGAACCCGGATCTGGAGCGCACCCTGCGCGACGAATACGCCCCCATGCTGCGGGCGATCGCCAATTGCGCCGTGCCCACCATCGCCGCGGTGAACGGGGCCGCCGCCGGGGCGGGGGCGAACCTTGCGCTTTGCGCCGACGTGGTGATCGCGACCGAGAGCGCCTATTTCATGCAGGCCTTCACCCGGATCGGCCTGATCCCCGACGCGGGCGGCACCTACTGGATGCCGCGCTCCATGGGCGGGCCCAAGGCCATGGGCGCCGCGCTCTTCGCCGAGAAGATCAGCGCGAAACAGGCCGACGCCTGGGGCATGATCTGGGAATGCGTCGCCGATGACGCCTTCGAGGCCCAGTGGCAGGCGCGCGCCGCCCATCTGGCGCAGGGGCCGACGCTGGCCTATGGCTTCGTGAAACAGGCAATCCGCGAGAACTGGAGCCATGACCTCGAGGCGCAGATCGCGCTGGAGGGCAAGCTGCAGGGCACCGCGGGCAAGAGCCGCGACTTCAAGGAGGGCGTCGTGGCCTTCCTCGAAAAACGCCCCGCCAAGTTTGAGGGCCGCTGAGGCCCGCACCGTGTTGTCATCACGGGCCCGAAGGGGCCTCGAAACGCCTCCGCCCTTGGGCCGGGGGCGTTTGTCGTTCCGGGGCTCAGGCGGAGGGCTCGAACCGCAGGATGCCGGCCACCCGCGGCCCGCCCGCGCCGTCCGAGGGGTGCGAAATGCCGTCCATCACCGGCACCTCGGGGAAGTCGAAGGGGCTGACCCCTTCGAGCACCGCAACGTTGATCCCGTATTGCTGCGGGTTCGAACGGCGCTGGTGGTGGGTGTAGATCCCGCAGGTCTTGCAGAAGTAGTGCTTCGCCGTGCCGGTGTTGAACTGGTAGAGCGCGAGGTTTTCCTCGCCCGCGATGAAGGTGATGTCGTCCAGCCGGGCCGAGACGGCGATGGCCCCGCGCATCCTGCAGTAGGAACAGGTGCAGCGCCGGGCGCTGTCGAAACCGCTCTCAAGCCGGACCCGGAACTGAACGGTGCCGCAGTGGCAGGCAGCCGCATGCTGGTTCGTGTCGTCGCTCATGGGGCCTCCGCGCGTTCTCCCTGCGGGCGAGGGTAGGGCGGGGCGCGGCGGGGCGCAACTGGTCGCACGGCAGGGGCTGAGGCGGAACGGAAAACGCCCCCGGCGGGGCCGGGGGCGTCGATCCGGTGCAGGGCGCTCGCGTCAGGCCGCGCGCTGCGAGGTCGAGAAGATGCCGAGGCTGAAGTCCTCGCCCGCGTTCTGCACGATCAGCACCTCGGCGCCGTCGGCATAGACATGGGCGTGGCCGTCCTCGTCCAGATCGAAGGTGAGCGTGGGCTCCGTCGACCCGGCGGCGTAGGAGAACTCGTAGATGTCCTGGTTCTCCGGGTCGTGGTCGGTCACCACCACCGGTGCGCCCCCCTCCAGCCAGTCGCCCAGAACGATCAGGTCCTCGCCGTCGCCCGAGGCAATGCTGTCGCCATTGCCCGCCACGATCAGGTCCTCGCCGTCGCCACCGGACACGATGTCGCCTTCCTCGACCACGCCGGTCTTCCCGTCGGGCGAGAGCGCCTGAACGATGTCCCGGTCGATCTCTTCCAGCTCTTCGTAGGTGGTCGGCTGGTCACGGCCGAGGATCTCGACGAGGGCCTCGTCATCGACGAATTCGGCCGAATAGATGAGGTCGTCGCCATCGCCACCGATCAGGGAATCGACGCCCGCACCGCCGATGAGGATGTCATCGCCGTCAGCGCCACGCAGCGTGTCGTCGCCCTTGTTGCCGATCAGCAGGTCGTCGCCGTCGCCACCGTTCAGGAGGTCGTCGCCATCGAGGCCGGCCAGCAGATCCTGCCCGTCCTCGGCCAGCATCCGGTCGGCGCCGTCGGTGCCGAGGATCTGGTCATCCTCGTCGGTTCCGTCGAAGCGGGTCAGGCCGTTTTCGTTCTCTTCGGGGGTGTCCGTATCGGAGTCATCGCTCCCGTCGGCCCAGAAAATAAGGCCAATACCAAGTAATCCCAACAGCGCAAAAGCCATCATGGCGGCGCTCCTTCCTTAAATTCAGTCCTATATCAATACTTTGTGATGGGTTTTTCGCCTAGCTGCCAATTTGTATCTGCCCGGAAACAATGGGGCGCTGTTGTTTCTGTCGCGCAAACAAAAAGCGCCCCGCGAGGGGGCGCTTTCCGATCATTTGAAGGGGTTGTCCGTTTCGGGCAGCCGCCGGGCCGCTCAGCGGTTCTCGACGTCCACGTAGGGGCGTTCGGAGGCACCGGTGTAGAGCTGACGGGGACGGCCGATTTTCATCTGCGGATCCTCGATCATTTCTTTCCACTGCGAAATCCAGCCGACGGTGCGCGACAGCGCGAAGATCGGGGTGAACATCGCGGTCGGGAAGCCCATCGCCTCGAGGATGATGCCCGAGTAGAAGTCGACGTTCGGGAACAGCTTCTTGGAGACGAAGTAATCGTCGTCCAGCGCCTGACGCTCGAGTTCCTTGGCGACCTGAAGGGTCGGGTTGTTCTCGACGCCGAGCAGTTCCAGAACCTCGTCCGCCGATTCCTTCATGACCTTCGCCCGCGGGTCGAAGTTCTTGTAGACGCGGTGACCGAAGCCCATCAGGCGGAACGGATCGTTCTTGTCCTTGGCGCGGGCGATGTACTCGGGGATCTTGTCGACGGTCCCGATCTCGCGCAGCATTTCGAGGCAGGCCTGGTTGGCGCCGCCGTGGGCCGGGCCCCAGAGGCAGGCGATGCCCGCTGCGATACAGGCGAAGGGGTTCGCGCCCGAGGAGGAGGCCAGACGCACGGTCGAGGTCGAGGCGTTCTGCTCGTGGTCGGCGTGCAGGGTGAAGATCCGGTCCATCGCGCGGCTCAGGATCGGGTCGACCTGGTATTCCTCGGCCGGCACGGCGAAGCACATGCGCAGGAAGTTCGACGCATAGTCGAGGTCGTTGCGCGGGTACACGAAGGGCTGGCCGATGGTGTACTTGTAGGCCATGGCCGCGATGGTCGGCATCTTGGCGATCATGCGGATCGAGGCGACTTCACGCTGCCAGGGGTCCGAGATGTCCGTCGAGTCGTGGTAGAAGGCCGACATGGCGCCGACAACGCCGGTCATGATGGCCATCGGGTGCGCGTCGCGGCGGAAGCCGGTGAAGAACCGGTGCATCTGCTCGTGCACCATGGTGTGGCGCGTGACGCGGGTTTCGAAGTCTTCCAGTTCGGCTGCGGAGGGCAGGGCGCCGTAGAGCAGCAGGTAGCAGACTTCGAGGTAGTGCGATTTGCCGGCCAGATCGCCGATCGGGTAACCGCGGTGCAGAAGGATGCCTTCTTCGCCGTCGATGTAGGTGATCGAGCTGTCGCAGGACGCGGTGGAGGTGAAGCCGGGGTCGTAGGTGAAGACGTTGGCCTGGCCGTACAGTTTACGGATGTCGATGACATCCGGCCCTTCCGTAGGCGACAGCACTGGCAGTTCGTAGGTTTTCCCGTCGAGCGTCAGCGTTGCCGTTTTGTTCGTATCTGTCATGTACTTCCCTTCCTCTAATCCCGCATGCCCCGGGGAAAAAAGGGGCATGACCCGCAATAATGGCCGCTACCTTGCGACAGGGTTAATCCTGTCCTCCCATCGCGGCGTCGTTCAGCCGGGCGAGGGTTTCCTCCTGCCCGAGAACCGTCATCATATCGAACACGCTGGGGGTAGCGGCCCGGCCCGCGAGGGCGGCGCGCATGGGTCCGGCCATCTTGCCGAACTTGATGTCATGCGCAGCGGCGAAGTCGTTCGCAGCTGCCTCCAGTGCGTCCCGCGTCCAGCTAGCACTTTGCAGGTGCGGCGTCAATTCCGACAGGAGTGTCCGGGCCTCTGCATCCAGTTGTTTTGCGGCCTTTTCTTCCGGTTCGATCGGCCTAGTTGACAGTGCAAAGTATGCCTTTTCAAGGAGTTCCGGGTAGGTCTTTGCCCGTTCTTTCAGAACCGGCATGGCGGCCCCGAGACGCTCCAGATGGACCCCTTCCGGGGCCGGTTGACCGGTCGCGGCGAGGAATTCCAGCACCTCTTGCAGCAGCGCAGCATCGTCCGTCGCTGCAATGTGATGACCGCAGAGATTTTCCAGTTTCTTGAAATCGAAGCGGGCGGCGGATTTGCCGATCCCGTCGAAGTCGAACCACGCCTGCGCCTGCGAGTCGGTGAAGAACTCGTCGTCGCCGTGGCTCCAGCCGAGACGGGCGAGGTAGTTCCGCATCCCCGAGGCCGGGTAGCCGATCTGCTGGTACTCCTCGACGCCGAGCGCGCCATGCCGTTTCGACAGCTTCTTGCCGTCGGGCCCGTGGATCAGCGGGATATGCGCATAGGTCGGAAGGTCCCAGCCCATGGCGGTGTAGATCATCATCTGCCGGGCGGCGTTGTTCAGGTGGTCGTCGCCCCGGATCACATGGGTGACGCCCATGTCGTAGTCGTCCACCACCACGGCCAGCATGTAGACCGGTGTGCTGTCCGAACGCAGCAGCACCATGTCGTCGAGCTGGTCGTTGCGGATCGTCACGTCGCCCTGCACCTTGTCGGCGATCACCGTGGCCCCGTCACGCGGCGCCTTCAGGCGCACCACGTAGGGCGCGTCCGGGTAGGTCGCGGGATCGGTGTCCCGCCACGGGCTGCGGTAGAGCGTGGACCGGCCCTCGGCCTTGGCCTGATCGCGGAAGGCCTGAATCTCCTCCTGCGTGGCAAAGCACTTGTAGGCGTGACCGGCCTCCAGCATCTGCAGCGCCACCTCGCGGTGGCGGTCGGCGCGTTCGAACTGGCTCACGGCCTCGCCGTCATAGTCGAGGCCCAGCCACTCGAGACCCTTGAGGATCGCGGCGGTCGCCTCGGGGGTCGAACGTTCGCGGTCGGTGTCCTCGATGCGCAGCAGGAAGGTGCCGCCGTGGCCCCGGGCATAGAGCCAGTTGAAGAGCGCCGTCCGGGCACCGCCGATGTGCAGGTAACCGGTGGGCGAGGGGGCGAAGCGGGTCACGACGGGTGCGGACATCGGGGCGAATTAACCTCTCGGTAACCAACGGGGTCTAGCTTTCGGGGCCTGTCTATCGGCGCGGCGGAGGGGTGACAAGTGCCCGGGACGCGAGGCGGGAATCGCAGGCTGTCAGGGGCGCGCTCGTTGCGGGGCGCGAGGGCCCCGATGACCGCAGGCCAAGGGGATGGACAGATGGCACCGGGGGACTGGACGGAGGGTTCCCCCGGGGCGGGGCCGGCGCAGCAGAGAGCGGCTCTGCGGTGGCTTCGCCTGCCTGCGGAAGGGGTGGCCCGCGTCCTGCTGGGGCAGCGTGGCCACCTCTTCCCTTGGGCTCCGGTCTGCTTCGCCGCGGGGATCGGCGGCTACTTCGCCCTGCGGGCGGAGCCTCCGGCGATCTGGCTGGTCTGGCTCGGGGGGCTCGCCCTGCTGGCGGGGATCCTGGCGGTGCGGCTCGAAAGCTCCGTCCGGCACATCGGCCTTGCGCCGCTGGCCTGGGCCCTGGCGCTCTCAGCCGGGGGCCTCGGCTGGGCCGGGGCGCGGGCGCATATGGTTGCGGCCCCGGTACTGGAAAGCCGCCTCTACGGCCCGGTGCAGGGCCGCATCATCGCGATGGACCGCTCGGCCTCCGACGCGCTGCGGCTGGAACTTGACCGGGTGATCCTCGCGGGGCGGGGGCCTGCCGCGACGCCCGCGCGGGTGCGCATCGCGCTGCACGGACAGGAGGACGGGCCGGAGATGCGCCCCGGGGCCACGGTCCTTGCCACGGCCCATCTCGCCCCGCCCGGCGGCCCGGTGGAGCCGGGCGGTTTCGATTTCCGCCGCCATGCGTGGTTCGACCGGCTGGGCGGACTTGGCTACAGCCGCGTGCCCGTCGTGACGCTGCTGCCACCGGAGCCGGGCGCCCTGCGGCTCTACCGCTGGCGCATGGCGATCGCCGATCACGTCCGCGCCGCGATCCCGGGCGAGGCCGGGGCCTTTGCCGCCGCCGTCACCACCGGGGACCGCTCCGGCATCGGGCAACCGGCGCTGGAGGCGCTGCGCCGCAGCAACCTCGCGCATTTGCTGGCCATTTCAGGGCTGCACATGGGATTGCTGGCAAGCGTGGTCTTCGCGGCGCTGCGGCTGGCACTGGCCCTCGTGCCCTGGGTCGCGCTCCGCTGGCCCTGCCGGTCGATTGCGGCGCTGGGGGCGCTCATGGCGGCGGCGGTCTATCTCGCGCTCTCGGGCGGCAACGTGGCGACGGAACGGGCCTTCATCATGGTCGCCGTGGCCCTCGTGGCGCTGTTCTTCGACCGCCGCGCGCTCAGCCTGCGGGCGGTGGCGCTTGCGGCGATGATCGTGCTGATCCTGCGGCCCGAGGCCCTGTTGGGGCCGGGCCTCCAGATGTCCTTCGCCGCCACCGTGGCGCTGGTCGCCGTCTTCGCGCTGCTGCGCGGGCGCGAGAGCCCGCTGCCGCGATGGATCCGGCCCGTGACGGCGCTGATCCTTTCCTCGGCGGTGGCCGGTGCGGCCACGGGCCCGGTGGGGGCGGCGCATTTCAACCAGATGGCGCTCTACGGTCTGCCGGCGAACCTGCTCTGCGTCCCGGTCATGGGGCTGCTGGTGGTGCCCGCCGCGGTGGCCGCGGCGCTGCTGGCCCCGCTGGGGCTGGAGGCGCTGCCACTGTGGTGCATGGGGCAGGGGCTCGACTGGATCCTCCTTGTCGCACGGGAGGTCAGCGCGCGGCCCGGCGCGGTCTCGGGCGTGGTGACACCCCCAGCGGGGGTGCTGCCGCTGCTGGCCTTGGGCGGGCTGATGCTGGCGCTCTGGCAGGGGCGGGGGCGTCTGGTGGGGGTGATCCCGGTCTGTGCGGCGCTCTGGCTCTGGTCCGGGGCCGCGCGCCCGCTGCTGCTGGTGGAGGCGGAGGGCCGTCTGGTCGGGCTCATGACCGGGGAGGGCCGCGCGCTGAGCCGTGACCGTGCCGCGGGCTTCGCCGCCGGGGTCTGGCTGGAAAACGACGGCGACCTCTCCCCGCAGCGCGTGGCGGCGGCGCGGTGGCAGGCCCCGCGCCTGCCGGACGGGCGGCTGATCCGCCATGTCACGGGCAAGGCCACGGTCGGGGCGCTCAGCTGCACGGCGGAGGAGATCGTCGTGGTGAACGCCAAGCCGCCACCGGGGCTGCCCTGCGAAACGCTGGACCCCGCGGCCTTGCGGCGCGGGGCCCTGTCGTATCACGATGGCCGGTGGATCGGGGCGGACGATGGCGCGGCGCGGCTCTGGACGCCGCAGCCCCGCACATCGCAGCACGGCCCCTCGCAGCAGGGGCGCCGTCAGTAGGTGCGGATCAGCCCGACGAGGCGGCCCTGCACCTTCACCGCATCCGGGCGCAGGATGCGCGGCGGATAGGCCGGGTTCGCGGCGACCAGTTCCACCATGCCGTTGCGGCGATAGAGCCGTTTCAGCGTCGCCTCCTGGCCCTCGACGAGGGCGACGCAGATGTCGCCGTCATTGACGGAGGGGGTCTCGCGGATCACCACCACGTCGCCGTCGTTGATCCCGTCCTCGATCATCGAGTCGCCGCGGACCTCCAGCGCGTAGTGTTCGCCCCGGCCAGAGAGCATGGAGCCCGGCACCGCCACGTGATGCGACACCTCCGAGATCGCCTCGATCGGGACACCGGCGGCGATCCGGCCCATGACGGGCAGTTCCATCGCGTGGATCGGCTCGACCGGCTGGACGTTCGCGGGCCGCGGTGCGGCACCTTGTGCGCCACCCTCGATCACCTGCGGGGTGAAGCCAGTTTCCGGCGTGTTCTCCACGAGGGCCTCGGGCAGTTTCACGATCTCGATCGCGCGGGCCCGGTGCGCCAGCCGCCGGATGAAGCCGCGTTCCTCCAGCGCCGTGATCAGCCGGTGAATCCCCGACTTGGACCGCAGGTCCAGCGCTTCCTTCATCTCGTCGAAGGAGGGCGGCACGCCATCGCGCTGCACCCGTTTGTGGATGAACTCAAGCAGGTCGAGCTGTTTCTTGGTGAGCATGGCACGCCCTCGCACACGGTTTCTTTCCGTTTTGTTCTACATCCGTTCCGCTTTTCTGTCAAATGTTCCGATTTCGGTCCCGTTTCGGGCGCGGATCAGAGGAAGAGGAGATCGCCCTCGGCGAGATCCGCCAGCGTCAGACCCTCGAAGCGGAGGACCGCCTCCCCGTCGCCGCCGAGGTCATAGACGAGCGTGTCGCCGTCCTGCGTGGTGGCGGCGGCGAAGCCCGCGAAATCCGTCACCTCGTCGAAGGCCCCGCCAAGGACGACCTGATCCTGGCCGGGGGCGAAATCGCGGATCGTGTCGTCGCCGAACTGGGCGGTGACGAAGACGAAGCTGTCTTCCCCGGCGCCGCCGGTCAGGTCATCGTCGTTGCCGCCACCGATCAGCCAGTCGTCGCCGGTGCCGCCTTTGAGCAGGTCATTGCCATAGCCGCCATCGAGGCTGTCATCGCCCGCCCCGCCCGAGAGCCTGTCGCGGGAGGCACCGCCGGTGAGCGTGTCGTTCCCGCCCTGACCGAAGAGCCGGTCCTTGCCATTGCCGCCCAGCAGGTCATCGGCCCCGCCGCCTCCGAGCAGCGTGTCGTTGCCCTCGCCACCGCGCAGGTGGTCCGCGCCGAGACCGCCGTCGAGGATGTCGTTGCCCGCGTCGCCGCGCAGCCAATCGCCCCAGTCGCCGCCGTCGATGCTGTCGTCGCCGGCTTCGCCCTCGATCACATCCGTGCCGTCGAGGCCGAGGAGCGTGTCATCACCCCCGCCGCCAAAGATCGTGTCGTTCCCCGTCGTGCCCTTGAGAAGGTCGGAGGTGTCCGGCCCTTCGATCCGCAGATCGCTCAAGGGGACGGTGCTGAGGCTGGGGCTTATGAAGACGGCGAAACCGGCAAGCGCGGGGGCATCGGCGAGGGCCTCGGCGAAGGCGGCCTCGATCTGGGCGTAATAGTTCGGGGCGCCGAGGTCGCGGTTGCCTTCTTCCCATTCGAAGTCGATCACGATCCGCGTGGCCGTGCCTTCGAGATGGGCCAGTTCGTCCGCGGTCTGGCTGACGGCGCGGGCGATGAGCTTGTCGAAATCATGCTCCACCCCCGGGTCGATGGCGTCGGTCAGGCGGATCGGCAGGATGATCGTGTCCACATGCGCGCCGAGGACGGAACTGTTGCCGTAGTTCACCCCGTCCAGCACGTAGTGGCTGTTGCCCTTGTCGATGTAGGCGCCGTGGTAGGTCGTCGTGGTCAACTCTTGGTCGAAGGCTTTGACGCGGTCGTTGATCCCTTCCAGCAGGGTCACGTACTGACGCAGGATCTCTGCCTTGCCGAGGTCATCCGCATTGCGCCATTCGGGCGTCGGGGCGAACTCGGTATCGGTCACGATCCCGGCGACGCGGTCGCCATAGGCCGAGGCGCCGATGAAGGAGAGCGTGGCCTCGACCATCCAATAGGAGCGTTGCAGGTTGTGGGTCTGCCAGTTGTAGTTCCCGGCGATCGGCATGAACTCGATGCTGCCCTCGAAGCCGCTGGCGAAGAGCGTGTCGAGGGTCTGTTCCAGATCGGCCCGGAATTGATCCGAGTCGAAGCCGTCGAGGTAATCCCATTCGCCGCTCATCTTGCGGCCGTCGATCCCGATGACGAGGTTGGTCACCCCCATGGTGCTGTAGCGCAGGGCCGCTTCGGCCACGTCGCTGCTGCTCGGGGCGCCGCTCTCGGGCGTCCAGTCGTTCATCGGATACCAGTAGGTGAGAGAGGTCATGTGATGTCAGGCCGGTCCGGCCCCTCCAGTGCGATCGATGTGCGGGGAGGGCGGCTGGGGCGGAGCCCGTGGCGGACGCTGCCCTTGGGGCGGCGCCCCCGGTCGCAGCCCTGCGCCGGAGCCTGTCGCAGCCGCCTGCCGGGCGGGGAGGACAGCCCGTGGGCAGCCTGCGGACCCTAGACCGGGCCGGTCGAAGCGGTCAACGGCTGCGCACGGCGGGGCACGCGTGGGGCTGAGGGGCGGGATGACGGAGAAAAGGCCCGCCGGTGGGCGGGCCTTCTAGCGTTTCGCGGTGTCGCGGCGGCTTCAGCGCCAGCCGAGCGCCGGGGCCACGTGGGTCAGGATGCTGTCGATCACGTGGACGTTGTACTCCACCCCCAGCATGTTCGGCACCGTCAGCAGCAGCGTGTCGGCCTCGGCGATGGCCTCGTCCTGGCGCAGCTGGTCGATCAGCCGGTCCGGTGTGTCGGCATAGCCGCGCCCGAAGATCGAGCGGGTCTTGTCGATGAAGCCCACCTGGTCCGAATCCTTGCCGCCCTGGCCGAAGTACATCCGGTCCTTGTCGTTCATCAGCGCAAAGATCGAGCGGCTGACCGAAACGCGCGGCGTCCGTTCGTGGCCTGCGGCCTTCCACGCCTCGCGGTAGGCGCGGATCTGCTTGGCCTGCTGGATGTGGAACGGCTCGCCGGTCTCGTCATCCTTCAGGGTCGAGCTCTGCAGGTTCATGCCCATCTCGGCGGCCCAGCGGGCCGTCGCGTCAGAGCCCGCGCCCCACCAGATCCGCTCGCGCAGGCCCTCGGAATGGGGTTCCAGACGAAGCAGGCCCGGCGGGTTGGGGAACATCGGGCGCGGGTTCGGCTCGGCAAAGCCCTTGCCCTCCAGCTGGCTGAGGAAGATCAGCGCATGGCGCCGGGCCATGTCGCTGGCATCCTGCCCCTCTTCGGGGCCGTAGCCGAAATAGCGCCAGCCGTCGATCACCTGCTCGGGGCTGCCGCGCGAGAGGCCGAGCTGCAGCCGCCCGTTCGCGATCAGGTCCGCCGCGCCGGCGTCCTCGGCCATGTAGAGCGGGTTCTCGTAGCGCATGTCGATGACGCCGGTGCCGAGTTCGATCTTCGAGGTGCGCGCGCCCATGGCGGCGAGCAGCGGGAAGGGCGAGGCAAGCTGGCGGGCGAAGTGGTGCACCCGCACGTAGGCCCCGTCGAGGCCCAGCTTCTCGGCCTCGACGGCGAGGTCGATGGATTGCAGCAGGGCGTCCTGCGCGGTGCGCACGAGCGAGCCGCGCTCCGGCGCCCAGTGACCGAAGGAGAGGAAACCGATGTTCTTCATGTGGGTGCTCCCGAATGGAAAGGGGCGGCGCGCCGGGGCGGCCACCCTGTTGTGCCTTACCTAGGGAGCCTGTCCCCCCCGCCGCAAGGGCGGGCGCCCCGGGGCCGGGGCGCAAGTCCTGTGCGCCGGTGCAGAGACGCTGTGCCGCGGGAGGGGAGAGGGGGCGGTCTGTTGCCCCCGCAGGCGGCGTTCCTCCCGTCCCCTCGGCGCGGCGCCGGGGCAGTGTCAGCCCTTGGCGGCCTGTTCCACCAGCGTCAGGCAGACCTCGGTCGCACGGCGCATGTCCTGCACCGAGATCCATTCCAGCGGGCCGTGGATGTTCTGCATGCCGGTGAAGATGTTCGGCGTGGGCACGCCCATCTCGGTCAGGCGGGAGCCGTCGGTGCCGCCCCGGATCGGGACCGAGATCGGCTCGATCCCATGGGCCCGGGCGGCGCTGCGGGCCAGTTCCACCGGGGTCATGTCGTTTTCGAGCCAGTAGCGCATGTTGCGGTACTGGGGCGTGATCTCGCAGGTGATCTTCGCCCGCGGTTCGCCCGCCTGCACCGCCTCGCAGACCTTGCGCAGCAGGTCACCCTTTGCCGCCAGCCCGTCGCGTTCGAAATCGCGCAGGATGAAGGTCAGCTTCATCTCGGAAGAGCCGCCGGTCATGTCGGTGGCATGGATGAAGCCCTCGCGCCCGGAGGTCGTCTCGGGCGTCAGGGTGACATGGGGCAGGGTGTCGACGATCTTCGAGGCGAGGTGGATGGCGTTCACCAGCTTGTCCTTGGCCCAGCCGGGATGGATCGAGACGCCGGTGACGGTGACATGGGCGATATCGGCCGAGAAGCTCTCGTACTCGATCTCGCCGACCGCGCCGCCGTCGAAGGTATAGGCGAAATCGGCGGCCAGGTCCTTGGGCAGGGCCGAGGCGACGCCGCGCCCGATTTCCTCGTCCGGGGTGAAGGCGAGGCGGATCGGCCCGTGGGGGATCGACGGGTCCGAGAGCAGCCGGCGCGCGGCCGTCATCAGGATCGCCACGCCCGCCTTGTCATCCGCGCCGAGCAGCGTGAGGCCCGAGGCAGTGATGATGTCCTCGCCCTGCTTCTCGGCCAGGTAGGGGAACTCCTCGGGCGAGAGCACCAGATCGGGCGCATCGGGATAGGTGATCGCGCCGCCGTTGTAGCCCTTGATGACCCGCGGCTTGACGCCGGTCGCGTTGAACTGCGGCGCGGTGTCCACATGGGCGAGGAAGCCGATGGTGGGCCCCTCTGCGGTGCCGGGGATCGTGGCCAGCACCGTGCCATAGTCGGTCAGCGTGACCTCGGTGGCGCCCATCTCCTCCAGCTCCTGCTTCAGAAGCTGGAGCATGCCGAACTGGATCTCTGTGCTGGGGGAGCTGGGGGAATTGGCGTTGCTCTGGCTGTCGATGGCCGCATAGCGCAGGAGACGGGCCTCGAGCTCGGGGTCGAAGGGATGGGTCATGGGCGCTCCTTTCTGTTGCGCGGCAGGAGGCGCCGGGGCGGGGGGAGAGTCAAGCCTGCCGCCGGGGGCGGCGGGGGCGTGGGTGTGGGAAGCGATGGGCTGCGGGGCTGTCCGGAAAATGCACATTTTCCGGTCCGTTTTCTTTGAAGAAAACGGGCAGGGCGGAGAGGGCGGTGGGCGGTTTATGGGGCCTGCCTGGGGGCGTGGTGGGCGCAAGACGCGGGGAAAAGTCTTGAAAGACTTTTGAAGGGGGCTGTCTGCCCCCTCTTGCGGGCTGCGCCCGCAATTCACCCCCGAGGATATTTTCGGCAACGAAAATGAAGAAGGGGCCTTTGGGGCCCCTTTGAGCACCTTGGGGGTCAGAGGGGGAGGTAGGAGACCGTGGTGCCGGCCTTGGCGGCGGGGGCCTTTGGCGGGCGGACGAGGAGCGCGTCGGCGGCGCCGAGGATGGAGAGGAGCGCGCTGTCCTGGCTCTCGAAGGGGGTAATGCCCTCGGGGGTGAGGCGGGCGCGCATGTAATGCGCACGGGGGCCGTTGGCGGTGATGTCGGTGGCGAGCGTGGTTTCCAGCAGGGGGCGGGGGACGGCGGGCAGGCCCTGCATCGCGTCGATCACCGGCAGCAGGAAGACATGGCCGCAGACCATGGCCGAGACCGGGTTGCCCGGCAGGCCGATCATCGGCACGCCCCGCAGGCGGCCCGCCATCAGCGGTTTGCCGGGGCGCATGGCGACCTTGTAGAAGCTCTGCTCCATCCCGAGGTCGCGGGCCACGGGGCCGACGAGATCGTGATCGCCCACCGAGGCGCCGCCGATGGTGACGATGAGATCGGCATCCATGGCGAGGTCGAAGGTGGTGGTCAGGCTCTCGACCGTGTCGCGGGCGATGGGGAGGATGCGGGCCTCGGCGCCGTTGGCCTCCAGCAGGGCCGCGAGGCCGAAGGTGTTGGAGGCGACGATCTGGTCGGGGCCGGGCGTGTCGCCGGGCAGGACGAGCTCATCCCCGGTGGAGATCAGCGCGACCCTCGGGCGGCGGGCCACGGTGAGGCGGCCTGCGTTCATCGACGCGGCGAGCGCGATCTCGGCCGGGCGCAGGCGGCGCGGGGCGGGGATCGTCTGGCCCTGGGCGAAGTCGATGCCGGCGTCGCGGATATGCGTGGCGCTGTCGAGCCCGTCGGAGAGGGTGATCGTGGTGCCCTCGCGGGTCACGTCCTCCTGGATCACGACGCGGGTGGCGCCCTCAGGGACCGGGGCTCCGGTGAAGATGCGCACGGCCTCGCCGGGGGCGACGCTGCCTGTGAAGGCCCGGCCCGCGGCGGCCTCGCCGGTGACGGTGAAGCGGGCGCCGGGGTGGACCTCGTCGCCGATCACCGCATAGCCATCCATGGCGGAGGCCGGGAAGGGGGGCTGGTCGCGCAGCGCGGTCACGGGGGCGGTCAGCACGCGGCCATTGGCGCGGGCCAGCGGGACCTCCTCGGAGCCGAGCGGCTCTGCCAGGGCGAAGAGCTGCTCCAGCGCCTCGGCGACGGAGATCATGCCTCGTACCGCCCGGATTTGCCGCCGTCCTTCAGGGTCACGCGGACGCCGCCGATCTCCATGGATTTCTCGGCCGCCTTCAGCATGTCGTAGACCGTCAGCGCGGCGGTGGAGACGGCGGTGAGCGCCTCCATCTCGACGCCGGTCTGGCCGGTGGTCTTGACCGTGGCGGTGATCCGCACGCCGGGGAGGCTCTCGTCCGGGGTCAGCTCCAGCGCGACCTTGGTGACGGGCAGCGGGTGGCAGAGCGGGATCAGGTCGGCGGTGCGTTTCGCGCCCATGATTCCGGCGAGCCGGGCCACGCCCAGGACATCGCCCTTCTTGGCACGGTTCTCGGTCACCAGCGCCAGCGTCTCGGGCTGCATCTTCACCCAGCCTTCGGCGGTGGCGATGCGCGAGGTGACGGCCTTGTCCGAGACGTCGACCATATGGGCCGCGCCGCTGTCGTCGAAATGGGTCAGCTTCCGGCCCATCAGCCCACCGCCACGGGATCGGCCAGCAGCGTTTTGGTGGCCAGCGTCACGTCGTCTTGCCGCATCAGGCTTTCGCCGATCAGGAAGCTGCGTACGCCGTAGCCGGCGAGATCCGCCAGGTCGGCGGGCGTGAAGAGGCCGCTTTCGCCCACCACCATGCGGTCGGCGGGCACCTTGGGCGCCAGCGTGCGGGTGGTGTCGAGCGAGGTCTCGAAGGTCTTGAGGTTGCGGTTGTTGATGCCGATGAGGGGCGATTTCAGCGCCAGCGCGCGGTCCAGTTCCTCGCCGTCATGGACCTCGATCAGGGCATCCATGCCCCAGGAGAGCGCAGCATCCTCCAGCTCGGCCGCCTGCGCGTCGGACACCGAGGCCATGATGATCAGGATGCAGTCGGCACAAAGCGCCCGGGCCTCGGCCACCTGGTAGGTGTCGTACATGAAATCCTTGCGCAGCACGGGCAGCGTGACGGCGCCGCGGGCCTCCTGCAGGAAGGGTTTCGCGCCCTGGAACGACGGCGTGTCGGTCAGCACGGAGAGGCAGGTGGCGCCCCCGGCCTCGTAGGCGGCGGCCAGCGTCGCGGGGTCGAAATCCGCGCGGATCAGACCCTTGGAGGGGGAGGCCTTCTTGACCTCGGCGATCAGCCCGTAGCCTGCCTGCTGCGCCTTGATCAGCGCGGCGCCGAAGGGGCGCACGGGGGAGGCGGCCTGTGCGGCGGCCTCGACCTCGGCATAGGGAACGGCGGCCTTGTCGGCGGCGACTTCCTCGAGCTTGTAGGCCTTGATGCGGTCCAGAACGGTTCCGGTCATATGCCCTCCGGCGTGGTCCAGTTGATCTCGTCTTCGCCCCTTTCCCTAAGCCAGTTGTTCACCGTTGAAAATGGCCGGGAGCCAAAAAAGCCGCGCCGGGCCGAGAGCGGCGAGGGGTGCGGGCTCTCAACGATCAGGTGCTTCGGCTGGCCCATCGCCGGGCCGGTGATGTACTTGGCATAGCCCTGCGCCGGGCGGCCCCAGAGTAGGAAGGCGCGGGGGCTGTCGGCGAGGTGGCCGATGACCTCTGCCGTCAGGCGGGACCAGCCGAGCTTGGAATGGCCGCCCGCATCGCCCGCAGGCACCGTCAGCGCGGTGTTGAGCAGCAGCACCCCCTGTCGGGCAAGAAACCGCAGGTCCGCATTGGGCGGGCAGGCGCCGAGGTCCTCGACCATCTCCTTGTAGATATTGCCAAGGGAGCGCGGCAACGGGCGCACCTCGGCTTCGGCCGAGAAGGCGAGGCCATGGGCATGGCCCGGTGTCGGGTAGGGGTCCTGTCCGAGGATGACCACGCGGACGTCCGCGGGCTGCACCATCTCCAGTGCGGCAAAGACCTGACCGGCGGGCGGCAGGATCGTGCGGCTGTCAGCGGCGAGCTTCTCGGCAAGGGCCGGGTAGGCATCGCGGAAGAAGGGCAGGGCGGACCAGCCGCCCAGCCGGGAGGTATCGGGGATCATGGCGGCGTCAGGTGGCGTCGGCGGCGGTGATCGCGGCCAGCTTCTGCACGCAGGCAAGCGCCCGGCCCGAGTCGATGCTCTCGCGGGCCATGGCGACGCCTTCCTTGAGGTCGGCGGCCTTGTCCGCCAGCGTCAGCGCGGCGGCGGCGTTCAGCAGCACCGCGTCGCGGTAGGCGTTCTGTGCCCCTTCCAGCAGGGCCTTGAAGGCGCGGCCATTCTCGGCAGGCGAGCCGCCGACGATCTCCTCGAAGGGATGGACCGGCAGACCGAAATCCTCGGGGTGGAGTTCGATCTCGCGGACGGAGCCGTCGAGTTCCAGCGCGGCGACCCAGCTGACGCCGGTGATTGTCATCTCGTCAGTGCCGTCCGAGCCGTGGACCAGCCAAGCGCGTTCCGAGCCGAGCTGGCCCAGCGTTTCCGCCATCGGGCGGCAGAGCGACCGGGCAAAGGTGCCTGTGAGCTGGCGCTTGACGCTGGCCGGGTTGGTCAGGGGGCCGAGGATGTTGAAAATAGTCCGCGTCCCCAGTTCCTGCCGCGCGGGGCCGACATAGGCCATGGCGGGGTGGTGCATCGGGGCCATCATGAAGGCGATGCCCGCCTCCTCCAGCGCCTTTTCCACCACGTCGGCGTCGACCATGACGTTCACGCCCATCTGGGCGAGCGCATCGGCCGAGCCCGACTTGGACGAGAGGTTGCGGTTGCCGTGCTTGGCCACGGGGACGCCCGCGCCGGCCACCACGAAGGCGGTGGCGGTGGAGATGTTCAGCGTGCCCTTGCCATCGCCGCCGGTGCCGACGATGTCGATGGCGCCCGCGGGCGCGGTCACGGGGCGGCACTTGGCGCGCATGGCGGCGGCGGCGCCGGCGTATTCCTCGACCGTCTCGCCGCGCACCCGCAGGGTCATCAGCAGACCGCCGATCTGCGCGGGCGTGGCCGCGCCGTCGAACAGGATGTCGAAGGCGGCGCGGGCCTCCTCGCGGGTCAGCGGGCGGTCGACGGCGGCGGCGATCAGGGGTTTCAGGGCGTCACTCATGGGGGTCCTCCGGCGCGGTCTGGCCCGCGACTTGGTCTGTGGCCTTTACCGGGCCGGGCAGAGGCTCACCAACGGATGGGCCGGGGGCCGGTCATGTGTTAGGCTATTTCAATGGATTGGCCCGCTCTCCCCTGCCGATAAGGCTGGAGACACCGGGCGCGGTCGCGCTATACATGCCCAAGGGGGGCAGGCAGCGTCAAGAGGCGCGCCCGTCCCGCGGGGATGCCGCAGGCACGGCACCCGATCGGGCTGGCAGAGGAAGAGGCAGGGCAGTGGTTCGCGGACTTATCGCAGGGATTTTCTGGGGCGTGATCATTTCGGCGCTTGCCGTGGCGGTCACCTCGCTCAACGGCACGGCCCACCAGCGGCAGGGCGCAGGCGCCCCCGCCGAGGAAGCCGCCGACCCCGAGCCGGCCTCTGCGCCGGATGAGGTATCTGACGCGGGATCGGAAAGCGGCCCCGGGAACGGCAAGGCCGAGGGTGAGGGCGACGTAGCGACAGCAGCGGAAAGCCCGCCCGCGCCCGATGCGACGCCCGACGACGCAACGCCCCCGGCCGCGCAGACGCCGGAGGCCGCCGCCCCGCCTGCGGAGGAGACCACCGCGGCAGAGCCTGAAACCACCGCGCCGGACGGGGACACATCCGCGCCGGACGTCACTGCCGTCACCCCGATGCTGGAAACCGCGATCGCCCCCACGATCCCCGATGCGCAGCCCGCCGCCCCGGCCACGCCCGCCGAGGGCGCGACGCCCCGGGCACCCGCCACTGCCGATGCCCCGCTGGCCGCGCCGCAGCCCCGTGACCTGACCTCGCCCGGCAGCGAAAGCACACCCGGCCAGCCCGACCAGCCGGCGCGGCCCGATCCCGCGCTCTCCGCCCCCGCCGCGCCTGCGGGTACGGCACCGGCCGAGCAGGGGGCCAGCGGCCTCGCCGCCGCCCCGGCAGGCGCGGTCATCGCCCCCGATCTGCCCGCGGCACCGGACCAGCCCGCCCCCGAACAGGACGCCAGCCGCGAGCCCGCGCCCGCGCGCCCCGAGGTGGATACCACCCCCGGTGCCGCCGATGCGCCCCGTCTGGCCGAGGCCGTCCCGGCCCTGCCGGAGGGCGATGCCGTCACGGCACCCGACGCCACGCCCGGCCTGCGCCCCGCCGCGCCCGAGGGCGAGCGGATGGCCGAGGCCCAGACCGACACGCCGCCGCCCGCGCCCCGGGTTCTGCCGCGCACCACCGATGACAGCTCCGACGGCGCGATCCGCCTGCCGGGCGCCCGGGCCGGCACGCTGACGAGCCGGATGGCCGAGGGTGTCACCGGGGGGCGTCTGCCTGCCGTCGGCGCGCAGGACACCCCGGTGGAGGTGGCGCCCGCCCCGGCGCCCGTGGCCGAGAACGGCCCGGCGATCGAGCGTTTCGCAGCCCCCTTCGCCAACCCCGAGGACAAGCCGCTGATGTCGGTCGTGCTGATCGACGACGGCTCCAGCCCCATCGGCCTCGCGGCGCTGGCCAGTTTCCCCTATCCGCTGAGCTTCGCCATCGACCCGGCATGGTCCGGCGCGACCGAGGCGATGGAACGCTACCGTGCGGCGGGCTTCGAGGTGATGATCCTCGCCAACCTGCCCGAGGGCGCCACGGCGATGGACGCCGAGACCGCCATGGAAGACTGGCGCCGCACCCTGCCGCAGGCCGTGGGCGTGATGGAGGGCGACGGCACCGGCATACAGGCGGACCGCGCCGCGGCGGATCAGCTGTCGGGCATCGCCGCGGGCGACGGGCTGGGGCTGCTGCTCTATCCCAACGGGCTCGACACCGTGCGCAAGATGGCCGTCCGCGAGGGCGTGCCCGCCGCCACGCTGTTCCGGGATTTCGACAATGACGGGCAGGACGCCACGGTGATCCGCCGCTTCCTCGACCACGCGGCCTTCCGCGCGGGACAGGAGGGCGCGGTGATCATGGTGGGCCGAATGCGTGCCGACACGATCTCGGCGCTGCTGCTCTGGGGGCTTCAGGACCGCGCCAGCCGCGTGGCCCTCGCGCCGGTCTCCGCCGCGTTGAAGGCGGGCGGTGTCGAGTGATCCGGGCCTGAGGCCGCCCGCGACGGTGAACGGTCAATGCCCGGCAGGGCAGGGCGCCCGCGCCGCCGCCTGACAGGACCCACACTGTGGACAAGAGCGCCGGGATCGTCTGGCCCCGGCAATGACACAGGGCACGGGCGTCGTCTGGCCCCGGCAATGACACAGGGCACGGGCGTCGTCTGACACCGGCAATGACAAAGGGCGCCCGAAGGCGCCCTTTTTTCGTTCCCTGTCCGCTCGGATCGCGCCGATCTGCCCGAGGCCCGTGGGGCCTCTCCGGGCGCTGTCCGGGCCGGAGCCTCCGGCTCCAGACCTCAGCGGAACTGCGCATGCACCGCGTCAATGGCCGTGCGGTTGATCTTGATCCCGGCCCGGTCGCGCAGGTCGGCGGCATAGGCGCTGTAGAGATCCTGCGCCAGAGACCCGTCGGTCTGGCTGGCCAGCTGCTGACGGGTCTGGGCGACCTGCGGGGCGTCCTCGTCCGGGGGCAGGATGTCATCGAGGCGGATCACGATCACCGAGCCGAAGGCCGCGCGCGTGATCACGTCGCCGGGCTCCATGGCAAAGATCGCCTCGGTGATGCTGGCGGGCATGCCGAGGATCGTGTCGCTGCGCATCAGGCCTTCCTGCGTCTGAGGCGTCAGGCCGGCGGCCTCGAAGGTGGCGCCTTCCTGCATCCGGCCGATGGCGCCTTCGGCACGCTCGGTCAGGATCTTCACGGTCTGCTCGGCTTCCCATGCGCCCGTGAGGCGCGGTTTCACGTCCTCGAAGGGTTCGGGCGCGGGGGGCAGCGTCTCGTCGAGGCGCATGGCAAAGATCGTGCCGTCTTCGAGGACGTGGATCTCGGGATAGTCATCGGCGGTCAGCTCGGCCGCGAAGGCGTCAAAGCCGCCGTAGGCCGCGATGCCTTCGCCGATGCCGTCCGACCAGTCGATCGTGCCGAGGGTCAGCGGGGTCTCCTCCACCAGTTCCTCCAGCGTGGCGCCCCCTGCGAGGAGATCCTCGGCGGGTTCGGCCTCGCCCTCGGCCTGACGGCGGGCACGGTCCATGGCGAGGTCTTCGCGGATGATCAGCCGAGCGCTGTCCAGCGGCGTCTCCTGCGCGGGCAGCACGCCGTTGACGCGGAAGAGGGCGGGGCCGAGGTCGGTCTCGACCGGGCCCACCACGTCACCGGAGGTGGCGGCGAAGACGGCGGCACCGGCGGCGCCAAGCGTGTCTTCGGTCACGTCGCCCATGTCCACGTCCGAGAGCGTCAGCCCGCGGTCGGCCACGAGGCCGTCGAAATCGGTCTCGCCCGAGGTCACGCTGTCGAGCGCCGTCTGGGCGGTGGCCTCGTCGAGGAAGACCAGGCGTTCGACAAGGCGCCGTTCGGGCCGGTTGAACTCGTCCGCTCGGGCCTCGTACTGCTGGCGGATCAGGTCATCATCGATCTCGACCGTGTCGACGAGGTCCTCGGGCGTCAGCCAGGCGTAGGTGATGCGCTTCTTTTCGGGGGCGGTGTACTGGTCGATATGCGCGTCGTAGAAGGCCTTGAGGTCTTCGTCCGAGGGCACGGGGAGGCCGGTGGTGATGTCGCCCTCGGTCAGACGGGCGAAGGTCACGTTGCGGCGCGCGGCCACGAAATCGAGGATCGTGTCGACATAGGTGGCGGGCATCTTCACCCCGGTCGCCACGGCGGCCTGCAGGATGGTGCGGGTGGTGTCGTCGCGCAGGCTCTTCTCGAACTCGCTTTCCGACAGGCCCGACTGTTGCAGGGCAAAGCGGTAGGCGTCGCGGTCGAAGTTGCCGTCGAGGCCCTGGAAGGCCTGGATCGTCACCAGCTGGTCGCGCAGGGTCTCGTCGCCCACCGAGACGCCGAGGCGGGCGGCCTCGTTGTCGAGCGCCTTGTCCGCGATCAGCTTCTGCAGGACGCCTTCGGTCAGGCCGAATTGTTCCGCCTGTTCGAAGCTCAGCGCCTGCCCGGTCTGGGACTGGATCGCGCGCAGTTCCGACTGCAGGGCACGGGCATATTCGTTGACCGTGATCTCGTTGCCGCCGACAGAGCCGACGGAGCGCGGTCCGGTGCTGATACTCGTCGCGCCGAAGCCCCCGAGGCCGAGGATCAGCAGGCCCATCACGACCCACATTGCGACGTTGGATTTCTTGGTTGCCATGATCCACTCCCTTTGGCGCCGGAACTGTCTAGTCCGGCCCGGGGCGGGGAACAAGGGGGCGAGGGCGCCGGGGGTGCCCGGCAGGATCACGAGCGGGTCAGGTGGGGCGCCGGGGCGGATTGGGCCGGCACTGTCACAGTGCCCTCTGCCTGTCCCGACCGGCCGAGAGGCCGGGCAGCGCTATCGCGCCACCCTGCGGGACGGCGCTGCCCTCATCTCTGGTCGTCTAGGGGGGATGGAAAGGCCTCAGCCCCCGTGCGCCGCCAGCCTGCGGGCCAGTTCCGCGATGCCGTCACGGTCGACGTTGGCGAAGGCCACGCGCATCTGGCGTTTGCCCGACAGGTCGTCGGTGGGCATGAACATCGTGCCCGGCAGCATCAGCACGCCGGCCTCGCGCACCAGCCGCGGGGCCAGCTCGTCTGAGGGCGTGTCAGAGCTATGCGCCATGTAGGCGAAATAGGCCCCGCAGCCGAGCACCGACCAGCCGCCGCTTTCCAGCACCGGGCGCGCCTCTTCCACGGCGCGGCGGCGGGCGAGGATCTCCTCGCGTTCACCCGCGACCCACTGGTCGAGGTTGCGCAGCCCCCAGAGCGCCGCGATCTGCCCCAGCTGCGCCGGGCAGATGGTGACCGTGTCGAGGTATTTCTCGATCTCCGCCAGCCGCGCGACGCTGGTGGCCACGGCGCCGACGCGGTGCCCGGTCAGCCGATAGCTCTTGGAGAAGGAGTAGAGGTGGATCAGCGTGTCGTCCCAGTCGGGATCGGTGAAGAGATCATGGGGCGCGCCGGGCAGGGAATGGAAATCGCGGTAGGTCTCGTCCACGATCAGGGCGAGGCCCTTTTCCCGCGCAAGGTCGCGGAAGGCCGCGATCAGTTCGGCCGGGTATTCCACGCCGGAGGGGTTGTTGGGCGAGACCAGCACGATCACCCGGGTGCGATCCGTGATCAGCGCGCGGGCCAGTTCGGGATCGGGCAGCAGGTCATCGCCGGTCTTCAGCGGCACCGTCTTGGCCCCGATCATGTCGAGCCACATCTTGTGGTTGAAGTACCACGGCGTCGGCAGCAGCGCCTCGTCACCCTCGCCCAGCAGGGTGGAGGTGACGGCGCAGAAGGCCTCGTTGCAGCCCGAGGTGATGGCGATCTGACCGGCCGAGACCGCGCCGCCGTAGCGCCGCATGATCGAGGCGGCCAGTTCCTCGCGCAAAGCAGGCATGCCGAGTACGGGGCCATAGAGATGGGCCTGGGGATCGTTCAGCGCGGCCTCTGCGATCACCTCGCGCAGCGCCAGCGGCGGCAGGTCCACCGGCGCGGCCTGGCTGACGTTCAGCAGCGGGCGCTCGGGCGGGAAGGTCACGCCGTCGATCCAGCGGCGGCTTTCCGGCACCGGCGGGGAAAACGTGGTGGCGGTGCGGGGCAGGGGCTGGGTCATGACGGTCTCCGGCGTGAGGAATGGCCTTGGGGACGGGAGGGGGGCTGTCTGCCCCCCGCCCCTTGCGGGGCCTCCCCCCGAGGATATTTCAGAGCGAAAGATGGCAGGGGCGCTCAGCTGCGGCTGTCATCTTTCCCCGAATACCTCCGGGGGCATTGCGCGTCAGCGCAATGGGGGCAGAGCCCCCTGCAGGGTCAGTCGGTCCCGCGGTAGGGTTTGACGTATTGCATCGCCATGTCCCAGGGGAAGAAGATCCAGGTGTCCTGGCTCACTTCCGTGATGTAGCTGTCGACCTGCGGCCGGCCCTTGGGCTTGGCATAGACGGTTGCGAAATGCGCCTTAGGGTAGAGCTTGCGCACCAGTTCCAGCGTCTTGCCGCTGTCCACCAGGTCGTCGATCACCAGCACGCCGGTGCCGTCGCCCATCAGCTCGGCGTCGGGGGCGTTTAGCACCACGGCATCCATCTGCTTCTGGTGGTTGTAGCTCTTGACCGAGATCGTATCGACGGTGCGGATGTCGAGCTCGCGGGCGATGATCATCGCCGGGGCCATGCCGCCCCGGGTGATCGCCACCACCGCGCGCCAGTTGCCGTCATCGGGCCCGTGGCCGTCCAGCCGCCAGGCAAGCGCGCGGCTGTCGCGGTGAATCTGGTCCCAGCTGATGTGGAACCCTTTCTCGTGGGGCAGTTTGTCCATCACTGGTCCTCCTGGCAGGGCCGCGCGCGGCCCTCAGCTCTTGTCGATATCGGGCGCGTCGACGGCCTTCATGCCGACCACGTGGTAGCCCGCGTCCACGTGCAGGTTCTCGCCGGTGGTCCCGCGGCCCAGATCGGACAGCAGGTAGAGCGCGGCATTGCCGACGTCCTCGATCGTCACGTTGCGGCGCAGCGGCGAGTTCAGTTCGTTCCATTTCAGGATGTAGCGGAAATCGCCGATACCGGAGGCCGCCAGCGTCTTGATCGGGCCGGCCGAGATCGCGTTCACGCGGATGCCGTCCTTGCCGAGGTCCTCGGCCAGATACATGACGGAGGCTTCCAGCGCGGCCTTGGCGATGCCCATCACGTTGTAGTGCGGCATCACCTGTTCGGCGCCGTAATAGGTCAGCGTCAGCATCGAGCCGCCGTTCGGCATCAGCTTCTCTGCGCGCTTGGCCACGGCAGTGAAGGAGAAGACCGAGACGTCCATCGTCATCTTGAAGTTGCCGCGGCTGGTGTCGACGTAGCGCCCGCGCAGCTCGTTCTTGTCCGAGAAGCCGATGGCGTGGACGATGAAGTCGATCGTGCCCCAGTCCTTCTCGAGCGCCGCGAAGCAGGCGTCGATGCTTTCGTCCGAGGAGACGTCGCAATCATAGAGGTGTTCCACCCCCAGTTGTTCCGCCAGCGGGATCACCCGCTTCTTGAACTGATCCCCCATGTAGCTGAACGCCAGCTCTGCACCAGCGTCGGCGCAGGCCTTGGCGATGCCCCATGCGATGGACTTATCGTTCGCAAGGCCCATGATAAGACCGCGCTTGCCTGCCATCAGGTTGTTGGACATCTGCTCTTCTCCGACCTGTCATTCCCGGTGGAAATCCTTTAGGCGATTGGCGATGGGGCATCAAGACCGGCGCTTTAACTTTGCCGGTGCCGGCTCTGCAGCCCCGCACTGGCGCCTATGTGATTTTCGGAAAGGATAGCAGGATGGCCGACAGGGAAGGAATTTTTGCGGGCGATGATCCCTTCGTGCTGGCCCGCAGCTGGCTGGCCGAGGCCGAGAAGACCGAGCCGAACGACCCGAACGCGATCGCGCTGTCGACGGTCAATGCCGACGGTCTGCCCAACGTGCGCATGGTCCTGCTGAAGGAGATCGAGGACGCGGCCTTTGTGTTCTACACCAATTATACCAGCGTAAAGGCTCAGGAAATCGACGGGGCAGGGAAGGCGGCCTTCGTCTGGCACTCCAAGACGCTGCGCCGGCAGATCCGGGTGCGCGGCACGGTCACCCGGGAAGATGGAGAGCAGGCGGACGCCTACTACGCCTCCCGCTCGCTGAAATCGCGGCTGGGGGCCTGGGCCTCGCACCAGTCGCAGCCGCTGTCCTCGCGCGGGGCGCTGATGGCCGAGGTCGCAAAAATCACGGCGCAGAAGGGAACCAATCCGTCCCGTCCGACGTTTTGGGGGGGTTACCGGCTCACTCCGGTTGAAATCGAATTCTGGGCCGACGGGGCGTTTCGTCTTCATGACCGCTTCCGCTGGACCCGCCCCACAAAGGAAGATCCGTGGTCAACTATACGTCTGAACCCTTGACGAGGCTCAAATCAGGCTCGTGCATGAGGCGAAAGTAAGCCGGCTTAGGCAAAAAAGTCACTTAACGTGACGATCTCATGCAGCCATGTCGCGCTGAGCACTGATTTAGAGGTAATTTCCCCCGGCTTACGGTGGGAGATGTGAGCCAAGAAAAGAAGGTAAGAGGATTGACGGAACGCGGAAGTGATATCCGTAGGATGACGGGGGTTGTTAAGTGGTTTGATCCGGCGCGTGGCTTCGGATTTGTTGTGTCTGACGAGGGTGGCCCTGACATCCTGCTACATGCGAACGTATTGAGGAACTTCGGTCAAAGCACGATTGCCGATGCGGCGCGGGTCACCATCATGGCCCAGCAGACCGCGCGGGGCGTGCAGGCGACGGAGCTTCTCGATATCGAGATCCCGCAGAGCCAGGCGGCGGTGCTGGAGGACTTTCAGAGTCTCGCACCCGAAGACCTGGCCGCGGCACCGCTGGAACCTGCACGGGTGAAGTGGTTCGACAAGGTGAAAGGCTTCGGGTTTGCAAATGTCTTCGGACGGCCTGAAGATGTCTTCATCCATGTCGAAGTGCTGCGCGCGTCGGGTCTGGCAGACCTGCAACCGGGCGAGGCGCTCGCGATGCGGATCATGGAAGGACGCCGTGGCCGCATGGCGACTCAGATATTCGCCTGGGAAGCGGCCACCAAGGAAGGCACGACAGTGGTAACGAGCGTATGATCCGTCGGATCGCCCTGAGTTTGGGGCTTTGTCTTGCAGGGGCGGGGCTGTCGGCCGCGACAGCCGCGCCCGTGACCGCCCAGCAGGAGCCGCAGGCGCAGTGCCGCCAGGATGCGGTGCAGCTGCGCGGCGACTGGGGCACCGCGCGGTTCTCGGTCGAACTGGCGCAGTCGCCGGGGGAACGGGCCAAGGGCCTGATGAACCGGCCCTCCATGCGCATGAGCCACGGGATGCTCTTCGTCTACCCGATGCCCCAGCCGGACGTGGCCTTCTGGATGCGCAACACGCTGATCCCGCTGGATATCATCTACATGGATGCCACCGGCACGGTGCAGCGCATCGCGGCCGAGGCCAAGCCGCACGACGACACGCCGCTGCCCGGCGGCGCCGGGATCCAGTTCGTGCTGGAGATCAACGGCGGTCTGGCCGCCGCCATGGGGATCGTCCCGGGCAGCCAGCTGCGCCACCCGGCGATCCCGCAGGACAAGGCGGCCTGGCCCTGCTGACAGGGCCGGGGCGGCCCGTTCCCAACGGTCCATCCTGACAGACACCGATCCCCGGCCCAGAGGGGCGGGCGTTTGCTGCAATGCAGCTGCGCTATACTGCGCACTTGCAGCATGAGCGGCGCGGTTCTATCAAATTGTCATGTCTATCGAGCCCCGCATATACCTGACCGGCGCGGCCTGCTCCGGCGTGACGACACTCGGCCAGCACCTGGCGCGGGCCTGGACCGTGCCGCATCTCGATGTGGACGACTACTTCTGGCTCCCCACCGATCCCCCCTATACCCACCACCGCCCGGTTCTGGATCGCATCCGCATGATCGAGGCCGATCGCGGCGCGGCGGGCTGGGTGATGAGCGGCTCCTTCGACGGCTGGGGCGATCCCCTGATCGAGGAGGCCGACCTGATCGTGTTCCTCTGCACGGCCACCTCGGTCCGGCTGTCGCGCCTCGAGGCGCGCGAGCGGAGCCGCTTTGGCGACCGCATCGCGCCGGGCGGGGATATGCACGCGATCCACAGCGGCTTCCGGGACTGGGCGGCTCGATACGACGATCCCGGGTTCCACGGCCGCAGCCGACACCAGCACGAACTCTGGCTGATGCAGCAGGATTGCCCCGTCCTGCGCCTGAACGGCGGCCGCCCGCTGCCGCGGCTGGTTGCCCTCGTATCGCAGGCGCTCCGCCTGCGGGCGCCGGAAACCTTCGGGCAGGGCGCAGGGCAAATGTCGCTTTTCAAATCCTGACCGGCAGGATAGAGACCTCCCACGGTCCGGGGCGTAGCGCAGTCTGGTAGCGCACCTGTTTTGGGTACAGGGGGTCGTGAGTTCGAATCTCGCCGCCCCGACCACTTCTTCCTTCCACAAGATATGCACCAACGCCGCCGCCCCTGCGGGCGCGGATGAGTCGTCCACAGCCTGTGGGTAACCAGCCCTGCGGGCCGATCTGGTGCGGGCCCGCGGTTTATCCCCAGATATGGTGCCCGCAAAACGCCGCGATTTCGGGCAATTCAGCGCGGGGCAGCAGGCGCACAGGGCCGGGGCAGGGCGCGCGTCCACCCCTTGTCTTGCTACCGCATCGCGCCGGATTTTCCCGAAAAACATGGTTTCTCAAAGGCTTTCCCAGACCTCCCCGGAGGCGCAGAATCGCCTTTTGCAGGGCGTGGCTGGTCAAGAGCAAAGAATCTCAAAATTCGGTTGACCCTCTAGGTGTTATCACATCAAATTGTAGAGACCGGTCAGAAGAGCACCAGATTTAGTGTCGACCGGATGCGTTGGGACAGTCATCTCAGTTCAGTGTTTCCAGTACGAGGAAATGGCCCCGGGGCGTGCGCCGCGGCGGCATTCGTCCCCCCGTGTCCAAAGACCGGACAACCGGCCGTCAGAAAGCGGTTGAGGCAGACAACGGGATTCTAGGGGCACTTTTGCAATGCAGATCGAACGTAAGTTTACCAAGGCCGGGCAGGACGCTTACGCGGAGCTGGAGTTCATCACGACCGCTTCCGAAATCCGCAATCCGGACGGGACCATCGTCTTCCGTCTCGACGACGTCGAAATTCCCGCGGGCTGGAGCCAGGTCGCAAGCGACGTCATCGCCCAAAAATATTTCCGCAAGGCGGGCGTGCCCGCAGAGGTGAAGAAGGTCCGCGAGAAGGGCGTGCCCGAGTTCCTCTGGCGCTCTGTCCCTGCGAAGGCCGACACCGCGATCGGCGGCGAAACCTCGGCCAAACAGGTCTTTGACCGCCTCGCCGGCGCATGGACCTACTGGGGCTGGAAGGGCGGCTATTTCTCCACCGAGGAGGACGCCCGCGCCTATTACGACGAGATGCGCTTCATGCTGGCGACGCAGCGCGCGGCGCCCAACAGCCCGCAGTGGTTCAACACCGGCCTGCACTGGGCCTATGGCATCGACGGCCCCAGCCAGGGCCACTACTACGTCGATCACGTGTCGGGGAAACTGACCAAGTCGGCCTCGGCCTACGAACATCCCCAGCCCCACGCCTGTTTCATCCAGTCCGTTGCGGATGATCTCGTGGGCGATGGCGGCATCATGGATCTCTGGGTGCGCGAGGCGCGCCTGTTCAAATACGGCTCGGGAACGGGCACAAACTTCTCATCGCTCCGTGCGGAAGGTGAGAGACTGTCGGGTGGTGGCAAATCCTCCGGTCTGATGGGCTTCCTGAAGATCGGGGATCGTGCGGCGGGCGCAATCAAGTCGGGGGGGACAACCCGACGCGCCGCCAAGATGGTGATCGTCGATGCCGATCACCCGGATATTCAGGAATACATCAACTGGAAGGTGAAGGAGGAGCAGAAGGTTGCCTCCATCGTCGCCGGTTCCAAGATGCACGAGAAGCAGCTGAACCACATCTTCGCGGCGATCCGCGAGTGGGACGGCAGCGCCGAGGCCGCCTATGACCCGGCCGAGAACGCAGGGCTGAAGAAGGCGATCCGCGCGGCCAAGAGCTGCTCGATCCCCGAGACCTACATCAAGCGCGTGCTGGATTACGCCAAGCAGGGCTATGACAGCATCGAGTTCCCGACCTACGACACCGACTGGGACAGCGAGGCCTATGCCTCGGTCTCGGGGCAGAACTCCAACAACTCCGTCCGCGTCACCGATGCCTTCCTGAAGGCCGTCGAAGACGATGCCGACTGGGCGCTGATCAACCGCACCGACGGCAAGATCGCCAAGACCATCAAGGCGCGCGACCTCTGGGAAGACATCGGCCACGCGGCATGGGCCTGTGCCGATCCGGGCATCCAGTACCACGACACCGTCAACGCCTGGCACACCTGCCCGGAAGACGGGGAAATCCGCGGCTCCAACCCGTGCTCCGAGTACATGTTCCTCGACGACACGGCCTGCAACCTTGCCTCCATGAACCTGCTGACCTTCCTCAAGGACGGCGTGTTCCAGGTCGAGGACTACGAGCATGCCACCCGTCTGTGGACCGTGACGCTGGAAATCTCGGTGCTGATGGCGCAGTTCCCCTCCAAGGAAATCGCCCAGCTGTCCTATGACTTCCGCACCCTCGGGCTTGGCTATGCCAACATCGGCGGCCTGCTGATGAATATGGGCTTCGGCTATGACAGCGACGAGGGCCGGGCGCTCTGCGGCGCGCTGACCGCGATCATGACCGGCGTGGCCTATGCCACCTCGGCCGAGATGGCGGGCGAGCTGGGCACCTTCCCGGGCTACGAGCGCAACGCCTTCCACATGCTGCGGGTGATCCGCAACCACCGCACCGCCGCCCATGGCAAGTCCGAGGGCTACGAGAAGCTGGCGATCAAGCCGGTGGCGCTGGATCACGCCAACTGCCCAGATGCCCGCCTGATCGACCGCGCCACGGCGGCCTGGGACAACGCCCTGACGCTGGGCGAGAAGCATGGCTATCGCAATGCGCAGGTTTCGGTCATCGCGCCCACCGGCACGATCGGCCTCGTCATGGACTGCGACACCACCGGGATCGAGCCTGACTTCGCCCTGGTGAAGTTCAAGAAACTCGCCGGTGGCGGCTACTTCAAGATCATCAACCGCTCGGTCCCTGCCGCGCTGGAGAAGCTGGGCTATGGCTCGGCCCAGATCGAGGAGATCATCGGCTACGCGGTGGGGCACGGCACCCTGGGCAATGCGCCCCGGATCAACCACACCTCGCTCATCGGCCACGGCTTCGGCCCGGCAGAGCTGGAGAAGATCGAGGCCGCCCTCGGCACCGCCTTCGACATCCGCTTCGTCTTCAACCAGTGGACGCTGGGGGCGGAGTTCTGCACCGGCCCGCTGGGCATCCCGGCAGAGAAGCTGACCGATCCGACCTTCGACCTGCTGCGTCACCTCGGCTTCTCCAAGAAGGACATCGAGGCTGCGAACGACCACGTCTGCGGGACCATGACGCTGGAAGGCGCGCCCCACCTGCGCGAAGAGCATTACGCGATCTTCGATTGCGCCAATGCCTGCGGCAAGCGGGGCAAGCGCTTCCTCTCGGTCGACAGCCACATCACCATGATGGCGGCGGCACAGAGCTTCATCTCGGGCGCGATCTCCAAGACGATCAACATGCCCAACAACGCCACCATCGAGGACTGCCAGAAGGCTTACGAGCTGTCGTGGTCGCTGGGGATCAAGGCCAACGCGCTCTACCGCGACGGCTCGAAACTGTCCCAGCCGCTGGCCGCAGCCCTGGTGGAGGATGACGACGAGGCCGCCGAGATCCTCGAGACCGGCACCCCGCAGGAAAAGGCCGCCGTCCTCGCCGAGAAGATCGTCGAGAAGGTGGTCATCAAGGAAGTGGCCCGCGGCCGCGAGAAGATGCCCGACCGCCGCAAGGGCTATACCCAGAAGGCGATGGTGGGCGGTCACAAGGTCTACCTGCGCACCGGCGAATATTCCGACGGCTCCCTTGGCGAGATCTTCATCGACATGCACAAGGAAGGCGCGGGCTTCCGGGCGATGATGAACAACTTCGCCATCGCGGTCTCGGTCGGCCTGCAATACGGCGTGCCGCTGGAGGAATTCGTCGACGCCTTCACCTTCACCAAGTTCGAACCGGCGGGGATGGTGCAGGGCAACGACAGCATCAAGAACGCCACGTCGATCCTCGACTACATCTTCCGCGAACTGGCGGTCTCCTACCTCGACCGCACGGACCTCGCCCATGTGAAGCCGCAGGGCACCACCTTCGACGACCTGGGACAGGGCCATGCGAAAGAGGGTGTCTCCAACGTCAGCGAACTGCGCGAGGAAACCGCCAATGCCTCGCTGGAGATGCTGAAGCAGGTCAGCTCCACCGGCTATCTGCGCAAGCGTCTGCCGCAGGAACTGGTGGTGCTTCAGGGCGGCTATGCCGGGGCCACCGCCTTCTCGGGCGATGCGACGGCGGCGCTGCAGACCCTGGTACCCGAAACCCGTGCGGCCAGCACGGCGGCCACCGCCAGCGGCAGCACGGCGCTGGCCTCCGGCGCGGTCTCAATGGACGCGCGGGCCAAGGCCAAGATGCAGGGCTACGAGGGCGAGGCCTGCGGCGATTGCGGAAATTACACGCTGGTGCGCAACGGCACCTGCATGAAGTGCAACACCTGCGGCGCCACCTCGGGCTGCAGCTGAAGGCGCGCGCCCCCGGGACCCAAGACCCCGGGGGCGCGCAGAGATCAGGGGAGCGGTGCGCCGCGCCCCGCGCCGGCCAGGCTTACAGGCGAGCAACCGGGCGGTATTCAACTCTCTGGTCGGCAGGACTGACCCCCACCCGGACGGGTGGGGGTTTTTTCATGGCCGTAAAACACCCGCCCCGTCGTCTCTCCCGTCGCCCCCTTTTTTCGTTTCAAAAATATCCTCGGGGGGAGGGGCCGCAGGCCCCGTGGGGGGCAGACAGCCCCCTGCGCCACCTATGAAAAATCCCGCCCCGGAGACCGGGGCGGGATCGAATCTGTCACGGCCTCTTGGCCAATCTTCGCGGCTCAGCCGCGCGGCTTGGCGCCGGTCAGCTGGGTCACGTCGCGCACCGCGCCCTTGGCGGCGGAGGTGGTCAGCGCCGCGTAGGCCTGCAGCGCGGTCGACACCTTGCGCGTGCGTTTCTCGGCCGGCAGCCAGCCCTTGGCCTCCTGCGCGGCACGGCGTGCGGCCAGCGTGGCGTCGTCCACGGCGAGGTGGATGGTGCGGTTCGGGATGTCGATCTCGATCTTGTCGCCCTTTTCGACCAGCCCGATGGTGCCGCCCTCGGCCGCTTCCGGCGAGACATGCCCGATGGAGAGGCCCGAGGTCCCGCCCGAGAACCGCCCGTCGGTCAGCAGGGCACAGGCTTTGCCGAGGCCCTTCGACTTCAGGTAGCTCGTCGGATAGAGCATCTCCTGCATCCCCGGACCGCCGCGCGGGCCTTCGTAGCGGATCACCACCACGTCACCCTCTTTCACCTTGCCGGTGAGGATGTCGTTCACGGCGGTGTCCTGGCTTTCGCAGACATGGGCCGTGCCGGTGAACTTCAGGATCGAGGCATCCACGCCCGCGGTCTTCACGATGCAGCCGTCCTCGGCGATGTTGCCGAAGAGCACCGCAAGGCCGCCATCCTGGCTGAAGGCGTGCTCCCTGGAGCGGATCACGCCCTTCTCACGGTCGGTGTCGAGCTCCTTGAAGCGGTTCTCGGTCGAGAAGGCCTGCGTGGTGCGCACGCCGCCGGGGGCCGCGCGGAAGAGCTGCTCGGCCTCGGGGTTGTTGGCGACCTTGATGTCCCAATGGGCAATCGCCTCACCCATGGTGGTCGAATGGACCGTGGCGCAGTCGTTGTGCAGCAGCCCCGCGCGGGAGAGTTCGCCGAGGATCGAGAAGATGCCACCGGCGCGGTGGACGTCTTCCATGTGGACGTTCTCGATGTTGGGCGCGACCTTGCACAGGCAGGGCACCTTGCGCGACAGCTTGTCGATGTCGTCCATGGTGAAGTCCACGCCGCCCTCGTTGGCGATCGCCAGCAGGTGCAGCACGGTGTTGGTCGACCCGCCCATGGCGATGTCCAGCGACATGGCGTTCTGGAAGGCCTCGAAGGTCGCGATTTCGCGCGGCAGCAGCCCGTGCTCTTCCAGCTCGTAGTGGCGCCGCGTGATCTCGACGATCTTGCGGCCTGCCTCAAGGAAGAGGTGCTTGCGGTCGGCGTGGGTGGCCAGCGTCGAGCCGTTGCCCGGCAGGGCAAGGCCAAGCGCTTCGGCGAGGCAGTTCATCGAGTTGGCGGTGAACATGCCCGAGCAGGACCCGCAGGTCGGGCAGGCGTTTTCCTCGATGTGCTGCAGCTGCTCGTCCGTGTAGGCGTCCGAGGCGGCGGCGACCATGGCGTCGACAAGGTCGATCTTCTTCACGTCGAGCGAGGCGAGGTCGATCTTGCCCGCTTCCATCGGCCCGCCCGAGACGAAGATCGCGGGGATGTTGAGGCGCATGGCGGCCATCAGCATGCCGGGGGTGATCTTGTCGCAGTTGGAAATGCAGACCATGGCGTCGGCGCAGTGGGCGTTGACCATGTACTCGACGCTGTCGGCGATCACTTCGCGCGAGGGCAGGGAGTAGAGCATCCCGTCGTGGCCCATGGCGATGCCGTCATCCACCGCGATGGTGTTGAATTCCTTGGCGACGCCGCCGGCCTTCTCGACCTCGGCCGCGACCAGCTGGCCGAGGTCCTTGAGGTGGACGTGGCCCGGCACGAACTGGGTGAAGGAGTTCACGATGGCGATGATCGGCTTGCCGAAGTCGCCGTCCTTCATGCCGGTGGCGCGCCACAGGCCACGGGCGCCGGCCATGTTGCGGCCGTGGGTACTGGTTCTCGAACGATAGCGGGGCATCGAACCCTCCCTCTGAATCTGGTCGCGCGGACCCTACAGCCCTCGAAAGCGAGAGTGAAATATATTATTCTGCTCTGATTGGGTCGCTGTGGATATGAAAGGCGGATCATGGACCTGCGCCAGCTGCGCCATTTCCTCGCCGTGGCGGAGGAGCTGCACTTCGGCCGCGCCGCCGAGAAACTGGGCATGACCCAGCCGCCGCTCTCGCAGTCGATCCGCGCGCTGGAGACCGATCTGGGTGCGCCGCTCTTTGCCCGCACCCGGCGCTCTGTGGCGCTGACGCCTTTCGGTGCGGATTTCCTGCCCCATGTGCGCCGCGCGGTCGGTGGGGTCGATGCGCTGTCCGAAACGGCCGAGCAGCTGCGCGGGGGCGCGGCGGGGCGGTTGGAGCTCTCCTTCGTCTCGACCGCCGATTACTCCGTCCTGCCCGCACTGGTGCAGGGCTTCCGCGCGCGGTTTCCCGGGGTGGACCTGTCGCTGACCGAGATGACCAGCGACATGCAGATCGCGGCACTGGCGCAGGGGCGGGGGCAGGCGGGCATCCTGATCCCCCATGGCGACGATCCGCTGCCCGAGGTGCTGGCCTATCGCCGCCTGCTGGTGGAGCCGCTGGTGGCCGCCGTGCCAGAAAGCTGGTGCGCCTCGGGCCGGCTGCCGCCGGGCAGGGGCCCGCTGCCGCCGGAGGCGGTGGTGGACAAGCCGCTGATCGTCTTCCCGCGCCGGGCCGCGCCGCTTTTCCATGACCTCGTGACCGGGTTCTACACCGCGCAGGGCGTGCGCCCGCAGGTGGCGCAGCACGCGATCCAAATGCAGACGATCATCAGCCTCGTTTCTGCCGGGATGGGCATCGCGCTGGTGCCGCAGTCGCTGCGCAACCTCGCCCGCGCCGGGGTGGCCTATCGCGATCTGGCGGGGGAGGCGCCGCTTCTGGAAACCGGCATCGCCTGGCGGCGGGAGGATGCGGCGCCCACGCTGCGGAACTTCCTCGCGCTCGTGGCGGAGGGCGGGGCGGCGGTCTGATCCCGGGGCTCAGCCCCGGGCGAGGAAGGCGCGGGCCAACTGCAGGGTGCCCTCGGTATAGGCGGACAGCCCGGTCGCCTGCGCGGTCTCTGTCTCGCCATGGGAGGCGATCCAGGCGGTCAGCAGCAGGCGGCGGTAGAGGACCAGCACCGGCAGCATCTCGGCCGCCTCGGGGGGCAGGGGGGCGATGCTTTCGTAGCCCCGCAGCCAGGCTGCCTGCAGCGCGGGCACCAGCGGATGCGTCTCGTGGAAGGAGATCGCGGCCGCGAAATCGTAGAGGAACCACGAGAAGCCGCAGTCGTCGAAGTCGATGACGCCGATCCGGTCGCCCTCGACCAGCAGGTTGGCGAGGCGCAGGTCGGCATGGATCAGGCCAAAGCGATCCGGCGTCGTGCCATAGGCGGCGAGCCGCTCCCTCAGCGTGGTGCAAAGGTCTTCCAGCACGGCGCGGCCTTCGGCGGTGAGGCCCGGGGCCGCCCGCCAGTCGCCCCAGAGCGGACGCGGGCCAAAGGCGGCCTCGAAATCCCAGGTCTTGCGGGTGAGCCCTGCGGGCAGCGTCCAGCCCCGGACGTGGCGGTGCAACCGGGCGGAGAGCGCGCCCAGCTTCTCGAATCCCGGCACTAGGGCCGCGTCCGGATCAGGTTCGCGCCCCGAGAGGAAGCGGAAGCCGACCACCTGCCGCGTCTCTCCGGGCAGCGCCAGCTCGGCGATATGGCCGCCGTCGCGCAGCGGCAGGGGCGCGGGGGTGACGAGGATCTCCGCCGTGCGCAGGGCCTCGATCCAGGCCAGTTCGGCGGCGATCTCCTCCCGCCGGTGATAGTCCGGGCGATGGACGCGCAGCACGACCGGCGCCGTCCCGCCGGGCGGGCGGGCGAGGAAAGTCGCATTCTCGGAAAGGCTTAGCAGCGATACCTCGCTCTCCTCCGCGAGGCCCCATGCGGGCAGCAGCGCGGGCAGCCCCGCCGCAAGCGCCGCCACGTGATCGTCGTCGTAAAGTCCTGTCATGCGGTCCTCCCCCATGCCCCCTGCTAGAGCCGGCGGCGGCGGGGATCAAGCTGCGGGGGGAAGACGGCACCGGGGCCGCTCTCCGCCTGCCTTGCAACCATGCAAAGGCGGATAAGTGATAATGTTAGTCTTGAATGGATCATTTCGCCACAATCCTGCCCCAATTCGTTAACACACTTGCTCTCAAGGGCACGTCAAAAGTGTCCAGCGTGGTTGTCCGGCTCTTGTTGTTGTTTCCGGTCGGACGTGTTCGCCGCGTATGGTTATCGAGTGAGCAGGTTAAGCAATGCCCAGTGCAAACATCACTGTGGTCCCCTATGTCGGGACCCGTCTCCCCACGCATCTTCTGTCGCCTGACGCGACACTTGTCCTCAAGGACTTCGGCACCCCCATGGTGGGTGAAGTGGTCACCGTCGAGGACCGGTGGAGCAGCGCCGACGACGGGCTCTCGACCTTCTGCGGGCGGCCGGTGACCTATATCGGGACCGGCACGGCACGGGCCGGGATGGTGCAGGGGACGCGCATCACCGGCACCGGCGCCGAGGTCACGGTCGTCCTCTTCGCCGTCGGGGACCACATCTTTTTCTATTATCCGGATGGTGAACCAGCCAGCGAGGGGCAGATCGCGACGATCCTCAACGCTGAAGCGGTTCCCTACGACGGGATCACGCCTGTCTGCTTCACACTTGGCACGCTGATCTCGACGCCGGAGGGCGAGGTTCCGGTCGAAGACCTCGCCCCCGGCGACAGGGTTCTGGCCACGGATGGGACGGCCCATCCCCTGCGCTGCGTCTTTCGCCGCCACTTCGGGCTGACCAACCAGATGCCCCATGTCCGCCGCCGGTTGCTGCCGGTGCTTCTGCCGAAGGATGCGCTTGGCCGGGGCCTGCCGTATCGCGACCTGCGCCTGTCGCAGCAGCATCTCGTCTGCCTCGAACATGCGGCCGCGCAGCTCTACTTCTCCGAGCGCGAGGTCCTCGTGCCGGCGCGGGCGCTGGTGGGGGATCACATCCGGCTGGATCACGACATGGCCGCGGTGAGCTATTTCCAACTGCTCTGCGACAGCCATGTGGTCGTGCGGGCCAACGGGCTGCCGGCGGCCACGCTGCGCATCGGCGCCGCGGACCGGTCCCAGATGACTCCGGCGCAGCAGGCTGAACTGAACGAGGTTTTTCCAGGACTTGCGAAGACGGTGGCATGGATGCCCGCCGCGCTTCCCGTGTTGAGCACCGCCGAAGGCCGTGTGCTCCGTGCCGCTATGGTCTCCCGTCGAAGGCTCCACTGAGAGAGCCGCGCCGGAGATGGTTCGGGAGGGATCGTTTTTCGCCGGATGATCCCGGGCACGCGCCGGGCGGGAACTCCCCCCGCCCGGCGGCACGCATTTTATGAAGAGTGGCTCACCTCGCGGGCGTCATCAGCGCCGCGCGGATCCACAGCACCGCCAGCACCAGCGAGAAGAGCGCGTTCCAGCTGGCCATGGACAGCCCGAAGAGCGACCAGGCGACCTCGTCACAGCGGATGAGCGGGGCGTTCATGATCTGGTCGAAGAGATCGCCGGTGCTCTTGTCCGCGATGCTGCCGGAGGTGCAGCTGGTCGGGCCTTCCCACCAGCCGCGTTCGACGCCGGTGTGGAACACCCCGATGCCGGAGGTGGCCAATGCGGCAATCGCCCCAAACCACGCCAGAAGCTGGCCGAGCAGGCGTTCCCCCACCACGAGCGCGGCAAGGCCGATCACGATGGCAATGGCATGGGGATAGCGCTGCCAGTAGCACATCTTGCACGGCGGAATGCCCGCGATGTACTGGAAGCCGAGCGCGCCAAGCAGAAGCGCGGCAGAGCCGCCGGCGGCGAGAAGGACGGTCGTGCGATAATTCATAGGTACTTCACCAGCAGGAACCCTCCGACGAGGAGCACGAAAAACGCCGTGAAGACAAGACCGAGGCGCTTCTCGATGAAGTCACGAATAGGCGAGCCGAACCTCCACAGCAGCGCGGCGATCAGGAAGAAGCGGATGCCGCGCGCGATGATCGAGGTGACGATGAAGGTCGCCATCGGCATGCCGGTCCAGCCCGACATGATCGTGATCACCTTGTAGGGGAACGGCGTGATGCCCGCACCCAACACGGCCCAGAAGCCCATGTCGTTGAACTTCTCGTTGAAGGCGGCCATCTGGTCGCCCTTGCCGAGGGATTCGAGGATCGGCTGGCCGATGCTGTCGAAGGCAAAGGCCCCGATGGCATAGCCCAACAGACCGCCCAGCACCGAGGCCACCATGGCCACGAGGGCGATCAGCCACGCGCGCGAGGGCCGGGCAAGGATCATCGGGATCATCAGCAGGTCCGGCGGAATCGGGAAGACAGAGCTTTCGATGAAGGCCACGAGGGCAAGCGCCCAGAGGGCGCGCGGGTGATCCGAAAGGCGGATCGTCCAGTCGTAGAGAGGGCGCATCATCGGCGTCGGGGTCCTTCCTGCTGGCCTGCTGGCATGCGGGCGCGCCGGGCACCCGGCGGCGTTGGTTCATGGAACACGCCCGGCCCCGGGGGTCAATGCCGGGTGGGCGCAGGGGGGCTGTGCGGGCCCCGGTTTGGGCCCCGGTTTGGGCCGTGTGGCTTGGCATCTGCGGCCCCGCCGGGCGTCGGGCGGCCGCGCGGGGCCGGGGCCGGTGCCGGGGGTGGTTGGGCGCGGATCGGTGCTGCGATCCGGGGTAGGCGGGCAGGCTGCCGCGGCGACCTTGGGGGGCAAAGACGCCTTTGACTGGAAACCGCGGGCGCGGCTGGCTATCACGGGGGCGACCGAAGCGGTGCCGGGGGATGGTGCCGCAGCCGGCCTGACATCCCAAGGGCCAACGCGAAGGGGAGTTCGCATGTTCCGAAACGGCCCGATGACACGGCTGAAGCTGCGCCGCGCGGTGCCGCTCGCCATCGGACTGGCGCTTTTCGCTCTCGGCCTCTGGGCGCTCTACCACATGCTGGGAGAGGTGCGCCCCGGTGCCGTGCTGGCCGAGTTGCGTACGGTGCACCCGGCCCGCCTGGCAGGGGCCACGGCGGCGATGATCGTGGGCTACGTGGCGCTGATCGGCTACGACTGGTGCGCCCTGCGGCTGATCGACCGGCCCTTGCCGCCGCGGGCGGTGGCGCTCGGCTCCTTCCTTGGCTTTGCCATGGGCAATACCGTGGGCGTCAGCGTCGTCTCGGGGGGCGCGGTGCGCTACCGGATCTACGCGGCCCTCGGCCTCGATGCCTTCGAGGTCGCCTCGGTCTCCTCCTATATCGCCGCGGCCACCGGTGTGGGCCTGCTGCTCGCCGGGCTCGGCGCGCTCGCGATCCATCCCGGCGCCCTGACCGAGGTCGCGCTGCCCGAAACCACGATCCGGGTCGTCTCGGCGGCGATCCTCGTGACCACGCTGGTGCTGCTCTACGTCTTCTCGGCCCGCGGCGCGGTGGTGAAGGCCGGGCGGCTCAGCTTCCGCCTGCCGCGCCCCGGGGCGCTCTCCGGGCAGATCGTGATCTCGCTCATCGACATCGGGGCGGCGGCGCTCTGCCTCTGGCTGCTGCTGCCCGAGGGGCGGCCCGATTTCGTCACCTTCACCGCGATCTTTGCAGGTGCCATGGTGCTGGGGCTGATCAGCCACGTGCCCGGCGGCGTCGGCGTCTTCGAGACCGCCGTGCTGGCGGCCCTGCCGGGCGAGGCGCCGCTGGAACAGGCCGCCGCGGCGCTGGTGATGTTCCGGGTGATCTACTACCTGCTGCCCTTCGCCGTGGCCTTCCTCGTCGTCTCGCTGAACGAACTGCGCATGGCGGGCGGCTGGCTGTCGAAGGTGCTGGGCGAGATCCCGGCGACCCTGCGCCCCGGCTATGCCGCGCTTTCGGGCGTGGTGCCCGCGATGATGGCGGTGACGGCCTTCGGCATGGGCGTGCTCCTCGTCCTCGTGTCGCTGGTGCCCTCGCTGCAGGCCGATGCGCTGCAGGAGAACGAGATCCTCGCGGCCCTGCTGCTGGAGGGCGGCACGATGATGTCGGCGGTCAGCGGCGTGGCGCTGCTGATCCTGTCGCACGGGCTGCTGCGGCGGCTGGCGGCGGCCTACTGGCTGACGCTGGCGGCGATCGCCTTTGCCATCCTCGCGGCGCTGATGAACAACCTCGACCTCAAGAGCATGGCCGTCTTCGGCGCGGGCGGGCTGGCGATGCTGCCGTTCCGCCGGGTGTTCTACCGGCAGGCCAAGCTGACCGAGGGCGTCTTCTCGGCCCGCTGGTGGGCGCTCGTCTCGGCGGCGGTGCTGGCGGCGGTGGCCTTCTTCCTCTTCGCGCACCGGGCTACGCCCTTCTCCGCCGCGCTCTGGACCGAATTCGCGCCCGGCGCCAACACGCCGCGCTCGCTGCGGGCGGGGCTGGTGGCCTCCTCGGTGATGCTGTTTTTCCTGCTCGGGCTGGCGCTGCAACCCACGCGCCCGCGCCGCAAGGCCGAAACCGCGGCCGAGGCGCTGGACCATGCCGCCCGCATCCTCGAAACCGAGGAACGCCCGCAGGCCTGCCTTGCGCTGACCGGGGACAAGACGCTGATGTTCTCGGAAGGGGGCGATGCCTTCCTGATGTACAGCCGTCAACGCTCGGCCATGGTCGTGCTGGGCGATCCGGTGGGCCCGGAACACGCGGTGGAACAGCTGGCTTGGCGGCTCTGGGACGAGGCGCAGAAGGCCAACTGCCGCCCGGTCTTCTACGAGGTCAGCCACCGCACCCTGCCGGTCTGGATCGAGATGGGCCTCTCGCTGCACAAGGTGGGCGAGGAGGCGGTGGTGCACCTGCCTGCCTTCTCGCTGGCGGGCTCCAAGTTCAAGACCATGCGCGCCGCTTACAACAAGAAGAAGCGCGAGGGGCTGGAGCTGGAAATCCTGCAGGCCCCCCATGCGCCGGAGCTGCTGGACGAGATCGAGGTCGTCTCGCGCGCGTGGCTCGGCACCAAGGGGCGCGAGAAGGGCTTCTCCATCGGGCGTTTCGACCGCGGCTACCTGAACCGCTTCCCGCTGGCGGTGATCCGCCGCGAGGGGCGGGTGCTGGCCTTTGCCAACGTGCTGGCCCCGGGGGCGCAGCACCGCATCGCCATCGACCTGATGCGCTACCTGCCGGACGAGGCCTCGGGGATGATGGAGTTTCTCTTCGTCTCGCTGATGGAGCATTACCGCGATGCGGGTGCGCTGGAGTTCAGCCTTGGCGTGGCGCCGCTGGCGGGGCTCAGCGAGCGGCGCACGCCGCAGATGTGGAACCAGTTCGGACGGCTCATGTTCGAGCACGGCGGGGCGTTCTACAACTTTGAGGGGCTGCGCGGCTTCAAGCAGAAGTTCCAGCCGGAGTGGCGGCCGCGCTATATCGCGCTTGCGCCGGGCACCTCGCCGATGGTGGCCATGGCCGATATCGCCCTGCTGATCGCAGGCGGGGCGCGGGGTATTCTGAAACGCTGACGGGAAGCCGGGGCGCTGTGTCGCTCAAGTGCGGTGGGGCGGCCTCGGGTGACGGCTGTCCAATGCCGTGGCGGAGAGGCGCGCGGGCCCGGTCCGATCCCCGGGCGCGCGCTGTGTCAGGCCGTGGGCCGTGAGGGCCGGAGCAGGCTCAGCCGAAGATCGCGCCGGACTGTGCCTGCTGCACCGGGGTGCTGTCGGTATCCACTTCCACCTCGACCGAGAGGCCGGGGGCGAGGGCATCCGCCATGTCCTGATCCGGGTCGATGGAGATCCGCACCGGCAGGCGCTGCGCGATCTTGGTGAAGTTGCCGGTGGCGTTGGAGCTGGAGAGCAGGCTGAACTCCGATGCCGTGGCGGGCGAGAAGTTCTGCACATGGCCCCTGAACACCCGCCCGTCGAGCGCATCGACGCTGATCTTCACCTCCTGCCCGATCTGCACGCCGCGCAGGCCGGTCTCCTTGAAGTTGGCGATCACCCAGACATCGGTGCCCACGTGGGAGACCAGCGTGGTGCCCGCGCTGACATATTGCCCGACATGGGCCGAGACCTGCCCCAGACGCCCGTCGGCGGGCGCGCGCACCACGGTACGGTCCATGTCGATCTGGGCCAGTTCCACCGTGGCCTCGGCCCGGGTGATGGCGGTCTTCTTGGTGCTGATCGCCACCTCGGCACTGGCAATGGCCTGCTTGCGCACCTCGACGGTGGCCTCGGCCTCGGCCAGCGAGGCCTCTGCCTGATTGTAGGAGAGTTCCGCCTGATCGGCGGTGGATTGCGAGGAGATGCCCCGGTCACTCAGCGCGCGCACCCGGTCCCATTCCGACTTCGCCGTGGCGAGGGCGGATTGCGCCCCCTTGAGCGAGGCCTCGGAGGAGCGGCTGGCGGCCTTGGCGGAATTCAGGTCCTGCTTGGCCACTTCCAGCGCCGCCTTGGCGGAGGCAAGGTCCGCCTCGGCCTGGGCGAGGGCTTGGGTATAGGTGCGGTCGTCGATCCGGGCGATCACGTCCCCGGCGTGGACGGTCTGGAAATCGCTCACGTCGACCTCGGCGATATAGCCCGAGAGCTGCGGCGCAAGCGCGGTGACCTTGCCGCGGATATAGGCGTTCTCGGTTGTCGGCTGTGCAGGCGAGAAGGGCGGCAGGTGCCAGGCAAAGAGCACGAGCGCGAGGCCCGCCACGCCGATGGCAAGGGTTAGGAGGGTCGGGAGGAGATGGAACTTTTTCATGCGGGTACTTCGGTCTGAGGCTGGGACCGCGCCGCCATCCAGTCCCGCAGGACATGGAGGAGGAGCGCCGAGGCGGCGGCGGTCGCAATGAGGAAAATGGTGAAATAGGCGTCGTTGTAGGCCATCACATAGGCCTGCGAGGAGACGCTGGAGGAGAGCTGGTAGGCTGCCTGCGCCGCACGGGCGGCGGCGTCGGGCTGCTGGCTGAGCAGGGCGGCCACGTTGCGGGCGATCTCGGCCTGCGCCAGCGGATCGCTGGAGAGGATCTGGTCCTTCAGCTGCTGGAGGTGGGCGGCCTGCCGGTGGTTGATGATCGTGGTGAAGAGACCAGCCCCCGCGACCGAGCCGAGGCTCTGGGTCGAAAGGAAGACGATCACGAAGGACAGGATGTAGCTGGGCCCCTTGGCGAGCGCGGACATGAAGCCCGACATCATCGCCGGCGGCAGGCAGAGCATCCCGGCAAAGGCGATCAGCGCCTGGCTGATGTACATCTGTTCGGGCCGGGTCAGCATGGACGACTGGCTGTCCATCCACGCCCCCGCCGCGATCATCACGAGGCCCACGAACTGGAAGGCGGGCACCCGCTTGGGCGTCAGGTAGGCGACCGAGGCCAGCACGCTCACGAAGGTCGCCAGCACGATCACCGCGAAGAGCGGGGTCATCTGTTCGGGGGCCAGCCCCATGGTCTGGAACATCCGCGGCGCGCCGGAGGTCTGCTCCGACAGGACGAGGCGGAAGATCATCAGCGTGCCGGTCAGGTGCAGGATCGGCGGGCTGGCGATCCAGCGCAGGTCGAGCAGCGGGGTCTCGCGGTGCAGCTCGATCAGGGCCGCCGTGATCAGGCACACGACGCAGCCCGCCAGCAGCCAGCCGATCCAGACGGCATCGTCCCACCAGTGGATCGGGCCCATGACGAAGGCCACGGTCATGCCGCCGAAGCCCGTGGCGATCAGCCCGAAACTGACGAGGTCGAGCGGCTGGATCACCTTGGCATGGGGCACCGGGCGCAGCGGCAGCAGGTAGACCATGGCAAGCGAGAGCATCGCCAGCCCCAGCGTCACGAGGTGCACGTTCCAGATGAACCCGTCGCCGATCAGCGAGGGCGAGATCAGCCGCGCGATCGTCGTGCCCGAGAAGAGCAGCGCCAGCACCATGGGCAGGCCCAGCTTCAGTTTCCACTGCGGCGCCAGCGGTTCCAGCATGTAGAGGAAGGCCAGCGTCGCCAGCGGGGCGGCGGCCACGCCCGAGAGGAACTGCATGATGACGGCCGAGCGCAGATCGGTGATCCAGAGCGCGCCGAAGGCCACGATGACGTAGGCCGCGATCCCGATCTCGGCAAAGCGGCGCAGGCCGAACTGGGTGCGGATCTTGATCAGCATCAGCGGCAGCGAGGCGCGCGGGATCATGTAGGCCGCCAGCAGCCATGTGCCCTGCGTGGTGGTCACGCCGAGGTCGCCCGAGAACTGCGGGATGTTCACGGTGACGAACCCCTGTCCCAGCCCCTGGCTGATCGCCAGCAGGACGGAGGCGAACATGTAGGGCAGGGCCTGCAGCGGCGACATTGCCGGGGCGGGGGCCGGTTGAGAGGGCGCCGGTTGAGCGGGGGCGTCGGACTGCGGGGCAGCGTCCGGCTCCGCGCCGGCGCCCTGCGTGGCGGGGGCCTCCGCCCGGTCTTGCTCGGCCTGCGCGGCCTCGCCCCGGTCAGGGGATGTGTCGTCTGTGTCCGCTGCGGTGCGCGATGTGGGTGTCGCGGCTTCGCCTGCGGGGGTGGTCTGGTTTGACACCCGCTCCTCTCCGGGAGCTTCTGTCGGTCTGTCGGTCATTCGATTTTGTAGTCCGCGATATTCTCGGTGATCTGCTCCAGCACCCTGCGGGCCGTCGCCAGCTCGTCGGGGGAGATGCCTTCAAGAGCCTGCGCCCGGATCCGGGTGCTGAACTGGCTGATTTCCTGCTGCTTGGCCCGGTCCGTCAGGTAGAGCGCGCGCTTGCGTGCATCGCCGTCCAGCCCGCGCCTCTCAAGGAAGCCGTCCCGTTCGAGGGCGTCAATCTGGCGCTTGGCCGAGGGGGCTTCGATCCCCAGTTCCACGGCCAGTTCCGCCTGCGTCGCGCCTTCGATCTGGGTCAGCGTCCGGATCAGCCGGGCCCGCGACAGGGTCAGGCCGATCTCGCGCGCGTTCGTGTCGAACTGGCGCCGGAAGGCGCGGACGACGCTTTGCAGCGCGTCGAAGAACTGTGTCCCGTCGGCAGGCATCTGAGGCTCCGGTAAGTTGGTTAGCTAGGCAAGTTGTTAGGCAGTTAATTGCGCGCGCGGACTAGGTCAAGTCCACTGACCTGTGCGGGAGAGCAGGGGCGGTTGTGCAGGCGTTGATTGCGTCAGAAGGCTGCTTTTTGAGCGATGTCCGCCATGCGATCCCTCTGGACGTGCCTTGCGCACTAGGCTAGCAACGCCAGCAGGGCCCAAGTGGCGGAATGGTAGACGCAGGGGATTCAAAATCCCCCGCCGCGAGGCGTACCGGTTCGAGTCCGGTCTTGGGTACCAGCCCTGTTAAGAGCGCTTTCGGATCAATTCCAGAGCGCTCATTCCTTCAAGATAAATGGATTTTCCGGGTGCAGCTGGCCGCGTAAGTGGCCTTGCATGGAGGAGTTCGCCCTGCGCCATGTTCCTTAGGAGGACCAGGACACCGCTCTTCGGACACGCATCGCATGCCTTTTGCCCGTTCGCGTGGTTTGAACGTGACTTGGCGGGGCCGCCGCGTGACTGGCGTTTTGGGGAAGCGGAGTTGGGAAGCGCCCTCTGCGGGCCGCAGTGCGCGCCGCAGAGGCGAGCGGGGGGCCACTGGCGCGGAGCTTTCCCCGCGCCAGTGATATGATCGTCAGAGCAGCAGGTTCGGCAGAACGTGCACGATGCCCGGGAAGACTGCCAACATCATCACAAAGCCCACCATGATCAGCAGGTAGGGCAGCACCATGCGCGCGATCCGGCCGAGGGGTTCCTGCGTGATGTTCTGGATCACGAAGAGGTTGAAGCCCACCGGCGGCGTGATCTGCGCCAGCTCCACCGCGATCACCACGTAGATGCCGAACCACAGCTTGTCGAAGCCCGCGGCCTCCACCAGCGGCAGCACCATGGGCAGCGTCAGCACGATCAGCGAGAAGCCGTCGAGGAAGCAGCCCAGCAGCAGGTAGACCAGCGTCAGGATGAAGATCAGCATCAGCTGGGACATCTCGTAGCTGCTGACCGCCTCGGTGATGTAGCGCGGAATGCCCAGGAAGGCCGCCGCGTTGCCAAGGATCGAGGCGCCCAGCAGGATCATCGCCATCATGCCCGTGGTCTTGACCGTGCCGATCGCCACGAGCCGCAGGGTGGTGCGCGTCAGCTCGCCCTGCACGGCAGTCACGATGACCGCGCCCACGACGCCGACGGCCGCCGCCTCGGACGGGGTGGCGAGGCCGGAATACATCGAGCCGAGCACGCAGAGGATCAGGAACAGGGTCGGCCCCAGCTCCTTCAGCGCGGCGAGGCGCTGGCCCATCGTCATGTTCGCCTCGTCATCCGATTTCTCGGGCAGGAGGGACTTGTCGAGGGTGGTCTCGATCATGATCCAGGCCATAAACGAGCCCGCCAGCAGCAGGCCCGGCAGCAGGCCGGCCGTGAACAGCGACAGCACGGATTCCTCGGCCAGCACGCCGTAGATGATCATGATCGAGGAGGGCGGGATCAGGAAGCCCAGCGTGCCCGCACCGGCCAGCGATCCGATGGCGATACGGCGGGAATAGCCGCGCTTTTCCAGCTCGCTCAGCGAGATCCGCCCGACCACCTGCGTGGTGGCCGCGGAGGAGCCCGAGATGGCCGCAAACAGGGTACAGCCGGCGATGTTCACGTGCAGCAGGCGACCGGGCAGCAGCGCGGCCAGCGGCGACAGGCCGTTAAACAGCGACTGCGACAGGCGCGTGCGGAACAGGAATTCGCCCATCAGGATGAACAGTGGCAGTGCCAGCAGTTCCGGCGTGGTCAGGATCGTGATCGAATACTGCGCGATCAGCTTGTCCATGGGGATGTTGCGAAAGACCCAGAGCAGCACGATCGAGGTGACCACCAGCGTGATCCCGACCCAGGCCCCGAGAGAGAGCAGGCCGAAGAGGACCGCGATCATGGTTCCGACAACAGCAGTCATATGCGTGTCCTTTTCAGTGGTGTGCGACGGGCACGCCGTCACTGTCTTCGGGCGCGGGGTCTTCCATGAACATGCGGTCGTCACCCGGACGGCCGGTCAGCAGGCGCAGCAGGCGGGCGCAGAACTGCACCGCGACCATGAAGGCGCCGAAGGTGAGCATGGCATTGGGGATCCACAGCGGCGTCAGGGTGCCGGCGGATTTCTGGCCGCGCGAAATGGCGGTCATCGTGGCCCCGAGAAGCGCATCGAAGAGGAAGATGGCAAAGGCGACGGCCACCAGCGTGGCAAGGATCTCGCAGGCCAGCAGGGCGGGGCCCTTGAGGCGCCCGACGAGGATCGACACCCGCACGTGGCCTGCGGCGGGCACGGCGGCTGCGGCCGAGAGCAGGAAGCAGGCGCCCATCATGTAGGCCGACCATTCCCAGTTGGCGCTCAGGTCCACGCTGACATTCGGGAAGTAGCGCACGACCTGTCCCATCACGGTGCCATAGAGGATCAGCACGATCGGACCGAGGATGAAGAGGATGGCCAGTACGGCGCTGACCATCGCCAGCCCATCCGTCACCTGAAGGAGCCGGGCGACCAGCCCGGTCTCCTTCTTGGCGGAGGCGGCGCCGGATGCCCCGGCGCCGGTTTCCGAAGTTTCGGACATGCTCAAGACCGACCGGTCTCGGCCAGGAACTCCTTGATCAGGGGTTCGGACTCCGGCACGCGGGTTTCGAATTCCTTGATGAACTCGGCCGCACGCGAGCGCATCTCGGTCATCATCTCGGCCGGAACGTCCACGACCTGCATGCCGTTCTCTTCCAGAGTCGCGGTGCTCTTGGCGTCATCGGCGGCGGCGACTTCCCAGTATTCGGCCTGCTTTTCGGCGGCCAGCTTCAAGATCGCTTCCTGATCGGCCGCGTCGATGCCGTTCCACGCGTCGAGCGAGATGGCGATGGCCTCGACCGACAGGGTGTGCGCGGTGCGGTAGGAGATCTTCATGAACTCCCAGAAGCGCCCGTCGACGGCCGAGGAGGCCGAGGTCAGAACGCCTTCGAGACGGCCCGAGGCGAGGGCGGGGACGACTTCACCCCAGGGCATCACGACGCCCGAAGCCCCCAGCGAGTTGGCGAGGTCGGCCGCGCCCTTCTCGGCGGCGCGGATCCGCTGGCCTTTCAGGGCGTCGAGCGACTCGATCGGGTCCTTCAGGTGCATGTACTGGGTCGGCCACGGCACGAAGTAGAGGAACTTGACGCCATTGCGTTCCGCGATCTCGTCGTACTTCGGCATGGCGATCTTCTGCATGGTCGCCAGGTCATCGAAGGACGACAGCAGGAAGGGCACGGTGTTGATGCCCATCAGGGGCTCTTCGCCGATCTGCTGGAAGGTGGGGACGTCGGCCATCGGCACGAGGCCGTCACGCAGCGCGGCCAGCAGTTCCGGACCCTTGAAACCCATCGAACCACCCGAGTGGATGGTGATGTTCACGCGGCCTTCGGTGGCGGCGCTGACGGCCTCGGCGAAGTCGGTGACGGTGGTGGTGTGGAAGTTGCCATCGGGCCAGGGCGTGGACAGGTCCAGCGTGGTGGCGGCGCTGGCGGCGGTGCCGGTCAGGGCCAGGGCGGTCAGGGTCATGGCAGTCGAAGCCATGAAGGAACGGCGGGTAAGAGACATGATGTGGTCCTCTGTTGAGACTTTTATGTTTGTTCCGGCTCGTGCCGGTTCGGGTTGATGCCGACAAGGCTGTCGGCGGGAACGTGACCGGGGAGGGCCGGTCACGCTGTTCGCTTGGTCTGCAGCTACTCTGCAGCGATCCCCTTGGCGGTGATCAGCCCGGCAGAGATATCGGCATCGCGGGCGGCCTGCGGACGGTCCGCGGGATCGCCAAGGCCCGCGCCGCCCGGCGTGGACAGGATCAGGGTTTCCCCGGCGCGGATGACCTGCGTGCCCTTGGTGGCCAACGGCCGGCCCGAGGACAGGCCCACGACACCGGCGGCGCCATCCTTGCCGCCCAGCTGGCCGCGCGGTGCGAAAGCCACGCGGTCAAAGGCGGCCAACAGTTCGAAATCGCTGTCCTCGGTGTTGATCAGCTCCATGTCCTGGCCAAAGCCGCCGCGGCTGGCACCGTCACCCGCGCTGTCGGGGCGCAGTTCCTTGCGGCGGAACATGAGCGGCGAGAGGATTTCCGCCACCTCGACCGGGGTGCCATGCACACCCGAGGGGAAGGCCGTGGCCGACAGCCCGTCAAGGCCCGGACGCCCGCCAGTGCCCCCGTTGGTGGTGATGGCAAGCGCATAGTTGCGCCCCTTGTCCGGCCCGCTGGTGCGGCGGCCGCGCACGGTGATGTTCCAGATGCAGGACGTCCCTTCGGCGGGCACGAGGTCCGGCACCGCCTGACGCAGGCAGCCATAAACCACGTCGGGCAGCATCTGGCCGAGGATGTGGCGGCTGGCGACCGGCGCGGGCTTCAGCGCATTCAGGATGCAGTTCTCCGGCGCCGAGACGGTCAGCGGCGCCAGCGAGCCCGCGTTGTTCGGAATGTCCGAGGCGACCACGCAGCCAAGGCCGAAGACCGTATAGGCGGTGGTATAGGCCAGCGGCACGTTGATCCCGCGCCCCGAGAGGGGGGAGGTGCCGGTGTAATCCATGTGGATGCCGCTGTCGGAAATGGTCAGCGTGCCGGTCAGCTCGATCGGGCTTTCGAACCCGTCGGTCATCATGGAATAGCTCCAGCTGCCCTGCGGCAACTTGGCGACGTTCTCCATCACGGCGGTCTGCGAGCGTTCGATGATGTAATCGGACAGCGCCGTCAGGTCGTCGATGCCGAACTCTTCCATCATCTGGACAAGGGCCTTGGCCCCGACCTCGTTACAGGCGGCCAGCGAATAGGTGTCGCCCTCGGTGTCGATGGGCAGGCGCGTGTTGGCGCGGATCATCGCCATCAGCGTTTCGTTGACCTTGCCCTGATCGAAGAGCTTCAGCATCGGGATGTAGAGGCCTTCCATGAAGACATCCGTCGCCTCAGGGCCGCTGCCAAGGCCGCCGATGTCCATCAGGTGGCTGGTGCAGGAGAAGAGCGCCACAACCTTGCCCTTGTAGAAGGCGGGGGTGGTGATGACGAAATCGTTCAGGTGCCCGGTGCCCATCCAGGGATCGTTGGTGATGAAGGCATCGCCTTCCTTCATGTCCTCCAGCGGGAAGTGGCGCAGGAAATGCCCGACGGAGACCGCCATAGAGTTCACGTGCCCCGGCGTACCGGTGACGGCCTGTGCGATCATCCGCCCCTCAAGGTCGAAGATCCCGGCCGAGATATCCTCGCATTCGCGCACGATGGCGGAGAAGGCGGTGCGGATCAGGGTCTGGGCCTGTTCGCCGACCACGGCGACAAGGCGGTTCCACATGATCTGCATGTCGATGACATCAGGTTGGGTTGCCATGGGTCAGACCTCCTTCTTCTTCTCGAGCACGATACAGCCCGCACCGTCCACATGAGCGGTGAAGGCGGAGGAGACGAAGGTCGTCGTCTCGATCTCGGTGATGACGGCGGGGCCGCTGATGGTGCCGCCCGCCGAAAGCGCCGTGCGGTCATAGGCGGGCAGGTCGACGAAGGACTTGGACCGGCCATCGTAGAACTTGCGCGTTTCCACCGGTGCGGGGGCCGCGCCGGTGCCGGCAGGGCCGGCGGGGGCGGGGCGCTTGGGATAGGTCGAGACGAGGACGGACCATGTGATCGCCTCGATCCCCGCATTGGGCAGGGCGCGGGCGAACTGGCGCTCGTATTCCGTCTCGAAGGCGGCGCGCACCGCGCGCAGGACCTCGGCGTCCAGACCCTCGGCGGGCATTTCCACCGCGATTTCATGGCCCTGTCCCTGATACCGCATGTAGCCGACAAGACGCTCGAACAGCGGCGCACCCTGTGCGCCCGGCTCCACCAGCGCCCGGGCCTGCGCGCGCATTTCGCTGAACATCTCGGTCAGCGCGGGCGCGTCGAAGGTCTCGTCCAGCCGCATGGGGCGCGAGCGGGTGATCTCATAGGCGACGGGCGCGGTCAGGAAGCCCACGGCAGAGCCGACACCGGCATTGGCCGGGATCAGGATGCGCGTCACCTGCGTTTTCTCGGCAAGGCGGGCGGCATGCAGCGGTGCGGCGCCGCCAAAGGCGATCATCGTCGCGCCGTCCAGCGCCACGCCGCATTCCGCGGCGTGCATCCGCGCGGCGGAGGCCATGTTTTCGCAGACCATTTCATAGATCGCGTGCGCCGCGTGTTCCGGCGTCAGGCCGAGCGCATCGCCCACGTCGCGCGACAGCGCGGCGCGCGACAGGTCCGGGCGCAGGGTCATGGTGCCGTTGGCAAAGCCTTCGGGCGAAATCAGCCCCAGCACCACGTCGCTGTCCGTCACCGTCGGGCGGTCGCCGCCCCGGTCATAGGCCGCCGGGCCCGGCACGGAGGAGGCGCTTTCCGGCCCCACGGCGATCTGGCCCATCGAGTCCAGGTGCGCGATGGAACCACCCCCGGCGCCGATCTCGACCATCTCGATCACCGGGATGCGCAGCGGCAGGCCCGAGCCCTTCATGAAGCGCGCGGTGCGGTCGACCTCGAACACCCGCGAGGTGGCCGGTTCGCCGTTCTCGATCAGGCAGATCTTGGCGGTGGTGCCGCCCATGTCGAAGCTGACGACATTGCCGGCCTCGGCCTGCATGGCCACCTGCGCGGCAAAGATCGCGCCGCCTGCGGGGCCGGATTCCACCAGCCGCACCGGGTATTGCTGCGCCGTTTCCAGCGAAGTCAGACCGCCGCCCGAGGTGACGAGGTAGGTCGCGCCACGGAACTGGCGGCTGCGCAGCTGGTCGGCCATCCGGCCGAGATAGCCACTCATCAGCGGCTGGACGTAGGCGTTGGCCACGGCGGTCGAGGCGCGTTCGTATTCGCGCACCTCGGGGCAGACTTCGTGGCTGAGGGTGATGGAAACACCCGGCAGGGCGGCGCGCAGGATCTCCCCGGCGCGGATCTCATGCTCCGGGTTGCGATAGGCGTGGAGGAAGCAGATCGCCACCGCCTCGATCCCGTCATCGGCCAGCTTCTGTGCCAGCGCGTGCACGGCTGCCTCGTCCAGCGGCAGCTGCACCTTGCCGGTGGCGTCGATCCGTTCGGGCAGGGAATAGCGGCGTTCGCGCGGGGCCAGCGGCGAGGGTTTGACGATCATCAGGTCGTACTGGCTGAACCGGCTTTCGGTCCCGATGTCGAGGATGTCGCGGAAGCCTTCGGTGCCCACGAGGGCCGTCACCGCGCCGCGGCGTTCGATGATGGCATTGGTGGCCAGCGTCGTGCCGTGCACGATGGTCGCCACGTCCGAGAACATCAGCCCCGCGTCCTGCAGGGCCAGTTCCATGCCGTAGAGCATCCCGTCTTCGGGCGCGGCCGGGGTCGTCAGGACCTTGCGGGAGCTGCGCGTGCCATCCACGTCCAGCACCACGTCGGTGAAGGTCCCGCCGATGTCGGCGGCCAGTCGGATATGAGGGGCTGTGAGCATGGTGGTCCTTTATGTCGCGATGCGGGCGGTCGTCCTGTCAGGCCCGTTCGGGGCCGATGCAGGGTCTCTGGCCGGGCCAGACATCCCGCGGATCAGGGGAGCTTTGCATCCGGCGGTCGTGAAGAAAAACGAAATAAATTCATTTGCCCCATCGCTTTCCGGAAACTCTCATTCTGCCGCGATTTCATAGGTTTCCCCGATGGTTGGCAGGGAGAAGAGCTGCTTGGCGACGGTCGCGACCAGCATCAGGTCCTGCGAACGGCGGTCTTCCGGGCGGGTGGCGGCAACATAGGTGATCGGCAGCATCGGCCAGAGCGTCTCGATCCGCTGGAGGTAGCCATCGGCGATCTCGGAAGCGAGCATCGCCTCGGGGCCATAGACCACGAGGTCGATCTTGCGGGCCATGTAGAACATCGTGGAAAACGCGTTGCAGATCACCGCCGGATGCAGCGGCCCGTCCACCAGCGAATGGCGCAGGGCATGGAAGCCCGCGGTGGTTTCCGGGGGCGAGGCGATGGGCAGCGCGCCTAGCGCCTCGGGCCCCAGCGGGCGAGTTGCAGGCAGGTCGATCCCGGCGGTTGCGGCCCAGATGAACTCCCGCTGGCCGACGGCGCGGGTGTGGAGGCCCTGCGACACCACTGTCGAGGGCACGATGATCATGTCGAGCGCGCCCGCTTCAAGCTGCGCCTGCAGGTCCGAGGCGGGCAGGGTGATCTGCGGGATGATCCGCAGGTCGGGGCGCATCCGGCGCACCGCGTCGCCAAGGGCGGGGGTCAGTTCGAAGCCTGCGACCTCGCTCAGCCCGATGCGCAGGATGCGCTCGCGGCTCTTGCGGCCTTCGGCCTCCTGAAGCGAGGAACTGCGCAGTTTCACCTCGTCCTGAAGCGCCAGCATCTGGGCAAAGAGCGGCTCCAGCGTTTCGCCGCGCGGCGTCAGCGTGACCCGCGCGCCGGTCCGGCAGAGCAGGGGTCCGCCCAGTTCTTCCTCGATCTCGCGCACGCGTTTCGAGATGGTGGACTGGGTCGCGTTCAGCCGCCGCGACGCGGCGAGGAAGCTGCCGGTCTGGACGATCCAATGTACGGCTTCGATTTGCTTGAGAGTGGGCATGCCGTTCTTCCTTGCCCTCCCGTAACGACCTTCTTTCGTCGAGTTTGACGGCCCACGGGGGGCGGCTCAAGTTTTCATCACCAATGGAGGGGGGGCGGGTCGCTGACGGTGAAATCTTCAGCGAATGCCCCCCGGTGTCGTCCAATTTGCCCAAGTCGCGGGCGGTTCCTGCGCGCGATTTAGGCGGCTGCGCGATCAGGCCGGAATCGGCGTCTCCAGCGGGCGGCCTTCGAAATGGGCCCGCAGGTTGGCGATCAGCAGCCGGTTGGCGCTGAGGGTCGCCTCGGGGCTGAGCCCGCCGATATGGGGGGTGAGCACCACGTTGCGCATTGCCTTCAGGCGGGCGGGCAGATTGGGCTCGCTCTCGACCACGTCGAGACCCGCGCCGAGGATCGTGCCGCTGTCGAGCGCGTCCATCAGCGCCTCGGTATCGACGGTGACGCCGCGCCCGACGTTGACGAGGATGCCCTGCGGGCCAAGCGCGGCCAGCACCCCGGCGTTCACGATGTGTCGGGTGGCGGCGCCGCCCGGCAGCACGTCGATCAGCACGTCGACCTCTGCCGCCAGTTGCTCGACGCTGGGCACGTAACGATAGGGCGTGCCGGGCTTCTCGCGCCGGTTGTGATAGGCGATGTCCATGTCGAACCCGGCACAGCGTTTCGCGATCCGGCTGCCGATGTCGCCCATGCCGAGGATGCCTACCTTCTTGCCGGTCGCCATCGGGTGCAGCACGCGGAAATCGCGCCAGCGGCCCTCGCGGACAAGCGCATCGTTGTTGGGGATCTCTCGCAGCACCGCCAGCATCAGGGCAAGCGCGTGGTCCGCCACCGTGTCGGCATTGGTGCCCGGCCCGTGGCTCAGCGCGAGGTTGCGGGCCCGGGCGGCGGGCAGGTCGATGCCCTCGTATCCCACGCCCTGCGCCGAGATGATCGAGAGGTTGGGCAGCAGGTCGATCAGGCTGCTGGGGATCGCGATGTTGCCGTTCATCACGATGCCGTCGATCTCGGCCCCGCGGCTGCGGGCGATGGCGAAGCGCTCGTCCTCGGTCCGGGCCGAGAGGCAGGTGAAATGCTCCTCCAGCCGGGCGTAGTTGGCGGGCGTCATGTCGGCGGCGATGAGGAGAACGGGGCGGGTGTCAGCGAGGGGCATGGGCGTGGGGTCGTCCGTGGTTGGGGAGGTGGCGCGCGCGTCCTCCCCGCCGCGCGCGCCCTGTCGGGTCAGTGTCTTGGTGTGTCAGCAGAGCTCGGTGAAGGGCACGACTTCGCCGCCACCGCTCTCGATCGCGTCGCGCACGGCCTGCGCGATTTCCACCGCGCCGGTCGTGTCGGAATGCACGAGGATCGAGCGGGCGCCCTTGAAGGTGACCTTGCCGCCGGTGATCGTGGTGAAGCTCTCATCGTCGAGGAACTGGACGATGCGGCGCTGCACCTCGTCGAGATCGTGGATGACCGAGTTCGGGATCTTGCGGTTCACGAGGTTGCCCTCGTCGTCATAGGCGCGGTCGGCAAAGACCTTGCCGACGGTGGCGAGGCCATGCTTCTGGGCCATCTTCTCGGAGATGGAGCCGGCGACGACGCTGGTCTTCAGCTCGGGATTGTACTTGGCCATGAGCTCGAAGAAGAAATCGTCGTAGTCCGGGTTGCGGCGGCCCATCTCGCCCATGGCGCCATGGGTCGAGCAATGGCTGACCGGGTAGCCGCCAACCTTGGCGATCGCCTCCAGCGCGCCGTGCTGGTAGAGGAAATGCTTGGACAGGAGGCGCGGGTCGATGTCCATGGGCACGCGGCCGAAGCCCAGCAGGTCCGGCAGGCCGCAGTGCGAGCCGAGCGCCACGCCATGTTCCTTGGCCAGTTCGACGCAGCGGGTCATCGTCAGGGCGTCGCCGCCGTGGTAGCCGCAGGCCACGTTGGCCGACGAGATGACCTTCATCATCCCTTCGTCATCGCCCAGCGTCCAGCGACCGTAGCTTTCGCCGAGGTCCGAGTTGATATCGACTTTCATGGTGCTTTCTCCTGTCGTGCTGTCCGCTCAGGACATCGTGTTTGGGCCGGTCGGGCCAGATTTGGGGGCATCGTCGGGGACGAGGGTGAAGACCGGCGATCCGTATCCCAGCAGTGCGCCGTCCTCGGCCTGCGCGTCGCCCAGTGTCCCGGCGGCGGGCGCGGTGACGGGGCTGATCAGGCTTTCGACCGCCAGCCAGGCGACGATGTCGCCGGGGGCGACCCGGTCGCCGGGACGGGCGGCGGGTTGGGTACGGGCGGGATGGGTGAACATCAGGCGGCCCGGGCCCGGTGCGGGGATCGTCCGGGCAGCGTCAGGCCGGGCCGGAGGCGTCGCGCGCGCCGGGGCCGGGGCAGGGCGCGCCGGGGCGGCGGCCGCCAGGCGGATGCGCTCGCCGCCGGGCAGGCGCAGGTCCAGTTCTGTGACGCCATGGGCGCGCATCTGCGCGGCCAGGCCCGACAGCTGGGCGGGGGAGAGGGCGGATTTGGTCATGCCACCTCCGGCGTCATCAGGGAGAGGGCAGACAGGCGGCGCAGCCCGGCGAGGTAGCTGTCCTGCTCCAGCGCCGCGGCGCGCGCCTGCGCCAGATCGCAGCGCTGGAAGCGCAGCAGGCTGCGCGGCGGCAGCTGGGCGAGGCGCCAGAGGTCCGGGTCGATGACCACGCCCATCTTGGGATAGCCCCCGGCGGTGTTGCCGTCGTTCAGCTGGATGATCGGGTGGCCACCCGGTGGCACCTGCACCACGCCGCAGACGATGCCGTGGCTGCGCATTTCCTGCACCACTTCGCGTTTCAGGGGCGTTGTGCCCTCCAGCCGCATGCCCATCCGGTCGCTCTGGATCGTGACCCGCCAGGGGTCGGACCAGAACGCCTCGTGGGAGGCCTCGGTGAAATCGTCATAATCCGAGGCAGGGATGACGCGCACCGTCGTGGCCTGCGGATCCTCCCCCAGCGGCAGGGCCGTTGCGGGCGGCAGGGCGCCGAAACCGGCGGGATCGCGGAAGGCGGGCGCCTGTGCCGCGCCGGCTGCCAGCACGTCGCCCGGGCGCAGCGCGCGCCCCTCCAGCCCACCGAAGGCACAGCGCACATGGGTCGCGCGGGAGCCCAGAACCTCGGGCACGTCGATGCCGCCCGCGACGCTCAGACAGGCGCGCAGGGCAGGGGCTGCCAGATCGCGCCGGGTGGCCCCGGGGGGCGACAGCTCCAGCACCTGACCCGCGCGGACGGGCAGGGCCCACCACGGTGGCACCGGCCGCCCGTCGAGGCGGGCGTCGCAATCCGCCCCGGTCAGGGCAATGGCCCCGTCGCGCAGGACGCGGAGGCGGACCGGGAACAGCTGAAGCTCCAGCCCGGCGGCACCGGGCGCATTGCCCAGCAGGGCATTGCCCACCTGCAGGGCAAGGCCATCGACCATGCCGGTCGGCCCGATGCCCCAGCGGCGCTGGCCCGGGCGGCCAAGGTCCTGAACGGAATTCAGCGGCGGGGTCGCCAGCACTTCGAGAAAGGGCACGCTCATTCCAGCACCTCGTCGAGGATGAAGCGGATGCGGTCGCCCGGCTCCACCAGCCCCGGCGGGTCGCGGGTCAGGTCGAAGGGGGCGGGCGCGTCGATCAGCTGGCCCAGCGAGTACCAGCCCGTCGGGCCGGCCTGCGGGCCGCCCGGCACCGGCGGGCCCGAGACATTGCATTGCAGCCCGGCGATAAAGACGTTCAGCAGCAGCGGGCGGTTCACCGGCGCATCCCGGCGCGGCAGGAAGAGCGGTTCCGGCAGGCCGAAGAGATAGCCGAAGCCGGGGATCACGCCGGGGGCAAAAACGGTGTATTCCGCGCTGGAATGCATCTCGGCCACCTGCCGGGGTGTCATGGACTTGCGCTGCGCCACGTCCAGCAGGTCCTCGCCGCCGTCCCCGCCATAGCGCACGGCCAGTTCGATCAGCTTGCCCGGTGCGGGCGTGTCCGGCGTGGCGATCCAGAGCGCGAGCAGCTGCGCCTGCAGGGCCTCGGGCTCGGTCGCCAGCGGATCGTAGAGCACCAGAAGGTTGTTCATGCCCGGCTGGGTGTCGGTGACACCCTTGAGGTCGCCCGCCGCCTGGCCCACGGCCCAGATGCGCCGCTGGGTCGGCAGGCACATGGGGCCTTCGCTCTCCAGCAGGAAGGCCGCGCTGCCCATGGGTGTCACGCGCGGCGCAGCCAGTTCAAAGGCGTTGTGTGCGGCCATGGTCAGGCGGCCCCACCGTGCGTGGCATCGGGCTTGATCCAGACGAGAGCCTCGCCCGCGGCGATCTCCTCGCCGTTGCTCGGGCCGATCTCGACCACGGTGCCCGCCACGGGGGCGGGGATCGTGCTGAAGGTCTTCATGGCCTCCACAAGGCAGACCGCCTCGCCCTCGGCGACGCTCTGCCCGACGGTGACCAGAGGCGGCAGGCCCGGCTCTGCCGCGGCATAGAAGACGCCGTAGACCGGCGAGGTGACGGCGATCGGCGCCTCGCCAGAGGGGGCCGGTGCCGCGATGGCGGGGGCCGGAGCCGGTGCCTCGACTGAAGCGGGGGCGGAGGCGTCGACGGGCGCTGCGGTGGCGGGCACCGCAGCGGAGGGGGCCGTCGCCGTGCCGCGCTTCAGGGTCAGGCGATACTCGCCCATCCGCCACTCTGCCTCGCTCAGGTCGTTCTCGCCCATGGTGGCGATCAGCGTGCGGGTCAGCTCCAGCAGCTTCTTGGTGTCGCTCATGCCGGGTCCTTCAGGGAGGCGACGGCCGTGGCGATCCGGCCGCAGGCCTCTTCCAGCACCGGCATGGCCGAGGCGATCGAGATCCGGAAGTAGGGCGACAGCCCATAGGCCGCGCCGGTCACCGTGGCCACAAGCGCCTCTTCCTGCAGCCAGTCGACCACATCGCTGTCGGTTTCCAGAACCTTGCCCTTGGCGCTCACCTTGCCAAGGATCCCGCCGCAATCGACGTAGAGGTAGAAGGCGCCCTGCGGCTTCTGTGCGCTGATCCCCGGCACCGGCTCCAGCAGCTCCAGCACCCGGTCGCGGCGCGCCTGATAGGCGGCGGCGCGCTCGGCGATGTAGTCCTGCGGGCCCTCCAGCGCGGCGACGGTGGCCGCCTGACTGGTGGTGCAGGACGAGCCGACCATCTGCCCCATGACCTTGCCCATGGCCTTGATCAGCCCGCTGGGGCCACCGGCAAAGCCGATCCGCCAGCCGGTCATGGCGAAGCCCTTGGACGCGCCGTTCAGCGTCAGGGTGCGGTCCTTCATCCCGGGGCAGGCCTCGACGAAGGAGACGAATTTCACCCCGTCGAAGAGGAGGTATTCATAGATCTCGTCGGTCAGGACCATGACGTGCGGGTGCTTCTCCAGCACCTTGCCGAGCGCTTCGAGCTCTTCGCGCGAATAGACCGCGCCGGTGGGGTTGCCGGGGGAGTTCAGGAACAGCCAGCGGGTCTTGTCGGTGATCGCCTCTTCCAGCGTTTCCGGGTCCAGCTTGAGGCCGAACTGGCGCTTGGTCTCCACCACCACGGGCACGCCGTCGGCCAGCTTGGTCAGGTCCACGTAGGAGACCCATGCGGGCGCGGGGATGATCACCTCGTCGCCCGGGTTGACGCTGGCCGTCAGGGCGGTGGCGATCAGGTTCTTGGCACCGGGGCCGACGATGATGTCATCCGCCGAATAGTCGAGCCCGTTGTCGCGCTTGAACTTGGCGGCGGCAGCGGCGCGCAGCGCCTTGGTGCCGCGCACGTCGGTGTATTTCGTGTCGCCCGCGTGGATCGAGGCAATGGCCGCCGCGACCACGTGGGGCGGGGTCGGGAAGTCCGGCTCGCCGGCCGCCAGCGAGATCACGTCGAGGCCCTGCGCCTTGAGGTCCGTGGCTTTCTGGGCCGCCTCGACCGAGGCCGAGGGGGCAATACGTCCGAGCTTCTCGCTGCTGTAGATAAGGTCCATGTCTGATCCGGGCTTCACTGGTTTCATGCGGGGACCCGGTGGCGTGGACAGCCCCCGGGCAGGAAAGGGCTCTTCCCCGCCAGACCGCCCCGTCCCGGCCGGTGGCACGGGAGGGAGGCGTTAGGGGACAGGCGCGGGAAGACCCGCAGCCTTACGCGCAGACGGTGCCAAGGCTTTGCGGAAAGGGCCAGATCGCGCGCGCCCTGACGGCGTAAAATTCGCGTGGCTGCTGCTTCCTGAGGCGTTCGCCCGGAGTTATCCACAGCCCCTCCGCTCGCGGGTGCGGGGCGGGGCCTGTCCGCAGGGCCTTGCGCCCGCGCGCCAAGGGTTTCCGGTGCCCGGGCAGCCACATAGGCCAGCCCCTTGTCCGCATCGGGGCCTGCCGCATGCGGGCGCTTTGCCGCGCGCCCCTGCCGCATCCGGCGCCGTGATCCGCCCAGGCCGGGCACGGGGGCAGCGGCGTGGGCGGACCGGGTCATTCGACCGCTTCGGAGCGGCGCAGGGTGGTGATCATGGAGCTTTCCATGAGGTGCGCCTTGAGCCGGACGGGATCGGCCGCGATGGCCTGAAGGTCCTTCAGCAGGTCGAGCCGCTTGCTGGGGTCCTTCTCGCGCATCCGGGCGCGCGCCTTGTCCGCCTGCACGATGATCTCGTCCCGGGCGATGGGGCGGCGGCGGCGGTCATAGCGCGCCAGCAGCGGCCCGTGGTCGGCACCGTCCAGCGCAGGCGCAAGGGCGCGCATCAGCTCGCGGGCATCATGCAGCCCGCCGTTCAGGCCCATGCCGCCCACCGGGCTGTTCAGATGCGCGGAATCCCCGGCCAGCACGACGCGGCCCGCGACGTAGCTGTCGGCCATACGCATGTGGACGCGGTAGGGGCGCGGTTCCATTCCCAGCTCGAAATCGCCGGGAATGTCGAGGATGCGGTGCAGTGTCTTCTGCACCGCCTCGGGGCGCAGCTGCTCCTCGGGGGGGATGCCGTCGACCATGTAGATCGACACCCGCCATGTGTCGGCCATCCGCAGGAGCGAGAAGTTCCCGCCATCCTGCCACCAGCAATAGGCCACGCTGGAGAGGCCTTCGATATGGTCCTGGAACGGGAATTGCGTGGTGGTGAGATAGGTCGTCTCGGGATAGGTCTCACCCTCGAAACCGAAGCCGAGCGCATGGCGCACGGCGCTGCGGGCCCCGTCACAGCCGATCAGGAAGCGCCCGCGCAGCAGGCCCGGCCCCTCGGGGCCCTCGATGTGGACGGTCACGCCGTCGTCGTCCTGCTCGAACCCGGTGACGGAGGTGCCCATCACCTCGGTGCAGCGCCCGGTCAGCTTCTGGCGCAGGATGTCCTGCAGCTCCCATTGTTCGCATTGCAGGCGGTAGGGGTGGGCGGTTTCGCCCTCTATCGCGGCCATGTCGAAAAGCGCCCGGTCCCCGGTGGGATGCAGGCGCACCTCCCAGTCGCGGCAGATCCGGCCGCGCGCGATCAGCGGCGCGCCGACGCCCACTTCGTCCAGCATGTCGAGCGTGGGCGCATGGAAGGTCGAGGCGCGGAAGTCGATCACCGGCTCTGTCCCGGCCTCGACGAGGGTCACGTCATAGCCCGCCTCGACCAGTTGCAGCGCCATGTACTGGCCGACCGGGCCTGCGCCCGCGATGATCACGTCTGTCTGGGTCATGTCGCTGCCTCTCCGCGCAGGGTCCGTGTTGCGGCGTCGTCCACATCGCCCCCGGGGGTGAGGACGACGCGGTAGTCTCTCTGGGCGCTCTCGGCGCTGATCCGTCCGTCCGCCACGTCGCGGGCGACGGCGGCAGGCTCGCGGCTCTCGGGCGTGCCGAGGCCCGCGCCGCCGGGCAGGGACAGGCACAGGCGATCCCCGGCGGGCACCTCCTGCTGGCCGAGGCCCGCAAGGGGCTGGCCGGATTTCAGCCATGCCGCCCCGGCGGCCCCGTCCGTGCCGCCCTCGCGGCCCCGGGCGGCGTGGTCGATCCGGTCATAGAGCGCGAAGACGGTGAAGGGGGAGCCGTCCCGCGTGCCGACCTCGACCACCTGTCCCAGCCCGCCGCGCATCCGACCCGGGCCGCCGCTGTCCATGGCCAGATCCTTGCGCCAGATGACGATGGGGGCGATGGCCTCGACCACCTCGCTGGCGGTGGCACGGATGCCGCTGGGAAAGCCGGTGGCATCCAGCCCGTCGAGCGCATGGCGCGCGCCCATGCCGCCCGCGTTGAAGAAGACCGCATCGAAGGGCTGGCCCTCGACCTGTCCGCGCAGCTGCGCCGTCCAGACGCAGGAGGCGCCATCGGCGGGCACCACGCCGGGCATGGCCTTGGCCAGGCAGTTCATCACCAGCTCCGGCAGGAACTGCCCGATGATGTGCCGTGCGGCGACAGGCGCGGGGCGTTCGACGTTGAGGACCGAGCCGATGGGCGCGCTGACCCGGATCGGCGCAAGGGCACCCGCGTTGTTGGGCAGCTCCGGCGAGACGACGCACTTGATGCCATAGGCGGCATAGGCGGCGGTGTAGTTCAGTACGAGGTTCACACCGCGCGGCAGGGCCGGGGCGCTGCCCTCGAAATCGGCGTGGATGCTGTCGCCCGCGATGGTCAGGCGGCAGTTGAGCGTGATCGGCGCGCCGAACCCGTCCAGCGTCAGGCTGTCGGACCACGTGCCATCGGGGCATTTGGCGATCGCGGCGCGGGTCGCCGCCTCGGTCCGCGCGAGGATGCCGGCGGAGAGCGCGTCGATATCCGTCAGGCCGAATTCCGTCATCAGCGCGCAGAGCCCCGCCGCGGCGGTTTCCCCCGCCGTGATCATCGACAGCACGTCGCCTTCGACCTGATCGGGGTGGCGGACATTCTCGCGCAGGATCAGGCGGATATCCTCGTGCAGCTGGCCGTCGGTGCAGATCCGCATGATCGGCAGGGCAAAGCCTTCCTCGAAGACCGAGGTGCCGTCTGCCGTCTGTCCGCGCCCGCCGATATCGACCTGATGGCAGGTCGAGGCGATCAGCGCCACGGCGCGGCCCGCGTGGAACACCGGGCTGACCAGCGTCAGGTCATGCCGGTGACCCGAGGCGAGCCATGGGTCGTTGGTCATGAAGTGATCGCCGGGTTTCATCGTCTCCAGCGGGAACCGATCGAGGAAATGCACCACCGTCGCGGCCATGGCGTTCACGTGGCCGGGGGTGCCGGTGGCGGCCTGCGCCACCATGGCGCCCGCCCGGTCAAAGAGGCCGAAGGAGAGGTCCTCGGCCTCGCGCACGGTGGAGCAGAAGGCGGTGCGGACGAGGACGCGGGCCTGTTCCTCGACGAGGCTCAGCAGGCGGTCCCAGAGGATCTGGAAGGTGAGGGGATCATGGGTCATACCGGGGCCTCCGTAGGGATCTCTGTGGGGGTCGCCGTGGATGTCGCCATTTCGGAACGCGTCTGGGGCAGGCGGAGCAGGTGCAGCGTGCCGTCGCCCAGCACGCGCACCTCCCAGCCGGGGGGAACGGCCGTGCTGGTGGCCGCCTCGCGGACCAGGCAGGGGCCCGTCAGAACGTGGCCGGGGCGCAGCGCCGCCCGGGTATAGAGCGCATGGGGCAGGGCGGCGTGACGGGCGCCGCCGACCTCTGCATGGCCGTCAGCCGCTGGGGCCGTGGCCTCCTGCGGCGCGGGCACTGCCTGCGCCGGGCGGGGCGGCGGGGCGATCCGGCAGGTCCAGCTGATGATTTCCACGCCGATCCGCTCCAGCCTGCGCCCATAGAGACGGTGGTAGGCCGCCTCGAAGGCCGCGCGCAGCTCCTCGGGCGGGGCCAGCGGATCGGGCAGCGCCACCGCGACCTCGTGGCCTTGCCCGACATAGCGCATGGCGGCGGACCACTCGGCCCGCAGGCCCGGCGCGTCCCCGGTGATGGCGCGGCCCTCTGCCTCCATCGCCGTGGTCAGTTCCATGACGTCTGCCGTTTCCAGCGTCGTGAGGGCCATGGGCGCGCTGCGGGTGATCTCGAAGGCGGCATCCGCCGTCAGGAACCCGATGGCCGAGCCGACGCCCGCATCGGGGGGCACCATGACGGAGGCGATGCCGATGGCCTCGGCCAGCGAGGCCGCGTGCAGCGGGCCGCCGCCGCCGAAGGCCACCAGCGTGCGCGGGCCAAGGGCGGCGCCCATTTCGACCGCGTGGAGGCGTGCGGCAAGGGCCATCGCCTCGTCCACCGCGGCGAGGATCGCGGTGGCGGTCGCCGTGGGTGCGGCGGGGCCACCGCCCATGTCGAGCGTGTCGAGCGCGCGCTGGGCGCGCGCCGGGTCCAGCGTCACCGCGCCCCCGGCGAAGCTTTCGGGCGAGAGCCGCCCGAGCAGAAGGTTCGCATCGGTGACCGTGGGCAGGGTGCCGCCGCGGCCATAGCAGGCAGGCCCGGGGGTGGAGCCGGTGCCCTCGGGGCCCACGCGCAAGCGACCCAGCTGGTCGAGCCAGGCGACCGAGCCGCCCCCGGCGCCGATCTCCAGCAGATCGACGGAGGGCACCTTGAGGGGCAGCCCGCTGCCCTTGACGAATTTCTCCAGCCGGGCGGCTTCGAAATCATTGGTGCGATGCGGCCTGCCGTGGTCGATCAGCGTCAGCTTGGCGGTGGTCCCGCCAAGGTCGAAGGCCATGGCCTCGGCGACCTCGTGCCGGGCCGCGATCCGGGCCGCGAAGAGCGCGCCCCCGGCCGGGCCGCTTTCGATCAGCCGCACGGGGAAGCGGCGCCCGGTCTCGAAATCGCACAGCGAGCCGCTCGACAGCATGAGGTGGCGCGGACAGGTGAGCCCCGCCGCGGTGAGCCGCGCGTCGAGCCGCGAGAGGTAACGGTCGATCAGCGGCTGCACATAGGCATTGGCCGCCGCCGTGCTGAAGCGTTCGAATTCGCGCACCACGGGGGCCACCTCGGAGGAGATCGAGAGGCTGAGATGCGGGCAGAGCCGGGCCAGATGATCGCGCGCCGCTTCCTCGTGCGCCGGGTTCACGTAGCTGTTGAGGAAGCAGATCGCGGCGCTTTCCACCTCCTCCAGCTGCGGCACCAGCGCCTTCAGCGCGGCAAGGTCGAGCGGCAGCAGCACCGTGCCGTCGGCGGCGATGCGTTCCTCCACCACCAGCCTGCGGGACCGGGGCACCAGCGGCGCGGGCTTGCGCAGGTTCAGGTCATATTGCGCGTAGCGGTCCTCGCGCCCCATTTCCAGCACGTCGCGGAAGCCCTGCGTCGTGATCAGGGCGGCCCGTGCGCCGCGCCGTTCGATCACCGCGTTGGTGGCCAGCGTGGTGCCGTGGACGATGCCGCCGATCTGGTCGGGCGTCAGGCCCGCGCGGGCGATGAGGTCCGTCACGGCGCCGGCGATGGCCTCTTCCGGGGTGGCCAGAGTGGTCAGTCGCTTGTCCGAGAGGCCGTTCCCGTCGCCTAGGTCGAGGTATGTGTCGGTGAAGGTGCCCCCGACGTCGATGCCGATCCGTGCCTGTGCCATCGTCTTCCGTTCTTGATCTCTGACGCGCAGAAGACCCGGCGGACGGGCTGGGGTAAAGATCAATAAGGTGGAGGCAAAGTTCTATAAATTAGAATACATCAGGGGAGGGGCGTCGCCTGCACCAGATCGGGCAGGGCGTCGGCCAGTTGGTTGAAACAGGCCCGCACTGCCGGCGAGGGCACGCGCCGGGCATCCATGCAGAGCGCCAGCGTGCCCCGTTCGATCCGCGGATCGTGGATCGGGACGAAATGCAGCCCCGGGCGGCGCGGATCGCGGCCCGGCGCCGGGCGCACCTGTATCCCGTGCCCCAGACCCGCGGCGACCAGATCGGCCATCGTCTCGAAGGAATTCGACGTCATCACCCGGCGTGGATGGATGCCGTTGCGCTCCATCAGCTTGTCGAAGGTGCGGCGTAGGGCGAGCGTCGGCTCGGGCAGGATCAGCACCTGATCGGCCAGATCCGCCAGCGGGATCGCCGCGCGCCCGGCCCAGTCGTGGCCTGCGGGCACCATGAGGTGCAGCTCGGTCTCGAAGGTCGGGCCGCGCCGGATGTCAGGCCGGTCGGGGACGCTGTAGGCGATCAGGATGTCGATCTCGCCGGCCAGCAACTGCTCGGTCAGGCCGGGGGTGTTGCCAATCACCGTATTGACGGCGATCCCGGGATGCGCGGCCATGAAGCCCTGCACCAGCTGCACGCCGAAATCCCGCCCGATGGAATCGTTGAAGCCCAGCGTCACCTCGCCGCTCTCCAGCCCGCGCAGGGCCTGTATCTCGGCATGGGCCGTGGAGAGTTCCCGCATGGCCTGTTTCAGCCGGGCCTGCAGCACCTCTCCCGCCGCGGTCAGCGTCACCCCGTCGCGCCCCGGCCCCCGGTCGAAGAGCGCGACGCCAAGGTCGTCCTCCAGCAGGCGGATCTGTCGGCTGATGGCCGAGGTGGCGATGTGGACGGCGTCCGAAGCGGCCCGGAACGAGCCATGCTCGGCCACTTCGTAGAAGTAGCGCAGGGCGGCCGAGTTGCGGATTTCGGGGATGATGCCAAGGCTCATGGGCGGGGACTGTCGGTAATTCCTGTCGCGCCAACCTACGGGCTCCGGCGGAGGTTGGCCAGCGGCGGGAGGCGCTGAAGGGGCAGCTTTCATGCTGACACAAAACACGTCATTGTCCGCTTTGTGTGCGGCCTGTATACAGGGGGTGTAGCGGATACACCCGAACCGTTCCGCTGCCTCTCTGTCGGTTCTTGCCCCCAACACGCAGGTGCCGGCACTGTGTTCTGGCCCGCCCGTTTCTACGTGGCGGGCAATTTTTTTGCCGGGGCTCTCCACCGTCTCATCTTCGCGCGGTGCGAAACGCGCTGTGCGGGGCGGCCCCGGTAACCCCAGGCCGATGTCATAGAGACCTGCAAGGATCTGAACCGGGATCCGGGGCAGGCACGGGGATAAACGAAAGGGGCCGCATGTGCGGCCCCTTACCGTGTTCCGTCTTGCCTTCCGCGGGGATCAGAGCCCGAAGACAGGCCCCGCCAGCAGGTACATCGCGCCGTAGACCACGGCGATGGACAGGATGTTGAGCAGGAAGCCCGCCTTCACCATGTCCGCCAGGTGCAGCCCCTCGTAGGAGAAGACGATGGCGTTGGGCGGCGTCGCCACCGGCATCATGAAGGCCATCGACGCGCCAAGCGCCACGGGCACCATCAGGTATTCGACCGGCACGCCCAGACCCACGGCCACCGCGCCGAGGATCGGCAGGAAGGTGGCGGTGGAGGCGGTGTTCGACGTGATCTCGGTCAGGTAGACGATCGCCGTGGTCACCACGAGGATCAGCACCCAGAGGTTCACGCCCTGCAGCCCGCCGACCATGTCGCCGATCCACTGCGCGAGGCCCGTCGCCTCGAAGGCGCCGGCAAGCGCGAGGCCGCCCCCGAAGAGCATCAGCACGCCCCAGGGCAGGGTGCGGGTGACGGTCCAGTCCAGCACGTAGCCCTCCCGGCGCGACACCGGGATCGCGAAGAGCAGCAGGGCCGCCGCCATGGCGATGCCCGCGTCGTTCAGCGGCAGGCCGAGGAAGCTGCGGGTGATCCAGAAGAAGGCCGCCGCGCCAAAGACGATGGCCACGATGATCTCGCCCCGGTCCATCTTGCCGAGCTTCTGGTACTCCGCGTCGATGATCGCGCGGACCTCGCCCAGTTCCAGCCCCTTGGTGGGGAAGATGACCTTGGTCAGCAGGATATAGGTCGCGGGCAGCATCACCACCACCACGGGCACGCCGATGTACATCCACTGCAGGAAGCCGACCTGAATGCCGTAGCTGTCGGACAGCAGCCCCGCCAGCAGCGCGTTCGGCGGCGTGCCGATCAGCGTGCCGACCCCGCCGATGGAGGCCGAGAAGGCGATCGAGAGCAGCAGCGACACGGCGAAGTTGCGGGCCATCTTCTTGTCCGCGACCTTGCTGTCCACGAACTCGATGACCGAGATGCCCACGGCATACATCATAACCGCCGTGGCGGTGTTCGAGATCCACATGGACAGGAAGCCCGTCGCCAGCATGAAGCCCGCGATGATCCCGCCCGGCGAGGTGCCGATCTTCTGCACGATGAAGAGCGCGATGCGCCGGTGCAGGCCCCAGCGCTGCATCCCGGCGGCCAGGATGAAACCGCCGAGGAAGAGGAAGATCAGGTGGTTGCCATAGCGCACCGTGACCTCGGCCACCTGCTGGATGCCGAGGATCGGCAGCATCGGGATCGGCAGCAGGGCGGTGGCGGGCAGGGGGACGGCCTCGGCCAGCCACCAGATCACCATCCAGACCGTCAGGGCCACCAGCCGCCAGGCCTCGGGGTTGAGGCCCGCGGGCGCGGGCAGCATCAGCACGATGCCCGCCAGCACCGGACCGGCGATCAGCGCGGCAAGCCGCACCGGCTTGATCGGCTCGGCGGCCTCGTCATGGGGCGGGTGGTTCGGGTCGGCCTGGGCCTGAAGCTCCTGTTCGGTCGGATTTGTGCGCATACTGTCCTTCCTTCTGTTCGCGGTGGATAGAGAGGACAGGGTGGGGGGCCGACAAGGGCATTCCGGGCCGATCACGACGCGCTGACGGAAATTTTGGCTGCCGCGGGACGGCCTTTCCGCTGGCCCTCGCACGCTGTGCGGGGAGTCGCACAGATTCGGGCATTCGCGGCAGGGGAGCCATGCGTCCTGCGCAAACCGAGGCCCGCGCAGGGGCGGCGATGTGCGACTCGGGCGCCGCCGCTCACGGCAATGCTAGGCGACGTGATGGGGCAATCCCGCCGATCGGGTCCAGATTGGTGCTGAACGCTCTCGCGCCTTTGCCCCCGTCCGCCTTGCCCCTGTTCCCGGAGATGCCCGCGTTTGCTGATGGCCTTCGGGGAACTCTATCGGCGCGGCGGTCGAGGGGCTGCCTGAGGTCGTGACGGACTAGCGCCGTGGCAGGGCAGACTGGGCTGGGGCGCAAGCCGCGCAAGGGGGGCTAGGCGTGGCCAGAACGGCCCGAGCTGAAACGGTCGGGGGGGTTGCAGGAGGTCAGCCCCTGTCGGGCGCGACTGCCTTGCAGAAGGCCGCCACCGCAAGCGGCCGCCGCTTTTCCAGCTTGGCCACGCGTTCCTCGTGGGGGACATCGCAGCGCAACAGCACCTCGAGGACGTTGGGATAGGCCATGTCGCGCAGCATTTCCGCGGCAAGCTCGGTGTCGGGGATCTCTGCCTCGCCACGGTCCACGGCGCGGTCAAGTTCGGTCTTGATCTGCGCAGCAAGCGCCAGCAGGCCGGAGCGGAGCACCGATGCGGCCAGTTCCGGCTGGCTGGGGGCCTCTGCGATGACGGAGCGCAGCAGTTCCACCTTCCGCCCTGCGGCGGTGGCCTCGAGGTTCAACGTCAGCAGAAGGTCGAGCCGCTGCGCCAGCGGCAGATCCTGCGCCGCCGCCGACAGGGGGCGGACGATGGCCTCGTGCATCCGTTCGATACAGGCGCAGATCAGCTCCTCGCGGGTCGCGAAATGGGCATAGACCGTGCGCTTGGACATGCCGGCCTCGCGGGCGACGGCGGCCATGGTGATCCGGGCAACGCCCTCCTCGGCCAGCACGTTTTCGGCGGCATCGACAATCAGCCTCGCCCGCAGATCCGGGTCGATCTGCACAGGACGCCCACGCTTGCGTTCGCCGCAGCAGCACCCTGACAGGGCGCCGGGTTTCTTGTCTGGCGTGATGTCCAACTCTCCTCCAAGATGCAAAGGCAGGTTCATCCGGATCGGCGAACTTGCGCTTTACAAAACTACGTCGTTTCCTTAATCCCGGTCAAGAGCGCGTGCAGACGGGACCAGTGCGTCCTGCTCAGCAAGACCCCAGCAATTCAGGACGACCCACCAATGACAATTCGTTCTACGATTATTCGTTCCCTTTCCGTCGCCGCTTTTTCCGGTGTCGTCGCCTTTCCGGTCGCTGCGCAGCAGGGCGGGGGGCAGCAGGCCGTTCCGGTGACCGTGGTCACGCTGGAAGGCAAGGACGTGACCCTGACCTCGGTGCTGCCGGGCCGCGTGGCGGCCTCTGCCTCGGCCGAGGTGCGGCCGCAGGTCAACGGCATCGTGCTTGAACGCCTCTTCGAGGAAGGTGCCGACGTCTCGGTGGGCGATCCGCTCTACCGCATCGACGACGCCAGCTACGAGGCCAGCGTGGAGAGCGCCAATGCCTCCCTCGCGCAGGCACAGGCCACCCTGAAATCGACCGAGACCGAGCTGACCCGGCAGGAAGAGCTGCTGCGCCGCAACGTCTCGACCCAGCAGAACTTCGACGCGGCGCAGGCGGAACGCGATGTCGCCGCCGCCGCCGTGAAAGTGGCCGAGGCGCAGCTGATGTCGGCCCGTATCGACCTGGACCGCACCACGATCCGGGCGCAGCTCTCGGGCGTGATCGGCCTCAGCTCCACCACGCAGGGCTCGCTCGTGACCTCGGGCCAGTCCACCGCGCTGACCACGATCCGCGCCATCGACCCGGTGAACGTGGACGTGACCCAATCCGCCGCCGAACTGATCCAGTGGCGCCGCCAGAATGCCCGCGTCGAGGCCGGCGAGGCCGAAGAATCCTCGGCCATGGTCACGCTCAAGCTGGCCGATGGCACCGATTACGACCAGACCGGCAAGCTCTCGGCCGCCGAGCCCTACGTGAACGAGCAGACCGGCGTGGTCGTGCTGCGCCTCAGCTTCCCCAACCCCGACGGGCTGCTGCTGCCGGGCATGTACGTGCAGGTGGACATGCCCCTCGGCACCGCCCATGACGTCGTGCTGGTCCCGCAGGAAGGCGTTGCCCGCAACCGTCGCGGCCAGGCCGTGGCCATGGTCGTGACCGCCGACAACAAGGTCGAAGAGCGCACGCTGAACGTGCTGCGTGACCAGGGCGCCTTCTGGGTCGTGGATCAGGGCGTCTCTGCCGGTGACAAGGTGATCGTCGAGGGCCTGCAAAAGATCGGCGTGGGCGCGACCGTCGCCCCCCAGGAACGCGCGGCAGCCCCCGCCAACTGATCTGACCGGCACCAACAGAAAGCTCCCCAATGGCACGTTTCTTCATCGACAGGCCGGTCTTTGCCTGGGTGATCTCGATCATCATCATGGGCATCGGCTACCTGGCCGTCACGACGCTTCCCGTCGCGCAATATCCGCAGATCGCACCGCCCTCGGTGCGGATCACCGCCTCCTATCCCGGCGCCTCGGCGCAGACCGTGGCCAATACCGTCACCCAGCTCATCGAACAGCAGATGACCGGGCTCGACGGGTTGCGCTACATGAACTCCAGCTCGACCTCGGCGGGCTCTGCGACGATCACCCTGACCTTCGAAACCGGGACCGACCCGGACATCGCGCAGGTGCAGGTGCAGAACAAGCTCTCCACCGCCACGGCGCTGCTGCCCGACGCGGTGCAGCGCAACGGGGTCCGGGTGGCCAAGGCCTCGCAGGGCTTCCTGATGGTGATCGGCCTGATCTCGGACGATCCGACCTTCACCCAGGTTGACCTCTCCGACTACCTGAACTCCAACCTCGTCGATACGTTCAGCCGGATCGAAGGCGTGGGCGGCGTGCAGGTCTTTGGCGCGCAATACGCCATGCGGATCTGGCTCGACCCGTCCAAGCTGGCGGCCTACGAACTGACGCCCTCCGACGTGGTCAGCGCCGTTTCGGCACAGAACGCCCAGATCTCGGCCGGCGCCTTCGGGACGCTGCCCGCCATCGAAGGCCAGCAGCTGAACGCGACGATCACGGCGCAGTCGCTGCTGAACACCCCCGAGGAGTTCGAGCAGATCGTGCTGCGCGCGGAAACCGACGGCGGCCTCGTGCTGCTGAAGGACGTCTCGCGCATCGAGATCGGCGCACAGGACTATCAGGCGATCGCGACCTACAACGGCAGCCCGGCCTCGGGCATGGCGATCCAGCTGGCCTCGGGCGCGAACGCGCTGGAGACTTCCGAACGGGTCCGCCATCAGATCGAGGAAATGGCCGCCTACTTCCCCGACGGGGTGCACTACGTCATTCCCTATGACACCACGCCCTTCGTCGAGATCTCGATCCACGAGGTGCAGAAGACCCTCGTCGAGGCGATCATCCTCGTCTTCCTCGTGATGCTGCTCTTCCTGCAGAACATCCGGGCGACGCTGATCCCGACGCTGGCCGTGCCGGTCGTCATCCTCGGCACCTTCGGCATCCTCGCGGCCTTCGGCTTCACCATCAACACGCTGACCATGCTGGCCATGGTGCTGGCCATCGGCCTGCTGGTGGATGACGCCATCGTCGTGGTGGAAAACGTCGAGCGGATCATGGAAGAGGAGGGGCTGCCCCCGCGCGAGGCGACCCGGAAGTCCATGGGCCAGATCACCGGCGCCCTGATCGGGATCGCGCTGGTCCTCTCGGCGGTCTTCGTGCCGATGGCCTTCTTCGGTGGCTCCACCGGGGTGATCTACCAGCAGTTCTCGATCACCATCGTCTCGGCCATGGCGCTGTCGGTGCTGGTGGCGCTGACCCTGACGCCGGCACTCTGTGCCACGCTGCTGAAGGAAAAGGCCGTGCACCACACCCGCAAGGGGCCGGGCGCATGGTTCAACAAGGGCTTCAACGGGCTGACTGGCGGCTATGGCGGGACGGTCGGCTTCATGATCCGCCGTCCGCTGCGCATCCTCGTGATCTATCTGGCACTGGGTGCCGGGGCAGGTTGGATGTTCACCAACACCCCGACCGGCTTCCTCCCGGACGAGGATCAGGGCGTGCTGATGACCATCGTTCAGGCCCCCACCGGTGCCACCGCCGCGCGGACCCAGAAGGTCATCGACACGGTTGTGTCCCACTATCGCGAGAACGAGGCCGAGAACGTCGAGGCCGTCTTCGGCGTCGTGGGCTTCAGCTTCGGCGGGTCGGGCCAGAACATGGGCCTCTCCTTCGTGCGGCTGAAGGACTGGAGCGAGCGCCCGCGCCTCGACCAGTCGGTGCAGGCCATCGCAGGGCGGGCCTTCGGTCCCTTCTCGCAGATCAAGGACGCCATGGTCTTCCCGATCGTGCCGCCTGCCGTGACCGAACTGGGCAACGTCTCGGGCTTTGACTTCTACCTGCAGGCGCAGGCCGGTCAGACCCACGAACAGCTGCTTGCCGCGCGCAACCAGCTGCTCGGGATGGCCTCGCAGAGCCCGCTGATCGCCTCCGTCCGGCCCTCGGGGCTGGAGGACGCGGCGCAGTTCAACCTCGACATCGACTGGCAGGCCGCCGGCGCGATGGGGCTGACCCCGGCAGAGGTGGGCGATACGCTCTCCATCGCCTGGGCCGGGTCCTACGTGAACGACTTCATCGACCGGGGCCGGATCAAGCGGGTCTACGTGCAGGGGGAACCGGAAAGCCGGGCCACGCCCTCTGACCTGGCCAAGTGGCGGGTCCGCAATGCCTCAGGTGGGCTGGTGCCCTTTGCCAACTTCACCACCGCGGACTGGAAGTACGGTCCGCAGGGCCTGATCCGCTACAACGGGATCCCCTCGATGCAGATCCAGGGCTCTCCGGCGGCCGGTGTCGCCACCGGCGACGCCATGGCCGAGATCGAGCGCATCGCCTCCCAGCTCCCGCCGGGCTTCAACATCGCCTGGACCGGCCTCTCGCTGGAGGAACAGGAAAGCGGCGGCCAGGCGGGCCTGCTCTATGCGCTCTCGCTGGCGGCGGTCTTCCTCTGCCTTGCGGCGCTCTATGAGAGCTGGTCGATCCCCTTCGCGGTGATGCTGGCCATGCCGCTGGGTGTGCTGGGCGCGCTTGGCGGGGCCTGGGTCGGTGGCTTCGTCAACGGGGTCTTCTTCCAGGTGGGCCTGCTGACCGTCATCGGCCTGACCGGCAAGAACGCCATCCTGATCGTGGAATTCGCCCGCGAGAGGATGGAGGCCGGCGAGGAACTGCTGGAGGCCACCAAGCACGCGGCCAAGATGCGCTTCCGTCCGATCGTCATGACCTCCATGGCCTTCGGCCTGGGCGTGCTGCCGCTGGTGCTGTCCTCCGGGGCAGGGGCGGGGGGCCGTCAGGCGATTGGCTACGGTGTCCTTGGCGGGACCATCGCGGCCACCGTGCTGGGCGTGCTCTTCGTGCCGCTCTTCTACGTTGTGGTGATCAAGGTCACCGGCATGTTCCGGCGCAAGAAGGCCGCCTGAGCCGGACATGAGGCCCAAAAACCGAACGGGAAGGCCCGGTGGAGCGATCCGCCGGGCCTTCTGCCATTTGGGGCAGATCAAGGCAGCGGGGGTGCTCTGGGGCAATGATGCCGTGTTCTTGCCTCTTTTCGCCCTTCCGGGTTCCGATTCGGGGACGATTCGAAGGGCGAATTGTGGCAAGCCTCGGCTATTCGGAACCAATGCACTTTGCTCCGCTGGATTGGTTCTCAAGGTTGAACGGGCGCAACGTCAACTTCTTCCCAATTGTGGAAAAAAGTTGCCGATATCGGCCGTGAGGCACCGTTTCCACAGGGCTTACAATGGCACCGTCTGCGTTCGCGCATAGGCAGTGTATATGCTCAAGTATTAACGAAAATCCCTGATTTCCCCGCGTCGGTCGTTCGCTAAAACGGAAACAAGCACACCTATGAGTTGTGTTTTTTCGTCCAATTCTGCCCGCTGGACGCCGTCTCGCTGCCGCATTTCGGACGAATTTCGCTTTGTTTGAGGCAAATGCGTCGTTATCAAGGTCTTGCCCGACTGGGGGGCACAAGACTGCTGGCCATGGGGCGGCCACCGTTACACCACAGGCATCCGTAGGATGTGCTGCCAGTTCCGAAACTGGTCAACCGATACGGGGGTATCGGGACGATCGGTTGCTGCCTGCCCGAACCTGCTGCGGTTCGGCCCCGGATCGGATCACAAGCACTCCTCAAACGCCAGGTGAAGCGGGATTAACAGGTCCGGCAAGTTTGCGCCGGGGTCGCTGCAAACGGACCAACTGCCGGTCCGCATGGCCTTTGAGGGTGAAAAGAAATGACGATCTATACTTCCAATTGCGGCTGCATTACGCCGACTGACTCCGACACCACTGGCTCGAAAACCGGGGACGGCATCGTCTCGGGCAACAACGAAGCCAACCGTATCGACCTCGCCTATACCGGTGATCCCGAAGGCGACATGATCGACAACGATGACGCGATCCTCCCCGGTGAGGAAGGCGACGACGACATCGTCGTGGCCGGCGGCGGCAACGACACGATCTACACCGGCGAAGGCAACGACGAGGTGTACGGCGGCGGTGGCGATGATTTCATCAACGTCGGCTACGGCGACAACCTGGTCTACGCGGATTCGAACTACGATCCCGAGACCGGCGAGCCCGTCGATGCCCGCGAAGTCTTCCAGTGGAGCCTGACGCCGGACACCACCGGCGACGGCGAGCTGTCCCAGTACGAAGACACGCCCACGACCTTCACCCAGAACACCGGTTCGGTGAACGTCACCTTCACCATTTCCAGCTCCAACCTCACCCCGATCACCCAGTTCGACGGCAACGAACAGCTGACCGACGGCATCGAGGATGACGGTTCGGACGTGGACAGCCATTCCTCGCTGGCCTCCTGGGTCCAGGAGAACGGTGAATCCGCGACCTACGAGTGGGACTTCGACGAGGAAGTCACCGACGTGTCGTTCCGGATCAACGACATCGACTACGACTCGAACGTCGTGATCTGCGCCTACGACGCGGACGGCAACTTCATCGACGTGACCCTCGATGCGGGCGACTCGACCATCGTCAACGGCTCCTCGGTCTCGGCTGACGACTCGATCACCGATCCCACCGACGTCAGCACCTCCGTGCTGGTCTCGATCGAGGGCCCGGTTTCGAAGATCGTCATCTGCCACACGCAGGACGGCGATCACTCCTCCGAGGTCAACGTCACCGACATCTACTTCGACGTGCCCGATGGGAACGACACGCTGCTCGGCGGCACCGGCAATGACACGCTCTACGGCGAAGGCGGCGACGACGTCTTCTACTCGAGCGACGGCAACGACGAGATGTACGGCGGCGACAACGACCGCGACGTCTTCAAGGGCGCAACCGCGGGCGATTTCATCGACGGCGGTTCGGGCGACGAGGTCGACTACGACACGCTCGACCTGCGCGGCTCGGCCCCCGATGGCGGCAGCCTGAAGGTCATCTACTCGGACACCAACCCCGAGGACGGCACCGTCGAATTCTACGACGCTGACGATGAGCTGACCGGCACCGCGACCTTCGAGGACATCGAGAACGTCATCCCCTGCTTCACCCCCGGCACCCTGATCGCCACGCCCAAGGGCGAGCGTCTGGTCGAGGAACTGCGCGCAGGCGACCGGATCATCACCCGCGACAACGGCATCCAGGAAATTCGCTGGACCGGTGCCCGCCAGATGTCCGCACAGGAACTCGCCCGTGCATCGCACCTGCGTCCGGTCCTGATCCAGAAGGGCTCGCTCGGCTACGGCCTGCCCGAGCGTGACATGCTGGTCTCGCCGAACCACCGCGTTCTGGTGAACAACGACAAGACCGCGCTCTACTTCGAAGAGCGTGAGGTCCTCGTTGCCGCCAAGCACCTTGTGGGTCTCAAGGGCATCGACACCGTCGATACCATGGGCACCACCTACATCCACTTCATGTTCGACCGCCACGAAGTTGTGCTCTCGGACGGGTCGTGGACCGAAAGCTTCCAGCCCGGTCACCAGACCCTGGACGGCCTCGGCAACGCACAGCGCAACGAGATCTTCGAACTCTTCCCCGAACTGAAGGAAGAGGAAGGCGTCTCGAACTACGCGGCAGCCCGCCGCACGCTGAAGCGCCACGAAGCCGCCCTGCTGGCCAAGTAAGCCATTCCCAGACAAAGGCCCTCCGACGCGTCCCCCGGCGCGTCGGTGCGCCACGGAATATGCAGCTCATTCGCGGACGCTTCACCCTGTCTGCGGATGGTCAGGGAAAGGGAGGGCAACCTCCCTTTCCCAGGCTTACCCCCACGATGCGCCGCCCGACCGGGCCGGCGTTTTTTTCGTTTCAGGGGGGCGCGTCGGTTCAGGCGGCGTGGCTGACGCTGGCGGCGAAACAGCCCGCCCCGGCGAAATGCAGGTGGGCATAGCGCACCTCCGGCTCGGCCATGCCGCGGGTCAGCGCCCTTGCGAGGCGCGATCCCTCGACCACCTCGGCGCCGCACATCAGGTCATCCTCGTCGAAATACCGGACCGAGATCAGCCGCCGCAGCAGCACCTCCGGCACCTCGCCCGGTTCGGGATGGGCCTGTGTCGCGCCCTCGCGGACATAGATCGCGTGGCGGGACTGGTAGGGGCTGTCGACGGGCAGGTGGGTGTAGTTGAGCAGCAGCACGGTTTCACCGGGCGCGGCATCGGCCAGGCTCACACGGCAGGGGGCGCCGGGCTGGGCCGTCACGATGCGGCGCAGGGCGTTGCGCCCGGCCAGTTCGTCCTCCGACAGGGCAAAGAGCGGCGCGAAGGGTTCCGGGGACAGGGCATGGATGCGGAAGGTCATGGGAGGCTCCTCTGTTGGACCGCCCCCAGCATGGCCTGCGGGCCCGTGCCCTGCCGACCCGGTTCCTGCGCATTCGGTTCCGGCGGACGGCGCGCGTGTCAGTCGGACTCGAGGATGCGGATGATCCGGTCCCGGCGCAGCCGGAAGAGCGCGGAGCCCGCCCGGTCCCGCCCGCGGCCTGCGCCGCGCGGACCCGTGGCAGGTGCCATGGGGGCGGCGTCGGGAACTGTCGCGCGGCGCAGGCGCAGCGCGGTGGTGTCGCCGACGGTAATGGCCTGTGTCACGCACAACGGATGATGCGGGAAACCCGGTGCGGCCGCTCGGGCGAGGCTTTCGAACTCGTCCCGGTTCACCGCCTCGGCGGTGATCTCTCCGTCGCGGATGGCCTGGTAGAGCGCATCCTGCGCCAGCTGGGTCAGCATGCCGTCAACGTCTCCTGCGTTGTAGGCTTCTATGTAGGCCGCGACGGGGGCTGGAAGGCGGGGCATGGCGTCTCCTCTCGCGTCTGCTCTGCGGGAGCATAGGGGCGGGATGTGACGCTGATGTGAGACGGATCATGCGCCCCCGGCGGCGCGCCAGTCGGCCCAGGCCTCGGGCGTGTCGAGGTCGGTCAGCGCATGGGCGCCGGGCAGGGGGATCAGCCGGGGCGGATGGGCCTTGAGCACCGCGCGCCCGCCCTGATCGCCGGTAAGGCGCAGCAGGTCGGGGAAAAGGGCGCGGGGGAAGAGCACCGGATGCCCGGGCCTCTCGCCGGAAGCGCCGCGCGCCGTCTCGCCCGGGGCCGCGGCATGGGCCGCGAGGAGCGTGGCGAAATCCGCCTGCGTCAGCTCTGGCATGTCGCCGGGGGTGACAAGGACGGCGGGCGTCTCATCGGGCAGGGCGAGGAGACCGGCGCGGAGCGAGGCGGCCATGCCCTCGGCAGCATCGGGCACCGGGACAAGCGTCACGGGCGTGGTCGCAAGCGCCTGCGCGCGGGGATGCGCCAGCCCGGGCAGGGCGACGAAGACCGGCGCGCCGGTGGCCGCGGCCCGGGCCGCCAGCGTCGCGATCAGCGGTCCGCCCGCGACCTCCTGCATCAGCTTGTCCGCGCCCCGCATCCGGGACGAGGATCCGGCGGCGAGGATCAGGATGGCGGGCAGGGGCTGTGTCATGGGCGAAGATAACCACGGCCCCGCGACGCTGACCAGATGTCCCGCACGGCAGGACTTTCTATCAGGGCCAGCTTGAGGGGCTTTCACCCGCGGCCGGGGTCTCGCCGCCGGGCCGGGACGCGCTAGATATGGCGCAGACGAATGCGCCCGGTCCAACCGGGCCGGAAGACGGAACGGAGACGACCCCGCATGATCCCAACGCTGCTGCGCCGCCTGCGCGATACTTCGCGGCTCCTCTATGTGCGTGTCCTGCTGATCGCCCTGCTGGCCATCGTGGCGATCGGGCTGGCCAAGATATTCGGCCGGCTGATCCCGCCGGGGCTGGAGGGGCTGGTGGGGGCCGACACGGTGGACCAGCTGCTGCGCATCATCGCGGACAGCATGCTGGCGGTGACGACATTCTCCCTCGGCGTCATGGCGGCCACCCACCGGGCCGTCAGCAGCACATGGACCCCGCGCGCGCATCAGATCCTGTTGCAGGACACGACCACGCACACGGTGCTGGCCACCTTCGTCGGGGCCTATCTCTACGCGCTGCTCGCGATCATCCTGCGCGACACGGAAGTGTTCCGCGCGCAGGAACTCGTCGTGCTCTTCGGGGTGACCTGCTTCGTGCTGCTGCTGATCATCGTGGCGATCATCCGCTGGATTTCCCATCTTGAAGTCCTCGGCAGCCTGATCGAGACCGCCTCGCGGGTCGAGGACCAGACCGCCATCGCCTTCGACATGCGCTGCGAACATGCGGCGCTTGGCTGTCATCCCCTGCGGGAGGCCCCGCCCGAAGACACCCATGCGGTGCGCGCCCGCGACACCGGTTTCGTCCAGCAGATCTTTCAGGACGTGCTGCAGGACGCGGCCGAGACCGCCGATGCCAAGGTCTGGCTGCTGATCCCCGTGGGCCGCTTCGTGCACCGGGGCGAGGTGCTGGCCCGCATCTCGCGCGCGGACGAGACGCTGGAGGAGGCGGTGCATCGCAACATCTCCATCGGGAGCCTGCGCAACTTCACGCAGGATCCGCATTTCGGCCTGCTCTGCCTGTCCGAGATCGGGCAGCGCGCCCTGTCGCCCGGGGTGAATGACCCGGGCACCGCCATCGACATCACCGGGCGGATCGCCCGCATCCTGATGCGTCAGGACCGCCCGATGGACCCCGGCGAGGTGCTGCATGACCGGCTCTGGGTGCCGCCCCTGGACCGCGCCGCGCTGATCACCGACACGCTGGAGCCGCTGGCGCGCGACGGGGCGGGGCAGGTGGAGGTGGGCCTTGCCCTGCGCCGCAGCCTGACGGCGCTGCGATCCCATCCCGACCCGGTGATCGCCGAGACCGCGGCCGCCGTCGCCATCCGCGCGCTGGACCGCGCGAAGGCGGCCATGACCCATCCCCACGATCTGGAGCGTCTGACGGCGCTCTGACAGGGCCGCGGCGCTGCCCGTTTTCTGCGAAGAAAACGGGCCGGAAAATGCGCATGTTCCGGGGCAGCCACCGGGCCGGTCCGCAAGAGAAAACCGCGCCCCTTCCGGGACGCGGCAAGAGTGATGCGGCAAAATTCTTCGAAGAATTTTGACAAGAATTTTCGAAAATTCTTGCCCGCCCTGCTCGGGCGTTATTGGTAGTCGGAGAGGTCCTTGGCCACCGCCTGCAACATGTCGGTCATCAGGTCGGGATCGGCGGAATGGACGCGGTTCCACGTCGGGATGAAGGGTGTCTCCGCCGGGTTTTCGAGGAAGGTGTGACCGGCCTCGATGATGTTCTCTGCGAACATCTCGATCGCGGCCTCTTCCTGGTGCCGGTCGACGTAGAGCCCGTTGGTCTTGGCATCGTTGTAGTAGCTGTCGAGCAGGTCCAGCGCCGAGCGGTAGTAGGTCGCCTTGAGCGTGCGGAAGACCTCCTCGGTGAAGACCGTGCCATCGGCGGCCAGCTTGCGGAACACCGCCTTGCAGATGTCGATGGACATGCGGCTGAGGCCCTGGGTCTTGTCCTCCGGGCTCAGCTCCTGGTGCTTGTGGTCATAGGCGTCCGAGATCTCGACCTGGCAGACCGACTTGGGCGCGAGGTTGCGCCAGGCCTCCGACAGCACGCCGATCTCCAGCCCCCAGTCCGAGGGGATGCGCAGGTCCGGCAGCACCGTGGTGCGCATCGCCATCTCGCCGGAGAGCGGATAGCGGAAGGCGCGCAGGTAATCGAGGTAATCCCGGTCGCCCACCACGCGCTTGAGCGCGATGAGCAGGGGCGAGACCAGCATCCGGCTGACCCGGCCATTGATCTTGCCGCTGCCGATACGGGGATAATAGCCCTTGGCCAGCTGGTAGGGGAAATTCGGGTTCGCCACCGGGTAGACGAGACGCGCCAGCATCTCCTTGTCGTAGGTGACGATGTCGCAATCGTGGATCGCCACCACCGCGCTGTCGGCGCAGGCGATGAGGAAGCCGAGGCAGGACCAGACGTTCTTGCCCTTGCCGGGCTCTGCCGGCGCCAGGCCGAGGCCCTCCAGCCGGGCCTGGATTTCCAGCATCCGCGGGCTGTCGTTCCAGATCACCACGTGGTTCTGCGGCAGGACCGAGAAGAATTCCCGCGCGTGGCGGTATTGCGCCTCATCCGCCCGGTCGAGGCCGATGACGATCCGGTGGAGGTAGGGCACCTCGGCCAGTTCCTTGAGGATGTTGGGCAGCGCCTCGCCCTCAAGCTCGGAATAGAGCGAGGGCAGGATGAGGCTGATCTTGCGCGTGGCGGCGAAGGTTTCCAGCTCCCGCGTCATATCCGCGGTGGAGCGTGTCCGAAGGTTGTGAATCGTTGCGATATTGCCGTTCTGGTGAAAGTCCGCCACCCGAGTTCCCCTGTCATTCTGGCCGCGGTGCCGGCCGTGTTCTTGTTATCCCACCTCAGAAACTAGCTTCAGGATCATCTCGTTCCAACCCGCGGGGCCGATTTTTGTGCTGCGGCGGATCCGCCCCTCGGCCTCGCCCTCGAGGGCGGGCAGGGGTTTGGCGTGATCGTTCGCAATGACAATGCCGATATCAGCCGTCTGCAACATTTCCACGTCATTGGGCGCATCGCCAAGCGCCACGGTCCGGCATCCGGGCCAGGCGGCGGCGGCCTCGGCCATCCGGTCGGCCTTGGTGCCGCCAAGCGACAGCGTCAGGAACCGTCCGCCGCGCCGGGAGGCCACGCCGAGCGCCTCCAGCGCCGCGACGAAGGCCGCTTCCTCGGCCTCGGTCCCGTCAAAGACGCCGGGCTCGGAAAAGGCGCGGATACGGGCGAGGCGGGCGTTCTCGGCCGGAAGGCCGGTCACCTGGGCCACCTCGGCGTCGGTCCAATCCCCGAAACCGGTGAACCGGGCCCGCATCTCGGGCGCCAGCTGATCGAGCCGCGCGCGCAATTCGCGGTAGACCGGCCCCGGTTCCTGCGGATCGGCGCCCGGTGCCAGCAACCCCGCGCCGTTTTCCGCGATGGCAGGGCACCAGGCGCGCCCGAGTTCGGCCCGCAGCGGCGCGATTTCCGCGGCGGTCTTGGATGAGGCGAGGATCACCGGCACCCCGAGCGCTTCGAGGGCGTCGAGTGCAGGCCGGGCGGCCTCCCAGGAATAGCTCTCGTGGTCCAGAAGCGTGCCGTCGAGGTCGGTGAAGACGATGAAGGGGGGCAGGGTCATTTCGGCTCTTGCCTCTCCCACCCGGCGTTGCTACATCGGCGGTCCCGGGTGATTAGCTCAGTTGGTAGAGCGCTTCGTTTACACCGAAGATGTCGGGAGTTCGAGTCTCTCATCACCCACCATTCCCCCTGACAATCCACGTACCATCCTGCCATCGCTCGCGCTTGCAGGCGCGCGCGATTACGCCAGCGAGACGAGCGCCTCCGCGACCTTCACGGGATCGTACTTGGGCGCGGCCTCCTGGCGCAGGTCGATGCGGTGACAGGGCAGGCCGTGGCGCGCTTCGACCTCGGCGCAGCTGTCCTGCGCGACGGAGCTGTCGCAGAGCACATGGGTCAGGAGCCGCCGCGCACCTGTGCCCGGACCACAGTCCGCCTGCAGCGGGGCCAGCAGCGCCCCCACCTGATCGGCCAGCGAATGGCCGAGCGCCTCGGGATCGGTGCCGAGGCTGGGCAGGTAGACCTTCGGCACCCGCCGCGCGGCGATGGTCCGACCGACACCCGCCGGAAGCAGGTTGGCCACGACGCTGGAATAGAGGCTGCCGGGCGGGTAGCAGATGACGTCCGCCTGGGTGATGAACCGGCGGTTCCGCTTTGGCAGGGTGATCTGCCCCGGGGCGATCTCGGCCTCTCCGTCGCTGAGGAAGCAGCGCGTGACGGGGCTGTCGAGCGCCGGGCCCTCCTTGCCGCTGATCAGACGCTGGCCGATGATCCGGCGTCCGTCCTGCAGCGTGACCCCCAGTTGCAGCGTGTCGTCCACGACGGCACGCACGGTCCCGCGCACATCCACCATCTTGGACATCAGGAAGAGCACCGGCTCCAGCTTGCGCCCGTTGCTGAGATAGCCGCCCGCGAGGATCAGGTTGCCGATGCTGGCGTTGCGATAGTCGAACCCCTCGGGCGCGGCGGCGAGGAGGTGGCGCAACTGGGTCCGGATCAGCGACCGCATCGGCTGTGCCACGGCGGCGATCAGCGGGTGCTGGCCCGTGGCGATCCGCTCCACCTCGGCGCGCAGCGCCTCCGGCGCGCCCTCCCGGGGCAGGCGATAGCTGAAGAGCGCGTAGATGTCCGGCTGTCCCAGCACGGTTTCATCGGCAAGCGCCATCAGCCGGCTGCGCAGGTCGCCCACGGCGGGCATGTCGAAGGCCTGACGCAGGACCTGCGAACTGCCGCCGCTGTCGAAGGGCGTGATCAGGTGCACGGAGTTGAACGTATAGGTCTTCAGCTGCCGCGAGATGCCGTTCAGCGCGCTGCCGCCGCTGAAGAACAGGATCCGCGGACCCAGATGGGGCGCACTGCGCGCCCGCGCCACCCTCAGGTCGTCGGGAAGGGTGATCTGCCGCTCGATCCGGATTTCTGTCATGTCCCGCTTCTTGGCTTGCGTCCTGCGGGCGTTCTGCCACCCGCGAGACTGTCGGTCTCGAAGTGTCCGTGCCTGCGGGGGCAAGTCAAGCGCAGACGGGGCGGCGGCGGGGCCTGGCGGGGCCCAGCGAGGGACGTGTCCGCAGGACACCACAGTCCGGCCCCCCAGAACTGGGCGGTTGACACATGCGGCAGCGATCGGCCAGATCACCGTCCGGGCAGGTTTTTGAACCTGTTAACTTTTTTGTTTGCGTGAACGTTTTTCAAGCCCGATCGGGCACAAGGAAATAGAGGGGGGGGAGCTGATGGCGAGCTTCAACGGAAACCAGTTTGCGAATCTGATCAACGGAACCGCATTCGATGACGAGATCTGGGGCAACGGCGGCGCCGACACCCTGAACGGCAACGCCGGCAACGACACGATCTACGGCGGCGACGGGAATGACCTGATCTCGGGCGGAAGCGGGGACGATGTCCTCTACGGCGAGGACGGCCTGGATACGCTGAATGGCGGCGCAGGCGACGATCTCTTCTATGTCAGCACCTTCGGTTCGCGGGATGTCTACATCGGCGGCGACGGGCAGGACACGCTTCAGAGCAACGGCTACGATTTCCAGGAACTGATCCTCGATGCCGCGAAGTCCGTCGAAGTGCTGGACATGACCTTCGGGCTCTATGGCACCTACGGCGATGACATCTTCGACCTCTCCGGGGTGACCTCGTTCATCAGCGCGGGCGGCATCTACCTCGGGGACGGGGACGACAGCTTCATCGGCTCGGCGCTCGGCGATTCCGTCGACGGTGGCCTGGGCTACGACACGCTGCTCGGCGGGCTTGGCAACGACACGCTGAGCGGTGGCGACGGAAACGACTTCCTCGATGGCGGCGCAGGGGACGATCTCTTCTACAGCAACGCCTTCGACAGCCGGGATACCTTCCTCGGCGGGGAGGGGACCGATACGCTTCAGGCCAACGGCTACAGCTTTGCAGAGCTCATCCTCGACGAGGACGCCTCGATCGAAGTGCTCGACATGGCCGGCTGGGGTATCAGCGGCACCAGCGAGGCGAATACCTTCGACCTCTCGGGCGTCTTGCAGATCACGAACGGCTACTGGGTCGACATGGGGGATGGCGACGACAGCTTCATCGGCACCCAGACCGGGGATTCGGTCGACGGGGGCTATGGCAAAGACACGCTCTTCGGTGGCGCCGGCGACGACACGATGGATGGTGGCACCGGCAACGACTACCTCGACGGGGGCGCGGGCGACGACCTCTTCTACTTGTCCAGCTTCAACGGGGCCGACACCTATCGCGGCGGCGCGGGCACCGACACGCTGCAGACCTGGGGCTACACCACCTCGCGTCTCATCCTCGATGCGGCAGCCTCTGTCGAAGTGCTCGACATGAGCTATGGGCTCTCCGGGACTTCGGAGGCGGATATCTTCGACCTCTCCGGGGTCAGCAGCGTCATCGGGACGACCGCGATTGACCTCTACGCGGGCGCCGACAGCTTCACCGGGTCGAGCTTCGGGGATTCGGTCAACGGCTGGGAAGGCCACGACACGCTCATCGGTCTGGGCGGTAACGACAGCCTGCGCGGTGAAGCCGGCAATGACGTGCTGGACGGCGGCAACGGCAATGATACGCTCTCGGGCGGAGAGGGCAGCAACCTCTTCCTTGGCGGCGCGGGCAACGACCTCTTCCTCGCGGGCAGCTACTCCGGTCAGGACACCTTCGTCGGGGGGGCGGGGACCGACCGCGTGCAAATCTACCTCGGCACTGCAAACTCGCTGATCCTCGATGCGGCAGCATCGGTCGAGCAGCTGGACATGTGGTGGGGCATCTTTGGCACCGAGGCGGCGAACACCTTCGACCTCAGCGGGGTGAGCGAGTATTTCAATACCTCGACCATCTGGCTGATGGGCGGCAACGATGCCTTCACCGGCTCGGACCTGGCGGATTCTGTCGCTGGCGACAGCGGCAGCGATACGCTGATCGGTGGCGGCGGTGACGACTCGCTGCGGGGCGACGACGGGGCCGATTTCATCGCGGGCAACGCGGGCGTCGACACGCTGGACGGCGGCAATGGGATCGACACGGTCGATTACTCCGACGAGACCGGCGGCGGGTTCTTCAACCTCGTCAGTGGCGTGGTGGAGCTTTCCACCGGCGGCGGCATCGTCACCGAAAGCGCCACGAACTTCGAGAACCTTCTGGCCACCTCGGGCAACGACACGATCTTCGGCACCACCGGTCACAACGTGATCGCCGGCGGCGCCGGGGATGACGAGATCGCCGGGCGCGCGGGCAATGACTCGCTGGACGGCGCCCTCGGCGATGACAGCCTAGCCGGCGGGGCCGGGAACGACACGCTGATCGGCGGCTCGGGCGACGACACCCTCGAGGGGGGCGACGACCGCGACCTGCTCATCGGGGGCAACGACACCGACCGCCTCTTTGGCGGGGCCGGGGCCGATACGCTGCTTGGCGAGGCCGGGAAGGACTGGATCTACGGCGGTGACGGCGACGACAGCGCCGAGGGCGGCTATGCCAACGACAAGCTCTTCGGCGAGGACGGCGACGACGTGCTCTCCGGCGACGGCAACGACGACACGGTCGATGGCGGCCTCGGGGCGGATACGGTTCTGGGCGGTGACGGCAACGACCTCGTGCGCGGCGGCGCCGGCTTTGGCTGGGACCTCGTGGAGGGCGGCGCGGGCGATGACCGGCTGGTCGGCGGCGCGGGCAAGGACACGATGATCGGCGGCGCTGGAGACGACAAGCTCAACGGCGGCGGTGCGGCGGATCTCTTCATCTTCGCGGATGGGTTCGGCAACGACACGCTGGTGAACTTCGACAGCCTCGACGAGGAGCAGATCGACCTCTCCGACGTGACGGAGATCGAGAGCTTCGCGGACCTGCTGGCCAATCACCTGAGCGATGTGGGCGGCAACGCCCTGATCTCGGCCGGGGCCGACAGCATCCTGCTGGCCGGGGTCGCGGTGTCCGACATCGGCGTCGGGCTGGCCTATTCGGCGGATGATTTCCTCTTCTGATCCCGCCGCTTGTGCACTAAAACAGGGCCCGCCATGCAGATGGCGGGCCCTTTGCCTTGGTGCGGCGGATCAGCCCGCCAGCGGCCGGTCGAGGATGAAGGACAGCTGCGCCGCGACCTGACCTTCGCCCATGGCAGCGCCGTCCACCACGGGCGTGCCAAGGGCGGCAGCCCGCCGGGTCATCACGGTCTGGCCTGCGGGGCCGACGATGTCGCAGACGAAGGCCGCCGATTGCAGCTCCGCATCCGTGAAGGGCAGGGTGTCCGTCTCCTTCAGCCCCAGCGTGGTGGCATTCACCTGCACATCCACGGGGCTGTCGGGGGCCAGCAGGGCGACGCGCGGCCAATGCGTCACCAGCAGGTCCATCACCGCATCCAGCCGCGCCGGGTCCGCCTCGGCCAATACCAGCGCGGTGACCCCGGCCTCGCAGAAGGCATCCACGATGGCGAGGCCCGCGCCGCCGCCCGCGCCCACGATGCGCGCGCTGCGGCCCGCAAGGTCATGACCCGCCGCCGCGATCGCCGCGCAGAGCGCCAGCCCGTCGGTCGCATCGCCCGTGAGGCTGCCATCGGCCCCCCGCCGCAAGGTGTTCAGCGCGCCCAGCCGGTCTGCCCGGTCGGTGCGGCTGTCGACCTCGTCGAAGGCCGGCTGCTTGTGCGGGAAGGTGATCGAACAGCCCAGCATCGTCTCGGAGCTGCGCAGCAGCGTCCAGAAGGCGGGCAGCGCCTCGGGCGTCACGTCGAGGGCCGTCATGACGGCGTCGACTCGCTCCTCCGCCAGTCGGGCATTGATCGCGGGCGGCGAGACGACCTTCCACGCCGGATGGCCGATGATCGGAATATATTTCGTTTTTCCAGTGATTTGCATGGCGTTCCTCCCCCTCGCTGCAGGGCAGCGTATTTCCCTAGTTGACAGGATTGTGTCGCATGTTCCAAAAATATCCAACATTTTCAAGAACCGGGTATGAAATGCTCTTCGGCCGACAAACATCCGATGACGACACGATCGTGCAGATGCTTGCCTCCGCGTTGAAGCGCGACATTGCCTTTGGCCGTCTGCGCCCGGATGAGAAGCTCAAGATCGAAGCCCTGCGCCAACGCTACGGCGGCTCGGGCCATTCCATGCGCGAGACGCTGCGGATGCTGGTGGCGGAGGGCGTGGTGGAGGCCACGAACCAACGCGGCTTCCGGGTGACCTCGGCCACCGCCGATGACCTGAAGGACATCCTGCTGATGCGGATCGAGGTGGAACGCCTGGCGTTCTCCCGGTCGCTGGAGCAGGGCGGCGTGGACTGGGAGGCGGCGGTGATCGCCTCGGGCCACATGCTCGCCCGTGCGGATGCGGCGGTGCAGGAGAGCCCCGACGACACCACCGCGCTGCAATGGGACGAGGCCTGCCGTGCCTTCACGGCGGCGCTGCTTTCGGCCTGCGGCTCGCCCCGCCTGATCGAGACGGCGGACAGGTTCTACAATCAGTCGCGCCGGTTCCGGCTGGCGCTGCTGCGCGAAGGGCGGGTCGATTTCCCCGCACGTGCCGCCCGGCAAGAGGCTCTTCTGGATGCGATTATCCAGCGTAAAAGAGACCTTGCCCTTGCCCTGCAGGAGGAGGACATAAGGGCGGACCTAACCTGACTTCAGATTTTTTGGGAGGAGACTACATGACTAAATTCAATCGTCGCCAGACGCTGGGCCTGATGGGCGCAGCGGCGGCCACCAGCCTTGCCGCACCGGCACTGGCGCAGAACCGCAAGGCCGTGGTGGGTGCCATGAGCCTGACCAGCCACTCGGGCAGCTTCATCGCGCTGCAGCGGGGCTACTTCGAGCAGGCGGGCCTCGACGTCGAACTCAAGTTCTTCGAAGCGGCACAGCCCATGGCCGTCGCGATCGCCTCGGGCGACGTGGACTTCGGCGTCACCGCCATCACCGGCGGTCTGATCAACCTCGCCCAGAAGGGCGCAGTCACGGTCATCGGCGGCGCGCTGTCGGAAGAGCCCGGCATCGACGGCCAGATGTACCTCGCCTCGGACAAGGCGTTCCAGGACGGGCTGACCTCGATCGAGGGCCTTGCCGGCCGTCGCTTCGGCGTGACCACCGCGGGCTCCTCGTTCCACTACATGGGCGCCAAGGCGGCGATGCACGCGGGCGTCGATGCGCCGGAATTCGTGCCGCTGCAGAAGGTCGGGGCCATCGTCGGCGCGCTCAAGTCGGGCCAGGTCGATGCCTGGGCCATCGTGCCCCACATCGCCAAGGCGCTGGCCGGGTCGCCGGAAGTCCACGCCATCGGCATGGTCGCGGACGTGGTGCCGAACTACCAGGTGACCACGGTCTTCACCTCGCAGAAGAACGCGGGCAACGAGCGCGGCCTGACCGAGAGCTTCCTCAAGGGCTTCGGCATGGGCGTCAGCGACTACAACGCCACCATGGTCGACAAGACGAACGGGGACGAGGCCATCCAGGAGATGGTCAAGATCATCCACCAGTACGTCTATTCCGACCGTGAGTTCGAGAAGGCCGCGCCGTCGATCATCAACGGCTCGATGCGTCTCAACGAGGGCGCCGCGCTGAACACCGCCTCGGTGGCGGATCAGCTGGCGTGGATGCAGTCCGAAGGGCTGATCTCCAACGACATCACCCTCGATACCTTCGTGGACACCAGCTACGTCGAAACCATCGACGCCTGACGTCCGAACGACCCCGCGGGGCGGCCCTGTGCCGTCCCGCAAACCCTCAGTGAGTTCCCCATGGATATCCGACTAGACGGCATCAGCCATTACTATGGCGAGACCGAGGTATTGCGTGACATCACGCTCGACGTGCCCTCCGGGCAGATCGTCTGCCTCGTCGGCCCCTCCGGTTGCGGCAAGTCCACGCTGCTGCGTTTCATCGGCGGGCTGGAGCGCCCCACCAAGGGTGCCGTGCTCCAGATGGGCCAGCCGCCCGAAGGCTGCCTCAACCCGCTGACCTACGTCTTCCAGGATTTCGCGCTGCTGCCCTGGCGCTCGGTGCGCGGGAACATCTCGCTGGTGCTGGAGGATCACGGCATCCGCGGCGCGAAGGCCGACAAGATCATCGCCGACGTGCTGGCCCGCACCAAGCTGTCCGACTTTGCCAAGGCGCTGCCCAAGCAGCTGTCGGGCGGGATGAAGCAGCGGGTGGCCATTGCCCGCGCCCTCGCGGTGAACCCCGCTGTGATGCTGATGGACGAGCCGCTTTCCGCGCTCGACAGCCAGACCCGCGAACTGCTGATGGATGACCTGATCGCGCTCTGGGACCGGCAGCCCTTCACCGCCGTCTACGTCACGCACAACCTGAACGAGGCGGTCCGCCTCGGGCACAAGATCGTGGTGCTTTCGCGCCGCCCGGGTGCGATCCGCGAGGTGGTCGAGATCGACCGCCCCCTGACCGAGCGCAGCTTTGCCGACGCCGATCTGGAACGCACCCAGAAACACCTTTGGACACTCATGCGCGAAGAGGCGCGTGCCGCAGATGAGGAGCTGCTTGATGTCTGACGCGACCCTTCATTCGGCCCCGCCACCGGCTGCGGCCCCCAACGAGGCCATGGAAATCCGCTTCCGTGGCGGTGGCTTCGTCGCCAAGCCGCACCGCTGGATGGCGCCCATCGTCTTCGTCGTCCTGATCGCCTTCATCGAGATCGGCACCCGCAGCGGGTTCATCTCCTCGCTGACGCTGCCGCGCCCCTCGGACGTGCTGGCGACGCTGGTGCAGCTCTACAAGTCCGGCCAGCTCTTCGAGCATCTGGTGCCCTCGCTGACCCGTCTGGCGGTCGGCGCCTCGCTGGGGGCCATCGTCGGCATCTCGGTCGGCGTGATGATCGGGCTTTTCTCCTATGTCCGCGCGGGCCTCGTGCCGCTGGTGGCGGCGATCTTCCCGATCCCCAAGATCGCGCTGCTGCCGCTCTTCGTGATCTGGTTCGGCATCGACGAATCCTCGAAATATGCGCTGATCGCCTTCGGCACCTTCACCCCCACCGTCGTCGCCACCTACGGCGCGGTGGACAACGTGGACCGCTCGCTGATCCGCATGGGGCAGAGCTTCGGCCTGTCGTGGTTCTCCATCGTGCGCAAGATCGTGCTGCCCGGCGCCATGCCCGGCATCCTCTCGGGGCTGCGGATCTCGCTGGCCATCGCCATCATCCTGCTGGTCGCGGCGGAAATGCTGGGCGCGCAGCACGGCATCGGGGCCTATATCCTCGAAGCAGGCTCGCTCTATGACCTCGAACGGCTCTTCGCCGGCGTGGTGATCCTCTCGCTGCTCGGCGTGATCACCTCGGGCGCCATCGGGCTGATCGAACGCCGTGTGCTGGGGTGGCGGACATGAGCCGCAAACCCGAAAGCGCATACGACGTGATCGTCGCCGGGGGCGGGGCAGGTGGTATCGGTGCGGCGCTCGGCGCTGCCGCCGAGGGCGCCAAGGTCCTTCTGGTGGAGAAATACGGCTTCCTCGGCGGGGCGGCCACCACCTCGCAGGTTCTGGCCTACTGCGGCTTCTTCCAGCAGGGGCCGGACCCGATCAAGGCCGTGGGCGGCGTCGCCGACCTGCTGCTCGATGAGCTGCGTGCCCTCGGCCTCGACTGCGAACCGTTCAAGTCGCCCACCACCTCCAACTGGATCATCCTGCTGGAGCCGGAAGCGGTGAAACTCGCCATGGACCGGGTGCTGGCCAAGAACGGGGTGGAGGTGCTGCTGCACACCCGCATCGCCGCCGTCACCCGCACCGCCTCGCGGCTGGAGAGCGCCACGCTTGCGGGCATGGACGGACGTCAGCGGGTCACGGCAGAGGCCTTCGTGGATGCCACGGGCGATGCCAACCTCTCGCTCGTCGCGGGCCAGCCCTGCCGCACCGGCAATGCCGAGGGCAAGTTGCAGGCGGTCTCGGCCCCGGTGCGGATCGGTGGGCGCGACATGTCGGTGCCCATCGACCGGGACGCGATCATCGCGGCCTTCAGCGAATATAACAAGACTGGCGCCTATCCCACGGCGCGGGAGGATGGCGGCATCTTCACCATCGTGCCCCGCACCGGCGAGATGTGGTGGATGATGTTCGACCATCCCATGGCCGATCTCTCCTCCCGCAGCTTCAGCGAGGCAGAGCGCGCCTCGCGCGAGGCGGCGCATGACTACGTCGAAGTGCTGCGCGAGAAGGTTCCGGGGTTCCAGAACGCCTACCTCGTCCAGACCGGGCCGCAGATCGGCATCCGCGAAAGCCGCCACCCCGTCGCGCGCTACGAGCTGACGGGAGAGGACCTCAAGACCGGCCGCCGCCGTCCCGATGGCGTGGCCCGCGCCGCCTGGCCGATGGAGGATCACTCCGTCGCGGGCAAGCCGGTCTACCACCCGATCGGGGGCGAGGGCTTTGCCGATATCCCGCTCGACTGCCTGCGCGCCAAGGGGCTCGACAACCTCTATTTCGCGGGCCGGGTGATCGGCGCGGACGACATGGCCTATGCCTCGATCCGGGTCATGGGCACTGCCTTCGCCACCGGCGAGGCGGCGGGCCGCGCGGCCTATCGCAACGAACAGTAAGGACCTGCCTTTTCCGCAGGCAGCCCCCGTGCCCCCGCAAGGGCGCGGGGGCTTTCGCGTTTGAGGGGAGTGGACGCTGCCGCGGGATGCGTTAAACCTGCGCCTGACACGCATGTGCCCGCCGCAGGCAACACCGGGCGGGCCTCACGGCAAGAGGAGCCTCGCCCATGTCCCTCATGGAAAAAATCCGCAGCTATCAGGATGAGCTGACCGCCATCCGCCGCGACATCCACGCCCACCCCGAACTGGGGTTGCAGGAGCACCGCACCGCGGCGCTGGTGGCGGAAAAGCTGGAAAGCTGGGGCATCGAGGTGCATCGCGGCATCGGCCAGACCGGCGTCGTGGGCGTGCTGCAGGGCCGTCCGGGCAACCGCGCCGTGGGCCTGCGTGCCGATATGGACGCGCTGCCCATCGAGGAGGAGAACGACGTTCCCTACCGCTCGACCGTGCCCGGCGTGATGCATGCCTGCGGCCATGACGGCCACACCACCATGCTGCTCGGCGCGGCCAAGTACCTCGCCGAGACGAAGAACTTCGACGGCACCGTCTACTTCATCTTCCAGCCCGCCGAGGAAGGCGTGGGCGGCGCGCTTGCCATGCTGGAGGACAAGCTGTTCGAGAAATTCCCCTGCGACAGCGTCTATGGCCTGCACAACCGGCCCAACATGCCGGTGGGTGAGTTCGGCATCTGCGACGGTCCGGCCATGGCGGGCGGCGCCTTCTTCGACGTGAAGGTGACCGGCGTCGGCGCCCATGGCGCGCAGCCGCAGGCGGGGATCGATCCCGTGGTGGCCGCCTGCCATATCGCCACGGCCGCGCAATCCATCGTGTCGCGCAACGTGCTGCCGGGCCAGCCGGCCGTGCTGTCGATCACCAAGATCGCGGGCGGCGACGCCTATAACGTCATCCCCAACACCGCCACCATGGGCGGCACCGCGCGGTTCTTCAAACGCGAGATCGGCGAGCAGCTGGAGACCCAGTTCCGCAAGGTGGCCGAGGGCGTGGCCGCGGGCCTCGGCTGCACGGTCGAGGTGGACTGGCGCCTGATCTTCGCCCCCACCATCAATGCCGAGGCCGAGACCGAGGACAGCGCCGCCGCCGCGGTGGACCTCGTCGGTATCGAGAAGGTCGCGCGCGGCTTCCCGGCCTCCATGGGCTCGGAAGATTTCTCCTTCATGATGGAGAAGGTGCCGGGCAGCTACATGCAGGTGGGCAACGGGCCGGGCTTCAACCCGCACCACCCCAAGTATATGTTCAACGACGAGACGATCCCCTACGGCGTCGGCCTCTACGCCCGCATCGTCGAACGCGGCTGATCGCGACTGCGGTGACCGCACGGGCCGCCCGTGCCGTCGCCGCCCTGCGCCAGAACGTCGCCCCGGCCCGGCCGGGGCGTTTTTCATATGGTCAGGGGGCAGGGCGCTGCCTAAAGGCTGGGGCATGAGTGATACCCTGCCGCCGTGCCCCGAATGCGCCTCCACCTATGTCTATCAGGTCGACGCGCTGCTGATCTGCCCCGAGTGCGGGCATGAATTCTCCGCCACCGCGAGCGAGGAGGAGGGCCCGCAGGTGCGCGACAGCGTCGGCAACCCGTTGGCGGACGGCGACACGGTGACGGTGATCAAGGACCTGAAGGTCAAGGGCTCGTCGCTGGTGGTGAAGGTCGGCACCAAGGTGCGCGGCATCCGTCTGGTGGACGGCGATCACGACATCGACTGCAAGATCCCCGGCATCGGCCAGATGGGGCTGAAGTCGGAATTCGTGAAGAAGGTCTCCGAGTAAGCGGACCTTAGGCGAAACCCCCGCGGGCCGCTTCTGCGGTGCGGGGGCTCTGGCGCGGGGGATGGCCCGCGCGGGGGCGGCCTTCTGCCGCCCGCAAAGGGTCAGCCTGCGGCCTGACGGCGGGCGGCCTGTGCCTCCAGATCGAGGTGACCGCGCAGGCCCTCGGGCATCTGCAGCGCCCCGGCGAGGCTTTCGAGATACTGCTGCTCTTCCGGCGTGTCCGGGTCGATCGACAGCGCGGAGGCAAGGTAGATCTCCGCCCGCTGCTCGGTCGTGCGCGCCAGACGGGCCACGGCCACCGGATCGGCGGGGGCCGCGAAATAGTCGAAGAGCGCGGATTTCTCGGCCGATCCCAGCCCGAGGTTGCCGATCTGCTCGTGGATGCGGGCGTGTTCCTCCTGATCGATGTGACCGTCGGACTTGGCCGCGGCGATCATCGCCTTCATCAGCGCCAGTCGGAAATCCTCGCCGCCCGCGTCGTGGTCGTTCTCCACGTCGAAGCCGCTGTCGGCGGGGGGCTTGGGCAGGTTCAGCGGCTCGGCCTCGGTGCCCGAGGTCTTCTTGGCCTGCCAGTCGGAATAGGCCTTGTAGGCCAGCCCGCCGACCACGGCCATGCCGCCGATCTTCAGCGCCTTGCCACCCAGCTTGCGGCCCTTCTTGCTGCCCAGAAGCAGCGCCGCGAGGCCCCCGGCAGCGGCCCCGCCCAGCAGACCGTCGGGAAGACCCCCGGATTTGCCGGAGGCAGGCCGTTTCTGGCCGCCGCCCGATCCGAGAAACCCTTCGAGAAGTCTGTTCACGTCCATGTCACGCCTCGCTCCATTGTTCTCGAACGAGGTATGGAGGGGGCGGGGCCCCTTCAAGGCCGCATCACGATCCGTTCAGACGCGCGTCATCCGGGGCGGCGGAGGGCCGCCGTGAGGGGATCGTGACGACGCCAGACAGGGGCCACGATGGGCGCAGGCTGCCCAATGCCTTTGGGCGCCGGGGGTCAGCGCTTGGCGATCAGGTCGATCTCGACCAATGCGTCATAGGCCAGCCCGGTGACGCCGACACAGGTCCGCGCCGGGCGGCGATCCTCGGGGAACCAGCTGGCATAGGTCTCGTTCATGGCGGCGTAGTCGCGCTTGAACTCCGTCAGGTAGACCCGGCACATCAGGACGTTCTCCCAGCCAAGGCCGATGCCCGCCATGATCGTCTGGAGGTTCGTCATCACGTTGTTGGTCTGCGCCACGATCCCGTCCGGCAGGACGCCGGGGGCCTCGGGCGTGTCGGGCATCTGGCCGGTGATGCAGATCAGCCCGTCGCTCTCGACCGCATGGCTGAAGGGGGCCACCGGCGTCGTGCCATGGGCGATCATGTGGTACTTCATCGGGGTATCCTTGCAGTCTGTGCAGCCGGGTGTCCGGGCCAGTCTAGCCCGCCCGGTGAGGGCCTGTCACCTCTGGACCTGCCGCCGGAAAGCGACGGCAGGGCAGGGGATTAGCGCGCGCTCTTCATCTTGTCGGCCAGCCATTCCCCGATCATGACGCAGGTCATGTGGGTATTGGCGCGGCAGTCCATCGGCATGATCGAGGCATCGGCCACCCGCAGCCCCGGCACGCCCTTCACGGTCAGGTCGGGGTTCACCACGCCGGTGGGATCGGCATAGGCGCTCATCCGGCAGGTGCCCGCGGCGTGCTGGATGTCGGTCGCATTCTCCAGCATCCATGTGTCGAGGGCGTCATCCGGCAGCGCCACGGCCTCCTCCAGCGTCAGGGCGGTGTCGCCCATGGTGAAGCTCTCGGCGATCTCCGCCAGCCCGGGCTGTTGCGAGAGCGCATACGCGCGGCGCACCCCGTCGCGGAGACGGACGCGGTCGCGCGGATCGGCCAGCATGTTCTCTTCGATCTGGGGATCGGCCTCGGGGGCGGCGGAGGTCAGCGTGACGGCCCCGCGCGAGAAGGCATCGTAAAGCCCGATCCCGATGGCGCCGAAATCGTTCGGCGCATCCGTCCCGTCGATGTTGCGGTGGTTGAAGCCGATCATGATCATGTCGCGCACGCCGCCCTCGCCAAGACCCGAGGAATAGGTCAGGCAGCTGTTGGTGTGGCGCTGGTCGGGATCGGTGGTGCGGTGCTCGGGCTTTAGGGTGATCTTCACCCGGATCACGGGGTGATCCATGAAATGCCGGCCCACATCTGGCATCTCGCGCAGGCAGGCGATGCCGTGGTCGCGCAGGTGCATCGACGGCCCGAGGCCCGAGCGCATCAGGATCGCAGGCGAATGCACGGCGCCCGCGCAGAGCACGATTTCGCCCGCCCGGAACACCTGCCACTCACCGCCCACCTTGGCGCGCAACCCGGTGGCGCGGCCGTCCTCCAGCACGACCTTGTCGACGAGCGCCCCGCCGAGGATGGTCAGGTTCTCCCGTTCCCGCGCCGGTTCGAGGTAGCCGTCATTGGTGGTGATCCGTTTCAGCCCGCGGCTGTTGATCGGGTAGTTGGAGAAGCCTTCGCCCTCGGGTGCGTTCAGGTCGCGGTTCAGCGGATAGCCCGCGGCCAGCGAGGCATCGCGCAGCCCCTTGTCCACCGGGCCCCACGTCTCCTCGGGCGCGCGGTAGATCGGGATCGGCCCGCCCTGACCGTGGTAGTTGCTCTGTGCCATCTCCGGGTCGTCTTCCATTCGGGCGAAGAGCGGCAGCACATCCTTGGCGCCCCAGCCCTCGCAGCCGATCGCCTCCCATGCGTCGAAGGCCGCGCCGACGCCCCAGATGGCGATCTGCGCGTTGACGAGGGAGGAGCCGCCAAGCCCGCGCCCGCGCCAGTAATGCTTGGGCTCCTGCGCGGCGGTGCGGCGGCTTTGCACGCCGGGCCATTGCCACTCCTGCTGGTGGCCGGGCTGGTGCATGAAGGGCATGATATTGGCAGAACGCGCGGCCTCTGGCGCCTCGTCGGCGCGCCAGTCGCGGCCCGCCTCCAGCAGCAGCACCCGGATCGACGGGTCCTCGCTCAGCCGCCCGGCCAGAGCCGCCCCGGCCGAACCAGCCCCCACCACGATCACGTCATAGATGTCCGTCATTGTCGTCGCCCATTCCTGTCTTGCGCTGCGCCTCCCGTCGCGGCTTCAAGACAAGGCAAGCGGCGCGGAAGGTCCATGGTCGATTGTCGTCAATATCCGGTGTCCCGTTGATTTCCCGTCCTTTCACCCGTCGGGGCGCGTAAATTTGCGGCGTTTCCTCTTTGGGTTGTGCCGCGCCCAATGCGCCACCGTCCGTCCCTACGGGATCAACCGGGGGGCGACGTTTCGGGGGATAAATGGTTGCAGTGGCGGCCCAACCCCGGCAGAGGGGGAAGGGAATGCCCGGCGAGGCTCCGCGCCGGAGGAATGACAGGAAGTCCGCGATGTCCGATGCTCTTCTCGAGGCCCTCGGGGCCGCCCGCCCGCTGGTCTGGTCCAACCCCGATTATCGCCCCGCAGAGGATCCGCAGGCCCAGGCCGAGCTGAAGATCGCGCTGGCCGACTGGGACGCGGCGGCGGGCCTTCTGGCTGCGCTCTTCCCCGAAACCGGGCCTGAGGGTCGCATCCGTTCGCGCCTCGTCCCCGTGCCTCAGGGCGTGCTGCCCGCAGGCGTGCCCGGCAGCGTTTTCATGAAGGCCGACAATGACCTGCCGGTCGCAGGCTCCGTCAAGGCGCGCGGCGGCCTCTTCGAGGTGGTGACCACCGCCATCGCACAGGCCCGCGAGGCCGGTCTGCTGGCCGAGGGCGAAGACGCTGCCAAGCTGGCCAGCCCCGAGCTGCGGGATTTCTTCCGCGCGCGCACCATGTCCGTGGGCTCCACCGGGAACCTCGGCCTGAGCGTCGGCATCACCGCCCGGGCGCTCGGCTATCGGGCCGTGGTGCATATGTCGGCGGATGCCAAGGCCTGGAAGGTCAAGCGCCTGACCGACCTCGGCGTCAGCGTGATCCAGCACGCCAGCGATTACACCGCCGCCGTGGCTGCCGCCCGTGACGCGGCCGCCCTCGATCCGCTGTGCCACTTCGTCGATGACGAGGACAGCCCGACGCTCTTCCGGGGCTACAGCGCCTCGGCCGCCGAACTGGCCGAGGAACTGGCCGCGCAGGGCATCGAGATCGGGCCGGAGCGTCCGCTGATGGTCTACCTGCCCTGCGGGGTGGGCGGTGCCCCCGGTGGCACGGCGCAGGGCCTGCGGGCGGTCTTCGGGGCGAACGCGCATGGCTTCTTCTGCGAGCCGGTGCAGGCGCCCTCGGGCCTCGTGCGGCTGGCCTACAAGGGCAAGTACAAGACGGTCTACGACGTGGGCCTGACCAACAAGACCGAGGCCGACGGCATGGCCGTTGCGACCTTCTCGGACTTCGTGGCGGGCCGGATGGAAGAGCGCCTCGCCGGGGCCTTCACCGTGGGCGACGACACGCTGTTCACCTACCTGCTGAAGGCCCACGACCAGATGGGCGAGAAGCTGGAGCCCTCCGCGGCTTCCGCCTTCCGCGGGCCGGAGATGGTGATGCTCTCCGACGACGCGGCGGGCTTCCGGGCGCAGCATCTGGCCGGCGTCGATCCGGCGCAGGTGGTGCATGTGGTCTGGGCCACCGGCGGGCGTTTCGTGCCCGAGGCGCAGTACTCTGCCTTCGTCACCGAGGCGCGGAAACTGGCGCTGGTCTGATCCGACAGGGCTGATCCGGTGGCGATGCGGCCCAGGTGATCCGGCAGCGCCTGCGCGCCGCCGGATCACGTCTTGCCGTCACTTGTAGCGGCCGCCGCGCTCCAGCACTTCGATCTGGTAGCCGTCGGGATCGGCGACGAAGAAGAACTTCGCGATCACCTCGCCCGCAGGCGCAAAGCTGACCAGCTTGCGCGGGTTCAGGCCTGCGGCCTCGAACCGGGCGTGTTCCGCCTCCAGATCCTCCACCGACACGGCAAGGTGGCCATAGCCGTCGCCAAGGTCATAGGGCTCGGTCCGGTCCTTGTTGATGGTCAGCTCAAGCTCGAACTCGCTCTCCGGGTTGCTCAGGTAGACGAGGGTGAACTCCGGGAAATCCAGCCGGTCGGCGATCTCCAGTCCGAAGGCCTCGCGGTAGAAGGCAAGCGAACGCGCCTCGTCGAGAACGCGGATCATGCTGTGAATGGTCTTGGCCAAGTCTGTCTCCTTCTGGGGCCGTCAGGTCGCGGGCAGACTAGGACAGCGCCGCGCCGGGCGGTAGGGGCGGCGTGCAGGCCTTGCCCGGCCGACGCGCGCCCGCCGCGCATTGACGCCCCGGATGCAATCGCTAGACCGGAGGCGCTGACCCCGGAGCCGCCATGCCAGACCCCCAGACCCACGCGCAGATATCCCAGCCCGACAGCGGGCTGATCCTCGGCGCTGTCTTCTGTCTACTCGCGGCCACCGCATGGGGGACCACCGGCACGGCGGCGACCTTTGCGCCCGATGTGCCCGCCGTGGCCATCGGGGCTGCGGCCATGGGCTTTGGCGGGCTGTTGCAGGCGCTCATGGCGGCGGGCGGCATCCGGCGTCACGCGGCTTCGCTGAAGGCGCAGCTACCGCTCCTGCTGGCGGGGGGCCTCTCAGTCATGATCTATCCGCTGGCGTTCTATGCCTCCATGCGGCTGGCGGGGGTGACCATCGGCACGGTGATCTCCATCGGCTCCGCGCCGCTGATCTCGGCCCTGATCGAGAACCGCTTCGACGGTATCCGCCTGACCCTGCGCTGGACCTCCGGCGCGGCCATCGGCATCGCGGGCATGGCCCTGCTGGCCCTGGCCGAGGGCACGGGCGAGGTGATCCCGGAGAACGTGCCGCTCGGCGTGCTGCTGGGGTTGGTGGCGGGGGCGACCTATGCCCATTACTCCTGGGCCGCGCGGCGGATGATGCAGCGGGGCCTCCCGTCGCGCACGGCCATGGGCGCGATGCTGGGGGTGGGCGCGGCGCTGCTGATGCCGGTGCTGCTGGCCACGGGCGCGCCCTTCCTCGCCTCCACGCAAAACCTCGCCGTGGGGCTCTACATGGCGCTGGTGCCGATGTTCCTGGGCTACATCGCCTTCGGCGCGGGGCTGGCACGGGTGACGACCAGCATGGCGACGACGATCACGCTGTTCGAGCCGGTGGTGGCGGCGGTGCTGGCGGTGCTGGTGGTGGGAGAGCGGCTGCCCGCCATGGGCTGGACGGGCGTCGGGCTGATCATCGCCTGCCTGCTCTGGACCACCGCGCCCCTGCCGAAACGGCGGGCGCGGCGGAGGGTGTGAGGGGGCGCGTGCCTGACCTCAGTCCTTCAGTTCGACCTCGATGAAGGAGAGCATCCCCGGACCGGGATTGAAGACGTCATGTTCGATCCCCATGCCGCGGGCATAGGTGTCTCCGGCCTTCACCTCGCGCTCGATCACCTCGCCGTTCTGCTCATAGGCCATCTTGGCGTCGGTCAGGATGACGATGACGTAATCCATCTCGTGCTTGTGCCAGCCGGTGGTGTTGCCGGGGGCGAAATCCCAGCGGGTCACGCGGGTGCGGGCATCATCCACCAACTGGGTGGGCGTCGCGGGGCCGGTGCTGTCGAAGGGCATGGAACATCTCCTCTACTGATTATCGGCGCCACGTTAGCCCCGGCGCGGGCAGGGGCCAGAGGCATCTGAAGCGGATCGGCGCAAGGTTTCCAATACGGTGTAGAATTGCCACGCCCCGCCGCGGGGGAGGCGCGCGAGGTGTGCTCTGGGGCGCGGTCAGGCCGCCCCCAGACCCTCCGACAGCATGTCGAGCACCAGCTTGATCCGCGGGCTGGCCTGCAGCCCTTCGTGGCTGACCAGCCAGAGCGGCACCGGGATCGTCACCCCGGGCCAGAGCGGCAGAAGCTGCGGGTCATCGGCCACGATCTCGTCGAGGAAGGGGGCCACGCCCATGCCGCGCCGTACCATCTCCAGCACCACGAGCGAGGAGTTGGAGACGAGGCGGAAGTCCTCTGCCGCGATGCGGAACCCAAGGCCGTTGAGATAGGCGACCAGCCGTCCGGTGTCGTCGAAGCCGATGAGGGCACCGGCGAGCAGATCGGCCGGGGAGGCGGGCACGCCGTGGCGCAGGACCCAGTCGCGCGAGGCATAGAACCGCGCCCGGCTGCCGCGCAGCTCGCGCCCGCTGAGGCCCGCGCGATCCGGGGCGGCGTGGCGCAGGGCGATGTCGGCCTCCATCCCGTGCAGGTCGCTCAGGCTGTTCTGGGACCAGAGTTCCAGCACCAGCCCCGGCGCGGCGGCCCGGATCGTCTCCAGCAGGGCAGGCATCAGGAAGGTCGCCACCGTGTCAGAGGCCGAGATCCGCACCCGCCCGGTCATGTCCTGCAACCGCCCGCTGGCGGCCAATGCGACCGCCTGCGCCGCATCGCCCATGGGGCCGACATGGTCCAGCAGGGCGCGCCCGGTCTCGGTCAGGACCAGCCGCTTGCCGATCCGTTCGAAGAGCGCGACGCCGAGGGCCTCTTCCAGCGCCTGCACCTGCCGCGAGAGCGTGGGCTGCGTCAGCCGCAACGCCCGCGCCCCCGCAGAGAGCGAGCCATGGGTGGCGGTGGCGTGAAAGGCGCGAAGCAGGTTCCAATCGGGTGTGATCATGCGAATGCGTATATCATGCCTGCGAATTTCCGCAATTTACCGATTATCTGCATATGGCTATTCCGGGCGGTGAAAGGAGACCCCCGATGACAGCCTCGACCACCGCCCCCATGATGCCCACGGTCATGACCTCCGCCCCCGAGACCCGCGATGCCCGCTTCTGGGACCGGCTTTCCGCCCGCTACGCCCGCCAGCCGGTGGCCGATCCCGTGGCCTATGCACGGACGCTGGAACGGACGCGCGGCTACCTGCATGCCCGGACGCGGGTGCTGGAACTGGGCTGCGGCACCGGCTCCACTGCGCTGCAACTGGCGGGCGACGTGGCCGAATATATCGCCACCGACCTCTCGCCCGAGATGATCCGCATCGGCAATCAGCGGCTGGCCGAAAGCCCGGTGCCGGGGCTCTCCTTCGAGGCGGGCACCGTGCAGGACATGGCGCAGGAGGGGCCCTTCGACGTGATCCTCGGGTTCAACTACCTGCATCTCGTGCGCGATCTGCCGGGCACGCTGGCGGTGATCTCCAAGCTGCTGGCGCCGGGCGGGGTCTTCATCTCCAAGACGCCCTGCCTGCGCGAGATGAACCCGCTGATCCGGGGCCTCGTCATCCCGGTGATGCAGGCCGTGGGCAAGGCGCCCCATGTCGCCTCCTTCAGCGTGGCCGGGCTGGAGGATGCGCTGCATGACGCCGATTTCGCGCTGGAGTTGACCGAGAACCACGCCGGCAAGGGCGATGATCACCGCCCCTTCGTGGTGGCGCGTCCCTGGTAAGAGCGGCCCGCGCCGGGGGACCCAAGCCCCCGGCGCGGGAGAGGTAAGCCCGGGCCGTGGACCCCAAGCCCCCGGAGCGCGAGAGGGCGGCCCGGCGATCCGTGCCGCCCACCACTCATGTCCCATCCGGCCGCCCCATCGGCGAAAAGGCGCGGCCGTCACCTGCCGTCAACCAGACCATCGCAGGATGGCCCTCGACCTCGGACCGGGGAGGGACCAGAGTGGGCCTGCGATGCCAGAACCCGACCAGACCGTGACAGAGACCCGCCAGACGGCGACCCGCCGCTTTGCCCGCCGCCGCTTCGGCCCGCTGGGCACGCTGCGACTGCACCGCGCCGCCCTTGGCGCAGACCTGCTGCGCGCACCGCTGAACGTGGTGCTGGCGCCGCTCTACCTCGTGGTGCGGCTGCTGGCGCTCGGCCTCTCGGCGCTTGGCCTGAAACGCGCGGGCCGCTGGCTGGCGGCGCGGCGGATGATGCTGGAAACCAGCGTCGCGGCGCGGGTGAAAACGGACGTCCTGACGATGATCGAGGGGCTGGGCCCTGCGCGCCCCGCAGCGCCCGCCGCAGCGGTGGAGCTGGCCGTGCGCGACTATGCCGAGGTGCGCAATGCCGTGGCCGAGATCACGACGACGCTGATCGTGCTCTGCGCCGGGCTGCTGGTCTTCCATGCCGCGACGCCGGGCGTCCTGTCACTGGCCGCGCCGGTGGCCGAGATGCGCACGCAGGCCTACTTGATCGATAATTTTCCGCTCGGCCAATGGGCCGGGGGGCTGTGGTATGGCGTCTTCCCGGCGCGCCCCAGCGGGCTGGAGGTGCTGCTGACCGGGGTGGTGCTGGCGCTTTCCGCTTCGCTGGTGACCACCTTTGCGGGGCTCATCGCCGATCCGCTGCAGGTGCTGACCGGCACCCACCGCCGCCGGCTGATGCGGCTTCTCGACCGGCTCGACCGGGCGGGCGAGGGCGGGCTGGCGCGGGAACATGTGGCGGCGCGGATGGGCGATCTGTCGGACATGGCGCTCAGCCTCTGGCGCAGTCTGAAGGGCTGACCCACCGCAGCAACAGCAAAAAGGCCGCGCCCGGATGTCCCCGGCGCGGCCTTTCGTCTTCAATCCCCAGAGGGATCAGCGGCTTACCAGCTGGTCAGCACGGTGCCGTTGTACTTGTCCTCGATGAACTTCTTCACCTCGGGCGAGTGGTAGGCGTCCACCAGCGGCTTGACCCAATCCGCGTTCTCCTCGCCCTTGCGGACGACGATGATGTTCACGTAGGGGCTGTCGGTTTCGGTGGCGATGGCATCGTTCACCGGGTCGAGGCCCGAGGCGATGGCGTAGTTGGTGTTGATCATCGCCGCGTCGAGGTCATCCAGCGAGCGGGGCAGCTGTGCCGCGTCGAGTTCCTGGATCTTGATCTTGCGGGGGTTCTCGGTGATGTCGAGCACCGTCGGCACGAGGCCAACGCCATCGGCCAGCTTCAGCAGGCCCTTCTGTTGCAGCACCAGCAGGGCGCGGCCGCCGTTGGTCGGGTCGTTCGGGATGCCGATGGTGGAACCGTCGGGGATCTCCTCGGGCGATTTGAATTCGTTCGAGTAGAGGCTCATCGGCGTGTTGATGGTGGTGCCCACTTCGACGAGGTCGAAGCCGCGGTCGGCCATCTGGCGCTCGAGGTAGGGACGGTGCTGGAAGCTGTTGGCCTCGATGTCGCCATCGGCGAGCGCCTGGTTCGGCACCACGTAGTCGGAGAATTCGACCACGTCGATGTTCAGGCCGTCCTTGGCCGCGACCTTGGCGACTTCTTCCATGATTTCGCCGTGCTGGCCGGGGGAGACACCGACGCGGATGTCGGTGGCAAGCGCGGTGGTGGCCGTCAGCGCGAGGGCCGAGGTGAGGGTGATCAGACGCAGCATGGGAGGTCTCCTTCTAGCGATGCGTGTGAGAAAGGGGCGGGGCCTCAACGGCCCCGGTTGCGCGGTGCCCGCTTGTCGACGCGCCGGGCGAGGAATTCGCCCGCGGTCTGGACCAGCTGCACCATGACGATGAGGATGACGACCACGGCCAGCATGACCGAGGGCATGAACCGCTGATAGCCGTAGCGGATGCCGAGATCGCCCAGGCCCTCGCCGCCCACGGCGCCGACCATGGCCGAGTAGCCGATCAGCGACACCACGGCGAGTGTGAGGCCAAGGGTGATCCCCGGCAGGGCCTCGGGGATCAGCACCTTGCGGATGATCTGCATCGGCGTCGCGCCCATGGCGCGGGCCGCTTCGATCAGCCCGCTGTCGACCTCGCGGATCGCATTCTCGACCAGGCGGCCGATGAAGGGGATCGCGGCGATGGTCAGCGGCACGATGGCCGCCGTGGTGCCGATCGAGGTGCCCGCGATGAAGCGCGTCACCGGGATGATCGAGACGACGAGGATGATGAAGGGCACCGAACGGGTCGCGTTCACGATGACCCCCAGCACCTTGTTCACGAGGGGCGCCGAGAGCAGCTCTCCGCGTTGCGAACAGGCAAGGAAGACGCCGATGGGGATACCGAAGACGGCCCCGATCACGGTGGCAACGGCGACCATGTAGACGGTCTGCCAGGTCGCTTCCATCAGCATGTTGATGAGATTAGCCGACATAGCCCAGGACCTCCGTACGCTGATCATGGTTTTGCAGGTAGGCCCGCGCCTCGTCGGCGCGCGTGGCATCGACCGAGATCAGCAGGTTGCCGAAGGGCCTTGTGCCGATCTCCTCGATGGCACCGGCCAGGATGTTGACCTGAAGGCCCAGCTCCTCGCTCATCCGCGCCAGCAGCGGGTCGGTTGCGTTCTCGCCCACGAAGGTGATGCGGATCACCTCGCGTGCGGGGCCGGTGGGGCGGGTCGCGCTCATCTGGTCCGCGATGAAGCGCGGCAGGGTGACGCCGGTCACGCCCGAGAGGAACGACCGCGTCGTCGCATGTTGCGGCGCGGTGAAGATGTCGTAGGTCGCGCCCTGTTCGACGATCCGGCCGCCGTCGATCACCGCCACGTGGGAGGCGATGTCGCGCACCACGGCCATTTCGTGGGTGATCAGCAGGATCGTCAGCCCGAGGTCGCGGTTGATGTCGGCCAGCAGGTCGAGAACGGTCTGCGTCGTCTCCGGGTCGAGCGCCGAGGTCGCCTCATCCGAGAGCAGCACCTTGGGCTGCGTGGCAAGCGCGCGGGCGATGCCGACACGCTGTTTCTGCCCGCCGGAGAGCTCTGCAGGATAGCGCTTTGCCAGCTGTTCCAGCCCGACGCGGGCCACGAGGTCATCGACCCGGCCCTTGATCTCGCGCGCAGGCGTGCCCGCGATTTCCAGCGGCAGGGCCACGTTCTCGTAGACCGTGCGCGAGGACAGCAGGTTGAAGTGCTGGAAGATCATGCCGACGTCGCGCCGGATGCGCCGCAGCTCGGCCGCGCCCGCGCGGCCGACGTCGTGGCCCGCCACGGTGACGGTGCCCGATGTCGGCTGTTCCAGCCCGTTGACCATCCGCAGAAGGGTCGATTTGCCCGCGCCCGACCGGCCGATGATCCCGGTGATCGTGCCGGGTTCGACGGTCAGAGACACATTCTCCAGTGCGTTGACGGTGCCGCCACCCTTCTGCGGGAAAGCCTTCCCCACGTTCTCGAAGGTGATCCCGGCACCCGTGATCTGATTTTCGGCCATCCGTATCCTGTAAACTCGTCCGGCCTCCTCCCTGTGCGGCGGTAGATAACACTCCGTGTGGGGGTTCAAGTCCCGAAAAGCAGGCAAACCGGGACAGGATGCCCGGTTTTTGCCGCAAGGGGCCGGGAATGGCGGGAATATATTCCCACCATGCGGGGATGCGAAGAATGATTTTGTGTCATCCGCGCCAATGCGAACGGACGTTCTTATTGAATTTCAGGGTGACTTTGCGGCAGGTTCGCCGCCAAAAGCGACACGATGCGTCGCTTTTGAACGATCTCAGCCCGTGGGCAGGCGTTTGCGCACGATGGCCGCGTGCAGGGCGGCCCCATGCAGCAGCGCGGCATCGGCAAAGTCGTAGGCGGGGCTGTGCAGCGGGGCCGAATCCTCGCCATTTCCGATGAAGAGGAAACAGCCCGGCACATGGGCGAGGAAGCGGGCGAAATCCTCCGATCCGGTCATCGGCTCGGGCCGCAGCGCGGCTTGGGTCGAGACCGTGGCCGCCGCCTCCAGCGCCTGCGCGGTCAGCGCCGGATCGTTCAGCGTCGGGATGAATTCGCGCCGGTAGTCCACGCGGGCCGTGATGCCATGGGAGAGGGCGATGCCCTCGGCGATGCGGCGCATCTCTTCCTCGATCCTCTGCGAGGTCCGGGGCGCGAAGCTGCGGCAGTCGCCCAGCACCCGTGCCGTGCCGGGCAGGGCGTTGCGGGTGCCATCGGTGAGCAGCTCCGTCACCGAGACGACGGCGGTCTCGGAGGGCGCCAGACGTCGGGCGACGATGGTCTGCAACTCCAGCACCAGCGCACAGGCGGGCACCATCACCTCGCGGCCCCAGTCGGGGCGCGAGGCATGGCCGCCTGCGCCGGTCAGCGTGATCTCGAAGATGTCCTCTGCCGACATGATCGCGCCCGGGCGCGTCTCGGCATGGCCCACGGGGAGGCCGGGCATGTTGTGCAGGCCATAGACCTCGTCGAAGGGGAAACGCTCCAGCAGGCCGTCGTCCAGCATGGCGAGCGCTCCTTGCCCCCATTCCTCGGCTGGCTGGAAGAGGAAGTGCACGGTGCCGTCGAACCCGCCCTCGGTCGCCAGCAGCTCCGCCGCCCCCAGCAGCATGGCGGTATGGCCGTCATGGCCGCAGGCATGCATCCGTCCGGGCGTGGCGGAGGCATGGGGCAGGCCGGTCGCCTCGGTGATCCGCAGCGCATCCATGTCGGCGCGCAGGGCGACGGCCCGGTTGCCCGTGCCGCGCCGGAGCGTGCCCACCACGCCGGTGCCGCCCACGCCCTCGACCACCTCGAGGCCCAGACCGCGCAGGGTCTCGGCCACGAAGGCGGCGGTGCGGTGCTCCTCGAAGCCTGCCTCCGGGTGGCGGTGCAGGTCGTGGCGCCAGGCGGACATCCGGGCGTGGAGGGCCTCGCGGTTCACGAGATCAGGCCCCGCGCCACGTCCAGCAGCACCTCGGCCCCGGCCACGATGTCGGCGGGGTCGGTGTCTTCCAGCGGCGAATGGCTGATCCCGCCCTTGGAGGGGACGAAGATCATCGCCGTTGGGGCGATCCGAGCCATCATCTGCGCGTCATGGCCCGCGCCCGAGGTCATCCGGCGGCAGGAGAGCTGACGCGCCCCGGCGGCGGCCTCGATGGCGGTGACGATGGCGGGGTCGAAGACCACCGGCTCGAACCGGGCGAGGCTCTGGGTGGTGACCGTGAAGCCCTCGGCCCGGATCTCGTCCAGCAGGGCGGCCAGCCCGGCCTCCAGCGCGCGCAGCGTCTCGGCATCGGGGTGGCGCAGGTCCACCGTCATCTCGGCCCGCGCGGGGATCACGTTGATCGCACCGGGGGAGAGCGAGAGCGTACCGACCGTGGCCACGCCACCATCTGAGCCGCGCGCGGCTTCCTGCAGGTGGGTCATGATCCGCGCCGCCGCCACGCCCGCGTCCAAGCGCAGGCGCATCGGCGTGGTGCCCGCGTGGTTGGCCGCGCCGGTGAGGATGATCTTCTGCCACGAGATACCCTGCAGGTTCTCCACCGCGCCAAGGCGCAGCCCCTCGGCTTCCAGCACCGGGCCTTGTTCGACGTGGAGTTCGAGGTAGGCATGGGGCGTGAGCGCCGTGGGCGGGATCTCCCCGGCATAACCGATGCGCGCCAGTTCGGCCCCCAGCGTCGCGCCGTCGGTGCCCACGGTCGCGCGGGCCTCTTCCACCGACATGTCGCCGCAGGCCACGAGGCTGCCCAGCATGTCGGGGTGGAAGCGCACGCCTTCCTCGTTGGTGAAGGCCACCACCGCCACGGGCCGCGCCGGGCGGGTAGCGGCGGCCTTCAGCGCCTCGATGACCGAGAGCCCGGCCAGCACGCCGGTGCAGCCGTCGTAGATCCCTGCGTCGATGACGCTGTCGATATGCGAGCCCATGACCAGCGGCGCGCCGGTCGCACCCTCGGGCGACCAGAGCCCGATGATATTGCCGATCTGGTCCACGCGGATCTCCAGCCCGGCCTCCTCCAGCCAGCGGCAGAAGAGATCGCGCCCGGCGCGGTCGGCATCGGTGCCCGCAAGCCGCATCAGCCGGCCCTCCGCGTCGCGGCCCGTGGCGCCCAGCTCCTCCAGCCGGGCGATCAGGCGCGTGCCGTCGAGCGCCGGGGTCATGCCGCCACCTCCGCCGGGGTCTTGCCGACGATCCGCTCGTAGAGCGCCGCATCGGTCGCGCCCTCGGTGTTGATCACCAGCACGCGGGACTGCGGCCCGAGGCCCGCAGCCTGCGCGCCTTCCGCGTCGCGCAGCAGGGTGACGAGGCCCGCAAGCCCCGCGCCGCCGCTTTCGCCCGCCACCACCGCCGGGTCGCCCGCCACCGGGGCGGCAAGGCGGCGCATGACCTCGGTCGCGGCCTCCTCGGGCACGGTCAGGAAGCCATCGGCGCAGCGTTCCAGCACCCGGAAGGCCAGCGGCGAGGGTTCATAGCATTCCAGCATCGCCATAACGGTGGGCTCATCCTCGCCCACCTTGGCCACGCGGCCCTGTTTCGCGCTCTCGAAGAGGCAGGCGGCGCGGGCGGGCTCTGCCACGATGGCGCAGGGACGGTCTTCCCCCAGCACGAGGGCAAGGTGCCCGGCCACGGCGGCGGCGAAACCGCCCACGCCCGCCTGCAGGAAGACATGGGTCGGGGGCGTGTCGAGGGCCGCCAGCGACTCGGCGATCAGCGCCACGTAACCCTGCATGACGAGGCCGGGGATCACCTCGTAATCGTCCCAGGAGGTGTCGGAGACGATGGTCCAGCCCTCGGCCTCGGAGACGCGGGCGCTTTCCACGATGCTCTCGTCATAGGTGCCGTCGACCCAGCGGATCTCGGCGCCATAGGCGGCGATGGCGTCGGCGCGGTTCTGGCTGACGCCGCCGTGCACGAAGATGACCGAGCGCGCGCCCATGAGCTGCGCGCCCTGCGCGACCGAGCGGCCGTGGTTGCCGTCCGTGGCGCAGGCGAAGGTCATGGTGGCGGCGACGGCCTTCACCGCGTCCGAGAAGAGCTCTTCGACCGCGACCTCGCGGCCCAGCCGGGCGGAGGCCTCCTCCAGCACCAGCATCATCAGCGCATAGGCCCCGCCGAGCGCCTTGAAGGAGCCGAGCCCCAGCCGCTGGCCCTCGTCCTTGAGGTGCAGCGCGCCGATGCCGAGCTCCGCCGCGAGGCCGGGCAGGGCGATCAGCGGCGTGGCGCCGCCGTTGTCGCGCAGGGCCAGCACGCGGGCGATCCGGGCGGCACCCTCGGGGCCGAGAATCGCGGCGTCGCGGGGATCGAGAGGCTGGCCATGGGCGGGCAGGCGGTTGGGCAGGTAGGTCACGCGAGGCTCCTTGAATCGGGTGGTGTCGCAAGGATATTTCGTCTCGCCCGAAAAAGGGGCTGAATTTCCGCGGGGATCGTGCAAGTTTCTTGCATCCCGATGCCCTGCGGTGAATGTCCATGACGCCTCTCGACGAATATGACCGTGCCATCCTGCGGCTTTTGCAGGAGAACAACCAGATGCCGCAGCGCGAGATCGGCGCGGCGGTGAACCTCTCGGCGCCCTCGGTGCAGCGTCGCATCCGCCGGATGGAGGCCGAAGGCGTGATCGCGGCCAACGTGGCGCAGGTCTCGGGCGAGGCGGTGGGCCTGCCGCTGACGATCATCGTAACGGTGGAGCTGGTGAGCGAGACGCCGGATGCCATCGACGCGGCCAAGCGCAGTTTCCGCGACGCGCCGGAGGTGCAGCAGTGCCATTACGTGACCGGCGAGACGGATTTCGTGCTGGTGGTCTGCGTCGCCTCGATGCCGGCTTACGAGGAGTTCACGCGCCGGGTGTTCTTCGGGTCGGGCAACGTGAAAAAGTTCCGGACGATGGTGTCGATGGACCGGGTGAAGACGGGGTTGATGCTGGAGATTTGAGGGGGGGGGTTGACGGCTGGGTGCCGCGGAATGCCGTCAGCTTGGAGCCTGTCAGCACTGGCGGAGGGGTGAAGGTCTTTGAGAACGTCTTGAAGCCCTGCTGTGCAGCCTGGGCTGTCGACTACGAAGGGCAGCGCCGCCCCAGAGGGGCGGGACGGCGCTGCCCGGCCCAAGGCCGGGCGGGACATTGCTTGAGGTTTGCGGGACATTGCTTGAGGGTTTGTGTGGGCGCGTGATGGGGAGGGGCGTCCATTCCTCTGGAAGCGGCCAATAGCCCCGGCCCCTCACTCAGCCGGTTCGATCAGCTCCGGCCCGTCGTCCTTCATGCCGAACCGCGCCACCGGGTGGTGCCGCAGCCGGGCCTCGGCCCCCAGCAGCTCCGTCTCATCCGTCCCGCCCAGCCAGGCATCGCGTTCTTCGGCGTTCAGGATCACCGGCATCCGGTGGTGGATCGCCTCCACATCCGCATTGGCCGCGCGGGTCAGGATCGTGCAGGTCAGCAGCTCGTTCCAGCGCGAGGCGAGCCCCGCAAACCAGAGCGTCTCCTCGTTGCCCGCCGCGCTGAACACATGGGGCTGCTTCGCGCCCTTCTCGCCGGTCCATTCGTAATAGGCCCCCGCCGGGATCAGGCAGCGGCCATGACGCCAGACCGCGCGAAAGGTGGGCTTCTGCGCCGCTTCCTCGATGCGGGCGTTGAAGGTCGTGGCCTTCCACTCTTTCAGCTCGCCCTTGTGCCACGAGGGCACCAGCCACCAGCGCGCGTAATAGGCCACCAGCTCGGGCTTGGCGAAGAGCAGCACGTCCTGCGTCGGCTTCACGTTGAAGCGACGGGGGATCGGGTCGATCCTCAGCTCGGAATGCTCGAACTCGGTTCCGCGCAGGTTGGGGTCTACGAAACGGCCACACATGGGAGGGAGCCTAGCGTGCGGGCGGCATTTGACCAGAGGGCAGGGCGGCCCGCATTGCCGGGTGACCACGGCGCGGGCATCCCCGGGGCCAATCCGCCCCCCGCCGTCGCGGCAGAGGTGACACCGCCCGCCGCCGCCCCTAGGGTTCGGCCTGTGTCCCCGCGAGGGACGGCGCAAGACAAGGACCCCGCCGATGTTTGACCTGCTGATCCGCAACGCCACGCTTCCCGACGGCCGTACCGGGCTCGACATCGGCATCACCGGGGGGCGGATCGCCGCCGTGGAGGCCGGGATCACCGCCGAGGCGGGCGAGGTCATCGACGCCGCCGGCCTGCTGGTCTCGCCGCCCTTCGTGGACCCGCATTTTCACATGGATGCGACGCTGTCCCTCGGGCTGCCGCGGATGAACGTCTCGGGCACGCTGCTGGAGGGGATCGCCCTCTGGGGCGAGCTGCGCCCGACGCTGACGAAGGAGGCGCTGGTGGAGCGCGCGGTGCGCTATTGCGACCTCGCCGTCTCCAAGGGGCTGATGGCGGTGCGCAGCCACGTCGATGTCTCCGACCCGCGTCTCGTCACCGTCGAGGCCCTGCTGGAGGTGCGCGAGATCGTGGCGCCCTACCTCGACCTGCAACTGGTGGCCTTCCCGCAGGATGGCTTCTACCGCTGTGCCGAGGCCGAGGCGGCGCTGACCCGTGCCCTCGACATGGGGGTCGAGATCGTGGGTGGCATCCCGCATTTCGAACGCACGATGGAGGAGGGCGCGCGCTCTGTCGCGGCGCTCTGCCGTCTGGCGGCCGAGCGGGGCCTGCGCGTGGACATGCATTGCGACGAGACCGACGATCCCCTCTCGCGCCATATCGAGACGCTGGCCGCGGAAACGATACGCCACGGGTTGCAGGGGCGCGTCGCGGGCTCGCATCTGACCTCGATGCATTCGATGGACAATTACTATGTCTCGAAGCTGCTGCCCCTGATGGCCGAGGCCGAGGTCGCCGCGATCCCGAACCCGCTGATCAACATGATGCTTCAGGGCCGTCACGACACCTATCCCAAGCGCCGCGGCCTGACCCGCATCCCCGAGATGCTGGCCACCGGCATCACCGTGGGCTTCGGGCAGGATTGCGTGCTGGACCCGTGGTATTCCATGGGCACCGGCGACCTGCTGGACGTGGCCCATATGGCGCTGCATGCGACGCAGCTAGGATCGGGCGCCGACAAGCGGGCGCTCTTTGACTGCGTCACGGTGAATTCGGCGAAGATCATGGGGCTGGAGGGCTATGGGCTCGACGTGGGTTGCCACGCGGACATGGTGCTGCTGCAGGCCAAGGACCCGGCAGAGGCGATCCGCCTGCGCCCGAACCGGCTGAAGGTGATCCGCCGCGGCAAGGTCGTGGCGCAGACCGCGCCGGAGGTCACGACGCTCGACCTGCCGGGCCGTCCCGGGCGCGTCGATCCCGCCGACTATGCGCCGCGCCACGCCTCCTGAGCCGGGGCGGAGGCGCCGGGGCCTCTGGCGTCGCGGAGGGCTGGGGGGGGGGGCGCGGCACCCGGTGCCGGGACGTCCGCTGGGTAGGGTGCCACAGCGCTCTTGACCAATTGGTCAGAAATTGCCCGAATTCAGGGCATTGGCTCTCTGGCGGCTCTCCGGTTGCTTCGACAGTGGCGGCCCGTGCTTGACAGCGCGGGCGCGCCGCGTGCCTCGTAAGCCAGAACCGCCGCCAGACGGCCAAGGAACACCCGGCCAGAACCGGGGTATACCACTGACAGTCACGGGAGATTTCACATGACCAAGCTGATCCTCAACCGCCGCCGCCTGCTCGGCACCGGCGCCGCGCTGGGCGCAACGACGCTCTTCGCGCCCTCGATCCTGCGCGCGCAGGGCGCCCCGGTGAAAGTGGCGGGCATCCATGCCTCGCCGGTCGAGAACGCCTGGAACTCGGTCCTGCACGCGGCCATGGTGGCCGCCGATGCGGACGGGGCGATCGAATACACCTTCTCCGAGGGCGTCTCGGGCACCGATTACCCGCGCGCCATGCGGGAATATGCCGAGGCAGGCAACGTCCTGATCGTGGGCGAATCCTACGCGGTGGAGCGCGAGGCGCGCACCGTGGCGGGCGACTACCCCGACACCGCCTTCCTCATGGGCTCCTCCGGCGAGGCTGCAGGCGACAACTTCGGCGTCTTCGGCACTTGGAACTGGGAAGCGGCCTACCTCTGCGGGATGCTGGCCGGCGCCATGACCAAGACAGGCACCGTCGGCTCCGTTGGTGCGATCCCGATCCCGGAAGTGAACATGCTGATCAACGGCTTCGCGGATGGCGTGAAGGCGGTGAACCCCGAGTGCAAACATGTCGTCAGCTTCATCGGCACCTTCTTCGATCCGCCCAAGGCGCGCGAGGCGGGCCTTGCCCAGATCGACGCCGGGGCGGATATCCTCTTCGGCGAGCGGATCGGCACGGCGGATGCGGCGCAGGAGCGGGGCATCAAGGCCATCGGCTCGCTCATCGACTACACGCCGCGCTACCCGGATACGGTTTTTGCCAATGCCATGTGGTCCTTCCGCCCGCTGCTCGACGCGGCGCTGGCCGATGCCACCGGCGGGATGCCGGTCGGCAAGAACTACACGCCGCTCAGCCTGATGAAGGACGGCGGCAACGACATCCTCTTCACCGAGGGCGTGGCCCCGGCAGAGGCCGTGGCCAAGATGGAAGAGGTCCGCGCCGCCATCAAGGCGGGCGAGTTCGAAGTGCCGCGCAACTTCGACGAACCCGCGTAAGCGGCTGATCCCGAAGGGATGTGCAGCGCCCTGTCCGGCACCGGGCAGGGCGTTCGCGTCTCGCGCGCTCATGGCGGCGCGGCATTGACCGCGCGCAGCCGGGGCGGCATCACCGTCGGGACGGAACGCGCGACGCGCGAGGGGGACAGCGGATGACACAGACGCTCAGCGACGCGCCGGAGGCCCGCAGCGCCGGCTACGCCGATGCCACGGCACTGGCGCAGGCCATCGCGGCTGGCGAGATCACGAAGGCCGGGGCGATGCGGCGCGCCCGCGCCCGGGCGGCGGAGGTGGCGAACCTCGGTGCAGTCTGCTGGCTGGCCGAAAGTGATCCGGCCGAGGTGAGCGTGGAGACCGGTGCTGAGACCGGCGCAGAAATCGGCGCGGCCCCCTTCGCGGGCGTGCCTCTGCTGGTCAAGGACCTCGGCGGGCCCTTCGCAGGCATCCCGATGCGGGCGGGCTCCAAGGCGCTCGCCCGGATGAAGGGCGCCTCTGACAGCGATCTGGCACAAAAGTTCCGGGCGGCGGGCTTCCGGCCCTTCGGCGCAACGACGGTGCCGGAATTCGGGCTCTCGCTTTCCTCCGAACCGGCTGTCGGGCCGCGCTGCCGCAACCCGCTTGATCCGGCGCGCACGGCGGGTGGCTCTTCTGGCGGGGCGGCTGCGGCGGTGGCGGCGGGGATCGTGCCGCTGGCGCACGCCACGGATGCGGCGGGCTCGATCCGGGTGCCGGCGGCCTGCTGCGGCCTCGTGGGGCTGAAACCCTCGCGCGGGGCCATTCCCGGGGGCCCGGGCTTTGGCAACCATCTTGGCGGGATCGCCACGGAATTCGCGCTGACCCGCACGATCCGCGATGCGCAGGCGCTCTTTCCCTGCCTGACCGGGCAGGCCCGCGGCCCCGCGCCGGACCCGGCGCAGCTGCCCACGGGCAAGGCGCTGACCATCGGCCTCGTCACCGGGACCGAGGGCATCGCGCCGGAACGTGCCGCCGCCGTCGAGGCCGCCGCCGGGACGCTTGCGCAGGCGGGCCACCGGATCGAGGAGGTGCCCGTCTCGGACCTCGCCCAGATCATGAAGATCAGCGCCCGGGCCTTCGACCGGATTGCCTCGGCCAACCTCGCGGGGCTGGTGCAGGCCGGGCTGGATCCTGCGCTTTTCGAACCTCTGACGCGCGCCTTCGTGGCGCGGGGGCAGGCGCTCTCTGCCGTCGATCTCTACCGCGCGCAGGAGGGGATCGCGACGGCGGCCCACCTGCTGTGGCGGCTCTTTGACCGGGTGGATGTGCTGCTGACGCCGATGCTGGCTTCCGCGCCGGTGCCGCTTGGCAGCTTCCCCACCGATCACGACGACCCGCAGGCACAGCTGGACCGGATGGCCGCCTTCGCGCCCTTCACGGCCATGGCCAATGTCACCGGCGCCCCTGCGCTGACCCTGCCGGTGGGGGCCGATGCCGAGGGGCTGCCGCTGCCGGTCCACCTGATCGCGCCCATGGGCGGTGACCTGCGCCTGTTGGCCCTTGGCCGCCTGCTGGAGGGCGGCTGGACCCACCCGATCCCGCTTTTCGGAGGTGCCGCATGAGCCCGCCCGCTTCGCCGACTGCAACCCGCGTTCTGGAACTCGACCGGATCACCAAGCGCTTTGGCCCGGTGACGGCGAATGAAGACGTTTCGCTCCACCTCGACCGGGGCGAGATCGTCTCGCTTCTGGGGGAGAACGGCGCGGGCAAGACCACGCTGATGTCGATCCTCTTTGGCCAGTACACCGCCGACGAGGGCCATGTGCGGGTGGAGGGGCAGGAACTGCCGCCGGGCAAGCCGCGGGCCGCGATCCGCGCGGGCGTCGGCATGGTGCACCAGCATTTCGCGCTCGCCCCCAACCTGACGGTTCTGGAAAACGTCATGACCGGGACCGAACCGCTGTGGAAGTTCCGCTCGGACCGGGCGGGGGGCCGCGCGCGGCTGATCGCGCTGTCGGAGAAGTTCGGCCTGAAGGTGGACCCGGACGCCCGCGTCTCGGACCTCTCGGTGGGCGAATGCCAGCGGGTCGAGATCCTCAAGGCGCTCTACAACGATGCCCGTATCCTGATCCTTGACGAGCCCACCGCCGTGCTGACCGCGCAGGAGGCAGAGGGGCTCTTCTCCACCCTGCGGGAGATGGCGCAGAAGGGGCTCTCGCTCATCTTCATCTCCCACAAGCTGCATGAGGTCATGTCGGCCTCGGACCGGGTCGTGGTGCTGCGCCGGGGCCGGGTGGTGGCAGAGCGGAAGACCTCCCAGACCTCGAAGGAGGAACTGGCCTCCCTCATGGTCGGGCGCGAGGTGAAACGCCCGGCGCGGCCGCCCTCGACCCCCGGTCGGGTGCTGCTGGAGGCGGTGGACGTCCACGTGGGCGGCCGGGGCGGGGCCTCGCTCAAGGGCGTCAGCTTCCGCCTGCACGCGGGCGAGACACTGGGGATCATCGGCGTTTCCGGCAACGGGCAGACGACACTGGCGGGACTGGTCTCGGGGCTGCATGCGCCCGACAGCGGCAGCCTGCTGATCGACGGGCAGACGCCCGCGCGCCATGACGTGCCCCATGCGATCGCGGCGGGCATCGGGCGCATCCCCGAGGACCGCAATGCGGAGGGCTCCATCGGGGACATGACCACATGGGAGAACACGGTGCTGGAGCGCATCTGGTCGCCCGAGTTCTCGCGCCGGGGCATGGTGAAACGCGCCGCCGCCCGCGCCGCGACCGAGGCGATCATCCGCGATTACGACGTGCGCGGTGCCACGGTGGAGGGGCGTATCCGGCTGCTGTCGGGCGGGAACATGCAAAAGCTGATCCTTGGCCGGGTGCTGAACGCCGGGCCGGATATCCTTGTCGCGGCCCAGCCGAGCCGGGGGCTGGACGAGGGCGCCATCGCGGGTGTCCATGAACGCCTGCTGGAGGCGCGCGGGCGCGGGGCCGGGGTGCTGCTGATCTCGGAGGACCTCGAAGAGGTGATCGGCCTGTCGGACCGTATCCGCGCCATCGTGAACGGGCGGCTGTCGCCCGCGATCCCGGTGGAGAAGGCCGATGCCCAGACCCTCGGGCTGATGATGGCCGGCGACTGGAGCGCGGCGGCTGCACTGGAAGCGGAGGCCTCCCATGCGCTTTGAACGCCGCGACCATCCCTCGCGGGCCCTGACCCTGCTGGCGCCGGTGGGCGCGATCCTCGTGGCGCTGCTGGTGGCGGGCGGGCTGATCGCGCTCGCCGGGGCCAACCCGCTGCGGGCCTACGGGCTGATCCTCAAGGGGGCCTTCGGCTCCCGCCTTGGCATCTCGGAAACGCTGACGCGGGCCACGCCGCTGATCCTGACCGGGCTGGCCGCCGCCGTGGCCTTCCGCGCGCGGCTCTGGAACATCGGCGGCGAGGGGCAGCTTTACATGGGGGCGCTTGCGGTGGCGGGCTTCGGCATGATCCCGGCGCTTGTCGCGCTGCCCGCGCCGGTGGCGATCCTGCTCTGCCTTGCCGTGGGGGCCGTGGCGGGGATGGTGCTGCTGCTGGTGCCGCTGGGGCTGCGGCTGAAATTCGGCGTGGACGAGGTGGTGACGACGCTGCTTCTGAACTTCGTCGCCGTGCTTTTCGTCTCGCTGATGATCGAGGGGCCGATGAAGGACCCGCTGGCCTTCGGCTGGCCGCAATCGGTGCCGGTGCCCGACAGCGCGGTGCTGCCGCAGCTGATGGCGCGGACCCGGCTGCACCTTGGCCTGCTGATCGCGGTGGCGGCGGCGGTCTTCACCTGGTGGCTGCAATCGCGCACTGTCTTCGGGATGCGGGCGCGGGCGGCGGGGCTGAACCCGCGCGCCGCGGCCTTTGCCGGCGTGCCGCTGGGGCGGACGCTGATCGCGGTGGCCTGCCTTTCCGGCGGGATGGCGGGGCTTGCGGGCGCGATCGAGGTCATGGGGGTGAAGGGCTATGTCACCACCGATCTCTCGCCCAGTTATGGCTATTCCGGCATCATCATCGCGATGCTGGCCAACCTGAACCCCATCGGGGTGATCGGGGCCGCGCTCTTCTCGGCCGTGATGTTCGTGGGCGCGGACAGCATGAGCCGCGCGCTCTCGATCCCGTCCTATATCGCCGATGTCACCGTCGCCCTGTCGCTGCTGACCATGCTGGTGGCGATCTTCCTCACCCAGTACCGGATCCGCAGATGAGCGTTCTATTCGATATCCTCTCCTCGGTCGGCATGTGGGAGGCGGTGCTGCGCATTGCCACGCCGCTGATCTTCGGCACCCTTGGCGTGCTGCTGTGCGAACGGGTCGGCGTTCTGAACCTCGGGATCGAGGGGATCATGACCTTCGGCGCCATGGTCGGCTGGCTGAGCGTCTACAACGGTGCGGACCTCTGGACCGGCATGCTCGTGGCCGCTGCCGCCGGGGCGATGTTCGGCCTGCTGCATGCGCTGATGACCGTGCCGCTGGGGTTGAGCCAGCATGTCACCGGGCTTGGCATCACGCTCTTCGCCTCGTCGTTTTCCTATTACCTCTTCCGCCTCGCGGTGCCGACGTCCTCCTCGCCGCCCACGGTGGAGCCGTTCCGCCCGCTGGCGGTGCCCGTGCTGTCGGACATACCCTTCGTCGGGCCCGTGCTCTTCACCCAGACGCCGCCGACCTACCTTGCGCTTGTGCTGGTGGCGCTGCTGGCCTGGGGGCTCTACCGCACGCCGCTGGGGCTGGCGCTGCGCATGACCGGCGAGAACCCCCATGCGGTGGATGCACAGGGGATCGACCCGGTGCGCCTGCGGATTGTCACGATCATGGCGGGCTCGGCGCTGATGGCCATGGGCGGGGCCTTCCTGACGCTGGCGGCCTTCAACAGCTTCTTCCCCACGATGGTACAGGGGCGGGGCTGGATCTGCGTGGCGCTGGTGGTCTTTGCCAGCTGGAAGCCGGGCCGGGCCCTGCTGGGCGCGCTGCTCTTTGCCTTCTTCGATGCCTTCCAGCTGCGGCTTCAGACCGTGGTGGACGGCGTGCCCTACCAGCTGTTCCTGATGCTGCCCTACCTGCTGTCGATCCTCGCGCTGATCCTGATGGCGCGGCGGGCACGGGTGCCGCAGGCGCTGATGCAGCCCTACCGGCGCGGCGAACGGTAAGACGGCAAAAGGGGCGGCCATGGCCGCCCCTTTCGATTCTTGCGAGTGGTGCTGTTGGGCAGGATCAGCCTGCCTTGCGGGGCCTGATCCACGGGCGGGCGCCGAAATAGGACGCCTCGAACGCCGCGATCCGGTCGGCGTCCTGCAAGGTGGCCGAGAGATCGTCGAGCCCGTTTTCCAGCCGGTGCTTCAGCCGCGGGTCGATCTCGAAGGCAAAGACCTCGTTGCCGATGGTGACGCGCTGCGCGGGCAGGTCGACCTGCGCGGGCGTGCCCGGTGCCTCGGCCAGTTTCGCCAGCAGCGCCTGCACCGTGGCGGGCGGCAGGGCGATGGTCAGCAGGCCGTTCTTGCCCGAGTTCGAGCGGAAGATATCCGCGAAACTCGGGGCGATGACGGCGCTGACGCCGTAATCCAGCAGCGCATAGACCGCCGCCTCGCGGGAGGAGCCGCAGCCGAAGTTGTCATCCGCCACCAGCACCGTCGGCCCCTCGGGCAGGGCGTTGAGGGGGAAGTCGGCCTTGGCCGCGCCGTCCTGATCAAAGCGCATGTCGTGGAAGCACTGGTCGCCGTAGCCATCCGTGCGCGAGCGGCTCATGAAACGGGCCGGGATGATCTGATCGGTGTCGACGTTGGCGCGGGGCAGGGCGGCGGCGGGGCCAGAGAGGGTCTTGATCGGTTTCACGCCTTGGTCTCCTCTGCCAGCAGCGCGCGGGCATCGCTGATCCGTCCGGTGACGGCGGCGGCGGCCACCATCTGCGGGCTCATCAGGTGGGTGCGGGCGCCGGGGCCCTGACGGCCACGGAAGTTGCGGTTCGAGGTCGAGGCGCAGCGTTCGCCCGAAGCCACCAGATCGCCGTTCATGCCGACGCAGAGCGAACAGCCGCTCGCACCCCACTCGGCCCCGGCCGCGCGGAAGATATCCGCGATGCCAAGCTCTTCGGCCTGCCGGGCCACGTCGTCGGAGCCGGGCGAGACCAGCAGCGGCACGGCAAGGCTGCGCCCCGCCAGCACCGCGGCAGCGGCCTTGAGGTCCGAGAGCCGCCCGTTGGTGCAACTGCCGATGAAGGCGCGGTCCACGGTGATACCGGTGATCGGCGCGCCGGCCTCCAGCCCCATGTAGCCCAGCGAGTCGCCGTTGGCGTCCGCGGGGATCGCGCCATCGACGGGGGCGACCTGCTCGGGGCTTGTGCCCCATGTGACCATCGGGGCGACCTCGGCGGCGTCCAGTTCGACCTCGCGGTCATAGACGGCGCCCGGGTCGGCGGTCAGCCCGCGCCACTCGGCCACCGCCGCCTCCCAGTCGTCGCCCGCGGGCGCCATGGGGCGGCCCTTGAGCCAGTCGAAGGTCGTCTCGTCCGGCGGCACGAAGCCCGAGCGTGCGCCCATTTCGATGGTCATGTTGCAGAGCGTCATGCGCTCTTCCATCGAAAGCGCGGCAATGGCCGCGCCGTCGTATTCCACCGCATGACCCGTCGCACCGCCGGTGCCGATCTTCCAGATGATCGCAAGGGCTAGGTCCTTGGCCGTGGTGCCTGCGGGCAGGCGGCCGGTGACGCGGATGCGCATGACGGGCACGGGCTTTTGCCAGAGCGTCTGGGTCGCCATCACATGGGCCACCTCGGAGGCGCCGATGCCGAAGGCGAAGGCCCCGAAGGCGCCATGGGTCGCGGTGTGGCTGTCGCCGCAGACCACGGTCACGCCGGGCAGGGTGAGGCCCTGTTCCGGCATCGCCACATGGACGATCCCGCGCCGGGGATCGCCGATGCCGAAGCTGTCGATGCCGAAGTCGCTGGCGTTGCGTTTCAGCCGGTCGATCATCGTGGCCGTCGTCTCTGTCGCCCGCAGCGGGCTGGAGGGGGCGTAATGATCCGCCACGCCGAAGGTCAGCTCCGGGTGGCGCAGCTCGCGGCCGGTCTCGCGCAGGCGGGCGAAGGCGTGGTGCGAGCCCTCGTGCAGGTAATGCCGGTCGATATAGAGCAGATCGGTGCCGTCCTGCGTCAGGACGCGGTGCCTGTCCCAGATCTTGGCGATGGCGGTGCGGGGGGCCGTGTGGTGAGGGGACATCCGGGCTCTCCTTATTCGGCGATGACGGGGGCGGTCTGACGGCTCATCCGCTTGCCGACGAGGACCGCCAGCAGCATGAGGATCAGCAGCACCAGCATCACCATGGTGATCGGGCGGGTCAGGATGAAGGCCGGGTCGCCGCCGGAAATCTGCCACGAGCGGGTCAGCTCGCCCTCGGCCATGGGGCCGATCAGCAGGCCCACCACGGTGGCCGTCACCGGGTAGCCGTAGCGCCGCATGATCCAGCCGAGCGCGCCCGCGCCCGCCACGGTCAGCGGCCCGACGATGGAGCCGGTGATCGCATAGGTGCCCATCATCGAGACCGAGAGCACGTAGGGGATCAGGTAGCTGAGGCGGATCTTCACGATCGAGGAGGCGAGGAAGACGAAGACCAGCCCGACCCCCAGCAGCAGGATCGCCTGCGCGATGTTCCCGAGGATCAGCGCATAGACGATATCCGTGTTCTCGGAGATGAAGCGGGGGCCGCCGGTGACGTCATGCATGGCGAAGGCGCCTAGTAGGATCGCGGTGCCCGCGCCGCCCGGCAGGCCGAGCGCCAGCAGGGTGACCATGCCGCCGCCCTCGGAGGAGGAGTTGGCGGCCTCGGAGGCGACGACGCCCTCGCGGTTGCCCTTGCCGAAGGTCTCGGGCTCCTTGGATAGCCGCTTGGTGGCGGCGTAGGAGGCGAGGTTGGCGACTGAGGCGCCCACGCCGGGGATGATCCCGATCAGCGTCCCGATGGCCGAGCCGCGCAGCACCTGCGGCCAGCCGCGCATCGTGTCGCCCGCGCCCTTGAGGATCGGCTTCAGCTTCATCTTGCGCATCTCGCGGTCGGCGATCAGGTAGTCGCGGCCCGCCATGTTGATCAGCTCGGAAGCGGCGAAGAGGCCGATCAGCGCCGGGATCGCGGGAATGCCATCGAGCAGGTACATCGAGCCGAAGGTGCCGCGCATCAGCCCGGTGTCCGAATAGCCGATGGTGCTGATCAGGATGCCGAGGATGCCTGCGGCAAGGCCCTTGGCGATGGAACTGTCGTTCAGCACCGCGATCAGCAGCAGGCCCCAGATCGCGACGATCAGCATCTCGGTCGGGCCCAGCATCAGCACCCATGTGGCCACCGGCGAGACGATGAACATCAACAGGATGTAGCCGAAGAGCGTGCCCACGGCCGAGGCCACGAGCCCCGCGCCGAGCGCCTCGCCGTGCTGGCCCTTCTTCGACATCGGGTAGCCGTCGAAGGCGGTCGCCACGGCGGAGGAGGTGCCGGGGATGTTCATCAGGATCGCGGGCACCGCGCCGCCGAAGCCGCCGCCGGTGAAGATCGCGGTCAGGAAGAGGATCGCGGGCAGGAAGTCCATGTAAAGCGTGGCGGGCAGGAAGACCGCCATGGCGATGGAGATGGAAAGCCCCGGGATCGCCCCGAAGACCAGCCCGATGAACAGGCCGGGGATCACCACAAGCCAGGCCAGCGGATCGCTGCCCAGCAGGGAAAGGGCGGCGGAGAAGGCGGAAAGGTCGATCATCTGGGTCGTGTCCCGATAGTGGTCATCCGACGCGGCTCAGAAGAGCAGCACCGGCAGGCGGACCATCAGCAGGTCCGTGAAAATCCATGTCATCAGCGCGGCACCGGGCACGGCGGCCAGGGCCAGCTTCCACAAGCTGCGTTCGCCCTGGATGATCAGGGCGAGGGCGATGAAGACAGCGGTGCCCACGTCGAAGCCGATCCAGGGCAGCAGGCAGGCATAGACCCCGGTGAGCACCAGCAGGGCGATGCCCTTGGTCTCTTCGCGCAGCGGGCGGCGGGTGATCTGGGCCAGACCCTTGAGCGGGGCCAGATCGGCGATCCCGGCCCAGAGGGCGGCGGCCACGCCGATCACCGCGGCGGGCAGGATCAGCAGGTAATCCGTCAGGCCGCGGGCCACGCCCATCACGCTCCAGGCATAGAAGGCGAGGGCGGCGGCGAGGACGAGGGCGAAGACGAGGGCGCCCCAGTTGCGGCGCGGCGCAGGATCGCTCTGGGTCGGACCGCCTTGCGTTTCGGGGGCGACCGGAGGGGTGGAGGTGGCGTCAGTCATGTCGTGCGTCCAGCGGTGGAGGGTGGGGCAGGGCCCGCGGGGCCCCACCCTTGGTCGTCACATGTGGCGGCGCTTTCGGGCGGCCTCAGTTCACCACGTCGCTGAGCGCTTCGAGCGCGGTATAGGCGTCGTCGACCATCTTCTGGCTGGCCTCGGGGCCGACCCAGTCCGCGCCGAGGCCGGCCTGTTTCGCGGCGTCCTTGTAGGCGTCCGAGGTCACCACCGTTTCATAGGCCGCGACCAGCTTGGAATAGCGGTCGGGATACTCGCTCTCGAAGGCGGCGGGGATCAGCAGGCCGGTGATGTTGCCGCCGATGATCGGCTGCGCCTCGGCCCCGAGAGAGACCAGTGCGTCGTTCAGCAGCGGTGCGCCGAGCCCGTCGGGATCGTTGTCGTTGACCACGGCGAGGACGCGCAGGCTGTCCATGATCGAGGCGGCACCGCGGGCCGCGATGACCTCGAAGTCGACCTGGTTGCCGGCAAGGGCCGTGCGCAGCGGGGCACCGCCGTCATAGGTGACGAAGCGCACGTTGTCGGCGGGAATGTCGAGGGCCTCCATCGCGACGAGGGTCTGCAGGTGGCCGCCGTTGCCGTAGATGATCCCCGAGGAGACCTTGCCGGGCTCCTTCATCGCCTCGACCAACTGGTCGAAGGTCTCGTAGGGGCTGTCGTTGTGGACGGCGACGATGGCGTAGTCGTTCCACTGGGCGTTGAGGAACTTGAAGTCCTCCCATTTCACCGGGGCGCCGCCCACGAGGATCGCGTTGGCGAGGTAGGGCGTCGCCTGCATCAGCAGCAGCGTGTTGCCATCGGGCTTGGACTGGCGGGCGACATAGGTCGCGCCGAGGCCGCCTGCGCCGCCGGGCCGGTTCTCCACCACCACGGGCACGCCGAGCTCTTCGGAGAGCGGCTCCGACAGGGTGCGGGCCATCCGGTCGGCCGAGCCGCCTGCCTTGAAGGGCACCACGATGGTGATCGGGTCCTCGGGCCAGGCGTCGGCGGCCTGTGCGCCGGTCAGCGTGACGCCGGCAAGGCCCAGCGATGCGGCGGCGGTGCAGATGAAGCGGCGGCGCGATGCGCCGGTGAATTTCAGCATGGTATCCTCCCATATCCGGCCAATTCCGGGACGGACCCCGTGGCCCGCATGGCCTGAAAGCTATCAAGTCTTAATGTCATGTCAATAATACATTTGGGGTTGGACGCTGATCAACTTCCGGTTAACAATCGCCGTCAACGGGAGGAAATCTGAGGAAGAGCCATGGCAGAACAGCCGCGTAACCGGCCTTCGGGCAACGTCGTGACGGGGTCCGCTTCCTTTGGGGGCGCCGCCTCGGGCGAGGAAAGCCTCTGGCCCAAGCACCACCGCGTCTACCTGATTCTGAGGCAGGAGATCGAAGACGGGGTTTATACCGACGTGGAACCCATGGCGGGGGAGCTGGCGCTTGCGGATCGATTCGAGGTCTCGCGGATCACGATCCGCAAGGCGATGGACCGTCTGGCGCAGGAGGGCCGGGTCGAACGGCAGCGCGGGCGCGGCACCTTTGCCCGGCGCGACAGCCGTCCCTCGCCCGTGGGGGCCAGCCTTTCGGGCAATATCGAGAACCTGATCGCGCTTGGCCTTCAGACCGACGTGGAGCTGATCGACCTGACCTATGTCATCGCCCCGCCGCAGGTCTGCGACGCGATGCAGGTGCCCCATGGCACCGTGATGCAGCGCGCCGTCCGGGTGCGCAGCCACGAGGGCGTGCCCTTCAGCCACCTGACCACATGGCTGCCCGAGCCCATCGGGCGCAGTTTCACGCCGGAGGAGATGCAGTGCACGCCGCTCCTGCGCCTGATCGAGCGCGCGGGTCATCCCATCGCCTCGGCCCGGCAGGCGATCACCGCCAAGCTGGCCACGCCCGAGGTGGCGCATCTGCTGCGGATCGAGCCGGGCGAGGCGCTGCTTTCCGTCCGCCGCCTCGTCTTCGACGATGCCGGGGCAGTGGTGGAATACATCAACGGGCTCTACCGGCCCGACACCTACGAACACGAGATGGAATACGACCGCAGCCAGACGAAGGCGGCGCAAATCTGGACCACCAAGGACACCGCGACCGGAGCAGACCGATGACCTCTCTCAAGACCCTTCTGGCCGATCCCGCCCGCGGCATCGTGGCCCCCGGCGTCTATGACGCCTTTACCGCGCTGCTGGCCGAGCAGGCGGGCTTTGACTGCCTCTACCTTTCCGGTGCCTCGATCGCCTACACCCGGCTGGGGCGGCCCGACATCGGGCTGGTCTCCGTCTCCGAGGTGATCTCTACCGTGGAGCTGATCACCGACCGCGTCGGCCTGCCGATGATCGTGGACGGGGACACCGGCTTCGGCAATGCGCTGAACGTGCAGCGCACGGTGCGCGGCTTCGAGCGCGCGGGCGCGCAGGCGATCCAGATGGAAGACCAGAGCTTCCCCAAGCGCTGCGGGCACCTCGCGGGCAAGAAGCTGATCCCCGCCGCCGAGATGGTGGGCAAGATCCATGCCGCCGTGGACGCGCGGAAGTCCGAGGGCTTCCAGATCATCGCCCGGACCGATGCCATCGCCGTCGAGGGTTTCGACGCCGCGCTGGAGCGGGCAGAGATGTACGTGGAGGCCGGGGCCGACGTGCTCTTCATCGAGGCGCCGCGCTCGCTGGAGCAGATGGAGGTGATCGCCAAGACCTTCGCCGCGCGCATCCCGCTGCTGGCGAATATGGTCGAGGGCGGCATGACGCCCATGGGCTCGGCGCAGGAGCTGCACGACCGGGGCTTCCGGGTGGTGATCTTCCCGGGCGGCGTGGCGCGGGCGATGCTGCGGCAGGGGCAGGCGTATTACGCCTCGCTCAAGGAGAACGGAAGCAACGCGCCCTTCAAGGAGCGGATGGCGGTTTTCGACGAGCTGAACGAGGTGATCGGCCTGCCGCAGATGCTGGAGCATGGCGCGAAATACGAGTGATCCGGGGCAGAGGCCCTGACGGATCGGCACCCGGAGGCGCAGGCTTCCGGGTGTTTTTGTTTGGTGCGCTGATCACGTTCAAACCCACACGCTGGACATGAAACGCGAAGGGCAGCAGCCGACCCGCGGGGTGGCGCAATAGCGCCGCCCCAGGGGGGCGGGTCGGCGCTGCCCGGCCTCTCGGCCGGTCGGGACATTCCTTGAGGGTAGGGGGTGACGGTGAGGCCTTGGAGCTTAGCATGCCTCCCTGCCTTCGGAGCATTGCGCAGGGTTGGGAGAAGACAGCGCCACCAGCGGGGCTTCCCGCGGCGGAGGAATGGCGCGGAGGACCTGCGCCACCAACGAACCACCGCCCCGCCAAAACAAAGTTCCCTTTATGTTCTCTTAACGCTATCCTGCCGCAAAACGCAAAACGCAAACCATCGGTGGGCAGGGATGGCGCAGGCAGGATACCTCGACAAACTGAACGACAACCAGCGGGCCGCCGTGACCCATGGCCCGGCGGATGCCACGCCCGGCGCGCCGCTCTTGGTGATCGCGGGGGCGGGCTCGGGCAAGACCAACACGCTGGCGCATCGGGTGGCGCATCTGCTGGCCTCGGGCGCCGATCCCCGGCGCATCCTTCTGATGACCTTCTCGCGCCGCGCGGCGGTGGAGCTGACCCGCCGGGTCGAGCGGATCACGGCGCAGGCCATGGGCTCGGCCGTGGCGGCAGAGGCGCTCACATGGGCCGGCACCTTCCACGGCATCGGCGCCCGCATCCTGCGCGACAACGCCGAGGTCATCGGCCTGCATCCCGATTTCTCGATCCACGACCGCGAAGACAGCGCCGACCTGATGAACCTCTGCCGCCACGCGGCGGGCCTCAGCCAGACCGAGACGCGCTTCCCGGCCAAGGGCACCTGCCTTGCGATTTACTCCCGCGTGGTCAACGCCGAGGAGCCGCTGGCCGAGGTCCTGCGCGAGCATTTCCCCTGGTGCGCCCGCTGGGAGGCGGAGCTGAAAACCCTCTTCGGCGCCTATGTGGAGGCCAAGCAGGCACAGAACGTCCTCGACTTCGACGACCTGCTGCTGGCCTGGGCGCAGGTGATGGCCGATCCCGCATTCGCCGCCTGGATCGGGGCGGAATGGGACCACGTGCTGATCGACGAATACCAGGACACCAACCGCCTGCAGGCGCGTATCCTCATGGGGCTGAAGCCCGACGGGCGCGGGCTGACGGTGGTGGGGGACGACGCGCAGTCGATCTATGCCTTCCGGGCCGCGACCGTGCGCAACATCCTCGACTTTCCCGGCCAGTTCGATCCGCCCGCGGGGGTCGTCACGCTGGATCGCAACTACCGCTCCACCCAGCCGATCCTGGCCGCCGCCAACGCGGTGATCGCCGAGGCCCGCGAACGGTTTACCAAGGACCTCTGGACCGAACGCGAGAGCGCCGAGAAACCGCGCCTCGTCACGGTGAACAGCGAGGCGGAGCAGGCGCGTTACATCGTTGACCGGGTGCTGGAGGATCGTGAGACGGGCACGCGGCTGAAGGATCAGGCAGTGCTCTTCCGCACCGCCAGCCATTCGATCCAGCTGGAAGCCGAGCTGACCCGCCGCAACGTACCTTACGTGAAATTCGGCGGGCTGAAGTTCCTCGACACGGCCCATGTGAAGGACCTGCTGGCGGTGCTGCGGCTGGCGCGCAACCCGCGCGACCGTGTGGCGGGCTTCCGGGTGCTGCAACTGATCCCCGGCATCGGGCCCAAGGCGGCGGGGCGGGTGCTCGACGCGCTCGACCTTACGCCCGATCCGCTGACCGCGCTGGAGGCGGTGACGCCGCCCGCCAAGGCCCGCGCCGACTGGCCCGGCTTCGTCGCCGCCATGGCGGGGCAGACCGCATGGCCGGTGGCGCTGGAAAAGGCCCGTGCGTGGTACGAGCCGCATCTTGAACGCATCCACGAGGACGCCGACGCCCGCCGCGCCGACCTGCTGCAACTGGAGCAGATCGCCCAGGGCTACCCCTCGGCCGAGGCCTTCCTGACCGAGCTGACGCTCGACCCGCCCGACGCCACCAGCGATCAGGCCGGTGTGCCGCTGAAGGACGAGGACTACCTGATCCTCTCGACCATCCATTCCGCCAAGGGGCAGGAGTGGAAATCGGTCTACCTGCTGAACGCGGTGGATGGCTGCATCCCCTCCGACCTCGGCACCGGATCGACCCATGAGCTGGAGGAGGAGCGGCGGCTGCTCTACGTCGCCATGACGCGGGCCAAGGACCGGCTGACGCTGGGGCTGCCGCTGCGATTCTACGTCACCCAGCAGACGCGCAACGGCGACCGGCATGTCTATGCCATGCGCACGAGGTTCATCCCGAACGGCATCCTCGACCGCTTCGAGGCGCTGCACTGGTCACCCACCCAAGGGGCGTCACAGGCCCGTCAGGCCCCGCCGAAGATCGACGTCTCGGCAAGGATGCGCTCCATGTGGGGCTAGGCGGGCTGCAAAAGAGGGCAGTAGGGCAAAAAGAATGCCGGCATCAGGTGGGGATCCCGACACCGGCATTCAAAAAAGTGGATCCTATGGACGCACCACTCACACGCGCCGCTAAAAAGGTCTCTCTCAAATAGGCCGGAAGATCAGGTGCTTAACGGGATGTTGTTACGCCGTCTCCTCCGACAAGATGCAGACTGCCACAGCAAACATCCGCGTGATATTGGTGTGATTGCCTGCGTAATATTGCCTATGCCGGGCGGGGCCATTTCCGTTGCCCGGCGGGGACGATTGTGAGACCCCTTGGAAGGCGGGGGAGGCCCGTGGCAAGAACGGGCGGGACATGCGCAATTCACTGGGGGCATTGCTGGCGATCGGGTTGGCCGGGTTGCAGTTCATGGCTGTGCTCGCGGTGGTCTTCTCGTCCTACGTGACCTCGGAACGCGCCCTGCTGGATCACGCCCGCGACCTGCTCAGCGACGTGGGCACCAACACCATCGAACATTCCCGCGGCTTCCTCAGCCCGGCACGGGGCGCAGCGGAGCTGTCGGCCCGGCTGGCGCAGGACCGGGTGATCGCCAGTGACGTGCCCGAACTGCTGGAGCAGCTGCTGTTCCAGCAACTGCAGCTCGCCCCGCAGTTCGCCGGTGTCTACCACGGCAGTGAGGATGGCGAGTTCGTCTATGTCATGCGGGCGGATGCCTCTGCGCCGGGGCCGTTCCGGACCAAGATCATCCGCGTGAAGGGGGACACCCGCAGCACCGAGCTGATCTGGCGCGATGACGACTTCAACGTGATCGAGCGCCGCTTCGATCCCGACGACACCTATGACCCGCGCACGCGGCCCTGGTACAAGCGGGCGCGCGCGCAGCTCACCACGATCTGGACCGATCCCTATATCTTCTTCTCCTCCCAGCAGCCGGGCATCACGCTGGCCTCGCCGGTGATGGATGGCACCGACACCGTGCGCGGGATCGTGGGCGTCGATATCGAGATCAGCGCGATCTCGGATTTCCTGGCGCGGCTGCGCATCGGCTCGACCGGGCGGGCGCTGATCATCCACCAGAACGGTGACGTGATCGCGCATCCCAACAAGGAGCTGCTCAAGACCAAGGACGCCGACGGCACCTTGCGGTTCGTGGACATTACCCAGTTCGAGGACCCGATCGCGCAGGCGGCCTTCTCGGGGCTGAAGGCGGACGGCACGGTGCCGACGCCCAAGGAAACCCTGAGCCAGTTCACCTATGGCGGAGAGACCTACGTCTCGGTCATCATGCCGCCGATCAGCGAGCATCTGCCCTGGACCATCGCGGCCTATGCGCTGGAAAGCGACTTCACCGAGGTGATCAAGGAAAACCGGCTCCAGAACATCTGGATCGCGGCTGTCGTCGCGGTGGTGACCGGGCTCTTCGGTCTTGCGCTTGCGAATTACATCTACCGCCCCGTTCGGGCCTTCGCCGTGCGCTCGGCCCTGATCGCGCAGGGCGAGGTCGACCCGTCGGAACCCTCTCCCAAGACCTACGAGGAGTTGGACAACGCCAACCGCACGCTGATGCAGCAGATCGCCCGGCGGCGCGAGACCGAGATGGAATTCGGCCAGACCTTTGCCCTGTCCTCGCGCGGGATGGCGCAGATGGATGCGGGCAGCGGGCGCTTCCTGCGGGTGAACCACAAGTTCTGCGAGATCACGGGCTATTCCGAGGCGGAGCTGGAGCAGATGACCTTTGCCGATCTGGCCGACCCGGCCGATCCGCCCTTCCTGCTGCCCGCGGCCGATACCGGCGCCACCCCGCGCGAGATCAACCACGAGATGCGCTGCCTGCGGCACGACGGCTCTGCCATCTGGACGATGGTCAACGCGATCCTCAGCTTCAACCAGGAGGGGCGTCCGCTGCATTTCGTCCTGACAATGGATGACATCAGTCACGCCAAACGGGCGGAAGAGCAGATTGCCGAACTCTCCAAGGACCTGTCGAACCTGTCGCGCGACAACACGATGGGCCAGATGGCCGCCGGTCTGGCGCATGAACTGAACCAGCCGCTGACCGCCATTGCGCAGAACGCCGACAGCGCGCTCTTCGCCATCGACCAGATGGCCGGGGCCGATCCCGAACTGCGCCACACGCTGGAGGAAATCGCGGATCAGTCGATGCGCGCGGGCGAGATCATCAAGGCGCTGCGCGGCTTCATCCGCCGGGACGAGGGCATGAAGACGGCCTTCGACCTTGGCGAACTGGTGCAGCAGACCCGGCGGCTGGTCATGGCCGAGGCCCGGGTGGCGGGCGTTGCCGTGATCTCGGAGATCGGGGCGCTGCCCGCGGTCAGCGCGAACCGCATCCAGATCGCGCAGGTGCTGGTGAACCTGATGCGCAACGCGATCGAGGCCGTGGCCGAGGGGGCGGGCGAGGTGAAGCAGGTGCGGGTGCAGGCGCAGGTCGAGGGCAACCGCGTCACCGTCTCGGTCGCGGACACCGGGCCGGGGGTGGACCCCGAGATCACGCTCTTCTCCGAGTTCGAGACCACCAAGGTGAACGGCATGGGGCTGGGCCTGTCGATCTGCAAGTCCATCATCGAGGCCAATGGCGGCGCGCTTTGGCACACGCCGGCGCCGGACGGGGGCGCGGCCTTCCACTTCACCGTGGCGCTTGCCTGACCGGGGCGGCATCGGACATTCGTACGAGACAAACCGCCGCAGCGTCATAAGGTGACTTTTCGGGGCATTACCCGCCGCGGGCCACTTACCGAGGCGCGGCCGATCCGTTAGCTTGCGCCGCAGAGTGGTGGGACGCGTTTCTCGGGGGTCCGATGACGGACAGGACATCCGTCGTCTACGTGGTAGACGACGATCAGGACATTCGCAGTTCGCTGACGCGCGCCTTGGGGCAGCGCGGGTTCGACGTGGTGCCCTATGCCTCCGCCGCCACTTTCCTCTCGGAATATGACGAGCAGACGTCAGGCTGCATCGTTCTCGACTACGGGATGCCGGGGATGAACGGGCTGGAGCTTCAGGCCGAGCTCAACCGCCGGGGCAGCCCGCTGGCGCTGATCTTCATCACGGGCCACGGCGGCGTGCCGGAATCGGTGCAGGCCATGAAGGGCGGGGCGGTCGATTTCCTCGAAAAGCCCTTCCGCCAGTCGGTGCTGGTGGAGCGGATCGAGGCCGCGCTTGAGATCGCAAGCCAACGCAGCGAGGCGCTGGAGGTGCAGCGCGCATTCCGCGCGCGGCTCGACCGGCTGACGGCGCGGGAAGAAGAGCTTGTCGCCATGATGATGGCCAACCCGGCGGAGGTCTCCAGCAAGGAGATCGGCAACCAGCTGGGCATCAGCCCGCGTACCGTGGACCACCACCGCGCGCGTATCCTCGAAAAGCTGGAAGTGCGCTCGCTGGTGGAGCTTGTTGACCTCGTGAAGCGGGTCGAGGGGGCGGGGCCGTCGCTGTCCTGACCGGCGCGCACCGGTCTCGATAGAGAAGGCCGCCCGTGCAGGCGGCCTTTTTTCGTTTCAGGCGGGCATTCGGCCCGGCCTGAGGGGCGCGCTTCAGGGGCCCGAAATGTCGCCCCGTTCCTGTGCGGCCGGGGCATGGAGCGCCGTGCTGGCATCGGGGTCCGGCAGATCGGTGATCAGCAGTGCCTCGCCGCTGCCCGCACGGGCAAGGATCTCGCCTCTCGGCCCCGCGATGACAGAGCCGCCGCCGAAGGCGAGGCCCGCGTCGTCGCCGGTATAATTCGCATAGGCCACGGTGATCCCGTTTTCGGCCGCGCGGGCGGGCACCAGCAGGTCCTGCACGTGGGGATAGGCGGCGGGATTGGCCGTGGGCACCAGCAGCAGGTCGACCCCGGCCACGGCAAGGCGCCGGGCATGGACCGGGAATTCGATGTCGAAGCAGATCAGCAGGCCCAGCCGGCGGCCCTTGAAGTCAAAGGCGACATAGCCTGAACCGGGGGTGAAGTTCGCCTCTTCCATCGCGCCGAAGGGCTGCACCTTGCGGTAGAGCGCCAGCCGCTCGCCCTCGGCCGACAGGACCATGGCGCTGTTGCGGGTGCCCTCGGGCGTCTTTTCGGCAAAGCCGAAGCAGATCGCGCAGCCGGCCGCTTTCGCGATATCCGCCGCCCGGGCGATCCACTCGCCACAGGCAGGCTGTGCCATCGGGCCATGCAGCCCGGGCCGGTTGTAGCCGGGCAGGTACAGCTCGGGCAGCAGCAGCAGATCGGCACCGCCGAGGGCTGCGGCGCGCGCCATTCGTTCCATCCGGGCAAAGGCCCCTTCGACATCGCCCCCGGTGGGGGCGGCTTGGCACAGGGCAAGTCGCATTCTTCAGCCGATCCTCATGATGTTATTGGTGCCGGGATCCGCCGGGAGAGGGCGTCCGCGCACGGGGCGCTGCCTAGTGCGCCACGCGCCGGGCAGCAAGGGGGCGGGGCTGTCTTAGTCGGGTTGTGATCGCTGTCCGCGGTGCTCCGCCGGTCAGGGCTGGCCGTCCTGCGCGCGCCGATAGCCGATGCGCGCCTCGAAGCGGGCCATTTCCTGCGCCGGCGGGCGGGTGCCGGTGTAGATCTCGACGTAATGCGGGAAGCGGGCGAGGCGCTCTTCCAGCGGCTCCGTCACCCGCATCGAGATATAGCCCACCTGCACGAGGTAGACCGTCCGCGCCCGCACATCCGCGTCGTCGGGCGCATGGCCCCAGCGTTCCAGCAGGTCCCGCAGCGCCGCCAGCCGGTCCGCATCGGCCTGCTGCAGCCGGGCCAGCACGCCCGCGTCCTGCTGTGCCCAGGAGCGCACCGCCCGTTCCAGCCCGCTGTCGAAACTGTTGTCAGAGAGGAAGGTGCTGATCACGTTCAGCATCGCCTCTGTCTCGGTCGCAGCATACTCCTGCGTGGCGGCGACGAGGTGCCGGGTGGTGGCCGCCTCCCACCGGTCGAGAAGGGCAGCCAGCAGCTGCCCCCGGTCCTTGAAGAACCAGTAGAAGCTGGTGCGCGACAGCGCGAGCCGGTCCGCCAGCGTCATGATCTTGACCGCCTCCACGCCCTTCTCGACGAGCACGGCCTGCGCCGCGTCGAGCCAGAGATCGGGGGAGCCGCGCCAGCCGCGGTCAGAGGGGGAATCGTCGGTCATGCCATCCTGCAAGGCGCTCGGGTGGTCTTATTGTCCATAAAATGTGCGGTTCTGTCCAGTTGGGTGAGGTTTGGCCCGTAAGGCGCTGACTCAGTTGTCATCTCCATCTTCGCCACACCCACCTTTGGCTGTCCTCTCTCAGCGTTGCATATCGCAACCAAGACCAACGCCTACAAATTTCTTGACACAACTGTACATTTTTTCGGAGCGTTTCCCGAACCCGTCTGCGTGGCTTTTCGAGGGATGATGCCGATGACGAATGATCCGTTGCTCCAGCCGTTCCAGCTCAAGCACCTGACGCTGAAGAACCGCATCATGATCACCAGCCACGAACCGGCCTACCCGGAGGACGGGATGCCGAAGGAGCGCTACCGGGCCTATCACGTCGAACGCGCCCGGGCGGGTATCGCGCTGACCATGACGGCGGGCTCTGCCAGTGTCGCGCGCGACAGCCCGCCCGCCTTCAACAACATCCTCGCGTGGAAGGACGAGGTGGTGGGCCACATGAAGCAGCTCGCCGATGCCTGCCACGACGAGGGCTGCGCGGTGATGATCCAGCTGACGCACCTTGGCCGCCGGACCCGCTGGGACAAGGGCGACTGGCTGCCCGTCGTCTCGCCCAGCCATGCCCGCGAGGCGGCGCACCGGGCCTTCCCCAAGCGGATGGAGGACTGGGACATCGCGCGGATCATCGAGGATTACGCCCTTGCCGCCGAGCGGATGAAGGCGGCGGGCCTCGACGGGATCGAGATCGAGAGCTACGGCCACCTGATGGATGCCTTCTGGTCGCCGCTGACCAATGACCTCGACGCGCCTTATGGCGGCAGCCTCGACAACCGGCTGCGGTTTACCTTCGACGTGCTGCGCGCGGTGCGGCGGCGCTGCGGCGAGGACTTCATCGTCGGCATCCGCTACGTGGGTGACGAGGACCTGCCCGGCGGGCTGACCAAGACCGACGGGCTGGAGATCTCTCGCCGGCTGAAGGACAGCGGCATGGTGGATTTCCTCAACGTGATCCGCGGCCATATCGACACCGACGCCGGGTTGACGGACGTGATCCCGGTGCAGGGGATGCGCAACGCGCCGCATCTCGACTTCGCCGGAGAGATCCGGGCCGCCACCCAGATCCCCACTTTCCACGCCGCCAAGATCCCCGACCTCGCCACCGCGCGCCATGCCATCGCCAGCGGCAAGCTGGACATGGTCGGCATGACGCGGGCCCATATCGCCGACCCGCATCTTGTGCGCAAACTCGTCGAGGGCCGCGAGGAGGACATCCGCCCCTGTGTCGGGGCGAACTACTGTCTCGACCGGATTTACCAGGGCGGCATGGCGCTGTGCATGCACAACCCCTCCACGGGGCGCGAGGTGTCGCAGCCCCATGCGATCGCCCGGGCCGAGGCGCCGCTGCGGGTCACCGTGGTGGGCGCGGGGCCGGGCGGCATGGAGGCCGCCCGCGTCGCGGCGGAACGGGGCCATCAGGTGACGGTGCTGGAGGCCTCGGACGCGCCCGGCGGGCAGGTGCGGCTGACCGCCTTGCAGGAGCGGCGGCGCGAGATGGGGGCGATCATCTCGTGGCGCATGGAGCAATGCGAGAAGCTGGGCGTGACCTTCCGCTTCAACACCTATGCCGAGGAGGCGGAGGTGCTGGAGACCGAACCCGACGCGGTGATCATCGCCACCGGCGGGCTGCCCGATACGGAGGTGCTGGAGGCGGGCAATGACCTTGTCGTCTCGGCCTGGGACATCCTGTCGGGCGACGTGAAGCCGGGCCGCGAGGTGCTGGTCTTCGACGATGCGGGCGATGCGGCGGGGCTGCAGGCGGCAGAGGCGATCGCGCAGAGCGGCGCGCGGGTCGAGATCGTGACGCCGGACCGGGCCTTTGCGCCCGAGGTCATGGGCATGAACCTCGTGCCCTTCATGCGGTCGCTGCAACAGCTGGACACGACCTTCACCGTCACATGGCGTCTGCGGGAAGTCCGGCGCGAGGGCAACGCGCTGCTGGCGGTGCTGGGGTCGGACTATGGCGCGGTCATGCGCGAGCGGCGGGTGGATCAGGTGGTGGTGAACCACGGCACGCTGCCGCTGGATGAGCTCTACTTCGCGCTCAAGCCGCTGTCGTCCAATCTGGGCGAGGTGGACTACGAGGCGCTGGTGGCCGGGCAGGGGCAGGCGATGGCGCCCAACCCGGACGGGGCCTTCCGGCTCTACCGGATCGGGGATGCGGTCTCGGCCCGCAACACCCACGCTGCGATCTATGACGCGTTGCGGCTGGTGCGCACCCTCTGACCGCAAGGCAGGGCTGGCGCGGGCGGGGTCAGACCACCCGCTGCGCGCCGGTACTGTGAAGCCGCAGGTAGAGCAGCCCCGAAGCCGCCACCGGCAGCAGGGCGCAGGCGGCCAGCAACGCCAGCGTCCGGTCGGGCCCCAGCCCGTCGATCAGCATGGCCCCGATCAGCGGCGCCACGGCGCCCGCGATCAACATGGGCCGGGCAAGGCGTCCCATCAGCGGGGCATAGCCCTCTGGCCCGAAGATCGCGAGCGGCAGGGCGCCCTTGGTGATCGACCAGAGCCCGTTGCCCGCCCCGTAGGCCACCACCGCCGCCACTGCCGGAAGCCCCAGCGAGAGGGTGGCCATCCCGATCAGCACCAGCGTCGCACTGGCGATCATGGTCCAGATCGGGTGATGGCGCCCGCGGCCCAGCATCTCGATCACACGGGCGCCCACCTGCGACGGCCCCAGCAGCGTGCCAAGCCCGATCGCCGCGGCCAGCGTATAGCCCTGCGCCCCCAGCAGCGTGACCATGTGGATCGAGAAGATCGTGGCCAGCATGGTCAGCGTGACCCCGGTGGCGACAATGCAGAGCATCCGCAGATCGGTGCCGCTGACCGGGGCCGGGCCGGTGGCGGCCCCGGCGGCCGCGCCGCCGCCGTCGCCGGGCGCGCGCGGCAGCAGATACCGGCAGAGCGGCAGCGTCACGCACAGATGCAGCGCGGCATAGCCAAAGCAGGCCGCGCGCCAGCCGAAGGCCTCGACCATCCAGGCGGAGAGCGGCCAGCAGACCGTGCTGGCAAAGCCGCCCCAGAGCGTCAGCTGGGTGATCGCCGCACGGGCATCGCGCCCGAAGGCGCTGCCGAGGACGGAGAAGGCCGCGTCATAGAGCCCGGCCGCCATGCCGAAGCCGAGGACGATCCACGCAAGCAGATAGGCTGCCTGCGACTGCGCCAGCCCCAGCAGCGCGAGCCCGGCGGCAAGGCAGACCATGCCAGCCGAGAGCGCCTGCCGTCCGCCGGTGCGTCCGATCCAACGCCCGACGGCCGGGGCGCTGAGCCCCGAGACGAGCAGCCCGAGGGAGACACCGCCCGAGAGGAAGCCGAGGCTCCAGCCGGTGTCTTCGCCAATCGCGGCAGAGAGGGGGGCCATCAGGTAGTAGCTGCTGCCCCATGCGAAAATTTCGACCACGCCGAGGGCAGAGATCGTGCGGAGGGTCGCGCGGGTCATTCTGCCTGTTGCTCCGGCAGAGGAACAGCGCAGCCTTCATCGGCGCAGCACTCGTCCCCGAGAAAGCCGAGCAGCGCCGTCATGGCCGGGTATTCTGCATGGCAGATCAGCGTGGTGCCCCGGCGCTCCTGCCGCAGGAGCCCTTGCTGGATGAGCGTCTTGAGGTGATGCGACAGGGTCGAGGCAGGGAGGTCGACCCGGGCCTGCACCTGCGCCACGGGCAGGCCGCCGTGGCCCGCCCGCACGAGGGTCCGGTAAATCTGCAGGCGGGTCGTGTTGCCCAGGGCCTGCAATTGTCGCGCTGCTATTTCGATATCCATGGAAGGAAAGGGCCGGAAATCCAGCGGCCTGTCAATGGGGCATTCTCAATGGGGCCTTCGGGATCGGCGGAAATAACTCGCCGGCGGGTCGCGTGGCCTGCTTCTCTGACGGCCCGCTGCCGGTCCTGCGCCGGGGCGATGGGGGCTTTCGCCCACCCCCGGACCATGGCAAAACCCGCGGGTCCGGCGCGGCCCCTGCCTGAAAGCCAGCGGCGCGGCCCGCAGATCCGCGACAGGACGAGAGGAGCGGCAGCATGATCTCCCCCAAGGCGCAATGTCCCGTCTACCTGCTGACCGGGTTCCTCGGCGCGGGCAAGACGACCCTGCTGAACCGGCTGATGGACGATCCGGCATTGCAGGACACTGCCCTCGTGATCAACGAATTCGGGCTGGTCCCGGTGGATCACGATCTGGTCCGGGAGGGGCGCGAACAGCCCATGGTCACCACCGCGGGCTGTATCTGCTGCACCGTGGGCAGCGATCTGCGGTCCTCGCTGGACCAGTTGCTGCAGGGGCGCAAGACGGGCGCGCTGCCGCCCTTCAGCCGCGTCATCGTCGAAACCACGGGCCTTGCCGATCCGGCCCCGATCATCAACAGCCTGATCCCCGGCGGCATCGACGCGCGGTCCTGGGCCGATCACGCGGTGGCGCGGGCCTTCCGCCTGTCGGGGGTGATCACCCTTGTGAACGTGGAGGGCATCGGCGCCGCGCTGGCGGCCCATCCGGAAAGCCTGCGCCAGATCGCCTTTGCCGATCATGTCATCCTGACCCACACCGAAACCGGCGCCGTCGGCGACTGGCCCGACAGGTTGCGCGCGATCAACGGCGCGGCCCGTCTGCACGATGCCGCGGACCCCGGGTTCGATCCGGCCAGCCTTCTGGAGGCGGGCAGCTATCAGGCCTTCGGCAAGGGCGAGGACGTGACCCGCTGGCTGGCGGCAGAGGCCTCTGCCGGGGCGCATGCCCACGGCGGGGCGTTTCATGACCTGAACCGGCATGGCCGTGTCCTTGCCGTGCCGCTGACCCGCGATGCGCCGCTCGAAGAGGCCGACCTGCGCGGATTCCTCGACCGGGTGAGTGCCACGCCCGAGGCGGGGCTCTTGCGGATCAAGGGGCTGGTTGCGCTGCGGGACGACCCGTCCCGCCCGGCCGTGGTGCATGGCGTCGGGCATCGCCTCTATCCGACCCGGCGGCTTGAGGGCTGGCCCGATGGCTTGGCCCAGACCCGGCTGGTGCTGATCGGCACCGGGCTGGACGAAGAGGCGCTGCGCCGGGACTTCGCGGCGCTTGGCGGGGAGGCCCCGCCGTTCATGACCGCGCGCCCGGGCGGCAGCGGGACTGCGGGCGGTTCGTCCTGAGCCGCTGAGACCTTAAGAAAAAAGCCCCCGGGGACTACCGAGGGCCTGTGTCGTGTCTGTACCTGCGGACTGTCGGATGGCAAGTCAGCCCTAGGATCCCGTCCGCGCCCCGCGAGGGGCCACGCCCCAGATCGCGGGCCCGTCGCGGGCCAGCAGGGCGCTTTCGACCCGTGACAGGTAACGGGCCGCGGCAGAGGCATCCCCACCGTGGGCCTGCAGCGCGCGGGTCCAGAGCCGCAGCGCCGAGGACGGGGACCAGGGCAGGGCGGCCTGCGCCAGCCAGTGCCGCAGAGCGACCGGCAGCCGGTCAAAGGCCGCCATCGCATCCCCGCGCCGCCGTCTGCGCCGCAGGGTGCTGCGTGTGTTCGTGTCGCGCCTGTGCATCATGTCTCCGCCGGTGCGCCGGGCATCACGCGGCCTGCGGGGCACGCCGCCAGCCCGGGAAGGGATCGGGCAAATCCGCCCAGAGATCGGGTGCGAACTCCTCCTCCGGCACCAGTGCGGCGTCGAGCGTGGCCGTGATCGCGGCCCGGTCCATGCCCGCGCCGATGAAGACCAGTTCCTGCCTGCGGTCGCCAAAGGGCTCCTGCCAGTGCTGCGCGAGATAGGCGCGGGCCTGCGGATGATCCGGGCGGCGCGCCTCGGGCACGGTGGCCCACCAGTTGCCGAGCGGTCGCACGCTGCTCAACGCCCCGGCGAGCGAGAACTCCGCCAGCCAGTCGGGCCGCGTGGCGATCCAGAAATGCCCCTTGGCGCGGATCACCCCGGGCAGGTCACCGTTGAGCGCGTCATGGATCTTCTGCGGGTGGAAGGGGCGGCGGGCCCGGTAGACGAAGGAGGACACGCCGTATTCCTCGGTTTCGGGCACGTGGTCCTCGAACCCGTAGAGTTCCTTGGCCCACATCGGGTGTAGATGCGCCTTCTCGAAATCGAAGAGGCCGGTGTCGAAGATCCGCTCTGGCGCTACTCGGCCGTGGTCGGTTTCGACGATGCGGGCGTCGGGGTTCAGCGCGGTGACGATCTTGCGCGCGGCATCCAGCCTTTCCGGGCCCGCGTCGCTGACCTTGTTCAGTACGACCACATCGGCGAATTCGATCTGGTCCACCAGAAGGTCCACCAGCGTGCGATCGTCCTCTTCGCCCAGGGATTCGCCGCGGTCGCGGATGAAATCGTGGCTGGCGTAGTCTTTCAGCAGGTTCACCGTGTCGACCACGGTCACCATGGTGTCGAGCCGCGCCACGTCGCTGAGGCTGTCGCCTGCCGCATCCCGGAAGTCGAAGGTCGCGGCGACGGGCAGGGGCTCGGCGATGCCCGTGCTCTCGATCAGCAGGTAGTCGAAGCGCCCCTCCGCGGCCAGGCGGCGGACCTCGATCAGCAGGTCGTCCCGCAGGGTGCAGCAGATGCAGCCGTTGGTCATCTCGACCAGCTTTTCCTCGGTATGGCTGAGGTCCGCCCCGCCGTCGCGCACGAGGTCGGCGTCGATGTTCACCTCGGACATGTCATTGACGATGACGGCGACGCGGCGCCCGTCGCGGTTGTTGAGGACGTCGTTCAGGAGCGTGGTTTTTCCCGCCCCGAGAAATCCGGACAGGACGGTGACGGGCAGGCGGGGGTCCGTGGCGGGCATCTGGGTCTCCGTGGTGTGTAATGTTATACTATTACGTATAGCGGTCCGCGGGAGACGACTGCAACAGGAAACCGCCCGCCGAAGGCAGGGCGGTGCGTGTGGCGGCGTGCGACCTGGGCGTGGCGGGCGTGGAGGGTACTGATTTGTTTGGGGCGGACCGGGGTCGCCAGTGCGCTCTACGCCCGTGAGATTTCGGGCCAGAAACTTGGCGATCAATTGTACCCGGAACTGTGCCCCAGTGAGAGGGCTGAGTGACCGGCCCGAAAAGCAAAAAAGCCACCAAGCTATTGAGCTTGGTGGCTTTTTATGGCTCCGGCGGTAGGGATCGAACCTACGACCAATTGATTAACAGTCAACTGCTCTACCGCTGAGCTACGCCGGAACATGTGGGGCTGTATAGCGATGCGATTCCGGGGCGTCCAGAGGCAATTGTCACGAAATTTTCGATTTTCTCGCCGCGGGTGCCATGACCTTGCGGCAGGGTCAGGAGCGGCGCGCGAAGCGGGCGTCGAGGGTCAGGTCTCCGACCGGCGAAACACGGGATCTTCCCGTAAGGTCAATGAGATGCGCGAGGACATTGCGCGTTGCGGCGGGCAGGAGACGGGGATCCGTGTCGGTGTAGATCCGCGCCGCGAGGGCGGCCGCGGTGGCGGGGCCGTCGCTGAGCGCGTCCAGAATCGCCGACTCGCGGGCGCGGCGATGGGACAGCAGGAAGGCGAGCCGCTCGGCCGGGGTCGCGACCGGTGCGCCGTGGCCGGGATGGAAGCGCCGGGCGGGCAGGGTGGCGAGCCGCTCGCAGGAGGCCATGAAGTCCGTCAGGTCGCCATCGGGGGGCGAGACGAGGGAGGAGGCCCATCCCATCACGAGGTCGCCGGAGAAGATCTCGTCCCCCAGGCGGAAGCTCAGGTGGTTGCCGTAGTGCCCGGGGGTCCAGAGCGCCTCCAGCGTCCAGTCGGGGCCGGACACCTCGGCCCCGTCCGCCAGAAGGATATCGGGCACGAAGGTGGCATCCACGCCTTCGCCGCCGCCGATCTCGCCCGTCGCGGCGAGGGCCTGCATCGCGGCGGACCGCCCGGCGAAGGCATCGCCATAGGCCAGCACCGGGGCGCCCGTCGCCTCGGACAGGTCACGGGCGAGGGGAGAATGATCCAGATGCGCGTGGGTCACGAAAATGTGGCTGATCCGCTGGCCGGGCGCGAGGGCCGCCAGAATCGCCTCCATGTGGCGGGCATCGCGGGGGCCCGGGTCGATCACCGCGACCTCCGTCGCGCCAAGGAGATAGGTGTTCGTGCCGCGATAGGTCATCGGAGAAGGGTTCGGCGCCACGATCCGGCGCACCAGCGGCGACAGCGCCACGGGCTTTCCGGGCCGGGGATCGAAATCATCCGGCGCTTGCATGGGGCTCTGCATGGGCTTTCCTCCGCCAAGTCCGCTGCTAAGGTTTAGCCATGACCTTCGACTGGCTCAAACGCTATGTGCCGCGCAGCCTCTACGGGCGGGCGGCGCTCATCCTCGTGCTCCCGGTTGTGACGCTGCAACTGGTGGTCTCCGTCGTCTTCATCCAGCGCCACTTCGAGGGGGTGACCAAGCAGATGACCGGCTCGCTCTCGCTGGAGCTGGGGGTCCTGCTGGAGGCGGACAAGGAGGAGGCGGCCCTGCTGCCCGAGATCACGCTGGAGGAGATCTCGAACTTCCTGGAGATCGCCGTCACCAAGGTGCCCGAGGCCGACCTGCCGGCGCAGGACCAACGCCGCTGGTACGATTTCTCGGGGCGCGTGGTGATCGCGACGCTGGACGGGGCCGTGCCGGCGGTGCGCGCCGTGCTGCTGCCCGATGACCAGCGGGTGACGGTCTACGCGGAAGGGGCCCGTGGCCTCCTGCGGTTCGATTTCTCGCGCAAGCGGGTCTCGGCCTCAAACCCGCACCAATTGCTGGTGAACATGGTGGTCTTCGGCATGCTGATGACGGCGATCTCCTTCATCTACCTGCGCAACCAGCTGCGCCCGGTGACGCGGCTGGCCAAGGCGGCGGAGGCCTTCGGGCGCGGACGGGTCGAGCCCTACAAGCCCTCCGGTGCGGTGGAGGTGCGGGCGGCCGGGAATGCCTTCCTCGACATGCGCAACCGGATCGAGCGCCAGATCGAGCAGCGCACGCTGATGCTTTCGGGGGTGAGCCACGACCTGCGCACGCCGCTGACCCGGCTGAAGCTGGGCCTCTCCATGCTGGAGGACGAGGACCGCGAGCCGATGGAGCGCGACGTGGCCGAGATGCAGCACCTGCTGGACGAGTTCCTTGCCTTCGCGCGCGGCACCACGGGCGAGGAGGTGGAAGAGGTCGACCCGATCGCGCTGGTCCGGCAGATCGTCGAGGACGATCAGCGCGGCGCGGTGCCGGTGACGCTGGTGGAGACGGAGGGTGAAGGGACAGTGCTGCTGCGCCCCGGTGCGATCCGGCGCGCGGTGGAGAACCTGATCTCCAACGCCGTGCGCTATGGCGAGCGCGCCGAGGTCTCGGTCACGCTGTCCGAGAAGAGCCTGCGCATCCGGGTCGAGGACGACGGGCCGGGCATTCCGGCCGACCGGCGGGAAGAGGCGCTGCGCCCCTTCGCGCGGCTCGACGAATCGCGCAACCAGAATCGCGGCATGGGCGTGGGGCTGGGCCTCTCGATCGCCATCGACATCGCGCGCGCCCATGGCGGCGTGCTGCGGCTGGGGGACAGCCTGAGGATGGGTGGGCTTCAGGCCGACATCGTGATCGCGCGCTGATCCGCCCCGTGCCGCCGCGACGGGCTGCCTTTACGGGGTGACGCCCGGGGCCGTAGGCGAGGGCAGGGCGACGGGCCGTGGCCGACGACGCCGCAACGGGCCGCAGTCAGGCGAGGGCGCCGGGAGGGGCCGCAGTCAGGCCCGCTCCACCACCCAGATCATGTCGGGACGGCCATAGAGCAGCGGTTGCTGGGTGCAGTTGTAGTGCATCCCAAGGCTGCTGCGCCGGTTTTGCAGGTAGCAGGCGGTCGGGGCGCCGTCGCCGATCATCAGCATGGCCCAGTGATGCGCGATGTTCTGCGCCGCATCCTTGGCGTCGTGCTGGCGCAGGGCCATGGCGAGGCCGATCGCGCGGTTGTCGTCCTCGGGCCCGGAAATCGCCAGCGAAAGCTCCGGCGCATCGCGGGGGACGATCTTCCAGAAGAACTCGCCCTCGCGGCGCATGATCCATTGCGCCTCCGCGGCCTCGGGGCGTTCGTTCAGCGTCACGGGGGCGCCGTCCTTCAGGCCGGTGGCGGCCAGATGATAGCCGAAGGAGCTGAGCCGGACGGTATCGCCGTCCTCGAAAGGCCAGTAGTCGGGGTTGTCGAAGGCAAGGCGGTTCAGGGTCTGAACCACCGCGGTGTGTTTGTCCGACCCTTCGCCGACGCGGTAGTACTGATTGACGTCGCGCAGGCGGTTCATCTGCGGCGTGTTGATGTCCTGAAAGCTGTGCATGCCAAAGCAATTGTGCACGGCAAATCCCGACCCGTCGGGCAGCCAGACGTAATCCGCATTCCACCCCCCGGAATACTGCGGCCCCCGCATGAGAGAGATCGCCTTGTCCCAGATCGTCCAGGGCTTGCCGTTCTCGATCTCCCACCACTGCGCATGGGCGATGATGTTGGCCTCGGGCCAGTCGTCGCCATAGCGCGAGGCCGGCATCGAGGCCCAGACCCGCTTGTCATCGGCGGCGATGATCCGGCCCACGGGATAGCTGAAGTAGCGCGGCGAGGCCGGGTCATCCGACAGGCGGATGCGCGATCCGGTGTTGCTCCACGTCCGGCCTCCGTCGGTGGACTTGCGGACGACCTGGATGAAGCCGCGCTCTGCGTGACGGATCGAGCAGAGCATGTAGAGATCGGTGGTGCCGGGGCGCTGCACCACATCGGCCACCGTCGCGCCGAAGTTGCCGCCGTTGAAGGTGATCTCCCCGATCTCCTCGTAGGTCTCGAAGCCGTCGCGGCTTTCGATCAGGGCAAGGCGGTTGGAGGGGATGTTGGCATAGCCGTAGACATTGACCCAGAGTTGCTGGCGCGGCCCGCTGCCGTCGTCGAAGACGCTGCCCGCCATGTCGCCGTGCCGCGCGCCATAGGTCAGCAGCACCGTGCCGGTGCCCTTGCCGCCGGGCCCCGTGGCGCGGAACACCGTGCCTGCGGTGTTCGCCGGGGCGCCGGCCGTGCGGAAATCGGAGGTGCCGGGGCTCTCGATCACGTACCAGACGCCGGTTTCCAGCGCGCCGTCCGTGGCGATCATCCGGGCGCGGCCACTGCCGCCGGTGGTGTCCGTTGCAACGAAGCTGGCGCCCGCCTTGGCAGAGGCGGCACCGATCCGGCCCCAGTTCGTGTTGCCCGCGTCGGTGATCCGGTAGGTGCGCCCCTTGTTCAATCCGCCGGAGGGCAGGTCGGGGATCCACCGCTTGGCCGGGTTCGAATGGCTGTCGAGCGGCTCTGTCCAGGTGCCAACGCCGAAGTCGATCTGGGGATTGTTCTGCTCGGGCCGGATGTTGATGCCGTTGAAGAGGCTCCAGAGATCGGCGTTGCTCTCCAGCTCCGACACGCCGAGGTCATAGCGGTAGACCTGCGCGGGGTAGATGTCCTGCGGTGCAGAGGGGAAGACCTTGATCAGGCCGATGTAGCTGTCGCCGAAGGGCAGGACGTTGGCATTCTGCGCCTCGCCGATGTCGTGGTCCCGGGCGTTGCCGCCGCTGGCAAGGGCGGGCATCTCCGACAGGAAAACCGATTGGACCATGTCTTTCTCCTCGGACGGGGCGTCAGGCGGGCGGCCCGGGCGTGTGGGCCACGGCCCCACTTGGGCACGAGCGGCGGCCCGCTCTCAAGGGGCAATCGCCCGCAGCGGCCGTTCCGGCAGAAGGCTGCGCCCGACTTGCAGGCATTGCGACGCGATCACCGGGGCGGGACGCGGGCGCTGACCATTGCTCCACGGTTCTGGCCATCGGGTGTCCCGCCCGGATTTCGGACCGCTGGACCGGGCAGGGCGCGCTTCGGGCTCGATGAAATCCGACGGCAGAAGGGAGGGGTGAGCGCGGGGTGGCTGCGCTTTTGCTGACCACCGCTTAGGGATGCTACAGTGCCGAAAATGCCGACGCTGCAGGCGTGGTCGCTGCCCCGCGCTCACCATGACACATAGCCGGAGCATCAGACGCATGCGCCCCGCATTTGGGGATAGGACAGCGACTTCTTGAAGGTAGAGCGCAGAACGATCCTGATGGGGGACGACCAATCGACGGGCGATCCTGCCGGGGGCGGCGACAATGGTCTGACCCGGGACGACCATCCGGCGAGACGGGATCGGCAGGATCACGCTTTCGCCCGGGCGTGGCCTCACTTGCGCTGCTCTGCCGATAACATACACTTCTCACATATCTTTGATGGGCAATCCCGTGGTCGGGCCTCGTTAATCACGCCGCCGGGCAGAGAGGCAGGGGCGTGACCACAGAATTGCTGTATTTCCCGGCCATAGAACCGGGGCAGAATCGTCGCGAAACGCGGCACTTAGGCGAGAGGGCAGGCATGGAGACGCGCAAGACCAAGGCGCACACACGGGCGGCGATCGGGCTGGCCATCGCGCTGACCTGCGCGGCATCGGCCCGGGCGGATGGAGAGTTCTTCCAGCTCGACATCGCGGAAGACGCGACCGATGCCAGCCTCTCCATCGCGCGGGGGCAGCTGAGCTTCGATGCGGGCTACACGCGCTACGAGGGCGGCAGTTCCGGCCACGTCTCGCTCCTGTGGTCGATCCCGGTCGAGGGGTTAGGGACGGTCAAGCTCGGCCCGAGCGTGGCGCACAGCTTCAGTGACACCGCATCCGATGAGACGCAGCTTGGTGCCAAGGTCGCGCTTGAACGCTGGGCGCCCACGTCCTTCGGGCACATCTTCGTGCTGGGCAACTACAGCACCAACGACAATGACTACTTCGGGCTGGTGCAGACCGGCTTCGGCAATTCCGGCTTCGCGACTGAGTTCTCCGTCGGTGGCAGCGACAAGTACAGCTCTGTCGTCGCGGCTGTCAGCAAGCGGTTGGGCGACGGGCCCTACGTTCTGCGGGCCGGATACAAGTTCAAGGCCGAGACCTTCTTCGTCGGTTTCGCCGTCAACACCTTCTGAGGCTGGGCTGCATATGTCAGAGAAACCGTCCCGCGGATTGGTCACCTTGGGCACGGCCGTTTACGGCTTCGTCGTCCTTTCGGTGCTCGTATTGGCCGTGGCCGCTGCCGCGCTGTTCATGGCGCGGTCCGAAAGCGTGCTGGACGAGGCGCTCGACAGTGCGGTGCGCAAGCGGACAGAGGCGGCAGGGCAGGACTTCGCCCGGGCGCTGCACGCAGATTGGGCCGATCTCAAGTATCTCTCCGGCGCCATTGACGGATCGGACCTCGACGGGATCGGCGAGGTCATGGCCGGGATGCGCGGGGATGGCACGCGGATTTCGTGGATCGGCTACGCGGGTGTCGACGGAACCGTGCGCGAGGCCTCTGACGGGCTGCTGGTCGGCGCGGATGTGAGCGAGCGGCCGTGGTTCCGCAACGGGCTGCGGTCGGGTTTTGCGGGTGACGTCCACGAGGCGGTCCTTCTGGCCAACCTTCTGCGCCCCGAGGGCGGCGAGCCGCTGCGCTTCGTCGACCTCGCCCTGCCGGTCAAAAACCTTGAGGGAGACCTGACCGGGGTGCTGGGCATGCACATCGACGCGGGCTGGGCCGAACGGTCGCTGGCGGAGATGGCGCGGAGCCTCGGGATCGACCTCTACCTCATCAGCCAGTCGGGCGAGATCGTCATGTCCTCCACCGGCACCACGGCCGGTGTGGAGGAGGTCATGCAACTCGCCTCCGCGCGGTCCGGGGCCGAGGCGTCAGGCCGCGCCGAATGGTCCGACGGGCGGGAGTATTTCACGACGCTGGTGCCGAACCTGTCCTACGCGGACCTGCCCAACTTCGGCTGGCGGCTTGCGGGCCGGCTCGACGCCGGGACCTTCCAGGCGGGCCTGCACAGCCTCGTCGGATCGGCGGCGCTGGCCGCGGCACTGGCGCTCGCCGTGCTGGCGCTCCTGACCTTCCTCTTCGTACTGATCTTCATCCGTCCCATCGACGCACTCGTCGACAGCGCGACGCAGCTTGCCGCGGGCGAGGATGCCTATCCCCGGGAACGGAATTCGACGCGCGAGGCCGCCCAATTGTCGGCGGCACTCGCCCGTCTTCAGGCCCGCCGCAAGATCAGCGGCTCCTGACCGAGAAGCGTTCCATCAGGTCGCCCAGCAGGGCCGAGGCCCGGACGTTGGCCACACCGGGTGCGTTGCCCTCGGCGTAGAACCGCACGAAGAAGGCATCGCGCTGCGCCGCGTTCGGCAGCAGCTGGACCCGGGCGCCGTCCACCGTGGGCGTGATGACATAGGCCGCGACCTCGCCCGGAACGCCCTCCAGTTCGAGGGTGCCGCGGGTTTCGGCCGGGAAGACCGCACCACGCAGCCGCACCGTGTCCATCGTCAGCGAGGTGATCCACAGGTACCACTCGACGCCGTCGGCGCGGAAGGTCACGCGCTCGGGCCTGTCGGCGACATGGATCTCGGCGCGCGGCAGCTCGATGCAGGCCAGTGCCGTGGCCCCCAGTACGACAAGGTTGTAGAGCGTCCAGAACAGGATCACCCATTTCCCGTCGCCGGCATCGTTGAAGGCAAAGGCATCCGAGGCGATGCCCAGCCAGAGGCCCGCGAAGGTCACGGCGAAGGTCAGCAGGAACGGCATCATCATCCGCCACTGCACGACGACGCGGGACCGGTCACCGCCCTTGGCCGTGACCGAGAAGGGGTGGCCATGTGGCCGGAAGAGGCCGGTGAAGGCCGCGCGGCTGATCGGGATCGCGCCGATCAACTGGCTGACGTCGTTCAGGATCGGCACGATCATCCCCCGGCTGAGGATGTTCAGCACGACGAGGAACCAGACGTAGTAACAGCCGAAATAGCTGATCACGTCCGGCAGCCGCGCGTCGACGACGGTGATGTTGAAGTACCAGTAGAGCAGCGGGAAGAAGATCGACGCGATGCGGAACGGGAAGGTTGTCAGCCAGTAGAAGACCGAGTCGACCACGCTCCACCTGTCGCGCAGGCGCAGGTTGTTCTGCGCAAAGGGACCGAGCGAGGACCGCGCGATCTGCATCAGCCCGAGGCACCAGCGGGCGCGCTGCGTGACGTATTCCTTCAGCCCCTCGGGGGCGAGGCCCTCGGTCAGCGGTTCGGCGAGGTAGACGGTGCGCCAGCCCTGATTCTGCAGCGAGAGCGTCAGCAGGAAATCCTCGGTCACGCTCTCGGTCGGAAAGCCGCCGATGTCCTCGAGCGCCGCGACCCGGCAGACCGAGGAGGTGCCGCAACAGAAGGCAATGCCCCAGCCGTCGCGCGATGGCTGCATGTGGTCGAAGAAGAACCGCTGTTCGTCAGGGTAGGAGCGGCTGAGCCCGAAATTGTGCTGGATCGGATCCGGGTTGAAGAAGTGCTGCGGGGTCTGGACCAGCCCGACCGCGGGGTCGTGGAAGAGCGCGAGCGTGCGCGACAGGAAGCCCCGGTGCGGCACGAAATCGGCGTCGAGCACGGCAACGAAATCCGGTGGCACCGGGTCTTCGGCCAGCCGCGTGAGCGCGTGGTTGATGTTGCCGGCCTTGGCGCCCTTGTTGTCGGGGCGGCGCATGTAGCGCACGCCAAGCTCGGCGCAGAAGTCCCTCAGCCAGTCGCGGCGGCTGTCGTCGAGGACGATCACCTCCTTGTTCTGGTGCCTGAGCGAGCGAGAGCCGACGATCGTCCGTTCGAGGACATCGCGATCCTCGTTGTAGGTGGCGATCAGGATGGCGACCTTCGGTTCCGGCCCGCTCCACCACCCTTCGTGATCCGTCGCCTCGTCGCTGCGCAGCTTGACGCGCGACATGATGACAAAGGCGCTGAGAGACCCGACGAGGGCCAGCATCTCGAGCGCGAAGAGGGAGGTGGAGGCGACGAAGTCGACCGTCAGCCCCACCGGCGCCAAGGTCTCGCTCAGACGCCACCACGCGTAGCGCAGGGCAAACAGGAAGGCGATCACGAAGAGCACCGCGCGGTGGCGGTTGTTGGTCCGGTCGACGACCGAGGGCAGGATCAGCGCCACCCCGGTGATCAGCCAGAGGTGGATGATGCTCGATCCGAGCCCGCCCAGATGCGGAAATTCAAGCATGTCAGCCGCGGAACAGGTCGAGCGGCCGGCGGTCGAAGAAGGCGCGACCGGTCTGCCCGATGAGGCACCCGGCCTCGGGGTCGGCGGCAAGGCCGGGGACCTGCAGCATCACGTCGTAGCGCTCCAGATGTTTCTGGCTCGGGGCGACGGCCAGATGTTCGTAGACCGTCGCGGCGCCCGAACCGGCCAACCGGGCGACCGTCGCATCGAAAAGCTCGGACTGGCCTTCCAGTCGGAAGGTGGCGGCCTGTCCGATCCTCAGATCGTTGTAGACCCGCTCGGTCACCGACAGTGTCACCATCGCCTCGTCGCAGTTCACCAGACGCAGGAGAGGATCGCCGCGTTGCACCGTCACGCCATCGGCCTGCAGGATGTCCCAATAGAGGCCATTGACCGGCGCGGCCATCTCGCCCCCTCTGAGGGCATTGACGCGCACCCGCTCGCGGTCGATCCGGGATTGGATCGCATCCACGCGGCCCTCTGCCTCGGTCAGGGCGTTCTGCTGGTCCGCAAGCACGCTGTCGAGTTCGGTGGCCCGCTGCTCCGCATTGGGGCTGTCGTTGTAACCGTCGCCAAGGAAGACGCCCGCCTCGGCGGCACGCAGCGCGATCTGCAGCACCTCGACCCGCTCACGGGCGTGATCGAGCACCAGCGCATCCACAAGCGGCTCGCCCGGCAGCCGGTCTTGCAGGTCGTCCAGACCGTCGATCAGCCGCTGGTCCGTCCCGTCGGGGAAATCGCCGCCTTCCAGCAGCTGGAGACGGACACGGGCGTGATCCAGCCGCGTGCGCAGTTCGTCCAGCCGGTTGCTGCGGAAGACATCGGTTCGTGCGCGCAGGTCGGTCAGCACGGCCTGCGTCGCGTCGATATCGGCAGAGAGGCGCGCGGCCTCGGCCCGGGCGAGGTCCTGCTCCATGATCAGGTCATTCAGTCGGACCGTATCCACCAGTTCGTCCGTCACCGTCGCCAGAACTTCGCCCTGTGCGATGCGCGACCCATAGGCCCGCTGGGGCATGTCCAGCGTCCCGGCGACATCCGACCGGACAGTCACGACCGGGGCATTCACCACGGCATCCGCACTGGCCCCCGACATCTGCTCGCCGACGATGATCCAGATGGCGGCGAAGATTACGATGAAGCCGATGACGAGACGGGCGTATTTCATTTCAGGTCCTTGGGAGAGGGAAGACCGGGCAGGGGCGGCCACGGAGGATGGGGGGCGAGTCAGTGCGTACCACAGGGCCATGCAACTCGGGTTCAATTATGGCGTTCGCATGCTGCAACGGCGCAAGGCACATGAATCGTTGCAGAATAGCCCGATCGAGTGGCGAGAACCCGCACGCCGGCCTGATATTGCGCGCAATGGCGCCGAAGGCCGGGGGCAGAAAGCGCTTGCGCAGTGGCGTCCCTGTTCCACGGCACACGTGGCGTGGCAGCGCCGGGGGGAGGCCTCGGTCTTCAGTCCCGGTGCTGTTCAGGAAGACCCGCGCGGGGCAACGTCGAACGTCTTGCGGATCAGGGCGCCTGGGGCAGACTGGGGCATCGGGACGGAAGGGTGGTAGGCCCGGCAGGATTTGAACCCGCAACCAAAGCGTTATGAGCGCTCTGCTCTAACCGTTGAGCTACAGGCCCGTCCGGGGCTGTTATCGCGATCTGCGCCGGAAGGGTCAAGCATGCGCGCCACTGCACGGTGTCGTGGATTGCATCCGGGCCACGGGGCTGCTTGTTTGGCGCCAGCCAAGGAGGCCCCTCATGACACGTATTCACCGCGTGCCCGTCGGCGACGCAGCCCTGACCGTTCTCCACGACGGCGCCATGTACCCGCAGGCCGAGGCGGTGCTGCTCTCCTATGATGTCGCGCTTGCGGCAAAGGCGGATGCCCAGACGGGCACGCGGGCCGAGGAGCCGCTGAAGTTCGACATCAACGCCTGTCTGGTCGAGCTGGAGGGGCAGGTGATCCTGATTGACGCGGGCAATCCTCCGGGCCGCAGCCCCAACGCGGGCTTCACGCCCGAGGCGCTGGAGGAGGCGGGCGTGACGCCGGAGCAGATCACGACGGTCCTGCTGACGCATCCCCACGGCGATCACGTCGGCGCGCTGCTGGATGATGCGGGCGGGGCGCGGTTCCCGAACGCCACCCTCGTGCTCAGCCGCACCGACTGGGAGATGGTGCATGACGACGCGCTGCTGGAGGCCCTCAGCGAAGGCTCGCGCAGCTCGCGCCTCTATGTCCGCACCACGCTGTTGCCCTATGCCGAAGGCGTCCGGCTGCTGGAGGAGGGCGAGGAGGTCCTGCCCGGTCTGACCCATGTGCCGCTGCCGGGCCACACGCCGGGTCATTCCGGCTTCCGCCTGCAGCGCGGGGAGGACAGCCTCCTGATCCTCGCCGACGTGGTGCATTCGCAGCGCTTCCAGCTCGCCCTGCCGGAGTGGAGCGTGGTCTATGACCTCAATGCCGATCAGGCGCGGGCGACCCGGCAGGCCCTGCTGGAGCAGCAGGCGCGCAGCGGCGAACGGGTGGTTGGCATGCACCTCGACTTCCCCGCCGTGGGCCGGGTGGAGGCAGCTCCCCTCGGCTACCGCTTCGTGCCGGACTGAGGCGTCACCCCCGCCGCGGGGACGGGGCGGAGGCGTCGCAACGGGCCTGCGCCCCGGAAAACCCGGCGGGCCGGAGACGGGCAGGGCGAAACTCTGGCTGAAACCTGTGGTTTCGGCCCGCTTGCCCCGTGGACAGCCGCGCCGCATTGCTCTATCGGGGGCGCCATCATCAGGAGAGTGCGCATGAGCGGGAAACCCAACGGGATCACCTATGCCGATGCCGGCGTGGACATCGACGCGGGCAATGAGCTGGTCGAACGGATCAAGCCGGCGGCGAAGCGGACCAGCCGGTCCGGCGTCATGTCGGGCCTGGGCGGCTTCGGCGCGCTCTTCGACCTGAAGGCTGCCGGGTATCAGGACCCGATCCTCGTGGCGGCCACCGACGGCGTGGGCACCAAGCTGCGCATCGCCATCGACACCGGCCTCGTGGACGGCGTGGGCATCGACCTGGTCGCCATGTGCGTGAACGACCTCGTCTGCCAGGGCGCCGAGCCGCTCTTCTTCCTCGACTATTTCGCCACCGGCAAGCTGTCGGTCGATGCTGCCGCCCGCGTGGTGGAAGGCATCGCCGAGGGCTGCTACCGCTCGGGCTGTGCGCTGATCGGCGGCGAAACCGCCGAGATGCCGGGCATGTACCCGGCGGGCGATTTCGACCTCGCAGGCTTTGCCGTCGGCGCGATGGAGCGCGGCACCGCGCTGCCCGAAGGCGTGCAGGCGGGCGATGTCCTGCTGGGCCTCGCCTCGGACGGGGTGCATTCCAACGGCTATTCGCTGGTCCGCAAGGTGGTCGAGGTCTCGGGCCTTGGCTGGGACGCGGCCTGCCCCTTCGGCGAGGGCACCCTCGGCGAGGCGCTGCTGACGCCGACCCGTCTTTACGTGAAGCCGGCGCTTGCCGCCGTGCGCGCAGGCGGTGTCCATGCGCTTGCCCATATCACCGGCGGCGGCCTGACCGAGAACCTGCCGCGCGTCATCGAGGGCTTCGGCGCCGAGATCGACCTCTCCGCATGGTCGCTGCCGCCGGTCTTCCAGTGGCTGCGCGCGCAGGGCGGCACCGATCAGGCAGACCTGCTCAAGACCTTCAACTGCGGCATCGGCATGGTCGTCGTCGTGGCGGCCGATCAGGCCGAGGCCCTGACCACGCTGCTGGAAGGCGAGGGCGAAACCGTCTTCCGCCTCGGCACCGTGACGGACGGCGAAGGCGTTTCCTACACGGGCACGCTCTCTTGACCCAAGCCGAGACGAAGCGGGTCGCCATCCTCCTGTCGGGGGGCGGCTCGAACATGGTGAAACTGGTCGAGTCGATGCAGGGTGATCACCCGGCGCGGCCCTGCCTCGTGCTCTCCAACGACCCGCAGGCGGGCGGCCTTGCCAAGGCCCGCGCCATGGGGGTCGAGGTGGCCGCCGTGGATCACCGCCCCTTCAAGGGCGACCGCGCCGCCTTCGAGGCCGCGCTGATGGAGGTGATCGCGCCCTATCAGCCGGATATCCTCTGCCTTGCGGGGTTCATGCGCATCCTGACCGAGGGCTTCGTGTCGCAATGGACGGGCCGGATGCTGAACATCCACCCCTCGCTGCTGCCCAAGTACAAGGGGCTGCACACCCACGCCCGCGCGCTGGAAGCAGGCGATGCCGAGGCAGGCTGCACCGTGCATGAGGTGACGCCCAACCTCGACGACGGTCCGATCCTCGGACAGGCGCGGGTGCCGGTCGAGCCGGGCGATACACCCGATGTGCTGGCCGCGCGGGTGCTGACGATGGAGCACAAGCTCTACCCGGCCGTGCTGCGCCGCTTTGCCGCCGGCAACCGCGAGATGCTGACCCTCTCGTGAGCCGGGGCTGACGGGCGCCAGAGACTGAACAGCGAAACGGGGGCCATGGGCCCCCGTTGTCGTTCTGCCAGTCAGGTCTGCTGTGCAGGTCCGGCTTACCGCGCGCTGAGGGCGCCCGCGGAATTGCCGTTCCAGTGTTCCGGCGCGCGGCTGTCGGGCCCGGCCAACAGGGCGGGCAGCCCCAGCAGGGCCAGCAGCAGCACGGCGGCAAGGGTGGAGGCGATCACCGACCCGTCGTGCCGGGCGCGGGAGATCGCTTCTGCGGGGATATTCAGGTCGAGAGTCGTCATGGGGAGCCTCCTTTGAGGGAATGATCCTCATATACGGCCTGCGCTTTCATTCCGAAAATGAATGTTTGAATTGTCTCGCATCACATTTGTGAATGTGTCGCCTCATCCGGTGGCAGTGATGCCGCCAGTCCACGGAGAATCCGGCTCGGCTCCTTTTCATTTCCCCCGGTTTTGCCTATCCCTGTGCAACCGCATGCAGGCAAACATGGCCCAATTATGATAACAATCACCACGACCGACGACCTTTCCGCTTTCTGCCAACGGGCAGCCAACTGCACCTATGTCACGGTCGATACCGAGTTCCTGCGCGAGCGGACCTATTACTCCCAGCTTTGCCTCGTGCAGCTGGCCCTGCCGGTGGAACAGGCGGGCGAGGGGCCCGACGCCGTTCTGGTCGATCCGCTGGCCGAGGGGCTCTCGCTTGAGCCGCTTTACGAGCTCTTCCGCAACACCGCCGTGGTGAAGGTCTTCCACGCCGCGCGTCAGGATCTGGAGATCTTCTTCGTCGACGCGGGCGTCATCCCCGAGCCGCTCTTCGACACGCAGGTCGCCGCGATGGTCTGCGGCTTTGGTGAACAGGTCGGCTACGAGACGCTGGTGCGCAAGATCGCCAAGGAGGCGCTCGACAAGTCCTCGCGCTTCACCGACTGGTCGCGCCGCCCGCTGACCGATGCGCAAAAGACCTATGCCATCGCCGACGTGACCCACCTGCGGGTGATCTACGAACGGCTGGCCCGCGACATCGCCCGCGCCAAGCGCGAGAAGTGGGTGGCCGAGGAGCTGCGCATCCTCTCCGATCCCGAGACCTATCAGGTCCGCCCCGAAGAGGCGTGGCAGCGCGTACGCACCCGCACCACCTCGGGCAAGTTCCTGGCGGTGCTGCGCGAGCTGGCCAAGTTCCGCGAGGCCTACGCGCAGGAGCGCAACGTGCCCCGCAGCCGGGTCTACAAGGATGACGCGCTGGTGGAGCTGGCCTCGACCAAGCCCAAGGACATGAAGGACCTCGCCCGGTCCCGGCTGCTGCTGCGCGAGGCCCGCAAGGGCGAGATCGCGGATGGCATCCTCGCCGCGGTGAAGGCGGGCATGGACTGCCCCGCGGACAAGCTGCCCGAGGTCGATACCTCGCGCGAGAAGATGCAGGTGAACCCGGCGCTGGCCGATCTGCTGCGCGTGCTGCTGAAGGCCAAGTCGGAGCAGGCGGGCGTCGCCTCGCGGCTGATCGCCCCCGCGGCGGACCTCGATGCCATCGCCGCCGGGATGCGCGACCTGCCGGCCCTCAGCGGCTGGCGGCGTGACGTCTTTGGCGAGGATGCGCTGCGGCTCTGCGATGGAAAGATCGCGCTTGCGGCCAAGGGCCCGAATGTCGAGATCATCGAACTCGCCTGATCAACGGGCCGCGAAGGGACCCGGCGCAGGCTGTGCCGGACATGGGTCTTCTGACAACGCGAAAGGGCCGCCCCGAGGGGCGGCCCTTCGTGCATCGGTGGCGGGGGGATCAGCGGCTGATCGCGGCCGAATTCGTGGCGCCCAGCACTTCGATCCGGCGGATCGGGACAAGCTCGGCATTGGTGAAGAACAGCGCCTTGCGCATGGTGCGGCTGGCGGCGGTGCCGACGGGCGCGCGTTCCAGCTTCTCGGCCACGAGGGTCAGGCGCAGAACGCCGTCCACCGGGCTGCCGTCTTCGGTGTCGGGGATCAGGCGCAGGTCGTGGTCGCCCTGGGTCGAGGATTGCGCGGTCACGGTGAGAATGCCGCCGGTGGGCGTGCGCTCCAGCTTGGCATCGAGGATCTTTTCGACCGGGACGCCGAAGTAGCGCGCCTGGTAGTCCTTCAGGTTGCCGAGGCCGATGGCCGAGCGCTCCGGGATCAGGTCGTTGGTCTCACCGTTGGGCGCGGGGGCCGGCGCGCGGTTGCGCCCGCAGGCCGAGACGGCCAGGGCAGAGATCAGGACGAGGGACAGGAGCTTGCGCATGTCGGGACCTTCTGATGATTTCCTCCCGGTTACCTTATCGGGCCGGGCTTGAAAAGCGCCAAGCCCCGGGGGTGGGGTGCTGGCCCTGTGCTCTGGACCTTCGGGCGGCGAGGGCCTAGGTGAAAGGCAAGAGACAGCGGAGAGAACCATGGCGCAGGAAGCCTTTGAGGACATTGTCGCGGATTTCGAATTCCTTGAGGATTGGGAGACCCGCTACCGGCACGTGATCGACATGGGCAAGGCGATGGACCCGCTGCCCGACGCGCTGAAGGTGCCCGCCACCAAGGTCGATGGCTGCGCCAGCCAGGTCTGGCTGCACCCGGTGATCGAGGACGGTGTCTTCCGCTTCGACGGCGAAAGCGACGCGATGATCGTGCGCGGTCTGATCGCGGTGCTGCGCGCGCTCTACAACGGGCTGCCGGTGGGCGAGGTGGGCAAGGTCGATGCGGCCGGGGAACTGGCGCGGCTGTCGCTGCAGGACCACCTCTCGGCGCAGCGCTCGAACGGGCTGCGCGCGATGATCGAACGGGTGCGGAAGGTCGCGGCCGAAGCGGCGTGAGGCGGGGCGTGGTAGTGGCGCGGCTTCGGTAGAGGTCTCGCTGTGGCTCTGTAGTCCCGAGCCACGTTGCACATTCATGCGCCTCTCAGACCTGAGCCCACAAGCGCCGCACTCTCCATGCACCACCCGCCCGGCCGAGAGGCCGGGCAGCGCCGACCCGCCCCCCTGGGGCGGCGCTAGTGCGCCACCCCGCGGGACGGCGCTGCCCTATGTGGTGGATCGCAGCGTTGCAAAGAGCGTCTGTTAGGGCCGGTGTCGGTCCCGGCGGTCACGTTTGAAGACGGCGGATGTGTCGCCAGTGACGGCACGTCCTCACCGGCTCACATACCCCCGCAAGCCGTGGAAGAAGAGGTCGATCTCCAGCGCCAGCCCGACCTCGAAATCGTTCAGCTCCTGCCCGCTCCAGGTGTATTGCTCCAGCCGCGCGAGGTACTCCCGCCGCGTCTGGTCATGCTGCTTCGAGAGCGGCAGCGCCTCCGCCGCGCGCAGCAGGTCGATGCGCTTGTGCACCTCCCGCATGCCCGAGAAAGCCTCCATCATCGGGCGCGTCAGCATCGGGTCCTTCTGCCACGACCGCCCGCCGAAGACCTCCTGCACCACGCGGTTGCCCGCGCCGAGGCAATCGTAGGCGACGCAGCCCTTGAACCCCTTGTCCGTCAGGCTGTCGTGGATGGAACACAGATGCCCCTTCAGGTTCCGGCAGGGCTCGCCCGGGTTCTTGTCGAAGGCGAAGTCCTTGCCCTTGTCGAAGGCAAGCGCGAGGCAGCAGAGTGCCGCGCATTTCGAGCAATCGGTGGCCAGACGGTCAGGGGAACGATCAGGGGCTTCAGCGGTCACGAGGCAATCCGTTCAAGGGCTGTGGCAAGGTCGCCATATCCCGTGAAACGGCGGGTGAATGCAAGGCCGAGCCGGGCGGCGGCGGCCTCGGCCCGGGCGGTCAGCGCGGGATCCTCGGTCTGGGCGAGGTAGACCAACCGCTCGTAATGGCCGAAGTACATCGGCAGCAACTGCGGATGCCGGTCGAGCCCGAGTGGCTCCCAGACGAAGGCATCGAACTGCCGGGCGAGGAAATCGGTGAGGTAGAACGATGTGATCTCGTCCCGGGCGGCAAAGGCCTCGACCCCGTCGAAGAAGGCGTAGCAATGGGCGCCGGGCAGCATGGAGACGCCGAGGCGGGCACATTCCGCCTCCAGCAGCCCGCCGGTGCCGCAATCGCCGTAGAGCACGAAGACATCCTCGTAGTCCGCCCGGGCGGCCTCGACGGCCTCGCGCACGGCGGCGGTGATCTTCTCGGGGGTGTTGTGCAGGATGGCGGGCAGGCACTGCAGGTCGAAGAGGCTCCAGCCATTCAGGCGGATCAGCGCCAGCACCTCGCGGGCGAGCGCCCCGCAGGCCAGAAGCAGGATACGACCCCGCCCGCTGGCAGGCAGGCCCGTATCGGTCAGTGTCCGCAGGTCGAGTGACTGCGCATCAGGTAAGACGTCGGGCTGGGCGCTGGACTTAGCGCTGGTCAAGCCATCGTCCGGCGCGTCGGGCAGGGGCCGCGTCATGCCGCCCCCGGCCTCAGGAGGCCACGCCCTGATTGTGCTTGCGCGCGATGAAGGTCTTGGCGGTTTCCACCGCGACGGCGGCATCCCGGCAATAGGCATCGGCGCCGATGGCGCGGCCGAATTCCTCGTTCAGGGGGGCACCGCCCACCAGCACGATGTAATCGTCGCGGATGCCCTGTTCCTTCATCGTGTCGATCACGACCTTCATGTAGGGCATCGTGGTGGTCAGCAGCGCGGACATGCCGAGGATGTCGGCCTCCTCGCGGCGGATCGCGTCGAGGTATTCCTCGACCGGGTTGTTGATCCCCAGATCGACGATCTCGAAGCCCGCACCCTCCATCATCATGGCGACGAGGTTCTTGCCGATGTCGTGGATGTCGCCCTTCACGGTGCCGATGACCATCTTGCCCTGTTTCGGGGCGCCGGTTTCAACCAGTAGCGGCTTGAGGATCGCCATCCCGCCCTTCATGGCACCCGCGGCCAGCAGCACTTCCGGCACGAAGAGGATGCCATCGCGGAAGTCATGGCCGACGATGGTCATGCCGCCCACGAGAGGCTCGGTCAGGACGCGGTAAGGCTCCCAGCCGCGCTCCAGCAGGATGTTCACACCCTCTTCGATCTCTTCCTTGAGGCCGTCGTAGAGGTCGTCCATCATCTGCTGGACAAGTTCCTCGTCATCGAGTTCCGACAGGATGATGTCGTCTTCGTTTTCCGACATGGGTCACCTCTTGCCTGGGCCCCTGTGGCGGGGCGGGGTCTATCTTCCCAGCCAATAGCCAAACGGCCGGGGCCGACTGTCCGGATTGCGACATGGCGCGTTCCATCCCCGACCTATAGCAGGAAATCCCACGGTTTGGCATCGCGGATTGCTGTCCGCGGCGCGGTCCCCGCTTGCGCGTGTTCTCTATATGTTCCATCCTGCCGCCATGAGACTCGCCCCCGATCCCGCCGCCCCCGAAGGCACCAGCCGGCTTGCGCCCGAACGGCGCAGGGGCCGGGGGGCTGTCAGCAATGCCACCGGCCGTTTCGAGGGCCAGCAGCGCGAGGCGGTGCACGACGGCTGGGAGATCGAGGAGGAGCTGCCGGTCCTGCGCACCGAGGTGACGCTGGAGGCGCCGCGCAGCCTGATCACCTACAACCGCTCGCCCGATCTGCCCTTCGACCGGTCGATCAACCCCTATCGTGGCTGCGAACACGGCTGCATCTACTGCTTTGCCCGGCCCAGCCATGCCTACCTCGGCCTGTCGCCGGGGCTCGACTTTGAAACCCGCCTCGTGGCCCGCCCCGAGGCGCCCGAAGTGCTGGCGCGGGAGCTGTCGGCGAAGAAATACCGCGTGGCGCCCATCGCCATCGGCACCAATACCGATCCCTACCAGCCGATCGAGAAACGTCACGGCGTGATGCGCGCCTGCCTCGAGGTGCTGCGCGATTTCCGCCACCCGGTGGCGATCGTGACCAAGGGGACGCTGATCCTGCGCGACCTCGACCTGCTGTCGGAGATGGCCGCGCAGGGGCTGGTGCGGGTGGGGCTCTCGCTGACCACTCTGGACCCGGCGGTGTCGCGCGCGATGGAGCCCCGGGTGCCCGGGCCGCAGCAGCGCCTTGCGGTGATCCGGGGGCTGGCGGAGGCGGGCGTGCCGGTGCGGGTCATGACCTCGCCCGTGGTGCCGGGCCTCACGGATCACGAGCTGGAGGCGCTGCTGGAAGCGGGCGCCGACGCGGGCGCCACGGCGGCGAGCTGGATCATGCTGCGCCTGCCGCGGGAGGTCTCGCCGCTTTTCGTGGAATGGCTGGAGGAGCGCTTCCCGGACCGTGCCGCGCGGGTCATGTCGCGGGTCCGCGAGATGCACGGCGGTCAGGACTACGACGCGCAATGGGGCCGGAGGATGCGGGGCACCGGACCCTATGCCGAGATGATCGGCAAGAGGTTCAAGCTGGCGGTGAAGCGGCTGGGGCTGGACACCGCGCAGCCGGAGTTGCGGAGTGACCTGTTCAGGGTGCCGCCTCGGGCCGGGGACCAGATGGATTTGTTTGGGTAGGGGGGTGGTTGGTTGGCCGTTTGCTCCCGTCTTCGATGACGCGGGGGAGATTTCTGAGAAACAGCCGGGAGGGTTGAGCATTAAAGGAGCCTCTGGTGAGGCCTGCGTGTCCGGCACGGCGTGCTCGCGACTGGCATCTGTGACGCTGTCTGTTTCGCCGCGCGCATGGCCCCTTCGATAGTCGCCCATGCCTCCCATCCGGCAGTCCCTCAACGAACTCTCTCAAGCGCTGCTGATTGGGCGTCTTCCTTTCCATCTACCACCCGCCCGGCCGAGAGGCCGGGCAGCGCCGACCCGCCCCCCTGGGGCGGCGCTTATGCGGCACCCCGCGGGACGGCGCTGCCCTGCGTGGTGGATCGAGAGGTCGGATTTCGACCACCGGATCGGGTGGGTCCTTGAGTGTCAGTTACGCACTCTTCAAGATGCCTTCAGTGCGCCCCTTTCCGTCCGGACCCACGCTTGCCGTGGCCCGAGAAACAGAAAAACCCGCCAGCTCTCGCCGACGGGTCTCCCATCATCCCAAGGGCTTGCGCCCCGTTCCTCACCCTCTCCGGCGCGAGCGGCGGCGAGGGGCGGCGCCGTCGTCTCCGGTGCCATCCGAGGCCGAGGAGAAACCGCCCATCTTCTCCGCAATCTCCTCCAGCGTGGGGCGCGGGCCGCGCGGGCGGGTCTCCAGCGCCTCCTTCATCTTCTCCAGATGCTCGGGCATCGTGCCGCAGCAGCCGCCGATGATCGTGGCGCCCGCGTCCCGCGCGAGGCAGGCGTATTCCGCCATCAGCTCGGGCGTGCCGTCGTAATGGATATGGCCGTCGTGGTATTTCGGGATGCCGGCATTGCCCTTGGCGATGATCGGCCGCTCGGTGCCCTGCGCGGCAAAGCCCAGCACCGTGCGCAGCAGGTCCGAGGCCCCGACGCCGCAGTTCGCCCCGAAGGCCAGCGGCGGGTTTGGCAGCTTCTCGACCATGGTCACCATGTCGGCGGAGGTCACGCCCATCATCGTGCGGCCCGCGGTGTCGAAGGACATGGTCCCGCACCACGGCATGTCCGCGAGGGCAAAGGCCTCGGCCGCGGCCTTGTATTCCTCGATGGCCGAGATCGTTTCCAGCCAGAGCACATCGGCCCCGCCTTCCTTCAGCCCCTCGGCCTGCTCGTGGAAGATCTCCACCGCCGCCGCGTGGGTGAGGCTGCCCATGGGGGCCATGATCTCGCCCGTCGGCCCGACGGAGCCCGCGACGATCACCGGGCGGCCCGCCGCATCGGCCACCTCGCGGCCCAGTTCGGCCGAGATGCGCGACAGCTCGCGGGCGCGCTTCTCGGCGCCGTGCAGCTTCAGCCGGCTGGCATTGCCGCCGAAGGAATTGGTCAGGAAGAGGTCGGAGCCCGCGTTCACCGCGCCGCGATAGAGCGTGCGGATCTTCTCGGGCTCCTCGACGTTCCACAGCTCCGGCGCATCGCCCGAGCTGAGGCCCATGTTGAAGAGGTTCGTCCCCGTGGCCCCGTCGGCCAGCAGCCAGTCGCGGGTTTCAAGAAGGCGGGAAAGGGCGTTGGTCATGGTCTCGCTCCCCTGAGCTTTTAGCCACCCCCTCCTGTCACATCCCGGAGGCAGGGGCAAATGTCCCTTCCTCATAGGGCGCGGTCGCCGCGCTGTGAATGGCGGCCTGTCCCGCGCCCCGGATGGTGAGGGCGATATCCGCGAGGCCCAGGGCCAGGGCCGCCCGGCTGGGCGCCGCGGCATAGAGCGGGGCGCGGGTCGGGCCGAAGCTCTCCTTGAACCGGGTCAGCCCGGCGCCGCCCTGCCAGCGGGCGGCCTGCGCCCGGGCGCGGGTCAGTAGCGGCCCCTCGGTGCAGAGCGCGGGCATGGCCGAGAGGGAGAGCCGGGGGCAGGCGTCGCGGCGGGCCTCTTCAAGGGCGGCGCAGACGAGGGCATGCATCGTCCCGTCCGGCAGGCCGGGGAGATAGCGCATCAGGTCAAGGGCGCGTTCCTGCCGGCTGCCGTGGAAGGTCATGAAGGCCACCGCGCGGCCGCCTTGCCGGGCGAGGTAGATCCATTGCCGGGCAACATGTTGCGCGCTGTAGCGCCCGGTGGAGAAGCCCCGCGCCCCGCCATGATTGGCGCACCACGCCGTGTCGAGCGCGGCAAGCTCGGCCAGCGGCAGCAGGCTGCCGGGGGGCAAGGCGGTGATCTCGATCCCGGCCTTCTCGGCATGTCGCAGCTTGCGGCGCAGCTGGCGGTGGCGCGGGCCGGAAAGGTCGAACCGCACGGGATCGAGCAGCGCCTCGTCCGCCACGCGCAGGACGTGCCATCCGGCGGCGCGGGCCTCCAGCGCCGTCGGGGCGGCGCATTTGTAGAGACAGGGCAGCCGGTTCGCCTGTCGCGCGGCGCGGCTGAGGGCGGGCAGCAGCGGGCGCAGCCCGTCGGTCAGCGGATCGAAGAGCAGCGTCAGCGTCTGGCCCGTCTCCACCACCAGGGCGGCGGCGTCGCCCGCCCGCAGGAGCCGCCCGCCGTTCTGCCGCGCGAGCGCCGATTCGGAACGGGCCGCCACCTTCAGCAGCGCCTCAGGCACTGGCGGCAGCGCCGTCGTAGCGTGCTGGTGCCCGCGCCGGGGCCGCGCCAGCAGGGGCAGGGCCAGCAAGGCGGGCAGCGCGTAATAGACGATCCGGTAGCAGACGACGGTGGCCAGCAGCGGCTCCACCGGGACGGCGGGCAGCAGCGCCAGCAGGGCCAGCTCGAAGGGGCCGACCCCGCCGGGGGTGGAGGTGAAGAGCCCCGCGCCAAGCGCCAGCAGGTAGACCGGCAGCAGCACCTCGAAGCCCAGCGAGACCTCGGCCGGCAGCAGCACGTGCAGCGCGGCGGCGGCGGCAGTGGTGTCGATCAGCGTATAAAGCCCGATCGCCGCCATGGCGGGCAGCGAGGGCAGGCGCAGTTGCCAGCGGGCGAGCCGCAGCACAGGACGCCAGAGGGCGAGGGCCGCCAAGGCCAACGCTGCCCCCAGCACCGCGAGGGTCAGCGGGACGGGCAGGGCCGGGCCGCCCGGCAGCAGCAGGCAGGCAAGCACCGCCAGCACGCCCCATGCGGCGAGGAAGGAGAGCGAGACCGCCGCCGTCACCCGTGCCGCGCCGAGCGGGCCGAGGCCCTCCAGCATCCGCCAGCGGGCGAGCGCGCCGGTCACCATCCCGAGGCCGAGCACCTGGCTGAGGGCAATCGCGGCCATGCCCGCGCGTTCCGCCTGCCGGGCCGGCAGGCCGGTGCGCAGGTGCCGGTGCATGACGAGGTCATAGCGTCCGAGGGCCCAGAAGCTGAGCGCCGTGGCCCCTGAAGCAGCCAGCCACTGCGCGGAGCTGACCTGTCCGACGCCGTCGCGCACCAGAGCCAGATCGATTCCCTTCAGACGCCCTGCAAGCAGCACGAGGCAGACCGCCCCCGCCATCAGCGGCACGGCCGAACGCATCAGGCCACGGGCCTGCGCCCGCGCCAGGTCAAAGCCTTTCAAGATCCCAGTCCTCCGAATGCCGGAAGCCCCCACCGCCGCGACCTTACGGCGGGAGGTGCTAACGAAAGCTTGCGTGGGGCCGGGGGGCGCAGGCCTTCACCGCCAGACGGCGGTGGGTCTGAACGTAGAGGCAGGATGCTGTGTCAGGTGCTGGCAGGGGCTGTAGCGCATGCCGCTGCCGGTCAAGCGCTCGAGGCGGGGACATCCGGGGCGGGGGGCACATGGGGCAAAGAAAAACGCGCCGCTGTTGGCGGCGCGTTTCAATCTGTCTGTCGGGGGGCGCCATGGCGGCGCACCCGCTGCGGGCCGGTCTCCGGCTCAGATTTCCTCGAGAAGCTGGGCCTTTGCCTCGGCCATCTTCTCGACCAGCTTGGCGCGAATGGTGGCCTCGTCGGCCTTGCCGTCGAGGTCCGCCACGAGCTTGCGGACCACGTCCTCCTCGCCCGGCTCCTCGAAGTCGGCCTTCACCACTTCCTTGGCATAGGCGTCGGCGGCGTCGCCGGTCTTGCCGAGCAGGTCCGCGGCCCAGAGCCCGGTCAGCTTGTTCCGGCGGGCTTCCGCACGGAACTGCATTTCCGCGTCATGCGCGAACTTGTTTTCAAAAGCGCTTTCACGTTCGTCGAAGGTGGTCATGGGCAGATCCCCCGGCTAAAGTTAACTCAATATTTGTATGCCGCCGCAGGACACATTCCGCAAGTGCCCTGCGCCGCTTGCGACAATGGCTCCCATGACGTAAGAGGGCGCGAGCGGCGGGACTCAACCCGCTTCCGCAAAGGACAGGCCATGGCACGGCGCAAGAAAATCTACGAAGGCAAGGCGAAGATCCTCTACGAGGGCCCGGAGCCCGGGACCATCGTGCAATATTTCAAGGACGACGCCACGGCATTCAACGCCCAGAAAAAGGCGACCATCGAAGGCAAGGGCGTTCTGAACAACCGTCTGTCCGAGTTCTTCATGACCGGGCTGAACAACATCGGGGTGCCCACGCACTTCATCAAGCGGCTCAACATGCGTGAGCAGCTGTGCCGCGCCTGCGAGATCATCCCGCTGGAAATCATCGTCCGCAACTACGCCGCCGGGTCGCTGGCGACGCGTCTCGGCCTCGAGGAGGGCATGGCGCTGCCCCGCCCGATCGTCGAGTATTGCTACAAGGACGACAAGCTGGGCGATCCCATGGTCACCGAAGAGCACATCGCGGCCTTCGGCTGGGCCAGCCAGCAGGACATGGACGATATCCTCGCCCTGTCGCTGCGGGTGAACGATTTCCTCTCGGGCGTCATGATGGCCGTCGGCATCCGGCTGGTGGACTTCAAGATCGAGATCGGTCGCGTCTACGAGGGCGATTTCCAGCGCCTCGTCGTGGCGGATGAGATCAGCCCCGACAGCTGCCGCCTGTGGGACATCGAGACCGGCCAGAAGCTGGACAAGGACGTGTTCCGCCGGGATCTGGGCAACCTGACCGACGCCTATTCCGAGGTGGCGAAACGCCTGGGCGTGCTGCAGCAGAGCCCGGCTTCCGTGACCAAACCCACGCTGATCAACTGAAAGAAGAAGGCCCTGCGATGAAAGCGCGTGTGCATGTGATGCTGAAGAACGGTGTTCTGGACCCCCAGGGCGAGGCCGTGCGCCATGCGCTTGGCGCGCTCGGCTTCGACGGGGTCGAGGGTGTGCGCCAGGGCAAGGTGATCGAACTGGACCTCGCCGCGGGCACCACGGAAGACACCGTGAAGGCCATGTGCGAGAAGCTGCTCGCCAATACGGTGATCGAGAGCTACACGATCGAACTGGCCTGAGGGGATACCCTGCCGGACAGATTGAAACGCGCTGCCCCCGGGCGGCGCGTTTTGCTTTTGGGGGAGGCGTGGGGCGAGGTGTCGGGTGTGGGGGGGGCGCCAAGGGATGCCCGATTGGGCTGCGGGGACTGATCTGCTGTGCGGCTTGATCTCCTGTGTGGCTGAGGGGCCCGATCTTCGGTCGAGCTCCGGAAGCCTGATCTGCGCCGCCGCTGCGGAAGCCCGATCTGCGATCGTGTGACCGCGGACCCGGACTTGCACTGTTTGACTGGTCCAGTACGTCCAACGCCAGCGGTGCTTTTCGAACGCCGTACTCTCTATCAGCCACCCGCCCGGCCGCAGGGCGGGCAGCGCCGTCCCGCCCCCCTGGGGCGGCGCTATCGCGCCACCCCGCGGGACGGCGATGCCCTTCGTGGTGGATGGAGCCGTTGGAGCGTCAAAGGGGTGGCTGCGGGGTGTGGGTCAATGGAATGTGTGTTGCGGCGGGCAAGGGGCGGTCAGAGACGCATTACGATGAAGACTACGCAGAGGCAGAAGATGGGGAAGGGGCGCAACCATCCGCAAGCCAACGCAACCAACGCGCCATTCTCCCGCCCGCCGGCCCCCCATTTCCCCCTTCACTCCCTCCCGTCCCACCCAACTCTTGAACCAAACCGCTTTCGCGCGTATCAGGCGCGTAATCCCGGACATATCTCGGCTACAGGAGATCGCCCATGAAGGCCGCCGTTCTCGTCTTTCCCGGTTCCAACTGCGACCGCGACCTGAAGGTCGCCTTCGAAAACGCCGGGGCCGAGGTCACCATGGTCTGGCACAAGGACGCCACGCTGCCCGAAGGCATCGACATCGTCGGCGTGCCGGGCGGCTTTTCCTATGGCGACTACCTGCGCTGCGGGGCCATCGCGGCCAACTCGCCGATCTGCGGCTCGCTGAAAGCCCACGTGGAGCGCGGCGGCTATGCGCTCGGCGTCTGCAACGGCTTCCAGATCCTGACCGAGACCCGCATCCTGCCCGGCGCCCTGCTGCGCAATGCGAACCTCAAGTACATCTGCCGCCCCATCGGCCTGAAGGTGGAAACCACCGACAGTGCCTTCACCGCGGGCTACGGCAAGGGCGACGAGATCCTGATCCCCATCGCCCACCACGACGGCAACTACCAAGCCGACGAGGCGCTGCTGAAACAGCTGCGCGACGAGGACCGGATCGCCTTCACCTACACCGACAACCCGAACGGCTCTGCCGGGGACGTGGCCGGTGTGCTGAGCGAGAATCGCCGCGTGCTCGGCATGATGCCCCACCCGGAACGGGCGGCGGAGCCCTCGCAGGGTGGTATCGACGGCCGCGCGATGTTCACCGCGCTGATGGAACAGCTCGTCTCGGCCTGAGCCGATCGACGCCGAACCACCGGGTGCCGCGCACCCGATCGCATCTGACGGTCGCCCCCGGGCGGCCGTTTCGCGTTCTGGGAGAGGGCCGCAACCCCCGATTGCGCGCCATACGGTGCCGATGGGCGGCCCTGCGCCGAGTGGCATCGGCGCTGCTTGAGCAAGGACGCGGAGCCAAGTAAATTGGAGCCTATGGCGCAAGGGGACTCCCGACGCCCGGTGTCAGGCCGGGCCATCAGCTGGCGGACGCGGCTGGCGCTGCTGGCTCTCGTGGCGCTGGCGGCGGTGGTGGTCTACGTGACCAACTCCATGCTGACGGACCGCTTCACCTCCAACACCCGCAACCGGGCGGAGCTGCGGCTGGCGCTCTACGGTGGCAACCTCGTCAGCGAGCTGCGCCGGAACTCCATCGTGCCGCAGCTGCTGGCCCGCGACGCGGCGCTGATCAACGCGCTGAACTCCGGCGATTATTCCCAGTCGACCCAGCGGCTGATCTCCTTCGTGGACGAAATCGGGGCGGCCTCGCTGATGCTGCTGGACCGCGACGGGCGCACCGTGGCCGCGACGGACCGCAACCGGCTGGGCGAACAGCACCGCACCGCGGCCTATTTCGTCGACGCGCTGCGCTCGAACGGGACGGTCTTCTCGACGCTGGAGCGGGAATCGGGCGGCTACCGCTTCACCTATTCGCGCCGGATCGAGAGCCAGTCCAACGTCGTTGGCGTGATCGTGGTCGAGGTCGACCTGCAGAAATTCGAACGGGCCTGGGCCGGCATCTCGGATGCGGTCCTCGTGGTGGACAGCACCGGCAAGATCATCCTCGCCACCGAACCCCGCTGGCGCGGCCGGACCGAGGCCGAGGCGCTGACCCGCGACCCGCCCGACACCGCCATCGAACGCGCCCTTCAGGCCACCGCCGACTGGACCGCGCTGCCCGCTGATGCCTACGTGCAGGGCGAGGCGGTGATGCGGGTCTCCTCGCGCATCCCGTTCCGGGGCTGGCAGATCACCTCCTTCACCACCTATGCCTCGATCCGGGAGCGGGTGAACGGCGTTCTGGCGCTCGAAATCATGGGATTTGCCATCCTGCTGGCGCTCGCCTTCTATGCGCTCAGCCGCAAGACGGCGCTGCGCATGGCGCTCTTCCAGCGGGAGTCGGCGGATCTTCGCGCCCTGAACGAACGCCTCCAGCGGGAAATCGCCGAGCGGGAACGGATGCAGGAAAGCCTCGTCGTAGCCGAGCAGACGCTGGAGCAGAGCTCCAAGCTGGCCGCGCTTGGCGAGATGTCGGCCGCCGTCAGCCACGAGCTGAACCAGCCGCTCGCCGCGATGAAGACCTACCTCGCCGGGGCCTCGCTGCTGCTGCGCCGGAACCGCCCGGACGAGGCGCTCTCCTCCTTCCAGCGGATCGACGACCTGATCGAACGGATGGGCGCGATCACCAAGCAGCTCAAGAGCTATGCGCGCAAGGGCGGTGACGCCTTTGCCCCTGTAATCGTTGGCGATGCGCTCAATTCCGCACTCGCCATGATGGAACCCCAGTTGCGCCAGCGGCAGGTCAAGATCAACCGCGCGATCCCCGATCGCCCGGTGCTGGTCATGGCCGACCGGGTGCGTCTGGAACAGGTCCTGATCAACCTCCTGCGGAACGCTCTGGACGCCACGGAAACCGTGGATGAGCCAGAGATCGACATCCTGCTTTCCGCGGGGGAAACGGCCACGGTCACGGTGCGTGACAACGGCCACGGGATCGAAAATCTCGAGAACCTTTTCGAGCCTTTCTACACCACGAAGCAGCCCGGCGACGGTGTCGGGCTGGGGCTTGCGATCTCTTCCGGGATCGTGAACGAGTTCGGCGGACGCCTCATTGCACGGAACGCAAGTGGGGGCGGGGCTGTTTTCGAACTGCAACTGCCTATCTTGAGTGAAGATATCGAGGCCGCGGAGTAAAAGAAGAATATGCAAAAAAGCATGAAGATCGCCATCGTCGACGACGAACAGGACATGCGCCAGTCCATCAGCCAGTGGCTGGCCCTGTCCGGTTATGACACCGAAACCTTCTCGAGCGCCGAGGAGGCGCTTAAGAAACTGGGGCCCGATTACCCCGGCATCGTGATCTCCGACATCAAGATGCCCGGCATGGACGGGATGCAGTTCCTCAAGAAGCTGATGGGCTCGGACAGCGCCCTGCCGGTGATCATGATCACCGGGCACGGCGACGTGCCCATGGCGGTCGAGGCCATGCGCATCGGGGCCTTCGACTTCCTCGAGAAGCCGTTCAATCCCGACCGGATGAACGAACTGGCCAAGAAGGCGGCCAATGCCCGCCGCCTGACCATGGACAACCGCGCCCTGCGGCGCGAGCTGTCGGACGGCGGCCAGATCATGAACAAGCTGATCGGCACCTCGCCGGTGATGGAGCGCCTGAAGGAAGACATCCTCGACCTCGGTCAGGCCGACGGTCACGTGCTGATCGACGGTGAGACCGGCACCGGCAAGACGCTGGTGGCCCATGCGCTGCACGCGGTCGGCGCGCGGGCGGGCAAGAAGTTCGTGCTGGTCTCCTGCGCGGCCATCGACGAGGACCAGCTGTCAAAGCGGCTCTTCGGCCCGATGCTGCCCGAGGACACCCAGCTGCCCGCCATCGAGGAGGCCCGCGGCGGCACCCTCGTGCTGGAGGACGTCGAGGCCCTGAGCGAAAGCCTTCAGGCCAAGCTCTTGAGCGCGATCAACGAGCAGGGCACCCCGGCCGAGACCCGGATCGTTGCCATCTGCAACATGCAGGAGCAGGACAAGACCTGCGAGGACGCGCTGCGCCCCGATCTCTACTACCGTCTGGCCGCGCTGCGCATCACCGTGCCGCCGCTGCGCCAGCGGGGCGAGGACATCCTGACGCTCTTCACCAAGCTCTCGGAGCAGTTCAGCGAGGAATACGGCTGCGAGGCACCGCAGGTGACCGCGCAGGAGGCCGCCCAGCTGTTGCAGGCGCCCTGGCCGGGCAACGTGCGCCAGCTGATCAACGTGGCCGAACGCGCGGTGCTGCAGTCGCGCCGCGGGTCGGGCTCCATCGCGTCTCTGCTGATGTCGGACAACGACGAGATGCAGCCGGTGATGACCACCGAGGGCAAGCCGCTGAAGGAATACGTCGAGGCGTTCGAGCGGATGCTGATCGACAACACGATGCGTCGCCACAAGGGCTCCATCGCCTCGGTGATGGAAGAGCTCTGCCTGCCGCGCCGGACGCTGAACGAGAAGATGGCGAAGTACGGGCTGCAGCGGTCGGATTATCTCTGAGCTTGGGCTCAAGGGGGCCTGACGGCTGACACGGATCGGGGGCCGGGGTGCTATGATGTGCCCCGGCCTTCTCCATTGAACGGGGATCACCTTCCAATGGTGCCGCTCCCCCGAAGCCGCGCATCGACGGCGCGCGCGGAGGCGATCCAACGCTCTCTGGCGGGCAGTTTATGGCAGCCAAGCATGTCGTGTCCTCTCGAGGGACTGCCCAGTCTCACCAAATCGTCGCCGCGTGGGGGCGCGCCGGCGATGCGCGGCGGCCTGCGGCCTTGTTCCGCGCAGGCGTTCGTCAATGGCCGGAGGAGTGGGCTGCGGAGCCATTCCATTTGGCCGCCGCCGAAAGATCAGCGGGGCCATACAGCCGCCGCGAAACGGGCAGAACTTGTGCAGCCTCGACCAAGGGGCAGGGGAGTTGCCTGTTCCCTCAGGGCGTTACGCGACATTGGAAGGTCCGCATCCCTCCACCGATCCCTCCGACGCCCCCGCACCACAGGTCGTCTTGCACAACTTATGCGCGAAACGCGACTGCTGCCTCCGCGCCACAAAGCTTCGCTGCATTTTCACCATTGTATTGTATGCCGCCCACACTCTATGCTCTCAGAACGGATTTGCGCCCTCTGAGTGGCGCTCCGACATGAGTTTCGCTGGACTGAAACGGCAGGGCCACAAGGCTCGCCGGTCAGGACAGACCGATTGGGCCCATAGGGCCATAGTAACGCCCGTCCCGGAAACGGACAGCGGGCACTGCAACGGGTGATCGGCGATCAAACGATCGGTCACCGGAGAAGAAACGCGATGAGGCGTGCAAGAGAATACCTGAGCGGATGTGAGACCCTTGCGGGCCTCCCCTCGGACATTGCCGCCGTCGCCCCTGACAGACATGCCGCAGCCATTCTTCGCCCGCCACCTTCGGGGGAGGCGGGGATGTTGCGCCATGCAAACGGATCACATGGCAAAGAAAATGCTTATCGACGCCACGCACGCGGAGGAAACCCGCGTCGTGGTGGTGGACGGCAACAAGGTCGAGGAATTCGACTTTGAGTCCGAAAACAAGCGGCAGCTCGCCGGCAACATCTACCTCGCAAAGGTAACCCGGGTCGAACCGTCGCTTCAGGCGGCCTTCGTAGACTACGGCGGGAACCGTCACGGCTTCCTCGCCTTCTCGGAAATCCACCCGGATTACTACCAGATCCCCGTCGCGGACCGTGAGGCCCTGATGGAGGAAGAGCGCGCCTATGCCGAGGCACTGAAGGCGCGCGACGAGGCCGAGGAAGAGAAGAAATCCAAGCCCAAGCGCTCGCGCTCGCGCTCGAAGGCGGCCAAGACGGACGCCAACGATGCCGTCGAGACCCGCGAAATCGAGGGTATGGAGACGATCGACACCTCCGACGAGGACAGCGTCGACGAGATCGCCGAGGGCACCTCGCCGATGATGACCGTCGCCGAGACCCCGGTTGAGGAACCCTCCGAGGACACCGCGGACGAGGAGGAGGCAGAGGCCTCCGACGACGTCATGGACGAGGATGCCTCCGACGAGGACGAGGACAGCGACGACGACGCCCCCTCCGCCAAGTCCGGCGGCCGCAAGTCGGCTGCCTCCGAGAAGGACAGCGAGATCGAGAGCGTCGCGGACGACGACGACCACGAGGACATCCGCCCCCCGCGCAAGCCCCGGCCCAAGCGGTACAAGATCCAGGAAGTCATCAAGGTCCGTCAGATCCTGCTGGTGCAGGTCGTCAAGGAAGAGCGCGGCAACAAGGGCGCAGCCCTGACCACCTACCTCTCGCTGGCAGGCCGGTACTGCGTCCTGATGCCGAACACTGCCCGTGGCGGTGGCATCAGCCGCAAGATCACCAACGCCGTCGACCGCAAGAAGCTGAAGGAAATCGCCGCCGAGATCGACGTGCCGACCGGCGCGGGCCTGATCGTGCGCACCGCCGGTGCCAAGCGGACGAAATCCGAGATCAAGCGCGACTATGAATACCTGCAGCGCCTGTGGGAGCAGATCCGCGAGCTGACGCTGAAATCCATCGCGCCGGCCAAGATCTACGAAGAAGGCGACCTGATCAAACGCTCGATCCGCGATCTCTACTCGCGCGACATCGACGAGGTCCTGGTGGAAGGCGAGCGGGGCTACCGCAACGCCAAGGACTTCATGAAAATGATCATGCCGTCCCACGCCAAGAACGTGAAACACTACCAGGACGGTCTGCCGCTCTTCGCGCGCTACCAGGTGGAAAGCTACCTCGCCGGGATGTTCAACCCCGTCGTGCAGCTGAAATCCGGCGGCTACATCGTGATCGGCGTGACCGAGGCGCTGGTGGCGATCGACGTGAACTCCGGCCGGGCCACCAAGGAAGGCTCGATCGAGGAGACCGCGACCAAGACCAACCTGGAAGCGGCCGAAGAGGTCGCCCGCCAGCTGCGTCTGCGGGACCTCGCCGGCCTGATCGTCATCGACTTCATCGACATGGACGAGCGCAAGAACAACGCCGCCGTCGAGAAGAAGCTGAAGGACAAGCTCAAGACCGACCGCGCCCGCATCCAGGTGGGCCGCATCTCGGGCTTCGGCCTGCTGGAGATGTCGCGCCAGCGACTGCGTCCGGGCATGATCGAAGCCACGACGCAGCCCTGCTCGCATTGCCACGGCACCGGCCTCATCCGTTCGGATGACAACATGGCCCTCTCCGTGCTGCGCCAGATCGAGGAAGAAGGCACCCGTCGCCGGTCGCGCGAAGTGCTGGTGAAGGTGCCCGTCGGCATCTCCAACTACCTCATGAACCAGAAGCGGGAGCACGTCGCCCAGATCGAGGGCCGCTATGGCATGGCCGTGCGCATCGAGGGCGACCCGATGCTGGTCAGCCCGGACTTCACCATGGAGAAGTTCAAGACCGCGACCCGCGTGGTGACCGAAATCCCGCATGTGATCTCCATCGACACCACCTCCATGGATGACGAGGAAGACGAGGATATCGTCGACGAGGTCGAAGTCGAAGAGGCCGAAGAAGAGGCAACGACGACCGAGGCCAAGCCGGAAGCCGCGTCGGAAGACGACCAGAAGCCGAAGAAGCGCCGTCGTCGGCGTCGTCGGCGGAAGTCCTCGGGCAGCAATGGCGAGACCGATGAGAACGGGTCGGACGAGACCTCGGACGAGGCCGCAGAAGGCGAGGCGCCCAAGCTCGATGAGCAGGCCGCCGAAGTGACCGCGGGCGAGGCCGAAGTGGGCACCGCCGAAGCCGCTGCCGAGGCCCCCGAGGCCGAGGAGAAGCCGAAGAAGACCCGCAGCCGCAGCCGCAGCAGCCGTGCCAAGAAGGCCATGGAAGCGGCAGCCGCCGCCGACGCTGCCGAGGCCGCAACCGCAACCGGCGCGGAAGCCCCGGCAGAGGCTGCGCCCGCGTCGGAAACCCCGGCAGAGGTCGTGGCCGAAGCGCCCGCCGAACCCGCGCCGACCCTCGAGGACAGCGCGCCGGTCGAAGAGACCGTGGCCGAAGCCCCCGCCGACGTGGTGGAGCCTGTGGCCGAGGTCGCTGAACCCGAGGCCGCTGAACCTGAGGCTGTGGCCGAGCCGGTGATGGCCGATGTGCCCTCGGCGCCGGAAGGTGTCGAAGAGGCGGCCGTCGAGGTGGTCGAGGTGACGGCAGAAGCCGAAGTCGCGCCCGCGGCCGAAGCCCCTGTCGAGACCCCTGTCGAAGCACCGGTCGAGGAGACCGTGGCAGAGGTGGTCGAGGAGACCGTCGCCGCCGAGACCGTGGCCCCGGCGCCCGAGCCCGAGCCCGTCGCGGCGGAAGAGGCCCCGGCCAAGCCCAAGCGGCGCGGCTGGTGGAACGCCGGCCGCTGAGGTTCGCTTCCGCACCGACATGATGTGAACCGCCGTACCCCACCGGGTGCGGCGGTTTTCATTTGTGGACTCGATCCATCCGGGACGCGTCTCCTAGCCTAGCCTAGCCTAGCCTAGCCTAGCCTAGCCTAGCCTAGCCAAGTCAAGCCGCGGGCCCGGCGGGACGGCTCCATTGAAACAGAACCCAACGCTCTTGTGACATCGCACCACATGACGCGGCAGCCCACATGCGATAATCGGAAGACATGTTCGGGATCGACCTCATAGACGCGGGCCTCTTGCCCGCCATGCTCGTGGCGCTGACGGCGGGGGTGATCTCCTTCCTCAGCCCCTGCGTGTTGCCCATCGTGCCGCCGTACCTGGCGTATATGTCCGGGGTCTCCATGGCCGAGGTGGGGCAGGGCCGCGACCGGGGGCGCCCGCTGCTGGCCGCGCTCTTCTTCGTGCTGGGGCTCTCCACCGTCTTCCTGCTGCTCGGCTTTGCGGCCTCGGCGGCGGGGCTGCTCTTCCTGCAATACCAGCAGTGGTTCAACACGGTCGCGGGCGTTCTGGTGATGATCTTCGGCGCGCATTTCCTCGGCGTGATCCGCATCCCCTTCCTCGACCGCGAGGCGCGGATGGATGCGGGCGATCGGGGCGGTTCGGCCTTCGGGGCCTATGTGCTGGGGCTGGCCTTTGCCTTCGGCTGGACGCCCTGCATCGGGCCGCAGCTTGGCGCGATCCTCTCCATGGCCGCCTCCGAGGGCAACGTCACGCGCGGGACCGCGCTGCTGGCGGTCTATGCCATCGGCCTTGGTGTGCCCTTCCTGCTGGTGGCCGCCTTCCTGCCCAGCCTGGGCGGCACGATGTCCTGGCTCAAGCGCAACATGGAGCGGATCGAGCGCATCATGGGGCTGCTGCTCTGGACCGTGGGCCTGCTGATGCTGACGGGCGGCTTCTCGGCCTTCTCCTTCTGGCTGCTGGAGACCTTCCCGGCGCTCGCCACCATCGGCTGACCACCATCGGCCGACCACCATGGGCTGACCATTCTGCGGCCTTAATCTTGCCGGAAACAATCTGTAGCCTCATGGGAAAGAATGAGGGCAGGGCAGATGCCGGACTATTTCGCAGCAGAGACGGAAGGACAGGTGGCGCGCCGCCGGGTCTTCTACATCCCCGGCTACGATCCGATCCATCCGCGCCGCTACCGGGAACTCTACCGCAAGGAGGCCGCGCTGCAGGCGGAGGTCTCGGGCTACGAGATCACCCTGCGTCCCAAGACCACCAAGGGCCCTTATGGCTGGCATGTCTCGGCGCAGATGGACGGCGCAGAGATCGAGAGCGATATCGAGGTGCTGGTCTGGTCCGACATCGTGCGGGACAGCATGGCGCAGGGGATTGCCGCGACCTACGTGCAGATGGTGCGCACGGCGGCGGTCTATATCGGCTCCGGTGCGCTCTTCCGGCTGATGCGGCTGCGCAAGGGGCCGGTGATCGCGGCACTCTATCCCGTCGGGATGCTGATCCTGCAACTGCTGCTGGCCTGCCTTGCGGGCTGGGGCGCGGGGGCGCTGATGGCTTGGCTGCTGTCGCTGGCGCTGCCGATGCTGGCGCCGCTCTTGGGATGGGCCACGGGGCTGGCCGTGGTCTGGCGCGTGCTGGCCTGGTTCAAGGCCAAGGACGGCAAGTTCTTTGCCTATTACCTGATGAACGATTACGGCTTCTCGGCCCAGTCTCTGGGGGCGAACCCGCCCGCGCTGGAGGCCCGGATGGCCGAGTTCGGCGATGCCATCGCCGCTGCCTTGCGCGAGGATGTGGACGAGGTGCTGGTTGTGGGCCATTCCTCGGGCGCCCATCTGGCGGTCTCGATCCTCGCCGATCTGGTGCGCTCGGGCCGGGCGCCCACCGGGCGGGGCGAGGGGCCGCGGCTCTCCTTCCTGTCGCTGGGGCAGGTGGTGCCCATGGTCTCCTTCCTGCCCAAGGCGGGACGGCTGCGCGATGACCTCGCCTATCTCTCCATGCGCCCCGAGGTGCCCTGGATCGACGTGACGGCACCCGGCGACGGCTGTGCCTTCGCGCTCTGCGATCCTGTCGCGGTCACCGGCGTGGCGCAGCAGGGCAAACGCTGGCCGCTGGTGGTCTCCGCCGCCTTCACCCAGACGCTCGCGCCCGAGACATGGGCCAAGCTGCGGTGGCGCTTCTTCCGGCTGCATTTCCAGTACCTGTGCCACTTCGACCGGCCCGGGGATTACGATTACTTCCGCATCACCGCCGGGCCGCTGACCCTCGGCCGCCGTTACGAGGGCCGCGAGCCCTCGAAAAGCCGGATCGAAACCCCGGTGTCGAAATACACGAGCCGCGTCGCATGAGTTGCCCCGTTCATGGGGAGAGGATGCCGCCGCCCGAGCCCTCTGCGCCGTCTCAGGCCGGGCCGGAGGGGCCCGACCCCCGCCTGCCGCCCAAGCCGCCCTCGCGGCCCGACAGGGTCTCGCTGAGGCGCTACGTGAAGCTCTTCCGGGCCGACCTGCTCTCGGCCCAGCCCGCGCGGCTCTACCGCGCGTGGATGGCCGAGTTCCGCACGCCCTTCTTCCGCTCCTACCTCATGAACCAGCCCGAACTGGTGAGGATGGTGCTGAAGGACCGGCCCGGGGATTTCCCCAAGTCCGACCGGGTAGGCGAGGGGCTGCGCCCGCTGCTCGGTAACTCCGTCTTCCTGACCAATGGCGAGACCTGGAAACGGCAGCGCCGGATCATCGACCCGGCCTTCGAGGGCGGGCGGCTGAAGGACACGTTTCCCGCCATGTGGGCCGCCGCCGAGGCCTGCGTCGCGCGGCTGGCGCCCCATGCGGGCGGCACGCTGGAGATCGAGGCCGAGACCAGCCATGCCGCGGCGGACGTGATCTTCCGCACGCTCTTCTCGATCCCGATCGAACACGAGGTCGCCGCGCAGGTCTTTGACGAATTCCGCGTCTACCAACGCAGCCAGCCGGTGCTGAACCTAGCCGCCTTCGTGCCCCTGCCGCGCTGGATGCCGCGCTTCTTCCGGCGTGACACGAAACGCTCGGCCCGGATCATCCGGCGGCTGATCACCGGGCTGACCGACGCCCGGCGGCAGGAGATCGCGGCAGGCACCGCACCTGACGATCTGGCCACCAAGATCATGACCACCGCGGACCCGCAGACCGGCGACACCTTCGACACCGCCGAGATGGTCGACCAGGTGGCGATCTTCTTCCTTGCGGGGCATGAGACCTCGGCCTCGGCCCTGGCCTGGACGCTCTACCTCATGGCGCTTTACCCCGAGTGGCAGGAGCGGCTGGCCGAGGAGGCGCGCGCGCTGGACGCAGGCGCGGACTTCGCGGTGATGTCGAAGCTCAAGCTCAGCCGCGATACCTTCCGCGAGGCGCTGCGGCTCTATCCCCCGGTGCCGATGATGGTGCGCGAGGCGGCCTGCCCGGTGCACGCCCGCGACCGCGAGGTCCCGAAAGGCGCGCAGGTGGTGCTGAGCCCCTGGCACCTGCACCGGCACGAGCGGCTCTGGGACCGGCCCGATGTCTTCGACCCCACCCGCTGGGGGACCGAGAACGGCCGCACCTGCGCCCGCGAGGCCTATATTCCCTTCTCCGCAGGGGCCCGGGTCTGCACCGGCGCAGGCTTTGCCATGGTCGAGGGGCCGCTGCTGCTGTCGATGATCCTGCGGCATTACCGGGTCAGCCGCGTCGAGGGCCGCGACCCGGTGCCTGTGGCGCATCTGACGGTGCGCTCGAAGGACGGGATCTGGCTCCACCTGGAGCGCAGAGGTTGAAGGTCTGAACCGGAAAATTCGAATTTTCCGGTCCGTTTTCTTCGAAGAAAACGGGAAGTGCATCCGATGTTTCAACAGATAACCTGGATCGGGTCCTGGTTGCAGAAGATGACGAGTTGTCCCGCGTTTTCGACCGCATGGAACCCGCGGCGGCGCAGCTCTGCCTCGAACCGGCTGCGGCCCACGTAACGCTCGATGTCGCGCAGTTTCCGCCGGATGACCGCACCCTACAGGGCCGCGCGGGAGCTGAAGAGATGGCGCATCCAGGCGTCTGCGGAGAGAGGGGCAGGGATCTGCGTCATCCGCCAAGCCTGCCCGAGGTCAGTTAATCCGCGATTAACCGCGATTGCCCCGGTAGTGGGCCAGCACGTAGACCCGGATCGCCGAGGCCAGCCCGGCCTCGATCCCGCGGGCCTCGTCGATCTCGGCGGCAAGCGCGTTCAGCGCCAGCCCCTTTTCCTCGGCGATGTCACGGAAGGCGCGCCAGAAGTCCTCCTCCAGAGAGACGCTGGTGCGGTGGCCTCGCAGGGTAAGGGAGCGTTTGACCGGGCGGGTGCTCATGCCCCGGACCCGTCGTCCTTCGGGGCGTCTTGCGCAGCGGGGCCGTCCACCCCGGGCGCATCGTCGGTCCGGTGCCCGTCGAGCAGGCGGCGGGCCTGGTCGGCGCGGGCCTTCTCCGCGTCCTTCTGGGCCTTGCTGCGCCCGAATTTCACGGCGTTCTCGTCGGCGCGGGCCTTCTTCTCGGCCCGCGCCTTGTCTTTCCGAAACCGGTTCAGGTTGACCGGTTCGGCCATGCTCAGGCCTTGGGGCCGATCATCTGCTCGGGGCGGACGACCTTCTCGAAGGTTTCCTCGTCCACGAAGCCGAGCGCGATCGCCTCTTCCTTCAGCGTGGTGCCGTTCTTGTGCGCCGTCTTCGCCACCTTGGTGGCGTTGTCGTAGCCGATGGTCGGCGCCAGTGCGGTCACCAGCATCAGGCTTTCGCGCATCAGCTTCTCGATCCGGGCCTCGTTGGCCTGGATGCCGTTCAGCATCCGCTCGGTGAAGGAGGCGGTGACGTCACCCAGCAGCTGCATGGATTGCAGCAGGTTGTAGGCCATCATCGGGTTGTAGACGTTGAGCTCGAAGTGGCCCTGCGAACCAGCGAACTTCATCGCGGCGTCGTTGCCCATGACGTGGGCGGCCACTTGCGTCATCGCCTCGGCCTGGGTCGGGTTCACCTTGCCGGGCATGATCGAGGAGCCGGGCTCGTTCTCCGGCAGGATCAGTTCGCCCAGACCCGAACGCGGGCCGGAGCCCAGGAAGCGGATGTCGTTGGCGATCTTGTAGCAGGCGCCGGCCACGGTCGCGAGGGCGCCGGACATGAAGACCATGGCGTCATGGGCGGCGAGCGCTTCGAACTTGTTGGGCGCGGTGACGAAGGGCAGGCCGGTGATCTCGGCCATGTTCGCCGCGACCTGTTCGCCCCAGCCCAGCTTGGTGTTGAGCCCGGTGCCCACGGCGGTGCCGCCCTGTGCCAGTTCGTAGATGCCCGGCAGGGCCATCTCGACGCGTTTGATGCCGTTGCGGATCTGCATGGCATAGCCCGAGAATTCCTGGCCCAGAGTCAGCGGCGTGGCGTCCTGGGTGTGGGTCCGGCCGATCTTGATGATGTCCTTGAACTCTTCCGCCTTGGCTTCCAGCCCTTCGGCCAGCTGCACGAGGCCCGGCAGCAGCACGTCGCGCGCGGTCATCGCGGCGGCGATATGCATCGCGGTGGGGAAAGTGTCGTTCGAGGACTGGCCCATGTTGCAATGGTCGTTCGGGTGCACCGGGTCCTTGGAGCCGATCACGCCGCCGAGGATTTCGATCGCGCGGTTCGCGATGACCTCGTTCGAGTTCATGTTCGACTGGGTGCCCGAGCCGGTCTGCCAGACCACCAGCGGGAAGTTGTCGTCGAACTTGCCGTCGATCACTTCACCGGCGGCCTCGATGATCGCGTCGGCGATCTTGGCCTCCATGTCGCCGTTGGCCTTGTTGGCCATGGCGCAGGCCTTCTTGATCACGCCGAGCGCCCGCACGATGGGGACCGGCTGCTTCTCCCAGCCAATGGGGAAGTTCATGATCGAGCGCTGCGTCTGCGCGCCCCAATACTTGTCTGCAGGAACTTCGAGCGGTCCGAAACTATCGCTTTCCGTGCGGGTCTTGGTCATGTCAGCTCTCCTAAAGGAAGTCGCCGCTTTGTACCGCTCCTGCGGGGAAGATCAATGCCGCATTGGGGGGAATAGGGCAGGGAGGGGAGGTGCGATAGGAAACGTCCTTTCTCTGAACGTGGCGGGCCTACAAATCTTATGGGCCTGCGCGGTCCCCTCCACTGATCCCCCGCCCGGCCGATAGGCCGGGCAGCGCCGACCCGCCCCCCATGGGGCGGCGCTTATGCGCCACCCCGCGGGACGGCGCTGCCCTCCGTGGCTGACGGAGAGCGGAATGGGAAAGGGAGCGCGAGGGGCAGGCAGCCCAATTGGACGTGATGCGCGACATCCCGCGAGCGAGGAGAGGTCCCGAAGTCACCCACAACAAAAGACGGGCGGCGCAATCCCTCGCGCCGCCCGTCCTATCCTGTCACGTCCTGTCCCGCGGCCCCTCGGGCCCACGCACTTACTGCGCAGACCGGCGGAACTCGAACACCCGCGCCGGGGGCAGGTTCGCCCAGACCGTCCCGCGCTTCGTCGCGCGCACGCCCAGTTCGGCCTGCACCTCGGGCGGGATCGGGGCGTTGGGCGAATAGGTGATCTGCACGAAGACCCCGCCCGGGGCCATCACCTTGAAGGCCCGGCCCACCACCTCGCGCTGGATCTGCGGCCGCGCCAGCACCGGCACACCCGAGATGACCGAGCCGATGTGCGCAAGGCCAAGGCTCTCGATCTCCTGTGCCGGGCGGTTCAGCACGGTCACGCCGGGGAATTTCTCGCGCAGGGTCTCGCAGAAGCGCGGGTTCATCTCCATCAGGATCAGCCGCTCCGGCGCCACGCCGCGGTCGAGGATCGCGCGGGTGAAGCTGCCGGTGCCGGGGCCGATTTCCACGATCGGGCCGCTGACCTGCTCAACCCCCGCCGTCATCATCCGGGCCACCGCCTGGGACGAGGGCGCAATCGCCGAGACCTCTTTCGGGCGGCGCATCATCTCGCCCAGGAACACCGCAAAATCGCTCGCCATGGTTCTTTCCCCACTTGCCACTGTCGTTGCGACGAGAAACCGGAGAAGCCCCCGTCTGGGCAAGTGGGAATTCAGGATTTTACAAAAAATTCATGTGCTTACGTTGGTTTCCTGCGATCTAGGCGGGCGAATTCTCTCGCCCCGCCAAGCGCTTGCCACGCTCTGTGACGGTGCCATGACCGTGGTGTGACAGGGGCATGTCGCGGGCCTCGGGGCCGTGACCGGGAGGGGCCGCAGGGCGCGCATGAAAACGGGGCCGCGCGGGCCCCGTGATACGTCGTCCTATGTCGCCTGACGGCTTACTTGCGGAACTGGTCCAGCCGCACCACGTCCGCTTCCTGGCCGGAGTTTTCCGACTTGGAGGAGGGGGTCTTCACCTTGGACGGATCGCGCAGCGGGCGCGGCGGATCGGGGGGCGTCGGATCTTCGTCCTCGTCGCTCACCTGCGTCTCGAAGCGCAGGCCGAACTCCACCGAGGGGTCCACGAAGGTCTTGATGGCGTTGTAGGGGATGAACATGTGCTCCGGCGCGTCGCCGAAGTTCAGGGTGATCCCGAAGCCCGTGTCGCCCACCTCAAGGTTGTCGTACCAGTGCTGCATGACCACGGTCATTTCGCTCGGGTACCGATCCTTCAACCAGTCCGCCAGCTCCGTCTCCGGATGGGTGGTGTCGAAGGTAATGAAGAAGTGGTGCGCCCCGGGGAGGCCGTGGTCGGCAACGTCCGTGAGGACCTCCTGAATGAGGCTGCGCATCGCGCGGTGCATCAGGTTGCCGTAGTCGATGGATCCAGACATGCGTTCATCCGTTTCTTTAGGGGAGCATAGGGGATTCGGAGAAAAACGGAAGGCGGGGGAGGAAAAATCTCTGTCGACCACGCTTATGCGCCGCGCGCCCTTGGCAGGATGGCTCAGGACGCTATCGCGCCCAGGGCGATCCCGGCAAGGGCCATGGGGCCAAGCGCCACGAGGGGGCCGCGTTTCAGCCCGAAGACGAGCCATGCTGCGAGAATCGTCAGCACCACGGCCTCGGGCTGTAGGCTGTCCCAGAGGGGGCGGAGCCAGAGGCCCCCGGTCTCCACCTCGGCAAAGAAGACATGCAGCGCGAAGAAGACCGATAGGTTGAGAATCACGCCGGCCACCGCCGCGGTGATCCCCTGCAGCGCGCCCTGAAGCCTCGGCTGGGCCAGCACACGTTCCACATGGGGGGCGAGGGCGAAAATCCACAGGAAGCAGGGAATGAAGGTCACCCAGAGCGCCATGAGGCCCGCCGCAAGGGCGAGGCCCGGGCCGGAGGCGTTCTGCCCGGCGACCATGGCCACGAACTGTGTCACGAGGATCAGCGGCCCGGGCGTGGTCTCGGCCAGGCCGAGCGCGTCGATCATCTGCTGGGCGCTGAGCCAGCCATGGGTCTCGACCGCGGCCTGCGCCATGTAGGCCAGCACCGCATAGGCGCCCCCGAAGGTGACCACGGAGAGCTTGCTGAAGAAAAGCGCGATGGCGGTGAGGAACTCTGCGCCCGAGAGGGCGAGTGCCGCCACGGGCCCTAGCCAGAGCGCGCCCCAGAGCAGCGTCTGGCGCAGGCTTTCGCGCAGGGCGCCCTGCGCGGCGGGCGGCGGGGCGCTTGCAGGCGGGCGCGCGGCAAGGGCGCCCCAGAGGGCGGCGAGTGCCACGATCAGGGGGAACGGCAGGGAGAACGCGAAGGTTGCCACGAAGGCCAGCCCCGCCAGCAGCCAGCGGTCCGGCGCGGTCAGCGTCTTGCGCGCGAGGCGCGAGAGCGCCTGCAGGACGATGACGATGACCAGCGCCTTGATCCCGAGGAAGGCCGCCTGCACCAGCGGCAGCGTACCCCACTGGCCATAGGCGAGCGCAAGGGCCGCGATGACGAGGGCGCCGGGCAGCACGAAGAGGCCGCCCGCGATCAACCCGCCGACGGTGCCCCTGAGCCGCCAGCCCGCATAGGTCGCCAGCTGCATCGCCTCCGGTCCCGGCAGCAGCATGCAGAAGCTGAGCGCGCCGAGGAACTTGCTGTCCTCGAGCCAGGGGCGTTCCTCCACCAATTCGCGGTGCATCAGGGCGATCTGCGCCGCCGGTCCGCCGAAGGACAGCAGGCCGATGCGGCCGAAGACCTTGAAGAGATCGGAAGGGCTGGGAGGGGGGCTAACGGTCATGGGGGCCTCTGGCTGCGGTCTCGCGCCGGTTTGCAGAGCCTATGTGACGGTTTTGCAAAGTGTAACGGTTTGTTTGGGAATTCCCTGCGGTAGGCAGGGGCTGGGGGGCTTGTGGGGGCGGAACACCGGCTGTGGCCTCGTTTCGAGGCGGAGGCGGAGGCGGAGGCAAGCATGGGGTGCTGTCCCCCCGATATGTCCCGCCCGGCCGTAAGGCCTTGCAGCGCCGACCCGCCCCCCTGGGGCGGCGCTATTGCGCCACCCCGCGGGACGGCGCTGCCCTGTGTGCCATCCGGTGGGGGGCTTGGTTAGATGACCGAAATCTCCGTCCCGCCGGGGGCCCCCGGAGTACCCTCCCATCCCTCGGCACACCCGCCTATCCGTCGCCAACCCTTGTCCCCCTTGGCGCCTTGGCCTATTGCCGGAACAAACAGGAAAGGCCCCCATGTCCCAACCCACCTTCGTTCTCGTGCGCCCGCAGATGGGCGAGAATATCGGCGGCGCCGCGCGCGCGATGTGGAACTTCGGCCTCGACCGGATGCGTCTCGTGGCGCCCCGCGACGGCTGGCCGAACCAGAAGGCCGTGGCCATGGCCTCGGGCGCGGGGCGGCTGCTGGACAACGCGGGCCTCTTCGAGACTACCGCCGATGCGCTCCATGACAGCCACTTCGTGCTGGCGACCACGGCCCGGCCGCGCGGGTTGACCAAGCCGGTGCTGACCCCCGAACGCGCCATGCAGATCGCGGCAGAGAGGATCGCCGCCGGTGAGAAGGTCGCCGTGCTCTTCGGCCCGGAACGCGCCGGGATGGAGAACGACGACATCGCGCGCGCCAATGCGATCATCTCGGTCCCGGTGAACCCGGAGTTCGCCTCGCTCAACCTCGCGCAATGCGTGCTGCTGACGGCCTACGAATGGCGCCGCCAGACCGCCGAGATCACCCATGAGACCGTCGAGATGGCCGGGGCCGACTGGGCCACGAACGTCGAGATCGAGAAACTCTCGGAACATTACGAGGAAACGCTGGAGCAGGCCGGGTTCTTCTTCCCCGAGACCAAGGCCGCCAGCATGAAGCTGAACCTGCGCAACCTCTGGTCGCGGATGCCGCTGACCCGCTCGGACGTGCAGGTGCTCCACGGGGTCCTGCGTCAGATGGTCCGCTGGAAGGAGCGCGGCTGAGCGCTAGACCCTGTCGTGTGACGCAAGTACCCTGCCGCGCAACCCGGACCCGACGCCAGACACGACCCCGGACAGAACCCGGAGAGGAAACGACCCCCGCGCCCATGCCCTGACCGCGAGATCGGCCCCCGACTGCCCGACCCTCCGGGCAGGTGCCGGGGGCGGCGCTCGGCGGGGCCAAGGCCGGGACAGCACAACGCGGGGCGCCCGGCGCCCCTGAGACGACCCGCGACATGCCCCGGGAGGGGCCGGGCGGCAGGCCCCTGACGAGGTGACCCTTATGAGCCAGAAACGCAGCATTTTCGAAGAGGTCGGGACCGACCAGAAGCAGGAGGTCCAGACCGGCGCGATCGACAGGGGCCGCCGCAAGGGCGCGCGCGGCGCGATCCGGGTCTGGCTCGCGGTGCTCTTTGCCCTCGTGGTGGCGATGATCTGCGTCGGCGGCCTTACCCGCCTGACCGACAGCGGCCTGTCGATCACCGAATGGAAGCCGCTCACCGGCGCACTGCCCCCGATGAATGAAGCGGACTGGCAGGCGGAATTCGACCTCTACCAGCAGATCCCCCAGTTCCAGATCCAGAACCAGTGGATGGAGCTGCAGGACTTCAAGCAGATTTACTGGTGGGAATGGTCCCACCGCCAACTGGGCCGGGTGATCGGGCTGATCTGGGCGCTTGGCTTCTTCGGCTTCCTCGTCTTCCGCCAAATCCCCGCAGGCTGGACCGGGCGGCTCTTCCTGATCGGCGCCCTTGGCGGCGTACAGGGCGCGATCGGCTGGTGGATGGTCTCCTCCGGGCTGACCGGTACCATGCTCTCGGTGGCCTCCTACCGGCTGGCGACCCACCTCGGCATCGCCTTCATCATCCTCGGCTTCATCGCGTGGTACTTCTTCTGCCTCGGCCGGGACGATCGGGAGCTGATGCAGGCCCGCCGCGCGGGCGAGCGCAAGCTCTTCGGCATGGCGACCGGCTGGATGCATTTCGCCTTCCTGCAAATCCTCCTCGGCGCGCTGGTGGCGGGGATCGACGCGGGCCGGTCCTACACCGACTGGCCGACCATGGGTGGCCAATGGCTGCCGCCGGAGCCCTTCATGATCGAACCGCTGTGGCGCAACTTCCTTGAGAACCCGGCGCTGGTGCAGTTCATCCACCGCTGCTCGGGCTACCTGCTGGCGATCTTCTCGCTGGTCTGCTTCCTCAAGGGGCGCCGCTCGGCCCACACCACGACGCGGGTGGCCTTCACCATGGCCTTCGTGGCGCTGGTGGTGCAGGTCATCCTCGGCGTTCAGGCGGTGCTGACCGGCGCGCAGCTGCACGTGGCGATCACCCACCAGCTGGTGGCGGTGGCGCTCTGGGTGCTGATCATCCGGGCGCGGTTCTACGCCCGCTATCCCGTCACCGCCAAGATCCGTGGAGCCTGATGCCATGACTGCCCTTCAAGACCTGCTGTCCTACCAGCGCGAGACCGAGGCCCTTGCCGCCATTGCCGGGCGGCTCGGCTGGGACCAGGAAACGGTGATGCCCCGCGGCGCGGCCGAACAGCGCGGCGAGGAGATCGGCGTGATCGAGGGTATCCTGCACGGCCGCCGCACCGATCCGCGGATCGGCGACTGGCTGGCCGCCTGCGAGGGCGCCGAGATGACGGCGGCGGAGGCGGCACAGCTGCGCCACATCCGCCGCAGCTTCGAGCGCACCAGCCGGGTGCCCGCGAAACTGGCGACCGAGCTGGCGCGGCTGACTTCCGTCGCGCAGGGCCACTGGGCCGAGGCGCGGGGGCGGGACGATTTCGCGGGCTTCGCGCCCGTTCTGGAAAAGATCGTCGCGCTGAAGCGCGAGGAGGGCGCGGCACTGGCGGCGGGCGGCGATGTCTATGACGCGCTGCTCGACGACTACGAGCCCGGGATGACGGCGGCCGAGCTGGAGGCGATCTTTGGCGAGATGCGCCCCCGGCTGGTGGCCCTGCGCGAGGCGGTGCTGGGCAAGCCGGAACCGAAGGGGCTGAGCGGCACCTTCGAGGAGGGGGCGCAGATGGCCTTCTCCACCAAGCTGGCGCTGACCTTCGGCTATGACCTCGAGCGCGGGCGGATCGACAAGGCGGTCCATCCCTTCAGCTCCGGCTCGGGCGCGGATGTGCGGATTACCACGCGGACCAACCCGGCCGATCCGTTCAATTGCTTCTATTCCACGATCCACGAGGTCGGCCACGCCTGCTATGAACAGGGGATCGAGGCGGACTATGCGCTGACGCCGCTGGGGCAGGGCGTCTCGATGGGCGTGCACGAAAGCCAAAGCCGCATCTACGAGAACCAGCTGGGCCGCTCGCGCGCCTTCACGGGCTGGATGTACGACCAGATGACCGAGGCCTTCGGCGACCTCGGCCTCGACGGGGCAGAGGGCTTCTATGCCGCGGTGAACCGCGTCCAGAAGGACTTCATCCGGACCGAGGCCGACGAGGTGCAATACAACCTCCACATCATGCTGCGCTTCGATCTGGAGCGGGCGATGATCGCGGGCGACCTCGCCGTGGCGGACCTAGAGGAGGCGTGGAACGCGCGCTTCAAAGCGGACTTCGGCTATGACGTGCCGCGCGCCTCGCTCGGCTGCCTGCAGGATGTCCACTGGTCCGTGGGGCTCTTCGGCTACTTCCCGACCTATTCGCTTGGCAACGTCTACGCGGGCTGCCTGCACGAGGCGCTGCGCGCCGATGTGCCGGATCTCGACGCGGCGCTTGGCGCGGGCGACACGGCCCCGGCGATCGACTGGCTGCGCGACAAGGTGCAACGGCACGGCGGGCTGATGACCCCGCGCGAGGTGATCACGCAGGCCTGCGGCGCCGCTCCCACGGCGGGCCCGCTGCTGCGCTATGTCGAGGCGAAGTTCGGCGACATTTACAGTCTCTGACGCGCCGCACTGGAAATGCGAATGGCCCCGGTCGTGAAAACGGCCGGGGTTTTTTAATCCCGTTTCGTGATTATTGTCCGTTTCAACTATCAGGGGAGCGGGCAAAAAAATTGGGCCGGCTGTTCCTGCCGACCCAGTTGGAAGGGATTGACGGGGTAGAAGCGTCAAACCACCATTTTCAGTCAGCCTCAGCAGGAACAAGAGAGAACCCTGCCGCCGAACAAGCCGATCGAGGCCAACCAAGGACACCCGAAGGTCCCCTATCACAATGCACCGGGCCCTGAGGGAAGGGCGTTCGATGCCAAAACCAGAGACGTTCTCGACGAATTCCGGGTCTGCAATCTTTCCGCGTACTCTGCCGTGAGCGGGCATTCTGCCCCTGGTACGGAAACCTCCCTTCCACTGTGAGGGCGTTCCGAAAACTCTACTGCCTCAGTACACACGTCTGAGTAGAGCATATAACGATTTCAAAAGCAAAGGCACTGTTAAGGATGTGAGCAGAAATGTGCCGAAAGATTGTTTCTTTTCAGATCACAATTGAGTGGTGTGATTGAATTCCTGCGCAATCCAGTCCGCGACATCCTGCAATAGCGGATCACGGCGCCGCGTTTCGTGGAAGCAGAGATAGAGCGGCGAGACGAGATCGGCCTGCTCGGGCTCGAAGCGCTGAAGTTCCGGGTCGCTCATGGCCACGATATTGGGCAGGAGGCCGGGCAGGCGGCTGCTGCGCATGGCGCCCATGATTTCGTGCAGGGTTTCGACCCGAACCAGCGGGTCATGACCCGCCATGACCTTGCGGGCGAACTGCATCGTCTCGGCCTGATCGTGGCTGCGATTGAGCCCGATCCAGCCCATATCGCGCGGACTGTCCGGATAGGCGTAGACGTTGATGTGGAACTTGCCAATGTAGCGCACCACCAGCCGGCCCTGTTCGGGCCGCTGGGTGACGATGATCATGTCGTTCTCGCCAAGCGCCTCGGTCAGGGTCAGCGCGTTGAAGGTCATCCGCAGGCCGGGATGGCTTTCGAGGAAGGCGCGCAGGGCAGGGTAGAAGACATAAGAGCTGATCGTGGGCGGGCAGCCGACGGTGATGTTCCCGCCGGTGGCCGGGGCCGCGGTGCTCTGCGTATGCAGATAGGAAACAATCTCATTCTCGAACCCGGTGATCGTTTCGATCAGGTCCGAAATCGCCTCGTTCGCCACCCAGCCTTCGGGCGTTTTCACGAAGAGATCAAAGCCGAGCGATTCGGACAGGCGGCTCAGGCGGCGCGACACGGTGGCTGGGTTGGTCTCCAGCAGGCGCGCGGCGGCGCTCATGCTGCCGGTCTTGTGGACCGCGACGAGGTATCTCAGATCATCCCAGTTTTTCATCGGCGTTCCGTCGCGCCTGCCTGTCCCGCGGGATCAGGAGGCGGCCTCCTGTCCCTCGGGACCTTCATCCTCATCCGCCTGTTCGGCGATCCGTGCCACCGAGACGACCTCTTCGCCCGCACCGGTGTTGAACACCCGCACCCCGCCCGCGCTGCGCGACCGGAAGGAGATGCCATCGACCGGCACCCGGATCGACTGACCGCGCGAGGTGGCCAGCATGATCTGGTCGTCCATCTCCACCGGGAAGGCGGCGATGACGGGACCGGTGCGCATGCTCTTCTCCCAGGCGGTGACGCCCTGGCCGCCGCGCCCGCGCACGGGGTAATCGTGCGAGGAGCTGATGTGGCCCGCGCCGCCCACGGTGATCGTGAGGATCAGCGTCTCGGCGGCCGACATCTCGGCGTAACGCTCCTGTGCCAGCGGCATGTCGGCGTTGCCCTCTTCTTCCTCCGTCGCCTCGGTGTCACCGGCCATGGCGCGGCGCATCTTGAGGTAGGAGGCCCGTTCGTCGCTTTCCGCGGCGAAGTGGGGCAGGACGAACATCGAGGCAACCTCGTCGTTCTCGTTCAGCTTGACGCCGCGCACCCCGGTGGAGTTGCGCGAGTTGAAGACCCGCACGTCATCGGCACGGAAGCGGATCGCCCGGCCGGATTGCGTGAACAGCATCACGTCATCCTCGGGGCCGCAGATCCGCGCGTTGATCAGGCGCATGCCCTCGGCTTCGCCTTCGAACTTCATGGCGATCTTGCCGTTCCGCATCACGTTGGTGAAATCGGACAGCGCGTTACGCCGCACGGTGCCTGCGGAGGTGGCAAAGACGATCTGCAGGTCGCCCCATTCCTCCTCGGCCCGGTCCACGGGCATGATCGCCGCGATGGAGACACCGGTGGGGATGGGCAGGATATTGACGATCGCCTTGCCCTTTGAGGTCCGCCCGCCGACCGGCAGGCGCCAGCACTTGAGCTTGTAGACCATGCCCTCGGTCGTGAAGAAGAGCAGCTGCGTATGGGTGTTGGCGACGAAGAGCGTGGTGACCGCGTCGTCATCCTTCATCGCGCCACCCGAGAGACCCTTGCCGCCGCGCTTCTGGCTGCGGAAGTCGGCCAGCGGGGTCCGCTTGATGTAGCCGCCGGCGGTGACGGTGACGACCATCTCCTCCTGCTCGATGAGGTCCTCGTCCTCCATGTCACCGGACCAGTCGACGATCTCGGTGCGGCGGGGGACGGCGAAGAGCTCCTTCACCTCGGTCAGTTCGTCGCGGATGATGCCCATGATCCGCTCGCGCGAGGCGAGGATCTCGAGGTATTCGCGGATTTTCTTGGCCAGTTCCTGCAGCTCGTCCGTGACTTCCTGCACGCCAAGCTGGGTCAGGCGCTGCAGCCGCAGCTCGAGGATCGCGCGGGCCTGCGCCTCAGAGAGGTTGTAGGTGCCGTCCTCGTTCATCGTATGGGTCGGATCGTCGATCAGACGGATGTATTCCGCGATGCTGGAGGCGGGCCAGCGGCGCGTCATCAGCTTCTCGCGCGCCTCGGCCGCATCGGCGGAGGCGCGGATCGTGGCCACGACCTCGTCCACGTTGGTGACCGCGACGGCCAGACCGCAGAGGATGTGGGCGCGTTCGCGCGCCTTGCGCAGCTCGAAGGCGGTGCGGCGGGCCACCACTTCCTCGCGGAAGGTGATGAAGGCCGACAGGAAGCCATAAAGCGTCAGCGTCTCGGGCTTGCCGCCGTTCAGCGCGAGCATGTTGCAGCCGAAGGAGGTCTGCATCGGGGTGAAGCGGAAGAGCTGGTTCAGCACGACCTCGGGGGTCGCGTCGCGCTTCAGCTCGATCACCACGCGGACGCCCTGACGGTCGGATTCGTCCTGCACGTGGGCGATGTTGTCGATCCGCTTGTCGCGGACGCATTCCGCGATCTTCTCGATCATCGCGGCCTTGTTCACCTGATAGGGGATCTCGTCGATGATGATCGCGTAGCGGTCCTTGCGGAGCTCTTCCACGTGGGTCTTGGAGCGGATGATCACGCTGCCGCGGCCTTCGAGGTAGGCCTTGCGCGCACCGGACCGGCCCAGCATGACGCCGCCGGTGGGGAAGTCGGGGCCGGGCACGTATTGGTTCAGGTCGCTGCTGTCGAGGTCGGGGTTCTCGATCAGGGCCAGCGTCGCATCCACCACTTCGCCAAGGTTGTGGGGCGGGATGTTGGTGGCCATGCCGACGGCGATACCGCCGGCGCCGTTCACCAGCATGTTGGGGAAGCGCGCGGGCAGGACGGCAGGCTCTTTGTCCTTGCCGTCGTAGTTGTCGAGGAAGTCGACCGTATCCTTGTCGATGTCGGCGAGCAGGAAGTTCGCCGCCTTCTCCATCCGGACCTCGGTGTAACGCATGGCCGCGGCCTTGTCGCCGTCCATGGAGCCGAAGTTGCCCTGACCGTCCAGCAGCGGCAGCGACATGGAGAAGTCCTGCGCCATCCGCACGAGGGCGTCATAGATCGCGCTGTCGCCGTGGGGGTGGTATTTACCCATCGTGTCGCCGACCGGGCGGGCCGACTTGCGATAGGACTTGTCGGCGGTGTTCCCGGATTCCTGCATCGCGTAGAGGATGCGGCGGTGCACAGGTTTTAGGCCGTCACGAAGATCCGGAATCGCCCGGCTCACGATCACGCTCATCGCGTAATCGAGATAGGAATTGCGCATCTCGTCGGTGATCGACACCGTCGGTCCCGCGTAGGGCGTGCGCTCGTTTTCTTCCGGGTTTTCAGGGGGTTGGGGCGTATCGCTCAACGGCTCTGCCTGTATTCTTGTTGGGTTCTAGATATAGCTGTCCGGTTTATAGCAGACCCGTCATATAGGGTGCAATGGTTGCTGGCGCCTGCCTTTGGCAGCCGGGCGCATACAGTGATAACATACTGTTTTCGTTGACTGAAAATGAAGTCGTGGCAGGCTTTTTCCTGTGGATATGTCACAGGAGGCAAAATGCAGGAAACCCCGACCGAACTGATGCTGCGCGGATACGGCCTGACGACGGCCGAGTTCTTCTATCACATGCCCGACTATGCCCATGTGCTGAACACCTTCGTCTGGCAGGAGTATGACCTTGCCCCGGATCACCCGCGGCTCTTCAAGTTCATCGAATTCTGGCAGAAGGAAATCGAAGGGCCGCTGCACTCGGTCCGCTTCACCCATCGCAAGGAAATCTCGCCCGGTCGCTGGCGCAACGTGGTGGGGGAATTCACCCTCCATTGACGCAAAAGGCCGCCCCGGAGGGCGGCCCGAATACTGTCGCGGGTCTGCCGGTCAGGGCAGGATGCGCGAGTATTTCACGCCTTCCAGCGTCGCGCCGAAGCGCAGGCCGGCCTGACCGAAGATCACCGCCACGATCGGCGCGATCGAGGTGGTCGTTTCGGCGCGCATCGCCTCGGCCTTGTCGGAGAAGACGTATTCCACGTCCGCGCCCGCAGCCCAGCCCGAGGACCGGCGGAAGCCCGAAAGCGCCTCCTGCGTCATGAAGAAGAGGACATGCGCATATTGCTGTGCGCCGATCTGCAGGCCGACGTTCGCGGCGGCGGCGGAGTAGTAATCCACCGTGCTGCCGCCCACGCGCAGCGCGCCGCGGCCATAGCCGCCGCCGATGCCAAAGCCTGCCTCGGTCATCAGCGGCATGACCAGCATGCCGGCGGATTTCGCGGCGAGGTTGCGGGTCTCGGGGTACTGGCTGAAGAGCTGCGCCAGCGTCGCGTCCACTCGGGCGTCGATCTTGGCGCCGCCCGGGCTGCCGATGCCGTTGTTGCACGCCGCCAGCAGCGGGATCGCCGCCAGTGCCGAGAGGGAAAAGGTGCGTCTGGAAAGGGTGCTCATGGTAATCCGCCTGTCTCTTGCCCGTGAGGGGGACTTTGCCCCGGAGTGTCGCGTCAATGACGCGGCCGGTTTGCCCGGCTTCGAGGGCGAAGTATAGGGGGGCAGGCCGGTCCTGTCACCCTCGGCGGTCACGTCACCCGGCGCTCGGCGGAAAACGCCTCCGATCCGGGCGGGGGCGTGAAAACGCTGCCGCAGGGGCAGGGGCGCGGCCCGCGAAACGGGCCGCGGGCGAACCGGGTCAGACCACGGCGGATTTGCCCTGCATCAGCTTGGCAAAGCGCGGTGCGAAATAGGTCAGCACCCCATCGCAGCCCGCGCGCTTGAAGGCCATCAGGCTTTCGACCATGACCTTGTCGCCATCGAGCCAGCCATTGCGCACCGCGCCCTCGATCATCGCGTATTCGCCCGAGACCTGGTAGGCGAACGTGGGCACGCCGAAGGTGTCCTTCACCCGGCGGCAGACGTCGAGGTAGGGCATGCCGGGTTTCACCATCACCATGTCCGCGCCCTCCTGCAGATCGCGCGCCACGAGGCGCAGCGCCTCGTCGGTGTTGGCGGGGTTCATCTGGTAGGTCGCCTTGTCGCCCTTCAGCGCGCCGGTGGCGCCGGTGGCATCGCGGAACGGCCCGTAGAAGCCCGAGGCATATTTGGCCGAATAGCTCAGCAGCATCACGTTGGTGTGGCCACCGGCCTCCAGCGCGCCGCGGATGCGGGCGATGCGGCTGTCCATCATGTCCGAGGGGCCGATGATGTCGGCGCCCGCCTCGGCCTGGCTGACGGCCTGTTTCACCAGCGCCTCGACCGTCTCGTCGTTCAGGATCTGCCCGTCCACGACAAAGCCGTCATGGCCGTCGATGTTGTAGGGGTCGAGGGCGATGTCGGTCATCACCGCCATCTCGGGCACCAAGGCCTTGATCGCGCGGGTCGCCCGGTTCGACAGGTTCTCGGGGTTCCAGGCCTCGGCGCAATCCTTGGTGCGCTTGTCCATCGGCGTGTAGGGGAAGATGCAGACCGCCGGAATGCCGAGGTCGAAGGCCTCGCTCGCCGCCTGCGCCACGCGATCCACCGAAAGCCGGCTGACCCCGGGCATCGAAGCGATCGGCTGTTCCACGTTCTCGCCCTCGCAGACGAAGACCGGCCAGATCAGGTCACCGACGGCCAGGTGGTTTTCCTGCGCCAGGGCCCGGATCGCGCCGCTCTGGCGGGCACGACGGAACCGGGTTTGGGGGAAGGGGGCCTGAACCGGGAACATCAGCGGATCCTTTCTTGATCATACAAGAGTGAGGTGGCATGGAATGCGACGCGCCTCAAGGGTAGGAATTACCGAAAACGGGCGCTACTAAGGTGCGGCAGTCAAAAGGCCGAGAGGGCCCCGGTGAACCTTCACGAAACGATATTCGAACTCATCGACATGCGCTCCTTCTCGAACCTGTGGTTCTGGATCGCGCTTGCGGTGGTCTGGTCGACGGCCAGCCATTGGGTGCTGGGTGTGCCCTATGACATGGTCCTGCGCGCGCGCCGCGTCGGGGGGCAGGCCGAGGCCGACCTCGAGGACATGGTGCGGATCAACATCAACCGCATCCTCTATATCAACCAGCTGTCGGGCACGGTGCTGCTGTCCTTCGGCTGTTTCATCCTGACGGTGCTGGGGCTTCTGGGCTTCCTCTACGGGGTGGAATTCGCGCAGGCGGTCTTCCTGCTGGCCTTCCCCATGTCCTTCGTGGGGCTCTTGAGCCTGCGCACCGCCGTCCGCATCCGGGTGGAGGAGCCGCAGGGCGCCGATCTGCACAAGCGCCTGATGCGCCACAGGATCGGCGTGCAGGCCATCGGCGTCGTGGCGATCTTCGTCACCGCGCTCTGGGGCATGTTCAAGAATTTCTCGATCGGCGTACTGGGAGGCTGATCCCATGAACGAGCGGACGAACATCACCCTCGGCGGCGCGCCGGAAGGGTTCGACGCAGCGCTTGTGCTGGCCGAGGCCGCCCGCGCCGGCGGGCCGGTGATCCATGTGGCCCGCGACGACAAGCGGATGGCCAACATGGCCGATGCGCTCGCCTTCTTCGCGCCCGAGATGCCGGTGATCCGCTTCCCGGGCTGGGATTGCCTGCCCTATGATCGCGTCTCGCCTCATGCCGATATCTCGGCCGCGCGGATGGCCACGCTGGCGGGTCTCGTGCACGGGATGCCGCAGACCTTCGTCCTGCTGACCACGCTGAACGCCGCCACCCAACGCATCCCCGCCCGCGATATCCTGCGCGAGGCGGCCTTCACCGCCCGTGTCGGCGGCCGGGTGGACGAAAAGGCGCTGCGCGATTTCCTCGTGCGGATGGGCTTCTCGCAGAGCCATTCGGTGATGGAGCCCGGCGACTACGCGGTGCGCGGCGGCATCATCGACATCTATCCGCCGGGCGAGGGCGGGCCGGTGCGGCTCGACCTCTTCGGCGATGTACTGGATGGCGCGCGGCGCTTCGACGTCACCACGCAGCGCACCACCGAGAAGCTGGAGGTCGTCGAACTGGCCCCCGTCTCCGAGGTGATCCTCGACGAGGCCGCGATCACGCGCTTCCGGCAGAACTACCGCATCGAGTTCGGCGCGGCAGGCACCGACGATCCGCTCTACGAGGCGGTCAGCGCGGGCCGCAAGCATCAGGGGATCGAGCACTGGCTGCCCTTCTTCCACGAGCGGCTGGAAACCCTTTTCGGTTACATGCCCGGCGCGCCGGTCATGCTGGACGACCAGACCACCCCCGCGCGCCTCGCGCGGTGGGAGAGCGTGGCCGACCAGTACGAGACCCGCCGCCATGCGCTGCAACAGCGCGGCAAGATGGACAGCGTCTACAAGCCGACGCCGCCGGGGCTGCTCTATCTCGATGACACTGCGTGGGAAGCGGCCCTTGGCGCGCGCCGGGTGATCCAGACCTCGCCGCTGCCCCGGGCCTCGGGCCCCGGCGTGGTGGACGCAGGCGGGCGGATCGGGCGCAATTTCTCGCCCGAGCGTCAGCTGGAAAACGTCAGCCTTTTCAAAACGCTCGCGGACCATGTTCGCGCGAAATTGGATCAGGGGCCGGTGGTCATCGCCTCCTATTCCGAAGGCGCGCGGGAACGTCTGGAAGGGCTGATCGAGGACGAGGGCCTCGTCGGGGCCGTCTCGATCCGCGACGCCAAGGGCATCGACCGTCACGGCCTGCACCTCGCCGTGCTGGCGCTGGAAAGCGGCTTCGAGGGCCCGTGGAAGATCAAGGGCAAGGACACCCGCCTGACCGTGATCTCGGAGCAGGATGTCCTCGGCGATCGCCTGATCCGTCAGCCCAAGAAGAAGCGCCGGGCCGAGAATTTCCTGACCGAGGCCAACAGCCTGTCGCCCGGGGACCTCGTGGTCCACGTGGATCACGGCATCGGCCGTTACCTCGGGCTCGAAGTCATCACCGCGGTCGGCGCCCGGCACGAATGCCTCGCCATCGAATACGCCGAGCAGACCAAGCTCTACCTGCCGGTCGAGAACATCGAACTGCTGTCGAAATACGGCCACGAGGTCGGCATGCTCGACCGGCTGGGCGGCGGCGCATGGCAGGCCAAGAAGGCCAAGCTCAAGCAGCGCATCCGCGAGATGGCGGACAAGCTGATCCGCGTCGCAGCGGAACGCGTCCTGCGCACCGCGCCCATCCTCGAGCCGCCGCACGGTGCCTGGGACGCCTTTCAGGCCCGCTTCCCCTATCAGGAAACCGATGACCAGCTGGGCGCCATCGGCGACGTGCTGAGCGACCTCGGCTCGGGCCACCCGATGGACCGGCTGGTCTGCGGCGACGTGGGCTTCGGCAAGACCGAGGTCGCCCTGCGCGCGGCCTTCATCGCCGCCATGTCCGGCGTTCAGGTGGCGGTGATCGCCCCCACGACGCTGCTGGCGCGCCAGCATTATCAAGGCTTTGCCGAACGGTTCCGGGGCTTCCCGCTGCAGGTTGCGCCGCTCTCGCGCTTCGTCTCCTCCAAGGATGCCGCGCTCACCCGTGACGGGATCGCCAAGGGCACCGTGGACATTGTCGTGGGCACCCACGCGCTGCTGTCCAAGCAGATCCGCTTCAAGAACCTCGGCCTGCTGATCGTGGACGAGGAGCAGCATTTCGGCGTCGCCCACAAGGAACGGCTGAAGCAGCTGCGCTCCGACATCCACGTGCTCACCCTGACAGCCACGCCCATCCCGCGCACGCTGCAACTGTCCCTGACGGGCGTGCGCGATCTCTCGATCATCGGCACGCCTCCGGTCGACCGGCTGGCGATCCGCACCTACGTCAGCGAGTTCGACGCCGTCACCATCCGCGAGGCGCTGCTGCGCGAACATTACCGCGGCGGGCAGAGTTTCTACGTGGTGCCGCGCATCTCCGACCTGCCCGAGATCGAGGAGTTCCTGCGCGAACAGGTGCCCGAGGTCAGCTTCATCACCGCCCACGGCCAGATGGCGGCGGGCGAGTTGGACAAGCGGATGAACGCCTTCTACGACGGGAAGTACGACGTGCTGCTGGCCACGACGATCGTGGAAAGCGGCCTCGACATCCCGCGCGCCAATACGATGGTTGTACACCGCGCCGACATGTTCGGCCTCGCGCAGCTCTACCAGATCCGGGGCCGTGTGGGCCGCGCCAAGACCCGCGCCTATGCCTATCTGACCACGAAACCGCGGGTGAAGCTGACGGCGGATGCCGAGAAGCGCCTGCGCGTGCTGGGCTCCCTCGATACGCTGGGGGCGGGCTTTACGCTGGCCTCGCAGGACCTCGACATTCGCGGCGCCGGCAACCTGCTGGGCGAGGAACAGTCGGGCCAGATGCGCGACGTGGGCTATGAGCTCTACCAGCAGATGCTGGAGGAGGCGATCGCCAAGATCAAATCGGGCGAGATGGAAGGCCTGCAGGAGCTCGACGATCACTGGGCGCCGCAGATCAACTTGGGCGTTTCGCTTTTGATTCCAGAGGACTACGTGCCCGATCTGGACCTGCGTCTGGGGCTCTACCGCCGCCTTTCGGACCTCACCACCAAGGTCGAGCTGGAAGGGTTCGCCGCCGAACTCATCGACCGCTTCGGCAAGCTGCCGAAGGAGGTCAACACGCTGCTCCTCGTGGTGCGGATCAAGGCCATGTGCAAACGCGCGGGCATTGCCAAGCTCGACGGCGGGGAGAAGGGCGCGACGATCCAGTTCCACAACGACAAGTTCGCCTCTCCGGCGGGGCTGGTGGAATTCATGCAGGCGCAGAACGGGCTGGCGAAGGTCAAGGACAACAAGATCATCGTCCGCCGCGACTGGAAGTCCGACGCCGACCGGATCAAGGGCGCCTTCGCCATCGCGCGCGATCTGGCCGAGAAGGTGAAGGACGCGAAGAAGGAAAAGGCCTGAGGGATCTCAGGCCTTTTTCTATTTCAGCTTTTTCTCAAAGAAATGCGTGGGGTAGGGGTCGTCGTTAAAGCGCTCGATCCTTGTCCAGCCGGTCTTTTCATAAAGCGCGATGGCCGCCGGCATCTGTTCGTTGGTATCGAGCCGCAGGGTGTCGATCCCGAGGCGCTGCGCCTCGCGTTCGGTCTCCTGCATCATCCGTTTCGACAGCCCCAGCCCCCGGGCCGAGGGCGCGATCCAGAGCCGCTTGACCTCTGCGTAGCCCTGATCCGTGCCCTTCAGCGCGACGCAGCCGATGGGCAGCCCGTCGGAGAGCGCCAGCAGGAAGGCCCCCACGGGCGGGCGCATGGCGGGGGCCTGCGGGTCACAGGTCTTGGCCCGCTCGAAACCCTGTTTGAAGAGCCTGTTCACCTCGTCGAAATAGCGATCCAGACACCAGTTGGCATGGGGGCTTTCGGGGTCGGCCAGTTCGATGGTGATCCGGTCGCGGGTCAGGGCGGAGGCGATGAAATCCATCGCTTCCAACAGCTTGTCCGGGTCCGGATGGCGTGAGAGCAGGCTGTGCGCATTGGCGTTCGAGAGCGCCTCGTACTCCGCGAATTCGGCGGAGCCCTTGCCGGTCAGCACCGCCACCCGACGCCGTGCATCCTCCTGCGCCGTTTCGGTGGTGATCAGCCCTTCGTCCTCCAGCCCGCGCAGGATGCGGGAGAGTTGCCCGCTATCGAGCCCGAGGTAGAGCCGCAGGTCCGCCACGTCGCCCCGGCCATGGCCGATGGCATTGAGCACCCGCGCCACCCCCAGCGGACGGCCGCGCCCGAGGAAGCTTTGATCCAGCGCGCCGGTTTCGGTTGTCACAGCCCGGCTGAACCGCCGGACCCGGGAAATATCGGAGAGAGGCATCTGTCTGACCTTTGTCAGGGGTTTTTCGCTGACATATGTCAGGAAACCACCGCCGGTCAAGACAGTATCTGACATATGTCAGATACTAGCGCGCGCCCCGCCAGACCACGCGCGGGCTTTCATCTTTCCAAAAATACTCACTCCCCGGCCGGCTGCGCGGCACAACAGCTTGGGCCCTTGATCTGCCCGCTGGCCAGCATCGCCGATTGCGCACAGGCGCAGGAGGCCGCTACACCGGCGTCGGCACGGGCAAGCGCAAAGTCCAGTTTCTGCCGGATCAACCGACGCTCGACCTGCTCCCCGCGTGCTTCAAGACAGTCGTGCAACCCCTTGAGGGACCAGACGTTATCCGGGTGGATCGAGCCGCGGGGCAGGTCGCCTGCAAGGCCGAGGTCCTCGCGGTAGACGGCCTCCGCCTCCGCCACGTGGCCCTGTTCGTAGAGCAGCGCGCCAAGGGCATGGCGGGCGGGCTGCATCCAGCCCCAGGGCTCGTCATAGGGCAGCGTGTCATCCAGCCGGACGGCCTCACGCAGGTGGGCGAAGGCGGCGGTGTACGCCTGCTGACGATAGAGGATCTCGCCCCGCAGCATCTCTCGCGCGATCTGCATCAGGTCGCTGACGAGGTTGTTGTGCAGGCGGCGCAGCGGCATTTCTCCAAGGGCCGCGAGGAACGCCTCCTCGCCCGCAAGTGCCGCCTCGACCTCGCCAAGGGCCGCATGGGCGAGCGCCTTGCCATATAGCAGCGTGACGTGGAGCGTGGCGCGCAGGGCAGGATCGGCGGGGGGCGCCATGGCGATCAGCTCGCGCCACTGGCCGAAGCGGATCAGCACATGGGGCTCCATGGCGAGATAGGCCTCGAAATATTCGGCCATGGGTGGGCTTTCCATCAGCAGAAGCTCGGGCGGGAAGGTGGCCTCCATGCCGCGCAGCGCCTCCAGCGCGGGCTGCATCTGGCCGAGGAAGAGCGCGCCGTAGATCGCGAAGTGATAATCGTGCATCCGGTAGCCGGTGTAGTAGTTCATCCCGCCTTCGCGGTCGAAATACCTCAGGTCGGCGGCGATGGCGCGCTGGTTCCAGAAGAGCGCATCATGATAGGCGCCGCATTGCACGTCGATATGGGTGGGCATGTGGACGAGGTGGCCCGCGTCCGGCACGAGGTGGCGCAGCACGTCGCCGGCCTTCAGGGCCTTCTCGGGGGTGGGCGACATCTCCATCAGGTGGACGTAGAGGTGCAGCAGCCCGGGGTGCGCCATGCCGCCGGGCTGGGCCATTCCGGCCTCCAGCACGGATTGGCATTCCAGCGTATCGGCCAGCGGATTGGGGCGGCGTTCGGCCTGCTGCCACATGGCCCAGGGGGTGCGGTTCAGCAGCGCCTCGGCAAAGATCGTGCGAAGGTCCTTGTGATCGGGGTGGGCGGCGCTGACGGCCCGCATGGCCGCGGCAAAGTCATCGACCCAGGGCTGCAAATCTTCGATCGGGTCGCGCTGCGGATAGCGGGCGGAGAGGGCGCGGATCAGGTCCGCCTCGGCCTGCGTGACGCCCTCCAGCCGGGCGAGGGCTTCCTGCGAGGCGTCATAGGAGACGGCGAGCGCCTTGGCCCGGCTGACGGGGTCGAGCTTGATCCACGGCAGGTTGTAGTTCGGCCCGCTGGCATAGGCGACGCCCCACCATGCCATGGCGCAGGCGGGATCGGCCTCCAGCGCCTTGTGGAAACAGGCGACCGCCTCGACGTGGTTATAGCCGTAGACCCAGTTCAGCCCCCGGTCGAACCAGAGCTGCGCCAGCGGGCTGTCGGTGGTGACGGGCATCCCGTGGGCGCCGAGGTCGTAGTAATCGTCCATGGGGCTGGCTCCTGTGCATCTCGCGCGGCCAGCCTAGCGCCCGCGGGATCAGCGGACCAGTGTCGCCATGAAGGCCCGCACCTGCGGCGCGATCCAGTCGAAGAGCTGTGGGGCGCCATGGGCGATTTTCGCGCCGACGCGGGCCTCGAAAGTGGCGTAATCGACGCTGTATTCGACCCAGCTGCCCCCGCCGGAGGCGAGGTTCTGGTTCGGCGGCTGGAACCGGTCGACCGATTTGGCAAAGCGGGCGTCGGGGGTCTCGTTGGTTTCGAACTCGCCCCAGAGCGCGCGGGTGCGGCCCGCCTGATCCCCGGGCAGCAGGCCGAAGAGCCGGTCGGCGGCCTCGGCCTCCTCTGCCTCCTTGGCGGCCACGTCATGGGTGCCGAAGATCGGCGCATCGCCTGCGTCGATCTCGATGATGTCGTGGATCAGCAGCATCTGCACCACCCGGGCGGGATCGACACCGGGCCCGGCATGTTCCCCCAGCACGAGGGCATAGAGCGCGAGGTGCCACGAATGTTCTGCCGAATTTTCCCGGCGGGAGCCGTCTCCGAGCGTGGTGGCGCGGTAGACGGACTTGAGCCGGTCCACCTCGGCGAGGAAGGTGTATTGCCGGGCGATGGGGCCATTGGCGGTGCCTTCGGCGGCGAGGCAGGCGAAGAGATCGGGCAGGGTCTCGCCGATCAGCCGGGCGCGGCCGGTCGAGAGGTTCTCGCGGCAGACGGCCTCGTGATCGGCGCGGCGCGGGCTGGCGGCCCATGTCTGCAGAATCGGCACGGCGAAATCGACGCTCTTGGCAAGGCGGGCATCGGCGCTCTCGCAGGCCTCGAACTCCTCCCAGAGCGCCCGCAGCGCGGCGCCCTGATCGGCGGGCAGCAGGGCAAAGAGGCGGTCTGCTGCGGCGGCTTCGGCGGCGGCAAGGGCTACGGCGTCATGGGGCAGGTCGATGGGCTGATCGCCCGCGTCGATCTCGACGATGTCGTGCAGCAGGAGCATGGCGATGACCCGCGACAGGCGCTCGGGTGCGAGGTCTTCGAGCCAGATCATCGCGGCAAGGGCTGCCTGCCACGAGTGTTCGGCGGAGTTTTCCTGCCGCGACTGGTCGGTGAGGGTCGAGGCGCGGTCGACGGACTTGAGGCGGTCGCATTCCTGCAGGAAGGCCATCTGCGCGTCGAGCCGGGTGCGGAGGTCTGGGGTCATCCGGGGGTCTCTTGTCTGCTGGTCGTCCCGTGGCTGGGCCTTGGGTTGGGCCTCGGGTGAGGCCGCGGGCCGGGCCGAGAGGAGGGCCGTGGGGCGGGCAGGCGGACCCTAGACCCGCAGCGCCGGGAGGGCAAGCAACGGGGCATTCGTGCGAGGGCGTCTTGCGGGGTTAGAGGCGCACGCGGGGCTCGGGCCGCCCGGCGATCTCCTGCGTCAGCGCATAGGTGCAGCCCTGCGCCGCGTCGGGCGCCGCGATCCCCTCGCGGGCGGAGGTGACGAAGAGCGTCCGCAGGCCGGGTCCGCCGAAGGCCGGGCAGGAGGCATGGCGCCCCGCCAGCGGCACGATCCGGTCCGGCGTGCCGTCGGGCAGGTAGCGGACCACCCGCGCGCTGCCCCATTGCGCGTTCCAGACCGCGCCCTCGGCATCGGTGACGGCGCCGTCGGGGCTGGCGCCCGCTGCTGCCACGTCGACGAAAAGCACGGGATCGCCTGCGGGCCAGCCCTCGGCGTCGAGCGGCACGCGGAAGATCCGGCCCACGCCGGTATCCGTGAAATAGGCGCTGCGCCCGTCAGGAGCGAAGCAGATCGCGTTCGGGATCGTGATCCCGGGGTAGAGGCGGCGCAGCTCCCCCCCGTGGTAGCGATAGATCGCGCCAAGCCCGGGTTCCGCCGCCTTGCCCATGGTCCCGATCCAGAAACCGCCCTGCGGATCGGCGCGCCCGTCGTTGGAGCGGGTGGCGGGGATATCAGCCTCCAGCGGGCAGAGCAGGCTTTTGTCGCCGGTCGCAAGGGCCAAGCGCCAGAGCCCGGTTTCAGTGGCGATCAGCAGGTGGTCCCGGTCGATCCACCCGGCGGCAGAGGCGCATTCGCCAAGGTCCCAGTCCAGCGGCCTGTCGCCCTCGCGCGAGAGCAGCCGGTGGCCTAGGATGTCGAACCAGAAGAGCTGTTCGCGCTCCGGATGCCAGAGCGCTCCTTCGCCAAGATGGCAGGGGCGGGCGTCGTAGAGCGTGGCGTCAGCGGTCGTCTGGGGTGTCATTCTGGGCGGTCTCCGGGGCAACGGGGTGACCCGCTGTCGGCTGGGTCGGCCGTTGGGATCATGGGTGGGATCATGGGCTGGTGGCGCGGCACGGCAAGGGAAAACCCTGGGTCGGGGCCGGGCGGGGGATGGGAGCGGCGCAAGGCAGTATCGTGGCGCCTTTGCCGTGGTGCCGTCTCATCCCGCCATCCCGTCGTAGCGCGCCACGAGGCGGGCGGCCTTGGCGGCGACGGTCGCGGCGCTGTCGCCCGGCGCGAAGAGCGCGGAGCCGATGCCGACCCCCGCGGCGCCCGCGGCGAACCATTCGGGCAAATTGGCCTCGGACACGCCGCCCACGGCCCAGACCCCGGCCTCGCGCGGGAGCACGGCACGCAGGGCCTTCAGCCCCGAGGGGCCCGCGATCTCTCCGGGGAAGAGCTTCAGCGCATCGGCCCCGGCGGCGAGGGCCGCGAAGGCTTCCGTCGGGGTCAGCACACCGGGGTATGAGGCGAGGCCAAGGCGCTTCGTCTCGCCGATCACCGCCGGGTTCATGTTGGGCGAGACGATGAGCCGCCCGCCGGCCTGCGCCACCTGCGCCACCTGCGCGGGCGTCAGCACGGTGCCCGCACCGATCTGCGCGCGGTCACCACATGCCCCGGCCATGCGGGCGATTGAGGTCAGCGGATCGGGCGAATTCAGCGGCACCTCGATCAGGGTCACGCCCGCCTCGATCAGCGCCTCGGCCACGGGGACGGCGGCCTCGGGCGTGAGGCCGCGCAGGATGGCGATGATGGGTCGGGTCATGGGGTCTCTCCGCCGATCGGGGGCAGGCCCGCGCGCGCAAGGCGCAGCCCGGCCAGTGTGACGGTCTCGGCATCGTGCCGGGTGAGGGTGACGCCCTGAGCGGTGAGCGGCGCATATTGCGCCTGCTGCGCGCCACTGCCGACGAGGGCGACGCGGCCCGCCTCCCAGAAGGGACGCGCGCCCGCCAGTTCGAGGCCGGTGAGCAGGCCGGAGAGCCGGGCGCGGGCCGCACCCGGGGCGGGCGTGGCCAGCAGCGCTTCGGCCCGGATCGCGAAGAGGGCGGCGCTGACGCTTTCGGGGGTGGCAAGCGCCTCGGCCACGGCGGCGTTGAAGGCGGGGGCGTCCCACTGGTCATCGAGGCTGAGGCGCAGGATCGACTGTGTGGACAGCAGGGCGAAAAGCTCGCCGGTCAGGAAGGTGCGAAAGCCGGTGACCTGTCCGCGCGAGAGGCGGACCCACTTGGTATGGGTGCCGGGCAGGCAGAGCGCGCCGTCGAAATCGGGCTCTGCGGCCAGAAGGCCCGCGATCTGCGTCTCCTCGCCGCGCATCACGTCGGGGGGTGAGGATTGCGAGAGGCCGGGCAGGATGCGCACCCGCAGCCTTGCGTCGTGGGTGGGGGCGGGCGTCGCCTCGGCCGGGGCGGGTGCGCAGGGCACGGCGGCATAGCCTGCCTCGGCCCAGCCCCCGCGCGCACCGGCCATGCCGCAGATCAGCACCTCGGCGCCCTCGGGGCCGATCCAGTCGCCCGCAAGCGCCAGCAGGGCGCCCTCGAATGCCTCCGGCGCAAGCCCGCCCATCCCCCGGTCGGAGCGGCGCGACTCCAGCACCGCGCCGTCGGGCCCCATGGCCCAGACCCGCAGGTTGGTGGTGCCCCAGTCGGCGGCGATCCAGTCGATGGCCTGTTTTTCCAAACCCTGCCTCTCCGAGACGGTCATGCGCCCCTCACTTGCCCCAGCGGAGCGCGATCAGGTCCAACTCTTCGCTCAGCGAAAGCAGGCGGGCCTTGGTCCGCTCCGACATCGGCTTGAGCGGGTGGCGCACATGGTCCGAGCCGATCACGCCGCCCGCCATCATCACCGTCTTGGCGGCGCGCAGGCCGCATTGGCGGTTCTCGTGGTTGATCAGCGGCAGGCAGAGCTTCCACTGCTCCAGCGCGGCGGCGGTGTTGCCCGCGCGGTATTCGGTCACGATGGGGCGGATCTTCTCGGGCTGCAGCGCCGAGGTCATCGTGCCCGTACAGCCCGCGTCGAGATCCGCCAGCAGGGTCACCGCCTCCTCGCCGTCGAAGGGGCCGACGATGTCGGGGCCGCCCGCCTCGATCAGCGCGGCCAGCTTGTCGGCGGCGAAGGGGGTTTCTATCTTGAAGTAGGAGACATGTTCGATCTCGCGCGCCATGCGCACCAGAAGCGGCACGGGAAGGGACACCCCGGAGAGCGGCGCGTCCTGCACCATGATCGGGATGTCGATCGCCTCGGAGACGGCGGCGAAATGCTCGAAGATGCCTGCCTCGGCGGGGACGAGGCCGACGCCGTGATAGGGTGGCATCATCATCAGCATCGACGCGCCGAGCGCCTGTGCCTCCTTGGCGCGGGCCACGACGATCCGGGTCGAGAAATGGCTGATCGTGACGATCACCGGCACCCGGCCCGCGACATGCTCAAGGCAGACCCGGGTCAGCAGGGCGCGCTCCTCGTCCGAGAGCAGGAACTGTTCGGAATAATTGGCAAGGATGCAGATCGCGTCGACGCCCTGGTCGATCATGCAGTCGAGGACGCGGCGCATCCCCTCGGGGTCGAGGCCGCCATCGGCGTGGAACGGCGTGGGGGCGACGGGCAGGATTCCGGTGAGCGGTTGGGTCATCTGGGCCTCTTCAGGTCTTGTGCGTCACGGCAAAGCGCGACGTCTGGCGATAGGTCTCGCCGGGGCGCAGCCCGGCAGAGGGGAAATCGGGGCGGTTCGGGCTGTCGGGCCAGACCTGCGGCTCCAGCGCGATGCCGCGCTGCTGGCCGGTGTAGACCTGAAGCCCCGGTTCGGTGGTCTCGACCGCGAGGCGCAGCCGCTCGGTTTCGAGCAGGCAGGCCGGTGCGAGGGGGCCACGCGCGGGACGCAGGCAGAAATTGTGATCGAGCGTGGCGGCGGGCGGGCGCGGCTGCCGGTGATCGAAGACGGTGCCTGCGACGGGGGCAGGGCCGCCCGTCGGGATCTTGTCTGCATCCACCGGCAGGTAGCTCTCTGCCGCGACGGTCAGCCGGTGCCCCGAGAGGTCGGCGCGGCCGTCAAGCGTCCAGTAGCCGTGGAAGGCGGGGGCAAAGCAGGTCTCCCGCGCGGTCTCGGCGGTGATGTCGAGGATCAGGGCACCGCTGGCGTCGAGGCTATAGCGCGCGGTGATCTCCACCGGACCGGGGAAGCCGCCGCATCCGTCGGGATGGGTGAGGGCGAGGGTGACGCTGTCCTCTTCCGCCGCGCTGATCCGCCAGTTGCGGGCGTCGAGGGCGGCAGACCCGCCGTGCAGCGTGGTGCGCCCGGCCTCGTTGCGGTCCAGCGAAAGCAGGCGGCCCGCGACGGGCATCTGCCCGCCGGCAATGCGGTTCGCCACCGGCCCGACGATGGCGCCGTAGTGGTTCAGCGGGCCAAGGTAATCCTCGAACCGCGCGGTGCCGAGGATCAGCGAGACGTCCACGCCCTCGATCCGGTAGTCGAGCAGGCTGGCACCCCATGTCATCACCTGAACGGTGGTCCCCGCGCGGGCGAGGGTGATCGCCTCCACCGCCGTGCCGTCTGGGGCCATGCCGAAGGGCGCGATATGGGGCCGGGGGATCACCATGCGAAGGCGGGGGCCGTCACACGGCGGCCCAGCAGGAAGGCATCGGCCACGTGGCGCAGGGGGGAGAGATCCATCTCGCTGCCGCCGGTCTTCACCAGCCGGGCCATCTGGTCGTAGAGGCGGGGGTATTCGCCGCTGAGCCCGGGCAGGGCTTCCTGCGCAACCCCGTCGATGGAGAGCGCGCCGCCGCCCTGTTCCAGCAGCAGGACGCCCGCGTCGGTCACCGCCTCGATGCTCCATGTCGGCGCGCCGGGTTCCAGCCAGTCGAGGTCCATCGTCACCTCCGCCCCCTGCGGGTGGTGGAAGCGGCAGGTGGCGGCAATGGGCGTCTCGCGGTTCTCGGGGAAGTGCAGCTCGGCCCCGGTCAGATGGACGGGATCGGGCAGGATCTCGGTCAGGATGGAAAGCGCGTTGATCCCCGGATCGAAGACGCCGAGGCCCCCGGCCTCGAAGACCCAGTCCTGCCCGGGGTGCCACTGGCGCACGTCCTCGCGCCAAGTGATCGTCAGCCGCTCCAGCCGCTTGTCCTGTAGCCAGGCCTTGGCGGCGGGCACCTTGTCGGCCTGCCGCGAGTGCCATGTGGCATAGATCGAGACCCGGTGCCTGCGGGCAAGCGCCTCCAGCGCATGACATTCCGAGAGCGTGGCGCCGGGCGGTTTCTCCAGCATCACGTGGCGGCCCGCGGCGATGGCCCGGCGGGCATAGTCGAAGCGCGGCACCGGCGGCAGGCAGAGCGAAACGACGCGCACCTCCGAACGCTCCGCCAGCATCTGGTCGAAATCGTCGTAGGCGGTGACGCCGGGCACGGTGCCGTGGCGCGAGACGGTGGCGGTCAGCTCCCAGTCGGGGCTGGCGGCGATGGCGGGGACGTGCTGGTCCACCGCGATCTTTCCGATGCCGACGAGTGCGATCTCCATCAATGGCTGTCCTTTCCGACGGGCGCCCCGCGGCAGCCCTTGAGGAAGTCCAGATCCGCGCCGGTGTCCGCGCCCTGCACATGGGCCTGGTGCAGCCAGGCGTAGCCACTTTCGGGCTGCTCGTGGGAGGGCCGCCATGCGGCCAGCCGCGCGGCCAGTTCCGCATCGGGAATGTCGAGGTGCAGCCGCCGGGCAGACACGTCGATCTCGATCATGTCACCGGTGCGCACCACGGCCAGCGGGCCGCCGGCGGCCGCCTCGGGGGCGGTGTGCAGCACGACGGTGCCATAGGCGGTGCCGGACATCCGCGCGTCCGAGATCCGCACCATGTCGGTGATCCCCTTGCGCAGCACCTTGGGCGGCAGCCCCATGTTGCCCACCTCGGCCATGCCGGGATAGCCCTTGGGCCCGCAGTTCTTGAGCACCATGATGCAGGTCTCGTCGATCTCCAGCGCCTCGTCGTTGATCTGCGCCTTGTAGTCGTCGATGTCCTCGAAGACGACGGCGCGGCCCCGGTGCTGCAGCAGGTGGGGGGAGGCGGCGGAGGGTTTCAGCACCGCCCCGTCGGGCGCGAGGTTGCCGCGCAGCACGGCAATGCCGCCCTGTCGGGTCAGCGCCTTCTCCAGCGGCAGGATGACATCCTCGTTCCAGTTGCGGACGTCCTTGACCTCGTCCCAGATCGTCGCCCCCGAGACGGTCAGCGCGTCGCGGTGCAGCTGTCCGCCTTCGCCAAGGCGTTGCAGCACGACCGGCAGGCCCCCGGCATAGAAGAACTCCTCCATCAGGTACTTGCCCGAGGGCATCAGGTTCACGATCGTGGCCACGTCGCGGCCGCAGCGGTCCCAGTCATCCAGCGTCAGGTCGACGCCGACGCGCCCCGCGATGGCCAGCATGTGGATCACCGCGTTGGTGGAGCCGCCGATGGCCCCGTTGCAGCGGATCGCGTTCTCGAAGGCCTGCTTGGTCAGGATGTCCGAGGGCTTCAGGTCGTCCTTGACCATCTGCACGATGCGCCGTCCGGAAAGCTGCGCCATCACGCGGCGGCGGCTGTCCACCGCCGGGATCGCGGCATTGCCCGACAGCGCCATGCCGAGCGCCTCGGCCATGGAGGCCATGGTGCTGGCGGTGCCCATCGTGTTGCAGGTGCCCGACGAGCGGCTCATGCTTTCCTCGGCCTCGAGGAATTCCTCCTGCGTCATCTCGCCCGCCTTCACGGCCTCCGAGAACTTCCACAGGTGGGTGCCGGAGCCGACACGCTCGCCGCGGAAGTAGCCGTTCAGCATCGGCCCGCCGGTGACGACGATCGAGGGCAGGTCGGTCGAGGCCGCCGCCATCAGCAGCGAGGGCGTGGTCTTGTCGCAGCCCACCAGCAGCACGGCGCCGTCGATCGGCTGGCCGCGCATCTGTTCCTCGATCGAGAGGGCCGCGAGGTTGCGGAACATCATCGCCGTGGGGCGGAAGGTGTTCTCGGAGGCGGAGAAGACCGGCACCTCGACCGGGAAGCCGCCGGCCTCCCAGATGCCGGCCTTCACCTTCTCGGCCAGCTCGCGCAGGTGCCCGTTGCAGGGCGTCAGGTCGGACCAGGTGTTCAGGATGCCGATGATCGGGCGCCCGTCGAACAGGTCATGCGGGTAGCCCTGGTTCTTCATCCAGCCGCGGTGATAGATCGTGTCGCGGCCGGTTCCGGCGTACCATTCCTGCGACCGCAGGCGGCGCGGCCAGGGGGCGGGAGTGAAGGTCATGGCTCAGCCCTGCTTGCTCTTGTTGTAGACATCGAAGATCACGGCAGCGAGCAGCACGAGACCCTTGATCATCTGCTGGTAGTCGATGCCGATCCCCATGATGGACATGCCGTTGTTCAGCAGCCCCATCAGGAAGGCGCCCACGACGGCCCCCACGATCTTGCCCACGCCGCCCGACATCGAGGCCCCGCCGATGAAGACGGCGGCGATCACGTCCAGTTCCAGCGCAAAGCCGGCCTTGGGGGTGGCAGTGTTCAGGCGGGCGGCGAAGACGAGGCCCGCGGCGGCGGCGAGGATGCCCATGTTGACGAAGGCGAGGAAGGTCAGCCGCTCGGTCTTGATGCCCGAGAGCTTGGCCGCCTTCTGGTTCCCGCCGAGCGCGTAGATCCGCCGCCCCAGCACCGTGCGTTCGGTGAGGAAGGCATAGATGATCGTCAGCACGCCCATGGTGATCAGCACGTTCGGCATCCCCCGGAAGGTGGAGAGCTTGAACATGATGAAGATCAGCGCCGCGCCGATGATGGCGTTGCGGGCGATGAAGAAGCCCCGGGGCTCGTCCACGATGCCATAGGCGCGGTTGCGGGCACGTTTGCGCATCCCGGACCAGATCACCGCCGCGGCGGCCACGATCCCGGTGCCGAGCGCCAGCACGTTCACCTGCCGCGCGTCGAAGACCGGGGCGAGGGCCTGGCCGATGGAGGCCGGGAAGATATCGGGCACGAAGCCGTTGGCGATGGTCTGGAACTCGCGCGGGAAGGGGCCCACCGACTGCCCTTCGAGCAGCCAGAGCGACAGCCCGCGGAACACCAGCATCCCCGCCAGCGTCACGATGAAGGAGGGGATCTTCCAGTAGGCCACCCAGTAGCCCTGCGCGGCCCCGATCACCCCGCCCACCACAAGGCAGATGGCGATGGCCGCAAGGTAGGGCACATCCATCTCGACGATCATCACGGCGGCAAGCGCCCCGATGAACCCCATGACGGAGCCGACGCTCAGGTCGATGTTGCCCGAGACGATGACGATCAGCATCCCGAGCGCCATGATGATGATATAGCTGTTCTGCAGCAGCAGGTTGGTGATGTTCACCGGACGCAGCAGCGTGCCGCCGGTCACGATCTGGAAGAATACCATGATCGCGATCAGGGCGAAGAGCAGCCCGTATTCGCGCATGTGGGCGAGGAGGTATTCCCCGACGCCCTTGGTCTCGGTGGCTGTGGGTTCCGCGATTGCCATGCCCTCTTCCCCTTATTCCGTCACGATGAGCGACATGATGCGCTCCTGGCTGGCGTCCTCGGCCGTCAGTTCCCCGACGAGGGCGCCTTCGTTCATCACGTAGATGCGGTCACACATGCCCAAGAGTTCGGGCATCTCGGAGGAGATCATCAGCACGCCTTTCCCCTGAGAGGAGAGGTCGTTGATGATCCCGTAAATCTCGAATTTCGCGCCCACGTCGATCCCGCGGGTCGGCTCGTCGAGGATCAGGATGTCGGGCTCGGCAAAGAGCCACTTGGACAGGACGACCTTCTGCTGGTTCCCGCCCGAGAGGTTCATCACCTTCTGGAAGACGCTGGGGGTGCGGATGTTCATCGCGCGCCGGTAGCGTTCCGAGACCTCGGTCTCCTCGTTCTCGTTCAGCACGCCGCCAGCGGAGACGCCTTCGAGGTTGGCCAGCGTGATGTTGCGCCGGATCGGCTCCTCGAGGATCAGGCCGAGGCTCTTGCGGTCCTCGGTGACATAGGCGAGGCCCGCGTCGATGGCGCGGTCCACCCGGCTCACGTCGACCTCCTTGCCGTTGATCCGCACCCGGCCCGAGATGTTCTTGCCGTAGGACTGGCCGAAGAGGCTCATCGCCAGCTCCGTCCGGCCTGAGCCCATGAGCCCCGCGATGCCGACGACCTCGCCCGCGCGCACGTTGAACCGTGCCGAGCGGATGACCTGCCGGTCCACGTGCTCGGGGTGCCAGACGCTCCAGTCCTCGACCTCCAGCAGCATCTCGCCCGCGCGGCGGGTCCGCTCGGGGTAGCGATGCGCCATGTCCCGGCCCACCATGTCGCGCACGATGGCGTCCTCGGTGATCGGCTGGCTGCGGGCATCCATGGTGGACACGGCCGCGCCATCGCGGATCACGGTGACCGTGTCGGCGACCCGGCGGACCTCGTTCAGCTTGTGGCTGATGATGATGCTGGTGACGCCCTGGTCCTTCAGCTCCAGCAGCAGGTCCAGCAGGGCCTGGCTGTCGCTTTCCGACAGGGCGGCGGTCGGCTCGTCGAGGATCAGCAGCCGCACCTCCTTGGACAGCGCCTTGGCGATTTCGACCAGCTGCTGCTTGCCCACGCCCAGCTTGTCCACCAGCGTGGTGGGGGCCTCGCGCAGGCCGACCTTGCGCAGCAGGCTTTCCGTCTTGCGGAAGGTCTCGGGCCAGTGGATCACGCCGTTCTGCGCGCATTCGTTGCCGAGAAACAGGTTCTCCGCGATCGAGAGCAGCGGCACGAGGGCCAGTTCCTGGTGAATGATGATGATGCCGCGCTTCTCGCTGTCCGCGATGTCGCGGAATTCGGCGAGCGCGCCGTCGTAATGGATTTCCCCGTCGTAGCTGCCAGCCGGGTAGACCCCGGAAAGCACCTTCATCAGGGTGGATTTGCCGGCGCCATTCTCGCCGACCAATGCGTGGATTTCACCCTTGCGGACGGTCAGGTTGACCCCGTCCAGCGCCTTGACCCCCGGAAAGGTCTTGGTGATCGCGCGCATCTCAAGAAGTGCCGTCATGACACAGCCTCCGCCTTGGGTGGGCCTGTTCTGCCTGGTCTGCCCGTTCTGGCCTGCTTGTCCTGACCTGCCCGGGCAGGGCCGAAGCCGCTGCCCGGACAGACCGGGAGGACCTCGTCCGGTTACTTGATTTGGTCCATCGTGTAGTAGCCGGTCGCGATCAGGCGCTCTTCCCAATTCGCCTTGGTGACCGGCAGCGGCTCCAGCAGGTAGGAGGGCACGACCTTCACGCCGTTGTCGTAGGTCGAGGTGTCGTTGATCTCGGGCTCACCGCCGTCGAGCAGGGCATCCACCATCTTGACGGTGACGCCGGCCAGCGAGCGGGTGTCCTTGAAGATCGTCGAATACTGCTCGTCCGCGAGGATCGACTTGACCGAGGGCACCTCGGCGTCCTGCCCGGTGACGATGGGCATCTTCATGTCGCCGGAGCCGTAGCCCACGCCCTTGAGCGAGGACAGGATGCCGATGGAAAGCCCGTCGTAGGGCGACAGCACCCCGTGCACGTCCTTGTCGGTGTAGTTCGCGGAGAGGAGGTTATCCATCCGCGCCTGCGCCACGGCGCCGTCCCACCGCAGGGTGCCGACGGTGTCCATGCCCATCTGGCCGGAGACCACCGCAATGTCGCCCGCGTCGATCATCGGCTGCAGCACGGACATGGCGCCGTCGTAGAAGAAGTAGGCGTTGTTGTCGTCCGGCGAGCCGCCGAAGAGCTCCACGTTCCACGGCTTCTGGTCCGGGAAACGCTCCTTCAGCCCGTCCACCAGCGTCGAGGCCTGCTGCACGCCGACCTTGAAGTTGTCGAAGGTGGCGTAATAGTCGACGTTGCCGCTGTCGCGGATCAGGCGGTCATAGGCGATGACCTTGATGCCCGAGGCGGCGGCGTTTTCCAGCGCGTTCGACAGCGTGGTGCCGTCGATGGCCGCGATCACCAGCACGTCCACGCCCTTGGTGATCATGTTCTCGATCTGGGCCAGCTGGTTGGGAATGTCATCCTCTGCATATTGCAGGTCGGTCTCGTAGCCGGCGGCCTCGAACTGCTCGACCATCGAGTTGCCGTCCGAGATCCAGCGGGCCGACGATTTGGTCGGCATGGCAATGCCCACGGTCCCGTCTGCAAGGGCCGCGGTGGCAAGCATGGCCAGAGCGCTGGCCGAGGCCAGGACTTTCGAAAGTGTCATGATGTTCCTCCTCAAGTGCGCCGGGTTCCTCCACCGGCGCCGGGTCTCCCTGTCGGGTCCTCCCGAACCCGCCACAGGGGTAACAGGGGTTTCGCATATCCCTCAATTCAGTTTTTTCGCCAACTGCATATCGAAAGTGTTATGCGTGGGCATGGAATTCGCCCAACGCCTGCGCCCGTCCCACCTGTCGCTGCTGCTCCGCATCGCGGAGACGGGACAGTTGCAGCGCGCCGCCCAGCTCTGCGCCATGTCCCAGCCCGCCGCCTCGCGCATCCTCGCCGAGGTCGAGGAACGCGCGGGCGGGCCGCTTTTCGAGAGACATCCCAAGGGGATGCGGCCAACGGCCCTGGGCGAGATCTGCGTGCGCCACGCGACGATCATCCTCGACCAGTTCGCAGCCCTGGAGGCCGAGAGCCGCCGGATTTCCGCGGGCGAGGTGGGGCGCGTGCGCGTCGGCGCGGTGACCGGCCCGGCGGTGGGGTTGCTGATGCCCGCCGTGCGTGACGTGAAGGCAACCACCCCGGATATCGAGATGACGATCGAGGTCGCGCCCTCCACCACGCTCGTGCGCGGGCTGGTGGATGGCAATTTCGACTTCGTCATCGCCCGCCTGCCGCCGGAACACGACAGCCGCGATTTCCGGCTCTACCCGGCGCGGAGCGAGGTCGTCTCGCTGCTGGTGCGGCCCGACCATCCGTTGGCAGGGCGGGAGCAGGTGGCGCTGGAGCAGTTGCAGGGCTTCGAATGGGTGATCCAGGAGGTCGGCTCCCCGATCCGGCAGGCGGTGGAGGCGGCGTTCCTGGAACGCGAATTGCGCACGCCTGCGCGGGTGACGAATTCCTCGTCCTTCCTCGTGGTACTGGCGATGCTGGCCGAAAGCGACGCCATCGCGCCCCAGACCGAGGAAGTGGCGCAGATGCTGGCAGAGGGGCCTCTCGGCGGGCGGCTGGCGGCGCTGCGGCTGGCCGAGCCGATCCTCGTCTCGCCCTGCTTCATCATCCAGAACCGGTTCCGCCAGATCCCGCCCGCCGCGAAAAGCGTGCTGGACCGGGTCTTTGCGCATCTCTGACGGCGCGGGCGGGCAGGGTGCCACGCCAGACGGGACGGGTGGGAAAAGAGACTGGCAGAAACGGGGATCAGCCCTGCGGCGGCTTCGGCGCCGGGCGTCGGGCGGGCTGCGCGGGATCGGGCTTGGTCGCCGGTTTGCCGGCGGGTCTGGTTCCGACCGGCGGCAGACCCTTCTCGGCGCGCAGCTGGTTGAGAAGCGCGCGACCGCGCCGCTCGGCGATCCGCACGCGGATCGCGGTCATGAAGGCCTCCTCGGTCGTGGTGGAGGAGGCGGCGAGGACCTTGGCGATCTCGCGGATCAGGTCGTGTTCGTCGCCCAGATGGGGGGCGGAGGCGAGCACGTCCCGTGCGAGCGCGTCGGCAAGGTCCTCTGCGACCGTCATGTCAGCGCGTGGATTCGGTCAGGCGGCGCTTCACGTAGTCGCTCACCGTGCCGATCATCGTGTCCATGTGGGGCTCTTCGAAGAAGTGGCCCGCGCCCTCGATCTGCTCGTGGGTGACGGTGATGCCCTTCTGCTCCTGCAGCTTGCTGACCAGCGAGGTGGTGTCCGCGGGCGGTGCCACGCGGTCGGCGGTGCCGTTGATGATCAGGCCCGAGGAGGGGCAGGGCGCGAGGAACGAGAAATCGTACATGTTCGCGGGCGGCGCGACCGAGATGAAGCCGGTGATCTCGGGGCGGCGCATCAGCAGCTGCATCCCGATCCAGGCCCCGAAGGAGAAGCCCGCAACCCAGCAATGCTTGGAGTTGTTGTTCATCGACTGCAGGTAGTCGAGGGCCGAGGCCGCATCCGACAGCTCGCCCACGCCCTGGTCGTATTCGCCCTGGCTGCGTCCGACGCCGCGGAAATTGAAGCGCAGAACGGTGAAACCCATGTTATAGAAGGCGTAGTGAAGGTTGTAGACAACCTTGTTGTTCATCGTGCCCCCGAACTGAGGATGCGGGTGCAGCACGATGGCAATCGGGGCGTCCTTGTCTTTCTGGGGGTGGTAGCGGCCTTCGAGGCGGCCTTCGGGTCCGGGGAAGATGACCTCGGGCATGTGTGCCTTGTCTCCTGCGGCGGTCGGGCTTAATTCTTGACAGAATTGGTAGGCGACCTTAGAACGGTTCTAAATCAGTCGTTAGACCGACTGGCTGTCAAGCGAGATAAGGCTTGGGGGCCATGAGGTCAATTCATTCGCGTGTTCTGACGGAGATCCGGTCATGAAACTCAGCACCAAGGGGCGCTATGCGATGGTTGCCCTCGCGGACATGGCGCTGCAGCCCAAGGAATGCCTTGTGACGCTGGCCGAGATTTCCAAGCGGCAGTCGATCTCGCTGCCCTATCTGGAACAGCTCTTCGTCAAGCTGCGCCGGGCGGGGCTCGTGGTGTCGGTGCGCGGCCCGGGCGGCGGCTATCGCCTGTCGCGGCCCGCGGCAGAGATTCGCGTGGTCGACGTGCTCTCGGCAGTGGATGAAACCGTCAGCGCCATGCACAAGGGGGCGGGCGCCAGCGGCGGTGCCTCGGGCAGCCGCGCCCAGTCGGTGACGAACCGCCTGTGGGAAGGGCTCTCGGCCCATGTCTATGTCTTCCTGCACCAGACCAGCCTCGGCGACGTGGTGAAGAACGGCCTCGCGCCGTGCCCGGCCGTGCCCACGCTCTTTGCCGTGGTGGACGAAGAGGACAGCACCCCCGCCGAAGAGGTCAGCGAGGCGTGACAAGCGGCATCGCATACGGGCCCCGGCCTCTCGTTAAAGATCTACGCAGCGTCCATCTTCGGAACGGTGCGGCAGAGGGGATGCGCTGATGGCCCCGCGTACCTATCTTGATTTCAACGCCACCACGCCCCTGCGGCCCGAGGCCCGCGCCGCGATGATCGCGGCGATGGACGTGGCCGGGAACCCCTCGTCGGTCCATGCCGAGGGGCGGGCGGCCAAGGCGCTGGTGGAACGCGCCCGCGCGCAGGTTTCGGCCGCGCTTGGGGCGGACGGGGCGGACATCGTCTTCGTCTCCTCGGCGACCGAGGCCGCGGCACTGGCACTTGCGGGCCGGGGGCTGGTCGGCGCGGACATCGAACACGACGCCGTCGGCGCCTGGATCGACCCGGTGCTGCCGGTCAGCCGCGACGGGATCGTCACGGTGGAAGACCCTGCCGCGACCTGCCTGCAACTCGCCAACAGCGAGACGGGCGTGCTTCAGGACCTGCCGCAGGGGCTGGCCGTCACGGATATGACGCAGGCCTTCGGCAAGCTGCCCGTGGCCTTCAACTGGCTGGGCTGCGACATGGCCCTCGTCTCGGCGCACAAGCTGGGCGGGCCCAAGGGCATCGGGGCGCTGGTGCTGCGCCGGGGCCTCGACGTGACCGCGCAGCTGAAGGGCGGCGGTCAGGAGATGGGGCGCCGGGCCGGGACCGAGAACATCCTCGGCATCGCGGGCTTCGGCGCCGCTGCCGAGGCCGCCGCGAAGGACCTCGATGCCGGGGTCTGGAAGGATGTGGCCACGCGCCGCGACCGGCTGGAGGCGATGATCGCCGAGGCCGCGCCGGAGGTGATCGTGGCCGGGCAGGGGGCGAAACGCCTGCCCAACACCTCCTGCCTGATCGCGCCCGGCTGGAAGGGCGAGACGCAGGTGATGCAGATGGACCTTGCCGGGTTCGCCATCTCGGCGGGGTCGGCCTGTTCCAGCGGCAAGGTGCGCGCCAGCAAGGTGCTGCGCGCCTATGGATTTGACGAGACCGAGGCCAGCAGCGCGATCCGCGTCAGCCTCGGCCCCGAAACGACAGACGATGACATTGCGCGCTTTGCCCAGACGTGGCTGGCGCGGCTGGAGAAACACCGCGCCCGCGCGGCGTGAGACGGAAGGAAGCGACATGACCGCACCCGATCAGAAAGAGCTCGAGGTTCGCGAGGGCGTCGACCGTGAAACGGTCGAGGCCGTCAAGAACATCGGCGACGCCTACAAGTACGGCTGGGAAACCGAGATCGAGATGGAATACGCGCCGATGGGCCTCAACGAGGACATCGTGCGGCTGATCAGCGACAAGAACGGCGAGCCGGAGTGGATGACCGAGTGGCGGCTGGAGGCGTTCAAGCGCTGGTTGACCAAGGAAGAGCCCGATTGGGCCATGGTTGACTACCCGGAGATCGACTTCCAGAAGCAGTATTACTATGCCCGTCCCAAGAGCATGGAGACCAAGCCCAAGTCGCTGGACGAGGTCGATCCCAAGCTGCTGGAAACCTACGAGAAACTCGGCATTCCGCTGAAGGAGCAGATGATCCTCGCCGGTGTCGAGGGCGCGGGCGAGACCCCCGCCGAGGGCAAGGAAGAGCGCCGCGTGGCCGTGGATGCCGTCTTTGACTCTGTCTCGGTCGGTACGACCTTCCAGGCCGAGCTGAAGAAGGCCGGCGTCATCTTCTGCTCGATCTCCGAGGCGATCCGCGAGCACCCCGAGCTGGTGAAGAAATACCTCGGCTCGGTCGTGCCGGTGAACGACAACTTCTACGCCACGCTGAACTCGGCCGTCTTCTCGGACGGGTCCTTCGTCTACGTGCCGCCGAACACGCGCTGCCCGATGGAACTGTCGACCTATTTCCGCATCAACGCGGAAAACACCGGCCAGTTCGAACGCACGCTGATCATCGCGGACAAGGGCTCCTACGTGTCCTACCTCGAAGGCTGCACCGCACCGCAGCGCGACACCGCGCAGCTGCACGCCGCCGTGGTCGAGATCATCGTCGAGGAAGACGCCGAGGTTAAGTATTCCACCGTGCAGAACTGGTTCCCCGGGGACGAGAACGGCAAGGGCGGTATCTACAACTTCGTGACCAAGCGTGCCGATTGCCGCGGCGACCGTGCCAAGGTGATGTGGACGCAGGTCGAGACCGGCTCTGCCGTGACGTGGAAATACCCGTCCTGCATCCTGCGCGGCGACGACAGCCAGGGCGAATTCTACTCGATCGCCATCGCCAACAACATGCAGCAGGCCGACACCGGCACCAAGATGATCCACCTTGGCAAGAACACCAAGTCGCGGATCGTCTCGAAAGGGATCTCGGCCGGACGGGCCCAGAACACCTATCGCGGGCAGGTCTCGATGCACAAGAAAGCCACCGACGCGCGGAACTACACCCAGTGTGACAGCCTGCTGATCGGCGACAAGTGCGGCGCCCACACGGTGCCCTACATCGAAGTGCGCAACAACTCGGCCCGGGTCGAGCACGAGGCGACCACCTCCAAGGTGGACGACGATCAGCTCTTCTACTGCCGTCAGCGCGGCATGGACGAGGAAGAGGCTGTCGCCCTCGTGGTCAACGGCTTCTGCCGCGACGTGCTGCAGGCGCTGCCGATGGAGTTCGCCATGGAAGCGCAGCAGTTGGTGGCGATCTCGCTCGAAGGCTCGGTGGGCTGATCATGTCGGGCCGCGCCACCTTCACCGCCGCCGTCGTGCTGGCCGCCCTCGCGGCGGCGGGCCTGACGGTTGCGGTTGCCTCGGCCCTCGGGCTGTTCGAGGGGGCGCGGCTGCACATGGCAATCGTGCTCGGGCTGACGGCGGTCGCTGTCTTCGCGCTCGGCCGTGGCCGGATCGGAAAGGATCACGGATGATCGTCTCTCTCGCAATGCAATCGCTTGGCGTCGGGATCGGCGTCTTTGTCGGCATCCTGATCGGCCTTGGCATGCGCAAGCGCAAGGGCAACGTCGAGGGGCTGCTGGCGGGCTCGGTCGTGCTGACGGCGCTGGCCGCCGGGGCACTGGCGATGGCCGTCATGATGGCGCTGAAATACGTCAGCGGCTGAGACACCGTAAGGCAGGAGCGGGCAGGATGATCATCACCACCACCAACAGCGTCGAGGGACGCCGGATCACCGACTACAAGGGCGTGGTCGTGGGCGAGGCGATCATGGGGGCCAACGTGGTGCGCGATCTCTTCGCCTCGATCACCGATGTGATCGGGGGCCGGTCGGGCGCCTACGAGAGCAAGCTGCAGGACGCGCGCGACGTGGCCTTCCGCGAGCTTGAGGCGCGGGCCGCGACGCTGGGGGCCAATGCCATCGTCGGGGTCGATCTCGACTACGAGGTGGTGGGCCAGTCGATGCTGATGGTCTCGGTCTCCGGGACTGCCGTGGTGCTGGACTGAGGCGGAGCGCGACGTGCCGGATACCGCCCCCTCGCTGCCGCGTCCCGAGCTGACGCTGCCCGCGGCCGAAGCCGCGGCGCTGCGGGCCGCCTACGGGGCGGCGCAGGGCATTCTCGAATACGGCTCTGGCGGGTCCACCGTCATGGCCGCCGAGATGCCGGGCAAGCAGGTGGTCGCGGTGGAAAGCGACGCCGACTGGGCCGCGATGATGCAGGCGTGGTTCGCCCAGAACCCGCCCGCAAGCGCGGTGGAGGTCCGTCACGCCGATATCGGCGGGACCGAGAACTGGGGCTATCCGCTGGACGACAGCGGCTGGCGCGGCTTCGCCGCCTACCCGCTGGGGGTCTGGGACGATCTGGCGTTCCACCCTGACGTGGTGCTGGTGGACGGGCGTTTCCGTCTCGGCTGCGCCATGGCGACGGCCTTCCGGATCAGCCGCCCCGTGGCGCTGCTGGTCGATGACTACAGTGACCGGCCGGAATACCGCCCGGTCGAGGAATTTCTGGGGCAGCCGGTCATGACCGGCCGGCTGGCCCGGTTCGATATCACGCCGCAGCCGGTCCCGGCGGACCACCTGCTGCGGCTCATGGAATGGATGCAGACCCCGTGAGGGCTGCCTGCAAAGGATGAAAGATATGCTGGAAATCAAGAACCTCCACGTGAAGCTGGAAGAAGAGGACAAGCAGATCCTCAAGGGTGTGAACCTGACCGTCGAGGCGGGCAAGGTACATGCGATCATGGGCCCGAACGGTTCGGGCAAGTCGACCCTGTCCTACGTCCTGTCGGGCCGCGACGGCTATGAAGTGACCGAAGGCTCGGCCACGCTGGAAGGCGAGGACCTGCTGGAGGCGGAACCCGAAGAGCGCGCCGCGGCGGGCCTCTTCCTTGCGTTCCAGTATCCGGTGGAAATCCCCGGCGTCGGCAACATGACCTTCCTGCGCACCGCCCTGAACGCACAGCGCAAGGCCCGCGGCGAGGACGAGATCAGCGCGACCGACTTCCTCAAGCTGGTGCGCGAGAAGGCCAAGACCCTGAAGATCGACGCCGAGATGCTGAAGCGTCCCGTCAACGTCGGCTTCTCGGGCGGTGAGAAGAAGCGGAACGAGATCCTGCAGATGGCCGTACTGGAGCCGAAGATGTGCATCCTCGACGAGACCGACTCGGGCCTCGACGTGGACGCGATGAAACTGGTCTCCGACGGCGTGAACGCGCTGCGCGACGAAGGCCGCGGCTTCCTCGTGATCACCCACTACCAGCGTCTTCTGGACCACATCAAACCGGACGTCGTGCACATCATGGCGAACGGCCGCATCATCAAGACCGGTGGCCCCGAGCTGGCGCTGGAAGTCGAGAAGAACGGCTATGCGGACATCCTGGCGGAGGAAGCCTGATGCAATCGCCCAAAGTTGCCCTGCGCGCGCGCAAGGACGAGGCGACCGAAGCCCGTCTTGCGACGCTGACCCTGCCCGAAACCGGCGGCTGGCTGGACGGCCTGCGCGCTGACGCGCTGAGCCGCGTCCGTGCCATGGCGCTGCCCGGCCCCCGGGACGAATACTGGAAGTGGACCCGCCCCGAGACGCTGATCTCGCCCGAGGTGACGCCCGCCGCGCTCTTCCACGATGACGAGCCGCCGATGTTCGACGAGGTGGACCGCCTCAAGATCGTCTTCACCGCTGGCAAGTTCGACGCCGAGGCCTCAGACGATTTCGCGCTGGAAGGCCTGACCATCGAGCGTCTGGCCGAGGCCGGCGCGACCGATCTGCACTGGGCCCGCGACCTCTATGGCACGCTGGAAACCAACGGTCAGACCCCGGTGGAACGTCCGCTTGCCGCGCTGAACACGGCCTTTGCCACCGATGGCGTGCTGATCCGCGTCACCGGCAAGGTCTCCAAGCCCGTCAGCCTGATCTACCGCCGCGAGAGCGAAGCCTCCGAGGCGATCCTGCACCACGTCGTGAAAGTGGAGCAGGGCGGCGAGATGACCCTGCTGGAGAACGGCCCGGCGGCCGCGCGCTTCAACAAGGTGCTGGAGGTCGAGGTGGCCGACGAGGCGACCTTCCACCACGTCCGGACCCAGGCCCGCGACCACGAACGCCGCGCCGTGACCCACATCTTCGCGCGCCTCGGCCGTGAGAGCGTGTTCAAGAGCTTCACCGTCACCATGAACGGCGTGCTGACGCGCAACGACTGCGTGATCGAGCTGACCGGCGATGACGCGGTGGCCCACGTGGCCGGTGCGGCGCTTGGCGATGGCGACTTCCACCACGACGACACCGTCTTCGTGACCCATGACGCGGTGAACTGCGAAAGCCGCCAGGTCTTTAAGAAGGTGCTGCGCAACGGCGCCGTGGGTGTCTTCCAGGGCAAGATCCTCGTGAAGGAAGGCGCGCAGAAGACCGATGGCTACCAGATCAGCCAGTCGCTTCTGCTGGACGATGACAGCCAGTTCCTCGCCAAGCCGGAGCTCGAGATCTACGCCGATGACGTGGCCTGCTCGCACGGCTCGACCTCCGGTGCGATCGACGAGACCGCGCTCTTCTACCTGCGCTCGCGCGGGGTGCCGACGGATCAGGCGACCAACCTGCTGACGCTGGCCTTCCTCGCAGAGGCGCTGGACGAGATCGACAGCGAAGAGCTGTCGGGCCTGATCCTTGCCCGCCTTGAAGGCTGGCTGGAGCGGCGTCGCGGCTGATGTCGATCCTGCGCGACATCGCGGCCACCTACCGGAGGCCGGGGGCGGTTCTGCGCCGCCACCTCCGGGCAGGGGAGCGCGAGGACAGGGCGCTGGCCACGCTGATGGCGGGCTGCGTGCTGATCTTCGTGGCGCAATGGCCGCGGCTGTCGCGTGAGGCCTTTCTCACCGGCGCGGAGCTGAGCCCGCTGCTCGGCTCCACGCTGATGGCCTGGGTCTTCCTTGCGCCGCTGCTGCTTTACGGCATCGCCGCGGTGGCGCACGTGGGGGCGCGGATTGCGGGCGGACGCGGGACATTCTACACCGCGCGCATGGCGCTCTTCTGGTCGATCCTCGCCTCCGCGCCGATGTTGCTGCTCCATGGCATGGTGGCAGGCTTCATCGGGCCCGGTCCGGCGCTCGACCTCGTGGGGCTGGCATGGCTGGCCGTCTTCCTGTGGTTCTGGATCGCAGGCATGCGGGTGGCCGAATGGCCCCTCGCACCCGCAGGGGCCGCGACCGGACAGGAGTGACGATGAGTTTCGACGAGATCAAGGCGCTGGTGCTGATGTCGCTGGTGGAACCGGGCAAGGCCGGGCGCCAGCTGCTGAGCCTGCGCCCGCCGCAGAGCGCCGTCTGGACGGCCATGGGCCTGCTGGCGGTGCTGAACGGCATTCTTTACGGGCTGCTCTTCGCGCCGGTGGACGTGTTGCCGCCGATGCTGCGCTCGCCCTTCGCCCTGGCCGGGCTGATCGGCACGGCCATGGTCGGCATGACCGTGATCATGATGCAGGCCGGCCGTCTTCTGGGCGGCACCGCGCTGCTGGGGGACATGGCACTGGTCGTCGTCTGGCTTCAGGCGCTGCGTCTCGCGGCGCAACTGGCAGTCAGCGCGATCTCGCTGCTGATCCCGATGCTCGGCGGCCTGCTGGGCATGGCGGCAGGGTTCTGGGGGCTCTTCGTCCTCGGCGGTTTCCTGGCCGCCGTCCATGGCTTTACCGGCTGGGGCAAACCGGCCGCGCTGATGCTGATGACCGGCCTGCTGCTGGCCTTTCTGCTCTCCTTCGTGCTGGCGGCCTTCGGCGTCGCCCCCGCGACCGTTGAAGGAACCCTCTGATGTATGACGTCAACGCCATCCGCGCCGACTTCCCGATCCTGTCGCGGGAGGTGAACGGCGTGCCGCTGGTCTACCTCGACAATGGCGCCTCGGCGCAGAAGCCGCAGGTGGTGATCGACGCGATCACGCAGGCCTATTCCATGGAATACGCCAACGTGCACCGCGGCCTGCACTTCCTGTCCAACCTCGCGACCGAGAAGTACGAGGCCGTGCGCGGCAAGATCGCGCGCTTCCTCAACGCCGCCTCCGAGGATGAGATCGTCATGAACTCGGGCACCACCGAGGGGATCAACATGGTCTCCTACGGCTGGGCCGCGCCGCGCCTGAAGGAAGGGGATGAGATCATCCTCTCCGTGATGGAGCATCACGCCAATATCGTGCCGTGGCATTTCCTGCGCGAACGTCAGGGTGTCGTGCTGAAGTGGATCGAGCCCGAGGCCGACGGCTCCTTCAACCCGCAGAAGGTGCTGGAGGCCATCGGGCCCCGGACCAAGCTGATCGCCGTGACCCAGTGTTCCAACGTGCTGGGCACCATCGTCGACGTGAAGACGATCTGCGCCGGGGCCCGCGCCGCCGGTGTGCCCGTGCTCGTGGACGGCTCGCAGGGCGCGGTGCACATGCCCGTGGACGTGCAGGACATCGGCTGCGATTTTTACGCCATCACCGGGCACAAACTCTATGGCCCCTCCGGCTCTGGCGCGATCTATATCAAGGCCGAGCGGATGGAGGAGATGCGTCCCTTCCTCGGCGGCGGCGACATGATCAAGGAAGTCACCCGCGACGGCATCTGCTATGCCGAGCCGCCGCTGAAGTTCGAGGCCGGCACGCCGGGCATCGTCCAGATGATCGGCCTTGGCGTGGCGCTCGACTACATGACCGGTGTCGGCATGGAGGCGATTGCGGCCCATGAGGCGGACCTCGCGGCCTATGCGACCGAGAAGTTCAAGGGGCTGAACTGGATCAACATTCAGGGGCAGGCCCCGGGCAAGGCCGCGATCTTCTCGCTCACCCTCGACGGGGCGGCGCATCCGCATGACATCTCGACCATCCTCGACAAGAAGGGCGTTGCCGTCCGCGCCGGGCACCACTGTGCCGGGCCGCTGATGGAGCATCTGGGCGTCACCGCCACCTGCCGGGCCTCCTTCGGGATGTACAACACCCGCGCCGAGGTGGACGCGCTGATCGAGGCGCTGGAACTGGCCCACGATCTCTTCGCCTGAGGCCGCGCAGAAAACTCTTGCGGCAGAGGCTGCCATGCCCGGGCCCGGTCTTCCCATGTGAAGATCGGGCCCGAAGTCGTTTTCGGGGCGCAATTTTCGCCCCGAAGGGCAGGGGACGCCGACGTCAAGAAACGGGCAGGGCGGCGGAAAACGTCATCGAATGTCCTGTTTGCGACCTTGAGCGGTTTTCATCTGGCCTATGTCCTGTAGCATGCCCTCAGGGTAACGACAGAAGGAGACAGGGATGCCCCTTGCGCAGAACGCCGACGAGATTTCCGATATCGCCTTTGGATTCATGGGATCGAAGGCACTCTTCTCGGCCTTGCAATTCGGGGTGTTCACCCATCTCTCGGGCGGGGAAAAGACCGCCGCTGAGTTGGCCGAGGCCGCCGGGATCGGCGAAGACGCCATGATGACGCTGCTCACGAGCCTCGCGGGCCTTGGCCTTGTGGCGGTGGAGGATGGCAAGTTCTCCAATGCGCCCGCCTCCGAGGCCTTCCTCGTGAAGGGGGCGAAATACGACTTCGGCCCCTATCTCGAATTGCAGGTCGGCAAGCAGATGTATCCGCTGCTCGACCAGATCGAGGATGCCCTGCAGGGCAAGCTGAAGGAGGAGGACACCGGCTCCTACGCCGAATGGTTCTCGGACCCGGAAGAGGCCAGGCTCTATTCCGAGAGCCAGCACGCGGGTTCGCTCGGGCCGGCACGGCAGCTGGCCAAGGCGCTGGACCTGTCGCAGGCGGAGGCGATGCTGGACGTGGGCGGCGGCACCGGCGCCTTCGCGATCACGCTCTGCCAGAAGAACCCGCAGCTCAAGGCGACCGTGCTGGAGTTTCCCAACGTCGCCGCCCTCGGGCGCCGCTACGTGGCCGAGGCGGGGCTTTCCGACCGGGTGATCTACGACGACGGCAACGCGCTGGAGACGGGCTTTCCGGGCGGGCAGGACGTGGTGCTCATGTCCTATCTCTTCTCCGGCGTGCCCGGCGAGGCCCACGAGGACCTGATCAAGCGCGCCTATGACGCGCTCAAACCCGGCGGGCGGCTGCTGATCCACGATTTCGTGGTGGATGCGGACCGGTCCGGGCCCAAGCTGGCGGCGCTCTGGCAGTTGCAGCACACCGCCTTCACCCCCGAGGCGCGGTCGCTCGACGCGGGCTGGCTGGAAGAGGCGCTGACCGCCGCGGGCTTCGAACAGGCCTCCGTCGGGACGATGATCCCCGAGATGACCATGCTGGCGCAGGGCGTGAAACCGGACTGACGCAGGCCGCCGCCCGGGCCACGGGGCAGGGCATTCCCGCCGCCGCGCGGCCCGTTCCGCCCGGGCTCAGGCCCGGCGTGGCCGGCATGAAAACTGTCCCCAAGGAAATCGACTTACCCCATTGCGCGGGTCCCGGTGATGGGGTAAGTCACCGCGACACGCACCCGTAGCTCAGCTGGATAGAGCGCTGCCCTCCGAAGGCAGAGGCCAGAGGTTCGAATCCTCTCGGGTGCGCCACTTCCCCGCACATCCCCTTGATATCGCTGCCTGGCTTTCGTTTTGCGCTGTGCGCGTCCCGCTGCCCGCCATCGGCGGTGCCGACGGCAGGCAGGGTCGGTGCGGCCGTCAGGGCATCTGTGCCGCGATCCAGCGGGCGAACTCGTAGTTCGGGCGCTCGAGGTGGCTGAGAGAGCCCGGCACGGCGAGGCGGCCCTGCATGCCGTTCCAGACCCGCTCGGTACAGCCGCGATCCTCGTCGTTCACGTGGTCCAGCAGCCCCTTCAGCGTGGCGAAATGGGCCTCGGCCTCGGGATCGGCGGCGAAGTCGGGATGCAGCCCGCCGCCGTAGACGATCTTGACCTTGCCGGGCTCCGCCCCGGGGGCGAGGCAGAGGTACCAGAAATACCCCGGCGTCAGGGTGATCAGCAGCGAAGGATAGATCGCCATCAGCCATGTGCGATAGCGGTCTTCTCCCTCAAGGGTCGTGTTGTCCTTGTGGGCGATGGAGAGGGCGATCGAATCGTCCTTGAGGATGTGGTGGTAGTTGAAGGCGGCCTTGCCCTCGGGACAGGTCATCTTGCGCAGGTCCACCGCGCCGCCGATGGTCCCGCCGTGGCACATGGGCAGGTGATAGCTCTCCATGAAATTCTCGGCGAGGATCTTCCAGTTGGTGTCCCAGAGGTGGTCCTCGCGGAAGGTCTCCACGTAGCGGCTCATGTCGAGGTAGCCGACGAGGTCATCGACCTCGGCCAGTTGCTCGGCCGGGTCGGGCAGGTCGGGGTTGAGGGTGACCATGATCCAGCCCTGCCAGTCGACGCAGCGGATCGCGGGCAGCCCGTGATCGGCCTTGCAGAAGCCCTTGTTCATGTCCATCGCGGGCGCCCCGCGCAGCGAGCCGTCGAGCGAATAAGTCCAGGCGTGGTAGGGGCAGGTGATGACACGCACGTTGCCGCGCCCTTCCAGCAGGGTCGACATCCGGTGGCGGCAGGTGTTGGACATGGCGCGCAGCGCGCCCTCCCGGTCCCGCAGGATCAGAACCGGGTCGCCCGCGATCTCCATCGTCAGGTAGTCGCCCGGGTCCTTCAGCGCGTCCGCACGCCCGGCGCAGAGCCAAGACTTGGCAAAGACGTGTTCCTGCTCCAGCGCCATGAAGTCGGGCGAGGTATAGACCGAGACCGGCATGGCGCGGGCCTGATCGAAGGGCAGGGCGACGTTGGCGCGCAGCTCGGCTGCGGGATCATGGATGTTCATGGGCGGCCTCCTTCCGGCAGATGCGGGACCCGCTGGGTCCGCCGAAAGCTTCCGCCCGGAACGGGGCCGCTGGCAAGAGAAGTGTTTCCGCAGGGGAAGCGCCACGGCGTTTTTTGGTCGCAGAGCTTGTTTGTATGCCAACAAGCTGCGCAATGCGGGTTGGTCTGCGGGGCAGGGGCGGCGGCCTGCGCGTCGGGGACCGGACAGGTGGCGCGAAAACGGCCCGCCCCGGTTGGGGCGGGCCGCGGGATGCGGTCGCGGGCCGCGATCAGAAGATGAAGTCGTCCGCCGAGATCGGCGCGACATAGCCCACATCGCTGAAGGCGGTGTTGCGCAGGTAGATCTCGTCCGTGCCTGCCACGATCACCGCCGTGCCCCCGTCATTGACGAGGTGGTTGTTCAGCAGGTCCCAGAAGCTGACGATCTCGGTCACGCCGGAGAGGTCGATCTTCTCGGCGTCATCCGCATCGAAGCCGACCAGCGTGTCGTTGCCGAAGCCATCCGCGAAGATGAAGGTGTCGATCCCGCCGGCGCCTTTCAGCGTATCGTCGCCAGCCCCCCCGATGAGCGTGTCGTTGCCGCCACCACCACGAAGCTGGTCGTCGCCATCGCCGCCTTCCAGCAGGTCCCAGCCGAAGCCGGAACCGCCCCGCAGAAGGTCGTCGCCGTCGCCGCCAAGGATCGTGTCGGAGCCGAGGCCGCCGTTGATCTTGTCGTTGTCGCCGCCGCCGTCGAGCAGGTCGTTGCCGTCGTCGCCGTAGAGCCTGTCGAAGCCGAAGCCGCCATCCACCGTGTCGTCGCCCGAGCCGCCGCGCAGAACGTCGCCGCTGCCCTCGCCAGAGAGCAGGTCGTTGCCGTCCTCGCCGTCCAGCTCGTCCTTGCCGGTGCCGCCCAGCAACGTGTCGTTGCCGGCCCCGCCGAGGAGCGTGTCGTCATCGGTGCCGCCGTTCAGGCTGTCCGCGCCGCTGCCGCCGTTGAGGGTGTCGTCTCCGGTTCCGCCAAGCAGCGTGTCGTTGCCGGCGCTGCCCTGCAGGTCGTCGTCCCCGGTGCCGCCATCGAGGAGGTCGTCATCGGCGCCCCCAATCAGCTCATCCGCACCGTCTCCGCCTTCCAGCGTGTCATCGCCACTGCCACCGGCCAGCGTATCGCTGCCGGCATCGCCGAGCAGGCTGTCGTTGCCGTCTCCGCCATCAAGGTCGTCGTCGCCATTGGCACCGATCAGCGTGTCGCTGCCCGTCCAGCCGAGGAGCAGGTCATCGGCGAGGCCGCCGTTGAGCAGGTCGTTTCCGACCCCGCCGCGCAGCGTGTCCGCGCCGTCGTTGCCGATCAGCGTATCGGCGCCATTGCCCCCGATCAGGTCGTCATCGCCGCCGCCGCCCAAGAGGCTGTCTGCCCCGTCGCCGCCATCCAGCGTGTCGTTGCCATTGCCGCCGTCCAGCGTATCGGCGCCAGCACCGCCCTCGAAGAGGTTGTCATAGCCGCCGTTGCCGATGACGAGGTTTGCACCGGCGTCGCCGATCACGGTGGAGGCGTTGGAGACCTCCACGTTCTCGATCGCCACGATCCCGCCAAGCACCGCACCGCCCGTGCCGCGGAACTGGCCCGCGCCAAGGTCGATCACCCGGTTGAGGCTGGAGACGAGCGCGAAGGTATCCGTCCCGCCGCCACCGTTGAAGACATTGCCCGACACGCCGGTCCCGGTCTGGGAATAGCGCAGCAGGTCGTTGCCCGCCCCGCCAAGCAGCGTGTCCGGCGCGGCGTCATAGCCCGCCCCGGTGCCGCTGCTGCCGTCGAGCGTGTCGTTGCCGTCCCCGCCCAGCAGGCTGTCGGAGCCGGTGCCGCCATAGAGCAGGTCGTTGCCGGTGCCGCCGTCCAGCGTATCGTCGCCGCCGGCACCATTGAGCGTGTCGTTGCCGTCGTTGCCCTCCAGCAGGTTCGCGGTGCCCGCGCCGGTGAGGTTATCCGCGAAGGCCGAGCCGAAGATGCCCTCGATCGCGAAGAGCGTGTCGCCGTTCGCCTCGCCGCCCACGCCGGTGCCGCTGCCCAGCGAAACCGTGACCGGGCCGCCGCTGTTGCGGTAGTCGGCCATGTCGAAGCCCGCGCCACCGCGCATCTCGTCCGCGCCCGCGCCACCGTTCAGCGTATCGGCACCGTCGCCCCCGAAGAGCACATCGCCGCCGCCATCGCCCGCGAGGCTGTCGCCGCCGCCTTCGCCGAAGAGCGTATCGGCATTGCCGCCGCCCGACAGCGTGTCATTGCCAAAGCCGCCGAAAAGCTGATCGGCCTGTCCGGTGCCGCCGATCCAGTCATGGGACACCGAGGTGTCAAAGACGAAGTTGGCCGCGGTGAAGGGGAAGCCCACGCCGCCGACGAAGACCGTCGAGGTGTCCACCCCGGCCCAGGTCACCGTGAAGACCGCATCCAGCCCGTTGCCCGACAGCAGTTCCTGCACGGTGGCATAGTCCCCGATGCCGAGGCCGCTGACATCGAACTTGTCCTCCGCGACGTCGAAATCCTCGATCCGGTCGGTCTCGGCCAGCGTGTCGGGGCCTGCCGCGATGAAGGTGTCCGCCATCTGGCCGCCGATCAGCGTGTCGTCGCCTTCGCCGCCGTCGAGGATGTCATTGCCGTAGTTGCCGTGCAGGTAGTCGTTGCCCGCACCGCCGAAGATCGTGTCGTCACCGTCCCCGGTGTCGTTGGTGGTGCTGTAGGCACCGTAGAGCGTGTCGTCGCCCTCTTCGCCAAAGAGGCGATCCCCGGCGTCATTGCCGCGCAGGTAGTCGCCGCCATCGGCGCCGAAGATGTCGTCGCGGCTGCTGGTCCCGGTGCGCAGGTTGTAGCCGGTGCCCGTGGCAAAGATGAAATCAGCCGCCGTGAGCGAGCCGGGATCGGCAAGCCCCTGAAGCCGGGTCACGTTTTCTTCGCCGCCATAGTAGACGCGGATCAGCGTGTCGCCGCTGTCGGCCTCCAGCAGTTGCTGCACCGTGGCGAAGTCCCCGATGTTCAGGTTGCTGACGTCGATCCGGTCGCCCTGTGCCTGGCTGAAGTCGCTGATCAGGTCGACATCGTTGACCGCGGTGCTGTCGGTGCTGTTCGCCTCGAAGATATCCGCGCCAGCCCCGCCGGTCAGCGTGTTCTCCCCGGTGCCGTCCGTCAGGTAGTCCGCCCCTCCACCGCCGAGGAGAAGGTCGTCGCCCTGGCCGCCGACCAGCGTGTCGTCGTCGCCGTCGCCATAGAGCAGGTCATCGCCGTAGTTGCCGTGCAGGTAGTCGTTGCCCGCACCGCCATAGATCGTGTCGGCGCCGTCCCCGGTGTCGTTGGAGGAACTGTAGGCGCCGTAGAGCGTATCGTCGCCCTCTTCGCCGAAGAGGCGATCCCCGGCATCGTTCCCGCGCAGGTAGTCACCGGCATCCGCGCCGAAGAGGTCGTCACGCTGGCTCGTGCCCGTGCGCAGGTCGTATCCGGTGCCCGTGGCAAAGATGAAATCACCCGCGTCGAGCGCACCGGCGTTCGCGATCCCCTGAAGGATGGTCTGCGATTCTTCGCCGGCGTAGAAGACGCTCAGGGTCGAATTGCCGCCGCTGGAGCTGAGCAGCCGCTCGACCGTGGCGAAGTCGCCGATGTTCAGCGCGCTGACGTCGATCCGGTCGCCCTGGGCGGTGTTGAAGTCGGTGACCGTGTCGGCCTCGTTCACGCCGACATCTTCCGTGGTGTTCGCGGCAAAGATATCCGCACCGGCCCCGCCGGTCATGGTGTTGTTGCCGACGCCGTCCGAGAAGAAGTCGTCCCCCGAACCGCCGATCATGAGGTCGTCGCCGAAGGCGCCGATCAGCGTATCGTTACCGGTCCCGCCATAGAGCGTGTCTTCACCGTAGTTGCCGTGCAGGTAGTCGTTGCCCGATCCGCCGAAGAGCGTGTCGTTGCCGTCGCCGGTGTCATTCGACGTGCTGTAGGCGCCGTAGATCGAGTCGTCGCCGTCTTCCCCGAAGAGGCGGTCCGCGCCGTCGTAGCCGCGGATGTAATCGCCGCTGTCTGCACCGAAGAGATCATCGCGGTCGTTGCTGCCGCTGACCAGGTTGTAGCCGGTCCCGGTGGCGAAGATGAAATCGCCTGCGCTCAGGCTGCCGGGGTTGGAGATCCCTTCGAGGACCGTCGAATGTTCAACGCCGTCCCTGAAGAACGAGAAGACCGTATCGCCGTTGGAGGAGCTGAGCAGCTGCTGCACCGTGGCGAAGTCCCCGATGTTGAGCTCGCTGACGTCGATCCGATCGCCCTCGGCCTTGCTGAAATCGGTGATCGTGTCGACTTCGTTCGGGCCGGAGTAGGTGGAGGTATTCGCGGCAAAGATATCCGCGCCCGCGCCGCCGGTCAGCGTGTTGTCGCCCGCACCGTCCACGAGGGAATCGTCGCCGTCCCCGCCTTCGAGAAGGTCATTGCCGAGGCCGCCGACGAGGGTGTCGTTGTCCGTGCCGCCGTAGAGAAGATCGTCGCCGAAATTGCCGTGCAGGTAGTCGTTGCCCGATCCGCCGAAGAGCGTGTCGTCGCCGTCGCCGGTGTCATTCGACGTGCTGTAGGCGCCGTAGATCGAGTCGTCGCCGCTTTCGCCGAAGATCCTGTCCCCGCCGTCATAGCCGCGCAGGTAGTCTCCCCCGTCTGCACCGAAGATGTCGTCGCGTCCGCTGGTGCCCGCGATGAGGTTGTAGCCGGTGCCGCTGGCAAAGATGAAGTCCGACGCGGTCAGGGTGGTGTGGTCGCCAACGCCGTTGATCACGTAGATCGAGGCAACGCCGTTGGAATAGGTGGTGATGTAGCTGTTCGTGCCATCGGAGCTCAGCAATTCCTGGACGGTCTCGAACGCCCCGATGTTCAAACCGCTGACATCCCAGGGGGGCGCGGAGAGGGGAATCGCCTCTGCCTGTCCGTTTTTGGTCGGGACTGCGCCGCCACCTGAAAGCTGAGTTCCCGGAATTCCTTTTGAGTACAACGTCATAATCGCTTCCCCCGAGTATGAACCTTAGAAAGATAGGCGAGCCTTTGTCGGCGAAAATTTGCCGGCCTTAGGGGAAGTATCTCATTTTGGCCCGAATTGGGGCAACCCTGAATTCCCCCAATTGGGGGTTGTCAGCCTAATGGGGATCGAAATTTTGCAATAACACCAATAGGTTGATTTTTGACCAGCGGCCGGGGCAACGCGATTGGGGGCCGCCCGCGCAAGCGGGGGCGGCATGGTTGAAAGCTGGCTCTGCCGTCGCGCGTTGGCCTGTTTTCGGGCGTCAGGCCGTTGAACCGGTGGTCGTTTCCGGCGGTCCGCCGGGTGGCCACGGGGCCATCGAAAAGGGGCGGGCAGGGCGCGGCGCGCCCTGCCGGATGACGCTGGGTCGGGTCCCTGGAGAGGGGCCTGACTGTCCGGTCAGACGAAGAAGATGTCCGTTTCCAGCCCCACCTTGCTGTCGAGCCCGACAAGGGTGATCGTGTTGCCGCTGCCGAAGTCGAAGACCACATCCGCGCCGCTGTCATCGGCGAACTGGTTCACCACCTGCGCCGCGCTCAGGCCACCGCCCCAGAGCGCATCGTCGAGGCCGAGGTCTTCGCCGAGGACGTAGTCGGTGACCGTGTCCGCCTCGATCTGGCCGATGAAGACGAAGCGGTCGGAGCCCGCGCCGCCGGTCAGCGTGTCATTCCCGCCTCCGGCACGCAGGGTGTCATTGCCCGCATCGCCGCTCACGAGGTCGGCGCCGAAGGCGCCGGTCTGGGCGCTGTCGTAGAAGATGTCGTTGTCATCGCCGAGGTAGGCGCTGTCGCGCCCGTCGCCGCCATAGACCGTGTCCGACCCGGAACCGCCCACGAGGACGTCGTCCTGCGCGCCGCCGAAGAGCAGGTCATTGCCGCCTTCGCCGATCAGCGTGTCCGACCCGGCATTGCCCGCGATCGTGTCCGAGCCGTTGCCGCCGAAGACCTTGTCCGCGCCATAGGGATCGAACTGGCCGGTGTCGGTGAAGCTGTCGTTGCCGTCCTCGAGGTAGACGAGATCCTGCCCGTTGCCGCCGTTGACCGTGTCGTTGCCGGCCCCGGCCCAGATCGTGTCGTTCTGGTCGCCGCCATAGATCACGTCGTTGCCGAGACGGCCATAGATCAGGTCTGCGCCCGCGCCGCCGTAGAAGGCATCGTTGCCGTTGCCGCCCTGGATCGTGTCGTCGCCGTTGCCGGCATAGACCGTGTCCTGGCCCGCCACGCCGCCCTGGGCATTGTCGAGGAAGAGATCGTTGCCGTTCTCCAGCCAGACCTCGTCAGGGCCGTTGCCGCCATCCACGGTATCATTGCCATCGCCGGCCCAGATCGTGTCGTCCTGGTCGCCGCCGTAGATCAGGTCATTGCCGAGACGGCCATAGATCAGGTCCGCGCCTGCGCCGCCATAGAAGGCGTCGTTGCCGTTGCCGCCCTGGATCGTGTCGTTGCCATTGCCGGCATAGACCGTGTCACGGCCCGCGTCGCCGCCCTGGCCGTTGTCGACGAAGAGGTCGTTGCCATCTTCAAGCCAGGTACGGTCGGGCCCGTTGCCGCCATAGACGGTGTCGTTGCCGCCGCCTGCGTTGATCGTGTCGCCGTAATCGCCGCCATAGATCAGGTCATTGCCCAGGTGGCCAAGGATGCTGTCGGCGCCGCTGCCGCCAATCAGGATATCATCGCCCGCATAGCCCTGCAGCGTATCATCGCCGCCCGCGCCGTCGAGGCGGTCAGCCCGGTCGGTGCCGGTCATCAGCTCGCCCGCGGCGGTGCCGAGCAGGTTGACCCCGCCCTGCGGTTCCTGCGCCTCGGGGATCTCGAGGAAGATCCCGTGCATGTAGTCGGCGGTGCCGTCGACGAGCGCCCCGGAGGAATCGGCAAGCGACAGGAAAACCCGGCCGTCGGGCAGCAGGGACAGGTCGCCGAGCAGCTGGTAGCTCGTCGTGTTGGTCGTGATCACCGCGGGCGCGCTTTCGAGCGAGCCATCCGCGTTGATGATCACGCCCATGATGTCGGTATCGCCATAGGTCACCGCGTGGGACCATGCGACGAGGATGCGGTTGCCGGGCAGGCCGAGGATCTCGTAGGGGATCGCGCCGGGCTGCTGGACGGTGTCATCGGGCGTGGGGATCGAGATCGTGGACTGGTACTCGCCGCGATTGTTGAAGCGGTCGATCTGGAGCGCCTCGTCCCCGTCGGTGCCAAGCTGGCCTTCGTAACCATAGACCACGGCAAAGCCGCCGTCGGTGGTGGCCGCGATCCGCGGGGCCGAGACATAGCCGCCCGCGCTCTGGTTCGGCTGGGGATCATAGGCGATCATCACCGGGCCGCCAGCCCCCGGAAGCGTCGAGGGTGCCGAGGTCAGGTTGGGTGCCGAGAGCCGCACCTCGTAACCATAGAGATCACCGGCGAAGGAGACGAAGGCGAGGTCCCCGGAGCCGAGCTGCGCCGCGTCGAGGGTGAAGACATCGCCGGGCCAGATCTGGACCGGCGCGCCGAGGCTCTGACCGTCGTTGCCGATCACCCGGGCGTGGGTGCCGCCGCCTTCGTAGCCTTGGGCGCGATAGTCATAGATCACCACCGCGCCGCCGCCGGCAAGGCTGATGACGTTGGTATCGTTGACGTTGCTGTCGAGGATCGAGTTGTGGTCCGCCGGGTCGTAGCCGTCGAGGTTTGGCGAGACGAGCTTGGCCGGGCCTTCCGGCGTGCCGCCTGCGGTGTAGCTGCGGGCAAAGACGTCGTAGGTATAGATCGTCTCGCCGCTGCCTTCGACCTCATCCCGGTTCATCGTGACCCAGCCGACGACATAGCCCCCGTCGGAGAGGGCGGTGATCTCGGGCGTGCCGTGGGAGCCGACCCGCGTGTCGTTCACGATCGTGGCCGCGGTGGCGGGGGTGCCATCGGCATTCAGGACGCGGGTCCAGGTGTCGTAGTCGATCCCGGGAATGCTGCCGTCGCCGGGGTACTGGTATTCGTTCCAGGCCACCGCGACACGGCCGTCGCTCAGAACCGTGGCGACCGGATTGCTGCCGAGACGGCCGAACCAGCCCTCCCCGCTACCAAAGATGACGTCGTTCTGCGGGGTGATCGGCATTGGTAAATTCCTGATTTCAAACTCTGCCACCAGACGCCCGTGCGGCAGGTCCGGTCCCGGCGTCGGGGAATATGGATCGCCGGGACCGACGGACCCGACCATGGCTTGGCCGAACGGGACGGACGGCGTGGCTATCGGTCGGGGACGTCTCCTGCGCGCCTTGCGGCTTGCAGGACCCTTGCTAAAGCCCCGGCCGCATTCCGCGCTACGCCCTGTTCAGGGGGTAGACACCAGATGGTCGACCGGGGCGCGCGATTCTGACGAGGAATGGCCCCGCGCGGGACGGCCCGCTGGCGCGCGGGTGGCGCCGGGGCGGGGCCAGGGGACAGGCCTGGGCCCGGCCGCGACACGGGGCGTGGAGGGGCAGAGCAGGGGGCTTGCACGAAAAACCGGGCCCGCGTCGAAACGCGGACCCGGTGCGCCGGGCTGGGGAGGCACCGGCTGGGTCAGAACAGGAAGTCGTCCGCCGAATAGAGGTCGGACCAGCCGAAGTCGGAGAAGGCCACGCCGGCGAGGGTGATCGAATTCGCCCCGTCGACGATGACCGCGATCCCGCCCACATCGGTGAGGTGGTTGTTGAAGAGATCGTAGAACCCGGTGATCCCGGTCACTCCGGACAGGTCGATCTTTTCGCCGTCGCTTGCCGAGAACCCATTGACCAGATCGTCGCCGAAGCCGTCGACGAAGATGAGGACATCATTGCCGCCACCCCCCACGATCGTGTCGTCCCCGGCGCCGCCGGTCAGCGTATCGGCCCCGGCCTGACCTTTCAGCAGGTCGTCGCCGTCGCCGCCGGACACAACGTCGTTGCCCTTGCCGGCCAGCAGCGTGTCGTTGCCGAGACCACCGTCGAGGTCGTCCCAGCCGAAGCCCGAACCGCCCTTGAGGTTGTCATTGCCGTCGCCGCCAAGGAGCGTGTCGTTGCCCTCGCCACCGTCGAGCTTGTCGTTGCCGACGTTGCCATCGAGATAGTCGTCGCCGTCCTCACCCGATAGCTTGTCATAGCCGGTGCCGCCGTCGAGCGAGTCATCGCCCGCGCCGCCCAGCAGGGTGTCGCCGCCGGACCCGCCGTCGAGCGTATCGGCCCCGTCGCCGCCGTTCAGCGTGTCGTTGCCGTTGGACCCGTTCAGGTAGTCGCCGCCGTCCCGCCCATAGAGCAGGTCGTCCTCGGTCCCGCCGAACAGCTCGTCGTTGCCGTCACCGCCGTCCAGCGTATCGTTGCCGAGGCCGCCGTTCATCGTGTCGTGACCCGCCGCGCCATCGAGAGAGTCTTCACCCTCGTTGCCGTAGAGCATGTCGCTGTTGCCGCCACCGAGGAGCGTGTCGTTCCCGGCGCCGCCTTCCAGCGTGTCCTCGCCGAGACGCCCCTTCAGGATGTCGTCCCCGCCCAGACCCTGCAACACGTTGTCCAGGTCGTCGCCGACGATCGAGTCCGCTTCCGTGGAGCCGATGACGTTTTCAACGTTCGTGATCGTCCGCGGCCCCTCAAGGCCGCCGTTGTTGTTGTAGGTTCCGGCGTTGAGGTCCACGTCGAACCCGAGGAACGCTCCGAACGCGATCGCCGAGACATCAAGCGTGTCGATGCCGGCACCGCCGTCCACGTCGTCGGTGAACGCGCCGCCGATCATCAGCAGGAGGTCGTCGCCGCCGCCGCCGAACACGCTGTCGATGTCGAACCCGCCATCGATCGTGTCGTTGCCCGTGCCGCCGTCGATGGTGTCCGCACCGCTGCTGCCATGCAGCTCATCCGCGCCGGAGCCGCCGAGGATGTCGTCACTGCCGGAGCCGCCGTCGATGGTGTCGTTGCCGCCGCCGCCTCCGATGGTGTCGTTGCCGGTGCCGCCGAGGATACTGTCGTGCTGCGCGCCGCCTTCGATGCTGTCATTGCCGGTGCCGCCGTCGATCTCGTCGTTGCCGGAGCCGCCGAGGATCGTGTCGTCCCCGTCGAGCCCGTCGATCGTGTCGTCGCCATCATAGCCGTCCAGCAGGTTGGCATCGCTGCTGCCAAGAATGGTCTCTCCGCCCATCGAGCCGATCAGGTTCTCGAAGAGCACCATCGTCTCGGTGGAGATCCCGAGAGAGGCCGTCCCGGCGCCGAGGTCGAAGGTCGCCCCGCCGAGGGACAGTGCGCTCCAGTCCACCGTGTCGTTGCCGGAGCCGCCGTTCATCGTGTCCGAGCCGATCCCGCCGGTGGTTTCGCGGATGATGTCATCGCCGCTGCCGCCGACCATGCTGTCCGACCCGATGCCGCCGTCGAGCACGTCATTCCCGATGCCGCCATAGAGCGTATCGTTGCCACCCAGCCCGAGGAGCGTGTCGTCCCCGGAGCCGCCGTTCATCACGTTGGCGCCCGCGGTGCCGCTGACGCTGTCATCGCCGCTGCCGGTGATCACATCCTCGAAGTTGATGAAGCTCTCGCTGCCGTAATTGGTGGCGCCGGTGATCATGTCGATCTCGTAGGCGAAATCCCAGTGGGTCGTGTCCAGAAGGTCGGTCCCCGTGCCCCCGTCGAGGGTTTCGTTCGTCCCGGTCCCGGCCTTGATGGTGTCGTCGCCGCCATAGCCACGGAACAGGCCCGAGCCATCGGAGACGATCGTGTTGCTGCCCTGCCCATCGTAGTAGGTCTCGATGTTCAGCAGGGTGGCCGTGTGGTTCACATGGGTGCCGGTGATCGTGTGGTTCAGGAAGTCGAAGACCTCACCGTCGTAGGTGGAGCTGAAGTGGTTCAGCGTGTCGTTGCCGGTGCCGCCGTCCACGTCGTCGTAGTATTCGCCTGCGAGGACCACGATCAGGTCGTCGCCCGCGCCGGCCGAGACGCTGTCGGTGGTAAAGCCGCCATAGAGCGTGTCGTTGCCGTCGCCGCCGATCAGCGTATCGACGCTGCCGTCGCCATAGAGAAGGTCATTGCCGGTGCCGCCGCTGACATAGTCCGCGCCACCTTCGCCGCGCAGCGTGTCGTCGCCCGCCTTGCCGTAGAGGGTGTCGCTCCCGCTGCCGCCGAGGATCGAGTCATCGCCCGCGTTGCCGTCCAGCACGTTGGCCGCCTGGTTGCCCAGGATGGTGTCGTTGCCGCTGCCGCCTTCGACGTTCTCGATCAGCGAGGCCGTGTTCCCCTGGTAGAGGTAGGCGTTGTAGATCGAGTGGCTCGCGGTGTGGCCGTCGCCGAGGTTGGCCCGCTGCGAGGGGTCCGCGATGGAGCCTGACCCGGGGGTCAGGTCGACGTTCACGCCGACCGAGTAGGCGCTGAAGTCGTAGGTGTCGGTGCCGCCGCCGTCCCAGATCGTGATGAAGATCCGGTCGAACGTGTCGATGGCGAGGCTGCCGTTGATGTAGGTGTCACCCGATCCGGGGGCCCAGCTGTAGACCGTGTTGCCGGAGTTGGTGCTGAAGTCGGCGCCATACATGTACTGCAGCGCCGCGATGTCGTTGCGCATGTAGGTCTGCGGCGCACTGGTGGCGCCGAAGGTGACGAAGTTGGTGTGGCCGCCGATATAGGTGCGATAGGTCATGATCGACCATTCGAGGGAATCCTCGTTGGTCGGCAGGGCGCCATAGGTGCCCGTCTCATGGCCGTGCTTCAGGCCCAGCGAATGGCCCATCTCGTGCAGGATGGTGAACCAGTCGTAATCGCCCGCATCGGGCAGGTCGCCCGACGGGCCCATGAAGCTGTCGCCGCCGTAGATCGACGTGGAGGGGTAGAAGGCATAGGCCGTGCTGGGATCGCTGGAATTGGCGACGCGGATCGTGGCGTTGCCGGTACCCGCCCCGGCATAGGTGATGTCGATCCCGGTCAGCGCCTCGATCGAGAAGACGCCCGAGGTCTGGGTATAGACCGCCGCATTGAGCGCGAAGTGCAGGGTTTCAAGCTGTTGCGCGGTCAGCTGCGAGAAGCCTTCGAACTGCGCCGAGGTGCCGTCGCCGTCCTGGTCGGAGAAGTAGCCGCCCTGGTAGTCCGCCGCCGCATCCGGCGCGGAATAGGTGATGGAACCGGCCCATTTCACGCCCGACAGCAGAGCGTCGATGCTCTGGTCGCCGGAGGCCGAGACCGAGTTGGTCGTGGCACTGTTGCCGTTGTAGAGCGGCAGGTTGCCTTCACCCGCTCCCATGGTGGCGCCGTAGTTGCGGTCCACGCCTTCCTCGGGCTCGATCCCGTCGTCAGCAGCGATATGGCCGACGAAGGCGTCTTCGGTGGGGGCGCCGCCCGCGGGCAGCACGCCGCCGGTCGCGGGCGCGCCTGCCGGGCTCCACGAGACGGTGGTCGTGCCGATCTGGGGGGCGCTGTAGGCGTCGGGCCCGCGGCTCTGCGCCGCCGGGACATAGACCGTCGAGGGCGCTGCCTCCTGGCTCAGGTCCGGGGTGTTCACCGCGCGGTCAGTGGTGACCACGACGTTGCGGGCGTCCTCTTCCTCTGCGACCGGCGCCGTGGCGCGCACGCTGCTGCCGTCGGGGCTGTCCTCGGCGGGAAGATCGCCGCTGGTATCCGCCGCGGCCGTCTCCTGCGGGGCTGGGCTGTCACCCTCGGGCGCCGGGGCCGCGCCGCTGGCGGGCAGAAGGGCCTCTTCGCCCGCGAACTGGAGGCCGCTGACGGCCTGGCTGCCGACGATCCGGTCGGTGGCGTCGTCATTGTCATATGCGCTGTCGAAAGTGTCTTTCGGGCTCATGGGGGCCTCCTATGGATTTTCCGACCGGGGGGTAGGGCAGAAGGTCTGACCGGACGGGGGGAAACAAAGGGCGAGGCGCTCCTGCGCCGCGCCGATCAGGGGATGATCGGGGTTTTCTGAAATGAAGGTCCTGAGCTCCTCGCGGGAGCCCTCGCTGACCAGGCGCTTGTCGTCTTCGGTGATAATGACGTCCGTCGCGGACATGTCCGCGCCGTAGGGGGCCATGGCGGGGGCCATAGCCGGGGCGGGTGCGGCGGTGCCGCCGGAGGGCAGGCGCCCCTCCGCACCCGTCGAGCCCGCATGAGAGGCGGGGGCGATCCCGGTTCCGCAGGCCGCCGTCAGGATGACGGTGACCGCAACACCACCCGAGCGGGATGCGCGGGTGCCGGATCTGCAGGAACGATGCATCCTTCCTCCTTTCGAACGCCGACACCGCTGTCACAAAAAGCGGACAGTCCGGTAGCGGACGCACTCCTCTGCGGGGTGGCAGGGCGCTTCGAGGGCTGTCAGCCCCTCTGATGCTCAGATTGGGATCCGGGTCGCGCGCCTGTTCTTTCGGGGCGCTGCACTGCTTGAAAATGACCTCTTCTGCCGTCTCTCCACGAGCGGTGAAATAAATGCCGATGCCGATGAAACGTCTTATTCAATGGGATTTCTATACACTCATAGGGTGAACGGATCAAGCTGCGGCGCGGCATGTGCCATGTGGGCGGCGCGGAACCGCCGGTCGGGGAAACCGCCCAAGGGACGGCAGCAGGCTGGAAATGGGGCGGGCACCAAGCCGCTTTCCGGCTGCGCGATCATAAGTGGACAGTCGTCGCTGTTTTTCGCGTACTTCAAAGTGCTGGCATATCTAGGGCTTACCCTGCGTCACATGCTGCCCGCCATCGCAGGCCCGGCCCGACCGAAGGGGGCATCGGGGCGATGGGTGCCGGGCCGTCCTCAGCGCGCCGTCCGTGGAGGCGGGGGCTTCTGCCGCGCCGCGCGCCGGTCTATGTCTGGACCGTCCCCGGCGGCGTACCCGGCCTTTCGGGGGGGAATCACCCGCAGATCGGCAAGGGCCTGCCCACAGCCCATCGGGGGGCCTTGTTTCCGCGCCCGACAATGCCAACTTGCTGCAAAACTTCCGATTTCTGCGCCGCCGCCGTCTGTCCCAATGCTGGAGCCCTCCATGCCGACCTCTTCGAAGGAAACTCTGACCCCCACCCGCCGTGCACTGCTGGCCTCTGCGCTCGGGGCCGGGGCCTTCTGCCTCCTGCCTGCCGCCGCGCGGGCCAGCGGGGATCTGGTGGGCCAGGGGATCGGTCTGGGGGAGGCGCAGCCCTTCTCCTTCGATGAGCTGCGGGCCCTTGCGCGCCGCCTCGCGCAGGAACCCTATACCCCCATGGCCAAGCCCGACGCCGCGATCCTCGACCGGATCGACTATGACGCCCATGGCCAGATCCGCTTCCGCAAGGACCGGGCGCTCTGGGGCGGGCGCGAGCGCGACAACCCGGTGCAGTTCTTCTACCCCGGCCGCTACTTCCAGGACCCGGTGCATATCTACGCGGTGGAGGCGGGCATGGCCCGCGAGGTGCCCTTCTCCAACGATCTCTTCTCCATGCCGGACGACAGCCCGGCGCGGGAGCTGACCAAGACCGAGGGCTTCGCCGGCTTCTCGGTGCAGGATCCCAAGGGGCTGGCGGATTGGATGGCCTTCCTGGGCGCCTCCTATTGGCGCACGGCGGGCTATTCGGGGCAGTTCGGCCTCTCTGTCCGGGGGCTGGCCCTCGACACGGCGATCCCCGACGGGCCCGAGGAATTCCCCCGCTTCACCCGGTTCTGGATCGAACAGCACGAGGATGGCGCGATCACCACATCGGCGCTGCTGGAAAGCCCGCGCGCGACCGGCGCCTATCGCATCCGCTCGTGGCAGGACGCCGGGGTGGAGCAGGAGATCTCGGCCGATATCTTCCTGCGCGGGGATGTGGAGCGGCTGGGGCTGGCACCGCTGACCTCGATGTACTGGTTCGGCAAGCATGACCGCCACGTCGCCGCCGACTGGCGCCCCGAGGTGCATGACAGCGACGGGCTGGAGATCCACGCCGCCAACGGCGAGCGGATCTGGCGGCCCCTGAACAATCCCCCCCGGGTCATGGCCAACAGCTTCTCGACCCCGCGGCCGCGCGGCTTCGGCCTGATGCAGCGCGAGAGGGACTTCGACCAGTATCAGGATGACGGCGTCTTCTACGACCGCCGCGCCTCGGCCTGGGTCGAGCCGATGGAGGATTGGGGCGAGGGCGCGGTCACGCTGATCGAACTGCCCACCGATGACGAGACCTTCGACAATATCGTGGCCTTCTGGCAGCCCTCGGGCCCGGCCGCCGCGGGCGGGGAATACCGCCTGAACTACCGGCTGAGCTGGAAGGAAGACTGCCCCGTGCCGCCGGTGAACGCGCGGTTCCGCGCAGTGCGCCTCGGCAAGGGGGGTATTCCCGGCCAGCCGCGGCCTGCGGATACGGTGAAGGTGGTCTGCGACTTCGATACGCACGGGATGGAGGGGCTGGGACGCGGCCCCGAAACCACGGTGAACGTGACCGCCTCGCGCGGGGAGATCGGCGGCGAGGCGGCCTATCCGGTGGTGGGAGAGGACGCCTGGCGCGCGATCTTCGACGTGGATTTCTCGATGCTGGCGGCGGAGGATGACACGCCGATCGACCTGCGGGTCTACGTGGATCATGCGGGCGAGGCGATGACCGAGACGCTGATCCTGCAGCTCTTCCCCAGCCAGCTGCGAGACCTGCTGGCGTCGAGCACCTGAGGGGGCTTCCTGTCTCCGGGACAGGCCCCGGCTCGCGTCTGCCGAGGCACACCTGAGGGTGGCGTTTTACGCGTCTCCCTCAATGCCCGTCTCACGATCTTTTACCCCGTCACCGTCTGCCCCCCGCGCGGGACAAGGCCGCAGGCAGCCGCGCATCGCCGGCGCGCCCCCACGCGGCGGCGATTTGGTGAGGCTAGGCGGTCGCTTTCGAGGGAGGGACGAGCTTGGCTGCTATAAAGTGGGAGCCAGAGAGGTTCAGATCGCCCCCGCGCGCGCCGTCGATGCGCGGCTTCGTGGCAGGCGGAGAGGGGGAAGGCCGAAGCGGTGTTTTTCTGGCCCGGACTTGTTGCAAGTCACCCGCCAAGTCATAGGGAGGCTCACAGCTCACAGCTCACAGCTCACAGCTCACAGCTCAAGGCCCAGCCCACCGCACTGCCACCCTTATGCGGCCTTGCCGTCTCCCAACTCCTTGCGGGCCTCTTCCAGCAGGCGGATCGTCTCGTCGTAGCTTTTCAGCGACTTCGGGAAGTGATCCCGCTGGTAGCGGTAGAAGGCGAGCCACGTTTCCATCTGGTCCAGCGGATAGGTGTTGCTCCAACTGCCCAGGGTCAGGGTGAAGGTGCCGCCGGCGCGGTCGAGGGTGCAGAATCTGTCCGACATGGAGATGTGATGGCCCGCCCACCGGGCGATGGCAAGGGGCTCTGCGGGGCCGCGTCGCGCCACCGGGCCGCGCGGCGCCGGGCTGCCTCCTCCTGAAGCTCGGCGGCATGGATGCCGAGGATCATCAGCCCGGGCCAGAGCAGGTAGGCCTCGATCTCGATGTTCTCTCCGAAGGACAGCAGCAGCAGGGTCATCACGATTGCCAGCGGCAGCCGTCCGCGCGGGCCACGGGCCGCATCCCAGATCGCCAGCCCGGTCTGCCACAGGATAGGCACCGCCCAGGCGATCAGCCCCACCAGCCCCTTGACGAAGAGCAGCGCCCACCATGTGTGGTGGCTGCCGATGGGCATGTATTCCACGATGTGCGGCCCGGGCTGGACGGTGCCATGGCCGAACCAGAAGGCCTCGTTCTCCCAGCGTTCGCGGGCAATCCGCTGCAGGGTCTCGCGCACGCGGGTGCTGTCGGCCCGGGCACCCTTGAAGGCGCTGATCGCATCCTTCAGCCCCTGCAGCAGCGCCGTGCCCACCACGGCGAGCGAGGCCGTGGCCGCCGCCACCATCTGCCAGGCCCAGCCCTTGCACACCAGCGGCAGCATCCGCGGCCCGATGGTGCAGGCCACCAGCCCGATCAGCCCCATGCGGCTCTTCGACAGCAGGATCATCGCGACGCCCGCCGCGATCCCGATGCTGCGCCACTTATGGTCCTTCTCCTCCAGGGCAAAGCAGACCTGCACCACCCCGAGCAGCGCCGCGAAGGGCGACCAGGGGGCATAGAACTGCCACCGGGGGGTCCAGCTGGCGGGGTCCCATGTGAAGAAATAGACGCTGAAATACTCCGGCCCCGGTCCGCCGATGGCCTTCAGCGGCGAGGTGAAGATGCGCTCGGGCAGGCCGATCTGCGGGGCGATGAAGAGGATGGGCAGAAGCGCCAGCGTCCAGAGCCCGACGATGCACTGGCCCCGGATCAGCACCTCGCGGCGGATCGGCAGCACCGCGCCCGCAAGGGGGAAGAGCGCCAGCAACGCCCATCCCTTGGCCCAGCCGATCGAGGATTTGATCGTCTTCTTGACGCCCAGTCCCCAGTCGAGGTGCCCGATCCAGAGCGCCACCAGCATGACCAGCATGCCCGCGATCCAGCCCCAGACCACCGGGGGGATCGTCCCCCGGGCCCGCAGCTCGGGCCGGATCGCGGGGCCGAGGTAGAGCACGAGCGCCGCGAGCCCCGCCAGAAGCCACGCCAGCACCGGCCCCACGACGTAAAGCGCGCCGACGAAGTAGAACGGCCATGTCCAGCGAAGGGTCTTGTAGACCATCCGCTCCGCGAGGTTCTCGGGCGTGATCGGGATACGAAGCTTGGGGCGGCGGGGCATGGCAGGGGTCCGGGGCGTGAAGGGCATAAGCTGGAGGAGGGAGTGGGGCGGGGCGGTCGGGCAGAGCGGGCCGCGGCGTTTTTGGGGGGTCCACTGGCCCCGGCATATCAGGGCTCGGGAAACGGTCGGCTGGCCCTGCGCGGAAGACCCGTCTGCTGCCACGGCGCGGACCGGTGCCTGAGCGGCGCGTACCCGCTTTGCAAAGAGGGCACGCCGGGTTTGCAAACCACCCGCCTCATTCCGCAGGGACCCCGGCCGGCCCGTGCTCCTCCGAGGGTCTGCGCTTGCCGTCCCCGTCGCGGGGCGTCAGCAGCTTGTCGATCAGCGGGCGGCGCATCCAGCCGAGGAAGAAGCCGAGGAACATGAAGAAGGTCGCGGCGATCCCTGCGGCCAGCGCCAGCTTGCGCCGGGGGCTGCTGGGGTCCGTCGGCAGCGAGGGGTTCTCCAGCACCTGCACCAGCGGGTAGGAGGCAAAGAGATCGGCCTTGTTGGTCTGGGTCCGGGCGATGGCAGAGGCAAAGACCGCCTCGGCCACGGCAAAGTCCCGTTGCAGGTCTTCGAGCCGCGCGGCCGGGTCGATCAGCGCCATCTGGCGCGCCCGGGCCCGGTCCAGCCGGGCCGTGGTCTTGGCCAGTTCCGCCTCCAGCCCAGCGCGTTCGGCCTCCAGCGTGACAAGATCGCTCAACAGTGGCGCCCGGTTGCCCACGTGGGACATGTCGAGCCGCGCAAGCGCCGCCCGGGGCAGGCCGGTGATCGCCTCGGCCCGGGCCAGCGCATCGGCCTCGGCCCCGGCATGGGCGGCCCTTGCGGCCTGCACCTCGGGGTGATTGGCGCCGAAGGCCGCCCGCTTGCGCGAAAGCAGCGCCGCCTGGTCCGACATCTCGCGGGCCAGCGCGCCATAGGCCGTATCTGCGTGCAGCTTCAGCGCCGCCGCCGCCAGCCGGGGCGTCGTGTCGAGCGCCTGCCGCAGTGCGGTGACGGCTTCGCTCTTGTCGGCCAGCGTGGTGGCCATGTCGCCCGCCCGTCGCGCCAGTTCGTCGGTCTCGGCCACTAGCGCCTCGAACTGGGTGGCCGAGATCAGACCTGTCTCCCGTTGGAGCCGCGAGATCTCGTCGCGCGTGGCGAGGACGGAGCGGCGATAATCGTCGATCGCCTCGCCCGCGCCGACCTCGCGCATTTGCAGCTCATCGGTGCGCAGGGCCTCGATCTCGTGGAAGAAGGCGGCCAGCAGGGCCTCGCCACGGATCTTGGCATCCTCGGGGGAATTGCCGGTGATCGAGACATGGATCAGCCCGGTCTGGTCCACCAGTTCGATCCGGGGGCTGCCGAAGTCGCGCGGCTCCATCTCCAGCGCACGGGCGGCAGCGCTGACGATCCGCTCGGCGGCCAGCAGACGCTTGTAGGTCTCGGTCGGGCTGACGGAGGAATGCGCATAGGGCGAGGAGGCGAAGGACGACGCCTGTCCGATCCGGTCGAGGTTCACCGAGGCCGAGGCCCCGGAGCCCGGCAGGATCAGCGACAGCCCCGAGGTGTAGCGCAGCGGCGCCGTGGAGAGATAGGTGGAGATCGGCGTCCAGATGCAGACCACCCCCACGGCGAAGAGCCCGAGATAGCGCGGCAACCGCCCCGCGTCGGCCGGACGCCCGCCGCGCAGCAGCCGGGCAAAGGTGATGGAGCGCAAAGGGCTGCGGAACAGCACCGGCAGCGGCAGACGCAGGAAGCGCCGCAGCGCCCCGCGCAGGACGCGGACGAACAGGCTGAGCCAGCGGGTCAACAGTCGGATCAACAGGCGGGGCATGGGAGGTCTCCTTGGACCTCAGCCATAGCGCAAACCGCGCCTGCGCCGGGTGTCGCCGGAGGATGGGAAAATGGAGCGGGGGGAGAGGCTGGCTATCCGTCGGGATAGGCGCTTCCGTGGCGGGGGAAACCCGTTGCACCCGGCCGCGCGGCGCGGACCCTTCTTAGGGAAGCGGGAAGCGGGAAGCGGGAAGCGGGAAGCGGGAAGCGGGAAGCGGGAAGCGGGAAGCGGGAAGCGGGAAGCGGGAAGCGGGAAGCGGGAAGCGGGAAGCGGGAAGCGGGAAGGCCCTCCCGCCGGGCGCGCTGGGCACAGCCCCTGTCCGCCGGGGCATCGGTGCGGCGCGTCTGCGCCCCACCGGGGCGGGCTCAGAACAGGCCCTGTTCCTTCGCGATCAGCGCGGCCTGGGTCCGGTTCGCGGCGCCGATCTTGCGGTAGAGCGTCTTCATGTGAAGCTTGACCGTCGGCTCGCGGATATCGAGGTCGCGGGCGATCTCCTTGTTGGACTTGCCCTGCGTCAGCCCCTCCAGCACCTGCATCTCGCGGTGCGAGAGCATCTCGGCAAGCGGATGGCTCTCGGCCTCCTCCGCCGCGCGCATGAATTCGAGGGGGGCGTATTGCTCGCCCATGGCCATGAAGCGGATCGCGTTGACCAGCGACTTGGCCGAAAGCGTCTTGGGCAGGAACCCGGCCGCGCCCGCGGCGAGCGCCTGTTCGGCGACCTCGCGGCTGGCGGTGCCGGAGATGATCGCCACGCGGTGCTCCCCCGGCAGCGCCATGACGCGCTTGAGACCGTCGAGGCCATTCATCCCGGGCATGGTGAAATCGAGTAGCACCAGATCAAAGGCCTCGGCGGCCAGCAGCGCCTCGGCCCCGGCGAGGTCGGCGGCGGTGGCGGCGTCGAGCCCTGCCTCGTTGCCGACGTAGAGCACCAGCGTATCGCGCAGCAGGTCGTGGTCGTCGGCGATCAGAATGCGCATCTCGTCTCCTCTTGCGGGCCGCAGGGTCTGTCCCGCCTCCGCTTCACGGGAGGTTCCTATCATTGCTCGATTTTGAAAAGTCATCTTTTTCCTCCTTGGCGGCGCACCGCAGGCGGGGCTCAAACAGGCCCATTAAGACACCATTAAGGTGTCAGAAAAAGGGCGAGGACGGGGAGGCTGTATACACCTTCGGATAGGGGGCACGCCCCGATGATCCGCGCCGCGATGCGCTGGGCGACGGCGGGACGCCACAGGGCGGGGGGCCGATCCGAGGGGGCACGGGACCTCGCCGCCGGGGATGTTGAGCGGCGGGCAGGGCGGCGGGCACGGTCGGGGCAGAGGCAAACGCCACCGTCACATCCCGGAGACCGCCATGACCTACGCCGCACACCGCCCCGCCGATTTCCACGCCGCCCGTCCGGCCAATGTGCCCGCGGCCCCCGCAGCCGGGCTCGACCGTGTCCGCCTCTTCGGGCTCGACGTGGTGTCCGCCACGACCGAGGCGGTGATTGACCACCTGATGGCCCCGGGGCGGCGCAGCCGGGTCGCCTTCCTGAATGCCCATTGCGTCAATATCCTGTCGCGGGATGCGGCCTATGCCGATGCGATGGCGGGCGCGGATATGATCCTGCCGGATGGCATCGGGGTGGAGCTGGCGGCGCGGATGACCGGCCAGACAATCGCCGAGAACCTGAACGGCACCGATTTCACGCCCGCGCTGCTGAAGGCCGCCGCCGCCCGGGGGCTGAGCGTCTACCTGCTGGGCGCGCGTCCGGGCGTGGCGCAGGCTGCCGCCGACCGGCTCTGCCTGGCCATTCCCGGGCTGCGGGTGGTGGGGGTGCGCGACGGCTATGACGGCATGGCGGACGAGGCCGCCACCGTGGCCGCGATCAACGCGGCGCGGCCCGATATCCTTCTGGTGGCCGCCGGTGTGCCGCTGCAGGACCAGTGGCTGGCCCGCATGGCCGCCCGGCTGGAGCCCCGGCTGACGCTGGGGGTCGGGGCGCTCTTCGACTTCCTGGCCGGGCGGGTGCAGCGGGCGCCGGCCCCGGTGCGCCGGGCGCGGATGGAATGGGCCTGGCGGCTGGCGATGGAGCCGCGCCGCATGGCCGGGCGCTACCTCGTCGGCAATGCGACCTTCCTGGCGCGTGCCGCGGCTCAGGCCCTGCGGCAGGTCTCGCCCCGCGCCGTGGCGACCCGGGCGCTGGACGTGACGCTGGCGGGGGGCGCGCTGCTGCTGCTGGCGCCTGCAGGGCTGATGGTGGCCGCCGCGATCCGGGCCGAAAGCCGCGGGCCGGTCTTCTTCCGCCAGACCCGCGTGGGCCGGGACGGGCGGACCTTCACCATGTTCAAGTTCCGCTCCATGCATATCGACGCCGAGGCCCGCCGCGCGGCGCTTCTGGCGCAGTCGGACCGGGACGGCATCTGCTTCAAGTCCCGCAACGATCCCCGGGTGACGCGGGTCGGCCGCCTGCTGCGCCGGTTCTCGATCGACGAGATGCCCCAGATCCTCAACGTCCTGCGCGGCGAGATGTCGGTGGTCGGCCCGCGCCCCGCGCTGCCCTCCGAGGTGGCGGCCTATCCGGCGCGGGCGCTTGGGCGGCTGGCGGCGAAGCCGGGGCTGACCGGGGTCTGGCAGGTGTCGGGCCGGGCCGAGATCGGCTTTGACAAGATGATCGACATGGACCTGGCCTATGTCCGGTCGCGCGGGCTGCTGCTGGACCTGATCCTGATCGCGATGACCTTCCGGGCGATCCTCGGGGGCCGGGGGGCCTATTGAGGCCGCGGCCCCGTGGCGCGCCGTCGTCCCCAGCGACGGCGCGCCGACAGGATCCCGACACCTGCCATACCCCCTTGATCCCATCCCGCCTATCCGTTCGGATATACCCACTGCACGGATGCTCCCGAGACGCGCGGCCCGCGGGATGGGATAAGAGTTTCACAAGACCACCACTCACGGCATCCCCACGGAGGACAGACGATGATCGCCCAGACCTTCACGCGCATGGCCACGCTGGCTTTCCTTGCCCTGCCGCAGGGCCTCGCGGCGGACCCCCTGCCGACCCCGACAGGAGAGGTTCTGCTGACGGTCAGCGGGTCGATCACGAACACCAACGATGGGGATGCCACCCTTTTCGACCGCGCCATGCTGGAAGCGCTGGACCCGGTCACCTTCACCACCACCACCATCTGGACCGAGGGGCCGCAGGAATTTACCGGCGTCTCCCTCAAGACCCTGATGGAGACCGTGGGGGCAGAGGCCGCAAGCCTCTCGGCCACGGCAGTCAATGACTACGCGGTGAAAATCCCCGACAGCGACTGGGTCGACGGGGGGCCGATCGTGGCCTTCCTGCAGAACGGCGCGTCCATGTCGCTGCGCGAGAAGGGGCCGCTCTGGGTCGTCTATCCCTTCGACGACAACGCCAAGTACCAGAACGAAGTGACCTATTCCCGCGCCATCTGGCAACTGGACCGGATCGAGGTCGCGGACTGATCCCAGCATGACCGCGCCCGAAGACCAGTCCACGTCCCAGCCCACGCCCCGGGACAGCCTTGCCGCCCGCCGCCGCCGGTCGCGGGCGCGCGCCGGGCTGGCCGTGGGCGCTCTGGTGATCTGCGTGGCGCTCGTCATGGGGATGGCGCTCTTCGTCCTGCGCGAGGTCGAGGCCTTCAGCCGGGCCAATTCCGACAACCTCCAATGGAGCCTGTCCCAGACCGACGTGGAATTCCTGCGCTTCAACATCGCGGTGGAACATGCCCAGATGGACCCCACGGCGCTGGACCGGGTCCGCCGCAGCTTCGATATCTTCTACAGCCGCGTCGCCTCGCTGGAGCAGGGCGATGTCTACCGCACCCTGCGCGCGGACCCGGCCTATGTCTCGCCCCGGCAGCAGATCGCGACCTTCCTCCAGGACACCGTGCCGCTGATCGACGGGCCCGACGCCGCGCTGCGGGAGGCTTTGCCTGCGCTTGCGGAACGCACCACGGCGCTCGCCGGCGAGGTGCGCGCCCTGTCGCTGGCGGGGCTCGCGGCCTTTGCAGAGCTGTCGGATATGCGCCGCGAAGGGGTCATGCGCACGCTGGTCGCCCTCGCGGCCGTGCTGGGCTGTCTCTTCGCGGGCCTCGTGCTGATCGCATGGGTGCTCTGGCGCCTGTCCCGGATTGCCGAGTACCGTGCACTGGAGGTGAGCCGTGCGGGCGAACGCACCCGCACCATCGTCGAAACCTCGCCCGAGGCCATCGTGGTGAGTGATGTTGCGGGCAATATCCGCGAGTTCAACCCGCGCGCGCAGGCGATGTTCGGCTATTCCCGGGCCGAGGCCCGGCACCGCAACGCGATCAACCTGATTTTCCCCGGCGAGGAGGCCGCGCGCCTGCGCACCGGGCTGCTGGCCTTCCTCGAAACCGGCGGTGTGCCCGGCGAGGCGGCCAGAGACTTCGAGGCGACCGCCACCGACGCGGCGGGCCGCCAGTTCACGGCGGAGCTCTCCATCGCGCGGGCCGAGGCCGGGCCGCTCTACATCATCTACGTCCGCGACATCTCGCGCCGGAAACAGGCGGAGGAGGGGCTGACCGATGCCCGCGACCGCGCCCTTGCGGGGGAACGCGCCAAGGCGGAATTCCTCGCCGTGATGAGCCACGAGATGCGCACGCCGCTCAACGGGATGCTGGGCACGATGCAGCTGCTGCGCGATCACAGCCTGGACGAACGGCAGATCGATCTGCTCGACCGGATGGACAGCTCCGGCCACCTGCTGCTGGGGCTGGTGAACGACGTGCTGGAGCTTTCGAAGTTCGAGGCCGGCAAGATGACCGCCGAGCGCAAGCCCTTCGACGTGGCCCGGCTGCTCGACGGGGTGATCGAGACGGCGGCCCCGCTGGCCTCTGCCGCGGGCAACAGCCTTGCATGGTCCTGGGCGGGGCCCGCCCGCGCGGTGGCCACGGGCGATGCCCGGCGGCTGCGGCAGGTGCTCCTGAACCTCGTGGGCAACGCGGTGAAATTCACCCGGGCGGGCTCTGTCGATGTGGAGGTCGAGGCGCTGAAGGGCGGCACGCTGCTGGAATTCCGCGTCATCGACAGCGGCATCGGCATCGCACCCGAGAACATCGAACGCATCTTCCACGACTTCGAGACGCTGGACAGCTCCTATGCGCGGCAGGCCGGGGGCACGGGCCTCGGCCTTGGCATCGCGCGGCGGCTGGCCAAGCTCATGGGGGGTGAGATCGGGGTGGAAAGCGAACCGGGTGAAGGCTCGCTCTTCTGGCTGCGCATTCCCGTGGGGGCAGAGGCGGCCCTGCCGGAGGCGGAAGCGCCCCGGGCCGCGGCACCCGCGCTGCGCCCGCTGGACCTGCTGCTGGTGGAAGACAACGAGATCAACCGCTTCGTCGCACGCCAGATGCTGGAGGCCGAGGGGCACGCGGTGACCGAGGCGGTAAACGGGCGCGCGGGCGTCGAATGGGCCGACAGCCGGGCCTTCGACGCGATCCTCATGGATATTTCCATGCCGGTGATGGACGGGCCCGAGGCCGCACGGCGCATCCGTGCCGGGGGCGGGGCCTCGGCCGGTCGGCCGATCATCGCGGTGACGGCCCATGCGCTGTCGGAGGAGATCGCCTCCTTCCGGGCGGCGGGCATCGACCATTGCATCGCCAAGCCCATCGACCGGACCGAGCTGTTTCGGACGCTTGCGGCGGCGGTGAACGCGGACAAGGGGCAGGTCGCGGCGCAGGACGGGGTGCCGCGGGTGCGGGCGCTTCTGGACCGGGCGCAGATCGACACGCTCTGGCAGGGGCTGCCCGAGGCGCGGCGCGACGAGATGCTGGCCCGCGTGGTGGCCGAGATTGACGCGACCATCGACGCCCTCGTCGTCACGGCGCCCGACGATCCGGCACTGGCCGCCACGGTGCACCAATGCGCGGGCAACTGCGCGGCCTTCGGGCTTGGCGCGCTGCGTGTCGCGCTCGCCGCGATCGAAAGCCGGGCCAAGCAGGGCCAGCCGGTGCAGGTGGAAGCGCTGAAGGCGCTTGGCCCCCTCTGGGCGGACACCCGCGCCGAGCTGGAGCATTGGCGCGCCGCCGCCTGAGGGCCCGGTCATGCGCATAGGGCCCGCCCAGAGCCACGCCGTCCGCGCCCGGATCGCGGGCCTCCGCCGCTTCCCGCTTGCACCTTGCGCGGCTTCCCCGTAAGCCCGGACCTTTCCACAAAAGGGGGCGCAGCATGGACCGTCTGGCAATCGATTTTGGCACCTCCAACTCGGCCGTGGCGCTACCCTATGACGGCGGCATCTACCGCATCCCGATCGAGCGTGGTGGCGACACGCTGCCCACCGCCGTCTTCTTCCCCGCAAGCGGCGGGATGCGCATCGGCACCGCCGCCGCGGAGGCGCTGATCGCGGGCGAGGAGGGGCGCTACATGCGCGCGCTGAAAAGCGTGCTCGGCCTGCCGCTCTTGCATGAAAAGCGCCTGATCGGCGGGCAGCGCCGCACGCTGGCCGAGGTGATCACCGCCTTCCTCGCCGAACTGCGCACCCGGTCCGAGGCGGCCACGGGGCTGACCTTCCGCCGCGCGCTTTCCGGCCGTCCGGTGCATTTCCACTCCAACGATCCCCAGAAGGACGCGCAGGCAGAGGCCGACCTGAGGGCCTGCTACCTCGCCGCCGGGTTCGAGGAGGTCGATTTCCTGCCCGAGCCCGAGGCTGCCGTGCTGGCCAGCCACGGCCTCGCGGGCGGTGCGCGCCTCGGCCTGATCGTCGACATCGGCGGCGGGACCTCGGACTTCACCTTCTTCCGCACCTCCGCCGACCAGCCCGAGATCATCGCCAGCCACGGTATCCGCCTCGGCGGCACGGATTTCGACCAGTCGGTCTCGCTCGCTCATGCCATGCCGCTGCTCGGCCTCGGCTCGGAGCTGCGGCGCGAGATGGGCAGCGGGCTGCTGCCGGTGCCCCGTGCGCCCTATGTCGACCTTGCCACATGGGCCAAGATCCCCTTCGTCTACACGCCCGAGACCCGGCGTCTGGCCAAGGACATGCTGCGCCTCGCGGTAGAACCCGAGAAGATCGAACGCTTCCGCGACGTGGTGGAGGAGGAACTGGGCCACGGCCTCGCCTTCGCGGTGGAGAAGGGCAAGATCGCGGCCAACGGGCCCGGGGGCACGGGCGAGATCCGCATGGGCGAGATCGAGAAGGGCCTTGCCGCGCCGGTGACGGTGGCGGGGCTCGACGCGGCCATGGCGCCCCATGGCGCCGCCCTGAGCGAGGCGATGGTCGAGACACTGGCCCGGGCGGGCGTGGCGGCGGAGGAGGTGCAGGACATCATCCTCGTCGGCGGCTCCAGCCTCATGGGCTTCGTTGCGCGCGAGGCCCGCGCCCTGATGCCGGGGGCCGAGGTGCGCAGCGCCGAGGCCTTCACGGCGGTCGTGGACGGTCTGGCCCTCGCGGTCGGGCGGGGCTGAGGGGCGGGGGGAGCCGCCCATGGCGGTCATGGCGCGTCCGATAGGGCGGCCTCCAACGGAATAGACTGCCCCGAGCAGCTCGGTCCTGTGTGGCCCGTTCCGATACGGCCAGCCATAGGGCGCCCGTCCTGAACGCGCCCGTCCCGAGGCCCGCTTCCGAAGCGGCTGATGCCGTATCCCCCTGACGCAAAACGAAACTGGCGACGGGAAACCCGCCGCCAGCCTCTGCTCGCCTCTGTTTTCTCTTCCGCTCAGGGCAGCATTGCCACGGCACCGATCACCCCCAGCACGCGGCCGATCTCGGTCACGTTGGTGATGCCGCTGTCGTAGCAGGCGATGCTGTCGCCCGGCAGCAGGTAGGGGTCGTAGTCGTCCCGGTCGGCGCGGGCGCGCATCTGCTCGATGGGCCGTTCGATCACCACCGAGACATCCGTCACCGGGTTGCGCGAGAAGAGCGCGGCGGAGCGGGCGGCACTGGAAACCCGCGCCCCGCCGACGCAGTTCGCATCCACCACCGCCTGCATGTAGCGCGTGCCGTAGGGCACCTCGCGCACGGTCTGGCCGATGGCAGAGATCGCGTTGCCGGTGGCGGGCTGGGTCAGGTTCGACAGGAAGAGCGAGACGCCCGGCGGGCTGATCGGGCCTGGCACCACGAGGTCATCCTGGAAGCAGCCGCGGGAGGGGACGTGGATCTCGTCCCCGGTGATCAGCATGATGTCCTCGAACATCTCGCCCCGGATCGCGCCGCGCAGGTCGAGCGTGTAGTTCCGCCCCGCGCGGCTCAGCTTCACCGCCGAGAGATCCGCATCGGGCCGGATGCCACCCGCGTTGCGCAGCGCGACCGAGAGGTTGCGCTGTTCCGTCGAGGCCCCGAAAGCGGCCTGCCGACGGCTGTCCACCTGATCGCCCGAGACGCCGCCGATGTCGATCGGATGGGGCTCGAACACCGCGCCCGAGACCGCGACGCGGGCGGGCGCAAAGTCGAGGATCAGGAGCGAGGTCACAGGCTCCGCCCCGTAATGGCCGCCCGCGACGAGGGCGCGGCGGATGTCGCTGGCGACCGCCTCGGGGCGGCGGCCGGCGGCGGCGATGGGGGGCAGGAACGGCAGCTTCAGCGTGCCATCGCGCGAGACGACGTAATCGCCCGAGAAGGTCTCGTCCTGCGGCAGGCGGAAGTCGACGAGATCCCCGCGCGAGAGCAGCTCGCCGCGCAGCGCATAGGCGTCGCCGTCCAGCTTGCCGCCGCCGGTGTAGTCGGCCCCGCCGATGGGCGGGCGGCACTTGGCGGCGTTCATGTCTGGCGCGCGCAGGAAGCTCATGGCGTTCCGGCTGACCTCGAACTCCCGGTACTGGGCCTGGTAGCCGTCGCCCTGTGCGACGGGTTCGATGTTGCGCGCCTGGGGTGGTGCGGCGCAGGCGGCCAGGGCGCCGAGCGCGATCAGGGCGAGACCCTTTGCGGGGGCCTTTCCGATGGTCTTGCGGGGCATGGCTGCCTCCTCTGATGGGTGTGAATTCCTGACCTCAGGGATAGCGCGCCGCACCTCCACAGGTCCAACGCGCGGGGGGATTGCCGGGCCTATCCAAGGGGATAGGGCGCTGACCTTTGGGGCGCCTCACCTCGCCGCCCGCGCGGAGGCGGCACGGCGGCCGCGCTGCTAGACCTGTCTCAGCGCCCATTCCCCAACCCCCACACGGTGGGCGCCGCAAAGGAGCTGACTGCCATGACCACAGAGAGCCGCACGGGACATTTCGCCCGTCACCTTCTCGCCTACTGCCTGTCCGAAGTGGCAGCCAAGGCGTCGCGGCTGCTGGTGGTCGTGGCAGTCGCCCGAACGCTGGACGCCGGCGCCATCGGGATCGCCGCCGCCGCCATGGCCGCCGCCGATATCCTCAAGGCCCTGACCGAGACCGGGGTGAACCAGCGTATCATCGCCGCCCCGCAGGGAGAGCTGGAGGCCACCTGCCGCACCGCGCAGCGGATCTTCGACGGCTGGTGCCTCGGGCTCTTCGGGCTTCAGATGATCCTCGGCGCCGCGCTCTGGCTGGCCGGGGGCGAGGCGCTGCTCTTTGCCCTGATCGCGATCCTCGCGGGGGAATACCTCTTCATGCCGCGCGGGCTGGTGCAATGCGCCCTTGCCATGCGGGCGGGCAAGATGCGCCAGACCGCCGCGATTGCCGCCGGTCAGGTGGTGGGGGCGAATATCGCCACTGCCGTGCTGGTGCTGGTGCTGCCCGGGCCGCTGGCGCTGGTGCTGCCGCGCCTGCTGGCCGCGCCGATCTGGCTGATCGCCATGCGCCGCCTGCACCCCTGGCGCCCGGACCGGACCGTTTCTCCCGCGCCGCTCGCGCCCTTCGCCCGCTACGGCTGGGCCGTGCTGGGGGTCGAACTGGTCAAGGCGCTGCGGCTGCAGGCGGACAAGCTGGTCGTCGGCCTTCTGCTGGGGCCCGAGATGCTGGGGCTCTACTTCATGGCCTTCAACGCGGGGCTCGGCCTTGCCAATTCCTTCTCGCAGGCGCTCTCCGTCGCGCTTTTCCCGTCGCTCTGCGCCGCGGAAGACCGCGGGCTGGAGCTGCGCCGCGCCCTGATGCTCTCGGTCGGGATCATCGCCCCGGTGGTCGTGCTGCAGGCCTTCGCCGCGCCGCTCTACGTGCCGGTGCTCTTCGGGGCGCAATGGGCCGGGCTGGCCAAGGTCGTCTCGATTCTCTGCCTTGCGGCGATCCCGGGCGTGATCTGGTCCGCCGTGGCGCAATACCTGCGCGCCGAGGGCCGCCCGCAGCGCGAATTCACCGTCACGCTGGCGATGACCGCCGCGCTGATCGCCAACACCGTCCTCATGGCGCCGCACGGGTTGACCGCGCTCGCCTGGGGCTACCTCGCCGTCGCCGTCGTCACACAGGCCGCAAGTGCGCTGCCCGTGCTGCTGGCGACGCTGCAGTCCCCGCTGATCCGGAGAGCCTGACATGCCGTATTTCTCGATCCTGATCCCCTGCCTGAATGCCGCCGCCACGCTGGGTGAGACGCTCGACAGCCTGCTGGCCCAGACCGATGCCGACTGGGAGGCGCTGATCGTCGATGACGGCTCCTCCGATGGCAGCTGGTCGCTGGCAATCGCCTATGCCCGCCGCGACCGGCGTATCCGGGTGATGCGCAATCCGGGGCAGGGGCCCAGCACCGCCCGCAACCTCGCCATGTCGCTGGCCGAGGGCGAGGTGGTGGCCTTCTGCGATGCCGATGACCTCTGGGACCGGGCCAAGCTGGCCTGCATGCGCGCGGTCTTTGCCGACCGTCACGTGGATGCCGCCTACGCGCAGATCGCCTTCTTCGACGCGCGCGGCTCGCGCACGCTGTCGACGGTGCCCAAGGGTGCGCTGACCGTGCCGCAGCTCATGGGGGAAAACCCGGTTTGCACCATGTCCAACCTCTGCGTCCGCACCCGCGTGCTGACCGCCACGGGCGGCTTCGACCCGGCCATGGTCCACAACGAGGACCTCGAGTGGCTGATCCGCCTTGCGGGCCTCGGTCACCGGGTGATCGGGCTCGACCGGCTGCTGGTGCATTACCGGACCTCGCCCACCGGCCTCTCCGCCGATCTGGAGAAGATGCGGCTGGGGCGCGAGGCAGCCCTGGCCACGGCGGCGCAGCTTGGCTTCCGCCCCGATGCGCGGGCCGAGGCGATCCACCTGCGCTACCTCGCCCGCCGGGCGCTGCGTACCGACGCCCCCGCGCGTGAGGCGCTGCGGCTGGCGCTGCGCGGTGCCTGCCTCAGCCCGCCGGGGTTCTTTTCCGACCTCAAGCGCGGCGGGCTGACCTTCGCCTGTGCCGCCGCCGCCCCCCTGATGCCCCGGACCCTGCGCCGGGCGCTCTTTTCCCACTGACCCCGGCCCACCGAGAGGAGGCTTTCCGATGTCCAAACGCACCCCAAAGGCGACCATCGTGGTCCCCGCCTACAACGTCGCCGAAACCATCGGTGAGACGCTCCAGAGCCTGCTGGCGCAGACCTTCACGGAGTTCGAGATCGTGGTGGTCGACGACGGTTCCCACGACCGGACGCTGGCCGTGGTCCGCGCCATGGGCGATCCCCGTATCCGGGTGATCCAGCAGCCCAACCGGGGCCTTGCCGGGGCGCGCAACACCGGGATCAATGCCGCGCGCGGGTCCTATATCGGCTTCTGCGACAGCGATGACCTCTGGCGCTCGACCAAGCTGGCGGCCCATGTGGCGCATCTGGAGGCCAATCCGCAGGTCGGCCTCAGCTACTCCGGCTCCGAACTGATCGACGCCGCCAGCCGCCCCATGGGCCTTGCGCAGCGCCCGCGCCTGCGCGGCGTGACGGCGGCCCATGTGTTCCAGCGCAACCCGGTCGGCAACGGCTCTGCTGCCGTAATGCGGCGCGCGGCGCTCGATGCCATCGCCTTCCGCCCGTCCTACGAGGAGAGCCGTGACTGGTGGTTCGACGAACGCTTCCGCCAGTCCGAGGATATCGAGTGCTGGATGCGCCTGATGCTGACCACCGACTGGGAGGTGGAGGGCGTGCCGGGCCTGCTGACCCGCTACCGGGTGGTGTCGGGCGGGCTCTCCGCCGGGATCGCGCGGCAGTACCAGACGTGGGAAGCCGTGGTGGCCAAGCTGTCGCGCCTCGCGCCGGGTTTCGTGGCTGCCCATGCCCCCGCCGCGCGGGCCTTCCAGCACCGCTACCTCGCCCGGCGGGCGATCAGCTCCGGCGACGGGGCCGAGGCGCTGCGCCGCACCCGGGCCGCATGGGCCGCCGACCCGCGCGCCCTGCTGCGCGAGCCGGTGAAGACCGCCACCACCACGCTGGCCGCCGGGGTGCTTGCTGCCCTCGGCCCCGCCGCCATCGCCCGTCTGGCCCGCGCCACGGGCCGCCGCGCCACCTGATCTGCCCCTTGGAGGACATGCCATGATCCGTATTGCCCATCTCGTCGATGACACCACCGCAGGCGGCGTGACCCGCTACCTCGATTTCCTCCGGCAGGACCCGCAGATGGCCCGCATCGCCGACCATCAGGTCTGTGTCGTGCCGCGCCATGCGCCTGCGCGCGCCGGGATCGACGCCGACATGATCGTCTCGCATCTGGCGATCACGTGGCGCGGGCTGCCGGGGCTGATGGCGCTGCGGGCGCGTCACTCCGGCCTGCCGCTGGTCCATGTGGAGCACAGCTATTCCGAGGGCTTCACCGCCGCCAATGTCACCTATCGCACCCGCTTCCACCACCTGCTGCGCTGCGCCTATGCGCTCTTCGACCGGGTCGTGGCGGTGAGCGCGGCGCAGGCCGGGTGGCTGGAGTGGCGCGGGCTGGTGCGGGCGCAGGCGCTCGACGTGATCCCGCCCTGTGTCGAGCTTGCCCCCTGTGCCGCGCTGGAGGCCCCGCTGGGCCCGGTGCGGGTGCTGGGCGCCGTGGGACGGTTCGAGACCCAGAAGGGCTTCGACGTGCTGATCCGCGCCTTCCGGTCGCTGCCCGATCCCTTCCTGCGGCTGGCGCTCTTCGGCGAGGGCGCGGCGCGGGCGGAGCTGGAGGCGCTTGCCGCGGGTGATCCGCGCATCCTCTTCCCCGGTTTCACCGCGCGCCCCGAGGAGGCCTATGCCGCCTGCGACGCCATCGCCATGCCCTCGCGGTGGGAGCCCTATGGCCTCGTCGCGCTGGAGGCCAATGCCGCCGGGCGTCCCGTGCTGATGTCCCGCGTGGACGGGCTGAAGGAGCAGGCGGCACGCGGCAATATCCCCGTGACGGAGCTGAGCGAGGAGGCCTGGACCGAAGCAATCGCCCGGCTGACGGAGGCAGAGCGCCCCGAGATCGACCGCAACCTTGCCACGGCGCAGCCCACCCGTGACGGCTGGGCGCGGCTGGTGGAGGAGCTGATGAGCGCGGGCGAGCGGCTGGCGCAGACCGCCTGAGGGCGGGCAGGTCCTAGCGTCATGTTCGGGCGCGACGTCCGTCGGGGCCGGGACATGGCCCGGCCGACCCCGAGACAGGGGCGGGCGTTTTAGGGGACGGATGCGGTGCTGCGCAGGCCCCGCATCGGGACAGGGCGGCGGTGGACAGGCGCGGCGCAGCGCTCCGCGCCCCCCCCCTCAGAGATCGAAGATCCGCCCCCGGTTCAGGATGCCGTTCGGGTCCAGCGCGCGCTTCAGCCGCCGCATCACCGCGATCTCGCCCGGGCTGCGGGCGAGGGGGAGCCACGGCTTCTTGTCCACGCCGATCCCGTGTTCGGCCGAGATCGCGCCGCCATGATCCGCCACCACGTGATAGAGCCGGTCCAGCGCCGCCTCCTTCCGCGTGGTGGTGAAAACGTAGTGCAGGTTGCCGTCGCCGATGTGGCCGAACATGTAGAAGTCCGCCCCCGGATCGACCTCCCGCACCGCCTTTTGGCTGGCCACGGCAAAGTCGGCCATCCGCGTCAGCGGGACCGAGATGTCGCCGCTCGCGGTCTTGTCGAGGTGGCGCACGAACTCCGCCCCGCCGTCGCGGATCTCCCACAGCGTCTCGTATTCCTTGAGCGATTGCGAGACGACGGCATCCAGCGCCAGCCCGTCCTCGATCCCCTCCATCAGCGTGTCGAGGAAACCCTCCGCCGCGCCGCCGGGCGTTGGGGACTGGCTCTCGGCCAGCAGGTAGAAGGGTGCCTCGGTCGCCAGTGGCGGGGTGCGGCCCTGATGGCGGCAGATGCCGAAATAGGCGCCGGGCCACATCACCTCGCAGGCGGTCAGCCGGGGGCCGAGGGCGGCGCGCAGCCGTTGCAGAAGGCTCAGCGCCGCCTCCAGCGAGGGCACGGCGAGGAGGGCGTTCATCGCATCCGCCGGGGCCGGGTGCAGGCGCAGCAGGGCCTTGGTCACCACGCCCATGGTGCCCTCGCTGCCGATGAAGAGCTGGTTCAGGTCGCAGCCGCTGTTGTCCTTCTCCAGCCCGCGCAGGCCCGACAGGATCGTGCCATCGGCCAGCACCGCCTCCAGCCCGGCCACCTGTGCCCGGAACATGCCGTAGCGCAGCACCCGGATGCCGCCCGCGTTGGTGGCGATATTGCCGCCGATGGTGGCGGTGCCGCGCGCGCCGATGTCCACGCCGAAGGTGAACCCGGCCGCGCTTGCGGCCTCCTGCACGGCTTGAAGGGGGGCACCGGCCTCGGCCAGCAGGGTGGCGCCTTCGGTCGAGACGGGGCCGACGGCGGTCATGCGCTCCAGCGAGAGGACGGCTTCGCCCTCGACGATCCGATGCGCCCCCGACAGGCCGGTGCGCCCGCCATGGACCACCACGCGCTGTCCGGCCGCATCGCAGAGCCGCAGCGCGTCCGACACCTCCTGCGTCGTGGCAGGCCGCAGCACGAAGCGGGGCCGGGCCGAGAAGCGATCGCGCCGGTCCTCCTGATAGCGCGGGTCGATCCTGTCTCCGGTCAGCAGGGCCTGCGGCGGCAGCACCGCGCCCAGCCTTTCGATCAGGGCCTCCTCGACCCCGCTCAGTACCTCTGTCATCCGCTCCTCCCCAGGACCTGTGATGGGCAACGGGACGACGGTCGCAGAATTAACCTATTTGTCAAACCTTTTAATCTTTTGCGCGCGGTGCTAGCCTCCGAGTCGCTTGAGAGGGGGACCGCCATGGCGCTCGGCAGTGGGCTACAGACAGGATTGCAGACGGGCTTGCAGACCGGAGAGATCGTCCGGGACGGGCTGTCGCGGCAGGTGGCAGACCAGTTGCGCGCGGCGATCCTCGACGGTCAGCTCAAGGTCGATGACCGGCTGCCGAACGAGGAGGATCTTGCCAAGCATTTCGGCGTGTCCCGGCCCACGATCCGCGAGGCGCTCAAGATCCTCGCCGCCCAGAACCTGATCCGCTCGCGCCGGGGCCCCGCCGGGGGCACCTTCGTCTCGCGCCCCGATCCGCAGGGGCTGGGGGAGGCGATTGCCGATGCGGCCACGCTGCTGGTGGGCACCGGCGATATCGACGTGGAGGAGATGCTGACCGCCCGGGCCGAGACCGAGGCCGTCTGCTGCCGCCTTGCCGCCACCGCCCGGACCGAGGCGGACCTCGCCGCGCTGCGGGCCGAGGTTGCCCTGCAACGGGACGAGAGCCTGCGCGACGAGGACTTCTGCGCCTCCGACGTGCGGTTCCACCGGGCGCTGGTGCAGGCGACGCACAACCAGCCGCTCAAGCTGATGATGTACGCGGTGATCGAAAGCTTCATCCCCGTGACCAACATGCTGATCTACCGCGAGCACGAGCGTCGGCGGTCCGTCGACCTGCACGAGCAGATCACCGAGGCGATCGCGGCGGGCGAGGGCGCCCGCGCCGCAGAACTGATGGGCCGTCACCTCGAGGGGATGCGCGGCCTGCTGAATGCCACGCTCGACCGGCGCGCCGCCGGGCGTACCGGCTGACACACCACCAAGAGATCTATTCCGGGAGGAGAACGGAAATGAGCGAAACCTTTCGCGCCATGATGATCACCGATGTCGAGGGCAAGCCCAAGGCGGGCTTTTCCGACATCACGCTGGCCGATCTGCCCGAGCACGAGGTGCTGGTCGAGATCGCCTATTCCACCGTCAACTACAAGGACGGGCTCGCGGTCAGCGGCAAGGGCCGCATCGCGCGCCGCCGCCCCATGGTGGCGGGGATCGACCTTGCCGGGACCGTGGTGGAAAGCGCCTCTCCGGCGTGGAAGGCGGGCGACAAGGTCGTGGTGAACGGCTGGGGCCTGTCCGAGACGGAATGGGGCGGCTACAGCCGTTACCAGCGGCTCAAGCCCGAATGGCTGACCCGTCTGCCCGAGGCCTTCAGCATGGAACAGGCTATGGCGATCGGCACCGCGGGCTATACCGCCGCGCTCTGCGTCGATGCGCTGGAGCACTGGGGCGCGATCCAGCCCGGCGGCGGCGAGGTGCTGGTGACCGGGGCGGCCGGCGGCGTCGGCTCCACCGCGATCAGCCTGCTCTCGGCCAAGGGCTATACCGTCACGGCGGCCACCGGGCGGCCCGAGACCCATGATTACCTCGCAGGCCTTGGTGCCAGCGGCTTTGTCGCCCGCGCCGAGTTGGCCGAACCGGGCGGGGTGCTGCAGAAGGAACGCTGGGCGGGGGCGGTGGATTCCGTCGGCTCCACCACGCTGGCGAACGTGCTGGCGCAGACCTGCTATGGCGGGGCCGTGGCGGCCTGTGGCCTCGCAGGCGGCATGGACCTGCCGGGGTCGGTCGCGCCGCACATCCTGCGCGGCGTGGCGCTTTTGGGGATCGACAGCGTGATGGCCCCGCAGGCCAAGCGGGACCGGGCCTGGGCGCTGCTGGCAGAGTACCTCGACACTGCCAAGCTGGCCGAGATCGCCCATGTGGAGCCGATGTCGAACCTGCCGCAGCTGGCCGCCGACATCGTCGCGGGCAAGATCCGCGGCCGGGTGGTGGTGGACGTCACCACGTAAGCGCTGCCATACGGGCGGGCGAACTGCCTCATAATTGTACGCAGTACAAGACAAGGCCCGTCCCGCAGGGGGCGGGCCTGCCGCTTTCGCGCGGCCCCTCTTGCGGGGCGCGGGGGGATGGCGAAGAAATCGGGCGGGGGCCCGGGCTGACATATGGCGACCTACACCCCCCGCGCACCACGACCGAAAGGACCCTCCGATGACTTCCGCCGCCCTGCCTTCCGCGCTTCCCCTCACCGCGGTGTCCCCGCTGGACCGGCTGGAGGCCTGTTTCGCCGCCATCGATGCCGACGAGGGCCGGGTGCAGGCCTTCACCGCCATCGCCCGCGACAGCGCCCGCGCCGCCGCCGAGGCCGCCACGCGCCGCTGGCAGGCGGGCACGCCGCTGTCGCCGGTGGACGGGCTGATCGTCGTGCTCAAGGACATCATCGAGACCGCCGACATGCCCACGGATGAGGGCACGCGCTTCTACCACGGCCGCGAGACCGGGCGCGACGCGGCGGCGGTCATGGCGCTGCGGATGGCGGGGGCGGTGATCCTCGGCAAGGTCACGACCACCGAATTCGCCGCCACCGAACCCTTCCACCAGACGGTGAACCCCCATGACGTGACGCGCACGCCCGGCGGTTCCTCCTCCGGGTCGGCCGCGGCGGTGGCCGCGGGCTTTGCCGAGGTGGCGCTTGGCTCGCAGGTGGTGGGCTCGACCCTGCGGCCGGCCAGCTACTGCGGGATCATCGGCTACAAGCCCTCGGTCGGCGGGCTGAACCGGCAGGGCACCTATGACCACTTCAGCCAGAGCTGCATGGGCGTCTTCGGCACCACGCTGGATCAGTGCTGGCTGACGGCGCGGGCGATCTCCTCCCGCGCGGGCGGCGATCCGGGCTATGTCGGCGTGACCGGCCCCGAGGCGCTGCCCGAGGCCGCGCCCAAGGGGCGGCTCGGCGTGCTGAAGCCCGAGGGCTGGGACAAGGTCGGCCCCGAGGCCCGCGCCGCGTTCGAGGCGGCACTGGAGCGCCTGACCGCCGCCGGCTGGGAGGTGGTGCAGGAGGACGCGGCCCTGAGCGCCTTCCGCGACAGCGTCGCGGTGGCCCTGCCGCTGAGCAAGCGCATCAACTCGCGCGAAGGCGCATGGCCCGCCGCGGATCACGCCAGCCGCCACGAGGCAGAGATGAGCCCCACCGTGCTGGAGCGGGTCCAGTTCACCGCGCCCGCCTGCCAGCAGACCTATGCCGCCGACATCGCGCAACGCGCCGCGATCCGGGCCGAGCATGACGTGCTGATGCAGGGCTATGACGCGCTGATCACGCTGGGGGCCACGGGGGCGGCGCCCGTCGGTCTGGGCTGGACCGGCGATCCCTCCATGAACGTGCCTGCCTCGCTGCTTGGCGCCCCGGCGCTGAGCCTGCCGCTGCTGGCGGACGCGGGCCTGCCGCTGGGGCTGCAACTGGTGGGCCGCCGCGATGGTGATGCCGCGCTCTTTGCCGTGGCGGGCGGGGTTCTGGCGGCCTTCTGACGCCTTCGGGCGCGCAGGTGTCGCTGCGCCGCTTTGACCTCGGCCCGGCGCGTGCCTATCTTGAGGCCCTGGACAGGAGGATGCCATGGCCGGTGGATGGGCGCGCGACGGCGCGGTGAGCGAACAGATCGAAGCCTCGATCAGCGACGAGCTGAAGCGGATGCAATCCCGCCGCGGCCCCATGGGCGAGAGCCTGACCCATTGCGCCGAATGCGAGGAGGAGATCCCCGAGAAACGCCGTGTGGCGATCCCGGGGGTGAAGCTCTGCATCGACTGCCAGAACGAGCGCGACGGCCGCATGGTCCAGCGCGGCGGGATCAACCGGCGCGGATCGAAGGACAGCCAGTTGAAGTGACGCGGGCGGGGCCGGGCTTGGGCCCGGCGCGGGGGCTCGGTGCCCGCTCAGGGCACTTCATCCGCAAGGACGGCATGCAGCCTCTCCGGCATGACCCGGAAAATTCGAATTTTCCGGTCCGTTTTCTTCGAAGAAAACGGGCAGGGCCTCACGCGCGCACCAGACGGTGAGCGCCCGCGCGGGGCAGAGGCGGCCGGAGGCCGGCCGCCGCACCCGTCACTCCGCCGCCACGCCCGCGGCCATGGCCTTGGCCCGTTCGCGCAGCACGAACTTCTGGATCTTGCCGGTCGAGGTCTTGGGTAGCTCGTCGAAGACCACCCGCGCGGGGCATTTGAAATGCGCCAGCGACCCGCGGCAATGGGCGATCAGCTCGGCCTCGCTCAGCACGCGCCCCGGGCGCAGCTCCACGAAGGCCGCGGGCCGTTCGCCCCACTTCTCGTCCGGCATCGCCACCACGGCACAGAGTGACACGTCGGGATGCCGGAAAAGCGCCTCCTCCACCTCGATGGAGGAGATGTTCTCACCGCCCGAGATGATGATGTCCTTGGACCGGTCCTTCAGCTGGATGTAGCCGTCCGCATGCATCACGCCGAGGTCGCCGGTGTGGAACCAGCCCCTGGCAAAGGCCTCCTCGGTCGCCTTGGCGTTCTTGAGGTAGCCCTTCATGATCACGTTGCCGCGCAGCATGACCTCGCCCAGCGTCTCGCCGTCGGCGGGGACGGGCTGCATCGTCTCGGGGTCCAGCACGGCGGCTTCGGAGAGCGACAGGTAGCGTACGCCCTGACGGGCCTTGTGGGCGGCCTGGTCGGGCAGGGGCAGGGCATCCCAGTCGCGGTTCCATTCGTTCACCACGGCGGGGCCGTAGGTCTCGGTCAGGCCGTAGAGGTGCAGCACCCGGAAGCCCGCGTCCTTCATGGCGGCCAGCACCGCCTCGGGCGGGGGGGCGGCGGCGGTGATGAAGATCGCCTCCTGCGGGAAGCTGCGCTTGTCGGCGTCATCAGCGTTGAGCAGCGTCGACATGACGATGGGCGCGCCGCAGAGGTGGGTCACGCCATGTTCGGCGATCAGGTCGTAGATCGGCTTGGCCCGCACCCAGCGGAGGCAGACATGGGTGCCCGCCTGCACCGCCACGGTCCAGGAGAAGCTCCAGCCGTTGCAGTGGAAGAGCGGCAGCGTCCAGAGGTAGACCGGATGCTTGCCCATCTCGCCGTGGATCACCTTGTTCAGCGCCATCAGCGCCGCACCCCGGTGGTGCAGAACGACGCCCTTGGGGTTGCCCGTGGTGCCCGAGGTGTAGTTGAGCGAGATCGCCTCCCATTCATCCTCGGGCGGCGGGGCGACATAGGCGGGATCGCCCGAGGCGAGGAACTCGGCATAGTCCCACGTCCCGATGGCCGGGCCCTTGGGATAGGGGGCATCCTCGGGATATTCGGGATCGTCGTAGTCGATGATCAGCGGCGGATTGGCGAGGCCCGCGACCGCCTCGGCGGCAAGGGCCGAAAACTCCCGGTCCACGATTAGCACCTTGGCCTCGGCGTGTTCCAGCTGGAAGGCGATGGCGGGCGCGTCGAGCCGGTAGTTCAGCGAATGCAGCACCGCGCCCTCGGCCATGGCGACGCCGTAATGCGCCTCCACCATGGGCGGCGTGTTGGAGAGCAGGACCGAGACCGTATCGCCGCGCCCGATCCCCTGCTGCACCAGCGCCGAGGCGAGGCGGCGGCAGTTCTCCCAGAGCTGCGCGTAGGAGGTCCGCTGGCCGCCATGGACCACGGCGAGGTGGTCGGGATAGGTCAGAGCCGCCCGCTCAAGATAGGAGATCGGCGTCATCGGCTGATGGTTGGCCGGGCAGGGGGCGAGCCCCTCGTCGTATTTGGTCATCGGTTCCTCCACCGGGCGGGCCCGGCCTCCTCATGGCCCGGGGGCCACATGCCGACCCCCGCACGGGCGGCGGGGGCGTAATCGTCGTTCAGCGCCGGGGCGCGGGGCGGCTCTGCCAGCCGCGCCACCGGCCGCAGGCCCCTCAGGCGCTGCGCTTTTCCTTCTCGGCGGTGGGGTGGCCGTCCTTCTTCCAGCCACCGAAGCCGCCGCGCAGGCTCTGCGCGTCCAGCCCCATCTCCTGCCCGACCCGGGCCGCCAGCAGCGACCGCCAGCCGGAGGCGCAGTAGAAGACATAGGTCTTGCCCTCCGCGAACCACTCCTTGTGGTAGGGGCTTTCCGGGTCGATCCAGAACTCCAGCATACCACGGGGCGCGTGTTTTGCGCCCGGGATCATGCCGTCCCGCTCCAGCTCGCGCGGATCGCGGATGTCGACCAGCACGATGCCCGCGTCCTCCAGCTTGCCTGCCATCTCCTCCGCGGTGACCGAGGTCACCATCGCGTCGGCCTCGTCGAGCATCTGCTTATAGCCTTTTGCCATCGTTCAACGTCCCATGCTGTAGAATTCGGGGTTCGGTTTCATGCTGGTCAGGTTCGCCAGCCGGTTCGACATGCCGAAGAAGGCGGTGATCGCCCCGATGTCCCAGATATCCTCATCCGTGAACCCGTGGCCGTGCAGCGTGGCGATATCCTCGTCCCCCACCTCGTAGGCCCGTTCACAGACCTTCATGGCAAAGTCGATCATGGCCTTCTGGCGGTCGGTGATCGCCGCCTTGCGGTAGTTGATCGCCACCTGGTCGGCGATCAGCGGATCCTTGGCGCGGATGCGCAGGATCGCGCCGTGGGCTACGACGCAATACTGGCACTGGTTCAGGTTCGAGGTGGCGACCACGATCATCTCGCGCTCGGCCTTGGTGAGACCCTCCTTCTTGTCCATCAGCGCATCGTGATAGGCAAAGAAGGCCCGGCATTCGTCGGGGCGGTGTGCCAGCGTCAGGAAGACATTGGGCACGAAGCCGGATTTCTCCTGCACGGCGAGGACTTTCTCGCGGATGTCCTCCGGCAGGTCGGCGATCTCCGGCACCGGGAAGCGGCTGATCGGGGTCTCGGTCATCTTGGTCCTTTCTCAGGTTTCGGCAGCAGCCAGAAGCTCCGCCTGGTAGGTCTCGATCGCGTCACCGGCGGGGCCCTGGTAGGGCGCCACGCGGATCAGGCAGGTATGGGCCGAACAGCCCTGTCCGAACTTGGAAGAGCCGACATCGACGGTCAGCACGTTGGCATTGCCCGCCAGCTCCGGCCCCTGCGCCTGCGGGGTGAACCACGCGCCGGTGGGCAGGACGGCCACGCCCGCGCGCTGATCGGTCGTCAGCGTGGCGGTGGCGAGGCACTCGCCCCGGTCGTTCCAGACCCGCACGGTCTGGCCGTCGCTGATGCCGCGCGCCGCCGCATCCTCGGGGTGCAGGCGCAGCTGTTCGCGGCCATGGCGTTTCTCGGCAAGGCTCGCCGCCCCGGTCTCCAGCTGCGAATGCAGCCGCCCCTTGGGCTGGTGCGAGATCAGGTGCAGCGCCTCGCCGCTGGTGTCATTGCCCAGCCATTCGACCGGCTCGATCCATGCGGCATGGGACCAGCAGTCGTCGTAATCGAGCGCGGCGAGCTTGCGGCTGCCGAGGACGATCTTGCCGCTTTCGGTCGCCAGCGGTGCGGCTTCGGGATCGGCGCGGAATGCCTTGAGGTAGGTGTGATGCCGCTCGACCGGGGCGGGGGTGTGGCCCTCAGCCCAGAAGCTGTCGAAATCGGGCATCTCGAACCCCAGCCGCTCTGCCGCGTCGGCCCGGGTCTGGTCATAGAGGTGGCGGATCCAGCCCATCTCGTCCCGGCCCTCGGTAAAGGCCTCCTCGACCCCCAGCAGGGCGGCAAGGCGCGAGAAGATCTCGTAGTCCGACAGGGCCTCGCCCACGGGCGGGATCGCCTGACCCATGGCCAGCACGTAGTCCGACCGCCGCGCCCCCGCGATGTCGTTGCGCTCCAGCGAGGTGGAGGCCGGCAGCAGGATGTCGGCGCGCCGCGCGGTGGGGGTCATCATCGGCTCCTGCACGATGATCGTCTCGGGCCGGGTCCAGGCCTCGGCCAGGCGGTTGAGGTCCTGGTGATGGTGGAACGGGTTGCCGCCCGCCCAGTAGACGAGGCGGGTGTCGGGGTAGGTGCGGGTCTCGCCTTCGTAGGTGAATTCCGCCCCCGGGTTCAGCAGCAGGTCGGTGATCCGCGCCACGGGGATGAAGCTGTCGATCACGTCGCGGCCCTTGCTCATCGCGGGCGACTTGCCACGCGCGATGGGAGAGCCGACACCGCCGAGAGAGCCGTAGCCATAGCCCACGCCGCCGCCGGGCAGGCCCAGCTGGCCGATGACGCAGGCAAGCGCGAGGGCGGCCCAGAACGGCTGTTCGCCGTGGTGCGCCCGTTGCAGCGCCCAGCTGACGGTGATCATCGAACGGGAGGTCAGCATCGCCTCAACTTGCGCGCGGATCGCCGGGGCCTTCAGCCCGGTGATGCGTGCGGCCCAGTCGGCATCCTTCACCACGCCGTCGGCGCGGCCGTCGAGATAGGCCAGCAGCTCCTCCGACCCGCTGGTGTAGCGGTCGAGGAAATCGGTATCGGCGCGGCCGGTCTTCACGATCTCGCCGGCCATGCCCAGCATAAGCGCCGCATCGGTGTTCGGGCGGATCGGCCACCACTCGGCCTCCATCCACTCGGGCAGGTCGTCCTTCAGCGGCGAGACGAGGGTCACCTTGACGCCGCGCTCCTGCATCCGGGCGAGGAATGTCTCCAGCTGGTGGGTGCCGATGCCGCCCGCCTCACTCTGCGCGGTGCGGGGCGAAAGCGCGCCGAAGACCAGCAGGGTCTCGGTGTTTTCGGCGATGGAATCCAGCGTGTTGGCCCCGCCGCCGCAGGCCTGATCGTCGCCCAGCGTGTGGCGCAGGATCACCGGCCCTGCGGCGATGGAATAGGTGTCGCGGTGGCCGGTGTAGCCGCCCACGAGGTTCAGCACCCGCTTGAGCAGGGTCGAGGCATGGTGGAAGCGCCCGCAGCTGGTCCAGCCGTAGGAGCCCGCGAAGATCGAGGCATTGCCATGATCCCGAGACACGCGGGTGATTTCATCCGCCACCAGCGACAGGGCGATGTCCCAGCTGACCGGGATCATCTTTTCCGACCCGCGCCCGCGGCGGTTGCTGTCCAGACGCTTCTCCAGCCAGCCCTCGCGCACCATGGGACGCAGCACCCGACGCTCTTCCTTCGCCCATTCCGGCACGGAATGGATGATCGGCGAGGGCGCGGGATCGGCGGCGAAGGGCTCGACCCCGGTGATCTGGTCGCCCTCCACCAGCAGGGTATAGGCGCCCCAGTGGCTGCAATGCGGAATGCGTCGGGTGGTGGTCATATGTCGATCCCTCAGATCATGGCTTCGATCAGGAAGGGGCCGGGGCGGGACAGGGCGGCGGACAGCAGGTCGGCAAAGCCCTCTGCAGTGTCGGCGCGGGCCGCTTCGACCCCCATTCCGTTTGCCATTTGCACCCAGTTGAGCGCGGGGTCATCCAAATCCAACATCTTGCGTGCATTTTCACCGGGGTCCCCGGCACCGACGCCTTTCAATTCACCATGCAGGATGTTGTAGCGCCGGTTGGCAAAGACGATGGTCACCACGTCCAGCCGCTCGCGTGCCTGCGTCCAGAGCGCCTGCACCGTGTACATGCCCGAGCCATCCGCCTGCAGCGAGATCACCTTGCGGTCGGGGCAGGCGACGGCGGCGCCGGTGGCCATCGGCAGGCCAAGGCCGATGGCTCCGCCGGTCAGTTGCAGAAAGTCATGCGGTGCCGCGCCATAGGTGGTGCGGAAGAAGTCCCGCCCGGAAGAGACGCTTTCATCGCAGATGATCGCGTGGTCGGGCATGTGGCGGGCCAGGGCGATGGCGATGACATCGGGGGTCAGCGCGCCGGTGGGCATGTCGGGCGCCCCACGCGCGGCCAACTGTGCCGCGGGCGCATCCGCAAGGCCCACCTCGTCGGCCAGTGCCGCGATGGCGGCGGGCACGTCATGGGCGCCGGTGGCCATGTCGATGACGGTGCAGCCCTCGGGCAGCATGTCGCCGGGCTGGCCGGGATAGGCAAAGAAGCCGACGGGCGACTTGGCCGAGATCAGGATCACCTGTTCCGTCTCGGCAAAGGTCTTGAGCGCCAGTTCGATCTTGTAGGGCACCCGGTCGAGCAGCGGGCGGCCCGCACCCCGTTCCATCCGCCCGTTCGACTGCTGCGCGATCAGCCGCGCGCCGGTCTTGCGGGCGATCCGGTCCAGCACCGCCTGCTGCTCCGCGCGCAGGGCCTTGCCGGAGATGATGATCGTCGTGCTCTTGCCGTTGCGCAGGGCCTGTGCGGCCGCGCGGATCTGCGCGGCCTCGGGGGGCAGCGGCGCGGGCGGGATCAGGGCGGCGGGCACCGCCTGCTGCGCGGCACCCCAGGAGGCATCGGCATGCAGGATCAGCGTGGCGATCCGGCCCGGCGCGGTCATCGCCTCGGCGATGGCCTCCTCGGTGCGGTCCACGACCGTGTCGGGGCTGTCCGCCCGTCCGACCCAGTGCGACATCGGCGCGGCGAGGCTGTCGATGTCCGAGGTCAGCGGCGCGTCGAGGGCAAGGTGATAGGTCGCGTGATCGCCCACCACGTTCACCATCGGCGTGTTCGCGCGCTTGGCGTTGTGGACGTTGGCCAGCCCGTTGGCGAGGCCCGGCCCGAGGTGCAGCAGCGTGGCGGCGGGCTTCTCGGCCATGCGGGCATAGCCGTCGGCGGCGCCGGTCACCACGCCCTCGAAGAGGCCCAGCACGCAGCGCATCCGGGGCTGCCGGTCGAGGGCGGCCACGAAGTGCATCTCGGAGGTACCGGGGTTGGCGAAACAGGTGTCGATCCCGTTGGCCAGCAGGGTTTCGCAAAGCAGGTCGGCGCCGATGGTCATGCGTATTCCTTGTCGTGCAGGGGGGCGGCCTTGGCCGCGAGATCTGAAAGCGCGGCCCAATGGGGCCGGGTGGTGTCGATGAGCTGCCGGAAGGCGGCGTATTTGCCCTGTGCGTAGTCCGCCACGGGGCCGCTGTCCGGCATCAGCCGTTCTTCCGCCGGGCCGATCCAGTGCAGGGCGATGTCCTGCGGACCGGCGCCCAGCAGGTGGGTCGCGGCGATGGCCGCAAGGCCGCGCGGCCCGGCATGGGCGGTGGGCGAGCGCAGCACCGGCACCCCGGTGCAGGTGGCGAGGAAGCGGGCGAACGCTGCATCCCGCGCCAGCCCGCCGCCGAGAGAGAGCGCCCCGCCGGGGGCGCCCATCATCGCGTGCGACGTGCAGGCCACGAAGGCGAGCGCCTCGCGCCCGGCCCAGGCGACCTGTGCGGGCGTGGTGGCGGCGGTCAGGCCGAAGAGCGCGCCGGAGGCCTGCGGATCGGTCCAGGGCGCGCGTTCGCCCCCCGGTTCGAGGAAGGGATGCAGGATCAGCGGGGAATAGGCGGGCTCATGTGGCGTGACGGGATCGCGGAAGACGCCGCCCAGATGGGCCAGCACCGTCGCCCCGTTGAAACAGGGGTGGAAGCAGAGGTAGCCCTCGCCGAGCACGTATTTCTGCACCATCGCCCCGCGCGGTGCCTCGGGCATCGTGTCGGGATCGTCGAGCAGGCAGGCGTGGATCGCGCTGGTCCCGAAGACCGAGGCGCGGGTGACTTCGGGCCGTGTGCCAAGGCCGAGGCCGATCAGCGTGGACTGCACGTCGCCCGGCCCCAGCAGCACCGGCAGCCCGGCGGGCAGGCCGGTCATCGCGGCCGCAGTGGGTGAGAGCGCGGCGCGGGCCTCGCCCACGGGGGCGAAGGCGGGTTGCAGCTCGACCCCGCGGGTCAGGCCGAGGGCCTCCTGCACAAGGCGGGAGGTCTCACCGCTGCGCCAGCTGCCCCAGACGGGCAGGGCGGCGGTGGGCTCTGCCAGCAATGTGCCGGTGAGCGTGTAGAAGAGCCAGTCCTTCAGCCGCAGGGCATGGGTGATGCGGGCAAAGCGTTCGGGCGCATTCTGTTGCAGCCAGAGCAGTTGCAGCGATTGCGCGGCGGCGGTGGGGCGGGCGCCGGTGACAGCCTCGATCGCGTCGAGCGCGGGCGCCATGGCGGCGGCGAGCGCGCGCGCCCGCCCGTCAAGCCATGTGAAGGCAGGACCGACCGGGCGGCCCTCGGCATCCACGGGCCAGAGCCCGTCGCCCTGACCGGTGAGGATCAGCCCCTCGGGCCGGCCCTGCGCCTGCGCAGCCACGTCGCGCAGCACCGCCATGGCGAGGTCGCGGCTTGCCTCCATGTCCTGCTCGACCCGTGCGCCCTCACGGCGCAGCGCGGTGTTCGGCCGTTCGGCCGAGGCCAGCAGATGCCCCGCGAGGTCGAAGGCCGCAGCCTTGACCGCCGTGGTGCCGCTGTCGAGACAGATCAGGAAGCGGGTCATGGATCAGGACGCCTTGCGCAGCCCTTCCAGCGTGCCGGGGCTCTGCTGGCCGTAGGTCTTGAACTTCACCAGCACCTCGGCGATCTGCGCCTCGGAGAGGGCAGGCGGCTCGCCCATCGGCAGCAGGAGCAGCAGCTGCGTCGCCAGTTCCTCCACCGTCACGGCGAGGGAGAGCGCGCGCGCGATCGAGACATGGGCCGCGATGACGCCGTGATGTTCCATCAGGCAGGCGCGGCGGCCCTCCAGCGCCTTGACCACCTGATCCGCCAGCTCCTGCGAGCCGAAGATCTCGTAGGGTGCGCAGCGGATGCTGTCGCCCCCGGCGGCGGCGATGGAATAGTGGATCGCGGGAATGTCGCGGCCCAGGATCGAGACCGAGGTCGCCTTGGTCGAATGGGTGTGCACCACGGCGTTCAGGTCGGGGCGGGCCTGCAGGATGTCGCGGTGGAAGCGCCATTCGCTCGACGGCAGCACATCGCCCTCGAAGGTCGCGTCCCAGGTCATCGCCACCACATGTTCGGGCGTCAGCTGGTCATAGGGGATGCCGGTGGGCGAGATCAGGAAGCCGTCGCCGTGCCGGACCGAGATATTGCCGGACGTGCCCTTGTTGATGCCAAGGCCGTTCATCGCCTGGCAGGCCTTGATCAGCTCCTCGCGGAGTGCGTATTCCTCGTCGGTCATCTGTCCCTCCTCACTTGCACAGATGGCGCGGGGTGTCGCCGGCCAGGAACCGGGCCACGTCCTCCGCGATCAGGGTGGCGGCCTTCTTGGCCGAGTAGCGCGAGGCCCCCGCGATATGCGGCGAGAGCGTCACGTTGGGCAGTTGCAGCAGCGGCATGTCGGCGGGCGGCGGCTCGGGCGTGAAGGTGTCGAGCGCGGCCCCCTTCAGGTGGCCCGAGACGAGCGCATCGTAGAGCGCGTCGTAATCTAGCACCTGCCCGCGCGTGGTGTTCACGATGTAGCCGCCGGGTTTCATCATCGCGATCCGCTCGCGGCTGATCATGCCCTTGGTCTCTTCCGTCACCCGGGGGTGCAGGGTGATCACGTCGGCACGCGCCATCAGCTCGTCCAGTTCGGCCTTTTCGTAACCGTCCGCGATCTCCTGCTCCGTCAGCGGCTTGAACGGGTCGTAGATCAGGATCGAACAGCCGAAGGGCTGGAGCAGCTTGGCCACCCGCGTGCCGATGTCGCCATAGCCCACGATGCCCACCGTCAGCTCGCACAGCTCGGGGCCTGCGTTGTCGTAGTGGTAGTAATCGCGGCTGAAGGTGCCCGCCTGCACGGCAAGGTGGCCACGGATCAGGTTACGCGTCTCCGCCAGTAGCGAGGCCACGGTGAATTCCGCCACCGCCGAGGCATTGCGCCCGGGCGTGTTGATCACGGTGATGCCGCGCTCGCGCGCCGCCGCCATCTCGATGTTCACCGGCCCGCCGCGGGACACGGCGATGAGGCGGAGGTCGGGGGCGTGTTTCAGGCTCTCCGCCGTGATCGGCGCGAGGTGGGTCACAAGGATGTCGAGCCCCTCGAGGAAGCCGAAATACTCCTCCGGCCGGCCGAGGAATTCCGCCACCGGCAGGGTGGGGTCATACTTGGTGGTCTTGGCCTTCAGGGGCCAGTCGACCTCCATCTGCCGATAGTCCACCGGACGCGATCCCAGCCGCGCCTCCAGCGCCTCCTGAAACCGGGCGGGTTTCATGAAGCCGTCGCCGATGACGCCGATGGTGAGGGGTTTCGTCTCAAGCGTGCTCATCGCGGCCTCCTCAGGCGGTCTCGTCGGTTTTCACCGGGTCCAGCCCCGGCAGCACATCCGCGAACCGCTCCGTGTCCAGCCCGTACTGCGCCATGACCTCGGCGGTATGCTGGGCAAAGCGGGGCGGGGCGGTGCGGTAGCTGACCGGGGTACGCGACAGCTTGATCGGGCTGCCGGTGCCGCGATAGGCGCCGATGTCCACCACCATCTCGCGGTGTTTTGTGTGTGGGTCCTCGACCACCTGGTCGATGGTGCGGACCGCGCCGCAGGGGACGCCGGTGCGGATCAGGGTCTCGGACAGGGTGGCGCAGTCGTGGCTGGCCATCGCGGCCTCCAGTTCGACCTTCAGCGCATCCTGATGTGCCAGCCGGTCGGCGTTCGAGGCAAAGCGCGGGTCCTCGGCGATCTCGGGCCGCCCGATGGTGGCGCAGAGCTTGGCGAACTGGCGGTTGTTGCCGACAGCGAGGAACAGCGGCGCATCCTTGGTCTGGTAGGTGTCATAGGGGCAGATGTTGGGATGCGCGTTGCCCGTGGGCGCCGCGACCTTGCCCGAGAGGTAGTAGTTCGGCAGATGCGGGTGCAGCAGCGAGACACCGCAGTCATAAAGCGTCGCCTCGACGAACTGGCCCTTGCCGCTCTGCGCGCGTTCGTTCAGCGCCATGCAGACGCCGAGCGCCGCGTTGAGGCCCGTCACCATGTCCACCACGGGCAGGCCGACGCGGGTCGCCTCGCCGCCCTTTTCGCCGTTCACGCTCATGATCCCGCAAAGCGCCTGGATCGCGGCGTCATAGCCCGGCAGCCCGCCCATGGGGCCATCGGCGCCAAAGCCGGAGACCCGGCAATGGATCAGCTTGGGAAACCGCTCCGACAGTTCGTCGTAGCCAAGGCCCCAGCGTTCCAGCGTGCCGGTCTTGAAGTTCTCGATGAAGACATCCGCGCCCGCCAGCAGCTCCAGCAGCAGGTCGCGTCCCGCGTCCTGCGACAGGTCCACGGCGATGCCGCGCTTGTTGCGGTTCAGGCCCTGGAAATAGCTCGCCGCCCCGTCGAGGAAGGGCGGGCCCCAGCCACGGGTCTCATCCCCCGCGGGCGGCTCCAGCTTGATCACGTCGGCGCCGTGGTCTGCGAGGATCTGCCCGCAGTAAGGGCCGCCGAGGACACGGCTGGCGTCGATGACCTTGAGATTGGCAAGGGAACCGGTGCGGGGGATCATGAAGCTCTCCGTCTCGTCAGGGGGCGTGGGAGGGGCCCGGGGCCGGGCCGCTCAGCGTTTGGTCGCAGGCAGGTCGCGCTCAGGCCGGAACCGACAGCGCGGCAAGGTCGCGGCGCCAGTCTGCGGCAAAGGCGGGGTAGGTCTCTTCCAGCTCGTCCAGCACGCGGCTGCGCAGCAGCTTCAGCGTGGCCGCATCGGGCGCGGGCGTCTGGGGCACGCTGTCGGCATGTTCGAAGGCAAAGCCCGTTGCCTCCTGGATCGAGGCGAGGCTCTCACCCTCGTGGGTGCTTTCCAACGTGAAGCCGGGGCGCGTCTTGTCGAAGCTGAAGAGCCCCTTGCCGGTCAGCAGGGCCACCGGGCCGCCGGGGCGGTAGACCTCGGGGTCCGAGAAACCGGGAGCGGAGACGAAATCGACCTTTTCCACCATGACGCGGGGGGTGTGTTCCTCGCGGAAGAGGATCACCTTGGGCACCACGAAGTAGAGATAGGCCGAGCCGAAGGACCCGGGCCAGCGGACCTTGACCTGCGGGTAGTCACCTACACCTACGAGGTTCACGTTGGCCTGTCCGTCGATCTGGCCACCGCCGAGGAAGAAGGCATCGATTCGCCCCTGTCCGGCACTGTCGAAGAGCTCGCACGACCCGTTGGTGAAGAAGTTGTGCTCCACCGAGCCGAGGATCGAGAGGCGCACGGTGCGCTCCTTCTCGTCCAGTGCGCGGCGCAGCATGGCCCCCGCGGCAGGCATCGGGGACGACGCGCCGACGGCCACGTGGCGCACGCCCTCCAGCAGCCGGGCAATGGTGGTGATCAGGATCTCGCGGGGCAGGACGCTGCTCATGCGGGCTCTCCCTGTTTCGCGGTCTCGGACATGTAGGCGTCAAAGCCCTCTTGCGTGCGGGCGGCGGCGGCATAGCGCTTCAGCTCGTCCACATCGGCGTTGTATTCGCCCCAGAGCCCGTAGGGCCACGCGCCCTTCGGCGCCTCCGCCACGGCAGAGACATAGAGCGCGGGCAGGACACCGGCGCCGGTCATCTCGTCCGCCAGCAGGTTGCCCTCGACGATGCGGTCGACGGTCACGTAGGTCTCGCGCGCGGCATAGGCCATGGGGGCCAGTTCGCGGCGGCGGCCGATCCAGACGTTGCCGTGCCTATCCGCCATGGGCGCATGGAAGATCGCCACGTCGGGGTGGATCGCGGGGATCAGCACGACGGGATCCTTCTGATCCGACAAGGGGTTGTCGATCACGGTCCAATCCGGGCGGTTGGCCAGCACATCGGTGCCGATCAGCCCGCGCAGCGGCAGGAAGGGCGATCCCTTCTGCGCCGCGATCAGGCCCGCGTGGACGGCGGGGCAGGTGGCGTCGATCACCTTGATGCTGCCCTCCTTCACCGCGGCGTTGAACCGGGGCGCGCCCCCGGCCTCGCCGAGGCTGACGGCGCTGGTCTCGACCGAGCGGACGCAGCCTGCGCCCACCAGCATGTCGACCTGCAGGCCGCCCGTGGGCACGCAGACGAGATCGAGGTCGCGCAGACCGGCCTCGATCATCGGGCGGGTCAACGCCATGGAGACGCCGGCGTAATCCACCGGCACCGCGATACGCATGCCGCTGCGCATCCGTGAGACGATCCCTTTCAGGTCGCTTTGCATGGGGTCCTCCTCCCTCGCGCCCCTCCGGCGCGTGTTCCAAATTGCGGAACGATGCTTCGAAATCGACCATAGGCCCGCGTCCTTGTCGCTGTCAATCGTCCAATTCATGCTGCGCTGCCGCAAATGACGCGGCGGAATCCCGGGTATTGACAGAATTTGAATCGTGCCCAAAGATAAAACTCGGAAAAGCGTTCTATTATATGGAACGCAAGGGAGGAAAACATGATCGTCAACCTGGCAGAGCGCCCCGGCGCCTCTGATCCCGCTGCCGTCCCCGGCGCGGGGCCGCAGCCGCAGACCGGGATCGGTTCGGGCATTTCCATTCGCGACGCGGTCAAGCGCTACGGCAGTTTCGCCGCCGCGGACCACATCAGCCTCGACATCCAGCCGGGTGAATTCGTCACGCTGCTGGGGCCCTCGGGCAGTGGGAAGACGACGCTTCTGAACCTGCTGGCGGGCTTCCAGCAGCTGAACGCGGGCGAGATCCTCGTGGATGGCAAGGCGATCCACAACGTGCCGGTGCACAAGCGCGGCTTTGGCATGGTGTTCCAGAGCTATGCGCTCTTCCCCAACATGACCGTGGCGCAGAACGTGGCCTTCCCGATGCGGATGGCGGGGCTCGACCGGGCTACCAGCGACCGCCGCGTGCACGAGACGCTCGAGATGATGCGCCTGACCGACCACGCGCAGAAGATGCCCTCGGAGATGTCGGGCGGCCAGCAGCAGCGGGTGGCGATCGCGCGTTCCATCGTGATGCGCCCGCGGGTGGTGCTGATGGATGAACCGCTCTCGGCCCTCGACCGGCGGCTGCGCGAGTCGATCCAGATCGAGATCCGCGAGATCCACCGCACCATCGGCTCCACCTTCCTGTTCGTGACCCACGACCAGAGCGAGGCGCTGACCATGTCGGACCGGATCGCGGTGATGGACGCGGGCAAGATCATCCAGGTCGATACGCCCGATGAGATCTACCGCCGCCCGCGCAACCGCTTCGTGGCCTCCTTCATCGGCGAGAGCAACCTTGTCGAGGCCGAGATCCTGCGCCGCGAGGGGGGCGCGCTGACCCTGCGCACCCGCACCGGCCACCAGTTCCGCGCCGAAAGCCGCGACGAGGTGACGGGCCGCAACGTGACCGTGCTGGTGCGCCCCGAACGGCTGCGCCTGCATGAGACCGCGATGCCCGGCTCGATCCCCGCCAAGGTGCGCTCGGCGCTCTTCCTGGGCGAGGTGCTGCGGATCGAGGTGGAACTCGACTCGGGCGAGGTGATGCTGGTGCGCTGTCCTGACCGGGCCGGGCAGGTGCTGCCCGATCCCGGCAGCGAGGTGCATGTCAGCTGGGGGGCCGAGGACGGCTGGGTGCTGGCATGACCGATGTGCCCGCCGATGCGCTGATGGCCCCGCGCCGCTCCCTGCGCCAGAGGCTGAGCGATCCGGCCCTGCTGCTGCTGCCGGCCTTCGCCTTCCTCGCCTTCATCTACGTCCAGCCGCTGATCGACCTGATGATGACCTCGGTCGAGGGCGAGCCGTGGTATGCCGACCTCGCGCGGGTCTTCTCGACCCCGCTCTATTTCGACAGCCTGATCCGCACCATGCAGATCGCCCTGACGGTGGCGCTGCTCTGTGCGCTCTTCGGTTACCCGGCGGCGCTGTTGATCCAGCGGACCCGGGGCGTCACGCAGATGCTGGTCGCCACGGCGATCATCCTGCCGTATTTCATCGCGATCCTGATCCGCACCTATGCCTGGATGGTCCTTCTGGGCCGCAACGGGCCGATCAACAAGGTGGCGGTCTGGCTGGGCATCTTCGACGAGCCGCTGGGGCTGCTCTTCAACCGGGGCGCGGTGCTGCTGGGGATGACGGCGGTGTTGCTGCCGATCATGGTGCTGTCGATCTATTCCAGCCTGACGCGGGTCGATCCGGCCCTGAAACGCGCGGCCATGGCCAATGGCGCGGGGCCGCTGGCCGCCTTCTGGCGGGTGCTGCTGCCGCTGACCCTGCCGGGTGTCGGCGCGGGCTTCCTGCTGGTCTTCGTGCAGGCGCTTGGCTTCTTCATCACGCCGACCCTGCTGGGGGGCCCGGGCGACATGATGTTCGCCATGCACATCACCCAGCAGGCCGACAGCGTGACGGGCGAGGGCTTCCTGCAGGCGCTTGCGGTGGTGCTGCTGGTGATCACGCTGGTGACCGTGGCCGTCGCCGGCCGCCTGCTGGGGTTCGAGTTCATCTGGGGCGGCACTCGCGCCGCACCTGCGCCGAAACCCGCGAAGGCGGTGGATCGGACCCCGCGTCGCGGGCTGTCGGCCACCGTGGCCGATACCGTGGGCTGGCCGCTGCTGCGCATGGTCAGCGGCTTGCAGGCCCGCTGGGGCGCCTGGACCGTGCGGCTGATGGGCGGGTTCATCGTGGCTATGCTGGTGATCCCGATCGTCGTGGTGATGATCATTTCCTTCAGCAAGGCCAGCTATCTGACCTTCCCGCCGCCGGCCTATTCGCTGCGCTGGTACGAGAAGTTCTTCTCGGACAGCAACTGGATGGATGCCTTCTGGAACTCGCTCGGCATCGCCTGCCTCTCTGCCGGGATCTCGGTCTCGCTGGGGGCGACGGCGGCGATGGGGATCGTGCGCAGCAAGATCAAGTACAAGTCCACCGTGATGCTGCTGCTGGTCAGCCCGATGATCGTGCCGCCGGTGGTGCTGGGCCTGTCGCTCTACTCGCTGTTCCTGAAGTTCGAGCTGGTGGGCACCTACCTTGGCCTTGCCGCCGCCCATTCCATCGGGGGCATTCCCATCGTGGTGGTGATCGTCGCCGCCGCGCTGCAGGGGGTGGACCGCCAGCTTGAGCAGGGGGCAGCCGTGCATGGCGCCTCGCCGCTGACGGTGTTCCGCACCGTGACCCTTCCGGCCATCGCGCCGGGGCTGGGGGCGGCGGTCTTCTTTGCCTTCCTGCATTCCTTTGACGAGCTCGTGCTGACGCTGTTCCTGTCCAGCCCGCGCATGAAGACCCTGCCGCTGATGCTCTGGGGGGACATCAACTACCAGCTGAACCCGGTTCTGGCCGTGGTCTCGACGCTGGAGGTCCTGCTTGTCGTCGGTGGCATCATCCTGGCCCGGCCGGTCCTGACCCGGCGGGCGGGGGGGCACTAAGCAACACACCCATAACCAAAAGCACCGTAAACAGTGGAGGAGAACACGATGCTGAAACTCACGAGGAGGACCCGCCGCCTGCTGGCGTTTGCCATGGCCGCGATGCTGATGGGCGGGGCGCAGGGCGCGCTCGCCGAAGGCGAAGTGATCATGCAGGACCCGGGCGGCAGCTATGGCGACGCGCTGCGCTCTGTAATGTACGACAGCTTCGAGAAAGAGACCGGGATCGACGTGATCACCGTGCAGGAGGCGCGCTCCGGCCCGCGGATCAAGGCGCAGGTCGAGGCCGGCAAGGCCGAGTGGGACCTGACCTTCATCTTCGATCAGGAGACGAAGCTGCTGGGGGATTGCTGCCTGGCGGACATCGACTATGACAAGCTGTCGGACACCGCCAAGGAAACCCTTGCCACCATGCCCGACAACCTGAAGCGGCCCAAGGGCGTCGCGCTGCAGGTGATCGGCGTGGGCCTTGTCTACAACACCGACGTCTACAGCGACGAGAAGCCCACCACCTGGGCCGATTTCTGGGATCAGGAGAAGTTCCCGGGCAAGCGCTGCCTGCCGGCCTGGCCGCGCTTCAACATGGAGGCCGCGCTGATGGCCGACGGGGTGGCGAAGGAGGATCTCTACCCCCTCGACATGGAGCGCGCGCTGAAGAAGCTGGAGGAGGTGAAGCCCTATGTGACCAAGTGGTGGACCACCTCGGCGCAATCGCCCCAGCTGCTGCTGGATGGAGAGGCCGACATGTGCATGGCCTACACCGGCTCGACCTCGCTTCTGGCGCTGGAAGGCGCCCCGATCGAGGTGGAGTGGAACCAGGGCTTCGTCTACTACGACTTCTTCTCGATCCCCAAGGGCGCGCCGAACTATGACAACGCGCTCAAGCTGCTGTCCTGGCGGCTGGACCCCGACCTGGCGGCCGAGCTGACCTCGACCTACCCGGTCGCGCTGCCCTCGCCGCTGGTCTTCGAGAAGGCTGACCCGGAAATCAGCATCTACTGGGCCAACAACCCCGACAACGTGTCGAAGGCGATCGAGTGGAGCCCCGAGTTCTGGGGCGCCATGACCGCTGACGGCAAGATGACGAACGAGGAATGGGGCCAGGAGAAGCTGAACGAGCTTCTGGCGAAGTAAGCTCCCATCGCCGGACTGACGTGGCCGCGGGAGGCTTCCTTCCGCGGCCACTGTTTTGGGCTGGGGGTGTCGGGCGGTTTGGGGGTGTCGGCTTGCTATGAGATTTGGCTTGGGGTGCGACAGGGCGAAGGGTTGGGGTGCCAATGGGCGTTTTCGCGTCCGGGCTTCCCACGTGATGCAAGGTTTCCCTCGCCGTGCAATAGGCGTTTCCCTTGGGGCGTCATCCCATACTCGGGCACCTAGCAACCATTCCCTCGGACTGTCCCGCCCGGCCTCAGGCCGGGCAGCGCCGACCCGCCCCCCTGGGGCGGCGCTTATGCGCCACCCCGCGGGCCGGCGCTGCCCTTCGTGGGGGCCATTGGGGGGGCAGTGGGATCGGGGACCGAGAACCCAACCACCCTCTCAACATCATTCCCGGGTTTGCTCGGCCCCGGGAACATCGTATTGCTGAGTGAAACAGGTTCGGGGACGGAATGGACAAGGCATTCGTGAAGGGATTGCGGCTGATCGAGGCCATGGCGGCCAGTGACGGCGCCCGCGGCGTGACCGATCTCGCCAAGCAGCTGGAGCTGACCAAGAGCAACGTCCACCGCCTGCTCACCACGCTCTCCGCCCATGGCTACATCCGGCAGGACCCGGCCAGCAGCGGCTACGAGCTGACCACGAAACTCTGGGAACTGGGCAGCAAGGTCGTCGGACGGCTCGACCTGACCAAGGTCGCGCGGCCCGCGATGGAACGGTTGGCGGCGCTCACCGGCGAGACGGTGCACCTGTCCGTGCTGGAAAACGAGGACGTGGTCTACCTCGACAAGATCGAAAGCTCGCACCACATCCGCGCCTATACCAGCGTCGGCCAGAGGGCGCCTGCCTATACGATGGCCACCGGCAAGGCGATGCTCTCGACCCAGCCCGATGCCTACCTCGAACGCTACCGCAACCGGCTCCAGCCCTTCACGGAATACACCGTCACCACGATGGATGCGCTCTACCGCGACATCGAGGAGGTGCGCCGCACGGGCTATGCGCAGGTGCTCCATGGCCAGTGGCGCACCGGGATCGCCGCCTGTGCCTGTCCGATCCGCGGGCCGCTGGGGGACCTTGCGGGGGCGATCGGTGTTTCGGGGCCCGACACGCGGGTGCAGCAGGCGGAACTCGATGCCTTCGCACCCCATGTGGTGACGGCGGCGCAGACGATCTCGCGCGCGCTCGGCTACACGGGCGAGTAGGGCCTCAGGCGCCCTCAGCCCACCGTCGCCCTCAGGCCACCGTCGTCCGCTCCACCAGCTCCACCGGCACGGCAAAGCGGGTGGGCGGGGCCTCGGCCGGGCGGTCGATGGCCTCCAACGTGGCGGCGGTGAGCGCGTCGAGCGACTGCCGGATCGTGGTCAGCCCGTGGGACGACCACTCCGAGATCGGCGCATCGTCGAAGCCGATGACCGAGAGGTCGCCCGGCACCGACAGCCCCAGCTCGTGCCGCGCCGTGTTCAGCACGCCGAGCGCGATTTCATCCGTCACGCCGAAAATCCCGTCGAGTCCGGGCTGCGCCAGCAGGCTGCGCGCCGCCTCGACCCCGGTGACATAGGCATTGGCCCCGTCGGCCCATGTGGTCACCGCGACGCCCCGTGCGGCCATGACCGCGCAGAAGGCCTCGGCCCGGGCCTTCTTGGCCGTGGTGCGAGAGCCCGAGACCACCACCGCCACCCGGCGGCAGCCCGCCGCGATCAGCCGTTCCGCCGCCAGCCGGCCACCCCGGGCGCTGTCGGCGAGGATCAGGTCGGCCTGCGTGCCCTCGGGCGGGGGCGGGCGGTTGATCAGCACCATCCGCGCCCCGTTCTGGGCGCAGAGCCGGATCAGGTCATCGGGCGCCGCCCCGGAGAGCAGCACCACGTTGCGCACCCGGTAATCCAGCAGCCGGGCCAGATGTTCGGAGACATCCGCCCCGGCGGTGGCGGTGTTCATCAGCAGGCATTGCAGCCCGCGCCCCTGCAAGGCGCAAGAGAGCGCGTCGAGCTGCGCCGCGATATAGGGGTTGGAAAAGTTCCCGCCCACGAGGCCGACGAGGTCCGAGCGATCCTGATGCAGGGTCCGCGCCAGCCGGTTGACCCGGTAGCCCAGTTCCTCTGCCGCCGCATGGATGCGCTTGCGCGCGGCCTCCGAGACGGCGGCGCCGGGGGTATAGGCCCGGCTGACGGCAGAGCGGGACACGCCCGCCAGACGCGCCACGTCCGCGGCGGAGACGAAGCGCGGCTTCGTCATGCCGGGATCAGGCCGCGGTCCAGCGCCGCGCGGGCAAGGGCGATCATCGGCGGCAGGGGATAGCTCTCGTCCTGTCCGCGGACCTGCCGCAGGTGGCTCAGCGCCGCGTCCAGCGTCGGGAACGCGTCGCGCCGCCGCAGATGCAGCCAGAGCGCCAGCACGGTGACAGACCGCGAGCGCCCGCCCCGGCAATGGACCAGCAGGCCGCCCTTGGCATGGGGCGGGTAATGCGGCTTGCCGGGCACGTAGACGCCCGCCAGCCCGTCCACCAGCTGCACTGCGGCGGCCAGCATGGCGGGGTCGTTGCCGGGCCCGTCGAGCATACCGATCTGGTAGCGCCGCACATGGACCCCCGAGGGCAGCTGCACCGGCCCTGGAAAGATGTTGATGGCGAGGTTCAGCGTCGCGGTGATGCCCGCCGCCTCCAGCGCCTGCGCATCCTCCGCCGCCGTCAGGTTGCCAAGCCAGAGCTGCGTCAGCCCCGGTTCCGCCGCACAGACCGGGAACAGCAGCGGGCGGGCATCCTCCAGCGCCTCGGCCTCGGGCGTGGCATCGGGGAGGAAGTGGCGGGTCGTCTCGGTCATTCTCATACCTCTGCGCAGGTCGCGCGGTTCAGTCTGTTCCCGAGGGCGGCCACAAGGCGTGGCGCCGCGTCGAGGTCGAGGAAGGCGGGCAGCACCTGCCGCGCGCCGGTGGTCCGCGCCAGCGAGACGAGGTCATCGAGGCGGGGGTGGACGTTCCAGCCCATCCATTCTGCCGCACCGGCGGCGATCATGCCATGGGCCGGGCTGCTGCGCGGCACATGGGAGGAGAAGATGAAGCGGAATCCGGTCCGCCACCGCAGCGCGGCGGGCAGCCCGTGTTCCGCGTTGGGGCCATCGGCGACGATCACCATGCCGGGGCGGGCGGTCTCCTCGGTCACGGCCACGGGCAGGGCAAAGCCCAGCCGGGCGCATTCGGCGGCGATCACCGGGCAGGCGTGGACGGTCAACCCGGCCTCGGAGAGCCCCGCCACCATGTCCGGCCCGCGCCCGTCGGCGGGGCAGGGCAGCACGGCCCCGCCACGGGCGGCGCGCGCCAGCCGCTCGATCTGGTCGGTCAGCGCCTCGTCCCGGTCGCCGTAGGAGGCATCGGCCAGCACGCTCGCGGCGCGCGGGAAGGGATCGCAGGCCAGCAGCGCGCCCTCGGTGCTGAAATCGCCGGTATAGAGGAAGCCGCCCGCCTCGGTCTCGAAGCGCATCCAGATGCCGCCGGGCGCATGGCCCGCGCGACCGGTTTCCACCGTCAGCCCCGCCACCTCGGCCCGGCCCGTTTCGGGCAGGGCCTGCGCCGTCGCGGGGCGGGTGCCGTTCAGCTGGCGCAGGCATTCCGCGCTTGCCAGCACCGGGGGCGCTCCGATCTCCTCCAGCCGGTTCAGCGCCCCGGCGTGGTCCACGTGGGCATGGCTCAGCAGCACGGCATCCACCCGGCCCGCGCCGGAAAGGTCGGGCACTTCGCCCACCTCCAGCCCCGCGCCAAGGTCCAGCAGCAGGCGGCGGTCGTCGATTTCCAGCAGGAAGATCGCGGCGCTCTTGCGTCCGATCCCGCTGAGGGCGGTCAGTCGCGCCATGGCAGAACCCCCTCGGGCAGGCGGCGGCCGAACACGAGGCTCAGCCCCATCAGCGCCAGCACCAGCAGCACCATCAGGCAGCCCACCGCGGCGGCCAGCGTGGAGGAGCCCGCCTCTTCAAGGAAGATGATCATGGGCCCGATGGTCTGGGCCCGCGAGGAGACGAGCAGGACCGAGGTCTGGATCTCGTTGATCGCGGTCATGAAGACGAGGATGCCCGCCGCCGTGGCCGCAGGGGCGACGGAGGGCAGGATGATCGTGCGCAGCCGGGTGAAGATGCCGGCGCCTGCCAGCTGCGCGGCCTCGTCCAGGGCCCGGTCGATCTGGGCATAGCCGCCGAGGATGGGGCGCAGGGCGAGGGCGAGGAAGTTCGAGAAATAGGCCGCGAGGATCACCCAGACGGTGCCATAGAGCCCGGTGCCGATGAAGGGGAGCGGGCGCAGGAAGAAGAGGATCATCGCCACGCCGATGATGATGCCCGGCAGCGCGTAGGCCAGTTCCGAGGCCAGCCGCAGCAGCTTCGCCACCCAGCCGCGCCGCCATGTCAGCACGTAGCCGAGGGCGACCGCCACGGGGATCAGCACGGCGACGGTAGTGCAGGTGATCCAGAAGGAGGTGACGAAGGCCTCGCGGATGCCCTTGTGGTGGAAGAGCGCGTTGGCGAAGTTCTCAAACGTGATCGTCTCGGCATTCAGCGGCTGGCCATAGCCGCGCACGAGGGCGGCGGCGAAGAGCGCGCTCAGTGGCAGGGCGAGGCAGACCAGCAGGTAGCCCCAGGCGGCGAGGCCCACGGGCCACTGCCAGGGACCCAGCGTCATGCGGGGGGCGCGGTGCGCGCTGTCGACCCGCTGGTCGCCCTTGCGGCCCAGCCAGGCGGTCAGCGTCATGCCGATGACGGTCAGCACCGCCAGCAGCAGCGCCAGCAGCGCCATGTCGTTGAGCGCGGAAGGCCCGTAGGAGTTCAGCCGGCGGTAGATCATGGTGATCAGCGTCTCGACCCGCGCGGGGATGCCCAGCATGGCCTGAATGCCGAAGTTCCCGATCGAGGAGACGAAGGCGAGTGCGGCGCCCGCAAAGACACCGCCCCGGATCAGCGGCAGGATGATGTCGCGGATCACAGCCCCCCGGCCCGCGCCGTTGGAATGCGCGGCCTCGACCAGCGAGGCGGGCAGCCGTTGCAGGCTGGCACGCACGGACAGGAAAACGAGCGGCGCATTGTAGAGCCCCAGCAGGAAGATGATGCCGCCCATGGAATAGAGCGGATGGCGCGTGCCCGGCGGCAGCGACAGCCCGAGCGCACCCAGAACGGGGCTCGAGGGCGAGAAGGCCTGCACCCAGGCCAGTGCGGTGACCTGCGGCGGGATCATCAGCGGCAGCACGAAGCCGAAGACCCAGAGGGTGCGGGCGCGCATGTCGGTCAGCGTGGTCAGCAGCGCGGCCAGCGTGCCCGCGACGGTGGCAAGGCAGGTGGCGGCGACGGAAATCCAGATCGTGTTGAGCGTGGCCCCCACGACGCGGCGCCCGCCGAGGATGTCGGCGATCCGGCTGGCATCGAACTGGCCCTGCGGCACAAGGGCGGCCCAGGCGAGGCGGGCCAGCGGCGCGATGGAGAGGACGCCCACGAAGAGCACGAGCGCCAGCATCAGGGCGGCTTCGCCCGTCAGCCATCGCGGCAGCCGAAGCGCCCGCAGGGGGCGCTTCGACAGGGTTTCGGTCAGGCTCACAGGCTCAGAACCCGAAGATCTCGGCGAACTTGGCGCGGACCTCTTCGTTGGTCTTCACCGCTTCGTCGGCGTCGTAGCCCAGCAGTTTCATGTCTTCCAGCGCCGGGAATCCCTCGGGGCCGGCGACGCCGGGGAGGATCGGCAGGTTGCCCTGCTTGGACACCAGTTCCTGGCCTTCGCGGCTCAGCAGGAAGTCGATGAAGAGCTTGGCTTCCTCGGGGTGCTGGGTGGTGGACATGATCGCGGCCGGTTCGGTGATGAAGGAGACACCGTCCTTGGGCGCGATGTAGTCGATGGGCGAGCCGTCGGCCTTGGCGCGCAGGGCGTTGGCATCCACGAGGATCGCGTATTTCGCCATGCCCGAGGCGACGGCCTTGGTGGCCGGGCCGTTGCCGCCCTCGGGGACGATGTCCAGGTCGGCGAGGCCTTCATAGAAGTCCCAGCCGATGCCCTCTGCGTTGATCAGCGCGTGCAGGTGGTTCAGCGCGGCGCCCGAGTAGAGCGGCGAGGGCACGGCGATCTGGCCGCGGTTCTCTTCCTTGAGCAGGTCCATCCAGCTCTCGACCGGCTCTGCGATCTGGGGGTTGTAGGCGATGCCGGTGGTGATCGCCTTGGTGCCGAAGAAGGTCATGTCCGGGTCATAGGTGGCGGCGTCGTAGTCCGCGACGGGCGCGTCCTCATAGGCCATCAGGTGGCCACCGGCCTTCAGCTCGCCGAGGTTGATCACGTCAGCGACCAGCAGCACGTCGGCCTGCACCTGGCCGGCTTCGATCTCGGCGCGCATGACGTTCATCAGGGCCGAGGTGCCGTTGCGGGTCCATTCGACCTTGATGTCGGGGTGGGCGGCCTCGAAGGCGTCCACGGTTTCCTGCGCCTGTTCGGGCGCCTGGCTGGTGTAGAGCGTCAGGGTGGTTTCGGCATAGGCCGCCGAGGAGAGCAGCGTGGCCGCAAGGGTGAGGGAGGCGAGTTTCATGTCTCTGTCCTTGGTTCGGGTCGGAGGAGGGGAGAAGGGTCGTCAGGCGGCTGCGTCGGGAATGACCCAGCCGTCGCGCAGGGCGAGGGTGATCCGCTGGCCGCGCGTGAGCGAGGCGGGGGCGGCGATGTTCACGGAGAGGGGCACGTGGCCCCCGGGGCCCGCCATGACCTCGGCGCGCAGGTAGGCGCCGCGATAGGTCGCGCGGGTGACATTGGCGGCGATGCCCTGCGTCTCGGTCAGTTGCAGGTCACCGGGGTGGAAGGAGATCTTGGCCCGCCCCCGGGCGCGTTCGCCCGGCGCGCAGCGCAGCTCGACCGTCTGGCCCATGAGCGAGGCGGCGGCGCGGCCATTGCCAAGTGGGCGGATATCCTCCGCCTCCAGCACGCGGCCCTCGCCGATGAAGCCCGCGACGGTCTCCGAGGCGGGCTGGCTGAAGAGCGCCTCGGGCCGGTCGAACTGCAGGATGCGGCCTGCGTTCATCACCGCCACCCGGTCGGCGAGGGCAAGCGCCTCGGCCTGATCGTGGGTGATGTAGAACATGGTCGCGCCCGAGCGGGCGTGGAAGGCGGCAAACTCCTCCTCCAGCGCGCCGCGCAGGTGCACGTCGAGGTTGGCCAGCGGCTCGTCCAACAGGACGACGCGGCTTTCCATGGCAAGGCAGCGCGCCAGCGCCACCCTCTGCCGCTGCCCGCCGGAAAGGTCGGCGGGGCGTCGGTTCGCCAGCGGGCCGAGCGCGACGAGGTCCAATACACGGGACACCCGTTTCATGCGCTCGGCCCGGGGGATGCCGGCGATCTTGAGCCCGTAGGCCACGTTCTGAGCGACGCTCATATGCGGCCAGAGGGCATAATTCTGGAACACCACGCCGATGCCGCGCCGCTCGGGCGGGACATGGGCGCGGGGGGCCGAAACGGTCTCGCCGCCGATGGCGATATGGCCACCGTCAAGCTGTTCGAACCCCGCGAGGCAGCGCAGCAGCGTGGTCTTGCCACAGCCCGAGGGCCCCAGAACGGCGACGAATTCGCCCGCCTCGATGGCAAGGGAAACGTCCTTCAGCACCTGCGTCGGGCCGAAGGATTTCGAGATGGCGTCGATGCGGATGTCGCTCACGTCGGGTCCTGTCTGCTGTCACTGCACAGCTGTGCAATCTGTGCCGCAGATGTGCCCGGCGCAGGCAACAGGTCGGTGACGACCCTGTGACGGTTTGATGAAGTTCGCCCGCCGTGGTGACGGAGCCGGGTAATGGGCAAACGAATACGGGCGCCCGAAGGCGCCCGCGTCATCCACCTTTGGTGGCGTGGCTTACATCGCGAAGGAGGTCCCGCAGCCGCAGCTGGAGGAGGCGTTCGGGTTCTCGATCACGAAGCGCGCGCCGATCAGCTCATCGGAGAAGTCGATCGTGGCGCCAGCAAGGAAGGGCAGCGAGACGCTGTCCACCACGACCTTCTGGCCCTTGCCCTCCAGCACGAGGTCATCCTCGGCGGGGGCGTCCAGCGTGATCTCGTACTGGAAGCCCGAGCAGCCGCCGCCTTCGACGGCGACGCGCAGGGCCTGGCCCTGGGTGTCCGCGCCGATCTCGGCGAGGCGGTCGAAGGCGCGGTCGGTCACGTGCGGCGGCAGGTTCATGGTCTGGTCTCCTGGCAGGGCGGGCGCGGGAAGGGCGGCGGGGGGACGGCAGGGCGCGCAGGACACCTGGCCGGCTCTTTTCGCCAACTCTTTTTGCATGTTACGTCCCCGCAATATAAGGGGTGCACTCAAGGGCGACAAGAACGCCGGACAGACTGAACGTGGGACTTTGACATGCGTGCCTCCTATGCCTCCGACCCGGCCCTGACCCGAGGGCGGCTCTTCCCGGAGGAAGAGAGCCATTTCCGCTCGCCCTTCCAGCGCGACCGGGACCGGATCATTCATGCCTCGGCCTTCCGCCGGCTCAAGCACAAGACGCAGGTCTTCGTGGAGCACGAGGGCGATTACTACCGCACCCGGCTGACCCATTCCATCGAGGTGGGGCAGGTGGCGCGGACCATTGCCGGCACGTTGGGCCTGAACCAGGAGCTGACCGAGGCGGTGGCGCTGGCCCATGACCTCGGCCATCCGCCCTTCGGCCACACCGGCGAGGACGCGCTGGAGGAACTGATGGCGCCCTACGGGGGCTTTGACCACAACGCGCAGGCGATCCGCATCGTGACCAAGCTGGAGCGCCACTATGCCGAGTGGGACGGGCTGAACCTGACCTGGGAAACCCTCGAAGGCATCGCCAAGCATAATGGCCCGGTGGAGGGCGAGATCCCCTGGGCGCTGGCCGAATACAACGCCCGCCACGATCTGGAGCTGCACACCCACGCCAGTGCCGAGGCGCAGGTGGCCGCGCTCTCCGACGACGTCGCCTACAACAACCACGACCTGCACGACGGCCTGCGGGCCGAGCTCTTCTCGACCGACGAACTGGCCGAGATGCCGATCCTCGACACCTGCTTTGCCGAGGTCGACCGGAAATACCCCGGCCTCAACTACTACCGCCGCCGCCACGAGGCGCTGCGCCGCTTCTTCGGCGTGCTGGTGGAAGACGTGATCTCGGTTTCGCAGGCCAACCTGAAGGAGCTGAAGCCCCAGCGGGTCGAGGACATCCGCGAGGCGGGCCGGATGATGGTGCAGTTCTCGCCCGGCGTCTGGAAGGACCTGAAGGTGGTGCGGGAGTTCCTCTTCCACCGCATGTACCGCGCCCCCGACGTGGTCGAGACCCGGCGCATCGTCACCCAGATGGTGCGCGACCTCTTCCCGCTCTTCATGGCCCAGCCGGAGCTTCTGCCCAAGCAGTGGCGCAAGGACGTGGAGGAAATCGCGGGCGACCAGACCGCGCTCGCCCGGATCGTCAGCGACTACATCGCCGGCATGACCGACCGCTTCGCGATCCAGGAACACGCACGGCTGCTCGACGGGCCGGGGCTGGACGTGCTGCGCGGCTCGGGCCCGGGCCGCGTGCGCCAGGGCTGATCCGCAAAGGTCGGACTGAGTATTTGCAGAAAGATGAAGACCCCGGAGATCGCCTCTCCGGGGTCTTTCACATCCACTGTTCCCAAATATCCTCGGGGGGAGGCCCGCAGGGCCGGGGGGCAGACAGCCCCCCTCTCGCGGCCAGTTTCAGGCGCCGTAGGTCCCGCGCAGCGCAAGGGCGGCCGCAAGGATCTGCCCCGTGGCGGCCTCGTCTTCCGTGAAGGGCGCCCCGCCGCGCAGGAAGTTGATCGTCCCGATCACCTGGTCGGCGCGGATCACCGGCACGTTCAGCACCTCCGTCAGGCCGAGCCCGAGGATCGTCTCGTGATCCGAGAAGGCCCAGGCGATGTCATCGGGGCCGGAGCCGAGGTTGGGCCGGCGCTGCACCAGCACCTTGGTGCCCCACTCGGTGTCGCGCTTGGGCTTGCGGCCCGAGACCGGGTAGACATCGGGCATGGAGGAGAAAAGCCGCTCCACCTCCATCGCGTCTGCGTGGAACCGCATCGCGGTGAAGAGCCCGTTGGGGATCGCCCCATTGCAGAGCGCAAGCGCCTCGTCCTGCGCGACGGCGGGGTCCATGATGCGGGCGAGGGTCTCGGCGAAGGCGGTCATGCGGTCTCTCCTGTGGCGGCCGTACCCGCGCGGCGGGGATCGGCGATGGCGATGGTGCTGCCGGCCTCGCGCAGCGCGACGCAAAGACCACCGGCCTTCCACGTCAGTGCGGGCCATGCCTCGAGGTCGTGGCCCCGGGCGGCAAGGTCGGCCAGTTGGCCTTCGGGCAGGTCGGCCTCGTAGAGCACCTTGTTGGGGTGCACGTCATGGGGCGCGAAGCTGCCGGGGTAGGCATAGGTCGCCACGCGGGGTGCGCGGATCGCGTCTTCCAGCGGCAGGCCGAGGTCGAGCATCTGCACCAGCACCTGCGTCATCGCCTGCACCTGCACGTCGCCGCCGGGCGTGCCCATGGCCATCCAGGGCTGGCCGTCCTTCAGGGCGAGGATCGGGTTCGGCGTCAGCCGGGGCCGCTTGCCGGGGGCGAGCGCGTTCAGGTGGCCGGGGATCGCGCGGCTCTGCGACCCGCGGGAGGAGACAGAGAGCCCGGTGCCGGGGATCACCACGGTGTCATAGCTGGGATCGGAGGGCGTGGCGGAGAAGATGTTGCCCGCCGCGTCGATCACGCTGACATGGGAGGTGTCGGCACAGCCCGCGCGGAAGACCGGCGTCTCGCCACTGTCGGTGACGGGGGCAGGGGCCACAGCGTCACCGGGTGCGGGCAGGGGATCGGAGGTGCCGGTGATCGTCGCGAGGCGGTCGCGCAGGAAGTCGGGGGCGAGCAGGGCGCTCTCCTCCACTTTCATGAAGCGCGGATCGGTGACATAGGCCTCGCGGTCGGCGAAGACCCGTTTCAGCACCTCCAGCAGGAAATGCAGGTCCGGCGCGCCGTCCTTCACGGTGGCCTCCGGCCCCGCCGCCTCGATCATCGAAAGCGTCTCGGCCATGGAGATGCCCTGACACCACGCGCCGCAGCAATGCACCTCGGCCCCGCGGAAGGCGACCTTGTGGGTCGGCTCCTCGCGGACCTCGTAGGTGGCGAGGTCCTGCGCCGTCATCAGCCCGCCGTTTCCGGCGTGGAAGGCCACGATCTTCTCGGCGATCGGGCCCTCGTAGAAGGCGGCACGCGCGGCATCGAGCCCGGCGAGGCGGTCGCCGCCCGCGGCCAGTGCCGCGGCCTCGGCGTCGATCATGCATTGCAGCGTGCGCCCGAGGTCGGCCTGAACGAAGATCTCACCCACCTTGGGCGGCTGGCCATCGGGCAGGAAGATCGCGGCGGTGGAGGGGAAGCGGCGGTATTTCTCGACCCGCGTGGCGACGAAATCGGCAAAGAGCGGATAGACCTCGAACCCGTCGCGGGCGGCCTCCAGCGCGTCCTGTGCGATCTCGGCGAAGCTGCGGGTGCCGTGGCTGCGCAGCGCCTTGATCCAGCTTGCCGGGGCGGCGGGGATCACGGTGCGCAGCAGGCCCTCGGGGACGTGATCGCCATGGGCGGCGTGCATCACCTCCACATCCGCCGCGGCGGGCCAGTGCCCCACGCCGTCATAGCTGGTCACCCGGTCTTCACCGGCGAGGTACATCACGATGGGCGCCACGCCCGCGACCGATACCAGATCGGGCTGCACCACCCCCAGCGTCAGCCCGGCGGCGACGCCCGCGTCCACCGCGTTGCCGCCTGCCTTGAGGATTCGCTCCGCTGCCTGTGTGGCGCGGGGATGACCGGAAGCAACCGCCCAAGTCTCGCTCATGTACCTGACCCTGTATAACTTTCTGTGTATATATGGTGGATATTGATTAACTACGTAGTTGACAAGATCAAAACGATCCTCTCTACCATAGTTTTCATGAGCGAACCGATGACCAAACTCTCGCTGGAGCCGCTGGTGCAGGCCTGGGAAGCGCAGGACAGCGCGGCCCAGGGCACGACGAAATATGCCCGCCTGGCCGAAGCCTTCGGCGACTGCATCGAAAGCGGCGCCTATGCGCCCGGCGGCCACCTGCCGGGCGAGACGGAGATCTGCGCGGCGCTGCCGCTGGGGCTTTCCACCGTGCAGAAGGCGCTGTCGCAGCTGGTGGAGCAGGGGCTCATCGTGCGTCGCCGCAAGGCGGGCAGCTTCATCGCCGATCAGCGCCATCAGGTGCCCGAGGTCCACGTCTACCGGTTCCGCGATCCGCGCACCGGCGAGATGATGATGCCCTATACCCGCATGGTGGGTGTGCAGCGCGTGCCCACGGCCGAGTTCGGCCCGCTGCTGACGGGCTTCGGCTGCGAAGAGGCGATCCGCATCGACCGCCTCGTCTGGGTCACCGGCGAGCCGCCGGCCTTTTCCTCGCTCTTCCTGCGCCCCGAGCACGGCGGACACCTGCCGGGCCAGTCGCTGGAGGCGCTGCACGGCATTTCCTACCACCGGCTGCTCTGGGAGGACTTCCGCGTCCGCACCCACTCGGTCCGCCACTCGGTCAGCGCCGACCTGCTGTCGCGGCAGGCCTGCGCCAGCCTCGACCTGGCCGCGCCCCATGTGGGCATGGTCTGGGATGCCTACGAAGAGGACCGCGAGGGCGTGCTGCAACTCGTCCAGCGGTTCGAACTGCCCCGTGGCCACAGGCCCATGGAACTCATCGAAAGCAAGGCCGGGTTCTGACCCGCCCCTTGCTCCCGACACCACCAACAATCGAACGACCAACAGGAGAACGACATGAAACGCACCCTCATGATGACCGCATCGCTGATGATGCTGGCCGCCCCCGCCTTCGCGGAGTGGAACCCCGATGGCCCGATCCGTCTGTGGATCGGCTATGGGGCCGGTGGCGGCACCGACGTGCAGGGCCGCACGCTCGCCAAGGAGATCGAGGCCAAGCGCGGCTGGCAGGTCATCCCCGAGAACAAGGCCGGTGAAGACGGCACCGTGATGTCGGCACAGCTGAAGGGCGAAGAGCCCGATGGCCAGACCCTCGGCTTCGCGATCACCACGACCTACGACTTCGCGCCGATGAACTCGGACAACCTCACGCCCGAGGATTTCACCTACATCACCACCACCGCAGGCTCGCAGATGGCCGTGCTGGCGCGCGCCGAAAGCGGCTGGACCTCGATCGAGGACATGGCGGCGGCGGCCGCTGCCGGTGAGCAGATCGTCTGGGCCAACTGGGGCACCCAGGTGGAAGCCGGCGCCGAGATCGTCGCCCGCGCGCTTGGCATCCAGGTCAACCACCTGCGCACCAAAGGTGGCCGCGGCGCGCTGAATGCGCTCGTCTCCATGGACGCGAATGTCGGCTGGGGCGGTGGCGTGCAAAAGCCGCTGGTCGAAGCCGGTGAGCTGGTGATCCTCGCCTCCGCCGAGAACGGCCCGGTGGCGCTCGCGCCCGAACAGCCCACGCTGAAGGACCTCGGCGTCGATCTGAACCTCGGCTACCAGTACATCATCACCGCGCCCGCCGGTATGCCCGACGAGATCCGCGACGAGATCGCCGGTGTCGTGGCCGAGATCCTTGCCGATCCGGCCAGCGAAACCCGCCAGTTCATCGAAAAGCAGTACCCGCCCGCGCCGATCGTCACCCAGGGTGCAGAGCTGCGCGAGCAGATCCTGACCACCTATGACGCCAACGTCGCCATGATGAAGGCCCTCGCAGAATGAGCGAACGTCCCGTGGAAACCGATGCCGCCCCCCAGGGGGGCGGCCGCTGGAACCTCTGGCTCGGGCTTGGCACGCTGGTCTTCGCCGCCGTCTGCCTGCTGATCTGGTTTCCGCGGGACATTGGCAGCGGCTTTCTCCAGACCAACCTCACGGGGCGTCTGGTGCCGGGCGATGCCTTCTTCCCGATCCTGCTGGTGGGGCTTATGGTCCCGCTGGCGCTGCTCCTCGTCTTCAGCCAGCTGCGCGGCGGGACCGCCCGCGGCGGCGAGGCGGTGGGCGACATCAGCGGCGCGAACCTCCTGTTCCTGCTGCGCGCGATCCTCTTCGTCACCGTTTCCCTTCTGGTGATGAACTGGACCGGTCCGGCGCTGGTCTGGCTGACCAACACGCTGGGCCTGACCGAGGTCAGCGGCTACCGCGCCGTCTCGGGCACCTTCCCCTTCCGTGCCAGCGGCTTTTTCGTCGGCGGCACGCTGCTGACCTCGGGCTTCATCCATACCACGCGTCACGAACTGCGCCCGCGCGACATCCTCGTCGCCGCGCTGACCACCGCGGTCCTGATCCTGATCTTCGACGGCCTGCTCGACAACGTGCAGCTGCCGCCCAACGCCGACCTCTGAAGGAACTTCCATGGACCTCGTGCTGCAATACATCGGCCTCGGCGTGACCTCTGTCTTCACCGGGGCAGAGGGCGGGCTCTGGCTCATGCCGCTGGCCATGGTGGTGGTGGGCGTGCTGGTGGGCATCCTCGTCGGCGCCACGCCGGGCCTGTCCGGGCCCTTCGCCATGGCCATCGCCCTGCCGGTGCTGGTCTCGATCTTCGGCTATTCGAACGAGGCGCTCTATCCCGTGCTGGGCTGTCTGGTGGGGATCATGAAGGGCGCCACCGTGGGCGGCGCCGTGCCCGCGATCCTCTTCAACACGCCCGGCACGCCAGATGCCTTCCTGACCACGCTGGACGGCAACCCGATGGCCCGCAAGGGGCTGGGGCGCAAGGCGATCCAGACCGCGCATTTCTCCTCGGTGATGGGCGACAACTTCTCGGACATCGTGCTCTTCGTGGCGGCCCCGATCATCGCCGTGGGCGTGGAGCGGGTGCTGGGCCTGCCGGAGAAATCCGCGCTGATCATCCTGTCGCTGTGCTTCATGGCCGCCGTGGTGGGCGGGGCGCCGCTGAAAGGGCTGATCGGCGGGCTTCTGGGCATGTTCGTCTCGCTCGTCGGCTCGACCTTGTCGGGCAACGGCCCGCGGCTGACCTTCGGCATCCCCGAGCTGGGGGGCGGCCTGCCTCTGACCTCCTGCGTGCTGGGTGTGCTGGTGCTCTCCGAGGTGCTGATCTCGATCGAGGACATGCGCAACGAACGCCGCCGGCAGACCACGCCGCCCGAGGCGCCCGAGATGGGGCCCAAGCTGACATGGGGCGAGCGCGGGCGCATGCTGCCCGGCATCCTGCGTGGCGCGACCATCGGCACGCTGATCGGCGCGCTGCCCGGCATCGGCACGACCACCGCCGCGACACTGAGCTACGACACCGCCAAGCGCCGCTCGAAGGAGCCAGAGAGCTTCGGTCAGGGCAACCCGCAGGGCGTGGTGGCGACGGAATCCGCCAACTCCGCCGTGTCGGGGGCCAACCTGATCCCGGTGATGAGCCTCGGCATTCCCGGCAACTTCGCCGCCGTCTTCATCATCCTCGCGGTCGAGACCATCGGCGATTTCGCCTTTGGCCCGCAGGTCTTCCGCTTCACCCCGATCCGCGAGATCGAGGGCTTCGACACGATCCTGAACAAGGACCTCGTCATGGCCTTCGGGCTCTTCACCATGATGGTCATGGCCAATGCCGTGAACTGGACCGTGGGCGGCTTCCTCATGGGGCTTCTGGGCTATCTCGTGCGCATCCCCAAGGACGTGATGCTTCCGGTGATCCTGACCGTGTCGCTGACCGCGGCCTATGTGCAGGACGGCGGCTACCTCGGGCTGCTGAGCGCCTGTGGCTTTGCCCTGATCGGCTATGCGCTGCGGCGGCTCGACATCTCGATCCTGCCCTTCGTGATCGGCTTCCTGCTGGCGCCGACGCTGGAGGGGCTGGTGCGCGGGGCCTATACCGCCTCGGGCGGGGATGCGCTCTTCCTCGTGAAATCGCCGATTTCGCTGGTGATGCTGGCGCTGTCGGTCTTCCTGCTGGTCCGCATGGTCCGGCAGGCGCGGCGCGCCTGAGGCGACCGCAGACCAGATCGCGCGCCCTGCAATCCCGGGCGCGCCGAGACGGGCAGTAGCCGGGGGCGTCGTCCCCGGCTATGAAGTTCCCGAAGAGGCCCTTTCAAGGCCCGCACTCGACACTCCGAGGAGACAACCGAATGAACATTGATCCATCCACCCTGCTGACCCTGATCGCCGTGGCCGTGGGGGCCGGTATCGTGGGCGGCGTGCTGGCGGGCCTTCTGGGGGTCGGCGGCGGCATCGTCATCGTGCCCGCGCTCTACTTCGCGCTTTCGCTGACGGGGATGGAGCCGGGCCTCGTGATGCAGGTGGCCGTGGGCACCTCGCTGACCACGATCATCTTCACCTCGCTTTCCTCGGCTTCGGGCCACTACAAGAAGGGGGCGGTGGACTTCTCGCTGCTGAAGCTCTGGGCCCCTTCGATCCTCGTGGGCGTCTTCCTCGGCTCCGCCGCGGGCGGGCTGATCGACGGGCGCATCCTGATGGGTGTCTTTGCCGTGGTCGCTGCCGTGGTGGCGCTGAACATGGTCTTCGGCAAGAAGAAGACCGAGGTGGAGCCCAAGGGCTTCTCCAAGCCGGTCTGGGCCGGTTTCGGCATCTTCGCGGGCGCGATTTCCTCGATGATGGGGATCGGGGGCGGGACGGTCTGCGTGCCGCTGCTGAACATCCTCGGCTATGACATCCGCAAGGCGGTGGGGACCTCGGCGGCCATTGGGCTGGTGATCGGTCTGCCGGGCGCGATCATGTACGTGATCACCGGTCTCGGGGTCGAAGGGCTGCCGCCGTTCTCGCTGGGCTATGTGAACCTCGTGGCGGCGGCGGTGATCATTCCGCTGACCGTGGTCTTTGCCCGCGTCGGCGTGGCGATCGCCCATTCCATCCCCCAGCGGGTGCTGCAACTGGCCTTCGGCCTGTTCCTCGGCCTGACGGCGATCCGCATGGCGCTGGACCTCTACCACTCGCTCTGAGCGGTTCAGGTGACGTGAAAGAGGCGGGGGTGTCGTGGGACGCCTCCGCCTTTTTCGTGTCCGTGTGGTTCACGCCTGAGCGGCACCCCTCGATATGCCCCGCCCGGCCGACAGGCCGGGCAGCGCCGACCCGCCCCCATGGGGCGGCGCTAGTGCGCCCCCCCCGCGGGCCGGCGCTGCCCTGCGCGAGAGATGGAGAGGGGCGAGGCGTCACGTTGGGCGTGCCCGCACCGATTAAGCGGGTCGTGCCGCCCTGCGGGGCGGGGTGTCTTGAGGGGGAGATCAACCGACCGGGCAGGGCCGACCACGCCTGATCCCCCAAATCCCCCGGAAACTTCCCGCTTTCCGCCGCTCCCTTTGTTGACGCGGGCGGGCGGCGTGATAAACCCCTGCCACCAGTTCCAGGAGCCACCATGAACCTCTTTTCCGATATCCGGACCGTCGTGATCTCTGCCCTCGAGACGATGATGGCCGAGGGCCGACTGCCCGAGGGGCTCGACCTCGCCAATGTCGCGGTGGAACCGCCGCGCGATGCCGCCCATGGCGACATGGCGACCAACGCGGCCATGGTGCTGGCCAAGCCCGCCAAGATGAAGCCCCGCGACATCGCCGACGACCTCGCCGCCCGGCTGCTGGCCGATGACCGCATCGCCACCGCCGAAGTGGCCGGCCCCGGCTTCCTGAACCTGCGCCTCGCGCCCGCCGTCTGGCAGGGCCTCGTGGGCCTCGTGCTCAAGGACGGCGCCGCCTTCGGCAAGTCCGACCTCGGCAAGGGCAAGAAGATCAACGTCGAATACGTCTCCGCCAACCCGACCGGGCCGCTCCACGTGGGCCACACCCGGGGCGCGGTCTTCGGCGATGCGCTTGCCTCGCTGCTGGATTACGCGGGCTACGACGTGACCCGCGAATACTACATCAACGACGGCGGCGCACAGGTCGACGTGCTGGCCCGCTCCGTCTACCTGCGCTACCTCGAAGCCCACGGGCAGGAGGTCACCTTTGCCGATGGCACCTATCCCGGCGACTACCTGATCGAGGTCGGCGAGGCGCTGAAGGCCAAGGTCGGCGAGGCCTATATCGGCCAGCCCGAGGAGGTCTGGCTCGAAGAGGTGCGCGAGTTCGCCACCGACCGGATGATGGACCTGATCCGCGAGGACCTGAAGGTGCTCGGCGTCGAGATGGACGTCTTCTATTCCGAGAAATCCCTCTATGGCACCGGCCGGATCGAGGCCGCGCTGGCGACCCTCGAACAGAAGGGCCTGATCTACGAGGGCGTGCTGGAGCCGCCGAAAGGCAAGGTCCCCGAGGATTGGGAACCGCGCGAACAGACGCTCTTCAAATCCACCGAACACGGCGATGACGTCGACCGGCCCGTCAAGAAATCCGACGGCGCCTGGACCTACTTCGCGCCCGACATTGCCTACCACTACGACAAGATCACCCGCGGCTTCGACGCGCTGATCGACGTCTTTGGCGCCGACCACGGCGGCTACGTCAAGCGGATGAAGGCGGCCGTTTCGGCGCTCTCCGATGGCAAGGTCTCGGTCGACATCAAGCTGTGCCAGCTGGTGAAGCTCTTCAAGAACGGGGAACCCTTCAAGATGTCCAAGCGGGCAGGGACCTTCATCACCCTGCGCGACGTGGTCGATCAGGTGGGCCCGGACGTGACCCGCTTTGTCATGCTGACCCGCAAGAACGACGCGCCGCTGGACTTCGACTTCGACAAGGTGCTGGAGCAGTCCAAGGACAACCCGGTCTTCTACGTGCAATACGCCAATGCCCGGGTCTGCTCGGTGCTGCGCAAGGCCGTCGAGGCGGGCATCGCGGTGGATGACGCCACTCTGGCGGCCGCTGACCTGTCGCTGCTCGACCACGAGGCAGAGATCGCCGTGGCCAAGAAGATCGCCGAATGGCCGCGCCTTGTAGAGATCGCCGCGCGCACCAACGAGCCGCACCGGGTGGCCTTCTACCTCTATGAACTGGCGGGCGATCTGCACGGCCTGTGGAACCGCGGCAACGACGATATGTCGCTGCGCTTCCTTCAGGAGGACAACCCGGCCGCATCGCAGGCGAAAATCGCCCTCGCGCGGGCCGTGACCGTTGTTATTTCCGCAGGCCTTGGTATTCTTGGCGTGACCCCGGCGGAAGAGATGCGTTAACAATCCGCGCCTCCGTCGGTCGAGCAGTTCGGACAGCCGGGACCAACCCGGGCACGAAGGTGAGGCACATGGCGGAGTATCAGGCGGACGGGGCTTACGAGGCCCCGCGTGGCGTTTCTGTACAGACGATGGTGAACTGGATGGGCGCAGCTGCGTCCGTCGCCCTTGTGGCCGGGATCGGCTACTGGGGATACAAGATGGTCATGCGGGACGTCTCGGGCGTGCCTGTCGTCAAGGCCATGGAGGGCGAGATGCGTGTCGCCCCCGAGGATCCGGGCGGGCAGCCCGCCGCGCATCAGGGCCTCGCGGTCAATGCGATCGCGGCCGACGGTGTGGCGGAGAAACCCGCCGACACCCTGCGCCTTGCCCCCAAGGCGATGACCCTGCGGGCCGAGGACGTGCCCACCGGGGCGATCCCCTCCGAAGAGACCCGGGCACTGGCCGCCGCCAGCGAGCCCAAGCCTGACGCCAACCGCATGGCCTCGATCCAGGCGCTTGCCGACCGGCTGGCACAGGGCGCGGCCCCGCTGTCGGGGCTGCGCGCCGGGACCGATCCCGCGACCAACGGGCCCGCGGCGGATGCCACCGTGGCAGATGCGGCCGGGGAGGAGCCCGAGGTGATCGACCTGACCGAGGGCGGGATGACCGCGGCCGATGCCGGGATCGACGCCCAGACCATCGTGGCCGAGACGCAGGAGCAGATCGCCGAAGTCGTGGCCAGCTCTGACGCCGACACGCCGGAAGAGAAGGCCCTTGCCCTCGCGCTTGCCACCGCCGCGGCGGAACAGACGCTGGAGGAAGAGGAAAAGGAAATGAACACCCCGCAGGAAGGCGCCGTGTCGCATTCGCTGCGGCCCAAGACCCGCCCGGTGCAGCTGGCCTCGGTGATGGCGAGCGCCACGTCGACCATGGCCGCCGAGCCAGAGGCGGCAGAAGCGGCCGAGGCCCCCGTGGTGGCAAGCGGCGGGCTTGACGTGGCTGCGGGCGACGTGCCCCCGGGCACCCGCCTTGCCCAGCTGGGCGCGTTTGAGAGCGCCGAGGTCGCCCGCTCCGAATGGGATCGCCTGAACGGGCGGTTCAGCGAATTCCTCGACGGTAAGCAGCGCGTGATCCAGCGGGCCCAATCCGGCGGGCGGACCTTCTACCGCCTGCGCGCCATGGGCTTCGAGGACCTCGCCGATGCGCGCCGTTTCTGCGCGGCCTTCGTGGCCGAGAAATCCGACTGTATCCCGGTGGTGTCCAAGTGAGCAATTTCGGCGCAACGATCCTCGATGCGGAGGGTCTCCGCCTGACCGAGGCCGAGAAGCGGTTCTTCCGCGACGTGCGGCCCTTCGGCTTCATCCTCTTTGCCCGCAACATCGACACGCCGGATCAGGTCCGCGCCCTGACGGATGAGATCCGGCAGGCGGTGGGCCACGATGCGCCGATCATGATCGACCAGGAGGGCGGGCGCGTGCAGCGCCTGCGTGCGCCCCAGTGGCGCGAATGGCTGCCGCCGCTCGATTTCGTGGAGCGCGCGGGCGAGAACGCCGACAGCGCCATGCTGCTGCGCTACCGGATCATCGCCGCCGAACTGCGCGCCCTTGGCATCGACGCCAACTGTGCCCCCATGGTGGACGTGGCACAGGCCGATACCCATGCCTTCCTACGCAACCGCTGCTATGGCGACACGCCCGACCGGGTGGCCGATCTGGGCCGCGCCGCGGCCGAGGGGCTGTTGCAGGGCGGGGTGCTGCCGGTGGTGAAACACATCCCCGGCCATGGCCGCGCGGTGGCCGACAGCCATTTCGACCTGCCTCATGTGACCGCACCGCTCGACGCCCTCGACAGCGTCGATTTCGCCCCCTTCCGGGAGCTGCGCGACCTGCCCATGGGGATGACCGCCCACATCGTCTATGACGCCATCGACGACCGCCCGGCGACGCTGTCACCCGACGTGATCGGGGTGATCCGGGGCCAGATCGGCTTCGACAACCTGCTGATGACTGACGACATCTCGATGAAGGCGCTTTCGGGCACGCTGTCGGATATCACCCGCGACAGCCTCAACGCGGGCTGCGACGTGGTGCTGCTGTGCAATGCCACGCTGGCCGACCGCGCCCGGGTGGCTGGGGCCGCCGGAGAGATGACGCCGATGGCGCAGCTCAGGGCCGAGCGGGCGCTTGCCGCGCGCAAGACACCGGCCGAGGTTGACATTGCGGCGCTGGACGCGAAGCTGGAAGAGCTTTTTGCCACGTCCGGGGCCTGACTTCGCCTGATGACACCTGAATGACCGAACGGGATCTCTTCGAGGAGGACGAGAGCCGCTCTGTTGCCGAACGTCTGGCAGCGGAGGCGCTGATCGTCGATGTGGACGGGTTCGAGGGGCCGCTCGACCTGCTGCTGACGCTTGCCCGGACGCAGAAGGTGGACCTGATGAAGATCTCGGTCCTGCAACTGGCGCGCCAGTACCTCGCCTTCGTGGAAGAGGCCAAGCGCCTGCGGATCGAACTGGCGGCGGATTACCTCGTCATGGCGGCCTGGCTGGCCTTCCTGAAATCGCGTCTGCTGCTGCCGCCCGATCCCGAGGAAGAGGGGCCCTCAGGCGAGGAACTGGCCGCGCACCTGGCCTTCCAGCTGGAACGGCTCTCGGCCATGCGCGAGGCGGCGGCACAGTTGATGGCGCGGGATCAGCTAGGCCGGGACTTCTTTGCACGTGGCCAGACCGAGCAGGTCGAGCGCGTGCGCCGCGTGAAATACACCGCCACGCTGCTGGACCTGATGCAGGCCTATGCGCGCATCCGCACCAAGGACGATTTCCGCCCCTTCGTGATGGATCGCGACAACGTCTTTACCATGGAACAGGCGCTCGACCGGATGCGCGGCATGATCGGCTTTGCCGGGGCCTGGACCGATATTTCCTCCTACATGCCCATGGGTTGGGACAAGGACCCGATGCGCCGCCGTTCGGCCACCGCCGCCACGTTCGCCGCCTCGCTGGAACTGGTGAAGGAGGGCAAGGCCTTCATTCGCCAGTCCGAGACCTTCGCGCCCATCCAGCTGCGCCGCAGGGACAAAGACAATGAGTGACGAGACAGAGAACCTCGCCGGGGAGGACGCCGTCCTGCCCCCCGAGGCCGCGCAGGACACGCTCTTCGAGGCCCCGCCCATGGCGGAGCAGGAGCGCATGGTGGAGGCGATCCTCTTCGCCTCGGCCGAGCCGGTGACCGTGGCCGACCTGAACGCCCGCCTGCCGCATGGCTGCGACGGGGCCACCGCCGTGGAACTGGTGCGCCGCCGCTACGAGGGCCGGGGCGTGCATGTCGTTCGCGTGGGCGAGGCCTGGGCCATGCGCACGGCGGGTGACCTCGCCTTCCTGATGCAGAAAGAGACCGTGGAGATGCGCAAGCTCTCCCGTGCGGCGATCGAGACGCTGGCGATCATCGCCTACCACCAGCCGGTGACCCGGGCCGAGATCGAGGAGATCCGCGGCGTCTCTGTCTCGCGCGGGACGGTGGACCAGTTGCTCGACATGGAATGGATTCGCTTCGGGCGGCGCAAGATGACCCCGGGGCGGCCCGTGACCTTCGTGGTGACGCCGCATTTCCTCGACCATTTCGGGCTGGAAAACGCCCGCGACCTGCCGGGGCTCAAGGAGTTGCGCGCCGCCGGTCTGCTCGACAACCGCCCGCCGCCGGGTCTGCACCTCGTGGAGGACGATCCCGAGGACGACGACGGCGAACAGGGCGAGATGTTCGAGGAGTGACCGGCTGCGCCCGGGCCGAAAAGAGGCCCCAGAGTGCCCCGGTGCATCGGCCCGCCGGATCTGCTATTCTGACGGCAGAGCAGAAGAGGCACCCCCGATGAACACCGAAGGACTGATCCGCATGTTGCTGCGCCGCTTTGGCATGCGCGCCGTCAACAAGAGCATCCGCACTCTGGGCCAGAGTGGTGGCCAGAGCGGCGGCAAAGGCGGGCAGGGCGAGCCGATGACGCCTGCGCAGCGCAAGCAGAAGCAGCAGGCCCGTCAGGCCGCGAAACGCGCCCGTCAGGCGGCGCGGCTCACCCGGCGTCTGGGTAAGTTCTGAGCCCCCGCGCGGGCACCAGCACCTCCGCGAGGCAGAGCCCGAGCGCAAGCGCCGAGACCGCGGCGCAGCCCATCATCCCGAAGGCGTCGTAGACCGGGCGGTAGAGCGCGATGGCCACGCTCACCGCGAGGTAGGTCACGGCGGAGTTCAACCCCATGATCGCGCCCCTCTGGCGCGGCTCCAGCGCGGCCAGCCGCGAGACGACGTAGTTCAGACCAAGGTGCTGGATCACGCCCCAGACCACCGCGAAAAGCGCCAGCTGCCAGAGCCCGCCCGACAGCAGCCCAAGTCCGAGGTAGGTCAGCGCCAGCAGGCCGAAGACCCAGATCCCCGCCACCCGCATCGACAGGCGGTCGATCCACGGGTCCGCGAAGACCGACAGGCCGAACCCCACGCCATAGCCCAGCACGACCCAGCCGGTGCCCGTGGCCCCCAGCCCGAGGTGGTCGGCCACATGGGCGCCGAGGAAGCCGAAGGCGCCGTAGAAGCCGAACATCAGCAGCCCGGCGGAGAGCAGCCCGCGCGGCACGCCCTCGACCCGCAGCGCGGTCAGCGGCGAGGTGCGCGAGACGGCCACGCGCGGCACCGAAAGATCGCTGCGCAGCATCGCCACCAGCAGCACCGCCATGCAGGCCGCCAGCACTGCGTAGACCGTCCGCCAGCCCGCCGCGCCCGCAAGGAAGCCCGAACCCGCCACGCCCGCCACCAGCGCCAGCGTCCAGCCCGTCAGCACGAGGCCGGTAGAGCGTTTCTCTTCGCCCGGCGGGCCGACCTGCGGCGCCAGCGAGTAGATCGCCGGCAGGGCCATGCCCGCGCCGATCCCGCCGATGGCCTGCGCCACGGCCAGCACCAGCAGGCTGGGCGCCAGCATCGAGGTGACCAGCGCCACCAGCAGCAGCACGACCGCCTGTTTCAGGGCCTTGTCCGGCCCGATCATATCCGCACGCGGCGCCAGCAGCAGGGCAGAGCCTGCTGTAGACAGCCCGAAGGCCGCCACCGCGCGGGTGATGTCCGCCGGCGCGCCGCCGAGGTCGGCTGCGACCGCGGCGGTGATCGGGGCGAGAACCATGGAACTGCCGCCCACGACGCCGATGGCACCGGTGAGCAGGGCAAGCTTGCGGGGGATCATGCGGGGAACTCCTGTTGCCGCGCGACACTACAGCCGAGGCGCGCGGAGGCAAGAGGAGCCGCACAGGTATGGGGTACAAGGGCGGGGCTGCAGGACGCCTGCGACCGCCGATGATCCCGTAAGTTCAGCGCACGCTCGCCTGCACCCAAGACCCGTCTCGTCCATCGAAATCGCCAGCGTCCCCCATTTTCTTGCCCCAAATATCCTGGGGTCCGGGGCAGCGCCCCGGGTCTGCGCAACAGGCCCCGCGCGCGCGGGAGGGTCTCATCGGCCGCAGCCGTCTCCCGTCGCCGGCCGCCTGTCGCTCCCAACGTCAGCCCCGTTTCGCACCCCGCCACGCGCTCCGTTCCGACACGGGTGCTGCGTCGCGCAACTCCCCCCGGAAAACCGTCTTGGCCTTTCGCGACCCGGCGGCTACTCACAGGGGATGCGATTGCCTCTTGTTCTGTTCTGCGCCGCCGTTGCGGCCGCCCTTGCCGCCCGTTACGTGCCCGCTCTGGCCGATCTGATGATCCCGGCCATGGCGGCTGCGCTTGCGGCTCTTGTCCTGCTGCTTGCGGCGCTGCGCGACCGGCTGCGGCGGCGCCCGGTGCTGGTGGACGGCTCCAACGTCATGCATTGGCGCAAGGGAACGCCCAGCTTCGACACGCTGCGCGAGGTGCTGGTGCTGCTGCGCAAGCAGGGCTATCGGCCCGGCATCGTTTTCGACGCCAACGCGGGCTACAAGCTCTCCGATCGCTACATGACCGACCGCGACATGGCGCGGGAGCTGGGGCTACCGGTGAACCGCGTCCTCGTGGTGCCCCGGGGCGAACCTGCCGATCCCACGCTGCTGCATGCCGCCCGGGACATGGGTGCGGCGGTCGTCACAAACGACCGGTTCCGGGACTGGGCAGAGAGCTACCCGGAGGTGGCAGAGCCGGGGTTCCTGATCCGGGGCGGGGTCCGGGACGGGCAGATCTGGCTGGAGCCGCGTTAGAACTGCGCGTAGGACGCAGGGCTCTTTCTCTTCGATATCAAAGCACTGGGCCGCCCTGTTGACGTGGCGCCCGAAACGCAGCCCAGCCGAACAGGCCGGGGCGGCGGCTGGCCGCCCTCAGGCACTGCGGAAATGCTTTGCCAGTTTCAGCCCCTGACCCTGGTAGTTCGAGGCGATCTCGCGGCCATAGAGCGTCTCGGGGCGTTCACCCATGCGCTCGTAGACAAGGCGGCCCACGGTCTGCCCGTGTTCGAGGACGAAGGGCGCCTCGTGGCAGCGCACCTCCAGCACCCCGCGCGAGCCGGTGCCCCCGGCACCGTCAAAGCCGAAGCCGGGATCGAAGAAGCCCGCGTAATGCACCCGGAACTCGCCGACCATGGCGAGGAAGGGCGCCATCTCGGCGGCGTAATCGGGCGGGATGCAGACCGCCTCGCGGCTCACGAGGATGTAGAACGCGCCGGGGTCGAGGATGATCTGGCCGTCGCGGCTGTGCAGCTCCTCCCAGTACTCGGACGGGTCGTAATGGCCGATGCGGTCGAGGTCGATGATCCCGGTGTGCGGCTTGGCGCGGTAGCCCACCAGCGTGCCCTCGGCGGGCTTCAGGTCGACCGAGAAGCCGAGGCCCTCGCCGATGACGGGGGGCGTGTCCACCAGCGGCGTCTCGGCGTGCAGCGCGCGCAGTTCGGTGTCCGTGAGGATCGACTGGCCCTGCCGGAAGCGGATCTGGTTCAGCCGCATGCCCGGACGCACGAGGACCGAGAAGCTGCGCGGGCAGATCTCGGCATAGAGCGGCCCGGTGTAGCCTGCGGGGATGCGGTCGAACTCGGTCCCGCCATCGGTGATCGTGCGGGTCAACAGGTCGAGCCGCCCGGTGGAGCTCTTGGCGTTGGCGACGGCCTGCATGTCGTCGGGCAGGTCGAGGGATTCGAGCAGCGGCACCACGTAGACGCAGCCCTTCTCCAGCACCGCGCCCTGGGTCAGGTCGACCTGGTGCATCTCGAACTCTGACAGCCTCTCGGCCACCGTGCGGTCCGCCCCGGTGAGGAAGGAGGCGCGCACCCGCCAGGCCCGCGTGCCGAGGCGCAGATCGAGGCTCGCCGGCTGCACCTGTTCGGGCAGCACTGCGGGTTCGGCGCTGATCTGGCCGGTCTCGATCATGGCGCGGATACGCTGGCTGGCGCAGATCCCTGTCATCGCTGTCCCCTTGTTCTGGAGGGCGAGACTAGAGCGCAGGCGCGGGAAAGAAAAGATCGCGCCGCCCGCCACAGAGACGGAAAATTCTTCGAAGAATTTTCCCAAGAATTTTCGAAAATTCTTGGCTGCCGGACGGAGAGATATGCGGAGGAGGAGAGGGCTGTCCCGGTGAAGGACGCCACCCCTTGGGGGGCATCCCTTGCGGGATGTACCGTCGGTCATTTCTCGATATTCGTGAAATGGTCGGGCTAGCAGGACTCGAACCTGCGACCTTCCGTCCCCCAGACGGACGCGCTACCAGGCTGCGCTATAGCCCGACGGTGCGCGCTTAATATCCGATCTGACGGTGGGAGCAAGAGGGGATCGCGACTTTTTTCACGCGGCGTCCCAGGCTGTCCCAAGGTCATCCGCACAACGCAAAACGGGGCGCGCTGCGCCCCGTTCCGACGACCCTGCAGAGGGCCTTATTGTGCTGGGCTTTCAGCGAATTGTGCCAGCCGTGCCGCCAGCGGGCGGATATGGGCGAGGTCCTGCGCCGAGAAGCCGGCACGCCGTTCGCTGATCCGGCTGAGAAGGCCGGGGGCCGCGATCAGCTCGGAATCGCCGGGGTCCGGCGGGGTGGCGACAGAGGCGGCGCGTGGGCCGGGCGTGGGCGTCACCGGCTCCCGCGTCATCTCGAAGAGAGAGGGGCGCGGGGCAGGCGGGGCGCGGTGCGCAAAGATGTCGGTGGGCGCGCGCGGTTCCTCGTCCTCGGGCTCGGCCTCGATGAAGGGGGCCTCTTCAGAGAGGTCGGCCTCGGCGGCCTCGGGCTCCTCGTAGACCGCCTCGATGAAGGGGGCGGCCTCCAGCGCATCCTCCTCCTCGGAGGGGGCGGGCGCATAGGTCTGGTCCGGGGCCGCGGGCGAGAGCGCCTCGACCGGATCGCCGAAGGGCAGGGCGGGGGCCTCTGCCGCCTCTTCCGGGAGTTCGGTGGTGGTGTCCTCGGGCGCCTCGACAGGCTGGGCGGCTTGCGCCGCGATCTCGTCGCTGGGCGCCTCCTCGGCGACGGGCGGGGCCACGCGGGGCGCCTCGCTCTCCGGTGCCGTCTCGGCCGGCTCTTCGCTGGCGTGCAGATCGGCATCCGCCGCAGGCGCGGGCGCTTCGGTCGCGGCCTCGACGGGAGCCTCCACAGTCGCTTCGACGGGCGCAGGCCGCGGCGCTGCGGTGACCGGGAAGGTGACGACTTCGGCTTCCATGGGCGGGGCGATGGCGGTGGCCTCTTCGACCTCTGCCTCGCCGTCCAGCGGCGGGGCGAGCGCGGCCACATGGCCCACGCCCTTCTCCCGCAGGAGTTTCTGCACGCCCTTGATGGTCATGCCATCCTCGTGCAGCAGCCGCTTGATCCCGCCAAGCAGCAGCATGTCCGCGGGGCGGTAATAGCGCCGCCCCCCGGCCCGTTTCACGGGTTTCACCTGGGTGAACTTGCTCTCCCAGAACCGCAGAACATGTGCCGGCGTGTCGAGCCAGTCGGCCACCTCGCTGATGGTACGGAACGCGTCTGCGGACTTGCTCATTGCCTCAGGCCTTGTTGCCGGCGGCGACGCGCTCTTTCATCAGGTGGGAGGGCCGGAAGCTCAGCACCCGGCGCGGGTTGATCGGCACTTCCTCGCCCGTCTTCGGGTTGCGCCCCACGCGGGCCGCCTTGGACCGGACCGAGAAGGTCCCGAAGGAGGAGATTTTCACCTGCTCCCCGTCCACAAGCGCATCCGACATGTGCTGCAGCACCGATTCAACGAGCTGTGCAGATTCGTTGCGGGAAAGGCCCACCTCGCGGAAGACGGCCTCACTCAAATCCATACGCGTCAGCGTCTTGTCACTCATCCCTGTCCCCTCTTGGCTGCGTTAAGCATAGGGGGTGCGATTTTTCCGAGTCAATATCAACCACTTGCATGAGCGGTTGAAAGCGACCCGGCAGAGCACCGCCTTACCAGCGCAGGATGACCGAGCCCCAGGCCAGACCGCCGCCGATCGCCTCCATCAGGAGAACCTGACCGGGCTTGATCCGGCCGTCTTCGACCGCGACCGAAAGGGCCAGCGGGATAGAGGCCGCCGAGGTATTGCCGTGGTCCTGTACCGTAACCACAACCTGTTCCATTGGCAGGCCCAGTTTCTTGGCCGTGCCCTGGATGATCCGGATGTTCGCCTGATGCGGCACGATCCAGTCCAGCTCCTCGGACGGCATGTTGATCTTGGCCAGCGAAGCCTCTGCCGTGGCTGCAAGTTTTCCAACCGCCTGACGGAAGAGCGGGTTGCCCTGCATGCGCAGTTTGCCCGACTCACCCGTGGTGGAGACGCCACCATCGACGTAGAGCATCTCGCGATACTGCCCGTCCGAGTTCAGGTCGGCGGCGAGAATCCCGCGATCGTCATTGGTGCCGCCGCCATCGCGGCCTTCGAGGACGAGCGCGCCTGCGCCATCGCCGAAGAGCACGCAGGTCGCGCGGTCGGTCCAGTCCATGATCCGGCTGAAGGTCTCGGCGCCGATCACGAGGATTCGGTTCGCCTGACCGGAAACGATCATCGCGTTGGCGGTGGAGAGCGCATAGACGAAGCCCGCGCAGACCGCCTGCACGTCGAAGCCGAAGCCCCGCGTCATGCCGAGCCCCTGCTGCACCATGGTGGCAACGGAGGGGAAGGTCAGGTCGGGCGTGGAGGTGGCCACGATCACCGCGTCGATGTCGCTGGCGGCAAGACCGGCCTGCGCAAGCGCTGCCGTCGCGGCCTTGATGGCCATGTCCGAGGTGGTCTCGCCATCGGCGGCGAAGTGGCGTCTCTCGATCCCGGTCCGGGCCTGAATCCATTCGTCCGACGTATCCAGCGTCTTCTCGAATTCGGCATTGGGAACGATCCGCTCAGGCAGGTAATGGCCCACACCAAGGGCCACGGCGCGCATCGTCATAGTCTTATTCTCCCTCAGCTCGCCCGGTATCCTGCGGTGCCTGCACGGCACTTGCAACCCGGGCGGCGAGCTTGTCGGTAAAACCTTGCTGAGCCAGCAGGAAGGCCAGCTTGATGGCGGCCGAGACACCCATGGCGTCGGCCGACCCGTGGGACTTCACGACCGTCCCGTTGAGCCCGAGGAACACGCCCCCGTTCACCCGCCGCGGATCGATCCGCTTTTGCAGGCGCCGCAGCGAGGTCATGGCCAGCAGGGCCGCGACCTTGGACAGGGGAGAGTACTGGAAGGCTTCCCGCAGCAGGTCCCCGATGAGTTTCGCAGTGCCTTCGCCGGTCTTCAGCGCCACGTTCCCGGTGAAGCCGTCGGTGACGATCACGTCACAGACATCGCCCGGAATGTCGCCGCCTTCGACGAAGCCCACGAAATCGAAGTTCGCTTCCTCGGCCTGCGAGGCGATCAGGTCATGGGCGAGTTTCAGCTCGGCCCGGCCCTTGTGCTCCTCGGTGCCCACGTTCAGCAGCCCGATCCGCGGACGGTCGAGGTGCATGCCGTTGCGGGCATAGGAGGCGCCCATGAGCGCATATTGCAGCAGGTCCTGCTCGTCGGCGCGGATGTCGGCGCCCACGTCCAGCATCACGTTGAACCCCTGCGGGTTGCGCGACGGCCAGAGCACGGCGATGGCAGGGCGGTTCACGCCCGGCAGCTTGCGCAGCCGCACCATCGAGAGCGCCATCAGCGCCCCGGTGTTTCCGCAGGAAACGGCGACGGTGGCCTCGCCGTTGCGCACGGCGTCCAGCGTCGACCACATGGAGGTGCCCTTGCCGTGACGCATCACGTGGCTGGGCTTGTCATCCATCGTCACGACGCCGCCGGCGTCGCGGATCTCGATCCGGTCCCGCAGCCACTTGCGGCGCCCGATGAGCTTCTCGAGCTCGTCCTGGGGGCCGTGCAGCAGAAAGCGGATATCCGGGTTCTTCTTGGCAGAACGCGCGATGCCGGCAACAACAGCTGCCGGCCCACGGTCGCCGCCCATGGCATCGATGGATAGCACGTAGGATGCGCCGGCTTTCTTGCCGGCGGCACCCACCGCGGAACCCGTCGTGTCTGGCGCTGCGCTCATGCGATTGCCGCCCGGGACTTATTTCAGGCGGCGTCGTCTTCCAGATCGATTTCGTCGGCCTGGGCCACGACTTCACGATCGGCATAGTGGCCGCAGGCGCCGCAGACGTGGTGCGGACGTTTCAGCTCACCACAGTTGGGGCATTCGTTGGGGTTGCCTGCGACAAGCGCGTCATGGGCGCGGCGGTTGTTGCGGCGCGACTTGGAAACTTTGTTCTGTTGGACAGCCATGTCACAACCTCTGTTTGATGGGCCGCGGCCCGGTTTCGATTTCGGTGCGGAGCCGCCGGGCAGGGCCCGGATCGGATCCGCAGAATGGGTGAGGGGCTCTTAGTCTGCCCAAGGCCCCGGCTTCAACCCAAAATTCGGATGAGGGCGCGAAAATACGTCTATTTCCGAAAACCGCAAGCGATTCGTCGCCGCTTCCCCGGGGTCGGAGGCCTCTCCCGCGGGGGGAGCGGGGCCTTGCAGCACAGCGTGTAGCACAGGCTTGCAACACAGGGCGCGGCGCGCGGCGGCGCGGGCCCGGTGCACGCAGGCCTCACTCCTCGGGTTTCTCCATCTTCGCCTTGAGGGCCGCCAGCCCGGCAAAGGGCTTCGTCTCCTCGTCGGTCATGGCCTGCTTGCCGGGCTCGGTGAACTGCGCCTCTTCCATCTCGGCGCCCTCGGCGCGGGGGTAGAGCGGCAGCGCAAGCGCAAGTGCCTCCGCCAGCACGACGCCCGGGTCGATCACCTCTCCGAGAGGTTCCACGGAATCATCTTCCGGCATTTCCATATCGTCGATCTCCGGCAGGGCCTCGACCGACGGGTCATAGCGCCGCACCACCTCTTCCTCGATCCGCGTGGTCACCGGGGCCAGCGTCACGATGCAGGGCTGCACGACGGTGGCGCCCAGCTTGCCCTTCAGACGCCAGCGGCGCTTGCCCTCGGCTTTCACCTCGCCGGTAAAGCTGACCTTGCGCAGGTCGCTCAGCCCCAGCTCTTCGGCCAGGCGGGCCATCTGTGCGGCGTCCGGGCGGATCTCCACGGGCGTCGGCCGGGAGGTCGGCAGATCGGCCACGCGCAGCGGCGTGAACAGGGGGCGGGCGGGGTCGGCGTCGGCCATGGGGCGGCGGTTCCTTCCTTGAACGGGGGGCTTTCCTTCTGTAATGGCAGATAGAAGGCGGAAGACGCCGGAGCAAGAGGGCAGGAATGCGTGGCATGACGAATTGGGCGAAACGGGCCGTGGCCGTACTTCTGGTTATGGCGGCGGCTTCCTGCACGGCTCGCTACCGCGACCACGGCTATGTGCCTCTCGACAGTGACCTTTCCCAGATCGCCGTCGGCAAGGACACCCGCGACACCGTCAGCGAGAAGGTCGGCGCGCCGTCGACCTCGGGCATGCTGGACGGTGGCAATTATTATTACGTGCACAGCCGCGTGCGCCACTTCGCCTACACCGAACCGCAGGTGGTCGAGCGCGAGGTGGTCCAGATCGCCTTCGATCAGCGCGGCGTGGTCTCCAACGTCTCGCGCTACGGGCTGGAGGACGGCAAGGTCGTCACCCTGTCGCGCCGCGTGACCGACGACGGCTCCACCAGCACCGGCATCATCGCACAGCTTCTGGGCAACCTCGGCCAGTTCAGCGCGAGCGATTTCGCGAACTGATCCGGGCAACCCCGGCTGATCCAAATGTCAGGGCGCAGACCGGCAGACCGGTCCGCGCCCTTCGCATGTCCGCCCTCCCTCAAGGCCGCACTCCGACTCTCCATTTTCTTGCCCCAAATATCCCGGGGTCCGGGGCAGCGCCCCGGGACGGCGCCCAGGCCGGCCGTGCCCGCGACCTCCCCGTCACAAGCCGCCCCTCCACCCGCATCCCGAACGTCACGCCTTTGTCATCCCTTGTGTGCTAGGGCGGGCCTGCCTATCTTGACCGCATCGCCCTGGAGGCCTGCCATGCTGTCGCTGATGAAGGGACGTTACCGCGCCCGCTTCGCCGAGACCCCGGAAGACATCCTCGCCGCACAGCGGCTGCGGACCCTGTGTTTCCACGGTGACCCGGACAGCCATCCCCTCGATGCCGATGCCTTCGACGCGGTCTGCGCCCATGTGCTGGTCGAGGATCAGCGCGACGGCACGCTCGTCTGCTGCTTCCGCATCCTGCCGCTGACCGGCGGGGGCGAGATCGCGCGCAGCTATTCCGCGCAGTACTACGAACTCTCCGCCCTGAAAGACTTCGAGGGGCCGATGGTCGAGATGGGCCGCTTCTGCATCCATCCCGAGGCCCGCGACGCCGACATCCTGCGCGTGGCCTGGTCCGCGATGACGCGCTACGTGGACGAGAACGGGGTCGAGATGCTCTTCGGCTGTTCCTCCTTCCACGGCACCGACACCGCCGATTACCTCGACGCCTTCGCCATGCTGAAGGAACGCCACCTCGCGCCGAAACGCTGGCTGCCGCGGGTCAAGGCGCCCAATGTCTTCCGCTTCGCCCAGAAGCTGCGGCGCAAGCCCGACGCGAAACAGGCCATGCTGCGGATGCCGCCGCTTTTGCGGACCTATCTGCTGATGGGGGGCTGGGTTTCGGATCACGCGGTGGTGGACAGCCACATGAACACGCTCCATGTCTTCACCGGGCTGGAGATCAAGGCGATCCCGCCCGCGCGCAAACGCCTGTTGAGGGCCACCGCGGGCTGACGCCGCCCGGCGCGGGCCCCGGCGATCCACTGCGGATCATTGGTGGTGACAGGGCCTAGCCGGTCGAGGGTCTCGCGCTTCGTTCCATAGAAAAACGCCGCCCCCGGACAGGGGCGGCGTTTTGTATGTCTCTGTCAGGCGCTTTGCCTCAGAACGGAATCTCGTCGTCCAGATCGCGCGAGGGCGACCCGCCGCCGGACCGGCCGCCGCCACCGCTGCCACCGCCGTAGCCGCCACCCGAGGGGCCTTCGTCGTAGCCGCCGCCGTAGTCACCGCCGCCGCCGCCACCGTAGCCGCCGCCCGAGCCACCGCCGTAGCCGCCACCGCCGCCGCCTTCACCGCGGCCGTCGAGCATCACCAGCGTGCCGCCGAAGCCCTGCAGGACGATCTCGGTCGAATAGCGGTCCTGGCCGGACTGGTCCTGCCACTTGCGGGTCTGAAGCTGGCCCTCGATGTAGACCTTGGAGCCCTTGCGCAGGTACTGCTCGGCCACGCGCACGAGACCTTCCTGGAAGATCGCGACCGAGTGCCACTCGGTCCGCTCGCGCCGCTCGCCGGTGTTGCGGTCCTTCCAGTTTTCCGAGGTGGCGATCCGCAGGTTGCAGACCTTGCCCCCGTTCTGGAACGACCGGACCTCCGGGTCGCGGCCCAGATTGCCGATCAGAATGACCTTGTTCACCGATCCCGCCATGAGACCCCCTGTGTCGAATCCGAATTCAATGATCCCGGCGTTAAAGCAGGCACCGCCGCCCGCCGCAACCGCCGCCGTGCGGCAATGGAAGCGCAACACGGTTAATCCAACGTTAGCGGGGCCGGGGCGCCTCGGCAATGCGCCAGAGAGGGCAGAGGGACGGGGCTGGCCCGGTGGACTGGCCCGGTGGACTGGAGGGGCGTGCCAAGGGGCCGCCCGGAGGGTGGCGCCTGCCAGACGCCCGGAAAAGCGGCCTAAACTCCGGTTATAGGCCGCCCGATCGGCACTCCCGGCGGATCGCGCGGCCTGCCGATCCGCGACAGATGGGAGGGGCAGGGCGCCGGACAGGCCGGTCCCCCCATCGGAGAATGCACATGCTGAAATCCCTCTGGAACGCGACCGCCCTCGGCATCGTCACCGTCACCGGCACGCTGGCCGTCTGCTTCGTCACGACCACCGCGGCGCTTGCCTCGGGCCGCCCGGACGACGCCACCAAGGCGCAGATCACCGAGAAGCTCTCCGCCGAGGGCTACGAGGTGCGCCGCATCGGCATGGAGGACGGCATGATCGAGGTCTATGCCCTGAAGGATGGCAAGAAGCTGGAGCTCTACCTCGACGACGCCCTGAACATCGCCCGGGTCCATGGCAATGACTGATGCAGCCTTCGGCGACCGCAAGACCCGGAGCGCCCGCACGGCGCTGCGGGTCTGGGATCCGCTGGTGCGCATGTTCCACTGGTCGCTGGTCGTGCTCTTCGCGGCGAACGCGCTGATCACGGACCCGGAGAAGGACCTGCACCACCTCATCGGCTATGTCGTCGTCGGGCTTGTGGCGGTGCGGCTGGTCTGGGGGCTGATCGGCACCCGCCACGCCCGGTTCCGGGATTTCCCGCCCTCGATCTCGGCGGCCTTCGGACAGTTGGCGGACATCGCGCGGGGCCGGCGCAAGGTACACGTCGGGCATACGCCCCTCGGCGCTCTGATGATCTACAACCTGCTGGCCACGATGCTGCTCATCGGGCTGACCGGCTGGATGATGACGACGAATGCCTACTGGGGCATGAAGTGGGTCGAGGAACTGCACGAATTCTTCGTCACATGGGCCGAGGTCAGCATCGTGGCACATATCGCCGCGGTGATCTGGGAAAGCCGCCGGACGGGTGTTAACCTTCCGCGAGCCATGGTGACGGGGGTAAAGATGATCGAGCCGAATGACATGCCGCAGTCAGGGCACACCCCCGGATGAGCGATCTCAAACCGACGCGGAACAGCCTGGCGCTTGCCGGGCTGATCCTCGTTCAGGCCCTGTGCACCACGTTCTTCATCGCGGATGCCGTGGCCGATACGATCGACGAGGGGCGGGGCATCTTCTCGGACCCGGGCCAGATCGTCGAGGGGCTGGCGGCGCTGTCGCTGCTGCTTGCGCTCGCGATCGAGATCCGGGTGCTGATGGTCCTGCTGCGGCGTCAGAAGGACCTCGAGCGCACGCGCACCGTGGCGCAGGGGGCGCTGCACGAGGTGATCCAGGCCTATTTCGTCGACTGGGGGCTGACCCCCTCCGAGGCGGATGTCGCCGGGCTGACGCTGAAGGGGCTCTCCATCGCGGAAGTGGCGGAAATCCGCGGGTCGGCCGAGGGCACGGTGAAGGCGCATCTGAACGCGATCTACCGCAAGGCCGGGGTGCAGGGGCGTAACGGCTTGATGTCCTTGCTGATCGAGGACCTGATGGGCGCGCCGCTGGTGCCTGAACCGGCGGCGGAGGCCCTGCGGACGGGGGGTGGCAATTCACGCTCCGCTGGCTAGAATGCCGCCCAACAAGAGACATCGGAACGGACGGGACAATGCAGAGATACCTCGGGGTAGCCCTTGGCGCCGTGCTGGCGCTTGCCCAGCCGGCGAGTGCGGATGTGCTGTCGTCCAAGTCGCGCGTGAAGCTCTTCAAGTCCCAGACCTCGATCCTCGACGGGCGCGCCTCGCAGCAATACAACAACTCGGTCCGGCTGCAGCCGCAGGCGGTGATCGTGCCCTCCAAGTTTCCGGTCGCGCCCTTCCGGGGCAAGTACACCGGCCCCTACCTCGACGTGGCCCGCTCCGCCGCCAAGCGGCATGGCATCCCCGAGGATCTCTTCCTGCGCCTCGTGCAGCAGGAGAGCGGCTGGAACATCCACGCCAAGAGCCACAAGGGCGCCCTCGGCCTTGCGCAGCTGATGCCCGAGACGGCGCGGCACCTTGCCGTCGATCCGATGGACCCGGAGCAGAACCTCGAGGGCGGCGCGCGCTACCTCGCCCGGCAGTACCGCGATTTCGGTAACTGGCGGCTGGCGCTGGCGGCCTATAACGCCGGACCGGAAGCGGTGCGCAAGTACGGCGACATCCCGCCCTACAAGGAAACCCAGAACTACGTGAAGGTGATCTGGGGCCACTGAGCCCCGATCCCTCGCCACCGCAGGTCTCGCCCGCAGGTTGCGCGGCGGGGCTGACCGCTATCGGCGGATTTTTTCCGATGCCGCTGATGCCCCTGTGCCCTCGTTGCGATGCGATGGAACCGATCCGGCTGGCTAACGTTCTCTCCCCACAAGCGAAACAGATGCGGCACCGCGCTGCCACCGACCCCGGAAGAGGGGACGGGCGCGTGCCTGGAAAGGACGTAACAATGCTGAAACGGACCCTGATCGCCCTTGGTATGGCCACCGCTGTGGCTGCCCCTGTCTATGCCCTCGACAACCCGCAGGTGAGCGCGGTTGACGTGGCAGCTGGCGCTGAACTCGACGGCAACAGCTCGCTGAGCAAGTTCCCGACCCTCAACGACGACCTGTCGAAAACCATCACCGCGGCGCTGAACGATCAGCCCGTCGGCGTGGAGCCGGGCTACAAGGTGCAGGTCGAGCTGACCGAGCTGGACATCAGCCCGAACCCGACGGAATCCTTCGTGAAGGGCTTCAACAAACTCTCGGGTACCGTCACCGTGATGGACCCCGAAGGCAATGGCGCCATCGGTGCCTTCCCGATCGAGGTGAACGCCCAGTCGATCCTGCCGGCCCCCGGCACGCTGACCGTGGCCCCCTCGGATGAAGAGCTTTACACCGCCATGCTGGTCGGCTTCGCCGAGGCGACCGAGAACGGCATGGACACGCTGTCGGAGACCAACTCCGACACGAACGACCGCTGATCCGACGACGTCCCCGGGACGGTTCTCCCCCGGACCGTCCCCGTCTCTCCCCCGAGACGCAGTCACCCCGGTGCCCCAAGCGCCGGGGTTTCTGCTGTCCGGGATCGGCCGTGCGGGGTCAGTCGGCCGCGTGCCGCAGCACCGGGGGCATATCGGTCAGCACCTCCGGGGCGAGGTGACAGCGGATCTGATGTGCCCCGAATCGACGCATCTCGGGCAGCTCGGTCGCGCAGCGGTCGCCCGCGACCTGCGCCTTCCAGCGGCAGCGGGTCTGGAACGGGCAGCCCGGCGGCGGATTGGTGGCCGAGGGCAGCTCGCCCTCCAGCACGATCCGCTCCTTCTCGACCGAGGTATCGGCAATGGGCACCGCCGAAAGCAGCGCCTCGGTATAGGGGTGGTAGGGCGGGGCAAAGACCTCCTCCACCGTGCCCAGTTCGACCACATGGCCGAGGTACATGACCAGCACCCGGTCCGCGAGGTAGCGCACCAGCGACAGGTCATGGGAGATGAAGATCAGCGTCGTCTTCTCGCGCTTCTGGATCTCCATCAGCAGGTCGGTCACCGCCGCCTGCACCGAGACATCCAGCGCCGAGACCGGCTCATCCGCCACCACGATGCGCGCGCCGCCCGCGAAGGCCCGCGCGATGCCCACCCGCTGCTTCTGCCCGCCGGAGAGCTGGCGCGGCATCCGCTCGGCGAAGTCACGCGGCAGCTTCACGAGGTCGAGCAGCGTCAGCATCCGCTCGCGCCGCTCTGCGTCCGAGGCGCCGTAGCCGAAAAGCTCCAGCGCGCGGATGATCTGGCGGCCCACGGGGATCGAGGGGTTGAGCGTGTCGAAGGGGTTCTGGAACACCATCTGCAGATCGCCCAGCAATCCGCCATCCCGGTCAGCCACGGGCAGGTCCTGAATTTCCCGCCCGTCGAGCAGGATGCGCCCCTCGGTCGCGGTCTCCAGCCCCATGAGCATCTTGGCCAGCGTGGATTTCCCGCAGCCGGATTCCCCCACGATTGCCAGCGTTTCGCTCTCGCGGGCCTCAAAAGTAAGGGCCTCGTTGGCCTTCACCACCTGTGTCTCGCCCCCGAAGAGCGCATTGGCCCCGGCCTCGTAATACTTCTTCAGCTTCTCGACGCTGAGCACGACCTTGCCGGGGGTGCGGGCCTCCGTCTCGGCCTCCGCCTCGGGCTCGGCGGTCCAGTCGATCTCCTCGGCCCGCAGGCAGCGGGTGGCATGGCCGGGGCGGACATCCTGCATCGGGATCGCCTGCGCATCGCAGCGCCCGGCCTCGAAGTAGCTGCACCGCGGGCCGAAGTTGCAGCCCGGCGGGCGCTGATGGGGCAGGGGGAAGTTGCCGGGGATCGCCTGCAGCGGGCGGGCCGTCTTGTCGGCCCCGGGCAGCGGGATCGCGCGGAAGAGCGCCTGCGTATAGGGATGGCGCATGGTGTCGAAGACCTCGGCCACGGTGCCGGTCTCGACCGCCTCGCCGGAATACATCACGCAGATGCGGTCGCAGGTCTCCAGCACCAGCCCGAGGTTATGCGAGATGAAGAGCATCGCCGTGCCGTACTTGCGCCCCAGATCGCGGATCAGCTCGACAATCGCGGCCTCCACGGTGACGTCGAGCGCGGTGGTCGGCTCATCGAGGATCAGCAGCGCGGGTTTCGACATCAGCGCCATGGCGATGACGATGCGCTGCTGCTGCCCGCCGGAGAGCTGGTGCGGATAGCTGTCGAGGATGCGCGCCGGATCGGGCAGCTTCACGTCGTCCAGCATCTTGAGCGCGCGGGCGCGGGCCTCTTCGGCCGTCACGCCCTCGTGGATCATCGGCACTTCCATCAGCTGTCGGCCCACCTTCATGGCGGGGTTCAGCGAGGCCATCGGCTCCTGGTAGATCATCGCGATCTCGTTGCCGCGGATGCGGCGCAGCTCGGCCTCCGACATCTCGGCCATGTCGCGGCCCTTGAAGCGGATCGTGCCGCCCGCGATGCGCCCGTTGCGGCCCAGATCGCGCATGATGCCAAGCGCCACGGTGGATTTGCCGCAGCCGCTTTCGCCGACGAGGCCCATGGCCTCGCCCGGCTGGACCGAGACGGAGAAGTCCATCACGGCCGGGATCTCGGCCCGGCGGGTGTCGAAGGAGATCGAGAGGCTGTCGATGGCGAGGATGGGCTCTTGTGTCATGGCCTCAGTCCTTCAGGCTTTCTTCGCGCAACCCGTCGGCCAGCAGGTTCAGGCCGAGGACGAGCGAGAGCAGCGCCACGGCGGGCGCGATGGCGGGATGGGGGAAGATCGACAGCAGCTTGCGGCCCGCGTTGATCGTGGTGCCCCAGTCGGGGCTGTCCGGCGGCAGGCCGAGGCCGAAGAACCCCAGCGTGCCCAGCAGGATCGTGGTGTAGCCGATGCGCAGACAGAAATCGACGATCAGCGGCCCGCGCGCATTGGGCAGGATTTCCCACAGCATGATGTACCACGGGCCTTCGCCCCGGGTCTGGGCGGCGGCGACGTAGTCGCGGGTCTTGAGGTCCAGCGTCAGCCCGCGGGTCAGGCGGAAAACCGTGGGCGCGTTCACGAAGATGACCGAGACGAAGACCACGAGGATGCCGCCCGGCACGTCGAAGAGGTCGAGCGCCGCGGGCAGCAGGTCGAGCGCCGAGCCCTGCGCCGAGATCAGCGAGAGATAGGCCCAGCCGAGCGGCAGCAGCATCACGGCCAGCAGCATCCAGCGGCGGCGCGGATTGGTCCGGGCGCGGGCGTTGATCAGCAGGCCGAGGAAGACGAGCGGCAGCAGGAAGAGCCCGGCGGAGAGATAGGCAGGCAGGCCGCTGGCCACGATCTCGGGCGTGACGAGGAGGTAGAAGAGCAGGATCACCGGGAAGGCGAGGATCAGGTTCGCCGCGAAGGTCAGGACGCTGTCGAGCCGCCCGCCGAAGTAGCCCGCCGGAAGCCCCAGCGTGATCCCGGCCATGAAGGCGAAGAGCGTGGCCAGCGGCGCGATCTGCACCACGATCCACGACCCCGCCACCATGCGCGAGAAGACATCGCGGGCCAGCCCGTCGCCGCCCAGCAGGTAGTAGGGAAAATCCCCGTCCTCGGCCCCGCGCAGGGGCGTGCCGGGGACCTTGTTCTTCATGCCCGAGACGGCGGTCAGCGGGTCATGGGTGGCGATCCAGTCGAAGAGCCCGGCGGCAAGCGCGGTATAGACCCAGAAGAGCGTCAGGAAGAGCCCGATCAGGCCAATGCGATTGTCGAAGAGTTTGCCGTAAAGGCCCAGTTTCGCACGATAAACCCACGACAGGCCAAAGGTTGCGGCAAGGGCGATCCAGACCGGCAGGAACTGCAACAGGATGCGGGCAGCGATGGCGCCCCAGCTCAGCGGTTCCATGCGGTGGCCTCCGGTTTTGCGGCGTAGGGGGCGGGTGTCGTCATTCTCGGCGCCCTCATGCGATCCGGATCCGGGGGTTCAGGTAGACATAACCGATGTCCGAGATCAGCTGCGTCAGCAGCACGACCACGACGGAGACCAGCGAGATCCCCAAGAGCAGGTCCACGTCGTTGTTGCCCGCCGCCTGAACGAGCGCCCAGCCGAGGCCCTTGTAGTTGAAGAGCGTCTCGACGATCACCACGCCGTTCAGCAGCCACGGAAATTGCAGCATGATCACCGTGAAGGGCGCGATCAGCGCGTTGCGCAGCGCGTGTTTCAGCACGATCTCGCGGAAGTGCAGCCCCTTGAGCCGCGCGGTGCGGATGTACTGCGAGGTCATCACCTCGGCCATGGAGGCGCGTGTCATCCGGGCGATGTAGCCCATGCCGAAGAGCGCGATGGTCAGCACCGGCAGGAAGAAGTTCTCGAAGGTGGCGTTTTCCATGGCGGAGGTGGCGGTGCCCTTGAACCATTTCAGCCCGAAGGCGGAGGAGGCGAAGACCGCGATCAGGATCACGCCCGAAACGTATTCCGGCGTTGCCGTGGTCAGGATCGAGAGGGTCGAGAGGCCGCGGTCGAGCTTCGATCCCTCGCGCATGCCCGCCAGCACACCGATCACCAGCGCCATGGGCACCATCAGCACCATGACCCAGAACATCATCTTGCCGGTCAGGGCGAGGCGGGTGGCGATGAAGGGGCCCACGTCTTCGCGGAAGACTCGGCTTTCGCCCCATTCGCCCTGCAGGATGCCGCAGCGTGCGGGGCTCTCCGCAATTGTGCCGCCCACGGGGACGCAGCGGCCATATTCGCCGCTCTCGTCCGTGCGGGTCCAGCCGGGTAGCGCGCCCAGCCATTCGCCGTAGCGCACCAGCATCGGCTGGGCATAACCGTTCTTCTCCAGCCAGCTTTCGACCTGCGCGTCGCTCATCCGGGCATTGCCCTCGAACTTGGCGATCTTCTCGAGGTTTGCGGGCAAGTTCGTCAGGGCAAAGACGATGAGCGACAGGCAGAGCGCTGTCAGGAGCATCACGCCGAGGCGGCGGAGCAGGAAGAGGATCATGGGGCCGTCCTGTCTGTGGCAGGCCCCGCGAGGGGCGGGACCGGGCCGGGATGGGAGCCGTGGAGGGAGGCGCGCCGCGCCGGGGAAGCGGGGCGGTTGTGGTGGCCCCCGTGCCTCAGGCCGTTCGGGCAGCGGGCCGCGGGGGCCGGAGCGCTGCCGGAACGGATCGGGCCGATCACGGGGCCACCCTCAGGGCGGCCCCGGGCACTGCGCGGGCGGGTAGGCACGGGCTGTCTCAGGGCGCTCAGGCCCGGACCCACCACTTGTCCATATGCATCTCGAAGGTCGGATGCATCTCGGTGCCCATGACGTTTTCCTTCATGTGGCGGAAGAGCGAGCGCCAGTAAGGCTGGATCGTCACACCCTCGTCGAGCATGATCTGCTCCAGCTTGGCCATGACCTCGCGCCGCTTGTCGGCATCGGCAATGGCGAGCGCCTCGTCCATCAGGCTGTCGAACTCGGCATTGGCAAAGCCGGTTTCGTTCCAGGCCACGCCGGACTTGTAGGCCAGCGACATCACCTGCACGCCGAGCGGGCGCATGTTCCATTCGGTCGCGGACCACGGGAAGGTGAGCCAGTCGTTCCAGAAGGTCGAGCCGGGCAGGATCGTGCGTTTCACGTTGATGCCCGCGTCGCGGCACTGCGCCGCCACGGCGTCACAGGTCGCCGACTGCCATTCGTCGTCGATCGAGATCAGCTCGAACTCGGTTTCGGCATGACCCGCGTCGGTCAGCATCTGCAGCGCCGCGTCCGGGTCCGGGCTGATGCCGGGGATGTCGGCGTATTCCGGGTGGATCGGGCAGACGTGGAAATCCTTCGCCACGGTGCCGAGGCCGGAATAGCCCAGTTCCAGCACCACCTCGTTGTCCACCGCCGTCATCAGCGCGCGGCGCACGTTAACGTCGTCATAGGGCGCGTTGGTCTGATTGAAGCGCACGCAGATCGTGGCCGCCGTCACCGCCTCCGAGACCTTCCAGCCCATGGCCGTCAGCACATCGACGAATTCGCCGGTGGACTGGTAGGTCATGTCGATCTCGTCCGCGTCCGCCGCCGCGACCCAGGAGGCCATGTCGGTGCCGAAGTCGATGAACTCGATCCGGTCGAGGTAGGCGCCTTCGCCCCACCACTGGTGATCGGCGTTCTTGACCAGCACCTGGCGCACGCCGACCTCGTTGGTCTCGGGCAGGAAGGGGCCGGTGCCGATGGGGTTTTCCGACGGATCGCCGCCCGCGTAGGAGGGGTGCACCACCGCCGCCGGGTAATCCGAGAAGCCCGCGGGCAGGGTGATGTCGGGGCTTTGCAGCATCAGCTTGACCGTGTGGTCATCGACCTTCTCCACCGCGCCTTCGCGCAGGGCCTGCGTCTCGCTGTCGATCAGCGCGCCGAGGCGCGACGCCATCGAGTTGCCCTCGACCCCGGCCTCGCACCAGCGGGAGAGGTTGAAGATCACGTCATCGGCGGTGAAGGGATCGCCGTTGTTCCAGCTTACGCCCTGACGGACGTGCAGCACGTATTCGGTGGCGTCGTCGTTGACCTCCCAGCTCTCCAGCAGGCGGCCCTCGAAGGAGCCGTCGGCGTTGTACTGCACGAGGTATTCCAGCCAGCCGCGGGCGAAGTTCGCCATTTCCGACCAGTCGAAATTGCGCGGGTCCTTCAGCGCCTTGGTCTGCATCTGCACCCGCAGCGTGCCGCCCGGGGTGGGGGCCTCCTGCGCCATGACCGGCTGTTCCAGCCCGCCGAGCGCATAGACCAGCGGGGTGGCAACCCCCAGCGACGAGGCGCGCGTGATGAATTCCCGACGGCTGAGCTTCCCGGCCTTGAATTCCTCGGCATACATGCGGGCGCCGGGGTGGACGGCGGTGGCGCCGGTCCGGTCGGTCTCTGGCTTGGTCATGGTTTTCTCCCTGTGACAGATGATCTGTCTGTCTTGCCGCATTAGAGTGGCGGTTTCGTGAAGTGGCGCGAGGACGCCTTGATCGACAGGATAGGAGCGCGATTGCCCCCTGCGTCAATGCCCGTGCCCGCCCGCGGGGGCGGCCATGGCGGCGGGCAGGGGCGGCTGCGTCCTGACTTGCTTGATTGCGACATGTATCATGTCGCAAATGGACTGCCACCGCTTTTCGGTAGTTCGGGCCCTCGGGCCCCGGCTTTTTCCGAAACGGGGCCGCGCCGCGCGGCTAGGCCCGGACCGGCTGTGCCGAGAGTGGGGCCGCATGGGCCTGTTTGCGCAGGGCCGAGGGCGTCTGCTTCGTGTGGTGCTGGATGAAGCGCGTGAAATAGGCAGCGCTGGAGAAGCCGAGGCTTTCGGCCACCATGCGGATCGGCAGGTCGCCGTCCTGCAGCATCTCGCGGGCGCCATGCAGCACCCGTTCGGTCAGGATGTCGGCGGCGGTCATCCCGGAGGTCTGGCGCAGGGTGCGCGTCAGGTGGGTCGGCGTCACGCCAAGGGCCGTGGCATAGGCCGCCATGGGCGCGCCGCTGCGGTAATCCCGTGCGACGAGCGAGCAGAAGGCCTCCGCCAAGCGCTGCGCGGCGTTGGGCTGCGGGGCCGGGGGCTCCTGCGCCTGCACCCGGCGGATCCAGACCGAGAGCAGACCGGCATGGGCGCGGGCGGCCTCGGCGCCGAAGGGGCGGTGGGTCGATTGTTCGCGCTGCATGGCGTCGAGGATCGCGGTCGCCTCGCCCTGCACCAGCACGTCGCGCACCCGGAGGTGGAGCGCCTCCTGCGTCGGCAGGAAGGGGACGGAGCCGCCGGGGATGCGCACGGCGAGGCCATAGACCTGCTTGCCGAGATCGAGCGACATCAGCGTCCGCGCAGGCAGCAGCAGCGCATTGTGCGGCCCCAGCCCCCGGCGGCGGCCCATGACCAGCACGCGGCCCTGTCCGCGGGTGATCCAGAGGAAGAGGTGATCCTCCCGCGAATGCTGCAATTCCGTGCGCCACGGCCCCCCGCGGCTGAGCTGGGCGAGGGAGATCAGGCTGGGCGCGGCGGGATCGGTCATCGGCGTCCCCTCGGTGGAGGTGGTGGCATTGCGGTGACGGCGCGAGGAACCCCAAGATGTTGTGTTTGGGCTGTATTCCCCTGTATTTCTTGGGGAATGCTGCGAAAAATGTCCGCTTATGTAAAGAAAATAGCTTAGCTGTCCGCGCTGAGGTGCTGCCAGTGTCGCATCCTTGCGCGGAACCACGTCCGCTGCCGCTTGGCGAAGCGGCGGGTGGCCACGGTGGCGGCCTCGCGGGCTTCATCAAGGGTCATCTCGCCGCGCAGATGGGCGATCAGCTCCGGCGCGCCAATGGCCTTGGCCGAGGGCAGGTCAGGCGACCAGAGCGGCAGGTTGTCCCGGGCTTCCTCCAGTGCGCCGCCCTCCAGCATCAGGTCGAAGCGGCGCTCGATCCGGGGCGTGAGCCAGTCCTTGGGCGCGGAGACGACCATCGGCGCGGTCTGCTCCAGCGGCAGCAGGGGCGGCGGCGTCTCGTCCTGCCAGGCGGCGATGCCGCGCCCGGTGGCCTGCAACACGGACCACGCCCGCGTGACCCGCGCCGGGTTGGCGGGGTCGATGCGCGACCGGCTCTCGGCGTCAAGCTCTGCCAGCAGGGGGGCGAGGCCCTCGGCCGCGATGCGGGCATTGGCCTCCTCGCGGATCGCCTCTGGCACGGGCGGGATATCGGCCAGCCCCTCGGTCAGCGCGGTGAAGTAGAGCCCGGTGCCGCCGGTGATGATCAGCCGCTCGGGCCCGGTGAGCATGGGCGCCACCTCGCGCAGCCATTCGCCGGTGGAATAGGGCTGATCGCCCGCGATGTGGCCGAAGAGCCGGTGCTCTGCTGCGGCCTCTTCCTGCGCCGAGGGGCGGGCGGTGAGGACGCGCCAGTTGGCATAAACCTGGATCGCATCGGCATTCACGATCACGCCGCCCTGACGCTGCGCCAGTTCGATCGCCAGCGCCGTCTTGCCGCTGGCCGTGGGGCCCGCGATCAGCACGTGGGCGTCGCGCGGAATGCCGGCCAGATGCGCCGACCAGCCCGCGCGGGATATCATCGGGGCGATCATCGGGGCAGGCAGGGGCGTGGCGGAGGCCGGGGCCCCTGCGGGAAGGTCTTGATTTCTAGGGCTCATTTTCGGCGGTATTTGGCTATTCGGGCAGGGCGGGCAATACCGGATTGAACCGGGCGTCGTTTTCCGACATTTTGCCGCCGATCCTAGACCCCCTGACATGCGGAGCGCAACATGGCCGACACGCCCCCGAACCCGACCTACAAACGGGTGCTGCTGAAGATTTCGGGCGAGGCCCTGATGGGGAATACGGGCTTTGGCCTGCATCCGCCCACCGTCGAGCGGATCGCCCGCGAGGTGAAATCGGTCCACGACATGGGCGTCGAGGTCTGCATGGTGATCGGCGGCGGCAACATCTTCCGCGGGCTGCAGGGCAGCGCGCAGGGTATGGAACGCACCACCGCCGACTACATGGGGATGCTGGCCACCGTGATGAACGCGCTTGCCATGCAATCCGCGCTGGAGGGCCTCGGCATCTTCACCCGGGTGATCAGCGCGATCCCGATGGATCAGGTCTGCGAGCCCTACATCCGCCGCCGTGCCGTGCGTCACCTCGAGAAGAAGCGCGTGGTGATCTTTGCCGCCGGCACCGGCAACCCCTATTTCACCACCGACACTGCCGCGACCCTGCGCGCCTCCGAGATGGCCTGCGAGGCGATCTTCATGGGCAAGCAGGTGGACGGGGTCTATGACAAGGACCCCAAGAAGCACGACGACGCGGTGCGCTACGACAGCATCACCTACGACGACGTGTTCAGCAAGAACCTCAAGGTCATGGATGCCTCGGCGATCGCGCTTGCGCGGGACAACGACATGCCGATCGTGGTCTTCTCGCTGGACGAGCCGGGCGGCTTCCGCGGCATCCTTGCCGGGCAAGGCACCTATACAAGAGTGCACAGTTGACGATATGAGAGGCGCAGCGAAAACGCCGCGCCTCCCCCGGCCCCGATAGGGACAGACGCCGGGACAAGAGACCGGACCGCCGGCCCCGGAAGGGGGCGGTGAGGACCGATACGGCACTGGCACGGCATCGACACGGTGCCGGCTGGGGCCGGCGGCGATCAAGGACCGGCACGGCCGGCGAGGAACAAGGACCGGCCAAGCCGGCGAGAACGAAGAGGAACGGACCACATGGCCGACGAGGATTTCGAGATCGACACCGACGACCTGCGGCGCCGGATGGATGGCGCAATGGGCAACCTGCGGACCGAGTTCGCCTCGCTGCGCACCGGGCGGGCCTCGGCCTCCATGCTGGAGCCGGTGCAGGTCGATGCCTATGGCCAGATGACGCCCATCAACCAGGTCGGCACCGTGAACGTGCCCGAGCCGCGGATGGTCACGATCAACGTCTGGGACAAGGCGCTTGTCGGCAAGGTCGAGAAGGCGATCCGCGAATCCGGCCTCGGCATCAACCCGCAGCTCAACGGCACGATCATCATGCTGCCGATCCCCGAGCTGAACGAGGAACGCCGCAAGGAGCTGACCCGCGTGGCCGCCCAATATGCCGAACACGCCCGCGTCGCCGTGCGCAACGTGCGCCGCGACGGCATGGATCAGGTCAAGAAGGCCAAGTCCGACGGCATGCCCGAGGATGACCAGAAGTTCTGGGAAACCGAGGTGCAAGACCTGACCAACGAGTTTATCGCCAAGGTCGACAAGGCACTGGAGACCAAGCAAGCCGAGATCATGCAGGTCTGAGGCACTGCGGGAGGAGAGGCCCATGGCCGCCGACAAGCCCAATGCGCGGGGTCCGCGCCACGTTGCCGTCATCATGGACGGCAACGGCCGATGGGCGCAGGCCCGCGGCCGGCCGCGTCTCTTCGGGCACCACGCCGGGGCCCGCCGGGTGCGCGAGATCGTCGAGGCCTGCCCGGATTTCGGGGTCGAATACCTGACGATCTTCGGCTTCTCGACCGAGAACTGGAAGCGCACCCAGATCGAGGTGGCGGGGCTGATGAGCCTGTTCCGCCGCTACATCCAGAAAGAGGCCCGCGCCCTGAAGGCCGAGAACGTCCGCGTCCGCTTCATCGGCGACCGGGTCAAGCTCGACGCCAAGCTGCGCGGTCTGATGGATGAGCTCGAGGAAATGACCGAGGGCTGCACCGGCACCAACCTGACCATCGCGCTGAACTACGGCGGTCGCGACGAGGTGGCCCGCGCCACCAAGCGGCTGGCCTGTGACGTGGCGAACGGCAAGCTGGACCCGGAAAGCATCGACGAGGAAACGCTGCCGCGCTACCTCGACACCTGCGTCCTGCCGGACCCGGACCTCGTGATCCGGACCAGCGGCGAGGCGCGGATCTCGAACTTCCTGCTCTGGCAGTCGGCCTATGCGGAATACGAGTTCATCGACACGCTCTGGCCCGACTTCACCCGCGACATCTTTGGCGAGCTGGTGGGCAACTACGGGGGCCGCGACCGGCGCTACGGCGGGGCGAAGACTTGACCGGGGAGCCGACACAACCGCGCGCCAAGCGCAGCTGGGACGACCTCGGCCCGCGGCTGGCCTCCGGGCTGACGATGGTGGCTCTGGGCCTCGTGATGATCTGGCTCGGCGGGCATTGGTTCCACGTCTTCGCAGCGCTGATCGCGGGCGGCATGGTCTGGGAACTGGTCCACATGGCCGTGCCCAACGTCTCGGGCGCGAAGTGGCAGATGGCGGGCATTGCCTGTCTCGCCATGCTGCTGGCGGTCTACCTGCCGGTCTCTGCCGCGCTGCCGCTGCTGCTGGCGCCGGGCATGGTGGCGCTCTCCATCGTGCCGCACCGGCGCACGATCACGATCACCTTCACCGCGCTGATCCTGCTGTCGGCCTATGGCATGGTGCAGCTGCGCGACGGCTACGGGATGATCTGGCTGCTCTGGCTGGTGGTCACCGTGGTGGTCACCGACGTGCTGGGCTATTTCGCGGGCCGCCTGATCGGCGGGCCCAAGTTCTGGCCCCGCGTCAGCCCCAAGAAGACATGGGCCGGCACCATCGCGGGCTGGCTGGGGGCCGGCGTCGTCGGCCTGATCTTCGGTCTCTGGACCGGGGCAGGGATGGAGCTGATCGGCTTCTCCATCGCGGCCTCCATGGCCTCGCAGATGGGCGACATGGCGGAAAGCGCGATCAAGCGGAAGGTCGGGGTCAAGGATAGCTCCTCGCTGATCCCGGGCCATGGCGGGCTGATGGATCGTTTCGACGGGATGCTGGGCGCCTCTCTCTTCCTGCTGCTGGCCGGGTCCGTCGCAGGGTTCCCACCGGGGTTGTAATGAAACGCGTATCCATTTTCGGGGCCACGGGCTCGATCGGGCAGAACACCATCGACCTGATCAAGCGCGCCCCGTCCGAGTATCAGGTCGTCGCCCTCACCGGCGGCGGCAACGTCCGCCAGCTGGCGGCAGATGCCCGCGCGCTGAACGCCGAGGTGGCGGTGATCGCCGATCCCGCCCGCCTGCCGGACCTGCGGGCTGCCCTCGAAGGCACCACTGTCGAATGTGCCGCGGGCGCCACCGCCCTGCAGGAGGCCGCCAGCCGCCCGGCTGACTGGGTCATGTCCGCGATCATCGGGGCCGCCGGGCTGCGCCCCGGCCTTGCCGCCCTCGCGCAAGGCGCCACGCTGGCGCTCGCCAACAAGGAGACACTGGTGGCCGCCGGGCCGCTTGTGATGTCCGAGGCCGCCCGCCACGAGGCGACGATCCTGCCGGTGGACAGCGAACATTCCGCCATCTTCCAGGCCCTTGCGGGCGAGGCCCCGGCCTCGGTCGAGCGGGTGATCCTGACCGCCTCCGGCGGGGCCTTCCGCGACTGGCCTCTGGCAAAGCTGGAAACGGCAACCCCGGAAGAGGCTGCGACCCATCCCAACTGGGACATGGGCCAGCGGATCACGATCGACAGCGCATCCATGTTTAACAAGGCGCTGGAAGTTATTGAGGCGCGGGAGTTTTTCGGGTTCGAGCCTGAGCAGATCGAAGTGCTGATCCACCCGGAGTCCATGGTCCACGCCCTTGTCGGCCACGTGGATGGCGGGCTGATGGCGCACCTCGGCGCGCCGGACATGCGCCATGCCATCGGCTATGCGCTGCACTGGCCCGCGCGTGCGCCGCTGCCGGTGGCGCGGCTCGACCTTGCCGCTCTCGGGAAATTGACCTTCTCGGACCCGGACCCGGCGCGCTACCCGGCGCTCGACCTTGCGCAGCGCGTGATGCGGCGCGGCGGGCTCTCGGGCGCTATTTTCAACGCCGCCAAGGAACGTGCGCTGGATCATTTCATCGCGCGGCGCATCGGCTTCACCGACATGGCGCGGATCGTCTCTGCCGTTCTGGACCGCACCGACGCGACGGCGGGCGTTGTTGACGCGGAATTTACCCTTGATAACGTTTTAAACGCCGACCATTTGGCCAGAATACGCACTGACGAAATCATTGCATCGCGCGGCTGACGCGCGGCGGGGCACAGCAGGTAAGAGATATGGATGTTATGGCACTACTTCCCGAATTCGGCGGGCTTCTCTGGACTTTGCTGGCCTTTGTCGTCGCGCTTTCGGTGATCGTCGCCATCCATGAATACGGCCACTACATCGTCGGTCGCTGGTCCGGCATCCATGCCGAGGTCTTCTCGCTGGGCTTTGGGCCTGTGATCTACAGCCGCACCGACAAGCGCGGCACGGTCTGGCAACTCGCCGCGCTGCCGCTGGGGGGCTACGTGAAGTTCCTGGGCGACAGCGACGCGGCCTCCGGCAAGGACGGTGCTGCGATCGAGGGGCTGAGCGAGGCCGACCGCCGCCACACCATGCATGGCGCGCCGCTGTGGGCGCGCTCGGCCACAGTGGCCGCCGGGCCGGTCTTCAACTTCATCCTGTCGATCCTCGTCTTTGCCTCGATGCTGATGTTCCAGGGCCGGGTGGCAGAGCCCTTGACCGTGGGCGCCCTGACGCCTCTGCCGGCACAGGGCATCACGCTGCAGCCGGGCGACGAGTTGATCGCCATTGGCGGCGCCAAGGTGCCCGCCTTCGACGATGCGGATGGCTATGCCACCTTCTCGGACGATCTGCCGATGGAGCCGCTGCTGCCCTACGAGGTGCGCCGCGACGGGCAGGTGACCACGGTGCAGGGGCCCTATCCCTATCCGCCGCTGGTCAGCCAGCTGGCCCCCAATTCCGCCGCCTACAGCGTCGGGCTGGAGCAGGGCGACGTGATCACCGCCATCGACGGTGCGCCGATTTTTGCCTTCGGGCAGCTGAAGGACCGGGTCGAGGCCTCGGAGGGCGCGCCGCTGCTGCTGTCAGTCTGGCGGCCGGGCAGCAACGAGGCGCTGGAATTCGCCCTTGCACCGCGCCGCGTGGATGAACCCGCGCCCGGCGGCGGCTTCCGCACCGAGTGGCGCATCGGCATCGCGGGCGGCATGGCGTTTGAGCCGGCGACCGAACGGGCAGGGCTCCTGGCCTCGCTGTCGGGCGGCGTGTCCCAGACCTGGGGCATCATGGTCAGCTCGATCTCGGGCCTCTACCACATGATCACCGGGGCCATCAGCACCTGCAACATGTCCGGCCCCATCGGCATCGCCGAGACCTCGGGCGCCATGGCCAGCCAAGGCGCGCAGAGCTTCATCTGGTTCATCGCCGCGCTCTCGACCGCCGTGGGCCTGCTGAACCTCTTCCCGATCCCGGTGCTGGATGGCGGCCACCTCGTCTTCCACGCCTTCGAGGCGGTGACCGGCCGCCCGCCCTCGGACAAGGCGCTGCGCGTGGCGATGACCGCCGGGCTGGCGCTGGTGCTGTCGCTCATGGTCTTCGCCCTCGGCAACGATCTCTTCTGCCCGTAACCGGGCCGGGGGTGCGCACCTGTCCCTGACGGGGTAGGCGCGCGCCCCATTCTCGACACAATCGAGACCGGAATTCCGCCGCATTCGGATGCGACTTTCCGTTCAAGACCCCCGCAGAGACGGGGGAGCACTCTTGGAAGGGTTCCGAAATGCACACCATCGAGAATGTCTATCCGTTCTTCCGCCTCATGTTCGACCTGAACTGGGACCGGCTGCTCTATGTCGCCGCGATCGTCATGGCGCTGCTCTTCGGAACGTTCCTCGGCACCGTGCTGATCTCTCTGCCCTGATCCGACGCATGTGATCCTGCGACCGGGCCCCGCCCGCGACGCGATCACGTTTGCGCGGGCAGGGCTGCGGGCAAGGCCCACAGCTACAGACCGACCACAGACAGACGGCCCCCCGAGGCCGCGAAGGCCGCGAAGTGCAAGCTTCTGCGGCCTCTCGCATTTCGGGGCTGCGATGGCCCCGCCGAGGGGTGCCCTTGGTTTTGACAAGACCCCCCAATCCCGATACCACCGTCTGAAATGATACTTGGGACAGGGTCTGCCACATGACGCACACCACCGGTTCGGGGGCTGCCACCTCCAAGCGCCGGGCGGGGGCTACCAAGCCGCTGCTTACCGCGCTTCTGCTCGGTTTTACGGGGACTTACAGTGTTCTGCCGCAGGCCGTCGTGGCCCAGACCTACACATTCTCGAACGTGACGATCAGCGGCAACGACCGCATCGGCGCCGGGACGATCCTGTCCTATGCAGGAATCGCCCGTGGCGAGAGCGTGAGCGGGGGGCAGCTGAACGACGCCTATCAGCGAATTCTTGCCTCCGGCCTGTTCGAGAGCGTCGATCTGGAGCCCCGTGGCAACACGCTGGTGATCAACGTCGTCGAATATCCGATCATCAACCGGATCGCCTTCGAGGGGAACAACCGCAAGAAGGATGACGAACTGGCACCGCTGGTGAAATCCCAGTCGCGCCGCGTCTTCTCGCCCTCGCAGGCCGAGGCCGATGCCAATGCCATCGCGGAAGCCTATTCCCAGTCCGGCCGCGTGGCCGCGCGGGTGACGCCCAAGGTCATCAAGCGCTCCAACGGCACCGTCGATCTGGTCTATGAAGTCTTCGAAGGCGGCAACGTCGAGGTTGAGCGGATCAGCATCGTCGGCAATGAGGCCTATTCGGACGGCCGTCTGCGCCGGGTGCTGCAATCCAAGCAGGCGGGCCTGCTGCGGGTCATCTTCCAGCGCGACACCTTCGTCGAGGATCGCCTGAACTTCGACAAGCAGGTCCTGACCGATTTCTACAACTCGCGCGGCTACGTGGACTTCCGCGTCACCGGCCTGAACGCCGAACTGGCGCGCGAACGCGATGGCTACTTCGTCACCTTCACGGTGGAAGAGGGGCAGCAGTTCCGCATCGGCAACGTCTCTGTCACCAGCGAGATGGAAGGCGTGGACGCAGCGGTCTATACCGCCGTCAAGCGGATCAAGCCGGGCGTGGTCTTCTCGCCCTCGCTGATCGAGACCGATGTCGCCCGGATGGAGCGGCAGGCGATCAAGGACGGCGTGAACTTCATGCGGGTCGAGCCGGTGATCACCCGGAACGACCGCGACCAGACGCTGGACATCAACTACAAGATCACCCGCGGGCCGCGCATCTTCGTCGAGCGGATCGACATCGAGGGCAACACCACGACGCTCGACCGGGTCATCCGGCGCCAGTTCAAGGTGGTGGAGGGCGATCCCTTCAACCCGCGCGAAATCCGCGAGAGCGCAGAGCGTATCCGGGCGCTTGGCTTCTTCGCCAACGCCACGGTGAACGCGCGCGAGGGCTCTTCCTCCGATAAGGTCATCGTTGACGTGAACGTGGAAGAGACGACCACCGGCTCGCTCTCCTTCGGCGGCACCTATTCGACGGCCAACGGCGTCGGCCTCGCCATGAGCCTCTCCGAGAACAACTTCCTCGGCCGTGGCCAGCGTGTCGGGGTGACCTTCTCGGGCGCGACGGACCTGCGCAACTACGGGCTGACCTTCAGTGAACCGGCCTTCCTCGGCCGCGACGTGCGCTTCGACTTCCGTCTCGCCTATCAGGAGACCGAGGCGAGCTATACCGAGTACGACACCTCGAACCTGAGCTTCTCGACCGGCCTGACCTTCCCGATGACCGATCGGACCCGGCTGAACCTGGCCTACAAGTTCGACCGCAACGACATGTCGACCACCGAGGACGGCAACCCGGGGCAGATCATCTCGGCCGATATCGCCGAAGACGACCGCTTCACCTCGGCGCTCGGCTATACCTATACCTACGACAGCCGTCTGACCGGCCTGAACCCGAACGCCGGCGTGCTGCTGGAATTCGGTCAGGACGTGGCCGGCCTCGGCGGGGATAGCAACTACGTGCGCACCACGGCGCGGGCGATTGCCCAGACCAAGGTGTTCAACGAGGAGGTGACCCTGCGGGCGACCTTCCGCGCGGGCGCGCTGTCCTTCTTCAGCGGGGATGAGGGCATCACCACGGACCGGTTCTCGGTCGGCAACTCGATCATGCGCGGCTTCGAGCCCAAGGGCATCGGCCCGCGCGAAGTGGATACCGCGAACGACATCGACGATGCGCTTGGCGGGAACTTCTACGCCGTGGGCTCCTTCGAGGCGGAATTCCCCCTCGGCCTGCCCGAGGAATACGGCATGTCCGGCGGCGTCTTCTATGACGTCGGCACGCTCTGGGGTCTCAACAAGAGCAACGCCAACGTGCTCTATGAAGACGCCAGCCTGCGCCACGTGATCGGGGTCTCGCTGTTCTGGACCACGCCGATCGGCCCGCTGCGCCTGAACTGGTCCAAGGCGCTGGTCAAAGAGGATTACGACAAGGAACAGACCTTCGATCTGACCATCCAGACCGACTTCTGATGCCAGTCCTTCCGACATTTCGGACCCTGCGGCCCGGGCGATCTTTCGTCCGGGCCGTGGCCTTTGCCCTCGCGCTCTGCGGTGCCCCGCTGGCCACGCCCGTGGCGGCGCAGGACGGCCTGCACCTGCGCAGCCCGATCCTGACGATCGACAGCCAGCGTCTCTTCGCGGACAGCAAGCTGGGCCAGCAGATCGCGGCCCGGGTCGAGGAAGAGACTGCCGCCCTGACCGCCGAGAACCGCCGGATCGAGGCGGAGCTGATCGCGGAGGAACAGGACCTCACCGACAAACGCGCGACGATGGAGCCCAAGGCCTTCCGCGATCTTGCCGATGCCTTCGACGAGAAGGTGCGCCGCATCCGCAGCGAGCAGGACACCAAGGCCCGCGCCCTGAACCAGACCAACGACGCCTCGCGGCGCGAGTTTCTGGGCCGGGCCCGCCCCGCGCTGGAGCAACTGATGCAGGAAATCGGCGCGGCCGTGATCCTGGAGCAGCGCAGTGTCCTGCTCTCGGCCGGTGTCATCGACATCACGGACGAGGCGATCTCGCTGCTCGACCGGCAGATGCCCGCGGCGCCGGAGACCGCGCCGGGGATGGCCGCTGAAACCACGCCCGAGACCCCGACAGACGCCCCCGCCACGACACCGGACGCCGCCCCGGCGACGGGCGAAACCGCGCCCGCGGCGGACGGGACCGTGCAACAGCCCTGAAACATCGCTCACAGGCGCGCTTGCCCCCTCGGGGGCTTGTTGCTACTGACGCGGGCGACCGGGAAAGGAGCCCTGACATGTCCGACCTTCAAAGCGCCGATATCGGCCTGATCCAGAGGATCATTCCGCACCGCTATCCCTTCCTCCTCGTGGACAAGGTGGAAGAGATCGACAGCCACAACAGCTGTGTCGGCATCAAGAACGTCACCATGAACGAGCCCCATTTCCAGGGCCACTTCCCCGGCAAGCCGATCATGCCCGGCGTCACCATCGTCGAGGCGATGGCGCAGACCTCGGCAGTGATGATCGGCCTCGCGCTCGGCCTCGAAGGCAAGAATGCGCTGGTCTATTTCATGTCCATCGAAAGCTGCAAGTTCCGCCGTATGGTGGTGCCCGGCGATGTGCTGAAGATGAAGATCGAAACCCTGCGCGGCAAGCCCGGCGGCAAGGTCTGGAAGCTTCAGGGCACCGCCACGGTCGATGGGGAACTGGCCTGCGAGGCCGTCTTCATGGCCATGATCGACGTGCCCAAGGAGTAAGCCCCATGGCCATCAGCCCGCTTGCCCGGATCCATCCCTCCGCCATCGTCGAGGAGGGGGCCCAGATCGCCGACCGCGTGACGGTCGGTCCCTTCTGCCACATCGGTCCCGAGGTGGTGCTGCACGCGGGCGTGGAGCTGATGAGCCACGTGGTCGTGCAGGGGATCACCGAGGTGGGCGAGGACACGCTGGTGCATCCCTTCGCCGTGCTCGGCGGCATCCCGCAGGACCTCAAGTTCAAGGGCGAGAAGACGCGGCTGGTCATCGGCAAGCGCAACCGCATCCGGGAACATGTGACCATGTCCACCGGCACCGGTGGCGGCGGCGGGCTGACGCAGGTCGGCGATGACGGGCTCTTCATGGCGGGCTGCCACGTGGCGCACGACTGCATCGTCGGCAACAACGTCATCCTCGTGAACAACTCGGCGCTGGCCGGGCATTGTCACATCGGGGACGAGGTGATCGTCGGCGGGCTTTCTGGCGTGCACCAGTGGGTGCGCATCGGGCGCGGCGCGATCATCGGCGCGGTCACCATGGTGACGGCCGACGTGATCCCCCATGGCCTCGTGCAGGCGCCCCGCGGCAAGCTCGACGGGTTGAACCTCGTCGGCCTCAAGCGCCGCGGCGTGGACCGCTCCGACATCACCGCGCTGCGTGCCGCCTTCCAGATGCTGGCGCAGGGCGAGGGCGCCTTCCAGGACCGCGCCCGCCGTCTGGGCGACGAGACCACCTCCGACTACGTGCGCGAGATCGTGGCCTTCGTCACCGGCGAGACGGACCGCTCCTTCCTGACCCCGGGCAAGGCGTAAGCGCTTGGCCGGGCGGCTCGGCATCATCGCCTGTGCGGGCGCGTTGCCGCCCGCACTGGCCGAGGCCGATCCCGCGGCCTTCGTCGCGGGCTTCGAGGGGATCGAGACCCGCTTCGCCCCCGACCGGATCACGCTCTTTCGGCTCGAAAAGATGGGCGGCCTCGTCAAGGCGCTGAAGGCCGAGGGGGTCACCCGCCTCGTGCTGGCGGGGGCGCTGACCCGCCCGCGTCTCGATCCCAAGGCGCTCGACACCACCACGATGATGCTGGCACCCAAGGTCATGTCCGCGTTGAACGCGGGCGACGACGGGCTGCTGCGGGTGATCGTTGAGTTCTTCGAGAAGAAGGGCTTCGAGGTTCTGGGCGCCCACCAGGTGCGCCCCGATCTCACCGCGCCTGCCGGGCTGATCGCCGGGCCCGCCCCGGACAAGAAGGCCCTCGCGGACATCGCGCGGGGGGCCCAGATCCTCGCCACGCTTTCGCCGCTCGATCTCGGGCAGGGCTGTGTCGTGGCAGGCGGTCTCTGCCTCGGGATCGAGACCCTGCAGGGCACCGACGCGCTGATCGACTTCGTCGCCCGCACGCCCGAGCGTCTGCGCCGCGCGCCCGCCACGCTGGTGAAGGCGCCCAAGGCGGGGCAGGACCTGCGCATCGACATGCCGGCCATCGGGCCGAAGACCATCGCCTCGGCCCAGGCGGCCGGGCTCTCGACCATCGCCGTGGCCGCGGGCCGCGTCCTGCTCCTGGAGCGTGAGGCGACGCTGGCGGCGGCAAAGGCGGCGGGGATCACCATCTACGGGGCGGATATCTGATGCGCATCTACCTGATCGCGGGCGAACCCTCGGGCGACCTCCTCGGCGCGGCGCTGATGCGGGGCCTGAAGGAGCTGGTCCCGGGCGTCACCTTCACCGGTGTCGGCGGCCCCGCCATGTGCGCCGAAGGGATGGAGAGCCAGTTCCCCATGGACGAACTCTCGGTCATGGGGCTGGCAGAGGTGCTGCCGAAGTACTTCCATCTCAAGCGCCGCATCCGCGAATGCGCCGAGGCCGTGCTGGCCCAGAAGCCTGACCTGATGATCACCATCGACAGCCCGGATTTCTCGCTCCGCGTGGCCAAGCTGGTCAAGGCCGCCTCCGACATCCGCACGGTGCATTACGTGGCCCCCACGGTCTGGGCCTGGCGTCCGAAGCGCGCCGGGAAGATGGCCAAGATGATCGACCACGTGCTGGCGCTCTTCCCCTTCGAGCCGCCCTACATGGAAGCCGCCGGCATGGCCTGCGATTTCGTCGGCCACCCGGTCACCACGCGGCCCCAGGCGAGTGAGGCCGAGGCCGCCGCCTTCCGCCTGCAGCAGGGGCTTGGCGAGGCGCCCGTGGTGCTGCTGCTGCCGGGCTCGCGCCGGGGCGAGGTCACCCGCCTCGCGCCGGTTCTGGGCGTCGTCCTCGACGAACTCCGCGCCCGCTATCCCGATCTGCGCGCCGTGCTGCCCGCCGCCGCCCCTGTCGCGGGCCTCGTGCGCGACCTCGTCGAAAGCTGGCCGGTCAAGCCGCTGATCCTCGATCCCACCGGACAGGACAGCGCGGCCTTCGAGGCCACCAAGCGCGCGGCCTTCCGCGCCGCCGACGTGGCTGTGGCCGCCTCGGGCACCGTCTCGCTGGAACTCGCCGCCGCCGGCACCCCCATGGTGATCGCCTATGACATGGCGCCGCTGACCCGGTTCATCCTGAAACGCATGATGCTGGTGGACACGGTCACGCTGGTGAACCTCGTCTCCGACACCCGCGCCGTGCCCGAATTCCTCGGCGAAAACTGCCGCGCCGACCTGATCGCCCCCGCGGTGGCCGCCACGCTCAAGAACCCGGGGCCCCAGCAGCAGGCCATGACCCTGACCATGGACCGCCTCGGCCGCGGCGGCGAAGCCCCCGGCCTGCGTGCCGCCCGCGCCGTGCTCGCCCGCCTCTGACCCGAAGCCCCGGCCAGTCCAACTGATCCGGCGACGCGCCCCGCGGCCCCCGGGCACCCGGCCCCGTCCATTTTCGTTGCTCAAATATCCTCGGGGGGAGGCCCGCAGGGCCGGGGGGGGCAGACAGCCCCCCTCGACGCCCTCCACAGGCGCCCCCTCCGATGTCGGCCACGCCAACAGCCCGTGATCACCCAAGGCCACGCCCCGTGATCCCCCGGGCTGTCGCCGCAGCCCTCAGCCCTTGTGAATCCAGCCGCCCCCCAGGATCCGGCTGCCCTCGGTCTCGTAGAAGACGCAGGCCTGCCCGGGCGAGATGCCTTCCTCGGCGGTCAGCAGTTCCACCTCTGCGGTGGTGGGGCTCAGCGGGCGCAGGATCGCCTCGCGCGGCGGCCGGGTGGAGCGGACCTTCACCGAGACATGGCGCTCGGCCATGTCGTCGAAGCCGCCGTCGCCCAGCCAGTTGATCTCGCGCACGGGCACGATGCGGGTCGCCAGCATCTCCTTCGGCCCCACCACGACGCGGCGCGTGTCCACGTCCAGTTTCACCACGTAGAGCGGCTCCGAGAGCCCCCCGATTCCGAGACCGCGGCGCTGACCGATGGTGTAGTGGATGACCCCGTCATGGGTTCCCAGCACGCGGCCGTCCGGATCGACGATCTCGCCCGGTTCCGCCGCGCCGGGGCGCAGCTTCTCGATCACGCTGGCGTAATTTCCGTTTGGAACGAAGCAGATATCCTGGCTGTCCGGCTTGTCCGCCACCGGCAGCCCGTATTTCGCCGCAAGCGCCCGTGTCTCGGCCTTGGAGGGCAGGTGACCCAGGGGAAAGCGAAGGAAATCAAGCTGCTCCTGCGTGGTGGAGAAGAGGAAATAGCTCTGGTCGCGATTGCTGTCGGCGGCACAATGCAATTCCGCGCCATTCGCGCCGATTTTGCGTTGTATATAATGGCCGGTGGCCATGCAATCTGCGTCCAATTCCTTCGCCGTTTGAAGGAGATCCTTGAATTTCACCCGCTCGTTGCAGCGAATGCAGGGCACCGGGGTTGCACCGGCGAGATAGCTGTCGGCGAATTCGTCGATCACCGCGTCCTTGAAGATGTTCTCGTAGTCCAGCACGTAATGCGGGAAGCCCATTTCCTCGGCCACCCGGCGGGCATCGTGGATGTCGAGCCCGGCACAGCAGGCCCCCTTCTTGGCGAGCGCCGCACCGTGGTCGTAAAGCTGCAGCGTTACGCCCACCACGTCGTACCCTTCCTCGGCCAGCATCGCGGCCACGACGGAGGAGTCGACGCCGCCGGACATGGCAACGACGACGCGCGTCTCGGCCGGGCTCTTCGCAAAACCCAGCGAATTCAACTCATTGGTGCGGTCCAGTGCCATGGCTTTGCTCCTGAAAGGGCGCGGGAAAACGGCGGGGTGCGGCCCGGTCGGACCGCAGGAGAACCCGGAGAATATAGGAAAATGCGACATACTCTCAAGGTCGCGTTTCATCCCGCGTTAAGGCGCGCGGCACAGGATACCGGCGCATCGATAAGGGACAGGTGCCATGTATCTGAAGAAAGTGCCGGGGCCAAGGGCCGTGACCCTTCCAGACGGCAGCGTGATGAGCCGCGCGGATCTGCCCGCGAAGGACACCCGTCGCTGGGTCGCCTCGCGCAAGGCGGCCGTGGTGCGGGGCGTCGTCCACGGGCTGATCACCCAGGAAGAAGCTTTGGAACGCTACGGATTGAGCCCCGAGGAATTCCTGTCCTGGGTCGCAGCAGTCAGCGAGTTCGGCGAGGAAGCGTTAAAGACGACGAGCCTCCAAAAGTATCGACATTGCGAAAATGTTGAGGGAAAATGGAATACGGAGTAACGTGTCGTTAACTAATTCGCTCCAAAGTTAATTGAGGTGAGCGGATATACATTGTTAAATAGACAGATCGGAGTATGACCATGCGCGTTCTTCTTGTCGAAGACGATCCGACAACCTCCAAAAGCATTGAGCTCATGCTGACCCATGCGAACCTGAACGTCTACACGACCGATTTGGGGGAGGAGGGGATCGACCTCGCGAAACTCTATGACTACGACCTGATCCTGCTGGATCTCGGGCTGCCGGACATGAACGGGCATGACGTGCTGCGCCAGATGCGCCTTGCGCGGGTCGAAACGCCGATCCTGATCCTCTCCGGCGCCGACGACACGGAAAACAAGATCCGCGGTTTCGGTTTCGGGGCAGATGATTATCTGACCAAGCCCTTCCACCGCGAGGAACTGGTGGCGCGCATTCACGCGATCATCCGCCGCTCCAAGGGGCATTCCCAATCGGTCATCCGCACTGGCAAGATCTCGGTCAACCTCGATGCCAAGACGGTGGAGGTGGGCGGCAAGTCGGTCCATCTGACCGGCAAGGAATACCAGATGCTGGAGCTGCTGAGCCTGCGTAAGGGCACGACGCTCACCAAGGAAATGTTCCTCAACCACCTCTATGGCGGCATGGATGAGCCGGAACTGAAGATCATCGACGTCTTCATCTGCAAGCTGCGCAAGAAGCTCTCCACCGCCACCGGGGGCGAGAACTACATCGAGACGGTCTGGGGCCGGGGCTATGTCCTGCGCGATCCGGAGCCGAGCGAGATCGACGAGGAACGCCTGGCCATCCGCGCCTGAGGGCTGCCGATCCGGGGCAGATCAGGGGACAGGCCGCGGAGGCACGGAAGATCGAACTGCCGTCTAGCTTTCCCGCATGGGGATACATGCAGCGGGACGCCACTCACGGAACGGCAGGCGGTCGGCAGGTCTGGACCCGGATCGCGGGCGCGCCTATCACTGGCCTGATCACAGACGTTCAGGGCAGAGGCAGGCATGACGGCCGATATTTCCGTATCCAATCTCACGGAAGCGCAGGCGAAGGAGGAGCTTGCGCGGCTCGCTGACCTTCTGTCGCGCGCCAACACGGCCTACCACGGCGAGGATGCGCCGGAGATCTCCGACGCGGACTACGACGCGCTGAAGATCCGCAATGCCGAGATCGAGGCCCGGTTCCCGGAGCTGAAGCGTGCCGACAGCCCCAGCGAGCAGGTGGGCGCCGCCCCGGCGGAAGGCTTTGCCAAGGTGACCCATGCACAGCGCATGATGTCGCTGGCCAATGCCTTCACCGATGAGGATGTGACAGATTTCGACGCCCGGGTTCGGTCTTACCTGAGCCTCGGGGCCGCGGCGCCGCTGGCCTTCACGGCAGAGCCCAAGATCGACGGTCTCTCGCTCTCGCTGCGCTACGAAGGTGGCAGGCTGGTGCAGGCCGCCACCCGGGGCGACGGGGAAGTGGGTGAGAATGTCACCGCCAACGCCCGGACCATCGCGGATATCCCCGAAGAGATCACCGGCGCGCCGGAGGTGCTGGAGGTCCGCGGCGAGGTCTACATGAGCCACGAGGATTTCGAGGCCCTGAACCTGCGCCAGGCCGAGGCCGGGGCCAAGACCTTCGCCAACCCGCGCAACGCCGCCGCAGGCTCGCTCCGGCAGCTCGATGCAGAGATCACCCGCGCCCGCCCGCTGCGCTACTTCGCCTATGCCTGGGGGGAGCTCTCGGCACCGTTGGGCGAGACGCAGGTCGAGGCGCTCGCGCAGCTCAAGGCCTTCGGCTTCGTGACCAATCCGCTGACCCGGCTCTGCGAGGGCCCGGCGGAGATGATGGCGCATTACCGGGCGATCGAGGCGCAGCGCGCGACGCTCGGCTATGACATCGACGGCGTGGTCTACAAGGTGAACGACCTCGCGCTGCAGGGGCGGCTCGGCTTCCGCTCGACCACGCCCCGCTGGGCCATCGCGCATAAGTTCCCCGCCGAACTGGCCTGGACCCGGCTGGAGGCGATCGACATCCAGGTCGGCCGGACCGGTGCGCTCAGCCCCGTCGCGCGGCTGCACCCGGTGACCGTGGGCGGCGTCGTCGTCTCCAACGCCACGCTGCACAACGAGGATTACATCGCCGGGCGCGACGCCCGGGGCAACGAGATCCGCGGCGGCAAGGACATCCGCGTCGGCGATTGGGTGCAGGTCTATCGCGCCGGGGACGTAATCCCCAAGGTGGCGGATGTGGACCTCGCCAAGCGGCCCGAGGGGACGGAACCTTTCGTCTTCCCGACCCGCTGTCCCGAATGCGGCTCGGAGGCGGTGCGCGAGGAAGGCGATGCTGTGCGCCGTTGCTCTGGCGGGATGATTTGTCCTGCGCAGGCCGTTGAAAAGATGAAGCATTTCGTCTCCCGTGCAGCCTTCGACATCGAAGGGCTGGGGGCCAAGCAGGTGGAGAAGTTCCATGATCTCTTCTGGATCGCTGAGCCTGCCGACATCTTCACGTTGGAGACCCGCGACAAGACGGACAAGCTCCTGATTTCCGAAGAGACTTTGCGGGCCCGGATCGAGGAGGCGCAGGCGCGTCACGCTCAGGACGGCGAGCCCGAAGCCTTCCGTGCGCAGTATGAAGAGGCGCTCGGCCCGCAGGATCCGCTTTTCCGCTGGACGCCCGAGAAGGTGGCCGAGGAGATGATCAAGGCGGCGCGGACGCCGCTGGCCGAGACCAAGGGTTGGGGTGAAAAAAGCGCGAAGAACCTCTTCGAGGCCATTGAGGAAAAAAGAAAAATCCAGCTGTCGCGCTTGCTCTTCGCGCTCGGCATCCGCCATGTGGGCGAAGTGGTCGCCCGGGATCTGGCGCGCGCCTTCCACAGCTGGGAGGCCTTCCTGATCGCCGTGGATCGCGCCTTGCCCGCCTATGACCGCTTCCGCCGCGCGGCCGAGGCGGTGAACGCGGAACGCGCCGCGGCCGCAGCGGAGGGCCGCCGCGCCCAGATCACCCAGACCCGCGAGGCCGTCTGGACCGAAGAGCCGACCCCCGCACCGGAGGCCCGGGCCGCCTGGGAGGACCTCGTCGGCATCGACGGCATCGGTGACGCGGTGGCTGCAGCGCTCTGCACGGCCTTCTCGCAGGAGGCGGAACGGGCCTCGATCCTGCGCCTTGTCGAGCAGCTTTCTCCGCAGGACGAAGCCGCGCCCCAGACCGCCGACAGCCCGGTCGCGGGCAAGACGATCGTCTTTACCGGCACGCTCGAAAAGATGTCGCGCAACGAGGCGAAGGCACGGGCCGAGGCGCTCGGCGCCAAGGTGTCGGGCTCGGTCTCGTCCAAGACGGACCTGCTGGTGGCGGGCCCGGGCGCCGGGTCGAAGGCCAAGAAGGCCGCCGATCTGGGCATCGAGACCATCGACGAGGACGGCTGGCTCGCGCTGATCGAGGGGCTATGAGCGGTAGGCCCGAGGTCCTCTTTCCGCTCTTTGCCGGGCTGGACACGCTGGAGGGCGTCGGGCCGAAAACGGCCAAGGCGCTGGAACATCTGGGTGTTTCCCTGCCGCGCGACATGCTCTTCGTGCTGCCGCATGCCGCCATCGACCGCCGCCGCCGCGACACGATCCGCGGGCTGGAGATGCCCTGCATCGCCACGGTCGAGGTGGAGATCGGGGCGCATCGCCCGGCCAGCCGGCGCGGCGGCACCTACCGGGTGAACGTGCGTGACGCGGAGGAAGAGTTCCAGCTGGTGTTCTTCCATGCGCGCGGCGACTATCTGAAGAAGCTGCTGCCGCCCGGCGAACGGCGGCTGGTCTCGGGCAAGCTGGAGTATTTCGACGGCATGGCGCAGATGGTCCACCCGGATCATGCCCTGCCGCCCGACGAGGCCGCGGCGATCCCCGATTTCGAGCCGGTCTATCCGCTGACCGCGGGCGTCACCCAGAAGCTGATGGCGAAGGCCACGCAATCCGCCGTGGCCCGCGCGCCGGAGATTGCGGAGTGGATCGACCCGCAGCAGAAGGCCCGCGCGGAGTGGCCAGACTGGCACGCGGCGCTGGAGGCTGTCCATGCGCCCGACCGGCCCGGTGCGGTCTCACCGGCCGATCCGGCGCGCGAGCGGCTGGCCTATGACGAGCTTTTCGCCCATCAGCTGACACTCGCGCTTGCGCGCCGGGGCATGCGGCGTGGCAAGGGCATTCCCTCTCTCGGCGACGGGCGGCTGCGCCAGCGTGTGCTGGCCTCGCTGCCCTATGCGCCCACCGGTGCACAGAGCCGCGCGGTGGAGGAAATCGCCGCGGACATGGCCTCGGACCGGCGCATGTCGCGGCTGTTGCAGGGCGACGTGGGCGCGGGCAAGACGCTGGTGGCGCTGATGGCGTTGCTGGTTGCCGTAGAGGCGGGCGGGCAGGGCGTCATGATGGCGCCGACCGAGATCCTCGCCCGGCAGCACCTCGAAGGTCTGGCCCCGTTGGCCGAGGCCGCGGGCGTGCGGGTCGAGATCCTGACCGGGCGCGACAAGGGCGCCGAGCGGCGGACGAAGCTGGCCGATCTGGCCGAGGGGCGGATCGACATCCTCGTCGGCACCCATGCGGTGTTCCAGGCGGACGTCGCGTTTCACGACCTGCGGCTTGCCATCGTCGACGAGCAGCATCGTTTCGGCGTGCGGCAGCGGCTGGAGCTGGGCAGGAAGGGCGCGGGCGCCGACGTGCTGGTGATGACCGCGACGCCGATCCCGCGTTCGCTGGCACTGGCGCAATATGGCGACATGGACATCTCGGTGCTGGACGAGAAGCCGCCGGGGCGTAAGCCGGTGACCACGGCGCTGGTCTCCTCGGGCCGGATGGGCGAGGTGGTGGAGCATCTGCGCCGCGCCGTCGCCGAGGGGCGGCAGGCCTATTGGGTCTGCCCGCTGGTGGAGGAGAGCGAGAGCGTCGATCTGACCGCCGCGGAGGATCGCTTCAAGCGGCTGCGGGCCGAGCTGGGCGAAGGTGTCGTCGGTCTCGTCCATGGCCAGATGCCGCCGGCCGAGAAGGACGCGGCCATGGCGAAGTTCGTGGTGGGCGAAACGGCGGTGCTGGTGGCGACGACGGTGATCGAGGTGGGGGTGAACGTGCCCAATGCCTCGATCATGGTGATCGAAAGGGCAGAGATTTTCGGGCTCGCGCAGCTGCACCAGCTGCGCGGCCGGGTCGGGCGCGGCGAGGCGCAGGCGACCTGTCTGCTGATGTACCAGCCGCCGCTTGGCGAGACGGCGGAGAAGCGGCTGACGCTTCTGCGCGAGACGGAGGACGGCTTCCGCATCGCCGAGGCCGACCTGCAGATCCGCGGCGCGGGCGACATGATCGGGACGGCGCAATCCGGCCTGCCACGGTTCCGGGTGGCGGATCTCGAATCGCAGGCGCCTCTGATGGCCGTGGCGCAGAGCGACGCCCGCACGCTGCTGACGGTGGATCCACAGCTGACCTCGCCCCGCGGGCAGGCGGCAAGGGTGCTGCTGTGGCTCATGGGGCAGGATCAGGCAATCCGTTTGATTTCCGTGGGTTAGCGCGGTTGTTCCCGCGCGCATCGCGTTTTGTTCACAAATGTTCTCAAAAAGTTCTTTACTCAGCGGAATGGATATGAGAACAAAGTGGCAACACAACGCAACGCAGCGGAGGTCAACATGGTTCAGCAAGTCAAAACGGTCGTCAGCCGGTCCGGCATGGAACTGGTGCAGGACCTCGTCGGTGCGGTGGCGCTGATCGTCATTCTCGTGGGCAGCCTGCATCTGCCCGGCCTCGTCTGAGGACACGCCTTACGTCTGTTTCTGTCCGCATTTCCGTCAATCCGAGGGCCTGCCCGTCACGTCCCCCACATGTGACCCGCACCGAGATGCCTGTCTTGGATGCGCCGGGGTTGCCTCATCCCCCGGTTCCGCTCTCTTCTGTCCCCGACGGAAATGTTCACTCACCGCCGCCTTCCGAAAGGAAGTGCGGCGGTTTTTTCGGTGCGGTGCAGGTGGATCGCGAGGCGATGTGATGCGGTACGGTACGGTGCAGCGCGGATCGGGATGCGCGGCCATGCAGGGGGCAGAAAGAGTCGACGGCGAAGGCAGCGGGGCAGCGCGCCTATACGCGGCCAGCGGCCGAAGTCCCAAGGTCCGGGTCATCGCGCCTGTGCTGAAGGCCTCCGGCGCGGTCACCCTATCCCGGCAGATGTGGTCGCCCGGGTCCCGTCGAAATCAGGCGGCCGGTGTGCGTCAGCAGCAGACGGCCGCTGCCCGTCAGAAGCGGTAGGCCAGCCGCAGCCCGCCCCAGTGGCGGCCTTGCACCACGATCGGGGCCGAGAGATCCTTCATCGTTATATAGCGCCCGCCGCCCATGTCGCGGCGGTAGACCTGTAGCAGGAACGGCTCGGTGTTGCGGCCCGCCTTGAGGCCGACGCGATCGTCGAAGATGCGCCGGTTACGGCAGTTCGCCGTGTTCCAGACCGGATCTGCCCCCTGCATCTGCGAGAACTGCCGGTTGTGCGTCGGGAGGTAGCCGTTCCGGTCCACGGCCGCACAGAAGACGACGCGGCTGTCGAGCTTCAGTGCAGGCTCCTGGATTTCCGGCAAAAGCGCGTCGGTCAGGGTTGTGAACCGGGTGGTGAACTGCGGCGGGTTGCTGCCGCGCACCTCGGCATAGGACCGGTCGAAGAGCTGATCCAGCGTGATGCGGCCATGGGCGAGCGCGGCCTCAAAAGCCTCGGCCACGCGGGCGGCGCGGGCCTGAACATCCTCGATGAAGAGCCTGTCATCGGTGATGCCGCCGATGGCCACGCTGTCCTGCACCAATTGTTCCGACGTCTCGATCAGGCTTTCGACGTGCTGATGGGCGGCGGCCACGCCCTGCGCACCGGTGGCAATCGACTCGGTGATCCGGGCGATGCGCGGGGCAAAGCCCTGCAGCGCCTCACCCGCGGTGGTGGCGTCGCCGGCGATGAGCCGGGTCCGCTCGTTCACCGCGCGGGCGGTCTCGACCGTTTCATCGAGCTGCCGCGAGGTGTCCTTGCCGGCACTGCGCATCTCTGTTGCCTTGAGCGCGAAGGCCCCGGATTCCTCCTGCAGCTGGCCGATCCAGCCGGTCAGCGTGCTGACATTGCCGGCAATGTCCTTGGCCGCATTGCCGGTGTGCCGGGACAATTCGTTGATCGCATCGGCTACGACGGCAAAGCCCTTGCCAGCCTCCCCGGCACGGGCGGCCTCGATCTTGGCGTTGATCGCCAGCATGTTCACCTGTGCCGCGATGGCGGCGATCTGCTCGTTGTCCTTCTCCACCGCGTCGAGGGTCACCTGCACCCCGCGCGACCGTTCGTCGAGGGTCAGCACCCATGTGATGACCTCCTCGGCGGTCTCGGTCGCCTCGCGCATCTGCTGCCCGGTGGCGGTGAGCGTCTCCAGCATCTGGCTGATCGCGCCGGAGACCTTGCCGAGTGTGTCCATCGCGCTTGCATTCGACTGCACCACGCGGCCCGCACCATCGCGCAGCTGCGCGAGGGCCGTGGCCTGATCCTTCGACTGTTCCTCGAGCGCGTTGAGGTGGCCCGCAATCTCGACGATGGCGCGGCCCATCTTGGTGGCGGCGCGGGCGAGGCGGTTGAGATGTTCCAGATCCTGCGCGGCACCGGGACCGCCCGCGCCCGGCAGGCCCGGCGCATCCGGTGGCAGCACCGGAGGCGCGCCGCGAGAGCCGGGAGGGGGAAGGTCTGTCACAAGGGTCATCGGTGCGCTCGCTCCTGCAGGTGCAGGCAGACTAGCGTCAGATATGCGAACAACCGGTTAAGTGGGGCCCAGACGGGGCAAAGGAGGGCAGGCGGCATTGATCAGACCCTCGCCTCGGACCGGGGCGCAGACCGGAGCCTGCCCTCAGGCGCAGTCGCGCTGCGCGATCTTGTCCATCGCCTCGGCGGTTGCCTCGAGCGTCAGCAGGATCGAGGCGTGGCGGTTCTTGTAGTCGCGCGCGGGCCGCAGCACCTCCAGCCCGTCGAAAGGGGCCTCCGGCGTGGGGCCGTCTTCCTTCAGCATGGCCTTGAGCGCATCGCGGGCCGCGTGGATCTGGGCGCGGTCGCAGCCGACAACATTGGCGCCGACCACGGCAGCGGCGGCCTGGCCGAGGGCGCAGGCCCGCACATCCTGACCGTAGTCGCTGATCTTCCCGTCGGTCACCTTCACGTCCACCGTCACGGTGGAGCCACAGAGCGGCGCGCGGCGTTTCACCGTGGCATCGGGCGCCTCAAGCCGGTCCTGCCGCGGAATGTCCGAGGCAAGCCCCAGAATCCGCTGGGAATAGAGTTTGATCAGGTCGCTGTCGCTCATGGCTGTCCTTTCCCCGCGGGCCTGTGGCAGGCAGTGGCTGGCGCCGGGCGGGTCATTCCCCTAGATAGTCCTCTCACGCCCGGATGCAAAAGGTTTTGCCGATGACTTTCGATCCCGACACGCTCAAATACGACGACAAGGGCCTGATCCCCGCCATTGCGCAGCAGGAGGGGACCGGGGAGGTCCTCATGATGGCCTGGATGAATGCCGCCTCGATCGCGCGCACGCTGGAGACCGGCCATGTGACCTACTGGTCGCGCTCGCGGCAGAGCTTCTGGGCGAAGGGCGAAAGCTCGGGCCACATGCAGAAGCTGGTGGAGATGCGGATCGACTGCGACCGGGATTGCCTGCTGCTGATCGTGGACCAGACCGGGCCGGCCTGCCACACCAACCGCCGCAGCTGTTTCTACACCGCCGTCACCGCGGAGGGCGAGGCAGAGCTGATGAAGCCGATGGCGTAAGCTCTGCTTGCCTAACGGGAATCCTCTGCTACCTTTACACCATTTAAGTGTGTTGGTTTGCGAGGCGTCCCGGTGCGGCTGAGTATCGTTTTTTCTGTTCTTCTTCTTGGGGGCGCGGCTCTGCCGCAGGCAGCCCGCGCCTTCGATCCCGAGAAAAGCTGTGGCACCCTGCTTCAGGCGCCGCTCTCCGATCAGCTGCTGGCGGCGGGCTGGATGGCGGGCATGCGCGAGGCCGGGGGGCTGCCCCGCGGAGCAATGGACCCGGGCGAGGCGCTCGATGACCTGACGCGGCTCTGCGAAGGGGCGCCGGGCCGGGCGGTGGCCGATCTGGTCCAGCCCCCGGACGCGGGGCCTGCGTCGGAGGATGCGGTGCGCGGGTTGCTGTCGCGGTTCCTGTCCTCGCAGGCCGACCGCGCCGCCCTGACGCAGGAACTGGCCCCGCAGCCCGAGGATGTGATCGCCGTCTTCGGCCCGGTGCTGGGCGCGCGGCTGGTCCCGATCTATGCAGAGCTGTTCCGGCCCGGCATCGCCCTGGTGCCCAAGCCCGATCAGACCGCGCTGACCATCCTGCACACCACCACCTCCGAGCTGAAATCGGACATCGGCCTGCAGCAGGAGTTTCCCGGCAGCTATGGGCTGCTGCTTCCGTACCTCGCCGAAGGGATACCGCTGGTCCGGTTCCGCTTCGTGCGGCCGGGTGATCGCTGGGGGCTGGCCTTCGAGGGGCTCTACTTCGTCCATGGCCGCTGGGTGCTGATGCCCAAGGCCTGGCGCGGGCTGGAGTCCTAAAGGCCCACCATGGCGCGGACCTGCGCGGGCGTATGGCCCTCGGCGCGGTAGAGCGAGATTGCTCGCGCGTCGTCCCGTTTCGCCAGCCGCTTGCCGGCGGCGTCGCGGATCAGTCGGTGGTGGTGATAAGCGGGCCGGGGCAGGCCGAGGAGATGTTGCAGCACCACGTGGATCGGCGTCGCCTCGAAGAGATCGGCCCCGCGGGTCACCAGCGTGATTCCCTGCGCGGCATCGTCCACCACGACCGACAGGTGGTAGGAGGTGCCCATGTCCCGGCGGGCCAGGACGATGTCGCCCACGCCCTCGATAAGGTAGCTGCGGTCGATGGAGATACGCCCGGTCTCGCCCTCCGGACCGGTGCCTTGTTCTTCGAAAAATAGTTCAAGATCAATTTCTTGCAGGGCGCGGTGCATGTTGAGCCTGAGGGCGGTTGCCTCGGGCATCGGGCCGTCCGGGGCCTGCGCGGGGCGGCAGGTGCCGGGGTAGACGATGCCGTCCGGGCCCATCAGCGGCGCGCCTTCCTGCGGGGCGCTCGCGGCGGCGAGGATGTCGCGCCGGTTGCAGTGACAGGGATAGAGCAGCCCGCGGTCCCAGAGGGCGTGGAGCGCGGCCGTATAGGCCGGCATCCGGTCGGACTGGCGCATCACCGGTGCGGGCCATGTGAGGCCGAGCCACTGCAGGTCGTCGTAGATCTGCGCCTCCCACTCCGGGCGGGCGCGGCTCTGGTCGATGTCCTCGATCCGGAGCAGGAAGGTCCCGCCCGCGGCCTGGGCCAGCTGCTGCGCGATGAGGGCCGCGTAGGCATGGCCAAGGTGCAGCGGCCCCGTCGGCGACGGGGCAAAGCGCGTGACGGGACCGGAGGGCACGGCGGCCCGCTCAGCCCTGCGCGGGCTGGTCCGAAAGCCAGCCGGCAAAGAGCTCCTTGGCGCGGTCGGTATAGCCCTTGTAGCGGTCCTTGCGGCCGCGCCGTCCGCCGCGCACACTCTCGAGCGGCGGGAAGAGCCCGAAGTTCACGTTCATCGGCTGGAAGGTCTTGGCCTCGGCCCCGCCGGTGATGTGGGTGATCAGCGCGCCCATGGCGGTCTCGGCAGGCGGCGGGGGCAGGTCGCGCCCGAGGATCTCCGCCGCGGCCATCCGGCCTGCGAGCAGCCCCATGGCGGCGCTTTCCACGTAGCCCTCGACCCCGGTGACCTGACCGGCGAAGCGGATATTGGGCCGGGATTTCAGCCGCATCCGGTCGTCCAGCAGCGTGGGCGAGTTGATGAACGTGTTCCGGTGGATGCCGCCAAGCCGCGCGAAGCTGGCATCCTGAAGGCCGGGAATCATTTTGAAAACAGCGGTTTGCGCGCCGTACTTCATCTTGGTCTGGAAGCCGACGATATTGTAGAGCGTGCCGAGCGCATTGTCGCGGCGCAGCTGCACCACCGCATAGGCCTTCTCCTCGGGCTTATGCGCATTGGTCAGGCCCACGGGCTTCATCGGGCCATGGCGCAGGGTCTCGCGGCCCCGTTCGGCCATGACCTCGATCGGCAGGCAGCCGTCGAAGTAGCCCGCCGTCTCGCCCTCGTGGAACTCGGTCTTCTCGGCGGCCAGCAGCGCGTCGATGAAGGCCTCGTACTGGTCCTTCGTCATCGGGCAGTTGAGATAGGCCTTCTGCTCTGCCTCGGTCTCACCCTTGTCGTAGCGCGACTGCATCCAGGCCACGTCCATGTCGATGCTCTCGGCATAGACGATGGGGGCGATGGCATCGAAGAAGGCGAGCCGTTCGGCCCCGGTTTCGGCCTGGATCGCGGCACCGAGTGCGGAAGACGTCAGCGGGCCGGTGGCGATGATCCAATGGCCCTCGGTGGGCAGCTCGGTGATTTCCTCGCCCGAGACGCTGACATTGGGCAGCGCGGTCAGGGCGGCGGTCACGCTTTCGGCGAAGGGATCGCGGTCCACGGCGAGGGCGCCACCCGCGGGCAGGCGGTGCTTGTCCGCGGTCTGCATGATCAGCCCGTCCGCCGCGCGCATCTCCCAGTGCAGGAGGCCCACGGCGTTCTGCTCGCTGTCGTCCGAGCGGAAGGAGTTGGAACAGACCATTTCGGCGAGGTTGCCGGTCTGGTGGGCGAAGGTGCCGACCTTGGGGCGCATCTCGTGGATCACCACGTTGACGCCCTGCTTGGCGGCCTGCCAGGCCGCTTCCGAACCGGCCATGCCGCCGCCGACGATATGCAATGTCTCTGTCATGGTCGGGCAGATAGGGGATCGGGGGCGATTTGGGAAGGGCCCGCGCAGGGGCGGCGGTGCGGCGCGGGCGAAGCTGGGACGGGAGTAGGGGCCGGAGCAGAGGGCAGAGCGCGGGCTGCGGCGAAACGCTGGCTGATCAAATTCGGGGAAGACCCGTTCCCGGGGCATCCGAGGGGGTCACCGCGTTGCACGTCCTGAGCCTGAGAGAGAGCGGCCTGGAGGGACTGGATCGCGGCGGTGACCCACACTCGCATCGTTCAACACCTGATACGTTAAGGTGTTCTTGAGGGATAGCAGAGTGAAATGTGTTCAGAAAGTGGCAATCTGGAAAAAATACGGCGAAAATGTGGAAACACTGCGGAGGGGGCGGGGCGGTGCGCCCTGATGCTGCCCGGTGCTGTCTTGTCGTGGTGTGGGACAGTCGCGGCGGGGCGCCCAAGAATTTTCGAAAATTCTTGGCAAAATTCTTCGAAGAATTTTGGCGTGGGGCGAGGGCGGCGGTTTGGTCCGTGAGCGTGGCACCCGGGGCAAGCGGTGTGGGAGGGGGCTGTCTGCCCCCTCTTGCGGGCGTTGCCCGCAATTCACCCCCGAGGATATTTTGAAACAGTGGATGGAGGCGATCACTGGGTCCAGTCGGGGGGGCGCTTCTCGATGAAGGCCTGCATGCCTTCGGCGGTGTCGCGGTTCAGCATGTTCTCGACCATGACCTGCGCGGTGTGGGCATAGGCGGCCTCGACCGGGAGTTCGAGCTGATCGTAGAAGGCGCGCTTGCCGATGCGGACGGCGGAGCCGAGCTTGGCGGCGATGGTCTCGGCCAGGGCGAGGGTTTCGGCCTCGAGCGCGGCAAGGGGAACGGCGCGGTTGATCAGGCCCAGGGCCATGGCGCGGTCAGTGTCGAGGAATTCACCCGTGGTAAGCATCTCGAAGGCCTGTTTGCGCGGGATGTTGCGGGAGAGCGCGACCATGGGGGTGGAGCAGAAGAGGCCGATGTTCACCCCGTTGACGCCGAACCGGGTGCCCTCGGCCGCTACGGCGAGGTCGCAGGAGGCGACGAGCTGGCAGCCCGCGGCGGTGGCGATGCCATGGGGCCGGGCGATGACCGGCTGGGGCAGGGTTCGGATCGCCGTCATCACCTCGGTGCAGCGGGCGAAGAGATCGGCGAAATAGGCAGCGCCCCCGTCCTCGGCCTGACGGCCCGCCTGCATCTCCTTCAGGTCGTGGCCGGCGCAAAAGGCCTTGCCCGCGCCAGAGAGGATCACGACGCGGATGGTGCGGTCCTGCGCGAGGGTTTCGAGCTCTGCCTTCAGCGCCGCCAGCATCCCGTCGGAGAGCGCGTTCAGCGCCCCCGGTGCATTCAGTTGCAGATGGGCAATGGCGCCCGTGTCGTGACGTTCCAGCAGGGACATCTTGTTCCTCCTCCTCTTTGGCGAAACTGTAGGGGCCGGAGAGGATGATGGCCAGAGATGTGGCCAATGGGAGGATGAATGGCACTGCAAATGGACGCGGCGGCGCTGAACCGCTTTCTGGAGGCGGAATTCGCGCAGGTGGCGGGCGAGTTCACCGTGGAGGCGGTGGAGGAGATGGCCGTCACGGTGCGCATGACCATAGGCGAGAAGCACCTGCGGCCCGGGGGCACTGTCTCGGGGCCCTCGATGTTCGCCCTGGCCGATGTCTCGGTCTATCTCGCGATCCTCGCGATGATCGGGCCCAAGGCACTGACCGTGACCACGGGCTGTTCCCTCGACTTCATGCGCAAGCCCGCGGCGGGGGCCGACCTGATCGCCCAATGCCGCCTGCTGAAGCTGGGCCGGGTGCTGGCGGTGGGCGACGTGCTGCTTTATTCTGAGGGCGTGGCGCAGCCCGTGGCGCGGGCCTCGATGACCTATTCGATTCCTCCGGAGCGGTGAGGCGCGGGGGGGCGGACGGGCCTGAGAAGGCCCGAACGGGGCAAAAAGTGTGGGGTAAAATAATACCGTTTTTGTAACGCATTGTTTTGCAACGTTTTTGTGCTGATGGTTGCTGTTGACTGGGTGCGCGAAGTGTTTATAACCCGCCCATCGAATTGCCCCGGGGGAGACGCTCTGCCCGGGGGAGCCACCAACAAGGGCACCCGAGATGAAAACCTTTTCTGCTACCCCGGCAGACATCGAGAAGAAATGGATCGTGATCGACGCCGAAGGCGTTGTTCTGGGCCGTCTCGCCTCGATCGTCGCCATGCGTCTGCGCGGCAAGCACAAGCCGTCGTTCACCCCCCACATGGACATGGGTGACAACGTCATCGTCATCAACGCCGACAAGGTGCAGATGACCGGCAAGAAGCGCGCCGAGAAGAAATACTACTGGCACACCGGCCACCCGGGCGGCATCAAGCACCGCACCGCGGAACAGATCCTCGAGGGTGCACACCCCGAGCGCGTCGTGACCGCTGCCGTCAAGCGCATGCTGCCGGGCAACCGCCTGAGCCGCACGCAAATGACCAACCTGCGCGTCTACGCAGGCGCCGAGCATCCCCACGAGGCGCAGGCGCCGGAAGTGCTGGATGTCAAATCCATGAACTCCAAGAACACGCGGAGCTGAAAATGGCCGAACAGATCAACTCGCTCGATGAGCTGAAAGGCGCCGTGTCGGAAACCGCAGCGGCTGTCGAGCTCGACGCGCCCCGCGAACCCGTCCGTGACGAACTCGGCCGCTCCTACGCCACCGGCAAGCGGAAAGACGCTGTCGCACGCGTCTGGATCAAGCCCGGCTCCGGCAAGGTCTCGGTCAACGGCAAGGACATGGACGCCTACTTCGCGCGCCCCGTTCTGCAGATGATCCTGCGCCAGCCCTTCACCGTGGCCGGCGTGGAAGGCGAATTCGACGTCTACGCGACCGTCGTCGGCGGTGGCCTCTCGGGCCAGGCCGGTGCAGTCAAGCACGGCATCTCGAAAGCGCTGCAACTCTACGATCCGTCGCTGCGTGGCGCTCTGAAAGCCGCAGGCTTCCTGACCCGCGACAGCCGCGTCGTCGAGCGGAAGAAATACGGTAAGGCCAAGGCCCGCCGCTCCTTCCAGTTCTCGAAGCGCTGATACGCTTTCGCATCGCACAGAGGAAAGGCCGCCCGAGTGGGGCGGCCTTTTCGCTTGGGAGCAGGTCCCCGGGGCAGCCTGTTCCATGTTTGGATGGCCCTGACACGTTTTCCCTTTTCGGGCCCTCGGCATTGGGCCGCCTGCGAGCGGCATGGCCGACTAACCTTCAGACTTGGAACTTTGCTCCGTGATACTTTCCCCGCTTTCCCAGGCGCTTGAAGCGCGTGGTTACGAAACCCTTACCCCCGTTCAAGAGGCCGTCAGCGCGCCCGAACTGGCCGAGAAGGACCTTCTGGTCTCGGCCCAGACCGGCTCGGGCAAGACCGTCGGCTTCGGCATCGCGATTGCCCCCACGCTGTTGGGTGAGGCCGAACACTTCGGCCCGGCCGAGGCGCCGCTGGCCCTCGTGATCGCACCGACCCGCGAACTGGCCTTCCAAGTGATGCGCGAACTTCAGTGGCTCTATGCCCGCACCGGGGCGCAGGTCGCCTCCTGCGTGGGCGGCATGGACATGCGGCAGGAACGCCGCACGCTGGAGCGCGGCGCCCATATCGTCGTGGGCACGCCCGGTCGTCTGCGCGACCACATCGAACGCGGCTCGCTCGACATGTCGGGCCTGCGCGCCATCGTGCTGGACGAGGCGGACGAGATGCTCGACCTCGGCTTCCGCGAAGACCTCGAATTCATGCTGGGGCAGGCGCCCGAGGACCGGCGCACGCTGCTCTTCTCGGCCACCGTGCCGCCGATGATCGCCAAGCTGGCGGAACAGTTCCAGCGCAATGCTGAGCGGATCTCGACCATCAGCAAGACCGACCAGCACGCCGACATCTCCTATCAGGTGCTGCGCGTGGCCCAGTCGGATGGCGACAACGCCGTTTTCAACCTGCTGCGCTTCCACGAGGGTGAGAGCGCGATCGTCTTTGCCAACACCCGCGCCGCGGTGAACCACCTGACCGCGCGGCTGACCAACCGCGGCCTGCCCACGGTGAGCCTCTCGGGCGAGCTGAGCCAGACCGAGCGGACCCATGCCCTGCAGGCCATGCGCGATGGCCGGGCCCGTGTCTGCGTGGCAACCGACGTGGCCGCCCGCGGCATCGACCTGCCAAACCTCTCGCTGGTGATCCACGCCGAGCTGCCGACCAACACCGAAAGCCTGCTGCACCGGTCGGGCCGGACGGGCCGCGCCGGGCGCAAAGGTGTCTCGGCGCTTATCGTGACGCCCAAGGTGGTGAAGAAGGCCGAGCGTCTGCTGAAATGGGCCAAGATCACCGCGGAATGGACCCTGCCGCCCTCGGTCGAGGACGTGCTGGAGCGTGACGAGGCCCGGCTGCTGGCCGATCCCTCGTGGTCCGATCCGCTGAACGAGGACGAAGCGGCCTTTGCCGAGCGTCTGCTGGCGGCCCATTCCCCGCAGGAGATCGCCGGGGCCTTCCTGCGTCTGCACCGCCTGCGCCACGCCGCGCCCGAAGACCTGATGTCGCCGGACGAGCGCGGGCCCAAGCGCGAGCCGCGCGAGTTCGGGCCGAGCCGCTGGGTCTCGCTCTCGGTCGGGCGCAATGACCGGGCCGAGCCCCGCTGGCTGCTGCCGCTGCTCTGCCGCGCCGGTAACATCGAGAAGACCGCCATCGGCGCGATCCGCGTGCAGGACAGCGAGACCTATGTCGAGCTGGCCGAACCGGCGATCGACGGCTTCATGACGGCGCTTGGCGATGGCACGCTGGAGCAGGGGATCACCGCGACGCTGATGGAGGGCGCGCCCGTGCTGCCCACCCGCAGCACGCGTCCGCCCCGCGATGACCGTGGCCCCCGCGGCCCGCGCGAGGATCGCGGCCCCCGTGGCCCGCGCGAAGACCGTGGCCCGCGCCGCCCGTACGAGGGTGGCGATGCCCCCCGTGGGCCCAAGCCCGCGCCGCGTCCGCGCCGCGAGGAAAGCGCCTATCATCCCGATGGTCCGGCAGAGGCCTCGGACAGCCGTCCGGCGCCCAAGCGCAAGGGCGTCTGGAAGACCGAGAAGCCGTCGCACGAGGGCGCACATGGTCCGGCCAAGTCCCGTGGCAAGCCGCGCGATGACAAGCCCAAGGGCGGTAAGCCGGCCGGCAAGTTCGCCAAGCCGGGCGGCAAGCCCGCGGCCAAGGGCAAGGCCCCGGCCAAGGGCGGCAAGTTCGCCAAGCCGCGCCCCGGTGGCGGCGAGCCGCCGAAGCGGTCCAAGGGCTGATCCGCAGCGCCTCTCCCATGGGGGGGGCGTCGGCGGCCCCGGGCCGGTGACGGCGCAGGGCACATGTAAACGCACATGAAAACGGGCGGGGCCATCGGTCCCGCCCGTTTGCGTTTTGGGGGCGCGCGGCTCGCCCTAGTGGGCGGGCTTGATGAAGGTGCCGTTGCGCAACTCGCGCATGGCCTGCATCAGCTCTTCCTGCGTGTTCATTACGATGGGCCCGTGCCAGGCCACCGGCTCGTTGATCGGCGCGCCGGAGATCAGCAGGAAGCGCATGCCCTCGGGGCCGGCCTGCACGGTGACCTCGTCACCGGTGCCGAAGCGGATCAGCGTCCGGTTGCCCGACAGATCGCGAATGTTGACCTCCTCACCGGCCACTTCCTTCTCCAGCAGGACGCCCGAGGGCTTGGAGGCATCGGCGAAGGCGCCCGCGCCCTCGAAGACATAGGCGAAGGCCCGGCGATAGGTGTCGATCTTGAAGGTCTTCTTCACCCCTGCGGGGATCGAGATGTCGAGGTATTGCGGATCGGCGGCGATGCCATCCACCGGGCCGGTCTTGCCCCAGAAGCTGCCCACGATGATCCGCACCACGGTGCCGTCGTCATCCTGGATCACCGGGATCTCGGTTCCCTTCACGTCCTGGTAGCGCGGCGCGGTCATCTTGAGCGACGAGGGCAGGTTGCCCCAAAGCTGGAAGCCGTGCATCTGGCCGGCCGTGTTGCCCTGCGGCATCTCCTGATGGAGGATGCCGGAGCCCGCCGTCATCCACTGCACGTCACCCGCGCCCAGAACCCCGTGATTGCCGAGGCTGTCGCCATGTTCGACCGTGCCCGAGAGGACATAGGTGATGGTCTCGATCCCGCGGTGAGGGTGCCAGGGGAAGCCGCGCTGGAAGTCCTCGGGGCGTTCATTGCGGAAATCGTCGAACATGAGGAAAGGGTCCAGCTCGCTCGGATCCTGGAACCCGAAGGCGCGGTGGAGTTTCACCCCGGCGCCTTCCATGGTCGGCTGGGCGAGGCGGGTTTCGAGCGTTGGCCTGAGGGACATGACCCTTCTCCTGTGCTGCTGCGGGCCGGAGCGGCCCTGTTGCCCCTAGAGTAGGCAGCCTGGGCCCCTGCGCCAAGACGGCGAAGGGTTCGCGCCCTGTCGAAGTCCTGTGCGCCGCTGCACGCCGCCGCGTGGGGCGCGGGCGGGCGCTGTCGGCGGGGCATGGTCAAGGCGGGCCGGATCGGCTAAGGCCGCTGGGACAACTGCGAAGGGAGCGGGACATGCAGGATACTGGCGATCGGGACGACATCGTATTGGCGCGGATCGCGCCCTCGATGCCACGGCGCCTGTTCGGGATGGCCGTGCTGCTGGGGCTGGGGGCGCTGCTGCTCTACCTTGCGCTTGGCACGCCGGTGCAAGGCATGGTCCTGAAGCTTGGCCTCATCGCCCTCGCGCTTGGCGCGCTCTGGGTGGCCAGCGCGCTCTACACCGCCACCCGGCACGAGTTGCAGCTGACCGATGCGGGCCTGCGGGACAGCACCGGCGTGGTCATCGCGCCGATGGCCCAGATCGTCCGCGTGGACCGGGGAACCTTCGCCTTCAAGCCCTCCAACGGGTTCCTGCTGCGGCTGGAGAAGGGCGCGGGCGGCGCCCTGTGGCGGCCCGGGCTTTACTGGCGTTTCGGTGGCCGGGTCGGGGTTGGCGGTGTCGCCAAGGCGGCCGAGACCAAGCAGATGGCCGACATCATCGCGGTGAAACTGGCAGATCGCGCCGCAGCCGAAGCCTGAGGCCCGCGCAGCACAAATGAATGGGGGGACGCCGCTGGCGTCCCCCTTTTTCGTGTGTCGGTGTCGGTGTGGGTGTCTTTCCGTGACCGGGCCGGTGCCCCGGTCGGCCCCGCGGGCCCGGTGTCGCCTCAACTGGAGAAGGTCACCTTGGGCGCGAAACGGGGCCGGACAAAGACGAAGGTCTTGATCGGGAAATCCTCCATCCCGATCCGGAACGGCAGTTCGTAGGTCGTCCATGTCTCGACAAGGATGATCCGCTCGTCCTCAGGCATGATCGGCAGGATATTGGTCCAGTTCTTGACGTCGTCGTCCGTCAGGGCGGTCTTGGACCCGCGCGCTTCGGACCAGTCGACCTTGAAGTAGTCGGGATCCTCGGTCCAGCGCAGCTCGCTGATGCGGATCGCCGTGCCGTCGTTCACGCGGGCGAGGTATTCGTAGAGGGTCTGCGCGCCGTTGATATAGGTGTCGTCGATGGCCGTCGTCTCGCGCGAGAGCATGTCCGCGACGGTGAAGGCGGCCTTCTCGTTGATGTCGTACTGCCGCACCATGTCGTAGAAGGTGAACATGCCGAGGTAGCCCCAGATCAGGATCGGGAACATCACCACGGCCTCGATGGCCACGGTGCCGCGGGTGTCGCGGGCAAAGCGGGCGAGGGGCTGACGCAGGCGGGCGCCGAGGGTCTGGATCAGGGTCATCGCGGCGCTCCTTAAATCGGTTCCTGCACGAAGGCAGAGAGGGCGACCATCGCGGCATCGCCGTTGCCGTCCACCGCCATGCTCTTGCCCAGGCCGATGGTCGGGAAGATCGGATCGAACTTCACGCAGGCGCGCAGCAGCATCATCTGGTTGCCTTCGCCCGCCACGAAGGAACGCACGGGGTTCACCTCTTCGGCGCGGTCGACGCAGTCGACGCTCGCTGGCAGGCTGTCGAAGCCCCACATGCTGACCGGCTTCATCTCCAGCTTCAGCGAGGTCGAACAATCCTCGATGATGCCGGCGTATTTGCAGATCAGGTCCTTCAGGTCGTCGTGGCTGGTTGCCTGTCCGGTGGCCAGCCGCAGGTCGCGCACGGCAAGGTCCAGCCCGCGTTCCAGCATGGTCTGGCGCAGGGTCCAGATGCCCAGTTCGACACCCGACAGCATCACCGTCAGGTAAAGCGGCAGCATCACGGCGAACTCCGCGACGGCGGCGCCGGTTTCATTGCGCCAGAAGCGGCGCAGGGGGGAAAGCAGGAAACGCATCATTGGGTCAGCTTCAGTGTGACAAGTTGCGTGGCGATCGTCCGGAAGGCGGTCGAAATCTCGATCCCGTCGACCCGGAAGAAGTGGCTGTCGGAGGAGGCACAGTTGCGCATCACCTCGGCCCCGTGGTTGCCGACCTCGAAGCCGATGGTCCAGACCACGATGCCATTGTCCTTGGCCGCATCGCAGATGTCCTCCAGCAGGTTGTCGGCCTGGGTCGAGGTGTAGCGGGTGTAGTAGAACTGGCTGCGCAGGTTGGAATAGGCGTCGTAGATCGTCTCGTAGAAGCTGCGGTAGCCCCAGTGATAGACCATGTCGGGGGTGGCATAGACCTCGGGCCGCAGGCGGATCGTGTTCACGTTCTCACCGTCCGTCATCAGGATGACGTTCTTGGAGCTTTCGCCGTATTCCATCGGACGGCCGAGGAAGTTGGCGTCGATCAGCCCGTCGCTGACCATGTCGGTCACGACCGGGCGGAAGGCCGGATCGAGCAGGCCCACGCCCCATTTCATCCCGAGGTGGATGGCGGTGTTCGCGCGTGAGGTCAGCTGGTTGATGTTCGACTTGAGCGTCGTCGTGCTGTGGCTGAAGGGCTGGATCCGCTCGTAGCTGCGCATCGGGCAGGCGGGGTTGACGATCCCGCTGCGGGTCGAGGAGGTTTCCTCGAAATGCTGGCCCTGGATGTATTTCTGGGTCGTCGTGATCGTGGTGTTCGAGAAATCGTCGTCGTCGAACTCGATGCAGTGGGAATAGCCATGCACCTGCGTCACGTTCATGCGCGACATGATTTCGGGCCCGGCGTTCACGTTCGACGTGTAGGGCACCACCGACAGCGAGACCTTGTCATAGTCATCGGAGCCCAGAACCGTATCCACGAATTCCGAGGCCGCCGAGCGGAGCTGCGACATCTTGCTGCTCTGGCTCATGGAGCCGGAGATGTCGACGACGAGCGAGATTTCCGCGTCGCCCACCGCTTCCTGCGCCTCGCCCGAGATCGGGATCGGCAGAGTGGGGAAGCCGAGGGTGCGCAGGAACTGCGTCGGCATGTCCTGATGCGCCGTCACGTTCACGGTGCGCGCGCCCGCATCGCCCGTCACGGTGACAGTGTCGATGTAGGACAGCATGTCGTATTTGCGGAAGTAGTCGTCCACCACGTCCTTCGGATCGAGCAGCTGGTCCTTGTCCGCCGCCGCAAGCACGGCCCGGTCGAGAACGGACTGCATCCGCGAGCGCTGCAGCTCCTGCCGCATGAAGTCGACCCCCATGCCGCCGACAGCGATCATGATCAGAAGGAAGAAGATGGCGATCGCGATCATCACGCCACTCTCGTCCCGGGCAAAGCGGGACAGGTATTGTTGCAGACGTGCGCTGGGGCTCATCCTGCCGGTTCCCTCGTTATGACTACCCTTGGCCGTGGTTTCGACCGATGCCTTGCGGCTTTTCATTCGGAAACAATGAGTAGACCGGGATCGTGGCGAAAGTTGGACCCGACCCGGGACCGCCCTGCGGTAAACCGGCGGCATTGTCTGGGCAGCGCGGACAATGCTGCCCTGCGGCGGAAAACACGCCTTCCGGGCAACAATGCCTTGTGATCTAACTCTCCCAGAACGCGTGATTTTCAGGGCCAGAACCGCGAGGAGGCGCGGATTCCACCGGATCTTCACAAATCCGCCCCGATCATGCCGCGTTGTGAGTCGCCCCCTCCGCAGGGGTGGCTTTGCCCCGTCGGAGCCCCCCCGGCTCCCGGTGGCTCCGTTTCACAGATTGTGCAAAGGGGAGGACGATGCACAGATTCCAGGAACCCTCATTCCGCGACTCCGTAGACCTGATGTTCAACCGCGCCGTGGCGCTGATGGACCTCGAACCCGGCCTCGAGGAGAAAATCCGCGTCTGCAATGCGACCTATACCGTGCGCTTCGGCGTGCGGCTGCGCGGGCAGATGCACACGTTCACCGGCTACCGCTCGGTCCATTCCGAACATATGGAGCCGGTGAAGGGCGGCATCCGCTACGCGCCCGAGGTGAACCAGAACGAGGTCGAGGCGCTGGCGGCCCTGATGACCTTCAAATGCGCCCTCGTGGAGGCCCCCTTCGGCGGCTCCAAGGGCGGGCTCTGCCTCAATCCCCGCGACTGGGAGGAGCACGAGCTGGAGCGGATCACCCGCCGCTTCGCCTACGAGCTGATCAAGCGCGACATGATCAACCCGGCCCAGAACGTGCCCGCCCCCGACATGGGCACCGGCGAACGCGAGATGGCCTGGATCGCGGATCAATATGCCCGGATGAACACCACCGACATCAACGCCCGCGCCTGTGTCACCGGCAAGCCACTGAACGCCGGCGGCATCGCGGGCCGGGTCGAGGCCACGGGACGAGGCGTGCAATACGCCCTGCAGGAGTTCTTCCGCCACCCCGAGGACGTGGCCAAGGCCGGCCTCTCCGGCACGCTCGACGGCAAGCGCGTGATTGTGCAGGGGCTCGGCAACGTGGGCTTCCATGCGGCCAAGTTCCTCTCTGAGGAGGACGGCGCCAAGATCATCGGCGTGATCGAGCGTGACGGCGCGCTCTACAACCCGGCGGGCCTCGATATCGCGGCGCTGCGCGACTGGCTGGTGCGCCATGGCGGCGTCGCGGGCTTCCCCGATGCGACACACACCGCCGAAGGTGCCACGGTGCTGGAGGAAGACTGCGACATCTTGATCCCCGCGGCCCTCGAAGGGGTCATCACCATGGAGAACGCGCCCCGGATCAAGGCCCCGCTGATCATCGAGGCCGCCAACGGCCCGATCACCGCCGGGGCCGACGACATCCTGCGCAGCCGCGGCACGGTGATCATCCCCGATCTTTATGCCAACGCGGGGGGCGTCACGGTCTCCTACTTCGAATGGGTCAAGAACCTCAGCCACATCCGCTTCGGCCGGATGCAGCGGCGGCAGGAAGAGGCGCGCCACCAGCTCCTCATCGACGAGCTGGAGCGCCTGTCCCGCGACAGCGGCATCGGCTGGACCCTGAGCCCCGGCTTCAAGGACAAGTACCTGCGCGGGGCAGGGGAACTGGAGCTGGTCCGCTCCGGCCTCGATGACACGATGCGCACGGCCTACCAGTCCATGCGCGAGGTCTGGCACGCCCGCGCCGACGTCCCCGACCTGCGCACCGCCGGCTACCTCGTCTCGATCGACCGGGTCTCCGCCAGCTACCGCGCCAAGGGGCTCTGACGCGTCCGACACCCCGATGAGGGCGGACCGCCGCACCACGCGCCCTCCGCCCTCATCCACTGTTCCCAAATATCCTCGGGGGTGAATTGCGCGGTCACGCGCAAGAGGGGGCAGACAGCCCCCTCGCTCCGTCGCCGGATTGCAAATCCGTGCACACCGGTTCGATTCCGGTACTCGCCTCCAACGTTTTCAATGACTTAACGCGAAGCGCGCGAAAGCCCCTGAAAATGTCTAAGCAAAAGTCTAAACATTCTGTTTTTGTTCTGTTCTCATCCGCTGCGCTTGGATGTCTCTCAGACGCTGCCGAACCTTTTTGGTGTAGTGCAGCACCATGGCCGGGCTCTGGCCCGTCACGGCGGCGATCAGATCATCCTCGCAGCCCGCTTCCAGCAGCTCGCAGGCCGCGTTGTAACGCCATGAGTGAATGTCGTAGTCGAGCGCCCCGATCTTCTTGCGGACCTCGCGCACGGCATGTGACGCCCCGCGATAGGACCAGCGGTTGGTCCCCTGCTCATTCGTCACCATGAAGATCGAGTTGCGTTGGGCGGCATCGAGCGCCGCCTGTAGCTCCGGCAGGATCGGCACCCAGAGAACTTTCTTGGTCTTGTTCTGCTGGAGGACGATTGCCCCCTCCTGAATGTCGGACCAACGCATTTCGAGAACATCCCCGATCCGCTGGCCGGTGCAGACGCAAAGCTCCATCACGAGCCGTTCCCGCGTCGCCAGCGGGCAGGTCTCACGGAAGGCGTCGAGGAGTTCGCGCGGCCACGGCTCGCGCTGTTTCACCGTCTCGGACTTGAGCTCCGCCACACCCCGCGCCGGATTGGTCTCGCGCCAGCCCAGATCGACGCAGTGCTCCATCAGGACACGGAGCACGCGCAGCGAGTAGTTGGCGAAGTAGACCTTGTGGGCGTTGCTGTCACGCATGCGGATCACGTCTTTGCGCTTCATCGCCGCCGGGTTGGCGTCCCCCATGATCGA
>NZ_JAIUZP010000003.1 GCF_020171315.1 Pseudooceanicola nanhaiensis | reverse complement strand
CGCCCGTCTCCTTCAGCGCCTTGATCTCGAGGACCGGGTTGGCAACCTTGTTAATCGCGTCCATCGCCTGTCTCCATGTTCTGTCCCGCCTCGGTGATCGGCACGTTCTGCATCTGCAGCCGTGGCACGTCCCCGCCCTCGACCGGGCCGAGGTTCTCGCGCGCCCGCACCTCGTTGATGGTGAGCCAGCCGTTGCTGAGGCCGGACTGGTAGAAGGCCGAGCGGCTCGCACTGTCCCCGCGCAGCAGCCCCTCGAGGTTGAACTCGACATAGAGGCCGCGCGCGCGGTCGGCCGCGCTGAGAAGCTGCTTGTTCACCGCTTGCTCGATCCGCTTCAGCCGCCGGCGCAGGGTGAACTTCTGGAAGGCCAGCGTCTGCTGCTCCAGCCCGGTGCCCCAGCTCGTGCTCTTCTCCGTGTGGCCGATCATGTGCGGCGGCACCCCGAAGAAGCGGCAAATCTCCTCGACCGAGAAGCGCCGGCTCTCCAGCATCTGCGCGTCTTCCGGGTTGATCGTCAGCGGCGTCCAGGTCGTGTCGCCCTCGAGCACTAGTGGTCGGCCCGTGTTCTGCGCGCCGACGAAGGTCTCGACCAGCACCGTCTTGGTGATCTCGCGCTGCTCGGCGCTCAGCCAGTCCTTGAAGGTCAGCGCCCCCGAGGGCCGCATGCCGTTCTTGAAGGTGGTCCCGGCCGAGCGGTCGATGGCGCGCGCCAGCCCGAAGGCCTGCCGTCCGAAGTGCAGCGTCGACATGCCGCCCAGCGGGTTGCCCCCGAAGCCCCGGATGTGCAGCACGCCGCTGTCGGGGCGCACATGGCTCTGCCCGTCTTCCGTCCAGCGGTACTCCAGCGTGCCGCTCTCCCGCCGCCGCACGCTGACCAGGTCCGGGCGGATCGGGACCAAGGCAATCAACCGGCCCGAGCTCTCGCGCTCGACGGCCGCATAGGCATTGCCCCAGAGCTCCAGCGAGGCCGCCACGAACTCCCAGAAGTCGAGTGCGGTCTGATCATAGTTGGGACTGTCATGGAGCAGCCGGAAGAGCGCGTGGTCGCGCGCGGGCTCCCGGCCCTCCTCCGTCGTCCGGTAGGTCATCACCGGCAGTGAGCCGATCGAGCCCGCCAGCAGGTTGGTGCAGGCCCAGACCGCCGAGAGGCCCAGCACCGTGCTGTCGCTGACGATCTCGCCGCTGTCGGCCACCTGCCCCGAGGGGCGCCAGCTCTCTGCGTCGGTCAGCGTCACGGGACGCGTGAAGGCCGACTTGATCCAGTGCTTCAGCTTCAAGTCGAGGCCTCCAGTGCCGCAAAGTAGTCATCCATCCGCGCCGTCGCGGCCGGGTTCAGGCTCATCAGCCAGACGGCATTGAAGAGCGCCATCAGCGGGTCGATCTTACCCGAGCCGCTGACCGCCTTGGTCACGATCACCGCGTTGCCGCGGGTCTCGGTCTTGGCGTTGCCGACGCACCAGGTCATGAGCGCCTGGTCGGCGTGACGCAGAGAGCCGTCGAAGAGCTTGCGCTCGGCCCCCTTGATCGCGCCATTCAACCGGTACCCCTGGCTCACCGGCACCAGCATCTCGGTCGGGATCCCGTCGAGCTCCAGCGCATCGACGATCGCCGCCACGCCTTCCGGGTCGAGCCCCACGCCTGCCTTCTTCGGCAGGACACCGGCGCGGTGGAGGCTGCCCACCAGCGAGACGAGGTCATCCACGTCCTGCGTGGGGTGTTTGCAGATCACCAGCTCGCCCGCCTTCTCGAGATCCTCGAGGATCGGCGCGATGCTCTTGCGGCGCTCCAGCGCGATCCTGTGCACCCAAGCCCGCGACCAGGACAGCCAACCCCGGGTCTTCCGCTCGCGCCCCACCACGGTCAGGCCCAGCAGGTCATCCATGCCGCCGCCGTCGATGCCCGCCACGCAGACCTCGCAGCGCGCGATCATCTCCTCGAGCGTCAGCCCCTTCACCGTGGCCTCGGCCCAGTAGTCGGCGCCGATCCAGCGGTCATTGTGCAGCCCCATCCCGATCTGGATATTGAGGTGCTGCGAGGCCCAGATGATCTCGGCCTCGATCCCTTCCTGCCGCCGGGCCGCGTACTGGTCCTTCAGGATCGCCAGGTTGACCGAGAGCCCGATGTTCGGCGTGACCATCGGCCAGAGGGCCGGGTCGCGCCACGGCTTGTCCTTCGCGAGCTGGACACGTTCCGGGAACTCGTAGAGCACCGGCAGCATGCGCACGCCCTCGGTGATCTTGCCGTCCCGCACGCCCCGCGCGAAGTCGAGCTTGGTCTTGAAGACCCCCATCGGGGGCACGTCCGACTGCGTCGTGATGTAGACCAGCAGCGCATGCGGGTTGGTCACCATGCCGCCGGTGATCTGCGCGATCACCCGCTCCGCGAAGGACCGGGCCGCGATGACGTGCAGCTCGTCGACGATCGTCAGCGCCGGGATCTCGCCCGTGACAACGCCCATCTCGAAGGTCTTCACCGCCAGCGTGGCGCCGGTCTTGATCCGGGTGATCGTCTTCAGGTGATCCTGCACATGGAAGATCGCCTTCAGCTTCGGGTTCGCCTTGATCATCCCGTGCGCCTGGTCAAAGCACCGCTGCGCGATGTTCTTCGTCGGGCCGAGGATCAGCATCTGCGCGTTGGGCCGGTCCCAGAGCAGCAGCGCCGTCAGCCCCAGCGCCGCCGAATAGGTGGTCTTGGAGTTCTTCTTCGGCACCAGCGCGAAGACCTCGTTGACCAGCGGCAGGCCCGTCTCCGGGTCCTCCGAGGCAAAGGCGGTGCGCACGATGTCGCGGAACCACTCCCCCGCCGCCTCCGCCAGCTTGGGCTGGCCGGGCACATCCGGCAGCTGGAGCCCGTTGAAGAAGTTCACCGCTCGCTTGGCGCGCGCCGCGTTGAGCGGAAGCTCCGGGATCGGCGTCTCCCCTCTCTTCAGCTTCTCTTCCCAGTCCGGGCACGAGAAATCGAAGGCCATGGTCAGTGCCTGGTCTCGGTATCAAAGAAGTCGTCCAGCTCTTCCTCGGCCTGCATGGCCGCGGCCTGGATGGCCTCCTTCTTGCCCTTCGGCACCGCTTTACCGCCGGCCTCCGCCTCGCGGCGGTATTGCGCATCGAGGGCTGCCTGCTGTTCCCTATCGAGGATCTGGCGCAGCTCCTTCATGGCCGAGACGTTGCCCGCGTCGGCCGCCTTCTGGAGCTGGAGCATGTTCTTCGCCCGGGCCTCGGCCAGCGCCATCTCCCGGGCATGCGTCCGGTTGATCTTGCCGTTTTGAAAATAATGCTTCCGAAGCGTGGGCGCCGAGATGCCCATCTCCTCCGCGATGCGCGAAAGCGTCAAGCCAGTCAGGAGCAACGTCCTGACTTTGCTGGCATTCTCCGCCGTCGGCAGATGTTCGTTGCGGCCCTTCTCGCCCCGCTTGGGATTGATCGGATCGCCCAGCAGGTCAAATTCCAGAGCCATGGGAAAAAAATCTCCAAGTGAGGGGGGCACGGGGCTTCCGCGCCAAAGGCTGTGAAGTTTGGACCCGCCCCCCGCCGTCGCGGGGTCAGAGCCCGTCCGAGAGCCAGCCGGCCTTCTCCTGCCGCTGCTTCTCGCTGTCGTGCCAGGCCTTGCTGACCGACTGCAGGTTCGCCGGATCGAAGAAGAGAGCCGCGTCTCCGCGGTGCGGGCGGATGTGATCCACGACCGGGCTGTTGGGCGCAGGCGCTTTCCCTGTCAGCCGAACGCCGGTCTGCTGGCAGGTGAAGCCGTCGCGCCGGAGCACCTCGAGGCGCAGCTGCTTCCAGCGTTTGGTGTTGTAGAAGGCGCGGCCCGGCATGATCGCCGCGCGTTGCTTCGACCGCTCCGCTTCGGTGGATGGCACGATCAGGCGCGCAGGTTGACGCCCGAGGCGCCCGCCGACGCCACGACCGGAAAGTCGTCCCATGAGATGTCCTGAAAAAGCGCCAGCCAGCGGCCGGACATGAAAACGCCCGGCAGCTGGTGCTCAGCTCCGGGCGCAGTTCGTGATGATGCCCTATGGGTAAGATCTGGTTAGGCTAACCGTCAAGGGGCTAATTTACGCCCGGCAGCGATCACTGCCGCAGCTCCCTGATAACGCGCTGGATTTTACGCCAGTCCTCCGCCTCGTCTTCCCGGCTCTCGGCCTCGCAGGCCCGGATGCGCGCAGCAGCCTCCGCTTCGGCCGCGGGGCCATGGGCGCGCAGCAGCGCGGACGCCTGTTGGGCGATGTTCATCTGTTGCATGGGTCCTCCTTCCGCCACCCTCTCCTCTGAGCGACGGCCCGACCATACCATAAGCAGGGGGTAAACGCATGTTCAGTGGGCGGGGAGGACCTCAAGGGCATCGCGCCAGGGACTCGCAAGCAGCTCTTTGCGGAAGGTCGTGTAAGTCTCAGCATGAAGCCAAGCACCGGCACGAAGGGCGGATTCCGGACCTTCGCTGTGGCAACGATGCGATCGCCCAGCAAAGGTGGAAGCCGACATTCGGAGCGGAACAAGGTCGAGGTTTTTTCTGCGCCGCCGCAAGCCAGGCATCAGTCAGGCGACCTACTTCAATTGGAAGACGCGATACGACGGTTTGCTGCCGGACGAGATGCGTCGGCTGAAGGCGCTCGAGGGGCTCTGATGCTGTAACCGCCCCAACCGCAAACCAGCTTTTTAAGCAGCATGAGCATGCCGAGCGCGAAGCATTCGTCGGATTACTACGTCGACACTCGAGCTTGACTGCCACCGACACCTGCCGCTTCAGACCACAGATCAGCAGTGGCTCATGAACCTCTCAAGCACGCCCGGTACAATCTATGAGCGATTAGCTGCCGCTTCAGCTAATGCCGAGGATGATTGCCTTGCGTCGATCGACGCCGTGCGGGAAACACATGCAAAGTACAAGATGCTACGACTTGTAACTTTATCATACTGATAAATTATTGCAACTTCTAGGCGAGCTAGGGTTCACACTTTTCAGGACGACCATAGATGGCGAAAAACGAGGGCGAGACCAATGCAACCCAAACGAGATCCAGGCGTTAGGCAGAGATCATCTTCGAGCCGCCAAAACACACTTCTTACAGCACTCTCTGAGCCGCAAACCCAGGAAGACGTAAGCGAACTTCTGCAGGTCGATGGCAGTTTGGCGAGGAGCATGCTGAGGCGTCTGCAGCGTGAGGGCCTTGTGGTTCCGCTTGAACGCGACGGGAGTGCCCGAAAATGGGTCCGAAAACGCAGGTAATGTCAGGCCGCCCGATACGGAGCCCGAGAAAATGGTGAGTTCAAGCGAAAAGGGCCCGCCTCGGTTAGCCGGGCGGGCCAGTACCGTACCGGATAGATCGGACGTGGGGGCCCGCTACGAAATTCCATCTGGCACGCGGGCGCTAAAGGTTCAGGTTGAACACCCATGTACTGGCTAACACGATTCTCTGCAAAATTATCAGGGTCACGAAAATACCTTATTCCCTGATAGGTTGAGAGACCCTCGCGCAGGGGTGGAGTGAGGGGATGAAAAGTTAAATGGCAAAGCGTGGCGTTTCATCGCAGCCGCAGGCCAGAATTGTAAGAATTCCGGCGCGGGTGGTAGCAAACTCCGAATGCGATCCTGTGACCCGCTCCCCTGAAGCGGTCTCCGATCTGACGGGGGGGGCCGCGATGCGCCATCAAAAGCTATGAAGTTATATGCGCGCATATTGAATATTTTCGGGGCGCTGAATATGTTTGGACCTTGTTTTGAGGTGTATAGTTGTGGTCAGTCGCAATCCCGCGCCGGTCCTTGAGCTTCACAAAGTCCGTTGGGCTCGGGTCTTGGCGCGCCGGGCTTTGGTCGAAGGGCTCTCTGAGGCCGAAGATATCGACGGCATGATGGATGAGTTTGCAAGGGTGCAGGCTCATATCGACGCACTTGATCGTGCGATCGCCGACGAGAACAATATAGAAAAGCAGTGGGAGAGCTCTAAGCCAAGTGCGACCGACTGGAGATCTCTGTTCAGGCCAGCCCCCAAGGAAGGCTGACAGGTCTGGGAGGACGTGTGCCCCCGCTGCTAGTGCTCAATCACTTCCTGTGCTGAGTGGGTCACGTCCGCAATCCCTCGTTTACCCGCTTCAGCAGGTTCCTGACGTTGGAGACATGCCACTGTCCTTCCCGTCGGGTGTCGGTCCTTGCGAAGAAGATCGCGATGAAGATGAAAGTGTATGTCCAGAACCCGGCCCAGTCGAGGTGATGCGACAGGTAGTTGCCGAGCAGGAAGATCGTCACAACGTGAACGAGGTCGTAGAATAGCTCGACCCAAGGCGCGTGGTTGCCTGCGCCGCCCTCGATGTCCAGATGGTGCCGTGGGCGGGTCCAGATCGGAAAGTCCTTAAACGGCATGTCTTCTCCCTCGAGAGACGACTCTCCTATAGTGGTAGAGAATGATCTGCGGGCCACAAAACTCTTTTTGGATCACGGAAGGTGCCAGGTCTGGGCCAACAGACTGACCCGATCGGCATCTGCTCAACCGCACATCGGCAACGAGGGCTTTGGCCGCGCAATCGACCTCTGGTCGCCCAAACTGCTGCGGCAAGCACGAATGGCAGGTTCCGTGGAGCTGCGTTGCAGCGTTGTTTGCCATTTTGAAAGACCGGTAGGGGCCGCGAGCAGTCCTGGTCGGAAAGGGGCGGAGAGCGGTCGTTAGCTGCGTCCTGGACGAACGGCAGCGAAGCGCAGGAACCGGTCATCCACCGCGTTTCGCACGAAGGTCCGGTAAGGGCCGGAAGCGACCACCGTCGGTAGGGGCGGATTGCGGACCTTCGCCGAGGCGACAATCCGATCGTCCAATCAAGATGAAGGCGACATTCAGAGCAGACCACGGTCGATGTTTGATTTGCATCGCCGCAACGCGCACCGAGCCTTAAGCGCTCATCCGTGAGCCCACGTCTTGCAGTCGCAGCAGAGTTTGTGGGTTGAGGCGAGCTTTAGATGGGATCGGCGCAATTACTCAAAGGAGTGTTAGGCTCAGGACCCATTAGTCGGCTTGCGGCGCCACTGGCGGCGTGATTCACGCTCTCCAACTGTAGGAGGGTGTGGTGAGTAATCTTTTCTGGCTGAGCGACGAGCAGATGGCACGTCTCGAGCCGTTCTTTCCGAAGAACCATGGCCGCCCACGGGTCGATGATCGTCGTGTTTTGAAAGGGATAATCTTCATCAACCGTAATGGGTTGCGCTGGCGGGATGCACCGAAGGAATGCGGTCCACCCAAGACGCTCTACAACCGCTGGAAGCGGTGGAGCGACATGGGGGTATTCGCCTGAATATTCGAGGGGCTGGCGGCCGAAGCGGTGGAGCCGACGACGATCATGATTGATGCGACCTACCTGAAAGCGCACCGCACGGCCTCAAGCCTGCGGAGTAAAAAGGGGGGTGCGGGCGCCTGATCTGTCGCACCAAGGGGGGATGAACACCAAGCTCCACGCGGTGACCGACACGAAGGGACGCCCGATCAGGTTTTTCATGTCTGCCGGTCAGGTGAGTGACTACACTGGCGCGGCAGCCCTTCTGGGCGGTCTGCCAGCTGCGCAGTGGCTACTTGCTGACCGAGGCTATGATGCCGATTGGCTCCGCGAAGCCTTGCAGGACAAGGGGATCAGGGCCTGTATTCCAGGCCGCAAGGCGCGCAAGATCCCAGTCAAATACGACAAGCGGAGATACAAGCGGCGCAACCGCATCGAGATCATGTTCGGTAGGCTCAAGGACTGGCGACGCGTAGCGACCCGCTACGACAGATGCCCGAAGGTCTTCCTCTCAGCCGTCGCTCTCGCCGCTACTGTGCTGCTCTGGTTATGTGTCCTGAGCCTAGAGAAAGCTCCGGGACAGAATCTAAGTCGGCCCTTGGCATCAGTTCGGATCGATTATCCACTTGGTGAGCGTCGGGCGATTCGACCCTGCCAAACGCGCCGCTGCATAGTAACCGATGGCAAATGGCGAACTATCGCCGATCACCGCCGAACATATCGACGGTGATCCTTCGATCTTTCGATCCGTCCTGTCATAGACACCGTGCGCAATTGAGGTCAGAGTTCCGCTGTCCGAGACGCTCCAAGTGTCGACACGCAACCTTCCCGAAGTGGTTCGCACGGCCGTGGCTATCTGACCGCCGCCAGCATCGCCGCGGACAAAGGCAATTGACGGCGTATTGCTATACCGACCGTGCTCGGGCGTCTTGGTTGCCATACCGCTCCCGGTCCGCACTAGGCTGCCGTCGCTCTTGACTTGATGGGCCTGCACCCGGAGGGCGTCACCGTCGGCGTCGATATAGGCCGTGACGACCAAGCTTTGCTTGAGCCAACCTGCAATGGCCGGTCGGCCGGTGATCTCCGGACCGGCGTTGCCGCTGTCGCCGCGGCGGGAGATATTGTTGCCTCCAACCTCCCAACAGATGAGCTTGAGCCGCCCGTCGTTGGCCTTGATCGCCGTGACAACAAAGGACGGACCGAAATTCAATGCGGGCGTTTGCAGACCGTTACCGGTCATGACCGGACCCGCAGCTGCAATTGACGGGTTGTCCAGAATTTTCCCTGCGGCGTCCCCATCGTGACGTACAATGCCGCCACCGCCGCTTTTTGCATCAAAGACGATCACCCTCAGGTTTTCGTCCGCATCCTTCAAAGCGACAACCGCCTTTGTTCCCCCGAGATAGGCAATGTCTGCGGTTCCTCCTGGTGGTCCGAATTGGGTACCGCTGTCTCCTTTCCGTTCCGCTCCCATTGAAGTCATGTCCCAAGTGATAAGAAACAAGCGTCCGGAATTTTCGCCATGCGCAGCGGTCACCAACCAGTCTTTTGTGAGCGCTGCGCCGGGGGATCCCTCGATGTCTCCAGATGGCGTGCCTCCGTGCAGTCTTGAAATGGTGCCGAGGTTCTGCCTGACCCTGTAGGTCTGAACACGCAGTTCGTCACTGCCTTCGCCATGGACGATCAACGCAACAAGATCGTTGCTTTTATCTTGCCCCCGGGCGAATCCCGCTAACAAAATGGCCGGCCTTCCGATAATTGACCCAACGGGTTCACTAATGGGATCGTTCTCGGCAACAGCTTTCATCGTTGGCATAGTCAGGTCTCCCTTGATGGCTCCAGCTTTAATGCTTGGGGACACCCCGCCCTTTTAGGTTCAGCTGACATTCCCCAAGTAGAATACCCTTCTGCTCAGGATGACGGTGCCTTGTGCGCCCATCAACCCCAGGTTGAATGCCCTTCTGCTCAGGATGACGGAGCCTTGTGCACCGATCAAGTTTTTTTGCTTTTTTGCGCGGCCCTGTTGGATAGATCAGCTGGCGAGCGCCATAACCCTTTCTCCGGACATACTTATCCTGCGCCGGGGTCGGCAACTGCGGGCGGCAGATTTTTCCGCACTGCCGACCCTGGATCGTTCAAAATGCTGCGGCCTGCACGAATGACCGGTTCGAAGACGCTGCGATTCGGCCCTGACGGTCGCCATGGATGACCGCTGTGGGCCGCTTACGTCGGGCGAGATGCCGGTATCGGCTCCTTTAGCCGAAATCGCTTCCTTCGTTTGGCCGACCGTTGCCTCAAGGACTGCTAAGCCCCTGAGGCGGCGCATCGCTGCCGTCGAGGGGTGCCTATGACACCGCGATTCAGTTGCGTGGAACGGCTGTTTACCATTGGGGCTGAGCAAGACAGGGTTCAGCCTTGGGCTGTCGGGCGCGAGATCCTCAAAATGCATCGTAGCACGGCGCGGATCGCTAAAGTCGCCCACAGCAGCGCAGACATCGCTGCCTCGTGATGCATAAGCCCGCCCCTGAAACCGAGGCGGGCCTTTCTTGTTAGGTGGCGTCAGACACTCAGAAGAGAAAATCATCCGCCGAATAGGCCAGTCCGACGCCGATGTCGGAGACGGCGATCCCGGCCAGCAGGATGCTGTCGGCCCCGGCCGAGATCAGGGCGTTGCCGCCCACATCGCTCAGGTGGTTGGCCAGCAGGTCTGCGAAGCTCGCGATCTCCGTCACGGCGGAGAGGTCGATCTGCTCCGCATCGAGGCTGTCGAAGTTCACCAGGGTGTCATTGCCGAACCCATCCGCGAAGATGAAGAGGTCCGCCGCGCCGCCGCCGTTGATCTTGTCATTGCCCGCGCCGCCGATCATCGTGTCCTTGCCCGCGCCGCCGATCAGACGATCATCGCCCGCGCCGCCCTCCACGAGGTCCCAGCCGAAGCCCGCGCCGCCGCGCACGAGGTCGTTGCCGTCACCGCCAAGAACCGTGTCCGCCCCGAGGCCGCCATCGACCGTGTCGTCGTTGCCGTCGCCGGAGAGCACGTCGTCGCCGTCCTCGCCGAAGAGCTTGTCGTTGGCATAGCCGCCCTCGGCGCTGTCGTCGCCCGCGCCGCCGTAGATCCAGTCCTTCCCGGCTTCGCCAAGCAGCGTATCGGCCCCGGCCCCGCCAAAGAGACGATCGGTGTCGTTGCCCCCGATGAGCAGGTCGCGGTCGTCGCCCCCCTCAAGGGTATCGTCGCCCGAGCCGCCGATCAGCGTGTCGTTCCCGGCCCCGCCCGCAAGGCTGTCATCGCCGAGGGCGCCGTCCAGCGAGTCATTGCCCGCGCGCCCGGCGATCTCGTCATCCCCGGCGCCGCCGGCAATCACGTTGTTGCCGGTGGTGCCGAAGATTGTGTCGTCGCCCGAGGTGGCCAGGAGGTTCTCGAAGTTCGTGGCGCTTTCGATGACTGTGCCACCGCCGGAGGAAAGCTCCACCACGCCGCTGACGAGATTGAAGAACCCGCCGCCGGTCTCGTCGGAGTAATCGACTGTATCAATGCCAGTGCCGCCATCCAGAGTATCCATGCCCGCATTACCGGCAATAAAGTCGTCCCCATCGCCTCCCAATATCTGGTCATTACCCGCCTGACCAATCAACAGGTCATCGCCATCGCCGCCAGAAAGGCTGTCGTTGCCGTTCCCGCCGTCCAGGTAGTCATTTCCGTCGTATCCGAACATGGTATCGTCACCACCATAGCCGTAGAGGCTGTCGGCTCC
>NZ_JAIUZP010000002.1 GCF_020171315.1 Pseudooceanicola nanhaiensis | reverse complement strand
GTCAGCCCCTGAACCTCCAGCATGCGAAATCTGAAACTGGCCGTTAACGACGGTGATTTCGTATTCGGAGCGGTTGCCACCATAGACAATCGTGTCCGTCCCATCGCCACCGTCAAACACATCATTACCCGCCTGACCAATCATCAGGTCATCGCCATCGCCGCCAGAAAGGCTGTCGTTGCCGTTCCCGCCGTCCAGGTAGTCATTTCCGTCGTATCCGAACATGGTATCGTCACCACCATAGCCGTAGAGGCTGTCGGCTCCGGAGCCTAGCGCATAGACATAGTCGCTCTGGTACGACCCGTGCAGAACACTGTCGGCGTAATTCACGTCGTAAATTAAAACCCCTGCTCCAGTGACCCCCCTCGCGTCGATCACTTGCGGCATGACCGTCGAGCCACCCACCGGGATTACGGTACCAATCGAGTTGTTATCTTCCACTGTAATGCCGGAAGAAAAGCTCTCGATCGTCACCTGACGGTACGAGTTCGACACCGCCGCAGCACCGGAAACCGTAAGGGTCCCGCTCAGGTTCGTGGCAAATAACATTATAGTCCCCAAAGACTTACATCGCGCGGAGTTGCGCCAAGCATACGTAGGCGATGAACTTCTCACTTGGAAGTGCCAAAGTTTCGCTTTCCCTGCTTCTTCGCTTAAGAGGCGGGCCAACTGACCAGGAGCTTGCGGAAATCGACCTTGCAAATTGCGCCGATCAGCGATTGACCCTCCAGAGACCAATAACTGAATTGCTGCGAGTGAATTCGTCGAGTACGTAATCCGGTGGCAGATGGTAAAGACCGATAGGCCCTGCCGCGGTCTGTTGCCGGGCGCCGCATTGGACCGTGAACAGGTGAACGTTGAGAAGCGTTGCGTGCAGGTGGCTGTTGAGTTTTTCCACAAGGCCAACTTGCATAATCGGCTCTGCTTGGCTGGATGCCGTGCCAGCTCGTCAATCCAGCTTAGGCATCAATCGCAAGGAGCGTGGCGCGCCCTACATTGAAGCGCCCCTATTCCCACCCACCGCAGCGGTTCTGACGCGACCTTGATCAGCAAAACACTTTCTTCAACTCATATCCCCGCATGCGATCCAAGGCAGAGCATAGTGACGACCGGCAAGCGTCAATGCTCCTCTGATCCACCGCCCACCCGTGCAGCCGCAGCACTTCGCTGATGGTCATCCCGCCGACGCAGACCTGGTCCACCAGCGCCTGGTCAAAGATCGCCTTGCGCTTCTCTGCCCCACCCGGCCGGATACGGCGCACCGCCTTGGCCAGCCCGCCGCCGATCCGACGCTCGAAGACCCGCAGCCGCTGGAAGTCCCGCAACATCGCCACCTCGCGATCACCTCCCCCACTGCCCGACACGTGCAGTGCCTCCAGCGAGGAGCACTTCACGCCCGAGGAGGCACAGCGCTCGACAAGGGCGGCGTACTCGCGGCCCACCTCGATCTGGCCCACCGTGAACGGCGGCTGAAAGATCGGCACCGGCTGCCTGGCCTCTTCTGCCTTTGCCACCAGCGCGCGGTGCCGGTTCTGGGCCTGCCGCCTCATCACGTCGAAGGCATCGGCCACCCGCGCTGCCCTGAACATGACCCCGCTCTCGGGATCAACCCAGCCATCGCGCCGCACGCGAGGCCCGGCAGGTGTCATCTCGGTGTGGCGAGGCATGAAGGCCACCATGGGCCCGCGCGCCGGGGCCACCGGCATGGCCGGGCAGACGCCTTCGGGCGGCGCCGCGGCCGCCAGTACGGCGGCGATCGAGGCCGCCGTTGCCTCGTTAGCCGCAAGCGGAAGTCGGCCCACCTGCGCCGTCCCGAGGCGGGAGACGTAGATCACCTGGTCCTTGCGGAGCGCGCTCATGCCGCGTCCCCCGCTTCGGCCTGCCGTTTGTCGATGCCCGCCTGCACCATGGCCCGCGCCCGGGCTTCGAGGCCGCGGTACCAGCGCAGCTCCTCGCGGGCATGGGCGCCAGGCTCGAAGCCCCGGTGCAGCTTGTCCTCGGTCACCTCGACCATGCGGACCAACGTCTCGCTCCGCTCGGTGATCATGCGCAGCTCGCGTTCGTCGCGCGGAGGGCGCAGCCGCTTCTCCCACCACAGGAAGGTCGCGACGAGGTTGCCGTTTTGCAGCGCAGCGAGACCTGCGCGCGAGGCGAACCAGCTCGCGGCCCGGGGCAGTTCCTCAAGGCGGCGCGGCTCGTAGCTGTGCGCCACGCCGATCAGCGAGACGGGCTTCGGCCAGAAACAACGCGCCGAGCCCTCGCCATTGCGCAGCAGCCATTCCAGAAGCGCTGCCAGGGCCGCGTCACCGAGATAGGCCAGGTCATCGCAAATCCGGTCAAGCGCGCGTTTCTGCTCGGCCTCGGGCGTGCCCTTCTTGAACCGCATGCCGGCTTCGATCGCGGGCTCGATCAGCATGCGCCGGACCCGGCCGCGGGCGGTTTCGGTGGTGGTCTGCTCGTCGGTCATGGCTTGCCCCTTCTCAGCTCAGCCCGGCTGCCGCACGCTCGTCCGGCGTGAGCAGGTCCGCTGCGATGATGTGATCCCGAACCCATGGCTGCTCGTCGGCGATGGCCTGCATGCGGCCTTCGCGGAATGCGGCGACAGCGCGCGCCGCCGCGGCGATGACCATGGGGTTGTCGGAGGGCGCCCGCGCGCCCGCCCGCGCTCCATGGTTCTTCCATGGTTTATCCTTATTATAGGGCGCGGCAGTTTTGCCCCCCTTTCGGCGCAAATTTGCACCCCTTTCTCCGGCCTCAGGGTTGCATGGATGCCCCCCTTTCGGGCCGCTAAAGGCTAGCATGTCTGCCCCCCTTTCCGGCCCATAGACCGGAAGCTGACGTCCACGCCACACGCGCACCAGCCGGGTGCTCACCAGGAACCCGAAGCTGCTGCTGGAGCCCCGATGCTCGCCCGGAACGTGGACGATCCACTCCCCCTCGACCAAGTCTCTTACCGCCCGCCTGACCGTGTCGTCCGACTTGTCAAACTGTGCGCCGAGCTGCCGGAACGAGGGCGTGCAGCGAAGGGTCTTGCGCTGGGTGTAGTCGAATGCGAGCGCGTGCAGCAGGACCATCGGGAAGAGCTTCAGCGTCACGTCGGAGCGGACCATCTCCAGCATCTCGAACCGCGCCCGCTCCCATTCCGTGACCCCGAGCATGCGCCTGCCCGGGCCGACGGCCGCCTCCAGCTCAGGCTTGCGGGGATCAAATTCCACCACGTCGGCCCGCTCATGTGCCTCTCTCATCATCCAACCTCGCTCAGGAACGCCTCGACCGCCGGGCCGAGGCCCACGAGGTCATGACGGAGTTCATCATCGACCGCCCCAGAGGCGATCGGCGGCCCCGCCGGGCCCGGCATGTCGGCCGACAGGTCGCTGACCCGCAGCGCCCACCTCCGGGCACCGCACTCCGAAGCGACCAGCTCCAGCCACAGGTGCCCGAAGGGCAGCACGAGGCGGCGCGCAATCGTCAGCGGCGCGGCCGTCATGCTGCCCTCCGGGTCGGCGCCCGTGAGTGATGACCGGCCACCTCGGCGGGCACCCCGCCGGTCGGAGGGGCCGGGAGGCCCCGCGCACTGCCCCTCTCCGGGGGCTTGGTACGGCGGGTCCCGCCGAGGGTCTTGCGTTGCCGGGTCACGGTGGACCCTCCCACGGCGCGGTGGGCAGCGTGACCGGGCTGCGACTGAATTCCCCGCTCACGATCGCACGGACGGGCACATGGACGATGGTCCGGTCACCGCGCACGTCGCGAGCCAAGGGCACGGACGCATCCGGATCGCGCGCGGTGAGCTGGCGCATCTTCGGAGGGCGTCCGAGGAGATCATCGCGCGCGCTCATCCGCCCTGCCCCCGCAAGGGTACCGGCCCGGTTGAACGCGCCTCGCAGAGCGCCGCCATGGCGGCATGCTTGTCCGCCGCCTCGCGATGTTCGACCGCGGCCTGAGCCCAGTCCTGCGCAGTCTCGGACCGCGCCGCGCGGAGACTGGCCTCCAGAGACTCGCCATGTTCGCGCGAGGTCTCCCCTATGAGTTCGTAGGGACAGGCGTCGCCGGGTGGAGGCTCGGTTTGCACTCGATACTCGTCGAAGCATCTGTTCCCCGTACCGTCCATCAACGCCCAGGCCCACAGAAGTGGCACCTCCGCGTTTCCGTGCTCGATCCGGCTGAGCGACCCGATGCTGATCGAATGCCCCACAGCCGAAGAGATCATGGCCGCCGCCGCCTCTTTGCCTTGCGCCTGCCTGACCAAATTGCGGAACATCTGAGCTGCGATCATCGGCTGCATGGAAACGCCTTTTCCTTCGGGTTCTGGTTTGTTTGATGAATGATGCAGGGCACCGCGATAGGTCCCGCGCGCGCCAACCGCGGAGCCCCGCTAAACCGGACGGGACCGGTCAACGACACTTCAGCTCCACGGAAGCGCCAAACAGGAGTTGCGCAGGCAATGACACTAGGTCGCCTCACACCTGCCTCCCTTCCCCAGCCAGTGGCTGGTGCGGTCCGAGGAGCTCGGCCAGATCGGGCCTCAGGTCCCCGACCCCAACGCCGAGGGCGTCTGCCAGGGCAGACACCTTGCTTAGGCCAACCCGGCGTTCCCCCGCTTCAAGAAGCGACAGGTACGAACGGGAGAAACCGGCCCGGCGGCAAATCTCGGCCCGTGTCAGCGGGCTGTTCTGGATGAGGTTACGCAGCTCCATGTCGAATCATTTACATTATGTATATTCTTTTGAGAAGACATTTTACATAGAGTCGATGGCGCGGCAGCGCGAAGGGAGGCATTGACCACCCATGCGCTTCAACATTCGCCAGCGCCGCAAGGCCGCCGGGTTCAGCCAGGAACACATGGCTGAACTGCTCAACATCTCGACAGGCCTCTACAACGGGCTCGAAACCGGCAAGCGCCGGATGAATGAGACCTACTTGGAAGGCATTGCGAATATCTTTCAGGTCCCCGTGTCAGCCTTGCTGGAAGAAGACAGGGCAGCGATCAAAGTGATCGGCGAACTCATCGAGGACGCGGAGATCTTTCTCCCCAGCAATCACGAGCGCCTGAAGGCGGCGAACCCAAAAGAGCTCGACAAGTTCTTCTTGAAGGGCGGGATGGAATACGTGAGCTGCCCGTTGGAGTTGCCCGCCGAAGGTGTTGCCGCGGTAAAGGTGGGCCAGCGGATGACCGACACCCCCTACAGCGCAGGGGACATTCTCTTCTTCGACTTCCCTAGACGCCTCGGGGTGCCGAGCGACGCCATCAACAAGCTGTCCGTCTGCGCCGATCGAAACGGAAACTTCTGGCTCCGCCGCGTGATACGTGCCGACCGCCCAGACACGTTCCACCTCATCGCCCCGACCGACCGCCAAAACTCGATGCACGATATCGAACTTCTCTGGGCAGGCCCGATCGAACTTCACTGGCCCGCAAAGCTCGTGCGGAGCGCACCACCACCCGAGAGTTGACACACATCCCCAACGTCAACCCAGTCAGAATTTACTTTATATAAAATTATTCTTGATCCACAGTTTTACATAGTGTTAAAAATCTTCATCCACCGATGGAGGCACTATGCAATCGTACATTCACGTCCTCACGGCCCGCAGTCGCGTCCTGCACGCAGGAAAATACCTCGGACAGCCCGCCCTGATCACCGACGCCTGGCTCCAGTTGAAAGAGCAGCAGGGCCATCCCATCACGGTTGAGCGCCTGGCGCGGATCGAAACCGGCCACCCCTCGGCGGGCCCCACAATGATCGCGCCGCCTGCGCCCGCCATGTCGATGCTGGCGCGCCGGCGTGGGCCGCTGCCTCTCTTCGACTTCACTCCCCCAGACGACGGCGATTACGGGGGCGACGCGGCATGAGGCCCCGTTCCGCCCCCGCCCGCCAGCCGGACATCGCGACGCTTATCACCCGATGGATGGTTGCCACCGCGCTCATTACCTCCGGCAGCCTCGCCGCGACCCTCGTGGCCCTATGGTTCTGAGCCCGCCACCCGCCACCCGCCACCGGGGCAGCGACGGATGACAGGAGACTGACATAAAGAACAAACTGTCTGACCTGAACAACCACCTCTTCGCACAGATGGAGCGCCTCTCGGTCGACGACATGAGCGCCGAGCAGCTGGAGATCGAAGTGAAGCGCGCCGACGCCATGGTGTCGATCGCAAACCCGATCACGGGGAATGCGGACCTTCAACTGAAGACGGCAAAACTTTTCGCCGAGTACGGCAACAACGTGCTGCCCATGCTCCCGGAGATCGGAGGCAAGGCGGAATGAAGGGCCGCCATCATGAGGCTGGAGGCGCCCAATGAACGCACCGCGAAAGGAAGCGCGCTAAGATGGCCCGCCGTGAAAAGCTTGCAGTGACGGAGAAAGAGGCGGCGTTCATGCTGTCCCTTGCTCTGACTGAGTTCATGCAATTGGTGGATGCCGGCGCCCTCCCGCGACCTGTACACCTGACACCCAAAATCAAGCGCTGGCCGGTCGACACCCTGCGCGCAGCCCTGACCGGCGCGAACGTCAACGACGGAGACGAATTCGAAACATGAAACGCCCCGACCTGCCCTACCTCGAGTTCAAGACCGTCAAGGGGCGGCAGTACATCTATTTTCGGAAAGGCAAGTTTCGACACCGCCTGCCGGACAATCCAGACAGCGAGGAGTTCTCGATCGAATATTGGTCGGCGCGGAATGGAAAGCGGAGCGCACCAGCCAAGACGACGTGGAATGCGCTGATCATCAGCTACTACTCCAGCCCCGCGTTCAAGATGCTGTCAAAGGGATCGCGGGCGAACTACCGAAGGCATTGCGAAGCAATCCGGGAAAAGAACGGCGACAAGGACATGCGCACCTTCCGCCGGAAGCACGCGCTCGCGGCGCGGGATGCGCTGCAGGATACCTGGTCGAAGGCCAATGAGCGCGTCGCCATCCTTTCCGTACTCTGTCGCCACGCTGTGGATCTCGAATGGATCGAGCGCAACCCGGTGATAGGCATCGAGAAACTGTCGGGCGGCGAATACGAGCCCTGGCCAGAGGCCAAACTTCGCGCCTATGAGAATGCGGCCGCAGATCACGATATCGCGCGCACCGCTTACGAGCTTGGGATCGGCACAGGCCAGCGCCTCGGCGATTGCGTCAAGATGATGTGGGTCGACTTCGACGGCGAGTTCATGGCTGTGGCGCAGGAGAAAACCGGCGAGAAGGTCTGGGTTTACTGCCCCGCTCGCCTACGCGAATACCTCAGGGCGCTGCCAAAGCGCGGCGCCTACATCATGGCGAAGAACCTTACCCAGCCACTCGGCAAGCGCCAGGTGCAGGCGGCGGTGGAGACCGTCAGAGAAAAGATCGGCGTGATGCGCGGCGCGCAGCGCCTTGTGCCCCATGGTTGGCGCTACACAGCAGCAGTGCAATTGGCCGAGGCAGGCTGTAGTGACGCACAGATCCAAGCGGTGACCGGGCACCGAACCCTCGCCATGGTGCAGAAGTATCGCGCCAGAGCTGACCAGAAGCGGCAATCGAAGCTCGCTCAGCAGATGCGAGATTCTTGAGGTGAGAACGGAACAAGCACGGAACAGGAAAGTGCGAAACAAAATGCGAAACGCCGCGCGCCGCGCGCCGCCATACCAACCAAGAATGTCTAAAAATTATTTCTTATCAATATGGTGCGGGTGAAGGGACTCGAACCCCCACGCCAAAGGCGCCAGAACCTAAATCTGGTGCGTCTACCAATTCCGCCACACCCGCATACGCCTGCTCCGGCGCTCGCGCTGTCTAGCAAAGCGCCGCGGCGGAGGCGAGAGGAAATCGCATCCCACCTCCGCCCGGTCCACGGAGCCGATCCGGCATCAATAATTTGTTAAGGGCCGGATTGTATCCAGATGGGACATGACTTCATGGCCATCACGAGGCAGCACCGCGACACCATCCCCCGACCGCCCCAGGCAAACCCGTTAGAAATGGGGGGCTGCCCCGGGATTTTCTGGAATTGCGCCCATTTCTGCCGTAATCTGGCGGCAATAATGAGGCAGTGACAACACGGGAAGAGCGCATGAAACCGAAAACGGTACAGCGCGCAGACGGCTTGCAGGCCGTCTCTGGCAGCGATGACTCTCAGATAGAATCGGACCCCGCGGGGCTGATCGCGGGGACGCTTGTCCTGACGATGGACGGTGAGCTTCCGGTGGAGTTCCTCTCGCCCGGCGACCGGATCATCAGCCGCGATTTCGGCATGTCGGTGATCACCTCGATGCGTGTCCGCAAGGTGACGGCGCGCGCGGTGAAGATCGCGGCGGGCTCTCTCGGCCACACCCGCCCGGAAGAAGACACGCTGCTGCCCGCCGGGCAGAAGCTGCTGGTGCGCGACTGGCGCGCCGAAACGCTCTATGGCCGCAAGCAGGCGGCGATTCCGGCTGCGCGGCTCGTGGACGGGCACTACGTCACCGATGCCGGCGAGACGGAGATGCGCCTTTACGAACTGCGGTTCGAGCGGGAGCAGACGATCTATGCCGGCGGGATGGAAATTCTGGCGTCGTCCGAAGCCAAGGCCGATCTCTCGGCCTGAACCGGATCAAAGGACTTGCTTGTGACAGGCCGCCGGGCATGCCCGGCGGCCCCTTTGTTTTCCACGACCGGCTACGTGCTCGCATCCCGAGCACGCCTGCGATGACGGCGGCGCGCCTGTGCAGCGCAGCCTATACTATCTATACTATATAAGTGCCCCTCGCACGAAACCGGCCTCAGGCGAGCAGTGCCTTCAGGACACCCGGCAGGGCCTCGGGCAGGTCCTCCGCGATCAATCCGGGGCCGAGGGCACGGCCGCATTCCACATGAAGCCAGGCCGCCGTCGTCGCGGCCGCCGCCGGGGCCATCCCACGGGCGAGCAGCCCGAGCGCGAGGCCCGCCAGCACATCGCCCGACCCGGCGGTCGCAAGGTCCGGCGCCGCACGGTCGTAGCAGGCATCGCTGAGCCAGACCCCGCCCCCCGGCGCCGCGATCACTGTCGCGGGCCCCTTCAGCAGCACCACGGCGCCGCAGCGCTCTGCCGCGGCCTCAGCCACATCGCGGGCCGACACCGCCGGGCCAGAGGTGGCAGGCTCCGTCAACTGCGCGGCGAGGTCGGGGAACATCCGGCGGAACTCGCCAAGGTGCGGGGTCAGCAGGCAGCCCTCGTGCAGCCGCGCGGCGAGTGCCGCATCCCGGGACAGCAGCGTCAGCGCATCCGCGTCGAGCACGAGCGGCCCGCCCCAGTCCAGCGCCGCCGCGACCAGCCCCGCCTCCCGCGCGCCGAGCCCCAGCCCCGGGCCAAGGCCGAGGGCACGAATCCGGCGGTCCTGCAGCCAGTCCGTCAGCGCCGCCCCATCGCGCAGCGCGTGCAGCATGACAGCATCGAGCCGCGCGGCATTCTCGATCAGCGCCGCGGGCGGCGGGGCCAGCGTCACCAACCCGGCCCCGACCCGCAGCGCGGCCCGCGCCGCCATCCGCGCGGCCCCGCCATGGCCGACGCCGCCCGCCAGCATAACCGCATGCCCATGGTCGAACTTGGCCCCCTGCCGCTTGGACAGCGCCTCAGTGTCCGGTTCGGCCAGCGGCAAAGCGCCGGGCACCGCGCCCTGCGGCAGCCCGATGTCCGCCACCTCGAGCCGGCCGCACAAGGCTGGCCCCTCGCCCAGGAAATGGCCCTGCTTGGCGGCGTGGAAACTGACCGTCAGATCGGCCCGCACCGCCTGCCCCAGCACCCGCCCGCTGTCGGCGCAGAGCCCCGAGGGAATGTCGACGGCCACGACGCGAGCGCCCCGCAGCCCAGCGACAAGATCGGCGGCGGTGCCAGACAGCGGGCGCGCAAGACCGGTGCCGAACAGCGCATCCACCACGAGATCCGGCCGTTTTTCCGGCGCGGGCGCCTCCAACGGCAGGATCGCCCCCAGCGGACGCCAGAGCGCCGCCATCCGCGCCGCATCGGGCGGCAGGCGCGTGACGTCGCCGAGCAGCCGCAGCCGGACCGACCAGCCGCGCTCGGCCAGACGCCGCGCGATGACGAAGCCGTCTCCGCCGTTGTTGCCGGGCCCGCAGAGCACCTCAGCACGGTGCGTGCCGGTGGCAAGCTCCGGCCAGGCCCGCAGGCAGGCCCCGACCACGGCGCGCCCTGCCCTCTCCATCAGCCGGGCACCGGTCACGCGGCCGCTGTCGATCTCTGTCCGCTCCAGCTGACGCATCTGTGCGCCGGTCAGCAGCCCCCCGGGAAAGCCGTTCATTTTCCGCCTAACTTTTGATCAAATGCGCCCAAGATTTGCGCTGCAAAAATTCGCGTCAAGCTCTCTTGTCGCCGCCTCCACATTAGTCAATTGTGGCGGTTAGACGAAAGTGGTCTGACGACCTCCGGTGGACATGTGAGGAGCTCCAGCCATGAAAAAGATCGAAGCGATCATCAAGCCGTTCAAGCTGGATGAAGTCAAAGAGGCTCTGCAGGACGTCGGTGTGCAGGGTCTGTCCGTGATCGAGGTCAAGGGCTTTGGCCGCCAGAAGGGGCACACCGAACTCTACCGCGGCGCCGAATATGTCGTGGACTTCCTCCCCAAGGTCAAGATCGAGGTCGTGCTGGACGACGATCAGGTCGACGGCGCGATCGAGGCGATCGTTGATGCCGCCAAGACCGAGAAAATCGGCGATGGCAAAATCTTCGTCAGCACTGTCGAACAGGCCATCCGTATCCGTACCGGTGAATCCGGCTCGGACGCACTGTAAGAAATTCTTCTCTAAAACGAAGGGATCAAGGGAATGAGCAAGGACGCAGTTCTCAAGCTTATCAAGGATGAGGACATCGAATACGTCGATATCCGCTTCACCGACCCGCGCGGCAAGCTGCAGCACGTGACGGTCGTCGCCGATCTGGTCGACGAAGACTTCCTCGAAGAAGGCTTCATGTTCGACGGTTCGTCGATCGCAGGCTGGAAGTCGATCGAAGCTTCGGACATGAAGCTGATGCCCGACACCGAAAGCGTGTACGTGGACCCCTTCTATGCAGAAAAGACCATCTGCATCCATTGCTCGATCGTCGAGCCCGACACCAACGAAGCCTACGAGCGCGACCCCCGGTCGACCGCGATGAAGGCCGAAGCCTACCTGAAGTCCTCGGGCATCGGTGACTCGGCGTTCATGGGCCCGGAAGCTGAATTCTTCCTGTTCGACAACGTCAAATACGCCGTTGCGATCAACAAGGTCTCCTTCGAAGTCGACGCGCTCGACGCATCGTGGAACACCGACACCTCCTACGAGATGGGCAACACCGGCCACCGTCCGGGCGTCAAGGGCGGCTACTTCCCGGTCAACCCGATCGACGACGCTCAGGACATCCGTGCCGAAATGCTCTCGACCATGAAGCGCATGGGCATGAAGGTCGACAAGCACCACCACGAAGTGGCGTCCTGCCAGCACGAACTGGGCCTGATCTTCGGCACGCTGACCAAGCAAGCCGACGAGATCCAGAAGTACAAGTACGTCATCCACAACGTGGCCCAGGCCTACGGCAAGTCGGCAACCTTCATGCCGAAGCCGATCAAGGGCGACAACGGCTCCGGCATGCACGTGAACATGTCGATCTGGAAGGACGGCAAGCCGCTCTTCGCAGGTGACAAGTACGCTGACCTCTCGGACGAAGCGCTGTACTACATCGGCGGTATCCTGAAGCACGCGAAAGCGCTGAACGCCTTCACGAACCCCGGCACCAACTCCTACAAGCGTCTGATCCCCGGCTTCGAAGCCCCCGTTCTGCGCGCCTACTCGGCCCGCAACCGCTCGGGCTGCGTCCGTATTCCGTGGACCGAGTCGCCCAAGGCGAAACGTGTGGAAGCCCGCTTCCCCGATCCTTCCGCAAACCCCTACCTCTGCTTCGCAGCCCTGCTCATGGCTGGCCTCGACGGGATCAAGAACAAGATCCACCCCGGCGAAGCCATGGACAAGAACCTGTACGACCTGCCGCCCGAAGAGCTGGCCGACATCCCGACCGTCTGCGGCTCGCTGCGTGAAGCACTCGACGAACTGCAGAAGGACATGGACTTCCTGCTGGCCGGCGACGTGTTCACCAAGGACCAGATCGAAGGCTACATCGCCCTCAAGATGGAAGAGCTGGAACTGTACGAGCACACCCCGCACCCCGCGGAATACGCTCTCTACTACTCCTGCTGATCCGCTTTACGGCGATCAACGGATCGGGGCGCCCACCATCGGGCGCCCCTTTTCTTTTGCCCCGGATTGACCGGTGCCTGCGCGATTGACCGGATTTCGAAGGACCCGCCGCCCCATGCCAAGCGGGCCGCGTGGCAGATTCGGCTATACCCTGCCAAGCTGGCAACCAAATCCGGCAGGAAACGGCTGAAACGCTGACACAAAGCTGTTTCAGCCTGTATCCACCCCGCCTCGAATCGAGAAACTTGTTTCCCCAGACCATCAAATCGACAGGATTCGGGGCAGAGTGTTTCCATGACGCAGGGGAATACTGTGGAAAAGCACGGGAGGATGACGCGAGAATGCTTCAGATCACCCGCCTACTTTGTGGCTACCTGACGCTATATAGCACCACAACCTCAGGCAAATAAAAGGCAATTAAGGCGCACCTGCCTTATTCGTTCGAAGTGCCCCCACGTCAAAATGAAATTATTGACGCGAGACGGCGTAAATCTGGCGAAACGCCACGGGACTGCCGCATTTCGGTCAAAATCACTAAAAAACTGGCCAAATTATTCCGTTTTCTCCCGACAAATATGGAGCATCAAAAAACAAAGGTTCGGGAAAAATGCCCTACAACATGATCAAACACCAAGCGGGCCTCATCTTCACGGATGAAACCTCTGTGCTGGTCAGTGACCTGGCCGAGCCCGTGCAAACGACCCTTGAAGCCTTCGGTCAGGACGCTGTCGCGCCCGTCGAGTTCGACGAAACGGGTCTGCGCCTCCGCGGTCGCAGCCTGGACGTTGAACTTCGGGTCTACGACGCGCCGCAGACGGATGCAGAAGCCCAGAAGCTGATGCCCGCCGCCGAGGTCCGGACGCTGGACAAGGATACCCGCGACGCGGTCGCGCATCCCTCCTGCTGGATCCAGGTGACCATCGCCGCCCACACTTCCGACGACATGATGCACCCCGAGACGCCCAAGGCGGTTCTCGCCGAGGTCCTGCACATGATCGTTGCCGAAACCGGCGCACAATACGTGCAGTGGCTGGACCGCGACGTGGTGCTCAGCGCCAAGCGCTTCCAGTCCGCCTTCACCCCGATTTGCTACCAGCGTCAAGCTGCGTCGCTGGAGGCCGCACAGGCTTCCCTGCACGCCGGCGCTGCGGCGATGGCATCGGCACCGGCCATGGGGGCCGCCATTGCAATGGATGATGGCCGTGCCGTGCCTCGCCGGGTTCGTCCGGCGGCGCGCAACCGCGCCCGGGACGTCTTCCCCGCGATCAACTCGACCGAGAAGGCGCTGGATACCCGGCTCTCGGCGATGCGCGAGAAGACCGATCCGGAGATGTCCCGCCTGCTGAACACCAGCAACTGGGGCCTGCACCAGCGTCAGCTGGAAACCCAGGACCCGTCGCTGGAAACCCTGGCCGCCGTGTTCCGCGAGGACATGGAGCCCGAGGACGGTATCGAGGCCGAACGCGGCCCGCTGGATGCGCGTCTGGCCGCCTGGGCCATGAACGGGGCCGTGGCCGTGTTCTCGCCGCCGATGGCCGCCGCGCTCTTCACCTACAACGTCCTGCGCAAGGAGGATTTCCGCCTCAATGCCCAGGCCATGGGACTGACCGGTCTCTTCGCAGCCCTCGGCGTCTCGTCCAGCGCTGTCGCGGAAACCATCTCGCTGCTGCCCTTCTGACCTGACTGTCCCTTCCGGGTCCGCAGGCCCGCAGCCACAAGGCCCCGGCGCACCGCCCCCACGGTGCGCCGGGGTTTTGCGTTCCCGTCTCTCACAGTCCCGTTTGTCGTCATCCCGGCGCTGCCCTGCCGGCTGCGCCCTACTCTGCCGCTTCGGCGCGGCGCAGGATGAAGGTATGGATGCCAAAGACCACGGCCCGCGTCTGCGGCAGGCGGCGCATGGTCTGGCGCTCGGACCGGATGTAGGTCTGCGGCGCCTTGGAATAATTCGCATAGTCTTTCCGGCTCTCGCTCTGCGGCTGGTAGAGCGAGGGATTGCCGTGGTGCAGATAGTTGTAGCGCCAGAGCGGCTTGCCCACCTGCACCCCGTCAAAGAGACGCTGCACCCGCTTGGCGATGTTCTCGTCATAGACCGCGACAGGCTTGTGGATGCGGATCATCGGGTGCAGGAACTTCTCGGCCAGCGTCCAGCTTGCCGGGAAGCAGAGCACGGCCCCGGTGAGGACGTGTTCCTCCTCGTCCGGCGCCTTCTCCAGCAGGCAGAAGTCCTCCTGCACCAGAAGGCCGAGCGTGCCCATCGGGTCGGCCCGGTCGATCGTCACCGCGACACCGTCGGGCCGGGTCATCACCTCGCCCGTGCGGGAGTAGCCGGGATCGCCCTTCAGGAAATCCAACACCAGCTCCAGCAATTCGTCCGCCGCGGGGCGCGCCCGGTCGGAGAGCCGCAGCACGTCGTCGCGCCGGGTGGAGAGCAGCTCTTCCCGCAGTGCCATCTGGCCGGCAAAGGCCTCGTCACGCAGCAGCCATTGCGCCTCGTCCAGCGGACGGGTGCCGGGCAGCCGGTGGGCCGGATCGATCTCGTAGGGCAGTCGGGTCTGGAGAATCTCTTGCATGGTCCTGATTAGGCCGCGCCCGGCCATCCCGCCTATGGGAAAAACGCCGCAGCAGCGCCGCGACGTGGCGGCGCGGGCAGCGTGCCGGGGATTTTGGCAGGGAACTATCGGCCGGGAGTTTCCGGCCGCAAGCCACCCGGCAGGGTGATCGCTGCTGCGGACAGCGCGGGCGACACTGACCGGGGCCTGCGCCCGCACGACCCCCACCGGTGGGATCACCCGGACAACAGCCTCACATCGGGCTGTAGAGGCTTTCCATCCAGTAGCCCTTGCGCGGCCCGCTCACCCGCCACTCTGCCCGCCAATAGGGCCAGCCGGTGAAATCATAGACCACCTCGTAACGGTCGGGATCGCAGTAATGCGTGGCCTCGGCCCAGCCTCCGGCCGGATCGAAGTCGTGGAACGCGCGCCCGTCGGCAAAGCGCACCGCGATCCCGCGTCCGCCCGCGCCCCAGAGATAGCGCCGCTCGGCCTTCAGCGCGGGGGCCTGCCCCATCTGCAGCGTGCCGCTCTCCTCGACGACAAGACCGGCCCCCTCCGGGCGGAAGTCGACATGCCCCGTGAACCGCCCGTCCGGGCCGACGGCGTTCTCGATCCGCCGCTCCAGCCGCCACCGCCCCTCGAAGTCCGCCAGACCGCGCATTCCTGCCTTCCCTTGCTCAAAACTGCACCCGGCGTTAAAGACCGCGCGAACCCGTGTAAAGGAGCGTCCGCCGATGATCCCCCGCTATTCCCGTCCCGACATGGTCGCCATCTGGGAACCCGCCACCAAGTTCCGCATCTGGTACGAGATCGAGGCCCATGCCTGCGATGCCATGGCCGACCTCGGGGTGATCCCCAAGGAGAACGCCGAGGCCGTCTGGAAGGCCAAGGACGTCGAGTTCGACGTGGCCCGCATCGACGAGATCGAAGCCGTCACCAAGCATGACGTGATCGCCTTCCTGACCCACCTGGCCGAACACGTCGGCTCGGAAGAGGCGCGCTTCGTCCACCAGGGCATGACCTCGTCGGACGTGCTGGACACCTGCCTGAACGTGCAGCTGGTCCGCGCCGCGGATATCCTGCTGGCCGACATGGACAAGGTGCTGGCCGCGCTCAAGACCCGCGCCTTCGAGCACAAGATGACCGTGCGCGTCGGCCGCTCTCACGGCATCCACGCAGAGCCCACCACCATGGGCCTGACCTTCGCCCGCTTCTACGCCGAGATGGACCGCAACAAGGCCCGCCTGCAGGCCGCCCGTGCAGAGATCGCCACCGGCGCGATCTCGGGCGCTGTCGGCACCTTCGCCAACATCGACCCGCGCGTGGAAGAGCATGTCTGCGCCCAGCTGGGCCTTGAGCCCGAGCCGATCAGCACGCAGGTGATCCCGCGCGATCGCCACGCGATGTTCTTCGCCACCCTCGGCGTGATCGCCTCCTCGATCGAGAACGTGGCGATCGAGATCCGCCACATGCAGCGCACCGAGGTTCTGGAAGGCGCCGAGTTCTTCTCGATGGGCCAGAAGGGCTCCTCGGCGATGCCGCACAAGAAGAACCCGGTTCTGACCGAGAACCTGACCGGTCTGGCCCGCCTCGTGCGCATGGCCGTGATCCCGGCGATGGAGAACGTGGCGCTCTGGCACGAGCGCGACATCTCGCACTCCTCGGTTGAACGCGGCATCGGCCCGGATGCGACGATCACGCTGGACTTCGCCCTGAACCGTCTGGCAGGCGTCGTCGAGAAGATGCTGATCTTCCCGGAGAACATGCTCGACAACATGAACAAATTCCCCGGCCTCGTGATGTCGCAGCGCGTACTGCTGGCCCTGACGCAGGCCGGTGTGTCGCGCGAGGACGCCTATTCCATGGTGCAGCGCAACGCCCTGAAGGTCTGGGAAGAGCGCCTCGACTTCCGCGAGCTGCTGCTGGCGGACGAAGAGGTCGTGAAGGCGCTTGGCGTCGACCAGATCAACGAGAAGTTCGACATGGGCTATCATACGAAGCACGTGGACACGATCTTCAAGCGGGTCTTCGGCGAAAGCTGATCCGGCTGATATCGCAGGATCGGGGGCGGTTGCGCAGGCAGCCGCCCCTTTTTCATGCGCATCGCCCGCGGCGGGGCGTCCAAGAATTTTCGAAAATTCTTGGCAAAATTCTTCGAAGAATTTTGGGCGCCAGGTCTCTGCGGCCCACAACGTCCAGACCGGCCCTTCCAGATCAGACCGCAGGTGTCGAAGGCGCAAACCCTGCCGTGCGAGGCGCATGGCAGAGGTGAAAGTGACGCTAGGTCATGGTAGGGTGGCTCCAGCAACCAGAGGAGATGCGCCATGCCGACCCGAGTGATCCTTGCCGTCCTGCTGACCCTTGCCAGCGGCAGCGCCGCGCTTGCCACCTGCGACTATGAGCACCAGAAGCAGGCCCAGAGCTGTTCCGAAGGCTACGTCTGGGACGGCACCCAGGGCGCCTGCGTGCAGAAAGTCACCGGCTGAGTTCAGTCTTTCTTCATGCCCCCGCCGCTATCCTCGCCCGGATGGACACGGACCAAGCGGTGAGGCGTGAATGGGCAACCTGACACCGATCGGCGGAGCGACCGCACCCGCCGGTCTGACTCGCCGCCACAAGGCGGCGATCATCGTGCGGCTCTTGCTCACGGAAGGGGCCGACCTGCCCCTGACCGACCTGCCGGAGGAGATGCAGGCCGATCTGACGCGGCTCATGGGCACCATGCGCCACGTGGACCGCGACACGCTGACCGGCGTGATCGAGGAATTCGCGGAGGAGTTGGACCGCCTCGGCCTGACCTTCCCGCGCGGCGTCGCCGATGCGCTCTCGGCGCTGGATGGGCGGATCAGCCCGCACACCGCGGCACGGCTGCGCAAGGAAGCGGGCGTGCGGCAGACCGGCGATCCCTGGGAACGCCTGCGCGCGATGGAGGCCAAGGCCCTGCTGCCCCTGCTGGAGGAGGAGAGCATGGAGGTCGCCGCCGTCATGCTCTCCAAGCTCGATACCGCCAAGGCAGCAGCACTGCTGGGCATGCTGCCGGGCACTCGCGCCAGGCGCATCACCTACGCGGTCTCCCAGACCACCGGTATCACGCCCGAGGCCGTGGACAGGATCGGCCTGTCCCTGGCGACGCAGATCGACCAGCAACCGGGCCGCGTCTTCGAGAAGGGCCCGGTGGAACGGGTCGGCGCGATCCTGAACCAATCCACCGCCGCCACCCGGGACGAGGTCCTGGGCGGGCTGGAGGAGGAGGACGCCGATTTTGCCGATCAGGTGCGCAAGGCGATCTTCACCTTCCTGAACATTCCAAGCCGGATCGCGCCCCGGGACGTGCCCAAGGTGGTGCGCGGCGTCGATCAGATGGCGCTCGTCACCGCGATCGCCGCCGCGCAGGACAACGCGGAGGCCGAGAAATCGGCGGAGTTCATCCTCGCCAACATGTCCGCCCGCATGGCGGACCAGTTGCGCGAGGAGGCCAAGGAGATGGGCAAGGTGAAACCCCGCGACGCCGAGGAAGCGATGAACAACGTCGTCTCTGTCATCCGCGAGATGGAAGGCGCGGGCGAGATCCTCCTGCTCGCGGATGAGGAAGAAGAGGAGGGTTAGGCACGGCCCAAAGGCGCGCCCTGTCCGGTCCCGGCGCGCAATGAACAGCACGGCGCGGCCTGCCCGATCCCGCCCGATCCGGCCTCCGCCCCACCCGGATGCTTGTCCTTGCGGGGGTGCGGGTCTATGTCAGGCGCACCCTTCGGCGCCGCACCGCGCCCGGAGGCCGCTTGTCGTACGAGGATCGGATCGCATCATGGCCGCCAAACAACTGACACCGCTGCGCAAGGTCGGCCAGTTCGTCGTGAACCTCCCCTTCGAGGGGCTGATCCGCCTCGCCCAACTGCTGCCCTACGAGACCCGCGTGCCGCTGGTCGGCTGGATCACCAGCCGCGTCTTCGCACCGCTGGCGGGCTACAACCGGCGCATCCGCGCGAACCTCGCCCTCGTCTGGCCCGACCTGCCCGAGGCGGAGGTGAAACGCCTCCTGCGCGAGGTCCCCGACAACGCGGGGCGCACCCTGGCAGAGCTCTATTCCACCGAGGAATTCAAGGAGCGCCTCGCCAAGCTGCCGCTGGAGGGCGACGGGGTGCAGCAGATGATCGCAGCCCAGGCCGCCGGGCGTCCGATCATCATGGTCGGCGGCCACTTCGGCAATTACGACGCCATGCGCGGCCTGCTGATCCAGCGCTACGAGAGGGTGGGCGCGCTCTACCGGCCGCAGAACAACATCTACTTCAACCGGCACTACGCCGAGCGGATGAACGCCATGGCGCAGCCGCTCTTCCCGCGCGGGCGGCGCGGGCTGGCGGAGATGGTGAAGTTCCTGCGCAGCGGCCACATGGTGGGCCTGCTGATCGATCAATACGTCAGCAATGGCACGGATCTGACCTTCTTCGGCCGCAAGGCCCGCACGACCCTGTCCGCGGCGGAAATGGCCCTGAAGTACGATGCGCTGATGATCCCCTTCCACGCGGTGCGCAAGCCGGACGGGCTGACGTTCCAGATGATCGTCGAAGCCCCGATCCCCCACAGCGACGCAGTGACCATGAGCCAGGAGTTCAACGACCGACTGGAAGTGATGGTCCGCAAGCACCCCGGCCAGTGGCTCTGGGTGCATCGTCGCTGGAAGGTCAAGCCGGAGTAATCCGCGTCATGCGGACTGTCCCTGCGCGGTGTCGATTGCGCCGTCAGACCGGTGCCGGACCACATGCGCACCCTAGTCCCGGTGGAACGGCGCCAGAGCCGCAGAGCGGCCCGTCAGCGGATCACCTTGGCGATGGAGGGGCTGCGTCACCGCAGGTGGGCGTGGCCGCCCCTGCCCCTCTCAGCGCCCCCTCAACGCAGGCGCGCGGCGGCGACGATCTGGCCCGGACCGGCCTTCTGCATCAGCACGACCACCGGAGCCTCGCCTTCGATCGGCAGGGTCTCATCGAGGGTCGAACTGCCGTCCCATTCGCCGACGACCTTCCATTCGGTCACGACGTTCGAATAGGTCAGCGTCTTGCCCGCGTTCTCGCCGCGCTTCACCTTCACCGATTGCTCGGGACTGTAGCGCACCATGACCACCTGCACGGGCCCCAGTGCCGCTCCGTCCACGGGGCGAGCCTGCAGGCGCAGGCTGGTTGCCCCCTGACGCGCGATCTGCAGCACGGCACTGTAGGGCGTGCTGCGGTGGCTGCGGATCAGGTCGGCCACGTCCATCGGGTGATTGCCCATCACCTCGTCCACGCCGCCGATGATCATCTGGGGCGTATAGACCGCGCGGCGACCGGCCTCGCGGGCATAGGCCTTCTGACGGCGGGTGAAGGCATGGCTGCCGAAGGTGTCCTCCCAGCCGATGTAATCCCAGTAGTCCACGTGCAGGGCGAGGGCGATGACATCGTCACGCTCGGCCAGCATGGTCAGGAAACTGTCGGCGGGCGGGCAGTAGGAGCAGCCCTGCGAGGTGAAGAGTTCCACCACCACGGGCTTGTCCCCCGGCAGCGAGAACCCCGAGCCCGTCGCGTCCCCCAACTGGGCCGCTGCACCGGGTGCGCCGTTTGCACTCTGGTCGGGCGCAGAGGCCGAGGCAGTGGCCGTTCCGGTGCCGCCTGCCCCCTGTCCGGCCGCACCGTCCTGTCCGCCGGGTCCCGATTGCGCAGAGACAGCCCCCGCAGCACAGGCCAACATTCCGGACATGATCAGGCCGATCGCGGCCCCGCGGCGCCACAGTAACATGCGACTGGAACTCCCCATTTCTACCCACCCGTGAATACCTAGAGGGCCTTTGCAGCGCCAATCAAGGTTTCGAGAAGTGCCAGTGACCATCCTGTGGCCCTGTGACGCCACTTTCCCGGTCAGATTGTGCCTTCCTTTGCGGAACCAAGGGCGGCGCTGTGCGTTATCTGGTCATGCCCCCGGCGCGCGCCGCTCTGCGCGGCTCCGGCGCGGCCGAAACCGGGCCATGCCGCACAGCCTTCGGGCTGCCCGCGCCGCCCTCCTACAGCCCTCATCATGAAAGCTTTCCCGGAGAGGGTTGAAACTGTGTGCAATGGTATACATTTCAGGCAAGACCATTGATCGTGCCCTGCTCTTGGGGCACAACCAGCCGTAGCAACACCCCTTGTTTAACCTCAGAGGGAGGCCAATCATGCCCATCGTCGTTGGAAATGATACCGGTAAGACGCGCAAGACGCTGTCTGTCGGCGGAAAATCCTTTGCCTATTACTCCATCCCCGCGGCCGAAGCGGCCGGGCTCGGCGAGTTCTCCAAACTCCCCGCCGCGCTGAAGGTGGTGCTGGAGAACATGCTCCGCTTCGAAGACGGCAAGACCGTCTCGGTGGATGACATCAAGGCCTTCTCGGACTGGGGCAAGAACGGCGGTCAGAACCCGCAGGAGATCGCCTACCGCCCGGCCCGCGTGCTGATGCAGGATTTCACCGGCGTGCCCGCCGTGGTCGACCTTGCCGCCATGCGTGACGGCATCCTCGGCCTTGGCGGCGACGCCAAGAAGATCAACCCGCTGGTACCCGTCGACCTCGTGATCGACCACTCGGTCATGATCGACGAATTCGGCAACCCGCGCGCGTTCCAGATGAACGTGGACCGCGAGTACGAACGCAACATGGAGCGTTACCAGTTCCTGAAATGGGGCCAGACCGCGTTTGAGAACTTCCGCGTCGTGCCCCCGGGGACCGGCATCTGCCACCAGGTGAACCTCGAATACCTCGCCCAGACCGTCTGGACCGACAAAGACCAGAACGGTGAAGAGGTCGCCTACCCCGACACGCTCGTCGGCACCGACAGCCACACCACCATGGTGAACGGCGCGGCCGTCCTTGGCTGGGGCGTGGGCGGTATCGAGGCCGAGGCCGCGATGCTGGGTCAGCCGATCTCGATGCTGATCCCCGAAGTGGTCGGCTTCAAGCTGACCGGCGCGATGGTCGAAGGCACCACCGGCACCGACCTCGTGCTGAAGGTCGTGGAAATGCTCCGCAAGCATGGAGTGGTCGGCAAGTTCGTCGAATTCTACGGTGAGGGCCTCGACAACCTGCCGCTGGCACAGCGCGCCACGATCGCCAACATGGCGCCCGAATACGGTGCCACCTGCGGCTTCTTCCCGATCGACGCGGAGACCCTGCGCTACCTCGAACAGACCGGCCGCGACAAGGACCGGATCGCCCTCGTGGAAGCCTACGCCAAGGAGAACGGCTTCTGGCGGGATGCGGATTACGATCCGATCTACTCCTCGACGCTGCACCTCGACATGGGCACCATCGTGCCGGCCATCTCGGGCCCGAAACGTCCGCAGGATTACCTCGCACTCGACACCGCCGCCGGGGCCTTCGAGAAGGTCGTGGCCGAGTTCCGTGGCACCGACGTCTCGGACGAAGCGCAGGAAATGGCCGACGAGGGCCCTGCCCCGACCCTGACCAAGCCGCTGATCAAGACGGCCCCGGTCGAAGGGGAAGAGTACCAGCTGAACGACGGTTCGGTCGTGATCGCCTCGATCACCTCCTGCACGAACACGTCGAACCCCTACGTGCTGATCGGTGCGGGCCTCGTGGCGCGCAAGGCCCGCGCGCTTGGCCTGAACCGCAAGCCCTGGGTGAAAACCTCGCTGGCGCCGGGTTCGCAGGTCGTGACCCAGTACCTTGAGGCCGCGGGCCTGCAGGAAGACCTCGACGCCGTGGGCTTCAACCTCGTGGGCTATGGCTGCACCACCTGCATCGGCAACTCCGGCCCGCTCCAGCCCGAGATCTCCAAGGCGATCAACGACAATGACCTGATCGCCACCTCGGTCCTGTCGGGCAACCGGAACTTCGAAGGCCGGATCAGCCCCGACGTGCGGGCGAACTACCTCGCCTCGCCGCCGCTGGTCGTGGCCTATGCGCTGGCCGGTGACATGAACATCGACATCGCCAACGATCCGATCGCCCAGACCCCGGACGGCAAGGACGTCTTCCTCAAGGACATCTGGCCGACCGACGCCGAGATCGCCGAACTGGTCGAGAAGGTCGTCACCCGCGAGGCCTTCCTCTCCAAGTACGCCGATGTCTTCAAGGGCGACGAGAAATGGCGCGGCGTCGAAGTCTCGGGCGGGGAAACCTACGACTGGCCCGCGTCCTCGACCTACATCCAGAACCCGCCCTACTTCAAAGACATGGGCAAGGAGGCCGGGACGATCAGCAACATCGAGGGTGCCAAGGTTCTGGCCATCCTCGGCGACATGATCACCACCGACCACATCTCGCCCGCGGGGTCGTTCAAGGACACCACCCCGGCCGGGAAGTATCTGCTGGAACGTCAGGTGCCGGTGCGGGAGTTCAACTCCTACGGGTCGCGTCGCGGTAACCACGAAGTCATGATGCGTGGCACCTTCGCCAACATCCGCATCAAGAACGAGATGCTGGACGGCGTCGAGGGCGGCTACACGCTGTCCCCCTCGGGCGAACAGACCTCGATCTACGACGCCTCGATGGAATATCAGGACGCCGGCACCCCGCTGGTGATCTTCGCCGGTGAGCAATACGGCGCGGGGTCCTCCCGTGACTGGGCCGCGAAGGGCACCGCCCTGCTGGGCGTGAAGGCCGTGATCGCCGAGAGCTTCGAGCGGATCCACCGCTCCAACCTCGTCGGGATGGGCGTCATTCCCTTCGAGTTCACCGGCGGCGACACCCGCAAGTCTCTGGGCCTGAAGGGCGACGAGACGATCGCGATTTCCGGCCTCGACACGATCAAGCCGCTGCAGGAGGTGCCCTGCACCATCACCTATGCCGACGGCACGGTGAAGGAGATCGCGATCAAGTGCCGGATCGATACGGCGATCGAGATCGAATACATCGAACACGGCGGCGTGCTGCACTACGTTCTGCGCAACCTCGCGGCTTCCTGATCCGTCAGGCGCTGTGACAGAGATCGGAAAGGGCTCCTTCGGGGGCCCTTTTCCTTTGCGCGCATCAGGACAGGACGCGACCTCTGCGGCAGAATTGAGCAGCATGCGTCGGAACCGCCGCCCGCGCGCCCCGATCCGCAGATTGGCGGGAACCTGCCGGGCGACTGGCGGTTGGCCCTGCAGGAGGTACAGCCATGAGTGATATTCTCACCCCCATTCAAGCCATCGTCTCCAGCCCGTGGTTCCTCGGCATCTGGTTGGCGCTGATGCTGCCGTCGCTGGCCATCGTGATCCGCGATCTGACCACGAAGAACGCCCACCTCATGTCGCTGATGAAGGTCGTCTGGGTCCTGACGGTGCTCTACTCCGGGCCGCTCGGCCTGCTGATCTACTGGCGCACCGGGCGCAAGGAGATCCCCGACGACGCACCGTGGCGGCGGGCCTTCCGTTCGGTCGCGCATTGCTACTCGGGCTGCGGCCTGGGGGAGATCATCGGCGTGCTGATCGCCGTCGGGCTGTTCTCGGCCGGGAACATCCAGACCGCGCTCGTGACCTTCGCCTTGGCCTATACCATCGGCTTCGCGCTCGGCTTCGGGCCGCTGCTGCAGGATGGCGTCGCCCCCTGGCAGGCCTTCAAGGACACCTTCCGGGCCGAGACCCCCTCGATCATGGTGATGGAGATCGTGGCGATCAGCGTGGACCTGCTGCTGGCCGGTAACGCCGGCATGGGCGAGGTGATCTTCTGGTCGTCGCTGGTGGTTTCGCTGACGCTGGGGCTGGTGGCCGCCTACCCGGTCAACCTCACCCTGATCAAGGCAGGCGTGAAGGAGGGCATGATGGACCCGCGGATGACGGATCATTCCCACCACAAGGAGGCGGAGGCCGATCCGATGCATCCGCGCTATCACCCGGGCCACGCCTGAGGCGGGCCGCAGGAGATCAAACAGGCGGGCTCAGTTCCCGCGGGCCTTCTCGATGGCGGGGCGGATCGTGTCCTCGATCACCCGCTGGGTGATGGGGCCCGCGAAGCGGGTGACGATCGTCCCCTCGCCGTCGATGACATAGGTTTCGGGCACGCCGTAGAGGCCCCAGTTGATCGCCATGCGGCCCTGTTTGTCGGCCCCAACGGCGCTATAGGGATTGCCCAGTTCCTCAAGGAAGCCGAGCGCCTTGTCGGGCTGGTCCTTGTAGTTCACGCCGAGGATCGTCACGCCCTCCTGCGCAAGCGTGGTGAGGTTGGGGTGTTCCACCCGGCAGGGCGCGCACCAGCTGGCCCAGTAGTTCACCAGCGTCACCTCGCCCGAACGCAGATCCTCATCGCTGAAGCCCGGCAGGGCGCCGAGGCTTTCCAGCACCACTGGCGGCGCCGTGCGCCCCGCCAGCGCCGTCGGCAGCTGGTCCGGATCGTCGCGCTGCATCCCGATGTAGAACATGGCGGCCAGCCCGGCAAAGATCACCGGGGGCATCAGCATCAGCGGCTTGATCTTCATTGCGGGGTCCCTTCGCTGCGGCGGGCCTCGACGGCGGCCAGCTGGGCCTTCACCCGGCGGGCACGCCAGAGCGAGGCCGCCACCAGCACCACGATCAGCCCCAGCGAGGCGCCATAGGCCGACAGCACGGCGCCCGCGTATTTTCCAAGGTCGGGCATCATCCCAGACGCTCCCGTGCAAGAAGGGCCCGCATCCGGCGGGCGCGGATCTCGGTCCGGGTCCGCAGCAGGACGAGGGCAAGGAAGAGCAGGATGAACCCCGCCATGCAGACCAGCAGCGGATACCAAAAGATGTCCGCGATGTTCTCCTGCTTGTCCATGGAGAGCGTCGCGCCCTGGTGCAGGCCCTGGTTCCAGAAGTTCACCGCATAGCGCGAGAGCAGCGCAAAGACCGAGCCCACAAGGCAAAGCACCGAGGTCAGGTCGGCGGCGGTGTCGTCGTTCTCGATCGCGGCCCAGAGGGCCATGTAGCCGAGGTAGAAGAGGAAGAGGATCAGGAAGGAGGTCAGCCGCGGGTCCCAGGCCCACCACGTGCCCCACATCGGCTGGCCCCAGATCGCCCCGGTGATCAGCGCGATCAGCGTCATCGTGGCCCCCACGGGTGCCGCGGCGCGGGCCGCAAGGGCGCTGACGTGGTGACGCCGCACGATCCAGATCAGCGAGGCCGCCAGCATCATCAGCCAGCCGTTGATCGCCATCAGCGCGGACGGCACATGCAGGTAGATGATCTTGACGGTGGAACCCTGCCGGTAATCCTCGGGCGTGAAGAAGAAGCCCCAGATCAGCCCGCCCACCAGACAGAGCACGGCCGCCGCAGTCACCCACGGCAGCACCACGTCGGTCGTGCGGATGAACTTCCGCGGGTTGGCGTATTCCCAGATCGAGGCCATGGTCTTCCCTTAGCTTTGCCCCCTCGCAGGGGCCAATCACATTAGCGCAGGTTCACCCGCAATACCGCAGCAGAGGCGAAAGGCAACAGCGCGATACTGCCGCAGGTGATCCCTGCCAGCAGCAGCAGCGGTGCCTCGACCGCCAGCCCCTGCGCGCCGCGCCGGGCCACTTCCGCCCCGAAGATCAGCGTCGGCACGTAGAGCGGCAGCACGAGCAGCGAGAGCAGCAGCCCGCCCCGTTTCAGCCCCACGGTCAGCGCCGCGCCGAAGGTGCCGAGGACAGAAAGCGCCGGCGTCCCGATGGCGAGCGACAGGACGAGCCAGAGGTAGCCCTCCCCCGGCAGCGACATCAGCAGCCCGAAGAGCGGCGCGGCCAGCACCAGCGGCAGGCCGGTGGTCAGCCAGTGGGCGAGCGCCTTGAGGGTGACGATCGCCTCCATCGGCAGGGGTGCGGTCGCCATGAGGTCAAGCGTGCCGTCCTCCCAATCGAGCGCGAAGATCCGGTCGAGCGACAGCAGGCAGGCCAGCAGCGCCCCCAGCCACAGGATGCCCGGCGCGATCCGCGCCAGGAGCCCGGTTTCCGGCCCCACGGCGAAGGGCACCAGCACGGTGACGATCAGGAAGAAGGCAAGGCCAAGGCCAAAGCCCCCGCCCGCGCGCAACGCCAGCTTCAGGTCGCGGATCAGCAGGGCGATCACAGGAAGGCCTCGTCGAAATCATCCTCGCCGCGCAGGGGTGCGCGGGCCTTGAAGGGGGTCACGTCCAGCACCTGCGCGTCGAGCCCGAGGTCGATATGCGTGGCGATCAGCGCCATGCCCCCGCCCGCAAGGTGCCGCTGCACCGCCTGCGCGAAAAGCGCGACAGAGGCCACGTCGAGCGAGACGGTCGGTTCGTCCAGCACCCAGATCGGCCGCCCCGTCACCATCAGCCGCGCCAGCCCGAGGCGCCGCTTCTGCCCGGCGGAAAGCCCGCCCGCGGGCCGGTCCGTCAGCTTGGTCAGGTCGAAACCCTCCAGCGCCGGGGTGATGTCGCCGGTGCCGTAGATCGCGGCCCAGAAGCGGAGGTTCTCCTCGACGCTCAGGGTGGCCTTGATCCCGTCGGCATGGGCGGCATAGGCGATCAGCTCGCGGTCGGCCGAGATCTCGCCCGCCAGCGGCGGTTGCAGCCCGGCGATGGTGCGCAGCAGGGTCGTCTTGCCGATGCCGTTGGGCCCGCGCAGGATCAACGCCTCCCCGGCGGCGAGGGAGAAGCTCAGCCCCCTCAGGACGGGGATGCCACCACGGGCAATGGCAAGATCGGTGATCGTCAGTGACATAGGGGTTGATTAGACGAAAGCAGGCTGTCGCAAAAGCGGTTAAGCGCCGGTCAGACCGGCAGCAATGCCGCAGCCACCCGGCGCGCCTCGGAGAGGAGGACGTTGAAGGTGCGGCAGGCGGAGGGACTGCTCATCGCCTCGACACCAAGGCCCGCGGCGCGCAACTCCGTCACGAGGTCGGCGGGCGCATGGGCGATGTCCGCCCCCATGCCGAGGAAGATCACGTCCACCTGCCCCGCAAGGTCCAGAAGCGCCTGCCGGTCGTCGAACCCCGCCCAAGCCTCCACGCTGTCAGCGGTGACGAGGCAGGGGCCGTGGATGACCTCTCCGCCCACGCGGAAGAAACCGGGGCCGTAGCCGTCGATCGGGCGGGCCTTGCCATAGTCGATTTCGTTCAGACGCATCGGGGTCTCCTCATTCAAAGATCGGCAGGCCGACGACGGCGGCAAGCGCGATGGTGGTATAGGCGATCCCGCGGAAGAGCTTCTCCCGCCCGGGGCGGAACAGCGCCTGCCCGGCCAGCGAGCCCAGCACGAAGGGCACCGCCAGCACGGCCGAGAGCCAGAGCGCCTGCGCCGTCACCAGCTGGTTGATCCAGAGCATCGCGATGATACCCACGTCGATCAAGCCGAGGAAGAGGATCGTGTTGGCCCGCACCGAGGCCGCAGCCGCCGCCCCGGCGAGGTAGAAGAGGATCACCGGCGGACCGGCCAGCCCGGTGGAGCCGCCCAGCAGACCGGCGGCAAGGCCGAGGCCCACCAGAAGGCCCCTGCCCTGCGGCCCGGTGTAGCGCCAGCCCGAGACGAGCGCTGCCAGCGTCAGCGCCACGATCCCGCAAACGGCCCACCGCAGCAGCGCCTCGTCCACGAGGTTCAGAAGCCAGATGCCTGGCGTCATGGCGGCGATGGCAGCCACGCCCATCAGCAGCACTGCGCGCTTGTCCGCGTCACGCAGCGCGCGGGGCACCAGCGAGGGCACGGTCGTCAGATCGGTGAAGGACAGCACCACGATGGCCACGGGCAGCGGCAGCAGGTGGGTGGCGATGGGCATGAAGATCAGCGCGGTCCCGAAACCGGCGAAGCCGCGGACAAGGCCCGCGGCTCCCATAGCCAGGATCAGCCAGATGAGGCCCGGGCTGGCCAGTGCGGCGGCCAGCCCCGACGGGATCGTCTCAGGCATCGATGTCGGCAAACTTGTTGCCGGTGTTCTTGGGGCCGGACTTGGTCCAGTCCCGCTTCACGCCGAGGCGCAGCAGCAGGGCCGAGGCCACGAAGATCGAGGAGTAGGTCCCGACGATCACGCCCCAGGTCATCGCGAAGACGAAGCCCCGGATCACGTCGCCACCCAGCACCAGCAGGGCGATCAGCGCGATCAGCGTGGTACCCGAGGTCATCAGCGTCCGGCTCAGCGTCTCGTTGATCGAGAGGTTGAGCACGTCCTTCAGGGGCATCTGCTTGTACTTGCGCAGGTTCTCCCGCACCCGGTCGAAGACGACCACGGTATCGTTGAGCGAATAGCCCACGATGGTCAGCAGCGCCGCGATGATCGCAAGGTCAAAGCGGATGCCCACCTCCGAGAAGATGCCGATGGTCAGTGCCACGTCGTGGATCAGGGCCACCACGGCACCGACGGCGAACTGCCATTCGAAGCGCAGCCAGATGTAGACCAGCACCGCCGCGATGGCGAGGACGACGGCAATGGCCGCGGTCTTGATCAGCTCGCCCGAGACCTTGGGCCCGACGCTTTCGACCGAGACGAACTTGATGTCCGGCACCGCCGCCTGCAGCGCGCCCTCCACCGCGTTGATCAGGTCCTGCGAGACGGCTTCGGTGTCGTCCTGCGCCTGAATGCGGATCATCGCCACGTTCTGATCGGGGCGGAAGGTCGGATCGAAGATCTCGGTGATGGTCACGTCACCCAGATCCAGAGCCGCCACTGCATCGCGGTAGCCCGCGATATCGACGGGCTGCGCGCTTTCGGTCCGGATCGTGGTGCCGCCGCGGAAATCGATGCCGAAGTTCAGGCCCCGGATCGAGACCGAGACGAGCGCCAGCACGATCAGGAAGGCAGAGATGCCGAGCCAGATCTTGGAGGCCTTGAAGAAGTCGAACTTCGTGTCGTCGGGGATCAGCTTAAGGCGCATCTCACACCTCCAGGGTCTTGGGACGGCGCCGCTGGAACCAGATCACGATCAGCAGGCGGGTCAGGTAAATCGCGGTGAAGACCGAGGTGAGGATCCCAAGGCCCAGCGTGATGGCGAAGCCGCGCACGGGGCCGGAGCCCACGGCGTAGAGGATCACGGCGGTGATGAAGGTGGTGATGTTCGCGTCGATGATCGCGGACAGCGCCTTCTCGTAGCCCAGCTGGATGGCACGCGCCGGGCCCTTGGCCGTTTTCAGTTCCTCGCGGATACGCTCGAAGACCAGCACGTTGGCGTCCACCGCCATACCGATGGTCAGCACGATACCGGCGATGCCCGGCAGGGTCAGCGTGGCCCCCAGCAGCGACAGCAGGCCGAAGATCAGCACCACGTTGGCCATCAGGGCGATGTTGGCGAAGATGCCGAAGAGCCCGTAGGAGGCGACCATGAAGACGAGCACGGCGATGAAGGCGACGGTGGTCGCGATCTTGCCGGCCTCGATGCTGTCGGCGCCCAGTTCCGGGCCGATGGTCCGCTCTTCAAGAAAGTCGAGACCGGCCGGCAGCGCACCTGCGCGCAGCAGCACGGCGAGGTTGGTGCTCTCCTCGACGGAGAAGTTGCCGGTGATGATGCCCGAGCCGCCGGGAATATGCGACTGGATCACCGGGGCGCTGATCACCTCGCCATCCAGAACGATGGCGAAGGGGTTGCCGATGTTGTTGGCGGTATAGTCGCCGAACTTGCGCGCACCGGAGGTGTTGAACCGGAAGGAAACCGCGGGCCGCCCGTTCTGGTCGAAGGAGGGCTGTGCATCCACCAGTTCCTCGCCGCTGACGACGGGGGCGGTTTCCAGCACGTAGTAGACGCCCTGCTCGTCCAGCGAGGGCAGCACTTCGTTGCCCGCGCCCGGCGCGGTGTCGGCGCTGGAGGTCCGGCTGATCACCGGCTGGAAGGTCAACTGGGCGGTGGTGCCGATGATGTCCTTGAGTTCCGCGGCCGAGCCGACGCCCGGCACCTGGATCAGGATCCGGTCGGTGCCCTGACGCTGGATCGTGGGCTCGCGGGTGCCGACCTCGTCGATCCGGCGGCGGATGATCTCCAGCGACTGGCGCACGGTGCGGTCGTCGGTGGCCAGCTTCTCGGCCTCCGAAAGCTGCACGGTGATGACGTCGCCCTGCGCGGAAACGGTGATGTCGGTGGCCCCGGCGCCGGTCAGGCTGGTGACCGGGCGGGCCAGTTCCTCGATCAGCTGCACCGCGCGATCGACGCCACCGGCCTCACCGATGCGGATCTGCAGGACCGACGGGTCCGAGCTGTCTTGCAGGCGGATGGTGCCGACCTCTGCGCGGGCATCGCGCAGGCGGTCGCGAATCTCGGGCCACATGCTCTGCATGCGGGTGGCATAGACGTCCTGAACACGGACTTCTGCCAGCAGGTGCGCCCCGCCCCGAAGGTCGAGGCCCAGGTTCACCAGGTTCGAGGGCAGGAAGGAGGGCCAGCCCTCCCCCTCGCCCGTCGCGGCCACGCTGTCGTTGTAAGTTTCAACGCGATTGTAGAAGGCGTTCGGCAGCGCCAGCAGGAGGCCTGCGACGACCACCAGCCAGATGGCCACCTTCTTCCAAAGCTCGATTTGCAGCATCGGCCGCTCCGGGGGTTATTTCAGGGATCAGGATTCGGTCGGTTCGGTCTTCGACACGACGGCCGCGAGGGTCGTCTTGACCACGCGGACGTTCACGCCCGGTGCGATCTCGACCTCGATGTCGCCATCGTCACGGACCTTCGAAACCTTGCCCTTGATCCCGCCCTGGGTGACGACCTGGTCGCCGCGGCGCACGGCGTTGACCATCGCCTGGTGCTCCTTCATCTTCTTCTGCTGCGGGCGGATCAGCAGGAAATACATGATCGCGAAGATCAGAATGAGCGGGAGAAACTGGGCGATTGCGCCACCATCCATGGGAATTGTCCTTGTTCTTTGTTTGTCGTTGAAGGGCAAAGGCCCGGCGTCCAAGTCGCCGGGAACCTATGGGGCAGCCGCGTTATTTGCAAGGCGCGAAACGCCCCGCTGCCCCGGCGCTCCTGCCGGGGTGCGCGCACCTTCCCGTGAACGCCCCGCAGGCCACCGCCCTCCGCCCGCGCGCGCCCCCGGCGCACCGATGCCGCAGGCCCCACCGGCCCGGCCTGTGCCCCCCTCACACCACCGCCCCGGCCTGCGTCCCTCGCCCGGTTTCCCCCCGCGCGAAAATCCCGCATAAGGCGCTCACGATTCTTCATGAGGGAGACGATCATGCACGACATCCGCGCGATCCGCGAAAATCCAACCGCTTTTGATGCCGCCCTGGCCCTGCGGGGCGCCGCGCCTCTGTCGTCGTCGATCCTCTCGCTCGACGATGAGCGCCGGGCCAAGATCCACGCCGCCGAATCCGCGCAGGCCGAGCAGAACAAGGCCTCCAAGGAAGTCGGCGCCGCCAAGGGCCGCGGCGACGAGGCCGAGTTCGAGCGCCTGCGCGCCCTCGTGGCCGACAAGAAGGCCGAGGTCGCGGCGATGAACGCCGAGGCCAAGGAGCTCGACGCCAAGCTGACGGACGTGCTCATGGGCATCCCAAATGCGCCCTTCGCCGACGTGCCGCAGGGCGCGGACGAGGACGACAACGTCGAGATCCGCCGCTGGGGCAGCCCGCGCAACTTCTCCTTCACCCCGAAGGAGCACTACGAGCTGGCCGGCGTGAAGCCGGGCATGGACTTTGAGACCGCGGCCAAGCTTTCGGGCGCGCGTTTCGTCGTGCTGAGCGCGGGCGTCGCCCGTATTCACCGGGCGCTTGCGCAGTTCATGATCGACACCCACGTCGAGGACCATGGCCTGAGCGAGACCTGGACCCCGGTTCTGGTGCGCGACGAGATGATGCTGGGCACCGGCCAGCTGCCGAAGTTCGGCGAGGACAGCTATCAGACCCGCGAGGGCTGGTGGCTGGTGCCGACGGCAGAGGTCACGCTGACCAACATCGTCCACGGCGAGACGGTCGAGGAAGGCACCCTGCCCCGGCGCTACGTGGCCCACACCCAGTGCTTCCGCTCGGAAGCGGGCAGCGCGGGCCGCGACACCGCGGGCATGCTGCGCCAGCACCAGTTCGAGAAGGTCGAGATGGTCTCGATCACCCATCCGGACAGCTCGCTGGACGAGCACGAGCGCATGACCAAATGCGCCGAGGCGATCCTCGAGAAGCTGGAACTGCCCTATCGCACCGTGGTGCTCTGCACCGGCGACATGGGCTTCGGTGCGCGCAAGACCCACGACATCGAGGTCTGGCTGCCCGGTCAGGACACCTACCGCGAGATCTCCTCGGTCTCGGTCTGCGGGGATTTCCAGGCCCGCCGCATGAACGCCCGCTTCAAGCCGGCCGAGGGTGGCAAGCCGGAGTTCGTGCACACGCTGAACGGCTCGGGCCTCGCCGTGGGCCGCGCGCTGATCGCGGTGCTGGAGAACGGCCAGCAGGAAGACGGCTCGGTCGTGCTGCCTGCGGTGCTGCACCCCTACCTGCGCGGCAAGACCACGCTGAGCGCCGAGGGCGTGCTGGTCTGATCCGGCCCTCTCTGGTCAAACGACAAGACAAGCGGCGTCCTTCGGGGCGCCGTTTTCCTTTGGGGCCCGGCTCCGTCGCGGCCCTGTCTTCGGCCAGCGGGCTGCGCCACCCTCGCCCCCCGCGACCAAGAATTTTCGAAAATTCTTGGGAAAATTCTTCGAAGAATTTTCCGCACAACCGGGATACCGGGGCGGAAACCGAAAGGCATCCGCCTGTCTCATGGCAGGTATTCCGTTTGAGAGTGAACCACTTGGGCGTTTGGAACGTTTCACGCACATGATGAAGATGAATGCGATTTTCGTGCTCGCCGCGGCCCTGGCCTTTGCCGCCTCGCCGCTTGTCAGTACCGGGTTCAACGGCTTCTCGCCGGACCAGTTTCCCGTGCCCCAGACCGATCCGCCGCTGCAGCCGGCGGGCTGGGCCTTTTCGATCTGGGGGGTGATCTACCTCTGGCTGATCGTCTCGGCCGGCTATGGCCTGCTGAAACGCGACACCGATCCCCGCTGGGACCGGACCCGCGCGCCGCTGATCGCCAGCCTCGTGGTGGGCGCGGCGTGGATCCCCGTGGCGAACCTGTCGCCGATCTGGGCCACGGTGCTGATCTGGATCATGTGGGGGACGGCCGTGCTCGCGCTGCTGCGCGCGCCCAAGGTCGATCCGTGGTGGCTGGAGATGCCGCTGGGGCTCTACGCCGGGTGGCTCACCGCCGCCTCCTGCGTGGCGACTGCCGTGCTGGCCACCGGCTATGGCGCCGCGCCGGTGACGCCGATCCACGTGGCCTTCCTCTGGCTGGCGATCGTGCTGGGGCTGGGCGTGCTGCGTCTGCGCCCGCGCAGCTGGGGCTATGCCGCGGCCCTCGTCTGGGCGCTGATCGGCGTGCTGGCCTCGAACATCGACCCGCTGAACACGGTGATGCTGCTCGCCACGGGGCTGGCGCTTCTGGCCGTGGGCCTCACCGCCGCCCGTCAGGCAGCGGTGAGCTGACGCCTCACTTCTTCTTGTCGAGGTGCTTCTTCAAGGCGCCGGCGTTCTTCTCGCGGCGGCTCTTGTAGGGGTTCTTGTTCCCCTGCCCGCGCATGGTCAGCCGGATCGGCGTACCGGGCATGTCGAAGTCCGCCCGCAGCCCGTTCACGAGGTAGCGCGAATAGCTGTCGGGGATCTTGTCGGGGTGCGAGCACATGACGACGAACCCCGGCGGACGGGTCTTGGCCTGCGTCATGTAGCGCAGCTTGATCCGGCGGCCCTGCGGCGCGGGTGGCGGGTGCTGTTCCAGCATCCCGATCAGCCAGCGGTTCAGCTTCGCGGTCGAGATGCGGCGGTTCCACGTCTCATGCGCCCGCAGGATCGCATCGTGCAGCCGGTCGAGACCCCGGCCCGTCTTGGCCGAAACGGTGATCAGCGGCGCGCCGCGCAGCTGCGGCAGGAGGCGCTCGAAGGCTTCCTTCAGGTCGCGCAGCTTCTCCTGCTTGTGCTCTTCCACGTCCCACTTGTTCACCGCGATGACGACGGCGCGGCCTTCCCTCTCGGCCAGATCCGCGATGCGCAGGTCCTGCTGCTCGAACGGGATGGCCGCATCCAGCAGCACCACCACGACCTCGGCGAACTTCACGGCCCGCAGCCCATCGGAGACCGACAGCTTCTCGACCTTGTCCTGCACCTTGGCCTTCTTGCGCATGCCCGCGGTGTCGAAAATCCGCATCGGCGTGCCCTCCCAGTCGATGCGCAGCGAGATGGCATCGCGGGTGATCCCGGCCTCGGGGCCGGTCAGCAGGCGGTCTTCGCCGAGGATGCGGTTAATCAGCGTGGACTTGCCCGCGTTCGGGCGGCCCACAACGGCAACCTGCAAGGGCTTGAACTCGCTCGGGCGCCAGCTCTCGTCGTTTTCCAGCTCCTCGCCCTCGGCCTCGGTCAGGTCCTCGGGAAGGGAGACCTCGATCACCGGTGCCTCCGCCTCGGCCTCGGCGGCCTTCTCGGCGAATTCGTCGGCAATCGGCATCAGCGCGGTGTAAAGGTCGCTCATCCCCTCGCCGTGCTCGGCGGAGAGGCGCAGCGGTTCCCCCAGGCCCAGGTTCCAGGCTTCCAGCACACCGGCGTCGGCGGCGGCGCCCTCGCCCTTGTTGGCGGCCAGCAGGACGCGGGCGGCGCGCTTGCGCAGGATCTCGGCAAAGATCTCGTCAGTCGGCGTGATGCCGGTGCGGGCGTCGATCATGAAGAGACAGACATCGGCCATGTCCACGGCGCGTTCGGTCAGGCGGCGCATCCGACCCTGAAGCGAGTCGTCGGTGGCATCTTCCAGACCGGCGGTGTCGATCACCGTGAAGCGGATATCCCCCAGCTTCGCCTCGCCTTCGCGCAGGTCGCGCGTCACGCCCGGCTGGTCATCGACCAGGGCCAGGCGCTTGCCCACGAGGCGGTTGAACAGCGTGGACTTGCCCACGTTGGGCCGGCCCACGATGGCGAGCGAAAAAGACATCTGTCACTCCAAAGACGGATCAAGCCGCCCCGTTACACGATTTGTCCGCGCGGGGAAAGCGTCAAGCTCAGCGATAGGCGTAGAGCTTGCCGTCTGCCCCGACGACATAGAGCGTGTTGCCCGCCACGACGGGGGCCGAGGTGGCGCCGCCCGCGATTTCGACCTGCCCGGTCAGGCTGCCGCTGGCGGGGTCGAAGAAGTAGACGTAGCCCTCGTTCGAGGCGACCACCAGCCGCCCGCCAGCGAGGATCGGGCCGTAGTAGGCAAAGACCTCTTTCTGCTTCTTCGGCTTGTCCTTGACGAAGAACCGCAGCGGCTGCGCCCAGATCCGGCTGCCGTCGCTGGCGTCTAGCCGCACAAGCTCGTTCCGGTCGGAGAGCAGGAAGACAGAGCCGCCCGCGATCCATGCGGGCGAGATCGGGCCTTCCTCGGTGCTCCAGATCCGGTCGCCGCTGGCCAGGTCCAGCGCGACCATCCGCCCGGAGGAGGAGCCGACGTAGACCGTGTTGCCCACGATCACCGGATCGCCGGTGATGTCGTCGACGTTGGCGCGGGCATAGCCCTCGCGGCGGCCGTTGACGATCGTATCCCAGAGCCGCATGCCGCCGCCCTTGTAGGCGCCCTGCACCTCGCCCGAGCCGAAGCCGAAGACGGCGTATTGATCGGTCACGGCGGGGGCCGGGCCGCCCACCATGTTGTTGATGTCCGGCGCGGCAGAAAGCTGCCATTGCACCCGGCCGGTATCGGCCTTCACGGCCCAGGCGAGGTTATCACCCGAGGTCACGTAGACCATGCCGTCGTGATAGGTCGGCGTACCGGAGCCGGTGGCGTTGAGCCGCTGGGTCCAGAGTTCGCGGCCCGTGGACGGGTCCAGCGCGGTCAGCATCCCGAAGGAGGAGGAGACATAGAGCCGCCCGCCGCCCACGGCCAGACCGCCGCCCGAGGCATCGCCGTCGCTGTCACGCGGCGGCACGAGGTCCTGCGACCACAGCACCTGCCCGCCGGTCGAGACGGCGGTGACCGTCGCCACGGCATCCAGCGTGAAGATACGCCCGTCCGAGACGACGGGATCGGCGGTGATGCGGAACTTGCGGCTGTCGCCCTCGCCGATGTCGGCGGTCCAGGCCAGCTGCGGGTTGGCGCGCAGCGCGGCATGGGCCACGCGGGTCGCGGGCGTCGTGTGGCGCTGCGGCCAGTTGGCGTTGCCCGTCTGCGCGGGCAGCGAGATCGGGCGCGCCTCGTTCACCGTTTCGGTGTGCAGATCGCCGGGCGCCGGGTCCTGCAGGACCGAGCGCGGGTCTTCGCGCGTGCCGGTGAGGATCACCTCGGGTTCAGAGCAGGCCGCGGTCAGCGCGACGAGGCCGCACAGGCCGACACCCAGCATGAGGCGGGCGCGCATTCCGCGCGGCGCACCGGTTCCGGTCCAAATGTTGGACGTATCCTGCGTCATGGCTGCCCGGCCCTCTGTTCTTACCCGTTGTCGGTCCCGGGAGCCGCTGCCGGCTCCCCAAGCGCCACAATCAACTGTGTGACGCGGCGACGCAAGCCTGCGCTTACCTCTGCATCCGATTGAATTGCCCGCAATTCCTCGAGCGCGGCCTCGGCGTCACCCTCTTCGATATAGGTCAGGGCAATCTGCTCCTGCGCCAGCAGGCGGAAGTCCGCGGCACCGCCTTGCAGCGCCTCGTAACCGGCACGGCGGTCAGCGGGCGACATCGTGCCGGCCTGCAGGCCAAGCGCCTTGAAGGAGGCCACGCGGCGATAGACCATCGGCAGGTCCTGCTCCCCTGCGAGCGCTTCGAGCGCATCTGCCGCGGCGGCGCTGTCGCCGGCCTCGGCCGCCTCGGAGGCTTTCAGGAAGGCGCGCAGCGCCCGGCCGCCGGTGGTGTCCACCGCAACGGCGTCGAGGGCTGCGACCCGCGCTTCCGGCGTGTCCTGATCCAGCGCGGCCAGAAGGGCCTCGCCCAGATCCTGCGCCTGCCGCGTCTGCGTCGCACGGCTGTACTCACGCCAGGCGGCACCGCCCACGATGACAAGGACGATGAGGATCGCAATCCAGCCATAGCGCTTGATCAGCGCAAAAAGGCGGTCACGGCGAACCTCTTCGGTCACCTCGTCGATGAAGCTGTCAGTGTCGCTCACGTCTTCCCCCTGAACCGGATCGACCCCTCTTATCGCGTCACTTGGGGCGTGCCAAGGGGCCGGGTCCGCGCGGGCCGGGATCGGCCGCACCGCCCGCACAAACGTGATGCCCCCGAAGTGGACAGCCCTGACCGAAAAGCCCGCTTCCCCACCGGCTCCGCCTTCGCCACGCGCGCGGCGCGGACACGACGCGACCCATTGGCGCAGGTGCGGCTGCGGCGGCTGCCAGCCCCTGTTCCCGTGGTTGCGCCGCGCAGCGAACCTGCCTATTCTGAACCGGACAGTTCAGAATTTTTCAGGCCGACCTTGCATTGTCCGGCGGCCGCCCCATCTGGGCTGAAGCATTACGCGCGCAGCAACAGGGTCAATTTGGTATGCGTTTGTTTCCCCTGCTGACGGCCATCGCCGTCACGGTCTTTCTCTACCTGCTCGTGATCGAGCGCGATGCCCTGCTGGCCTTTGCGCGTGGCGAGGGAATCGAGGAGGCCGTCGCCGTGGCCAAGGCCGAGGACACCCCGGCGATGAGCCCCGAAAGCCTTGCCGCCTCTGCCGAGAAGACCCATGACACCGCGCCCGTCCGCGTCGTCGCCACGCATTCCGCCGCGCGCGAGATCGACAGCGCCGTCATCGTGCGCGGCCAGACCCGGGCCGCCCGCGAGGTCGACCTGATGGCCGAGACCACGGGCCGCGTCATCTCCGAGCCGCTGCGCAAGGGCACGATGGTCGAGGAAGGCGCGGCGCTCTGCCAGCTCGACCCCGGCACACGGCAGGCGACACTCGCCCAGACCCAGGCCGCCCTGGCCGAGGCCGAGGCCGCCCGCCCCACCGCCGACGCCCGTGTTGCCGAGGCCCAGGCCGCGCTGGACGAGGCGCAGATCACCTTCACGGTCCGCGACCGGCTGAAGGGCGACGGTTTCTCCTCCGACACGCAGCTTGCCGCCGCCCGCGCCGCTGTGCGCGCGGCCGAGGCCTCGCTCGCCTCTGCCCGGTCGGGGCTGACCAGTGCCGATGCCGCCGTCGAGGCCGCGCAGGCCTCCGTCGCCTCGGCGCAGAACGAGATCACCAAGCTGACGATCACCGCGCCCTTCGGCGGCCTGCTGGAAAGCGACACCGCCGAACTGGGCACGCTCCTGCAAAGCGGCAGCCTCTGCGCCACGGTCACCCAGCTCGACCCGATCAAGCTGGTGGCCTATGTGCCCGAGCTTCAGGTGGACCGGGTCAAGATGGGCGCCATGGCTTCGGGTCGGCTTGCCTCCGGCGGGGCGCAGGTGACCGGCCAGGTGACCTATATCGCCCGCTCCGCCGATCCCGAGACCCGCACCTTCCAGGTGGAAGTGACGGTCGAGAACCCCGACCTTGCGATCCGCGACGGCCAGACGGTCGAGATGTCGATCTCCGCCGAAGGCGTTCAGGCGCATCTGCTGCCGCAATCGGTGCTCACCCTGAACGACGATGGCGTCCTTGGCGTGCGCGTGGTGGACGGTGACAGCAAGGCGGCCTTCGTGCCCGTCCACCTGATGCGCGACACGGCCACCGGCGTCTGGCTCACCGGCCTGCCGGAGCAGGCGGACGTGATCGTGATCGGGCAGGACTTCGTCATCGCGGGCGTGCCGGTGGCCGCCACCTTCGCGCCGCCCGCAGAGGGGGCAGGCCAGTGAACGGGATCGTCGCGGCGGCGGCCAACCGCGCCCGCATGATCCTCGCCTTCATCGCGCTGTCGCTGATCGCGGGCGGCTTCACCTATGCCAACCTCCCCAAGGAGGGCGAGCCCGACATCGAGATCCCCGCGCTCTACGTCTCGGTCCAGTTCCCCGGCATCTCCGCCGCCGACAGCGAGCGGCTGTTGGTCAAGCCCATGGAGACGGAGCTGTCCGATCTCGACGGGCTCGACAAGATGAGCGCCACCGCGGCCGAAGGCTATGCCGGGGTCGCGCTGGAGTTCGAGTTCGGCTGGGACAAGACCAGGACCATGGCCGACGTGCGCGACGCCATGCAGACGGCGGAAAGCAAGTTCCCCGAAGGCGCCGACAAATACACGATCAGCGAGATCAACTTCTCCGAATTCCCGATCCTCATCGTGGACCTGACTGGCGACGTGCCCGAGCGCACGATGAACCGCGTGGCCCAGGACCTGCAGGACCGGATCGAGGGGCTCGACTCGGTGCTGGAGGCCGGCATCGCCGGGCAGCGCGACGAGATGGTCGAGGTGGTGATCGACCCGCTGCGGCTGGAATCCTACAACGTCACCGCGGCCGAGTTGATCAACGTGGTGACCAACAACAACCAGCTGATCGCCGCGGGCGAGGTCGACAGCGCGGGCGGCACCTTCGCGGTGAAGATCCCCGGCTCCTTCCAGGAACCGCGCGACATCTATGCCCTGCCGGTCAAGATCAACGGCGACCGCGTTGTGACCCTCGGCGATCTCGCCGACATCCGCCTCACCTTCGAGGACCGCACCGGCACCGCCCGCTTCAACGGCCAGACCACGGTCGCGCTGCAGGTGGTCAAGCGCAAGGGCTTCAACCTGATCGACACCGTGGCCGCGGTAAAGGACGTCGTGGCCGAGGCCCGCGCAGACTGGCCCGAGGGGCTGCAATCCGCGATCCACATGGGCACCTCGAACGATCAGAGCCGCGTGGTGGAATCCATGGTGCAGCAGCTCGAAGGCTCGGTCCTGACCGCCATCGCGCTCGTCATGATCGTCATCCTCGCCGCCCTCGGCCCCCGGCCCGCGCTGCTGGTGGGCTTTGCCATTCCCACCTCCTTCCTGCTCTGCTTCGTGCTGCTGGCCGCCATGGGAATCACGATCTCCAACATCGTCATGTTCGGCCTGATCCTCGCCGTGGGGATGCTGGTCGACGGCGCCATCGTCATCGTCGAATACGCCGACCGGCGGATCAGCGAGGGCACCGGCCCGATGCACGCCTACGTGGAGGCAGCACAGCGGATGTTCTGGCCGGTGATCTCCTCCACCGCCACGACGCTCTGCGCCTTCCTGCCGATGCTGTTCTGGCCCGGCGTCCCGGGCGAGTTCATGGGGATGCTGCCGGTGACGCTGATCTTCGTGCTCTCCGCCTCGCTGGTGGTGGCGCTGATCTACCTGCCGGTCATGGGCGGCGTCACGGGCCGCATCGCCCGCACCTTCGACCGCTCCGCCGCGCGTCTGACATCCGCCCTGCCCTGGTGGGCCCGCGCGGCCCTCGTGCCAGTGGCGATGTACGCGATGTTCGTGGGCGCCATGTGGGCGGTGAACCCCGCCTATCTCACCGGCAGCGCCCTGCTACCCGGCATGGCCGCCCCCCTGCCCGGCCTGATCCTCTTCTGCCTTGCCGCCGTGGCGGCCTCGATCACCGTCACCGCCGCCAAGCTGCCCCTGCGCCGGGGCGGCAAGGTTCGCGTCGGCCGCCGCCGCACGCCGTTTGGGTGGTTCATCAAGCTGCTGACCGGCAACCCGGTGATGCCGCTGGTCACCATCGGCACGGTGATCGCCTTCGTGATGGCGACCTTCGTCACCTTCGGCCAGAACAACAAGGGCGTCGAATTCTTCACCGAGAGCGAGCCGGAACAGGCCATCGTCTATGTGCGCGCCCGCGGCAACCTCAGCCTCGACCAGAAGGATGCGCTGATGCACGCGGTGGAGGACATCGTCCTGCAACACCCCGGCGTGCTCAACGCCTTCTCCTTCGCGGGCGACGGCGGGCTCAACACCAACACCGGCGGGGCCGAGGCGCCGCTCGACACCATCGGGCAGATCCAGTTGGAAATCGTGCCCTGGGAAGACCGTAAGGGCCTGCCGGAACTCGACGGCGACGTGGTCATCGCCGACCTGAATAGCGCCCTCGCCGGGGTGCCCGGCATCAAGATCGAGATCCTCTCGGCCTCCATGGGCCCCGCTTCGGCCAAGCCGGTGCACCTGCAGGTGCGCGGCGATGACTGGGACACCCTCGTCGCCGCCACCGAGAAGGTGCGCGCGAAATTCGACGCGACCGAGGGCCTCGACCTCGTGGAAGACAGCCTGCCCCTGCCCGGCATCGACTGGCAGATCGACGTGGACGTGGAGAAGGCCGGGCGCTACGGCGCCGACGTGGCCACCGTGGGCGCCATGGTGCAGCTCGTCACCAGGGGCATCCTGCTCGACACGATGTCGGTGGACAGCTCCGACGAGGAGATCGACATCCGCGTCCGCCTGCCCGCCGAGGACCGGGTGCTCTCCACCCTCGACAACCTCAAGGTCCGCACCTCCGACGGGCTCGTGCCGCTCTCCAACTTCATCACCCGCAAGCCGGTGGAGAAACTGGCCCAGATCAAGCGCGTCGACCAGACCCGCTACTTCGACGTGAAGGCCGCAGTGCTGCCCGGCCTCACCACCGAGGGGCCGGAGGGCAAACCCCTGCCGATCACCGCGACCGAGCGGATCGAGACGCTCCAGCACTGGCTCGACACCGAGGCCGATCTCCCCCCCGGGATCGAAACGGTCTGGACCGGCGACCAGGAGGACCAGGCGGAAAGCCAGCAGTTCCTCATGTCCGCCTTCTCCGCGGCACTCGCGCTGATGTTCATCATCCTGCTGGCCCAGTTCAACTCCTTCTACAACTCGGTGCTGGTGCTCCTCGCCGTGGTGCTCTCCACCACGGGCGTGCTGATCGGCATGCTGGTGATGGATCAGGCCTTCTCGATCATCATGACCGGCACCGGGATCGTGGCCCTGGCGGGCATCGTGGTGAACAACAACATCGTGCTGATCGACACCTACCAGGAATACTCGCAGTACATGCCCAGGATCGAGGCGATCATCCGCACGGCAGAGGACCGCATCCGCCCGGTGCTGCTGACCACGATCACCACCATGGCCGGCCTTGCCCCTATGATGTTCGGCCTCTCGCTCGATTTCTTCGGCGGCGGCTATTCCATCGACAGCCCCACCGCGCTCTGGTGGAAGCAGCTTGCCACGGCGGTGGTCTTCGGCCTCGGCATCGCGACGGTGCTCACCCTCGTCTTCACGCCCGCGATGCTGGCGCTGCGGGTCTGGGCCTCGACCTACGTGAACCTGCTGGCCACCCTGCTTGCGCGGCTCTCCTTCGGCCGCACCAGCCAGGCCGCCCGCGACTGGACCCTGCGCCGCGCCGCCCGCCGCCTGAAGGCCCCGGAAATCCTCTGGGACGCCGGCCCCGACCACCAGATCGAGGTCCTCCCCGCCAACAAGCCCGGCCTGCGCGCCGCCGAGTGACACACCAAGACCCGCGGCGCGCCCCTTTTCATTTTCGTTGCCGAAAATATCCTCGGGGGTGAATTGCAGGCGCAGCCTGCAAGAGGGGGCAGACAGCCCCCTCCAAAATTCTTCGAAGAATTTTGGGAAGAATTTTCGAAAATTCTTCCAGCCTCCCCGCGAAGGCCGCGCGCCTCGACGGGCCCCCGCCCTCACCGCCCTGCCCGTTTTCTGCACAGAAAACGGGCCGGAAAATCTCCATTTTCCGGCCCGTCCTCAGGGATCAACAAGGTATCAGATGCGCGCCCCGCTCAGGGCTCGCCCCCGATCAGCTTGCGCCGCAGCCAGCCCGAGAACCAGTCCATCACGAAGACCAGCAGGATCACGAGGATGATGTAATAGGTCACCTCCTCCCAGTCCTTCTGGGTGATCATCGCCTGGGTCAGCATCAGCCCGATGCCGCCGCCGGTGATCGCGCCGATGATCGTGGCCGACCGGGTGTTGCTCTCGAAGAAATAGAGCACCTGGCTCAGCAGCACCGGCGTCACCTGCGGGATCACCCCGAAGCGGTAGCGCAGCAGCGGCTTGGCCCCGGTCGACTGCACGCCCTCGATCTGCTTTCCGTCCACGTTCTCCAGCGCCTCCGAAAACATCTTGCCGAAACTGCCGGTGTCGGTCAGCAGGATCGCCAACGCCCCGGTCATCGGCCCCGGCCCGAAGGCCCGCGACAGCACGATGGTCCAGATCAGCGCATCGGTGCCGCGCAGGAAGTCGAAGATCCGCCGGAAGGTGAAGCGCACCGCCATCAGGGGCGCGAAGTTGCGCGCCGCGAGGAAGGCCAGCGGCAGCGCCACGATGGCCGCCCCGAAAGTGCCGAGGAAGGCCATCAGCACGGTTTCCACCAGCGCCCAGGCCACGTCCCCGTGGCGCCACATGGCATTGTTCCAGAAGTCATCCCAGATCGCCCCCGCCTCGCCCGAAAGTGCATGGGACAGCAGCTCGCCCGGCCCCATCCCGTGGTAGGGACTGTCGAGGGTGAAGAAGAAGAGCTCCCACCCCAGCGAGTAGCGGAAGACCTCGGTCCGGTTGCGGGTGATCGTCACGCGGCCCGCATCGGTGGTGATCGTCACCCGGTTCTTCGAGGCGTTGATCCACTCCGGCAGCGCGCCTTCCGGGAAGGTCGCGTTCACGCCGCCATTGCCGGGCTGCGCGCTGACCGTGCCATAGCCGGGGATCTCGTAAGACACACCATCGGCCGTGTAATGCACAAGGTGCCCGCCGCCGAGGTCGGTGATCGTGTCATCGCCTTCGATCGTCACCCAGTCCGGGTGGGTGCCCGGGGCGTATTCGCCCTTGCGCTCGCCCTCGATGGCAAAGCTCACCTCGCCCGACCGGTTGTCGCGGGTGACGTGGGTCTTGTAGCTGTAGCTGTCGCGGATCAGCGTGGCCCCGTTCTCGAGGCTGGCCCCCTGCAGCAGCGCAGGCACGTTGAAGGCGAAGAGCGCGTAGACAAGATAGCCCAGCAGCACCAGCGGCAGCGCGATGGCCACCATGCGCTTGCGGCGGAACAGCGCCTCGGCGCGGGTCTTCAGCCCGTCCATCGGCATATCGGCAGCGAGGGTCATGCCAGCATCTCCTTCTTGCGGCCGTGGGTCAGCAGGTCGCGGGCATAGGACGAGAACTGGTCCACCACGACGATGGTCAGGAACAGCAGCAAGAAGATCGCCGCCGCCTCGTCATAGCGCCCGATGCCCCAGCCGATGGCGTTCTTGAGCTCGTAGCCGATGCCGCCCGCGCCCACGAAGCCGAGGATGGCGGAGGCGCGGATGTTGATCTCGAAGCGCAGCAGCGCATAGCTGAGGTAGTTCGGCGCCACCTGCGGCACGACGCCGAGCAGCATCCGCTGCGACCAGTTGGCACCCACCGAGGCCAGCCCCTCGACGGGCTTGAGCGAGGCGTTCTCGTTCACCTCGGAGAAGAGCTTGCCGAGGGCACCGACCGTGTGGAAGGCAATGGCGATCATCGCCGGCACCGGCCCGCCGCCGAGAACGAAGATCAGCACCAGCGCGATGACGATCTCGGGCACGGCGCGCATCACGTCCATGATCCGGCGGAACACCGGGATCAGGCGTGGCCAGCGGGCCATGCCGCGGGTCGCCAGCATCGACAGGACGATCCCGCCAAGCGCGCCCAGCAGGGTGGCGGCGGCGGCGATGTTGATCGTCTCCATCAGCGCGGGGAAGAATTTCACGAGGTTCGCGGGCATCCGGTCGATCTTCTCGACCGTCTCGGCGATGACCCCGGCGGGGAAGTCGAAGATGCGGTGCAGGCCGTCCCAGAAGCCACCGGCGTTGCGGCTGTCGGCGGTGATGAAGCCCCCGGCCATCAGCGCCACGAAGACCGCCAGCAGCATCCCGCTGTAGAGGCGTTTGCGACGGGTCTGGGCAAGATAGCTTTCGCGGATCTCCGCGGGGCTTGCGTCCTCGATGGAGGCGGCGGTCTGGTCGGCCATGGGGTATCCCTGAATAAAGAAGGGCCCGCGCGGACGCGGACCCCTCGAAGCGGTCAGGATCAGTTGATCTTCGACTGGCGGGCAGCGACGATCGACTTGTAGGTCTCGTGGGTGACGGGGATGAAGTCCTTCGCGTCGCCTGCGGCCACGCCGTAGGCGCAATCGGCGTCTTCTTCCCAGAGGTTCGCGGTCAGCTCGGTCACGGTGTCCTTGACCGACTGCGGCAGGGCCTTGCGCAGGACGAAGGGACCTTCGGGGATCACGTTCGACTGCCAGATTTGCACGAGGTCGTTCATGTCGACGAGGCCTGCGTCCACGGCCTTGCGCAGCGCGCCCGAGTTGTAACCGTCTTCCCATGCGCCCTGGCCGTCGGCCCAGGTCACGCCCGCGTCCACGTCACCGTTGTTCACGGCAACGATGGTCTGCTCGTGGCCGCCGGTGAAGACGACGTCACCGAAGAACTGGCCGGGCTCCATCGGGAAGCCTGCATCGGCGATCTCGATCGAGGGGATCAGGTAGCCGGAGGTCGAGTTCGGGTCACCGAAGCCGAACTTCTTGCCTTTCAGGTCGTCCAGCGAGGTCACGCCGCTGTCGGCACGGGCGAAGCCGATCGAGTAGTAGCCGATGGAGCCGTCTTCGTTCTGCTTGACCAGCACGGGCTCGACCGCTTCCGGATCGGCAATGTAGGTGCCAGCGTAGGAGGAGGCGCCCATCCAGGCTGCGTCGATGGTGCCGCCGAGGAGGCCCTGCATCACGCCGTTGTAGTCAGCGGGGGTGAAGACCTTCACCTCGACGCCGAGCGCATCGGCGATCTTGTCGGCGAAGCACTGGTTCGAGGCCAGACGGTCCTGGGCGTTCTCGCCGCCGAGGATGCCGAGGCGGAATTCGGTGATGTCCTGTGCGGAAACGGCGCCGGCCAGGGTGGTGGTGGCCAGGGCGGCCGCGATCAGTTTTTTCATCGGTTGGTCTCCCAGATTGAAAAACCCCGCCGCGACAGGCGACGGGGGCAGATGAAACTCAGGCAGGAACGCGCGCGGTGGTGTGGGCGGAAGGCCGGTCGAGCGCGTCGATTTCGGTGGAGGTGGCGGCCTCGCTGAACGACGCATCGGCGCCGTAGATGTCGCGGGCCGCGCCGGTGGTCAGCTGTTCGGGCAGGCCGTCGAAGACGATGCGCCCGTCGCGCATGCCGATTACCCGGTCGCAGTAGCGGCGCGCGGTGTCGAGCGTGTGCAGGTTGGCGATGACCATGCGGCCGTCTTCCTCGTGGATGCGGCGCAGGGCCTCCATCACCACCTGCGCGTTCATCGGGTCAAGCGAGGCGATGGGTTCATCGGCGAGGATGATCTGCGGGTCCTGCATCAGGGCGCGGGCAATCGCCACGCGCTGCTGCTGGCCACCCGACAGCGCCTCGGCCCGCTTGGGCGCATGTTGTGCGATGCCCAGCCGTTCGAGGATGTCGATGGCGCGATGGATGTCCGAGGCCGGGTAGAGGTTGAAGAGCGCGGCCAGCGTGGAATGGCGGTTCAGCGTGCCGTGCAGCACGTTCGAGACCACGTCCATCCGGGGCACGAGGTTGAACTGCTGGAAGATCATCGCGCATTGCGCCTGCCAGCGGCGCATGTCGCCGCCCTTCAGCGCGGTGACGTCGAGGCCGTTGAAGGTGATCGTACCCGAGGAATGGGGCGTCAGCCGGTTCAGCATCCGCAGCAGCGTCGACTTGCCCGCCCCCGAACGCCCGATGATGCCGATCATCATCGGCCGGTCCACATGGATGGTGGCCCGGTCCACAGCAGTGTTGGCCCCGAAGGTCTTCGTCAGGTTGTCGATCCGCAGCACGTTTTGTCCCCACATCTTTCACGGGGGGTGCTATTGGCGCCGGGAGTCGGAAATGTATCGGTTTGGCGAAAGTTTTGTAACGCACCCCGTCCCGGCCCGATTTCCCCAACGGCAGGCGCCCTGCCCTGCCCGCTGCGCCTTGTTTCATGGCACTTTCGTGACAGAGGACCGGATGAGGGGCCGCAAAGGTGAAGGGCCCCGCTCCATCGGAACGGGGCCCCTGCTCCCTGAGGACCGCCCTGAGAGAGCCGGACGGCCCGCTCAGGGATATGTGTCTTGAAGGTCCGCTCAGGCGGCGGCCTTGACCTCGTTCTCGGTCTCTTTCTCGACCGGCACGACCGCGTCATGCAGCGCACCGACTGTGGCATCCAGCGCGTCGCGCGGCACCACGAACTGCACGTCGACCGAGCGCGTCGTCTGGTGCACGGCCAGCACGTCGATGCCTGCCGTCTCCAGCGCGTCCAGACCACGGGTCAGAACCTTCAGCCCGCGCAGGTCGCGCCCGATGATCGAGGCGATCGCCAGCGACTGCACCGACAGCTCGGCCGAGGGGTAGATCTCGGCCAGGTCGCGTTCCACCCGGCGCATCGCTTTGAGCGAGGCGTCGACGTAGTGGGTGATCGTGTTGGCGTTCGAGGTCTTGGACACGATCCGCACCTTGTGGCGCTTGAGCACCTCCAGCGTGGCCGCGTCGTAGCCCTTCACCCCCACCATGTCCTGCTCGAAGAGTTCGAGCGCATAGACCGGCAGGCCGCAGACGATCTCAGCCGCGGGCGTGTCCGCCTTCTGGTCGTCGATCAGCGTGCCCGGGTCCTCCGGCTCGAAGGCGTTGGTCACGCGCAGCGGCACCTCGGCCTGACGCAGTGTCTTGGCCGCCTTGGGGTGGATCGCCTCCATCCCCATATTCGACAGCTGGTCCGCCACGTCGTAGTTGGTATGGCCCAGCTTGCGCACATGGCCGCCCACGAGGTTCGGGTCCGCCGAGGAGAGGTGGAACTCCTTGTGGATGATCGCCTCGCGCGCCTTGGTCTGGGCAGCGATGCGGCTGAAGGTGACCTCGGAATAGCCGCGGTCGTATTCCTTCATCAGCCCCTCGGTACACTGGGCATAGCCGGTGACGATGGGCATCTCCTTTGAGGTATCCACCCCGTCGAGCGCCGTGGCGATGCGTTCCTCCAGCGTCAACTCGCGCTCATCGCGCCAGCCAGAGAGGTCCACGAACCGCGCGTCGACACTGTGACGGCGCAGCAGCAGCGTGGTGACGAAGGCCGAATGGCTCTCCCCCAGACCCGACAGCAGCTCGCGGATCAGGGCCATGTGTTCCGACAGGCGGAAGTGCCCGTAGGAGCAGAGGCGCTGCAGGTCGATGAGGCAGTTGCGCGCCCCTTCGATCCGGTCGCGGACGAAATCATCGGCATCCGACAGGTCGGCGGGATGGGTCAGGATCTCGCGGTGCGCGGCGTTCATGGCCTCGGTGACGCGGTTGAGCGCGTCCATCCAGCCATGATCGTTCTCGGCGTTCGAGAACAGAGCATAGACCCCGGGCTCGCCGGTCTTCTTGTGCTCGAGCAGCAGGTTCGTGATGCCCCCGAAGGCGGAGACGACGAAGATGCGCTCGTAAAGGTCGGCGCCCTCCCGGCCCCCGATGAAGAGGCTGTCCACGAGTTCGTTGACCCGGGACATGGAGGTGCCACCGATTTTTTCGACGGTATGCTGTGCGTGTGTCACTGTCGTTCCGCCGGGGCTTTCCCCCGGCGGCCTTCCATTGGTCCGTTTCGTGATGAAGCCGTTCCGGATGGGATCAGGCGACTTCCTCGACCGCCGGCGCGTAGGAGCCATCGGCCTGATGGACCTCGGTGCCGGTCACGGGCGGGTTGAAGCAGCAGGCCATGACGAGTTCTTCCTCGGCCCGCAGCACGTGCTTGTCGTGCTCGTTCAGCGCGTACATGACGCCGGGCTTGATCTCGTGGGTCTCGCCGGAGGCAAGGTCGGTGATCGAGCCCTTGCCCTGCATGCAATAGACGCTCTCGAAGTGGTTCTTGTAGTGGAACGTGTGCTCCGACCCCGCTTCGAGGAAGGTGATGTGGAACGAGAAGCCCATGCCGTCGTCGGCCAGCAGCATGCGGACCGAGGTCCACTTGGCGTCCGACACGACGCGGTTTTTCTCTTCGGCAGTGATCTTGTTGAAGTCGCGAACGATCATGGTTTGGTTACTCCGCAGCAATCTTGTGTTTGGTCTGGATGGCGGCCGCCTGCAGGAGGATCTTCAGACCCTCCCGGAAGGTGTCCACCGGCGTGGTCAGCGGCGCGAGGACCTTGACGACCTCGTCATGGGCGCCCGAGGTCTCGATGATGAGACCACGGCGGAACGCTTCGGCACAGATGTCGCCTGCCAGCTCGCCCGAGCCGACGTCGACGCCCATCATCATGCCACGGCCCTTGACCTTGGAGCCAGGGATCTCCTTGGCCAGCTCGTGCATGGCCTCGGACAGGATTGCCGCCTTGGTTTGAATGTCCTTCTGGAAGGTGTCGTCCTTCCAGAACTTCTCCAGCGCGACGCGGGCGGTCACGAAGGCATGGGTGTTGCCCCGGAAGGTGCCGTTGTGCTCGGCCGGCTTCCAGATGTCATGCTCCGGCTTCACCAGCAGCGCGGCAAAGGGCAGGCCCATGCCGGACAGCGATTTCGCCATCGGGATCAGGTCCGGCTCCACGTCCATCTCCTCGAAGGAGAAGAAGGTGCCGGTCCGGCCCACGCCGGCCTGGATGTCGTCGAGGATCAGCAGCGCGCCATGCTTCTTGGCCAGCTTCGCCACGCCCTCGATGAATTCCTTGGAGGCGGCGTTCAGGCCACCCTCGCCCTGCACCGGCTCCATCAGGAAGGCGGCGGGGGCGTCGATGCCGGAAGACGGGTTCTCAAGCATCTGCTCGATGAGCGAGAGCGAGTCCACCTCGTCGCCGAAGGCGCCCTCGTAGGGCATCCGGGTCACGCCGGACAGGTCCATGCCCGCGCCACCGCGCTTGCCGGCATTGGCCGTCGCGGCGAGCGCGCCCAGCGTCATGCCGTGGAAGCCGTTGGTGAAGGCGATCACGTTGGTGCGGCCAGTCACCTTGCGGGCCAGCTTCATGGCGGCCTCGACAGCGTTGGTGCCGGTCGGGCCCACCATCATGATCTTGTGGTCCATGCCGCGCGGCTTCAGGATCACGTTCTCGAAGGTCTCGAGGAACGCGGCCTTGGTCTGCGTGTACATGTCCAGGCCATGGGCGATGCCGTCGTTGCTGATATGCTCGATCAGCGCGGCCTTCATGTCCGGGTCATTGTGGCCGTAGTTCAGCGAGGAACAGCCGGCCAGGAAATCAATGTAGGTGTTGCCCGCGGCATCCGTCATCTCCGACCCGCTGGCCGAGGTGAAGACGGTGTCGAAGCTGCGGCAGTAGGAGCGCGCCTCGGACTCGCGTCGGGCAAATACTTTTTTCTCAACTGACATGTCAGTTGTCATGGGATCTCTCCGGTTCTCTCAGGGATTTGGGGACGGCGGGCAGCCGGGCCTCAGCCTCAGGCCGCCTCACGCAAGGCGGTCAGGCCGCCTGCTGGTCCGCGACAGCCATGTCGATCGTGACCATGTGTTCGGTCGCGTGTTGGCCGTCGAAGTGATCGTCCCGCTTGAAATGGGGTTCATCGTCAAGCTCCGCGCCGCGCTTCTCGGCGAAACGGCGGAACAGGCCCCAGCTCGCGTCATTGTCGGCAGTGATCGTTGTCTGCATCTTGGTAACGCCGTCGCAGGCATCCCGTTCCATCAGAGCGTTCAACATCCGACCGCCGAGGCCGTGGCCGCGGGCCTTTTCGGAGACGGCAACCTGCCAGACGAACACCGTGTCCGGCGCATCCGGCTTCACGTAGCCCGAGATCCAGCCCACGATGTCGCCGTTCAGTTCGGCCAGCACGCAGGTGTCCCGGAAATGGTCGGCCTGAATGAGGTTGCAGTACATCGAATTCTCATCGAGCGGCTTGCACTCACGCACCAGCTCCCAGATGGCCGAACCATCGGTTCCTTCAGGTTTACGCAGCACGGGCGTCTCGCCCCCGCGGATGGTCTTCAGTGTCTGCACGGCCTCATCGCCTCCGTTTTGTTTCGTGTGGCTAAATATATTTCAGCCGCGATTTATTTCAACCCTCTAAGTACTTTTGCCTCAAATGGCCATATTTGCCATATTTTTAAGGCGTACAGCGTACCACTTGCCAACATATGACACTTCGCATGGCAAAGCTTTCTTTCAGACCTCGCGCCCCGTAAAGCTTGCAAGGGCAGCGCAAGCCTGTATCCATGGCAAAAGCCTTGAAAACAGACGACACTGCCATGGATCGCACCGACATCAGCCTGATCGCCCTGCGCCGGATCCTGCGCGCGACAGAGCTTTACGGCCGGCAGCTCGCGCGCGAGGCGGGCATGACCGCCCCGCAGCTGCGCGTGCTCCAGATCGTGGCCGAGACCGGTCAGGCGACGCCCAAGACGCTCTCCACCCGCATGGGCGTGACACAGGCGACGATGACCGCGTTGATCGACAAGCTGGTGGCCCGCGGCATGGTCGAGCGGCAGCGCTCCGAGACCGACAGGCGGCAGACCAACGTGGTGCTGTCCGAGGCCGGGCGCGATGCGCTGGAGGCCGCGCCCGATCCGCTGCAACAGCGCTACGTCAAGCAGTTCGAGGCCCTCGCGGATTGGGAACAGGCGATGATCGTCGCCACGCTGGAACGGGTCGCGGGTATGCTCGATGCCGATGGGATCGACGCGGCGCCGGTGCTCGACGTGGGCGAGATCGGCAAGACGATGTAGGCCGGATGGTCCCAGTACGCAGGGCCCGGCACCCCTTTACGGAGCCTTAAGCCCGCGGGCGTAGCCTCGGTGCCGGAGGGCGACTCATGGCACAGGCACTGGCACATAGACAGTTCGGACGGCCCCCTGCAGCGCGGGGAAGGCGCCCATGGGCTTGCCCCTCTCCGGCGGCTCAGATCATGGCGCGGGCCTTATGGTGGCCATCTGCACCATCACCGTCAGCGCGCCGTCCCGGGGGCCGGGCCCATGGCCGCCTCTGACCTGCCCGCCCTGCCCGGTGCGACGCGGGCCACGTTGCCCCTCTACCCCGCCCTCGCGGCCGCGGACGAGGATACGATGCTGCAACAGTACCGCATGGTGCTGGACCTCTCCCCGACACCGCTGCTGCTGTGCCGCCCCGATGGGGTGATCGCCATGGCGAACGACCATTTGACGACGATGTTCCGCCACCGCCCCGGCAGCCTCGACGGGTTGCGCATCGACCTTCTGGTGCCCGAGGCCGCCCGCCAGCATCATCCCGCACAGCGGGAGGCCTTCCTGCACCGCCCGGCCAAACGCCGCATGGGTGCCGGGCGCGACCTCTTCGGCCTGACGGCGGATGGACACCTCCTGCCCGTGGAAATCGGGCTGGAACCCCTGCCCGTCGGACCGGAGACCTGGATTCTCGCCACCGTGCTGGACATCAGCGAACGCAAGAATGGCGAACGTCGGCTGCGCAGCGCGCTCGACAGTTCCGCCAGTGCGATGATGCTGATCGACGCGGCGGGGCGCATCACGCTGGTGAACTCGGCCGCCTGCACCCTCGCCGGCGCCCCCGAGGACGACTTGCTGGGCCGCAGTGTCGAAACCTTCCTGCCGCCCGCGCTGCGCAAGGCCCATGCGGTCTATCGCAAGTCCTTCGGCGCCGAGGCAGAGGCCCGCGCCATGGGGGCGAACCGCGATCTGACCTTTTGCCGCCCGGACGGGACGGAGGTGCCGGTGGAAATCGCGCTCACCCCCATCGACGGCCCCGACGGCACGCAGGTGATGGCGACCATCGTCGACATCACCGAACGCCTCGCCCACGAGGCCGCGCTGAACGATCGCAACGAGGTGCTGACCCAGCTGAACGAGGAGCTGACCCAGTTCGCCTATTCCGCCAGCCACGACCTGAAGGCGCCGCTGGCCACGATCGCCGGGCTTCTGGAACTTGCGCTCGAAGACCTCGATGCCGGCGCCGAGGAGGATGGCCGCCACGCCATCTCCGAGGCGCTTCAATCCGCACGCCGCAATGCCGCCAAGGTCGAGGCTGTCCTCGCCCTCGCCCGGACCGGTCAGCAGGCAGAGCCGCCCCGCGACGTGGCGCTTGAACCTGCCATCCGGGGCATCTGGGACGACCTGACGGGCAGCCAGTCCGATCCCCCCGTGCTGACGATCCAGTGCCTGGGCGACCCGGTGTTCCGCACCAATCCGCAGGCCCTGCTGACCGTGCTGGAGAACCTGCTCTCGAATGCCTGCCGCTTCCGCGACCCCGGCAAGCCGGACCACTGGGTGAACATTCGCCTCGACGCCGGGCCCAATGGCCTCTCCGTCGTCGTGTCCGACAACGGCCCCGGCATCGCGCCCGAGCATCGGGAGGAGGTCTTCTCCATGTTCCGCACCTTCGCGACGGAGGGCGGCCATGGGCTGGGCCTCGCGCTCGTTCACAAGCACCTGCGGCGCCTCGGCGGGACCATCCGCCTGGAAAGCAGCCCGGAAGGCACGGATTTCCACGTCTTCCTGCCGCCACCGCCCGTGCAGAAGGAGCCATCATGATCCCCGCCATCATCGTCGATGACGTTCTCGCCGATCGCTACATCGTCCGCAGGCGCCTGTCGAAGAGCGGGGCGTTTTGCCCGGTCGGAGAGGCGCAGGACGGCCAGAGCTTCCTCTCGACCTACCTGCCCCAGCCCGGCCGTTCCTCCCTGCCGGAGGGCAACGCCCCCTGCTTGCTGCTGGTCGACATCAACATGCCCGGCCTCAACGGGTTCGAGATGATCGAGGAGATGGGCCGCCGCCTGCGCGACATCCCCGCCCCGAACCCGCTGGTCGTGATGATGTTCACCTCCTCCGACAACCCCGAGGACAAGCGCCGCGCGGCAGAGCAGCCCCTGATCTGCCGCTATCTCTTGAAACCCATGACCGATGCCGCCGTTGCGCAGATCCTGCAAGATTACACCGCGCGCGGCTATGCCGGGTGACGCCGGGCCTGACGACGCACCGTGCATCCGAATGACCAGCACGGCGAAGGCGCGCGCGATCCGGCTGGGTGAAGAGCACCCGGCGCCCCCCCTCAACCGGGCGTCAGCGCATCCCGTGCTGCCAGCAACAGAGCCTCGATCTGGATCAGCCGTTCGCGCCGATCCGCCTCGGACACGGCCGCATCCGTCAGCCGGCTGGAGCGGAGCATGCGCAGCGCGCGCGTCAGCGTCTGCGCCAACCCCTCTCGGAGCGCCTCGCCCAGCGCGTCGCCGGCGGGTCGGGCCCGACCACGGGCCTCCGCGAGGGCGCGGGCCTCTGACAGGCTGAGGGTCAGCAGATCGCTCCCAAGGTCCTCCTTGCCCACGAACCGCGCACCCTCGGGCGCGTGAGAGCTGACGCCACTCACCAGCAGGCGCGGCGTCGCCGGGTCGAGTTCCTCGAGAAAGGCGCGCCCCCGGCCATCGGGCAGGAGGTCATCCGCCAGGACGAGGTCGGCGCCCGTCGCGGCCAGACAGTTCCGTGCGGCCTCCAGCGTTTCGCACTCCGAAATCTCGGCCCCCGGCAGGGCCTTTTCGACCATTCTGCGCAGCACGATACGGTCGATGCGACTGTCATCCACGACGATCACGCGCAGCGGCGGCGCCGTCCCGGCCGCGGGTCCATCCGCGGCATCCCCGGCCCCTGTCAGCGGGTCTGTCATTGGGTCCGGAACACGAAGGTCTGGTTGTCGTCCGTCAGCAGGTCATCCCAGTCCACGCTCGCCGCGGCAGCCGGGATCACCCCGTGCGCCGCCAGCGTGCGGATCAACAGGCCCTCGTCCTGACCGGCGCTCGACGCAGAAATCTCCTCGCGCAGAACCTCCCGGATGATGGAAATCATGTCGTCCTGCGGCACGGGCGCCTCGGCCCGGTCGCGCCTCTTGCGCAGGGCCTGCAGGACGATGTCCTTCACGCCCCCCCGGCTCCAGAACGGATTTCGCGATGTAGTCGAGACAACCGTTCCGGATCGCGGCCACGGCGACATCATAGCGCGCGTCGTTGGTGATCATCACGGCGGGCGCATCGGCGTTCAGCCCGCTGTCGCGCAGGATCTCCGTCGCGTCGAGGCCGTCCCCCTCGGGCAGGAGGTAGTCGATGAAGACGATGTCATAGATCCGCTCCGCCAAGGCCATGCGAAACGCGTCGAGCGTGTCCGCGGTGGTGACGGAGATCGGCAGATGCGTCTTCTCGAAGGTCCGTTCCAACGCGCGGGCATCGAACTCCGAATCGTCGAGGACGAGGATTTCTATGGGCCGGGTCGGCACACCCGGCTGGTGCAGGCGGGCAGCGATCGCAGGGGACAAGGGCCCCGGCCGATCGGAAAGCGAAGGCTGATGAGACATGCGGAAGCTCCTTCGAACCATCATTCGCTGCAGAGACTGCCCCCAATTCCATGAGTGGAGCCTTAACGCCCGCCCGGCAAATCTTTCGCCTTTAGATCAAATCCGACGCGCTTGCCCTGCCCCGTTTATGCCCCCGTTAACCCCTCGACGGCAGTCTATGCCACGGGCCCTCGCGCCGCGAAGAGCGCAGCCCGCATTCCCGTCGCACCGCGCGCCGGGGCAGGAATAGAGAAAGGAGCAAGGGAATGGTCTCCGCGTCCTCCGAACCGGGCGAAGGCCACACGGACGACCGCGGACAGGCCCCGCGGCAGGCAGACGCTCAGCTTGAGGATTTCATTTACCATGTCACCCATGACCTCCGGGCTTGCTTCCGCGCCATGAAGGTGATCCCCGACTGGATCTGCGAGGATCTGGAAAAGAGCGCGCCGGAAGCGCTGCAAATCGTGATGCCACATATCGAGATGCTGACGACGCAGGCGCGCCGGGGCGACCAGATGCTGCTCGACCTGCGGGAGTTTTCGCGCGTGGGGCGCCTGTCTGACCCGCCCGGTTTGCACGATCTTGCCCCCCTGCTGGAGGAGGCCACGGCCATGTCAGAGTTGCCCACGGGGCTGCGGACCGAATTCTGGCTGGATGCGCCGCAGGTCTATGGCCCGCGCAACGATCTGCTTCGCCTCTTCACCGCACTGATCAGCAACTGCGGCAAGCACCATGATCAGGCGGCAGGGCAGATCTGGGTGATCTCTGAGCCCGAGGGCCCGATGGTCTCTCTCCGCGTCATGGACGACGGGCCGGGCATCCCGGAGAAGTTTCGGGACCGGGTGTTCGACCTCATGACCACCCTCAAGCCACGGGACACCTGCGAAGGCAGCGGCGTCGGGCTTGCCCTTGCGCGCAAGGTGGTCACGGCGCTTGGCGGTACGATCGGACTGCGGGAGACAGGCCATGACCGCGGCACCTGCGTGGCATTCACCCTGCCCGGCAGCGCGCCGGAGGCCGCCACGGAGCAGGATCACTCTGCCCAGCAAAGGGAATGGCACGGGATCAGGCCGGGGCCGACCTATTAGAGCAGCCGAACGAACGGCACCTTAGAGCGACTTGACGGGCGGCACCGCGCCTGTCGGGTATTCGAGCCCGGCGGCAGACCGCGGCCATTCTGCCGCAATCGGGGAAGCCGTACACTCCCACGACACAGGGAACCGCCTGCCCGCTTGGCCTTCGTCCCGCTGCGCCCTATAAGAGCCGCGTCACCAGACAGAGGCCAAGATGCGCAGCGCAGACATTTCCCGAGACACCGCCGAGACGAAGATCCGCGTCCGGATCAACCTTGACGGCACAGGCTCTTACGACAACCGCACCGGGATCGGGTTCTTCGACCACATGCTGGACCAGCTGGCACGGCATTCGCTGATCGACATGGAGATCACCTGCGAGGGCGACCTGCACATCGACGATCACCACTCGGTCGAGGACACCGGCATTGCCCTCGGGCAGGCGCTGGCCAAGGCGCTTGGCGACAAGCGCGGAATCAAGCGCTATGGCGCCTGCCTGCTGCCGATGGACGACGCGCTGGTGCGCGCCGCGCTGGATCTCTCCGCGCGGCCCTACCTCGTGTGGAACGTCGACCTGCCGACGCCGAAGATCGGCACCTTCGACACCGAACTGGTGCGCGAATTCTTCCAGGCCTTCTCGACCCACGGCGGGATCACCCTGCACGTGGACCAACTGCACGGGATCAACAGCCACCACATCGCCGAGGCCGCCTTCAAGGCCGTGGCCCGCGCCCTGCGTGAGGCGGTGGAGACCGATCCGCGCAAATCCGACGCGGTGCCCTCGACCAAGGGGACGCTCTGACCCATGCTGACCGTTCTGATCGACTATGAAAGCGGCAACCTGCACTCGGCCGAGAAGGCCTTCCAGCGGATGGCGGCGGAAACCGGTGGCGGCGAGATCCTCGTCTCCTCCCGCGCCGAGGACGTGGCGCGGGCCGATCGGCTCGTGCTGCCGGGGGACGGCGCCTTTCCAGCCTGCTGCCAGGCGCTCAAGGGCCGCGAGAACCTATATGGCGCGCTGCGCGAAGCGGTCGAGCGCAAGGGCCGCCCCTTCCTCGGCATCTGCGTCGGCATGCAGCTGATGGCAGAGCTGGGCCGTGAATACGCGACGACCGCCGGCCTTGGCTGGATCGGCGGCGAAGTGGTAAAGATCACGCCCGCCGACCCCGCGCTGAAGGTGCCGCACATGGGCTGGAACGACCTGATCGTGGACAAGCCGCACCCGGTTCTGGCCGGCATCGAGACCGGCCAGCACGCCTATTTCGTGCACTCCTACCAGATGCGCGTGCGCCGCGAGGAAGAGCTTCTGGCCCACGTGGATTACGGCGGGGACGTCACGGCCATCGTGGCGCGCGACAACATGGTGGGCACCCAGTTCCACCCGGAGAAAAGCCAGGCGACGGGCCTGCGCCTGATCGCCAACTTCCTGAAATGGAACCCGTGAGCGACCGTGGCTAAGGCCTGACTGGCTTAGAGCAGACAGATAAGGGCGCCCGCAGGCGCCCTTTTTCATGCCCCGCCCCGCAGGCCGGGTGAAGAACGTCCGGGCCTATTTCACCCGCGTCCAGGTCTGCTTCTTGCAGATCGGCCCCACGCAGCCCGAGACCGCCAGCGTATCGCCGCTCAGCATCATCTTGGAGCGGTAGACCTTGTCGGTCGACGGCTGCCAGATCTTGCCGTTGCCATAGGCCCCGCCCCCCTTGGCCACCATATCCCAGACCAGCTTGCGGCCCAGATTGTCGCTCTTGTACTCGCCGCCGGACCGGAACGTGCGGGCAATGGTCCCGCAGATTTCCGCGCCGCAGGGCGCGATCTGCACGATGGCATAGGCCCCGTCATCGACCTGCGTCTGCCACATCCCCTCCACCGGATCGGCCAGGGCACCACCGGCCGTCAGCACCAGCGCCGCCAGTGCGGTTTTCATGTATCTCATGCGCTCCTCCCTTGCATGTGCCGCGATCCTGCCGCGAGGCCCCGGGACCGCGCAAGCCTTGCGAGGGCCGCGTTGCAAATCCCGTCACGTCATGCGAAACCGCCCGCGCGGCCGGAAGGGCCCGCTGGCCAGAAGAAAGGGATGCAGATGATCCTCTACCCCGCGATCGACCTGAAGGACGGCAATGCCGTGCGGCTCTACAAGGGCGACATGGAGAAGGCGACCGTCTTCAACGACGATCCCGCGGCCCAGGCCCGGGCCTTTGTCGAGGCGGGCTGCGAGTGGCTGCACCTCGTGGACCTGAACGGCGCCTTTGCCGGTGAGCCCGTGAACGCCGCCCCGGTCGAGGCGATCCTGCGCGAGTGCAAGGTGCCCGCACAGCTGGGCGGTGGCATCCGCGACATGAAGACCATCGAGACCTGGCTGGACAAGGGTCTCGCCCGCGTGATCCTCGGGACCGTGGCAGTGGAAAACCCCGCGCTGGTGCGCGAGGCAGCCGCGGCCTTCCCCGGCAAGGTGGCCGTCGGCATCGACGCCCGCAATGGCCGGGTCGCGACCCGGGGCTGGGCGGAAGAGACCGACGTCATGGTGACCGACCTCGCCAAGAGCTTCGAGGACGCAGGCGTCGCGGCGATCATCTACACCGACATCAACCGGGACGGCGCGATGCAGGGCCCCAACGTCGAGGCGACGGCTGCGCTTGCCAACGCGGTCTCGATCCCGGTCATCGCCTCGGGCGGTGTGTCCTCCATCGCGGACCTGCAGGCGCTGAAGGACTGCGGCGCGGCGCTGAACGGGGCAATCTCGGGCCGGGCCCTCTATGATGGGGCCATCGACCTCGCCGAGGCGCTTGCCGTCCTGAAGGGCTGAGCCCCGAACAGACGCACAGCAGAGCAAACCCATAAAGGCGCCCAAGCTGGGCGCCTTTGTCGTTCAGGGCTATGGGCAGAGAGTTTGCAAACAACCCCTCGGCGGTTTGCAAACATCCCTCAAGCGGCTTCGCGGGCGATGGCCACGAGGGCGCTTTCCATCTGGGCCGCGCAGAGTTCCGGATCGGCGCGGTAGTTGTCCTCGGCGATCTCGCCGTAGCGCAGCCAGACCTCCCCGGTCTCGTCCTCGTAGACCAGCACGCGCAGCGGCACCTTGTCCTTGGCACCGGGGGGCACGAAGATCAGCAGTTGAGCCCGGGCAAGGGACTGGGCGCCCCAGACGGCCCCTTCCTCGTGATCGACGCGGGCCGAGAGCGGCACGCCGACCTCGCGCAGGATGTCTTCGAGCAAATCGGTCGTGGCCGTGACGCTCCGGTCCGACCTCACGCGTTCGAGGGCGGACAATTCTGGGTTGGCCATGACGGCCAGGAGGGAGCTTGCCAGTATCTGTTTCATGACGTGTCTCCTTTGCGCACCAACACGTTGAGACGCGCCTCGGTTCCCGTGGGAGCCCTGCGTGGCAAGGCTCCGCCGATGGTGAGGCCGGTCTCTGCGCAGATGCCGGGACCATTGCAGGGGCCGTGCAGCATACGGGTTCTCGATGCCTGCCACCCTGCGTCACCGCGGCGTCTTGCGCCAAAACGCCCCCTCGCCGACCCTCTGCCCGACACCGTCCGAGGAGGCCGCCCATGTCGTCCCTGCCCTGCACCGCCCTGCGCAACGTCGCGGTGGAGCCGCTGCCCGCCCGAAGCCACCTCTGGTCCCATGTGCGCCCCGGCGATTTCATCGACGGCTACGCGGTGACCAGCGCCCTGCCGCTGGATCAGGCCCTTGCCACCGCCCTTGCCATGCCCGGCTGGGCCCGGCGCCTGCTGGCGCTGCGCAACACGCTGATGCGCCCCTTCGGCCTGCGCCGGGCCGCGCCGGACGCCGAGGGCCGCCTGCCCTTCCCCATCACCTACCGCGGCGGCGACGACACCGCGGGAGAGATCCTGCTGGGCTTCGATGACAGCCACCTCAACTTTCGCATTGCCCTGCTGCGCGAGGGAGAGCGGCTTCACATGGCGACATGGGTGCAACGCAACAACCTGCTGGGGCGGCTCTATCTTGCGGCAGTGATGCCGTTTCACAGGCTGATCGTGCGCGATGCGCTTGCCCGCGTTGCCGCCACCCGCTGAGGTGATTGCCCTTCCTGCGGCAAGGGCCTAGAGAGAGGCAACGCGACGAAGGACGACCATGCTCAAAACCCGGATCATTCCCTGCCTCGACGTGGCCGATGGCCGCGTGGTGAAAGGCGTGAACTTCGTGGACCTGCGCGATGCGGGCGACCCCGTGGATGCTGCCAAGGCCTATGACGCCGCGGGTGCAGACGAGATCTGCTTCCTCGACATCCACGCCACCCACGAAAACCGCGGCACCATGTTCGACGTGGTCACCCGCACCGCCGAAAGCTGCTATGTGCCGCTGACCGTGGGCGGCGGCGTGCGGACCGTGCAGGACGTGCGCAACCTGCTGCTGGCCGGCGCCGACAAGGTCAGCTTCAACTCTGCCGCCGTGGCGAACCCGAATGTCGTGGCCGAGGCCGCCGATCACTTCGGCGCACAGTGCATCGTGGTGGCGATCGACGCCAAGACCGTGGCGCCGGGCCGGTGGGAGATCTTCACCCACGGCGGCCGCAAGCCCACGGGCATCAACGCCGTCGAATTCGCCCGCACCGTGGCCGAGAAGGGCGCGGGAGAGATCCTGCTGACCTCGATGGACCGCGACGGCACCCGCGCGGGCTTCAACATTCCGCTGACGCGCGCGATTTCCGATGCGGTCTCGATCCCGGTCATCGCCTCGGGCGGCGTCGGCAACCTCGACCACCTCGTCGAGGGGATCACCGAGGGCCACGCCTCTGCCGTTCTGGCGGCCTCGATCTTCCACTTCGGCGATTACACCATTGCCGAGGCCAAGGCCCACATGGCCGCGGCGGGCATCCCCGTGAGGCAGACATGAGCGTTCTGGACGAGCTTTTCGCCACCATCGAAAGCCGCAAGGGCGCGGACCCGGACACCTCCTGGACCGCCAAGCTCTTTGCCAAGGGCCCCGAGAAATGCGCCGAGAAGTTCGGCGAAGAGGCCATCGAGGCGATCATCGAGGCGACCAGGGGCGACAAGGCCCGGCTGACCAGCGAGGCGGCGGACGTGCTCTATCACCTGCTGGTGATGCTGGCCGCGCGCGACGTGACGCTGGACGATGTCTATGGCGAGTTGGCGCGGCGCGAGGGCACCTCGGGCATCGCGGAGAAGGCGGCCCGCCCGAAGGGCTGAACCGCCCCTGCCCCTGCCCCCGGGCCGGTACAGGACGGCGCAGGCGCAGACGTGCGGCGTCAGAGTTTCGAGGAAATCACGCCCGTCGCGAAGCCGCCAAGGCGCAGCTCGCCAAAGAGCCGCTGGTACTCGATCTTGGGGCAGCGGTTCATGATCACCGCCTTGCCCGCCGCCCGGGCCAGGGCCGCGGCCTCGGCATTTTCGACCCCGATCTGCATCCAGACGGTCTTGAGCCCCGGCAGCGCCTCCAGCGCCTCCTCGACGATGGGCAGCACATGTTCCGACCGGCGAAAGATGTCGATCATGTCCACGGGCTCGTCGATCTCCGCAATCGACGCGCGGATGCGTTCCCCGAAGATCTCGGTCCCCGCATGGCCGGGGTTCACCGGGATCACCTTGAACCCCTTCAGCTTCAGATAGCGCGCCACGTAATAGCTGGGCCGCACCGCATTGGTTGACACGCCGACGACGGCAACCGTCTTCGTCGTGGTCAGAATCGTCTTCAGCTCTGCGTCGGAATAGGTCTCGCTCATTTCGCCACGCTATCCCCCTGCCCGCCAGCTGGGAAGCGCAAAGCCTGCAGCCCCGCCCACAACATTGGCGCGGACCGTCCAAGCGGCTGACGTGGCAGGGGTTTCTGGCGGGTCCGTGATGGCGGACAAAAAAAGGCCCGGGGTCGATACCCCGGGCACAGTCACGGAACGAGGGACAGTGAAAGGAAACGCTGGGGTTCCGCACCAACGTCTCGCGATGTTACATATGGGGCACATGCGCCGAGAAAAGGGGCGCTCATGGAAACGTGAACGGGATGTAACGGTTGACGGGGGCGTCCGGGGTCGTCCGCCCGGTTGGGCCGACGGTTGTCGCATTGCGCCTGAGCGCCCGGCCTGATGATCGGCCAAACCGCCTGCCCTGCCGTCCCGCCTGCGACGCGATCATCGGGCGTCACCCGGCCTGCCTTGTCGCGAGCGGGCGCGATTTCATGAGAGAGGCGCCCGGCCTGCATACCGAGCCGGAGCCCCTACTGCGGTCGCAAATCTGGCCTTATCGCGCCCCGACGTCCGGGGCATCAACGTCCCTCGGGCTGCCTCAGCCCTTGGCCGCGTAGAGCGCCACCGCCGCCGCGTTGGAGACGTTGAGCGACCCGAAGCTGCCAGCGAATTCGATCTTTACCAGCGCATCGCAGGTTTCGCGCGTCTTCTGGCGCAGGCCCGGGCCTTCGGCCCCCAGCACCAGCGCCACGGGGCGGTCGCGATGGCCCTCGACGGCCTGTTCGATGGTCTGCTCCGCCTCGCCGTCCAGACCCAGCAGGAGGTAGCCCATCTTGCGCAGTTCCTCCATCGCGTCGGAGAGGTTGCGCACCCGCAGGTAGGGCTGGCGTTCCAGGGCGCCGCTGGCGGTCTTGGCCAGGGCGCCGGTCTCGGGCGCGGAATGATGGCGCGGGGCCACGACGGCCACGGCGCCGAAGACCTCGGCCGAGCGCAGGATCGCGCCCACGTTGTGCGGATCGGTCACCCGGTCCAGCATCACCACGCGCGGCGGGCGCTGACCGTCGCCCAGGCAGCGGTCCGTCAGCGAGCCCCAGTCGAGCGGCTTGACCTCCAGCGCGGCCCCCTGGTGAACGGACTGCGGATCGATGGGCGCGGTGAACTTGCGCGGGTCGACGACCTCGGGCTCGATCCCGCCCTTGGCGATCGCCTCGGCCAGCTTGTCGGCCGCGTTCTTGGTGACCATCAGGCGCAGTTTCTCGCGGGCGGGGTTCTCGAGCGCATCGCGCACCGCATGCAGGCCGAACAGCCAGACGGTTTCTGCCGCGGCGGCCTTGCGGCCCTGCTCCTTCTCGATGACCCACTTGGGCTTTTTCATCGCGCCGATCTTTCCTGTTCCGGGCGGTTTCCGCGCCCTCTGCACCGTCTCATGTCTGTGACATTGCCCGCCCGCAGGCGCAAGTCGCTTGCCGTTAGGACCGGCACCGAAAAAGTCGGGATTTTCCTGTTGACGCCCCCCGACCGCGCTTGTAATCACCCCCTCACATCAGCGGCACGCTACGGCGGCTGACGGATGTGGGCGACGAGCTGCAAGGTGCGGCAGCGGACTGTAACTCCGCCGGGGAGACCCATGCCTGGTTCGATTCCAGGGTCGCCCACCACTTCCCCCGAAAAATCGTTACAAGTCAGCGCATGAGCGCCCCGCGCATCGGGCCGATCTGCCTATTATAGATCAATGACTTACAGGCAGAGTGTCCCGCAGTTGAGCGGCTCGGAATCACCGTGCCTGCCAGGCTGGCACCTTCACATGATCCGTCGCGTGGCAGCGCCCCCCCCGGCCCAGCCTCTAGTGTCTCGGCATAACCGTGAGATGCCGGGTGCATCCAGAGGGACCAAAGCCAGTGCGGATCGCTGGGCTAGCGGAGAGGCTGGAAACTAACCCGGCGAACGGTGCAGCCAGCACACAGGAGTGCTCAGTCATTCAGGCCGGCACCCACGACGATCACTGTCGGGATGCAGGCCCAGGTCGTGTGACGGAGATGGCGTCCACGAGGATAGGGACAAGATGCTGGCACCCGTCTCCCACTATCAGGCTTAGGCTCAGGGCTCATACCCAGAACAGCACGATAGCGGCCAACGCGACCGTCATGTTCTGGCTATGCGTCCTGCCCCTCCTAGAAGTAGAAGTCCGAACCCGAATAGGCCAAACCGAAACCGATCTCGGACACCGATATACCCTCCAGCAGGATAGAGATGGTCCCGTAGACGATCTTGGCGTTGCCGCCGTCGTCGACCAGGTGGTTGGCCAGCATATCGGCAAAATCGACAACGTTGGGCACGACGCGCAGATCAATCTTTTCCCGGTTATCCGCGTCGAAATCGGTGATCACCACGGTATCGGAATCGGACACGAAGGTGAAAGTGTCATAGCCTCCGCCACCGGTCGCAGTGTGGATCCCCTGGTCAAAATGGAATCTGTCGTTTCCGCCGTCGCCGAAAAGGATATCCGCCCCGACTACGGCAAAGAGGACGTCCGCGCCGTTGCCCCCATAGAGCGTGTCGTTGCCGTCGGACCCCGCCATAAGGTCATTGCCCGACCCCCCGTAGAGGATATCGTCGCCACCTTCACCGTACATGGTATCCGCATTGCCGCCGCCTTCCAACTGGTCCGCCTGATCCCCTCCAAACATCCGATCATTGCCCGAACCGCCTTTGATGGTGTCCTTTCCCGCGAGACCATAGAAATCATCGGCACCATTGTTGCCCATCATAAGGTCACCGCCATCGCTTCCCCACAGCGTGTCGTTGCCGCGCCCCCCGAACATGACGTCGCTGCCGTTCTGACCGTAGAGTTCGTCACTACCGCCGCCCCCGTAGAGCGTATCGTTGCCATCGCCGCCGAACAGCGTGTCATGACCGCTATCGCCATCGAGCAGATCGGCCCCTTGGCCACCGATCAGCCGGTCGCCACCGCCACCACCGGAGAGCGTGTCGTTGCCGCCGTCGCCGACGAGGAGATCCTTGCCGCTGTCGCCCTGCAGGACATCGTCGCCACCACCGCCTTCCAGCACGTCGTCGCCGCCCCCGCCGATGAGGGAATCGTTGTCGCTACCCCCGAGGAGGGAATCCTCGCCATTCGCCCCCACCAGCGTGTCGTCGCCGCCACCGCCCTTGAACACGGTTGCACTCGACGACCAAAGGGCGCCGCCATTGCTCTCCCATTGGGCGCTGTTGCCCGCTTCGACGTAGTCGTTCCCGTCGCCGGACTGCACCTCGGCCCGCTTGGCGTTGTCGATGTAGATCACGTCATCCCCGGCCCCGGAGCGGATGGAATATTCCTCCACGCCGGTGAAGCGCAGCCCGTAGCTAGCGGTGCCGAACCCATCGCCGTCGGGGCGGGTGTCAAGGGTGAAGGCGGTTGTTTCGGCACTCAGGTCGATGTCGAGGACATCGTCACCGTCGCCACCGTCGAAGGTTTCGGCGTCGAGCACCGTCGTCTTCTCGAGGGAGAAGTGGAACCAGTCCGCACCGGCCCCACCATAGGAGGTGTCATCCCCTTCGCTATTGTAGAAATGATCGTCGCCATCCCCACCATTGTATTCGTCATTTCCGTCGTCACCGAAAATCGTGTCGTCGCCGGCCAATCCGTTGATCGTGTCATCACCGACAGTGCCGTTGAGCGTCTCGCTGTCAGTCGTTCCATCAATGATTGCCATGCCACGTCCCCCGTTGGCGAAAAGTTCTGGTCATAAAAACATGGACTTTTCATCGCTTCAACGGCTCTCAACCCCGAGTTGTCGAATGGCCCACCCGAGACCGGACGAGCCAGAGATCAGGCCCTATGACCTGCCCCCTGCTCGTCCCTCAACTCCAACGAGGTTCCCATTGGAGGACACCAAGCGCGGAAACGTCCTTCCCGCCCCAATCAGCCCCCCCGTTTCAACCCGATAGAATGCGAACACCAAACCGGCTACGATGGTCTGTCGATTTTGGCACGGTAGCAGGAGGCTATCAATGACACTTACATTTATTGGAATTGATTCTGACGGATTCGACGTTGCGGCAAGCGGCGACATGGTGGTGGTGATCGAGACCGGACGTTTGTCGAATTCGGGCTTCGCAGACGCCTTCGACTTTCAAGCGCTGTCCAACGTGAATCTCGTCGTACAGGGCTCGATCTTTAGTGAGGACGCCGACGGCGTCAGCTCGGACAGCGGATCGAGCGGCCATAAGATCACAGTCGACGCAGGTGGGTCGATCATTGCCGGCAGCGACGGGATCGAATTGTTCGGTGCCGATCACAAGATCGCAAACGCCGGGTTCATCCGGGGGGTGTCAGACGCGGGGGTCCAGATCATAGGCGACGCCGCGTCCGTGACGAACACCGGGCAGATATTCGGGGCGCGTGGGATCGTGATCGACGGTCAGGGCGGATACGTGTCCAATGCGGGCATCATCCAGACCGATGGCAGCACCGGGACCGTCGGCATCGACGCGGCCGGAACTGCGACAATCGTGAACTCCGGAACGGTCTCAGCGACCAGGACCGGGGTCCGCTTCTCCGGAGACGACAATACATTGATCAACACCGGGCTGATCACCGGCGGCAACCTCGTCGCCGTGCAAGGGTCGTTCGGGGCCGACACGATCCTCAACTCCGGCGAGATTGTCGGGGACGTCACCCTCGACGAGGGCAACGACGTATTCGACGGGCGCGGCGGCATCGTGCAAGGCACAGTGTTTGGCGGGGCGGGCGACGACACCTTCATCGTCGATGATTCAGCGATGTCGCTGTCCGAACTGGACGACGAAGGTCTGGACACGGTGCAGAGCGTCGTCAGTTTCACTCTTAGCGACAACATAGAGAACCTGACGCTTCTGGGATCCGAGGATATCGACGGCGGCGGGAACAAGTCCAAGAACCTCCTGATTGGCAACGCCGGCGACAACATGCTTTCGGGCGACGGCAGCGTCGACACGATCGACGGCGGGCTGGGCCAGGACACGCTCGATGGCGGGCGCGGCAATGACAAGCTGAACGGCGACGCCGGCGACGACGTGCTGATGGGCCGGGTCGGATCGGACACGCTCAATGGCGGGGACGGCGACGACCTCCTGCAAGGCGGGCGTGGCTCGGACACGCTGAAAGGCGATGATGGAAACGACACCCTGAACGGCGGGTTGGGCACGGATGAGATGACGGGTGGCGAAGGACTTGACGTCTTCGTCTTCAACCGGGCGGCTGTCAGCACAAATGCAACCCCCGACCAGATCCTGGACTTCACAGTGGGCGAGGATCTTCTGAACCTGTCCGGCGTGATTGATGGCACCTTCGACATCGTCCTGCTGGGGAGCTTCCCGGGAACTGGCCCGTCGATCCGCACCTCCGAACAAGCTGCTGGCAACACCATCGTGCGCGTCGATATTGACGGCGACGGCGCCAGCGACATGCGGATTGATCTTCTAGGCACCGTTGGCCTGACCGAAGCAGATTTCCTGCTCTGATCGCGTGGCGCGCGCGGATACTGCATCCGCGCGCGCC
>NZ_JAIUZP010000001.1 GCF_020171315.1 Pseudooceanicola nanhaiensis | reverse complement strand
TGCAAGGTGTGACTGGAGTTCAGACGTGTGCTCTTCCGATCTTCCGCGCGCGCCTTCCGGAACGCGGGCCGTGCGGCGCCTGCCCTCCTCAAACCGATCCCCCATCCGGGCCGGTTTACAATCGGCCCGGGCAAGGCGCCCCCGCTCGACAACCGCAAGCATGTCATGCCCCCGAAAATCGATCAAAACGGCATGGTTGACGCCTCATGGCCCTGAACGTAGCCTAGCAACTTTAACCACCGTTTGAGTATTTCAGGCGTCAGTTGGCGCGCACGGATACACACCTTCATGGCCTTCACCTTCGGCATCGTCTCGCTGTCCAGCATCACCGGCGCAGACCCAATCAGCGGATCGGAGTCGGACGATACCAGCACCGTCGGGACCACCGTCGGCGACGTGATGTCGTTTTCCAGCGCCGCGGACGTGGCGGCGCAGACCGCGGATGGCGATTATCCGGATGATGGCGGCGCCACGCTGATCGCGCCGGTCACCATCAACGGTGTCACCTATCCCGCCGGGTCCGAGGTCGAGGCCGACTGGGAGGTGATCACCCAAGATCCCGACACCGGCCTCTATTACCGCATCACCGGCCTCTATATCGAGAATGACCCGGTGGGCGTGGCGATCTCTCGGGCGTGGGATGCCAGCACCGGCCAGTACGTGGCGGGGGATGCCGGGGTCTACCAGCCCGGCACGGCGCTCACCCAGATCGACGGCGATGATCTCGACGACACGCCGAACCAGGCGAACTTCACCACCGACAGCAATTACGCCGACTACGGCGGGCAGGATGGTATCGGCAACGATGCCCATCTCACCGACAGCAATGGCGTGGTCATGTGCTTCACGCGCGGCACACGCATCGCCACCCCACGCGGAGAGATCGCTGTCGAGGCGCTGCGGGTGGGCGATCTGGTGTCGACGCTCGATTCCGGCGATCAGCCGCTGCGGTATATCGGGCGCCGCACAGTGACGCCGGAGGAGCTGCGGGACACGCCGCAGCTGGCCCCCGTGCGGGTGCGCGCAGGCGTACTGGGGCACGGGCTGCCCCGGCGGGACCTCGTTCTGTCACCCCAGCATCGTCTGCTGCTGCGCTCGAAGATCGCCCAGCGCATGTATGGCTCGCCGGAGGTGCTGGTCGCCGCCCGCCAGCTGCGGCATCTGGGCGGCGTCGCGCAGATCGCGCCGGAGGGGGTAGAGTATTTCCACCTGCTCTTCGACCGGCACGAGATCGTACTGGCAGAGGGTGCCCCGGCGGAATCCCTCTATCTTGGCGATCGGGCCCTGAACGGCCTGCCGCAGGCGCTGCGCGACGAGGTGCTGGCCCTCTTCCCAGAGCTGCGGGCCTTCGGTCCCCGGGCCTCGCGTCCGCTGATCGACGGGCCACGCGCCAAGCGGCTGGTGCTGCGCCATCGCCGCAACCGTCGCACAATCCTCACCTGAAGCGTCCTACGCCGCCTCTCGCACCGCGCCTCACGTGCCGTGGTCGCGCCCTGCGCGCCGCGTGAAAGGTGTCGGTCGACGCCCGATCCCGCGCGGGTGTCAGACAGCAAGGCCGCGGCACCGGGCCACCTGCCCTCTGTCTGCAGCGACGATTGCTCTCCTCCCATAACATTCGCGTTACAATGGGTCGCTACATGCCCGTTGTGTTGCCGCCTGCATCCCGGCGCACGCCGCCGTCTTCGCCCACGGCACCCGAAACCGCACAGAGGATATCCCCGTGAAACGCACCCTTATTTCCGCCCTGGCGCTGACGGCCGCCGCGACCGCACATGCCCAGGACCTGCCCGACCTCCAGTCCGGCAGCGACTGGTTCAAAGCCGGCGAGACCACCATCCAGGAGCTGATCGCCCGCGAACAGAACACCGGCCGGGCCAAGAACGTCATCCTGATGATCGCGGACGGCAACGGCGTGGGCACCAACTACGCGACCCGCCTCTATGTCGGTCAGCAGATGGGCAAGCTGGGCGAGGAGCACGTGCTTCCCTACGAGACCAGCGAATTCTATTCGGCGCTGGTGAAGACCTACAACATCAACGCCCAGACCCCGGATTCCGCTCCGACCGCCGGCGCGATGAACACCGGCGTGAAGCAGCGGTTCAACCTGATCAACCTCGGCGGCACCGCGATCCATGACGATTGCTCGACCGTGGCCGGCAACGAGCTGACCACCTTCGCCGAACTGGTCGCCGCCGAAGGCAAGTCCGTCGGCATCGTTTCCACCGCCCGGCTGACCCACGCGACCCCGGCCGCCGTCTACTCCAAGACCGCGAACCGCAACTGGGAAGACGCCGTGCCGGAAGGCTGCACCGCCCAGACGGACATCGCCGCCCAGATGATCGACGCGATGACCTCGGGCATGCTCGACATCGCGCTCGGCGGCGGCGCGCGCTACTTCGTGCCCAAGGGCACGGCCACCCCGAACGGCGGCAGCGGCCACCGCGCCGACGGTGCCGACCTGCTGACCGCCGCGGCGGATGCAGGCATCCAGTATGCCTCGAACAAGGAAGAGTTCGACGCGCTGGAGATGACCGCGCCGATCCTCGGCCTGTGGACCGACAGCCACACCTCCTACGAGGCGGACCGCCCGGCCACCGAACCCTCGCTGACCGACATGACCCGCACCGCGATCGAGTTCCTGAGCCAGAACGAAGACGGCTTCTACCTCGAGATCGAAGCGGGCCGTGTGGACCACGCCAACCACGCCGGCAACTTCGCCCGGACCGCGGCCGACGGCATGATCTGGACCGAAGCCGTCGCCCTGGCCGACGAGATGACCAGCGACGAGGACACCCTCATCATCGTGACCGCCGACCACGAGCACGCCATTGCCTTCAACGGCTACTGCGGCCGCGGCACCCCGATCCAGGGGCTCTGCTTCGGTATCGCCAAGACCGGTGAAATCCACAGCGACGATCTGAACCTCGCCGATGACGGCCAGCCCTACTCGGTCATCTCCTACGCCAACGGCTCGGGCTCGATACTGCGCGAGGACATGAACTACGCGGGCGTCCGCCCGGCGGTCACGCAGGAAGAGGCGATGGACGTCGACTACCTCCAGCAGGCCCTGATCCCGATGTCCTCGGAAACCCATTCGGGCGAGGATGTGGCCGTCTACGCGAAAGGCCCCTGGGCGCATCTGATCGACGGCACCATCGAACAGAACGTCATCTTCCACGTGATGAACCACGCCGTTAACGTCGAGTAATCGGCCCTCTACGACACCAGAAGCAAGGGGCCCGTTGCAGGGCCCCTTGCGCCGTTCCGGCCCGCCCCGCCCCTGCCCCTGCGCCGGGCGGCACGGAAGATGAAGGAGACCACCCATGTTCACGCGCCGTACGTTCCTGACCGCCTCGCTCGCGACCCCGCTGCTGGCCCGGCCCACGCTGGCCGCAGACGAGGTCATCAAGCTGCGCAATCTCTACGACCGCAAGGCCCTGTCCGACCTGGCGAAATCCCGCGAGGGCAAGCGGATCGCGGTGGATGGCTACATGGCCCCGCCCCTGAAGGCGGAAAGCGCCTTCTTCGTGCTGACGCGACGCCCCATGTCGGTCTGCCCCTTCTGCGAGACGGAGGCCGAATGGCCGAACGATATCCTCGCCGTCTACACCAAGCGGATCGTCGACGTGGTGCCCTACAACGTCAAGATCGTGACCTCCGGCGTGCTGGAGCTTGGCGCCTACCGCGACCCGGAGACCGGCTTCCTCAGCATGGTCCGGCTGGTCGACGCGAGCTACGACTGACCATGGGACTGGCGCTGTCCATTTCCGATCTGCGGGTCACCGCCCCGCGGGGACGTGTCCTGCTGTCTGTCCCGGGGCTGGAAATCCCCGCAGGTTCCCTCGTGGGGATCGAGGGCCCGTCGGGCGCAGGCAAGTCGACCCTGCTCTATGCCCTCGCCGGATTGCTGGCGGCGGAGGGGCGCATTCGCTGGGGCGATGACGATCTCCTGTCTCTGGGCGCCGAGAAACGCGCCCGGTTCCGCGCCCGCAACATCGGCATGATCTTTCAGGATTTCCTGCTCTTCGAAGAGCTTGGCGCGGGGGACAATGCGGCCCTCTCTGCCCTGTTCCGCCCCCGCCGCGACCGCGCCGCCCTGCGCGCGAAGGCCGCCGAACGGCTGGCGTTTCTCGGGCTTGGCGCCCAGATCTCCGACCGCACCGTCAGCAGCTTTTCCGGTGGCGAGCGTCAGCGCGTCGCCATTGCCCGCGCCACGGCCACCGACGCCGCGGTGCTGCTGGCCGATGAACCGACGGCCAGCCTCGACCGGGCGGCGGCGGACCGGCTGATCGACGATCTGGTCACCCTCGCCCGCGCGAACGGCACAACGCTGATCGTCGTCAGCCACGACGCCGCCCTCGTCTCGCGCATGGACCGCGTGCTGACGATCCGGGATGGCGCCCTCACCGCCGACAGGATGACCATGGCATGAGCGCACTCTGGAACGGCCTCTCCGCCCTGTCGCAGGACATCCTGATGACACTCGCCCTGCTGCTGCCCGCGCTGATCGTCGGTGCGCTGGTGCTGCGGGGCTATGCCCCCTGGCCGCTGGTGCGCGCGATCCTGTGGCGGTTCCGGGTCGCCTCGGCCCTCTTCGTCCTGCTGATCGCGATTTCGGTCGGCATGGGGATCGGGCTGCTGGCGCAGGAACGCGGGCTGCGGCGCGGCACTGCGCAGGCGGCGGACAAGTTCGACCTCGTCGTTGCCGCCCCCGGCAGCGAGATGAGCGTGATGATGGCCGCCGTCTTCCTGCAACCCTCCGACATGCCCCTGCTGGACGGCGAGACCTATGCCGAGGTCGCGGGCCACGAGAATGTCTCGATCGCCGCCCCGCTGGCCTTCGGCGACAGCTTCGGCACCTCCCCGGTGATCGGGACAACGGCGGAGTTCGCGCGCTACCTCGCCGAGGACCGGATCGAGGGCCGGATGTGGCAGAGCGAGCACGAGGCCCTTGTCGGCGCGCTTGTGCCGCTTGCCATCGGCGAGGAGTTCACCCCGGCGCATGGGCACGGCGATGCCGCCGAAGAGCACGCCCATGACGGGGCCCATCTGGAGGTCGTCGGCAGGCTGGCCGCCAGCGGAACGCCATGGGACCGCGCCATCCTCCTCCCGGTCGAGGCGATCTGGGAAGTGCACGGCGTCAGCAACGGCCATGCGCCCGAGCGCGCGGACCAGATCGGCCCGCCCTTCGATCCCGCCTATTTCCCCGGGACGCCCGCCATCGTCGTGCGCTCCGAGGCGCTGTGGGCGAATTACGCCCTCCGGTCCGAGTTCACGCGCGACCGCGAGACCATGGCCTTCTTCCCCGGTGCCGTGCTGGCGCAGCTCTACCGCGTGCTTGGCGACATTCGTCAGATCATGTCTCTCATGGCTCTGGTGACCCAGGGGCTGGTCGCCTCGGCGGTGCTGCTGGGGCTCTTCATCCTGTCGCGCCTGCTCCACCGCCAGATCGCCCTGCTGCGCGCCCTCGGGGCGACCGCCCGTTTCGTCTTTGCCGTCATCTGGTCCTTCGGGGCCGCGCTGCTGCTGGCGGGATCGGCGCTTGGCCTGCTGACCGGCGTCGCCGCCGCCTCGGTGCTGTCGAAGGTGGTGACCGCGCGGACAGATGTCCTCGTGACCGCGCCACTGGGGTGGGGCGAGCTGCACGTGCTGGCGGCCTTCGTCTCCGTGACGCTGCTGCTTTCGCTGGTCCCGGCGGCCTTCATCCTCCGACAGCCCGTGGTGCCAAGCCTGCGGGCCTAGGGCGCGGCGCCTGCCGTGGCCCCCATATATGGCGGCCTAACGGCCGGGGCTCTGTCCGCCCCGGCCTGTGGATGCCCCCTCAGAAGAGGAAGTCATCCGCCGAGTAGAGCCCGGTCCAGCCCACATCCGCGAAGGCGACACCGTTCAGGGTGATCTGGTTCGCCCCGTCGACGATCACCGCCGTGCCGCCCACATCGACGAGGTGATTGGTCAGCAGGTCCCAGAAGCTGACGATCTCGGTCACGGCGGAGAGGTCGATCTTCTCGGCGTCATCGGCGGAGAAGTTGTTCAGCACGTCGACGCCGAACCCGTCTGCGAAGATGAAGAGGTCATCGCCACCGCCGCCGATCAACTTGTCGTCGCCCGCACCGCCGATCAGCGTATCGTTCCCGGCCTGCCCCTTGAGAAGGTCGTTCCCCTCCCCGCCCGCGATCAGGTCGTTCCCGCCGCCGGCGCGCAGCGTATCCGCCCCCGCGCCGCCGTCGAGGTTGTCCCAGCCATAGTCGGAGCCGCCCTTGAGGTCGTCGTTGCCCTCGCCGCCGATCAGCGTGTCGCCGCCAAGGCTGCCATCCAGCCGGTCATCGCCGATGCCGCCATCCAGCCAGTCGCTGCCATCGCCCCCGTCGAGCTTGTCGAACCCGGTGCCGCCGATCAGCGTGTCCTGCCCGGCACCCCCGACAAGCTGGTCCGATCCCGCGCCGCCATCAAGACTGTCCGCCCCGGTGCCGCCGTCGAGCGTGTCGTTGCCGGTCGAGCCGATCAGGTCGTCGCCGCCCGCGCCCCCCAGCAAGAGGTCATCGCCGGTGCCGCCCAGAAGCAGGTCGTTGCCCTCGCCCCCGTCCAGCGCATCGTTCCCGATGCCGCCGTCGAGCGTGTCGTGGCTGTCGCCCCCGTTGAGCAGGTCATCGCCCTGATTGCCGGTGAGGAGGTCCCGGTTGCCGCCGCCGAGGAGCGTGTCCTGTCCATCCCCGCCTTCCAGCGTGTCCTCGCCCAGACCGGCGTTGATCACGTCATCGCCAAGCCCGCCGAGGAGCAGGTCATTCCCGGTGAGACCGATCAGGCGATCGTCCCCCGCCCCGCCCGAAAGCGTGTTGTCGGCCCAGTTGCCGGTCAGGTCATCGTCCCCGGCACCCGAGAGCACGCCCTCCACCGCGGTGATCTGGAGCGCGCCGAGGCCGCTGGCCTGCGGCCCGGCAAGGCGCAGGTCCAGCGTCACGCCGACGAGGCTGGCAGAGAGGTCGAGCACATCCGCCCCCGCGCCGCCGTCCAAGGTGGCCGGTCCGGCGTCGAGGACGAACAGGTCATCGCCCGCCCCGCCCTGAAGCGTGTCGCTGCCCGCGGAGCCAAGTAGGGTATCGTCGCCCTCGCCCCCGTCGAGCAGGTCGTTCCCGTCACCGCCCGTCAGCAGGTCGGCCCCGGTGCCGCCCTCCAAGGTGTCGTCGCCCTCCCCGCCGTCGAGGCTGTCGTCGCCGTCACCGCCCAGCAGCGTGTCGTCCGCCCCGGCGCCCAGCACGGTGTCGTCACCGGCACCCCCATCGAGCAGGTCGCCGCCCCAGCCGCCGTCGAGCAGGTCAGCCCCGTCGCCACCGGAGAGCGTATCCGTCCCGCCGAGCCCCAGCAGGCTGTCGTCGCCGGAGGCGCCGATCAGCAGGTTCGCCGCGCCGGTCCCGGTCAGGGTATCGTCCCCGCCGCCGCTCATGGCGCCCTCAATCCCGCTCAGCTCAAGCGTGCCGAGCCCGGTCGCCTGCACGCCTGCCGCGCCAAGGTCGATGGTCACGCCGGTCAGCGCCGTGGCCTCGGTCACACCATAGACGCCGACGAGGTCGAACCCGGTCCCGCCGATCACCGTGTCATTGCCCTCGTTCGCGATCAGCGTGTCATCCCCGTCAGCCCCGTCGAGACTGTCATCGCCGCTCCAGCCCTGGAGTAGGTTGGCCCCGCCGTCGCCGACAAGCGTATCGTCGCCAATCGTGCCAAAGAGGTTTTCGATCCCGACCAGCGTGTCGGTGCCGTGATAGGCATTGATGTACTGCGCCCCCGCGATGGAGAGGTCCACAGCGACACCGCTGCCCGAGGTGTCATCGCCGTAGACCGCGATGTCCGCGCCCGTCCCGCCGACGAGGCTGTCGTCGCCCCGGCCGCCGATCAGGATGTCATCGCCCGCGCCACCGTCCAGCGTATCGTTGAAGAGCGCCCCGTCATCGTCGTACCGCCCGCCGACCAGCGTGTCGTTGCCCGCCCCGCCGACAAGGGAATCGTGCCCGTTCAGACCATCGAGCAGGTTGTCCCCTGCATCCCCGATCAGCGTGTCGGACCAGTAGGAGCCCTCGATATTCTCGACGTTCACCAGCCGCACAAGACCCACGCCGGTCTCCTGCCAGTCGGTGTCGGAGAGGTCCACGCTCACCGCGTCGCCGAAGAAGCTGTAGTTGAACTGCAACGTGTCGCGATCGAGGCCGCCGTCGATGTCGTTCGTCCCGCCGTTGACGTAGATCGTGTCTTCGCCCGCCCCGCCCAGCAGGAGGTTGCTGTCTAAGGCGTCATAGAGGAAGTCACCCCCGTCGCCGCCATCGAGCGTGTCATCGCCGCCCGACCCGATGAGGTAATCCATCCCGCCGTTGCCGATCAGGTGATCGGCACCGCTGGCGCCATTGAGCCTGTTGTCGCCCTCATCCCCGATGAGCGTGTCGTCCCCGGTGTTGCCTTCGAGGTTCTGGATGTCGACCAGCAGGTCCGACCCGAGGCTTGCGCTGATGAACTGGCGGCCCGCGATCCGCAGATCGATGGCAATCCCGTCGACGGTAGCGAAGGAGGCGGTGTTCGATCCCGCGCCGCCGTAGAGATCATCGTCCCCGGCCGCGCCGTTCAGGGTATCGTCCCCATCCCCGCCAAGCAGCGTGTCATCGCCCGCCTGTCCAAGCAGCGAGTCGTCGTCCGCGCCGCCATCAAGACTGTCGTTGCCGGCGCCGCCCAGCAGCGTGTCATCCCCCGCACGCCCGAAGAAGACATCGTCGCCCGAGATGTAGGAGCTTTCGATCCGGTTGTCGCCTGCATCGCCATAGATCGTGTCGTTGCCGTCGCCAGCGGTGACCCACTCGATGTTCAGGATACGGTCGGTCCCGAAGCCGGTGTTCTGGTAGCCGGTGATCGCCAGATCGAGGGTCACATCGACGATCTCATCCTCCCCCGTCACCGGGTTGTAGACCCGCCCGGTGAAGCCGATCTGGTCGATCCCGTCCTCGCCGTTGTAGACATCCCCGTCCGAGACGTAGCCCCCGACATAGATGTAATCCCCGTCCGCCCCGCCCAGCAGGGTGTCCGCATCCGTGTCGAAATCGTCGAGCTGGTCCCCCCCGTCACCGCCATAGAGCGTGTCATTGCCCCAGCCGCCATCGAGCAGGTCCCATTGTCCGCCGCCCCCGTAGAGCCGGTCATTTCCGCCGCCGCCCGCAAGCCAGTCGATCCCGTCTTCGCCGAAGAGGGAGTCGTTGCCGTCACCGCCCTCCAGCGTGTCACCGCCCACGTCCCCGCGCAGCAGGTCGTCCCCGTCATAGCCGTAAAGACGGTCGTCGCCCTCGTTGCCGTAGAGCGTGTCATTCCCCCAGCCGCCATCAATCTCGTCGTTGCCGAAGCCGCCGCTCAGCAGGTCGTCCCCGTCGCCCGCGTAGATTGAATCGTCGCCGTACTCGCCATGGATGATGGTGCCGATGCCGTCGTAATTGTCGTCCCAGATCTCGTCGTCACCGTCGCCACCGAGGACGGAATCCGCGCCGTCGCCCGCCTCGATCGTGTCGTTCCCGGCGCCGCCGCTGATGGTGTCATCGCCCGCTCCGCCCCGGATCGAATCCGCGCCGTCGCCGCCGTTGATCACATCGTCGCCGTCGCCGCCGTCGAGGGTGTCGTCGTCCTCGTTCCCGTTCAGCAGGTCGGCCCCCGCGCCCCCTTCGAGGCTGTCGTTTCCGGTGCCGCCCGACAGGCTGTCATCCCCGGCCCCGCCGCGCAGCACGTCCGCGCCGGTCCACCCGCTGAGCGTATCCGCCCCGTCGCCCCCGTCGAGGGTGTCGTCGCCGTTGCCGCCAAGAAGGCTGTCATCGCCACCTTCGCCAGAGAGGCTGTCGTCACCGTCGAAGCCTTCCAACGTGTCGTCGCTCGCATCCCCGGTCAGGGTGTCGTTGCCGGAGGTTCCGGGCAGATAGGCCGCGATCACGGCCTGGGCGAGGCGCAGATCGCCCTCAGCCGCCGCCTCGTCCAGGGGCTGCGTTTCCGTGACGGCCGGGGCGATGGCCCCACCGATGACCGGGCGCAGGCCCGCCTTGCTGAACGTCATGAAGTCCCCCGAAATGTCCGGCGCCGAAACACCCGTCTTGAATTGGACCACAGCAGTATTGCGGCAGCCCTTCCCCAGGGGCATTTGCACTGATCCGGGATTGCGATGTCAAGGCACAGGGCCCACAAGGACTTGATCCAGATTGGCGTTTCCCGGGACGATGCCCGCACCGCGGCGTCGGGATTTTCCGGCCCTTTTCAGGAAAACAAGGCGTCCCGCGCCGCCAGCAAGGCTGTGTCTGCCCGCCCATACAATAGGGAAAAATATGGGGATCTGGGCCTGAAAGCCGGGCCGATTTTTTCTCCCGACGGCCCATTCGATTGCCCATTTTCGCGAGGCGGCTCCTTTTCGCCAACTGCGCCCAAAGTCATTGTGCCATCGCACGAGCCCAGCCTACGGTGGATCAGCGGCGCAATGATCCACATTGCGCGCTTGTCAATTCAAGGAAGCCAATCCATGCCAGTGACCGATCTTTACGAAAACCTCGGCGATGCGCCGGGCGACATCACGACGCCCTATTCCATGACGATCGGGCAGACCTTTCACGGGACAGTGGACAATCGAGGCGGTCATGACTGGATCGCAATTGATCTGGAGGCGGGTCAAACGATTTCGATCTCCCTCAACGGCGTTACCCTGAGCGACACCTATCTATATTTGCGCGACAGCGATGGCACGTTGATCAGTCGGAACGATGATGGTGGTCCCGGATTGAATTCGCTTATCAAATTCACTGTTCCGGAAACCGCGATCTACTATCTCGACGCCGCGGGCTACGGTAACTATTACACGGGCACTTATCGCCTGTCAGTCACTGAACTGATTTCCGGCACAACCGGCGATGACAGCCTGATCGGCACGGCAGGCGATGACTCGATTGTTGGGTACGCTGGCGACGACACGCTTGGCGGTGGGTCCGCCGGACATGACACGCTCTCTGGCGGTGAGGACGACGACCTCATCTGGGGCGGCTCGGGCGACGACAGCCTGGACGGCAGCAATGGCAACGACCGGCTTTGGGGCGGCTGGGGCGAAGACACGATCTATGGTGGCCATGACAACGACGTGATCGGAGGCGGCGGGGGTGACGATTTCCTCGATGGCGGCTACGGCAACGACACCATCTATGGCGACGGCGGCAATGACCGTATTTTCGCCTACTACGGTGATGACCTCGTCTACGGCGGCGCCGGAAATGATTACGTATACGGCCATCTGGGGAACGACACGCTCTTTGGAAATGAGGGCAACGACACCATTGTAGGCGTAACCGGAAACAACCGGCTGATTGGTGGCAACGGGTCCGACATCGTCCGGGGCGGCTATGGCCGCGACACGCTCTTCGGCAATGACGGCAACGACTACCTTGAAGCATCAAGCGGCGACGACCTGCTGATCGGAGGCGACGACGCAGATGTCCTGCTTGGCGGCCGTGGCTTCGACACGGTGGATTATGGCGGCAACAGCACGGGGGTCGAGATGGTCTTCGTCCAGAACCATCATTACTTCTACAGCCTGCATGCGGCCCACGGCGGCGAGGCGGAGGGCGATGTGCTGAGCTCGATCGAAGTGATCCGCGGTTCCGCCCATGACGACGTCTTCGTGGCGGCCGATACGGCCAAGACCTTTCTCGGCCGGGGTGGCGACGACATCCTGACGGGCGGGGATGGCGGTGACTGGCTCCTCGGCGGCGCCGGGGATGACACGATCACCGGTCAGGGCGGCAACGACATGCTGCGCGGCGATGACGGGGCCGACCTGTTCATTTTCGCGGGCGTCTTCGGCAACGACACGATTCAGGATTTCGCGGCCGACGACGCCGAGAAGATCGACCTCTCGGGCGTGTCGGGGATCGTGGATTTTGCCGATCTCCTCGCCAACCACCTGAGCGAGGTGAACGGCAACGCGGTGATCACCACCGACGATGGCGAGATCACCCTGCGCGATGTGGCCGTGGCCGACTTCGGCCTTGCGGGGGCCTATTCGGCCGACGATTTCCTGTTCTGACCTAACCTGCGCCGGCCTGCCCTTGGGCGGGCCGGATCAGGGCATCAGGATGTCCTGCCGCTGGAAGCTGGTCACGATCCGGCTGAGATCGTCCAGCACCAGCTCCACCGTCGCACTCTGGACCGAGCCGAGCGGGAAGGCGATCAGCGGCAGGCCGTCCGTCTCCGTGAAGGCATTGGGCGAGGCCGTGCCCTCGTGGCAGGGCGGCATGTCCCATCGCGACATCGGGCCGCCATTGATCGAGATGTGGAAGCCCGCCAGACCGCAGCGCCAGCTCAGCACCTGCGTGCCATAGAGGTAGTCCTGCCCGTTCACCTCGTTCAGCGCCAGCCACGACCCGCGCGTGACCAGCAGCAGCTGCTTGATCTCCCCCGCGGTGGTGAACTTGCCCGTGGGCACCTGCGGTTCGGCCACGTAGCCATAGGCCGCGGCCTGTTCCGGGGTGAGGTAGACATCGCCGTCCTGCGCAAGGGCGGGCAGCGGCAAAAGCAGAGCGGCGGCAAGGAGATGTCGCATGAAAGGCACCTTTGAAATCGCGGGCGCACCGAGGCGCCGGAAAGATATTTCGTTCAATGAATGGCCTACTTATACTCTCAGGTGCCCCGGCCGATCCAGTCTTCGATCCCACGGTTCGAAACCGCCGCCCGGGCCATGGCGCAAGACCGGAGGCCCCATTGTCCAGCCCTGACCGCCCTGCCCCCGACATGCCCGCGGAGGCGTTCACGCTGCTCTGCATCGGGCAGGCCGGGCGGCTGCAATACGAGGCGCTGCTGCTGGTGGCTTCGCTCAGGGCCTATGCGCCGGGTTTCACCGGCCGCGTGGTGGTGGCCGAACCGCAGCCCGGCCCGCTCTGGGACGGTGACCCGCGGATGGATGACAGCGGCGTCCGGGAGGTGCTGGAGGAGATGGGCGCCGAGATCCTGCCCTTCGAGAGCCGCCACTTCGGCGCGTCCTATCCCAACGGCAACAAGATCGAGGCCCTGCTGGCCCTGCCGGAGGGCGAGCCCTTCGTCTTCCTCGACAGCGACACGCTGGTGCTGGACGAGATCGCGCAGGTGCCCTTCGACTTCGACCGCCCCGGCGCCTCGCTGAAGCGCGAGGGCACATGGCCCGAGATCGAGCTTTACGGCCCGGGCTACGGCGCGATCTGGAAATCGCTCTACGACCGCTTCGGGCTGGACTTCGACAGCTCCCTCGACCTGAGCCAGCCGGACGAGTTCTGGCGGCGCTATCTCTATTTCAACGCGGGCTATTTCTTCTATCGCTGCCCGCGGGTCTTCGGGCAGCGGTTCCTCGACATCGCGCTTGCGATCCGGGACGACCCGCCGGAGGAACTGCTGGGACAGGCGCTCTATCCCTGGCTTGACCAGATCGCCCTGCCGCTGGTGATCCACGGGCTCGGCGGCGGGCGGGACGCGCTGCCCGAGGGGCTGATGGACGGGCGGGTGACCTGCCATTACCGGCTGCTGCCGCTGCTCTACGCGCTGGAAGGGCCAGCCACCATCGCCAAGCTGGAGCATCTGGCGCAGGACAACCGGCTGAAGAAGCTGCTGAAAGGCCACGATGCGTTCAAGCGGGTGATCTATCAGGGCAAGGGCGAGAAGGCGCGCAAGCTCTTCGACCGGGACGAGGGGCCATTGCGCAGCGTGCAGATCCGCAAGCGGCTGAAACGGCACAATCTCTGGCTGCGGTGAGGGGCGTGGTGCGCGGGGACTGAGCGCGGCTAAAACCCAACCAGAGCGCGGAAGGCCCTTGCTTTTGGCGCTCAAGTAAATTGAAGGCCCCGGTTACTGCCACTGCCCCTTTGCTACGCCTTCCGGCCCGTCGGGAGGGCAGCGCCGTCCCGCGGGGTGGCGCAATAGCGCCGCCCCATGGGGGCGGGCCGGCGCTGCCCGGCCTCTCGGCCGGGCGGGACATCCCGAGGGGACACGGCCCCGTGGTTTGCCTCGCGGTTTCTGTCCAGCCATGCCGCCGCATGCCTTAGCCGCAGACCCCATCCGGCCAGACGGGTTGCTCCACCGGGCCTACGCCACAGCACGTCTGCAGCCTAGAACGGCTGACGCCCCCTCCCTGTCCCGACAGCGCGCCTCAACCAGCCCACCGCCCCGCCCCCCAACCTCACCGTTGTGACACCTCCCCCGATGTCCTATCCCTAGGGCGCGCATGCGCATATTTTGAGGGAGGTTCTTCATGTCTTACGGTTTCGACACCTTGCAGATCCACGCCGGCGCCCGGCCCGATCCGGCCACCGGCGCGCGGCAGACGCCGATCTACCAGACCACGGCCTATGTCTTCCGCGACGCGGATCACGCGGCGGCGCTGTTCAACCTGCAGGAAGTAGGCAACATCTATTCCCGCCTCACCAACCCCACCGTCAGCGTGCTGGCGGAGCGGATCGCCACGCTGGAAGGCGGCGTCGGCGCGGTCTGCTGCTCTTCGGGACATGCGGCGCAGATCCTCGCGCTCTTCCCGCTGATGGGGCCGGGGCGCAATGTCGTGGCCTCCACCCGGCTCTACGGCGGCACGGTCACCCAGTTCAGCCAGACCATCAAGCGCTTCGGCTGGTCCGCCAAGTTCGTGGATTTCGATGACCTCGACGCGGTGAAGGCCGCGATCGACGATGACACCCGCGCGGTCTTCTGCGAGTCCATCGCCAACCCGGGCGGCTACATCACCGATCTGGACGCCGTCGCCGCCGTCGCGGACGAGGCCGGCCTGCCGATGATCGTCGACAACACCTCGGCCACGCCCTACCTCTGCCGCCCCATCGAACACGGCGCGACGCTGGTGGTGCATTCGGCCACCAAGTACCTGACTGGCAACGGCACGGTGACCGGCGGCGTCGTGGTGGACTCGGGCCGTTTCGACTGGTCCGCCTCGGACAAGTTCCCCTCGCTCTCGGCGCCCGAGCCCGCCTACCACGGGCTCAAGTTCCACGAGACCTTCGGCCCGCTGGCCTATACCTTCCACGGCATCGCCATCGGCCTGCGCGACCTCGGCATGACGATGAACCCGCAGGGCGCGCATTACACGCTGATGGGGATCGAGACGCTCTCGCTGCGCATGGCGCGTCACGTGGAGAACGCGGTGAAGCTCGCCACATGGCTGGAGAACGATCCCCGCGTCTCCACCGTGACCTACGCCGGGCTGCCCTCCTCGCCCTACCACGACCGGGTGGCGCGGATCTGTCCCAAGGGCGCGGGCGGGCTCTTCACCTTCGGCGTGAAGGGCGGCTACGAGGCCTGCATCAAGCTGGTCGACAGCCTCGAGATCTTCTCGCATGTGGCCAACCTCGGCGACACGCGGTCGCTGATCATCCACCCCGCCTCCACCACCCACCGGCAGTTGACCGAGGAACAGCAGCGCGCGGCCTCCGCCGGGCCCGAGGTGGTGCGTGTCTCCATCGGGATCGAGGATGCGGACGACCTGATCGCCGATCTGGATCAGGCGCTCGCCAAGGCCACGGCCTGAGGCTGCAACCGACGCGGGAATGCTGCGTCGCAGCAAGGGCGATTGGCACAAGCCCCTCTCCCGCTTGCACAATCTGCCGCCACCCCGGGTGGCGGCAGACCGCCCTCACGCAGGTTCTGGCGGGTGTTTTACTTTTCCTTGACCCTCCCCTGTATTAAGCTTCCGCGCGGGTGCGACCCCGCGCGCACCGCCTTGGTAACTGGTCCGGGACCCTTTGCATGAAACCGAATTTCGCGCTGTCCCTCTCCGTCGACGGCATCCGCCTGATGCAGCGCTCCTCGCCGGGCTGGCTGCTCGTGGGCGAGGTGGCGCTGGACGATGGCGCCTTCGGTCCCGCGCTGGAGCGGCTGCGCGAACAGGCCACGCTGCTGGCCCCCGACAGCCAGCTGTGCAAGCTGGTCCTGCCGAACGACCAGATCCGCTACCTGACCATTGCCACCGCCCCCGCCAGCGAAAGCGAGCGGCGCAAGTCGGTCGAGACGGCGCTCGACGGGGCCACGCCCTATGACCTCGACGAACTGGTCTATGACTTCACCATTTCCGGCGGCGAGACCCATATCGCCGCCGTCGCCCGCGAGACCCTCGACGAGGCGGAGGAGTTCGCCGAACAGCATGGGTTCGATGCCGTCACCTTCACCGCGATCCCGCCCGAGGGCGCCTATCGCGGCGAGCCGGATTTCGGGCGCACCCGCGCCGCCGGGCGGCTTCTGTCCGCCGGGGACAGCGTCGAAACCGACGCCCTGCCGATCCGTATCCTCGGCACCGCGCGCCTGCCGGATGCGACACAGGCCCCCGTCCAAGAGCCCGAACAAACCCCCGTCCCGGAAGAGCTGACGCTGCCCGAGACGAGCGGCGTGGAGAAACCCGAGGCGGAGGCCGCCGCGCCGGAGGACGAGACGCCCGTCACCCCGGCCTTCTCCTCCCGCCGCAGCGCCCCTGCGGCAGAGCCCGCACCCGCCGAAACGCAGGCGGCAGAGGCAACCCCAGAGGCCCCCGCAAAGCCCCCCGCGCCCGAAAAGGCAGCTCTCTTCGATCCGAGCGGCGATGACGAGGACATCGCCCCCAAGCTCGACCTCGCCGCAGCGCACCGGGCCGAGGACGCCGCTGCCCCGACGCCTGCGCCCGCGTCCAGCCCCGAGCCGGACCTCGATCCCGAGGCCGCGCGCAGCGCCTCGATCGCCTCCCTGCGTCCTGAACAGGCCGGGGACACCGACCCGTCCGATCTGGAACCGGTCTCTGACAGCCACGCGCTCAAGGGCCTGCTCACCCGCCTCGCCGGACGCAGCAAGCCGCAGGCCGCCGAAGAGGACACCCCGGCGCCCAAGCCCGCCAAGGCCCCGCGCAAACCCGCAGCCAAGGCCCCCAAGGCCGCACCGGAGCCGCAGGCCACCGAAGAGGCAGAGGCCCGCCCCGTCCGCGCGCCGAACCCGGCGCTCGTCGCCCTCGCTGCCACGCAGCGCGACCGCCACGGCGGCCACCCCGGCCTGACCGCAGAGGCAGAGCCCGCCCCGACCCGCCCTGCCACGACGGGCGTCTCCCCCACCGCGCCGATCACGGCCCCCGCCGCCGCGGCCTCCGCGACGCTTGGCGGTGCATCCGGCTCCATGCGGCAGGCCTCGCGCGAAGAAGCCGAGCGGATGACCGTCTTCGGCGCCCGCGCCGGCGGTGCGGCGGCGCATCGGCCACGCTACATGGGCCTCTTCCTGACCGTGGTCCTGCTCCTGCTCATGGCAGGTGTTGCGGCCTGGGCCGGTATCTTCTCCGACAGCGCGCTCGCCTCGCTGTTCCGGCGCGCCCCGCAGGAAAACGCCGTCGCGGCCGCCCTGCCCGCGCCCGAGGACGCGCCTGCCACGCCCGAGGCCACCCCGGGAGCAGACAGCGAAGCCGACAGCCAGGAGGCGCCCCGCGCCCGGGAACTCGCCGCCCTGCCGACCCCGGAAGAGCAGGCCGAATCCGAGGAACCGCCGCAGGTCGACGACGCCCTCGCCCGCCTGACCGGCACCCAGCCGGAGCAGCCGCAACAGCTGCGCGCCGTCCCGCGCGAGGCCGCGCCGCAGTCCCTCGAAGCGCAGGACAGCGCCGCCGCCGAGGCCACCTATGCCGCGACCGGCATCTGGCCGCAGGCCCCCGATCACGCGACCCCGCCGCCCGCGGCCTCGCTCTCCGATCTCTACGTCGCCTCCATCGACGGCGGCGTGCCGAACCTCGATGCCATCGCCCTGCCCCTGCCCGAGGGGATCGAGACGGACCAGCGCCCGGCAACCCCGCTGAACCCGCCCCCGGCCGGGACGCAGTTCGTGCTGGATGACCGCGGGCTGGTTGCCGCGACGCCCGATGGTGCGATGACCCCCGCAGGCGGCCGCGTCTATGCGGGCAACCCGCCGCTGCTGCCGCCCGAACGTCCCGCGGAAACGCAGATCGCCGCCCTCGTCCCGGGTGTGCCGCGCACCATCGGCGGGGTGAACCTCGATGCCTTCCGGCCGCGCGTGCGGCCCGATGGCCTGCAAGAACGCAACGAGCGCAGCGAGCTTGGCGGCTTCACCCGCGACGAGCTTGCCGACCTGCGACCGCGCCTGCGTCCCTCCCTGCCCGAGGCCCAGCAGGAAACCGAGGAGAACGCCCCGGGGACCGAGTTCGCCGTGGGCGCCTCGCTCTTCCCCCGCGCCCGCCCGCAGGATTTCGCCTCGCGCGTGACAGCGGCGCAGCAGGCCCCCGCCACGCCGCAGGTCAGTGCCGCTGCGGCCGCCGCCGTGGCCGCGGCCCCGACGACTCCGGCCCGCAACGTCGCCCCCTCGATCCCGTCCAGCGCCTCTGTCACCCGTCAGGCGACGATGCAGAACGTGATGCGGCTGAACCAGATCAACCTGATCGGCGTCTATGGCCAGCCCTCCGACCGGCGCGCGCTGATCCGGCTCTCCAACGGGCGCTATCGCAAGGTGCAGGTCGGCGACACGATCGACGGCGGCAAGGTGGCGGCCATCGGCGACAGCGAGTTGCGCTACGTGAAGCGCGGGCGTGACGTGATCCTGCGGATGCCGACCGAGGGCTGAGGCCGAAGGCGACGCTCCGGCGGTACGCGGACGGCCCGGGGACGGTGGCCACGGTTCTTTGACCGTGACCGTGACCGTGACCGTGACCGTGACCGTGACCGTGACCACCGGCACCGCGGGACGAGCTGGCAAGCAAGCCCGCAGAGACCCGACTGTCCCGGGCGCGGTCCCGCAAGCCCCCTGCGGGCCCCACCAGAAGCAGCGATCCGCGCATGGCACGCCTCCATTGCGCGGCACTTTGCTCTGGCATTCCGCCTGCCGCTGCGAAACACTTGGCATGGGTGGAATTTTCACGCCGACGCACGACGTTTCTTCACGCCAGACATTCGCAGCCGCGGCGGAGCCGATTATATGACGATCTCGACACACCGACGATAACACGGCCGCGCGCCCCGCCACGGGCCGCTGCCCGCCGTCGACACCGCCCCGCAAGACCCCAGCCCCACCCGCACAAGACCCCCAAGGAGCCCCGATGGAAGGCTTTCTCTACCAGGCATCAATCTATCTGCTGGCCACGGTGATCGCCGTGCCGATCGCGGCGCGCATGGGCCTCGGCTCGGTGCTGGGCTACCTCGCGGCGGGGATCGTGATCGGGCCGATCCTCGGCCTCGTTGCGACGGATTCCGAGGGGCTTCAGCACTTTGCCGAATTCGGCGTGGTGATGATGCTGTTCCTCATCGGGCTGGAACTGGAGCCCCGCGCGCTCTGGGACATGCGGCACAGGCTGATCGGGCTCGGCGGGTTGCAGGTGGTCGTCACCACGCTGGCCGTGACGGGGGCGCTGCTGGCGCTGAACTACCACCTGAACCACGCGCTCGCCATCGGGCTGATCGTGGCGCTGTCCTCGACGGCCATCGTGCTGCAGACGCTGTCCGAGAAGGGGTTGATGCAGACCGGCGGCGGGCGCTCTGCCTTCTCGGTGCTGCTGACGCAGGACATCGCGGTCATTCCGATGCTGGCGCTGATGCCGCTGCTGGCCATGGGCGCCCCGGTGGAGGAGGACCACGCCGACAGCTCGATCGAGGCCCTCGCCCATGCCGATGATGTGGCCCATGAAGCCATGTCCCTCGTTGACGGGCTGCCGGGCTGGGGCGTCACGCTGGTGACGCTGGCAGCCGTGGCGGCGGTGATCCTCGCCGGGGTCTACCTGACGCGGCCGCTCTTCCGCTTCATCCACCTTGCGCGGCTGCGCGAGATGTACACCGCCTTTGCCCTGCTGATCGTGATCGGTATCGCCTTCATCATGAGCCTCGTGGGCCTCTCGCCCGCGCTCGGCACCTTCCTCGCCGGGGTGGTTCTGGCCAACAGCGAATTCCGGCATGAGCTGGAAAGCGATATCGAGCCCTTCAAGGGGCTGCTGCTGGGGCTCTTCTTCATCACCGTGGGCTCCGGCATCAACTTCTCCGTGCTCTTCGGGGATCCGCTGGTGATCGTGGGCTTTGCCCTCGGCGTCATGGCCCTGAAAGGGGTGATCCTCTACGGGCTCGGCCTCATCTTCCGGCTCCGCGGGCGTGACCTGTGGCTCTTCACCCTCTCGCTCGCGCAGGCGGGGGAATTCGGCTTCGTGCTGGTCTCCTTCTCGCGCCAGCAATCGGTGCTGCCCGACGCGATCGCGGAACGGGTGCTGCTGGTCATCGCCCTGACGATGTTGCTGACGCCGCTCTTCTTCATCCTCTACGAGAAGATCTCGAACCGGATGCAGGATAACCGCGACACGCTCGAGGCGGACGAGATCGACGATCAGGGGCCGGTGATCATCGCGGGCATCGGCCGGTTCGGTCAGATCGTGAACCGCCTCGTGCAAAGCTCGGGCTTCAAGACGGTGGTGCTGGATCACGACATGGAGACGATCGAGGTCATGCGCCGCTTCGGCTTCAAGGGCTACTTCGGTGACCCGACGCGGCCCGACCTGCTGCATGCGGCGGGGCTCGACAAGGCGCGGGTGCTGGTCGCGGCGATGGACAGCCCGGAGGCCACCACGCGGCTGGTGACCTATGCCCGCAAGGCGCGGCCCGATCTGCACATCATCGCCCGGGCCTATGACCGGACCCACACCTACCAGCTCTACCGCGCAGGCGCCGACGACATCGTGCGCGAGCTCTTCGACAGTTCGCTGCGGGCCGGGCGCTACGTGCTGGAGCGGATCGGCCTGTCGGAATACGAGGCGGCCGAGGCCGAGGCGACCTTCTACCACCACGACCGGAAGGCGATCCGGGAGCTGGCGGAGCTTTGGGATCCGAACGTGCCGACGACCAAGAACAGCGAGTATATCGACCGGTCGAAGGAGCTGGACAAGGACCTCGAGTCCGCGCTACTGGCGCAGCTGGCCTCTCGCGATCGGGACGTGGCCTGAGCGGCCCTGAAGGGGGGCGCGGACAGGCCTGAGGACAGCCTCAGAGACCTGCGCCACGTCGGACAGTTACTGGCCGCCCGCCGCGCCGGGCGGCCTGAGCCGCCCTGAGCGCCCCCGTGCAAGTCAGCCGGTGCTCACACCGGCCTCACCGAAGGTGGCCATCCCCGAGAGGCAAGCCACTGCGCCGCGCAGGATATTCGCCGCCAGCGCCGCGCCCGTGCCCTCCCCCAAGCGCATCTGCATCGAGAGCAGCGGCGCCTTGCCAAGCTGCGCCAGAAGCGCGCCGTGCCCGGCCTCGGCGCTAACATGGCCCGCCACCGCGTGATCCAACGCCGCCGGTGTGACCGCCCGCAGGCAGGCCGCGGCCGCGCAGCAGATGAAGCCGTCGAGGATCACCGGGATGCCTTCGACCCGCGCCCGCGCCATGGCCCCCGCCATGGCCGCGATCTCGCGCCCGCCGAGGCAACGCAGCACCTCCAGCCCGTCGCGGTCGCCATGCAGCGCCACACCGCGGGCCACCACATCGGCCTTGATCGCCAGCCCGGCGTCATCGACGCCGGTGCCCCGCCCGACCCACTCCGCTGCCGCGCCCCCGAAGAGCGCGCAGGCGATGGCGGCCGCGGGGGTGGTGTTGCCGATCCCCATCTCGCCGGTGATCAGCAGATCGGCCGTCGCATCCACCGCCTCCCAGCCGATGCGCAGCGCCTCCAGCACCTCTGCCTCGGACATGGCGGGCGCGGTGGTGAAATCCTGCGTCGGACGGTCGAGCGCGATGGGATGGACCGACATCTGCGCCCCGGCCACGCCTGCCAACTGATTGATCGCCGCGCCGCCGGCCTCGAAATTGGCGACCATCTGCACCGTCACCTCGGCCGGGAAGGCCGAGACGCCCTGTGCCACGACGCCGTGATTTCCGGCAAAGACCAGCACCTGCGGCGCCTCCAGCGCGGGCCGCGCCCGGCCCTGCCAGCCCGCGTACCAGATGGCGAGGTCCTCAAGCCGGCCGAGCGCGCCGGGCGGCTTGGTCAGCTGGCCGTTGCGGTCGGCAGCCCCCTCCAGCGCGGCGCGATCGGGGCCGGGGGCCGCGCGCAGCACCTCCCGCAGGGCCTGAAGGTCTCCCGGAAACTGCGTCATCTCTTGCCTCCCGCACGCAAACACTTCAGCCTGTCTAGCGGACCGCCACCGAGGAGCAACCGGGAAGTGAAGAATACCGTATCGCCCGACTGGCGCGACATTCCCGCGGCCCTCGCGTTGCTGACCCGCCTGCCCCTGCCCGCCTCTCTGGCCCGTCACTTCGACCGGGGCGCGCAGGCGGCGTGGGCCTATCCGCTGGCCGGTGTCGCCGTGGCCATCGCGGGGACGCTGGGGGCTCTGCCGCTGCTCGCCTTCGGCCTGCCGACGGGCGCGGCGGCCATCACCTCGCTGGCGGCCATGATCCTCGTCACCGGGGCGCTGCACGAGGACGGCCTTGCCGATACGGTCGACGGCCTCTGGGGCGGCTGGACCCGCGAACGCCGGCTGGAGATCATGCGCGACAGCCACATCGGTAGCTACGGGGTGATCGCGCTGGTGCTCTCGCTGCTGGCGCGGTGGTTCGCACTCACCTCGATCTGGGCGATGCCGGGCGTGTTCCAGGCCATCGGCGCGCTGATCACCGCGGCCGCGCTCAGCCGGGCCGTGATGCCGGTGCTCATGGCCACCCTGCCCCACGCCCGCAGCGACGGACTCTCGCGGCAGGTCGGACGGGCGCCGCCCTACGCGGCATGGCTTGCCGTGCTGCTGGCGCTGGTGATCGCGGTGATCTGCTCCGGCTCGGCCGCGCTTGGCCCCGTCATCGTCGCCCTACTGGCCGGTCTCACCCTCCGCTGGCTGGCACGCAGCAAGATCGGCGGCCAGACCGGCGACATTCTCGGGGCGGGACAGCAGCTGGCCGAGGTGGCCGTGCTTTTCGCGCTGATCCCGGGCTAAGGCCGGGCTGAGGCCAGCCTGCGATCAGCGCATGAAAAAACCGCGCTCCGAAGAGCGCGGTTCTCAAACAGTCATCCTGTCGCAGCCGGATCAGGCGGCGCGGGACACCAGCACTTCGTCCACCTTCTTGGCGGCGGCCACTTCGTCACCACCGGTCACGGCGGCCACTTCGCGGGTCAGGCGCTCAAGCGCGGCTTCGTAGAGCTGACGCTCGGAGTAGGACTGCTCGCGCTGATCGTCGTTACGGTGCAGGTCGCGCACCACTTCGGCGATGGCGATCAGGTCACCGGAGTTGATCTTCTGTTCGTATTCCTGCGCGCGGCGCGACCACATGGCGCGCTTCACCTTGGCCTTGCCCTTCAGGGTCGTCATGGCCTTGGACACGACATCGGGGCTCGAGAGCGAGCGCATGCCGATTTCGGTCGCCTTGTTGGTGGGGACCCGCAGGGTCATCTTGTCCTTTTCGAAGGAGATGACGAACATCTCCAGGGGGATCCCGGCGATCTCCTGGCTTTCGATCGAGATGATCTGACCGACGCCATGGGCCGGATACACAACATAGTCGTTCGGGCGGAATTCGGATTTTTTCATTTTGCTCATGCAATCCTTCCTCATGAAGCATGCCCATCTCCGCAGCTCCCAACCCGATGGGAGCACTACGGCCTTTCAAGACAACAGGTCAGCCGAGCCCGCGTCTGCGGCCTCGTCTCACCGATATGATCTGTCAGGTTTATGCCCCGCGACGGCAGCTGACGCGGGGTGATCTACAGGCAGGCTTCCTCATTTGCGAAGACCATCCTACCACAAAAAACGCCGATTCAAAAGAGGATCGGCGCTGCAGTGCAGGAGAGACCGGGCGGAAGATGGCCCAATCCCCTGTCGATGAAGGGAAAACCCCAGTTGTTTGTGCGCTAACGGATCATGCCGCAAACGCGCATAACAGATGATTCGCGGCTCAGCCGCCCTCGCCCGGCGTCTCGGAGAAGTATTTCTCCAGCTTGCCCGACTCACCGTCGCGCTCTTCGTAACCCGGCAGCGGGTCTTTCTTGGTCACGATGACCGGCCAGAGCTCCGCATACTTGCGGTTGAACTCGACCCACTTCTCCATGTCCGGCTCGGTGTCCGGGCGGATCGCGTCGGCGGGGCATTCAGGCTCGCAGACGCCGCAGTCGATGCATTCGTCAGGGTGAATGACCAGCATGTTCTCGCCCTCGTAGAAACAGTCCACGGGGCAGACTTCCACGCAGTCAGTGTATTTGCAGGCGATGCATTTGTCGTTGACGATATAGGTCATTCCAGTCCTCGGACGTCGTTCTCAGAGGGGGAGTACCGCGCGTGCCGGGATCATTCAAGCGCCCGGAGGCGATCAAGATCGAGTTTCCTGCGCTCGCGCTTGGTCGGGCGAGAATTGCCCTCGATTCGGGCTATGGTCGGAACCTCCTCCTTGGGCTGGGGCGGTTCCAGATCGGTATAGAGGGCCTGTGCCTCGCTGGCCGGGCCGCGCCGCGTCCCGAGGGCCTCGATCCGGATCACCCGGACCTGCCCGCCATAGGCGAAGGTCAGCACGTCCCCCGGCCCCACGGCATGGGCGGATTTCGAGACCTTCTGGGAATTCACGCGCACATGACCGCCGCCGACAAGCTCGGCCGAGATCGAACGGCTCTTCACGAAACGCGCCTGCCAGAGCCACTTGTCGAGGCGCATCCGGGGCCGCGAGGCCCCGGACGAGGATGTGTCGGACCCGCTCAGTTCTTGTCCTTCAGCCCCATGAGGGCTGCGGCGAACGGGTTGTCCGGATCGATCGGCTTTTCCTTGCGCGGCGGACGGGCCTCGTAGGTCTTGGGACCCGCGTCGCGCGGCTTGCCCTTGCCCTTGGCGCCGCGGGGGCCCTTGTCGCCACGGGGACCACGATCGCCGCGGCCTTCACCACGGTTTTCGCCGCGGGGCTTGCCACGGTTGCCGCCTTCACGGCCCTCGCGGGCGCCCTGCCCCTGCTGGCCACCCCGGCGCGGGCCGCGGTTGGCCTGCCGGTTGCGGCCCCAGGTGAAGGTGTAGAACACCTCGATCTCGGGCGCGGCATCGGCCTCGCCGTCAACTGCGGCGGGGGCCTCTGCCGTTTCGGCCGGAGTCTCTTCCGCGACGGGCTCGGCCGGGGTCTCGACGGCTTCAGCCGGGGCCTCGGTCGCCTCGGCGGGGGCTTCGACAGCCTCCGCTTCGGTCGCGGTCTCGGTCTCGGGCGCAGCCTCGGCCGTCTCGGCGGCGGCCTCTGCGGGCGCGTCCGGGGCGGGTTTCTGCTTCTCGCGTTCGCCCTTCTCGGCCTTGTAGCCCAGACCCTGCATCAGGTCGGCGAACTGCTCCAGCGTCATGCCGGTGATCGACAGCATGTCTGCGGTGGCTTCGAAGCCGGTCCGGCTGTCCTGACCGCGCAGCAGGTCGGCGAGACGTTCCAGCATGTCGATGCGGATCGCGCGCTCCCCGGCGGCCCGGTAGCCGGCCATGGTGTAATAGCCCTCGGGCGCATCCGCTGCGGCGGGAATGGTCACCAGACCCGGCGGCGGCGCTTCAGGAAACTCCTGCAGGCCTTTGAAAAGAGACCAAAGAACCAGCCGCAGCCGGGTCGGCTTGGGCTTCAGGATCAGCGGCATGAAGATGGTGAACTGACCGAAACGCAGGCCGTGCTTGCGCAGTGCGCCCCGGGCGTCTTGGTCGAGCGACTTGACCTCGTCGGCCACGTCGCCGCGCGGCAGGACGCCGAGGCCCTCGACCATGCGGAAGGCAAAGCCGCGAGCCAGACCGGTCAGGGTCTCGTCGCGCTGCAGGTTCAGCAGCGGCTCGAAGAGCGCGGCAACCTGGCGGTCAATGAAATGCTGCAGACGGCGTTCCACCTTCTGCGCCACGTCCGGGCCCGCCTCGTCATCGACGAAGACCTGCACGGTGGGCTTCATCGGTTCGGACCCGGCCACGAGCTTGCCCACCGCCTGGTCGCCCCACATGAGGCCACCCTGTTCGGTGAAGTCGATCTCGGTATCGGGCGCGTTGTAGAACCGGTCTGCGCGCAGGTGGAAGTGCGGCACGAGCGCCTGCACCGAGGCCTGGCGGAGCGTCTTGGCCTCCTGACCCGTCGCATCCTTGTCCTGGCGGAACCGGAAGCCTTCGAGACGGCCGACGAATTCGCCTTCGACCGTCACTTCACCCTTGTCATTCACTTCGGCCAAGAGGGCCTCCTTCTGCTTGAGCCGCCGAAGCAGGACTGACGTCCGGCGGTCCACAAATCTCTGCGTCAGGCGCGCATGCAGCGCATCCGACAGGCGGTCTTCTACAGCGCGTGTTTCCCCGCGCCAATGACTTTCGTCCGAAACCCACCCGCTACGCTGCGCGACATAGGTCCATGTGCGAATATAAGCCAGCCGTTTCGACAATGCATCAATATCGCCGTCAATACGGTCTATTCGGCGGATCTGCCGCGCCATCCAGTCATCGGGGATCCGCCCGCTTTCATGGAGGAATTCGTAAATCCGCCCCAGCAGGCTTGCGTGTTCCGCATGGCTGATGCCGCGGAAATCGGGGATCCGGCAGACATCCCAGAGCAATTTCAAGGCATTGGGAGAGGACGCGCGGGCCATTACCTCGGCTTCGCGGGACAGATTCTTGAGGACGGCGAGGTCATCCGCCTCGCGTGCTTTCATCAGCAACTCGTGCTTCGGGCTTTCCTCCAGCGAGGCGATCAGCCGCTCCAGAGAGCCGAAATTCAGGGTAGGATTGCGCCACAGGAGTTTGCGCACCGGCGCAAAGCGATGCTCCATGATCGCCTCGGCGACCTCCTCGTCGAGCGGCGGCGCCTCGCCCGTGACCCCGAAGGAGCCGTCCTGCATCCCCCGCCCGGCCCGGCCGGCGATCTGCGCCAGCTCGTGCGGGAAGAGATGCCGCATCCGGCGGCCGTCGAACTTCGTCAGCGAGGAAAAGGCGACGTGGTTGATGTCGAGGTTGAGCCCCATGCCGATGGCATCGGTGGCCACGAGGTAATCCACGTCACCGTTCTGGTAGAGTTCCACCTGCGCGTTGCGCGTCCGGGGGCTGAGCGCCCCCATGACGACCGCCGCACCGCCCTTCTGGCGCCTGAGCAGCTCGGCGATGGCATAGACATTCTCAACCGAGAACCCGACGATCGCGCTGCGAGACGGCATCCGGCTTATCTTTTTCGAACCAGCGTAGCTCAGATGGCTCATCCGCTCGCGACGCAGGAACTGCGCCTGCGGGACCAGCTGCGCGATGGTCGGGCGCATGGTGTCGGAGCCGAGGAAGAGCGTCTCATGGGTACCGCGCGCCCGGAGCAGACGGTCGGTGAAGACATGGCCGCGCTCGGGATCGGCGCAGAGCTGGATCTCGTCGATGGCGAGGAAGTCGGGGCCCATGCCCTCGGGCATCGCCTCGACCGTGCAGACCCAGTACTGGGTCCGTGGCGGCACGATGCGCTCCTCCCCCGTCACCAGCGCCACCACCGAGGGGCCGCGCGCCTTCACGATCCGGTCATAGACCTCGCGGGCGAGCAACCGCAGGGGCAGCCCGATGACGCCGGTGCGATAGCCCAGCATCCTCTCGATTGCGTAGTGAGTCTTGCCCGTGTTGGTCGGGCCAAGGACCGCGGTGATCCGCCCTTGTTCGGCCATCGCTGAATGCGTCCGTTCGTTTCGCTTGGATCAGATCTCGGTGCCGTTGACCGGAATGTCCAGACGCTGGATGCCTTCTTCGGCAGGTTCATGCGTCGGATAGAGCTCCAGCACCCGCTCATAGAGGCCATAGGCCTCTTCCAGCGCGCCGGTCTGCTCGGCGATCACGGCCAGTCCGAAGATCGCCTCGTAGTGATCCGGATTCAGCGCCAGCGTATGTTCCAGCGAGTCGACGGCAAGGCCCAGTTCGCCCTCGGCATAATAGGCCTGCGCCCGGCCGTGCCAGCCTTCGGCAAATTGCGGCGCATGGTCGGTCAGGGCCGAGAAATGCCCGATCGCCTCGTCGAGGTCCTGGGTCTCCAGCGCGTCGCGGCCCCGTTGCAGCAGCAGGTCCATGGAGGGCGAGCCGGTGCGGCTCCACTCCAGTCCCAGCTCACGGGCGATCCGCTTGGCGTCGGTCGGATCGGCATCCTGCAGCTCCTGCAGGAGGTGTTCCGACGATTCGGCCCCGGCGGTCTGCGCAAGGGCCGCGCCGGAAAGACCCAGCGTCAGAGACCCCGCGGCCAGAAATGCCGCCACGATATAATTGAGATGTGATGTTGACGCGCTCATAACAGGTTTAAATGTAGCGTGCTCTGAGCCAATTGGGATCCCCTTTTCAGAGCAAATTTTCAGGAGGAAACAGAATGAGCGATTTGATCACCGCGGCCGTGGCGGCCCTGAACGAGCGGCTCGACGGCAGTGGCATCGACGGAATCGCAAAATTCGTGATCGAGGACGAGGGTTCGATTATCGTGGATGGCGACGGGGCCCGCGCCGGTGACGACGAGGCCGACGTGACGCTGACCGCCACGCGCGAGACCTTCGAGGCGATCATCGGCGGCGAGATGAACCCGACCACCGCCTTCATGACCGGCAAGCTCTCGGTCGATGGCGACATGGGCAAGGCCATGGCGCTCGGCTCGGCCCTCGCCTGACGATAAAGGCCTGAAGACATGGAAAAAGCGCCCTTCTACGACGAGATAGCAGAAGGCCCCGCCAGCGGGCGGGCCTACTGGGTCAAGGCGTCCGACGGGGTGCGCATCCGTGTCGGCCTGTGGTCGCCGGAGGGGGCGCGGGGCACTGTCCTGCTCTTCCCCGGCCGGACCGAGTACATCGAGAAATACGGCCGCGCCGCCGTCGATCTGGCGGCGCGCGGCTATGCCACGCTGACCATCGACTGGCGCGGTCAGGGCCTTGCCGACCGGCTGTCGGGCGACCGGAGCCTCGGCCATATCGGCCAGTTCACGGACTATCAAAAGGACGTGGCCGCTGCGCTGGAAGTCGCCGAGGCCGAGGGGCTGCCGAAACCCTATTACCTGATTGCCCATTCCATGGGCGGCGCCATCGGCCTGCGCGCCCTGCTGGAGGGGGCGCCCGTCGAGGCGGCCATGTTCACCGCGCCGATGTGGGGCATCCGGCTGGCCGCCGCCACCCGCCCCGCCGCCTGGGCGGTGGCCTGGGGCAGCGTGCGGCTGGGGCTGGGCCATGTCTTCGCGCCCGGCACCACGGGCGCGACCTACGTGCTGACCTGCCCCTTCGGCGAGAACAAGCTGACCACCGACCGGGAGATGTGGGACTACATGTTCCACCAGGCCCGGCTGCATCCGGAAATGTCGCTCGGCGGGCCCAGCCTGCACTGGCTGCACGAATCCCTGCGCGAGATGCAGGCCCTTGCCCGCCGTCCCGCACCGGACGTGCCCTGCGTGACCTTCCTCGGCACCGACGAGGAGATCGTCGATCCCGCGCGGATCGTCAGCCGCATGGGGCAATGGCCCGGCGGACGGCTGGAGATGGTCGAAAGCGGCCGCCACGAGGTGATGATGGAGACGCCCGAGGTGCGCGCCCGGGTCTTCGATACCGCGGCGGAGCTCTTCGTGCCCCGCGCGCGCAGCGTATCGGCTGACAGCGCCTGAGGGGGTCACCCCGCCCAGGCGTCTCTGACTGGCACACTTTCGCCACGTGCCCTGCGCGGCCTTGGGAACCGCGCGTAGTGCCTGCTGCCTGCTGAGACCTCAGCCCGATGGCTGGCCGTTTCCGGCATCGATCAACGCGCACCTCGCCAACGCCCTCCGGCTCACGCGCCGGGTGGCGCCGAACCGAGGGGTGGCGCGAAAGCGCCGCCCCGTGGGGGCGGTTCGGCGCTGCCCGGCCTCTCGGCCGGGCGGGACATATCGAGGGAATAGCGCGCAGGGGAGAGAGCTGGCGCGCCACGCGGGACCTATCGGGGGAGGAGCGTACAGGCGACCGAGCTGGGCGCGCGCGGCGCTTTCAAAGAATGCCGTGAGGCCGATCTGGACCTTGCGCCTTCGCCCCCCCTGCACGTCTGCCCCTCCCCCGAGCCACGCCAGATCGCGCCATTCTGCCCGTCTCCGGCGGCCGGGCGCCGCCTGCCGGCGCGGCAGGCAGCCGAGAGGACTTGAGACCCCCTGCCCCGGGGCCTATGTCTTGAGCAACACAAGTACAGGAGACGTCATGATCCCGCTGCCTTTCCCCGTGTCCGATGCCAATGCCAGCCAGGGCGGCAAGGGTCTTGGCGACCTGCCCGAATGGGACCTGACCGATCTCTACACCGCGCCCGACGCGCCGGAGCTGAAACGCGATCTCGACTGGCTGGAGCAGGCCTGCCTCTCCTTCGCCGAGGACTACGAGGGCAAGCTGGGTGAGCTGGACGCAGAAGGGTTCCTGAACTGCGTGAAGCGCAACGAGCGCATCCAGTCGGTCTCGGGCCGGATCATGTCCTACGCCGGGCTGCGCTACTACCAGCTGACGACCGACGGCCAGCGGGCCAAGTTCATGTCCGACATGCAGGACCGGCTGACGAATTTCACCACGCCGCTGGTTTTCTTCACGCTGGAGCTGAACCGGCTGCCGGATGATTTCCTCGACGGGCTCTTTGGCGCAAATGCCGATCTGGCGCGCTACAAGCCGGTCTTCGACCGCATCCGCGCCATGAAGCCCTACCAGCTCTCCGACGAGCTGGAGAAGTTCCTCCATGACCTCGGCGTCGTGGGCGACGCCTGGGAGAAGCTCTTCGACGAGACGATCGCCGGGCTGACCTTCATGGTGGACGGCGAGGAGCTGAACATCGAGGGCACGCTGAACCTGCTGACCGAGCAGGACCGCAGCCAGCGCGAGGCCGCGGCCCGCGAACTGGCCGCCGTCTTCTCCGAGAACATCCGCACCTTCGCCCGCGTGCACAACACGCAGGCCAAGGAGAAGGAGGTCATCGACCGCTGGCGCGGCATGCCCACGGCCCAGACCGGGCGGCACCTGTCGAACCACGTGGAGCCGGAGGTGGTCGAGGCGCTGCGCAACGCGGTGGTTGCGGCCTATCCGAAGCTCTCGCACCGCTACTACGAGCTGAAGCGCAAGTGGCTGGGCCTCGACCGGATGCAGGTCTGGGACCGCAACGCGCCGCTGCCCTCGGAAGAGACCCGTACCATCGGTTGGACCGAGGCCCGCGAGACGGTGATGAACGCCTATGACGCCTTTGATCCCCGCATGGCCGAGATCGCCAAGCCGTTCTTCGACAAGGGCTGGATCGACGCGGGCGTGAAGCCCGGCAAGGCGCCGGGCGCCTTCGCCCACCCCACCGTGACCGACGTGCACCCCTACGTGATGCTGAACTACCTCGGCAAGCCGCGGGACGTGATGACGCTGGCGCACGAGCTGGGCCACGGGGTGCACCAGGTGCTGGCCGCGGGCCAGGGCGAAATGCTCTCCTCCACGCCGCTGACGCTGGCCGAGACGGCCTCGGTCTTCGGCGAGATGCTGACCTTCCGCCGGCTGCTCGACAATGCCGCCGACGACAAGGAGCGCAAGACGCTGCTGGCCGGCAAGGTCGAGGACATGATCAACACGGTCGTGCGCCAGATCGCCTTCTACGACTTCGAGTGCAAGCTGCACGAGGCGCGCCGCGGGGGCGAGCTGACGCCCGACGACATCAACGCGCTCTGGATGTCCGTGCAGGCCGAGAGCCTCGGGCCGGCGTTCGACTTCATGGAGGGCTACGAGACCTTCTGGGCCTATATCCCGCACTTCATCCACTCACCCTTCTACGTCTATGCCTATGCCTTCGGCGACGGGCTGGTGAATGCGCTCTACGCGGTCTACCGGGATCAGCCGGAGGGCTTCCAGGAGAAGTACTTCGACATGCTCAAGGCGGGCGGGTCGAAGCACCACAAGGAGCTGCTGGCGCCCTTCGGCCTCGACGCCTCGGACCCGGCCTTCTGGGACAAGGGCCTGTCGATGATCTCGGGCATGATCGACGAGCTCGAGGCGATGGAAGACTGAGGCAGAGCCTGCCGAGACATGGGAAAGGCCCGGTCGCGCTGCGGCCGGGCCTTTTTGCTGCGCCGCGACTGGTCGCGCGGTGTCTTTATGCGCGGTGATGGGGCGGGGACCCGCTTGACCGGCGCGATCCCTTTGCGGGTGGGCGCGGAAGAATTTAAGCAAAATTCTTCTCAAAATTCTTGGTTCAAGAATTTTGGCGGCGATGCTGCTGGTGGTGGCGCCTGTGGCGAGGTCATGAAAAAGGGGGGCTGTCTGCCCCCCCTTGGCCCCGGCGGGGCCAAGCCCCCCCGAGGATATTTCCGAACAGTGGATGATGCCCACCGCGCGCGTTACGCGGCGGGGAGCATGCCCTTGTCGGAGGCCAGTTCGCGCATGCGCTTTTGCAGCTTCTCGAAGGCGCGAACCTCGATCTGGCGGATGCGCTCGCGGCTGACGTCGTATTGCGAGGAGAGGTCCTCCAGCGTCACCGTCTCGTCCGAGAGGCGCCGCTGGGTGAGGATGTCCTTCTCGCGGTCGTTGAGCACCGACATGGCCTCTACCAGAAGCTCGCGGCGGGCGGTCATCTCGTCGCGCTCCTCGTAGTCGGTGGCCTGATCGGCGTCCTCGTCCTCGAGCCAATCCTGCCATTGCATCGTGCTGTCGGCGTCCGAGCCGACGGTGGCGTTCAGGGAGGCATCGCCGCCGGACATCCGGCGGTTCATCGAGGTGACTTCCTCCTCGGTCACGCCCAGATCATTGGCGATCTGCTTGACGTGTTCCGGACGCAGGTCGCCCTCTTCCAGCGCGCCGATGCGGGCCTTGGCCTTGCGCAGGTTGAAGAAGAGTTTCTTCTGCGCCGAGGTGGTGCCGAGCTTCACGAGGCTCCAGGACCGCAGGATATATTCCTGGATCGAGGCGCGGATCCACCACATCGCATAGGTCGCGAGGCGGAAGCCCTTCTCCGGGTCGAAGCGTTTCACCGCCTGCATCAGGCCGACGTTGGCCTCGGAGATCACCTCGGCCTGGGGCAGGCCATAGCCGCGGTAGCCCATGGCGATCTTGGCCGCGAGACGCAGGTGGGAGGTCACCAGGCGGTGCGCCGCCTGCGTGTCCTGATCCTCGACCCAGCGTTTCGCCAGCATGTATTCTTCTTCGGGCTCCAGGAGGGGAAACTTGCGGATCTCCTGAAGGTAGCGGTTCATCCCGCCTTCCGGCGTCGGGGCCGGCAGATTGGCGTAGTTGCTCATGTCCCGTTCTCTCTCGTCTCTGCGCCTCATGTAAGAGGCTTTAACATCCAGATAGGGTGCCTGTGACGCCGGTTCAAGCGCCGTGGGTCTTCTTGGGTTACCCGTGCTTAACGCATGAAAGGCCGGGATCTGACGCAAAAAGGCCCGATGTTACCGCTGACTCACGTCGATGTGTCAGCTCGGTGAGCCGCGCAGGGTGTCCAGCAGGCGGGACATATCGGCGGGCAGAGGCGCCGTGAAGCGGAGCATTTCCCCGGTGACGGGATGTTCGAAGCCCAGAAGGGCCGCGTGCAGCGCCTGACGCGGGAAAGCGTTCACCGCGGCGATGGCGGCCTCGTTCACGGCACGGGGAGAGAGCTTGCGGGTGCCGCCATAGACCGGATCGCCCACGAGGCCATGGCCGACATGGGCGAGGTGGACGCGAATCTGATGCGTGCGCCCTGTTTCCAGCCGGCATTCCAGCAGCGCCAGCGTGGGCGGCGTGCCGAAGGTCTCCTCCACCCGGGCGCGGGTGACGGCGTGGCGTCCGGTGTTGAAGAAGACCGCCTGTTTCTGCCGGTCGTGCCGGTGGCGGGCAAGCTGCGTGGTGATCTTGAGCACACCGCCCTGTTCGAAGGAGGTGCCACGGATGCCGCGCAGCCGGGGATCAGCCGCATCGGGCACGCCGTAGCAGATCGCCTGGTAGGCGCGTTCAGCGCTGTGGGCCTCGAACTGGGCGGCAAGGCCATGGTGGGCGCGGTCGCTCTTGGCCACCACCAGCAGGCCCGAGGTGTCCTTGTCGATCCGGTGGACGATGCCGGGCCGCTTCTCGCCGCCGATGCCCGACAGCGTGTCGCCGCAATGGGCCAGCAGGGCGTTCACCAGCGTGCCGTTGGGCGAGCCGGGCGCAGGATGGACGACCATGCCCGCGGGTTTGTTGACCACGATGACGTCTTCGTCCTCGTAGGTGATGTCGAGCGGGATCGCCTCGGGGGCGACCAGCGTGTCGTGAAGTACCGGTATCGTGATCTCGATGACCTCCCCTTCGGCTACTTTGGTTTTCGGGTCACTGAGGACCTCGTCCCCACGGCTCACGGCGCCTTCCGCGATCAGCTTGGCCAGCCGGGTCCGGGAGAGCGCGGCGCTCTCTGGCACATCCCGCGAAAGCGCCTTATCAAGGCGGGGCGGCGGGTCCGCGGCAATGGTGACGACAAGGCGGTCAAGGTCCATGGAGGACAATCCTCAGCAGCAAGAGATGAACGAACCCGCGAACCTTCGGTTCCTGCGGCGCCTTGTGACGGCGCTCACCGGGACAATGATCGTGGGCCTCATAATCCTCATTGCGCTGATTGTCATCCGTTTCTGGTCCACTCCCGCGGCCGGCCCGGCCCTGCCACAGCTGCCCGAGGCGATTTCCCTGCCCGAGGGCGCGAGTGCGCAGGCGATCACCTTCGGTACGGGCTGGATCGCGGTGGTGACCGACGATCAGCAGATCCTCGTCTATGACAGCGCAAGCGGCGCCCTGCGCGACAGCCTCGACCTGAGGGACTGAGCAGCGCCCGCGTCGCCCCCCGCCCACCGGACATAGCGTGACGGCCCGCGCCGACAAGGCGCGGTGCGCCGTCGGGACCTCCTGTGATCCGCCATGGCGAGAGCCCGAGACCGGCAGACGCAAGCCCCCTGCCCCGGCAGATACGAAAAACCCCGCGCTACCTTTCGGCAGCGCGGGGCCTCTCATCCCATCCGCATCGCTTATGCGATGTCGAAGCGGTCCGCGTTCATCACCTTGGTCCAGGCGGCCACGAAGGCCTTGAGGAAGGCGGGCATGCCGTCATCCTGCGCGTAGACTTCCGCATAGGCCCGCAGGATCGAGTTCGACCCGAAGACGAGGTCCGCGCGGGTGGCGGTGTATTTCACCGCGCCCGACTTGCGGTCGCGGATGTCGTAGAGCCCGTTGCCCTTCGGCTCCCAGGCATAGACCATGTCCGTCAGGGTGACGAAGAAGTCGTTGGTCAGCGCGCCTTCGGTCTCGGTGAAGACGCCATGCTTGGTGCCGCCGTGGTTGGTGCCCATGGCGCGCATCCCGCCGACCAGAACGGTCATCTCGTTGGCGGTCAGCCCGAGAAGCTGCGCCCGGTCGAGGAGCATTTCCTCGGCGGAGACGACGTAGTCCTGCTTCTGCCAGTTGCGGAAGCCATCGGCCACCGGCTCCAGCGCGTCGAAGCTGTCGGCATCGGTCATCGCGTCGGTCGCGTCGCCGCGGCCCGGGGCGAAGGGCACAGCGATGTCGTGACCGGCCGCCTTGGCCGCCATTTCGACACCGACGTTGCCCGCCAGCACGATGGTATCCGCGATCGAGGCGCCCGCCGCAGCGGCCAGCGGCTCCAGCACGGCCAGCACGCGGGCCAGACGCTCGGGCTCGTTGCCGGCCCAGTCCTTCTGCGGTGCGAGACGGATACGGGCGCCATTGGCCCCGCCGCGCATGTCCGAGCCACGGTAGGTGCGCGCGCTGTCCCATGCGGTCGAGACGAGGTCAGCGATGCTGAGGCCCGAGGCGGCGATCTTGGACTTGAGCCCGCCGATGTCGTAATTCACCGGGCCTTCGGGGATCGGATCCTGCCAGATCAGGTCTTCCTGCGGCACGTCGGGGCCGACGTAGCGCGCTTTCGGGCCCATGTCGCGGTGGGTCAGCTTGAACCAGGCGCGGGCGAAGGTCTCGTTGAAGTAGGCCGGATCGGCCATGAACTTCTGGCAGATCGCGTTGTAGGTCGGGTCCACCTTCATCGCCATGTCGGCGTCGGTCATGATCGGCATCTTCTTGATCGAGGGGTCCTCGACGTCGACCGGCATGTCCTCTTCCTTGATGTTCACCGGCTCCCACTGCCAGGCGCCTGCGGGGGATTTCTTCAGCTCCCACTCGTGGCCGAAGAGCATCTCGAACCAGCCCATGTCCCACTGGGTGGGGTTCTTGGTCCAGGCGCCCTCGATGCCGGACACCACGGTGTCACGGCCAATGCCGCGGCCCTTGGTGTTCATCCAGCCGATGCCCTGATACTCGACGTCCGCCGCTTCGGGATCGGCCGAGAGGTTGGCCGCATCGCCGTTGCCGTGGCATTTGCCGATGGTGTGGCCCCCTGCGGTCAGCGCCGCGGTTTCCTCGTCGTCCATCGCCATCCGGGCAAAAGTCTCGCGCACCTGCGCGGCGGTCTTCATCGGATCGGGCTGGCCGTTCACCCCTTCCGGGTTCACGTAGATCAGGCCCATCTGGACGGCGGCCAGCGGGTTTTCCATCGTCTCGGGCTTGGAGACGTCGCCATAGCGGGTGTCGGAGGGGGCGAGCCATTCCTTCTCGGCGCCCCAGTAGACGTCCTTCTCGGGGTGCCAGATGTCTTCGCGGCCGAAGGCGAAACCGAAGGTCTTCAGGCCCGCGACCTCGTAGGCAATCGTGCCCGAGAGGATCATCAGGTCCGCCCAGGAGACGGCATTGCCGTACTTCTTCTTGATCGGCCAGAGCAGACGGCGGCCCTTATCGGTGTTCACGTTGTCGGGCCAGGAGTTCAGCGGGGCAAAGCGCTGGTTGCCGGTGCCGCCGCCACCGCGGCCATCGGCCAGACGGTAGGAGCCGGCGGCGTGCCATGCGACGCGCGCGAACATGCCCACGTAGGAGCCCCAGTCCGCGGGCCACCAGTCCTGGCTTTCCTTCATGAGTTGGCGCAGGTCATCCTTCAGCGCCTCGACGTCGAGCGTCTTGAGCTCTTCCCGATAGTTGAAGTCCGCGCCGAGCGGTTTCGTCTTGGTATCGTGCTGGTGCAGGATGTCGAGGTTCAGCGCATTGGGCCACCAGCTGGTGACCGAGGTCTTGGTCGAAGTCTGACCGCCGTGCATGACGGGGCATTTGCCGCCTGCGGGAATATCGTTGCCGTCCATGATGTCCTCCGAAATTCGGTACCTGTGTTCCGGCAGCGCCTCTGCCCTGCCGGATATAATCCCATCGCCCTCAACCCGTGCGCAGGAGATCGCGTTCAGTCGGGGCCTGGGTCCTCTCTACCCGTCGAGGACGATAAACCAAAATCGCATTTTGTTCACGCATCAATAAGATGAAATTATCGCTCTTCGCCGCCGTGACAAACCTGCGCAAACGAGGAAGCGCACACAGAAAAAGCCCCGCAAATGCGGAGCTTAGCATCTTACTGATCGCGAAGAATCCCGGGGCCGTCGGTGGGTCAATTCCACCGGATGCGCGCAAGCACCCGCCCAGAGAGCGGACCGCGAGGCGCGGGCCCGGAAACGGACACCCGGACGGGAATCAGTGTATCCGGGATATACATTCTGAAGGTGAGGGAAATGGTACCGCCTTCCCGGTTTGAACGGGAGACCTCTGGATCCACAATCCAGCGCTCTAACCAACTGAGCTAAGGCGGCACTGGGGGGCGAAATACAGCCCTCTCGCGATGAATGCAAGAGAGTGTAACGGAAAAATCTCGCCTTCCCCGACGGCGGCTTTGCGCCCGCCCTTCCCCCTGCGCGGTAAAAGAAAACCCGCGCGATCCAACGAGGAAAGCGCGGGCCCGTTTGGCTCTGGCCTTTGCGTTGAGCAGGAGAGGCGGCGCAATCAAGGATCGTGCCCCCTCCCCGGCCTGCGTTCCATCGTCTCGCCGCTGACGCGAGAGGATGAGGCCTCTGCCTGCCTCCCCAAAACAAAACCGGAGGCACACTGGTTAACCATCTCAGGATGTTTCCCAATTGTGGCAAAAGTATGTCTTTGCCACGGGCGTCCCCCAAGCAATCTTGTTTTACGCCGTTTTACAGGAAGTGTCACGCATCTTCATATGTATGCAAAGTCAACTACTTACGTGGTTCTGCGCCGTGATCCTCCACCGCGCGCCCGCATCTGTATACAAGCGAAGCCTCTCACGAACCTTCCAGCCAACGGCCCGAAATGGCAGTCTTTTTTCCACCTTGAATGCACCTGCAGAACCGAAGAATACCGTCAGTCGCCCCCGGGTACCGCGGCCCCAAGACGCCGGATCTTGCAACTTTTGCCCGTCCGCGATAGCCAGTCGCATTCAATCAGGAGAGCGTCATGGGCATCGACACAGAACGCGACATCGAAGCGAATCTTCAGATCGGTCCGACCGACCAGGGCATGGTCCGCCTCTTCATCGAAGCGGGCGGCACCGAGATCCCCATGGATTTCGACCCTGACGAGGCGCTGGAGATCGCCGAAGAGATCCGCGCCGCCGCTGCCGCTGCCGAGAAGCTCGGCGGCAAGAGCAAGAAGAAGCGCTGAGTCAGCGCGACACGCCGCCCTGCGGATCCCGGTAGGATTGCAGGCGGCGCGCCGTGTCGCGGGCGAACTTCAGCGTCAGCGCCTTGCGGCGCGCACCGGCCAGTTTGTCCTCTGGCGCCATGCGGACAATTTCCCCGCCATAGGCATCCGCGATGATCAGCCCGGTCTCTTCGGGCAGGATCTCCACCGGGAAATCCCCATCCACCGCCCAGAAGAACCGATCGCACCATTGCAGGTATCCCTGCCACTTGGCGTCCGACATGTAGTCGGCCCGGGAGGACTTGCATTCCACCACCCAGATCTCGCCCTTGGGGCCCACGGCCATGACGTCGACCCGGCGGCCGCGCTCTGGCACGAATTCCTCGAGGCAGGCGAAATCGTAGCCCGCCAGCAGGCGGCAGACGCCCCGGGCGATCAGCTGGCCGGGCTGGGGCGGGATCGGGGGAAGCAGCGCGTCACTCATGACGCCATCATATGAACATAAGGTGAACAGAGGCAAGAGCGCAGCAGACACCTCTGCGCGAGCGAGATGTGCACGACGGAATGCACCTGCCCCCTTGTCGCGCCCCTGTCAGAGGCCTATGTCAGGCCTTGGCGGGTGCTGCCCTTCTCGTGAACGGTTACATTCCGGTGGCCTTAAGCAAATCCGAGGGAGCTGGCTCTGTCCGAGCCCTGGTTCGGTTACCTGGCGCCCACCTGTATGAACAGGTCCTCGGGAATGCGTCAACCAAACGGTCGCGTGCGGGCCCGCCACTTCAAGCTCTTAAGATCCATGAAAAAGACCCCGCCCCAGCGGGCGCGGCGCATCTTGGCAGCCCTGCTCAGCGGCGCGGCTTTGCCGTGGCCTCGGCCCGCACAGGATGCAGGACACGCGACAGCATCGGCTGGTGCTTGCCACCCGAGGGGCCGTCATCCTCGCGCAGGCGCATGACCGCGATGGCGAACTGCACGCCCGCAAAGACGATCCCGTTGGAGAACCACAGCAGGAACACGGCCAGTAGGCCGCCGTTGGTGCTGCTCACCAGATGGCGCAGGTTGGCCACGTTGAAGCCGATCAGCACCGCCACGAAGAGCGCGGCAACGCCGAAACCGATGAGGACATGGGTGATGTACAGGCGAATGAGCTTGGGCATGGAACGACTCCTGTCTCCGGGAAACAAGATACATTCAATTGCCAATATATCAAGCCGCAGCCCTCCCCCGCGACCAAATGCGCAGGCGGAGGGCGATGCGCGAGGCGGTCAGAACGCCTCGGGCTTGGCCTCGCGGGCCATGTGATCGAGCACGGCGTTGACGAACTTCGGCTCCTTGCTTTCCGGGAAGAAGGCGCGCGCCACATCGACGAACTCCACGATCACGACGCGCGGCGGGGCCTCACCCTCGACGAACTCGGCACCGGCGGCGCGGAAGAGCGCGCGCAGGGTCGGGTCGATGCGGGCGATCGGCCATTTGGCCACCAGCGCGCGGTCGGTCATCTGGTCAATCTTGGCCTGATGGTTCACCGCGTCGCGCACCAGCTTGCGGAACAGCGACAGGTCGCCTTCCGCCATTTCGTCGCCGTCATAGACGGCGCCGAACCGGAAATCCTCGAACTCCCGGCAGACAGCCTCGACCGTCTGGCCGGAGCGTTCCATCTGGAACAGGGCCTGCACGGCATAGAGCCGCGAGGCGCTGCGCATCTTGCGCTTCTGGTTGCCGGAGAGGGCGGGTCCTTCGGTCATGGTGTTCGCTTTTCAGGCCGTGGTGGTGCCGCTGGCGATCTGGACCTCGTCCGAGGGACGGAATCCGACGCCTTCGCGCGGAGCGCCCCATTTGCGCGAAAGCGCCAGCAAATGCAAGGCCGCAGCCGCCGCACCGCCACCTTTATTCTGATCGGCCACGCGGGCGCGGACCAGCGCCTGTTCCCGGGTCTCGACCGTGAGGATGCCATTGCCGATGCAAAGCCCCTGCAGGCCCAGCAGCGTCAGCCCGCGCGAGCTGTCATTGCAGACCGTCTCGTAGTGGGTCGTCTCGCCACGGATGACACAGCCGAGCGCCACGAAAGCGTCGTAGTTCGACATCCGCGCGGCCATGGCGATGGCGGTGGGGATCTCCAGCGCGCCGGGCACTTCGATCAGGTCATGGGTCGCGCCCCAGCCCTCGATCTCGGCGCGGGCCCCGGCGATCAGCTCGTCCGCGATGTCCTTGTAGTAGGGCGAGACGACGATCAGCGCCTTGGCGGGCTTGTCGAAGCTGCCGCGCGGCAGGATGTAATGCTGTTCGGCTGCGGCCATGTCACTTGTCTCCACTGATGCGGCGGGTGCCGGCGATATCGAGCCCGTAGGCATCCAGACCGACGACCGAGGGCGTACCGTGGTTGGTCAGCAAGGTCATGGCGCTGATCCCGAGCGAGGTGAGGATCTGCGCCCCCAGCCCGTACTGCCGCAGCACCTGCGGCGAGACACCGGCGTCGGCGTTCAGCTTCATATGGGTGTCGCGCAGCAGCACGAGAACCCCCCGGCCCTCCTCGGCGATGATCTTCATCGCGTCGCGGAATTCATCCGCACGGCCCGACGGGCCGAGGCCCGCCACGTCCTTGAGCGGGTCGAGGGCATGCATCCGCACCAGCACCGGCTCGGGCCCGGACACGTCGCCCTTGATCAGTACGATATGCTCGGCCCCCTCGATGGCGTCGGTATAGACGCGCAGGGTCCAGGTGCCGCCGAACTCGGCCTCGATCTCTTCCTCGCGGGAAACCTGCACGAGGTTGTCGTGGCGACGGCGGTATTTGATCAGGTCCGAGATGGTGCCGATCTTGAGGTTGTGACGCTGGGCAAAGGCCACCAGTTCCGGCAGGCGGGACATGGTGCCGTCCTCGTTCATGATCTCGCAGATCACGCCCGAGGGGTTGAGCCCGGCCAAGCGGCTGACGTCCACTGCGGCCTCGGTATGGCCGGCACGGACCAGCACGCCGCCCTCGCGGGCGCGCAGCGGGAAGACGTGGCCCGGCGTCGCGATGTCGGCCGCGGTCTTGCCCGCGTCGATCGCCACGGCGACGGTGCGCGCGCGGTCATGGGCGGAAATCCCGGTGGAGACCCCTTCGCGCGCCTCGATCGAGACGGTGAAGTTCGTCTCGTGGCGCGAAGAGTTGTGCGAGGCCATCAGCGGCAGGTTCAGCTCGTCCACCCGCTTGCCGGTGAGCGTGAGGCAGATCAGCCCGCGCCCGTGGGTCGCCATGAAGTTGATCGCCTCGGGCGTCGCCATCTGCGCGGGAATGACGAGGTCGCCCTCGTTCTCGCGGTCCTCATGATCGACGAGGATGAACATCCGGCCGTTGCGGGCGTCGTCGAGGATCTCCTCGATGGAGGAGATGGCATCGCGCCAGTCCCGTTCGACAGGGCCGGCGTCTTCGTAGGATTGGGTGCTGGACATGGGTCACCTCGGCAAATCTTTCGGTGGCCTTACCGCAGACCGGCAGCGATGGCTAGGGCGACGGGCGGGCCGGGACGCACAGATGCTGCGCAGCCCCGGCCCTTTCCCTAGCCCCGCCGCCCCGCCGCGGCGCGTTGCCCTGCGACCCTCCGGGGGCGCGAAACGGCGTTGTCCTCAGTCGAACTGCCAGAGCGCGGGGACAAAGCGATAGGCCCCGCCCTCCTCCACGACGTGACCCACGCCCGGGAAGGGGAAGTGATAGCCCAGCACGGTGCTCCGCTCTGCCGAGACCGTGGCCAGCAGGCGCTGCCGGGTCTCCACGGCCAGCGGCCCGTCGGTGTCCGTGGTATTTTACCACTCCGGCCGGGCAAAGCTCAGCCAGGCATGGGTCATGGCATCACCAAGGGCATAGAGCACGTCCTCGCCGCTCTGCACCCGCACCGACATGTGACCGGGCGTGTGGCCCGGCGTGGCGATCATCGTGATACCGGGCACGACCTCGTGCCCCGCCTCCGCCAGCGTCCACTCCACCCCCTCGGTCTGGAGAGAGTTGATCGCGCCGACGACGAACTGCTGTTCCTGCGGCGCCACCCGGTCCACGAGGCCATCGTCGAGCCAATAGGCATGTTCCGCAGCCCCGATGGTATAGGCCGCCTCGGGGAAGAGCGCCTCGTCGAATTCGTCGCGCATGCCCCAGATGTGATCCGGGTGGGCATGGGTGATGATCACATGGGTGATATCCTCCAGCCCCAGCCCGAGCGCGTCGAGGTTCGCCACCAGCCGTCCGGCGGTGTCGAAGAAACGATGGCCCGAGCCGACATCCACGAGCACCCGGGCGTCGCCGGTTTCGATCAGCAGGTGATTGGTGTGGGAATAGCTCTGCTCCGGCGACAGGAAGTAGCGCGTGAGGAAGGCCTGCACCTCGGCCGGATCGGCGTTCACCCCCAGCGTAGAGGCCGGGATCTGGAAATACCCGTCCGAGACGACGGTCAGCCGCATCTCCCCGAGGGTGAAGCGGAAATGCGACGGGTTCTCGCCCGCGGGCGGTCCAAGCTCGGCCCGCAGGGGGCGGGACAGCCCGAGGGCGGGGGCGGCGGCGGCCAGCTTGAGCAGGTCGCGGCGGGTGGGGCGCAGCAGCGGCATGGGGGTCTCCTCTCTCCTGCCGCCGAGCTTAGGGTGCGCCGCGCGTCCCGTAAACAGATGCGAATATGTCAGGACGTTTTCGGCCCGAAATATCCTGCCCCGTCGAGATAGCCCGCTAGCCGCCCGGCCGCGGCCCATGTCTCCTCCAGCGCGGTCTCCCCGATGAGCAGCACCGCGGGGCCCGGCAGGCGCGGATGGGCGGCGGCGACCATGTCGCGGGTCTCGCTCCAGCCGTGGAAGAGGCCCGGCGCGCGGGCGGCCTGCGTCAGCGGTTCAGGCGCGGCGACCGGCAGGGGCGGATGGATCAGCCCCGCCAGCAGGCAGTGCCGCACCGCATCCAGCGCCGCGCGCCGATCCTCGGGCAGCGCGCCTTCGCGGAAGAGCCGCAGCGCGTTGGAGGTGAAGAGCAGCGCCGCCACGTCGCGCCCCGACACCGCGCGGACCGAGGCATAGGTCTTGTAGGGCAGACCCAGTTCCTGCGCCCGGGCGATCCGCATCCGGACGATCGGCAGCGGCAGCTTGGCCTCGGGCCGCGCCGCGCGGGCCTTGGTCCAGCAATGGACACGCCACGCCCGCCCGGCCTCCATGCTGGGGCCGTTGTTGTGACCGGGTCCCGGTGGCGGAGGCGGCGTGTCGGTCAGTCCTGCCATTCCTGCAGCCGGGCCACGTAGCGGGCCATGGTGTCGATCTCGATGTTGACCGCGTCCCCCACCTGCACGTCGTCCCAGTTGGTGACCGAACGGGTGTGCGGGATCATGGTGATCGCGAAGCGCCGCCCCGCAACCTCGTTCACGGTCAGCGACACGCCGTTGAGCGCGACGGAGCCCTTGGCGGCGATGTACCGGGCCAGATCCTCCGGCGCCTCGAAGAGCATCCGGATCGAGCCTCCCACCGGCGTCATCTCGACCACCCGCGCCGTGCCATCCACGTGACCGGCCACGATATGGCCGCCCAACTCGTCCCCCACCCGCAGGGGCCGTTCGAGGTTGATGCGTTTGCCCGGCTGCCAGCCGCCGATGGTCGTGCGCGCCTGCGTCTCGTCCGAGGCCTCGACCGCGAACCAGTCCGGCCCGGTGTCCACCACGATCAGCCAGACCCCGTCGCAGGCCAGCGAAGCCCCGCGCGGCAGGCTGCCGGTATCATACCGCGTGCGGATCTTCAGCCGCAGCCCCGGGTCCTCGCTGCGCTCAACGAGGGTGCCGATATCGGTGACAAGGCCGGTGAACATGGGCTCTCTCCTTCGTTTTCCTGCCTATCCAAGGACTTGCCCCGCGACAAGAGCCGCCTGCACTCCGGCCCTCTGAACGCGCCTCGCGCCCCGCCGCGACGGCAACGCCCAAGCGGCAACAATGACGTGCTGCACGCCTTATTTTTGCCGAAGAAGAAAGATAAAGACAGGGAAAGACAACAAGTGATCCCCGGTCCCAATGCCCCAGACCCTGCCCCGCTCCCCGGCACAGAACCGGGTGTTCCTGTTCCTGCAAGGGCCGCACGGCCCCTTCTTCCACCGTCTGGCCCGCATGTTGCGGCGTGCGGGGACGCAGGTCTGGCGGGTGGGGTTCAACGCGGGCGATCAGGCGTTCTGGCGCGACAGGTCCAGCTACATCCCCTACCTCGGCAGCGTCGAGGACTGGCCCGACACCTTCGCGAAACTGGCGCAGGAGAAAGGCATCACCGACATTGTCCTCTATGGCGACACACGGGCGATCCACGCAGAGGCCGTGAAACGCGCCCGCGCCATGGGCCTTCAGGTCCATGTCTTCGAGGAAGGCTACATGCGGCCCTACTGGGTCACCTATGAGCGCGGCGGCTCCAACGGGCATTCGCGGCTGATGGAGATGAGCGTCGAGGAGATGCGCCGCGATCTGGAGATGTCCGACATGGACACGCCCCTGCCCCCCGCGAAATGGGGCGACATGCGGCATCACATCTTCTACGGCGCGCTCTACCACTGGTTCGTGATGTTCCGGAACGGGCGCTATGCCAACTTCCGCCCACACCGTTCGCTGTCCGTGACGCAGGAGTTCCGGCTCTATATCCGCCGCCTGCTGACCCTGCCCTTCACCGCGCTGGAACGCTGGATCGCCACCTGGCGCATCCGCACCGGCGGCTTCCCCTATCACCTGGCGCTGCTGCAGCTGGAACACGACAGTTCGTTCCAGATGCATTCGCCCTTCTCCACCATGACCGACTTCCTCGAAGTGGTGATCAAGGGCTTTGCCGAGGGCGCGCCGCTGCATCATCACCTCGTCTTCAAGGCGCATCCGCTGGAGGACGGCCGGGTGAACCTGCGCAACGAGATTCGCCGCCTGACCGCGCAATACGGCCTCAAGGGCCGGGTCCATTACGTCCGCGGCGGCAAGCTGGCGCAGCTGCTGGCCGATGCCCGCACCGCGGTCACCGTGAATTCCACCGCCGCCCAGCAGGTCCTCTTCCGGGGGATTCCGATCAAGGTCTTCGGCGATGCGGTCTATGCCAAGCCCGAGTTCGTCTCGACCCAGCCGCTGCCGGAATTCTTTGCCCAGCCGGGCCGCCCGGACCGCAAGGCCTATCAGGATTATCGGCGCTATCTGCTTGAAACCAGCCAGATTCCGGGGGGCTTCTACTCGGCCCGCGCGCGGCGGCAACTGCTGCGCCTCGTGGTGGACATGATGCTGGCCCCTGAAGACCCCTATGATGCGCTGAAGTCCGGAACCGCGGCACCTCGGCAACAATTGCGGCTCGTGAACTGACATCCCCATAAGACGGGACTGGTTTTTAAGACCGGATTCCGCTAGTTTACGAGCAAAACTTGAGGCAGATAAAAACAGGTCGAGGAGACCGAGCAGTGAAACCCCTTGCAACCCGCTGGGCGAGATCCGTCGCCCTTTTGGCCATTGTGGGCCTCGTCGCCGCTTGTGGCCTGCCCCGGACCGGCCCGACGAAGAAGCAACTTTTCTCCGGTTCCGTGCAGCGTGAAGGCGATGCCTTCGTGGTCTCCGTGAACGATCGCGTGACGCGCGCCACTGCCGTGGTGCCCGCGCTCGGCTTCTCGGACAACTTCATCAACGCAGGTCAGGTCGGCTCGGACACGATCCAGCCCGGTGATACGCTGGGCCTTACGATCTGGGAAAACGTCGATGACGGCCTGCTGGCCGACGAGGGCCTGAACTCCACGTCGTTGGAAGAGGTTCAGGTCGACGGTCAGGGCTTCATCTTCGTGCCCTATGCCGGGCGCGTCAAAGCCTCGGGCAACACGCCCGAAGCGGTCCGTCGGCTGATCACCACCAAGCTCGAAGAGCAGACCCCGGACCCGCAGGTGCAGGTGCGCCGACTTGCAGGCGACGGCTCCACCGTCAGCCTCGTCGGCTCCATCGGCGCGCAGGGCGTCTACCCGATCGAGCGCCCCACCCGCACGCTCTCCTCGATGATCGCCCGCGCCGGCGGCATCACCATCGAGCCCGAGATCGCCCAGATCAGCGTGATGCGCGGCGGCCAGAAATCCACCGTCTGGTTCCAGGACCTCTACAAGAGCCCGCGCTTCGACATCGCCCTGCGCGGAGGTGACCGGATCCTGATCGAGGAAGACACCCGCTCCTTCACCGCGCTTGGCGCCACCGGCCAGCAGGCCCGCGTGCCCTTCGAGAGCCAGAACCTCTCGGGCCTCGAGGCCATCGCGCAGGTCGGCGGGCTGATGGCGGCCTGGGCCGATCCCACCGGCGTCTTCGTTCTGCGCAACGAACCGGCCGAGATCGCGAACCAGGTGCTGGGCCGCAATGACCTCATGGGCGAGCAGCGCATGGTCTATGTCCTCGACCTGACGCGCCCCAACGGGATGTTCATGGCCCGCGACTTCGTGATCCGCGACGGCGATACGCTCTATGTGACCGAGGCGCCCTTCGCCCAGTGGAACAAGACGATCTCGATGCTGACCGGGTCGCTGACCACCCTCAACACGATCGACTCCATCGCCAACTAAGGCAGGAGATGGACGAGCGTTTCCATGATGATGCCGCCGGCGGGTCCTCCCGCCGGCGGCTGCATTTCTACACCGCCGGTTTCCTGCGCCAGCGGCGCCTGCGGCGCATCCTGACGCTGGCGGGTTATGACCTGACACCGGGCCGTCCCGCCCGCCGGATGGGGCCGGACGACCTGATCGCGGTCTGGGGCCGGGCTGCTTATGCCCACCGGGGCGAGGCCGTGGCCGAGGCCAGCGGCGCGTCGCTTCTCAGGATCGAGGATGCCTTCCTGCGCTCGCTCCATCCCGGACGCGCCGGGGAACCGCCGCTTGGCCTGCTGATCGACCAGCGTGGTGCCTATTTCGACGCGGCACAGCCCTCGGACCTCGAGGTGCTGCTGGCGAGTCATCCGCTGGATGACACCGCGCTGCTGAACCGCGCCCGTGGCGGCATCGCCCGGCTGCGCGAGGCCCATCTCACCAAGTATTCCGCCGTCGATCCCGAGGCGCCCCTGCCCGCGCCGGGCTATGTCCTCGTCATCGACCAGACCCGCGGCGATGCCTCGGTCACCCACGGCGGGGCGGATGCGAACACCTTCCGCGAGATGCTCTACTACGCGCAGGAGGAGAACCCCGGCGCGCCGGTGCTGATCAAGACCCACCCGGAGACAGCGCAGGGCCACCGGTCCGGCTATTTCACCGATCAGGACACCAGCGAGCGCGTCACACTCTTCTCCGATCCGGTCAGCCCCTGGGCGCTGCTGGAAGGCGCCGTGGCGGTCTATGTCGTGACCTCGCAGCTTGGCTTCGAGGCGATCCTCGCGGGCCACCGTCCCCGGGTCTACGGCCAGCCCTTCTATGCCGGATGGGGTCTGACCGAGGATCGCCATCCCCTGCCCCTGCGCGCGCCGCGCCGGGGCCGCAGCCTCACCGCGGCTCAGCTCTTTGCCGGGGCGATGCTGCTTTACCCGACATGGTACGATCCCGCCCGCGACCGGCTGGCCACCTTCGAGGAGGCGCTCGGCCAGTTCGAGGCGCAGGTCCGGGCGTGGCGCGAAGATCGTCACGGATGGGTCGCGCAGGGGATGCGGCTGTGGAAACGGCCGTTCGTGCAGGGGTTCTTTGGCGGGCAACGCCGTGTGCGTTTCTCCGGACGGGAGGCCACGCCGCCTGCCCGCACCATGGTCTGGGCCGGGAAGGCCGCCGAGGGCAGCGAGGCCTGGCGGCTGGAGGATGGCTTCCTGCGCTCGCGCGGGCTGGGGGCGGAGCTGGTGCCGCCGCTGTCGCTGGCGCTTGACGATCTCGGCATCTACTACGATCCGACCCGCGAGAGCCGCCTCGAACGGATGATCGCGACCCGCGCCCGCCTGCGCCCCGAACAGCAGGCCCGGGCCGAGGCGCTGACCCGCGCCCTCGTGGCGCGCGGGCTGACCAAGTACAACCTGCCCGGTGACGACGCACCGCTGCCCGAGGGCTACCGCATCCTCGTGCCCGGACAGGTGGAGGACGACGCCTCGATCCGTCTCGGCGCCGGCGAGGTGCGCACCAACCTTGCGCTGCTGCAGGCCGCCCGGACCGCCAACCCGGAAGCGGTGATCCTCTACCGCCCGCATCCGGATGTCACCGCCGGGCTGCGGCCAGGCGCGGTGGCGCCCGAAGACGTCGCGGCTCTGGCCGATGCCGAGGTCGCACAGCAGGACATGGCGCAATTGCTGGAGGCAGTCGACGAGGTCTGGACCATCACCTCCCTCACCGGTTTCGAGGCGCTGCTGCGCGGGCGCAGGATTACCGTGCTCGGCGCGCCCTTCTATGCTGGCTGGGGCCTGACCCGCGACCTCGGGCCCATGCCGGAACGGCGGCAGGCCCATGTGACGCTGGCGGGCCTCGTCCACGCAGCGCTGATCGATTATCCGCGCTACCGTGATCCGGTCAGCGGGCTGCCCTGCGCGGTGGAACTGGCGCTGGAACGGCTGGCGGAGGGCGCCATCGGGCGACGCGGACCGGGGCTGCGGCTGCTGGCGAAGGTGCAGGGGCTGCTGGCGAGCCGAGCGTCGCTCTGGCGGTGAGGGGAGAGGGGGCTGTCTGCCCCCCGGCCCTGCGGGCCGTCCCCCGAGGATATTTGGGAACAGTGGATGAGGGGACTGCGGTTTTGGGACGGGCCTGCGGCGGGGAATCGTTGGGGCTTGAGGCGCGCCCGGGGTGAACCTTGGCGGTGAGCGGGCCGCCGCGGCAGGTGGTCCCTTAACAGGTCGCCCTGTGCCAGCGGTGCATCACGTCGCCGCCAAGGGCGCGGGTTTCCCGCAGGGTGAAGCGCGGAGCCTCGGCAAGGCGGTCGATGCCAAGCGCGCCGAGGCCGGGGCGGCCTTCGGCCCCAAGGGCGACGCCTGCGGAGAAGACGATGAGTTCATCGACCAGATCCGCCTGCAGCAGCGAGGCCGCGAGCGCTCCGCCCCCTTCGCAGAAGACCCGCGTGAGGCCGGCGCCGCCGAGCGCCTGCAGCACCGCGGCGGGGTCGAGCTGACGATCGCGCAGCGCGCAGGAGAAGAGCCGCGCGCCGAGCCCCTGCCATGTCCGCACCAGCGTCGCATCGGCATCCGCCCCGTGGCAGAGCCAGACCGGCACCTCGTTTGCCGTCCGGGCCAGTTGCCCCAGTAGCGGCAGGTCGAGGCGGCGCGAGACCACCACGCGGACCGGCTGGCGGGTCACGCCCATGCCGCGCACGGTGAGCGCGGGATCGTCGGCGCGCGCCGTACCCGCCCCCACCATCACCGCGTCATGGCGGTGGCGCAGCAGGTGGACGTGGCGGCGTGCCTCGGGGCCGGTGATCCACTGGCTCTCGCCGCTGGCCGTGGCGATCCGCCCGTCGAGGGACAGGGCCAGTTTCAGCGTGACGAGGGGGCGGCCCTGTTCGGTGCGCAGGAAGAAGCCCGCGTGATCATGCAGCGCCTCCTGCGCCAGCAGCCCGGTGGAGACCTCGATCCCGGCGGCACGCAACATGGCAAAGCCCTGACCGGAAACGCGGGCGTCGCTGTCTTCCAGCGGCGCCACAACACGGGCCACGCCCGCGGCGATCAGCGCCTCGGCGCAGGGCGGGGTCTTGCCGTGATGGGCGCAGGGTTCGAGGGAGACATAGGCGGTGGCGCCGCGCGCGGCCGCGCCCGCCTGAGCAAGCGCCACAGGCTCCGCGTGGGGCCGCCCGCCGGGCTGGGTCCAGCCGCGCCCGACGACGCGGCCGTCCTTGACCAGAACGCAGCCGACCGCGGGGTTCGGCCATGTCTGCCCGCGCCCGCGACGGCCCAACGAGAGGGCCATCGCCAGGAAGCGTCGGTCGTCTGCCTCGCTCACCCGTCGTCGCCGGGCTTGTCCTCGGGCAGGACCGGCGGACGCAGTTCGCTCACGAAGCGATCGAAGTCGTCGGCAGCCTGGAAGTTCTTGTAAACACTCGCGAACCGCACGTAGGCCACGGTGTCGATCCGGGCCAGGGCCTCCATCACGATCTCGCCGATCACCTTGGAGGGAATGTCCGTCTCGCCCATGCTTTCGAGGCGACGCACGATGCCGCTGATCATCTGGTCGATCCGCTCCGGCTCCACCGGGCGTTTCTGCATCGAGATCCGGATCGAACGCTCCAGCTTGTCGCGGTCGAAATCTTCCCGCCGCCCGTTGGACTTGATCACGACCAGATCGCGCAGTTGGACGCGTTCATAGGTGGTGAAGCGCCCGCCGCAGGCCGGGCAGAACCGCCGGCGCCGGATGGCCGCGTGATCTTCCGCCGGGCGGGAATCCTTCACCTGGGTATCAATATTGCCGCAAAACGGACAGCGCATCAGCCGGTCCCCTTTTCACTTCCGCCTCGTCACGTTGTGGGGTTCATGCCCCAACTTATCCACAGCGACTATAGGACAGCCACGAAGCCTTGGGTAGTACCGAATTCAATGACCTAGATGTGCTGCGACCTGACGGGCATGGGGCGCGCGCCGGTGCTCGAAGAGATAGATCCCCTGCCATGTGCCCAGCACCATCCGCCCGGCCCGGACCGGGATCGACAGGCTGACCGGCAGCAGCGCGGCCTTGATATGGGCGGGCATGTCGTCCGGCCCCTCGTAGGTGTGGGTCAGGTAAGACATGGCGGGATCATCCGAGGGCGGCACGAGGCGGTGAAAGAACTCGGTCAGATCGCTGCGCACCTCCGGGTCGGCGTTCTCCTGGATCAGGAGCGAGGCGGAGGTGTGACGGACGAAGAGCGTCAGAAGCCCCTCGTCCCGGTCGTGATCGGACACCCAGTCCGCCACCTGCCGGGTGAATTCATAAAGGCCGGGGCCGCGGGTCGGGATCGTGAAGGTGGTATGGGCCATGCTGCCTGCCGTCGGGACGTCGGGGCCAGCCTAGACCGGCCCCTGCCCCGCGGGCAAGCGGGTCACTTCGCCACGCAGCGCACCGGCGGTGCGGGCGGCATGTCCGAGGACATCTGAAGGGGGGCGCTGTCATCCACCGGCGGCTGGAAGACGCTGGCGATCGTCATCACGCAGCGCCCGAGTTCCTCGGGGCTGACTTCGATCAGCACCGGCTCGGACGGGTCATAGAACTCCGACGGCGACACCAGATCGTTGTGCGAACCGTCGATCACGGAATAGGCCGCAAAGGCGGCCGAAGCCGTCGCGGCAACGGCGATGAAAGACAGGGAAATGAGGGCCTTGCGCATAATCGCATCCTTCGTTCTTTGATCAAATAACGCCCCGATGGCGAAAATCGTTCCAAGGCCATGAGACGGGAGAAGGCATAACAACTTCTTACGCAGGCGCGACAGTCAGGGATTCCGGACCTTGGCACCCTTGGCGGCCCGGTCAGGTGCCGAGACCAAGGGCAGAGCGACGGCCAGAGCGCGCATGGAAAAAGGCGCACGGAGGTCCGCGCGCCTTTCAGATGTTTGTCACTGCCCTGCGGGCTTACTGGTCGAGGAACGACCGCAGCTTGCGCGAGCGGCTCGGGTGCTTGAGCTTGCGCAGCGCCTTTGCCTCGATCTGGCGGATACGTTCGCGGGTGACCGAGAACTGCTGACCCACCTCTTCCAGCGTGTGGTCGGTGTTCATGCCGATGCCGAAACGCATCCGCAGAACCCGCTCCTCGCGCGGGGTGAGCGAGGCCAGAACGCGGGTCGTGGTCTCCTTCAGGTTTTCCTGAATGGCGCTGTCCAGCGGCAGGATCGCGTTCTTGTCCTCGATGAAATCGCCCAGCTGGCTGTCTTCCTCGTCCCCGATCGGGGTTTCGAGGGAGATCGGCTCCTTGGCGATCTTCATCACCTTGCGGACCTTCTCGAGCGGCATCTGCAGCTTCTCGGCCAGCTCTTCCGGGGTCGGCTCGCGGCCGATCTCGTGCAGCATCTGGCGTCCGGTGCGGACCAGCTTGTTGATCGTCTCGATCATGTGGACCGGGATACGGATCGTGCGCGCCTGGTCCGCGATGGACCGGGTGATCGCCTGACGGATCCACCAGGTCGCATAGGTCGAGAACTTGTAGCCGCGGCGGTACTCGAACTTGTCCACGGCCTTCATCAGGCCGATGTTGCCTTCCTGAATGAGATCAAGGAATTGCAGGCCGCGGTTCGTGTACTTCTTGGCGATGGAGATTACGAGGCGCAGGTTCGCCTCGACCATTTCCTTCTTGGCCTGACGGGCCTCTTTCTCGCCCTTCTGCACCTGTTGGACGATGCGGCGGAATTCCGAGATGTCGAGGCCGACATAGGTGCCGACCTGCGCCATGTCGTTGCGCAGTTCCTCGACCTTGTCGGCGGAGCGTTCGAAGAACATTTGCCAGCCGCGGCCGGCCTTCTCCGACATGCGGTCCATCCAGTTCGGGTCCAGCTCGTGACCGCGGTACTCATCGATGAACTCGCGCCGGTTGATGCGGGCCTGGTCCGCCAGCTTCACCATGGCGCTGTCGATCTGCATGATCCGGCGGTTGATGCCATAGAGCTGGTCGATCAGCGCCTCGATCCGGTTGTTGTGCAGGTGAAGCTCGTTCACCAGCTTCACGATCTCGGAGCGCAGCGTCTGGTACTCGGCCTCTTCCTCGGCGGAGAAGGAGCCGTCCTCGTTCAGCGTGGCGCTGATCCGGCTGTCCTGAATTTCCGACAGGGTGGCGTAATCGGAGGCGATGCGGTCCAGCGTTTCGAGCACGCGCGGCTTCAGCGCGGCCTCCATCGCGGCCAGCGACATGTTCGCCTGGTCGTCCTCGTCCTCGTCATCGTCCGAGGAGATCGGGTTGCCGTCCGCGTCGAGTTCCTGCCCCTTGCTGCGCTCTGCATTGGGCGCGGTGGAGACATTGGCCGCATCCACGACCGGCGCCTCGTCGTCGCCCAGCTGATCGCCGAAGGTGGTTTCGAGGTCGATCACGTCGCGCAGCAGAATGTCTTCGGACAGAAGTTCGTCGCGCCAGATCGTGATTGCCTGGAAGGTCAGCGGGCTTTCGCAGAGCCCTGCGATCATCGTGTTGCGACCGGCCTCGATCCGCTTGGCGATGGCGATCTCGCCCTCGCGCGACAGCAGTTCGACCGAGCCCATCTCGCGCAGGTACATGCGCACCGGGTCATCGGTGCGGTCGAGCTTTTCCTGCGTGCCCGAGGACAGCGCCACGTCGCGGTTCGAGTTGGTCTCGACCACGGCGGTGGATTTCTGTTCCTCTTCCTCGACCTCGTCGTCTTCGATGATGTTGATGCCCATTTCGGAGAGCATCGACATCACGTCCTCGATCTGTTCCGAGGAGACCTGATCGGGCGGCAGGACCTGGTTCAGCTGGTCATAGGTGATGAAGCCACGCTCGCGCGCTTCCGCAATCATCTTCTTGACCTGTGCCTGGCTCATATCGAGCGAGACTTCCTGCTCCTGGTCTTCCTGCTGGGTCTCTTCGGTATTGTCCTTGGCGGCCATGCGGTGCTCCTAAAAGCGGGCTCGGGATGATTCGATGGTCCGAATCAATAACGCGAATCCTCGATTCGCACACCCGTTTACCCCGTTTTCTTTATATTTTCGTCACCAAGTCTTCACTTACGAGGCTTGGTGAAGCGAATCGTCTCCATCAGCGCATCCAGCGCACTGCGTTCTTCCCGGTTGATTCGGGCGCCATTCGCGCCCAGGTCGTACTCGGCCTTATCCTCCTGCAGGGACCGGGCCGCACGATTTCGGGCCTGTGCAGCCTCGCCCAGACGATAGGTCAGGGTCTCGTCCGCAGGACCGTCGAATTCTTCCAGCGCCTCTTCTATTTCGCCACGCAGCCCATGCTGGGCGGAAAGCTTGGCCAGTTCCTCGGCCACCGTCATGCGGGCGATCTCAACATCCCCGCGGCGGCGTACCGGGGGCGTAAGCGCCACATGGGGATTGGACAAGAAGGAATCAACCGCGTGGGGGCCCATTTCGTAGGCGATCGCCTCCTGCAGCGCCTCCGATCCGTTGCCCGCATGGGTCAGGATCAGGCGGCGTAGGGCGGCGTGATGCGGGTCGGAACAGGCCATGCGTTCGACCTGCATGTCGAATTCCAGCACCAGTTCCGGCATCAGGATCAGCGCGGCCAGAATGACCGCCTCGCGCAGGCGCTCCTGCACGCTGTCGTCGTCCATCGCCAGCGGCGAGGCCTTGGTCGAGGCCGTGGGCGGCAGCGCCACGTTGCGCCCGCCGGGCGACCACGGCTTGCGCGGACCGCGCTTGCCGGAGAAGCCGCCTCCGTTGAAGCCACCGCCGTTGAACCCGCCGTCAAAGCCCCCGTCCCCGCGGCCATCGCTGTCGCGGCGGCGCTTGAAGAGGTCCTGACGCAGGTCGAAGATCGCGTCGCCATAATGGCGGCGCAGCGAGGTGTCCTTGATCTGCTGCAGCTTCAGCCGCAGCGTCTTGTCGAGCGCCGCACGCCGTTCCGGGCTGTCGAAGGTCTTGCCCTCGACCTCACGCTGCCAGAGCAGGTTGACCATCGGCAGGGCGCCCTCCAGCACCTTCTGCATGGCCTCGGCGCCCTCGGCCTTGATCAGGTCGTCGGGGTCCTTGCCCTCGGGCATCAGGGCAAAGCGCAGGGCGCGGCCCGCCTCCAGCAGCGGCAGGGCAAGGTCAATCACCCTGAGCGCGGCGCGGAAGCCCGCGGCATCGCCATCCAGCGCCACGATCGGCTCCGGCGACATCTGCCACAGCATCTGGAGTTGGTGTTCCGTCACCGCCGTCCCCAAGGGCGCCACGGCCCCGCCGAAGCCAGCCTCGACCAGAGCGATCACGTCCATGTAGCCTTCGGCCACGATGACAGGCTGCCCCTTGCCTGCCGCCGCCCGCGCGGGCCCGTGATTGTAGAGAGAGCGGCTCTTGTCGAAGAGCGGCGTTTCCGGCGAATTCAGGTACTTGGCCCGCGCATTCGGGTCCATCGCGCGGCCGCCGAAGGCGATGCAGCGGCCCCGGGCATCGCGGATCGGATACATGATCCGGTCGCGGAACCGGTCATAGGGCGCGGCATTGCGGCCCGGTTCATCGGGCTTGGCGCAGATGCCCGCCTCGATGATCAACTCGGGCGAAATGCCTTTGGCGGTCAGGTGCTGGAAGGCGCCTTGCCGGGCATTGGGCGCAAAGCCGATCTCGTGGCGTTGCAGCGCCTCGCCGCGCAACCCGCGGCGTTCGAGGTAGGCGCGCGCCTCGGTGGCCGCTCCGGTGGAGAGCTGCATCCGGTAATATTGCACCGCGGCTTCCATGACCTCGACCAGCTGGCTGCGCTTGTCGGCCTTCTTCTGCGCCTGCGGGTCCCGTGCGGGCATCTGGAGCCCGGCCTCGCGGGCGAGGATCTCCACCGCCTCCATGAAGCCGGTGTTCTCGGTCTCACGCACGAAGGAAATCGCGTCGCCCTTGGCGTGGCAGCCGAAGCAGTAGTAGAAGCCCTTCTGGTCATCCACATGGAAAGACGCGGATTTTTCGTGGTGGAAGGGGCATGGCGCCCACCAGTCGCCCTTGGCCTGGTTCGATTTCCGTTGATCCCACATGACCTTGCGACCCACGACCTGGCTCAGGCTCAGGCGGGTGCGCAGTTCATCGAGGAATCCGGGTGGCAGGCTCATGTAGGGAATATCGGTCCGGGGGCGGGGTCTGTCCAGAGCCGCGCGAGATCTCGCTTGGGTCCGGTCAGGGTCGCCCGCCTACAGCGCCCAGCACGAGGGCGCAATAGATCTCTTCCAGTTCCGCCAGCGTCAGCTTGCCGCCCGGGCGATACCATGTGGTCACCCCGGTCAGCATGGCGATCAGCGCCCTAGTGCTGACCCGCGCATCGGTGATGTGGAACGCGCCCGCCGCCTGTCCGTCGCTCAGGATGGCCTCAAGCTGCGCCTCGTAGCGGGCCCGCATCGCCTCCAGCGTGGCGAAGTTCTCCTCCGTCAGGTTGCGCAGTTCCATGTAGGAGATGAAGACCTCGTCGGGCCGCTCCGTGTGGAAGCGCAGGTGGAACCGGGTGAAGCTTTCCAGCGCGGCCACCGGATCGGCCGGGCGCGGCTCGGCCTCCAGCGCGGTCAGGACCTCTTCCATGTGGACGGTCAGCAGGTCCATCAGCAGGGACTGCTTGTCGCTGACGTAGTTATAGAGCCCGCCGACCTGCATCCCCACTTCCGCCGCGATCTGGCGCATGGAGACGGCGGCATAGCCCTGACGGGCAAAGAGCGTCAGGGCCGCGGCGCGGACGCGGGGGCCGGTCTGGGCGGCAAAGGAACCTTGGGTGCGGGCCATGGCGTCCTTTCTACCTGCCCCCCCGGCGCGTTCAAGCCGGTAAGCAGCGGCAAGGCCGCCGCAGCCTCTGCGCGCTTGCAAGCGGCCGGGGCTTGGGGCAATGAACAGGCATGCGCCGAGCTGATCGCCCCTCCCCCCGTCTCCTGCCTGCCCTCGTGGCGGGCTGCCTGCTGACGGCGGGCTGCGCCGAGATCCCGGCGCTGGAGGGCACGATCAGCCCCGAGGCCGCCGCCGCCCCCTATCCCAAGGTGATGCCGGTGGTCCGCATCCTCGACGGGGCCGCCGCCGCCCAGACCGCCACGCCCGAGACACAGGCCCAGCTGGAGGCCCGCGCGGCCGGATTGCGGGCCCGGGCAGACCGGCTGCGCAACCGGACCCTGTCCGAGTAGGACCCCAGGCAGAGGGATCGGGGAAAAAGGCCGCAGGCCACCGTGAAAGCCGCGTTGCACGCCGCCCCCGAACCGATTATCCCCGGCAAAACCGCACTCTGAACATCGGGAGAACAGCATGAGCCAGACCGCCGCACCGCTCCGCCTCGGGATCGCCGGCCTCGGCACCGTGGGCGTTGGCGTCGTCCGCATTATCCGCCGACAGGCCGCCATGCTGACCGCCCGCACGGGCCGCGAGATCGTCATCACCGCCGTCTCTGCCCGCACCCGCGACAAGGACCGCGGCGTTTCGCTTGCCGGTTACGCATGGGAAGACGATCCCGTGAAGCTCGCCACGCGCGACGACGTCGACATCTTCGTCGAGCTGATGGGCGGCGCCGACGGCCCCGCCAAGGCCGCGACCGAGGCCGCCCTGAAGGCCGGCAAGGACGTGGTCACCGCGAACAAGGCGATGCTGGCCGTGAACGGTCAGGCGCTGGCCGAACTGGCCGAGGGCGCGGGCCGCGTGATCCGCTACGAGGCCGCCGTCGCAGGGGGCATCCCGGTCGTGAAATCCCTGCTCGAAGGGCTGGCCGGGAACGAGATCACCCGCGTCATGGGCGTCATGAACGGCACCTGCAACTACATCCTGACCCGGATGGAAAGCGCGGGCCTGCCCTACGAGGAAGTCTTCGAGGAGGCCCGCCAGCTGGGCTATCTGGAGGCCGATCCCGAACTTGACGTGGGCGGCATCGACGCGGGCCACAAGCTGTCGATCCTCGCCTCGGTCGCCTTCGGCACGCAGGTCGCCTTCGACGACATGGAGCTGGAAGGCATCGGCGAGATCACCATCGACGACATCCGTCAGGCCGCCGACATGGGCTATCGCATCAAGCTGCTGGGGGTGAGCCGCAAGACCGGCCGCGGGCTTGAACAGCGCATGGCGCCCTGCCTCGTGCCCGCCTCCTCGCCGCTGGGTCAGCTGGAAGGCGGCACCAACATGGTGGTGCTGGAAGGCGACGCCGTGGGCCAGATCGTCCTGCGCGGCGCCGGCGCCGGCGAAGGGCCGACCGCCTCGGCCGTGCTCTCCGACATCTGCGACATCGCGCGCGGCTTCCGCCTGCCGGTCTTCGGCCAGCCCGCCGCCACGCTGGAGGCGGCCACGCCTGCACGCTCCGTTTCGGCCGCGCCCTACTACCTGCGCATGATGCTGCAGGACAAACCCGGTGCGCTTGCCAAGGTGGCCACCGCGCTTGGCAGCGAGGGCATCTCGATCCACCGACTGCGCCAGTATGACCATGACGAATCCTGCGCCCCGGTGCTGATCGTCACCCACAAGTGCCTGCGCAACGATCTCGACCGCGCGATCGAGGCGATGCAGGCCACCGGCGTGGTGGTCTCGGGCCCGGTCACCCTGCGGATCGAGCAGGTCTGAGGCCCGGTTTGTCGGATTTCCTCGGCATCTCCGCCTCGCTCACGGGCCGCCGCTGGGTCGGCCCGGGGGCCGAGGTGGACCGCATGGCCGAGGCGATGGAGCAGGTCACCGCCCTGCCCCGCCCGCTGTGCCAGGTGCTGGCGCGGCGCGGCGTGCCGCCCGAGGAGGCCGCGGCCTTCCTTGAGCCCAAGCTCGGCACCCTGCTGCCCGATCCCCGGTCTCTGCGCGACATGGAGAAGGCCGCCGCCCGCTTCCTCGCCGCAGTGAAGAAGCGCCAGCGGATCGCGGTCTTTGCCGATTACGACGTGGACGGCGGCACCTCGGCCGCGCTGCTGATCGACTGGCTGCGCCAGATGGGCCGCGAGGCCACGCTCTATATCCCCGACCGGATCGACGAGGGCTATGGCCCCAACGTGCCCGCCATGCAGGAGCTGGGCCGCCGGCACGACCTGATCGTCTGCGTCGACTGTGGCACGCTTTCGCATGAGCCGGTGGCGGCGGCGGGCTGCGACGTGGTGATCCTCGACCACCACCTCGGCGGCGAGACTCTGCCCGATTGCGTCGCCTGCGTGAACCCGAACCGGCAGGACGAGGACGGGGCGCTCGCGCATCTCTGCGCCGCCGCCGTGGTCTTCCTCATGCTGGTGGAGGCCAACCGCCAGATGCGCGACGAGGGCGCCAAGGGCCCCGACCTGATGGCGATGCTCGACCTCGTGGCGCTTGGCACCGTGGCCGACGTGGCGCCGCTGATCGGCGTGAACCGGGCGCTGGTGCGGCAGGGGCTGAAGGTCATGGCGCGGCGCGACCGCGTGGGGCTGGCGGCGCTGGCCGACGTGGCCAAGATGAACGCCATGCCGAATTCCTACCACCTCGGCTTCCTGCTGGGGCCGCGGGTCAACGCGGGCGGGCGGATCGGCAAGGCCGACATCGGCGCGCGCCTGCTGGCCACCACCGACCCGCACGAGGCCGCGGCCCTCGCCGAACGCCTCGACCAGCTCAACCGCGAACGCCGCGAGATCGAGAACCGCGTCCGTGACGTGGCCATGGAACAGGCCGAGGAACGCGGGCTCGACGCCCCCCTCGTCTGGGCGGCGGGCGAAGGCTGGCATCCCGGCGTCGTCGGCATCGTCGCCTCGCGGCTCAAGGAGGCCACCAACCGCCCCGCCGTGGTGATCGGCCTCGACGGGGGCGAGGGCAAGGGCTCGGGCCGCTCCATCGCGGGCGTGGACCTTGGCGCCTCGGTCCAGAAGCTGGCCGCCGAGGGGCTGCTGATCAAGGGCGGCGGCCATAAGATGGCCGCAGGCCTGACCGTGGCGCGCGACCAGCTGGAGCCCGCCATGGCGCGCCTCGCCGAGCTGCTGGCGAAACAGGGCGCGGGCGAGGCAGGCCCGGCCGACCTGCGCGTCGATGCCCTGCTGATGCCCGGCGCCGCCACCGTGGAACTGGTGCAGCAGCTGGAACAGGCGGGCCCCTACGGTCAGGGCGCCCCGGCGCCGCGCTTTGCCTTCCCGGATGTGAAGATCAGCTTTGCCAAGCGCGTGGGCGAGAGCCACCTGAAGATCGGGTTCGGCGACGGCATGGGCGCGCGGCTCGACGCGATCTGCTTCGGCGCCTTCGACGGCCCGCTGGGGCCCGCGCTGGAAGGGCACAACGGGCGGCGATTCCACCTCGCGGGCAAGATCGAGATCAACGATTGGGGCGGGCGGCAGTCGGTTCAGATGCGTCTCGACGATGCAGCCCCGGCCTCCGAGGGCTGAGGACCTCCGTAACCACGCGGTTTCCCTCGTTTTTTCGACATCCGCAGCGTTGCCGTCAGGTCGCCCGGAATTTTCTGCGAAAACCGCATTCTCCCCCTTGCGCCGGATCGCGGCTTTGCCTAAACACCGCCCACACCAAGAGTGGCCCGTTCGTCTATCGGTTAGGACGCCAGGTTTTCAACCTGGAAAGAGGGGTTCGATTCCCCTACGGGCTGCCACTTTTCCCCGACATCTCGACACACATGGCGCCTAGACGCGTTTTTGAGCCGTGCTGCGCAGGGGTCACGCCTGTCGCGATGACGCGCGGATCCGTCCGTCGCCAGCCCCCCTGCCCCCCGGAGTTCCGCCTCTCGCGCGCCGAATGCAAAACGCGCCCGGCAGAGCCGGGCGCGTCCTGCATGTCTCAGGCCGTCAGGGCAGCCATCGCCATTCTCAGGCGGAGCGGCTCCCGCGCAGCCAGCCCATCAGCCCCCTGCGGCGCGGCGCGGTTTCGGCCGACGCGAGCCTCCTATCGACCTTGAGCGCTTCCTGACCGGGTAGACCGGCGGCCTGACCCGCACCGGAGCGCTTCGGCTTGGCCAGCGTGGCGGCGGCCGCGAAGACCACGACCCGGGCGGCATCCTCGCGCCGGGCGGCGAAGAGCTGTTCGGCCTCCTCCGCCGCGATCAGCGTTCCGGTTTCGTCATCGAAGATCAGCGCCGCCTGCTTGCCCTTGCCCTTGCCGGGCGTGGTGACCGGGGCCGGAGCTGGGGTCGCAGGACCGGGATCGTCCTCCGTCACAGGCGTGACTGGCGTGGCCGTGGTGTCGGCCTCCGGATCGGCTGTCACGGCGATCCGTGTACTGGCCTCCAGTTCCTCGACCATGATCGCCAGCTGGTCATGTTCGTAGCCCAGCAGGTGACCGATCTCGTGGCGCAGCACCGTCAGCAAGTCGACCCCGCTGCCGATCACCGTGTCGCCGCCGGTATCCCCGGCGCCCGGCACGTACCAGCCAGCCCCCGCCGCCGTGGCATCGATGAGGATGCGATCCTCCCCGACGGTCCGGGCCAGCGTGGACCCTTCGAGATCCTGCACCACGAGGGTGATGGACCCGAGCGCCTCGACGTCCTCGACCGAGACGAGCCCCGCCTCGACCCAGTCCTCCAGCGCCTCGTCGTAGAGCCGCTGCAGTTCCTCCTCGTCCAGCGTGCCGGCCGAGATGTAGCTCTCGCCCGTGACCTCGGACTGGGACTCCGCCGCGAGTTTCAGCGCGGTCTCGAAGGTCTTGTCGTCGGTCGCGAGACGGAAGTCGTCGAAGGTCGCCTCGCCGGCGAGGACGGTGAGACCGAAGCCACCATCGACCAGCACCGCGTTGAAGCCGAAGTTGGCCACCATCGCCCCGTTGACCGAGATGGCGAGCCCCGCGCCCTGCATCGTCAGCTTCAGGTGCTGGATCGCGTCCGGCGCCATCGCAAAGCCATAGGTGGCGTCGATCACCAGCCCGTCGTCCGCCGAGGCATGGCCGACGAGGACCCTGTCGGTGGTCGGATCGAGCGCGACGAACTTGTAGTTCAGCGCGTCGTAGCGATCGAAGACGAAGCCGGCCATGCCGGAGGTCTCGATATCGACCTCCATCTCGAGCACCGAGTTCGCCATCAGCCCGACGCCCAGGTCGACGGTCTGCATCGCGGGTGCCGTCCCGTTGACGGTGCCCACCAGCGTGCCCGAGGTCTCGATCCAGCCGCTCGACTGGCTGACGCGCGGCAGTTCCTGCACCGGCGGCGCGAAGTCGTCGGTCTCGTCCAGGGTCCAGGTCGGCGGCAGCACCTGCACCCGGAAGTTGTCGAGCTTGCCCTTCGAGCCATCCATGCCGACGCCGACCATGCCCCGGTTGAGCGGGATCGGTTCGCCGTAGACATCGATCCGCGGGGCGTAGTCGTAGGTGAACCAGTTCACCCCGGCCACGGCCAGCGTCACGTTGTTGCCGTTCACCGCGACAGTGACGTCATAGTTGGTGTTCGGCTTCAGCTGCACAGGCTTGTTGGACTGCACCACGTAATGCCAGCCCTCGGCATCGACATAGCCCATCTCGATCTTGTTGGTGGAGATGTTGATCCCCGCGAACTTGAAGTCCTGATCGTTGAAGTAGTCGAAGATGATATAGGCGTTGGCCTTCCAGCCACCGGTCGGTTTCTCCATGCTCAGCGTCGCCTGCACCTCGTAGTAGGTGGGCAGGTAATCATCGAGCATGAAGACCGCCGAGGCCGTGCTGAAGGTCGTTTCAGACTGGATCTGCAGCGCGCCGCCCGTAGCCGTGAACTTGCCGCGGTCCACCGCGAAGCCGTCGCCCGAGCGGTCGTTGAAGTCCGCCGACCGCAGGATGTCGCGCCGCCCGCCGGGAATGTTGCCGGCCTGCGGATCGGTGGGCGGGCCGGATTGATCCTGCCAGAACCCGTGGTCGCGCTGCGTCACCAGGCCGATCTCGCCATAGGGGTCGCCCTGTTGCTGGATCACCGCCGAATACCGGCTGTCGTGGTTCGGGTCGCCCTGATCCGTGGTCCGGGTCATGTCGACGCCGTCGCTGGCCGCCTGCGCGGCCAGGAAGTCCCACAGCTGCGGCGGCACCTGCCGGCTGACCGTCGCGATCCCGAAGGGCGCGAAGGGCACGATGTAGGAGTTGAACTCGCCCAGGTGGTCGATCAGGCGGTCGCCTCCGGTGTTGCCGATCAGGATATCCAGACCTGCGCCGCCGAAGACCCGGTCTTCCCAGCTGTAGTGGGTTTCCGGGGTGTCGTTCAGCCCCATGTCGCCGCCGGGATTGTCGGCCGAACCGAAGGTCCCGTTGTCGTAGCTGCTGCCCGGCCCGCCCATGACGTCGTCGGCATTCAGCAGGTCGTTGCCGAAGCCGCCGTACATGTGGTCACGCCCGGTCCCGCCGACGAGCCAGTCGTTCCCCATGTCACCGAAGATCCGGTCGTCGCCGTCACTGTGCACCGACTGGATCGAGCTTTCGATCGGCGTGCCGTTGGGCTCGAAGTCGGTGTAGCCCTCCAGCAGGATGCCCTCGTTGTCGCGGGCGTTCAGGAAGAAGTGCTTGTAGGCATACTCCCCGTTCACCATCAGGTTCGGATCGGGATTGTCGTCCGCATCCCAGGTGGTGCCGTCCGCGTTGAAGAGGATGATCCGGCGCGGATCATACTCATCGTAGAGCAGGAATTCACCGGTGCGTGCCCGGACCGGGGTCGGCTCGTTCCAGTGCGGATCACCGTCGAAGAACATCAGCATGTTGCCGGGGTTCCACGGGCGGCTGTAGTCGGTCCGCGCCAGGCCCAGCAGGTCGGTGTAGGGGCCCTGAGGCGCCGAGGCACCATAGAGCTGGACGTAGCTTTCCGGCAGGGCCTCCTGCCCGCCGATCGCGTCGTCACCCGAGCCACCGTGCAGGAAGTCGTCGCCGAGCCCGCCGAAAATCACGTCATCGGCGAAGAGCGGGTCGTGATCCGCCGGGTTGGCCGAGGTCACGGCGACCAGCACCGCATCCTCCACCACGTCATAGGGCGTCAGGTCCACCGACTTGGTCAGCTCGCCCGCCCGGTTGATCAGCGCGCGCTGCACCTGTCCGGGGGTGTAGATTTCCTCGTTGAGGACATTGCCCTGGCTGGTGCGGCTGTCGGGATCGCCATTGAGCAGCGCCCAGATGCCATAGAGGCTTTCGGAATACTCGGTCCCGTAGTTCCCGAAGGAGCGCGTGTTGCCCTTCAGGCTGACCGCGCCATCGTCGCTGAGCCCCTCGTTGCGGCTGGTGAAGATGCGCCCGTCGTCGCCCAGCACCCCGTCAGTGCCGGTCCCGCCCGAGATCCAGTCGTTGCCCCAGCCACCGATGATGTCGTCGTTGTCGGCGTCGCCATAGGCGATGTCGTTGCCGCCACCGAGGTAGATCATGTCGTCGCCGGTGCCGCCGTGGACCTCGTCCGCGGCGCCGATGTCGACCAGCGACCAGAAGCCGTAGGTCTTGCGCCACATGTCGGCCCCCGGTGCCAGACCTGCGTTCTTGTCGGTCGAAAGCGGGGTCTCGAAGTCGAAGAGCGCCGATTGGTAGTCGGGTCCGCCCGGCGTGTAGTCGAGCAGGCTGACACCGCGGACGATGATCCGCTCGCCGCCCTCGTCAGAGTAGCCGGTATCGGCCACCAGGGCGTTCGGCGCCTCGAACTCACCGATGTTCACGTCGTAATCGAACGAGAGGTAGAGCCCGTTGCGCTGCAGGTAGCGCGCCGCATAGTCGGCAGCGAAGACGGCCGGATCACTGCGCTCGATCGGGGCGAGGTCGAGCAGGTCGATCCCGTTGATCCCCACCAGCCGGACGATGTCGGCGTTGTCGCCGGCGATCACGTCGGCATCGCGCGCATTGCGCCCTGCCCCGATGACCTCGTCCTCGAAGCCCCCGGTGCCGTCATCGGCCGCGCGGGCATCGTTGCGCGCGATCCGGTCGCCCGTGCCGCCAAAGAGCATGTCCATGCCATCGGGGCGCAGGTCCGGGGTCACGAGGCTGTAGAAGCTCGACGAGCCGCCGACGATGTCGTCCTGGCCAAGTCCGCCAAAGACGATGTCGCAGCCGCCGCCGCCCTCGATGTAGTCGTTGCCGTCGGTCGCGCGGTTGCCCTCGGTCGCCGGAACGACCTTGAGCGCCCCCACCGGGGCAAACAGCGTCGGCACCTCGCGGCCCGCGCTGACATAGCGCGTGGGCACGATCAGCCCGCCGAAGGGCAGCCCGCCGCCGATTCCGATGAACGTGCCGTCGCCCATGGTGGCAATGGCCGCATCGATGCCGCCGTCGCCCTGGATGATGTCATCGCCCAGCTGGCCGAAGATCATGTCGTTCCCGGCGCCCCCGGCAAGGTAGTCGTTCCCGAAGGAGCCGACGCCCGCCTTGCCCTCGGCAATGTCGAAGGAATGGTACTCGGCATAGTCGATCTCGTATTCCGTCCACCAGCCGGGCCCGTTCGGGTCGCGATAGTCGCGGGCGACACGCTCGCCGTTCACCAGCGTCACCATCAGTGCGCCGCTGTCGCTTTCCGTGGCTTCCCATTGGCCGGTGGTGGCGTTGTAGACACCATAGCCATCGGCCACGGCCCGGTCGGTGCGCGAGTAGATCATCGCGCCGGCCAGCGTCTGGAACCGCAGGCTGGTGATGTCGTCGTAGAGATCGCCATCGGCCACGATGCCGTCCTCGCCCGCCATGCGGTAGAGGTTGACGTTGTCGCCGAAGATCAGGTCGTCGCCCTCGCCGCCGTCGAGCATGTCGTTGCCCGCGCCGCCGATCAGCACGTCGTCCAGTTCCGAGCCGAGGAGGATGTCGTCCCCGCCGGTCTGCGGCTGCTCGGAGACGATGTTCAGGACCGAGCCCAGCATCGTGGTCTGGATTTTCTGCAGGACCTGACCGGTCACCGTGACGCCGAAGAGGACATCCGGATCGGGCAGGTTCGGATCGACGACGAACTGGTCGATCCGGCCATGATCCCCGAAGGAGATGTCCGGCGTGCCATCGGCCAGGCCCGAGCCGTTGCCCTCGATCACGTCGTTGCCGGCGCCGAAGACGTTCAGCAGGCCGGCCAGGATGGCCGGGTCCGTGGGCCGGTTGCCAAGCGGATCCCGCACCGGGCTCGCCGTCGGGTCGATGGAGCTGTCCCCGCGCGGCAGCGCCGGGTCCGCCGTGGGCAGCGGGCTGGCGTCCAGCGTGGTGATGGTGAGCGCACGGGTCAGGATGTTCACGTTCATCCCGCTGTCACCGTAGATGTGATCGGTGCCGCGCATCCCGACGATCGTGTCATCGCCCGAGCCACCGGCCAGGTGGTCGCCGGTCTGGGACCCGATGATCAGGTCGTTGCCCATGCCGCCGTAGGCCGACAGGCCCACCGACACCAGGCTGGCCGCCAGGTTGTCCGCCTCGCCGTCGCCATCGTAGTCATCGTAGAGCGCCGAGGCGTCGATGATGTCATTGCCGTGCAGCTTGAACGGATTGGCCAGGCCAAAGACCCATTCGTCGTCCTCGTTCTCCGCATCGGGCAGATGCGGGAAGGGATCGAAGGGTTTCTCGCCCATTTCCAGACCCAGTCGGTCATAGGAATGGCCGGAGTACCACATGCCGTCCTGACTTGTGTCGCCATAGAGGACGAGCGGGCTGTCGGGACCGGCGCCGCCGGTCACGATGAAGTGGTCACCGCCCACCCGCTGCCCGCCCGAGCGGGTCAGGTCGACAGTGACCAGCCGCAGCGTGCTGACCTCGCCGAACTCGCAGACCCCGCCAAGCGCGGCGTCGAGCAGCACCAGTTTCTCGTCGCGGACCTCCTTGATCTGGAAGCCCCCGGCAAGGCCTTCGACGAAGACCACGTTGCCGGCCACGAACTCCGGCCCCCAGGGGGTGCCATCCTCTGTGGTGATCGTGGTTTCCAGCGTGCCGTCGATGTCCTCGATCTGGACCACGACCGACACTTCGACGGTGGTGACCAGCGCCTCGGCCTGGTGGATCAGGAACTTGTCCTGGGTCGCCGCCGTATAGACATCGTCATAGGTGACATTCGCCCCCTGCAGCGGCGCTCCCAGCACGAGGACCGCGTTGGCGCCCCAGGTGTCGAAGGGGTTGTCCTCGCCGAAGTCCGGCGCGTCCTCGGCCGCCAGGCTCTGGATGTCGAGGATTACGCGGGTGAAGGCCTCGCCCTCCAGCTGGATCACCTGGCCCACGGCAAAGCCCGTCTCGTCGGTGAAGCTGCGCCCGTCGATCCGTGTCACCACGGTCTCTCCGGCACCGTTGGTGTCAAGGTGGAACTTGCCCTCGACGTTGACATACATGTTGCCGCCGCCGTGCAGCGTGGTCAGCCCGCCATGGGCGCCCTGCACCCAGAACTGGCTGGTCAGTGCCCCGTCGGTCAGGCCCGAGCCTTCGACCGTCAGCGACAGCCCGTCGTCCGAGATGTCGGTGATGCGGTATTCCATCCGGTCTGCGCCAATGCCGATCTGCAGCAGGTGCCCGGCGAGGAAACCGTCATCCTCCCAGTTGCCCGCGCCGCGGGTGATCGTGGCGAGGCCCGTGGCCGCATTGGCGACAACCACGCTGAGAACCTGGAAGACCTCCTTGTCCTCTGCCACCAGTTTCACGTCCGCCCCGCCCACGCCGGGGGTCAGGGCCGCGAAGTCACCGGCATCCAGATCGTTGGCCGTATCGAGGATCAGGATCGAGTTGTCGTTCGGATCGCGGTAGGGCGCGCCGGTCAGCGGGTCGATGTCGGCGAGCGTGTAGGCCAGCGCGTCCTCGATCCCCAGCACGGTGCCGATGAAGACCCGCAGATCTCCCTGCACCACATAGACATCCTGCCCCGTCAGGAAGCCCTCGGCCTTCCAGTCGAAGCCGTCGAGCTTGACGACGTTCTTGCCGGCATAGTCGGCGATGAAGTCCTCGTCCGCGTTGGTCCAGCCTTCGGTGAACTCAAAGGCGTTCTCGGCCGACACATGGGGTGCGGGGTTCAGGGTGCCCTCGACCTCGATCAGGTCGTTGCCCTCGCCCAGCATCAGGTTCACCACCTCGATGGTGCTGACATCGGCGTCATTGGTCACCCCGGAGGACCCGAAGTTGACCTTGCCGAAGCTGATGCCGCCCGGATAGCTCAGCGTGACCGGGCCGTCATCCTCGTTGCCCTCGCCGAAGAGCGGACCGTCCACGAAGGGGAAGACCAGGTCCGGCCCCATGCCAAAGCCCGACAGCGTGGTCGCGGTCAGCACGCCCGCCGTATCCGCCTTGCTGCCATCGTTGAAGATGTTCAGCACGTCGATCTGCTGGCTTTCGGGCGGCTGCGCGCCGATGGCGATCAGGAAGGCATCCGTCTCGCCCGGCAGTTTGAGGCCGGGGTTGAGCGAGCGGTCGGCCCCCGAGGGGCCGCCCTCGACGGCCAGCGGACCGCGGATGTTGGACAGCAGATGCGCCTTGACCGGGAAGATCTTGACGCCCTCGCGGGTGGTCGGCACCTCGTAGTAGGGATCGGCCGTCATCTCGACGGTCTGGAACTGGTAGAAGTTGCCCTCGATCGCCAGCGTCTCCGGGTCGTCCCCGGTGAAGGTCGCCACCATGGCGATCCGGTTCACCTCGACCGTGGCGCTGGCCAGCCAGCCGGCGGCCTCGAACGCCTCGTTCTTCTCGAGGGTGAACTGCATCGTCGCATCCTTCGTGGCGTTGAAGCCTCGGATGATGGCGATCTTGGCATCGATGAACTGGGCCGGGTTGGCCACGTTGGTGATCCGCACCCGCTGCCCTTCGAGGAAGCCCTCGTTCAGCCAGCCCTGCACGGCGAAATTGGGATCACCCTCCGGGTCGATCCCGGAGGTCAGCGCCTCCAGCCGGTTCAGGCGGAAGCTGCCATCATCGGCCTGGATCAGGGTCACGTCGCCGGTCCAGACCTCGGTCTCGATCAGCTTGGACAGCAGCACATCCTCGGCTTCCACCTCCCCCGAGGCGGCGGGGAACGGGTTGCCGGCGGTGGCGATGACGGTCATCCACTGGCCTTCGGCGCCGTCGACCGCCGTGACCTCGAATTCCCCGTCAAAGCCGTCGCTGTTGAAGACCCGGACCAGGTCGCCCACGATCCAGCCCTCGGAGAGGAAGCTGCCCAGTTCGGCCCCGGTACCCCGGGTAACGGTCATCTCGGTCCCGTCGCTTTCGAAGACGAGCGTGCCGCTGAAGAGCTGCACCGGCCGTTCGCCACCGATGGTCTGGTAGGTGACCGGCAGGGTCACGTCGATCACGCCGTCCCCGTCTGTGTCGTAGCCCACGGCGGTGACATCGGCCAGGCCGTCGGTCAGGAAGGCGATCTCGACATTCTCGGTCGGGGCCTTGGTCAGGCGCAGGCGATAGCTGTCGAGCTTGTCGGTGTCGGCGATCAGGATGCGGGCGTAATCGTCCGCCTCGGCCGCCAGTGCCCCGGCGCCATAGGTCAGCACCGTGTTGCCGGTCCCGGAGATCGCCGAGATGATGCGCATCTCGGGCGCGCCACCCCGGCCCTCGACGGTGATCTGGTCGCCGACGCCGAAGCCGGCGGCGATCCAGTCGAAGCCCGCCGTGATCGTATTGCCGGCAAAGTCGAAGATCCCGGCCTGCGCGGTCATCGGCACCAGCACCGTGTCGGTGCCGGTCTCGATCACCACCGAGCCCGCGGTTTCATTGTCCAGCACCTCGATGTCCAGCAGGCCGGTGCCCGACCGCAGGTTCGGGAAGATGTAATCGCCCGCCGGGTTGTTCGTGGCCACTTCGCCAACACCCAGAGTACGGCTGGCCGCGGCACCCGCCGCGGAGCCCAGCGTCACGCCCGCGGTGGTCACGTCAAGGAGCGCGGTCAGCCCGCCATCCTCGAAGCCCAAGATGGTCGCGCCGGCCAGCCCGGTGATGCCGGTCAGGGTGATGCCCTCGAGCGCGAAGCCGGAAGCGACCCAGCCGCCCGCGCCAAGCGTCAGCTTGACCCGATCCGTGCCGTCGTCATCCCAGCTGCCGACGGTCATCGACTGCTCCACCGTCTGGTGGTTCATGCCGAAGCTCAGCACCGCGGTCTGCGGGTCCTCGCGCACGTCGTCGTCACGCTGGACGATATCGACGACCACCGCCTTGTCCCAGTTGGTGCTGCCGAAGGTGATCGTGTGGTAGGTCTCGTCAAAGCGACCGGTGCCGCCGTCCTTCAGTTCAAAGGCCTTGTCGGACAGGTCCGCCAGATCGGCATTGCCGGTCAGGTCGCCGAAGTTCAGCTTGACCACGATGGTGTCGCCCGGCGCCACCTCACGCGACAGTTGCACGAGGATCTTGTCCGAGAAGCCGGTCAGGGCATCGCCCTCGACCACCAGCGAGCGCTGATCCTCTACATAGCCTGCCTGCACCACACCGCCGATGACGGTGACGCTGTCCGGGTCGACCTCGGTCACCAGCACGCCGGGGGTGTCGTTGTCGCGCAGCTCGACCTCGAGGTTGCGAACGTCCACGGCATCATAGTCCACCGAGGTGCGCGAGATGACCGAGTGCTGGACGACCACCACGCGGTCACCTTCCGACCGCTGGTCATCGACCGCCCAGAGATGGACGTCGAAGCCGGTATCCCAGTTCGTCTCGTCAAAGCGCAGCACGACCGAGCGGTTGGGGACATAGAAGATCTGCCCGTCGATCACCACTTCGCGCAGGAAGTCCTGATTGACCGCGATAGCCCCCGGTTCAAGGTAGGTGATGGTTTCCGGCGATCCGGGATATCCGCTGCCGAGGTAGTAGTCGGAGGTCAGGATCTGCGACTGCCCGACGGTCGTGGCGCCAAAGCTGCCGCCCGCGTCGGTCGCGGTGATCCACATCGTGTCGCCCTCGCCGTTTTCCAGCGGGAACGGGTTGGCGAAGGTATCGTCCTGCTCTTCCTGCCAGGACCGCGCGGCCGAGACAGTGACATAGACCACCTCGCCCGCGGTCAGCTTGCGGCCCAGCCGGACCGAATAGTCGTCGTAGGCGTTCGGCCCGCCCTCGCGGATCGCGGTGAAGCCATCGGTGCCCTCGTCGATGATGACGAGGCCCTCGCCATCCTTGACGACGTTGTAGTTGAGGCCATCGACCACCAGCCCGTCGTAGAGGATGTCGTCCGAGCTGACGAGGTGGTCGATCGCCCCCGACACGCCTTCCAGCTCGCGGGTGATGATGTCTTCCTGCACGTCGCCCGCCACCTCGATGATGTCGGAACCGAGGCCGCCGATCACCCGGTAGGCCACGCCGAAGGCGGTGGACTGGACGAAGAACTTGTCATCGCCTTCCAGGCCGTCCACCTCGACCACCTCGACGGTGGTGTAGCGCACGTTGAGGCCCGCGCCGAAGATGCCTTTGTCGGTGATCGCGATGTCATCCGCGAACTCGGTACCCAGGATCACCAGCTTGTCGAAACCGGTGCCGCCATCGACCGAGACCGGGGCGTTCACGTTGTAGCGCACCTCGTCCTGGCCGCCGCCGGCCCGGATGTCCGGGGCCTGCGCGATGGAGAAGCCCAGCCCGATCTGCGGCTGCGCCACGCCGTCCTCGTCCAGCACGATCGTGTCGTCGGTGGTGTCGTCCACCGTCAGGTAGACGTCGAGGAAGTTGATCCCCCCATCCCCGTTGCGGTCGAAGACATAGGCGCCGCCTTCCTTCAGGGCCGTGGTCAGGAAGGCCGCGTCGCTGCGCCCGGCGATGGCCGCCTCGAAGGCCGCCGCGCCCTGTTCGAAACCGATGGTCAGCAGCGCGACGCCTGCGTCGAGGTCGAGCTGGTTCGTGTCGCCGTCATCGTTCCAGTCATGGTCCGTGGTGGCCGCGATGGCGAAGGCGCGGACGATGAAGAGGTCGTTGTTGTCATCGCCCTCCAGCCGCAGTTCCGACTGGTTGGAATAGACGCGGAAGGTGTCGTTGCCGGTGCCGCCCTGCGCCAGCAGCGGGGCCGAGCTGCCCTGGCTGAGCCAGCCGCGCGTCGTGGGACGCAGGTCCGGGAAGACATCCTGCGCCAGCAGGTTGCCGTCGGCCTCGTTCCGGTTGGCGCCGAAGATCTGGCCGATCTGGAAGGTGTCGTTGCCCGCGCCGCCATCCAGCGTCGTGATCACCGTCACATCGTCGGAGTAGAAGGCATCGTTGCCGCCCTGCCCCTCCAGCGTCAGGCGCCCGTTCAGCCCGTCGTCATAGCTGATGCGCTGCACCTCGGCGCTGTCCTCGTTGCCGACCAGCGTGTCGGTGTAGGGGTCCAGCGCCCCGTGCAGCATCGCCACATAGCCGGGCCGCGAGGCGGTCTCTCCCGGCAGGTGATGGGCGGCGCGCAGCAGGAAGATGTCGTCGGTCGGATCTTCGGTGCCGTTGGCGGTGCTGTCGAAGCCGTAGATCGTCAGATCGTCGACGCCATCGTCCTCCTCGCCGGTGTCGAGCACGTTGATGATATAGTTCCGCTGATCGCCCTGCGAGCCGAGGGTCAAGACCTCATAGGTGTCACTGTCGCACTGACCGTCGAGGGTCAGCGTATGCTCGGCCAGGACCGAATTGTCATAGGTGATGCCGTCCAGCGCGTTCAACGGATCGCTGCTGTCGTAGGGATCGGTGGCATAGCCCGTGGTCAGGATCGCCGGCGAGGTCTGCGCGGCCGCATCCTGCAGGTAGTAGACGACGAAGTGGTCCTCGCCGTCATTGCGCAGGTCGGGCGTCGCATAGGCGCCGGTCACGGCGGTGGCGCTGCCGTAGGCCCGCGTCTTGGAGCCCAGGAAGACATAGCCGTCCGAGCCCCAGGCCGTCGTGCCCCCGGCCCCGCCGGTGTCGCCGAACTGGATCAGGTCCATGTCGTCGTTGCCGTAGATCGAGGCGATGCGGTCCGCGTCGCTGGTCCCGGTGTCGCTGTCGTCGGGGCGGAAGGTTCCGATCGGCGCGATCCGCTGGGTGCCCAGGGGCGTGCCCGGCGCGCGATTGCCCAGCGTCACCATCACGGCCCCGGCGATGATCTGGCCGCGCATCACGATTTCGGCGCCATAGCCGGGATCGGTGGCGATCTCATCGCCATAGAGCCCTGCGGTGTCGCCGTAGATGTTGATCGCATTGGCGGCGACCACGGCGCTGTTCTCATGCGTCGCGATGTCGTCGCCCGCATAGACCCAGACGCCACCCTGTTCGGCCAGGATCAGGCCGTGGGGCAGGATGCGCAGCGCATCGTCATGCAGGCCGGGCGCGACCAGGGCGTTCGCCTCGGCAAAGCGGGCCGCGCCGTCCTGCACCAGCTGCAGGTCGTCGCCGTCGATATCGACCGAGCCGCCCTCGCGGACGGTCAGGAGGATGTTGCCCTCGTAGCTGTGGGCCAGGACAAGACGCAGTTCCCCCCGCACCTCGGTCAGGAAGATGTCGTCCGTGGCTTCCAGGCCCACGTCATCCGCGTCGGCGGAGAGGTCGTCCTCCTCGCTCATCTGGCCGCGGTTGGTCGCGATGGCCTCCAGGTGGCCGGAGGCATTTCGGCTGTCGATCTCGAACGGGTTGAACAGCGTCCCGATGGTGGCGCCGTCCCCGTTCGCATCCAGGTCGATCTGGCGCGCGATCACATTGGCCAGGGTCGCGTCATCGCCATTCGCGTCGACGATCGCGCCGTCGGTGGTGCGCAGCGACACGTCGTGGAACGTGGTGACGATGTAGACCCGCAGGTCGCCCGCCGTCTCATCCAGGAAGATGCCCTGCGTCCGGTTCAGCGTATCCGCCGCATCATAGGCGCGCAGCACCCCGGTGCCCGACCCGGCCGAGGCCACGTTGATCTCCAGGAAGTTGTCGGTGCGCCCGATGCCGCCCCGCCCGATGCCGCCGATGTCGGCCACGGTCGGGGTCACGATCTCGCCCGCCACGTCGCCGTCGTCCGGGTTCACGAAGGAGGAGGCCGCGATCATCGTGATGTTGTTGCCCGAGACATCGGCGGTCGCCGTGTTCAGGTCGCCCTCGGCGTCGATGATGCTGAGCGGGGCGTAGAGCAGAACGTCCTCGCCGGTGGACATGATGGTGCCGACGCGCAGGTCGCCCGTCTTCTCGGTCAGGGCGATGTAGCCGTTCGTCAGCGCCGAGACATGGCCCGCGCCGACCACGGTGCCGCTGCGCGTCACCTCGGAGATGCCCAGGATGTTCACCGTGGGATCGGCGGGATCGTGGTCCTCGGCCGCCACGATGATGTTGCCGCTGTCGTCTTCCAGGCCCGATTGCAGCCCGGGCAACGTGCGCAGTCCGGTCAGGTCGAGACCGCGGAAGTCATAGGTCGTCTCGGCCACGTCTGAGGTGGCGCTGGCATAGAGCCCGCGGCTGACGCCGGGCGCATCCAGCGGCCGGTCGGGGCGGAAGTAGTAGTAGGTCGCCGGCAGCCCGTCGCTGTCGTGGGGCGATTTCACCAGCACCCCGCCCGCCGTACCGTCGCCGGTCTGGTAGAGGCCGTGTTGCAGCAGCACGTCGGCAGTGTGACCAGCCGCAATGCGGTCGATCTCGACCACATAGGTGCCGACATTGGTGCCCGTGCGCTTCAGCGCGCCAACGTCCAGGAAGATGTCCTCGCCCGCGTCGACGGTGAAGACCTCGACCGACGTCAGGGTGTAAGCGTCCGTCGCCGTGGCGCCCGGCGTCAGGTTGATCACCGCGCCCCCCAGAGTCGCGCTCAGCTGGATGCTGCTGGAGCCGACGCCCCCCGGACGGGTGACATAGTAGTAGCCGCCGTCCACCAGCCCGCCGATGGCGGCAGAGCCGGCGCCGACGGAATATTGCACCAGCTGGTTGTCGATGAACTTGGAGCTCTGGCCCAGCAGGATCTCATCGGTGACACCGCTCACCTGCCCGGCGAGGAACCGGTGCGCGGCAGGCACGGCATCCGCGTCCACCGTATCCACGTTGATCCGGTCCGCGCCTGAGCCGACGTCATTGGTGGCGTCGATGTTCAGGATGTTGGTCCGGATCAGCGCATTGGTGGCCGCGATCAGATCGTCGGTCGTAGGCTCGCCGGTGCCGGCCTCGCCACGGGATTCCGCCGACAGGATCGAGCCGCCTGTCCCGCCGCCGGTGTTGACGACGGAGGTGGTGCCGATCGGGTTGTTGATCGTGCCGTCGATGATGATGTTCGAATTGCCGGTGTTCAGGATCTCGATCAGCGTCGGCGCCACGTCGGCCACCACATTGAATTCGAGGTCCACATCCCCGGCGGACATCTCGGGCTCGGGGCGCAGCCAGACGATGGGCTGTTCCACAGCGGCGACGTTGATCTGGTTGATCACCAGATCCTTGTCGGACTCGTTGACGATGGTGACCTTTTCCAGCGACTGGCGGAAGGTCCAGGTGCCGTCGTAGTCGTCCGAGCCGGACCCGCCGTTGATCTCGTCCGAGTAGAAGGCCACGTCGCCCGGGCCGGGGTTGAGGATGTCGTTGACGATGATGTCGTCGCTCAGGATCGTGCCCGACCGCTTGTCCTGCGCCCCGCCCCCGGCGGTGTCGTCGATGGTGATCTCGACCGCGCCCTCGATCTCGCCGAAGGGGTTGATGCCGATCTTGATGGTCTTCAGGTCCGGCGAGCGGCCCGAGAGGATCAGCACATCGCTGTCAAAGTCGATCAGCTCCTGATTGGAGTAGGAGCCCGGCTCGGATGAGCCCCCGGTGGCAAGCGAGCGTTTAGAGACCCGACCGTTCTTGCCATAGTCGATGTCGGTGTTGTCGGTGTTTGCATAGAGCGCTAGGCGCAATTCGCTGGCCATGAACTGCGAAAGCTCGGTGCTTTCGCCCGGGTTCACGCCATTCACGATCCGCGGCCCGGCGGTGACGAGCGCATCCTGCTCGGCGTCGATGTCGCTGTCCGTCGTGGTGCTGTTGTGCGCATCGGAATCGACGTCCCCGAACAGGCCGGAGGAACGGGAGAAGGCCTTGGAATAGGTCCGAACCCCGTCATGGGTGGCCAGCAGGTCGACGCCCTCGAAGCCGGTGATGCTGGCGTCGCCGCCGATCTCGACCTCGGTATCGGCGTTATAGGTCAGCTCGTTGATCGCCTCCGCCTCGGAGTAGAAGCCGCCGGCGCGCCCGTCGGTGTTGACCTCGATGTTGACCGCGCGGGTCTCGGGGTCGATCACGCCGTCATCGTCGCCGCCATCATAGATGTCGTCCACCTTGGCGATCAGCAGCACCTCGCGGCCCTCGATCAGGGCCGAGCTGCCGATGGAGGTCTTTGTATCCGCCACGTCGCTGATGAAGGTCGCATTGGCATCGGCATTGCCGCCGAAGCCCACCCCGCGCGCCACGGCGCTGGAACTGCCCCGCACGCCCGAGGAGGCACGCAGCTTGGCCGTCTCGCCCGCGTGGATGATCGCATTGGCGCCCACGGTCACCAGCGTCTCGTAGTCGAGGTCCACATCGGCGTCCGCATTCGCGCTGCCGACGAAGCCGCCGGTATTGTCCCGGGTCGAGGCCGAGGAATTGCCGAAGGCGTCCGCCTCCATCGTGAAATTGCCCGAGGCGGTGATCGCCGCCCCTGCCCCCACGGTCGCATCGCTGTCGAGGCGCGAATTCACGTCCGACTTGGTGTTCCCGACCGCCACGAACCCGCCAGAGCCGTTGTTGGCGCTGGTGGTGGAGCGGGTGAAGGCGAGGCTCTTGATCGTCACGTCGCCGCCCGAATTCAGCAGCGCCGCGCTGGCGTCGGCATTCACTTTGGGCGACATGCCCAGCGTGCCCTTGTTGGAATTCACGCCGACGAAGGAGCCGGACGAGCCCTTTGCCGTGGCCGAGGAGGTGCCGTCCCCGCTTTGCGGCGCGATCAGGCTGAGCGAGACGCCGCCCGGTCCCAGAATGTACTGCGTCCCCGAGATCGCATTGCTGGTGATGTTCACCCGCAGCTGGAACTCGCCGCCGCCCGCGTCGATGTCGAGCGCACGGGCCTCGATGCGGTGGTTCAGCACGCCGGTGGCGGCCACGGGCGACAGCTGGATCAGCGTGCCGTTGGCATCGCGCAGCTGGAACTCGTTCGCCTCGTTTCCGGCAAAGAGGTCGACATAGTAGGTCTTACCGCTTTCCAGCCCGCCGATCGGCAGGTCGGAGGCGCGGATCAGCGTGTGGATGTCGCTGTCGTCCTTGTTCGGGTCGAGCGCGAGGATCGGGCTGTCGAAGTCGGCCTGATCGGCGGAACCGGTGCTCTGGACATAGGCGTCGCTGTCGACGCCCAGCGTCGCACCGGCGGCGGCCCGGCTCAGCCGGATCGTGGTGCCGCCATTGGTCACCGCCTCGATGGTGGCGGAGCTGCCGTTCGGCACGCCGTTGATGTTGTAGAGGAACACGGTCCCCGAGTTGAAGCCCTCGCTGGCCCAGGTCCCGCTGCTGAGCGTCAGGGTCAGCCGGTCGGTGCCCCCGTCATCCCAGGTGCCCACGGTCATCGACTGGTCGATGCGTTCGATGTGGCTGAGATCGCTGGCCAGGTTCAGCGTGCTGCCGTTGGCGCTGGAGATCACGTAGCTGCCGTCGTTGCCGTCGCTGTCGGAGAGGATCACCGTGACACCGGCGCCGAAGCCGTCATCGGCCCAGTCCTGGCCATCGGTGCGCACGATCTGATCGCCGGACGGAGTCCGGACATAGTAGACCGAGAGGTTGTCCAGCGTGTCGCCGTTCTTCAGCTGCAGTTCCGAGCTGCCGGACCCGCTGGTGACCACGTAGTAGAGATCGCCCGCCGTCAGGCCACCGATCGGGGTGGCCGTGCTGTCGGCGGCCTCGACCAGGTACATCACGCGGGTGCCGTTGGCGAAGCCATGGGCGCGCGGTTCGCCCTCGTCGTTGCCCTCGTCGTAGACGAAGACGATGTTGTTGGCGGATTCCACGTCGCTCGCCGGGTGCGGTTGCAGCTTGCCGTCCACCAGCGTGGTGGTCACGTCCACCTGCCGGGTGGTGAAGGTCTGGCCTTCGGGGGCGACGTAGGTCACCGCCTGGCCGTCCAGCAGCCCATGGTTGGTGATGGTGATCGTGTCATCCGCGGTGTCGACGTTCTGCGGCTTGAAGAGGTCCACGTAGACCGAGCTTTCCGCGTCGCTCACCTTGGCGGCGCTGTCGGTCAGGCGGATCGCCGTGTCGTCCACCTTGATGACGTAGTAGGTCACACCGGTCTGCAGGCCGATGTTGCTGGCCGTCCCGTCGGTGACGTAGAGCCGGACCTCGTCCCCGTCCTGCAGGCCATGCTCCTGCGTGAAGTAGATCGTCTCGGTGTCCTCGTCGATGCCGACCGGCAGTTCGGAGAGCGGATCATAGGACGGGTTGAACGGATCGCCGGAGAAATCGGCGCCGAAGGCGATCGTGTCGTTGTCGAGGACCAACACCGCGTATTCCCGGTTCACTTGCTGGGCTTCCTCGCCGCCGCCGGGGGCCTCAACGGTCTCGGTCGTGGGCCCTTCGAGCCCGCCGATCACCGTGAAGCCGTTCGGATCGTATTCCAAGATCTGCCCGGATTCGAGCCCGTGGTTCGATACGGTGATTGTGTCGGCAGAGGCAGAAACCCCTTCCAGGCTGTAGTCGGGCGCGGTGCCGTCCTGGGGCTTGGCAATGGCCTCGATGGTGACGTTTCCGCCCGCCGAGATGACCGAGGAGGTCTCCAGCTCCGCCGTGACCACGGGATTGATGTTCGCGGTGGCGAGCGACCCGCCAACAGAGACCACGCCGCCCTTGCGGCCCGTGGAGAGGGCGTCCGCCTCGGGGGTGGCCACGGCGCTCAACCGCATGGTGCCCGCGATGGCAAGGGAGCTCTTCTGGCCGACATAGGCGTGGGCGGTCTTGTAGTCGCCCGCGGTGGAGCCGACCGTCGCGATGGCGTCGTTGTCGGTATTTTCCACAAGGCCACCGCCGGCCGCGTCGGAATCCGCGACCGCGCTGTCCTGGCTCGAGGCCTCGATGATCAGCGAGCCTGCGGTGATGCGGGCCTCCCCGGTGGGATTGATCGTGCTGTCGGCGATCCCCGCCTTGGCGGTGCCGGTGGCCTGCGCGTCGGAATCGATCTCGCCGAACCCGGCCAGAAGGCCGATTGCCTGCCCGTCCGCGATGGCACGGGCGTTGTTCGCGGCCCGGGCCCGGATGATCAGCCCGCCCGCGGCGAGGTCCATGGTGACGTCCCCCCCCAGCGAGCTGTCGAGGCTGGCGTTCGCATCGGCCACGGCATCGGTGTACTGCGCCTGCCCCAGGATCGAGAAGCTGGCCCCGGCCTCGGCCTCCGCGGTGGCCCCCTTGCCGGCATTCGCCTCGCCGAAGTTGTGCTCGGTCAGGATCGTGGCCGAGGCGGCGGTGATATCGGCGCCGCTGCCGATCGTGGCGGTGAGAACCGGGTTCACGTAGGCCCGGGCATCCATCACGCCCACGCCGATCGCCGACAGCGTCGGCTGCGCGTTGGTCCCGGCCTCGGCCTCGCCGACCGAGACGGCCTGGACGCTCAGGTCGCCCGAAATGTCCACAATGGTCCCGGCCCCGATGGAGGCGGAGAGCACCGGCGAGGCCTTTGCCTCTGCCAGCGGCAGGTTGACCGAGACCAGCCCATCGGTGGTGGCGTCGGAGAAGGCGTAGGCCTCGCTGTGCCCGCCCGCCAGCACGATCATGTCGAGCGCGCCGGTCACATGGCCGTTCATCGTGGCGGTGACGGTGCCGCTGGCCTCGGCCTTGGCTATGGAGGCGCCGACCGCCGCGATCCCCAGCGACACGGCATCCGCATCCGCCAGCGCAAGGACGCTGCTGAGCGCCTTCACGCTGAGGTTGCCGGAGCCCGCGTTGATGTCGCCGCCCGACCCGATGCTCGCGGTGACGTCGGCGTTGTTCTCGGCCAGCGGGATCGCGCCCTGCCCCGAGACGATGCCGCCGCCGCCCGCATCCGCGTCAGCGAAGGCGCCCTGTCCGCCGCGCACCACCTCGCCATCGGTATAGTTCCCCAGCGCCCGGACCCGCAGGCCCTGCGTCGAGGCGGTGAGGCCGGTGCCGATGCTGGCGTTGATGTCCGGGTTCAGCTTGACCCGCGCCAGGCTGACGCCCGCGCCGACGAAGCCCACGGCCACGGTCAGCAGATCGCCCGCGATGTCATGGTCCGTCAGCGCATCGACCGACATCAGGCTGGCCGCATTCACGGTGACGGAGTTGCCGACCTCGGCCGAGACCTTGGGATTGGTGTCGATGAAGGTAAAGTTGAACGAGCCGCCCACGACCCCGACTGCGCCGCCGAGGGTGTTGGCGGTCACATCGATGTCGCTCCGGGCCCTGACGGTCACGCCACCGACCTCGTCATCACCGGTCCCGATGGTCGCATTGTCCCCGATACGGGCCAGCGTCTCGGTCGTGGCACCGCTGGAATCATTGGTATTGATGTCGGTCCAGGACACGCCGAGCGCCACCGCCCCGGCCTGGAAGCCATAGGTGTTGGTCTCGATGAACTGGTCGTTGTAGGCGTCCACCAGGACGGACTCCGCCCCGCGCACCACCGTCCCGTTCGAGATCTCGGCCGTCTGGCGGCTGTTGTCGTTGATGACGGTCACGGCCCCGCCGATGCCGACGAAGCCCGCCTGACCGACGACCGTGTAGTAGGTCACCGCGCGCCCGCCCTCGGCCTCGATGTCGAGCATTCCGCCAATGGTCCAGTCGCCGCCCATGCGGGCCAGCACGACGGAGGAGACGTTGAAGATCGCGATGGCCGCTCCGACGCCGACAAGACCGCCGGCGGCATTGCCGACGATGCCATCCATCTGGACCCGCTCGAAGCCCGAGATACCCACGTCATCGCCGATGACATAGGTGCCGCCTTCGGCCACGGCATTGACGCCGCGCACCGGGCCCACGCTCAGATCGGTGTTGGTCAGCGGTGCGGCGGCCAGCTGGTTGGCGAAGGCCGTCCCGTCGAGCTTGTTCGTCGTGATCTTGGCAGAGGCCTGCCCCATGGCATCGGCGACCTTGGCATCCGCGGAGTTCGGATTGCCCCCGTCATCGAATTCATCGAGGTTCCCGGCCACGCTCTCGGAGGCGTCACCGCCCTGCTGGGCCGCTTCGGTGTCGGCGGAATTGCCGCCGTCTCCCTGCAGCGCGTTCGACGTGTTGTTCACGCCGCCCGAATACTGGTCATTCGTGGCGTCCGTGTTCTCGGAGTTGTTGTCCTCGTACTCGGAGGTGAATTCCTCGCCCACGGACCAGACCGAGACGGAGGCGCCAAGCGCCGCGACCCCGCCCGAGGCCGAGAGCGAGAAGCCCTTGAGGTGGCGATCCGCAAGCGCGTTTATCTCGAGGTCATTGGCCGCGTGAACCAGCGCGCCGGTCCCGATCGAGGCATTGGTGTCGTTCTTCACGGTGCCGACGCTGATCGCCCCCGCGATCCCGGCAATGCCACCACCGATGGCGCCGGTCGCCTCGAGGATCGAAACGTCGTTGGCCGCATTCACGTAGACGCCCTGCGTCGCGCCGACGGTGTGGTCGGTGTACTTGCCGCTGCGCTGGTTCAGCTTGACGTTGTCTCCGATCCGCGCGGTCGTGTCGCTGTCGATCAGCGTGACCGTGATGGCCCCGGCGATGCCCGCGTAGAAGCCGACGGCACCGGCGATGGAGATTGTGGTGATCTTCTCGCTGCTTTCGGCCTGCACGATGACGCCATGGGCATCGTCCGTGCGGGTGAAGGAGCCGTCGGTGTTAGCCCCGGTCAGCACGCCGTCGATCCCGGAGACCGGGGACAGCGTCGGATCGGTGCCCGCCGCGTCGATCTGCGCACCGTCGGAAATGGTGGCCGAGGTGTCCTTGTTGAAGACGATGACCCCGACACCGGCGCCAAGCGCCGCGCCGCCGCTGAGGGCGACCGCGCCCGAGATCACCAGCACCTCGCTGTCGTCCTTGGCCAGCACGGCCACGTCGCCGCCGGCCTCGATGTCGCTGAGCGCGCCCACCGTGGCCTTGGTGTTATTGTCGAAGCTCAGGACGTTGACCCCGCCCGACAGGCTGAAGGTTCCCGAGACAGAGACGCCCGCCGCCACGAGGAGGATCTTGCCGCTGTTGTTGGCCACGACGACCACGTCATCCTCGGCATCGATGACGACCGAACTGCCGATGGTGGCCAGCGTGTTCAGCTTGATGACCGAGACGTCGACGCCCGGCGCGATCGAGGCGGTGCCGCTGACGGCCCCTGCCGCGGCGACGCCCACATGGTTGAAATCGCCCGCCGCGGCCACGAGGACCGACTGGTGGGCGTTGGCCCCCTGCAGCGGCTGCGCCTGGTTGATCTGGGCCCCCTGCCCGATGAAGCCCTGGGTATCGCTGTCGATCACGTTGACCGCGGCCCCGACCGACACGGCCGCCGTGCCGCCGCCGCCGAGGTTGATCGCATAACTCTCCACATCGTCCTTGGCCGATGCGGAGACCGCCACGCCGCGGAAGTCGGCCTCGGGGGTCATCTGGGCCACGCGCGACCCGCTGAGCGCCCCGTCGTCGCTGACGCCTTCGTCCGTGGAACCGCCATCGTTGTCGAGGTCATCGGGAACCGAGAGTTCGTCCCCGCCCTGCGGCGGCACGCCAACCTCAAGGTCATCGGCACCGGGCAGTGCCGACTTGAGGCTTGCCTGCGACGTCTGGCTGCCCGCTCCCGGCGTCAGCCCTCCCTCGTCCGCGATGGTCGCGTCTGCCGGGGCCGGGGTATAGCTGATCTCGTAGACGCCCATCCGCGCGCCCACACCCGCCACGTTGCCCTTGCCGGTGACCGAGGCCCCGTCGCCGATGAAGGCATCGGTGTCCTTGTCCACTACCACGACGCCGACCGAGGCGCCGACACCGGCGCTGCCGCCGATCGATAGGCCGCCGATGATCAGGTCGAATTCGGATTCGTCGATGGCCTGCACCAGCACCGAGCCGTCGGTGTAGACATCCGCCGCCGGCAGCGCGTCATCCGCCGCCGTCACGGGATCGTCGCCGATGTAGGCGCGCGTGACCAGCGTGGCCACGAAGACATCCGCCGTGATCGTGATCCCGGCCGAGCTGCCGACGCCCGCCGCCAGCGAGAAGGTCCCGAAGTCCTCGTCGTTGGTGGCCTCGACCACCACATTGCCGTCGGCGTCGATCTCGACCCCTTCGGTGATGTAGGCCTCGGTCGTCTTGGTGAGCACATGGGTGTTCACCCCGGCGCCGACACCGGCGCTCCCGCCCGAGAGCGCCAGAGAGCCGGCGACGCCGATCATGTCTGTCTCGTCCTCGGCGTGGACCGTGACACCGGGATTGGAGCCGCCGCTGAGGGCCGTCACATCGGCGCCGTCGCCAATGCTGGCGCGGGTCGTCTCGGTCTGGACATTCACCACGACCGAGCCGCCCACGGCTGCGCCCGAGGCCCCGCCCGCACCGGCGGCGGCCACGATGACCATGTCCTCGGAGCTGTCGGCGGTGACCTGAAGGCCCGCCGCGCCGTCGGTGTCGATGTCAATATTGCCCAGTACCTGCGCAAAGACGTCATCCTCGTGCACGAAGACCGCACTCGACAGGCCGAAGCCGCTGCTGGAGCCGAAGGCCGCGCCGCCCGCCACCATCAGCAGGTCCAGATGGCCGTCCGCATCCACCATGGCGTCGCCGCCCGCGATGATCGAACTGCGCGTGCCCGGCGTGCCGCCGCCCTTGCTCACGATCGCCTTGGTCTCGGTCAGCAGGACCACCACGCCGATCGAGGCGGTGATGCCCGAGGCCGATCCACTCACCCCGAGCGTCGCGGCGATGGAGGAAATCGTATCGTGGCTGTCGGCCTTGATCACCACGTCGCCATCGGCGGCGTCGATGTCGGCCTGGGTGCCGACGGTGGTGATCGTCTCGCGGTCGATGACATTCACGTCCAGACCGATGCCCGCCCCGCTGGAGCCCAGCGACAGCCCCAGCCCGCCGGCCCCGGTGAAGATATCGACGACATCCTCGGCGCTGACTTCGACGCCGTCCTCGCCGTCGAGCGTGACATTGCCTTCGACCGTCGTCTTGGTCTCCATCAGCACGACGTTGACGTTGACCGAGCCGCCAACGGCGGTGCCCTGGTTGCCGACCGCCACGCCCGAGGCGAAGCTGGTCAGGGACACGGGATGTTCCTGCAGGAAGTCGTCGAGGTCGCTCTCCTCGTCATCGCCGGTGTTCAGCAACTGCAGGCTGTCGCTCATCGGGGTGAGGCTGGCGTCCGTCGTCACCGAGACGGCGCCGCCCAGGGCGGTGAGATCCGCACCCGTGCCCACCGTCACCTTGGTGTCGAAGTTGTTGTAGATGTTCACGGCCACGGCAAGGCCAACGCCGGTGCCGTTCTTCAGCGACAGCGCCGCACCGCCGGCGAGGTTCTGCACCTCGTTGTGGGACGTCGCCTTGACCGTCACCGGCCCGGCGCTTGCGTCGATGTCCGCGCCAGTGCCGACATCCACCGCAGTGTCGATGTCGACGTAGTTGACCGAGATACCCCCGGCGATGGCGTTGTTGCCTGTCGCGGCACCGGCAAGCGCCTGCACCTGGTATTCGTTCGGATCGGCCTCGTCCGGGGTCACGGCACGGATCTCGACTGCCGAGCCGCCCAGGACGACGCCGGTGTCCTCGATGGCGACCTTGTTTTCAAGCGCGGCGATGTTCACGCCGATGGCGGCCGAGACGGCATTGCCGTTGGCGTTGGTCACATCGACCGTGGTGGCATTGGCGATGCCGCGGGTGTCCACGGCCATGTCGGAGGCAACGGTGATCGCCCCGGAGCCGGTGATGCTGGTGCCGGTCTTGATCGTCGTGGTGTTGTCGAGGTCGAGGTAGTTCACCACCACCGCGGCGCCCACCTTGGTGCCGCCGCTGGTGCCGGTCGACTGACCGGATTCGGCGCTGGAATTCGTGTCGGCCTGATCCAGAGAGCCGCTCGTCACGTTGCTGGACCCGTTCGCGGTCGGCGTGACGGAGCCGCCAGACTGGTTCTGGGCAAAGCCGGTCTGGTTCGCCGTCTCGCTGTCGCTGTCGCTGCCGCCCGAGGACTGGCCCTCGGCGCCGGCCTTGGCCTCGGAGGTCACGTCGGCCTCGCTGTCGGCCATGATCGTCACGGTGCCCGCCCCCGAGAAGTCGCGCCCGGCCAGCGTGTCGGTGTCGATCAGCACGATGTTCAGCGCGATCGAGATGCCGATGCCGGTCTTGCCGCCCTCGACCTCGCCGTCAGAGACGGTGGTGACGGTGTTGTCGCTTTCGGCCTTGGCGCGCAGCGTGCCGCCGCCAAGGGTGATCGCCCCGTCGCCGATGGCCATGGTACCGATCTCGGCATCGGTGCGGTTCTCGACGTAGGAGATCGCCACCGCGCCGCCCACGTTGGTGCTGCTGCCGCCCTGCGCACCGGCCTTGCCGGTGGTGGTGGTCGTGCTGTCCTGATCCGCGTCGAGCGTGAAGCTGGAGGCCGAGCCGCCAAGCGCCGCGCCATCCTCGATCCGGGCCACGGTGTCGTTGAGCGAAATGCCGAGCGCGATCGAGATCCCGACCGAGGTGGAGCTGCTGCCGCTGGCCTCGGCCGAGCCTTCGGCGAGGGTCACATTGCTGAGCTTGCTCTGCGCGTCGACGTTCACGGCACCGCCGTGCAGGGTCAGGCTGGCCGTCCCGTCGTCATTGCCGTCCTGGTCGGCACCGAAGAGCGCCTGGGTGTCCGCATCCTCGAAGCTGAGGGCGAAGGAGCCGGCGACGCCGGTGCTGCCGCCCGAGGCCCCCGATTTGGAAGTCGCGTTGAAGCTGTGTTCGTCATCCCCGGTCAGGGCGCGGGTGGTCGCGGCGAGGGTCAGCCCGTCCGCTACGATGGTCGTGCCGTCCCCGATGATCGCCCGGTTCGACATGATGCCGACGTTGATCGACACGGCGATCCCGACACCGGTGCCGTCTGCCGTGGTCTTGGCGCTGGCATCGGCGCTGGTCGTCGCGTCGAGGTTGTTGCTGGCGGTGACCGAGACGATGCCGGTCCCATTGTTGTTGTCATCCGCATCCGCGGTGATGGTCAGCCCGTCGGCGATGGTGGCCAGAGCGGAAGCATTGGCCACGTTCACCCCAAGGGCCGCCGAGACCGAGACATCTCCCGAGGCGCCGCCGCCGGAATCGTTGTTCGCGCTCTTCGCGCCATCCAGCGTCTTGCCGTCGGTGCTGCCGTTCGATTTCTCCTGCCCAAGGGCGGTGGCCTTGTCGTTCTGCTGATCGGCGGTGGTCTCGTCCTCGTCGTCGGAATCCGCGCCCTCGGCAGAGGCGATCACCTCGACCTCGGAGGAACTGTCCACATCGGCGTCCAGCAGGACCGACCCATCGGCGGTCACGTCCTGGTTCAGCTCTGCCACGCCATCGTCATCGACATAGGCCACGGCAATCGTCACCCCGACAGCCGTGCCCGAACCCTTCATCGTGCTGTCGCCCTTGGTCACGCTCTCGCCGGAATGGTCGGCAGAGGCGGTCAGGGTCCCGTCGAGCGTCAGGCCGTCGCCCTCGCCGATCCGGGCCTTCGTCTCGCGGTTGTGCACGGTCACGGCAAGCGAGCCCGCCCCGCCCGATCCACCGCCGTCGGTGCCCGACTTGGCGACCGTCTGGCTTTCGTAATCGCCCGAGGCGTCCAGCGTCAGGTCGCCCGCGCCGGTCAGGATGGCCGCGTCGGCCAGTTCGGCCTCGGTATGGATGTCCTCGACCCCGATGGCGATGGAAACGCCCACGCCGGTGGTCTCGGTATCGGTGCTGGAGGTGCCGGCGAAGACCGCGTCCGCAGCGGCATCGGCCGTACCCTCCTCTCCGTCGCGGGTGGGCGCGGAGGTGGTGGAGGCGGCCGTCATCGAGACGTCGCCCGCCCCGGTGATCGTGGTGGTCGTACCGGTTTCGATGGCGGCGCGGGTGTCCGCGTTGGTGATGCCGAGGGCGAAGGCCCCCGCCACGCCGGTCCCGCCTCCGGATGCGCCGGACTGCGCCGCGGCACCGAAGCGATGGGTGCCCTCGCCGTCCACATCCCGCATCGTCGCGGCCAGCGTCAGCCCGGCGGCCCCCAGCGTCAGCACGGAGCCCGTGTTGATCGCCGCGGTGTTCGACATCTCGGCATAGTTGATCGCAACGGCGATCCCGACCGAGTCGCCGTCACCCGCAGAGGCGGAGGCATCGGCCACCGCATCGGACTCCGCGTTGTTCGAGGCTTCGAGCGTCAGCCCCTCGGCGGTGAGGCTCACGCCCTGCAGTTCGGCCTCCGAAACGGAGCTGCTGACCGTCAGCGCAAGGGCCGCGCCCACGCTCACGCCGCCACCGGCGCCGGCCTCGCCATCCGCGCTTGCCTCGGACGGGGTGGAGGCGCTGCCGCCCTTGCTGTTCGCGAAATCGACCTGATCGGCGACCTGACCATCCGAACCGCCCGTGCTTTCGGGATCGGCCTCTTCCTCGGCCCCGGCCGACGTGGCCTTGGCGAGGGTGGTGACGGTGCCGGTGACATCCGCGGTCATGCTGGTCTCGCCAGTGGTGACGATGTTGCGCCGCAGGTTGGCCGAACCGCGATTGTCCACGAAGGCAAGCGCGATCGCGGCCCCGATGGCGGTCGACCCGCCCTGCACCTCACCGCCCGCGGTGATGAGACTGGTGCCGGTGTGATCCACCGTGCCGATGATGCTGTCCGCGCTCAGCGTGCCCGACGTGCCGGCGTCGGCCTCGGTCACGTTGTCGACCACGGCGATCGCCACGGCGCCACCGATGGTCGTGCCGGTGCTGGAGGCCCCGCCCATGGCATTGGTGGTATCGCTATGCTCGGCCGTGGCGGACAGCGTCAGCGCGCCCAGGCCCGAAGCCCCGACGTTGGTGTTCAGACTGTCTGCCAGTGCATTGCCCTGCAGCGCCGCCCGGGTCGTGTTCGACCCGACATAGAGCGCCACGGAGGCGCCCACGCCGGTGGAGGCGTCGCCGCCCTCGCCCGCTTCCTCGGCAGGCGTCGCGCTGGAGGTGGTACTGGTTTCGCTACTCGCGCTCAGGCTGAGGTCCGCCCCGCCGAGGGCGAGGTCCGACCCGCTGAGCACCAGCGCGCTGACATCCGTGGTCACGAAATGCAGCACGAGGCTGCCCGCAATGGCGGTCTGCGAGGCTGCGCCTGCGCCCGACACCGCCGTCAGTTCATAGGTCGACCCCGCGTCGAGCGTTGCACTGCCGCTGAGCGCCGAGGTCGAATAGATGCCGTTGCCACCGAACCAGGCGTGCACGTCGGTGTCGATCACCCCGATGCCCACGGCGATACCGACACCGGTCCCGCCGGTGCCCGTGTTGATGCCGCTGGCCGCGCCGCTGACGGATTCCGTCGAGATGGCGGCCAGGCTTACGCTGCCCGCTCCTGCGGTCGTCACGGCGCCATCGGTCAGCAGGTTGACTCCGGTGTTCGAGGTGAAGACGGACACCACGACGGCGCCCGCGAATTCGATGTCGCCGCCGCCGTCCTGCGTGCTGGCGTCATTGTCGGCCAGTTGCTGTTCCGAGGTGTTGGAGGTGCCCCCCTGCTCGGCGCCACCGGCGGTGGAGGTGGCGGAGGTCGCCAGCGTGCTCTGCGCCGTTGCGCCCAGCGCGATGCTGTCGGTGTCGCCGCTGCCCAGAACGGCGCTGTCGGTCACGGTGACATCGGTGGTGATGTCCGCCACGGTGACGGCGACGGTCGCGCCGGCCTGCCCGCCCGAGCCGTCCACGGTGCTGGTCACGTCAACGGTGGAGGCAGCATCCATTGCCAGGGTCCCGCCAGAGACGACGGACGAGGTGCCATAGACGCCGATCTCGGAGGCGGTGAAGACGGTGGCGACCGCGATGGCCGCGTCCACATCAGCCTGGCTGTCGGTGTTGTCGGCAGTGTCGTCGGTGGTGACGGTCAGGCTCACCGAGGTATCGAGATCCACATTGCCGGTGGCGCTAAGGGCTCCGCCCGCGACGAAGTTGCCCTCCTCGCCCACGAGGATGCGAGCCGTGTTCAGCCCGGCGATGATCGAGCCCCGGAAGGCGGCGCTGCCGAAGCTGAGCCGGTCGACGGAGGCGCTCGACGTGGCCGAGGCCGTCATCGTCAGATCGCCCGCCGTGGCCGAGACCGCGCCCCTCACCTCGATCGAGGCGGTGGGGATGATCAGATAGAGACCGTCGGTCTTGTCCTCCAGCAACTCGGGCAGCAGGCCGCTGTCCGTCGCGGCGGCGGTGAAGGTGATGTTGCCCGCATCGACCGTGGCGCCACTCTCGACCTCGATCTGTTCGGCGGTGATGGTCACGTTGCCGGTGGTGTCGAAATCGCCGGTGAAGGTCACCCGGTCCAACCCGGCGCCCCCGTCGACCACGAGGTTCGCGGCGCCGAGGTCGAGGTTGCGCACCTCGAGGATATCGCCTTCCGCCACGGCGGCGATCAGGTTCAGCAGCGTCGGCAGGTCGTCGGTGAATTCGTCGAGGTTCGGGAACAGGCCCTGATCATCCAGCATGTTGATCGTCAGCGTGCCGGTCGGCAGCGCGATGTCATGGACCTCGAAGGTCGGCACACCGGAGGCGCTGGTGATCGTCAGGCCGTTGCCGCCGGCCTGCAGGATCGCATTGTCGCTGACCTCGTCCAACAGCAGCGGAACCGCGAAATTCACGGTGACATTGGTCGCCGCCATCGTGCTGCTGACCGGCTCGAGCCCGGCGTACTGCAGCACCGCACCGTCGCGCGTGACGCTGCCCGAATGGCCGTCCAGCGCCGTGAACTCGACGTTCTCGAAGGTGCCGCCTTGGAAATCGACCACGTCATAGCCGCCGTCGCCACCGTCGACCCCTCCGTCGAGCGCGCCCTCCGCCTCGACGATGAAGCTGTCATCGGTGTCGGCCGCGCCCTGCAGCGTTTCGACATTGGCAAAGCGCAGCCCGCTGACCGAGCCCGCGTTGTGACCGTCGATGCGCCATTCGGTATCCTGTTCGGAGCCCGCCAGCACGTCGTCGCCATCGCCGCCGTCAAAGAACAGCGAGACCCCCAGCGGGAACGCCCCCGCGACGCTGAGCGTCAGCCGGTCGTTGCCGTCGGTGCCGGTCAGGATCATCTCGCTGACGTCGCTCAGGGCCTTCTCGTCCACCAGCTCGCCGGTGTCGTCGTCGTAGATCCGGAACATATGGGCGACGTTGTCGAACTCCAGCGTCCAGGCGACCCCGTCCCCGCCCGCGTCGGCCATCGGCATGATGTCCGCCGACAGCAGGTAGCGCGGCTCCAGCGCCTCGACCTTGATCGCGGAGACCCGCACCGGCACGCGGCCTTCGCGGATGGCACGCAACTGGGCGAAGAACCGGTGCCGGGTCTGGCCTGCGAACCATTTCGGTTGCGGACGTTGTCGCGAGCGAGTTTCAGGATCGACCGGAGTTGCGCCGTTCCAGATGGTCTTCATACCAAAGGGGAAAGCCATAGTTTTATCTCCCTGAAACTCGTCGTTGCGACTGAAGGGCCCCGAAGGTGGCCCGGTGTTCTGTGTTTACCCGGCGCCGAATTCCAGCCGGCAGCGGTGCCCTGCGGGCAGCGCGCCATCGGCGTTCGGCAGTTGCAATTCGATGACGAAGGTCCCCGAGGCCGCGTCGAAGACGCGGTCCACAGCGGTGACCGTGGCGGCGTAGGCCCCGTCGAGCGGGGCCACGGGACGGATCGTGGCGGCGTCGCCCACCCTGACCTCGGCATAGAGCGAGACCGGCAGGAAGGCCTCGATCTTCAAGGGATCGAGCTGGACGATTTCCAGCACGTGATCGTCGTTGCTGATGTATTCGCCCGGCCCCATCACGCGCTTGGCCACGACCCCGTCCACGGGGCTGGTGATCCGGCGCTGCGCCAGGGCGATCTCGGCCCGGGCCAGTTCCTTGACGGCGATCTCCTGGTTCAGTTCGGCCTGCGCCAGCAGCCCGCGCGAGGCGATCAGCTCGCCCTCGACCTGGTTGAAGACCTCTTCGGTGGTCAGCCCGCGTCCGCGCATGGCCGAAACCCTCTCGAAGCGCTTCTCGATCATCTCGAGCTGTTCGGCCTGCGAGCGCACGACGGTGTCGTTCTCGGCCCGCAGACGCAGCAGGTCGACGGTGCTCTGCTCGATCTCCGAGACCAGCCGCGCCACCTCCTGTCCGGCCTGCACCGTGTCGCCGCGATCCACCGTCACCGCGTCCAGCAGGCCGGTGGCCGGGCTGCCCAGCTCGATCAGGTCCGACGGGTCCATGAGACAGTCGAAACTCTCGGCCCGCAGGACGGGCGCGGCGAGGACCAGAAGGGTGAGCAGCGGCAGGCGGATCATTCGAGACCTCCGGTGAAAGACAACATGCGATCGAGCCGGCGGTCCTGCCGGACGAGGTCCTTGCGGGCGCGGGCATGGCTCTTCTCGGCGCGGCGCTGAGCCCGGTCGAAGACCCTGGGTCGCGCGGCCAGCCCGAAGAGCGGCACCCGGGCCCATCCCTTCAGAAGCGGCGCACGCAGCACAGCGGCCAGCGGATCCTCGAGCGAGAGCAAGGTGGCGGCGGTGCCCGGTTCCCCGCGCCGTCCGGTCCGCCCGGCGAACTGCCGGTCGATGCGGGCGCTGTCGTGGCGTTCGGTCAGGATCACATGCAGCCCGCCCTTCTCGGACACCCCCGGGGCCAGCGCGATGTCGACCCCGCGCCCGGCCATGTTTGTGGCCACGGTGATGCGCCCGGGTTCGCCGGCGCGGGCGATGATCTGCGCCTCCTCGCCGTCGTTCTCGGCGTTGAGGACCACGTGGTCCATCCCCGCCCGCGACAACCACTCCGACACGGTCTCGGAAGTGGCCACGGACCGGGTGCCGATCAGAACCGGACGGCCGGCGGCGATGGCGCGGCGCGCCTCGGCCACCACGGCGGACCATTTGCGCTCGGCAGTGCGATAGACCCGGGGCGGATGGATACGGAGCCGCGAGCGGCGGTTCGGCGGGATGCGCTGCACGACGAGACCGAAGACGCTGCGCAACTCGCCGCGCACCTCGCGGGCGGTGCCGGTCATCCCGGCCAGTTTCTCGTAGCGGCGGAAGAAGCGCTGATAGGTCATGCGGGCGACCGGCAGGTTCTGCGCGGTGACCTCGACGCCCTCCTTGGCCTCGACCAGCTGGTGCATCCCGTCGGACCACGACCGGTCCGGCTGCAGGCGGCCGGTGTATTCGTCGACGATCTGCACCTTGCCCTCCCGCACGAGGTAATGGTCGCCGCTGTGGAACAGGAACAGCGCCGACAGCGCCTGGTAGACCACCTCCTCGCGCTTGATGCGGCTGGCCCAGATGCCGCCCTCGCCCTCGGTCAGCTCCTCCAGCCGGGCCTTGCCGCGCTCGGTCAGATGGACGCGGCGTTCCTCGGGGTTCAGCTTGTAATCGCTCCCCGAGGTGAGCAGACGGGCCAGCGCAAGCGCGCGATTGGCCCAGATCGCCTCTGCCTCGGGATCGGTCTGGCGCGAGATGATCAGCGGCGTCCGGGCCTCGTCTACCAGCACGCTGTCGGCCTCGTCCACGATGGCGAAGGCGAGCCCGCGCATCACCGGCTCCTGCCGGGTGTCCCCGCCGCTGAGACGGCGCAGCCGCTGACGCAGGCCCTGCGGCCCCTCCGGCCCGAAGGCGATCCGGTCGCGCAGGTAGTCGAAGGCGATCTCGGTGTTGGAGGCGTAGGTGATGTCCGCGTGATAGGCCGCGCGCCGCTCTGCGGGGGGCATCTTCTCGCGGATCACGCCGACGCGCAGGCCCATGCGGGCATAGAGCGGCGCGAGCCCTTCGGCATCGCGTTCGGCGAGATAGTTGTTCACGGTGATCACATGGGTCGGCACCCCACAGAGCGCGGCAGTGGCGGCGGCAAGGCCGGCGGTGATCGTCTTGCCCTCGCCGGTGTCCATCTCGATCAGGCGGCCGCGCAGCATGGCGAGCGCGCCGCGGATCTGGACGTCATGGTGGCGCAGGCCGAGGGTGCGGAAGGTCGCCTCGCGGGCGCAGGCCAATCCGAGGCGCAGGGTCGCGTCGGTCAGTCCGCAACGGCGCAGCTGCATCCGCAGCCGGCCCAGTTCGGCATCGAAGGCGGCCTCGTCCAGACCGGCCAGCCGTTGCCCGGCCCGCCGGATGCGGCGCACCGTGACCCTGTCACGCAGCGGGGCGGTCGCGCGCGAGGCCCCGCGCGCGACCGATCCGACCACCGCCTGCCCAGCCTCCTCCAGCCAGCCGTCATCGCGGTCTGCCCTTTCGGGGTAGAACCTGACGGCCGGGGGGCTGGCGAGTGTGCTGGCTGCCGATGGTCGGGGCATGGAAGGATCAGGCCTCCTCGGTTTCGGGCACCGGTTCGTCGCTGGCGACCTCCGGCGCGGTGTCCGGCGCCTCGGCCGCCGGGCTGGCGAGCTTGCCCAGCATGTCGTTGAAATGCCGCATCGAGTGGAGGTGCAGGAAGGTGCATTCCAGTTCGTCCGTGTCGAACATGGCGCGCAGGTCCGCATCCCCCAGCTTGCGCAGCTTCTCGCGGTTGATCGCCATGAAGCCCGAGAGCGACCGGCGGGCGCCGTCGGCCAGATTGAACTGCGCCTGCATCGGCTGAAGCAGCTCGAGGTCCATCAGGCGCTTGCAATAGGCCTCGGTCCGGCGGAACTGGCCCTGATATTCCTGCAGGAAGCGCAGGATGTTCTGCAGGTACTGCGTCTGGGTGCCGTCAGCGTCGAACAGGCGCTCCCCCTTGCCGTTCCGGTTGCAGCCCTCGAAGGTCTCATCCACGTAGAGGATGAAGTTCTTGCTGTCCTGATCCGTCGCGAAGACGAAGGGATAGCGGCGCACGAAGGCGGGAATGTAGCCCCCGGTCCACTTGCCCTCGGCATCGACATAGAAGTTCTCGGCGTCCTTCACGCCGAGGATGACAACCGGCATGACCTTTTCCGCGGTCCCCGCGAAGACGATGGGGTAATGCGCGGCGGCGGCCGAAAATTCGATCGCCGTCAGCGGAACCGAGTTCACCTTCTCGGCAAACCGGTAGGTCTGCCCGGTGCGAATGCTCAGGTCGCGGTGCGCCTTGGCGGTTACGGGAACGGCACGTTCGTAGAAGAGAAGTTGGGTTGTCATATCGTCCTTCCTGTCAGAGTTGGCTTGTTATGGTTGGCTTGCTCAGGGACGCGACCCGGTCGGGGGCCGCGAAGTACTTCAGGAATATCCGGGTGCCCGCGCGATAGAGCCGGGCCGCGATCGGGGTCTCGCCGTGGGAAAAGCGCACGAAGACCCGGTCGCCGTAGCTGTTCACCTGCGTCGGCGCGCCGACCTCGAGGTCGAGCAGGAACACCGGCTCCAGCGTCTGGATGCGGTCCGCCGGCGCGGTCGGGTCCAGCAGCAGCTGGCCGCCACCATTGGTGGCAAGTGCCGCGCTCGGAAGCGCGCGTGTCAGGCCCGGCGTGGCGCGGATCACCCGCGCAGGCCGGCCCGCGTGATCGCCGAAGAAGCGGACCTCGGTGGTGCGGGTGTCGCTGCGGACCTCCTCGGCCCGGGACTCGGGCACGGCGACGCGGATCAGCGGGTCGCGGAAGGCCGCCACCACCGCCAGCAGATCGCCCGGCCGGGCGTAGCGCCCGATGAGGCTTTCGGGATCGGGCAGGATCACCTGCCCCTCCGCCCCGGCCAGCACGGTCTGCTCGCGGATGCGCGTTTCGGTTAGGGCGAGGTCGGCACGGGCCGCCTCCAGCTCCTGCTCGAGGATCTTCAGCGTCACCCGCTCCGAGACCCGCTCCGCCTCCAACCGGCGCGCGATCTCGCCGAGCCGCGCTTCCAGCACCGCGCGACGGGCCTCGATCAGCGGGTCCTCGATGCGCATCAGGGGCGCACCGGCCGACACGATCTGGCCCGGGCGCACGTAGACCTCGGTCACGACGCCCTCCGCCGTCGCATTGGCGAAGGCGGCAGGCCGGGGCGAGACGACGCCCTCGGCCATGGTGTTGTAGGGCACCGGCACCGTCAGGACGGCGGTCACGATCGCCGCGAGGACGACGCCCGTCAGCGCCAGCGCGCGCCCCCGGTTGCGCCGGAGCGCCGGGTCCGCGACCACGTACCAGAGCCCCTTGAGCAGCGGCAGGATCAGCATCAGGAACAGGGCCCAGACCGCAAGGATCACCCCCACGACGAAGAAGCGCGTCGCCACGAGGCCGACGATCCCCATGGTGATCGTGAGCCGGTAGAGGAAGGCCGCGATGGCATAGCTGAAGAGCCAGCGTCCCTCACGCGGGGCCGTCACCGGGCTTTCGGCCCACCGCAGCCCGAAGGCATAGCGCTGCACGAGGTAGCCCACATAGGCATTGGCCCTCTGGCCGAGGTTCGGGATCTCGATCCAGTCGCTGAAGACGTAGTAGCCGTCGAAGCGCAGAAGCGGGTTGCCGTTGAAGAGCAGTGTCGAGACCCCGCCCACCAGCATCACGTTGAAGGCGAAGGCGCGCAGCAGCCCCTCCTCGGCCCCGGCCCAGATGATCATGGCGATGGCCGCAAGGAACACCTCGACGAGGATGCCCGCCGCGCCGACCAGCATCCGGCGGCTCTTGGCCGGGAAGGCGATACTGTCGGAGGCGTCCACATAGGGCACCGGCACGAAGACGAGGAACATCACCCCGATCTCATGGACCGACCCGCCCCAGCGCTTGATCGTATAGGCGTGGCCCAGCTCGTGCAGGGCCTTGACCGCCGGGTAGGCCACCATCAGCAGCAGCATGTTCTCGGCCGTGCTGACCCGGTCGAAGACGTTCTCGGTGAGCGGGCCCCAGTTCAGCGCCGCCAGCACGAGGCCATAGCCCACCACCGCAAGGAACAGCAGCAGCCCGAAGATCGAGTAGAGCGGGCGCACCAGCGGCATGGTGGCCGAGAGGAACCCGTCCGGATCGAAGACCGGCAGGCGCAGCGCCAGGGGATTCATGACGGAGCGCAGGATCTTCTGGCGCGCGGCCCGCCGCCCCCGGTCCGAAAGCTCGACAATGTCCGGCGGGACGTCCCCTGCGAGCACGTCTGCCGAGTAGAGCTGCCCCACCAGCCGGACGAGTTCGTCCTGCGTCACCGCATCCAGCGCCAGCTGGCTGAGCGCGAGGTCCCAGATCTGCGCCAGGGTGCGGTTGCCATCCATCATGCAGATCAGGCGATAGGCTTCGGGGGTGAAGCGGTGGAACCGGCCCGAGACCCGGTCCTGCAGCACGAACCAGAGCGTGCCGCGGTAGATGTGACGGTGGAAGCGCGCATGGGCCCGCAGCCGTGGCCGGAAGCCGGCCACCCTGTACCAGGAGGTGCTGGACCAGCTGCGCTGCGTCATGGCTGCCACCTCCACCAGGCCAGGCGGACCCAGTCGGCCAGCGTGTGCCCCAGCACCCAGATCAGCGGCTCCTGCGAAATGGCGGTGCGGGCGATGCCCTCCATGCCGGGCCGCAGCGCGGCGCTCTCGCCCAGAGGCTCGGCCTCGACCCGGAAGAAATTGCGCCCCTCGCCCTGCCGTGCCAGCGGGGTGATCGATGTCACCCGGTAGTCCAGCGGACGCTCGGGGAAGGCCGCCAGACGCAGGCTGCCGGCCTGATCGCTGGCGATGGCGTCGATGTCGCGCTCGTCCACCTCGAGGACCACGCGGAAACTGTCGAGCGGCGCGATCCGGAACAGGGTCTGGCCGCGTTCGATCGACCCGCCGACGTTCTGGCTCAGGTCGCCCTCGACCACATAGCCGGCAAAGGGGGCGCGGATGCGCGTGCGGGCCAGCTGCTCCTCGACGAGGCCCAGCTGGGCCTCTGCCTGGGCGATCTGCGACCGGATGATATTGGCCTCCGCGATCTCGCGCTCGGCAATCGCGCGCTCCAGCTCGCGGGTGCGCTGTTGCAGCGCCGTGGCAAGGCGCAGTTGTTCGAGGGACAGGTCCTTCTCATCCAGCACCGCGATGATCTGGTCCGCCTCGACCACGTCCCCGGCCCGCGCCGACTGGCCGGCAAGGTAACCGTTGAACGGCGCCACGATGCTGCGCTGCACCGTGCCCTCGATCCGTGCGGGCGAGGTCACGTCGTATTCGGTCTGGCTGAACCACAGGAAGGCCCCCAGCCCCGCCAGCACGAGCGTCGCCAGCTTGGCACCGAAATGCGACGGCCCAAGCAGCGCCATGAGCCCTGCCGCCACCGAGGCCAGCGCCCGGCGGGGCAGCCAGCGGCTTGCAAGCTGACGGTCGTGAATGATCGGCCCGGCCACGCTGGCCACGGCATCGCAGACCTCGACCTCGGCCGCGGTGAAGGGGGCGTCAGCCCGGCGCTCGAAGGTCAGCGCCCCGATGATATCGTTTCCGGCGGTCAGCGGAATGGTCAGCGCGCTGCCGACCCCGTGCGAACGCGCGAGGTCCTCATGGGCGCGGGCAACGCGGAACTCCCAGCCCTCCGGTTCGGGCCAGAGGATCACCGCCTCCTGGTCGACGGCCTCGTCCATGGCGAAACCGACCTCCCGGATCAGGTTGGACCGGCGACCGAAGCTGGACGCGCTGGAGACCGCCTGCACCCGCATCCGGCGCCCGTGCCTGAGGCCGAGGCTCACGGTTTCGCAGTCCATCCGGCGCGCGAGTTCGGTCACCAGCGCGGCGGAGGCTTCGTCGAGGCGGGGATGTTCGAGTAGGGTGGCCAGACTGTCGAAGGCGACGGTTATCCGCTCGCGGAGTTCGCCGTCACGGGCCTCCTGTTCGCGGCGCAGCAGCAGCTCGATCCAGCCGGCGCCCCATTGCAGCCTGCGGAAGAGCGCCGTGGTCGGGGCCGCCGTCGCAGGGGCCGAGATCGCCACAACGCCGAACAGCCCCTCCATCACGATGAGAGGCTGCGCCAGAACGCGCCGCGCCGTGCCCTCGCCGATGACCACCGGCTGCCGGGCCTCGAGCGCGCGCTGCGCGACCTCGTGCAAGTCGGCCTCTGCGGCGCTGCCGGCAGGCCAGCGCGCGGTTTCCCCGAAGGGACCGACGTCGGGCGCCTCTCCGGAGAGCAGCAGACCCGTGGCAAGACCGTCCACCTGCCGGGTCACGAGACCCAGCCATGTTTCGAGGTACTGCGGAAGCGTCTCTGCCTGCTGAAATCTCGTCCAAAGAGACTGATCGAGAATCGCATAAGAGACCGGCGGAGTCGCCGATGTTGGCTCGGATGCGTGGGTCATGTCACCGACTTCAGTAATTTCGGGCGGTCGACCGGATCGGCCGGTGGCCGTGCCACTGGCTCAGCGATGCCTAAAAGCGAATGCCCGATGTGGAACCGTTGAAAACGCGCGGCCCGTTAGCTCTAGGGATAAAAAATCTGTCTATCCCTTGACCTCGCACGCTAGCCAGACATTGACGCAACGTTAACAAGATCGAGAAACGATCGTGCGTTACAGTGCAGCAATTTGAAACCATCCTGCGCCCCTCCTGGCCCCCGCCCGGAAAACGCCTTGAGGATTGAGCAAAATTCCACCTCCGACAAGGTGCATGCGCAGTGAGCGGCGGCGGCCAAAATCTGCCGATTTCCTGCCTGATTGCTGCCGTCTTCCGGCGAACCGAAACGGCGCTCCACCCGAATCAACTCGGGTCTGTTCCTGCTGTTCGGCGCCACCTGTACACCGGCACACCGCCTAGCGCTTTGCGAATAAAGAATTCATTTGCTTTCCGAAACCGCTACGCAGAGTGACGCCGCGCCGGGGCCATGGAGCATTCGGCCGCTTCGCCTGCGTCACCGCCGCGCCTCATGCAGCCCGACGCCAAAGCCCCGGAATGAGCAGAACGGTTAAAGTCCGCTGAATGGCCCGATTTTCGGTATAGGAAACACTCTGTAGCGGAGCAATTTCACCGAAACTTCCGGCCCCGCTCACGCGTTCTTTTCACGTGGGGACCACTGAACCGGTCACGCCGGGCGCACTGCGGACGGCCTTCCCTCGCCGTGCCCTCCCCCGGCTACGGCGCCCTGACACGCCCCCGACGCCGTCATGACCGGGCGGAGCAGCCACCGCCCGCTGGCGCAGTCCGGCGGCCGGATGGCACGCACATGCGCCTCGACAGTCAGTCGCATGACACGGGCCGCCGATGCGGTCCGAGAGGTCGCGGTGACCGAACCAGTGTCTGAACCCGAGTCTGGCCCCCTGCCCGCACGAAAGTCCTAACCCCAGTCCGACGAAATCCAGTCTGATCGCCGGTGCGCTGCCTTGCCCGCGCGTGCCTCCGCAGCCCCTGCGCCCTGTCCTTGCGTCAGCTGCCCGCAAATTATCGATCCCCCCGCATCTTCCCTCTTGCGCCGGTCAGCGACCTCTCATAGAAGACCGCTCACGCCAAGAGCGGCCCGTTCGTCTATCGGTTAGGACGCCAGGTTTTCAACCTGGAAAGAGGGGTTCGATTCCCCTACGGGCTGCCATTGGTTTTCCCCAGACATCGCCAGACATCAGCGGTTCGACCGCCTTGCCGCCCCGTGGCCGCGTCCCAAAACGCAGGCAGTCCGCACGGTTGCGCGCCCCTTTCCGGCGGCGCGCCGCGCATGACCACACGTGAAGCAGCGCCTTTCTGCCGAGCGGATGGCTTGACGATCACATCTGTTGGACGGAGACCCGCGCGGGCGCGTAATGGCGCACGACCGGGGGGAGCGACTCCCCGGGACAAGGCCAAAAGGCCGAGAGCAACGGGCGGAGCAAATCCGCCGGATACGACCGAGCAGGAGCAACAGTGAGCAGGTGTTTCAGACCGACGCCCGTCAGGGCGGCGTCGTGACCGACGTCAGACCTTTCCAGATCCGGGGGCGGTTCCTGACCGCCGTCTCGCTACAGCCCGCAGGCGGGCTGCCCGACGCGGCCTTCTGGGACGCGCTCGACGAGAAGCTGCGCCAGACCCCCCATTTCTTCGAGAACGCCCCGCTGGTGCTCGACATGGGCAAGGCGCCCGAGATCGCCAGCAACGCCGATTTCCGCGCCATCCTGCGCGAGTTGCGCACGCGCCGCCTGTCGGCCTTCGGGGTGTTCAACGCCACCGACGCGCAATTCGCCGCGGCCGAGGCGGCGGGGCTGATCCGCATTTCGCTGGGGCGTGACGCCCCCCTGCCCTCGCGCGACCGGCGCAGCCCGGGCGGACGCGATCCCAAGCGGCTACTGCCGCCCGACAACCTCGTGATCGAGCGCCCGGTGCGGTCGGGGCAGACGGTGATGGCGGATCGCGGCGACCTGATCGTGATCGGGCCCGTCAGCTCGGGTGCCGAGCTGATCGCGGCGGGCAACATCCATGTCTATGGCCGCCTGCGCGGGCGCGCCATGGCCGGGGTCCACGGGGACCAGAACGCGCGAATCTTCTGTCACGACCTCGATGCGGAACTGCTGGCGATCGCCGGGCTCTACCGCACCAGCGACAACATCGGGGATGCGCTGCGCCACCGCAGCGTGATGGTCCGGCTGGAGGGCGAAAGCCTCCACGTCGAGCCGGTGGGCGGAACGGACGCGGATACAGCTAGGAGCAAACGGTGAAAGAGGAACGCGGAAACAGCAAGGTGATCGTCATCACCTCGGGCAAGGGCGGGGTCGGCAAGACCACCTCGGCCGGGGCGATCAGTGCAGCGCTCGCGAAGCGGGGCCACAAGACCGTGGTCATCGACTTCGACGTCGGCCTGCGGAACCTCGACATGATCATGGGCTGCGAACGCCGTGTGGTCTTCGACTTCATCAACGTGATCCAGGGCGACGCCAAGCTGAAGCAGGCGCTGATCCGGGACAAGCGGCTCGACAACCTCTCGATCCTGCCGACCTCGCAGACCCGCGACAAGGATGCGCTGACACAGGAAGGCGTGAAGAAGGTCCTCGACGAGCTGCGCGAAGACTTCGACTACATCATCTGCGACAGCCCGGCGGGCATCGAGCGCGGCGCGCATCTGGCGATGTACTATGCCGACGAGGCCGTGATCGTGACCAACCCCGAGGTCTCCTCGGTCCGCGACAGCGACCGGGTGCTGGGGCTGCTCAACAGCAAGACCGCCAAGGCCGAGAACGGCGAGAGCATCAAGGCACAGGTCCTGCTGACCCGCTACGACACCACCCGGGTCGAGAACGGCGAGATGATGACCGTGGATGACGTGCTCGACATTCTCGCGGTGCCGCTGCTCGGCATCGTGCCGGAAAGCCAGGCGGTGCTGCGGGCTTCGAACCTCGGCGTGCCGGTCGTGCTGGACGATCCGTCCGCCGCCAGCCGCGCCTACGAGGCCGCCGTGGCGCGTCTCGATGGCGAGGACCTCGAGATGAAGATCGAGAGCGAGCGCAAGCCGGGCCTCATCGGGCGTCTGTTCGGGCGGGCGACATGAAGACGTTCGGCCTGATCCCCTGGCCGCGCAAGGCCAACTCCGCCCGCGCCGCGAAGGAACGGCTGCAGATCCTGCTGGCCCACGAGCGTTCGGGCGGCAGCTCGCCCGACTACCTGCCGGCCCTGCAGCGCGACATCCTCGAGGTGATCCGCCGCCACATGGAAATCGACAGCGACGCGGTCGAGATCCGGATGGAAAAGGGCGACGAAGTCTCGAGCCTCGAAATCAACATCGAGGTGCCCGCCAAGCCCGCTCCCAAGAAGGCCGCCAAGTCGTAAGGCTGCGGTCGTCGCAAGGTAAGGAAGAGGCCCCTGACGGGGCCTTTTTCATTGGTCTCGCTTGTGGGCGTTGCCCATGGGCGCAGGGGAGGGGAGATGGCCGGGACGGTCAGCCATCAGACCAAGCGGCACGCAGCCCCGGCTCACGCAGCGCGCCACCGCTTCCGGCACCGGTATGCCATCCGGCACGCATCAAAACACACTCTCGCCCCCATCAAAAAGCCACCGCTTCGCCCTCACCGCCCGCCACGAAGCCGCGCATCGACGGCGCGCGCGGGGGCGATCCGAACCCATATGGCGGGCAGTTTATCTCAGCCACACATATCGTGTCCCATCGAGGGACCGCCCAGCCTCACCAAATCGCCGCCGCGTGGGGGCGCGGCGGCGATGCGCGGCGGCCTGCGGCCTTGTCCCGCGCGGGCGGCGGTCGTCGGCCCTGTGGAGGGCCTGCGAAAACCGGCGGCATCCGTCGTCTCGCCAGCGGATCAGGCAGGCCACCGGCGGGAGCGGGCATGTGCAAAGCTCAACGCGCAATAGACAGGCCGCAACCGGCAACCGCCCCCAGAAAAGCAAAAGGCCCCCGAACGGGGGCCTTCCTTACGCACAGCGAAAAGCCGATAGCTCAGCCCTTGGTCTCCAGCGCGTCGAGCCGGGCCTTCAGCGCAGCGTTTTCCTCGCGGGCCTTCAGCGCCATGGCCTTCACGGCGTCAAACTCCTCGCGCGTGACGAGGTCGCGATCCGCCAGCCAGCGGTCGATCATCGAGTTGAACGCAGTCTCGGCCTCGTCCTTGGCCCCCTGAGCCACGCCCATGGCGTTGGTCATCAGCTGCGACATGTCGTCAAAGAATTTCGAGCGGGTCTGCATGGGTCTCTCCGGCGTTACCTTTGCCCCCTATATGGGCCGGGCACGCCCCGCTCACAAGGATGAAAGCCCCCGTTGACTTCACGCGGGGCCGAGTGAAAGAAGACCGCATGATGCTGCCCTCCCTTCAGGCGTTCGCCCTGCCCTTCCCCGATATTTCGCCCGAGATCTTCTCGATCTCCCTTGGTGGGTTCGAATTTGCCCTGCGGTGGTATGCGCTCGCCTACCTCGTGGGCATCCTGCTGGGGTGGGCGCTGCTGCGCGATGCCATCAGCCGCGCTCGGCTCTGGCCTGCCCAGACGGCCCCCCTGACCCGCGCCCAGCTGGAGGAGCTGCTGACCTGGCTGATCCTCGGCATCGTGGTGGGCGGGCGTCTCGGCTTCGTGCTCTTCTACCAGCCGGCCTACTACCTGACGCACCCGCTGGAGATCCTGCGCATCTGGCAGGGCGGCATGGCCTTCCACGGCGGGTTCCTCGGCGTGGTGATCGCCACGGCGATCTTCTGCCGCCGGCACCGCATTCCCATGCTGTCCATGGCGGACGGGCTGGCGCTTGCAACACCGCCGGGGCTGATGCTGGGCCGGATCGCGAATTTCATCAACGGCGAGCTCTGGGGCCGCCCGACCGATGCGCCCTGGGGCGTGATCTTCCCCGGCGCCGCGGCGCAGGACTGCGCAGGCCCCGTGGGCATCGTCAACGGGCTCTGCGCCCGTCACCCCTCGCAACTCTATGAGGCCGCGCTCGAGGGGCTGGTGCTGGGGCTGATCCTGATCCTCGCCGCCTATCGCATGGGCGCGCTGAAACGGCCCGGTCTCCTCCTCGGCCTCTTCGTGGGCGGCTACGGCGTGGCGCGCTTCATCGTCGAATTCTTCCGCCTCGCGGACCAGCAGTTCATCACCCCCGACAACCCTTATGGCCATGTCCTCAGGATCACCGAGACGATCGGCCTGACCATGGGGCAGCTGCTCTCGCTGCCGATGGTGCTGATCGGGGCGGGCTTCGTCCTCTACGCCGCGACCCGGCCTGCGAAATGACCGCGCTGAAGGCGCATATCCTCGCCCGGATCGCGACAGAGGGTCCGATGCGGCTGTCCGACTACATGGCCGAATGCCTGCTCAACCCGCAGCACGGCTATTACACCACCCGCGATCCGCTGGGGACGGCGGGCGATTTCACCACCGCCCCCGAGATCAGCCAGATGTTCGGCGAGTTGCTGGGCCTCGCCCTGGCGCAAAGTTGGGTCGATCAGGGCATGCCCGCACCCTTCTGCCTGGCCGAGCTTGGCCCCGGACGCGGCACGCTGATGGCCGACCTGCTGCGCGCCACCCGCGCGGTGCCGGGCTTCCACGACGCGCTGCGCCTCCATCTCGTCGAGGCCTCCCCCGCCCTGCGCGACCAGCAGGCCAGCCGCCTGAAGGGCACGCAGGCGACATGGGTCGACCGGGTCGAGGACCTGCCCGACCTGCCGCTTTTCCTGATCGCGAACGAGTTCTTCGACGCGCTGCCGATCCGCCAGTACCGCCGCGCAGGCGCAGGCTGGCGCGAGGTGCATGTGGGCGCCGAAGGCGACCGGCTGGTGCCGGGCCTTGCCCCCGCAGGCCCCGGCCCCGAGGGCCGTGACGAGGACACAGGCGACGGCGATCTGGTCGAAACCTGCCCGGCGGGCGCCCTCATCGCGGGCCAGATCGGTGCGCGGATCGCAGCCCGTGGCGGGTCGGCGCTGATCGTGGATTATGGCGACTGGCGTTCCCTCGGCGACACGCTTCAGGCCCTGCGCAAGCACGCAAGCACCGATCCCTTCGAGGCCCCCGGCGAGGCCGACCTGACGGCCCATGTGGATTTCGAACCCCTCGCCCGGTCCGCCGCCCCTGCCGCCCACACCCTGCTGACCACGCAGGGCGTCTTCCTCGAACGGCTGGGGATCACCGCCCGCGCGCAGGCACTTGCCGAGCGGTTGAGCGGAGTTCAACGCGTCAGCCACATTGCCGCACATCGCCGCTTGACCCACCCGGACGAAATGGGAAGTTTGTTCAAAGTGATGGCTCTCTACCCGCAAGGGGCACACCCACCCCCGGGGCTGGAGCCAGCAGGAGCACAGGCATGACCCTCGAAATCCTGACCTCTCCGATTCTGCAGCCGGTGCAGCATGGCTTCTTCACCCGCAAGGGCGGGGCCTCCTCGGGCATTTTCTCGGGGCTGAACTGCGGCACGGGCTCTTCGGACCAGTCGGAAATCGTCGCGATTAATCGCGCCCGGGTTGCCGCCGCCATGGATGCCCCTGTCGAGGCGCTCGCCGGGGTGCATCAGGTGCATTCCGCCACGACGGTCACCTTCGACGGCCCCTCCTCCGAGAAACCCAAGGCCGACGCACTCGTCACTGCGACGCCCGGCGTGGTGCTGACGATCCTGACCGCCGATTGCCAGCCGGTGCTGCTGGCCGATGCAGAGGCCGGCGTGATCGGTGCGGCCCATGCAGGCTGGCGCGGGGCGCTCGGCGGTGTGCTGAGCTCGGTCGTGGACGCCATGGTTGCGCTTGGCGCCGAGCGGGGACGCATCTCCGCCGCCATCGGCCCCTCGATCAGCCAGAAGGCCTATGAGGTCGGGCCGGAATTCCTTGAGGAGTTCCTCGCCGAAGACCCGGAGTACATGCGGTTCTTCATCAACGGAGAGGGCGACCGCTACCTCTTCGACCTGCCCGCCTTCGGCCTGCACTGCCTGCGGGCGGCGGGCGTGGGCGATGCCGAATGGATCCGCCACTGCACCTATTCGGACCCGGATCGCTTCTTCTCCTACCGGCGCACAACGCACCGGAAAGAGGCCGATTATGGCCGCCTGATCTCGGCCATCCGTCTCTGACCGCGCGCAGGGGCCTGCCCCATTCCGGCAGGCCCTGCCCCATTCCCGCCCCCAGTGGGTCGAATTAAATCCCCGTTAATCCTCCTTTTCGGCCCAACGGGTGCCGTCTTTGGCCGTCATTCAGGACCTACCGGCGCCGACAGACGCGCCGCAGGGTAGATATTTTGGAGGCTGGATCATGAAGAGCCAGAAGCGTTGGATGAAGTCGGTGATTGCAGAAGCGAAGAAGGACGCCCCCGCGCTGCCTTTCAGCCGCGAGAACCGCAAGACCGTGGCCCTGCGCCGCAAGACCGCGCTGAAGAAGGCCGCCGCCTGACAGCTGACCAGCGGTGCGCGGCCACATTGCGACGCAATTGTGGCCGCGCCCGAACCGCCTGTCGCACGATCCGCGCGACACCACGGCCCCCGGGGCCCTCTGTGTCGGCGCGATGACGGCAAGGCGACTTTGATTCGCCCCAACTGTGGCCGAATTGTGGCGCATTGTGACCGCATCCCGGAACAATCCACGGCGCCCCCGCGGGGCGTTTTCCGTAACCCGCACAATTGCCACGACTTTTTGACAACGTGTCGAAATTGCGGCTATTTCTCGACGAAAGCGAAACAGATGTCCGTCTGTTGCTGCTGGTGGGGGCCAGCACATTCGTGACTGCCGAGAAATGGTGCTGTCATGTCGATTCCCTTTGCCGCGCCCTTTGGCGCGACCGCCCCTGTCGTGCCCATGCCCAGCCGGCCCCGGCTGATCACCCGCCGCTACGAGATCGACGCGCTCGATGGCTCCGGCGATGCGGTCTTCAGGGAATTGATCGCCCCGGCGAATGCCCGCTTTGAATCCGCCTTCAACGGCTTTGCCCGCGGCACGCTGATCGCCACGCCCACCGGGCGCCGCGCGATCGAGGACCTGCGCCCCGGCGATCTGGTCGAGACCGAGGAATTCGGGCCTCAGCCCGTGCAGTGGATCGGCCACATGACCCTCGAACCCGGCCAGCCCCTGCCCGATCCCGCACAGGCCCGCCTGTCCCGGCTGCCGCTCGACAGCCACGGCGTGGGACGTCCCTCGGCCGATCTGCTGGTGGGCCCCGGTGCGCGGCTGCTGCATCGCCCGGCGGTTCTGAACACCGATGGCGAGGCCGCGCAGGTCTATACGCCCGTGTCGCAGTTCACCGATGGCGAAACCGTCGTGGAAATCGCGCCGCTGCACCCGGTGGACATGTACCACCTCTGCCTGCCGAAACACGCCACGATCCGCGCCGGCGGCCTGCCCTTCGAGAGCTTCCACCCCGGCTATGCGCTGGAAAGCACGATGGGGCCCAACGCGCTTGCGCTGTTCCTCGCCCTCTTCCCGCATATCGATCATCCGTCGGACTTCGGCCTGCTGGCCCATCCCCGGATGAGCCGCGCCCAGCTGGAGGCGCTGGAGGACGCGGCCTGACGTCCTCCTGTCGCGGCGGCGCCGTCAGGCGCTGCGGCTGAGGCGTTCCTCGAGAACGTCGAAGGGCACGCCCGGTTCGTCCTTGGCACAGCGGATCACCAGCGAGGTCTTCACGCTGGCCACGTTCGGCGCCGAAGTCAGCTGTTCCGTCAGGAAGCTCTGGAAGGTGCTGAGGTCGGGCGCGACGCATTTCAGGATGAAATCCACCTCGCCGTTCAGCATGTGGCACTCCCGCACCAGCGACCAGCCGCGGCAGCGTTCCTCGAAGGCGTTCAGGTCGGCCTCGGCCTGGCTCTGAAGCCCGACACTGGCAAAGACCTGCACCTCGAAGCCCAGTTCGCGGGCGTCGACATTGGCGTGGTAGCCCTTGATGAAACCGGCCTCTTCCAGCGTCCGGACCCGGCGCAGGCAGGGCGGCGCGGAAATGCCGACACGTTTGGCCAGTTCGACGTTGGTCATGCGCCCGTCGGCCTGCAGTTCGTCAAGGATCTTGCGGTCGATCGGATCTAGGCGTGCGCCAGGCATCATTCACCCTCCAGTTTGCGGTTCTTTTATCATTCCGCCACGCGGACGCAATATTATTTCAAGGTTCGGCAATTTCAAGACAGGCTGACTGCCGTTTTTGCGAAGTTTCGGTTACATGTGATGCAAATTTCAGCGATCCCCCCGGGCAACAGCCCCGCGGCCCGGGCCCGCGGGACGGGGCCGAAAAGGGATCGCTGACGATACGGGGGCTGCGCTCGGCGGTTGCACCGTCCAGACGCGGCGCCTAGATAGAAAGCCGCTGCAGCAACCGCAACAGAGGAATTTCCATGGCCGGACAGAAACACACCCGCGTCCTCATCATCGGCTCCGGCCCCGCGGGCTATACCGCCGGCGTCTATGCCAGCCGCGCGATGCTGAACCCCGTTCTGGTCCAGGGGATCGAACCCGGCGGCCAGCTGACCACCACCACCGAGGTGGAGAACTGGCCCGGCGACACCGAGGTGCAGGGCCCCGACCTGATGGTCCGGATGGAAGGCCACGCCCGCGAGATGGGCTGCGAGATCATCGGCGACATCATCAACGACCTCGACCTGTCGAAACGCCCCTTCACCGCCACCGCCGACAGCGGCACGGTCTTCACCGCCGATGCGGTGATCCTCGCCACCGGCGCGCGCGCCAAGTGGCTGGGTCTCGACTCCGAGGAGGCCTACAAGGGCTTCGGCGTCTCTGCCTGTGCCACCTGTGACGGCTTCTTCTACCGCGGGCAGGAGATCGTCGTGATCGGCGGCGGCAACACCGCCGTGGAAGAGGCGCTGTTCCTCACCAACTTCGCCTCCAAGGTCACGCTGATCCACCGCCGCGACGAGCTGCGCGCCGAGAAGATCCTGATCGACCGGCTGATGAAGAACCCCAAGATCGAGCCGCTCTGGCATCACGTGCTGGAAGAGGTCGTGGGCGAGAACGATCCCAAGGGCGTCACCGCCGTGAAGGTCAAGCACGTCGACACCGGTGAGATCAGCGAGATCCCCTGCAAGGGTGTCTTCGTCGCCATCGGCCACGCCCCGGCCTCCGAACTGGTGAAGGACCAGCTGGAGCTGCACCACGGCGGCTACGTCAAGGTGAAGCCCGGCTCGACCGAAACCTCTGTGCCCGGCGTCTTTGCCGCGGGCGACCTGACCGACCACAAGTACCGTCAGGCCGTCACCTCCGCCGGGATGGGCTGCATGGCCGCACTCGACGCAGAGCGCTTCCTTGCAGAAGCGGGGCTTGCAGAGGGCGACACGACCCTGCCCCTCGGCCACGGCGCACCGGAAAACGAGGGCGTCTGACCCCTCCCCCGGTCACATCACTTTCACATTGGCCTGCGGGCCCCTGAACGGGGCCCGCGACGGCCGCAACCGGCGCGGGAAATTGTCCCACCCACGGCGCAGATAGGCAGCATTCGGCTCCTTATGGCCACATGTTCCCATTGAATGCTTGAAATCCCCCTGAAAGCTGGCCTAGGTGCCTGTGCACCGGCCGGTCGGCCTCAGCAATTGAAAAAACGAGAGTTTGCTAATGCCCGCTTCGAACTTGGCACCCATTCCAGAGCTTTATGTATCCTACGAATCCGCACAGAAACTCAAAGTCGAAGCAGCTGATCTGACCAGCTGGGACCTGACCCCCCGTCAGATCTGCGACCTTGAACTGCTCATGAATGGTGGCTTCAACCCGCTCAAGGGCTTCCTGTCGGAAGAGGACTACAACGGCGTTGTCGACAACATGCGCCTTGCCGACGGTTCGCTCTGGCCGATGCCGATCACCCTCGACGTGAACGAGAAATTCTCGGACACCATCGAGATCGGTCAGGACATCGCGCTGCGTGACCAAGAGGGCGTCATCCTCGCCACGATGACCGTCACCGACAAGTGGGAACCGAACAAGTCCAAGGAAGCCGAGAAAGTCTTCGGCGCCGACGACGACAAGCACCCGGCGGTGAACTACCTGCACAACCAGGCAGGCAAGATCTACCTCGGCGGCCCGATCACCGGCATCCAGCAGCCCGTTCACTACGACTTCCGCGCCCGTCGCGACACGCCGAACGAACTGCGCGCCTACTTCCGCAAGCTCGGCTGGCGCCGCGTCGTGGCGTTCCAGACCCGGAACCCGCTGCACCGCGCGCACCAGGAACTGACCTTCCGCGCCGCGAAAGAAGCCCAGGCCAACCTGCTGATCCACCCGGTTGTCGGCATGACCAAGCCCGGCGACGTGGACCACTTCACCCGCGTGCGCTGCTACGAGGCCGTCCTCGACAAGTACCCGGCGTCGACCACCACCATGTCGCTGCTGCCGCTCGCCATGCGCATGGCCGGCCCCCGCGAAGCCGTGTGGCACGGTCTGATCCGTAAGAACTACGGCTGCACCCACTTCATCGTCGGCCGCGACCACGCGGGCCCCGGCTCGAACTCGAAGGGCGAAGACTTCTACGGCGCCTACGATGCACAGGACCTCTTCCGCCAGCACCAGGAAGAAATGGGCATCGAGATGGTGGACTTCAAACACATGGTTTGGGTCCAGGAACGCGCTCAGTACGAAGCCATCGACGAGATCGAGGACAAGGACAAGATCACCATCCTCAACATCTCGGGCACCGAACTGCGCCGCCGTCTGGCGGAAGGCCTCGAAATCCCGGAATGGTTCTCCTTCCCGGAAGTGGTCTCCGAACTGCGCCGCACCAAGCCGCCGCGCTCGAAGCAGGGCTTCACCGTCTTCTTCACCGGCTTCTCCGGCTCGGGCAAGTCGACGATCGCGAACGCTCTGATGGTCAAGCTGATGGAGATGGGCGGCCGCCCGGTGACGCTGCTCGACGGCGACATCGTCCGCAAGAACCTCTCCTCGGAACTCGGCTTCTCGAAAGAGCACCGTGACCTGAACATCCGTCGCATCGGCTACGTCGCGTCCGAGATCACCAAGAACGGTGGTATCGCGATCTGCGCGCCCATCGCGCCCTACGCGACCACCCGTCGCGCCGTGCGTGAGGACATCGAGCAGTACGGCGCCTTCATCGAGGTCCACGTTGCGACCACGATCGACGAGTGCGAGAAGCGCGACCGTAAAGGCCTCTACAAGCTGGCACGCGAAGGCAAGATCAAGGAGTTCACCGGGATCTCCGACCCCTACGACGTTCCCGAGAACCCCGAACTGCGTCTCGACACCGAAGGCACCGAGGTGGACCACTGCGCCCACCAGGTCGTGCTGAAGCTGGAAAGCATGGGCCTGATCGCGGGCAACTGATCCGCGACACCCGTAAAAAGAAGAGGGCCGCAGCATCACGCTGCGGCCCTTTTTCGTGGCCGGGTCAAAGGCGCCCGGCGCAGGCGGTACCTCCCCCGCCCCACGGACGCAGGAGGCGCTTGCGCCCCGATCTCAGTGAACCGTCACCGGCTCCATGTCGTTTTGCCGGGCGAGGATGAAGGCCAGCTCGCGGTCCTTCACCAGCGCCAGCCGCTCGCCGTCCTCGGAGTGGACGGCATAGAGCCGCTCCAGCCCCACGGCCTGCTCGCGCACTTCCTTGGGCAGGTCCGACACGTCTACGGAACGGATGTAGACGATCCGCTCGCCCTCGTTTTCCAGCGTCACTTGGTCATTCATGGCTTACCCCTTTCTGATCCCGATCCGTTGCACCACTTTCTCCGGTTCCATCCGGCTCAGGTCGATGTGCAGCAGGCCGTTTTCCATCACGGCCTCCCCCACTTCGACCCCTTCGGCCAGGACGAAGGAGCGTTGGAACTGTCGCGCCGCGATCCCGCGGTGCAGGTAGATACGGCCGTCCGTTTCGTCCGACTGGCGCCCGCGGATGACCAGTTGCCGGTCTTCCAGCGTGATCGCCAGATCGTCTTCGGAAAAGCCGGCAACGGCCAGCGTGATCCGGTAGGAGGTTTCCGAGGTCTGCTCGATATTGAAGGGCGGATAGCCCTCGTTGCCGGATTTCGCATTGCGTTCCAGCAGGCGTTCGAGCTGTTCGAACCCCAGAAGATAGGGATGGGATCCCAAGGTCATCTTCGACATCGACACGTCCTTGCCTGATAAGCGACAGTCAGTTGCGGGCCCCGTTGCGGCGACCCGTTAGGGAAAATATGGGGCGATGTGTGCGGTCGTGCAAGTCCCTGTCAGGTTTGCCTGCGTCGGGGAAACCGCTATCGTGACCTCTCACGGGGCCGGACGGGAATCACCGCATGAACGCGCAGAACGACATTTCCATGAAGACCGAGGAAGTCCTGCGCGTCGAACTGGAGGTGTTCCGACAGCGTCACAGGGACCTCGACGATGCGATTGCAGCACTTCAGCAACGGCCCACGGCGGACCAGCTGACCTTGCAGCGGCTGAAGAAGCAGAAGCTTCAACTCAAGGACATGATCGCCCTGATCGAAGACCGGCTGACCCCCGACATCATCGCCTGACCGGCGGCCGGGGAGCGGCGTTCCACCTCTTGAAATGCAGGGCCCTTGCGCGCCCTTCCGGGCTGCGAAAAGCTGGCCCTGCCCGCGCTGTGACGCAGCGGCGGACATGACAGATCCGCGCCCATTTGGCAGGAAGATGTCAGATCGATAAGGAGGATATCGTCTTGTCCATGCCGGAGATTTTCCGACACCTGCGCCTGCCGCTGATCGGCAGCCCGCTGTTCATCATCTCGAACCCCGATCTCGTCATCGCTCAGTGCAAGGCCGGCATCGTCGGGGCCTTCCCGGCGCTGAACGCGCGCGAGGCGGCAGGCGAGCCGATCCAGCTGGAGCTCTGGCTGCAACGCATCACCGAAGAGCTGGACCGCCACAATCAGGCGAACCCGGACAGCCCCGCCGCGCCCTACGCCGTGAACCAGATCGTCCACCGCTCCAACGCAAGGCTGGAGCGCGACGTGGAGATTTGCGCGAAATACAAGGTGCCCGTCTGGATCACCTCACTGGGCGCGCGCGAGGAAGTGAACGCGGCTGCCCATTCCTGCGGCGGTCTGGTGCTGCATGACGTGATCAACAACCGCTTTGCCAAGAAGGCGATCGAAAAGGGCGCGGACGGTCTGATCGCCGTGGCGGCGGGTGCCGGCGGCCATGCCGGGGCGCTCTCGCCCTTCGCCCTCGTGCAGGAAATCCGCGACTGGTTCGAGGGGCCGCTCTTCCTCTCCGGTGCCGTGGCGCGCGGCGACGCGATCCTCGCGGCGCAGGCCATGGGGGCCGATGGGGCCTATGCGGGTTCGGCCTTCATCGCCACCGAGGAGGCCAATGCCGAGGCCGCCTACAAGCAGATGATCGTGGACTGCGGCGCGGACGACATCGTCTATTCCGACCTCTTCACCGGGGTGCTGGGGAACTACCTCGCGCCTTCCATCGCCAAGGCGGGCCTCGACCCGGCGGCGCTGGAGCGCTCCGATCCCTCGGCGATGAACTTCGGTTCCGGCTCATCCAAGCCGAAGAGCTGGAAGGAGATCTGGGGCTCGGGTCAGGGGATCGGCGCGATCCACGACGTGGTGCCCGCGGCAGACCGTGTCGCCCAGTTCGCCCGCGAATACGAGGCTGCCAAGGCGCGCCTCAAGGCGCTGCCCGGCTGGTGAGCCCTCAGGAGGCGGCCCGCGCCGCCTCCTCTTCCGCCCTGAGCGCGCGGCGATCGCCCTTGCCCACCTTGGTGCGCGGCAGATCGCTGCGGAAGGCGAGTGCGCGCGGGATCTCGTGCCGTCCCAGCCGCGAGGCGAGGAAGGCCTGCAACGCCTCCAGCGTGAAGCTCTCGGCCCCCGGACGCAGCACGACGAAGGCCTTGGCGCTTTCGCCCCGGTAGGCATCGGGAATGCCGATCACCATGGCCTCGGCCACGTCGGGGTGCTCGTGGATCGCCTTCTCGATCATCAGCGGATAGACGTTGAAACCGCCCGACAGGATCAGGTCCTTCTTGCGGTCCACGAGGAAGACAAAGCCCGCCTCGTCGATATAGCCGATGTCCCCGGTCAGGAACCAATCGCCCACATGGGTCGTGCCCGCCAGATCGCTGCGGTTCCAGTAGCCGGCGGTGACATTGGGCCCGCGCACCGCGATCTCCCCGGTTTCGCCCTGCGGCAACTCCCGCCCTGGGTCATCGGGATCGAAGATGCAGAGGTCCAGCCCCGGCACCGGAATGCCGATGGAGGCGCATTTCTCGCCCGGCTGCGAGGCGGGCACCTGCGTTCCCGCCGCACAGGTCTCGGTCATGCCCCAGCCGCCGCGCAGCCGCAGGCCGGTCGCCTGACGCACCCGTTCATAGACCTCCGGCGCCAGCGGGGCCCCGCCCGAGGCCGCGTATTCCAGCGAGCTGAGGTCCCGGCTGCCAAGGTCCGGCTGACGCAACAGCGCGATCCAGGCGGTCGGCACGCCGCTCATGACGTTGATCCGGTTGCGCTCGATCTCCTCCAGACAGGCCGCCGGGTCGAACCGCTGCCGCAGGTAGAGCGTGCCCCCCTCCAGCGTGCGCTTCATCATCGAGGAGACGAGCCCCATGATGTGGAAGAGCGGCGCATAGACCAGCGCCGCCGATCCCGCCCGGGACGAGGGCTCCGCCTGCGATCCGTGACGGTACATCTGCGCCGCGGCGGCGAGGTTGCCATGGGTCAGCACCGCCGCCTTGGGCACGCCGGTGGTGCCGCCGGTGTATTGCAGCAGCGCGATATCGGAGGGCGCCATCGGACGCGGCGCGCGGGTTTCGGTCTCGGCCTCCAGCCGCGCGGCAAGGTCCAGCGCGCCCTCGGGCCACGGGCAATCCCGCCCGGCGGCAGAGACCGCATCGGGCAGCAGCGCCACCTGCACGCCCTCGGGCACAGCCCCCGCCAGAGCGCCCGTGAACTCCGGCGTCGTCAGCGAGATCACCAGCCGCGCGCCGCTGTCCTCCAGCTTCTTGGCAATCTCGGCGGGGGCATCCAGTGGCGACAGATGCACCACCACCGCCCCCAGCGAGAGCGTGCCGAAGAAGAAGATCGGATGCCACAGGCAGTTCGGCAGGTGCAGCGCCACGCGGTCCCCCGCCCCGATGCCCAGCCCGGCCAGCACCGCTGCCGCGCGGCCGACCCTCTCGCGGGTCTCGCCATAGGTCAGCCGGTCGCCGTGGTAATCGAGGTAGAGCGCGCCTGCATGGGTCTCGAAGGCCTCTGCGAGCAGCCGGTTGATGCAGACGGCCCGCGGGCGATAGAGCGGGTCCACGCCCTCGGGATAATGCCGCCACCATGGCCGCGGCTTGGCCTCCGGTATGATCCGCTCTGCGCTGCCGCTTCGGTCTCCATCATGCGCGGCGCGGGCCGCCATGGCTGCCGCACCCCCGTCAGGGCTCTTCATCGTGCTGTCCTCCCTTGCGAAATCCCGCCAAGCGGAACATATTTTCGCATCCTCGCCGCCAAGCTAGGCCCGCCGCCCCGGCCCGTCAATCCCGCGCCGACCGCCGCTGCCCCTACAAGGCCACCCGGACCGCCCCGCAAGGCGCGATACCCTGTCCACCCCCGTCCCGAGACCGAGTTTTCGGGGCAACTCCGCCCCCCGCAGGCACCCATCCGCCCCTTGGCAATTGCATGCGCCGCCCCGTTCACTATAACGCCGAAATCGGCAGGACCGGCGGGAGACAGCTATGACCGACATCAAGGTAGGCATCATCATGGGCAGCCAGTCCGACTGGCCCACGATGAAGGAAGCCGCAACCATTCTCGACGAGCTCGGGATCGCCTACGAAGCCAAGATCGTCTCGGCGCATCGCACGCCGGACCGGCTCTGGACCTATGGCAAGGAAGCGGCGGGCCGTGGCCTGCACGTGATCATCGCGGGCGCCGGTGGTGCTGCGCATCTGCCGGGCATGATGGCCTCCAAGACCCGCGTGCCGGTCATTGGCGTGCCGGTGCAGACCCGGGCGCTTTCGGGCGTCGACAGCCTCTATTCCATCGTCCAGATGCCCAAGGGCTTCCCCGTCGCCACCATGGCGATCGGCGCGGCGGGGGCAGCCAACGCGGGCCTCATGGCCGCGGGCATCCTCGCCATCAGCGATCCCGCCCTGGCCGAGCGTCTCGACGCCTGGCGCGAGGCACTCTCCGCCTCGATCCCCGAGGAGCCCGCAGATGACTGATTTCCCGCTCACCGCAGGGTCCACCATCGGCATTCTCGGCGGCGGCCAGCTGGGCCGGATGCTCTCGGTCGCGGCCAGCCGTCTGGGCCTCAGGACCCATATCTACGAACCCGGCGCCAACCCGCCCGCGGCCGACGTGGCCCATGCGGTGACCCGCGCGGCCTACGAGGACATCAACGCGCTGACCGCCTTTGCCGAGTCGGTCGACGTGGTGACCTACGAGTTCGAGAACATCCCGACCTCCGCCCTCGACCTGCTGGAGGCGCTGGTACCGATCCGCCCGGGCCGCGAGGCGCTGCGCGTCAGCCAAGACCGGATGACGGAGAAGGATTTCCTCACCTCCCTCGGCCTCAAGACCGCCCCCTATGCCGCCGTCGACGATGCCGAGAGCCTCGCCACCGCGCTGGAGCAGATCGGCGCGCCCGCGATCCTCAAGACCCGGCGCTTCGGCTATGACGGCAAGGGCCAGGCCCGGCTGCAGGTGCCCGAGGACGGCGCGGCGGCGCTGGAAGAGATGAACAGCGCCCCCGCGGTGCTGGAAGGCTTCGTCAATTTCAGCCGCGAGGTCTCGGTCATCGGGGCGCGCAGCGCCGACGGCTCCGTCGCCTGTTTCGATCCCGGTGAGAACGTGCACCGCGAGGGCATCCTGCGCACCACCAACGTGCCGGCCATGCTCTCGGCCGCGCAGCGCACCGATGCGGTGCTGATGGCGGGCAAGATCCTCAACGCGCTCGACTACGTCGGCGTCATGGGGGTCGAGCTTTTCGTCACGCCCGAGGGGCTGGTGGTGAACGAGATCGCCCCGCGCGTCCACAACTCCGGCCACTGGACCCAGAACGGCTGTGCCGTGGACCAGTTCGAGCAGCACATCCGCGCCGTGGCGGGCTGGCCGCTCGGCGACGGGACGCGCCATGCGGACGTCGAGATGGAAAACCTGATCGGCGACGACATGGACCGCGTGCCCGACCTCCTGCGCGAAACGAATTCCGCCCTGCACCTCTATGGCAAGGCCGAAACCCGCGCGGGCCGCAAGATGGGCCATGTGAACCACATCCGCCCCAAGAGTTGACCTTCCTCCGCATCGCGCGCCACGCGCGGTGCGGCCCCCCTCCCTGCCGGGCACAGCGCCCGCCGCGGAGCCCGGAAAATTCTTCGAAGAATTTTCCCAAGAATTTTCGAAAATTCTTGGCCGCTGCCGGCCCCGGCAGCCTCCCCCAGACCGTTGGCACCCGACCGTTGGCACCTGTGGCCGCGATGCCATGACCGGGCGCCCCGTCGCACCATGGCGCGATCCCTCTTCCCCGGCGTCGCGTTTCGGTCTATACGCGCCCCATGATCGCACTGGCACGCCACATCTCCCGACGCCGACGCCGCTGAATTTCAGCGGTGCGTCGCCTCGTGCCCGCCCGATCCCTGCGCCGCTTTCGGCGCGCCTGCTTCAAAGCTCCCCCGAAACATTGACTTGCCCCGAAGGCTCATGCTCTCAAGGCGCATGAATTCCGGGCCCCCTACGAGGATAGTGACATGATCCCCTCCGTTCTGCCGACTTACATCCGCGCGCCCCTCCACTTCGTGAAGGGTGAAGGCGCATGGCTGATCGAGGAGGACGGCCGCCGTTTCCTCGACCTTGGCTCCGGCATCGCCGTGAACGCCCTCGGCCATGCCCACCCGGCGCTTGTGACCGCGCTGACCGAGCAGGCCCAGAAGGTCTGGCACCTTTCGAACCTCTACGAGATCCCCCAGCAGGAGGCGCTCGCCGCCGCCCTCGTGGATGCGACCTTCGCCGATACCGTCTTCTTCACCAACTCGGGCACCGAGGCGGCGGAACTGGCGGTCAAGATGGCGCGGAAATACTGGTACGAGAAGGGCCAGCCCCTGAAGACCACGATCCTGACCTTCACCGGCGCCTTCCACGGCCGTTCCTCCGCCGCGATCGCCGCCGTGGGGACCGAGAAGATGGTCAAGGGCTTCGGCCCGCTCCTGCCCGGTTTCAAGCAGATCCCCTGGGGCGACTGGGACGCGCTCGAGGCGGCCATCGACGAGACCACCGGCGCGATCATGATCGAGCCGATCCAGGGCGAAGGCGGCATCCGTCCCCTGCCCGACGCGGACCTCAAGATGCTGCGGAAGCTCTGCGACGACAAGGAGCTGCTGCTGGTGCTGGACGAGGTGCAATGCGGCATGGGCCGGACCGGCAAGCTCTTCGCCCATGAATGGGCGGGCGTGACCCCCGACATCATGATGGTCGCCAAGGGCATCGGCGGCGGCTTCCCCCTCGGCGCCGTGCTGGCCACCGAAGAGGCCGCACAGGGCATGGTCGCAGGCACCCATGGCTCGACCTATGGCGGCAACCCGCTGGGCTGCGCCGTGGGCCTCGAAGTGATGAAACATGTCTCGGACGAGGCTTTCCTCGCCAATGTGAACCGCATCGGCGGCCAGCTGCGGCAGGGGCTCGAAGGGCTGGTTGCCGCGCATCCGGACGTCTTCGAGGAGGTCCGCGGCAGCGGCCTCATGCTGGGCCTCAAGTGCAAGCCCGCCGTGGGTGAAGTGGTGAAGGCCGGGTACGACAACCTCGTGATCACCGTGCCCGCGGGCGACAACGTGCTGCGCCTGCTGCCGCCGCTGAACCTGAGCGAGGAAGAGGCCGCCGAGGCGATCAAGCGTCTCGACGCCGCCGCCACCGAGGTCGCAAGCCAGATCACGGCCGGGTAACCCCGGCCCCCGGGCAGGCGGCCGGCACGCGACCGGCCCCGCCCCACCAAAAGGACAGAAAAATGAACCATTTCCTCGACATCCACACCACCTCTGCCGAAGACCTGCGGACCATGATCGACCAGGGCCGCGCCATGAAGGACGCCCGTCAGGGCCGCCCGCGCGGCGCCCCCGATGACGAGCAGCCGCTCGCAGGCCACATGGTCGCGCTGATCTTCGAGAAGCCCTCGACCCGGACCCGCGTCTCCTTCGACGTGGGCACGCGCCAGATGGGCGGGCAGACCATGGTGCTGTCGGGGCAGGACATGCAACTGGGCCACGGCGAGACCATCGCCGACACCGCCCGGGTGCTGTCGCGCTACGTCGACCTGATCATGATCCGGACCTTCGACGAAAGCGTCGTGCAGGAGATGGCGGAATACGCCTCCGTCCCCGTGATCAACGGCCTGACCGACCGGTCGCACCCCTGCCAGATCATGGCCGACGTCATGACCTACGAAGAGCACCGCGGCCCGATCAAGGGCAAGAAGGTGGTCTGGACCGGCGACGGCAACAACGTCTTCGCCTCTTTCCTCCACGCGGCGCAGCAGTTCGAATTCGAACTGGTCTTCTCCGGCCCGCAGCAGCTGGACCCGGATCGCGAATATGTCTCGATGGCGCGCGAGGCCGGTGTCGACTTCACCATCCAGCGCGACCCGTGGAAGGCCGTGGACGGCGCCGACCTGATCGTGGCCGACACCTGGGTCTCGATGCATGACGCCCAGTCCACCCGCGAGCGGCGCCACAACCTGCTGCGCGCCTATCAGGTGAACGATGCGCTGATGCAGGCGGCCAAGCCCGATGCGCTCTTCATGCACTGCCTGCCCGCGCACCGGAACGAGGAGGTCACCTCCTCGGTCATGGATGGCCCGCAGTCGGTGATCTTCGACGAGGCCGAGAACCGGCTGCACGCCCAGAAGGCCGTGATGCGCTGGTGCCTCGGCAAGTAAGCCGCGCCCGGCCCGCCTGATGACGAGCCCCTGCGAGCAATTGCGGGGGCTCTTCTTTTGTCCTCCCCCGCGCAGGCGGCACGCCGCCCCATCCGCCCCCAGTCCCCTGCCCCCCTAGCCCCCCAAACCCTCTTCTCCCCTCCTCACGGCTCCGCTACACCTGAGGCATGAGCGCCCCCCGTCCCCGTGAAACCGATCTCTATGCCCCCGTGAAGGCCTTCCTCGAAGGTCAGGGCTACGAGGTGAAGGCCGAGGTCGAGGGCGTCGACATCATGGCGCTGCGCGACGGGGACCCCGATCCGGTGATCGTGGAGCTGAAGACCGGTTTCACCCTTGCCCTGCTGCATCAGGGCATCGACCGCCAGAGGCTCAGCGACTGGGTCTACCTCGCCGTGCCCACCACCTCGGGGCGCAAGGCGTTGTCACGGCAGGTTGGCCTCTGCCGCCGCCTCGGGCTGGGGCTGCTGACGGTGCGGCTGAAGGATGGCCACGTCACGCCGCATTGCGATCCCGGCCCCTTCAGCCCCCGCAAGGTCAAGCCGCGCCAGACCCGCCTGCTGCGCGAATTTGCCCGCCGCGAGGGCGATCCCAACACCGGCGGCTCCACCCGCACGCGGCTGGTCACGGCCTACCGGCAGGATGCGATCCGTATCGCCGCCCATCTGGCGGCCCATGGCCCCTGCCGCGGGGCCGAGATCGCAAAGGCCACCGGCGTCACCAAGGCCACCACCATGCTGCGCGATGACCACTACGGCTGGTTCGAGCGTGTCGAACGCGGCGTCTATGCCCTCACCCCGCGCGGCGCCGACGAACACGGCGGCTAGACGTGTAAAACCCCGAGGTCTCCCCCGGGGTTTTCATCTTTCCAGAAATACTCACTGCACCACGCCCGCCATGGGCGCGGCCCCAGTGGGTCAGGCGAAGCCGAAGAACCCTTCGGCGTCCGACAGTTTCGGTGCGGCCTTGAGGGCGGCGATGTCCACCTTGGGCATCCCGAACTCAGCGTCGTCCTTGAAGAGCGCCTCGATCTCGGCGGCCACGGCCAGCACGCCAAGGTCATCGCCGCGCTTGCCGACGATCTGCAGGCCGAAGGGCATGCCCGTCTCGTCGCGGCCCACGGGGATGGTGATCGCCGGGTGGCCTGCCACGGTCGAGGCATAGGCCAGCGACAGCCAGTGGTAGTAGCTCTCGGTCTTCTGGCCGTCGACCTCTTCGGGGTAAAGCTCACGCCAGTTGCGCGGCGAGATGGTCACGGCGGGCGAGAGCACGTAGTCGGTGGTCTCGAAGAAGGCCTGCCAGCGGCGATAGTAGGCGCCCTGCTTGACCAGCGCCTGCGCCACGTCGAGGCCGGAGTAGGTCAGCCCCTCTTCCCAGTTCGCGGTGACGTTCGGGCCCATCTGGTCGGCGTGATGCTTCATCCGGTCCTCGTGGCCGGCCATCATCATCACCGCCCGCAGCACGGCGAAGATCCGGTCGCAGTCGGTGCAGTCCGGCGTGCCCTCGTCCAGCTGCCCGACATAGGGCGCAAGGCCCTTGCAGGTCTTCTGGAAGGCCCGGCGCACGATGTTCTCGGTCAGGGTGAAGCCGTAGTCCTCGGTCATGGCGAACTTCAGCGTCGTCAGATCGACGCGCGGCAGGTTGGTGAAGGCCATCGGGTCCCACGGCGTCTTGCCGCCGGAGACATAGGTGTAGGGATCGTCGCGATCGGGACGCGCCAGCACCGCCAGCATCAGCGCCGCATCGGCCACGGTACGGGCCATCGGGCCAGAGGTGGGCAGCGGGATCAGCGCCGGGCCCCGATTGTTGCCGGGCACCACGCCGGGGGTCGGACGGTAGCCCACGACACCGCAGAAGGCTGCCGGGTTGCGAAGCGACCCGCCGGTATCCGAGCCGGTGCAGAGCGGTGCCATCCCGGTGGCCAGCGCCACGGCGGAGCCGCCCGAGGAGCCCGCGCAGCTTTTCGTCAGGTCATGCGGGTTGGCGGTGACGCCGTAGACCGCGTTGCGGGTGTTGGCCCCGGCCGAGAACTCGGGGTTGTTGGTCTTGCCCAGCACCCCGGCCCCGGCAGCGCGCATGGCCGCGACCATGACGTCGTCCTTGGTGGCGACATTGTCCTTGTAGATCGTCGAGCCGAGGGTCGTCTTGAGGCCCGTCACGTCGATCATGTCCTTCACGCCGAAGGGCAGCCCTTCGACGAGGCCCAGCGTCTCGCCCTTGGCGACACGCGCCTCGGAGGCCTTGGCCTCGGCCAGCGTGCGCTCGAAGTCGAAGTCCACAAGCGCGTTGACGGCGGGGTTCACCGCCTCGGTCCGCGCGATGCAGGCCTCGGCCAGTTCCACCGGCGAAAGCTTGCGGCGCGCAATCAGGCTGCGGGCCTCGATCGCGCTCAGATCCGCGGGATCGGTGGCCAGTTTCGGCGTATCGGTCATCTCGTCTTCTCCTGTCATCCGGCCCGACCCGCAGGTCAGAGCCCCAATCGTGCCGGGCGCAGAACCGGATGGGCGGTCTGTCCCGTCAGCATGTCATCCGCCAGCAGTTCGGCGGTGGTGGGCCCCAGCGTGAAGCCCTGATGCCCGTGGCCGGTGTTCAGCCACAGGCCCCTGTGTTTCGAAAGCGCGCCCACGACCGGCAGCATGTCCGGCATACAGGGCCGGTCGCCGTGCCAGGGCTGCGCCTCGACCCTACGGCCAAGGTCGATGAATTCGCGGGTCTGGGCCTCGACCTTGGCCAGTTGCACCGGGTTCGGCGCGGCGCCTTCCCGCACCACCTGCGCCCCGGTCAGCAGACGGGTGCCCAAGCGCGTGGGGATCAGAACGCCGGTGCGATCCGCATCGGCAAAGATCATGTCAAGCGACGTGCCGCCCTTGAAATGCAGGTGATAGCCCCGCTTGCGCACCATGCGCAGCCGATACCCCAACGGCGCGATCAGACGCGGCGTCCAGGGCCCGGCGGCCAGCACCAGGTCGGCGGCCTCATGGGCCCCGGCAGAGCCATGGACGCGCCAGCCCTTCCCGATCGGGGCGATGGCAGAGATCTCGGATTTCTCGACGGTGCCGCCGCGACGGGCGAAGAGATCGGCATAGGCCTGCACGAGCGCCCCGGGATCGGTGCAGGAAATCGCATCCTGCCATTCGATCGCACCGGCGTAGCGGCGGGTCAGCGCGGGCTCTGCGGCGGCCAGTTCGTCGCCGCTCAGCACCCGCAGTTTCAGGCCCCAGCGATCGGCCACCGCCTGCGCCGCCGCGCGGCCCCGGTCGAACCCGTCCTTGCTGCCAAAGCCGTTGCGGTAGCCCTTGTCGCGGATGATGTCGGAGGCGCCTGCCGCCTCGATCAGGCCGCGGTGATCTGCGGGCGAGCGCGCAGTGATCGCGTGGTAGGTCTTCGACAGTTCCATGTGGCGCGCAGGCTGCGAGTGCCACCAGTAATCGAAAAGCGCGCGGGCCTGCGACGGCAGCGCGTCGAAGGTCCAGTGAATGTTGTTGTCGCGCCGCAACGCGATATTCCAGAGCGCGGAAAGGTCCCGCGGCATCGGATGGGGTTCGGCGGCCTCACCGTGGATGAGGCCGCCGTTGCCATAGCTGGTCTCGCGCCCGGGCGCCTTGCGGTCGATCAGGAGCACATCGCGACCGCGGGCCTGCAGGGCCAGTGCGGTCGACACGCCGATCATGCCGGCGCCGAGGACGATGACGTCAGCCATGGGCGGGGATCACTTCCCCTCGGCGATGACGGTGATTTCCACCAGCGCCTCGGGCAGCATCAGCTCGATGCCGACGGTCGTGCGCGAGGGCTTGGGATCGCCGAAGTAGGAGGCATAGACCTCGTTGAACGCGCCGAAGTCGGAGGGGTTCACGAGGTAGCAGGTGGCGGTGACCACGTCGTCGAGGGTCAGGCCTTCACCGGCCAGCGTGGCCTTGATGTTTTCCAGGGCCTGCTTGGTCTGGCCGGCGACGCCGCCTTCGGCCAGAACGCCGGGCGCGGAGAAGCCGAGCTCACCGGAGAGGTAGTAGGTGTTGCCGAGCTTGCGGACCTTGGAGAGAGGGACAGACATTGATTTTCCTTTCACTGTCGTAAGTTGGGGCGCAGCCAAGGCCGCGCCCCGAGGGGATTGCGTTGGACGGGCGGGAACCGGCACGCGCGTGGCGCTGCCCCCCGACCGGGGGGCGCCGTGTCAGGCCCCGGCCCGCTCCAGTGCTGCGATATCGGGGACTTCCCATCCCTGGCCCGGCATCGCGGCGAGCAGTTTCTTGGTGTAGTCGTTCTGCGGGTTCGAGAAGACCTGATCCGCGTTGCCGCGCTCGACGATCTGGCCCTTGTTCATCACCACGATGTTGTCGCTGACCTGGGCCGCGACGCGGAGGTCGTGGGTGATGAAGAGCATGGTCAGGCCCATCTCTTCCTTGATCTCGGCCAGCAGGTTCAGAACCTCTTTCTGCACGGACACATCGAGCGCCGAAACGCTTTCATCCGCGATCAGGATTTCCGGCTCCACCATCAGGGCGCGGGCAATGCAGATCCGCTGCCGCTGACCGCCCGAGAATTGGTTCGGATAGCGGTGCAGCGCGTCCTGCTCCATCCGCACGATGCGCAGCAGTTCGCGGGCCTTCTGCATGGCCACCTTGCGGGGCACGCCGAAGTTCACCGGCCCTTCGACCAGCTGGTCGCCGATGGTGCGGCGCGGGTTGAGCGAGCCGTAGGGGTCCTGGAAGATGATCTGGATCTTCTTGCGCCAGTCATGGAGCTGCCCGCGCGGGACGCGCGAGAATTCCTTGCCGCCGATCCAGACCGCGCCATCGTCGATGTCGGTCAGGCGGATAAGGCAGCGCACCAGCGTGGACTTGCCCGACCCGGATTCGCCCACGATGCCCAGCGTCTCACCCTTGCGGATGGTGAGGTTCACGTCCTGCACCGCCTTCACGGTGCGGGCCGGCGCAAAGAGCGTCCGCGACGTGTGGAACGTCTTTTCCAGCGCGACGACCTTCATCACCACCTCGTTGCCCTCGATCGAGGGCGGCGCTTCGCGGGTGCGGCGCGGCACGGCGTCGATCAACTGACGGGTGTAGGGGTGCTTGGGCCGGTTCAGGACCTCGTCCGCCGTCCCCTGCTCCACCACGAGGCCCTTCTGCATCACGACGACGCGGTCGGCGATCTCGGCCACCACGTCGAAGTCGTGGGTCACGAACATGATGCCCGCCGAATGCGTCTCTTTCAGCTGCTTGAAGAGGCTGAGGATCTGCGCCTGCGTCGTCACGTCGAGCGCGGTCGTCGGCTCGTCCGCGATCAGCAGCGCCGGGTCCATCGCAAGGGCGATGGCGATGACGATCCGCTGACGCTGACCACCCGAAAGCTGGTGCGGGAAAGAATGGTAGATCCGCTCCGGCTCGGGCAGGTGCACCTCGTCCAGCAGCTTGATCGTGCGCGCACGGCGCTCCGACTTCGTCATGCTGGAGTGGGTGGCAAAGACCTCCTCGATCTGGTCCCCCACGGTATAGCAGGGGTTCAGGGCCGACATCGGCTCCTGGAAGATCATCGCCATGCGGTTGCCGCGCAGCTTGGAATGCTGCTTGTCCGACAGCTTGAGGACATCAGTGCCCTCGAAGAGCACCTCCCCCTGCGAGGGTTTCAGCACCCGGGGCAGCAGCCCCATGGTGGTGAAGGAGGTGATCGACTTGCCGGAACCGGATTCGCCCACGATGCAGACGATCTCGTTGCGCTTCACGTCGAGGTTCAGGTTTTCCACCGCATGGGGCCGGTCGCCGCCTTCGGGCAGGTCGATGGTCAGATTGCGGATCGAGAGGACGGTGTCTTGGGTGTCGCTCATGGATCAGTTCCTTCCCTCGGGGGACGAGATATCGCGGATACCGTCGCCGAAGACGTTGATGGCGAAGACGAGCACGAAGAGGCAAATCCCCGGGATCGTGATCAGCCAGCTTTCGAAGAGCAGCATCTCCTTGCCTTCCGAGATCATCAGACCCCAGGACGGCGTGGGCGGCTGAACCCCGAGGCCGAGGAAGGACAGGCCCGCCTCCAGCATGATCGCCGAGGCCATCTCGAGCGAGGCGATGACGACCAGTTGGCTGGTGACGTTGGGCAGGATGTCCTTGCGCAGGATGCGCGGCATCCGGGCGCCCAGCACTTCGGCGGCGGCCACGTATTCCATGTTGCGCAGCTGCATGGTGGCGGCGCGGATCACAACGGCGAACCGGTCCCAGAGCAGCAGGCCCAGCGTGATGGTCACCACGGTGATCGAGCCACCGAAGAGCGACACGCAGGCCAGTGCCACGAGGATCGCGGGCAGCGCGAGGCGGACGTTGATCAGGAACTGGACGACCTGGTCGATGCGGCCACCGAAGTAGCCGGCCAGCAGGCCCATGGTGGTGCCGATGATCCCCGACATCAGCGTGGCCAGCAGGCCAACCCCGAGCGAGACGCGCGCCCCGTAGAGCAGACGCGAAAGCATGTCGCGGCCAAGCGCATCGGTGCCCAGCAGGTGCTTGCTGTCACCGCCCATGAAGGCGGGGCGGACCATGCGCGCCAGCAGGTTCTGCTTGTAGGGGTCATGGGGGGCCAGCAGCGGCGCAAAGATCGCGATCAGCACGATCAGCAGCAGGATGCCACCCGACACCATGAGGTTGCGGTTCTTCAGCGCGCGCTTGATCAGCGCCTGCCGCGGGGTGATTTCTTTCTTCTGGGTCACGGTCTTGCCTTCAGGGGCAGAAGTATCAGTGGTGGACATGGATCAGCCGCTCCGCAGACGGGGGTCGAGCCAGGCGTTCAGCACGTCGGCCAGGAAGGTGAAGACGATGTAGAACATCGAGAAGATCAGGATCAGCGCCTGCATCGTCGACAGGTCGTTGCGCGAGATCGACTGCCAGGCGAGGAAGCCTGCGCCATGCAGCGCGAAGACCGTCTCGGTCACGATCGAGCCGCCGAGCATGAAGCCCATCTGCACCGCTGCCAGCGAGACCACGGGGATCACCGCGTTGCGCAGCGCGTGCTTGAACAGCACCTTGCGCGGGCGCAGGCCCTTGGCCTTGGCGGTCCGGATATAGTCGGAGGACAGCACGTCGATCATGCCCGCGCGCGTCAGGCGCATAAGGGCGGGCGTGGCGTAGTAGCCCAGCACGATCGTCGGCATGATGAAGCTCTGCCAACTGTCGGAGCCGGAGGCCGGAAGCCATCCGAGGTTGATCGAGAAGAGCACGATCAGCAGCAGGCCGAACCAGAAGCTGGGGATCGCCTCCCCCACCACCGCGATGAACACGGCCACCCGGTCGAGCAGGGAGTTCGGCTTGATCGCCGAAAGCACCCCCATCGGAAGCGATATCAACAGCGCGAAACTGATCGCGCAGAGGCCAAGGGTCACCGTGGTGCCAAGCCGGCTGAAGATCATGTCCGACACGGGCATGTTGTAATAGTAGCTGATGCCGAAGTCGCCGCGCACGGCGCTGCCCAGCCAGTCGAGGTACTGCACGGGGATCGGACGGTCGAAGCCGTATTGTTCCCGGATGACGGCGATTTCCTCGTCGGTTGCGGTCTCGCCCGCCAGGGCGATCGCAGGGTCGCCGGCCATGTAGACCAGCCCGAAGCTGATAATGGAAACCGTCAGCGCCACCATGGCGGCCATAACGAGTTTTGTCAGGATAAACCGGACCATCTGTCCCTCTGCCTTCCCTTTTCTAGGGTCTTATTATGTGCAACGCCGGGCCGCGCTGACGCGGCCCGGCATCGGTGGTGCGATTACTTCCAGCTCATGTCGTAGAAGCGGACGACTTCGTCATCGGTCGGCGCGAAGTCCAGCTCATCCGACAGCGCGTAGTTGATCGAGTAGGTCCAGAGCGGCAGCCAGTAGGCTTCGTCTGCGATCTTCTTCAGCGCCTTGGAGTAAGCTGCCTCGCGGGCTGCCGGGTCGACCGAGGTGTCGCCTTCGTCCAGCCACTGCTTCACTTCCTCGTCACGGGCGTCATCGCGGCTCTCGAACTTGAAGAAGCGCGAGGTGATGGCCGAAACGTCGGTGATCGAGCCCGAACCCCAGGTCAGGAAGGTGATCGGGATTTCGCCTTTGCCATGCGCTTCCGCGGTCGCGGCGTACTGCATGTAGGTCAGCTCGGTCTTGATGCCCACTTCGGCCAGCATGTTCAGCATCGCCTCGGTGATCGGACGGTCACGGTAGGCGTAGAACTTGGTGGAGAAGCCATCCGGGTAGCCCGCTGCAGCCAGCAGTTCCTTGGCCTTCTCGGGGTTGTACTCGTACTTCGTCACGTCGGTTTCGCAGCCGAACTGAACCGGGTTACAGGCCGAGTCGATGACCGTGTTGGCCTCCGACAGAAGCGCCTGCTTGATGGCCTGACGATCGATGGCATAGGACACCGCCTGACGGACTTCCTTCTTGGTGAAGGGGCCTTCGGGATCGGTGCGGCCAGCGGCGTCCATGGTGATGTAGCCCACGCGCACGGCGCCGGCGTTGATGATGTTGCCACGGCCCGAGGATTGCAGCTTCTGCGCCTGGTCTTCCGGGATGTTCCACAGGAAGTCGGCGTTGCCACCGATCATCTCGGCCAGCTGGGTGTTCACGTCGGGGATGGTGCGGACGTTGATCGTGCCGATCTGCGCCTTGTGCTTCGGACCCTCGAAGTAGTTGGGGTTGGCCTTCAGCACATAGCCCTTACCCGGGTCGATGCTGTCGAACATGTAGGGGCCGGTGCCAACGGGCTTCTCGGCGAACTTCGACGAGCCGACTTCGGCGTAGTACTCGTTCGGGTAGATGTAGTTCGACATGGCGAGGTAGGCCATGGCGGCCGGGAACGGTGCCTTGGCGTGGAAGATGACGGTGTAGTCATCCACCTTCTCAACGGACTCGATCCAGTTGAAGCCCGGACGGCCCTTGGCGACGCCATCGGGACCACCGAAGTGTTCGAAGGTGTAAACGACGTCATCGGCGTTGAAGGCTTCGCCATTGTGGAAGGTCACGCCTTCACGCAGCACGACCTTCAGGGTCACGTCGTCCGTCCATTCCCACTCGGTGGCGAGGTTGCCGACGTATTCGCCGGTCTCGGTGTCGCGGTAGAACAGCGTGTCGAAGACCTGGAAGCCGGCGATAACGGCCGAGCGTGCGGTGGAGTAGTAAAGATCCGGATTGTCGAGGTCGCGCACAAACACGATCTCAGCCGTGTCGTTCGCCTTGTCCGCGTAGGAGGCGGTCGCGGGCAGTGCAAGTGCGATGGCCCCTGCTGAGAGGAAACGCTTCAGGCTCATAATGTCATCCCTGTCGGTTTGTTTTTGATGCGGTCGAGTGAACCTTACCGGTCCGCTCGGGATCAATGGTTCTTCCATACGAACGGGTGATTACATACAATCCGGCCCATAAGTATGCGAGGGGGAGGGTCCGCGCCCGTGATTGATGAAAAATTAAGCACATCAGAGCAAGTCTGCGACCAGTTGGAGCAACTGATCGCTGCCGGCAGCTTCGAAGACGGCGAACGGCTGGACGAGAATCGGCTCGCCCAGAGGTTCAACACCTCCCGCACACCGGTACGTGAAGCCTTCCGCCTCCTCTCAGCCCGCGGGCATGTGGAAATCCGGCGCAACCGAGGGGCGTTTGTCCGCCTGCCAAACTTCAGCGAAGTCGTTGAAATGTTTGAGGTAATGTCGGAAATGGAAGCCTGGTGCGCCCGCCTTGCCGCGCTGCGCGTCACCCCCGCCCAACTGATCCTGATGGAGGATCACCTCGAGCGCTGCGAAACCGCCCTCCGCGCCGCCGATGTCGCGACCTACTACACGGAAAACGCGGCGTTTCATGCGCTCATCTACGAGGCATCCGGCAACGCGTTCCTTGCACAAGAAACGCGCAAACTGCAGGCGCGACTTGCCTCCTACAGACGCATTCAGCTGGGACATTCCGACCGGATGGTCAAATCCATGGCAGAACACCGCGCGATTATCGACGCGCTGATCGACCATGATCCGGATCGCGCCAGCAAACTCGTCCGTCGCCACATCCAGGTTCAGAGCCAGTTCTACGAAGCGTTCCGCAGGGCGAGAACCTGACCGCGCACCCCAGTTCCGGGCCGGCCCGGCAGGGGATTTGCACAATCCGTAGGCGGAATTCTACAGCAATTCCCGCACCTTGTCCATTGTACAATAAGAGTTTTTCGGAACGCGCAAAGACAGCCGGAGACAATCTGCCCCCGGCTGAGAGCGATCATCCGAGCGCCGTGATCCGCGCCACGATCGCATCGTGATCCGACAGAGGCGTGCCGTTCTGATCGAGCGAGGAGCGGATCTCCACTGCCTCCAGCGTGACACCGCGTGCGAGGAACCAGTCCAGCTTCATCGCCCGCTCGGGCCAGCGGGTGATCAGCGACGGCCGCGTGGTCATCTGATCCTCGGGGCCGCCATGGGCGGTGAACCCCGCGGCGCGGGCCACGTCGAAGAGTTCCTCGTCGCGCCATGTGCCGTCGCTGTGGTTGCCGGTGTTCAGGTCGCCCCCGATCAGCACGGGCAGCCCCGGGAAGGCCGCATCCAGCGCGGCGATCAGGCCCGCGACCTGCTCCTGCCGGTGCCCCTGCCCCGTCGCGCTTTCCAGATGGGTCGAAACGGCGACCAGCGGCCCGGCGGAGGTTTCCACCACCGCGCCCACGGCCACCCGTTCGCCCAGCCGGGGCTGTTCGGCGTCGGTGAACCACTGGCGATGGCCGAAGAGCCGCACCGCGAAGGGCTGCCCCAGCGTGGTCCGCGCCGCCACCGCATTGCCGTGGAAGCCCGACAGGTTGTGGTCGTCGTCGCAGAACTCGTGCTCGATGGGCGAGCCGAGCCCCATTTCGAGGAACTCCAGCGCGTAGGCATAGGCATAGCCATTGGCCTCGGCCATGGCGGCGGTGGTGTTGCGCTGCTTGGTCCGCGCCATGCCGCTGTCCATCTCGGAGAGCAGCAGCAGGTCGCAGTCCATCACCTTCAGCGCCGAGGCCTCGGGGAAGAGGCAGCGTTCAAGGTTCCACGCCCCCACGGTGATCGGCAGCGCCAGCGGCGCGGCCGGCGCGCTGCCGCCGATCTCAAGCGTCTGGAAACAGGGCAGATCGGCGATCAGCGCGTCATGGGTCGGCACATCGCGAGTCACGCCCGAGAGGTCCGGCAGGGGCGGAGCCAGCAGCTCCGCCACGGTCTTGGTGATCACTGGACAAGCTCCGCCGTGCGGGTGCGGGTCTCGATCCGCCGCCCGGTGGTCGTGTCGAAGAGATGCAGCGCCTCGGGTGCGGCGGCCACATGCAGCACGTCGCCGATGGACAGGCCCGGGGCCATGGACACGGCCAGCGTCTGGCCGTCCACGTGGCCATGCACCACCCGGCCCGAGCCGAGTTCCTCCACGTGCTCCACCTTCAGGGCGACGCCCTGCGAGGCCGGCGCGGGGCGCAGGTCCTCGGCCCGGATGCCCAGCGTGACCGGCCCCTCGGCGCGGCCCGCGGGGCCCATGGCGGCACCGCCAAGCCAGACCTGACCGCCCTCGACGCGGGCGTCGAGCAGGTTCATGGCAGGCGAGCCGATGAAGCTGGCCACGAAGGTCGAGGCCGGGCGGTGGTAGACCTCCAGCGGCTTGCCGATCTGCTCCACCTTGCCGCCGTTCAGCACGACGAGGCGGTCGGCCAGGGTCATGGCCTCCAGCTGGTCGTGGGTCACGTAGAGGGAGGTGGTCCCGATCCGGCGCTGCAGCTTGCGGATCTCCATCCGCATCGAGACGCGCAGCTTGGCATCGAGGTTAGAAAGCGGCTCGTCGAAGAGGAAGGCGGCAGGCTGGCGCACGATGGCGCGTCCCATGGCGACCCGCTGACGCTGACCACCCGAAAGCGCGCGCGGCTTGCGGTCGAGATAGGGCTGAAGCTCCAGCATCCGGGCCGCTTCGGCCACGCGGGCCTCGATCTCGGCCTTGGGGGTGCGGCGGTTCTTCAGGCCATAGGCCATGTTCTCTTTCACCGTCATATGCGGGTAGAGCGCATAGTTCTGGAACACCATGGCGATGTCGCGGTCCGCCGGGTCGAGCCGGTTCACCACGCGGCCGGCGATGTCGATCTCGCCGTCGGTGATCTCTTCGAGACCGGCCACCATGCGCAGCAGGGTGGACTTGCCGCAGCCCGAGGGGCCGACGAGGACGATGAACTCGCCCTCGGCCACGTCGAGGGTCACGTCAGAGACGGCGGTCACGCCACCGGCGTAGGTCTTGCCCACGGATTTGAAGGAAATCTGGCCCATCACTTGTCGCTTTCCGTCAGGCCCTTGATGAACATGCGCTGGAACACCAGCACCACCACGAGGGGCGGCACCATGGCCAGCACGGCAAGGGCAAAGGCTTCGTTGTAGTCGGGGATCTGGCTGCCGACCCAGACCTGAAGGATCGTCTTGATCCCGCGCATCAGGGTGAAGAAGCTCTCGTCCGTGGTCATGAGCATCGGCCAGAGGTACTGGTTCCAGCCATAGATGAACATGATGATGAAGATGGCCGCCATCATGGTGCGCGACAGCGGCACGAGGATGTCGATGAAGAATTTCACCGGCCCTGCCCCGTCGATCCGCGCGGCCTCCAGCAGTTCGTCCGGCACGGACTTGAAGAACTGGCGGAAGAAGAAGGTGCCCGTGGCCGAGGCCAGCAGCGGCACGATCAGGCCCTGGTAGGTGTTCAGCAGCTTCAGCTCGGACATCACCTGATAGGAGGGCATGATGCGCACCTCCAGCGGCAGCAGCAGCGTGGTGAAGATCACCCAGAAGATCGGCGTGGCAAAGCGGAAGCGGAAGTAGACCAGCGCATAGGCCGCCATCATCGACAGGACGATCTTGCCCACGGCAAAGCCGACCCCGAGGATCATGGAGTTCATCAGCATGGTCAGGCCGGTCACCTCGCCGGTGAAGCCGCCGCGCTTTGTCAGGACCTTGGTATAGGTCTCGGCCCCGTTGCTGCCGGGCATCACGTAGAGCCCGTTGGAATGGATGTCGATCGCGGTGTGGGTCGAAGAGGCAAAGGCCATCACCACCGGCATGCACAGGAAGAGCGCGCCGAGGATCAGGATCAGGTGGTCGAAGGGTTTTATTCTCTGCATCATGTCACCCGTAGTGCACGCGGCGTTCAAGGAAGCGGAACTGCGCCACGGTCAGCGCGGCCACCACGACCATCAGGATCACCGACTGGGCAGAAGAGCCGCCGATGTCGTTGCCTTTGAACCCGTCGAGGTAGACCTTGTAGACCAGCGTCATCGGGTTGTTCGCCGGCTTGTCCTTCACCATCACGTCGATGATCGCGAAGGTGTCGAAGAGCGAATAGGTGATGTTGATGATCAGCAGGAAGAAGGCCGTCGGCGCCAGCAGCGGCAGCACGATGTCCTTGAACCGCCGCCAGCCGGAGCGCGCGTCGATCAGGGCCGCCTCGCGGACCGAGACGGGGACCGATTGCAGGCCCGACAGGAAGAAGATGAAGTTGTAGGGGATCTGCTTCCACACCGCGACGAGGATCAGGGCAAAGGCGGTGTCGTTGTAGTTGATGCCCACCTTCATCTCGTAGCCGAACCATGCGGCCATCTCGGTGAAGGGGCCCATGTGCATGTCGAAGAACATCATCCCGATCAGCCCCGACACCGGCGGCGCGATGGCATAGACCGCGATCAGCGCCGTCTTGTAGGCCGAAGCGCCCCGGATGACCTTGTCCGCCTTCACCGCCAGCAGCAGCCCGATGGAAAGCGACAGCCCCGTCACCATGACCGCGAAGAAGGCCGTGAAGCCCGCGATCCGGCGGTATTCCCGCGAAGAGATCGCATCGGTGTAGTTGTCCATGCCGACGAAGGTGGAGCCGAAACCGAAGGGGTCCTCGAGGTAGAAGGAGGAGGTCACCGCCTGCACGGAGGGCCAGTAGAAGAAAATCGCCACGATCAGCAGCTGCGGCAGCACGAAGAGCCACGGCGTCAACGGGCGGTCGAACTGGACCCGCTTGGCGGGATTGCGGGAGGAGCCCTCCCAGAAGCCGCGCAACCGCGCCATCAGGCCCGGGCTTTGCGGCAATGTCATCGGTGTATCGGTCACGGGGCAGCGCCTTTGCGTCTGGCCGCGTCGCGCGCGGCCCTTTCGGAATGCCGGAAGGGCCCCGGTGCGGTCACCGGAGCCCTCCCTCGTGTGAGATCGTCAGATCAGCCGCTGGTCTTGGCGAAACGGGCCAGCAGGGCGTCGCCCTCTTGCTGGATCGTGTCGAAGGCGGCCTTGGGGGTGGTTTCACCCGAGAAGATGCGGTTGAACTCGCGTTCCATGACCGAGCGGATCTGCGGGTAGAAGCCCAGGCGGTAGCCCTTGGACCATTCGCCACCCGGCAGCATCAGCTGCTTGATGCCAACTTCGGCGACCGGCTTCTCTTCGTAGTAGCCTTCTTCCTTGGCCAGCTCGTAGGCGGCTTCGGTGATCGGCACGTAGCCGGTGTTCTCGTGCCAGTAGACCTGCACTTCCGGCGAGGTCAGGAAGGAGAAGAACTGCGCGGTGCAGGCGTTCTCTTCATCCGACTTGCCGGCCATCGCGAAGAGGGCCGCGCCGCCGATGAACGACTGGGTGCCGGCACCTTCGATCGAACCCCAGTAGGGCATGAAATCGGCGGTGAAGGGCATCTGGGCCGACTTCTGCAGGCCACCGAAGGAGCCCGAGGAGCCGATCCACATGGCAACCTTGCCTTCTTCGAATGGCTTGAGGTTGTCACCCCAGCCTGCGCCGTAGAAGCCGTAGAGGCCCTCGTCCGCCCAGGCTTTCAGCTTGTCGAACATCATCACGGTGTTCTCGTCGTTGACGATCAGCTGGGTGCCGTCGACGCCGTCATAGCCGTTGTTGTTCGTGGCGAACTGCTGGTTGTTCCGCGACTTGAAGTTCTCGACCATCATCCAGGTCAGCTGCGAGGCGGTCATCGGGATGTAACCGGCTTCTTTCAGCTTGGGCGCGATGGCTTCGAAGTCTTCCCAGGTCTTGGGTGCTTCGACACCGGCCTTCTCGAAGGCTTCGGTGTTCATGTACATGATCGGCGCGGAGGAGTTGAAGGGCATGCCCACGAACTTGCCTTCGCTGTCGGCGTAGAAGTTCCGGACGCCGGCGATGAAATCGTCACGGCTGAACTCTTCGCCCGCGTTGAGGATCAGGTCCTCGGCGGGGATCACGGCGCCGGGGGCGTTCATGATCGTGGCGGCGCCGGCATCGAAGACCTGCACGATGTTGGGCTGCTCGCCCGAGCGGAAGGCCGCGATCGAGGAGGACAGCGCCTCTTCGTAGGTGCCGCGCGACAGCGGGGTCAGCTTGCAGGCGTCCTGCGCGTCGTTGAACTGCTGGGAGATCTCGTTGATGACCTCACCGTTGCGGCCACCCATCCCGTGCCACCAGCTGATGTCGGTTTGAGCCATGGCCGAGCCGGCGATGGTCGAAAATGCGATCGTGGAAACCGTCGCGAGTTTGAGCATGATTGCCTCCTGAAAAGATTGCCGGAGGTATCAGCGCGTTCGGTGATGCATGGATGACGCTGGGGTGACAGTTTTGTAAACCTCCCCCGCGTAAGGAAAATTTGTGCGGCTACACCTTGCCGTTCGCCGAAAGCATGATCGCCACGGGCCGCGTCGGCGGGATTTCGGCCAGCACGATGATCAGCGTCGCGGTCAGCGGAACCGCCAGCATCGCCCCTGACAGGCCCCAGAGTGCGCTCCAGAAGGCAAGGGCCAGCAGCACCACGAAGGGCGAGAGGTTGAAGGCCCGGCTCATCATCATCGGTTCAAGGTAGGAGGCCACGCCGATCTGCGCCGTGGTCAGCAGGATCGCCAGCGCCCCCGCCCAGCCGAAGCTGCCGAACTGCGCGAGGCTGAGCAGCACCGGGAAGATCACCCCGATCATAGAGCCGATGTAGGGGATGTAGTTCAGCAGCCCGATCAGGATGGCCCAGAAGAGCGCGAACTCCAGCCCGAAGAGATACATGATCACGAAGCAGAGCACGCCGAGGATGATGTTCACCACGGTCTTGACCGACAGGTATTCCCCCACCCGTGCGTTGATCCGCGCGAGGATCGCCAGGGCCCGCTTGCCTTTCTCCTGATCGTTCAGCGCCAGCAGCAGCTTGGAGGCCATGCGCCCCCGCTCGGCCATGAAGAAGAAGGAGTAGAGCACCACGAGGAAGAGCATCCCGCTGAGGCCCTGCACCGAGTAGATCACAGGGGTGACCCATTGTTGCAGGCTGATCTGCCCCAGTGTGGCATCGCGGATCGTCTCCCACGTGGGTTCGTCGTCCACCCCGAGGATCCGTGCCGTGCGGGTGACGAGCGCGTTCAGGTTGCTCTCGTAGCGCGGCAGGACCGAGGCGACCTGGCTCAGCGTGCTGACGAGGTAGGTGATCACCAGCCCCACGATGGCCGCGAAGAGCAGCAGCACCAGCGCCCGGCGCAGCGGCGCCGACAGCCGCCCCAGCAGCGGCACCCGTTGCAGGCGGCTTGCGGCGGAGGTGACGATGTAGAGCGCGATCATGGCCAGCATCACCGGCAGAAGCACCGCCTTGCCGATGTGCAGAAGCCAGCCGAGCATGAGCACGAGCGCCGTGATATACGTGAAATTCCTCAGCTCGACGTTCATGCTGACCGCGGTTCCCCCTCTTGTCGGACGGGAAACACATTACCGATCCCGGGCGCGCAGGGAAGGGAAGAGCAGATATCCGCCGATCCGCTCGCGCAAAGATGATCGTTCTGACAGCACCGTGACAGGTGGCGCCTGACGCAGAGCCGCGCCACGTCAGCCCGCGATCACGACCCCGCTCAAGGCCCCGCGCATGGCAGGACGGCCGTCTCCGCGATCAGCCCCGCGTCCCGCAGATCGGACCAGAGCGCAGGCGGCGGCACCGCCTCCAGCGCCGCGATGTTGCGGCTCACCTCCTGCGGATGGACGGCCCCCAGCACCACGCTTGCAACCGCCGGATGGCCGAGCGCGAAGTGCAGCGCCGCCACGGCCAGCGGCGTGCCGTGGGCTTCGCAGACCGCCTCGATCCGCGCCACCTGCGCCATGATCTCCTCCGGCGCAGGGTCGTAGTTGTAGCGCGCGCCCGCCACCGCCCCGGTGGCGAGGATGCCCGAGTTGAAGACCCCGCCGAGGATCACGCCCACCCCCTGCGCCGCCGCCAGCGGCAGCAGCGTCGCGGCGGCGGGCTGCTCCAGCAGGGAATAGCGCCCGGCCAGCAGCAGCACGTCGAAATCTCCGGCCCGCAGGAACCGCTCGGCAAAGACGTGATCGTCCAGGCCCAGCCCGATCGCGCCCACCACGCCCTCGGCCTTCAGCCGCTCCAGCGCGGGCAGAGCACCGGCCATGGCCTCCGCGAAGCGCGCCTCGGCGCCCTCGGCCCCGTGGGTCCAGTCATCGACGTCATGGATCAGCGCAATGTCCAGCCGATCCGTCCCCAGCCGCAGCAGCGATTGCTCCACCGCGCGCAGGGTGCCGTCGTGGCTATAGTCAAAGACCGCCCGGTGCGGCAACCCGCCGGCGAAGCCCCGTGCGGGCCCTGCCCCGCGCTCCGGCACCATGTAGCGCCCGACCTTGGAGGAGAGCACGACCCGCCCCCGGTCCATGCCGCGCAGCGCGGTGCCCAGCCGGTGCTCCGCCAGCCCGTTGCCATAATGCGGCGCCACGTCGAAGAGCGTGACGCCCGCCGCATGGGCGGCCGCCACCGTGTCGAGGCACTGGCGCTCGTCCAGCCGGTCGAAGAAATCCCCCAGCGGCGCGCAGCCAAAGCCGATGCGCGAGACCGTCAGCCCCGTCCGGCCCAGCGGTGCCGAGGGCAGCCCCGGGACAGGCGCGCTCATCCCCTGCCCCCGATCGAGACGCTGGTGACCAGCGCCCGCAAGGGCGGTGCAAGCCCCCTCCCCCCGCGGGGCCGCGGGTTCATGCCCGGGGCCGGAACTGCAGGTAGAAGGCGTAGCGCTGCGGCAGGACGAAATCGGGTTTCTCGATGTCCAGCGCCAGCGCCGCACGGTGGGCGAAGTTGCTGTCCGCCAGCATCTCCTTGCCCAGCGCACAGAGGTCCGCCCGGCCCTGCGCCACGATCTCCTCGGCCTGCGCGGGATCGGTGATCCCGCCCACGGCCATGGTCGCGATGCCCGCCTCGGCGCGGATGCGTTCGGCAAAGCCCACCTGGAAGCCGGGGCCTTCCTTGATCTGGCCGGGATTGGTGCGCAGCAGCACGCCCCCGCCGGAACAATCCATCACGTCGACGCCCACGGCCTTCAGCCGCTTGGCCAGTTCGACGGTATCTTCCAGCTGGATGCCCTCGTCCCCCAGCCGGTCGATGCAGGAGGCGCGGTAGAAGAGCGGCATCTCTTCCGGCAGCACCGCGCGCACGGCGGCGGCGATCTCCAGCGGCAGACGCATCCGGTTCTCGGCACTGCCGCCATAGGCGTCCTCGCGGGTGTTCGACACGGGCGAGACGAAGGAATGGATCAGGTAGCCGTGGGCGCCGTGCAGTTCGACAAAGTCGAAGCCCGCCGCCACGGCGCGTTTCGCGGCCTCGGCAAAGGCGGTGACGATGCCGGCGATCTCCTCGACCGTCAGCGCAAGGGGCGCGGGGCGTTCGCCGTCGTAGGAAATGGCCGACGGCGCCTCGCAGACCCAGCCCTGCGGGTCGCCCTCCGGCAGGCCGCGCCCGCCGTCCCACGGCGTCGCGGACGATCCCTTGCGCCCGGCGTGGCCCAGTTGCAGCCCGATGGCCGCGCCCTGCCGCTTGAAGATCTCCACGATCTTCGACAGGCCGCTCACATGGTCATCGGACCAGATGCCCAGACAGCCGGGCGTGATCCGCCCCTGCGGCAGCACCCCGGTGCTTTCCACCACGCAGCCGCCCACCCCGCCAAGGGCGAGGCGCGCGTAATGCTCGAAATGCCAGTCCGTCGCATGGCCGTCCACGGCCGCGTATTGGCACATGGGCGAGACGACGATGCGGTTCTTGAAGGTCACGCCCCGCGTGGTGAAGGGCGTGAAGAGGGCAGAGGATGTATCAGTCATGCAGATCTGTTATCAGATCTCGTCCAGCAGGGAAGGATCGAACATGTCCCGGGGCGCCTCGATGCCGATCTTCGCCAGCGAGGCGATGGAGGCGTCGATCCAGGCATCATCCATGGAGAAGACGCCGCTGGGGTGATCCATCAGCGGGATCTGGATGTTGGCGTGGAACTTGGTCGCCTCGGGGGTATAGCCGTTGCCCTTGTACCAGGTCTCCTCGAACATCTTGCCGTATTTCTCGGGGTCGGCGAATTCGTCCTGCCAGCCCTTGCGGCTGGCGCGGAGGAAGCCCACCACCTTCTCGCGGTTTTCGGCGAGGTAATCCTCGTTCACGGTGACGAGGTCCTGCCCGAAGGCCATGCCCGCGTCGGAGAAGAGGATGAAGGAGGTCTTCTTGCCCGAGGTCTGCTCGACGATGAAGGGTAGCGAGGTCATGAAGTCGATGACCGCATCCACCTGACCCGCGGCCAGCGGCGTGGGATCGAAGGTGTAGGGCACGATGGTGACGTCGCTCTTGGCCACGCCGTTCAGCTCCAGCAGCACCTCGAAGGGGCCCGCGTTCAGCGGCGGACAGGCGACGGTCTTGCCGACGAGGTCCTGCACCGTCTTGATGCCGGTCTCCTCGAGGCTGATGATACTGTCCGGGCTCTTCTGGAACTGCGCGCCCACGACCTTGAACTTGGCGCCCTTGCTCACGATCGCCTCGGCGCATTCGATGGTCGAGGTCAGGGCGATATCCGCCTTGCCGGTCAGCAGCGAGGCCTGCGGGATCACGTCGGGCCCGCCGGGCAGGTAATTGATCTCAAGCCCTTCCTCCGCGTAGTAGCCCTCCTGCATGGCGATGTAGTAGCCGCTGAACTCCGGGTCGTTGATCCAGATCGACTGGAAGGAGACCTCGGTCAGGTCGGCGGCGCGGGCCGGGCGGATCAGCCCTCCATAGGGGGCGGCCGCAAGGCCGGCGAGCGCAGTGCGCGTGAAAGCGCGGCGGGACATCATGGATTTCATCGGGTCTCTCCCTGTGACGGATGGCGCCTTGCTCTCCCGGCTCTGACCGGGGGCCTGCGCAGTCTCTGGGCTGATTAGGAAAGCCGCCGGGGGCCAAGTCAACAAAACCGGATGCAGGCAAAACCGGGCCCGATGCGCCGCCCCAGAGGCCCTGCAAGGACAGTCCCGCCCGCCCCGCAGCACAACATCGGCAGGCCGGAATGCCTGCCGGGCGAGACCATCCTCGCGGCGCGGGCATGACGCGCAAAAACCTCGTAAGCCACTGACACGTAATATCTAACAGCATCACACCCCCTGCCCCCAGTCCTCGCCCCGTGCCTTGAGGCCTGCGCTTCGCCCCCCGCACGGCAGGCAGATGCCGCCGCCCGTACCGCGCATGTCTCGGCCACAAACCCGCCAAACCCACGCACGGACAGGCATATTTTTGCGCCACGCCGGACCAGTGCCCCAACTGGCGTCTGATCAAGCAACAGGCTTCACTTTTCCCATGCGCCGCCAGCCTGCCATTCCCGGGCCCATTGCCCGGCCATCCGGGGGATGGCAGGCTGGCGGCGCGTCTCAGGCAAAGGACGACCCATGACCCCCAGCAGTGACCGGCAGGCCCCGCTCCGCATCCTGATCGGGACGCTCGTGCTCTTCGCGCTCTGGGAATACGTCGGCCATACGACCGACTGGGGCCGCTTCATCCTGCCCCCGCCCGACCGCATCCTCGGCCAGTTCTGGACCGACCGGGAGCTCTACTGGCTCCACGGCCTCAGCACCCTGCGCTCGGCCGGGCTGGGGTTCCTGATCGGCACCGCCGCGGCCCTGCTGGCAGCCTTCGTCTTCTGCCTCTCGCCCGCGCTGGAGCTGGCCTGCCGGGGCCTCAACATCGCGATCTTCGCCATGCCGGCCATCGTCATCGGCCCGCTACTGGTGATCTTCTTTCAGGGCAACTGGCCACAGATCATCCTTGCCGCGCTGATGGTCTATTTCCCCGCCATGTCCACCTGCCTGCTGGGGCTGAAGGAGGTGGACCCGCGGCTGGCCGATCTTGTCGCCGTCTATGGCGGGGGGCCGGGCAAGCTGATGCGCTACGTGCGGCTGCGCGGCGCCCTGCCCTCGCTGCTGGCGGGGCTGCGGGTGGCCGCGCCCCTCGCCGTGCTGGGGGCCGTGCTGGGGGAGTTTGGCTCCGGCGCCCGCTGGGGCTTTGGCACCTTCCTCCTTGCCGCCCTGCCGCAGGGCATTCCCGCCCGGCTCTGGGGCATCGGCATCGCCACCTCGCTGATCGCGCTTGCAGGCTTCGTGGCCTTCCTGCTGCCCGCACGGCGGCTGGCCACCTCGACCTCCGCCGTCACCATGGCGGCTGCCCGCCCTGCCGCGCCCGCCCCCGGGGCCCGCTGGCGGGTCTGGGCTCTGGCAATGGTGGCCGCGGTGCTGCCCTTCGCGCTCTGGTCCCTCGGGCTGTGGCTCACGGGGATCAACCCGATCGTCGCGCCCGGACCACTTCGCACGCTCGCCTTCGTGCTCGACGGCGGCTGGCGCGATCTCTTTGCCGCCCTCGGCCAGACCCTGCCCATGGCGGGGCTGGGGTTGCTGGCGGGGCTGGCGTTCGCCTTCCTCCTCGCGGCGCTTTCGATCCTTGCGCCGACGCTGGCGCGGGCGCTGCTGCCGGTGGCGATGGTGTTGCAGAACATGCCGCTCGTGGCGCTCGTGCCCTTCGTGGTGCTGATGTTCGGGCGCGGGGTCACCGCCTCGGTCTTCATGGCGGTGCTGGTCGTCTTCTTCCCGGCCTACGTGCTGCTGAACCAGGGCTTCTCGACCATCCCGCGGGCGGCCAATGACCTCGTGCAGGTCTATGGCGGCGGGCGGGTCAAGCAACTGGTGTATATCGCCATTCCCTATTCGATCAGCTATCTCTTTGCCGCTGCCCGGCTGGTGGCGCCACAGGCGCTGCTGGGGGTCATGGTGGCGGAATGGCTGTTGTCGGGGATCGGCTTGGGGAACCTTCTGAACATGGCGCGCGCGCGGCTCGACTACGAGATGGTCTGGGCCGGAGCGGTCGTTTCCATCGTCATCTCGGTCGCGGTCTACGAGATCGTGGGCGCGCTGGAACGCAAGGTGCGGGTGTGATCGGCGCCCGGCTGCATCACGCCTCGCTCAGCGTCGCTGCGCTGGACCCTGCGGTGGCGTTCTTCGAGACGGTCTTTGGCTACGCCGTCGAGGTCCGCGAGGACGGCATGACCGACATCGCCGTGATGGCGGGCGAGGCCGGTCTGAGCTGCGATTTCGTCCAGATGCGCGGGCCTGCGGGCGGCGTGGTGCTGGAGCTGATCTGCTTTCACCGCGCGGGCGGGGCGATGGCCGCCGATGCGGCGCCATGGCGGCCCGGTGCGGGGCATGTGGCCTTCCACGTTGCGGATTTCGACGCGGCGTTGACGGAGTGCGCGGAGGCCGGGGCCGAGGTCATCGGCGCACCGATCGACTGGCCCGGCGGCCGCGCGGCCTATTTGAAGGTGCCCGGCGGGGCCTTCATCGAGATTGAGTGGTTGAAGGGCCAGGCCTGACGCGGGGGAGCCCGCGCTTTCTTTCACCGAGCACCGCTTTGGCCTTTGGGCCAAGAGACCCACGCTCTCAGCCCATCACCGACCGGACGCCCCGCGTCCGGGCCGCGCCCGGCCTGCCCGGAGGGCGGGCGCGCCCCTTCGGTTTCGCAGGCGCGCAAGATCACATGTCGTGGCTCGTCCTATTGGCGTCGGGCACCCCAGAGGTGCGCCGGGGCACCATCCATTTCGTGCGGCGCGCGGCCTCAGCCCCCCGCAACCTCCGGATGCAGCTTGTGCATCAGCGCCTCGCAGAGCGCATGAAACTCCGGCGCGGCGAAAAGCTCCGGCCCGCGGGGCCGCGCGAAGGGCACCTTCACCACCTCCGCGATCCGGCCGGGCTTGGCGGCCATCACGACGATCTCGTCCGCGAGGAACACCGCCTCGTCGATCCCGTGGGTCACCAGCAGCGTCGTGGTCTGCTGTGCCGCCCAGATCCGCTGAAGCTCGATGTTCATCGTCCGCCGCAGGATCTGGTCGAGCGCGCCGAAGGGCTCGTCCAGCAGCAGGACCGAGGGTTGCGTCACCAGCGCCCGCGCAATCGCCACCCGCTGCCGCATCCCGCCCGAAAGCTGCGACGGCAGCGCCTCCTCGTAGCCTTCGAGGCCGACAAGGGCGATCATCTCGCGGATGCGGGCGTCCTCGGGCTTCACCTTACGGCCCAGCACCTGCAGCGGAAAGGCCACGTTGGCATAGACCGAGCGCCACGGCAGCAGGGCCGCATCCTGAAACGCGATGCCAAGCCCGCCCTCGGCACGGAAGGCCTCGGGCTGTTTGCCCCGGATGCGCAGACCGCCGCCCGCGTCGGGCGCCTCCAGCCCCGCGATCATCCGCAGCAGGGTGGACTTGCCGCAGCCCGAGGGCCCGATCAGCGCCACGAAGGAGCCGCGCGCGACCTTCAGGTTCACCGGCGCCACCGCCTGCAACGGACCCTTCGGCGTGGCAAAGGTCTTGCCCGCGTTCTCGATCACAAGGTCGATCGGCGCCTCGGACATGCTCAGCCCTCCGCCGGGCGCGCACCCAGCACGGCCTTCACTTCGAGGAAATCGCGCATCCCGAATTCGCCCAGTTCCCGCCCGTTGCCGGATTGCTTGTACCCGCCGAAGGGCGCGTTGAAATCGAAGGGCGGATTGTTGATGAAGATCCGCCCCGCCCGCAGCCGGTCAGCAAGCGCATTGGCCCGGCCGATGTCGCGGGAATAGATATAGCCCGCAAGGCCATAGTCGCTGTCGTTGGCGATCTCGACGGCCTCGTCCTCATCCGCATAGGTCAGGACCGAGAGCACGGGGCCGAAAATCTCCTGCCGGGCGATCTCCATGTCGTTGGTCACATCCGCAAAGATCGTGGGCCGGACATAGAAGCCGCGGTTCAGCCCCTCGGGCTTACCGAGGCCCCCCAGCACCAGCGTCGCACCCGCGTCGATCCCCTTGCCGATCATCGCCTGCACCCGGTCGAATTGCGCGACATTGCTGACCGGCCCCATGGTGGTCGTGTCCTCGGTCGGATCGCCGACGACAACATTGGCGGCCCCGGCCACCAGCCGCTCCAGCATCTCGGCCTTCATCGTCTCGGGCACCAGCATCCGGCTGGGGGCGATGCAGCTTTGCCCCGAGTTGATGAAGATCCGCGCCAGCCCATCCTTCACGGCCAGATCGAGGTCCGCATCCGCCAGCACGATATTGGCGGATTTGCCGCCCAGCTCCTGATGCACCCGCTTGACCGTGGGCGCCGCGTCGATGGCCACCTGCACGCCCGCCCGGGTCGAGCCGGTGAAGGAGACCATGTCGATGCCCGGATGTTTCGAGATCGCAGAGCCCACGTCCGGCCCGGTGCCGTTCACAAGGTTGAAGACCCCCGGCGGCACGCCCGCCTCCTCCAGCACCTCGGCCAGCAGCAACGCCGAGAGGGGCGAGATCTCGGAAGGCTTCAGCACCACGGTGCAGCCCGCCGCCAGTGCCGGGGCGAGCTTCGTCACGATCTGGTTCAGCGGCCAGTTCCACGGCGTGATCAGCCCGACGACGCCGATCGGCTCCAGCCGCAGGCGCGAGGTCTCGGCCATGCCCTGCCCTTCGGGGGCAAAGTCGAACCCGTCGAGGATATTCGCCGCCTCGCGGAAATAGACGATCGAGGAGCCGGTCTGCATCCACATGGAGAGATCGCGGGGCGAGCCCATCTCCATCGTGACGCGGGCGGCCAATTCCTCCTGCCGGGCCTCGAAGACATCGGCGATCCGGCGCAGCAGCATGGCGCGGCCCCGCTTGCAGGTGGCCGCGAAGGCCGGGAAGGCCCGCCGCGCGGCGGCGACGGCGCGATCCACGTCCTGCGGCGTGCCGGCGCCGATGCGGGCGACGACCTCCTCGGTGGCGGGGTTCACGACGGGGATGGACTGCGGGCCGGTGGGGGCGACCCACTGACCGTCGATATAGAAGAGAGCTTTGTCGGGCATTCGGGTCCGGTCTCGGAAGTTCAGATCACGCCGAAGGCCTTGGCCGTGGCATCCAGCGCCTCCCGTGCGATATCGAACACCTCGTCCAGCTGGGACTCGGTGATGATCAGGGGCGGCATGAGGCTCATCGTATCGCCATTGGCCCGGAAGGCCAGACCGCGTTTGCCCGCCTCCTCTGAGCAGAAGGCCCCGATCTTGGCCTCGTAGGGGTAGGCCTCGCGGGTGGTCTTGTCGCGGACGATCTCCAACCCGCCCATCAGGCCCACGTGGCGCACGTCCCCGATCAGCGGGTGATCGGCGAAACTCTCCATTTTCGCGGCGAAATAGGGCGCCAGCGTCTGACCCGCGCGGGTGACGATGCCCTCCGCCTCGAGGATGCGGATGTTTTCCAGCGCGGCGGCGCAGGAGGCCGGGTGGCCCGAGTAGGTGTAGCCATGCGCCCATTCGCCGCCCCGGTCGATCAGCACATCCGCGACCCGGTCCGACAGGACGCAGGCCGAGAGCGGCATGTAGCCCGAGGTGATCGCCTTGCCGAGCTGCATCAGGTCGGGCTGGATGCCGTAGTAGTCAGCGCCGAACCACTGGCCGGTACGGCCAAAGCCCATCACCACCTCGTCGAGGACGAGGAGCACGTCATACTTGCGGCAGATGCGCTGGATCTCGGGCCAATAGGTCATCGGCGGGCAGATCGCCCCGCCTGCGGATTGGGCCGGTTCCGCCACGAAGGCCGCGACGTTCTCGGGGCCGAGTTCGAGGATCTTCTCCTCCAGCCAGCTGGCAGCAAGGAGGCCGAAGTCCTCCTCCGTCATGTCCGGGCCGTTGCGATACTGGTAGGCCGTCCTGATGCGGTGCACCGAGGGCAGCGGGATATCCCCCCCGGCCCCGTGCATCGGCAGGATGCCCGTCAGCGAGGCCGCCATGTGGGTCGAGCCGTGGTAGGCCAGTTCGCGGGCGATCAGCAGGCGCTTGTCCGGCTGGCCCTTCAGGTCCCAGTAGCGGCGCACGGCGCGCACGGCGGTCTCGTTCGCCTCGGAGCCGGAGCACTGGAAGAAGACGTGGTTCAGATCGCCCGGCAGCATCTGCGAGAGTTTCTGCGCCAAGAGCACCGCCGCGGTGTGGGTCGTGTTGAAGAAGGACTGGCAGTAGGAGAGATCCTGCATCTCGGCCGCGACGGCCTGCACGATCTCGGTCCGGCCATAGCCGAGGTTCACGTTGCCGAGGCCGGAGAGCCCGTCGATCATCCGGTTGCCGTCGCTGTCCCAGACATGGATGCCCTCGGCGTGCATCGCCACGCGGGCGCCGGTCTGGCGCAGGGCGGCATGGTCGGTGGAGGGATGCAGGTAATGGGCGCGGTCGAGAACCTGCCATTCCTGCGTGTTGCGCTGCGGGCTGTTCATGGGGTCATCCGGGTTGCACCGCCCGGTAAGCGCCGGTGCTTCGGACGGATGCGGCAGTGTCCCATCGGCACCTGCGGGGGGCCAGATGGCGGGCTGGGACGGGACCGCGCCAAAACTTGTCCGCCCGTGCGGGGGATGCGTGGCGGGGTGGTCCGGGCTCTGAGCAACAGGGATATCCTGCAGTCCCGGGAGCGGCCACGCGCCCGTCCGCACTGCACCAGAGAGCCCATCAAAAGGACACCCTGCATCGCCACCGGCAGTCGCTGCCCTCCAACATCACCGCACCAGAGTGCCCACATCTCAGAGACGTCCCGCCCGGCCTCGGGCCGGGCAGCGCCGACCCGCCCCCCGTCGCCATTGGCGCTCGGACCAATGGCGCGCCAATGGCGACCGGCGCTTTCGCGCCACCCCGCGGGATGGCGCTGCCCTTCGCGTGTCTCACAGGCGTTGGCGCAGGCAGGTCAACTCACGCGGCGCTCCGTTCCCGCGCCCTCACACCGCCTCCAGAAACGCCCGCGCCGCCGCGCCATGCTCTTCGCGCAGCCGCATCAGGTCCACGCCCACCGGCTGGCCGTCCACGACCCGCCAGTCGCCGCCGACCATGACCCGGTCCGCCGTATGCGCCCCGCAGAGCACCAGCGCCGCCAGCGGATCGCCCGCCCCGGAGAAGCGCAACTCGTCCAGCGTGAAAAGCGCCAGATCCGCCTGATAGCCCACCGCGATCTTGCCGATATCCCCGCGGCCAAGGCAGTGTGCCGAGCCCTCGCTCGCCCAGCGCAGCACGTCGTGATGTGTCACCGCCGCCGCGCCATAGGTCAGCCGCCCCAGCAGCAGCGCCTGCCGCACCCCTTCCATCATGTTGGAATTGTCGTTGGAGGCAGAGCCATCCACGCCCAGACCCACCACGGCGCCCGCCGCCTCCAGATCCTTCGTCCGGCACTGCCCCGAGGCCAGCAGCATGTTGGAGGTCGGACAATGGCAGACCCCCATGCGATGCCGCCCGATCCGCCCGATCTCGCCCGCGTCGAAGTGGATGCCATGGGCCAGCCAGACCCGGTCCGACAGCCAGCCGACCTCTTCAAGGTAATCGAGCGGACGGCAGCCGAAATGGTGCAGGCAATAGTCATCCTCGTCATGGGTCTCGCCCAGATGGGTGTGCAGGCGGCAATCGTGTTTCTCGGCCAGCAGGGCCGTGTCCTTCATCAGCTGTTTGGTCACGTTGAAGGGCGCGCAGGGCGCCAGCGCCACCGTGGTCATCGCCCCGTGAGAGGTGTCGTGGTAGCGCCCCAGCACCCGCTCGCAGTCCGACAGCACCGTGTCATAGTCCTGCATCAGGCGTTCATCCGCGATGCCGCCCGACTTGGTCCCAAGGTTGATCGCCCCCCGCGTCAGCGCCACGCGCATCCCCAGCCTTGCCGCTTCCTCGGCCTCGATGTCCACGGCATCGGGCATGTCGGCGGCAAAGACAAAGAGGTGATCCGAGGCGGTGGTACAGCCCGACATCAGCAGCTCCGTCAGCGCCAGCCGCACCGCAAGGCGGAAGCGGTCCCGGTTCAGGTGCTGCCCCCAGAGCGGGTACAGCGCCTTGAGCCAAGGGAAGAGCTCCTTGTTGATCGCCTCCGGATGGGCGCGGGTCAGGGTCTGGAAGAAGTGGTGATGGGTGTTCACGAGACCCGGCAGGATTACGTGGCGCGAGGCGTCGAAGACCTCGTCCACGGGTGCGGAGGGTCCCTCGGCCCCGACCAGCTCGGCAATCCGCCCGTCCTCGACCACCAGCCCGCCCGGGGCGGCATCGGCCATCATGGCCAGCGGCGACTTGATCCAGAGGCGCATGGGGAACTCCGTTCTGTGGGGCGTGTCGTGACGGGCGGGCAAGGTCAGCCCAGGACCGCCGCGTTTTCAGGGGATTAGACAGCCCGCCCCGCGCCGCAGCCAGAGCCGGAACATGGCCGCGCCTGCGGGAAAGGTTGACCGTCAGCGGATGCCTGCGCCCCGCGGGCCAGCGCCCGCGTCAGGCCACGGCCCGCCGGCCCTCAGTGCAGCTGGCTCTTCCGGAAGTCGCGCGGGGAAATCCCGTAGCGCGCCCGGAACGCCCGGCTGAAATGCGAGAAATCCTTGAACCCCCGCTTCAGGGCGATGGTGGTGATCGGCAGCCCCTGCTGCAACGGATCGCAGAGATCGGCGCGGATACGGTCCAGCCGCTGCAGCTTGATCCATTGCGCCACCTGATGCGGCTCCCCCTCGAAGAGCTCGTAGAGCGAGCGGAGAGAGATCTGCTGCGCCTGCGCGATGGCGGCGGGGGTCAGCTCCGGATCGTCGAGCCGGGCGAGGACATGGGATTTCACCCGCCCCAGCTGCGCCTGCCGCCCGGCCGAGAGCGGCCCCCCCTCGCCCAGCCCCGAGAGCGCGGTGGCCAGCAGGTCGATCACATGGGCCTCGATCCGCCCGGCAAAGGCCTGTGCCTGACTGTCCTGCCCCAGATCGCAGAGCGTGGTGGCAAAGTCATAGAGGAAGCGGCCCGGCAGCGTATCTGCCGGGATCGGTCGCGCGATCAGCAGGTCGATCCCCGGTACCCGGTCGCGCAGGGCCTGCCGCGGCACCTTGAGCGAGAGCTGCCGGTAATGCCCCTCGAAGAGCATCCGGTAGGGTTGCCGGCTGTCGTAGAGCAGCATGGTGCGCGGCTGCGCGACCACATCCCGCCCGCCCTGCGCGAAGGCGGTGGAGCCCTCGACCTGAAGGTTCACCTCGTACCAGTCGTCCCCGCTGGCGATCTGCTCCTCGGTGCGGGAGACCTCGATATCGGTGGAGACGATATCCGCCAGCGTGACACGCCCGAACTCCTGCCACGAGATCCGGCCATAGAAGCCCTCGCCACTGGCGCGCCGGACCTGCGTGGGCGGGAACAGCGTGCTGGTGGCGTGGCGCCAGAACTCCAGCCGCTCACCGGGCGCGATGCCATCGGTGCGCAGCAGGTTCCAGCCACGGGCCGGGATGTCCCCGGCGGCGATCAGGGCCTCGGTCATGCAAATCTCCTGTCCGGCCCGGGAGAAGGGCCGGCACTGGTGTCAGTCGTGAGTGGTGCAGACCGCGAATGCCCCCGTAATGCGGGGGTGCCGCGATGCGATCCGGCGCCAGACGTTTTCGTCCCTTGCAGCCGCTCTTGCCCCCTCAGCGTAGGAACCCGGCTTTGCGGGTGTCAAGAAAGCCGCCCCGTGGTTTCGATCCCGCCGCCGCGTCACGCTGAAAATTTGACCTGTGGTTCGCGCCCGCCCCGCGCCGCCCTTGCCCCCCGTGACGGTCCCGCTATCCTCGGCCCGGACAGGAGACCCCGATGACCGAAATCCACGGCAGCTGCCATTGCGGACAGGTCCGCTTCCGCCTCGCCCGCGCGCCCCGCGAGGCCCGCACCTGCAATTGTTCGCTCTGCAGCAGGCGCAACGCGATCATGGCCACGGTCCCGCTGGAGGAGCTGACGCTCGACACCCCGTGGGAGGCATTGAGCGAGTACCGCTGGAACACCGGCGTGGCGCGGCATTTCTTCTGCCCCACCTGCGGCATCTATACGTTCCATCAGCGCCGGTCGGATCCCACGCAGTACGGCGTGAATGCCACCTGTCTGGAAGATTTCGACATCTCCACGCTGGAGATCAGCCATGGTACCGCCGGGCCCGAGATGTCGGTGACCGAAGAGGCGCATCGGCAGGGCCGCAGCGGGCCCGTGGTCTCCGACTGATCCGAACCTAAAACCGCCCCCAGAAACGGAAAAAGGACGCCCGAAGGCGTCCCTTGTCATACCTTTGAGGCTGTGCTCCCGCAGGTCTCAGGCGGTCAGGCGCCCTTTTATCTGCGGCCCGACCGAACCGAAGTCGATCTGGCCGGTGTATTTGGACTTCAGCACGCCCATCACCTTGCCCATGTCGCGGATCGAAGAGGCAGACGTGTCCTTGATCGCGCATTCGATCGCCTTCGCGACTTCCTCGTCGCTCAGCTGGCGCGGCAGGAATTCCTCGATCACAACGATCTCCGAGCGTTCCTGCTCGGCGAGGTCGATGCGACCGCCTTCCTCGTAGACCCGGGCGCTTTCCTGACGCTGGCGGGACATCTTGCCGAGAATGGCAAGCACCTCCGCGTCGCCGACGCCGTCTTCGTTACCCTCGCCGCGGGCCTCGATGTCCTTGTCCTTGATGGCAGCGTTGATCAGTCTCAGAGTGGAGAGCCTGTCCGCTGCCCGATCGCGCATAGCCTGTTTCAGGGCCGAATTGACCCGTTCACGCAGTTCCATACATCCCATCCCCATGGCAAATTCGGAAGCCCCACCCTACGCGAAAGGCAAGGCTCCGGCAACCATATGCGGCGGCGCAGCGCAGGTCACGGCGCGTCGCTTCCCGAAGAACGCCCGTCCAATTGGTCAAAAAACGCCAGCAAAACTTGGGTTATCAGGCACTTGCCCTCGCAGGCCGCGTGCAATCGCGCGCCTCTACACGCCGCGATGCAGCGGGGTCAAGATCCGGCGCCGCCTCCCCTTGACCCTTCCGGCGGTGTTGCATAGTTTCGCGCCAATTTGCCGCCCCTCACCATCCCCGGAGAATCTCCATGCCCCATACTTATGGAAAGAAGCCGACTGCCTGCCTCGCACTGGCGGACGGGACCATCTTTTACGGCAAGGGCTTCGGCGCGACCGGCGAGACCCAGGCCGAGCTCTGCTTCAACACTGCCATGACCGGCTACCAGGAGATCATGACCGATCCCTCCTATGCCGGCCAGATCGTGACCTTCACCTTCCCGCATGTCGGCAACGTCGGCGTCAACGCCGAGGATGACGAAACCGCCGATCCGGTGGCTGCGGGCATGGTGGTGAAATGGGACCCGACCGAACCGTCGAACTGGCGCGCCACCGAACGCCTGAGCGACTGGCTCGCCAGCCGCGGCCGCATTGCTATCGGTTCGATCGACACCCGTCGTCTGACCCGCGCCATCCGCCAGCAGGGCGCGCCCCATGCCGCCCTCGCCCATGATCCCGAAGGCAACTTCGACATTGCCGGCCTCGTGGCCCGCGCCCGGGGCTTTGCCGGCCTCGAAGGCATGGACCTCGCCAAGGAAGTGACCTGCGCCCAGTCCTACCGCTGGGACGAAACCCGCTGGGCCTGGCCCGAGGGCTTCGGCAAGCAGGAGGCCCCGCGCCACAAGGTCGTCGCCATCGACTACGGTGCCAAGCGCAACATCCTGCGCTGCCTCGCCTCCGCGGGCTGCGACGTGACCGTCCTGCCCGCCACCGCGACCGCCGAGGACGTGCTGGCGCACAACCCCGACGGGCTCTTCCTGTCGAACGGCCCCGGTGACCCTGCCGCGACCGGCGTCTACGCCGTGCCGATGATCCAGGACGTGATGGCCAAGACCCAGATCCCCGTCTTCGGCATCTGCCTCGGCCACCAGATGCTGGCCCTCGCGCTTGGCGCCAAGACGGTCAAGATGAACCACGGCCACCACGGGGCGAACCACCCGGTGAAGGACCTCGAAACCGGCAAGGTCGAGATCACCTCGATGAACCACGGGTTCGCGGTCGACAGCCAGACCCTGCCCGAGGGCCTGAAAGAGACCCACGTCTCGCTCTTCGACGGGTCCAACTGCGGGATCCGCATGACCGACCGGCCGGTCTTCTCGGTGCAGTACCACCCCGAGGCCAGCCCGGGCCCGCAGGACAGCTTCTACCTCTTCGAGCGGTTCGCCGCCTCGATGGACGAGGCCAAGGTCAGCTGATCCCGCCACATGGCAATGAGAGACACCCCCGGTTTCCGGGGGTGTTTTCGTTTAGGCGTCCCGTATCCGGCGCGGGGCGGTTAACACATTGTTAACCATCCGTTTTCAATGAATTAACCTTCTGCCCGTCAAATCCCCGGAGTTCGCGCCGGAGGATGCGCATGACGCCGTCGGAGGTTTCCGTCTTTCCATCCGCCGCCCCGCCCCGGGGCGCGCGCAGCCTTGGCCGCCAGTTGGTGGAGGACGGCGAGTTGCCAGCCTCGGCGGTCATCGCCCTGCGGCACAAGCTGGCGTGGCAGGATACGGACCTGCAGACGCTGCTGCTGACGGATGGCCCCCTGTCCGAAGACCGGCTCCTCACCCTTACGGCGCGCAGCCATGACCTGCCGCTCTGGGAGCCGCAGGGCGGACGCCCCGTCTCCCTGCCGGAACTGCCACCCGCCCTCTGCCTGCGGCACGCGGTGCTGCCCTTTCTGGAAACCGGCGGGCGCCTCGTCCTCGTCACCCCCGACCCCGAGCGTCTGTCGCATCCCGATCTGCCGCCCCTCTGCCGCGCGCTGCCTCTGCGCATCGGTGGCCGGACGGCGATCCGCGACACGCTCGCCCGCCAGCACCGCGCCACGCTCGCCCGCGCCATGTCCCATTGCACGCCCGATGCCCTGTCCTGCCGCCGCTGGCAGGGCGGCACAGTCGGGCGCAGCCTCTTCGCCCTCGGCCTGCCGATGGGCGCGCTCTGGCTGGCCCTGCTCCGCCCCGGGGCGCTCTTCGCCGCGCTCTGCCTCTGGGCGCTGCTCACGCTTGCCCTCGCCATGGGGCTGCGCGTGCTGGCCCTCGGCGCACGGCTGCTGCCGCCTGCACCCCGCGCCCTGCCCCCGCCGCAGCATCCGCTCGCCTGCCCCGGCCACACACCGAAACTGCCGCGGATCGCCATCCTCGTTCCGCTCTTCCGCGAGGCTTCCATCGCCGAGACCCTCCTTGTCCGGCTGCAACGGCTCGACTATCCGCGCGGGCTGCTGGAAGTCGTCCTCGTACTGGAGGAAGACGACAGCCTCACCCGGCAGGTGGTGGCCGACACCGCCCTGCCGCCTTGGTTCCGCACCGTGGTCGTCCCGCGCGGCAGGCCCCAGACCAAGCCGCGGGCCATGAACTACGCGCTCGACTTCTGCGAGGGCGACATCATCGGCATCTACGACGCCGAGGACGCCCCGGAAGCGGACCAGTTGCTGAAGGTCGCGCGCCACTTCCGCGACGCCGCGCCAGAGGTCGCCTGCCTTCAGGGCGCGCTCGACTACTACAACCCCCGCCAGACCTGGATCGCCCGCTGTTTCACGGTGGAATATGCGACATGGTTCCGGGTCGTGCTGCCGGGGTTCGCCCGCCTCGGCCTCGGCCTGCCGCTGGGGGGCACGACGCTCTTCATCCGCCGCCCGGTGCTGGAGGAGGTCGGCCGCTGGGACGCCCACAACGTGACCGAGGACGCGGACCTCGGCTACCGGCTCTACCGCCGCGGCTACCGGACCGAGATCCTCGACAGCACCACCCGGGAAGAGGCGAACTGCTTCCCCCTGCCCTGGATCAAGCAGCGCTCCCGCTGGCTCAAGGGCTACATGGTGACCTACCTCGTGCACATGCGCCGCCCGGACCGGCTCCTGCGGGACCTCGGGCCATGGCGGTTCCTCGGCTTCAACGCCCATTTCCTCAGCGCGCTGTCGCAGTTCCTGCTCGCCCCGGTGTTCTGGTCGATGTGGCTGATCCCCTTCGGCCTGCCTCACCCGCTGCTGGAGATGACATCGCCCGCGCTGTTCCACGCCCTCGCCACGGCCTTCTTCGCAACGGAATGCTTCAACATCGTGCTCGGGATCATCGCGGTTTCGGGCCGCGACCACAGGCATCTGATCCCCTGGGTGCCGGGGATGATGCTCTATTTTCCGCTGGGATGCATCGCCGCGCACAAGGCGCTTTTCGAGCTGGTCGCCTGCCCGTTCTACTGGGACAAGACCCAGCACGGGCATTCCGCGCCCGATACCGGCTGAGACGGCATCAGTTCCCGGTCGTGCCGATCTCGCCGCTGTCGATCTTCAGCCGGGTGATGAAGGCCTTGGAGATGTGATCGCGCAGCGCGGCGGAGGCCTTGGCCTCGTCCCGCTCCGCGATTGCCTGCACAATGGCCTCATGCTCCGCCAGCGCCGTGGCATCGCGCCCCTCGGCGGCCAGAGACGTCGTCGCCAGCAGGGCCATCGTGCGGTGCACGAGGTCGAGCTGCTGCACGAGGTAGCGGTTGTGGGAGGCGAGATGCAGCTGCTTGTGGAACCGCTTGTTCGCCCGCGACAGCGCCTTGGGATCGCCGATCAGGCTGCGATCGTCCTGCACCATGTCGAAGAGCACGCGGATTTCCTCGGGCGTGGCGTGGCGCGCGGCCAGACCGGCGGCCAGCCCTTCCAGCTCGGCCCGCACGGCGTAAAGCTCGGCCAGCTGCGAATGATCCAGCGAGGCCACGATCAGCGAGCGCCCGTCGCGGGTCAGCAGAGACTGGGTCTCAAGCCGTTGCAACGCCTCGCGGATCGGCGTGCGCGACACGCCGAAACGCTCCGCCAGCTCGCTTTCCACCAGCCGATCGCCCGGGCGGTAAAGCCCGACGTCGATCGCCTCGAGGATGAGCGTATAGGCATCCTTCTGAGCCGGCTTCATCGGGCGTTTCTCTCTGATCGTTCCGTCCATCGGGGCACGTTAGTGCGCGACCGCGTCAGGAGCAAGGCGGCAGCTTGTCCAGCCCCGCGCCCGGGCGTATGGTCCTCGCCATGGCAAAAGATGCATTCACCCACGTCACGACCTGGGTTTTCGACCTCGACAACACGCTCTATCCCCCCGCTGCCCGGCTCTTTGACCAGATCTCGGCGCGGATGACGCAATACGTGATGGACGCGCTGAACGTCGACGCAGCGGAGGCCGACCGCCTGCGCAAGCTCTACTGGCGCGAACATGGCACCACGCTGGCCGGGCTGATGCGCCTGCATGACGTGGACCCCGGGCCCTACCTGACCCATGTGCACGAGATCGACATGAGCCACCTCGAGGTGGACGTGCAGCTGGCCGAGGGCATCCGCGCCCTGCCCGGCCGCAAGATCGTCTACACCAACGGCTGCGCCCCCTATGCCGAACGGGTCATCGAGGCCCGCGGGCTGAGCGGGCTCTTCGACGCGGTCTATGGCGTGGAGCACGCCGATTTCCTGCCCAAGCCCGAGGCCGGCGCCTTTGCCAAGGTCTTTGCCCTCGACGGGGTCCAGACCGAGACGGCGGCGATGTTCGAAGACGACCCCCGCAACCTCGCCGTGCCGCACGGGCTGGGGATGCGCACCGTCTATGTCGCAGAGGAGCCGATGGAGGCGGAGCATATCCACTTCCACACCGATGACCTCGCGGGGTTCCTGCACCGGCTGACCTGAGCGGGCCGCGCCCGGGATCGGAGCCCCATCCCCCGGCTATAGCAGCCGGTCACAGCAGCCTGCGACGTCAAAGGGCGGCCCGCGTCTCGCGCAGGCCGCCCTTGTCGTATCTGATCGTCTTGTCCCATCGCCGCAGCGATATGCCTTGCGGCCGGTCCTGCCCGTTTTCTTTGAAGAAAACGGACCGGAAAAGGTGCATTTTCCGGACAGGGCCGCCCCGGGGGTGGCCCTGCCGGGCGGGCTCAGCCGCGGGCTTCGCGGATCAGCTTCAGGATGTCCTGCGCCGCCTGCGGGATGTTGGTGCCGGGGCCGAAGATCGCCTTCACGCCGGCCTTCTTGAGGAAGTCGTAATCCTGCTGCGGGATCACGCCGCCGCAGATCACGAGGATATCCTCGGCGCCCTTCTCCTTCAGCGCGGCGATCAGCTGCGGGGCCAGCGTCTTGTGGCCTGCTGCCTGCGAGGAGATGCCGACCACGTGCACGTCATTGTCGATGGCATCCTGCGCCGCCTCGTCCGGGGTCTGGAACAGCGGGCCCACGTCCACGTCAAAGCCGATGTCGGCAAAGGCGGTGGCGATGACCTTGGCCCCGCGGTCGTGACCGTCCTGCCCCATCTTCACCACCAGCATCCGCGGGCGGCGGCCTTCGACCTCGGCGAAGTCCTCGACCGCCTTCTGGATCGCGGCAAAGCCCTCGTCGCCCTCGTAGGCGGCCCCGTAAACCCCGGCCAGCGTCTTCACCTCGGCCCGGTGACGTCCGAATTCCTTCTCCATCGCCATGCTGATTTCTCCAACGGTGGCGCGGGCGCGCGCGGCCTCGACCGCCGCCTCCAGCAGGTTGCCTCCCTCGCGCGCGCGGCGCGTCAGTTCGTCCAGCGCCGCATCGCAGGCAGCCTGATCGCGGGTGTCGCGGATCGAGGTCAGCCGGGCGATCTGGCTTTCGCGGACCTTCACGTTGTCCACGTCGAGGATGTCGATCGGGTCTTCCTTGTCCTTGCGGTACTTGTTGACCCCGACGATCACCTCCTGCCCCCGGTCGATCATCGCCTGCCGGGTCGCCGCGGTCTCCTCGATCCGCAGCTTGGGCATGCCGGAGGCCACGGCCTTGGTCATGCCGCCCATCTCCTCGACCTCCTGCATGAGGGCCCAGGCCTTCTCGATCAGCTCGGCGGTCAGGCTCTCGACGTAGTAGGAGCCCGCCAGCGGATCGACGACATTGGTGATCCCGGTCTCTTCCTGCAGGATGAGCTGGGTGTTCCGCGCGATCCGGGCCGAGAAGTCCGTCGGCAGGGCGATCGCCTCGTCTAGCGCGTTGGTGTGCAGCGACTGGGTGCCGCCGAGCACCGCCGACAGCGCCTCGTAGGCCGTGCGGATGACGTTGTTGTAGGGGTCCTGCTCCTGCAACGACACGCCCGAGGTCTGGCAGTGGGTGCGCAGCATCTTGGAGCGTTCGGACTTGGCGTCGAACTCCGTCATGACGCGGTGCCAGAGCGTCCGCGCGGCACGCAGCTTGGCCGCCTCCATGAAGAAGTTCATGCCGATGGCAAAGAAGAACGACAGCCGGCCCGCGAACTTGTCCACGTCCATGCCCGCGTTGATCGCGGCGCGGACGTATTCGCGCCCGTCGGCAAGCGTATAGGCCAACTCCTGCACGAGGTTCGCGCCCGCTTCCTGCATGTGGTAGCCGGAAATCGAGATCGAGTTGAACTTGGGCATCTCGTTCGAGGTGTACTCGATGATGTCCGAGATGATCCGCATCGAGGGTTCGGGCGGATAGATGTAGGTGTTGCGGACCATGAACTCCTTGAGGATGTCGTTCTGGATCGTGCCCGCCAGCAGCGCCTTGTCGTGGCCCTGCTCCTCGCCGGTGACGATGAAGGAGGCCAGGATCGGGATCACCGCGCCGTTCATGGTCATCGAGACCGAAACCTGATCGAGCGGGATGCCGTCGAAGAGGATCTTCATGTCCTCGACACTGTCGATCGCCACGCCGGCCTTGCCCACGTCGCCCACCACGCGGGGGTGGTCGCTGTCATAACCGCGGTGCGTCGCGAGGTCGAAGGCGACCGAGACGCCCTGCTGACCGGCGGCAAGGTTGCGGCGGTAGAAGGCGTTCGATTCCTCCGCGGTGGAGAAGCCCGCGTATTGCCGGATCGTCCAGGGCCGGCCCGCGTACATCGTCGCCTTCACCCCGCGGGTGAAGGGGCCGAAGCCGGGCAGCGTGCCCATATGCGGCAGGTCCGCCGTGTCCTCGGCGGTATAGAGCGGCTGAACGGGAATTCCCTCCAGCGTGTCCCAGACGAGGCTGTCGGGACTTTTGCCCTTCAGCTCCTTCTCGGCCAGGTTACGCCATGCGTCCTTCGTCTGTGCCATGTGCTTGTCCTCTTGTCTCTCGCCGCGCGGCGGATGTTGTCCCCGCCTGCCGCGCCTCCTTCTGTCTGACCAGGAATGTCCCGGCCCAATCCTCCTGCACCAGCCGCGCAAGGCCATCGGCCCCGGCGCGCAGCCAGTCGAGATCCTGCCTGTAGGCGGCCTCCAGTGCCGCCCGCTGCTCCGCGTCGAACAGCCGCCAGACCCCCTGCCCCTCGGGCAGACGGGCCGGATCGGCCCCGCGATCCCTCAGCGCGCCGCGCAGGGCCACCAGATCGGGGCGGCGGTGCAGCCACTCCCGCGCATGGGTCAGCGGCGGCAGAACAGCATGGCCCGCCATGTGCCACAGGCGTTTTTCCGGCAGCCCAGCATAGGTCTCGTGGGTCAGCACCATGACCTCGGCGCCGCCAGCGGCCGCCGCCACATCCGTGATCACCGCGCGCCAGCCGCGCGGCTGGGTCACCAGCCGGTCCAGCAGACCCGCGTCCGGCAGGCGGTGGCCCCGCATCACCGCGAAGGCGAGGCTCGATTCCCAGTAATGCTCCTGCCCGCGGATCGACAAAGCGATGCGCCGGGGGCGGCAGCCGAAGGCCGCCACGTGGCGCGCGATCCGTTCGCCCGCATCGCGGTAAAGCGTGGCCTCGCGCAGGTTGGCGCGGGGCGCGCCCAGCATGTTCTCATCCGAAACGACGAGGACCCGGGCGCCCGCGCGCCGCGCGGCTTCGAGGTTGAGGGCGATCCGCCCCCGCGCCCGCTCTGCCCCCGGCCCGCCGGTGACGCCCGCCAGTAGCCCGCGCCGGGTCCGCTGCGGGCCCCAGACGGCGATGCCGTGGCCTGCAAGCTGCGCGGCATTCGCGGCCAGATAGGCCTGAAACGTGGTGGAAGCGGTGCGATGCGCCCCCGCGTGCAGGATGATCTCCATTCCTCTGCGCCCCTTCTGCTGCCGCGCCCCAAGGGCCACGGTCCGTCCCCGCCACCCTGCCGGACGAGGCGTGAGAAGAGGCTTAACCTGCGGATTTGCCGCAATGTCGCAGAGGATTTTCGTAGTAATTTCTTGGTCCGCGCTTATATCCGGACAGACAGGAGGGGCCATGACATCCATGAAGACATGCCTATGTGCCGTACTGCTCGTGCTTGCGCCGCTGGCGGCCGCCGCACAGCAGGCGACCAGCGTGCCCGCCGCGGCTGCGCCCGACGCGCCCGCGGCACCCGCCGTGAATGAGAGCGTGGAAGACAGCGTGTTCTGGACCGGCGAGACACCGGACCTCGACAGCTTCCTCTGGGAGAAACGCCCCGTGGTGGTCTTTGCCGACACGCCCAACGACCCGCAGTACCGGCGCCAGATCGAGAACCTCGAAGAGCGCCCGGCCGAACTGCTGGACCGCGATGTCATCGTGCTGACCGATACCGACCCCGCCGCCAGCGGCCCGCTGCGGCGCAAACTGCGCCCGCGCGGGTTCAACGTGGTGCTGATCGACAAGAACGGGCAGGTCACGCTGCGCAAGCCGCAGCCGCTGACCGTGCGCGAGCTCTCCGCCACCATCGACAAGACGCCGCTGCGGCGGCAGGAACTGCAGGAACGGCGGCTGCTGCAGTAAGACGGCAGCGCCCCCGGACCCGGCAGATCAATACAAGCCGGTGCAGGACCGGCCATTCCGGGCCGTCCGGCCCACGGGGCGCAGGGCCCCGCAGGCGTTATGACGGCCCCGAAGATCACTCGAATTCCATGATCACGTCGTCGACCGCGAGGCTTGCGCCCGCAGCGGCGTTGATCTTGGTCACCACGGCCTTCTTCTCGGCGCGCAGGATGTTCTCCATCTTCATCGCCTCGATGGTGCAGAGCGGCTGGCCTTCCTGCACCTCCTGCCCCTCTTCCACGTCGATCTTCACGACGAGGCCCGGCATCGGGCAGAGCAGCAGCTTGGAGGTGTCGGGCGGCAGCTTCTCGGGCATCAGCTGGGCCAGTTCGGCCTGGCGCGGCGTGCGCACGTGGACCTTCATGTCGGCCCCGCGCATCCGCACGCCGAACCCGCCCGAGATATACTTGACCTTCATCACCAGCGGCGCGCCGTCGACCGTCATCTCGGCCAGCTGGTCGCCCGGGGTCCAGTCGCCGGCCACCCGCAGGGCGGTACCGTCATCGAAGGTCACCGTCGCGCCATCGGGCGAGGCATCGACCTTCACGTCGAAGCTGGCGCCCTGAAGCGCGACGTTCCAGTCGTTGCCGACATGGCGTTCGTGGTTGCCCATCCGGCCCGAGATGCGGGTCTTGCGGATTTCGGCCACGCGGTTCATCGCGGCACAGGCGGCAGCGACGCGCTTCAGCTCGGCCTCCGGCAGGGTCACGCCGTCAAAGCCTTCGGGATATTCCTCGGCGATGAAGGCCGTGGTCATGTCGCCCGAGACGAACTTCGGATGGTCCATCACGGCGGCGAGGAACGGCAGGTTGTGCCCGATGCCCTCGACCTCGAACCGATCCAGCGCGATGCGCATCGCCTCGATCGCCGCCTCGCGGGTCGGCGCCCAGGTGCAGAGCTTGGCGATCATCGGGTCGTAGTACATCGAGATCTCGCCGCCCTCGTAGACGCCGGTGTCGTTGCGCACGGCCGTGTCGCCCGACGGCGCATCGCCCTGCCACTTGCCGTTCACCAGAAGCGGGCCGGCGGCCTGCTCCTCGGGCGGACGGTAGCGGGTCAGACGCCCGATGGAGGGCAGGAAGTTGCGATAGGGGTCCTCGGCGTAAAGCCGGTTCTCGATCGCCCAGCCGGTCAGCTTGACGTCGTCCTGCGTGATGGTCAGCGGCTCGCCGCCCGCAACGCGGATCATCTGCTCGACAAGGTCGACGCCGGTGATCAGCTCGGTCACGGGGTGTTCCACCTGCAGGCGGGTGTTCATCTCGAGGAAGTAGAAGTTCTTCGACCCGTCGACGATGAATTCGACCGTCCCGGCAGAGGCATAGCCCACGGCCTTGGCCAGTGCGACGGCCTGTTCGCCCATCGCCTTGCGGGTCTCCTCGTCGAGGAAGGGAGAGGGCGCCTCTTCGACGACCTTCTGGTTCCGGCGCTGGATCGAGCATTCCCGCTCGCCCAGGTAGATGCCGTTGCCGTGGCTGTCGCAAAGCACCTGGATCTCGATATGGCGCGGCTGGGTCACGAACTTCTCGATGAAGATCCGGTCATCCCCGAAGGAGTTCGCGGCCTCGTTCTTGGAGGACTGGAAGCCCTCGCGCGCCTCGGTGTCGTTCCACGCGATCCGCATGCCCTTGCCGCCGCCGCCGGCCGAAGCCTTGATCATCACCGGATAGCCGATCTCGCCCGAGATCTTCACCGCCTCCTCGGCGTCCTCGATCAGGCCCATGTAGCCGGGCACGGTGGAGACACCGGCCTCCTGCGCGATCTTCTTCGAGGTGATCTTGTCGCCCATGGCCTCGATGGCCTTGACCGGCGGGCCTACGAAGGCCACGCCCGCGGCCTCCAGCGCCTGCGCGAACTTGGGGTTCTCCGACAGGAAGCCATAGCCCGGGTGCACGGCCTGCGCGCCGCTGGCCTTGATCGCCTCCATGATCTTGTCGATCACGATATAGGACTGGTTCGCCGGGGGCGGGCCGATGTGGATGGCCTCATCCGCCATGGCAACGTGCAAGGCGTTGCGGTCGGCGTCGGAATAGACGGCCACGGTGCTGATGCCCATCTTGCGCGCCGTCTTGATGACGCGGCAGGCGATTTCGCCCCGGTTGGCGATCAGGATTTTGTCGAACATGTTATGCCCCTTCCCGGTCTTGGTTCGTGTCCCGGCCCGGCGCCGTTGCGCCCGGCGTGGTTGTTCCTGCCTCGCGGAGGCCCGGCCAGCGGGCACCCGTTAGACGCGAAAACGCCACCGCGGCAGGCACCGCGATGGCGTTCAGATCTCGACGTGCAGAACCGGGTTCCGACCGGAGGGTCGGAGCGCGATCAGTTGCAGCGATGCGGATACTGGTTGCAGTAGGCGACGTTGGCCGCAGCACCCACGAGGGCACCGGTCGCCAGGCTGCCGCCCGCGACGGCCGACCCTGCGCCGCCGACGCCTGCACCGATGACAGCTTGCTCACCGAGCGTGTCGCCACAGGCAGCGAGGCCGCCCAGAAGTGCGGTTGCCAGGATCCATTTTTTGCCGTGCTTGAGCATGGTTTCTCACCCCAAATGATTGTGTATCTGGGGGATAGAACACACGAACGCGCTGCCGGTTCCATAGAGTTGATCTGGCCGTGGCGGGAAATTGCCGCCCGACCGACGCGCACAGGCGCTTTCCCGCCGCGTGACGTGGCAGGAGCTTTCGGTCTCTCGAAACGGAAGAAAAAGGCGGGCGGCCGGCTGTTGGGGGAACCGGGCCGCCCTTTAGGGGAAGGGTAACGGTATAGACACGCCGCAGGACGCAGGCCCTGATCAGACAAGGAATGACGCCCTGCAGCATAAGTGATGCTGCCCGTCAGAATCGCTCGCGCCAAGATTGAAATGCGCGGCGCGGCGGCATGGGCCATTCCTTGCCAGAAAAGGGGGGTCAGCGGCAGAAACACGCCTATTCCTCCCCGTCTTCGTCATCACCCCAGTCGTCTTCGTCCTCGTCGTCCCAGTCCTCTGCCTCATCGGCGAAGACATCGGGGAAGGACCGGCGCGCCACCTCTTCGTCGATGACGAGCAGCGCATCGTAGCTCTTGGGGTCGAAGGGTTCTTCCGCGGCCACAACCTCGCGGCCAAAGAGCCACGACAGGCGACCGGCGTCGAGGTTGCCGCGCTCGAAGGGCTCTGCGCCGAAGTGTTCCCAGAGCGCCGCCATGAAGCCCGCATCCGCACGGCGGTCGGGGGCCTTGCGGTCGCGATAGCGCTCGCGCTTGGTGATCGGCGTCACGCCCTTGGGGTTGGCGCGGCGGATGGTGAACTGGAAATCCGTACCGGGCAGACGGCCCGGGAAGCCACGATGCTTGATCATGCTGCACCCCCGGAGATCAGGGTGACAGACAGGCCATGGGTCGGGTCCGGCCGCAGGGCCGGACCCGGTGTCTTCACACGCGGCTTACTTGTATTTGCCGGTGTAGACGGGTTCCATCGAGATCGGCTCGGGCTGGACCACGACGTATTCTTCTTCCTGTTTCGCGCAGGCGCCTGCGACGGCGACCAGACCGAGAACGAGGATGCTCTTGATGCTCTTGGACATCCAATACTCCTGCTTCGTTGCTGGGGCGGGTATTCCATGGCCACGGGGGCACGGAACCCCGACCACGGGTTTGAGGTCACATGATCGCGACCTGCCGACAACATAGCGGAGTTCGGGCGGATTTCATATCCGGCTCGCAGTGTCCCTGCGGCCTGTGGTGGGAAAGCATCATCCCGCCGGGGGGCCCGGCAGGGTTTCGCAATATGTGGTGCGGTCATCAGAACATCTCCCAGATGCAGCGGCCTTCTTCGAGGCGGAAAGCCTCGAAATACTGCGTCACATCGGGCGCCGAAACACCGAAATCAACCGCAGAGGACGCCAGCGAGATGATGGCCTGTCCGGGCCGGTCTCCCTGCCCCGCCGCCCAGGGCAGAACCTGCCCCTCGCAGAGCGCGGCAAAGTCGCCCTCGACCCGGTCATAGGCGGCACCGGTCAGCCCGTCCGCCACGTATCTGAAACGGACGACGCCCCCCTCCGAGGCGTCGTCCAGCCTGATTTCCTGCAGATGCAGGACCAGACCAGAGGGAACGGTCGGGGCGTCCTCCTGCCCCGCAACCGGTGCCGTCGCCCAAAAGAGGGCCCCTCCGAGAACGGCAGATGTCACAACGGCCCTATGCATCGGACCTCTCCCCGCGACGGGCATGGCGGACCCACCGCGCACGATGCGCGGGGCTGGCCAGCAGCGTGGCCACCGCCTCTTCGGCGGCCGCGCGGCCAAAGGCGCCCTCGACCCGCCCACCGGCGGTGACGTGCAGGCCCGCGCCCGTGTCCTCGACCCGGACCACCGGCGAGAAGCCGCGCATATGCTGCAACGCACGCCAGACGTCCTGACGGACCTGATGCGCGATCGCGGTCTTCGACCCACCCGGCAGAAGCGTTTCCGCCTTCAGGTCGAAGCGCGCGGGCAGTTGGCGCGCCAGTGTCAGCGCGCCGTCCTGCCGCAGGATATGCCAGCGGGTCCGGGACATGGGATCAGAGCGGGATGTTGTCGTGTTTTTTCCAGGGGTTCTGCAGCTTCTTGCCGCGCAGGCTGGCAAAGGCCCGCGCCACGCGCCGCCGGGTCGAGCGGGGCTGGATCACCTCGTCGATGAAGCCCTTCTCGGCCGCGACGAAGGGATTGGCGAAGCGGTCCTCGTAGTCCTTGGTGCGCTGCGCGATCTTCTCGGCATCGCCCAGTTCGGACCGATAGAGGATCTCGGTCGCGCCCTTGGCGCCCATCACCGCGATCTCTGCGGTGGGCCAGGCGTAGTTGAAATCGCCGCGCAGGTGCTTGGACGCCATCACGTCATAAGCGCCGCCATAGGCCTTCCGGGTGATCACCGTCACCTTGGGCACCGTCGCCTCGCCATAGGCAAAGAGCAGCTTGGCCCCGTGCTTGATGACGCCGCCGTATTCCTGCGTGGTACCCGGCAGGAAGCCCGGCACGTCGACGAAGGTCAGGATCGGGATCTCGAAGGCATCGCAGAAGCGCACGAACCGCGCCGCCTTGCGGGAGCTGTCGATGTCGAGGCAGCCCGCCAGCACCATCGGCTGGTTCGCCACCACGCCCACGGTCTGGCCTTCCAGCCGGATGAAACCGGTGATGATGTTCTTGGCGTAGTCTTCCTGGATCTCGTAGAAATCGCCTTCGTCCGCGACCTTCAGGATCAGTTCCTTCATGTCGTAGGGGGTGTTGGCGTTGTCCGGGATCAGCGTGTCGAGGCTGGCCTCGATCCGGTCCACCTCATCGAAGAAGGGACGGACCGGCGGCTTCTCGCGGTTGTTGAGCGGCAGGAAGTCCACGAGGCGGCGCACTTCTGCGAGCGCCTCCACGTCGTTCTCGAAGGCGCCGTCCGCGACCGAGGATTTCTTGGTGTGGGTCGATGCCCCGCCCAGTTCCTCGGCAGTGACGACCTCGTTGGTTACGGTCTTCACCACGTCGGGGCCGGTGACGAACATGTAGGAGCTGTCCTTCACCATGAAGATGAAGTCGGTCATGGCGGGCGAATAGACCGCGCCGCCGGCGCAGGGGCCCATGATGACAGAAATCTGCGGCACCACGCCCGAGGCGAGCACGTTGCGCTGGAAGACCTCGGCATAGCCCGCGAGCGAGGCGACCCCCTCCTGGATGCGGGCCCCGCCCGAGTCGTTCAGACCGATGACCGGCGCGCCGTTCTGCACCGCCATGTCCATGATCTTGCAGATCTTCTGGGCGTGGGTTTCCGACAGCGAGCCACCGAAGACGGTGAAATCCTGAGAGAAGACATAGACCATGCGGCCGTTGATCGTGCCCCAGCCGGTGATGACACCGTCGCCGTAGGGGCGATCCTTCTCCATGTCGAAGTCGGTGCAGCGATGGGCCACGAACATGTCGAATTCCTCGAAACTGTCCGCATCCAGCAGCAGTTCGATCCGCTCGCGCGCGGTCAGCTTGCCCTTGGCATGCTGCGCCGCGATGCGCCGTTCGCCGCCACCCAGCCGCGCAATCTTGCGGCGATCGTCGAGTTCCTGAAGAATATCCTTCATGATGGGTCCCCATGGCTCTTGTGCGATTTTCCGGGACCATAGTGGAGCGCCGCTCAGGCTCAAAGCGAAATCCGGCATATTTGCAAATCATTGGCAACTCGCATTTTGCAAATTGCAAATATGCAAAGTCACCCCCTGCCCCAGCTTGCGGGGGATAGACAAGGCTGCACGCGCGCCATACGAGAATTGCATGACAGACGCATCTAAATCGCGGTACCTCGACCGGCGGTCCCACCCGCATATTTCGACCCTGATCCTGATGGCCGGGGCCTCGGCCATGGCGATCAATCTCTTCCTGCCGTCGCTGCCCGCGATGGCGGTGCATTTCGGGGCCGAATACTCCGTGATGCAGCTGGCGGTGGCGCTGTTCCTGGCCACCAACGCGGTTATGCAGATCTTCATCGGCCCGCTGTCCGACAAATTCGGGCGACGCCCCGTGGCGCTTGGCGGGATCGGGCTCTTCTGCCTGGCGACGATGGGCTGCCTTGCGGCGCCGAACATCACGGTCTTCCTGATCTTCCGCATGATGCAGGCCACCATCGCCGCCTCGCTGGTGCTGTCCCGCGCCGTGGTGGGCGACATCTATTCCCGCAACAAGGCCGCCTCGATGCTGGGCTATGTCACCATGGGGATGTCGCTGGTGCCGATGCTCGCCCCGATGATCGGCGGCTTCCTCGATCAGACCTTCGGCTGGCAGGCCTGTTTCTGGGCGCTGCTGCTGATGGGGCTGGGCCTCTTCACGGTGGTCTTCTTCGACCTTGGGGAAACCAAGGAAAGCAGCGGTCTGACCCTCGTCCAGCAGTTCCGCGAATACCCCGAGCTTCTGACCTCACCGCGGTTCTGGGGCTATTGCATGGCCTCGGCCCTCTCGGCAGGCTCCTTCTTTGCCTACCTCGGCGGCGCGCCCTACATCGCGACCGAGATGTACCAGATGACCCCGGCGACCTTCGGCATGTTCACCGGCGCCCCGGCCATCGGCTATTTCGCGGGCAACTTCGTCACCGCGCGGCTGGCGGCCAGGCTGGGCGTGAACCGGCTGATCATCTGGGGCTCGATCGTCATGGTGATCGGCCTCGGCGGGTCGATCCTGCTGCACATGGTCGGACTGGGCGGGCCCTTCACCTTCTTCGGTGCGATGATCTTCGTAGGCATGGGCAACGGTCTGACGATGCCCAATGCGACCTCGGGGATGCTCTCCGTGCGCCCGCACCTCGCCGGCACTGCCTCGGGGCTTGGTGGCACGATCATGATCGGGGGCGGCGCCCTGCTATCGATCCTCGCCGGTATCCTGCTGCAGGGGGCCGAGGCGCCCTTCCCCCTCCTGTGGTTGCAGATGACCTGTGGCATCGCCGGTCTGGTCGCGATCTACCTCGTCATCAAGCGCGAAAAGAGCCTCGCCGCGGCCGGGATCTGACGCCCCCGGCCTGCGCAAAACCGCTTGTTAACGGCAGTTTGCAAAGCTAGCGTCTCCGGCACCCGGGGCGCAGCAAATCTGCAAAGCCACCCCCGGACGACAGGCTGCGGCGGAGGGGACAGAGATGGCGCAGAAACTCTATGCCGGGGCCAAGCTGCGTGAAACGCGGCAACGGCTAGGGCTGACCCAGAAGGATTTCGCGGCCAAGCTCGGCGTCTCGCTGCCCTATCTGAACCAGATGGAGAACAACAACCGGCCCGTCAGCACCTCGGTCGTGCTGTCGCTGGCGCAGGAGTTCGGCTTCGACGTGACGGAGCTGTCGACCGGCGACAGCGAGCGGCTGGTCAGCGACATGCGCGAGGCGATGGCCGATCCGGTGCTGGCCGAGGTCGCCCCGCCGCTGGCGGACCTACGGCTGACCGCCTCCAACGCGCCCGCCCTCGCCCGGGCCTTCCTCGAACTGCACCGCGCCTATCGCCAGACCCATGAACGCCTCGCCTCGCTGGACGAGGCGCTTGGCCGCGACGACGCCCGCAGCCAGACCTCGCCCTGGGACGAGGTGCGCGATTTCTTCCACTATTGCGACAATTACATCGACGCGGTGGACCGTGCGGCGGAACGTTTCGCCAGCCCCACGGGGCCGGAGCACAACATCCGCGTGCGGGCCGTCACCGCGCTTGGCGCGCGCGGCATCACGGTGGATTTCGCCGAAACGCCGGTGCTGCGCCGCTTCGATGCCGAGGCGGGCGTGCTGACCCTGTCGCACCGCGCAGCGCCCGAGACGCAGACCTTCCAGCTGCTGTTGCAGGTGGCGCTTCTGGAGCAGGACAAGCTGCTGGAGGCCACGCTGGACCTCGCCCGCTTCCAGTCCTCCGAAAGCCGCGCCATCGCCAAGATCGGGCTGGCGAACTACTTCGCCGGGGCGGCGCTGATGCCCTATACCGCCTTCCTCCACGCAGCGCAGGAGGTGCGTCACGATCTGGAGCTGCTGGCAACCCGCTTCGGCGCCTCCATCGAACAGGTGGCACACCGGCTCTCGACGATGCAGCGGCCGGGGGCCAAGGGCATCCCCTTCTTCTTCGTGCGGGTCGATCAGGCAGGCACGATCACGAAACGCCACTCTGCCACGCGGCTGCAGTTCGCGCGCTTCGGCGGGGCCTGCCCGCTCTGGAACGTGCACCGCGCCTTCGAGACGCCGGGCCGCTTCCTGCGCCAGCTGGCGGAAACGCCGGACGGGGTGCGCTATATCAACCTCGCGCGGGACGTGTCGAAATCGGGGGGGAGTTTCGGGGCACCGGTGCGCCGCTTTGCCATCGCGCTCGGCTGCGAGGTGGCCCATGCGCCGGCGCTCGTCTACGCGGATGACCTCGACCTGGGCAAGCCCAAGGCCTTTGAGCCGATCGGCATTTCCTGCCGCATCTGCGAGCGGGTGCATTGCCACCAACGGTCGGTGCCGCCGCTGGAGCGGCGGCTGACCATTGATGTGAACACGCGGGACGTGCTGCCCTACGACGTGGGCTGATCAGCCCGCGGGCTGTGCGGCCTTCAGCAGGGCGAAAAGCTCGTCCTTCAGGGCGCCGCGCTGCTTGCGCAGTTCGATGGCGGCCAGATCGTCCATCGGCGTGACGTTGGTTTCGGCCAGATGGATCTTGTCGTTTGCCTCGGCGTATTCGGCCAGCAGGCGCGCGAAATGCGTGTCCTGCGTCTTCAGCGCCGTGATCGTGGCAGCATATTCCGGGAAGTCGTCATGAAGTTGGTGCGGAGCCTTGGACATTGTCGTTCCCTTTCCTGTTGTCTTTGAGGAGAGGCTAGACCCATGTCCCAGACCCTTCTTTGACAGGGATCAAGTCCCACGGGGGTGCCGCTGCGACAATCCGGCCCAATGCAAGTGGGCCAGTCCGGCAGGCCCAATTCGACAGGCCCGATCATAGCTTCGTCGCGGGGGCCGGCGGGGTGATGCGCCGCTTCAACCGTGCCTCGCGCCAGGTGATGAAAGACACGGCCGAGATGATCACCACGCCGCCGAAGACGACATAGGGGTCAATCGGCTCGCCAAAGACCAGCACGCCCAGCAGAACCGCCCAGACCAGCTGCAGGAAGGTCACCGGCTGGGTCACCGTGATCGGGGCCTCGCGGAAGGCCAGCGTCATCAGGTAGTGCCCTGCCGTCGCCACCAGCGCGACCCCCGCAAGGACGGCCCATTGTTCGCCCGTGGGCGCCTGCCAGACGGGGATCGCCGCAGGCGCCAGCCCGATGGTCACCGTCAGCGACATCAGCGCCACCACCGGCACCGGGCCGATATCGTCGGTCATCACCTTCGCGACAGAGTACGAGACGGCAAAGAGCACGGCGGCCACCAGCATCGACAGGTGCCCCGGCCCGATCTCGCGCAGTCCGGGGCGCAGGATGATGCAGGCCCCGACCAGCCCCACCCCTACTGCCACGATGCGGCGCACGGCCATCCGTTCGCCCATGAAGAGCGCGGCCCCGATGGTCACGAGGATCGGCGTCAGGTAGCCGAGTGCCGTCACATCGGCCAGCGGGATGCGGGCCATGGAGTAGAACCACAGGATCACGCCTGCCGAATGCACCACGCCGCGCAGCCCCGCCATGCCCCACTGGCGCCGGGTCAGCGGTTGTTTCGCAAGGACATAGAAGGCCGGGATCGTCAGGATGATGCCAAAGGCATAGCGGATGAAGGCCCCCTGCGCTGCCGGCAGGCCGGTGCCGATGTAGCGTACCCCCGCCGTCACGCCGACAAAGAGCAGCCCCGCCATGACCATGTAGGCCACCCCGAGAACCGGACGCTGTTCCGGTTTGGGCGGCGGCGGAACCGGACTGCCCGGGGTCAGGCGAGAGGTCTTTGACATGCGCATATCCATGTCATCTGCATACAGTAACGCCCGATTCCGGCAACCCCCAGAGATGAAAATGAAACGGACGCGCGCCTAGTGAAGCGGTGCTGGCAGGATCAGGACCGGGGCTCAGAGCTGCCCGCGCAGGAGGCTGAAGGCCACGCTCCACATCACCAGCCCGACGAGGATGTCGAGCACCCGCCACGCCAGCGGCTTGGCAAAGAGCGGCGCCAGAAGGCGCGCGCCGTAGCCCAGCGAGAAGAAGAAGACCAGCGAGGCGCTCATCCCGCCCGCGGCGAATCCCGCCTTGTCATAGGGGGCCGAGACCGCGCCCATCAGCACCAGCGTATCGAGGTAGACATGCGGGTTGCCCCATGTCAGCAGCAGGCAGGTGGCCAGCGCCCGGCCAAGGCTCTGCCCGCCCTGCCCCGCGGCCTCCAGCACCTCGCCGCCACGCCATGCGTTGCGAAAGGCCAAGGCCCCGTAGACCAGCAGGAAGGCCGCCCCGCCCCATGTCATCACCGGCTCCAGCCAGCCGATCCGCGCGGCCAACGCGCCAAAGCCGGTCACGCCCGCCGCGATCAGCACCGCATCCGACAGGGCGCAGACGAGGCAGATCCAGAAGACATGTTCGCGCCGCAGCCCCTGCCGCAGCACGAAGGCATTCTGCGCCCCGATCGCCACGATCAGCGACAGGCCAAGCCCGAAGCCCGCCAGATAAGATTGCATCGCCGCCTCCCCCTTGCACAGCAGAGCGCCCTTCCTAGCGCGGCGAGGCCTCCGGCCCAAGGGCGGAAATGCAAAGGCCAGTCTGAACGGGGACAGCCTATACGGGACCAGCCTGTACAGGGCCTTTCACGTGTACGCGGTTCGGGGGTGCCCTGCGGGCCGGGCTAGCCGCGCGCAACACCGACAGGGCGCCGCTGCGGCCTGCGATCAGTTCTGCCGTGGCAGGGGTTTGCGCGTCACCCGGGCGCGCAGTTCCTCCACGAGGATCGGGTAGGGCACATCCGCCTCGATCGCCAGCCGACGCAGGCCAAAGCTGACATGCGCCACCTCCTGGTAGTAGCTGGTATAGGCGAAGTTCGTCGCCGCCCCCGCCACGGCCCCCAGCACCGGGACGGTCTGGGCCGCCAGTTTCTGCCCCATCGCCACCGCCAGTTTCGGCGCAACCCGGGCGATGACGCCCTGCACCGTCTTGCCACTCAGCGCAAAGCGGGCGGTCAGGAAGCTGAGGTCCGAGGCCTCGTTCACCCCCAAGGGGCCCGAGGCGGCAAAGACCTCGATACAGTCGAACTGCACGTTCTCCTCGGAGGGGTCGAAGCCATGCTCCGCCGCCACGCCGAGGATCGCGCGCATCAGCACCGTCGTGGTGACCGGCAGCTCCGCCAGCGAGGCCGAGACCCCGCCGAAGCCGCCCGCCGCCCCCATGGCCGTCGTTGTCACGGTGTTGAGCCAGCCGGGCTGGTCCCCCACCATCCCGCGGGATGTATGCGCGGCCTTCACCGCGACGTTCAGCGCCAGCCCCGTGGCCCGGTCGAGCCGGCCACGCACGTCGCCCGGCAGCCGGTCCAGCAGGCCTTCGGCCTTGCCCCCCACCAGCGAGAGGACCTGCATCCCCATGCCACCCGCGTTGCGATATCGCTTGGCCAGCGCATCCAGCGCCGCCGCGGTGTCGTCGGTGATCAGGGCACGGCTCTGCTCCGCGCCCGGGCGTTCCATCTGCTGCATCTCGCTCTCCCGCTGCATGACAGATAGATTGGGCCGAGGAGCGCCGCTTTCAATGTTTATCGGGTTAACAAGTCAGCGGCACGCCCGCGCGGCGGGCAGATCGCGCTCAATAGGCGCGCACCACCTCGCCCTTTATGCCGTCCCAGCTGCCGGGGATCAGCGCGCGGCCCAGCACCCTGTCGGGGTTGGTCGGCGGCGGCATCACCACGTCGTCGAGCTTGGTAAAGCCGAAGCGGCTGTAATAGGGCGCATCGCCCACCAGCATCACCCGTTCCCAGCCCCGCGCCTCCGCCAGCGCCAGGCTGTCCTGGATCAGCAGCGCGCCCAGCCCTTCGCCCTGGTGCGTCGGGTGCACGGCCACCGGCCCCAGCAGCAGCGAGATCACCCCGCCCACCCGGATCGGCCAGTAGCGGATCGCCCCGCCGAGGATGCCATCGGCATCGCGGGCAATCCGGCTCAGCTCCGCCACCTGCGGCACGCCATCGCGCAGCCGATAGGACGACAGCGCGGTCCGGCCCGGGGCGAAGCACAGGTCATACAGCGCCTCGACCTCCCACCAGTCCTCGGGATGTTCCTGTGAAACGGTGAACATGCGTCCTGCGGCCCCGTTGGCTGAAGTCAGTGGCACGGCACCTAGCATGGCGCTACACCGGGGGCAAACCATCGGAGGTCACATGTTCTACGAACCGAAGGACGGCCACGGGCTGCCCCATAACCCGTTCAACGCCATCGTCTCTCCCCGCCCGATCGGCTGGATCTCGACCCGGGGCAAGGACGGGTCCGAAAACCTCGCCCCCTATTCCTTCTTCAACGCGGTCGCCTATGTGCCGCCGCAGGTGATGTTCGCCTCCACCTCCTCCAAGGACAGCCTGCGCAACATCCGCGAAACCGGCGTCTTCTGCGCCAACGTGGTGGAGACCGCGGCCCGCGACGTGATGAACGCCACCTCCGCCGCGCTGACGCCCGAGACCGACGAATTCACCCACGCCGGGATCACCCGCGCCGAGTGCGAGACGATCCCCTGCTCGCGCGTGGCCAATGCGCCTGCCTCGCTGGAATGCCGCGTGACCCAGATCTTGCAGCTGGAAGGCGCCGACAACTGGCTGATCCTCGGCGAGGTCACCGGCGTGCACATCCGCGAGGATTGCCTCGTGGACGGGCGTTTCGACGTGACCACCTTCCAGGCGCTGTCGCGGCTTGGCTACCGTGACTACGCAAGCGTCACCGACGTGTTCGAACTGACACGCCCCGACGACTGATCGCAGCGCGCCGTTGCACCCTGCCCGCCGCTGCGTAAGCTGCGGGCAAAGCCTCAGGCACAAGCACAGGCACAGGCACAGGGGAGCGGCGCATGGAACGTGTACTTGGGATCATCGGCGGCTCGGGCCTCTACCAGATCGAGGGGCTCGAAGAGGCGACATGGCAGGAGGTCGAAACGCCCTGGGGCGCGCCCTCCGACGCGATCCTGACGGGGCGGCTGGCGGGCACGCGGCTCGCCTTCCTGCCCCGCCACGGGCGCGGCCATGTCCATTCCCCGACCGAGGTGCCCTACCGCGCCAATATCGACGCGCTGAAACGGCTGGGCGTGACGGATATCCTCGCCCTCTCCGCCTGCGGCTCGTTCCGCGAGGAGATGGCGCCGGGCGATTTCGTCCTCGTGGACCAGTTCATCGACCGCACCTTCGCCCGCGAGAAGAGCTTCTTCGGCACCGGCTGCGTGGCCCATGTCTCGCTCGGCCATCCCACCTGCGCGCGGCTCTCCGACCTCGTGGCGGAAGCGGCGCGGGCGGCGGGCATCTCCCTGCACCGCGGCGGCACCTACCTCGCCATGGAGGGGCCGCAGTTCTCGACCCTGGCCGAGAGCCTGATGTACCGCAACGTCTGGAACTGCGATGTCATCGGCATGACCAACATGCCCGAGGCCAAGCTCGCCCGCGAGGCGGAGATCTGCTACGCCCCCATCGCCATGGTCACCGACTACGACAGCTGGCACGAAGACCACGGCGCCGTGGATGTGACCAAGATCCGCGACACGCTGCTCGGCAATGCCGAGAGAGGGCGCGCGCTGGTGCAGGAACTGCCCCGGCTGCTCGCAGGCTCCCCCCAGCCCTGCGCCGAGGGCTGCGACCGGTCGCTGGAGTATGCCCTGCTGACCGCGCCCGAGAAACGCGACCCGGCGCTGCTGGCCAAGCTCGACGCCGTGGCCGGGCGGGTGCTGTGATGGACGACATCCGCAATTACATCCGCACGATCCCCGACTTCCCCCACGAGGGCATCCTCTTTCGCGACGTGACCACGCTCTTCGGCAGCGCCCGCGGCTTCCGGCTTGCGGTGGACCAGCTGGTGCAGCCCTTCGCGGGCACGCGGATCGACAAGGTCGTGGGTCTGGAGGCCCGCGGCTTCATCCTCGGCGGCGCCGTGGCACATCAGCTGTCCTGCGGCTTCGTGCCGGTGCGCAAGGCAGGCAAGCTGCCCGCCGCCACGATTTCGCAGAGCTACACGCTGGAATACGGCGAGGCCATCGTCGAAATCCACGACGACGCGATCACCGCAGGCGAACGGGTGCTGATCGTCGATGACCTCCTCGCCACCGGCGGCACGGCCGAGGCCGGCATCACGCTGGTGGAGAAACTGGGCGGCGTGATCACCGGCTGCGCCTTCGTGGTCGACCTGCCCGACCTCGGCGGGCGCGCCCGGCTGGAAAAACTGGGCTATGCGGTCACGGCGCTTTGCGCCTACGAGGGGGCGTAACCGGGGCTCTGCCCCGGACCCCGGGATATTTGGGAAACAGAAATGAAGGACGCCCCGGGAAGGGCCGCCGGATGCTTTCCGTTTCGCAAATATCCCCGCCGGAGGCCTCAATTCTGACGGGGACCGCGCCCTATCTGCGGGCCAGGACGGCGCCGGGGTTCATGATCCCCCTGGGATCGAAGAGGTCCTTGATCCCGCGCATCATCTCCAGTTTCACTGGATCGCCGTAGCGTTCCAGATCGCGCACCTTCAGCCGGCCCACGCCGTGTTCGGCAGAGAAGGAGCCGCCCATCTCGTGGAGCACGTCGTGCACCGCGGTCTGAATCTCTTCGCGCAGGTGCACGAACTCGGCCTTCGTATGGCCCTCGGGAGCGAAGACGTTGAAATGCAGGTTGCCGTCGCCGAGGTGGCCGAAGGCGTTGATGCGGAAGGGGGCGATCCGGTTCACGGCCTCCTGCGCGCGCGGCAGGAAGTCGGGGATCAGGTCGATCGGCAGCGAGATGTCGTTGGAACAGATCGCCCCCACGGTGCGGTTCGCCACCGGGATATGTTCGCGCACGTTCCAGAACTCCGCCGCCTGCCCTGCGCTTTGCGCCACGAGCCCGTCGGAGACGAGACCGGCCTCGAAAGCCTCGGCAAAGAGCCCCTCGAGCGCCTCGGAGGGCACGAGGCCGCGGGCCAGCCCCACTTCGATCAGCACGCACCAGTCGGGCGGCGTATCGAAGGGCTGGCGGATGTCGGGCAGCCCTGCCTTCATGAAGCGCAGGCCGGTGCCGTTGATCAGCTCGAAGGCCGAGATCGCCTCGCCCATGTGGTCGCGCGCCATGGAGAGCAGCTTGATCGCCGTGGCGGGGCTGTCGACGACCATGTAGGCCACGCCCTCGCCTGCCGGTTTCGGGAAGAGCTTGAGCGAGGCGGCGGTGATGATCCCCAGCGTGCCCTCGGCCCCGATGAAGAGGTCGCGAAGGTCATAGCCGGTGTTGTCCTTGCGCAGCCGCGACAGCCCGTTCCAGATCCGCCCGTCCGGTAGCACCACCTCCAGCCCGAGGCAGAGGTCGCGGGTATTGCCGTAGCGCAGCACGTTCACCCCGCCCGCGTTGGTCGAGAGGTTGCCGCCGATCCGGGCCGAGCCCTTGGCGGCGATGGCCAGCGGGAAGATGCGCCCGACCTCCTCGGCCGCCGTGTGGATGTCCTCGAGGATCGCGCCGGCCTCGACGATCATCACGTTCTCGTCCGCGTTCAGCAGGCGGATGGCGGTCATCCGCTCCAGCGAGACGAGGATCGCGGGCGTCTCGCCGCTGTAGGTATGGCCGCTGACCAGCCCGGTGCCGCCGCCGTGGGGGATCACCGGGACGCCATGGGCATTGGCGATCTTCAGGATTGCCGAGACCTGTTCGGCGCTCTCGGGCGAGAGGACCTGCGCCACGCCGGTGCTGTCGCCGTAGCCGCGCAGGCAGGCGAGATAGCCGGGCAGCAGCGGGCGGAACACCTTGCCGGGCAGCGCGGCGCGCAGCTGGTCGAGGACATCGGGAGCGAGAGCGGGGGCGGCGGGCTGATCGGTCATGGCCGGATCTGTAGCACCGCGCGGCCCGGGCGCCAGTGGAAAACGCTACTCCGCCTCGCGCAGGTAGGCCGGGCGCAACACGTGCACCGTGGGCCGCGCCGGCAGATCGCGCAGAGAGATCTCCAGCGCGTTCTCGCCCTCGTTCACCACCGCGAAGACATCCGAGACACCGTCGAGGAAGCTGCCGAGGGAGCGGTCCGAGAACCAGTGCATCGGCAGCACGATGGAGGAGCGCAGCCGCTCCACCACCCGCACCATGGAGGCGGTGTCCAGCGTCAGCCCGCCATCCACCGGCACCATCAGCACGTCGAGCCGCCCGAGTGCCGCATATTGTTCGTCGTTGGGTTCGTGGTGCAGGTGGCCGAGGTGGCCGATGCAGAGGCCCTCGACCTCGAAGACGAAGATGGAATTGCCGTTTTCCTCGGCGCCGTCCCAGCTGCGGATGTCGGTGGAGACATTGCGGATCAGCATCTCGCCGAGGTCGAGGTGGTGGTCGACCGCCTCGCCCCGGGTCTCGGACCAGCCGCGCAGCACATGGGGGATCGCGGGATCGGGGGCGGAGGTGAAATGGCTGGAATGGGCGTGGTTCATGGTGACCACGTCGGGGATGAAATCGACGTTGCCGTGGTAGCCCGCGTAATCGGTGATCGCCGAAAGCCCGCCCGGGGTCTGGAGCAGGTAGGAGGAGTGGCTGACGTAGGTCAGCCGGACCGAGTACTCCGCGACCGGTTCGCGGAAGGAGGCTTGCCGGAGGTACTGGAGGCCCGGCGTGGCGTCGGCGATGGCGATGCAATGGGAGGGCCGGCGCTCCTGCGCGGGCGCGGTGTCGGGGAGGAGCGCGAGCAGCGGCAGGGTGAGCAGCGTCCGGGGCGCGGTCAGGATCGGTGACTGGGGGGCATGGGACATGGGGCGACCTCCTGCGGGCAGCCTAGCATGGGGCTGGCGGGGCGTGGGTGTCGTAACGGAAGGTGCTGCGTTCACAAAGCCGTGGATGCCTTGGGAGAGGCAGGCGGGGCTTGGGTTTGGTGCGGGGTTGAGGACTGAGGACTGAGGACTGAGGACTGAGGACTGAGGACTGAGGACTGAGGACTGAGGACTGAGGACTGAGGACTGAGGACTGAGGACTGAGGAGGCTGTTGCCAGTTCCTCGCGAGGATCAACGCTGCGGTCTCACGCGAAGGGCAGCGCCGTCCCGCGGGGTGGCGCAGTAGCGCCGCCCCAGGGGGGCGGGTCGGCGCTGCCCGGCCTTAGGCCGGGCGGTTTGATACGGTGAGGTTGGGATCGCGGCCAAGGTAACGAGTGCGCCGTCCTTTAGGAGGCCGGATTGCTGACGCGATGCAGTAAGGAGTGCCACCGCGGCACTCACGATCCAACGAGCATCAAGCCCACGCAGACCACCCGGCCTACACCGCGACGCCTGCCCTACCCCGCGTCGGTGCGCCCGCGCCGGTCCATCCGCAGCGCCGAGTAGAGCACGTGGGTTCGCCAGCGGCCGTTGATCTGGAGATAGCTCTGCGCCACGCCCTCGTACTTGAACCCGCAGCTCTCCAGCAGCCCGCGCGAGGGCGCATTCTCCGGCAGGCAGGCGGCCTCGATGCGGCTCAGGTCCATCCGGTGGAAGGCATGGTGCACCACCGCCGAGATCGCCTCGCGCATGTAGCCGCGCCGGGCGAAGCGTTCGCCGGTCCAATAGCCCAGCGTGCCGGTCTGGGCAGGCCCGCGCCGGATGTTGTCCAGCGTGATCGCGCCCAGCAGCATCTCGTCCTCGCGCCGGATCAGGAACAGCGGCAGCGCGGTGCCCTGCGCCACGGAGCGCTGCGCCCAGTAGACCCGGTTCGCGAAGGCCCGGCGCGAGAGGTGATCCTCGGCCCAGCTCGGCTCCCACGGCGACAGGAAATCACGGCTCTCGCGGCGCAGCTCGGTCCAGGAGCGGAAGTCGGCATGGATCGGCGGCCGAAGCGTCATCCGCTCGGTCTCGATCTTCAACTTGCGCCGTGGGACGAGCATCAGGCCGCGCGACGCTCCTGCAGGGCCTCGAGGGTCGGTGCGGCCGAGACCGGACCGTAGAGCGCAAGCGCCGCCGGGCTCTGCACCGCCATCTTCTCGGCAAAGCTGCGCACGTCGGCCAGCGTCACGGCGTCGATCTTCTCGACCACCTCGGTCAGCGGCGGCACGCGGCCCCAGATCTGCACCATGCGGGCCAGACGTTCGGCGCGCGAGGAACAGCCTTCAAGGCCCATCAGGAGGCCGGCCTTCATCTGGGCGCGGGCGCGGGCCAGCTCTTCCTCGGACATGTCGGAGGCGGCGCGCTTCATCTCGTCCAGCGTGATCTCGGCCAGACCCTTGAGCTGATCGCCCGAGGTGCCGGCGTAGATCGTCGTCATGCCGGTGTCGGAATAGGCCCCGGCCTGGGCAAAGATCGTGTAGCAGAGGCCACGCTTTTCCCGGATCTCCTGGAACAGCCGCGAGGACATGCCGCCGCCAAGGGCCGATGCATAGATCTGCGCGGTGTAGCTCAGCGGATCGCGGTAATCGGGGCTTTCGAAGGCGAGCGCGAAATGCGCCTGCTCCAGCTGCTTCTCGGTCCGGGTCTCGCCACCGTGGAAACGGGCGGGATTGGCGGCCTGCTGCGGCTGGCGCGCCATACCGCCAAAGAGCCGCTCGGCCAGCTTGACGATCTCGTCGTGATCCACCGCCCCGCAGGCGGAGAGGATCATCTGCTCGGGCCCGTAGTGCTCGGCCACGAAGCCCGCAAGGTCGGCACGGGTGAAGGCGCGGATACGCTCTGCCGGCCCGAGGATGGTGCGGCCGATGGGCTGATCCGGGTAGGCCTTCTCCTGCAGCCAGTCGAAGATCACGTCATCGGGCGTGTCCAGCGCCTGCCCGATCTCGGAGAGGATCACGCCGCGCTCGCTCTCGATCTCGGCCTCCTCGAAGGTCGAGTTCTGCAGGATGTCCGCCAGCACGTCCATGGCCAGCGCCACGTCGTCCTTCAGCACGCGGGCGTAATAGGCGGTCACCTCGCGCGAGGTATAGGCGTTGATGTAGCCGCCCACGTCCTCGATCTGTTCGGCGATCTGCAGGGCGGACCGGGTCTTGGTCCCCTTGAAGGCCATGTGTTCGAGGAAGTGGGCGATGCCGTTCTGTTCAAGCCGTTCGTTCCGGCCCCCGGCCGCGACCCAGACACCCACGGCTGCCGATTGCAGGCCGGGCATCTGCTCCGTCACGATGCGGAAGCCGTTGGAAAGCGTATGAACCTGTGTCGTCACTTGGCGATTTTCTCACGAATGAAGGTTTCGAGGGCGGCCAGATCATTGGGCAGCCGCGTGACCCGTTCAGACCGGTCATACAGATCCGCCATGCGCGGGGGAAGACCCGGGCGTTCGCCGGTGGCCGCTTCGACCGCGTCGGGGAACTTCGCGGGATGCGCGGTGGCCAGCGTGATCATCGGCACGGCGGCATCGCGGGTCTCTTCGGCCACCTTCACGCCGACGGCGCTGTGCGGGCACAGAAGCTCTGCATCCTTAGCGAAGACCGACTTGATCGTGGCCGAGGTTTCCTCTTCCGAGGCGCGGCCTGAGGTAAAGCTTTCGGCAAGCGCTTCGCGCGCGCCCTGCGACACCGTGAAGCCCCCGGCCTTCAGCTCGTCCATCAGCTGCGACACGGCGGCGCCGTCGCGGCCGTAGGCGTCGAAGAGCGCGCGTTCGAAGTTCGAGGAGACCTGGATGTCCATCGAGGGCGAGATCGAGGGGATCACCCCATCGGGCGTGTAGGCGCCGGTGGTCAGGCAGCGGTGCAGGATGTCGTTCTGGTTGGTGGCCACCACCAGCTGCTCGATCGGCAGGCCCATCTTCTTGGCGATGTAGCCTGCAAAGATGTCGCCGAAGTTGCCGGTCGGCACGGTGAAGGAGACCTTGCGCGCGGGCGCGCCGAGGGAGACGGCGGAGGAGAAGTAGTAGACGACCTGCGCCAGCACCCGCGCCCAGTTGATCGAGTTCACGCCCGCCAGCCGGACCTCGTCGCGGAAGTCGAAGTCGTTGAACATGTCCTTGAGCCGCGCCTGCGCATCGTCGAAATGGCCGTCGATGGCGATGGCATGGACGTTGGCCTCGGACGGGGTGGTCATCTGGCGGCGCTGCACCTCGGACACCCGGCCGTGGGGGTAGAGGATGAAGACGTCGACATTGTCGAGCCCCTTGAAGGCCTCGATCGCGGCCGAGCCGGTATCGCCCGAGGTCGCGCCGACGATGGTCACCCGCTTGCCCGAGCGGCCAAGGGCTGCCTGGAACAGCTGCCCGATGAGCTGCATGGCGAAGTCCTTGAAGGCCAGCGTCGGCCCGTGGAACAGCTCCAGCAGGAAGTGGTTCGGCGCCAGCTGGACCAGCGGCGCACGGGCCTCGTGGCCGAAGCCGGCATAGGCCTTGGCGATGATCTCGCGGAATTCTTCGTCGGTGAAGGTGTCGCCGATAAAGGGACGCATGACGCGGAAGGCGGTCTCCTCGTAGGAGAGACCGGCCAGCGCCGCGATCTCCTCGGCACTCATCTGGGGCACGGTTTCCGGCACGTAGAGGCCGCCGTCACGGGCCAGCCCGGTCAGCATCGCCTCTTCGAAGGTCAGGACGGGCGCCTGCCCACGGGTCGAGATGTATTTCACGTCGTCTCACCTTTCTTGGCCCCGGCTGTGGTGCCTTTGCGGGGGTCTTCACGGGGTCGCAGGTTTCGGTAGATCAGAATGCCGGTCATGACCAGCCAGATCAGGGCCATGCCGAACCATTGCACGGCATAGCCGAGGTGATCGTTGGGAATGCCAGCCGAACTGACGGGCAGCGGGCTGACACCGGCATCGTCGAAGGTCTCGTCGCGCAGGACGATCAGCAGCGGCTCGGTCCCCAGTTCGGCGGCCAGCGCCGGCAGGTCGCGGGCGAACCACAGGCCCGTCTCGCGGTCGGGATCGGGGGTGTAGCCATCCACCTCGTCCGGCCAGAGCAGGTTGCCGATCACCGTCAGCTCGCGGACTGGCGTCTCGGGCACGGGGCGGTCGACAGGCAGGAAGCCCCGGTCGATCAGCACCCGGCGCTTGCCACTCTCGAAGGCGGTGATCAGGCGGTAGCCCGCGCCCTTCTCCTTCTGGCTGACCAGCACGCGCAGGGTGGGCCCGGTCAGATGGCCCTCGGCCCAGACCGGCAGGTAGCGGTCCCGCTCGGGATCGGGGGTGTCGGGCAATGGCACCGGGTCGGCGTCGATGGCGGCCTCGATCTCGGAGAGCACGCTCTCTTTCCAGGCCAGCCGCTGCAGCTGCCAGACACCGAGCGACGCCAGAACGGCGGTGCCCAGAAGGCCGAAGATCAGCGGCAGAAGGATACGGCGCATTGTGCCCCCGGAAACGAAGAACGCGGACGGTTTCCCGCCCGCGTTGCTTTAGTCCGTTTGGCCGGTCCGGTTCAACCCGGACCCTGCCCCTGCGGCGCTTACTGGCCCCAGATGTAGATCGAGAGGAACAGGAACAGCCAGACCACGTCGACGAAGTGCCAGTACCAGGCGGCGGCCTCGAAGCCGAAGTGGTTCTCGGCGGTGAAATCGCCCTTCATCACCCGCAGCAGGCAGATGAAGAGGAAGATCGTCCCGATGATCACGTGGAAGCCGTGGAAGCCAGTCGCCATGAAGAAGGAGGCGCCATAGATGTTGCCCGAGAAGCCGAAGGCGGCGTGGCTGTATTCATAGGCCTGGAAGAAGGTGAAGAGCAGGCCCAGCAGCACCGCGATGATCAGGCCGTTCTTGACGTCCTTGCGGTTGTCCTCGTGCACCAGTGCGTGGTGCGCCCAGGTGCAGGCCGCGCCCGAGCAGAGCAGGATCAGCGTGTTGATCAGCGGCAGGTGCCAAGGGTCGAAGGTCTCGATCCCGGCAGGCGGCCAGACGCCGTCCACGGCGGGCGACTGCGGGCCCATCGGGTAGAGCGCGTGCTTGAAGAAGGTCCAGAACCACGCGACGAAGAACATCACCTCGGACATGATGAAGAGGATGAAGCCGTAGCGCAGGCCGATCCGCACCACCGGGGTGTGGTCGCCGGCCTTGTTCTCGGCAATCGTCTCTGCCCACCAGCCGTACATGGTGTAGAGCACCATCAGCAGGCCGAGGATGAAGATCCAGGGGCCGCTGTCATGCATCCAGAGCGTTGCGCCAAACAGCATGACGAAGGCACCCACCGATCCCAGGAAGGGATACAGGGAGGGTTGCAGGATGTGGTAATCGTGGTTCTTTTCATGCGCCATCGGTGTGTCCCTCGTTGGAGCCTTTGGTCATCAGTTGACGTCAGTCGACTTCGGTTGGTCAAGCGCCGCCTGCTCTTCGGTGGTCGGCAGGTCGGTCTCGTAGAACGTGTAGGAGAGCGTGATGACATGGACGAACTTGGCGTCCCGGTCCTCGACGATCTCCGGATCCACGTAGAAGGTGACGGGCATTTCCACCCGCTCCCCCGGTTGCAACACCTGTTCGGTGAAGCAGAAGCACTCGATCTTGGAGAAGAAGCCGCCGGCCTCGTAGGGGGCGACGTTGTAGGACGCCGTTCCCGCGATGACACGGTCCGTGGGGTTGTAGGCCTCGTAGAAGGCCATCCCCGTCTCGCCGATCCGCATCTCCATCTGCTTCTGCATCGGCTTGAAGGACCATGGCATGTCCTTGTCGGTCGAGGCGTCGAAGCGGATCTTGATGGTTTCGTCGAGGATCACGTCAGAGCCGGCTTCCGCCACGCCGGTCACACCGCCAAAGCCGGTGACACGGCAGAACCACGAATAGAAGGGTACCGAGGCCCAGGCCATGGCACCCATGAAGATCACGGTGCCAAGGGTCAGGGCGACGGTCTTCTGTGGTCCGCTCAGACGTTTCATTTTTCTCCTCCCGATTCCGCAGGCGTGCGGAAGTCCTCTAGGGACACCTTCACCACGGTCAGTCCGAAGACCAGCGCGACGAAGATCGCCAGAACGATGCCAAGGCCGAGATTTCGGCCCCAGCGGCGTTTGTGAAGTTCATGCTCCTCCCTGAACATCTTCACCAGCCTCCCAGACCCCATGGCCGCAAGGCGGCCTCGGCAAGTATCGCGCCGAAATGGAGGAAGAGGTACAGCAGGGAGAGCTTGAAGAAGCTCTTTTCGGACTTGTAGCCATCCGCCTCGGAGGCGGCTTCGTCGCGGCGCAGGATGTCCACGGCGCCCTTGAGGAAGAGCGCGTTCAGCACCACGGCCACCGCCAGGTAGACCGGCCCGCCCACGGAGGTGAAGCCGATGCCCACGGCCACGGCGGCCAGCAGGATGGTGTAGCCCAGGATGTGACGGCGCGCCGAGCGGCGGCCATGGGTCACGGTCAGCATCGGCACGCCGGCCTTGTCGTAATCCGACTTCACGAAGAGCGCGAGCGCCCAGAAGTGCGGCGGCGTCCACATGAAGGTCAGCAGGAACATCAGCACGGATTCGACGCTGACGCCCCCGGTGGCCACGGCCCAGCCGATCATCGGGGGGAAGGCCCCGGCGGCACCGCCGATGACGATGTTCTGCGGCGTCCAGCGCTTCAGCCACATCGTGTAGATGACCACGTAGAAGAAGATGGTGAAGGCCAGCAGCCCCGCCGCGACCCAGTTCGCCGCCAGCCCCAGCATCACGCAGGAGAAGCCCGAGAGCGTCAGCCCGATGGCGAGCGCATCGCCCGGCGTCACCTTGCCTGCGGGGATCGGGCGCTTGGCGGTGCGTTTCATCACCGCGTCGATGTCGGCGTCGTACCACATGTTCAGCGCGCCCGAGGCCCCGCCCCCGATCGCGATGCAGAGCACGGCGAAGAAGGCGATGAACGGGTGCACGGGCACCGGTGCCGCCAGCAGGCCCACGGCGGCGGTGAACACGACCAGCGACATGACGCGCGGTTTCAGAAGGGCGACAAAGTCGCCGAACCGGGCTTCGCCCTCGCTGGCTTGTGGATTGATGCTGGCGTCGGTCATTCCGTCTTTCCTCAGGGGCACAGGCGCCCCCGTCTTCACGTCAGGCCCCGACGCGGCGGGGCCCGGTCACACTATGATGGGCGGGCCTGCGTCCGCCGGGACGGGCCGCAGCCCGCAGGTCCCTCAGTTCGAGGCGACCTGATAGCTGCGGGGCACGCCCGCGTATTCTTCCTTCGCGCCGGTGAGCCACTCTTCGTAGGCCTCCTCGCTGACCACCTTCACGGTGATCGGCATGTAGGCGTGGTCCTTGCCGCAGAGCTCGGAGCACTGGCCGAAGTACACGCCTTCCTTCTCGGCTTTGAACCACAATTGCGCGAGGCGGCCGGGAACGGCGTCCTGCTTCACCCCGAATGCAGGGATGGTCCAGCTGTGGATCACGTCGGCGCCGGTCACGTCCATGACGATGACCTTGCCCACGGGCACGACCACGGCGGTGTCGGTGGCCAGCAGGTATTCGTCGTCGTTGTAGCCGTATTCGGCCAGCTGTTCCTTCTGGAGCAGGAAGCTCTCGAAACCGAAATCGTGGTCGGTGTACTCGTAGCCCCAGTACCACTGGTAGCCGGTCACCTTGATGTGGATGTCACCCTCGGGGATTTCCTGTTGCTTGAACAGAACCGGCAGCGAGAAGGCCCCGATGAAGACGAGGATCATCACCGGACCGAGGGTCCAGGCGATTTCCAGCGGCGAATTGTGGGTGAACTTGGCCGGGGTCGGGTTGGCCTTGCTGTTGTAGCGCACGATCACCAGGCCCAGCAGGATGCAGACGAAGATCACGATGGCGGTGATGATGTAGAGGATCATGTGATCCAGCCACTGCAGGTCGCGGGCCAGTTCCGTGGCTGCGGTCTGGAAACCCATCCCGCCGCTGTGCGGCTTGCCCACGGTCTCGAGCCCATCCTGGGCGAGGGTCGGGGCGGCAAGGAAGGTTGCCATAAGCGCCGTGAGGCTAAAGATCTTACGCATGGGTCACCCTGATCGTTTGGCTTTCACTGTCATTTTAAAACGGAAGCCGGGTTTCCCCCGTCCTCCTCCCGTTGTTTGTCTGTGCTTAAGACCATATTCTCGCCTCCACGACAATCACGGCACTTGCGGCAAACAGACGCTCACTTTGACTTAGATCAAATTTCAGTGTGTTGGAAGCCGCATCAACGTCGCACCCCTAATGGAGATTTCCGCATGTCCGACACCGCCTTCCGTCCCTTCGAGACCATGCTGGACAAGGACGCCGCCCTGCGCCTGCTGCGCGAGGCCACTGCGGGGGCCGACGACGGCGAGCTTTTCCTCGAACGGCGCCGCTCCGAGATGCTGTCGCTCGATGACGGGCGCATCCGCACCGCCTCCTATGACGCGGCCGAGGGCTTTGGCCTGCGCGCCGTGAAGGGCGAGGTCGCGGGCTATTCCCACGCGACCGAGATCAGCGAGAGCGCCCTGAAACGCGCCGTCGCCACCGCGCGGCTGGCCGTGGGCGACGGTGGCGGCACGCTGGCAGAGGGCCCCCGCCCCACCAACCGCAAGCTCTATGCCGATCTCGACCCGATCAGCGCGCAGCCCTTCCCCGTGAAGGTCGAGACCCTGCGCGAGATCGACGATTACCTCCGCGCGCTCGATCCCCGGGTGGTGCAGGTGACCGCCTCGATCGGCGCCTCCTGTCAGGAGGTCTTCATCCTGCGCCCCGACGGCACGCTAGTGGAGGACGTGCGCCCGATGACCCGGCTCAACGTCTCGGTCATCGTCGAGGAGAACGGCCGGCGTGAAAGCGGCAGCGCAGGCGGTGGCGGGCGCGTCGGCCTCGACGGGCTTCTCGATCCCGTGGACTGGAAGGCCAAGGCCAAGGAGGCCCTGCGCATCGCCTGCGTGAACCTGACGGCCGAGGCCGCGCCCGCGGGCGTCATGGACATCGTGCTTGGCCCGGGCTGGCCCGGCATCCTGCTGCACGAGGCCGTGGGCCACGGGCTGGAGGGCGATTTCAACCGCAAGGGCACCTCGGCCTTTGCCGGGCTCATGGGCCAGCGCGTCGCCGCCCCCGGCGTCACCGTGGTGGATGACGGCACGATCCCCGACCGGCGCGGCTCGATCACCGTGGACGACGAGGGCACGCCCTCGGCCCGCAACGTGCTGATCGAGGACGGTATCCTCGTGGGCTACATGCAGGACCGCCAGAACGCCCGCCTGATGGGGGTCGAGGCGACGGGCAACGGGCGGCGCGAAAGCTATGCCCATGCGCCGATGCCCCGGATGACCAACACGATCATGGAAGGCGGCGATGCCGACCCCGAGGCGATCGTGGCCGACCTGAAGGACGGCATCCATGCCGTGGGATTCGGCGGCGGCCAGGTGGACATCACCAACGGCAAATTCGTCTTCTCCTGCACCGAGGCCTACCGGGTGAAGAACGGCAAGCGCGTGGGGGCTGTGACCGGCGCCACGCTGATCGGCGACGGGGCGACCGCGCTGCAGCACATCCGCGCGCTCGGCAACGACATGGCACTCGACCCCGGCATGGGCAACTGCGGCAAGCAGGGCCAGTGGGTGCCCGTGGGCGTGGGCCAGCCGACCGTTCTGATCGGCGGGCTGACCGTGGGCGGCTCCGGCAGCTGAGGCGGCAGAGGCGTGAAGGCGTCGTTAACCCTGCGATTCACGGATAGTTAACGGCGCCTGGGGTAGATCTGATTCCGCAAGAGGCGGAGTCATCATGGACGGGACACCACAACCTTCCACTCACCCCCCACTCCCACCCACCACGGAAGAGGACCGTCTGGCGTGGCTTCGTCTCTTGCGCTCTCGCCGGGTGGGGCCCTCCACCTTCTACAGGCTCATGGCCGAGCATGGCAGCGCTCAGGCCGCGCTGGAGGCCCTGCCCGGTCTTGCAGCCAGCGCCGGCGTGCCCTCCTACCGCCCCTGCCCCGAAGCTGTCGCGCGGGAGGAATTGCGCCGGGCCAAAGGCGCCCGCGCCCGGATGCTGACCCCCGGTGACGCGCTCTTTCCCAAACGGCTGATGGACCTCGACGAACCGCCGCCCCTCCTGTGGATGGTTGGTGAGCCGCGGGTTCTCTCGCGCCCGATGATCGCCCTCGTGGGCGCCCGCAACGCCTCCTCCCTCGCCACCCGCATGGCCGAGAGGCTGGCCACCGACCTCGCCGCGGCGGGCTATGTGATCGTCTCCGGCCTCGCCCGCGGAGTGGACACGGCGGCGCACCGCGCCACGCTGGCCACCGGCACCGTCGCGGTTCTGGCGGGCGGGGCCGATATCCCCTACCCGGCCGAGAATGCCGATCTCGCCGACCGGCTGTTGCTGAACGGCGCGCGGGTGTCGGAACGCCCGCTCGGCCACGTGGCACAGGCCCGCGACTTCCCGCGCCGCAACCGCCTGATCTCCGGCATGGCCGAGGTCGTAGTGGTGGTGGAGGCGGCGGCGAAATCCGGCAGCCTGATCACCGCGCGCAACGCGCTCGACCAGGGGCGTGAGGTCATGGCCGTGCCCGGACACCCCTTCGACGCCCGCGCCGCCGGCTGCAACCTGCTGCTGCGCGACGGCGCCCGCCTCGTGCGCAGCGCCGAGGACGTGCTGGAGGCCCTGCCGCCCCTGCCCGCCGCACAGCGTGAGCTGGCCCTGGTGCCGTCCGCCCCACCGCCGAAACCCACCGCGCTGGAGCGCGCCCGCGACATGACCCGCGCCCTCACGCGGGGCACCCCGGTGACGCAGGCGGCAAGGGGCGCCCCGCGGGGGCGGCCCGAAGGCGATGCCCGGGGCGCGAGCTCCGGCGCCATCGGCCCGCCTGCGGAAGGGGGCCATCCCACTGGTCCGACATGTACGGAGGCTGCACAGGCCGGGGACGATGCGGCAGACGGCATGGTGATCGACGACGACGCCGAGAACCCGACCTCTAAGGGCCAAGACCAGCCGGGCGAACATGATGTCTGCACAAGGGGACACGCCCCGCCCGGTGACAGTGCACACAGCGACCAGCGGCAGGCCCCGCCCACCCCGGAGGCGGCGGCGCTTGCGCAGGCGCGGCTCCACGCGGCGATCCTCGCCCGGCTCTCCTGCGCGCCCCTGCAGGAGGACCAGCTGATCCGCGACCTCGCCGCGCCGGCGGCCCAGGTCGCCCCGGCCCTGCTCGACCTCGAATTGGCGGACCGGATCGAGCGGCGCCCCGGCGGTCTTTTGACCCTGGTCCCCGATCCGCCCCGCAACTGAGGTCCGCAGCCCCCGGCAGACCGTCCGGCATCGGCCTCTTAAACCGTCCCGCATCGCCCCCGGTAAGCCGCCCCGTGTCGCCCCGGCAAGCCGCCCCTTATCGCCCCCGCAGGCCCGCCCCGTATCGCCACGGGACGGGCCCTCCCGCACCACCCTTGGCAGGCCCTCCTGCGCCTCCGCAGCTGGATGCGCCGGCTCATCCGGCAGCCCAAAGGCACCTCTCCGGACAAGCCCCTCCGCCTGCCGCGCCGCAGCATCCACGCCTTGCAAAACCCGCACCCGGGCCCCACCTCTGCGGCAACGCGGCCGCAGCGGACCGTTGACGGCGCTCAACGAGCCGTGCATTGACATTGCCCTGACAGACCCCACATGGTCCGCCGCCAATATGCTCGACCAGAGTCGAAAGGACTTTTCATGCCCGTTGTCGTTGTCGAATCCCCTGCCAAGGCCAAGACAATCAACAAATACCTGGGGTCCGATTACACCGTCCTCGCCTCCTACGGCCACGTCCGGGACCTGCCGCCGAAAGACGGCTCGGTGGATCCCGAGCACGATTTCGACATGAAGTGGGAGATCGCGAGCGACAGCAAGAAACACGTCAAGGCGATCGCGGATGCGCTGAAAGACGACAACGCCCTGATCCTCGCGACCGACCCCGATCGCGAAGGCGAGGCGATCAGCTGGCACCTCGAGGAGGCCCTGCGCAACCGCAAGGCCATCAAGAAGGACACCCCCGTCTCCCGCGTCGTCTTCAACGCGATCACCAAGACCGCCGTCACCGAGGCGATGAAGAACCCGCGTCAGGTGGACGCGCCGCTGGTGGAGGCCTACCTCGCCCGCCGGGCGCTCGACTACCTCGTGGGCTTCAACCTCTCGCCGGTGCTCTGGCGCAAGCTGCCCGGCGCCAAGTCGGCCGGCCGCGTGCAATCGGTCTGCCTGCGCCTCATCGTCGAGCGCGAGATGGAGATCGAGGCCTTCCGCGCCCGGGAATACTGGTCGGTCAAGGCGCTGCTCGCCACGCCGCGCGGTCAGGAATACGAGGCCCGGCTGACGGTGCTCGCGGGCAAGAAGCTCGACAAGTTCGACATCGAGAACCAGACCCAGGCCGAACTGGCCGTGCAGGCGATCACCTCGCGCGACCTGACCGTGACCTCGGTCGAGGCCAAGCCCGGCTCGCGCAACCCCTCGCCGCCCTTCATGACCTCGACCCTCCAGCAGGAGGCGAGCCGCAAGTTCGGCATGGGCGCCCGCCAGACCATGAGCGCGGCACAGCGTCTCTACGAGGCCGGTCACATCACCTACATGCGGACCGACGGCATCGACATGGCGCCTGAGGCCGTGGCCGCCTGCCGCGACGCCATCGGCGACCGCTACGGCAAGGAATACGTGCCGGCCAGCCCGCGGGTCTACAAGAACAAGGCCAAGAACGCGCAGGAAGCCCACGAATGTATCCGCCCCACCGACATGGCGGCGGACGTGGAAAGCCTGCGCATCTCGGATGCGGACCAACGCAAGCTCTATGACCTGATCTGGAAACGCACGCTGGCCTGCCAGATGGAAGGCGCGCGCCTTGAGCGGACCACCGTCGAGGTGGGCAGCCGCGACGGCCAGGTGGGCCTGCGGGCCACCGGGCAGGTGGTGCTCTTCGACGGCTTCCTGAAGGTCTACGAAGAGGGCCGCGACGACGCCGTCGTGGACGATGACGACAAGCGCCTGCCCCAGATCAGCGAGGGCGAGAAGGCCGACAAGCGCACGATCAACCCGGAGCAGCATTTCACCCAGCCGCCGCCGCGCTACACCGAGGCAACGCTGGTCAAGCGGATGGAAGAGCTCGGCATCGGCCGTCCCTCGACCTATGCTTCGATCGTCACCACGATCCAGGACCGCGGCTATGTGCTCAAGGACAAGAACCGCCTGATCCCCGAGGACAAGGGCCGGCTGGTGATCGCCTTCCTCGAGAACTACTTCCGCAAGTACGTGGAATACGACTTCACCGCCGACCTCGAAGAGGAACTCGACGACGTCTCCGCGGGCGATCGCGACTACAAGGAAGTGCTCTCGCGCTTCTGGCGGGATTTCTCGGCGGCCATCGCCGAGACCTCCGAGCTGCGCATCACCGACGTGCTGGAGAAGATCAACGAGGTGCTGGAGCCGCATCTCTTCCCGCCGACCGAGGACGGAACCGATCCGCGGCTCTGCCCGAACTGCGGCAAGGGGCGGCTCTCGATGCGCACCGCGCGCTCCGGCGGGGCCTTCATCGGCTGCTCCGAATACCCCGAGTGCCGCTACACCCGCCCCTTCGGCCCGCCTGATGCCGAGGCCGAGGCCAGCGCCATCCCCCCGGAGGGCAAACTGCTGGGCGAGGACGAGGGCGACAAGATCTACGTCATGAAGGGCCGCTTCGGCCCTTACTGCCAGCGCGGTGAAATGACGGAAGACAACAAGAAGCCGCCGCGCCAGTCGGTGCCGAAGGAATGGGCGCCCGAAGACGTGACGCTGGAGGAGGCCGTGCGCCTGCTCTCGCTGCCGCGCCTGATCGGCCCGCACCCCGAGGACGGCGTGAACGTCTGGGCGAACATCGGCCGCTACGGCCCCTACATCAAGCACGCGGAGACCACCTCGGACCGGGGCGGCACCAACGCGAACCTCGAAACCCTCGAGGACGTCTGGTCGGTGGGCATGAACCGCGCCGTGCAGCTGCTGGCCGAGAAGGTCGCCGCCCGCGGCGCCCGTCGCGGGGCTGCGAAGACGCTGAAGGAACTGGGCGAGCATCCTGATGCGGGCGGTCCGGTCTCGATCATGGAAGGCCGCTACGGCCCTTACGTGAAATGGGACAAGATCAACGCGACCCTGCCCAAGGAGACCGACCCCGAGACGCTGACCATGGAAGCCGCCATGGCGCTGATCGAGGAAAAGGCCGCCAAGTCGGGCAAGAAGGCGCCCAAGAAGAAGGCTGCCCCCAAGGCGACAGCCAAGACGGCCACCAAGAAAACCACGGCCAAAAAGACCACGACCAAGAAGGCCCCGGCGAAGAAAGCGTCAGCGTCCTCGTCCGACGACGCCTGATCCATCTTTCGCTTGAAAATATCCTCGGGGGGCGCCGCCCCCCCGGGGCGGCAGGGGGGCAGACAGCCCCCCTTTTTCATGCGTAACCGGTGTCACTGGCGTCAACGTCCGAGGGGATGCGGCCCAAACGGCCAGCCTGATGCACCCCGCGCCCGTGCGCCTCTGGCCTCCTTCGCCCGCTGTGCTAGGTTCCGCACTGCGGCATTCCGTTGACACAGGCCCGGCAATCCGCGACAGATCTGGCAACAAAGGAGGACCCCATGAAGAAAGTCTACGGCTCTGCCGCCGAGGCGCTGGATGGCCTGCTGACCGACGGCATGCTCATCGCCGCCGGTGGTTTCGGTCTCTGCGGCATCCCTGAACTGCTGATCGACGCCATCGTCGAGAGTGGCGTGAAGGATCTCACCGTTGCCTCGAACAACTGTGGCGTCGACGGTTTCGGCCTCGGCAAACTGCTCGACACCAAGCAGATCACCAAGATGATGTCGTCCTACGTGGGCGAGAACAAGGAGTTCATGCGCCAGTACCTCGGCGGTGAGCTTGAGCTGGAGTTCAACCCGCAGGGCACGCTGGCCGAGCGGATGCGCGCCGGCGGCTGCGGCATCCCGGGCTTCTACACCAAGACCGGCGTCGGCACGGTGATCGCCGAGGGCAAGGAAGTGAAGACCTTCAACGGCGAGGACTACATCCTCGAAGAAGGCATCTTCGCCGACCTGTCGATCGTGAAGGCTTGGAAGGCCGACGAGACCGGCAACCTCGTGTTTCGCAAGACCGCGCGCAACTTCAACCCGCCCGCCGCCATGTGCGGCAAGGTCTGCGTGGTCGAAGTCGAAGAAATCGTGCCGACCGGCTCGCTCGACCCCGATCTGATCCACCTGCCCGGCGTCTACGTGCATCGCATCATCCAGGGCGAACACGAGAAACGCATCGAGCAGCGCACCACGCGCAAGAAGGAGGAGGCGTAATGCCCTGGGACCGCAACCAGATGGCCGCCCGCGCGGCGGAAGAGCTTGAAGACGGCATGTACGTGAACCTCGGCATCGGGATCCCGACGCTGGTGGCGAACTACGTGGGCGACAAGGACATCACGCTGCAGTCGGAAAACGGCATGCTCGGCATGGGCCCCTTCCCCTTCGAGGGCGAGGAAGACGCCGACCTGATCAACGCCGGCAAGCAGACGATTACCGAGCTGCCCCGCACCGCCTATTTCGACAGCGCGACCTCCTTCGGGATGATCCGCGGCGGCAAGATCGCGGCGGCGATCCTCGGCGCGATGGAAGTGGCCGAGAACGGCGACCTCGCGAACTGGATGATTCCCGGCAAGCTGGTGAAGGGCATGGGCGGCGCCATGGACCTCGTGGCCGGTGTCGGCAAGGTCATCGTCGTGATGGACCACCAGAACAAGCACGGCGAATCGAAGGTGCTGAAGGACTGCACCCTGCCGCTCACCGGCAAGGGCGTGGTGAACCGCATCATCACCAACCTCGGCGTGCTGGACGTGGTCGAGGGTGGCCTGAAGATCGTCGAACTGGCCGAGGGCGTCAGCGAGGACGAACTGCGCGCCGCCACCGAGGCGACCATCGTCTGATCCACGAGACACCCCGCAGGGCCGCCCCACACGCGGCCCCGCGGTTCATCTTTCCCCAAATACTCCGGGGGAATTGGCCCCGCCCGGGGCCAAGGGGGCAGAGCCCCCAAAATTCTTCGAAGAATTTTGCCAAGAATTTTTGAAAATTCTTGAATGCACCGCGCCAACGCACCGCGCGCCGGTCAGCGTGATGGAAGACGCGCCCCGCCCCGCGCGGCGCCCGGATTTTTCGAAAAATCCGGTCCGGAAAATTCGAATTTTCCGGGCACCCCCGCGGCGGTATCTCAGGCCTTGGGCAGGCGGAAGACGCAGCCGTCGCTGATCAGCATGGGCGGCGTCATGCACAGGCCCCGGGCCACGCGGTAGGCCTCCAGCACCTTGGGCACATAGTCGCGCGTTTCGGCGTAGGGCGGCACGCCCTGATAGGTGCGCACCGCGCCCTCGCCAGCGTTATAGCCCGCGAGCACGAGAATCGGGTCGCCCTTGAACTCCTGCATCAGCATGTTGAGGAAGGCCACGCCGCCCCGGATGCTCTGCGCCGGCACCAGCCGGTCCGTGACGCCGAAGCGTTCCGCCGTGGCGGGCATCAACTGCATCAGGCCGGCCGCCCCTGCCCCGCTGACCGCATCGGCCCGCCCGGCGCTTTCCACGGCGATCACGGCCAGTACCAGCGCCGGCGACACCTGGGTGCCCGCGGTCGTCATCAGGATATCGCGCCCCTGCGCCCGGGCGATGGCCATCAGCGTATCGAGTCGCGGGGCGGAGACGCCGCTGCCCGCAGGCGGCTTGCTCAGCGCGGTCAGGGCCGGTTCCAGCCGTCCCGGGCCGCTGGCGGCCATCTCGGGCGAGACATTGTCCCAGAACCACGTGTAGCGGCCCTGCGGCCCCGGTGCAGCCTTGGGCGTCTGGGGCGTCACGCCGGGCTCGTCGCGCTGCGCGGCCTTCTCGACCGCCGCGGCGGACCGATCCGACATCGCCTGCAGGGTGCGGGCCTGTTCCGCGGGGTCGATCTGCACCGTGATCCGCTTCTGGCCCCCCTGACTCGGGGGTTTCACGCGTTTGAAGGTGAAATCGGGGTAAGGAGTCGGCGATTCGGCCCCGAGCGGGGCTGCTGAAAGCGCCAGAACGAGCGCCAAGGCGCCCGTGAGGGGGATTCCTGTATGCCGCATCCGTGTTCTGTGCCCGGAATTGTGGACTGCTCTGCGGTCGTAATATGGCAGACCTGCCAGAATCCGGCCAGTCCGCAGAAAGCGGCCGTGTCCGATGCGCAACAATTTAAGGGGTGCGGACAGGGAAATTCATGCCTTCAGCAGGTATCCAATTAATTTTCACTGCAAAATCAGTGCGATAAACAATCCTCTCGATTAGCCCTAAATCTTTTCCTTTTTTGAACTTTTCGCGCCCAAATCCTGCCCCATTCCCGAGGCTATATGTCCCCGTACCGCAGAGGCGGCAGCGTGAAAGAGAGAGCGGGCTGCCAACACACCGAAGCGGAACATCACAAGCAAGCAATCTGATCCTTTGGAGGGACTCACCATGATCAAGTTCATCAAAAACTTCCGCGAAGACGAATCCGGCGCAGTCACCGTTGACTGGGTTGTGCTCACCGCAGCCGTCGTTGGCCTGGGCGTCGCAGCCTACTCGTCGATCAAAGGCGGCACCACGCAGCTGACCGGCGAAGTTTCGACCTACATGGGTTCGATCACCGCCGGCGGCGAATAAGGCCTTCCCGCCTGATCGCAGGAATACGAAAGGCCGCGTCCGCAACGACGCGGCCTTTTGTGAATGCTTCAGAAGAAGCCAACCTTTGTCGGAAAGATGTGACACAGATGAACACGCGACCCTTTTCCGATTTCCTGCCCGACGAAGACGGCGCCATCACGGCCGACTGGGTCGTTCTTTGCGCCATGGCCATCGCCCTCGTGGTCGTTGCCATCCAGGGCATGACCAATGCCACGACCGGTGTCACGGACGACCTCGTGTCGACCATGACCGACTGGACCTTCTGATCCCGTCGCCACGCGCCCGGGGCCTTCGCCACAAGAGAGAGCCGCAGACGCGGTTCGGTAGGCGCCCCTTATCCCGCGCGGCACGAACTCGGAAACGCCCCCGCGATACCGCGAACTGTCCCGAGTATGGACACAATTCGCCGGCAGACTGGGACAATGAACAACCCGCGGCCCGCATGACACCATGTCCGGCAAAGACGGGTGAGCAGAAGAAATGAGGTAAGAAATGCGCATGGTATTCGGATTGGTCCTGCTGGCCGGCGTCGCGCTTGCTGGCTTCGCCGTCTACATGGTCCAGGGCTACGTGAACGCCTACCAGGACCAGTTGGCCCGGGAACGGGCCTCCCGCCCGGTCGCCGTGGAAACGGTAGATGTCTACGTGGCCGACAAACAGCTGCAATACGGTCAGGTTCTGGCCAAGGACGACGTTCGCCTCGTCGCCTGGCCCAAGGCCGCCCTCCCCGAGGGGGTGTTCACCGACGGGTCGAACCTCTTCGGCAGCGAAAACACCCCGCCCCGCTTCGTGCTCCGCTCGATGGAGCGCAACGAAGCCGTGATGGCGCTGAAAGTCACCGCCCCCGGTGAAGACGCAGGCCTGACCTCGCGGCTGGAGCGCGGGATGCGCGCCTTCGCGATCAAGGTGGACGTCTCCTCCGGCGTGTCGGGCTTCCTGCGCCCGGGCGACAAGGTTGACGTCTACTGGACCGGGCGCCTCGGCTCTGTCGGCGGCATCGACCGTGGTGAATTCACCAAACTTATCGAAAGCGCGGTCAAGCTGATCGCCGTGGACCAGACCGCCAATGGCGATAGCGCCGAGGCGACCATCGCCCGCACCGTCACCGTGGCCGTCACGCCCGATCAGGTGGCCGCCCTCGCCCAGGCCCAATCGACCGGCCGCCTCTCGCTCGCCCTCGTGGGGGCCGGAGACGACACGATCGCCAAGTCCATCGAGGTGGACCAGCGCCGCCTGCTGGGCCTCGTCGAGGAGGAAGCGCCCGTCGAGACTGTCCAGGCCGCGCCCAAGGAGCGCTGCACCATCAAGACGCGTCGCGGCGCCGAAGTGATCGAAACCGAGATCGCCTGCACCAACTGAGGCAGCTTTGCGCAGAGTTACCTCTCACAGGCCGGGCCAACGCCCGGCCTGTTGCGTGTTATCCACATGAGTTTCACTGCCAAAGGCATTGATTCTTGCAATAAAAGCCAACATGCCGCAGGATGCCGCAAAAGACCGGGCGTCAAGACCCGTCATCGAGGCGTGATCGGAGAGGCAGGTCACATGAGAAAATGCACTTTCCTTACGGCGGCCCTTGTCGGGCTGACGCTTGGCGTTGCAACGCTCCCCGCCGCGGCCGAGACGCTGCGCGTGGTCCAGCAGGGCACGTCCAGCCGTCTTTCCGTCGCCATGAACCGCGCGGTGGTGGTCGAGAGTGACACGCCCTTCGCGGAACTCAGCATCGCCAACCCCTCGATTGCGGATATCTCGTCCCTCTCGGACCGGACGATCTATGTCCTCGGCAAGGCCCCCGGCACCACGACGCTGACGCTGCTCGACCAGAACGGGCGGCTGATCACCAACGTGGACGTGGTCGTGGCCGCCGACATCACCGAATTCAAGGAGCGCCTGCGCCAGATCCTTCCCAACGAGAAGATCGAAGTGCGCACCGCCAACGACGGCATCGTGCTGTCGGGCACTGTCTCCTCCTCGCAGAAACTGCAGCGCGCCCTCGATCTGGCCGAACGCTATGCGCCGGAACGGGTGTCGAACCTGATGGCCGTGGGCGGCGTGCAGCAGGTCATGCTGAAGGTCCGCTTCGCCGAGATGCAGCGCAGCGTGTCGAAATCGCTGTCCTCCTCGCTCGCCTTCAGCGGCAACGCCCTCGGCGGGGACCTCGGGCTGTCGGGTGGCACCGGCGGCAACACCAATTCCACCTCGCAGACCAACAGCCTTGGCGGCACCCTGCCCTCGTCGAACGACAACGCAGGCGCGATGCTTCTGGGCTTCAACGCGGGCGCCGTCGAAGTGGGCGTCCTGCTGGAAGCGCTGGAAACCAAGGGCGTGGCCCGCACCCTGGCCGAGCCGAACCTCACCGCCCTGTCCGGGCAGGAGGCCAAGTTCCTGGCGGGTGGCGAATATCCCGTGCCCGTGGCGCAGGACAACGGCGCCGTCGCGGTCGAGTTCAAACCCTTCGGTGTCGAGCTGAACTTCATCCCCCGCGTGGTGGACGACAACATCATCAACCTCGAGCTGAAGGCCGCGGTCTCTGCGATCGATTCGACCAACGGCTACGAGATCGACGGCTTCCGCATCGACGCCTTCTCGCGGCGCGAGACCTCCAGCACGGTCGAACTGCGCGACGGCGACAGCTTTGCCATCGCCGGCCTGCTGAAGGACGACTTCATCGACAACAACAGCCAGGTTCCGTGGCTGGGCGACATCCCCGTCCTGGGCGCGCTCTTCCGCAGTGCGGATTACCAACGTGAACAATCGGAACTGGTGATCATCGTCACCGCGCACCTCGTGACCCCGACCCGCGGCGAGGCCCTCGCCCTGCCGACGGACCGCGTGACGCCCCCCTCCGAGAAGGACCTGTTCCTGTTCGGCAAGGTCGCCGGGAACGGAAAGAAACTGCGCGGCGCGGCCGGAGAGGTTGCCAAGCAGGACTTCAACGGCTCCTATGGCTACGTGATGGAATGACAATGGCGGTTGGGGCCCACATGAAGACCATTCTCTCGGCAGCCGCGCTGCTGTCGCTCACCGCGTGCGTGGACAGCTACACCGCCTTCAACAGCGAAGCGGGGTCGATCATCGACAGTGGCGGCTTCGGCAATGCCACGATGAACAACACGCAGGTGATGAACGGGGATCAGCCCTACGTTCAGGGCCTCGCGAACCGCTTCAACGAAGAGGTGAAGACGACCATCAACTTCGCCTTCAACTCCGCCGTTCTCGACGCCGAGGCACAGGCCACCCTGCGCCAGCAGGCGAGCTGGATCCGGCAATTCCCCGAAGTGCGCTTCCGCGTCTACGGCCATACCGACCTCGTCGGCTCCTCCGCCTACAACAAGCGGCTGGGTCTGGCGCGGGCGAACGCGGCGGTGAACTACCTGATCGCACAGGGCATCAGCCGGTCGCGGCTGGAGGCTGTCGTTTCCTACGGCGAAACACAGCCGCTGATCGTCACCCAGGGTCGCGAGCGTCAGAACCGCCGCACCGTGACCGAAGTCCGCGGGTTCGTCGCATCCAACCCGCTGGTTCTGGACGGCAAATACGCCCAGATCATCTATCGCGACTACATCACCTCGGCCCAGGCCCAATCGACGTTGACCGGCACCGGTCTCAACGAGTCGACCGGCGGCGAGTGATCCCCGGGGTCACGCCCCCGGCGTGACCCGATATCGTCCCCAAAAGACCAACAATTACGATTATTCGGCCCCAATGTCGCCCAAGTTGGGTGTCAGTTTCTACTGAGACGAGCTGTATCCGGACGACTCGGCGACACAGAATCGCTGGCAGTCCGACCCCGCAGGATCACCGAACGATCCCAAGAGGTTGCAGCCGAATAGTAGGGAACTGAGGCAATGACGGCGAGCGCACCTGTACAACCGGATCCGAGCCCCTTGCTGGCCTGTACGATCCGTCGGGAACCGGACAGCTTCGATCTGTTGATCGAGGACATGGAAGCAGCCCTTGGCGAGAAATGGGGCGACCTCGGCTTTGCCGAGGCCCTGATGTTCTTTACCCAACCCGAAGCACAAACTCTCGAATTCGTGGCGATGGCCATCGACTCCGACGACGAGGAAAACCTCGTCCTCCTCGGAGAGGTGATCACCCAGGCCCGCAACCACGGGATCAAGGTCATCCTCATCGCCGAGGATGTCAGCCCCTCTGCCCTGCACCAGCTGCTGCGCCAGGGGGCCGATGAATTCGTCCCCTATCCCCTCCCCGAGGGTGAGCTGGCCGCCGCCATTGCCCGCCTTCAGGCCGAGCCCGAGCCGGTGGCCGAGGAAGTCGTGCCGCTGCGCAAGACCCGCAAGGGCAACCGCAACGGTGTCGTCCTCGTGACCCATGGCCTGGCCGGGGGCACCGGCGCGACGACGCTGGCCGTGAACCTCGCCTGGGAACTGGCCACCGTGGCCAAGCCCAAGGAAACCCAGCCCAAGGTCTGCCTGCTGGACTTCGACCTGCAGTTCGGGTCGGTCGCGACCTATCTCGACCTGCCGCGCCGCGATGCGGTCTACGAGCTGCTGTCCGACACCGAGGTGATGGACGACGAGGCCTTCATGCAGGCGCTGCTGACCTTCGAGGACAAGCTGCACGTGCTGACGGCGCCCTCCGAGGTGCTGCCGCTCGACATCCTGAGCTCCGAGGACATCAACCGCATCATCGACATGGCGCGGTCGCACTTCGACTACGTCGTGATCGACATGCCCACCACCATGGTGAACTGGTCCGAGGCCGCGCTGAACGCGGCGCAGGTCTACTTCGCCACGATGGAGCTGGACATGCGGTCGGCGCAGAACACCCAGCGGGTGAAGCGGGCCTTCCAGGCCGAGGACCTTCCCGTGGAAAAACTGCGGTATTGCCTCAATCGCGCCCCGAAGTTCACCGATCTTCAGGGCAAGGCCCGGGTCAAGCGCCTTGGCGAGAGCCTCGACATTTCGATCGAGCTTCAGCTGCCCGATGGCGGGCGGCAGGTGGTGCAGGCCTGTGACCATGGTCTGCCGCTTGCCCTCTCCACGGCGAAGAACCCGCTGCGCAAGGAAATCGCCAAGCTGGCGCATTCCCTGCACGCGATCGGAAACGCAGAATCCGAGGCCGCCTGACGAAGAACGGCACCCGGCCAGGCCGAGACGAGCAGACCGGGAAGAACTGGGAACAAAAGACGGGGTAGAAGCGCATGTTCTCGAAGTACAAGAAGCCGACGAGCGGGACCGAGCAGGCCAAGCAGGCCATGCGCCCCGTTGCGATGAAGAAACCGGCACCCGCCGCAGCGGCTGCTGCCCCGGCCCCTGCGCCGGCCGCCCCTGCCCCTGCCCCCTCGGCCGAGAAGGTCGCGGTGATGCGCAAGCCGATGCCCAACGCGCCCAAGCCCGCAGAGGCACAGGCCGCCGACAAGGGCCGCAAGCGCAAGGAACGGCTTGGCGAGATCAAGCTGGAGTTGCACCGCGCCCTGCTGGACAACCTCAACCTTGCCGCGCTCGACACCGCCTCCGAGCAGGACCTGCGCGCCGAGATCGCCGCGATCTCGACCGAGGTGCTGCAGGAGAAGGGCGTCGTCCTCAACCGCGAGGAACGCACCACGCTGGTGCAGGAACTCTACGACGAGGTGAAGGGCCTGGGCCCGCTGGAAAGCCTCCTGAAAGATGACACCGTTTCCGACATCCTCGTGAACGGCCCGCACCAGATCTTCGTGGAACGCGAAGGCAAGCTGCAACTGTCCGACGTGACCTTCAAGGACGAGCGTCACCTGCTGCGGATCATCGACAAGATCGTGTCGGCCGTGGGCCGGCGCGTCGATGAATCGAACCCCTATGTCGACGCCCGTCTTGCGGACGGGTCGCGTTTCAACGCCATGGTCCCGCCGATCGCGGTGGACGGCTCGCTGGTCTCGATCCGGAAGTTCAAGAAGGACAAGCTGGGCATCGACGACCTCGTGCGCTTCGGCGCCTTCTCCGAGGAAATGGCCGCCTACCTGCAGGCCGCCGTGGCCTGCCGCCTGAACGTCATCGTCTCCGGCGGTACCGGTTCCGGTAAGACGACGACGCTCAACGCGCTGTCCTCCTTCATCGACAACTCCGAACGTATCCTGACCATCGAGGATACGGCGGAACTTCAGCTTCAGCAGGTCCACGTGGGCCGGATGGAAAGCCGTCCGCCCAACGTCGAGGGCAAGGGCGCGGTCACCCCGCGCGACTGCCTCAAGAACGCCCTGCGGATGCGCCCCGACCGCATCATCGTCGGCGAGACGCGCGGCGAGGAAGTCATCGACATGCTGCAGGCCATGAACACCGGCCACGACGGCTCGATGACCACGATCCACGCCAACTCGGCCCGCGACGGTGTCTCGCGTCTGGAGAACATGATCGCCATGGCCGGAATCGAGATGCCGCTGAAGGCGATGCGCTCGCAGATTTCCTCGGCCGTGCACATCATCGTGCAAGCCTCGCGTCTGCAGGACGGCTCGCGCCGCATGACCTCGATCACCGAGATCACCGGCATGGAAGGCGAAGTCATCTCGATGCAGGAAGTGTTCCGCTTCCAGCGCGTTGGCCTGACCCCGGAAAACAAGATCATCGGCCATTTCACGGCCACCGGCGTGCGCAGCCACTACTCGGAACGCTTCCGGATGTGGGGCTATGACCTGCCGGCTGCCATCTTCGAACCCGTCGCGGCGGAGTAACGACCATGCTGTCCATCGAACCGATCATCTACATCATGATCTTCGTCGGGGTGATCATCCTCGTCGAGGGCGTCTACTTGACCGTCTTCGGCAAGTCGATCAGCCTCAACAGCCGCGTGAACCGCCGGCTCGAGATGATGGAGAAGGGCGCAGGCCGCGAACAGGTGCTGGAGAAACTCCGCAAGGAGATGGAACAGCACATGAGCGCGAAGCAGATCCCGCTCTACTCGCTGCTGGCCGCCAAGGCCCAGAAGGCCGCCATCGCCTTCACCCCGCAACAGCTGATCCTCGTGATGGCCGGCCTTTCGGTCGTGGCCTTTGCCGGTCTCTCGGTGGGCACGGAAACCGCCGTGCCGCTGCGCATCGCGCTCTCCATCGGGATCGGCGTCGGCGGCGTCTATGTCTGGGTGTCCCGCAAGGCCAACAAGCGCACCTCGATGATCGAGGAACAGCTGCCCGACGCGGTGGAACTGATGGTTCGCTCGCTGCGCGTGGGCCACCCCTTCTCTTCCGCTATCTCCATCGTTTCCAAGGAGATTTCGGACCCTCTGGCCTCTGAATTCGGCGTCATCGCGGATGAAAGCGCCTATGGCCGCGACATGGGCGAGGCGCTCAAGGACATGGCCGAACGCATCGACCTGCAGGACCTTCGCTTCCTCGCCGTCGCCGTGACCATCCAGCAGCAGTCGGGCGGTAACCTGGCCGAGATCCTGGCCGGCCTCGCCTCGGTGATCCGCGCCCGCTTCCGCCTGTTCCGCCGGGTGAAGGCCATCACCGCCGAGGCGCAATGGTCGGGCAAGTTCCTGTCCGCCTTCCCGCTGCTCGCCCTTGTCGCGATCAACGTCATGGACCCGCATTACTACGACGAGGTCTACGACCACCCCTATTTCATTCCCGCCTGTATCGCGGTGGGGACGCTGCTGACGCTGAACCTCTTCGTCATGCGCAAGCTCGTCGATATCAAGGTCTGAGGACACGACCATGACCAACTTCGTGCAACTGCTCACCCAGGCGATGGGGCCGATGGGCCCCGTGATTGCCGGCGCCGGTGTCATCGGTGTGGTGCTGGTGCTGGCCGCGCTCGCCGTGCTGATGAAAAAGCAGGCCGATCCGCTGGACAAGCTCAAGGCCGAGAACGACGCGCAGAAGTCCGACAAGAAGGACCGCCTGCGCAACACCTCGCGCAACGACAAGCTGGAGAAGTATTCCTCCTTCCTCGAACCGAAGAACGAGGAAGAATACTCGGCCATGCGCATGAAGCTGCTGCAGGCCGGCTACCGCTCCAAGGATGCCGTGCGCTTCTTCCACTTCGCGCAATTCGCCCTCGGCCTGCTGGGCCTGCTGATCGGCGTGGTCTACTTCATGCTCGTGATTTCCAAGCAGGAGCCGAGCACCGCGCAGACGATCATGTGGGTCATGGGCCCCGGCGCCGTCGGGTACCTGCTGCCGAAATACTGGATCACCAAGCGTCAGGCCGAGCGCCAGCAGATGATCCAGGACGGTTTCCCCGATGCGCTCGACATGCTGCTCGTCTGCGTCGAAGCCGGGCAGTCGATGGACCAGTCGATCATCCGCGTGGCCAAGGAAATCCGCACCTCCTTCCCGCCGTTGGCCGATGAATTCGAACTGGTCAGCCACGAGATCAAGGCCGGCAAGGACAAGAGCCAGGTGCTCAACGACATGGCCGAACGCTGCGGCGTGATGGACATCTCCTCCTTCGTGACGGTGCTGGTGCAATCCGCCACCTTCGGGACCTCGATCGCGGACGCCCTGCGGGTCTACGCCTCCGAGATGCGCGACAAGCGCGTGATGCGCGCCGAGGAGAAGGCCAACAAACTGCCGACCAAGATGACGCTGGCCACGATGATGTTGACCGTCCCGCCACTTCTGATCATCCTAGTGGGGCCGTCCGTTGTCGGCATCATGAACATGGGTGCAATAGGTGTTGGCAACTGACAGGATGCGCCCGCCACTCTGGCGGGCATTTCCCCTTCTCCTTCTGGGCCTTACGGCCTTTCTGCCCGGGTGCGGCGAACAGGGTCTGGCGCGCAGCGACAATGGCCCCTTCGCCCCCGGGCTTTCTGCACGTGGCGAGGCCGTGGATGGCCTCATCGTCGGCAACCGCCTGCTGGAGGCGGGCGAGAACGAGCTGGCGCTGGAGGCCTTCACCCGTGCGGCCGGCGAACAGGGCATGACCGACGAGGTGCTGGCCGGTCTGGGCGCGGCGAACCTCGGGCTGGGGCGGCTGGGACAGGCCGAACAGCAGCTGCGCCGCGTCACCCAGCACGGCGAAGCCCCGCCGCAGGTCTGGAACAACCTTGGCGTTGTCCTGATCTCCAAGGGCGCCATCCCCGAGGCCGCCCTCGTGCTGCGCCGGGCCTATGCGCTCGACAATGGCGAAAGTGACGCAATCCGGGACAATCTTCGCTTGGCGCTCGCCTTGCAGGAGGAAAACTCGTATAGTCCTGAACAAAACGACACCAACTATAATGTGGTGCGCACGGGCAGCAGCGAATTCCTGATCAGCCGCGCGACACCCTGATATCGAGGCCCGAGGCAGTAAAAGGACGCAGCAAATGCGCCACTCCCTGATTCTGAGCGTCTGCCTTGCAGGCGTGTCCCTGACCGCCGCTTGCTCGCGGACCAGCGAAGCAGAGGTCGAACGTGCGTTCCGCAACGTGAACGTCGTGGACGAAAGCAACCTCAGCGACATCATGTTGACCGTCGGTGACCCGAACGAGGCGGTCTCCTATTTCCAGCGCACGCTGGCGGAGAACCCCGAGCGGATCGACCTGATGCGGGGCCTCGGCAGCTCTCTCGTGCGGGCCAAGCGCCCGGTGGAGGCGGTGCCGGTCTGGGCCCGGATCACCCAGCACAAGGACGCCACCAACGAGGACCGGGTGAATTATGCCGATGCGCTGATCCGGGCCAACAAGTGGGAAGAGGCGGATGCCGTGCTCGACACGATCCCGCCCACCTTCGAGACCTACAAGCGCTACCGGCTGGAGGCGATGATCGCCGACAGCAACAAGGAATGGCAGAAGGCTGACAGTTTCTATGAAACCGCCGTTGGCCTGACCACGACGCCTGCGGGTGTGCTGAACAACTGGGGCTTCTCCAAGCTGACCCGCGGCGATTACTCGGGCGCGGAACAGCTCTTCGGCGAAGCGGTCAAGCAGGACCCCACCCTCTTCACCGCCAAGAACAACCTTGTCATGGCGCGCGGGGCACAGCGCGATTACAGCCTGCCCGTGCTGCAGATGACGCAGGTGGAACGGGCCGAGCTGCTGCACACCATGGGGCTGACCGCGATCAAGCAGGGCGATGTCGAGACCGGCAAGGCGCTGCTGCGCGAGGCGATCGAGACCCACCCGCAGTATTTCGAAGCCGCCGTGCGTTCGCTGCGCGCGCTGGAAGGCACCGGCGCAGGCTGACCGACGTCATGGAGATCTCCAGCGTCGCTGCCGCCGTCTTTCTGCCCTTCGTCCTTCCGCTTTGCGCGCATGTGGTCTGGACCGACCTTGCCGCGATGCGGATCTCGAACCGCACCGTGCTTCTGTTGGCCGCGGTCTTCGTGGTGATCGGCCCCTTCGTGCTGCCCTTCGGCACCTATGGCTGGCGTCTGCTGGCGCTGGTGGTGGTGCTGCTGGCGGGCATGCTGGCCAATGCCCTTGGGCTCTTCGGGGCGGGCGATGCCAAGTTCATCGCCGCCGCCGCCCCCTTCATCGCCCCCGGCGACATCCGTCTGGCGCTGATGATCCTTGCGGTGACGCTGGCCACCGGCTTTGTCACCCATCGGATCGCCAAGCGGACCGCGCTGCGCCGCCTCGCCCCGAACTGGGAAAGCTGGACCCGGGCGCGGGACTACCCGATGGGCCTGTCCCTCGGGCCCGCGCTGGTGATCTACCTTGCCCTCGGCGCCCTCTACGGCACCTGAGGGCCCGGCGGCATCACTCGATCCGGTAGAGCAGGAACAGCTGCGTTTCGCCCACCAGCGACAGCGTGCGGCCGCTCTCCTCCACCGCCTCCAGCACGCGGGCTTGCACCCGGCCGTCGATCGCGCAGAGCGGCACCATCAGGTGCCCGGCCGCCGCTAGCCCCGGCGCGCCGACATAGGTCCAGGGCGCCCCTCCGGGCAGCGGCGTGAAGTCCGAGACGATCCAGTGCGGCGACACGAGGTCCGCCACCAGAGGCTGCGGGCCCCCTGTCAGCCCCATGTCTGCCAGCTGCTTCAGCTCGGTTTCGGTCAGCGTCACGATGGAGCCCTTGTAGGCGCAGGCCGGAAGGCTCCGTCCCTCGAACTCCGTCACCTCCGGCTCGCCGGTCTCGATCAGCACCCGCTCTGCCTTGGCGGCCTCGCTCCGCTCGCGCAGCAGGTAGATCCCGGCGACCTCCCCATGGGTTTCGCTCAGCGGGCGGTAGTCCCCGGCATCGGCCAGCACGTGGCGCAGGGGCGACCAGGCGAGGTTCAGAAGCACCGGCGTGAAGAGCGTGAGCGCGACAAGCGCAACCCCGGCCAAGGCCCCCTTCCCCGGCACGGCCTCACGTTCGATCAGCGCCGCGAGGAACAGGGCCAGGAAGGCAAGCCAATAGGGATCGGTGCCGAAGTTCTGCCAGGTGATGACGATGAACCCCGCCACGAAGAGAAAGGCCCCGCGCGCCATGTTCCGCGTCTGAGCCTGCCGCGCGAGCAGGATCACTGCCGCCACTGCCGCCGCCGTCCCCGCCGTATAGGCAGGCGAGAAGACCACGCCCGCGAAGGGCGGCCCGGGATACTTGCGCGCCGATTGGGTCGTGCCCAGCAGGTCGTTGGCATAGCCGATCCAGTAGGCGGGGCCCTCCACCACGGCGACGACGGCCAGCACGGCGAAGGAGACGCCGAGCGCCCAGAGAAGGACCCGCACCCGCCCCAGCACCGGCAGCATGATCAGCGCAGGCACGGCAAGCGCCAAGCAATAGGTCACCTTGATCATGGCAAGCGCCGCCATCGCCAGGCCGATCAGCACACCGTCGATCCGGACCGAACGCGCATCCTCCCCGGCCCGCGGCGGCAGCAGCACCATGACCGCCACGAGGAACCCGATGGCCCAGGCCCAGCGATTGTAGTGCATGGAGAGGCTGACCGCTGCCGCGGTTTCGCCATGGATCAGCCCGGTGATCAGCATCACCTCGCCCAGCCCGAAGGCCAGTGCGAGCGCGGGACCAAAGCGGCTGAGCGCCACCCAACCGATCGCGGGCAGCAGGATCAGCGCGACCAGAATCTGGGACCAGACCATCGCCTTGCCGAGCGGAAACCCCATATCCGCAAGGAAAACCATGGGCTGGAAGCCCCATCCCCCAAGCGGCGTGGTGAAGTCGAGATGCGGCACCTGCCCCATATGCATGCGCAGAACAATGTCCGCGAGGTGCAGCATGTCGCCTTCGTGCAACGACATGTAGAAACCGCCGCGCAGCCACAGAAGAACCGATTGCAGCAGGATATATGCGAGTAAAATGCCCCAAAAAAAACGTGGCGCTGCCCTGTTCATACTGCCCTCGTAAGTTTTAAGCGAACCTAACGGCGCTATGTGGACAATGCACGAGAAAGCTGCAGCGCGGCGCCAGTGTGTAAAGGGTGGACTGGACCGCAACGTCGGACGGTCACAGGGTAACAAAGCACCGCCCAAGGCGGATAGTGGTAGAACGCTAGGTACAGGCAGAAGACGATGAATATGCAAGCTCCCTCATCGGGCGTCCTTGCTCCGCCTCCCCCGCGGACCCTTGAAGAGATGCACCTGCCCATCGTGATGATGCGCGACGTGCTTCTGAAGACCATGTTCCGGAAGAACGTGGAGACCGTGCCCCGCGTGGCGCGGGCCCTGTGCCTGCCCGCGGGCGTGACGCAGGAACTGATCGACCTCGCCCGCGAACAGGCGCTGATCGAGGCGACGGGCCAGCGCGGTGCCGAACTCTCGGGCGAAATGGGCTATCAGCTGACCGACAACGGTCGCGCCCGGGCGCTCGATGCGCTTGCCCAGTCGGAATATTACGGGCCGATGCCCGTACCGCTGGAGATCTATGCCGAACAGGTCAAACGGCAGTCGATCCGCAACATCCAGATCACCCGGGACCGTCTGACCGCCGCCATGGGCGACCTCGTGCTGCCGCCCGATCTGATTTCCTCGCTCGGCCCGGCCGTCAGCGCGGGCCGGTCGATCCTGATGTACGGCCCGCCCGGCAACGGGAAAAGCTCGATCTCGAACGGGATACGCGATGCCATCGGGGATCGGATCTACGTGCCCCGCGCGATCGAATATTCCGGTCAGGTCATCACTGTCTACGACCCCATCGTGCACACCGCCGCCGAGGAGCAGGAAGACGATCCGACCCAGCTGCGCCGGTCTGCCAACCGGTTCGACAGCCGCTATGTCCGTTGCGAGCGTCCCACGGTGATCACCGGGGGCGAGCTGTCGCTGGACATGCTGGACCTCGTCTACAACCCCACCGCGCGCACCTATCAGGCGCCGCTGCAGCTCAAGGCCACCGGCGGCGTCTTCATCGTCGACGACCTTGGCCGTCAGGCAGAGCCGCCGCAGAAACTGGTGAACCGCTGGATCGTGCCGCTGGAGGAAAACCGCGACATCCTCGCCCTGCAGTCGGGCGAGAAGTTCGAGGTGCCCTTCGACACGCTGGTGGTCTTCTCGACCAACTTCCACCCGAACGAGATCTTCGACCAGGCCGCGCTGCGGCGGATCTTCTTCAAGATCAAGATCGACGGCCCGAACCAGGAGAACTTCCTCAAGATCTTCGCCCTCGTGGCGCGGAAGAAGAAGATGCCCCTGTCGGAGCCGGCGCTTGTCCACCTGCTGAAGAACAAGTACCCGACGATCAACAACACCTTCGCCAATTACCAGCCGGTCTTCCTGATCGACCAGATGATCTCGATCTGCAAATTCGAAGGCATCCCCTACCAGATGTCGCCGGAACTGATCGACCGGGCCTGGGCCAACATGTTCGTCAAGGACGAGAAGATCGTCAAATGAGGACCCGTGCGGCCCGAGGGCCGCACGCCGCAGAAAGCCGCGTGTATCGCGCGCTGCGGACAGGGCGCCGGGACCTGCCAGTCCCGGTCAGGGTGGCCCGGTTCCTGCTGCTCGCAGCCGGGCCACCCGTCCCGAAACCCTTGGCGGTCTAAGGGGGCGCCTTCCATCGCGAAGGCGATGCCTCCCGGGTTTCGAGCCGCGCCTCTGAATGCCTCCAACGTCTCTGCCTCGCCTACCCGCTCACCCATGAACGCCGAGCCGCGCATCGACGGCGCGCGCGGAGGCGATCCGAACCTCTCTGGCGAGCAGTTTATTTCAGCCAAGCATATCGTGTCCCATCCAGGCACCGCCCAGCCTCACCAAATCGCCGCCGCGTGGGGGCGCGCCGGCGATGCGCGGCGGCCTGCGGCCTTGTCCCGCGCAGGCGGCAAACACCACCGGTGAAGATATGCGGGAGCGTTAGAAGACGCCACTGGTGGGGAGACGCGCATAGGCGGACGTCTCGCCATCTCCCCAAAACGAAAACAGCCCCGGACACTGCCGGGGCCGCTCTTCACGTCACGCGAAGCCTTATTCCGCCGGGGTCTGCCGGCGCACAGGCTCCACCGGGGCCAGCGTATCGGCCAGCGGGTTCTCGATCATCCGCAGCGACACGAGGAAGGCGATCCCCGCCGCGATTGCCGAGACGAGATAGGTCGGACGTAACGCTGCCGCGAAGGCATCGAGGGCCGCGCCCTGCATCTCCACGGGCAGCGCCGCAATGGTCTGGGTCGTCACCGCGCCGCTGAAGCCTGCGGGCAGCATCCCGTGCAGGTGCGTCACGAGGCCCGCCGCGAAGATCGCGCCGTAGACTGAGGTCCCCAGCGAGCCGCCGATCTGGCGGAACATGTTCGCGCTCGCCGTGCCCACGCCCATGAAGGACCGCGGGATCGAGTTCTGGATCGCCGTGATGTTGACGGTCATCACAGGCCCGATGCCCACGCCGATCAGCATCACGTAGATCACGATCAGCCAGTTCGGGGTCTCGCGCGTGACGGTGGTCATCAGCAGCGTGCCCACGCACAGCACCCCGGTCGAAATCGTCGGCAGGATCTTGTAGCGCCCGGTCGCCGTGATGAACCGCCCCGTGGTGAAACCGGTCCCGAAGAGCGCCAGCATCATCGGGATCTGGTAGAGACCGGATTCCACCGGGTCGAGGCCCTTCACGACCTGCAGCAGCATCGGCAGGAAGGCGATGGTGCCGAACATGCAGACGCCCACGCAGAAGCCCACCACGTTGGAGACGACGAAGTTGTTGATCCGGAACAGCATCATCGGCAGCACCGGCTCTGCCGCGCGGCGCTCGACCAGAATGAAGAACACCAGCGCCACGGGGATCGTCCCCATCAGCAGGTAAACCGGCGTCGAGGCCCAGGGCACCATCGTGCCGCCGATATTGGCCACCACGATGATCGAGCTCAGCAGCACGGCCAGCAGGCCCGCGCCCGCGAAGTCGATGGTGTGCGGCTTCTGCTCGGGGCTTTCCAGCGCGATGGTCAGGACGGTGGCCGCCAGCATGGCCACCGGCACCGGCAGGAAGAAGATCCAGTGCCAGTTCAGCACCTCGACCACGAAGCCGCCCACCAGCGGGCCGATCACGGTGGAGATGCCGAAGACCGCGCCGAAGGCGCCCTGCACCGAAGAGCGTTTGCGCGGCGGCAGGATGTCGGCCACCACGGCCATGGAGACCACGAGCAGCGCACCGCCCCCGAGGCCCTGCACCAGCCGCCCGCCAACCAGCATCGACATGCTCTGAGACAGGCCGCAGATCATGCCGCCGATGATGAAGACACCGATGGCGATCTGCAGGACGATCTTGCGTCCGAACATGTCGCCCAGTTTGCCCGCGACGGGGGCGGCCATGGTTGTGGCCAGCAGATAGGCCGTCACGACCCAGCTGATATGCTCCAGCCCGCCCAGATCGCTGACGATCAGCGGCATGGCGGTGGTGACGATCGTATTGCCCATCGAGGCGAGGAAAAGACAACAGGCCACGGCGGCGATGATGATCTTCAGCCGCGGGATCTCGTCCCAGCCGGGCTCCGTATTGGGGAGGCTTTCCGACATATTGCTTCCTTCGGACGCCGACGGCGCCGGTCGCAGACCCCTCGGGTCCCGCGGCAGCGTCGATCTCAGGTAGATGTAATTGGGGTATATATGTGACAAACACAAATGCATGTCAATTACACGCTTTCGGAAAATTGTGTTGCGTGGCACGCCCCGTAATTGCAACAGGGACATAACGCGGCTTCAATGCCGCCATCGGGGCCGCCCTGGCGCGTTCCGCAACAACACCCGGTCACCGGAGGATGGGACGATAGAGACGGCAGAAACCCAGATGAAGCGCTTCCTCGCCGAGGCGGGCATTTCCCCCGAGGTGACGGACCGCGCCCTGGCCATCGACGCCATCGTGCAGCGGTGGCGCCGTCAGGTACAGAAACGCGAACTGGGCCGCATGGCGCTGCGCGAACTGGGGCTGGAACTGGACCTGCCGAAGATGGACGTGCTCTTTGCCATCGCCGGGCCACGCAACGAATTCGGCCACGAGGCGGGGCAGGAAACCATGGTCTCCACCGTGGCGACCCGGCTCAACATCGACCCGTCCCGCGCCTCCCGTCTGGTGAGCGAGGTGATCTCGCTGGGCTATGCCGAACGCGGGGTCAGCCAGCAGGACGCCCGGCGCACCATCGTCGCCCTGACGCCCAAGGGCCGCGCCATCGTGGATGCGGTGCGCACGATCAAGTTCCTGATCATGGGCCAGTTCCTCACCGGCTGGTCGCAGGAGGAGATCGACACCTTCCTGCCCCTGATGGACCGGTTCTTTGCCTGGGTGGACGATTCGGGCGACGCCTCGGCCGAACGTCTGCACCCCGAGATCGAGGCCCTCGCCCGCGATCTGGCCCGCAAGCTGAAGTAACCTGCCCCCACGACTGCACCGAAAAGCGGCACCCCCACCGGACCTCCGGCGGGGGCCCATGGCGCGCGCCGGTCATGGCTGCCGGAGAGGGCGGAGAGCGCACTGGACCTCTGCGGTATCGTCCCTAAATCTTCTCCCATGTCCGACGCGCCGCTGCCTGACGCCTCTTCCGATCCCCTGCTGCCGCAGGCGCTCTCCGGCTGGTTCGCCCAACGGGGCTGGCAGATGCACCCGCACCAGCGCGACATGCTGGCCCGCGCGGCGGACCCCGCCCTCTTGCTCATCGCCCCCACCGGCGGCGGCAAGACGCTGGCCGGCTTCCTGCCCACGCTGGCCGAGCTTTCCGACGGCCGCCACAAGGGCCTCCACACGCTCTATATCTCGCCGCTCAAGGCGCTTGCCGCCGACATCCGCCGCAACCTCTCGACCCCGATCGAGGAGGCCGGCCTGCCGATCCGCGTGGAGGACCGCACCGGCGACACGCCCTCCAGCCGCAAGAAACGCCAGCGGGCCGATCCGCCGCATATCCTGCTGACCACGCCCGAGAGCCTCGCGCTGCTCACCTCCTACGAGGATGCGCCGCGCATCTTCGCGGGCCTGCAACGGGTCGTCATCGACGAGATCCACGCCCTCGCCGAAAGCAAGCGCGGCGATCAGCTCTTCCTCGCGCTCTCGCGGCTTCAGGCGCTCTGCCCCGACCTGCGGCGCGTCGGCCTCTCTGCCACGGTGGAAGACCCGGCCTCTGTGGCGCGTCTCCTCGCCCGCCATCCGGACCCCTGCGAGATCCTCACTGCCGATCCCGGCCCCGATCCCGACATCCGCATGCTGCAGGTCGAGGCCCCCCCGCCCTGGTCCGGCGGCGGCGCGGCCTATGCGATCCCCGAGGTACTGGCCCAGATCCGCCAGCACCGCACCACGCTGGTCTTCCACAACACCCGCGCCCAGGCCGAGATCTTCTTCCACAACCTCTGGCTCGCCAACGAGGAGGGCCTGCCGATCGGCATCCACCACGGCTCCCTCGACCGCACACAGCGCGAAAGGGTGGAACGCGCCATGGCCCACGGGCGGCTGCGCGCGGTGGTCTGCACCGGCTCGCTCGACCTCGGGATCGACTGGGGCGACGTGGACCTCGTGATCCAGATCGGCGCGCCCAAGAACGTCAAGCGCCTCGTCCAGCGGATCGGGCGGGCGAACCACCGCTACAACGCCCCCTCCAAGGCGCTGCTGGTGCCCGCCAACCGCTTCGAGGTGGTGGAATGCGAGGCGGCGCTCGAGGCGGTGCAGGACCACGACCTCGATGGCGAACCGCGCGGCCCCGGGCCCCTCGACGTGCTCTGCCAGCATATCCTGATCCGTGCCTGCGCCGGGCCCTTCGACGCCGGGACGCTCTACCACGAGGTCATCACCGCCGGGCCCTATGCCGCCCTGTCCCGCGACAGCTTCGACGCATGCCTCGCGTTCTGCGCCACCGGCGGCTACGCCCTGCGCGTCTATGACCAGTGGCAGCGCCTGCAACAACGCCCCGACGGCGATTGGCAACTGCGCGATCCCCGCGCGGCCCAACTGATCCGCATGAACATCGGCACGATCATCGACCATGACCTGCTGAAGGTCCGGCTCAAGTCCACCCATGGCCGCCCGCTGGGTGAGATCGAGGAAGGCTTCGCCGCCTCCCTCTCGCCCGGCGATACCTTCCTGATCGGCGGGCGGATCGTGCGCTACGAGGGCCTGCGCGAAACCACCGTCGAGGTCACCCGCAACGCCGCCCGCAAGCCCAAGGTCGCAACCTTCGCGGGCACCAAGTTCGCCACCTCGACCCAGCTTTCGCAACGCATCCTGCGTCTCCTCCAGCAGGAGAGCTGGCCCAACCTGCCCGCCCATACCGCCGAATGGCTCACCCTCCAGCGCGCGGTGTCGCGCCTGCCGGAACCGGGCCGCCTCCTGATCGAGACCTTCCACCATGACGGGCGCGAGCATCTCGTGGCCTATGGCTTCGCGGGCCGCAACGCGCAGCAGACCCTCGGCCTCCTGCTCACCAAGCGGATGGAGGAGATGGGCCTCGCCCCCCTCGGCTTCGTCGCCACGGACTACGCCACGCTGATCTGGGGGCTGGAGGCCACGCCCGATCCCGCGCCGCTCTTCGATCTCGCCCGGCTGCGCGAAGGGCTCGACCAGTGGCTCACCACCAACGCGGTGATGAAACGCACCTTCCGCGACAGCGCCCAGATCGCGGGGCTGATCCAGCGCAACACGCCGCAGGCCCGCAAGACCGGCCGACAGGCGACCTTCTCCTCCGACATCCTCTACGACACGCTGGCAAAATACGACCCCGACCACCTGCTCCTGCGGATCACCAGGACCGAGGCCATGCGCGGTCTGATCGACTTCGCCCGGCTCGAAGACCTCGCCGCCCGCACCGCGGGCCGGATCGACCATGTCGCCCTCTCCCGGGTCTCCCCCTTCGCGGCCCCCCTCTTCCTCGAAATGGGCCGCATCCCCATCGACGGCGCCGGCCGCGACCGCCTCGAAGAGGAGGAAACCCGCCGCCTGATGGAAAAAGCAGGCCTCTCCCCTCCCAGCTGACCCGCCCCCTTTCCGTTTCCCAAATATCCTCGGGGGGAATTGGCCCGTCAGGGCCAAGGGGGGCAGACGCCCCCCCACCCCGCCCGTGTCACGCGCCCCCCTCTCCGCACCGCCCCGACCCGCTTGCCAAATCCCCCGGCGCCCGCCAACAAGGGCGCATGAGCCACTACGCTTTCACCCTCGCCGGCGCGCGCCTCGTGGCGCTTGGCTCCGGCGCCCTGCACTGGCCGGACCGGCGGCTGCTCTGCGTCTCCGACCTGCACCTCGGCAAGTCCGAACGCACGGCGCGGCGCGGTGGCGGCACCCTGCCCCCCTACGAGACAATCGACACGCTGGCCCGCCTCGACCGGGACCTGGCGCTCACCCAGGCCACAACCGTGGTCTGCCTCGGCGACAGCTTCGATGATACCGAGGCCGCTCATGCCCTCGACGACAAGACCCGCGCCTGGATCGCCCGCCTGCAGGCCGGGCGCCGCTGGGTCTGGATCGAGGGCAACCACGATCCGGGCCCCGTGGACATGGGCGGCAGCCATCTGAACGCCCTGCCCGCCCCGCCGCTGACCTTCCGCCACATCGCGCGGACCGGGGCCTCGGGCGAGGTGTCGGGGCATTACCACCCCAAGGCCCGGATCAGCGCCGGGGGCCGGACCGTCACGCGCCGGGCCTTCCTGCTCGACAGCGACCGGCTGATCCTGCCTGCCTACGGCACCTATACCGGCGGGCTGCACAGCTCGGACGCGGCCCTCACCGGCCTCATGCGCCCCGAGGCGCTCGCCATCCTCACCGGCGAAACGCCGCGCCCCATCCCCATGCCCCGCTGAGAAAGACGCTGAAAGAGACCATGACCGACGACGCCCTCACCGCCCGTATCCGCGCCAGTTTCGACCGGCAGAACATGATGAAAACGCTGGGGGCGGAGCTGGCGAGCGTCGCGCCGGGTGCTGTGGCGATCTCCGCCCCGATCCTGCCCGGATCGCAGCAGCAGCACGGCTTTGCCCATGCTGCGCTCGCCTTCGCCATCGGCGACAGCGCGGCGGGCTATGCCGCGCTCTCCACCATGGACGACACGATGGAGGTCGTGACCTCCGAGATGAAGATCAACCTCATGCGCCCCGGCATCGGCGACAGGCTGGTGGCCCGGGGCCGCGTGGTCCATGCCGGGCGTCGCCTCGTGGTGGTCTCAGCCGAGGTCATGGCCGTGACCGGCGGTCAGGAGAAGCTGATCGCCCTGCTGCAGGGCACCTGCACGCCGGTCCCTGCGGGCTGACGGCCCCGGCGGCGGCCGTCTTCAGCCCCGCCCGGCCATCAGCCGCTCTTCGCGGGCGATGGCCTCGTCGATCATCTGCCGCCAGAGCGCCCCGGCCAGCGCCGGGTCGAACCCCAGTTCCGCCGCCGTCGCCTCGACCTTGGACACGACATCCTCGACCCGCTCGTCGATCCGTGCGGGCCAGCCGAGCGCGGGCTTGAGCTGCGCCGCCCGGTCGATGTGGCGCTGCCGTTCGGCCAGCAGGGCGATCAGGTCACGGTCCAATGCGTCGATCTGCGCCCGCAGTTCGGGCATCGTCTGCACCTCGCTCGGCGCCTTGCGGGTCATGCGCATCAGAAGAGCCCCTCGATCTGGCCCATGTCGTTCAGGCGGATGGCTTCGGCGGCCGGTTTCGACGGCAGGCCGGGCATGGTCATGATCTCTCCGCAGATCGCCACCACGAAGCCCGCCCCGGCCGAAAGGCGCACCTCGCGCACCGGCAGGTCATGCCCCTCGGGCGCGCCGCGCAAGGTCGGATCGGCCGAGAAGCTGTACTGCGTCTTCGCCATGCAGACCGGCAGGTCGCCGTGCCCGGCCTCTTCCCATTCCGCCAGTTGCTTGCGGATCGCATCGCCCATCTGGACGGTGCCCGCGCGGTAAATCCGCTTGGCCACGGTCTCGATCTTCTCGGCCAACGGCATGGCATCGGGATAGAGCGTCTCGAACTGCGCGGTGCCGCCATCAGCCAGCGCCGCCACCTTCTCCGCCAGCGCCTTGATCCCCTTGGAGCCCTCGGCCCAATGGGTGCAGAGCAGCGCCTCGACGCCGTGCTCGGCGCAGAAGGCTTTCACTTCTTCAACTTCCGCATCGGTGTCGCCGGTGAAATGGTTGATCCCTACAACGACAGGCACGCCGTAGCCTTGCAGATTCTCGATATGCCGGCCCAGATTGGCACATCCGGCACGCACCGCCGCCACGTCCTCGGCGCCGAGGTCCGCGCGGGCCACGCCGCCGTTCATCTTCAGCGCCCGGACCGTGGCCACCAGCACCACCGCCGCCGGTTCCAGCCCCGCCTTGCGGCACTTGATGTCAAAGAACTTCTCTGCCCCGAGGTCGGCGCCGAAGCCTGCCTCGGTCACCACGTAATCGGCCAGCTTCAGCGCCGCGCGGGTCGCGATGACCGAGTTGCAGCCATGGGCGATATTGGCGAAGGGCCCGCCGTGGACGAAGGCCGGGTTGTTCTCCAGCGTCTGGACGAGGTTCGGCTGCATCGCGTCCTTCAGCAGCACCGTCATCGCGCCGTCCGCCTTCACGTCCGCCGCCGTCACCGGGGTCCGGTCGCGGCGGTAGCCCACGATGATCCGCCCCAGCCGTGCCTGAAGATCGTCCAGCGAGGTCGCAAGGCAGAGGATCGCCATGACCTCGGAGGCCACGGTGATGTCAAAGCCGCTCTGGCGCGGATAGCCGTTGGCGACACCGCCCAGCGAGGTCACCACGTCGCGCAGCGCGCGGTCGTTCATGTCCATGACCCGGCGCCAGGTGATGCGACGGGTGTCGATCTCCAGCTCGTTGCCCCAGTAGACGTGGTTGTCCACCATGGCCGCCAGCAGGTTGTGGGCCGAGGTGATGGCGTGGAAATCGCCGGTGAAGTGGAGGTTCATCTCCTCCATCGGCACGACTTGCGCATAGCCGCCGCCCGCCGCCCCGCCCTTCATGCCGAAGCAGGGGCCGAGGCTGGCCTCGCGGATGCAGATCGCCGCGCGCTTGCCAATGGCGTTGAGCCCGTCGCCCAGACCGACCGTCGTCGTCGTCTTGCCCTCACCCGCGGGCGTGGGGTTGATGGCGGTCACGAGGATCAGCTTGCCATCGGGCCGATCGGCGAGCCCGGCGATGAAGTCCTGCGCGATCTTGGCCTTGTCGTGGCCATAGGGCAGCAGCGCCTCCTCGGGAATGTCGAGCTTGGCGCCGATGGCCTGAATGCGCTGCTTCGAGGCGGCGCGGGCGATTTCAATGTCGGTCTTCGCAGTCATGTTCCTGTCCTTCTGACGCCTCGCGAGGGGGGCAATCGGGCCATGGGGGCCTCCCGGATCGGAGACTCATGGAACCCGTGGTCGCTTTGGCGCGTTGGGGGGGACAGATGACAAAGGGAGACACAAGATGAAAGCCGCAACGCTCGTTATCCACGCATCTTTCGCCCTGACCCTTCTCGGCGCCGCGCTTCTGCTCGGCTGAGGTCAGACGAGAGCCCCCCGCGCCGCCTGCATATGTGGCCAGACCGGCTGGTCCGGCACATGCAGGCGCAGCTCTTCTCCGAGAGTAAACGTCCCTTCCCGCTCCACCCATGCTGTCACGCCCCGCCGCCCCGTTGCCGCCCGTTTGAAGAGACGGGCCTGTTCGGGGTGATGTTCGGCGATGACCTTGGCCGGAAGCTGACAGGGACGGTTTTCCATATCAAGGGTGATCGTCGCCCCGTTTGCGCCCTGTAGCCGCGAGGACGGCGGCACGAGGGAGAAATCCGGGATGCCCGCGATCACCAGCGTCGCCCCCAGCCACGCCGGATCGAGGCTTTCGAGGCCCATGTCCGTGGCGATGGCATCCAGTTCTTCCTGAGAGATCACCGACAGTTGCCGGACGTTCCTGATCTCCGTATCGCGGGGATATTGCGACAGGACGCGGCTGCAGGACGGGCGGGTCAGCCCGCCGTGATCCTCACCCTCGGGCCCCGCGAAGCTCAGCGCCAGCGATTGCACGGGCTGCGAGTCGAGCGCCGCCTCGCGCGAGGGCACACGGCCGAGCCAGACGATACGGGCGGTGAAATCGGTGGGTTTGAGCGCGGGCATATCCTGTCCTCGGTCCGTGGAATGAGGCCCGATGAACCGGCACGGGGGGCGGAGTGTCAACCCCTGCCCCGCCTTAGGACGAGCGGCCGTCCGGCTCCGGATGGGTCTAGGGCCTGTCGTGCAGCAGCCCCCGGCCGCGCCCGGACCGGCCTGCGCCCATCAAGGGATCACGGCCAGCCTGCCAGCGTCAGCCAGCAGGTCGCAGGGTGAAGAAGAGCCGCCGGAAGGGGAACAGGACAGAGCCATCGGCCGAGCGCGGATAGGCGGCCTCGATCACCTCGTCGTAGAGCGCGATCAGTTGGGCCTGCTCGTCCTCTGGCAGGCTGTCCAGCACGGGCCGCGCAAAGGTCGACTGGGTGAAGAGCCGCACCGGGTGGCCCTCCTCTGCCTTGGGCAGCACCTGGTAGTAATCCACTTCCCAGAGGTCGAGTTGCCCCAGCGGCGAGAGCATCGCGTGATAGGTCGCAGGGCGTTCGATGCCCGGCGCCGTGGCGGGATCGAAGCGACCGGGGAAATGCTCTTCCACCAGCGAATGCCAGATCCGGTGCGAGGGCGCGTTGTTCTGATGCGGCACCTGCACCGCCAGCGTGCCGCCCGGGGCCAGCAGCCCCGCAAGGCGCGGCAGCAGCGTGGCATGATCCCCCAGCCAGTGCAGCGCGGCATTGGAGAAGATCAGCGCGGGCGCGGCATCCGGCCGCCAGCGGGCGATGTCGGCTTCTTCCAACAGGTCGTAGGCCTCTGTCGCGGCGGCCTTGGACAGCATCGCGGGCGAACTGTCGAGGCCAATCAGGCGGGCTGTTCCTGCAAGCGACCGCAAGGCAGGACCGGCGGCGCCGGAGCCGCAGCCGAGGTCCACCACCGGGCCCCGGGGGGCCTCCAGCCGGGCGATCAGGTCCAGCGCGGGCCTCAAACGAACGTCCCGGAACCTGTCATAGGCCCCGGGACTCCAATCTTTCGCAGTGTCGGTCATCAGACGCTGGGTTCCGGCTCCATCCCGCCGGGCTTGCCGCGCGGCTTGGTCTTGGGGATGGCCGTGACCGAGGTGCTGCCGGTGTCGGAGCTGTCATCCTCGTCCGGGCTCTGCGGAGGCTCACCCTTCATGACGCGCTTGATCTCGTCGCCGGTCAGGGTTTCGTATTCCAGCAGGCCCTGCGCGAGGCGCTCCCACTCGTCCTTCTGCTCTTCGAGGATCTTGTAGGCCCACTCGTAGGCCTCGTCGATGAGGCGCTTCACCTCTTCCTCGATCAGCTCCTTGGTATGGGCCGAGACGGAGAAGCCGCCGGCACCGTTGCCCATGTAGCCTTCGTGGGCCTGTTCGTAGTCCACGTTTCCGACCTTGTCCGACATGCCCCAGCGCAGCACCATCGCACGGGCGAGGCTGGAGGCCTGCTGAATGTCGCCGGCGGGGCCGTTCGACACTTCGTCAGGGCCGTACTTCATGATCTCGGCGGCCTTGCCCGCCATGGTCATGGCCAGCTTTTGCTCGCACTCGGATTTGTGCCAGTTCAGGCGGTCGATCTCGGGCAGCGAGACCACCATGCCGAGGGCACCGCCACGGGGGATGATCGTCGCCTTGTAGACCGGATCGCACTTGGGCAGGGTCAGGCCGACGACGGCGTGGCCGCTCTCGTGGTAGGCGGTCTTTTCCTTCTGGTCCTGCGTGAGGACCATCGAGCGACGCTCGGCCCCCATCATGACCTTGTCCTTGGCGTTCTCGAAATCAACCATGGTCACGAAGCGGCGGCCGACACGGGCGGCCATCAGCGCGGCCTCGTTCACGAGGTTCGACAGGTCCGCACCGGAGAAGCCCGGGGTGCCGCGCGCGATGATGCGCAGATCGACGTCGGGGCCCAGCGGGGTCTTGCGGGCATGGACGCCGAGGATCTTCTCGCGGCCCTTGATGTCGGGGTTCGGCACGGTGACTTGACGGTCGAAGCGGCCCGGGCGCAGCAGCGCGGGGTCGAGAACGTCACGACGGTTGGTCGCCGCGAGGATGATCACACCCTCGTTGGCCTCGAAGCCGTCCATCTCCACCAGCAGCTGGTTGAGGGTCTGCTCACGCTCGTCGTTGCCCCCGCCATAGCCTGCGCCACGGTGACGGCCCACGGCGTCGATCTCGTCGATGAAGACGATGCAGGGGGCGTTCTTCTTGGCCTGTTCGAACATGTCGCGGACACGGGAGGCACCGACACCCACGAACATCTCGACGAAGTCGGAGCCCGAGATGGTGAAGAAGGGCACGCCCGCCTCGCCTGCAATCGCACGCGCCAGCAGCGTCTTACCGGTGCCCGGAGGGCCCACCAGCAGCGCGCCTTTGGGGATCTTGCCGCCGAGACGCGAGAATTTCTGCGGATTGCGGAGGAATTCGACGATCTCCTCCAGCTCTTCCTTGGCCTCGTCGATGCCGGCGACATCGTCGAAGGTGACGCGGCCGTGCTTCTCGGTCAGCAGCTTGGCGCGCGACTTGCCGAAGCCCATGGCCCCGCCTTTGCCGCCGCCCTGCATCCGGTTCATGAAATAGATCCACACGCCGATCAGCAGAAGGATCGGCAGCAGCGAGATGATGAACGCCTGGAAGCCGCTTTCTTCCTGCGCCTTGGCGGTCACGGGGACATTGTTGTCGAGGAGCAGCTGGGTCACTTCGCTGTCCTGCGGCTTGATGGTCACGTAGTCTTGACCGTCCGTCCCCCGGTAACGCACCTGCTCGCCATCGATCGTGGCCGAACTGACGCGATCGTCGTTCACAGCCGAAACGAAGTCAGAGTAGCTGATCTCGCGGCTCTGCATCGTGCTGCCCGACCCGCTGAAGAGATTGAACAGCGCCACGATCAGCATCAGCAGCACGATCCAGAAGGCGAAGTTTTTCGCAGTGCCCAAGGAAGGTCTCCCCAAATTCCGGTTGCCCCCGGCTCGTATCACAGGGGCTATCCGGTTTAAATAAGCTTCACGCCGTCAGGTTCAATCCGTGAGCAGCGCGGCAAAGTAACTCTCCGTGTCCCTCACGAGGGTGGCGGTCCAGCCCTCGGCGCGTCCCGCCAGCGGCGCTGCGATCAGCACACCCCGGCGCCAGACGGCCGGAGAGGCGAGCAGCGACGCGCGCGGCAGCCCAGTGTCGCGCCATGCGGGGCAATCGGCAAGCCCTGCCTCCCCCAAAACTGCGATCTCGGCAGCATCTGGCCACGGTCCGTCCAGTTTCCAGCGTCCATCCCAGACCTCGCGCACAGGCGCGGTGAGGTGTGCGACGGCATTGTGCTCCCGAAAGATGCGGATCGCCCGTGTCCCCACGGTGATCCGGCAGCCCATCAAGGTCATCCCGGTGCCCGCCGAAATCGCCTCCTGCAGCAGTTGCATGGCGGTGCGGCGGGGCGGATATTCGGCACCGCCCACCCACATGAGCGCCCGTTGCAGCAGGCGGCGCGCGATCTCGGGGCGCAGCAGGCGGAACCCGGCCCGCGCGATCAGCAGGTCGCCCGCCTCGAAGCCGACGAGCCCGCGGGCCTCGGTGAACGTGTACCAGTTCAGCGTCTCGCGGATGGACGAGAGGTTGTCGGCCACGTTGCAGAGCGCAGGCACGGTCAGCCCCAGCGGTTCCAGCAGGGCCATCGCCTCGCGGATGCGGACCCGTTCATAGCGGCTGTCGGAATTGGACGGGTCCTCGACCCAGGTCCGCCCGCGTGCCCGCAGGAAATCCCGCAGGTCGGAGCGACGCAACGTCAGCATCGGGCGGACCAGCGTGACGCCGTCCAGACGCCGCCGCGACGCCATCGCCGAGAGCCCGTCCGCGCCCGAGGCCCTTGCCAGCCGCATCAGCACCGTTTCGGCCTGATCGTCGGCGGTATGGGCCAATGCGATGACGGGGATGCCCTTGCGCCGCGCCCAGTCGGCCAGCAGGTCATAGCGCGCACGCCGGGCCCGGTCCTGCAGGTTGCCCTGCCCGTCCCAGCCCGACCACGTGAGGATGTCATGCTTGATGCCAAGGTCCGCGGCGGTCTCGGCCACCAGCAGCGCCTCCTGCCGCGCCTCGGGGCGCAGCCCATGGTTCACGGTGACGGCGAAGAGCTCGGCCCTGAGGCAGGCCTGAAGCTCTGCCAGCATCACCATGAGCGCCATGGAATCCCCGCCCCCGGAAACGGCGATGCCGATCCGGTCCGGGGTCTTCGGCAGGAAAGCCCCGCCGACGACTTCTTTCAGCAGCTCTTCGCGCTGCGTCACGAACAGCCCAGCGACTGCATCTCCGCGTTCGCGCGGGTTGCTGCCGCGGCCTCGGGATAGCGGACGCTGACCTGCCCCAGCGTGACACAGGCGTCCTGCGCCTTGCCCAGCTGGCCCAGCAGGCGGCCGACGTTGAAGAGCGCGCCGGGCGCCAGCGGCCCGTCGGGCGCCAGCGTATAGGCCGCGAGGAAGGAGCGCGCGGCCTCGGTCGGCTGGCCCAGCTTCTCCAGCGCCTCGCCGCGCTTGACCCGCGCTTCGGGCTCTAGGGGCGAGCCCGGGTAGGTCGTGCCAAAGGTCTCAAGGAGGTCCGCGGCGCCGCGAAAGTCACCATTGGCGAGCGCCTCCGACGCTCGCTGGAAATCCGCCTCTTCGCCAATCGCCAGTTCGGTCCCCTGCGACACGGGCACGCCGTTCGACGGCACCGCGGGCGCAGCCCCGCCCCCGCTGTCCGGCATGGCACCGCCGCCGAGCGTCGAGGTCTGCCCCAGCTTGGAGATATCGCCGCCTTCGAGTTCCACGAGACGGAATTCGAGGTCGCCGATGCGGTTGGTGCCATCGGTCACCACGCGGTCGATGCGGTGCTCCAGCTCCTCGGTCTTGCCGGTCAGGCGCTGCAGCTCGCTCTCGATCGCGTCGATGCGGTTGAGCGCCGAGCCCCCGGTGTTGAGCGCACCGCTCGCCCCGGTGGTGGACAACTCACGCTTCAGCTTCTGCACCTCCACGTAGAGGACAGACATTTCCTGACGGATATCGGCGAGGGTCTCGCTCCTGTCCTGTGCCGCCGCCGGCAGCGCCGGCGACAGGACGATGGCAAACCCGAGGATCAGACCGGCGAAAGGCCGCATCGACATCTCCTTGACTGGATGATTTAGCTGGTGCCCATGGCCCCGGCGGCGATGGTGGTCACCGCGCGACGGTTCTTGGCATAGCAGGCTTCCTCGGAACAGATCTCGATCGGGCGTTCCTTGCCGTAGCTCACAGTCTTGAGCCGGGCGGCAGAGACGCCTTTCGAGATCAGGTATTCACGCACCGCATTGGCACGGCGCGCACCGAGCGCGAGGTTGTATTCCCGCGTGCCCTGTTCGTCTGCGTGGCCTTCGATCACCGACACGTAGTCGGTGTTGCGCATCAGCCAGTCGGCCTGACCGTCGAGGGTATACTGCGCCTCGGCAGAGATGGTCGACTGGTCGACAGCGAAGAGCACGCGGTCGCCCACGGTCTGCTGGAAGTAGGCGGGCGAGCTGGGATCGCTGGCCGAACCATCGCCATAGGCCCCTGCCCCGGCGCCGTAGCCCGCGCCGTTGCCATAGCCGTCTGCACTGTCGAACCGGTCAGGGTTGGTACAGGCGGCCAGCGAGAGGCCAGCCAGCAGAAGTGCCGCTTTTGTAGAGAAATTCATGTCGTCTCGTGCCTCGTTCTTATGCTTTTCGGGGTGATTCTAGCACAGCAGTCGCCCCGAAGGAATGCAAGCGGCGTTACGGTTGCAGCGGGCCCCAGGACGGGTCGGAGGCGCCGCCCTCGGTCCGCACGCGCTTGAGATTGCGGCCCGAGATATCGACGGAATAGAGCGAGGACTGGCCCTGCGCGCCCTGGGTTTCCCGGGTGAACATGATCACCCGTCCATTCGGGGCCCAGGTCGGGCTTTCGTCAAGGAACGAGGCCGTGAGCAGCCGTTCCTCGGAGCCGTCGGTGCGCATGACGCCGATGTGGAACCGGCCCTTGCTCTGCTTGGTGAAGGCGATCATGTCCCCGCGCGGCGACCAGACCGGCGTGCCATAGCGCCCCTGCCCGAAGCTGATGCGCGTGGCCTCGCCGCCTGAGACCGGCATGACGTACAGCTGCTGGCTGCCGGAGCGGTCGCTTTCGAAGACCACCCGCGTGCCGTCCGGCGAGAAGCTGGGCGCGGTCTCGATCGAGGGCGCATCGGTCAGGCGGCGGCTCTGCCCCGTTGCGCTGTCGAGGGCGTAGATATCGGTGTTGCCGCCGCTTTCCAGCGAGTAGAGCACCGTCCGCCCATCGGGCGCGAAGCGCGGCGAGAAGGCCATGTTGCCGCCCTGGGTCTGCAACTCGCGCCGGCCCACGTTGGCCACATCGAGCACGTAGATCCGCGGGAAGCCGGTCTCGTAGCTGGTGTAGAGCACCCGGTCGCCGGTGGGCGAGAACCGGGGCGCCAGCACGATGGAGCCGCTCTCGGTCAGGTATTTCACGTTGGCGCCGTCGTAATCCATGATCGCCAGACGCTTGCGGCGGTCGTCCTTGGGCCCGGTCTCGGCCACGTAGACGACGCGGCTGTCGAAATAGCCGCCCTCGCCCGTGATCCGGGAATAGACCGCATCGGCCACCTTGTGCGCCATGCGGCGCCAGCCGGCGGTCGTGCCCGCGAATTGCAGGCCCGATCCAAGTTCCTTGCCCGAGAAGACATCATAGACGCGGAACTTCACGGTCACCCGGTCGCCCTGCACGGACACGGCGCCGGTGATCAGCGCCTGCGCGTTGATCGCCTTCCAGTCGGCATATTGCACCGGAGAGGAGAAGCTGGTGATCCGCGAGATATGGGCGCTTGCCGGGATTTCCCGGAACAGCCCCGTGCCGCTGAGGTCCTCCGCCACGACGCGGGCCAGCTGCTGCGCCATCTCGGTCGCCGCGCCGCTTTCGGGTACGAAGTCGGGCACCGCGTAGGGCATCGGCTCGATCACGCCGTCGGTGATCTCGATCCTGAGGGGGCCCGACTGCGCAGTGGCCACGGCGGGGGTCATCAGCGCGAGGCTGGCGGCGGCCAGAAGGCCGGTGAGGGGTCCGGTGATCTTGCTCATTTGTACCGCATCTTCTCCGGGTTGAATGTCATTTCAATGTCACGCCACGAACTGTACTTGTCACGCGGCAGGTCAAATCCTTGGGCGCCGCAGCGGATGATTGCCCGCCTCGCGGCCTCGAATGCCTGCCGAGCGGCCGCATCGCCGCCCCCGCTGTGCGACACCATGCGGATCGTCTCGCCCTGCGGCGTGCCGTTCTCGTTCATCGACATCGACACGACGACGGTGGTGCCCAGCGCCTCGGAGGAGAGCGAGCCCACGTTCCAGCACGACGAAACCGCCACACGCAGGGCCTCGCGTTCGCTCGCCGTCATGGGCGGGCCCGCGGGACGCTGGGGGGCGGCGGGGGTTTCGGCGGGCGTGGACCCGCCGGCAAGCGCCTTGGCGAGAGCGTCATCCACGGCGGAGCTGTTGGAATTGCTCTGCGGCTTGGTCTCGGTCTTGGGTTCTGGCTTGGGCGCCGGTTTCGGCTCCGGCTTGGGCTCGGCCTTCGGTTCAGGCTTCGCCTCGGCGGTCTGGGTCGGCTCGGGCTTCGGCGCCGCGGCAGGGCGCTGCGGACGGGTCTGGGGGCGCAGCGAAGTAGTCGGCGCGGCGTTCTGCGGTGTCTCGGCCTCGGTCACGATCTCGGTCGTCGCCTCGGGCGGCGCGGTTTCCTCCAGCTCGGGCACGGGTTCGGGCTCCGCCTCGGGGGCGGGCTCGGGCGTGGTTTCCCGCTGGACGATCTCGGCGGGCGCGGCATCGACCTGCGGACGCGGCTGCGGACGCGAGGCAACCCGCGGCGCGGCCGGGGGCGTGGGATCGGGGACGGGTTCCGGCGCCGGTTCGGGCGTCGCGGCCTCCTGCATCGGTTCCGGCTGGGGCGGTTCCGGCTGCGGGGCGGGCTCCGGCTCGGGCGCGGGGGTCGGTTCCGGTTCCGGTGTAGGCTCCGGCTCCGGTTCTGGCGCGGGTTCCGGTTCGGGCGCAGGCGCGGGCTCCGGCTCTGCCGCCGGTTCCGGGGTCGGTTCGGGATCAGGCGTGACGGCAGGCTCCGCCGGGCCCTCGGGCGTGGGGGCCTCGGTCTCGGTCTCGGGGGCCGTCTCGCCGGACAGCCGCGCGAATTCCTCCGATGTAACGACCGACACCTCGGTCACCACCTCGGGCGGACGCGCGGGCGAGATGCCACCAAAAAGCAGCCAGCCGATGAGCCCTACGTGGCCCACGCCGGATATGATCTGTCCCGTGTTCATGGAAAGGTCAGTTCGAACCCGTGGCCCCGGTGGGGCTGTCCAGCGTCGGGCCGTTGCTGTCGGTCACGAGGCCGATGTTGCTGAAACCGCCACGGTTCATCGCGCCCATGACCTGCATGATCTCGGCATAGGGCACCGACCCGTCCGCCCGCAGGTAGACCCGATCCGAGGCGCGTTCAGCCGCAATGGCACGCAGCCGGTCGATCAACTCGTCCCGCGGCACTTCCGTGGTCTGGATCATCACGGTGCCCTGCGCGGTCACGGTGACGGAAAGCGGCTCTTCCTGCTCGCCGGGCAGCGCCTCGGCGGCGGTCTTGGGCAGTTCCACCGGCACGCCGACCACCATCAGGGGCGCGGCCACCATGAAGATGATCAAGAGCACCAGCATCACGTCCACGAATGGCGTGACGTTGATTTCGGCCATCGGGCGCGCACGGCCCCCGTGACGCCGCCCCCGGCGGCCACCGCCGCCGCCCTTTGCCATGACACCCGCGCCCATGGATCAGGCGTCCAGCTGGCGCGAGAGGATGGTCGAGAATTCGTCGGCAAAGGCCTCGTAGCCGCCGATGATCCGGTCCGCGTCGGTGCTGATCTTGTTGTAGAAGATCACCGCCGGGATGGCGGCCAGCAGGCCCAGACCGGTGGCGAGAAGCGCCTCGGCGATCCCCGGCGCCACGACGGCGAGGTTGGTATTCTGCTGCTCGGCGATGCCGATGAAGGCATGCATGATCCCCCAGACCGTGCCGAAGAGACCCACGAAGGGCGTGACGGAGCCGACGGTGGCCAGCACCGGCAGACCGGCCTGAAGCCCTTCGGCCTCGCGGGCGATGGCCACGTCCATGGCGCGGTCGATCCGGGCCTGCGCCCCGGCGATCAGCCCGCCATCGTCGCGATGGGACCGGCGCCACTCCGTCATGCCGGCGGCGAAGATACGCTGCGCCCGGCCCGAAGGATCGGCCCCGATCGTGTCATAGAGATCGTCCAGCGGCTCCCCGGACCAGAAGGCGCGATCGAAGCGCGCCGCCTCGCGCCGGGCCGCGCGGTAGGAGATGATTTTCTGGATAATGATCGACCAGGACCAGAACGAGGCAACGATCAGCATGATCATCACCAGTTTCACTGTCAGGGTCGCACGTGCGAAAAGCGCCCACATGGAGAAATCCATGCTCTGCGCTGCCGCGAGAGTTTCTGCTTCCATCCGCCTGCTCTTTGCTTCGGCCTGTTATGCGTTGGCCGTTTATGGCTCTGTTTGCGGCGAAACTAGCGCATATCCGGTCAAAAGGCCAACACATTGCCGTGTGACGGCGGCCCCGCGCCGGGGCCGGAGCAGGCTGTTTAGTGCAGTAACAGGCGGATATTTGCCGGCAGACGGGTCGGGTGACCGGTCTCTGTCAGAGCAACCAGCGTGACGTGCGAGGTAAAGAGCACGTCGCCCCCGCGCTTAACCTCCTGCAGCAGGACGATCCGCGCGCCCGAGACCTGTTCGGCCGTCGTCTCGACCACCAGTTCATCGTCGAAATGCGCAGGGCTGAGGTAGTCCGCCTCGACCCGGCGGACCGCAAAGACGATGCCCTCCTCGCGCTTCAGCGCGGTCTGGTCCACGCCAAGGGTGCGAACCCATTCGGTCCGGGCTCTTTCGATGAATTTCAGGTAGTTGGCGTAATAGACGATCCCCGCGAGGTCGGTGTCCTCGTAGTAGACGCGCAGCGGGAAGAGATGGGCCATGGGCGGGGTCCTCGTCTGGTTCAGCTCGGCTCTGCGGCCAAGGAACCATCCCTCGCGGCCCACCGCAAGCACCCCGCGCAGGACGCCCGCGTCCGGTGGGCGATTTGCAACAACCCGCCCCCATAAGCCCAGCCTTCATCTTTCCCAAAATACTCCGGGGGTGTCGCGGCACGCGACGGGGGCAGCGCCCCTCCCACTTCCATCGTTTAGAGTTTCCCCGATCAAAGGGGGCGATGTCTCACCTGGCCGTAGCGTCCGGCTTCAGAGGGCACTGCGAATATCGGTCAGACGCCCCCCCGCCCGATCCCGCGCGACGCCGCTCAGCCGTCCTCAGTCGTCGCTCCACTCCGCCGAGGCCAGCTTCAGCGTCGCCCGCGCCGACAGCCGCATGGCGTGGCTCGGGTCCTCGGAGGCGGAGGGCAGCAGCGGATCATAGGCCGAGGCCAGCACCGCCGCGATCTCGGGCCGCAGCAGCGCGTTGCCCTGCGGATCGGCAACCAGCGGGCTCTGCTCGGCAAAGGCGGTCTCGGACCAGAGCAGCAGCGCGCGCAGCGCCTGGTCGAGGGCCAGCGTCTCGGCCGGTTGCTCGGCCATCTCGCCGGTCAGGCGGACAAAGACGAAGGCCGCCCGGATCGCGCCGTTCTTCTCGAAGCGGAAGAGCCGGTACTGCTTGGCATCCGCCGCCTCCAGCCGCCCCAGCAGATCGTCGAGGCCGGGGATCAGGTGGTGCAGGTCGGGCAGCGCGGCCAGTTCCTGCCAATCGCGCAGGAAGAAGACCATCAGGTTCACGCCCAGTTCCGGGTCCATGTCGGACATCTTGTGCCCGGCACTGGCCACCACCGCCTCGATCGCGCCCTTGAGCACCGGGAGGCTGTCGTCATCCACGCCCATGATCACGGGCACGATGGGCCGCTCCCAGCGGGCAAAGCGGAAGCTGCCGTCAGCGGCGGTGAAAAGCGCGGTGACCTCTTCGGGGGTCGGGCGTGGGTCGATCATGGGGCCTCCAGATAGCGGCCCCACTTCTCCTCGAAAGCCGTGGCGAGGTCCACCCCCTCCTCCGCCGCGAGGCAGAGCAGGAAACCCAGCAAATCCGCCATCTCGGCGGCGAGATCGGCACGCAGCGCGTCGGGCGCCGCATCGCTGCCCCGGGCGCGGCCATGCAGCTTGAGATAGGCGCCCGCCACCTCGCCCGCCTCTTCCGAGAGCTTGCCGAGGAGGAAGAGCCCGTCACGCTCCACCCCGAAGGCCTCGACATAGAGGCGGTTTACCGCGACGGCGCGGGCGGAGAGCGTAGCGATATCCATGGGCTACCCGTCGAAGAAATCCGCCTGCCCCGGCGGGCGCGGCGGCGTGAGGCCAAGGTGCTGCCAGCCGCGCTGTGCCAGCATCCGGCCCCGGGGCGTACGCTGGATCAGCGTCTGTTGCAGCAGGTAGGGCTCGATCACCTCTTCCAGGGCGTCGCGGCTCTCCGACAGCGCGGCGGCCAGCGTCTCGATCCCCACCGGCCCGCCCTGATAGCCTTCGCCAATCATCCGCAGATAACGTCTGTCGGCCCCGTCGAGGCCCAGCTGATCAACCCCCAGACGGGTCAGCGCATTGTCGGCCAGGGCCCGGGTGATCCGCCCGTCGCCCTCGACCACGGCGAAATCCACCACCCGGCGCAGCAGGCGGCCCGCGATCCGGGGCGTGCCCCGGGCGCGGCGGGCGATTTCATGGGCGCCCTGCTCATCCGCGGGCGCCCCCAGCAGGCGGGCGTTGCGGGTGACGATCTCGTGCAACTCGTCCACCGTGTAGAACTGAAGCCGCGTCGGAATGCCGAAACGGTCGCGCAGCGGCGTGGTCAGCAGGCCAAGCCGCGTGGTCGCCCCCACCAGCGTGAAGGGCTGCAACTCGATCCGGACGGTGCGCGCGGCGGGGCCCTCGCCAATGACGAGGTCGAGCTCGAAATCCTCCATCGCGGGGTAGAGCACCTCTTCCACCGCCGGGTTCAGCCGGTGGATCTCGTCGATGAAGAGGACGTCGCGCGCCTCGAGGTTGGTGAGGATCGCCGCCAGGTCGCCCGCGCGGGCCAGCACCGGGCCGGAGGTCATGCGGAAGTTCACCCCCAGTTCGCGCGCCATGATCTGCGCCAGCGTCGTCTTGCCGAGGCCCGGCGGCCCGTGGAAGAGCGTGTGATCCATCGCCTCGCCGCGCTGCTTGGCGGACTGGATGAAGACCTTGAGGTTGGCGCGCGCCTCGGCCTGACCGATGAACTCGTCCAGACCCTGCGGGCGCAGGGCGCGTCCGTCGTCCTCGGGCAGCCTCTCGGGGCGCAGCGTCGGGTCGGACTCGGTCATCTTGCTCTCCTGCGGGCGCTTATGCGGCCTGCGCTCATTGCTTCGGCGCCAGCAGGCGCAGTGCGGCGCGGATCAGGGCCGAGGTGTCGGCGCCCTCGTTTTCCTGCGCGGCCTGCGCCACGGCGGCGGCCGCCTCGGACGGGGCATAGCCCAGATTGGAGAGCGCCGACAGGGCCTCGGACTGCGCCGCGGCAGAGGCCTGCGCCGCCGAGGGCGCGGCAGGTTTGCGCGCGGGCTTCGCCGTCGCGGGTTCGGCGGGTTCGATCACCATGTCGTCCGCATCCGGCATCGCGGGTGCGGCGGCAGCACCACGCCCGGCAAGCGCCATGACCGAGGGCGCCTTGTCCTTCAACTCGATCACCACGCGCTGCGCGGTCTTGGGGCCGATGCCCTTGGCCGCCTTGATCGCATTGGCATCGCCAAGCGCAATGGCACGGCTGACGCCTTCCGCCCCCAGCGTGCCGAGGATGGCGAGCGAGGCTTTCGCGCCCACCCCCTGCACCGTCATCAACAGCCGGTGCCACTCCTTCTCCACTAGCGTGGGGAAGCCGAAAAGCTGCAACAGGTCCTCGCGCACCAGCAGATCGGTATAGAGCGCCACCGCCTCCCCCGGTCCCGGCAGGGCGGCCATGGTGCGGTCGGAACAATAGACGAGGTAGCCCACGCCCTTCACGTCGATCAGCACGTGATCGTCGGCGCGGTAATCCAGCCGCCCGGCAATCCGCCCGATCATGCGCGGATCCTCAGCGTCGCCCGGGCCGAGCCGAGGTGATGCGCGTGACAGATCGCGATGGCGAGCGCATCCGCCGCGTCGGGACCGGCCAGCTGAACGCCGGGTAGCTGCACCTTGACCATATGGGCCACCTGTTCCTTCTGGGCGTGGCCGACGCCGACCACGGATTTCTTGACCGCGTTGGGGGCGTATTCGCCCACCGGCAGCCCGGCCTGCGCCGTGACCAGCAGCGCGATGCCCCGCGCCTGCCCCAGCTTCAGCGTCCCCACGGCGTCCTTGTTGACGAAGACATTCTCGATCGCGACCGCCTCGGGCTGGTACTCCGCGATGACGGCGGTCAGGCCGATATGCAGCGCATGCAGACGCTGGGCCATCTCGCCCCCCTCGCCGTGACAGATGCCGTTTCCGAGGTGGCGCAGGCGGCTGCCGTCCATCTCGATCATGCCCCAGCCCATGTTCCTGAGACCGGGATCGATTCCCATCACACGCATCGCACCTGCCCTGCCCGCCGATTCCGGCTTCTGCGCCGCCGATCCCGCGCCCGGCCCGTGCCGGACTGCGGCAGATCCGCAACATCTTGTTTGCTCTCCGCCAGAAGTAGCACGAAAGGAGAACACGCGCCAAGCCCGATGCGACACAAAGCCTGTCAAGCAAATTTCCTTCATTTCCCGCTCAAATCTGGTGAAATCTTGCGTGCGCCCCGGTCAGAGCGACCCCTTGCAACGGTTTTGCGACACGAAGTTCATCCAGATCGCACAAAGTTTTCATAACTTTTTCAGGTGTTTATATCAGAATTTAGCTATGCACAAAACGCAACGGGGCTTTGCAAAAGCCTCCGCTTGTTTTTTGTGCATGCTCGAAATATTTGCCGCTCAGACAAAAGATCAACCCGTATACACAAGGACTGACACCATGGGTGCCTTCTACATCGCCGCCCCGAAAACCGACTCCGCTGCCCTCTATGGCCGCATGGGCCGCGCCATCTCGACGCTGCTCGCCGCAATCTCCGACTGGAACGACGCCCGCGTGACCCGCAACGCCCTGTCGAAGCTCTCGGATCGTGAACTCGACGATATCGGCCTGACCCGCGGCGACATCGACCGCGTCAGCGTTTTCCGCTGATGGTCTGTCCGCAGGACCGACAGGCAGATTTCCGGATAGCGCCACTTCAGATGGCCCGCCGGACCCGAAAAAGCCGCGCCCACTAGGGACGCGGCTTTTTTGATGTCTCAGCCTTGGGATGTGCCGAGGGATCAGCCCACGATGGGCGCGAACAGCTGCGCAAGCCAGAGCGTGACCACATCCGCCTGCATCACCCAGGCCCCGGCCCGTTCGACGATGCCGCCCGCGTGCAGGCTGTCGAGATGAGCAAGATACTCCCCCTCCCCCAGCCGCAGCAGCAGGAACACCTTGAAGACGGTGACCATGATCGCCGCCGCAAGCAGAAGCCGCAGCGGCAGCATAAGCCGCGGCATGCGCCGCTTGGCCTTCATCTGCAACAGCCCGTCCCGGCCCATGACCGCACGATAGCCGTTGGCATCCATTGTCTGGCGGTTCCGGTCGATGGACCGGATGCGCTCCTCGAAGGAGCGCGTTGTCTTGACGCTACCCATTTTGACCTCTTCGAGCCGGCCCCCACCGGTCAGGGGGCTTTATCGGCGACGATTGCGGCCAAAATAGGGATTGCCCGGGCCCTGAATCGGATCAGCGTCAGGCCACGCCCGGGCCGGGCGGCGGATCAGGCCGCCTTGGTCAGGGTCAGCGTGGTCCAGTCGCCGATGACTTCCTCGAAGTGCAGCGCACAGCCCTGCGCCCCATAGGCCGCTTTCACCTCTTCCGCCTGCTCGTTCAGGATGCCCGAGAGGATCGCGTGACCGCCGGGCGCCAGATGGGCCGAGAGGTCGGGCGCCAGTTCCACCAGCGGGCCCTTGAGGATATTGGCGAAGATCAGGCCATAGGGCGCGCCGGCCGCGATCTGCGGATGGTCAAAGCCGGTGGCCTCGAGGCAGGTCACGGTGCCGGCCATGTCGTTGGCCGCGAGGTTCGCCTCGGCCACTTCCACGGCCACCGGGTCAATGTCGGAGGCCATCGGCACCCCGGGCCAGATCCGCGCGGCGGCCATGGCCAGCACGGCGGTGCCGCAGCCGATGTCGGCGGTGCGGTCGGTCGAGAAGCCTTCCGTCGCCAGCCGGTCGAGCGCGCGCAGGCAGCCCAGCGTCGTGCCATGGTGCCCGGTGCCGAAGGCCATGGCGGCCTCGATCAGCAGCGGCTCGACGCCCTCGGGCACCTTGTCGGCGTCGTGGGAGCCATAGAGAAAGAAGCGGCCCGCCTGCACCGGCGCCAGTTCGCGCTTCACCTTGGCGACCCAGTCGGTTTCCGGAAGTTCGGACACGGCGAAGGGCTTGGCGCCGAAGGCGGCGGCCAGCACGGCCAGACCGGCCTCGTCGGGCGCATCGGTGAAATAGCCACCAACTTCCCAGAGACCCGAGTCATCCTCCAGCTCGAAGACACCGACGCCATAGGGTTCCGGCTCCAGACGCTCCATGGCTTCGCCGAGGCCCTCGGCCTGGGCCTTGCCGGGAAGGGTGGTGAAAGCGGTGAAGGTGGTCATGGCGTGCTCCTGCGGGTTTCGGCCCGGTTAGGCGGCACGGGCCTTAAGGTCAAGGGCCTGCGCATTGGCGGGGCTGTCCTGCCCGTATCAGGACAGCAGTCCCGCCACCCATGCAGGGACGGTCTGCGTCGCCGGGCCAAAGCGGGTCTCGGCGAATTGCGACACCACCGATGAGGGATCGAGGTTCAGCTCGACCGTGTGGGCGCCCGCGGCATCGGCCTCCTGCACGAAGCCCGCGGCCGGGTAGACCTGCCCCGAGGTGCCGATCGCCGCGAAGAGGCCGCAGCTCACCAGATGGCCAAAGATCTCGTCCATGTCATAGGGCATCTCGCCGAACCAGACGATGTCGGGCCGCCCGTGCGGGCCCTTGCAGGCCGGGCAGACCTCGCCCACCGCCATCTCCATCGGCGCGGGCCAGCGATGCCCGCATCCGGCACAGAGCGCCTGATCCAGCTGGCCGTGCATGTGCAGAACCGTCGCCCCGGCCGCCTCGTGCAGCCCGTCGACATTCTGCGTCACGATGACGACCTCACCGTCATACTCCGCCTGCAACCGGGCGAGCGCCGCATGGGCCGCGTTGGGCTTTGCCGACGCGGCGCCGGCGCGGCGCTGGTTATAGAAGGTGGTCACAAGCGCGGGATCGCGAGCAAAGGCTTCGGGCGTGGCCACGTCCTCGACCCGGTGGTTTTCCCACAGGCCCCCCGCCCCCCGGAAGGTGCCGAGCCCGCTTTCCGCCGAGATCCCTGCCCCGGTCAGAATGACGATCTTCTCCATCAGGTCTTTTCCCCACGCTGGTGCTGCCCTATCACAACATCATGTCCGATCCCGCAAAACCACCCCGCATCCTCTTCGTCTGCCTCGGAAACATCTGCCGCTCTCCGGCGGCGGAGGGTGTCGTCCAGCGCATGGCCGAGGGCCGGGCGCTGGAGCTCGACAGTGCGGGCACGGGGAACTGGCACGTGGGCGAGCCGCCTTATGGCCATATGCAACGGGCCGCGAAACAGCGCGGCTACGACCTGTCGTCGCTGCGCGCACGGCAGGTGAAGGTGCAGGATTTCAAGGACTTCGACCTGATCCTCGCCATGGACGAGAAGAACCTCGCGGATCTGCGCGCGCTCGATCCCGGCACCGGCGCGGCGCTGCGGCTCTTCATGGAGTACGCGCCCCAGACCGGCGTCACCGCGGTGCCCGATCCCTATTACACGCGCGACTTCGATGGCGCGCTGGATCTGATCGAAGCCGCCGCACGTGGGCTGCTCACGTCTCTCTGAGCGCGGCGCAACGGACCCCGGACATGAAAACGCCCCCGGGGCGGGGGCGTCGTCGGATCAGCTGCAGGTGCGCTCGGCGGCCTCGCCGAAGGTCTTGTAGCGCGACCAGAACTCGTTGTCGCGCGCGGTCGTGGACATGCGCACATCCTGCGCCCGCTGCGGTTCACGGAAGAACTTGGCCGCTTCGCGCTGATCGGTCCAGTTCAGGGTCTTGTTGGCGACCTTCTGGATGCAGCTGCACAGCCCCGACGACCGGGCGCCCCGGTCGGAGCTCATGCAGGCCCGGCTGATCGGACCGGCGTTTGCGGATGTAGCGACGTTGGCGAGGGTCATCGCCAGAACGGCGGCCCCCAGGATGGTCTTGTTCATTTTCTGCCTCTGCTCGACTGCGGCCCGGATGTTTTCCCCGGTCCCGCCCCACTTTAGGAACTGGTCGCTTCTTACCGTATTTCCAGTCTTTTTTCAACGCGCGGCGTGAAAATCTGACAGAATTGTCAGCAGGCCAAGCGCCCCACAATCGCTTGTGGGACGGCAGAGCGGACTCCTCAGCTTTTAGCGCAGGATCGGCGGCTTGTCGGGGTCAGAGCCGGGGGCGATGCGTTCCACCCGGGCGGGTGACTGGACCTCGGGCTCGGGCAGATCGACCTTCAGCCCACGCCGCAGCAGTGCCGCACCGACAGAGGATTCGGCCGCGAAGAAGCCCACATCCATCCAGCCCGCGTCGATGCCAGAGAAGGCGAGCGCCTCGCCCGCGGCCTTGGCCAGCGGCGCCTCGGCCCCGTCTTTCACGTCGATGAAGCCCAGCATGTGGCCGCGCGCACCGCTGTCATAGACGACCTCGGCCAGCACGGCGGAGACCGCAAGGCCCGCCGCCATCGCCAGCTTCACGTCGAGCCCCTGCAGCAGCACCTCGGGCAGCTTGCCCGGGGCATGGACCTCGGCGATCCGGGCCTCCATCTCGTCGGGCGCATGGCCCAGCGTCTCGGACAGCCAGCCGAGCGCCTCGGGTGGCAGCAGGATCGAGGAAGGCGCCACGCCGAGGTTCACCCCCAGACCGATCCCCTGCCCCGCAAGCGCCGCGGCGATCACCCGGCCCGACAACGCGACGTAGGGCACCGGCACCGGGCTGAAGGCCGAGAGCCGTTCCTCGCGGTCGAAGACCAGCGCCACCTGCTCACCCTCGCCGAGGTCGAAGATATGCGGGCTGACGGTTTCGGGCTTGGCCTCCTCGGTCAGCATCAGGAACAGCTCGTTGTCGGCCAGCCGCTCGTAGAATCGCAGCCGCGCGGCGTCGTCCTCGGGGGCGGCCTCCATCGCGGCATGGGCCTGATCCAGCGGGGTCAGCTCTGCCTCGGGTGTGTCTGTCATTGCAGCGCCTCCTGCACTTTCTGCCGCAGGACGGGCAGCAGCGCGTCCTCGAACCATGGGTTTCTGCGAAGCCAAGCCGTATTGCGCCACGACGGATGAGGCAAGGGCAGGACGTCCGGCAGATGGTCGCGCCAGCCCATGACACGCTCCGTCACCCCCATCCGCCCGCCAAGGTGCCAGCGATGCGCATGGCCCCCGATCAGCAGTTTCAGCCGGAGGCCCGGCAGCGCGGCCATGACCCTCTCGTGCCAAAGATCGGCACAGACCGGCGGCGGCGGCAGGTCCGATCCCTTGGCGTCATAGCCCGGGAAGCAGAAGGCCATCGGCACCACCGCCACCCGCGTCAGGTCATAGAAGGTGTCGCGGTCGATCCCCATCCAGTCCCGCAGCCGGTCGCCGGAGCGGTCGTCGAAGGGCCTGCCGCTTTCATGCACCCGCATCCCCGGCGCCTGTCCCGCCACCAGCAGCCGCGCCCCGGGCCGGAACCAGACCACCGGACGCGCCCGGTGGGCGGTACGCGTTGCGGCAAACCGCGCCGCACAGGCGCGGCAGGCGCGGATCTCCTCCACCAGCGGGGGCACGAGAGCAGGGCTGTCATCTGGCATGGCGTCAGGTTGCACCGGCGCGGCAGCAGGTCAAGCGCGGGCACCGGGCGCAAGGCCCCCGGCAACCTGCGCAAGAGCCCCCGGCCGGCGAAACAATCCCCGAGATGTCACAGGATTGCTGCGGTCTTTGGTTAACCAAGCCACAATTTCGCCGCGATAACTTGGCATACGGCACACTCCTGCCGCATAATAGGTGCCATGGGGCAGCCACAGCAGATCCTCGCCAAAGGGGACGCAGGGTAGAGCCGGAGCGTCGAATGCTCGAATTCGAGAACGTCAGCAAGTCCTTCTGGACAGGCAAACAGCGCAAGGTGATCCTCGACCAGGTCTCGTTCCGGGTCGAGCTTGGCCGTTCGCTCGGCATTCTGGCGCCCAACGGCACCGGCAAGACGACCCTGATCAACATGATGGCCGGGCTGGAGAAACCCGACGAGGGACATATCCACCGGATGTGCAAGATCTCCTTCCCCCTCGGCTTCATGGGCGGCGTCATCTCGCGCCACTCCGCCTTCGAGAACTCGCGCTACATCGCGCGGCTCTACGGGCTGGACCCGGATTACGTCGAGGCCTTCTGCCGCTGGATGTGCAACCTCGGCGATTACTTCGAGCAGCCGATCGGCACCTATTCGCAGGGCATGCGGGCGCGGTTCAGCTTTGCCCTGATGCTGGCGCTCGACTTTGACATGTACCTGATCGATGAGGGGATGCCCTCCTCCACCGACGTGGAGTTCAACCGCAAGGCCGGGGAAATCCTGCGCGAGCGGCTGGCGACGACCACCGTGGTCATCGTCTCGCACCAGCCGCAGGTCCTGCAGAAATTCGCCAGCGAGGCCGCTGTTCTCATGAACGGCCAATTGCATATGTTCGACACCTTGGAAGAAGCGAAGCAACTCTATGACTACGAAACCCAAGGCTAAGAAATTCCGTCTCCGCCGTGGCGAGATGTCCGAAGGCAGCGCCAAGCCCGGTGCCGCCGAGGCGCCCCAGATCCCGCCGATCGAGCCGGAGAGCACCGCAGAGGCCGTTGTGGAGACCCCTCCGGCCGGTGAGGCGAAACCCGCCTCGAACCGCCCCGCCTCTCCGGTGGAGCTGCGGGCCGCGCTGATGAAACGGGCCGAGACGGCGAAGGCGACGAAGACCCCGCCCGCCGCCGCAAAGGCGCCGCCCTCGGAACAGCCCGCCCCGCCGGCCGAGGCCAAGGCACCCGAGGCCCCGGCAGGGACGCCCCGCGCCGCCGTGCCTCCGCGCCCCGCGGCGCCCGCGACACCTGCGGCCCCCAGCCAGCCCGTCCGCCCGGCGACGGTGCAAGTGCGCCGTCTGACCCCGGCTCAGGCTCAGGCTCAGGCGCAAACGCCCCCCACACCGCAGGCCACCGCACAGGCTCCGGTCCAGCCCACGCGCCCCGCCGCGCAGGCCGCCCGTCCGCAGCCCGCCACCCCGGGAACGCAACCCGCCAAGCCCGCCGCCCGCCCGGCCACGCCGCCCCGGGATGGCGAGGTGACCTCGGCCCACGGGGTGAAGGTCGAGCAGGACATCGACACGATCCGCAAGGAAGGCCTCACCGGCCGCCAGCTGCGCATGGCCCGGCGCGTGGCCCAGAAGCATGGCCTCGCCGCGACCTCGGACTTCGACGCGGTGCGCCAGCTGCGCGCCCGCGGGATCGACCCGTTCTCGCGCACCAACATGCTGGACCTCGTGGTCAACAACGGCCAGCCGAAGGACGAACCCACCGAGCCGCGGGTGCAACTGCCCCAGACCGTCGAGGCCGGCAAGCAGGACGCCCAGTTCCTGCCCTCGACCGAGGTTGCTTCGCCCATGCAGCGCCGCATGCGCGAGATCGGCGAGATCCAGAAGGACATCGCCAAGCGCCGCCGCCGCCGGACGGCCCTGCTCTTCACCCGGCTCGCCTTCTTCGTCTTCGCGCCCACGATCCTCGCGGGCTGGTATTTCTACGGCGTCGCCACGCCGATGTATGCCGCCAAGTCCGAGTTCCTGATCCTTCAGGCCGACAACCAGGGTGGCGGCGGCCTCGGCGGGCTGCTCTCCGGCACCCAGTTCGCCACGAACCAGGACAGCATCGCGGTGCAATCCTACCTCCAGTCCAAGGACGCCATGGTCCGGCTGGACCGGGATGTCGGCTTCAAGAGCCACTTCAGCCAGCCCTGGATCGACCCGATCCAGCGCCTGAGCCCCGATCCCTCGAACGAGGAGGCCTACAAGGTCTACAAGAAGGACGTGAAGATCGGCTACGACCCGACCGAGGGCGTCATCCGCATGGAGGTGGTCGCCGCCGATCCCACCGTGGCCTCGCAATTCTCTGAAGCGCTGATCGGCTATGCCGAGGACCGCGTCGACGAACTCAGCCGCCGCAAGCGCGAGGACGGCATGGCCACCGCGCGCGAAAGCCTCGAACGGGCCAAGGCCGAACGCCGGGAGGCGCAGGAGGCGCTGGTCCAGTTGCAGGAAGGCTCTGTCGTGGACCCGGAGGGGATCATCGCGGGCCTGCGGGCGCAGATCAACAATATCGAGGTCCAGCTTCAGGAGAAGCAGCTGCAACTGCAGGCGCTGCTCGACAACGCGCGGCCGAACTCGGCCCGGGTCGAGGGCGCGCGCGGGGACGTGGACCGGCTGCAGGGCATGCTTGACGACCTCAACGCCAAGATGACCGACGCCACCACCGGCGACTCTTCGCTTGCCGAGAAAGCGGCGCGAATCCAGATGGCACAGGCGGATCTGGCCACCGCGGACCTGTTCCTGCAATCGGCGCTCCAGAACGAGAAGCAGACGGAACTGGAAGCGAACCGTCAGGTGCGCTACCTCACCACCAGCGTGCGTCCGGTCCCCCCGGAAGACCCCTCCTATCCGAGGGCGTTCGAAAACACCGTTCTGGCGTTTTTGATCTTTTCCGGGATTTACCTGATGATCTCGCTCACGGCATCGATTCTGAGGGAACAGGTATCCTCCTGATATGAAAACAGTAGAGATTGGCGCGCTCTCGGTGGGCAACGACGCCCCGCTGACAGTGATCGCGGGCCCCTGCCAGCTGGAAAGCGCAGACCACGCCCATATGATCGCAGGCACCATGAAGGACATCTGCGCGGCCCACGGCGCGCAGTTCATCTTCAAGGGCTCCTATGACAAGGCCAACCGCACCTCGCTTTCGGGCAAGCGCGGGCTTGGCATGGACAAGGGCCTCGAGGTCCTCGCGGGCGTGAAGGAAAAGTTCGGCGTCCCCGTCCTGACCGACATCCACAGCGAGGCGCAATGCGCCCCCGTGGCGTCGGTCGTGGACGTGATGCAGATCCCCGCCTTCCTCTGCCGCCAGACCGACCTGCTGCTCGCCGCGGGCGAAACCGGGGCCGCGATCAACGTCAAGAAGGGGCAGTTCCTCGCGCCGTGGGACATGCCCAACGTGGCGGCCAAGATCGCCTCCACCGGCAACGAACGCATCCTGCTGACCGAACGCGGCACCTCCTTCGGCTACAATACCCTCGTCGCCGACATGCGCGGCCTGCCCCAGATGGCGCAGACCGGCTACCCGGTGGTGATGGACGCGACGCATTCCGTTCAGCAGCCCGGCGGCAAGGGCGGCTCTTCCGGCGGACAGCGCGAATTCGCGCCCGTCATGGCGCGGGCTGCCGTTTCTCTGGGCATCGCCGCGGTTTTCATCGAGACCCACGAGGATCCCGACAACGCGCCGAGCGACGGGCCGAACATGATCCCGTTACATGAGATGGACAAACTCATCGCCAGCCTGATGGCCTTCGACCGTCTGGCCAAGGCGGATCCGATCCGTTTGTAAAAGAAAACATTGAAGCGAGACAGAAGTGACGAAACCCATTGCCGACGTGACGCCGAACACCTGGGAATTCCTGCGCGATCCGATGATCAAGCCGACGGGCTTCCGGGAATATGACGCCCGCTGGAAATACCCCGAAGAGATCAACCTGCCCGGCATGACCGCCCTTGGCCTCGGCCTCGGCACCCAGATGATCAAGCGCGGCGTCGCGCCGGTCATCGCGGTCGGAAACGACTACCGGGATTATTCCCTCGCGATCAAGAACGCCCTGATCCTCGGCCTCATGCAGGCCGGCATCAAGGTGAAGGACATCGGCCCCTGCATCACGCCGATGGCCTATTTCTCCTCGTTCCACCTCGGCGGCTGCGCCGTGGCCATGGTCACCGCCTCGCACAACCCGAACGGCTGGACCGGCGTGAAGATGGGCTTCGACATGCCCCTGACCCACGGCCCGGACGAGATGGGCGAGCTGAAAGACATCGTGCTGGAAGGCAAGGGCGAGGCCCGCGAGGGCGGCTCCTACGAATTCGTCGAAGGCGTCTGGGATGCCTATATGGACGACCTCGTCGGTGACTTCAAAATGACCCGCAAGCTGAAGGTCGTCTGCGCCACCGGCAACGGCACCGCCGCCGCCTATGCGCCGGCGCTCTTCGAACGCCTCGGCGTCGAGGTCGTCGAGAGCCACAACACGCTCGATTACACCTTCCCGAACTACAACCCGAACCCCGAGGCCATGGAGATGCTCCATGACATGGCCGACAGCGTGAAGGCCTCCGGTGCGGACTTTGCCCTCGGCTTCGACGGCGACGGCGACCGCTGCGGCGTGGTGGACGACGAGGGCGAGGAAATCTTCGCCGACAAGGTCGGTGTCATCATGGCCCGCGACCTCTCCAAGCTCTACCCCGGCTCGACCTTCGTGGCGGACGTGAAATCCACCGGCCTCTTCGCCTCCGACCCCGAGCTGAAGGCGAATGGCGTCAAGGCGGACTACTGGAAGACCGGCCACTCCCACATGAAGCGCCGCGTGCACGAGCTGGGTGCACTGGCGGGCTTCGAGAAGTCGGGCCACTACTTCATGGCCGAGCCGGTGGGCCGTGGCTATGACGACGGCATGCGCGTCGCGGTCGAGATCTGCAAACTGATGGACCGCAACCCCGACATGCAGATGTCGGACCTGCGCAAGGCCCTGCCCAAGACCTGGTCGACGCCGACCATGTCGCCCTATGCCGCGGATACCGAGAAATACGACATCCTCGAGCGCCTCGTGCAGAAACTCGTCGCCAAGGGTGAGGCCGGGGACAGCTTCGCCGGCCGCGCGATCAAGGAAGTGGTCACCGTGAACGGCGCCCGCGTCATCCTCGACAACGGCTCCTGGGGCCTTGTGCGGGCCTCCTCGAACACGCCGAACCTCGTCGTGGTCTGCGAAAGCTCGGAAAGCGAAGAGGAACTGCGCGCGATCTTCAAGGAGATCGACGACGTGATCCGCACCGAACCCGCCGTCGGCGATTACGATCAGACCTTCTGATCCCCGCCCCGACCCAGAAACGCAAAGGCCGCCCCCCGGGGCGGCCTTTTCCATTTTCAGCGCCTCCCCCCGATCCATTTTCTTGCCGAAAATATCCCGGGGGTGAATTGGCCGCAGGCCAAGAGGGGGCAGCGCCCCCTCCCCGCCCGCAGGGTCACAGGAACGTCAGCCCCAGGGCGATGATCGCGCCGGACAGGATCAGGTGCAGCGTGCAGAAGCCCATGATGTCCTTGGCCTTCAGCCCCGCGATGCCGAGGATCGGCAGCGCCCAGAAGGGCTGCACCATGTTGGTCCAGGCATCGCCCCAGGCCACGGCCATGGCCGCGCGCGCCGCATCGACGCCAAGCGCCTCGGCTGCGGGCAGGATCACCGGCGCCTGCACCGCCCATTGTCCGCCGCCCGAGGGGACGAAGAAGTTCACGATCCCCGCGCTGATGAAGGCGAAGAAGGGGAAGCTGCCCGGCGAGGCCAGCGAGACCAGCCATTCCGAGACCGAGGCCGCGAGGCCCGATTTCACCATGATCGCCATGATGCCCGCGTAGAACGGGAACTGGATCACGATGCCCGAGGCGCCCTTCACCCCTTCTTCCAGTGCGGCCAGCAGGTTGCGCGGGGTGCCGTGCAGGATGATCGCCACGATCAGGAAGAGGAAGTTCACGATGTTCAGCGTCAGGGTGCCGCCGCCGAGGAAGTACTGGATCAGGTAGGCCACGCCCGCGAGGCCGATCAGCCCGGTCAGGATCATCGAGTTCTGCAGCCGCTCGGCCGGGGTCATCACCTCGGGCTGTTTCACCTCTTTCTCCTCCAGCAGCGCCGGATCGACAAAGACGCTGTCCGCCTCGGAGGGCAGCATCATCCGGTTCACCAGCGGCACCACGATGAAGAGCGCCACGACGATGGCGAGGTTGAAGAAGGAGAAGATCGTCTGCGAGGTGCCGATCACGCCGATCTGCGCCTCGAAGGGATGGCCCGCCGTGGCGATCGCCAGCGGGACCGACCCCGCGAGGCCACCGTGCCAGACGATGAAGCCGGAATAGGCCGAGGCGATCAGCAGCCGGTAATCGACGCGCACCTGCTTGGCGATCTCCTTGGCAAAGAGCGCCCCCACCACGAGGCCGAAGCCCCAGTTGATCCAGCTCGCCGCCAGCGAGACGACGCTCACCAGCAGGATCGCACCGCCGGCGCTGCTGGTCAGCCCGGCCAGCTTGGCCAGCCCCTTCCGCACCAGCGGGGTGGAGGCCATCATGTAGCCGGTGACCAGCACCAGAACCATCTGCATGGCGAATTGCAGCAGGGCCCAGAAGCCGTCGCCCCACATGGTGGCCACGGCCATGGGCGAATGGCCCTCGAAGAGCATGGCCGCGGCCATGACGACGACGGTCAGGATGATGACGAAGATATAGGGATCCGGCAGGTACCGGTCCACGACCCGGACCATCGGCCGGGCGATGAAATTCAACATGGATAGCTCCTCTCGCGGACGAGGTCTCCTGCCTCGTCCCGGCCACCCTGAAGCATGCCTGTGTGGTGTAAAGTGCAACCTCGTCAATGCAGGTATGCAATGGTGCACAAAGGCCGGGCACTCTGGCCCGGCCTTGAGATTTCAAACCCTTACCCCCCTGAAATGGGGTAACACCCACGCCGTCGGGCGCGGTGTCAGGCACGCTGTCAGACGGGCAGAAGCCCGCGTCCCTTCAACAGCGCCTCGACCCCCGGCAGACGGCCGCGGAAGGCGATGTAGAGCGTGTCTGCCTCGACCGATCCGCCCTTGGAAAGGATGTTCTCCTGCAGCGCATGGGCCGTGGCCGCGTCGAAGGCGTCGCCTGCCTCCTCGAAGGCCTCGAAGGCGTCGGCGTCCATCACCTCGGACCACATGTAGCTGTAGTAACCCGACGAATAGCCGTCGCCCGAGAAGACATGGGCGAAATGCGGCGTCGCGTGGCGCATGACCACGGCGTGCGGCATGCCGATGCCTGCGAGGATCTCGGCCTGTTTGGCCATCGGATCGGCGGGCGGCGGGCCATCGTGGAACTCGAGGTCCACCAGCGCCGAGGCGACGTATTCCACGGTCTGGAAGCCCTGATCGTAGGTCGCAGCCTTCAGCACCTTCTCCAGCATGTCCTGCGGCATCGCCTCGCCGGTCTCGGCATGGGTGGCGAAGCGTTGCAGCACCTCCGGCACCTCCAGCCAGTGCTCGTAAAGCTGGCTGGGCAATTCGACGAAGTCCCGGGCGACCGAGGTGCCCGAATAGCGCTCCCAGCTCACGTCCGAGAGCAGCTGGTGCAGCGCATGGCCAAACTCGTGGAAGAGCGTGCGCGCATCGTCATAGGAGAGCAGCGCAGGCTCCCCTTCCGGCGGCGCGGCGAAGTTGCAGACGTTGATCACGATCGGCGTCTGCACGCGCGGCTTCTTGGCCTGGCTGCGCATCGCCGAACACCACGCGCCCGAACGTTTCGATCCGCGGGCGAAGTAGTCCCCGATGAAGACGCCCACATGTTCGCCGCCACGGGTCACTTCCCAAGCCCGGCAATCAGGATGGTAGAGCGGCAGGTCCAGCGGCCGGAAGTTCAGCTCGAAGAGCCGGTGCGCCGTGTCGAAAACCGCCTCGATCATCCGATCGAGCTGGAGGTAGGGCTTCAGCGCGGTCTCGTCGAGGTCATGCTCCTGCTTGCGCCGCTTCTCGGAGTAGAAGCGCCAGTCCCATGGCTCCAGCGCGCCGTTCACGCCGTCGTTCTTCATCATCTGGCCAAGAACCCATTCGTCGGCCTCGGCCTGCGACTTGGCGGGCTTCCAGACCTGCATCAGCAGGTCGCGCACATTCTGCGCATTGCCGGCCATCTCGGTTTCCAGCTTGTAGGCGGCGAAGTTCTCGTAGCCCAGAAGCTTGGCCCGCTCGTCCCGCAGGGCGAGGATCTCGGCCGCGATGGCACGGTTGTCCGTTGCCTCGGCCATCTCCCCGCGCGAGGTCCAGGCGCGCCACGCCTTTTCACGCAGGTCGCGGCGGGTGGAATACTGCAGGAAGGGCACGATCAGCGACCGCGACAGGGTGATCGCGGGGCCCGCGACGCCCTTCTCCTTGCCCGCAGCCCGGGCGGAGGAGATCACGAAATCCGGCAGCCCGGCGAGGTCGTCTTCGCTCAACTCCATGAACCAGCCGCGTTCGTCGGCCAGAAGGTTCTGGGTGAACTGCGTGCCCAGCACGGCGAGGCGGGATTTCACCTCCTTCAGCCGTTCGGCCTCGGTGCCCTCCAGCGCGGCCCCGGCGCGCACGAAATCGCGGTGCGTCAGCTCCAGCAGGCGGGCGTCATCGGCCTCCAGTTCGAGGCTCTCACGCGTGTCCCAGAGGGTCTGAATCCGCTGGAACAGCGCCTTGTTGGCATAGAATTCCGACGAATGCGCCGCCAGCTTGGGCGAGAACTCGCGTTGCAGCGCCTCGCGGGTCTCGTTGCTGTCGGCCCCCGCCACGGTGAAAAAGACCGACAGAACCTTGTCCAGCGCCTCGCCCGAGGCGGCGATGGCGGCCAGCGTGTTCTCGAAGGTCGGGGCCTCGTCGGAGGCGGCAATCGCGTCGATCTCGGCGCGGTTCTCGGCCAGCGCCGCATCAAGGGCGGGCGCGAAATCGTCATCGCTGATCTGGTCGAAGGGCGCGATGTCGAAAGGGGTGTCCCAGGTCGTGAGCAGTGGATTGGTCATGCTGTGCTCCTTTGCTCAAAAGTTAGTGTGATGTCGTGTGCTTCGCCAGCCCCCCGGTTCCGCAAACCGGGCAATGCGTCCGTGGCTTGAGGGTGATCTGGCGGGTCTCGTTCCAGAGCGCGTCATAGATCATCATCCGGCCGCGCAGGTCCTGCCCGGCGCGGGTGATCAGCTTGACCGTCTCCACCGCCATCATCGAGCCGACGACGCCGGGCAGCGGCCCCAGCACGCCCGCGATGGCACAGGCCGGCGCCAGTTCGGCGGGCGGTTCCTGTGGGACGATGCACTGGTAGCAGGGCGCGCCCTTGGCGGGGTCATAGGTGCTGACCTGGCCCTCCCATTGCGACAGCGCGCCCGAGACGAGCGGCTTGCCCTGCGCCACCGCCACGCGGTTGGCGAGGTAGCGGGTCGCGAAATTGTCGGTCCCGTCGAGGATCAGGTCATAGTCGGCAAAGAGATCGGCGGCGATCTCCTCGGTCAGGGCGCGGTTGTAGGGGCGTACCTCGATGAAGGGATTCAGCGCCTCCATGGCCCGCGCGGCGGACAGCGCCTTGGGCGTGCCGATGTCCGCGTCGCGGTGGATCACCTGCCGTTGCAGGTTGGTGCCCTCCACCACGTCGTTGTCGATCACCCCGATGCGGCCCACGCCCGCGGCGGCGAGGTAGAGCAGCGCGGGCGCCCCCAGCCCCCCGGCCCCGATCACCAGCACCCGGGCGTCCTTCAGGCGGCGCTGCCCGGTGCCGCCGATGTCACGCAGGATGATATGGCGGGAATAGCGGTCCAGCTCGCTGGCGCTGAACGGGCCCTGCTCGGGCGCCTCGGCGGCGGTTGCGGCATCCTTGGCGGCGACCTTTGCCCGCAGGCGGCGCAGGCCCTCGCGGTAGATCAGCACCACGGCGGCAATCGCGCCGAGGAACAGCCACGGCACTGCGCTGCCGCCGGTGGCGGCCCGCAGGACATGGCCTTCGGGAAGGGTCACATGGATCAGCAGCGTCACGGCATAGAGCCCCAGCGGCAGCGCCCACCGCAGCGCGGGCGGCAGGCGCAGCAGCGCCGCCAGTGCGTAGAGCAGGACGCAGAGGCCGAGGATCAGCGCCATCCGCCCTGCCTCAGCCCCGCCCGGTGGAGCCGAAGCCGCCCTCGCCCCGCACGGTCTCGCTCAGGGCCTCGTCGACCAGCGCGAAGGCCGCCTGCACCACGGGGGCCAGCACGGCCTGCGCGATGCGGTCGCCATGGGCGACAGTGAAGGGCTCCTGCCCCGCGTTCATCAGGATCACGCCGAGGGGGCCGCGATAGTCGCTGTCGATGGTGCCCGGCGTGTTCGGCAGGGTGATCCCGTGCTTCAGCGCAAGGCCGGAGCGCGGGCGGATCTGGATCTCGTAGCCCTCGGGGATCTCCAGCCGCAGGCCGGTGGGGATCAGGGCGCGCGCGCCCGGGGCCAGCGTGATGCCCGCCGCGCGGTCGGCCTCGGCCAGGTTGGCGCGCAGGTCGGCGCCCGCGGCGCCGGTCGTCTCGTAGGCGGGCAGCGGGATCGTGGCGTCGGCCTCGGGCAGGCGTTGCAGCTTCACGGGGATGGGGGCGGTCATTCGGTCTCCAGCGTCTCGGCGATGCGGGCGGCAAGGCGCGTGGCCACCGCCTCCTTGGTCATGCGGGGCCAGTCCTCGGCCCCTTGGTCGGTGATCAGGATCACGGCGTTCTCGGAACCGCCCATGATCCCAGTCTCGGGGCGCACGTCATTGGCGACGATCCAGTCGCAGCCCTTGCGCGCGCGCTTGGCGGTGGCATTGACCACCACGTCGTCGGTCTCGGCGGCAAAGCCCACCACCAGCGGCGGACGGCCCGGCCCCATCTGGCTGACGGTGGCGAGGATGTCGGGGTTCTCGGCGAACTCCAGCACCGGCAGCGCGCCGCCCGGCTGTTTCTTGATCTTGGACCCGCTGGCAGAGGCGACGCGCCAATCCGCCACCGCGGCGGCAAAGACGGCCGCCTCCACGGGCAGCGCGGCCTGCACCGCCTCCAGCATCTCGCGGGCGCTTTGCACCTTCACCACCTGCACACCCGCGGGCGAGGGCACGTCGGCAGGGCCGGTGACAAAGACCACCTCTGCGCCCAGCGCGGCCAAGGCCGCGGCAATCGCCGTGCCCTGCGCCCCGGAGGAGCGGTTGGCAATGTAGCGCACCGGGTCGATCGGCTCATGCGTGGGCCCGGAGGTGACGAGGATGCGACGGCCTTTCAGCGGCCCCTCGGCAAAGAAATCCTCAACGGCGGCAAGGATCTCGGGCACCTCGCTCATCCGGCCGGGGCCAAACTCGCCGCAGGCCATGGAGCCTTCGACCGGCCCGACAACCGCGATGCCGTCGCCCTTCAGCGTGGCAAGGTTGCGCTGCGTGGCCGGGTGGGTCCACATCCGCACGTTCATGGCGGGCACCACCATGACGGGCGTGTCGGTGGCCAGCAGCAGGGTCGAGGCAAGGTCATCCGCCCGCCCGGTCGCCATCCGCGCCATCAGGTCCGCCGTTGCCGGCACCACGAGGATCAGGTCGGCAGAGCGGGAGAGCTCGATATGCCCCATCTCCGCCTCGTCGGTCAGATCGAAGAGATCGCGATAGACCTTAGCCCCGGCCAGCGCCGAGACCGAGAGCGGCGTCACGAACTCCTCTGCCGCCTTGGTCAGCACCGGCGTGACGCTGGCGCCGCGTTCGCGCAGGCGGCGGATCAGGTCGAGCGACTTGTAGGCGGCGATACCGCCCGCGATGACCAGCAGGATGCGCTTGGATGTCAGCAAGGCTCGCCCCCTTTTCGACGGCCCCCCAACGGGCCGGATGCGGGCGGACGATAGGGGCAAGCCCCGGGAGAGACAAGCGACAAGCCTTGTCCGGCGCGGGGCGTCGCGGGGTCAGCGGCCCTGCCCCGGAGACGACAGAAACAACAAAGGCCCCCGAGGGGGCCTTCGGCTGCGGGACGGGATGTCCGCGCGATCAGTGCAGCAGATCGTGCGCCACGGTGCCGTTCTGTTCCAGCATCCGGCGCATCTTCTTGAAGGCCCCGGCCTCCAGCTGGCGCACCCGCTCCTTGCTGAGGCCCAGCTCGGTCCCAAGGCTTTCCAGCGTGCGGGGATCGTCGCGCAGCTTGCGTTCGCGCACGATCAGCTGTTCGCGCGGATTGAGGTCCGACATGGCCTGCGCCAGCCAGCCGCGCAGCAGGCCACGGTCGTGATCCTCTGCCACGCTTTCGGCCGCCTGCACGCCGTCGTCTTCCAGCGTCTCGATCCACTCGCGGCCCTCGTCATCGGCCGACTGGGTCGCGTTCAGCGAGAAGTCAGAGCCTGACAGGCGGCCCTCCATCATCTCCACGTCGCGCAGCGGCACGCCCACTTCGGTGGCGATCATGTGGCGCATCTGGTGGCCGTCCAGCGTTTCACCGCGCGATTGCGCCTCGCGCTCCAGACGGGCCTGTACCCGTCGCATGTTGAAGAACAGCGACTTCTGGGACGAGGTCGAGCCGGTCCGCACCATGGACCAGTTCCGCATCACAAAGTCCTGGATCGAGGCCTTGATCCACCACACGGCGTAGGTCGAGAAACGCACGCCGCGATCCGGGTCGAACTTGTCGGCGGCCTTCATCAGGCCAAGCCCCGCTTCCTGGATCAGGTCGTTCATCGAGGCACCATATCGGCGGTACTTCGAGGCCATCGAGATGGCCAGTCGCATGTAGGCGGTCACGAGGCGATGCAATGCCGCTTCGTCCCGCCGGTCCCTCCAGGCGCGCGCCAGTTCCAGCTCGGTCTCCGCATCCAGAAGTTCGGCCTTCATGGCACGGCGTGACAGGGACAGGTCGTTCGGATTATCCAGCGGCATGGCACCCCCCGGTGTCTTGGACGCATGGAGCGCCCTTTGATTTGTGCTACACCTGCGGAACGCACGAGACGGCGGTTTGGTTCACCAAAGAATGGAAAATATGAGCAATTTTTTTCTGCTGGTGATCGGTGGCGCGGCGTCGGGCAAGTCCGCTTACGCCGAAAACGCCATAAAAAACACGGGCAAACCGTTGACTTATATCGCCACGGCCCAGATCTGGGATGACGAAATGCGCGAGAAGATTTCCGCCCATGCCGAACGCCGGGGCGCCGCATGGGATCTGTGCGAGGCGCCCTTCGACCTTGCCGCGGCGCTGCGCGCCCTGCCCGCCGACCGCGCGGTGCTGGTGGATTGCGCGACGCTCTGGCTGACCAACCACATGCTGGCCGAACACGATCTGGCCGCCGAGGAAGACGCGCTGATCGACGCGCTCGTCACCTGCCCGGCGCAGGTCTGCGTGGTCTCCAACGAGGTGGGCCAAGGGATCGTGCCGGACAATGCCCTCGCCCGCCGCTTCCGCGAGGCACAGGGGCGGCTCAACATCCGGCTGGCGCAGGCGGCGGAAACGGTGGTTCAGGTCACCGTGGGCCTGCCGCGCGTGCTGAAGGGGGCGCCATGCGACGGCTGATCTGGGTCCGCCACGGCCCCACCCATGCCCGCGGCATGGTCGGCTGGACCGACCTGCCCGCCGATCTGTCGGATACCGCGCGCATTGCCCGGCTCTCCCAATGGCTGCCCGGCGAGGCCCGCATCGTCTCCTCCGACCTGACCCGCGCCGTCACCACCGCCGATGTCCTTCAGGGGGATCGCGCCCGCCTGCCCCATGATCCCGCCCTGCGGGAAATGCACTTCGGCGACTGGGAGATGCGCCGCGCGGGCGAGCTGATGGAAAGCCACCCCGACCTGTCCCGCGCCTTCTGGACCGATCCCGGCAGCGCCTGCCCGCCCGGGGGCGAAAGCTGGCAGGCGCTGACCGCGCGGGTCTGCCGCGCCGTCGATGCCCTTCTCGCCACGCCCGGCGATCTCGTCATCGTCGCCCATATGGGCGCGATCCTGTGCCATGTCGCCCATGCCACTGGCCTGCCCGCGCGCGAGGCCATCAGCCACAGCGTCGATCCGCTCTCGGCGACCGAATTGCGCCAGACCTCCGCCGGGTGGGAGTTGGTGCGGATCAATCACGCCCCCTGACCCGGGATCGGCCACAAGGGGCCCCGGCCTGCAGCCGCAGTCCCCGTGACGCGCGCCGCCCTATCCATCACGCTCCGTGATGCGACGCCCCACGAAAGACCGCTTTTGCGGCGCTGCAGCAAAAGCTAGCCTTCCGGATATTCCACAGGGATCATTCCACAGGGAGTTTCCGATGACCTACGAGCTTTTCATCGCCGATCGCGCCTTCTCCAGCTGGTCCCTCAGGGGCTGGCTGATGTTCGTGAAATTCGGCCTGCCCGTCACCTCGCGGATGATCGGCCTCTACTCCGGCACCATGGCGCAGGACCTCGCCGAGGCCGGCCTCGCCCCTGCCCGCCTCGTCCCCGTGATGCGCAGCCCCGAGGGCATCGTGCTGGGCGAAACCCTCGCCATGGCCGAGATGCTGGCCGAACGTCACCCCGAGGCCGGTCTCTGGCCCGAAGACCCCGCCGCCCGCGCCCTTGCCCGCTGGCTGGTGGCCGAGATGCACGCCGGGTTCACCGCCCTGCGCAACGAATGCCCCTGCCAGTTGCTCTATCAATACAAGGGCTTCGAGGTCTCCCCGGCCGTGCAGAAGGACCTCGACCGCCTGCAGGAGCTCTGGTCGCTGGCGCGCAGTCAATATGGCGCCGAGGGCCCGTGGCTCTTCGGCCGCTACTCGCTGGCCGATGTCTTCTATGCCCCGGTCGCGGCGCGGATCGCGGGCTATGCCCTGCCCGTGGGCGAGGAGGCCGCCGCCTATGTCCGCCTCACGCTGGAGGAAGAGAAGTTCCGCCAGTGGCGCTCGCTCGGCCTGACCGTCACCTACGATCCCGTGCCCTATGCCAAGCCGCTGCCCACCGGCCCCTGGCCCGGGCCCGCGCCGATCCCCGCCCGGGCCGTCGGCAGCGGCCCCTCGATCAACGAGACCTGCCCCTATTCCGGCGACCCGGTCACCGATTTCGCCGAGATCGACGGCAAGGTCATCGGCTTCTGCAACCCCACCTGCCGCGACAAGACGGTGAACGACCCCGCCGCATGGCCCGCGACCATGGCCTTGCTCGGCTGAAGCGTTAACGATTAACCAACCTTTTCGGCCCTCCCCTGCCCCGACAGCAGGGGAGGCGCCGGAATGGCGGTGACGGCCTACAGCGTGGCCTTCGACGGGATCGAGGCCCGGCTGGTCGAGGTGCAATGCGCCCTGACGCCGGGGCTGCCGGGCTTTGCCCTCGTCGGCCTGCCCGACAAGGCCGTCTCCGAGGCACGCGACCGGGTGCGCACCGCGCTGCAGGCAATGCGGATTGCCCTGCCGACCAAGCGGATCACCGTGAACCTCTCGCCCGCCTCGTTGCCGAAGGAGGGCAGCCATTTCGACCTGCCCATCGCGCTTGCCTTGCTGGCGGCCATCGGCATCCTCCCCCCCGACATGCTGGAAACCCACGTAGCGCTTGGCGAACTCACCCTCGACGGCACCCTCGTCGCGGTGCCCGGCGCCCTACCCGCGGCCCTCGCCGCCGCCGAGGAGGACCGCGCCCTGCTCTGCCCCGCCGCCTGCGGCGCCGAGGCGGCATGGAGCGCGGGCACGCGGATCATCGCCGCGCCCGATCTGCCTGCCCTCGTGCGTCACCTCACCGGTCAGCAGGAACTGCCCGCCGCCCGCCCGGGCGAGGTAACCGCCCCCGCCAGCTTCCGCGACCTGCGCGATGTGAAGGGGCAGGAACGGGCCAAGCGCGCGCTGGAGATCACCGCCGCCGGACGCCATCACCTCTTTCTCTCCGGCCCGCCCGGCTCAGGCAAATCCATGCTCGCCGCCCGGCTGCCCGGCCTGCTGCCCGACCTCTCCCCGCAGGAGGCCCTGGAGACCTCGATGATCCAGTCCATCGCCGGCGCACTGCCCGAAGGAGGCCTCTCCCGCCAGCGCCCGTTCCGCAACCCGCATCACACCGCCACCATGGCCGCCGTCATCGGCGGCGGGCGCGGGTCGAAACCGGGGGAAGTCTCGCTCGCCCACAACGGGGTGCTCTTCCTCGACGAATTGCCCGAGTTCGGGCGTGCGGTCCTCGACACCCTGCGCCAGCCGGTCGAAACCGGCGAGGTCATGGTCAGCCGTGCCGCCGCCCACGTGCGCTATCCCTGCCGCTTCCTGCTGGTAGCCGCCGCAAACCCCTGCCGCTGCGGGCACATGGCCGATCCGGAACGGGCCTGCGCCCGGGTGCCGGACTGCGGGCGCGACTACCTCGGCAAGGTCTCCGGCCCGTTGATGGACCGGTTCGACCTGCGGGTCGAGGTGCCCCCGGTCGCCGTTCATGACCTCGACCTGCCCCCCGCCGCAGAAGGCTCCGCCGAGGTCGCCGCCCGCGTCACCGCCGCCCGCGCCCGGCAGGCAGAAAGGTTCGCCGCCCACCCGGAACTGCGCCAGAATGCCGACGCCGAGGGGCAGGTGCTGGAGGAGATCGCCACCCCCGATCCCGAGGGCAAGGCCCTGCTCCTGCGCGCGTCGGAGCGGTTCCGCCTCACGGCGCGGGGCTATCACCGCGTCCTGCGCGTGGCGCGCACCATCGCCGACCTCGCGGAGGAGCCCGATGTCCGCGCCCCTCATGTCGCCGAAGCGCTCAGCTTCCGGCTGGCGACGGAGGCCCCGGAATAGACCTGAGCGGGGTGCCGGGGTGCCTGGAAATGGCTGGCGCGGAGGCACAGGCCCATTAAGCGAAAAGGCCACCCGAAGGCGGCCTTTCCCTTATCTTATCAACAGCTTGCCAGCACCTGCGAAAAGCGGCGCTGACGAAACGATCAGGCCCGCTTGGCCTCGATCGCCTGCCAGACCAGCTCCGCGACATTGGTGCCGTCGAAGCGCTCCAGCTCCTGAATGCCGGTAGGCGAAGTCACGTTGATCTCGGTCAGCCAGTCGCCGATCACGTCGATGCCGACGAGGACCTGGCCCTTTTCCTTCAGCCGCGGGCCGATGGTGCGGCAGATCTCGAGATCGCGCTCGGTCAGGGCCACCTTCTCGGGACGCCCCCCCACATGCATGTTCGAGCGGGTCTCGCCCTCGGCCGGCACGCGGTTGATCGCGCCGACGGGTTCGCCGTCCACGAGGATCACGCGCTTGTCGCCCTTGGAGACCGCCGGAAGGTATTTCTGCACGATCAGCGGCTCACGCGAGAAGCCGGTGAAGAGCTCATGCAGCGACGACAGGTTGCGATCCGACTCGGTGAGCCGGAAGACGCCCGCACCGCCATTGCCGTAGAGCGGCTTCAAGATGATGTCGCCGTGCTTTTCCTTGAAGGCACGGATCGTGCCGATGTCCCGGGCAATGGTCGTCGGCGGGGTCAGCTCCGGGAAGTCAAGGACCAGCAGCTTCTCGGGGTAGTTCCGGACCCAGAAGGGATCGTTCACCACCAGCGTCTTGGGATGGATCCGATCCAGCAGATGCGTCGTGGTGATGTAGAACATGTCGAAGGGCGGGTCCTGCCGCAGCCAGACCACGTCGAAGGTGGAGAGGTCCACGACCTGTTCCTCGCCGAGGCGGAAGTGATCGCCCTGCACCCGCTGCACGGTCAGCGGCCAGCCGCGCGCGGTGATCTTGCCCTCTTCATAGGCCAGCTTGTCCGGGGTGTAGTAGAACAGCTCGTGCCCGCGGGCCTGCGCTTCCTCCGCGAGCCGGAAGGTGGTGTCGGCGTCGATGTTGATGGGCCCGATCGGGTCCATCTGGATGGCGACTTTCATGCGCACTCTCCTCGTCAGGATGGTTCGGAGAGACTATTGGCCGAAGTGCACCGGGGGTGCAATGGGGCGGGGTGAGAAGCGGCGCCCCGGCGGAGGGCCCTGCCCGGGAGACAGGCGCGCGGCGCGAGGCAGGGCAGAAGGTCAGGGGTCAGAAGAGACTGTACCGCCTGTAAAACGGCCCCGGCGCCCCCTGCAGCGTTTTGCGATCCGCACCCTTTCGCGGACCCGGCCCGTCGCCGCCAGATGCGTCTCAGCAATAAGCGAAGGCGTTTTCGAGGATCTGCACCGCGCCCTGCCCGTCCACGAGGGCAACATCGATCCGCATGTCTATGAAATCCGCGTCGCGGTAGCGGCCGCGGTATTCCAGCGCCGCCGCCTCGATGCGCCGCATCTGCGCCGGGCGCAATCGGCTCGCGGCCCGGTCGAAATCCCGGCCCTGCTTCACCTCGACAAAGACGAGCCCGGAGGCATCGCGCAGGACAAGGTCGATTTCACCGCCCCGGCCCCGGAACCGCCGCGCGAGCAGGCGCGATCCCCCGCGCTGGTACGCTCGCAGTACGGTCTCCTCCGCCGCCAGCCCTCCCGCATAAGCGCCCTGTCCCCGGGCGCGCCGCGTCGGGGATACCTGCCGGGCTTCGGTCACATCAAACGGGGCAGAATAGCTCATGATCCGATGTCCCTTGCTGCGCCTTGCCGGGCCTTTCCCAAGCCCGGGGCGGCTACTTCGCCTTCTCGAGCGCGAGCGCCCGCTGATAGACCTTGCGACGCGGCAGCCCGGTATCCGAGGCCACCATATCCGCCGCATCCCGCACGCTCATATCCTCCAGCGCCTCGGACAGGATCTGGTCTAAGTCAGATTCGCTAACATTTGCCTTCTTTCCGCGATCCACCAGCACCACGATCTCGCCCTTGAGGCTGCGTTCGGCGCAGGTGGCGGCCAGTTCCTCAAGCGTACCGGTCAGCACCTCCTCGAACTTCTTGGTCAGTTCGCGGCAGACCGCAGCCTGCCGGTCCGGGCCCAGGACCTCCGCCGCGTCGCGCAGCATGGCGGCGATGCGCTTGGGGGATTCGTAGAAGGCCAGCGTCGCGGGCACGCCCGCCAGCTCCGCCATCGCCGATTTCCGCTGGCCGCTGGCATTGGGCAGGAAGCCTGCAAAAAGGAAGCGGTCGGTGGGCAGCCCGGCAAGGGTCAGCGCGGTGATCACGGCGGAGGCGCCGGGGGCCGAGGTCACGGCCCACCCCTCCGCCCGGGCCGCCCGGGCAAGGTCGAAGCCGGGGTCGGCCACCATGGGCGTGCCGGCCTCGGAGGCATAGGCCACCGATTTGCCCTCGGCCAGCGCCTGCAGCAGCTTGGGGCGCACCTGCGCGCCGTTGTGGTCGTGGTAGGCCAGCAGGGGCCGGTCGCCCAAGGGCACGCCGTGGATTTCCAGCAGGTGGCGCATGGAGCGGGTGTCCTCGGCGGCGATCACATCGGCGCTGGCGAGGATGTCGAGGGCCCGCAGGGTGATGTCCCGTGCCGTGCCGATAGGCACCGCCACGAGGTAGAGCCCGGGCGCAAGGGACTGCGGCAGGTGGGCACCCGCCGGTTTGGAAACTGTGCCATTCATCGCTGGACCCCGTTTACGATGCGTCTATTATCCTCTGGAGATACGCCCCCTAGGGGCCGACCCGAGCCACGGATCCGAGGAGTCTCCCATGTTCGCCCTTCCGCGCGCCGCCCGCAAGGCGTTTGCCAGCCTCACCGCGGGCGTCGCCGCCCTGACGCTGGCCGCCTGTCAGCCGGTCTCCATGAGCGGGGGGTCCACGGGCCCGTCGATCAACACCTCTGCCCCCGTCCCCGTCGCCCTTCTCGTGCCCCGCGGGTCCGGCAGCGCGGGCGATGACGTTCTGGCGCAAAGCCTTGAAAACGCGGCCCGCCTTGCGGCGAACGACCTGGACGGCGTGCAGATCGACCTGCGGGTCTACAACACCGCCGGCAATGCCGCCACGGCGCAGAGCGTCGCCTCCAAGGCGATCGACGACGGCGCCAAGATCATCCTCGGCCCGGTCTACGGCGAGAGCGCGAATGCCGTGGGCATCGTCGCTGCGCAACGTGGCGTCAACGTGCTGGCCTTCTCGAACAACCCCACCGTGGCGGGCGGCAACGTCTTCATCCTCGGCCCGACGTTCCAGAATACCGCCAACCGCCTGACCCAGTTCGCCCGCAGCCAGGGCAAGCAGAACATCGTGGTGGTTTCCTCCACCAACCTCGCCGGCCAGCTGGGCCAGCAGGCGATCGCGAATGCCGCGCAGACCGCCGGCGTGAACGTCGCCGCCAACGTGACCTACGAATTCTCGCAGCAGGGCGTGATGAGCGCCGTGCCGCGGGTGAAATCCGCCGTGGACCAGGGCGCCGACGCGATCTTCCTGACTGCGGATACCTCGGGCGCGCTGCCGCTCTTCAGCCAGCTGCTGCCGGAACAGGGCGTCTCGCCCGCCGCCACGCAGTTCATCGGCCTGACCCGCTGGGACATCCCGCCCCAGACGCTGGAGCTGCCCGGTGTGCAGGGCGGCTGGTTCGCCATGCCCGACCCCAACCTGTCGCAGCAGTTCTCGTCGCGCTACGCGGCCGCCTACGGGGGCCAGCCGCACCCGATCGGCTCGCTCGCCTATGACGGCATCGCGGCCATCGGCGCGCTGGTGAAACAGGGCCGCGGCGACGCGCTGACCGGCCAGGCGCTGACCCAATCCGCCGGGTTCCAGGGCGTGGGCGGCGTGTTCCGCCTGCTGGGCAACGGCACCAACGAACGTGGCCTCGCCGTGGCGACGGTCCGGGACGGCCAGGTCGTTGTGATCGACGCCGCCCCGCGCGCCTTCGGCGGTTTCGGCTTCTGATCCTCTCGGAGACGACCACCTAGATGACACTCACCATGGCACGGCCGGACGATCTGATTTGTCCGGCCGAAACGATTTTCGATCAGGGCGCAATGGACGCCCGTATCGCGAAGGCCCTTGAGGAGACCGGCGGCGGCAAGCCCTTCCGCGACGCGCTCGTCCCGATGCTGCAGGAGGCCCTGACCACGGGCCGCGCCACCATCGCCGAGGCCTTCGCCGCCCATCCCTTCGACAGCCGCGCCACCACGGCGGCCTATTCCTGGCTGATGGACTGCGTGATCCGCACCGCGTTGAGCGCGACGGTCCACCACATCACCCCGCAGGAGAAGGGCAAGCCCACCGTCTTCGCGGTCTGCGCCGTGGGCGGCTATGGCCGGGGCGAGATGGCACCGCAGTCCGACGTGGACCTGCTGTTCCTCGCCCACAACAAGATCACGCCCTGGCTCGAGAGCCTGATCGAGACCCTGCTCTACATCTTCTGGGACCTGCACCTGAAGGTCGGCCACTCCTCGCGCACCATCAAGGACTGCCTGAAGATGGGCGCGGAGGATTACACGATCCGCACCGCGCTGATGGAATCCCGCCTGCTGGCCGGCGACGGCAAGCTGGGGCTGGAGCTGGAAAGCCGGCTCTGGACCGAGCTCTTCAGCGGCACGGAAAGCGATTTCATCGAGGCCAAGCTGGAAGAACGCGCCGCGCGTCACCGCAAACAGGGCGGCCAGCGCTACGTGGTGGAACCCAACGTGAAGGAGGGCAAGGGCGGCCTACGCGACCTGCAGTCGCTCTACTGGATCGCCAAGTATGTCCACGGGGTGCAATCGGTGCAGGATCTCGTGCGGCTTGGCGTCTTCACGGACGAGGAATACCGCACCTTCCGCGCCGCCGAGGATTTCCTCTGGGCAGTGCGCTGCCACCTTCATCTGATCGCCGAACGGCCCATGGACCAGCTCACCTTCGACATGCAGGTGCAGGTGGCCGAACGCATGGGCTATGTCGACAAGGGCGGGCGCCGCGCGGTCGAGCATTTCATGCAGGCCTACTTCCGCCATGCCACGCAGGTGGGCGACCTGACCCGCATCTTCCTGACCAAGCTGGAAGCCACCCACGTCAAGACCGAGCCCCTACTGCAGCGGCTGTTCCGGCGGGCGCCCAAGGTCAAGCCGCCCTATGCCACGGTCCACAACCGGCTGGCGATCGGCGACGAGGAGGCCTTCCTCGCGGACAAGCTGAACCTGCTGCGGCTCTTCGACGAGGGGCTGCGCACCGGGCTGCTGATCCATCCGGATGCGATGCGCCTTGTCTCGGCGAACCTGAAGCTGATCGACGAGGACATGCGCAACGATCCAGAGGCGCAGGAGATTTTCCTGAACCTCCTGCTCAAGCACGGCAACCCGGAACGCTCGCTGCGGCGGATGAACGAGCTCGGCGTGCTGGCCGCCTTCATCCCCGAGTTCGAGCCCATCGTGGCGATGATGCAGTTCAACATGTATCACGCCTACACGGTGGACGAGCACACCATCCAGTGCATCCGCACGCTGGCCCAGATCGAACATGGCGAGCTGCGCGAGGAACTGCCCGTCGCCTCGACGATCCTCGCCGACGGGGTGAACCGCAAGGTGCTCTACGTCGCGCTGATGCTGCATGACATCGGCAAGGGCCGGGACGAGGATCACGCTGTCCTCGGCGCCAAGATCGCCCGCAAGGTGGCCCCGCGCCTCGGCCTCACGCCCGAGGAATCCGCCACCGTGGAATGGCTTGTGCGCTATCACCTGCTGATGTCCGACATGGCGCAGAAACGCGACATCGCGGACCCCCGCACCGTGCGCGACTTCGCCAAGGCGGTGCAGACGGTCAAGCGGCTGGACCTGCTGACGGTGCTGACGGTCTGCGACATCCGCGGCGTTAGCCCGACGACGTGGAACAACTGGAAGGCGGCGCTGCTGCGCTCGCTCTACCGCCAGACCAAGCGGGCCATGGAAACCGGGCTGGAAGAGCTGAACCGCACCCGGCGCGGCGAAGAGGCCGTGGCCTCGCTGCGCGATGCGCTGAAGGACTGGCCCAAGGAGGACCTCGCCGTCGAGGTCAAGCGGCACTACCCGCCCTACTGGCAGGGCCTGCATGTCACCGCGCATGTGGAATTCGCCCGGATGCTGCGTGACCTCGGCCCCGACGAGATCGCCATCGACCTGCACCCGGACGAGGACCGCGACGCGACCCGGGCGCTCTTTGCCATGGCGGACCACCCGGGCATCTTCGCGCGCCTCTCCGGGGCGCTCGCCCTCGTGGGGGCCAACGTGGTGGACGCGCGCTCCTACACCTCCAAGGACGGCTATGCCACGGCGGCCTTCTGGATACAGGATCAGGACGGACACCCCTACGAGGCCAGCCGCCTGAAACGCCTGACCCAGATGATCCACAAGACCCTCAAGGGCGAAGTGGTGGCCCGCGAGGCGATCAAGGACCGCGACAAGATCAAGAAGCGCGAACGCGCCTTCCGGGTGAACACCTCCATCGCCTTCGACAACGAGGGTTCCGAGATCTACACGATCATCGAGGTGGACACCCGCGACCGGCCCGGCCTGCTCTACGATCTGTCCCGGACGCTGGCCGCCTCGCATATCCAGATCTTCCAGACCGTCTGTGCCACCTTCGGTGAACAGGTGGTGGATACCTTCTACGTCAAGGACGTGTTCGGATTGAAACTCCACTCCGAGAGCAAGCGCCGCGCGCTTGAGAAAGCCCTGCAACAGGCCATCCAGGATGGTCAGGAAAGGGCCCGGTCTTGAAGCCGATCCGGCTGGCCTCGGGCCTCTTCACCGTCGGGATGTGGACCATGCTCAGCCGGGTGCTGGGCTTTGTCCGGGACGCGATGATCCTCGCATGGCTGGGCACGGGCCCGGCCTACGAGGCCTATGTGGTGGCCTTCCGGCTGCCCAACATGTTCCGCCGCTTCTTTGCCGAGGGCGCCTTCAACATGGCTTTCGTGCCGATGTTCTCGAAGAAGCTCGAAGGCGAGGAGGACGCCGAGGGCTTTGCCTCGCAGGCGCTCTCGGGGCTGGCCATGGTGCTGATCCTGCTGACGCTGGTGGCGCAGCTGGCCATGCCGTGGCTGATCCTTGCCCTCGCCTCCGGCTTTGCCGGGCAGGCGCAGTTCCCTCTGGCGGTGGACTTCGGGCGCATCGCCTTCCCCTACATCCTCTTCATCTCCATCGCGGCGCTGCTGTCGGGGGTGCTGAACGCTTCCGGCCGCTTTGCCGCCGCCGCCGCCGCGCCCGTGCTGCTGAACGTGCTGCTCGTCGCCTCCATGGGCATCGGCATCCTCGTGGGCGGGGACGTGGCGCAATGGCTGATCTGGGCGATCCCGGTGGCAGGCGTCGCGCAGATGGCGCTGGTCTGGACTGCCGTGGGCCGCGCGGGCCTGCGCATCCGGCCCCGCCGCCCGCGCCTGACGCCCGAGATGAAGCGCCTCGTGCGGATCGCCATTCCCGCCGCCCTTGCCGGGGGCGTGGTGCAGATCAACCTGTTGGTGGGCCAGCAGGTTGCTTCCTACTTCGACCGCGCGGTGGGCTGGCTCTATGCCGCTGACCGTCTCTACCAGCTGCCCCTCGGCGTGGTGGGGATCGCCGTGGGCGTCGTGCTGCTGCCCGACCTCTCGCGCCGCCTGAAGGCGAAGGACGACACCGGCGCGCGCCATGCGCTGTCGCGGGCGGGTGAGATCAGCCTCGCCCTCACCATCCCCTGCGCCGTGGCGCTGGTGGTGATCCCCCTGCCCCTCGTCGCCGTCCTCTTCGAGCGCGGCGCAACAACGCGCACCGACAGCGAGGCGATTGCCATGGCCGTGGCGATCTATGGCCTTGGCCTGCCGGCCTTCGTGCTCCAGAAGATCCTGCAACCGCTCTTCTTCGCGCGCGAGGACACCCGGCGCCCGTTCCACTATGCCCTTGCGGCGATGGGGGTGAACGCCCTAATCGCCGTGGGCCTTGCCCCGGTTCTGGGCTGGCTGGCCACCGCGCTTGCCACCACGGCGGCCGGTTGGGCCATGGTGGGCCTGCTGGTCATCGGCAGCCGCGGCATGGGCGAGGTCGCCCGCTTCGACGCGCAGTTCCGCCGCCGCATCTGGCGGATCACCGCGGCCGCGCTGATCATGGGCGCCGCGCTCTGGCCGGGCTACATGGTGCTGCATGGCTGGCTGAACACCCCCGGCCTGCGCTACCTCGGCGTTCTGCTGCTGATCCTCTGGGGATCGGTGGTCTATTTCGCTGCGGGCCAGCTGATAGGCGCCTTCCGTCTCAAGGACTTCCGCGCCGCCGTGCGGCGCTGAGTCACTTCGCGGGAAACAAATGCGGGGCTGGGGCGTTGTCTGGTCGACCCAGACAGCAGAGGCCAAAGCCCCGCATGACCCGCAGACAACTGCCCCTCCCCTCCTCCCTTGCCCACCGGCTGGCCCGCGTGTTTCGGCAGGAAACGGAAAGCGCCACGGCCACCGCCGTGCCCGCGCCCGAGGTGCCGCTGCTCGCGCCTCTGATCACCGCCTCCGAGATGTTCCCGGAGCTGGAGCGCCTCGCCCTCTCGGCGGAGCGTGAACTGCTGCTGTCGTTCCGCATCTTCGATGCCCGCACCGCCCTGCGCAGCGCCGAGGCGCTTGCGCTGGACCTCGTGACATGGGCCGACCTGCTGGATCATGTGGCCCGCAAGGGCGTGAAGATCCGCCTGCTGCTGGCGGATTTCGATCCGGTCTTCACCGCCGACCTGCACCGCGGCACATGGGCCAGCGCGCGCATCTTTGCCGCCCGCCTGCCGCCCGAGGCCGAGATCATCGCCGCGATCCACGAATGCCGCCCCGCGCCGCTCTATGAATGGATTTTCCTGCCCAAGGTGAAATCCAATCTTCGCAGTCTGAAACGCGCGCCCGGCCATGCGCTGACGCCGCTGCAGCACCGCGCCCTTGGCGGCGACTGGTTCATCGCGCCCGTGACCCTGCACCAGAAGTTCGCGGTGGCCGATGGCGCCCGCGCGATCATCGGTGGCATCGACGTGGACGAACGCCGCTGGGACGGGCCGGACCACGACCAGCGCCCGCGCGACACATGGCATGACGTCTCGATGCAGGTGACGGGCGAGATCGTGCCGCAGATTCGCAGCCACTTCGCGACCTGCTGGGAACGCGCGCGCCACAACGGCGGCACCGTCTTCTCGGCCGAGGCGGGCTCCATGGAGGAAGACGCCCTCGACATCATCCCCGATCCCTGGATCGAACGCCGGATCGACGAGGCCGCGGCGGGCAAGCCCCATGCCCCCAGCCTGCTGCGCACCCTCTCCGTCGGCTGCCCCGGTCCGTTCCGCTTCTCGCCCGAAACGGCGGTGTCGGAACATGTGACTGCGCATCTGGCCGCCTTCGAGCGGGCCGAGCGGTACATCTACGTCGAGACCCAGTTCTTCCGCCACGAGCCCCTGGCCCGCGCCCTCGCCGGGGCCGCCGCCCGGTCACCGGAGCTGGAGCTGGTCCTCGTCCTGCCGACGGAGCCGGAGCGGGTGATCTTCGAAGGCCACTACAGTGTCGATGCCCGCCACGGGCAGGCGCTTCAACTGCGCTGCCTGCGCATCCTGCGCAAGGCCTTCGGGCGCCGCATGACGGTGGTCTCGCCGGTGCAGCCGCGCAGGGCGCCCGAGGGCGAGCATTTGCCGGTGGAGGGCGCGGGCATCGTCTACGTTCATTCCAAGGTGACGCTGGTGGATGATCACACCGGGATCGTGGGCTCTGCCAACCTGAACGGACGGTCGATGCTCTGGGACAGCGAGGCCTCGGTCATGTTCCACGATGCAGAGGCGATCCGCACCCTGCGCGAGCGGCTGGCGAGCAACTGGCTGGGCGCCCATGGCGAGGGCAAGCCGGTGGACCGGGTCACCACATGGCGCGAGGCGGCGCTGGCCAATGCAGCCCGTCAGCCCGACGACCGGGACGGGTTCGCCATGCCCTTCCCGGAAACGCGCAACCGCCATTTCGCCCGCTACGTGCCGATCGTGCCGGCGGCGATGTTCTGACGGTCGCGGGACCGTGCGGCGCGGATCACTCGCGCCGCAGGCGGGCCAGCAGCGCGGCAAAGCCACCGGGCACCAGCAGCGGCGTCAGCACGAAGCCGGTGACGAAGCCCGCGAGATCCGCGACCCAGTCGGAATGCGCGCCGAACATAAGGCCGAAGAGCAGTTGCAGCGCCATCAGCATCCCGATCAGGGTGAAGGCGCGGGCCTGCTTCTGGCCGATCTGGCCCAGACGGATCCACATCAGGTGGGTAAAGACCCCGATCAGCCCGTAGACCGGCGGGAAGGCCCCCATCAGCGGCATCGGGTCCTCGGTGAAGAACCCGTAGGCCACGGCCCCCACGATGGCCGAGGCAAAGAAGACCACGATCAGGGCCAGCCCGTGGATCACCTCGCCCACCCATTTGCCAAGCGCCAGCAGCATGACGCCCGAGAAGAGCGCGGAGGTGAAGGCGGGATGGACGAAGGGATAGGTCACGAAGCGCAGCAGGTGTTCCGCCGGGAAGCGCCGGTTTTCCACCATCCAGTCGAAGATCTCGCCCGAGAAGGCAAAGCGCTGGATCGCCGTCAGGCGCCAGCCGATCGCCTGCGGTCCGCCCACCACGCCCCAGCTTCCGAGGCTGAGCACGACCTCCATCGCCATGATGCCTGCGAAGAGCAGCAGCACGACAGTCGGCAGCGGGTTGATCGGGCTCTCTTGGCCGGACTGATACATGGGCTCTTCCTCTGCAAGGGCGCTGTGCGCCTTGACGATAATTGGGGGCATGGGTAAGCGAGGTGCGGCAGAAAATCCAGACCAGCCCGTGACACCAGACAGGACCAAAGCATGACCGAGGCCGCCCCCCAGTTCACCCCGCGCGTCTTTTCGGGCATCCAGCCCTCGGGCGGGCTGACCCTTGGCAACTACCTCGGTGCGCTGAAACGCTTTGCCGATGCGCAGGATCAGGGGATGGAAACGATCTATTGCATGGTCGACATGCACGCGATCACCGTCTGGCAGGACCCCGACGCCCTGCGCCGCCAGACCCGCGAACTGGCCGCCGGCTTCATCGCCTCGGGCGTCGATCCGGAAAAATCGATCCTCTACAACCAGAGCCAGGTGGGTGAACACGCCCAGCTGGGGTGGATTTTCAACTGCGTCGCCCGCATGGGCTGGATGCAGCGCATGACCCAGTGGAAGGACAAGGCGGGCAAGAACAGCCAGAACGCCTCGCTCGGCCTCTTTGCCTATCCGGCGCTGATGGCGGCGGACATCCTGCTCTACCACGCCACCCACGTCCCCGTGGGCGAGGACCAGAAACAGCACGTGGAACTGACCCGCGACATCGCGATCAAGTTCAACCACGACTACGGGACCGAGTTCTTCCCTCTGCCCGAGCCGGTGATCGAAGGCGCGGCCACCCGCGTCATGTCGCTGCGCGACGGCACCAAGAAGATGTCGAAATCCGATCCCTCCGACATGAGCCGGATCAACCTGACCGATGACGCCGATGCAATCGCCAACAAGATCCGCAAGGCCCGTACCGACCCGGAGGCCCTGCCCTCCGAGACCGAGGGCCTGAAGGAACGCGCCGAGGCCCGCAACCTCGTCAACATCTACGCCGCGCTGAACGACCAGACGGTCGAGCAGGTGCTGGCGGATGTGGGCGGCAAGCAGTTCTCGGAGTTCAAGCCGATGCTCGCCGACCTCGCCGTGGCCAAGCTCTCGCCGATCTCGACCGAGATGGCGCGGCTGATGGAAGCGCCCGAGGAAATCGACTCGATTCTGACCCGTGGCGCCGACCGCGCCCGCGAAATCGCCCAGCCCGTGCTCAAACGCACGCTGGAGATCGTGGGCATGGTCCACGGATAAGGCCTGCATCCCCCTCGGGGGACAGAATAAATCACAGGGGGCACAACGAGGCCCCCGACCCTGCCCGCGGCCCCTTGCGCCCGGGGGGGCTTTGACTATAACCCGCATCAATTTGCCGCCGGGGTACAGGACATGCCGAAGAGAACAGACATCAAATCGATCATGATCATCGGTGCAGGTCCCATCATCATCGGGCAGGCCTGCGAATTCGACTACTCGGGGGCACAGGCCTGCAAGGCCCTGCGCGAAGAAGGCTATCGCGTCATCCTCGTGAACTCGAACCCGGCCACGATCATGACCGATCCGGGCCTTGCCGATGCGACCTACATCGAACCGATCACCCCTGAAGTGGTCGCCAAGATCATCGAGAAAGAGCGCCCCGACGCGCTGCTGCCCACCATGGGCGGCCAGACGGGCCTCAACACCTCGCTGGCACTGGCCGACATGGGCGTGCTGGAGAAGTTCAACGTCGAACTGATCGGCGCGAACCGCGACGCCATCGAGATGGCCGAAGACCGCAAGCTCTTCCGCGAAGCCATGGACCGCATCGGGCTGGAAAACCCCAAGGCGACCATCGTCACCGCACCCAAGATGGCCAACGGCAAGCATGACATCGCCTCGGGCCTGAAAGATGCCATCGACGCGCTGGACCACATCGGCCTGCCCGCGATCATTCGCCCCGCCTTCACCCTCGGGGGCACCGGCGGTGGCGTGGCCTACAACCGCGACGATTACGAACACTTCTGCCGCTCGGGCATGGAAGCCTCGCCCGTGGGGCAGATCCTCGTCGACGAATCCCTCCTCGGCTGGAAGGAATTCGAGATGGAGGTCGTCCGCGACAAGGCGGACAACGCGATCATCGTCTGCTCGATCGAGAACGTCGATCCGATGGGCGTGCACACCGGTGACTCGATCACCGTGGCCCCCGCGCTGACGCTGACCGACAAGGAATACCAGGCCATGCGCAACGGCTCGATCGCCGTGCTGCGCGAGATTGGCGTGGAAACCGGCGGGTCGAACGTGCAGTGGGCGATCAACCCCGAAGACGGCCGCATGGTCGTGATCGAGATGAACCCGCGCGTGTCGCGCTCCTCGGCGCTTGCCTCCAAGGCCACCGGCTTCCCGATCGCCAAGATCGCGGCCAAGCTGGCCGTGGGCTACACGCTGGACGAGCTGGACAACGACATCACCAAGGTCACGCCGGCATCGTTCGAGCCGACCATCGACTATGTCGTCACCAAGATCCCGCGCTTCGCCTTCGAGAAGTTCCCCGGCTCCGAGCCGCATCTCACCACCGCGATGAAGTCTGTGGGGGAGGCGATGGCCATCGGCCGGACCTTCCACGAGTCGATGCAGAAGGCCCTCACCTCGATGGAAACCGGCCTGACCGGCTTCGACGAGATCGAGATCGCCGGCGCGCCCGACAAGGCCGCCGTGGTAAAGGCGCTCTCGGCCCAGACCCCGGACCGTATCCGTGTCATCGCGCAGGCGATGCGCCACGGGTTGAGCAACGACGAGATCGCCGCCGCCACCTCCTATGACCCGTGGTTCCTCGACCGCATTCGCGAAATCATGCGCGCCGAGGCCGAAGTGGCCGTCAACGGGCTGCCCGTGACCGAGGAAGGCCTGCGCAAGCTCAAGATGATGGGCTTCTCCGACGCCCGCCTCGCCAAGCTGGCCGGCCGCGAGGAAGACAACGTGCGCCGTGCGCGCCACAACCTCGGCGTCACCGCCGTCTTCAAGCGGATCGACACCTGCGCGGCCGAGTTCGAGGCCCAGACGCCCTACATGTACTCCACCTACGAAGAGCCCGTCATGGGCGAGGTGGAATGCGAGGCGCGCCCCTCCGAGCGCAAGAAGGTCGTCATCCTCGGCGGCGGTCCGAACCGGATCGGTCAGGGGATCGAGTTCGACTACTGCTGCTGCCACGCCTGCTTCGCGCTGACGGATGCCGGGTACGAGACCATCATGGTCAACTGTAACCCCGAAACCGTCTCGACCGACTACGACACCTCGGACCGGCTCTACTTCGAGCCGCTGACCTTCGAACACGTGATGGAAATCCTCCGCGTCGAACAGTCCAAGGGCACGCTGCACGGCGTCATCGTCCAGTTCGGCGGCCAGACGCCCCTGAAACTGGCGAACCAACTGGAAGAGGCCGGGATCCCGATCCTCGGCACCACGCCCGACGCCATCGACCTGGCCGAGGACCGCGAGCGGTTCCAGGACCTCGTGAACCGTCTGGGCCTGAAGCAGCCCAAGAACGGCATCGCGCATTCCGACGCAGAGGCGCTGGAGATCGCGGGCGACATCGGCTTCCCGCTGGTGATCCGCCCCTCCTACGTCCTCGGTGGCCGCGCGATGGAGATCGTCCGCGACATGGAAGGCCTCAAGCGCTACATCCGCGACGCCGTGGTCGTCTCGGGCGACAGCCCCGTGCTGCTCGACAGCTACCTCGCCAATGCGACGGAACTGGACGTGGACGCGCTCTGCGACGGTGAGAACGTGCATGTGGCGGGCCTGATGCAGCACATCGAAGAGGCTGGCGTGCACTCGGGCGACAGCGCCTGCTCGCTGCCCCCCTACTCGCTCGCCCCCGAGATCATCGCCGAACTGAAGCGCCAGTCCACCGCGCTTGCGCTGGAACTGGGCGTCGTCGGCCTGATGAACGTGCAGTTCGCGGTCAAGGACGGCGAGATCTACCTGATCGAGGTCAACCCGCGCGCCTCGCGGACCGTGCCCTTCGTGGCCAAGGCCGTGAACTCGCCCATCGCCTCGATCGCGGCCCGCGTCATGGCCGGCGAGAAGCTGGGCAACTTCGACCTGATCGATCCCCAGATCGACGGCTTCGCGGTGAAAGAGGCTGTGCTGCCCTTCGCCCGCTTCCCGGGCGTCGACACGATCCTCGGGCCGGAAATGCGCTCCACCGGCGAAGTCATGGGCTATGACCGCACCTTCGCCCGCGCCTTCCTCAAGGCCCAGCTGGGCGCCGGCACCGACCTGCCGACCGAAGGCCGCGTCTTCCTGTCGATCCGGGACGAAGACAAGACCCCCGCGATGCTGGAAGCGGCGCAGGGCCTCGACGGCATGGGCTTCACCATCGTCGCCACCCGCGGCACCGCTGCCTGGCTGAAAGAGGCCAGCGTGGCCTGCGAAACGGTGAACAAGGTCTACGAAGGCCGCCCGAACATCGTGGATCAGCTGAAGGACGGCCAGATCGCCCTCGTGCTGAACACAACCGAAGGCGCGCAGTCGGTCTCCGACAGCCGCGAGATCCGCTCCGTGGCGCTCTACGACAAGATCCCCTACTTCACCACCGCGGCTGGCGCGAAAGCCGCCGTTCAGGCGATGCAGTCGCGGATCGAGGGCGAGATCGAAGTGGAAAGCCTGCAGTCGATTTGACCCCGGTCGGAAGATCGCACAGACTTCAGGGGCGTCCTTCGGGGCGCCCCTTCTGCATTCGGAGTTCTCTCATGTCCCTTCTCACGCGCCTTGGCCTGCTCCTCGGACTGATGGCCCTGGCGGGCTGCGACGTGCCGCTCGTGCCGCTGATCTGAGGCCGCGCGGGCGCGGTCCGGTCGCCGGGTCCGCGCCTGCCCCCGCCGCGGCGCCACAGCTGCGGATCGGAGGCCTCAAGCGATCTGGACAGCCCTGCGGCTCTGGGGCTATGCCCTGCCCATGGCCAAGCTCTACTTCCACTATTCAACCATGAACGCGGGCAAATCGACGATCCTGCTGCAGGCGTCGCACAACTACCGCGAACGGGGGATGCAGACCTTCCTGCTGACCGCACGGCTCGACAATCGCGCGGGCGCGGGGCGGATCGGCTCGCGTATCGGCATCGGCGCCGAGGCCGAGACCTTCGGCCCCGGCGAGGACCTCTTTGCCCGCATCCGCGACCGGCTGGCCACGGGCCCCTGCGCCTGCGTCTTCGTGGACGAGGCCCAGTTCCTCGAGCGCGATCAAGTCTGGCAGCTGGCCCGCGCCGTGGACGACCTGCGCGTGCCGGTGATGTGCTACGGGCTGCGGGTCGATTTCCTGGGCGAACTCTTCGAGGGCTCCGCCGCGCTGCTGGCACTGGCCGACGAGATGCGCGAGGTGCGCACGATCTGCCACTGCGGGCGCAAGGCGACGATGGTCGTGCGCCGGGACGGCAGCGGCAAGGCCCTGCGGGAAGGGGCACAGGTGCAGATCGGTGGGAACGAGACCTATGTCTCCCTCTGCCGCCGCCACTGGCGTGAAGAGATGGGCGATACCGCCGAGGCGTAACGCCCAAAATTCTTCGAAGAATTTTGGGAAGATTTTTCGAAAAATCTTCCTGCCCGGCTGCGGTGGCAGTCCCCGCTCACAGCGGGGCGCCCCCGGTCTCACCGGCGGGCAAGGCGCCTTTCACAGGCGCCCCGCCCTCAAGCCAAACCGTTTTCTTCGAAGAAAACGGCCCGGAAAATGTGCATTTTCCGGTGACCCGCGCTCAGCTCACCGCGTTGGGAGGCGTCTCGCCCGCAAAGAAGGCGTCGAGGTTGTCGAGCGCCATCATCCCCATGTCCGTGCGGACCTCCTCGCTGGCGGTCCCCAGGTGGGGCAGCAGCGTGACGTTCTCGCGGCTCCGCAGGGCCAGGGGCACCTCCGGTTCGAACTCGTAGACGTCGAGCCCGGCGCCGGCGATCTGCCCGGCCTCCAACGCCGCGATCAGCGCAGCCTCCTCGACGATCTCGCCCCGGGCAATGTTGACCAGATGCGCATGGGACTGCATCGCGGCCAGCACCTGCCCATTGATCAGGTGGCGCGTGTCCGCCCCGCCCGGCACGGCCACGACGAGGATATCGACCGATCCCGCCAGATCCGTCAGGCTCTCGACCTTTTCTGCCGGGAAACCAACGTCTTTCGGGGAACGGTTGAAGTACTTCACCGTCATGCCGAAGCCGTGGTGGCAGCGCCGCGCGATGGCCTGCCCGATGTTGCCCATCCCCACGATGCCGACGGTGCGGCCCGTGACATGCAGCCCCAGCAGTTCGGTCGGATACCAGCCCTGCCAGTGCCCGGCACGCAGCAGACGCTCGCCCTCGCCCGCGCGGCGGCAGGACATGAGGATCAGCGTCATCGCGATATCGGCGGTGGCATCGGTCACGGCGCCCGGCGTGTTGGTCACGGTGATGCCCGAGGCGGCGGCGGCCGAAATGTCGATATGGTTAAAGCCTACGCCGAAATTCGACAGGATCTTGCAGCGATGATGTTCGGAATCTGCAAGAACTTCGGTGCCGTAATTGTCGCCAAGGGTCATCAGAACCCCGTCGTAGAGCGCCAGCGAGGCCCGCATTTCGGCCCGTTTCATGGGCTCGTTCTTCTCGCGCAGTTCCACGTCATAGGTGGCCTCGGCACGGGCGAGGACAGCGGCCGGCAGGGGACGCGTGATCAGGATCCGTTTCAATGCATCCGCTCCCCGGGGGCAACCTCTTGATCGGGGGCCAGCAGCACGATGCCCCCCTCGGCGTCCGCGACGCCCAGCACCAGCACCTCGGACATGAAGGGCCCGATCTGGCGCGGCGGGAAGTTCACGACGCCCATCACCATGCGGCCGGTCAGGCTCTCGGGCGTGTAGTGTTTCGTCACCTGCGCCGAGGTCTTGCGCTCGCCGATCTCGGGGCCGAAGTCGATCCACATCTTGATGGCGGGCTTGCGCGCCTCGGGGAAGGGCTCCGCGCGCAGCACGCGGCCCGCGCGGATATCGACCTTGAGAAAGTCGTCGAAGGAGATGTCAGCCATTCGCCAGTTCCCGCGATCGCTCCGTCGCCGCCTTCACCGCGCGCTTCAGCAGCGCGGGGAAGCCGTCGGTCTCGTCCATCAGCACCTCCAGCGCGGCCTGCGTGGTGCCGTTGGGGCTGGTGACGTTGATGCGGAGCTGCGCGGGCGTCTCGTCCACGCCTTCGGCCAGTGCCCCGGCCCCGGCCACCGTGGCGCGCGCCAGTTGCAGTGCCAGTTCGGGCGAAAGCCCCTGTGCCTCGCCCGCGGCGGCCAGCGTTTCGATCAGGTGGAAGACATAGGCCGGGCCGGAGCCGGAGACGCCGGTGACGGCATCCATCTGGCTTTCCTCCTCCAGCCGCACCACCTGCCCCACGGCAGAGAGCAGCGCCTCGGTCAGATCAAGCCCCGCCTCACTGACGTTGGCGTTGCCGATGATCGCCGTGATGCCCCGGCCCACGGCGGCGGGCGTGTTCGGCATGGCGCGGACGATCGGCGTCTGCGCGCCGAAAACCTCGGCAAACTTGGAAATCGGCGTCCCGGCGGCGACGGAGATCACCAGCGTGTCGCCATCGCCCATGGCCGCCAGCGTCGGCAGGGCCGCGCCCATCATCTGCGGTTTCACCGCCACAAGCACGACGGCAGGCGCGGCAGGCACCTCGGTGTTGATGTGGACGCCGGTGGATTTCAGCCAGTCGGAGGGGTTCGGGTCGATCACCCAAACGGAGGTGGCAGGCAGCCCGCCCTCGAGCCATCCGGCCAGCATGGCGCTGCCCATCTTGCCGCAGCCCAGAAGCACAAGGCCGCGTTCAGCAACGATTTCTAGTGTCATATTTCCCCCGGTCGCTCGCCGTTTCAGGTCGCGCCCCCCCGGCGGGCGCGGATGCGCGGGCCGGGGCGACGGGTACGGGGAAAATGTTTACGCGTGGCCGTAGGCCTCTGCAATGGCGACCTGCAGCGCTTCCTCGGCGGTGCGGTTGCCCCAGACCTGAAGCTGGAACGCGGGGTAGTAGCGCTCGGCCGAGCCGACGGAGGCGCGGATCAGCATGTCGATCTGTTCCGGCGAGGCCATCTGGCCGCCGGTCAGCAGCAGGCCGTAGCGGAAGACCATCATCTTCTGCTCGGTCCAGTAGGTGAAGGACCCGGCCCAGCACTGGTCGTTCACCTTGTTCAGCAGTTCGTAGAGGCCCGCTTCCTTATCCTCGGGCGGTTCCATCTCGAAGGTGCAGACAAGGCGCAGGGTCTCGTCGTAGGGGGACCAGGCGAGGGTCACGGAATAGGTGCGCCATTGGCCTTCGACCGCCATGGCGATCTGATCATCGGCGATCCGGTCGAATTCCCATTCGTTGAATTCGGCCAGAGTCTCGACGATGTCGATCGGATGAACTTCTTCCGTCTGGAACGTTTCAGCCATAGCCATGGCGCCACCTCATTTCTGTTGTAGCGCCGGGACGGGTAGCGCCCCAAGCGCTAGGTGCCTGCTCTAGGGACAGGGCGATTTCCCCGCTCCCTTACCAAATATGGTGCTGGCGATGACAGGGCCTGTAAAGCAATTTGTTGGGGACAAACTCAATAAGTTGTGGAAAGATATCTTTGCAGGCACATGAATAGACGCGACTTCGGGCAGCCGTTTGTCGCCGGGACGCTTTAGCGCCTGCCCGTGCGCTTCCCCTCGAAAATCCCGCGTTTCAAGCGCATTTCACGGCAAAAGGGCCGCGCCCTTTCGGTACGCGGCCCCCTCGACGGTTTCCACCCGGGCCTCTGCGGACCCTCTGCCTCTAGATGTTGTTATGCGGCGCTGCGGCCTGCGGCCTCGATCTGCGCTGCCAGCGACTTGGGATAGCGCACGAAGAGGATCGCCGGGCTCTTCAGGCCTTCGCGTTCGATGCAGGCGGCGAGGTCGCCCAGCGTGGTGCTGGCGTGGCGCTCGTTCACCGTAGAGGCGGAGGCGACGATATCCACCGGGCAGGCCGCGGGCGCGCCCCCGGCCAGCAGGTCGCCCTGCACCTGCCCCGCCTTCTCGACCGCCATGTAGAAGGCCATCGAGGTGCCGGGATGGGCCAGCCGCGCACGATCCGGGTTGGCATCGCCGGGACGGCAGGTGCCGGTGGAGACGGCGAAGGTATCGGTCTCGCCCCGCTCGGTCAGGGGCCGCAGCAGCGAGGCGGCGGCAGCAGAGGCGGCGGTGATGCCGGGCACGATCTCGATCTCGATCCCTGCGGCGCGGGCGGCCTCGATCTCTTCGGTGGCCCGGCCAAAGATCGACGGATCGCCGGATTTCAGCCGCACCACGCGGCGGCCCTTGCTGGCCTCGGCGACGATCAGACGGTCGATCTTGTCCTGCGGCCAGGCGCAGGCGCCTACTTCCTTTCCGACAAAGACCCGGTCCGCATCGCGGCGCGCCAGTTCCAGCACCTCCGGGTCCACGAGGCGGTCGTAGAAGATGACATCGGCCTGTTGCAGACGTTCAACCGCGCGCAGCGTCAACAGGTCGCGCGCACCGGGGCCCGCGCCGACGAGGGCGATGTGGCCCGCGGGTTCGGGGGCCTCGCCGGTGGCGATGGCCTCTTTCAGCAGCGCGGCGGCCTCCCGCTCGCGGCCCGCGAGATGGGCGCGGAAGGCCGCGCCAGTGAAGGCCGCTTCCCAGAAGGCACGGCGGCGGGCCTGCGGGATCGCCTCGGCCACTGCATCGCGCAGGCGGCCGGCCAGCGCCACGAAGCCGCCGAGACGGGGCGAGAGCATCACCTCCACCTGCGTCTTGATCGACCGGCCCAGCACCGGGGCCGCGCCCTCGGTCCCGATGGCGACGACGACCGGGTCGCGGTCCACGATGGAGGGGGTGAAGGCGTCACAATACTCGGGCCGGTCAACCACGTTGACCACGGCGCCTGCGGCCCGCGCCATGGCGCGCAGGCGCAGGTCTTCATCTTCGTCGCCGGTGGCGATGAAGACGAGGGCGCAGTTCTCGAAGGTCTCAGGCGTGGCAGAGGCCACACCGGTGGCACGGCCATTGCCGATCAGCGCGGCCAGTTCCGGCTCGGGCGCGGCGGCCACGATGACCAGTTCGGCCTCGGTCTTGAGCATCAGGCGGGCCTTGCGCGCCGCCTCTTCGGTCCCGCCGCAGATCACCACGCGCCGGCCGTTCATCCGCAGGAACATCGGAAAGTTTTTCATATCGCACCACCGTTCAAATGCCAAAAAGCCGCCGATCACCGCGAGAAGCGGAGGATCGAGCAGCTTTGCTCATAGGTCCCGTCATGTAGGGAAATCGGCGGCGCCGTTGCCGCTGGGTCCATCTGCCCCCAATGAGGCGAGTCGCGCAAGGGAATTGACCCTCAACGGTGGCCGAAGCCGATAGATGCGTCATGGATGCATGGTTTTTCAGCAACCACCCGGCCCGAAGGCGGGCAGAGAGGCTCTTGGCAGCGGTCCGCCTCTGGCGCGGCGCAATGATTGACCAAATCAGTCGGAAATTGTAGGAGGGCCTCAGCCAGCCCGGTCCCGATCAGGCAAGCGCGCATGGGGGCGCCTCCCCCGTTTGCTCTTTGCCTCCGAAAGGACCCGGCCATGAACGCGCAGTCGCCCCAGTCTTCCTTTGCTCTCAGCGCCTCCTGTCGCACGACGGACGGGCGCGCGCTGCTGGCCGCGCTGCGCCACGCGGGCGAAGAGCATGGCCTGCAGATGTCAGGCGATGCGCAGGCCCTCGACTGCGACACCGGCTATGGCCGGATGGCGGCGCAGGGCGGGGACACAAGGCTGGACCTGCATCTGAACGCCGCGGACGAGGGCATGTTGCAGGTGATGCGCGACATGGTCCTGCACTTCCTTCAGCACCACGCCGGGGATCTGCCGATCAAGGACCTCAGCTGGTCCGACGACGCGACGCGGGCCGTGGGCGTGCACCCGCGCAACTTCCACCTGCTGGAGGTGGCGGAGGCCCGCCGCGTGTCGCGCGACTACATCCGCATTCGCCTCACGGGCACCGGGCTGGCGCCGCTGGCGGAGACCGGGCTGCACTTCCGGCTCTGCCTGCCCGGCCCCGGCCGCGTGCCCGTCTGGCCCGTGGTGGGCGCTGATGCCCGCACCGTCTGGCCCGAGGGCGCGGACCGGCTCCATACCCCCGCCTATACGATCATCGCGCTCGATACCGAGGCGGGCTGGCTGGAGTTCGATGTCTACACCCACGGCAACGGCCCGACCTGTCACTGGGCCGAGGGGCTGGTGGCGGGCACCGAGGATCGCCGGACCATCGGCCTGACCGGCCCCGGCGGCGGCTGGCTGGCCCCCACGGCGGATCTGATCATGGCCGGGGATGAAACCGCCCTGCCCGCCATGGTGCGCAGCCTCGACGCGGCCGCCTATGGCGATGCGCCCCTGATCCTGTTGGAACTGGCGGACCCCGACGCGGCGGATAGCCTGCCCGCGCGCCACATCGACCGGTTCACGCTGCTGCTGCGCAGCCGGGGCGAACGCGCCGCCGCCGCGCTGGAGGAGGCCGCTGCAGCGCGCGGCCCCGGTACCCACATCTGGTTCGCCGGAGAGATGTCGGATGCCCAACGCCTGCGCAAACTGGTGCGCACCGACTGGGCCGTGCCGCGCGCGCAACACTATATCGCAGGCTACTGGACCCGCAGCCCCGCGGATACTTGACTATTAAAGTCAGTTAATCTACCGCCCCCTGTACCACCCAGCTTTCCCGCCAGGTAAGACACTCTCAGGGGAGAACCACAGTGAAGCTGGGACAGGCGACGCTTTTGTCGTTCCTGGTCACTGCGCAGGCCGTTGCCGCGCAGGAGACCATCAATCTTGAAACCATCACCGTCGAGTCGGGGGACACGGCAGGCGAAGGTTTCTTCGGACCCTCCATTCCGCAGGACACCGCCGGGGTGACCAAGACCGGCGAGACGATCATGGCAACGCCGCGGTCGGTCTCGGTGATCACGCAGGAGCAGATCACCGAACGCGGCGCGACCAGCGTCGAACAGGCGCTGCAATATGCGCCGGGCGTGGTGGCGGGCCAATGGGGCCTCGACAACCGCTCCGACTGGTCGAACATCCGGGGCTTCGCCCCCTCGACCTACCACGACGGGCTGCAATCGCGGTTCGGCTATTACAACGACACCAAGCCCGAGACCTTCCTGCTCGACAGCGTCGCGGCGCTGAAGGGCCCGGCCTCGGCGCTCTATGGCAATGGATCGGTCGGCGGCGTGGTGGACACGACGTCGAAGATCGCGGGCGCGCCTTCGGACAATATCGTGCAGCTCCAGTACGGCTCCCATAACCGCAAGCAGATCGGCGTCGACTTCTCCGACACGCTCTCGGACGGGCGGCTCTCCTACCGGGTCGTCGGGCTCTGGCGCGACAGCGACACGCAGGTCGATCACACGCAGGACAACAGCCTCGCCTTCGCCCCCTCCATCGCGTGGCGCGCGACGGACCGGACGACGGTCAAGCTGCTCTTCAACTACCAGAAGACCGAGACCCAGCCGCTGATCCAGTTCGCCTCGGCCTGGGGCACACTCTACGACTCGCCCTACGGCGGGCGTCTTCCCGACAGCCTCTTCGTGGGCGAGCCGGGCTTCGACAAGCTGAACACCGAGCAGACCTCGATCACCGCCATGGTCGAACATGATTTCGAGAACGGCTGGACGCTGGACGCGCGCCTGCGCCACCACGAGTCGGAGTCGGATTACAACCACGCCTGGTGGGCCTACGACAACTTCGGCAACTACCGCTACAACGCGGATGGCACGATCAACCGCAGCTTCTATTCCGCGCATAACACGCTGGAAGACACCGTCGCGGACGTGAACCTGAAAGGCGAATGGGCGCTGAACGGCGTACGGATGAAGACCCTGCTGGGCGCTTCCTATACCCGCGGCCTCTATGACAGCGACTATGGCTATGGCGAACAGATCGCGCCGATTGACCCGTATAACCCGGTCTACGCGGGCTATCCCGACATCGAGCTGACGGATTATCCGGCCTCCACGCTGGAGGAATACGGCGTCTATGCCACCAACCGCGCCACCTTCGGCGAGCGGCTACACCTCGACCTCGGCCTGCGCTGGAGCCACATCGAAACCGGCGAGACCGCGGGCACCTTCACCGACAGCACCGTGAATGCCGAGGACGACGCCTGGTCCAAGAGCTTCGCCATCCTCTACGAAGCCCCGAACGGCCTAAGCCCCTACCTCTCCTATGCCGAGAGCTTCACCCAGGAGGTCACCGGATCGGACGCGGAGGGCAATCCCTTCGAGCCGACCGAGGGCCGTCAGTGGGAAGTGGGCGTGAAGTACCAGATGCCCGGCACCCGCTCGATCTTCACCGTCGCGGCCTTCGACCTGACGAAGTCGAACCTTGCCATCACCGACCCGGAGAACCCGACCTTCCAGAAGCAGATCGGCGAGGCGAACGTGAAGGGCCTCGAACTGGGGGCCAAGCATGACTTCGGCGAGGTCTCGGTCGATTTCGGCTTCTCCTGGCTCGATACCGAGAATGCGGATGGCTACCGGATCGCCACCGTGCCCGAGAAGTTCGGCTCGCTCTGGGTGAACTACACGCCCGAGGCCCTGCCCGGCTGGCGCTTCGGCGCAGGCGTGCGCTACGTCGGCGCGGCCTGGGATGGCGCGGACGCGCAGAAGACCCCGTCCTACACGCTCTACGATGCCATGATCGGCTACCAGACAGAGCGGTTCGATGCGGCCTTCACGGTGCGTAACCTGACCGATGAATACTACGTCAACTCCTGCGGCTCGGGCGCCTGCTACATCGGCGAAGGCCGGACCGCCGCCCTGACTCTGACGACGAAGTTCTGACGCTCCGGGCGTCCGCCCTCACCGGCGGGCGCCCTTTCCTTCCGCTCACCCGGAGACCCCAATGCCCCGCATCCTTGCCCTTCTCGCCTTGCTGCTGGCGCCGCTGTCGGCCGCCGCGCAGGACTTCCCCCTCACCGTCACCCACAAGTACGGCACCACCGAAATCCCCGCGCAGCCGCAGCGCGTGGTCACGCTCTCCTTCCTGAACCACGACAACCTGCTGGCCATCGGCGTGACGCCGGTGGGCCTGCGTGACTGGTTCGGCAACCAGCCAAGCGGTGTCTGGCCCTGGGCGCAGGAGGCCCTCGGCGAGGCCCGGCCCGCGCTGCTGAAGGGCGACATCAACTTCGAACAGATCGCCGCGCTCAAGCCCGACCTGATCGAGGCGATGTGGTCCGGCATCTCGCGGCAGCAATACGAGATGCTCAGCCGCATCGCCCCCGTCGTGCCCCCGTTGGAGGGCTACGAGGATTACGGCATGCCGTGGCAGTTGCTGGCGCGCACCACCGGCCTCATCACCGGCCACGCCGCCGAGGCGGAGGCTCAGGTGACGGCCATAGAGGACCGCACCGCCGCCCTGCGCGCCAGCCATCCCGACTGGCAGGGCGCCACGGCCACGGTCGCCTATCTCTACCATGACGCCCCGGGCGCCTATACCTCCAAGGACATCCGTTCGATGTTCCTCACCACGCTCGGCTTCCGCACGCCGCAGGCGGTGGACGATGTTTCGGGCGCCGAGGCCTTCGCCATGACGCTCTCGAACGAGGACCTCACGCCGCTGGATGCGGACCTGCTGCTCTGGTTCGTGAGCCCCGCGAATGTCGAGGCGATCCGCGGCCTCGCCCTGCGCCCCGAGCTGCGCGCCCATACCGAGGGCCGCGAGGTGGCGGTGGACGCAATGCTGGCCTCGGCCTACTCCCACGCCAGCCTGCTGAGCCTGCCCTACGTGCTGGACCAGATGGTGCCGATGATCGAGGCCGCGATGGACGGCGATCCCGCCACGCCGGTGCCCTCCAGCGTCGAGGCCGGCCTCGCACCATGAGCACCACCGGGCTCAGCGCCACGGGGGGGGCCTCCCCCCGCGACCTGCGCAGCCTGGCGCGGCAGCGCCGCCTCGCCCGGCTGGCGCTCGCCTGCCTGCTCCTCCTGCTGGCCTGCCTCGCCGCGCTGATGATCGGCGCGCGGGCGATCACGCCGGCGCAGGTCTGGGTGGCGCTGACCGATCCCACGGTGCTCTCGCCCGAGGCCACGGTGATCCGCGAGCTGCGCCTGCCGCGCCTCGTGACCGGGCTGGCGGTAGGGGCCGCGCTCTCGACCGCCGGGCTGATGATGCAATCGGTCACCCGCAACACGCTGGCCGATCCCGGCATCCTCGGCATGGCCAACGGCGCCGGGCTGGCGGTGGTGATCGCGGTCTGGGCCTTCGGGCTTGGCGGCACCGTGGCGCTTGGCTGGGCCTCGCTGGCCGGTGCCGCTGTGGTGACGGCGGTGGTGGTCCCGCTGGGGCTCAGCGGCCCGCTCCACTCCGGCCCCGCGCGGCTGGTGCTGGCCGGGGTTGCCGTCGGCGCGCTTGCGGGGGCGGGCACCACGGCGATCCTGCTGTCCTCGCAGGAAACGCTGGAGGTCTACCGCTTCTGGATGGTCGGCTCGCTGGCCAGTGGCGGCGGCACCCGCGCCGCGCAACTGGCGGAGCTTGCGCCCTTCTTCCTCGTGGGCCTGCTGCTGGCGCTCCTCTCGCTGCGCGGTCTCGACAGCCTCGCCCTTGGCGAGGAGACAGCCGGTGCCCTTGGTGCCCATCCCGCCCGCACCCGCCTGCTGGCCCTCGCCGCCGCCGTGGTGCTGGCGGGCGCGGCCACGGCGCTCGCGGGCCCGATCGGCTTCCTCGGCCTCGTCACGCCGCACCTTGCCCGCGCCCTCGTGGGCCCGCGCCTCGTCTGGGCCCTGCCCGCGACCCTGCTGATCGGCCCCGCCGTGCTGCTGCTGGCGGATACGGCGGGCCGGGTGATCCTGCCCCCGGGCGAGGTGCAGGCCGGCATCATGATGGCCCTGCTCGGCGGGCCGGTCTTCGTCGCCGTCGCCCGGCGGAGGCCCCGCGGATGAGCCGCAGCCTCACCCTCCGCACCCCCGTCCTCTCGCTCCGCCTGCGGGTGGCCGCGCTGCGCACCGCGGCGCTGCTGCTGGTGCTGCTGGCGGGCATCGCGCTCTGGGGGACGATGCGCGGCGACTATCCCCTGACGATGGCGCAGATCGCGGGCGCCTTCGGGGCGGACCCCGACCCGATGGCGGAATTCATCGTCACCGGCCTGCGCCTGCCCCGGATCGCCGGGGCGCTGATCGCGGGGGCGGGCTTCGGCCTTGCGGGCGCGCTCTTCCAGACGCTGAGCCGCAATGACCTCGCCTCCCCCGACCTGATCGGCTTCAGCGCGGGGGCCGCGCTCGGCGCGGTGGCCAGCGTCGTCCTGCTGGGGGCAACCGGCCTCGCCGCGGCCGGCGGCGCAGTGGCCGGCGTGGCGCTGACGGCGCTTGTGATCACAGCCCTTGCGTGGCGCGACGGCTTGCAGCCCCTGCGCTTCGTCCTCGTGGGCGTGGGCATCGGCCTGATGCTCTATGCCGCTGTCGATTACCTGCTGACCCGCGCCACGGGGATGGAGGCCGAGGCCGCCTACCGCTGGCTCGCGGGCTCGCTCAACGCCGTCGGGCCCAGCGAACTCACCCTCGGCCTGCCTGTGATCACGGCCCTCCTCGTCGCCGCCGCCCTGCTGGAACGCGGCATGGCGCGGCTTGCGCTCGGGGCCGAGGTGGCAACCTCGCTGGGCCTGCCACTGACCCGCCTGCGGGCTGCCGCCGCGCTGATCGGCGTGCTGGCCACGGCGCTTGCGGTCTATGTCGCGGGGCCGGTCGCCTTCGTGGCCTTCGTCTCGGGCCCGGTGGCGCGGCGGCTGGCGGGCGGCGGCCCCGCCCTGCTGCTGAGCGCCCTGCTCGGCGCCACCTTCCTCACCGCCGCCGATCTGGCCGCGCGCCTCGCCTTCGCGCCGACGCAACTGCCGGTGGGCATCTTCACCGCTCTTTGCGGCGCGCCGGTGCTGATCTGGCAAATCCGCCGACAGGGCCGTGGCCCCGCCCGAAAGGACGCCTCATGAAGGACATGACCCGCACCGCCCAGTTGGAAACCGAGGCGCTCAGCGTCACGCTGGACCGGCACAGGGTGCTCGACGGGCTCTCTCTCAGCCTGCCGCAGGGCAAGGTGACGATGATCCTTGGGCCCAATGGCTGCGGGAAATCCACGCTGCTGCGGGCCCTCGCCCGGATCGTCACGCCCACTGCGGGCCGGGTCCTGCTGGAGGGCACCGATATTGCCACGCTGGCGCCCAAGGCGCGGGCCAAACGCATCGGCCTGTTGCCCCAGCACCCGATCGCGCCCGAGGGGCTGACGGTGCAGGACCTCGTGGCGCAGGGGCGCACGCCGCATCAGGGGCTCTTTCGCCAGTGGGAACCACAGGACGAGGCCGCCACCAAGGCCGCGCTGGAGGAGACCGGGCTGAGCGCCCTAGCCCACCGCCCCGTCACCGCGCTCTCGGGCGGGCAACGGCAGCGGGCGTGGATCGCCATGCTGCTGGCGCAGGACAGTGAAACGCTGCTGCTGGACGAACCCACCAGCGCGCTGGACCCGCGCCACCAGATCGACATCTTCCGCCTGCTGCGCCACCAGTCCGAGGCGCGCGGCAAGACGGTGATCGTGGTGGTCCACGACCTCAACATGGCCGCGCGTTTCGCCGATCACATCCTCGCCCTGCGCGCCGGACGGATCGTCGCGGAGGGCGCACCGCAGGATGTGATCACAAATCGGACGGTAGAGGCAGTTTTCGACCTTCCCTGCCGCATCCTGACCGATCCGGAGAGCGGTTCCCCGGTCGTCGTGCCCCTCTGATCGGCCATTTTGCGTGGGAATTGTCGCATCCCCGCCCCCAGACAGTAGACCTGAGCGACAGGGTCGGATAGAGCCGTTGCAGGCTCAAGAAAGGCTTGGAGAACATGGCTGAACCGAACACCCCCGATATCGTGTATACCAAGGTGGACGAAGCGCCGGAGCTGGCCTCCGCCTCGCTCCTGCCCATTATCCGGACCTTCGCCGCAGCGGCAGGCGTCTCGGTGGGCACCAAGGATATCTCGCTGGCAGGGCGCATCATCGCGACCTTCCCGGACCACCTGACGGAAGATCAGCGCCAGCCCGACGACCTTGCGATCCTCGGCGAACTGGTGAAGACCCCCGAGGCGAACGTGATCAAGCTGCCGAACATCTCGGCCTCGGTCCCGCAGCTCGTCGCCGCGATCAAGGAACTGCAGTCGCAGGGCTATGCCCTTCCCGACTACCCGGAAGAGCCTTCGACCGATGAGGAGAAGGCGATCCGCGCGAAATACGACACCATCAAGGGCTCCGCTGTGAACCCTGTGCTGCGCGAAGGCAACTCTGACCGCCGCGCCGCCGTGGCCGTCAAGAACTATGCCAAGGCGAACCCGCACCGCATGGGCGAGTGGGTGTCCGACAGCAAGACCCGCGTGGCCTCAATGTCGGGCGGCGATTTCTGCTCGAACGAAGTGTCCGCGACGCTGGACGGCGCCGCGACCGCCAAGATCGTGCTGGAAACCGCATCGGGTGAGACCGTCCTGAAGGACGGCGTCTCCTACCCCGCGGGCACCGTCGTCGACGCGACCTTCATGTCGGCCAAGGCCCTCGATGCCTTCATCGCCGAAGAGATCGCCAAGACCAAGGACGAAGGCGTCCTCTTCTCGCTGCACATGAAGGCGACGATGATGAAGGTCTCGGACCCGATCATCTTCGGCCACGCGGTCAAGGCATGGCTCGCGCCCGTCTTCGACAAGTTCGGCGACGAGATGAAAGCCCTCGGCGTGAACCCGAACTCCGGCCTCGGCGACTTGCTGGCCCGCGTGAAGGACAACGCAGAGATCATGGCCGCCATCGACGAGTGCACCGCGGCCCGTCCGCCGATGTACATGGTGAACTCGGACAAGGGCATCACCAACCTGCACGTGCCCTCCGACGTCATCATCGACGCCTCGATGCCCGCGCTGATCCGCGCCGGCGGCAAGGGCTGGGGCCCGGACAACAAGGAGCATGACTGCGTCTGCGTCATCCCCGACAACTCCTATGCGCCGGTCTACGACGAGACGATCAAGTTCTTCAAAGCCAACGGCAAGCTGAACCCGGCCACCGCCGGCACCGTTCAGAACATCGGCCTGATGGCGCAGAAGGCCGAAGAATACGGCTCGCACCCCACCACCTTCGAGATCCCGGAAGACGGCACCGTGAAGATGGTGCTGGAAGACGGCACCGTGCTGCACAGCCACAAGGTCGAAGCCGGTGACATCTGGCGCTCGGCCTCGGCGCGCAAGGCACCGATCGAGGACTGGGTGAACCTGGCCATCGAACGTCAGAAGGCAGAGGGCTGCGAGGCCATCTTCTGGCTGGACGAGGACCGCGCCCACGACGCGGAACTGATCAAATACGTGAAGCCAATCCTCGAGGCCAAGGGCGTCGCGGACAAGTTCCTGATCATGTCCCCCGCCAAGGCGACCACCAAGACCTTCGAGACCATCACCAAGGGTGAGAACTCGATCGCCATCACCGGCAACGTGCTGCGCGACTACCTGACCGACCTGTTCCCGATCCTCGAGCTGGCCACCTCGGCCAAGATGCTCTCGATCGTGAAGCTGATGCAGGGCGGCGGTCTCTTCGAGACCGGTGCAGGCGGCTCGGCTCCCAAGCACGTCCAGCAGCTGCAGGAAGAGAACCACCTGCGGTGGGACAGCCTCGGCGAGTTCTGTGCACTGGGGGAAAGCCTCAAGTTCCTGGCCGACGCCAAGGGCAACGAGAAGGCACGCGTGCTGGGCAAGGCCGTGGACGTGGCAACGCAGGGCATCCTCGACAACAACAAGTCGCCCTCGCGCAAGGTGGGTGAGCCCGACAACCGCGACAGCCACTTCTACTTCGCGATGTACTGGGCACAGGCTCTGGCCACCCAGACCGACGACACCGAGCTGGCCGCCCACTTCGCCCCGATCGCCAAGGCGCTGACCGAGGGCGAAGCGGCCATCACCGGCGAGATCGCGGCCGTGCAGGGCGCCCCTGCCGACCTCGGTGGCTACTACCACACCGACGCGGAGAAGACCGCCGCGGTGATGCGTCCCTCGGCCACGCTGAACGGCATCATCGGCTGATCGGGCCCAGTGATCGGGCCCAGTGATCGGGCCCTGTGATCGGGCCCTGCCCCATCGCCTGAAAGACGCACCCCCGCCGGTCCTGCCGGCGGGGGTTTTTCGTGCCCACGCCCTGATCGCGAGGGCCTGGACGTGCCCCTGACTCGCGCCGCCACGGCGCCGGGCGCACGACTCACACGCCGCATTTCGGGATGCTTTCCACCTATGGTTGAAGATTTGCCCGCCCGGGGGGCGGATCTCCCATGCAGCCACGGAAGTCTCGGTATGACGATTTCGGGAAGCTCTTTGAGGCGATCGTGATCGCGATCCGAGTCCCCGCGCAGCGCCGCCCCCGCCCCCGGCACAAGGGGGCCGCTGAGGGGTAGTTGTTTGCGTCAATAAAACAAGAGTTTCAGAGATGCCTTCTGCGAACCATCCCCAGATATGGGCATCCATTGCTGCGATCGCAAAGGCCTCACGGCGGTGTGATCAAAATTCAAAACCGAGAGAGCCTAGGCCCTTACGGCGAAGTTGCGGCCGATTGACGCCTTCGGTTTCTGCGCCGCGGCGCTTATTCCACGCCCATTCCGCGGACGCGCCCCTCCCCATGCGACGCGCCCTGAACCCTCCATTCCGGGCAGACGGACTGGTTCCGCCGTGGCCGGACAAGAAGAGACAGACATTGCTGAGACGACTAAAACTCCCGCCTTTGCTGCTGGCTGTGCTGGCGCTCTCGGGATGCCAGTATGACGTGCTGAATCCGTCGGGCTGGGTGGCCCTCGAACAGCGCAATCTACTGATCATCTCGACCCTCCTGATGCTGATCGTGATCATCCCCGTGCTGATCATGTCGGTCTACTTCCCCTGGAAGTACCGCGCACGTCGCGAAGACCAGAGCGACTATGATCCCGAGTTCGAGCATTCCACCTCGCTCGAAGTGGTCATCTGGGGCGTTCCGATCCTGATCGTGGCGGCGCTCGGCGTCTACACCTACATCTACACGCACCGCCTCGACCCCTATAAGCCGATCGAACACCTCGCCGCAGAGGACACGATCGAGGTTCAGGCCGTGTCGCTCGACTGGAAGTGGCTGTTCATCTACCCGCAGTACGGCGTGGCTTCGGTGAACGAACTGGCGATCCCCGCGAACCGCCAGATCGAGTTCAAACTGTCCTCCTCCACCGTGATGAACACGCTGTCGATCCCTGCCCTCGGCGGCATGGTCTATTCCATGGCCGGGATGCAGACCAAGCTGCACCTCGTCGCGGATCACGAAGGCATCTACCAAGGGCGTTCGGCGCATTACTCGGGCCCGGGCTTCTCGCAGATGACCTTCGAGACCAAGGCGATGAGCGACGCGGACTTCGAGGCATGGGTGGCCTCTGCGAAAGGGGCCGAGAGCCCGCTGACGCGCGCCAGCTACCTTGAACTGGAAGCGCCCACCATCGACGCCCCCGTGTCCTACTACTCGGACGTCGAGGACGGCCTGTTCCAGCGGATCGTCGGCCTGTGCGTGCAGGACGGCAAGGTCTGCATGGGCGACATGATGATGCAGGACATGCAGGGCGGCGGCGGCCTCGAGGGCCTCGGCAACGGTGCGGCCTACGAATACGACCGCTACCGCCGCATCGACGGCTTCGGCAACCCGATCCCCTTCGACCCCGCGTCGGAAGGCGAGAGCCATGGCCACGGTCACGACGACATGTCGATGAACGAAGACAACAAGACGGCGCACCCCTCTGACGCCGCCAAGGAGTATGCGCAAAATGGCTACTGATGCCGTACAACCGGCCGAGGTCTGGACGCCGTTCTTCGGCCGCCTGACCCTCGACTGGATCCCCTACCACGAGCCGATCCTCGTCGGCACCTTCGGCGCCATCGTCCTCGGCGGTCTCGTCCTGCTGGCGATCCTGACCAAGTATCGCCTCTGGGTGCCGCTGTGGAAGGACTGGATCACCACGATCGACCACAAGAAGATCGGGATCATGTACATGATCCTCGGCTTCATCATGTTCGTCCGCGGCTTTGCCGACGCGCTGATGATGCGCGCCCAGCAGGCCATGGCCGCCGGCGGCGCCGAGGGCTACCTGCCCCCGCACCACTTCGACCAGGTCTTCACCGCCCACGGCGTGATCATGATCTTCTTCGTGGCGATGGCCTTCGTCACCGGGATCATGAACTACGTCATGCCCGCCCAGATCGGCGCGCGCGACGTGGCCTTCCCCTTCCTGAACAACTTCTCGTTCTGGATGACGGTGGCCGGTGCCCTGCTGGTGAACATCTCGCTCTTCGTCGGTGAATTCGCCCGTGTCGGCTGGCTGGCCTTCCCGCCGCTGTCCGGCTCCGACTATTCGACCGGGCCCGGCATGGACTACTACCTGTGGTCGCTGCAGATCGCCGGTGTCGGGACGACATTGTCGGGCATCAACCTCGTCGCGACCATCTTCAAGATGCGCGCGCCGGGCATGAAGCTCTTCGACATGCCGGTCTTCACCTGGACCACGCTGTGCACCAACGTCCTGATCGTCGCCGCCTTCCCGGTGCTGACCGCGACGCTGGCGCTGCTGACCCTCGACCGTTACCTCGGCACCCACTTCTTCACCAACGACATGGGCGGCAACGCCATGATGTACGTGAACCTGATCTGGATCTGGGGCCACCCCGAGGTTTACATCCTGATCATCCCGATCTTCGGCGTGTTCTCGGAAATCGTGTCGACCTTCTCGGGCAAGCCGCTGTTCGGCTACAAGACGATGGTCTGGGCAACCGCCTGCATCATGGTCCTGTCCTTCGTCGTGTGGCTGCACCACTTCTTCACGATGGGCTCGGGCGCGAATGTGAACACCTTCTTCGGGATCACGACGATGATCATCGCCGTCCCGACGGGTGTGAAGATCTTCAACTGGCTGTTCACCATGTACAAGGGCCGCGTGCGGTTCGAAGTGCCCATGCTCTGGACCGTCGGCTTCCTCGTGACCTTCACCATCGGTGGCATGACCGGCGTTCTGCTGGCCGTTCCCCCGGTCGACTTCCAGCTGCACAACACCCTGTTCCTGATCGCGCACTTCCATAACGTGATCATCGGCGGCGTGGTGTTCGGCGTGATGGCTGCTGTCACCTTCTGGTGGCCCAAGGCCTTCGGCTTCAAGCTCGACGACCGCTGGGGCAAGCGCAGCTTCTGGTTCTGGTGCATCGGCTTCTACTTCGCCTTCATGCCGCTCTACGCGCTCGGCCTGATGGGCGTGACCCGCCGCATGAACGCCTACATGGACAGCGCCTGGCAGATCTACTTCGTCATCGCCGCCTTCGGCGCCGGTCTGATCGCGCTTGGCATTGCCTCGACCTTCATCGGCTTCTTCGTCTCGATCAAGAACCGCAAGGCGCTCGCCTGTGGTCCCGATCCGTGGAACGGCCGGACGCTGGAATGGGCCATGCAAAGCCCGCCCGCGCCCTACAACTTCCCGCAGGAAGTGCATGTCCGCGGTCGTGACGAATGGTGGCGCATGAAGCAGGAAGGCTTCCAGTGGTCGGAAATCTACGAACCGATCCACATGCCCAAGAACACCGCCAGCGGCGTTCTGATTGCAGCCTTCGCGCTCGTGCTCGGCTTTGCGATGGTCTGGTACATCTGGTGGCTTGCCATCGTGTCCTTCTTCGCCTGCCTCGCGATCGGGATCGCCCACACGTTCAACTACAACCGCGATTACTGGATCCCTGAGTCCGATATCGCCAAGCAAGAACAGAAGGGAGCCCTGGCATGACCATGCTGGATACCCCGCTCACCGGCCGGATCGAGGGTCCGGCCGGCCCCGCCCACACGGCGGACCATGCCCACGCCAGCCCGACCCCCATCGGGTTCTGGATCTACCTGATGAGCGACTGCATCATCTTCGGGTGCCTCTTCGCCACCTATGCCGTGCTCGGCTATGGCTATGCCGGTGGCCCTGCCCCGCATGACCTGTTCGAGCCCGGCTTCGTGGCCTGGGAAACCGCGCTGCTGCTGTTCTCCTCGATCACCTTCGGTATCGCCATGCTGCGCGCCGAAGCTCACGACCTGAAGGGCACCACCCTCTGGCTCATCGTGACCGGCCTCCTGGGTCTCGGCTTCATCGCCATGGAGATCTACGAGTTCAATCACCTGATCCACATCGGTGCGGGCCCTGACCGGTCGGCCTTCCTGTCGTCCTTCTTCGTGCTCGTAGGGACCCACGGCCTGCACGTGACGGGCGGCCTGATCTGGCTGGTCACGCTGACCATCCAGCTGAACTGGAAGGGTCTGACTTCGGCCAACATGCAGCGCCTCTCGACGCTGTCGATGTTCTGGCACTTCCTCGACCTGGTCTGGATCGGGGTCTTCTCCTTCGTCTATCTGGTGAGGCTTGTCTGATGAGTGATCACGCACATTCCCACGGCACCATGGGCCGGCTGATGGTCGGTTTCGGCCTTGCCGCCTTCCTGACGATCATCCCCTTCGCCCTCGTCATGTTGGAAGTCGACCTGCCGCGTAACACGCTGGTCGGCATCATCATGGGCCTCGGCGCAGTCCAGATCATCGTGCACCTGGTCTACTTCCTCCACATCAACTCCTCGGTGGAAGAAGGCTGGACCATGGCCGCGACGGTCTTCTCGGTCGTCATCCTCGGCATCGTGCTGGCAGGCTCGCTCTGGGTCATGCACAACATGAACGAGAACATGATGCCCATGCACGAGATGTCTCCGAACATGGAGATGCCGGGCAGCAGCCACGGTCACGAAGGGCACACCCCCGTCGACGACCCGGCCGCAACGCCGGCCGAGCCGGGCACCCAGGGGTGACCCCAGTGGCAGAGCCGCATGACACCAACGCCGCAGCCCCCCAACGGGGGCTGCGCTTCGTTTTGACCCTGCTCGTCTCGCTGGTCGCGGCGGCAGGGCTCGCCGGTTTCGTCAGCCTCGGCGTCTGGCAGGTGCACCGGCTGGGCTGGAAAGAGGACCTGATCCAGCGCGTGGACGCCCGCGTGCATGCCGATCCGATCCCTGCCCCCGGCCCCGCCGACTGGCCCGCGATCAGTGCAGAGGCCAGCGAGTACACCCGCGTCGAGCTGACCGGCACCTTCCTCAACGACGAGGAGGTGCAGATCTACGTGCCCTCTGACCTCGGCCCCTCCTACTGGGTGATGACCCCGCTGGCGCGCGACGATGGCACCATCGTCATGGTCAACCGCGGCATGGTCCCCGAGCGTCTCAAGGCGCCCGCCACCCGGCAGGCCCCCGAGGGCGAGGTGACGGTGACCGGCCTGCTGCGGATGCCCGAGGACAAGGGTTGGCTCTTCTCCCGGGCGAACGACCCGGAGAACCAGCTCTGGTATCGTCGCGACATCGCCTCGATCACCGCTACCAAGGGCTTCGACAATGCCGCGCCCTACTTCGTCGACGAAGAGCGTGGCGCGCCCGAGGCATGGCCCCGTGGCGGCCAGACGGTGATCCAGTTCCGCAACGCGCACCTGCAATATGCGCTGACGTGGTTCGCCCTTGCCGCCCTCGTGCTCTTCGCATGGGGCATGTTCATCCGCAGCGAGGTCCGCCGCTGAAACGGCGCATCGCTGGACGAACGCAAAAGGGGGCTGTAAGGCCCCCTTTTTCTTTGCCAGTATGCGGATCGGGAAGATGGAGGAGCATCGTGCCAGACGGAACGCGTGAGACGCAGGCTTTCGATCCACTGCACGAGGCACGCATCCTGATCGTCGAGGACGAGCCGGGCATGCGCAACTTCCTCGTCAAGGCGCTGACCCCCTGTTGCCGCGCCGTGGCCCATGTCGCCGAAACCGCCGAGGCCACGCCCATGCTGGAGCGCGAGCGCTATGACATCCTGCTGCTCGCGACCCTCCTGCCCGGCCGCCGGGTGCAGGAGTGGCTCTCCGCGCTGCAGGCCCGCGCCGATGCCCCCGAGACGATCCTGATCACCGCCTATGCCGATCTCGACCGCGCGGAGGAGGCGCTGCGCCACGGGGCGGCCGATTTCGTGCTGAAGCCCTTCCGCACCAGCCAGCTGCTCCACACCGTGCGGCGCTGCCTGACCGATGCGCAGCTGCGGCGCGAGGCGCTGCTGCTGCGCCATGAGCAGGCCATGGGCGCCGCCCCCTGCGAGCATGACCTCTGCGGCACCTCCCCCGCCATCGCCGCGCTGCATGCCCGGCTGGCAGAGCTGGCCCGGCGCGACGGTCCCGTGCTCTTCACCGGGGCGCCCGGGACGGGACAGGCGGCCGCCGCCCGCGCCCTGCACCGCGCCTCGCCCCGCGCGGGCCGTCCCTTCCTGCATCTGGCGGGCCTGCCGGGCGCGGCCCTGCTGGCCGCCGCGCAGGGTGGCACCGCATTGGTGGAACACCCCTCCCCCGCGCTCATGGCGCAACTGGCCGCGGCCGGGCTGCGCCCGATCCTCTGCCCCCGCGATCCCGCCGCCCTGCCCGGTGAGGTGGAGGCCGAGGAGGTCGTCCTGCCCCCGCTGAACGCCCGAGGCAAGGATGTGCTGGTGCTGGCCGAACTGCTGATGGAAGACCTCGCCCATCACCACCGCTGCCAGCCCCTGCCGCTGAATGCCGCCGCGCGGGATGCGCTGCTGGCCCACGACTGGCCCGGCAACATCCCGGAATTGCGCAATTTCATCGACCGGGCACTGATCCTTGGTCAGCTGCCGCTGGAGATGCTCACCCTGCCCGGGGCAGAGCGCCTGCGCCGGGTGCTGGCAGAGACCGCGGGCGACCGGGACGAGGCCGCCCGCCGCCTCGGCCTGTCGCGCGCTGCGCTGGACCAGAGGTGCGCCGACCTCGGCGTCTGACAGGTGGACCGTCTCTTCCGCTCCCTGCGCGTCCGGCTTCTGGTCATTGCGCTGCTGCCGATGCTGGTGCTGCTGCCCATGATGCTCGGCAGTGCGATGATCCGCTGGTCCGGCCGGATCGACGACATCCTGATCACCAAGGTGAACGGCGACCTGACCATTGCCGAGCAATACCTCGGGCGGCTGATCGAGGGCTCCGGCGAGCGGCTCGATGCCATCGCCCAGTCCGTCGCGCTGCACAACGCCCTCGACGATCCCGAGGCCTTCACCGCCCTGCTGGAAGCCGAGAAGCGGCGACTCTCGCTCGATTTCCTCTATGTCACCGATGGCAGCCGCACCGCCCGCGGCTTCGCCCCCCGCGACTGGCCAGTGGTCCGCGCGGCCCTCAACGGCGAGGCCCGCAGCGCGGTGGACGTGCTGCCCGCCCCCTCGCTGGAAGCGCTCGCCCCCGGCCTTGCCCGCCGCGCCGCGATCCCCATGGTGCCCACCCGCAACGCCGTGCCCACCGACCGACCCGTGGAGGATCGCGGCATGGTCGTGCATTCCGCAGCCCCCGTGGCAATGCCCGGCGGCCGGATGGGCGCGCTGGTGGGCGGGCGGCTGCTGAACCGGAACCTCGATTTCATCGACACGATCAACGCCCTCGTCTACCGCGACCGCAGCCTGCCCGAAGGCTCGCAGGGCACCGCGACGCTCTTCCTCGACGATGTGCGCGTCTCGACCAATGTGCGGCTTTTCGAGAACGTCCGCGCCCTTGGCACCCGCGTCTCCGCCGAAGTGCGCGAGCGGGTTCTGGGCGAGGGTCAGGTCTGGCGCGACCGGGCCTTCGTGGTGAACGACTGGTACATCTCGGCCTATCAGCCGATCACCGACAGTTTCGGCGAACGGGTGGGCATGCTCTACGTCGGCTTCCTCGAGGCGCCCTTCCTGCAGGCCAAGGCGAATTCGGTGCTCACGGTTACCGTGCTCTTCCTGCTGATCGCCGCGCTGTCGGTGCCGATCTTCCTGCAATGGGCCGGGCGCATCTTCCGCCCGCTGGAACGGATGACCCAGACCATGGCCCGGGTCGAGGCCGGCGAGATGGAGGCCCGCAACGGCCCGCAGGACGACAGCGGCGAGATCGCGCAGGTGGCTGGCCACCTCGACGACCTGCTGGATCAGGTGCAGGAGCGCGACCGACAGCTCAGGGACTGGGCCGAGAGCCTTGAACAGAAGGTCGAGGACCGCACCCGCGACCTGCGCGCCGCCAACGAGAAGCTGGAACAGACCACCGAACGGCTGATCCTCTCCGAGAAGCTGGCCGCCGTGGGCGAGATCACCGCCTCGGTCGCCCATGAGATCAACAACCCGATCGCGGTCATCCAGGGCAACCTCGACGTGGCACGCGCCCTGCTGGACGATCATGCCGACGCCGTGAAGACCGAGTTCGACCTGATCGACGACCAAGTCTATCGCATCGGGGCGATCGTCTCAAAGCTGCTGCAATTTGCCAAGCCGGAGGATTACTCCGGCGCGGCCAATGCGATCCGCCCTGACGAGGTGGTGCGTGACTGCCTCGTGCTGACGCGGCACCAGACGGAGAGTGCGGGCGTGGAGTTGCGCACCGCGCTGGAAAGCACCCGCCGCGTGCTGATCGCCCGGACGGAATTGCAGCAGATCATGGTGAACCTGATCCTCAACGCCGTGCACGCCATGCCCGAGGGCGGTGTGCTGTCACTGGGCGTGACGGAGGCGCCGGGCGGGGTCGAGATCACGGTGGAGGACACCGGCACCGGGATGGAGGCGGAGACGATGCAGCGCATCTTCCATCCGTTCTTCACCACCAAGCAGGCGCAGGGCACGGGGCTTGGCCTTTCCATCAGCCAGACGCTGGTGAGCCGCGCGGGCGGGCGGATCGAGGTGGACAGCACGCCCGGCACGGGCAGCCGTTTCACCATCTTCCTGCCCGAGGCCGATCTGGCGCAGGACTACGACACCTATTGACCCGCCCGCGCACGGCGGCAGGTCAGTGCAGACAAATGGACCGCCGGCGGGCCCCATCCGCCGGCGGTCGCGTCGGGGCGCTTACCAGGCGTTGTAGCTCAGGTATTTGCCCGACATCTCGATCTTAACCCGGTCGCCCTTTTCGTGCGGCACGCGGGTGACCTGCATGTCGAAGTCGATGGCCGACATGATGCCGTCGCCGAAGCCCTCGTGGATCAGCGCCTTGATCGTGGGGCCGTAGACGCCGACGATCTCGTAGAGGCGATAGATGCAGGGATCGGTCGGAACAGTCTGTTCCCAGATCTTGGTGGGGCTTTCCACCAGCAGGTCGGCGGCCGCCTCCGGCAGGTCCAACAGCGCAACCAGCGCATCGGCCTTGTCGCGCGGGAAGGCGTTCATCCCCATGCAGGCCGAGTGGGTCCAGACCGGGGACATGCCGATCGCCTCGGCGATGCCTTCCCAGGTCTGCAGCGCCGCCTTCTTGGAGGCGAGGATCAGCGCGGTGACGTCCTCGCGGGTCAGGGTTTCGGCTTGTGCCATGTCTTTCATCTCTTGTCCTCCTGCGATGTTGGTGGCGGATCAGCCCGCCAGTTGGGTCATGAGCACGACGCAGAGCAGCGCCAGCCCCGCCGAGACCGCCTGCCAGAAGCGGACCGGATTGCGTTCTGCCAGCGGCACGTGGCGCCCCGCCCGGTAGCCGGAGCCCGGACGGCGCAGGTCCGCGACGAATTCGGAAAGCGCCTCGTAGCGGCGGGCCGGATCGGGATGCACCGCGCGTTTCAGCGCGACGTCCATCCAGTCGGGAAGCCCGTTTTCGGCATCCCGCGCGGGCGTGTAACTGAGGCGGGCCTGATCGCGCGCATTGCGCACGCGGGCCACCTGCGCCCCGTAGGGCAACCGCCCGGTCAGCATCTCGTAGGCGATGACGCCGAGGGCGTATTGATCCGCCCGCCACGTCGCCCCCTGCCCCGAGAGGTATTCCGGCGCGGTGTACTGATAGGTGCCGGGCATGTCCCCCAACAGGCCCGGCGCGGCTTCCTCTACCCCCGCAACAGAGGCAGAGCCGAGGTCGATGATCTTTACCGTTCCCGTCCGGTCGATCATCACGTTCTCGGGCCGCAAATCCTGATGCCGCATCTCGCGGCGGTGAAACGCCCGCAGGCCGGTGGCGATCTGGGTGACGATGTCGCGCACCAGGGCCAGATCGGGCTGCGGGTGGTCGGCCATCCAGTCGCGCAGGGTCTGGCCCTCGACGAACTCGGTGACCACGTAGAGCGCGCTGCGGTTTGCCGGCGCCTCTGCCGCGCGCAGCACGTGGGCCGAGGCGAGGCGGCGGGCGATCCATTCCTCCAGCACGAAGCGGCGCAGGTAATCGGTGTCCAGCGCCATCTCGCTGGCGGGGATCTTCAGCGCCACGCGCTGCCCCTGCCCGTCCTCGGCAAGGTAGACGTGGCTGCGGGCGGTCTGGTGCAGCGGGCGCAGGATGCGGAAGCCGTCGATCACCTGCCCCGCCTTCGGCAGCGGCGGCACCGGCAGGCGGGCGGCGTCCAGCGACAGCTCGGCCCCGGCCTCGGGCAGGCTTTCGACCCGCAGCAGCTGCACCGTCAGGTTGTCGTCGCTGCCCCGTTCCAGCGCCACATCGGCCAGCCGCCGGGCGGCGGTGTCGAGGTCCGGCGCGGCAAGGGCCGCGACCACGTCACGGGCGGTGATGAACTCATGCACGCCGTCGGTGGTCAGCACGAAGACATCGCCCTCGCTCAGGCGCACGCGGCGATAGTCGACCTCGACCTCGCGGGCGGCGCCCATGGCGCGGGCCAGGTAATTCTCGGTCGAGGAGAGGACCAGCCGGTGATCCTCGGTCAGCGCCTCGAGGCCGGCACCCGAGAGCCGCGCCACGCGGCTGTCGCCCACATGCAGCACATGGCCCTCGCGCCCCTTCAGGATCAGCGCCGAGAGGGTGCAGACGTGGCCTGCGTTCACATCGGCGACGGAGGTGTTCTGCCCATGCAGCCAGGCGTTGGTGGCGGCGATGACGCGGGTCGCGGCGGTGCGCGTCGTCCAGGCGTCGGGGGTGGCGTAGTAATCGTCCAGCAGGGCCTTTACGGCGGTCTCTGCCGCCTGCCCGCTGACCGCGCTGGAGGAAATCCCGTCGGCTACGGCCAGGGTGATCCCTTTCAGCGCCAGCGGGCTGCCCGAGGGGATCAGCGCGCCGTGAAAATCCTGGTTCTCCGGCTTGCGCCCCGCGCCGGAATACTGGCCGAGCGTCACCGTGAGGCACGGGCGGGCAACGGTATCCTTTGGCATGGGATCGTCTCCGGTGAAGAAAGAAAAAAGAGGCCCCGCCGAAGCGGGGCCAAGGGAGGGGAGATTATTCTGCCGGCAGGCCGGTCACGTCGGTGGTGGCGTTGCGCTTGGGCGATTCCTTGAAGTGGGTGGCGTAGATCATGCCGCCCACGAAGGTCAGGCCGCCGACGAGGTTGCCCAGAACAACGGGGATCTCGTTGTAGGCGAAGTAGTCGACCCAGGTGAACTGACCGCCCAGCATGATGCCCGAGGGGAACAGGAACATGTTCACGATCGAGTGCTCGAAGCCGAGGTAGAAGAAGACGATGATCGGCATCCACATGGCCATGATCTTGCCGCCGGTGGAGTTCGACATCATCGCGGCGACGACACCGGTGGAAACCATCCAGTTGCACATCACGGCGCGGATGAAGACGGTCAGCATGCCGGCCGAGCCCGCAGCGGCGTAGCCCAGCGTCCGGGCCTCACCGATCTTGCCGATCTTCTGGCCGACGGCGTTGGGTTCTTCGCTGAAGCCCATGGTGAAGATGATCGCCATGAAGACGGCGGTGGTCAGGGCGCCTGCGAAGTTGCCGCAGAACACGAGGCCCCAGTTCCGGAAGACACCTTTCCAGGTGCAGCCCGGGCGCTTGGCGATGACGGCCAGCGGGGCCAGGGTGAAGACGCCGGTCAGCAGGTCGAAGCCCATCAGGTACAGCATGCAGAAGCCGACCGGGAAGAGCAGCGAGGCGACGAGGAAGTTGCCGGTGTTGACCGCGATGGTCACGGCGAAGGCCGCGGCAAGCGCCAGGATGGCACCCGCCATGTAAGCGCGGATCAGGGTGTCCTTGGTGGACATGAAGATCTTGGATTCGCCGGCGTCGACCATCTTGGCCGCGAATTCCTTCGGAGCGATATACGCCATTGTCGTAGTCCTTTCGAGAGAGTGCGGGCCTGAGATCAGGCGCCAGGTTTCAGGTTGAGGTAGATGTCCCGACCGCTGAGGCGGACAGGGAAGGAGGCAGTCCGGCCCTCGTCCGCACCCTGCGCGGTGCCGGTTTCGAGCGAGATGACCCAGTTGTGCAGGGGGCAGGTGACGCAACCGTCATGCACGATCCCCTGGCTGAGCGGCCCGTTGCGATGCGGGCATTTGTCTTCAAGTGCGAAGATGCGGTCGTCCGCGGTCCGGAAGACGGCGATCGTGGTCTCGCCATTCTTCACGCAGCGCGCCCCTTGGGCGGGGATGTCGTCGATGGTGCCGATCAGGCGCCAGTCGAGATCGGTGTTCTGGACAGAGGCGTTCATTCTGCGGGCTCCTGGACGGTGGTGTCGTTGGGCAGGCCGAAGACGGCCATCGGGTTGAACTCGTGCTTGTCGACGCCCGAGACACGCTCGGACCAGGGGTCGACCTGTGCGAATTGCTGCGAGTAGACGAAGCGCTCGTAGTAGGCGCGGCGGCTCTCCAGATCGTCGAAGATGACGGATTTGACGGTGTCGTAGCCGACCCGGTCGGCCCACTTGTAAATCCGCTCGAGGTAGAAGCCCTGCTCGCGGTACATCTGGGTCATGGCGCCGGCGATCTCGATCACCTCGTCCTCGGTCTTCACGGTGCCCAGTTCGGTCGTGCCCTGGATGTGCAGGCCGGCGGCACCGCCGTAGACGATCTGGTAGCCGCTATCGACGCAGATCACGCCGATGTCCTTGCAGGTCGCCTCGGCGCAGTTGCGCGGGCAGCCGGTGACCGCCAGCTTCACCTTGGCGGGCGTCCACGAGCCCCACATGAACTTCTCGAGCTTGATGCCGAGGCCGGTGCTGTCCTGCGTGCCAAAGCGGCACCAGGTGGAGCCGACGCAGGTCTTCACCGTGCGCAGACCCTTGGAGTAGGCGTGGCCCGAGATCATGCCGGCGTCGTTCAGGTCCTTCCAGACGGCGGGCAGGTCCTCTTTCTTGACGCCCAGCAGGTCGATCCGCTGACCGCCCGTGACCTTCACGTCGGGGATGTTGAACTTGTCCACCACGTCCGCGATGGCACGCAGCTCGTCCGAGGTGGTCATGCCGCCCCACATCCGCGGAACCACCGAATAGGTGCCGTCCTTCTGGATGTTCGCGTGCACGCGCTCGTTGATGAAGCGCGACTGCTGGTCGTCGACGTATTCGCCCGGCCAGTCGGACAGGAGGTAGTAGTTCAGCGCCGGACGGCACTTGGCGCAGCCGCCCGAGGATTTCCACTCCAGTTCCTGCATCACGGCGGGGATGGATTTCAGCCCCTTGGCCACGATCAGGCGGCGCACGTCGCCATGGCCCAGATCGGTGCAGCCGCACATGCCCTCGGCCTTCTTGGCGAAGGTGTCGCCCAGGGTCAGGGCCATGACGCCCTCGACCAGCCCGGTGCAGGTCCCGCAGGAGGCGGAGGCCTTGGTGTGGGCGCGCACTTCGGCGAGCGAGGTCAGGCCCTTGTCCTTGATCGCGTTGACGATCTGGCCCTTGCAGATGCCGTTGCAGCCGCAGATTTCCGCGTCGTCCGACAGGTTCGAGATCGCCGCCAGCGGGTCCGCTGCCGCGCCGCCACCCTGGTGCGCCTGACCGAAGATCAGCGTCTCGCGCATGGCTTCGACACAGTCTGCGGACTTGAGCAGCTCGTTGTACCACATGCCATCGGCCACATCGCCGTAGAGCACGGCACCGACGACCTTGTTGTCCTTCAGGATCACGCGCTTGTAGGTGCCGCGCTTGGCATCGCGCAGGACCACGTCCTCCAGCTCGGGCCCGTCGCCGAATTCGCCGACCGAGTAGAGGTTCACGCCGGTGACCTTCAGCTTGGTGGGCGTTTCCGCATGGGCGAAGGCGGCGTCCGTGGCACCGGCCAGATGGGCGGCGGCCACCTTGGCCATGGTGTAGAGCGGCGCGACAAGGCCATAGACCCGGCCGTCCACCTCGGCGCATTCACCGACGGAGTAGATGTTGGCGTCCGAGGTCTTCATGTCGGTGCCGGTGACGATGCCACGGCCCACGTCGAGACCGGCCTCCTGGGCCAGTTGCACGTTCGGGCGGATGCCGACGGCCATGACCACCAGCGAGGCCTCGATCACGGTGCCGTCTTCCAGCTCAACGCCTTCGACCTGCGTGTCACCGAGGATCTGCTTGGTGTTGGCACCGCAGCGCACTTCGATCCCGCGGCCTTCCAGTTCCTTCTGCAGCAGGTAGCCTGCCGCCGGGTCCAGCTGACGCTCCATCAGGGTGGGCATCAGGTGCAGCACGGTCACCTCCATGCCCTGCGCCTTCAGGCCCGCCGCCGCTTCAAGGCCCAGCAGGCCGCCGCCGATGACCACGGCACGCCCGCCGAGTGCCGCGGCGCGTTTCATCGCCTGCACGTCGTCGAGGTCACGGTAGGCCACCACGCCGGACAGCTTGTGGCCGGGCACGGGGATGATGAAGGGGTTGGAGCCGGTGGCGATGACCAGCTTGTCATAGGCGGCGGTGATGCCGCCCTCGCTGGTGACGGTCTGCGCGTCACGGTCGATGGAGACGACCTTCTGACCCCGGTGCAGGGTGATGCCGTGCGAGGCGTACCAGGCGTCGTCGTGGATCACGATGTCATCGAAGCTCTTCTCGCCCGACAGCACCGGGGAGAGCATGATGCGGTCGTAGTTCACGCGGGATTCCGCGTTGAAGATCGTGACGTCGAACTGATCGCTGGCTTCGAAGAGATGTTCCAGCATCCGGCCGGGGGCCATGCCGTTACCGATGATGACGAGTCGTTGCCTGGACATGTGAAGTCTCCGGTCTGCTTGGGGCTGAGCGAACCGGGTGTCCGGGCCGCGGCGATTTCTGTCAGGAAAAGCAAAGACTTGGATGCACAGCTTTCCCACGAACCGAGTCTGTCGGTACGAAGCTGCAGCATCGTTGCTGCCTGCCCGATACGGGCGATTTGACGGAAATGGCCGCGCCATTGCGGCTGGTAGGTGGAAGCGTTTCCACCTCGATTGATACATGCAATGACATAGCATGTATTTTCGCACAAGCGTCATGTGCAGTTGCGGCGTGAAATTTCGGTGCCGCCGCGGAAAGCGTACGAATTGCGGTCAAATTTTGATCAAACGCCGGAAAACCCCGCCCGTCCGGCCAGCACTGGTGGAATGGCGCGGGCGATCAGCCCCCCCGCGCCCCTGCCCCGCGCAGGCAGCATCGGCTGTCAGACTGTCGTGAAAGGGCCGAGTCGGCGCGTGAGTCGGCCCCGACTCATAGGCGGGGTCCGACGCATCCGGGGCGACTCACTTGACCGGGGTGGGGTCCTCGACCCGGCGCGGGCGCGCCGGTGCCGTAGCGGGCGCGGCACCACAGGCGCCGCTGCCCTGCTTGTCGGCGGCCGAGCGCAGGATCGGCAGCATCCGGGGATGAGATTTCACCGCCCGGTCCAGCGTCTGGCTGTCCAGCACCGCGAAGAAGGCCATCCGCGCCTCGTGCAGCGCAGGCACCAGCCCGCAGGAGCCGCGCAGGATACAGGAGGAGCAATCGACCATCGCCCCGTCGCTTTCCATGTAGCGCGCCACGGCGCCCAGCCGGATTTCCTCGGCGGGACGGGCAAGGCGAATGCCGCCGGAGCGCCCGCGCGTGGAACTGAGGAAGCCGCCTTCGACCAGCTGGTGCACCACTTTCATGAGATTCGACTGCGACAGGTCGTGCGCACGCGCCATTTCCGAGATCGGCACCAGCCGCTCGGGATGGGCGCCCAGATAGAGGCAGACGCGCAGGGCGTAGTCGGTGAACTTCGAGAGATGCATGGTGATATCAACTGCGTGCAAATAATTCCTATTCTGTGAATTATTAACTCGCCCGTCAATCCGCCAAAGGCGCGCAGGCGTCCGCCTCAGGGTCTGAGGCGGAGGTTGGTCACTGAATTGGCATCCCGGAAAGAGCGTTTACCAGACCACCGGATGGGTCTCGCCGGTCTGCACCTGAACGAGGCCCTGCGGGGCATGGTCCGACGGCGCCACGAGGTTCCAGCGCCACGGCGAACAGGTCAGCGTGGCAAAGGCCAGCCGTTCCGGGAAGCCTGCGGCCCAGCGGGGGTGGAAGGAGGGTTCGAACATCCACTCCACCTCTGCGCCCGCGGCATAGAGCGCCTCCATATCGGCGGCGAGCGCCTGCGCCGGGCGTGCGGTCATCAGGCCCGCGACTTCATAGCGCACGCTTGCCACCACGTCGCCGCGATGCACCAGCACCCAGCCGCCGCCCATCTCGGCACAAGCATTCACCGCCTGCGCCATGGCAGCGTCGGAGGAGCCGACACACCAGATGTTATGCTTGTCATGGGCCATGGAGCAGCAGAGCGCCGTATCCGCGTCCCGCGGGCCGCAGCCGAGCCAGAACATCTTCGACACCGCCCCCTGCCCCGAGTAGCGATCCACGATGGCGAACTTGGTCAGGTTGCGATCCGCGTCGCGCTGCACCGCGCCCTCGGCCACCGGCATCTCGAAGGTCAGGAAATCGTCGGTCCAGTGGAAGGGGCGCAGGACGGCGGCCTGCATCGTCTCGCGGCCCGGCTCTGCGGGGATCACGAAATCCCCGGCCGTCAGGGAGCGGCCGATGTTCACGCTCTGCGTCGCCCAGGCGGGCCAGTCGATCTGCGGCACCCGCAGCAGGTAGTCGGCGCCCTTGGAGGCGCGGCGCCCCTCGGCCCAGACTTCCTCGATCACGAATTTTTCCGGATCGGACAGCAGCACGATATCGGCAAACCGCCCCGGCGCCAGCGATCCGACCCAGGGCGTCAGCCGCATGTGGCGGGCCGGGTTGATCGTCACCAGCTGGATCGCCTGTTCGGGGGACAGCCCGGCCTCGATCGCCATGCGCACGTTGCGGTCGGTCGCGCCGGTGGCCAGCACCTCCTGCGCGGGGCGGTCGTCGGTGGCAAGCGCCACCTGGCTCCAGTCGGTCAGGCCCATCTCCAGCAGGCCCTTGATGATCTCGGGCCCGGTGTGGATGCGGATCTCGACGAAGAGCCCGGCCTGCAACTTGTCGAAGGCCTCCTCGGGCGTCCAGGCCTCGTGATCCGAGGCGATGCCCGAGGCGGCGAAAGCGTTGATGTTGGGCAGGTCGCGGATGCCGGCGGCATGGCCCTCGACCACGGCGCGGGCCTCCCATGTGGCCCGGATCATCGACCACAGCCGGTCATGGGCCGGGTTGTCGCGGTCGCGCACGGCGGGCCAGTCCATCACCTCGTCGAGGCCCGGACAGGCGAGGCTCTCGCTCAGGAAGCGGGTCTGGTCCACGCCCTCCAGATGCGCGCCATGTTCCCACGCGGTCGGCGGCACGGCGGAACCGGGCAGCGGGAAGATCTTCAGCGGCGATCCGGCCCGGCGCGGCGCCAGCCAGAAGTCGAGCGTGCGGTCGGGCACCACGTTGGAAAACTCGTGGCTGGCCTCGCAGGTCCATGTGTTGCCGCGCGGGATCACCAGCGCCGCCTCGTATTCCGGCGTGACGTGCGAGCTTTCGATGTGCTTGTGCACCTCGCCCAGACCCGGCACCGCCAGCAGCGAGGATTTGTCCACCGTCCCCGCCGCATCGCCCCGGTAGGAGCCGCGCGGACCGACATAGGCGATGCGCCCGCCGTAGAGCGCCAGCTCCATGTCCTCGCGCCAGAGCCCGGTGTTGGTGTCCAGCAGCGCCCCCACCCGCATCAGCGTATCCGCCGGGCGGCGCAGCAGGGCGACCTCGATCAACTCGCGGCGCAGATCAGCCTCGTTGGCGGCGGTGATGTCCTTCAGCATGCTAGCCCCTCCGCAAGCGCATCGCGCAGCAAGTCGGCATCGACGCCCATGGCCACCTGCATCTGGTAGGGGCCGGGCACGAGGGCGCCGCTGTCCAGCTCCACCTGAAGCGACCGCGTCTCAAGCCGGAAGAGATCGGGGTGCAGCGCGTAGAGCGGCACGCAGGGATCGTGCAGCGGGCGGCTTTCGCGGACCTGCGTCTGCGCCTCGGTCTGGGCGAAATAGGCCTCGATCAGATCGGCGCAGGCGACGGCAGGCGCGGTGCCCACCTCGCGCAGGCGGGCGATGAATTCGGCGTTGGCGCGGAACTGGCGGGTGGCATCCAGCGGGATCAGCACAAGGTCGAGCCCCGCGTGCAGCACCTCTGCCGCCGCCTCGGGATCATGGGCGAGGTTGAACTCGGCCCGCTTGTCCGCGCCCATGTTTCCCGGCTCATCCACCGCGCCGCCCATGGCGATGATGCGGCGGATGCGGGCGGCGGCCTCGGGATGGTGACGCAGCAGCAGCGCCACGTTGGTCAGCGGCGCGAGGCAGAGCAGGTCGATGGTCTTCGCCTCCGCTGCCATCAGCGCCTGCGCCATATAGGCCACGGCATCAGCGCTCGCAGGCGCTGCCAGAGGCGCGGGGAAGGTCACGCCGCCCAAACCATCGGTGCCATGCACCCCGGTCTCAGGCCGCGGCTCGCGCCCCAGCGGTGCGGCAGCGCCCGCGTGCACCGGCGTGGGCACGCCCGCGCAGGCCACGATGCGGCCCGCGTTGCCGGTGGTGACCGAGAGGCCGATATTGCCCGCCACGGTGGTCAGCGCGAGGATGTCCAGATCGGGCACCCGCAGGGCGTGGAGGATGGCAATCGCGTCGTCGATGCCGGGGTCCGTGTCGATGATGGCGGGCATGGTCTTCCCTCAAGTGGTCTTGTCGATTTCCACGATCCGCGCCTTGAAGCGGCGCGCGACCTGCAACGCATCGGCGAGGGCCTTGGGCCCCTCCACCGTCGTGACTGCACGGTCCTGCATCAGCCAGCGGCCCGCGACCATGGTCGCGCGCACGTCTGACGGCATCGTGGCATAGGTGAGCATGGAATAGATGTCGTAGATCGGGTGCAGGCGCGGATCGTCCAGCGAGATGCGGATCAGATCCGCCTGCTTGCCGGGTTCGAGAGAGCCGATGCTGTCGGCCATTCCCAGCGTCGCCGCGCCCTCGATCGTGGCCATGCGGATCACGTCAACACAGGGCAGCGCGCCCCGGGTGCCGGCGGCGATCTTCTGGAACATGGTCGCCGGGCCGAACTGGCTGAAGAGGTCGAGCGTATTGCCCGACATCGGCCCGTCGGTGGCGATGCCCACCTTGATGCCCCGCGCGCGCAGGGCGGTGATCGGGGCCACGCCCCGCCCGGCCTTGCCGTTGGAGCGCGCGTTGTAGGCCACGTTCACGCCGCGTTCGGCCATCAGATCCATGTCGGCCCCGGTCGGATACATGCAATGCGCGGCCACGAGGTGCGGCGTCAGCAGGCCCGCACGATCCGCGACCTCGACCGTGGTGCAGCCGTGGGTTTTCTCGGCCCACTCCAGTTCGGGCTTGGTCTCGGCCAGATGCATCTGCACCGGCAGGCCCTTGTCCGCGTTCCATGCGGCCACGCGGGTCATCGTCTCGAGCCCCGTGGAATAGGGAGCATGGGGCGCGGCGGAGGCAGTGATCAGCGGGTGATCGGCATAGAGGTCGGCAAGCGCATCGAGCCGGGCAAAGCCCTCGTCCATCGAGCCGTGATCGGGGGCAGCGAAATCGGCCAGCGTCTGGCCCAGAACACCGCGCATCCCCGCCTCGTTCAGCACCGCGCCGATGCGGTCCTCGAAGTAGTACATGTCGGCCACCGTGGTCACGCCGCCGCGGATCATCTCCAGCGCGGCGAGGCGCGATCCGATCTCCACCACCTCGGCATCCACGAGGGCGCGTTCCAGCGGCAGGATATAGCGGAAGAGCCGGTCGTCCACGTCCTCGCCCAGACCCCGGAACAGCGTCATGGGCATGTGGCAATGCGGGTTGACCATGCCGGGCAGGATCAGGTCACCGCCCATGTCCTGCCGTTCGCCCTCAGGAACATCCGAAGGCGGAGTGCCGGAGCCGAGGGCGACGATCCGGTCGCCCTCGATGTGAAGCCAGCCGGCCTCGTGCTCCGTCAGGCCCGCATCCATGGTCAGGATGCGGGCGTTGGTCAGAAGGGTCACGCGGCCTCCGTCGGCAGCAGGCAGCATTGCTCGGGCTGGGGCACCAGCACGGCGGCGCTGCCGCTTTCGAAGGGCTGCGAGAGCGGGCCGTTGGCCTTGATCTCGCCCGCCGGCGTATCGCACTGGTACTGGTAGGCGCGGCCAAGGTAGGTGCGCAGGCCCAGCTTGGTCGGCACGCCCTGCCCCTCTGCCGCCACCAGCAGACCCTCGGGCCGGGTCGCGAGGATGAAGTCCTGCGCGGGCACGGTGAACTTGTCCTTGGGCAGGTCGATGGTCGCGCCGCCGGCCATTTCGGCCCGCACGGCATCGCCGGCCTCGGAGATCGCGCGCATGGGGATCATGTTCTCGAAGCCCACGAAATCCGCCACGAAGGCGTTGGCGGGACGGGAGTAGAGCACCTCGGGCGTGTCCAGCTGCATGATCTTGCCCGCGTTCATGATCGCCACACGGTCGGAGATGCTGAAGGCCTCTTCCTGATCGTGGGTGACGTAGAGCGCGGTGGTGCCGTTGGCCTGTTGCAGGCGGCGGATCTCGACCCGCATGTCGACCCGCAGCTTGGCGTCGAGGTTCGAGAGCGGCTCGTCGAACATTAGCAGCGGCGGCTCGATCACGAGGGCCCGGGCAAGGGCCACCCGCTGACGCTGACCGCCCGAGAGGTTGGCCGGGTGCCGGTCGGCGAGGTGGCCGAGGCCGACACGCTCGATCATGTCGTCGGCGCGTTTGCGGCGGTCCGCCGCGCCCACGTTACGCTGCTTCAGGCCGAAGGCCACGTTGTCGCGCACGGTCAGATGCGGGAAGAGCGCGTAGGTCTGGAACACCAGCCCGATGTTGCGGGCGTGCGCCGGCAGGCGGGTCAGGTCACGCTCGCCCAGCTTGATGCTGCCCGAGGTCGGCTCAAGGAAGCCCGCCACGAGGCGCAGCGTGGTGGTCTTGCCGCAACCGGAGGAGCCCAGAAGCGAGACCAGCTCGCCCTCGCCCACGTGGAGCGAGAGGTCTTCCAGCACCTTGGTGCTGCCGTAGTGGGCGGTGACGTTGTCGAGAGAGAGGGAGACGGTCATGTGGTAACGCCCATCACTTTGTCAGGAAAGTCAGGCCGAGCGTGCGCTCGACAATGGCCATGACGGCCACGGTCACGCCCATGAGCAGAACCGAGACCGACGCGATCGTCGGGTCGAAGAACTGCTCCATATGGGCCAGAAGCTGGATCGGCAGGGTGGAGACGCCGGGGCCGGTCAGGAAGATCGAGACCGAGACGTCATTGAGGGAGGTGATGAAGGCGAGGATGAACCCCGCGATGATGCCCGCGCGGACGTTGGGCAGCACCACGGTGAAGAAGGCCTTCCACCGGGGGCAGCCGAGCGAGACGGCCGCCTCCTCGATCGAGAAGTCGAAGGAGTTCAGCGAGGCGCCCACGACGCGCACGCAATAGGGCAGCACGATCAGCGCGTGGCCCAGCAGCAGCGCCAGCATGATCGGGACATCGGCCCCGATGGCCACGGTCTTCATCAGCGAGAAGCCCAGCACGATCTCGGGGATCAGGATCGGCAGCACGTAGATGTTGCCGAGGAAGGCGGGCAGCTGGAACCGGAACCGCGCCAGCGCATAGGCCGCCGGGATGCCGATCGCCATGGAGAGCGCCGTGCCCCCCACCGCCAGCAGGAAGCTGGTCTTCATGGTGCGCACGAAGGCCGAGATCTCGAAGATGTTGGTGAACCAGCGCAGGGTCAGCCCCTGCGGCGGGAAGGTCAGGTAGTTGGTGTCCGACACGGCCGAGCCGAGGATGATCACCAGCGGCCCCAGCAGGAAGAAGAAGACCAGCACCGCGAAGGCGATCAGGAGGGGATGGATACGTTGTTTCATGCTCTCACCCCGCCATCGGGTTCACGCGGCGCGCGATCTTGGACATGATCAGCACGGTGGTCAGGGTCACCACCACCATGACGGCGGCGATGGTCGAGGCGCCGACCCAGTCGAAGGTGACCATGGCCCGCTGGTAGAGGAAGGTGCCCATCATCATCTGCCCCTCGCCGCCCAGAAGCTGCGGCGTGGCGTAGGAGGTGAAGGAGCCCGTGAAGACGAGGACCGAGCCCACGATCAGGCCGGGCACCGCCAGCGGCAGCACCACCTGACGGAAGGCCGCGCCGGGCTTGGCGCCCAGGCTGGCGGCCGCATCGGTCAGGTCCTGCGGGATGCCTTCCAGCACGCCCACGAGGGTCAGGATCATCAGCGGCACGAAGAGGTAGATCATCGCCACGATGACCGAACCCTTGGTGTAGAGCATCGACAGCGGCTCGCTGATCACCCCGATCCAGAGCAGGAAATCGTTCAGGATGCCGTTCTTGCCGAGGATCACCAGCCAGGCAAAGCTGCGCACGACGACGCCGGTCAGCAGCGGGAAGACGGCGGCGATGATCAGCAGGCTCTTCATCCGGGCAGGGGCCTGTGCCACCACCCATGCGGTGATGAAGCCCACCACGACCGAGACGGCGGTGGTGATCAGCGCCACCTCCATCGTGCGCCAGAGCACGGTCATCCGGAAGCGCGAGTTGAAGAAGGTGGCATATTGCGCCAGCGGCCCCTTGGGGTCGCCGAAGGTGGTGGCCAGTGTCGAGAGCACCGGCAGGCCGAGGAACAGCAGCACCAGCAGGAGCGCCGGAGCGGACAGGAGCCATGGCCGCAGCTTGCGAGGCATTGGGGGTGCCTTTCTTGGTCTTCGTATCAAGAGCGAAGGGCACGGCGCTGGAAACGCCGTGCCCGGTTAGTCTAGGCGAATTGTGCCCGGATTACATGCCGAAGATTTCGTTCCAGCGGTCGATCCATTCGGTCTTGGCCGCGTTCATCTTGGCGTAGTCCATCTTGTTCAGGCTGTTGATCGCCTCTTCGCCGTAGGTCCACATGGCGGCCTGTTCCGGCGCCAGTTCCACGGTGCTGTTGATCGGCGCATCGACACCGGCCGCGGCCAGTGCCTGTTGCACGTCGTGCGACAGCAGGAAGTCGACGAACTTGTAGGCCAGTTCGGGGTTCTCGGCGCCGGTGGGGATGTTCACGGTGTTCAGCACCGCGATGTCGCCATCGTCCAGCGTGGCCCAGGTCATGCCCGGCACGGCCTCTTTCAGCGAGCGCAGGGTGAAGTCCTGCGTCATGGTCACCGAGATCTCGCCGGTGGAGGCAAGGTTCACCATCTCGGAGCCGGTGTTGTAGTTCTTCACCACGTTCGGCTTCAGCTCTTCGATCTTGGCGAAGGCCGGGTCGGCATCCTCGTAGGCGTCGGTGCCTGCAATGTCACCGGCGCGCACGACGACCATCGGGCCCGCGGTGGTGGTGATGTTCGGCAGCGACAGCTTGCCGGCCAGGTCTGCCCGCCACAGGTCGCTCCACGAGGTGATCGGCTCGACGCTGTCGGCGTCGTAGACGATGCCGATGCGGCCCACGGTGTAGGCCGGGCCGAACCCGCCCTGCGGATCACGAGCCACTTCGTAGAGCTCGTCGAGGTTGGTCAGCTTGGAGCGGTCGAACTCCTGGAAGACGCCGTTCTCGATGCCGATCTGGCTGTAGCTGTCGGTGAGGTAAATCAGGTCGACGCCCTTGCCACCGCGGGCGGTCAGCTTGCCGAGGCGGTCGGCGTTGTTGCCGGTCTCGAAGACCACATCGCAGCCGCATTCGGCCTTGAAGGGTTCGATCAGCAGTGCGTTGAGCTTGTCGCCGTTGTAGCCCCACCACGAAATGGTGAGCGTTTCCGCCTGCGCGGCAGCTGCCGAGGCAGTCAGGGCAAGGAGGGAGACCGTGAGAAGGTTTTTCATGGCGCGAACCTGTCCAGTAAGCGTGAGTGAAACCGGGGCAGCGTCGCCCCGGCGTTTCGGGATGCCTTCAGTAGAGCCGTTTGCGCCGCCATCAAGTCAAGCCGCGCCTCGTGTCAGAAGGATTCTTTTTTGTTGGCGCACAAATGGTCAAATATCGTTCACTGCGCCAGCCTGCCCCTACGGCAGCTTTCCACCCCGCACGACTGCATCGCCCTGCCCTACCCCCTGCCCCTGTCGCCGCCCGCCCGTCCGACAGCCCTGCACGGCCCCGGCCACACCGCCCACGCCCTCCCGCAAGGCCCCCACATGGCGCGCCCATAGATTTCCCGCGCGCGAGGGGCTACATCTTGTAGACCGCGACGGCGCCCGCCGATTGAATGGGGCGGGGAGCTGAGGGAAAGGGCAACGATGGGTCCCGGGACCGACACATCCATGGACGCTGCCGATTTCAGCGACGAGGCCTGGGTCAACGTGCTAGCCGCGGTGGACCGCACCTATGCCGATCTGGTCGCCCATCAGGAGCAGCTGGAACGGCAGGGCGAAGAGCTGCACGAGCTGCGCCGCTTCATCGCCTCGGTCCTCGACAGCGTCAGCGAGATCATGGCCGTGGTCGGTCGCGACGGCACCATCGAGGAGGTCAGCGCCTCGCTCTGCACCGTCACCGGGCGCGCGGCCTCCGACCTCGTAGGCCGCCCCGTGGCCGAGATCTTCCGCACTGAACGGGCCGAGGCCATCGCCAAGGCCCTGACCGACCTGCGCCTGACGCTCTCGAACACGCGGTTCGAGGCCAACGTGATCACCATCGAGGGCCCCTCGCCCTTCGAGTTCACCCTCTCTGCCCGGATCAACGACCGGCACCGGCTGATCGGCGCCGTCCTCGTGGGCCGCCCGCTGGGAGAGCTGCGCCGCGCCTATTCTGAACTGGAGGAAAGCCACCGCGCCCTGCAACAGGCGCAGATGCAGCTGGTGCGCAACGAGAAGCTCGCCTCGCTGGGCCGCCTGCTGGCAGGCGTGGCCCATGAGCTGAACAACCCGATTTCCTTCGTCTATGCCAATGCCCACGCGCTGGAACGCTACGTGGGCCGGTTCGAGACCTATTTCGACCGCGTCCAGTCCGGGGCCTCGCGGGAGGAACTGGTCTCGCTGCGCGAGGAGCTGAAGCTCGACCGGGCCCTGCGCAACCTGCGGCAGGCGATCGACGGGGCCCGCGACGGGGCCGAACGGGTGCGCGACATCGTGGCCGACCTGCGCAGGCTCTCGGCCGAAGGCTCCGGCACGGCCTCGGTCTTCGACCTCGTGGAGCTGGCCCGGGTCGCGGCGCATTGGGTCGAGCGTGGCTCGAAAAGCGGGCTGACCACCAGTTTCACCGGCATGACCTCGCTGAAGGTGCAGGGCACGCCGGGGCATATCCAGCAGATCGTCATGAACCTGATCCAGAACGCCATGGACGCGGTGCAGGGCCTCGACGATGCCGCCGTCAGCGTCGAGATCGGTATCGAGAATGGCCGCGCCGTCCTGACCGTCCGCGACACCGGCCCCGGCGTGGCCGAGGAAAACCGCGCCGCGATCTTCGATCCGTTCTTCACCACCAAGCCCGTGGGACAGGGCACCGGCCTCGGCCTCTCGATCAGCGCGAAGATCGCCGAGGAACACGGCGGCGCCCTGACGCTGGGCCCCGGGCCCGGGGGCGACTTCCGTCTTGCCCTGCCGCTTGGCACCGGGGCCGATCCCGCCCGCCCGGGCGACGCAACAGGCACTCCAGACCGACCGGAGGACACGTGAACCTTCTGTGGCTTCAATCCGCAGGCTGCGGCGGCTGTACCATGTCGCTGCTCTGCGCCGAGGACCCAAACATCTTCGACCTGCTGACCGACGCGGGCATCGACCTGCTCTGGCATCCCTCGATCTCGGTCGAGACCGGGGCCGAGGTGCGCCGCCTGCTGGAGCGGATCGAGGCCGGGGAGGAAACGCTCGACGTGCTCTGCGTCGAAGGCTCCATCGTGACGGGCCCCAAGGGCACCGGGCGCTATCACATGCTGGCAGGCACCGGGCGGCCGATGCTCGACTGGGTGCGCAGCCTCGCGCCGCTGGCGCGCGACGTGGTGGCCGTGGGCACCTGCGCGGCCTATGGCGGCGTGACCTCTGCGGGCGGCAACCCCGCCGGCGCCGTGGGGCTGGCCTATGACGGCAAGCTCAAGGGCGGCGCCCTGCCCAGTGATTTCCGCGCCCGCTCGGGCCGCCCGGTGATCAACGTGGCGGGCTGCCCGACCCATCCCGACTGGGTCTCGGAAACGCTGCTGCTGCTGGCCGAGGACCGTCTGGCCGAAGCCGACCTCGACCCGCTGGGCCGTCCGCGCTTCTATGCCGACAACCTCGTGCACCATGCCTGCACCAAGAACGAGTTCTACGAGTACAAGGCCTCGGCCCGCGAGCTTTCGGAAATGGGCTGCATGATGGAGCACCTCGGCTGCGTCGGCACGCAGGCCCATGCGGATTGCAACATCCGGCCATGGAACGGCGCGGGCTCCTGCACGCGGGGGAATTACCCCTGCATCAACTGCACCGCGCCCGAGTTCGAGGAACCCCGCCACCCCTTCACCGAGACGCCGACCCTCGCGGGCATCCCCATTGGCCTGCCCTCGGACATGCCCAAAGCGTGGTTCATGGCACTTGCATCGCTGTCGAAGGCCGCCACGCCGAAACGGATCGACGTGAACGCCCATTCCGACCGCCTGAAGATCCCCCCCGGCGCGGGAAAGGGCGGCAAATGAGCGAACGGCAACTCCTCGTCGGGCCCTTCAACCGGGTCGAGGGCGATCTCGAGATCAAGCTCGACATCCGCGACGGTCAGGTGGCGGCGGCGTATGCGAACTCGCCCCTTTTCCGCGGGTTCGAGATGATGCTGCCCGGCAAGGACCCGCGCGATGCGCTGACCCTGACGCCGCGGATCTGCGGCATCTGTTCCGTCAGCCAGTCGGCCGCGGCGGCCTTTGCCCTGGCCGAGGCCTCGGGCGCCCGGATGCCCGCACAAGGCGCGCTTGCGGCGGCGATCCTGCACGGGGTCGAGAACATGGCCGACCATGTGACCCATTTCCACCTCTTCTTCATGCCCGACTTCGCCCGCCCCGCCTATGCGGGCCGCACATGGCATGACCGCGCCGTGCAGCGGTTCACCGCGCTTCAGGGCAGTGCCGCACGCGCCACCGCCGAGGCCCGCGCGCGTCTCTTCCACATCGCGGGCACGCTGGGGGGCAAGTGGCCCCATACGCTGGCGATCCAGCCCGGTGGCGTCACCCGCGCGCCCGCCGCACAGGACCGGGTGCGGATGCTGGCCACGCTGCGCAGCTTCCGCCGCTACCTCGAAGACGGGCTCTTCGGTGCGCCGGTGGAGGCCTTCGCCGGGCTCTCGACGCTAGTGGAGCTGGAGGCATGGGAGACGGGCGACGCCGGTCTCTTCCTCGCGATCTCCACCGATCTGGGGCTGGAGCGCGGCGGCTTCGGCCCGCGCCGCTACCTCTCCTTCGGGGCCTACCCGCTGGAGGGCGGCCGCGCCATGGCCCCGGGCCTGTGGGAGAACGGCATGACCGGCCCCTACGACGCGGGCCAGATCAGCGAAGACCTCAGCCACGCATGGATGCTGGGCGACACCGCGCATCCTGCGCAGGGCCAGACCCTGCCTGACGAGGACATGCGCGAGGGCGCCTACAGCTGGTGCAAGGCCCCGCGCCTCGACACCCGCGTGGTGGAGGTGGGCGCGCTGGCCCGGCAGGCCATCGACGGACACCCGCTGGCACAGGTGCTCGCCGCCGAAGGCTCCACCCGCGCCCGGATCGCGGGCCGCCTGCTGGAAATCGCCCGGTTGCAGCTGCTGCTGGAAAGCTGGGTGCAGGCGCTCGATCCCGATGCGCGCTTCATGGGCGAGCAGCCCACTGTGAAGGCCGGGAGCGGCGCCGGGCTGGTGGAGGCCGCACGTGGATCGCTGGGCCATTGGCTGCGGATCGAGGGCGGGCGGATCGCGTCGTACCAGATCGTCGCGCCGACGACGTGGAACTTCTCGCCCCGCGATGCCACCGGCACGCCCGGCCCGGTGGAAATGGCGCTGGTCGGGGCCGAGGTGGCCGAGGGCGAGGAGACCCCGCTCTCCGTCCAGCATATCGTGCGCAGCTTTGACCCCTGCATGGTCTGCACGGTGCACTGAGGCCCAGCAATGACCCGCCCGCCCAAGACCTCCGGCGAGACACAGCCCCCGACGCCGGCCCCCACATCGGCCCCCGGCAACACCGAGGACGAGCCGGCAGGCGGCGCGCCCGCCGCCCGCCGCATCCGCGTGCGTGGGCAGGTGCAGGGCGTGGGCTTCCGGCCCTTCGTTTGGCAACTGGCCCGGCGCATGGGGCTGGCGGGCGAGGTGCTGAACGATGCCGAGGGCGTGCTGATCCATGTCGCGGGCCCGAACCTCGACGCCTTCGAGGCGGCCCTGCGCGCCGAAGCCCCGCCGCTCGCCCGGATCGACGCGGTGGAAAGCGCGGCGGCGGAGCGGCCCGCCAGCGAGGGGTTCATCATCGCCGCCTCGGGCGCGGCGGGGGCCGAGACGCGGGTGACGCCCGATGCGGCCACCTGCCCGGCCTGCCTTGCCGAGGTCCGCAGCACGGGCCGCCGCGCGGGCTATGCCTTCACGAATTGCACCCACTGCGGGCCCCGCTTCACCATCGTGACCGGCCTGCCCTATGACCGGGCGCAGACGACGATGGCGCCCTTCCCGCTCTGCCCCGCCTGCCGGGCCGAATACGATGACCCGGCCGACCGCCGCTTCCACGCACAGCCCGTGGCCTGCCCGGACTGCGGGCCGAAGCTCTGGCTGGAGGGCCCCGATCCGGCACCGGGCGCGGCAGAGAGCCCCCTCGCCCGCGCCGCCGCCCTGCTGGGCGCGGGGCAGGTCCTCGCCATCAAGGGCCTCGGCGGGTTCCACCTCGCCTGTGACGCGACCAACGCCGAGGCGATCGACCGGCTTCGCGCCCGCAAGCACCGCCCGGCCAAGCCCTTCGCCCTCATGGCGCCGCTCGACCTGATCCGCCGCCACGCCGCGCTGAATGCAGAGGAAGCGGACCGCCTAGCCGATCCCGCCGCGCCGATCCTGCTGCTGGAAAAGGTGGGCACGCCCCTGCCCGAGGCCCTCGCCCCCGGGCAGTCCACGCTGGGCTGGATGCTGCCCGCCACGCCGCTGCACTGGCTGCTGGCCGATGCGGTGGGGCGGCCGCTGGTGATGACCTCCGGCAACCTCTCGGGCGCGCCCATGGCGATCCACAATGCGGAGGCGCGCGAGATGCTAGCGCCCTTCGCCGATGCCTTCCTGCTGCACGACCGCGACATCGCCCGCAGGCTGGATGACAGCGTCGAGCGGATCACCCCGCAGGGCCCGATGATCCTGCGCCGGGCTCGCGGACGGGTGCCCGGCACCCTGCCCCTGCCCGAGGGCCTGCCCCACGCGCAGGTGCTGGCCATGGGCGGGCAGATGAAGGCCGCGCTCTGCCTGACCAAAAATGGGCAGGCCCTGCTGGGCCACCACCTCGGCGAACTCGACGAGGCCCTGACGTGGGAGGCCTTCCTTCAGGCCGAACAGGACTACAGCCAGCTCTTCGACCATCGTCCGCAGGCCGTAGCCTGCGACCTGCACCCCGGCTACCGCGCCACGCAGCACGCCCATGCCAGCCCCCTGCCGGTGATCGAGGTGGCGCATCACCACGCCCACCTCGCCGCCTGTCTGGCCGAGAACCTCTGGCCGCGCGACGGCGGGCCGGTGGCGGGGATCGTGCTGGATGGCACCGGGCTGGGGCCGGATGGCACGCTCTGGGGCGGCGAACTGCTGCTGGGGGATTACGAGGACTGCACCCGCACCGCCCACCTGACCCCCGCGCCGCTCATTGGCGGCGACCGGGCCGCGCAGGAGCCTTGGCGCAACGCGCTCGCCCGGCTGGATCAGGCGGGGATCGCGGCCGAGGCGCATCTGGCGTCGCATCCGCTGGCGCTCGCCCGGCAGGCGGCGCGGATGAACGCGCCGCTCTCCTCCTCGGCGGGAAGGCTCTTTGACGCGGTCGCGGCGCTCCTCGGGCTCTGCCCCGCGCGGCAGAGCTTCGAGGGCGAGGCCGCCATGCGGCTGGAGGCGCTGGCCTGCCAACCCGAGGGCCGTGCGGCGCTGGCCGCTGGCGATCCGGGCTATGACTTCGGCAATGAGTCTAAGATCGACCCCGCCCCGATGCTGCACGCCCTGCTCGCCGACAGGAGCCCCGATCCGGTCCGCGCCGCGCGGTTCCATGCCGGTCTGGCGCGGGCCTTTGCCAGCCGTGCGAGGGCGCTCGTGGAGAGCGGTGCGGCGCGGGCCGTGGCACTCTCCGGCGGGTGCTACCAGAATGCGCTGCTGCTCGACCTCACGGCCCGGGCGCTTGCCGATCTGCCGCTGCTGATCCACCGCGAGACGCCCGCGAACGACGGCGGGCTGGCGCTCGGACAGGCGGTGATCGCTCTGGCGCGGCTGGAAAGCGCCTGACCACTGCCCCGGAAGCGACGGCTGTGGCCTGACCACGCTGCGGGCGCAGAAAAGCGGACACTTTCAGCACAAGCTATTGATTTACAAGCAAGTAAATCACCTCACGCGCCACCGCGTTTTTCCCTCAGCACACCAAGGTATGCCGCTGCATGATGCCCGAACCAGCGCAGGGCCCCCGCCCGAATTCGGAGGAGACGCAGCTTGAGCCAGATCGAAACCTTCTACGACGTGATGCGCCGGCAGGGGATCACCCGCCGCAGCTTCATGAAATATTGTTCCCTGACCGCCGCCGCCCTTGGCCTCGGTCCCGCCTTCGTGCCCAAGATCGCCCACGCGATGGAAACGAAGCCCCGGACGCCCGTCATCTGGGTGCACGGCCTCGAATGCACCTGCTGCTCCGAGAGCTTCATCCGGTCGGCCCACCCGCTGGCCAAGGACGTGGTCCTGTCGATGATCAGCCTCGACTACGACGACACGCTGATGGCCGCCGCAGGGCATCAGGCCGAAGCGGCGCTGCAGGAGACCATCGAGAAGTACAAGGGCAACTACATCCTCGCCGTGGAGGGCAACCCGCCCCTGAACGAGGACGGCATGTTCTGCATCGTCGGCGGCAAGCCCTTCGTCGAGCAGCTGCGCCACGCGGCCAAGGACGCCAAGGCAATCATCAGCTGGGGCGCCTGCGCCTCTTATGGCTGTGTGCAGGCGGCCAAGCCGAACCCGACCCGCGCCGTGCCGGTGCACAAGGTCATCACCGACAAGCCGATCATCAAGGTGCCCGGCTGCCCCCCGATCGCCGAGGTCATGACCGGTGTGATCACCTACATGCTGACCTTCGACCGCCTGCCCGAGCTTGACCGTCAGGGCCGCCCGGCGATGTTCTACGGGCAGCGCATCCACGACAAATGCTATCGCCGTCCGCATTTCGACGCCGGCCAGTTCGTCGAGGAATGGGACGACGAGAACGCGCGCAAGGGCTATTGCCTCTACAAGATGGGCTGCAAGGGCCCGACCACCTACAACGCCTGTTCCACCGTGCGCTGGAACGAGGGCGTCAGCTTCCCCATCCAGTCCGGCCACGGCTGCATCGGCTGTTCCGAGGACGGCTTCTGGGATCAGGGCAGCTTCTACAACCGTGTCACCGACCTGACCCAGTTCGGGGTCGAGAAGAACGCCGACCAGATCGGCCTTGCCGCCGCGGGCGTGGTGGGTGGCGGCATCGCGCTGCACGCCGCCGTCTCGGCGCTGAAATCCGCACAGAAGAAGACGCAGGACCGCAAGTCCGCGAAGGAGGAGGTGTAAGCCATGGTCATCCAGACCCCCAATGGCTTCGAGCTGGACAATTCCGGCCGTCGCATCGTCGTCGATCCCGTCACCCGGATCGAAGGCCACATGCGCTGCGAGGTGAACGTCGACGATCAGGGCGTGATCCGCAACGCCGTCTCGACCGGCACCATGTGGCGCGGGCTTGAGGTGATCCTCAAGGGCCGCGATCCGCGCGACGCTTGGGCCTTCACCGAACGCATCTGCGGCGTCTGCACCGGGACCCATGCGCTGACCTCGGTCCGCTCGGTCGAGGATGCGCTTGGCATACAGATCCCCGACAACGCGAATTCGATCCGCAACCTGATGCAGCTCGCGCTGCAGATCCACGACCACGTGGTGCACTTCTACCACCTGCATGCGCTCGACTGGGTGAACCCGGTCAACGCGCTGAAGGCCGATCCTAAGGCCACCAGCGAATTGCAGCAGATGGTCGGCCCGAACCACCCGATGTCCTCGCCGGGCTATTTCCGCGACGTGCAGAACCGGCTGAAGAAGTTCGTGGAAAGCGGCCAGCTGGGCCTGTTCAAGAACGGCTACTGGGACAACCCGGCCTACAAGCTGCCCCCCGAGGCGGACCTGATGGCCACAACCCACTACCTTGAGGCGCTCGATCTCCAGAAGGAGATCGTGAAGGTCCACACGATCTTCGGCGGCAAGAACCCGCATCCGAACTGGCTGGTGGGCGGTGTCCCCTGCCCGATCAACGTCCATTCCACGGGCGCGGTCGGGGCGATCAACATGGAGCGCCTGAACATGGTTCAGTCGATCATCCAGCAATCGCTCGACTTCAACCGCAATGTCTATATCCCGGACGTGATCGCCATCGGCGGGTTCTACAAGAACTGGCTCTACGGCGGCGGGCTCTCCTCGCAGGCCTGCCTCGCCTATGGCGATATCCCGGAGCATCCGAACGATTTCAGCCCCGAGCAGCTGCACCTGCCGCGCGGCGCGATCATCAACGGCGACCTCTCGGTCGTGCATGATGTCGATCCGCGCGACCCGGAGCAGATCCAGGAGTTCGTGGACCATTCGTGGTACACCTACGGCGAGCCGGGCAAGGGCCTGCACCCCTGGGACGGCGTGACCGAGGCACAGTACGAACTGGGCCCGAACGCCAAGGGCACCCGGACCAATATCCAGGAGCTGGACGAGGCCGCGAAATACTCGTGGATCAAGGCGCCGCGCTGGAAGGGTCACGCGATGGAGGTGGGTCCGCTGGCCCGCTACATCATCGGCTATGCCAAGGGGCACGAGGACATCAAGGATCAGGTCGACGGGCTGCTGCGCGCGATGGACCTGCCCTTCGATGCGATCTTCTCGACGCTGGGGCGCACTGCCGCCCGCGCGCTGGAGTCGGAATACTGCTCGCGCCTGCAGCAGCATTTCTTCGACAAGCTGATCACCAACATCAAGAATGGCGACGAGAGCACGGCCAACATCGAGAAGTGGGACCCCTCGACCTGGCCCAAGGAAGCCATGGGCGTGGGCATGACCGAGGCGCCGCGCGGCGCGCTTGGCCACTGGATCAAGATCAAGGACGGCCGGATCGAGAACTACCAATGCGTCGTGCCGACCACATGGAACGGCAGCCCGCGCGATACCTCGGGCAACATCGGGGCCTTCGAGGCCAGCCTGATGAACACGCCGATGGAGCGCCCGGAAGAGCCGGTCGAGATCCTGCGCACGCTGCACAGCTTCGACCCCTGCCTTGCCTGCTCGACCCACGTGATGTCGCCGGACGGCGAGGAACTGACCACCGTCAAGGTGCGCTGAGGGAGGAGACCATGATGCGTAAACTGAGCAAAGGCGCGGCGATCACCGCCGCACTCGCCACGCTGCCGCTGGCGGCACAGGCCCACGGGCTGCATGAGGCGACCCACGACGAGGCGAGCCACCTTGCCGCCCACCTCGGGCCGCTGGCCCTGCTGGCGGCGGTGGGCATCGCCGCCTACCTGCTGATCCGCCGCCGGGAGGGGGGCAAATGACCAGCCCCTCCCCCAAGGCCATCCGGCTCACCGGGGATGCAACCGAGGCCGATCACGCGACGATCCGGCGCGACACCAGCGTCTACGTCTACGAGGCCCCGGTCCGGCTGTGGCACTGGATCAACGCCGCCGCGATCATGGTCCTGATCGTGACCGGCTGGTTCATCGGCTCCCCGCCGCCTTCGATGCAGATCGCCGAGGCGACGCACCAATTCGTCTTCGGCTATATCCGCTTTGCCCATTTCGCCGCCGGCATGATCATGACCGTGGGCTTCTTCGGGCGCATCTACTGGGCCTTCGTGGGCAACCACCACGCCAAGCAGATGTTCATCCTGCCGCTGCACCGCAAATCCTGGTGGGTCGAGGTCTGGCACGAGATGAAGTGGTACGCCTTCCTCGAGAAGACGCCCAAGAAATACGTGGGCCACAACCCGCTGGCGCAGATCGCCATGTTCTTCTTCATGACCGTGGGGCTCAGCTTCATGATCGTGACCGGCATGGCGCTCTATGCCGAGGGCGCGCAGCAAGGCAGCATCTTCGACCTCGTCTTCGGCCCGCTGCGGGACTGGATCGGCAATTCGATGGTGCTGCACCAGCTGCATCACCTCGGGATGTACGCGATCCTCATCTTCATGATGATCCACATCTATGCCGCGATCCGCGAAGACATCATGTCCCGGCAGTCGATGGTCTCGACCATGATCTCGGGCACGCGGACCTTCAAGGACGACGAGGACTGAAGCCCTCTTGCGGGGTTTGAGACAGGGCGGGCTTCGGCCCGCCCTTTTCCGTTGTGCGCCTGTCTGCCCACACCAAAACATCGCCCCCCGCGCGGAACAAGGCCGCAGGCCGCCGCGCATCGTAGGCAGGCCCCCACGCGGCGGCGATTTGGTGAGGCTGGGCGGTCCCTCGCGAGGGAGGGACGAGTTTCGCTACCATAAAGTGGTGGCCAGAGAGCTCCGGATCGCCTCCGCGCGCGCCGTCGATGCGCGGCTCCCCTCTTGGTTCCGGGCGCGCAGGAACGGCGAAAAATCGTGGCTCCGTGGCAAGTTAGTGATCAGAATGACAGGTCATTGTGGCGCCAGATTGGCGACGCCAAAGCGCATCATGCAAACTTACTTTCCACTCATGCGCACATATTGAATACTTGATTTGCATATCACTCATTGCCGCAACGCAGCAAAATCCACATAAATCCTTCAAAATCAGAGACTTGAATAAAATACACCGCAAACTCAGGAATCGCTGCGCCAGCCGACCGCCAAGCCTATTTTCGAAATCAGCAGAGACCGGAAAGCAGCCTGCCAAGGCGCAGTCCGGCGACGCCACCAAGGGAGGGACATCATGGCGCACAAGGCGCTTATCCTGGGCATCGGCAACGTGCTTTGGGCAGACGAGGGCTTCGGCGTTCGCTGCGTCGAACATGTCGCCCGGACGCTGGCCTACGGGCCGGAGGTCGCCATTCTCGACGGCGGCACGCAGGGGCTCTACCTGCTGCCCTTCCTCGAGGAGGCCGACATCATGGTCGTCTTCGACGCGGTGGACTACGGCCTGCCCCCCGGCACCATGAAGGTGGTCGAGGGCGAGGACGTCCCCTCCTTCATGGGCGCCAAGAAGATGTCTCTGCACCAGACCGGCTTTCAGGACGTGGTCGCGACGGCGCAGCTGATGGGCTACTGCCCGGAGCAGATTGTGCTGATCGGCTGCCAGCCGGTGGAGCTGGAGGATTTCGGCGGCGGCCTGCGCCCGCAGACGGCGGCCCGCATCCCCGAGGCCGTGGCCATCGCCCGCGACTGGTTGGCCGCGCGCGGCATCACGGCCACCGAGGGCCAGACCGCAACCAACGACCTGGCCGATCCGGCGCTGCACCGCGACGTCTACGAAGGCGGCCGCCCCTCCGAGGAGGTGGCCTGCCGGATCGGCGACGCGCGCTTCTTCCCGGCGGCGGAATAGGCCCATGTGTCTTGGCATCCCGATGAAGGTCCTCTCGGTCGACGGCATCGCGGCCACGGCCCTCGACGGGGACCGCGAGGAGTTGATCGACCTGTCGCTCACCGGCCCGCTGGCCCCCGGCACATGGGTGCTGACCTTCCTCGGCACCGCCCGCGAGGTCATCACATGGGACGAGGCGCGGCTGATCCGCGACGCGCTCGGCGGGCTGCGCAGCCTGATGGAGGGCGGCGATCTGGGAGATGCCTTTGCCGATCTCGACGCCCGCAGCCCCAGCCTGCCCCCCCATCTCGCCGCGGCGGCCGCCGCGGGCAAGACGACCGCCTGAGGAGACCCCGATGTCCGCACCGCAACACCCGCTCGTCACGCGCCTGACCGCCGAGATGGGCTATCCCGTCCTCACCGACTGGGCCGCGCTCGAAAGCTTTGCCGAAGCGCCCGGCGCCCATGTGGTCTTTGTCCCCGGCGAGGCGGCCCGCAACCTGGAAACGCCCGACGTGGCGATCATCCTGCCCGAGCTGCACATCGCCTTCCAGCGCGCCTTCGACTGCGCCGTGGCGGGGGATGAGATCGAGACCCGCCTGCGCGAGGAGACCCGCGTGCTCAAAACGCCCTCGCTGATCTTCTTCCGCGACGGGGTCTTTGTCGGCGGCATCGCCCGCGTGCGCGACTGGGACGATTACATCGCGCGGATCCCGCGCATCCTCGCGGCGCAGCCCACAGCCCACGAAGAGGAGGCCTGACATGCAGAACTTCCACCTGCCCCCCACCGGCTACGGCCCCGGCTCCCAACCCGAGCCGGAGGACGGCAAGGAGCTGGAATACATGCAGCTGCCGCAGGACATGCGCACCTATACCGCGCATCTGCCCGACGTGGAGCATGCCCCCAAGGGCGCGCTCGACCTGCTGGCGCAGCTGGCCGATGCGGCGGATCGCGTGGCCGAAGGCGGCGCGGCGGAACGCTTCGACCTCTCGACGCTGGATGCCGACAGCCGCCGCGTGCTGGCCGAGACGCTGGGCGAGGGCGAAGTGGCCGTGAAAGTCCGCGGCATCCCGGCGCTGCGCGTGCAGGAAAGCGTCTTTGCGGGCATCTGGGTCCTCTCCGCCGTCGGCGTCGATGCCGTCGAGGTGGCGCAGGTGCCCAGTGATGCGCTGACCCGCGCCCATGAGCCCTTCCGCCCCGCCACCGGCGACAAACCCGGCGCAGGCGTCGTCAACGCGCCCTCGCTGCTAGCGGAGCTGACGGAGCATTCCGCCAATCCGCAGGCCCCGCTGCATGTGATCAACCTCTCGCTGCTGCCGCATACGGAAGAGGACCTTGCGTGGCTCGAGGCCCGCCTCGGCGAGGGCTCGGTCGACATCCTGTCGCGCGGGTATGGCAACTGCCGCATCCGGGCGACCGCCCTGCCCCGGACGTGGCACGTGCAGTTCTACAACTCGACCGATCAGCTGATCCTCGACACCTACGAGATCACGCCCATGCCCGAGGTGGTGCTGGCCGCCCGCGAGGACCTGTCCGACAGCGCGGAGCGTATCCGCGAAGTGGCGGAGGCGATCCGGTGAAGACGACCTTTGAAGGCTCCTTCCTGGGCGCGATGGACAAGATCAGCCCGCAGGCCGTGATGGAATGCAAGGTCTGCTGGACGCCCTACGATCCGGCAGAGGGCGACGACAGCCGCCAGATCGACGCGGGCACGCCCTTCACGGCGCTGCCCGGGGATTGGTCCTGCCCGACGTGTTCGGCCCCGAAGGAACAGTTCATGGTGCTGGAAGACCCCGGCGCCGACGCCATGCGCGAGGCCACGCGGATCAACGCCGCCACCGCCCGGCTGGTCGATGACTTCACCGAGGTCTGGCATTCCAAGATGCGCGACGTGCCGCTCGTGAACAAGGCGCTGCACGTGGAGGCCGTGGGCTTCCGGCTCTGGGAAGGGCAATTCCTCGGCGTGCTGATCTCGCCGTGGTTCATGAACCTCGTGCTGATGCCCGATGGCGACAGCTGGGATCACCTGACCGCCGGCGCGAAGGAGGTGATCGCCTTCCCCTCCGGCGACTACGAGTTCATCCACAACAGCCGTCCCGCCACCGGGGGCTACAAGGCCTGTTCGCTCTTCTCTCCGATGGGGGATTTCCAGCGCCACAAGGATGCCACCGACGTGGCCCGCGCCGTGATGGCCGCGCTCTTCGATCCCGAGAACCGGGCCGAGACCGACCGCAGCGCCGACATCCGGGCCGCGCGGGAAGAGGAGATCGCCACCATCGCGGCCGCAGAGGCCGCCGCCGCAGAGGCGGAGGCGGAGGCCCCCTCCGCCATGGGCCAGGCGCCCACGCGCCGTGCCGTGCTGACCGCCGGGCTCGCCTCCGATCCCGACACGAACGATACCCCCGAGACGTCTTCCGAGATAGGCGCGCGCGCAGGAGCGCCCGCCGAATGAGCAAGGCCGCCGCCTCCCTCTGTCCTCCCCTCCCGCTGCGTGCCGACAGTGGGCCGCGCCTCCCCGTGGCTCGCATGGTCATTGGCCGCTCCGTGGGGGAGGCGGCGGTTTTGCTTCCGCGTCTCTTCGCGCTCTGCCGCGCCGCGCAGGGGGCCGCCGTTGCCGCGGCCCTCGGGCAGCCTGCCGATGCCGATGGCATCCGGCAGGAGGTGATCCGCGATCACCTGATGAAATTCCACCTCGGCCTGCCGCGGCTGATGCAGATGCCCGCCGTGCGCCTACCCGACGACTGGCAGAGTGACCGCGCCGCCGTGGCGCAGGCCGTCTTCGGCCCCGCGGGCCGCGCGCCGGACACTGCCGGGGCGCTGGCCGCCTTCCTCGTCTCGGGCCAAGGCGTGGCGCCGGTTCTGGCCCGGCTTGCCAGCCTCTTTGCCCCCGGCGAGGCCGTGGCCGAGGGCCTGCCCGCGGTCAGTGCCCGCAATATCTGGGGCAAAGCCCCGGTCGAGAATTCCGTCGCCGCCCGCCATATCGCGCATCCGGCGCTGACCGGGCTGGCGCAGCGCCACGGGCGCGGGCCGCTCTGGCGTGCCGCGGCCCGGCTCTATGATATCGAGGCCGCGCTGAGGGGCAGCCTGCCGCCCGCACAGGCGCCTGTTCCGGGCGAGGGGCTGGTGCCTGCCGCGCGGGGCGCCTATGCCATGCGGATCGGCACAAGCGACGGCGTGGTCACGCATTTCGCCCGCGTCACCCCCACTGACAGCCTGCTGTCCAAGGGCGGCGTGCTGGAACGCAGCCTTGCCACGCTGCCCGCCGATCGCGCCCTTCTGGGCGGCCTGCTGCTGGAGGTCCTCGACCCCTGCAGCCCCGTGAAACTGGTTCAGCCGGAGGCGGCCCATGCATGAGATGTCGCTGTGCGAGGGCATACGCCGGGTGGTCGAACAGGCCGCCGCCGCGCCCGACATTTCCCGCGTCACCCGCGTGCGCCTGACCGTCGGCCGCTTCGCCGGGGTCGAGAAACCCGCGATGCATTTCGCCTGGGACGTGGTGATGCGCGGCTCCAAGGCCGAAGGCGCGACGCTGGAGATCATCGACCAGCCGGGCCGCGCGCTCTGCTACGACTGCATGACGGAGGTGGAGATCGAGAACCGGCTCGATCCCTGCCCCGACTGCGGCGGCGGGAAACTTCTGCCCCAGGGGGGCGACGAATTGCAGATCAAGGATATGGAGGTCATCTGATGTGCACGGTTTGCGGATGCAGCGGGTCCACCGTCGAAGGCCACACCCATGGCCACTCTCACGGCCACGCCCATGATCACCACCATGAGCATGATCACGGCCATGGGCATGGGCACAGCCACGATCACGGGCACGATCACGATCACGGCCATTCCCACGATCACAGCCACGGCCACCACCACCATCACCATTCCCACGGCGACATCCACTTCGGCCAGGGCATCGCGGGCACCGAGGTGCCGGGCATGTCGCAGGAACGGCTGATCGAGATCGAGACCGGCATCCTGTCGCAAAACGACCGCTATGCCGCCGGCAACCGCGCGCGCCTTGCCGCGCAGGGGGTCTATGCCGTCAACCTCGTCTCCTCGCCCGGGTCGGGCAAGACGACGCTGCTCTGCGCCACGATCCGCGCGATGGCCGACGCCCAGATGGGCGACGTGGCCGTCATCGAGGGCGACCAGCAGACCACCAACGACGCCGACCGCATCCGCGAGACCGGCGCGCCCGCCGTGCAGGTCAACACCGGCAAGGGCTGTCACCTCGACGGGCACATGGTGGGCCACGCGATGGAGCATCTGCACCTGCACGACAATTCCACCCTCTTCATCGAGAACGTGGGCAACCTCGTCTGCCCCGCCGCCTTCGACCTGGGCGAAGATGCCAAGGTCGCCATCCTCTCGGTCACCGAGGGCGAGGACAAGCCGCTGAAATACCCCGACATGTTCACCGCCGCGCGGATCGCGCTGCTGAACAAGGTCGACCTTGCGCCCCATTGCGACGTGGACCTCGACCTCTACGAGACGAACCTGAAGCGCGTGAACCCACTGATCGAGGTGATCCGCGTCTCGGCCCGCACCGGCGAGGGCCTGCCGGAGTGGCTGGACTGGCTCGCGCGCAACGCCACGGCCAAACGCGGCACCGCGGAGAAGGCAGCGGAATAATGGCCGAGACCCTGCCCACCATCCTCGTCATCGACGACGAGCCCCATTCCGTCGCCGCCATGCGGATGGCACTGGAGGACGATTTCACCGTCCTCGAGGCCTATGACGCCGATGCGGCCTGGCGCCTGATGGAGGAGCATTGGGTGCAGGTCGTGATCTCGGACCAGCGGATGCCGGGCAAGACCGGGATCGAACTGCTGACCGAGGTCCGCGACCGCTGGCCCGAAACCGTGCGTATCATCGTCACCGGCTATACCGAGACCGGCGACATGATCCAGGCGATCAACGACGCAGGGATCTACCAGTTCATCACCAAGCCCTGGCATCCCGACCAGCTGCTGATGGCGGTCAAGAACGCGGCCAAGCTGTTCGAACTGGCCCGCGATCATGAACGCATGACGCTGGAGATGCGTTACCTCGGCACCGCCGCCAATGCCCGCACGCAGGAGCGTCGGCAACTGCTTCAGGCGGGTCTTGGCTTCGACAAAGTGCTGCGAGGCCCGAACTCCGCCCTGAACGGCACCATCGCGCTGGCCCGGCATTTCGCCAGTTTCGACGTGCCCGTGCTGATCACCGGCGAGCCGGGCACCGGCAAGACCGATCTGGCCCGCGCGATCCACTACGGATCGCTCCGCGCGGACCGCCCGTTCCACGAGATCAACTGCGCGGGCCTCGACGATCAGGCGCTTGCGGCGGAACTCTTCGGCGCGCGGCGCGGCGCCCTGCCCGGCCAGACACAGGCCCGCGCGGGCCTGCTGCAGAAGGCCGACCGGGGCACGATCTTCCTCAACGGGATCGACACGCTTTCCGCCGACATGCAGATGGCGCTGCTGCGCGTGGCCACCACCGGGGCGTTCCAGCCCATCGGCAGCCACGAACAGCTGACGACCTCGGCCCGGATCATCACCGGCAGCCATGTGGACCTGCGCGGCGCGGTGGCCGAGGGCGCGTTCCGCAACGATCTCTACTACGCGCTTGCCGTGACAGAGCTGACGATCCCGCCGCTGCGGGCGCGGGCCGACGACATCCCCCTGCTGGCAGAGCGGTTCCTGCAGGAGGCGGCGACCGAGCATGGCAAGCCGGTGCGCGGGCTCTCCAGCGAGGCGCTGCTCTTCCTCGAGGCCTACGACTGGCCCGGCAACCTGCCCGAGCTGCGCAACGAGGTGACGCGGATGCTGATCCTCGCGCAGGAGGTCACGCTGGGGGCCGAGCTGATCTCGCGCCACATCCTGCAATCGCGCGACCCGCGGGCGGGCGAACGCCAGCCCCTACCCGATTTCAGCCAGATGGACGGCACGCTCAAGGACCGCGTCGAACTGATCGAGATGCGCATCCTTGGCGAGACGCTGACCCGGCTGAAGTGGAACAAGTCCCGCGCGGCGGCCGAACTGGGCCTGTCCCGGGTCGGCCTGCGCGCCAAGCTCGACCGCTACGGGATCGAGCCCCACGCCACGGTTTCAGAGGAGGAGTAGCCATGTGTCTGGGAATTCCCGGCCAGATCACCGCCATCACCGACGCCGCCCGCCAGATGGGCATGGCCGAGGTTTCGGGCGTGCGCCGCGAGGTGAGCCTTGCCCCGGTGGTCACCGGCCCGCTTGAGGACCTCGTGGGCGAATGGGTGCTGATCCACGTGGGCTTTGCCATGGCCGTCATCGACGAACATGAGGCCGCCGAGACGCTGGAGGCGCTGCGTTCGCTCGGCGAGGCGCAGGAGGCGCTGGACCAGATGGCCGAGGGCGACCGCGCCCTCGCAGGGAGGGGCTGACCATGCGCTATGTCGAGGAATTCCGCGATCCCAAGGCCGCGAAGGCCCTGATCGCCGCCATTGGCGCCATGGCCGACCGGCTGGGCGCCACCAAGGCAGAGCCGGTGCGCATCATGGAGATCTGCGGCGGACACACCCACGCGATCTTCCGCTACGGGCTCGACAAGCTGGTGCACGAGGGGATCGAGTTCATCCACGGCCCCGGCTGCCCGGTCTGCGTCCTGCCCATGGCGCGCGTCGACGAATGCGTCGAGATCGCCGAGAAGCCCGAGGTGATCTTCACCACCTTCGGGGATGCCATGCGGGTGCCCGGCACGAAGAAGTCGCTGTTGCAGGCCAAGGCCGATGGCGCCGATGTGCGCACGGTCTACTCCCCGCTCGACGCGCTGGAACTGGCGCGGCGCAATCCCGACCGCGAGGTGGTCTTCTTCGGCCTCGGCTTCGAGACGACGACGCCCTCCACCGCGCTTTCGATCCAGCAGGCGGCCCGCGAGGGGCTGACCAACTTCTCGGTCTTCTGCAACCACATCACCGTGCCGCCGCCGATCAAGGCGCTGCTGGACGATCCCTATATGCTGCTCGACGGCTTCGTCGGGCCGGGCCATGTCTCGATGGTCATCGGCATCCACCCGCTCGACTTCGTGGCGCAGGACTACGGCAAGCCGCTGGTCGTGGCGGGGTTCGAGCCGCTGGACCTGCTGCAATCGGTGCTCATGGTGCTGACCCAGCTGGCCGAGGGTCGCGCCGAGATCGAGAACCAATACGCCCGCGTGGTGCCCGAACACGGCAATGCCGTCAGCCTTGCCGCGATCGAGGACGTTTACGAAAAGCGCCCCAGCTTCGAATGGCGGGGTCTGGGAGAGATCGACGCCAGCGGGCTGCGCATCCGTGCCGCCTACCGCCCGTGGGACGCGGAGGAGAAATTCGGCATCGGCTATGCTAAGGCCGGGGGCCGTGCCCCCACGCCGGAGCCCGAGGGCTGTGCCTGCGGCTCCGTCATGACGGGCCGGATGAAGCCGACGCAATGCCCGCAGTTCGGCCGGGGCTGCACCCCTGACACGCCGCTCGGCGCGCTGATGGTCAGCTCCGAAGGGGCCTGCGCGGCCTATTGGACCTATGGCGGAGCGCGCCTCTCGGTGGAGGCTGCGGAATGAACATGTCTGCCAAACCCTCCCGCCTGCGCGATGCCCGGGTGACGCTGGCCCATGGCGGCGGCGGGCGTGCTATGCGCGACCTGATCGAAGAGGTCTTTACGGACGTCTTCCAGCCCCCCGGTTCGGAAGATCAGGCGCGGCTGATGGATGCGGCCCTGCAGGAGCCCGGCGCGCGGCTGGCCTTCACCACCGACAGTTTCGTGGTGACGCCGGTGGAGTTTCCCGGCGGCGACATCGGCAAGCTGGCGGTCTGCGGCACGGTCAATGACCTCGCCGTGGGCGGCGCCAAGCCGCTCTGGCTGTCGGCGGCCTTCATCATCGAGGAAGGCACCGAGATCGCGCTGCTGCGCCGCATCGTCGCCTCCATGGCGCGCGAGGCGGCGGCGGCGGGCGTGCGCATCGTCACCGGCGACACCAAGGTGGTGGGCCGGGGCGCCTGTGACACGGTCTTCATCACCACCTCGGGCGTGGGGGTCATCCCCGCGGGCCGCGACATGGCGGCGGAAGACATCCGCGAGGGCGACGTGGTGCTGGTGAACGGGGTGCTGGGCGATCACGGCGCGACGATCCTTGCCGCGCGCGGTGATCTGGCGCTTTCCACCCCGCTGGAAAGCGACTGCCAGAGCCTCAACCACCTGATCGAGGCGGTTCTGGCCGCAGCCCCGGGCACCCGCGCCGCCCGTGACGCGACCCGCGGCGGGCTGGCCTCGACCCTGAACGAGATGGCCGAGGCGGCGGGCGTGACCGTGACGCTGGAGGAAGAGGCCCTGCCGCTGCGCGCAGAGGTGAAGGGCATGTGCGAGATCCTCGGGCTGGACCCGCTCTATCTCGCCAACGAGGGAACGCTGGCGCTCTTCGTGCCGGCGGATCAGGCGCAGGCAGCGCTGGAGGCGATGCAGGCCATGGACGCAGGCCGGACAGCCGCAATCGTGGGCCGGGCGGGCCCGCGCGGCCCGGTCCCCGTGGTGCTGAGGACGGCCTTCGGTGGGCAGCGGATCGTGGACATGCTGGTCGGCGAACAGCTGCCACGGATCTGCTGAGGCGGGTCCTTCGGGACAGGCCTGCGCAGGACGGAGCCGCCCGGCGCATCCACCGGGCGGCTCCTGACGTTTCAAGCTGAGGGATGCGCGCCGTGCCCGGCCCGCGCAGGGATCAGTCCCGGCCCCAGTTCTCGCGGCTGGAGCGCGCCAGCAGGCCCACGGCCACCAGCCCCACGACAATCACGAGGATCGCCGCCGGGGCCGCCTGCCCCAGCCTCTCGAGGCTGGCCTGCTCATGCACCCGGGTCGCCAGCGTGTCGTAGTTGAAGGGCCGCAGCAGCAGCGTGGCGGGCAGTTCCTTCACGCAGTCCACGAAGACCAGCAGCAGCGCCGAGGCCAGCGTGCCCCGGATCAGCGGGAAATAGACCGCCCCCAGCACGTTGCGGTGGCTGCGCCCCAGCGAACGCGCGGCCATGGGCAGCGAGGGCGACACCCGCCCCATGGCGGCATCCGAGGCCCCCTGCGCGATGGCGAAGAAGCGCACGCAATAGGCCAGCACGAGGGCGAAGGCCGAGCCGGTGAGGATCAGGCCGATGTCCACGCTCAACGTACCCTCGACGAAATCCGCCAACCCGTGATCCAGCTGCGCCAGCGGGATCAGGATGCCCACCCCCAGCACCGCGCCGGGCGCGGCATAGCCGATCGTCGTCACCGGCATCAGCAGGCGCGGCAGGCGGTGGCCCGACAGGCGCACGCCGTAGACGAGGAAGACCGCCGCCAGCACCGTCAGCACCGCCGCGATGCCGCCCACCGCCAGGGTGTTGAGAAGCGCGCTCAGCAGCGCCGGGTCGGTCCAGGCGCCCGCATGGTCGACCGCATGGCTGAGGATCACGCCCGCCGGCAGCACGAAGCCCGCGAGGACCGGCAGCGCGCAGAGCGCCGTCGCGGCCCAGGCCGCCACCCCGGTGAGGCGGACGCGGGTCACGGGCCGGTGGCGGCTGCCGAGGTTGTAGAACTTGCTGCGCCGGCGCGAGCCCTTTTCCAGCAGCACCAGCAGGATCACCATGGTGAGGATCACACAGGCGATCTGCGCCGCGCCGCTGGCGTTGTTCCCGTCGAGCCACGTGGAGAAGATGCCGGTGGTCAGCGTCTGCACCGCGAAGTAATCCACCGTGCCGAAATCGTTGATCGTCTCCATCATCACCACGGCGACACCGGCGGCAATCGCGGGACGGGCCAGCGGCAGGCCGATCCGGCGGAACCGGGCGAAGGGCCCGGCGCCGAGCGAGCGGGCCACTTCCTCGCCCCCGCCCGATTGTTCGCGGAAGGCCGCGCGGGTCAGCAGGTAGACGTAAGGATAGAGGGCAGCAGAGAGCACGAGGATCGCGGCCCCCAGCGAGCGGATCTCGGGGAACCAGTAGTCCCGCGCCGTCTTCCAGCCCATCAGCCCGCGCAGCCACGTCTGCACGGGGCCTGCGTATTCCAGCAGGTCCACCAGCGCATAGGCCCCGACATAGGCCGGGATTGCCAGCGGCAGCAGCAGCAGCCACTCCAGCCAGCGATCACCCGGGAAGCGGTAGCGCGTGACGATCCATGCCGCCCCGCTGCCCACCATGGCGGTCAGCAGCCCGACCGCCCCCATCAGGATCAGCGTGTTCTTGAGATAGCGCGGCAGGGTCGTCTGGATCAGGTGCGGCCAGATGTTGGCCGAGGTCGGCGTCAGCGCGATCCAGAGGACAGAGAGGATCGGCAGGATGACGATCACGGCAATGACCACCGCCCCGGCCGACCAGAGCGAGGGCACGCCCGTCAGGCGGCGAGCAGGGGCAGCGCCCCCGGCCCCCGGACCGGGTCCTTGAGAGGTTGGATCGTGGGGTTGCGGCGACACGTTCGAGACCATGCTCCCGTCTAGCCGCAATCCGCTTTCCCTGTCCAGCGCAGGGCTCTATCCTGCGCCGAGGTACGTGTAGGTTCAGGACGACAGATGCAGATCATTCTTCACGCAGGCGCCCATGCGACGGACGAGGACCGGCTGATGAAGACCCTGCTGCGCAACAAGCAGGAGTTCCTGCAGCGCGGTGTCCTGATCCCCGGCCCCTCCAAGTACCGCCGTCTGCTGCGCGATGCGCTGCACGGGCTGGCCTATGCGCCGCCGACGCTGGGGGCGCGCGGCATCCTGCTGGACGCGATCCTCGAGGAGGAGGAAGGCAGCCGCATGGTGCTGTCGAACGACAACTTCTTCTGCGTGCCCAAGCTGGCGGTGGGGCCCGGCGGGCTCTACCCGATGGCGGAAGAGAAGCTGCGCCAGTTCTGCGCGCTCTTCCCCGAGGACGAGATCCATCTCTTCCTCGCGCTGCGCAACCCCGCGACCTTCCTGCCCGCGCTCTTCAACCTTGCGCCCGATGACGACCTTGCGGCGTTCCTCTCGGGCTACGACCCGATGCAGCTGCGCTGGTCCGACATGATCGAGCGCATTCAGGGCTACGTGCCCCGGCTGAAGCTGACGGTCTGGAGCAATGAGGACACGCCCTTCCTCTGGGCGCAGATCATCCGCGCCATGGCCGACCTGCCCACGGGGCAGAAGATCACCGGCGGCTTCGACCTGCTGATCGAGATCATGAGCCGCGAGGGGATGCAGCGGTTCCGCGCCTACCTGAAGGCGCATCCGAACCTGAACGATCCCCAGAAGCACCGGGTCATGGCGGCCTTCCTCGACAAATACGCGCTGGAAGGCGCGCTGGAGGAGGAACTGGACCTGCCGGGCTGGGACGAGCAGCTGATCGAGGACCTGACGGAGGAATACGACGCCGATTGCGCCCGGATCGCGGCCATGGAGGGCGTGCGGTTCCTGTCGACCTGAGCGGGGGCGACGGGGTGAGCCTGTCGCACCGGGTGGAGGCCACGATGGTGCTGGGGGGCTGTCTGCCCCCCCGGGGCTGCGCCCCACCCCCCGAGGATATTTGCGAAACGGAAATCAAATGGGGTCCCGAAGGGGGCCGCCCCGGTGGTGGGTGCGGCGCGCGGCCTTGGGGGCACGGGGGCTTGATTGTGCTGTTTTGCGGCCCGCGCGCGCCTCGGTCGGGTCGGGCCACGAAAAAAGGCGCGTCTCCAGGAGGAGATCGCGCCTTTGCGCTTCATCGCGGGGCGGTGGCTCAGCTCATGCCGAGCGCTTCCTTGTACATCTCGAGGATCGCTTCTTCCTCGGCGATGTCGTCCTTGTCGCGCTTGCGCAGCGAGATCACCTTGCGCATGACCTTGGTGTCGTAGCCGCGGCCCTTGGCCTCTGCCATGACTTCCTTCTGCTGCTCGGCGATGTCCTTCTTCTCGGTCTCCAGCCGCTCGTACCGTTCGATGAACTGGCGCAGCTCGCCCGCCGTCACGCGGTAGTTGGCCTCGATTGCGTCGTCTTCCATCGCACACCTCTGTCTTGCCTGAGTGCCCCTAGCTAGCCGTCCGCGCGGGCCACGGCAAGTCCCGGCAGCCCGTCCCGGCAGGCTTGCGCGGACGGGGCCGATCCTTTAGGCGCGGGGAAAGCTCACGAGACAGGGGACGAGACCACATGCAAACGCTTATCTGGGGCGGCGCCGCGCTTTCGCTGATCGGCCTTGTCGGGCTCATCTGGGCCATCGTGAAGGTCAGCCGGGCGCGCCGGGCGGGCCTCGACGACGACGCGCTGCGCGAGGTGATCCGGAAGGTGATCCCCCTGAACCTGGGCTCTCTGCTGCTTTCGGTCATGGGGCTGATCATCGTGATCGCGGGCATCGCCCTGGGCTGACCCGGGTCAGCCGTTCATCCGGTCGAAGACCACGCCTTCGCGCTGCAGCTTCACCAAGAGCGGATGCGGCGTCCAGAGCAGCGGGTTCAGCGGCGCAAGCGCCCGGCAGCGCTTGACGTATTCGAAGAGGCCGCGCAGTTCCGCCGCCTTCATCGGCCCGCCCGTGCTGGGGGCATAGCCCAGCCCCATGAGCGCCACCGCATCCAGCACCAGCGGCCGCGCCACGAGCCCCTGATCCAGCAGACCCGTGCCCGTGTTGACCACCGCCGCGAGACAGGCCCGGCGCACGTCCACCGGCGTCCAGGCGCCGTCTTCGCCCGATCCCGGGGCCAGACCCACGAGGGGCTGCGGGTCTTCCGGGGAGGGCTCCGGCACCACGCCGCCCCGCTCGGCCAGCCGCTTCAGAGACAGCCCGTCGAGATCGCCAAAGGCGATCCGCGCCCGGGACAGCACGTCGGCGGGCAATTCCGTGATCATCTGGTAGGGCCCGCGCCGCATCCCCCAGCTGCGCATCGCCGCATCGACCTGCCCGGGCTCGATCCCCCGCGCGGTCAGCGCATCGGCCGCCGCCAGCAGCGCCGCCGTCAGAACCATGCTGGCCGAGGCCGCCTGCGGCGTCGGGAAGAGCCGCACCGCCCGCCGCCCGAGCGCGGTGGCAAAGCGGACCGCGCCGTTGACCAGCGCCTCCTCCTCGCCCTTGGGCGCGGAGAATTCCGCCAGCGGCGCCGGGAACGACCGGTGCGCCAGCGACAGGCCCGCGACCTTGCCCTTCAATGGCGCCGGGGCGAGTGCGGCCACGTCAAGGTGGTGGGTCAGCGAGAGGATGGGCGGCGGCCCGCCCAGCACCCGGCCCAGCATGGAGAGCGCGGAGAGCGCCGCCCGCTTGGCCTTCTCGGTGTCGGGGGCGCCTTCGACCAGCACGCTCTGCCCGGCCAGCGACGACATGTCCGGCGACATCTGCAACTGGCGCAGCACTTCGCCCGGCTCCAGACCGGCGCCGGAACTGCGCGCCTCTGCCATGGTCTCCAGCTCGCGGGTCACCGCGCGGACCAGCGTCTCGCGGGCGCGCTGATCCGGGTCGGCCAGCTTGACCGAGAGCCCGGCCACCAGCATCTCGGCGACGGCCTGCGCGGCCAGCGGCCCGGCATAGGCCACGCCGACGGTGGTCAGCGGGTTGCTGCGCTGCTTCATCGCGATGGAGGCCGCACGCCGCTCGGCCTTGCGGGCATGGCGCAGGGCGGCGGAATGGTTGCTGTCCACGAGCTCCTCGTAGATCGTCGCCTCCAGCTCGAGCCCGGCCTCGAAGGGCATAAGCAGCGCCGCCTCGACGCAGTTCACCACCTCCAGCTCGGCCCGGCGATTGGCCTCGAGGTAGGCCGCGCGGCGCTTCTCGACCGCCTGCCGGAAGGCATCGCCCTCCTCCAGACCGCCGGTGCGCTCGGCGCTGAGGGGCCAGTCGCCACGCTCGGCCAGACGCAGGGCGGAATCGACCGCGGCCCTGTGGGCGGTCTCGGCGCGGTGCACCTCGTCCACTACCAGCTTGAAGGCCGGCCAGCTGGGCCCGGCCGCCTGTCGCGAAAGGATGAGGTTCAGCGCCGCCTCGCCGCCGACGAGACGCGGCAGCCGCTGGGTGCCCCCTGCCCCGGGGATCAGCCCGATGCCGAGGTCCGGCAAGGCAAGGCGGACGGTTTCCGTGCCGACGCGCCAATGGGCGGCCAGTGCCAGCTCCAGCCCGCCGCCGCTCACCAGCCCGGCGAGCCGCACCACGACGGGCTTGGGAAAGGTCTCGACCCGGCGGTTCAGCTCGGCCAGCGAGATATCCTGCAAACCATCGTCGTATTCATTGAGCGTGAGCCCGGAGGCAAAGACATCCTCCGTGCCCTCGATCACCACGCCACGGCAGTCCTCGGCCTCGGCCCGGTCGAGCGCCTCGGCTAGGGCGTTGCGCATCCGGGGGGTCAGCGCGTTGATCGGCGGATTCGCAAGCGAGATGATCGCGATGCGGTCCTCGATCCGGAAAGTCACGCTAGCTGCCAATTTTGCCCCATCCCGTCTTCGTTCCTGTTGCCCCGGAACGCTTCAACTCGGTCGCGCAAGAATTGTTCATACAACCCTGAATGGCAAGACCCGGTTGCAGCAGATGAAAAATTTGATGTGAAAACAAAAGCAAACCGCCCGTCATAGAGACGGGCGGCGCAAGGTCACAACGTCAGGTTTCGCCCGTCAGGGCAAAGATAGGTCACACCGGCAGGTTGTCGAACCGGGCCTCGATGGCTTCGTTCGTCAACTCGTCCTGCAGGCGGCGCAGATGCGAGGGCACCTCGGTGCCGTGATGCGAAAAATCGGTCACCAACTTGTTGAGCCCGTCGAGATGGACATGGCGCGCACCGGGCGCGGCATTGGCGATCTGCGACTTCAGCTCCGACAGCCGGGTTTCGAGTTCTGCATGAGTCATCAAAGTTCCTCCCCTTGACCAAATGGCCCCCGGACGTCGTCACCCCCGGGGATCCGATCACGACGCAACAGCAATGTGGCAGGGGTTCCCTCCTCGAACCCGGTGCCAGCCCGTGCGTGACATGACCGGGACAGACTACGGATCATATTTTGTTCTGCCAACCGTCCATTTCGTTGAAAGCCTTGTATAAAGCCGCGACTCGGCGTCGCCCTGCCAAGCCGCGGCGCAGCATCCGGCAGCCGCGTCGACGCGATGTATTCAGAACGGCTAACAAGCACTTAAGCAAAGATCCCTTGCATCATATGCCATTTTCTATATATGTAGATGCAAAGCAGAGGACATCACCATGAAACCCATTGTTCACGCCTTCTTCGACGAAGCCACGAACACGATCTCCTACGTCGTCCGCGAGCCCGAAGGCCGCGCCGCGGCGGTGATCGATTCGGTTCTGGACTTCGACTATTCCTCCGGCCGCACGGACACCCGTTCGGCGGATGCGATCATCGCATTCGTCAAGGAAAACAACCTTGACGTTCAATGGCTTCTCGAAAGCCACGTCCACGCGGACCACCTCTCGGCCGCGCCCTACATCCAGCGCGAGGTGGGCGGCAAGATCGGCATCGGGGACAACATCCGCATCGTGCAGGACACCTTCGGCAAGGTCTTCAACGAGGGCACCGAGTTCCAGCGCGACGGCTCGCAGTTCGATGCGCTTTTCGCCGAGGGCGACAGCTTCCACATCGGGCAGTTGCGCGGCGACGTGCTGCATACACCGGGCCATACGCCGGCGTGTCTTACCTATGTGATCGGCGATGCCGCTTTCGTAGGCGATACGCTCTTCATGCCCGATTTCGGCACCGCGCGCTGCGACTTTCCGGGCGGGTCTTCGGCCACGCTCTTCGAATCAATCCAGAAAATCCTGTCGCTTCCCGATGAAACGCGGATCTTCGTGGGCCATGATTACAAAGCGCCGGGCCGCGATGACTATGCCTGGGAAACCACCGTGGGCGAGCAGAAGGCGCTCAACATCCACGTCGGCCAAGGCAAGTCGGCCGAGGATTTCGTGGCCATGCGCGACGCCCGTGATGCGACGCTGGCCATGCCCAAGCTGATCATCCCCTCGCTGCAGGTGAACATGCGCGCGGGCCAGATGCCGCCCGCAGACGAAAAGGGCGATGTCTTCCTGAAGGTGCCGGTCAACAAGCTCTGACCGCCCCCTTCCCTCCCTCTCGGGGGCAGACGCCACGGGCGCCTGCCTCCTCCCCCCTCCAATACATGGAATTCCCTCATGCCAATGGACTGGATTCTCGGTCTTCTGGGCGGGCTGCTGATCGGCACGGGCGGCGCGGTCTACCTTCTCTTCAACGGACGGATCATGGGTGCCTCGGGCATCATCGGCGGTCTCGTGGACGGCTCGGGCCGCGACACGGCGGCGGAGCGGATCAGCTTCCTCGCCGCGGTCTTCCTGCTGCCGCTGGTGCTGACCCCGCTCTTCGGGCGGGTGGACACGCACCTGACCTCCAATTTCGTGGTCATCGCCATCGCGGGGCTGCTGGTCGGCGTCGGCACGCGGTTCGCCAATGGCTGCACCTCCGGTCACGGGGTCTGCGGCATCTCGCGGCTGTCGCTGCGCGGGATCGTGGCCACCGTGTTCTACATCCTCGCAGGCGGTCTGACCGTCGCGCTCTTCCGTGAAATCCTGGGGGTGATCTGATGCGCAACCTCTTTGCCTTCCTCGCCGGCGGCCTGTTCGGCACCGGCCTCTACGTCTCGGGCATGACCGACACCTCCAAGGTGCAGGGCTGGCTCGATGTCTTCGGCGCATGGGATCCGACGCTGGCCTTCGTCATGGGCGGCGCGATGATCCCCATGGCCATCGCCTGGCTGATCGTCGAGCGCGCCAAGGCCCCGGTGGCCGGCGGCAGCTTCCCGGCGAAACCCTCGCCCAAGCTGGGCCGCAACCTGATCCTCGGCTCGACGCTTTTCGGCATGGGCTGGGGGCTGGCCGGCCTCTGCCCAGGGCCCGCGATCGCCTCGCTGTCCTACAACGGGCTTGGCGGCGTGGTCTTCGTCATCGCGATGGGTCTCGGCATGCTCGCGACGCCCGCCTTGCGGAGCCGTCTGGACAGGGCGGTGCCTGCTGAATAAGGCTTGGCGCATGGAACCTCGTCACATCACCCCCCGCTATTCCGTGAGCCCGCAGATCCTCCCCGAGGACCTGCCGGCGATCAAGGCCGCAGGCTTCACCCGCGTGATCTGCAACCGCCCCGACGAAGAGAACCCGCCCGAACTGCGGGCCGCGGCCATGGCCGAGGCGGCACAGGCGGCGGGCCTCGATTTCGTGGTCCTGCCCCTGACGCACCAGACCATGACGCCCGAGAACATCGCCAAGCAGGAGGCGCTGGTGGCAGAGGCCGAGGGCCCCGTGCTGGCCTATTGCGCCTCCGGCACCCGCTGCTCGGTGATCTGGTCGCTGGGCCAGGCGGCACAGGGCGTGCCTGCGGATGACATCCTGATGGCAACTGCCAAGGCGGGCTACGACCTGTCGCAGCTGCGCCCGCGGCTGGAACAGGGCTAAGCCCCGCGCCCGCCCGAGACCGCGCAGCGGTGGCCGATCAAAGCAGACCCTGACGCCCGGACCCAGACAAGGGCCGGGCGTTTGACATTCCGGGCGGGTCCGACAGCGGACGGCCCTGCCCCGTGCGCCCCCTCCCTGCGGTCAGTCCAGATCGGGCAGGTCCGCCATGGGGAACCCCGCCATCGGGAACGCCTCCTCCTCCGCCTCCTCGGGGCCGAGCCCCGGAAGATCGGAGAGATCCGGCAGATCCGGCAGCGCCTCGACCCGCGATGCGAAGGGCGGCGGCTCCGGCTCTGGCATCTCCGGCTCGGACATGGGCACGGGCATGGGCTCTTCGGGCATGTCGACGGGCGGGGGATCGAATGTGTCTTCGGGCGATACGTGCTGGCTGGCCAGCGTCCGGGCGGCGCGCGGGGTCTCCCCGGCCGAGAGGCGCACGGCCCGGTAGCCGTTGATCTGGCCGAGCTTGACCGTCAGGATCCGCACCTGCCCCGGCCCGAGAAGCACCGTGCGCGACAGCGCCTCGCGCGGGACGGGCAGCACATCGCCGGGCTTCAGCTTCAGCAGGGCGTTCCACGGCAGCGACAGGCGGTGCAGCTGCGCCGTCAGATCGGCCTGCGCCAGCCCGATGACATGCGCCAGCGGCGCCTCCTGCGCCGTCTCCCCCGCGCCCTGCGGACCGCGGGGTTTCTCCCGCTCCGGGAGGAGAAGCTGCATCTGACCCTCCCGCTGCCCGCCCAGATCGAGGGTGAGCCGCAGGCGGTGATATGTCCCGGTGTCGAGGGCGAGGCCCAGCATCCGCGGCCCCTCCATCATCGCGCCGAACCGATAGCCGGACAGCCAGTGACCCGCCTCCGCCCCCTGCAGAAGCTCCTCCAGCTGGGCAAAGGCGGCGTCCACCAGCGGGGCGGTGAGGGCGGCATCGGTGCGGGTCGGGCGGCGCGGCTCGGGCGGGGCGCGTTGCAGGCGGCCCATGGTCTGAACCTCCACGAGGGCCGACATCAGCGCGAAATCGAGGCTCATGGCCCCGGCGCCCCCGCCCTCCCCCTCCAGCAGCAGGGTCAGCGCCGCGTCGGGCAGATCGGCCACGGCCTCCTCCATCGGCTGCGCCTCGACGGTGATGTCCCCCACCGCGAGGGCAAAATCCAGCGCCTCCTCCGCCGCGCGGGCGAGGGCAAGGCGCAAGGCCTTCTCAGGCGACAGCACGCGCGCCTGGTGGACCTCGCGCGCCGCAAGGGTCTTGCGACGCAGGATGGCGTTGGACGACCTGTTTCCCATAATCTCCGCCAGAACTGACGCGGGCATTCGCGCCAGCCTAGGACAGGGATGGTTACGATTGGCTTTACCTGCCTATTGCGCCGCCATGGCGCGGGCCAGCGGCAGCGTCACCCGGAAGGCGGCCCCGCCCTGCCCCGGCAGATAGCCGATGGTCCCGCCGAGCCGCTGCATGATCTCGCGGCAGATCGCGAGGCCAAGCCCCGCCCCGCCCGCCTTCTGCTCGCCGATACGGGCGAATTTCTCGAAGATCACCGCCTGCTGGTCGGTCTCGATGCCGGTGCCGTTGTCGATGAAATCGACGATCAGCGTACCGCCGCGCTGCCGGACATGGATCGCAAGTTCAGGGCGCTCGGCGTCGCAATACTTGGCCGCATTGGCGATCAGGTTGATGAAGACCTGCCCCAGCCGGTCGCGGTCGGTGGTGAGCAGCAGGCTCTCGGCCACGCGGTTGCGCCGGATGCGCAGCCGGTCCGCCGCGCCGCCGGTGGCGGAGATCGCGTGGTCGATCAGGCTGGAGAGACGGCCTTCGGTCAGGTTCAAGTTGATCTGGCCGTTCTCCAGCACCGAGAGGTCCAGCAGGTCGTCCAGCAGCCGGGTCAGCCGGACCGCCTCGTCATGGATGATCGAGGAATATTTCAGCCGCTGCGCGGAGCTGAGCCCGTCGGCATCGCGCAGGATCTCGGAAAACGCGCGGATCGAGGTCATGGGCGTGCGCAGTTCGTGGCTGATCTGGCTGAGGAAGGCGTCCTTCTGCAGCGACAGCTGGGTCAGCTTGTCGTTTGCGGCGCGCAGTTGGCGGGCGGTGCGGGAGAGTTCCTGCGACTTGGCTTCAAGCTGGCTGGAATATTCCATGATCTGCGCGGTTTCATCCGCCACAGCCATCAGGTCCTCGACCGAGACGACGGCGCCGCCGGTCAGCTGGCCCACCATCGCGTGGGCCGTGGCCGCCCCGACCGAGCCCGCCAGTTCCCGCTCCAGCGCCTGCAGGAAGCCCGGCGTCGGGTCCGGCAAATAGCCCGCCAGCCCCTGCGCCTGTGCCTCGCGCAGGAACAGCGCCTGCGCCTGCGCCGGGCCAAGGATGCGCTGCGACATCATCAGCAGGTCCTCGGTCTGGACCGGCCCTGCGGTGCCGCGGCCCGGGCTTTCGGAATACTGGTAGACGTTGACGAACTGCGCGCCCTGCAGGCGTTCCACCGGGGTGGGGAAGCCCATCAGCGACACGGTGACGAAGCAGACCGTGTTGAAGAACAGCGACCAGAGCGCGCCATGCACCAGCGGGTCGATCCCCTCGATCCCGAAGAGCGCCTCGGGGCGCAGCCAGACAAGGCCGAAGGGCCCGCTCTCCAGCACATGGACGGGGATCACGACCCCGTCCCCGAAGCCCGGCAGGAAGAGGCACCACGTCCAGAGGGCGGAACCCACGATCAGCCCCGTCATGGCGCCATTACGCGTGGCCCCGCGCCAGAAGATGCCCCCGGCGAGCGCGGGCAGGAACTGCGCAACCCCCGAGAAGGAGATCAGCCCGATGGCGGCCAGCGCCTCGCCCCCGCCCGAGACGCGGTAGTAGATATAGCCCAGCAGGACGACACCCACGATCGAGACCCGGCGCGCCAGCATCACAACGTGGCGCACATCGCCCGAGACTACGGCCCCGCCCCCGGTGACCCGCAGCCAGATCGGCATCACGATATGGTTCGACACCATGGTCGAGAGCGCGATGGAGGCCACGATCACCATCGAGGTGGCCGAGGAGAAGCCGCCGATGAAGGAGAGCATGGCCAGCCCGGTGCGCCCGTCATGCAGCGGCAGGGTCAGCACGAAAAGGTCGGGGTTGGAGCCTTCCGGCAGCAGGTCGAGGCCCATGACGGCAATCGGCACCACGAAGAGGCTCATCACCATCAGGTAGGCCGGGAAGGCCCATGTGGCGGTCTGCAGGTGGCGCTCGTCCTCGTTCTCGACCACCAGCACCTGGAACATCCGCGGCAGGCAGAGGAAGGCAGCGGCGGAGAGGAAGATGAGACCGGCCCAGCGTCCGTTCACCATCTCCCACCGGCCGATGGGCGAGGCGTCGATCCGGGCCAGCGTCTCGGACAGCCCGCCGCCGAGGCCCCAGACGACAAAGACCCCCACGGCAACGAGGGCGCAGAGTTTCACCACCGCCTCCACCGCGATAGCCATCACGACCCCGTGGTGGCGTTCGTTCGCATCGAGGTTCCGGGTGCCGAAGAGAACGGTGAAGAAGGCCAGCCCCGCCGCCACCCAGAGCGCGGTGCTGCTGCCGCCGGGCAGCGTGGCCTTTGGGTCCATCGCGGCGAAGGCGGCAAAGGACAGCGTGACCGATTGCAGTTGCAGCGCGATGTAGGGCGTGGTGCCGACCACCGCCATGATCGTGACGAAGACCGCCAGCCGGGTCGATTTGCCATAGCGCGACGAGATCAGGTCCGCGACCGAGGTGATTTTCTGGCTGCGCCCGATGCGCACCATCTTCCGCACGGCCCAGAGCCAGCCGATCATCGCCAGAGACGGCCCGACGTAGATCGTCAGGTATTCCAGCCCTGAGCGCGCGGCGTAGCCCACGGCGCCGTAGAAGGTCCATGCGGTGCAATAGATCGAGAGCGACAGCGTGTAGACCATCGGCGAGCGCAGCCAGCCGACGCGCCCCCTGAGCGCGGCGCGCTCTGCCGCGAAGGCCACGAGGAACAGCAACGCCACGTAGACGAGCGAGACCGACAGCAGGAGATTGAGCGAAGCCATCTAGCGCCGGTCCGCCCCGGGGCCGGACGTCGGGTTCTCCCCTGCCCTCTTCCTTTGGCCCGCCTCGGCCGCCGCCTCGCCGTGGTCATTGCGCTGGCCGGGCGTGTCGATGCCCGCACCGCCCAGATCGACCCCGCCATGGGGGCCGTCCTCGGGCAGCAGGTCGCGCATCTCGGGCGGCAGCGGCGCCTTGGACATCCCGGCCAGTATCCCGTCCGCCGGCAGCGCCGCACTGCGCGCCCCGGCCTGACCGCGCGACAACAGGCCCGCCGTCACGGCGAGCCCGGCCCAGACCCCGAAGATATACATCATCGCCCGGCTGACCGGCATGCCCTCGGGGCCTTCGGTCCAGAGCAGGGGAAACATCATCAGGATGATCCCCAGCACCGGCAGCAGCCGCATCGCATCCCCGCGCCGCCGCAGCCGATAGCTCTGGCGTTCGAGAAAGACGGTCTGGCGACTGCTCATGGCAGGGTCCTCAGGCGCCGATCAGCTGGTTCACGGCGGCCAGCACCTCGGAGTTGGAAAACGGCTTGGTCATGAAACGGCTGGCGCCCGCGGCCTCGGCCATCTCGCGGTCGCGGTTCTGGCCGCGCGCCGTCAGCATCAGCACCGGCAGCCCCGCCGTGGCCTCTGCCCCGCGCAGGTCGCGCAGGATGTCATAGCCCGACCGCCCCGGCAGCATCACGTCCAGAATAACGAGATCCGGCATCCGGCTCCGCACCGCTTCCACGGCGTCCTCCCCGTTCGAATGCGTCGCAACCCGCCAGCCATCGCGCGACAGGATGAACCCGATCGCCTCGATGATATTGGGCTCATCCTCGATCACGAGAACATTTTTGCTCATCCGGCCCTCCCCCTAATGAGCGTGTCATATCATGTTCTTATTATCTGACGGAATATCGCCTGTCGCGCGCGGAGTGTCAAAGATTGCGCGGCGAAAGGCATTTTCTTTACCAATCTTTACCGCGCGCGGGGGACGCGCCTCCGCGGGGATGCGCCGTCTCCCCGACCACTTCGTGCGACACGCTGGCCCGCGAGGTGGCCCACCAGATGGTCCACGATGTGAAACATGCCTCAAAAGAGCCTGATTGCAGCCCTTCTCTTCACTCAATCGTAAATAGAATGTTTCCCATAGAGCACTCCCCAATCCGAGCACTCCCCCGGGAAAAATAAGAAGAGAGACCTACGAACATGCTGTCGAACAAAGAGTTCCTTGCTCAGTTTGATAAGCAGGCCAAAGCCGCGCAGGAAAGCGCGCCTCGGGCCGGCAAACTGTCGCTGCGTATCGTCCTGCTGGCGGGCCTTGCCCTCGGCATTGCCGCGCATTGGGCGTTCACGACGATGCAACATGTCCGGCAGGTGGCCCTGATCGACGGGACCATCGTGCCGATGGATTCCAGCTCGCTGGCCTCGATCCAGCCCTATATCCGGCCCAAGAAGCCGACGGATACCTGTGACCCGATGAAAACCATCGACGGCACCGCCGTCGGCTCCTGCGCGATGCTCTGGCCGCTCGACCGCGGGCGGCTCTGGCAGGCCCGCGCCTCGGCCGAGACCTGCGGCCTCGTGCGGCAGGACCAGCCCTTCCGCATGGTGGTCTCGGAAACCAACGGGACCAAGCTCGACGAATTCGCGACCGAGTTCAGCTGCCAGCTGGTGCCGCTCGCCATGGTGCCAGAGTACACGCCGCACGGCTATCACCACCAGGCCAACATCCTCGAGACGCAGTCCGGCGTGGATTACCGCAAGACCGGCGCCTACATGCTCTACATGCTGCCCAGCAACGAGGACGGGGCCGACCGCAGCCGCTATTTCATCTTCCACACCGACGGCCAGCACGGCACCCGCCTGATCTGGGCCTCGGACAGCTCGGAAATCGGCTGGGGCACGCAGGCCTACAGCATCTATCAGAACGGCCAATTGCAGCCGCTGTCGTCGAGCGACCCCCGCTGGGGCGTGGCGGTCAAGGCGCTGACCGAGGCCAATGCCGAAGGCTGCGACAGCTTCATGCTCAGCAACGGCGGCGGCGCCCATTGCTTTGATAGCCGTAGCTCGTGGAAGATCGACTTCGACAACGGGACGGCCCAGCCAACCTCCTTCTGACGCGCCCTGCTCTTCTTGCCCGGATTTCCAGACGCCGCCTGACCCATGTCAGGCGGCGTCTCCCATTAGGGAGGGTTCGCGCCGGCCGGGGCAGTCGCTGCGCGGGCAGATCCGGCAGGTGACCCCCACCCGCGGTGCCTCTTCCGCCTCGTTCGGGCCCGGCACCCGGGGCAGGATCAGCATATGCGCCTCGAAGAGCGGTTCCCGGTTCAGGCGCGGCGCGCCCTTGGGCTGCGCCACGGCATAGGTCAGGAAGGCCCCTTCGCTGCGCCCGGCCAGTCGGACAGGGCGGCGCATGGGCATCATCGGACGGCTGAGGCTTTGGAACAGCGGCCAGAGCGGGCAGGCCGTGCCGAAGCGCGGCAGCGGGAAGCCCTCCAGCGGGCGGCGGAAGGTCAGCGTGCCAGACCCGTCGCAGATCACCAGCCCCACCTTGTCCAGCGTCCCCTCCCCCGGAGGCAGGCTGGCCAGCCGGCGCAACACGCGGGCGGTATCCGTTCCGAAGGCATCGGCAAGCGCGGCGGGGTTCAGCGTCTCGGGATTTTTCGGCAACTCCGGCAACAGGCGCGTCGCGGGCAGATGCCGGGCATCCTCGGCGTAGCGCTCCAGCAGCACCTGCGCCATGGCCCGGGCGGTGCTGCTGGTCAGCTCCTCCGCCTCCGCCACCAGACGCGCGGGGTCGCCGCCGCCGCCCGGCTCCAGCGCCGGGAAGTGGAACCCCTGCGCCGTCAGATAGGCCTCGACCTCCTCCTGCGGGACGCTCTGAGCCGTCTCGCGGGTGTCACCGGCATCCAGTTCCGCCACCAGCCGCTGCGCGCCCTCGGCCAGACGGCGACTGTCCTCGGAGATGTTGCGGTGAAAACGGTCCTGCCAGTCTGGCTCCAACTCGGGCGTATCCACGAGGATCGAGGCGGTGGAGCGGATCGCCGTGACGGTCGAGAGCACCTCGTGCAGCGAGGCGGCCAGATGCGGGTCGTGCGACAGCCGGTCGGTCAGCGCCTCGACCTCCTGCTCCATCGCCGCCAGCCGCCTGTAGCCCCCGGCAATCAGCTGCGCCCAACCGGGGAAGCGGCCCGCGAATTCCTCGATCCTGTCCAGTTCGGCACCGGCCACGGGGCGCTCGGCCGCCGCCTCCCGCAGGGTCGCGATCAACGCGGCCTCGGCGCCTTCGCTCAGGTGGGACGGCTCCACCTCCAGCGCGGCGGCGATGTCGAGCAGCAGTTTCCCGCCGATTCTGCGGCGATTGTGTTCGATCAGGTTGAGGTAGCTGGCCGAAATCCCGGCCTGCCGCGCCAGTTCAGCCTGCCGCATGCCCCGCATGATCCGGCGTTCCCGGATGCGGCTTCCTGTAAGCGTCGTTCTCGCCATGGGTGATTTCCCTGCCCTTTCAACGCGTTTCTGCGCCGCCGAATAAGAACCTTTACGGAATTCTACAGCATACTGTTCATTTGTTTACAAAAAAATCGAACCAAACAAAGCAGTTGTTGCGATATTTTCTTTCGCCTTGCCATAATCATTTTGCACGAGAGTGCACGGGCGCGCGGAGGAGGCGCGCCCAAAACCCAAGGGAGGAAATCAATGACGAAGAACAACCTGACTCGCCGTGGCGTGCTCAAGACGGGGGCCGGTGTCGGCGCCTCGCTGGCGGTTCCGACGCTGTTCACCGGGGCGGCCTGGGCCGGCTACATGAACGAGCCGATGGGCTCGTCCGTGACGCTGGGCTTCAACGTGCCCCAGACCGGCCCCTATGCGGATGAAGGCGCGGATGAACTGCGCGCCTACCAGCTGGCGGTCGAGCACCTGAACGGCGAAGGCGACGGCGGCATGCTGCAGACCTTCAGCTCGAAGGCGCTGGAGGGCAACGGCATCCTTGGCAAGAAGGTGGAATACGTCACCGGCGACACCCAGACCAAGTCTGACGCCGCGCGTGCCTCGGCCAAGTCGATGATCGAGAAGGACGGCGCCATCATGATCACCGGCGGCTCGTCCTCGGGCGTGGCCGTCGCGGTGCAGGGCCTCTGCCAGGAGGCCGGCGTGATCTTCATGGCGGGGCTGACCCACTCGAACGACACCACCGGCAAGGACAAGAAGGCGAACGGCTTCCGCCACTTCTTCAACGCCTACATGTCGGGCGCGGCGCTGGCGCCGGTGCTGGCGGCGCAATACGGCACCGACCGCAAGGCCTACCACCTGACCGCCGACTACACCTGGGGCTGGACGCAGGAGGAATCCATCGTCGCGGCGACCGAGGCGCTTGGCTGGGAGACGGTGAACACCGTCAAGACCCCGCTGGCCCAGACGGACTTCTCGTCCTACATCGCGCCGGTGCTGAACTCGGGCGCAGACGTGCTGATCCTGAACCACTACGGCGGCAACATGGTCAACTCGCTGACCAACGCCGTGCAGTTCGGCCTGCGCGAGAAGATGGCCAACGGCAAGAACTTCGAGATCGTGGTTCCGCTGTTCTCGCGCCTGATGGCACGCGGTGCGGGCGAGAACATCAAGGGCATCCTCGGCTCCACCAACTGGCACTGGTCGCTCCCGGATGAGGGCACCAAGGCCTTCGTGAAGTCCTTCGGCACCAAGTACGGCTTCCCGCCGTCGCAGGCCGCCCACACCTGCTACGTGCAGACGCTGCTCTATGCCGATGCCGCCCAGCGCGCGGGCAGCTTCAACCCCTGCGCCATCGCAGAGGCCCTGGAAGGCTACGAGTTCGACGGCCTCGGCAACGGCCCGACGCTCTACCGTGCCGAAGACCACCAGTGCTTCAAGGACGTCCTCGTGGTGCGCGGGAAAGAGAACCCGACCTCGGAATTCGACCTTCTGGAAGTGGTCGAGGTCACCCCGCGTGCGCAGGTGGAATACGCCCCGGATCACCCGATGTTCGCGGGTGGTGCGCTCGGGACGTGCAACCCCGGCGCCTGATCGCCACCGCCTCACGGGGCGCGCCCGGATCCCGGCGCGCCCCACCTCTCCGGCCCTGCCCGCGGGCTCTGGCCGGGACTGACATCGCGGTCGGGTGCGTCACGGCGCACCCCCGTCTTTCCCCGAGAGAGAGACAATGGACGCCATCATCCTTCAAATCCTGAACGGCCTCGACAAGGGTTCCGCCTATGCGCTGATCGCCCTTGGTCTGACGCTGATCTTCGGCACGCTGGGTGTCGTGAACTTTGCCCACGGGGCGCTGTTCATGATCGGCGCCTTCTGTGCTGTCACCCTCAACAAGCTGTTTTCGCTGAGCTTCGAGACCGTCGATCCGACCCGGACCGACTTCCTCGGCAATCCGCTGAAGGTGAAGACGCCCTACCTCGTCGACTGGTTCGGCCCGGAGGTGGGTGCCTCGCTGATCGACTGGGCGGTGCCGCTGTCGATCCTCTTCTCGATCCCGATCATGATCGGCATCGGCTTCGCCATGGAACGCGGGCTGATCAAGCATTTCTACAAGCGCCCCCATGCGGACCAGATCCTCGTGACCTTCGGCCTCGCCATCGTCATGCAGGAGCTGATCAAGCACTACTACGGCGCGAACCCGATCCAGACGCCCGCGCCTGACGCCTTCCGCGGCTCGCTCGACTTCGGCGTCCTGCTGGGCTTCGATCCGAACGTGATCATCTACCCCTACTGGCGGCTCGTCTACTTCGCCTTCGCGGCGCTGATCATCGGCGGTGTCTTTGCCTTCCTGCAGTTCACCACCTTCGGCATGGTCGTCCGTGCCGGCATGGCGGACCGCGAGACGGTGGGCCTGCTGGGGATCAACATCGACAAGCGTTTCACCATCATGTTCGGGCTGGCCGCCGCCGTGGCCGGGCTTGCGGGGGTGATGTACGCGCCGATCAACTCGCCGAATTACCACATGGGCATGGACTTCCTCGTCCTGAGCTTCGTCGTGGTCGTGGTGGGCGGCATGGGCTCGCTTCCGGGCGCCGTCGCGGCAGGCTTCCTGCTGGGCGTGCTCGAGAGCTTCGCCTCGATGAACCAGATCAAGTCGATCCTGCCCGGCATCGACCAGATCATCATCTACGTCGTCGCCATCGTCATTCTGCTGACCCGTCCCCGTGGCCTGATGGGCCGCAAGGGCGTGATGGAGGACTAAGCCATGCTCGGTCTCAACAAGAAAGACAGCACCCTGCTGCTGATCGTGGCGGCCATGGTTCTCCTGGCGCCGTTCATCCTCAACCCCTTCCCCGCCGACAGCGCCATGGCGCAGTTCAACGCGGGCTACCCCGACCTGATGCAGCGGTTCGTGATCTTCGGGATCTTCGCCATCGGCTTCAACATCCTCTTCGGCCTGACCGGATACCTCTCCTTCGGCCATGCGGCCTTCCTCGGCGTGGGTTCCTACTCGGCCGTGTGGATGTTCAAGCTGCTCAGCATGAACGTGATCCCCGCGATCCTTCTGGCGGTGCTCGTCTCAGGCGTCTTCGCGCTGGTGATCGGCTTCGTCTCGCTGCGGCGGACGGGGATCTACTTCTCGATCCTGACGCTGGCCTTTGCGCAGATGTCCTTCAACCTCGCCTATTCGGTGCTCACCCCGATCACCAACGGCGAGACCGGGCTGCAGTTGACGCTGGACGATCCGCGCATCCTCGGCGTCTCGGCCACGGCGGATGGCGGCATTCCCGTCACCTCGCTCTTCGGGATGGAGATGCGCTCCACCTTCACGCTCGACGCGGGCGCATGGCTCTTCCAGTTCAACACCGGCTACTACTTCTGCGGTGCGGTGCTGCTGCTGGCCTTCTACCTCGCGATCCGCATCTTCCGCTCGCCCTTCGGGCTGATGCTGCGGGCGATCAAGTCGAACCGTACCCGGATGAACTACACCGGCCTCAACACCAAGCCCTACGCGCTTGCGGCCTTCGTCATCTCGGGCATGTATGCCGGTCTGGCCGGGGGGCTGATGGCCTCGATGGACCCGCTGGCAGGCGCCGAGCGGATGCAGTGGACGGCCTCGGGCGAGGTGGTTCTGATGACCATCCTCGGCGGTGCCGGCACGCTGATCGGGCCGGTTCTGGGCGCGGGCTTCATCAAGTACTTCGAGAACATCTTCTCGAAGATCAACGAGGGCGTCCTGCACCAGTGGTTCTCCTTCCTGCCCGACGGGGTGGAGAACGGCGCGGTCTGGGTGGTCGAGCATTTCGTCGGCCCCGGCTGGCACCTGACGCTGGGCCTGCTCTTCATGCTGGTCGTGACCTTCCTGCCCGGTGGCCTCGTCGAAGGGGGGCAGCGCATCGCAAAGCTCTTCCGCCGCAAGTCCACAGAACCACAGGACGGCGCCACCCAATCCCACCCTGCCGAGTAAGGAGAGACGCTCATGGGCATCCTTGAAGTCAAGAACGTCAACAAGAGCTTCGGCGGGCTGAAGGCGCTGTCGAACGTCAACCTCAGCGTGGCCGAGAACTCGGTCCATGCCATCATCGGGCCGAACGGCGCGGGCAAGTCCACCTTGCTGAACTGCCTCGTCGGCAAGCTGATCCCGGACACCGGATCGGTCATGTTTGACGGCCAGTCGGTGCTGGGCCGCACGCCCTACGAGATCAACCAGATGGGCATCTCCCGCGTGTTCCAGACGCCCGAGATCTTCGGCGATCTGACGGTGATGGAGAACATGATGATCCCCTGTTTCGCCAAGCGCGACGGGGCCTTCGAGATGAACGCGCTTGCCGGGGTGGCCCGGCAGCGCGACATCCTCGAACGGGCTGAGCAGATGCTGGTGGACATGCGGATGGCCGACAAGCGCAACATGCATGCCGCCTCGATGTCGCGCGGCGACAAGCGACGCCTCGAGATCGGCATGTGCCTCGCGCAGGAGCCGCGCCTGCTGCTGCTGGACGAGCCGACAGCCGGCATGGCGCGGGCCGACACCAACAACACCATCGACCTGCTGAAGCAGATCAAGGACGAGCGGGATATCACCATCGCAATTATTGAACATGACATGCATGTTGTGTTTTCCCTCGCGGAGAGGATTACTGTCCTCGCGCAGGGGACGCCGCTGGTGGAGGACATTCCGGCCAACATCAAGGGACACCCCAAGGTCCGCGAAGCGTACCTGGGCGAAACGGCCGCCGCGGCCTGAGGAGGAGGACGCGGCCAGGTGGGACAGACCCGCCTGCCGCCGTCCGTGGAGGAGAGAACATGAACGTCAAACCGGACTTCTCGAAGGGCATCAGTCACGCGATGACCGCGCCCGCGTTCCTGTCGGTCTGGAACGTCGAGGCCTATTACGGCGAGAGCTACATCGTCCAGAACGTCAGCTTCAACGTGCACGAGGGCGAGATCCTCGCCCTGCTGGGACGTAACGGGGCGGGCAAGACCTCGACCCTCAGGGCCATCGCGCGGATGGACAGCCCCGCCGTCACCCGGGGCGAGATCTGGCTGGATCACGCACCGCTGCACACGATGTCCAGCTGGCAGGCCGCACAATCCGGCATCGGGCTGGTGCCCGAGGATCGCTGCATCATTCCCGGCCTGACGGTGGAGGAAAACCTGCAGCTGGCCCAGATCGCCCCGCCCATCGGCTGGTCGATCGACCGGCTCTATGACCTCTTCCCGCGCCTCGGCGAACGCCGCAAGCAGGAGGGCGTGACCCTCTCGGGCGGCGAACAGCAGATGCTGGCCATCGCCCGGGCCCTGTCGCGCGACATCAAGGTGCTGCTGCTGGACGAACCCTACGAGGGCCTCGCCCCTGTCATCGTCGATGAGATCGAGCGCACGCTGCGGATCATCAAGGAACAGGGCATCACCACGATCATCGTCGAGCAGAACGCCGTGCGCGCGCTGGAACTGGCCGACCGCGCGGTGATCCTCGACACCGGCTCCATCGTCTTCGACGGCACCGCGGCAGAGGTGCTGGGCAACGAGGAACTGCGGGCCGAATACCTCGCCATCTGAAGAATTCCCGCGCGGGGCCCGCAGGACGGGCGCCTCGCGGGGTCACACCAATGTTCGAAACCCAAGTGAAGGCAAAGTCAACATGACGGACCAGACCTATCCTCCCAGTGCGGAATTTGCGGCGAATGCCCACATCGATGCGGCGAAATACGCCGAGATGTACAAGGCCTCGATCGCGGACCCCGAGGGCTTCTGGGCTGACCAGGCGCAGCGGATCGACTGGATGAAGCCCTTTACCAAGGTGAAGGACACCAACTTCACCCTCGGCGAAGTCTCGATCAAGTGGTTCGAGGACGGCACGCTGAACGTGTCCGCGAATTGCATCGACCGGCACCTCGCCAAGCGCGGCAACCAGGCCGCGATCATCTTCGAGCCCGACGATCCGGCCGAACAGGCCCAGTCGATCACCTACCGCGACCTGCACCGCCGCGTCTGCCGGATGGCCAACATCCTCAGCGACATGGGCGTGCGCAAGGGCGACCGGGTGGTGATCTACCTGCCGATGATCCCCGAGGCCGCCTATGCCATGCTGGCCTGCACGCGCATCGGCGCCATTCACTCCATCGTCTTCGCCGGCTTCTCGCCCGATGCGCTTGGCGCGCGGATCAACGGCTGTGACGCCAAGGTCGTCATCACTGCCGACTATGCCCCGCGTGGCGGTCGCCAGACCCCGCTGAAATCCAACACCGACGCCGCCCTGCTGCACTGCAAGGACACGGTGAAGGTGCTGATGGTGCGCCGCACCGGCGGCCAGACCACCTGGATCGAGGGCCGCGACCACGATTACAACGAACTCGCGCTCGAGGCCGACGACTATTGCGCGCCGGTGGAGATGGACGCGGAAGACCCGCTCTTCATCCTCTACACCTCCGGCTCCACCGGGCAGCCCAAGGGCGTCGTGCACACCACCGGCGGCTACCTCGTCTATGCCGCGATGACCCATGAACTGGTCTTCGACTACCACGACGGCGACGTCTACTGGTGCACCGCGGACGTGGGCTGGGTCACCGGCCACAGCTACATCGTCTATGGCCCGCTGGCCAATGGCGCCACCACGCTGATGTTCGAGGGCGTGCCCACCTACCCCGATGCGGGCCGGTTCTGGGCCGTCTGCGAGAAGCATTCGGTGAACCAGTTCTACACCGCCCCCACCGCGATCCGCGCGCTGATGGGCCAGGGGACCGAGTGGGTCGAGAAATACGACCTGAGCAGCCTCAAGGTGCTGGGCACCGTGGGCGAGCCGATCAACCCGGAAGCCTGGAACTGGTACAACGACGTGGTCGGCAAGGGCAAATGCCCCATCGTCGACACCTGGTGGCAGACGGAAACCGGCGGTCACCTGCTGACCCCCCTGCCCGGCGCGACCGCGGCCAAGCCCGGCTCTGCCACGACGCCCTTCTTCGGCGTGCAGCCGGTGGTCCTGGACGCCCATTCCGGCACCGAGATCGAGGAGACGGAATGCGAGGGCGTGCTCTGCCTCAAGGACAGCTGGCCGGCGCAGATGCGCACGGTCTGGGGCGACCACGAGCGGTTCGAGAAGACCTACTTCTCGGACTACAAGGGCTACTACTTCTCCGGTGACGGCTGCCGCCGCGATGCGGATGGCTACTACTGGATCACCGGGCGCGTGGATGACGTGATCAACGTCTCCGGCCACCGGATGGGGACGGCCGAGGTCGAATCCGCCCTCGTCGCCCACTCCAAGGTCGCGGAGAGCGCCGTGGTCGGCTACCCCCACGCCATCAAGGGTCAGGGCATCTATGCCTATGTCACCTTGATGAACGGGGTCGATCCGTCGGACGAGCTGCGCAAGGAGCTCGAAACCTGGGTCCGGACCGAGATCGGCCCGATCGCCAAGCCCGACCTGATCCAGTGGGCCCCCGGCCTGCCCAAGACGCGTTCGGGCAAAATCATGCGCCGCATCCTGCGCAAGATCGCCGAAAACGACTTCGGCGCGCTTGGCGACACCTCCACGCTGGCGGACCCGGCGGTGGTCGACGACCTGATCGACAACCGCATGAACCGCTGAGGCTGCGCCTCCCCGCAACACGCCCTGCCGAGAGGGAGGCCAGCGTGTTGCGGACAAGGAGGCAAGCCGGGATCGTTCCGTCATCAACGTCCGCGAGGACAACGTACAGGGCCGGCCATCACGCCGGCCCTCTCTGCGTTTTACGCCTGATTCCTTAACGCCCTGTTGCGCGGGATGGACCGGCAAGGGTCTGCCGGTTCCCGAAACACCCGAAAATAATTGCCGGAACCGGACAGTGGGGCGCGTGTTGTCTGCCCAGATGGATATGACAACCATGAGGAGTACGACCATGACCAATGTGAAAGCAATCCTGCTCTCCGGTGCGGCCGCCCTTGCACTTGTTTCGGGCCCGGTTGCCGCCCAAACGGCTGACGTGACCACGGAGACGGAGATGTCCACCGACAGCTCCGACACCAGCGTCACGCTGCAGAACCAGACCGCTGCCGAGGTGGAAGACGAAAGCCTTATGGATAAGGCAGCCGATGCCACCGGCAACGCGATCGACGCCACGGGCGAAGCCCTCGAAGACGGTGCGGATGCCGCCACCGACATGGCGGAAAGCGCCGGCGAGAGCATCGAGAACGGTGCCGAAGCTACGGCCGATGCGGCCGATGCCACCGGTGACAAGATCGCCGAGGAAGCCTCGGAGCTGCAGCAGAGCGCCGAGAACGCGATGGAGGACGACACCGCCGTCGAAGCGGACAGCTCCACCGATCTGGCCGTGACCGAGGACACCACCGAGATGACCCCGGGCACCGAGATGGCCAATGCCGTCGAAGTGGAAGCCGGTTCGATGGTCGGCACCGAGGTGATGAGCTCGGCCGGTGAGGAGATCGGCGAGATCGACCAGTTCATTCGCGTGAACAACGAAGTGATGGCCGTGATCGGTGTCGGCGGTTTCCTTGGCCTCGGCGAGCACGAAGTGGCCCTGCCGCTGACCGACCTCGACGTGGAAGGTGAAAATGTCACCGCCTTCGGCTACACCGAGGAACAGCTGAAGAGCATGGCCGAGTACGACAAGGAGACCGCTCAGGCTGTCGAAGACAGCGAGATCGTCGCCTTCGGTCGCTCGTAACCGCAGCCCCACAGGGCAATCGAGAGAGCTGAAAGGCCGCTCCGGGAGACCGGGGCGGCCATTTCGCATCCCTGTCCCTGCGAGTTGGTACTCACGAATGCGTTTCCGCCTTCTTTTCACTGCGGATCGCTTCGCCTATAAGCGCACGTGAACAAGGGCCACCTGCAAGAGCCAAACTGCACTGGCCGCCGATGTAGCGATCGAGGAACCCATGACCAATAACACGCATGACGCGGATGTGGCCTTCATCAAGGCGCTGGCCGAACTGCTGCGCGACAACGACCTGACCGAACTGCAGGTCAAGCGCGACTACGGCGAGGACGACAGCCTGAACGTCCGCGTCAGCCGCAAGATGGAAGCCGCCCCGGTGACCTATGCCGCCCCCGTCGCGGCCCCGGCCCCTGCTGCCGCCCCCGCCGCAGCAGCCGCCGCACCGGCCGCCGCAGCAAGCGAAGCGGAAGACCCCGCCAGCCACCCCGGCGCCGTGACCTCGCCCATGGTCGGCACCGTCTATCTGGCGCCCGAACCCGGTGCGCCCGCCTTTGCCAAGGTCGGCGCCACGGTGGATGAAGGCGACACCCTGCTGATCGTCGAAGCCATGAAAACCATGAACCACATCCCCGCCCCCCGGGCCGGCGTGGTGAAACGCATCCTCGTCGAAGACGGCGGCGCGGTGGAGTTCGGCACCCCCCTGATGATCATCGAATAAGGCCCGTGCCCATGTTCGATAAAATCCTTATTGCCAACCGGGGCGAAATCGCGCTCCGCGTCATCCGCGCCGCGCGCGAGATGGGCATCAAGACCGTCGCCGTGCATTCCACCGCCGATGCGGATGCGATGCACGTGCGGATGGCGGACGAAAGCGTCTGCATCGGCCCGCCCTCCTCGACCGACAGCTACCTGCGCATCCCCTCGATCATCGCGGCCTGCGAAGTGACCGGCGCTCAGGCGATCCACCCGGGCTATGGTTTCCTGTCGGAAAACGCGGCCTTCGTGCAGATCCTCGAGGATCACGGCATCACCTTCATCGGCCCCACCGCGGAACACATCCGCATCATGGGCGACAAGATCACCGCCAAGGACACGATGAAGGCGCTCGGCGTGCCCTGCGTGCCCGGCTCGGACGGGGGCGTGCCCGACGTCGCCACCGCCAAGCAGATCGGGGCCGAGATCGGCTATCCGGTGATCATCAAGGCCACCGCCGGTGGCGGTGGTCGCGGCATGAAGGTGGCGCAGAGCGAGAAGGACATCGAACGCGCCTTCTCCACCGCGCGCTCGGAAGCCAAGGCGGCCTTCGGCAACGACGAAGTCTATATCGAGAAGTACCTCACAACCCCGCGCCACATCGAGATCCAGGTCTTCGGTGACGGCAAGGGCAAGGCGGTCCATCTGGGCGAGCGGGACTGTTCGCTCCAGCGGCGCCACCAGAAGGTCTTCGAAGAGGCCCCCGGCCCGATCATCACCCCGGAAGAGCGCGCCGCCATCGGCAAGGTCTGCTCGGACGCGGTGGCCAAGATCAACTACGCCGGTGCCGGCACGATCGAGTTCCTCTACGAGAACGGCGAGTTCTACTTCATCGAGATGAACACCCGTCTTCAGGTGGAACACCCGGTGACCGAGGCGATCTTCGGCGTGGACCTCGTGCGCGAGCAGATCCGCGTGGCAGAGGGCTATCCGCTGTCCTTCAGCCAGGACGATCTGACGATCAACGGCCACGCCATCGAAGTGCGGATCAACGCCGAACGCCTGCCCGATTTCGCGCCCCGCCCGGGCCGGATCTCGCATTACCATGCGCCCGGCGGCCTTGGCGTGCGGATGGACAGCGCGCTCTACGACGGCTACTCGATCCCGCCCTATTACGACAGCCTCATCGGCAAGCTGATCGTGCACGGCCGCGACCGGCCCGAGGCCCTCGCCCGCCTGCACCGCGCGCTTGGTGAGTTGATCGTGGACGGCGTGGAGAACACCGTGCCGCTCTTCGACGCGCTGCTGCGCGAGCCTGACATCCAGACGGGCAACTACAACATTCACTGGCTGGAAAAGTGGCTCGAAGCTGCCTTCAAGGCAGACTGAGCCCCTTCCGCCACCGGCGGGGGCGCCCCGGCGCCCCCTGCCCCGCTTCCCCTCTTATCACGCTCGTCTCAAGCCCCGTGCCGTGGCAGGCTGGGCCGGACAGGAGCAGGTGACACCCCCATGGACCCCGACGCGCTGACACCGGAGCTTCTGCTCTACGGATACCAGTCCGGCGTCTTTCCCATGGCCGAGGGCCGCGACGATCCCGAGATTTTCTGGGTCGATCCCAAGCGGCGGGGGGTCTTCCCGCTCGACGGCTTCCACATCTCCCGCTCCCTCGCCCGGACCCTGCGGCGCGACGATTACCGCGTGCGGATCGACACGGATTTCGCGGGCGTGATCGAAGCCTGCGCCGACCGGCCAGAGACATGGATCAACGCCGAGATCGCGGAGCTTTACCAACAGCTGCACGACGCGGGCCACGCCCATTCGCTGGAGGTCTATGACCTCGACGACCAGCTGATCGGCGGGGTCTATGGCGTGGTGCTGGGGGCGGCCTACTTTGGTGAGAGCATGTTCTCCCGCCGCCGGGACGCCTCGAAGATCGCGCTTGCGTGGCTGGTGGACCGGTTGCGCGCCGGGGGCTTCCGGCTGTTCGACACGCAGTTCCTGACCAGCCACCTCGCCTCCCTGGGCGCGGTGGAGATCAGCCGCGCCGCCTACCGGCGGCAGCTGGCCGAGGCGCTGTCATACGAGGCGAAGTTCACGGGGCCCGGCCCCGCGACTGGTCAGGAGCTTTTGCAGCGCAGGACCCAGATGTCGTAGCGCGCGTGGTCCATGGCGTTGAGCGCCGGGGCTGAGGCCATCATCCAGCCCTCGAAGACCGTGTCGTCGGTCTTTTCCGGCTCGGTCACCGTGAGGAAGGCGAAGGCGTCGCCCGCCTGGTTGCCTTCGGGGTAGCGGCATTCGCGCATCCGGATGACAAGGCCGCCCATACGGGCCACGCCACCGTTCTGGATGTCGATGTCGATCACGTTGCCGTTGATCTTGTCGAGGCCGCGCAGGATGGCGCCGGTGCCGGTGGTGGTGGCTTCCTGGACCTGCTGGGCCTGAAGCGGCAGCGCCGTCAGGCTGAGGGCTGCCACGAGAAGGGCGCGGATCATTCGCCGCCCCCGCCACCCGCCACGAATTTCATCAGGAGCGAGATCAGGCTGACGGAGCCCTGAGTGTCCACGATCTCGTCGCCCGCGGCATAGTTGAAGGCCGAGGCGCCGGGCAGGATCTCGACGAAGTTGCCGCCAAGCAGCCCTTCGGAGGAGACCACGACAGAGCTGTCGTCGGGCACCTCGATGCCGTTGGACATCGAGAAGGTTGTGACCGCGCGGAAGGTCTGCGGATCGAGGTCGATGCCTGTCACGGTGCCGACCTTGACGCCGGCAAGGCGCACATCGGTGCCGGTGCTGATCCCTTCGGCCGAGCGGAAGGAAGCGGTCAGCGGGTAGCTGCCCGAGGGCGCGGCAAGGCCGACGATCTGGCCCGCGTAGAACAGGAAGCCCGCGGCGATCGCCACGACCACCCCGCCAACGACGATTTCTGTGGTATTTTCGGACATGAGGCTCGCCTTATTCCGGCTGCCACGCCTCGTAATCGGCGCGCGGCGCAGGCTCCGTGCGGCGCAGCGACCCGGCGGGTGCATAGGCCAGCGCGGTGCCGGTGAGGTTCTCGAGGTGGGGTTTTTCCCAGGCCTTGTGCTTCAGCGGCTTGTCGGTGGGCACCTCGTCGTAGGTGTGGTGCAGCCAGCCATGCCAGTCGGGGCTCACGCGGCTGGCCTCGGCCTCGCCGTTGTAGATCACCCAGCGGCGCTTGCCGTCAGAGGTCTGGTAGAAGACATTGCCCTGATCGTCCTCGCCCACCTTCGTGCCGTGCCGGCGGGTGTAGAGCAGCGTGTTCAGCGTAGCCCCGTTCCACCAGGTGACGCCGCGCAGCAGGCTGTTGAGAATACCCATGGAATGTCTCCTTCGATCTCCTTCCCGATATGGCGCAATAGGGGGCAAAGGTCCAGTCCCCTGACACGTGGCGGGGGCGCCCTCGCAAGGTTGTGCCATGGGGCGCGCCGGGGATTGAGTATTCGGGGAAAGATGAAGACGGGGGGCGTCCCTGTCGGCGCCTGCGCGTGTGCACGGGCCTTCAGAAACGCGAAAGGCCGGGCGCGGGGCCCGGCCTTGCTGTCTGGTCCGATCCGGAGATCAGGCGCTTGCGCCTTCCTTCTTGGGGTCGGCGTAGATCATCAGCGGGGCCGCGTCCGAATTCACGGCCTCCTCGTTCACCACGACCTCCTCCACGCCTTCCATGCCGGGCAGGTCGAACATCGTGTCGAGAAGGATGTCCTCGAGAATCGACCGCAGGCCGCGGGCGCCGGTCTTGCGGGCGATGGCGCGTTTCGCGATCGCCAGCAGCGCATCCTCGGTGAAGGTGAGCTGGGTATCCTCCAGTTCGAAGAGACGCTGGTACTGCTTGACCAGTGCGTTCTTCGGCTGGGTCAGGATGGTGACCAGCGCGTCCTCGTCGAGGTCTTCCAGCGTGGCGAGCACGGGCAGACGGCCGACGAATTCCGGGATCAGGCCGAATTTCAGCAGGTCCTCGGGTTCGAGTTCCTTGAAGAGTTCACCCACGCCGCGATCGTCGTTGTCACGCACATCGGCGCCGAAGCCCATGGCCGAGCCCTTGCCGCGCTGCGCGATGATCCGGTCGAGACCGGCGAAGGCGCCGCCGCAGATGAAGAGGATATTGGTCGTGTCCACCTGCAGGAATTCCTGCTGCGGGTGCTTCCGGCCGCCCTGCGGCGGGACAGAGGCCACAGTGCCTTCCATCAGCTTCAGCAGCGCCTGCTGCACGCCCTCGCCCGAGACGTCGCGGGTGATCGAGGGGTTTTCCGATTTGCGGGTGATCTTGTCGACCTCGTCGATGTAGACGATGCCGCGCTGCGCGCGTTCGACGTTGTACTCGCTCGCCTGAAGCAGCTTCAGGATGATGTTCTCCACGTCCTCGCCCACGTAGCCCGCTTCGGTCAGCGTGGTGGCGTCGGCCATGGTGAAAGGCACGTCGAGGATACGGGCCAGCGTCTGCGCCAGCAGCGTCTTGCCGCAGCCGGTCGGGCCGATCAGCAGGATGTTCGACTTCGACAGTTCGATGTCGCCCGCCTTGGACGAGTGGTTCAGACGTTTGTAGTGGTTGTGCACGGCCACGGAGAGAACGCGCTTGGCGATCTTCTGGCCGATGACGTAATCATCCAGCACGCCGCAGATTTCCTGCGGGGTCGGCACGCCGTCAGAGCTCTTCAGGCCGGTGGCCTTGGTCTCTTCGCGGATGATGTCCATGCAGAGTTCGACGCATTCGTCGCAAATGAACACGGTCGGCCCTGCAATCAGCTTGCGCACCTCGTGCTGGCTCTTCCCGCAGAAGCTGCAGTAGAGCGTGTTCTTGCTGTCGCCACCCGAATTGTTCGCCATTTTGCGCACCTTTCCCCCGGTTCCGGGGCCTTTGAGGGGCCGGCGTACCGCCCCTTCCGCCTGTTAAAGGACAGAGTAGGACAGCACTACCGGCTCCACAACGTCAAAAATGCGTCACAAACCCCTTCGTGACGCCGGGGTCGTCACTTGCCGTCGGTTTCCGGGCCCTTGTCCCGGCTCTCGACGATCTCGTCGATCAGGCCCCAATCCTTGGCCTCTTCGGCCGACATGAAGCGGTCCCGCTCAAGCGCATCGACCACGTCTTCGTAGGTCTGGCCGGTGTGCTTGACATAGATACGGTTGAGCCGCTCTTTCAGTTTCTTCGTGTGCTCGGCGTGGATCAGGATATCCGTCGCCTGGCCCTGGTAACCGCCGGAAGGCTGGTGGACCATGATCTCGGAGTTGGGCAGCGAGAAGCGCATGCCCTCGGCCCCGCCGGCCAGCAGCAGCGAGCCCATCGACATGGCCTGACCGACCACGAGGGTCGAGACCTTGGGCTTGATGTACTGCATCGTGTCGTAGATCGACAGGCCCGCGGTCACGACACCGCCCGGGCTGTTGATGTACATGGAAATCTCTTTCGAGGGGTTCTCGGCCTCGAGGTGCAGCAGTTGCGCCACGATCAGCGAGGACATCCCGTCGTGCACCGGCCCGGAGAGGAAGATGATCCGCTCCTTCAGCAGGCGCGAGAAAATGTCGTAGGCCCGTTCGCCACGGCTGGTCTGCTCCACCACCATCGGCACGAGGTTGTTCATATAATGGTCAATAGGATCGCGCATTCTGGCCCCGCCTCATCTGGTTGCCTGACCCCTAGTGATCAGGTCCTAACAGAGTCTTAGTCACGCACCTGACCGGCTGCAAGGCCGGGCGGCGAAATCTCGTGTCCATGGTGAATAGCGTGCCAAGTGGGAGGCAGCGCCGGGGCGCGCGGCAGCAAAAGGAAAATGGGCGGCGCCACGGGGGCGCCGCCCTTTCGCGCGGACGGGGTGAAGGGGCGGAAGGCCCGGCCGCGACAGGGCCCGGCCCCGTGGGGCCGGGAGGCACCCGGCCCGCCATGGCGGTGGACCGGGACGGTTTCTGGCGGGGATCAGCCGCCGTTGGCCTGCAGGTAGGCGATGACGGCGTCGATGTCGGCGTCCTTCTTGAGGCCCGGGAAGGACATCTTGGTGCCCTTCAGGTGCTTCTTCGGATTGGCGAGGAAGGCGTGCAGTTCCTCCATCGACCAGATCGTGCCCGAGGCGCCCATCTCCTCCATCGGCTTGGAGTAGCGGAAGCCGTCCACCGCGCCGACGGCGCGCCCGACGATGCCGTTCAGCTCGGGCCCGGTGCGGTTCTTGGCCCCGGCACCGACCTCGTGACAGGCCTTGCACTTGCGGAACACCTTCTCGCCATCGGCCACGAGGGTCGGGTCCGGCATGGGCGCGGCGGCGGGCTCCGGCGTGGCCGGGGCTTCAACGGCAGGCGTTTCAGCGGCGGGGGTTTCGGCAGCAGGCGTCTCGACCGCTGCCTCGACCACGGGCGTAGTCGCGGCCTCCTCCGTGTCGGGCGTCACATCCAGCACGGCGGCGCGCATGGTGATCTCGACCGTGTCCTTGCAGTCGGTCATGCAGGGCTCGCCCGAGAAGGCGGCGTATTCCGTCTCGGCCCGGTCATCGACGATGAAGCCGTCGGTGTTGGGCAGCACCACCTCCGAGAAGGTCTCCTTCGACAGGGTGAAATCATCGCCCACGATGTCGTTGGAGTAGAGGATATAGGCCACGATGGCATAGACCTCATCGGCGGTCAGGCTCTGCGCGTCGCCGAAGGGCATCGAGCGGTGCACGTAGTCCCAGACGGTTGAGAGATAGGGCCAGTAGCTGCCCACGGTCTTGAGCGGGTCCTTGTGATCGAGGGTGCCCTGCCCGCCCGCCAGCTTGGGCCAGTTGCCCCGGCCCTCGGCGAAGTCACCGTGGCAGGAGGCGCAGCGTTCGGAGAAGACCTCGTCCCCGGTCCAGACATCGCCGGAGCCTTCCGGCAGGCCCAGCCCGTCGGGACGCACGTCGAGATCCCATGCCGCGATCTCTTCCGGCAGGGCCGGACGGCCCAGCCCCAGCGTCTCGGCCTGCGCGGGCAGCGCGAGGCCCGTCAGCAGCAGCGCGGCAGCAAGCTTAGGAAACTTCGACATTTTCGGCCTCCCCGGTCGGTTTCACCCACCACGTCTGGATGCAGTTGTTGTGATAGACCGAGTTCTCGCCGCGCACCTCGCGCAGCTGGGTCTTGGTCGGCTGGACATAGCCGGTGTCGTCCATGGCGCGGGATTGCAGCAGCATCTCCTCGCCGTCCCATGTGGTGTCGAGGTAGAAGCGGGTCAGCGCCATTTTCTCGCCGGGCTTGGCAAGGCGGGCGGTTTCCCATGTCTTGCCACCGTCCTTGGAGACATCGACCCGGGTGATCGCGCCGCGCCCCGACCACGCGAGGCCGGTGATCACCAGCGGCCCCTTGCCGTGGGTGATCGGCGATTGCGGGCTGGGGGAGGTCACGACGGATTTCGCATCCATCACCCAGGTGAACTTGCGGCTGGTGCCGTCGGCCAGCGTGTCGGTGTACTTGGAGGTCTCCTCGCGGCTCTCCCACGGCTGGTCGCCCACTTCGATCCGGCGGAGCCATTTGACCCACATGTTGCCTTCCCAGCCCGGCACCACGAGGCGCACGGGATAGCCGTGCTCCTTGCGCAGCGCCTCGCCGTTGGCCTTGAAGGCCACCAGCACGTCGTCGAGCGCCTTTTCCATCGGGATCGAGCGGCCGTTGGACGAGGCATCCGCCCCCTCGACATAGACCCACTTGCCCTCCGGCTGCACGCCCGCCTCTTCCAGCAGGGCGCGCAGGGGAACGCCGGTGTATTCCATGTTGTGGATCATGCCATGGGTGAACTGCGCGCCGTTCAGTTGCGCACCTGCCCATTCCATGCCGGTGTTGGCCGCGCATTCGCAGAAGTAGACGTGGTTTTCGCGCGGGAAGCGTTCCAGATCGGCATAGGTGAAGACCAGCGGCTGATCCACGAGGCCGTTGATCATCAGCCGGTAATCTTCCTTGCGCAGCTCGATGGCGCCGGAGTGGTGCCGTTCGAAGGCACAGCCCTGCGGGGTGATCGTGCCGTCAAGCGCGTGGATCGGCGTGAAGTTGATCGAGCTGATCGGGTCCGCCGTGAGCCAGGGCACGTTGCGCCGGATCACGTCCGCCTCGTATTCGATGGGCAGCCCGTAGGGCGTCGCGTCCACCCCGTCGCCCAGGGCCTGCGCCCAGGGCTGCACCTCGGTGATCAGCGGATCGGGTCCGGCGGCCCGTGCGGCCCCCGCACCCAGTACCGCCGCCCCTGCCCCGCCAGCGGCGCCCTTCAGGAACGCCCGGCGGGAGGGGCGCTTGCCCTTGGATGTCTCACTCATCTGGCTGACCTCCTCAATCTGTTACAAATCATCGCATTCATCATTGTGCATTCATTGGGCCAAAAAAATTTGGCACGCGCATGTCGTGGGGCCGCCCCGGCGCTGCGGGGCGGCCGGGATCAGGTTCCGGTCACCGTGACGCTGTCGCGGTCGATGGGCGGGACGGTGCCCAGCTTGGAGATGTGGCTTTCCACCACGTCCCAGATCTGCGGCCCCTCGGTGCCCTCGTTCACGCTGGCCCAGCCCGCCACGACGTAGGACTTGGCCGGGTCGATCGGCTCGCCTGTGGCCAGAAGGGTCATCTCGCTGATGCGCTCGCCCTGCGGTTTTGACACGTCGATCCGGTAGCCCATGCCCCCGATGCGCACCATGTCGCCGCCCTGCTGGTAGTAGGGATCGGGGTTGAAGATGTTGTCCGCCACGTCCTCGAGGATCACCTTGATGAACTCGCCCGTCATCTCGGAGCGGTAGGCCTTGCCGTAGCTCATGGAGGTGACGTTGAAGATATCCTCGCGGGTGATGTCCTGCCCCGGCACCAGCGACGGGCCCCAGCGGACGCCGGGCGACATGGCGATCTGCGCGTCCCGCTCGGAAAGCAGTGCATCGCAGATCAGGTCGTCCCATGTGCCGTTGAAGTTGCCCCGGCGGTACAGAAGCCCCTCGGTCTGGCCGATGACCTCGCTCATCTCGGCCTCGAAGGGCGCGCGCTGTTCGTCGATCAGCGCGGCAACCTCCGCGTCCGGGGTGATCACGTCCGCGAAGATCGGGATCAGCTTGTGGCGGAAGCCCATCATCCGTCCGTCGCGCACGTCCAGATCGACACGGGAGACGAACTTGCCGTTGGAGCCGGAGGCGATCAGGATCGTCTCGCCCACCAGCACCGGCTCGGGCAGCGCGTCATGGGTGTGGCCGGTGAGGATCACGTCGATCCCCTTCACCACGCCCGCCATCTTCTTGTCCACGTCGAAGCCGTTGTGGCTGAGGCAGACGACCAGTTCGGCGCCCTGTGCGCGGACCTCGTCCACCATCTGCTGCATGTGCTCGTCCCGGATGCCGAAGGAGTATTCCGGGAACATCCAGCCGGGGTTGGCGATCGGCATATAGGGGAAGGCCTGCCCGATGACGGCGACCTTTACGCCGCCGGTCTCGTAGAACTCGTAAGGCTTGAAGAGTTCGGCCGGTTCGTCCCATTCCGCGTCAAAGATGTTCTGGCCAAGGGCGGCGAAGGGCAGCCCCTCCACCAGTTCCTGCACGCGGGCGGAGCCGAGGGTGAATTCCCAGTGGAACGTCATCGCGTCGGGCTTGAGCGCGTTCATCACGTTGACCATGTCCTGCCCCTCGGTCTTGAGGCAGGTGTAGGAGCCGTGCCACGTATCGCCGCCGTCCAGCAGCAGCGCATCGGGCCGGTCGGCGCGGATGGCGTTGATCACGGTGGCCACGCGGTCCATGCCGCCGACCTTGCCGTACATCCCCGCCAGCGCCGCGAAATCCCCCGAGGAAAGCGCGTAATGCGAGGGCGAGCCGTCGTCGATGCCATAGAGCTTGCGGAAGTCGGCGCCGGTGACATGGGGCACCGCGCCCTTGTTGCCCCCCACCCCGAGGTTCACCGAAGGCTCGCGGAAATAGAGCGGCTTGAGCTGCGCGTGGATGTCGGTGACATGGATCAGCGAGACATTCCCGAAGGTGTCGAACTGCAGCAGCTGGTCCTGCGTCAGCGCCTGCTGCGCGGCCAGACGCGACCAGCTGCCAAAGCCGGAGGCGCCCAGCAGGGCCGAGGCGGCCATGGAAACCTGAAGGAAATCGCGGCGGGAGATCATGGGACGGGCTCCGTCGTAGGGCGTCTGGAAACAGGCGTCAGGATGCAGGGAACAGATCCCCTCCCGCCGGGGCGGAAGGGGGGGACTCGTTTCGGGCCGTTGTCAGGCCGCTGTCTGGCCAAGGCCGATGTCAGTTGCGGACCGAGGGCCCTTCGACCGAAAGGCCGTTGCCACGGCTGGCGACGTAGAGTTCCAGCGCGTTGAACTCGGGGCTGCCGGGCTTGAAGGTCTCGGCGCGGGTGTCGCGCACGCAGCCCTTGAAGCGATCCTGCACCGCGTTCAGCTTGGCGTTCTTCAGGCGATAGGCCGGGAAGGCGTTGATCTGGCCCTGGGACAGGTGGTCGGCGCGGATGTAATTGCCGTAGTTGTCCTCGTGGCAGTTCGCACAGGCCAGTTCGAGCTGGCCATAGCGGGTGTAGTAGATCTCCTTGCCCTTCTCCCAGGTCTCCCGGGCGGGGCCGTCGATCGCCACGTTGACCGGTATCCCGCGGGATTGCACCGCGATCAGCGCCTCCATGTTCACCATGTCGGACTTCACGATGTCCCACTTCTCGGCGCCCATGCGGCTTTCACGGCAGGCGTTGATCTGCATGGCGAGGGTCCGCACCTCGCCGGCCTCCTCGTTCCACTTCGGATAGACCGCGCGGACACCGGCCATGCTCTGCGCCGGATCGTCGTGGCAGGAGGCGCAGCTCTTGCCCTCGGTGCCATCGGGCGTGCCCCAGACATCCATGGCCTGATCGACGAAGATCATGCCCGGGTTGTCGAAGTCGTCCATTTCCAGTTGTTGCGTCTCATCCGAGCGGTAGATCCAGCCGGAGGTGATCTCCGACAGGGCACCGTCCAGATGGGCGGGGGCCTCGGCGCGCACGGTGATCTTGAGATCGCCGTTGATCACCAGGTCCGCATTCTCGTCCGCGGCAAGGGGCGCGGCGACGGCGAGGCCGCCGAGCAGCCCCAGCGTCGCGCCCAACCTCGTCCGGGTCAGCTTCGTTCTTGTCATGCGTTGCTCCTCCCTGAATGTTCGGTGTCCCTCAGGACACCGTCACCGCGCTCGTGTCCTCGTAGACAGACCCGTCGTCGTCGTACCAGGTGAACTTGAACTCGCCGCTTTCGGGAACCTTGGCGTCGAATTCGAAGTAGGGGTTGGTCGAGATCGCCGGCTCCATCGCGATGTCCACGACGCTCTCGCCGTTGAACTCGCAGGTGAAGCGGTTGATGATGGACCGGGGGATCGGATTGCCGTTCCCGTCCTTGCGCTGACCGCTTTCCATCGGGTGGCTGATCAGGGTCTTGATCGTGACCACTTCGCCAGCGGATGCGGTTTTCGGGGCTTTCACCCGGGGTTTCACACCAGATGCCATTGTCTTGATCCTCTTTCCTGAGCTCAGCCGCCGCAGCCGCCGATGGTCACCTTGACGGTGCTGGAGGCCTTGGCAAAGCTGCCGTCGGCCATCTTGGCGATCGCCACCACGTCCTGCGTCCCGGCCAGACGGATGCGGGTCGAGGCATCCTGCGAGCCGGCCAGCGGGCCGAAGGTGAAGGTCGCAACGCCCGGGGTCGGGTTGCCGGTGGCCAGCACCAGGATCGCCGTCGCGCCGGGGGCCGAGACGCTGATCGGAACGGTGTTGCCGTTTTCCGCGATCTCGGGGGCGGTCAGGGTCAGGCCGGTGCCGGACGTGTCCGCGCCGCCGGTGAATTCCGCGATTTTGTCATCCGCAGCCGCGTTCACGCGGAACGGAAGGATCGTCAGCGCGGCGGCGCCGAGGCCGAGGGCCAGCGTGTCGCGTCGGGTAATCTGCATTGTCATCTCCTCGATCAGGCCTTCCGGGTCACTCTTTGAGAGTCGTCAGGAAGGCGACAACATCCTCGATCTGCTGGGCGGTCAGCAGGGGCGGCAGCGGTTCCGCAGCGGCCTTGCCGGTGAAGGCGTCGCCGGGGCGGATGTAGCCGCTGGTCTTGTAGAACGCCGGCATGATCGTGCCGTCGTAGGTCTTCTTGGCATTCGCGACGATCCCGCGCAGTTCGGCCACGGACCAGCGGTCCGCGACACCGTCGAGCGACGGACCCACCTCGCCATGGAACGGGGCGCTTTCCAGCGCCGTCACCGCGTGGCAGGCCACGCAGTTGCCCATGCTCCGGGTGGTCATGACCTTGGCCCCATCCTCGAGGCTGGTCGGCGCATCCGTCAGCGGCGCCTCGATCGCGCCGTAGTCATCGTAGACCACGTCGGTCGGGGCTACCTCCGCTGCCGCCAGGGACGTGGCCGCCCCTGCCGCCAGCACGAAGGCCATCGGCATCAACTTGCGTGTCATTTTTCCTCCCTCAGCTACCTTTTCGGTCGCGTCCTCCCGCTCACCATAGGCGGAGCGACACAACCACGCAACATCAAATTCAATAACGCGAATTTACTTATAATTGCTGCAACTGCGAAGATTTCATTTCGAAGATTGCCGCTCTTCGATCATCCGCGCGTGGTACTTCTGGAACGGCTCGTCGCCGGTGTAGCCCTCGTCCAGAACCCAGGTCAGAAGGTCGAAGGTCGTGCTCTTGCCGAAGGCGCCGGGCATGGTGACGGCGGCGGCCCGCGCGGCGGACAGCCCCTCGGGCACCTCCGTCGGGAACATCATCATCGTGGGCGTGAACATCAGGCCCCATTTGCGGACCATGTCCTTCTCGGGCAGGGTTTCCCCGTCGAAGTCGGTCACCTCGACGTCGCCGAACATGTTGATCTGCACGACGAAGTACTTGTCCATCAGCAGGCTCTCGATCTCGGGCTGGGGAAAGACCTCGTTGTGCATCTTGGTGCAGTAGATGCAGCCGCGCTGCTCGACGATCACCAGCAGGCGGCGGTCCTCGGCCTGCGCCTCTGCCTGATCCTCGCGCAGGTCCTTGAAGGTGTCGCGCATCCAGGGCGCCTTGTGCAGCCCGTCATCGCCCAGCGTGGCGGCGGCGGCACCGCTGGCCAGCGCCAGCGCCGTGCCCATGGCGATCAGAACGTGTTTCATGGTCTCTCCTCCTCTGGGCCATCCGCTTGCGGGGGCAAGCAGGCCTCACCCGACGTTCAGGAAGCCGGGGAAGGTGCGGATCAGCCAGTCCGCGATCAGGTTGACGGTATTGGTGGCGATCAGCAGGGCGAAGAGGATCAGCATCGCCCCCATCGCCTTCTCGACGTATCCCATGTAGCGGCGGTTGCGCCCGACCCAGGCCAGGAACGGCCGCGCGAAGAGCGCCGCGATGACGAAGGGCGCGGTCATCCCGATCCCGTAGACCAGCAGCAGCAGCGCCCCGCGCCAGAGGTCCCCCATGCCCGAGGCGATCATCAGGATCGAGGCCAGCGCCGGACCGACGCAGGGCGTCCAGCCGAAGCCGAAGGCCAGCCCCATGACATAGGCGCCCAGCAGGGTCGTCGGCTCGGCCTTCGATTCGAGGCGGGCTTCGCGGTAGAGCAGCGGGATGCGTATCACGCCAAGGAAATGCAGCCCGAAGAGCAGCAGGATCCCGGCGGCGACATAGGACAGCGGCTGCTTCCACTGGGCAAAGGCCTGCCCCAGCGCCGTCGCCCCCATCCCCAGCATCACGAAGATCGAGGTCACGCCAAGCGCGAAGGCCACAGCGGACAGCACCAGCCGCTTGCGCGCGCCGGGCGCGATGTCCCCGTCGCCCTGCAACTCGGACATGGAGAGCCCGGCCATGTAGCACAGGTAAAACGGCACCATCGGCAGAATGCAGGGGGTGAAAAAGGACAAAAGCCCGGCAAGCGCCGCGCCGAGATAAGAGATTTCCAGCACGAGGGCCTCCCTACCCTTGAGCCATAAACATATTCACATTAGATAGATTGTCAGCCGCCCGTCAATCCGCCACGATGCGACGATGCACCTCTTTGACGCCAGCCCGGCCTGCTGCCATCCGGTGGGCCGTCCGGGCCAGCCCCGCTTCATAGGACACCGGCCCATGCGCCTTCTGCCTGCTCTCGTCCCGGCCATCGCCCCGGCCCTCGCCCTCGTCGCCTGTCTGGCGCCGGGCGGTGCCGCCGCGCTGGACCTGATCATGGTCGAACGCCCCGGCTGCGCCTATTGCGCGGCATGGAACCGCACCATCGCGCCGATCTACCCCAAGACCGCCGCCGGCGAGAGCGCGCCGCTGGTTCGCATGGACATCTCCGAGGCCCCGCCCGAGGGCGTCACCTTTGCCCGGCCCGTGGTCTTCACCCCGACCTTCATCCTCGTGGACGAGGGCACCGAACTGGGCCGGATCGAAGGCTACCCGGGGGAAGACTTCTTCTGGGGGCTGCTCGAAAAGATGCTTTCCGAGCAAACGGATACTGATAGAGCGAGCTAGCCGCTGGCCTCTCGCCGAATTTAGTATACTCTGTTTCGAAAGGGAAATTCTGGAAGTGACCGTCGCAATGCAGACCGGAGCCGCCCCGAAATCCGTCGAAGAGACAACCCTGCCCGTCTTCGACGAGAGCCTCTCGGACGCCGAAATGGACCGAATGGTGGACAACGCCACCCGCGCCTCGAATTTTCTCAAGGCGGTGAGCCACGAAGGCCGCCTGATGATCCTGTGCCACCTCGTCACCGGCGAGAAATCGGTGACCGAGCTGGAAAACCTGCTCTCGGCCCGGCAGGCCGCCGTCTCGCAGCAGCTGTCGCGGCTGCGACTTGAGGGCCTCGTCGTGCCCCGGCGCGAGGGCAAGGCGATCTACTACAGCCTCGCGGATGACAAGCCGAAGCGGGTGCTCGAACTCGTCTACGAATTGTTCTGCGACTGAGACACGCCCGTGCCGCGCCGCCCGGGAGGGGGCGGTGCCCGCGAGGTGACTGACCGCGGCCGCGCCGCGGACCACATGTCGGATGGGGAGGATCGGGCATGGACGTACTGGCACTTGGAGAACCGGCCCTTGCCGCGCTGATCGGCCTGGCCGGAGGCGTGATGCTGGGCCTTGCGGCACGGCTCGGGCGGTTTTGCACCCTCGGCGCAATCGAGGACCTGCTCTATGGCGGGTCGTCGCGGCGGATGCGGATGTGGGGGCTTGCCATCGGCCTCTCCGTCGTGGGGGCCTTCGGGCTGATGGGCGCGGGGCTCTTTGCCCCCGCCGACACCTTCTACCTCTCGATCCGCTGGATGCCCGTGGCCGCGATCCTCGGCGGGCTGACCTTCGGCTATGGCATGGCGCTTGCGGGCAACTGCGGCTTCGGGGCGATCGCCCGGCTGGGCGGCGGCGACCTGCGGGCCTTCGTGATCGTTCTGGTCATGGGGCTGACCTCCTACCTCGTGCTGCGCGGGCCGCTGGCCGGGCTGCGCGACAGCCTCTTCCACCAGCAACCCGTCACCCCCGGCGACCCGGTACCCGGCCTCGCCCATATGATCGCCGCACAGACAGGCGCGCCGGTCTGGGCCACGGGCCTCGCCCTCGGCCTCGCGATCTGCGCGGGCGTGCTGGCCTCACGCGACTTCCTCCGCGACGGCCGCGCCCTCTTCTGGTCGGCCGTGGTGGCGGCGGCGATCCTCAGCGGCTGGGTCGGCACCAGCTGGATCGCGCATCACGGCTTTGCGGCCCTGCCGGTCGTGTCGCATTCCTTCTCGGCCCCTCTGGGGGAGACGCTCCTCTTCGCCATGACCGGGGCGGTGTCCGATCTCTCCTTCTCCGTCGGCTCGGTTCTGGGGGTGGCGCTCGGCGCCTTCGCCGGGTCCTTCAGCCAGGGCCGGTTCCGTTGGGAAGCCTGCGAGGATCCGCGCGAACTGCGGCGCCAGATCACCGGCGCCGTGCTCATGGGCGCAGGGGCCGTTGTTGCCATGGGGTGCACAATCGGACAGGGCGTGTCCGCTTTTTCCGTGCTCGCCTGGTCCGCCCCGCTGACCTTCGCGGCGATCTTTGCCGGGGCCGCTTTGGGCCTGCGCCAGCTCATCACTGGTTTTCAGCCTGCGGAATAGGCAAACGCCCGTGGCTGCCGCCCGGATAAGCGCCACCACCGGTCACCTGACGTAAGCGGTCGCTTTTGACATGGTCCTGTCATCCCCCACCCGGTAGCGAGGATGAACCACGAGCGGACCCAATTGTTATGATGTCAGAATTCAACCGTTACGCGATTTATTACGCACCAGAGCCCGGCCCGTTGGCCGAGTTCGGCGCCGCTTGGCTTGGCTGGGACCTCCAGGAAGGCTGCGGCGTAACCCACCCCGAAATCGAAGACCTGCCGCGCGCCATCGCAGACCTGACGGCGACCCCGCGCAAGTACGGGCTGCACGGGACGATCAAGGCCCCGATCCGGCTGGCCGAGGGGCGCACCCCCGAACAGATGGCCGACAGCGCGCGCAGGCTCTGCGCCGGGCTGGCCCCCGTCACCACCGGGCCGCTAACGCTCAAGTGCATGAAGGGCTTCCTCGCACTTGTGCCCACCGGCGACCTCGCGCCGCTTTCGGCGCTTGCAGGGGCCTGCGTGGCCGGGCTGGACGCCTTCCGCGCCCCGCCGACCGAGGAAGAGCTGGCCAAGCGCCGCAAGGCACCGCTGAGCCCCGCACAGGAAGAAAACCTCGCTCGCTGGGGCTATCCTTATGTGATGGACGACTTCCAGTTCCACATCACCCTGACGGGCCGCCTCACCCCCGGCGAGGCCGAGCGCACCAAGGAGGTGCTGGAGGACCACGTGGCCCCCTTCACCCGGTCGCCGTTCCGCATCACCTCGCTGGTGCTGGCAGGCGAAAACCCCTGGGGCCGGTTCCAGACCATCGAGCGCTTCCCCCTCGGCCGCGGCTGAGAGGGAAGCTCCCATCGCCGCCCTCCGGCGGGTCTCAGCCCGCCGGGGTCTCTTCGCGCATGGGGCGGATCAGCCCCTCCTGTGCCACATCCGCGATCAGCCGGCCGTCCTGCGTGAAGACCCGCCCCCGGCAGAAGCCCCGGGCCCCGCGGGCCCATGTGCTGTCGGTGGAATAGAGCAGCCACTCATCCATGCGGAACGGGCCATGCAACCATAGCGCGTGGTCGAGGCTCGCCATCTGCACGTTGCCCGCCGCGAAGGATGCCCCGTGCGGACGCACCGAGGCGCCGAGCAACCCAAGGTCCGAGGTATATGCAAGCGCGGCCCGGTGCAGGCCCGGATTGTCCGGCAGCGGATGCCGGGCGCGGACCCAGAAGTCCTGCCCCGCGCGGCCCGGCTCCGGGTTGAAGGCCAGCACGCCCTCCACCGGGCGAACCTCCAGCGGATGGTTTCTGGACAGGAAACGACTCACCCTGTCCGGAAGCTGAGCGCCCAGCTCCTCGCCCAGTTCGATCTGATTCTTCAGGCCCTCGGGCCCGGGCACGTCGGGCATGGCGTCCTGATGGCTCCAGCCCTCTTCCTCGACGTGGAAGGAGGCGGCCATGTTCAGGATCGGCTTGCCGTTCTGGATCGCCACCACCCGCCGGGTCGAGAAGGAGCCGCCGTCGCGGTCCCGGTCGACGCGGTAAAGCACCGGCTGCGCCGCGTTGCCGGGGCGCATGAAATAGGCATGGAGCGAGTGGTTCGGGCGGCTGGGGTCGACGGTATGGGTCGCGGACATCAGCGCCTGCGCGATCACCTGCCCGCCAAAGCTGCGGCCCTTGCCCCGCGGGGTGGCGATGCCGCGGTAGAAGTCCTCTTCCAGCCGCTCCACATCCAGAACCGGAACCAGAAGGTCCTCTGCTGCCTCGTCCTGCTGCCCGCTCATCCGCGCCTCCGTCTCGTCATTCCATGTCATCCCCGTCTGATTGAGCGCGCGCGCCCCGCTTTGCAAGCCCCGATGGGCGCGGAACGCGAAGGCGCGGGTCTGCGTTGATCTGTCAGCAAGGGAGACCGGACATGAAGGCACAATCCAAGGCCCAGCAACGCGCCGCGGGCGCCGCCCTCTCTGCCAAGCGTGGCGAGAGCAAGGTGAAGGACCTGCAGGGCGCCTCGAAGGAGATGTACGACACCATGAGCGAGGCGGAGCTGGAGGAGATGGCCAGCACCGATCACGACGACCTGCCGGAACGGTCCGACTAGGCGGCGGCCTCAGCCCGCGGGCTTGCGCTGCTCTGCGAGGGCAGAGGCCAGTTCGCCATAGAGCGCCCGGCGTTCGTCCTCGCTGAGGAAGGCGCCGATCTCGACCGTGCGGCCATTGCCGCTGAGCGTGACATACCACGGCACCGGGCCGCCCTGCTGGTGCATCTCGGCCCGGGCCCAGTAGCTCTGCGCCTCCCACGCCTGACGGGAGCCGTCAGGGTTCTCCCGTCGCAGCGCGATCCGTTCGGGCGTGATCTCCAGCAGTTCCTCGATCTCGGCCGAGCGGTAGGAGCGCCGCAGCCCGTACCAGAGCGCCCAGAGCGCCCCCAGCCCGAAGGGCAGCAGCCCCCAGAGTACAAGCGATCCCAGCACCCCGAAAAGCGGGATCAGCAGCAACAGGAAGAAGAGCCCGATCACGAAGGCAAAGCCCCGCGGCGGCAGCGAGCGATAGGGCCAGAGCCGCAGGCGGCGGCCTTCGGGCGTCTCGCTCCATTCATAGGGCATCGGCCCCTCCCCGGTCAGTCGTGATCTGTCCTGAAATGCAAAGGCCCCGGCATCTCTGCCGGGGCCTCGCGTCTGTCTCGGATCAGGCCCGGCTCAATGCGCGTGGCCTTTGTCCCAGTCCTCCTGCTTGGGGAGGATTTCGAAGGTATGCTCCGGCGGCGGAGAGGGCAGCGTCCACTCCAGCGTATCGGCATATTCGTTCCAGTAGTTGTTCTCGGTCACCTTGGCGCCGCGGAACAGCGACCAGATGATCACGCCGAAGAAGAACACGAAGGACGCGAAGGACAGGAAGGCGCCCATGGACGACCAGAAGTTCCAGGTGGCGAAAGCCTCCGGGTAGTCGATGTAACGGCGCGGCATGCCCTGACGGCCCAGGAAGTGCTGCGGGAAGAAGGTCAGGTTCGCACCGATGAACATCGCCCAGAAGTGCAGCTTGCCTGCCCATTCCGGGTACTGGCGGCCGGTCATCTTGCCGAAGTAGAAGTAGACGCCCGCGAAGATCGCGAAGACCGCGCCCAGCGACATCACGTAGTGGAAGTGCGCCACCACGTAGTAGGTGTCGTGATAGGCCCGGTCGATGCCGGCCTGCGACAGCACCACGCCGGTCACGCCGCCCACGGTGAAGAGGAACAGGAAGCCGAAGGCCCAGAGCATCGGGGTCTTGAACTCCACCGAGCCGCCCCACATCGTGGCGATCCAGCTGAAGACCTTCACCCCTGTGGGCACCGCGATCACCATCGTGGCCAGCATGAAGTAGCTCTGCTGCGTCAGCGACATGCCCACCGTGTACATGTGGTGCGCCCAGACGACGAAGCCCAGAACACCGATCGCGATGATCGCCAGAACCATCGGCAGGTAGCCGAAGATCGGCTTGCGCGAGAAGGTGGCGATGACGTGGCTGATGATGCCGAAGCCGGGCAGGATGATGATGTACACTTCCGGGTGGCCGAAGAACCACAGGATGTGCTGGTACAGGATCGGATCCCCGCCGCCCGAGGGCTGGAAGAAGGTCGTGCCGAAGTTCCGGTCGGTCAGCAGCATGGTTATCGCGCCGGCCAGAACGGGCAGCGACAGAAGGATCAGCCAGGCGGTGACGAAGACGGACCAGGCGAAGAGCGGCACCTTGAACAGGGTCATGCCGGGGGCACGCATGTTCAGGAAGGTGGTGATGATGTTGATCGCCCCCAGGATCGACGAGGCGCCCGAAACGTGCACCGCGAAGATCGCGAGGTCGGTCGAATAGCCCGCCTCGTTGGTCGAGAGCGGCGGGTAAAGCACCCAGCCGATGCCCGAGCCCAGCTGGTCATTGCCGCCCGGCGCGAAGAGCGAGGCGACGCCGAGGCAGACGCCTGCGACATAGAGCCAGTAGGACATGTTGTTCAGACGCGGGAACGCCATGTCCGGCGCGCCGATCTGCAGCGGCATGAAGTAGTTGCCGAAACCGCCGAAAAGCGCCGGAATGACGACGAAGAACATCATCAGGACGCCGTGATACGTGATCATCACGTTCCACAGGTGACCGTTCGGCGTACACTCCCCTTCCGCCGCTGGCCACAGCCGTGCGCCTTCAAGGCACATGAACTGAACGCCCGGATGCATGAGCTCCATCCGCATGTAGACGGTGAACAGCACCGAGATCAGGCCGACGACAGCCGCCGTGATCAGGTACAGGACACCGATGTCTTTGTGATTGGTCGACATGAACCAGCGGGTGAAGAACCCTCGCTCGTCATGATGTTCGTGGCCATGAATGGCTGCGTCCGCCATGCCCTTGCCTCCTCTGGTGTGACTGGACGTACCGCGGGAGTCTCCCCGGAAAGCCCGCGCAATTATGCTGTTTTTAGAATGACTCCGGTTTCACAAGCAATGGGCCGGTTTGATCGAGATCAAATTATTTTGTCGCACCCCCCCTTGCATTCCGCAACGCAGCGCCGTGCCCCGGGCGCCCACAGCGCGAAAAGGCCGCCCGGCATCTGCCGGACGGCCCTTTTCTGTCGTTCCGGTGGTCTCTGCCCTGCAAACCTTGTTGCAGCGGAAGCCTTCCGCCGCTGCGTGCAGGTCACGCAGTGCGGATCACTCGGTAAAGGTCGCGAGGTAGGCCGCGATGTCCTCGCCGCCCTTGGGCAGCTTGAAGGTCATCTTCGATTTGGCACCGCTGTCGCCGAGGTACTCCTGCAGGAAGGCCTTGGGATCCGCGACATAAGTCACGATGTTTTCCTCGTCCCAGACGAGGCCCTTCTCACCGGCCGCGACAAGGTCGGGGCCGTACTTGAAGCCGTCATAGGTGCCGGCGGTGCGCCCGATCACGCCGTGCAGGTCCGGGCCGGTGCGGCCGCCCTTCACGGCGCCCTCGATCGAGTGGCAGGCCTTGCACTTGCGGAAGTCCTTCTCGCCCGCGCCCGCATCACCGGCGAAGGCCGGGGCGGTCATCAGGGCAAGAGCGGCAAGAACCGAAAGGGGCTTGGTGGCTTTCATGGCTGTTCTCCAGAGTCTTTGCGCGCGTTTTCACCGGCATAGCGCAGGACGGGCCGCCACCCTAGGGTTTTGTCCCGGTCGGCCCGCTGAAGAATTGTCGCAGGGGCGGCGAGGACCCTGCCCTGCCGGGATCGCAGGCAGCGCCGCCGGTCAGTCGGTGCAGGCCGGCCCCTTGGCCGCGTCGCCAAAGACGGTATCGAAACTCGCCCGCAGCGCCACGTCGAGGTCGTCCATCGTCACCGGCAGGCCGAGGTCCACGAGGCTGGTCACCCCGTGGCCCGAGATGCCGCAGGGCACGATGCCACCGAAATGCTCCAGCTCCGGCTCCACGTTGATCGAGATGCCGTGGAAGCTGACCCACTTGCGCAGCCGGATGCCGATGGCGGCGATCTTGTCCTCGCGCATCGAGCCGTCGGGCAGCGCGGGCTTGTCGGGCCGCGCGATCCAGACCCCGACCCGACCCTGCCGGATCTCGCCGCGCAGGTTGAACTGGTCCAGCGTCTCGATCACCCAGCGTTCCAGCTGCCGCACGAAGCAGCGCACGTCGCGCCCGCGCCGGTTCAGGTCCAGCATGACATAGACCACCCGCTGCCCCGGCCCGTGGTAGGTGTACTGCCCGCCGCGCTTGCTCTCGTAGACCGGGAACCGGTCTGCCGCGAGAAGGTCCTTGCTGTCGGCCGAGGTGCCCGCCGTGTAGAGCGGCGGATGTTCCACCAGCCAGATCAGCTCGTCGGCCTCGCCCCGGGCGATGGCATCTGCACGGGCCTCCATGCGGGCGACGGCTTCCGGGTAGCCGGTTAGACCGGTCTCGATCAACCATTCCATTTTTGTCTTTTTCCTCGCCGTACGGGACCAGAAATTGCTAGCGCGATGTCAAAGCCGCGCTACACTGCCCGCATCTATTTTACTCCGGCATTACCTTACAGGGGGAATTTCTGATGATCACCAAATCGGTGAAGGTGGCCCTGGCCGCCAGCATTATGGCAACCGCACCCATCCAAGGCATGGCCAGCGATCTCGGCGCCGCTCTTGTCGGCGGCATCATCGGTGGCGCCATCATGAGCGGCGCAGCACAGAACAAGCAGAAGCAGCGGACCTATTCCGCGCCGCGCACCTCCTCGGCGAACACCGTCGCACGGCAGGCGAACCGCGAGACGCAGACCTCGCTCAACTACTTCGGCTTCAATGCAGGCACCCCGGACGGTGTCATGGGCTCGCGCTCGCGGACCGCGATCTCGCAGTATCAGGCCTATATGTCCTTCCCGGTGACCGGCCAGCTGACGCCCTTCGAGCGCGATCACCTCGTCACGTCGTACAACCGCGCCCAGATCGGCGGCCCCGAGGTGATGACCGCGGTGCAGCGCCACCCCGATGGCGCCCGCAGCCTGCTGGTGGCCTGGCGCGACCAGAAGTTCGGCACGCCCGGCCGCTCGACCGGCGTCGGCTATGCCGGCCTGCCGATCGAGGTTTCCGAGGCCATCGACGAAATCGCCGACAGCACCGAGCCCTCGGCCGAACAGCTGCTCCAGCGCACCGGCTTCATCCAGATGGCCGACCTGAACGGCGACGGGCGCAACGATTACGTCATCGACACCGCAGTGACCGGGTCGAACTACTGGTGCGGCCAGTCGCAGTGCTCCACGCTGGTCTTCACCTCGAAGCACGACGGCTATCAGCGGCACGATTTCCAGTACCGCCGCAACGCCTCGCTGACCAACACGGTCACCACGGCGATGTTCGCCTGTGACCGCATGGGCTGCGAGATCAACGATCCCCTGAACGGCGGCACCATGGCCGCCGCCGCCCCCGCCGCGCCGATGCCGCAGGTTCAGCCCTCGATGCCCTCCGGCAGCGTGATGGCCAGCCAGCCCGCGCCCTCGGCCCCCGCGCCGCAGCCGCTGCCGGTCGCCGGTGGTGCAACCCTGGCCCCGCTGCCCTTCGCGGCCCCCGCCGCCGCGCCGCAGCCCTCGCTGGCCTCCTACTGCTCCAAGGTCAGCCTGCTGACCAACTCCAACGGCGGCTACACCACGCTGGCCACGATGGCCGACCCCGAGCTTGCCCTGTCGGAACAGTTCTGCCTGTCGCGCACCTACTCCATCGCCAAGGGCGAGGAGATGGTCAGCCAGGTGCAGGGCCTCTCGACCGATCAGATCGACGCCCAGTGTGACGCCTTCGGCGCCGGTCTCGCCAGCTATGTCTCGATGCTGTACAGCACCGATGCCGGCCAGGTGACCGCGCAGGTGCAGAAGTTCGTCCTCGACAGTAACATGACGCTCGAACAGGCCCGCCAGACCGGCGCGATCTGCCTCTACACCGGTTACCGTCGTGACAAGATGGATGTGGCGCTCGGCTCTGCGCTGCTGCTGATCGGCGCGGGCCAGACGCCCTATGCGGAACTCATCGGCCACCACCTGAGCCAGGGCTTCGGCACCGCCGAATCCCCCGCCCTCGCGCAGGGCTGGTACAAGGCCGCCGTCACCGCGCTTACCAATGGCGCCGAGGCGGTCTTCGCCCCCGGCCAGACCGACCGCGCCCAGCTGATCGACGCGGCCGCCACCGGGCTCACCGCCCCGATGTCCGCACCGGCCGCCGCCACCCCGCAGGCGACGGCCCTGCCGACCTTCACGCTGAAATAAGCGGATTTGCGGGCGCCTCCGTGCGCCCGCCAGACATGCAGCGGCCGCCCCCTCCGGGCGGCCGTTTCAGTTGACGTAAGGGACTTGGGCCTCCACCGAAAAAAGTCGTCGAGGGGATGCGTTTTGGCTCTTGAGGTGGGCTGAGACACTCGTTATACGGCCCCTCACCTACCTGATCACGTGCGGTCGTGGCGGAATTGGTAGACGCGCAGCGTTGAGGTCGCTGTGGGGTAACTCCCGTGGAAGTTCGAGTCTTCTCGACCGCACCAGGATCACTGCTTCGGCAGAGACGATCCTGAAGATCGACACTCCCCAGTGACGACATCGCCAGAGTTTCCAGCGGCTTTCGCCCTGGCGCCTCCCGGCTGCCTTCCCCCGTCCGGACCATGCGCCCGGCCTGCGTCGCGCGCCCCCATTGCCCTGAAGGCCGACCGCCTTATCTGCTGACCTCTTGATGACAACGAGGACAGCGACGGCCATGACGCCCACCGACGACCACACCCCGCACCTTTCCCGGCAGGAGCGCGAAGACATCGCCGAGAACCAGGGCCTCAGCGCGGTGTCTGTCTATGGCGTCGTGCACCAGGAAGGGATCGACGAACTGGCCCGCCCCGTGACCTCGCTCTGGTGGTCCGGCGTGGCGGCGGGGCTGGGGATCACCGCCTCGGTCATGGCCGAGGGCATCCTGCACGGGATCTTCGCCGATCACCCCTATCGCCCCGCGATCGAGAACCTCGGCTATACGCTGGGCTTCGTGCTCGTCATCCTCGGGCGGCTGCAACTCTTCACCGAAAGCACGCTGACGGCGATCCTGCCGCTGCTGACCCGGCGCACGCCGGGGATGCTGCTGGCCACCGCGCGGCTCTGGGGCATCATTCTCGCCGCGAATTTCACCGGCACCTTCGCCGCGGTGGCCCTCGCCGTCTGGGCCCATTCGATCCCCGCGGAACACGTCGAGGGAATGCTGGCGATTTCGCGCCATTACGCCGAGCTGACCCCGCTGGAGGGGCTGACCTATGGCATCCCGGCGGGCTTCTACGTGGCGGCGATCGTCTGGATGCTGCCCTCGTCCCGGGCGGGCGCGCCCTTTGTCATCATGCTCTTCACCTACCTGATCGCCATGGGGGATTTCACCCATGTCATCGCGGGCTCGGCAGAGCTTTTCCTGCTGCTGATCTCGGGCGAGACGGGCCTCGGTCATGCGGCGGCGCTGCTCGTCTGCACGCTGATCGGCAACATCCTCGGCGGCACCGGGCTCTTTGCGCTGCTGGCCTACGGACAGGTCGCCGACGAGATGCGCCGCTGAGCGTCTGAGCATCACCCCCGCGCCCGCTCGGGCCGGGGGCCTTCGTGCCGGAGCGCACTGGTATTCTAGTATCTCGCCAGACTACGATCCGCCGGACGACCGGCGATTCCCCTTGCGCCGGGACCGCTTAGGAGGAGCGCATGATCGATTTTTACACTTGGACCACGCCGAACGGGCGCAAGGTGTCCATCCTGCTGGAAGAACTGGGCATTCCCTACACCGCCCACGCGGTGAACATCGGCAAGGACGAACAGTTCGCCCCCGCGTTCCTCGCCATCTCGCCCAACAACAAGATCCCCGCGATCCATGACAGCGAGACCGGCCAGAGCCTGATGGAATCCGGCGCGATCATGCTCTACCTCGCGCGCAAGCATGGCCGTTTCCTCGAAGAGGGCGGCGAGGAATGGCGCGTGGTGGAATGGCTCATGTGGCAGATGGGCGGCTTCGGCCCGATGCTGGGCCAGACGCACCATTTCCACCACTTCAACCCCGGCAAGGCGGACTACGCCGAGCAGCGGTTCCTGACCGAGACCGCGCGGCTCTACCGCGTGCTGAACGACCGGCTGGAGGGGCGCGAGTATCTCGCCGGCACCGGCGCGGGCAGCTATTCCATCGCCGACATGGCGATCTGGCCCTGGGCCTCGCGCTTCGAATGGCAGAGCATCAATCTGGACGACTATCCCAACGTGAAGGCGTGGTATCTGCGGATCGCCGAACGTCCCGCCGTGCAGCGCGGCTATGCGGTGCCCAAGGACGTGGGCCCGATCCCGATGCCCTGAGCATCTGACCCGGAAACGCAGAAGGCCGCCCCACGGGGCGGCCTTTTTCGTGTCGACGCGCGGAGGTCAGCCCGCGGCGAAGGCCTCTTCCAGCGCCTGCACCGGGTGGCGCAGGTCCACCTGCGCGAAGCGCTCTGCCTGCGAGCGGCAGGAAAAGCCGGTGGCCAGCAGGCGCCCCTGCCCCTCGGCCACCTTCGAGGCCCAGCTAAGCTCGAAAATCTGCTTGGACAGCGCCCGGTGCTCGGCCTCGTGGCCGAACATCCCCGCCATGCCGCAGCAGCCCGCGCGCTCGGTCTGCAGCGCCATGCCCGCGCCCTCGAAGACCGTCTTCCACCGGGTCAGGTTGCCCGGATCGGCGGAGGTCTCGGTGCAATGGCCGATCATGCGGAACGCGCCGCCCGCCGCCTTGGGCAGTTCCGCCGCATGGGCGGCAAGGAACCGGTCGAGCGAGAGCGGCATCAGCCCCTCAGGCATGTCCTTGAAGTCCTGCCGGTAGAGCATGGTCGCCGCGGGCTCCACGCTGATCAGCGGCAGGCCCGTGGCGTTCAGCTTCTGCAGCTCCGCAATCGCGCACGCCTTCACCTTGCCGAAGGCGCCGAGGAAGCCGCGCACCTGCAACGCCTTGCCGTTGCGCAGCACCGGCGTGTGGAAGACGGTATAGCCCATGCGGATCATCACCCGGGCGGCGGCTTCCAGCACCTGCGGCTCGAACGGGCCGAGGAAACTGTCGCAGAGCAGGATCACCGCCTGTTCCGGCTTCACCCCCGCGGGCAGCGGCTGACCGGGGGCAAGGCGCCGGGCCCCGGCCTCCTGCATCCGCCGGGTCAGCCCGGTGCGATCGAAGGCGGGCAGATCCACCAGCCCCATCACCCGCGCCATCACGCCCTGTCCCAGTGCAAGCGAGGCATTGGCAAGGCCGGGCATCCGGGCCGCCAGCAGTGTCAGCCCCTCCATGCGCCGGATCAGCCGGTCCCGCGGGCCGCGCTTGGCCTCCTCCGTCTCGGCAAGGAACTGCGCCTTGAGGGTCGGGATATCCACCTGCACCGGGCATTGCGAGGTGCAGGCCTTGCACGACAGGCAGGTCGCCAGCGAGACATGCAGCGCATCCGCCGCCTCCTGCACGTCGCCGTCCGTTTCGCGCGCGTGCAGCCAGTCGCGGAACAGCGCGGCCCGGCCCTTGGGCGATTGCACACGGTCCCGTGTCGCCTTGTAGGAGGGGCACATCTCGTTCGCCGCATCCCAGTGGAAACAGGCGCCGTTGCCGTTGCACTCGGTCGCCTTGCCATAGGCACCGTGCCCCGCGATCAGCTGGTCGCGCGCGCCCCGGAAGGGGATCGCGTCGATCCGGTCCACGGGCAGGTCTGTGCCCTCGGCCGTCACCAGCTTGCCGGGGTTCAGCAGGTTGGCGGGATCGAAGGCCCCCTTGATCCGGCGCAGGAAGGCAAAGAGCCGTGGCCCGAAGTAGTATTCGACGTATTCGCCGCGCACGCCCTTGCCGTGTTCGCCCCAGATCAACCCGCCCTGTGCGTGGGCCAGTTCCGCCACCGCGTCCGAGATCGGGCGGATCTTGTCGCGGTGATCGGGCAGGCGCATGTCCATCAGCGGGCGCACGTGCACGCAACCCACATCGGCGTGGCCATACATGCCGTAGTCGAGACCATGGCTGTCGAGCACGTCGCGGAAGCCCGCCACGAAGGCCACGAGGTTCTCGGGCGGGACGGCGGCATCCTCGACGAAGGCCATGCCCTTGAAGGGGCCGTTGCCCTTGCCCATCAGCCCCACCGCGTCCTTGCGCAGCCCGTTGAGCGCGCCCATGACCTCGCGGTCGCGAGTCGCCACGATGCCCACGGCGGGCGTCTGGCCCGCGGCCACGGCCGCCTCCAGCACGGCAAGCTGGCGGTCGATCTCCTCCGGCGTCTCGGCCGAGACCTCGGCGAAGAGATAGCCGCCGCAGCGCGACAACTCCGCCCCCAGCACCGGCTCCAGCAGCGGCCAGGAGGGCGTGGTCTTGCCCAGTCCAACGGTCACGTCGTCGAGGAACTCGATCGCCTCCGGATCGGCGGGCAGCAGGTCCGAGACCGCGCCCAGCGCCACGAGGCTGTCGGCATAGCCGATGATCGCCATGCCGGTGCATTTCGGCAAGCGAACGACGCGCAGTTCCAGCTCTGCCGTGACGGCCAGCGTCCCCTCCGAGCCCGCCAGCAGCTTGGTCAGCCGCAGCGCGCCGTTTTCACCGCGCAATTCGTCGAGGTTGTAGCCGGTCAGTCCGCGGTTCATCACCGGGAAGACGCGGGCGATCTCCTCGGCCTGTCCGGCCAGTTCCGCGCGCAGAAGCCCCGCCACGGTGCCAAGCGGCCCCCCGGGCAGCGGCGCCTCGGCAGGCAGGTCGCCCACATGGGCGGTGGAGCCATCCGCGAGGACGACCTCGGCCGACAGCAGGTAGTCCGACGTCCGGCCATAGCGGCGCGAGCCCTTGCCCGAGGCATCGGTGGCCACCATGCCCCCCAGCGTCGCCCGCGACCCGGTCGAGACGGCGGGCGGGAAGAAGAAACCACGCGACTTGAGGTAGGCGTTCAACTGGTCCAGCACCACGCCCGGCTCCACCCGCACGGTTGCGGTCTCCGCGTCGAAGGAGAGGATGCGATTGAGGAAGCGCGAGGTGTCCAGCACCACGCCCCCGGTCAGCGACTGGCCGTTGGTGCCCGTCCCGCCGCCCCGCGCCGTGATCGGCAGACCGACGGCGGCGGCGGCGGCAAGGGCGGCGCAGATGTCCGCGGTGCTCTTCGGCTCCACCACGCAGGCGGGTTCACGGTAGTAGATGGAATTGTCCGTCGCCGTCACCACCCGGACCGCCCGCGAGGTCCGGGCCTGCCCCTTGAAACCGCGCGAGCCAAGCGCCTGCAGGAACGCGGTGACAGTGGCGGCTTCGTGGTCGTCGACGTGGTCTTTCATCTCTCGCTCTTTCCTGTGCCGCCCGGAGGGGGCCATTCCGATCTTGCGGCGCCCCGCAGGATCGCCCGATGCCGGACACTGTGGAGTGCCAAGCCCCTGTCCAGGGCCTCGCCTCCGCCCCGCCGGGCGAACAGGCGGCGCTGCACCGCACGGGCCCGGCCCAGATCCATCCCAGAACAGGCCCTGCCCGGCCCGTTCCTCATCGGCCAGCGGCGCGGGCTTGTCTACCGACAGCTGGACCGCGCGGGACAAATGCATGTCAGCGGCACAGAAAACAGACACGCCCGCAGGCGCCTTCATCCCTCCCCGCGCGACAGCGCGGCCACCAGATGGGTCAAGAAGGCCTCGACCCGCGCCGCCCGCCCGCTGCGGGGGTTCAGCAGCGCCACGATATCCGCATTCGGCAACCGCCAGCCCGGCAGCACCTCCTCCAGCCGCCCCGCGGCCATGTCCTGCGCCACGCTCCACTCCGACCGCTCAACGATACCGTGACCGCGCAGCGCCCAGTCCCGCACCACCTCGCCGTCGTTGCAGGCAAAGGCGGGGGTGATCCGCACGCCTTGCCGCGCCTCCGCGCTGCTCAACGGCCAGAGGGTCACATCCGCCTGATCCTCCCGCACCACGCCGCAGCGGTGGCGCGCAAGCTCCGCGGGCCGTTCCGGGCGTCCCGCCCGTGCGAGGTATCCCGGCGCGGCACAGAGCAGCCGCCGGTTCGGCGCAAGGAAGCGTTGCGTCATGTCGAGGTCCGGCAGGCGACCCACGTGGATCAGCACATCCCAGCTGCTGCCCCGGATCGCCCCGCGCGGGTCCTCGGCCAGCGTCAGCTCGGGCGTCACGTCGGGATGGGCCTCCATGAAGTCCGCCAGCAACGGCGCGATATGGATGCGGCCGTAGCCGAAGGGCGCGATCACCCTAAGCGGCCCGGTCAGCGCGCCCCGGCGCAGCGCGAGGTCCTCGCTCAACGCCCCCGCCGCATCCAGCAGCGCCGCGCCCCGGCGCGCCAGCAATTCGCCCTCGGCCGTCAGCGACAGGCGTCCGCCGCCCCGGTCCACCAACCGCAGCCCCAGCCGCGCCTCGATCTGCGCGAGGCGTTGCGACACGGCAGGCGGCGTGATGCCAAGGGCACGGGCCGCCGCGGCCAGCGAGGGCGCATCGGCGATGGCACCGAAGAAGCGGAGATCGGAAAGCTCTATCATTAAGCCCAAGCTTAACGTGAACTTCAGCACCCGGAAATACCGGACTTACGCCACATCCCCTATGCTGCGCAGGAGACAGCTGACCGAGAGAGCCCATGCCCCACACCGGCCTTGCCGCCCTGCCCACGCCCTGCCTGCTGCTGGCCGAGGCGAAGATGACCCGCAACATCACCCGCCTCGCGCAGCACGCCGACAGCCTCGGCGTCATCCTGCGCCCGCACCTCAAGACGGCGAAATCCGTGGAGGTCGCCCGCCGCCTGCTCACGGGCGGCACCGGCCCCGCGACGGTCTCGACCCTGAAGGAGGCGGAGGTCTTCTTCGAGGCCGGCATCCGCGACATCACCTATGCGGTCGGCATCTCGCCCGCCAAGCTGCCCCGTGTCGTGGCCCTGCGCGACAAGGGATGCGACCTGACGGTGCTGCTCGACAGCCTGCAGCAGGCCGAGGCCGTGGTCGCGGCCTCCCGCGCGGCGGGCACGCCGATCCCCGCGCTGATCGAGATCGACAGCGACGGCCACCGGGGCGGGCTTCAGGCCGATGACCCGGCGCTGGTGGAGATCGGCGCCTGCCTTGCGCAGGGGGCCGAGTTGCGCGGCGTGCTGACCCATGCAGGCGAAAGCTATGGCGTGAGCGGCCACGTCGCCCATGCCGCCTTTGCCGAACAGGAACGCGCCGCCGCCGTCGCCGCCGCCGAAAGCCTGCGCGCGGCGGGCCTGCCCTGCCCGGTGGTCAGCATCGGATCGACCCCCACCGCGCATTCCGCCCGCGACCTCACCGGCGTGACCGAGCTGCGGGCGGGCGTCTATGTCTTCTTCGATCTCTTCATGGCCGGGATTGCTGTCTGCGAGGTGGAGGATATCGCCCTCAGCGTGCTGACCACCGTCATCGGGCACCAGCCCGCGCAGGGCCGTATCCTCGTCGATGCGGGCTGGATGGCCATGTCGCGCGACCGGGGCACCGCTGCTCAGGCCGTCGATCAGGGCTATGGCCTTGTCTGCGACGCCGAGGGCACCGTGATCCCCGACCTGATCCTGTCAGCCGCCAACCAGGAGCACGGGATCATCACCCGGCGCCCCGGCACCGAGGGCGCCCTGCCCGATCTTCCCCTCGGCACGCAGCTGCGTATCCTGCCGAACCATGCCTGCGCCACCGGCGCCCAGCACGAAGCCTATCACGTCATTCCCGCCGACCCCGGGGCGCCGCTTGCGCTCTGGTCCCGGTTCGGCGGCTGGTAAGGAGAGAGACATGATCCACATCACCGAGGAGCAATCCGCCGCGGCGATCACCCACGAACTGGCCTATGACGCGGTGAAACGCGCCCTTGTGGCCGCCGCGGGTGAAGAGGCGCGGCTCTACCCCGTCGTCATCGGCTATGCCAGCCGGCCCGATTGCCGCTTCACCCTGAAGTCGGGCGCGGATGCAACGCTGGCGGGGGTCAAGATCGGCTCCTACTTCCCGACCAACGATGCCATCGGCATGCCGCGGCACAATTCCTGCACCCTGCTCTTCGATCAGGAGAAGGGGCGCATCGGGGCGATCGTCGAGGGCGGCAAGGTGAATGCCTACCGCACCGCCGCCGCCGATGCCGTGGCGGTGGATGCGCTCGCCCGGGCCGATGCGAAGGTGCTGGCGCTCTTCGGCACCGGGCATCAGGCCGCCTACGAGGTGCGCGCCGTAGCCCGGGTGCGGGCGTTGGAGACGATCCTCGTGGTGGGCCGCAACGCCGAGAAGACCGCGGCCTTCGTGGCGGACCTCGTGGCCGACGGCCTGCCCGCCCGGGCGTGCGGGGCGGAAGAAGCGGTGCGTGCGGCGGATATCGTCGTGACGGCGACGAATGCCATGGCCCCGCTCTTCGAGTCAGCATGGGTGAAGCCCGGCACCCATGTCTCCTCCATGGGGTCGGACGGGGGCGGCAAGCAGGAGCTGCCGCCCGCCCTCTTGGCCCGCGCCCGGCTGACCTGCGACCTGCCCTCGCAATCCACCAGCATCGGCGAGATGCAATATGCGCCCGAGGGTGCGGAGGTGGTGGCCGTGGGTGCTGTTGTCGCAGGCACGGTGCCGGGACGGGTGTCGGAGGAAGACATCACCGTCTTCGACAGCTCGGGCATCTCGCTGCAGGATCTCTACATGGCCGAGGCGCTGATCGCGCTGCTGGCGGCGTGAGAGGCGGCCCGGCGGGTGCGCCGGGCAGATCGGCGGGGTGAAGGGGCGCTGCCCCTCTTGCGCGGCCCGGGGGGCCGCGCAATTCACCCCGGGATATTTTTGAACAGTGGATGGATCAGGGACGCCCCGTCGAGAGGTCGAGGGGGCGTTTTTCCGTCAGGGGCGGGCCCAGAGGAACTGGACCGCGCGGGCGAGGAAAGGCGTGACTGAAGCGCCATGGCTGGCGTCAGGGAAGACCTCGAAGGCACCGGGGAGCGCCTCGGCCATCCGGGCGGCGCGGCCGGTCATGTCGCGCTCGCGCAGGCGGGCGACGCGGTCCGCGGGCGTACCTGCGGCCTCGGCGGCCTCGGGCGCCTCGAGGCCGCCCACGGTGATCAGGACCGGGGGGCCGTCGGGCGTGGCGCCCGCGAAGAGGCCTTCCGGGTCGGTCCAGATCGAAGGGCTGCCGGCGGCGATATGGGAGAAGAGCCCGGGCCGGTCGATCCGGGCCTGAAGCGCGAAGGCGCCGCCGAAGCTGTGCCCGGCCAGCATCCGGTGCGCCGGGTCGATGGAGAGGCGGCCCTCGACGCGGGGGATGAGGTCTTCGGCGATGAAGGTGAGCATGGCCGCGCGCCGGTCCCCCACGAGGTCGGGGCCGCGGCGGTCGAAATCGGTCAGCGTGTCACCGGGCCAGCCGATGCCCACCACCACGGTGGGGGCGGAACCGTTCCCGGCATAGGGGCCGGTCTGCATCAGCACGCTGTCGCGCAGGGTGCCGAAGGTCCAGCCCGCGTCGAGAGCATAGATCACACCGTAGCCTTCCGGCGGTGGCGGGGCCTCGGGCAGGGAGACGAGGATGCGGAAGGGCGCGACCGCGGGGCCGAGGTCGAACTGCGTGGTGCGGGCCGGGGTCCAGGGGCTGCCGAAGGGTTCGGCGGCGGGGGCGGGAGCGGAGGAGGTCTGGGCTGTCATGGGCGTGGCGGAGGCGGCCAGCAGGAAGCTGGCCACCATGGCTACGATGCGCAGGCGCATCAGAAGCTTTTCTTGAGCGACACGTTGAAGGTGCGCGGCGCGCCACGGAAGTTGAACACCGTCGTGGAGCCGACGCGGGTGTAATATTCCTCGTCGAAGAGGTTATCCACGCCGAGCCGCAGGGTGAGGTCGTTGGCGAAGGTCTTGGACGCCATCACGTCCACCACGCCGTAGCCCGGTGCCTCGATCCCGCGGGAGGAGAAGGAGGACATCAGCGTCAGTCGCCCGCCGAAGCTCCAGCCCTGCAGCGCGCCCTGGGTCACGTCATAGGAGGCCATCAGCTTGAACATGTGCTCGGGTGTGTAGGTCGAGAAATCCTCGCCCGCGCTGTCGCCGTTCAGGTACTCCGTATCGGTGTAGGTATAGCCGCCGCCGAGATGCCAGTTGCCCAGCTCGCCGCCCGCTTCCAGCTCGATCCCGCGCGAGCGGACCTCTTCCTCGGCGATGTAGTAGCTCTCGTCCGGCACGGCGACGGGGCGGTTCACCTCCTGGAGGTTGAAGATGGCCGCCGAGACGTTCAGCCCGTAGCCCAGCGTGGCCTTGATGCCCGCTTCCATCTGCTGGCCCTCGACCGGGTCGAGCAGGCTGCCGCTGCTGTCCACATCGGTCTGCGGGATGAAGATCTCGGAATAGGAGGCATAGAGCGTCGTGCGCGGGGTCAGGTCGTAGGTGAGCCCGGCGAAGGGCGTCAGATGCGCGTCCACGTTGCTCTTCGAGGTCGTGGTCGCCCCGGTGGAGATTGTCGTCGCCTCGGTGGTCGCGTCATACCAGCTGAGCCGCGCGCCGCCGATCAGGGTCAGACGTTCCACCGGGGAGAGACGCAGCTGCGTGTAGAGGCCCGTGGAGGTCGCTTCGGTATCGGTCCGGGTGGAGTAATCCACATCCGGCGCAGCGACGGAGGACCCGTCGAAGCTGTCGAGGTTCCAGCTGCCCGAGATCGTGCCGCGCGCCTGGTACATGGTGCTGTCGACCTTCTGCCAGTCGGCGCCCACGATGGCGGTGCCGACCCAGCTGCCCAGCATGAAGGGCATCTCGGCATGGACGTCGAGAGCAAGGCTGTCCTGCTCGAAGTCCCGCGCCAGCCAGGCCAGCCGCGACACGTTGTTGTCGGCATCGGCAGTGGAGCCGGAATAGCCGTAGAGGAAATTCGCCTGCTGGTTCGACTGCCGCAGCGAGAATTTCAGCCGACTTCCGTTGTCGAAGAAATGCTGCGCCGAGACGACCGCGTCGGTGGTCTCGTTGTCGAAGCTGTTCCAGTCGGGCACGATGCCGGAGGAGGTATCGGTCCAGATCAGCGAGCCGTCATCATAGGTCGGCAGGCCGTTGAAGGGCGTGATGTCACGCTCCATGTGGCTGAGAGAGAAGGTCAGCTGGGTGTCCGGCGTCACGTCCCAGGCCAGCGTGCCGTAAAGCGAGGTCACCCCGTTCTCGACCCCGTCGACGAAATCATCGCCATCGCCCCAGGCCGCCACGAGGCGCCCGCGCAGGGTGCCGTCCGCGTTCAGCTTGTTGGCCACATCGACCTCGGCCCGCTTCTGGCCGTTGCTGTCGATCGATGTCAGGGCATAGCCCTTCAACTCGGTCGACGTCGCCTGCTTGAGGCGCATGTTGATCGAGCCCGCGGGCTCACCGGTGCCGATGAAGAGACCCGCCGGGCCCTTCAGCACCTCGACGTGGTCCACGATGGAGAGGTCGGGCTGGGTGCCGTAGATCGAGGAGACCGGCGCGGGCAGACCGTCGAAGTAGAGGTAATCGAACTCGTAACCGCGCGAGTAGATCGAGGAGCGCCCGGTGTCGTTGTTCAGGATCATGATGCCCGGCACATCGGCGAGCGCCTCTTCCAGCGCGGTATAGCCGCCGTCCTCGATCTGCTTGCTGGTCACGACCGAGGTCGACTGGGGCACCTGACGCGGGCTGAGCGTCATCTTCTCGCCGACCGAGATCAGGTCGGTGGTGTAGCTGTCGCTGCCCTCGGTCTCGTAGCTGGAGCCGTCGACCTGGATCTCGTCGAGGACGATGGCGTCCTCCTGCGCGAAGGCCGGGGCCGAGAGGGCGGTACTGGCAAGAAGGGCAAGGCGCAGCGTGCGCGCGGTGGTGGTCATGATGGCATCCCCAAATTCCGACTGTTTAAGTCAAGCTTTAGGCGCTAGGATGCGCGGGAACCAGCCAGAGACCTTCGCGCCACGTTCAGAAAGATTCGCAGAACGGTCAAATTCTCTGGGGGACTGCATGGCCGACATCCGACTGGAAGACATCGCACGCAGCCTGCCACCGGCTGCGGAGGGCGGCCTGCGGGACTTCGGCGCAACCGTGCCCGGCGATCGCATCGTGCTGACGGGCGGGCGCGAGGGGCTGTCCACGCCTTCCGGTCCGCGGGTGAACCTGCAGGACACGGAAGTCACCGAAACCTTCGAGACCCGCGTCACCCGCCCCGCGAACGTGGTGCTGCACATGGTGCTGGATGGCACGGTGGACACCCGGCTGGGCGCAGAAGCGCTGCCCCTGTCGCGCAGCGGAACGGCCCCGGTCCGCCTCGTCTTCAGCGCCACCGCGCGGCCCGCCCCCTTCCGGCGCCGCATCCACAAGGGCCAGCGGCTGCGCAAGGTGACGGTCGTGATGTCGTGGGACTGGCTGGCCGCCCGCGGGCTGGATCGAGACACCGTCATGGCCGGCACCGACCACCGCTGCGAAAGCTGGATCGCCGCCGCCGCCAATGTGGCGCAGGCCGAGGCGCTACTGCGCGGTACCGGCCCCGCATCCCTGCGCCTGCTGGAGAAGGAGGCGCTGGCGATCTCGCTGCTGCGCCACGCGATGGAGGGGCTGCTGTCCGACCCCGCCGGCCTGCGCCGGCAGGATCGCGACCGCTTGCACCGGATGGAAAGTCACGCGCTGCGCCCCGGCCCCCTGCCCACGCTGGAGGAGATCGCCGCCGCCGGGGGCATGAGCCTCTCCTCGATGCAGCGCCTCTTCCGCCGCGCCCATGGCCGCCCGGTGCTGAGCCACCTGCGGGCGCTGCGCATGGAACGCGCAGCCAGCGCCCTGCGCGACGGTCATGCGGTCACCGATGCGGCGCGGATCGCGGGGTACGAGAGTGCCGCCGCCTTCGCCACGGCCTTCCGGCAGCAGATGGGGATGTCACCCTCGCAGTATGCAACCGGGCGCGACTAGGCCGGCAAGCAGGCACGCGGATTGCACATCGAAGGCCGGCGTCCCGGTCAGGCCTTCCGGCTGAGGTTCCGGGTCGACTGCAGCAGCGCGACGCGCCCGGCCAGTTCCTCGTCCCCCGCCTCGGCGGCAAGCCCCTCGACATCCCGCACGCGGATCAGGTCGGGGCGCAGGATGTCGATCATGCCCTCGTCCTCCAGCGCGTGAAACGCCCGCGAGACCGACTCGCGCCGGGTGCCCAGCAGGTGCGCCAGATCGGGCCGGCTGATCGGCACCAGCACGTCGAGGCACTCCCCGTCGACACGCACGACATGATCCACCGCGCGGAACCGCGAACACAGGATCAGCAGAAAGCCCGCAAGCCTGCCGGTGATCTTGTGGCAGGACAGGATCGTCATCCAGTCGCGTGCCCGGTCCAGCTCGCTCAGGATATTGAGCATGAGCGACCGCTCCAGTTCGGGCGACCGCAGCAGGATATCCTCGAAGGTGCGGCGCTGGAAGCAGCAGACCTCCGCATCGGTCGCCGCTTCGATGGTGAACTGGATCGGCGCATCGAAGACCCGGCCGAAGAGATCGCCCTCCACCAGCAGCCCGACGATATGGCGCCGCCCGTCCGCGAGCGTCTTCTGCAGGCGCAGGTAGCCGGACTGGACGCAGGCCACGAAATCGGGGGCGTCGCCGGCCTCCACCACGACCTGACCGGCCGAGAAATGCTGGATGTGACAGGAGGCCTCGAGGTCGTCCATCAGGTCGCCGGCGATCTGGCTCAGCTTGGGAAAACGCCGCAGACCGCAGGCGGTGGCAGGCCCACCGTTGGGGATGACTGACATGAGATCGTGCTCCTCCACCCAGGTGCAGGCCGGTCCTTTTCTCAAGGAACCAGGCAGATCCACATGCATTACGTCCGCACGATTATTGCGGAAACCGCACCCAACACGATCATAAGTAATAGATCAATTGAGGCCGATCAATGGCAAAGCGGACAAACGGTGCCATACTGATCTTCCGGGACTGCAGCGAGTCGATTCGACGGCCCTGTCTTTTCGGAGCGTTCTGGCCCCTGCTGCCAGTCGGACACTCCGTGCGCAAAGACGGCCTGTGATCGCCGCAACACGATCGGGAAGGCAATACCAAAGGACGTCCAAGGGGGGTGACAATGTACAAGATACTCGACGCGGATTGCCCCGCGCAGTGCCGGGAGTGCGTGCTGGCGGGGGCCGAATTGTGCCGCGCCGTCGCCGAACGATCCCGAACGACGATCCGAAGCCTGCAGACCCGCAAGATCGGCCGCGACCGGATGATCGCCGAAGAGGGCACGCCGCCAACGTTCTTCGGCGTCGTGCGCAGCGGCTACCTGCGCAAGGAGAAGCTGCGTGACGACGGGCGGCGGACCCTGCTGGGCCTGCTGCGTCCGGGCGACCTGATCATTGGCACGCAGGATGTCCCGCTGGAATATTCCCTAGAAACCGCGACCGACGTGGAGCTGTGCACCTTCGACATCACCGGCCTGACGCGGTTGGCGCCGAAAAGCCGGATCATCCGGCTGATGCTGATGCAAGATGCCGCCCAGCAACGGGAATCGATGCTGGACCTGATCTGGCGCCGCGGGGCCCTGACCAGCCGCGAGCGCATCATCGACTTCATCGTCACCTCGTCGGAGTTCATGCCGACCGAACCGCAACCCGATGGCGGGGTCATCGTCACGATCAACCTGTCCCGGCGGGACTGGGCCGATCTGTCGAGCAGCTCGGTCGAGTCGATCAGCCGCACGATGACATGGCTTGCCAAGCGGAAGCTGGTCACCAGCCTCGGCGCCGATCGCTACCATATCCACGACATGGACAGCCTGCGCCACTTCGCCGGTCTCGACCCCGTGCTGCCGCACAGCTCCGGGCTGCGGCCGCGGCTGTCGCTGCTTTCTGCCATGAACACGGCGCTGCCCCACGCCGTCCCCGCGGCGCGCCCCGACGTGGACGCACGCCCGTTGTCCGACGCGCCCCTCGGCGCAGTTGTGGCCCCGGATGTCGTGTAAGCCGGGAGCGCGGGATGACAGGGCCTCTCCCCCTCTCCGCCGCGACGCAGGCCCGCAAGACACCGCCCGGGGGGCAGCGCCCCGCCCGGCGGCGGCAGATATGGCCCTGCGCGGGGAGGATACCATGACGTCGCCCCCCCATAAGACGCGGCCAAAGCGGTTCCTCCGGCGCCTGATCAACACGCTGGAACATCTGGACACCGCCGAGATGGCGATGCGGCGCGAAGAGGCCCGCAGATCCTTCCTGCTCAAGCTCAGCGATGCCATGCGCCCCCAGTCGGGGGCCGATGCCATCATCGCGCAGGCGACCCGCATGATCGCCGAGGAATTCGCGGTCGCGAACGCGAATTACGCCCTGATCGAGCGGGAGGACGGCAAGGCGCATTTCGTCGCCCGCAACAGCTATGCCGCACCGGGGCGTCAGTCCTTCGACGGGCGCTACCTGCTTTCGGACTTCCCCGGCCTGACCCGCAGCCTGCTGGAGGGCAAGACCCTCGCCGTGGACGACATCTTGCAGGACATCCGGCTGACCCGCGCGGACAAGGCGGCCTATGCGGCGCTGGATATCGGCAGTTTCGTTGTGGCGCCGCTGCTGAAGGACGGCGAACTGATCGCGGTCTTCACGGCCCATGATCCGCGCCCGCGCCGCTGGCAGGACGACGAGATCAGCCTGATGGAAGAGGTGGCCAGCCGCATCTGGTCCGATATCGAACGCGTCTCGGCCGAACTGGCCCTTCGGGTCAGCGAACAGCAATTCCGCGCGCTGGTGACGGCCACGTCGGACGTGGTCTACCGGATGCGGCCCGACTGGCGCGAGATACGCGACCTTCAGGGCACCGCCCTGCCCCCGAATGTCCCGATCTCCAAGACGGCCTGGCTGCAGAACTACATCGCCCCGGCGGATCAGACCGAGCTTAGCGCCGCGATCAAGACCGCCATCGAGGGCCGCGAACCCTTCCAGCTTGAACATCGCATCATGCGCCCGGACGGCACCGAGGGATGGGTCCATTCCCGCGCGGTGCCCCTGATGGATGAAAGCGGCGAAATCACCGACTGGTTCGGCGCCGCCACGGATGTGACCGAACGCAAGGTCGCCGAAGAGGCCGTCCGCGATGCCGAGTTGCGCCTGAGGCTGGCGCAGGACAGCGCGGGCGTGGCGACCTTCGACTGGCTGATCCAGACCAACGAGGGCCGCTGGAGCCCCGAGGCGCTGAACATGCTGGGCCTGCAGGAAGGCGCGCTCGGCGGCAGCTACGAGGACTGGATCGCCATGGTCCACCCCGAGGACCGGGCCGAGGCCGCGCGGCGGCTCGAGGTTGCGCTGGAGATGGGCGAATTCGAGGGCGAATGGCGCGTCATCCGCCCCGACGGCGAGGTCGTCTGGCTGCTGATCCGCGGACAGGTGCAATATGATGAGGCCGACCGCCCCAAGCGCCTGACCGGGGCACAGGTCGATATCACCGAACGGGTGCATTCCGAACAGCGCGCGCGCCTGCTGCAGGATCACATCGACAGCCAGATCGCACTGTTCCACGAATGGCTGCGCGACACGGACATCTGATCGCCCGCACAGCCCCGGTGAAACCGGGCGCCGTTGTCCGCCGTCAATGCGCCAAGCCCCTGAGAGGCTATGCTAAACGGGTTCCCGGCGGAGTTTGCGTGGGGCGCGCTGCATCTCGGCGCTCCGCATCGACCGCTCCCGGGATCCCCAAGTCCCGGAGACGGCACGCGCTCCGGGAACATCGACCCTGCTGGTCCCCACCGGCAGCGCGGTTCCGGCGGTGATACCCATCCCCTGCTGTCGGAGCGTCTCGACCGTCCGCCCTTCGCCTGTCCCGTGGACGAGGGGCGGACACCCGTGTCTCTGCCCCCAGCCAGATCGCGATTGCCTCTCCGGGCCGCCTGAAATATACTATACCCCAGTATAGCACCCGAGGCCCCCGATGCCCCATTCCCCCGAAGCCAAGAAACGTGTCCTGACACGCGTGCGCCGCGTGAAAGGCCAGTGCGAGGCACTTGAGCGCGCGCTGGAATCGGGCGCGGACTGCGGCCCGATCCTGCAACAGATCGCCGCTGTCCGGGGCGCCGTGAACGGGCTGATGGCCGAAGTGCTGGAGACCCACGTCCGCGAAGAGTTCGCATCTGACCCACAACACGGCGGAGATAAGGTCGACGACCTGATCGGCCTTGTGAGAACCTACCTCAAATAATTGCCCCGGCGGCCACGACCGCCAAAGCCAGAAGGAGCCCGCGCATGAAATCCCGTGCCGCTGTCGCATTCGCCCCCGGCGAACCGCTGAAAATCGTCGAGATCGACGTTGCGCCGCCCAAGAAGGGCGAGGTGCTGATCAAGATCACCGACACCGGCGTCTGCCACACCGACGCCTTCACCCTGTCGGGGGACGATCCCGAAGGCATCTTCCCCGCCGTTCTGGGCCACGAGGGCGCAGGCGTCGTCATCGAGGTTGGCGAGGGCGTGACCTCGGTCAAGCCGGGCGACCACGTGATCCCGCTCTACACCGCCGAATGCGGCGAGTGCGAGTTCTGCAAGTCGGGCAAGACCAACCTCTGCATCTCGGTCCGCGCCACGCAGGGCAAGGGCCTGATGCCCGACGGCACCACCCGCTTCTCGTACAATGGCGAGCCGATCTACCACTACATGGGCTGCTCGACCTTCTCGGAATACACCGTCGTGGCCGAGGTCTCGCTGGCCAAGATCAACGAGGAAGCCAACCACGAACACGTCTGCCTGCTGGGCTGCGGCGTGACCACCGGCATCGGCGCCGTGCACAACACCGCCAAGGTGCAGGCGGGTGACTCCGTCGCGGTCTTCGGCCTCGGCGGCATCGGCCTTGCCGTGATCCAGGGTGCGCGTCAGGCCAAGGCCGGCCGGATCATCGCGATCGACACCAACCCCGACAAGTTCGAGCTGGCCAAGGAGTTCGGCGCGACCGACTTCGTGAACCCCAAGGATTATGACAAGCCGATCCAGGAGGTCATCATCGAGATGACCGGCTGGGGCGTCGACCACTCCTTCGAGTGCATCGGCAACGTGAATGTCATGCGGGCGGCGCTGGAATGCGCGCACCGTGGCTGGGGCCAGTCGGTGATCATCGGCGTCGCGGGCGCCGGTCAGGAAATCTCGACCCGTCCGTTCCAGCTGGTCACCGGCCGTCGCTGGCTCGGCACCGCCTTCGGCGGCGTGAAGGGCCGCACCCAGCTGCCCGGCATGGTCGAGGACGCGATGAAGGGCGACATCGACCTCGCGCCCTTCGTGACCCACACGATGCCGCTGGAAGAGATCAACGAAGCCTTCCACCTGATGCACGAAGGCAAGTCGATCCGCTCGGTCATCAAGTATTGATCCCCCCTCGGCCCCCGCGACCACGCGGGGGCCGAAGCCCCTGTGGACCCGCAGCCGTCGAGCGGCTACCCTCGCCCCATGGCGACGGTGCAGGGCCCTGCCCGCCCCCGCCGGATCGGATCGAGACCTGCGCAGGAGGCGACATGAGACACGACCCGAAATTCCCGAACAGACGACTGGTGCTGGCCGCCCTCGGCGCCTTCTGCACCACACGCGTGGAGGCTGGCGTGGACTGGAAAACCGATACCCCTCCTGTCACCGACCGCGAGGTTGAGGCCGTGCTGGCCGCCCTTCGCAAGCTGGAAGCTGCGGCGCGCCAGCAGGGCCTGCCTGCCACCGCCGGTGCGGACAGCTACCTGCGCGACGCGGTGCCGGCCTTCATCGCCGCTCATGGCATCGCCGTGGACCTGCCCGCAGATACGGACCGCATCCTCACCGCCTATGACGCGGTGCGGCTCGGCGTGGTGAACCGTCAGGGCCGGTGGTCCCCCGGGGCAGGCTTCGACGATTGGTCGGACCGCCTGCACATCAACGACGCCCCCGTGATCGCGCCGCATATGGACGCCTTCCAGGCCCTGGCCCGCGTCTTCACCGAAGGCGGGCGCTGACGCCAGCCCGGACCGCTGCTTTGCCTTCGTCGCCGCGCGGCGGCCACGGCCGCGCGACGCCCCGGGACGATCAGAGGAGGAAGACGTCCGCGTCCAGCCCCAGCTTGCTGTCGAGCCCGACAAGGGTGATCGTGTTGCCGCCGCCGAAGTCAAAGACGACATCCGCGCCGCTGTCGTCGGCGAACTGGCTCACCACCTGTGCCGCCGTCAGCCCCCCACCCCAGAGCGCATCGTCGAGGCCCAGATCTTCTCCGGCCACGTAGTCCGTGACCACGTCCGCGCCGATCGCGGCCCCGATGAAGAGGAAACTGTCCTGATCCTCGCCCCCCGTGAGGGTGTCGTTGCCGCCCCCCGCGCGCAAAGTGTCATTGCCCGCCTCGCCGTTGACGCTGTCCGCGCCATAGACCCCGGTCTGGGCGTTGTCGAAGAAGATGTCGTTGCCCGCGCCGAGCCACGCCTGATCGGGGCCATCCCCGCCATAGACGCTGTCATTCCCGGTGCCGCCCAACAGCACATCCGCCTGGCTGCCGCCATAGATCAGGTCGTCGCCATCCTCGCCCAACAGCGTGTCGGCCCCGCCGTTTCCGGCGATCGTGTCGTTCCCGATCCCGCCAAAGACCTTGTCGGCACCATAGGCCGTGGTCTGCGCCGTGTCCGAGAAGCTGTCGTTGCCGTCCTCCAGATAGACCAGATCGCGCCCGTTGCCGCCGTTGACGGCGTCGTTGCCCGCGCCGGCCCAGATCACGTCGTCCTGATCGCCGCCATAGATCAGGTCATCCCCGAGACGCCCGCGGATCAGGTCCGCGCCCGCCCCGCCATAGAAAGCATCGTTGCCGTTGCCCCCGTCGATGGTATCGTTCCCGAGATAGCCATAGACGGTATCGCTGCCCTCGACGCCGCCCTCGATATTGTCGATGAAGAGGTCGTTGCCCTCCAGCAGCCAGACGGTATCCGGCCCGTCCCCGCCGTCCACGGTGTCATCGCCAAGGCCACCATAGATCACATCGGCCTCGTCCCCGCCGCGCAGCGAGTCATCGCCGAGCCCCCCGCGGATCAGATCGGCCCCGAAGCCGCCGCCGAGGTAATCGCCCCCCTCCCCGCCGACCAGCGTATCGTTCCCGGCCTCGCCAAAGACGGTGTCGCCGCCGGTGTCGCCTGCAACGGTATAGAAGAGGTCATCCCCGGCCCCGAGGTAGATGTAATCGCTGCCGCCGCCCTCGACGAGAGTGTCGTTGCCGCCTCCAGCCATGGCGTGGTCGTCATCCGCGCCGGTGTAGATCAGGTCATTGCCGAGCCCGCCGTAGACATAATCCTGACCCACGCCGCCATAGAAGGCGTCATCGCCGGCGCCGCCGACGATCGTGTCATTCCCCGCCTCGCCATAGACGGTGTCGCGGCCGTATTCGCCCTCCTGCGCGTTGTCCTGGAACCGGTCGTTCCCGACCCCCAGCCACGCAAGGTCCCGGCCGTCACCGCCGGTGATCACGTCGTTGCCGTCCCGGCCATAGATCGTGTCGTCCTGCGCATCGCCAAAGAGCTGGTCATTGCCGACGCCGCCATCCAGCACATCGCCGCCACGCCGCCCGTACAGGAAATCGTTTCCCTCCCCGCCCAGCAGGGTATCGCCGCTTGCCCCGCCGGTCGCGACATCGTCCCCGCCCAGCAGGTCCACGTTGTGCGGCGCGTCGTCGAATACGATGAAATCGGCGTCCTCTGTGGCCGTGCCGTTGATCTCGGCCATTTCGAGGATCTGGGTGCGAAGCCCTTCCGGTCGCGTCCCCTCGGCGGAGGAATAGAAGGTCACCGCGACGCGCCCATCCTCCAGAAGCGTGGCGCGCGGGGCGTTCTGGTAGCCGACGAAGCTCGTCCCCAGATGAATGATCCCGGTCAGCCGCGTCCCGTCCGCGGCGAAGCGGCAGGCGAAGATATCGGTACGGTCCTCGTAGTAATCCACGAGCCCGGTAAAGACCGCGAGGAAGCCGCCGTCTTCCAGCGCAAGCACCGCCTGCTGCGCCTCGCCGCCATAGCCGCCGTCGAACTCAGGCGCGATGGCGAATTCGCCCCCCTGCGCGACGCCGTCGGCAGTGTAGTAGCGGGCCATCATCTGGCCGCGGAACGAACTGGTGGCCTCGTCGTAGCCGTCATACCAGCTCACCAGGAAACGCCCGTCGGAGAGTGCCGCCACGATCGGGGCGGTCTGGCTGGCATAGGTGGTCTCGTTCACCTGGAACTCGCCGGTCAGCGGCGTCCCGTCCGAGGCGAAGATCCGGGCAAAGACCCCCTGCGACGTGCTCACCGGATCATCGTCCCCGACCCAGGCCACGACCATGCCGCCCGCTGCCAGCCCCGCCACGACGGGCATCCGCTGGTCCTCGGCCGTCACCTCGTTGGCGCGGAAGCTGGTCAGCTCGCTCTGCCCGTCCGGTGACAGGATCTTCACCCCGATCTCGAGGTCGTCATAGAAGGCCAGCGCCAGCGCCCCGGTATCGGCAAGCTGCGCGATGCTGGGCTGCTGTTCCCAGCTGCTGGTGACGACATAGCCGCTATCGCTCATCTGGAGCACCGTCACGACGGGGTCGCTCAGGGCGGTGCCGCTGGCGTCGTAGGTTCGGGTCATCACGTTGCGGCCGGTGTTGTAGCCGCCGTTGTACTCCTCCGTGGTCCAGGCCACGATGAAGCCGCCATCGGCCGTCGGGGCAATCGTCGGATCCCCCTGGTACAACTCCGCCCCGCCGGGCGTCAGGCGCGGCAGGCTGATCGTGATGGCATCCCCGACCGGTACGCCGGAGGGCGACATGATCTGCGCCAGGATCGTGCCCGCCCCGTCGCTGTCGTGCCAGACCGCCACCCAGTTCCCATTGTCGAGCGTGGCGAGGTTCTGACCGTCCGAGAAGGCCGTGCTGATGGAGGCATCGGTATCGGCGACAATCAATTCGCCCGTCAGGGAACGAACGTAGGAGTTGTACAAAGTCATGGGAAACAAGCCTCTGAAAAGGACCGGGAACTCGGTATATGCCGAAACCCTGCGTCCGCCTCCGGAGGCCAGCATTGACGACTATCAACGGGGCGCGAACTGAGCGCGGGCAGAATGTCGCAGGGGCCCCGCGCCCGGGAGGCGCCAAGGGGCCCGCCCGTACCGGGCCACGGCTACGCAGGAAACCTGCGTTTCAAATCAACCATTTGAGACTTGCGCCGCGCTCGGCCGCTGTCACAGGGGGGCCCCATCGATGCCCTGCCCCGGGTATCGCACGCCTGCTGCTTCCGCACAGCACGGCAGCCGTGTCCTCAGACGTGCTGCCCGCCGTTCACGTCGACGGAGGCGCCGTTGACGTAGGACGCCTGCTCGGAACACAGGAAGAGGACGACACGCGCCACTTCGTCGGGCTTGCCCAGACGGCGCAGGGGGATCACGTCGGTCATCTTCTCGGTCCCGGGCGAGAGGATCTCGGTCTCGATCTCGCCGGGGGTCACCATGTTCACACGCACGCCGCGGGGGCCCAGTTCGCCCGCCGCCTCGCGGGTCAGGGCCTCCAGCGCCGCCTTGGAACAGGCATAGGCCACGCCCGCGAAGGGATGGACGCGCTTGCCCACGATCGAGCCCACGTTGACCACGGAGCCCTTGGCGCGCTCCAGTTCTGGCAGCAGGTCACGCATCAGCGCCGCCGGACCCAGAAGGTTTACGCCCAGCACCTGCGACCAGACCTCGTCGCTGCTGTCCGCCACGCCGAGCCGCGCACCGCCCTCCCCCTTGGGAGAGATGCCGGCATTGTTGACGATGGCATGAAGCCCCTCCGCCCCGAGGCAATCGCGCACCCGCGCCACGAGGTCCGCCCGCGCCGAGGCATCGGCCAGATCGCCCACGAAGTGATCGGTCGAGCCCGCGTGCCAGGGGCAGCGCGCGTCGAAGGCCGTGCGGGAGACCGTCAGAACGCGCCAGCCCGCCGCCTGAAAGACCTTCACGGTGGCATGGCCGATGCCGCGGCTTGCGCCGGTCAGAAGCAGGGTTTTCTGGGTCATCTCTACAGCCTTCCAAAGGCCCGTCATTGGGCTGGCCAAGCTGTAGAAGCCCCCGCGAAGCTCTGCAAGCCCACCGGCCCCGCACCGACCCTGCACGGGCGGGACACCTCCGCCGACCGCGCGCCGCCGCACGGATTTTCGTCAGTGCCCTGTCTGCCCCCTGTCTGCCCCCTGTCTGCGAACCGGGGAGTCGCCGCCACTATCCGCGTGTCTCTCTGGCTCACAGCTGGACGCTTGCAGAGTCCCCGCGACTCTCTCCGCCCGGGGCAGCAACCCTCACGTGACGGCATAAATATTCACGATTCGTGAATAATTATGTTACCCTTAAGGGAGGCGATTTTTAACGATCATACGGAGAGTGAGATGACACCCTGGGAAATTCACGGCTTCGAACTGGCGAACTGCAACTGCGATACGGGCTGCCCCTGCCAGTTCATGTCGCTGCCGACCAAGGGCCACTGCGAGGCCGCGGTCGCCTACCTGATCGACAAGGGCCATTACGGCGACGTCGACCTGTCCGGCACCAAGGTGGCGCAGGTGTTCAAATGGCCCGGCGCGGTCCATCAAGGCAACGGCACCATGCAGACGGTCATCGACGAAAGCGCCACGCCCGAACAGCGCGCCGCGCTCGAAAAGATCGTCACCGGTCAGGACACCGAGGACATGGCCACCTTCTGGTGGGTCTACTCGGCCATGAGCCCGAACAAGCTCGACACGCTCTTCAAGCCGATCGCCATCGACCTCGACTTTGACGGGCGCAGCGGATCAGCCAAGGTCTCCGAGGTCTTCGAGACCCTGTTCGAGCCCCTGACCAACCCGATCACGGGCGTCGAACACCGGGCGCGGATCAACCTGCCCCATGGGTTCGAGTACCGCATCGCCGAGGTAGCCAAGGCGACGACGACCACCACCGGCGCGATCCCGATCACCCAGAACCAGGGCAGCCACGCCCATTTCTGCGAGATTCACATGAACAACGAAGGCGTGCTCGAAGCCGCCTGATCCGCCGCAAGGACGACCGACATGTCTGACGCCCCCCTGATGGAGCGCGTCCTGAGGCACGACCGGCTGATGCTGGTCGTGCTGATCGGCGCGCTGTTCGCCCTTGCCGGGATCTACACCGTCACGGGCGTCGGCATGCGGATGACCGCCCTCCAGATGACCGCGATGCGGGACATGCGCGACATGCCCGGCCCCGTCCCCCCCGGGGCGTGGACGGCGAGCTATGCGCTTCTCGTCTTTCTCATGTGGTGGGTGATGATGATCGCGATGATGCTGCCCAGCGTGGCCCCCACGGTGCTCCTCCACGCGGCACTGCTGCGCCATTCCGCGAGGTCGCGGTCTGATGGGGCGCCGACGGTCCGGGCGGCCTCTGCCGCCTTCCTTGCCGGATATCTCTTCGTCTGGGCCGGGTTCAGCCTCGCCGCCGCGACGCTGCAATGGGTGCTGGAGGCGCGCGGGATCGTCTCCTCCACCATGATGACGCTGATCGACACCCGGGCAGGCGGCCTGCTGCTGATCGCCGCCGGGGTCTTTCAGTTCACGCCCCTGAAGGCCGCCTGCCTCGCCCAATGCCGCGCCCCGGCCCGCTTCCTGTCGGAGCGGCGCCGCCCGGGCCTGTCGGGCGCCTTCGTCATGGGGCTGGATCACGGCGCCTTTTGCCTCGGATGCTGTTGGGTCCTGATGGCGCTGCTCTTCGCGGGCGGCATCATGAACCTCTATTGGATCGTCGGCCTGACCGCCTTTGTCGCGGTGGAGAAACTGGCCCCCTTCGGCGCGCTCTTTGCCCGGGTCGCGGGGGCGGCGCTGGTCGGCTGGGGCCTGTGGATCGTGGCGCAGAGCCTCTGACACCGCGCCAGGCGCACCATGACGCAGAAGGCTGCGCGCAGGCGCACCATTCCCGCCACGGCGGTCCCTTGCGCGACACGCTCCAACATTGGTAGTGAATGTGCCCCGCACAGGCGGCGCCGTCTTTCCTGTCCGTCACGCTGCGGTCGGCCTGCTCCCATGCACGCCCGCTGTGCGTGCGGAGATCGTCCAAGACAGCTGCCAACAGTTTACGTCTAAGCTAGGGTCGGTCCCAGCCCCGAGACCCGCCCGAACAATCAAGGTGGCGCCCCGCCATGGAAAAATCGATCTTTAGCTACATCTGGAAGTACTCGAAGTACGATCAGGTCAAGCTGCTGCTGGTGACGCTGATCGCCTTCCCGGTGATGTACGTGTCGCTGGAACTGCCCAAGCGCATCATCAACGACGCCATCGGCGGCACCGGCGAGGATGTTGTCGTGCTTGGCCTGCGGTTCACGCAGATCGAATTCCTGATGCTGCTGTGCTTTACCTTCCTGATCGCGGTGATCACCAGCGGGCTGATCAAGATGGTGCTGAACACCATGCGGGGCGTGGTGGCAGAGCGTCTTCTGCGGCGGGTGCGCTACCAGATGCTCACCCGGTTGCTGCGCTTCCCGCAGCCCTATTTCCGCCGGACGAGCCAGGGCGAACTGGTGTCGATGATCACCTCAGAGGTGGAACCGATGAGCGGGCTGATGGGGGATTTCCTGTCCCAGCCTGTGTTCCAGGCCGGTCAGATGCTCACCATCCTGACCTTCCTCTTCGCGCAGAGCTTCTGGTTCGGGCTGGCATCCGTGGCCCTGATCCCGGTGCAGGCGCTGCTGATCCCGATGCTGCAACGGCGCATCAACCTGCTGAACAAGGCCCGCATCCAGGAAATCCGCCATTTCGCTACCGACATCGGCGAGGCGGCAGGCGGTGTCGGCGACCTGCGGGTCAACGGCGGCACGCGGCACAAGCTGGCGCAATATTCCCAGCGGCTGGGGGTCCTGTTCCAGATCCGCCTCGAGATCTTCAAGAAGAAGTACTTCATGAAGTTTCTCAACAACCTGCTGAACCAGCTGACGCCCTTCTTCTTCTACTCGGTCGGCGGTTACCTCGCCATTCAGGGCGAGATCACGGTGGGCGCCCTCGTCGCCGCACTCGCGGCCTACAAGGACATTGCCTCCCCGTGGAAGGAACTCCTCACCTACTACAACCAGACGCAGGACATGGCCGTCCGCTGGGAGGTGCTGACCGAGCGGTTCCAGACCAGCCCGCTGGTCCATGAGGGCCTGTTCGAAGGACGCGCCGCGCGCATCCCGCGCCTGAACGGCGACATCGAGCTGCGCAATGTCACCGTCATCGACGAGGACGGCCGCCCGGTGCTGGAGGATATCAGCTGCGTCATCCCGGGCGGGGCCCGTATCGCGATCAAGAGCAACTCCGACAACGCGGCCATCGCCTTTGCCGAACTGCTGGCCCGGGAGGTGACGCCCTACAGCGGGCGAGTGCTGATCGACGGCATGGACCTGAACGAACTGCATCAGGACGTGATCGCCACGCGGATCGGCTATGCCAACTCCAACCCGCATTTCTTCCAGGGCACGCTGCGGGAAAACATGCTCATGCCGTTCCGCAACGGCACGCCCCGGGTCAAGGACCTGTCGCCCGAACAGCGCAAGTGGCAGATCGAGGCCACCCGCAGCGGCAACAGCATCGAACCGCCCGAACTTGATTGGGTCGATCCCCATATCGGCGGGTTCGAGACCCTCGACGCGGTGCATGACTGGTGGTTCCAGCTGGTGCAGGCGATGGACCTCGACGACATGCTGGTCCGCCGCGCGCTCCTGCGCCGGATCGACCCTGCGCAGATGCCTGCTCTGGCCGAGGCGCTGGTGCGCCTGCGCCCCGAGATCGCCGCGCGGATCCGGGCCCGTGGCCTCGACGACGTGGTGCACCGGTTCGACCCCGAGCTGTTCAACCCGGTCGCGCCGCTGGCCAGCAACCTGCTCTATGCGCTGCCGCGCCAGATGCTCTCGCAGCTCTCCCTGTCGCGGAGCGCGAACTTCCTGCGCGTGCTGCGGGATCAGGGCATCATGGACGACCTTGCCGAGATCTCGGCCAACGTGCTCCTTGAACTGCGCGCGACCTTCGGGGTGGATGCAACGGAACACCCGCTATTCCGCCGCCTGAACCTCGACACGGACCTCTACCTGCGGCTGACCGATATCGCGGCCCGCTGGAAGGCCGAAGGCACCGAGGCCCTGCCCTCGGAGGATTTCGCCCTGATGCTGACCGTGCCCTTCGCCTTCTCGGCCGAGGACATGGGCTCCGGCTTCGACGACACCCTGCGCCAGAAGATCCTCGACATCCGCAAGCGCGACGCCGAAAGCATGGTCGCCCAGATGGACGGGCTCTTCGTGCCGATCTCGCCCGACCGCTACTTCCCGGTCATGAGCCTGCTGGGCAACGCGATCTTCGGGCGGGTCTCCAAGACCGCCGGCGCGCGCGAGACAGAAGTGCTCGACGTGGTGATCGAGGTGCTGAAGGAACACCACCTGCGCCGCAGCGTCGCCCAGGCGATCCTCGACGTGGAAGTCAGCGCGGGCGGCGAAAGCCTCAGGGCGGTGAACCGCGAGCGCGTGGCCTTCACCCGGGCCGGGATCAAGAAGCCCGATATCCTGATCCTGCGCAACGTGCTGGCCAGCCATTCCCGGGACGAACGCGAGAAGAGCCGCAACCGGATCAGCGAACTGCTGCCGCAATCGACCAAGATCTTCATCGAGCGCAAGTTCTACCGCCCCGAGCAATACGACCTCTTCCTCGAGATCGTCGACGGGCGCATCGACGGGCAGCTGGTCGAGGAGGCGCCGACCGATCCGCGCGAACGCGAAAGCCTCGAACGCAAGCTGCGCATCCTGTCCAAGACCGCCCTCTTCGGAGAGCTGGAGCTGAAACAGCGCAAGCTGCTCGCCTTCAGCTCGGTCTGGTTCAAGGTCAAGGCCGGTCAGCGCATCTTCCACGCCGGACAGGAGGCGGACGCTGCTTATCTCTGCCTCGCGGGCCGCGCCGCCGTCTACTGGCCGGGCGACCACGGCAAGGCCCAGCCGATCACCGATGTGGAACCGGGCCGCCTGATCGGCGATCTGAACATCATCCTCGGCATGAAACGCACGATGGACTTCTACGCCGAGGAGGATTCGATCTTCCTGCGGATCGGGGCAGAGGAATTCATGTCGGTGATCGAGAACGACACCAAGGTCGCCACGGACATGCTGCGCAAGGTGTCGCGCAACCTCGTCAGCGCCTCGGCCCATGGGCGCGCCGTGCATGAATTCGCCGTGGCCCACGGGGTGGACTACTCGGAATTCGACAGCCCGGTCTGATCATCGACCGGGCAGCGCGGGTAGCAGCCAAAGTGCCCCAGCCGGGCCGCGCGTTTCGTACGCGGCCCGGCTGACGTCTCAGAGCGCACGCACGATGGCTTCCAGCACCTTCTGGGTGCGGTCCCCGGCAACCCACCGCAGAACCGCCACGACATCATGCTCCGGGTCGATCCAGATATGGTTGCCCCCCGCCCCCTGCGCGGCAAAGGCGCTGGAGGGCAGCGCGGGATTGGCCGCGGGCCCCTTGTTGAGCCACCACAGGAACCCGTAGTTCGGCAGCGTGGCCGAGGGCGTCACCGCCTGCGCCATCCAGCCTTCGGGCAGCAGGCGCTGCCCGTCGTGCACGCCGTCGCGCAGGATCAGCTGGCCAAAGCGCGCATGGTCGGCAGCCGAGATGACGAGCCCCCCACCCCAATGCCCGCCGCCCGGCACCGATTGCATCTGGCGGCCGTCGATCTCGACCCAGGAGGTTTCATAGCCATCCCACCGCCAGTCCTGCGAGGCGCCGATCGGGTCCATGATCCGCTCGCGCAGCACCTCGGGCAGGGGCCGGCGGAAGAGCGACATCAGCGCGAAGGACAGGGCATTCACGCGCACGTCGTTGTATTCGTAGAACGTGCCGGGGGTGCGCATCTCGCGCTTCTCACCCTTGCGGCTGTTGTCCGCGCCCAGGCCGATCTCGCGGTAGTGGTCCACCTGATCGGCCTTGCCGAACAGTTCGCCGCTCCACTCGCTGTTCATGTTCAGGAAGTGGCGCCAGGTGATCTGACCATTGTGCGGCCCCTCGAAGACCGGCTCCGGCACCCGCGCGCAGACGGGTTCATCCAGATCGGGCAGCAGCCCGTCGCCATGGGCCAGCCCGGCAAGCGTCGCGAGATAGCTCTTGGCGATCGAGAAGGTCATGTCCGGGCGCTCGACATCGCCCCAGCGGCCGATTTCCGTGCCGCCGCGCAGGATCAGACCGGCGGTGCCGCCCCGCGGTGTCACCGGGCCGACGATGTCGGTCCAGGGGCCGCTTTCGTTCCATTCGACGTTCCCGACATAGCTGCCGTCGTCATAGTACATCGTCCGCGGCCAGGGGGACTCGCTTGCCTCCGCAAGGGCGATGGCCTCGGCCATGCGGTCTGGATCGAAACCAAGGGTCATTCTGTCTTCCTTTGTGCAGCCTCACGCCGCATCGGCTTGTCCCCTGAACCCGCCAACCGCAAGGGGCAAGGCGGCCACCGCCGCCCTGCCCGCAATTCTTCCTGACTTTTCAGCCCCTTTCGACCGATATTTCGGCTGTTGCCCTACACGGGGCGGGGGCGGCCACCCCGCCCGCGCGCATCGCCGCCGATCCCCTCTCGGGCGGTCCCGCGCCTCCTCCGGAAGGTATTGGCGTCGGCCCGTGTGCAGGCGTCGAGCGGCTTATCTCCACAAGCGTCGATGACATAGCTGGAAGCCCTCTCGGCGGCACGGTGGAAGGTGTCGGGGCGATCTCGTGCGCAGCGAAAAGGCGATGCGGGGCGAGGTGTAGTGGCACTTCAACTCGGTCGGGATGCGACGGCTGAAGTAGAAGATCCCGGATTTCACGAAGGTGAACGAGGGGCAAATGGTCTCCGACATGGTCTACGGCTCCAAGCAGCTGCGAGAAGCTGAAGCAAAACCAATAACTTACCGAAGATGATGGTGCAGGGGCGGCTTCGCAATGACCCAGCAAGATATTGAATTTAAATACTTAAATCAATTTGCCATCCTCACGTACCCCCACTTGTACCCCGCGTCGAAAATTTGCCCTGGGTTCGATGACTTGCCGCACGCAATATTGCGCAAGCTGTCTTCACTTTCGCTGAGCGAAGGTATTCAGGCCCCGTATTTGGACAACATGCCAGAACACACGGGCCAAAGGCGAGGTGAGTGTGCGGGCGCCCGCCCGTCCACTTAAGAGAGCATGTTCCTTCAGACCAGCTGGCCTTCGAAGAAGTCCTGTATGCGGTCGAAGGGAATGGTGTCCACCTGATCATACAGATCGACGTGATCCGCCCCAACCATGATCATCGGTTCCTTCGGCTCAGCCGCCGCAGCATAGGCATCCTCGCTGAAGTCGCGGGAGCAGGCAATTCGCCGCTGGCTCGCTATTTTCCGGCCCCCATCACCGAGCGACGCCCCGAGCGCGCCGTGCGCTGTTCCTTGCTCGCAGCCGGTGGCCGAAGCCGTCCGAACGAACATCGCACTGTAGCCGCGCGGGTTCCTGACCTTCCGACCGCCGCTCACGTGTGAAGGCCCCCCTGGGCTCCCCGGCACCTAGAATGCGAAGAGGCGGCCGAAGCCGCCTCTCTTGAATAGATATGCCTCGCGCCTTGCGCAGAGATCACCGGGTAGCCAGGAATTCCACCACGTTGCGGCGATCTTCTTCATCGGGCAGGCGCAACACCATGCGCGTGCCGGGAACCATGTCGCGCGGATTTTCGAGGTATTTCATGAGCGTCTCGGCATCCCACATCAGCCCACTCTCTTCCATCGCACCCGAATAGCGGAAACCGTCGAAGGTCCCAGCATCGCGACCGACAACGCCCTGCAGGCTGGGGCCGACGCGATTGGCCCCGTCAATCGTGTGGCAGGCCGAGCAGCGCCGCTGGAACACGGTTTCGCCTTCGGCGGCGTCCTGCGCCAGTAGGGGCTCCGCGGCAAGAAGGCCGAGGAGAACAAGAGTACCAATTTTCTGCATCACTTATCCGAAGTCGTGTTTCGACAGGGGCAGGCTGCGGATGCGCTGCCCGGTGAGCGTTGCCACCGCGTTGACGATGGCCGGACCGACCGCTGGAAGACCGGGCTCGCCGACGCCGCCCATGGGGGCACCACTTTCGACGATCGCCGTATGCACCTGCGGCATCTGGTCGGGGCGCAGGATCGGATACATGTCGAAGTTGCGCGCCGTCGGCTCACCGTTTTCGTAGACCAGTTCCTCGACCAGGGTCTGCGACGTGCCGAGCGCGACCGCCGACTGGACCTGCGCCTCCACGGTGCTCGGGTTCACCACCTGCCCCGGATCGAGCGCGACCCAGACCTGATGCACGCGCACTTCACCGCCATCCACCGACACCTCGGCGATCACCGCTGCCTCTGAACCGAATGGCGAGGCCATCGCCACGCCGCGCGCGCGGGTGGTGCCTTCCTCGGCCTCGAAGGGACCGGGGCGCCAGCCCCCCGATAGCTCGCCGACGCGTTCGAGCAGCTTGCGGTGACGCTCCGAGCTCGAGAGCAGCGACAGGCGCATCTCGAAGGGATCGAGGCCGCCCGCCTGCGCAAGCTCGTCGAGAAAACTCTCGTACATGAAGTCATGCATCGAGTGGCCCACGGCCCGCCAGTAGCCGATGACCGCCGGGTTGGCGTGGTAGATCTGGCCGATGTGCTTGTTGGCAATCGCATAGGTCTTGCCTGAGATGCCCTCGGTCGCCGAAGGGTCCTGCCCCGGAGGCGCCTGGTACCAGCGCTGGGTCGGCCCCTCGCCCACCACCTCGACCTGCAGCGCGGTCGGGCCATCCGGGCCGACCGCGCCGCGGAACCGGGCGAGGCCCAGCGGACGCGGCGCATCGCGCAGGAAGTCCTCCTCGCGGGTCCAGATCAGCTTGACCGGACGGCCCACGGCCTTGGCCAACGCGATCGCCTGCGGGAAGGGGTTGGCGGTCGCATAGAGGAAGTGCCGGCCGAAGAAGCCACCCAGCACCTGCTGGTGCAGGTTGATCTGGCTCGCGTCCAGCCCGGCCGCTGCTGCCGCCGCACCGACGAACATTTCAGGCGCCTGGCAGGGCATCCAAAGATCGAGGGTGCCGTCCTCGTTGAACCGCGCGGTGGCAGACGGCGGCTCGAGCTGACCATGTGCCACGTATGGCGCATCGTAGGTGGCCTCGATCATCGTCTCGGCGGCCTCCAGCACGCCCGCGGCATCGCCCGAGGCTTCGACTTCGACCACCTCGCCCGTGGCACCGGCCAACGTGTCGCGGAATCCGACAGAGGAGAAGTCGGCGGGCATCGGCCAGCGCGCCTCCCCCTCGGTCCAGTCAATCTCGGCCGCGTCAATGGCGCGGCGGGCTTGCCAGAATTTCTCTGCCACCACGGCCACGGCCCCGTCGAGCATCTGCACGGAATGCACACCGCGCATCGCCTCGATCTCTGCCTGGTTGGTCACCGCCGCGGGCGTCAGGCCCAAGCGCGGCGCGTGGCGAAGGGCCGCCAGAAGCATACCCTCGACCTCGACATCGATGGCGTAGGTCTGGCGCCCGGTGGATTTCGCCCGCACATCCATGCGCGGCAGGGCCGTACCGATCCAGCGGAAGTCGGCCGGATCCTTGAGCGTCGGCTCGGCGGGCACCGGCAGGTCCATCGCGGCGGCGGCGAGATCGCCATAGGCCACGCGACGGCCGGAGCCCTCATGCACAACGATGCCCGGCTCAGTTACCAGTTCCGAGGCATCGACACCCCAGTCCTGCGCCGCCGCCTCGACCAGCATCGCCCGTGCGGCAGCGCCAAGCTGGCGCATCACCGGATAGCCGGTGCGGGTCGACATGCTGCCGCCCGTCAACCGGTAGCCCCCCATGATGGCGAAGGGACCACCCGCCGGGGCGATCTCGACCGAGAAGTTCTCGGGCGCGAGGTCAAGCTCCTCGCCGACGATCTGCGCCATGGCCGTGAAAATGCCCTGCCCGCCTTCGATGAACGGGCTGCGCAGCAGCGCCGTGCCATCCGAGCGCAGTTCCAGGAAAGCGGTGACGGCAGGCCCCTCGGCAGCGGCCTCTTGCCCCCGCAGCGGGCGCAGCGGCAGCGCAGTGGCCAGCACCAACGCCCCGGACCCGGCAAGGAAGCCGCGCCGCGACACGTTCACCGGCGCCTGCCCGAGGCGGCGCGTGAGTTGGTCAATCACGCTCATGGCTCAGGCCTCCGACACGCTGCGCACGGCGGCGCGGATCTTGTTGTAGGTGCCGCAACGGCAGAGGTTGGTCATCGCACCGTCGATGTCCTCGTCCGTCGGGTTCGGAATATCGCTCAGCAACGCCGTCGCCGCCAGCACCTGGCCCGACTGGCAGTAGCCGCATTGCGCGACCTCGTTTTCGACCCATGCTTCGACCACGCGGCGGCCGATCTCGGTGTCCTCGACCGTCTCGATGGTCCGGATTTCGAGGCCCTCGACGCTGTCGGCCGGGGTCACGCAGGAGCGTGTCGCAACACCGTCGATCAGCACGGTGCAGGCACCGCATTGCGCGATGCCGCAGCCGTATTTCGTGCCGGTCAGGCCGAGTTCCTCACGGATCACCCACAGGAGCGGGGTATCGGGTTCCACGTCGACGTCATGCGTCGCACCGTTGATGTTCAGCTGCATTGTCATACCTGTCGGTTCGATGGGTCTGTCGCGGCGATGGCGAGGCACCGCCAGAAGAGCGGGCGCTGGCGCCATGTCGAAAAGGGGTCTCTGCCCTGCAAGTGTCCTATGCCGACCGCCTCGATGCTATGGGCGAAACCCGATAGCGCCGATGAGCCCGCCTCATGAATGGTTCGACTGTCAGGTGAGCTGCGCCATCGCCGCGAGACAGAAGAAGCACCCCGCGCGCGCTCAGACCGGCCCGGCCGGGCCGAGAAAGCACAGAGGTCATGGGGCCCGTCCCGGTCAGAGGCGCGGCAATGACCGCAAGGACCGGCTGCGTTGCCACTGCGACGATGACCGGCGGCCGGTTCTGTGCCAAGGTCCCCGATGCGGCACGGGGGCTCAGTCCGCGACCTATTGTGCAGCCGGGTCACCGGCGAGCACCCGGTGGCGCATCCAAACACAGCCCTTGTCGAGGGTCTCTACGGCGATCAACTCGAGGCTGCGCACCTCGGTCGCGCCGCGGTGCTCGTAGATGGCGGGGATACCGCCCTGCCCGTCCACCAACGGGTAGATGAGCGTGCTGGTCTCGTCGATCAGCCCCTCTGCCAGGAAAGCGCCATTGATCTCGCCACCGCCTTCGAGGATCAGCCGCCTTGCGCCGAAGGCACGCGCGATCCGCGTCAGCGCATCGGCCAGCGCCCCCTCGCCCGAGCCGAGGAAAACCACCGAAACGCCGCGCTCGACCAGCATCTCGACATGGGCGCGCGGGACGGTCTCGCCAAGTACCATTACCAAATGCGCGTCGTCGATCTCTCCGCTCTCAGGGCGGAGCCGGCCCGTCCGGTCGATGCAGATGCCGATATCCGAGCGCGCATCGTGATCCGCCGCGATGCGATCATCCCGCGGGCCGATCCCTTCTGGTGGCGCTGGATCGGCGGCCTCAAGGTAATGCGCCTCCATCGTCGCACGTCCGACGATCCATCCATCCGCGTCCAGCCGGGCAGCGGCGGCGTCATAGATCTCGAGCAGCTCTTTCTCCTCGCAAGGCCAGCGGTCGGCAAGCAACCGGCCGTCGATGGTCGTGATCATGTGGCAGATGATGTGGGGGCGGGTCATGGATCGGCTCGTTCGGTTGCGGACTGGAGGCCTCGCAGTCGCGAGGCGGGCTGCCCTTTGATACGCGGCGCGTATAGCTCGCGTGTATGCCCGATCTCTGCCTTGCAGAGATGAGCTCCGCTCATCTATCACTCAAGGCCCCTGCCGTTGACGCCGGAACATGAAAGGACCGGTCGCTGGAACGCACCCGGTCCTCAAGAACGGCGGTTGACCGCGTCAGCCGTTGTAGTCCTCGTCGGCCACCTTCTCCATCCAAGTCACCGGCGAGCCGTTTATGCTTTCCTGTATGGCGATGTGAGACATGGCGTTTTCCGGCGCGGCGCCGTGCCAGTGCTTTTCCTCGGCCGGAAAGAAGACGATGTCACCGGCAGTGACCTCCTCGACCGGCCCGCCTTCGCGCTGCACGCGCCCTTTGCCGAAGGTGATGATGATGGTCTGGCCAGCCGGATGGGTGTGCCACGCGGTGCGCGCACCGGGCTCGAAGGTGACATGCGCGCCGCTTGTGCGGCCGGGCGCGTCGGCCTGGAACATCGGGTCGATGCGAACGGTGCCGGTGAAATAGTCCGCGGGACCGGGGCCGGAAGGAATGCTGCCTGCGCGGATGATTTTCATTATCTTTCTCCTTCTGTTTCGCTGCGCGGTCAGCGGCGCAGCTTGGTGAATCTGTAGGTAAGCGCTGGCCCGCCCGGTTGGGCGTAAGCCAGTTCGACTGTGGCCATGGCGAAGGGCTCGACATAGCGGCCGTTGCGCAAACCGCCGGTGTCTAGCGGCTCGAAGCCGATGTCGCGGATGAGCTGGCCGGCGATTTCCTTGGCATCTGCGTCGTTTCCATAGGTGAAGACCTGCGGCGCGGGCTCCTGCCCCTTACGGGCGAAAACCGGCGCGAAACTCTCTGAGGGCGTTGTATTGAAGCACGACACCCAGCGCGCCTTCGGACGCATCCGGGCCAGTTCCTCGCCGCCGGATGAGGTGGTACCGACGACGAGGTCCCGGTTGGCTTCGTCGAGCGGCACACAGCAGTTCAGCACCACCTTTCCAGCCAGATCACCCGCCTGCTCCAGCACGTCGCCGACCCTCGACCAATGCACGGCCAGTAGCAGTGCGTCGGCCTCGTCCACTGTGTCGGCAATGGTTCCCGCGTGCCCGTTGCTCTCCCGCGCAAGACGCTCGAGCTTCGCCGCGCTGCGCGCATAGGCAAAGGTGACCTCATGGCCAGAGGCCGCCCAGAGCGCGCCGAGCTTGCCGCCCATCAGACCCGATCCGAGAATGCCGATCTTCATGCTGTCCTCCTGAATTGCGGCAGCGGGGCCGAAGCCCCGCGGCCCAAAGACTTAGTTCGCTCGCGCCTCGAAGACCTGCTTGGCCACCGGCAGCGCCGAGAAAACCTTGGGCCAGCCGGCGTAGAAAGCGAGATGCGAGAGCATGGCGCCTGCCTCTTCCTGCGTCAGCCCGTTGTCCATTGCGCGGTTGAGGTGGAAGGTCATCTGCTCGGGCTGACCGGCGGCGATCAGCGCGGCGACGGTAACCATGCTGCGGTCGCGGGGCGCGAGTGCCGGGCGCAGCCACAAATCGTTGAACAGCATCTCGCGCGTGGTATCGACGACACCCATGCTGACATTGGCGAAGTTGCCACGCACGGTTTCTTCCCGCGCCGCCTCGGCTTCCTCATTGATCGGCAGAAGTTCGGGCTCGACCGCCGGCAGGTCTTCTGCCGCGACACCGCGCGCCTCATAGACCGGTGCCATCGCCTCGGCAGCGGCGGTGGCATTGCCCCAGCCCGTGTAGAAGGCGAGATGGGTGATCGTCTCCGACAGCTCGGCCGGGGTCACGCCTGCGTCGAGGGCCAGTTCGACGTAGCTGCCGAGGTTCTCCGTCTCATGGCGCGTCATCAGCGCCGCGAAGGTGACAAGCGCGCGGTCGCGCATGGACAGCTCTTCACCCGCCCAGACAGAGCCGAAAAGATCGTTGGTGGAATAGGCCTCGAGCGCGGGCGCGACGGCGCCGACGGCGGATGGCAGGGTTCTGGACACCTCCTGCGCGGTGGCGCCAGTGGTCATGAGGGCGAGAGCCGAAGCGGCAACGTAGGTCTTCATAGGAGCTCCTGTCGGGCTGGTTCCGGTTACCCCCTTCATGTGGTCCGGCGTTGCGGAACCTTAATGCCCGGATGTGCCAACCCACTCATGACAGCACCTCATGATTGCCTCAGCCCCGCTCTCGCAAAGCATCCAGCACCACCTCGAAGGCCGAAGACGGACGCTGCCGGCTCGGGTAGTAGAGGTGGAAACCCGGGAAGTAAGGGCAATAATCCTCAAGGCAGGTCTGCAAAGCCCCAGAGGCCAAGTGCTCCGCCGCCAGCCGTTCCGGGATCAGCGCGAGCCCGTGGCCGTCTACCGCCGCGCGCATCACCGGGCTGATCGTGTTGAAACAAGTCTGGCCCGAAACCTTCACGCGGATCTCGTTGCCGTCCTTGTCCTCGAATTCCCAAGCATAAAGCGCGCCATGGGTCGACAACCGCAAATTTATACAGCGATGCTCGGCCAGGTCGTGTGGCACCTGCGGGGCGCCCGCCGCCTCGAAATACTCGGGGGCACCGACGCAGATCATCCGCTCTTCCGGGCCGATGCGCATCGAAATCATGCCCTCGCTCACCTGTTCGCCGTAGCGCACCCCGGCATCGCATTGCGAACTCGCTAGATCAGTATAGCCGTAGTCCATGACGAACTCGACGTTCACCGCAGGGTATTGCTTCAGCACCGGCGAGAGCTTGGGCCAGAGGAGCGCGTCGATGGCGTATTCCACCGCGACGATCCGCACCGTACCGGTGGGCTGATCGCGCGCGTCATTCAGCGCCTTGAGCCGCGCCTCAATCATCTCGAAACAGGGATTGAGCGTCGTCAGGAGGTCCTCGCCCTCCAACGTCGGTGCCACAGAGCGCGTGGTCCGGGTCAGCAGGCGCAGACCGAGCCGCTGCTCGAGCCCCTTGATCGTATGGCTCAGGGCCGATTGCGACACGTTGAGCCGGGCCGCCGCGCGGGTGAAGCTCCGTTCCTCGGCAACTGCCGCCAAGGCTATGAGATCGTTTATGTTTTCACGAAGCATAAGGGAGGCCTTGATCTGGTGTTCGAGGGTCACAACGGGTCCCCCTCACGATATATGTGCGGGGCTCATGACGTCCAATGATTATCCCGTCACCGGGAAACGCGGATCATTCGATCATCGGACGCACCGTCTCGCCGCGGCGAGCGGTTGCTGGTGATCGCGTAGATATACGCCTCGGTCACCAGCACGTCGCGCACCCGATCTCCGAGGCTCAGGGCTTCGGACACCGCACCATCGGTACCGACCGAGATAACAGAACCCGTCCGCAGGCTGGCCAGCAGCAGGCGCTCGCCCTCCCAGGCAAGGCCCGACGGCGCCCAGGTGCTGCGCCCGGAATGGGCCAGTGGCGCCTGCATCCCGCCTCGCGTTTCGTCGCCCTGGATAAGCGGCCAGCCGTAGTTGGCCCCCCGCTCGATCCGGTTCACCTCGTCATGGCCGGACTGACCGTGCTCTGCGGCGTAGAGCTGCCCGTCGGCATCCCAGACGATCCCCTGCGGGTTGCGATGCCCCAGCGACCAGACCGGCGAGCCGCCGAAGGGATTGTCCTCGGGGATCGCGCCATCCGGTGTCAGCCGCAAGATCTTGCCGGCGAGGCTTCCCAGGTCCTGCGGACGCGCGCGGTTCTCGGTCCAGCCCGTCGTGACATACAGCATGCCATCCGGCCCGAAGGCCACGCGCCCGCCATTGTAAAGCGGATGGCCGGGGATGCCGTCGAGCAGCACGCGCGTCTCGATCCAGGCAGAGCCGTCCAGTTCGATCTCGATGACGCGGTTGCTGCGGTCCTCAGGCGTGCCCATGTGCTGATAGACAACCGCGCGGCGGCTCCGCGCAAAGTCGGGCCGAAGCGCGAGGCCAAGCAGCCCGCCCCCCCGGTCATCCAGGATCGGCGCGCTGGTCTCTACGGGCAGCCGGGCGAAGGTCTCGCCGTCGAAGATGCCGATCGTTCCGCGCTTCTCGGTGACGTAGATCACCTCGCCCTGTGCCTCGATGTCCCAAGGGTAATCGAGGCCCTCAAGCACCGCTTCCTGCGCCTGTGCCGCCAGCGGGAAAAGCGCGGCCATCAGCAGGCCGCGCCAGATGGCAGTCTTAGCTGCCATATTCTTCGTCCGTCACCAGCGCACCCCAGGTCACAGCCGAACCGTTTTCGGCGGCTTGGATCGCATAGTGGGTGACCGAGGTGCCGTCAGTCGCGCCATGCCAATGGTTCACGCCCGCCGGGGCAAAGACCACGTCACCGGTACGCATGATCTGCTTTTCCTGGCCCGCTTCCTGATACCAGCCCGTCCCCTTCGTAACCACAAGGTATTGGCCGATCGGGTGCGTGTGCCAGGCCGAGCGCGCTCCCGGCATGAAGGTCACCTCGCCAGCGCTGACATCGTTCATGTTCGGCCCAAAGACCGGAGCGACGAACACCGTGCCGGTGAAGGTATCTTCGCTGCCGATCTGGCCGCCGCGTTCCAGCGTCGTGGTCTGTGTCATCTCCTGCGCGAAGGCAGCGGGAGCTCCGGCCAGCGTAAGGGCGAGGGCTGCAAGGATTGTTTTCATCAGGTCGTCTCCATTGTGCGTGAGGCGGCCACAGGGCCTGCAGCAGGGTCGATCCCCTGCCTGCCCGAATGAGATAGTGGTCCCGGACTGGTGATTAATGCCGGCGGTTCGGGACACGCTCATGAGAGGACCTCATGAAAGCCCGGCGTCACCATGCCGATTGCTGCCCTAGTGCGGAGAGGGCGTCGCCGGTTGTCCCGATGGGCACCGGAACTGGCAGTTGCAAGGGGCATTCATCTATCCCGGGCACCCTCCGCGTGAAGGCTGTGCGTAGCCGGGGCGGCTTCGCAACGGCCAATTAAAACGTTGAATTTGAATGATCAAATTTGGTGCCCTCAGGCACCCCACTTCTACCCCGCGTCGAGAACTTGCGACGCTGTCGATGACGTGCCGCACGCACTGTTGCGAAAGGTGTCCTCTCTTGCGGTGCGCTCGGGCAATGAATCCCCGCATGCTGACTGCATGCCAGAACACACGAACCAAAGGTGAGTTGAGTGGACGGGCGCCCCCGTCCACTCGAAGGAGCATGTTCCCTCAGGCCAGATGACCCTCGAAAAAGGCCTGAATGCGGTCGAAGGGAATGATGTCCACCTGATCGTAGAGATCAACGTGATCCGCCCCCTCGATGATCACCAGTTCCTTCGGCTCGGCTGCGGCCGCATAGGCATCCTCGCTGAAGTAGCGGGAGTGGGCTTCCGACCCCGCGATGATCAGGGCCGGACGGGGCGAGATCTCGTTGATATAGGTCAGCTGCGGCATGTTCATGAAGGACATGGCAGAGGTGACGTTCCAGCCGCCGTTCGAATTCGCCGAACGGGGGTGATAGCCGCGATCGGTCTTGTAGTAGTTCCAGTACATCGTGATGACCGGATCATCGATGCCATCCAGCGTATCTGGCAGGCCGCCATCCCGCACAGGTGCGGCGTCGGAGGACGCGTCTTCCCAGCGTTGCGCGCTCAGGCGGGCCAACTGGTCGTTGCGCTGCGCGTCGGTCATCGCGTCGTAGTAGCCCCGCGCCATCACCCGCGACATGTCGTACATGCTGGTGACGGCCACGGCCTTCACCCGCTTGTCCGCCGCGACCGCGTTCAGCGCCAGGCCGCCCCAGCCGCAAACGCCGATCACGCCGATCCGCTCACGGTCCACGGCTTCGTGCAGGCCAAGGAAATCGACCGCCGCCATGAAGTCTTCACTGTTGATGTCGGGCGAGGCGACAAACCGGGGCTCGCCGCCGCTTTCGCCCGTGTAGGAGCCGTCGAAGGCCAGCGTGATGAAACCGCGCTCGGCCATGGTCTGGGCGTAGAGACCCGACGCTTGCTCCTTCACCGCGCCGAAGGGTCCGGCCACGGCAAGGGCCGGCATCGGGTCCTCGGGACGGTCGGCGGGGATGTAGAGGTCACCCACCAGCGTGATGCCATAGCGGTTGGTGAAGCTCACCTTGCTGTGCTCCACCGCGTCGCTCTTGGGGAAGGTTTTGTCCCATTCTGCCGTCGCCTGCGCCAGCAGGGCCTGACCAGACAGCGTCGCGATGCCAAATGCCGCAACCCCGGCGCCGCCGGTGACAAGAAGCGTGCGACGCTCGGGGCTGTCGGGTGTTTCGGAAAGGGTCTGGTCTGTCATGTTCATATCCTCTGTTGGTTGCGCTTGCCATAAAACTGGGGCTTGCCCGTTCCCCGCGTAAGACGGCAAAAGCTGATCGCAGCCATGAGTTTGATTCATCATGCAGGGGGCAGCCCATGGCAGCGCCGCGATCTGCCCCTGTACCCAGGCGAACAGGAGGCCCGAATGGACCGAGACATGATCGGAGATCTCTCCATCCTTCTGGCTGTGGCGGACGAGGGCAATTTCACCCGTGCAGGACATCGCCTCGGCGTCTCGCAATCCGCGGTCAGCCATACGATCCGTCGGCTCGAAGACCGCATCGGAGTCAAGTTGCTGAACCGGAATTCCCGCAGCGTGACTCTCACCGATGCGGGCGAGCGCTTGATCGCCACCCTGCGCCCGAGCTTCCGGCAGGTCAGCGACCGGATCGAGGAGGTCCGCACCCTCGGAGAACGCCCCTCAGGGCTGATCCGGGTGACGGTCAGCAAGCCCGCAGCTCAACGCATCCTCTGGCCCGTGGCCTCGCAGCTGGTCCGGGACTTCCCGGAGGTCACGATCGAGATCAGCACCGACGGACGTCTCTCAGATCTGGCAGAGGACCGGTTCGACTGCGCCATACGGCTGAGCGAACACCTCGGCCCCGACATGATCGCCGTGCCGGTCGGGCCCCCGCTGGAGATGGCGGCCTTCGCCAGCCCGGACTATCTGAAGGACCACCCCCTACCCGAGCACCCGGAGGACTTGATCGGTCACAACTGCATCGTCATGCGGCACAGGGTCGACGGCGGCACCTATGACTGGGAGTTCGAAAAGGATGGGGAAGAGCGCGTGATCAAGCTCGACGGTCCCTTCATCCTCAACGATTCCGGCATGGTCCTTCAGGCCGCACTGGAGGGACATGGAATCGGCTTCCTAACCGCCCCGGAGATCGAGGAGGCGGTGGCCGCAGGACGTCTCCGCCGCCTTTTGGCGGACTGGTGCCCCCCCTTCGAGGGGTATCACCTGTGTTATTCCGGGCGGCGCAATGTCAGCTCCGCCCTGCGGGTGCTGATCGACCGGCTCCGCTACCGAGGATGAGCGTCGTTCATGGAGGCAATGCCGATTAGCGCTCTGCCGGGCGGAGCGCTGGGCCGTTAGGGGGGAGCTGTCCCCACCAGTGGGGCGTCTTTCCTCGCGACAGCCCCCTGCCGCGGGGCTTCCACGCTTGGAGAGCCCATGACATCCGCCATCCCCTCGACCGCCTCGCCCTCCGCCGATGCCCCGGCCAACTGGAGCGCCGTCGTCGCCCTGTCCCTCGGCGCCTTCGCGCTCGTCGCCTCGGAGTTCATGCCAGTCAGCCTCCTGACCCCGATCGCCTCGGACCTCGCCATCAGCGAAGGACTGGCAGGACAGGCGATCTCCGTCTCAGGCGCCTTCGCGGTGCTTACCAGCCTGACCCTCACAACGCTCACCCGCCGCATTGACCGCAGGACCGTTCTGTTGGGCCTCATCCTGCTCATGCTGGGTTCGGGCGCGTTCGCAGCCTTGGCGCCGAACTTCAGCCTTTTCCTGGTGGGCCGGGCGCTCATCGGCGTGGCCATCGGCGGCTTCTGGTCCATGTCCGCCGCCGTCGCCATGCGGCTGGTGCCGCCCCCCTCCGTTCCGCGGGCGCTGGCCATCTTCAACGGCGGCAATGCCCTGGCGACGGTGGTCGCCGCGCCGATGGGCAGCCTGCTGGGAGGGCTGTTCGGCTGGCGCATGGCCTTCCTCTGCCTTGTGCCCGTCGCGGCCATTGCCCTTCTCTGGCTCTGGGCCAGCCTACCGCGCATGGCCCCTGCCCCGCGAAAACAGGGGGGCAGCCTCTTCGCCCTTCTGAAATCGCCGGTGGTCAGCCTCGGGATGATGGCCACGGCACTGTTCTTCATGGGACAGTTTACACTCTTCACCTACCTGCGCCCCTTCCTCGAAACGGTCACGGGTGTCGCCGTTACCAATCTTACGGCCATGCTTCTGATGCTGGGGCTTGCGGGATTTGTCGGCACCGCATTGATCGGCAAGCCGCTGGAGCGTGCGCTCTACCCTGTGCTCATCCTCTGGCCTCTGCTGCTCGCGGTCGTGGGGCTAGGGCTGATCACCTTCGGTCATTCACTCATCGGGACCGGTGCGCTGATGATCGGATGGGGCTTCCTCGCCACCTCTGCTCCCGTCGGCTATTGGACGTGGCTGGCGCGCACCCTGCCCGACGACGCAGAGGCCGGGGGAGGGTTGATGGTGGCGATCATCCAACTGTCGATCACGCTGGGCGCGACACTGGGTGGCCTGCTCTATAACGCGGGCGGGCATGTCCCGGCCTTCAGCGCAAGCGTCGTGCTGCTGGTCCTGTCGGGCAGTTCTGCCGCCCTGTCGGCGGCTCGCACGCCCCGCCCCGTCGCTGCCTAAAAAGGTGTATGAGTGGCAAAAATAGCGGGACCCGTTCGACGGCGGCCAGTCCGTGCGAACGAATAGGCCATGCACGACATGGCGCCGAAGAACCGCATTCGGCCCATACCCGCCGTTCACGCTAGAAATTTTCCGAAAGCTATTCTTTCCCGAAGCTGCCGCTCGGCCGATGTGCAGCGAAATTGTCGGCGCCGCCGATACGCGGTCGAACAAGTAGATGAAGGTCCGGCGTTTTCTTGTCGTTATGGTTCGGCAGCCCCTTCCACACCACTCCAACCCATTTGAAGCCGAGGCGAGGAAGAACCCTCGTGAGCATGGATGCTGTGCCCGTTGTAGCAAAGACACCATCGTCCGCCGCGAGAAACATCGCCATTTCGCATAGCCTTGTGCCCCAGCCTTGACCTTCGTGGTCCGGATGGACTGCAACATACCCCACTTCATGCGGATAAACATCTTTGGGAAGGTAATACCGAGCTTTTCCTGTCTGAAACGCCGCACGATACTCATCCGCAGGCGATTTCAAAGCAGCACAGCCAATCATTTTTCCATCTATTTTGGCGACGACCAGCTTTACCCCATGATGCTGAATGCCCTCGCGCACCCGGTCAATCTTCACCGCGCCTCCTTCCGCAACGAGCGTTGCGAAGCTTTCCCTGTCATCCTCTGACATTGCTGGATATTCAGTGGCATATATAGTGACTTCCAACTTGTGTGGCCCTCCCAAGTGCCTCTCGGCTGCTCCTGTTTCACGACTTATGTTTCGCAATTTGCTGTAAGTGCCGCGATCAGCCAAGCCCAGATAGCGCGCATGAAGGCGCAACGAGGCCCAGAGCTGCCGTCCAGACGACCCTAGTCATGCGTCCTTGAAGAGCGTCGAAGCGGACATTCTCAATATGCCCTCGTTCAGCCGGCAACTGGAACTTCAGCTAGAGGTAGCCACCCTCCCCCTGAACCGTTTCAGACCGTTGCTTAACAGTGTGTGGCAGAACTATGTGTAGGTGTTGGGCTACTCAAAGCAAGACGCCCTTTACTCGCGTCGCAAGGAGGTTGGTTTGGGACTTTCAGATATCGATCGGGTGGCGGTTCTTCGAGCTACTGAAGAATTTGACCGGCTCGGCCGGGACGCTTTCCTGCAGAAGCATGGTTTTGGTAGATCGCGATCGTATCATCTGCAATACGGCGGCAAGCTCTACGATTCGAAGGCGATAATTGGTGTCGCGCATGGGTACACAGGGGCCGGTCGGCGTCCGCTAGAAGCATCTGATTTCAGCGGTGGCGAGGCAACCGTCGCACGGACATTGCGCGATCTCGACTTCGAAGTTCAGACTCCTGCAATCCCAAACACCGTTGCCGCAGCCAGCAACGTCTCGCCCGAAGGCTTCGCGTTTTGGTGGGTGAATAATAAGCAGACCTATGCTCACGAAATTGGCGGAAACTACCTCTGGTCACCTACGGAAAAGAGCAATGGTGGAAGGAACGAGTTCTACGAGAACATGAAGCGCGTGCGCCCTGGGGACGTTGTGTTTGCCTTCGCTGGGGGTGAAATAAGGGCGATTGGCGTCTGCTCTGCGCCAGCCATCTTAGCTCCAAAGCCCGGAGAGTTCGGTTCAGCTGGTGAAGCCTGGGGCAACGAAGGATGGCGGCTTCCAGTGGAATTCATCCGTTTGAGCCAACCTTTGAGACCAAAGGATCATATAAGCGTTCTGGCGACGACGCTGCCAGAAAAATACTCCCCGCTTCAGTCCAATGGGAACGGTAATCAGGGAGCCTACCTCGCTGCCGTACCCTTCGATATGGCGCAGGTTGTTATCAATCTCCTTGGCGCTCGATGGGCTGAGCTCGACCGAGCCGCCACCATTGAGCCGACACGTCAAACCGAAGCCATAGAGTCCTCTGAGAAGGAGGTTGAGCGCGCATTGCTCAACCGCACTGATCTCGATGAAACCGAAAGATTACAACTTGTGAAATCCCGGCGGGGACAGGGCATCTACCGGCAGAATCTTGAAGGTTTCGAGAAAGCATGCCGGATCACCGGTGTGAAGGAGCGGCGACATCTTCGCGCGAGCCACATCAAACCGTGGCGCATCTCAACGACATTTGAGAAGCTCGATGGCAACAACGGGCTTCTGTTGAGCCCGCATATTGATCACTTGTTTGATCAGGGTTTCCTAAGCTTTACCGATAACGGTGACCTACTGGTGTCGCAGCATCTCGATGTCGATACGTTGATAGGCTGGGGGATCGATTCCGAAGGAAACTACGGTTCATTCCGGCTCGAACAACTTCCATATTTAGAGTTCCATCGCGAGAATATCTTCAGGCGGTAATGTTGGGATTTGTCGCTGGCTAAGCCCGCCATGCTCCTATGCCATCCCACAAAGTGTTGAAATGGGGATCCGTGGAGTATCGTTCACCAGTCCGCTGATAGATTTCGACAACTGCTGCGGCCATGGCCTCGCAGCCTCCCTGTTGGTTGAGTGCTTCCCCAACAGCACGAATTCCTTGGACGATCGGATCAGAGTTCAGCCAAGGCCCGTTCATTTCTTTCGAAAGGAGGGACCGGTACGTCACTACCAGTTGGCTCACCAGGTCCAAGTATTCATGCTTCATATTGTCGGTCATAGATGCCTCCACGAATAACTCTGGGGTCGCTTTGGTTACACTTCGGTTAACTTGGACAACACCTGATCGTCTCTGCTGGTGGGCATCCCTGCCACGACGCCCTTGAGCACGTCTGTGCCGAAGCCGCCCAACCAGGGGGGGGGGCACTAGGTGTTTGATCCCACGGTTTGATGGTGCGATCCATTCGAGGGAATGGAAGGAAGCACTATGGGACAGGTTCGTCACGGCTGCGCCACGACCACGCACGCCGTCAGAGCAGCAATACAGCGATCGCAGGCTTCGACCGCGGCGTTGAGCCGGGAACTCGGCATTAACCCGAAGACCGTGGCGAAGTGGCGAAAGCGCCAGACGGTCGAGGACTGCAAAACCGGTCCGAAGGAACCGCGTTCATCCGTTCTCAGCGAAGCTGAGGAAGCAATGGTCGTTGCCTTCCGGCGGCACACACTGCTGCCGCTCGATGATTGCCTCTATGCCCTTCAGCCGTCGATCCCGCACCTGACCCGATCAGCTCTGCATCGCTGTCTTCAGCGGCATGGGATTTCGCGGCTACCGGATATCGAAGGAGACAAGCCCAAGCGCCAAAGGTTCAAACGCTACCCCATTGGTTTCTTCCATATGGATATCGCCGAAGTGCAGACCGCTGAGGGCAAGCTCTACCTCTTTGTGGCTATTGACCGAACCAGCAAATTCGCGGTCACCCAGTTGGTTGGCAAGGCCGACAGGCGCACCGCCTGGGAGTTCCTGGAGCATCTGCTGGAGGCTGTCCCCTACCGCATCCACACGATCCTGACCGACAACGGCATCCAGTTCGCCGAACAGCCGCGCAACCGTAACACCGCCTATTCCCGGCAGATGCGCTTCGACATGATCTGCGAGGCCAACGGAATCGAGCACCGACTGACCAAACCGAACCACCCATGGACCAACGGCCAGGTCGAGCGCATGAACCGCACGATCAAGGACGCCACCGTCAAACGCTTCCACTACGACAGCCACGAACAACTCCGGACACATCTCGCGGACTTCATGGCAGCCTACAACTTCGCGCGACGCCTGAAGACCCTCACCGGCCTCACGCCTTACGAATACATCTGCAGGGTCTGGACTTCAGAGCCCGACAGATTCATCGTCAATCCGATCCACCAGATGCCGGGACTGAACAACTAGGCTGTCGATCCCCAGCTGTTTCTACCGATTAGGGTGATGCATGACCGCCTGCGGCCCTCTCCGGACATTCATCAGATTGGACCTCGCCGCATTGCAGCTTCCCCGAAGCGGTCATCCAGAACATCGTGCCATATGCCGTTGCAACCAAAGGCCCGCTGGGAGAACCCGCAACGGGCTTGGGGCGAAGGTCAGCTTCTCCGGAAACGGCAACTTGAGCAGGAGAGCAGCCTGGATCGGGAGTGAAGGACTGCCCCCGCGACACGCTTGGCGTCGCGGGCACATCAATCGATAGAACGCTTACTTGGGCACCAGGACGTGGTCGACCACGTGGATCACGCCATTCGACTGATCGACATCGGCGATCGTCACGCGGCCAACCGTACCGCTTTCGTCATAGACGTAAAGCATCCCGTTGCGCACTTTCGCCGAAAGGGCGTCGCCCGAAACGGTCGTGAAGTTTGCCAGTCCGTCCGAACTCGCCCGGGCCTTCTGCGCGATCTTCGCCGCGGTCCAGTCGCCGGCCACCACATGCGCCGTCAGAACCTTGGTCAGCATCGCCTTGTTTTCCGGCTTCAGCAGTGTTTCGACCGTACCGGCCGGAAGCATCTCGAAGGCCGCGTTGGTGGGCGCGAAGACCGTGAACGGCCCGGGGCCCTGAAGGGTCTCGACCAGGCCGGCCGCCTTGACCGCGGCAACCAGCGTCGTGTGATCGGCCGAGTTGACGGCATTCTCGACGATGTTCTTGGTCTCGTACATCGCGGCGCCGCCGACCATCGGGTTTGCGGCAAGGGCCGGGGCCGCTGTGCCAAGGGCCGCGACGAGGCCGAGTGCCAGGGCGGGGGTGAACTTGATGTTGGTCATGATGTTTCCTCCTGAAAGCGCCGGTTTCGTCCGGGGCTACAGGGGATACGAAGGCGCGCTCGCCCGCGTTGCACATGGATACAGAAAAATCTCGGCGCTAAAGGCTGGGGATCTGCGCTGTTGCCAGCACCGGCCCGCTGGGGCCGGCGAGGGGCGAGCCCCCCGAGGGTTCCAGACTGACCGCCAGGACATCGCCCGCGCGCACCTCTGCGCGGACCTCGGTCGTCTCCGGGGCGAGCAGCCCGAGGGACGCGACCTGCCCATCGCGGATCAGCCACAGCTCGTAAGATTGCCCCTCGGGGTCGGGGGCCGCTGAGACGCGGCGGAATATCAGCCGCTGGGTGTCGCCGTGGATGGTGATGTGCAGATCCGGCGCGCTCAGGTCTGCCAGCGGCGGGCCGGAGCGGTAGAGAGGCATATCCCAGAACGCCATGAGCGCCACGGTCGTTACTGCGGCCAGCCCCAGCAAGATCGCAAACCGCGGGCGCGGCACGCCCCGGACGGTGGTCTCGGTCGTACCGCGACCTGCGCCGGCCCTGCGCAGCCAGCCCAGCACGCCACCGCGCCGCCGTTGGGGTGTTCCGAACAGGCTGCGCTCGGCCCGGTCCAGCACAGCGGCGGGGGGCGTCACGGCGTCGAATTCGGTGTTCAGCTGCGAAAGACGCGCCTGCCAGCTCTCGACCTCCTGCGCAAAGACCGGATCGCGGGCGATCCTGTCCTCGGCCCGCGCGCGCTCCTCGGCTGAGGCAAGCCCCAGTACGTAGTCGGCCGCGAGATCGGGGGTCTCGTCTTCGGTCATGCGTCCATGCACTCCTTGAGTTTGCGCAGGCCACGGTGCAGCCAGCTGCGCAGGGTGTTGACCGGGATCCCGAGGGCGCGCGCAATGGCATCATAGCTGTGCCCGTCAAGATAGGCGCTCCGGATCGCGGTGGCACGGTCGGCTTCGAGCGTTGCGAGGCAGTCGGAGATGCGCCGCGCCTCGTCCTTCATCTCGACAAGAGTTTCCGGTCCCGGCCCGGTGTCGGCTACCTCCAACATGGCCCGCTCATTCGATCCGGTGGCTTCACGTTGCAATGCAGCCTTGCGCGCGCGCAGGCGATCGAGGCAATGGTTGCGCGCGATGGTCACGGCCCAGGCCGTTGATCGGCCGCGCCTGGGGTCGAACTGATGTGCCTTGCTCCACAGCTTTACCAAGATCTCTTGTAGCGCGTCTTCTGCTTCGGCCCTGTCCTTGAGCATACGAATGCAGACCCCGAAAAGTTTCGGGCCGGCTTCGGAATAGAGGTTGCGCAGTGCGGCGCGCTCCCCTTGCGCCATGCGCAAGAGGATCTCAGCCAGCGGTTCCTCGGTCATGGGTCCCCCTCTTGAGAGGTCAGGACGCATGCCAAACACGCCCAATGTCAAGCCCAGCGAAGAAGATGGCCATCGCCGCGGCGCAAGGCCGGCAAGCCGTGGGCCCTGCGCCAGCGTTCGCGATGGCATTGAAACACCGGCCATTCTTGAGCCGGTCAATCTGTATCGGGTGAGGCGACCTGAGAGAGCAGGTGCCGAAGCTGTGGTCGGAAACTTTGCTTTGATGAGATGCGCTTACCTCATGTCCACTGGCTGCACTTTGTTGACGCCCGCCCAAGGCGCAACGAAGGGCACGATGGGCGTGCCGAGCATCCAGTGGGCTGGCGTATCCCGCACACCCAGGTTGTGACGGCCGTGGCGGTGGGGGTCTTCGGTCCGACCGTCGGGCTGTCGACGCTGATCCTCGCAGCCGTCGAGATAGCGCCTTCACTTGGCCGCAGGCGCGCCGCGGCAGGTTGATCCAGAGACAGGGCGGTTTGTACCAGTCTGCCTTCCACCCCGTCCTACTCATCTCCTCGCAAGAAAATCAGAAAAATTTTTCTGCCATGCATCCAAACCGCATCCGCTGGGAGTCATGGGGGTAGCGAGGCTGCGGAATACCCCGCGCCGAAGCCCATTGAGGAGATTGAAGATGATGAAGACTGCAACTGCGACCCTCGGCCTGCTGGCCCTGACCGCAACCGTCGCCCAGGCGGATGACCACGGCCTCAAGGCCGTTGCCCTGAGCGGTGACAAGATGCTGCACATGATCGACGCGGGCACGGCCACCGTGGGCGAAAGCATGGAAGTGACCGGCGTCGACCGCCTTCTGGGCATCGATCTGCGCCCCTCCAACGGCCAGCTGATCGGCGTCACCGATACGTTCGACATCGTCGAGATCGACCCGATGACCGGTGCGGCCACCGTGATCTCCACCATGGATACTGAACTGCCGGTCATGGAGGGGGCACCGGTGATCGTCGACTTCAACCCGATGGCGGACAAGCTGCGCTTCATGTCCGGCACCACCAACCACCGCGTCGACATCGAAAGCGGTGCCGTGACCGTGGACGGCTCGCTTGCCTTCGAGGAGAAGGACATGCACGCGGGCGAAGCACCCGCCATCGTCGCTGCCGCCTACATCAACAGCTACGGCAAGCCCGAAGGCACCGCGATGTACGACATCGACAGCACCATCGTGGCGCTGATCCAGCAGACCTCGCCCAATGACGGTACGCTGGCCGCTGTGGGCAAGCTGGGCATCGACGCCTCCGACAGCTACGCTTTCGACATCGCCACCGATGCAGAGGGCACCAACACCGCCTGGCTGGTGGCCGCCGGTCAGCTGCACACCGTGTCGCTCGAAGATGGTGCGATCACGGAAAGCTGGGACATCAAGGGAGCCGGTGACAACGTGATCCGCGACATCACCTTCATGACCGCAGACGAGATGTGAGCGACTGCGCGATATCACCCGCCGTCCCGATCGAGGGACGGCGGCCTCGGGTCCCGTCATCTGGTTTGACAGCCGACCCATCGTTGACTAGCCCTGTATCCACTGAAGGGGCGCGCCCCGGCGGGAGGGGAGAGAAAGTCATCGAAACGGACCATTCCGCGCTGCTCATCGCCTGCGCATCAGGCGACCGCTCGGCCCTGAAGGCCATTGTCGATGCCGAGGGCGGGCGTATGCTGGGCGTGGCCCGACGCATGCTGCGCCGCTCCGATCTGGCGGAAGATGCGGTGCAGGATGCTCTTGTTCTTGTCTGGCGTCGTGCGGGGCAGTTCGATCCCGCCCGCGGCAGTGCCAAGGGCTGGCTCTATACGATCTTGCGGAACCGTTGCCTGACCATGCTGCGCAGCGAAGAACGTGAGGTCACCAGCGATGCGGCGGATGTCGACGTTACCCCGGTACCCGAAGTCTTGGCCAGCGCCTATGGCGGTCTGGACGATGCCACCGGACTGCGCCAATGTCTTGACCGTCTGGACGGCCCGACCCGTGACGCCATCCTCGCGTCCTATGTGCTGGGGTATAGCCACGGTGAGATCGCCGGGCGCCTCGATAGCCCGCTGGGTACGATCAAGGCCCGGATGCGGCGCGGATTGCTCAAGCTGAGGGAGTGTCTGTCATGACAGAGTATTCTCTTGAAGTAATGATCGACGAGGTCGTTCTGGGCCTGGCCTCTGACGCGGACTGCGCGAAGCTGGACCGAATGGCAGCCGAAGACCCAGCTGTCGCAGCCCTGCTGGAGCGCGCCCGCCTGCGCTTTGCGCCGCTTGATGACACAGCAGCGCCACAGCCCCTGCCTGAGGGTTTCTGGAACCGCCTCACCGACCGGCTCGACGTCCCCGACGGTCCCGCCGCACCGGCGGAGATCGTGGAGCTTGACGATGTGCGGGCCCGCCTTGCGCGCTGGCGCCGGGCGACCTACGGCGCTGTTGCGGCAACGGTGCTGCTGGCCTTCCTCGCGGGATGGTCCCTGTTGACGCCCACGCCGCCACTGGTGGTAACGGTCCTTCTGGATGCAAGCGGCGGCGCCGTCGCTTTGGTGGAGAGCGCACCGGACAACACCACCCGCATCACCCTGCTGGAGCAGCCTGCCGTTCCAAGTGGCCAGGTCATGCAGGTCTGGACAAAGCCCGACGACGCAGGCCCGCCAGTCTCTCTGGGGTTGCTCGCCGACGGAACCTCGGAGACACTGACCATCCGCGGGCTCACCGCCCCGACCGCTCGGCAGCTCTACGAGATAACGCTGGAACCTGCAGGCGGCTCGCCCACGAACCTTCCAACAGGTCCGATCCTGGGTGTCGGCAGGGCGAACGATCCAGTCATTTGAACCTGGCGTTGATCGGTGTCTGACCGAGCTTTGCCACTAGTGATCGAGACTGGTTCATCTGTCATCTAGCCCCTGGTCGCTAAAATCACGCCGGGCGTACTATGTTCCGCGATATGGTCCGTAGACCGAAAGTCAGCTGCTTCGGTATCGCCGACAACCGTCCGCAACGCAGCGAATGCCCGCTTCCCGCCCTTTACTCTCGACCAGATCGCCATGCAGCAACCGGGCTGTAAGTTCCGCTAAAGTCTGGGACGCAACCCTTAGCTGCGCCTGTCTCGCCCGGCAGCTAAGGGCTGAGTCTTGCCGCATACCGTGGTGGGGTGTGACCTGCTCCCCAAAGAGTCTGCAGCAAGCAAATAGTCCGCACCGGGTGCGTACGTCTGTGGCATTGCGCCCAGGGAGGCCGTTGGCCGCCTGCCTAAACCGTTGGGATCGACGCCTCAGATAATCGCGCCCGTTACTTCTCATTTTCGGAAAGTAAGCTTTCGATATATTGACTTTGTTGAAGCAACATCCCGCGCTCTACTGGGCCTAACGCAGCATAGCCCGAGTAGACAATGACCCTCACGACCCAGACCGCCCCCCTGACGGACGCCCCGCAGCCTGACTTCGTGGCCGAGGCCGCGGCTCTCTTTCCCGGCGGCGGGATCGGCCCGAGCGACGCCACGCTGCGCACGCTCTACCCGGCGATGATCCACCGTGCCGAGGGGCCGTGGCTGCACACCTCCGAGGGCGAAAAGCTGCTGGACTTCGTCATGGGCGGCAGCGCGCTGATCCTCGGCCATGGCGATGCCCATGTGGCCGCCGCCGTGGCCGAACAGGTCGGGCGCGGCACCCATTATTACCAGATCCTCCACGAACCCGCGCTGCGCTTTGCCGCCAAGCTGGTCGAGACGATCCCGGTGGCCGAGAAGCTGATCTATACCTCCACCGGCAGCGATGCGGTGCAGCAGGCGGTGCGCCTGGCGCGGGCCAAGACCGGGCGGCCGGGGGTGCTGAAGTTCACCGGCGCCTATCACGGGACCAACGACGTGGCTCTGGTCGGCATGTCCTCGCCGCAGGGGCGCAACGCCGGGCAGGCCGATGCAGGCGGGATCGACCCGGCGGGCCTCGGCAATGTCTTCGCCGTGGCGCGCGACGATCTGGCCCGGGTGGAAACGCTGCTGCGGCTGGAGGGCGATCGGATCGCCTGCGTCCTGATCGACCCGCTGCAACGCTGGCTGAAACCCGATCCCGCCTTCCTGACCGGGCTGCGCGCGCTCTGCGATCAATACGGCGTGCTGCTGGTCTTCGACGAGGTGGTGACCGGGTTCCGGCTGTCGCTGGGCGGCGCGCAGGCGCTCTGGAACGTGACGCCCGACATCGCGGCCTATGGCAAGATCATCGGGGGTGGCCTGCCACTCGGCGCGGTGGTGGGGCCTGCGGAGATCATGGACATGGCCGATGCGCGGAGCCGTGAAGCGGGCACCGCCGTGGCGACCTCGGGCACCTTCAATGCCAACGTGCTGGCCTGCACCGCCGGGCTCGCCACGGTTGAGCGGCTGTGCACGCCGGGTCTCTACGAGGGGCTGGCGGAGAAGGGCGCCGCGCTGCGTCACGAGATGCAAGCGATCCTCGATCAGAACGGTATCGCCGCCGTGGTGGGCGGCGAGGCGAGCTTCTGGCATGTCACCTTCGGCGATCATGAGCCCACGACCTACGAGGACAACCTTGGCATGGACCTCGAGCGCGCCCGCGCGCTGGACCGTGCTTTGCTGACCAACGGCATCTTCGTGATGCCCAATGGCCGCCGCTCCCTTTCCGTCGCGCACGGACCGGAGGAGATCGCGTATTTCCTCTCCGTCTTCGACGACATCTGCAAGAAGAAGGCCTTCTGACCATGACCGACACGACCATCCTCTTCGGGGCCGACGACTGCCTGCATCTGGCCGAGATGCTGCGCAGCAGTTCGATCTCGCGCCGGGAGCTGCTGGAAGAGACGATCCGCCGGGTCGAGACGCTGGACGAGACGCTCAATGCCGTTCCGATCCGCTTCTTCGAGGCGGCGATGGCCGAGGCCGATGGCCCGCTGCCGGACGGTCCCTTCGCCGGTGTGCCGGTGATGGTGAAGGACGCCCAGACCCCGATCAAGGGGCAGGAGATGACCCAGGGTTCCAACGTGATGAAGGGCAACGTGGCGGCGGCCGACGCCCCGCTGGTGGCCCGGATGAAGGCCGCGGGCATGACGATCCTCGCGCGCTCCTCCAGTGCCGAATTCGGCTCGATGTTCGAGACCGATACCGCCCGCTATGGCGCCACCCGCAACCCGTGGAACCCCGACCATTCCTCGGGCGGGTCGTCCGGCGGGGCCTCCGCCGCGGTGGCCGCGCGCATGGTGCTGGCGGGCCATGCCGGCGACGGCGCGGGCTCGATCCGGGTGCCGGCGGGCTTCTGCGGGGTCTTCGGGCTGAAGCCGAGCCGGGGCCTCGTGCCCATGGGGCCGGACCCGCTGGAAAGCCCCGGCGGCACGACGACCTCGGGTTTCACCTCGATCTCCGTGCGCGACAACGCCGCGATGCTGGATGCGGTCTCGGCCCCGATGACGGGCGCACTCTACCCGGCGGTGAACCAGGGCGTCAGCCTGCTGGCACAGCTGGAAGAGGCGCCGAAGGGGCTGAAGATCGGCCTGATCCGCCGACCCTTGGCCGAGATTGAGCCCGACCCGGAAGTGATCGCCGCCGTCGAGGAGACCGCCGCGCTCTGCGAGGAGCTGGGCCATCATGTCGTCGAGGTGGAACTGCCCATCGACCATGCCGCCACGCTGGAGCGGATCTGGCTGCACTGGGCCGTCAGCATCGGCACCGCCATCCACCGCATCGACCAGCGCCGCGGCGTGCCCGGGGCGATTGCAGATGCGGGCCGCTACGTGCAGCTGCTGTGGGAGAAATCCCGCGCCGTCACCGCACCCGATTACCTCGCCAACCTGAACCGGCTGCAGGTCACCTGCGGGCAGGTGGCACAGTGGCAGGAGGCGCAGGGCCTCGAAGTGCTGCTCTCGCCCATGGCCGCAGGGGCGCCGCCGCGCCTTGGCTGGCTCAACGCCGAGACCGACGACCCCGAAACCGTGCACATCCGGCAGCGCGATTACTTCAGCTACACGCCGCTGATGAACCACATGGGGGCGCCCGGCATGTCCGTGCCCCTCGGCTGGAGCCGCAGCGGCCTGCCGCTCGGCAGTCACTTCTTTGCCGCGCAGGGGCAGGACGGCCTGCTGCTGCGCCTCGCCCGACAGCTCGAGATTGCCCGCCCGTGGCGGGACAGGCTGCCCGGGATCTGCTGAGGCGGACCCGGGACACGACACGACGCGGGCCGCCGCCCCCTCCCGGCGGCGGTCCGGAACAACAAGAAAACACATCAACAGGGAATGACCATGTTCAAGAAGACGCTTTCCGCGGCCCTCCTGGGGACCGTCTGCGCGGCACTGCCCGCCTTTGCCCAAGACCCCGTCGCCGGGGGACGCCTCAACCTGCTCGTGCAGCCCGAACCCTCGGGACTGATGTTGGGCATCACCACCAACGCCGCCACCAACCTTGTGTCGGGCGGCATCTACGAGGGCCTGCTGCGCTATGATCAGGACCTGACGCCGGAACCCTCGCTCGCCAAGAGCTGGGAGATTTCCGAGGACGGGCTGACCTACACCTTCCACCTGCAGGAGGGCGTAAAATGGCATGACGGCGAACCGATGACGGCCCATGACGTTGTCTTCACCTTCACCGAGTTCCTGACCGAGACCCAGCCGCGTCACCGCAACATCATGAACCGCGTCGCCTCGGTCGAGGCGCCCGACGAGCTGACCGTGGTCTTCACGCTGAAACAGGCCTTTGGCCCCTTCATCCGGATCTTCGCCTACAAGACCGCGCCCATCGTGCCCGCGCATATCTACGAGGGCACGGATTTCCGCGCCAACGAGGCCAATGCCACCCCGATCGGCACCGGCCCGTTCAAGCTGGATGAATGGCAGCGTGGCGCCTACATCGGCCTCGTGAAGAACGAGGACTACTGGATGGAGGGCCGTCCCTACCTCGACGAGGTGATCTACCACATCATCCCGGACGCCGCCTCGCGCGCCAATGCCTACGAGACCGGCGACCTGGACGTGCTGCCCGGCGGGACGATCGAGAACTTCGACATCGTCCGCCTGCAGAAGAACGAAGGCACCTGCGTCGACGAGGGCGGCTGGCAGTATTCCTCGCCCATGGCGTGGATGTGGCTGAACAACCGCAACGCGCCGCTCGACAATCCCAAAATGCGGCAGGCGATCATGTATGCGCTAGACCGCGAGCTGGCGCTGCAGGTGGTCTGGAACGGCTTCGGCAGGGTTGCAAAGGGGCCCATCGCCTCGACCACGCCCTTCTTCGACGAGACCGGCCCGCTCTACGAGCACAACCCCGAGAAGGCCAAGGAACTGCTGGCCGAGATCGGCTATGACGGCACGCCGCTGCGGATGCTGCCTCTGCCCTACGGCGAGACCTGGCAACGCTGGGCCGAGGTGGTCCGCCAGAACCTCGCACAGGTCGGCATCACCCTCCAGACCGAGGCCACCGACGTGGCGGGCTGGAACCAGAAGACCTCGCAGTGGGACTATGACCTCGCCTTCACCTTCGTGGCGCAGAACGGCGACCCGGAACTGGGCGTGGCGCGGAACTACATTTCCAGCCAGATCGCCAAGGGCAACCCGTTCAACAACGTCGAGGGCTATTCCAACCCCAAGGTGGACGAGCTCTTTGCCAAGGCCGCCGTCGCGGTGAGCACCGAGGAGCGGCAGGCGCTCTACACCGAGGTGCAGCAGATCCTGCAGGAAGACGTGCCGATCGCCTGGCTGCAGGAGCTGAGCTTCCCCACCGTCTACGACTGCGGGGTGCACAACCTGATCACCACGGCCAACGGCGCGGGCAATTCGCTGCGCGACACCTGGAAAGAGCAGTAAACCCATCGGCGGTCAGGCTCCGCGCCTGACCGCCCTTCCGCGCGGGCCGGGGCCGATCCCTCCCCCCTTCAGCCCGCCCGACCTTCCGACAGATCGACCGACCGAAAGGCCTGACCATGCTCGGCTTCCTCCTGACCCGTGTGGGGAAGGCAGCCGTCGTGCTGCTCTGCATCACGGTGCTGAACTTCCTCCTGATCCACCTTGCCCCGGGCGACCCGGCCATGGTCATGGCCGGTGAAGCCGGCGAGGCCGATCCCGAATTCATCGCGCAGCTGCGAGCGCAGTTCGGCCTCGACCGGCCGCTGTATGTCCAGCTCTGGAGCTATGTCAGCTCCGTCGCGCAGCTCGACCTTGGCTATTCCTACCGCCAGAACCTGCCGGTACTGGACCTGATCCTGCAGCGGCTGCCCGCGACGCTTCTGCTGTCGCTCAGCGCCTTCGTGATCTCGCTGGGCCTCGGCGTGCTGGCAGGCACCATCGCGGCGTCGCGGCAGGGTAAGCCCGCCGATACGCTGATCTCGACCATCGCTCTGCTGTTCTACGCCACGCCGCTCTTCTGGTTCGCGCTGATGGCCGTGCTGCTCTTCTCGGTCAAGCTGGACTGGCTGCCGGGCTATGGCTTCGAGACGATCCGCTCGGGCTATACCGGGATGGAACGGGTCCTCGACATCGCGGCGCACCTCGTGATGCCTGCCTTCACGCTGGGGCTGTTCCTGATGGCGGTCTACGTGCGCATGACCCGCGCCTCGATGCTGGAGGTGAACAAGCATGACTACGTCCGCACGGCCCGCGCCAAGGGCCTGCGCCCCGCGCTGATCCAGCGCCGCCATGTGCTGCGCAACGCGATCCTCCCGGTGGTGACGCTGGCGGGTCTGCAGGCGGGGCAACTCGTCGGTGGGGCCGTGCTGATCGAGACGGTCTTTGCCTGGCCCGGCATCGGGCGGCTGATGTTCGAGGCGCTCGCCCAACGGGATTACAACGTGCTGCTGGGGGTCTTCGTGGTCTCCGCCGCGATGGTCCTGATGTTCAACCTGGTCACCGACCTTGCCTACCGGCTGGTGGACCCCCGTATCCGGACGACCTGATGCTCGATTTCCTCAAACGCTTCGCCGGCAACCGCGGCGCCGTGATCGGTGCGCTTCTGCTGGTCGTCACCCTGCTGCTGGCGATCTTCTCGCCCATGCTCTACCCGCAGAGCCCCTGGGCCATCGCGCAGCGCCCCTTCCTCGAACCCTTCACCACCGAAGGCTACCTGATGGGCACCGACACGCTGGGGCGCAACGTGGCCTCCGGCCTCGCGCATGGCGCCTATATCTCGCTGCTGATCGGGCTGATCTCGACCCTTGTGTCGCTGGCCATCGGCATTCCGCTGGGGGCCTGCGCGGGCTATTTCGGCGGCTGGGTGGACGACATCCTGATGCGGGTGACCGAGTTCTTCCAGGTGATCCCCACCTTCGCCTTCGCTGTGGTGCTGGTGGCGATCCTGCAACCCTCGCTGACCTCGATCATCACCGCCATCGCGCTGGTCAGCTGGCCGCCGGTCGCGCGCCTGCTGCGCGGCGAGGTGCTGGCGCTGAAATCGCGTGAGTTCATCGAGGCGGCGCAGCTGTCCGGGCAATCCTCCACGACGATCATCCTGCGCCAGATCATGCCCAACACGCTGTCGCCGGTCGTCGTCATGTCCTCGATGATGATCGCCACCGCCATCCTGACCGAAAGCGCGCTCTCGTTCATGGGCCTCGGCGATCCCGAGATCATGAGCTGGGGCTACATGGTCGGCGCCGGGCGGACCGTGATCCGGCAGGCGTGGTGGATCAGCTTCTTCCCGGGCCTCGCCATCCTGCTGACGGTGCTGGCCTTCAACCTGATCGGCGAGGGGCTGAATGACGCCCTGAACCCGCGCCTGCGCAAGAGGGGCTGAGCCATGACCCATCACACCGATACGCCCGCCGCCCCCTCGGCCGCCATCCCCATCGTCCGCATCGAGGGCCTGTCCGTTGCGCTGCCCGAGGGGGCGGACCGCCCCTATGCCGTGGATCACACCTCCATCGACATGTACGCGGGCCGCATCCTCTGCGTCGTGGGCGAGAGTGGTTCGGGCAAATCCATGTCCGCCAACGCCATGATGGGCCTGCTGCCCGAGGGGGTGCGCGCCGTGAAGGGCCGCATCCTGCTGGGCGATGAAAACCTCCTCGCCTTCAGCGAAGAGAAGATGCGCGACATCCGGGGCCGCCGGATCGGCATGATCTTCCAGGAGCCGATGTCGGCGCTGAACCCGCTGATGCGGGTGGCGGACCAGATCGCCGAGGTCTTCGAGGCCCATGGCCTGCTGACGCCCGCCGAGCGGCAGGCCCGCGCGGTGGAGCTGCTGACCGAGGTCGGGTTGCCCGATCCCAAGCGGGCCGCGCGGGCCTATCCGTTCCAGCTCTCCGGCGGGCAACGGCAGCGCGTGGTCATCGCCATGGCGCTCGCGCTGGAGCCGGAGGTGCTGATCGCGGATGAGCCGACCACCGCGCTCGATGTCACCACGCAGGCCCAGATCCTCGCGCTGATCCGCAAGCTGCAGGTCGAACGCGGCATGGCGGTGATGTTCATCACCCACGACTTCGGCGTCGTGGCCGAGATCGCCGATGACGTCGTCGTCATGCAATGCGGCCAGATCGTCGAACAGGGCCCGGCCCGCGCGGTGCTGGACGCGCCGCAGCACGACTATACGCAGCGCCTGCTGGCGGCGATCCCGCGGCTGACACTGGCGCCGCGCGCGATGCCCGACTTCGCCCCGCTGCTGGAGGTCCGCGACATCCGCCGCACCTACGTCTCGGGCGGGGGTCTCTTCCGCCCCGTGCGCCGGGTCGATGCGGTGCGCGACGTGTCCTTCACCCTCGGCAAAGGCGAGACATTGGGGATCGTGGGCGAAAGCGGCTCGGGCAAGTCGTCCCTCGGGCGCTGCCTCGTGCGGCTGCAACCGGCGGATGCGGGCAGCGTGACCATGGAGGGGCGGGAAATCCTCGACCTCAAGGGCGAGGACCTGCGCCAGCTCCACAGGCGGGTGCAGATGATCTTTCAGGATCCCTTCTCCTCGTTGAACCCCCGGATCACCGTGGGGCGCACCATTGCCGACGGGCCGATCGCCTTCGGGATGAGCCGGGCGGAGGCCATGGACCGGGCGCGTGCCCTGCTGGAACGGGTGGGGCTCAACGCCGCCGCCGCCACCCGCTACCCCCACGAGTTTTCGGGCGGACAGCGGCAGCGGATCGGCATTGCCCGGGCGCTCGCGCTGGAGCCGGAGGTGATCGTGGCGGACGAGGCGGTCTCGGCGCTCGACGTGTCCATTCAGGCGCAGGTGCTGGAGCTGCTGGACGAGATCAAGCGTGACCTCGGGCTGTCGCTGATCTTCATCACCCACGACCTGCGGGTCGCGGCGCAGATCTGCGACCGGGTGATGGTGATGCAACAGGGCGCCTGCATCGAAATCGGCCCGGCACACCAGATCTTCAGCGCCCCGGAGCAGGCCTATACCCGCTCGCTTATCGAGGCGATCCCCGGGCGGGCCCGTGACCTCGCTGGGCAAGCGGCATGAGCACGGCGGGGCTTCTCGTCTGCAACCAGCTGAGCGCCGCCACCGGCGCCCGGCTGGAGGCGCATCCCGCGCACCCTCGCGTCATCACCCGGACCGAGCCGGAAGCGCCGTGGGAGCTGCCCGAGGGCACGGAGGTGCTGGTCACCCGGGGCAATCCCGCCTGGGCCAGGGCGCCGGAGGCAGCGCCCGCCGCCTTTGCCGGGCTGAAGTGGATACAAGTCATGTCCGCCGGGCTCGACTTCTATCCCGACTGGCTGCTGCGGGCCTGTCCGGTCTCCACCGGGCGTGGTCTGACGGCACATCAGATCGCGGACTACGTCATCGCCGCGCTGCTGCGCCGGGCCAAGCCGCTGGACGCGGTGGCACTGCGCCGGGGCGACGAGGGGCAGCACCGGCTGGGCACGCTGACGGGCACGCGTCTGGGGCTGGTGGGATATGGCGCCATCGGCGGCCAGATCGCCGCGCGGGCGCGGGCCTTCGGCATGGAGATCCGCGTGCTGCGGCGGCGGGAGGCCGCGCCCGAGGCGGGGGTCTCCTTCGTCACCGAGATCGAGGCGCTGACCGGCTGGGCCGATCACCTCGTCCTCGCCGCGCCCCTGACGGCGGCGACCCGGGGCCTGCTCAGCCGCGCCCGGCTGATGGCCTGCCGGCCCGGGCTGCACCTCGTGAATATCGCGCGGGGGGAGTTGCTGGACCAGGAGGCGCTGATCGGCGCGCTGGAGACCGGGACGCTTTCCTATGCCACGCTCGACGTGACCGTGCCAGAGCCCCTGCCCAAGGGCCATCCGTTGCTGGCGCATCCTAAGGTGCTGGTCACGCCCCATGTCGCTTGGTCCGGGTTGGATTTGGAAGAGGCGCTCTGGCCCCGGCTGGCAGAGGGGCTGAGCGCGGTGGCCACGGGCGGCACGCCGCCCTATCTTTCCGCCGACCTCGGCTACTGAGCGCCCGCCGATTGCAGCGCCCGGCCCGTCGCCGTCAGCACGGCGGCGGCATAATCCGCCACGAAGGCCTCCACCACCGGGTTGCGGCGACTGTCCTCCTTGGTGATCAGCTCCATCTGGCTGGCATAGCGCATCTCGGCCCCGCCGATCCGCTTCATCTGGCCCCGGGCGACCCAGCGATGGGCCACGTGGTCCGGCAGGAAGCCGATGATCTGGCCCGAGAGGATGAACATCGCCCGCGCCTCCTGCGTCGGAGCCACGGCCCGCACCCGCATGCCAGGCACCACGTCGCGGATCGGCGCGGTTTCGGTCCGCAGGACGAAGTCATAGTCCGAGAAGGCCTCGGGCGGCATATCGGCCGTCTGCGCCCCGAAGAGAGGATGGCGGCTGCCGCAGTAGAGGCTGGCCTTCTCTTCGTAGAGCGGTGTCCGGCGCACCCCCTCGCGGGCGAGGGGGAAGCTGCCGATGCCCACGTCGATATCGCCCCGCAGCACGCCCTGGATGATGAAGGTCTGGGAGCCGATCTCCATCCGGAGCGCCACGCTGTTGTCGGGGCGCGACAGGAAGCGGTCCACCGCCTCGGGGATCAGGTATTCCGGGTGGGTGTAGTCGCCGCCATGGCCGGCGATGGTCAACTCGCCGCTCAGCACGCCGCCCAGCAGGGCGATCTCGCTCGCGGCGGAGCTGACGCGGTTCAGCAGGTCGCGGGCGATGTCATAGACGATGCGCCCCTCGTCGGTCAGTTCGAACCCGCCGCGGCCCCGGTGGCAGACGGTAATCCCGAAGCGTTTCTCGAAGGTCGAGATGCTGGTCGAGATGCTCGACAGGGTCATGTTCAGCGCCGGTTGCGCCGCAGTCATCCCCCCGGAAGAGGCGACGGCCACGAAGACCTGAAGATGACGGATGTCCTGCGCGTGCAGGTTTGGGGTGCGAAGGAGGGACATGGCTGCGCTGGATGGTTATGCTTCGGTCAGCCTAAAGTGACTTGGGATCGCTGTCACCAAATCCGGAGCAATTCGGCCTGATCGCTGCCAGTACCGCCTGCGTGAGGGCAGAGGCGTGACGGCAGGCAGCGCGGCTCGACCTGAGTGGGTCAGACCCTCCTGCCCGTCAGAGCATTCCGGGTCCCCAAGTGCCTGATGACGGACAAGGAGGAGACTGCGTCAGCGCGTCGCTGGCGCGTGTTCATGTGGCGCTGGATGCCGTGAAGGGCGAGCGCAGTGTATCGATGCGGGCGGCGGCCTGATCCCGCCCCTACCGCACGGGGGAACGCGCGACCATGCTCACTCCGCAGCCTCCCGGATGACATAGGTGCAGCGGCGGCCGCCGCTGACGATATGTTCGTCGCGCTCGATCCGGGTCCCCGTGCCGAGGGCGGACTGGAACACCGCCTTCTCGGCCCGGCAGAACCCCTGGCATAAGCTCGCTGCGGCGCAGATCGGGCAATGGTTCTCGACCAGCCGCAAGCTGCCGTCCTCCCCCTCCTCGACCGAGGCCATATAGCCTTCGGCGCTTCGCAGTTCCGCCAGCTTCTCGAGCCGGGCGCGGGTGTCGGGACAGTCTGCCATGGCGGTTTGGTAGCGCGCCAGCGTCGCCGTCTCGCGCTCCGCGATGATCCGGTCGAGCGCGTCGGGCCCCAGCACCTCCGAGATGCTGCTCAGGATCTCGACCGTCAGCGCCGCGTGAGTATCGGGGAAGCGCGCCTGCCCCTTGTCGCTAAGCTGCCAGTAGACTGCGGGCCGCCCCCGGCCCGCGGCGCGGCGCTCCTCGGTCACGAGCCCGTCCTCGAGCAGGCGCTGGAGTTGCTGACGCGCCGCCTCGCCGGTGATGCCATGTCGGCGGCCCACCTCGGCCGAAGTCTGTGCGCTGTGCATCTTGAGCGTCATCAACAGACGCTCGGCCGGGGCACGCGGCGACCACCTTTGCGTTTCCGTCTCCCGAGACGACATCCTTGCCCCATATTTTCAAAGCAGATACTTGATAAAATTAGCTGAGGCGCTCCCGGATCGCAAGGTGCTGCGCCGAAACGCATACTGGCCGCGCAGCGTCCCCTGCACGGCCAGTGATGGATCGAAAAGCCCAGGGGCGGGACATGCGGGCCGCCGGAGCCATGACTGGCGACGGGATTCCCGGGCGTCCCCCGCGCCGGTCAGTCTGCGTGGGCGAACATCGGCGCCCCGGAAATTCCCAGTTCCTCGGGGAAATCGACCTTGAGGATGCTGCCGCTATCGCTCTCGGTTATGAAGAGGCTGCGCCCCTCAGGCCCACCGAAGGCGCAGTTCGTCGTCCCAAGCCCCCGCAGAGAGCGCACCACTGCGATCGGTTGACCGAGGGCATTGTGCACCCAGACAAGCCCCATGCCCGTCTGGCAGACGACCACCCCGCCCTGCGTCGTCAGCGCCAGCCCGTCAGGCCCGGCACGCCCGCCCGTGAACTGGATGAACAGCCCCGCCTTGTTGACCCGCCCCGAGGGCGAGAGCATCAGCCGCCAGACCGCGTTGGCCCGCGTCACCGCGAGGAAGAGCACATGTTCGGCCAGGTCCAGCACCAGCCCGTTGGGGCTGGGAGCGGTGTTGATCAGGCAGTCGAGCCGCCCGCTGTCGGGCGTCCAGCGATAGACGCGTCCCGTGGGGTCATGCAGCCCGGTTTGGCCCTGGTCGGTGAAGAACAGCGTCCCGTCACGACCGAAGTGCAGATCGTTGCAGCCCTTGAAGCCCTCGGTGTCGCAATCGGCAAGCGCGGGCGTCACCGCGCCCGTCTCGGGGTCCAGCAGCATGATGCCGTTCTGGTAGTCGGCGAGGAAAATCCGCCCGTCGCGGTGGATCTTCAGCCCGTTCGGCTGGCCCTCGTATTCCGCCACCTGCGTGACCTCGCCCCCGGGGCTGGCGCGGAACACCCGGCCAAAGGGGATGTCGACGAAGTAGAGGTTGCCCGCCCGGTCGAAGGACGGCCCCTCGACGAAGCTGTCCACCGCCTGCCCGCGCCGGTTGCGTTCGGCCCAGTAGGAGGGAACGCCGGGACGGCGCAGCTGCGGCGGCAGTTCGGTGAAGACCTCGGCGTCGAGGATCACCGGCTCGGGGGCGGGATAGGTATGGGTCGTCATCCGAAAGTGACCTCCGGCAGGAAGAGCGCGATCTGCGGGAATGCGATCATCAGCAGCATGAAGAGAAGGATGATCGCGAAGAAGGGCAAGGTCCCGAGGATCACGTCCTCGACCGTCACCTCGGAGGACGAGCTTGCCACCACGAAGAGGATCACCCCCAACGGTGGGGTCAGCTGCCCCAGTTCCACGAGGATCACCACGAAGACGCCGAACCAGATCGGGTCCACGTTCAGCGCCAGAAGCGCCGGGAAGATCACCGGCACGATGATCGCGATCATACCCAGACCTTCCATAAAGCAGCCGAGGATCGCGAAGACCACCATGATGATCAGCAGAAAGGCGACCTTGGAGACTTCGGCGCTTTCCAGCTTGGCCACGAGGTCCTCGCCCACCCCCGACAGCGCGGTGGCATAGGCGAAGATCATCGAGGTGAAGACGATGAAGAGGATGTTGCCGCTCATGGTCGCGGTCCGAACGAGGGCCTTGCGGATCAGGTCGAGGGACAGGCGCCGGTAGAGGGCAGAGATCAGCAGCGCCCCCACGGTGCCCACGGCCCCGGCCTCGGTCGGCGTGGCAAAGCCGCCGTAGATGCTGCCCAGAACGAGAACGATGAGCAGGAGGAACGGCAAGATGTCGAGCAGCGCACGCCCTAGATCGGCCGGCGTGGCCTTGGTCTCGACCTTGGGGGCGAGCGCTGGATTGCGCAGCGCCCGCAGCATGATGAACCCCATGTAGAGCAGCGCCAGAACGATGCCCGGGATCAGCCCGGCGGCAAAGAGCCGCGCGATCGAGGTCTCGGTGAAGGTGGCGTAGATGATCATCGTGATCGAGGGTGGGATCAGGATGCCCAGCGTGCCGCCCGCGGCCAGGGAGCCTGCCACGAGGCGGCGGTCATAGCCGCGCTTGCCCAGTTCGGGCAGCGACACGGTGGACATGGCCGCGGCGGTCGGCGCGCTGCCGCCCGAGATCGCGGCAAAGATGCCCGAGCCTACGATATTGGTATGCAGCAACCCGCCCGGCAGGCGCCGCATGAAGGGCGCCACACCGTTGTAGAGCCGCGAAGCGAGGCCCGAGCCCAGCAGGATCTCGGCCATCAGCACGAAGAGCGGAATCGCGGCAAGGGTGAAGCTGTTGGCCGCGCCCCAGCTGACGAGGCCGAGCGCCTTCCAGCCCGCGAAGCCCTTGAGCAGCCAGAGGTAGAACAGCCCCGCGCCCGCGACGGCGAATTGCACCCACATGCCCCCGAGGATGAGGCCGATGAGCAGGCCGAAAGCAAGGATAGCGTCCATGTCAGTTGCTTTCGTTGGAAGAGCGGAAGGTGAGCAGCAGCTGCTCGACCAGGAAGAAGCCGATGACGAGGAACCCCGCCGGCAGGACCATCTGCGGTATCCACAACGGTGTGCGCAGGACCGTCGGGGCGAACTTGCCACGCGAGAAGGAGGAGAGCATCAGGTCCTTGGTCTTCCACGCCAGCGTCAGGCAGATGACGAGGGCGACCAGCACGAAGATCCGTGCGATCCATGTCTTCGCCGCGGGGGAGAGCGCGTCGAAGAGGAAGTGCACCCGGAAGAGCGAGCCGTGGCGCAGCGCGAGCGCGGCGCCGAGGAAAGTCAGCAGGACCACGCAGTAGCCGGTCAGCTCCTCGGCGAAGCCCAGCGAGTAGTTGAACCCGCCGCGCAGCAGCGCCTCGGCGCAGACCAGCAGCACGAGGAAGCACAGCACCAGCCCGGTCAGGAAACGCGTCAGCGTCTCGGCCAGATCGAAGACGGGGCCGGCGGAAACCGGCCCCAGGGCGTTCATGTCACTTGCCGATGGCATCGCGCACCACCTTCAGGGCCTCGACGTATTCCGGGCCGTTCTGCTCGGCCCAGCTTTCCCAGTAGGGCGCGAGCGTCTCGGTCGCCATGGCGACCTCGGTCGCGTTGGAGGCGGTGATCGTCATGCCGGCCTTTTCCTGCGAGGCCATCTGGACCTTCTCGTCCTCGATAAAGTCGGCAGTGGTGGCCGCGCCTTCCTCGGCGACGATGCTGCGCAGTTTCTCCTGCGTCTCGGCCGACAGCGCATCGAAGGCATCGGCGTTCGCGATGATCATCGAGTTGCCGTAGTTCACGGCAAAGCGGTAGTCATAGGGCAGGAACTCGTGCCAGTTCTTCGCCCCGCCCGCGCTCGCGGTCAGCACGCCCTCGATCACGCCGCGCTCCAGCGAGGTGGGCACTTCACTGCCCGAGAGCGTGATCGGCGCGCCGCCGAACTCCTCGATGAACTTGCCCTGCTCGGGCGAGGTCACGCGGATCTTGTGGCCTTCGAGATCGCTCAGGCTGGTCACCGGGAAGGTGGTGAAGATGGTCTGCTCCGGGTAGCGGTAGCCCCCCAGCAGGACGACGTTCTGATCCGCGAAGGCCTCGACCAGCGTCGGCTCGATCGCGGCATAGGCCTTGGCCCACTGCGCGTCGTTCTCGATCAGCATCGGCAGGTTCAGGATCCGCGCGATCGGCACATTGCCCGAGAAGAAGAAGTCCGCCGCGAATTCGACGATCCCGTCGCCGACCGCCTGCGTGATGTCCGCCGAGGCGATCTGCAGCGTCTTGCCGAGGTGCAGCGTGATGTTCAGGTCGCCATTGGTTTCGGTCGCGACGCGGTCCGCGATGCGGGTCATGCCCTTCACCGCCGCCGTGGTCGAGACCGAGGAATAGGTATAGGCGGTCCAGTCGTCGGCGTGGGCGAGGGTCGTGGTTGCAGTGAGGGCCACCGTCGTGGCCAGAACAACGTGTTTCATGGGAAGTCTCCTCCGGTGTCGTCTGTGTCTTGGGTCGCCCGCCCCGCGCCGCTGGCCCGGGGATCGGGGGTCTGCTGTGGCCCGCCCTGTGGCGGGAGCCGGAGGGCGGCACCGCGCCGCCCCCCCGCCGGTTCATGGCCCCGGGCCTCAGTCCGCCGTGCGGGCCTTGCGGGCGTCGAGGATGCGTTTCTTCAGCCCCGGCCCCACGATGACGGCGATGGTCAGCGCTACCAGCACGAGGCTCGTCGTGTTGCGGAACAGCACACCCCAGTCGCCGCGGCCGATCCGCAGGGCAAGTCGCAGGTTCTCCTCTGCGAAGGCGCCGAGGATCAGGCCCAGCACCACCGGCGGCAGCGGGAACTTCAGCTTGTCCATCACCCAGCCCACGGCGCCGAAGCCGAGCATGAGGTAGACATCGAACATCCGGCCATGGATCGAATAGACCCCGATCAGCATCAGCACGATGATGATCGACCCCAGCAGCGGGCGCGGCAGGTTCAGCAGCCGGGCAAAGCTGTTGGTGGCCAGCGAACCGCCCAGCAGGACCAGCAGGATCGCCCCGAAAAGGAACTGCCACATGAAACCGAAGACCACATCCGGGTTGTCCCGGAAGAGCATCGGCCCCGGTTGCAGCCCGTGTACCAGCAGCCCGCCCAGCATGACCGCCGCAACAGCGGTGCCCGGAATGCCCAGTGTCAGCGCGGGGATCAACGCCGAGGCGGTGTCGGCGTTGTTGGCGGTCTCGGCGGCGGCGACGCCCTCGGGCTCGCCCTCGCCCCAGCGTTCGGGGTGCTTCGAGGCACGGCGCGCCTCGTTGTAGGACATGAAGGCCGCCATGGAGCCGCCCGCGCCGGGCAGGATGCCGATCCAGATCCCGATCAGCGAGCCGCGGATCCAGGTCTTCCAGAACCCTTTCATGCGCGGCAGCGCCTTCCAGATCGGTTCGGTCCCCAGCTTGTCCTCGGAGACGCCGGTCTTGAGCGGGGTTTCCAGCAGGTCGATCACCGGCGGCAGGGCGTAGAGACCGACCAGCAGGATCACGATGCTGATGCCGTCCAGCAGCTCCAGCTGGTTGAAGGTGAAGCGGTCGCTGCCGAAGATCGGATCGGACCCGATGACCGAGACGAAGACCCCGAAACAGGCGCTGATCAGGCCCTTCACCGGGCTGCCGCCCAGCAGGAAGATGATCGAGGCGAGGCCGAAGACGGCGACCCAGAACACCTCGGCCGGGCCGAAGAGCAGCGTCACCTTGGAGAGCGGCGGCGCCAGCAGCATCAGCGCAAAGGCCGAAGCGATGCCCCCGATGGAGGAGGAGACCACCGCCACCTGCAGGGCAAAGCCGCCCTCGCCCCTCTGGGCCATGGGATAGCCGTCGAAGGTGGTGGCGACGGCGGCAGGCGTGCCGGGGATGCGCAGCAGCACCGCCGGGATCGCACCGCCGTACATGGCGCCGTTGTAGATGCCCGCCATCAGGCCGAGCGCCACAAGAGGCTCCAGCCCGAAGGTGAAGGGCACGAGGACGGAGATCGCCATGGTGGCCGACAGGCCCGGCATCGCCCCCACCACGATGCCCGCGATCACGCCGATGATCACGGCAAGGAAGTTGGCGAGGCCGAAGACCTCAGGCAGGGCGTTGAGAAGATCGGAATACATGGTGCCTCAGTCCTGCCAGAGCCGGCCGGCAGGGAAGTCCTGCGACATGCCGAAGTCGAAGATCAGCCAGATCGAGCCCACCACGATCGCGGTCGCGATCACGAGGCCCAGCGGGCTGCGGTAGCCGAAGATCGCGGAGACCAGCGGGATGATGACGATGGTGCTGGGATAGAAGCCCAGCAGGTCGGTCGCCACGGCGTAGCCGACGATCAGGGCGAAGGCGCCGATCACCCGGCCCGGCGCGGTCGAGACCGGCTTGGCCACCTCCCCTGCCGCGGCCTTGCGCTGATCGGAGACCAGCAGCAGCGCGGAGAGCACGATCAGGCCGATCAGCATGGCGGCCGGCAGAAGCGCCGAGATCGGGCGCAGGTCGAAGGTCGGGATCAGGAAACCGGTGGCGGCCACGATCAGGCCGATGGCGGTCAGGGTTTCGGGCCTCAGCAGGCGGTTCCGGCGCGCTTCGGTCATGGGTCAGCTCCGTGAGAGAGGGCGGGACGCGCGGGGGCCGGTCGCCGGCCAGCGGCGCGGCAGCGGCATACCCCGGCGGCATGTCCCAGCGTCAGGGACCACCGGCAGGCACAGGGCCCGCCGGTGGGAGGTCAGGCTCAGTTCCAGGGGGTTTCCTGCCAGACCTTGTTGGCAAGGTCGTAGAGGTCCGAGGTGAGCTGCTTGAAGTCGTCGCCCGTGACCACTTCGACCGGGTTCGCCGTATCGGCCATGGCCTTGAGGAACTCCGGGTCGCCGGCCATCTGCTCGAAGGCGCCGTCCAGCTTGGCCACGACGTCCTCGGGCAGGCCCGCGGGCGCCACGAAGCCGCGCATGGAGCCATTGATCAGGTCGATGCCCTGCTCGCGGAAGGTCGGCAGGTCAGGCGCAAAGTCCGATCGTTCCTCGGTGGCGACCCCCAGCAGGTTCAACTCGTCCTGGAAACTGGCCACTTCCGAGATGTTCAGGATGCCCATGGCCACGTGGCCGCCCATCAGCGCGGTCCGCGCGGGCGCCGACCCCTTGAAGGGCACGATGGTGAACTCGGTCTCGGTCAGCCCTTCGAGCTTGATCAGCGCGAAGTGGTCGTCGCCGCCGAGGCTCGACATGCCCACGGTGATCGCACCCGGGTCCGCCTTGGCCGCGGCGATCAGCTTCTCCATCGTGTCGAGGCCGCTGTCCTTGGAGGTGACGATCACGTTGGGATCGTTCACCACGTTGGCGAGGTAGGTGAAGCTGTCGCGGTCATAGCCGGCCTCGCGGTCGATGGTGCGGGCCATCATGCCGGGCAGGTTGAACGTGCCGATGGTGTAGCCGTCGGGCTTGGCGCCCGCGACCTCGGTCACCCCAATCTGGCCCGAGGCGCCCGGCACGTTCTTGACCACGAGGCTGGCCCCGCCGCCAAGGTACTTCTCGATGAAGGGCGCCGCGGTGCGGGCCATCACATCGGTGCCGCCGCCGGCGGAATAGCCCACGACCACCTCGATCGGCTTCTCGGGGTACTCCGCCAGTGCGGCACCGGCCGCGAGGATCATCGCGCCGGCAAGGGCGCCCTTCTGGATCAGTTTCAGCATGTTACTCCTCCTGTTCATGCGTAGCTCTGTTCGTGGTCTTGTCTCAATCCGCCGGGAATTCGCAGCCGAGCTCCTTCAGCGCGGCGTCGACCCAGCTGCGGTCGTTGGTGCCCTCGGCGATGGCCTTCATCTGGCCGATCTCGGCCGCGGACTTGGCCTGCGTGCTCTTCAGCACCGCCTCGGCCTCGGCCAGGGGCACGCAGTGCACGCCGTCGCTGTCGCCGATCATGATGTCACCGGGGTGGATGACCATACCGCCCAGGCTGATCGGCACGTTAATCTCGCCGGGGCCGTGCTTGTACGGCCCGCGATGGGTGACGCCGGCGGCGTAGGTCGGCAGGTTGGTCTCGACGAAGGCGTCGAGGTCGCGGATCGCGCAGTTCAGCACGAAGCCCGCAACGCCCTTCTTCACCGCGTAGGCCAGCATCAGCTCGCCCATCAGCGCGTTGGTCAGGTCGCCGCCCGCATCCACCACGATCACGTCGCCCGGCACGGCCATGTCGATGGCCTTGTGCAGCATCAGGTTGTCGCCGGGGCGCGACTTCACGGTCAGCGCGACGCCCGCCATGCCGCCCGAGGCGTGCATCGGGCGCAGGGTCGGACCGGCGGCGGTCATGCGCGACATGCTGTCGGAGACGTTGGCGACCGGCAGCTTGGCGTAGGCCGCGACCAGCTCCTTGGAGGCGACTTGGGTGCGGTTGAGGATGCGGAAGCCTGCGGGCATGGGTTATTTCTCCACGGAAGTGAGGGGGGCCGTAGCGGCGGCCATGAGGGTACGGTTCACGATGCGCTCGGGCGGAACCGGTGTGCCGGCGAGGATCTGGAAGATGCCACGCAGCGCCTCGGTGCCGACCCGGGCATTCGCCTGCACCGTGACACCACCGATATGCGGGGTCATGACGATATTGGGCTGCGCAAAGAAAATGTGATCTGGTTCAGGCGGTTCGCTGGCAAAGGTATCAAGCCCCGCGCCCGCGATATGGCCGCTTTCGACCGCCGAGACCAGGGCCGCCTCGTCGATCAGGCCGCCGCGCGCGGTGTTAACCACGTAGGAGCCTGCGGGCATCCGGGCGAGCGCCTCGGCGTTCAGGATCTGGCGCGTGGCATCGGTCAGCGGGCAATGCAGCGACAGCACGTCAGAGCCCTCCAGCAGCTCCTCGAAGCTGGCGCAGCGCCGTGCGCCTGCGGCCTCGAAGGCGCTGTCGGGGGCAAAGGGATCATAGGCGATACGCGCCATCCCCAGACCCGCCGCCATCTGGCCCGTGGCCCGGGCAATCGCCCCGATGCCCATCAGGCCGATGGTGCTGCCCGCCAGTTCCCGGCCCTGAAAGCCCGGCTTGTCCCAGCGGCCCGCGCGCAGGCCGGCATCCAGCGGAAGCACGCGCTTCACCGCAGCAAGCAGCAGCGCGATGGCATGTTCCGCGACCGAGACCGCGTTCGCACCCGTGGCGACCAGCACCGGGATGCCCCGCTCCGCAGCGGCCGCAGTGTCGATGTTGTCGACGCCCACCCCGTGTTTCGAGATCACCTTGAGCTGCGGCGCCGCATCCATGACCGAGGCGTCGATCCGCCCCATCCGCGACACGATGCCGACCGCGCCCGAGGAGACCATGCACTCCGCGATCACCGCCGCATCGGCGTAGGGAGGGGTATGCACCAGTGCGTAGCCATGGTCTTCGGCCAGTTGCCGTGCCGCCGGGGCAAGGTCAGGGCCGGTTACAAGGATGGTCTTGCTCATCGCGCAGGTCTCCAGTGACGTCCCGCGAGACGGGACGCGTGCAGCGGTTGTCGTTTCTCAGGGATCCCCGACCAGCCTCCCAGCTTGGCGCGGAACACCTCCTCCGTGTCCAACATGTGTAGGGGATAGAAACTCTGCACGACAGCGATTAATATTGCTTCACACATTTAGAAAAACTGGATCAATCGATGGACATCCGCCAGCTCAGGACCCTTGTCGCCATCCACTCCCATGGCACCTTTGCCCGGGCGGCGGGGATCGTGGGGCTGACGCCCTCGGCCGTCAGCCAGCAGATCCACGCGCTGGAGCAGGAGCTGGCGATCACCCTTTTCGACCGCAGCTCCCGCCCGCCCAAGCTGACCCCCCATGGAATGCAGGTACTTGATATGGCGCGGGATATTCTCCAGCGGGAAGAAGACGCGAAGGCCAGCCTGCGCGGCGATCAGATCGCCGGCACGCTGATGCTTGGCTCGGTCCGCTCCAGCGCGCTCAACCTGCTGCCGCAGGCGGTGGTCCAGATGCGCACGAAGCATCCCAAGCTGAAGGTGAACCTGCGGGTCTCGCTCTCCACGACGCTGATCGCGGATGTGGCAGCGGGCCGTCTCGACGCGGCGGTGGTCGCCGAACACGTCGGTTTCCCCAATGCGCTGCGGTGGTCGCCCTTCCTGAAGGAGCCGCTCTGGCTGATCGCCCCGCCGGGCACCCCTGAGCGCAGCGCCATCGACCTGCTGAACACGATGCCCTACGTGCGGTTCCAGAGCGCGGTGCCGCTGGCCAACCTGATCGACACCGAACTCTCCCGGCTTGGCGTGGTAACGAAGGACGTGGCGCAGATCGACACCATCGGCTCCATCGTCACCTGCGTGCATCAGGGCCTGGGCGTGTCGGTCGCGCCTCATGCCGCCCTCAACGCCCCCGAGGGCCGCAACCTGCTCAGGATCCCCTTCGGCAATCCGCAAATCTCGCGCCAGATCGGGCTGGTGGAGCGGACGACCTCCTCCCGCAAGAACCTGATCTTCGAGATGCACAACATGCTCGTCTCGCTCTGCGGGGACTACGGCGTGCCCCACGCCGCACAGTAGCGCCGCAGCCCGCGTCCGGGCCCCTCGCGCCGCCACCACTCCCAACGGCGCCCTACGCCTGCGCGGCGCTCCCCGCGCAAGGCCAGTTCCAGTGCGCTCCTCCCCCGTCCCCCTCTCGCAACGTCCGACCGCGTGGCACCGCCTTCGCGGCCCGCGGCCGCCCAGCCTTATTCCAAGTCATCACTTGACATATTGCCGTCAATATTTTTCAAAGCAATTACTTGTTTAATTCTCCGAGGCGCGCGCGACTCACGCACCTCGGCGCAAAAGGAAACGCATATGGCCTTCGAACTCCCCGCCCTGCCCTATGATCACGCCGCCCTCGCCTCGCGTGGCATGAGCGAAGAAACCCTCGCCCTGCACCACGACCGGCACCACCTCGCCTATGTCACCGCGCTGAACAACTTCGTCTCGGAGAACGCCGATCTTCAGGGCAAGACCCTCGAAGAAATCATCGCGCTGACCTACGGCGATCCGGCGCGTGCGGGCGTCTTCAACCAGGCCGGGCAGCACTGGAACCACATCCATTTCTGGAACGCGCTCTCGCCCACGGGCGGCGGCATCCCCGGCACGCTGGAGGCAAAGCTGGTCGAGGGCTTCGGCTCGGTCGAGGCCTTCAAGGCCGCCTTCAAGACCGCCGCGACCGGGCAGTTCGGCTCCGGCTGGGCCTGGCTGATCCAGAAGGCCGACGGCACCCTCGGCGTCACCAACACGCCGAACGGGGTCAACCCGCTCGCGACCGGGGAAGGCACCGCGCTGATCGGCCTCGACGTCTGGGAACACAGTTACTACGTCGATTTCCGCAACAAGCGGCCCGACTACGTGAGCAACTTCCTCGACAACCTCGCGAACTACGAGTTCGCCGAAGCCAACCTCGCCTGACCTGCCAGGATGCGCCCCGCCTGCCCCGGGGCGCGTCCGATCCGGCCGATGGAGCCAAAATGACCTACGTTGTCACCGACAATTGCATCGCCTGCAAATACATGGATTGCGTCGAAGTCTGCCCGGTGGACTGCTTCTACGAGGGCGAGAATACGCTGGTGATCCACCCCGACGAATGCATCGACTGCGGCGTCTGCGAGCCGGAATGCCCCGCCGAGGCGATCCGCCCGGACACCGATCCCGACATGGACCGATGGGTCGCCTTCAACCGCGAATGGGCCGAGAAATGGCCCGTCATCGTGGCGCGCGGCACACCGCCCGCAGATGCCGCAGAGATGGACGGGGTGCCCGACAAGCTCTCCACCCACTTCTCACCCAATCCGGGGCACGGCGCATGATGGCCCAGCCCAAGCCCCCGGTGGACCCCGAAAGCGCCGACGCTCGGGATTTCCGCGACGCCATGGCGACGCTGGCCGCCACCGTTTGCGTTGTGACCGCGCGCGACGGGGATCGCTGCCTGGGCCGCACCGTGACCGCCGCCCTGTCTCTGGGCGTTGCGCCCCCCACGATCCTCGTCTCCATCGCGGCGACATCAGAGCTGGCCCGCGTGATCCACGCCACGGGTGGCTTCTCTTTCGCCATGCTGTCCGAGGGTCTGGACGACGTGGCGGATGCCTTCGCCGGCAAGCTGCCGCCGGAGCAGCGGTTTTTCGATGGCGACTGGCTGGACTGGCCTTCGGGCCACCCCAGGCTGGTGGACAGCGTGGCCTCGATGGACTGCACCGTGACCGGCCAGTTCGAGGCCGGGGGCCACCAGCTCTTCATCGGGCAGGTGCGCGACATCATCCGCACCCCACGCCGCAAACCGCTGCTTTGGTACAAGCGCAGCTACGGGTCGGTCAGCGCCTTGTGATCCCTCGAGGGGAGACAGCGCCCTTGCCCGTCAGGAGGGGGGAGCCCCCGCCTGCGGCGCATCGGCGCCCGGCGCGACGTTCAGCAGCGGACCGCCCTTATCGGGTTTCGCGTTCCGGGGTCGAGGCAGGACGGATGCGCAGGGCGCGGAGGGCATTGAGGATCACCGCGACATCAATGACCTCCTGAAGGACCGCCCCCTGCACGGGCGTCAGAAGACCGAGCGCAGCAGCGATCATGCCGATCACCGAAAGTCCGATGCCCGCGATAACGCTCTGCATGGCTATCCGGCGAGCGCCTCGGGCAATCTCGATCCCCGCCCCCAGGTGGCCAATTTCGTCGACCAGTAATATCGCATCCGCTGCTTCCGCAGAGGCTGCGGCCCCCCTGCCGCCCATCGCGACGCCCACGTCGGCGACAGCGAGCGCCGGCGCATCATTGACGCCATCACCGACCATCATGACGAGGCCATGCTTACGTTCGCCATCCACCAGCGACACCTTGCCGTTTGGCGACAACTCGGCATGGACTGCGTCGAGGCCGAGGCCACGGGTCACGCGGTCCGCGACTTCCTTGCGGTCCCCGGTTGCAAGAAGAATCCGGGCGACCCCGTTGTGGCGCAGCCTTTCGATCATCTCGGCCGCCCCCGCGCGCAACGGATCGGACATAACGAGATGCCCGGCCATGGCTCCGTCGATCGCAACCGCAACCAGAACGGAGCCCGCATCCAGATCGGAGTGCCTCTCCGCCGGATGGCCGGCCTGGCGGGCGACGAAGGCATAGCCTCCGACGACAACCCGGTGACCATCGACGCTGCCGACCAGCCCTTCCCCCGGGATCTCCTCGACCTCAGCAGGCAGCGGCAGGACAGCGCCATCCGCCTGCGCCGCCGCGACGAGGGCCTGCGCGACCGGGTGCTTCGAGGCCTGATCGAGTGCTGCGGCGAACAGGAGGATCTCCTCCCCAGACATGCCTCCATAGGTCGCGACGGACACGATTTGCGGCCGACCGTCCGTCAGCGTGCCCGTCTTGTCGAGGATCAGCGTGCGGACACCAGCCATGGTCTCGAGAGGCTTCGCCCCCTTGACGAGCACCCCGAAGTGCGCCGCCCGCGACATACCCGCGACAAGCGCGACCGGCACGGCGAGGATCAATGGGCATGGGGTGGCCACAACCAGAACCGCGACCGCGCGGACCGGATCGCCTGTGAACCACCAGGCGCCCGTCGCGATGGCAAGGGTCACAAGCAGAAAGCCGAGCGACCAGCGGTCGGCCAGCCGAGACATCGGCGCCTTGGAGCGCTGCGCTTCCTCGACCAGCCTGATGATGCCTGCATAGGTGCTTTCCGCCGCGACATGTGTCGCAGTGAGGTCGAACGCCTCGCCCGCGTTGGTTGAGCCGCTCATCACCTGATCACCAAGGGACAATCGTGCCGGCAAGGACTCACCGGTCAGGGCAGCGGTGTCGAGAAAGGCGGCTTTGGAGGCGATGGTGCCATCGACCGGAACAACGTCACCTTGCCGGATCAGCAAGCGGTCGTCGGGTGCAATCTCATCCAACGGGACCTCTTCCAACCCGCCATTGCGGTGCCGGATCGCTGTGCGCGGCACGTGGGACAGGAGGGCCTGCATCTCGCGGCTGGCTCTTCCCTCGGCGTAGCTCTCGAGAAAGGTTCCGCCCGAATACATCACCGCAACCACGGCGGCCGCCAGAGTTTCATCGAAGATCAGGGCAGCCGTCATGGAGAGGGCTGCCACGATATCGAGACCGATCTCGCCCCGCCCGATGCTGCGCACGATATCGATGATCAACATCAGCAGCGCGGGGATGACGCCTGCGAACCAGACCCAATCGGCCGCTCCCGGGAGTCCCGCAAAGTGCAGGGTAAGCCCGGAAATCAGGCCCGCGGCCGAGATGCCCAGGATCAGCGACTTCAAACGATCCGCATCCAATCCGATCATGCACCCTGTCCTCTGATGATTGCGGGAGACGCGTGTAGAGCGAGCCCATCCGACCCGTTTCCATCGGAGGATTCAATATCGTTGTCCGACGGAACATGTGCCCTGCGTGCGCGCCAGTCTACGAAGGCCAGCTTAACTTTTCCGGCGCCCGGAACATCGCCAACCTGTACGCGCTGGTGGCGCAGGACATCCGCACCGGATCGCGCATGGAACCTAGTCTTGCCGAGGCCGCAGAGCGGCACGAGATCCTCAACCGGATCGAAACCTCGGCCGCCTCCAAGGGCTGAGCCCCTCCCGGGACCGGGCGCAGGCGCCCCGGTCCCGTTCCGCTTCACCGCCTGCCCCGCGGTTACATGAGCGCCGTTCATCAACGACAGACATCCGGCCGCCATAGTCCCCCCTCCCGCCCCGCCCATATCAAGCGGCAGTCGGAACAACCCCAGAGGGACGCAGCGATGAGCCGGAACGCATGGACAGCGGAAGAAGCCGCGATCTTCTCGACGGCGGATGATGTCCGCGTCGCACCGCACCGCCCGGACGGTGTGACGCCGGGCACCCCCACCTTCATCTGGTCCGTCGTGACCAATGGCCGGCTCTTCATCCGCGCCTACAGCGGCACCGGGTCCAGCTGGTTCCGTGCCGCCTGCGCTCAGGGCACCGGGCAGCTCACCATTGCCGGCGAGACCCGCGAAGTCTCTTTCCTGCGGGTGACCGATGCGACGCTGAACGCGGTGATCGATGCGGCCTACCAACGGAAATACGCCAGCAGCCGATACCTCGCGCCGATGATCTCAGCGCACAGCCGCGCTGCCACGGTCGAGGTTCTGCCGCGGCACGCCGACTGATCCCGGCGCCTGCGGGCCCCGACATCCAAACATCAAGACAGAAGAGGACACTCCCATGAAATCCAAGATGCTTGAGGGCCAGACGGCCATCGTCACCGGTGCCAGCCGGGGCATCGGCCGCGCCATTGCCGGCCTCTTCGCCGAGGAAGGCGCAAATGTCGTCATCACCGCGCGTCATCAGGACGCCATCGACGAAGCGGTGAAGGAGATCGAGGCCGCGGGCGGCACGGCCATCGGCCTCGTGGCAGACAGCGCCGACCCCGACGCCCCGGCCCGCGTCTTTGCCAAGGCGATCGAGGCCTTTGGGCAGGTCGACATCCTTGTGAACAACGCAGGCGTAGGCGAGATGTACGCGGTCGAGAAGACCACTGACGACCACTTCGCGAAGATCATGGAGATCAACCTTGTCGGGCCGTTCCGCTTCTGCCGCGAGGCGATCAATCACATGATGCCCCGCAACGAGGGCCGCATCATCAACGTCTCTTCGGTCAACGGCAACAAGCCGATCTGCGGCGTGGCCTATACCTCGACCAAGGGCGCGATCAACACGATGACCCTGAACATCGCCATCCGCCTCTCGGGCACCAAGATCCGATGCAATGCCATCGCTCCCGGCGTGACCGACACCGACGCCGCACGCGCATGGGCAGCCGGTGAACAGGAAGGCGGCGGCGAGATGCTGGAGTTCTCGGACAAGTACACCAACACGACCGTCCCTTCGACCGAGGCGATCGATCAGGCCTATGCGGCGCTCTACCTCGCGTCGGACATGGGCCGCGCCGTGACCGGCCAGGTCATCCAGGTCGACAACGGCCAGTTCCTCTGAGAACATTGCGGGGAGCCCATCCGGGCTTCCCGCTGCATGTTCGCCCCCCTTCTGCGACCGGGGGCAGCGTGCCGTCAGACGACCTCGATCCGCACCTGATAGGTCCCCTTGTGCAGCAGCGGCGTCACCTCCCCTTCCAGGTGGCCGAGCCGTATCAAGTCGTTGCGGAAGGTATAGGCGCCATGGAAAAGCGCCAGATTGCCCCACCCCAGAAAATAGCACAGGTCCCCCGGTGCCTCGTTGCCGAAGGACGCGAACCCGCCCTCGTCCAGTCGTCGCGGCAGGTGGATGATCTTCTCGTTGGTCGAGAAATCGCGGATCTCGAGATCGAGCGGCAGCATCGACAGCAGGTCACGCACCGTTGGATTGTCCAGCAGCCTGTAGGTGACGACCTGATCGTCGTAGCGGCAGCGCAGGCGCATCTCCTGCGCCCGGGCGGTTGCAGGCACCATCAGCGCTGCGGCGCTGCCCGCAAGAAAGGCGCGGCGGTCTGGGGTAAAGGCTAGGGTCATTGGTCTGCTCACCTCGGTTCAATGGAGCGCTGAAAAGGGAGACCGGGCGCATCACGGCACCCGGTCCTGCATCACTGCTCGGCCAGCTTTGCGCGGCCCAGGTGCAGACCGGCGATCACCGCGAGCCCCAGACCGGCCAGCACCGCCCCCGCGACGGGCACGGCGCCATAACCCCAGCCCGCCCCGATGGCGAGGCCACCGACACCCGCGCCGACCGCGTTGCCGAGGTTGAAGGCCGCGATATTCATGGAGGCCGCCAGCGTCGGGGCGTCTTCCGCCGCCTGCATCGCGCGCATCTGGAGCGCAGGCACACAGGCAAAGGCCGCCGCGGCCCAGGCGACGAAGCCGATCACCGTGCCGACCTTCGTCATCACCGCCAGCGGGATCAGCAGCGAGGTCAGCGCCAGCGCCAGCATCGCCACCCCGGCCCCGCCGTCCAGCGACCAATCCGCCAGCTTGCCGCCCAGCCAGTTGCCCAGCGTCAGCCCCAGCCCGATCAGCACCAGCATGACGGTCACGAAGGCGGGGGTCGCCCCGGCCATGGTCTGCAGGATCGGCGCGACATAGGTGTAGACGGTGAAGAACCCGCCCGCAAAAAGGATCGTACCGGCCAAGGTGGCCAGCATCTGCGGGCGGATCAGCGTCGCGAGTTCACGCTTCACGTCGGGCCGCTGGCCCGGCGCGCCCTGCGGCAAAGCAATAGCCAGCGCCGCCAGTGCGATCAGGCCCAGCACCACGGTCCCGGCAAAGGCCCAGCGCCAGCCGACGACCTCGCCCAGCCACGTCGCGGCGGGGACGCCCCCGATGTTCGCGATCGAGGTGCCCATGAACATGATCGCCACCGCGCTTGCGCGTTTTTCCGGGGGGACGAGGCTGGTGGCCGCCACGGCCCCAAAGCCGAAGAAGGCCCCCTGGCAGAGACTGGTAATCAGCCGCCCCGCCATGAGCGACCAGTATTCAGGGGCCAGCGCCGAAAGCAGGTTGCCGAGGATGTAGATCCCCATTGTGGCCAGCAGCGCCTTCTTCTGGCCGAAGCGGGCGAGGTAGAGCGTCATGAAGGGGGCGGAGATCATCACGCCCACCGCATAGGCCGTCACCAGCTGCCCTGCCGCCGGGATCGAGACGTTGATGCCCTCGGCGATGGCAGGCAACAGCCCCATGGGGGCGAATTCGGTGGTGCCGATCCCGAAGGCGCCCAGCCCGATGGCCAGCAGCGCGACGGAGGTTGAGGAGGAGTGTATCATTGGAAGACTCCGGTCATCGAAATGGAACGGCCGCCCCTCCTCCCAGCGGCCCCTGCGCACGCCCCTGTGGGCCGGCACGAAACAAGAACAGGGCCGCCGTCCGGCCCTGTCTCAAGACATTTATTTCAATGCGTCGGCGAAGAAGGTCTCGATCCTGGTAAAGGGGATCTTCTCGATTCGGTCATAGAGATCGACGTGGTCCGAACCCTCGACGATGTAGAGTTCCTTCGGCTCCGACGCGGCGGCATAGACATCCTCCGAGAAGTAGCGCGAATGGGCCTCGTCCCCCATGACCAGCAGGATCGGGCGCCCGGCGAGCCAGTCGAGATCGTCGAGTAGGGCGAAGTTCATCCAGCTCGGGGTCGAGGTCATGGTGAACTGCGTGGTCGACCGCGGATGATAGCCGCGCGGCCGCGAATAGAACGCGCCGAATTCTGCGCCCACGGGGTTCGCCTCGGCGTCCCAATCCAGCGGTGCGCCCCGGTCGGTCATCGCTGCATCGCCGCTCTCGAAATCGGCCCAGCGCTGTTCGGCTAGGGTCTTCAGAAGGCCCTGACGGTCTTCGTCGGTCATCGTGTCGCCAAAGCCGTTCTTCTGCATCCGGCTGATGTCATACATCGAAACGGTGGCCACGGCCTTGATCCGCGGGTCGATCTTGGCGGCGGAAAGCGCGAAGCCACCCGAGCCGCAGATGCCGATGGCACCGATCTTCTCGCGGTCGACGAAGGCGCGGGTGCCAAGGAAATCGACGCCTGCCATGAAGTCCTCGACCATCTGCTCGGGCGAGGAGAGATGCAGCGCACCGCCCTCGGAGGCACCGTTCCAGGCGGGATCGAAGGACAGAACCACATAGCCCTTCTGCGCCAGTTCGTTGGCATAGAGGCCGGCGCCCTGTTCCTTCACGCCGCCATAGGGCGCGCCGATGATCAGCGCGGGATACTGCGCCGTCTCGTCGAAATCGGCGGGGCGATAGAGATCGCCCGCGATGCCGATGCCGAAGCGGGTTTCATAGGTCACCGGCGTGCGGGTGACGTTGTCGGAGAGATCGAAGATATAGCCAGCCTTGGGCATGGTCTGTCCTTTCCCGGGCCTCGATGAGACCCTGTCGTCTGTGTGTCGGCCCAGCCGGGCCATTGGCGAAACGGAGGCCGAGACGGCAGAAAGACCTGCCGCCGTCGAGTCCGTTAGGGAGTGGGTGCTGCGCCGGAGCGCCTCTGACAGTGGCGAGGGCTCAGCCGGCCCGGGCGAAGGTGACGGGCTTGCCGTCCTGCGACAGAAGCGTATCGAAGGGACCGTCGAAGGCCCCCAGCCGCACAAGGCCCGCCGCGGCCCGGAACGGCTTGTAGAAGATGGCAAGGTTGCCCCACGGCGCGTAGAGCGTGAGGTCCCCGGCCTTGGCGCCATAGCTCGACGGCGCGCCGGTTGTGTCGAGCGCCCGGGGCAGGTCCGCGACCTTCTCGATGCCGTGGTAATCTGACAGGGTCAGCTCCAGCGGCAGCAGCGCCGCGAAGTCGCGCCCGGCGGGAGTATCGTCGAGTGTGGCGTGCAACGTGGTCTGGCCCACGGTGACGATGATCCGGGTCATGTCGCGCTTCCTCCATGAGGTTCCTTCGCCTGCGGACGGGAAGATGCGCCGCCCGCCGCTGCATGGAACGGATCTAGCCATTTCCGCCGGCGGGATAAGCGGCCAGGACTCGCTACCACTCATGAAGGCAGCTCATCACTGGAGCGGCGCCCAGGCGTTTCACGAGCCCGCCCCGGGACGGCCTCTCGACAACCTGCGCCCCGAGACCGTTTCTCGAGGGAGCGGACCGACGCCGGGGTTTCATGACGCGGCCTCATTACTGGTTACCACAATGCATCATATTCCCCCTGCCCGACCCACGATAGTGTCGTGTCCGCAGGGGCCTGCACATGTGCCGCCCCTCCCTGACGGCGCTTCGCCTCCCCCCGGGACACCTCCTCCCGCTGGCCCCTGCCCTGCACGATTCCCCAGACAGAGGCCCGCCATGCACACCACCGCCGCCCAGCCGACCGCTTCAGATGGCGCCTCTCCGGCCACGCTGATCCTCGTGGCCCTCGCCACCTGCCTTGCGCTCGTCGTCTTCACCGCTCCCCTGACCACGCTGGAGGCGATGACCGCCTCGCTGTCCCTCGGCGCCGGACAGCAGGCCTGGGTGATGAGCGGCATGCCTCTCGGGTCGGCCTGCGGTCTGCTGACCGCCGGGGCGCTTGGCGACACGCTGGGCCGCAGGCGGACCTTCCTAGCGGGGCTCTGGATCACGGCGCTCTCCTCGATCGCGGCAGCCATGGCGACCGGCGGCACGCTACTTATCGTGATGCGGGTCGTGCAAGGCCTTGGCAGTGCCGGGATCATGGCCTGCGGGCTGGGCCTCCTCGGGCAGGCATACAGCGGGGCGGTGCTGCGCCGTGCCACGGCGATCTGGGCCGCGGCCCTCGGTGCGGGGGTGGCCGTCGGGCCGCTCATCGCCTCCGGCCTGATGGCGCTGTCGGGATGGCAGGCGGCCCACTGGCTGATCGTTGTCGTGTCCGCGGCCCTTGCCCTGGCCGCCCGCGGTCACCTGCCCGACAACCCCAGCAGCGCCGAGAAGGTCGACGTCACGGGCGGCATCCTTCTGATCTTCGGTCTCGCCAGCCTGCTGTCTGCGCTGGTGGAACTGCGCGTTGGCACCGCGCGGCTGGTGGGGCTGCTGCTGGCGCTTGCCATGGCGCTGCTCGCCCTCTTCACACTGGTCGAACGGCGGGCACGCAACCCGATCCTCACGTTCGGCCTCTTCGCCTATCCTCGCTTCTCCGGGGCCACGCTGGCAGCGTTCGCCTCCGGTGCGGGCGTCCTCGCGCTGATGTCGATGGTGCCGACGGTGCTTGTGCGCGGCCTTGGCCTGCCCCCGGTGGCGTCGGCCACCGTGCTCCTGGCCTGGTCGGGCGTGACGGTCGTTGCCGCCCTCGGCGCTGTTGCGCTGCCCGAGCGCATCACCTCCCGCGATCGTGTCGTCTTCTCGATCCTCGGCTGCGCCGTCGGACAGCTCCTGATGCTCTGCCTGGACGCCAACCAAGGCTGGGTCAGCGCCTTGCCCGGCCTGCTGGTGGCCGGGATCTCCAATGGCATCCTGAATGCCTCCCTCGGGCACGAGGCACTCGCCACCGTGCCTGGACACCGCGCCGCTATGGGCTCTGCCGCGAACAATACCGCGCGCTACCTCGGCTCCGCCCTCGGCATCGCGATGATCTCGATCCTGATGGCCGGCGACGACGGGGATGCCCTCCTGCACAACTGGCATGTCGCCGTCATCGCCACGACGGGCTTCAGCCTCGCTGGAGCCGTCGCGATATGGCTCCTGTCGCGGCGCGAGATTCCCTCGGCGGCCTGACGCCTCAATTCATCGCTAGGATGACAACGGTGGTGTGCCCGCCTCGCGCCGCGAAGGGCATCCTCCTGAGCTGCACCTGTGCGATCCGAAGGCGTTGGCTTCCACGCGAAACTGACGCATGCAGGCCGGCAATCTCCGTTCAGCTCAGCCACAGACGCCCCTCCCCACGACGCAGCTTGCGGCTGAGTACGAGTGCCTGACCGGCCTAAGGACCATCGTCGCAATGATTTGGCCAACCAACGGCAGTGGCCCTAATCGAGCGCGATGGTTCTTTTTTCTCCAATCACCTTAAGCAAGTGCGCCTGACGCTCGGGCAGCACATTGCCGTAGCTGTTGAAGGTGGTCATGACGTGCTCGTGCGAAAGGTTCTGCGACCAGGCTTTCATCTCTTCTGGCGTACTGCAGATTTCGGTACCGAGGCGCGCGAGGGTCTTTCTGAAGCTGTGAGGGCCGAACTTAGGCAAGCCAAGCTTGAGGAAGCTATCGCGGACCAACTTCCCCACGGGTGCGGTTGCTTTCCACGGTGCGCGCGAGAGGTCTGCCGCCTGGAAGGCCAGGCTTTCTCCCAAGACGACGTTGACCTTCGAGAACAGCGGATCGTCAGGTCCAAACAGGCGGTCATTGCGCATGTGGTTGACATAGTCCTCGAAGATCTTCGTGATGTCTTCCCCGATGGGGAAGAACGACGTCGCCGAAGTTTTGCGGAACTTGGTGTCGACCTGGCGCCCATCCTGGTAAACACACCCGTCATGCAGGTTCACGTGCCCCATTTTAAGGGTGATTAGTGCCCCAACCCGGATGCCCGTCAAGGCAAGGAAGGCGATGACCGCTCGGTCACGCAATTGGATATCAGTTTCACTGGGCATGTTGGTCAGGACATACCGGATCTGGTCGAGAGTGGGCGACGGTTTCGCATCGTGGCTGCGCGCTTGCGCCTGTTCAGCATTGCTCAAGTTGAAATAGTCGGCATCGCTATAGCGAACCGCGCGGCGGTAACCGGGCTGCTCCGAAAGCCACTGTGCAAAGGTACGCAATGCCTGGCAGATCTGGTTCATCGTCGCGGCCGACAAGGGTTGGCCGGATTTTTCGCTCTTCTCAGCGCGGAGCCTATCCTTGAAGGCCACCGCCTGCTGAATGTGGAACTGTTTGAACGGCTTATAGCCGGTCGACGCCTCGAAGCGCTCAATCGCCGCAAGGTTTACGTTGACGGTCCGCTCCGATAGGCGCTTGGCCTCGCGCAAGTAGGTCTGGTAGCGGCGACGCAGGCGCACATTTTCGGGATGACGTTTCTTGCTGGTCATCTTGTGTTCCTTCTTTCGGTGCCCATAACAGGGCAATGTGACTTTAGATAAAGTCGGAAGTCTTTGCTCTAGCGCTGGCTGGCGGCCTTCAGAAACACATCGAGTTGGTCCCGCGCGACACGGCGGCTCATTACCGCGCCGCAGCCGCTGCAAAGCGCCTGCAACAGGGGCGGCTGTTTCGGCTTACTGACATCATCGACCAGCCCGGCGTCGGGGAAGGAGGGGCTCTTGCAGCCGAGGCAGAACATCTGCCCCGGCGCTAAGGCCTCCTTCTTCGAGCGGCTGCGCAGCGCTGGGATCAGATCGGCCCCGATCACCAGGAACGGCGCCTGTTCATCGATGACCTGAACCTTTTCCTCCTGCAGGATGCGTTTGAGCGTGCTCGGTCCGCAGCGCAGGGCCACACAGACTTCATCAAGCGTATAGACGCGGTGTGCCTTGAGCGCTCGCCAGTTGAAACCGCGCCCCACTACCGGACCCCCTCACGAAGAAGCGCGCGGATGTCACCGACGCGCCAGGCCGTCGTGCGCGGCCCGAGGCGAATCGGCTGGGGGAACCGGCCGCTCCGCACGCCCGCCCACCATGTGGAACGGGATACCGGCACCGGGCCACCCGGGTGCAGGATCTGTTTTTCGCGCAACAGCGCGTCATCCGAAAGGGTATCGAAAGCCATCTTGTCCGTCCTTGTCTTTGGGAACAGAACTAAGACTGACCTTGTCCGATGCTGGCCGACGCCAGATCACGTTTCCAAAGGTGAAAACACCTTCGCATCCTTATTTTGTTGGGTAGATCAGTTCCCAAACCCCCTGATCAACGTGAACATCCGCGCTTTCTTGAAGGTATCTTCGGACAGTCTGTGCACTCAAAGTGAAGTCCAGTTCCTTCGCCTTGTCAGCGACCTGACGATGAACATCACACTTAGCGGGCCGAGGGTCATAGGAATGTCCATCCACGACGGCAGCCAGCAGTGCTTTTTCGAGACTCGCAATTCTTTTTGCCTGCGCGCCCTTTTCGGAGGGAGAAGCCGGGTCCTCCGACAATTCCTTGATTCTCCTCCTGAACCGAGAGATTTCGTCAGTGGATTTGCAGGTTTTCGTGTCTTCGGCTCGCAGTCGCAGTTCAAGCTCAGTGATCCTGGCATCCCGCTCTCGAAGTTGTCTTCTTAGAACCTCGTTTTCCGCCGCCAGTTCGGCAGAGCGGTTTTCAGCCGCTTGTTGAACGTTTTCAGACCTTAGCCCAACGGCGCGTCGCCATGCTTCGGACACATAGTAGCCGCGGGCCTCCAGCCAGAGGATGTACTCTAGGGGCGAGGCTTTCTCGGAGATCGCCCCGATCTCCAGCGCGCGTTCAAGAACAAGGAACCTGTCTTCCCGCTCGCGGATCGTCTCTCCGGTCTCCGGCGCCTCCCCCTGCCAGCCATTCGTCGTAAATGGGTCGAAGTTCAGAGAAAGGTCGATCGCCTCGCGTGGGGTCCAGAAAGGTTTGCGGGCCCAATTTCCGATTAGGCGGCGTTCCTGCCTGAGATAGCGTTCCGAAAACACCTGCTTCCGGCTGAAAGCCAAATGCCTTCCGTCATATCCAATCGGCCTCTCGGGAGTGACTGCCATCCACCATTCATCATGAAACGGCAGGCCATTTCTTTCCCCCCACCAAAGCCAGTACTTCGGCGAACCAACCGTCGCGCCCGCACGCTTAGCATTTTCAAGCGTTACGGTTTGAGTTTTCAGAACTTCTGAAGCTTCCTCGCTGTCGGGCGTCACGCCCAGCGCGAGCGGAACAGCATCCAGCAGCGACCAGTTATCTCGGTAGATCCAAGCCTGCAACAGTGCCTCTGTCGGTTCTGAATTATCTCGCCGGTCTTCAGTCATGCTTGTTCTTGCCATTTTTCATCTGCTCGAGTTGATCGGCCCACCATTGGGCGAGCTCGACTCGTTCATCCCAGTGCTCCCCGCGCGCGTATGCTCGGCGGATTTCGTTCGTCTCCATATGTGCAAGCGCCCTCTCAATCGCATCCGCGTGCCAGAGGCCAGCTTCATTGGCGAGCGTCGAGAACATTGCCCGAAAACCATGCGATGACATTTCGTCTTTCCCGTATCCCAGCCGGCGCAGTGCGGCATTTAGCGTGTTTTCGCTCATGCAACGTTGTGACGAGCGTACCGAGGGGAAGACAAGCCTTCCGCTTCCTGTCAGTTTCCGTAACTCTTCCACATGGCCCTGAGCCTGCCGGGAGAGCGGTACGGCATGCGGGCGACGCATCTTGGCGCGATGAGCCGGGACAGTCCAAACCGCGCCAACTTCGTCGATCTCATCCCATTCTGCCATTCGTAACTCTCCCGGGCGCAGAGCCGTCAGGGCAAGCAGTCGTAGCGCAAGCTGCGTCGTGCGCTGCCCGGAAAAGTCGTCGATCGCCCGCATCAGGCCTCCAACCTTAGAAGGCTCAGTAATCGCGGCTCGGTGTTGCGGTCTTGGCCGGATCAGGGCGTCCTTGAGCCCGTAGGTTGGATCATTGTCGGCCACGCCTAGCGCGATGGCATATCGGAACACGGCACCGGCAGCAGATCGCATCCGGATCGCGCTCTCGTGGTTGCCTTTGTTCTCAACTTTGCGCAGCGGCACTAAGACATCCCGAGCTGTAATTTGAGTAATAGGGATGGCCCCTATGTCGGCGTTCAGGAGGCGATGAAGCCATTCCGTCTTCTTGAGCGTTGCCTCTGCCTTGCCTTCACGGCGCTTTTTCGTCAACAGCTCCGCGGCCAGCTTGGCGAAGGTTTCGTTTTGCTCTGAAGCTTCCTTGGCCTTTTCACGCTTGCGGGCACTCGACGGGTCTTCTCCTTTCGCGATCAGGCTCCGTACTTCGTCACGTTTTCGGCGCGCGTCGGCCAGTCCGATATCCGGGTACTTGCCCAGCGCAAGAAGCTTTTCTTTCCCGAACCACCGATACTTGAAGCGCCACAGCTTCGAACCGTTCGGGTTGACCAATACGTACAGCCCGTCGAAATCCGACTGTTTGTATGGCTTGCTCTTCGGTCTTAGGGATCGAATCTTTGCGTCGCTCAGGACCGCCATCGGGGGTACCTTCCACTTGGAGCGTGACACGTACCCCAGATCATACCCCCGAATGGGGTAGATCACAGCGCACGAGACGGAACGACATCGGACAAACTGGCTGATCAAATCCCGTAATACCAGCGTATTACGGAGCAAATACGATCTCAACTGGATGATTTTATGGTGCCCGGGGGCGGAATCGAACCACCGACACGAGGATTTTCAATCCACTGCTCTACCCCTGAGCTACCCGGGCACGGGGAGCGGCTGAGCCACTCGGGTTGCGGCGTTTTATGGCAGCGCCGCGGAGGTGTCCAGAGGGTTTCGGCAAAATTTTTGCCTGCCCCTACGGCGTCTTCAGTGCGGCTTGCCGCGGGTCCCGAAACCGGGTTCAGCCCCCTCTTCCCCAAGGCCTTTTTCCAGCGCGTCGAGGGCCTCTTCGATGTCTTCCGGATCGGTCGAGGGCACCGAATAGCCGCCCTTCAGCCAGCGGCCGAGGTCGACGTCGGCGCAGTGGCGCGAGCAGAAGGGACGGTACTTCGCATCCACGTCTTTGCCGCAGATCGGGCAGCTCATGCGGTGCCCCCTGCCAGCGGCAGGCGGGCGCGCTTGCGCTGCAGCTCGTAGTTGCCCAGCGGCGTCCAGCCAGAGAGGTTGGTCTCCACATCGTCGGCCCGGAAGGCGGCTCGCAGGCTGCCCTCGAAGCCACGGCGGTCCTTCTTGGGCATCGGCGCGGGATCGAGGATCACCACGCCGCCCAGTCCCCGCAGGCGCAGCTGGCGCGGCAGTTCGCGGGCGGCGGCCGTGTTGGCCTTGAGGCCCGCGGCGGGGCTCGTGTCGCCCCCGGTGTTCACGTCCACGGCGACGAAGGCCTTGGTGGGCTCGACCACCATTGTCCCGCCGCCGGGCAGGGGCACCTCCGGCTCGGCCAGGGCCTCGATCGCACCGGCCACGTCGTCGCGCTCCAGCGCATCGGCGCCTTCGGTCACCTGCGCGGGCTCCGACCAGTCGCGCCAGGCCAGCGCATGGGGGCCATCGCCCTCCACCAGCAGCTCGGGCGCGCCCTCGAGGTCGGCCAGCACCTGCGTGGCCAGCGCCGCCATGGCGAGGATGTCGTCGATGACCTCCTCGGCGGAGGCCTCGGCGCAGGCGGAGCGCAGGATCAGCCCCGCCCCTTCCGGTGCGCCAGCCTCGGCCCAGGTCTCATGGGCGGTGGCCAACAGCTCGTCGCGGACCTCCTCGTCGCGGATCGCGCGCGAGACGTTGAGGCCCGGGGCCTCGGGCGTGACGATGGCATAACGGCTCTTGAAGAGCAGCCGCTGGGTCACCGGGATCGCCTTGCCGGGTTCCGCATAGCCGGTGACCTGCACCAGCAGCGGCGCGCCGGGGGCCAGCCCCTTCACCTGCCGCAGGAAGGCAGAGCCATCCGGGGTGGCGAGGAACATGCCCCCCTGCCCCTTCACCGGCCGGTCGGTCCGGGCCCGGTAGATGGAGCCGGGACGCGGCGCATCCCCGTCGATCAGCAGGTCCTCGAGTTGCCCGTCGCGCATCAGCGCGGCGGCCTCGCGGCCCTGCCATTCTCCCAGCAAAATCTCTGCACCCTTCATGTCGCGTCCTTCCAGATCGGCAGGCCCGCCGCCTGCAACAGCGCCGCGGTTTCCGCCAGCGGCAAGCCCACCACGGCAGTGAACGAGCCCGAAATCCAGGGGATCAGGGCGCCCGCGGGCCCCTGTATCCCGTATCCGCCCGCCTTGCCCTGCCAGTCGCCGCTGGCAAGATAGCCCGCGATCTCGGCCTCGGAGAGGCGTTTCATCTGCACGGTGGTGACAACGTCACGCTCCCACAGGCGGCCCTCGCAGGCCACGGCCACGGCGGTGATCACCTTGTGGCGCCGCCCGGACATGAGCCGCAGGAAGCCCTCGGCCTCGCCCGCATCGACCGGCTTGCCGAGGATGCGGCGGCCAAGCGCCACGGTGGTATCCGCGCAAAGCACGACTTCGCCCGCGCCCGCGGGCACGGCCTGCGCCTTCTCCCGGGCCATGCGTGCGCAATAGGGGCGCGGCAGTTCGGCCTTGAGAGGCGTCTCGTCGATGTCAGGGGGGCGGATGGCGTCGGGCGTGAGGCCCAGCTGCGCCAGCAGGTCCAGCCGGCGCGGGCTTCCGGAGCCGAGGATGAGTTTCATGGCACTCCCCGCCAGAAGGCCACCGCCGGAACGGTGGCGGTCGAAAAGAAACCGGCGCGCCCCGGACAGGGGCGCGCGCGGGATGTTACTTGAAGCGGTAGTTGATCCGACCTTTGGTCAGATCGTAGGGGGTCATTTCGACCTGCACCTTGTCGCCGGCCAGAACCCGGATGCGGTTTTTCCGCATCTTGCCTGCCGTATGCGCGATGATCTCATGGCCGTTCTCGAGCTCGACCCGGAATGTCGCGTTTGGCAGGAGTTCCTTCACGACGCCGGGGAATTCGAGAATGTCTTCCTTGGCCATGGGGTCTCCTTTAAGTGGCGCCCCCTGCGGGGACGGATGCGCCTAAATGGTCCCAACGCGCGCGATTTTCAAGGGGGATTCAGCGCAACGGGACAAGTTCGGGCGGATTGTGATCACCGGGCTGCTCGTCCCAGTCCCGCAGGTTGCGCACGTGGCCGTTGGCACGGACCTCGGCCACCTGCGCCAGATCGACCTCCGCATAGGTCCAGCCGGGCTGCCCCAGCCGCCCCTCGGCCAGCACGCCATTGGGCGGGAACCCCGCGTCCGGCGGGCCGAAAATCCCGCCCATGCCGGTGTTTGCCTCCACCGCGGGCACCTTGGGATAGGCCCCGACGGTCGAGGCCATGGCCACCACGCATTGCCCTTCCAGCGCCCGCGCCTGGCTGCCGATCCGCACCCGCCAATAGCCTTCCTCGGCCTCGGTGCAGGACGGCACCAGCAGCAGTTCCGCCTCCCGCTGGGCCCGCGCCAGCAGCGGAAACTCGCTGTCATAGCAGATATTGATCGCCAGCTTGCCGAGCGCTGTGTCGAAGACCTTCAGCGGCCCCTGCCCCACGACGCCCCAGGGATCGCGCTCCCAGAGCGTCATGATCACCTTGTCCTGGAAATCCACCGCGCCCGAGGGCGCCACCAGATGCGCCCGGTTCACCAGCACCTCGCCATCGAAGACCGGCCCCGAGGCCGCCACGATATAGACCCCGTGATCAGCCGCCAGCCGCTGCGCCACGGCCACCGCGTCGCCCATGCGCCGCGCCACCTCGCGGGTCGCCACATCCAGGTCCGTCGCCGCGTCACCCGCCAGCGAGGCCAGTTCCATCGCGCCGTATTCCGGGAAGAGCAGCAGATCCGCCCCCTCACCCGCAGCCTCGGCCACCCAGGCCTCCTGCTTGGCCACATAGGACTCCCAGCTCTCGAACCAGTCCAGCGGATAGGCCGCCGCCGCGATCTTCACCATCCCATCATCCTCTGTTCCCAAATATCCTCGGGGGGAATGTGCCGCAGGCACATGGGGGGCAGACAGCCCCCCCTCCCCGCCCGCCGCAGGCGCATCCGTCCGAAAGGCTCAGAGCGCCCGCATCCAGACCTGCAAATCCTTGCCCGTCGGCTCATCCGCGCCCACGTCCGTCCAGCGATAGCGCGCCACCGCCCCCTCGACCGGCGCATAACCGCGCCCGCGCCAGAAGTCATCCAGCGGACGATACTCTTCGGGCCGTGCCGGGTGATCCGCAGGACGCACCACCGAACAGAAGGCCGACCAGCGCCGCCCGAGTGCCCGGGCATGGTCTTCGCGCAGGTCGAAGAAGGCGTGCCCCAGCCCCTGCCCCCGGTACTCCGGCAGCAGGACGGATTCGGCGCAGTAGAAGACCTCGTCCGCCTTTTCCGGCCGCCCGGCGAAGGCAGCGGCGAAATCCGCATCCGCCTCCTCCATGCCCATGCCGGTGGCGACACCGACGACCCGGCCCGCGTCGAGCGCCGCCACGACCACCGCCGTGTCGGTGGTATAGACGTCGAGGTAGCGCCGCTCGTAGTCGAGGTCGCCCTCGTAGAGATAGGGCCAGTCCCGGAAGACGGCGATTCGCAGCCGCGCCACGTCGTCGAGCGCAGCGCCAAGCGCCTCTCCGGTCAGGACCCGCGTTTCGATCACGCCGAGACCTGCCCGATCCAGTCCGCGAGGTTGTAATAGGTGGTCACGCGGGAAATCTTCCCGTCCTTCAGGTCGAAGAACGAGCCGCCCGGCAGGCGGTAGGTCTGGCCCTTCGCTTCCGGCAGCCCCGCATCGGTCACGAGGTAGGTGCCGTTCACGATGAACTCGGCCGCGCCGCGGGTGCCTTCCGGGTTGGCGAAGATCACCATGTCGGTCAGTTCCTCCTTGTAGCAGCGCTCCATGTGGGCGCAGAACTCGGCAAAGAGCGTCTTGCCCACGCGCACCTGCCCCTCGTTGACGTGATGCGCCACGTCAGCCGTCAGGCAGGCCAGCATTCCCTCGGTATCGCCCGCGTTGAAAGCGGCGAAATAGGCACGGATCGTGTCGTTCATTCTGTCCTCTGAACTGGCTTGGAAGGTGGCAGGAAAGCGGGCCGGGGCGGTCAACCCTGTGGGGCGGGGCCCCAGCGTTCGGTCAGGTGCCGGACGATCTGGTCGCGGCTCTGACGATAGGCGTTGAGCTTGGTCTCGCGGGTTTCGCCCAGACCGGTGGGATCCATGATCGGCCAGTAATCCACCGTCAGGTGAAAGAACCGCGTCAGCTCCAGCGCGCGGTGCTGGCTGGCGGGGGACAGCGCCACGATATGATCGAAGGAGGACAGGTCGTCCCCCAGTTGCTGCATCTCGTCGAAGGAGCGCGAGCGGTGCCGCTCCAGCTCCACCCCGATCTCCTTGCAGACCGCGATGGCGAAACCGTCGATCTCCAGATCGTTGTGCACGCCTGCCGACTGGACGTAGACGCCGGGGCCGTAGAGCTTCTTCATGATGCCCTCCGCCATGGGCGAGCGCACGGCGTTGTGGTCGCAGCAGAAGAGAACCGATTGCGGCAGCTGATGCGGCACCCGTCAGCCCCCGAAGTGCAGGACGCAGATCAGGGTGAAGAGACGGCGCGCCGTGTCGTTGTCGACCTCGGCCTTGCCCTCCAGACGTTCGATCAGCACCCGGGCACCCTCGTTGTGGATGCCGCGCCGGGCCATGTCGATGGTCTCGATCTGCGCCGGCGGCAGGTTCTTCACGGCGTCGAAGTAGCTTTTGCAGATGGCGAAGTAATCCTTCACCACCTGCCGGAACGGCCCCAGCGACAGCAGGAACTGCGCCGCGGGCTGGTCGTCCTCGGTCTTGATGTCAAAGACAAGCCGGCGTTCGCGGATCGACAGGCCGACGTGGTAGGGCCCGGCGGGCACCTCGCGTTCGTCCCGTTTCGGCAGGGTGAAGCTGTTCTCCTCCAGAAGGTCGAACATCGCCACCTTGCGCTCCTGCTCGATCTCCGGGGTCGGAGGCGGCAGGTTGCTGTCATCCAGCTCGATCAGGCTGATCCGGGACATCGCTCATTCCTCATTCAGATGGTCCAGACGGGCACGCACCGACAGGCCGTGAGCCTCCAGGCTCTCCGACTTTGCCAGCGTTTCGGCAGCGGGGCCAATGGCTTTCAGCGCCGCCGGGGTCATTTCTGCCAGAGTGGTGCGTTTGAGGAAGTCCAGAACCGACAGACCGGAGGAAAAACGCGCCGAGCGTGCCGTGGGCAGCACATGGTTCGGGCCCCCGACGTAATCCCCGATCGCCTCGGGCGTCCAGCCGCCGAGGAAAATGGCCCCCGCGTGGACGGTCTTTTCCGCCAGCGCGCGCGGATCGGCGACGCAAAGCTCAAGGTGTTCGGGCGCCACGCGGTTCGACAGCGCCGCCGCCTCGTCGAGGTCGCGCACCACGATTACCGCGCCGTAATCGGCCCAGCTGGCACCCGCGATCTCGCGCCGCTCCAGCGTCTTGAGGCGGTCGTCCACGGCCTCGGCCACCTTGCGGCCAAAGGCGGCATCATCGGTGATCAGGATGGATTGCGCCACGGGGTCGTGTTCCGCCTGGCTCAGCAGGTCCAGCGCCAGCCAGTCGGGATTGTTGTCCGCATCCGCGATCACGAGGATCTCGGAGGGGCCCGCGATCATGTCGATGCCCACCTTGCCGAAGACACGGCGCTTGGCGGCGGCGACGAAGGCGTTGCCGGGGCCGGTGATCTTGTCCACCGGCGCGATCGTGTCGGTGCCATAGGCCAGCGCCGCGACGGCCTGCGCCCCGCCCACGCGATAGACCTCGTCGGCCCCCGCGATGCGCGCGGCCAGCAGGACCAGCGGGTTCACCACGCCGCCCGGCGTGGGCACGCACATGGCCAGACGTTCGACGCCAGCCACCTTGGCGGGGATCGCGTTCATCAGCACGGAAGAGGGATAGGAGGCCAGACCGCCCGGCACGTAGATGCCGGCCGCCGACACCGGCGTCCAGCGCCAGCCCAGCGTCGCCCCGTCCGGATCGGTCCAGAGGGCATCCTCGGGCATCTGGCGGACGTGGTAGGCGCGGATGCGCTGCGCCGCGCGTTCCAGCGCCTCACGCTCGTCGGCGGGGACCTTGGCGATCTCGGCGTCGATCTCCTCGGCGGAGAAGGCCATGGTGTCGGGCGTCAGCTCAAGCCGGTCGAACTTCGCCGTCAGCTCCAGCACCGCGGCATCGCCCCGGGCGCGCACGTCGGCGATGATCCCGGCCACCACATGATCGACATCCGGGCTGTCCTCGCGCTTGGCCGACAGCAGGGCGGCAAAGCGGGCTTCGAAATCCGGCTCGGTCGTGTCGAGAAACTGGGGCATTGGGCAACTCCTTGGTTGCCCATCCCATAATACCTGTGTCCGGCACCCTCAAGCGGCAGCGTTTCAAGGCCCGCTTCGGCCCCGCGCCCGCGGGCGCGTCACTCGTGGCTCGGCACCTTGCCCGAGGGCGCACGATAGGGCCGGGTCACGTCCTTGAGGCTGACGTCCAGCGCCTCGACCGTCAGCCGCAGCGCGCCGTCGCCCGCGAAGGTCAGCAGCACCGCGCCCGAGGGCGGCTCCGCATCGGCCTCGAAGTCGATGGAGAGCAGCGAGAGCACCGTCTCGCGGTCCTTCGGGTCGATGCCCTGGCTCGCAACCTTCAGCACGTTGTCGATGACGAGGAGCGAGCGCACCCGCTCCGGCCCGTGACGCTCCATCCCGCGGTCTTCCCAGCGGAAGCGGTTCACCAGCAGCGCCAGCCGCCGCTCCTTGGGCCGCCAGGACACGTCCCTGGCCTCCAGCACCGCGTCCTGCGTCAGGGCGGCGATGACCTTGAGGTCCTCGCCATCCTCCGCCCCGAGGTTCAGCGGGCGCTCGCGCCCGTCTTCGAAACCTGCGTCCTGGGTCATGAGCCCTTGATCCTTTCGATCTTCGCGCCGACCGCCGAGAGCTTCTCCTCGACCCGCTCATAACCGCGGTCGAGGTGGTAGACGCGGTTCACCTGCGTTTCGCCCTCTGCCGCCAGACCGGCCAGGATCAGCGAGACCGAGGCCCGCAGGTCGGTCGCCATCACCGGCGCACCCTTCAGGCGCTCGACGCCGGTCACCTTGGCGGTGCCGCCGTGCACGTCGATCTTGGCCCCCATGCGCATCAGCTCCGGTGCATGCATGAAGCGGTTCTCGAAGATCTTCTCTTCCAGCACCGAGGTGCCTTCGGCGGTGCAGAGCAGCGCCATCATCTGCGCCTGCAGGTCGGTCGGGAAGCCCGGGAAGGGCTCCGTCATCACGTCCACGGCGCGGATGCGGCCGTTCTTGCGCGCGACGACAAGGCCGGTCGGCGTTTCGGTGACCGAGACGCCCGCGGCATCCAGCTTCTCGCAGAAGGCGCCGACGAGGTCGATGCGCCCGCCCAGCAGTTCCACCTCGCCGCCCGCGATGGCGGGGGCCAGCATGTAGGTGCCCAGTTCGATCCGGTCGGTGACGACCGGGTGGGTCGCGCCGTGCAGACGCTCAACCCCCTGAATGGTGAGGGTCGAGGTCCCCTCCCCCTCGATCTGCGCGCCCATCTTGCGCAGGCATTGCGCCAGATCGACGATCTCGGGCTCGCGGGCCGCGTTCTTGAGCACCGTGGTGCCCTTGGCCAGCGTCGCGGCCATCAGCGCGTTTTCCGTCGCCCCGACCGAGACGATGGGGAATTCGTAGGTGCCGCCCTTCAGCCCGCCGGGGGCCTTGGCAAAGACATAGCCCTCGCGCAGGTCCAGCTCCGCGCCCATGGCCTCCAGCGCCTTGAGGTGCAGGTCGACGGGCCGCGCGCCGATGGCACAGCCGCCGGGCAGCGAGACGATCGCCTCGCCGTAGCGCGCCAGCAGCGGCCCCAGCACGAGGATCGAGGCGCGCATCTTGCGCACGATGTCATATTCCGCCTTGTGGCTGGTCAGGTCGTGGCTCGACATGGCCAGCACCTTGCCGTCCTGCAGCGACGAGACTTCGGCCCCCAGCGACTGCAGCAGCAGGGTCATCGTCTTGATGTCCGACAGCCGCGGCGCGTTGGTCAGCGTCAGCGGTTCATCGCTGAGCAGCGTCGCCGGCATCAGGGTCAGGCAGGCGTTCTTGGCTCCCGCAATGGGAATCTGCCCGTTCAGTGCACCGTTGCCGGTGACGAGAATCGAATCCATCCGCTCTCAGTCCTCTTCGCGTGTGCCGGTGTCGCCGGCTTGTTCTGTCCGTTTCTCTTCGCCAGTGGCATCAGCGGCTTGCCGGGCACGGGCCTGTGCCTTGCGGCGGCCCATGTTGGCTTTCAGCGCGGCTTTCAGCCTGTCCTGACGGTCCTGGCTCTTCAGCCGAGAGGTACGGGATTTGTCGGTCATGGTCCTTCTGTACTTCAGACGCAAAAAAGGGTCCAGATTGCGCTTGCGCCCCGCGTCGAATGCGTCTAATCAGCCGCCCACAGCCTGACGGGCACGCCCGCAGCTGACCGCACCGCCCGGCGATGGGCCCCTCGGATCGCGACACAGGAGCCGACGCGAGGGAAGGCGGGAAACGACAGAAAGGGTCTTGCCAGTGCCCGGTTCGGACGGTACTCACCGCCGCCAGAAACTGGAACATAGTGCTGCTGTAGCTCAGTGGTAGAGCACTCCCTTGGTAAGGGAGAGGTCGACAGTTCAATCCTGTCCAGCAGCACCATTCCACTCCCCCCGAAAAATAAAGACGCACAAACCGGTCGCGGGACATCGCCTGCCGTGCGAGCGCATGCCACCGAAGGACCATGCCCCTCCTGCCCGGCGGCCGACGGGTCAGCCCGTCAGTTGACGCTCCGCAGCACTGCCCCCGCCCAGCCCGGCGCCCCGGCCTTCACGCCGCGCTGTGCCGGTTCGTCCAGACCGACAACAACAAAGCAATGCGGGCGGCTCTTGGTGATCCGCACGAGCCTGATCTTCGCACTATGGCAGGCCTGCTGCACCTCTCCGACGGCGGCGGCCGGGTGGTCGAACTCTCCGAGGTCCCGCACCGCCTCGCCCTCTCGGTCGATCAGCGCGACGGACACGGCCCCCTGTTCCAAGGCGCAGAATTCCAGCATCCGGCTGATCGGAATGACAGCGAGATCGTCCGGCAAAGGCTTCGCCCGTGCCCGTGCAAGCAGCCCCCAAGCCACCAGCACAGCCGCCCCCGCGGCCAGCAATATGAGTTTCATTCAATAAATCCGCAAATACCGGGCGCGGCTTCACGTCCCCTGAAGCGCGGGCCCGTCCCCCAAAATACTCGTTCCACATCTGCCGCGCACGGTACCCCTGAAATACGAAGCCCGCGCGATGCCCGGTCAGGGTAGGACATCAGCCGCGCCGCGTCCCCCCCGGAAGGCCTCTTTCGGCCAATATCGTGGTGAATAGGGCCGAAATGATGCCCATTGCGGCGTGGCCTCTGCTGTTGTCCGGCGCTGCAAGGCCGTCAAAGGCAGACATACGGGCCTTCCACCCGGCAGACCCCGGACAGGCAAATCCCGGACAGGCAAATCCCGGTCAGGCAAATCCCGGTCGGGCAAACCCCAGACAGGCAAACGGCCCCGAAACCGGGGCCGTTCATCCTGTGTCGCTGATGGCTCAGCCCATGCGCAGGATCGTCAGCGCCATGGCCTGTGCGCGAGGCACCATGGTGCCGATGTCGAGGAACTCCTCGGGCGAGTGGCCCTTGCCGCCGCGCGGCCCCGTCGCACAGAGCGTCGGCGTCCCGGTGTAGGAGGCGATGCCGCTATCTGCGCAGGAGCGCGTGAATTCCGCCTGCGTGGTCTGGCCAAGATCATGGGCCGCCGACAGGTAAGCCTCGGTCAGCGCGGCGCTGCCCTCGGTCTGGAGCATCGGCAGGAAGGCCCCCAGCCGCTCGAAGGTGGCGCTGACGCCATCCTCGCGGCAGGTCATCGCGATCTCCTTGATCGCGGCCTCGGCCTTCTCGTATTCCTCCTTGGTGGCATAGCGCAGGTCGATCTGGCACTCGGCATAGGGCGCGATGGTGTTCACCGACTGCCCGCCCGAGACAAGGCCGACGTTCACGTTGATGTCCCAGCTGTCCTGCTCGGGCAGCGCGTGCCAGGCCAGTGTCTTGCGCGCGAACTCGTCGATGGCGCTGCGGCCGTCCTTGGGGTTCTGACCCGCATGGGCGGCGCGCCCGGTGATCGTGACCTTGTAGAACGCCCCGCCCCGGCGGCCGTTCACCACGTTGCCGCTGATCCGGCCGGGTTCCGAGTTGAAGACCGCACGGGCATCCGCGGCGGCGGCCTCGATAACCGGGGCCGAGGCGGGCGAGCCGATTTCCTCGTCCGGGGTGAAGAGCGCATGCAGCGGCACCGGGCTTTCGCCGGTGGCAGCGAAGGCCGCCATGACGAAGGCGTTCATCACGAGGCCCGCCTTCATGTCGGCGCAGCCCGGGCCCGAGGCGATGCCGTCCTCGACCTTGAAGGGCCGTTTCGCGACCTCACCGGTGGGGAAGACCGTGTCCATGTGGCCCATCATCAGCACCGGGCGGTTGCCGGTACCGGCGGCAAGGCGGGCGTGCAGCGCGTCGCCCCCCGGGCCGAGGGTCGTGGTGGAGGTGGTCAGCCCCTTCTCGGTCAGGAAGGCCTCGATCTGGTCCTTCACCCGGTTCACACCCTCCCGGTCGTGGGAGTTGCTGTCCGTGTTCACAAGCGCCTCGAGCAGCGCGTGCATGTCGGCCTCGTGCGCGGCCAGCCAGTCGAGCGTCTTCTGGGTCATCTGAGGGGTCTTTCCTGTTGCGTCCGTCTCGGGGCGGAGACTGCACGGGTTATTGTCGGATGTACAATTGAAAGCGGCAGAGGCGGGAGTGGGCGCCCGGGTTTGCCGGGGAGTGCACAGGAAGTGGGAGGGCTTGCGGCGGAGCGTAACGGACATGGCATCGCGGTGCCCTTAGACGGTGGGCCAGTATTGTGACCTGTCTACGCGATTTCAGGGCACCACCAAGCCACGGCGGCCCCCTGCAACTCCGTCAAGAACAGCGACAGGGAACTCTCCAACGCTGTACTTCACCCGGCCGTCGACTGTCGCCAGCGCGGAACAAGGCCGCAGGCCGCCGCGCATCGCCGGCGCGCCCCCAAGCGGCGGCGATTTGGTGAGGCAGGGCGGTCGCTTTCGAGGGAGGGACGAGCTTTGCTGCGATAAAGTGGTGGCCAGAGACGGCAGATCGCCTCCGCGCGCGCCGTCGATGCGCGGCTTTGCGTGGTGCGGTGAGGGATTTGGGGCGTCAGGCGCGGTCGCGGCCTCGCGCCGAGCGCGAGACGATCCATCAACGACAGGGATCAGCCCCTACCCCTCGCGGATCGCGACGCCAAGCGCCCCGCCCCAACATCCCAAAAGAAAACCGGCCCGCGAGGGGCCGGTGTCCTGATCGTCTTCGGCCCCTCAGGGCCGATGCGGGCCTCAGACCCGGCCGATGCCGTGCGCGCGGTAGATCGCCGCCACTTTCTCGACCGCCTGCTCGGGCGGCAGCTCCTCGCTCTCGCCGGTGCGGCGGCAGGTCAGTTCGACCACGCCGTTCTTCAGGCCGCGCGGGCCCACGGTGATGCGCCACGGCAGGCCGATCAGGTCCATCGAGGCAAACTTGCCCCCGGCCCGTTCGGTCGTATCGTCGTAGAGCACCTCCAGCCCCAGCGCGCCAAAGCTGTCGTAGAGCGCGTCACAGGCGGCATCCGCCTCGGCGTCGCCCTGCTTCAGGTTCACGATGCCCACGTGGAACGGCGTGACGCCCTCGGGCCAGATGATGCCCTTGTCGTCGTGGCTCGCCTCGATGATCGCGCCCAGCAGGCGGCTGACGCCGATCCCGTGGGAGCCCATGTGCACCGGCACCGGCTTGCCGTCGGGGCCCTGAACCGTGGCACCCATCGGCTCGGAGTACTTGGTGCCGAAATAGAAGATCTGGCCCACTTCGATCCCGCGGGCGACGCGGCGGCGCTCCTCGGGGATCTGCTCGAAGATGGCGGCGTCGTGGGTCTCGTCCGTGCGGGCGTAGAGCGAGGTGAACTCCTCCATCACCGCGCGGCATTCCTCGACGCTGTCGTAGTTGATGGCCCGGTCGCCCAGACGGATGTCGGTGACGGCGCTGTCGTAGAAGACCTCCGACTCGCCCGTTTCCGCCAGCACGAGGAACTCGTGGGTGTCATCGCCGCCGATCGGGCCCGAATCCGCGCGCATCGGGATCGCCTGAAGGCCCATCCGCTCGTAGGTGCGCACGTAGGAGACGAGGTGCCGGTTGTAGGCGTGCAGCGCGTCTTCCTTCGTCAGGTCGAAGTTGTAGCCGTCCTTCATCAGGAACTCGCGGCCGCGCATGACGCCGAAGCGAGGGCGGACCTCGTCGCGGAACTTCCACTGGATGTGGTAGAGCGTCAGCGGCAGGTTCTTGTAGCTGTTGACGTGGCTGCGGAAGATGTCGGTGATCATCTCCTCGTTGGTCGGACCGTAGAGCATGTCGCGGTCATGCCGGTCGCGGATGCGCAGCATCTCGGGGCCGTAGGCGTCGTAACGGCCGGATTCGCGCCAGAGGTCGGCCGACTGGAGCGTCGGCATCAGCATCGGGATATGACCCGCGCGCTGCTGCTCCTCGTGGACGATCTTCTCGATGTTGCGCAGCACCTTGAAGCCGAGCGGCAGCCAGGAATAGATGCCTGCGGCCTGTTGCTTGATCATCCCGGCCCGCAGCATCAGGCGGTGGCTGACGATCTGCGCCTCCGAGGGCGTCTCCTTCAGGACGGGCAGGAAATAACGGCTCAGACGCATCTTGGACCCTTTGTGGCTTGGCGTGTTCACGTGGCTCCGCGTTGTGCGGCAAGTGAGACCGCTTGGCAAGGGAGGGGATCCCGTGCAAAACCGGGCTTTTAGGTTGAAACCGCCGCCCCCTGCCCCAAGATACCGGGGAAACAAGGAGAATCCGCCATGGGCCTGCCCGTCCGGGACCAGATGAAATACTGGGGTGTCGCCGCGGCGGTCTTCGTGCTGGCCCTGTGGTGGCTGGGCGACGTGATCCTGCCCTTCGTTCTGGGCGCCGCCGTTGCCTATTTTCTCGATCCGGTCGCCGACCGGCTGGAGGCCGCGGGGCTGAGCCGCGTCATGGCGACGGTGACGATCACGCTGGCCGCGATCCTGATCTTCGTGCTGATGGCGCTTCTCGTCATCCCGACCCTGATCGATCAGGCGATTTCGCTCTTCGACATGGCGCCCAAGCTCTTCGACGATCTCCAGACCTTCATCGAGACCCGTTTCCCGGACCTGCTGCGGCAGGACTCGATCGTGCACCAGTCGCTCACCAGCATCGGTGAAACGATCCAGTCCAAGGGGGGCGAGTTGCTGAACACCGCCCTGACCTCGGTGGGCTCGCTGATCAACATCGTCATGCTCTTCGTCATCGTGCCGGTGGTGGCCTTCTACCTGCTGCTCGACTGGGACCGGATGGTGGCCGATATCGACGGGCTGCTGCCGCGCGATCACGCGCCGACGATCCGCAAGCTGGCCCGCCAGATCGACGGTACGCTGGCCGCCTTCATCCGCGGCATGGGCACTGTCTGCCTGATCCTCGGCACCTTCTACGCCGCGGCACTGATGCTGGTGGGGCTTCAGTTCGGCCTCGTCGTGGGGGCCTTCGCGGGGCTGGTGACCTTCATCCCCTACGTGGGCTCGCTCACCGGCGGCGCGCTCGCCATCGGGCTGGCGCTGTTCCAGTTCTGGGGCGAATGGGTCCATATCGCGCTCGTCGCGGGCATCTTCGTCATCGGCCAGGTGGTCGAGGGCAACTTCCTGACGCCCAAGCTGGTGGGTAGTTCGGTGGGGCTGCACCCGGTCTGGCTGATCTTCGCGCTCTCGGTCTTCGGCTCGCTCTTCGGTTTTGTCGGCATGCTGGTCGCGGTGCCGCTGGCCGCCGCCCTCGGCGTGCTGGCCCGCTTCATGATCGACCAGTACAAGGACAGCCGTCTCTACCGCGGTCTAGATCAGGACGACGAGGCGGCCTGAGATGGAGCGGCAGATGAGCCTGAACCTGCCCGTGCGCACCGCGCGGGCACCGGAAGACTTCTTCACCGCCCCCTCCAATGCCATGGCCAAGGCGCTCGTCGATCTCTGGCCGCACTGGCCCGGCTCCAAGCTGGCCCTCGTGGGGCAGCGCGGCGCCGGCAAGACCCACCTCGCCCACGTCTGGGCCGCCCGCTCCGGTGCGACGATCCTGCCCGCCGATGGCCTGTCGCGCGCCGATGTGCCGATGCTGGCCCGTGGCCCCGTGGCGGTGGAGGACGTGCCCGGCATCGCGGGCGACCGCGACGCGGAGGCCGCGCTCTTCCATCTCCACAACCTCGTGCTGGCCGAGGGGCACACGCTGCTGGTCACCGGCACCGGCACGCCTGCCCGCTGGGGCCTGACCCTGCCCGACCTGCAAAGCCGGATGCAGGGCACGCAGGCCGCCGTGATCGAGGCGCCGGACGACGCGCTGCTGCAGATGATCCTCGTCAAGCTCTTTGCCGACCGGCAACTCTCGCCGCCGCCGAACCTGCTGCCCTACCTGCTGCGCCGGATGGACCGCTCCTTCGAGAGCGCCCGGCGCGTGGTCTCGGGGCTGGATGCCTATTCGCTGGCCCGGCAACGTCCCGTCACCCGCGGCTTGGCCAAGGAGTTTCTGGACAGGGGCGAGTTGCAGGGCGCATAAATTCCCTCTGACGACCGCCCCTTCCGACATGTTTCCGTTACAGCGTTAGACCATATCAGCCCCATGATTTCCGCCGACTTCCTGAACGACCCGCTCCCCGCCCCCGTTGACCTGCCCGAGCTTGACCGCGAGGGCCCCGGCCGGTTCTACAACCGCGAACTCTCGTGGCTGGGCTTCAACTGGCGGGTGCTGGAAGAGGCAGAGAACCCGCGCGTGCCGCTGCTGGAACGGCTGCGCTTCCTGTCGATCTCGGCCAACAACCTAGATGAATTCTACACCGTCCGCGTGGCGGGCCTGCGGGAGTTGGCGAAAGAGGGCAACACCACCCCCGCGCAGGACGGTCTGACGCCGGTGGAACAGCTCAAGCTGATCAACGAGGACGCGCGCCAGCTGATGGAGCGCCAGCAGAAGGTGCTGGGCGAACTGCGCGGCCTGATGCAGGAGGCCGGGATCTCCATCGTGCTGCGGGACGGGCTGACCCAGGGCGATCGCGACTACCTCGACGACATCTTCCTGATGAAGGTCTTCCCGGTGCTCTCGCCGCTGGCGATCGACCCGGCGCATCCCTTCCCCTTCATCCCGAACACCGGCTTTGCCCTCGCCCTTGCTCTGGAGCGCAAGAAGGACCGCCGCCCGCTGATGGCGCTGCTGCCGATCCCGCACCAGATCGACCGCTTCGTGCCCCTGCCCTCCGAGAGCGGACAGAACCGCTTCCTGCCGCTGGAAGAACTGCTGCTGGAGAATATCGAGCAGCTCTTCCCCGGCTACCGGACCACGGGCCATTGTTCCTTCCGCGTGCTGCGCGACAGCGACCTCGAGGTCGAGGAAGAGGCCGAGGATCTCGTGCGCGAGTTCGAAACCGCCCTGAAGCGCCGCCGCCGCGGCGAGGTGGTGCGTCTCAAGATCTCGGCCAACGCGCCCGAGTCCCTGAAATCCGTCATCATGCGCGAGTTACACGTCCACGAGGACGAGGTGGTCGAGGTCGACGGCATGATCGGCATCACCATGCTCTCGGAACTGGTGCTCGACAGCCGGCCCGACCTGCTCTGGCCCTCCTTCACCCCGCGCGTGCCGGAACGGGTGCAGGACCACGACGGCGACATGTTCGCGGCGATCCGCCAGAAGGACATGCTGCTGCACCACCCCTACGAGACCTTCGACATGGTGGTGCGCTTCCTGCGGCAGGCCGCCAGCGACCCGGACGTGGTGGCGATCAAGCAGACGCTCTACCGGACCTCCAAGAACTCCCCCATCGTCGAGGCGCTCTGCGAGGCGGCGGAAGAGGGCAAGTCGGTCACGGCACTTGTGGAACTGAAGGCCCGTTTCGACGAGGCCGCCAACATCCGCCAGTCGCGGCGGCTGGAACGCTCGGGCGCCCACGTGGTCTATGGCTTCGTGGACTGGAAGACCCATGCCAAGGTCTCGACCGTGGTGCGCCGCGAGGGCGACAACCTCGTGACCTACACCCACTACGGCACCGGAAACTACCACCCGATCACGGCGCGGATCTACACCGACCTCAGCTTCTTCACCTGTGACGCGGCGCTCGGCCGGGATGCGACGAAAGTGTTCAACTACCTCTCCGGCTACGTTGTGCCCGAGAAGCTGGAGAACATCTCGATCTCGCCCCACTGGATGAAGGACGACCTGATCGAGATGATCGAGGCCGAGGCCGAGAATGCCCGCGCGGGCCGTCCGGCCGTGATCTGGGCCAAGATGAACTCGCTGATCGAGCCCAAGATCATCGACGCGCTCTATGCCGCCTCGCAGGCCGGGGTCGAGATCGACCTCGTGATCCGGGGCATCTGCGGGCTGCGCCCCGGCATCAAGGGGCTGAGCGAGAACATCCGCGTGAAATCCATCGTCGGGCGCTTCCTCGAACATTCGCGGATCGTCTGTTTCGGCAACGGCCACGGGCTGCCGCATCAGCAGGCGCGGGTCTTCTTCTCCTCCGCCGACTGGATGAGCCGGAACCTGAACCGCCGGGTCGAAACGCTGGTGGAGGTGAAGAACCCCACCGTGAAGGCGCAGATCACCAGCCAGATCATGGCCGCGAACCTGCACGATCAGGCGCAGAGCTGGGTCATGCAGCCGGACGGGAAATTCCTGCGGGCCGAACTGCCCGAGGATGCCTTCGCCTTCAACTGCCACCGCTTCTTCATGGAAAACCCCTCGCTCTCGGGCCGGGGCTCGGCGGGGGCCTCGGACGTGCCACAGCTGACACACGAGCGGAACTGACGCAGCCGCGTGACGGTTGACCGGGAGAGGCCCCGCCCCGCATAAGGGTCTGGCCTGACGTGGGTGAGAAGACGGAAAGAGCCATGGACGCCAACAACGAACCCGCCGCGCATGCCGGTGAGCCGGATTGGGGCCCCTTCGGTCGGCCGCTCTTCAACGATGCCGCCGCCCGTGCGCTCAGCCGCGTGGGCGTGGTGGACGTGGGCTCGAACTCCGTCCGGCTCGTGGTCTTTGACGGGGCGGCCCGTTCGCCCGCGTATTTCTACAATGAAAAGATCATGTGCGCCCTCGGCGCGGGCCTGTCCGACACCGGGCGGCTGAACCCCGAGGGCCGCCGCCGGGCGCTTGCCGCGATCCACCGGTTCCAGTTGCTGGCCCGCGGCATGGGCGCGACGCCCCTGACCGCCGTGGCCACCGCCGCCGTGCGCGAGGCCGAGGACGGCGCCGATTTCGTGGCCGAGGTCGAGAAGCAGACCGGCGTCCGCGTCCATGTCATCGACGGCAAGCAGGAGGCGCGGCTTTCGGCGCAGGGCGTCCTGCTGGGCTGGCCGGGGGCCTACGGGCTGATCTGCGACATCGGCGGCTCCTCGATGGAGTTGGCAGAGATCGCGGGCGGCGAAGTGGGCCGGGCCGAGACATCGGCGCTCGGGCCGCTGAAGCTGGCCGACGTGAAGGGCGGCAAGAAGGGCCGCCGCGCCCACATCAAGGCCGAGATCGCCAAGCTTCAGGAGGCGCTCGGGACGCAGCGCAACCGGATGTTCCTTGTGGGCGGCTCGTGGCGCGCCATCGCGCGGATCGACATGGAGCGGCAGGGCTACCCGATGCACGTCCTGCACGAGTACCGGATGACCGCCACCGCTGTCCGCGAGACGGTGAAATTCATCGAGGAAAGCGATGCCTCCGACCTGCGCAGCCGCTGCGGCATCTCTGGCGCGCGGATGTCGCTTGTCCCGCTGGCAGCCGAGGTGCTGCTGGAGGTGGTGCGCGCCTTCCGGCCCCATGACATCGCCATCTCCTCCTACGGTATCCGCGAGGGGCTGCTCTACGGGCAGATGCCGCAGGCCCTGCGCGACCGCGATCCGCTGATCGAGGCGGCGCGGTTCTCCGACAACAAGGACAGCCGCATCCCGGGCTTCGGGCGGGTGCTCTATACCTTCATCAAGCCGCTCTTCCACGGTGCCAAGCCCGAGAAGATGCGTCTCGTGAAGGCTGCCTGCCTGATGCATGACGTGAACTGGCGCGCCCATCCCGACTACCGGGCCGAGGTCTGCTTCGAGACCGCCACCCGCGCCAACCTCGGCGGCATGAACCACCCCGAGCGGGTCTTCCTCGGCGTGGCCCTGCTGCACCGCTACAAGAACAAGCGCTCGGGCACCCATTTCGAGAACCTCTACGACTTCCTCGACGAGAAGGAACTGCTGCAGGCAGAGGTTCTGGGCAAGGCAATGCGCTTTGGCGCGATGCTCTGGCTGGAGAAGGACGCCGATCCGGGCGAACTGGTCTGGCAGCCCAAGAAGCGGCACCTGACGCTGAAGCTCAGCCGCGCGGCCTGGCCGCTCTTCGGGGAAGTGGCGCAGGCGCGCTTTGCCTCGCTGGCCTCTTCGCTGAACGCGACGACGCAGATCGACGTGCGGGACTGAACGCGCAGCACATCGGTAGATAGGACGGCAGGCCCCTGTCGACGCGGTGGTCGGTCTTCACCGAGATGGCGCCTTGCCGGCGCGCAGTGGCCGATCAGAGGTCGATCGGCCCGCTTTCGGTCTTGGCCTCCGCCTCGGGCTCTTCCCCCGGCTGGCGCTTGCGCAAGATGATGTCGCCGTTCGGCAGCACCTCGGGCTTGTGGTACTGGCTGAAGTCCTTGATGTCGCCCATCAGGTCGCGGAACGCCGGGCCCATCTCTTCCATGAAGGATTTCATCCCCGGCCCGACATCGCGGGCCCAGTCCTCCAGCCCCTCGATCGCGGGGGCCATCTCGTCCCGCAACCCGCGGAAGAAGAGCTCCGCCCCCCGCCCCATCAGGCCCGCGCCATCCTCGGCCTCTTCCATCTCGGGCGTCGGTGCGGGTTCCACGATCTCGGCCGCGCCGAAACCGGGCAACAGGGCAAGACCCATGACAAGGGACAGCGGGAGTGTCAGGCGATGTCTCATGAGCTCAATATAGGACTGCCCCCTGCCCGCGCATAGGGCCTAGAGGTCGATATCCAGCGTGACTGGGAAGTGATCGGAGGCCGTGAGCAAGGCTTCGCGCAGCTCCGGCTTGGACCAGCAGCCGGGATCGTCGAAGGGATGCCAGATCCGCCACGTCGGATCTTTCGCGCAGAGGCTTGGCGAGATCATGATGTAGTCCAGCAGCGCCTGCAGATACCGGCCCTCGGTCTCGATCCAGAACCGGGCCGAGGTCGGCGGCGCGTTCAGCCGGGACGACAGGGCCCGCCGGGCGTTTGGATCGTATATCTGCAACTCTTCCACCGACCCCATCAGGATTTCAACGGAGGAACGCCCGAAAAGATGTTCGAATTCGTCAAGCCCGGGACCGTCGTTGAGATCCCCCATGAGCATCAGGGGCGTGCCCTCGGCCAGATGGGCCGCGATCCGCTGGCGCAGCCAGATCGCCTGTGCCAGCTGCTTGCGCCGGTTCGCGATCGAAAGCCGCATTACGTCGCTTTCGTTCACCGCGCCATGGGGGGCCTTGGACTTCAGATGCGCCCCGATCATGCGAAACTCGAACCCGCCCATGGTCCTCACCGCCAACTCCAGCGGCGGCTTGGAGAACCGCACGAGGTCCTCGGTCGCGTCGATGTCGAGGTCGATCCGGAACACCCCGTCAAAGCGCGGCGCCTCGCTTGCGCCCTTCTTGCCGGTGGGATCGCCCTGCGGATCGTGGCGCACATCCATCAGATAGGGATCGTAGAGCAGCGCGATTTCCTGCTGGGTGTCGTTGGGAAAGCCGATGATCGCGGTCTTCGCCCGCAGGTCGAAGGCCCGGGCGAAGGTCTCCAGCGCGGGGACGGAGGAGCGGCGGGAATTCTCGTCCGGCGCCTCGATCACCATGATCGCATCCGCGTCGAGCGCCGTGAACACGAGGCCAAGCGCCTCGATCTGCTGCGCGCGGGTGATGTTGTGCCGGGCGGACCAGCGGTCATCCATCAAAAGGCCACCCTGATCGTCGAAGAGTGCGTTGAACCACTCGACGTTGTAGGTGGCGATCCGCATCACGCGGGCTGTCGGCTGGCCTGTATCTCTTCCCAGGCGCGGTTGATGTCGACCATGCGCTTCTCGGCCATCTTGATGGCTTCCTGCGGCACGCCGCGGGCGATCATCTGGTCCGGGTGGCTTTCCCGCACGGCGCGGCGCCAGGCCTTGCGCGCATCCTCCATCGTGGCGCCCGGTTCCAGCCCCAGCACCGCATAGGGATCGCAGCAGCGCGCGACGCCGGGCGCAAAGCGTTCGCGCAGCACCCGGAACTCTGCATCCGGCAGGCCGAAGATACGCGACACGCTGAGCAGGAACTCGTCCTCCAGCGGGTTGTAGTGCCCGTCTGCCACGGCGATGTGGAAGAGCCCCTCCATCAGGTCCAGCAGCGTGCCGCGCTGGTCGCGGAACATCTCGGCGATGCGGCGGGCATAGACCTCGTAGCCCGCGACGTCCTGCCGGGCGAGGTTGAAGACACGGGCCGCGTCGGCCTCGTCCTCGCGGGCGATCTGGAACACCTCGCGGAAGGCCGTCACCTCGTCGCGCGTGACGAGGCCATCGGCCTTGGCCATCTTGGCCGACAGCGCGATGACCGCGATGGTGAAGGCGACAGACCGTTCGGGCGGGGTGCGCAGACGGTCGAAGACCTCGCTCAGGGGTTCCCCCCCGGCCAGGGCCTTCAGCGCTTCCTTGATGCGGGACCAGACAGACATGGCACCATCCTATCGGCTGCGATCCCCGCTGTCAGTGCGGCATCGCAGAATGTGTCAAGGAGTCACAAGATTTTTTGCATCAGGACAAGGTCCAGCCAGCGGTCGAACTTGCGCCCCGATTGCGGCATCCGCCCGACGTGATCGTAGCCAAGCGCCGCGTGGAAGGCGATGCCGATCTCGTTCTCGCCACTGACGGCGGCCACCATCGTGTGGGCCCCGGCGGCGCGGGCGTGGTCCTCGACCGCCGTCATCAGTGCGCGGCCCACGCCCCGGCCCCGGGCCTGCGGCCCGAGGATGATCGTATGCTCCATCGCGTGCACATAGCCGTCACCGCCGCGGAACTGGTCGTAGGTGGCAAAGCCCAGCATCTCGCCCGCCTCTTCGGCCACGAAGAACTCCCGTCCGCGGGCGCGGCGGCCCTCGACGTAGTCCACCAGCGTCGCGGGCGTCTTCAGATCGCTGGCGAAGGTGATCGTGGTTTCGCGGATGACCGGCGTCCAGATCGCGAGGATCGCATCGGTATCGGCAGGCAGGGCGGCGGGGCGCAGAGTGATCGTCATAGCGGGCCTCGATGGTTTGCCCCTTTCCTCTGCCCACCGCGCGCGAAGGGCAAGGGCCAACCGCGCGGAAGGCCCCGGACAGCCCTGTCACCGCCACCGCAGGGTTGGCGGGTGCCGCGCAGGCAGGCGCCAAGTGGACAGCGCACGGGCCACCACGGGCCGCCGATGGCCCGGCGCAACCACGACTGTGCAGCCCTGCACGCAGGACGTGACGGGAAATCCGGGCACCGATGCTTGACCTCGGGCCGGTTCCGACCGATTTCGTGGCGGGCACCACGTGAGGCGGCCCGCCGCCGCAGGAAGGACGAGATGACCGAGCAGAGCGACCCGATCCGGACAGAGGTCTACCGGGAAGGCATGGCCCGCATGGGCGCGGCCATCACGGTGCTGGCAACCGATGGCCCGGCAGGCAAGCACGGCATGACCGCCTCCGCCGTCTGTTCCGTGACCGACACGCCCCCCACCCTGCTGATCTGCGTGAACCGCGCCTCGCGCACGCACGACATCATCCGCGACAACGGCGTCGTGGCGGTGAACGTGCTGGCCGGACGGCATCAGGCGCTCTCCACCGCCTTCGCGGGCCGCGAGGAGGATGACCGCTTCCGCTCCGGCAGTTGGCGCACCCTCGTCACCGGCGCGCCGGTGCTGACCGATGCCTCCGTCGCCTTCGACTGCAAGATTACCGATCACAGCCCCGTCGGCTCTCACACCGTGTTCTTCTGCGAGGTTCAGGCGATGGAGCTGGCGGAGGGTCAGGCCGAAACGCTGATCTGGTTCGGCCGCGACTTCCACCCGCTCAAGGCGCTCTGAGAGGTGCCCGGCGCGGGATCAGAGATCGCCCAGCCGGTGAAAAACCCGTTCCGTCAGCGTATTGAGCGCCTGGCGTTCCTCGGCGCTCAGATCCGAGAAGGCCGCCTCGAACACGCCATCCGCAATCGCCCGCGCCTCGCGCCGCTTGGCGTCGCCCTTGGCGGTCAGCGTGACCTCGGTCACGCGCCCGTCGGTGGGCCGCGAGCGTGTCGTCACCAGCCCGTCCGCCACCATCCGCTGGATGATCTTGGTGGCCGTGTTCAGCTTGATGATGCACAGGTCGGCGATTTCCGAGACGCTCAGATGCTCGTCCTCGTAGAGCGACATGAGCACCCGCCAGCGGGGCACGTCGAGGCCCATGGGCTTCAGGCGCTTCTCGAGGGTCATGAAATATCGGGCGGACGTACGGGTGATCCAGTAGAAAGGCCACTCGGTCTTGCGGAATTGCCCTTCCATTCCGGTCGCTTCGTCTGGCAGGCTGGCCATTATGCCTCTTTTCTTGTCCAAGTATTCCGCATCTTTAGGCAAGGTGGCCCCGTGATGCGAGCATGTCTTGGCGGTTATATGTCAAAAAGAAGAATGTTCATGTGAATTCCGGGGGATTACCCCCGTACGACCTCAACAACAGGGAAAGAAAAATGTTCCTCAAACGACTGATGCTGTCGACTGCGGCCGCTGTAACGCTGGCCGGTTCCGCCATGGCGCAGACCACGCTGACGGTGGCCAACTGGCTGCCGCCCTCGCATCCGCTGGTGTCCGAGGTGATCGTGCCGATGACGGAACAGATCAAGGAAGCCACCGGTGGCGAGGTCGTCGCCAACATCCTGCCCGCGCCCCTCGGGCCGCCGCCCGCGCATTTCGATTTCGCTGTCAACGGCGTGGCCGACATCACCTTCGGCGTGCAGGGCTATTCGCCGGGCCGCTTCCGCACCACCAACCTGGCCGAACTGCCCTTCCTCGGCGAAAGCGCCGAGGCGATTTCGGTCGCCTACTGGCGCGTCTTCGAGCAGATGCTGAAGGACGCGGGCGAATATGACCAGGTCAAGGTGCTGGCCGTCTTCACCCATGGCCCCGGCGAGATCTTCCTCAAGGACGGCGACATCACCGCGGCAGAGGTGATGCAGGGCCAGAAGATCCGCGTGGGCGGCGGCATCGTCCACGAGATCGCGAGCGCCCTTGGCGCCGTGCCGGTGGAGGGCCCTTCCTCCAAGACCTACGAGCTGCTCAGCCAGGGCGTCGCGGACGGGATCTTCTTCCCCTACGAGTCGGTCAACTTCTTCGGACTGATCCCGCAGCTGACTAAGGCCATCTCGGTGCCGAACGGTCTCTACAACACCTCGTTCTACATCGTCATGAACAAGGCCAAGTGGGACAGCCTGAGCGCCGAGCAGCAAGAGCAGATCGACGGCGTGACCGGCGAGGCTCTTGCCCGGATGGCCGGCCAGATGTGGGACCGTCAGGATGCCAAGGGCCTGGCCGCGATGGAGGGCAAGATCGAGGTCACGCCCGCCACCGAAGCACAGGTCGCCGCCTGGGAAGAGGCCGTGGCCCCGATCGTCGAGGCCAAGCTGGCCGAGGTCGCGGAAACCGGCGTCGATGCGCAGGCCGCGCTCGACCTCTTCAAGGCCGAGATCGCCAAGGAGAGCGAATGAGCCCTCACGCGGCGGAGCATTTCGCGAAAGACCCGGAGACGGCAACGTCTCCGGCCCCCGATGCCGCGGTGCGCGCCTCCTGGCCGCGCCGCGTGCTGGCGGTGCTCTGCGGGGTGATCCTTCTGGTGATGATGGGGCTGACCGTCGTGGACGTGGTCGGCCGCTATGTCTTCAACAGCCCGCTGGTCGGTGCCACCGAACTGACCGAGCTGCTGCTGGCGGCGGTGGTCTTCATCGGGCTGCCCGCCGTGTCGCTGGACGATGAACATGTCACCGTGGACCTGCTGACCTCGCGCCTGCCGGACTGGGTGCAGCCCTGGCGCAAGCTGGTGCTGGCGCTGGTCACCTCTGCCGTGCTGGCGGTGGTGGGCTGGCGGCTCTGGGTCTATGGCTCGCAGATCGCCAGCTACAACGGCGTGACGAACTCCCTGCGCCTGCCGGTCGCGCCCGTGACCTGGCTCTGTGCGCTCTGTACCTTCGTGGCGGTTGCCGTCACGCTCTACGTGGCCCTGCGCGACGTGCTGCGCCGCTGAGACTTCCCCCGAGGATGCCGATGTCGTTTCTTTCTTCCTGGCCCCTTGGCATGGTCGCCCTCTTCGGCCTGCTGCTGGTGGGCCTGCCGATCTCCATCGCGCTGACGCTGATCGGGGTGCTGGGCACCGTGGCCATCATCGGCTGGACGCCCGCGCTGTCCCTGCTGGGCACCACCTTCTTCGACCAGGGGCGGAACTACTCGCTCTCGGTGCTGCCGCTCTTCCTGCTGATGGGCAACTTCGTGGTGCAATCGGGCATCGCGCGGGACCTCTACGACGCGGCCCACGCCTGGCTGCGCCACCGCCGCGGCGGGCTGGCGCTGGCGACCGTGATCGCCTGCGGCGGCTTCTCCTCGGTCTGCGGGTCCTCCATGGCGACGGCGGCCACGATGACGCGGATCTCCCTGCCCTCGATGCGGCGCTTCGGCTATCCCGATGACCTCTCCACCGCCTCGATCGCGGCGGGCGGCACCTTGGGCATCCTGATCCCGCCCTCGGTGATCCTCGTCTTCTACGGGATCATGACCCAGCAGGACATTGGCAAGCTCTTCCTCGCGGGGATCGTGCCCGGGCTGCTCGGCATCCTCGGCTATACGCTGGCCGTGGCGCTTTCGATCCGGCTGCGCGGGATCGAGCTGGTGGCCGAACCCAAGCTGCCGCTGGCCGAGCGTTTCCGCGCCCTGCGCGGCACGCTGGGGGCCATCGTGCTCTTCGTCTTCGTCATGGGCGGCATCTACCTTGGCGTCTTCACTCCCACCGAAAGCGCGGGCATGGGGGCGGCGGGCGCCCTGCTGCTGACCATGCTCTCGGGCAAGTTCTCCCTTGCCACCACCTTTGCCACGCTCTTCGACGCGGCCAAGACCACGGCGATGATGTTCTTCATCCTCTTCGGCGCGCTGACCTTCACCAACTACGTGAACCTCAGCGGCATGACGCAGGACATGCAGCAGTTCGTGACCTATTTCGGCGACACGCCGCTACATGTCATCCTGACGATCCTCGTGATCTACCTCCTTCTCGGCTGCGTGCTGGAGGGGCTGTCGATGATCATGCTGACGGTGCCGATCTTCTACCCGGTCGTGGCGGCGCAGGGCTTTGACCTGATCTGGTTCGGCGTCTTCGTCGTGGTGATCACCGAGATCAGCTACATCACCCCGCCGGTGGGCATGAACGCCTTCGTCCTGCGCTCGGTCGTGAAGGACGTGGAGCTGCGCACAATCTTCCGCGGGCTGCTGCCCTTCGTCGCGATGGACATCGTCCGCGTGGCGCTGATCATCGCCTTCCCCGTGCTGGTTCTGGCGCTGCCGAACTCCATGTAGGGCTTTCCGCCGGTATCGCTCTCCGATACGCTCGGCCCGACAGGAGGCACGGCATGACGGACACCGGCGAGATCGACGAGAGGCTCTTCCTGCGCTCCGTGGCGCGGGCCTTTGCCGTGCTGGAGGTCTGGGGCGCCGAGCCGCGCGCCCTCTCGCTCGGGGAGATCGCCAAGGCGGCGGGCATCGACAAGAGCGCGGCGCAGCGCATCTGCCAGACGCTGCTCGGGCTCGGCTACCTTGAACGTGCGGCGGGCGGGCTGGTCCCGGGCAAGCGGGCGCTGGACCGGGCCTTTGATTACCTGCGGATCACGCCGCTGATCGAACGCGCCGCCCCGGTGCTGGGGAACCTGCGCGAAACCTGCGGCGAGCGGGTGGACCTGAGCCTCTTCGACGGTGTGACGATCCTCTATGCCCTGCGCCTGCAATCGCGGCGCGAGGCCTTCTTTGCCACCCTGCCCGGGCGGCGGCTGCCCACGTTCTGCACCTCCGGCGGGCGGGCCTGCATGGCGCTGATGGCGGATGCGGCGGTGGACCGGCTGCTGGCCCGGTCCGAGATGCTGGCGCGGACGCGCAAGACGCTGACCGATCCGGCCGCGGTGCTGGAGAAGGTCCACGAAGCGCGCGAGCAGGGCTATGCCTGCGTCGTGGAGGAGACGCTTCTGGGCGAGGTGGTGGTGGCCGCACCCGTCACCGATAGCGCCGGGCGGCCCGTGGCGGCGGTGCATATCGCGGGCACGCTGGCGGATTGGTCCGAGGCGGAGTTCCGGCGGCGGTTCGCGCCCCACGCGATTGCCGCGGCAGATGCGCTGTCGGGCTAAAACGCGCCGAGACCTCAACCACTCCCGTCACACACCCCACCCTCTATCCGCCTCCTGCCCGCGCTTCGCGCGGGCCGCGCCCGACCCTCCCCCCGGGGAGGGCGCTCTGCGCCTCCCCGAGTGTCGGGCGCAGGGCAGACGGAGAGGCTGTGAGGCGTCATTCATCCGCGCAGCCCAAACACTCCCATCCCGGCGCACAACGTATCCGAGCCCCTAGCATCCCAACACGCGCGCCCTGTCCCCCAACCGTCAGTCACCAGCCCGCGCTTCGAGTGGGCCGCGCCCGACCCTCCCCCGGGTAGGGCGCTCTGCGCCTCCCCGAGTGTCGCGCGCGAGGCAGATGGAGAGGGTGCAGGACCAGACACAGAAAAGGGCCGCCTGCCCTCGCAGACGGCCCCTGTCCTGTCACGCGCCGCAGATCAGCCCGCGGGCGTCAGTGTCACCACCGCTTCCGTCGCCGCATCCACCGCCGCAGCGGTATAGAGCAGCGGGCGATAGCCGCCGGTCAGCCAGTCGGTCTTCATGTCCGTGTAATGCGGCGAGCGCGGATCGCCCGACTGCCCCGGCAGGTTCACGAAGACCGAGTTGTCCCAGTCGCCCACGTCCATGACGATCCGGCAGGACGGCCCGGTGAAGGTCTGGAAATCGCCCGCCCGGTAGACCGCCATGTTCGGGGTCGACCCCGACCCGCCAAGCGGCATCGCCGGGATCGACCAGCCCTCGGCCTCGGGATAGGCGCCCGCAAGCGCATGGGGCAGCGGCAGCGTGTGCAGATCGCCCCAGGCCCAGCCCGCCACGTCCGCGCCAAAGCGCGTCAGGCAGTCAGCCCAGCCGGAGGCGAGGCTTTCCGCCAGCAGCCGGTCACGGGTTGCAGCGCCACCGTCGAGCCACTCGGACGGCTTCTCGAGGATCGCCAGCACGGTCTGCGGCGCGCCGGTGCCGACGAGGCCGATGGCCTTGTCGCTGGCGCCGAACTCCCGCGCGATGGCAGGCACCAGATGCTTGGCCATCCAGTATTCGTAGAAGAGCCCCGCACCGGACTCTGCCGTCAGGAAGCAATCCCAGCCCGCCAGAAGCGCCGCCGCCTCGGCCGCAGCACCCTCGAAGCTCAGCCCCGCCAGCACCGCCTTGCAGCGCCGCGCCGGGTCCGAGAAGACATCGTTCTGCAGTTTGCAGGCGGCCTCGATCGTATGGGCGTCGTCCTCGTCCAGCACCGAATGGATGCGTGCCGCGCGGCTGCCGTCAGTCCATTCGAAGGTCACCGCCTGCGTCTCGTGATCCCAGTCCTCGGGGGTGCGTTTCTCGTTCGCCGTGGCGACATAGCCGCGCTCGGGGTTCACGGTATGGGGCAGTTGCTCGACCGTCAGCTTGCCAGCCCATTCGAACCGCCCGTCGCCCGGCATCGGCAGCAACCCGTTCCAGTTCGGACGGATCGGGGTGACGCCAAGGGTCTGCCAGCCGATCTTGCCGGTGAGGTCCGCATAGATGTGGTTGACCGAAGGCGTACCCCAGCCCTGCACCGCCTGCATGTAGGCGTCGTGATCCTTGGCCCGCATGATCCCGAGCGAAGCCATGTAGGGCGCGCTGCCGGGTTCGCTCCATGCGGACTTGATGCCATAGGCGCGGGTGCCGTCGCGGCTGATCACCGGGCCGTGGCAGGTGTAATGCAGCTCGCGGGTCTGGTCCGGGGCGCCCTTCACGGGGATCACCTCGGTCACCACCTCCATCTCGGCCCAGCCGTCCTTGTAGCGGTAGCGCAGCGGGTTCTCGGGATCGAGGTCATAGACCATGATGTCTTCCTGATCCGCGCCAAAGATCGTCAGCGCGAAGGCGATGGCGTCATTGTGGCCGATCATCACGCCCGGCACCGAGGGCTCGCCCATGCCGATCACGTCGATGCCCGGCGCGGTCAGATGCACGACATAGCGCAGCGAGGGCAGCGCGTGGGTGCGGTGCGGGTCGGTCGCCATGATCGGGCGGCCCGTGGCGGTGCGTTCGCCCGAGATTACCCAGTTGTTGGAGCCTTCGCTCTCAGCCACCAGCACCACGTCGCCAAGGGGCGTGACCTGCGTCCAGCGCTCGGCCTCTTCCAGCGGGGCGTTCAGGCGTGCGTCGGAGAAGCGCACCGGCCCGCAGGCCAGCTTGAAATCGTTGAGGACGGAGGGCGGCAGCGACCCCGGCGGCACGCTGGGGTCGAAATCGGGCTCTACCGGCGGGTTCAGCTCGGTCCGCAGGCGATCGACCTTGCCGTCGGCCATCCCCATGAGGTTGCTGCGCATCATTTCGTGGAGCACGTTGCGCGTCAGAGTGTGGGTCCGGATGCGCACCACGTCCGCCGCCTGCCAGTGCGAGGGCTGCGTGCCCGCAAGCGCAAATTCCGGCGGCATCACGGCGCGGCCCGCGATGGCCTCGTCCACGTAGGCGTTGATGCCGCGCACGAAGGCCTCGCAGATCTCCTCGGCGTCGGGGGCGTAGGCGTCCCATTCCGGCTGCATGTCGCCACGGTAGAGGAAGAGCCGCCCGCCGCGGTCCTGCTCAAGGTAGCCGGGGCCGAAATCCTGCGACAGCAGCCCGAGGCCGCGCTTGCGCCAGAGGTCGATCTGCCAGAGCCGGTCGCGCGCGGCGTTGAAGCCCTGCGCAAAGAAGAGATCGCCCTTGGAGCCCGCCCGGATGTGGGCGACGCCGTGTTCGTCCACCTTGATCTCGACCGGGCCGTCGAGCCCCTGAAGCGGATGGTCCGTCGTGGTGTCGTTCGGCATGTTCGTCCCCATGAATGGCCCCGCGCGGGGCATAAGCTGAACCGTATCGCCAAGCGATACACATGCATTGATTTTTGCGCGAACCGGGCCGTGAGTCCAGCACATCCACCGCAAAACTGCCCTAAGCGTCAACGAGAGGCCCGCCCTGCCCTCTAAACGGCACCGCCCCGCGGGCCGGGGGGCGCGCGGGGCGGGAGAGAGAGCCGAGGGGGCTCAACAATGGGTGTGCGGCGGCGGGGGTGGTGGTGGCGGGGGCGTGCCCCGGGCGGCGCGTCCCGCGCTCAGCCCCTGCAGGAAGGCCCCCATCAGCCCGGGCATCGCGGCCATGGGCGCTGCGACCGGCGTGGGCGGCACGGGCATCCGCGGGCGGCGCATGGCAAAGCCAAGGAACACGAGGCCCAGCCCGAAGTAGACGCAGCCGATGACCGTCGCGGCGATCAGCGTGTCATAGGTGGTGGCCAGCAGGATCCACCCCGCCACGGTGAGAAAGGCCAGCCCCACAAGCATGAGGACCAGCCCAACGGCCCCGAGGGCCGATTTCTTTAGCGCCACACCGAGGCGCCATTGGAGGTAGCCGAACATCCGGTCTTACGAGCGGCGCGTCAGCAGCCCGACGAGGAAGCCGACACCGGCCGCCAGACCAAGCGCCATGGCGGGGTTCTCGCGCACCGAGGCTTCGGCCGAGGAATAGGCCGACTTCAGCTGCGCTTCGGCTTCGCTCAGCTGCTGCTGTGCGCGGGCCTGTGCGGTGGCGGCCGTCTCGGAGGCGGCTTCCCGCAGGTTGGCCCCCTGTGCGCGACCGTAGTCGCCCATGGCCTTCGTCAGGCCGGCAACATCGGCCCGCAGCGCATCCAGCTGGGCCTGAATTTCCTGTGCAGAGGCTTCCGACTTGGTGGTCTCAACGGCGCGAACCATGATGTGCTCCTAGCAGTGTGCTGTTTGAATTCACCAAGCAAACGCGGGATTCGGCGCATTGTTCCAGAACTTTCTTCATCTGCGACCTGCCGCCGCGCCCCGGGGGCACCGCCCGGGTGGGCCGGAAACGGCCCCAACTCGACCCGCGCAGGGCCGAACACGGGCCTCATTCTTGCCCAAATGGCAGATTAAGAAACAAAGCTGACCAAAGCACAGACATCATTTCGAGGCACCGCCCGTCATGCCCAAGCTGAAAACCCTGACCGTTCCGGCCATTGCCGTGATCCTGACGTCGCTCGGCGCGACGCCCCTGCTCGCTTGGGGCGGCGGTGGCGGCGGTGGCGGTGGCGGCGGCGGCGGTGATGGCTACACCCAGACCGAGGAATTCACCTATTCGGGCGTCACCCACACGGTCTACTGGCTGGGTGCGGCCTGGTTCCCGATCCTCACCCATGTCGCCACCGGCGACCGGATCGCGTTCAACAACCTGACCGGCTATTCCCTGACGGTGCGGGCCAGCAACGGCTCCTGGAGCGTCAGCACGGTGAACAGCTATTCGACCCAGACGCTGGATGTGACCAGCAGCCTCTCCACCACCTTCTACGGCAGCAGCAGTTACTACTCGTCCTATGGCTACATGAGCTATGACAGCCTCGACGACGAGGTGGATTACACCTACACGACCAGCGACCTGCTTCAGCCGAACTGAGGCAGGCGCCGCCTTCAGCGGCTGCGCGTGAAGGCGCGGCGGGCGATATCGACCCGCGCTTCCATCATCGAGATATCCTTCATCAGCCTGTGACGTGCCGTGCGGTCGCCCTCGCCGCGCAGCTCCTCGCGCAGCTTGGCCAGCTCGCGCGAGAGGCTGACGAACTCAGGCGTCGCACCGTGTTCCTTCGCGATCCTGTTCAGTAGCGCATTTTCCGGGTCGTCGCACTCCGGCAACGGCTTGCCCGCACCGGGCAGGTTGTCGAAGGCGCCCTCGGCCTCGGCCTGGGCGATCCGGGCATTGATCAGGTCGATCAGGGGGTGGTCCATCGCGGGCGCTCCTTGTCGCTGCGGTCAATATAGACCTGCACGCCCTGCGAGAGAACGCCCTGCGGCATCGAAACATCCAATGTAGCCCCCGTGCGACGGAATGGGCCTGCTACGGCGTAGAACCCATTGTGACACGCCAACGAGGAACCAGCCATGTCCGCCAGCCTGAACCTGCGCAAATGGGCCACGCCCCTGACCGCTGCCACCTTCCTGATCGTCGCCGTGACCGGCGTCGTGCTCTTCTTCCACACCGGCGGCACCCTGTCGCGGGTGGCGCATGAGTGGATCGGCTTTGCCGTCATGGCGGCTGCGGGCTTCCACATCGCGATGAACTGGCGCCCGCTGAAGGGCTATTTCCGCAAGCCGCTGGCCGTGGGCATCCTCGCCGCCGGTGTGCTGGCCACGGTGATCACCTCGATAAACCTGACCGGCGCAGAGGCCTCCGGGGTGAACCCGGGCATGATGTTCCGCGCGTTTCAGGATGCGCCGCTGTCGGCCGTAGCACAGGTGATCGGCAAGACACCCGAGGCCCTCGTCGCCTCGCTTCAGGCACAGGGCTTCGACGCCACGCCCGAGACCTCGATCTCGCAGATGACCGGAAACGACCGCGCGCTGAACGGACAGGCGCTGCAGGTCGCCTTCGCGCGCGACTGATCCCGCCCAAGAGGCAGGGACCGCGCCGAAGGAAACGCCCCGCCCGGTTGAGGGACCGGGCGGGGCGCATGTGTCTTCAGAGGGGCGTTCCGCCCGAAGGTCCAAGGTCCGGGCGAAGACGCCCCGGGAGGGAACCCCCGGGGCGCCGCCGCCCGATCCGAAGCTTACTTCGTCTTGATGCGGCCGTCGGTGTAGGGCTGGTAGGGCGCATTCACCGCGAGGTATTCGGCCGTGACATCGGCCAGGTCGGGGCCGAAGTCGTAGACGTTCATCGCATTGATGAACATCTTGTAGCCGTCACCGCCGCCACGCATGTAGTTGTTCGACACCACGCCATAGACCTTTTCGGGGTCCAGCGCCGCGCCGCCCACGGTCACTTCGACCACGCGGTGGCCCGGCTCGGCAGTGGGATCATAGGTGAAGGCCATGCCGGCGATCTGCGGGAAGCGGCCTGCGCCTTCCTCGATCTGGCTGACGCCGTTTTCCAGCGCTTCCTTCAGGGTCACGCCCTTCACCTGGAAGGTCGACAGCGTGTTCTGGAACGGCAGCACCGTCAGAACCTCGCCCATGGTGACCTCACCGGCGTCGATGGAGGCCCGCAGGCCGCCGCCGTTGGCAATCGCCACGTCGATGCCCTGATCCTTCACCCGGTCCAGCATGGCATCGGCCACGAGGTTGCCCATGGTGCATTCCTGTGCCCGGCAGGAGCCGCGCTCGCCGTCGATGGCCTCGGCGGCCTCGGCGACGACCTTGTTGCGGATTTCCTCCAGCGGGGCAGCGGCTTCCGCGATGCGCGCCTTGACGGCGTCATCCTCGGTCACGGCGGCATCCATGATAAGTGGCTGGCCCGAGGCCTCGATGAGCTTGCCCTCGTCGTCGAAGGTGACGTTCAGCTCGCCCAGGAACTTGCCGTAGGCATAGGCCGAAACGATGGCCGTATCGCCCACCATGGTCGGATAGGGGCCCTCGGCGCCATCCATGTCACCCAGCAGGGTGTTGGTGTGGCCACCCACGATCACGTCCACGCCGGTGGTCTTCTCGGCCACGGTCTTGTCGACGCCATAGCCCGAGTGGCTGAGCACGATGATCTTGTTCACGCCCTCGGCGGTCAGCTTGTCGACCTCGCCCTGCACGGCATCGGAGGGATCGGTGAAGATGATGTTCTTGCCGGGGCTGGCCAGTTCGTCGGTGTCCTGCGGTGTCAGGCCGATGAGGCCGATCTTCTCGCCCGCCTTCTCGATGACGGTGGATTTCATCAGCACGTCGGCCAGCAGCGCCTCACCCGAGACATCGGCGTTCGACATCAGCACGGGGAAATCGACCGCATCCATGAAGCCGCGCAGAACTTCGGGGCCGTCGTCGAATTCGTGGTTGCCCACGGTCATCGCGTCGTAGCCCATCTTGTTCATCATCTCGGCGGCGAGCTTGCCCTTGTAATAGGTGTAGAAGAGCGTGCCCTGGAACTGGTCGCCACCGTCCACGAGGATCGAATTGTCGGAGCCGGCGCGCGCCGCCTCGATCGCGGTCATCAGGCGGGCGGAGCCACCGAAGCATTTGCCCTCGGTGTTGTCCTCGGCCGAACAGCCTGAGTCGTATTTGGAAATCGGTTCAAAACGAGCGTGAAAATCGTTCGTATGCAGAATGGTCAGGTTGTAATCTGCCATTGCTGCGCCGGCGCTGAGAGCCAGCACGGCGGCGCTCGTCAGAAGACGGACAGGCATCACTATATCCCTTCGATAACGGTATGATGTGCCGGAATGCTGCCCCGGCCCCGGGCACGAGTCAAAACCGATCTCTGAGTCACCTTCATGACGAAGCGGCAGGCTGCTCACCGCCGCCTAAGCTGTCATCAAACTGTCACACGCCTGTTACATTCCGGTCGCAGATCCAGCCCTGCAACAGGCCGCGCGCCATGACATGGCCGTCCTGCCCCACCCGCCCGGTCAGCAACCGCACCCACATGAGCGAGATGATCGCATCGGTCAGGGCCTCGGCCTCGGCCCCTGCGCGCAGTTCACCGCGCCCGATGGCGCGTTCGACCACCTTGATCAGCTGGACCTGCCGTTCGCGCCGATAGGTGTTCAGCGCCTCGGCCACGCCCGGATCGCTTTGCGCCTCGGCGATGATCTGTGCAAAGACAATGCCGCCGCTGGCCTGCCAGTGCCGCTGCACGAGGTCGTAGAAGATGCCGATGTCGTCGAGCAGGCTGCCGGTGTCGGGATAGTCAATCTCGCCCTTCATCCGGTTGTAGACCGCCAGCAGCAGCGCGCCCCGGCTGGGCCACCAGCGGTAGAGCGTCGCCTTGGAGGCCCGGGCCCGTTTCGCCACCGCCTCCATCGTCAGGCCGCGCGCGCCCTTTTCCCGCAGCAGGACCTCCGCCGCCGCCAGCACCGCCGCCTCCGTCTCGGGATTGCGCCGGGCGCCGATGGAATGCCGGCTGGTCTTGCGCCGCGTCTCGCCTGCGCTTTCGCCTTTCTCGCTGTCGGACATCGCCCCCCCTTTACAAAACGAAACGCATCGTACATATAACCAGTACGCCCCGTTTCGATAGGAGTTTTCGCATGTCCTCCCCCACCGGTAAAGCCCCTTCCCGCATCCGCCTCTCTCTCTTTGTCTTCCTTGTCGTCTACCCGCTGGTGACGTCGCTGCTTTACGTGGCCGGGCCCCTGACGCCCGAATGGCAGATGTGGCAGCGCACGCTGATCATCGTGCCGATGGTCGTGCTCTCGATGGTCTACGTGATCATCCCGCGCATCCACCGCCACTGCCACCGCTGGCTCTGACCTGCTTCGCGGCTGCCCGTTTTCCGGATCAGAAAACGGGCAGCGGCCCTCGCCTTGCGCCCCCGCCGCGCAAGGTGGATTGACCTTGCGGCGGGGGGCTGGCATGGCTCGCCTCATGCTGATCTACAAGATTTTCCGTGCCGCCGAATGGCAGGCGCTCGAAGCTGCGGGAGAGACCGAGGGCGCGCCCGTCGACCTCGCCGACGGCTTCATCCACTTTTCCACCGCCACGCAGGCCGCCGAAACCGCGGCCAAGCATTTCGCCGGGGCCGAGGGGCTGATCCTCGCCGCGGTGGAAGCCGATGCGCTTGGCGACGCGCTGAAGTGGGAGGTCTCGCGTGGCGGGGCCGATTTCCCGCATCTCTACCGCAAGCTGGCACTGTCGGACGTCGCGTGGCACGCGCCGCTGCCGCTGGTGGACGGCGCACATGTCTTCCCGGAGGCGATGGAATGAACCCGCTGGAAAGCCTCGGCCTCGGCGTCATGCACCGGATCGACCCGGAGCGCGCCCACAGGCTTGCCCTGCTGGCCCTGCGCACCGGGGCCGTGCCGCTTTCCGGCCTCGTGACCTCGCCCCGCCTGCGCACGCAGGTGGCGGGGCTGAGCCTCGCCAATCCCGTGGGCCTCGCCGCCGGCTTCGACAAGAACGCCGAGGCGCTCTCGCCCCTGTCCCGCGCGGCCTTCGGCTTCCTCGAGGTTGGCGCCGTGACGCCCCGGCCCCAGCCCGGCAACCCCAAGCCCCGGCTCTTCCGCCTGACCGAGGACAATGCGGTGATCAACCGCTTCGGCTTCAACAACGAGGGCATGGAAGCCGTCGGCGCCCGTCTGGCGCAGCGCCCCCGCGATGCGGTGATCGGCCTGAACCTCGGCGCGAACAAGGACAGCGAGGACCGGCCCGGCGACTTCGTGAAGGTGCTGGAGCATTGCGCGGCGCATCTCGACTTCGCCACGGTCAACGTCTCTTCGCCCAACACCGAGAAGCTGCGCGACCTTCAGGGCAAGGCCGCGCTCTCCGCCCTGCTGGCCCGGGTGCTGGAGGCACGTGACGCCCTGCCCCGGCCGATCCCGATCTTCCTGAAGATCGCCCCCGATCTGAGCACCGAGGAACTGGCCGACGTGGCCGAGGTCGCGTTGAGCGCACCGGTGGATGCGGTGATCGCCACCAACACCACCCTGCGCCGCGACGGGCTGCTGAGCCGCCACAAGGATCAGGCCGGTGGCCTCTCCGGCGCGCCGCTCTTCGACCTCTCGACCCGGCAACTGGCCCGGCTGGCACAGCTGACCGAGGGCCGCGTGCCCCTGATCGGCGTCGGCGGCATCAGCTCCGCCGGCGAGGCCTATGCCAAGATCCGCGCGGGCGCCTCGGCGGTGCAGCTCTATTCGGCACTGGCCTATCGCGGCCTGTCGCTGGCGGGTGACATCGCCCGGGGCCTCGACCGGCTGTTGGAGCAGGACGGCTTTGCCACCGTGGCCGAGGCCGTGGGCACCGGCATCGAGGACTGGCTATGACAGTGATCTGGCACAACCCGCGCTGCACCAAGTCGCGCGAGACGCTGGCCCTGCTGGAGGCGCGCGGCATCACCCCCGAGGTGCGCCGCTACCTCGACGACCCGCCCACGCTCGACGAGCTGAAGGCGGCACGGGAGGCGCTTGGCCTGCCGGCGGAACAGATGATCCGCCGCAAGGAGGCGCTTTTCAAGGAACTCAACCTGGCCGGTGCCGATGAGGAGGCGCTGCTGGCTGCTATGGCGGAACACCCCAAGCTGATCGAACGGCCGGTGGTGTTCCAGAATGGACGGGCCGCCCTCGGGCGCCCGCCGGAAGAGGTGTTGCGCCTCTTCGATTGACGGAGCCTCCTCGCCGTGATCGACAACCTGCTGCTGATCCTCCCCCTCTACGCGCTGATCGTACTGGGGTTCGGGATCGTGAAATCCGGCTATTTCCCCGGCGAACACATGGGCGCGGTCAGCCAGTTCGTGGTCCGCGTCAGCCTGCCGGTGCTGATCTTCGCCGCCGTGGTGAAGGGGGCCAGCGGCGGCGGGATGAACCCGCTCTTCATCCTCGCCTATGCCATCGGCTCGCTGATCTCCATGGCGGTGCTCTTTGCGGTCATGCGGCTCTGGCTCAAGCAGCCGCCGAACCAGGCGATGATCATGACGCTGGGTGCAGGCGTGTCCAACACCTCCTTCCTCGGCATCCCGATCTCCTCCGCCGTCTTCGGCGATGCGGCGGCCCCGGTCGTGGCCTCGATCCTGATCGTCGAGAACCTCGTGGTGCTGCCGATCGCGCTGATCGCCTCTGACTACCTCTATTCCCACGGCTCGGGCATCGTCTCGGCGGTGAAGCAGATCGGCCACGGGCTGATCACCAACCCGCTGGTGATCGCGCTTGCCCTCGGGCTGACGGTGGCGGGCCTCGGGGTGCATATCCCGACGCCGCTCCAGACCTCGATCACCATGCTGGCGGCGATGGCACCGGGGGCGGCACTGGTGATCGTGGGCGGCACGATTGCCATGTACGAGGTCCACGGCGTCTGGCGGCGCGTCTCGGTCCTGACGGTGGTGAAGCTGGTGGTACACCCGCTGGCGGCCAGCCTGACGCTGGCGCTGATGCCCGGGATCGACCCGGAGATCCGCCGCATCGGTATCGTCTTTGCCGCGCTGCCGATGATGACGATCTTCCCCATCCTCGCCCGGCGGCACGGCGCCGAGATGCCCGCGGCCTCGGCCGTGGTGGTGGCCACGGCGCTGTCCTTCATCACCGTCAGTGCGGTGATCTGGTTCGTGACCCACTAAGCCCCGCAGGCCGGTGGATCAGCCGCGAAAGGCCGTCACCGCGCCCCGCGCGCCCTGCATCAGGAACCCCTGATCGGTGCCGAGGATGAAGAGGCTGGCCCCGATCTCGCGCCATTGCCCGGCCTGTGCGGGCTGTCCGAGGAAGAGCCCCGTCGCCGCCCCCTGCGCCGAGATCACCCTGCGGCACATCTCCTGCACGGCGGGCGCAGCGGGATCGGTCTCGCCCGCGGAGACGGCCAGGTCCACCGGCCCCACCAGCAGCGCATCGACGCCGGGGACAGAGGCGATCCAGCCCGCGTTCTCCACCGCCTTCGGGTCCTCGATCTGGCAAATCAGCACCGCTTCCTTCTGTTGCTGCGCATGGTGGCGCGCGATCCCCCGCGCGCCATAGCCCGCCCCCGCCGTGGAGGGCGAGAAGCCGAGGTCGCCGTCGGGCGCGAACCGCATCGCCCGCACGAGGGCGCGCGCGTGATCCGCGTCGCGCACCTGCGGCACCATCACGCCCGCTGCCCCCGCATCCAGCGCGGTGGCGATCCACGGCACCTCGCAGGGCACGCGGACCAGCGCCGCGATCCCCGCCGCCCGCGCCGCCATCAGCATCAGCGCCAGCGTGCCGCGGTCATAGGGCGCGTGTTCCGCGTCGAGGATCAGGCAGTCGAAACCCGCCTGCCCGAGGATTTCCACCGTCGCCGGGTCCTGCGATTTCACGAAGGTCCCGGTCAGCGGATCGCCTGCCCGCAGGCGGCGGGCAAAGGCCTCACGCGGGTCCATAGCCGCCGCCCCCGGGGGTGATCATGAAGACCTCGTCATCCGCCTGCATCTCGCGCTTGCGGGTGTCCTCGACGCTTTCGCCGTTGATCTGGAACACCCCCGGTTTGCCGTCGCTGCCCCCCAGCAGGCCCTCCGGGCCCGACTTCAACCGCGAGGGGATCGTGTTCAGCAGCCACGACCGCCCGGTGCGCATGCGGTAGCCAATCCGCTGGCCATCGCCGCCCGGCTGCCGCCCTGCCCCGCCCGAGCCGTGTTCCAGCTCCTTGCAGGTAAATGCGATGGGATAGGTCGCCTCCAGCACCTCCACCGGCACGGCCGAGACGCCGGTGGGATAGCACACCGCCGAGATGCCCGGCTTGGACGCCCGCGCGCCCATGCCGCCTGAGTAGTTGAACATGGAGGAGGTGAAGGGCCGCCCCTCCTTGTCCTTGCCCTGGATCTGCACGGTCCAGACCGCGCCGGACCCTTCCGCCACCACGCTGTCGGGGATCACCTGCGCGAGCGCCTTGAGGATCGGGAAGGGCACATACATGCCGACCACGTGGCGCGCGTTCACCGGCGAGGGATACTTGGCGTTCACCACGCATTCCTCGGGCAGCTTCAGACGGATCGGCGCCAGCGAGCCCGCGTTGTTCGGCAGGTCCGGGTTCAGCGAGGAGCGCACGGCGAAGGTGGCATAGGCGTGGGTATAGGCAGGCACGACGTTGATCCCCATGGAGGACGGCGGCGACGACCCGTCGAAGTCTACCACGATCTCGCCCGCCTCGGCATCCACCGTGACGGCGGTCTTGAGCGTGATCGTCTGCCCGCCCGGCACGTCGAAGGTGGAGGCGCCGTGATAGGTCCCGCCCGGCAGCTTGCGGATCGCGTCGCGCGTGGCCTTTTCGGACCGGGCGATGATCTCCTCCGACAGTTCCGCGATGTCATCCAGCCCATAGCGGTCGCACAGCGCATTCAGCCGGTCCGAGGCGATGATGCCCGAGGACACCTGCGCGCCAAGATCGCCCATCAGCGCATCGGGCGTGCGCACGTTGCGGCGGATGATCTGGAACAGCGTCTCGTTCGGCTTGCCCGCCTCGTAGAGCTTCATGGTGGGGATCCAGAGCCCCTCCTCGTGGATGTCCCGCGCGCCGGAGCCGATGCCATAGCCACCGATATCCGCGTGGTGGATGGTGGAGCCGGCATAGCCGATGATCCGTTCGCCCCTGAAGATCGGCGACAGCACGGTGATGTCGAAGAAGTGGCCCGCGGACATCCACGGATCATTGGTGATCAGCACGTCGCCCGGCTTCAGGCTGTCGCGGTCGCAGTTTTCCAGCAGGTTGCGCGCAGCCGCCGCCAGCGAGTTGATATGCCCCGGCGTGCCGGTCACGGCCTGCGCCACCATGCGCGCCTGTTCATCGAAGAGGCCGTTGGCAAGGTCGCCCGCCTCGCGGACGATGGGCGAGAAGGCGATGCGCTGCAACGCGCGGGCCTGTTCGCTGACGATCCCGATCAGGTTCGACCAGAGGATCTGAAGTTCGACGCCATCCATGCTCATGCTGCTTCTCCCGTCTTCTCGGCCACGAGGCTGCCGCTCTCGTGCCGTGTCACGACCCAGCCGCCGAGGACAAAGATCGTCGTTTCCCGTTCTTCGATGATGACCGGACCTGCGATACGGTCCTCTTCGGTGATCGCGCGGCGCTGCCAGACCGGCACCTCCTGCGCGTCGCCCTTGATGTAGACGGGGCGCGTTTCCTCGCCCCGGTCGCCGTCGAGGCCCGCCTGACCCGGATCGCGCTTCGGCTGGCGGCCAGAGGCCGTGACCAGCCAGTTCACGATCTCGATCTCCATCCCGTCGAGCTTGAGGCCGTACTGCTTGTCGTATTCCGCCTCGAACAGGTCCTTGATCGCCTGCGCGTCGCGCATCTTGCGCGGGTCGGCGGGCAGGTCGATCCGCACCTCGGACTGCTGGCCGAGGTAGCGCATCTCGGCCGCGAAGGCGAAGTTGAACTCATCCTCGCGGATGCCTGCCTCGGCCAGTGCGGTGGAGCCTTCGAGGATCATGCTGTCGAGCACGCTGTCGACCCCGCACCAGTCGATGGTGTCCAGCGTGGCCACATGGCTGCGCACCAGGTCGATCTGCGCCGGTGTCACCAGCGTGCCGAAGGCCGAGAGGACCGAGGCCAGCGGCGGATAGATCACCTTGGAGCTTTCGGTCAGCTCAGCCACCATGCAGGCATGGACCGGGCCCGCTCCGCCGAAGGCCAGCAGCGGCAGGCCGCGGTAGTCGATGCCGCGCTCCGTCGCATGGGTGCGGGTGGCGGCGGCCATCTGCTCGCAGACCACCTCGAAGACACCCCATGCCGCCTTGTGGCGCGGCAGGTTCAGCGTCTCGCCCAGCCTGTCATAGGCCGCCTCGGCGCCCGCAAGGTTCAGTTGCATGTCGCCGCCGAGGAAGCGTTCCGCGTTCAGGATGCCAAGAACGAGGTCCGCATCGGTCACGCAGGGGTCTTCGCCGCCGCGGCCATAGCAGACCGGCCCGGGCATGGAGCCCGCGGATTCCGGTCCGATCTTCAGCAGGCCCAGGTCGTTCACCCAGGCGATGGAGCCGCCCCCGGCCCCGATCTCGATCATGTCGATGGAGGGCACGGTGATCGGCATGCCGGAACCGGGCTTGAAGCGATAGCGGCGGTCGACCTCGAAGGTGCCGGTGACCAGCGGTTCGTGGTTCTGCACCATGCAGGCCTTGGCCGTAGTGCCCCCCATGTCGAAGCTGATGAGGTCGGGAATGCCGAAGATCCGGCTGAAGTAGCAGGCCACCAGTGCCCCCGCCGCAGGCCCGCTTTCGATCATCCGCACCGGCATGGTGGAGGCGCGTTCCGCCCCGATCACCCCGCCGTTCGATAGCATGATCAGCGGCTGCTGCTTGAAGCCGCGCGCCTTCAGCTCGGCGATCAGCGCGGTCAGGTAGGGCCGCGTGATCGGCACCGTGTAGGCGTTGATCGCCACGGTCGAGGCGCGCAGGTATTCCCGCATCTGCGGCGCGATGACGGAGGAGAGTGAGACATAGATCTCCGGCGCTTCCTCGGCAAAGACGCGGCGCACCTCTTCCTCGTTCCCCCCGTTGCGGTAGGCATTCAGCAGGCAGACCGCGACAGAGACGACACCCTTGGCGCGGCACTCCGCGATGACCTTGCGGACCTCGTCGCGGTCCACCGCCACGCCCACGCTGCCATCGGCATAGGTGCGTTCCTTCAGGGTGAAGGTGCGTTCCGCCGGGATCAGCGGCTCGGCGAATTCGATCTGGGGATCGTACATGTCATAGCGGTGCTCCTCGCGGATATAGAGGATATCGCGGAAGCCCTCCGTCAGGATCAGCCCCACCGGCGGGCCCTTCCGCTCGATCAGCGCGTTGGTCACCACGGTCGTGGCATGGACCACCACGTCGTCCACGTCGGTGGGCGCGATGCCCGCGTGGCCGGTGACCAGCTCCACCCCGCGGAAGAAGCCTTCCAGCAGGTTGTTGTGGGTGGTCAGGGTCTTGTCCACGAAGCTGCGGCCATCGTCGGCCAGCAGGACCGCATCGGTGAAGGTGCCGCCGATGTCGATGGCGAGGGAATATCGGGTCATACGGGGTACTCCATGCATCCAAGTTCGGCCGAGATCTCGCGGGCCGCGCGCGTGACGGCGACCACGAAGGCCTCCGCCGGTTCCGGGGTGAGGTGCTGCACCGAGCCGACGATGGTCACCGTCGCCACGAAGCGTCCCTCGATGTCGAAGATCGGGGCCGAGACGGCGTTCACGCCCGGCAGGGTTTCCTGTGGCGCCACCGCCCAGCCTTTGCGCCGCGCCTCCGCCACCTGAGACGTCAGCGGCTCGGGCAGGTCACGGCCCGCCACCGGCGCCCAGTAGGCAAGCGCCAGCTTGCCCTGCGCCGAGGTCTCAAGCGGCAGCACCGCACCGGGCTTGGTGACGATCTGCACCGGCGTCTCGATCCGGAAGATGTCGAGGACACGCATGCCGCTGGCCTCGGGGATCGAGAGGGTGACGGTCTGCTGCACCTGCGTGCGCAGCGCCTGCATGATCGGGCGCGCGGCGGCGGTCAGCTGGGTACCGTCCGCGATCGCCTGCCCGAGGTGGAAGAGCTTCAGCGTCAGCCGGTAACGCTCCGTCTCGGGGTCCTGCCGGACATAGCCCAGCGTCACCAGCGTCTGCAGGTAGCGGTAGATCCGCGCCCGCGGCATCCCCAGCGTGTTGGCCAGATCCGTCACCCGCGAAGGTTCGGCCACCCGGGCCATTTCCTCCAGAATGGCAAAGGCCGCCACGGTGGATTGGTTCGTCGTGTTGGAGTTGGAAATATCGCCCATGTTATCCTCCCAGAAGCGCGGGCAGGCTGAGGGTCAGCGCCGGGATGAAGGCCACCAGCAGCAGCGTGATCAGGCAGATCGCGATCATCGGCAGGATCGCCAGCGCGACCTTCTCCAAGGGCTGCTTGCCGATGGCCGAAACGATGAAGAGGCACAGCCCCACCGGCGGCGTGATCATCCCGATCATCAGGTTCAGCACGACCATGATCCCGAACTGCACCGCGTCGATGCCAAGCAGCGGAAAGATCTCGTTCAGGATCGGCATCGCCAGCACCAGAGCCGCCAGCGGTTCGAGGAAGAGCCCCAGCACCAGCAGCACGAGGTTCAGGAGCAGGATCAGCACCCAGGGCTCCTCGCTGACGCCGCGCAGGGCGGCGGCGATGGCGCGCGGGATGTTCTCGATCCCGAGGATGAAGGCCGTCATCGAGGCCATCGCCACGATCAGCATCACCCCCGCCGTCATGGTCGCGGTGTCATAGAAGGCCTGCGCGATCTTGGCCCCGGTCAGAGTGCGATAGAGCAGCCCGCCGATGATCAGCGCATAGAGCGCGGCCACGGCGGCGGCTTCGGTCGGGGTGAAGACCCCGGTGCGGATGCCGCCGACGATAATCACGGGCAGCAGCAGCGCGGGCAGCGCCTTGATCGCCAGCCCCTTGCGTTCCTCCGCCGGGATCGCCTCGGGCAGCGGGTGGTCCTCCACCTTGGCGCGCCACAGCGCATAGCAGATCAGCAGGGCGCAGAGCGCGAAGGCCGGCACGATGCCTGCAAGGAACAGGTCGGAAATCGAGGTGCCCGTCAGCACGCCGTAAAGGATCAGCGACAGCGAGGGCGGCACCAGCGGCCCGAGGATCGACCCCGTCGCGGTCAGCGCCGCCGCATAGGCCGCCTTGTAGCCGTCGCGCACCATGGCCGGGATCATGATCGACCCGATGGCCGAGGCCTCGGCCGTGGCCGCCCCCGACACGCCCGAGAACATCATCGAGGCGACGACGTTCACCACGGCCAGCCCGCCCTTCACGCGGCCCACCAGCATCTGGGCAAAGCGCACGATCTGGCGCGTCAGCTCGGCCGAATTCATCAGGTTGCCTGCGAGGATGAAGAAGGGGATCGTCAGCAGGACGAAATTATCGATGCCGGCGATCATCTTCTGCGGGAAGCCGATCATCAGCTGCCAGCGGTCGAAGGCAAAGAGGTAGACCACCGAGGACAGCCCCAGCGAGAAGGCGATGGGAATGCCCAGCACCATCGCGCCGACGAAGATCACGAGGTAGAGGGTCATTCGACAAGCCCCTCCTGCCCGCGGTCCAGCACCTGGCCCAGCGTCTCGCCCCGCGGGATCGCCGCAAGGCACAGGACGAGGTCCCCCAGCAGCCGCAGCGCCAGCAGGCCCATGCCCACCGGCAGCGCGACATAGACCCAGAAGGTGCCGGGCGCCTGCGGGGCGTTCTCGCCGAAGATATCCTCAAGGATGAAGCGCATGGCGGGGATCACCGCGCGGCCCGCGCGTTCGGCATAAAGCCAGCCGTACCAGACCAGCAGCAGGCACAGCGCCATGGAAAGCGCCGCGCAGAGTGCGGCCAGCAGCAGCGCGGGCACCCGCGGCAGGGCATTGGCCAGGAAGGTGAGCGAGGCGACCTCGCCCCGCTCGAAGGCCAGCACGGCCGCCAGGAACGAGAGCCAGATCAGCATGTAGCGGCACATCTCCTCGGCCCAGAGGAGCGAGGCGTTGAACCCGTAGCGCAGCACGACCTGCACGATCATCAGCGTCAGCAGCGCGCCGACCAGCGTGACCAGAAGCCAACGCAGGGCCATGCGGAACGGCCTCTGGATGGACATATGGGTCATTCTTCCTCCTTCAGGCGCTCGGGCGCCGGGTCTTGCGGGCGCCCTGGCGCCGGGGTGCAGGGCGCCGGGGGACAGGCCACGCGGGCCCGTCCCCGCGCAGCGCTCGCGGGACGGTCTTTTGAAATTCGGAATGGCGCGGGCAGCGGGGCCGCCCGCGCGACGGATCAGGTCAGGAGAAGTCCTTCTCCTGGTACTCCGTCAGGTGCAGGTAGTCGGCCCGTGGAGGCGCGAAGACGTCGAGGTTGATCGCAACCTCCTCGCCAAGCGCCTCGCCGGCATGGACCACGTCGGGGGGGATGCGCACGACCTCGCCCGCGCCCACCTCGACCACGTCCTCGCCGATCTCGAAGCGCACGCGCCCCTGCAGGATATAGGCGAGCTGCTCGAAGGGGTGGGAATGGGGTTTCTTTTCCATTCCCGGCTCCAGCCAGTTCATGACCATGATGGCCCCGTCGCCCCGGAACGCGGTCCGGGAGACCCCCGGGCGCACATCCTCGCGGGGCAGTTCGGTCCAGCGGTAGACGCTCGTGCTCATCCCTGCGCCCTCACTTCTCGGACCGGAAGGCCGCGACGAACTCGCCGATCAGCGGGTCCTTCTCCATCCAGCTGTCCACGACGGCCGCGGTTTCCGCCTGCATCTTGTCGAGGTCCGAGAGCTCCGACACCGTCACGCCGTTTTCCTCCAGGTAGGCGCGGGTATCGGCCTCCTGGCTGGCGGCGAGGGCATAGGCCTCGGTGGTGGCTTCCTTGCCGGCAGCCTCCACGGCGGTCTTCTGGTCGGCGCTCAGCTTGTCCCAGGTCATGCCGGACAGCATGATCACCCCGGGCCAGAAGTAATGGCCGGTCATGGTCACGTTCTTGGCCGCGTCATAGAGGCTTTCCGACTGGATCGAGGAGAGGTTGATCTCCACTGCGTCGATGGTGCCGGTCTCCAGCGCCGAATAGACCTCGCCATAAGCCATGCCGATCGGGTTGACGCCGATGGCCTCCCAGATCGCCTTGTGCAGCGGGATCGGCACGATCCGGGTCTTCAGCCCGCCAAAGCCGTCGGTCGAGGTGACCGCCGCTCCCCGGGTCAGGAAGTGCCGTTGCCCCGCCTCGACGAAGCCCACCCCCTTGATCGAGCTGTCATCCAGCGTCGCCAGAAGCGTATCGCCCAGATCCGAGGTCAGCACCTCCGAGAGCTGCTCGTAGCTGCCCACCACGAAGGGCAGCTGCAGCGCGTCGAAGCCCGCGGTGCCCAGCACCAGCGGCAGGGTCGCCGAAGACACCAGCGCCCCGTCGATGAGCCCGATCTGGAGCCCCTCCAGCAGCTGCTTGTCGTCGCCCAGCTGGCGGTCGCCATAGACCTCCACCTTGACCGCGCCATCGGTTTTCTCCGCCACCTTCTCGGCAAAGATCTCCAGCCCCTGCTGGAAGATATGTTTCGACGAGGCGGCATGCCCCATCTTGATCGTCACTTCCTGCGCCATCCCCGCAACCGGCAAGGCACAGGCAAGCACAGCCGTCAGACTGAACAGTTTCATGAAGGGCCTCCTCCCCTTTATGTCAAAGCGTGTTGTTTCACTCCTCAAAACACGCTATACAATAATGAAACACCGCGAATCAGATTCTGTCAACGATCCGCTTGTGCCACTTACACCCTCCCCACATCCCCCTGATACAAAACAAAAAAAGACCAACCCACCTGCGTGGCCCGGCCTTTCTCATCCACTGTTCCCAAATATCCTCGGGGGTGAATTGCGGGTCGCAGACCCGCAAGAGGGGGCAGACAACCCCCTCTCCCCGCCCGCCGCAGGCGCAATCGTTTCCCGCCGCAGGCGCAGCCACGTCCCGCCGAACGCAGCTCAGACGCTCTCCGCGTCCATCGCTCTCAGTTCGGTCTTCAGCACCTTACCGTAGTTGTTCTTCGGCAGCGCCGGCAGGAACACATAGGCCTTCGGCCGCTTGAACCGCGCGATCCGCTCAAGGCAAAGCGCATCCAGCGCCCCGGGCTCCGCCGCGCCCACGACGTAGGCCACCACGACTTCGCCCCACTCCGGATCGGGCCGCCCGATGACCGAAACCTCGGTGACCGCCGAATGCTCCAGCAGCGCCTCCTCGATCTCGCGCGGGTAGATGTTCGTGCCGCCCGAGATGATCACATCCTTCGAGCGGTCGTGCAGCGTCAGGTAGCCCGCGTCGTCCAGCGCGCCCATGTCCCCGGTCCAGAGCCATCCGCCCTTCAGCGTCTCAGCCGAGGCCTCGGCCCGGCGCCAGTAGCCGCGCATCACCGGCGCGCCCTGCACGAGGATCTCGCCCACCTCGCCCGGTGGCAGGTCGCGCCCCTCGGCATCGGCCACGCGCACCCGCACGGTGCTCTGCGCCCGCCCGACGGAGCCCAGCCTTGCACGCCAGTCCGGGCGGGACCGGTTGGCCACCTCCTCCCGGCCCAGCACGGTGATCGCCATGGGGCATTCGCCCTGCCCGTAGATCTGCACGAAGCGCGGCCCCATCAGTTCCACCGCCTCGGTGATATCGGCCACGTACATCGGCCCGCCGCCATAGACGATGGTCTTGAGCCCTTCGCCCCGGCTGCCCCGCGCCCGCGCCACGTCCACCAGCCGCCGCACCATCGTGGGCGCCGCGAACATCGAGACATTGCCCAGATCCGCCGCAAGCTCCAGCACCTCGCCGGCGTCGAACCCGCCCGAGAGCGGGATGACATGGCGCGCGCCCATGATCACATGCATGAAGTTGTAGAGCCCCGCGCCGTGGGACATGGGCGCGGCATAGAGCGCCGCGTCCTGCGCCGTCACCGCGTCCACATCGGCGAAATAGCCCAGCGTCATCGCCTCCAGATGCCGCGCCTCCAGCATGACGCCCTTTGGCTTGCCGGTGGTGCCGGAGGTGTAGAAGAGCCAGATCAGCTCCTCCGCCGCCGTGGCATGGGGCAGCACCTGCGGCGGCGCGGCCTCCAGCGCCTGCCACGACGCCCCGCCGAGGGGAACCACCGCGCAGCCCGGGCAGAGCGCCTCCAGCGCCGCCGCATAGCCCTCATCGCAGAGCAGCAGCGCAGCGCCTGCATCCTCCACGATGAAAGCCGCCTCGCGCGGGTGCAGCTTGGCATTCACCGGCACCGCCACGGCGCCGCGCCACCAGATGCCATAGAGCGCGATTAGGTACTCCGGGCTGTTCTTGGCAAAGACCGCCACCCGGTCGCCGGGCCCGATCCCGCGCGCCGCCAGCCCCCCTGCCACGGCAGCCGCCCGGGCGGCGAAAGCGCCATAATCCGCGACGACCTCCCGCCCCGCCAGCAGCGCCGGGCGCGCGGGATCGCGCGCGGCGCTGCGGGCCAGCCATTCGGCCGGGTTCATGCCTTGCCCCCGACCCTTTCGAGGATCGAGACATAGTTCGCCACGCCCGAGCCGCCCATGTTGAAGACGCAGCCCAGCTCGGCCCCGGGCAGCTGCATCTCGCCCGCCTGCCCGGCCAGCTGCCGCGCGGCCAGCACATGCATCGAGACCCCGGTGGCCCCCACCGGATGCCCCTTGGCCTTGAGCCCGCCCGAGACGTTCACCGGCAGGGCGCCGCCCTTCAGCACGGTGCCCTCCTCGATGGCGCGCGCGCCCTGCCCCTTGGGCGCCAGCCCCATGGCCTCGTAGCTGAGCAGCTCGGCGATGGTGAAGCAATCATGCACCTCTGCGAAGGAGAGGTCCTTCACCCCCACGCCCGCGGCCGCATAGGCGCGGCGGAAGGCCTCTGCCGGGCCGGGGAAATCCAGCAGCTCGCGCCGGGACATGGGCAGGTAGTCGTTCACCTGCACCGCCGCCCGGAAGCCGATGGCGTGGTCGAACTCCGCTGCCATGTCGTCGGCCACGAGGATCAGCGCCGCCGCCCCGTCCGAGATCAGGGAGCAATCGCTCATCCGCAAGGGCGGCGCGATCATCGGGTTCCTGTCGCTCACCGTGTTGCAGAACTCTTCGCCCAGATCCTTGCGCAGATGGGCCAGCGGGTTCGCAAGCGCGTTGCGGTGGTTCTTGGCGGCGATCTTGGCCAGCGTGGTGGAATGATCGCCGTAGCGCTGGAAATAGCTCTCCGCGAAGCGGGCGAAGATCATCGGGAAGCTCTGCCCGTCGTCCTCCTTGGCATAGCCCGCCTGCATCAGCGCATCGGTCACACCGGCGGTGTCCAGCGCGGTCATCTTCTCCGCCCCGATCACCAGCGCCACCTTTGCCTCGCCCGCCCGGATCGCATTGCGCGCCGCATGGAGCGCGGCCGAGCCGCTCGCGCAGGCATTCTCGCAGCGGGTCGCGGGGGTGAAGCGCAGCGCGTCATCCACCTGCAGGGCCAGCGAGGAGGCGAAGCCGTCGCGCACCATCCCGGCGTTGAAATGCCCCAGCCAGATCCCGTCGATCTGGGAGGCCTCGATCCCGGCGCTCTCGATCGCTTCCTTCACGGCGAGGCCGATCAGCCCCTCTAGGTCTTCCTCGCGGCGGCCGAAGGGGGTGTGCCCCCAGCCGACGATGCAGGCGTCCTTGGTGTCCATCTTGTCTCCTCCACTAGCTGACGGTCATAGTAGACCCGAGGGGCCGCAAAGGCCCATTGGGAAAACTACGCGGTTTCGGAGGAGGTGCTGCGTGACCGACCGGCTGGAGGCGATGCGCCTCGCCTTCGACCTCGCCCCCGTGGGCCTAGCCGTCACCCGGTACCGGGAGATCGAGACCTGCAACGGCGAATTCGCCGCGATCTTCGGCTATGCGCCCGCCGACCTCGCGGGGAAGTCGCTGTCACGGCTCTACCCCTCTGCCGAGGAATACCGCCGCATCGGCGAGATCGGACAGGCCGAGATGCGCGAGACCGGGCGCTATGGCGACACCCGCATCATGCGCCGCCGCGACGGGAGCCATTTCTGGTGCCGGGTCGAGGGCCGCTCGCTCACGCCCGGCGATCCCTTCGCCCGCGCGGTCTGGTGCATGACGGATATCTCGGAGAGCCGCCCCCTCGTGCAGCTGACGCGCCGGGAGCGGCAGGTGGCGATGCTGCTGACCGAGGGGCGGACCTCGAAGGACATCGCCCGGCTGCTTACGATCTCGCCGCGCACGGTCGAGGCGCACCGGGCGAAGCTGAACGAGAAGCTGGGAACGAAGAACACCGCCGAATGCGTGGCGCGCCTGAGCGGGCTGCCCGAGATCGGCACCGGAGGCTGAGAGATTCTAGCCTCCGGCGGGGATATTTGGGAAACGAAAATGGGGGCCGCGGGTCTGCCCCGGCCCCCATGCAATCAACGCCGTCCCCGGGCCTCAGCCCATGCGTTCGGAGGCATAGCCCCCCGGCGAGGCCGGGAAGACGATGGTCTTGTTGCCGTTCAGGAAGACGCGGTGGTGGATGTGCGCGTGGATCGCGCGGGCCAGCACCTGCGCCTCTACGTCGCGGCCGAGGCTGACATAGTCCGAGGGCGATTGCGCATGGGTGACACGGACGGTGTCCTGTTCGATGATCGGACCCTCGTCGAGGTCGGCGGTCACGTAGTGGGACGTCGCACCGATCAGCTTCACGCCGCGCTCGTAGGCCTGCTTGTAGGGGTTCGCGCCCTTGAAGGAGGGCAGGAAGGAGTGGTGGATGTTGATGATCCGGCCCGACATCTTCTGGCACATCTCGTCCGAGAGGATCTGCATGTAGCGGGCCAGCACGATCAGCTCGGCGCCGGTTTCCCGCACCACGTCCATGATCGCGGATTCGGCCTGCGGCTTGTTCTCCTTCGTCACCTTGATGCAGTGGAAGGGGATGTCATGGTTCACCACGACCTTCTGGTAATCCATGTGGTTCGAGATCACCGCCACGATGTCGATCGGCAGCGCGCCGATGCGCCAGCGGTAGAGCAGGTCGTTCAGGCAGTGGCCGAAGCGCGAGACCATGATGATGACCTTCATCTTCTCCGACTGGTCGTGGAAGGCGAAGGTCATGCCGAACTCCTGCGCCAGCGGGGCGAAGGCGGCCTCGAGGTCGGGCTGGCTGGCGCCGGTCTCGCTGGCGAAGGTGACGCGCATGAAGAACTGGCCGGTCTCCTGATCGTCGAACTGGTGGCTGTCGGAAATGTTGCAGCCGTGCTCGGCGAGGAAGCCCGAGATACCGGCGACGATGCCGCGGCGGCTTTCGCATTGGACGGTCAGGGCGATGCTGGTCATGGAGGGTCCTCGTGAGCTGGCGGTGTTGCAGGCAATGTGCCGGATTGCGGGCCAGCGTCAGCGCCGGAAACGACATTCCCGGAAGACGTTGCGACCCACGCCCTTCCCTTGGCCCTTGCCGGGCCCCGGTGCAAGGGGCAGGATGCGCCGATGTTGCGCGCGATCGATACCCCCGTCGGCCGTCTGGTGCTGGAGGCACGGGAGGGCGCGATCACCCGGCTGGGCTGGGACAGCCTGCCCGAGAGCGAGGGCGATGCCGCCGATGCCGCCCTGCTGGAGGAGGCCGCGGGCCAGCTCTCTGCCTATTTCGAGGGCAGTAGGCAGGTCTTCGACCTGCCCTTGCGGGTGGCAGGATCGGCCCTGCAGCAGGCGGTCTGCGCCGAGATGGCGGCGATCCCCTTTGGCGAGACCCGGACCTATGGCGATCTGGCGAAACGGCTGGGACGGCCCGCGCAGGCCATCGGGCAGGCCTGCGGCGGCAATCCGATCCCGGTGATCATCCCCTGCCACAGGGTGCTGGGGGCGACTGGCCTTGGCGGGTTCTCCGGAGCAGGCGGGGTCGAGACCAAGGTCGCGCTGCTGCGCCATGAAGGGGCCGCCGGGCTGCTGATCTGAGCGCCCCCTGCCCCGGGCCGGAACGCGAAACGGCCGCCCCGGGGGGCGGCCGTCCAAAAGCTCCGACAGGGTCTGCCGCGTCACTCGTTGATGACGAGCTGCGGCTTGGCCAGCGGCTTGCGCGCGTTGGCGTCGATGAACTCCAGCACCAGCGGACGGATGTTGTTGCGCCAGGACGAGCCGGCGAAGATGCCGTAGTGGCCCGCGCCCGGTTCGAGGTGTTCGCTCTTCTTGCTGTCCGGCACGCCGGTCATCAGCCGCAGCGCGGCAACACACTGGCCGGGGGCCGAGATATCGTCCTTCTCGCCCTCGACGGTCTTCACGGCGACGGTGGTGATCGCGCCGATGTCGACCTTCTTGCCGTTCACGGTGAACTCGTTCTTGGCGATCTCGCAGTTCTTGAAGATCCGCTCCACCGTCGAGAGGTAGAATTCCGCCGTCATGTCCATCACCGCCAGATACTCGTCGTAGAAGCGGTTATGGTGATCGTGGTCCGAGGCCTCGCCGCGGGCGACGCGGAAGATCTGGTCCACGAAGGCCGAGGCGTGGCGATCGGCGTTCATGGCGATGAAGGAGGTCAGCTGCAGCAGGCCCGGATAGACCTTGCGGCCCACGCCGTCATACTTGAAGCCGACCTGCTGGATCATCGTCTCTTCGAGCTGGCCCATGGTCACGCGGTTGCCGAAGTCGGTCACCTCGGTCGGGGTGGCATCCGGGTCGATCGGGCCGCCGATCAGCGTCATGGTCGCGGGCTGCGCCTCGGGCGCTTCCTCGGCGAGGTAGGCCACGGCGGCCAGCGTCAGCGGCGCCGGCTGGCAGATGGCGATGACGTTGGTGTCGGGGCCGAGCTCCTTCATGAAGTCGACGAGGTAGAGGGTGTAATCCTCAACGTCGAACTTGCCCTCGGAGACAGGGATGTCGCGCGCGTTGTGCCAGTCGGTCACGTAAAGCTCGCAATCGGGCAGAAGGCTCAGCACGGTGGAGCGGCAAAGCGTCGCGTAGTGGCCGGACATCGGGGCGACGAGCAGGATTTTCCGCTTCTTCTCTTCACGGCCCTGCACCCGGAAATGGATCAGGTCGCCGAAGGGACGCTTGAGCACCGTCTCGACCGAGACGACGTGATCGCGCCCGTCAGCGCAGGTGACCGTGTAGATTCCCCAGCTCGGCTTGGTCACCATCCGCTTGTAGGAACGCTCCATCACCTCGCCCCAGGCACCGAAGAGTTTCAGGGCCGGGTTCGGGATCGCGGCGAAGGCAGGATAGGAGGTAATCGAAGAGGCGGAGGAGGCCATCCACTGGTTCGTGTTGCGAATGGTCTCCATAAGGTCGTAGGTTGCCATAAAGCGCATATTGCGTCTCCTTGTTCGGGCAAGCCCCGCGCGGCCTGCGGTGCCCCCCCGAGCTGGCGCCGCGACTGCGTTTGCTGCATGGCAGAAAAATAGGGGGGATTTGGCACTATGGCAACCGATCACTCGTCCGAGGGTAAAAGCAACGCCCCGTCGGACACCAAGGAACGGATCGACGAGAACCTCGCAAAGGTGGAGGAGCTGACGCAGCGCCTCTTCACCGCGGTGGCCAAGCGCGATACGCCCAACCCGGGGCTAAACGCCCCCGACACCGCGCTTTTCGCAGATGCTGCGAATGCCTACTGGGCCCAGTCGATGGAGAACCCGGCGCGCATCTTCGAGCACCAGCTGGAGTTCTGGGGCCAATCGGTCAAACATTTTCTTGAGGCACAGCAGACACTGGCCAAGGGAAAATTCGAGGCACCGCCCGACTCGACCCCGGAAGACCGGCGGTTTTCCAACCCGCTGTGGAAGACCCATCCCTACTTCAACTTCATCAAGCAGCAGTACATGCTGAACGCGCAGGCGATCTCCAAGGCGGTGGAGGACGCCGAGGACCTCGACCCGATCGAGAAGCGCCGCCTGAAATATTTCGCGCGCCAGATCGTCGACATGATGGCGCCGACCAATTTCCTCGCCACCAACCCCGACGCGCTGGAACGCGCGATCGAGACGGAGGGTGAGTCGCTGGTGAAGGGCTATGAGAACCTCGTCAGCGACATCGAGGCGAACAAGGGCCAGTTCCTCGTCAAGCTGGCCGACGACAAGGCCTTCAAGATGGGCGAGAACATCGCCTCCACCAAGGGCGAGGTCGTCTATCGCAACCGTATGATGGAGCTGATCCAGTACACGCCGACCACCGAACAGGTGCACGCGATCCCGCTGGTGATCTTCCCGCCGTGGATCAACAAGTTCTACATCCTCGACCTCAAGGCGCAGAACAGCCTGATCAAGTACATCACCGATCAGGGCTTCACGCTCTTCGTGGTGTCCTGGATCAACCCGGACGAGACCTACCGGGACGTGGGGATGGAGGAGTATATAGAAGAGGGCTTCCTCACCGCGATCAACGAGGCCAAGGCGATCACCGGGCAAAAGCAGGTGAACGTGGTGGGCTATTGCATCGCGGGCACGACGACGAGCCTGATGCTCTCGCTCATGAAGAAGCGCGGCGACAAGTCGGTGAAGTCGGCGACCTTCTTCACCACGCTGACCGACTTCTCGGAACAGGGGGAGTTCACGCCCTTCCTGCAGAACGACTTCGTTGACGCCATCGAGGCGGAGGTCCGGGAGAAGGGTGTGCTGCGCAGCCACATCATGTCGCGCACCTTCTCCTTCCTGCGATCCAACGACCTGATCTATGGCCCGGCGATCCGCAGCTACATGATGGGCGAGGCCCCGCCCGCCTTCGACCTGCTGCACTGGAACGGGGACGGCACCAACCTTCCGGCCAAGATGGCGATCCAGTATCTGCGCCAGCTCTGCCAGGGGAACGAGTTCACCACCACGGGGATCGAGCTTTTCGGCGAGACGCTGCATGTCAGCGACATCGCCGTGCCCACCTTCTCGGTCACCTGCGAGCGCGATCACATCGCGGCGTGGAAGGACAGCTACCGCGGCTACCAGATGACGAAGTCGCGCGACCGGACCTTCATCGTCTCCGAATCGGGGCACGTTGCGGGGATCGTGAACCCGCCCACGAAGAAGAAATACGGCCACTACACCAACGAGGACCTGTCGCAGGATGCCGATGGCTGGCTGGCCGGGGCGACCTACAACGAGGGTTCGTGGTGGCCCCGCTGGGCCGAATGGCTGGGCAAGAAATCGGGAAAAATGGTTGCCGCAAGGGAACCTGGCGATGAAAACCACCCCCCGACCGGACCCGCGCCGGGCAAATACGTGACCATGATGGCGGCCAGCTGACGCCGACGGGCCGTGTAAATATTCTGCGTCGCAGCAAGAAAGACTTGATTTTCTGCGGCGCAGCATTCATATTCCTCTCAACAGCAAATGACCCCCGGGACCGCCCGCCCGGACAGCGAAGAGAGGAAAGACCAATGGCAAAGACTCAAGATTTCACCACCATGATGAAAGACATGATGGGGGCCTTCCCCGTGGACATGTCGGTCATGGATGACGCCTTCAAAACCCAAGCATCGCTGGGTGAGAAGATGTCGGCCGTCGCTCTGGAAGCCGCCGACAAGTCGACCGAAGTCTCGACCAAATGGACCAAGGACACCCTGACCAAGCTGGCAGACCTGTCCAAAGCCAAGGCCGAGCCCGCAGACTACGCCAAAGCCATCACCGATTTCGCCTCGGCCCAAGCCGAAGCAACCTCGGAATACATGTCGGCCTTTGCAGAAATCGCAAAGAAGCTGCAGTCGGAAACCGTCGAACTGATGATGGCTGCCGGCAAGGACATGACCGAGGAAGCCTCGGCTGCCGTTCAGAAGGCAACCAAGGACGTGACGACTGCCGCCAAGAAAGCGGCCGCGAAGTAAGTCGCGACAGCACCCCGGCCTTCCGATCCATACGGATGCGAAGGGCCGGAACGCTCTCGGCGCCCCGGTAGCTCCTCCCCCTTGATCAGGGGCGCCAGATGATTGGGCGGGCCACGTGCCCGCCCTTTCTTTTTTATCTAAGCTGACTTAAGCTTCGCTGCAGTGCTGCATTTGGGAGGGTTTTCCGTGGCAGATACCAGCAAGCCTCTTTTGATCAAGCGTTATGCCTCGCGCCGTCTCTATAATACGGAGACGTCTGATTACGTTACGCTCGACGACATCGCGGGGTTCATCCGCGAGGGTCGCGAAGTCCAGATCGTCGATCTGAAATCCGGCGACGACCTGACCCGTCAATACCTTCTGCAAATCGTGGCAGAGCATGAGAGCCGCGGCGAAAATGTCCTGCCGCTCGCCGTCCTGACGGACCTCGTGCGCAGCTACACGACCCAGGCCCAGTCGGTGGTGCCGCAGTTCCTTGCCGCCTCTTTCGAGATGCTGCGGGACGGCCAGTCCAAGATGCTGGAGATGAACCCGATGGCCGCCAAGATGCCCGGGTTCGAGGCCATGCAGGCCCAGCAGGAAGCCTTCCTGAAGGCGATGACCACGGGCTTTGCCAACAACTGGTCCGGCCCCGGCCGCGAGGAAGAAAAGACCGAGGAGAAGGACGACCTCTCCGCGATCAAGAAGCAGCTCGCCGAACTGCAGAAGAAACTGTCCGACATGGACGAGTAACCCCGAGAGGGATTGCCCATGACCGCGCCCGCCGGACGGATCACCCTATGGGGGATCGAGGTCTTCGTGGCCACGGTCGAGGAACGATCCATCTCGGTCGCCGCACGGCGGCTGGGGGCCAGTCCCTCGGCCGTCAGCCAGCAGCTGACCAACCTCGAGGCGGCGCTCGGGGTCACGCTGATGATCCGCTCCGCGCGCCCGCTGGAGCTGACGCCCGAGGGCGAGGTCTTTCGCCGCCGGGCGCAATCCATCCTGAATGAGGCCGCACAGGCGCGCGCGGAACTGGCGCAGGCCGGGCGCTTTCGCCTGACCCGGCTGCGGCTGGGGATGATCGAGGACCTCGAGGCCGACGTCACCCCTGCCCTACTGACCCGTATGGCCGACAGGCTGACCGGCTGCCAGTTCCTGCTGGAAACCGGGGCCAGCCACTACCTGCATGACCAGATGGAATCGGAGGCGCTCGACCTCGTGGTCGCCGCCGAGATGGGCGGGACCGAGGATTGGGCCGAACGGCATCCGCTGTTGACCGAGGGCTTCGTCGTGGCCGCTGCGCGCGGGGCGCTCGACGCGGAGGCCCCGCTGCTGCCGCAGCTGCAGGACCGCCCGCTCGTGCTCTATACCACGCGGCACTACATGGGCCGGCTGATCCAGACCCATCTGGCGCAGCAGAACCTGACGCTGTCGCATCGCTTCGAACTGGACAGCTACCACGCTATCCTCGCCATCGTGTCCCGCGGCGCGGGCTGGACGATCCTGCCGCCGCTGGCCCTGATGCGGGCCCGGCGGCTGATGCCGGATCTCGAGATTCACCCCCTGCCCTTCGCGCCGCTCTCACGCCGCATCGTGCTGTCGGCCCGCAAGGGGGTTCTGGGCGATCTGCCCGCCGAGCTGGCCGCCGAAACCCGCGCCCTGCTCGAAAGCGAAGTGCTGGCCCCCGCGCTTGCCGCCCACCCCGTGCTGGCCGACAGCGTCACCCTGCATGGCGCCGTCGCGGATGGCGCCAGCGGCGCGCGCGACGGGGGACAGGACGCCCCTGCGGACGGCCAGCCTGACGACGGGGCGAGGATGGACAAAGCCGCCGCGCCCGCCGATGATCCCGGCGCACGCACGACGATCACGGAGAAGAGCCCCTCATGACCATCCACATCGGCGCAGAACCGCAGGACATCGCCGAAACCGTCCTGATGCCCGGCGACCCCTACCGCGCCCGCTGGGCCGCGGAGACCTTCCTCGAGGACGTGAAACTGGTGAACGAGGTCCGCGGCATGCTGGGCTACACCGGCACGTGGAAGGGCAACCGGGTCACGATCCAGGGCTCCGGCATGGGGATGCCGTCGCTCTCGATCTATGCCAACGAGCTGATCCGCGATCTCGGCGCCAAGACCCTGATCCGCATCGGCTCCTGCGGGGCGATGCAGGAGGCGGTGCAGCTGCGCGACGTGATCCTCGCCATGACGGCGAGCACGATCTCGACCCCGTCGAAGGGCTTCTTCAAGGAGCTGAACTTCGCCCCCTGCGCGGATTACGGTCTGCTGCAGGCAGCCTGGGCCTCGGCGCAGGCCAAGGGCACGCGGGTCCACGCGGGCGGGATCTACTCGGCCGATGTCTTCTATGACGAACGCCCCGACCTGAACGAGCAGATGACCCGCCACGGCATCCTCGCCGTGGAGATGGAAGCGGCGGAACTCTACACGGTCGCCGCGCGCTACGGCTGCCGGGCGCTTGCCGTGTTGACCGTCTCGGACCACCTGCTGCGCCACGAGGCGCTGCCCTCGGCGGACCGGCAGTCGAGCTTTGGCGAGATGGTGGAGATCGCGCTGGAGGCGGCCTTCGCCTGACCCCGGTGGTGCCGCTTGGGCGGCGGCCGGGTTAGGGGGCTGTCTGCCCCCCCTTGGCCCCTCCGGGGCCAATTCCCCCCGAGGATATTTGGGAAACGGAAATCGCAGTGGAGGCCTGTCTTGCGCGCGGTGCAGGGGCCTCAGGTGCCGTGGGTGCCGTCGTAGCCGTTGCGCGCGGGGATGGACCAGCCGGCGAGGCTGGCGGGATCGGGGGTGAAGACCTCGACCAGAAGCGGGTGGCAGGGGGCGGCGTCGGAGGAATGTTCCGCGCTGCAATCCCCGCCCGGGCAGGCGGAGAGCGCGCCCAGCAGGTCGATCTCGGCGAAGAACTCGAGGTAGTCGCCGGGGCGCACGGGGCTGGCCTTCATGAAGTAGCGCCCCTCAGGGGTGAAGCCCGTGCACATGAAGACATTGAGCACGTCGTGGGTGGTCACCTCGGCCTCCGCCAGCGGCAGCCCGCGGGCCGCGGCCAGGGCGCGGGTGAGGTTGGACTGGCAGCAGTGGTGGTAGTGCTGGCCGGTCAGCAGATGGTTGGTATGGGGATCGCAGCGGGTGCCGATCACGTCGTGCACCCGGCCGCCGTGGGGATCGGTGCCGTACCAGTCGAGCGTGTCCGCCGTGATCGTCGCCATCGGGCGCAGGTGCGGGAAACGCGACCAGAGCCGGTCTCCGACCGTCAGATGGGTGCCGTGCAGGGCGCGGGTCTTGCCGGAGTAGAACCCCTCGGAGAGGTCATGGGCATTCCAGAGGTTGAGATCGCCCACCTGCGGGCCACCGGTGCAGGTGATCCGGAAGAAGCTGCCGGCGGGCACCTCGAAGTTGCCGCCGTCGCGGGCGGGCACGAGGGTCTCGCCCGCCTTCGTCGCGGTGGCGCGGGCCCGGGCATAGAGCGGCAGGTCCGGCTGCGGCAGGCTGTTGGTGGGATAGCAGATCACCGGCGCGATGGCGCGGCGCAGCTCGGCATCGAGGGGGGCATGGGTCTGGGTCATGGCGGAAAGATGTCGCGCAGCGCCTGTGCGATCAAGCAGATTGCGACATCGGCGCCGGGCGCGCAGGCTGGGGCCGCGCGATCAGGAGGACGAGCATGGACAGCGAACGCATCGAACTGGAAGAGACCGGCAGCAAGGGGCGCTACCTCTACCGCGACGGCGGCGATGAGGCAGAGATGACCTATTCCCGCGCCAGCGCGCGGCTGATCATCATCGACCACACCGGAGTGCCCGATGCCTTCCGTGGGCAGGGCGTCGGGCTGGCCCTCGTGCTGCGGGCCGTGGCGGACGCCGGGGCGGGCGGCTGGAAGATCCTGCCGCTCTGCCCCTTCGCGGCGACGCAGTTCCGGCGGCACCCCGAATGGGCGGACGTGCGCGACGGCGGTTGACCGCCCGCCCCGTCACGGCAGGCGCGGCGGAGGGGGAAACCTGCTATGCTGGTCCGGCGGCGTATCTGTCGCGACCGGGAGGAGAGCCGGAGATGACCCTGACCCTGCATGAGCCCTACAGGCTCGCCACCGCCGAGGATGCGGCCCAGCTGGCCGACCTCGTGTTCTTTGCCGGCGAGGGGCTGCCTCTCGTCGTCTGGCAGGGGCTGGCAGGCCCCGGCGAGGACCCCTGGGAGGTCGGCCGCCGACGGCAGGCCGCCAAGGCCATGGCAGGCGAGATCATCGTGGCGGATCACGACGGACATGCGGTGGCGGGCCTCACCGGCTATGTCATCGGCCCCGATCCCGAGCCGATCCCCGACGACATGCCTGCGCTCTTCCGCCCCTTGCAGGAGCTGGAGAACCTCGCCCCGGACAGCTGGTACGTGAACGTGCTGGCGACCTACCCGGGCCACCGCGGCCGGGGGCTGGGAAGCGGCCTGCTGGGGATCGCGGAAGAACTGGCCCGGAACGAGGGGCTGGCGCTGATGAGCCTGATCGTGGCGGACAGCAACACCGGGGCGCGGCGGCTCTATGACCGGCACGGCTATGGCGAAGTGGCACGGCGGCCCTGCGAGAAGGACGGCTGGGAGAGCGAGGTGGCAGAGTGGATCCTGATCACCAAGCCGCTGGGCACGGGGTGAGGGCACGGATCGGGGGGCGACGCCCCCGCCACCGATCTCAGGCCACCGGCGCACGCCCCTGCGGCAGATAATCCTCCAGCGCCACCGGCTCCACCGGCCCCTCCAGCAGCACCTCCCAGAACGCGCGGACCAGCGACCAGATCGCTGCGTCGTGGACGAGGTGATGGGTCAGCAGGCCCAGAGGTTCCCCGGCATCGGTGCGGCCCCTGCGGCGGTCCTCCAGCAGGCGTAGCGTCTCGGCGGCGAAGGCCTCGGGCGCGACGGCGCTGCGGGTGCCGCGCCAGTCGATCGGATCGAGATGGGTGTTCAGCTGCACGAGGCCAGGCGCCGCCTCGACCGCCGCGCGCGGGCGGAAGGTCGAGAGGCCGCGATAGCCGATCTGCGCCAGCCCCGGGGCCATATCCGCGCCGATCCGGTTCCACGGCGGCACGAAGACCGGCAGCAGCGGCGCGCCGATCCGGGCGCGCAGGGTGGCGAGGCCCTGATGCGCCTCGATCAGCCGGTCGGAGAGCGGGCGGGTGTCGCCGAACTCCGCCTTCTTGTGGTCGGCAGGCGCGTGGTTCTCATGACGCAGCCCATGCACGAGGGCGCTGAACGGCCCCTCGGCGAGTGCGGGCGCCAGCGAGGGCTCCAGCCGCCCGGGGATCACGGCGAGATCGACGCGCAGGCCGTAAGCGCGCGCCTCCTGCGCCAGACGGTCCAGCTCGGGCGTGGCGGCCACCGCGTCGTCATCGCGCCACCAGACCGGCAGGACACGGCCGTCGGCGCGCCAGAGCGCCAGTTCCTCGCGGACAGCGGACCAGAGGCTCATGATGCTTCTCCCATCTGCGCGACGATCCGCAGGCTCTCCCCCACCCCGTCGAGGGCGAAGCCGCCGCGCGGGCGGGGCGTGTCGGCCATCACCTGACGGACGGAGGCGACGAGCGCCTCGGGCGTGACCTCTGCCGCGCGCAGCACCGTAAAGCCGGGCAACCGTGCGAGGCCCTCGGCCCGCAGGCCCTGCTCGGTCTCGCTGCCCGCGTCGAAGGGCACCAGCACGGCGGGCACGCCGGTCAGGATCAGGTCCATGGCGGTGTTGTAGCCCGCGAGGCTGACAGAGGCCCCGGCCCGGGCCAGCAGGGTGCGGAAGTCGGGCCGGGCGGGCTCCACCCGCAGGTTGGCGGGGGCGTCCTGCGCAAGGCCCGCGCAGACCTGCGCCGCATCCGCGCCGCCGACCAGCAGGTGCCAGTCGAGATCGGGGGCAAGGCCCGCCGCGGCGACGGCGGCCTCGAAGACCGGACGGCCGACGCTGCCGCCCCCGGCGCTGACCAGCACCTCGCGGCCGCGCGCCTGCGGCGCGGGGGCCTCGGCCCCGGCCACGACGAAGCCGGTGTAACGCAGCTTGGCCTCCACCTCGGGCGTGACGGGCCAGCTGAGCGAGAGCGGCACGATGGCGGGATCGGAATGCACCAGCACCGCGTCGTAGAGATCGGCCAGCAGGGCCGCGGTGCGATCGGCCTTCTTCTGGCTCGACGGCGGGGCGAGGATGTCGCGGATCGAGCAGAGCACCCGGATGGCCGGATTGGCCTGCCGGGCGGCTGCGATCAGGGCGCGGAATTCCGCGGCAAGGCTGCGGCGGCCGAAGGGGAAGAGCTCGGTGATCACCACGTCCGGGGCAAGGGTACGGGCCGCCTCTTCCATCGCCGCCCCGCGGCGGGCGAGGTAGGCGGCATCGGCGGGCCCCTCGGGCGTCAGCAGACGGGTGAAATCCGTCCCGTCGGAGCGGAGCGGCGGCAGTTGCACCACCTCCAGCCCGTCGAGGGCGATATGAGCCGCCGGCATCCCGCCGCTGACGAGGACGACGCGGTGCCCGGCCCCGGCGAAGCCCCGCGCGAGGGCGGCAGCCCGGGTCAGGTGCCCGGCACCAAGCAGGTGAGTGACGGCGATCAGGATCTTCATCCGCGGGCCTCCAGCCGCACCACGGGCGGCGTTCCGGGGCGCAGCACGCCCGCTTCGTAGTCCAGCACGAAGAGCCGGTTGCGCTTCACCGCGAAGGGTGCTGCGCCGGAGAAATCCCAGCCATGCGCGAGGGCCAGCAGCACCCGCATCACGCCGATATGGGTCACGAGGACCGCGTCTTCGGTGAGCGTTTCCAGCCATGGCAGAAGGCGCGCGCGCAGGTCCGCGGGGCTTTCCCCGGCGGGCGGGCGGTAGTCCCAGCCCCAGTCCTCGATATGGCGATAGCGCGGGGTGGTCGCGGCCTCCAGCAGCTCGGCCCCGCGCTGCCCCTCCCAGTCGCCCCAACTCATCTCGCGCAGCGCGGGGGCGATCTGCGGGGTGCGGTCCGCGACCAGCTGAGCGGTTTCGACCGCGCGCTGCAGCGGGCTGGCATAGAGCGTCGCAGCATCCCACCCGGCGGGCAGGCGCTGCGCGGCCAGTTGCGCCCGCGCTTCCGGGTCGAGCGGGATGTCCGAGGCACCCTGTATCCGCCCGGCGCGGTTCCACTCCGTATGCCCGTGACGCAGCAGGCCCAGCCGGATCATGCGCCCGCCTCCCCTTGCATGACAGGCAGGGCCGCGCGGATCGCCGCGCGGGCGGCGGGCAGCAGGTGGCGGGCGGCGACCTCGACGCGGGCGGCCTGGGCCAATGCGGCGCGGTCGGGTGCGCAGCCCAGCCATGCGGCGATCTGCGCGGCAAAGGCGGCGGCGTCGCCCTGCGGCACGAGACCCGCCGCGGGCACGATCTCCCGCAGGCCGGGACGGTCCTCGGCGATCACCGGGACACCCGCCGCCATCGCTTCGAGATAGGCCATGCCGAAGGCTTCGTTCACCCCCGGCCAGACGTAGACCGCAGCTTCAGAGAGCGCCGCGGCAACACCCTCGGGCGGCAGGGCGCCGAGGAAACGCACCCGCGCGCCGAAGGGGGCGAGCAGCGCCCGCACCTCGGCCTCTGCCGCGCCACTGCCGATCACGTCGAGGCTCCACTCCCCTTGTACAAGGGCAAGCGCCGCGGCCAGCTGGCGATAGGAGGCCAGCTTGTCGCCCGCGCGCATCATCGCCACGGTGATCAGCCGCCCCAACACCGGGCGGGCCGCCGGTGGCAGCGCCTCGCGGTTCAGGAAGGGCGGCAGCAGGACCAGCGCCTGCCCCGGGGGCTGCGCCGCGGCGAGCGCCTCGCGGTCCCGCGCCGTCAGGCAGTAGATCACCTGCGCCCGGTCGCAGGCCGCGCCCGCCGCCCGTTCGAAGCCCGCCCAGGGGCCGGTCAACCGCTTGTCGGCGCGGCTCGCCTCGAAGAGGACATAGGGAATGCCGAGCGCCTCGGAGACGACGGGGCCCAGCAGGTCGGGCGCCTTGTAGTAATTGTGATAGGTGGCCCAGAGACGCCAGCCCTCGGCCCGGCCCCGCTGGATCAGCCGGGCGGCCTCTGCCTGCGCCTCGGCGCGCAGCCGATCCTGCGCGGCGGGATCGCCCTGCCCCTCGTAGCTGCGGAATTCCGACACCAGAGCCGTGCCGCCCTGCCCCAGCCCCGCAAGCGCCGCCAGCAGACCCCGCGCCATTTCCCGGTCGCCCGAGGGCACCGGGTGGCGCGGCGATTTCATCGGCGCATAGAAGGCGATCGCAGTCATGGGCGGCTGCCCGGCGCGGCCTCCCGCACCGCTGCTGCATGGCCCTGCGCCTGCACCTGCCCCGTCATGGCGGCGAGGCGGGTGTAGAGAACCGCGATCCCCGGCGCCATGGAGAACTCTGCCTTGAGCCGCGCATAGGCGGCCTCGGCATAGGCCCGGCGCTGTTCGGGGTGGGCGATCATCTCCTGCAGCGCGGCGGCGAGCGCCTCGGGCGCGTCATCGCTGAGCACGCCATGGACGCCGGTGTCGATGAACTCGGGGATGGCGGAGACGGGCGTCGAGAGGATCGGCAGCATCTGCGAGGCCGCCTCCATCAGCACGTTGGGCAGGCCGTCGCGGTCGCCGTCCTCGGCAATCCGGCTCGGCAGGGCAAAGATGTCGGCCTGCCGCATCGCCTCGATCACGAAGGGCTGGTTCTGCGCCCCGTGCCAGACGATCCGGTCGCCGATCCCGGCGGCCTCGGCCTGCGCCTGCAACGTCGCCTTCAGGGCGCCGCCGCCGATGTGATGCCACTCCCACTGAGCGTCCTCTAGCAGCGCAAGCGCGGCGATCAGCCGGTCGAAGCCCTTCTTCTCCACCAGTCGCCCGACGGAGAGGATGCGGCAGGGGCCGGGCGCGGCCCAGTCCCGCTTCGGCGGCGCGGGGAAGCGCGCGAAGTCGAGCCCGTGGTAGATCAGCCGCACGCGGGCCGGATCGTCGGCCAGCCCGGCAAGATGCTCGGCCCCAACGCCGGTGCAGGTGGCGAGGAACTCGGCCCCCGCAGTGGCGGCGGTCAGCTTCTCGCGCTTCTCCCACTCGGGCGAGGTCCAGATGTCCTTGGCATGGGCCGAGACGGCCCAGGGCAGCCCGCGCATCACCGCCGCGTAGCGGGTGACGGAGGCAGGCGTGTGCAGGAAATGGGCATAGAGCGCCCGGGTCCCCGGCGGCAGTTCGCGCGCCATGACGCAGGCCTGCCCGAAGCGGCGCACCCGGTTGCGGGTAGGATCGCGGCGCAGGTCCGCCAGCCACAGCCGCAGCGCCCGGCCAAAGCCCGGCATCCGCAGCGCGGCACCGACACTGCGCAGCACCCGCCCGGGTTCCTGATGCAGGTATTCCGGTAGGTAGCGCAGCGCGCCGGTGATCCGGTCGTGCAGCGGGTGGGTCTTGGTGTCCGTCGGGTGGCGCAGCGACCAGATGTCGAAGGCCAGCCCGGCCTCCTGCAATGCCACCAGTTCCTGCGCGATGAAGGTCTCGGACAGGCGCGGCCAGCCCTTCACGACGACGGCAAGGCGCGGCCCCTCGGGCCTGTCGCCGGGGCCTGCTGCGTGGCCCGCAGCATGAGAAGTGTCCTTCATGGGGCGGCCTTTGCAAGTTGCGGCAGCAGGACGCCCGTGCGCCGCGTCACGTAGTCGAGCCCGCCGAGGAGCCCCTCGTAATGCCCGGCCGAGGGCGGCGGCTGCGTGGCCAGCCCCCGGATCGCCGAGATCATCGCCGCGGGGGTGAAGCCATCGCGGCGCTCGTCCAGCATCCGGATCAGCGAGAGCGCCTCGGCCCGGCTGGCGCGGATGTACTGCTCCATCCGGGGGAAGGTGCGCGGCACGACGACCGCCGGTTTGTCGAAGGAGAGGATCTCGCAGAAGGTGTTGTACCCGCCCATGGCGATGACGCCCTGCGCCCCGGCATAGAGGCTTTCGATCTGGCTCTCGAAGCCGACCGTACGCACCCGCCCGTTCAGCCGGGCGATGCGCTGTTCGAAGCCTTCGCGCACGGGACCGGAGAGGAAGGGCCCATAGACGAGCGCCGCGCGCGGCTCCAGCGTCGGGTCCTGTTCATAGGCCGAGATCACCATGTCCACGAGGTTGGCGCCGTCCCCGCCCCCGCCGGTGGTGACAAGGATGTAGGGATCGCCCTCCGGCTCGCTCACCGGCACGGTGTCGCGGCGCAGGTAGCCCGTCCAGTGCATCCGCGCCCGGCAGGCGGGCGAGAGCGGCAGCGCCTCGGTCGGGTCGTAGATGTCCTGCAGGCCATAGACCCAGATCTCGTCGTAGAACCGCTCGGTTGCCTCCGTGGCGCCCTTGCGCGCCCATTCGGCCTGTAGCGTCTCGGGGCTGTCGAGCACGTCGCGCAACCCGAGGACCCGCTTGCACTGGGTGTTCTCCTGCAGCCATTCCAGCGCGGGCACCAGTTCGCCGCGGAACCCCGTCGGCTCCTTGTCCACGATCAGCATGTCGGGGCGGTAATTCTCGGTCACGGACCGGATGATGCCCGAGCGCAGTTCCGTCGCCTGATCAATGTCGAGGCCCGCGGTCTGCGAAATGTACTGGCCTTCGCTGTTCTTGGTCACGCCGGGCAGGCGCACGTGGTCCACGCCTGCGGGGAAGGTGAACCGCCCCGCTACCGGGGACCCCGTCAGGATGATCGAAGAGATCGACGGATAGGCCGCCGTGATCGCCGTGGCCAACGCCCGCGAGCGCCGCAGGTGACCCAGTCCGAAGGTGTCATGGCTGTAAAACAACACGCGCGGCGCGTCGCCCGCGCCTTCGGCGAAGGCAGTCAGACGGTCCGCGATCTTCAAGTCCCTCAATACCAACGCCGCTGTCCTCAAAGCCGGAGTTCTGCCTCGGACCTATCAAAGAGGCCCTTCACATCGTACACAAGCCCCTTGTCACCGAGGAGCGCCCGAACGCCCTGCGCCCCGAGCGCGCGGAACTCGGCATGGGCAACCGCAAGGACGACCGCATCGAAGGGGCCCTCCGGCAGGGCGTCGAGCGCCTCGATGCCATAGTATTCGCGGATCGCCTCGACGCTGGCGCGGGGGTCGTAGACCTCTGCCGTGACGGAGAATTCCTGCAACTCGTCGACGATGTCGGCCACGCGGGTGTTGCGGATGTCGGCGCAGTCTTCCTTGAAGGTGAACCCCAGCACCAGCACCCGCGCCTCGCCCGGGCGCATCCCGCGCGCCAGCATCTCCTTCACGAGGCTGCGCGCCACGTGACGGCCCATCCGGTCGTTGATGCGCCGCCCCGAGAGGATCACCTCTGGGTGGTAACCGAGGCTTTCAGCGGCATAGGTCAGGTAATAGGGATCGACGCCGATGCAATGCCCGCCCACGAGGCCGGGCCGGAACGGCAGGAAGTTCCACTTCGTCCCCGCCGCCTCCAGCACCTCCAGCGTGTCGAGCCCCATGCGCGAGAAGATCAGCGAGAATTCGTTGACCAGCGCGATGTTGAGGTCGCGCTGCGTGTTCTCGATGATCTTGGCCGCCTCGGCGGTGCGGATGGTGGAGGCCCGGTAGAGCCCGCCGCGCGCGACGGGTGTATAGAGCGCCTCCATCCGGTCCAGCGTCGGGGCATCCTGCGCGGCGATGATCTTGACGACCTTCTCCAGCGAATGTTCCGCGTCGCCCGGGTTGATGCGCTCGGGCGAATAGCCCAGCACGAAATCGGTGCCGCTGCGCAGGCCCGAGCCGGCCTCCAGCTCGGCGCCGCAGACATCCTCGGTCACGCCCGGGTAGACGGTGCTTTCCACCACCACCAGATCGCCCCGCGACAGGTTCGGTGCGATGGCGGCACAGGCGGCGCGGATCGGGCCCAGATCGGGCACCTTGGCCTCGGTCACCGGGGTCGGCACCGCGATGATGTAGATGCTGGCCTGCGCCAGATCCGCCGGATCGTCGGTGAACCGCATCGCGGCCGCGTCCAGCGTGGCGGTGCTGACCTCGCCGTTCGGGTCGATGCCGCGCTGCAGGCTTTCGATATGGCTGCGCTTCACGTCGAAGCCGACCACATCCGCGCCTGACCGCGCGAGAGCCGCCGCAAGCGGCAGACCGACATACCCCATGCCGATCACTGCGATTGTATCACTCACACTGACCATCATTCGTTGCTTCGTTCGTCTGTGTCCCTGCCGCACCCCGGACGGGGGATGGCGCAGGGACGGGTGTCAGTCACGCGCGGGTCGGACGCCGATAGAGGAAACTGCGATCCTGGATCGCCCCTTCGGGCAGCGGCAGCTCTTCGAGCGTGTCGAAATACATCGGGTCGTTCGCAATGACGATCCCCCCCGGTGCCACCAGCGGCTCGATCAGCGGGGAAATCGCGCGCGAAAACTTCAGATTCTCCTTTGCGTCGCCCGCGCCCAGATCGGAATGGATCAGCCGCGCCGTCGCGCCGAAGCGGGCAAAGGCCTGCGGCAGCGTCTCGGTCACCTCGCCGAGGATCAGCATCGCCTCGTCCGGCGTCGACAGCGGATTGGCCGCCACGGCCCGTTCGAAGACATAGATCTTCTCGGCCCCGGCCTTTTCGCGCAGGTGATCGTAGGTGCGCCCGTTGCCAAGCCCCAGTTCCAGAATGGGACCGGTCAGATCGGCGGTTTCCTTCAGCGCGAAATCGATGCTGGCCCGTTGCGACACCATCCGCTCGATGAATCTGTCCAGACGGCTCATGGCTGGCTCCCCGTTCCCTGGCTATTGCCGCGCATCCTATGCACTTTCTGCAGATGCAGAAAACCCCTGCCCCCCAGCAATTTGTGACCTGCGACAGACAGCCCACGGTTCCCCAGCGTCATCCGCCCACGCCCACGTGGCGGCCCGGACCGGCCCGCGGGGCCCGCGCCTGCGCAAACCCCGCCTCCCTGCGCCGCGGCAGGGGGACAAGGCCCCTGCGCCCGCTCCGCCCCCCGCGGCCGGGGCACGATGGAGGCACCGCATAGCTGCTGCGGCGTGCGGCAACGCGGCGCTGAAACATCTTGCCACTTTCCGAAAAACCTGTTCCGCTTCCAGCATCATGACCAATATCACGGACGCGCCCCAGCCCGCCCCGATCCTAGAGGTCAGGGGGCTTTCGGTCGGCTTCGCGCCGGGCAAAAACGTGCTGCATGACGTCAGCTTCGATGTGCGCCCCGGCGAAACACTGGCCCTCGTCGGCGAAAGCGGCTCGGGCAAGACGCTCTCCTGCCGTGCCGTTCTCAAGCTGCTGCCGAAGGCGGCGCAGATCCGGTCCGGCTCCATCCTCTACCGCGACGCCACGGGCGAGATCGAACCGCTGACCCTGTCGCCCCGCGCGCTGAGGGCCTTCCGCGGCGACAAGGTCTCGATGATCTTCCAGCAGCCGATGCACGCCTTCTCGATGATGCATACCGCCGGGGATCAGGTGGGCGAGGTGCTGCGCCTGCACAGCGACCTCTCCGCCCGCGAGATCAAGGACACGGTCCTCAGGACCTTCGAGACCGTGGGCTTCACCGATCCCGAGCGGGTCTATGGCGCCTACCCGTTCGAGCTGTCGGGCGGGATGCGCCAGCGGGCGATGATCGCCATGGCGACCATCGGCAAGCCACGCCTGATCATCGCGGACGAACCGACCACCGCGCTGGATGTGACCACGCAGGCGATGGTCCTTGGCCTGCTGAAGAAACTCCAGTCGGAAACCGGCGCGGCCCTGATCCTCGTGACCCATGACCTTGGCGTGGTGGCCAACATGGCCGATCAGGTCGCCGTCATGAAGAAGGGCCGCGTGGTCGAGAGCGGCCGTGCCGATCTGATCCTCGGAAGCCCGTGGCATTCCTATACCAAGCGCCTGATCGCCGCCGCGCCCGAGATCCCCACCGATCCGCCTGTCGCCGCGCCGGAGACGCAGCCCGGGCCGCTTCTGGAAATGACCAACGTGTCCCGCAGCTTTGTCCTGCGCAGCAAGCTGCCCTGGTCCCGGCCGCAGACCTTTGCCGCGGTGAGTGATTTCAACCTGACCGTCCCGCGCGGGGCCACCGTGGCCATCGCCGGCGAAAGCGGCTCGGGGAAAACCACCTGCGCGCGGATCGCGCTTGGCGCCCTGCCCCCCGATCCCGGCGGCTCGGTCATCTACCGGCCCCGCAACGCCGAGCCGATCGCGGTGCATGAGCTGACACCCCAGACCCGGACGGCCTTCCAGCGGCAGGCGCAGATGGTGTTCCAGGATCCCTACTCCACGCTGAACCCCCGGATGCGCATCCGCGAGGCCCTGTGCGAGCCGATGGAAATCCACGGCATCGGCACCCCGGCAGAGCGGCTGGCCCGCGCCGAGGAAGTGCTGGGCTGGGTCGGCCTGTCGGGCGACATGCTGGGCCGCTATCCCCATGCCTTCTCGGGCGGGCAGCGACAGCGCCTGTCCATCGCCCGCGCCCTGATGATCGGGCCCGAGTTCCTCGTCTGCGACGAACCGACCTCGGCGCTCGATGTCTCGGTGCAGGCGCAGGTCCTCGACCTGCTGGCCGAGCTGCAGGAGAAGCTGGGCCTGTCCTACCTCTTCATCTCGCACGACCTGGCCGTGATCGCGCAGATCGCGGACGAGGTGGCGGTGATGCGGCAGGGGGTGATCGTGGAACAGGGCCCGCCGGCCATGCTCTTCAACAACCCCCAGCACCCCTATACCCGTGCGCTGATCGCGGCCCAGCCAGAGCCCGACGTGCAGCGCCCCATCGACCTTGCCGCCGTGGCGCGCGGGGCCGGTGATCCCGCCGAATGGCCCGCGGCCTACCGGCTGACCGACAACGCCCTGCCGCCGCTGCGCGCGGTCGAGGGCCCTCACAGGGTGCGCGCCCATGCCTAGCCCCCGTCTCCCCCAGGTCGTCACCCACCGCGTCCGCGGTACGCTGCGGACCCTCGCCCTGGCCCTGCTGCCGGGCCTGCCCGCCCTCATGCCGGGCCAGGCCGCGGCACAGGCCGCCTACCAGCCCGTCCCCGCCCTCGCCGAGAAGGTCGCCGACGGCACGCTGCCCCCCATGGCGGAGCGCCTGCCAACGGTGCCACTGGTGGTGGACATGGCCGCGGCGGGCAAGGAGACCGGGGTCTACGGCGGCACCGCCACCACGCTGATCGGGCGCCGCAAGGACACCCGGCAGATGACGGTCTATGGCTATGCAAGGCTCATGGGCTACGACACGGACTACAATCTTCAGCCAGACATCCTTCAGGGTGTCGACGTGGAGGACGGCCGCCGCTTCACGCTGCACCTGCGCCCGGGCCACAAATGGTCCGACGGGGTGCCCTTCACCTCCGAGGATTTCCGCTACTACTGGGAGGACGTGGTCAACAACCCCGACCTGACCCCGGCCGGGCCCGAGCCCTTCCTGAGGCCGCAGGGCGAACTGCCCACCGTCACCTTCCCCGATGCCGAAACCGTGGTCTACGACTGGCCGGTGCGCAACCCGCGCTTCCTCGAAGCGCTTGCGCAGGCCCGCCCGCCCTTCATCTATCGCCCGGCGCATTACCTGAAGCAGTACCACGCCCGCTACACCGATCCCGCGACCCTTCAGGCCGAGATGGCCGAGGTCAAAGTCGCCAGCTGGGCCGCGCTGCACAACAAGTTCGACAACATGTACGAATGCGACAACCCGGCCATTCCCACGCTCCAGCCGTGGAAACTGGTGACCGAGGGCGGCAAGTCGCGCTTCCTCTTCGAGCGGAACCCCTACTTCCACCGCGTCGATAGCGAAGGCCACCAGCTGCCCTATATCGACACGGTCGAGATGCTGGTGGCCAGCGGCGGCCTCGTGGCGACCAAGGCCAACGCGGGCGAAACCCAGCTGCAGGCGCGCGGCCTGTCGTTCAAGGATATCTCCGTCCTCAAGAAGGGCGAGATGGACGGCGGCAACTACGACACCCTCCTGTGGGAGAACGGCACCGCCTCGCAGATCGCGATCTACCCGAACCTGAACTATGCCGACCCGGCCTTCCGCACCCTGCTGCGCGACGTGCGCTTCCGCCGGGCGCTGTCCCTCGGGATCGACCGGCACATGGTGAACCGAGCGCTCTACTTCGGCCTCGCGGCCGAGGGCGGGATGACCGTCCTGCCGCAGAGCCCTTTCTACCGCCCCGAGAACCTGACCAAGTGGGCGACCTTCGACCCGGACGAGGCCAATGCCCTGCTGGACGAGATGGGGCTGACCGGGCGCACGCCCTACGGCATCCGCCTGCTGCCCGATGGCCGGCCCCTGCGCATCGTGATCGAAACCGCGGGCGAGCGGTCGGAGGTGGAGGACGCGCTGCAGATCCTTTCGGACACCTGGCGCGACATCGGTGTCGAACTGGTCCAGCGCCCTCTGGATCGCGACATCCTGCGCAACCGGGTCTTTGCCGGGCTGACCATGGCGGCGGTCTGGTACGGCTGGGACAACGGCCTGCCCCAGCCCGACACGCCGCCGGATTTCGCGGTGCCGCAGCAACAGGAATTCTTCAGCTGGCCGATGTGGGGCCAGTACTTCCAGACCCATGGCGCCGCCGGGGAAGCGCCCGACATGCCCGCCGCGCAGCGCCTGATGGACCTGGCCTCGATCTGGGAAACCGCCGCCACCCGCGAAGAGCGCGCCGCCGCCTGGCAGGAGATCGTCGACATCCATGCCGATCAGGTCTTTGCCATCGGGCTGATCACCCGCGCGCCGCAGCCGATCGTGGTGAACCATGACCTGCACAACGTCCCGAAAGAGGGCCTCTGGGCCTGGGACCCGGGGGCGCATTTCGGTGTCTACCATCCTGACAGCTTCTTCTTCGCGCCCGGCCCGGCAGGAGCGATGAATTGAAACTGCTGCTCTACATCGGCTCGCGCACGGTCTCGATGCTGCTGACCCTCTTGGTGGTCTCGGCGCTGATCTTCCTGATCATCAACCTGCCGCCGGGCGACTACCTGACCAACCAGCTGGCAGAGCTGCGCGCCACCGGACAGGAGGCAGGCGTCGCCAAGGCCGAATTCCTGCGCCATGAATACGCGCTCGACCAGCCGCTGTGGCGGCAGTACCTGATCTGGCTCGGCGCCGCGCCGGGGCCGCACGGGTTCAACGGGCTGCTGCAAGGGCAATTCGGCTGGTCCTTCGAATTCTCCGCCCCCGTGAGCGAGATCGTGGGCGAGGCGCTCTGGCTGACGATCCTGCTGAACCTCTCGACCATCGTCTTCGTCTACGTCATGGCGCTGACCCTCGGCGTCATCGCCGCGGTCAAGGCCCGGTCGTGGATCGACTATACCACCGCCTTCATCGGCTACCTCGGACTGGCCACGCCGAACTTCCTGCTGGCGCTCATCCTCTTCTACTACGGGCACAAGTACCTCGACCTGCCGATCGGCGGGCTGATGGCGCCCGAGTTCGAGAACGAACCGATGAGCTTCGAGAAGGCGCGTTCGATCCTCGCGCACCTGATCATCCCGACCTTCGTGGTGGGCACCGCCGGGGCGGCGGCGATGATGCAGCGGCTCCGGGCCTCGCTGCTCGACGAACTCTCGCGCCCCTACGTGGAAACGGCGATTGCCAAGGGGATGCCGCCCGCGCGGATGCTGGTGAAATACCCGCTGCGCGCCGCGCTCAACCCCTTCGTGGCGGACATCGGCACGCTGCTGCCGGCGATGATCTCCGGCTCGGTCCTCGTGTCGGTGGTGCTGGGGCTCCAGACCATCGGCCCGGCCCTGCTGACCGCGCTGAAGACGCAGGACCAGTTCCTCGCCGCCTTCATCCTCGTCTTCGTCGCCTTCCTGACGCTGATCGGCACGCTGGTCTCGGACGTGCTGCTGGCGATGCTCGATCCGCGCATCCGCATCGGGGAGAAACGCAAGTGATCCGCCTCGACGATGGCCGCTACGTCGCGCCCGAAGACGACCGCCCGGAGGAATTCGCGACCCTTGCCGATACGCCCGAGGCCCGGCTGTCGCTGCACCGGCTGACCCTGCGCCGCTTTGCCCGTCACCGTCTGGCGATGATCTCGGCGATCTTCCTGCTGACCTGCTACCTGCTGCTGCCGCTCGTGGGCTTCATCGCCCCCTACGGGCCCAACACCCGCAACGCCGAACATATCTTTGCCCCGCCGCAGCTGATCCACATCTTCCACGACGGCGGGCTGAACGCGCCCTTCGTCTACCCGATCAGCGGCGAGGCGAACCTCGCGGAATACCGCTGGGACTATACCGCCGACACCGACGCCCCGCAGAGCCTGCGCTGGTTCTGCCCCGGCGATCCCTACAAGCTGGCGGGCCTCATCCCCTCGCAGACCCACCTCTTCTGCGCCCCGGACGACACGACCGTCTTCCTCTGGGGCTCCGACCGGCTGGGCCGCGACGTCTTCTCGCGCATCCTCTACGGGGCGCAGCTCTCGCTCACCGTGGGCCTCGTGGGGATCGCGATTTCCATGGGCCTCGGCATCTTCTTCGGGGCCATCGCGGGTTATTTCGGCGGCGGGCTCGACTATGCGATCCAGCGCCTGATCGAGATCCTGCGCTCGATCCCCGAACTGCCGCTCTGGCTTGCGCTCTCCGCGGCGGTGCCTTCGCACTGGGGGCCGGTCTCCGTCTTCTTCGCGATCTCGATCATCCTTGGCCTGCTGGACTGGCCGGGGCTGGCGCGGGCCGTGCGGGCCAAGTTCTTCTCGCTGCGCGAAGAGGACTTCGTGCAGGCCGCCGAGATGATGGGGGCCAAGCCCTCGCGCATCATCCGGCGTCACCTGCTGCCGAACTTCCGCAGCCACCTGATCGCCTCGGCGGCGCTCTCGATCCCCTCGATGATCCTTGGGGAAACGGCGCTCTCCTTCCTCGGCCTCGGGCTGCGCGCACCGGCGGTCAGCTGGGGCGTGATGCTGAACGACGCACAGCACCTGTCGTCGATCGAGATCTACCCCTGGACCGCGCTGCCGATGCTGCCGATCATCATTGTCGTCCTCGCCTTCTCCTTCATGGGTGACGGGCTGCGCGATGCGCTCGACCCCAGCGAGACCTGAGCCTGCAAAACCTGCCCGCCGCCGCCCGGCGACGGGCGCCCCCCGCCAGCGGGCGCTTCGTCTTGCATCCCCGGGGCGCAGCGTATAGCCCGAACGCCGTTACACGTCCGGAGGCCTCATGCGCACTGTCCTCGTTACCGGGTCCGCCGGATTCATCGGTTTCCACATCAGCCGCCGCCTGCTCGACGAGGGGTTCCGCGTCGTGGGCGTGGATGCCCATACCGACATGGGCGATGCCGATCTGAAGCGCGACCGCGAGGCGCAGCTGCGCGCGCATCCCGCCTACCGGGGCCTGCGCGCCAAGATCGAGACGCCGGGCCTGCTGCTGGACCTCTTCGCCAGCGAACAGCCCGAGATCGTGATCCACCTCGCCGCTCAGGCCGGGGTGCGCCAGTCGATCAGCGACCCGCGGTCCTATCTCGATGCGAACATCATCGGCACCTACGAGTTGCTGGAGGCCGCCCGCGCCCATCCGCCGGCGCATATGCTGCTGGCCTCCTCCTCCTCGGTCTACGGCGCGAACAGCGAGATCCCCTATAGCGAGAGCGAGCGCACGGACACGCAGATGTCCTTCTACGCCGCGACCAAGAAGGCGACCGAGAACATGGCGCATTCCTATGCCCATCTCTTCGGCCTGCCGGTGACCATGTTCCGCTTCTTCACCGTCTATGGCCCCTGGGGCCGGCCCAACATGGCCATGTCGATCTTCACCCGCGCGATCCTGCGCGGCGAGCCGATCGACGTGTTCAACAACGGCGAGATGCGGCGCGACTTCACCTATATCGCGGACCTCTGCGAGGCGCTGCGCCGGCTGATCGACCTGCCCCCGGCCCGTCTGGACGACGCGGCAGAGGCAGAGCGCCTCGGCCTGTCGCCGGTGGCCCCCTACCGGGTTCTCAACATCGGGCATTCCGCGCCGGTGCCCCTGACCGAGTTCATCGCGGCCATCGAGACCGCCACGGGACGCACGGCGCAGCGCAACCTGCTGCCGATGCAGCCCGGCGACGTGCCGGTCACATGGGCGGATTCAACGCTCCTGCATCAGGTCACGGGCTACCGCCCCGACACCGACGTGCCCGAAGGCGTGGCCGCCTTCGTGGAGTGGTATCGCGCGTACTACGGGCTCTGATCCGGGCGGGTCTGCACCTCAGCGGTCATCGTCCGACGGCATCCCGCCCTCGCCCCCTTCGTCATCCATGTCCAGCGCCGCGCCTGCGATCTGGCGTTTCTGCTCTTCGGTGAGCGGAACGCTCTTGTCGGAGCGCGAGTCCGCGATGTGCACCGTGACCTCGCGGTTGGCAAAGCGGATGTCCTCGCGGGCGAAGAGTTCGCGGATTTCCTGATAGACGCGCTTGCGCACGATCCACTGGTCGCCCGGCTTGGTCATGAACTTGACCCGCAGGATCATCGCGGAATCCTGCATCTCGATCACGCCCTGCGATTTCAGCGGTTGCAGGAAGCAGGGCCCCAGTTCCGGATCCTCCAGCAGGTCGAGGCCCAGCTTCTTGACCAGCTTGCGCACCTTCTCGACATCGGTGTCGTAGGTCAGGCGCAGCTTCAGCTTCATGATCACCCAGTCACGGGAGTAGTTGGTCAGCGACTTGATCTCGCCATAGGGGATCGTGTGCAGCGCGCCGAGGTGGTGACGCAGCTGGAACGACCGGACCGAGACCGTCTCGACCGTCCCCTTCACGTCGCCCACGTCGATGTACTCGCCCTTGCGGAAGGCATCGTCGATCAGGAAGAACGCGCCCGAGAAGATATCGCGGACAAGAGCCTGCGCACCGAAGCCCACCGCCAGACCGACGATCCCAGCACCGGCGAAGAGCGGGCTGACGTTGATCCCCAGTTCCATCAGGATGATGAGCAGGATCGAGACGGCAATCACGATCAGGATGAAGTTGCGGAACAGCGGCAGCAGCGTGCCCAGACGGCTGGCGCTGCCATGGCCGCCCTCGTCCCCCAGTTCGGCATCACTCGGATCGGGCTGTTCGGCCGCGATCTTGCTGTCGATCCAGACCCGGAAGGTCTGGTAGACGATATAGCCGATGAAGAGGATGACCGAGATGTCCATCAGCCGCTCGAACCGCGGCGTGCGGGTGAAATCGGTGTTCACGCCCCAGATCACGAGGCAGGCCCAGAGCCCGCCGATCAGCGCGATCACCCCCGCCATCCGGTAGGCCAGCCCCTCGAAGGTGCGCACCCCGTACTGGCGGCGCAGGGCCGCGGCCGCGGCGGCGGCCTGATCGGGGCCCGTGACCTCGACCTCCATGCCGTCGATCATCGTGGTGGTGGGGGCGTTGGCGGCAGCCGCCGCCTCGGCCGCGTCGCGCAACTGGCGCAGTTCGCGGGCCCGTGCCGAATAGCGTTCGATGAAATAGGCGAAGATCCCGAAGACGATCAGCGCGGTCAGGATCGTGGCATAGGCGCCAAAGACCAGCGGGACCGAGATCGCCTCGCCCCGGACAGAGTAGATCGCGCCCTTCACCAGCGACAGCAGGATGTAGCCAAGCGCCAGCGGTGCCCAGAGGTAGGAGGCCCACTTGATGTTCTTGCTGACTTCGGTCACCGGGCGTCCGCCGCGGATCGCCTCGGTGATCGGGTGCAGGTTCACGAAGATCAGCACGATGCTGTAGAGGCTGACGCTCACCGTCGAGATCATCACCATGACGAGGTGGATGTCCTCGTTCAGCCCCAGTTCAAGCACCCATGTCGCCAGCATCTGGGTGAAGATCGTCAGGAAGGCGCCGAAGGTCAGCCAGTAGAACAGCCGCTTGGCGTCCCGGTCCGAGAACTGCGGGATGCGGTACTGGCTGAGGAAGGGCGACAGCACCATGCGCCACAGCAGCGTGACCATGCGGAAGATGAAATAGGCCACGAAGATCACGGTCACGGTGAACTGCGCGGCGCTGTCTTCCGCCCGCCCGAACAGCAGGACACCCGCGACGAAGCCCACGATCATCGACACCGCCGTGCCGAGCGCCCCCATGGCGAAGCGGTAGACGAGGAAGGGCATCTTCTGGAGATAGCCCTCCGGCGCCTGCCGCACCCGTGACACCACAAGTCGCCGGGCAAAGAGCTTGCCGAAGATCTGATGCTCGAAGAGGATGCCGAGGATCAGCACGACGGTGGCCAGCAGGAAGATGCGGGCAAAGGCCCAGAGCGTGCCATCGGGCGAGGACGCCCGCAGGATGTAGATCACCTCGTTATAGGCCACCGGCAGATCGCCGAGCCGCTGCTTCACCGTCTTCCAGAAGACATTCGCCCCGGTCTGGGCATCCATCAGCATGGAGCCCATCTCGTCCGAGTTGCGTCCGCGGCCCCCGCCCTGCCCCGGCGTCCGGGTCGTCGGGGTGATCGTCTCACCCTTCTGCATGACCGACACGTCGCCGTTTTCGTCGATCAGGATGACCTTCACGCCACCGGTCGTGCCCTCGGCATCCGCAGCGTCGCTACCGGAGGTATCGACGATCAACTGGGCCTGGGCCTGCACCGCCCCGGACCCGACCCCGATTGCCAGGCACAGGGCCAGCAGAACCGCTACACAACGCATCAACACTCGGGTGTCCTCCACAGCGGATCACGGCGCGTGATCCCACATCACCTGCCGCCGGTCGGCGGCGTTTCGGGCTTTCCGTTCCGTCAGCCTAGCGAGCGGGGCGAAGCGGTCAATCTCCTGACTTCACGGAGATTTCGTTCCGTGTCGTCAGGCCACAGGCGGTGCCTGCCGCGCAGGCCCCATGAGCGAATGCAGCAGGTCGAATTTCACGCGGTTCACGCTGAGTTGCCGGAAGAAGGTGATCAGCACGCTGGTCGGGCCCTGAAGCCGGCCAAGCGCCGCCACCGCCGCCACCAGCGTCCCCACGTCACTGCGCCCCTCCAGCACCAGCCAGCCGCCCAGCACGATGACGGCCACCGTGGCCACGCCGCTGATCGTGCTCAGCAGGAACTTGGTCGAGAGCTTCCAGACGAAGATGCGCTGCCGGAAGCCGTAGATCCGGTCGAAGTCGGCCATGACCGCCTCCTCCACCTCCTCCAGCAGTTCCGCGGTCAGCTTGTCGGTCGCGCCGCGCAGGGTGCAGACACGCTCCCCCACGAGGCGGTTCACCTGTTTCTGGGTGATGAGGACGATCACCACCTGCGGGATCACCATGGCCAGCGCCACCAGACCCAGCCGTGGCTGGGTTGCCGTCACGAAGCCGATCACGCTGATCAGCGTGCCGATCTGCATCACCGGTTCGGAAAAGGCCCCGCCGATGAAGCTGCCCAGTTCCTCCGCCTCGGCGGAGATGGCGGTGGACAGCGTCCCGGCCGAGACGTGGTGCGGCTCTGCCTCGTGCTCGCTGGCGGATTGCAGCAGCCGCTTGCGGATCGTGCGGATCACGTCCTCCCCCAGCACGCCCGAGCTGTAGCCCAGCACCCACTTGAGGCCGAGGCTGAGCAGGATCACCGACATCATGCCCGCGCCGTTCAGCAGCAGCCGGTCCAGATCGCCGGTGCCGTCGGTCAGCATGTTGATGATTTCCTGCTGGAACTTCAGCGGCGCGGCGGCCAGTGCGGCGATCAGGAAGGACAGGACAATCAGGATCATCTGACGCGGCCCGGTCAGCCGCCAGATCAGGGAATAGAGCCGAAACATCGTGCCGTCCTGCTGCCTCGCGGGCAGTCATCATGTCTGAGTGCAGGGTAATCTGGCGGCTATCTTCGCCCCCGTAAAGCCCTGCTGTCATTGACATGGAACACGGGGCCACCCTCAGAGGGGCCCGTGATGCAAATTGGGCGCGGAGGCCCCACGACCTCCGCGCCCGGCCTACAAGGTCGGGTCGCATCCCAGGGTCGGACCGGTCAGCGCGGTCCGGTGCCCCGGCGCGCATGTCCGCCGAGGCCCCTGGCCTGTTGATGTCAGATGACGACCACGTCCAACGGCGGGAAGCCGTTGAAACCGACCGAGGCATAGGAGGACGTGTAGGCCCCGCAGTTGCGGATAAGGAAGCGATCCCCGGCCTTCAGCGTCAGCGGCAGTTCGACCGGGCGCTTTTCATAAAGCACGTCGGCGCTGTCGCAGGAGGGACCGGCAAGGATGCAGGCCCCCATCGGATCGCCGTCGCGGTCCGTGGCGAACTGGTAGCGGATCGCCTCTTCCATCGTCTCGGCAAGGCCCGAGAACTTGCCGATGTCGAGGTAAACCCAGCGGTGCAGGTCGTTGTCCGACTTGCGCGAGACCAGCAGCACCTCGGCGGCGATCATGCCGGCCTCGGCCACGAGGCCCCGGCCCGGCTCTGCCATCACGTCGGGCACGTCGCCGAAGCGCTCGGTGATGAGCGACATCACCTTGGCGGCATAGGGCGTCGGGCCTTCGATCTCCTCGCCGTAGTAGGCGGGGAAGCCGCCGCCGATGTTCAGCAGCGTGAGGTCATGGCCGGCGTCGCGGGCGGCGTGCCAGACGGCCGCCACCTGATCGAGCGTGGTGGTCCACATGGTGGCGCGCTTGGTCTGCGAGCCGACGTGGAACGACAGGCCCACCGGCTTGAGGCCGAGGTCACGCGCCATGTCCATCAGGGCGATGGCCTTTTCGCGGGCGCAGCCGAACTTGCGCGACAGCGGCCAGTCAGCCTCCGACGCATCGACGATCAGGCGGATGTAGACCGAGGTGCCGGGCGCGTGGGCCGCGATCTTCTCCAGCTCCTCTTCGGCGTCAGCGGCAAAGAGGGTCACACCGGCGTGGAAGGCGAATTCGATATCGCGCGGCTTCTTCACGGTGTTGCCGAAGGAGATGTGATCCGGACGGGCGCCGAGCGAGAGGCAGAGCTCGATCTCGGCACGCGAGGCAGCATCGAAGCCCGAGCCGACCTCGACCAGACGCTCCACGATCTCGCGGGTCGGGTTGGCCTTCACGGCGTAGTGGATGCGGGCACGGCCGAGGCCTGCCTTGAGCGCGTGGTACTGATCGGCCACGCGATCCACGTCGAGCACCAGCGTCGGGCGGTCGAAGGTGGTCGAACGGATGAAGGATTCGACGCGCGATGCGTACACGGGTGCGCGGGCCGAGAATTCGGCGACGTAAGCGTTCATGGTCATCTCCAATAGACCCGGCCATATATGACCGCTCAGTTCCAAGGGAGACGTTACCGTCGCTACGTAAACCGCAGGGCTGATGCCCTCTCGCCAGAGGCGCGTGCGTTGGCGTCTTGAGCGCGCATATCGGGCTTTTGCCGATTCACTTCAAGAGGGTATTTTCACCCGCGATACGATTTTTTTCGCACCCGCCCTGCAGCCGGGACACCCCTGTGAACAAAGGGTTGTTATCGCTCACATTCCGGCCCACCTCAGGCCTCGGGCTGGTTGCAGACCTGTGGCGGTTTTCCATCAGCGGTCCGCGTCTCCGCCCCGCAGTAGATGCAGTGGTAGAGCGCCCCTTCGTCGGTGTCCCGGGTGCGGTCGGCACGCCAGCGGCAATCGCGGGTCTCGCGCTTGGCGTAGATCGCCAGCAGCACAAAGACGATGGGGATGAGGATCACGAAGAGCATCGCACCCCCTGTCCGCCATCGCGTCCGGTCCTGCGGTCAGCCCGGTCTGCGGGGTCATGTGAGGGCAGTGTCGTCATGCCCCGGATCTGTCATGCTGCATTGCGGCGAGCAAGGCGCTCAGGCGAGGATTTTGCCCCAGCCCGGACAACTCGGCGTGAAGCCCGCAACGCGGCACGCCTCGAGGAAGGTCACGGCGATCGAGTCGACGATGGGCAGGCCCAGCTCGTCCTCCATCTCTTCCACCAGTGCGGTGGCCGGGAAGTTGGTGCAGACCACCGCGATGCAGTCGCCGCCCTTCTCGGCCGCCTCGCGCAGCAGCGCCCGCATCCGGTCGGCGGGCGTGTTGCCGATCTCGACGTTGCGGGCGATGCCGAGGTAGGCCGCCTTGGGCACGCTGTAGCCCTGCCGCTGGTATTCCGCCACGATCTGCTCCGACACGTCGGCGGTATAGGGCAGCGCCAGGGCAATGTCCTTGAAGCCGAAGCGGCGATAGGTCTCGTAGAAGCCCAGCGTGGCGGTGGTGGCGGGCACGCCGGTCGCCTCGGTCAGCGCCTCGCAGAGCACCTGGTCCGTCTCCAGCCCGCGCCAGCTGGCCGAGGTGCCGTTCCAGACCAACGAATTCAAGGGCGCATCCGCCAGCAGCTTGGCCGCCGCCACCATCGGGGCGTTCTGGAAATGCGCATTGGAGGCGTCATTCAGGGCCAGCGTCTGCACCTCGGTCCGGCTGAAATGCTGCGAGACGCGATCCGCCACAGGCATGTTCATCGCGTAGGTCAGCGGCTCGGCCCAGGTGTTCGAGGAGGGCATGATATGGCCCACGCGCAGCAGCGTGGCGGGATCGGGGTAAGGATAGGGAAGCGTCATGGGGGTCTCTATGGCTGGTCAGGCGCCGGGGTCCGGCTGACAGAGGGCGGGGGCACCGTCGGCCATGCCGCCCGCGTAGAAGAGAAGCGGCGCGCCGACCCGCTGGGTGAGCGCCTCGACCTCGCCGATGAAGATCAGGTGATCACCCGCCGTCACGATCTGGTCCGTGCGGCAGATGAGCTGCGCGAGCGCCCCGGGGATCAGCGGCAGCTGCGCCGCATCCCCCGCGATGGCCTTGGCCGGGCCTTCGAGGGCGAGACCATGGAACGGATCGTCATGGCCGCGCGCGAAATGGCGGGCAAGCTCCGCCTGCTCTGCCGCCAGCACGTTGACGGCGAACCGCCCGGCCCGTTCGAAGACGTCGCGGGCGCGGGACTGCAGCCGCAGCGACCAGAGCACCAGCGGCGGCTCGACCGAGACGGAGGAGAAGCTGTTCGCCGTCAGCCCCGCGCGAGTCGCCCCGTCGGTGGTGGTGATGATCGTCACCCCGGTGGCAAAGCGCGAACAGGCGGTGCGGAAATCCTGCGGGGTGATCGCGCTCATCGCGGCCCCTCCCCCACCATGCGGGTGAAGCCGAGGTCGGGTTGTGCCCGCCCCTCCAAATGGGCCACGATCAGCGGCTCCATCCGGGCAGAGAGCGCCCGGGCCCCGGCGGTGGCCGCATGCCACGCGGGCAGCTTGTCCTCGATCCGGGCGCGCAGGTCGGCCATGTCGATGGTCGTCAGCCGGCCCTCGCGCATCACCACCCGGCCCGCCGCGATCACGTCGGTGACAGAGGCGCCGTTCTCGGCCGTCACAAGCTGCGCCACCGGGTCCGTCAGCGGCAGGAAGTTGACAGAGCCGAGGTTCAGCAGCACGAGGTCCGCATCCTCCCCGGCGGCGATCCGGCCCGCGTTGGTCAGGCCCAGCACATCGGCCCCGCCCTCGGTCCCCAGCCGGAAGGCCTCGGCGCAGGAGAGCCAGTCGGCGCGCGGCGTGCCCCAGACGCGCGAGGCGTCGGAGGCAAGGCGCATCGCCTCGAACATGTTGAGCGCGTCGGAGGAATTGGCCCCGTCCGTCGCCAGACCCACCCGCATCTCGCGGTCCAGCATCTGCCCCAGCGGCGCGATGCCGGTGCCCAGCCGGAAGTTCGAGGCCGGGATATGGGCCACCGCCGCCTCAGCCCGGGCCAGTCGGTCGAGGTCATCGCCGTCGAGCCAGATCGCATGGGCCGCCACGAAGGAGGGCCCCAGCACGCCGAGATCGTCGAGATGCGCGATCGGTGAGACGCCGTAGACCTGCCGCGCGACCTCGGCCTGAAGGCGCGATTCCGCGATATGCATGTGCAGCGGGATGTCATGGCCCGCCGCCAGTTCGGCGCAGCCGGTGATCAGCCGGTCGGAACACTGGTGCGGGATCGTGGGGGCCACGGCATAGGAAATCCCCTCTGGCAGCGGCTCGGAGAGGAGCGCCTTCAGCCGGGCCAGCATGCCCTCAGCCTGCGGCGGCGCGCCGGTCAGCTCTGCCTGAAGGTCGGCGGGCAGCGCCTGCATCAGGCCGGGAATGGACTCGACGAAGCTGCGGTCGGCCACCATCGGCGCCAGCACGGCGCGCATGCCCGCGTCGGCATAGGCGCGGGCCACGGCGGCCAGATGCGAGGGTTCCAGCCCCGGCAGCAGGTAAACGAGATCGAAACAGGCGGTGCAGCCCTTCGACAGCATGTCCGCCGCGCCGAGCAGCGTGGAGAGATAGACCGTCTCCTCGTCCCGCGCACCGCCCATCCACGGGCCGTTAGTCAGTGAGGCCTCCAGCGTCCAGCGGTCCGCCGCGCCCTTGGCGAGGTTGGCATGGCCGTGGGTGTGGCTGTTCACGAGGCCGGGCATGACGATCCGGTCGCTGGCGTCGATCACCTGCGCCTCGGGCGCGTCGATGTCGGGGGCCACCCGCAGGATGCGGCCATGGGCGATCAGGATATCGGCGCGGCGCGGGGCCTCGCCCGCGGTGCAGACCAGCCCGCCCCGGACAAGCAGCGCGCTCATGCCGCGCCCTCCGGCGGGTGATGCGCGGCCCAGTGGCGGGCGACCTCCCCGCGCGAGGCGAACCAGACATCCTCGTGCGAGAGCGCGTGGTCGAGGAACCGCCGGATCGCGTCGAAACGCGCGGGCTGGCCGCTGATCCGGTTGTGCAGGCTGATCGTCATCAGGCGCGGGATACGCGCGCTTTCCGCGTGCAGCACCCGGAAGGCCGCCGAGAGGTGATCAAGGAAATCCTCCGCCGTGCCCAGCTTGCCGGACGGCAGGCGGTTGTCGTTGAGCGTGAAGGTATGGGGCACCACCAGCCGGTCGGTGCCCTCGCAGTCCACCCAATAGGGCAGATCGTCGGCATAGCTGTCCGCATCGTAGAGGATCGAGGGATGCGCCATCAGCAGGCGGCGGGTGTGGATCGAGGGGGCATAGCGGCTCTGCCAGCCGGAAGGCGCGCGGCCCATGATCTGCGTCAGCCCGTCGATGGCGCGGGCGATGGTGGCGGCCTCCTCGGCCTCTTCCATCAGGAAGTGCCGGGCGAAGCGGTCGCCGTGACAGCAGATGTCATAGCCCGCCGCCGCGATGGCCTCCGCCGCCTCCGGGTTGCGGCGCATGGCCTGCGCGCACAGGCCCATGGTCGGCGGCACGCCGGTCTCGCGGAACATCTCGTAGAGCCGCCAGAACCCCACGCGGGAGCCGTATTCGAAGAGGCTCTCCGCCACGAGGTCGCGGGTGCCTGCGGGCACCTCGCCGGGGATGCCGTCGGTCAGGGCCAGTTCGGTGGCCGGGTCGCCGTCGGGGATCGAGGGCTCTGCCCCCTCCTCGAAGTTCACCACCACCACCAGCGCCAGCCGCTTGCCGCCCGGCCAATGGGTCACCGGCGGGTGCTGCCCGTAGCCGGCGAAGTCGCGCGTCGGCCCGCTCATGCGGCAAGGCCCTTGGCCCAATGCGCCGCCATGGAGAGCAGCCGTTCGTCCCCACGCGGCCCGGCGATGAAGCTGAGGCCCACGGGCACGCCCTCCACCGTGGTGGCGGGCAGGTTCAGCTGCGGCAGGCGGCAGAGGCTGGCGACGCAGGTCAGGGCCAGCGTCTTCTCGCGGAACTCGATCAGCGCCTCCAGCGGGGCCTGCCGCACCGGGGGCAGGTCATGGGCGGTGGGGATCATGATCACACCATCCTCGCCCAGCAGGTCCGTCAGGTAGGCGGTCAGCGCCTCGCGCTGCGGGATCGCGGCGGCAATCGCCTCGGCGGGGATGGATTTCGCCAGTGCCATGCGCTCGGCGATGCTTTCGCTCACCCGGCGGCCCGGCACCTCGGACCAGTCGCCAAGGGTCGCCCAGAGGTCGCCCAGTTGCAGCGGACGGAAGGTGGCCAGCCAGTGCTGGATGCCCTGTTGGTAGAGCGTCACCTCCGCCTCGGGCCCCAGTGCGCGGGCCTTGGGCAGCAGGGCCGCGCCGATATCGGCCCGGGGAATGTCGAAGGCATCGCGCGCCAGCAGCAGACGGGTGCCCGTCGCCTCGGCGATCTCTCCGAAATAGGCGGTGCCCACGCGTTTGAGGACCTCCGCGTCGCGGGCGAACCAGCCCACGGTGTCGAAGCTGGGCGCCATGGCCATGACGCCAGCCGTGGTGATCCGGCCATAGGTCGTGCGCAGGCCCATGACCCCGCAGAAGCTGGCCGGCACCCGGACCGACCCGCCGGTGTCCGAGCCCAGCGCGAAATCGCACAAACCCGCCGCAACCGCCGAGACGGAGCCCGAGGAGGAGCCCCCCGGCACCCGGTCGGGCGCGGCAGGGTTCACCGGCGTGCCGAAGAACTCGTTGGTGCCGAACATGCCGCAGGCGACCTCGTCGGTGTGGGTCTTGCCGATGCACTCCGCCCCCTGCGCCAGCACCGCGAGGACCGAGGGCGCAGTGGCCACCGCAGGCGTGCCCTCCAGCCGGTCAGGGTTGCCGCAGGCGGTGACGGTGCCCGCGATGTCGAAGAGGTCCTTCACCGCGAAGCTGAGGTCCGAGAGCGCCCCGGTCTGCGTCATGCGGAAGGGCGCGGGCCCATGGTCGACGAAGGCCTGCTGGCGGATGTGGTCGATGTCCTTCATTGCCTCACTCCGCCGCGGAACTCAGGGCATTCTCGCCCGGAAGACCATAGGTGCCCATGAAGCCGTCGACGAAGTCCTTCACCTCGCCCCAGTCGAAGAAGCGGTAGGAATTGCCCCGGGTCACGAAGGTCGCGCCGGAATAGAACATCTCGTACTGCAGGTGGCGCGAGCCGAATTCGGAGCCCACGGCGTCCCATGCCAGTTTCATCAGCTTCACCCGCTCCTCGCTGTTGGCGATAGGGGACCGCTGGGTCTTGCCGATGATCGCTGCCGTCTCGGGGTTCTCGAAGTCGGCGTAGGAGGACGGCACCATGATCATGCCCCCGCCCGAGAGCACGCGGATCTGCTCCACCACCTCAGGATAGGTCGTCTGGGCGATCACCTGCGCGGTGCACAGGATCGACCGGTCGGGCACGTAGTAGCCGTTGTAGTGCTCGCCCTGCGCCTCCATGGCGATGATCAGCGCGTCGATGTTGGAGACCTTGGCCGCCAGGTGCCCCATCGTCTCGCGCACCTGCGGGAAGTTGATGATGTTGTTCAGCTCAGCGATCTTGCGGGCAAGGCCGAGGAGGAACTTCAGCTTCACCTTGAGGCGGATCATGCACTGGTAGTTCTGCATGACGTGGGCGCGGGTGTCATGCCACTGCGCCTGCGCCATCTTCAGGTCCTTGTGCACGAAGACACGGTCCCATGGCACCTTCACATCATCGAAATGCACCACCGCATCGTTCTCGTCGAAGCGCGAGGACAGCGGGTAGTCGAAGGTCGATGTCGCCTCGGCCTCGTAGGAGCGGCGGGACAGCATCCGCAGCCCCTTGGTGCCGATCGGCATGGCGCAGGTGAAGGCATAGGCCTCGTCCCCGGCCTGGATCGCCTGAAAGCCCGAGACCATGATCTCGTTCGCCAGCACGCCCGAGGTGGCCAGCATCTTGGCGCCGCGGATGGTGATGCCCTCGCTGTCCTCGTCCACGATGGAGGCCACGAGATGCGGATCGGCCTGCCCGCCGGCGGTCTTGTTCTTGTCCGCCTGCGGGTTGATGATCACGTAGGACAGGAAATGATCGTTGTCGCGGATGTAGTCGAAGTAGCTCTCCAGCGCGCCTGCCCGCTTCGGATCGTTCTCCTTGTAGACGTTCAGCCCCATGCGGAAGCCCACGAAGGTCGAGGCGACGTGATCGGGCGAGCGGCCCAGCATACCGCAGGTCTGGGCGGACCAGAGCTCGATGGACTTGCGCCGTTCGACCAGCTCCGCATGGCTGCGCGGCAGCATCCACGACTTGTTCACACGCTCCCCGGTCCTGGGCGAGGCAAAGGTCATCGCCTCGATGTTCTCCGGCGCGGCCTGGTAGTCGTAGAGCTGCGCGGCCGAGGCACAGGCATTGCGGAAGGCGGGCGAGGTGGTGACGTCCTCCACCTTCTTCCCGTCGATGAAGATGCTCCGCCCGTCGCGCAGCGAGGCAAGGTGGGACGCGCCGTCCTTCGTCATGTCGGATACTCCGAGAGCTGGGTCTGAGACCGGCGCCGGATCTGATGACCCCTTGCAGCCTGCCGTCACGTATCTGTCTGAAACCCGGTGGCCGGCGGCTGCCCATCTTAGGGTCAGACCTGTGCCGGTCCCGTCTCTTGCGCTCACGCTATCGGCGGGGCGCGGCGGAGGTCAAGGCAGCGCCCCACCCGCCCCGGAACGGAAAAAGGCGCCGCCCAAGGAATGGGCAGCGCCTGCTGTGACGTGGACCGGGGGGCGCGGCCTTACTGGTAGGCGCCGATGGCCTGTTCGATCTCGATCTTGGTGGCGCCGCGGCCCAGCAGGGCCGAGAGCAGCAGCCGCGCCTTCACGCCCGGCAGGGCACCGGCAAGGATCGCCCCGTTCTTGACGAAGGTGACGGCGCCGCCGTCCTCGCCATAGATCGCGCCGGTCTGGCCTTCGGCGCAGCGCGAGCAGATCAGCACGGGCACGCCCTTCTCGGTCAGACGCTTGACCGCCGCGCCCCAGCCCCGCGGGCCATTGCCGCGACCGAAGGCATCGATCACCACGCCGCGGGTGCCGCGTTGCGCGAACCAGTCGAGGATATCGGGCGTCATGCCGAGGGCGAGGCGCACGTAATCCACGCGCTCTTCCGGCTGCTGGTCGGCGGCCAGCGCCACCCGGTGCCGATGGGCGGGCTTGCGATAGATGTGCACGCGGCCCTGATCCACCTCGCCCAGCTTGCCGAGGCCCGGCGAGCGGAAGGTATCAGTGCGCGAGGCATGGACCTTGGTCACCGTGGCGGCGGCGTGGATGTCGCCCTCGAAGAGGATCACCGCCCCCAGCCCCATGGCACGATCGCTGGCGGCCACCCGCAGGGCGTCGGCGATGTTGCGCGGCCCGTCGGTGTCGGGATCGCCCGCGTGGCGCTGCGCCCCGGTGAAGACCACCGGCTTCTCACCGCCCACCAGCGTCTCGGCGAGGAAGACGCTTTCCTCCATCGTGTCGGTGCCATGGGTGACGATCACCCCGTGCACGTCCGAGCGCCCGACCGCCTGCGAGATCGCGCGGCAGATCGCCGTCACGTCGGGGATGGTCAGCGCGCCGGAGCCCACGGAGGGGAAGTTCACCAGCTCCACCTCGATGCCCTCGGGGCGTTCGTGCAGCATCTCCATCAGGGCGGCGCCGTCCATTGCGGCGGACACGGGGCCGCCGGGGGATTGGGCCTTGCTGGCGATGGTGCCGCCGGTCGAAATCCAGACCACGCGTTTCATGATGTCGTCTCCTGTCTTTGGCCGATCTTCTGGAACAGATCGAAGGATCGGCGCAAGAGGGAAGGGTCGATCCCCTCCATGATGAAAACAAGGCGCGAACGGCGGTCCTGATCGGGCCAGGCTGTCATGTGGTGCGGCGGGTGGACCAGACGCTGCACCCCGTGGATGGCGACCGGGCGCTCTTCGCCCTTCAGGTTCAGGATACCCTTCACCCTCAGGATGCGGTCCCCGTGACGATTGAGCAAGAGGGTCAGCCAGACGCCGAAGGCGGTCCAGTCGATCTCCTCCTCGAAGACCATGGTGGTCGAGGTCATGCCAGCCCCGTGGTCGTGGTGCGCCTCCAGCGGCGGCACCTGCCGGCCCTCGCGGGCGGCCAGCGCGATCTCGGCCACCGAGTCGGTGCGGGCATCCAGCATCCGGGCGGTGGGGTTCAGCGCGGCCAGTTGCAGCGGCAGGCCGGGCGCGGAGGCAAGATCCGTCTTGGTCAGCGCCAGCACATCCGCCGCCGCGATCTGGCGCAGCGCCTCGCGCCGGGTGCTGCCCGAGAGCATGGCAGGCGCGTTCACCGCGTCCACGGTGGTAATGACGCCCCCGGCCCTGACCTGGCTTTGCAGCACCGGATGGGCGCGCAGGGTCGAGAGCACGGGCCATGGGTCCGCCAGCCCCGTCGTCTCGATCACGATCCGGTCGAAGGCGGCCCGCCCCTGCCCCCGCAGCGCGATCAGGTCGAGAATGGATTGGGCCACCTCGCCCCGCACCGTACAGCAGATGCAGCCGGACTTCATCAGCATCACGGTCTCGTCGATCCGCTCCAGCAGGTGATGATCCAGCGCCACCTCGCCGTATTCGTTGATCAGCACGGCGGTGCCCGCCATGGCGGGATCGCCCAGCATGCGCTGCAACAGCGTCGTCTTGCCGGAGCCGAGGAAGCCGGTCAGCAGGGTCACCGGGATCATCGGAAGATCAGCCTTCGAGGCGGTCGAGGTACGCGGGATCGAGCGGGTCGATCTCGCGCCCGGCCAGCGCCTCTGCCTCGGCCCAGAGGTGGTTGAGCCCCTCGAAGATCGCCGTCTTGCCGGTGGGCCCGCGCAGCACGTAGGAGCGCTTCTGCCAATCCCCGAAGGTGATCCGCAAAGGCGCCAGCGCCCGGTTCACGACCCGCGCGCGGGCGGCGGCCTCGGCCCGGTGGGCCTGTGGCGAGGTCAGGCGCGAATAGACGCCCTCCCGCGCCACCGCGGCCGTCCAGTGATCGTCACAGCCGAGGATGCCGCAGAGCGCGCACATCAGCCCTTCCGCGGACAGCGCTTGGCGAAGTCGTCGGCCATCTCTTCCATGGTGACGAAGCGCACGCCCTCGTGGCTCTTGATGTGCTTGATCAGCCGTTCCAGCATCATCAGCACCTGCGGCCGCCCCGCGACATCCGGATGGATGGTGATCGGGAAGACGGCATAATCCATCTCGCGGTAGACCCAGTCGAACTGGTCGGTCCAGAGCTGCTCGATATCGCGCGGATTGACGAAACCGTGGCTGTTGGGCGAACCCTTGATGAACATCATCGGCGGCAGATCGTCGAGATACCACGAGGCCGGGATCTCGATCAGGTCGGTCTCCTCGCCGCGCTCCAGCGGTTTCATCCACGTCTCGGGCTGCGCGGTGTAGTCGATCTTGGTCCACTTGTCGCCGACGCGCACGTAGTAGGGCGTGTGGTCGTCATGCATCAGCGAGTGGTCGTACTTGATGCCCTTCTTCAGCAGCAGCTCGTTGGTGACGTTCGAAAACTCCCACCACGGCGCAACGTAGCCGCGCGGCGACTTGCCCGAGACCTCGGTGATCAGGGCGATACACTTGTCGAGGACGGCCTCTTCCTGCTCGGGTGTCATGGCGATCGGGTTCTCGTGGCTATAGCCATGCATCCCGATCTCGTGGCCCGCGGCGACCACGGCGGCGGTCTGTTCCGGGAAGGTCTCGACCGAATGGCCGGGGATGAACCATGTGGTCTTGATCCCCTCGCGCTCAAACAGCTTCAGCAGGCGGGGTACGCCCACTTCGCCCGCGAAGAGCCCGCGCGAGATGTCGTCCGGGCTGTCCTCGCCGCCGTAGGAGCCAAGCCAGCCCGCCACCGCGTCGACGTCAACGCCGAACCCTACCAGTATCTCCTTCGCCATGGGTCGTTCTCCTTCCTCAGGTGTCAGCCATATCCGTGTCGAAGAGGTCCGCCGCGCTGAAGGCGCCTTCGATCAGCCCGTCCTCGCGCGTGTAGCGGATGATCGTGTCGAGCGTGTCGCGGTTCCGCTCCAGCCCGGTCGACCAGTAATCCTTGCCCAGCTTGCGCTCGGTCATGGTCAGATGCTCCAGCGCCCAGGGCAGCATGACGCTGAGCGCGGCACTGTCATAGAGCCGGGCGCGTGCCTCCTCCTGCGCCTTGGTGAAGGCATCGAAGAGCGCGCGGGTCAGGCCGGGATTGGCCTCGGCGATCTCACGCTTCACGCAGAGCACATGCATCGGGGGATAGATGCCCGTCATCTCGTAATAGGCCATGTCGGCAGACATGGGATCATCGAAGAGCCGGGTCACGCTGCCCCCCTCGACATAGGTCGAGGGCGCGCGGGCGGTGTAGAGCGCGTCGATCTCGCCCCGCGCCAGCATTCCGGCCAGGCCGCCCTCGGCATGGGAATGCTCGATCTGGAAGCCGTCGGGATAGAACTGCGGGTGTTCGTCCCCGGTGCGGGCCTCTTCCAGCCCGTTGGTGACATAGATCGGGGCCGCGCGCGGCAGGTCATAGTAATCCTGGAACATCCCGCGCAGCCAGACGGCGGCGGCCATGTCCCAGACGGGGATGCCGATGCGCTTGCCCGCAAGGTCGGCAGGCTTGGTGATCCCGGCCTCGCGGTGGGTAAAGACGCAGGACAGGCGGAAATGGCGCGAGGGGAAAACCGGCACGGCGAGGTAACGCCGCGCCCCTTCCATGTCGCGCAGGTAGGTGCCCAGCGGGAATTCGCAGGCGTCGTATTCATGGTCCGACAGCTGCTTGTTGAAGAGCGCCTGCACCCCGTGGACGTTCCACGTGGCCTCGACCCCCTCGATGGGCACGGTGCCATCCACGAGCGGGCCCATGCGGTCGCTTTCACTGACGCCGAAGGTGAGTTTGATCGTCATGTCATTCCCTTAGTTCGAGAAGCCCGAGCGGTGGGCCCAGCCGGTCATCCGCTTCTCGATCCAGGCCATCACGAGGTACATCGCGATGCCCATGAACCCGAGGACGAAGAGACCGGCGAAAATCAGCGGCACCTGGAACTGCGCCTGCGCCATCATCATGAACTTGCCGATGCCGTGGTTCGAGGCGACGCTTTCCGACAGGACCGAGCCCACGAAGGCCAGCGTGATGGCGATCTTCAGCGAGCCGAAGAAATAGGGCAGCGCACGCGGAATGCCGACCTTGCGCATGATATCCAGCTTGGAGGCGCCCAGCGCCTTGAGCACGTCTTCCAGCTCGCTCTCGATGGTGGCGAGGCCGGTGGCCACGTTCACCACGATCGGGAAGAAGGAGATCAGGAAGGCCGTCAGCGCCGCCGGCACCGCGCCGATGCCGAACCACAGCACGAGGATCGGCACCACCGCGACCTTGGGGATGGCGTTGAAGGCGACCATCAGCGGATAGAGCCCGGCATAGATCGTGGCCGAGTAGCCCACCAGCAGCCCCAGCGCGAGGCCGAAGACCACCGCGAGGCCGAAGCCGATCATGGTGGTGACCAGCGTATAGGTGCTCTCGCGCATGATCGCGGGCCAGTATTCCACGATGGCCGCGAAGATGGTCGAGGGCTTCGGCAGCAGGTAGCCGGGAATGTTGAAGACGATGACGATGAGTTCCCAGAGCGCCAGCACGATGATCAGCGAGGCAATGGGCGAGATGCGGAGGAAGAGGCTCTGTCGGTTCATTTGCGCGCCGTCACGATATGTTCGCGCAGCTCGTGCACGAGGGACTGGAACTCCGCCGTATAGGTCAGTTCGAGGTCGCGCGGGCGCTCCAGCTCGATCCGCCGCTCGGCAAGGATGCGGCCGGGACGGGCCGACATGGCAAAGACACGATCCGCAAGGAAGACCGCCTCGCGCAGGTCATGGGTGACGAGGATCACGGTCACGCCGGTCTCGGCATGCAGGTCGCGGATCACGCACCACAGTTCCTCGCGCGTGAAGGCATCCAGCGCGCCAAAGGGTTCGTCCAGCATCAGGAGCTTGGGCTGGTGGATCAGCGCACGGCAGAGCGCGGCGCGCATCTGCATCCCGCCCGACAGCTCCCACGGGTGCTTCTCGCCCGCCCCCTCCAGCCCGACGCGGGCCAGCAGCGCCTCGGCCCGTTCGCGGTATTCCTGTTTCTTGGCGCGGAACTGCTGCCGGTGCGGCGGCACGATTTCCAGCGGCAGCAGGATGTTTTCCATCGTCGTGCGCCACGGCAGCAGGTTCGGCGCCTGAAACGCCATGCCCGCCATGCGCACGGGCTTCGTCACGCGCTCGCCCGCCACGGTGATCGTGCCGGCACGGGGGAACTGAAGCCCGGTGGTCAGTTTCATGAAGGTGGATTTGCCACAGCCCGAAGGCCCCACGACGGCGGCGAACTCCCCTTCGCCGATGGACACATGCAGGTCCTGAACAGCCAGCGGCCCCTCGGCGCCATAGCCGTGATCAACACCATCGAATTCGATAAAAGGTTGCACCCTGTCCCCCTGTAGTCGGTGCCGGTCTTGCATCGGGGGGCCGACTGGCGGCCCCCCGAGAGGTCTTGCGTCCCGATCGGGGATTATTCGACGGCCAGAACCTCGTCCGAGGGCAGGAAGGAGCTGTCGAAGATCGCAGACGCTTCCGGGGTGGCCTTGAAATCGTAGGTCAGGCCCAGCTGTTCGATCGAATGCGTCAGGCGGTCCATGTCGACCTTGCCGAAGCCGTTGGCCTTCACTTCATCGGTGACGATGTTGTTTTCCAGCGCGTAGGTCAGGCGCTCCAGCTCCATGTCCTTCTTGGCAACCGGGTTCCGCGAGAGCACGGATTCGAGCGAGCCCTCGGGATCGGCAACCACGTCCTTCAGGCCCTTGGTGAAGGCGCGCAGGAAGCCTTTGACCGCTTCAGGGTTCTCCTCGGCGAAGGCCGGGGTCACCATGATGGTGTTGCCGTAGAGATCGACGCCGTAGTCCGACATCAGGAAGACGGTCACGTCCTCGGGGTCTTCCACGTTGCGGCGCACCGAGAGGTAGGTCGAGAAGGCGAAGCCGGTGATCGCGTCCACCTGGCCCGAGACCAGCATCGGTTCACGCACCGGGAAGCCGACGTTCTCGATGGTGACCTTGGAGGCGTCGATGTCGTTCTCGGCCACGAAGATCGGCCACTGGGCATAGGCCCCGTCAGGCGCGGGCGCGCCCAGCGTCTTGCCTTCGAGGTCCTTCGGCGTGGTCACGCCAAGGCTCTTGCGACCCACCACCGAGAAGGGCGGGTTGTTGTAGAGCATGTAGACCGCCTTGATCGGGGTCCCGGGGTTGGCATCGAGGAACTTGATCAGCGAGTTGATGTCGCCGAAAGCCATGTCATAGGTGCCCGAGGCCAGACGGTTCAGCGGCTCGACCGAGCCCGCGCCGGTGTCGATGGTGACGTCGAGGCCCTCTTCCTTGAAGTAGCCCTTGTCCAGTGCGACGAGGAAGGGCGCGGCAGGTCCTTCGAAGTTCCAGTCCAGCGAGAACTTGATCGGCGTCTGGGCCGAGGCCATCCCGGCACTCAGGGCAAGCCCAAGGCCAAGCGCCGCACCGGCAGCGGTGCGAACAGCGCGGGAAAGGCGCGAAATCATCATCTTGTTTGTCTCCATGTTGTCTTTGACATCAGTCGTTTGCCGTCCGGGATTGTGCCCCCCGGTTCGGATGCAGGCGAGGGTATCCCCACCTTGCGTGAATCAACCAGACACGCGCCGGACCAGAACGTCCAGCAATTCCGGCAGGGCAAGCGGCGTGGCATTGGCTCCGCCGCGGGAATAGACACCGCCGACCTTCGACTCGTCGGTGCCCAGCCGCGCCGCCAGCCGGCGGATCGCGTCCTTGCAATGATCGGTGGTGGGCAGGGCCTCGATCTTCAGCCCCTCGGGCAGATGGTCGTTTGCCCCAACCAGATCGAGCCGCGCGTCGCCCACCTTGCGGTAGGCGGGCACGTTGTGGGCGCTGCGTTCCTCGCGGCCCAGCACGAAGGAGCGGTGCGTCAGCCCCGGCGCGACCCAGGCGATCCGGTCGGTGTAATAGCCGCCGATCCGCTTCAGGCTGTCGGCAAGGATCCGCGCCATCTCGTTGTGCATCAGCACATAGGCGCGCTTCTCCTCCTCGCCCCACTTCCAGCGCGTGGCCGAGACCCGCGTCGCGGTCGAATCGGCCCGCCAGGGCGCCACGGCGTTACCGCGCTTCTCGAAGAGGCCGGGATCGTCATAGGCGGTGGCAGGCGACGGGCGATCCTCGTACTCCGCGATATCCTCGTAGGGCACCAGCGCCATCGGCTCCGAGATCACGGCGCGGTGGATCACGGTCCCCTTGCCGTTCGACAGAACCGAAAGGTTCAGCACGTCGCGCGGAAACGGCGGCTCCAGCCGGTCCTGCAGTTCCTCGGGCAGATAGGTCTGCCCCACCGGCGCAAAGCCTTCCGCCAGCAGGCGGCTGTTGATCGCCTGATGCTCGGAGGAGAAGGGATAGGGCTTGGTCTTGGTGCAGGGCATCATCAGCAGCACGCGCTTCTCGGCCTGCGGCAGCGCGGGCTCGTAGCGGTGCAGGATGTAGTCGATCCAATGGGCGATGCGCGGATGTTCGAGGCTGTCGACATTGTCCTGCGGCGAGTAGAGGCAGAGCGTCGGATCCAGCTCGAAGGGCGCCTGGATCTTCTCGCGGCTCTCGGTGATCCGGGTCTCGCGGTCATCGGTGGTGACAGTGTTCAGCATCTGCGGTCCTCCCCGGCCAGCGCGCGGGTCTCGCCCCGGGCCGCGGCCTCGTTCAGTTCGGGTTCATCATAGGCCTCAAGGCTGGCGAGGTGGGCCTCCGCATCCTCGAGGAACAATCTCTCTGTCAGGCCGCGCACCAGACGCTCGGCCCCGAATTTCAGCGCCGAGATCCCGGCAGAGCCTGCGAGGCTCGGCATGGCGGCGAAAGTGTAGCAATGCACCCGGCTGACCCAGGGCGCGCGGCCCGGCACCTTCTCCTGCAGGGCGAAGGCGCGGCCGAGATAGGGGAAGCTCTCCAGCACCGGGTCCGCCTCGCCCGCGGGCGCATCGAAACGGTCGCCCCAGAGCGCCACATGCGGCGCCATCCGCGCCAGTTCGGGCCGGGCGGCGAAATCGACCCGCAGGCCGGTGCCGACGATGAGGAAATCCGCCTCCACCACGCCCTTCGGCGTCTCGATGGCGATCCCCCCCGGCCCTTCGCGGACCGACAGGAAGGGGCACCCCAGGTGCACCCGAAAGCCGCCGTGGGCGGCGCAGCGGTCATAGGTCGGCTGCGGCGGCGGCTGGTTCATGGTGAAGATGCGCCGCATGAAGCGCCACTTCAGCGCATCGGGCAGTTCGCCGAAATGGCGCAGGAAGCCCGAGAACTCCATCCAGCGGTAGGGGTTCACGGCGGGCAACCGGCTGCGCCGCGCGAAGAGATCGACCGAGGCCGCCCCGGCCGCCAGCGCCTCCGCCGCATTGTCGAAGGCCGAGGCCCCGGCCCCCAGCACCGCCACCCGGCGGCCCTTCAGGGCGGCAAAATCAATCGGTTCGGAGGTATGGGCATAAAGCCCCCGCGGCAGTTCGGCCGCGATCATGTCCGGCACGGTCCAGACGCCCGCCCCCTCGATCCCGCTGGCCAGCACGACCGACCGCGTCAGGACTTTCGTCACCCCCCCGGCGTCGCGCGTGGTCACTTCCAGCAGGTCCTCCCCGAAGGGCGCGATATCCTCCACGCTGACCCCGTTGCGGATCGGCAGGTCCAGCACGGAGCGCAGCCAGAGCAGGTAATCATGCCAGAGCGGCCGCGGGATCTTCTCGACCCCCTCCCAGCTTCCGGCACCGAAGCGCGCCTCGTACCAGGCCTGCGGCAGCAGAGAGGGCACGCCCAGGTCCGGGCCGATCACATGCTTCGGGGTGCGCAGCGTCTCCATCCGGGCGAAGCGCCGCCAGACGCCCTCAGCGCCCGCCGGGTTGCGGTCCAGCACCTCCACATTGTGCACCGCCTCCCGGGCCAGCCCGAAGGCGATCGTCATCCCGCTCTGCCCGCCGCCCACGATCACCACGTCGCGCACGGCCCGACCGTCCACCCTCCGCGCGGGCACCCACGGCCGCGCAGGATAGCTCAGCCGCGCGAGGTCTTCGCGCGCCCGTGCAGACAGGGCATCCAGCTGGGCAGAGGACATGGACGGGCTCCGGAAACGGGGTTCTGAAGGATCGCGCCGGGTTTCCCCGGAGGTGCGGTGCTTGACCCGATCTTACGGTTCTCAAAGCGTCCCCGTCACTAAAGCCCGCCCGACAAACACCGCCAAGCCTCTCCCGGGGCCGGAGACCTCCCCCCGATCCGGATCGCCCAAAATTCCGCCACACCCCCACGTCCCGCCCAATAACCGGGCAGCCCCATCATCCACTGTTCCCAAATATCCTCGGGGGGAGGAGCGTCAGCGACGGGGGGCAGACAGCCCCCCTCCCCGCCCGCCGCAGGCGCAGTCCCCTGCCGTCGCAGGCGCACTCACGACCGCCGCCGACGCTCCCCCCCGCCTCAGGCCCACGCCCCGGATCGCCCCGCACAAACGAAAAAACCCTGCCGAACGGCAGGGCTTTTCGAAACCGGGAAACGGGGCGCGCTCAGGCGGCGTTCGCGTAATCCACGTAGGCGTCCTCGGCAGGCGCTTCGTCCTGTGCAGTCAGGACCGGCGCTTCCGGGGTGTAGTAGGCGAAGGCATCTTCCAGGATGGCCAGAGCCTCGGCGGGGGTGTATTTCTGTGCGTCCATATCGGGTGCCTCAGGTCTATCATCGGCCCCCTCCCTGCCGGGGTATATGCGCCGGAAAACCGCTCCTGACATCGGCCAATCTTTCAAAGCCGTTATGCTGCAGGTGCAAAGGTATCTCGCAGATGCAGAAAAGCCCCGCGATTGCGGGGCTTTACCGTGTTTTACAAGGGGATCAACGCGGATCAGACCGCGCGTTCCACCATCATTTGCTTGATCGACGCGATCGCTTTTGCCGGGTTCAGACCCTTCGGGCAGGTCTTCGCGCAGTTCATGATCGTGTGGCAGCGGTAGAGCTTGAAGGGGTCTTCCAGCTCATCCAGACGCTCGCCGGTGGCCTCGTCGCGGCTGTCGATGATCCAGCGGTAGGCATGGAGCAGCGCGGCCGGGCCGAGGTAGCGGTCGGAGTTCCACCAGTACGAAGGGCACGAGGTCGAGCAGGAGGCGCACATGACGCACTCGTAGAGACCGTCGAGTTTCTTGCGATCCTCGATCGACTGGCGCCACTCCTTGGCGGGGCGGTTGGTCTTGGTCTCCAGCCAGGGCATGATCGACGCGTGCTGCGCGTAGAAATGCGTCAAGTCGGGGATCAGGTCCTTGACCACCGCCATGTGCGGCAGCGGGTAGATCCGCACGTCGCCCTTGATCTCGTCGAGACCGTAGATGCAGGCCAGCGTGTTGATCCCGTCGATGTTCATCGCGCAGGAGCCGCAGATCCCCTCCCGGCAGGAGCGCCGGAAGGTGAGCGTCGGGTCGATCTCGTTCTTGATCTTGATCAGCGCGTCCAGAACCATCGGGCCGCACTTGTCCATGTCGAGGAAATAGGTGTCGACACGGGGGTTTTCACCGTCGTCCGGGCTCCAGCGATAGACCTGGAACTTGCGGACATTGGTGGCACCCTCGGGCTTGGGCCAGGTCTTGCCGGTCTTCAGCTTCGAGTTCTTGGGGAGCGAGAATTGTACCATATCGTCCTCCTTAGAACGTCCGCGCCTTGGGCGCGATTTTCTTGAGCGAGATGCCGCCTTCGGCTTCGGTGGTCAGCGGATCGACGATCACCGGGCGGAAGCTCAGCGTGACGTCGGCCCCATCCACATGGGCAACCGAGTGGATGCGCCAGTTCTCGTCGTCGCGGGTCGGGTAATCCTCGTGGGCATGTGCCCCGCGGCTTTCCTTGCGCGCCTCTGCGCCCACGATGGTGGCCATCGCGTTGGGCATCAGGTTGGTGAGTTCCAGCGTTTCCATCAGGTCCGAGTTCCAGATCAGCGACCGGTCCGTCACGGCGAGGTCCGGCAGCTTCTTGGCGATCTCGGTCATCTTCGCGACGCCTTCCTTCAGCGTCTTGTCGGTGCGGAACACCGCCGCGTCCGCCTGCATGGTGCGCTGCATCTCCAGCCGCAGTTCTGCGGTGGTGACGCCCCCCTTGGCGTTGCGGAAGTAGTCGAACCGGTCGAAGGCCTTGTCGATCGACGCCTTGTTGAGCGTCGGGTTCGGCTTGGACGGATCGACGATCTGGCCGGCGCGGATCGAGGCGGCCCGACCGAAGACCACGAGGTCGATCAGCGAGTTGGAGCCGAGACGGTTCGCACCGTGGACCGAGGCACAGCCCGCCTCGCCCGCGGCCATCAGGCCGGGCACGATCGCGGTCGGGTTCTCGGCGGTGGGATTCAGAACCTCACCCCAGTAGTTGGTCGGGATGCCGCCCATGTTGTAGTGCACGGTCGGCAGAACCGGGATCGGCTCCTTGGTCACGTCCACACCGGCGAAGATCTTCGCGCTCTCGGAAATGCCCGGCAGACGCTCGGCGAGTGCCTCGGCAGGCAGGTGCGAGAGGTTCAGGTGGATGTGGTCGCCATGCTCGCCCACGCCACGGCCTTCGCGGATCTCCATGGTCATGGAGCGCGAGACGTAGTCGCGGGGCGCGAGGTCCTTGTACTGGGGCGCATAGCGCTCCATGAACCGTTCGCCTTCCGAGTTGGTCAGGTAACCGCCTTCACCGCGGGCACCCTCGGTGATGAGGCAGCCCGAACCGTAAATGCCGGTCGGGTGGAACTGGACGAATTCCATGTCCTGCAGCGCGAGGCCCGCACGGGCCACCATGCCGCCGCCGTCACCGGTGCAGGTGTGCGCCGAGGTGGCCGAGAAGTAGGCCCGGCCGTAACCGCCGGTGGCGAGGACGACCATCTTGGCCGAGAAGACGTGCATCGTGCCGTCGTCGAGCTTCCAGCAGACCACACCCTGGCAGACGCCGTCGTCCGACATGATCAGGTCGATCGCGAAATACTCGATGTAGAACTCTGCGTTGTTCTTCAGCGACTGGCCGTAGAGCGTGTGCAGGATGGCGTGGCCGGTGCGGTCTGCCGCGGCGCAGGTGCGCTGCACGGGCGGGCCTTCACCGAACTCGGTGGTGTGGCCACCGAAGGGACGCTGGTAGATCTTGCCTTCTTCGGTCCGGCTGAAGGGCACACCGTAGTGCTCCAGCTCGTAGACCGCCTTGGGCGCCTCGCGGGCGAGGTATTCCATCGCGTCGGTGTCGCCGAGCCAGTCGGAGCCCTTCACGGTGTCGTACATGTGCCACTGCCAGTTGTCGGGGCCCATGTTGGACAGCGACGCGGCGATGCCGCCCTGTGCGGCGACGGTGTGGGATCGAGTCGGGAAGACCTTGGTCACGCAGGCCGTGCGCAGGCCCTGTTCGGCCATGCCGAGGGTCGCGCGCAGCCCTGCACCGCCAGCCCCGACGACCACGACGTCATATTCATGCGTCTCGTATTGGTAAGCTGCCGTCATGTTATCTTTTCCTTCAACCCGCGAATTAGAGTGCCAGTTTGACCAGCGCGAAGAGCACCGCGACGATCATGGCGTAGGAAAACGCCTGCACGGCGACGAGCAGCAGTTTGCCCGGGGTGCCGTGGACGTAGTCGATGATGGCCTCGTCTGCTTCGCCCTTGCAGTGCAGGATCACCACGATCGCGGTCAGCGCGGTGATGATCGCCGGACAGGGGCGCCCGAAGTAGGCGAGGACCTCTTCGTAGCTGCCGCCGAGGCCCGCGCCGAAGGTGAAGACGAAGAGCGGCACGAGCACGACCAGAACGGCCGAGCTGATCATCGCTTTCCAGTGGTGTTCGGTCCCGGTGCGGCCGGAGCCCAGCCCCTGGGCGCGCTTGCGGTCAGTCAGAAATCGCATGAACTGTCTCCTTACACCACGATGATCGTGAAGAGCGTCAGAACGGTGGCGCCGATGAACATGCCCCAGCCCATCTTTTCGGCCACGGGGATCTCGATGCAGTATCCGAGGTCCCAGATCACGTGACGCAGACGGCCAAGCATGTGGTACCAGATGGCCCAGGTCGCCAGCAGCATCAGCAGGTCACCGAACCAGCTGGTCAGCAGGCCGTCCACGACCGCAAAAGCTTCCGGCGAGCTAGCCGCAGCAAGGAACCAGCAGACCAGCAGGAACGCGAAGCCAAGCGTCGCGATGCCGGTAATGCGGACCGTGATGGACGAGATCGACGTCATCTGGGGGCGGTAGTACTGCCCGATCATGAAAGGGGAGAGTGGGCGATTGCCACGGTTCACATCAGCCATGAGATGTCCTTTCCGTATTTCCCTCGGCGCTGGTTTACGCAGAAGCGGCCCCGCTTGTCATCCTCTCCGGGGGTCGCAGTCCCAAGAATTTGACAGTGGCACATAAATAAATTTCGAGTTGTGATCACAGATTTTACGTGTGTGATCACAAAATGTGCAACAAATCGGAGACGATGTATTCCGAGTGATTTGCTAGGTTTTGCGTATTGATTCTTGCGCTCATTTGACCGGCTGGCGGCCCTTGCCGCAAGCGCCACGCGCATCCGGGGCGGTCCGGCGCCGATGGCGGGCGGCCCCGGGCCGCCCCTCCACAGTCACTATCGACGCGCCGGGACTGGGCGCGATCACAGCCGGATTACAGCGGGATCGCAGCGGGATCACAGGGGGATCAGCGCCCAGTAATCGAGGTCCAGCAGCACCTCGGGCAGGTACTTCCCGTCCGCGCCCTTCAGGGCACCGGCGGGGGCCCCGGTGGTCGCCACCAGCCGCAGGCGCAGGGCGCCCACGCCGGGGGCCGGGGTCTCTGCCTTGTCCAGCACCTCGGACCAGGCCTTGACGGTCAAGCCGGAAAAACAAGGGTTTGCATGGGCGCCGCCGTTCAGGCCGACGATCATCTGCGCATTCGCCAGCCCGTTGAAGGACAGGGCGCGCGCCATCGAGATGATGTGCCCGCCATAGATCAGCCGCTGCCCGTCGGGCCGGAAGGTCGCGTCGAAATGCACCTTGGCGGTGTTCTGCCAGAGGCGCGTGGCGATCATGTGCTCGGCCTCCTCAATGGTGACGCCATCGACGTGGTCGATCACCTCGCCCACCTCGTAATCGCCCCAGCGGTGCGGCTCACCGGCCAGCGTGAAATCGTAGCCCGTGAAGTCGAGCCCCTCGGGGATCACGAGGTCCTCCGCCGCCAGAACCGGCTTCAGCTCCGGCAGCACCGCCTCGGGCGCGGGCGCGTCGAGGTCGCCTTTGCGCACCATGACCCAGCGGACATAGTCCATCACGGTCTCGCCGTGCTGGTTCAGGCCGGAGGTGCGGACGTAGACCACGCCCGACTTGCCGTTCGAGTTCTGCTTGAGCCCGATCACCTCGGATCGGGAGCGCAGCGTGTCGCCGGGCCAGACCGGCTTCAGCCAGCGGCCCTCGGCGTAACCGAGGTTCGCCACCGCGTTGAGCGAGACATCCGGCACGGTCTTGCCGAAGACCACGTGGAAGGCGGCGAGGTCATCCAGCGGCGAGGCCGGCAGGCCGCAGGATTGCGCGAAGGCATCGGAGGAATAGAGCGCATGGCGTGCCGGGTAGAGCGCGTGATAGAGCGCCCGCTCCCCCTGCCCCACGGTCCGCGGCACCGCGTGGTCGATGACCTGACCGACGGCGTAATCCTCGAAGAAACGTCCCGGGTTCGTCTTGCTCATCACAGTTGTCCCAGCTTGATGTCGGGCGAATACTCCGCCTCCACGTCCTTGGTCACCGCCTGCGCGCAGCGCATCTTACCGGTCGCGGCGTCGAAGGCATAGGCGGGCGAGCCGTGAAGCTCCCAGCCCTTCGAGAGGGCCTCGGACACCTTGTGGCAGAAGGCGGACGTATCGTCCTCGGTGAGCAGTCGATAGGCTTTCATGGCGTTATCCAGGGAAAGGTGACGGGCCGATCCAGCCGTGGATCAGCGTGATGATGACGAAGGCCACGATCGTCGCGGCCAGGGTGATCAGGTCGCGCTTGGGCGACCCTGCGACGGGGCGCTCCCACGGGCCCGCGCGGTTGATCAGCACGATCTCCACCACGGCCCAGAGAAGCATCGAGCCGAAGAGCAGGATCGAGGCCAGATCGCCGTTCACCATCAGGTGCGCGATCCCCCAGAGGATCACGGCGCCCAGCTGGGGATGGCGGAACTTTGCCTTCAGCGCGCCCTTCGATTCGCTGATGGCGAAGGCGAAAACCGCCAGCAGCATCAGCAGGTTGTTGATGTGGGTGAAGAAGGCGGGCGGATACCAGACATTGATGAAGGGCGCCCAGCGGTAGCCCAGGATGATGCAGATCAGCCCCACCCCGATGCCGATGGCCACGGGCCCGCGCCCCTTCGCGCCCATCGCGGCCCGTTTCGCGGGGGCGATGCGTTTGAAGAGGTGGGCGAAGACCCAGAGAAGGATACCGAGGATGAGGAGGATCATGAGGAGCACCTGCTGCCAGAGGGGTTGCGGCGGGGCTCAGCCCGCGCTCGCGCCCACCCTGACGGTCTCAGCCCAACTGTGCAATCGCCTCGGCCTTGGCCAGCGTCTTGCGGGCGGTTTCCACGTGCAGGTTCTCGACGATCTTGCCATCCACAACGGCCACGCCCTGCCCGGCCTTCTCGGTCTCCTCGAAGGCGGCGATCTGGCGTTTCGCCAGATCCACCTCGGCGTCGGAGGGGGCGAAGGCGGCATTCGCCACTTCGACCTGCGCCGGGTGGATCAGGGTCTTGCCGTCGAAGCCGAGGTCGCGGCCCTGATCGCATTCGATGCGCAGGCCTTCCTCGTCCTTGAACTGGTTGTAGACGCCATCCACCGCGATCACCCCATGGGCGCGGGCGGCCAGCAGCATCTGCTGCAGCGCGAACATCATCGGCAGGCGGTCGGCGCGGCCACGGCAGTTGAGCTCCTTGGCGAGGTCATTGGTCCCCGCGACGAAGCCGGTCAGCTGCGGATGGGCCGCGATTTCCAGCGCGTTCAGCACGCCAAGCGGCGTCTCGATCATCGCCCAGATCGGCGTGTCGGCCCCGAGGATGTCCGAGAGCGCCTGAATGTCGGCGGCGGAATTCACCTTGGGCAGCAGGAAGGCATCCGCCCCGCTGTCCTTCAGCGCGGCCACGTCGGCCGCGCCCCAGTCGGTGTCCAGCCCGTTGATGCGGATGATCTGTGCCTTGGCGCCATAGCCCCCTTCAGCCAGCGCCGTCTTCAGCGTTTCGCGCGCCTCGGCCTTGGCATCGGGGGTCACCGCATCCTCCAGATCGAAGATGATCGCATCCACCGGCAGGGAGCGCGCCTTGTCGAGCGCCCGCTCCTTCGAGCCGGGGATGTAGAGCACGGAGCGGTAGGGACGGGTCGTGGCGTCAGATGTCATCGGTTCCTCCTGGATTGCCATGGCTCGGCAATAATCTTGCGCGGGTTTGGCACTTTTTAACTCAATTGTTCAAGAGAAATTCTGCCGCAGCGCAGAGAAATTCGACGGCACGCGCAGCAACGCCCCGGACATTAACCCTGTCTTCGTCTCTTGTCAGGCAGGCTTGCAAGGATTGGAGGGCCCCGCCGCCCGCCCGGCCCCCGGAACAATCGCGGCCCGGCCCTCCCCGTCGAGGAGGCAGGTCGTCGCCGCGCTTTGCGGCAGGCCGGACGTCCCGCCTGCTCCTGCAAAGGCCCGCACTTCAGGACCGGAAAGGACTGACGATGAAACTCTGCATTCCCGGCGGGCTCGGCGCCTGTCTCCTTCTTCTCATGGCAGCGCCTGCCGTGGCCCAGGCCCGCAACTGCGGCCCCCGCGACATGGTGCTCGACCGTCTGGCCACGACGTATGGAGAGACGCGGCGCGCGATCGGCCTCGGCTCCAACAACGGCGTGATGGAGGTCTTTGCCTCCGACGACAGCGGGACATGGACGATCACGGTGACGATGACCTCCGGCCTCACCTGCCTCGTGGCGAGCGGCGAATCCTATGAGACGCTGGCAGAGGCACTGCCCATGCAGGACGAGGACACCTAAGCAGACGGCCCTAGGCCAACGCGACCCAGATCAACCGGATGCCGGTGAAGGTCAGCAGCGTGTAGGTGATGCCGAAGAAGAGCTTTTCGGACACCACCTTGTGGGCCTTGATGCCGATCACCACGCCCAGCATCGCCACCGGGGCGAGGATCAGGTCGGCCGTCAGGGTCGACAGGCTGAAGACCCCGGCCCCGGCGTAGAAGCCGACCTTCATCAGGTTCACCGCCCAGAAAAGCAGCACCGTCGTGGCCTGGTAGGTCATCTTGTCGAGACCGCGGGACAGCAGGTAGACCGCCGCCGGCGGCCCGCCCGCGTGGCTGATGAAAGAGGTGAAGCCCACCGCCATCCCCGAGGCCCCGGCGAAACCCCTGTGCGGACGGTCGATCCGCGCCAGCCGGATCAGCCCCGCGCCCTGCGCCAGCCGCCACGCCACGAAGGCGATGCAGATCACCCCGATCAGCAGGCGGAAGAGATCGGGATCGGCGTGTTTCATCAGCACCGCGCCCAACAGGACACCGGGCAGCGCCCCCATGAGCATTGGGGCCGCGTCCCCCCAGCTCCAGCGCCGCCAGTAGCCCGGCAGCGCGGTCACATCCATCAGCATCAAGAGCGGCAGCATCAGCCCCAGCGCCACCGGCGGCGGCAGGTACAGCGCCAGAATCGCAGAGGCGGCAAAAGCAGCGCCGCCGCCGAATCCCCCCTTCGACATGCCCGAAAAGATGACAGCGGGAATCGCGAAGGCGAAGAAGGCCGGGGTCAGGTCGAGCATGAAAAAAGCGGGCCTCCGGACGGCGCGTTTCAGGGCAATAGCGCGGATCTAGCGCTAACGGTGGGGGTGGTCGAGGGTGGTTCCTGCCGTAACGTCCGCGTGAAACCCTTGCGCACCAAGGGGGAAGGGACTACGCCTTGCCGCGATTTTCAACCGGACCGGAGATGAAATCCAATGGCCAGACCCAAGATTGCTCTGATCGGCGCAGGTCAGATCGGTGGCACGCTCGCTCACCTCGCTGCACTGAAGGAACTGGGCGACGTCGTTCTGTTCGACATCGCTGAAGGGACCCCCGAAGGCAAAGCACTCGACATCGCCGAGTCCGGCCCCTCCGAGGGCTTCGACGCGTCGCTGATGGGCACGCAGTCCTACGAGGACATCGCAGGCGCAGACGTCTGCATCGTGACCGCCGGCGTGCCGCGCAAGCCCGGCATGAGCCGCGACGACCTGCTGGGCATCAACCTGAAGGTCATGAAGTCGGTCGGCGAAGGCATCGGCAAATACGCCCCCGACGCATTCGTGATCTGCATCACCAACCCGCTCGACGCGATGGTCTGGGCCCTGCAGAAGTTCTCGGGCCTGCCGGCCTCGAAGGTCTGCGGCATGGCCGGTGTCCTCGACTCCGCCCGCTTCCGTCACTTCCTGTCGGTCGAGTTCGGCGTGTCGATGAAAGACGTCACCGCCTTCGTGCTCGGCGGCCACGGCGACACCATGGTTCCCTCGGTCCGTTACTCGACCGTCGGCGGCATCCCCCTGCCCGACCTCGTCGAAATGGGCTGGACCACCCAGGACAAGCTGGACGCCATCGTGCAGCGCACCCGTGACGGCGGCGCAGAGATCGTTGGCCTGCTGAAGACCGGTTCGGCCTTCTACGCGCCCGCGACCTCGGCCATCGAAATGGCTGAATCCTACCTGAAAGACCAAAAGCGCGTTCTGCCCTGCGCCGCCTACTGCGACGGCGAGCTGGGTGTGAAGGACATGTACGTGGGCGTGCCCACCGTGATCGGCGCCGGCGGCATCGAGAAGATCATCGAGATCAAGCTGACCAAGGAAGAGCAGGCCATGTTCGACAAGTCCGTCGACGCGGTCAAAGGCCTGGTCGAAGCTTGCAAGGGCATCGACGAGTCGCTGGCATAAGCCAGGGGCCACAGTCCGACAGGGAAAGGCGCCGGTTTTCCGGCGCCTTTTTTTCGTGTGCCAAACGCCTGTCCGGCCTCATCCGGCCGCCCTGTCCCGGTCCATGCCCTCCCCTCATGGCTGCCTCTCCAAATCCGGTGGTGACATCGCACCCTTGATTTGCGAGGGTCTTGGCGACTTTCGAAGCCGCTTCACCCCAGCCCGCACGCGTGCAGGCCTGGGGTCTGGTCACGGAGAGAGGAGACGGAATGGAGGAAAGGTTCGCACAGGTCCTCAGGCGCCTCGACAGCCGCGCGCCCGGCCCGTTCCACTACGCCGACCTGCGCCCGGACTGGACCGGGCTGCCGCTCGGGGAGAAGGTCCAGTCGGGCCATGCCTTCCTTGACGCGGTACGCGCAGGCCAGCTGCCCGGTGTGTCCGACACCGGCCGGAAGGGCGACAGGGGGCGGGTCTATCACTGGGCCGGTTCCGATGCGGCCACGGGCCCGTCGCGGGCGCCGGTGCCCGACTCGGGCGCCGACTCGCGGCGCTAGGGTGATTTGCCCACCATTTCGACACAGGCGCTCACGCCACGGTGAGACGCCACGACATTTGTGATCACACCATTTTCGCGTGTGATCACAAACCCGGAAAAATCGGCGAAATTCCCCGGTAGAGCGGAAAAAACCGTTCATCCCCCGTCAAGGATGTGGCTATACCGGGTGCAATCGTAGCAACGAGGGACGGAGTTCATGAACATCCATGAATATCAGGCGAAGGCGCTGCTTCGCGAATACGGCGCGCCGGTGTCCGACGGGCGTGCAGTACTGAAGGCGGAGGAGGCCAAGACGGCCGCAGGCGAGCTCGACGGCCCGCTCTGGGTGGTCAAGGCGCAAATCCACGCCGGCGGTCGCGGCAAGGGCCACTTCAAGGAAGCCGACGCGGGCGAAAAAGGCGGTGTCCGCCTTGCCAAATCGGTGGAAGAAGCTGCCGAAGAAGCCAAGAAAATGCTCGGCCGCACGCTGGTGACGCACCAGACCGGTCCGGCCGGCAAGCAGGTCAACCGCATCTACATCGAAGCGGGTTCGGACATCGAGCGCGAGCTGTACCTCGCGCTGCTGGTGGACCGTCAGACCTCGTCCGTGTCTGTTGTCTGCTCCACCGAGGGCGGCATGGACATCGAGGAAGTCGCCGCGTCGACCCCGGAGAAAATCCTCTCCTTCTCGATCAACACCGCCACCGGCTACCAGCCGTTCCACGGCCGCAAGGTCGCCTTCTCGCTGGGCCTCGAAGGCCAGGCGATGAAGCAGTGCGTGAAGCTGATCGGCCAGCTCTACAAGGCCTTCATGGAGAAGGACATGGAGCAGCTGGAAATCAACCCGCTGATCGTCATGCCCGATGGCAACCTCAAGGTGCTGGACGCCAAGGTCGGTTTCGACGGCAACGCGATCTACCGCCACGCCGACATCGCCGCCCTGCGCGACGAGACCGAGGAAGACGCCAAGGAACTGGCGGCCTCCAAGTACGACCTGAACTACATCGCGCTCGACGGTGAGATCGGCTGCATGGTGAACGGCGCAGGCCTGGCCATGGCAACGATGGACATCATCAAGCTCTACGGTGCAGAGCCCGCGAACTTCCTCGACGTTGGTGGCGGCGCCACCAAGGAGAAAGTGACCGAAGCGTTCAAGATCATCACCTCGGACCCGAACGTGAAGGGCATCCTGGTGAACATCTTCGGCGGCATCATGCGCTGCGACGTCATCGCCGAAGGCGTGATCGCCGCGGTGAAAGAGGTCGGCCTGCAGGTTCCGCTGGTCGTACGCCTCGAAGGCACCAACGTCGAGCTCGGCAAGGAGATCATCTCCAACTCCGGCCTCAACGTGATCGCGGCAGACAACCTGTCCGACGGCGCCGAAAAAATCGTCAAAGCAGTGAAAGGCTGAACCCATGGCAGTTCTCGTTGATGAAAACACCAAGGTGATCTGCCAGGGCTTCACCGGCTCGCAAGGCACCTTCCACTCCGAACAGGCGATCGCTTACGGCACCAAGATGGTCGGCGGCGTGACCCCCGGCAAAGGCGGCATGGAACACCTGGGCCTGCCCGTCTTCGACGGCGTGGCCGAGGCGGTCGAGAAGACCGGCGCGAATGCCACCGTGATCTACGTTCCGCCGCCCTTCGCGGCCGACTCGATCCTCGAGGCCATCGACGCGGAAATCCCGCTCATCGTCTGCATCACCGAAGGTATCCCGGTGCTGGACATGATGAAGGTGAAAGCCGCGCTGCGCACCTCGAACTCGCGCCTGATCGGCCCGAACTGCCCCGGTGTCATCACCCCCGGCGCCTGCAAGATCGGCATCATGCCCGGCCACATCCACAAGCGTGGTTCGGTCGGCGTCGTGTCGCGCTCGGGCACCCTGACCTACGAGGCGGTCAAGCAGACCTCCGACATCGGTCTGGGCCAGTCCTCGGCCGTCGGCATCGGCGGTGACCCGATCAAGGGCACCGAGCACCTCGAAGTGCTGGAAATGTTCCTCAAGGACCCGGAAACCGAGTCGATCATCATGATCGGCGAGATCGGTGGCTCGGCCGAAGAGGAAGCCGCACAGTTCCTCGCGGACGAGAAGAAGAAGGGCCGCTGGAAGCCGACCGCCGGTTTCATCGCGGGCCGCACCGCCCCTCCGGGCCGTCGCATGGGCCACGCCGGTGCGATCGTCGCCGGCGGCAAGGGTGACGCGGAATCGAAGATCGAGGCCATGAAGTCGGCCGGGATCGTCGTTGCCGACAGCCCCGCCACGCTGGGCGAAGCCGTGCTGAAAGCCATCGGCTGAACAAGGTGAAGTTGTGGAGAAATCCAGCCACATAAAGCGCATCGCGCGGTCCGTCAGCCGGGGGGCACCCCTCGGCTGCACGGGCCCGTGCTGCGTGTTGCCCTGCAACGGGGTGCTGTGATGCTGGTGAGCCATCTCCACAACTTCATCTTCCTCAAGACCCACAAGACGGGCGGAACCTCTGCGGAAATGGCGCTGGAGCAGCTTTGCGCCCCTACCGGGCATGTGGCCGTCGAGCACTGTGACGCAAAGGTTTCTGCGGAAGGCATTGTCGCCTCCCGAGGGACCAACCGTCAGACCGATAGCACTGGCTGGACCTCGCATATGCCAGCCGTCGCGGTACGTGAAATGCTGGGCCCAGACGTCTTCGACCGCTACATGAAGGTCGCAACCGTCAGGAACCCCTTCGACAAGGCCGTATCTTGGTTCCACTATCACCGCTTCCGCAGTCATACGGCGGTAAAGGGAAATCCTGCCCATACGCTGCAGGTCCTGGAAGGTGATCAGCTAATCAAGCGCTTTCGGAAGTTCATCGCGCTGCGGGCCGAGAAGAACTATTTCCGCTCCGAGCGGAACATAGACTGGCACGTGTCCCACATCGACGGCACGCTCGTGCTGGACGGCGTTCTTCATCAGGAAACACTGAACGAAGATCTCATTGCCCTTGGCCAGCGTTTGGGCTTCGACGGCACCGCGCTCCCACTGCCACAAGCAAAGGCGGGCATCAGGCCCTCGAACGACTTGGCGGTGGCCGACTATTACGACGCAGCCACGGCAGACATCGTACGGAACGGGTTCGCCTGGATGTTCGATCTCGGCGGCTACGATCTTGACCTTCCGCGTGACGCAGTTGCGAACCGGGGGGCAGCATGAGCTTTTCTGACGCCATCAGAACCTGCCTGCGCAAGTATGTGACGTTCTCCGGACGCGCCTCGCGGCCGGAGTATTGGTATTTCTTTCTCTTCACGCTGCTGCTGGGACTCGCTGCCAGCATCATCGACAGCGCCGTCTTCGGCGTCTCGTCCGACAGCGACGGCCCCGCCAGCCTTCTGACGTCGCTTTTCATCTTCCTGCCGATGCTCGCCGCGGGCTTCCGGCGGATGCATGACACCGGTCGCTCCGGTCTCTACCTATTCTACCCGCTGATCGCCCTCGTGGGCGTGATCAGCTTTGCCGCCATGATGGGCGCCGCCGATGCGCTCTCGACCGGCAATTTCGAAGGCCTGTTCACCGGCCTCCTCGGCATCGTGATGATCTTTGCCGTGATCGTTCTCATCCTGTCACCGCTGATCGTCCTGTGGTGGCTTACCCGCCCGTCGCAACCCGGCGCCAACCAATATGGTGCCAATCCCAAAGAGGTCTCCTCATGACCGAGCAGTCTCCAAACGACATTTTCCATGCTTCCAGCTTCATGCAGGGGCAGAACGCCGAATACCTCGAACAGCTCTATGCCCGCTACGCCACCGACCCCGCGTCGGTGGACGAAGCCTGGCAGGCCTTCTTCAGCTCGCTCGGTGACGACGGGACCGATGTGAAGAAAGAGGCTGCCGGTGCCTCCTGGCAGCGCGCCGACTGGCCGCCGACCCCAAACGACGACCTGACCGCCGCGCTTGACGGCATGTGGCCCGCGCCCGCGGAAGCCAAGGGCGCCGGCAAGAAGATCAAGGAACAGGCCGCCGCCAAGGGTGTCGAGGTCTCCGACGACGCGGTGAAACGCGCCGTGCTGGATTCGATCCGCGCCCTGATGATCATCCGGGCCTACCGGATTCGCGGCCACCTCATCGCCGACATCGACCCGCTGGGGATGCGTGACAAGACCCCCCACCCCGAGCTCGACCCGAAGTCCTACGGCTTCACCGATGCCGACATGGATCGCCCGATCTTCATCGACAACGTGCTGGGCCTGCAGATCGCCACGATGCGCCAGATCATGGACATCGTGAAGCGCACCTACTGCGGCACCTTCGCCCTGCAGTACATGCACATCTCGGACCCCGAGCAATCGGCATGGCTGAAGGAGCGCATCGAGGGCTACGGCAAGGAAATCACCTTCACCCGTGAAGGCCGCCGCGCCATCCTGAACAAGCTGGTCGAGGCCGAAGGCTTCGAGAAGTTCCTGCACGTCAAGTACATGGGCACCAAGCGCTTCGGCCTCGACGGCGGCGAAGCCCTGATCCCGGCGATGGAGCAGATCATCAAGCGGGGCGGCAACCTCGGCGCCAAGGAGGTCGTGGTCGGCATGCCCCACCGCGGCCGCCTCTCGGTGCTGGCCAACGTGATGTCCAAGCCCTACCGCGCGATCTTCAACGAATTCCAGGGCGGCTCCTTCAAGCCCGAGGACGTGGACGGCTCCGGCGACGTGAAATACCACCTCGGCGCGTCCAGCGACCGTGAGTTCGACGGCAACTCCGTCCACCTCTCTCTGACGGCGAACCCCTCGCACCTCGAGGCGGTGAACCCGGTGGTTCTCGGCAAGGCCCGCGCCAAGCAGGCCCAGCTGAACGACGCTGATCGCACCGGCGTGATCCCGGTCCTGCTGCACGGCGACGCGGCCTTCGCCGGTCAGGGCGTCGTGGCGGAATGCTTCGGCCTCTCCGGCCTCGTCGGGCACCGCACCGGCGGCACGATCCACATCGTCGTGAACAACCAGATCGGTTTCACCACCGCGCCGCACTTCTCGCGCTCGTCGCCCTACCCCACCGACAACGCTCTGGTGGTCGAGGCGCCGATCTTCCACGTGAACGGGGACGATCCGGAAGCCGTGGTGCATGCCGCCAAGGTGGCCACCGAGTTCCGCCAGAAGTTCCACAAGGACGTAGTCATCGACATCTTCTGCTATCGCCGCTTCGGTCACAACGAAGGCGATGAACCGATGTTCACCAACCCGATCATGTACAAGAACATCAAGGGTCATAAGACGACCCTGTCGCTCTATACGGATCGCCTCGTGAAAGACGGCCTCATCCCCGAGGGTGAGATCGAGGACATGAAGGCCGCGTTCCAGGCCCACCTCAACGAAGAGTTCGAGGCCGGCAAGGAATACAAGCCCAACAAGGCTGACTGGCTGGACGGCAAGTGGTCGGGTCTCGACCGCGAGAAGGAAGAGTACCAGCGTGGCGAAACCGCCATCGCGCCGGAAACCATGCAGGACATCGGCAAGTCGCTGACCACAGCGCCCGCCGGCTACCCGCTGCACCGCACGGTGGAGCGTCTGCTGGATGCCAAGGCCAAGATGTTCGAAACCGGCGAAGGCTTCGACTGGGCGACCGGTGAGGCACTGGCCTTCGGCTCGCTGCTGACCGAGGGCTACCCGGTTCGCCTGGCCGGCCAGGACTCGACCCGCGGCACCTTCTCGCAGCGCCACTCGGCCCTGATCAACCAGGAGACGGAAGAGCGTTACTACCCGCTCAACAACATCCGCGAAGGTCAGGCCCGTTACGAGGTCATCGACTCGATGCTCTCGGAATACGCGGTGCTGGGCTTCGAATACGGCTACTCGCTGGCCGAGCCCAACGCGCTGGTGATGTGGGAAGCCCAGTTCGGCGACTTCGCCAACGGCGCGCAGATCATGTTCGACCAGTTCATCTCCTCGGGTGAATCGAAGTGGCTGCGGATGTCGGGCCTCGTGATGCTCCTGCCCCACGGCTACGAAGGCCAGGGCCCGGAACACTCCTCCGCCCGTCTCGAGCGCTTCCTGCAGATGTGCGGCCAGGACAACTGGATCGTTGCCAACTGCTCGACGCCCGCGAACTACTTCCACATCCTGCGCCGCCAGCTGCACCGCGACTTCCGCAAGCCGCTGGTGCTGATGACGCCGAAGTCGCTGCTGCGCCACAAGCTGGCGGTCAGCAAGGCCGAGGACTTCACCACCGGCTCCAGCTTCCACCGCGTGCTCTGGGATGACGCCCAGTACGGCAACTCGGACACCAAGCTGGCCGCGGACGACAAGATCAAGCGCGTCGTCATGTGCTCGGGCAAGGTCTACTACGACCTGCTGGAAGAGCGTGACGCCCGCGGGATCGACGATGTCTACCTGCTGCGGATCGAGCAGTTCTATCCCTTCCCGGCGATCTCGCTGGTCAAGGAGCTGGAACGCTTCAAGGGCGCAGAGATGGTCTGGTGCCAGGAAGAGCCCAAAAACCAGGGCGCCTGGACCTTCATCGAGCCCAACATCGAATGGGTGCTGGGCCGCATTGATGCCAAGCACAAGCGGCCCGTCTACGCCGGCCGCGCCGCCTCGGCTTCGCCCGCAACGGGCCTGGCCGCACAGCACAAAGCACAGCAAGCAGCGCTCGTTGACGACGCGCTGACAGTCAAAGGGAACTAAGACGCATGACGACCGAAATCCGTGTCCCCACCCTGGGTGAAAGCGTCACCGAAGCAACGGTGGCAACCTGGTTCAAGAAACCCGGTGACACCGTGGCCGTGGACGAAATGCTCTGCGAGCTGGAAACCGACAAGGTGACCGTCGAGGTCCCCTCCCCCGCCGCGGGCGTGCTGGCCGACATCGTCGCCGCCGAAGGCGAGACCGTGGGCGTTGACGCCCTGCTGGGCAACATCTCGGAAGCTGGCAACGCCGGCCCCGAGGAAGTGAAGCCCAAGGCAGAAGAGAAAGCCGCAGCGGCCCCCGCCGCCGCCGGTGGTGCCTCGGTCGACGTCATGGTGCCCACGCTGGGTGAATCCGTGACCGAAGCCACCGTGGCGACCTGGTTCAAGAAGGTCGGCGACACCGTCGCCCAGGACGAGATGCTCTGCGAACTGGAAACCGACAAGGTCTCCGTCGAAGTGCCCTCGCCCGCAGCCGGCACCCTGACCGAGATCGTGGCGCCCGAAGGCACCACCGTCGACGCCGCCGCCAAGCTGGCCGTGATCTCCTCGGGCGCAGGTGCTGCTGCCGCGGCCCCCGCCGCTGCTGCCGCTCCGGCCGCCACCACCTCCGCGCCCGCAGCTTCGGGCAAGGATGTCGAGGACGCACCTTCGGCCAAGAAGGCCATGGCAGAGGCCGGCCTCTCGGCAGGTCAGGTCTCGGGCACCGGCCGTGACGGTCGCATCATGAAGGAAGACGTGGCCAAGGCCATCGCCGCCGGCACCTCCGCCGCCGCAGCGCCCGCCCCGGCCTCCGCGCCGCGCGCGCCTGTTGCAGCCGACGATGCGGCCCGCGAAGAGCGCGTCAAGATGACCCGCCTGCGTCAGACCATCGCCCGCCGTCTGAAGGACAGCCAGAACACCGCGGCCATGCTGACCACCTACAACGAGGTGGACATGACCGAGGTCATGGCGCTGCGCAACGAGTACAAGGACCTGTTCCTGAAGAAACACGGCGTGAAGCTCGGCTTCATGTCCTTCTTCACCAAGGCCTGCTGCCACGCGCTGAAAGAGGTCCCCGAGGTCAACGCGGAGATCGACGGCACCGACATCGTGTACAAGAACTTCGTGCACATGGGCATCGCCGCAGGCACGCCCACCGGTCTCGTCGTGCCCGTCATCCGTGACGCCGATGCCATGTCGTTTGCCGACATCGAGAAGGCCATCGCCGAGAAGGGCGCCCGCGCCCGTGACGGCAAGCTCTCCATGGCGGAAATGCAGGGCGGCACCTTCACGATCTCGAACGGCGGCGTCTACGGCTCGCTGATGTCCTCGCCGATCCTGAACCCCCCGCAGTCCGGCATCCTCGGCATGCACAAGATCCAGGACCGTCCGATGGCCATCAACGGCAAGGTGGAAATCCGCCCGATGATGTACCTCGCCCTGTCCTACGATCACCGCATCGTCGACGGCAAAGGCGCCGTGACCTTCCTCGTGCGCGTCAAGGAAGCGCTGGAAGATCCCCGTCGCCTGCTGATGGACCTGTAAGATCATGCTTTCCTCGATGTCAGTAGCGTCGAGGAACTTGACCAGCACACTCACTCGCTTGGGTTGCGGTGTGCTGGTCGTCTCGATCGTTCTCGTGCTGCTTTATGGTGTCGACCCTAATTCAAAGCTCTTCGCGGAAGAAATCACCCTTTGGGTTGTCATAAGAGGTATTCTGTTCGCTTTCGGATCAGTACTGATGGGCGGACTAGCTGTTTTTCTTGGGTCTCTCGGTAGCTCAAACTTCGGCAACGAAGCCACCCGCGTGGATCGTCTCACACGAATTGGTGCTGCCAAGAACGTTGAACTAACTGCGATGATGCGAGATGCGACAATCAGATTCGAGGCCGCCTCTGGGCTAATCGGAGCTATAGTAATTGTTACCGCTATTCTCTTAGTCGCGTACCTGTTTGACTTCTCACCCGAGATTCCTCCATTGCCAGAACGCCCGCCTGTCGCATGGGGCAAGAACCTTATTCTTGGTGTGATTGTGTTCGGTGCAGCTCAGCTTCTAAAATGGTCAGTGAACAGTGCAGTCGTGGCTATCGACCTTGCGCTCGACAAACATTACCCGAAGGCAGAGATGAATTAATGCCACCCGAACTCCTCGCCCTTGCCCTCGTGGCCGTCGAACATGCCGTCCTCGTCTTCTGGTCCCAGACGCTCCTCACCCGTGACGTGGGCATGGAGGGCAACGCCGGTCCGCGCGATGCCCTGCCGCCGCTGGCCGAGGACACTATGCGCCTGCGCCGCGCGCTCGCCAACCATACCGAGAACTTCCCGCTCTTCATCGGCGCGGTGGTCTGCGTCCTGCTCTCCGACAGCGCCAGCTGGTTCACCGCGCTCTGCGCCGCGATCTATGTCATCGCTCGCGGGCTCTACATCCCGGCCTACAAGTACGGCTGGGCACCCTGGCGCTCGATGATCTTCACCGCGGGCTTCCTCGCGACGGCGGCGATGTATGTCGCCGCGGTGCTCTGAGGCCGCGATGGAGCCGCATCTCACCATCCTCGCCCTCGCGGCCCTGCTGCAGGTCGGACAGATCGCCCTGATGGCGGTGCCCGCGAACCTCGAACTGGGCACCAAGGCCACCACGGGCCCGCGCGATCCGCAGGATGTGCCGCAGGGCAACCCCTACCTGCTGCTGTCGCGCCGCACCGGGCGGCTGCACCGGGCGATGAACAACCACTTCGAGGCGCTGCTCCTCTTCACCATCGCCACGCTCGTCGTGGTGCTGGGCGAGGCGGCCAACGCCCTCACCGTCACCATGGGCTGGCTCTACCTCGCTGCCCGTGTGCTCTATATTCCGGCCTATGCCTTTGGCTGGGCCCCCTGGAGGTCCTACCTCTGGGCGCTCGGCCTTCTGGCCACCGTGATCATGCTGATGGCGGCCCTCTTCTAGGGCCCTCATCTTTCCCGAAATACTCCGGGGTGCCGCGCCATGCGCGGCGGGGGCAGCGCCCCCTCCCCGGTCCAGACCAGACCGATCCGGCGCAGAGGCGCCGCAAAGACAAAGGAGACCTCTCATGGCCCAATACGACGTCATCGTCATCGGCGCAGGCCCCGGCGGCTATGTCGCTGCCATCCGCTGCGCACAGCTCGGCCTCAAGACCGCCGTTGTCGAAGGCCGCGAGACCCTCGGCGGCACCTGCCTGAACGTGGGCTGCATCCCCTCCAAGGCGCTGCTGCACGCCACGCACCAGCTGCACGAGGCAGAGCACAACTTCGCCACCATGGGCCTCAAGGGCAAGGCGCCCTCCGTCGACTGGCCGACCATGCAGGAGTACAAGCAGTCGGTCGTGGACGGGAACACCAAGGGCATCGAGTTCCTGTTCAAGAAGAACAAGATCGACTGGCTGAAGGGTTGGGGCTCGATCCCCGCCGCCGGCAAGGTCAAGGTCGGGGACGAGACCTACGAGACCAAGAACATCATCGTGGCCACCGGCTCGATCCCCTCGGCGCTGCCCGGCATCACCGTGGACAACGAGGCCGGCCTCGTGGTGGACAGCACCGGCGCGCTCTCGCTGCCGAAGATCCCCAAGAAAATGATCGTCGTCGGCGCCGGTGTGATCGGCCTCGAACTGGGCTCGGTCTACAAGCGTCTCGGCGCCGAGGTGACCGTGGTCGAATTCCTCGACAACATCACCCCCGGCATGGACGGTGAAGTGCAGAAGAACCTCCAGAAGATCCTCAAGAAGCAGGGTATGGAGTTCATTCTGGGCGCCGCCGTGCAATCGGTCGAGACCACCAAGACCAAGGCCAAGCTGACCTACAAGCTGCGCAAGGACGAGAGCGAGCACACGCTCGACGCCGATTGCGTGCTCGTGGCGACCGGCCGCAAGGCCTATACCGACGGCCTCGGCCTTGCCGACCTCGGTGTCGAGATGACCGACCGCGGTCAGGTCAAGACCGACGCCCACTGGGCCACCAGCGTGAAGGGCATCTATGCCATCGGTGACGCGATCACCGGCCCGATGCTCGCCCACAAGGCCGAGGACGAAGGCATGGCCTGCGCCGAAGTTCTGGCCGGCAAGCATGGCCACGTGAACTACTCGGTCATCCCCGGCGTGATCTACACCCACCCCGAGGTCGCCTCTGTCGGCGCCACCGAGGAGAGCCTGAAGGCCGAGGGCCGCGCCTACAAGGTCGGCAAGTTCCCCTTCATGGGCAACGCCCGCGCCAAGGCCGTCTTCGCCTCCGAGGGCTTCGTGAAGATCATCGCGGACAAGGACACCGACCGCGTGCTCGGCGCCCACATCATCGGCCCGGCGGCCGGCGACATGATCCACGAGATCTGCGTGGCGATGGAATTCGGCGCCTCGGCGCAGGACGTCGCCCTGACCTGCCACGCCCACCCGACCTATTCGGAAGCGGTGCGCGAGGCAGCACTGGCCTGCGGCGACGGCGCGATCCACGTCTGATCGCCCGGCCCGGGGACATCCCCGGCACCGAAGTTCAGAAGGGCCGCCCGCACAGGGCGGCCCTTTTTCGTGGCAGACCGCGCGGCCCCCCTGCGTCGTATTCCACCCGTGCCGCCCGTGTTACGTGCCGCCCCCCTGCACCGGCTCACGTGCTGGCAGCCCCTGCACCGGCCCCCGCCGGGACCGCCCGAAGCCCACCGCCACGCTGCGCGAAAGTCTTCGCCTCCCCCGGCAAATGCCCTAGCTTCCCGGGAACGCCGTCCCCGCGCCGCGCCGGCCCCTGCCTGCAGCGCCCCAGCCGAGAGCCCGATGCCCGATCCCCTCGTCTCTGTCCTGATCCCCGCCTACCGCGCCGAGGCGACACTGCCTGCCGCGCTGCGCTCCGTCGCGGCCTCCGGCCTGCCGGACGGGGCGGTGGAGATCGTCGTCGCCCCCGACGACGGGCAGGAGTATGGCAGGCTGTTGCCCCAGACGCCGGGCTTGCGTTGCCTGCCCCCCGGCCCGGTGGCCAGCGGCCCCGGCGCCACGCGTAACCGCGCGCGCGCCGCCGCACGGGGCGCGTGGCACGCCTTCCTCGATGCGGATGACACATGGGCGCCCGGCTACCTCGCCGCGCTTTTGCCGCTGGCACAGGCCCATGGCGTGGCCTTCGGGCGGACGCGTATCCTGCGCGGCACGGCGCCCGCACTCGACCTGCCGGGGACAGACCGCACGGAGATCACGCTGGAGACCTTCGGCACCACGGGGGCCAGCTTCCACCCGGTGATGGCCGCCGCCCTCTCCCGGCCCTTCCCGGACCTGCCCGCGCAGGACGTGGCCCATGCGGTGGACCTGCTGGCCCGCCTCGGCGGCAGCGCCCCGCTGGGTGAGGCGAGCTATGAGCTGCACCTGCGCGGCGATAGCACGACCGCGCAGGAGGATTTCTCCGCCCGGGTGGCCGCGGCCTATGCCGCCTATGAGCGCGCCTTCGAGGCCGCAGACCTGCCACCGCAGATGGCGTACCGCGCGGCGCAGGTGTTCCGGGACAAGGCCGCCCTGAATGCGGCCTATACGGCCGAGGGACAGGGGCGCGCCTTCTACGATTTCGTGGCAGATCGGCTGGCGCGCTCCGGGTGAGGCACCAGCCGGAATTTTCGAAGATCCCGGTCCGTTTTCTTCGAAGAAAACGGGCAAGGCCCGCTGCCGGGCACGCTTGTCAGACCGGGCACGCCCCTCTGACGGGGACGCCGAAGAATTTTAAGGAAAATTCTTCGCAGAAGTCTTGTTTCAAGACTTTTGGGGGGCTCTGCCCCCGCCGCCCGATGGGCGGCTCCCCCGGAGTATTTCGGGAAAGCTGATGTTACCAGAGGCTCTTGGCCGCGCGCTCGGGCCAGCTGCGGTCGTAGTCGGCGCCGCCGACCTCGCCGCTGGTCATCTCGGCGAGGATCTGGCCAATCGTGGGCAGCTCCGCGCTTTCGTCGCCTGCAGTCCAGAGCCGGGCGCGCATCAGGGCGCGGGCGCATTGGCTGTAGATCTCCTCGATCGAGATCACGATCACCGTGCGGGGCTGCTTGCCCTTGAACTCGAACCGCGCCAGCAGCGCGGGATCGGCGGTGATCTTCGCAGTCCCGTTGACCCGCACCGCGTTGTTGGAGCCGGGCACAAGGAACATCAGCGACAGCCGCGGGTCGCGCACGATGTTGCGCAGCGTGTCGATCCGGTCGTTGCCCTTCCAGTCCGGCAGGGCCAGCGTCTTCTCGTCCAGCTCGGTCACCACGGGGCCATCGTCGCCGCGCGGGCTGCCGTCGGTGCCCTCGGGCCCGACGGTGGAGACGACGCAGAAGCGGCTCGCCATGATCCACTGGCGGTAGAGCGGCGTCATCCGGTCGGCGACCTTGCGCATGGCGGCGGCCCCCGGCGTGCCGTAATGCGCCTCCAGCGCCTCGATGCTCTCAATGAACTCCATCGGTCTGTCCTTCCGCTGCATCCATGAGCCGGTCCGAGGCCGTCTCGATCCGCTCCTCCAGCGTCGCCATGAACTCGGCCCGTGGCAGGCCCGGCGGCACCGTCTCGAGGAATTCCACGACCGCGAGGCCCGGCTTGCGCAGCATGCCCCTGCGCGGCCAGAAGAGGCCCACGTTGGTGGCAGCAGGCACGCAGGGCTGGCCCGTCTCGTGGTAGAGAACGGCGGTGCCGGTCTTGTAGGGCATCGTGACCCGGGGCGCGACGCGGGTGCCCTGCGGGTAGATCACCAGCTGGCCGGCCGGCGCGGTGCCGGAGGTTACGTCCTGCACCATCTTGCGCATCGCCGCCGCCCGCTTGCCGCGCTTCACCGGCACGCAGCCCATGCGCTGCGCGTACCAGCCGAGGATCGGGGCAAAGCGCAGCTCGTCCTTCATGATGAACTTGGGGCGGCGCAGTTCGCTGCACAGGATGATGATGTCGAAGAAGCTCTGGTGCTTGGAGGCGATCAGCACCTCCGCATGGGGCACCGGCCCGCGCAGCTCCGAGTGCAGCCCGCAGATCACCCGCGCCGACCAGCGGACATAGCGGCAATAGGCGTTCACGCCCCGGTAGGCGCCGGTCCGGCTGAAGAGCGCCCAGGGCCCGAAGATCAGCGCCGCCACGGCCATGGCGAGGTACATCTGCACCACGAAAATCACAGAGCGGATGTATTGCATCAGGCGAGGTCCTTCAGCGTGCGGTTGGCGGCGCTGCGTGTGGCCCAGAAGGCGACGACGGCGGCCATCGGGGGCACCACCAGCGGCCAGAGCCATTGCAGCCCCTGGAAGCCGAGCCCGGTGAGGAAGCCACCCTCGTCCTGCGCGGCGGGCAGCGCGAAGATGGCGAGACAGCCCGCGATCATCCCGATCCCTGCCCCCACGAAGGCGCGGATGGTGAAGCGGCGCACGAAGGCACGGGCGATGAAGACGTCACGCGCGCCCACGAGGCGCAGCACGGTGATGACCTGCGCATTGGCGGCGAGGGCGGCATTGGCGGCCAGCGTGATCACCGCCCCCATGGCCCCGCCGATCAGCAGGATCGACAGCCAGCCGAGCGCGCGCAGCCGCTCTGCCGCCCGCACGAGGGGCCGCCGCCAGCGGCTGTGATCGTCGAGCACGGCACCCGGCACCTCGGCCTGAAGGCGCAGGCGCAAGCCCGCCGCGTCAAAGCCCTGCGCATCTTCCACGATCTCGATCAGCTGCGGGATCGGCAGGTCGTCCACCGGCAGATCGGGCCCGAACCACGGTGCCAGCAGGGCACGCTGTTCGTCCGAGCCGAGCGCGCGGGCCGAGGCCACGCCTTCGGTCGTCTCCAGCACCCGCAGGGCGGCCTGGGTCTGGGCCTCGATCTGGTCCTCGGGGGCCGAGATCCGCAGCGTGGCGGAGCGCGCCAGTTCCGCGCCCCAGTCATGGGCCAGCCGCCCCGTCGCCAGCGACAGCGCAAGGGCAAAGACCGCGAGGAAGGCCATGACCGCCGAGGCGAAGAGCGTCAGCGAGGCGGTGAAGCCCGTGGGCGGCACCACGCGGTCGGCCGGGCCCTCGCCCGACATCAGCAGGTTGAAACGATCCCGCAGCGCCTTCACAGGTCCGCCCCCGCCAGTTGCAGCCGCCGGTTCACGATCCGCAGCACGCGGGCCTGCACCTGGCTCTTGGTAGAGCGGATGATGCCAAGGTCGTGGGTGGCGATCATGATGGTCTTGCCCATCCGGTTCAGCTCGATCAGCAGGGTCATCAGGCGCTGCGACATTTCGTAATCGACGTTGCCCGTGGGTTCATCCGCGAGGATCACGTCCGGCGACATGATCACCGCCCGGGCCAGGGCCGCACGCTGCCGCTCGCCGCCCGACAGCTCCGGCGGCAGGGCCTTGGCGCGGTGGCTCAGCCCGCACCAGCCCAAGAGGTCCTTGAGGTTGGTCTGCTCCTGCAGCGTGTCCCGGCCCGAGACGATCAGCGGCAGGGCCACGTTCTCGGCCAGCGGCAGGTGGTCGAGGAACTGGCAGTCCTGGTGCACCACGCCGATCCGGCGCCGGGTCATGGCGACATCGTCGCGCGTCATGTCGCGCACGTCGCGGCCAAAGAGCTGCGCATGGCCCGCGGTCGGCGTCAGCGCGCCGTAGCACAGGCGCAGGAAGGTGGTCTTGCCGCTGCCCGAGGGCCCGGTGAGGAAGTGGAACGATCCGGGCGACAGCTTCAGCGAGACCTCGCTCAGCAGTTCGCCCCCGCCATAGCTGTAGGCCACGTTTTCCAGTTCGATCACGGCTTGCCCCTCTTCGGGCCCGGCGGGCCCGCGTGATGCCGCGGCTGCATGGCGCCGCGATGATGCTTCCTTTTGCACGAGAGCGCCGCCGGTTTCAATCTCCGGGGGCCCGTTGGGAGGGCCGCGCGGGGCCCGTGGGGGGCCCTCGGTCCCGGCAGGGGCGCACCCTGCAACCCTGCCTGTCTTTGGGACTTTTTTCCGCCGCCCGGAGACCATATGCTAGGCAGAACGGAGCGAGGCATCCGAGTGGAACGAAAGGGATAACATGCGGCTGGTCTGCCCGAACTGCGGCGCGCAATACGAGGTGCCGGACGAGGTGATCCCGGAGGCCGGGCGCGATGTCCAATGTTCCGCCTGCGGCGACACGTGGTTCCAGCATCACCCGGCCCATGCCCCTGCCCTGTCCGACGACGAGGACGACCTTGTGACGGCCCCCGCTGCCGCACCGGTGTCGGCGCCTGAGGTGCCCCCGGCCCCCGCAGCCGCCGCGGCCCCAAGCGTCGAAGACCTCGAAGACGAGGAGGAAGACGAGGACGACGGGGGATTCGCCGATTTCCCCGCACCGGCCCATGATCCCGACCGCGACATCATCGAGGACGACGAGCCCGAGGATGCGATCATCCCGCCCGCCGTCCCGGCACGGTCGCGCCGTCTCGACCCGGGCGTTCAGAACGTCCTGCGCGAGGAAGCCGAACACGAGGCCCGCCGCCGGGCCGCCGAACAGCAGACCGGGCTGGAAAGCCAGCCCGATCTGGGGCTGACGCAACCCTCCGACGATCCCAAGGACCGGGCCGAGACCGCACGCCGGCGCATGGCGCAGGTGAAGGGCGAAAGCCCCAAACGCGCCCCCGCCCCCGCAGCTGCAGCCACAGAGGACGTGGCCGCCGCGGAAGCGACCTCGCGCCGCGACCTGCTGCCGGACATCGAGGAGATCAACTCCACCCTGCGCAGCAAGGGCGAACGCCGCGCGGCCAGTGCCCCCGTCACCGACGTGGACACGCTCAAGGAACAGCGCCGCGGGTTCCGGATCGGCTTTGGCCTGACGCTGATGGTCACCGCGCTTGCGATCATCGTCTACGTGAATGCCGAGAAGCTTGCCCTGCGCTATCCGCCCGCCGCGCCGACGCTTCAGAGCTACCAGCAGGGCGTGAACGAGGGGCGGCTCTGGCTCGACGCCAAGGTCGCGACCCTGCTGGCATGGCTCGACTCCGAGGGCTCCTGACCCCGTCGCGCCTCGCGGGCCCCCGCACTTGAGAACAAACGGCCAGCTGCACCGCTGGCCGTTTTGCTTTGCCCCGGCCAATGCGCCTCTCCGCCGCCCCTCCGGGGCCGGGCGACGCGCAGCGGGCTGTCGAAGACACGCGCCCGGACAGCAAAAGGCCCCGCCGGGGCGGGGCCTCTATCGGGATCGGTCTCGCGGGTTCTGCCTGTCCCCGCAGGGCTCAGAAGCGATCCAGCAGGCGGCGGAGGTAATCCAGTTCCTCCTGCGGGCGATCGCCCTCGCCGGAGCGGCGGCGGATCTCGTCGAGCAGGTCGCGGGCGCGGCGATAGACATCCTCGCCCTGCAGCATCTCTTCCTGATTGCCCAGCGACCCGTTGGAGCCCGCGTTGCGGCCCAGCGGGTCGTTCTGTTCGCCGCCCGCGTTGCCCTGCGCCTGCCCCTGCTGGCCCCGCATCTGGCGTTCCTCTTCGGCCACGGCCTCGCCGAGGTTGCGCATCCCCTCGCGGAGCGCCTCCATCGCCTCGGACTGGCGGTCGATCGCCTCGGCCAGATCGTCCTGCCGCAGGGCCTCCTCGGCGCCTTCCATGGCCCGCTCGGCCTGCTCAAGCGCCTCGCGGGCGGCGTCGCCCGCCTCGGAGCCCGCGCCGGGCAGGTTGCCACGCTGGCGGTTCAGCTCGTCCCGCAGGGCGCGCTGCCGCTCGGCAAGGCCCTCGCGCGGGTCGCCGCTCTGGCCGTCGCCCTGCCCCGGCATTTGCTGGCCCTGCCCCTGCTGCTGACCGGGCTGGTTGCCCTGCTGCCCGCCCTGCTGGCCCGGGGCCTGCGGCAGCCCGTCGTCGTTCTGGCCCATCTGGCCCTGACCCTGCTGGCCTTGCTGACCCTGTTGGCCCTGCTGCCCTTGCTGGCCCTGCTGGAACTGCCGCTGAAGGTCCTGGAACGCCTGATCCGACAGGCCCTGCTGATCGCGCAGCGTCTCGGCGAGGCCCTCCATCGCCTGCTGGCCGGGGCTCTGCTGACCGCCGCCCTCGCCCTGCGTGACACGCATGTTCTCCATCATCTGCTGGAGCTCCTGCAGCGCCTGCTGCGCCTCGGCCATGCGGCCCTGCTCCATCAGCTCCTGAATCCGGTCCATCATGCGCTGCAGGTCGTCCTGCGTCATGCGCATGGCATTCTCGGACATCTGCTGGTTCTGCTGGCCGTCCTGATTTTCCTGCTGGGCCTGCCGCGACAGCTGGCGCAGGTAATCCTGCGTCGCATCGCGCAGCTCCTGCATCAGGCGGGCGATCTCCTCCTCCGAGGCGCCGCGCTTCATGGCTTCGGTCAGCTGTTCCTGCGCGCGCTGCATCCGGTCGCGCGCATCGTCGATGTCGCCCTCCTCCAGCAGCAGGGCGAGGTCCCACATCGCCTCGGCGATCTCGTCGCGTTGCGGATCGGTCAGGCGGGCGTATTGCGTGATCGTGTCGAGGCGGCGCAGCACGTGGCGATAGCGCAGGTAGGTGGTTTCGTCGTCGAAAAGCCCATCCGGCTGCCAAGAGATCGCCCGCATCACCTGCACGATGCTGCGCGCGTTGTCGCGGTTCCACAGCAGGTCGCGGCGCTGCTCGATCACGGCGGCGGCGAGCGGATCAAAGAAGGTGCGCGCGGCGAGGCGCATCTCCTGCCGTTCCGAGACGCCGGTCTGGCCCGCGGCATCCTCTGCCTCCAGCTGTACCAGTACCGGCAGGTTGGCCCAGGGATGCTTGGAGAAATTCTCGATCAGGGTCTCTTCGAATTCGGCCCGGTTGCCCGCGATCGGCAGCGGCAGCGGCAGTTCGATGACCGCCTCGTCCTCCGGATCGGCGGCAAGCCCGTAGCGGCGATCGAGGTTGGCCATGTCGAGGGAGATCAGCGCCCGCCCGCCGGTGATGCCGTAATCGTCCATCGCCTTGAACGGCAGCGTCATCTCGCCCTCGGCCGAGGCTTCGGCAAGGGAGGTCACGCCGATCTGCGGCGGCAGGTCGGGGATCACGGCGATCCGCCACGCGCGGCCGCCCTGCCCCTCGATCGCGATGGCGCCATCCTGCGTGATGGTGAAATCCTGGCTGAGGGCGGTGCCCTCCTCGCCCGTACCATCGACCGGGCGGCCCGAGACCGCCTCGTTCACGACGAGATCGCCCGGCGCGCCGTAGAGCCGCAGGGTGACGCGGCTGCCCGTGACGGCGGTGAGCTGTCCGGGCTGGATGTCGTTGAGGTAGAGCACCGGCAGGCCGGTATAGGCGGGCGGCTCCAGCCAGCCCTCCCACGAGGGGCCAGCGGCGAGGGCGGCCCCGCTGCCGCCCGGGGTCATCTGCGTGACGGAGGTGACCCGCCAGACCGAGCCGAAGATCAGCGCGGTGACGAACCCCATCAGCGCGACGTAGCGCAGCCCGAAGGGATCGCGCGAGGACATCCGCAGGTCGGGCTTCACCGCGTGGGCGCCTTCGGCGGCGCGGGCCATGCGGGACTGGTGCGCGGCCCAGATCGCGGCAGAGGCCGCATCCTCGCCGCCGATCGCCTGTGCGTCGCGCAGCGCCTGCAGCGGACGGCCCTTCAGCGAGGCATCGAGCCGTGCCTCGGCCTCGGCCGCGGTGGGGAAATGGAAGCGCCGGACACCGCGCCAGAGGAACCAGACCACCGCCACGAGGACCACCACCGCCACGGCCCAGACAAGCTCCAGCGGGGCGATGTCCTGCAGGCCCAGCATCAGCGCCCCGGCGGCGGCGATCACGACCGACCACAGCGGCCAGAAGGCGCGGGTCAGGCGTTCCGCCAGCATACCGGCGCGGGTGAGCAGAAGGGCGGGCGCCAGATGGCGCAGGGTCTGGGTCAGCGGTGTCTGTTCAGGCATCTTCCGGTCCAGCGGCCTGACACGGGCATCGCGTCAGAGCCATTCCGGAAGCGTATCGCGATTTATGATTTCCTCAAAGCTCGGTCGCTCACGAATGACAGCGAAGTGATCATCCTTAACAAGAACTTCCGGGACCAGAGGCCGGGTGTTGTACTCGCTCGACATCACCGCGCCATAGGCCCCGGCAGAGCGGAAGGCGACCAGATCGCCCGGCCGCAGCGCGGTCAGGTTGCGCTGCTTGGCGAAGGTGTCGCCGCTTTCGCAGACCGGGCCCACCACGTCATAGGGCGCCTGCTCCGCGCCGGGCGCAGGCTCGACCACGGGGACGATATCGTGGTGCGCCTCGTACATGGCCGGGCGGATCAGGTCGTTCATCGCGGCGTCGAGGATGAGGAAATCGCGGCCCTCGCCCTGCTTGAGGTAGATCACCTCGGAGACGAGGATACCGGCGTTGCCCGCCACCAGACGGCCCGGCTCGATCTCGATCTCGCAGCCCTTGTCACCCAGTACCTCCTTGACGAGATTGCCATATTCCTTGGGCAGCGGCGGGGCCTCGTTGCCCCGGGTGTAGGGAATGCCAAGCCCGCCGCCGAGGTCGAGGCGGCGGATGTCATGGCCCTCGGCGCGGAGCCGGTCCACCAGCTCGCCTACCTTGGTGAAGGCGAGACGGTAGGGCTCCAGATCGGTCAGCTGCGAGCCGATGTGCACGTCGATACCCACGACCTCCAGCCCCGGCAGGGCCGCGGCCATGGCGTAGACCTCGGAGGCGCGGGAGATCGGGATGCCGAACTTGTTCTCGGACTTGCCGGTGGCGATCTTGGCGTGGGTCTTGGCATCCACGTCGGGGTTCACGCGCACGGCAATGGGCGCGATTACGCCCATCTCCGAGGCGACCTCGGAGAGTGCCTGCATTTCAGGCTCGGATTCGACGTTGAACTGGCGGATGCCGCCTTCGAGTGCCGCGCGCATCTCGGCCCGTGTCTTGCCGACGCCCGAGAAGACGATCCGGTCGCCGGGCACGCCCGCGGCCTTCGCCCGCGCGTATTCCCCGCCCGAGACCACGTCCATGCCCGCGCCAAGCTGTGCCAGCGTCTTGAGGATCGCCTGATTGCTGGCGGCCTTCATGGCGTAGCAGACCACGTGCGGCAGGCCGTCGAGCGCCTCGTCGAAGAGGCGGAAGTGCCGGGTCAGCGTGGCGGTGGAATAGATGTAGACCGGGGTGCTAACCTTGGCCGCGATCTCGGCCACGGGCACGTCCTCTGCGTAAAGCTGTCCGTCGCGGTAGAGAAAATGATCCATGGCAGGTCCCTGTCGATATGGCCTTCAAGAAATGGGCTTGCAGCCGTCTACACGGGGCGGCGGCGCGGTGCAATTGGCCCCGGTGCGGGGATCGGCCCCCGGGGGCCAGCCCCCGGCCCCCCGGGATATTTCCGAACAGTGGATGGGGGCGTCGGACCGGCGGTCAGAGCGGAGCTCAGACGGGAGGTCAGACGGGCCGGCTGCGCAGGAAGAGGTAGAGCGGCAGGCCGCAGCTGACGCCGATCAGGAAGGTCGCGGGGATCGCGAGGAGCGCCATGAAATTCCGCCGCACCGCGACCTCGGCGAGAATCCACAGGGTCAGCGCCACGGCCGAGATGATCAGGTCCCACATCAGCCCGGTGCTGGCGGCATTGGCCGTCCAGCCCGCGGTGAGACCCGCGAGGCTGAGACCGTTGTCGGCGATCCAGCCGGCGACGTGGATCATCGGATGGACCGCGCCCCAGAGGGCGAGGCCGAGATAGGCCAGCCGCAGCGGGCTCATTGCCGGGTGACGACGCCGAAGCGGGCGTTGCCCGAGACCGTCACGCCGCTCCGGGTGTCGGCGGCAAGCTCGATGTCCATGCCGTTGGCAGAGGTCCGGCGGATCTCCTTCTCGCGCTCTTTCGGCGGGCCGTTCACCCCGCAGGCGGCCAGCACGGCAAGCGCCGAGACCGCGGTGATCAGGCGGAGGGGGAGACGTGTCATGACAGTGTGTCCTTCCAGCGGGCGATCTGTTCGCGCACGCGCGCGGGCGCCGTGCCGCCATAAGACATACGCGATGCGACCGAATTGTGCACGCCCAGGACGGTAAAGACTTCGTCGGTGATCGCCTCGTGGACCTCCTGCATCTCGGTCAGCGAGAGGTCGGGCAGGTCACAGCCCTTGGCTTCCGCCTTGGCGACGAGGGAGCCGGTGACATGGTGCGCGTCGCGGAACGGCATGCCGAGCGCCCGGACCAGCCAGTCGGCCAGATCGGTCGCGGTGGAGAAGCCCGCGCCGGCGGCGGCTTCCAGGGCCGGGCGGTTGGCGGTCATGTCGCCGACCATGCCGGTCATGGCGGCGAGCGCCAGCATCAGGTTGTCGGCGGCGTCGAAGACCTGTTCCTTGTCTTCCTGCATGTCCTTGGAATAGGCCAGCGGAAGCCCCTTCATCACCATGGTCAGCGCGACGTTGGCCCCGAAGATGCGCCCGATCTTGGCGCGGATCAGTTCGGCCGCGTCGGGGTTCTTCTTCTGCGGCATGATCGAGGAGCCGGTCGAGAACCGGTCCGAGAGCACGACGAAGCGGAACTGCGCGGAGGACCAGATCACCAGCTCCTCGGCCATGCGGCTGAGGTGCATGGCGCAGATCGAGGCGCAGGACAGGAATTCGAGCGCGAAGTCGCGGTCCGAGACCGCGTCGAGCGAGTTCGCCGCCGGGCGGTCGAAGCCGAGCGCCTCGGCCGTCATGTGGCGATCGATCGGGAAGGAGGTGCCGGCCAGCGCCGCCGCGCCGAGGGGCGATTCGTTCATCCGGGCGCGGGCGTCGGTGAAGCGCGAGAGGTCGCGGGCGAACATCTCGACATAGGCCATCATGTGGTGGCCCCAGGTCACGGGCTGCGCGGTCTGCAGGTGGGTGAAGCCGGGCATGACCCAGTCGGCGCCCGCCTCGGCCTGTGCGAGAAGCGCCTGCATCAGGGCCTTGAGCCCCTCGATGGCCGCGTCGACCTGGTCGCGGGTCCAGAGGCGGAAGTCGGTCGCCACCTGGTCGTTGCGCGAGCGCCCGGTGTGGAGCCGCCCGGCGGGTTCGCCGATGACCTCCTTCAGGCGAGCCTCGACGTTCATGTGGATGTCTTCCAGCGCGGTCGAGAAGGTGAACTGCCCGGCCTCGATCTCTGACAAGATCGTGAGAAGGCCTTCCCGGATCGCCTCGGCATCTTTATCGCTGATGATGCCCTGCGCCGCGAGCATCGCGGCATGGGCCCGCGAACCGGCGATGTCCTGCGCGGCCATGCGCTTGTCGAACCCGATCGAGGCGTTGATCGCCTCCATGATCGCATCGGGTCCGGCGGCGAAACGGCCGCCCCACATCTGGTTCGAGGTTTTCTGGGTCATGAGGTCCGCCTTCGGAGGAAAGATGGTCACGCTGCATCGGAGATGGCAGGAGAAAGTCAATAACGTCTCGTTCAGGGCGGTTCTTTATACGGCTCTGGCGCTCGGCGCAAATGCTGCCCTGCTGGCCCCCCTGCCCGCCATGGCCGCGCCCGATCGGGGCGCGCTGGAGGCGCTGCGCGACGGGGCGTTGAAGGGGCTGTCCTTCCACGCGGAACCGAAGCCCGTACCGGTGGAGGTGCTGGAGGACGGCGCCTCGCTGGAGGACTACCGGGGCAAGTACGTGCTGCTGAACTTCTGGGCCATCTGGTGTGCGCCCTGCCGCGAGGAGATGCCGACGCTGGCGGCCCTGAACGCCGAATTCGGGGGCGAGGATTTCGCGGTGGTGACACTGGCCACGGGGCCCAATGCGCCGCCCGCGATCCGGAAGTTCTTTGACGAGATCGGCGTGGAGGGCCTTCCGGTGCTGCGCGATCCCCGGTCCAAGACCGCGCGGGGCGTGGGCGTCATCGGGCTGCCGGTAACCATGATCCTCGATCCCGAGGGGCGCGAGATTGCCCGACTGACGGGGCCTGCCGACTGGCATTCGGAAAGTGCGCGAGCGATCGTCTCGGCGCTGATCGCGGGTGAGTGATCGGGGCGGCTGAGCATTCGCGCGGGGCGGTGTGTCGGACCACTCCTGCGCTGGTGCGGAGCTGAGGCCGGATCACGCGGTGAGGTCGCGCCCATGGCAGCGCATCTGCGGGTTGGCTGTGTGGGCGAACAAGAATTTTAAGGAGAATTCTTGGGAAAAGTCTTTCTGAAAGACTTTTCCCGGGGGCTGCCTGCCCCCCTGGCCCCCGGCGGGGCCAGTCCCCCCGGGGATATTTCCGAGCGAAAGATGGTCAGTAGAAGCTCTGCGGATCGATATCGACCGCGAGGCGCATGTCCTTGGGCAGGCGCGCGGGAGCGAGCCATTTCGTGATCGCCTGTTGCAGGGGCGCGCCCTTGGGGGCCTTCACCAGCAGGCGGACGCGGTGACGACCGCGGATGCGGGCGATGGGGGCGGCAGCGGGGCCGAAGAGCTGGGCACCGATCTCGCGCAGGGGGCCATCATGGCGGGCCAGCGTGGTGCCGAACTGGAACGGCGCCTGCGGATCGGGCGAGGACAGGATGATACCCGCGAGGCGGCCGTAGGGCGGCATGCCGGCGGCGCGGCGCTGGTCGGCCTCGGCCTGCCAGAAGCTTTCCTCGTCTCCGTCGAGGATGGCGCGGATCACCGGATGCTCGGGCTGGTAGGTTTGCAGGAGGGCCGCGCCCTTGCGTTCGGACCGCCCGGCGCGGCCTGCGACCTGGCGCATCAGCTGGAAGGTGCGTTCCGCCGCGCGCAGGTCGGAGCCCTGCAGGCCGAGGTCGGCGTCGATGACGCCCACCAGCGTAAGCAGCGGGAAGTTGTGCCCCTTGGCCACCAGCTGGGTGCCGATGATGATGTCGGCGCCGCCCTGGGCGATGGCCTCGATCCCTGCCTTCAGCGCGCGGGCCGAGCCGAAGAGGTCCGACGAGAGCGTGGCGATGCGGGCGTCGGGGAAGAGCTCCGCCGCCTCTTCGGCGAGGCGTTCGACGCCGGGGCCGATGGGCGCCAGCGTACCTTCCGCCTCGCAGGAGGGGCATTTCTCCGGCATCGGGCGGCTTTCGCCGCACTGGTGGCAGACGAGGCGCTTGAGGAAGCGGTGCTCCACCATGGAGGCGGAGCAATGCTCGCATTCGATCTGCTCGCCGCAGGCCCGGCAGAGGGTCACGGGCGCATAGCCGCGGCGGTTGAGGAAGAGAAGCGCCTGCTCCCCCTTCTCCATCCGCTGGCGGACCTCGCCTTGCAGCGAGGGCGAGATCCACTTGCCCGAGCTCATCGCCTCGGAGCGCATGTCGATCGCGGACATGTCGGGCAGGATCGCGGGACCGAAGCGGTCGGTCATGTCGATGCGCTCGTACTTGCCCGCCTCGGCATTGGCCCAGCTTTCGAGGCTGGGCGTGGCGGAGGCCAGCACGACCCGCGCCCCGCAGATCGCGGCCCGCAGCACCGCCATGTCGCGGGCATTGTAGAGCGAGCCGTCCTCCTGCTTGTAGGAATTGTCGTGTTCCTCGTCGACGACGATAAGGCCGAGGTCGCGGAACGGCAGGAAGAGCGCGGAGCGGGCGCCCACCACCAGCTGCGCGCCGCCCTGCCCCACCATCTTCCACGCCCGGCGCCGTTCGGTCATCGTGACGCCGGAGTGCCATTCCGCGGGCCGGGCGCCGAAGCGGGCCTCGACCCGGGTCAGGAACTCTGCGGTCAGCGCAATCTCGGGCAGCAGCACGAGAGCCTGCCGGCCGAGCTTGAGGCATTCGGCCACCGCTTCGAGGTAGACCTCGGTCTTGCCCGAGCCGGTGACGCCGCGCAGCAGCGTGGTGCCATAGCTTTCGGACTGGAGGCCCGCCCGCAGGCGGGTGGCCGCGTTCTCCTGATCCCCGGTCAGCGGCTTGCCGGAGCGGTCGAGGTCAAGCGCCGGATAGGGCGTGTCACGGGGCGTGGCCTCTTCCAGCACGGCGCCCTGTGTGACGAGGCCCTTGACCACCGAGGAGGAGGTGCCGGCCATGTCGGCCAGCTCCTTCAGCGTGAAGGCAAGCCCGCCGTATTCCTCCAGCACCGCCAGCACGCGGGTACGGGCATCGGTCATCCGGTCGGGCGTCTGGTCGCCCAGGCGATAGACCTTCTGCATCGAGGGCGGATCGGAGAGCCCCGGCGCGCGGGTCGCCAACCGCAGCATCGAGTCGATCGGCGTCAGCGTGTATTCCCCGGCGCGGATCAGGAACTCGCGCAGCTCGTCCCGCATCGGGGCGACGTTCAGGACCCGGGTCACGGGGCGGATCTTGGCGTAGTCGAAATCGCCCCGTCCCGGCCCCCAGACCACGCCCAGCACCTGCCGCGGCCCCAACGGCACCTGCACGTAGGCGCCCTGAGCGCAGCCCCCTTCGGGCGCGCGGTAATCCAGCGTGCGGTCAAGCGGTTGCGTCGTCAGCACGTTGACGAGCGCGCCTTCGGCGAAGAATTCGGGCTGGTCCACCTGTCGCTCCCGGGCGGTGAGGGGGTTTCGGGAGGCCACACTATGCGCTAAAGGCGGGGCGAGAAAGTCAAACCCGGCGGAGGGGCTGCTATGAAATTCTTTGTCGATACCGCGGATGTGGATGCGATCCGTGAACTGAACGATCTGGGCATGGTGGACGGTGTCACCACCAACCCCTCGCTGATCCTGAAATCGGGCCGCGACATCCTCGAGGTGACCAAGGAGATCTGCGGCATCGTGGACGGCCCGGTCAGCGCAGAGGTGGTGGCACTGGACGCGGACGCGATGATCGCCGAAGGCCGCAAGCTGGCCGAGATCGCCGACAACATCGCGGTGAAAGTGCCGCTGACCTGGGCCGGTCTGAAGACCTGCAAGGTGCTGTCGGACGAGGGCCGGATGGTCAACGTGACGCTCTGCTTCTCGGCCAACCAGGCACTGCTGGCCGCCAAGGCGGGTGCGACCTTCATCTCGCCCTTCATCGGGCGGCTCGATGACATCAACCTCGACGGCATGGACCTGATCCAGGACATCCGCACGATCTACGACAACTTCGGCTTCGAGACGCAGATCCTCGCGGCCTCGATCCGGACCGTGAACCACGTGACCCAGAGCGCGCTGATCGGCGCGGACGTGATCACCGCACCGCCCTCCGTGATCAAGTCGCTGGCCAGCCACCCGCTGACCGACAAGGGGCTGGATGCCTTCATGAAGGACTGGGCAAAGACCGGTCAGTCGATCCTGTAAGACGGGTCGCATTGAGGTTTGAAGGGCCGCGCCTTTGGCGTGGCCCTTTTTCGTTGGGTCGCTCACGGGGCTGAGGACCAAGGGTGTGCTTCAGACAAGTCTGGTCTGGCTCCGGCTTGCCCAGATGTATTGCGCCACGCTCAATCCTGCCGCGGAATGACACCTCTCCGGCTTGAACGGAGGGCAGCGCCGACCCGCGGGGGGGCGCAATAGCGCCGCCCCAGGGGGGCGGGTCGGCGCTGCCCGGCCTCTCGGCCGGGCGGGACATTCCGAGGGGACAGGATACAGGTGCTTTTTTGAGAGGCTTGGTCGTGTCGATAGAACAGCGAGAGGACGGACGGATTGCGAGACCGGCCTCGAGGTCTCAAGGCGCCGTCGGGCATCCCCTCGCGCTTGTCCTTCACAACTCCTCCGCCAACCCGTGACTCCTCCGCACCACCCATGGGCGCATTTCCGCCCTTTCGGTCCAGAAAAGGGAAGCATTGACGGAATCGCTCTGCTATTCTTCAGAAAAAGACGAAACGAGCGGTCCATGAGCAGCAGCCAACCCAAGATCGAAGACGAATTGCGCGCGAAGATCATCGCGGAACCCGATGTCATTCTCGATGATCAGGACGTGATGCGCGCCCTCGTCGCGGCCAATGAAAAGGCCATGGGCGGCAATATCATCGACCTGCGCGGCATCGCGATGGAGCGGCTGGAGGCCCGGCTCGACCGGCTGGAAGACACCCACCGCTCGGTCATCGCGGCGGCTTACGAGAACCTCGCCGGCACCAACCAGGTCCACCGCGCCCTGCTGCGCATGCTGGACCCGATGGAATTCGAGACCTTCCTGCGCGGCCTTGGCGGCGAAGTGGCCGAGATCCTCGGCGTCGACAACATCCACCTAGTGCTGGAAAGCGTGCAGACCGACGACGACCCGGTCGTGAACCGGCTGGGCAACGTGCTGCGCGTGGTGCAGGTCGGCTTCGTGGGCGATTACATCGAGGGCGGGCGCAACGTCCCCGCCCGGCAGGTCACCCTGCGCCAGATCCAGGCCGGCAACCCGGAAATCTATGGCGAGCTGGCCGATTTCGTGCGCTCCGAGGCCTGCCTCAGGCTCGACTTCGGGCGCGGCCGCCTGCCAGGCATGCTGGTCATGGGCTCCGAGGATCCGCACCAGTTCACGCCCCAGCAGGGGACAGACCTGCTCTCCTTCTTCGCCGGTGTCTTCGAACGGACCATGCGCCGCTGGCTGAACTGATGGCGCTGATCTCGCCCGCCGCCCGCGACGCGCTGCAAGGCTGGATCGACGCAGAGCGCGCGCTGAAGGGCGCGGCCGAGAACACCATCGAGGCCTACCAGCGTGACGTGGCCGAGTTCCTCGCCTTCATGGGGGATCACAAGGGCTCGGCACAGGGGATCGGCCCGCTGATGCAGGTCACCGTCTCGGACATGCGCAGCTGGATGGCCTTCACCCGGGGCCATGGCATCGGCGCGCGTTCCATGGCGCGCAAGCTCTCCTCGGTGAAGACCTTCTACCGCTACCTTGCCGAGCGGGAGGGCTTCGACCCGACCGCCGTCCTCTCTGCCCGCGCCCCGAAGTACCAGCGCAAGCTGCCCCGCCCCCTGCCCGAGGACGCCGCCCGCGACATGATCGAGACGGTCGGCATGCAGAGCGAGGACCGCTGGATCTCGGCCCGCGACATGGCGGTGGTGACGCTGCTCTACGGCTGCGGGCTGCGGATCTCCGAGGCGCTGTCGCTGACCGGGGACGTGCTGCCGCTGGGGCGTAGCCTGCGGATCACCGGCAAGGGCGGCAAGGAGCGGATCGTGCCCCTGCTGGCGGCCGCCCGCGAGGCGGTGGACCATTACGTGACGCTCTGCCCCTTCCCGGCGGAGCCCGGCCAGCCGCTCTTTCGCGGCACCCGCGGCGGGGCGCTGAACCCGCGGGCGATCCAGAAGGCAATGGAACGGTCGCGGGCGCAACTGGGCCTGCCTGCCTCGGCCACACCGCACGCCATGCGCCACAGCTTTGCCACCCACCTGCTGAACGCGGGCGGGGATCTGCGCGCGATCCAAGAATTGCTGGGCCATGCCAGCCTCTCGACCACGCAGGCCTATACGGCCGTGGACGCCGCACGGCTGATGGAGGTCTACCGCGCCGCCCACCCGCGCGCGCAATCGCAGGACAGCTGATCACGGGCGTTGCAACGTGCCGCATGATGCTTCATGACGAGCGGATGACATTGCATGCCAAAGCCCTCTCCGTCCATCTTCTCACTGCAACCGGCGCCGTCTTTGCCATGCTGGCCATGCTGGCCGCCGTGGACGGGAAATGGTCGCTCATGTTCCTGTGGCTGGTCGTCGCCTTCTTCGTCGACGGGATCGACGGGCCGCTGGCGCGCAAGTACGACGTGAAGAAGAACGCGGCCACCTTCGACGGGGTGCTGCTGGATCTGATCATCGACTACCTGACCTATGTCTTCATCCCGGCCTTCGCGCTCTTCAAGAGCGACCTGCTGCCGGGCTGGACGGGCTGGATCGCGATCATCGTCATCACCTTCGCCTCGGCCATGTATTTCGCGGACACGCGGATGAAGACCAAGGACAATTCCTTCTCGGGCTTCCCGGGCTGCTGGAACATGCTGGTGCTGGTGCTCTTTGCCTGGGCGCCGAACTTCTGGGTGATCCTGAGCATCGTGACGGTTCTGGCGGTGGCAATGTTCGTGCCGCTGAAGTTCATCCACCCCGTCCGCACCGCCCGCTGGCGCACGCTCTCGCTGCCCATCGCCCTGATCTGGACCTTCTTCGCCGGCTGGGCCGCATGGGTGGATTTCCACCCCGACAGCTGGGCCCACTACGGGCTGCTGCTGACCTCGATCTACCTGCTCTTTGCCGGGATCGCGCAGCAGATCATCCCCGCGCGGCGCTGACCGCGGGGTCGGATCTGAGTATTTCGGGAAAGATGAAGAAGGGGGCCGCGGCCCCCTTTGTCGTCTCGCGGGTTCAGATCGACATCTTCTTGAAGAGCGCCTCGGGGATCGCCCGGATCACCGCCATGACGAGGCGCCAGATCGGCTTGACGTAGACCACGTCACGCTGCTTGGCGACGGCGGTGAAGATCGCCTGTCCGAGCGCCTCGGGCGTGGCGGTCAGCGCGGGCGGCAGGTCCATGCCCTCGGTCATGCGGGTTGCCACGAAGCCGGGTTTCACCGTCACCACGTGGACGCCCTTGCCGGTCATCCGGTTGCGCAACCCCGAGAGGTAGGCGGTGAACCCCGCCTTGGCGCTGCCGTAGATGTAGTTCGACGCCCGGCCCCGGTCGCCCGCGACGGAGGAGATGCCGACGATCGTGCTGGTGCCCGATCCCTCCATCCGGTTGGCGGCATGGGCCAGCAGACTGGCAGGGCCCTCGAAATTCGCGCGCATCACGGCGGTGGCAGAGGCGACATCGGCCTCGTCCCGCGCCTGATCGCCAAGCGCGCCCACGGCGCAGACGACCACCTGCGGGAAGGGGCTGAGCGCGTCATAGAAGGCGGCGTGACTGTCGAGGTCGGTGGCGTCCATCTCGTGACAGGTCGCGGTGACCCCGTGGCGCAGGGCGATGTCGCGGGCCTCCGGCTCCAGCGTCGCGGCGTCGCGGGCGGCCAGTTGCACGTCCCAGCCCGCAGCTGCGAAGGCCCGCGCTGTGGCCAGCCCGATGTCAGACCGCCCGCCGAGGACGAGGAGGGTTCCGTTGCTCATATGCCGATCCTTTCCGACTGCCCGGAGGCGAAGCGATAGCGCGGCCCGGTTTCGCGCATCTCGACGAAGGCGCCGACCCGCGGGTCGCTGGCGCGCAATGTATCCGACCGCAGCCGGCTGTCCTTGGCGAGGTAGAACCGCCCGCCGTGATCCACGGTGATCGCGTCCAGCCGCTCCAGCAGCTGCAGCGCCTTGGGCGAGACGGGGAAGTCGAGCGCCAGCGTGTAGCCCTCCATCGGGAAGGAGAAGCGGCTTTCCTGTGCGCCCAGCCGTTTCAGCACGGCGAGGAAGGAGCCCTGCCCCGAGGCGGAGATCGCCTTGAGCAGCGCCTCCAGCCCGGGCCGGGCGGTCGCCAGCGGCAGCACGCATTGGAACTGCGCGAAACCGGGGCGGCCATAAATGCGGTTCCACTCGTCAATCGTGTCGAGCGGGTAGAAGTAACTGTCCCAGTCCACGAGGCTCTCGCCCGCCTTGCGCAGGCCCGCCCGCCAGTAGAGCGCGTTGAAGGCCTTGAGCGTGAAGCGGTTGAGCGCAAAGGCAGGCGCATCCATCGGCACCTTCAGCCGCCGCCGGCGCGGGATGTTGAAGGGGGCTGCGCGCTGTGCCTCGCCCAGGTCCTCGGGCGTGGCGTGATCGCCCAGCATGACCAGCGACCGCCCCAGGCTGGCCCCCTGCCCGAGGCAATCGAACCACGCCACCGCATAGGTGCCGGTGTCGCGCTCGAAGACCTCCATCGCCGTGGCGAGATCGGGGGCGGGCACCATCTGCTGGCGGATCCAGCCGGTGGACACCGGGCGCAGCCGAAGGCCCGCCCGCAGGATCACCCCGGTCAGCCCCATGCCGCCAACGGTCCATTCGAAGAGGTCATCGCCCGGTTCGGCCCGCACCACGCTGCCGTCCTGCTGCATCACCTCGACCCAGTCGAGGCAGCTGCGGAATGCCCCGTCGCGGCGGTGGTTCTTGCCATGCACATCGGCCGCAATGGCCCCGCCGAGGGTGACGAACTTGGTGCCCGGCGTGACCCATGGAAACCAGCCGCGCGGCAGGAAGGCCTCGATCAGGTCGGCCAGCAGGACACCGGCCTCCGCCTCCACCTGCCCGGTCTCGGGATCGAAGGCGAGGAGGCGGTTGAAATGGCGCATCTCGATCGTGCCGCGGCTCTGGGTGGCGGCATCGCCATAGGCGCGCCCGTTGCCGCGCGCGATCACCGGGCCGGTGGCGATGGCAGCACGCAGGGCGGCCTCGTCCCGGGGGGCAATCACCGCGCAGTCGGTGCGGGGGACGCGGCCCCAGCCAGAGAGTTCGCGCCTCATGCCAGCCTCCGGTCGGAGGTGAAGACATAGGCCCGGTCGAGCCGGTATTTCACCACGTAGCCGATGGCGAGGCCGAGGATCGCCCCCGCCTCCCGCGCGGTATCGGTGGCGAAGAGGTACCAGAAGAGGCTCTCCAACCCCCAGAAGATCGCCGTCGTGGCGACCCCCATGAGGGTGTAGAGCGAGAACCGTTTCGAATGCGCCGCCAGCCCCGTGGCGCGGTCGACGAAGATGTAGCGCTTGTCGAGGAGGTATTTCACCACCAGCCCGATACCGGTGCCGGTGATCAGGGCCGCCCAGTAGCCCCATGGCCCGGTCAGCCCCAGCACCGCGCGCTGCGCGGCAAGGTTGGCCAGCGTCGCCAGCACCGCGAAGGCGGCATAGACCGCGACCAGCCGCAGCCCGCTCACAGCTGCGCCCCGGCGATGAAGAAGGCAAGGCAGGCAAGGAAGGAGATCTGGCTTACCCGGTCGGTGGCGGCGAAGACGACCGGATCGTCATGCATCCGGCCCCTATGCGTCAGCATCACCATGCGGCTGATCCAGTAGAGCAGCACCGCGCAGATGCCCCAGAGCGCCTGCGGCGCGGTATAGAGCGCGGTGACATTGGGCGCGTTGACGTAGAGCGTCATCACCAGCACCGCGACGTAGCCCGAGGCGAGCGCCATCATGGTCACGATCTCGAGGTCGCCCACCTCGTAGCCGCGTCCCGCCGCCTTCTCGCCGCCCGCCATCAGCGTGTCGCGCAGCTCTGCCTGCCGCTTCACCGCAGCGAGGGAGAAGAAGAAGAAGGTCGAGAAGGCCAGCAGCCAGACCGAGAGCGGAATGTCCGCCGCCGCCCCGCCCGCGACGATGCGCAGGGTATAGAGACCGGCCAGCACGCAGATATCGATCACCGCGCGCCGCTTGAGCCACATGGAATAGGCCATGGTGGTGACGAAATAGACCAGCATCACCGCAAGGAAGAGCGGCCCCAGCAGCAGCGCGATCAGCAAGGCCGCGCCGAAGAGCGCGGGCATCAGCGCCATGCCCCGGCGCAGCGGCAGGTCACCCGAGGCGAAGGGCCTGCGGCGCTTGCGCGGATGCGCGCGGTCGGCGGAGAGGTCGAGCAGGTCGTTCAGCACGTAGACGCCCGAGGCGGTCAGGCTGAAGCAGGCGAAGGCCAGCAGCGTCTGCACCAGCGTCGTGAGGGACAGCGCATGGGCCGCCAGCAGCGGCAGGAAGATCAGCACGTTCTTCAGCCACTGGTGCGGGCGCATCGCCTTCAGCGCCAGACGCGCGCCGGGCTGGGGCTGGTCGATATGGGTCACCGGCCCGCCCTGCGTCACGACGCGGGCCCTGAGCGCGGGATCGGCGCCGACGGTCACCGCTGCGCGCGCGCCCGCCCAGACCGGCAGGTCGGCCGGGGCATCGCCGATGTAGTCATAGGCCCCTGCCCCGAAATGATCGGCGAGGAAGGCCGCCTTGGCCGGGCCCTTGAGGTTGTTCGTGCCGTCCGAGCCATGGACCTCGTCGAAGAGGCCGAGGTGATCGGCGATGGCCTGCGCCACCTGTGCATCCGCCGCCGTCACCAGCGCCGTGCGCCCGCCCGCCGCGCGATGTGCGCGCAGGCGTTCCAGCACAGGCGCGACGTAGGGCAAGGTGGCGGGGTCGACGTCGACACGGCCCGCGAGATAGGCCTTGAGCGCGGCACGCCCCCGGGCCAGTGCGCCCACCGCCCCGAAGAAACTGCGCCAGTCGACCGAAAGCGCGGCCCAGAAGGTCTCGTCCAGCATGTCGGAGCGGATCAGCGTGCCGTCCAGATCACAGACCAGCACCACCGGCGGAATGGCTTCCGCCGCGCGGGTCGCCTCCAGCGGAGACGTCGCGGGTGTCGTCGCGTTCATGTCTGGCTCCTGCTCTCGCCATGCGGGCCCGGTCTATCTGCCGATTGTGGCCCTGCCTTGTCAGGATAGACGAGCCTGCCGGTTCAAACAACGAAAACGGGCCCCGAGAGGCCCGTTTTGCTTTCCTTTTTCGGCACTTTCGCCGGGATCAGCCGCGGCGGGCGGCGATCAGGCGCAGGGCCTCGGCCACGGCGGCCTCGATCTCCATCTCGGAGGTGTCCAGCACGACGGCATCCTCGGCGGGCCGCAGCGGGGCCGTGTCGCGTTCGCTGTCACGGGCATCGCGTTCGCGCAGGTCGGCCAGCACCTCCTCCTCGGTCACCGCGTGGCCGCCCGCGATCAGTTCGCGGTAGCGGCGCCCGGCGCGGACGGCGTCGGAGGCGGTGACGAAGAGCTTCACCTCGGCCTCGGGGCAGATCACCGTGCCGATGTCGCGCCCGTCCAGAACGGCCCCGCCCGCACGGCGGGCAAAGGCGCGCTGGAAATCCACCAGCGCCGCACGCACCTCGGGGATCGAGGCCACGCGGGAGGCGGCCTGTGCCACGGCGGGGGTGCGCAGGTCAGTCGCCTTGAGGTCCTCGGCGGTCAGCTTCTCGGCGGCCTCCAGCGGCGCCTCCCCCAGTGTCACGCGCTTGCCGGTGGCGCGGTAGAGCAGCCCGGTGTCCAGATGCGCGACGCCGAGACGTTCCGCCACGGCCTTGGAGATCGTGCCCTTGCCCGCGGCGGCAGGCCCGTCGATGGCGATGGTGAAAGGGGTCAGGTCGGTCACGATTGTCTCCACTTGTCGAAGGCCTCGCCCGCCGACAGCAGCGCGCCGGGCAGCAGCGCCAGCGCCGTCAGCAGGTAGAGCACCAGCTTGATCCGCGTCAGCACCGAGGCCGGGTCCACGATGCCGGAGGTCAGCTCTGCCGGGCCCATTTCCAGCAGGTGCGCCAGCGCGGCATTTTCGAGGTAGTCCGCCCCCGCCGCCGCGATGGCAAGGCAGATCACGGCGCGGCGGATAGGGCGGGCATAGAAGGCCCGCGCCGCGAGCGCCGCCGCGGTAAAGATGGCGGCCGGCAGGAAGAGGTCCAGCGTCAGCTGCACGTTGCGGTAGAAGGAAATCCCCTCGGGGCCAAGCGCGCGCAGGTACATCCGCGCGTCGTCGGCATCATAGCGCCCGAGGCGCATGTCGAAGGGGCGCAGGGTGATCCCCTCCACCACCGGCGACAGATGCGGCACGGTCCAGAAGACATTGGCCGCCGCGAGCAGCGCCAGCACCACCAGCGCCTCGCCGAGGAAGCGGATGCGGTTCCAGCGCAGCAAGGCTCAGCCCGCGGTGTCGATCTTGGCGCCGAGCTGGGTCATCAGCGGGCCGAAGATCGGGAAGGAGGTGGCGATGGCCGTGCCGTCATCCACCGTGACCGGCGCCTTGGAGGCCATGCCGAGGCAGAGGAAGGACATGGCGATGCGGTGGTCGAGGAAGGTCTCGCAGGTGGCGCCGCCGGGGACGTTGCCCGCCCCCATGCCCTCGACGCTCCACCAGTCGGGGCCGTCCTTGACCTGCACGCCGCAGGCCCGCAGGCCGCGGGCCATGGCGTCGATCCGGTCGCTTTCCTTGACCCGCAGTTCCTTGACGCCGGTCATCTCGGTCACGCCGGTGGCGCAGGCGGCCACGACGGAGAGGATCGGGTATTCGTCGATCATCGAGGCGGCGCGTTCGGGCGGCACCGAGATGCCCTTCATGTTCGGCGAATAGCGCGCGCGCAGATCGGCGACGGGTTCGCCGCCCTCTTCGCGCGGGTTTTCGTAGGTCAGGTCCGCACCCATGTCGCGCAGCGTCTCGAAGAGGCCAGCGCGGGTGGGGTTGAGCCCGATGTTGGGCACCAGCACGTCCGAGCCGGGCACGATCAGCGCGGCACAGACCGGGAAGGCGGCCGAGGAGGGATCGCGCGGCACGACGATGGTCTGGCCGGTCAGCTCCGGCTGGCCGGTGAGGGTGATGACGCGGCCTTCCTCGGTCACCTCGGTGGTGATCTCGGCGCCGAAGCCTGCCAGCATCCGCTCGGTATGGTCGCGGGTGGCTTCCTTCTCGATCACGACGGTCTGGCCGGGGGCGTTCAGCGCCGCCAGCAACACCGCGGATTTCACCTGCGCCGAGGGCACGGGCACCACGTAGCGCACCGGCATCGGATCGGCCGCGCCCTGGATCGTCATGGGCAGCCGCCCGCCCGAGCGGCCCATGGCCTGCGCCCCGAAAAGCGCGAGCGGATCGGTCACCCGCGCCATGGGGCGCTTGTTGAGGCTGGCGTCCCCGGTGAAGGTGGCGGTGACCGGCGAGGTCGCCATGGCGCCCATGATCAGCCGCACCCCGGTGCCCGAGTTGCCGCAATCGATCACCTGGTCGGGCTCGGCAAAGCCGCCGACGCCCACGCCCTGGATGATCCATTCGCCTGCCTCGGTGCGTTCGACCTGCGCGCCGAAGGCCTGCATCGCCTTGGCGGTATCCAGAACGTCCTGCCCTTCCAGCAGGCCGGTCACCCGGGTCTCGCCCACGGAAAGCGCGCCGAGGATCAGCGAGCGGTGGCTGATGGATTTGTCGCCCGGCACATGGGCCTCGCCCGAAAGCGGGCCGGAGGCGTGCGAGGTCATCGGGATCTTGGGACCGTGGCCGGACATGGAAGGCGCCTTTCTGTCGTTCGCGCCGGTGATAGCGCAGCCTCGCCGGGCCGTCTACGCCGCTGTGGAGCGCCCGGCCCCACCGGTCGCACGGAAAAGTCTTTGAAAGACTTTTCCCAAGAATTTTTCTTAAAATTCTTGGGCGCGGGTGGAGGGCGGGTGCCCCGGTGGCGGGACTGTCCGTTTTCTTCGAAGAAAACGGGGCGGGGTTTTCGAAAATTCCGGCTCGGGGGGAGCGGTTGTGCCAGACCTCGGAGGGGGGGGCGCGGAGGAAAGCGCCGAGGGGGCTGTCTGCCCCCGGGCGCTGCGCGCCCTCCCCCGAGGATATTTGGGAACAGTGGATGAGATGTGCCGGACAGAAGAAGGGGCCCCGTGGGGCCCCTGTCGGATCATGTGACGGTTCAGTTGAACTTGTTGTCGCGGGGGAAGCCGCGCGGCGCCATCCGGCCCGAGGAGGCGCGTTTGCCTGCCCATTCCGCGAGGTCGGTTTCCGTGCGGGTGCGGCCCGCGGGGTCGTGCCAGCTGAGCCCGTCGGCCAGCGTGAAGGTCGTGGCATCCGACAGGCCGCCGTCGCGGTAGGCCTGAAGGCGCACGCCCTTGCCGCGGCCCATCTCGGGCAGTTCGGCGACCGGGAAGACCAGCACCTTGCGGTTCTCGCCGACGCAGGCGACCGTGTCGCCCGAGACCGGCTTGCAGAGCAGCGCCCGGACCTTGTCCTTCACGTTGAGCACCTGCTTGCCCGAGCGGGTCTGGGCCAGCACGTCCTCTTCCGGCACCACGAAACCGTCCCCGGCGGTGGAAGCCACCAGCAGGCGGCGGCCCGGGACATGGGCGAACATGTCGACGATCTCGGCCTCGTTGGGCAGGTCGACCATCAGGCGCAGGGGCTCGCCCATACCGCGGCCGCCGGGCAGGTTCGCCGCGGAGACCGTGTAGAACCGCCCGTTGGAGCCGAAGACCAGCAGCCGGTCGGTCGTCTCCGCGTGGAAGGCGAAGCGCGGGCCGTCGCCGTCCTTGAACTTCATCTCCTGGTCGAGGGCGATATGGCCCTTCATGGCGCGGATCCAGCCCATCTGCGAGCAGACCACGGTGATCGGCTCGCGGTCGATCATCGCCTCGAGCGGGACCTCCTCGACCTCCACCGCCTCGGAGAGGACGGTGCGGCGCGCGCCGAGCGGCGTGTTGCGGCCGAAGGTCTTCTTCACCTCGCGCATCTGGTCCGAGATCCGGGCCCATTGCACGTCCTCGTTTTCCAGCAGGTCCTCGAGGGTGGCGCGTTCGGCCATCAGTTCGTCACGCTCGCGGATCAGCTCCATCTCCTCGAGACGGCGCAGCGAGCGCAGGCGCATGTTGAGGATCGCCTCGGCCTGCACCTCGGTGAGGCCCTGGTCTTCCTCCGCCACCGGGCCACCGGCGAGGGGCGAGACGTAATCCGTCTCGGAGGTGGCGCGGGCCACCTTGCGGTCCCAGTCCTCGGCCATCAGGGCGCGCTTGGGATCCTCGTCGTAGCGGATGATGTCGATCACCCGGTCGAGGTTCAGGAAGGCGATGATGAAGCCTTCCAGCACTTCGAGCCGGTGGTCGATCTTCTCCAGCCGGTGCTGCGAGCGGCGCAGCAGCACGTCGCGGCGATGGTCGAGGAAGGCGCGCAGCACCTCCTTGAGCGAGCAGACCTTGGGCGTCAGCCCGTCGATCAGCACGTTCATGTTGAGCGAGAACTTCACCTCGAGGTCGGAGTTCCGGAACAGCATGGACATCAGGACCTCGGGGTCCACGGTCCGCGTGCGCGGCTCCAGCACCATGCGGATGTCGTCGGCGCTCTCGTCCCGGATGTCGGCGAGGATCGGGATCTTCTTGGTCTGGATCAGCTCGGCGATCTTCTCGATCAGCTTCGACTTCTGGACCTGGTAGGGGATCTCGGTGACGACGATCTGCCACTGGCCGCGGCCGAGGTCCTCGACCTCCCACTTGGAGCGTAGGCGGAACGAGCCGCGCCCGGTGCGATAGGACTGGGCGATGGACTCGGGCGGCTCCACCAGCGTGCCGCCGGTGGGGAAGTCGGGCCCGGGAATGAAGTTCAGCAGCGTGTCGTCGCGTGCATCCGGCGTCTTGATCAGATGCAGGCAGGCATCGCAGAGCTCGGCGATATTGTGCGGCGGGATGTTCGTGGCCATGCCCACGGCGATCCCGGAGGAGCCGTTGGCCAGCAGGTTGGGGAAGGCGGCGGGCAGAACCACCGGCTCTTCCAGCGTGCCGTCGTAGTTGGCGCGGAAGTCGACCGCGTTCTCGGTCAGGCCTTCCATCATCATCTCGGCCACGGCAGTCAGCCGGGCCTCGGTGTATCGGCTGGCGGCCGGGTTGTCGCCGTCGATGTTGCCGAAGTTGCCCTGCCCGTCCACCAGCGGGTAGCGGACGTTGAAGTCCTGCGCGAGGCGCGCCATGGCGTCGTAGATCGCCGCATCGCCGTGCGGGTGGTAGTTCCCCATCACGTCGCCGGAGATCTTGGAGGACTTCCGGAACCGGCTTGTCGGGCTGAGCCGAAGTTCGCGCATCGCGTAGAGAATCCGCCGATGCACCGGCTTGAGCCCGTCGCGCGCATCGGGCAGCGCCCGGTTCATGATCGTGGACAGGGCATAGGTCAGGTAGCGTTCCCCAATGGCGCGGCGCAGCGGCTCGGCCAGATCTCGGGGGCTCATGTTGGGGTCATCGACGGTATCGCTCATAGATGATGTGATACCTATGCCTGTGAGAGTCGTAAAGACGACAGATCACGTGGGCAATATTGCCAACTGCCCCGAAAGCAAGAATCGCGTTAGGATGGAACCTATTCAATTTCAAGTCGTTCTCCCCACAGCTGCCGCCACGGAGACACGTTATGCACAAGTTCATACTTTCGACGCTCTTTATCCTGTCCTGGGCTTTTTATGAGCTGAGCGGGGGGGAAGATTTCGTTCCCGGCGCCCAGCTGGCCGAGGCCCCGGTCTCTACCACGAGCCTGCCGCAGGCCGAGCCGAAGCCCTCGGGCGGGTTCATTGCCGCCGCCCAGGCCGCCGATTCCTCGGCCCAGGTGATGCCTGCCGTCGCTGCCGCGAACGAGGCCGTCCTGACCCCCACCCCTGCCGTCGCGACCACCACCAGAATCGCACCGACCAAGGTGATGGCAGAGCCGATCGAGGCGCCCAAGCGCGACATCCTTGCCAAGCTCGACCCCTCGGTCGCGGACCTGCCCCGCGCGACCATTTCCGCCGTCGTCTTCGACGAGACCGGCATGGGCTCCGCCCTGCGCCCCGAAGGTGGCGAGGCCGCAGCCGAACCCGCAGCAGCCGGCCGCGACATCCGCACCGTCAGCGGCAACCGCGTGAACCTCCGCATGGGTCCGGGCACCAACTACAACGTGCTGACCTCGCTGAGCCGTGGTGACGAGGTCGAGGTGCTGCAACAGCCGGGCAACGGCTGGGTGAAGCTGAAGTCGATGAACGGCAACAGCATCGGCTGGATGGCCGAGTATCTGGTCAGCGCCGCTGACTGACACCCGACTCCATCGCGTTTCCGGTTAGGGCCCTGCCATGTGCAGGGCCTTTTTCTTGATCCCTGCTTGCTAGGTCCCCGTCCGTTTAGCCCCGGCGCTGCCGCCCCTGCGGGCCCACCCTGCCCGCTTGGCGGGCAGGGCGCGCTTTTCCCGTCGCGCGGTGCCCCTGCCCATTGCCCCGAGGCTGCACAGCGGGCATCACCGCTGCATGACACGTTCGATCCTGATCACCGGATGCTCCTCGGGCATCGGATATGACGCGGCCCATGGGCTCAAGGCCCGGGGCTGGCGCGTCTTCGCCTCCTGCCGCAAGGAAGAGGATTGCGTCCGCCTGCGCGCCGAAGGACTGGAGAGCCCGCAGCTCGACTATGCCGACAGCGCCTCGATCGCGGCGGCGCTCGATCAGGTGCTCGCCGCGACCGGCGGCACGCTGGATGCGCTCTATAACAACGGGGCCTTCGCCCTGCCCGGCGCCAACGAGGACCTGCCCCGTGACGGGCTGCGCAGTGTCTTCGAGGCCAACCTCTTCGGCCCGCACGAGCTGACCACGCGGGTGATCCCGGTGATGCGGCGGCAGGGCCACGGTCGGATCGTGAACTGCTCCTCCGTGCTGGGGCTGGTGACGGCGCCGTGGCGCTCGGCCTATGTGTCGTCGAAATTCGCGATGGAGGGGCTGACCGATACCCTGCGGGTCGAGATGCGCGACACGCCGATCGAGGTCATCCTGCTGGAGCCGGGGCCGATCACCTCGCGCATCCGGGCCAACTCGATCCCGCATTTCGAAAAGTGGATCGACTGGGAAGCCTCCCCCCGGGCTGAGCAATACCGCGCCAAGCTGTTGAAACGGCTCTACGAAGAGCGCGGGCCCGACCGGTTCGAACTGCCCGCTTCTGCCGTGACCGAGGTGCTGGCCCGCGCGCTGGACGCGCCCCGGCCGAAAGCACGCTACTACGTTACCTTCCCGACCCACGCGATGGGGACGCTGCGCCGGCTGCTGCCGACGCGGGCGTTGGACTGGCTGCTCGCAAAGGGCTAGGGTGCGCCCATGGGAGGGCCTGCGCCGATCTGGCGGCTGTGCCCCAGTGCGTCTTCATGCGAAGGGACGCAGGCGTTCAACAGGGAGAGGCGCATGGCCCGGGACCCGCTCTTTTTCCTCATCGTCATCGCGGTTGCGGTGGTGGTGGGCATTCTCTTCACCGGCATCGGCGGCTTCGTCACCGGCAAGAATGACGGGAAGAAATCCAACAAACTGATGCAGGCGCGGGTGATCGCGCAATTCGTGGCCGTGGCGGTGATCGTTCTGATCGTCTGGCTGCGCAGCAAGGGGTAATACTTTGGTCGTACTGAACAGGATCTACACCCGCGGCGGCGACGCCGGGGACACCGCGCTTGGCGATGGCAGCCGGGTGCCGAAACCCTCGGTCCGGGTCGAGGCCTATGGCACCGTGGACGAGACGAATGCCACCGTCGGCATGGCCCGCCTCCATTCCGAGGGCGAGATGGACAAGGCTCTGGAGCGGATCTCGAACGACCTCTTCGACCTTGGCGCGGACCTCTGCCGCCCGAACATGGAGAAGGACGGCGAGGCGGAGTACACGCCCCTGCGCGCCGTCCAGAGCCAGGTCGACCGGCTGGAAGCCGAGATCGACGCGATGAACGCCAACCTCTCGCCGCTGCGCAGCTTCGTCCTGCCGGGCGGCTCGGCGCTGGCCGCGCATCTGCACCTGTGCCGCACCGTCTGCCGCCGGGCCGAACGGCTGACCGTGGCGCTGATGGCGGACGAGGGCTGCAACCCGGTGGCGGTGAAATACCTCAACCGCCTGTCGGACTGGTTCTTCGTCGCCAGCCGCGTAGCGAATGACAACGGGGCGCAGGACGTGCTCTGGGTGCCCGGCGCGAACCGCTGAGGATCATGGAGGCGGTGATCACCGCCTCCGCCATTTCGGCGACCGCCCCTGCCGCGGCGGTGGTTGCCTCGCGAAGCGGCGCGTTCGGCGCGCCCTTCGTGTCCCCAATGCCTGAACCCGTCCCGCAAGATGGCGCGCAATGTCGCCTGCGCTGCCCCGGGTGCGCTGAGCCCCTCCGCTCAGTCCCCGTCCGCCTCGTCCCCGTCCGGGTAGCGGGCCAGCACCTCGTGCACAGCCCGGTCCGACAGCCGGGTCGATTGCACGAAGGCCACGTGATCCACCATGAAGGGCGTGCCCCGGAAGGCCGCGTTACGGGCAAGGAACAGGTCCAGCGCCATGGCCTCGTCCGGGCCCATCCGTTTGCGGAACCGCGCGGCGGTTACATGGGGCCGGAAGCGCCGCCGCTCGGTCTCGACGCCCGCACGGCGCACGGCGCCCGCCACCTGCCGTTGCAGCGCCGTCAGCGCGGCGCTCTCCCCCACCCCGGCCCAGAGGACGAAGGGGCTGTCGCCGAAGGTGCCGAAACTCTCCAGCGCCAGCGGGAAGGGATCGAAGGCAAGGCCCTCCATCTCCTCGTGCACGGCCTCGGCCGCCGCCTCGGTCTGATCGCCGAGGAAGGAGAGCGTGATGTGATAGGTCTCGGGCAGCATCAGCCGCCCGGCACCGAGGTCGCCCATCACGCGATCCAGCTCGCCCTGCGCCGCCTCCGGCAGCTGAAGCGCGAGGAAAAGCCTCACGTCGCCCCGCCGAAGAGGTGCTTCACCAACCGCAGCACCGCCAGCAGCGCCAGCGAGGGCAGCACGATCATCCGCAGCAGGAAGATGCCGGTGATCGTCAGCGAGGCATCGAGCAGGTCATCGGCATTGTCCCAGAAGCTCTGCGCCGCGTTGGTATAGGCGGTGATCGCCTCGCGCCAGCTGCGTTCCTCGGCCAGATCGGCGGTGCCGATCAGCTGCTCTGCCTCGCCGCCGATCCGCTCCAGCACCGCGTGGGCCTGCGCCCAGGCATCGGCGGTCAGGACCTCGCCGCCCCAGATGCCCAGCACGAAGGCCAGCGGCACGCCGATCGCCATGGCAAAGCCCAGCCCCCCGCAGCCGCCACAGGCGCGCCGGAACGGCCCCGGCGCCCGGTGCCAGCCGCCCGTCGCCTCGCAGGTCGATCGCCCCAGCAGGCCAAGCGCCAGCAGCAGGAAACCCACCGCCGCCACCGGCCCCATGGACATCGACAGCACGCCCGTCAGCACCGCCACGGCAAAGACGAGGCCCGAGACCCGCTCGACCGTGTCGTCCACCGGCTCCAGCCACTTCAGCGGCTGCACGTTGGCCGAGACCCCCAGCGTCGCGCCGACCTCGACCTCCTGCGCGAAGGAGAGCGCAGCATTGATCGCGCGCAGCGAGATATAGGTCGCGCCGCTGGCCACCGCGATGTCGCGCTGGAAGGCCTGCGCCTGCGTGGTCAGCGGGTTCACCTTGGGCGTGAGGGCGAGGAAAAGACAAAGGGCCGCTGCAAGCAGCGACCCGAAGCCCGAGAAAAATCGGTTCATGGCGTCTTCACAGGATACCGGGAACGACCTGATCCGGCGGGCGGTGGCCGTCGGCGAAGGTCTTGATGTTGATGATCACCTTCTCGCCCATCTCCAGCCGCCCCTCGACGGTGGCCGAACCCATATGGGGCAGAAGGACGACGTTGGGCAGGGTCTTCAGCTCGGGGTTGGTGACCCGGCCGTTCTCGAAGACGTCGAGGCCCGCGCCCGCGATCTCACCGGCCAGAAGCATCCGGGTCAGGGCGTTCTGGTCGATCACCTCCCCGCGGGAGGTGTTCACGATCACCGCCTCGGGCTTCATCAGCTTGAGACGGCGGGCGTTCATCAGGTGGAAGGTCGAGGGCGTGTGCGGGCAGTTGATCGACAGCACATCCATCCGCGCGACCATTTGGTCGAGGCTCTCCCAGTAGGTCGCAGAGAGCGCGCGCTCGGTCTCTTCGCGCAGGCGGCGGCGGTTGTGGTAATGCACCTGCATCCCGAAGGCATTGGCGCGGCGCGCCACGGCCTGACCGATGCGGCCCATCCCGAGGATGCCGATCCGGCGGCCCGCGATGCGCCCGCCCAGCATCGAGTTGGGCGACCAGCCCTCCCACTCGCCGCTCTGCATCAGGGACAGCCCCTCGGGGATGCGGCGGGTGACGGCCAGAACCAGCGCCATGGTCATGTCGGCGGTGTCCTCGGTCACCACGCCGGGCGTGTAGGACACGAGGATGCCGCGCTGACGGCAGGTGGCCACGTCAATGTGATCGACCCCGGCGCCATAGTTGGCGATCAGCCGCAGGTTGGGCCCGGCCTGTGCCAGCAGCCCGCTGTCGATCGTGTCGCGCAGGTTCGGCACCAGCACGTCAGCGGTTTTGACAGCCTGCACAAGCTCTTCGCGGGTCATCGGACGATCCTCCGGACCCAGCTGTACGTCGAAAAGCTCCTTCATCCGGGCTTCGACACGCTCGGGCAAGCGTCGCGTAACGACAACACTCAGACGTTCAGATGGCATTCCGCCCCTCCCACAAGCTTCCAATCGCGGCGTGTTACGGGCAAAGTGGCGCAGAACAGCACGGGGCACAAGAACCCCGGCAGAGGCAAAGCAAGATTATTTCGGGCAGGAAGAAGGACAGGCCTTCCCATGCGCTTCTCACGATCCGGCGCTATCGCGCTTGGCATCGTCCTGTCGCTCTCCGGCGGCATGGGCGAGGCGAATACCGATGCCCCCGACGCGGCCGCAGGCAGCCCCGCGCAGGATGCGGCCCCCATTGATTCCATCCGTCCGCCGATGCGGCCTGCGGTGCTCTCCGGCCCCGATGCAGGGGAGAAGAGCGAGGACCTCGCCCTGCGCGTTCCCGACGGGCAGCTCATCCCCGAGGCCGGCCCGCGCCATGACCAGCCCGAACGCGGCCCGGTCACCAACCTGCCGATCCCGCGCTACGTCTCCATGAAGGCCAGCAAGGGCAATGCCCGGCGCGGCCCGTCGCGCACCCACAAGATCGACTGGGTCTATCTTCGCAAGGACCAGCCGCTCGAGATCACCGCGGAATTCGGCCACTGGCGCCGGGTCCGCGATCACGAGGGCCTTGGCGGCTGGGTGCATTACTCGCTGCTGTCCGGCGTGCGCACCGTGTTGGTGGAGGCCGACGAGATCGCGCTGCACAGCCGGGCGAACGACAGTGCCCCGCTGGTGGCCAAGCTCGAACACGGCGTGATCGCCAAGCTGGGCGATTGCACCCCGGAGTGGTGCCGCCTCTCGGTCTCCGGCTACAAGGGCTGGACCCACAAGACCGGCCTCTGGGGCGTCGACCCCGGCGAAGTGCGCGACTGAGGCAGGTCGCGCCCGCCGGAAGGGCAGCCTGACGGGCAGGCAGCGCCTGCCCTCCCCCATACGCAGTTGCCCCTATTGTCTGGCGCGGCGGGCCATGCTCTCCTGACGGAAAGTCATTTGAGCACAAGGACGACCCGTTTTCATGCCGATGCGATTTCCGCGTCTGCGGTGGGTGCCGCTTCTGGCCCTGCTGCTGTGCGTCGCGCCCCCGCTTGCCGCGCAGGACAGCGGCCAGCCCTCGGGCACCATCACCGTCACCGACAGCGCCGATCAGGACGCCGCCATCGCGGTGCGCATCCGGGACATCCTGCACGAGCTTGAGGGCTACGAGGATGTCACCGTCGCGGTGAATTCCGGCATTGTCACGCTGCGCGGCTCTGTCCTGACGTCCGAGGACCTGTCGCGCCTCAACGTGCTGGCCGCACGGGTCGAGGGCGTGGTGGCGATCCGCAACGAGGTGGTCGAGACAACGGACGTGATGCGCAGGCTCGATCCGGCGGTGCAGCGCATGTCGGCGAGGTTCTGGCAGCTGGTCGCCTACCTGCCGCTGCTGGCCGTGGCGGCGCTGGCCTTCCTGCTCGTCCTCGGCGCGGGGTTCGTGCTGGCGCGGATGAAGCAGCCCTGGGACAGGATCGCCCCCAATGCCTTCATCGCCGACATCTACCGGCAGATCGTCCGGCTGGCCTTCACTGTCGCGGGTGTCGTCGTGGCGCTCGACATTCTGGGCGCGACGGCCCTGCTTTCGACGATTCTGGGGGCGGCGGGGATCATCGGCCTCGCCATCTCCTTTGCCGTGAAGGACACGGTCGAGAATTTCATCGCCTCGATCATGCTTTCCATGCGCCAGCCATTCCGTCCCAATGACGCGGTGGAGATCAACGGCGACGAGGGCAAGGTGATCCGCCTCACCAGCCGCGCCACGATTCTGTTGTCCTACGACGGTAACCAGATTCGCATTCCCAACGCGACCGTCTTCAAAAGCCGCATCGTGAACTTCTCGACCAACATGGAACGGCGGTTCAGCTTCGATCTGGGCGTGGCCCCGGAAACCGACCTCGCGCAGGCCCGCCAACTGGGAGAGGAGACGCTGCTCGCCCTGCCCTTCACCCTGTGGGCCCCGGCCCCGGCGGCCTATGTGCACGAAGCGGGCGACAGCACGATCACCCTGCGGTTTCAGGGTTGGATCGACCAGACCCAGACCGGCCTCCTTGCCGCCAAAGGCGAGGCGATCCGGCAGGTGATGCTGGCCTATGCCGGTGCGGGAATCGCCATGCCGGAGCCCGGCTTCCGCCTCCTCTCTGGCACCCCGGCAGAGGCGGCCCCACCGGCAGAGCGGCCCGGCCTGCCGCAGCCCCCCTCCCCGATCACCGAAGGGGTTGCGTCCACGGGGGTGTCCGACCTCGAAGGCCAGAGCGAGCACGACCTCGAGCTGATCGTGGAGGGCGAACGGCGCGAGTCGCGCGGCAAGGATCTGTTGAATCCGGCGGCCCCTACGGAATGACCCGAGGGCACCCGGACCGCATCGAAAAAATCCGCCCGGGCGTGTGACTTTTTTCCGAAATGGGGCTTGAACCGCCCGCGGGCTCAGAGTAATCAGCGCCCCACGTTGGGGTGTAGCCAAGCGGTAAGGCAGCGGTTTTTGGTACCGTGTACCGTAGGTTCGAATCCTACCACCCCAGCCACTTCTCCTTGAGAATACAACGTAAAGCGCCACCGGCCCTCGGCCTGTGCGGCTTTGTCGTATCCCGCGTTGCGTGCCTGCCGGCAGGCCGCGCCCGCAGGAAACCTGCCCCCCGACACTCTTCACCACCGCCCGCCCTGCCCCGCGGATACCGCGACGTCCAACCCGCGAGCGCTTGCGGGCATCTCGTCGCAGGCACCCGCCTGCGGCGGCTTCGGCGCAAGGTTGCGGTTTCCTTTTTCGGGAATCTGGGGAAGATGGCCAGAGCACGCCCGCCGTCCTCACCTGCGCCCGTGACATCCTTGGGAGGCTCCGCCCCATGGCCACTGAAATCGAACGCAAATTCCTTGTCGACCGCCTGCCTGACCTCTCGGAGGCCACGGCCACCCAGATCCGGCAGGGTTATGTCACCCACCCCGACGACAGCTGCGAGGTGCGCCTGCGACAGCGAGGCGACCGGTATCTCGCCACGATCAAGTCGGGCTCGGGCCTCGTGCGCGGGGAATATGAGGCCGAGATCGGGCGCGAGGCCTTCGAGATCCTCTGGGCGGGCATCATGGGGCATATCTCCAAGGTCCGTCACACCGGCCCCCTCCCCGGCGGGCTGATGTACGAACTCGACATCTATCAGGGCCCGCAGGCGCCGCTCGTGACCGTCGAGGTGGAGTTTACCAGCGTCAGCGAGGCCCGCGCCTTCCGACCGCCCGCATGGTTCGGACGCGAAGTGACCGGACAGCGGGCCTACAGCAACCGCGTAATGGCGATCGGCGAAACCAACGCCGCCTGAGCCAGGGCCCGGGAACCGCGCGCCGACGGGCACACCTACAGGCACACAGTCAGGCCAAGTGGCAGACGCCGGCATCGCCGGCGACAGCCGCGTATCCATCACCCCGATGGCGCAACGCCGGTTTTTCCAGTGAAACCAGCGGGGAATTCCCGGTGCTCACCTTGCATTCCCCTGAAATCTTGCCCAGAAGCGCAACAAATCGTTAATCCGCCCGGCGTCTGAGAACCAAAAACAACGGGAGGGAGCGGGCGAGCGATTGTTTCTTACCCCGGGTGCCGCCCCATGGCGCCCCCTCAGACCCGTTTGGGAGGATACATGACCTACTACGTGAAAGCGGCCGCTCTGGCTGCCCTGACGCTTGCCGGTTCGGCGCTGCCGCTGGCCGCCGAGATCAAGCCCGTCACCCTGCGCCTCGCCCACGTCGTGAACGAGCAGGACGCCTACCACGCCGCCGCCGTGAAGTTCCAGGAACTGGTCGGCGAAGCCTCCGATGGCGCGATCACCGTCGAGATCTTCCCCAACGCCACGCTGGGCGACGAGCGCACCCTGCTGGAAGGCATGCAGATCGGCACCGTCGACATGGGCCTGATCACCAACGGGCCGGTCTCCAACTTCCTCGAAGAGATGGCCGTTTTCGAACTGCCCTTCCTCTTCCCCTCCCCCGAGAAGGCCTATGAAGTCCTCGACGGCGAGATCGGCCAGGAACTGCTGGACCGCCTGTCGGAGGTGAACCTCAAGGGTCTCGCCTATGCCGAGCGCGGTTTCCGCAACCTGACCAACTCCAAGAAGGCGGTCACCACGCCGGAGGACCTGAAGGGCCTGCGTATCCGTGTCATGGAGAACCCGGTCTACATCGACACCTTCCGCGAGCTTGGCGCCGACGCCATCCCGATGGCCTGGACCGAGGCGCTGACCGCGATGCAGCAGGGCACCATCGACGGGCAGGAAAACCCGGTGAACGTGGTCTACTCCTTCAAGCTGAACGAGACCCAGACCAACATGACCATGACGCGCCACACCTATGCGCCCGCGGTCTTCGTCATGGGCATGCCGAAGTGGGGCCAGCTCTCGGAAGAGGTGCAGCAGATCGTGACCGACGCGGCCCGCGAAGCGGCCCAGTACGAGCGTGACCTGAACGCCGAAGCCGCCACCGAGCAGCTGACCGCGCTGAAGGATGCCGGGATGCAGATCGAGGAAACCCCCGACCTCTCCGCCTTCTCCGCCGCCATCGCACCGGTCTACGAGAAGTACGGCGCCAAGTTCGGCGACTACCTGCCGCGCATCCAGGAGGCGCTGAAGTAAGATGCTCAAGGGGCTGGCGTGGATCGACCGGATGCTGGGCGAAGTGCTGAAACCCGTCGTCTTTGCCGGCATGGCCGGGCTGACGGCGGTGATCACGCTCCAGATCGTGTCGCGTCTCTTCTTCACCTCCGTCAGCTGGACGGAGGAAGTGGCGCGCTTCCTGCTCATCTGGATCACCTTCATCGGTGCCACGCTGGCCTGGCAGCAGGGGCGGCATATCGCCGTCACCCTGCTCCGGGACAACCTGCCCCCCACGCTGCGCCGGATCACCTCCGGCGTGGCGATCCTCGTGGCGATCGTGTTCCTTCTGACGCTGGCCAAGATCGGCTGGCAGTACATGAACATGCAGAGCTTCCAGAAGTCGCCCTCGCTGCGGCTCAAGATGACCTACGTCTATGCCGTCATGCCCGCCGCCGCCCTCGTGATGGCCGGGCTGTCCGCGATTGACCTGATCCGCCTGCTCGCCGGCCAGCCGCTGCGCGAAACCCACGTGGAGATGGACGAGACGCTGGAACATGACCTCGCCCCGGAGGACCGCACATGAGCCTCGTTCTCGCCGGTCTCTTCGTTCTTTTCCTCCTGCTGGGCCTGCCCGTCGCCATCGTGATCGGCGCGGCCACCATGACGGCGCTGAACCTCTCCGGCATGCCGCTGATGGTGGTGCCGCAGCAGATGTTTTCGGGCATCAACTCCTTCGCGCTCGTCGCTGTGCCGATGTTCGTCCTCGCGGGCGATATCATGGCACAGGGGGAGATCTCGAAACGCCTCGTGGCCTTCGCCGACAGCCTCTTCGGCTTCATCAAGGGCGGCCTCTCCATCGTCTCGGTGCTGGCGGGGATGTTCTTTGCCGCGATCTCCGGCTCGGGCGCGGCCACCACGGCGGCCGTGGGTGCCAGCCTCGTGCCGGAACTCAAGCGCAAGGGCTACGATCCCGCCTCCGCCGCCTCGCTCATCGCGGCCTCGGGCACCATCGGCGTCGTGATCCCGCCCTCGGTCCCGATGATCATCTACGCGGTGATCGCGCAGGAAAGCGTGCGCGCCCTCTTCCTCAACGGCTTCATTCCCGGGGTCGCCATGGGCATCGGCCTGATCGTCGTGGCGCTGTGGCAGGGGCACAAGCGCGCCTATCCGCGCGGCACCGCGCTGAACCTGCGCACCATCGGGCGGACGTTCCTCTCTGCCAGCTGGGGCCTGATGGCGCCGGTGATCATCCTCGGCGGCATCTTCTCGGGGCAGTTCACGCCCTCCGAGGCCGCCGTCGTCGCGGTGAACTACGCGATCCTCGTGTCGCTCTTCATCTACCGCGACATGACGCTGAAGCAGCTGTACCAGATCATGATCCGCGCCGGTGTCACCACCGCCGTGATCATGTTCGTCATCGCCGCCTCTTCGGTCCTCAGCTGGACCCTGTCGAGCTGGCAGGTGCCGAACCAGATCGCGCAATACGCACTGTCGCTTTCGTCCAACACCTACATGCTGCTTCTGATCATCATGGTGGTGATCCTGCTGGCCGGTGTCTTCCTCGAGACCGCCTCGGCGCTGATCATCCTGACGCCGATGCTGCTGCCGCTGGCGGCGCAGATGGGTCTGGGCACCGTGCACTTCGGCATCATCATCGTGGTGGGCCTCGCCATCGGCATGGTCACGCCCCCGGTGGCGATCAACCTCTTCGTCGCCTCCACCACCTCGGGCCTGCCGATCGAGCGGATCACCCGCGCCGTGCTGCCCTACCTGGCGGTGCTGGTGCTGGTCTACCTGCTGATCGCCTTCGTGCCGCTGGCCTTCTGACCCCGCGCGGGGGCGTGATTCGCGCCCCCTGCCCGGCCAGATGCCCATCTTCCGTGCATATTTGAGAAAAAGTTTAGCGGCCCCGTGAGGGGCCGTTTTGCGTTCATTCAGGCGTATTTTGCGACCAGAAATCCACCCTCGCGCGATGCCCCGCGGGTCAATTCTACAACGATCAAATGGATGTAACGGGCCCGTGACGGTCTGCCCAGCGCGGTGGCTCGCAGCGTTGCGGGCCTCTGGCCGTGCGCGGCCGATGCCGCGCTGCCGCAACCCACACGGGTGTTGACAGACGGGCTTGCCGTTCCGTCAACTGGTTACAGACGCGAACAAGGTTCACATATATGAACAACCAAGTCAAGTCCGCCGCAAGGGTCCTCGACGTGCTGGAGCTGCTCTCCCGCCAGCCGGAGCCGATGCGCCTGAACGAGCTGGTGGCCCGGCTGGGCTTTCCCAAGTCCTCGGCCTACGGGTTGCTCTCGACCCTCGTGGCGCGCGGCTACGTCAAGAAGGACAGCGCCGACCGCTATGCCATCGTCGAGACCTTCCGGCAGGGCTTCGGCTGGGTCGGCGGGCTGGAGGGCTTCCTGACCTCCGTCGCCGCCCCGGTGGTGGAAGAGATGCGCGACCTGCTGGACGAGACGGTCTTCGTCTGCGTCCGCACCCCGGAACAGAACGCCCGGCTGGTGACCAAGGCCGTCAGCCGCCAGCCGATCCGTTACGACGCCTCGGACCAATCCTCGCTGCCCGGCTACGGCACCGTCATGGGCCGGGTCCTGCTGGCCTTCCAGCCGGACGAGGTGATCGACGACTACTTCGCCCGGACCGAGCTGCGCGCCTTCAACGAGCGCACGCCCACGGACGAGGCCGCGATCCGCGCAGCCCTCGCCCGGATCCGCGCCGACGGTTTCGGCACCATCGTCGACGAATACGCCACCGGCGGGGCCGGCATCGCCGCCCCGATCCGCAACGCGGACGGCGCCGTCGTGGCCGTCATCGACGTGGCCACCGTGACCGCACGCTACGAACAGCGCCGGGACGAGATGCTGGCCGCCGTGCTGGAGGGCGCCGCCCGGATCAGCGCGCGGCTCGGCTACCGGCCCGACCCCGACACCAATCAGACACAGACACCACAAGGAGACGCGTGATGGGTTATCGCGTGGGCGTGGACATCGGCGGCACCTTTGCCGACTTCTGCGCATTCGACGAAACGGCGGGCAGCATCGGCACCGTCAAGGTCCTGACCACCCCCGACAAGCCGGGGCAGGAGGTCATCGACGGGCTGAAGGCCCTTGAAGACCGCTTCGGCATCGCGCCCGGCGATATCTCCTATTTCACCCATGGCACCACCGTGGGCATCAACTCGATCATCATGCGCAAGGGCATCCGCCTTGCCATGTTCACCACCGAGAACTTCTGCGACGTGCTGGAACTGGCGCGTCTCAAGATGCCCGATCCGTACCACCTGCTCTCCTCCCGGCCAGAGCCGCTGGTGACCCGTGACCTGGTCTTCGGCGTGGCGGAACGGATGCTGGCCGACGGCACCGTCGACAGCCCGCTGGACGAGGACAGCCTGCGCGCCGCCGTCGCCGCCGCCAAGGCGCGAGGTGCCGAGGGCGTGGTGATCTCCTTCCTGCACAGCTACCGCAACCCCGCGCACGAGCAGCAGGCCAAGCGCCTGATCGCCGAGATCGCGCCCGAACTGCATGTCTTCACCTCGCACGAGGTGCGCCCGATCATCCGGGAATACGAACGCTCCTCCACCGCCGTGATCCACGGCTACGTGCAGCCCCGCGTCGCGCAGTACCTCGGCGCGCTGCAAGAGGCGCTGTCTGGCATCGGCGTCACGCCCGAGCCGATGATCACCAAGTCGAACGGCGGCATCATGTCGGTCGAGGTCGGCAAGACCGCCTGCGTCGAGATGCTGCTCTCGGGCACGGCGGCGGGCGTCATGGGCGCGGCCTTCGTGGCCCGCGAGGCCGGCGAGGACAAGGTGCTGAGCCTCGACATCGGCGGCACCTCGGCGGATGTGGCGATCATCACCGGCGGCCAGCCCGGCTATGGCATGAACGAAGTCGTGGGCGATTTCCCGATCTTCGTGCCCACCGTCTCGGTCACCTCCATCGGCGAGGGCGGCGGCTCAATCGCGCGGATCGACGCGGCGGGAATGCTGACCGTGGGGCCGGACAGCGCGGGCTCCACCCCCGGCCCTGCGGCCTATGGCCGGGGCGGCACGCAGGCGACGATCACCGATGCCTTCGTGACGCTGGGCCTGCTGGACCTCTCCGCGCTCGGCTATGGCATGGTCTCGGTCGACCGTGACAAGGCCGTCGCGGTGATCCAGCCGCTGGCCGACAGCCTCGGCACCACGCTGGAAGAAACCGCCGAGGGCATCGTGGGCATCGCCGTCTCGGGCATGTTCCGCGAGGTCTCCAAGCTGTGTTCGCGCCGTGGCATCGACGTGGGCGAGTTCTCCCTGCTGGCCTTCGGCGGCGGCGGCCCGATGATGGCCTGCTTCCTTGCCCGCGACCTCGGCATGAAGCGGGTGATCGTGCCGCCCTCGCCCGGTGTCCTCTCGGCGCTTGGCGGGCTGACGGCGGACGTGCGCAACGACTTCACCGAAACCGCCTACTACGACCTCGCCCCCGCCAATGCGCCCCGCATGGGCGAGACCATCGCCCGGCTGACCGAGAAGGCCCGCCGCTGGATGGTCGAGGAACAGCATTACGAGGGCACGCCCGTCTTCCACGCCTCCGGCGAGATGCGCTATCGCGGGCAGAGCTTCGAGATCGAGGTGCCCATCGACCCCGCCGCTTTGGCCAAGGGCGACATCGCCCCGGTGACCGAGGCCTTCCACGCCGAGCACCGCCGCCTCTACGGCCATGCCGATGCCGAGGCGCCGATCCAGATCATCGCGATCAACCTCGTGGTCACCGGCCATTCGGCCAAGCCCACCCTGCCGCGCTACACCCCCGCGCCGCGCAGCGTCGAGGCGACGCAATCCATGTCCGCATGGATCGACGGCGCCCGCCGCGAGGTGCCGCTCTTCAAGCGCACCGACCTGACGCCCGGCGCCAGCTTCGTCAGCCCCTGCGTCATCGCGCAGGACGACACCACCACCATCGTGCCCGCCGGCTTCACCGGCGCGGTCGACGCCCATGGCAACCTGATCTTGACCCTCGCGGAGACCGCCGATGCGCACTGATCCCGTCACCCTCAAAGTGCTGGAGAACCACGCGCAGGCCGTGGCTGAAAGCATGGCCTTCACCCTCTTCCGCACGGCGCATTCGACCTTCGTGAAGGAGACGGAGGATTTCACCACCGGCCTCGTCACGCCCTCGGGCATGACCTTCGCCAGCCCGCGCGACCTTGGCGCGACGTGGTTCATCGGCCTTGATTACAAGGGCGCGCTGGAGATGATCCCCGACTACGACGAGGGCGACATCTGCATCACGAACGATCCCTACTCGGGCTTCGTCTGCACCCATACGCCGGACATGCACATCTGGAAGCCGATCTTCTGGGAGGGCGAGATCATCGCCTTTGCCGTCGGCCATATCCACAACACCGACATGGGCGGTGCCGTGCCTGCCTCGCTGTCGCGCGCCAATACCGAGGTGCACCAGGAGGGCATCCGCTTCCGCCCCACCAAGCTGATCAGCCGGGGCGTGATGAACGACCAGCTGCTCGAGACGATGATGCTGAACGTCAGGATGCCCGAGCAGAACCGGGGCGACCTGAACGCCCAGATCGCCGCCGTGAACACCGGCGAGGCCAAGATGCACGAGATGATCCGCAAGTTCGGCGTCGAGACCGTGAAGAACGGCATCGAGGACCTGCTGGACGTGGGTGAGGCGCGCGCGCGTGCCGTTATCGCGGGCCTGCCCGATGGCGATCACCGCTTTGTCGACTACCTCGACGAGGACGGGCCGGGCGGCGTGCCCGTGCGGCTGGAACTGACGCTGAAGGTGCGCGGGGACGAGGTCATCATGGACTTCACCGGCTCCGATCCGCAGTTGAAATCCGCGCTGAACATGCCCACCGGCGGCAACCCCCGGCACATCCTGCTGATGGTGGGCTACAACTACTGTCTCTACACGCTTGACCCGTCGATCCCGCTGAACGGCGGCATCCTGCGCGCGGCGACCTGCATCGTGCCCGAGGGTACGGTGCTGAACCCGCAGTACCCGGCGGCGGTGGGCATGCGCTCGCTCACCTGCGGGCGGCTGCAGGGGGTCATCATGGGGGCGTTCCACGCCGCCGCCCCCGACCGCCTGCCCGTGGGTGCAGCGGGCGGCGGCGGGATCGTGAACGTCAAGACCTTCGACGCCGCCAGCGGCAAGCTCTCCATGGCCTCGATCGATCCGGTGACCGGCGGCGCGGGCGGCTCGGCGCTTGGCGATGGCACCGACGGGTCGGGGGCCAACTCGGCCTTCCTCAAGAACACCCCGGTCGAAATCAACGAGGTCGAGGTGCCGATCAAGTTCCGCCGCTACGGCCTCGTGCCCGACAGCGGCGGCGCGGGCACCGCGCGCGGCGGCATGGCGACGGAGCTGGAGGTGGAGGTCTTCACCCCCGACACCGTCATCACCGCGCGCAACCGCGACCGCACGATCTTTGCCGCCTGGGGCGGGTCCGGCGGGCAGCCCGGCGCGCCCTCGCTCTTCACCCGCGTGACGCCCAAGGGCGAGGAAATCAACCTCGGCAATACCGACGTGGTGACCATGGGCCCGGGCGACGTCTTCAACCTGACCTCGGGCGGCGGCGCGGGCTATGGCGATCCCTTTGCCCGCCCGGTGGCGCTGGTGGTGCGCGACGTGCTGCGCGGCTCGGTCACGCCCGAGAAGGCCAAGGCCAGCTATGGTGTCGTCGTGGACCGCGAGGGCGTGCTGGACGAGGCCGCCACCAAGGCCCTGCGCGACGCCCATGTGGCCCCGGCCCCCGCGACCTTCAGCTACAACGAAAGCCGCCGCGCCTACGAGGCGATCTGGACCGATGCCAACTACGCCGCGCTGACGCAGGCGCTGACCCTGATGCCGGTGCACTGGCGCCACTTCGTCAAACGCGAGGTCTTTGACCGGATCGAGGCCCTGCCCGAAGCCGCCCGCAAGGGCGACGGCAGCGAGGTCTGGGAGGCCGTCGAAGCCGTGAAGACCCGCGTGCCCGGCCTCGCCCGGTCGATGCAGGTGCAGGAGGCGGCGGAATGATCACCTTCGACTTCTCCGGCCAGACCGTCCTGGTGACCGGGGCCGCGCGCGGCATCGGCGCGGGCATCGCGGCCGAATTCGCCGCCGCCGGCGCCCGCGTCGTGGCCGCCGACATCCTGGCCGACGAACTGGCCGCCTTTGCCGCCGCCCATCCGGGCGTCGAGACGGAGGTGATCGACCTTGGCGATTTCGAAGCGGTCAAGGCGCGCTTTGGCGATCTGGCCCCCGACGTGGTGGTGAACTCCGCTGGCGGCGTACGCGGCAAAACGAAAAAGCCGCTGGAGGAGGTCACGGACGCAGAATGGATGTCGATCTATGACGGCAACGTCATGTCGGCCTTCAACCTGATCCGCGCCGTGATTCCGGCCATGAAGGCGCGCGGCTCGGGCCGGATCGTGACGATCTCCTCCGGCGCGGGGCTGAAACCCAGCCTGACCGGCATCCAGTCCTACTGCTCGGCCAAGCACGGGCTCATCGGCCTGACCCGCCAGATGGCGCTGGAGCTGGGGCCCTTCGGGATCACCGTGAACTCGGTCGCGCCGGGCTTCCTGCGCACCTCTCCCGACTATGAAAAGCAATGGGCGGGCTACGGCGAAGAGGGCCAGAAACGCATGGTCGAGAACATCGCCATGCGCCGTCTGGGCGAACCCGCCGACATCGCCGCCGCCTGCGCCTTCCTCGCCTCCGACCGGGCGGGGTTCATCACCGGGCAGGTGCTGCCCGTTTCCGGCCACCCCTTCCCCTGAGGACCTGACAGCATGAGCATATCCGAAAACCCCTGGGAATGGCCCGAAGAGGTCTGGCGCGGCAAGGTGGATCGCGTGCGCGCGGGCGAGAGCCTGAAGCCTGCCAGCTGGCCGAACGGTGCCAAATGCGCCGTCGCCATGTCCTTCGACGTGGACCACGAGACGAACGAGCTGCGCGACGGCGGCCAGTCCATCGGCGCGATGAGCCGGGGCCAGTATGGCAACCGGCAGGGCATCCCCCGGATCATGGAGATCATCCGCCGCCACGACATCAAGGCCAGCTTCTATGTCCCCGCCGTGGTGGCGCAGCTCTACCCCGAGGAGACCCGCATGTTCGTGGCCGAGGGCCACGAGGTCGGCATCCACGGCTGGATCCACGAACGCAATTCGGTCCTGCCCGAGCCGGTGGAGCGCGATCTTCAGATGCGCTCCGCCGACATGCTGGAAAAGATCAGCGGCGCACGGCCCGTGGGCATCCGCACGCCCTCGTGGGACTTCTCGCAGGCCACGCTGGAGATCACCCGCGACATGGGACTGGCTTATGACAGCTCGCTCATGGCGGACGTGGATTGCTACCGCCTCCTGCTCGACGGCGAAGACACCGGCGTGGTGGAACTGCCCGTCGAATGGATCCGCGACGACGCCGTCTATTTCAACATGAACCGCTTCTCGGCGCTGCGCCCCTACACCCCGCCCGAGGCCGTCTTCGACATCTTCTCGAAAGAGTTCGAAGCCGCCTACGCCGAGGGCGGGCTGTTCCAGCTGACCATGCATCCGCACATCACCGGCTACCGGTCGCGGGTCTGGATCTTCGAGGAGCTGATCAAGCTGGCAAAGGCAAAGGGCGACGTCTGGTTCGCCACCCATGCCGAGATCGTGGACTGGGTGAAGGCCAACGGCTGACGCCTGTCCCGTCATCCCCACGCGGCCCTGCCCGGGCCCTTGCAGTTCCGGTCCCTCTCCGGTGCGGCCAAGACGAAGACACCAAATCAACGTCAACCAACAGAGAGATACGTCATGAAACATACCGTTCTGGCGCTGTGCTCGGCACTTGCGCTGATGACGCCGACCCTTGGCGCGGCAAAGGACCGCTACGTCCACGCCAACAACTCCGCCTATGACACGCTCGACCCGCATACGGTGCGCGACGTGGCCCGCGTGGCCTCGCGGCTGAACTTCTACGACGGGCTCTACCGCTGGGTGGACAATCCCCCGCAGCTGATCCCGTGGCTGGCCACTGAACACTCGGTCTCCGAGGACGGCCTGACCTGGACCTTCACCCTGCGCGACGACGTGACCTTCCACGACGGCACCAAGATGACCGCCGAGGATGTCGTCTATTCCTTCGAGCGGATGCTCGAGCTGAAGCGCGGCGCGGGCTCGCTCTTCCTGCCGATGATCGACCCGGGCCAGACCGTGGCCGTGGACGACACCACCGTCGCCTTCACCCTCAAGGAACCCTCCGCGATCTTCGCGGCGCTGGTGCCGGACATCCTCGTGGTGAACTCCACGCTGGTGAAGGAGAACGAGGTCGATGGCGACATGGGCCAGGCCTACATGATCGATCACGTCGCGGGCTCGGGCTCCTACATGCTGCAACGCTATGACCCGGCGCGCGGCTTCATCGGCGAACGCTTTGCCGATCACTTCGCCGGCTGGGGCGAGAAGTACTTCGACGAGATCGAGTTCCGCACCGTGCTGGAGACGAACACCCGGATCCAGGGCCTGATGCGCGGCGATTACCAGGGCCTCGACGGCTACCTCGCGCCCGACCAGGTGGAACGCCTGCGCGCCGACGAGGACGTGCAGATCATCGAGGAAGAATCGATGCGCGTCTTCCACATCGCGATGCACAACGGCCGTGCGCCGCTGGACGACAAGAACTTCCGCATGGCGATGGTGCATGCCTTCGACTACGACGGCTACATCAACGAGATCATGCAGGGCACCGTCGCCCGCAACCCCACGATCATGCCGGGCAACCTCTGGGGCGCTCCGGACGTGCCGGGCTACGACTATGACCTCGCGAAGGCCAAGGAATACCTCGACGCCTACAAGGCCGAGCATGGCGACGAGGTCCGCACCATCAAGATCGGCACGCTGGCGGGCTTCTCGGAAACCGAACAGGCCGCGGCCCTGATGCAGAACGGCCTTTCGCAGCTTGGCATCACCGTCGAGATCGAAAGCTCGCCCTGGCCGGTGATCTCCTCGGCGATGCAGAACCCCGACACGATGCCCGACATGGTGCCCTACTGGAAGTCGACCTACTACGTCGATCCGAACAACTGGGTGGGTGAGCTCTATGCCTCGCGCTACGCCCCCACGCGGAACGTGTCGTCCTACCACAACGACGCCGTGGACGAGAAGCTGGAGAAGGCGCTGGTGATCACCGATCAGGACGCCCGCGCCGAGCTCTACTCGGATGCCACCACGCAGATCTACGAGGATGCCGCCGGTATCTGGATCTACAACACCAAGTGGTTCGGCCCCTATGCCTCCAGCGTGAAGAACGTCCGGTTCTGCCCGGTCGGCAACGGCCAGGACATGCGGTGGGCCTACCTCGAGGAGTGATCCCCTCTCACGGCCCTCTCCGGGGGGCCTGACCGGGGCGCCGCGGCCTCTCTCCCCGTCACGGCGCCCCGCCTCTTCACCCAGCAAGACCTTCCCAGCCCGATCGGAGCTTCCTCCATGCGCAGACTGGAAATCATCCTGTCCCGCCTCGTCTGGTTCATTCCTACCCTCTTCGGCCTCGTCTTCGTGGTCTTCTTCATCTCCAACGTGATCCCGACCGACCCGGCGCGGATCATCGCTGGCGAGAACGCGACCGAGGCACAGGTGCAGGCGCTGCGCGCCGAGATGGGCCTCGACCAGCCGCTCTATGTCCAGTTCGGCCGCTATGTCGCCGACCTCGCCACCGGGGATCTTGGCAAGAGCCTCTATACCCAGCGGGCGATTTCCGAGGACCTGCTGCACCGGCTGCCCGCCACGCTGGAGCTGACCATGGCCGCCATGGTCGTCGCCATCGGGCTTGGCGTGCCGCTCGGCGTCATCTCGGCGGTGAAGCGGAACTCGATGATCGACCAGACCCTGCGGGTGCTCTCGGTCTCGGGCCTCGCCGTGGCCAGCTTCTGGCTGGCGATGGAGCTTCAGATGTATTTCTCGACCAAGCTGGGCTGGACGCCGCTCAACGGCCGGATCGCCGGCTGGGGACCGGAGGAAATCACCGGCTTCTACCTGCTCGACTCGCTGCTCACCGGGGACTGGGCCTCGTTCTGGGACACGCTGCACCACATGCTGCTGCCCGCGATCACGCTGGCCCTTCCGGCGGCCGCCACGCTGGTGCGTTTCACCCGCGCGGGCGTGCTGGAGGTGATCAACTCCAACTTCGTGCTCTACGAACGGGCCATGGGCTTTCCCACCACGCTGATCACGTGGAAATACGTGCTGCGCAATGCGCTGATCTCCACCGTGACCCAGATCGGCCTGATCTTCGGCTCGCTCTTTGCCGGCGCCGTGGTGGTCGAGGCGGTCTTTGACTGGCCGGGCCTTGGCACCTACGCGGTGCAGTCGATCCTGCAATCGGACACCAAGGCGATCCTCGGCTTCTCGATCATCGTCGGCGTCGTCTTCATCGGCGTGAACCTCCTCGTCGACATCATCCACACCTTCATCGACCCGAGGACCCTGAAATGACCGCTCTGAAACGGCTTCTGGCGGACCGGGCCGCGAGCATCGGGGCCGCCCTCATCCTCGGCCTGATCCTCGTCGCGATCTTCGCGCCCGTGCTGGCCCCCTACCCCGGGGATGTCACCGCCTTCCACCTGACGGAACGGCTGCAACCGCCCTCGGCCGACCACCTCTTCGGCACCGACAGGATGGGCTCGGACGTCTTCTCGCGCATCCTCTTCGGGGCGCGGATCACGATCACCATCGCGGTCATCGCCGTGGGCGTCTCGGTCGGGATCGGCGTGCCCATCGGGCTGATCGCAGGCTATTATGGCGGCTTCCCCGGCGGCTTCCTGATGCGGACCTCGGACATCTTCCTCGCCGTGCCGCAGATCGTGCTGGCCATCGCCATCGCCCAGACCCTCGGCCCCTCGGTCGAGAACGTCATCCTCGCGCTGTCGCTGACCTACTGGCCGTTCTGGGCCCGCCTCGTCTATGCCGAGACGCGGTCGCTGAAGGCGCAGACCTTCGTCGAGGCGGCGCTCGCGCTTGGCGCCTCGGACCTGCGGGTCATGGTGCTGCACATCCTGCCCAACACCGCCTCCGCGATCATCGTGCGGACCTCGATCGGCATGGGGGCCACGATCCTCACCGCCGCAGCCCTCGGCTTCCTCGGCCTTGGCGCGCCGCCGCCAACCCCGGAATGGGGCCGCACCATTTCCGAGGCGCGGGAGTTCCTGCCGGAAGCCTGGTGGTACGCCGCCGCCCCCGGTCTTGCGATCTTCCTTGTCGTCATGGGCTTCAACCTGCTGGGCGATGGCCTGCGCGACATCCTCGACCCGAAACTGAGAAAGGGAAGCCGATGACCGACGCGCTCCTGACCGTCGAGGGCCTGTCCCTCGGGTTCCGCGGGGATGGGGGCTTTGCCCATATCCTCGACGGCGCCAACATGACCATGAAGCGGGGCGAGATCATGGGCCTCGTGGGCGAAAGCGGCTGTGGCAAGACCACGCTGGCCAGTGCCATCCTCGGCGTGCTGCCGCGCCACGCGCTGGAGGTCCGCGGCGGGCGCATCCGCTTCGACGGCATCGACATGCTGGACGCGGGGCAAGCCGCGCAGCAACAGGCCGTCCGGGGCCGCCGGGTGACCTTCATCCCGCAGGATCCCTTCACCTCGCTGAACCCGGTCTTCACCATCGGCCAGCAGATCGAGGAGCTGATGAAGTGGAAATCGCCGCGCCGCCCCGTGGGCCCGTCGCGCGCGCCGACCCTGCTGACGCCCTACCCCCGCGCCCGGCGCAGGGCGGACCGCGAGAAGATCATGGAAATGCTGAACCTCGTCCAGCTGCCCCGGCCCGAACAGCTGCTGAAGAAATACCCGCACGAGGTGTCGGGCGGCCAGCGTCAGCGGCTGATGATCGCCATGGCCCTGCTGCCCGACCCTGACCTGATCATCGCGGACGAGCCGACGACCGCGCTGGACGTGACCATTCAGGCGCAGATCCTCGGCCTGCTGCGCAACCTCGCCAACGACCGGGGCGTGGCGGTGATGCTGACGACCCACGACCTGGGCTCGGCTTACGAGATCTGCGACCGGATCACCGTGATGTACGCCGGTCAAGACGTGGAGGCCGCCCCGGTGGCGGAATTCTTCAACCGCCCGACGCATCCCTACACCGCCAAGCTGCTGGCCTCGCTGCCCGAGGGCGGCGGCGGCATGACCGGCATCCCCGGCGAATTGCCCAGCTTCTACGCGCCGCCGCCGGGCTGCCGGTTCCAGACCCGCTGCGACCGCGCGACCGAGGCCTGCCGCATCCGTCCCGCGCCCGACCTTGCCGGGCCGGCCCACGTGGTGCGCTGCGCCCACCCGCTGTTCCAGACCACCCCCGCCACCCCGCTCAAGGAGGTGCAGGCATGACAGACGCCCCGATCCTGACCGTGTCGGACCTGACGGTCCGCTTCCCGATCCGCGGCCCCTTTGCCCGCAAGCTGGGCGAGATCAAGGCCCTCGACGGGGTCGGCTTCGACCTCGCGCAGGGGGAAATCCTTGGCCTCGTGGGAGAATCCGGCTGCGGCAAGTCCACGCTCGGCAAGACGCTGATGGGCATTCAGGCGCCCACCTCCGGCTCCATCACCTTCGAGGGCAAGGAGATCGCGGGCCGCACCCCGCGCGAGGCCCGCGCCCTGCGCCGCCGCCTGCAATATGCCTATCAGGACCCGGGCGCCTCGCTCGATCCGCGCTGGAAGATCGGCAAGTCGCTGGAGGAGCCGCTGATCATCCACACCGACCTGCCCCGCAAGGAGCGGCTGGCCAAGGTGCGCGAGATCCTGACTTCGGTCGGCCTGCCCGCCGGTCACGCGGACCTCTTCCCGCATGAGATCTCGGGCGGGCAGCAGCGCCGGGTGGGCCTTGCCCGCATCCTGATGCTGAACCCCGAGGTGGTGATCCTCGACGAGCCGACGGCGGGCCTCGACGTCTCGGTGCAGGCCACGGTGCTGCGGCTCTTCCGCGACCTGCGCGAGACCTTCGACCTGACCTATATCTTCATCTCGCACGACCTCTCGGTGGTGCGGCTGATGTGTCACCGGGTGGCGGTGATGTACCTTGGCCGGATCGTCGAGGTGGGCCCGGTGGAGGAGCTGATGGACAATCCCAAGCACCCCTATACCCAGTCCCTCCTCGCCGCGATCCCCAAGGTCAACGGCCCCCGCGTGACCGAGAACTTCTGGCTGGAGGGCGAACCGGCGGATGCCTCGAACCTGCCGCCCGGCTGCCGGTTCCAGGGCCGCTGCCCCCATGTGAAACCGATCTGCCGGCAGGAGGACCCCGCCGACCGCACCGTGGGCGCCCAGACCGTCGCCTGCCATTTCGCGGGCGAGGTCTTCCCGCCCGTCCCCACTCCGAAGGAAAGCACCCCCGCATGACAAAGACAGCCATCGTCACCGGCGGCGGACGCGGCATTGGCCGCGGCTGCGCCCACGAACTGGCCCGGCAGGGCTGCGACATCGTTCTGGCGGACCTGATCCCCGAGGACCTCGCCAATACTAAGGCCGAGATCGAGGCCATGGGCCGGACATGCCGCACCTATGTGGCCGACGTGGCCGATTTCGCCCGCGCGCAGGAGATCGTGGCCGAGGTCGAGGCCCAGACCGGCCCCGTCGCCGTGCTGGTGAACAACGCGGGCAAGTCGAACACCGACGGTATCTGCGAGATCACCGAGGAGAGCTATGACCGCACCATCGCGATCAACCTCAAGGGCGCCTTCAACTGGACCCGCGCCGTGGCCCCGGGGATGATGCAGGCACAGGCCGGGCGGATCGTCATGATGTCCTCGCTCAACGCCTATACCGGCGGCGTCACCTCGGCCGTCTCGAAATTCGCCTATACCACGGCAAAGGCCGGGCTTTTGGGCATGACCAAGGCCCTCGCCAAGGAAATGTCGCCCTATGTTCTGGTCAATGCCGTCTGTCCCGGTATCATCGAGACGGAACGGTCCAACGACCTGATCCGCGCCCGCAAGGCGGAGCTGGAGGCCGGCATCTCGCTGGGCCGCACCGGCACCCCCGCCGACGTCGCGCAGGTCGTGGCCTTTCTCTGCCTCTCCGAGCCCTGTTTCGTGACCGGCGAAGACATCAAGATCGACGGTTTCCAATGGGTGATCTGACCCGCCGCCGGTGAGCGCACCTGAAGGAGCCGCAATGACTGACGTTCGCACCGCCGCCGCACCCTCATGGGTGCCCATCGTGGTGACCGTGACCCTCGTGCAGGCGGTGCTGGCGCTGATGATCCGGGTGCTGCCCCTGCTGGGGATGCCCCTGACGCAGGCCAGCGGCGTCCCTCCGGAAGCGGTGGGGCAGCTGTCCTCGGCGGCGGCCTTCGGCTCCATGTGCTTCTTCCTCTGGGGGCCGACGGCGCTGGTGCGCTTCTCCTCGCTGCAACAGCTGCAACTGGGGTGCGTCACCTCGGCGGCGGCGCTGCTCTTCTGCCTCTTCAACCGGTGGGAGGCGATGCTGCTGGCCAGTTTCGTCATCGGTCTGGGCTATGGCACCGCCACACCCGCAGGTGCGGACCTGCTGATGAAGGTGGTGCCCAAGGCCAGACGCGCGACGATCTTCTCGGTGAAACAGGCGGGCGTGCCGCTTGGCGGGCTGGCGGCGGGCCTGCTGCTGCCCTTCGTGGCGCTGCATTTTGGCGGCGTGCCGGCGGCGATGATCACGGCCTGCGCCCTCGCGCTCGGCTCTGCCGCGGCGCTCGCGCTCTGGAAGGGCGCGATGGACGACAGCCCGCCGCCGACCCGCGCCCTGCCCTTCCGCGACCTCGCCCTTGCGCCGGTGCGGCTGATCGCCCTGCTGATGCGCGACCGCCAGCTGCGGCTGCTGACCGCGGCGGGCTTCTGCCTTGGCGTGGCGCAGGGCATCCTGATGGCTTTCTATGCCGTCTTCCTCTCGGACCACGCAGGCTGGTCGCTGGCCGCTGCCGGGGCGGGCTTCGCCCTGTTGCAGGGCGCGGGCGTCGCCGGGCGGATCACCATGGGCTGGCTCTCGGACCGGATCGGCAATCCGGTGCGCGCCCTTTCGGGGCTGTGCTTCGTCTCGGGCATCACCATGGCGCTGCTGGCGACCATCGGCCCCAACAGCCCGGTGGCATGGATTCTCCTGCTGTCGGTGCTGGCCGGGATCACCGTGATCTCCTGGAACGGGGTCTTCCTGACCGGGCTGGCCGAAACCGCCCCCGAGGGCCGCGTGGGAGAGATCACCGCCGCCGGGACCTTCGTCCTCTTCAGCGGCTATGTCCTCTGCCCGGTGCTGATCCAGACCGTGTTCGCCGCCACCGAAGGCTATGCCACCGGGCTGGTGATTTCGGGGCTCGCCCCCGTTCTCGCCGGCACCGCCCTGATGATCGGCGCCCGCAGGCGGCGCGATGACATGACGAAAGGCTGACCATGAGCAACTTCTCCAAGACCCAGAAAATCCACAAGGACGTCATCTGGACCGACGGCGGCGTGGTCGCCTCGCAGCACCGCAAGGCGGCCGAGGTCGGCGCAGCCGTACTGGCGGCGGGCGGCGATGCCATCGACGCGGCGGTCGCCACCTCCTTCGCCGTGGGCGTGGTGGAGCCGTGGATGTCCGGGCCCATGGGCGGCGGCATGATGACCCTCTGGCGCGCCGACGAGGAACGGGCCGAGACGATCGAGTTCGGCATGCGCTCGCCCGTGGGTCTCAAGCTGGAGGATTACCCGCTGGAGCCCGGCGCCAAGGCGGGCGATCTCTTCCCCTGGACCCGCGTGAAGGGCGACCGCAACGTATATGGCGCCACCGCCGTCGCCGTGCCGGGCACCGTCGCGGGCATGGAACTGGCGCATGGCAAGTACGGGCGCAAGGCCTGGTCCGAGCTGCTGGCCCCCGCCGTGGCCCTGGCCGGTGAGGGGATGTTGATCGACTGGTACGCCTCGCTGATGATCGCCTCTGCCACCCGGCAGCTGGCGCAGGACAGGGACGCGGCCGATCTCTTCCTCGTCGACGGGCAGTGGCCCAATATCGCGGGCTGGACCGCCCTGTCGGATGCGCGGCTGAACCAGAAAGCCCATGCCGCCACGCTGCAACGGCTGGCCGAGCATGGCGCGCGGGACTTCTACGAGGGCGAGGTCGCCCGGATGCTGGTTGAGGACGTGCAGGCCAAGGGCGGCTCGCTCGCGTTGGAGGACCTTGCCGCCTACCGCGCCGTGGCCTCCGAGCCGCGCACGATCCGCTATCGCGACGCGGTGATCCACGCGCCCTCGGGCCTCTCCGCCGGGGCCGAACTGGTCAAGGCGCTGGAGGCGATGGAGGCGGGCTTCACCCCCGGTGACGCCCCCTCGCCCGAAAGCTATGCCGTGATGGCGGCCTCGCTGGGCGCGGCCTATCGTGACCGGCTGGAGCATGGCGGCGACACCGGCGAGAGCCCGCAGGCCCCCGCCTGCACCACCACCTTCAGCGTGGTGGACCGGCACGGCAACATGGTGAACGTGACCCAGACGCTGCTGTCGATGTTCGGCAGCCACGTGGTCTCGCCCCAGACCGGGATGCTGCTGAACAACGGGATCATGTGGTTCGACCCCGAGCCGGGCAAGCCGAATTCGCTGGCGCCGGGCAAGCGCTGCCTGATGAACGTCTGCCCCACGGTGGGTCAGGCGGGCGACCGGATGTTCGCCATCGGTGCCTCGGGCGGGCGGAAGATCCTGCCGGCAGTGACGAACCTCACCAGCTTCATCGCGGATTTCGGCATGGACCTTGAGCAGGCCATCCACACGCCCCGGATCGACGCCTCGGGCGCCAGCGGCACGGTGGTGGACGAGGACCTGCCCGGCGCGGTCGGTGAAGCCCTGGCCGCGCTCGGCCCGGTGAAGAAGGCCAAGCGGACGGTGCATCCCTATGCTTTCGCGGTGCCCGCAGGCGTGATGCGTCAGGCGGGGCGGAACTGCGGCGCGACCGAGATCATGACGCCCTGGGGCGATGCGATCCGCGAAGAGGAGGTGTGAGGGCTGGGGCCTGCCTGCCCAGTTTGATGCACACGGGGGTACGGGGCCGATAGGCGAACAACGCTGGCGCGGTGCAGGTCCTGTGTTTCAAGCGACCGCGCGGCGTCTCCACTTTCCCCGCGCTCTCCACTTAAGTTCCGCCCGGCCGTGAGGCCGGACAGCGCCGTCCCGCCCCCCTGGGGCGGCGCTACTGCGCCACCCCGCGGGACGGCGCTGCCCTGCGTGGTGGATCGAAAGGTCCTGCCCCATGTTGTGCGGGGCCCACGGGGGCCCGCCCCCCCGCGGGACCGCGCCGCCCTGCGTGGTGGATCGAGAGGTGGTGCGCGGTCCTAAGTCAGATGTGGGCGCGCTCCGTTCCGATCAGAGCATATGCTGACAACGCTGCGGCAGTCCCCCGCCCCAACAACTCCGCAAAACGAAAAAAGCCGGGCCGCCTCACGCGCCCGGCTCTCCTCATCGCACACACGATGTCACTCCGCCTTCGCCGCCTCGGCTTCCGCCTCTGCGACCGCCAGCCGCGCCATTTCCATCACCGCCTCGCGGCTCGAGGCCATGGCGAGGAACCGGCCCTTGTGGCAGAACTTCGCGCCCTTCACGCCCGAGGCCTCTTCCAGCGCGGCATCGGTCAGACCGGCCCATGCAGCAGGCAGATCGGCGCGCAGCTCGAAACCCTCGTCGCCCAGCCGGATACCGCCCAGCGACCAGTCGTCGCCGCGCGGGTTCACCACGAAGAGCAGATGATCCGCCCCCGCCTTCTCGACGCCTGCGCGGAAGGGCATGCCCATGGGCAGTTCGAGGATACGCCCCTCGCCCGCCGCCTCGATGGAGGCCATGACCATCGACTCGGCCCGCCGCTTGGCGGCCTTGCGAGCGATGGAGGCCTCGACGAAGGACCGCGCCACCGCAAGCGCCCCGTGGAAGGCCGCGTCATCCGCGCCCGGGGTCGTATCGTCGAAGACCGGCTTCAGGCTTTCCAGAAGCACCGGCAGCGTCAGCGCCGAGAGCGGCCCCGCCACGCCCGCGTTCAGTGCGCCATTGTCCATCAGGTCCACCGGCAGGACGAAGCCGCGGTCGAAGGAGGCGTGCACGCCGTCGATGTCCGCCTCCGGCACGGCGAGCGCCCGCAGGTAGTCGCGGCCGAAGTGCAGCCAGACCAGCCCGAAGGAGCTGTATGGCTGACCGTCCTCGCGCAGCGGCGCCTCGCGCTGGTGGTGATCGAAGATGCCCGCCTCCGCGTCATAGGCCAGACCCACGTCGTAGATGATCCGCCCCTCGGCCGGGGTGATCCAATCGGCATCGCGGGTGCGCAGGATGCGGGCCTCGGGATGGAGCCGGGTCAGGATGACCGAGGACAGAAGTTCGTCGGCATGGAAACCGCCGGAATGCGTGACGAGATGGGTGATGGACATGGCGGCTTCCCCGAATGCGATGAGTCGCCCGGCCCTAGCATCCCCGGCGCGGCAGTGAAAGCACCCGATCAGGGGGGCTGTGGCGCTCAGAGCCCGGGCAGCGCTGACGCCCAGTCCGCAATCCGGCCGCAGGCCGCCGCGAGGTGATCCTGCTGGGTCAGCCCGGTGACGCTCTTGCGGGGTTTCAGATCGTGCTCGCCGTCCTCGAACCACGCGACGGAGATCTGCGCAGACAGCGCATAGCCCGCCACCTCGTCCCTCGTGCCGAAGGGATCGCGGGTGCCCTGACAGATCAGTGTCGGCACGGCGAGGTCGCGCAGGTGGTCGACCCGCAGCTTCTCGGGCTTGCCGGTGGGGTGGAACGGATAACCGAGGCAGAGCAGCCCGGCCACGCGGCCCTCGGCATGCAGGTCCCCGGCGATCAGGCTCGCCACCCGCCCGCCCATCGACTTGCCGCCGATGATCAGCGGCCCGGCGCCGTCGAGGGCCGCGATGGCGGCGCGGAACTCGCCCGCCAGCAGGTCCATCTTGGGCGGGGGGCGCTTGGACCCGCCCACGCGACGCGCGGCCATGTAGGCGAATTCGAACCGGGCGACGTTGAGCCCGCGCGCAGCCAGCCCCTCGGCGATCGCGGTCATGAAGACCGTGTCCATCGCCGCCCCGGCCCCGTGGGCCAGCAGGACGGTGGCAGCGCCGGGCGCCTCACCGTTTCTGAGAAACTGAATGTCCGACATGGCTCTCCTCCTGCGGGCGATACGAAAAAGGCGCCCCGCGGGCGCCTCCTCATACTGTCACGCCTTGCGCGTGGTCAGTGGGTCCAGACCTGACGGCGGTTGGTGGCGAAGTTGTCGCCGTAGCCGTTTGCGCGCACATTGACGGCGCGGGTCTTGGGCTCGACCACCACGGCATCGATGCCATGGGCCTGCGCATAGGCCAGCGCGGCCTCCTTGCTGTCGAAGCGCAGCTTGACCTGAGCCTGGGTGTCGGTGGAGGAGGTCCAGCCCATCAGCGGGTCCACTTCGCGGGCAGAGCCGGCCGTGTGCTCCAGAACCCATTGCCGCGTGCGGGCGGTTCCCGATTGCGTGGCAGTCTTGGCGGGTTTGTAGATTCTGGCGGGCATCAGGCTACTCCTCTTGACGTGGGATGTATCGTCAAAAATCCACCGTGGAGCAAGGGGAAAGGGAGGTGCAAGCCTTGGCTGTCTCCGGCGCTGCTGGGAGCGAGGGGTGGGTGTCGCAGCACCAAAGACAGCCAAGTCTGCTGCTTGCCCATAAAACGTAACGCTACGGGATGCTGCGCTGCAACAAATATTATTTTTCTGCATGGTCCAAAAACGAAGTTTTGAAGCAAGACAATTGCTTAGCCTGCTAAACCTGCATGACCGCTGAACTTTTTCACTTGCCATCTTCGGGGAGATCGGGGGTTGAAGTAGAACAAAAACAGATCAGATTCGGGTTTCGAGAGGAATCACCCATGCCCGACAGCAATCTCCTAGGTCCCGAAGTCGATGTCCGCGCCCGCCCCAAGCTGGAGGGCGGACGGCAGCTGGTGATGAACACCAGCTTCGCCCCCGCCGGCGACCAGCCCACCGCGATCAAGGAGCTGACGGCAGGTGTGCTGAGCGGCGAACGCGAGCAGGTGCTGCTGGGGGCCACCGGCACCGGCAAGACCTTCACCATGGCCAAGGTCATCGAGGAAACGCAGCGCCCCGCCATCATCCTTGCGCCCAACAAGACGCTGGCGGCGCAGCTTTATGGCGAGTTCAAGGGCTTCTTCCCGGACAACGCGGTCGAGTACTTCGTGTCCTACTACGATTACTACCAGCCCGAGGCCTATGTGCCGCGCTCGGACACCTATATCGAGAAGGAATCCCAGATCAACGAGCAGATCGACCGGATGCGCCACTCGGCCACCCGGGCGCTGCTGGAACGGGATGACGTGATCATCGTGGCCTCGGTCTCCTGCATCTACGGTATCGGCTCGGTCGAGACCTACGGGGCGATGACGCAGGACCTGAAGGTCGGCTCCGTCTACGACCAGCGGCAGGTGATCGCGGACCTCGTGGCACAGCAGTACAAGCGCAACGATCACGCCTTCCAGCGCGGCTCGTTCCGGGTGCGCGGCGACAGCCTCGAGATTTTCCCGGCGCACCTCGAGGACCGGGCGTGGCGGCTGTCCTTCTTCGGCGAGGATCTGGAAAGCATCACGGAATTCGACCCGCTGACCGGCGAGAAGACCGATACCTTCGACCAGATCCGCGTCTATGCGAACAGCCACTACGTGACGCCCAAGCCCACGATGAATCAGGCGGTCATCAACATCAAGAAAGAGCTGCGCCAGCGGCTCGACCAGCTGGTGGGCGAAGGCAAGCTGCTGGAGGCGCAGCGGCTGGAGCAGCGCACCAACTTCGACATCGAGATGCTGGAGGCCACCGGCGTCTGCAACGGGATCGAGAACTACTCGCGCTACCTGACGGGCCGCGCCCCCGGTGAGCCGCCCCCCACCCTCTTCGAGTTCATCCCCGACACGGCCATCGTCTTTGCCGATGAAAGCCACGTCACCGTGCCGCAGATCGGCGGCATGTACCGGGGGGACTACCGGCGCAAGTTCACGTTGGCGGAGCATGGCTTCCGCCTGCCCTCCTGCATGGACAACCGCCCCCTCAAGTTCGAGGAATGGGACGCCATGCGCCCGCAGTCGGTCTTTGTCTCCGCCACCCCCGGCAACTGGGAGATGGAGCAGACCGGCGGCGTCTTCACCGAACAGGTCATCCGCCCCACCGGCCTGCTGGACCCGATGGTGGAAATCCGCCCCGTCAACACGCAGGTGGACGACCTGCTGGACGAGGTCCGCAAGGTCACCGCGCAGGGCTATCGCACGCTCTGCACCACGCTGACCAAGCGCATGGCCGAGGACCTGACCGAGTACATGCACGAGCAGGGCATCAAGGTCCGCTACATGCATTCGGACATCGACACGCTGGAGCGGATCGAGATCCTGCGCGACCTGCGGCTCGGCGCCTTCGACGTGCTGATCGGGATCAACCTGCTGCGCGAGGGGCTCGACATTCCCGAATGCGGGCTGGTGGCCATTCTGGACGCCGACAAGGAGGGCTTCCTGCGCTCCGAGACCTCGCTGGTGCAGACCATCGGCCGGGCGGCGCGGAACGCCGACGGCCGGGTGATCATGTACGCCGACCGGATCACCGGCTCCATGGAACGCGCAATGGCCGAGACCGACCGCCGGCGCGAGAAGCAGATCGCCTACAACGAGGAACACGGCATCACCCCCGCCACGGTGAAGAAGAACGTCGAGGACATCCTCGCCGGGCTCTATCAGGGCGACGTGGACATGAACCGCGTGACGGCCAAGGTCGACAAGCCGCTGGCGGGTGCGAACCTTCAGGCCCATCTCGACGCGCTGCGCGACCAGATGCGCAAGGCCGCCGAGAACCTCGAATTCGAGGAGGCCGCGCGGCTGCGGGACGAGGTCAAGCGGCTGGAGGCGGTGGACCTCGCGGTGTCGGACGATCCCATGGCCCGGCAATCCGCGATCGAGGCCGCCGTCGAGGCCGAGACCGGCAAGCGCGGCCGCTCCACCGCCGGGCGCCCGGGCCAGCGCGGCGGGAACGTGAAGCGCAAGAAGCGGTAGGGGGTGCGGCGGCCCGCCACGCGGGACAGGGCCAAAGGCCGCCGCGCACCGCAGGCGGCCGCCGTTAACCAACCCACCAGAAACGCGGCATTTTATCCTTTCGGATAGGCGACGCGCCTGCCCCGTTTCGGTTATCCATTCCTTGCGCCCCACAGACCCGGGCGCGGACAATTCAACACGGTGTGGGCCGCTGACCGGCCCCCATCGCCGCGCAGCGCCTGCCCTTCAGCGAAAGGACCGGACGATGCGCCTTCTGATGTCGGAAACCAACTGGAACATGGCGATCCTCGCCAAGACGATGCGCGACGCCGGCTTCTTCGTGACCGGCGCGCGGGATGCGGCGGAGGTGCTGGAATACGCCCGCAGCGGTCAGCAGAACGCGATCCTGCTGGACACCGACCTGCCCGACATGAAGATCAGCGAACTGGTCATCGCGCTGCGCCACAGCCAGCCCAGCCTGCCGATCTGCGTCTTCTCGCGCCATATCGATCCCGAGCAGCGCGCCCGGCTGATGCGGTTGGGGGCCGATGACGTCTCCGACTGGCCCGATGTGCCGCGCGAAACCGTGGCCCAGCTGCGCGCCTACATCCGCCGGTCGCACGGCCTGCCGAACCCGCTGGTCGACTGCGATGGCGTCCGCGTGAACCTCAGCTGGCAGAACGTCGACGTGGGCGGGGACCGCCTGCACCTGACCCGGTTGGAATACGAACTGATCGAGATGCTGGCCCTGCGCGGCGGCACGCTGGTGACCCGCGAACAGATCATGTCGCAGCTCTACGCCTGGGAAGACGAGCCCGATCCCAAGATCATCGACGTCTACATCTGCCGCATCCGCGCCAAGCTGGAGACCCTCGGCGCCCCGGACGACCTGATCCAGACCAGCTTCGGGCAGGGCTACCGCCTTGGCCTGCCCTCCGCCACCCCGGCCCGGATCGTCGCCGCCTGGCAGACCGATCCGCGCGGCCCCCGCCCCACGCGATCCCCGCCCCACGCGGCCCTCCGCCCCGCGCAGCCCCTCCCCCGTCGCCATTAGGGCGTTGTTAACCATTCCGCGCGACGCTGCCCGGAACGCGGGGGGCCACCATGGGGCGCAAGGGACTGACGGCACTTTTGCCTGCCCTGCTCTGTCTGGCAGGGTCGGCACAGGCCGGGGCATGGCCCCGGGGCGAGGGGAGCCAGTTCATTTCGGTGTCCTACCGGCTGCACGTCACGCCGGAACACCGCCTGCACACGATGGCCTATTACCACGAGCTGGGGTTTTCCGAGACCGGGACGCTCGTCCTCGACATCGGCCAGTCGGTCAATGGCGATCCCAAGGCGATTGCCGCCCTGCGCTACGTGCTGCTGCCCGAGAGGAATGACCGCCACCTCGCCTGGGACGTGGGCCTCGGCCGGATTGGCGAGGCGGCAACGGTCCGCGTCGGCGCCGCCTATGGCAAGGGGTTCGCCTGGGCGCGGGGCCGCGGCTGGTTCAACCTCGACGTCGCGGGCTATTCCACCCCCGGCTTCACCGGCGCGCACCTTCAGATGGATGTGACCTTCGGGCTCTCCTTCGGTGACGGCCCCAAGGTCTATGCCCAGATCCTGTCGGGCAAACCGCACGGGGACAGCGGGCTGGCATGGCTCGGCGCCTCCGCGGCGATCCCGCTGCGCCCCGGGCTGCGGCTTGACCTCGGGCTGTTCCACGAGGTCGTCAGCGGCGACGAATACCGCCTCAAGCTGGGGGTCTGGAAGGAATTCTAACACCTCTGCGCGCTTGCGCCGGGGCCGGGCGCTGCTAGTCTCCGCGCCATGAAAGACCCGATCCGCCCGACCGACGACGAGGCCCGTGCCCTCGCCCGCAACCTGATCGCCGAGGCCAGCTTCGGCGCCATCGGCGTGCTGCTCGACGGGCACCCGGTGGTGACCCGCATCGCCCTTGCCACCACGCCGGAGGGCCAGCCGCTTTCGCTGATCTCGCCCCTGTCGCAGCACAGCCAGGCGCTTGCGGCCGATCCGCGCTGTTCGCTCCTGCTGGGGGAGCCGGGCGACAAGGGCGATCCGCTGACCCACCCGCGGCTGACGATCCAGGCGCGGGCAGACTTCGTGCGGCAGGGAGAGGCGGGATACGAGGCGCTGGCCGATCACTACCTCGCCCAACGCCCCAAGTCGAAGCTCTACATCGGCTTTGCGGATTTCTTCTTCTGCCGCTTCGCGGTGGAGGCGGCCTTCCTCAACGGCGGCTTCGGCAAGGCCTACAGGCTGACGCCCGCGGACCTCGCCACCGCGTAGCTCAGAGCGGATCGTCGATCCGCACCAGCACGGTCACATCGCCCGAGACGTCCTTTTCCCAGGTCAGGGTCACCTTGTCCTTGTTCGTGCCCTCCTTGGTCTTCACGTAGGGCATGCCCCAGTGCGCCACGTTGGACACGGTCGCGATCTTGCCGTTCGCCACGAGGGATTCCACCGTCTGTGCCCAGCCTCCGAACGGCAGGTAGGGCGCGCACTCCAGCGTCCAGACGGAGGACGGCGTGGCCTGTGCATGTTTCAGGGTCAGAGGGTTCGACACCGTCGTGCTGACCGAGTTGAACATGTTGTCCGAGAAGGTGACGTTCTTCACCTTGTCCCAGTCGAGATCGGCAAAGGTCGTGTCCACCGATTCCACCCGGTCGATATTGCCGTGGATGTTGCGGAAGATATTCCCCGTCACGGCCATGCCGTTCAGGTAGTGGCCCGTCCCGTGCGGCTTCACCACGATGAAGGTGAACCACGGCGCCACGTCCGACGACAGGAAGATATTGTCCGTGATGCTCAGCCCGCTGAACGAGAATTCGGAGGAGAACTCCGGCGCCTCGTCATGCTCGTTCGCCCATTCGATGAAGTTGTTGTCGATATAATTGCCGTTGATCGTGGCCCGCGCATTGGTGCGGGTCAGGACGATCCCGCCGGTGCGCACGCCTTCGCTGGCGCTGTCGCCCTGGAACCAGTGGTTGCCGGTGATGATCGACCCGGTGCCGCCGAGGACGGCGAAATGGCGGAAATGTACCACGCGGTTGTCGCGCAGCTTCACGTCGTTGGCGTTGGTATTGAGCGCGATGGACACCCGGTTCTGGCTCAGGCTGGAGCTTTCGTCCGAGAGGAACTGGCAGCGGTCGATCAGCATCCCCTGACAGCCCGTGCCATGGCTGGTGATCCCGCGATCCTTGGGCCGGGTGATGAAGCAATCCCGCAGGTGGAAGATCAGCCCCGAGGGCGGCAGCAGGATGGCAGAGCATTCGCCGTTGCACTGAAACTCGATGTCCGACATCGAGAATTTGTCGAGATGCTCGAAGCTGCTGAAATCCAGCAGGTACTTGAACCGCTTGAAGGTGAAGGTCTGGGTGCCCGCCGCATCATAGAGCGGCATGGCGAGGGTCAGGGTCTGGGCGCCCACGTTCTTCGCCGTGACATAGACCTCGCGGCCCACGCCGTTGCCCACCACCAGCGACCCCACCGGGATGTTCGCCACGTTGGTCACCCCGGTCAGCGTATTGGCGTTGGCGGGGTTGTAGGTCGCCTGGGAGGTGACGGTGGTCGTGTCCCAGGCCGTACCGCTCTGGCTGTCGAACTGGCCGTTGCGGATGTGGCGCCGGGTGGCATAGGTCGTCTTGTTGTTCACCGCCGCCTGCATGTCGATCGGCCCGGTCACCGAGATGCGCCGCCCGCAGAGGTCGAGGCTTTCGTGGCCCGAATTGTTCAGCAGCGACTGGAACGCCTTCTTGAAGGCCAGTTCCTCGTCTCCGAAGGCGTCGATATAGGCCGGGAGGTGGAAATCCTTCTGCAGCGACAGCACGGCCGATGCGGGCATCGTCACCGTCCCCTCGAAGCGCACGCGGTTCTCGAAGGTCATGCTGTCGGCGAGGTGATAGGTCCCCTCCGAGACCATGACCATCCGCCCGTTGGCCGCGGCATCCGCCGCCTCGAAGGCGGCAAGGTCATCGGTGACGCCATCGCCGATGGCGCCATAGTCGCGCACGTCCACCCAGGCCAGCATGTCGCGCAGGAAGACGTTGGTGATGTCCTCGATGACGATGTCGTCGATCCGCACCACGCCCCCGTTCGCACCCGTCAGGTCGAGGCCGAAGTAGCCAAAGCCGGGCTCCGTCCCCCAGACCATGTCGACGCCGGGGCGGTTGCCGCTGCCGACGATGGCCATCACCTCGACCACCTCGCCATAGCTCGTCAACGTCGTGGAGGGGCCCACCTCGGTCACGCCGCTGACGTGGACATTGCTGCCCTTGCCGGCCCATCCCGCGATCCGCACCGCCGGAAGGTTGCCGCTGATGGCCTTCACCCGTGCCGTGATCCGCAGGTAGCAGCCCGGGATCATCGGGGTCTGCCCCATGTAGCGCAGCTTCTGCGTCGACGAGCCCTTGAGCAGTTCGAGGCAACCGCCGAAATCCGCGTCCGCCGGGACGAAGGCGGCACTGGCGCTGCCGTCATAGGTATCCGATCCCGGCGTCCCGTCGCCGCTGGACCAGACGTCGAGCCCCTCCTCGAAGGTGGTGGGCATGAAAACGATACCCTCGGTGATCGCCTTGTTCATTCGCATCCCTTTCCGCATCTCCCCGCTGCGGGCGATGCTGACCAATTCCCCGGACCCCGCACCGGATGGCGCGGGCGGGAAGGGGCTAACAGGGATGTCTGAACGGGCCCTGCCACCGCCGTGACGGTGGGCGTTGCGGGCCGGGGTCGCTCAGGAGGGCGGTCAGGGGAACGCTCAGACGGCCGGATCGGGCGCGGGGGCGAAGGTCACGCCGTTGATTTTCCAGCCGCTCTGGGTGCGGATCATGTCGTAATCGAGGGCGAATTCCGCCCCTGCCCCATCGCGGACGATGACCCGCTGCTTCAGCCGCCCGCTCTCCTCCCTCAGGTCGAGGAAGTCATAGCGCTTGGGCGCCCAGACCATCGGATAGCCCTCGCGCACCATGCGGGCGAAATTCTCGGGCGAGCCGAAGAGGCCTTGGATCATCGGGCTGGCGTGGGTCCAGGCGCGGGGCACGTCGCCCGCGGCAAAGGCGCCGAACTGGTCGGCGATGACGCCCTCGATCTCGGCCTGCTCCTGCGCGGCGGCGGCCACGGGCAGGCAGACGATCAGGGCGGCGGCAAAGGGGCTGAAGCGGTCCATGGTCTCTCCTCCTGAGGAAACGATAGGCCGAACTGCCGCAAGGTAAAGATACCCGGGCCGCCCACGAGAAAGGCCCCCTGCCGAAGCAGGGGGCCATCCACGCTCCATCAGGAGGCGTCAGGTCTGACAGATGGTCTTACATCTGGGTCTTGAACGGCTGGGCGACGGGCTCACCGCTGGCCGCGGTCACCGGACCGTCTTCCAGCGTGTCACCGCCCTTGAAGTCGTAGGTGGTGTTGCCGTTGGTCTCGTAGTGCAGCATCGCGATGTAGTCGGCACCGTTCTTCACGCCGCCTTCGATCGGCACGGTCACGTTGTCGGTGGTGCCTTCCTCGATCAGCATGTGGCCGACGGACTCGGGCACGACGGGTTTGCCATCGACGATCTCATGCACGACGAGGTAGCCGGGCTGGTCGATCGTCACTTCGGGGAAGGTGATCTCACCGGGGGTGAAGGTCGCGCCGGTCACGTCGATGCCTGCGGTTTCAGCGGCCGAAGCGGCGCCGGCAACAGCGGTGGTCAGGGCGGCGGCAAGTGCGAGGGTTTTCATGATATCCTCCAGTATTAGTAAGCATTTAGCCATGTCGTTGGCGTTGTGCTCAGACAACGGTCGGGCAGAGGATCGGTTGCATCGAAGGTCGGAGATCTCTGCCCCGATGGCCGCCGTTCTTCGTACAGAAGCCGGTTCCATCACGATTGCGCACTGGGACCAAGCCAAGCAGTGCTGGCCGAAACGCCAAAATCCTCAAGGGACGGCGCTGCATCTTCAACTCGATGTGAGGCGGAAAAAAATTGTGTGGATGGGAGGCGACAGCTGCCAGGCTCCGCGATGCCCGGTCGCAAAGAGACAAGAAGGAGCTGAAAGACCCAACGCGCCACGCCCACCTCAGGCCGCGCGCGCCGCACCATACGAAAGAGGCGGCGCGCACCTGCGCACCGCCCCCCTTCATTTCGCGTGGCTGCGTGAAGCTCAGGCCGCGTCGCTCAGCAGCTCGCCCGCGAGGCCCTTGTCGATCAGGGCGACGGTTTCCTCGATCCCGTAGAGAGCGATGAAGCCACCGAAGCGCGGGCCCTGACTTGCGCCGAGCAGCACCTCGTAGAGCGCCTTGAACCAGTCGCGCAGCGGGTCGAACCGGTCGCGGCCCGCGGCATAGACCGCCGATTGCAGCGCCTCGTCGTCCACCGGGCCGTCCCAGGTCTTCAGCGCATCGCGCAGCTCGATCAGGGCCTCGCGCTCCAGCTCGGTGGGCGCGCGGAAGACCTTCTCGGGCTTCACGAAGTCGTTGTAGTAGCGCACCGCATAGCCCGCGGCCTGATCCATCTGGGGGTTCGCCTCGGGGCTGGCCTCGGGCGCATAGCGGCGGATGAAGCCCCAGAGCGCCTCCTTGTCCTCCGCCCCGGAAACCGAGGCGAGGTTCAGCAGCATCGAGAAGGGCACCACCATGTCCGAGGCCGGCACGTCGCCGTTGTGGATGTGGAACACCGGGTTCGCCACCTGCTGCTCGATCGTCTGATCGGGATAGGCGCGCAGCTGCTGGTGGTACTCATCCATCGCCCGCGGGATCACGTCGAAGTAAAGCCGCTTGGCCGTCTTCGGCTTCTGGAACATGAAGTAGGACAGGCTCTCGGTCGAGGCATAGCTCAGCCACTCGTCGATCGAGATGCCGTTGCCGCTCGACTTAGAGATCTTCTGCCCCTTGTCGTCGAGGAACAACTCGTAGGTGAAATGCTCGGGCTTCTTGCCGCCGAGGATCTCGCAGATCCGGTCGTAGATCGGCGTGTTGGTCGAGTGGTCCTTGCCGTACATCTCGAAATCGACGGCCAGGGCGGCCCAGCGGGCGCCGAAGTCCGGCTTCCACTGCAGCTTCACGTTGCCGCCGGTGACCGGCAGGGTCCATTCCTTGCCGTCCTCGTCGTCGAAGGTGATCGTGTAATCGTCCTTGTTCACCGACTTCATGGGAACATAGAGAACACGGCCGGTCTCCGGGTGGATCGGCAGGAAGATCGAATAGGTCGCGGCCCGCTCGTCGCGCAGCGACTTCAGCATGACCTTCATCACGTCATCGTACTTGTCGACGGCGCGTTTCAGCACCTCGTCGAACTGCCCCGACTTGTAGAACTCGGTGGCCGAATAGAACTCGTACTCGAACCCGAAGGTGTCGAGGAACCGGCGCAGCATCGCGTTGTTGTGGTGGCCGAAGCTCTCGAATTCCTCGAAGGGATCGTAGACCGAGGTCAGCGGCTTCTGGATGTCTTCCTTCAGGCGGTCCTGGTTCGGCACGTTGCCGGGGATCTTGCGCATCCCGTCCATGTCGTCCGAGAAGCAGATCAGCCGCGTCGGGATGTCCGAGATCGCCTCGAAGGCGCGGCGGATCATCGTGGTGCGCAGCACTTCGCCGAAGGTCCCGATATGGGGCAGGCCGGAGGGGCCATAGCCCGTCTCGAACAGCACGTATCCCTTCTCGGGCGGCGCCTTCTCGTACCGTTTGAGCAGCCGGCGTGCCTCTTCGAAAGGCCACGCTTTCGAGGTCATTGCAGCTTCTCTCAGGTCCGACATGTCATAACTCCATTGTTCCGCGCCCGGACGCCGGGCGAGGCTGGCCGCTTCCTATTGCCCGGGACGGTCCGCGTCAATATTCTGCGCCGCAACGACACTACCGAGGATCGCCCAATGGCCCCTTCAGAAGACCATATTCTTACGTTTCAAGACTGCCTCGTCGCGCTGATGATCGCGGTCTCTGCCTCCGACAGCAACCTGCGCACCTCAGAGCTGGTGAAGATCGAGACCACGGTGAACAACCTGCCCGTCTTCGGCACCTACGATCTGGACCGCATGCGCGAGACCGCGCAGATGATCTTTGACCTCTTCGAGGAGGAGGACGGGCTCGACGCGCTCTTCGGCCTGATCCGCGGCAACCTGCCCGAGAAGTTCTACGAGACCGCCTATGCGCTCGCCTGCGACGTGGCCGTCGCCGACGGCACCCTGCGCGAGACCGAACTGCGCCTGCTGGAAGAGATCCGCTACGAACTCAACATCGATCGGCTGCATGCCGCGGCGATCGAACGGGGCGCCCGCGCCCGTCACATGACGGAATGACGCCGACGCGCGGGGCCGTCACGGGCGGTTCCCCGCGCGTTTCAAAAGGTATGGAATACCCGCGTTGACCGGAATCGCCCCCGGTGGGACGCTCAGGGCATCGTCGCAATCCCCAGAGACCCAGAGACGTTGCCATGACACGCAGGCTTATCTTGATCCTCTCGCTCGCGCTGCTCTGCGCCATGCCGATCATCGGCGCCTTCCAGAGCCCCGACCGCGCCACGCCGCTCCGCCTGAGCCAGGCCCAGACGGACCCCGTGCCGCATCCCGGGGCGCCCATCCAGCGGCGCATCCTGCTGCGCTGAGGCAGACATGGAAACGGCGCCCGCAGGCGCCGTCTGATCGTGATACATCGGGCTGACGCGTTTCAGCCCTGGCCGTGATAGGTCCGGCCCCAGAATTGCAGCAGGTCCTGCTGCAACTGTCGCGCCCGGCCCAGCCAGGCCCGTCCGCCCGGGGGCCGCTCCCTCTCTGCCATGGTGAGCGTATCGCGGTGCTCGGTATCGGCGCAGAAGATGGCAAAGGCCAGCAGGCGCCCGCCCTCCACCTCGGCAAACCCAGACAGGCCACTGACGAAGTTCAGCGTGCCGGTCTTGGCCACGACGGTCATGCCCGCCTTGGCATCGGGCCGCCCGCGGCTGTCCTTGATCGGGATATGCTTGAGCAGCGGCCGCAGCGCATCCTGCTGGCGGGCCTGCACCATCACCAGCACCATGTCCGCTGCCGTCACGCGGGACTCGGCCCCGAGGCCCGAGTGATCTTCCATCGCCACGTGGCGCAGCCCCAGTGTCTGCTTTGCCCAGTCCGACATCTTCTCGGCCGAGTCGCGCATAGAACTCACCTCGCCGTAGCGCGCCTTGGAGGCCGCCAGCCCGATCATCTCGGCGGTGAGGTTGGTGGAATACTTCAGCATGTCCACGATGATGTCGCGCAAGGGGTCGCTCTGCTTCTGGGCAAAGACCACACCTTCCGGGCGGCTGTCGGCGATGACGGGGGCCCCGGCCACGATGCCATGGGCCCGCAGCAGCACCTGCATCACTTCACCGGCGTATTGCTCGGGCTTGCGCACGGGCAGCCAGCGGGCGCCGTTGTTGCCAAGTGCGTTCTTCGCCACGGTCCAGTCATCGCGGCCGTCGCGGTCCTCGTAGGTGTAGACTGGCAGCGAACGGTCCTCGACCCGCATCCGCGCCATGGCAACCTCGGGCCGATAGCGCCCGGCGCGGGCATCCATCGTCACCTTGTAACTGCCGTTCTCGCGCGCCCATTCGAAGTGCACCCGGTTGAAGTTCAGCGCGATCCCGGACACCGCCGGGTTGTAGCCGACATGCGGCGGCTGCTCGGGGTCGATCTGCTCGGTCCGCGGAAGCTCTCCGCCCCAGACGAGGAACCGCCCGGTCACCTCGCGCAGGCCTGCCTCCTTCGCGGCGGCGGCCAGATCGGCCAGCCCGTCGGTGTCGAGCGTCGGATCGCCGCCCCCCACCAGCACCAGATCGCCCTCCAGCTTGCCGTCGCGCAGCGGGCCGGTGGCGATCAGCTGTGTCGTGAATCGGTGATCGGCACCCAGCGACCGTAGCGCGTAAAGCGCGGTCAGCGTCTTGCCGACAGAGGCCGGGGGCAGCGAGGCGCCCGGGTCCAGCGTGTCCAGCAACTCGCCGGTCATGGCATCGGCCACGACAAAGGCGACCTCGCCCTTGATCCCGGCCCGTGAAACGATGTCTGCGCCCTTGGGCGGCTCCAGCAGCCCCGCGGGCCGCACCCGCGGCCGCAGCGATTGAAGTGGACCGTCGGCCCATGCGGGGACCGTGGACAGGCCCATGCTGCCAACGGCCAGTCCGCCTAGGAATGCGCGTCTTGTGAACCCCTTGCTCATGCGCGCAGGCTATAGCTGCGTCCTACGCGAACGCAAGCACCCTGCGAAGGCCCTCAGATCACGTTTGCGTCCAGTTTCCCTGCTGGCGCAGCATTGTCGACGACAGATCAACCATCGGCACGTTTACGAAGCACCACGCGGGCGGCTCGCTCTTGCCGAGGCGCTGACTCGCGCAGGCCGGAAGCCGCTGCGCACGGTAGAGTCGCGCCGCTTTCGACATGCGCGCCGAGATCCGTTCCCCGGGCCGCGCCAGCACGCCGACACTGACGTTGTCCATGATCCAGCGCCATTCCTGCCACTGGTCGATCTGCGCGAGGTTGTCCGCCCCCATGAGCCAGACGAACCGCACCCCCGGATAGCGCCGCTTGAGCTGACGCAGGGTGCGGGCCGTGTAGCGGGTGCCGAGCAGCGCCTCGATCTCGGTGACCTCCACCCTCGGGTGCTGCATCACCTGCCGCGCAACCTCCAGCCGCTTCTCCAGCGGGGCCGGCCCCCGGGACTTCAGCGGGTTGCCGGGGCTCACCAGCCACCAGACCCGATCCAACCCGAACCGGCGCAGGGCCTCGCGGGTGATATGGGCATGGCCCGCGTGCGGCGGATCGAAAGATCCCCCCAGCAGACCGATCACCTCGCCCGGCCGGGCGAACGGAAGATGATGACGTGCGACGAACATGCGGCCTCCCCTAGCGCAGCTGTGACGGAAAGGGGAGGAAATTCAAGTGCTCGTGAGGAGAACCCGGCCGGGCGAGCGCTCAGGGTGGCCAGCGAAGCCGGGCCCAGACCAGCCGGTGCCGGCTGGCCTGTGCCACTGTGTCGGCCAGCGCGGCCCCCGGTTCGGGCCAGACGACACCGGAAGCCAGCACCTCAAGCCCGCGTCCCGGCAGCACATAGCTGACGCGCATGTCGCCCGGGATCGGCTCATCCCAGTCCACGGTGGCCTGGGCCGCCCCCTGCCCCGGCGCGCAGCCCGCCGCACCCCGCCCCGGTGCGGGATCCTGCAACGCGGGATGGGTCAGCAGCGCCCTGATCGCCGCGCGCCGCCCCTCGCCGCGCGCGGGGTCGAGGTTCGCATCGCCCAGCAGGACCAGCGGTGGTTCCGGGCGCGGGCCAAGTGCCCCGTCGAGCAGGTGCTGCCAAAGGAGGACTTCATCATGGTTGCGGCGGCCATTGCGGTCCTCCGGCCCGTCGAAGACCGGAGGCGTCGCGTGGAAGGCCAGCAGCGTGAGCGCCGGATCGGTCCCGACGCGCAGCACCCAATGGGCCACCGAGGACAGGCGCTGCCCCGCGTGACCCGCGGCGGCCGTACCCTCCCGGCCCTTGGCGTCGATCATCAGGTTGCCCGGCAGATCGCGCCAGGGCAGGGTCGAGAGATCGCGTTCCATCGTGAGCGGCCAGCGGGAGAGCACCGCCATACCGCCCTGCCCCGCGAAGCGACCATAGCCCTGCGCATCCCGCGGCCCGCCGAGGCGTCCGTCGCCATCAAGGTCCTGCCCGGTGGCCATGCCCGTGTTGGGTTCCGCCGTGAAGAGATGGGGATACCCGGCCCCGCGCAACTCCAGCCGCCCGTTCAGGGCCGAGAGCGCGGCCAGGTCGGTGTCATAGTCGATCCCCGACAGCACGAGGACATCGGGCGCGCAGGCCGCGATCACGGTGGCCACCGCCTCGACCTGGGCATCGCCCGCGCGGATGTCGCGCAGCAGCAGGCCGGGGCCATCGCGGGCCAGTTCGGTGTGGTAGAAGGCGATCCTCAGCCCCTCCCCCGCCCGCAGGGGCACCGGGAGAAGCAGAAGGCAAAGGAAGATCAGGCCGTATGCTGATGCAGCGCGGGCTCTTCCTCGGCATAGGTGCGGCGGCGCTTCTCGCCGATGAGGTCGGCGATGCGGCTGAGCGCGATGCCGCGCATGATCAGGTTCGCCGGGATGAAGGCCCATGCCGTCATGATCCAGATCATCGATTGCGGGTTGGCCAGCGACAGGGGCGCCAGCGCCGCGGTCAGAAGCTTGAACAGCGGCGGCGTCAAGAATGGCAGCAGGAAGCCTAACAGGACGTTAAGACCCGCATCGCGCTTCAGCCGCTGCAGCACGTCGCCCCCGCCGGTGGGCTCGAACATCGGCAGGTTCACCCACACGTTGAAGGCGCCGCTGCGGGTGGGCCAGCGGTGCAGACGGATCAGCAGCGCCAGCACCACGACACCGATCATGCCCCCGATATAGGCCACGCCCGCGGCATCGCGCACCGCGTTGACAAGCTCCACCGGCGATCCCGCCGGCAGGGTCAGCGTGGCAAGGCGCACGGGCGAATAGGGGAAATCGATCGTGGTGGCGAGGATACGGCTGATCGAATTGAACAGGTCGGCGATCGGCGTATCCAGCGCGGGGCCGGCCTGCGTGGTCGTCAGCAGCAACACGATCCCGAAGAGCGTGTAGAACCGCAGCCGGTTGTAGGGCGGCGCATAGCGGAACTCCAGCAGCACCGGGATACGGCTGTTGTATTCCGTGAAGACGAAGCCCCCCGCGATCAGGGCAACAAGGACAACGATCTGGGTCGTGTCGGCAGAGACCGCCGGCAGCAGCAGGGATGGCGTGACCACCATCAAAGCGACAAGAAGGGCGCGCAGCAGCGCACCGGTGATTCTGACAATCACAGCTCGTTTTCCTTCAACTTGGCCCGACACGGTACTTTGCCGCGTCTGTGTCCCAACTTGATTCCGCCGTCAGACGGGTGCCTCAATCTTGCCTTAATGTTGCCCCGTTTGACGGTCGGCCTCAAGCCGCCCGCGAAGAAGACAACAATTCTGAGGCGAAAAAACGGTAGAACTGGTGCGTTCTTGCATCAATTTCGGATCGCAACAGCGGCAAAAGCCAGCGTTTTTCCGGAAATTGATTCAGCGTTTTAGCAGGTTTCGCGGGATTTCCGCCGTTTGCGGCGGCCCCGGCAGGGCCGCCACAATTCAGTCAAACGGGACGGTGACCCGTCTCAGACCAGTCTCAGACCCGTCTCAAACCCAGGGGCGCGACTGCGCGGCCTGCGACTCGAAACTCTCGATCGCGGGCGCCTTCTCCAGCGTCAGGCCGATGTCGTCGAGGCCTTCCAGCAGGCAGCGCTTCCGGAACGGGTCGATGTCGAACTTGATCACTTCGCCGTCGGAGGTGGTGATCTCCTGCTTCTCGAGGTCCACGTCCATCCGCGCGTTGGAGCCCTTCTCGGCATCCTTCATCAGCAGGTCCACCTGCTCCTGCGGCAGGACGATCGGCAGCATGCCGTTCTTGAAGCAGTTGTTGAAGAAGATGTCCGCGAAGGAGGTCGAGACGATGACCTTTACGCCGAAGTCCGCAAGCGCCCAGGGGGCGTGCTCACGCGAGGAGCCGCAGCCGAAGTTGTCGCCGGCGACGATGACCTGCGCCTCGCGGTAGGCGGGCTTGTTCAGCACGAAGTCCGGGTTCTCGGAGCCGTCGTCGAGATAGCGCATCTCGTCGAAGGCATGCACGCCGAGGCCGGTGCGCTTGATGGTCTTCAGGAATTGCTTGGGGATGATCATGTCGGTGTCGATGTTCACCAGCGGCATCGGCGCCGCGATCCCCGAAAGTTTTTCGAACTTTTCCATGGGCTGTCTCCTGTGCGGGATGCGGGGCATCCCGAAAACTGGGTTCAAGCAGCGCCCCCCGCCCATCGGGGGGTCGCCCTGTTGCGTCGGGCGCGCTCAGCGGGAGCGCAAGAAGAGCCCGATGGCGATCAGGCCAACACCATCGGCGATCAGTTCCACCGCGAGCAGGATGCCCAGCAAGGAAACAGCCGCCATCTGGAGGTTGGAGAACACCATGATGCCGATGAAGACCGAGGCCGCCCCGGAGAGCAGCAGAAGCCAGAAGAAAGGTGTGGACCGCATCCCCCAGGCCGCAGCCAGGCGGAAGCCCCCGATGAAGAGGAACAGCACGCCGACGATCAGCGTCAGCGATACCGTGCCCGCCAGCGGGTTGGCGAGGAGCCAGACGCCGACAAGGATGCTCAGCAACGCGCTGATCCCGTGCCACAGACGTCCGTGCGCCGCGCTGTCGCGAAAGACCGAATAGGCCTGCAACACCCCCGTCACGAGGAAGACCGCGCCAACGATCGTCGTGACCGCCAGCGTGGCGGCAAAGGGGTTGGCCAGGGCGAAGATGCCGCCGATCAGCAGCACGATCCCCATTCCAAGCATCACAAGCCAGGTCTTCATGACATCACCTTTCGAAACCGGTTAACTCCCGGTCTCCAGCGTTACATCAGTTCCCTGACGTCCGTAAGACGACCGGTCACCGCAGCCGCAGCCGCCATCGCGGGCGACATCAGGTGCGTGCGACCGCCCTTGCCCTGCCGGCCCTCGAAGTTGCGGTTCGAGGTCGCGGCACAGCGTTCGCCGGGCTGAAGCTGGTCGGGGTTCATGGCCAGGCACATGGAGCAGCCCGCAAGGCGCCATTCGAAACCGGCCTCCTTGAAGATCTCCGCAAGGCCCTCTTCCTCGGCCTGTGCCCGCACGAGGCCCGAGCCGGGAACGACCATGGCACGCATGCCGTCCTTGATCTTCTTGCCCTTCAGGATCTCGGCCGCGGCGCGCAGGTCCTCGATCCGGCCGTTGGTGCAGGAACCGATGAAGACGGTGTCGATCTCGATGTCCGAGAGCTTCTGACCGGGGGTCAGGCCCATGTACTCGATCGAGCGCTTGGCCGCCTCGACCTTGCCGCCGGCAAAGCTGGCGGGATCGGGCACTTCCGCGGTGATCGGCAGCACGTCCTCGGGCGAGGTGCCCCAGGTGACGACCGGCGCGATGTCTTCGCCCTTGATGGTCACGACCTTGTCCCAATGGGCGTCTTCGTCGGAGAAGAGCGTCTTCCACCAGGTCAGCGCGGCTTCCCACTGGGCGCCCTTCGGCGCGTGGGGGCGGCCCTTGACGTATTCAAAGGTGGTCTCATCCGGGGCGATCAGGCCAGCACGGGCGCCGCCCTCGATCGCCATGTTGCAGACGGTCATCCGGCCTTCCATCGAGAGCGAACGGATCGCTTCACCGCAATACTCGATGACATAGCCGGTGCCGCCGGCGGTGCCGGTCTTGCCGATGACGGACAGGGTGATGTCCTTGGCGGTCACACCGGGGCGCAGCTGGCCGGTGATCTCGACCTTCATGTTCTTCGACTTCGACTGGATCAGCGTCTGGGTAGCGAGCACATGCTCCACCTCCGAGGTGCCGATGCCGTGGGCGAGCGCGCCGAAGGCGCCGTGGGTCGCGGTGTGGCTGTCGCCGCAGACCACGGTCATGCCCGGCAGGGTCCAGCCCTGTTCGGGGCCGACGATGTGCACGATGCCCTGACGGATGTCGCTGACGGGATAGTAGTGCACGCCGAAGTCACGGGCGTTCTTGTCGAGCGCCGCCACCTGGATCGCGGAATCCTCGGTCATGTTCGCCGGGTCTTCGCGGCCCGGGGTGGTGGGCACGTTGTGGTCCGGAACAGCGATGGTCTTGTCCGGGGCATGCACTTTGCGGCCGGCCATGCGCAGACCTTCGAAGGCCTGCGGGCTGGTCACCTCGTGCACGAGGTGGCGGTCGATGTAGAGCAGGCTGGTGCCATCCGGGGTGGTGTCCACGAGGTGGGCATCCCAGATCTTGTCATAGAGCGTCTTGGGGGACATGGGTCCTCTCCGATTTCAATTGGCTGAATTTTGGCTGCACGAATTGGTCACGCGCCTCATAGGCGTGCGAGGACCGTCAGCGACGCGCCGAAGAAGCGCCAAGGCAGGCGCGCGCGATCATCCATGTCGAAAACACGTTTCATGGGCTGCGAGATATACCGCCTTCCCGAGTCTCGCAAGCGTTCCGGGCGGTCTCACGTGCGGTTCACGCATGCGGCACCGCAGCATTCCCGCGTCTGGACAGGGGCTTGGCCGCCGTGCCACCCTGACGGAAAGCCGCGCAGGGAAGCGAATGGAGCCAGCAAGCGACCCCATCGACGCCATCATCCAGATCGCCCTTGGCGTCTGGGTGCGCGTGGACAACTTCCTCCACGGGCTCGTCCGGCCCTGGAATGTCTACCAGGTGCTCATAGCGCTCGGCCTCTTTCTGGTGGCCTGGGGGCTGGCGCGCTGGTTCGCGCCCCGGATGCACGATTGGCTGCGCGCGCGGGAGGGCTGGCCGAAATGGCGCATCCGCCTGCTGCTGATCCTGCACCGCCGCCTGCGGCACATCTTCTTCGTCGCGCTGATCTGGCCCGCGGTCTGGATCATGCGGGCCTCGACATGGCCCAGCCGGTCCTACCTGCTGACGATCCTCGGCAGCCTCGCGCTTGCCTGGCTGGTGATCGCCCTGCTGACACGGGCCATCGGCAACCCGCTTTTGCGCACGCTGGTGCGCTATGGCGGCTGGGTCTGGGCCACGCTGATCATCGTCGGCCTGCAGGACGAAACCCAGGGGCTGCTCGACAGCATGGCGCTCACCCTCGGGTCCATGCGGCTGTCTCTGTGGATGATCCTGCAGGGCTTCGTGCTGCTGGCGGCGCTGATCACGCTGGCCCGGTTCCTTTCTCATGCGGGGGCCGCCAACATCCGGCGGGTCGAGGACATCTCGCCCTCGATGCAGGAACTGGTGATCAAGGGGCTTCAGGTCGCGCTCTATGGCGCCGCCTTCTTCATCGCGCTGCGCGCCGTCGGGGTGGACCTGACCGGGCTTGCCGTCCTCTCGGGGGCGATCGGTGTCGGCCTCGGCTTCGGGCTGCAAAAGGTCGTCTCGAACCTCGTCTCAGGCATCATCATCCTGATGGACAAGTCGGTGAAGCCCGGCGACGTGATCAGCCTTGGCGAGACCTTCGGCTGGATCAACGCGCTCGGCGCGCGCTACGTCTCGGTCGTGACGCGGGACGGCAAGGAATACCTGATCCCGAACGAAGACCTGATCACCGGCCAGGTGGTGAACTGGTCCCACTCCAATGATTTCGTCCGGCTCGACATCTATTTCGGCACGTCCTACGGCGATGACCCCCACGCGGTGCGCCGCATCGCCATCGAGGCCGCGCAGTCCGTCAGCCGGGTGCTGACCTTCAAACCGCCGGTCTGCCACATCGTCGGCTTCGGCGATTCCTCGGTGGATTACATCCTCCGATTCTGGATCACGGACCCGACCGGCGGGCTCACCAATATCCGCGGAAACGTCTATCTGGCGCTCTGGGATGCGTTCAAGGAACATGGAATCTCCATCCCCTTCCCGCAGCGCGAAGTGCGGGTGCTGAACGAGACCCCCGGCCCGGACTCGCCGTCAAAAGCACTGGATTGACGCAGATTTTCCCTGTTCTGCCGCAACGTCCTGCGGCAAGCGCTTGCAAGCCACGCGGACCTCGCGTAAGGGCGGCGCCTTGCCGGGGAAACCGGGCCGGGCCGAAATCGTTGAAAATTCGCCCCCCTGTTGCTACCTTTACTCATGACCCAGTGCCGGGGCTCTGTCGGCACGCCACTAGGAGGACAATGTCCTGTCACTTGACGTTGACGCGGCCATTACCGCCAATACGGGGGCGCCTATGACGGCCGCCACCGCACAGCCGACAAGCGAAGAGCTGCTGGCCTTTATTCTGAAATCGCTGGACGACGACAAGGCGGAGGAGATCGTGCAGATCGACCTGCGCGGCAAGTCGGCCATGGGCGACTACATGCTGATCTGTTCGGGCCGGTCGTCCCGCCAGGTCTCGGCCATCGCCGAGAAGCTGGTTGACCGTCTCAAGCAGGAGTACGGCCGCCTGAGCAAGATCGAGGGCAAGGAAACCGGCGACTGGGTGCTGATCGACACGGGCGATGTGATCATCCATGTCTTCCGCCCCGAAGTGCGCGAGTTCTACCAGCTCGAAAAGATGTGGGGCCCCTCGCCCGCGGCGGCAACGCGCGTCTGAGCTCTCATGCGGCTGCACATCTGCGCCGTGGGCCGCCTCCGGGCGGGCCCGGAGCGCGACTTGATCGACGACTACCTGACCCGCTTCGACAGAACCGGCCGGGCCCTCGGGCTCGGGCCGGCCAATGTCGTTGAGGTCGAGGACAAGAAGGGCGGCGGCATGGAGGCCGAGGCCGCCCTGCTGGAGCGTGCCCTGCCCAAGGGCGCCGTCTTCGTGGCGCTCGACGAGCGCGGCCGCGTCATGACCTCGCCGGATTTCGCCGACCGGCTGGCCCTTCACCGCGATCAGGGCGCGCAGGACCTCGCCTTCGTCATCGGCGGCGCCGACGGCATCGCGCCCGAGCTGCGCTCCCGGGCCGACTGGGCGCTGAGCTTCGGCAAGATGGTCTGGCCGCATATGCTGGCCCGCACCATGCTGAGCGAACAGCTCTACCGCGCCGCGACGATTCTCGCGGGCTCGCCCTATCACCGGGTCTGAGGCCCGCCCTCCGGGCCGCGGCACGCCGGGGATTTCAGCCCCGCGGTGCAGCGTGACGCGCTGATTGCGCAACCATCTGTCGCATCTTGGACAATCCCCCCGCCCTCTCTTCCCCCGGCGGACGTCACCAGCTAGAAACCGGCCCTGAAGCAGGCAGACAGGAGCCACGGCCGATGACCACCCCGAAACCGGTAGTTCTGTGCATTCTCGACGGCTGGGGCCTCAGCGAGACCACCGAGGCCAATGCCCCCGCACTGGCCGAGACACCGACCTTTGACCGGATCATGGCCACCTGCCCCCATGCCACGCTGATCACCCACGGCCCCGACGTGGGCCTGCCCTCGGGCCAGATGGGCAACTCCGAGGTTGGTCACACCAATATCGGCGCAGGCCGCGTGGTCGCCATGGACCTCGGCCAGATCGACCTCGCGATCGAGGATGGCTCCTTCGCCAAGAACGGCCCGCTGAACGATTTCATCGCGACGCTGAAGAAAACCGGCGGCACGGCGCATCTGATGGGCCTCGTCTCTGACGGCGGCGTCCACGGCCACCTGACCCACATCCTCGCCGCGATCAACACGATCGCCGCCGCCGGGGTGCCTGTGGTGCTGCATGCGATCACCGATGGCCGCGACGTGGCGCCCAAGTCGGCCTACGGCTATTTCAACGACCTCGACGAGGGCCTGCCCGAAGGCGCCACCGTGGGCACCGTGATCGGGCGCTATTACGCCATGGACCGCGACAACCGCTGGGAACGCGTGGGCGAGGCCTATGCCGCCATGATCAAGGGCGAGGGCGTGAAAGCCGCCACGCCCCATGCCGCCGTGACCCGCGCCTACGAGAACGGCGAGACGGACGAGTTCATCTCGCCCACCGTCATCGCGGGCTATCAGGGCGTGAAGGACGGCGACGGGCTCTTCTGCCTCAACTTCCGCGCCGACCGCGCGCGCGAAATCCTCGCCGCCATCGGCCAACCGGATTTCGACGGCTTCGACACCGGCCCCCGGCCCAGCCTCGCCGCCCTGCTGGGGATGGTGGAATACTCCGAAAGCCACAACGCCTACATGACCACCTGCTACCCCAAGCAGGAGATCGTGAACACGCTCGGCGAATGGGTCGCGAAACAGGGCAAGACCCAGTTCCGCCTCGCCGAGACCGAGAAATACCCCCATGTGACCTTCTTCCTCGACGGCGGCGTCGAGAAGGAGAAGACCGGCGAAGACCGCTTCATGCCGAAATCGCCCAAGGTCGCCACCTATGACCTCCAGCCCGAGATGTCCTCGGAGGAGGTCACCGACAAGTTCGTCGAGGCGATCGAACACGGCTATGACCTGATCGTCACCAACTACGCCAACCCCGACATGGTCGGCCACACCGGCGACCTGAAGGCCGCCATGGCCGCCTGCGCCGCCGTGGACCGGGGCCTTGCCCGGGTCGTGGCCGCGCTGGAAAAGGCGGGCGGTGCGATGATCGTGACGGCGGACCACGGCAACTGCGAGATGATGGTGGACCCGGAAACCGGTGGGCCGCACACCGCGCATACCACCAACCTCGTCCCCGTGGCGCTGATCGGCGGCCCCGAGGGCGCCCATCTGCGCGCCGGCCGGCTGGCCGATCTGGCCCCCACCCTGCTGGAGCTCATGGGCCTGCCCAAGCCCGACGAGATGACGGGGGAAAGCCTGCTCGCATGATCTCGCTGCGCGCTCTCCTCGCAGGTCTGGCGCTGTCCCTTGCCAGCGGCGCGGCGCAGGCGCAAAGCGCCGCGCCCACACCCGCCGAGGCCGCGCGCGCCGCCGCCGACCAGCTGGAGGCCGCCGCCCGCACGCTGGATGGCGCCGAGGAAGCCCGCGACCGGGTCCGCGCCCTGACGGAAACGCTGCGCGCCTACGAGGCGGGGCTTTCGGCCATGCGCGACGGGCTGCGCCGTGCCTCGATGCGCGAACGCGAGATCCGGCGCGAGCTGGAGGCCAGCGATGCCGAGACCGCGCAGCTGATGGGCGTTCTGCTGACCGTCGCCACCTCGCCGCCGCCTGCGCAGATGGTGCACCCGGACGGGCCGCTCGGCACCGCGCGCTCTGGCATGATCCTCGCCGACGTGGCGCCCGCGCTGAACAAGAAGGCGCAGGCCCTACGCGCCAAGCTGCAGGAGGCCAGCGACCTGCGCGAGTTGCAGCAGAGCGCTGCCGACCAGCTTGCCCGGGGCATGGACGGCGTCCAGCAGGCTCGCGCAGAGCTCAGCAAGGCCATCGCCGACCGGACCGCCCTGCCGAAACGCTTCACCGAGGACCCGATCAAGACGGCGCTGCTCATCGCCTCGACCGAGACGCTGAGCGCCTTCGCCTCGGGCCTCAGCGACATCGCCGAAAACGAAGCCCCCGGCTCGCTCCCGGACGTGATCCACCGCAAGGGGCGCATCCCGCTGCCCGTGCAGGGCGCGCTGCTGCGCCGTGCGGGCGAGGCGGACGCCGCGGGGATCGTCCGCCCGGGCGTCGTGCTGGCCACCCGGCCCGGCGCCATCGTCACCTCGCCGACCGCCGCAACGGTCCGATATCGCGGCCCGCTGTTGGATTACGGCAACGTGATGCTCCTTGAGCCGCAGGCGGGCGTATTGTTCGTTTTGGCCGGACTGGATGTCGTCTATGGTTCGGCGGGCGAGGTGCTACAGGCTGGCGCACCCGTCGGGCTGATGGGCGGACAGGATCCGGACATTGGCGCAATCCTGACCCAGAGCGCCGGTGGCGCCGGATCGGACCGGACGGAAACGCTGTACCTGGAAGTGAGGCAGGGCAATACGCCCGAGGACCCCGCAGAGTGGTTCGCCGGCCTCAACGCCGGAATGAAGGATGGAGAGCAATGAGAAAGACCCTACTGGCCGCCGCGGGCGGCATCGCGACCGGCCTTCTGGTCACGACGCAGATCGCAGCGCCCCTCCTGGCACAGGAAGCGGACAGCAAGGCCTCCGTCTATGAACAGCTTGATCTCTTCGGGGACATCTTCGAGCGCATCCGCGCGCAATACGTCGAGGAAGTCGCCCCGGGCGAACTGATCGAGGCCGCCATCAACGGCATGCTCACCTCGCTCGACCCGCATTCCAGCTATCTCTCGCCCGATGATGCCGCCGCCATGCGCGTGCAGACCCGCGGCGAATTCGGCGGCCTCGGCATCGAGGTCACGCAGGAAGACGGCTTCGTCAAGGTCGTCTCGCCCATGGATGGCACGCCTGCCGCCCTCGCCGGCATCGAGGCCGGGGACTTCATCACCCACGTGGACGGCGAAAGCCTGCTGGGCCTGACGCTGGACGACGCGGTCGAGATGATGCGCGGCCCCGTCGGCTCCGAGATCGTCGTGACCGTGGTCCGCGAAGGCGAGACCGAGCCCTTCGACGTCTCGATCATCCGCGACACCATCAAGCTGACCGCCGTGCGTGCCCGCACCGAGGGCGACACCGTCGTGCTGCGGATCACCACCTTCAACGATCAGACCTACCCGAACCTCGAGGCCGGCCTGAAAGAGCAGATCGAGGCGCACGGCGGTCTCGACGCGATCAACGGCGTGGTCATCGACCTACGCAACAACCCCGGCGGCCTGCTGACCCAGGCGATCCGGGTGTCCGACGCCTTCCTCGACAAGGGCGAGATCGTCTCGACCCGCGGCCGCAACCCGGAAGACGGCGAGCGCTACAACGCCACCGAGGGCGACCTGATCGACGGCAAGCCGATCGTCGTGCTGATCAACGGCGGCTCCGCCTCCGCGTCCGAGATCGTCTCGGGGGCACTGCAGGACCACCGCCGCGCCATCGTCGTGGGCACCAAGTCCTTCGGCAAGGGCTCGGTCCAGACGGTGATGCCGCTGCGCGGCGACGGCGCAATGCGCCTGACCACCGCGCGCTACTACACGCCCTCGGGCCGGTCGATCCAGAACCTCGGCATCTCGCCCGACATCGTGGTGAACCAGCCCTCGCGGCGCCCCGAGGCGGAAGAGGACGAACCCGCCTCCGCCGTCAAGCGCACCCGGTCGGAAGCCGACCTGCGCGGCGCGCTGAACAACGACTCGCTGACCGAGGACGAGATCAAGCAGATCGAGGCCGACCGCGAGAAGGCGGAAGCCGCGGCCAAGCTGCGCGACGAGGACTACCAGCTCGCCTATGCGATCGACATCCTCAAGGGTCTCTCGGCCCTCGGGCCGAAGGACGCCCAGTAAGGTGTCCGGGGGGCTGTCTGCCCCCCCGCCGCTGACGCGGCTCCACCCGAGGATACTTGGGAAACGGAAATGACGAAGGGCGGCCCGGAGATCGGCGCCGCCCTTTTCATTTTCTTGCCTCAAATATCCCCGCCGGAGGCATCCGACGGGGAGGCAGGCACCGTGGCCTCAGAAGAAGGCCTGCAGGCCGGTCTGAGCGCGGCCCAGGATCAGGGCGTGCACGTCGTGGGTGCCCTCGTAGGTGTTCACCGTCTCGAGGTTCTGGGCGTGGCGCATGACCTTGTATTCGATCTGGATGCCGTTGCCGCCGTGCATGTCACGGGACATCCGGGCGATGTCCAGCGCCTTGCCGCAGTTGTTGCGCTTGATCAGCGACACCATTTCCGGTGCGGCGCGGGCCTCGTCGAACAGGCGGCCGACGCGCAGCGCGGCCTGCAGGCCCAGGGTGATCTCGGTCTGCATGTCCGCCAGTTTCTTCTGGTAGAGCTGCATGCCGGCCAGCGGCTTGCCGAACTGCGTGCGGTCGAGGCCGTACTGGCGCGATTGCAGCCAGCAATCCTCGGCCGCGCCCATGACGCCCCAGGCGATGCCGTAGCGGGCGCGGTTCAGACAGCCGAAGGGACCTTTCAGGCCCGAGACGTGGGGCAGCAGCGCGTCTTCGCCCACTTCCACGTTGTCCATCACGATCTCGCCGGTGATCGAGGCGCGCAGCGAGAGCTTGCCGCCGATCTTGGGCGCGCTCAGGCCCTTCATGCCCTTTTCGAGGACGAAGCCACGGATGGCGCCATCATGGGCTTCGGACTTGGCCCAGACCACGAAGACGTCGGCGATGGGGGCGTTCGAGATCCACATCTTGGAGCCGACGAGGCGATAGCCGCCCTCGGTCTTGTAGGCGCGGGTCTTCATGCCGGCCGGGTCGGAGCCCGCATCGGGCTCGGTCAGGCCGAAGCAGCCGATGAACTCACCCGAGGCGAGTTTCGGCAGGTACTTCATGCGCTGCTCTTCGGAGCCGTAGGCGTAGATCGGGTACATCACCAGCGAGCTCTGCACCGAGGCCATCGAGCGGTAGCCCGAGTCGACGCGTTCGATCTCACGTGCCACCAGGCCATAGGCCACGTAGCCGGCACCCAGCCCGCCGTATTGTTCCGGCACGGTGACGCCGAGGAGGCCGGCTTCGCCCATGGCCTGGAAGATGGAGGGATCGACGCCCTCTTCCTCGTACATCTTCTCGACCTTGGGGGCGAGTTCGGCCTGGGCGAAGGCGCGGGCCGAGTCCGAGATCATCCGCTCTTCTTCGGTCAGCTGGTCAGCCATCAGGAAGGGGTCTTCCCAGGCAAACGAGCTCATGTTCGGGCGATCCTTGTCCTTCAGGACGGGCTTCTGGACGTTCATCGTATCTCTCCACTGGCAGGATTTGCCGGGACCCTAGCCAAATCGCCGCAGTTTGGCTAACGAGATATTCGTGATGGATGATGAGTTTTTCGCATAAGGCACCCTGAGATGCGCAAGTCCTATATTCCCTCGGTCTCCGAGCTTGAGGCGTTTTGCTCCTGCGCGCGGATCGGCACTACCACGGGCGCCGCGCGGGATCTGGGCCTGACGCAGAGCGCGGTCAGCCGTTCCATCGGCACGCTGGAGGACCGGCTGGGCGTGGCGCTCTTCCACCGGGTGCGGCAGCGGCTGGCGCTGTCGGACGCGGGCCGGGCCTTCCAGAGGGACGCGGAAAACCTGCTCGCGCGGCTCAACGAGGCGGCCGTGAGCGTGATGGCCTTTGGCGGGCAAAGCGCGGTTCTGCGCATTGCGGTGCTGCCCACCTTCGGGCGCAGCTGGCTGATTCCGCGGATGAGCGCCTTCCAGTCCACCCTGCCCGGCGCGACCTTCGACATGGCCGCCCGGCTGGGGCGCGTGGACTTCGAGGCAGAGCCCTTCGACCTCGCCATTCAGCGCTCCACCCACCGGGCGCGGGGGGCGCATCACCTGCACCTGCTGGACGAGACGCTGATCGTCGTGGCCGCGCCCTCGCTGATCGGCCCCCGGCAACGGCTGAGCGACGATGACCTTCTCTCATTGCCCCTGCTCCAGCAGTCCACCCGGCCCACGCTCTGGCCCGACTGGTTCCGCCATGCGCGGCTCGATCCGCGGCGCACGTTGCGGGGCGCCCGCTTCGATCACTTCGACATGGTGCTGGATGCCGCCATCGCCGGTCTGGGCGTGGCGCTGGTGCCCGAGATCCTCGCCCGTGAGCCGCTACGCAGCGGCCGCCTGCGCCGCGCCTCGGACCGGGAGATGGAGAGCGGCGAGGCCTATACCCTCATCTACCCGGAGCGCAGCCTCTCCCTGCCCGCCTTCGCCCGGTTCCGGGACTGGCTGAGCGCCGAGATCGCCGAGATCTGGGCCTGACCTCGGCCCGACCATGGGACCGCCCCGTGCGCAACCATGGGACCGACCATGGGCCCGGGACCATCGCGGGTGGGGAATTCCGGACTGACTCGCAACCCAGAATTGTGCTCTGATGCGACTCATATTGCATGAAGTCGTTATCACAGTCGTTTCCCGGTCCCGGAGGAGAGTCCGATGCCAGCCGAAGCCTTTGCCGCGCTCCAGCGCCTGCCCGACCTTGACGCAGAAGAGAGCCTGATCGTCGAACTTGTCTTCGACGCCCCCCGCACCCCACAGGACCTTGCCGCCGCGCTGACGGCGCTGCTGCCGGGCGCAGCCCCCCTCGTCACGCCCGCCTTCGAGGAAGAGGCCGACCGGTTCTTCTTCGTCACCTTCCCCGGCATTCCCGCCGAGGGGCAGGAGCCGCAGGTCTTTGCCTTCGCCCGCGCCCTAAAGGAGGCCCTCGGGGCCAGCGATGCCAACCCCGTTCTGCGGGATTCGCTCTATGGCGCGGCAGCGGTCGGGGACGGCACGACCGAGAGCTTCTCTCTCTGCGAGACGCCGCGCACCGACATCCGGCCCTTTGGCTGGGTCCATCCGGTGATCCGCACCCCGCAGGCCTGGGCGCTGAGCCGCGGACGGGGGGCGACCGTCGCCGTGATCGACACCGGCCACTCCACCCATCAGGAACTCTGGGACGTGATCCGCAGCGCGGGGCAGAAGAACTATGTCGAGGGCGGCACCGATGCCTCGGACCGCTTCGTGACCGGCCTCATGAAGCATCCCGGCCATGGCACGCTGGTCTGTTCCGTCATCGCCAGCCGGGGCACCGCCGATGCGGGCGGCGAGACCGGGGGCCATGGCGCCATCACCGGGGCCGCGCCGGAGGCCAAGGTGCTGCCGATCCGGGCGATCAAGTCGGTGATCAACTTCAACCAGACGACGATCGGCCCCGCCATCGCCCATGCGGTGGCCCAGGGGGCCGATGTCATCGCCATGGCCCTTGGCGGCCCGACGCGGGTAGCCGCGACGGAAAAGGCCCTGCGGGACGCGGTGGCGGAGGGCGTGGTGATCTGCTGCGCCGCGGGCAACTGCTGGCCCTGGGTGGTCTTCCCGGCCGCCTATGCGCCGCAGGGCATCTGCACCGCGGTGGCCGCGCTGACCCAGTCGCTCACGCCCTGGGGCAAGACCGGCAGCGGGCCCGCCGTCACCCTCTCTGCCCCCGGAGAGAATGTCTGGGGCGCGGCCAAGAACGCGGCCTCCGACCCGGACAACGGCATCCGCGCGGCGCAGGGCACCACGCTGGCCACCTCGCTGACGGCGGGCTGTGCCGCGCTCTGGGTCGCGCGCCACGGCGGGCGCGCCGCGCTGAAGGCCAAGGCCGATGCGGCAGGCACCACGGTGCAGGCGATGTTCGTCCACTGCGCGACCCATGGCATGGTGAAGCCCCCGGTCTGGAACGGCAGCACCTCGCTGGGTGCGGGCGTGCTGGATGCAGAGCGCCTGCTGAACGCCGCCCTACCCACGGCCGCCACCGGGCACGAGGCCGCCACGCCGCCCGTCGCGGCGGGCGTCCAGAGCACCGACATGGTGTTGCAGGAACATCTTGCCGCCAATGCGCCACAGGCGCTCGACGACTACGGGCCCGATCTGGCCGATTACGCGCCCGAGATGCTCTGGCTGTCCTATCGCCATGGCGCCCGGGGCCGCGCCGCAGAGGCGGGCGCCGTCACCGAGGCGATCCTGAAGCCCGACCCCGCCAGCCCGGATCTGGCCGCGAAGCTGGCGGCACGGCCCGCGCTCTCCGGCCATCTCGGCGTGTTCTGAGCCGTGGCGGCGGGGCTGACAGAGGCGGCGCTTCAGCCGGTCATCGACACCCGCCCCGAGCTGGTGGAACAGGCCCTGCGTGTCACCTACGACGACCCGCAGGTGATCCAGGACCTTGCCACCCTGCGTGCCACGGCCGAGATCTTCGGCACGCCGCTGGCGGAGCTTCTGATCCGCTACCTCGAAAAGGACGCGCTGACCGGCAAGTTCGCGGCCTTCCTGCTGCAGCACGGGATCGACCTGCCGGACGGGGCCCTGCCGGCGCAGCCCGACTGGGCCCTTGCGATGGGGGAATTCGGCGCCGTCACGGGGCCCGGCTTCGACGAGGAGGCGCTTGCCCTCTTCGTGCGCCGCAGCCGGGCCTTTCGCTGCCGGATCAAGGTGAACAACGTGGTCGCGGGCAGCGGGGTATTGATCTCGCCCCGGCTGGTGCTGACGGCGGCCCATGTCCTGACCGGGGCGCAGGGGCAGCCGATCCGCGTGCAGGCCGCCGACGGCCAGAGCTATGCGGCGCGGCGCGCCTTCTCCCTGCCGCCCCATCCCGACGAAGAGCGCGGCCTGCTGCCACCCGCTGGCGCGGCGCTGACCCATCCGGACGTGGCCCTGCTGCGGCTTGACCGGCCGCTGGGGCATCTCTTCGGGCGGGTCGACCTTTCCAACCTCGCGCAGATCCCGCCGGGCACCCACCGCTTCGTGCTGGTGCATTTCCCTGCCGGGCAGGAGGCCGGGATCGAGTTCGGGCGCCTGCTGCGGGCCACTGCGCAGGACATCCGCCTCAAGCATGACGCGCTCTCGGCCGAGGGCTCCTCCGGCGGGGCGGGCTTCGACCGGGAACTGCGCTTCGTCGGTCTGCATCAGGGCCGCTGGGACAACAGCCGCCGCCTCGTGCCCCATGACCAGTTCGTCGCCAACGACGACTTTGCCGCCCGGCTGCGCAACGACAGCCAGCCGCGCTATCCGTGGTCGCATGACGGCTCCATCGACGGACATATCCTGATCGGGCGCGCCGCCTATTTCGACGGGATCGCCGCCCTCGTGGCAGGCGAGGCCGAAATGCTGCGCGGGCTCTGGATCCGGCGGCTCGACACGGCGCAGTCGGCGGGCATCAGCTTCTCCTACCCGGTGCTGCAATTCTACCTGCGCCAGATGGCGGCTCCGGATGAAACCCACCGCATCGCCCCGGAAGAGGGCAGCGGGGACCTCGTGGCGCTGGTGGCCGAAACGGTGCTGGGGGCCGGGGCGCTGCCCAAGGCCCGCGCCGGTGTCGCCCCGGGCGAGACCACCGACATTGCCGTCTTGCAGGACGCCGCCCGCCAGCTGGCTGCCAGCCTTCAGGCCCGGGCCGAGAGCTCCTCACGTCCGATCTGGCTCTACGTCGAGACGGCAGAGGGCGACCTGCCCCGCGACCAGCAACTGCAACTGGAACACCTGATCGCCGCCTGCGCCCCACGCCCCCTGATCCGCATCGTCCTCGCCGGGTTCGAGAGCGTGGCACTGACCTCGCAGCTCGTGACCTCGCTGGGGGAGGCACAGAGCGCCCGCCGCCCCTGCCTGATGCGCGAGGTGCTGGGCCCCTTCACCCGCGCCGAGGTCGTCTTCACCCTGACCGAGATGGCCCGCGATCTGGCGCTCGGCTGGGACCGGACCACCGTGGAGGATCACGCCGAGGCCGTTCTGGCCGGGATCGCCGCACAGGCGGGCACCTATGACGGCAGCCAGATCGGCGAGGTCGCAGCCCGCATCCGGACACTGGCGCGGCAGGCCCGGGGGGAGTGGACATGATGGCCCCCGACGACCAACTGCACGACGAGGCCGCCCCGCTTCTCGACTGGGCGGCGCTGCAGGGCAGCTTCTCGCCGCGTGAGGCGCTGACCGCCACCGGCACGGCGCTGCGCGATCCGCTGCACGTTGCCTCGCTGCTCTCGCTCCTGCGGGCCGCCTGCACGGTCCAGCAGGAGGATGGATACGAACTCTGGCTCATGCGCCCGCGTCCGCGCCGCCAGCAGATCGCGGGGATCGACAGCGCCCGGCTGACCGGCGAAACCCCGATCGAGGCCGCCCTGCTGGGACAGGGGCCCTTCGCCCCCGACAGGTTGCAGGCGGCGCTGGAGGAGAGCGCGGATGCGGCGGCGCTGGAAATGCTCGTCATCCCGCTGGCCCGCGCCGGGGACCCGGCCCCGGGGGCGCCGCTCCTCCCCGCCCTGCGCGCCCGGATGAACGGCCTGCAGGCTGCCGCCCGCAACGACGCTCAATTGGCTTCCGGCTTCTTCGGGCGCGAGGCGGAGCTGGCACAGATGGCCAACTGGCTGCAAAGCCCGCTGCTCGCGGCCCCGGCCCGCGCGCTGCATGTCTCGGGCCTGCCGGGGATCGGCAAGAGCTACCTGCTGGAGAAGGTCATCCAGACCGCCCGGCTGGAGCTCGCCCCGCTTCTCGTGCGGCTCGACTTCGATCGCGGCGGGCTCGACATCCTCGACCTGCACGGCTTCTTCGCCGAGATCTCGCGTCAACTTGCAGATGCGCTGCCCGATCGGGCGGCGGAGTTGCAGGCGCTGCGCCTCCAGAGCGCCGAGGAGGCCGCCTCGACCCGGGGACGCGGCGCGGCGCGCGCCCGGCCGGAGGCCCTGCTGAGCGGCATGGGCGCGGCGGTGGGCGACAGCGGGCGGCTGCTTCTGGTCGTGCTCGACACGCTGGAGGTGCTGCGCTCGCGCGGCGAGACCCATGTGCTGACGCTCTTCGATCACCTCGACCTGATGCTGCGCTACGGGCTGGCCCCGATGGCCGTCATCTCGGCCGGGCGCGGCGATGCGCTCGACCCCGCGCCGGAGCGCCGCGCCGGGCGGCTGCACCTCGCCGGGCTGGAGGATGCCGCCGCCGAGGAACTGCTGGCCGAGAACAACGTGCCCAAGGCCCATTGGCCCGAGGTGCTGGCCGTCGCGGGCGGCAATCCCCTGCTGCTGCGTCTGGCGGCCAAGGCGCGCGACGGCGGCAGCCTCGACCTGCCCGCAGACACCCCGGCCCCGGGCGGCATCGCCATCGCGGGCTACCTCTACCGCGCGATCCTGTCGCGCGTGCCGGACACCCTGCGCCGGATCGCGAACGAGGGCCTCGTGCTGGCGCGGATCAACGTGGACAGCCTGCGCGAGGTCGTGGCCCCCGCGCTGGACCTGACACTGACCGAGTTCGAGGCCCGCAGCCTTCTGGAAGAGCTCGCGACCCACCACTGGCTGGTGCAGGAGGTCGGCGGCTGGCTCTGCCACCGGGCCGACGTGCGCCGGGCCTTCCTGCCGCTGATCTACGCCGATCGCGGCCCCGAGACGGAGGCGATCAACCGCGCGGCCGCGCTCTGGTTCGCGGAGCGCGATCCGGCTGCAGCGCTCTATCACCGGCTGCAACTGACCCGCTACGGCGATCCCCTGCCCGCGTTGCCGCCCGAGGCACTAGACGGCGTCACGGAGGATACGCTGGCAGAACTGCCCCTCGCGGTCCGCGATGCGGTGCGACAGGCCATGGGCCTGCGCTCGGACTTCGGGCGCGCGGGATCGGAAGAGACAGCGGAGCCGACAGCGGGCGACGTGCCGGGCGAAGACGTCTCGCTGTTTAAATCCGCCCCGCCGGACAGCATCGACGAGCCGTTCCTCATGCCGATCGAGGACACCTTCGGCACGCCGGTGATCCTGCCGCCGGGGGCACAGGCGCAGGACCTGATGCCGGTCGAGGCGCCGGGCCCGCGGTTCTTCTACGACCCCGGGACCCGGCGCATCCTCTCCGTCACCGCCCGCCGCCCCGCCCCGCCGGGCACCCCGGACGCGCGCGCCGTGCGCGACCTCTCCATGATGTTGCTGGAGGGAGCGCAGCGCGAGGCGGGCTATATTCTCGACAAGGGGTTCGAGGGCAGTTTCACCGCCGGCTCCGAGGCCGGCCTGACGGCGTTGACCTATCTCTGGCTGTCCGGTCACTGGGGCACCGCGCGGCGGCTCTTCGAGGCGCTGACACAGGAGGAGATTCTCGCCCTGCTGCCGCCGAAAGACCCGGAGCGGCTGCTGACCGGGCGCGTCCTGCTGGAGATGCTGGCCGAGTTCCGCCCCACTGCCCTTCAGGATCACCTCGCGGTGCCGGACCGGCTGTTCCCGCTGCTGGATCTCTTCGTCCAGACCCAGAGGCAGGGGCTGGCCGGCGGCGCATTGGACCTGCTCCTGCTGACCGCCCTGCCCGAGGATATCAGCCCGCCGTCGGAACTGCTGCGCAGCGCGGGACTGATCACCGATCACCTCGCGGTGCTGCCCTTCGGGATCGACGCCGCAGAGGCCCGCGCCATGGCCGAGCGCGAGGTGACCTCGCTCGTCAGCGGCCGCACCGCGCTGCCCGCCAGCCCTGCCGCGAGTGCCGCGGAACGGGCGCTGGACCTGATGCCGCTCAACCCCTATCGCAGCCCGCTCGTCGAACGGGTGCTGTCCACCGGGGGAGAGGCGGTCAAAAGCTGGCTGGAGCGCATCCCCATGGAGGCCCCGGCCATCGCGGAGGCGCTCCAGACCCGCTACCGCGTGGACGCCCCCCCGACATCGACCGGCTGGTCAGAGGCCTACGGCGATCACATCGACCTGCTGGGCGCACTTGGCCTGACGGCGGAATGGTCCAACGGCTTTGCCCTGCATCACGCGGTGCCCGACCTGCCGCTGATCGCGGCCGCCGCCGAGCGCTGGCGGCGCACGGTGGCAGGCCGCTGGTCCCATGGCCGCAAGCCCAAGGGCTGGACCGGGCCGCCGGTGGATCACGTCAGCCACGCGCTCTTCGACCGCCTGCTGGGCGAGACGGACCCGATCGCAAGCGCCCGCAACGCCCTGCTCTTCTGGGACCGCTCCCCTGACGAGGCGACACCGCCTGCCGAACTGCTGCGCCGCCACGGCCCGCGCTCGGACCGCGCGCTGAAGGCACGCGGCAGCGCGGTGGAGCCCGCGGCGGCGGGCCTTCGGGCGCTGCGCGGCTTCCTTGGCGCGGGCGTGCCCGGGGATCAGGCCGCCGCCCTCGCCGTTCTGACCGCCCACGACACCGACCTGCGCAGGATTATCAGCCCCGACGCATAGACCCCATCCCGTTTGCCCGGCCCCATCGGAGGACCCCAGATGCCCGATCAAGCCTTTCAGGAAAGCATTTCCAACCTCGCCCGCCTCTCTGCCAAGGGGGCCTTTGACCGGACCGCCGCGGCGCTCGACCGGGACCTGCCCGTGCTGCGGGAACTGAACCTCGACGCCGGTCAGATCCGCACCGCCCTGAACACCGCCCCGGATCAGCTGGAAAGCGCGGGCCTCATGGTCCCCACGGCGCTGGAGGCGATCGTGAAGATCGCCGGGCGCCCGCCGCTGATGGTGCAGAACGGCAAGGTCGTGGGTGCCACGACGCTGGCCGGGCCCGGCAGCGACTTCCCCGCCGACATCGACCTGAAGATCGCAGCGGTGGAGCCGCGCATCGCCTCCGTCGGGCGGATCGAGTTCGCCAACCACGATCAGAGCTGGGGCGGCACCGGGTGGGTGATCGGCACCGATGGGCCTGACGGCCTGCTGATCGTGACCAACCGCCACGTGGCCAAGCTGGTCGCCCGGCGCAGCTGGACCGGGGCGGGCGTGTTTCTCTACAACCCCTTCAACCATGCCCGCTATGGCGCCTTCATCGACTTCGGCGAGGAGGAGGGCGTGGCGGCGAACCCGGCGCTGCTCTGCCCCGTGGAGAGGTTCACCTACCTGGCCGAGGACATGGCCGCCGACGTGGCGCTTGCCCGGATCGCCCTGCCCGCGGGCAACGGCGCACCGCAGCTGGAGCCGATCCCGCTGGCCCCCGCGCCCGGTGCCGCCGATGAATGGGTCGCCACCGTGGGCTACCCGGCGGCCGATCCCTACCGCAACAACGTCACCTATATGGAACGCTACTTCCAGGGGCTCTACGACGTGAAACGCTTCTCCCCCGGCAAGCTGATGATCGCGCCGGGGCTCTCCGTGCTCAGCCACGATTGTACCACGCTGGGGGGCAACTCCGGCTCGCCGCTGATCTCGCTGGAGCAGAAGGCCGCGGTGGGGCTGCATTTCGCGGGCAAGTACGGCGAGGGCAACAGCGCCGTTTCCGCCGCCACGCTGCGCGCCCTGCTGGACGAGATCGCCGGTGGGCAGGTGCCGGGCACCGCCCTGCCCGATGCCCCCCCGGCGGAAGACGAAGCGGGCCAGCGGCACGACGCCGCCTTCTTTGCCGGGCGCAGAGGCTACGATCCCGACTTCCTCGCCGTGGCGCCGGTGCCCCTGCCCGGCGTGCCCGCCCTGCTGGACCTCGCCCGGCCGGAGGATGCCACCGACGACCGCCCGCACGAGTTGCGGTATCAGCATTTCTCGGTTCTCCAGTCCCGCGCACGGCGGCTGCCGGTGGTGGCCGCGCTGAACATCGACGGAGAGAAGACCCGCGCGATCAAACGCGCCAATTCCTACTGGTGGAAGGACGCCCGCATTCCCTATGCGCTCCAGCTGGGCAACACCGATTACACCGGAAGCGGCTTTGACCGGGGCCACATGGTGCGGCGCGCGGCGACCAACTGGGGCGCCACGGACGAGGAGGCGATGCGCGCCAACCTCGACAGCTTCCACTACACCAACGCGGCGCCGCAGCTGCCCGGCATGAACCGGGAGCCCGAGATGTGGCTGGGGCTGGAGGATTATATCCTCGAAAGCACCCGCACCTTCGGCTTCCGCGCCTGTGTGCTGTCCGGGCCCGTGCTCTCCGAGATCGACGAGGAGATCCCCGAGCTCGGCGCCGCCCTGCCGATGGCCTTCTGGAAGGTGGTCGCCATGTTGGCGGAGGACCGGGACGAGGTGATCCGCCTGCATTGCACCGCCTACCTGCTGAGTCAGGAGAAACTGCTGCGCGGCTACCTCCAGGACCGGGGCCGCAGCGAGGCGGTGGAGGGCTTTGCCTTCGCGGGCTACCGGACGTTCCAGTTGCGGCTGCGCGATCTGGCGCAGATCACCGGGCTCGACTTCGGCCCACTGGTGGCGGCGGATGCGCTGGAGAAGACGGAGGAAGCGCCCGACCGGCCGCTGATCCCCCTTGCCGGGCTGGAGTCGATCCTGCTGTGACGGGCCTGCTGTGACGATCCAGCCGAGACGGGCCTACCGTGACAGACTGGCCGAGACGATCCTGCCGCGACGGGCGGTCAGACCGGTGCCAGCACGTCCCGGTCGGCCCAGAGAACCTCGGCCATGACCTGCGCCTGATCGAGGCAATCGGTCTTGCCCGCGGTCAGCAGGGCAAGGGCGGCAGTGCCGGTGATGATGCTGGTGACGAAGGGATCGACGTAGCCGCCGTTCCACGCGGCGGCCAGCATGGCCGGGTCCTCGGTCGTCTCGCTCAGGCGGCGGGTCTCGTCGAGGAGCGCAGGCGCCGTGCCCTCCCACGGGGTGCCGTTGCGCAGGCCGTGCAGCGGCACCGGCTTGGCCGGGTTGCGCTCGAACTCGCCGCCGCCGCCCTTGAGGACGGTCTGGTTCGGCTGCCCCAGCAGATGCGCCGCCTCGGCCTGAAGGGTCAGGAACGGCGGGTGGAACACCCCCTGCAGCGAGACCGGCGCATTGGCCGGGTTCAGCAGCCGCAGCGCGGTGTTCACCGGCGAACGCAGGCCCAGCACCTCGCGCAGGCGCAGCAGGTCAAAGCTGCGCGGGGCGGCGGTCTCTGCCGGCAGATAGGCGATGCCGGAGGTCTCCAGCGCGGCCTTCAGCGCCTCAGGGTCGCTGGCAACGGGGATGTTCAACCCGGGCAGCGCCTCGCGGACGGAGGCGTTGCTGCCCTGATGCGAGTTCCAGCCATGCAGCAGCACCGGGCCGGTCGCCTTGGCCACCAGCTTGGCCGCCAGCAGGAACCACGGCAGGCCGCGCGTGCGCCCCGCCGCGTAGGACGGCCAGTCCACCGCCACGGGCAGATCGGCATAGGCCCTGCATTCGCGCCGCATGGCCGCGACGAAACCTGCCAGTTCCTCGGCGTTCTCGCCGCGGTAGCGCATCAGCATCAGCATCGCGCCCACCGCCTCGCGCGAGACATCGCCCTGCAGGATCAGGGTCATCGCGGTTTCGGCCTCGCCCCGGGTCAGGTTGCGCGAGCGGCCGGGGCCGCGGGCGAGGATCCGGACATACGGGGCGAGCAATGTCATTCAGCGGCGACCTTTGACGTGGTGGAGATGGCGTCGATAAGCGCCTGTAGCTCAGGCTTGCAGGAGCCGCAATTGGTTCCCGCACAGGTGGCCCGGCCCAGCTTCTCGACGGTGTCCGCCCCGCCTGCAACGGCAGCACGCAGGGTGTTCACGCCGATATTGTAGCACGAACAGACCGTCGCGCCCGGATCGGGACGATCCGCGCCGGGCCGCCCGGCAAGGGCCTCGCCCGCGGGGACCTTGGTGCCGATCAGTTCGACCGCGTGGCGGCGGGCCACCTCGACCGGCTGGCGCGCGGCAAAGAAGAGGCCCTGCAGCACGCCCGCATCGTCGTGTATCGCCACCCGGACGGTGCCCTTGCGCGGATCTTCCAGCACGCTGGCGGTGCCGGCCTCGAGGCCCAGCGTATAGCGCGCCTCTGCCTCCCAGTCGCGGGGTGCGCGCAGGCCCGCCAGTTCCGCGGACCAGCCGGTCGCGGTGCGGGCGATGCTCCAATACGGCCGGGCAGACCGGCAGGTGGCCGAAGAGGCGGCGAACCCGTACCAGACGGCGGTGAACTTCTCGACGTCGACGCGCCCCTGCTTCGAGGCGGGCTGCCCCGAAACCGGGTCCGTCACCTCGTGCACCAGCGGGCCGACGCGGCCAGCCGCGCCGGTGGCCAGCGTCCAGTGGATCGGCACGAAGACCGCACCGCGTGCGGCGCGTTCGGTGATCAGCACCCGCAGGATCGCCTCGCCGGTGTCCGAGGTCAGCCGCGCGAGGTCCGCCGGGCCGAGGCCCTGCGCCTTGGCATCCTCGGGGTGGATTTCCACGAAGGGTTCGCCGAGGTGCTGCGACAGCCGGGCGGAGCGCCCGGTGCGCGTCATCGTGTGCCACTGGTCGCGGATGCGGCCACTGTTCAGGTGGAAACCGCGCGGCAGCGGCGTCACCGCGGGGGCCGCCACGGGCAGCATCTTGGCCCGCTTGTCGGCGTGGTAGAACTGCCCGTCCGCGAAGAAACGGCCGCCCTCGGCGCCCGGCTCCGCCACCGGCCAGCGGACCGGCTGGAAGGCCTCGTAGGCGGCGTCGGTGATGTCCTTCAGACCCGAGATGTCGAAGTCGCGGTCAAAGCGCTTTGCCAGCCCGGACAGGGCCGCATACTCGCGGAAGATATCGGCGGCGCTGTCATAGGCGAAGTGATCCCCCCAGCCCATGCGGTCGGCCACCTGCGCGATGATCTGCCAGTCGGCGCGGGCCTGTCCCGGCGCGGGCAGCAGGGCCCGCTGACGCGAGATCATACGCTCGGAGTTGGTCACCGTGCCCGACTTCTCGCCCCAGGCGAGCGCGGGCAGCACGAGGTCCGCCAGCCGCGTCGTGTCGGTTTCGGCCAGCACGTCCGAGACCACCACGAAAGGCACACGCGCGATGGCCTGGCTCACCGCCTCGGCATCGGGCAGCGAGACGGCGGGGTTTGTCCCCATGATCCAGAGCGCCTTGATCTTGCCCTCGCCGCAGGCGCGGAACAGGTCCACCGCCTTGAGCCCCGCGTGATCGCAGATGCGCGGGCTGCCCCAGGCCTCCTGCACGGCGGCGCGATGCGCGGCATTCTCGATATCGAGGTGACAGGCCAGCATGTTCGCAAGGCCACCCACCTCGCGGCCTCCCATTGCGTTCGGCTGGCCTGTCACGCTGAACGGGCCCATGCCGGGCCGTCCGATCCGGCCGGTGGCCAGATGACAATTCAGGATGGCATTCACCTTATCCGCCCCGCAGGAGGACTGGTTCACGCCCTGCGAATACATGGTCACGACCTTCTCGGTCCCGATCCAGAGGTCGTAGAACTGCGCCAGCTCCTCGGCGCTCAGCCCGCTTTCGGCAGGATCTCCCGCCTGCGCCACGGCAATCGCCTGCGCCGCGCCCGAGGTATGGGCGTCGATCCAGTCGCGATCCTCGGCCCCGCGGGCCACGATCTGCGCCAGCAGCCCGTTGAAGAGCGCCACGTCCCCGTCGGGCCGCACCGAGAGGTGCAGGTCGGCAAGGTCGGAGGTCGCCGTGCGGCGCGGGTCAATGTTCACGACCTTCAGCACCGGGTTCATCTTCTTGGCCATCACCAGCCGCTGGTAGAGCACCGGGTGGCACCAAGCGAGGTTCGAGCCCACCAGCACCACGAGGTCGGCCTCTTCGAGGTCCTCGTAGGTGCCGGGCACGGTGTCGGTGCCGAAGGCGCGCTTGTGGCCCGCCACCGACGAGGCCATGCAGAGCCGCGAGTTGGTGTCGATATTGGCCGAGCCGAGGTAGCCCTTCATCAGCTTGTTGGCGACGTAGTAATCCTCGGTCAGGATCTGGCCCGAGACGTAGAAGGCCACGCTGTCCGGGCCATGCTCGTCCACCGCTTCGAGGAACTTCGCCGCCACGAGGTCGAGCGCGTCATCCCACTTGATGCGGCTGCCGCGGAAGACGGGGTCGAGCGCGCGGCCTTCGAGCGAGACGGTCTCCCCCAGGGCCGAGCCCTTGGAGCAGAGCCGCCCCTGGTTCGCCGGATGCGCGGCATCCCCCTTGATGGAGAGCCCGCCGCGCCCGTCCGGCGTGGCGAGGACACCGCAGCCGGTGCCGCAATAGGGACAGGTGGTGCAGATGGTCTTGGCCATATCAGGCCCTCCCTGCGAGCGTGTCTGCAAGCCAGCGGTCGCTGTTGCCGGCCATGTCGATCTTCTGGGTCATGCCGTTGCGGCCCTGCGTCCGGTCCTTAGCCGGAGAGGCTGCAACGGCCCCCATAGGGTCCAGGGGGTGCCCCCCGCAGAAATCTGGCCCGAATATGAGCATGTCGCGCCTGTCGCCTATGGGCTCCTTCTCGCGGATCAGGCCCATGTACCAGGTCGCATCCGAGGTATCGCCGTAGAAGACCGCGCCCACCAGCCGCTCGCCTTCCAGCACGAGGCGGCGGTAGATGCCGCGCGCCGGGTCCCGGAAGACGATGTCCTCGCGCCCCTCGCCCTCTGCAAAGTCGCCTGCCGAGAAGAGATCGCAGCCGGTGACCTTCAGCTTGGTGGAGAGTTCCTGCGGCACGAACCGCGCCACTGCGCCGGTCAGCGTCGCCGCCACCACCTTGGCCTGGTCATAGAGCGGCGCCACGAGGCCGAAGAGCTGGCCGTCATGTTCCACGCATTCGCCAAGCGCGAGGATCGCCGGATCCGAGGTCACCATGTGATCGTCCACGACGATGGCGCGGTTCACCTCCAGCCCGGCGGCCTGCCCAAGCGCCGCGTTGGGCCGGATGCCCACCGCCATCACCAGCAGGTCGCAGGGCAGGATACGCCCGTCGTCCAGCCGCAGGCCGGCGACATGGCCGTTGTCGCCCACGATTTCCTTGGAGTTGGCCCCGCAGAGCACGCGGATGCCGCGCTGTTCCAGTGCCGCCTTCAGCAGCGCGCCCGCACTTTCGTCCAGCTGCCGCTCCATCAGGTGGCCCATGATGTGCACCACCGTGACCTCGATCCCGCGTGCAGCCATACCGGCAGCGGCCTCCAGCCCCAGGAGGCCGCCGCCGATGACGACCGCCCTCGGCGTACGCTCGGGCCCCACCCCGGCGCCAAGGTCGATCATTCTGTGGGTGTCTTCCAGATCGCGGTAGGCGACCACGCCCTTCAGGTCATGCCCCGGAAGCGGGATCATGAAGGGGGTCGATCCGGTGGCGATCAGAAGCCGGTCATAGGCCAGCTCCTCGCCGGTTTCCGAGATCACCACCTTGGCGGCACGGTCGATCCGGGCGACCTTCTCGCCGAAGCGGCAGGTCACGCCGTGGCGCTCGTACCAGGCCGCGTCATGGGTCACGATCTCTTCATAGGTCTTCTCGCCCGACAGCACGGGGGAGAGCATCAGCCGGTTGTAGTTGCCGCGCGGCTCCGCGTTGAAGAGCGTCACCTCGTAGGCGCCCGGCGCCGTTTCGAACAGGTGCTCCAGCGCCCGTCCAGAGGCCATACCAGCCCCGATAACGATCAGTTTCTCTGCCATGGGTTCACTCCGCGTGCGGATCACGAGGCGCTCTGGCCGCGTGCCGCCTGGCAAAAGAGCCTCTGGACTGCCTCCCCTTCGTCGGGGTCCCGTCCGCGGGCCATGAGTGTGTAGAGCAGCGCTGCCCCCACGGGGTTACCTTGTCGCGCGACCGAAGCGCCCCGGTCGCGCGGGGCGGAGGGAGGGGCGGAAGGGTGTCAGCGACCCTTTGTTTCCGCCCTGCCCCCGCCCCTGTCTCAGGCGGCGCGCACCGCTTTCGCGGCGGCCTTTTTCTCGGCCTCTTTGCGCGGATCGCGCCCGTGCTCGTACTCCTCGAGGAAGTTCAGGACTTCTTCGCGGTAGTGGTAGTAGTCCGGGTGCGCCAGCAGAGCCGAACGGGTGCGCGGACGCGGCAGGTTCACGTCCACGATCTTGCCGATCGTGGCGCGCGGGCCGTTGGTCATCATCACCACGCGGTCAGCCAGCAGGATCGCCTCGTCCACGTCATGGGTGACGCAGACAGCGGTGACCTTGGTCCGGCTCCAGACCTCCATCAGCACTTCCTGCAGCTCCCAGCGGGTGAGGCTGTCGAGCATGCCGAAGGGCTCGTCCAGAAGCAGCAGCTTGGGGCTGAGGGCGAAGGCCCGCGCGATGCCCACGCGCTGCTTCATTCCGTTGGAGAGTTCGGACGCCTGCTTGTCCATAGAATCAGCGAGACCGACCCGTTCAAGATAATACTCAACGACATCCTGACGTTCCGCCTGTGACGCTTTCGGATAGACTCGATCAACCCCGACACTGACGTTCTCCTTTGCGGTAAGCCACGGAAACAGGCTGGGCGACTGGAAAACAACGGCGCGCTCGGGATCGGCGCCTTTCACTTCGTACCCGTCGAGCTTGATGACCCCTTTCGAGATCGAGTTCAGCCCGGCGGTCATGGTCAGGACGGTCGACTTGCCGCAGCCGGAGTGGCCGATCAGCGAGACGAATTCGCCCTTGTTGAGCTTAAGGTTGAAGTCCTCGACCACGGTCAGCGGACCCTTGGGCGTGGGGTAGATCTTGTGAAGCTGCGAGAACTCCAGGTACTTCTCTTCGATCCCGCTCTTCGAGGCTTCTGCCACTGCGGCCGGCACCGTGCGGGGCTGGCTGTAGTGGATCGGCGTGACGTTGGGCAGGATGCGGGTGCCGTCAACGCGGGCCGCGATGCCGACATCCATCAGGTACTGGGTCACCTCGCCACGCAGCTTCTTGAAGCCCTCGTGGTGGTTCATCTCGGTCCGGTCACGGGGCCGCGGGATGTCCACGGTGAAGGCCTCGCCCAGGGTGCCGTCCGGGTTCAGCGGAATGATCCGGTCGGCCAGCTGGATTGCTTCGTCCACATCGTTGGTGATCAGGACGACGGTCTTCTTGTCGGCGTCCCAGATCGCCTCGATCTCGTCCGCGAGGTTGGCGCGCGTCAGGGCGTCGAGCGCAGAGAGCGGCTCGTCCATCAGCAGCACCTCGGGGTCGAGGGCCAGGGCACGGGCAACAGAAACCCGCTGGCGCATGCCCCCCGACAGTTCCGCCGGGCGGCGGTCGATGGCATGGGACAGGCCCACCATCTTGACGTAATGCGCGACCTTTTCGGCCTTTTCCTTGGAGGACATGGTCGGGAAGACCGTGTCCACCGCGAGGCGCACGTTGCCGCCCACGGTCAGCCAGGGCATCAGCGAGTAGTTCTGGAAGATCACCCCCCGCTCGGGGCCGGGGCCCTCGAGCGGCTGGCCCTTGCACCAGATCTTGCCGTCCGTGGGGACGTCGAGACCGGCCATCAGGTTGACCAGCGTGGTTTTGCCCGTGCCGGAAAAGCCCAGGATCACCACGAACTCCCCCTTGCGGATGCGCAGGTCGATGTTCTTCAGCACGTCGACGCGGTGGTCGCCCTCGCCGAAGCTTTTGGAGACGTTGCGAAGTTCAAGAACAGCGGACATGGCGATCACCGATTGTTCGAGAAGGTGAAGAGGGACTGCAGGGTGAACATCACGCGGTCCAGAAGGAAGCCGATGATGCCGATGGTGAAGACGGCGACCATGATCTTGGCCAGCGACTGGGAGGAGCCGTTCTGGAATTCATCCCAGACGAACTTGCCCAGGCCGGGGTTCTGCGCCAGCATCTCGGCCGCGATCAGCACCATCCAGCCCACACCCAGCGACAGACGCAGACCGGTGAAGATCAGCGGCAGGGCGGAGGGCAGGACCAGCTTGGTGATCTTGGTCCAGGTGTTCATCTTCAGAACCTTCGACACGTTCACGAGGTCCTTGTCGATCGAGGCCACGCCGAGCGAGGTGTTGATCAGCGTCGGCCAGAGCGAGCAGAGCGTCACGGTGATGGCCGAGATCAGGAAGGACTTGGAGAACAGGCCGTCGTTGTTGGCGACGGTGGCAGAGACGATCATGGTCACGATCGGCAGCCAGGCCAGCGGCGAGACCGGCTTGAAGATCTGGATGATCGGGTTCAGCGCCGCGTTCGCGGTTTTCGACAGGCCGGCGGCAATGCCCATGGGCACGGCCACGACGGTGGCCAGCAGGAAGCCGAAGAACACGGTTTTGATCGAGGTGAAGATCTGGCTGTAGTAGGTCGGCGAGCCGGTGTAGGCGCGGACCTTCACCTTGTCTTCCTTGCCGGCGGCGATGAGCTTGGCGTTACGGGCGTCCTGACGCTCGTAGAACTCTGCTTCCTTGGCCTTGTCGCGCAGGTAGTCGCCGTGCAGGTTCTCGACCTGCTCCCACACCTGTGCCGGGCCGGGAATGGCGCCGAGCGAGGTCTGAACCTTGGGGGCAAGCGCGCCCCAGAGGATCAGGAAGGCTGCGATAGCGGCCAGAGGCACGCCCAGCAGTTGCCAGATTTCCTTGACCTGGGCGCGGGGATTGTCCCCGGCGGCGGCCTTCAGGATCGGCGTCATCCAGGCAAGGCCAAGAACCTTGAACCAGGTGTCGGCCTTGTTGATGCGGGTGAACAGGCGGGCGCGGCGGGCTTCCTTGGCCTCGTCGGCGCCGGCGTTGAAGCTTTCGGGGTCGATGGCGGTCATTGGAACAATCCTCTGGGGCTGATGCCGGGGCTCCGGCAAAAGGATCCGTCAGGCGGCGAGTGAACGAACGTGCCACCGCCTGACGGGGAGGAGCTTTGCCTTGCGGCTCAGCCCTTGACCTCGTTGCCGACGACGGTCTGGTCACCTTTCAGACCGATCGGCAGGCTTTCCAGGTAGGCGTTCGGTTGACGCCCATCGTAGGGAATGCCGTCGATCACGTCAGCAGCGGGGGTCGGTTCCTTGTAGCCGTCGCTGTCCCAGGGGAAGTCGGCCTCGTTTGCCAGACCCTCTTCGACGAGGTGACGGGCGGCTTCGAGGTAGATTTCCGGCTTGTAGACGGACTTGGCGATTTCGTCGTACCAGCTGTCGGGCTTGGCTTCGGCGATCTGGCCCCAGCGGCGCATCTGGGTCAGGTACCAGACGGCGTCGGAGTAGAAGGGATAGGTCGCGTTGTAGCGGAAGAACACGTTGAAGTCGGGGACCTCACGCTTGTCGCCCTTCTCGTACTCGAAGGTGCCGGTCATGGAGTTGGCGATCACGTCTGCATCCGCACCCACGTATTCCGGGCGGGACAGCAGCTCGACCGCTTCCATGCGGTTGGCGTTGTCGTTCTCGTCCAGCCAGATGGCGGCACGGATCAGCGCCTTGGTCACGGCGATGGCGGTGTTCGGGTTCTCTTCCACGAAGGAAGCCGACATGCCGAAGACCTTCTCGGGGTTGTTCTTCCACAGTTCGTAGTCGGTGATGACCGGAACGCCGATGCCCTTGAACACGGCCTGCTGGTTCCACGGCTCACCCACGCAGTAGCCGTAGATCGTGCCGGCTTCCATGGTGGCGGGCATCTGCGGCGGCGGGGTGACGGAGAGCAGCACGTCGGCGCCGATCTGGCCGGTCACGTCCTGCGGGCTGTAGTAGCCCGGCTGCAGACCACCGGCGGCCAGCCAGTAGCGCAGTTCGTAGTTGTGGGTCGACACCGGGAAGACCATGCCCATGTTGAAGGGCTTGCCTTGGGACTGGTACTTCTTCACGACCGGCGCGAGCGCCTCGGCCGAGATCGGGTGCACGGGCTTGCCGTTCTCTTCCGGCACGTATTCCTTCATCTGCTCCCAGATCTCGTTCGACACGGTGATGCCGTTGCCGTTCAGGTCCATGGAGAAGGGGGTGACGATGTGGGCTTCGGTGCCGTAGCCGATGGTGGCTGCGAGCGGCTGACCGGCCAGCATGTGTGCGCCGTCGAGTTGGCCGCCGATGACGCCGTCCAGCAGGACTTTCCAGTTCGCCTGCGCTTCCAGCGTGACGAAGAGACCTTCGTCCTCGAAGTAGCCGTTCTCATAGGCGACGGCCAGCGGCGCCATGTCGGTCAGCTTGATGAAGCCGAACTTCAGTTCGTCTTTTTCCACATCCAGCATCTCGGCGAAGGCGCCGGAGGAGAGGGCAGTGGTGCTCAGTGCAAGAAGAAGTGCCTTACGCATGGTAGGTATTCCCTTAAGCAATTGCCCCGGCAGCGTTTTATCTGATCTCGGGCTCGGGGCGTGACGTTCTGTTGTCGCTCGGACGTGTTCCGCATCTCGCGGAACCGGCAATGAGCGACAATGCTCATCTACCCTCGGCTTTGGGGGTGGACAGCGTGGCCGGCACCGTTGCCTGACCGCTGTTGTACTCTAGATGCCTGAGGCCGCCCCCTGACGCGAGACATTTTTCGCAAAAATGACAAATTGGGGCGCGATCAGCCTTGATACATGCGTGCGAGGCGAAGGTTTGACCGGTTTTTGGGCATTACCCCGCGGAAGGGTCAAAAACCTTACCGTCGTAGAACCGGTCCGGCCCCAGAATCATCTCGCCCCGCAGCGAGGCGACAGCCGTCGGCGCCGTGAGCGCCCCTTCCAGCTTCTCCGACGCGCCGGGCAGGTCGATGCCGGTCCCGGCCATCGCCATGCGATAGAGGTCGGTGCGGAAACAGCCATGCGCGACGGTCTCGGCCTCGGCAAGGGCGACGCCCGACCGGGCCGCGATGCGGCGCGCGATCCATTTCGCCTGGCTCCGCCACGGGAAGGTGGCCGCCCCATCGAAGAAGCGCATGAAGCCCGCGATCTCGGCCTCCTCCCCGCTGCCGTCGCAGACCAGCCGCCCGGTCAGGGCGCGGTCCAGCAGACGCACGGGAAGGTTCAGGTACTCGGCCCGGTTCAGCAACTCCGCCGCGATCATCCGGTTGTCGGGCTGGTCCAGCCAGCGGCCGGCCCGGGCCACGGCGCGGATCAGCGCGCAGGCGCGGCCCTGATCTTCCTCGGCCCAGTCATGGCGCGCGGCCAGCACCTTTTCCGGCGCCATGCGCCAGATCGCGGTGCCGGTCAGGATGATCTCGCCCACACCCGCGTCCACGGCCTGGCTGCCCCAGGGCTCGCCCACGCAGAAGGCGTCGATCCGCTTGGCCGCCAGCGCCGCGCCCATCTGGGACGGCGGGACGGAGCGGATCTCGTAATCGCGGCCCTCTGTCGCGCCCTCGGCCTCCATCCAGTAGTGCAGCAGCTCTGCATGCATGGAGAAGGGGAAAGGCACGCCGATCACCAGCCGCCCGTCGCGCGCGGCCCTGAGGGCGGCCGCGACGTCGGAGGGCGATGCACAACCGCCGATCCAGCCCTCGGCCCGCATCGCATCGGCCAGTTCGCCAGAGACGCCGATGACATTGCCGTTCATCGACAGCACCTGAAGCGTGTCGATCCGTTCCGGAAGGCCACCAAGGCCCAGCGACATGGCAATCGGCATCGGTGCCAGCAGATGCGCCGCGTCCAGATGCCCGAAGGCCAGCATGTCGCGGATCGACGACCACGAGGGGAAGGCCTGAAGCGTCAGGTCGATATTCTCTTCCGCCGCGAATCCCATCTCCTTCGCCACCACCAGCGGTGCGGCGTCGGTCAGCGGCACGAAACCGCAGGTGACGGCATAACGGCTCATTTCAGCAGGTTCGCCGCGGTCACGATGGCCTCGGCCACGGCGGCGAGCCGCTTGCCCTGATCCATCGCGGCCTTGCGCAGCAGCGCATAGGCCTCGTCCTCGGAGATGCCCTTGGCCTTCATCAGAAGGCCCTTGGCGCGGTCAACCATCTTGCGTTCGGACAGCGCGGTCTTGGCCGCTTCCAGCTCGGTCCGGATCTGGCTGAACATGTGGAAGCGCGCGATGGCGGCATCCACGATCGGGCGCACGCGCTTGGCTTCCAGCCCGCCCACCACATAGGCAGACAGGCCCGCCTCGATGGCGGCCTTGGTGGTGGCGGGATCGGTGCGGTCCACGAAGACGGCCACCGGGCGCTCGTTCGCGCCGGAGACCATGCAGAGCTGTTCCAGCGTGTCTCGCCCCGGGTCGGCGAGGTTCACCAGCACCACGTCGGGGTTCAGCTTGTCCATCTGGCGGGCGAGCATCCGCGCGTCGCCCAGCACCGTCACATCGCCCCAGCCATCATCCGCCAGCCCCTCGATCAGGGTCCGCGCGCGGTCGGCGTCTTCTTCGACCAGAACGATTTTCAATCCGTCTTGCATGAGGTGGAAATGACGCAGTTTGCGCGCGGCGGCAATCGCCCTGCGTAGGAGGGTGGCCCATTCACGCGTAGCCTCCCCCGAATTGGCGCGAAAATGATCACAGCGCGGGCGGTTGCTGGACACCGCCCGCCGGGGGCATAGGATCGCCACGCAATCCGGAGGCTCGCAATGTCACGTAAGACCATCCCCACGGCGGAAGAGATCGCCGCCCTGCCCTATCGCCCCAACGTGGGCGTCATGCTGATGAATGCCGACGGACTGGTCTGGGTCGGTCAGCGCAAGGACAGCGAGGTGCCCGCGTGGCAGATGCCGCAGGGCGGTGTCGACGCGGGCGAATCCCCGCGCGAGGCCGCGCTGCGCGAGTTGGAGGAAGAAATCGGCGTGCCGCCCGCACTGGTCGAGGTCGCCACGGAAACCGCCGACTGGCTGACCTATGACCTGCCGGTCGAGATCGCGGGCCGGATCTGGGGCGGCAAGTTCCGCGGCCAGAAGCAGAAGTGGTTCCTGCTGCGCTTCCTCGGCGCCGACGCGGACGTGAACATAGAAACCGCCCACCCCGAGTTCAGCGAATGGCGCTGGCTGGCCCCTGACGAGGTGGTGGACAACATCGTGCCCTTCAAGCGCGAGGTCTATGCCGCCGTGCTGGCCGAATTCGCGGAGCATTTCTGATGCGCGCCCTGCTCGCCGCGCCCGCCCTGCTGGCCGTGCTGGCCGGGCCTGCCTCGGCGCTCAGCTGCATGCGGCCCGATCCGGCCAGCAGCTTTACCCGCGCGGCCAACGCGGCGGAGCGCTACGTGATCGTCGAGGGCCGGCTGCGCTACAATCCGCGCTCCATGCCCCCGGCGCCCTACCCCACCGACCCGCCGCTGGAACGCCACACCACCGGCCATGTCGAGGGCAACGCCCTGTCGAAGAATGGGTTCGACATCCCCTTCTCCGCCGATATCGACATGGATTTCGTCTGCCACGGCACGTGGTGCACCGACAACATCTCGCGCGGCGAGGCGCTCATGTTCCTCGAACAGACCGACGACGGCTATCGGCTGGAGCTGACGCCCTGCGGCGGCTGGCACTTCTTCGAGCCGACGCAGGCGCAGCTGGCCACGGTGCGCAAATGCATCCGCGGTCAGGCCTGCAAATAAACCTCGGCTAAAATCAGCCGCGCCAGTCGAAGAAGTTCGCACCGGCGCGGCCCAGAAGCCCCTGCGCCATCTCGGTGCCCAGCTTGGCGCCATCCTCGATCGGGGCGCGGGCAGAATCGGACAGCGCCTCGGAGCCATCAGGGCGCAGGATCTCGCCCCGCAGCCAGAGATCGCCCCCTTCCAGCAGCGCAAGGCCCGCGATCGGCGTCTCGCAGGAGCCGTCGAGCGCGGCGAGGAAGGCCCGTTCCGCCGCCAGCCGCTGGCCGGTCTCCACGTGGTGGATCGCTTCCAGCAGGCCGGCGACCCGGCTGTCGTCCATCCGGCGTTCGATCCCGATGGCGCCCTGCGCCACGGCGGGCAGCATCTCTTCGGGCTCCAGCGCGGATTGCGCGATCTCGGGCTGGTTCAGGCGGTTGAGCCCGGCCATGGCGAGGAAGGTCGCCTCGGCCACGTTCTCGTCCAGCTTGCGCAGACGGGTCTGAACGTTGCCGCGGAACTCCACCACTTCAAGGTCGGGCCGCGTCACCAGCAGCTGCGCCCGGCGCCGCAGCGAAGAGGTGCCCATCCGGGCCCCTTCCGGCACATCGGCGAGGCGCGCATACTTGCGCGACACGAAGGCATCGCGCGGGTCCTCGCGCGGCAGGTAGCAATCAAGCACCAGCCCCTCGGGCTGCAGCACGGGCATGTCCTTCATGGAATGCACCGCGATGTCGATGCCCCCGGAGAGCAGCGCATCCTCGATCTCGCGGGTGAAGAGCCCCTTGCCGCCGATCTCGCGCAGGGCGCGGTTCTGGACCCGGTCGCCGGTGGTCTGGATCACGACGATCTCGAAGGCCTCGGCCGGCAGGTCGAAGGCCGTCGCAAGGCGGTCACGGGTTTCGTGGGCCTGCGCCAGCGCCAGCGGAGAACCACGGGTGCCGATGCGCAGCGGTTGGGCGGGACTGGGAAGATTGCGTGTCATGGGCCGAGGGATAGAGCCGCAGCCGCGCCGTGGCAAGCGGGGCCGCGCGCGGCGCCCCGTCGCGGTCGCCTCCGGCTGGATGGGCGGGTTCTGCAGTGCGCAGCGGCCCCCTTTATCGCGTAACTCTGCCGTGGGCTTTCGCTGCGGACCGGGGAGCGATCTCGGGGGGCCCTGCCCCCCGCTTGGCCTGCGGCCAATTCACCCCCCGGAGGTATTTGGGGAAAGATGAAGGGGGGCGGTCCTTGACATCACGCCGGGGGGCAGCGAGGTGTCTGGGACTTTGCTGAAGGGGGCTGACATGAGCGATAAGCTGATCCTGCGGGCGCTGAAGGGCGAGACCCTCCCGGTGCCGCCGATCTGGATGATGCGGCAGGCCGGGCGCTACCTGCCCGAATACCGCGCCACCCGGGCGCAGGCGGGGGATTTCCTGTCACTGTGCTACAACCCCGAACTGGCGGCCGAGGTCACCCTGCAGCCGATCCGGCGCTACGGCTTCGACGCGGCGATCCTCTTTGCCGACATCCTGCTGCTGCCGCAGGCGCTTGGCGCGGACCTGTGGTTCGTCACCGGCGAGGGGCCGCGGCTCTCGACCATCACGACGCAGGCGGAATTCGACGCGCTGAGGCCCGTCGAGGCCGTGCATGAGACGCTCTCGCCGGTCTACGAGACCCTGCGAATCCTGAAGCGCGAACTGCCCGCAGAAACCACGCTGATCGGCTTTGCCGGTGCGCCCTGGACCGTGGCGACCTACATGGTCGCGGGCCGCGGCACCAAGGATCAGGGCCCGGCGCACGCGCTGAAGGCCGAGAACCGCCCCGTCTTCGAGGCGATCATCGACCGGCTGACCGAGGGCACGATCGAATATCTCTCCGCGCAGGTGGAGGCCGGGGCCGAAGTGGTCAAGCTCTTCGACAGCTGGGCCGGGTCGCTCAAGGGGCAGGATTTCGATGATTTCTGTCTCGCCCCCGCCAAGCGGATCATCGCGGAGCTGAAGGCCCGCCATCCCGGCCTGCCGATCATCGCCTTCCCGCGCGAGGCCGGCGAGCGCTACATCGGCTTTGCCAAGGCGACGGGGGCCGATTGCGTCGCACTCGACAATTCGGTCAGTGCGCAATGGGCGGCGGAGAACGTGCAGGTCGACGGCTGCGTGCAGGGCAACCTTGCCTCCAGCCACATGGTCACCGGGGGCGAGGCGCTGGTGCGCGAGACGCGGGAGATCGTCGAGGCCTTCTCGAAGGGCCCGCATATCTTCAACCTCGGCCACGGGATCACGCCGGATGCGGACCCCGAGAACGTCGCCCTGATGATCGAAACGGTGCGCGCCGCTCGCTGAGTTCGCCGCGTCAGGCGGCGGGGCCCGATGCCTCTGCCGTCGCTGCCGCTTCTGCCGCCTCGGCGGCGGCCTCTGCTTCCTGTTCGGCCTTGCGGACCGCCTCGGTGGTCTGCACCGATTTCAGGTGCACGTTCAGCGAGGCCCCCAGCAGCACGAGGAAGGTGCTGAGGTAGAGCCACATCAGAAGCGCCACCACGGCCCCGATGGAGCCGTAGACCTCGTTGTAATTGCCGAAGTTCTGCAGGTACTTGCTGAACCCCCAGGACACCAGTGCCCAAAGCAGCACCGCCAGCACGCCGCCCGGCGTGGCCCAGTGCATCCGGTTCGCCCGCGTGTTCGGCCCATAGCGATAGAGCAGCGCCAGCCCCACCAGCAGCACGCCGATGGCGGCCATCCAGCGGACCGCGTCCACCAGCAGGCTGACGAAGGGGCCGATGTAGAGGAATTGCAGCACCAGCGGCGCGATCACCACGAGGAGCATCGCGCTCATCGAGACGCCCATGAGGGCGACGGTCAGCATCAGCGCGGTGAAATAATGGCGCAGCGAGCCCCGGTTCGGGCTGCCGTGGATCGCGTTCAGCCCGCGCATCATGGCTGCGACGCCTGCCCGCGCAGACCAGATCGCCAGCGCGGTGGAAACCGCGCCGGTCCAGCCCAGCGTGTCGCCGCTGGTGGTGATCAGGGTTTCCACCTGTTTCGCGATCAGGTTGTAGACGTCGGGCGGCACGATGTCCTGCAACAGGGCCATCTGTTCCAGCAGGACATGCGGGTCGGAGATCAGGCCGTAAAGCGCGATCAGCGCGGCAAGTCCCGGGAAAATCGCCAGCATCGAGAAAAAGGCCACGCCGGCGGCGACGAGACCCATGTTCGCGGAATCAAGCTGGGCAAAGACACCGCGTAGCGCGGTGAGGATGAGACGCGGACTGCGCGGGAAACGCGCCACCGTCTCACGAGAGGAGCGCACGCTCATGCGTGCGCTCCCGTGATGGTTTCGATGGTCCTGGGGTCGCCCTGCCGGGCGGAGGTCAGACGTGGCTTGCGCGCGACCGGGGGCCAGCCAGCAGCCAGATCAGGAAGCCGACAATCGGCAGGATCAGAACCAGGAGTACCCAAAGGACTTTCTTCCCCGTCGAGGTTGCCGACCCGATGATCGACACGATGGCCCAGATATCGAGGGCCAGGATGATGAGGCCACCAAGGCCGGAAATCTCTAGCATGACACGTCTTCCTCTCTCAGCGCGGCAAGGCGCGGGTGAAGCCGGGTCCTGTCGCCAACCTGCCCGCGGGGGCGGGGGTTGGCAAGCGGACCGGCCATTTCGGAGCGGCAGTGATGCAGGGCTGCGACGCCCAAGCAGACCACGTGCCGCGTATGTCCGGTAAACGCGCCGTGAGCGGTGAAGTTCCATCGCTTTGAAACAGCCTCGCTGGGCGCGCGCCGTTCCCACCCGCACGCAAGGGCGGCGTAACCCGTACCGCAGGCACGCGGCTCCGGGCGTCCGGCTCTCAGTCTCGAGACATGGAGGAATTGCGAAGAAAATGATTGGCGGGGCGCCGAGGGTAAGTCAGTAAGCGCGCCCCGCCAATACGAGGGGGGACAGGTCTTGTCTTCGCAGCGACCTTGCTCCTCAACGCGCGCAAACCTGCCTGGTTCCCGACAGTTGCGAAAAAATTTTTGGGAACTTCCAGCCCCGATCCGAGGTTTCTTCCACAGTCGATGCCAAGCGCGCATCATGTTGAAACGAAAGGAAACACTATGCTGTATTGGGCACTTACCTTCCTTGTCGTGGCGATCATCGCAGCCGTGTTCGGCTTTGGTGGCATCGCCTCGGCTTCCGCCGGGATCGCGCAAATTCTCTTCGTGATCTTCCTCGTCCTCTTCGTCGTGGCGATGATCGCCCGCGCTGTGCGTGGCCGCACGCCCTAATGGACGGACGACAGAGTGAATGAAGGGGCGGCAAGAGGAGGCCGCCCCTTTTGTTTTGCCCGTTTGGCTTTCCGGCCAGCGACAGCACCCGCAGTCCTCCGTGAATAACAGCCGGACACGAAAAAGCCGCCCGGCCCGAGGGCCGCGCGGCTTGCAGGACGACGCAGGCGCGGGATCAGCCGTGCAGCGTTTCCGTCGAAGAGAAGAACATGGCCTGGCTTGCCGCCAGACGCACCTGCTCCTCGGTGTAGGGCTTGGTGATGAGGAAGGCCGGTTCCGGCTTCTCGCCCGTCAGCAGACGCTCGGGGAAGGCGGTGATGAAGATCACCGGGATATCGCCAAGGGCGCGCAGCAGGTCGTTCACCGCGTCGATGCCCGAGGAATTGTCCGCCAGCTGGATGTCGGCGAAGATCAGGTCGGGGCGTTCCGCCTTGCCCAGCTTCACCGCCTCGTCGCGGGTCCGGGCAACGCCGGTCACGCCATGACCCATCTCGGCCACGATCGACTGGAGGTCCATGGCGATGATCGCCTCGTCCTCGATGATCATGACCTTGCCGGTGATGCTGTTGGCCAGCTCGGTCTGGGCGATGCGGATCAGTTCCTGCGCCTCGGCTTCAGAGACCTTCATGATCTCCCCGATCTGGGCAAAGCTGAATTCCTCGATGGTCCGCAGCAGCAGAGCCTCGCGCGTGTTGTGCGTCAGCTTCGACAGATGGGCCTGGGCCCGCGCGGCAATGCCGGTCTCGCCTTCGGCGACCGGCGCACCGGACGAGGTCCAGATGGCATGGAAGGCTTCGAAGAGGGCCACCTTGGTCGACTTCTCGCGATCAATCAGATCGGGGTCTTCCAGCATGGCTTCGAGTGTTGCGGCGGCGTAATTGTCGCCTGAGGTCTGACTCCCCGTCAGGGCCCGCGCGTAACGCCGCAGGAAGGGCAGCTCCTGAGCGACATTCATCACGAAGTCTTCGGAGGCTATCGGGTGGTTCATTGGCCAGGTCACCTTTTTTCGAACTTTCTGGGAACCCAACACCGACATGGGCGTTAAGTTCCCGAATATTTTCGGGCAACCGGTAAAGTCAGTGGAATACGATGGCGCACGACAACGAATACGACAACGTCCAGAGGCAAATCGACGAGAACCTGAAGCGAGTCTATCAGGCGAAGGTCGATGAAGAGCTGCCGGACCGTTTCAAACTGCTGCTGGCACAGCTCAAGCAGCAGTCGGTCGGCGAGGACACCGGCAAATGAGTGCAATGGATCCTCGCGACGAGATCGTCGAGCACCTGCCGGCCCTCAGGGCCTTTGCCATGTCTTTGTGTAGGAACAACGCCCAGGCGGATGACCTGGTCCAGGACACGATCGTCAAGGCCTGGTCCAAGTTCGACAAGTTCCAGCAGGGCACCAACCTGCGGGCGTGGCTCTTCACCATCCTGCGCAACACCTTCTATTCCAGCCGCCGCAAGATGAGCCGCGAAGTCGCCGACGTGGACGGCACCTTCTCTGCCAATCTCGCCTCCAAGCCGGAGCATGACGGCCGTCTCGCCATGAAGGACTTCGAGATCGCCTTCGCCAAGCTGCCGCCCGAGCAGCGCGAAGCCCTGATCCTCGTCGGTGCCTCCGGCTTCTCCTACGAAGAAGCCGCCGAGATGTGCAAATGCGCTGTCGGCACGATCAAGAGCCGCGCCAACCGGGGCCGCGCTCGCCTTGCCGAACTGATGCACCTCGAAGACGATGAAAGCCTGGACCTGACCGATCAGTCCACGATGGCGGTGCTTGCCGCGAACTCCCAAAGCGCAGGGTGATTCACAGTCAATGAAAGTCCGCATGACCGAGCGACTGGGGGTCCGCGTCGTCGCGATGCTCTCGGTCGCTCTGCTTCCTCTGGGTCTCATCGCGCTGTACCAGACGCGCAACGTGGTATCACAGGCCGACGAACTTGCCCGCTCAGCCCTTCTGGGCGCAACGCTGGCCGCCGTCGAAGGCCAGAGCGACGTGATCTACGAAGGCTTTGCCGCCGCCCGGGTTCTGGGCGGCGCTGTCGTTCCGCAGCGGGACGACAGTCTGGCCTGCAGCGATCTGATGCGCGGCTTCACCCGGGCCCATCCGTTCTACACCTACGCGGCCTTCATCCCGGTGGAGGGCGTGTCGACCTGCAACTCGCGCGGGGAGCCGGCCGATTTCCGGAACGCCCCCACCGCGAAGACCATGGCGGAGTCGCCCCGCCCCCGGATCGAGTCGCTGCAACGTGGCCGCGTCACCGGGGATCAGGTGCTGATCATCGCGCAGCCCGTCTTCGAGGGGAACCAGTACCTCGGCTTCGTCTCGCTCTCGATGCTGCACGAGAACCTGCGCCTCGACGCGAATTTCGAAGGTGTCCAGCATCCGATTGACGTCATCACCCTGAACCAGGATGGCGATGTCGTCATGTCGAGCGCGCCGCCCGAAGAGGCCGCAAAGCTGCTGCCCTCGCACCGCGACCCCTCGTCCTTCCTCTATCGTCGCGCCACGGCCTTCGTCGCCGAGGACACCAAGGACGAGCGCCGCAGCTACTCCCTGATGCCCATCGTGCCCGGCGTCGTCGTGGTGCTGGCGGTCTGGGATCCGGTCCGCGGCGAAACCAGCTGGGCCTTTGCCAGCCGCGCGACCCTCGCCTTCCCGGTGCTGATGTGGCTTGTCAGCCTCGTCGTGGCCTATGTCGCGGTGCACCGTCTTGTCATCCGGCACGTCCGCAAGCTGCGCCAGAAGATGCGCCGTTTCGGCAACGGCGAGCCCGAGCACCTGCTGCTGAAGGACGCGGACACCACCCGGCCGCCGGCGGAACTGCGGCAGATGGAGGAGACCTTCGACCGCATGGTGGAGCGGATCACCCGCGACACGGCGGAACTGGAGAACGGCCTGCACGAGAAGAACGTACTGTTGAAGGAGGTTCACCACCGGGTGAAGAACAACCTCCAGCTCATCGCCTCGATCATGAACATGGAGATCCGCAAGGCCAAGAGCCCCGAAACCCGCCGCACGCTGCGCCGCGTGCAGGACCGGGTCCTCGGCCTCGCAACCGTGCATTCGAACCTCTATCACACCTCGCGGCTGTCCAGCCTGCGCGCCGACAGCCTGCTGGACGACGTGCTCAAGCAGACCCTGCGCAGCGCACTGCCCAACAGCGAACCGATCGACGTACAGCTCGATTTCGACCCGATGGTCCTCTACCCGGACCAGGCGGTGCCGCTGTCGCTGCTGGCCACCGAGGCCGCGACCAACGCGATCAAGTATCTGGGACGGCCGCTGGACGGGGCCAAGCCCTGGATCAAGGTCTCGCTGAAGCAGCTGTCGGCCGGGCAGTTCCTGTTCGAGATCGTGAACTCCCGCGGCGAGCGGCTCGACCCCGAAAGCGAGGCCGCCGACAGCACCGGGCTCGGCAACCAGCTGATCCAGGCCTTCTCGATGCAGTTGGGGGCCCAGCCCGAGATCGAGGCGACCGACACAGCCTATCGTCTCTCGCTGGAAATCTCGCTCCGCGGCTTCACCGAGAGCGAAGAGGATTGCCCCGACGAGGGCAGCGGCGACGAGAGCGACGACTGACCGTCGGACAGAACAGCAAAGGGCCCCTCACGGGGCCCTTTTTCGTGCGATCAGCGCTGTGGCCGGATCAGATCCACTTTGCCAGCGGCGGCAGGGACATCAGCACGGCATTCGCGTCGTGCCCGGTCTCCAGCCCGAACTTGGTGCCGCGGTCGTAGACGAGGTTGTACTCGGCATAGAGACCGCGATGGACCAGTTGCGCCTCCTTGTCGGCCTCGGTCCAGGGCAGGGTCCGGTTGCGCTCGGTCAGGGGAACAAAGGCGGGCAGGAAGGCCCGGCCCACGTCCTGGATGAAGCTAAAATCCGCCTCCCAGTCGCCGGTGCAGTAATCGTCGAGGAAGATGCCCCCCACCCCGCGCGCCCGGTGGCGGTGCGGGATGTAGAAATACTCGTCCGCCCAGTCCTTGAAGCGCGGGTAGAGATCGGCGCCATGGGGATCGCAATGGGCCTTCTGCACGGCATGGAAGTGTGCGGTGTCCTCGGCCTTCTCAAGGCAGGGGTTCAGGTCCGATCCGCCGCCGAACCACCAGCCGTGGGGGGTCCAGAACATGCGGGTGTTCATGTGGACCGCCGGGCAATGCGGGTTCTGCATATGGGCGACGAGGCTGATGCCCGAGGCCCAGAACCGCGGATCGTCGGTCATCCCGGGCAGGCCCTTGCGCGCGGCCATCGCCGCCTGCGCCCGGTCGCCCAGCGTGCCGTAGACGGTGGAGACGTTGACGCCGACCTTCTCGAAGACGCGGCCGCCGCGCATGACGCTCATCAGCCCGCCGCCCGCATCGCCGCCATCCGCAGCGGCACGCTTGGTGGGCGTCACCTCGAAGCGCCCCGCCGGACGGTCGCTGAACGGGCCCTCGGTCTGGCTGTCCTCCAGCCCTTCGAAGGCGGCGACGATCTCGTCGCGCAGGGTGCGGAACCACTGGCTGGCGCGGGTCTTCTGGTCTTGCATCTCGGTCATCTGGGCCTCCGGTTGGCACGGGAGGTATCAGGTGGCGGAAGGTCAGGCCAGATGCGAAACGCCGCGGGGGGTGTTGGGTCCGCTGCGTGCGGGGCGTTGCCTGATGCGAACGCCGGCGATCTACCACGTAGGGCAGCGCCGTCCCGCGGGGTGGCGCAATAGCGCCGCCCCAGGGGGGCGGGCCGGCGCTGCCCGGCCTAAGGCCGGGCGGGTCGTCAGTGGATATGGCCGGGAAATCAGCAGACGTAGATTACTTCCGGATACACGACATCCACCGCGCTCAATCCGTCTGTCCCTACCCGCCCCGGCTCAGTGCGCGGGCACGTCCACCGGGTCGAGCAGCGTGCGGCCGCCGTCGACCGTCATGATCTGGCCGGTCATGAAGCCCGAGGCCTCGGAGGCGAGATACTGCACCGCTTCGGCCAGTTCCCCCGGCGAGGCGATCCGTGCAAGCGGCGTCGCCTCTTCGATCGTCTCGCGATATTCGCTGTTGTCCTTCAGCGTCGTCTTCAGGCTGGCCGACATGACCGAGCCGAAGGCCACCGCGTTCACGCGGATGCGGTGCGGCGCAAGCGCCACCGCCATCGAGCGGGTCATCTGGTCCAGCGCCGCGGTCGAGACCGAATAGGCCATCAGGTCCGGATGGGTCCGCCGCGCGGCGATGGACGAGATGTTCACGATCGCCCCCGCGCTGCCCTCTTCCTCGCCCTCGGACTGCTTGATCATCCGCTTGGCGATCAACTGCGTCAGGCGCAGCGAGGTGATCAGGTTCTGCTGCAGCAGGGTCTGCACCGCGTCGTCATCCGGGTTCAGCGGATCGGCGGGCAGGCACTGGCGGGCGCCGTTCACGAGGATGTCCACCTTCTCGAAGGCGTCGATCGTGGCCGACAGCAGGTTCGCGATGGTCAGCTTCTCGCGCAGGTCGCCCGCGAAGTAGCGCACGTTCTCGATGCTGCCATTCTCGCCCAGTTCCTCGCGCAGACGGTCCTCGTCCACATCCGCAAAGACGACATTGGCGCCCCGGTCGGCGAAGTGCTTGCCGATGGCGAAGCCGATCCCGTTGGCGGCCCCGGTCACGATGGCAGTCTTGCCGGCAATCGAAAATGACATGCGTATTCCTTTCGCAGCGCGTCCGGTCAGGCTAGGCGATCAACGCGCCACTGACGAGATGGGTTCGACGCCATCAGTATCTTGAAGCGCGAATTGCCCGCGATCTCGGCCGTTTCGCCGAAATGCGCAGTGAGGGTGGCCTCATAGGGCAAATGTCGGTTGGCCACCAGCCACAGACGCCCCCGCGGGGCCAGCAGCCGCGCGGCGGACTGGATGAAGCGGCGCCCCAGATCGGGATCGGCCGCGCGCGAGGTGTGGAACGGCGGGTTCATCACCACGGCATCCAGCCGGGCGGGCGCCTGCCACGCGGTGGCGTCCGCCCAGTGGAAATGGGCCCGCGGGTCGTCGATATTGCGCCGGGCACACTCCAGCGCGGCGTGATCCGCCTCGACCAGATGCAGGTCCCGGACGCCTTTGAGCTGAAGGATGCGTGCCGAGAGGTAGCCCCAACCCGCGCCGAGGTCCGCGACCTGCGCCCCGATCTCGGCGGGCAGGCTGTCGGCCAGCAATTGCGAGGCCGGGTCGATCCCGTCAGCCGAGAAGACCCCCGCCCGGGTGACGAAACCGCCCTCAAGCTCGGTCTCGCCCGCGCCGGCCCAGTCGGCGAAATCGCCGCCTTCGAACCAGAAGAGCTTGCCGTGGGCCTTGTTCACCGGCCCGTAGACATCGGCCCGCTTGCGGCAGGCCTTCAGCAGGCTGTCCACGCCATCGGACTTCAGCCCGTCCACGATCACCGGCCCCTCGGTCAGGGCGGCGGCCTGTGCGATCAGGCCCTGCGCCAGCGCCTTGGCCCGCGGCAGGCAGACCAGCGCGGCGGCATAGGGCCCCTCGGGCGCGGTCGCGCAGTCATAGCCCTGCGCGCGCAGCGCGGCATGGTCGGGGTAGAACCCGGTGATGAGATGCAGGCGCGCCTTGGGCAACGCCGAGAGGTCGTGATCCGCGCGCGGCGCGAACACGGCGATACGCCCGACGTCCGGCAGGACAAGCCCACCCTCGTCGAGCGCGAGAGACAAACGCAGCCCCGTCATGGCCGGTGGCCTATTCCTTTTCCATGGTGCATTGCAGCGGATGCTGGTGACGGCGTGCAAAGTCCATCACCTGCGCGACCTTGGTCTCGGCGATCTCGTGACTGAACACGCCGACCACGGCCACGCCCTTCTTGTGCACGGTCAGCATGACCTCGAAAGCCTGCGCGTGGGTCATGCCGAAGAAACGTTCCAGCACGGCCACGACGAATTCCATCGGCGTGTAATCGTCGTTGAGCAGAAGCACCTTGTAGAGCGGCGGCCGCTTGGTCTTCGGCCGCGTCTCGACCACGACCGAGGTGCCGTTGTCATCCTGGTCCTTGTTCGTCGACATGCTGAAGCGCCGTCCCGTCGCCATTGCGTTCGATGCTGTGAAAGAGGTATCCGCCATGACGAGTGTATATAACCTTGCCGCCCTGCGAGAAAAGAGGGCCGCAGCGGGAGCCGGGGACAATGTCGCAGAAATTGACCACGATCGCCTTCGATGCGGATGACACGCTCTGGCACAACGAGCGGTTCTTCCAGCTCACGCAGGAGCGATTCGCGGATCTGCTGGCAGAGTACGCCGAGCGCGACCACCTCGCGGACCGGCTGCTTGCGGCGGAACGGCGTAACCTCGGACACTATGGATTCGGCATCAAGGGCTTCGTCCTGTCGATGATCGAGACCGCCATCGAGGTGACCGATGAAAAGGTGCCCGCCTCGGTCATCTCTGAGCTCATCGCCGCCGGGCAGGAGATGCTGCAGCACCCCATCGAACTGCTGCCCCACGCACGGGACGCGGTGGAGGCACTGGCCGAGGACTACACCATCCTGCTGATCACCAAGGGCGACCTGCTGGATCAGGAACGCAAGCTGGCGCAATCCGGCCTGGGCGAGCTCTTCGACGGGGTCGAGATCGTCTCGGACAAGACCGAGCCGGTCTATCGCGAAATCTTCCGGCGCCATGGGGTCGCGCCGGAGTGCGCGATGATGATCGGGAACTCGCTGAAGTCCGACGTGCTGCCTGTGCTCGATGCGGGCGGCTGGGGCACCTATGTGCCCCACGGCGTCACTTGGGCGCTGGAACATGCCGAGGAACCGATGGGCCGCGCGCGCTATGGCAAGCTCGACGATCTGGGCGGCCTGCCCGCCCTCATTGCCGGGATCGGCTGACCTCTCGCTGCGTCACCGGCCTCTCGGCCCGGTGAGATGCACAAGATGCACGCAGAAGAAGAGCTGTATACAGTTGATTCTCGGGTGCAGACGCGGGATTGCAGCGCTGCAAAGCGACATATTCTCGCCACAATTGCCCATGTAGTGTGCATCTTTTTCCTGACCCACCACATCTCGGCGATTGTCATACAAACGTGATCCTGCCGACATGAAATCACTGCTTTGTGCATGTTGGACGCATGTGTTACGCTGAAGTTAATAAAATGACCGTGCAGAACGCACGGCACCGAGAGGCAGCAAAACAAAGGCAAGAACCGTGACGGCACGGCCATATAGCGCAGTCCGCCTGGGACTGCTCCTCCCGATCCTGTTCCTCGCGCTGATCGCGCTGACGCCCCGGCAGGCCGCCGCGGCGCCCTATGCAGATCTGGTCATGGACGCCAGAACAGGCGAAATTCTCCACTCCACAAACGCGGATGCGCGGCTGCACCCGGCCTCGCTCACCAAGATGATGACGCTCTACATCGCCTTCCAGGCGGTGGAGCATGGCGAGATCTCGATGGACACCGTGGTGCGCGTCTCGCGCAACGCCGCCGCCGAGCCCCCGTCCAAGCTGGGCCTCGTCGAAGGCCAGCGGATCAAGCTGCGCTACCTCGTGCGCGCCGCAGCGGTGAAATCGGCGAATGACGCCGCCACCGCCATCGGCGAGGCGATCGAGGGCTCCGAGGCGGCCTTTGCCCGGCGGATGAACCGCACGGCGCAGGCCCTCGGCATGACGCGGACGACGTTCAAGAATGCCAACGGCCTGACCGAGGCCGGGCACCTCTCGACCGCCCGCGACATGACCACGCTGGGGCGCCATCTGCTGTACGACTTCCCCGACTACTACAACCTCTTCAGCCGCAAGACGGCCGATGCCGGGGTCAAGCAGGTGAACAACACCAACACCCGGCTGCTGAACGCCTATCGCGGCGCCGACGGGATCAAGACCGGCTACACCCGCGCCGCTGGCTTCAACCTCGTGGCCTCGGCCGAGCGTGGCAACGAACGGATCATCGCCACCGTGTTCGGCGGTCGCTCCACCGCCTCGCGCAATGCCAAGGTGGCGGAGCTGCTGGACCTCGGCTTCCGCCGGGCGCCCTCCAACGCGCCGACCAACAAGCCGAGCGCGCCGAACTACGCCTCCGTTTCCGCCGGCGACATGGCCGGCAAGACGCTGCGCGTCAGCGGCGTCGTGCGCACCTCGCTGCGCCCGCAGGCCCGCCCGGTCACCGCGACCGCGCCGGTCATGGTCGCCATGAAGGACGTGATCGACGAAGCCGTGGCGCAGGTCACCCAGCAAGCCGTTCTGGAAGACGCGATCGAACCCGAAGCCGAGGCCCCTGCCCCGGTGGAGACTGCCGCCGCGGCGCCCACCGCCGTGGTCGCCTCGCTGGTGCCCGAGATGCGCCCCGAGGACCTGATCGAGGACGATGGCCTCGCGGATCAGGAAGTGGTGACGCGGATCTCCACCTCCAGCGGCCGTCACTGGGGCATCAACATCGGGCGCTATGCCAGCGAAGGCCGGGCCGAGCGCGTGCTGCTGCAGACCGCGATCTCCGAGATGTCGACGCTGGAAGGCTCGCTGCGGACCGTGGTGCGCAAGCCCACGGGCTTTGATGCCAACTTCATGGGCCTCTCGCGAGAGGCCGCGGACCTGGCCTGCCGCCGCCTTCAGGCGCGCAACCAGAGCTGCTTCATGATCGGGCCGAGCTGAGGCCCGATCCTTCGGAACAGGATATCTTGCCCGGCCTCTGGCCGGGCTTTTTCTTTGTCCCCTACCCCGCGCCCTCCTCCCCTCTCGTGGAAACCTCCCGCAGCGCCCAGATTCATCTTTCCATTCCCCCCGCAGGCGGCCCCGAGTGAACCTGATCGCGCACCCATGCGTAGTCCCTCCATGGACAGCACACTTCCCGCCCTCATCCTCGGCGCCAGCGGCGGCATCGGCCATGCGCTCGCCGAGACGCTCACCGCCCGCGGCCTCCCCGTCACCCGCCTGTCGCGCAGCGCGGATGGCTTCGACATCACCGATCCCGCCAGCGTGGACCGCCACCTCGGCGCGCTCGACGGCCCCTTCGGGCTGATCCTCTGCGCCACCGGGGCCCTTGCCGCCCCCGGTGACCGGCCCGAGAAATCCCTGCGCGATCTCGACGCCACGGCCATGGCGCAGCAGTTCGCCGTCAATGCCATCGGCCCGGCGCTTGTGCTGAAACATGCCCCGCGCCTCTTGCCCCGCGACCGCAGGGCAGTCTTTGCCGCGCTCTCCGCGCGGGTCGGCTCGATCGGGGACAACGGTCTGGGGGGCTGGTATTCCTACCGCGCGTCCAAGGCGGCGCTGAACCAGCTGATCCACACCGGCGCGATCGAACTGGCCCGCAGCCACCGCCACGCGCTTTGCCTTGCGCTGCACCCCGGCACGGTGGCCACGTCCTTCACGCGCGATTACCGCGGCCGCCACCCGGCAGTCCCGCCGGAGGAGGCCGCCGCCAACCTGCTGGGCGTGATCGACAGCCTCGGGCCGGAGGCCACGGGCGGCTTCTACGACTGGCGCGGCGAGGCAGTGCCATGGTGAGCGATCCGCGCCTCGTGCTGGTGCTGGGCGACCAGCTGAGCCCCGACATCGCCGCCCTGCGGCAGGCGGACAAGGCCCGCGACGTGGTGGTCATGGCCGAGGTCGCCTCGGAAACCGGCTATGTCCCGCACCACCCCAAGAAGATTGCCCTGATCTTCGCCGCCATGCGCCACTTCGCGCAGGAACTGGAGAGTGAGGGTTGGACTGTCCGCTACACCCGCCTCGACGATCCCGACACCGCAGGCTCGATCCCCGGCGAGCTGCTGCGCCGCGCGGAGGAGACGGGCGCCGGAAAGGTGCTGGCCACCGAACCCGGCGAATGGCGGCTGATCGAGGCGCTGCGCGACTGCCCGCTGGAGGTCTCGCTGCTCGAGGATGACCGCTTCTTCGCCCCTCATGCCGCATTCGAGCACTGGGCCGAGGGCCGCAAGGAGCTGCGGATGGAGTATTTCTACCGCCAGATGCGACGCAAGACCGGCTACCTGATGCAGGGCGACAAGCCCGTGGGCGGCAAGTGGAACTACGACCAGCAGAACCGCAAGCGGGCGGAGCCGGACCTCTTCCGCTCTGCCCCCATGCAGTTCACCCCGGACGAGACCACGCAGGAGGTGCTCACCCTCGTGGGCGATCGCTTCGGCCGGAACTTCGGCGATCTCGACGGCTTCCGCTTTGCCGTCACGCGGGGGCAGGCGCGCCGGGCGCTTGCGCATTTCGTGACCCACCAGCTGGCAGGCTTCGGCGATATTCAGGACGCGATGCTGCGCGGCGATCCCTACCTGAACCACTCCCTGCTCTCGGCCTACATGAACATCGGGCTCCTGTCGCCGCGCGAGGTCTGCGACGCGGTGCAGGCGGCGTGGGAGGCGGGCGATGTGCCGCTCAACTCGGCCGAGGGGTATATCCGCCAGATCCTCGGCTGGCGGGAGTACGTGCGCGGGATCTACTTCCTCGAAGGGCCCGACTATCCGCGCCGCAACGCGCTGAACCATCGGCGCGCCCTGCCCCCGGTCTACTGGGGCGCCGAGACGCAGATGACCTGCATGGCCGAGGCCGTGGGCCAGACCAAGACCGAGGCCTATGCCCACCACATCCAGCGCCTGATGGTGACCGGCAACTTTGCCCTCTTGGCAGGGCTCAACCCGGCGGAGGTGCATGAATGGTACCTCAGCGTCTACATCGACGCCTTCGAATGGGTCGAGGCACCCAACACCGTGGGGATGAGCCAGTTCGCCGACGGCGGGGTGATCGCCTCGAAACCCTATGTCTCGTCCGGCAACTACATCTCGAAGATGTCGGATTACTGCGACGGCTGCGCCTATGACGTGAAGACCAAGCAGGGCAAGGGCGCCTGCCCCTTCAACCTGCTCTACTGGGCCTTCCTCGACCGGCAGCGCGACCGCTTCGCCGAGAACCACCGCATGGGCACGATCTATGCCACGTGGGACCGGATGGAGGCGGAGAAGCGCGAGACGATCCTGTCGGAGGCAGCGGCCTTCCTCGACAGGATGAGCGCGGGCGAGACGATCTGAGCCCCCTGCCCCGCCGGAACGGGCAGCCCGCTGCCCCCCAAACGCAAAAGGCCCCCGTCACCGGGGGCCTTCGACCTTTTCAGCAGCTTACTCTGCCACGCAGTCGGCGAAGTAGACCGGACGACCGTCCGCGTCGTGCTCCACCACGAGACCGTGGATATCGGTCTCGAAGCCCGGGCATTTCAGCGCGAACTCGCGGTTGAACCGAAGGTAGTCCACGATCTGCGCATTGAAGACCTCGCCCGGGATCAGCAGGGGAATGCCCGGCGGATAGGGGGTGACGAGGCTGGTGGTGATCCGGCCTTCCAGCTCGTCCACCGGCACCCGCTCGGTCTTGCGCCGGGCGATGCAGGCGAAAGCGTCCGAGGGCGTCATCGCCGGGTGATGTTCGCTGAGGTAGATCTCGGTCGAAAGCCGCGCCACGTCATATTGCGCATAGAGCGTGTGGACGTGCTGGCAAAGGTCCTGAAGCCCCATCTTCTCATAGCGCGGCTGCTTGGCGCAGAACTCCGGCATCACCCGCCAGAGCGGCTGGTTCTTGTCGTAGTCGTCCTTGAACTGCTGCAACGCGGCCAGCAGCGTGTTCCAGCGGCCCTTGGTGATGCCGATGGTGAACATGATGAAGAAGGAATAGAGCCCCGTCTTCTCGACCACCACGCCGTGTTCGGTCAGGTACTTCGACACGATCGAGGCGGGGATGCCGTTCTCCTCGAAGCGGCCGTCGATGTTCAGGCCGGGGGTGATGATCGTGGCCTTGATCGGGTCCAGCATGTTGAAGCCGCGGGCCATGTCGCCGAAGCCGTGCCACGCATCCTCGCCCGAGCTTTCGACGCCTTCGCTGTCGGTCTTCTTCAGTTCCCAGTCGCGGGTGCGGCCCATGCCGTCCTGATTGTGGTCGAAATCCTCGGGGCCCCAGACCTTGAACCACCAGTCGTTGCCGTATTCCTCGTCGACCTTGCGCATGGCGCGGCGGAAGTCGAGCGCCTCGACGATGCTTTCCTCGACCAGCGCGGTGCCGCCCGGGGGCTCCATCATCGCCGCTGCCACATCGCAGGAGGCGATGATCGAATACTGCGGGCTGGTGGAGGTGTGCATCAGGTAGCTCTCGTTGAAGAGCGCCCGGTCGAGCTTGGTCTCTTCCGCGTCCTGCACGAGGACGTGGCTCGCCTGCGAGATGCCCGCCAGCAGCTTGTGCACCGACTGCGTCGCATAGGTCATCGACTTGCGCGTGCGCCCGCGCTTCAACCCCATGGCGTGATAGGTGCCGTAGAACGGGTGGAAGGCCGCATGCGGCAGCCAGGCCTCGTCGAAGTGCAGGTTCTCGACCCAGCCGTCGAGCATGTTCTTGATCTCTTCGGTGTTGTAGAGAACCCCGTCATAGGTCGACTGGGTCAGGGTCATGATCCGGGGCTGCACCGTCTCGGCGTCATAGCCCTCCAGCAGGGGGTTCTCGCGGATCTTGGCCTTGATCGCCTCCGGCTCGAACTCGGAGCGCGGGATCGGCCCGATGATGCCCCAGTGGTTCCGCGTCGGACGCAGGAAGACGGGGATCGCGCCGGTCATGATGATCGAGTGCAGGATCGACTTGTGGCAGTTCCGGTCCACCACGACCACGTCGCCCGGCGCCACGGTGTGGTGCCAGACCATCTTGTTCGAGGTCGAGGTGCCGTTGGTCACGAAGAAGCAGTGATCGGCGTTGAAGATCCGCGCGGCGTTACGCTCGGACGCCCCGATGGCGCCGTTGTGGTCCAGCAGCTGGCCCAGTTCCTCGACCGCGTTGCAGACGTCGGCCCGCAGCATGTTCTCACCGTAGAACTGGTGGTACATCTGGCCGATGGGCGATTTCAGGAAGGCCACGCCGCCCGAATGCCCCGGGCAGTGCCACGAGTAGGAGCCGTCCTCGGCATAATCCAGCAGCGCCTTGAAGAACGGCGGCTGGATGCCTTCGAGGTAGCTCTTGGCCTCGCGGATGATGTGCTTGGCGACGAATTCCGGCGTATCCTCGAACATGTGGATGAAGCCGTGCAGCTCGCGCAGGATGTCGTTGGGCAGGTGCCGCGAAGTCTTGGTCTCACCATAGACGTAGATCGGCACGTCGGCGTTCTTCCAGCGCACTTCCTCGATGAACTGGCGCAGCGAGAGCACGGCCGGATCAAGGTCGGGGCCGGGGCTGAATTCCTCGTCGTCGATGGAGAGAACGAAGGCGCTCGCCCGGCTTTGCTGCTGTGCGAACTGGCTGAGATCACTGTAACCCGTAACGCCGAGCACCTCGAAGCCTTCTTTCTCGATGGCTTCGGCAAGCGCGCGGATACCAAGGCCCGAGGTATTCTCGGACCGGAAATCCTCGTCGATGATCACGATGGGAAAACGGAACTTCATGAGCCTCTCCTCTTGGTCGGCATGGGAAGCCCTATCGTTGTTTCGTCCCCCGCGGTCAACGTCAAGTGCCGCACCCCAGGGGCTGCGGGTCTCTTGCGCAACATCGCCTGTGACAGGCGCGGGCGATCACGGTTTCGGGTGGTCGTCCCATTCGTCCGAAAGGATGCGCCGGGCGTCGCCCTCGGGGTCCTCGTACTGGTTCGACCGCAGCGTGTAGAGGAAGCCGAGCAGCCCAACGCCGCCCAGAAGCAGGGAGATCGGGATCAGCCAGACAAGGATATTCATGGGGCTACCTCAGCCGCAGGGCGTTCAGGGACACAGTGATCGAGGAGGTCGACATGGCGATGGCCGCCACCAGCGGCGTGGCCAGCCCGACGACCGCCAGCGGCACCGCGATGACGTTGTAGAGCGTCGCGATGCGGAAGTTCTCGCGGATGCGGGCCGTGGCCTTCTGCGCGGTCACCAGTGCCTCGGGAATGGGCGAAAGATCGCCGCCCAGCAGGACGATGTCGGAGGCGACGCGCGCCGCATCCAGCGCCGAGGCGGGCGAGATCGACACATGGGCCGTCGTCAGCGCCGCCGTGTCGTTCAGCCCGTCGCCCACCATCAGCACATGGGCCCCCTTCTCCTGCAGCGCGCTCACACGGGCGGCCTTGTCGCCCGGCAGCGCGCCCGCCATCCACTTGCCGATGCCCAGCCGGGTGGCCAGCGCCTCGACCGCCGCGGTGCTGTCGCCCGAGATCAGGATGACCTCCTTGCCCGCCGCCTGCAGCGCCGCCACGGCCTCTGCCGCGCCGGGGCGCAGGGCATCGGTGAAGCGGAAGGCCACCGGGGCCCCCTGCCCCGCGTCGAGGTAGGTCGCGGTGGTGTCGCTTTCGGCGGCGCCCAGCCAGCTGGCCCGGCCAAGCCGCACGATCCGGTCGCCCATGCGGGCCTCGGTGCCATAGCCCGGACGCTCGGTCAGATCGGTGATCCGCGCAGGCGCCAGCCCCATGGCGCGGATCGCCTTGGAGAGCGCCAGCGACAGCGGATGCGAGGAGCCTTCCGCCAGCGCCAGAACCAGTTCCAGCGTGGGCCGGTCGTAGCGGTCGAGGTCGAGCGGCGCAGGCGTGCCTGCGGTCAGCGTGCCGGTCTTGTCGAAGACCACGGTATCGACCTCGGCCAGACGCTCCAGCGCGGTTTCGTGCTTGATCAGCATGCCCCGCTTGAAGAGCCGCCCGCTGGCCGCCGTGGTGACGGCAGGCACCGCAAGACCGAGCGCACAGGGGCAGGTAATGATCAGCACGGCGGCGGCGATGTTGAGCGCGGTGCGCAGGTCGCCGGAGTAGAGCCACCAGCCCACGAAGGCGAGGGCCGAGAGGATGTGCACACCGGGCGCATAGAGCTTGGCCGCGCGGTCCGCCAGCGAGGTGTAGCGTGACCGTCCGGATTCGGCGATGGCCACCAGTTCGGCCATGCGGTGCAGCGAGGTATCGCGGCCCACGGCGGTGGCGCGCACGGTCAGCGGGCCGGTCAGGTTCACTTCGCCCGCGCTGACGCCCTGCCCCGGGGCGGCGAAGACGGGCACCGTCTCGCCGGTCAGCAGCGAGCGGTCCAGCTCCGAACGGCCCTCGGTGATCTCGCCGTCCACGGGCATCCGCCCGCCGGGCCGCACGCGGATCAGGTCACCGGGCCGCAGGGCCGCGACCTCCACCGTCTCGCTGGTGCCGTCGGCCAGCATGCGCTGCGCGCGCGGCACCTCCAGCGCGGCCAGTTCCTCGGCGGCGGAGCGCGCCACGGCGCGAGTGCGGTGATCGAGGTAGCGCCCCGCCAGCAGGAAGAAGGTCAGCGTCAGCGCCGCGTCGAAATAGGCGTGTTCGCCGGACAGCATCGTCTCCCACAGCGAGGTCACGAGGGCGAGCGCGATGGCCAGAGAGATCGGCACATCCATGTTGAGCCGCCCGGCCTTCAGCGCGGTCCACGCATTGCGGAAGAAGGGCTGCCCCGAAAAGGCGATGGTCGGCAGGGTGATCGCCGCGCTGATCCAGTGGAACATGTCGCGGGTCGCATCCTCCGCCCCGGACCAGACCGAGACGGACAGCAGCATCACGTTCATCGAGGCGAAGCCCGCCACCGCCAGCCGCATCAGCAGGTCGCGCCCCGCCCTGTCGGTCTGGGTTGCGGCCAGCGTGCCCGCGTCCAGTTCATGGGCCTCGTAGCCCGCCCGCGCCAGCACCTGCACGAGGTCCTCGGCGCTGACCGCGCCGTCGGTCTCCACGCTGGCCCGTTTGAGCGTCAGGTTGACCCGCGCCGCCGCCACGCCCGGCGCCGCGGCCAACGCGTGTTCCACCGTCGAGATACAGGCCGCGCAATGCACCGCGGGCACGGAGAGCGTGATGTGGGTCTCCCTCAGCGCGCGGGCCTGCCCCTTGGCCAGCGCATCCGCCGCAGGCGCGGCAGAGCAGGCAGGACAAGCAGAGAAGGAGGCGGCCTCGGTCATGATCTCAGCGTTTCACGTGCAGGATGACCCGCTGCTCGAAGAGCGTTCCGTCTTCGGCCAGTGCGGTCATGCGGATGTTCCAGTTGCCCGCGGCCAGATCCAGCGGGGCCTCGTAGGTCTTGCCGTTGAAGGCAAGCACCGGCTCCACGTCGTCCTTCACATGGGTGGCGCGGCCGACCACGGCGTGCAGGTCCTTCACCCGCACCGGCTGACCATCGGCATCGGTGATCGACAGGTGCACCATGCCATCCTGCCAGTCGCCGTAGATCTGCCAGCCAAGCGCCTCCTGCGCCGCGCGGCGGGTGTCGAACTCCTGGCTTGCGACGTAGGAGTTCTTCACCTCCAGCCCCGGGAAGGTCCGGATCGCCTGGGTCGCCATCACCACGTTCACGGTGATGATGATCCCGAAGGCCCCAACGAAGCCCGCCAGCACATGCCAGCCCTTCAGGCGGAAGCCGCTGTCGATCTGGTTCGCGTCGCTCATCTCAGTTCGCCTTTCCGTTGAACACGGTGTCCTTCTCGGCATGTTCGCCGGTCGAGACGTCTTCCACAAGGATCGTCACCTCGGTCCGCTCGGCTTTGGCGGCGGGCGCATCGGGCGCGGCCATGACATAGACCCGTTGCAGCCGGATACTGTCGGCCGGTACCGTGACGACATCGTTTTCGGCGCCTTCCAGCGACAGGGTCATGCCCTGCCCGCCCTCCAGCCAGACCCGGAAATCCCGGTCCTCGCCATGCTTGTTGCGCAGCCGCACATCGTAGGTGTTGCGGATCGTGCCATCCGAGAGGGTCACGAAGATCGGGTTGCGGATCGGGGCCACGGTCATGTCGATGTCGGGCCGCAGGAAGAGCGCCACCACCAGCGCGACGCCGATGCCGGACCAGAGCACGGTATAGAGCATCGTGCGCGGGCGCAGGATATGCTTGATGATCGGGCGCGGCTTGGCGCCTTCGCGCTCGGCCTGTTCGTCGGTCAGCGCCATGTAGTCGATCAGCCCGCGCGGCTTGCCGATCTTTTCCATCACGTCGTCGCAGGCGTCGATGCAGAGCGCGCAGGTGATGCAGGCCAGCTGCTGCCCGTCGCGGATGTCGATGCCCATCGGGCAGACGTTCACGCAGGCATTGCAGTCGATGCAATCGCCCAGCAGTTCCGCGCCTTCGGTCTTGCGATGCTTGCCGCGCGGCTCGCCGCGCCATTCGCGATAGGCGACGGTGATCGTGTCCTCGTCCATCATGGCGGCCTGGATGCGCGGCCAGGGGCAGGCATAGATGCAGATCTGCTCGCGCATGAAGCCGCCGAAGATAAAGGTCGTCGCGGTCAGCACGAGGATCGTGGTGTAGGCGACCGGATGCGCGTTGAAGGTGACGAGGTCCACCAGCAGCGTGGGCGCATCGGTGAAGTAGAACACCCAGGCCCCGCCCGTCGCCATGGCAATGAGGAACCACGTCACCCATTTCGTCACCCGCAGGCGCAGCTTGCGTGCGTCCCATTTCTTCTGACGGTGCAGGCGCAGGCGGGCGTTGCGGTCGCCCTCGATCCAGCGCTCCACGAGGATGAAGAGATCGGTCCAGACGGTCTGCGGGCAGGTATAGCCGCACCAGACCCGGCCAAGTGCCGAGGTGAAGAGGAAGAGACCCAGCCCCGCCATCACCAGAAGGCCCGCGATGAAGTAGAATTCATGCGGCCAGATCTCGATGAAGAAGAAGAAGAACCGGCGGTTGGCAAGGTCCACCAGAACCGCCTGATCGGGCAACTGCGGCCCCCGGTCCCAGCGGATCCACGGCGTCAGGTAATAGATGCCGAGAGTGATCGCCATGATCACCCACTTCAGGTTCCGGAACGTGCCCTTCACGCGCCGGGGGAAGATCGGCTCACGGGCGGTATAAAGACTGTCGGGGGCTTGGGGCTCGGTCGAGGACAAGGAAACACACTCCGGCTGCACATTGGCTGATCGTCTTCTGGCCCGGACAGGGGATCACGGCATTGACTTGGGTCAAATGCGACATTTTCCCGATACCTTAATTGGGCAGGTCGCCACCGCCCGCTGCCGGTTTTTCGGCCCGTCGTGTCTGCGCCCGTGCCTGTGCCTTCAGCCAGCGGGTGAAATCCCGCACCGGGGGGCGGGCCACGCCGGGCCGGGTCACCAGATAATAGCCCTTCTTGCGCCGATCCTCGAAAAGAAGCCGCAAACGGCCGGCGGCGATATCCGCCTCAACGAAGGCCCGGCCCACCACCGCGATGCCCTGACCGTTGCGCGCGGCCTCGATCATCAGGTTGCCCGGGGCCGAGGTGACACCCTTGCTGCGATCAAGCGCCGCACCATGCTCCTCCAGGAAATCCGAGGCCTCGCTGGTGCCCAGTTCCTGCAGCCAGTGAAAGGCCGTCAGCTGCGCCGGGGCGTCATAGGCCCCCTGCCCCACCAGTTCCGGCGCGGCGACGATGGCGATGGAGCTTTCCACCAGCAGCTCCGCCTCCAGCCCAGGCCACGTGCCCGAGCCATAGCGCACGCCCAGGTCGATCCCGCCCGGCTCGATCCGCTTCAGCTCCGGAGAGGGGTCGAGCATCAGCGAGACCCCGGGATGGCGCGCCCGGAAATCCGCAAGCCGCGGCATCAGCCAGCCCGAGGCAAAGGCCGGCGTGGTGGTGATCTGAAGCGGGCGTTCCGCATCCGCCCCAGTCAGCGCCGACACGGTGCGCCCGATCGTGTCGAACCCCTCTGCAAGCGCCAGTGCCAGCGTGCTGCCAGCCGGCGTCAGGGCCCCGCGCCCCGCCTCCCGGTCCAGCAGCGGCAGGCCCATGTGCTCCTCCAGCGCCCGTATCTGCTGGCTGATCGCGGCATGGCTGACGTTCAGCGCCGCCCCCGCGCCGGACATGGTGCCCGCCTCGGCAAAGGCCGCAAAGGCGCGCAGTGCCGTCAGGGGTGGGAGGGAGAGCCAGTCCATTGTAATCTCAGCTTACAGTGCGGAACCATTCCTGATTGGCATTGTGACGCCCCGACCGCGATATTCAAGGCATTCAGCACCCCAACAGGAGACAGACCATGCTCGGCATCTACGCGAAATCTTTCATGACCGCCACGCGGGCCGCCCGCCCCGCCGCTCCGCAGAAGGCCCCCGCACCGCGCCGGGAGGGGGAGCGATGAGCCCGGTCCTCTGGCGCCCGCTCGACGTGGTGGCGGAAGAGGCCCGCCGCCGCTGCCGTTGGCAGAGGGACCAACCACTGCCCCACGAGGCCCGGCCCCACACACGCCTCCAGAAACGCAAATGACCCCACGCGGGGGCCAGTCGTCTCATCCACTGTTCGGAAATATCCCCGCCGGAGGCCTCAAATCTCTTCCGAAACCCGGGGGGATCAAGGGGCAGGCGAATAATGGGCACCGGCCGTTCAGGAAACGCGCGAACAGGACGAACAGGCCGGTGCCACCCCGCGCGAACTGCCCGCGCGGGGTATTCTTGTCAGATCACTCGCCGCCGCCCAGCTGGTGGACGTAGGCTGCCACGGCGCGGATCTGCGCCTCGGTCAGGCGGGCGTTCCAGTTCGGCATGACGCCGAAGCGGGCCTTCTCGACGGTCTCCTTGATGGTGGCGTAGTCGCCGCCATAGAGCCAGATCGCGTCGGTCAGGTTCGGGGCGCCCTGCTCACGGTCGCCGGTGCCGCCTTCCATGTGGCAGGAGACACAGTTCTCCTCGAAGACCACGGCCCCTTCGGAAACCAGCGAGGCATCCTGCGGTTCGCCGCTCAGCGACATGACGTAGTTCACCACGGCGTCGATCTGGGCGTCTTCCAGCAGGTCATCGGTGCCGAAGGCGGGCATCTGCGAGTAGCGCGCATCCGGATCGGTGTCGTTGCGGATACCGTGGGTCACCGTCGTGTGGATCGCCTCAATGTCGCCACCCCAGAGCCAGTCGTCGTCCAGCAGGTTGGGATAACCCACCGCACCGGCCGCGCCAGACCCGTGGCACTGCGCGCACCAAGTCTTGAAGACCGCCGCCCCGGCAGAGACGGCATATTGGTTCAGCTCGGGATCGCCCGCGATCGAGGTCAGCTCGACCGAGGCGAGTTGCTGGTTGATCTGCATGTTGGCCTGATCGACCGCAGCGATGTCCTCGGCCACCTGCCCGCGGGTCGAGAAGCCGAGCACCCCGGGGGTGGCCCCGGTGATCAGCGGCCATGCGGGGAAGGCGATCGTGTAGAGCACCGCCCAGAAGATGCAGGCGTAGAAGGTCCAGAGCCACCAGCGCGGCATCGGGGTGTTGAGTTCTTCGATCCCGTCCCAGCTATGGCCTGTCGTACCGTATTTCTCTTTCAGGTCTTTGCTCATCTCACGCCTCCTTGCGGGCGTTGGCCTCTGCCTGGGCAGGGGCTTTCTCGTGACGGAACGGGATGTTTGCCGTGTCGCGATAGGTCTTCGTGCTTCCCGGACGCAGGACCCAGAGGATCACGCCCACGAAGAACAGGAAGAGCGCCAGCAGCATCCAGCTGTCCGCGAATTCACGGAGAAGGGAATAGAGGTCCATGACGTCTCCTCCTTACCGGCTCGCGTCGGGCGTGAAGGTCGAGAAATCGACCAACGTGCCCAGCATCTGCAGGTAGGCGATCAGCGCATCCATTTCCGTGATGCCGGGTTCGCCGTCGAAGTTGCGGACCTGCGCGCCGGGATAGCGTTCCATCAGCCCGTCGAAGTCGCCCCAGGGATCGGTCTGAACCTTGAAGTCCGCCGAAGCGTTCTCGATCATCTCGTCCGTGTAGGGCACGCCGACAATGCGGTGGGTGCTCATCAGATCGGCCACGTATTCGCCTTCGATCAGCGTGTGGCTGAGGAAGCCGTACTTGGGCATCACCGATTCCGGCACCACCGACTGCGGGTCGGTCAGGTGGTCGACGTGCCACTCGTCCGAGTAGCGGCCGCCCACGCGGGCCAGGTCAGGCCCGGTCCGCTTGGAGCCCCACTGGAACGGGTGGTCGTACATCGACTCCGCCGCCAGCGAGTAGTGACCGTAGCGTTCCACCTCGTCCCGCATCGGCCGGATCATCTGGGAGTGGCAGACATAGCAGCCCTCCCGGATGTAGATGTCCCGGCCGGTGAGTTCGAGCGGGGAGTAGGGGCGCACGCCCTCCACTTCCTCGATCGTGTTCTCAAGGTAGAACAGCGGGGCGATTTCAACGATGCCGCCGATCGTGACCACCGCGAAGGAACAGGCCAGCAGAAGCGTGGCGTTCTTTTCGAGGATTTTATGCTTGTCGAGAATTGCCATCTCTCTCGCTCCTTATTCCGCGGGGACAAGCTGGTTGGTGGCCTCGACCGCCGGGGCCTTGCGGACCGTCAGGTAGAGGTTGATGCACATGATGATCGCACCGGAGATGTAGAGCACCCCGCCCAGACCACGGACCACGTACATCGGGAACTTGGCGGCGACGGTGTCGGCGAAGGAGTTCACGAGGAAGCCGTTCGCATCCACTTCACGCCACATCAGGCCTTCCATGATGCCGGTGACCCACATGGCGGCGGCGTAGAGAACGATGCCGATCGTGGCGAGCCAGAAGTGCCAGGAGACCATGGAGAGGCTGTAGAGCCGTTCGCGGTTCCAGAGCTTGGGCACGAGGAAGTAGAGCGCGCCGAAGGTGATCATGCCGTTCCAGCCAAGTGCGCCGGAGTGGACGTGACCGATGGTCCAGTCGGTGTAGTGCGACAGCGAGTTCACTGCGCGGATCGACATCATCGGGCCTTCGAAGGTGGACATGCCGTAGAAGCCCACTGCGATCACCATCATCCGGATGACCGGGTCGGTGCGCAGCTTGTCCCATGCGCCCGAGAGCGTCATCAGGCCATTGATCATGCCGCCCCAGCTGGGCATCCAGAGCACGACCGAGAACACCATGCCGAGCGTCGAGGCCCAGTCAGGCAGCGCGGTGTAGTGCAGGTGGTGCGGACCGGCCCAGATGTAGATGAAGATCAGGGCCCAGAAGTGGATGATCGACAGCTTGTAGGAATAGACCGGCTTCTCGGCCTGCTTGGGGATGAAGTAATACATCATGCCCAGGAAGCCTGCGGTCAGGAAGAAGCCCACGGCGTTGTGGCCGTACCACCACTGGGTCATGGCGTCCTGCACACCGGCAAAGACCTGCACCGACTTGGAGCCGAAGATCGACACCGGGATGGCAAGATTGTTGACCACGTGCAGCATGGCGACGGTCACGATGAACGAGAGGTAGAACCAGTTCGCCACGTAGATGTGGGGTTCTTTCCGCTTGATGATCGTGCCGAGGAAGACCGCGAGGTAGCACACCCAGACGATGGTCAGCCACCAGTCCACGTACCATTCGGGCTCTGCGTATTCCTTGGACTGGGTCGCGCCGAGGATGTAGCCGGAGGCCGCAAGGACGATGAAGAGGTTGTAGCCCCAGAACACGAACCAGGCGAGGTTACCGCCCCAGAGACGCGTCGCCGAGGTCCGCTGCACCACGTAGAACGAGGTGGCGATCAGGGCGTTGCCCCCGAAGGCGAAAATCACCGCCGACGTGTGCAGAGGCCGCAGGCGCGCGAAGTTCATGTACCCATGCGCCCATTCAAAGTTGAGGCCGGGGAAGGCCAGCTGGAAGGCGATGAAGGTCCCGGCGGCAAAGCCGACGACACCCCAAAGCGCGGTAGCGACAACGCCGTAGCGCACCACCCCGTCCATGTATTCCCCTGAAAGATCGACCTTTTCGACCGGCTCACCGATCTTTCTCACCGTCCACAGGAACAGTCCGCCAGCGACCAGCATGATCGTCAGCGCGTTCACCATGTACGCCAGGTCTCGTGCGAAGTTCGCCGCGATCATCGCCAGAAGCGTGATCAGGCCCAGCACGATGAGCTTGATGTAATTCGTCATAACGCGTCCCTTTGTCCAGCCGCACGCACCCTCCCTCGCGACGAGTCACGAGCACGTGAGGTTCTTTTCAGACTGAGAGCTTAATGCTGGGACCGCCGCCTAACCGCCTTGATCTGCATCAACACTCGCACACCGCATCCTTGACCGGGGTCAATGTCGGGCAGATTAAATGCGCATAGGTTGTGTGAGCAACCTTCGGAAAGGAAGGATTCCCATGGTGTACAAATCTATCTTTACCGCGCTCACGGATAAGGCGCTTGTTAAACCCCTTCTCGAAAAGGCCAGCGCACTGGCCGCCGACTATGGTGCGCATCTCGATGTGCTCTGCCTCGGCGTCGATCGGACGCAGGTCGGATATTACTACGCCGGGGCCTCTGCGGCGGTGATTCAGGAGACCATGGAACGCACCAAGGCCGAGGCCGAGGAGCTGGAAGAGCTCGCCAAGGCCGAACTGACCAAGCTGGGCGGTCGCTGGTCCACTGATTCTGCCGTTGCCCAGTTGGGCGATCTCGGCCGCCATGTCGCCGCCCGCTCGCGCTTCACCGACATCGCCGTGCTGCCCACGCCCTATGGAGAAGGCCGAGGGCTGGAACTGGAACCGGTGGTCGAGGCTGCCATGTTCGACGGCCAGGTGCCGGTGATCGTGGTGCCCGATGCCGCCACGCCCTCGGCCAAGCCCAAGCGCGTCGTCATCGCCTGGAACGAGAGCCGCGAGGCGCTGGATGCGATTCGCGCCGCCCTTCCGATTCTCATCACCGCCGAGAACGTGCACATCACGGTCATCGACCCGCCGGTGCATGGCCCGAACCGCTCCGATCCGGGCGGGATGCTGGCCCAGTACCTGTCCCGTCACGGCATCCACGCCGAAATCGACGTGCTCTCCAAGACGGTGCCGCGCATCTCCGACGTGCTGCGCCGCCACGCCAGCGAGATCGGCGCCGACATGATCGTCATGGGGGCCTACGGCCACTCCCGCTTCCGCGAGGCGATCCTCGGCGGGGCCACGCGTAACATGCTGGAAGAGGCCAATGTGCCGGTCTTCATGTCCCATTGAGCCAGCGGCATCAGGTTTGAACACGCGCGGGGCGGGCCATCTGGTCCGCCCTGCTTGCGTCTAGAGGCCCCCTGTGGACCCTCCCCTTTTTCGGCGCTGGACCTTTGGGGCGCGCCCCTCCCCCGCTAGGCTGCCAGCAGTCCAAGACCGGAGGCCCCCATGTCCCCCCTGCCCGCGTCCCTTCCTGCCGGATTGTCCCTCGCCCGGCCCGCCGACCTGCCCCGCGTGCAGGAGATCGTCGAGGCCGCCTATGCGCCCTGGACCCCGCTCCTCGGCCAGCGGGCGGGGCCGATGGATGACGACTACGCCGCCTTCATCGCCGACGGCCATGCGCTGATCTATCGCCCCGATGGGCGGGAGGTGCTGGGACTACTGGTGCTGATCCCGCAGGCGGATGCCCTGATGCTCGACAACGTGGCGCTCGCGGCGGAGGCCAAGGGCAAGGGCCACGGGCGCATCCTGCTCGACGCGGTGGAGCAGATCGCCCGCGCCATGGGGCGGGACCGCATCCGGCTCTACACCCACGAGAAGATGGCCGCGAATATCGCGATCTACGCCGCCCGCGGCTATGTCGAAACCGCGCGGATCACCGAGAAGGGGCGCAACCGGGTTTACATGGAAAAGGCGCTCGGCTGAGCGCCGCGCGCAGCCCGTCCGGACATGCAAAAGCCGCGGTCTCCCGCGGCTTTTCACGTTCTGGACACGGCCAAGGTCAGGCCAGCATGCCGCCGTCGCTGTCGTCGCCCGCCTCTTCCAGCAGACGGCCGAAATCGGGGATCGTCACATGGCGCTTGCCCTGCAGCTCGATCACCCCGTCCCGCTTCAGCGCCGAGACCTGCCTGCTCACCGTCTCCAGCGTCAGGCCGAGGTAATCGGCCATCGCCTCACGGGTCAGGGGCAGGTCAAAGACCAGCGGCCCATCGGTCCCGCGCAGGTGCAGCGTCGCGTCGCGCCGGGCGATGATCGCCAGCAGCGAGGCGATCTTCTCGCGCGCGGTCTTGCGGCCCAGCACCAGCATCCATTCCCGCGCCGCGTCGAGCTCATCGAGCGTCATCTGAAGCAGGCGCTGCGCGATATGCGGCGTCGTCTCCATCATCTGCTCAAAGGGCTTCTTGCGGAAGCAGCACATGACGAGATCGGTCGTCGCCACCACGTCATAGGCAGAGCCCTGACGCCCGGGGCGACCGACGAAATCGGAGGGCAGCAGAAGGCCCACCATCTGGGTGCGGCCGTCTTCCATGGTCTGGGTCAGCGTGGCGATTCCCGACACGACAGAGCCCACGAAATCCATCTTGTCGCCGGACCAGATGACGGTCTGGCCAGCTTCAAAGCTTCGGTAGTACTTGATTTCTTCGAGCAGCTCGAGCTCGTCCGCCTCGCATCGGGCGCAGACGGCGCGGTGGCGGATGGGGCAATCACCACAGTCATGCGAGCCGATCGAAAATGCTTCCTGCAACATAACAACACTTCATGAGATTGATCTGGGTCAAGGCTTCTGCCGGCCGCTTGGGACAAAGGTATGTGCATGATACCGAAAACGCAACTTGAACGGCTGGGACTGTTTGACGCGAAAGTGCCGCGGTACACCAGCTACCCCACAGCGCCGCATTTTTCAGATGCGGTCGGGCCTGAGAGCTTTGGCAACTGGATCGGGGCCATCCCCGCCGGGTCGTCGATCTCTCTCTATGTCCACGTGCCGTTTTGTCGGCGTCTGTGCTGGTTCTGCGCCTGCCGCACGCAGGGCACCCAGAGCGACAGCCCGGTTGCGGCCTACCTGCAGGTTCTCAAGGCCGAGCTTCAGTTGCTGAAGGCGCGCCTGCCCGAGGGCGTCACCCTGTCGCGGCTGCACTGGGGCGGCGGCACGCCGACGCTGCTGTCCGCCGGGATGATGTCCGAGCTGGCCGGGGCGATCTTCGACACCGTGCCGCTTGGCAAGGACGCCGAATTCTCGGTCGAGATCGACCCGAACGAGATCGACGCCGACCGGGTGCAGGCGCTGAAAGCTGCGGGGATGAACCGCGCCTCGATCGGGGTGCAGGACTTCGACCCCGAGATCCAGAACACCATCGGCCGCCTGCAAAGCTTCGAAATCACCCGCGACGCGGTAGAGGCACTGCGCGAGGCGGGCGTCTACAGCCTGAACGCGGACATCCTCTTTGGCCTGCCGCACCAGAGCCGCGCCCGCATCACCGAAAGCGTGCAGAAGCTGCTCGCCCTCGGCCCGGACCGGGTGGCGCTCTATGGCTATGCCCATGTGCCGTGGATGGCGCGGCGGCAGTCGATGATTCCCTCGGACGCGCTGCCCACGCCCGCCGAACGGCTCGACCTCTTCGAGACGGCACGCCAGCTCTTCAAGTGGGACGGCTATGCCGAGATCGGGATCGACCATTTCGCCACGCCCGAGGACGGCCTCGCCGTCGCCCAGCAGGCGGGCAAGCTGCGCCGCAACTTCCAGGGCTACACGGACGACCAGTCCGAGGTGCTGATCGGTGTCGGCGCCTCCTCCATCTCGCGCTTCCCGCAGGGCTACGCGCAGAACGCGCCCGCCACCTCGGCCCATACCGGGGCGATCCGCGAAGGCCGCTTCTCGACCGCCAAGGGCCATGCCTTCACGGCGGACGATCACCTGCGCGGCCGGATCATCGAGGCGCTGATGTGCGATTTCGCCGTCTCGACGCAGGATCTGCGCGACCGCTTCGGCATCTCGGTCGAAACGGCACGGCAGCTCTATGACCGCGCGGCGGCGAATTTCGAAGGCTTGCTGGAGGTCTCCGACGCGGGGCTGCGCATCCCCGAGGAAGCACGCCCGCTGACCCGGATCATCGCACGCGGGTTTGACGCCTACGACATGACGAAGGCCAAGCACTCCTCGGCCATCTGAGGCGGGGCGCCGGGCAAACCGACCGTCAGAGACACACAACCGGCCCATGGGCCGGTTGTTTCATTTCAGGTCCGGGCGTCCGGGTCAGTTCATCGTCGCCGCGGCCAGCAGGGCGCGGGTATAGGGGTCCTGCGGGGCCTCGAAGATCTGCTGGGCCGTCCCCTCTTCGATCACGTCGCCCTGCTTCATCACCAGCACCCGGTGCGACATGGCGCGCACCACGTTCAGGTCGTGGCTGATGAAGAGATAGGTCAGCCCGTGCTTTTCCTGCAGCCGGCGCAGCAGGTCGACGATCTGCACCTGCACCGTCATGTCGAGGGCGGAGGTCGGCTCGTCCAGGACCACCAGTTTCGGTTGCAGGATCATCGCGCGGGCAATCGCGATCCGCTGCCGCTGCCCGCCCGAGAATTCGTGCGGGTAGCGCGTCATCGCCTCCGGGTCGAGACCCACCTCGGTCATCACCTCGGCCACCAGCTCCCGCTTGGAGCGGCCCGCGCCGACCTTGTGAACGCCCAGACCCTCCGCGATGATCTGCTCGCAGGTCATCCGGGGCGAGAGCGAGCCGAAGGGGTCCTGGAAGACGATCTGCATGTCCTTGCGCAGGCCGCGCAGCGCCCGGGTCGAGACGTTGCGGATGTCGCGCCCCTCGAAGGTGATGCCCCCCTCGGAGGCGATCAGCCGCATGATCGCCAGCGCCAGCGTCGTCTTGCCGGAACCGGACTCGCCCACGATACCCAGTGTCTCGCCCTTGCGGACGCGGATCGACGTGTCGTTGACCGCCTTCACGTGGCCCACCGTCCGCTTGAGGAAGCCGCGCTGGATCGGGAACCAGATTTTCAGATGCTCGGTCTCCACCACCACGGGCGCGGTTTCGGCCGCAGGCAGGGGCGCACCGGTGGCATGGGCCGCCAGCAGCATCTGGGTATAGGGGTGCTGCGGGTTGTCGAAGATCTCGGCCGTGGGGCCGGTTTCGACGATATGGCCGTCCTTCATGACGCAGACCCGGTCGGCGATGCGGCGCACGATGTTCAGGTCATGGGTGATGAAGAGCATCCCCATGCCGGTCTCGTCCTTCAGCTTGGCCAGCAGGTCGAGGATCTGCGCCTGGATCGTCACGTCGAGCGCGGTGGTCGGTTCGTCCGCCACCAGCATCTTGGGATCATTGGCCAGCGCCATGGCGATCATGACCCGCTGCCGCTGCCCGCCGGAGAGCTGGTGCGGATAGGCGCCCAGCCTCTCCTCCGGGTCGCGGATGCCGACCTGGTTCAGCAGCTCGATGATGCGCGCGCGGGCCTTGTCGCCCACGATGCCCTGGTGCTGTGCCAGCGTCTCGCCCAGTTGCTTCTCCAGCGTGTGGAGCGGGTTGAGCGAGGTCATCGGCTCCTGGAAGATGAAGCTGATCTCGTTGCCCCGGACCGAGCGCAGGGTCTGCATGTCCGCGCCGACCATCTCGGTGCCGCCGAAGGTGACGGAGCCGCTGACCTCGGCACTGTCGCCCAGAAGCTGCACGGTGGAGAGCGCCGAGACAGACTTGCCCGAGCCGCTTTCGCCCACGAGCGCCACCGTCTCGCCCCGGTCCACGGCAAAGGAGACGCCATGCACCGCCTCGATCCGCTTGCCGTCCTGCCGGAAGGCGACGGTCAGGTTGTTCACCTCAAGCAGGCTCATTGGAAGGTCTTTCTCGGGTCAAAGGCATCGCGCACGCCTTCGAAGATGAAGACGAGGAGCGAGAGCATCGCGGCGAACACGAAGAAGGCCGTGAAGGCCAGCCAGGGCGCCTGAAGGTTCTGTTTCGCCTGCAGCGTGAGTTCCCCCAGAGAAGGCGCCGAGGACGGCAGGCCGTAGCCGAGGAAGTCGAGGGAGGCCAGCGCCCCGATCGTCCCGGTCACGATGAAGGGCAGCATGGTCAGCGTCGCCACCATGGCGTTGGGCAGCATGTGGCGGAACATGATCACCGCGTTCGACACGCCCAGCGCCCGCGCGGCGCGGACGTATTCGAGGTTCCGCGCGCGCAGGAATTCCGCCCGCACCACCCCCACGAGGGAGGTCCAACCGAAGAGCACCATGAGGAACACCAGCAGCCAGAAGCTGCGTCCGAGGATCGCGAACAGGATGATGATGATGTAGAGCTGCGGCACGCCCGACCAGATCTCGATGAAGCGCTGGAAGAAGAGGTCCAGCCGCCCGCCGAAGAAGCCCTGCAAGGCCCCCGCCGTCACCCCGATGATCGAGGACAGCGTGGTGACGATCAGCGTGAAGAGGATCGACAACCGGAAGCCGTAGATCACACGGGCCAGAACGTCGCGCTTGGTGTCGTCGGTGCCCAGCCAGTTCTGGCTGTTGGGCGGCAGCGGGGCCGCGCCGGGACGGTCCACGGGGCGCGAGTAGGAATAGGGGATCGGCGGCCAGATCATCCAGCCCTTCTCGATCGCCTGCCCGTCCACGATGCCGGTGCGGGCCTCTTCCATGATCCCCTCGGGGTCATCGAAACAGGCATCCAACCCGCCGGACACGATGAGGCATTTCACCTCCGGGTCGGAATAGACCGCCTCTGTCTGGAAATCGCCGCCGAAGGCCGTCTCGGGGTAGAAGTTGAAGATCGGCGCCATCAGCTCGCCGCGGTAGCGCACCACGATGGGTTTGTCGTTCGCGATGAACTCGGCAAAGAGCGAGAGCACGAAGAGGACGGTGAAGATCACCAGCGACCAGTAGGCCCGCCTGTTGCGGCGGAAGTTGCGCCAGCGGCGCTGGTTCAGGGGCGAAAGTGCCATCGGTTCAGCCCTCCCGCTTCTCGAAGTCGATCCGCGGATCGACGACGACGTACATGAGGTCAGAGATGATGCCCACCACGAGGCCGATCAGGCCGAAGACGAAGAGCGTGCCGAAGATCACCGGGTAGTCCCGCGCCACCGCCGCCTCGAAGCCCAGCCGGCCGAGACCGTCGAGCGAGAACAGCGTCTCGATGATCACCGAACCGCCGAAGAAGACGCCGATGAAGAGCGAGGGGAAGCCCGCGATAACGATCAGCATCGCGTTGCGGAAGACATGGCCATAGAGCACGCGGCGTTCGCTCAGGCCCTTGGCGCGGGCCGTCATGACATAGTGTTTCTTGATCTCGTCGAGGAAGGAGTTCTTGGTCAGCAGTGTCAGCGTCGCAAAGGCCGAGATGGTCGAGGCGATCACCGGCAGGGTGATGTGCCAGAGGTAGTCGAGGATCTTCCCGATCAGCGAGAGGTCCGCGAAATTGTCCGAGGTCAGGCCGCGCAGCGGGAAGATGCGCCAGTAGGAGCCCCCGGCAAAGAGCACGAGCAGCAGGATGCCGAAGAGGAAGCCCGGGATCGCATAGGCCACGATCACGGCCGCCGAGGTCCATGTGTCGAAGCGGGAGCCGTCCTGCACCGCCTTGCGGATCCCCAAGGGGATCGAGATCAGGTAGGCGATCAGCGTGGACCAGAGCCCCAGCGTGATCGACACGGGCATCTTTTCCAGCACGAGGTCCACGACCGAGATCGAGCGGAAGTAGCTCTCACCGAAGTCGAGGCGCATATAGCCCCACATCATCGTCAGGAAGCGTTCCAGCGGCGGCTTGTCGAAGCCGAATTCCTTCTCCAGCTTCTCGATGAACTCGGGCGGCAGGCCCCGCGCCCCGGCGTAGGTCTCGCTCCCCGCGGCGGCGGCGGAGTTCATCCCGTCCTGCCCAGCCCCGGAGAAGCCCGAGAACACGTCCCCCTGCCCTTCCTGCTGGGCGATGATCTGTTCGATCGGCCCGCCGGGCACGAATTGCGTCAGGGCAAAGTTGATCACCATGATCCCCAGCAACGTGGGGATCACCAGAAGCAGGCGTCGAAGAATGTAGGCTCCCATAGGGTCGGCTTACCTCAGCGCGCCGGCGGACTTCAACGCCGCTTCCTTGTCGGGGTTCACCCACCAGAAGTCCATGTAGCCCAGATCGTAGGGCGGCAGCTCCTCGGGGTATTCGTACATGTCGTAGTAGGCCACCCAGTAGCTGGGGTTGTACCACGTCGGCACCATGATGAACTCGTAGCGCAGCGCCCTGTCCAGCGCCCGGAGAGAGACATCCTGCGCCTCGAGGCTGTCGGTGCGCAGCGACTTCTCGATGATCTCGTCCACCAGCGGGCTGGCAAGCCCGGCAGGGTTAAAGACCGAGAAGGCTGCCTCGGCAGAGCCATACATCTGCATCAGCCCGGTGCCGGTACCGAGGAAGGACCGGTAGGCCGCATAGATCATGTCATAATCGCGTTCGCGACGGCGCAGGGTGAACTGCGAGGGGTCGACCTTCTGCACCTGCAGGTCCACGCCGATCTGGGCGAGGTTCTGGGCATAGGTCTCCACCACCGAGTTCAGCGTGGCCGAACCGGAGGAGTTGATCGGGAACTGGATGCGGAGCGGCTTGCCATCCTTCTGGCGAATGTTGTCCGGGCCCATGGTCCAGCCCGCCTCTTCCAGCAGGCCCGCAGCGCGGCGCAGGTTGCGCCGGTCGTTCAGCCGCGCGGGATCGGAGGTATGGGCCGTCACCGGCTCTTCCGTCAGCATCTCGGCCGGGACGAGATCGCCCAGCTCTTCGAGGAAGGTCTTCTCTTCGCCGTCCGGCACGCCCTCGGCCATCAGCGGCGTGTCCTGCGTGTAGGAGGACCGCTGGCTGAAGAGACCGTATTGCAGGCTCTCGTTCGACCATTCGAAGTTGTAGGCCAGCGCGATCGCCTCGCGCACGCGCTTGTCCTTGAAGATGTCGCGGCCAAGGTTGAAGACGAAGCCCGAGTTGTCCGGCGGCGTCCCGTCGGGCAGGTCCTCTGTCTTGACCCAGCCCTTCTGCACAGCGGGGAAGTCATACCCGGTCGCCCACTGGCGCGAGTTGCCCTCGGTGCGGAAGCTGTATTCCCCGGCCTTGAAGGCTTCGAACTCCGCCGCCTCATCCGCGAAATACTCGACCCGGATAGTGTCGAAGTTGTGCCGGCCGATGTTCACCGGCAGGTCCGCGCCCCAATAGTCCGGGTTGCGCTTGTAGACGATGCGGCGGTTCACGTCGTAGCTGTCCAGCATGTAGGGGCCGGATCCGGGCGAGGTTTCCATGCGCGGCTCGTCGAGCCGGGCGCCGGTTTCCTCGAACCACGCCTTGGAGAAGACCGGCGTCGAGCCGACCTGATCAATCAGCGAGCGGCGCGAGATGTCGGGGGCAAAGGTGAACTTCACCGTATGTTCGTCCAGCGCCTCGGCGGTCAGCACGCGCTTCTTCACCGCAGCGGCGTAAGAGGGCAGCCCCTGTTCGAGGAAGAGGTTGTGCGAAAAGACCACGTCATCGGCCGTCACCGGCGTGCCGTCCGAGAAGGTCGCCTCGGGGCGCAGGTGGAAGATGACCCAGGTCTTGTCCGCGTCGTATTCGAGGCTCTCGGCCAGCAGCCCGTATTGCGCGCCGTATTCGTCGGCGGGCGCGGTGCCGTCCAGCAGGCTTTCGTACATCGTCGAGGAGAGTGCCCCCGCCCGGCCGCGAACCGAATAGGGGTTGAGGCTGTCGAAGGTGCCCGCCGCCGAGATCGCCAGTTCGCCGCCCTTGGGCGCGTCCGGGTTCACGTAGTCGAAATGGGCGTAGTCGGCCGGATACTTCAGCTCACCGAAGTAGGAATAGCCGTGACTCTTGATGACCGGGTCATCGCTTGCGTCCTGCGCACGGGCGGCATTGGCCAGCGCCAGCCCCGTGACGAGGGCGCCAAGGGTCAGAAGCCCTGCGACCTGACGCCGCAGGCGGCCCTCCCTCGCGTCCAGCGCTCTCGCGGCCGTCGCAGCAGCCGGACGGGTCCGGGTAAGGGGCAAAGTCCGCATCAAGATCCTCCGGTGAGACGACAGAAACATCTGGGGTCACAAGCTAAAGGAGCCCCGCAGGACTTCAAGGCGAGAATGCGTGACACTCCCGTGAACGGGTGCGCATCGGCCGCGTCGGGGCCCCTGCCCGGCCGCCCTGCCCGTTTTCTTCGAAGAAAACGGACCGGAAAATGCGCATTTTCCGGACATCGCGGCGGCGGAATCGAAAAGGCCGCCCCCGGGTGGGAGCGGCCCTGAAATCGGTGCCCTCAGGCTGCAGCGATCAGAGACCCTGCAGGTAGGCGATCAGGTTCGCGCGGTCCTCGACCTTGGGCAGACCGGCGAAGGACATCTTGGTGCCGGGCGCCGCGCCCTTGGGGTTTTCGAGGAAATGGTTCAGGTTTTCAGGCGTCCAGGTCTCGCCGACCTGCTCCAGCGCGCCGGAGTAGCCGAAGCCGTCCACGCTGTCGATCGCGCGGCCGACGACACCGTCGAGGTGCGGGCCGGTTGCGTTGGAGCCGTCGATCTTGTGGCAGGCCTTGCACTTGTTGAAGACGCGTGCGCCGGCGCCGGCATCTGCGGAGGCGAAGACTTCCTCGAAGGCCGGCCCTTCTGCGGCGGCAGCGCCACCTTCGGCGGAACCGGTATCGATCACATAGGCCTGAGCGTGTTCAGCGCCATGGCCGCCGCTGATGGTATACATCTCCTCAGCAGCCCACTTGCCCAGCAGGAACACCAGAAGCGCCCCGCAGAATCCCCCCAGTACCTTGGTCATCGTCATCGTGTCGAACATGCGCGCCCTAGCCTTCTCAATGAATGTCGGTAGCCCTCCAGCGCGTATCTACCCGCTTCCCCTCGCGTCTGGCAAGGTGTACGAACCGCGACCAAACGCCCGGGCCTCCTCCCGGGAAAAGGTTTAACCGAAAGACAGTTCCATGACCAGACGCATCGCATTCCAGGGGGAACCCGGCGCTTACTCTCACCAGGCCTGTCACCAGGCCCGGCCCGATTACGAAGCAATGCCCTGCCGGACCTTTGAGGATGCGATCGACGCCGTGCGCAACGGCGAGGCGGATCTGGCCATGCTGCCGGTCGAGAACTCCACCTACGGCCGCGTCGCGGACATCCACACGCTGCTGCCGCAATCCGGCCTCCACATCATCGAGGAGGCCTTTGTCCGGGTGCATATCAACCTGCTGGGCCTGCCAGGCACCAAGGTGTCGGACATCCGCACCGCGATGAGCCACACCGTCCTTCTGGGCCAGTGCCAGGACTTCCTGCGCGAACACAAGATCCACCGTGAAACCGGCGCGGACACCGCGGGCTCGGCCCGTCACGTGGCCGAGGCAGGCGACCCGTCGCTTGGCGCGCTCGCCTCGGAACTGGCGGGCGAAATCTATGGCCTCGACGTGCTGGCCCGGCACATCGAGGACTTCCAGAACAACACCACCCGCTTCCTCGTCATGTCGCCCGAGATGGACACCACCCGGCGCGGAGACCACGGCATGGTCACCACCTTCGTTTTCCAGGTCCGCAACATTCCGGCCGCGCTCTACAAGGCGCTTGGCGGTTTCGCGACCAACGGCATCAACATGACCAAGCTGGAAAGCTACATGAAGGGCGGCTCCTTCACGGCGACGCAGTTCTACGCCGACATCGAGGGCCACCCCGAGGATCCGCCCGTCCAGCGCGCGCTGGAGGAACTCAGCTTCTTCACCAAGGAGATGGAGATCCTCGGCGTCTACCCGGCGGACGCCCGCCGGGCCTGAGCCCCGACATCGCCAGACAGACGAAAGCCGCGCAGGTCCCCCCGCGCGGCTTTTTCCATCTCGTATCCCGGCGATATGAGCGTCAGGCCGAGGGCGTGGTGGCCCGGTAGCTGGCCGCGATCTCCTCGCCGAAATCCGCCAGTCGCAGCGACAGGCGCTTGGTCAGGTTGGACTTGGCCATCTTCACCGATTGCACCATCAGCCGCGCCGACAGCGTCTTGGGCTTCACCTCGAAGCTGCAGGAAATCCGCGTCCGCCCGGGGGCGAGCGCCACGAACTCCAGCACCGTCTCGGCCCCGAAGCTGTCCGATTCCGCGAGGAATTCCAGCAGGTTCGGCCGATCGTATTCCTTGAGGGTCACATCGAAATTGCGCGCGCGGCCCCGGAACTCGGCGGACACGGCCCACGTCAGCCCCGGTGCGATCTCGGTCGCGCCGTCCTTGCGTTCGATCTTGGCACCCCGGCGCAGAACGCCCCGTTCGAAGGTCTCGAAATCGGCGCATCGGTCAAAGACGTACTCGATCGGCGCCTCGATATCTTCCTTCACCGTCAGTTTCATGGCGGTCCTGTTCCTTAGCTCTGCCCCGGGGGCAATCTGGCGTCAATCCAGCCGGTCCGCAAGCCAGTTGCGCAGGATGAATTCAGCAATCGCGCCCCGGCGCGGACGGCGCACGTCAGGATGCAGACCCGAGAAGATCCGGGCCACTTCGTCGCGGTGGAACCAGCGGGCATCCTCCAGTTCCGCCGGGTCCAGCGTGACCTTTTCCGTCAGCGCATCGCCGGTGCAGCCGAACATCAGCGAATTCGGGAAGGCCCAGGGCTGGCACAGCTGGTAGCGCACCGCGCCCACCTTGATGCCGGCCTCTTCCATGACCTCGCGGCGCACGGCGGCCTCGAGCGTCTCGCCCGGTTCGACAAAGCCCGCGAGCAGGGAATACATCCCCTCGACCCAGCCGGGCGACCGGCCAAGGAGAACCGAGTTTCCCCGCGTGATCAGCATGATGACCACCGGGTCCGTGCGCGGGAAGTGCTGGCCACCGCAGGCCGGGCAGGACCGCTGCCAGCCCGACTGGATCACCACCGAGGGCTGGCCGCACTGCGAGCAGAAGCGATGGGTGGAATGCCACGAGAAGAGCGCCCGCGCCGTGGCCGCCAGTTCCGCCTCGCGCGGGGTCAGGTCGGCCATCACGGCGCGCAGGTCGCCAAAGGCAAACCCCGGCTCGATCTCGGGGTGGGGCGGCGGCGGCATGCCCGGGCGCCAGTCCGGCGGCAGGTCGGGCGCCCATTCCGAGATGTCGAGGGCGAAGGTCAGCGCGCCCTCCTCCCGGCCCAGAAGGGTGGGCTGGGTTTCGCGATCCTGCAACACCGGGTGGTCCAGCGGCAGCCGCGCCACCCGCGGCCCCGCCATCAGCACCATGCCGCGCCAGAACAGCAGGCAGGCGCCACCCGCCCCGGCCAGTGCCGCCAGATCGTCGCGCCCGCGCAGCTCCGCCGCCCGGTCCAGCCCCGACCCGCCGAAGGTCACCTCGTCCTGAAGTCCGCCCATATCGCCCTTTCCGGCCGCGCGCCCCATGAAACAGGGGGGTCCGCCCTCGGCCCGCGCGTCCCGGGCCGTACACAGCCGGGTATCGTCACGTCGCCTTGATCCCAACGTTGTTTTTTGACCTGTCCGTCAAACCTGCGTCATGCTGGTGTCTAGTATTCCAGCAGAGGAATCAAGGAGCAGGCGATGACCACGTTTAGAAGCAAAGTCCTTTCGCGCCGGAGTTTTCTGGCACAGTCCATGGCAGGCGCATCCTTGCTGAGCCTGCATCCCTTCTCGGCCCGCGCGGCCGTGAATCAGGCGCATCTCCGCATCATGGAGACGACCGACCTGCATGTGCATGTCTTCCCCTACAATTATTACGCCGACCGGCCCGACGATACCGTGGGTCTGGCGCGGACCGCGGCCCATGTGGCCGACATCCGCGCCGAGGCGACCAACTCGATGCTGCTGGACAACGGCGACTTCCTGCAGGGCAACCCGCTGGGCGACTACATCGCCTATGAGCGCGGGATGAAGGAGGGCGACATCCACCCGGTGATCGCCGCCATGAACACCCTTGGCTTCGACGCCTCGACGCTGGGCAACCACGAGTTCAACTATGGCCTCGACTTCCTGATGAAGTCGGTCGCGGGCGCCAATTTCCCCGTCATCTCGGCCAACGTGGTCAAGGAGATGGCCGCCAGCCCGACCGGCGACAAGACCCTGCTGAAGCCCTACGTGATCCTCGATCGGATGGTCACCGACGGCTCGGGCGTGGAACATCCGATCCGCGTCGGCCTGATCGGCTTCGTGCCGCCGCAGATCATGAATTGGGACCGCAAGCACCTCGAAGGCAACGTGCAGGCCCGCGACATCGTCGCGACCGCCCGGGCCTATGTGCCGCAGATGAAGGAGGAAGGCGCCGACATCATCATCGCGCTCAGCCACTCCGGCATCGGCTCTGCCGACCACAGCGAGGGGATGGAGAATGCCTCCGTGCCGCTGGCCGAGGTCGAGGGGATCGATGCGCTGCTCACCGGGCACTCGCACCTCGTCTTCCCCTCCCCCACCTACGACGGCTATGCCGCCGTGGATGCGGCCAAGGGCGAGATCCACGGCAAGCCCGCCACCATGGGCGGCTTCTGGGGCTCGCACCTTGGCGTGATCGACCTGATGCTGGAACGTGACGGCGGCGGCTGGCGCGTGCTGATGCATGAGGTCGCCACGCGGCCGATCTACAAGCGCAACGAAGACCGCTCGATCACCCCGCTGGTGGAAAGCGTCGACACGGTCGAAAGCTCCGTCCGGCAGCAGCACGAGGAAACGCTGGCCTATGTCCGCCGCGCCGTCGGCAAGACCTCGGCCCCGCTTTACTCCTACTTCGCCCTCGTAGCCGATGATCCCTCGGTGCAGATCGTCTCGATCGCGCAGACCTGGTACATCAAGCAGATGCTGGCGGGGACGGAATATGCCGACCTGCCGCTGCTCTCCGCCGCGGCGCCCTTCAAGGCCGGTGGCCGGGGCGGCCCTGAGTATTACACCGACGTGCCCGTGGGCGACGTGGCGATCAAGAACGTGGCGGATCTCTACCTCTATCCGAACACGATCCGCGCGGTGAAGATCACCGGCGCTCAGCTCAAGGGCTGGCTGGAGCGGTCTGCCGGGATGTTCAACCAGATCACCCCCGGCGAGGCCGATCAGGTCCTGCTGAACAGCGATTTCCCCAGCTACAACTTCGACGTGATCGACGGGGTCAGCTACCAGATCGACCTGAGCCAGCCGTCGCGCTTCACGGCCAAGGGCGAGATGGCGAACCCCGACGCCAGCCGGATCGTGAACCTGACCTACAATGGTGCGCCGGTGACCGACGACATGACGTTCGTCGTGGCCACCAACAACTACCGCGCCTCCGGCGGCGGCAGCTTCCCCGGCGCCATGGGCGACACGATCATCTTCGAAGGCCCGGACACCAACCGCGACGTGATCGTGCGCTACATCGTGGAACAGGGCACGATCGAGCCCTCCGCCGATGCCAACTGGACCTTCGCGCCGATGGACGGCACCACCGTGCTCTTCGACACCGGCCCGAAGGCGGCGGACTATGCCGCTGAGGTGAAGGGCGTACAGATCGAACCGGCGGGCGAAGGCCCCGACGGCTTTGCGCGGTTCCGCATCACGCTCTGACCGCGGGATCGGGATCGAGGACGGGGGGCTGTCTGCCCCCCGCACCCCCCGAGGATATTTTCGAACAGTGGATGGGACGGGTTGCAATAGGCGCCCGTCTTTCCTATATCGCCGCTCGAGAGGTTGGCGCGGGCAGGCACCTCGCCAACCCGGTCAGGTCCGGAAGGAAGCAGCCGTAACGAGCCCCGCTTGGGTCGTTGTCCAGCCTCTCACCTTATCCCCTTTAGCGCATGTCTGCCGAGATCGTCATGGCGATCATCACGGCCAGCACGAGCATCGCCAGCCCGGCCGGCAGCCAGCGCAGCCGACGCGCGGTGCTTCCCGGGGCCAGCCCGCGGCCACGGACGAGAATCACGAGCGCCAGAAGCGAGGCGAGGCACTGCAGCCCCGAGAGCCAGAGCACCCGCCCGATCCCCGGCGCGAAGCCGGTCGTCGAGACGGTGATCAGCGCAGGCATGGCGAAGGACCCGGCAAAGGCCAGCGCCCAGAGGGCCAGAAGGCTCCAGTAAAGCCTGCCTGCGGGGGCGGCGTTCGCGATGTCGGACGGGGTATTGGCCTGCATGGGCGGAGACTATCACACCGCAAGCCCGGGGGAAGCCGCTATCGGGTGGATCTTGGCGCGCCCTCCCCTTACCTTGGCGCGGTGAAGCAGGGCCCGGAACGAACATGAGCGACGCCACCGAAACCAAACCCGCCTACCAGGTACTCGCGCGGAAATACCGCCCCGAGACCTTCGCCGACCTCGTCGGCCAGGAGGCGATGGTACGCACGCTCAAGAACGCCTTTGCCGCCGACCGGATCGCGCAGGCCTTCATCATGACCGGCATCCGCGGGACGGGCAAGACGACCACCGCCCGGATCATCGCCAAGGGCATGAACTGCATCGGCCCCGATGGCCAGGGCGGCCCCACGACCGAGCCCTGCGGCCAGTGCGAACACTGCCGCGCGATCATGGAAGGCCGCCACGTCGACGTGATGGAGATGGACGGCGCGTCCCATACCGGCGTCAACGACATCCGCGAGATCATCGACAGCGTGAACTACCGGGCGGCCTCGGCGCGCTACAAGATCTACATCATCGACGAGGTGCATATGCTCTCGACCAGCGCGTTCAACGCGCTGCTCAAGACGCTGGAAGAGCCGCCCGCGCATGTGAAGTTCATCTTTGCCACCACCGAGATCCGCAAGGTGCCGGTGACGATCCTGTCGCGCTGCCAGCGCTTCGACCTGCGCCGGATCGAGCCCGAGGTGATGATCGCGCTGCTGCGCAAAATCGCCACCTCCGAAGGCGCCCAGATCACCGATGACGCGCTTTCGCTCATCACGCGGGCCGCCGAAGGCTCGGCCCGGGACGCCACCTCGCTGCTGGACCAGGCGATCAGCCATGGCGCGGGCGAAACCACCGCGGACCAGGTGCGCGCGATGCTGGGCCTCGCCGACCGGGGCCGCGTGCTGGACCTCTACGAGGCGATCATGCGCGGCGATACGGCCGCGGCATTGGCCGAGCTTTCCGCGCAATATGCCGATGGCGCCGACCCGATGGCGGTGCTGCGCGACCTGGCCGAGATCACCCATTGGATCTCGGTGGTGAAGATCACCCCCGATGCCGCCGAGGACCCGACCGTCAGCCCTGACGAGCGCGAACGCGGGCTGGCACTGGCGGACCGGCTGCCGATGCGGGCCATGACGCGGATGTGGCAGATGCTGCTGAAGGCGCTGGAGGAGGTCTCGGTCGCGCCGAACGCGATGATGGCCGCCGAGATGGCGGTGATCCGGCTGACCCACGTGGCCGAGCTGCCCTCGCCCGAGGACCTAATCCGGCGGCTGCAGGACAGCCCGCCGCCGCCGATGCCCTCCGGGCCCGCAGGCGGACCGGGCGCGGCCCCCGATGGGGGCCAGAACGGGGGCCCGAATGGAGGCGCCTACGGGGGGCCGAACGGGGGAGCGACGGGTGGTCCGGCCGGGAGCGCGGGCGCGACCATGGCCTATGGCCGTCCCGCGGGCGGTGGTGGCGGCGGCGGCCCTGTCGCCCTGCGCGCGCAGGAGGCCGAGGCGGCGCTGGCCCGCTACCCGACCTACGACCATGTCATCGAACTGATCCGCGCCCACCGCGACGCCAAGCTGCAATGGGAGGCGGAAACCTTCATCCGGCTGGTGAGCTATCGCCCCGGACGGATCGAGTTCCGCCCGACGGACGATGCGCCCAAGGACATCGCCCAGAAGCTGGGCAGCGCGCTGCAGCGCTGGACCGGCAACCGCTGGGCCGTCATCGTCAGCAATGAGCCGGGTGAGGAAACCATCGCCCAGAAGCGCGATGCGCAGCGGCTGGCGATCGAGGCCGAGGCCTCCGCCCATCCGCTGGTGCAGGCGCTCTTCTCCGCCTTCCCGAAGGCGAAGATCCTCGAGGTGCGGACGCCCGAGGCCCTCGCCGCCGAGGCCGAGGCGCAGGCCCTGCCCGAGGTCGAGGACGAGTGGGACCCCTTCGAGGAAGACTGACGGTCGGGTAGCCTCGCCGCCTGTTGGAGAGGGCCGGATACACGTCCGCGAGGGTGCCGGAGCCGAACGTCAGTTGGGGGCGCCCGTATCACCGCGACCGTCCCCGGGATCATGGCGACACTCACGCAGGAGCCGAGGCGTCCCGCGCGGGGTCAGGTGGTCGGCGCACTTCTGTATCGTGAGATGCACGGTGAGGACGCAGAGGGGGCTGTCTGCCCCCGTCGCTGACGCGACTCCCCCGAGGATATTTGGGAACAGTGGATGAGAGGGGCTGAGTGGCTCCATTGGCGCGGGGCGCGAGTGGCCCCGGTCAGCCACGGCTTGCGCGCTGACGCGGCGCAGGCGGGATCAGCAGAGGCGGGAGAAGACCGCGACCCAGTAGGCGCGGCCCTGTGCGACGGCGCGGGCCGTACCGATGTAGTCCACCTTGCTGTCGAGCATGGCCTTGCGGTGGCCCGGGCTGCGCATCCATTCGATCGCGGTCTGCAGCGGCGTGTCCTGTCCGAAGGCGATGTTCTCAGATGTCCGGCAGGAGGAGAGGCCGGACTCGCGCACCCGCTTGATCACCGTTTCCCCACGGGCGTCGTAGTGGCTGAAATAGCCGTTCCGGGCCATGTCGGCGGCGCGGGCGGCGGCGATGCGGTCCAGCTCTCCGAGGCTGCGCAGCAGGGGCAGCCCCTGCTGGCGGCGCATCTCGTTCACCTCCCCGGCGAGGGAGGCGCTGGCCTGCCCCTGAGCGCGCGGATCGACCGTGAAGCGGAGCCCGTTGGGGATCGAGGAGGCCGCCACGGGCAACGCGAGGCAGAGGCCGATGAGGCAAGCGCCAAGCGCCCTGCCCCATCGCCGAAGAATGCAGAGGGCGTGTCGCGGGGTCTGTCCGCGGTGAAGAATGCGGGAGGTCCTTTGGATCATGACATGCCTTCCGGGCAAGGGTCAGCCCATGAGGGCCGTGGCAAGGGCAGTCTGTCGCGCGAGGATTGAGGAAAGGCTAACCGTCGCCATCTGATGATCCCGGACCACCGCGCGGCCGTCAACGAAGAGATCGCGCACCCGCGTGGGACCGGCCAGAAGCAGCGCGGCCGGATCCCAGCTGCCCGCGCTTTCCACCCCCGAGACATCCCAGACGGCGATATCGGCGCGTTTGCCCGGCGCGAGGCGGCCGCAGTCAGGACGGCCCAGTACATCCGCCCCGCCCCGCGTCGCGATCTCCAGCGCCTCGCGGGCGGACATGGCATCGGCCCCGCGGGCGACACGCTGCAGCAGCATCGCCTGCCGGGCCTCGAGCACGAGGTTGCCGGAATCGTTCGAGGCCGAGCCATCGACGCCGAGGCCCACCTTCACCCCCGCATCGCGCATGGCGCGCACCGGCGCGATGCCCGAGCCGAGACGGCAGTTGGAACAGGGGCAATGGGCGACGCCGGTGCCGCTGCGGGCGAAGAGGTCGATCTCCTGCCCGTCGAGCTTGACGCAATGGGCGTGCCAGACGTCCGCGCCGGTCCAGCCGAGGTCTTCGGCATATTGACCGGGGCGACATCCGAAGGTGGCCAGCGAATAGGCCACGTCCTCGTCGTTCTCGGCCAGATGGGTGTGCAGCATGACGCCCTTGTCGCGGGCCAGCAGCGCGGCGTCGCGCATCAGTTCGCGGCTGACCGAGAAGGGCGAACAGGGCGCGAGGCCGACGCGGACCATGGCACCCTCGGAGGGATCGTGGAAGGCATCGACCACGCGGATCATATCCTCGAGGATGGCGGGCTCCCGCTCCACGAGGCTGTCCGGCGGCAGGCCGCCCGCGCTTTCGCCGATGCTCATGGCACCGCGGGTGGGATGGAAGCGCAGGCCGATCTCGCGCGCGGCGGCGATCGTGTCATCGAGCCGCGCACCGTTCGGATAGAGGTAGAGATGGTCCGAGGTCATCGTGCAGCCCGACAGCGCAAGCTCGGCCAGCCCGGTGAGGGCGGAGACATAGACCTCCTCGGGACCGAAGCGCTCCCAGATCGGGTAGAGCGTGCGCAGCCAGCCGAAGAGCAGCGCATCCTGCCCGCCGGGCACCGCGCGGGTGAGGCTCTGGTAGAGGTGGTGGTGGGTATTCACGAGGCCCGGCGTGACGACGCAGCCCGTGGCCGAGACGACCTCGCCCGTGGTGTCCAGCCCCTGCCCCAGCGCCACGATCTTGCCATCCCGGATCAGGATGTCGGCGCCCGACAGTTCGAGGCGCGCGTCGTCCATGGTCAGGATGCGGTCCGCACCGCGGATCAGGGTCTCGGTCATGGGGGCCTCCGGCGGCTGGGTCTCTTCCCCCAGTTACGCAGAAGCGGCCCCGTCGCGCCAGCGTGACGGGGCGCTCGCCCCTCTCACTGCCCCCGGTTGTTGGCGCCTGCCGTTAGCCCACCCGACCTACGATCGGTCGAGCCCGGCTTCGGACAGGATCTCAAGCGCCGCGGCGTGGACCTCGGCATTGGCAGCCGCCAGAACCCGACCCCCGCCATGGGCCTTACCGCCCGCCCAGTTGGTCACGATGCCGCCCGCGGCCTCGATCACCGCGATCGGGCCGCCCACGTCATAGGGATGCAGACCGGCCTCGATCACGAGGTCGATCTGGCCTGCCGCCAGCAGCGCATAGGCGTAGCAATCGGTGCCATAGCGCACCAGTCGCACCGCCTTGGCCACCTCGCGGAAGGCGGCGCCCTCGGCGGGGGTGCCGACCTCGGGGAAGGTGGAGAAGAGCGTCGCCTCTGAAAGCGCACGCGCGGGGCGCGCCCCGAGGGCCACCTTGCCAAGCGGGCCGGTCATCTCGGACAGGCCGAGGCCGCCGACGAAACGTTCGCCGGTGTAGGGCTGGTCAATGATGCCGAAGATCGGGCCGCTCTCGTCCGAGAGGGCGATGAGGACGCCCCAGGTGGGTGTGCCACTGATGAAACTGCGGGTGCCGTCAATCGGGTCGAGCACCCATGTCAGGCCGCTGGTCCCCTCGACGTTGCCCATCTCCTCTCCGAGGATGCCATCCTCGGGACGGCGGGCGGCGAGGATGTCGCGCATGGCGGCCTCGGCGGCGCGGTCGGCCACGGTGACGGGATCGAAGGCCGCGGCATCCTTGTTGTCCGCCGTCAGATCCGTACGCCGGAAATGGGGCAACACGGCCCTGCGTGCGGCATCTGCCAACGCATGGGCCGTGTCTATGATGTCTGCGATCTGCTCAGGTGTCATGTCGGCCCCGCCTCTGTGCTACAGAGGGCAGGGCTACCGCAGCAGAGCCGTTCGCTCAAGCCACGTCGGACAGGACGCGGGCGAGTTCGAACAGGCGACGACGCTGATTCTCCGGGATGGAGTAATAGGACCGGATGAGGTCCAGGGCTTCCTTGTCGCCCATCAGATCGGCGGGCACATTGCCCTGCTCACGTTCGGCTTGACCATCTTCCAGCCCTTCGAAGAAGAAACTGACCTGCACGTCGAGCGCATCCGCGATGTCCCAAAGGCGGGAGGCGCTGACACGGTTGGCACCGGTCTCGTACTTCTGGATCTGCTGAAACTTGATCCCAACACGCTCTGCCAGTTGTTGCTGGGTCATACCGACAAGCCAGCGACGATGACGGATGCGTTTACCAACATGAACATCGACAGGGTGAGTCATATGGCGGCTCCTTCAACTACCTTACTAGTATGGGCACAAGAAGAGGAGCGCCAAAACGCCGCCCCAACCCAGACCCTAGTTAAATTACGCCGTGCATCCCTTCAGCGTGGCGTTGATCGTAACAGCTTTGACCTTCAAATCAAGAAAGATACACACGACACGCGAGTACTTCCGCGCGGCAGCAACAATTCTAGCGGGTAAGCTGCATAGCTGTGGCCAGCTACGCAACCCCGCGACAGGGGCACGAGCGCCTTTGCCACTGCAAAAGATTGCACGCCGTGACCAATCGCCCCTAACCTGTGCCCGCTCTATCAGATGAGGCGCGGATGAAATCACTGCAAATCACGTCTTTCGGCGCAGGCCCGGTTTGGACGGACACGCCGATCCCGGAACCGGGGCCCGGCGAAATACTCGTCAGAATAAAGGCTTGCGGGCTGAATTTCGCCGATACGTTGATGATCGACGGAAAATATCAGGATATGCCCGCGCTTCCGTTTACCATGGGTATGGAGGTGTCGGGGACCGTGATCAAATCCGGGCCAGACACCAGCGCGCCACCGGACGGAACCCGGGTGGCGATCTTCGGCGGGTCCGGCGGACTCGCCGAGTACGGGTGCTTTGCAGTCGACCGGGCTGTCCCGCTTCCTGAAACAATGAGTTTCGAAGACGCGGCGGCGCTGCAGATCGCCTATGGCACGAGTCACGTTGCTTTGGCGCACAAAGCACGACTCGCCCCCGGCGAGACCCTTCTGGTGCTGGGGGCCGCGGGCGGCGTGGGGCTGACGGCGGTGGAGATCGGCAAGCTGATGGGCGCCCGGGTGATCGCCTGCGCACGCGGCGCCGACAAGCTGGAGATTGCCCGCAAGGCGGGGGCCGACCACCTGATCGACAGCGGCACGCAGGACCTGCGGGACGAGGTCAAGGCGCTCGGCGGGGCGGATGTGGTCTATGATCCGGTGGGCGGAGACCTCTTCACCGCCGCCTTCCGCGCCTGCAAGCCCGAGGCCCGCATCCTGCTGATCGGCTTTGCCAGCGGCACGCTGCCCGAGGTGAAGCCGAACCACATGCTGGTGAAGAACATCGACCTGATGGGATTTTACTGGGGCGGCTACCTGAAGTTCCGCCCCGAGGTCCTGACCGAGAGCCTCGCCAAGCTGGTCGCCTGGCATCAGGAGGGCAAGATTCGCCCCCACATCAGCCACCTCCTTCCGCTGGACCGCGCCGAGGAAGGGCTGGAGCTGCTGCGCAGCCGCCGCTCCACCGGCAAGGTGGTGATCACGATCTGACCTATTTGCAGCGGAAGCCGTTGCGCAGCATGTCGGCCATGCGCTCCGTCACCTCGCCCGCGGTGCGGGGCTGGAGATACATGTTGATGTTCTGCGCCGGCAGCTGCGGCAGGTCGCCCCCATGTTCGATGGTCGAGAGATAGGAGGCCTCGGTGCCCTCGATCATCGCACCGACGGCAAGGTCGGCGGAAATCGTGGCCTCGACGGTGCGATCGCTGTCGGTCTCGACGGCATTCTCCCAGTCGACGCCGGCCTCTTCGAGGGCGCGAATCGCACGCGGGCGGAACAGGCAGTGCCGGCCGGAGGCGAACCGCAGAGGCCGCTGCCGCCACGCCGTGCCATCAGGCGCGCCGATCCAGACCAGCGGGCGCTGGTCCAACGTCTCGCCCCCCTCGCCCACCGCGACCTCGGTGGTGAGGATGATGTCCAGCTCTCCGCGCGCGAAGTCTTCCTTGAGAGAGGTGGTATAGGCCGAGACCAGATGCACCTTCATGCGCGGGAACTCGGCGTTGAAGCGCTGCAGGACCCGGGGCAGCACCGGGTAGACGATGTCATGGGGCACCCCGAGTCGGACTTCGCCCTCGAAAACCTTGCTGGTCAGACGCGACATGGCCTCATCGTTCATCTCGACCATGCGCCGCGCATAGCCCAGCAGCTGCTCGCCCTCCGCGGTAAGGGCCACCTTGCGGTTGGCCCGGTCCAGCAGCGCGAGGCCCAGCAGATCCTCCAGCCTTTTCAGCTGCATGGAGACCGCCGACTGGGTGAAGTTCAAAACGCCGGCCGCCCGGGTGACGCCGCCGTGGTCGGCCACCGCCACGAAGCTGCGCAGTGCGGTCATATCCAGATTTCGCATTACATCACCGTTCTTGATGTCAGACCGAAGGAACATTCATTTTCAATATTGATCATACTGGGCCATATCCATCAACAGAAATAATTCAAGACGCCGGACTTATCAGCAAACGGAAAGGATGGAAGATGGCGACCTTCACGCAACTCAACACCCGCACCGTGACGACCCCCCGGCCGCAATTTGCGATCCTGGGTTGGTTGTTCACCCTCATGGCCGTGTCCCGCAGCCGCAGCAAGCTGGCTGAGCTGGACGACGCCCTGCTCAACGACATCGGGGTCACCCGTGCCCAGGCGCTCAAGGAATCGCAGCGCCCGGCCTGGGACCTGCGCGGCCTGCGCGGCTGACCCAGCCCTGATACGGACCGGACCGCCCGCAGACTGCGCCCCCTCGCAGCGTCCGCGGGTGCCCACCCTCCGGTTCGCCGGCCCGATGCACGGGCCCTGCGCCCGTCGGAACGGCCCATTTGGCCAAACCGGCGGGCGCTGACGTAAATGTCAGACAGATGCATCTATTTCGGGAACACAAGTTCTTGAAATACGCGCCTTCCTTCCCGATATTTCCAAGCGAACTGTCCCAATCGGGACGCGTACCTGTTTTCGGGAGGCTTGAATGGCTGAATTCAACACGATGCGCACTGCTGCCGGCACGCGCAGCGCCGCGATTGACGAGGGCCTGCGCGCCCACATGAACAAGGTCTACGGCACCATGTCCGTGGGCATGTTCCTGACCTTCCTCGTGGCATGGGCCGTCGGCTCCAGCCCCGAGCTTCTGAGCATCTTCCGCGATCCGATGACCCTGCAGCCAAACATCCTCGGCTGGATCATCATGTTCGCCCCGCTGGGCATGATCTTCGCCTTCGGCGCGGCCATCAATCGCCTGTCCGCCGCCGGCGCACAGCTCTTCTTCTATGCCTTCGCCGCCGTCATGGGCCTGTCGCTGAGCTGGATCTTCGTGGCCTTCACCGGCATGTCGATCGCCCAGGTCTTCCTCGTGACCTCGATCTCCTTCGCGGGCCTGTCGCTCTGGGGCTACACCACCAAGAAGGACATCTCCGGCTGGGGCTCCTTCCTGATCATGGGTGTGATCGGCCTCGTCGTGGCCTCGATCCTGAACATCTTCATCGGCTCGGGCGCACTGGCCTTCGGGATCACCATCCTCGGCCTGCTGATCTTCGCCGGCCTGACCGCCTATGACACCCAGAACATCAAGGTGACCTACCTGCAGCACGCCCACACCGGCGACAGCGAATGGCTGGGCAAGGCCGCCATCATGGGCGCGCTGAACCTCTACATGGACTTCATCAACATGTTCATGTTCCTGCTGCAGCTGATGGGCAACCGCGAGTAAGCCCTCCAGCCTGATGCCTTTCGGGGGCCGGTCCTGCGGGACCGGCCCTTTTTCTTTGCCCCGCCCCCGGGCGGGACCGCATCTGGAGTTGCGGCCCCTGGGCAATCGGCTGCGCGGGCCTCCGGCGTGTGAGGGGGGGGGCTGTCTGCCCCCCGGGGCCTGCGGCCCCTCCCCCCGAGGATATTTGCGAACAGTGGATGAAGACGTCAGGCGAGGCTGCGCTGCATCTGGACCACCGGGAAATAGAGGCCCGGCACGAGGCGGGTTTCGACCTTGGCCAGCGTTTCGAAGCCCTGCGCCCGGTAGAACGGGGCGGCGGTGAGCGTTGAGAGGCAATGCAGCCGCGTGACCCCGGCGTGACGGGCATGGGCCAAGATATGGCCCAGCAGCCGCTGGCCATGGCCCTGCCGGATGGCGTCGGGATCGACGGCCACATGGCGGATGTGGGCCTCGCCGGTGCGGGCGGCCCGCCCGTGGGGCGAGGTGTCCGTCCAGCCACCGGCCGCGATCAGGCGGCCATCGCTGTCCTGGGTGAGGAAGTAGGTGCCACAGCCCAGCAGTGCGGGCCGGGCCTGCCCGATGTAGGGCAGCGCCTCGGCGAGGAGCGCGGGGGCGTAGTCGGTGGCCAGCAGCGCGCGGTAGGACCGGCTCAATAACCGGCTGAGGGCCTCGGCATCCGGGGGCGCGGCGGGGCGGATCGTGAGCGTGTCACACATGGGATCATGTCCTGTCGGAAGAGGGAGACAGGGCGCGACCCGGAAAGAGAAAAGCCGCGCTCTGGAAGGGCGCGGCTTTGCATCTTGTCAGTCCGTCGGAGGGCTTACTTGATCTTGCCTTCCTTGTACTCGACGTGCTTCCGCGCGACCGGGTCGTACTTGCGTACGGTCATCTTCTCGGTCATCGTGCGAGCGTTCTTCTTGGTCACGTAAAAGTGGCCCGTGCCCGCGGACGAGTTCAGGCGGATCTTAATGGTGGTCGGCTTCGCCATTTGTCTTCTCCTGCGCGGGGTGCGGCACCCTGAAGGGTGCACGTCGCCCGTGAAATCTCATGAAGCCCGCCTTTTACCGATGCCCGACGATGAGTCAACCACCATCGGAGAGGTTTTTGGCGGAATAGGCAGAAAAACGGCCCCTCCCCCCAGGACGCGGGGCGGACCGAAAAAGGGGGCAGCCGAAGCCACCCCCTGCATGGGACCTGTCATGCGGCCCCGGAGATCGGGCCGGATTATTCCACCGGGGCCGTGGTACCAGCCGAACCGGAGTTCATCATGGCATCGTTGTCGGCCTGAGCGGCCTGTTCATCGGCAGTGACGAACTCGGGCGCGGCTTCCAGATCGGCCTGGGTGGCCGAGGTCACGAGGCGCGGGTTGCCCGCATCATCTGCCACCACGTCGAGGGCGGCCATCTCGATGGCGACCGATTTCTCGCCGAGGCCGAGGAAGCCGCCGACACCGATCACGACGCCTTCAACGTTGCCGTCCATGGAGATGATGAAGTCGGAGATGTCACCGACGTTCTCGTCCATGTCGTTGTAGACGGTGGCGCCCAGCAGGTCCTGCGCAAGGATCGTGTCGCCGTCCTGCATGGTGATCTGGCCATCGACCGGCTTGGCGGGCTCTTCGGCGGCGGCCATATCCGTGTCGGCGGACATGTCGGTGCCCACATCGGCGCCCATGCCGGTGGCGCTGTCGGCCGGCATCGTGCTGTCGGCGGCCATGTCGGTGGAACCGTCTGCCGGGATCATGTCGTCCGACGCCATGTCGGTGGACGGATCGGCGGGCATCGTTTCTTCTGCGGCCACTTCGTCGGCGGCACCGGTCTCCGGCGCGGTCACATCAGCCGAGGCAGAGGCATCGGCTTCGGGCATGATCTGGGCGTCGGCGGGGGCTTCTTCGGATGCCGTCTGGGCATATGCGGCAGAGATCGGTGCGGCAGCAATCAGGGCGATCAGGGCAGCGCGGCTGGTGGTCTGGAACATGGTTTTCATAACTTCGTCCTCCTCAGGAAGGCCCGCCGTTCGAGGGATGTGGCAGGCCGCGTTGTCATCGGCAGCACAACCCGCCGCCTCACCGAGGGTTCCCGGAAAAAATCATTGAACATTGGCATGTTAGCGCCGCCAAGCCCGGAAATCATCGGCGGAAAAATGATCACGCCGCCGCCCGCGGCCTCTCGCTGGCGTGAAATTCCGGAACGCCTGCAACGGGTTCCCTCGGGGCTGTGATTTTTTGCGCGGAGGGCCTGTAAGCCGGATTCTGTCCGGGGAAAAAATCCCCTGGATGACCATTCATCTGAACGCGGGATCGCCCCCGCGCCTATAGCTGCCAACCCGGACCCTCGAACCAAGGCGATCCTGCGGCGGTATCGCTTGCGCGACCGGCCCGCGACGGGGTCCCTATTTGGCATTGCTCCCGGTGGGGCTTGCCGTGCCGGTCCGGTTGCCCGTCCCGCGGTGGGCTCTTACCCCACCGTTTCACCCTTACCCTGCCCCTTCTCGCGAAGGCGGACCCGATGGTCCGGCCAGGGCGGTCTGTTTTCTGTGGCGCTTTCCCTGGGGTTGCCCCCGCCGGGCGTTACCCGGCACCGTTGCCTTGTGGAGTCCGGACTTTCCTCGACAGCAGGCTGCCGCGGCCATCCGGCCCTCCGCGCGAGGGCGGGGTATAGCGGAAGGAGGCGTTCGTGCAAGCCCTGTTGGCGCGGCCCTGGGGCCAGCCGCCCCACCCGGGCGCGGCTTGCCGTCCCCCCGTGGCGCTAGCCCATTGCCTGCCCCCCGCCCGGCTGTCATGATCCGCGCCGAAGAGGGGTCTATCACCATGCGCAAGTTTCTCGTCGTCCTCGATGACAGCCGTGAATGCCTGAACGCCATGCGCTTTGCCGCCATGCGGGCCGCCAACACCGGCGGCGGCGTGGCGATTCTCTCGGTCATCGCGCCGGAGGAATTCAACCACTGGCTCGGCGTGGGCGACATCATGCGCGAGGAGGCCCGCGAGCGGATCGTGGCGCATTTCGAGGTCTTCGCGAAATGGATGCGTGACCGGCAGGGCATCGACCCGGAACTGGTGATCCGCGAAGGCGAGGCCGTGCCCGAGATCCTCGCCCAGATCAAGGAAGACCCCGAGATCGGCGTTCTGGTCCTTGGGGCGGGGACGGAAAAGGCCGGGCCCGGGCCGCTCGTCACCCAGATGTCGCGCAACTCAGGCAGCCTGCCGGTGCCTGTCACCATCGTGCCCGGCGACATGTCCAAGGAACGGCTCGAAGCCATCACCTGACCCGGGCACTGGCAGACACTCAGGCCGCCAATTTAGAATCGTTCCAAACCTTGACCCGGCGCAGGACGAGGCGCATATAGGGTTCCACAGCAAAACAGGGGCCACAGATGTTCATTCAGACCGAATCCACCCCGAATCCCGCCACGCTGAAGTTCCTGCCCGGTCAGACCGTGCTGGACACCGGCACAGCCGATTTCCCCACCGCCGAGGGCGCTTCCGCGTCGCCGCTCGCGACCCGCATCTTCTCCGTGCCCGGCGTTGCCGGTGTCTTCTTCGGCAATGACTTCGTCACCGTGACGAAGACCGAAGCAACGGAATGGGACCATATCAAGCCGGCGATCCTCGGCGCGATCATGGAACACTACCAGTCCGGCCAGCCCGTGATGGCAGGCGAGGGCGTCGCCCCGGCCGGCCATGCCGAGCATGACGGCCCCGACGGCGAAGTGGTGGGCCAGATCAAGGAACTGCTCGACACCCGCGTGCGGCCCGCCGTGGCGCAGGACGGTGGCGACATCACCTTCCACGGCTTCGACCGCGGCGTTGTCTACCTGCACATGCAGGGCGCCTGCGCAGGCTGCCCCTCGTCCACGCTGACGCTGAAGATGGGGATCGAGAACCTGCTGCGGCACTACATCCCGGAAGTGACCGAAGTCCGCCCCGTGGCGGTCTGACCCGGTCTCATGTCCGATCTTCTGACCCTCGGGTTCGACACATCGGCCGCGCATTGCGCGGCCGCTTTGCTGCGGGGTGACACCCTGCTGGTGGCCCGCGCCGAAGAGATGACCCGCGGCCAGGCCGAACGGCTCTTCCCCCTGCTGGAGGAGGTGCTGGCCGAGGGCGGCGTCACCTGGGCCGAGCTTGACCGCATCGGCGTGGGCGTGGGCCCGGGCAATTTCACCGGCATCCGCATCTCTGTCTCTGCCGCGCGCGGGCTGGCGCTCTCGCTCGCCATCCCCGCCGTCGGGGTCAGCACCTTCGAGGCCATCGCACTGCTGGCCCCCTGGCGCAGCGCCGCCGTTCCCGCGCCGCGCGATCATCTCTATGTCTTCGCCCCCGGCGGCACGCCCGAGTTGCTGCCCGCGGCAGAGGCCGGCGATCCCGCCCTGCCCCCCGCAGGCCCGGCGCTGGCCGAGGCCATCGCCCGCGTCGCCGCACAGGCCGCGACAGAAGGGCTGGCCGCCCCCGCGCCGCTCTACCTCAAGCCAGCCGATGCCGCCCCGCCGCGCGACCCGGCACCGCGTATCCTCGATGATGCCTGAACAGGGGCCTGAACTGGGGCCAGAACTGGGTTCTGACATGACCCCCGAGGACCTCGCCCGCATCCACGGGGCGAGCTTCGTCATGCCTGCGCCATGGCCGGCCCGGGATTTCGCGGATTTCCTCGCCTCGCCGCTCTGCTTTGTCGAGACAGACGGCGCGGCGGGGTTCATCCTTGGCCGCGTCATCGCGGATGAGGCCGAACTGCTGACCATCGCCGTCGCCCCCACCGCGCGCCGCCAAGGCAGCGGGGCCCGCCTGCTGGCCGCCTTCGAGGCGACGGCGCGGACACGGGGGGCGGCGACGGCCTTCCTCGAGGTGGCGGTGACGAACGAAGCGGCGCGCGGCCTCTATACCGGCGCGGGCTGGCAGCTTACCGGACGGCGCCGGGGCTACTACCACACGCCGCAAGGCGATCCCGTGGATGCTGAAATCCTGAGCAAGCAATTGACGTAACCCCCGGTTCCGTTAGGCAATCCAACGCCGGGGCGGGCCAGTTTGCTATTGACCCCCAAAGGGCCGTCAGTCCTAAATCGTGTCTGATCAACCAAGATCCGAAGGCGCGACCGGGCCGGACAAGTGCACCGGGCGCCTCTACCAACCGGGAGACGACAATGACCCTGATGACGAAATTCCTCGGCGCGGCCGCGGGCCTCGCCCTGACCGCCGGTGCCGTCGCCGCCGAACCTGCGCTGATCTACGATCTGGGCGGCAAGTTCGACAAGAGCTTCAACGAAGCCGCCTTCAACGGCGCGACCCGCTGGGCCGAAGAATCCGGTGAGAGCTTCCGCGAGATCGAGATGACCTCGGAAGCGATGCGCGAACAGGCGCTGCGTCGTTTCGCCGAATCGGGCGCCAACCCGATCATCATGACCGGCTTCGCCTTCGGCGACGTGCTGGGTGAAGTCGCCCCCGACTACCCCGACACCAAGTTCGCCATCGTCGACATGGTCGTCGACCAGCCCAACGTCCGCTCGGTCGTCTTCAACGAGCACGAAGGCTCCTACCTCGTCGGCATGATGGCCGCGATGGCGTCCAAGTCTGGCACCGTGGGCTTCGTCGGCGGCATGGACATCCCGCTGATCCGCAAGTTCGCCTGCGGCTATGCGCAGGGCGTCAAGGCGGCCAACCCCGATGCGACCGTGATCCAGAACATGATCGGCACCACCCCCGCCGCATGGGGTGACCCGGTGAAGGGCTCGGAGCTGACCAAGGCGCAGATCAGCCAGGGCGCGGACGTGGTCTATGCCGCCGCCGGCGGTTCGGGCGTGGGCGTGCTGCAGACCGCTGCGGACGAAGGCATCTACTCCATCGGCGTGGACAGCAACCAGAACTACATGCACCCCGGCTCGGTCCTGACCTCGATGATGAAGCGCGTCGACAACGCGGTTTATGACGCGATGAAGGCCGGTACCGACCTCGAGGTCGGCATCAACGTGATGGGCCTGTCGAACGGCGGCGTGGGCTATGCCCTCGACGAGTTCAACGCAGAGCTGATCACCGACGAGATGAAGGCCGCCGTGGACGACGCCGCCACCAAGATCGCCTCGGGCGAGATCGCGGTGCACGACTACATGACCGACAGCACCTGCCCGGTCCAGTAATCCCGTGACCGGCGCAACGACGACACAGGAGCGGCAGGCAACTGCCGCTCCAGCCATTGAACTGAGAGGGATTTCCAAGGCCTTCGGACCCGTCCAGGCCAACAAGGACATCTCGATCTCGGTCAAGAAGGGCACGATCCACGGGATCATCGGCGAAAACGGCGCCGGTAAATCCACGCTCATGTCGATCCTCTACGGGTTCTACAAGGCCGACCGCGGCGAGATCCTGATCGACGGCAAGCCCACGTCCATCCCCGACAGCCAGGCCGCCATCGCGGCGGGCATCGGCATGGTGTTCCAGCACTTCAAGCTGGTCGAGAATTTCACCGTCCTCGAGAATGTCATCCTCGGCGCCGAGGATGGCCCGCTCCTGCGCCCCTCGCTGGCCAAAGCGCGGCGCTCGCTGACGGACCTGTCGCGCGAGTACGAGCTGAACGTCGATCCCGACGCGGTGATCGAGCAGCTTTCCGTCGGGCACCAGCAGCGTGTCGAGATCCTCAAGGCGCTCTACCGGCAGGCCGAGATCCTGATCCTGGACGAGCCCACCGGCGTGCTCACGCCGGCCGAGGCCGACCACCTGTTCCGCATCCTCGACAACCTCCGCAAGGAGGGCAAGACGGTCATCCTGATCACCCACAAGCTGCGCGAGATCATGGAGATCACCGACACGGTGAGCGTCATGCGCCGCGGCGAGATGACGGCGACCGTGAAGACCGCCGAGACCAGCCCCGAGGAGTTGGCCGAGCTGATGGTGGGCCGCAAGGTCCTGCTGCGCGTGGACAAGAAACCCGCGACACCCGGCGGGACGATCCTGTCGGTCAAGAACCTGCAGGTCACCGACGAACAGGGGGTGGAGCGTCTGCGCGGCATCTCCCTCGACATCCGCGCGGGCGAGATCCTCGGCATCGCGGGGGTGGCGGGCAACGGCCAGTCCGAGCTGATGCAGGTTCTGGGCGGCCAGATCCTGAACGCCAAGGGCGAGATCACCCTGAACGGCCAGCCGCTGGCCCTGTCCGGCCCCAGCGCCGACGGCATGGCCCGGCGCGCGGCGGGCATCGCCCATGTGCCGGAAGACCGGCAGCGCGAAGGCTTGATCATGGACTTTGCCGCGTGGGAGAACGTGGCCTTCGGCTATCACCGCGATCCCGCCTACCAGAAGGGCCCGCTGATGGATAACGCGGGCCTCCTGCGCGAGACCGAGGGCAAGATGGAACGCTTCGACGTGCGCCCGCCCAACCCGCGCCTCGCGGCCAAGAACTTCTCGGGCGGGAACCAGCAGAAGATCGTCGTCGCCCGCGAGATCGAGCGCAATCCCGACCTGCTGCTGGTGGGCCAGCCCACCCGCGGCGTGGACATCGGCGCGATCGAGTTCATCCACCAGGAAATCGTGCGCCTGCGCGACCAGGGCAAGGCGATCCTCCTCGTCTCGGTCGAGCTGGACGAGATCATGTCGCTCTCGGACCGGGTCGCGGTCATGTTCGACGGCCGGATCATGGGCTTCCGCGATCCGGCACAGACCGACGAACGGGAACTGGGCCTGCTGATGGCAGGCATCGAGGGCGAACCCGACCAGCCCGCCTGGAAGGCGATCGAGGAAAACATGGAAGCCGTGGAACAGGGGGAGACGCCGCCCAATGGCTGAGACGCCCCCCTGCCCCTCCACCGGAACGGAGACCTGATCCATGGACAAGATGCCGGCATGGGCGGATATCGTCCTGATCCCGCTCATCTCGCTGCTGCTGGCGGCGCTGATCTCGGCGCTGGTGATCCTCGCCATCGGCGAAGACCCCCTCGCGGCGCTCAAGCTGATGGTCGACGGGGCGCTCGGCTCCACCTACGGCTGGGGCTACACGCTCTATTACGCGACCAACTTCATCTTCACCGGGCTGGCCGTCTCGGTCGCCTACCATGCGCAGCTGTTCAACATCGGCGGTGAAGGTCAGGCGACGCTGGGGGGCCTTGGCGTGGCGCTGATGTGTCTTTTCATCCCGTGGCCGCACTGGACGCTGGCGGTACTTGGCGCAGGTCTTGCCGCGGCGGCCTTCGGCGCCCTCTGGGCCGCGATCCCGGCCTACCTGCAGGCCAAGCGCGGCAGCCACATCGTGATCACCACGATCATGTTCAACTTCATCGCGGGCGCGCTGCTGAACTACCTGCTGGTGAACATCCTCAAGCCCATGGGCTCGATGGACCCGGCCACCGCGCGCTTCCCCGAGGCGACCAACCTGCCGACCCTGCACGAGATCCTCGCGCCCATCGGCATCAACTTCTCTAAGGCGGCCCCGGCCAACGTGGCCTTCCTGATCGGCCTCGTGGCCTGTGTCGCGGTCTGGCTGCTGATCTGGCGCACCAAGCTGGGCTACGAGATCCGCGCCTATGGCAAGAGCGAGAGCGCGGCAGTCTATGCCGGGATCTCGCCGGTCAAGATCATCATGATCGCCATGCTGATCTCGGGCGGTCTGGCGGGCATGATGGCGGTCAACAACGTCATGGGCGAGGCAGAGCGCCTCGTGCTGAACTCGACCGAGGGCGCGGGCTTCATCGGCATCGCCGTGGCGCTGATGGGGCGCAACCATCCCTTCGGCGTGCTGCTGGCCGCGATCCTCTTCGGCTTCCTCTACCAGGGCGGCGCCGAACTGGCACTCTGGACCAAGATCCCGCGCGAGCTGATCGTGGTGATCCAGGCGCTGGTGATCCTCTTCACCGGGGCGCTCGACAACATGGTGCGCCTGCCGCTGGAACGGCTGTTCCTCGCGCTGCGCCGCCGGCAGGAGGGCTGAGCCATGGATTACATGACGCTGCTACAGGTCCTCGATTCGACCGTCCGCCTGGCCACGCCGCTGCTGCTGGCCTGCCTCGCCGGGCTCTACTCCGAGCGCGCGGGCGTGGTGGACATCGGGCTTGAGGGCAAGATGCTCATCGCCGCGCTCTTCTCGGGCGCCATCGCCTATGTCACCGGCTCGGTCTGGCTGGGCGTGCTGGCGGCGGTGGTCTCCTCGACGCTGCTGTCGCTGGTGCACGGGCTGGCCTCGATCACCTTCCGCGGCAACCAGCTGATCTCGGGCGTGGCGATCACCATGTTCGCACAGGGCATCACGGTGCTGATCGCGCAGGACTGGTTCCAGCAGGGTGGCCGCACGCCCTCGCTCTTCGGCGGGGCCCGCTTCACGCCGATCACCCTGCCCTTCGCCGAAACGCTGCAGCCGGTGCCGATCCTCGGCCCGCTCTATTACGAGCTGATCTCGGGCCACTCGGCGCTGGTCTACATCGGCTTCCTCTGCGTGCCCGCCACGTGGTGGCTGCTCTACCGCACCCGCTTCGGTCTACGCCTGCGCGCGGTGGGTGAAAACCCCGCCGCCGTGGACACGGCCGGTGTCTCGGTCGTGCGGCTGCGCTATGCGGCCATCGTCATCTGCGGCGTGCTCTGCGGGCTGGCGGGCGCCTACCTCGCCACCGGGCTGCAGGCGGGCTTCACCAAGGACATGACGGCCGGCCGGGGCTACATCGCCCTTGCCGCGCTGATCTTTGCCAAGTGGCGGCCGTGGTACGCGCTCTACGCCACGCTGCTCTTCGGGCTGCTGCAGGCGGTGGCGCTGCGTTACCAGAACATCAACATCGGCGGCGTCGTGATCCCGGTGCAGGTGATGGACGTGCTGCCCTATATCCTGACCGTGGTGATCCTCGCCGGCTTCGTCGGCAAGGCGATCCCGCCCCGGGCTGGCGGGCAGCCCTACGTCAAGGAACGCTGACCGGACGCGCCCCATGGGGCGCGTTCTTCTATGGGGCCCATAAATCATCGCCCGTTGCGACGACGCGGCAATACCGGCTAGGAAAGATCATGACGATCTACCTTCCCATCGCTGAGGTCTCGGTGAACGCCTATCTCCTTCTGGGGATCGGCGGGCTGGTCGGCGTGTTGTCGGGGATGTTCGGCGTGGGCGGCGGCTTCCTGATCACGCCGCTGCTCTTCTTCGTGGGCATTCCCCCGGCGGTCGCGGTGGCGACCTCGGCCAACCAGATCGTCGCCTCCTCGGTCTCAGCGCTCTTCGCCCATCTCAGGCGCAAGTCCGTGGACTTCCAGATGGGCAGCGTCCTGCTGATCGGCGGCCTTGTCGGATCGGCGCTCGGCATCTTCATCTTCAACATGCTCAAGGCCATCGGGCAGGTCGATCTGCTGGTGCAGCTCTGCTACGTGATCTTCCTCGGGATCATCGGCGCCCTGATGTTCGTCGAGAGCCTGAACGCCATCCGCCGGGCCAAGCGTGCAGGCCCTGCGACGCCGCGCACAAGGCACCGCAACTGGGCGCACAAGATGCCCTTCAAGATGCGGTTCCGGGTCTCCGGCCTCTACATCTCGGTCATTCCGCCCTTCCTCGTGGGCGCGGCGGTGGGGATGCTGGGCGCGATCATGGGTGTCGGCGGCGGCTTCATCATGGTGCCCGCCATGATCTACCTGCTGCACATGCCCACCAAGGTCGTCGTGGGCACCTCGCTCTTCCAGATCATCTTCGTGGCTGCCTTCACCACGATGCTGCACGCGATCACGAACCAGACGGTGGACATGGCGCTGGCCGTGCTGCTGCTGCTTGGCGGTGTCATCGGGGCGCAGGCCGGCACATGGATCGGCGCCCGCATGAAGGCCGAGCAACTGCGCATCCTGCTGGCGGCCCTCGTGCTGCTGGTCTGCGGCAAGATTGCCCTCGACCTGCTGCTCACCCCCTCCGAACTCTATACGATCGGGGATTGAGATGCGGATCGCGGCCCTCCTCCTGCTTCTCCTGATCAGCGCCCTGCCCCTGCGCGCGCAAGACGAGGAAGTCGTCCTTGGCCTGTCCCAGAACCGGGTGGCGATCACCGCCAGTTTCGACGGGTCAGAGATCCTTGTCTTCGGCGCGGTGAAACGGCAGACGCCGATCCCGGAAACGCCGATGGAGGTGATCATCACCGTTGCCGGCCCGGATGGCCCGGTCACCCTGCACCGCAAGGCCCGCAAGGCCGGTATCTGGGTGAACGCCGACACGGTGCGCATCGACCGCGCGCCCAGTTTCTATGCCGTGGCCACCACGGGGCCGCTGGGCAAAATCCTCTCCCAGACGGAGGACCTGCGCCACGAGGTGTCGATCCCCCGCGCGGTCCGCTCCGTCGGCGTGAGCGAGTTCGTCGCCGATCCCGGCAATTTCACCGAGGCGCTGATCCGCATCCGCGAGGACGAGGGCGTCTACCAGCAGCTTGAAGGGGCGGTCACCTTCGACCAGCAGACCCTGTTCCGCACCAAGATCACCCTGCCGTCGAACCTGACCGAAGGCTCCTATCCCACCCGGATCTTCCTGACCCGCGACGGCCGCGTCGTCTCTCACTTCGAGACGGTCATCGACGTGCGCAAGGTGGGGCTGGAGCGGTGGCTCTTCGCGCTGTCCAAGAACCAGCCGGTTGTCTACGGCATCCTGTCGCTGGTCATCGCGGTGGTGGCGGGCTGGCTGGCCTCTGCCGTCTTCCGCTGGTTCCGCAGCTGAGGACGGCTGGCGCGGGCCTCCTTAGGCCCCGAGGTCGAGCGTGTGCTGCCGCAGCCAGGCCATGAAGCCGCGCGGATCGCTCTGCAGCCGTTCCATCTGAGCATCGGTCAGCGGCGCGCCCACGACCGGCGCCTGCGGCTTGTTCAGCGCATGGACGATCTCGTGCAGCAGCAGGCCCTGCCGCAGGATCGGCGACAGCCGGGTGGCGATCTGGTACCAGCGCGAATTGGACCCGGGGAAGAAGACCGGCACCACCCGCGCGCCCGAGCGGCGGATCATCTGCGCGGTGAAGACGTTCCACTCTGCCTCGATGGCCGGGCCGAACATCGTCTCGGAAGACGCCACCACGCCCGAGGGGAAGAGGCTGATCAGCCCGCCCTCCTTCAGGTGCGCCATGGCATTGGCCCGCATCTCGACCGACTTGCGCTGCACGTCCACGTCATGGGGGAAGGGCACCGGGATCATGTAGGACGAGGCCACCTCGTCGATCCCCGTCAGGACCGAGCGGGTGAGGATCTTGTAATCCAGACGGCGGCGACCCACGAGATCGGCAAGGATCATGCCGTCGACCATGCCGTGCGGATGGTTCGCCACCAGCACCACGGGCCCGGTTTCGGGGATCAGGTCGATCTGCGCCTGCGGGGTGGTCAGCGGGATGCCCATGACATCCAGACAGGCCCGCCAGAAGGCCTGCCCCTGCGGCGCGCCCTGCTTCTCGAACTTGCGGATCAGCCGCAGGATCGTCAGCTTGCCGGTCATCCACTCCATCGCGCGGATCAGGTTGCGCGGCAGCGGATCCTCGAAGGTGTTGGAATAGGTCAGGCTGCGGCGGTCATACTTCGTCTGACCGCTCGTCTCGGCAGAGGTTTCGGGCCTCACCATGTTGCCCGCACCGCGCCGGTTGCCATGATACGAATCTACCACTTGGCCGCTACCTGCTCTTCCCCGTCAGCCCCAAGGGGCGCCGTTACATCTCCTCGCCGAACCGGTCGGCCACGAGCGCCTCAAGCGCATCGGCAAGGGCCTCGGCATCGGATCCGGAGGTTTCGACCTCAATAGTGGTTCCCTTCGAGGCTGCCAACATCAAAAGCCCCATGATGCTGTCGCCCGAGGCCGACATGCCGTCGCGCGAGATCTCGGCGCGCGCGTCGAAGCCTTCGGCCACTTCCACCAGCTTCGCCGAAGCGCGGGCGTGCAGTCCCTTCTCGTTGATGATCTTCAGCTTACGGGTGATGGTCGTGCTCATATGCCTCAGGTTCCGCTGACGTTCTGACTGTCGATATATTTTCTACCGGCCTCGGTGGCAGCCCGAACAGCATCGGACAGCGCAAGATGGCGGGATTTCGCCAGCTTGATCAGCATCGGCAGGTTGGCCCCGTAAAGGATCCGGCGGTTTTCGGGCTGGCAGGCGCGCAGCGACAGGTTCGAGGGCGAGCCGCCGAACATGTCCGTCACCATGACGACGCCCCCGCCCTGATCGACGGCATCGGCGGCGGCGCAGATTTCCGCCTGCTTGGTGCCACGGTCATGGTTGGGTTCGATGGCAATCGCCTTGACGCCCGGCAGGTGGCCGACAACGTGCTCCATGGCGGCCAGGTATTCCGTGGCCAGCCCTCCATGTGCGACGATGACTATTCCGATCAAAGCCGGGTTTCCTTCCGCTCGCCTGAGCATCTCACGTCGTGGCGGCGGTCTGACGCCGTTCGAGTTCTCGGTGTCTAATTGACACCTGCCAGCCCTTTTCCGCAAGGGTCTTCGCCAGCGTTTCCGCCAAGGTAACCGAGCGGTGTTGCCCGCCGGTACACCCGAATCCGATGGTGAAGTAGCTCTTGCCTTCCGCCACGTAGGCCGGCAGCAGCATCTCGGTCAGATCCAGCAGCTTGTCGAAGAACGGGGCGAAGCGCGGATCGGCCTTCACGTAGTCCTGCACCGCCGCATCCCGCCCGTCGAGCGGCCTGAGCGCGCGGTCCCAGTGCGGGTTGCGCAGGAAGCGGGTGTCCAGCAGCATGTCGCCACCCCGGGGCAGCCCGCGCTTGTAGCTGAAGCTCTCGACCGAGATCGCAAGCGTCTGCTCTCCGTCGCTGGCAAACCAGCGGCCGATCTCGTCCCGGAGATCGTGGACCGTCAGCTCCGAGGTGTCGATCAGCACGTCGGCCCGGGCCCGGATGCGGCCCAGCAGGTCCAGCTCCATCTCGATCGCCGCCTCTGCCGTCTCCTCGGAGGAGAGCGGGTGGCGCCGCCGCGTCTCGGAGTAGCGCCGCAGCAGCACGTCGGCGCGGGCGTCGAGATAGAGCACCTCCATCGGCACGACGGTATCGCGGCCCAGTTCGTCGATGATCTCGACCATCTTCTGCGGCGAGAAATCCCGGTTGCGCACGTCGATGCCCAGCACCAGCGACCGGGGCAGCGGCCCCGTCAGAAGGCGCGGCAGAAGCGACAGCGGCAGGTTGTCGATGGTCTCGTAGTCGAGGTCCTCCAGCGCCCGCAGCGCGGTGGACCGCCCGGCCCCGGAGGGCCCGGTCACGAGAACGAGGCGCGGCCCTGCGGAGCGGCCCTGAACGGCGTCGCCCGCGGGGGTGAGACCTGTGCGGGCTGCGGTCGGATCGTCTGCAGGGGGGTGATCACTCATCGTCGTCCGGGCTCCGCGCCAGCCTCGCCATCAGGCGTGGCGGCCGGCCTTGAGATATTGCAGAATCGCGGCCGGGAAATGCCGCGCGGGACTATTGTGAAGCAAAGGGTACTCGGACCCCAGCACTTTTACCCGGCGCTGCGGCGGCAGCCGTTCGCCTTCGGGACGGTCCAGATCGACCACCAGCGCCAGCCGCGCAGGGCCGCAGGCCTCAGCGTTCAGGATACCGACCTGCCGGGCCTCGATCCGGCCGCGGATCGTCTCGGGCACGTCGAGCCAGACCTGCCCGTCCCGCGCCGTGAGGCAGGTCCGGTCGTCGGCAACGAGGCCCGCCCCCATTGCCATCAACTCCAGCGCGAGGCCGGATTTGCCCCGCCCCGCCGCCCCCAGAACGAGAACAGCGCGGCCCGCGAGGGCCACGCTGCTGGCATGGAGGATGAGCGGCGCATCGCCCGCCTGCGCGATCTCGCGCATCATCACGGGATCAGACCGGCAGACCGACGACGAACCGCGCGCCGAGAGGCTCCGAGGTGATGTCCGCATCCGTCGGGCGGATGTTCTCGGCCCAGATCACGCCGCCATGGGCTTCGACGATCTGCTTGGAGATCGCGAGGCCGAGGCCGGAGTTGTTGCCGAAATCGGTCTCGGGCCGGTGCGAGTAGAACCGCTTGAAGATCTTCGTCAGGGACTGGTCCGGGATGCCCGGGCCGGTATCCTCGACCACCACCAGCACCCGGTTTTCGCGGCGCCGGGCCCAGACCCGGATCGCGTCGCCTTCTTCGCAGAAGGAGGTGGCGTTCGTGATCAGGTTGACGAAGACCTGCGCCAGACGGGCCTCGAGGCCGTTGATGACGATCTTGTCGTCCGGCAGGTCCGAGATGAAGTCGATTCCCTTCTCGGCGGCCTGATCGCCAAGGTACTGGTTCAAGTTGCCCAGCATCTTGAGCAGGTCGAAGGGTTCTTCCTCTTCCTTCACCAGCTCGCTGTCGAGGCGGGAGGCGTTGGAAATGTCGCTGACCAGCCGGTCGAGACGCCGCACGTCGTGGTCGATCACGTCGAGGAGCTTCTCACGCTGTTCGTCCTTCTTGACGAAGCGGAGCGAGCCCACGGCAGAGCGCAGCGAGGCCAGCGGGTTTTTGATCTCATGCGCCACGTCGGCGGCGAACTGTTCGTTCGCGTCGATCCGGTCATAAAGCGCCGAGACCATACCGCGCAGGGCCCCCGACAGGCGCCCGATCTCGTCCGGGCGGGCCGTCAGGTCGGGAATGCGCACCCGGCTCGGGGCCTTCTTGCGGGTGTCGCGGTCGCGGCCCACTTCCGCCGCGGCGGCAAGGTCCGAGAGCGGGTTGGCGATGGTCGAGGCCAGCACGATGGAGAGCCCGATCGAGACCAGCGTCGCGATCACGAACATCTGCAGCACGCGTTCGCGTTCGGACCGGACAAGCGCGTCGATCTCCCCACCGGTGGAGGCCAGGGCGACGGAGCCGACGGACTGGCTGTCCTGCCGGATCGGCGAGGCGGCGGCAAAGAGCGTGGTGGAGCCATCCCCGGTGCGCGCCTCGCGTTCCACCACCGTGCCCTGCGTCAGGGCCGCGTTGGAGAGCGCGCGCAGTTGGTCGGTCAGCGCGGGCGGCGTGATCTCGCGGCGGCCGGAAGAGAAGACCGAGGTCATGCCGTTCCAGAGGAAAGACAGGAAATCGGTGATCACCGTGCGGCCCTGCGTGGCGGTCGCGGGCAGCATGTTGCCGGCGGTCTTGCCGATCAGCGCGCCCTCGGCGTCGAAGACATAGAGCTCCAGCCCCGGGCGCAGGTCGAGCCCGGCCAGGGTGCGGGTGATGTCGGCCCCGTCGCTGAGCTTCGGCGCGCCGGTGGCGATCGGCAGCTGCGCCTCGAAGATGTTCGAGAGCAATTCCGCCTCGCTCACCAGCGAAGAGACCCGCTGCTGCACGAGGGAATCGCGCGAGGCGTTGAGATAGAGGATACCCGCAACCAGAACGTTGAGCGCGATCAGGTTGAAGATGATGATCTTCCGCGTGAGCGGGGACGCCCGCAGCGAAAAGGCACTGCGCCGCTCACGACGGCTGCGCAGGGACTCTTCGGCGGATGCGTTGGGGGCAACGTAATCGTCGCCCAGCACGACATCGCCGCTGCGTTCGGACGCAACATCGCGCAAGCTGAACCTCTCGACGAGTGCCATTACTCTTCGTTGTATCTGTATCCGATGCCGTACAGCGTCTCAATCGCCGAGAAATCGGGATCCGCCGTCCGCATCTTCTTCCGCAGGCGCTTGATGTGGCTGTCGATCGTGCGGTCATCCACGTAGACCTGATCGTCGTAGGCCACATCCATCAGCTGGTCGCGGCTTTTGACGAAGCCGGGACGCTGGGCCAATGCCTGAAGCAGCAGGAACTCGGTCACCGTCAGCGACACGTCCTTGCCCTTCCAGGCGACGGAGTGGCGCAGCGGGTCCATCCGCAGCTCCCCGCGGACCATGACCTTGGTGTCCTCGGTTTCGGCCACGACCTCGCCCGAGACGGCATCCTGACGGCGCAGCAGCGCGCGGATGCGTTCCACCAGCAGACGCTGGGAGAAGGGCTTCTTAACGTAGTCGTCCGCGCCCATGCGCAGGCCGAGAACCTCATCGATTTCATCGTCCTTGGACGTCAGGAAGATCACCGGCATGGTGGTTTTCTGCCGCAGACGCTGCAGCAGGTCCATTCCATCCATGCGGGGCATCTTGATGTCCAGGACAGCCATGTCCGGGAGTTTCTTGTTGAACGCGTCCAGGGCGGCCTGGCCATCGTTGTAAGTCTCTACCTCGAACCCTTCCGCCTCAAGGGTCATGGCGACGGATGTCAGGATGTTCCTGTCATCGTCGACCAGAGCGATCTTCGACATGAAAGATTTCCTCGTGCTGCTCTAATTGCCTGATTTTTTCTTTCAATATGCGCCCTTTCGCGACGCCCGATCAATCCCAAAACACGAATCGGCCCTGCGAGCGTGGCGAAAATGTGGCAAAAAGGTCTTACACAAGGTTGAACGGGCCCTGCTGCGCCTTCCCCTGCGGCAGGGTGTAGCAGGGCGTCGGCGGGTGATTGCGCTAAACCGAACTTGGTTGCGCTAACTGCGCAAAACCGTCCTGTTCCTTTTTATAAACGACATGTTATGAGGCCCCTCATCGGCGCCGTCGACGCTGATCGGCGGGCGCGCTCCGCTGGAACGGACACTGCCGCCCGCGCTGCGGCTACAGGAGCATTGATAATGGCATTTGGACGGGTAAACCCGGCATTCCGGCTTGAAGATCAGGGGATCAACGGCCTGGGCGATGTCTATTACAACCTGGTCGAGCCCGCGCTGATCGAGGCCGCCATCAAGAACGGCGAAGGCACGTTGGGTAACGGCGGGACCTTCCTCGTCACCACCGGCAAGTACACCGGCCGGTCCCCCAAGGACAAACACGTGGTCAAGACCGACTCGGTCAAGGACACGATCTGGTGGGACAACAACGCCGAAATGTCGCCCGAGGGCTTCGATGCGCTCTACGCCGACATGATCGAGCACATGAAGGGCAAGGACTACTACGTGCAGGACCTCGTCGGCGGTGCCGACCCGGCCTATGCGATCAACGTCCGCGTCGTGTCGGAACTGGCCTGGCACAACCTCTTCATCCGGCACCTGCTGCGCCGCCCGGCGCGCGATGAGCTGGACGGCTACATGGCCGACTTCACGATCATCAACTGCCCCAGCTTCAAGGCCACCCCCGAGAAGCACGGCTGCCGTTCGGACACCGTGATCGCGCTCAACTTCGACAAGAAGCTGATCCTGATCGGCGGCACCGAATACGCTGGCGAGAACAAGAAGTCGGTCTTCACCCTGCTGAACTACCTGCTGCCCGAGAAAGGCGTGATGCCGATGCACTGCTCGGCCAACCACGCCGTCGGCAACCCGGTCGACACCGCGATCTTCTTCGGCCTGTCGGGCACCGGCAAGACGACCCTCTCGGCAGACCCCTCGCGCACGCTGATCGGCGATGACGAGCACGGCTGGTCGGACCGCGGCACCTTCAACTTCGAAGGCGGCTGCTACGCCAAGACCATCAACCTCAGCGCCGAGGCAGAGCCCGAGATCTACGCCACGACCTCGAAGTTCGGCACCGTGATCGAGAACATGGTCTACGATCCCGAGACCTTCGAGCTGGACTTCGAAGACAGCTCGCTGACCGAGAACATGCGCTGCGCCTACCCGCTCGAGTACATCTCGAACGCGTCGGACACCGCGCTTGGCGGCCACCCGAAGAACATCATCCTGCTGACCTGTGACGCCTATGGCGTCCTGCCGCCGATCTCGCGGCTGACCCCGGCGCAGGCGATGTACCACTTCCTGTCGGGCTTCACCTCCAAGACCCCGGGCACCGAGCGCGGCGTCGTGGAACCGCTCCCGACCTTCTCGACCTGCTTCGGCGCGCCCTTCATGCCGCGTCGCCCGGAAGCCTATGGCAACCTGCTGCGCGAGAAGATCGCCAAGCACGGCGCAACCTGCTGGCTGGTGAACACCGGCTGGACCGGCGGCGGCTTCGGCACCGGCTCGCGGATGCCGATCAAGGCCACCCGCGCCCTGCTGACCGCGGCGCTCGACGGCTCGCTGAACGATGCGGAATTCCGCAAGGACGCGAACTTCGGCTTCGACGTGCCCGTGGCCGTGACCGGCGTGAAGACCCAGCTGCTGGACCCGCGCCAGACCTGGGCCGACCCGGAAGCCTACGACGCACAGGCCGCGAAGCTGGTGAAGATGTTCGCCGACAACTTCGAGCAGTACGTGCCCTACATCGACGACGACGTGAAAGCGGCAGCCATCGGCTGATGCTGCCCCGGATCGTCCAACCAGTACTGATCCTGCCAGCCCTTCTGGGCTGGCTCGCCGGCCCCGCACAGAGCGAGGCCGGCGATTTCGTCTCTGCCCCTCTCGAGCTGATCGAATCGGGCCTCTTCTGCCCCCATGACAGCCATGGCCGTGCCGAGGCCCCGGATACGGAGCTGGGCTATATCAACCTCGTGCCGGCCGGCACGCGGGTCGATTTCGCCACCCATGTCGCGCCGGGAGAGCTGGGCATGGGCTTCGGCATCCGTTTCCAGCTGGCCGAGGGCGCAGCGCCCCGGCGGGCCCGGATCGTGATCACCCATCCCCCCATCGGGCCCGCGCAGGTCACCCGCGAAAGCTGGGTGGTGACGCTCGACACCACGCCCTCCCTGTCGCAGTTCGTCTTCTCCGAGGATTACGAGATCCAGACCGGGCTCTGGGTGATGGAGATCGTCACGGAGGACGAGACCCTGCTCCGGCAGAGCTTCACCGTCGTGCCGGCCGGCGACACTCTGATCTCGGTCAAGATGTGCGAAGGGCCGTCGCTGCTGTCCTGAGCGCCCCTGCCCCGCGCGGACCTCAGCCCATCAGCGCCCGGCGCACCAGATTCGCGCCCGCCACCAGCAGCACCACCAGCGTCGCCTTGCGGAAGGCCGCCGCGTCGATCCGGTCCTGGACCTGGAAGCCCATCCACATGCCCACCAGCGCAAGCGGCAACAGCGCGACCGAGAAGGGCAGCGTCTTGAGGTTCAGCACGCCCGAGCCCACGTGGGACACCGCCAGCAGCAGCGCCCCCAGCCCGTAGATCACGCCCTGGATGCGGATCTGGTCCTTCTTGGGGGTTTCCATCGCCGTCAGATAGGCCACCGTCGGCGGCCCCCAGACGCCGGACATGCCGCCGATGAAGCCTGCCAGCCCGCCCACCAGCGCCTCCACCCGGTGCGAGGGATATCCCGACAGCCGCAGCGCCTTGCCCATCAGCTGGGTGAGCGCAAAGACCACGATCGGCGCACCGATGATCAGCAGCAGCACGTTGGCCGGGATCAGCCGCACCAGCTGCGCCGAGACGATCAGCGCGCAGCCCCCCACCAGCAGGAAGAGCCGGAACCGCTTCACGGACTCCCAGGCCGCCCCCGGCCCCTGCCGCAGCGCCTGCCAGCCGTTGGTGACCAGCGTCGGCAGGATCAGCCCCGCAAGGGCCAGTTCTGGCCCCACGACCGACGACAGGCCCGAGATCATGATCATCGGCATGGCAAAGCCCACCATGCCCTTGATCACCCCCGCCAGCAGCGCGATGGCAAGACAGAGGGCCAGCGCCCCCGGCGACATGAGTTCGGTCAGCATATCCATGCCTGCCTCATATCACTGCCCGGAGCAGGAGACACCGCAAATCCGACACGCAAGAAAGCGATCAAATGTTGCGCACCAAAGAAATTATATTGCGCTGCGGTTGCAAAATGATCTATGTGCAGATCGACCAAGGAAAGGTATGATTCATGGCACATGATGGACAGGAGGTCCCGATGGCTGGACCGGTACTTCTTCCCGATCTTCTTTCGCTCACCGCGGCCTCCGTGGCCCCGGCAGAAGCGCTTCTCGACGCCGCCCGCGCCCGCCTCTCGGCGGAGCTCAGCGTGGATGGCCGGATTTCCTCGCGCGCCGTGGAGGCCGCGCAGGGCGCGACCCACGGTCTGGCGTGGCTCGCCACCTATGTCGAGGCGCTGCGCCAGATGCAGGCCTGGGCCCTGCGCCTTCAGGAGGCCGGCAAGCTGGGCGAGATCGAACAGCTGATCCTGCAGATCGCCTTCGGTGAATACCTCAACCAGCTCGCTGGCGGCATCCCCATGAGCCAGGGCGAGATCATGCGCCTGCCCGACCTCGGGCTGAGCGGCGAGGAGATCTCCGGTCTCTTCACCGCCGAGACGCGGATGCTGATGCACGTGGCCAACACCCAGGCCGCGCGGCTGCGCCTCGTGGAGCTGATGATCGAGCAATCCGCCAATATCACCGTCGGCGCCTCCGGCCTCGACGAGGAACTGGAGATGATCCGCGAGCAGTTCCGCCGCTACGCCCTCGACCGGGTGGAGCCGAACGCCCACGAATGGCACCTGAAGGATGAGCTGATCCCGATGGAGATCATCGAGGAACTGGCCGAGATGGGCGTCTTCGGCCTGACCATACCCGAGGAATTCGGCGGCTTCGGCCTGACCAAGGCCTCGATGGTCGTGGTCTCCGAAGAGCTCTCGCGCGGCTATATCGGTGTCGGCTCGCTCGGCACCCGGTCCGAGATCGCGGCCGAGCTGATCCTCGCCGGCGGCACCGAGGAGCAGAAGGCCAGCTGGCTGCCCCGCATCGCCAGCGGGGAAATCTTGCCCACCGCCGTCTTCACCGAGCCCAACACCGGCTCCGACCTCGGCTCGCTGCGCACCCGCGCGGTGAAGGGCGAGGATGGCGATTACACGGTGACCGGCAACAAGACATGGATCACCCACGCGGCGCGCACCCATGTGATGACCCTGCTGGCCCGGACCGACCCGGAGACGTCGGACTACAAGGGCCTGTCGATGTTCCTGGCCGAGAAGACGCCCGGCACCGATGACGATCCCTTCCCCACCCCCGGCATGACCGGCGGCGAGATCGAGGTGCTCGGCTACCGTGGCATGAAGGAATACGAACTCGGCTTCGACGGCTTCAAGGTGAAGGGTGAGAACCTGCTCGGCGGCGAAGAGGGCAAGGGCTTCAAGCAGCTCATGCAGACCTTCGAGAGCGCCCGCATCCAGACCGCCGCCCGCGCCATCGGCGTGGCCCAGGCGGCGCTGGACACCGGGCTGCAATATGCCCAGGACCGCAAGCAGTTCGGCGCGCCGCTGGTCAGCTTCCCCCGCGTGGCCTCCAAGCTCGCCATGATGGCGGTGGAAATCATGGTGGCCCGCCAGCTCACCTATTTCTCCGCCTGGGAAAAGGACCACGACCGCCGCTGCGACCTCGAGGCCGGGATGGCCAAGCTGCTCGGCGCCCGCGTGGCCTGGGCGGCGGCGGACAACGCGCTGCAAATCCACGGCGGCAACGGCTTCGCGCTGGAGTACAAGATCAGCCGCATCCTCTGCGACGCGCGGATCCTGAACATCTTCGAGGGCGCAGCCGAGATCCAGGCACAGGTCATCGCCCGCCGCCTGCTGGCCTGACCCCGGACCGGAGAGCGGCGCCGCCCCGCTTTCCGTTTCCCAAATATCCTCGGGGGGAATTGGCCCGCACCAGCGGGCCAAGGGGGGCAGACAGCCCCCTCCCCCAACTCCGCACCACGACCGGCGCCAATCCACCCCCGCCGCCCCGTGACCGCGAGTTTTCGAAAATTCCGACCCGTTTTCTTGCAAGAAAACGGAGACCGCCGAGGCCGGGTGACCAGCCCCGAGATCGCCCAAACTCCCTCCCCCCGCGACCAAGAATTTTCGAAAATTCTTGGGAAAATTCTTCGAAGAATTTTCCAGCTCCGCCGAGGGCGGCCCGATGCTTGGCAAACGCCCCGACAGCCCCGATAAAGGACAGGTCAGCTTCGAGGAGGCCCCATGACCAAACCCTGCATCATCTGCTGTGCCATCACCGGCTCGCTGCCGCAGAAATCCGACAACCCCGCCGTGCCGATCACCGTCCCCGAACAGGTGGAAAGCATGCAGGAGGCCTGGGAGGCAGGCGCCGCGATCTGCCACGCCCACGTGCGTAACGACGACGGCACCACCTCCTCCGACCCCGAGAAGTTCGCCGCCCTCAAGGAAGGGCTGGAAAAGCACTGCCCCGGGCTGATCATCCAGTTCTCCACCGGCGGGCGCTCCGGCGCGGGCCAGACGCGGGGCGGGATGCTGCCGCTGAAACCCGACATGGCCTCGCTCTCGGTCGGCTCGAACAACTTCCCGACCCGGGTCTACGAGAACCCGCCGGATCTCGTGGACTGGCTCGCCTCCGAGATGAAGACCTACGGCATCCGCCCCGAGGTGGAGGCCTTCGACCTCTCGCACATCCATCAGGCAGCGAAGATGTTCAAGGACGGCCGCCTGCCCGACAGCCCCTATGTCCAGTTCGTCATGGGGGTGAAGAACGCCATGCCCGTCGACCGCGATGTCTTTGACTACTACATCGCCACGATGAAGCGCCTGCTGCCCGACAGCGAATGGTGCGCGGCCGGCATCGGCAAGGACCAGATCACCCTGAACGACTGGGCCGTCTCCTCGGGCGGCCATGCCCGCGCGGGGCTGGAGGACAACATCCGCCTCGACCGCGATACGCTGGCCCCCTCCAATGCGGCGCTGATCAAGCGGATCACCGACCTGTGCGAGAAGTACGAGCGCCCCGTAGCCACCACGACGCAGGCGCGCGAGATGCTGGGCCTGCGCCCGGCCTGACAGGGGGCATATCCGGCGTCAGCGCCGGATCGTCCGCCGGATCGACCCACGCGAAGGGCGCCCCCGGGGCGCCCTTTCTTCAGCTCTCGCCCGCGTCGTGCACGTCGTTGGCGTCGGCCAGCAGGCGGCGATGCTTGCGCATCTCGGCCCGCACCTGCCCGAAGGTCGTGAGGCCCCGCGCCTCCAGCAGCGGGATCATCTTCAAGAGCACCTCCGACGTCGCCCGGGCATCGCCCATGGCAGTGTGCCGGTCGCGGTCAAGGATCTCGATATCCAGCCGCCCGGCGAGCGCGTCGAGCGTATGGGTCGCCGAGGCCCCGAAGAGGATCGCCGAGAGCAGCACCGTGTCCAGCACCGGGTGGTCGAATTTCAGGTCCTGCCGCGCGCCGTAGCGGTGCAGGAAGGCCATGTCGAAGGGCGCGTTGTGGGCCACGATCACCGCGCCGCGGCAGAAGCGGTGTAGACGGGCCACCGCCTCGGGGATCGTGGGCGCGCCATGCACCATGGCGTTGGAAATCCCGTGCACCCGCGTCGCCCCCGGTGGGATCGGCCGGGCGGGATCGACGAGCGTATCCACCACCTCGCCGGGCACGCACTGGCCGTTGACGATGCGGATCGCGCCGATCTGAACGATGTCGTCGCGCATCGGGATCAGCCCAGTCGTCTCGGTGTCCATCACCACGTAGATCAGCTGCCGCAGCGGCGTGTCGCTGATCGTGGCTGGAACCTCCCCCAGCGTGGCGGAGAAGTCGAAGGCCATCGGGCGCTCCGCATGAATGCCGTCCTCCGGCGGGAAGGAGAGCACGTATCCCCCCGCCTTCAGCGGATGCAGCGTGACCCGCCAGCCCGAGGCATTGCCCGCCAGCGGCAGGGTCACCACCCGGTCGCGGCGATAGCCCCGGCTGTCGAGGTCCGCCACGGCGGCCCGCAGCGCCGCCTCGTCGAAATAGTCAAAGACCGACTGGCCAAGCGCGAGCGGCCCCATCGCGTCCAGCGAGGCGGCGGCGTGGCCGTCGTAGAGCGTGATCCGGTGGTCCGGGGCCACGATTAGCACCGCCAGCTGGATCTCGGAGAGGACGGCGGCAAGCTGGTTCTTCTCGGTCTCCAGCCGCGAGGTGTGCCGGGCCAGCGTCTCGGCCGCCTGCAGGTCTGCCGTGCCAAGCTGCGCCGTCAGCGCCGATGCCGCGGGCCCCAGATCGCCGAGATAGCGCGCAGGCCCCGCGTCGAGGTCCGAGCGCACCCCCGCCACCGCGCGGGTGCGCATGTCCGCGGCCAGCCTCTCGATCGGCTTGGCGACGTTCTCGTCGAAGAGCAGCCAGACACCGGCCACCAGCCCGGCGAGGCCGAACCCCGCCACCAGCCCCGCGATCACGTAGCCCGAGGCCCCGCCCCCATGCCGCCATCCGAACCACAGGCCAAGCGCGATCAGGGCCAGCCCACCGACGCCGAGCGCGGCGAAGAAGAGCAGCACCCGCTGGCGCAGTGACATCCTCTCGACCCAGCGCTGCGTCATCTCAGCCCTCCGCGCAAACCGCCTGTGTGACGGGATCCTCTGCCCCGGCGTCGATCCAGCCGGCGCCCTCCACGGCACCGCCCGCGCCGAAGGTCACACCGTCCTCCAGCGCCGCACGGCGGTGGCCGTCGCAATCCACCAGCACCCGCAGGCGCTGCACCGCGCCCCACCGCTGGTAGAAGACCACGTCGGTGATCCGCAGCGCGGGCTGTTCGGGGTTGCGCAGGGTGGCCGCGTGATCGACCACGGCAAAGCGGCTGACATAGGGCCTGACATAGGTCCAGGGCCGGTAGAAGACCTGCGTCTCCACCTCGGTCACGATCTCGGCGGTGTCGGGCAGCGTCGCCTTGGTGCGCGGCGCCCAGGTGTATTCGTTCGACACCGTCATGCCGATCATCACCAGCCCCGCCACCACCGGCATCATCCACTTGGGCAGCCGCCCGCCGGCGATCCGGTTCACCAGCAGCACGACACCCGCCGCGGCAAGCCCGGCCACGAATGTGGCGATCAGTTCCAGAAACATGCCTGTCTTCTCCTCCCCCGGTGACCCGGGTCTTCCGCGTTATTCGCCGGTTATTCCCCCGGCCATTACCCCGGCACCCCGCGGCCAGACCCGGCCGCCGATTGCATCCGCCGCACCACCACGAAGGCGTCGCGCAGATGGCTGCGTTCGAAGTCCGACACTCGGGCCGGGGCCATGAAATTGTCAACCGCCTCCCCGGCGGCGACCTGTCGCGCCTGATGTTCCAGCCGGGTCTGGGCAATCAGGTCGTAGGCGTCCAGCAGGTCCTGCCCGCCGCCCGGGCTGACGATGCCCGCCGCCATGGCGCCCTGCAACCGCGCCCGGGTGTTCACCGCGGCCAGCCGCGCCTGCAACGCATAGACCCGGCCAAGGTCCGTCACCGGCACCACGCCGTTGTGCTTGAGGTCGATCGTGTCCTTGTGCTCGCCCGAGCGGAAGGTGGCAAAGCCCCTCAGCAGCCCCAGCGGCGGCGTATGCTTGAGCGAATTGGCCACCATCTGCGCCACGAAGATCGTGTTCTGGGCAGCAGCACCCAGCGTCTCTTCCTGCAGGCGGGTCAGCAGGGCGCCCTGCCCGCCGATCCCGCGCAGGTCGAACATGACCGAGGAGAGCATCTGCGATTCCGGGTCCGCCTTGGCGATCCAGCCCGCGAAGTAGCGCCGCCACGTGGCCAGCGGCTGACACCAGCGGGGGTTGGTCGCCATCATGTCGCCGGGGCAATAGACGTAGCCGCAGGCATTCAGCCCGTCGCTGACGATCCGCGCCAGCCGGGTGAAATAGGCCATGTCGGCCTCGCTCGCGGCATCGTCGAGGATCAGGCAATTGTCCTGATCCGACACGCCGGTCTGCTCCTGCCTGCCCTGCGATCCGCAGGCAGCCCAGAGGTAGGGCACGGGCGCCGGGCCCAGCTCTGCCTCGGCCATGGCCAGCAGCCGGCGGGTGACCGTGTCGGCGATGTCGGTGATCAGCCGCGTCACCACGTCATGCCGGTTGCCCGCGCCCACCAGCTGCCGCAGCAGCGCGGGGATCTTGGCGGTGACGGCCGCCAGCCCGGCCACATCCTGCGCCTGCGCCAGATCGCGCACGAGGTGGGCCGAGCTTTCGGCCTGCGCCCGGGTGAGGTTGGTCTGTGTGACGATGCCGACGAGCTTGCCAGCCTCGACCACCGGAATGTGGCCGATCCGGTGCTCCATCATCGCGTGCAGCACGTCCGAGCCGATGGCGGAGGGCGCAAGCACCAGAGGGTTGCGCGTCATGATCCCGGCCACGGGGCCGGAGGGATCAATGCCCCCGGCGACGACCTTGTTGGACATGTCGCGGATCGTGACGATCCCGGCCAGCTCGCCCTTTTCCAGCACCGGCAGAGAGGAGACGCGGCGCTCGCGCATCAGGGCGGCGGCATCGCGGATCGGCGTGTCGGCATCGCAGGTCGTGGGCCCTGCGGCCATCAGTTCGGCCACGCGCATGTCGGTCAGCGCGGGGCGGCGCGGCGCGGATGCATCCCCCTTCCCGCGCGAGAAGAAGCGGCGGAAGGCCTCGTGCGCCTCGATCAGCGCGACGAACCGGCCCGCGGGCAGCAGGAAGAGCGTGCAGTCCTCCTCGGCAATGGCGGTGGAGGCGGCGAACCCGTCGCGCATCAGCCCGCGTTCGCCGAAAGAGTTCCGGGCCATGAGATGCGAAAGGACCTCGCCCTGTTCGCCCTCGATCCGGACGTGACCGGCGCGCACGACGTAGAGACCGTCCAGCCGCTCGCCGAAGCGGAAGATCACCTTCCCTGCCGGAACGTCCAGCCGCCGGAACATGCCGCACAGCTGCGCGCGCTCCTCGGCGGGCAGCGTGTCGTAGGGATGTATCCCCGCAAGGAATGTCTGGGTGTCCTCGGGCATGAGCCCCTCCCCAAGCTACAGAGACGGAAACGGCGCGGGGTCATGAAGACTGCCCGCGCCGTCCCTGACAAGGGGGATGACGAAGTCCCCCCGTCGGCGCCCGATCCCCACAGGAGGAAGGACCGGGCTGTCCGATGCGCGGCCCGCCCTCATTCAGGCCGCGCACCGGGGAGGATCATCAGTGATCCGTGGCCGCACCTGCCCCGCGGGGGATGCGCACGCTTTCCACGAGGTCCTTGATCTCCTGCGGGGTGTCTTCGGTCATGTTGGACACGATGAAGGCAACCGCGAAGTTGAGGATCGCACCGATCGAACCGATCGAGACCGAGGTGATGCCCAGAAGCGAGCCATCGACGGTGTCGGGGAACGAGTTGGTGCCCGGGATGAACAGCCAGCCCTTGTGCAGGAAGATGTAGACCACGGTGAAGATCAGGCCGGTCAGCATGCCTGCCACGGCGCCCTTGTTGTTCACCCGGGTCGAGAAGATGCCCATCATCAGCACCGGGAAGATCGAGGCCGCGGCGATCCCGAAGGCCAGTGCCACGGTCTGTGCGGCAAAGCCCGGGGGGTTGAGGCCGAGGTAGGTCGCAACCGCGATGGCCACGGCCATGGCGACCCGCGCCGACATCAGTTCACCCTTTTCCGAGATGTTCGGGTTCAGCTGACCCTTGATCAGGTCGTGGCTGACCGAGGACGAGATGGCGAGCAGGAGGCCTGCCGCGGTGGAGAGGGCCGCCGCCAGACCGCCTGCGGCGACCAGGGCGATGACCCAGCCGGGCAGCTGTGCGATCTCGGGGTTGGCCAGCACGAGGATGTCGTTGTTGACCACCAGTTCCGAACCGGTCCAGCCGTTGGCTTCTGCCGTGGCGGTGAAATCGGCGTTCTTGTCGTTGTAGAACTGGATCAGGCCGTCGCCGTTCTTGTCCTCGAACTTCAGCAGGCCGGTGACTTCCCAGTTCTTCATCCAGTCCGGACGCGAGTCATAGGCGATGGGCTGTTCGGCCACGCCGTTCGGGTAGACGGTGGTCATGATGTTCAGGCGAGCCATGGCACCCACGGCCGGGGCCGTCAGGTAGAGCAGCGCGATGAAGACCAGCGCCCAGCCGGCGGACCAGCGTGCGTCGGCCACCTTGGGCACGGTGAAGAAGCGGATGATGACGTGGGGCAGGCCCGCGGTGCCGATCATCAGCGACAGGGTGAAGAGCACCATGTTCAGCGTGTTGGAGTGGTGGCCGGTGTAGCTGTTGAAGCCGAGGTCGGTCACGATCTGGTCGAGCGTCTTCAGCAGCGCCTGACCGGAGTCCTGATGCTCACCCAGCAGGCCGAGCGGCGGGATCGGGTTGCCGGTCAGCTGCAGCGAGATGAAGATGGCCGGGATCGTGTAGGCCATGATCAGCACGCAGTACTGCGCCACCTGGGTGTAGGTCACGCCCTTCATGCCGCCGAACACGGCGTAGGCGAAGACGACGCAGGCACCGATCAGCAGGCCCGCGGTGTTCGACACTTCGAGGAAGCGCGAGAAGGCCACGCCCACGCCGGTCATCTGGCCGATCACGTAGGTGACCGAGGCGACGATCAGGCAGATCACGGCCACAAGGCGCGCGGTCGGGCTGTAGAAGCGGTCGCCGATGAACTCGGGCACGGTGAACTTGCCGAACTTGCGCAGGTAGGGCGCGAGCATCAGCGCCAGCAGCACGTAGCCGCCGGTCCAGCCCATCAGGAAGGTCGAGTTGTCGTAGCCCACGAAGGCGATCAGGCCGGCCATGGACAGGAAGGAGGCCGCGGACATCCAGTCCGCCGCGGTGGCCATGCCGTTGGTGACGGGGTGGACACCCCGGCCGGCGGCATAGAATTCGCTGGTCGAGCCCGCACGGGCCCAGATCGCGATGCCGATGTAGAGCGCGAAGGAGGCGCCCACGAACAGCAGGTTAAGGGTATACTGGTCCATGGTCGATCACTCCTCGTCGACGCCGTGTTCACGGTCGAGCTTGTTCATCCGCCAGGCGTAGAAGAAGATCAGCGCCAGGAAGACGAGGATCGACCCCTGTTGCGCGACCCAGAAGCCGAAGTCGGCCCCGCCCACGGAAATGCCCATCAAGGCCGGGCGCAGCAGGATGCCGAAGCCGAAGGGCACGATGGCCCAGATGATGAGGCTGATGATGATCAGCCGCAGGTTCGCCGACCAGTAGCTGTTCTTGGATGAGTTATCGGCCATTGGCGGCCCCCTCCCTCTCTCTGTGATATCCCGAGGCACGCCGCAAACGGCGCACCCTCCTCCTGCGCAGGCCCCGAAAGGCCTGCGGTCCTGTCGTGAAATCTATCGGGGCCTCAGCGCGTGGCTGCGGCGACGATGTCCTGAAGCGACTGCGCGATGGCGCCGATCTCGCCCATGGCGTCCACGCGGCTGAGCACGCCGCGGGCGTCATAGTAGCCGATCAGCGGCGCGGTCTGTTCGTGGTAGGCCGCCAGCCGCGAGCCAACCGTCTCGCGGTTGTCGTCGGCGCGGCGCTTCATCTCGGTCCCGCCGCACTTGTCGCAGGTGCCGGCGACGGCGGGCTGCTTGAAGCTGTCGTGATAGCCCTCGCCGCAGGCGGCGCAGGTATAGCGCCCGGCCACGCGGTCGACCATCGCGGCGTCGTCTACCTCCAGCGAGACGGCGGCGTTGACCTTCTGACCGGTGCTTTCCAGCAGGTCATCCAGGGCTGCGGCCTGGCCTTCGGTGCGCGGGAAGCCATCGAGGATGACCCCCTTGGCCACGTCGGGCTCTGCCAGACGGTCCTTCAGGATCGCCAGCACGATCTCGTCGCTGACCAGCCCGCCCGCTTCCATCACCGCCTTGGCGCGCTGACCGGCATCGGTCCCCGCGGCCACTGCGGCACGCAGCAGATCGCCGGTGCTGAGCTGGACGAGGCCGAAACGCTCCTCCAGCATCCGCGCCTGCGTGCCCTTGCCGGCGCCCGGCGGGCCCAGCAGGATGAGCACGGCGGGCCGCGTCATGGTTTCTGCCTCCATGAGACTCCTCCTCGTTCCTTCCGGGCCGATGGCCCGCCCCTCCCCGCCGAGGTGCCCCGGCGGATTCTCCTGACCCCACATTAACACAAGGTGAAAACGATCCTATAACCTTCGGTATTGCTGCGTTTTTTCTGTCAATCAATTTTCGGACCAGCCAAATTTTTGTAAATTCCACCCGAAAGCCCCCGTTTTTCAAAGTAAATTCCGCGCAGAAAAGACAAAGCCCCGCAGGCGGGCTGCGGGGCTTTACAGGATGTGAGCGCCAACGGGGCGCGGCGGGGCCTGCGACAAATTGGTCCGGCCCCTTGCCGTCCGCCCGAAACACCCCGACTACGGGGCTACCCGGGCAGTCGGTCGTGGAGTGCCGTCAGGCCATGCTGCGGCCGATCAGGGCCACCGGCGCATCCTCGTCGCGGGCAAAGTCCAGCGGCGGGGCATCGGCGGCGGCGGTCGCACGCTTGAATTCATAGACCATCTCGCCGTTTTCCTCTCCCGAGGCGACGATCAGGCATTGCGAGAGGTGGCGACCGCCATCGTAGAGATCGACCAGCCCGCGCAGGTGCGGCGCATCCTCGATCGCGAGGGCGAACCCGTCATGCCACAGGCGCAGCACCGGGAACGTCTCTTCGCCCACGTGCACACGCAGGCGGCTCTTGCGGCGCTCATCCTTGCGGCGGGCCGCCTCCAGTCCTTCACGGATCTCTTTCGGCAGATAGGTTTCCATGGCCATCCTCCTGGCACTCACGGAGGATGCCTCACGCATCCTTAAATTGCCGTGAACCCGTCTAAGATAGCCGGAGCACACAAGAATTCCACCGAGTCGTTTCTCGCTGCGGCGCGGCTTGTGGTCTGGCTGCATCAGCGCAGGGCCCAGACCCTGACACCGTACAACCGGCAGGAGATCAGGCTTCCTGCAATTCTTCCTCGCCCGCGTCCTCGGCGGCCTCCTCTGCCGCCTCCCGCTTCTTGTCGCGATGCTTGAGCGCCTGCCACAGGCCGATGGCGATGGCCGCGCCCAGCGCGGCAGCCCCGAGCCAGTGGTCATGGCCCGCCGCTTCGGCAAGGTGACCAGTGTGCGCCGCGGCCGGGCCTGCGATCAGCGGGGCGGGGGCGATCATGGCGCTGCCGCGCAAAAGGGATGTGAGGGTGGTCTGCATGTCGTCTGTCCTCCTGCACCGGCAAAGGGGCCGGCGCCCCTCCTCTCTAGCGGCTCGGGTGCGGCGGCGCCACCACCGGCCCGGACTTTCGACCCCGACTTTCCGGCCCCGCCCCCATTTCCGGGCCCCGCCCCCCTTCCCTGCCCGCCGCTTGTGCATCCCTGCACGCAGGTTGCGCCCGCATCGGGGTTTGCCGGCGTCCGGGGCGCCGCTACGTCAGCCCTGCAAGCAAAGGAGCGTGACATGGGACTTCTGGTCGACGGCATCTGGCAGGACAAGTGGTACGACACCGCCAAGACGGGCGGCAAGTTCGTGCGCACCACGACGCAGTGGCGCAACTGGGTCACCCCGGATGGCAGCGCCGGTCCCTCCGGCGAGTCAGGCTTCAAGGCCGAGAGCGGGCGCTATCACCTCTATGTCTCCTATGCCTGCCCATGGGCCCACCGCACCCTGATCTTCCGTGCGCTGAAGGGCCTTGAGGATCACATCAGCGTCTCGGTCGTCCACCCCGAGATGCTGGGCGAAGGCTGGACCTTCCGCACGGATTTCCCCGGCACCACGGGCGATGACCTCTTCGGCCTGCCCTACCTGCGCGACATCTACCTCAAGGCCGATCCCAAGACCTCGGGCCGGGTGACGGTGCCGGTGCTCTGGGACAAGCAGCGCGAGACCATCGTCTCGAACGAAAGCGCCGAGATCATCCGCATGTTCAACACGGCCTTCGACGGGATCACCGGAGACGGTCAGGATTTCTGGCCCCAGGACCTGCACGGAGAGATCGAGGCGCTCAATGACCGGATTTACGACACGGTGAACAACGGCGTCTACAAGGCGGGTTTCGCCACGACGCAGGAGGCCTACGACGAGGCCGTCGGCCCGCTCTTCGACAGTCTCGACTGGCTGGAGGACCTGCTGGGCCGCAAGCGCTATCTCACCGGGGATCGCGTGACCGAGGCCGACTGGCGGCTTTTCCCCACGCTGATCCGCTTCGATCCCGTCTATCACCTGCACTTCAAGTGCAACCGGCGGCGGATCGTTGATTACCCGAACCTCTGGGGCTACCTGCGCGAGCTCTACCAGTGGCCCGGCGTGGCGGAGACGGTGAAGGTGGATCACTTCGTGCGCCACTACCACTACAGCCACGACACGATTAACCCCTACCGGATCATTCCGATCAACCCGGTGCTGGACTACGACGCACCGCACGGGCGCGCCGCCATCGGGGGCTGAGCCCCGCGCGACCGGGCCGGTCAGTGCCCCGGTCTGCGCCCGTTTAATGCATGGCGAAATGTTCGACCATGGCGGCGAGGTCCTCCACCGGGGCGTCGCTGCGCAGCATGGCGCGGGCATTGCCGCAATGGCGGAAGATCGAGCCGTCGGCAAAGACCGGCTCCCCGCTGACGACGATCACCTGCGCCCCGGGCTGCCGGTAGGAGGCAAAGTCCGAGACGGCAAGCGCCGACCCTTCCGCGAGGAAGAGATCCAGCACGATCACGTCGAATTCGTTCAGGAGCAACTGCGTCACGGCCTCGGACTGGCCATGGGCCAGCGACACCGTCACATGCTCCGCTTCCAAGTAGCGTTGCCACACCTCTCCGAGGCCCGGCTCGCTTTCCACGATCAGCACCCTGCTCATGCTCTTGTCCTCATTCTGACGGACGACCGGACGGCCCGCAGACCGCCTCCGGCATTCCAATGTCCCGCCCCCGTCTTTTGTCTTCCCGTTCCCGGTCGTTTCTTATGGCACGCCGCATTCTGGCTGGCTGCGTCAAGTTTTCGGTCAGGATGCTTAACAAAACATTAACCGCGTTGGTGCGGCGGCAACGAAGCTTGCCGAACCGGCGCAAATCCGCTTGAACCGCCTCGATCCGTCCCACGAGGTGCCGATGCCCCATGCTCTGCTGCTGATCCCTGCCCTCCTGCTCGACGCGCTCTTCGGCGAGCCGGACTGGCTCTGGTCGCGCCTGCCTCATCCGGCGGTGCTGATCGGGCGCGCCATCGCCCGGGCCGACCGGTACTTCAACCGCGGCGCGGCCCGCCGGGCCCGCGGCGTGGCGCTTCTGCTCGCGCTCGTCCTTGGTGCCGGGCTGATCGGCAGCGTGCTTGCCTGCCTCGGCTCCTGGGCCGAGGTCCTCTGCGCCGCGGTGTTGCTGGCACAGCGCTCGCTGGCCGATCATGTGCAGGCGGTGGCCGATGCGCTGCGTCTGGGCCCTGCGGACGGGCGGCTTGCCGTGGCGCGGATCGTCGGACGCGACACCGCTGCGATGGATGGCCCCGCCATCAGCCGCGCCGCCATCGAAAGCGCGGCCGAGAACCTGTCCGACGGCGTCGTGGCGCCCGCCTTCTGGTTCCTCGTCGGGGGGCTGCCGGGCATCCTGATCTACAAGGCCGTGAACACCGCCGACAGCATGATCGGCTACCGGACCGAACAGCACGAACGCTTCGGCTGGGCCGCGGCCCGCACTGATGATCTGCTGAACCTTATCCCCGCCCGGCTGACCGCCCTGATCCTCGCCGCCCTGACCGGGGGCCTGCGCCATTGGCCCGCCATCGTGGCCGAGGCACGGCAGCATCGCTCCCCCAACGCCGGCTGGCCCGAGGCGGCCATGGCGCGGGCGCTGGACACCGCGCTCTCGGGCCCCCGCGCCTATGGCGGCAAGATGCGGGACTTTCCCTGGGTCCACCCGGCCGGAAACCGCCAGCCCGGGCCACAGGCCATCGAAGGCGCGGTGCGCCTGCTCTGGCGGGTCTGGGCCGTCCTGCTGGCAGCCTGCCTGCTGCTGGCGCTGATCTGACCGCACGCCGTCACCTCCGATCCGCCATTGCCCCGCGTCCCCAGATCGCTAACCTTTCAGGACCAGATTTGATGACGAGGTCTTTCATGCGCTTTCTTCCCGCCGCCCTCACGGCTCTTGCCCTCAGCAGCGCGCCCGCGTTTGCGCAGCAATGTGGCGGAAGCTTCTCCAGCTTCGTGAACGGGCTGAAGTCCGAAGCCGTCAGCCGCGGCCACGACCGCGCCACCGTCGACCGCTTCTTCGCCAACGCCCAGCAGAGCCCGTCGGTGCTGAAGGCGGACCGGGCGCAGGGCGTCTTCCAGCTCGACTTCACCACCTTCTCGCGCCGCCTGATCTCGGCCAACCGGATCCAGAACGGGACCGCCAAGGGCAAGCAATACGCCAGCACGTTCCAGAGGATCGAGCAGACCTACGGCGTGCCCCGCGGCATCCTCAGCGCCTTCTGGGCCTTCGAGACCGATTTCGGCGGCTTCCAGGGCGACTTCAACACGCGCAATGCGCTGATCACCCTCGCCCATGACTGCCGCCGCCCCGAGTTGTTCCGCCCGCAGGTCTTCGCGGCGCTGAAGCTCTATGAGAAGGGCGACTTCTCCCCCACGGGGACGACCGGGGCCTGGGCGGGCGAGATCGGGCAAGTGCAGATGCTGCCGCTGGACATCCTCGAGAATGGCGTCGACGGCGATGGCGACGGCCACGTGCGCCTGAAGGAAAGCGCCCCGGACGCGCTGATGTCGGGGGCCAAGATGCTCCACTCCCTTGGCTGGCGCCCGAATGAGCCCTGGCTGCAGGAGGTGACCGTCCCGCAAAACCTCGACTGGACGCAGACCGGGCTCCAGACCCAACTGCGCGCCTCACAATGGGCTTCCATGGGGGTCAAACCGCGGTCGGGCGCGATGCTGGCACCGAACCTGCCCGCCTCGATCCTGCTGCCGCAGGGCCGCCACGGCCCCGCCTTCCTCGTCTACCCGAACTACAACGTGCTGTTCGAGTGGAACAAAAGCTTCGTCTACGTGCTGACGGCGGCCTATTTCGGCACCCGGCTGGAGGGCGCGCCGGTCTTCAACGCGGGCACGCCTGACGCGGGCCTCAGCGGGGCGCAGATGAAGCAGCTTCAGCAGAAGCTGGTGAACCGCGGCTATGACGTGGGAGGCGTGGACGGCATCCTGGGCGAGAAGACCCGCGAGGCGGTGCAGGCGGTGCAGAAACAGCTTGGCATGCCCGCCGACGCCTGGCCGACGCCCGCGCTGCTGCAACGGATGTAAGACAGGGAGCGGTGACGGCGCCGTCGTTTACTTGGCGTTAGGGATTCGGGAATACTCTCAGCCAACGACGATACGGGGCTCATCACCTCACTTCACAATCTGGCCCTGCGGAGTTGCCGCTCCGCAGGGCCTTTCTGTTTCAGCCTAGCGGCCGATCCAGAGCCGGATGATGGCCAGCACCAAGGTCACGACCGCGATCAGCACCATCCACCGACGATACGCGTCATCGCTCAAAGTCCCTCACCTCCTTCCGCCGCGATATGTCGCGACGCAAGGACGGTAGGCGGGCATGGTTAATCAGGCGTTAGCCGGTCAGGCGAGGGTCTCGTCCAGTGCCGCGACCAGCGCGTCGCATTCCTCTGCAGTGCCGATGGAGATGCGCAGCCAGTCGCGGATCCGCTCGGCGCCGAAGTGGCGCACGAGGATACCCGCCTCGCGCAGCGCCGCCTGAAGCTCGACCGCCACGTGATCCGGGTGCGAGACGAAGACGAAGTTCGTGGCTGAGGGCAGCACCTTGAACCCCAGCCCGCGCAGGCGCACCGTCAGACGCTCCCGCTCGGCCATGACGGCATAGCGGGTGGCGTCGAACCAGGCGACATCCTCCCACGCCGCCTGCGCGCCGACCTGCGCCAGCCGGTCGAGCGGATAGGAGTTGAAGCTGTCCTTCACCCGCTCGAGCCCCTCGATCAGCGGGCGCTGTCCCATGGCGAAGCCCACGCGCATCCCGGCCAGAGACCGCGACTTGGAGAAGGTCTGAACCACCAGCAGGTTCTCGTAGCGATCGATCAGCGAGACGGCGCTTTCCGCGCCGAAATCGACATAGGCCTCGTCCACCAGAACCACGCAATCGGGGTTCTGTTTCAGGACCCGCTCCACCGCGTCGAGCGACAGGGCGATACCCGTGGGCGCATTGGGGTTCGCCAGAACCACGCCGCCCTGCTCCCCCACGTAGTCGGCCACGTCGATGCCGAAACCTTCCGTCAGCGGCACCAGACGGCTCTCGATGCCGTAGAGTTCGCAATAGGTGCGGTAGAAGGAATAGGTGATATCCGCGAAGGCCACCGGCGCCTTGCCGGTGAAGAAGGCGTTGAAGGCGTGCGCCAGAACCTCGTCGGAGCCATTGCCGACGAAGACCTGATCCGGGGACAGCCCCATGCCGGCGGCCAGCGAGGCGCGCAGGTTGCCCGACAGCGGATCGGGATAGAGCCGCAGCCCGTCGCCCGTGGCCTGATGGATCGCCTCCACCGCCTTGGGCGAGGGCCCATGGGGGTTCTCGTTGGTGTTCAGCTTGATGAACACCCGATCGCGCGGCTGTTCGCCGGGCGTGTAGGGCACGAGGGTGGACACGAGGGGGCTCCAGAACCGGCTCATGGCGGGATCCTTTCGGGCTGTATCGCGCCCGTCCTGCCACGGAGCGCGCGAATACGCCAGAGGGGAGCCCCTGCCCGCGTGCAGAACGCGCCCCCGCGATCCGCATGCGCGCCGGTCAGGCGACCAGCGACTCGGCCTTCTTCAGGTCGACAGAGACCAGCTGGCTCACGCCCTGTTCCTGCATCGTGACACCGAACAGGCGATCCATCCGCGCCATGGTCACGGCGTGGTGGGTGATGATCAGGAACCGCGTGTCGGTCCGGCGGCACATCTCGTCGAGCATGTCGCAGAAGCGGGTCACGTTGGCATCGTCGAGCGGCGCGTCGACCTCATCCAGCACGCAGATCGGCGCGGGGTTGGCGAGGAAGACGGCAAAGATCAGCGCCAGAGCGGTCAGCGTCTGTTCGCCCCCCGACAGCAGCGAGAGGACCGAGAGCTTCTTGCCCGGCGGCTGGCACATGATCTCGAGGCCCGCTTCCAGCGGGTCGTCGCTTTCCACCAGCACGAGGTTCGCCTCGCCCCCGCCAAAGAGGTGGCGGAAGAGCAGCGAGAAGTTCGAGTTCACCTGCTCGAAGGCCGTCAACAGGCGCTCGCGCCCCTCGCGGTTGAGGCTGGCGATCCCGTTGCGCAGCTCGCGGATGGCGCTTTCGAGGTCTTCCTTCTCGGTCACCAGCTGCATGTGCTCGGTCGCCACTTCCTTGGCGTCCTCCTCGGCGCGCAGGTTCACGGCACCGAGGGCGTCTCGCTGACGCTTCAACCGGTTCACGTCGTTCTCGATATCGTCCGAGGGCGGCATGTTGTCCGGGTCCACGTCGAGGCCTTCGAGCAGCTGCTTCGGCGTCATCTCCTGCGCCTCGGCGATCCGCTCGGCGGCGTGTTCGACGTTCTCCTGCGCGGCATCGGCGCGGGCCTCGGCGCGGGCACGGCCCTCGCGCGATTCCGAGGCGGTGCGCTCGGCGTCGCGCTCGGCGGCCACGGCCTCGCGGGCCTCTGCCTCGGCCCCGGCCAGCGCATCGGCAGCGGCCGCGCGGCGTTCCTCCGCCTCCTCGATCGAGGCGCTCAGCTCCTCGCGGCGGGCGGCGATCTCTTCCGGCTGGGCCGACGCCTCTGAAAGCTCTTCCTGGCTCTCCAGCTTGCGCTCTTCCAGTTCCGCGATCCGCTTGCCCGCGCTGTCGAGCCGCAGCCGCCAGCCGGAAAGTTCCTTGGTCACTTCCTGCGTGCGGCGCAGCCGGGCATCGCCTTCGCGGCGCAACTCGTCATGGGCGGCGCGGCGCGCCATCATCGCCATCCGCGCGGCCTCGACCGTCATCTTGATGTTCTCGGCGGCGTGGCGCGCGGCGTCCAGATCGCCCAGTTCCTCCAGCCCCCGCTCGGCCTCGGCGACCTGCGCGCGGGCGGCGAGCGCATCATCCTCGTGCCGCTTCACGGCGAGGCCGAGGTTCTCCAGCCGGCTTTCCGCCATGGAGCGTTCGGCTTCGGCCTTGGACACCCGGCGGGCGGCTTCGGCGACCAGACGGTCGGCATCGCGGCGCGCCTGACGGGCGGCCTGATCGGCGGCAGTCAGGTCGGAGAGCCGCTTGGTCAGCGCCTCGTGGGCGGCCCGCGCCCTGTCGGCCTCGGCGGAGGCGCGCTCCAATTCCTGCTTCAGCTCTTCCAGCCGGTTGAGCTGTTGCAGCCGCAGCGCGGCGGCAGAGGGCGCATCCTCGGCCCAGGCGCGGTAGCCATCCCACCGCCAGAGGTCGCCCTCGATCGTCACAAGCCGCTGGCCGGGTTTCAGCAGCGCCTGAAGGCGTGGGCCCTCGGCGGCGTCGACAAGGCCGATCTGGCCGATGCGGCGCGCCAGCACGCCCGGCACCCTGACATAGGACGCAAGCCCCGCCACACCCTCAGGCAGCGGTTGCGCCTGCGGATAGGCGTCGAGCGTGACCCAGCCGGACGGCCCGTCACCGGCCACTTCCGGCGCGCGCAGGTCATCGGCCAGTGCCGCGCCAAGCGCTTTCTCGTAGCCCGGCTTGACCCGCACGCTGTCGAGGATCTGCCCGCCCTCGGCGGTGTCGCGCTGGACCAGCTTGGCCAGCGCCGTCACCTCGGCCCGCAGGGCATTCACCTCGCCTTCGGCGGAGGAGCGCGCGGCGCGGGCATCCGCCTCGCGCGACTGGGTCATGGCGCGGGCCTCTTCGGCGGCCAGCAGGGTTTCCTCGGCCCGTTCGGCGGTGGCCTGCGAAATCTCGCTTTCCTCCACCGCGGCCTCGTAGGCCTCGGCGGCCTCTTCCACGGCCTCGCGGCTGGCCAGAACCGCCTCGCGGGCCTTCGCAGCCTCGCCCTCGGCGCGGGCCAGCGTGCGGCGGCTGTCTTCCAGGAGGCGCTGCGCCGACTGGTGCCGGGCGGCCAGACGGGCCACGTCCTCGGTCAGCTGCGACAGGTCCGCCTCGCGCTCGGTCAGGACATCGCCTGCCTCCTGCGCGGCCTCGGCGGCCTCTTCCAGCTTCTCGGCGTGGCCTTCGCTTGCCTTGATCAGCTCGCGCTGTTCCCACTCCAGCCGCGCGATCGTGTCGCCCGCGTCGCGGTTCAGCCCGGCCTCGCGCTCCATGTCGCGGATCAGCTGATCGATCCGGTTGCGCAGGGTCTCGATGGCCTGAAGGGCGCGGCCTTCCTCGTCCTTCAGGGAATCCCGTTCGACCTGAAGCCGCTGCAGGATGGCCGAGGCGATCGCCTCCTCCTCGCGCAGGGGCGGCAGGCTTTCCTCGATCTTGGCGCGGGCCTCGCCGGCCTTGCGCGCCGCGGCCTCCGCCTGACTCGCGGCCACGGTCAGTTCACGCAGCTGGTCACGCGCCTTGGCCCGGGCCTCGTCGGCCTCGCGCCAGCGCCGCCAGAGCAGCATGCCCTCGGACTGGCGCAGCTCGGCCCCGATGGCGCGATAGCGCTGTGCCTGACGGGCCTGCCGTTCCAGCTGGGCCAGCTGGCCTGCCAGCTGGTCGATCACGTCATCGACGCGGGTCAGGTTCTGCTCCGCGCCCTTCAGCTTCAGCTCCGCCTCGTGGCGCCGGGCGTAGAGGCCCGAGATCCCGGCCGCCTCTTCGAGGATGCGGCGCCGGGCCTTGGGCTTGGAGTTGATCAGCTCGGAAATCTGCCCCTGCCGCACCAGCGCCGGCGAATGCGAGCCGGTGGAGGCATCCGCAAAGAGCATCTGCACGTCGCGCGCCCGCACATCCCGCGCGTTCGACTTGTAGGCAGAGCCCACGTCGCGGGTGATCCGGCGCACGATCTCGATCTGGTCTTCGTCATTGAAGCCCGCGGGCGCCAGACGGTCGGCGTTGTCGATGTGCAGGGTGACTTCGGCGAAGTTGCGGGCGGGCCGCGTGGCGGCCCCGGCAAAGATCACGTCTTCCATGCCGCCGCCGCGCATGGCGGTCGGGCGGTTCTCGCCCATGACCCAGCGCAGCGCCTCCAGCAGGTTCGACTTGCCACAGCCATTGGGCCCGACGACGCCGGTCAGGCCCTGATGGATGATCAGGTCCGTCGGGTCGACGAAGCTTTTGAAGCCTTGGAGTCTGAGCCGCGTGAAGCGCAATGAGAGAATCCCGCTGATTCCGTTACATCCCCAAAAGGTGAGGCATCCGCGCGGGCCGTGTCAACGCCTCAACCCTGCATCTGGCAGGATGAGCGGAGTTTTCCACAAGATATTGCGGCCACCCAGAGGAAGAACCCTGCGTCCCCCCGCTTGAGCCCCGGGCCGCTTCACGTCAGAAAGGAGCCACAGGTTTCGAGGTTTCCCATGACGACTGCCACTGGCACCACGCCCCCCGCCCCCCATGTCCGCGCCGCCGATCCGACAGAACCGGGCTGCGCCGCGCTGCTGGATGCGAGCCACGCGCTGATGCGGGCGCTGTTCAACCCCGAGGAAAACCACTTCCTGCCCCACGAGGCGTTGCGCGCGCCCGATATCCGGTTCTTTGCCGCCGGACCGGAGGGCGCACCGCTCGGCGTGGCCGCCCTCCAGATCAAGGAGGGCTATGGCGAGGTAAAGAGCTTCTTCGTCGCCCCCGAGGCCCGCGGCATGGGCATCGGCGCCACGCTGGTGGCCCGGGTCGAGGCGGAGGCCAAGGCCAACGGTCTGACGATTCTCCGGCTCGAAACCGGCGAGGCGCTGGATGCGGCCTGCCGTCTCTACGAACGGCATGGATTCGTGCGGCGCGGGGCCTTCGGGGACTACCCCGACAACGGCGTTTCGGTGTTCATGGAAAAGCGGCTGGCCTGAGGGGCCGCGCCCCGCAGCCCGCGCAGGCACCGCGATGCCTGCGCGTTTTCGCGATGAACGCCAATAGGTTGAGCACCGGATCGCGCCATACGCGCCCCGATGGCGCCGCGCAGTATCGCGCCCGAATTGGCCCCAAAGTTACACCCGGCACGCCTCATTCATGTCTCAATCCCCGGGGATTTTGATCGCATAAGAGAAAAAATTTAAGGGTAGAGAAGAATGTTTTCCCTCAGCCATCTGGCCATCGCCATGCTGTGCACGACCGGTCTGTACGCAGTTCACAAGCTGCGCCGACAGGCCCATGCTGACGCCGGAAGCGAGATCGGGAAACTGAGCTGGCACCGCAGCCGGACGCTGTCTGCCGACGAGGCGGTGCCCGACGCCCTGCGCCAACGCAAGCTGGCCGCGATGACGGCCAACAAGCTCGACGAGATGCAGCGCCAGCTGACGCCGATGCGCGATGCCGGCCTGAACCAGCGGATGCAGCGCGTCCGCTCAGAGGTCGAGGCGCTCTTCTCCACCATCCGCAACGATGCGACCCAGCTCAACGTGCTGGCCCGGCAACTCGATGACGCCGTGGCAGGCACGCAGCGTTTCGCCGCCCGGCAGCGCGCCGCCAACACGCTGGAAGCGCGCGAGGATTTCGCCCACCGGCTCGACACCTTCTGCGCCGCCTGTGCCCGCGAGACCGCCCTGCGGACGCCGCCGCGCATCGTGCCCGCCCGCCCGGTCGCTGCCGCGCAGGCCGAAACCCGGCGGCTGGAGCCGCAACTGCCCGACGCAGCGGAACAAAAGCGGCAGAGCCACTAGTACTGAGCCGCCCCATGACTTAGGTTTCGGACAGAGTTATTTCGCTGTTCGGAGGACACCTTGTCCGGAACCGGGTTACAAAAGCTGGCATTCGTCCTGCTGATCGTCCTCATCCTCTTCGTCTCCATTGCGGGAGGCGTGTGATGGCCCGGCGCTACGGCGGCACCTATTCCCCTGACACATCCAAGGATGACATGACGCCGCCCGCGGGTGCCTATCACGGGGCGCGCCGCACCCGGGCCGGTGGCCGGGTCAACCTGCTCTTCCTCGCGCCGCTGCCGCTGGCGCTGCGCGCCTTCACCTCCGGCCCTGCCGGGCTGGCGCTGAACCTCGTGGCGCTCGGCCTGCTGCTGCTCTCCGCATGGCTCACCCGCGAAGGGCTGAAGGCCGAAGAGGCCTACGAGGCCCGCAAGGTGGCCCGCCGTCCTGCCTTTCCCCGCAAGATCGCGGGCTCCCTGCTGACGGGCGCGGGCCTTGCCATCGCCGGCTGGGCCAGCACCGGCGGCTTTGCCGCGCCGGTGATCTATGCCGTGGTGGGGGCAGCGCTGCATCTCATGGCCTTCGGGCCCGATCCGATGCGCAACAAGGGCATGGACGGCGTCGACCTGCACCAGACCGACCGCGTCGCCCGGGCCGTGGATCAGGCCGAGAAACACCTCGTCGCCATGTCCGAGGCGATCCAGCGTGCAGGCGACCGCACCGTCATCGCGAGGGTCGAGCAGTTCCAGACCACCGCCCGCGCGCTCTTCCGCACGGTGGAGAACGATCCCCGCGACCTGACCGCCGCGCGGCGCTACCTCAGCGTCTACCTGATGGGGGCCAAGGATGCGGCGATCAAGTTCGCCGATCTCTACCAGCGCCGCCCGGATCCCGCGGCCCGTGCCGACTTCATCGCCCTGCTCGACGATCTGGAGCAGAACTTCGCCGCCCGCACCAGCAAGCTCTTGTCCGACGACCGTGCGGACATGAATATCGAAATCGACGTATTGCGCGAACGCCTTGCCCGCGAAGGCGTGGCGATGGCCCCCACCTCGGAGTGACAGCGACATGACCGACAACATCCGCCAGAAGGCCGAAGCCAGCCTGAAGGAAGTCGACGAGGTGACCGCGGTCATCCTGCCTGAACCCGGCGGCGAGATCACCCCGCTGGAGGCCGCCGATGCGCCCCAGAGCGAGGCGATCCGTGCCCGCATGGCAGAGCTCGACATGGGCGACACCGGTTCCATCGTGCGCTTCGGCTCGGCCGCGCAGGCGGAGCTGCAGGAGATCAGCCAGTCGATGCTGGCCGAGGTGCGCAACAAGGATGTGGGCCCGGCGGGCGACAGCCTGCGCGACATCGTCAGCACGATCCGCGGCTTTTCCGTCAGCGAGCTGGACGTGCGCCGCGAGCGCAGCTTCTGGGAGAAGATCATGGGCCGCGCCGCGCCCTTCGCCCAGTTCACCGCCCGTTTCGAACAGGTGCAGGACCAGATCGACAAGGTGACCGAGGACCTGCTGGGCCACGAGCACAAGCTGCTCAAGGACATCAAGTCGCTCGACCTGCTCTATGAGAAGACGCTGGCCTTCTACGACGAACTGGCGCTCTACATCGCCGCCGGCGAGGCCAAGATCGCGGAGCTCGACAGCACCGACATCCCCGCCAAGGAGGCCGAGGTACAGGCCGCGCCCGAGGGCGAGCAGGTGATGAAGGCGCAGGAGCTGCGCGACCTGCGCGCCGCCCGCGATGACCTCGAGCGCCGGGTGCATGACCTCAAGCTGACGCGGCAGGTGACGATGCAGTCGCTGCCCTCGATCCGGCTGGTGCAGGAAAACGACAAGAGCCTCGTCACCAAGATCAACTCGACCCTCGTGAACACCGTGCCGCTGTGGGAAACCCAGCTGGCGCAGGCGGTCACGATCCAACGCAGCGCCGAGGCGGCCTCGGCCGTGCGCGAGGCCAACGACCTGACCAACGAACTGCTGACCGCGAACGCCAAGAACCTGCGCGACAGCAACAAGGTCATCCGCACCGAGATGGAGCGCGGCGTCTTCGACATCGAGGCCGTGAAACAGGCCAATGCCGACCTGATCGGCACGATCCAGGAAAGCCTGCAGATCGCCGACGAGGGCAAGGCCAAGCGCGCCGCCGCAGAGGAAGACCTCAAGAAGATGGAGGCCGAGCTGCGCGATACGCTCGCCGCGGCCAAGGCCCGCGCCGACGGGCTGGGCGACACGGCCTCCACCTCGGTGCCGCAGGCCTGATCGCGGATGCGCTTTCGCCTCCCTCTGCTGATGGCCGGGCTGACCGCGGTGGCACTCACCGCGGGCTGCCTGTCCACGCCGCCCAAAACGCCCAGCACCCCGCCGCAGGCGCGCCCTGCCGGGCTGGCCAAGCCCGCCAAACCGGCCGCGCCTTCGGCCGCCAGCCGGGCGCTGCGCACCTATTATTCGCAGCTACAGGCAGACCTGCTGGCGCAGGGGCTGATGCGGCAGGATGGCGGCGGCCCCGACACGCCCTATGGCGCGCGGGAAGTGGCGCGGAACTTCGAGCGGATCGTCTTCTATGACGAATACGCCCGGGGCGGCGGTCTGCGCAGTGGCGAAGGCGCCGCCCCCGGCGGGCTGCGCCGCTGGTCCGGCCCGGTGCGGATGCGGGTGGAATTCGGCGCCTCCGTCTCGGACGAGGAACGCGCCTCCGACACGGCGGAGGTCGCCACCTACGTGAACCGCCTCGCCGCGCTGACATCGCATCCGATCAGCATGGTCAGCCGGGGCGGCAACTTCCACGTGCTCTTCATGAGCGAGGACGACCGCCCGCAGGCGATCAGCCGGATCAAGCAGCTGGTGCCGAACATCTCGCAAAGCTCGCTCGACATCTTCCGGGACCTGCCCCGCGAGATCCATTGCCTCGTGCTGGCCTTCTCGGGCGACAACAGCGAATACGATTACCGCCGGGCGATCGCCCTCGTTCGGACGGAACATCCGCCGCTGATGCGGCGCGCCTGCGTCCACGAGGAACTGGCGCAGGGGCTGGGGCTGGCGAATGACAGCCTCTCGGCCCGGCCCTCGATCTTCAACGACGACGATGAATTCGCCCTGCTGACCAGCCATGACGAGTTGCTGCTGCGGATGCTCTACGATCCGCGCCTCTCGATCGGGGAAACCGCCGAGGAGGCCCGCCCGATGGTACAGCAGATGGCCAAGGAACTGACCGGCGAGGGCGAGGGTTGAGCTCCCGCCCCGCTGCACGACACATGCGCGCCGGTCTTACCTTCGGCAGGACTTGGCGCTAGCCTGCCGCCACGGGGCGGCACGCCGGCACCGTGAGGGCCGGCTCTGACAGGAACGACCAGCAGGACAGCACCATGGGCATCTTCGATTTTCTCAGCGGACAGTTCATCGACGTCATCCACTGGACGGACGACACCCGCGACACGATGGTCTGGCGCTTCGAGCGCGAAGGCCACGAGATCAAGTACGGCGCCAAGCTGACCGTGCGCGAGGGGCAGGCCGCCGTCTTCGTGCACGAGGGGCAGCTGGCCGATGTCTTCACCCCCGGTCTCTACATGCTCGAGACCAACAACATGCCGATCCTGACCTCGCTGCAGCACTGGGATCACGGCTTCCAGTCGCCCTTCAAGTCCGAGGTCTACTTCGTCAACACGACGCGGTTCTCCGACCTGAAGTGGGGCACCAAGAACCCGATCATCGCGCGTGATCCGGAGTTCGGCCCGGTGCGCCTGCGCGCCTATGGCACCTATACGATCCGGGTCTCCGATCCCGCCCGCTTCCTCGGCGAGATCGTGGGCACCGACGGCGAATTCACGATGGACGAGATCAGCTACCAGATCCGCAACATCATCGTGCAGGAATTCTCCCGCGCCATCGCGTCCTCGGGTATCCCGGTGCTGGACATGGCCGCCAATACCGCCGACCTCGGCAAGCTGGTGGCGAAGGAGATCGCGCCCACGCTGACCGACTACGGGCTGGAGATCCCCGAGCTCTACATCGAGAACATCTCGCTCCCCGAGGCGGTCGAGGCGGTGCTGGACAAGCGCACCTCGGTCGGGCTGGCGGGCGATCTGGGCAAGTACACGCAATTCTCCGCCGCAGAAGCCATGACCGCCGCCGCCACCACGCCGAATTCCGGCATGGCGGCCGGAATGGGCGCAGGCATGGGCATGGCCATGGGCAGCCAGATGGCGGGCGCCGCCGGGCCCTGGGGCCCCCGCCCCGCCGCTGCCGCCCCTGTGGCCGCGCCGCCCCCGCCCCCGGTCGAGAAGGTCTGGCACCTTGCCGAGAACGGGCAGACAAAGGGCCCCTTCTCGCGCGCGACGCTTGGCCGGATGGCCGCCGATGGCGCCCTGACGCGGGAGACCTACGTCTGGACCGCCGGGCAGGACGGCTGGCTCAAGGCCGGGGATGTGACCGAACTGGCGCAGCTCTTCACCATCCTGCCCCCGCCCCCGCCGCCCGGGATCTGACGGCATGAGCGATTACGACGGCACGCCGCCGCCTCCGACCCCGGAGGAGGAGCACCGCTTCCCCTGTCCGCAATGCGGCGCCGATTACCGCTTCGATCCCGCCGCGGGCCGCCTGGTCTGTGACTTTTGCGGGCACACGGAGGCGATCGAGGGCGCGCCCGCGCCCCACGCGACCCATCCGCAGGCGATCCGCGAGCTGGATTTCCGCGCCGCGCTGGAGGCCCGCCTGCCGCAGGCCGAGACGCAGGAGGTCCGCACCACCTCCTGTCCGAACTGCGGCGCCCGGCTGGAATTCGACGGCGACACCCATTCCAAGGACTGCCCCTTCTGCGCCACGCCCGTGGTGGTGGACACCGGCACCACCCGTGTGATCAAGCCGCGCGGCGTGCTGCCCTTCGCGCTTGACGAGGCCAGTGCCCGCAAGGAGATGACCGACTGGCTGGGCCGGCTCTGGTTCGCGCCCAACGGGTTGCAGGACTATGCCCGCAAGGGGCGGCGGATGCAGGGCATCTACGTCCCCTACTGGACCTTCGACGCCCAGACCGAGAGCCGGTACTCCGGGATGCGGGGCACGATCTACTATGTCACCGCCACGGTGATGCAGGACGGCAAGCCCAAGCAGGTGCGCCAGCAGAAGATCCGCTGGCGCCCGGTCTCGGGCCGGGTGGCGCGGTTCTTCGACGACGTGCTGGTGCTGGCCTCGCGCGCGCTGCCGAAACGCTATACCGACGCGCTGGAGCCCTGGGACCTTGCCGCGCTGGAGCCTTACCGCCCCGATTTCCTCGCAGGCTTCCGGGCCGAGGGCTACCAGGTCGAACTGCTGGAGGGCTACGAGGAGGCCCGCGTGCGGATGGACCGGGTGATCGAGCGCGACGTGAAGTTCGACATCGGCGGCGACGCGCAGCAGATCACCTCGGTCGACACCGCCGTCTCGGATGTGACCTTCAAGCATATCCTGCTGCCGGTCTGGCTGGCGGCCTACAAGTACCGGGGCAAGACCTATCGCTTCGTGGTGAACGGGCGCACCGGCCGGGTGCAGGGCGAACGGCCCTGGTCGGGCTGGAAGATCGCGCTGGCCGTGGTGGCGGGGCTGATCGTGGCCGGGGTCTTCGGCTATTTCTACGCAATGAACCAGTAAGGAGAGCCCATGCGCGCGCTCATCCAGCGGGTCTCCCGCGCTTCCGTCCGTGTGGACGGCACCATCATCGGCCAGTGCGGCGAGGGGATGATGATCCTCGTCTGCGCCATGCAGGGCGACGACGACACGAAGCCCGCCCAGCTGGCGGCCAAGATCGCCAAGATGCGGATCTTCCGCGACGAGGCGGGCAAGATGAACCGCTCGTTGTTGGATATCGGGGGCGAGGCGCTGGTGGTGAGCCAGTTCACGCTGGCCGCCGACACCCGCAGCGGCAACCGCCCCGGCTTCTCCACCGCCGCGCGCCCCGAGGAAGGGCGCAAGCTCTACGAGGCCTTCGCCGCAGAGCTGGCCCGGCTGGGCCCGAAGGTGGAAACTGGCGAGTTTGGTGCCGAGATGGCGGTGGAGCTGGTCAACGACGGGCCCACGACGATCTGGATGGAGATCTGACCCCGAGGCGGGGCGGGCAAAATTCTTCGAAGAATTTTGGCAAGAATTTTCGAAAATTCTTGCGTGCGCGGGGCGGGCCCTATGCGCACCCTCTCAGGGGGCAGCCGTTTTCTTCGAAGAAAACGGTCCGGAATTTTTGAAAATTCCGGGCAGTGGGGCGAAGGGTCGTGGCCCCGGGGCGCGGGTGCGGATGGGAGGGGGCTGGGGGGCTGTCTGCCCCCCGGGCGCTTGCGCGCCCTCCCCCCGAGGATATTTGGGAACAGTGGATGAGGGCGGTCAGACGGAGACTTCGGCCATCAGGGTGTCCTTGGCGATCTCGCCCTTGGTGCCCGACGAGGTCACGGCGCCGCGCTTCATCACGTAGAACCGGTCCGCGAGGGCATAGGCGAACTCGAAGTATTGCTCGACGAGGATGATCGCCATGTTGCCCTGGTCGCGCAGGTATTCAATGACGCGGCCGATCTGCTGGATGATGTTGGGCTGGATGCCCTCGGTCGGCTCGTCGAGAAGCAGGAGCTTGGGCTTGGTCAGCATGGCGCGCGCGATGGCAAGCTGCTGCTGCTGGCCGCCCGAAAGGTCGCCGCCGCGGCGGTGGAGGAATTCCTTGAGGATCGGGAAGAGCTCGTAGATCTCGTCCGGGATCCGGTGTTCGGCGCGCGGGAGGCAGGCATAGGCCGTCTCCATGTTCTCCTTCACCGTGAGCAGCGGGAAGATCATCCGGCCCTGCGGCACGTAACCGATGCCCGCGTGGGCCAGGCGGTGGGCCGGCAGGCCGCCGACGCTCTGCCCGTCGAGGGTGACGGTGCCGCCCGAGAGCGGATGGGTGCCCGAGATCGCCTTGAGCAGGGAGGTCTTGCCGACGCCGTTGGTGCCCATGATGCAGGTCACTTCGCCGGTGCGGGCCTCGACGTCGATGCCGTGGAGGATCTGGCTCTGGCCGTAGTGCAGGGTGAGGTCCTTGGTTGTCAGCATGTCTCAGCGCCCCAGGTAGACATCGATCACCTGCTGGTTCGCAGTGACGTGATCCAGCGAACCCTCGGCCAGGACCGAGCCCTCGTGCAGGACCGTCACCTTGCAGTTCAGCCGGCGGACGAATTCCATGTCATGTTCCACCACCACGACCGCGCGGGTCTTGGCGGCCTCGACCAGCAGGTCGGTGGTATGTTCGCGTTCGGCCAGCGTCATGCCGGCGGCGGGTTCATCGACCAGCAGCAGGCGCGGTTCCTGCGCCAGCAGCATGCCGATCTCGAGCCATTGCTTCTGGCCGTGGGAGAGCTCTCCCGACTTGCGCGAAAGCTCGTCCGCGAGGCCGATCTCGGAGGCCAGTTCCTCGACCTTGCCGCGGTCCTTGAAGGTGGGCTTGTAGAAGAGCACCGGCAGCGGGCCACGGGCGTTCTTCACCGCCATCAGGAGGTTGTCGTAGACGCTCTGGTCCTCGAAGACCGTGGGGCGCTGGAACTTCCGCCCGATGCCCGCCTGGGCAATCTTGGCCTCGTTCATCTTGAGCAGGTTCACGGATTTCTCGCCCCAGATCACCCGGCCCTCGTCAGGGCGCGTCTTGCCGGTGACGATGTCCATGAAGGTGGTCTTGCCCGCCCCGTTCGGACCGATGATGGCGCGCAGCTCCGCCTCGCCGATCTGGAAGGAGAGGTTGTTGATGGCGCGGAAGCCGTCGAAGGTGACGGAGACGCCGGAGACCTCGAGAAGCGTGCTCATTCCTGTCCCTCCTTCTCGCGCAGGGAACCCTTGCCGGGGCCGTAGTCGGCGCCGTGGCGGTTCGGCGCCATGCGGGCCCCGACGAGGTCGAAGAGGCCGCCGATGCCCTTGGGCGCGAAGAGCGTCACAAGCACGAAGGAGAGGCCGAGGAGCACGAGCCACCAGTCGACCCAGTCGATCCGGTAGAAGCCGAGGTTCAGCGCAGGCACCATGCCGCCGGTGAACCAGGTGGAGACGAGGGAGACGACGGCGGCCCCGATGACGGCGCCGTAGAGGCGCCCCCGGCCACCGATTGCCACCCAGACCGCGAGGTAGATCGAGGCGATCGGGGCGATCTCGCCCGGGTTGATGATACCGGCCTGCGGGTAGTAGAGCGCGCCCGCCACGGCCGCGATGATGGCGGTCAGGGTGAAGATGAAGAGCTTGTAGGTTTCCACCGAGTAGCCGAGGAAGCGCACCCGCGCCTCGTCGTCACGGATGCCGCGCACCACGGAGCCGAACTTGCCCGAGACCACCCAGGCGGCGAGCAGGTAGCCGAGCCCGAGGGCGAGCGCGGAGGCCCAGAGGAACCAGACCGAGATCGCATCCTGCCCGGCGGTGACCCCGGGGAGGTTCTGCAGACCCGAGAGGCCGTTGTTGCCGCGCAGCCCGCTTTCGTTCTGGAAGAGGTAGAGCGAGAGCGCGAGCGTCATGGCCTGGGTCAGGATCGAGAGGTAGACGCCCGTCACCCGCGAGCGGAAGGCGAGCCAGCCGAAGACGAGGGCGAGGACGCCCGGGATCAGCACGACCAGCAGGAGTTGCAGCGTGAGCGAATGGGCGAAGGACCAGATAAGCGGGAACTCGGAGGAGCCAACGACGCCGAAGATCTGCGTGCCGATGGCGTCCTGCACCTCCTGCGCCGTGGGCGGGATCGGGGAATTGGCGAGGCTCTCGATCACGATGATCTCAGTCCGGGCGTACATCAGCCACATGCCCACCATGTAACCGCCGAGCCCGAAGAAGGCGAAATGGCCGAGGCTGAGGATGCCGCAGTAGCCCCAGACGAGATCCATCGCGATGGCCACGAGGCAGAGGCAGAGCGTGCGGCCCAGCGTCTTGACGAAGGAGGTGGAGATCCCGCCCGTGCCATAGGCATGGGACATCAGGGTGATCACCAGCGTGAAGACCGCAAGGCAGGCAAGGAAGATCAGGATCGACGGGTTGCGGGCGATGAAGCTGTTTTTCATGGCCGGGTCCTCGGGGCGTGGGTCTGGGGCATCATCGACGCCCTCGGGTCTTGCGCCTGCGGCGGGCGGGGATGGGGGGCCAGCCCCCCGACGCGCGGGGCGCGTCGCCCCCCGGGATATTTGAGAAACGGAAACCGGAGGGACCCTGTGGGCGACGAGACGTTGGTCATGCTCAATCTCCTGCCGCGCGGCCCTTGAGGGCGATGATGCCGCGGGGGCGGAACTGGATGAAGATGATGATGAAGATGATCATGTAGGTCTGGGCCGCCAGCGTGTTCGACGGGTTCAGCCATTCGATCCCCTTCTGCAGGAAGCCGATCATCGTGGCGCCCGCCAGCGTGCCCCAGACATTGCCGACGCCGCCCACGACCACGGTCATGAAGCTTTGGACGATGTAGCCCTGGCCAAGCTCGGAGGTGACCTGGGCGAAGAGCCCGATGGCCACGCCCGCGATGCCCGCGATGCCGGAGCCGAGGCCGAAGGTCAGCATGTTCACCCGGTCGGGGTTGATGCCCATGGAGGCCGCCATGCGGGGGTTCTGGGTCACCGCGCGGGTTTCGAGCCCGAGGCGGGTGCGCTGCATGATGAAGAGGTAGATGGCGAGGAACACGAGGGCGAGGACGAAGATCGCCACCCGGATCCACGAGATCCCGATGATGTCGTTGATCACAAGTTGCCCGTCGAGCCAGCCCGGCGAGGTCAGCGGGCGGGCCTGGGTGCCGAAGATGTTCTTGGCCAGCTGCTGCAGCGCGATGGAGATGCCGAAGGTGGCGAGCAGGGTTTCCAGCGGGCGCGAGTAGAGCCAGCGGATCACGAGACGCTCCATCGCCACGCCGGCGGCGAAGGTCACCGCGAAGGCGACCGGGATCGCGACGAGGATCGAGACGGTGTAGTTCGGGATCAGCTGTTGCAGCACGTAGCCGGTATAGGCGCCCATCATGATGAACTCGCCGTGGGCCATGTTGATCACGCCCATGACGCCGAAGGTGATGGCAAGGCCGATGGCGGCCAGGAAGTAGATCGAGGCGAGCGAGAGCGCGTCGAGCGCGAGGTCGATGAACTGGTTCACCGCCAGCTTCAGCTCGATGGAGTTCAGCGCCTCTTCGGCCGCATCTGTAACGGCGGCGGAGGGCTCGACATAGCGGTCGAAGAAGCTGTGCGCCGCAAGCGCGGCCTCGACCTCGGATTGGGTGGCGGCGGCGGGGACGGTGCCCGCGGCCTCCAGCGCGTCATAGGCGCGGTCCCGGGCGGCCGGATCGGAGAGCTCGGCCACCGGCACGCCGCCCACGCGGCCCTCGACGATATTGGCGGCCAGCGCCTGACGCTGGGCGTCGGCGGTGAGGCGCGCGGGGGCGAGGCCCGCGGAGACGAGCAGACCATAGGCCTCCTCGGCCGGGAATGTCTCGCTGCCCGGGGTCAGCTCGGCTGCGATGTTCGCGCCGGCGGGCGGCTCGCCCGCGACCACCTCGCGCCGGGTGGCGAGGATCGGGTTCAGCGCGGCGCGCACGTCGACGGCGAGGTCACCGCGGAAATAGGCGATCGCCTCGATCCGGGCCGCGTCCGTGGCACCGAAGCGGATGGTCAGCAGCCGTTCGAGGCGCTCCTTCTGGGCGCGGATGGCGGCGTCGGGCTCGTTCTCGATCGCGGCGCGCAGCACCGGCAGGTGATCGGCGTTGCCGTCGCGGGCCAGCGCGTCGAGCGCGGCGCGGCGGCGGGAAATATCGGGATCGGAAAGCTGGAACTGCACCAGCGCCGAGGCGATCAGCCCCCGGATGCCGGAGTTCGGCTTGAGCTGGTCGAAGCCCTCGTCGGGGACTTCGCCCAGATCGGTGGGGCCGTCGAACGCGTAAAGGTGCAGCGTGTCGCGGTTCACTTCCTCTGCGTAGAAGAAGAGGCCATCGCTTTCGCGCTGCCACATCTCGCGGGCCTCCCATTTCTCCAGCACGAGGGCGGCGCCGTCGAGCCCGCTGTCGCGGATCGCGTCGATGGCCGGGCCAATGGTGCGGCGGGAGGAATCCTCGATCAGCGCGCGCTGGCTCTGCAGCAGGTCCTGCAGCGGGCCTTCCTGAGCGGCGAGCGGCGTGGCGAGGAGGGAAATCAGGCACAACAGTGCCGAAAGAAGTCTACGCGGCATCAGACCCACTTGATCCTTTCGGGGCGCGACGCGCCGGGCGGAACGGCACGCGGAGCGGCAGTCAGTCAGTCAGTTAGTCAGGGCCCGGGCGACGGATGCACCGCCCGGGCCGCGTGATCAGCGTGAAACGCGGATCAGTAGTTGGACTGGAGCTGGACGCAGCTTTCGGTCTCGGTGTTGTACATACCGCAGCCGAGGCCCGGCCAGTCGGACTTCAGCTTGGCCGATTCCGGCAGGAAGTCGGTCCAGGCGTCGCCGGGGACGGGATCGGTTTCGGAGATGATGTCGAACTGGCCATCCTCGAGGATCTCGCCGATCAGCACCGGCTTGGTGAGGTGGTGGTTCGGGAGCATCTCGGCGGTGCCGCCGGTCAGGTTCGGGAAGGTCTGGCCGACCATCGCGTCGATGACCGTGTCAACATCGGTGGTGCCCGATGCTTCGACCGCCTGCACCCACATGTTGAAGCCGATGTAGTGGGCTTCCATCGGGTCGTTGGTCACGCGGTCTGCGCCGGCGTAGGCTTTCCACTGCTCGACGAAAGCGGCGTTCTCGGGGGTGTCGGCGGACTGGAAGTAGTTCCATGCCGCGAGGTGACCCACGAGGTTCGAGGTATCGAGGCCGGAGAGTTCTTCTTCACCGACCGAGAAGGCCACGACGGGGATGTCGTCTGCGGAGATGCCCTGCGCCGCGAGTTCCTTGTAGAAGCCGATGTTCGCGTCACCGTTGATGGTGGAGATCACGCCGACCTTCTTGCCGTCCGCGCCAAGCGCCACGACGTCCGACACGATCTTGGACCAGTCGGAGTGACCGAAGGGGGTGTAGTTCACGAAGATGTCTTCCTTCGCGATGCCCTTCGACTCGAGGTAGGACTCGAGGATGTTGTTCGTGGTGCGCGGATAGACGTAGTCGGTGCCGAGCAGCGCGAACTTCTCGACGCCGAGTTCGTCGAGGAAGTAATCGGTGGCCGGGATCGCCTGCTGGTTCGGAGCGGCGCCGGTGTAGAAGACGTTCTTGGAGGATTCTTCACCCTCGTACTGGACCGGGTAGAACAGCAGGCCGTTCAGTTCCTCGATCACCGGCAGCACGGATTTCCGCGACACCGAGGTCCAGCAGCCGAACATCACGTCCACGTTGGAGACGGTCATCAGCTCGCGTGCCTTTTCGGCGAAGAGCGGCCAATCGGAGGCCGGGTCCACCACGACGGCTTCGAGCTGCTTGCCCAGCACGCCGCCCTTTGCGTTCTGCTCGTCGATGAGCATCAGCATGGTGTCCTTCAGGGTGGTTTCCGAGATCGCCATGGTGCCCGAGAGCGAATGCAGGACGCCGACCTTGATGGTGTCCTGTGCGAAAGCGGCGGTGCTCAGCAGGAGGGAGCCGGCAGCGGCCCCGAGCATCGTCTTGAGAAATTTCGACATGTTTCAATAACCCCTTCGAAATGCCGCCGGGGTCGCGCAGGAACGGTATCGCGGTCGTTGAAACGCCCCGATTTCCCCCCATATCGCTAAGGCGACATTCTGTTGCATTCGTGCGGTGGCGACCGACCAGCCAAGCAGGTTCGTCACCGCACACCCTTCATGCGGCGCAATGTCCGCGGCCCCAGCTAAGAGGTCTTTCCCCACCAATGGAGAAAAAAGACCTGTATACCGGCATGTCGGAGGCATGGTTCACGGGGCGCTGCACAGGATCGTGGCAGATACGGTGTATAGCGCCCAACTCTTGTGCGCCAAACGCATGGCACGGTGCCGTTTCAGCATGACATCAGGGCCATTTCGGCACAGCGTCGGCCAGCCGCCCCCTCCGGGACGCGGAGCTCAACCCTAGGAATTCATGGAGTTTTCATGGAATCGCTGCACCTCTCTCCGCTGACGCCCGACGATGCTGCCGAGGCAGCGGCCCTCTTCTTTCGTGCGGTGCGGGAGGGGACGCAGGCGCATTACACGGCGCAGCAGCGTGCCGCCTGGGCCCCTGCCCCGCCCGATCCGGCGGCATGGCGGGAGAAGTTCACGGCGCAATTCGGCGTCACCGCCCGGGAGGGCGGCAGCCTTGCCGGCTTCATCACGATGGATGGCGCCGGGTATCTCGACCTTGCCTTCGTCGCGCCCGAGTGGATGGGGCGGGGCGTGGCGGTCCGGCTCTATGCCGCGCTGGAGGAGGAGGCCCGCCGCCGGGGCCTCGGCCACCTGACCAGCGAGGCCAGTCACCTGGCCCGGCCCTTCCTGCTGCGGCAGGGCTGGCAGGTCATCACCGCGCAGCAGGTCGAGCGGCGCGGCGTGACGCTGGAGAATTTTAGGATGGAAAAGCGGCTCTAGCCCCAGAGCCTTAGCCCCGGGGCTTCAGCTCTTCAGCCTCAGCTCTCGGGCCTTAGCTCTTCGGCCTCAGCTATCGGGCAGTTCGAAGTCCGGCAGCGCGCCGAAGGCATCGCGCAGGGCGACGCCCCAGCCGTTCGAGATCGTCTCGAAGTAGCTGTCATCCACCTTGATGCGGCCGAGGGTGCCCGTGGCACAGCTGTCGACCGGGTAGATGTGGTAATCCAGCGGCAGCGCGACAGAGAGGTTCGCCTTGATGGTGCTGTCGAAGGAGACGAGCAGCAGCTTCATCGCCTCTTCGAAGGTCATCGCGGGATCATAGGCCCGGATCAGGATCGGGCGGCCATACTTCGTCTCGCCGATCTGGAAGAAGGGCGTGTCGGCACCGGCCTCGATGAAGTTGCCCTCCGGGTAGATCAGGAAGAGCCGCGGCGCGCCGCCCTTGATCTGACCGCCGAGGATGATCGTCGCGTTGAAGGTCGCATCGGCCTTCTGGCCCACGTCCGCGTGGGTCGCGATCACTTCCTTCAGGGTGGAGCCGACAAGCTGCGCAACCTGGAACATCGACTCGAGGCGCAGGATCTCGGGCTCGCGGTTCTCGACCGTCTTGGTGCGCTCCTGCAGCAGGCTGACCACGGCCTGCGTGGTGGCAAGGTTGCCCGCCGTCATCATGGTGATGGAGCGTTCGCCCGGCACCTCGAAGGTGTGCATCTTGCGGAAGGTCGAAATGTTATCGACGCCCGAATTGGTCCGGGTGTCGGACATGAAGACCATGCCACGGTCAAGCTGGATACCCACGCAGTAGGTCATAGGGGCGACTCCGAGGAAGAGAACCGGATCCTATTGCTGTACTTGCAACGAAACGTAAAGCTCTTCCTTCGCAGAGCCGTGCCGCAGCCCGTGCACAGGGGCGGCCTCGCCATAGTCGCGGCCCACGGCGACGCGGACATAGCGTTCATCGGGGCAGATCTCGTTGGAGACGTCGAAGCCGACCCAGCCCAGCGGGCCCACGTGCACCTCGGCCCAGCCGTGTGCGGCCTCCTGCTGATCCGTGCCCTGCATCATCAGGTAGCCCGAAACGTAGCGCGCGGGCAGGCCCAGGTGCCGGGCCGATGCGATCATGATGTGCGCATGGTCCTGACAGACGCCCTTGCCCCCCGCCAGCGCCTCTTCGGCGGTGGTGGTGGCCGTGGTCACGCCCTTCTCGTAGGCAACCGCCTCGCCGATCAGGCCCGAGAGCTTGTGCATCGCGCCCAGCGCGTCGCTGGCGACGTCGCCTTCCAGCCCCTTCACCAGCTTGCGGACCGCCGTGCCCGGGGTCGTGACAGGGGTCTTCTGCTGGAAGAGCCACAGCGGCGCGTGGCCCTTGTCCTGTCCCAGCACGCCGTTGCGATCCTCGGTTTCCACTTCGCCGGTGCAGGTGATCTCGACCTTCTGGGCCTCCTTGTCCATCAGGACGAGGTCCACATGATTGCGGAAATGGTCGGTGAAGGACACCTGCGGCGTGGCCCCGCTGACGTGGGACGACCAGCTGTAGACCCGTTGCCCGTGCCCGTCGCGCGGCGTCAGCCGCAGTTGGAGCAGCGCGTAATGCAACGGCTGGTCATAGGAGTAGCTGGTCGTATGCGTGATCTTCAACCGCATGGGTCACCCGTAAAACCGAAAATCCTGCTGAATCTGCGATGCGATCTCAGCGATCCTTACGATGCTGCCTTCGAGGAATTCGTGCAACCCATCGTCGAAGATCTGATCCACGGTCAGCGCGGCCAGTTCGGCGTTCACCTGTGCGGCCATCTCGACGCAGGGCAGCGGCCCGTCGTGATCGCGCTGGAGGTAGGCAAGGTTACCCGCCAGCTTGGAGGCGCAGAACGCCAGCGAGCGCGGCATCCGCTTGTCGAGGATCAGGAACTTGGCGATCCCCATGGCGGAGGTCTCCTCCTCGTTCAGCCAGCGGAAGGACCGCAGTGCCGACACCGACCGCAGGATCGTCTCCCACTGGTTGTTGTCCATTGAGGAGCCGACGAAGGCCGAGGAGGGCAGCAGGATGTAATACTTCACATCCAGAATGCGCGCGGTGTTGTCGGCCCGTTCAAGGAACGTGCCGATCCGGGCGAAATCGAAGATCTCGTTGCGCAGCATGGTGCCGTGCAGGGCGCCGCGCACCACCGCCGAATGCTGCCGCACCGAGGTCAGAACCTCGGCGAGGTTCTTCACCGAGACCGGACGGGCCAGCGCGGTCTTCATTGTCATCCAGGTCTCGTTCGTGGCTTCCCAGACCTCGGCGGAGAGCGCGGTGCGCACCATCCGCGCGTTCTGGCGCGCCATCTCGATCGAGTTCATGACCGAGGAGGGGTTGTCCTTGTCCCGCAGGAGGAAGTTGATCACATGCCCCTGCTCGAAGGTGTCGTATTTCTCGAGGTAGAGCTCGCGCACACCGGCGGTGGTCACGATGCTCTCCCATTCCGTCTCGGCCTCGTTGGACGAGGTCAGCGCGATCCGGAACCCGGTTTCCAGCAGGCGGGCGGTGTTCTCGCTCCGCTCGAGGTAGCGGAACATCCAGAACAGGCCCCCGGCGGTTCTTCCCAGCATTGCCATTCCGATCAGTCCCCCAGAACCCAGGTGTCTTTGGTCCCGCCGCCCTGCGACGAGTTCACAACGAGCGAGCCTTCCTTCAGCGCCACCCGCGTCAGCCCGCCCGCCGTGATGTGGATCTTCTTGGGCGAGACGAGGACGAAGGGCCGCAGGTCGACGTGGCGCGGCGCAAGCCCCGCCTTGGTCATGATCGGCACGGTCGAGAGCGCCAGCGTCGGCTGGGCGATGTAGTTCTTGGGCTTGGCGCGCAGCTTGGCCTCGAACTCTGCCAGCTCCTTCTTGGAGGCGGCGGGCCCGACGAGCATGCCGTAGCCGCCCGAGCCGTGCACTTCCTTCACCACCAGTTCGGCAAGGTGATCGAGCACGTAGGCCAGGCTGTCGGGCTCCGAGCAGCGCCACGTCGGCACGTTCTGCAGGATCGCCTTCTCGCCGGTGTAGAACTCGACGATATCCGGCATGTAGCTGTAGAGCGCCTTGTCGTCCGCGATGCCGGTGCCCGGCGCATTGGCAATGGTGATGTTGCCCGCGCGATAGACATCCATGATGCCCGGCACGCCCAGCATGCTTTCCGGGTTGAAGGTCAGCGGATCGAGGTAGGCATCGTCGACGCGGCGATAGATCACGTCGATCGGCTTGTAGCCCCGGATCGTGCGCATGTTGACCCGGCCATCCACGATGCGCAGATCGCTGGCCTCCACCAGTTCCGCGCCCATCTGGTCGGCGAGGAAGCTGTGCTCGAAATAGGCCGAGTTGTGGATGCCCGGCGTCAGCACCGCCAGCGTCGGCTTGCTGCCCGAGAAGTTCGGCGGCGCGCTCTCGCTCAGCGAGCGGCGCAGTTCGGCCGGATAGGACGAAACCGGCCGCACCTTCATCTGGGTGAAGAGCTCCGGGAACATCGACAGCATCGTCTCGCGGTTCTCCAGCATGTAAGAGACGCCGGAGGGCGTACGCGCGTTGTCTTCCAGAACGTAGAATTCATTCTCGCCGGTGCGCACGAGGTCGGTGCCGACGATATGGGTATAGACGCCGCCCGGCGGCGTGACGCCCACCATCTGCGGCAGGTAGGCTTCGTTTCCGCTGATGATCTCGGGCGGGATACGCCCGGCCTTCAGGATTTCCTGCCGGTGATAGATGTCCGCGAGGAAGGCGTTGATCGCGCGCACCCGCTGCTCGATCCCGCGCTCCAACTGGCGCCATTCGCTGGCCGAGATGATCCGCGGCACGATGTCGAAGGGGATCAGCCGTTCATCCGCCTCGGACTGGCCGTAGACGTTGAAGGTGATCCCGATGCGGCGGAAGAAGGCTTCCGCCTCGGCCGACTTCTTCAGAAGGCTCTTGGGGTCCTCGCCGGAAAACCAGTCTGCGTAATTGGAATAGGGCGGACGGGCATCCCCGCCTGGATTCATCATTTCGTCAAAGAACTTACTGTCCGTCATGCCACCCTCGTTCTCCCTTCATCCGAGCGTTGCGCGGTCCTGATCCATACCGCCTGCATACAGGCTGGTCCAGTGCAGGACCCGTCGGGACATCAGGGCGCAACGCCGCAGGCCCGACAGTTCCAGCTTTCCGCGGGATGCGCGATTCTGACCACGCGGCGCAGCGGGAATTTCCGCCTCCATCATAGGCAGCTGCCGGGAATTTGCGCAAACCCTGCGTCACCCTTGGCGGGGAACCGGCCCGAATCAAGCGGTTCCGCGCCGCTGGCGCGCCCTTCCACCGTAGAGGTCGCGGCCTGCCCCGGCCTGTCGTCGCCCTCTCCGCGCAAGAGCCTGTTTTTTCGCCCCGACATCCCCTATCCCTTTGGGATGCGTACATCCGTCCTTGCCTGACAGGGCCGCTCCCGGATGTGATGGAACGCACTGCGCAGCAACTCAGGGTGACACGCTCCATGTCGATCAACGCCGCGATCTACCACCTGACCCATTACAAGTACGACCGTCCGGTGACGCTCGGCCCGCAGATCATCCGTCTGCGCCCGGCGCCGCATTCCCGGACCCGGGTCATCAGCCATTCGCTGAAGGTCAGCCCCGGCGGGCATTTCGTGAACCATCAGCAGGACCCTTACGGCAACTGGATGGCGCGCTTCGTCTTCCCGGAGCCGGTGCGCGAATTCAAGATCGAGGTCGACCTCGTGGCCGACATGTCGGTCTACAACCCCTTCGACTTCTTCGTGGAGGAAAGCGCCGAGACATGGCCCTTCCCCGCCCCGCTTGAGCTGGGCAACGACCTGTCGATCTATTCCACGCCCGAACCGATGACGCCGCTCTTGGCGAAGTTCATGGAGGGCATCCCGCGCGATCAGGACCGGACCATCGACTTCCTCGTCGGGCTCAACGCCTACGTCTCGAACCACGTCGATTACACGATCCGGATGGAACCCGGGGTGCAGACCCCGGACGAAACGCTGCAACGGGTGTCGGGCTCCTGCCGCGACAGCTCGTGGCTGCTGGTGCAGGTGCTGCGCAACCTCGGCTTCGCCGCGCGCTTCGTCTCGGGCTACCTGATCCAGCTGAAGCCCGATCTGAAATCGCTCGACGGGCCCTCGGGCACGGATCACGACTTCACCGACCTGCACGCATGGGTCGAGGTCTATATCCCCGGCGCGGGCTGGATCGGCCTTGATCCGACCTCGGGCCTGCTGACCGGCGAGAGCCACATCCCGCTGGCCGCCACGCCGCACTACCGCTCTGCCGCGCCGATCGCGGGCATGGCCTCCTATGCCGAGGTGGATTTCCAGTTCGACATGAAGGTCGACCGGGTGTCCGAACATCCGCGGATCACCAAGCCCTTCTCCGATGCCTCGTGGGAGCGTCTGAACGCGCTCGGCAAGAAGGTGGACGAGAAGCTGGCCGAAGGCGATGTCCGCCTGACGATGGGGGGCGAGCCGACCTTCGTCTCGATCGACGACTTTGAGAGCGCCGAGTGGAACACCGCCGCCGTGGGCCCGATGAAACGCGGCCTTGCGGATGAGCTGATCCGCAAGCTGCGGCTGAAGTTCGCCCCGGGCGGCTTCCTGCATTACGGTCAGGGCAAGTGGTATCCGGGCGAGACCCTGCCGCGCTGGACCTTCAGCCTCTTCTGGCGCAAGGACGGCAAGCCGATCTGGCGCAACGCCGACCTGATCGCGCGCGAGGACGAGACCTACGACCACGCCACGCCCGAGAACGCGCAGGCGCTTCTGCAAGAGGTCGCCAACCAGCTGGAACTCGGCCCCGAGTTCGTGGAACCCGCCTGGGAGGATCCAGGCGAATGGCTGCTGAAAGAGGCGCAGCTGCCCGACAACGTCACGCCCGAGAACAACAAGCTGAAGGACCCCGAGGAACGCCACCGCATGGCCAAGGTGTTCGAACGGGGCCTGACCACACCGTCGGGCTATGTGCTGCCGGTGCAGGCCTGGCAGGGCCGCGCGTCGGGGCGCAAGTGGCAGACCGAACGCTGGTCGCTGCGCCGTGGGCGCATCTTCCTCGTGCCCGGTGACAGCCCCGTGGGCTATCGCCTGCCGCTGGGATCGCTGTCCTACGTCAAGCCCTCGGCCTATCCCTATATCTACCCCTCGGACCCGACCGAGGTGAAACCGCCGCTGCCCGATTACGACCTGCCCGAGGATGCGGATGCCGCGCGGGCGCATCAGGCCACGGCCTCGTTCACCGCCACGCCGGTGGGGCAGACCATCGTGGAACAGACCGCCGAACTGGGCGGCGCCGTGCGCACCGCGATCTCGGTCGAGCCGCGCAATGGCAAGCTGTCGGTCTTCCTGCCCCCGACCGAGGACGTCGAGGATTACCTCGACCTGCTGGCCGCCGTCGAAGCAGCCGCGGGCAAGCTGGAGCTCAAGGTGCATATCGAAGGCTATGCGCCGCCCCATGACAGCCGGATCAACGTGATCCGCGTCGCCCCCGATCCCGGCGTGATCGAGGTGAACATCCACCCCGCCGACACCTGGCAGGACTGCGTGGACACCACCATGGCGATCTACGAGGAGGCCCGGCAGACCCGCCTTGGCGCCGACAAGTTCATGATCGACGGGCGCCACACCGGCACCGGCGGCGGCAACCACGTCGTCGTGGGCGGGGCCACGCCCAACGACAGCCCCTTCCTGCGCCGCCCCGACCTGCTGCGCTCGCTGATCCTCTACTGGCAGCGGCATCCCTCGCTGTCCTACCTCTTCTCCGGCCTCTTCATCGGCCCGACCTCGCAGGCGCCCCGGATCGACGAGGCCCGGCTCGACACGCTCTACGAGTTGGAGATCGCCCTGTCGCAGATCCCCGATCCCGGCGAGGATTACCCCAAGCCGATGCCGTGGCTGGTGGACCGGCTGCTGCGCAACATGATGACCGATGTCACCGGCAACACCCACCGGGCCGAGATCTGCATCGACAAGCTCTATTCCCCCGACGGGCCCACGGGTCGTCTGGGCCTCGTGGAGTTCCGCGGCTTCGAGATGCCGCCCGATGCCAAGATGAGCCTCGCCCAGCAGGTGCTGATCCGCGCGATCATCGCCCGGATGTGGCATTCCCCCATCAAGGGCAAACCGGTCCGCTGGGGCACGGTGCTGCACGACCGGTTCATGCTGCCGCATTTCGTCTGGGAGGATTTCCGCGACGTGCTGCGCGACCTCGAGGATCACGGCTACCCGGTCGAGGAGGAATGGTTCATCGCCCAGAAGGAGTTCCGCTTCCCGTTCTGCGGCGAGGTCACCTACGAGGGCTGCACGCTGGAACTGCGGCAGGCTCTGGAGCCGTGGCACGTGCTGGGCGAAACCGGCGCCATCGGCGGCACGGTGCGCTATACCGACAGCTCGGTCGAGCGGCTGCAGGTGCAGCTGTCCACCAAGAACCCCGGGCGCTATGCCGTCACCTGCAACGGTCGCATGGTGCCGCTGGCAGGGACCGAGACCTCGGGCACCTTCGTGGGCGGCGTGCGCTACAAGGCATGGCAACCGCCCGAGGCGCTGCACCCGGTGCTGCCGGTGAACGCACCGCTGCATTTCGACATCTATGACACATGGACCGGCCGGGCGATCGGTGGCTGCACCTATCACGTTGCACATCCCGGCGGACGCAACTACGACACCTTCCCGGTGAACGGTAACGAGGCCGAGGCCCGCCGCCTTGCCCGGTTCGAGGCCAAGGGGCATACGCCCGGTTCGTACCAGCCACCGTCGGAAAGCACGCACCCCGAGTTCCCGCACACGCTGGACCTGCGGCGGTCCCCCGGAGTCTGACCCATGTCGCAGGGCCAATCCCAAGGCCAGCCCGCCGGAGACGGCAAACCGGCCAAACCCTCGGAAGCGCCTGAAAAGGCGCTTCTGGCACGCTACAAGACACGCCCCGGCGTGGCCGACGAACTGCTGGATGCCGAGGGCAACATGCGCCCGGCATGGCGCTGGCTGCTGCGGCAGGTCGGCTCCCTCGACGAAGAGGCGCTGGAGGCCCGGTTTGCCCGGGGCGACCAGTACCTGCGCGACGCGGGCGTGTTCTATCGCCAGTATTCCGACAAGGACATGGGCGAACGCGCCTGGCCGCTGTCCCACGTCCCCGTCCTGCTGCACGAGGACGAATGGGCCGGCATCAGCGCCGGGCTGATCCAGCGCGCCGAGCTGTTGGAAAAGATCGTCGCCGATCTCTACGGGTCGCAATCGCTGATTTCCGGGGGCTACCTCCCACCCGAGCTGATCGCCCAGAACCCGGAATGGCTGCGCCCCGTGGTGGGTGTGCCGCCGGTCTCGGGCCGCTACCTGCATTTCCTCGCCTTCGAGATCGGGCGCTCGCCCGACGGGTCGTGGTTCGTCCTCGGCGACCGGGCGCAGGCGCCGTCGGGTGCAGGCTTCGCGCTGGAAAACCGCGTCGCCAGCACGCGGATGTTCCCCGAACAGTTCCAGAAATCGAACATCCACCGGGTCGCCACCTTCTTCCGCGCCTTCCGCGATGCGATGGAAGGACTGGGCCAGATCACCCCCGCAGGGCTCACCGGCGACATGGCGCGCCCCGCGATCCTGACCCCCGGCCCCGGCAACGACACCTATTTCGAACACACGTTCATCGCCCGTTATCTCGGCATGATGCTGCTGGAGGGCGAGGATCTGACCGTCCGTGACGGGCAGGTGATGGTGCGCACCGTGTCCGGGCTCAAGCCTGTCTCGGTACTTTGGCGCCGGCTCGACGCCAACTTCGCCGATCCGCTGGAGCTTGACGAGAGTTCGCGCATCGGCACGCCCGGCCTCGTCTCGGCGCTGCGGCAGGGCACGCTCTCGATGGTCAACGCCCTTGGCGCCGGGGTGCTGGAAAGCCGCGCGCTGATGGCCTTCCTGCCCCGGATCAGCCATGCCCTGCTGGGCGCGCCGCTGGCGCTGCCCAACATCGCGACATGGTGGTGCGGCCAGCCCAACGAACGCGCCCACGTCGAGGCCAACATCGACCGGATGATGATGGGCCGCGCCCTCTCCACCTCGCTGCCCTTCGAGCCCGACCCGATGCTGCCCCCCGGCACCGACCTTGCCACGCAGATCGAGGCCATGGGCGAGGCGCTGGTGGGACAGGAGGCGGTGACGCTCTCCACCACGCCGGTCTGGCATGACGGCAAGCTGGAACCGCGCCCCATGACGGTGCGCGTCTTCGCGGCCCGGACCCCGGCAGGCTGGCAGATCATGCCCGGCGGCTACGCGCGGATCGGGCGCAGCGACGACGCCTCGGCCCTTGCGATGCAGCGCGGCGGCTCGGTCGCCGATGTGTGGATCGTCTCCGACAAGGAGGTGCCGCAGGACACGATGATCGAGACGGGCGGCCCCGCCCTGCGCGGGCGGGCCTCGATCCTGCCCTCGCGGGCGGCGGACAACCTCTTCTGGCTGGGCCGCTACGTGGAGCGGGCCGAGGGCACGATCCGCATGCTGCGCGCCTGGCACCTGCGCCTGGACGAGACCGGCGATCCCGAGGCGGCGCGGCTGGAGGCCCTGAACGGCCTGCTGGAGCTGATGAGCCTCGACCCCGCCGAACGGGTGCCGCAGCAGCTGACCGGGCAACTCGATTCCGCCCGCTACTGCGCCGGGCAGGTCCGCGACCGCTTCTCGGTCGATGCCTGGACCGAGCTGCGGGAGCTCTCCTACCTCGCCAACCTGATCTCGGGCAAATCGCGGGTCGGGGATGGGGCCTCGCGGGATCTTGGCCAGCTGCTGCGCCGGGTCACGGGCTTCTCTGGCCTCGTGCACGAGAACATGTATCGCTTCACCGGCTGGCGCTTCCTCAGCTTCGGCCGGGCGCTGGAACGGTCGGAACACACGACGATGCTGCTGGCGCAGCTCTGCGACGAGGATGCGCCGCAGGGCAGCGCCGAGCTGATGACCGAACTGGGCGACAGCATGATGACGCACCGACGCCGCTACCGGAACGATCCGCGGCGCGAAACGGTGCTGGACCTGATCCTGCTGGACCCGGACAACCCGCGCTCCGTCCTGTTCCAGATCGCAGCCATGCGCCGGCTGGAGGAGGCGCTGCCGCAGGTGCAGGGCACCGCGCGGCTGTCGCCGCTGGCCCGCGCCCTGCTGGAGATCGACACCGAACTGCGCACCACCGACGCCGTCGACTGGGACAGCGAGCGGTTGATAGCTCTGCGCGGGCGGCTGCTGTCGCTGGCGGGGCTGCTGGCCTCGCTCTATCTTGGCTAGGGGGGACGGCCATGCTCTACGATCTCGAACTTGGCATTGAATATGAATACGACGCGCCCTCCGACGGGGCGCGCAACCTGCTGCACCTGCTGCCCCTGACGCTGGTCGGGCGGCAGACCCTGCAACAGGGCGTCATCACCTGCGACCCGGCCCCGGACGAACGCCGCGACCGGCTGGATTTCTTCGGCAACCCGGTGACCGAGGTCAGCTGGCACAGCCCGCTGCAGGAGATCCGTATCCACCTGCGCGCCCGGGTCGAGCGGCTGGTGACGGCCGCCGCGCCCATGGACCTGTCGCCCGGCCTGCCGGACCTCGCCCGCGAACTGGCGGGGCTGAACGACATCGGGCCGCGCTCGCCGCACCATTTCCTCGCCCCCTCGCCGCGGGTCGCGCCCAATGCCGCGATGGCGGCCTATGCCCGCGACCATGTGAAGCCCGGCGCCACGGCGCTGGAGGTGGTCCTCGCGCTCGGCAAGGCGCTGCATGGCGACATGACCTTCGACGCCGAGGCAACGGACGTGGACACGCCCCCCGCCACCGCCTTCGCGCAACGCCGCGGCGTCTGTCAGGATTTCACCCACGTGATGATTGCCTGCCTGCGCAGCCTTGGCATTCCGGCGGGCTATGTCTCGGGCTGCCTGCGCACGCTGCCGCCCCCGGGGCAGGAGCGCCTGGCCGGGGCCGATGCCATGCACGCCTGGGTCCGCGCCTGGACGGGCCACGAGGGCGGCTGGATCGAGTTCGACCCGACCAACGACCTGATCGTGGGGCGCGACCACATCACCGTGGCCTATGGCCGCGACTATGCCGACGTGGCCCCGGTGAAGGGCGTTCTGCGCACGGCCGGCGGGCAGGAGAGCAGCCATTCGGTCGACGTGATCCCGGTGAAGACCGCGGCCTGACAGGCCCCTCGCCCGCGCACGGTTTGGCGCGGGCGCTGAGTGGGCGCGATCCTCCCTCAGGCGGGCTGTAATCGGCCCGTGGTTCCGGGTGCCACACATGGCGCGGAAGACGGCTCGGACTATTGGTCATCCGGGCGCTCGCGCGATCCGCGCAAGCGCGGAATTCCGCCCGAAATCTGGCTGCCTACGGGAGCTTCGGCTGGTCCTTGCCCAAAGGGCAGGTTAGGGTTTCCTCGATGCCTGACATTGTGGAAACGACCGGACCCATGCCCAAACGCCATCGCCCGGCCCGAGGCCGCCTCGCTGCCCTGACACTGGTGCTGACAGCGCTGCCCGCATGGGCGACCGAGGTCACGCTCGACGCCCCGGACGCGGCCGATTGGCTCAAGGATGATCTGCGCTCCGCCTCTCTCGCGGTGAAGGCCGTCGAGCAGGAGGAGGTCACCGATCCGCAGGAACTGCTTGCGGCGGCGCAGGCGGATTACCAGCGGCTGGTCGCCTCGCTCTACTCCCACGCCTACTACGGGCCGAAGGTCTCGATCCGGGTCAACGGGCGCGAAGCGGCGGACATGTCCGTGCTGGACGAACCCAATTCCGTCGACACGATCCAGATCAGCGTCGATCCCGGCCCGCGCTTCCGCTTCGGCGAGGCGGTCGTCGCCCCGCTGCCCGACGGCGTCTCCCCGCCCGAGGATTTCGCGCCCGGCAAGCTTGCCCAGACCCCGATCATGCGCACCGCGGTGTCGGATGGCGTGACCGCATGGCGCGACCGGGGCTACCCCAAGGCCGAGGCCAGCAGCCAGTCGATCACCGCCGACCACCGAACCGAGAAGGTGAACGCCCGCTTCGGCATCACCCCGGGGCCGAAACTGACCTTCGGCGACGTGCACCTTTCGGAAAACAGCGCCAAGAGCCGCGTGCGGGCAGAGCGCATCGTCGCCATCGCGGGCGTGCCGGAGGGGGAGACCTTCTCCCCCGAGGCGGTGCAGACTGCCGAGCGCCGCCTGCAACGCGCCGGGGCCTTCCGCTCTGCCGTCGTGCAGGAGGACGAGGGCGTGGGCCCGAACCAGACGCAGGAAATCACCATCGACGTGGAGGACGCCCGCCGCCGCCGGATCGGCGCGGGTATCGAGCTTGACACCGATGACGGGCTGACGGTCACCACCTACTGGATTCACCGCAACCTCTTTGGCGGCGCCGAGCGGCTGCGCATCGACGGCGAGGTCGCCGGCATCGGCGGGCTGAACGGCGGCGGAATGGACTACACGCTCTCCGCCCTGCTGACCCGCCCGGCCTTCCTGCACGCGGACAACACGCTCTACTACGGCGTGAACGTCGAGCACGAGGACGAGCCGAGCTATACCTCCGACCTCATCGAGGCCGCCGTGGGCGTCGAGCGTTACATCAACGAGCACCTGACCGGAAAGCTGGGCTTCGGCGTGCGCTATTCCCAGACCGACGACGCCTTCGGCTCGCGCGAGTTCTACCACATCATCGGCACCGCCGGCATCACCTGGAACAACCGCGACAACGAGTTGAACCCCACCAAGGGCGCCTATGCCGAGGCAGAGCTGACCCCCTTCGTCGGGGTGAACGGCTCCAAGTCGGGCGTCCGCTTCGAGGGTGACCTGCGCGGCTACCGCGCCCTGGGCGAGAAATTCGTGCTGGCCGGACGGCTGCAACTGGGCAGCGTCCTCGGGCCGGACATCGAGGATGTGCCCTCGGACTACCTGTTCTACTCCGGCGGCGGCGACACGGTGCGCGGCCAGGGCTACCAGTCCCTCGGGGTCGAGGTGAACGGCGACACGGTCGGCGGGCGCTCCTTCTTCGGGGTGTCGACCGAACTGCGCGCCAATGTCGGCAAGTCGATCGGCGTCGTGGGCTTCGTGGACGCGGGCTATATCGCCGGCTCCTCCACCTTCGAGAACGGCGACTGGCACGCCGGGGCCGGTGTCGGTGCCCGCTACTTCACCCCGATCGGTCCGGTGCGCCTAGACGTGGCCGTACCTCTGGGTGAAAAGATTGATAATGTTCAACTTTATGTCGGGATTGGACAGGCGTTTTGAAACCGTTCCGTTATCTGACCATCGCCCTTCTTGCCGGGATGACCTTTCTGCCGATCCCGGCGCAATCGCAGGATGACGACGGCGAGAATTTCCTGACCCGCCTGCTGCAGGACAAGCTGTCGAGCGCGGGCCGGGACGTGGACATCACCGGGTTCCGCGGGGCGCTCTCCTCGACCGCGACGATGGAGAAGATGACCATCGCCGACGATCAGGGCATCTGGCTGACGCTCGAAGGGGCCGAACTGGACTGGAGCCGCGCGGCCCTGCTGCGCGGGCGGCTGAACGTCAACGCCCTGACCGCCGACCGGATCGTGCTGGAACGCCTGCCGCAGGGCGACGAGCCGAGCGCGCCGAGCGCCGAGGCCACGCCCTTCTCGATCCCGGACCTGCCCGTGGCCATCAACGTGGGCGAGATCAACGCCCGCGAGGTCGTGCTGGGCGAAAGCATTCTGGGCGAAGCGGCGACGCTCTCGCTCACCGGGGCGGCCAGCCTAGCGGACGGCGGCGCGGATGTGTCTCTGAACATCGACCGGCAGGACAGCCCGGGCCACATCGAACTGGCGGCGGCCTATGCGCCGGACAGCAAGGACATCACGCTGAACCTCTCTGTGGACGAACCGGCGGAGGGGCTGATCTCGGGGCTGATGGGCCTGCCGGGGCGGCCTTCGGTCAAGCTGACCGTCGCGGGCAGCGGCCCGCTCGACGATTACCGCGCCGACATCAACCTGCTGACCGATGGCGAACCGCGCCTGCAGGGCGCCGTGACGCTCAACGGCGACGGGGCGGACGGCCTCGCCTTCGGGGCGGATATCGGCGGGGACATCACCGCGCTCTTCCTGCCGGAGTACCGCGACTTCTTCGGCCCCGATGTCGGGCTGACGGTCAACGGCACCCGCGCAGGTGACGGCGCCCTGACGCTGCGCGAGCTGGACCTGACCAGTGCCAGCGTGCGCCTGAACGGCGAGGCCGCCATCGGCGCAGACGGCAAGCCGCAGAGCTTCGATCTCTCGGGCGACATCGCGGACACCGGCGGCGAGCGCGTCACCCTGCCCGGCACCGATGTCTCGCTCGACCGGGCCACGCTGGCCGCCACCTTCGACGCGAACGCGGGCGAGGCCTTCAGCCTCTCGACGCAGGTCGCGGGCTTTGCCATGCCCGGCTATGCCGCCGAGGCGCTGGACCTTGGCCTGAACGGCACCATCGCCACCGAGGGCACGCTGACCGTGGGCGCGGACATGACGTTGGCGGCGCAGGGCCTTCAGGCCGATGACCCGGATGTGACCGGCGCGCTCGGCACCGAGATCACCGGCGGGGGCCGCATCGACTGGGCGCAGGGCGCACCGCTGCGCCTGACCGAGTTCCGCATCGACGGCGCCTCCTACGGCGCGCTGCTGAACGCCACGGTGACCCCGGGCGAAGCGGCGGCATCGGACGACGATACCGCCACCGGCACCACGGTGGAGGCCAACGCGCGGCTGGATGCGCGCGACCTGTCCGCCTTCGCGCCGCTCACCGGGCTGGCGCTTCAGGGGCAGGCCGCGCTGCAGGCCGATTTCAAATCCGACGTCATGGCGGGCACCTTCTCGCTCGGCGCCGCAGGCACGACCGAGGGCATTGCCCTTGGCATCGAACAGGTCGACCCGCTGCTGGCCCCGCCCGCAACGCTGCGCCTTGCGGCGAACCGCACCGCCGAGGGCATCTCCCTCGAAACCTTCGAGATCAGCAACGACGAGATCTCGCTGACCGCATCGGGCAAGACCGGCAACACCGACGGGCGCTTCGTCTATGCCGCGCGGCTGGAAAACTCCGGCGTCTTCACCGGGGCCGAGGGCGGTCCGCTCGCGCTTGAGGGGTCCGCAACCCAGACCGATGGCGTCTGGACGGTCGAGGGTTCGGGCGGCGGCACGGACCTGCGCACCGGCATCGAACAGGCCGACCTGCTGCTGGCGGGGCGGGCCGATCTGGGCTGGCAACTGACCGCGGGCGAGCAGATCCTGCTCGAAGACCTGCATGTCACCACGCCGCAGCTGAACCTCACCGCCGTGGGCGAACTGACCGAGGGCGCGCGCGCCCTGACCACCCGGCTGCGCATGAACAATTCCGCCCTGCTGACCGGCGGCACCGCCGGGCCGCTGGAACTGACCGCCACCGCGCGTCAGGCAGGCGCGAACTGGCGCATCACCGCCAATGGCGGCGGCACCAACATCGGCACGGGGATCGACACCGTCGACGGCGTGCTGCGCGGGCGCACCGATCTGGATATCGACGTGGTCGTGGGCTCTGTCCTGACGCTGAACAAGGCGCTGATCACCAACCCGCAGCTGCGGGTGGAGGCAGGCGGCGACCTGACGTCGGGCGCCCGGGAGATCGACCTGACGGCCCGGCTGGCCAATACGGCGATCTTTACCGGTGGCACCGCGGGCCCGCTGGAGCTGACCGGCTCGGTCGCGGAACGTGACGGCGGCTATGACATCAGCCTCGACGGCAACGGCACCAACATCGGCATCGGCAACGGCTCGGTCGATCCGCTGCTGACGGGGCAGAGCGACATCACCCTGCGCGCGCGCTTCGCCGACGGCCTGCTTCAGATCGACACGGCCACCTTCGACGGCACCGCCATCGACGCCGAGATCAGCGGTCAGGCCGGAGCCACCGACACCGCGCTGACGCTTCAGGCCAGCATCGACAACGTCGGCCGCATCACGCCGGAACTGTCGGGCGGCGTCACCGTGGCAGGCGACGTGACGCAGGTCGCCGAAGGCTACCAGCTGAACCTCAAGACGCAGGGCCCGGGCAGCGCCGGGGCCACCGTCGCAGGCGTCGTGGGCAAGCCCGACGGCTCTGTCGGGCTGACGATCAACGGCACCGCGCCGCTGGCGCTCGCCAACGGGTTCATCGCGCCGCAGTCGGTCACCGGGAACGCGGCCTTCGACCTGACCATGAGCGGCCAGCCCGGCCTGTCGGCCCTCTCGGGCAGTGTCACCATCAACGGCTCGCGCGTCGTGGTGCCCTCCGCCTCCATCGTGGTCGAGGACCTCGGCGGGCGGATCGGGCTCAGTGGCGGGCAGGCCAATGTCGACCTTTCGGCCTCCGTGGGCGGCGGAGAGGTGACGATCAGCGGCCCCGTCGGCCTTGCCGCGCCCTTCAACGCCGGGCTGACCATCGCCTCGCGCAATGTGGTGGTGGAACAGCTGGGCATCGTGAAGACATCGGTGAACAGCGACCTGACGATCAAGGGCGGCCTGCTGAACGGTGGCACCATCGCCGGCCGCGTCGGCCTGCGCGACACCGAGATCCGCGTGCCGGCCGGTGGGCTTGGCGGGGTCGAGGCGATCCCCGATGTCACCCATGTGGCGGAACCCTCGAGCAGCCGCACCACGCGCAAGCGGGCGGGCCTGATCGACGAGGACGGCGGCAGCACCACCGCAGGCGGTGGCGGCGGTGGCGCAGCCCTTGGCCTCAACGTGCAGGTCGTCGCGGATGAGCCGATCTTTATCCGGGGCCGCGGCCTCGATGCCGAACTGTCGGGCAAGCTGCGGGTCGGCGGCACCACGGCGGACATCCGGCCCGTGGGGACGTTCAACCTCGAACGCGGGCGGCTCTCGATCCTCGCCAAGCGTCTGGACCTGACCGAAGGCCAGCTGCAACTGGCGGGCACGCTGGACCCGCTGGTGCGCTTCGTGGCCCAGAACGAGACCAACGATTACACCATCCGCGTTGTGATCGAAGGCCCCGTCTCGGCGCCCGAGGTCGTCTTTGAATCCGATCCCGACCTGCCGCAGGACGAGGTGCTGGCGCAGCTCTTCTTCGAGCGCGACATTGCCTCGCTCTCGGCCTTCCAGGCGGCGCAGATGGCCGCGGCCGTGACCCAGCTGACCGGTGACGGCAGCGGCGGCATCGCGGGCCAGATCCGCAAGAGTCTGGGCGTGGACGATCTGGACGTGTCCCAGAACAGCGAGGGCGAAACCTCCGTCCGGGCGGGCAAGTACATCAACGACAACGTCTATACCGACGTCGAGGTGATCAGCACGGGCGAGACGAAGTTCTCCATCAACCTCGATGTGACGAACGACCTGACGGCCAAGGGCTCGGTCTCGTCCGAGGGCAACACCAGCCTCGGGCTCTACTTCCAGCGCGACTACTGAGGCGCCGGATCAGCCTCACGCACCAAGATCACGAAAGCGGGGCCCAAGCGGCCCCGTTTTCACGTTCGGCGGCAGGCCGTTTCGGCCCGGCCATGATTTCCGTAACGTCACCTGCGACAGATACGGGGGGCTCGCGCGTTAGACCTTCAAACCCAAGCTGATCGCAAGGAGACGGGAATGACCGACCATTCCGACACCCACACCCACGACCACGACCTCGGATTTGCCCATGACCTGCCGCGGATGATCGGGCGCCGCAGGCTGCTCTCCCTCATGGGCGGCATCGGTCTGGCCTCGGCCTCGGGGCTGCCCGCACTGGCCGCGCAATGCGTCGCCCTGCCGTGGGAGACCGCGGGCCCTTACCCTGCCGATGGCTCCAACGTGAAGGACGGCCAGACCGTCAACGCCCTGACACAGGCTGGCGTGATCCGCGAGGATCTGCGCCCCTCCTTCGGCGAGATGACCCCGGTGGCAGACGGGCTGAAGCTCGACCTCGAACTGACGTTGCAGGATGCCGAGGGCTGCACCCCGCTGGAAGGCTATGCCATCTATATCTGGCACTGCGACACCACGGGGCTCTACTCGCTCTACGACACCACTGACGCGAACTACCTGCGCGGTGTCGGCGTGGCGGATGCCGAGGGCAAGGTGCGGTTCACCACCATCTTCCCCGGCTGCTACGATGGCCGCTGGCCGCATATCCACTTCGAGGTCTTCGAAAGCCCCGAGGCCGCCGTCAGCGGCGAGGCCTCCCTCCTGACCGCCCAGATCGCCCTGCCCGAGGCAGAGGCCGCCGCCGTCTACGATGCCGATGCGCGCTATTCCAACGGGACGCGGAACCTCGGGCGGATCACGATCCCCTCGGACAATGTCTTCGGCGACAATTCCGACGACGAGATCGCGCAGCAGACGCTGGCGGTGAGCGGAGACTTAAGCGAGGGGCTGACGGGCAGTGTGACGATCCCGGTCGATTTCACCGCCGACCGCAGCGCCCAGATGGCCCCGCCCCCGGGCGGAGCGGGCGGCCCCGGCGGCGGCATGATGCCCCCGCCCGACAGCAAGTGAAGCGGCTTCAGCCCTCCGCAGGCGCGTGGGGGCTGAAGGACACCTCGCCGGTCTGGATCTGATCGTAGAGGTGCCACGTCGCATGTCCCAGCAGGGGCAGCGTGACGAAAAGGCCGAGGAAGCCGGGCAGAAGCGCCACGAAGGTGGTCACGGCGATGAAGACCGCCCAGACCAGCATCGGCACCGGGTTCAGCGTCACCGTGGTGAAGGACACGATCATCGCGGTGACGAAATCCACCTCGCGGTCCAGCAGCAGCGGCAGCGAGATCACGGTGATCATGTAGAGCAGCAGGGCAAAGCCCGCGCCGATGATCGAGCCCACCAGCAGCATCGTCATGCCGTTCACCGTCAGGAAGACCTCGTAGGAGGACGAGACGTTGGTCATGGTCGAGAGCCCGAGGAAGAGGGCAAAGATCATGTGGGCGAGGAAGAACCAGAACAGGAAGAGAAAGATCACGATCGCGCAGATCGAGGGCAACTGACGACGGCTCTGATGCAGGACGACGGTCAGGATCTCGCTCAGCACCAGAGGGCGGCCGCGCTCCAGACGGCGCGACACCTCGTAGAGGCCCACCGCGGCGAAGGGCCCGATCAGCGGGAAGGAGACCGCGGCGAAGATCAGCCAGTAGCTCTGCCCCGTGCCCCATGTGACCGCGGCCAGCAGCCAGCCGATCAGTACGTAGGCCGAGGCGAAGAACAGCCCATAGAGCGGCGCGCGGCGCATGTCGGACCAGGCGCGGCGTAGGGCCTCGCCCAGCATGGGCAGGGTCACGGCCTGCATCCCCGGCAGGCCCAGCTTGGGTGTGTCTTGCATGGAGGCCCTCCCCGGCTCTTCCCTAGCGGAAAGAGACCGGGTTTTGCCGGAAGGATCAAGGGGCTGGTTGGTGAACGTCGCGGGAAGCGGGCGGCCAGGGCGCGGGCCCGCGGGGAGACCGTCCTCCCCTGCCCTCCGGCAAAAGCCTTCCCCTGCGTCGGCCCAGGGCCCCCGCCGGGCCAGAAAAGCCTTGCCACATTGCCCCTCAGGGATTACATCGCCCCCGTCGACAAGGCGGAGCCAACCGCAGACGGAAGATCGAGCAGGGTCGGAACTACACCGGCCCTCTTTCGTTTGCGCATCCCCCTGACCAAACAAACCGCAAGACCGGCGGAGACAACCGCCCGGCCAGAAAATGATGAAAAAGGAAAACAGAGACCACATGGCTCAGAACACGTCCATGGAGGAATTCGAGGCCCTCCTTAATGAAAGCCTCGAAATCGACACCCCCCAAGAGGGCTCGGTTGTCAAAGGCAAGGTTCTCGCGATCGAAGCGGGCCAAGCCATCATCGACGTCGGCTACAAGATGGAAGGCCGCGTTGATCTGAAAGAATTCGCGAACCCCGGCGAAGCGCCCGACATTGCTGTCGGTGACGAAGTCGAAGTGTTCCTGCGCGCTGCAGAGAACGCCCGTGGCGAAGCCGTCATCTCGCGTGAGATGGCCCGCCGCGAAGAAGCCTGGGACCGCCTCGAGAAGGCCTATGCCGACGACGCCCGCGTCGAAGGTGCGATCTTCGGTCGCGTCAAGGGTGGCTTCACCGTCGACCTCGGCGGCGCCGTTGCCTTCCTCCCCGGTTCGCAGGTCGATGTCCGCCCCGTGCGCGACGCCGGCCCGCTCATGGGTCTCAAGCAGCCGTTCCAGATCCTCAAGATGGACCGTCGCCGTGGCAACATCGTTGTCTCGCGTCGCGCGATCCTCGAAGAGTCGCGTGCCGAACAGCGCGCCGAGGTCATCTCGAACCTGCAAGAAGGTCAGGCCGTTGACGGCGTGGTCAAGAACATCACCGAGTACGGCGCCTTCGTCGACCTGGGCGGTGTGGACGGCCTGCTGCACGTCACCGACATGGCATGGCGTCGCGTGAACCACCCGTCCGAGATCCTGGCGATCGGCGAGACCGTCAAGGTCCAGGTCATCAAGATCAACAAGGACACCCACCGTATCTCCCTCGGCATGAAGCAGCTGCAGGAAGACCCGTGGGATCTGGTTGCCGCCAAGTACCCGCTGGCTTCGGTCCACAAGGGCCGCGTCACGAACATCACCGACTACGGTGCATTCGTGGAGCTGGAGCCGGGTGTCGAGGGCCTCGTTCACGTGTCCGAAATGTCCTGGACCAAGAAGAACGTGCACCCCGGCAAGATCGTCTCGACCTCGCAGGAAGTCGACGTCATGGTTCTGGAAATCGACCAGGCCAAGCGCCGCGTGTCGCTCGGTCTCAAGCAGACCATGCGCAACCCGTGGGAAGTCTTCGCGGAAACCCACCCCGAAGGCACCGTCGTGGAAGGCGAAGTCAAGAACATCACCGAATTCGGTCTGTTCGTTGGCCTGCCCGGCGAGATCGACGGCATGGTTCACCTCTCCGATCTCTCCTGGGATCAGCGCGGTGAAGACGCGATCCAGAACTACCGCAAGGGCGACATGGTTCAGGCCGTGGTCTCCGAAGTCGACATCGAGAAGGAGCGCATCTCGCTCTCCATCAAGAACGTCGGCGGCGACAAGTTCGCGGAAGCGGTTGGCGGCGTGAAGCGCGGCTCGATCGTGACCGTCGAAGTGACCGCGATCGAAGACGGTGGCATCGAAGTGGAATACGAAGGCATGAAGTCCTTCATCCGCCGCTCCGACCTGTCGCGTGACCGTGCCGACCAGCGCCCCGAGCGTTTCTCGGTCGGTGACAAGGTCGACGTGCGCGTCACCAACGTGGACAGCAAGACCCGTCGCCTCGGCCTGTCGATCAAGGCCCGCGAGATCGCCGAAGAGAAAGAAGCCGTGGAACAGTACGGCTCCTCGGACTCGGGTGCATCGCTCGGCGACATCCTGGGCGCAGCCCTCAAGGGCGACGAGTAATCCACCGCCCCGGACCGGTCTCCGGTCCGCCTGAGACATCGCGAACGGCCCCGCCCCCGGCGGGGCCGTTTTCGCATGTCCTCCCCGCGAGCGGAGGCCTCGAATCGGGGAGCGCGCTTTCGGGTGTTCCAACGCTCCGGGATCGCGGACAGGGCTGTCCCTTCGCGTCATGGTCCCAAGTTCCGCCGCGAAACGCCTGTTTGACCGCAAAACCGACAGTCATTTTCCGCTCTGCCCCAAGCCTTTCTATTTCGGAATGTAACCAAACTACCTATAGTCCCCTGACAAGGTTGTGCATTTTTCAAAGGCGGCCGGGGGAGAGTACCAGGATGATACGTTCCGAACTTATCCAGAAACTTGCTGACGAGAACCCGCATCTCTATCAGCGGGATGTCGAGAAGATCGTGAACACTATATTCGAAGAGATCACCGATGCGCTGACCCGGGGCGACCGTGTCGAGCTGCGCGGCTTCGGGGCCTTCTCGGTCAAGAAACGCGACGCGCGCACCGGTCGCAACCCGCGCACCGGCGAGGCGGTCGAAGTGGAGGAGAAGCATGTGCCCTTCTTCAAGACCGGCAAGCTGCTGCGTGACCGCCTGAACGGAGAGTAAACACACCGCCATGCGTTATATCCGCTACGCCTTCCTCGCCATCCTCGCGGTGGTCCTGGTGTCCGTTGCCCTGGCCAACCGCCAGATCGTGACGCTGCAACTGCTGCCCGAAGGGCTGGCCCGGATCGCGGGTCAGAACCCGACGATCGACCTGCCGCTCTTCCTGATCATCTTCGCCGGCATCCTCGCGGGCCTGCTGATCGGCTTCATCTGGGAGTGGCTGCGCGAGCACAAGCACCGGGTCGAGGTGAACCGCAAGCAGAAGGAAGTGGGCAAGCTCGAACGCGAGGTGAAACGCCTCAAGGGCGAGAAGCACCAGGGCAAGGACGAGGTGCTGGCCCTGCTCGACAACTGAGCCAGCGGCAGAGCGACGACCAGAGGGGGCCCACGGCCCCCTTTTTCATGTCGGCGACATGACCGCCTCCCGCCCCCTTTCATCTTTCCCCAAATACTTAGGCCCGCCCCGCCACCGGCGCCTTCCCTTTCGGGCCGCACCGCCCTACACCTCTCCCATGGACATTCGCGTGAAGATCTGCGGCCTCAGCCGCCCCGAGGACGTCGCTGCCACCGCCGCGGCCGGCGCCGTCTATGGCGGTTTCGTCTTCTTCCCGAAATCGCCCCGCAACATCTCGATCGAGACCGCGCGGATGCTGGCCATCGACACGCCGCCGGGGCTGGCGAAGGTCGCCCTGGTGGTGAACCCCGACGATGCCCTGCTCGACGCGATCACCGGGGCGGTGCCGCTCGACATGATCCAGCTCCATGGCAGCGAATCCCCTGAACGCGTGGCAGAGGTGCGCGCCCGCACCGGCTTGCCGGTGATGAAGGCCGTGGGCATCCGCGATGCCGCAGACCTGCCCGCCATCGACCTTTACGCACAGGTGGCCGACCAGCTGCTGATCGACGCCAAGCCGCCCAAGGACGCCACCCTGCCCGGCGGCAACGGGCTGGCCTTCGACTGGCGTCTGCTGCAGGGGCGCAAGTACTGGACCAAGCCCTGGATGCTGGCCGGCGGCCTGACGTCCGAGAACGTGGCCGAGGCCGTGCGCCTGACCGGCGCGCGGCAGGTCGATGTCTCCTCCGGCGTGGAAAGTGCTCCCGGCGTGAAGGATGCCGCGAAGATCGCCGCCTTCGCCCGCGCCGCGCGCGCCGAAGAGACGGCGCCGCCCCGCCTCGTCTGAGCGGCCAAAATTCTTCGAAGAATTTGGGAAGACTTTTCGAAAAGTCTTCCTCGCCCGGCGTGAGGGTGGCTCTCCCCCTCCGGGCCGCGCGGGTGCCGCCCGGGCCTCCGCACCCCGCGCCCCGGGGTCAGCACCGGCCCCGCCTCCCTGCCCGTTTTCTTCGAAGAAAACGGACCGGAAAATTCGAATTTTCCGGCCAGTCCCCTCCGCCGTCCCGCGCTTTCCGGCGAATCCGCTGGAAATTGCCCCGCCCGCCACTTATGCAGTCCCGAGACCACGAGAGGGGGTGCGCGATGGCGAACGATCAACCCAATTCCTTCATGACCGGCCCGGACGAGAACGGCCGGTTCGGCCTCTTCGGCGGACGTTTCGTCTCCGAGACGCTGATGCCGCTGATCCTCGACCTCGAGGCCGAGTACGAGAAGGCCAAGACCGACGCGACCTTCTGGGCCGAGATGGACGACCTGTGGAAACACTACGTCGGCCGGCCCAGCCCGCTCTACTACGCCTCGCGCCTGACCGAACGTCTGGGCGGTGCCAAGATCTACTTCAAGCGCGACGAGCTGAACCACACCGGCGCGCATAAGATCAACAACGTGCTGGGCCAGATCATCCTTGCCCGCCGCATGGGCAAGACCCGGATCATCGCGGAAACCGGTGCCGGTCAGCACGGCGTGGCCACGGCCACCGTCTGCGCCAAGTTCGGCCTGAAATGCGTCGTCTACATGGGCGCGCATGACGTGCAGCGCCAGGCCCCCAACGTCTTCCGCATGCGCCTGCTGGGCGCCGAGGTGATCCCCGTCACCTCCGGTCGCGGCACGCTGAAGGACGCCATGAACGACGCGCTGCGCGACTGGGTGACCAACGTGCGCGACACCTTCTACTGCATCGGCACCGTGGCCGGCCCGCACCCCTACCCGGCGATGGTCCGTGACTTCCAGTCGATCATCGGCAAGGAAGTCCGCTGGCAGCTGCCCGAGCAGGAAGGCGAGGGCCGCCTGCCCGACACGATCATCGCGGCCATCGGCGGCGGTTCGAACGCCATGGGCCTCTTCTACCCCTTCCTCGACGATCCCTCGGTGAACATCATCGGCGTCGAGGCCGGCGGCAAGGGCGTGGACGAGAAGATGGAACACTGCGCCTCGCTCACCGGCGGGCGGCCCGGCGTGCTGCACGGCAACCGGACCTACCTGCTGCAAGACGACGACGGCCAGATCCTCGAAGGTTTCTCGATCTCCGCGGGCCTCGACTACCCGGGCATCGGGCCGGAGCACGCATGGCTGCATGACATCGGCCGGGCAGAATACGTCTCGGTCACCGACAAGGAGGCGCTCGCCGCCTTCCAGCTGAGCTGCGAGACCGAGGGCATCATCCCCGCGCTGGAGCCCTGCCACGCACTGGCCCATGTGACCAAGATCGCGCCCGACCTGCCCAAGGACCACATCATCGTCATGAACATGTGTGGCCGAGGCGACAAGGACATCTTCACCGTGGCCAAGTACCTCGGCTTCGACATGGGCGACACGGAAGGCCGTCAGGCCGACTGATCCCCGAATCTGAACTTCGCACAGGCGACATGGCAAACGCCCGGTCCTTGGACCGGGCGTTTTGCGTTGCAGGGCGCGGTGATAGCGCCACGCGGCACGATAGATGTCAGATTGCAGGTCCGGCCCTCGCTCAGCCCCCCGGCGTCAGCCCCCGCGCCGGGCCCCGCCTCAGCTATAGCCGAGGCGCTGCGCCAGATCGCTCACCGGCAGGGCGATCCCGCCCGCGGTCACCTTCAGCCGCGCGAGGATCACCTCCCGCTCCGGTGCGCCAAGCGCCTCGAGCTGGCTCTTGCTGCGATGCGAGGCCAAGCGCTTCTCCTCGCCCTCGAAATGCGGGATCGCGCAGTCGGCGGGCACCTCGAAGGCCGCGCGGAAGGCAGCCTCCTCGCTCAGCAGATCCTCCATCCGCAGCACCTCGGCCCCGGTCTGCAGCCCCATCAGGTTGAAGCCGCAGACATGCTGCAGCGCGAAGGCATAAAGGACATTGGGCAGGCTGGCCGCGATCTGCGCCCCCTGCAGCGGCGCAAGGCCGACCTTCAGCGCCCCAAGGAACCCCGCCGCGTCGCCATCCAGCGCCTTCTTCGCGATCCAGGCATAGCAGCTTTCGATCTGGGCCTGCGGCGCGCGCACGAGCAGCCGGTAGGTGATCCCCTCTGCCAGACATGCTGCCTGCATCGCCTGCGGCGGGAAGTTCGTGTGCACCGCCACTGGGTGTCGCCCCGCCCGTGCCGCCTCGGCCATGCTGCGGGCGAACGCCGCCGGGGACTGGCTCCCGGGCCCGATCGGGGCCTTGGTCTCGAAATTCTGCGAGCCGTGGGAGACCTCGAAGCCGGGCAGCTCGGAGAGGATGCCGCAAATGGTGTGCGTGGCGGCAAAGCCGATCGAATCCGCGACAATCATGGGGGGTATCCTGTGGCCGTGCAGTGGGTCGTTCCCCCCAGAATGGGGGCCACCCGCCGCGATGGAAAGGCATCGCCGCGCGATTTGCACCGGGGTGGGGCAATTGGGACTCACCGCCGCGCGGGGCGCGATACTCCCCGCGGCAGGCCGACGTGACAGGCCCCGACCACGGGCTCCCAGATCAGAGCCATTTGCCACCACGCCCGCGGCAGTCTACATCCCTCCCTGACATTCCATTCAGACGGGGGCCAGATGCAGCTCTTCGTGGGGCTCGGCAATCCGGGCGCGAAATATGCGGGCAACCGCCACAACATCGGTTTCATGGCGCTGGACCGGATCGCCTCGGACCACGGGTTCAGCCCGTGGCGGGCCCGGTTTCAGGGCGAGATCTGCGAGGGCACGCTCGACGGCGAGAAGGTGCTGCTGCTCAAGCCCACGACCTTCATGAACCTCTCGGGCCAGTCCGTGGGCGAGGCGATGCGGTTCTACAAGCTCACCCCTGCCGATGTGACCGTCTTCCATGACGAGCTCGACCTTGCCCCCGGCAAGGTGCGGGTGAAACAGGGCGGCGGGCATGCGGGTCACAATGGGTTGCGCTCGATCCACCAGCATATCGGGGCGGAGTATCCCCGCGTGCGCCTTGGCATCGGGCACCCCGGCCACAAGGACCGTGTCGCGGGCTACGTGCTGTCGGATTTCGCCAAGCAGGAACAGGGCTGGCTGGATGACGTGCTGCGCGGCATCTCGGACGGCGCGGCCTCGCTGGCCAAGGGCGACGGCGGCAAGTTCCTGAACGCTGTGGCACTGCGGGTGGCCCCGCCGCGCTCCTCGGGTGGTGGCAAGCCCCCGGCGGCAAAGGGCAAGGCTGCCCCCGCCGAAACCGCCAAGGCCCCGGACTCCGCCAAGACCCCGGCGCCGCAAGCCCCTGCGCCGCAGGCCAGCCCCGCGCCTGAGGAAGACACCCGCAGCCCGCTCCAGCGGCTCGCGGACAAGTTCAAGTAAGCCACGGCCCTCGCCGCAGCGCCGCATCCGTGCTACCCTCGGCAGGCCGAAGAGCGCGCAGGAGAGGTGTCATGATCCGACAGGACCTTCCGGTCAACGTCCTCGGGGGGCCGCTGGAAAGCTGTTCCTTCGACCCGCTCACCGGCTATTTCCGCGACGGGGCCTGCAACACCTGCGCCGAAGACACCGGCAGCCACACCGTCTGCGCCGTGATGACGGCCGAGTTCCTCGCCTATTCCAAGTACGTCGGCAACGACCTCTCCACCCCGCGGCCGGAGTTCGGCTTCGAGGGGCTGAAACCCGGGGACCGCTGGTGCCTCTGTGCCGCGCGGTTCCTGCAGGCCCATGATGAGGGCTGTGCGCCGCAGGTCAGCCTTGCCTCCACCCACCGCCGCGCGCTGGAGGTGGTGCCGCTGCATGTGCTGGAGCAACACGGGCTGCCCCTCCGCCGGACCGGCGGCAGCGCCGGGGACTGATGGCCGCAGGGCGCCGCCCCTCGCTTGACCTTGCCGCGGCGGGGGCGTCTACTCCGCGCTGTCGCCAGCCCCCCCGCCAGCCTTGACCGTCACACGAGAGCAAAGGGCGCAAGATGACCTTCATCGCCATGAACCGCTTCAAGGTAAAACCCGGCCACGAGGCCGCCTTCGAAACCGTCTGGAAAAGCCGCGAGAGCCGGCTGAAGGAGCTGAAGGGCTTCCGCGAGTTCCGCCTGCTGCGCGGTCCCGAGGGCGAGGGCTACCGGCTCTATTCCTCCCATGTGATCTGGGACAGCCGCGCGGATTTCGAGGCCTGGACCAAGTCCGAGCAGTTCCGCGACGCCCACAGGAACGCCGGGCAGAGCAGCACCCGCGACGCCCTGATGGGCCCGCCCAGCTTCGAAGGCTTCGAGACGGTACTGGAAGAGGTCTGACCCTCCCCCAGAAACGAAAGAACCCCGCTGCGAAGGCGGGGTTCCGTGTTTTCTGGCGTCTGCCCCGAAGGGCCGGCCGATCAGGTGTTGAAGAGGAAGTGCAGCACGTCGCCGTCCTTGACGATGTAGCTCTTGCCTTCCGCGCGCATCTTGCCCGCTTCCTTGGCCCCGGCCTCGCCCTTGTTCGCCACGAAATCGGCGTAGGCGATGGTCTCGGCCCGGATGAAGCCCTTCTCGAAGTCGCCGTGGATCACGCCTGCCGCCTGCGGGGCAGAGGTGCCCTGACGGATGGTCCAGGCGCGCGCTTCCTTGGGGCCTACGGTGAAGTAGGTCTCGAGGTGCAGCAGCTCGTAACCCGCGCGGATCAGGCGGTCGAGGCCGGGCTCTTCCAGACCCATCTCGCCCAGGAACATCTCGGCTTCCTCGGCGTCGAGCTGGGAGATCTCCTCCTCGATCCGGGCGGAGATGATGACATGGGCGTTGCCCTGCGCGGCGGCCATCTCGGCCACGGCGGCGGAATGGGCGTTGCCCTCGGCGGCTTCGTCCTCGGCGACGTTGCAGACGTAGAGCACCGGCTTGGTGCTCAGCAGTTGCAGCATCTTCCACGCCTTGGCGTCCTCGGCGTCCACCTCGACCACGCGGGCGGGCTTGCCCTCTTCGATGGCGGCCTGGGCCGCGGCCAGCAGGCGGTCTTGCTGCTGGGCTTCCTTGTCGTTGCCCTTGAGCTTGCGCACGAGGTTGGCGCGGCGCTTCTCGATCGACTCGAGGTCGGCCAGCATCAACTCGGTCTCGATCGTTTCGGCATCGGCCACGGGATCGACACGGCCGTCGACGTGGGTCACGTCACCGTCCTCGAAGCAGCGCAGCACGTGGGCGATGGCATCGGTCTCGCGGATGTTCGCGAGGAATTGGTTGCCGAGGCCCTCGCCCTTGGAGGCGCCCTTCACGAGGCCCGCGATGTCCACGAAGGTCATCCGCGTGGGGATGATCTGCTTGGAGCCTGCAATCTCGGCCAGCGTGTCGAGCCGCGCATCGGGCACGGCGACCTCGCCTACGTTCGGCTCGATCGTGCAGAAGGGGAAGTTGGCGGCCTGGGCCGCGGCGGTCTTCGTCAGCGCATTGAAGAGGGTCGACTTGCCGACGTTCGGCAGACCCACGATCCCCATCTTGAAACCCATGGTGCATCCTTTCCAGCAATCGCGGTGCTTCTATGCGCAAAGCCCCAGTGGGGCAAGCAGCCGTTGCGGTTCCGGGGCCGGAATGCGACACCTATGGCGCGAGCGCCAAGGGAGGGCCCGAAGATGCTGACCGCCTATGTTCACTTCATGGGAAATTGCGAAGACGCAATGACCCGCTACCACGAGATCCTCGGGGGCAATCTGACCCTTATGCGCTATGGCGACGCGCCGGAAGGTTCTGGCCTTGGCGCCGAGGGCGAGGACGCCCGGAAGATCATGCACGCGCAGCTCGATTTCCCCGATGGCGAGGTCCTCATGGCCTCCGATTTCCCGCCCGGGGTCGAGGGGCTGCCGCAGCAATCGGTGACCATCACGCTGACCCTGAAGACCGCCGCGCGCGCCGAGGAGCTGTTCGAGGCGCTGAAGGAACGCGGCGTGGTGATCGAGGCCTTCGGGCCCACCTTCTTCTCCCCCGCCTTCGGCATGGTGAAGGACCGGTTCGGCACCCATTGGATGCTGATGACGGACGACGTGCCCGCAGAGGCCCCCGCCGAGGACTGAGGCCCCCTTGCAGCGCAGGTGCAGCGCCCCGGCGGCCCCGCCGGGCCTGCCGCTGCGCCGGTTTCCCGCCAGAAACCGGACGGCGGGGCGCGGTTGAACCGCCCTGCCCATTGATTTTCCCGCCGCCATTCTGCAAACCCGTCCGGCGTATCGGAAAGGACCGCCCATGACTCGTATCGACGACACCTTCGCCCGTCTCCGTTCGGAAGGCAAAAAGGCCTTCGTCGCCTACATGATGGCCGGTGACCCGGACGAGGCGACCTCGGCAGAGGTGCTGGCCTGCCTGCCGCGCGCCGGTGTCGACGTGATCGAACTGGGCATGCCCTTTACCGATCCCATGGCCGACGGTCCCACGATCCAGCTGGCCGGTCAGCGCGCGCTGGAAAGCGGCATGACGCTGAACAAGGTGCTCGACATGGTCCGCGCCTTCCGCAAGACCAACAACGAGACGCCGATCGTGATGATGGGCTACTACAACCCGATCTACAGTCACGGCGTCGACAAGTTCCTTGCGGATGCCAACGAAGCCGGGATCGACGGGCTGATCGTCGTGGACCTGCCCCCGGAAGAGGACAGCGAGCTCTGCATTCCCGCGCAGGCGGCCGGGCTGAACTTCATCCGCCTCGCCACGCCGACCACCGATGACAAGCGCCTGCCGAAGGTGCTGCAGAACACCTCGGGCTTCGTCTATTACGTATCGATCACCGGGATCACCGGCGCAGCGGCGGCACAGGCCGTGGACGTGGCGCCGGAAGTGGCCCGCATCAAGGCCAAGACCGACCTGCCGGTCATCGTGGGCTTTGGCATCCGCACCCCGGAAACCGCCGAGCAGATCGCCTCGGTCGCCGACGGCTGCGTCGTGGGCTCCGCCATCGTGGGCGAAGTGGCCAAGGGCAAGCCGATCGCCGAGATCGAGGCCTTCGTGCGCGGTCTGGCGGAAGGCGCACACCGCGCCTGACCCGCTGTGCCGGGCTGATGGTCGCCGCTGCGCGGCAGATCGGGGCCTCCGGCGGGGATATTTGAGAACAGTGGATGAGGGGGCTGCGGCCCCCTTTGACGTTCCGGCGCGGCGGAGCGGGGCGGGCCTGCGCTCCCTTGCCCGGCTGCGCCGCGGGATCTAAGACAGGCATGACCCGCGCAAAGGGAAAGGTTCCGCCATGCCCGTCATCACCTGTATCGACGATCTCAAGCGACTGCACCGCCGCCGCACGCCGAAGATGTTCTACGACTACGCCGAGAGCGGCAGCTGGACCGAGCAGACCTTCCGCGAGAACACCACCGACTTCCAGAAGATCCACCTGCGCCAGCGGGTTGCGGTGGACATGACCGGCCGCAGCCTCGAAAGCGAGATGATCGGCCAGAAGGTCGCCATGCCGGTGGCCTTGGCCCCGGTGGGCCTGACCGGGATGCAGTCGCCCGATGGCGAGATCAAGGCGGCGCGGGCGGCAGAGGCCTTCGGCGTGCCCTTCACCCTCTCCACCATGTCCATCTGTTCGATCGAGGATGTGGCGGCCCACACCAGCAAGCCCTTCTGGATGCAGCTCTACACCATGAAGGACATGGATTACGTCTATCGCCTTATCGACCGGGCGAAGGCGGCGAACTGCTCGGCGCTCGTGATCACGCTGGACCTGCAGATCCTCGGTCAGCGCCACAAGGACCTGAAGAACGGTCTGACCGCCCCGCCCAAGATGACGCCCAAGAACATCCTCGACCTCTCGACCAAATGGGCCTGGGGCATGGGCATGCTGCAGACGCCGCGGCGGACCTTCGGGAACATCGTGGGCCACGCCAAGGGCGTCAGCAACCTCTCCTCCCTGTCGTCCTGGACGGCGGAGCAGTTCGATCCGGCGCTCAACTGGGAGAAGGTGGCCAAGCTCAAGGAATACTGGGGCGGCAAGGTCATCCTGAAGGGCATCCTCGATGCCGAGGACGCGGTGATGGCGGCCAAGGTCGGCGCGGATGCGATCATCGTCTCGAACCACGGCGGGCGCCAGCTGGACGGGGCGATTTCCTCGATCCGGGCGCTGGATCCGATCCTGCAGGCCGTGGGCGACCAGGTGGAGGTGCACCTCGACAGCGGCATCCGCTCGGGTCAGGACGTGATGAAGGCCGTGGCCATGGGCGCCAAGGGCACCTACATCGGCCGCGCCTTCGTCTATGGGCTGGGTGCCATGGGCCAGGCCGGGGTGACCCGCGCGCTGGAAGTGATCGCGCGGGAGATGGACATCTCCATGGCGCTCTGCGGCAAGCGGCGGATCGACGAGCTCGACCGCTCCGTCCTGCAGATCCCGGCGGATTTCTCGGGCAGCTGGGCCTGAGCCCGTCTTGAGACCTGTCTCACCGGGCCTTGCGGGCCCGGTGATCCCCCGCGGGGGGGGGCGCGCAGCTGGTCGTCAGGCCAGCGCCATCCCCTCACCATCGCCCAGACGGCTGACCGGGCGCACCGCGCGGCGCGCCGTCACCACGAGGCCTTCGACCTCCGCCCCGCGATCCCGGCGCAGGGGCGCCGCGACCAGCGTCACATCGGCAAAGCCCGCATCCTGCAGCAGCTGCGCCACGTAGTCGGCGGAATGGGCGAAGCGGCGGCTGTCGCGCAGCGCCACCGGGGCCTCGCCCCGTTCCACGGTGAAGGCGAGCGTGCCACCGGGCCGCAAAGCACCGACGCACCACGAGACGATCTGTTCCAGCGCGCCAAGGTAGATGAAGACATCCGCCGCCACGATCAGGTCATAGGCGGGCTCCACCGGCTCCAGCGCGGAGAGGTCGCGTTTCTCCAGCAGGTCGTAGATCCCCTTGGCCCGCGCCTCCGCCAGCATCCCGGCGGAGATGTCGTAGCCCGCCATCCAGTCGCAGAGATCGCGCAGGGCAACGCCCGCCAGCCCGGTGCCGCAGCCGAGGTCGAGCATCCGGGCAAAACGCCCCTGCCCCTCCAGCCCGCGGCGCAGCAGGTCCGGCGCGCAATAGTCGAGCTGATCGACCAGCGCGGTCTCGAACTTGGTGGCATATTGATCGAAGAGCGCCTCGACGAAGGCCGAGGGCATGGCCTCGCTCAGCGGCACCCGGCGGATCAGGTCGCGCTTGAGCCCCGCGCCCAGCCGGTCGGAGGGATCGCACCGCAGCGCCTCCTGCCAGGCGGCGATGGCACCCGGCGCATCGCCCGCGGCTTCGCGGAACTCTCCCAGCCGGAACCAGCCCGCGGCCCAGTCGGGCGTCAGCCCCAGGGCTTCGGTCAGGAGGTCCGCGGCGGCGGCGGAATCGCCCGCGCGCGCCAGCCCCTCGGCAAAGCCGAGGCGGCGATCGACAATGAGGTTGCCGGACGACAGGCTGTGTGCCGCCATGGTACAGACTTTCGAAGGGGTCCGCTCGTTGGCCTTGCAGCCACGCGGCAGAGACACGCAGGCACCGCCCATCGGGTGCAGATGCGCCATTAGGGCCGCCCGGGGCCACCGGTCAAGAGGGTTTCAGGACGCAGGCCGCGCGGTCACATGGCCCGACGGCGGCGCTGTTGCACGCCTGCCGGAGCGGTGGCCGGCCCGGCGGCAGGGGCCCGACGGACCGGGGGCGGTCCTCGACCGATCCGTCCGAAACCGGCTGTTCCGCGGCCTGTTTCCCGGTCTTTCCGGGCGGAGTGGCCGCTTTTGCCCTTTGCAAGCTGGGGGGACTCGTGTATTGGCGCGGCTTCATGCGGGCATACAGCCTTGGAGGATGCCCGCCCAACTGTTCTTAGGAGAGACAATTATGGCTGGAGAGATTCCTGATCTCGTTGTCCAGGAACGTGCGGGGACGGGCAAGGGCGCCGCTCGCCAAGCTCGTCGTGACGGCATGGTTCCTGGTATTGTTTACGGCGGTGGCGAAGACCCCCTGTCGATTCAGATCCCGTTCAACGTCCTGTTGAAGCGCCTGAAGCAAGGCCGCTTCCTTTCGACCCTGTTCAACCTGAAGGTTGAAGGCCGGGAAGACGTGCGCGTGATCTGCCGCAACGTGCAGCGCGACGTGGTGAAGGACCTTCCGACCCACCTCGACCTGATGCGCCTGCGCCGTACCAGCAAGATCAACCTCTTCATCCCCGTCGAATTCGTCGGCGAAGAGGCTTCGAAGGGCATCCGCAAGGGCGGCGTGCTGACCACGGTCCGCCCCGAGGTGGAACTGGTCGTCACCGCTGGCGACATCCCCGAGAAACTGGTTGCAGACATCTCGGGCATGGACATCGGCGACACGCTGACCATCTCGATGATCACCCTGCCGGAAGGCGCCAAGCCGACCATCGACCGTGACTTCGTGATCGCCAACATCACCGCGCCTTCGGGCCTGCGGTCCTCGGGCGATGCCGAGGAAGGCGAAGAGGAAGCCGGCGAGGCGTAAGCCCCCCGCTTTCCGACCAGATGACAGATCAGGCGCGACCCTCCGGGGCCGCGCCTTTTCTTTTGCGCGCGCCCTGCCGCCCTGCGTCCGCGCGTTGGCAGCAGCGCCCCCGTTCGGGCAGCGGGGCCCGGGTCCGCCCCCTTTGGCGGCCGTGCCCGGCCCCGGCCTTGTCGGGATCGGGGAAACAGGTCACATTCCGCGGCGACGGAACTGTTGATCGGAGGACCGGCCATGAAAGACGAAACCGCCACCGGACTTGGGGCGCGCAGCGGGGCGCGCGTGCTGGTCGACCAGCTGATCGCCCAGGGTGTCGCGCGCACGACCTGCGTGCCGGGGGAAAGCTATCTCTCCGTTCTGGACGCGCTGCTCGACAGCGGGATCGACGTGATGACCTGCCGCCAGGAAGGCGGCGCGGCGATGATGGCCGAGGCCTATGGCAAGATGACCGGACGGCCGGGCATCTGCTTCGTCACCCGCGGCCCGGGGGCCACCAATGCCTCTGCCGGGGTGCATGTCGCGATGCAGGACAGCACGCCGCTGATCCTCTTCGTCGGGCAGGTCGCCCGCGAGATGAAGGAACGCGAGGCCTTCCAGGAGCTCGACTACAAGGCGGTCTTCGGTACGATGACCAAGTGGACGGTCGAGATCGACGACGCCGCCCGCATCCCCGAGATCGTGGCGCGCGCCTTCCGCACCGCCATGCAGGGCCGCCCCGGCCCCGTGGTGATCGCCCTGCCCGAAGACATGCTCGACGACATGGTGTCCGTCCCCGACGCGCCGCGCGTGGAGGCCCCGCAGATCGCCCCCGTGGCACAGGACATCGCCCGGCTGGAGGAATTGCTCCAGCAGGCGCAGCGGCCCATCGTCATCCTCGGCGGCGGCGGCTGGTCGCCCGAGGCGCGCGAGTCGATGATCAATTTCGCCGAACGCTGGGCCCTGCCGGTGGCGGTCTCCTTCCGGCGCACCGGGCTCTTCCCGGCGGATCATGACCTCTACGCGGGCGACCTCAGCCTCGGGCCGAACCCGGCGCTGACCGAGGCGATCCGCAACTCCGACCTTGTGCTCATGCTGGGCACCCGGCTGAGCGAGATCGCCTCGAACGGCTACACGCTCTTCGACATCCCCACCCCCGGGCAGCAGATCGTGCACGTCCATGCGGACCCCGAGGAACTGGGCCGCGTCTACCAGCCGACGCTGGGCCTGACGGCCACGCCCATGGGGCTGATGCTGGCGCTGGAGGGGCTGACGCCCTCTGCCCTGCCCTCCGGAGATTGGGCCGCCGCCTGCCGCAAGGGCTACCGGATCTGGTCCGAGGCGCCCCAGCCCAATCCCGGGCCGCTGCAGATGGGCGAGATCATCTGCTGGCTGCGCGACCGACTGAGCGCGCGCGACTACATCACCAACGGGGCGGGCAACTTCGCCACCTGGATCAACCGCTACTACCGGTTCCGGGGCTACCAGACCCTGCTGGCGCCGACCTGCGGCTCCATGGGCTATGGCCTGCCGGCCGGGATCATGGCCAAGCGCACCTACCCGGAGCGGATCGCCGTCACCGTCGCGGGCGACGGGGATTTCATGATGACCGGGCAGGAGTTCGCCACGGCCGTGCATCACGGCATCCCGGTCGTGGTCGTGCTGGTGGACAACGGCATGTACGGCACGATCCGCGCCCATCAGGAGCGCGAATTCCCCGCACGGGTTTCGGCCACGGACCTGACGAACCCGGACTTCGCCGCGCTCGCGGTGGCCTATGGCGGCTATGGCGAGCGGGTGGAGAGGACCGCGGACTTCGCCGCCGCCTTCGAGCGGGCCGTCGAGAGCGGCAAGCCCGCGATCCTGCACTGCCTGCTGGAGAAGGAGGCGATCTCGGCCAGCCGGACGCTCACGGGGATCCGGGACCGGACGTTCCCCTGAACTGGCCCCTGACCGGGACACACGGGGAGGGCCAAGCGCTCCCCGACGGCCCCCAAGTGCACGTCCTGCCCCACCGGCTCTGACTTAGGGCAGCGCCGTCCCGCGGGGTGGCGCAATAGCGCCGCCCCAGGGGGGCGGGTTGGCGCTGCCCCAGGGGGGCGGGTTGGCGCTGCCCCAGGGGGCGGGTTGGCGCTGCCCGGCCTCTCGGCCGGGCGGGACATGTCGGGGGGACTGTACCAAGGCGCTGACATAGGGGGCGCGGGCGCCAAGGGCCAACATCGCGACACCAGGTGCGGGGCGCACCCAGAACCTCCCGACCCGCTCAAGCGCCCTTGGCCCCCGAACACTCCGTACTCGGCCCCCACCCTCAACCAACCGACACGCCCCGCCCTGCCGCCGCAATTTCCCGATCCGCAGATTCCCATCCCCGCCGCCATCCGCTACACTCCGCGCAAACACCGAACGCCGGAAAGGCAGGACATGAGCAGGACCCTCGGCGCGCTTTTCGTGGCGCTTGCCGCGCTATTCCTCTGCACCCCGCAGAGCCGCGCCCAGCAACAGGATTTCAGCGCGCTTGCCCGCGTCGACCTCTCCGGCAGCCAGATCATCGACGATGGCGAGGGCATCCGGCTGGAGCTGAAACTCAGCCAGGGCGTGCCCTACCGGGTCTATACGCTGACCAACCCGCCCCGCGCGGTGATCGACTTCCGCGAAGTCGACTGGGACGGCGTCGCCAAGGTGAACCTGCTGAACTCCGACCGGGTCACCGACCTGCGCTTCGGCCCCTTCCGGCCGGGCTGGTCGCGCCTCGTGATGGATCTTGCCGGGCCCTATGCGCTCTACCGGGTGGGCACCACCATCGACACCGCCTCCGGCGAGGCGAAGCTGACCGCCCGGTTCACCCCCACGGACGACGAGACTTATGCCGCGCGTTCGGGCCTGCCGATGGACCCCGCCTGGGACCTGCCCGAACCCAGCCTCGCAGCACCGGAGCCGCGCGGCGACGGCCCCGTGACCATCGTCCTCGACCCCGGGCACGGCGGCATCGACCCGGGCGCCGAACGGGGCGGCCTGAACGAGAAGACGCTGATGCTCACCTTCGCCCGCGAGCTGAAGGAGACCCTGCTGCGCAGCGGCAACACCACCGTCCTGCTGACCCGGAATGACGACAGCTTCGTCTCGCTGGAACGGCGCGTCGCCATTGCCCATCAGGCCAATGCTGATCTCTTCATCTCGCTCCATGCCGACCTCCTGCCCGAGGGACATGCCCGCGGCGCCACGATCTATCGCCTGGCCGAGGAGGCCAGCGACACCGCCTCGGCCAAGCTGGCGGAACGGCACGACCGCGATGACCTGCTCTCGGGCGTGGACCTAACCGGCAAGGACGACATCATCGCCGACGTTCTGATGGACCTAGCGCGGATGGAAACCCGCCCGCGGACGACCCTGCTGGCCCGGGCGCTGGCGGACAAGGTCGGCGCCGCCGGTGTGCCGCTCAACTCCCATCCGATCCGCTCTGCCGGGTTCTCCGTGCTCAAGGCACCCGACATCCCCTCGGTCCTGATCGAGACCGGCTTCCTCTCCGATGACCGCGATCTGGCCAACCTCGCCGATCCCGCCTTCCGGGCGAAACTGGCCGAGGCGATTCGCGATGCGGTGCAGGCCTGGATCGTCGCGGATGCCGCCAACGCGCCGCTGGTGCGCCAGTAGCCGCGGGTTTCCGCCCATCCCCGCCCAGCGGGCGGGCCACACCCTGCCTGCAGCTACCACATGCAGGGAAACGGGACGTCGCGTCCCGTTCCTGACCCCTATGTGTTTTGACCGCGCCAGCCCGCGCGCCTATATACTGCCTCAACATTCGGGGGCAGACCTTGCTGAGATTCATTCTTTCCTTCTTCGGCGGCATCTTCACGCTGATCACCATGGGGATCATGGTTGTCGCGCTGAGCATCGGCGCGGTGTTCTGGATTTACGGGCAGGATCTGCCCAGCCATGAAAGCCTTGCGCAGTACCAGCCCAAGACGATCAGCCGGATTTACTCGGGCGAAGGCCAGATCATCGACGAATTCGCCGTCGAGCGCCGGATCTTCGTGCCCGCGGACGAGATCCCCGACCTCGTGAAAGAGGCCTTCATCTCGGCAGAGGACAAGAACTTCTACACCCACGGCGGCTATGACACCCGCGGCATGATGGCCGCGGCCTTGGACGCGGTGAAATCGCGCGGCAAGAACGTGCGCGGCGCCTCGACCATCACCCAGCAGGTGATGAAGAACTTCCTGCTCTCCGGCGACCGCAAGATCGAACGCAAGATCAAGGAAATCATCCTCGCCTCGCGGCTTGAGGAGTCGATGTCCAAGGACAAGATCCTCGAGCTCTACCTGAATGAAATCTTCCTCGGCCAGAACTCCTATGGCGTGGCCGCCGCGGCCCAGACCTATTTCAACAAGTCGCTGGCCGACCTCGAACCGCACGAGGCCGCCTTCCTCGCCTCGATGCCCAAGGCGCCCTCCGACTTCCACCCGGTCCGCAACAAGGAGCGGCTGAAGCAGCGCCGCGACTACGTGCTGCGCGAGATGGAAGACAACGGCTACATCGACATGGCGACGATGGAGCACGAGATCGCGGAACCCGTGCGCTCGGTCCAGAACGGCGATTTCGAGAGCTTCAAGGGCACCCTGCCCCCGCGCGACTACTTCACCGACGAGATCCGCCGCCAGCTGTCCAAGGACTTCGGCGAGGGCGAGTTCTTCTCGGGCGGCTATTCCGTCCGCGCCACCATCGACCCCGAGATGCAGGTCGAGGCCGCCGTGGCCCTGCGCCACGCGCTGGAGAAATACGACCGCTCGCGCGGGATCTGGCATGGCCGGATCGGCACCATCGAGGCCGAGAACCTGACCGCCGACAAGTGGCGCGACGCGCTCGCCTCCTTCAACGCCCCGCGCGACATCGAGGTGGACGGCAAGTGGTATCCCGCCGTGGTGCTGGAATTGGGCACCAGCGACGCCCGCATCGGCATCGACGGCGTGGACGACGATGCCGACGGCCACTGGATCCCCGCCAACGACGTGCAATGGGCCCGCAAGCGGCTGGAAAACGGCCGCCTCGCCTCGGCCGCCCGCACCGCCGGTGACCTGCTTGAGGTGGGCGACGTCGTCATGGTGCGCCGCATGACCTCCGACAGCGACGGCAGCTTCATCCGCTGGACCCTGCGGCAGGTGCCCGAGGTCGAGGGCGGCTTCATGGCGATGGACGTGAACACCGGCCGCGTGATCGCGATGCAGGGCGGCTTCTCCTACCAGCACTCGGTCTTCAACCGCGCCACGCAGGCGGAACGTCAGCCCGGTTCGTCCTTCAAGCCCTTCGTCTACGCGGCAGCACTCGACAGCGGCTACACCCCCGCGACGATCATCATCGACGCCCCGATCGAGGTGAACACCCCGCAGGGTATCTGGCGGCCCAAGAACGCCTCGAACCAGTATTACGGCCCCACGCCGATGCGCACCGGGATCGAGCATTCGCGGAACCTGATGACCGTGCGCCTCGCGCAGGAAGTGGGTATGGACACCGTGGCCTCCTACGCCGAACGCTTCGGGGTCTACGACAACATGGGCCGCTACCTCGCCAACGCCCTCGGCTCCGAGGAGACGACGCTCTACAAGATGATCTCGGCCTACGCGATGTTCGCCAACGGCGGCGAGCGGGTGGAACCCACCCTCGTCGACCGGGTGCAGGACCGCTACGGCAAGACGATCTACCGCCACGATCAGCGCGACTGCGTCGATTGTGCCAACCCGAACCTGCCCGCCCATGTGGCGCCCTCGATCGTGTCCAAGCGGCAGCGGGTGATGGATGCCATCACCGCCTACCAGCTGACCTCGATGATGCAGGGCGTGGTCCAGCGCGGCACCGCCTCGCGCGCCGTGAACCTGCCGGTGCCCACCGCGGGCAAGACCGGCACCACGAACGACGCGCGCGACGTCTGGTTCCTCGGCTTCACCTCGAACATCGTGGCCGGCTGCTACATCGGCTACGACGATCCCCGCCCCATGGGCCGGGGCGCCTCGGGCGGCGGCATGTGCGGCCCGGTGTTCCAGGAGTTCATGACCGAGGCGGTCAAGAAATACGGCGGCGGCAAGTTCAAGGTCCCGCCGGGTGGCCACTTCATCAACATCGACCGCTTCACCGGCGCGCGCCTGTCGGACGATGCCTCGGGCGCGAACGTGGTGGCGGAATACTTCCGCGACGGCGAAGAGCCCGTCTTCGGCGTCTTCTACGACGGCGGCTTTGCCATGGGCTCCAACCTGCCCCTCTTCGAGGAGGTCGGCCAATCCGCCCGCGAGGTCACCACCTCCACCGGCAAACGCGCGGTGGTCGGGCCCAAGGCCAGCTTCGGCTCGGTCTCCTCGGGCGGTCTTTACTAGGAAAACAGCGGGTCGCAGGGCTGCGCGACCGGGGCTGCCGCTTGCCGCGGCCCCGGTCCGCTGCTATCACGCGGCACCGAGAAGCAGACGGATTGTGACATGCGCACCGAGGCCCAGAACATCGTTTCCGACATCGAGAAGAGCCTGACCCTGCTGGGCCAGCGCATGGGTCTCGAGACGGCACAATACCGGCTGGAGGAATTCAACGCCCGCGTCGAGGATCCCAACCTCTGGGACGACCCGGCCAAGGCGCAGGCGCTGATGCGTGAGCGTCAGGCGCTGGTGGACCAGCTGGCGATCTACAACGGCATCAAGCAGGAGCTCTCCGACAACGTCGAGCTGATCGAACTCGGCGAGATGGAGGACGACGACGAGGTCGTGGCCGAGGCCGAGGCCGCGCTCAAGGCGCTCAAGGCCCGGGCCGCCGAGAAGGAACTCGAAGCCCTGCTCAACGGCGAGGCCGACGCCAACGACACCTTCCTCGAGATCAACGCCGGCGCCGGTGGCACCGAGGCCTGCGACTGGGCCTCGATGCTGCAGCGGATGTACGTCCGCTGGGCCGAGAAGCGCGGCTACAAGGTCGAGCTGCAGTCCGAGGAAGCGGGCGCCGAGGCGGGCATCAAGTCGGTCTCCTACAAGATTTCCGGCCACAACGCCTATGGCTGGTTGAAGTCGGAAAGCGGCGTCCACCGCCTCGTGCGGATCTCGCCCTTTGGCAAGGGCACGCGCGAGACCTCCTTCGCCTCCGTCTGGGTCTACCCGGTGGTCGATGACAACATCGAGATCGAGGTGAACCCCGCCGACATCCGGATCGACACCTACCGCTCGTCCGGCGCGGGCGGCCAGCACGTGAACACCACCGATTCCGCGGTGCGGATCACCCACCACCCCACGGGCATCGTGGTGACCTCCTCCGAGAAGTCCCAGCACCAGAACCGCGACATCGCCATGAAGGCCCTGAAATCGCGGCTCTACCAGCTGGAGCTCGACAAGCGGAACGCGGCCATCAACGAGGCACATGAGAACAAGGGCTCGGCCGGCTGGGGCAACCAGATCCGCTCCTACGTGCTGCAGCCCTACCAGATGGTGAAGGACCTGCGCACCAACCACGAGACCTCGGACACCTCCGGCGTGCTCGACGGCGCGCTCGACGGCTTCATGGCCGCCACGCTGGCGATGGACGTCAGCGGCAAGTCCCGCGCCGAGGCCAACGCCGAGGAATAATCCTCCCACGCCCCCCAGCTTTCAACACCCCGCGGCCTCCGCGGGGTGTCGTCGTTCTGGCCCCCCGCAAAGCCCCTTCACGCATCGCAGCCATAAGAAAGGCCCCGCCGCATCACGCGCCGGGGCCCTTTCATTTTCGTTGCAGAAATATCCTCGGGGGGAGTCGCGAAGCGACGGGGGGCAGACAGCCCCCCTCCCCGCCCGCGGCACGCGCCGCGGTCCGACAGGACCGCGACCCCAAGCTGCGACCCGGGCTGCGCCTTACTCCGCCGCCTCCGCGTAATCCGTCATCGGCGGACAGGTGCAGGTCAGGTTGCGGTCGCCCCAGGCATTGTCGACGCGGTTGACCGGCGGCCAGTACTTGTCGACCCGGAAGGCACCCGGCGGGAAGCAGCCCTGCTCGCGGGCATAAGCCCGGTCCCAGTCGCCCACGAGGTCCTCGACCGTATGCGGCGCGAACTTCAGCGGCGAGGCGTCGGGCGCCATGGCACCGTCCTCGATCTCCGCGATCTCCGCCCGGATCGCCAGCAGTGCATCGCAGAAGCGGTCCAGCTCGGCCTTGGTCTCCGACTCGGTCGGCTCCACCATCAGCGTGCCCGGCACCGGGAAGGACATGGTCGGCGCGTGGAAGCCGCAGTCGACCAGCCGCTTGGCGATGTCGTCCACGGTCACGCCCGAGGTCTTCTCGAAGGGCCGCGTCTCGAGGATGCACTCATGCGCCACCCGGCCCGAGGGCCCCTTGTAGAGCACGTCGTAGGCCCCCTTCAGGCGGCTGACGATGTAGTTGGCGTTCAGGATCGCCACGCGGGTCGCCTGCGTCAGACCGGCGCCGCCCATCATCATCGTGTAGGCCCAGGAGATCGGCAGGATCGAGGGCGAGCCGTAGGGCGCCGCCGAAACCGCACCCTCGGTGCCGAAGAGCGGATGACCCGGCAGATGCTCGACCAGGTGCGCCTGCACGCCGATGGGGCCCATGCCGGGGCCGCCGCCGCCATGGGGGATGCAGAAGGTCTTGTGCAGGTTCAGGTGGCTGACGTCGCCGCCCAGATCGCCGGGACGGGACAGGCCCACCATGGCGTTCATGTTGGCGCCGTCGATATAGACCTGCCCGCCGTGATCATGGGTGATCTGGCAGACCGCGCGCACCGTCTCCTCGAAGACCCCGTGGGTCGAGGGATAGGTGATCATGCAGGCGGCCAGATCCGCCGCGTGCTTCTGCGCCTTCTCGAGGAAGTCGTCGAGGTCGATGTCGCCGTTTTCGCGGCTCTTTACCGGGACGACCTTCCAGCCCACCATCTGCGCCGAGGCCGGGTTCGTGCCGTGGGCCGAGACCGGGATCAGGCAGATGTTGCGGTGCCCTTCGCCGCGCGCCTCGTGGTAGCGCGCGATGGTCAGCAGGCCCGCGTATTCCCCCTGCGCGCCGGAGTTCGGCTGCATCGAGAAATCGGCATAGCCGGTGATGTCGCAGAGCTTCTTTGTCAGGTCCCCGATGAGGTGGCCATAGCCCTCGGCCTGATCGGCGGGCACATAGGGGTGCAGCCCCGCGAATTCATCCCAGGAGATCGGGATCATCTCGGCCGCGGCATTCAGCTTCATGGTGCAGGAGCCGAGCGGGATCATCGCGCGGTCCAGCGCAAGGTCCCGGTCCGCGAGGCGGCGCATGTAGCGCATCATCTCGGTCTCGGCCCGGTTCATGTGGAAGATCTCATGGGTGAGATAGCTCGTCTCGCGCATCATGGCGTCGGGCAGCTGCCAGCCGGCGGGCTCTTCCGACACGTCGGTCAGGCCAAAGGCCTTCCAGACCGCGCGCAGCGTGTCCAGCGTGGTGCATTCGTCGAGCGTGATGCCCACCATGGTCTCGCCCACGGCGCGCAGGTTGATGCCCTCGTCCACGGCGGATTTCATCACCGCCGCCTGCAGCGGGCCCACCTCGACGGTGATCGTGTCGAAGAAATGCTCCGGCATGATCTCGAAGCCGCCAGCCTCCAGCCCCTTGGCCAGCAGGGTGGTGCGCTCGTGGATACGCTGCGCGATGCCCTTCAGCCCGTCGGGACCGTGGAAGACCGCATACATCGAGGCCATGACCGCCAGCAGCGCCTGCGCGGTGCAGACGTTCGACGTGGCCTTCTCGCGGCGGATGTGCTGTTCGCGGGTCTGCAGCGCCAGCCGGTAGGCCCGGTTGCCGCGCGCGTCGATGGAGACGCCGACGATCCGGCCCGGCATCGAGCGTTTGTATTCGTCACGGCAGGCCATGTAGGCGGCGTGCGGGCCACCGTAGCCCACGGGCACGCCGAACCGCTGGGTCGACCCCACGGCGATGTCGCAGCCCATGGCGGCCGGTTCCTTCAGCAGGGTCAGCGCCATCGGGTCGGCGATCATCACGGCAATCGCCTTGGCGGCGTGCAGCTTCTCGATCACGCCGGTGAAGTCGCGCAGGCCGCCGTAGGTGCCGGGATACTGGAAGATCGCGCCAAAGACGGCCTCGGGCTCCACGGTTTCGGGGGCGCCGATGATCACCTTGATCCCCAGCGGCTTGGCCCGGGTCTGGATCACGGCGATGTTCTGCGGGTGGCAGTTCTCGTCGACGAAGAAGCCCTTGGCCTTCGACTTGGCGACGCGCTGCGCCATGGTCATCGCCTCGGCGGCCGCGGTCGATTCATCGAGCAGCGAGGCATTGGCGATGTCGAGGCCCGTCAGGTCCGAGATCATCGTCTGGTAGTTCAGCAGCGCCTCGAGCCGGCCCTGCGAGATCTCGGGCTGGTAGGGCGTATAGGCCGTGTACCATGCCGGGTTCTCGAGGATATTGCGCTTGATCGCGGGCGGCGTGATCGCACCGTGGTAGCCTTGCCCAATGAGCGAGGTCAGCACCTTGTTCTTGCGCGCCACGCGGCGCATCTCGACCAGCAGTTCCTGTTCCGAGAGCGCGGGGCCGAAGGCCAGCGGCTCGACCTGACGGATGCCCTGCGGCAGGGTCTGGTCGATCAGTTCGTCGAGGGAGGAGACGCCGATCACCGCGAGCATCTCCTCCATCTCCTTGGGAGAGGGGCCGATGTGGCGGCGGTTGGCGAAATCGTAGGGATCGTAGTCGGTCTTGGTGAAGGGCATCGGAGGGCTCCTTGCCGTCTAGCTGAGATGGGTCAGGACATTGATCAGGCGGCCGGCGGGATCGTGCAGCATGAGGCGACGCACGCCCCACGGCTCATCCACCGGGCCATAGGCGATGAGGATCGACCGGGCGCGGGCGGCTTCGAGGACGAGGGTCAGATCGTCGACCTCGATCGAGAGGGCGGGCACCGGCGTGCCCGATCCCCCCTCGGAGGCCAGCGAGAGCTGCACGTCCTGCCGCGCCGCTGCGTTCAGCGTGACGATGAACCCGAGGTCCATCGCCACGTCGAGGTCGAAAAGCGCGCGGTAGAACACCGCGAGCGCCTGCGGATCGTCACAGGCGAGGTTCGCCACGATCCGCCGCACCGCCATGGGCTCAGCCGATCAGGTCGAGGTATTCCTGCTCGGACATGTAATCCTCCATCTGGGAGGCGTCCGAGGGCTTGATCTTGAAGAACCAGCCTTCGCCCATCGGGTCGTCGTTGACGGCCCCGGGGTTGTCGGCCAGCGCCTCGTTCACTTCGACGATCTCGCCGTCCAGCGGCGCGAGGATGTCCGAGGCGGCCTTGACCGACTCGATCACCACGACCTCGTCTTCCTTCGAGACTTCGGTGCCCACCTCGGGCAGCTCGACAAAGACGATGTCACCCAGCTGGGTGGCGGCATGTTCGGTGATGCCCACGACGATCAGGTCGCCCTCGGGGTTCAGCCATTCGTGTTCTTCGGTGTATTTCATGAGGGGTGTCTCCCAGATCTCAGCGTTTGAAGTTGGCGGGAACGAAGGGCAGGCTGTCAACGGTCAGCGGTGCTCGCTTGCCCCGGAGTTCGCCGGAAAGCGCCGTTCCGGGCGCTGCCATGTCCGCGGGGACATAGCCCATGGACATGGGCGCCCCCAGTGTCGGGCCGAAGGCGCCCGAGGTGATCGTACCGATCGTCTCGGTGCTGTCCGCATCGGCAAAGAGCGCCACGCCCTCGCGCATGGGCGCACGGCCCTCGGGGCGCAGGCCTACGCGCTTGCGGGCCGGGCCCTCGGCGATCTCGCGCAGGATGCGCTCTGCCCCGGGGAAGCCGCCCTCGCGGGCACCGCCTGCGCGGCGGGCCTTCTGGATCGCCCAGATCAGGCCGGCCTCGATCGGGCTGGTGGTTTCATCGATGTCGTGGCCGTAGAGGCAGAGCCCGGCTTCCAGCCGCAGGCTGTCGCGCGCGCCAAGGCCGATGGGCAGGACGCTCTCATCCGCCAGCAGGGCGCGGGCCAGTTCCTCGGCCTGCGCGTCGGGGACGGAGATCTCGTAGCCGTCCTCGCCGGTGTAGCCCGAGCGCGAGACCCAGCAGGTCACGCCTGCCAGCGTCACGTCGCGCACATCCATGAATTTCATATCCGCCACTTCGGGGGCGAGCTTGGCCAGCGCCGCCTCGGCCGCGGGGCCCTGAAGCGCCAGCAGCGACCGGCCGGTGATTTCCTCGACCTTGATGCCGGGCAGGTTGGCCGTCATGTGGGCGATGTCGGCGGCCTTGCAGGCGGCATTCACCACGACAAAGAGGTGATCGCCCCGGTTGGCGAACATCAGGTCGTCAAGGATGCCGCCAGCCTCGTTGGTGAAGAAGCCATAGCGCTGACGGCCCTCCTTCAGCCCGATGGCATCCACCGGCACGAGGGTCTCGAAGGCAGCGGCGATGGTGGCGTAATCCGCCCCGCGCAGGATCACCTGCCCCATGTGGCTGACGTCGAAGAGGCCCGCGGCCTCGCGCGTGTGAAGATGTTCCTTCATGACGCCGGCAGTGTACTGCACCGGCATCTCGTAGCCCGCGAAGGGAACCATCTTGGCCCCCAGTTCACGATGCAGGGCTGCCAGCGGCAGCTCTTCCAGATCGCTCATAGCGTCCCTCCTTGTCGAGGGGCGGGATGACGGATTGCGCCCGGCACCGCGCCCGCGCAGGGGGTATCCCCGCGCCGCGATGCCCCCTCTGTCCGTTTGCCTGAGATCGCTATCCCTTCGGCGGACCCCAAATCAAGGGGCCTCTCTCCAGAGTTTCAGTATCGGCAGGTCCGTGGGGCCTGAGAGTTTCCGGGGCGGTTGCTCCTTCGGCACCGGCTGGGCCGGTTCTCCCTGTCCGATTTCGTCAGCGATAGCCAAGCGCGCGCGCTCTGGCAAGGGGGGACATCAGGCGTGGAGCGCAGGACGCGACATGCAGGCCGCCGGTGCCATGATTTGCATCAGCGAGTCATTGCCGCAGACCAGTTCGGAAAGCAGCATCCCGTCGAGTTCCTGATAGAAGGCCTCGGTCGCGCGGGCGATGGCCGGGCGCAGCTTGCAGGCATCCACCAGCGGGCAGGTGTTCTCGCCCTCGGCAAAGCATTCGGTGATCGGCACGCTGGATTCGACGGCGCGGAAGACCTCGCCGACGGTGATCTCTTCCATCGGACGGCCCAGCGTGATGCCACCGTTGCGCCCGCGCTGCGTGTGCAGGAAGCCCAGCTGGCCAAGCCGGTTGATCACCTGCGCCAGATGGTTCTCGGAGGTGTTGCAGCACTCCGCGATTTCGGATTTCGTGACAAGTCGATCGTTGTTCGCGCCGCAGTACATCAGGACGCGCATCGAAATATTGGTCCGTTTCGTCAGCCGCATAACCGTGCCTCCACTGGAACATCTGAACTGGAAATACTGCGGAGAGGATGCAGGGCCGGAAAAGGTGACTACATGATTCAGATCAAATTCCGGAGAAAAGATGCAAAATAATCCCTACTTTTTCGGCTACGGCTCTCTGGTGAACCGGACGACCCACGATTACGGCGACATCCGGCCTGCGACGGCCCGGGGCTGGCGGCGGCTCTGGCGCCACACGGCGCTGCGTCCCTTCGCGATCCTGACCGCCGTACCCGCGCCCGGGACCGAGATCGAGGGCCTGATCGCCGCCGTGCCCGGCGCCGACTGGCAGGCGCTCGACGACCGGGAGTTCGCCTATGACCGGGTGCCCCATGGCGGGGCGGTGCTGCATGACCTCGTGCAGCCGGCCGAGATCGCGATCTACACCATCCCCGAGGACAAGCATCCCCGGGCGGACGCGCTGCATCCGATCCTGCTGAGCTATCTCGACGTGGTGGTGCAGGGCTACCTGCGGGAGTTCGGCGAGGACGGGGCGGAGCGCTTCTTCGCTACGACGGATGGTTGGGACAGCCCCGTGCTGGATGACCGCGCAGCGCCGCTCTATCCGCGCCATCGGGAACTGGCGGCGGACGAGCGGGCCTTCGTCGATGCGATGCTGGGACGGCTGGGCAGCGAGCTGCGGCCGCTGGGGTGAGGCGGTTGGGCGAAGCTGAGGCGGCAAGGACGAAGGTCTACGACGCGCGGCCTCTCGTCTAAACACGAAGCCGCGCATCGTCGGCGCGCGCGGGGGCGATCCGGACTTCTCTGGCGAGCAGTTTATCTCAGCCACACATATCGTGCCCCCTCGGGGGACCGCCCAGCCTCACCAAATCGCCGCCGCGTGGGGGCGCGCCGGCGATGCGCGGCGGCCTGCGGCCTTGTCCCGCGCGGGTGGTCTTCAACGAGGGAGGAACTGTGACAGCCACTACCATGGAGCGGCGGGAGTCACACCGGCAGTGGCCGCCATATCGGAGGCGGCGGCTCGACAATGCCGCCAAGTCCTACGCCAGCGAAGCGACACGGCCACCCGCAAACGAAAAAAGGCGCAGGATGCCCCGCGCCTCTTCCTCAAATCCGGAGCCTCTCAGCCCTTGGCCTTCACATTCTGCAGCAGCGGCAGCACGGCGGACATGTCCGGCCCGTGGGCCTGACCGGTCAGGGCCTTGCGCAGCGGCATGAAGAGCCCCTTGCCCTTGCGGCCGGTCTTTTCCTTCACCTCGGCGGTGAACTTGCCCCAGGTCTCGGTGTCGTAGGGCGGCGGCGGCAGCAGGGTCATCGCCTCGGCGATGAAGTCCTTGTCCTCTTCCGCGATGTCGGGCTCCGCCCCTTCCGCGAAGAGCGTCCACCAGGCGTCCATGTCGTCCAGCACGGTGATGTTGTCGCGCACGACGGTCCAGAACTGCTCGGCCTTGTCGGCGGGGACGCCGGTGGCCAGCACGCGGTCCTTCACCTCGTCGAAGGACTTCTGCTGCAGGATATGCGCCGTCAGCGGGAAGAGGTCGTTCTCGTCGAACTTGGTGGGCGCCGCGCCGAAATGCGTCAGGTCGAAGCCTTCCAGCAGGTCCTCGGGGCTGTCGCGCAGCTCCACCGGCTGCGACGACCCGATCCGCGCCATCAGCGACAGCAGGGCCATCGGCTCGACACCACGGGCGCGCAGGTCGCGGATCGACAGCGCGCCGAGGCGTTTCGACAGTGCCTCGCCCGACGGGCCGGTCAGCAGCGAATGGTGGGCAAAGGCGGGCGCGGTGCCGCCGAGGGCCTCGATGATCTGGATTTGCGTCGCGGTGTTGGTCACGTGGTCCGAGCCGCGCACGATCGATGTCACGCCCATCTCCACGTCATCCACCACGGAGGCGAGGGTATAGAGCACCTGACCGTCGCCGCGGATCAACACCGGGTCAGAGACGGAGGCCGCGTCGATGGAAATGTCGCCGAGGATGCCATCGGTCCACTCGATCCGCTCCTGCTTGAGCAGGAAGCGCCAGTGGCCCTGGCCGCGCTCGTCGCGCAGCTTGTCCTTGTCGGCCTGAGACAGCGACAGCGCGGCGCGGTCATAGACCGGCGGCTTGCCCATGTTCAGCTGTTTCTTGCGCTTCAGGTCCAGTTCGACCGGCGTTTCGAAGCATTCATAGAACCGCTCCATCCCGCGCAGCTTGTCGGCAGCCTCGGCGTAGCGGTCCAGCCGCAGCGACTGGCGCTCCTCGCGGTCCCAGGTCAGGCCCAGCCATTCGAGGTCGCGCTTGATGCCGTCGACATATTCTTCCTTCGAGCGTTCGGCGTCGGTGTCGTCGATCCGCAGGATGAAGGTGCCGCCGGACTTCCGGGCGATCAGCCAGTTGAACAGGGCGGTGCGCAGGTTGCCCACGTGGATGTGGCCGGTGGGCGAAGGGGCGAAACGTGTGGTGGTCATGGACAAACTCCTGTTGCGCGCGCTTTGTCACGAAATGCGGCAATTGTCCATTCCGGCCAATGAAAGACGCGGGGCCTGCGGCGTGCAGGCCCCGCGCTGTGGGCGGGCGGCCGTGGGGGCGGCCCCCGCCCGGGAGGCTCAAATCAGAGGAAGTCGCAGAAATCCTCCTCCGGTTCCTCCTCGCACCATTCCACCTCGTCATGGCCGTATTCGTCATCCAGCAGACCTGTGGACAGCAGCCCCCCCGGTCCGAGCAGCTCATCCACCGCCCCGCCGTCGCCAAGGAGATCGTCCACCACGCCGTCGGTCTCGCTGTAATCCGGGTCATCGTCGCCGGTCAGCAGGTCGTCCACCAGGCCACCGTCACCGGCGAGTTCATCGACAAGCCCGCCCTCCCCGGTGAGGTCATCCACGAGGTCGTCCGTTCGGGTGTTGTCGGGGTGGTTGTCGCCGGTCAGCAGGTCATCGACCGTGCCGCCATCGCCCAGAAGTTCGTCGGCGATGCCGCCCTCCCCCACGAGGCTTTCGGCCAGGTCGTAGGTGCGCGAGCCGTCGGCCTCGTCGTCGCCGGTGAGGAATTCGTCCACCACGCCGCCGTCGCCCGCCAGTTCATCGACGATGCCGCCTTCGTCCAGCAGCCCGTCCACAAGGCCCGAGGTCTCGGTCCCGTCGCCCTCGTGATCGCCGTTGAGCAGCGCGTCCGCCACGCCGCCGTCGCCCAGCAGATCGTCCACGAGACCGTCCTCGTCGGCGAGGTCGTTCACGAGGCCGTCCTTTTCGCCGTAGTCCACGTGGCTGTCGCCATGCAGGACATCATCCAGTGTCCCGCCGTCGCCGATCAGCTCATCGACAGTGCCGCCATCGCCCAGCAGGCCATCCACCACGCCGTCGGTGTCGGAATGATCCGCATGACGGTCGCCGGTCAGCAGGTTGTCGACCGTGCCGCCGTCGCCCAGCAGTTCATCCACGGTGCCGCTCTCTCCCAGCAGCCCGTCCACCACGCCGTCGGTTTCGGAATAATCCGGCTTGTCATCGCCGGTGAGGAATTCGTCCAGAATGCCCCCGTCCCCGGCCAGTTCGTCGAGGATGCCGCCTTCACCAAGAAGGTCGTCATCGGCGCCATCGGTGCGGGAATGGTCCTCGGTCTCGTCATCGTTGAGAAGGTCGTCGACGACACCACCGTCGCCCAGCAGGTCGTCGACGAGGCCGCCTTCCTCCAGCAGACCGCCCAGCCCGGACCCGTCGGTGTCCGAGTCGTGGTCCGTCGTCAGGACAGATTTGAATAGCTTAAACATCGGAAATTGCTCCTACTCGTTACCCTCCCCGGAAACGATCCGGGGTCACTGGCCCTCCTCCGGGCCGGGCTGCAAAACACGCTGCCTGACCCTATTCAGGGGGCCGGATCGGGGCCGCGCGCCACTGCGAAAACGGCGACAATGGATTTCGGGAGTGGAAACATATATTCAAAAATCAAGATTTATTTTCGAATAATATGCGTCTAAGATGTACCTAAATCCTGACAAAGTTGGGCCTTATTCCCGCGTGCCGCCGCAACGACGGCACACGAAGGGGTTGTGCCCAACCCGCTGAAAACGCGCAGGGGATGCCGAATGCATGACGACGGCATGCATTCGATTTCGCGCTTTGCGGCAACATCTGGACTTAATTGTGGCGCAAATGTGGCGACCTCAGACCGCGAGGCGCGAATCGCCCGCCTGTGTTCGGGCCTGTGCGCGGGCGTGCGCGGCGCGTGAAATCACGCCATGGACGTATTCCAGCTTCTCGATCACCGGCTGATTGATCACTTCCGGGACGAAATCGAGCAACCCCATCTCCCGGTTCAACTCGTTCAGGATCAGCCCGAGAGACTGGTACCGGCGTACCATCGCCTCCGCCGTGTCGGCGGGCGGGCCCAGCGTCACGCCAAGCGCCCCCGCCGTGTCCAGCACGCTGGCAATGTCGAGGTAGAGCGCCCATGTCTCAGCCCAGTCCTCCCAGGCGTGCATCGTGGCATAGGCGCTGATGTAGCGCTGCTGCCAGTCAGGCGGCGGGCCTTCAGCGTAATGGCGCTCCATCGCGGCGGCGTAATCCTCGTTCGGATCGCCGAAGAGCGCGGCAAAGGCGGCCTCGTCCTGTCCCTTGATCAGCAGGTCCCAGTAGTAGTGGCCGACCTCGTGGCGGAAATGGCCGATCAGGGTACGGTGCGCCTCTCCCAGATCGACGCGGAGGCGCGCGCGTTCGGCGTCATCGGCCTCGGCGATGTTGATGATGATATGGCCGCCCGCGTGGCCGGTATAGACGCGCTCTTCCGGCCCGGCGGAACGCCAGACCTCGTCCCCCTTCAGCGTGTCGCCCATGAAGGAGAAGCTCAGCGGCGGCTCCAGCCCGCTCTCTGCCCCGCCCCATGGCAGGCCCAGCCGGTCGAGCGCATAGATCAGCCGCCGCTTGGCCGCCTCCAGACGGGCCCAACGGGCGCGGTTGCCCTCGACGCTCAGGTCCGGAATCGTCTCGTTCAGCGCGCAGCAGTCGCACAGGCCCGGGCCCGGCGCCTCGGGGATCATCCGGTTGCAGATCCCTTCGTCCGCGTAATTTGCGCAGCTCAGCAACGTGCTGTCGCAGGTGGTGCAGCGCCAGCGGTCTTCGCCCAGCGCCTCCAGCGAGGAGATCCCCGCGCAGCAGGGGCACCAGCCGACCCAGCGCCCGCAGGCGGTGCAGGTGACGTTGTCGAAGAAGAGCGGGTTGCCGCAGGTGCAGTTGAAGACGCGCATCGGGTGGTAGTGCCTCCGGATCGGTTCGGGTTCCTGCGGTCTAACGTATCTCTATGACACCCTGTTCCGTCACGATGAGATCGAGCCGCTGGTCGGTTGCCTCCATCGGCAGGTCGTCGGTCTCCTGCGCGGCATAGGCAAAGCCGATGGCCAGCACGCCGTGGCGCTGCCGCAGCTGTTCCAGCGTGCGGTCGTAGAAGCCGCCGCCATAGCCCAGACGGGCGCCCGCCCGGGTGAAGGCCACCAGCGGTACGATGAGGATCTCGGGGTCCACGGGCACGGGATCGGCAGGCACCATGGCGCCGAAGGGGCCTGCGATCATCTCTGCCTCCGGCTCCCAGGCGTGGAAGTCGAGCGGCTGGCCTTCGCCCCGGATCACCGGCACGCCGACGGGGCCATGGGCCGCGGCCTCGGCCATGGCGGGCAGCGGCGATATCTCGGACCGGATAGGCATGTAGCCCGCCAGCGGCACGCCGCGATAGCCCGCCAGCACCTGTGACAGGTGGCCCGCCCGGCCCGCGCCACCCGCCTCATGGGCCGCCTTGCGCCGGGCGAAGGCCGCCTTGCGCGCGGCTGCCTTGGCCTCTGCGAGGCTCACAGCAGGATGATCCCGGCCAGACCGAGGAAGGCAAAGAAGCCCACCACGTCGGTCACGGTCGTCACGAAGGTGCCCGAGGCCAGCGCCGGGTCCACCTTGAATTTCTCCAGCACGACCGGCACCACCGTGCCCGCCAGACCGGCCACCAGCAGGTTGATCACCATCGCCAGCGCGATGACGAGGCCCAGCTTCGGCTCTCCGAACCAGACCATGCCGATGATCCCCATGACCACGGCAAAGGCGAGGCCGTTCATCAGCCCCACCAGCGCCTCCCGCCGGATCACCCGCCAGACGTTGGAGCCGGTGAGGTCGCGGGTGGCGATCGCGCGCACCGCGACGGTCAGGCTCTGCGTGCCGGCATTGCCGCCCATGGAGGCGACGATGGGCATCAGCACGGCCAGCGCCACGAACTGCGCGATCGTTCCCTCGAAGAGCGAGATCACCAGCGAGGCGACGATCGCCGTGGCCAGGTTCACCGCCAGCCAGGGGAAGCGCTGCTTCAGCGTCTGGAACACCCGGTCGTTGAGCGAGCTTTCCTCGCCCACACCGGCGAGGCGCAGGATGTCCTCCTCGTGTTCCTCGTCCAGCACGATCATGGCATCGTCGATGGTGATCACACCCACGAGGCGTTCGTCCCCGTCCACCACGGGGGCCGAGATCAGGTGGTACTGGTTGAAGGCATAGGCGACCTCGCCCTCGTCCTGTTCCGCCGGGATCGTGCGGAAGGAGGGCTCGGTGATATCGGCCAGTTTCGAGGCCCGCGGCGCGGCCATCAGGCGGCCAAGCTGGACATGGGCCACCGGCTTCATCCGCGGATCGACGAGGATGACGTGGTAGAACTGGTCCGGCAGGTCATCCCGCTCGCGCATGTAGTCGATCGCCTCGCCCACGGACCAGAATTCCGGCACCGCCACGACCTCGCGCTGCATCAGGCGGCCGGCGGATTCCTCGGGATAGGTCAGCGCCTGTTCGACGGCGACCCGGTCGCTGTCGTCGAGCGCGTCGAGGATCGCCTCCTGCTGCGGCTCCTCGAGGTATTCGAGAAGGTCGACGACGTCGTCCGAATCCAGTTCCCGGACCGCGTCGGCCAGCACCTCCGGCTTCATCAGCCGGATGACTTCCTCGCGGATCGATTCCTCGAGTTCCGAGAGGATCTCGCCGTCCAGTTCCCGGTCATAGAGCAGGACGATCCGGCGCCGGTCGTAGGCGTTCACCTGTTCGAGGATGTCGGCGATGTCCGCCGCGTGCAGCGGCTCCATCAGTTCGGTCAGGCCCTCGCGGTCGCCGGTCTCGACGGCATAGAGGATGGCCGCGATGGTCTTGCGGTCGATCCCGTAGGCCCGGGTCTCCTCCTCGTCGTCCTCGACGTCCGCGATGGCCTCGGCCGCCTCGGCGGCACGCACCTCGGGGTCCGCGCCCGCTTCGGGCCGGGTGCTGGACAGGTCGTCTTCGCGGGTCTGGTCGTCTTTTCTGTCGCTCATGTCCTGCCCGTTCTGCTTTGTCCCGAGAATAGAGGAGACAGCGGGCGAGACAATGCTTGGTGCGGGTTTTCACCGCGGATTTGCGCGCGCCGCCGCCCCGCGCGCGCCCTGACGCAGCGCCGCGATTTACCCGGACGGCGGCAGCGTCTACCCTGCCCCACGGTGCATCGGAACGATGTCCTCAGAACGGAGAGCGTGCCATGGGCGAGATGACACTACTGCTGGGCCAGACGCTGAGCGTGAACGGCGATCCCTTCGCCGCGGGCTGGGAGGCGGTGGCGCAGGTCGAGAGCCGGGGCGGCGTCCTGATCGAGGACGGGCTGATCCGCTCTGTCGGGCCCGCGGACGAGCTGAGCGCGGCCCACCCGGAGGCGGAGCTGCGCGATTACGGCGACGGGCTGATCCTGCCCGGCTTCATCGATGCCCATGCCCATTTCCCGCAGACCGCGATGATTGCGTCTTGGGGCAAGCGGCTGATCGACTGGCTCAACACCTATACCTTCCCCGAAGAGATGCGCTTTGCCGATCCCGCCTACGCGGCGGAGATCGCGAAACGCTACTTCGACCTGACCGCCGCCCATGGCACCACGACGATGGTCAGCTTCTGCACCATCCATCCCGCCTCGGTGGAGGCCTTCTTTGCCGAGGCCGAGGCCCGCGGGCAGCGCGTCGTGGCGGGCAAGACCTGCATGGACCGCAACGCGCCCGAAGGGCTGCGCGACACGGCGCAATCGGCCTATGACGACAGCAAGGCCCTGCTGGAGACCTGGCACGGGCGCGGGCGGATTTCCTACGCCATCACGCCGCGCTTCTCGCCCACCTCCACGCCGGAGCAGCTGTCGGCCATGGGCGCACTCTGGGCCGAGCACCCCGAGTGCCTGATGCAGACCCACCTGAGCGAGCAGACCGACGAGATCGCCTGGGTCAAGGAGCTCTTCCCCACGGCGCGCGATTACCTCGACACCTACGAGGCCCACGGACTGCTGGGGCCCGGCGGGCTTTACGGCCACGCGATCCATCTGGAGGCGCGCGAGATCGACCGGCTGAAGGAGGTCGATGCCTCGCTGGTGCATTGCCCGACCTCGAACACCTTCATCGGCTCGGGGCTCTTCGACACGATGGGACTGGCCTCCTGGGGACTGCGCGTGGGGCTGGCGACGGACACCGGCGGCGGCTCATCCTTCTCGATGCTGCGCACCATGGCGGCGGCCTACGAGATCGCGCAGCTGCGCGGCGAGGCGCTGCACCCGGCGCATCTGATCTGGCTCGCCACCGGCGGTTCGGCCCGGGCGCTCAGGATGGAGGACAGGATCGGACGGCTGATGCCGGGGATGGAAGCCGACCTCGTGGTGCTCGACCTTGCCTCGACCCCCGCCATCGCCCAGCGCGCGGCAGAGGCGGACGACCTCTGGGAGGCGCTCTTCCCGACCATCATGATGGGCGACGACCGCGCGGTGCGGGCGGTCTGGATCAACGGGCGCGCGACCTGAGGGCCGCACGCCTTGCGGAGAGGCGGGGGGCTGTCTGCCCCCCGTGCCCCCCGAGGATACTTGGGAACAGTGGATGAAGGCGGTTGTGGATCGCCTTTCGGCTTCCGATATGGTTTAGCAAGGCAAACCGACACTTTTGGGAGACAGAACGATGTTCAAGGGTCTGGGACAGATCGGCGACATGGCCAAGATGATGAAGGCCGCGCAGGAAATGCAGCAGAAGGTGACCGAGCTGCAGGCAGAGCTGGAAACGCTCGAAGTGCAGGGCGAAAGCGGCGCGGGCCTCGTGAAGGCGCGTTGCACCGCCAAGGGGGTTCTGACCGGGCTCGACATCGACCCGTCGATCTTCAACCCCGACGAGAAGGAAGTGGTCGAGGACCTGATCCTCGCGGCGATCAAGGACGCGCAGCAGAAGGCACAGGACAAGTCGCAGGCCGAGATGTCGAAGCTGACCGAGGGCCTCGGCCTGCCGGCCGACATGAAGATGCCGTTCTGAGGCGCGCTTGACCGAGGCCACCTCCGATATCGACGCGCTGATCGAGATGATGGCGCGGCTGCCCGGGCTCGGGCCGCGCTCGGCCCGGCGGGCCGTGCTGCACCTCATCGCGCGGCGCGACCTGCAGTTGATCCCGCTGGCCGACCAGATGGCTCGGGTGGCCAGCACGGTGCGGGAATGCGTGGTCTGCGGCAACCTCGGCTCGGCCGACCGCTGCGACATCTGCCTGAGCGAGAAACGCGCCAATGGCGAGCTTTGCGTGGTGGAGGACGTGGCCGACCTCTGGGCGATGGAACGCTCAGGCGTGTTCCGGGGGCGGTATCACGTCCTTGGCGGCACGCTGAGCGCGCTGGACGCGGTGGGGCCAGACGAGCTGGGCATCCCGAAACTGGTGCGCCGGGTGGCCGACGAGGGCGTGAACGAGGTGATCCTCGCGCTGAACGCCACCGTGGATGGCCAGACCACCGCACATTACATCGCCGACCAACTGGAAGGCCGGGTGCGGCTGACCTCGCTGGCGCAGGGCGTGCCGATCGGAGGCGAGCTCGACTACCTCGACGACGGGACGATCAGCGCGGCGCTCAGGGCGCGCAAGGACATCTGAGCGACGGCGCGTTTGCTGCAGGGCGCAGTGGCATCCTGCAAGACCGGCCTCCTGCAAGACCGATGAACGCGAAAGGGGCGCCCGATGGGGCGCCCCTTTGCGTATTGGTGGGTGGTTCCGGTCACATCTTGCCGATGGACCAGAAGAAGGTCTCGCCCGAGCTGTCGTCCACGCCGTCGTTGTCGGTGGAGACGAAGACCTCGCCTGCCGCATCCACGGCCAGACCCTCGACCTTGTCGACGACATAGCCGCCCCAGCCCTTCAGGTCGGGGATCAGGTCGCGGACCTCTTCCTTGCTGACCACGGGCAGTTCCCCGTCGAGCGGCGCGGGCACCATCTCGGCGGCGGGGATGCGGTAGATCTTCTTGGTCACGGCGGCGGCGCCGATCTGGTTGTCCCGCTCGACCACGTAGAAGTAGTCGCCGTGGGCCACGATCTCGGACAGGCCGGTCCAGCCGGTCGCGGGCGCGGCCTTCTCGTAGAGCACGGCGCCCCATTCCCCGGTCTCGATGTTGTAGGACACCAGCTTGACGTGGTTCTTCTCGTCATCGGCCCATTCGCGCTGCACGGCCATCCAGAGCGTGTCGCCGACGCGGGTCACCCCTTCGAAGCCGAAGCGCTTCTCGACCGCCAGCAGGCTGGCAGGCAGGGCGATCTCCTTCTTGATCTCGCCCTTGGCGTTCACGTTGTAGAGCGCATGGGGCACGAGACGGTCGGTGCGGCCCTCGGAGGCAACCCAGAAGCCGCCCTTGCCGTCCAGCGTGATGCCTTCCATGTCGAGCTTCTGCGCCGGTTGACCGCCACGGGTGACGCGCAGCGCCTTGGTGATCTTCGCGGGCTTCGACGTGGCGTCGATGGTGAAGATCGTGGGCTGGTAGCCATAGAAGCTGTCGTTCACGGCATAGAGGATGCCGGGCTGTTCCGCGTCGCCCACCATGCCGGAGATCGCGCCCCAGCCGGTCAGCTCGTCCATGCCTTCCGAGGTCAGGGTCGGATAGGCCGCCGGTGCGTCCTGATATTCGAAGAGCATGACATGGGCGCGCACGCCGCCATCCTCGATCAGGTCGTTCTCGTTGGCCGAGACCAGCAGGTTGCGCTCGGGGATGGCGACATAACCTTCCGGCCCGATGCCCGAGGGCAGAACCTGCTTGAGCACCGGTGCGGCGGGATCGGTCACGTCGTAGACGCCCACGGCCGAACCGCGCTCGGAGCCCACGAAGACCATCGGCGTGCCGCCGAAGGTGGCGGTCTCGATGCTTTCGGGCTCCACGCCCTTGGCGTCGGAACGCTTGTCCGGGTAGTGGCCGATCATGATCAGCGCCTGCTCGAAGGAGGTGCCGGCTTCGTAGACCTCGGTGCCGTCCTTGGCAAAGATCGTCCAGCCGCGCGAGCCGCCGTCCATGTCGCCCTCGTTGGCGATGGCGAAGTGATCGTCGTCGATCCATTTCACCGCGTCGGGTTCGCGTTTGCGGCCCGGCTGGCTTTCGTTGAAGATCAGCGCGGCGCGTTCGTCGGTCGCGTCGATGCCTTCGAGGTCAACGGCACCGGCGGAGAAATGCGACAGCACTTCACCGTCCTTCGAGACGATGACGAGGTGGTTGTTCTCCTGCAGCGTGATCACCGTCTCGCCGAGGCTGTTGATGTCCACGAATTCGGGCTCGGGGTCTTCGGGGGCGATCTCGGTCAGGCCGGTCAGGTCGACCTTGTTCAGCGTGTCGCAGGCGATCGCGCCGTCGGTCAGCTGCACCATGGCGAGGTAACCCGCAGGCAGCTGGCCCACGCGGCCGTCGCCGAGGTCCTCGTCGCGCTCGTTCTCGATGGCGACGGAGACGAAGCTGCCGTCCTTGGCCACGGCGACCGAATCGGGCTGCCCGCCCAGTTCGCATTCGCCCAGAACCTCACCGGTGGCGACGTTCAGCGCGACCAGCTTGCCCGAGGGATTGGTGAAGCTCTCGGAGGTGTTGACGCCGATGTAGGCGGTTTCGCCGATGACACCGACCGAGGTCGGCTCGCCGCCCATCTCCACGTTGCCCATCGGCTGCGGATTGGCAGGATCGGTGATGTCGATCCGGCCCACGCTTTCCAGCGGGCTGTCGGTGTAGATCAGCGTCATGCCGTCCGCGGTGGCGGCGATGATCTCGGCGCTGGTCTCGCGGGTGCGATCCTCGCCCTCGGCCATGTTGTCCGGGGTCGCGAAGGAGGCAATGCGGTTGAAATTCATCTCGGCCTGCGCCGCACCTGCGCAGAGCGCGAGGACAGAGGCAGCCGTCATAAGAGACTTGGACATGGAAACTCCCCATAGGTTCTGCGGAAGGCACTGCGCCCTGATTGCAAAAGTTCGATGACGGTTTCGTGACGGCGTCGTGAAGTCCTGTGAGCCGGGGGGCGTGAAGCCATGGACGAAGCCGCGACTTTGGGCCATGACTTGGCGGAAAGGCGCGGCTAAGATGCCGTGGCAACGCCAAAAGAGCGTGAAAGGCAGGGTATGACGGCATCGGAGACGAGGGAGGCGCGCGGCACGAGGCTGCTGAACCGGTTCCATGCGCGCCTGTCCGGCCTTGCCCGTCCTGCCACCGCCTTCACCTCGCAGCCAGAACCCCGCACCATCGGCTCCTTCGCGCGCGGGCGGCAGCTGGTGGCCGGGAACTACCTCTTTGCGGGGCACCTCGTGGAGCAGAGCACCGCGCCGCTCTGGGATCTTCCGATGCCGGACCGGGCGTTCCTGAACGAGATCCACGGCTTCTCGTGGCTCGACGACCTCGCCGCGGTGGGCGATCAGAGCACCCGCGCCAAGGCGCAGGAATGGCTCTGGCTCTGGATCGAGCGGTATGGGCGTGGTGGCGGGCCGGGCTGGACGCCGGACCTCGCCGGGCGGCGGCTGATCCGCTGGATCAACCACGCGCTCTTCCTGCTGCGCGGTCAGGACAAGGCGGCGGCGGATGCCTTCTTCCGCTCGCTGGCGCGGCAGACGATCTTCCTCTCGCACCGCTGGAAGGGTGCCGCACCCGGCCTGCCCCGGTTCGAGGCGCTGACCGGCATGATCTATGCGGGCCTCGCCCTGCAGGGGATGGAGAAACACGTGGCCCCCGCCGCGCGCGCACTGGCCCGGGAATGCGCCAGCCAGATCGACGCGCAGGGCGGGTTGCCCACCCGCAACCCGGAAGAACTGCTGGAGGTCTTCACCCTGCTGTCCTGGGCCGCGGCGGTACTGACCGAGTCGAACCAGGTGCCCCGGCAGGAGCACCTCGTCGCGATCGAACGGATGTCACCGACCCTGCGCACCCTGCGCCATGCCGACGGCAGCCTCGCGCGGTTCCACGGCGGCGGCAAGGGCGCGGAGGGGCGCCTTGACCACGCGCTTGCGGCCTCGGGCGTGAAAACCCGGCACCCGGATGGCCTGTCGATGGGCTATGCCCGGCTCTCTGCCGGGCGCACCTCGGTCATCGTGGACGCCGCTGCCCCGCCCGAGGGCAAGGCCAGCATGAACGCCCATGCCTCGACCCTCGCCTTCGAGCTGACCTCGGGCCGCCGCCCGGTGGTGGTGAACTGCGGCTCGGGCATCAGCTTCGGGCTAGAGTGGCGCCGCGCGGGCCGGGCGACACCGTCGCATTCCACGCTGGCGCTGGAGGGGCTGTCCTCGGCGCGGCTCGGCCCTGCGACTGCGCAGGGAGAGCCGCTGATCGACGGCCCGAAGAAGGTGCCGATCCGCATGTCGCAGGCCCCCGACGGCCTCCGTTTCCAGGGCGGGCACGACGGCTACCTGCGCAGCCACGGCCTGACCCACGCCCGCACGCTGGAGCTGACCTTCGACGGGCGCGGCATGGCGGGCGAGGACCTGATGCTGGCAATCGAGGACCGCGAGAAGAAGCGGTTCGACAAGGCAATGGATTCGGCCAGCCTTGGGGGAATCCCCTATCAGATCCGGTTTCACCTGCATCCGGACGTCGAAGCGCAGATCGATATGGGGGGCACGGCGGTCTCTCTGGCGCTGAAATCGGGGGAATTGTGGGTCTTCCGGCACGATGGGAAGGCCGAATTGCGCCTCGACCCCTCGGTTTACCTGGAAAAGAACCGTTTGAAGCCCCGCGCGACCAAACAAATCGTTCTATCCTCCCGCGCGATGCTTTATGCGACCCGCATCCGCTGGTCGCTGGCCAAGGCGCAGGACACCCCTATATCCATCCGGGACCTGCACCGGGACGACGGCGACGCCGGAAGCTGACGCAACATAACTGGACCGACCCGATGACCGACCTTTACCCCGTGCGCCGCGCGCTCCTTTCCGTATCCGACAAGACCGGACTGATCGACCTGGCCCGCGAGCTGGCCGCGATGGACATCGAGCTTCTGTCCACCGGCGGCACGGCCAAGGCGATGCGCGCCGAAGGCCTGACCGTCAAGGACGTGTCCGAGATCACCAACTTCCCCGAGATGATGGACGGCCGCGTGAAGACGCTGCACCCCAACGTGCACGGCGGCCTGCTGGCCCTGCGCGATGACGAGGCGCATGTGGCGGCGATGAACCAGCACGGGATCGAAGGCATCGACCTGCTGGTGGTGAACCTCTACCCGTTCGAGGAAACCGTCGCCAAGGGTGCAGACTACGACACCTGCATCGAGAACATCGACATCGGCGGCCCCGCGATGATCCGCGCCGCGGCCAAGAACCACAAGTTCGTCAACGTCGTCACCGACGTCGAGGATTACGCGACCCTGATCGAAGAGCTGAAAGCCAACGACGGCAAGACGCGCCTCGGCTACCGCAAGCAGCTGGCGCTGACCGCCTATGCCCGCACCGGCGCCTATGACGCCGCCGTCTCGACCTGGCTGGCCGGTGCGCTGGAACAGACCTCGCCCCGCCGCCGCGCCTTTGCCGGCACGCTGGCGCAAAACCTGCGCTACGGCGAGAACCCGCACCAGCGTGCGGCCTTCTACACCGACGGCTCCAACCGTCCGGGCGTGGCGACGGCCAAGCAACTGCAGGGCAAGGAACTGTCCTACAACAACATCAACGACACCGATGCGGCGTTCGAACTGGTGTCGGAATTCCTGCCCGAGAACGGCCCGGCCTGCGCGATCATCAAGCACGCCAACCCCTGCGGTGTCGCCAAGGCGGCCACGCTGAAGGAAGCCTACCAACGGGCCTTCGACTGCGACCGCACCTCGGCCTTTGGCGGCATCATCGCGCTGAACCACCGCCTCGACCGCGAGACGGCGGAAGAGATCAGCCAGATCTTCACCGAGGTCGTGATCGCCCCCGGCGTCCATGACGACGCGCTGGATATCTTCGCCAAGAAGAAGAACCTGCGCCTGCTGGTCACCCCCGGCCTTGCCAACCCCGCCGAGGCCGCGCTGGCCTACAAGCAGGTGTCGGGCGGTCTGCTGGTGCAAGACAAGGACAACGGCTTCATCTCCCAAGACGACCTGAAGGTGGTGACCAAGCGCGCCCCCACCGAGCAGGAGATGAAAGACCTTCTCTTCGCTTGGAAGGTTGCCAAGCACGTGAAGTCGAACGCCATCGTCTACGTCAAGGACGGCGCCACCGTGGGCGTGGGCGCAGGCCAGATGTCGCGCGTCGACAGCTGCCGCATCGCTGCCCGCAAGAGCCAGGACATGGCCGAGGCGCTTGGCCTCACCGCGCCGCTGACGCAAGGCTCTGTCGTGGCATCGGACGCCTTCTTCCCCTTCGCCGACGGTCTGCTGACCGCGGCCGAGGCCGGCGCCACCGCGGTGATCCAGCCCGGCGGTTCGATGCGCGATGACGAGGTGATCAAGGCCGCGGACGAGGCGGGCCTCGCCATGGTGATGACCGGCATGCGCCACTTCCGGCACTGATCCCGGCCAACCCGGAGACGCGGGGCGGCCTGTCTCGGGCCGCCCCGTCCTTTTCAACGACAGCAAAAGAGGTCACGCCTCGATGCGGATGCGCATTCTCTTCTGGTCGGCTTTCTGGACCTTCCTCATCGACCAGGTCAGCAAGTACGTGGTGGTGCACTTGATGGACCTCCGGACCCTGGGCGAGATCGATGTTCTGCCGCCGCTGCTGAACTTCCGCATGGCGTGGAACTACGGCATCAACTTCGGCCTGCTGTCGCAGAGCGCGGACCTGGGCCGCTGGCTGCTGATCGCGCTGGCGCTGGTGATCTGCGTCGCGGTCTTCTTCTGGACCCGCAAGGAACGGCCGGGCCGCTGGGGCATGATCGCCGCGGGCCTGCTGATCGGCGGTGCGCTGGGGAACGTGGTGGACCGGCTGCTCTATGGCGCGGTGGCGGATTTCCTCAACATGTCCTGCTGCGGGTTCGAAAACCCCTATGCCTTCAACGTGGCCGATATCGCGATCTTCGTCGGCGCGCTGGCGCTGGTCCTGCTGCCGGCGCGGAAAAAGGGCGCGTGACCTCGGTCGCGTGATCCGTTAAACAGGTCCAAAGTGAGCAAGGGGGACCCGATGCACCTGACGCGCGGCATGCTTCTGATTTCGGTTCTGGCGCTGGCAGCCTGTTCCAGCACGCCCGAGGGCGTGACTCAGCTGCGCTCGTTCAAGAGCTCGTCGGACGGTCCCGAGGAATTCGCGATCCTGCCCGGCAAGGAGCTGGAACAGCCTGAAAGCTACACCTCCCTGCCGACGCCCACGCCGGGTGGCAGCAACCGCACCGACCAGACCCCGACAGCGGATGCCGTGGCGGCGCTCGGCGGCAGCCCCGCGCGGCTGGCCCAGAGCGGCGTGCCCTCGGACGAGGGCCAGCTGGTGGCCTATGCCACGCGCAATGGCGTGCAGCCCGACATCCGCCAGACCCTGGCGCAGGAAGATGCCGACTTCCGCAAGCGCAAGCAGCGCTTCACCAAGATCCGGCTCTTCAAGGTGGATCGCTATTACCAGGCCTATGACGACGAGTCCCTCGACGGACGTGGCACCGCCTGGAGCTGGCGCACCGCCGGGGCCGAGACCCCGACGAACCCGCCGGCCGAGTAAGCCCCCGACAGTCCGGCTCTGGACGGAAAATGCGCATTTTCCGGTCCGTTTTCTTTGAAGAAAACGGGCATCTGAGCTGGTCTATGCGCATCTGTTCTGGCCATTCGCGGCCCGTGGCCGTATCGGGGGCGCTGCCCCCGCCGCGCCTGCGGCGCGTCTCCCCCGGGATATTTCTGAACAGTGGATGAGGGGGGAGCACACCCCATCGCCACCTGTCACATCCCCGTCAGGTGTCTTGCAGGGTCACGCCACTGGCGTATCTTGCGGGACGAGCCCATGGGGAAAGGAACTTTCATGCAACGTGTAATGGGGCCCCTGCTGGCGCTGGGGCTGGGAGCCGCGCTTCCCGTCGTGGCCAGTGCCGCGGAACCGGGGCTGAACGACCTGGTGACGGATTTCACCCTGTCGAACGGCATGGAGGTGGTGGTGATCGAGGATCACCGCGCGCCGGTGGTGCAGCAGATGGTCTGGTACCGGTCCGGCGCCGCCGACGAGACGCCCGGCGTTTCGGGCATTGCGCATTTCCTCGAACACCTGATGTTCAAGGCCACCAAAAACATGGCCTCGGGCGAATTGTCCAAGACCGTGGCCGAGAACGGCGGGACCGACAATGCCTTCACCGGGCAGGATTACACGGCCTACTTCCAGCGCGTCGCCGCGGACCGGCTGGAGCTGATGATGAAGATGGAGAGTGACCGAATGGTCAACCTGAACCTCTCCGAGGACGACATCGCCACCGAGCGGCAGGTGATCATCGAGGAGCGCAACCAGCGCACCGAGAGCAACCCGCAGGCGCTCTACCGCGAGCAGGCCATGGCGGCGCAATACCTGAACTCGCCCTACGGCATTCCGGTGATCGGCTGGCGCCACGAGATGGAGGCGCTGAGCCGCCAGGACGCGCTGGATTACTACAAGACCTACTATGCGCCCAACAACGCGATCCTCGTGGTGTCGGGCGACGTGACGCCCGAGGGCGTTAAGGAGCTGGCCGAAAAGTACTATGGCGTGCTGCCGGCGAACCCCGATCTGCCGGAGCGCGTGCGCCCGCAGGAGCCGCCCCAGATGGCCGAACGGCGGCTGACCTTCCGCGATGCGCGCATCGCCCAGCCCTATGTCAGCCGCACCTATCTCGCCCCGGAGCGGGACGCGGGCGACCAGAAGGAGGCCGCGGCGCTGACGCTGCTGGCGGAGCTTCTGGGCGGCGGGCAGACCTCCTACCTGACCCAGAAGCTGCAATACGATAGCCAGACCGCGGTCTATGCCTCGGCCTATTATGACGGCACCTCGCTCGATGATGCGCTCTTCGGGGTCTACATCGTGCCCTCTCAGGGCATCTCCCTCGAGGAGGGCGAGGCGGCGCTGGACCAGGCGCTGGCCGATTTCATGAAAGATGGCGTGGACACCGAGGAACTGGACCGCATCAAGATGCAGATCCGCGCCTCGCAGATCTATGCCCGCGATGACGTGGATGCCCTCGCCCGGCGCTACGGCTCGGCCCTGACGCAGGGGCTGACGGTGCAGGACGTGCAGGACTGGCCGCAGATCCTGCAGGACGTGACCGAGGACGACATCATGGCCGCCGCGCGGGAGGTCCTGAACCGGGATCACGCCGTCACCGGCTGGCTGACCGGCGAGGAGGTGACCCAATGACCATGCTGTTCCGCCTGATGGCCCCGATTGCCCTGTCGCTGGCGGCCCTGCCGCTGCGCGCCGAGGTGAACATCCAGGAGGTGACCTCGGACGGGGGTATCACCGCCTGGCTGGTGGAGGATCACTCGATCCCCTTCACCGCGCTGGAGCTCCGCTTCCGCGGCGGCGCCTCGCTGGACGAACCCGGCAAGCGGGGCGCGACCTACCTGATGAGCGGCCTGCTCGAGGAAGGCTCCGGCGACATGGACGCGCAGGATTTCACCCGCGCGAAGGAAAGCCTCGCCGCCTCCTTCGGCTATGATGTCAGCGATGACACGCTCTCCGTCTCGGCCAAGTTCCTGACCGAGAACCGGGACGAGGCGATCGACCTGCTGCACCAGTCGCTGACCGAGCCGCGCTTCGACGAGGATGCGATCACCCGGGTGCGGGCGCAGGTGCTGTCGATCATGCGCTCCAACGCGCAGGATCCGAATGACATCGCCGGCGAGGCCTTTGCCCGGCAGACCTACGGCATGCACCCCTATGGCAGCGCCATGGAGGGCACCGAGGAAAGCGTCAGCGCCCTGACCCGCGAGGACCTGATCCACGCCCAGCACAATGCCATCGCGCAGGACCGGCTCTATGTCGGGGCCGTGGGCGACATCACGCCGGATGAGCTGAAGACCCTGCTCGACGACCTGCTGGGCGATCTTCCGACCGCCGGTGCCCCCCTGCCCGGTCCGGCCAATCCCGCCTTCGACGGGCAGGTGCGGCAGGTGCCGTTCAACACACCGCAGTCGGTCGTGCTCTTCGGCCAGCCGGGCATGGGGCAGGACGATCCCGACTTCTTCGCCGCCTACCTGCTGAACACGATCCTCGGCGGTGGCGGGTTCGAAAGCCGCCTGATGAAAGAGGTCCGGGTGAAACGCGGCCTCACCTACGGCGTCTATTCCTACCTCGTGGACCGCGATCAGGCGAAGGTCTGGATGGGCTCTCTCGCCTCCGCCAACAACCGTGTCGCGGAAGCCGTGGGTCTCATTCGGGACGAATGGCGCAAGGCCCGCGAAGAGGGCGTGACCGAAGAGGAACTGGCCGCGGCCAAGAAGTACCTCACCGGGGCCTACCCGCTGCGCTTCGACGGCAACGGGCCGATCGCGAACATCCTCGTGGGGATGCAGATGTCCGGCATGCCGATCGACTACATCGCCACCCGGAACGCCAAGGTGGAGGCCGTGACGCTCGAGGACGTCAACCGCGTCGCACGCACGCTGATGGACCCCGAGAAGCTGAGCTTCGTCGTCGTGGGCCAGCCCGAGGGGCTGGAGGATGCCCCGGTCATCACCCCCGCCGCAGGGGAGCAGGAGGCTGCCCCCGAGGCGATGCCCGCGCAAACCTCGAACTGAGCCGGGCCCGCGCGAAGCGGCCCCCCGATTGCGAGACAGCCGCCCCTCCCCCGGGGCGGCTTTTTCCTGCCTGCCGCCTCCCTTGCGGACAGGTGCGACGGCGACGGGCCGCGCGCGCCTGCAGGGGAAGGCCGCAGGGCCGCGCAATGCCACCTGACAGCGCCTCACAGCTACGCGATTTTTTGCCAATGCACCTTTCGCCTGTGGCGAATTTCAAGCTACTATTGCACTGTCGAGTGCAAAATGGCCCGATGCCGAAACAGGCGGTTGAACGCGGGCGGGGCCGATTGAGGCGCCCTGAGGGGCAAGGACAGCTTGGAGGCTGGACATATGAAATCACGAATTGCGTTCGCCGTGGCCGGCTACATTGCCCTGGCCGCTTCGGGTGCAGTTGCGCAGCAGATCAGCGACAATCAGGTTGCTGAGCGCACGGACTGGAGTGTCTTCGAAGGCAGCGAGCCCCGCGAATGCTGGGCCGTGTCGGCGCCGAAGGAGACGGTGAACACCAAGGACGGTCGGACCGTCTCGGTGCGCCGCGGGGACATCCTGCTGATGGCCTTCTTCCGCCCCGGCGCGGAAGTGGCCGGCCAGATCACCTTCACCGGCGGCTATCCGTTCCGGGACGGCTCGACCGTGAACCTGAACGTCGACGGCACCGAGTTCGAGCTCTTCACCGAGGGCGAGTGGGCCTGGCCCGCCTCCCCCTCCGAGGACAGCAAGATCCTGACCGCGATGAAGCGTGGCTCCTCCGCCGTCGTCACCGGCGTCTCGGGCCGCGGCACCGCGACCAAGGACAGCTTCTCGCTTCTGGGCTTCACCGCGATGGTCGAAGAAGCCGAGAAACGCTGCACCAACTGATCCGGCCCGGGGCTTGCCCCGGCCACTGAAATCCGGGCCGCGATGGCCCCCGACAGCGCCGCGCAAACGGCGCTGTTTCCTTTTGCCCGCGAATCCGCTATTTATCTGCGCTTCGACGGGCCCTATATGCCCTATCGCCCTGATATCTGCCTGACAGACCGGACCTTTCCGATGCCCAATGACGCCACTGCGCCCATCACGCAGGATGTGATGACCATCCCGCGCAAGCTGCCCGAAACCGGCAAGCTGAACCTCGTCGGCCTGACGCGGGACGCGATGCGCGCGGCCCTGATCGAAGCGGGCACGCCCGAGAAGCAGATCAAGATGCGGCTCAATCAGGTCTGGCAGTGGGTCTATCACTGGGGTGTGCGCGACTTCGCGGCGATGACCAACCTCTCGAAGGACTACCGCGCCCTGCTGGCGGAGACCTTCACCATCGACCTGCCCGAGATCGTGTCCAAGCAGGTCTCGGCCGATGGCACGCGCAAGTACCTCGTCCGGATCGCCGGCGGGCATGAGGTCGAGGTGGTCTATATCCCCGAAAGCGACCGGGGCACGCTGTGCATTTCCTCGCAGGTGGGCTGCACGCTGACCTGTTCCTTCTGCCACACCGGCACCCAGAAGCTGGTCCGCAACCTGACCGCGGGCGAAATCGTGGGCCAGATCATGCTGGCGCGCGACGACCTGAACGAATGGCCCAAGCCCGGCGAGCCGAAGGACGAGACCCGCCTGCTGTCCAACATCGTGCTGATGGGCATGGGCGAGCCGCTCTACAACTTCGACAACGTGCGCGACGCGATGAAGATCGCCATGGACGGCGAGGGCATCGCCCTGTCGCGCCGCCGCATCACGCTGTCGACCTCCGGCGTCGTACCCGAGATCGCTAAGACCGCGGAAGAGATCGGCTGCCTGCTGGCGGTCTCCTTCCACGCGACCACCGACGAGGTGCGCAACAAGCTGGTGCCGATCAACAAGCGCTGGAACATCGAGACGCTGATCGCCGCGCTGAAGGAATATCCGCGCCTCTCCAACAGCGAGCGGATCACCTTCGAATACGTGATGCTGAAGGACGTGAACGACACGGATGCCGATGCGCGCCGTCTCGTGAACCTGATCAAGGGCATCCCGGCCAAGATCAACCTGATCCCCTTCAACGAATGGCCCGGCGCACCTTACGAGCGGTCGGACTGGTCGCGGATCGAGGCCTTCGCCGACATCGTGCACAAGGCGGGCTATGCCTCGCCGATCCGCACCCCGCGCGGCGAGGACATCATGGCCGCCTGCGGCCAGCTGAAATCGGCCACGGAACGCGCCCGCAAGTCGCGCGCCCAGATCGAGGCGGAAGCCTCGCAGGGCTGACAGGACGGCTGACAGAACGGGCAAAACCGGTCAGAAAGGGAACCGACGCAACGATCACGAGGTTGAGATACCGATGACCGAGCGCACGACCCTGACCCGCTTTACCCCCCTGCCCCGGCCAAACACGCCGGAGGGCGATCCGCGCCGCTGTGGTGTAGAGATCGAATTCACCGGCCTGACCGAAAGCGAAACCGCGCGCCTGCTGGCCCGCGAGTTGGGCGGCAAGGCCCGCTGCACCGACGAGACCGACTGGGAAATCACCGGCTCCAAGCTGGGCCGGATCGAGATTTATCTCGACACCGCCCTGCGCAAATCCGGCTCGCGCACCGTGCGGATCGCGGGCATGGAACTCGGCCGCGAGGTGATCCCGGTCGAGATCGTGACCGAGCCGCTGGACCTCGCCGGGCTGGAGGCGCTGGACGCGCTACGCGGCCCGATGCGCCAAGAGGGGGCACAGGGCTCCTCGGCCCATGTCTTCTATGGCTTCGGGCTGCACCTGAATATCCAGATTGCCTCGGAGGATGCGGCAGGGATCACCCGGCCGCTGCTGGCCTATGCGCTGATCGAGGACTGGATGCGCCGCGCCCTGCCGATCGACGACAGCCGCAAGGTGCTGCCCTTCACCGCACCCTACCCCACCCGTCTGGTCGCCGACCTCGCGCGCCTCGGGCCGGATGCCACGCCCGACCGGGTGCAGGGCACCTACCTCGACCACCTGCAAAGCCGGAACTTCGGCCTCGACATGCTGCCGATCTTTGCCTGGCGCGATCCGCAGACGGTGGAACGGGCGCTGGGGCCGGATCATGGCACGGGCGCACGGCCTGCCTTCCACTTCCGCCTGCCCGACTGCCGGATCGACGATCCGGGCTGGTCCTTCGCGGATGAGTGGAACCGCTGGCTGCTGGTGGAACGGATCGCCGAGGACACGGTCCTTCTGCAACGGCTCGCAGGCGAATGGCTCGACAGCCACGGGCCGATCACGCTCAACCGCCAGAATTGGGCCCGGCGCTGCGGCGCCCTGCTGGAGGACAGCGGGCTGGAGCTGCCGCAATGCCCCTGACGGACGGCCGGCCCCTGATCGGGGTCACCACCTCGGCCCGGTCGGGCTGGCGGATATTTCCCCTCGTCGCGCTGAACATCTGGCTCGCTGGCGGTCAGGCAGTGCGCTGGGGTGCGGGACGGCCCGCGCATGTGGGCCTCGTGGACGGGATTATCATCGGGGGTGGCGACGACATCTCGCCCGATCTTTACGGTGGGGCGCTCGTGGCCTCGGCCCGCTTCGATGCCGCCCGTGACGCGCTGGAGCGGCGGCTGGTCGAAGAGGCACAGGCCGCCTTCAAGCCCGTGCTCGGGATCTGCCGGGGCAGCCAGATGCTGAACGTGGCCCTCGGCGGCACGCTCGAGCAGGACGCCTATGGCCGATACATGGACAGCCGCCGCATCCGCACCATCCTGCCCCGTAAGCGGGTGCAGGTGCAGCCGGGCACGCAGCTGTCATTGATCGCGGGTGATGCGCCGATGAAGGTGAACGCCCTGCATACGCAGGCGGTCGATTGCCTTGGGGACGGGCTGAAGGTCGCAGCGCGGGACGAAGGCGGCATGATCCAGGCCATCGAACGGGCGGAGCCGCCCTTCGCCGTGGGGGTGCAATGGCACCCGGAACATCTCTTCTATGCCAATCGCCAGCGGGCACTCTTCCGCGCGCTGGTCACTGCCGCCCGCACCGGCCGCGCCGCGCCGGAGGGCGAACCGGGCGCGCAGCTCGACGCCGTGGCCGAGGCGCTGCGCCCGCTCTGAACCTGTTATCGGTCCCGGGCGGCAGGCCCCGGCGTATCCTGTCAGTCGCGCGCGCCGAAGATGGCCGAGCCCACGCGCACATGGGTCGCGCCAAAGCTGATCGCCTTCTCGAAATCGCCGCTCATCCCCATGGAAAGACCGGCCAGCCCGTTGCGCTCGGCGATCTTGGCCAGCAGCGCGAAGTGAAGCGCGGCCTCCTCTTCCACCGGGGGGATGCACATCAGACCCTTCACCGGCAGGTCGAGCCCGCGGCACTCGGCCACGAAGGCATCGGCATCGCCGGGCAGAATACCCGCCTTCTGCGGCTCCTCGCCGGTGTTTACCTGAATGTAGAGCTCGGGACAGCTGCCGATTTCCTGCGCCAGACGGGCCAGCGTGCTGGCCAGCTTGGGCCGGTCCACCGAGTGGATCGCCTGCGCCAGCTCCATCGCCTGCCGGGCCTTGTTGGTCTGGAGCGGGCCGATGATGTGCAGTTCGATCCCGTCATAGGTTTCGCGGAACATCGGCCACTTGCCGGCGGCCTCCTGCACGCGGTTCTCGCCAAAGACCCGCTGGCCTTCCTTCAGCACCTCCTCGACCCGTTCGTCGGGCTGCATCTTGGAGACGGCGATCAGGGTGACATCGCCCGCGGGGCGGCCGGCGTCGGCCTCGGCCTTGGCGATACGGGTGCGGATCTCGGTCAGCGACATGGGAGGGGCCTCTTGCAGTTCAGCGCCAAGGAACAACATGGCGCCCGAAATGAAAAGACCCGGAAACGAAAACACCCGGACGCGGGTCCGGGCGACAGGGTCGCGACAACGAAGAAGGGCGGTTCCTTGCGGAACCGCCCCCTTTGTACCGAGTAACCCGGCTTCTAAGAATTAGAAGCTGAAGGTCACACCGAGGTCGGCCTCGGTGATGTCGTACATGTTGAACACGCCGCCGGTCAGAGCAGCGCCGCCGCCCAGGTCGTGCTCGAAGTCGGCACCAACGCCCCACTCTTCTGCGCCGTCGTCGTAGGCCAGGAAGCCGCGGACTTCGGTTGCTGCGCCAACGTCGGCGCCGCCGTACAGGGACCAGAAGCCGTAGTTGTCGTAGCCGGTGTAGCCAGCCGAGAAGTCAACCATGCCGACGGTGCCGCCTGCGGTCAGGATCCACTCGGGTGCGAGGCCGGAGTCGTAGTCCGAAGCGCCCAGAGCGAAGGTGTAGCCGCCGGTTTCGTACGAAACGTAGCCGTCAACGTCTTCGGTCACAACGTCGTACGAGATGTGGCCGGTGAAGCCAGCCATCGAGTAGATCACTGCAACGCCGGTGTTCGAAGCGCCGCGCGAGGAGTACGCGTCGATGCCCGAGGGACCCCAGAAGTTCTGCAGGCCGATGGTGGTGTTGAAGGAAGCGCCCGGCATGTTGTCGAGTGCCCAGTCAACGTTGCCGACTTCGAGGGTCAGGCCACCGGTTTTGATGAACATCTGAGCCGCGTTTGCGGTCGAGTCCAGGGTGACGTCGCCCGATTCTTGCGAACGGATGCGCATCTTGCCACCGAAGACCAGGCCGTTGTCGGCGGTGGTGGTGCCGGTGAAGGTCAGCTGGAAGCGCTGCTCGATGTAGGTCTCGTCAGCTTTCGATTCGTCGTAGACAACACCGAAACGGCCATAGCCTGCGATGCTGGTTTCTGCTGCGGCGGCGCCGGCGGTCAGGGCCAGGGCAGTCGACGCGAAGAGAATCTTTTTCATGTGTTTCCCTCGGTTTCTCAGAGTGCCCCAATCGGAGAATCCGGATTGGGTATGAAGGGGGTTTCGCTCTTTTCACCCTTTCATTGCAAGTCTGCCGCCCTCGCCGGAACAAACCGATGCCGCAATTGGTGCAAAGGTGCCACAGTTTCAGGGGGGCCCCTCGCGAGATGCCCTTACAAAGGTCAGGAAGGGGCGTCCGGGGGAGACGCAAACAGAGGCGGCCCGACGGAACGGCCTTGCACGGTCGCCCTGTCTACCGGCCGACGCGGCCCCGCCCCTGCCGCGGACTGGCGCGTATAGAGTCTCATGTACGTACGCGCGGCGCGGCCCCGGTCCCGGCGCCCCTTCCCTGCGCCGCTTCCCTGTGCGCAGCCTCAATCACGGCTGGGTCAGCGGGCCTTGCGCGACGGGAAAGGCGCTTGCCCCGGATAGCCGCCTTCGGTACATCGGAGCAGACGACTGGAACGGGATCCTCGAATGAACCTGACGCGCACCACCGCTGCTCTGGGCCTGGCGGCCACGATTTTCCTGACGGGCTGTGGCGTTGGCACGGCCCCGACCGCGGAGAACGACGCGACGATGGAGCGTATCCGCACGACGGGTTCGGACCCGGAAGGGCTCTCCGGCAGCAGCCTCTGGGATCTCTTCAAGCAGCGCGACAATGGCACCCAGGTGGCGGTGAACCGCTACCTCTGGAACGCCTCGCTCGACGTGCTGAGCTTCCTTCCCGTTGAATCCGTCGATCCCTTCACCGGCGTCATCACCACCGGCTACGGCGTCCCCCCGGGGGGCGGTCAGTCCTACCGCGCGACGATCCTCGTGAGCGATCCGGCCCTCGAGGCGCGCTCGCTGCATGTCGCGCTGATGGACCGGTCCGGCCGGCAGGTCGCCACCTCCACGCAGCGCGCGGTCGAGGATGCGATCCTGACCCGCGCCCGCCAGCTGCGCGTGGCAGACGGCAAGCGCTGAGCGCAGCCGCCGGAACTGGCCGCAGCCAAAGGAAAAGGCGCCCCTTAGGGCGCCTTCTTTCGTTTCAGGCCCGAACGTGCCGGCGGGACGGTCAGCCCCGCGCCTGCGCGAGGGCGTTGACCCATTCCATCTGGCGCGGCAGGCAATGGCGGTTCAGGTCGTAGCCCGACGTGACGAAATCCCGGGCCGCCATGCCAAGACGGCGGCGAAGCCCCTCGTCGTCCAGCAGTTCCTCGACCCGGTCCACCAGCCCCTTGCCGTCGAAGAAATCGACCAGCAGCCCGTTCTCGCCATCGGTGAGGACCTCCTTCACCGGGTCGGTGGAGCTGGCCACCAGCGCGCCGCCGACACTCATGGTCTCCAGCATCGACCAGCTGAGGACGAAGGGATAGGTCAGGTAGATATGCGCCCGGCTCAGCTGCAGCATCGCCGTGAACTTGTCGTAGGGAATCCGCCCGAGGTAATGGACCCGCGCCCAGTCTTCATCGGAAATCTGGCCCCGCACCTCGTCGATGAAGATCTGCTTCCACGTCTTTCCGGCCGGGGGCTGTGCCCCGTAGCTGACGCTGTCCCCGCCAACGACGAGGATCTGCGCATTGGGGCGGCGGCGCAGCAGCTCCGGCAGGGCCCTCATGAAGACATGATAGCCGCGATAGGGTTCGAGGTTGCGGTTCACGAAGGTGATCACCTCGTCCGCCCGGCTCAGCACGCGGCCGTTGGGCAGCGTATAGGTCGCCTCGGGCCAGGGCACGAGGGCGGCCGTGTCGATGCCGTCATGGATCACGGTGATCTTGTCGCGCAGCGGCTGCGGGAAGGTATCCGCCTGGAACCGCGTCGGGCTGATCCCCATGTCGGCCGCGTCGAATTGCAGGTGGTTGTACAGGTTCTTGAGCCGCAGGCGCACCCGGTCGGCTTCCGGATCCCGCACCGGGAACTCCGGGTCGAAGCCGACATGCGGGTAGCCGTCGATGTGATAGAGCTCGCTGTAGACGCCGATCCGCGCATTGGGCCAGACATCCCCAAGGAAGAGCGCCTCGCCCCAGCCGGGGTGCGCCAGGATCACGTCGGGCGTGTAGCCCTGCGACCGCAGCGCCCGCGCCGCCTGGAAACAGGCCCCGCCGCGCGTCACCTTGCTGTCGAAATCCAGCACCCACGGGTGGGTCTGCTGCTTGCGGCTTTCTCCCAGCGTATAGGGGATCAGCCGGACCCCGTTCCAGACGACGGGCTTCTCGACCCGCAGCGTCAGGGCCACGACCTCATGCCCCGCGCGCACCAGCGCCGGGGCGAGGTGTTTGTACTGCCCGGGAAAGTTCTGGTGGATCACCAATATCTTCATGCCTGCCGGTCCTCGCGTCACTCCTGCCTCTGATACCCGTTATACCGCTCAAAAGGCGTCGGGGAAGACCCGCCAATGCCGCATTTCCACGGGATATCCTCTGGACCCGCCCCGCGTGGACGCATATCACGCCACCCAAGCATTCAAACCGCAGGGGACGCCGCATGTCGCGCTATTCCGCCGCCGAAATCGAAGCCAAGTGGCAAGAGGCCTGGGACAAGGCCGGCATCTTCCGCGCCGAAGTGGCGCAGGACAAACCGAAGTATTACGTGCTCGAGATGTTCCCCTATCCGTCGGGGCGCATCCACATGGGCCACGTGCGCAACTACACGATGGGTGACGTCGTGGCGCGCTACAAGTCCTCCACCGGGCACAACGTGCTGCACCCGATGGGCTGGGACGCCTTCGGGATGCCGGCGGAAAACGCCGCCATGGCCTCGGGCGGGCACCCCAAGGAATGGACCTACAACAACATCGCCGACATGCGCGGCCAGATGAAGCCGCTGGGTCTGTCGATCGATTGGTCGCGCGAATTCGCCACCTGCGATCCGGAATACTACGGCCAGCAGCAGGCGCTGTTCCTCGACTTCCTGGAAAAGGGTCTCGTCTACCGCAAGAACGCCGTGGTGAACTGGGATCCCGTCGACATGACCGTTCTTGCGAACGAACAGGTCGAGAACGGGCGCGGCTGGCGCTCGGGGGCGCTGGTGGAACGGCGCGAGTTGACCCAGTGGTTCTTCAAGATCTCGGACTTCTCCAAGGACCTTCTCGAGGCGCTCGACGGGCTCGACGACTGGCCCGCCAAGGTCAAGCTGATGCAGGCCAACTGGATCGGCAAGTCGCGCGGCCTGCAGTTCTCCTTCGGCCTCGTCGAGGGTGAGGAAGAGCTCGGCCATGACCGGGTCGAGGTCTATACCACCCGCCCCGACACCCTGCTGGGTGCCTCCTTCGTCGGCATCTCGGCCGATCACCCGCTGGCCAAGGAACTGGCCGCGAAGGACGAGAAGATCGCCGCCTTCTGCGAGGAATGCCGCAAGGGCGGCACCACCGAAGAGGCGATCGAGACCGCCGAGAAGCTGGGCTATGACACCGGCATCAAGGTGCGCCATCCCTTTGACAATGCATGGGAACTGCCGGTCTACATCGCGAACTTCATCCTGATGGACTACGGCACGGGCGCGATCTTCGGCTGCCCGGCCCATGACCCGCGCGACTACGAGTTCGCCTCGAAGTACGAGCTGCCCATCGTCACAACCTTCGAACCGGTCGAGGGCGAATATCCGGCGGGCGAGGCCTTCGTGCCGCTGAAGTCCGAGAAGGTCCGCTACGTGCGCGGCTTCGCGGGCGAAGAGGTCCAGACCGGCGAACAGGGCGTCGATGCCGCCATCGACTTCTGCGAGGCCAATGGCGTCGGCCGCGGCGTGACCAAGTTCCGCCTGCGCGACTGGGGTCTCTCCCGTCAGCGCTACTGGGGCTGCCCGATCCCCGTCGTGCATTGCGCCGACTGCGGCGTGGTGCCCGAGAAGAAGGAAAACCTGCCGATCAAGCTGCCCGACGATGTCACCTTCGACACGCCCGGCAACCCGCTGGACCGGCACCCGACGTGGCGCGACTGCAGCTGCCCGACCTGCGGCAAGCCCGCGCGGCGCGAGACCGACACGATGGACACCTTCGTGGACAGCTCGTGGTACTACGCGCGCTTCACCTCGCCGCGCGCCGATGTGCCCATCGACATGACCGAGGCCGCCTACTGGATGAACGTCGACCAGTACATCGGCGGCATCGAGCACGCGATCCTGCACCTGCTCTACTCGCGCTTCTTCGCCCGGGCGATGCACATCTGCGGCCACCTGCCCTCCACCGCGCAGGAGCCGTTCAACGCGCTCTTCACGCAGGGCATGGTCACCCATGAGATCTACCAGACCAAGGACGCCAACGACCGCCCCGTCTACCACTTCCCCGAGGATGTGACCGACGGCAAGCTGGCCGATGGCACCGAGGTGGAGATCATCCCCTCCGCCAAGATGTCGAAGTCGAAGAAGAACGTGGTCGACCCGGTCTCGATCATCTCGGCCTATGGCGCGGATACCGCGCGCTGGTTCGTGCTCTCCGACAGCCCGCCGGAACGGGACGTGGAATGGACCGCCGCCGGCGCCGAGGCCGCGCACCGGCACCTCTCGCGCGTCTACCGCATCGCGGCCGAGATCGACGCCGCGGCACCCGCGGATGCGACCGAGGACGAGGCCCTGCTGCGCGAGATGCACAAGGCCGTGCGCGACGTGACGCTGGGGATCGAGAGCTTCGGCTTCAACGCCTCCATCGCGCGGCTCTATGCCTTCACCAACGCGCTCGGCAAGTCCAAGGCCGGGGCCGCGGCCAAGCGCGAGGCCGCGCTGGTTCTGGCCCAGCTGATGTCGCCGATGACCCCGCACCTCGCGGAAGAGGTCTGGTCCCTGCTGGGCGGCGAGGGCCTGATCGCAGACGCGCCCTGGCCGCAGGCCGACGAGGCGATGCTGGTCGAGGACACCGTCACCCTGCCGATCCAGGTCAACGGCAAGCGCCGGGGCGAAATCACCGTGCCGCGCGACATGCCGAAGGACGAGGTTGAAAAGCTGGCGATGTCCAGCAAAGCTGTGATCCGGACGCTGGACGGGGCCCAGCCCAAGAAAATCATCGTCGTCCCCGGACGGATCGTGAATGTCGTTGTCTGACCGACGCCGGTTTCTGACCCTGCTCGCAGCCGCGGGCGCTTCCGTGGGCGGCCTCGCCGCCTGCGGCTTCACCCCCGCCTATGCGCCGCAGGGCGGGGCCACCCGGCTGGTGAACCGGATGCAGATCGAGGCTCCGCAGGACGGCGACGCCTATGACGTGGTCACCCACCTGGAATCGCTCTTCGGCCGGTCCGGCAACCCGGATTACTTCCTCCAGATCACCCTGCGGGTGGACGAGGAACGCATGGCGATCACCGATTCGAACATCGCGACCCGGATCAACGTGACCGGGGCGGCGATGTTCACCCTGACCGCCGTTGCCACCGGCGACGTGATCACCTCGGGCGAGGTCTCCAGCTTCACCGGCTATTCCGCCACCGGCTCCACCGTGGCGACGCAATCCGCCGCAATGGACGCCCGCGAACGGCTGATGACCATCCTCGCCGACCGGATCGCCACCCGGCTCTACGCCATCGCCCCCGATCTGCCTGCCGACCCCTCGGCGGTCTGAGCCGATGAAGCTCTCGCCCCGCGACGCCCCGCGCTACTTCGCCCGGCCCGATCCCGAGGCCACGGGCCTGCTGATCTACGGGCCCGACGCCATGCGCGTGGCCCTGAAGCGGCAGGAGGTGATCGCGGCCCTGATCGGCCCCGAGGGCGAGGCCGAGATGCGCCTGACCCGGATGCAGGGCGCGGACCTGCGCAAGGACCCGGCGCAGCTGCTCGACGCGATCAAGGCGCAGGGGTTCTTCCCCGGCCCGCGCGTGGCCTTCGTGGAAGAGGCGAACGAGACCGCCGCCCCCGCGATCCTCACCGCGCTGGAAGACTGGCGCCCCGGCGATGCTCAGATCGTGATCACCGCCGGCCAGCTGAAGCCCACCTCCAAGATCCGCAAGGCCTTCGAGGGTCACCGCTCGGCCTATTGCGCCGCGATCTACGACAACCCGCCCACGCAGGAAGAGATCGAGGCCGACCTGAAGCGCGCGGGCCTCAAGACCCTGCCGCCCGAGGCGCTGCGCGACCTCTCCGACCTCGCCAAGACGCTCGATCCCGGCGACTTCCGCCAGACGCTGGAGAAGCTCGCGCTCTACAAGTTCCGCGACGACACGCCGGTGACCGCGCAGGACATCGCCGAGGTCGCCCCGCGCTCGATCGAGGCCGCCCTTGACGATGCGCTCGACGTGGTGGCCGAGGGCCGCGCCAAGGACCTCGGCATGGTGCTGCGCCGCCTGCAGGGGCAGGGCGTGGCGCCGGTCACGCTCTGCATCGGGGCGATGCGCCACTTCCGTACGCTCTACACCGTCGCCTCCGCCCCCGGCGGCCCGCAGGAGGGCATCGGCCGGCTGCGCCCGCCGGTCTTCGGGCCGCGCCGCGACAAGGTGCTGCGGCAGGCGCAGGGCTGGGACGCCCAACGCCTCGAACAGGCGATCACCCTGCTCACGGACACCGACCTCACCCTGCGCTCCGCCGGGCAGAGCGCCCCGCAACAGGCCCTCGTGGAACGCGCCCTGATCCGGCTCTCCATGCTGGCGCGCCGTTAGGGCACATCCGCCTCCCCTTTACGCGCTGCCGCTTTTCGGCTCTGCTGCGCCCATGGGCCGGTGGAGGAGCTGCGCCCGAGGAGGAGGACAGACATGTACACGCTGATCGGCAGCCCGATGAACCGCACCTTCCGCGTCCTGTGGGCGCTGGAGGAACTGGAACAGCCCTATACCCGCCAGATCGAACAGCCGCGCTCCGCCGCGGTCTGCGCGCTCTCGCCCCTCGGCAAGGTGCCGATCCTGCTGGTGGACGGGGAGCCGGTAACCGATTCCGTCGCCATCCTGACTTTCCTCGCGGACCGTCACGGCGGGCTGACCCATCCGGCGGGCACGCTGGCCCGCGCCCGGCAGGACGCCCTGACCCACCAGGTGCTCGACGAGATAGAGGCGCTGATCTGGACCGCCGCACGCCACACCTTCATCCTGCCCGAGGAGCGCCGGGTGCCCGACATCAAGCCCGCGCTGCGGTGGGAGTACGAAAAGAACCTCACCAGCCTCGCCACCCGGCTCGCGGATCAGCCCTACCTCGCCGGCGAGGAAATGACGGTGCCCGACATCCTGACGCTGCACTGCTTGAACTGGGCCGCCGCCGCCCGCTTCCCGGAGCCGCCCGAGCCGCTGGCCGCCTATGCCGCCCGCCTGCGCGCCCGTCCCGCCTACAAACGCGCTGTCACCTCGGAAAAGACGGCCCAGGCCGCCTGAAAAAGCCGCCTGCCCCCGCCTACGCACCGCCCCCATAAAAAGGCCCCGCCGCATCACGCGCCGGGGCCCTTCATTTTCGTTGCAGAAATATCCTCGGGGGGGCCGCGCCAGCGGCGGGGGGCAGACAGCCCCCCGCCGGCATCCCCCCAGGCGCACGGCCTCGGCCCCACCCAAGAATTTTCGAAAATTCTTGGGAAAATTCTTCGAAGAATTTTCCGCGCCTAGCCGAACCCGAGGCACACCCTCTCGGCCTTGCCCGTTTTCTTCGAAGAAAACGGACCGGAAAATGTGCATTTTCCGGACAGCGCCTCAGGCGCAGGCGCGCGCCGCGGCCAGACCGGCCCAGCGGCCGGTCGCAAGGCAGGCGGTCAGCAGGTAGCCCCCCGTCGGGGCCTCCCAGTCCAGCATCTCGCCGCAGGCAAAGACGCCCGGCCGTTCCACGACGCCAAGGTCCGCGTCCAGCGCCGCAAACCGCAGCCCGCCCGCGACCGAGATCGCCTCGTCCATGGGCCGCGGGCCTGTCAGCGGCAGGGGCAGCGCCTTGATCGCACCCGCCACGTCCTCCGGCAGGGGGCGGGCGCATTCCATCAGCAGCGCCCGTTTCGCCGGGTCGAACTTCAACGCCTTGCGCAGGTGGCTGGCCAGCGAATCCCCGCGTCTGCGGCGCGACAGTCGGGCCCGCACCTCCTCGAGCGCCAGGTCGGGCGCGAGGTCCAGCACCAGCGGCACGCCCTCGCGCAGCCGGTCGGCCAGGGCATAGACCGCCCCGCCCTCGACCCCCCGGGCCGAGATCACGAATTCCCCGCGGCTCACCCGGTCCCCGGCCCGCAGGGCGACGGCCTTCACCGGGCGGCCGAACTGGGGCGCCATCTTCTCGGACCACGCCACGAGGAACCCGCAGTTCGCGGGCTGGAAGGGCGCCACCGGCGCAACCCACTCCGCCCAGGCCCCGTCGGAGCCGAGCCGCGCCCAGCTGGCCCCGCCGCAGGCCAGCACCACCGCATCGGGCGTCACCTCCCGCGGGCCCTCGGGCGTGTCGAACCGAAGGCTGCGCGGGCTGTCCCCCCAGCCGGTCCAGCGCCAGCGCCGGTGCAGCGTCACCCCCAGCCCGTCGAGCCGCGCAAGCCAGGCCCGCAGCAGCGGCGAGGCCTTCATCGCCTCCGGGAAGACCCGCCCGGTGGAGCCGGTGAAGAGCCTCTGCCCCAGCCCCTCGGCCCAGTCCTGCACGTCGCGCGGGCCGAAGGCCTCCAGCATCGGGCGCAGCACAGGGGCCGCCCCGCCATAGGCCGCGAGGACCCGGTCGAAGGGCTCGTCCTTGGTCAGGTTCAGCCCCGACTTGCCCGCCATCAGGAACTTGCGCGCGGGCGAGGGCATGGCCTCGGCCAGCACGACCCGGTGGCCCTGCCCCGCCGCGGCCTCTGCCGCCATCAGCCCCGCCGGGCCCGCGCCGATCACCCAGATCTCAGCCACGTCTTGCCTTTCCCCGCACCTCGGCCAGATTAGCCCCATGACGGAGGACAAAGACGCCAGCCCGATCTGCCCGCTCTGCCTGCGGCCCATTCCGCCGCAGGCCCGCCAGAGCCTGCATCACCTCGTGCCACGGCTGAAGGGCGGCACCCACGGGCCCAAGGTGCTGCTGCACCAGATCTGTCACACGACGATCCACAAGACCTTCACCGAGGCCGAGCTGGCCCGCGATCTGAACACGCCCGAGGCGCTGCGCGCCCATCCCGACCTGCAGGGGTTCCTGCGCTGGATCGCCAAGCGCCCGCCGGAGTTCCACGCCCGCACGGCCGGCCCGCGGAGGGGACGCCGTTAGCGGCACAGGGCCTTGATCCCGGCCGTGACCTTCGGATCGGCGGCCAGCACGTCGGTGGAGATCTCCCGTGCCGCCGCCAGCACGTCGCCCTCGACGATCCGGTCGATCAGCCCGAAGGCATAGGCCTCCTCCGCCGTCAGTTTCTGCGCGCCCATGAGGATCAGCTTGGTCCGTGCCGGCCCGATCAGCTGCGCCATGCGCAGAGGATCCGAGGGTTGCGGAAGGAAGCCGAGCTTGATCGCGGGATAGAAGAACTTCGCCCCCGGCACGGCGAGCCGCAGGTCGCAGGCCAGCGCCATGCCCATCGCCCCGCCCGCCAGCGTGCCATTCAGCGCCGCGATGGTCAGGCCGGGCAGCGCCGCCACCGCCCCCGAGAGCCGTTCCCAGACCGGATCGGTCGCCAGACCCGCGCGGGCCTCGTCAAGATCGGCCCCGGCGGAGAAGACCTTGCCCGCGCCAGTGATCACCAGCACCTGTGCCTCGGCTGCGGCCTCTGCGATCTCGGCCAGGTCGCCCAGCATCTCCCGGGTGAGGGAGTTCGCCTTCTCCGGCCGGTCGATGGTGACGATCCAGAAGCCGCCGTCCTTCTCCAGACGGATCATGCGATAAGCCCCACCGTGCGGCGGATCTCCTCCTCCCGCAGGCTGATCTCCTCGCCGAGGTAGCCGTCGGCGGCGGGGGTGCACATCCACATCAGCGTCTTGGCGGGCCATTCGGGGGGCACGTGATCCTCCCAGTCGAGCTGGCTCACCGGGTTCACGCCGCTGGCCTTGATGTCGCGCTGCATCTGCGTCGCCACCGTGCCGGGCGACAGGCCCATGATCCGCAGGCCCTTGTCCGCGTTTTCGAGGTGCGCCGCGCGGGTCAACATCGCGGTTCCCGCCTTGGAGGTGCAATAGGCGCTCCAGCCCTCCAGCGGGCGATGGGCTGCGCCGGAGCTGATGGTGATCACCGTGCCGCCGCCCTGCGCCAGCATCACCGGCATCGCCGCGCGCATGCCGTTGAAGACGCCCTTGGTGTTCACGTCGATGACGTGACCCCACTCCTCGGGGTCGGCCTCGATCAGCGGCGCGATGGGTTTCAGCGCGCCCGCGTTGTTGATCAGGATGTCGAGTTTGCCGAAGGCCTGAAGGCAGGCATTCACGGCCGCCTCGACCTCCCAGTAGCGCGAGATATCGCAGGGCACGGCGATGGCATCGGGGCCGATCTCGCCGGCGATGCGGGCGATCTCGTCCCGGCCGCGGGCCAGCAGGGCGACCTTGGCACCGGCCTCGGCAAAGAGCCGGGCGGCGGCCTCGCCAATGCCACGGCTGGCGCCGGTGATCATTACGACCTTGCCTTCGAACTGCGTCATCTGCTCCTCCTTCGCGCTGCGGGTCGGGTCTTTGGTAGCTTGGAGAGAAGGTAGGGTCCAGAGGAGCGGCGGCGAGGGGGATGTGGGGACACCGCGGATGGTCAAGAGCGCTGCACTGCGGGGCGGGGGCTGCGGGGGAAAGAGGGCGCGGATGGGTCTGACGGTTCGCCGCTACGTCGTTTGGCCTGTGTCCGCGCATGCCGCTCACGCGCATCTCTCCGGCTCACGTTGGTGCGCCACGGCCTTGCTTTTCGCGCGCACGGCAAAGCCCTCCATACCCCGATCCGGCCCCAACGAAGGGCAGCGCCGGCCCGCGGGGTGGCGCAATAGCGCCGCCCCATGGGGGCGGGTCGGCGCTGCCCGGCCTATCGGCCAGGCGGGACATTTAGAGGGGACAGCGCTTTGGAACCGCCTAGAGGCAAGGCGCGCGCCGGGGCATTCACCAGCCATCCAGCACGCAGACCGAGTGACACCCTCCCGCCCCCCTGCCCGCTCATACGGCACACTCCCACAGCACCGCCCCGGCGACGCAGCGCCGCCAGGCGCCCCTCCCTTGCCCGTCCACCGCGCATCCGGTAGGGGAAATCATTGCCGCAAGGCCGAAAGGACCCCCATGACGCAAGCGCTCTCCGATCTCACGCAGGCCCTCCTCTCCGTTGCCAAGGCCGCTGGTGCCGATGCCGCCGACGCCATGGCGCGCTCCGGCACATCGGTCGCCGTGGACATGCGTGGCGGAACCCTGGAACATGCGGAGCGTTCGGAAGGCACCGAGATCGGCCTGCGCGTCATGATCGGCCAGCGCCAGGCCTGCGTTTCGGCCTCGGACACGCGCCCCGAGACGCTGGAGGCCATGGCCACCCGCGCCGTCGCCATGGCGAAGGAAGCGCCCGAAGACCCCTACGTGGGCCTCGCCGATCCCGATCAGCTGTCCGCCCGGCGCGATGCAGAGGGGCTCGAACTGGCCGATGATGCGCCCGAGCCCGCACCCGAAACCCTTCAGGAAGACGCCGCCCGGGCCGAGGCCGCCGCCATGGACGTCGCAGGCGTCACCAAGATCGACACCGCCTCCGCAGGCTATGGCCGGACCGAGATTTTCATCGCCGCCACCAACGGGTTCGCCGGGGGCTACAGCCGCACGCAGCGCTCGCTCTACTGCTCGGCCATCGCGGGCGAAGGCGCGGGGATGCAGCGCGACGGTGACGGCGACGGGCGGCTGATCCAGTCCGACCTGCGCAGCCCCGAGGACATCGGCCGCAGCGCCGGCGAACGGGCCGCCGCCATGCTGAACGCGCGCCGTCCCGCCACGGGCCGCTACCCGGTGCTCTATGACGAGCGCATCGCAGGCTCGCTCATCGCGCATCTGCTGGGCGCGGTGAACGGACAGGCCATCGCCCGCGGCGCCTCCTTCCTGCGCGATGCGCTCGGGGAGGTCGTCCTGCCCGAAAGCCTGTCGCTGGTGGAAGACCCGCTGCGCAAGCGCACCTCCGGCTCGCGCCCCTTCGATGCCGAGGGCCTGCCCACCGCCCGGCGCACCATCGTCGAGAACGGCCGCCTCACCGGCTGGACGCTCGATCTGGCCACGGCACGCAAGCTGGGCCTGACCTCCACGGGCAATGCGGCGCGCGGCCTCTCGGCCCCGCCCTCGCCCAGCACGTGGAACGTGGAACTGACCCAGGGCAGCGTGACCCGCGAGGACCTGATCAAGCAGATGGGTACCGGGCTGCTGGTGACCTCGATGATCGGCTCCACCATCAACGCCAACACGGGCGAATATTCCCGCGGTGCCTCGGGCTTCTGGGTCGAGAACGGCGAGATCGCCTTCCCGGTGCAGGAATGCACCATCGCCGGCAACCTGCGCGACATGCTCAAGCGGATCGTGCCAGCGAACGACGCGCGGGCGCATCTGTCGCGCGTCGTGCCGTCCCTGCTGGTCGAGGGGCTGACGATTGCAGGCACCTGACCCCACCGCCCGGGATCTTGCCGACCTGACCCTGCTGGCCGAGGCCGCGCGGGAGGCAGGCCGCGTGGCCCTGCAATACACCGGCCCCACGGCCCGCGCCTGGGACAAACCCGGCAACCTCGGCCCCGTGACCGAGGCCGACATGGCCGTGAACGAGATGCTGGAGCGGGAGCTGCGCGGGGCCCGTCCCGACTATGGCTGGCTCTCGGAAGAGAGCACCGACAGCGAGGCGCGGCTGCGGTGCGACCGCGTCTTCATCGTCGATCCGATCGACGGCACCCGCAGTTTCATCGAGGGCTCCGGCTCCTGGGCGCATTCGCTGGCCGTGGCAGAGCGGGGCGAGGTGGTGGCCGCCGTGGTCTACCTGCCGGTGAAGGGCAAGCTCTATGCCGCGGCCCGCGGTCAGGGCGCCCGGCTGAACAACCGGCCGATGCGCGCCTCGGAGCGCGACTCGCTGGACGGCGCCACGCTGCTGGCCGCGAAACCGGCATGGGATCCCCAGAACTGGCGCGGGGCGGTGCCGCAACTGATCCGCCACTACCGGCCCTCGCTGGCCTACCGGCTGTCGCTGGTGGCCGAGGGGCGTTTCGATGCCATGCTCACCCTGCGCGACAGTTGGGAATGGGACATTGCCGCGGGCGACCTGATCCTGCGCGAGGCCGGGGCCACGACCTCGGACCGGCGGGGCGGCACGCTGCGGTTCAACAATCCGCACCCGCAGGTTAAGGGCGTCGTCGCTTCGGCCCCCGGGCTGCACGGTGCCCTGCTGGCCGCGCTGACACCCTGACAGGGGCACCCTGCCCGGTCGCACCCTGCCAGGTCAGGCCCGCCCCGAACCGCCCCGGCCGGCACCCAAGAATTTTCGAAAATTCTTGGGAAAATTCTTCGAAGAATTTTCTGCGCGCGGGTCAGGGGCTGTGCGCCCCATGAACAGCGTCCTCACGCAACGGCAGCGCACGGGAAATTTCCCCGAAGTGCCGTTTTGCTGGCCCCCGAGGGGACCGGATCGCTTGCACCCCCCGCCCGGACGGATATTTTGGCGCCAGAAGCGCCACGCGGGCGGGGAGGCCGCAGGTCGCTTGATATCGGGCCAGACCAGCGTGGACTGCGCCCGTCCTGCCGGAAAGGAAGTGCCATGACCCAACGCCTGCATCTGGTTTTCGGGGGCGAGCTCGTCGACCCGTCGAAGAACGTCTTCAAGGACGTCGAGAACCTCCACATCGTCGGCATGTACCCGAATTACGCCGCCGCCTATGACGCCTGGAAGGCCGAGGCACAGCGCACGGTCGACGACGCCCACACCCGCTACTACATCGCGCACCTGCATCGCCTGCGCGACGAGGAGATGGCGGCGTCCTCGACCGAAGAACTGGGCAACTGATCCAGCATGAGCCGCTCCGTCAGTCTGGCCGCCTACATGGCGCTGGCGGGGCGTGGCCTCCGCGAGGGCTACGATCCCGGCCCCGACCGGCCCGAGGGGCCGGTCATCTGGGCCCATGCCGCCCGTGGGCGCAGCCTCCCCGCGCTGGCTGAACTGGGCGAGCGCCTGATCGCGCAGCGCCCCGGCCTGTCGATGGTCATCACGGCCTCGGAGGGCATCCGCCCCCTGCCGCGCCTCAAGCCGGGCCTGATCTGGGCCCCGGCCCCGCCCGAGAACACCGAGGCCATCACCCGGTTCCTGTCCCATTGGCGGCCCTCCGTCGGGCTCTGGACCAATGGCCACCTGCGGCCCGCGCTGATCACCCATGCGGGCAAGGCGCAGATCCCGATGATCCTCGTCGATGCCGAGGAAGACGCCTTTGACGAGTTGCGCTGGCGCTGGCTGCCCAGCATGGGCCGCTCCGTCACCGCCTCGTTCCATGCCCTGCTGACCGCCTCGGAAAATGCCGCGCGCCGCCTGCGCCGGCTGGGCGTCGATCCGCAGCGCATCTCGATCACCGGCCCGATGCTGGAGGGCGGCGCCGCCCTACCCTGCGACATGGGCGAGCGCGAGTCGCTGGCGCGTGAGTTGGGCACGCGTCCGGTTTGGCTGGCCGCCCGCATCCAGCCCGACGAGTTGGAAACCGTGACCCGCGCCCACCGGCAGGCCAACCGCTATGCCCACCGGCTGCTGCTGATCATCGTCCCCGACGACGAGGAACAGGGCCCCGCCATGGCCACGCAGCTGCGGCGCGAGGGCTGGCGCCTTGGCGTCTGGTCCGAGGGCGACGTGCTGCGCGAGGACACCCAGATCCTGCTGGCCGACACATGGGGCGAAATGGGGCTCTGGTACCGGCTTTCGCCGATCAGTTTCATGGGCTCGTCGCTGACGCCCGGCCACGGCGGGCGCAACCCGTTCGAGCCCGCGGCCCTCGGCTCCGCGATCCTCTACGGGCCCAACGTGAGCCGCTACCTCGATTCCTATTCCCGCCTCGCACAGGCCATGGGCGCCCGGATCGTCCGTGATGCCGAGACGCTGTCGGCCGCCGTGTCGCGCCTCACCGCCCCCGATCAGGCCGCCGCCATGGCCCATGCCGCCTGGACCGTGGCGACCGAGGGCGCCGAGGTGACGGACCGGGTGCTGGACCTCGTCCAGGACCTGCTGGACCAGCGGAAAGAGACCTGATGCACGCCCCCCGTTTCTGGTTCACCCCACCCGATCAGCCCGACTGGCGCGCGCGACTGCTCTCCCCGCTGGGGCAGGTCTATGCCCATGCCACCGCGCGGCGGCTCGAAGGCGATAGGGGCATCGCGCCGGGCGTGCCGGTGATCTGCATCGGCAACCTGAACGCGGGCGGCACAGGCAAGACGCCCACCGCCATCGACATGCTGATGCGGCTTCAGGCGCGGGGCATCCGGGCCCATGCGGTCAGCCGCGGCCATGGCGGCACGCTTGAAGGGCCGGTTCAGGTCGACCTGATGCGCCACAGCGCCGGCGAAACCGGCGACGAGCCGCAGCTTCTGGCCGCCTTCGCCCCCACCTGGATCGCCCGTGACAGGGCCGCCGGTGCCGCCGCCGCCGTCGCGGCCGGGGCGCAGGCCATCGTGCTGGACGACGGGTTCCAGAACCCGACCCTGACCAAGGACCTCTCCCTCATCGTGGTGGATGCGGCGCGCGGTTTCGGCAACGGGCGCTGCCTGCCGGCCGGCCCCCTGCGCGAACCTGTCGAGACGGGACTGGCCCGGGCAGACCTGCTGCTGTCGATCGGGCCGGAGACAGCGCAGCACGCGTTTGAGCGCGACTGGGGCGCCGCGATATCCCTGCCCCATCTGCGCGGCCACCTTGCGCCGCTTCAGACCGGGATGGACTGGACCGGGCAGCCCTTCGTCGCCTTCGCGGGCATCGGCCACCCGGAGAAGTTCTTTGCCACGCTCCGCGGCCTCGGCGCCGATCTGGTGGCAACCCATGCGCTTGGCGATCACCAGAAGCTGGGCAGCGCCCTGCTGCATCGGCTGGAACGGGATGCCGCCCGGCTGGGCGCGCAGCTGGTCACGACCGAGAAGGATGCCGTCCGGCTGCCCGCAGAGATGCGGCCCCGGGTGCTTTCTCTGCCGGTCCGGCTGGAGATCGCGGAGGATGCCGCGCTCGACAGTGCGCTGGATCGTCTTTTCGGGGAAACAGGGCCGGGCGCGCGCTGACAGGCGCAAGGCGGAGCCGTACGGCAGGATCGGACCGGGGGAATGCCCCCGCTCCGGCAGGTCGGGACGGGCCTTGCAGCCCGCCCCTGTACCTCAGGCGCGGGCCTCGTCCATCAGGCGGCGCATCTCGGCAATCGCGGGCTGCAAGCCGCGGAAAATCGCCTCGCCGATGAGGAAGTGGCCGATGTTCAGTTCGCGCACCTCGGGGAAGGCGGCGATGGGGGCCACGGTTTCGTAGGTCAGCCCGTGGCCGGCATGGACCTCGAGCCCCAGAGAATGGGCAAAGGTGGCCATTTCGCGCAGGCGCTTCAGTTCCGCATCCCGCTCGTCGAAACGGCCCTCGGCATGGGCATCACAATAGGCGCCGGTGTGCAGTTCGATCACTTCGGCACCGATGCGGTGCGCGGCCTCGATCTGGGGACGGTCCGCGGCGATGAAGATGGAAACGCGGCAGCCGGCTTCGCGCAGGGGGGCGATGAAATGCGCCAGCTTGTTCTCTTCGCGCGCCACTTCCAGCCCGCCTTCGGTCGTGCGCTCTTCGCGCTTCTCGGGGACGATGCAGACGGCGTGGGGCTTGTGGCGCAGGGCGATGGCCTGCATCTCGTCCGTCGCGGCCATCTCGAAGTTCAGTGGCACCGTCAGCACCTCCATCAGCCCGTCGATGTCGGCGTCAGAGATGTGGCGGCGGTCTTCGCGCAGGTGGGCGGTGATCCCGTCCGCACCGGCGTCCTCGGCCAGTTTCGCGGCGCGCAGCGGGTCGGGGTAGGCACCGCCACGGGCGTTACGGACAGTGGCGACATGGTCGATGTTCACGCCAAGGCGCAGTTTGGGGGCGTCGTTCATGGTCTCTCCTGTCGTGCAGGTCTCAGCGGCCCTCGACCTTGTGGGTCTTGGCCTTGATGGCCTTCAGCTTGGCCTGAATAGCACCGCGCCGCCGGGCCTGATAGGCCTTGATCAGTGGAAGGCTGACGTAATAGGCCGCTGCCGCCGCGATGAGCCCCGGGATGATCCCGCCGATCAGGTAGGGGAAGAAAATCTCGTGGTAGAAGATCGACAGCCCGTGCCATTCCGCGTGCCGATCGGTGAAGATCGCGGCGAAATTGTCCTGAAGGTCGTCCGCGGCATGGAGAAACTTGATCGCGATCCCGTCGCGGATCTCGCCCTCGGGGCGGGGCGGACGTCCCAGCAGGAAATGCCCGGTTTGCAGGCAGATCACCCCGATCGGGATATAGGTCAGCGGGTTGCCGACGAAGGTCCCCAGCAGGGCTGCGAGGATATTGCCCCGCAGGATCCAGGCCAGCGTGGCGGCGACCACGAAATGCAGCCCGTAGAACGGCGTGAAGACGGTGAAGACCCCCGCCGCGATGCCCCGCGCGATGCGGTGCGGCGTGTCCGGCAGACGGCGGAGGCGATGCTTGACGTAGTGAAAGGCCCGGGTCCACCCGCCGCGAGGCCACAGGAAATCCCGAAGGATGATCCAGAATGGCCGTTTGTCGCGGCGTTTAAAGACCAACGGTCTCTCCTTCTGTCGTTTCGGCGGGCCGGTCGGCGTAGACCGGCCGTCGGCGTCGTTCAATGGCAGCCACGTCGTTTTCTGCCGCAAGGGCCGACGTGATGGTATGCAGGTGCTCAGCGTCCCGCAGTTCCAGATCTATTTCCACTTTGTGAAAGTCAGGTTTCGTATCCCTGAAAGTCATGTCGGAAATATTGGCCTTCTGCTCGCCGATCAACGTGCAAATCCGGCCAAGGACCCCGGCATCGTTGCGCAGCGTGATCTCCAGCGTCACCGGATAGATCGCCTGGTGCTTGCCATCGTGCCAGTGCAGGTCGATCCAGCGGTCGGGTTGATCCTCGTAGGCGGCCAGCGACTCGCAGTCGATGGCATGGACGACGACGCCCCGCCCGCGGAAGGTGATGCCCACGATCCGTTCGCCCGGCAGCGGCTGGCAGCAGTTGGCGCGTTCGAAGCTCTGGCCCTCGGACAGGCCGATCACCGCGCGGTCCCACTCCACCGCCTCGCCCTCGACCGGGGCCAGATCGGGATAGACGGCGCTGACGGCCTCGCGGCCGGAGAGTTCCGCCGAACCGAGTCGCGCCAACAGTTCGTCCGGGCCTGCAAGGCGCAGCTTGTCGGCGGCGGTCTCCAGCGCGCGGTCGGTGGCCTTGCGGCCGACGTGTTCAAAGGCGACCCGCGCCAGTTCGCGGCCCAGCTTGATGAAGCGTTCCCGATCCACCTCGCGCAGGGCGCGGCGGATGGCGGTCTTGGCCTTGCCGGTATGGGCGATGTCGAGCCAGGTGGCCTGCGGCATCTGGCCTTCGGCGGTGATGATCTCGACCGACTGGCCGTTCTTGATCCGGGTCCAGAGCGGCACCCGCATGCCGTCGATCTTGGCACCGACGCAGGCGTTGCCGATCCGTGTGTGGATCGCATAGGCGAAGTCGATGGGCGTGGCGCCGCGCGGCAGCTTGACCACCTCGCCCTTGGGCGTGAAGCAGAACACCTTGTCGGTGTACATCTCCAGCTTGACCGCCTCGAAGAAATCCTCGTGATCGTCCTCGGCCGTGAAGCTTTCGGAGAGCGAGGCGATCCACTTGGCGGGATCGACGGCAAAGGGGTTCTCGGCCCGGATCCCGTCGCGGTAGGACCAGTGGGCGGCGACGCCGGCCTCTGCGACCTCGTGCATCTGGATGGTGCGGATCTGCACCTCCACCCGCTTGCCGTCGCGGCCCGACACGGTGGTGTGGAGCGAGCGGTAGCCGTTGGATTTCGGCTGGCTGATGTAATCCTTGAAGCGGCCCGGCACAGAGCGCCAGCGGCGGTGGATCACGCCAAGCGCCCGGTAACAATCATCCTCGGTCCGGGTGATGATCCGGAAGCCGTAGATGTCCGACAGGCGCGAGAACCCCTGGCTCTTCTCTTCCATCTTGCGCCAGATGGAATAGGGCTTCTTGGCCCGGCCAAAGACCTCGGCCTCGATGGCACTTTCGGCCAGCAGGCTGCGCATGTCGGTCTTGATCCGCTCCACGACGTCGCCGGCCTCGTTCTGAAGCGTGACGAAGCGGCGGATGATGCTGTCGCGACCCTTGGGGTTCAGCACCTTGAAGGCGAGATCTTCCAGTTCCTCGCGCATCCACTGCATGCCCATGCGGCCCGCGAGGGGTGCGAAGATGTCCATCGTCTCCCAGGCCTTCTGGGCCTGTTTCTCGGGGCGCATGGACTTGATCGTGCGCATGTTGTGCAGCCGGTCGGCCAGCTTGACGAGGATCACCCGCAGATCGCGGGACATCGCCATGAAGAGCTTGCGGAAGTTCTCGGCCTGCTTGGTCTCCTTCGAGGAGAGCTGCAAGTTGGTCAGCTTGGTGACGCCATCGACAAGGTCCGCGATCTCGCGGCCGAACTTCTCGGCCACCTCGGTGTAGGAGGCCTTGGTGTCTTCGATCGTGTCGTGCAGCAGCGCGGTGATGATCGTCGCGTCGTCCAGCTTCTGCTGGGTGAGGATCACGGCAACCGCGACGGGATGGGTGAAATAGGGTTCACCCGAGTGGCGGAACTGCCCCTCGTGCATCGCGCGGCCGAACTCGTAGGCCGCGCGGATCAGGTCTGCATTGGATTTCGGGTTGTAGGCGCGGACCAGACCAACCAGATCGTCGGCGGACGTCATATTCTTGCGCCTTTCCCCTCGAGGGCTGACCCGGTCAGCCCTGCCCCTGTGCTTCCATCAGGGCGCGCAGCAGTTTTTCCTCGGACATGTCGTCCTCGGCCGGGCGGTCTGCCTCGGCGCCCATCAGCAGGGCCATGCTGTCGTCCTCGGGCTCGTCGACCTCGATCTGGCTCTGGTTGGCCTCGATCAGGCGCTCGCGCAGCTCGTCGGCGGATTGGGTCTCGTCCGCGATTTCACGCAGGCTCACCACCGGGTTCTTGTCGTTGTCGCGGTCCACGGTGATCGCGGCGCCGGACGAAATCTCGCGCGCACGATGAGCGGCAAGCAGGACAAGCTCGAACCGGTTCGGAACCTTGTCGACGCAATCTTCAACGGTAACTCGGGCCATGGGGGCACTCCGGTCTTTGGGCGGCTAGAGGATGTGTGTGTAAAGCCCCTGCTGTCTATTGACAAGGCAAGAGTCACAGCGGGACGACGGATCTCCGGTCCTCGTCGGGCAGATCCGCACACATTTCCGCTATACTACCACCGAGAAGCGGATGACGCCAGTGCGGGGCGACGTCCATCAGCGGAACCAGCACGAAGGCCCGGTCCTGCAAACGGGGATGCGGCAGAATCAGCCGGTCCGGCGCAAGACGCTGCTGATCCTCCATCGGAAGCCGCCGCCACCAGCCCTGTGTGCCCGCGTCGGGCAGCACCGTCTGGCCGTGGGCGATGACGTCCAGATCCAGCGTCCGCCCGGCCCACCGGCTGGCGCGTTCGCGGCCGAAGCGTGATTCGATCTGGTTCAGAAGCGCGAGGAAAGCCCCCGGTTCGAGGGATGATTCGGCCTCGAGCGCCCCGTTCACGTAGTCCGGTCCTGCCCCGGCCGGGAAACACGGGGTACGATAAAACCTACTGATTTTACGAATATTTGCGCCGTTTTCCGCCAGTGCCGCAACCGCAGCATGCAAGGTTTCAAGGGGTTTCCCGACATGCGAGTGCAGATTTCCACCGAAGGCGACGAGATAACTTCCCATAAACTTCATTCAACCTATACTTTTGGACGGGGTACCACTCTTGCGGTAAGAGTGAAGCACTTCTATTTTTCAACCCTTATTCCGCCGCTGAATTCATTACCACTCACACACTCACGGACAGGCGTGCGGGATTTTGACCGGAAAGGTAGTTTTATGTTTTACAAGGACGAACGGCTGGCGCTGTTCATCGATGGGTCCAACTTGTACGCCGCCGCGAAGGCACTCGGCTTCGATATCGACTATAAATTGCTGCGTCAGGAATTCATGCGTCGCGGCAAACTGCTGAGAGCTTTCTACTACACCGCCCTGCTGGAGAACGACGAATACTCTCCGATCCGGCCTCTGGTGGACTGGCTGCATTACAACGGCTTCACCATGGTGACCAAACCCGCCAAGGAATACACGGACAGCCAGGGCCGGCGTAAGGTCAAGGGCAACATGGATATCGAACTGACCGTCGATGCCATGGAACTGGCCCCCCGCGTCGATCACATCGTGCTCTTCTCGGGCGACGGGGACTTCCGCCCGCTGGTGGAAAGCCTGCAACGTCAGGGCGTGCGCGTTTCGGTGGTCTCGACCATCCGCTCGCAGCCCCCGATGATCGCTGACGAACTGCGCCGCCAGGCCGACAACTTCATCGAGCTCGACGAGCTGAAGGAAGTCATCGGCCGCCCTCCGCGCGAAAGCCACAACAACGATGACGAGCGCGTGCGCGCGGTCGCCAATCACTAAATAGCTGGGGCCGGCCCTAACCGGCCCCGGTTCACGGGACGCGGGACTGACGGACAGTCCCCGCCGACCGGCGCAGAGGGACAAGCCATTTGCCAGCCCCGCGCCATCCCGGGACACCTGCCCGACGTCCCGCCCCCGCTGCCCCGCCTTGACGCCCGGACCATCGCAGCCAAGTGAAAGCGCATGACACCGCTTGCCGCCCTGGCCACCATGGCCCTCGCCGCCTTCGGCGCCGCGACCCTGCTGCCCTTCCAGTCCGAGGTGGTCTTTGCCGCCTTCCAGACCCAGGGCACGGCCCCCCTCGTCCCCCTGATCGTCGTGGCCAGCCTCTTCAACACGCTCGGCTCGGCCGTGAACTATGCCCTGGGCCGCGGGATCGAGCACTACCGCCACCGTCGCTGGTTCCCGGTGAGCGAGGCGCAGCTGACCCGCGCACAGGAGTGGTACAGCCGCTGGGGTGTCTGGACGCTGCTGCTGTCCTGGGCGCCGCTGGGGGATGCGATCACCGTCATTGCTGGGATCATGCGCACGCCGCTCTGGCTGTTCCTGACGCTCGTCGGGCTGGCAAAGACCCTGCGCTACATCCTGCTGGCAGCGCTGACGGCGCAGCTCTTCGGCACCGCCTCTTTACTCGCCGGGGTGTGACCCTTAGATCCGGAACAGACCCGCAGGATCCCGCCCCGGGACGCACCGGAAACAGGACCGATGACCCAGAAACCGCCCCTCACCCTCTATCTCGCCGCCCCGCGCGGCTTCTGCGCCGGTGTCGACCGCGCGATCAAGATCGTCGAGATGGCGCTGCAGAAATGGGGGGCGCCGGTCTATGTCCGCCACGAGATCGTACACAACAAATTCGTCGTGGACGGGCTGCGCGACAAGGGCGCGGTCTTCGTCGAGGAGCTGGACGACTGCCCCGACGACCGTCCGGTGATCTTCTCGGCCCATGGCGTGCCCAAGGCCGTCCCGGCCGAGGCCGCCCGGCGCGAGATGATCTATGTCGATGCCACCTGCCCCCTCGTTTCCAAGGTCCATATCGAGGCCGAGCGGCACCATGAGAACGGCCTCCAGATCGTCATGATCGGCCATGCCGGCCACCCCGAGACGATCGGCACCATGGGCCAGCTGCCGCAGGGCGAGGTGCTGCTGGTGGAGACCGAGGCCGATGTGGCCACGCTCGACGTGCGCGATCCGGCGCAACTGGCCTTCGTCACACAGACGACGCTGTCGGTGGATGACACCAAGGGGATCGTGGCCGCGCTGCAGGCGCGGTTCCCGGCCATCGTCGGCCCGCACAAGGAAGACATCTGCTACGCCACCACCAACCGGCAAGAGGCCGTGAAGGCCATGTCCGGCAAGATCGACGCGATGCTGGTGGTGGGCGCGCCCAACTCCTCGAATTCCCGCCGCCTCGTCGAGGTCGCGGCCCGCAACGGCTGCGGCTATGCCCAGCTGGTGCAGCGTGCGGGCGACATCGACTGGCGCGCGCTGGAAGGCATCCGCGCCATCGGGATCACCGCCGGGGCCTCTGCCCCCGAGGTGCTGGTGGACGAGGTCATCGCCGCGCTCTCCGACCGCTACGAGGTCACGCAGGAGCTGGTCGAGACGGCGCAGGAAAACGTGGAATTCAAGGTGCCCCGCGTTCTGCGGGTCCCGGCCTGAGAGGAGCACGCCATGGCCGATCGTCAGACCCTCGACGTCTACGACAGCCAGACGGCGCGCTACGCCGCCCGGGCTCAGGGCGAACCCAGTGAAAGCGCCGCCCTTCAGGCGATGATCGACGCCCTGCCCCCCGGGGCGCGGGTGCTCGACCTCGGCTGCGGGCCGGGGCATTTCTCCGCCGCCATGGCGCGGGCGGGCCTTTCCCCCGATCCGGTCGATGCCTCCGCCGAGATGGTCGCCCATGCAGCGCGGGAATACGGGCTGCTGGCCCGGCAGGCGACCTTCGCTGACCTCGTGGCCGAGGCGGCCTATGACGCCGTCTGGGCCAATTTCTCGCTGCTCCACGCCCCCAAGGCAGAATTCCCCGGCCACCTTGCCCGGATCCGGCGCGCGCTGAAGGCTGGCGGGCTGCTGCACCTCGGCATGAAGATGGGCGAAGGCGAGGCCCGCGATGCCCTCGGCCGCTTCTACGCCTACTACGGCGAGGAGGAGCTGGCCGAGCTGGTGATCGCCGCGGGCTTTGCCGTCACGGGCACCAAGACGGGCACCGGAACCGGGCTTGACGAGGCGGGCTTCGCATGGTGTTTCCTGACCGCCCGCGCGACCTGACGGATCGGAGACATCATGCCTGAGTTCTACGCCTATACCGATGGCGCCTGTTCCGGAAATCCGGGCCCCGGGGGCTGGGGCGTGCTGCTGCAGGCCAAGGAAGGCGAGGCGGTCCTGAAGGAACGCGAGCTCAAGGGCGGCGACGCGGACACCACCAACAACCGGATGGAACTGCTGGCGGCGATCTCGGCGCTGGAGGCGCTTGGCCGGGACACGACGATCACCGTGGTGACCGACAGCGCCTACGTGAAGAACGGCGTGACCAGCTGGATCCACGGCTGGAAGCGGAACGGCTGGAAGACCAAGGACCGCAAGCCGGTGAAGAACGCCGAGCTGTGGCAGCGCCTCGACGAGGCGCAGAAGCGCCACGCGGTGACCTGGAAGTGGGTCAAGGGGCACGCCGGCCACCCCGAGAACGAGCGCGCCGACGAGTTGGCGCGCGCGGGCATGGCGCCCTTCAAGTCCTGATCCATCGTTCAGGGGCGCCGCGACAGCGCGGCCCGACCCGGAAAATGCACATTTCCCGGACCGTTTTCTTCGAAGAAAACGGGCTGAGCCTGACGGCGCCGCGCGTGGGTCAGAAGAGGCGCGGGCCGGCCTGGTCCTGCCGCATCTCGCGCAGCAGGTTCATGATCATCGCCGAGGTGACGCCGACGTTGAGGATGCCATTGGCCGCGATCAGCCCCGAGAGCAGACGCCACTCCTGCGGCAGCACGATGTCCCCGAAGCCCAGCGTCGTGAAGGCCACGAGAGAGAAGTAGAGCGATTCCTCCAGCGTCTCGAAGATGCCGAGCCAGCGGTAGGCCGCGGCCCAAACCCAGACCGAGGCGGTGATCATCAGCATCGCCCCCACGAGGCCGAAGGCCAGCATCAACATCTGCTTGCCCGTGTGCGGCGGCCGCGACAGCCAGCCCTGCAACCGCCCCATGACATAGCTGATGCCGCCGAAGACAACCGCCGCGATCATCGTCGAGACGATCGTCAGCCCCGAACCGATCAGGATCTGCATCAACATGGATCAGCGCCCGACGTAGGTCTGCCAGAGCCAGATCAGCACCAGCGCCCCCAGCACGGCCCCGATCAGCCCGCCGAGCATGCCCATGGCGGTCAGCAGCATCCGCACCACCAGCCCGCCGATCAGCGCGCCCCCGATACCGATGGCGACCGTGGTGACGACATTGGCCTGAATGTTCATGATCCGCGTGGCAAAGAACCCGGCCGCGGCCCCGATGATCAGCAACCAGACGATGGCCATCTGCGTGTCTCCCTCGTTAACGAGGCCAGCATTCCCCAGAGGACGGGCACGCGCAACCCCGCGCGTGGCGGCGCGACGGAGCGTCTCGGGGCCTGCGCCACGATACGGGGACGCGGCCACAGCGGGCCCGCCTCGGGCGACCTTCACGGCGTGATCAGGCCAGCAGTTCGCCGGACTTGATCTGCGATCCGCGCAGGAATTCCCCGATCTCCTGCGCCTCGCGACCGGCGCGTTGCGCCCGGGTCACGGCGACGGCGCCGGTGCCGCAGGCCACCACGAGGCCCGCGTCACTGGCAGAGAGCACGGTGCCCGGCGTGCCGGAACCTTGGGCCGCGCGGGAGGCCAGCAGCTTCAGCCGCTCCCCCTCCCACTCGCACCACGCGCCGGGGAAAGGCGAGAGGCCGCGGATCAGCCGGTCGATCTCGACGGCGTCCCGGGTCCAGTCGATCCGGGCCTCGGCCTTGTCGATCTTGCTGGCGTAGGTCACGCCCTCCTCGGGCTGGACCTCGGGCGTCAGGCTGTCGATCTGGTCGAGCGCCTCGAGGATCGCCCCGGCCCCAAGTGCCGACAGCCGGTCGTGCAGCTCTGCCGTGGTTTCCTCGGTGCCTATCTGAACCGCCTTGCGCAGCAGCACCGGCCCGGTGTCGAGCCCCGCCTCCATCTGCATGATGCAGACGCCGGTTTCGGCGTCTCCCGCCATGATCGCCCGGTGGATCGGCGCGGCACCGCGCCAGCGGGGCAGCAGCGAGGCATGGATGTTGAGGCAGCCAAGGCGCGGCGCATCCAGCACCGCCTGCGGCAGGATCAGCCCATAGGCCACGACCACGGCCACATCGGCCTGAAGCGCGGCAAACTCGGCCTGCTCCTCGGCGCCCTTGAGGCGAACCGGGTGGCGCACCTCCAGCCCCAGCTCGGCAGCGCGGGCATGGACGGGCGTCGGCGTTTCCTTCTTGCCGCGACCGGCGCGGCGCGGCGGCTGGCAATAGACCGCGGCGATCTCGTGACCGGCCTCGACCAGCGCCTCCAGCACGGGAACCGAGAAATCGGGCGTGCCCATGAAGATGATCCGCATCGCGTGTCCCTTTCCGTGCGTGTGAGGCCCGTGGCCGCGCAGTTCCGCGACCCGGCCATCCGGTGGCCATTCAGGCAGCCGCTCAGTTCTTGAGGCGTTTGGCCTTGCGCAGCAGCATGTCGCGTTTCAGTTTCGACAGCCGGTCGAAGTACATCTTGCCCGCGAGGTGGTCGATCTGGTGCTGGACCGAGGTCGCCCAGAGACCGACGAAATCCTTCTCCTCGACCTCGCCCGCCTCGTTCAGGAAGCACACCGTCACGGCACGGGGCCGCTCGATCCGGGCCGAGACGCCGGGCAGGTTGGGGCTGGCCTCCTCGTGCGGGCGCAGCTGGACCGAGGCATGGAGCACCTCGGGATTGGCCATGCGCACGACCTTGCCGCGCTCCTCGGAGGCGTCCACCACGGCAAGGCGGCGCATCACGCCGATCTGCACCGCGGCGAGGCCCACGCCGGGCATCGCCTCCATCGTGTCGATCATGTCATCCCAGATCGCGCGGACCTCGTCGTCGATCTCGGTCACGTCATCGGCGGCGGTGCGCAGGCGGGCGTCAGGCCAGGGGATACAGCGGCGGGCGGTCATCGTCAGTCCCGCGCCCGCTCGCGCTTGAGCTTCTGCATCTTGCGGGTGATCATCTGGCGGCGCATCGGCGTCAGGTAGTCGATGAAGAGCTTGCCATCGAGGTGGTCGATCTCGTGCTGGACGCATGTCGCCCAGAGGTGATCGAAGGTCTGCGTCTGCTCCTTGCCGTCGCGGTCGATCCAGCGCACCTCGACCTCGGCCGGGCGGGTCACTTCGGCATATTGCTCGGGGATCGAGAGACAGCCTTCCTCATAGACGCTGGTCTTGTCCGATTTCGCGATGACCTCGGGGTTGAACATGATCAGCGGGCGCGGCGTCTCGCCCTCTTCCTTCACGCAATCCAGCACGATCAGACGGTGCCCCATACCGATCTGCGGCGCGGCCAGACCGATGCCTGGCGCGTCATACATGGTTTCGAGCATGTCATCCGCCAGTTCGCGCAGCTCGTCCGAGAGATCTGCGACGGGGGCGGCGACCTTCTTGAGGCGGGGATCGGGGTGGATCAGGATCGGGCGTTTCATGCGCCCCATTTAGGCGATGCCCTGCCGCCGCGCAACGGCCCTTGCGAGTTGTGCAGAGGAGGTACTTGCGCCTGTCATCTATTCCGATAGCGTCCGCCGAATGCTGACGGAAAGGCCCCTCCATGAATTTTGACGAAGTGATCGAGCGTCGCGGCACCCACTCCGCGAAATGGGACAAGATGGAAACGGTGTCGGGCGTGTCGCCTGACGACGGGATCCCCATGTGGGTGGCGGACATGGACTTCCGCGCACCGGACTGCGTGGTCGATGCGCTGAAGTCCTACATCGATGGCGGCGTCTTCGGCTACTTCGGCGACGACAGTGCCTATCTCGAGGCAATCCGCTGGTGGCAGTCCACCCGCCACGGCTGGGAGATCGACACCGACGCGGTCTTCACCACCCACGGCCTCGTCAACGGCGCGGGCCTCTGCATCGAGGCCTATTCCGAGCCGGGCGATGCGGTCGTGCTCTTCACGCCGGTCTACCACGCCTTCCACCGGGTGATCGCGGCGGCGAACCGTGGCATCACGCAGCTGCCGCTGGCGCTGAACGATGGCCGCTACGAGATGGACTTCGACGCCTACGACGCGATGATGACCGGCAAGGAAAAGATCATCCTGCTGTGCTCGCCGCACAATCCCGGCGGCCGGGTCTGGAGCAAGGCAGAGCTTCAGCAGGTCGCGGCCTTTGCCGAGAAGCATGACCTGATCCTCGTCTCGGACGAGATCCACAACGACCTGATCCTGCCGGGGCACAAGCACATCCCCATGGCCGTGGCCGCGCCCGAGATCGCGCATCGTCTGGTGATGATGACCGCCACGACGAAGAGCTTCAACATCGCGGGCGCCCATACCGGCAACGTGATCATCCACGACCCCAAGCTGCGCGAACGCTTCGCCGCGGTGATGGGCGGCCTCGGCATCTCGCCCAACGCCTTCGGGCTGCACATGGCCACCGCCGCCCTGTCGCCCGCAGGGGCCGAATGGATCGACGCGCTCTGCCTCTACCTCGACGGCAACCGCAAGATCTTTGACGCGGGCATCGACGCGATCCCCGGCGTGACCTCGATGCCGCTGCAGGGCACCTACCTCGCATGGGTCGATTTCTCGGGCACCGGGATGGACCGCGACGAGGTGATGCGGCGCATCGCGCAGGACGCCAAGATCGCCGTGAACGAGGGCGTGCCCTTCGGTAAGGGCGGCGAGAGCTACAACCGCTTCAACTTCGCCACCCGCCGCGCGCTGGTGGAGGAGGCGGTGTCCCGGCTCCAGAGCGCCTTCGGCGACCTGCAATAACGGGCCGGAACGCCCGGCCTCCGATGCCTGTGGCATCGAATTTGCGCAAAACCCGGCCCATGACGCGGTCGTGAAGCGGCGTCGCCCCCAGCGGGGCGACGCCGCAATTGTCTTGATCGCCCGACGCACGTAAGCTCGCCGTAATTTCCCGCGACTTCATTTTTAATATTTTCAGGACCTCCCATGCAGACTCGATTTCTGACTCGCGTGCTGCCGCTTGCAGCAACCTCCCTGCTCCTCTCCATCGCCAGTGCACAGGCCCAGACCGCCGGTGTCGTATCGGGGGGGCTGTCCTACATGAACGAAAGCGAACTGGATCAGGACGCCTGGGGCGCCGATCTGGGCGTCGATGCGATGACCCGCCTCAGCAGCGGGCTGATCCTCGATTACCGGGCGGGCATCGGCTATGCCGAGTCCGACAGCGAGGGCGTCACCTCCCTGCTCGGCAGCCTCCACGTGATCTATCCGCTCGCCAACGGCGTCCGCCTCGGGGCCTATGGCGACGTGATGAGCTTCAGCCTCGACGATGACGACGATGTCACGGTCTGGTCCTATGGCCTCTCGGCCGGGATGGACTTCGGCGGCGGCACCATCGTGGACGCCTATATCGGCGGCAGTTCCGTCGACATCGGGGGCGGGTCGGACTTCAACGACCTGATCGATACCGGGCTCATGCTCACCTATGCGCCGGGCACCGACTGGGCGCTCTACGGCAACCTCGCCTATACCACCTCCGATGACCTCGACGCTGACGCCTTCACCATCGCGGCGGCCGGGGCCTATCAGGTGGCACCGGACTGGACGCTCTTCGGCTCGCTCTCCTATACCACCGTCGATAGCGGCGGCGGTGCGAGCGACGTGGATGTCTTCGGCATCTCGGGCGGCGCGGGCTATACCTTCACCATGTCGAACGGCCGGCCGCTCATGCTGGCAGGCGAGGTCTTCTACCTCGACCTCGACGCGGGTCCCGGCTCCAACGCCAAGCTGACCGGCATCAGCGTCAGCCTGACCATGCCCTTCGGCAACACCTCCGGGCCGGTCATCCCCGCCACGACCACCGCAGGGGCCGTCAAGTCGCCGACCCATTCGGCACTCACCAGCCTCTACAGCACGGCCTACTGAGGCCCACCACAGCGATCGGAAAGGGCAGGCCCCGGCCTGCCCTTTTGCCTTTCCGCTTGCCCGCGACGCGGCGCGGGCGCAGGCTGAACGGCAGGAGGAGACCCCGATGCCGCTTGCCGAATTCGACCATATCGTCATTGCCGCGCGCGACCTGAAAAGCGGGCTGGCCCATGTCGGCCGGGCGCTTGGCGTGATGGTGCCGCAGGGCGGGGTGCACCCGACCATGGGCACCCACAATTGCCTGATGCGGATCGGGCCCGCCGCCTTCCTCGAAGTGATCGCGCCGAACCCCGAGGCCCCTGCCCCGGCCCGCCCGCGGTGGTTCGGCCTCGACACGCCGCCTGCCGAGCCGCGGCTGGCGCATTGGGTGATCCGCACCGCCGACATGGCCGCGCTGCACCCCGACCTGCCGCCCGCCTCCGGCCCCGCGATAGAGGCCACGCGGGGCGAGCTGCGCTGGCAGATCACGGTGCCCGACGACGGCGCCCTGCCCTATGGCGGGGCCTTTCCGACGCTGATCCAGTGGGCCCCCGGCACGCTGCCGCCACGCCAGATGCCCGACCTTGGCTGCACCCTGACCCGGCTGCAGATCCGTCACCCCGAGGGGGCCGGTATCGCGGGAAGGTTGAAGCCCTGGCTCGCCGATCCCCGGATCGAGATCGGAACCGGGGCGCTGTCGCTGGTGGCGGAAATCGCCACGCCGAATGGCGTCCGTCGACTGACCTGACAAGACAGCCCTGCCCGCCCGGCGGGCAGCACTGCCTCAAATCACAGCACGCCGATGTCGTTGAGCACCGCGCGCAACTCTGCGGGCAGATCGGCCTCTTGCCGGGCGCGGGCGTCTAGGTCGCCGGGCGCCTCCTCCGGCTTGAGGTAGCGCCAGCCCTGGAACGGGCGGCGCGGGGCGGGCCGGGTCTCGACCAGCTCCGGGTCCAGCACGATGGCGCAGCGGCGCACCCCGTCCTCGCCGATCACCTCGTCGAGGCGCAGGATCTTCTGCCGCGCCTGAATCACGCCCTTGATCACCCAGTAGATCGACCCGCCGTCGAGGATCTCGGCCTCGCGCTTGGGCCACATGCGCGTGACATGCCGCGGCAGGCCGTCCGGGGCCTGCGCGATGCGCATTTGTTGCCATGCAGCGAGATCCGCGACGCTTTCGGTCCCGACCGACAGTTTGACGATATGTACGTGGGGCAAGGGCTGACTCTCCAAGGTCTTGCGTCTATATTAGGTGTCTGCGGGACGAGAGCAACCGCCCGGCCCGCAAGACTGACGCCGCCAAGTGTGACGACCAGAGTGCCGAGGAGCCCGTCATGAGCCGTTTCGCCGCCCCCATCGCAGAACAGGTCTGGGACATGAAGTACCGGCTGAAGGAGGCCGACGGCACGCCCATCGACCGCTCTGTCGAGGATACGTGGCGGCGCATCGCACGGGCGCTGGCCGCCGTCGAGGCCGAGCCCACCGACTGGGAAGAGCGCTTCTATGCCGCGCTGGAGGACTTCAAGTACCTACCCGCAGGCCGGATCACCGCAGGCGCCGGAACCGGGCGCAAGGTGACGCTGTTCAACTGCTTCGTCATGGGCACGATCCCGGACGAGATGGGCGGCATCTTCGAGATGCTGAAGGAGGCCGCGCTGACCATGCAGCAGGGCGGCGGCATCGGCTATGACTTCTCGACCATCCGGCCCAAGGGCGCGGATGTGAAGAGCGTGGCCGCCGATGCCTCGGGCCCGCTCTCCTTCATGGATGTCTGGGACGCCATGTGCCGCACGATCATGTCCGCCGGATCGCGCCGGGGGGCGATGATGGCGACCATGCGCTGCGACCACCCGGATATCGAGGCCTTCATCGCCGCCAAGTCCGATCCCGCCCGGCTGCGGATGTTCAACATGTCCGTCCTCGTGACCGATCCCTTCATGGAAGCGGTCAAGACCGACGGCCCGTGGGAGCTGGTCTTTGACGGCAAGGTCTATCACACGCTGCAGGCCCGCGACCTGTGGAACCGGATCATGCAGGCGACCTACGATTACGCCGAACCGGGCGTGATCTTCATCGACCGCATCAATGCCGCAAACAACCTGAACTACGTCGAGACGATCGCGGCCACCAACCCCTGCGGCGAGCAACCCCTGCCGCCCTATGGCGCCTGCCTGCTGGGTTCCGTGAACCTCGCCCGTCTCGTCACCGATCCCTTCACCGAGGACGCCCGCCTCGACCCCGCCGCGCTGTCGGGCCTCGTGCGGGTGGCGGTGCGGATGATGGACAACACGGTGGATGCCTCGAAATTCCCGCTCGCCGCGCAGGCCGCCGAGGCGCAGGCCAAGCGCCGCATCGGGTTGGGCGTCACCGGGCTGGCTGATGCGCTGCTCATGGTCGGGCTGCGCTACGGCTCGGACGAAGCCGCGCAGCAGACCGAGGAGTGGCTGCACCTGATCGCGCGCGAGAGCTACCTCGCCTCCGTCGATCTGGCCAAGGAGAAGGGCGCGTTTCCGCTCTTCGAGGCAGAGCCTTACCTGAACTCCGGCACCATGCGGCAGATGGACGAGGATGTGCGCGCGGCCATCGCGGAGCACGGCATCCGCAACGCCCTGCTGACCTCGATCGCCCCCACCGGGACGATCTCGCTCTACGCCGGCAACGTCTCTTCGGGGATCGAGCCGGTCTTTGCCTATGAATACACCCGCAAGGTGCTGCAAAAGGACGGCTCGCGGACCGAGGAGAAGGTGGTGGATTACGCTGTCTCGCTCTGGCACCAGCTGATGGGCGACGCCCCCCTGCCCGCGCATTTCGTCAACGCCCAGACCCTGCCGCCCGCCGATCACGTCAAGATGCAGGCCGCCGCGCAGAAATGGGTCGACAGTTCGATTTCCAAGACGATCAACTGCCCCGAGGATATCTCCTTCGACGCCTTCAAGGATGTCTACATGCAGGCCTGGGATCTGGGCTGCAAGGGCTGCACCACCTACCGGCCCAACGATGTCACCGGCTCGGTCCTGTCAGTCTCGGAGACGACCGAGGCCGCCCCCGGCGAGAGCCCGGACCTGCCCCTGCCCAACGAGGGTGGCGAAGTGGTCTACATGTCCGAGCCGCTGGACCGGCCGCAGGCGCTGGAGGGCAACACCTACAAGCTGACATGGCCGGACAGCGAGCATGCGATCTACATCACGATCAACGACATCGTCATCAACGGCCACCGGCGGCCCTTCGAGGTCTTCATCAACTCCAAGAACATGGAGCATTACGCCTGGACCGTGGCGCTGACGCGGATGATCTCGGCCGTGTTCCGGCGCGGCGGCGACGTGTCTTTCGTGGTCGAGGAGCTGAAGGCCGTCTTCGACCCCCGCGGCGGGGCCTGGGTGAAGGGCAAGTACATCCCCTCGATCCTTGCGGCCATCGGCGGGGTGATCGAGACCCACCTCGTCTCCATCGGCTTCATCGAGGGCGAGGGCACCGGCCTGAAGACCGACCCGCAGGCCAAGGTGATCGGGCTGGAGAGCGGCAAGCGCGGCAAGGCCTGCCCCTCCTGCGGCCAGTACACGCTTCAGATGCTGGAAGGGTGCATGACCTGTACGTCCTGCGGGCATTCGAAGTGCGGGTGAGACGGTTGGCCTGAGACCCGGCCCACCGCCTCAGCGCACCGCCAGAACCTCGCCGAGTGTCGCCGCTGCCGCGGAGAGCGTCTCCTCCTCATAGGCGGCATAGCCGAGGAGCAGCCCCTGCGGCCCGTCCGGCAACAGCGCGTGGGAGGACAGCGCGCGGGGCGCGATCCCGCGCTCTGACGCCCGTGCGGCCAAGGCCGCGTCTTCCTGCCCGTCAAGGAGCGGCAGGACGAGATGCATCCCGGATGGGTCGGCCTGCAGGGCAAGGAACCGGCCGACGCCCTCGGCCTCCAGTGCGCCCAGCAGGTGGGCCTGCCGCCGGGCATAGACCCGCCGCATCCGCCGCAGGTGGGTGGCGAACTCGCCACTTGCCATGAAGCCTGCCAACGCCGGTTGCGGCAGCAGCGAGGCCCGCACGCCGGTGACGGCCAGATCGTCGCGCATGGCCCCCACCAGCGCCTCGGGCAGGACGAGGTACCCGATGCGCAGCGCGGGGCTGAGCAGCTTGGAGAAGCTGCCCATGTAGATCGTGCGCCGCAACCCGTCGAGACCGGCGAGCGAGGGCAAGGGCTGGCCCTGATAACGGAATTCGCTGTCGTAATCGTCCTCGATCACCAGCGCGCCGGTCTCCTCGGCCCAGTGCAGCACCTGAAGCCGCCGCGCCAGCGGCATCGACCGCCCCGTGGGATAGTGGCGCGAGGGCGTCACCACCGCGGCGGCCGTCCCCGGCAGACAGGCGGACGGGTCGAACCCATGCGCATCAATGCGCACCGGGTGCGGCGCCACGCCCCGCCGGGCCAGCAGCCGGTGCAGCGTGGGCCAGCCCGGGTCCTCCACCGCGATGCCGCCGCCGCGCAGGGCAACCTGCTGGCTGATCAGGTCAAAGGCATCCCAGGCGCCCCCGGTGATGACGATCTGGTCCGGAGCTGCCTCCAGCCCGCGCCAGGCCGCGAGGTGTTCGCTGATCGCGACCCGCAGGGGCCCCCAGCCGAAGGGATCGGCCCGCGCCAGCAAGGCCGCAGGCGGGCTGCGCCAGGCCCGCTCAAGGTGGCGCGCCCAGAGGCGATGGGGAAAGAGCCGCTGATCCGGCACGCCTGGCTGGAACGGCAGGTAAGGCGCAGGCGCCGTGAGCGCCGGGGCCCGCCGCGGCGCCGGCGGGGCGAGATGCGGCAGGTCCGCCGCGACAAAGGTCCCTGCCCCGCGCCGCGCGACAAGGTAGCCCTCGGCGGTGAGCTGGTCATAGGCCGTCGTCACCGTCATCCGCGAGACCGACAGCTCCGCCGCCAGCGTCCGGCTGGAAGGCAGGCGGGCGCCCGCATGCCGCCCGGTGCGGATCAGCGAGCGCAGCGCCTCGGCCAGCTGCTGCTGCAGCGGCTGCGCACCCTCGCGGTCCAGCGTGAGCCGGAACAGGGCGGCGTCCAGATTGGACTGGTGAGAAATCGCAGATGTGGACATGTCTAACACTCCAATACCGCGCTATCCCCCATCGGACAATCGAAGAGAAAGGAACATCCCATGGCCGACAGCCTTCCCGTCACGGACCGGAGCCGCCTGCGCCGTTCGCACCAGCGGGGGCATTTCGACCGCGAGACCATCGACGCGATCCTCGACGCGCAGCCGCTGTGCAGCGTCGGATACGTCATGGACGGCAAGCCCTATGTCACGCCGACCCTGCAATGGCGCGAGGGCGATCACGTCTACTGGCACGGCTCCTCGGCCAGCCGCGCGCTGCGGGCGGGCAAGGAGGCCGAGGTCTGCCTCTCGGTGTCGATCCTCGACGGTTTCGTTATGGCGCGGTCGGGCTTCCACCATTCGGTCAACTCGCGCTCGGTCACGCTCTTCGGGACCGCCTTCAAGGTGGAGGACCCGGCGGAGAAGCTGGCGAAACTGACGCGCTTCGTGAACGGCCTCTTCCCGGGCCGCTATGAAGGGCTGCGCCCGGATCACGAACAGGACCTGAAGGGCACGATGGTGCTGGGCCTGAAGATCGAAGAGGGCGCCGCCAAGGTCCGCACCGGCCAGCCGTCGGACGAGGACGAGGATTACGCCCTGCCGATCTGGGCCGGCGTGATCCCCGTGCAGACCATCGTGGGCGAGCCGATTCCCGATCCGCGCAACCTCGACAGCGTGGAGATGCCCGCGCATATCCGCGACTTCCGCATGGGCTGACGCCCGCGCGGGGTGCCCCCGGGCGCCCCGCTCTTTGCGCCTGTCTCAGGAGTGAGAGCGCCCCCTGGTCGGGGCCGATCCACGCCCGAATCGCCTGAATTTCCGGCAGCGCACACCCAGCGTCCAGATTTCGACGCCGCCGGCAACGGCGCGCCATACCCTGAATTCATGCGTGATTCTGGTGTTTCCGCCCGTCCCGCCCCGATCAAACCCCCATTGCAGCCCCCGGCCACCCGTGCTTGGATCAATTTCGAGACGCGGCCGCATCGGTCGCAGAGCGGATCGAACGGCGGAAACAGGGTGACCCAGTCCAGCAAGGTGAACTTCCTCGAAGTCGGGGCGCGGCTGCGCGCCCACCGGCTGGGCCGCGGCCTCTCGCCCGAGGACCTCGCCCAGAGGCTGGGGATTTCCCGTGCCGCGCTCTACCGCGCCGAGAAGGGCGAGATCGCCAAGATCGAGATGCTGACCGCCATTGCCGAGGAGCTCCATGTTTCTCTGCCCACCCTGCTGGGCGTTGGCATCGAATATGTCGCGAACGCCGTCGGTTTCTTCGAACGGATGCGACAGATCGAGGAGGACAGCGAACAGATCATCGGTCTCTTCAGCCCGATCTCCTACCTCGTCACCACGGACAATTACGACCGGGTTCTGGCCGATGTCCTGCGCGAGTCCGTGGGCGGGGGCGCTGCGCCCGACGTGGATACGATCCTGTCGATCCTGACCCAGAGAAAGCAGCGTTTTCAACAACGTCGCCCGCTTCTGGCCTCGATCATCTCGGACCAGGATCTCGAGAAATTCCTGCGCGACGGGCTGGAAGGCCGCTTCGACCTCGCCCCCGGGGAACGGCAGGTCCGCCGCCGCATGGCGCTCGCCGAGGTTGAGCATATCGTGCGCATGCTGCGCGAGCCCGACATCGGCATCCAGATCGGCGTCGCGCGCGAACCGATCCCCTCGACCTCGTTCCAGATCGCGCGCAAGGGCGGTGCCTCGACACTGACGATCAGCCCCTTCCGGCTGGGCCACAATCCCAACATCCGGGTGGGCGTCGGGCTGATCACGCAGGCCCCTGAGGCGCTGGAGTTGCACGAAGAGATCGCGCAGCGGCTCTGGGCCACCTCCCTCAAGGGGATGGAAGCCGCGAGCCACGTCGAATCGCTGATCGCGAAGCACGGGATCACCTGAGCCACAGCGCCCAAAATCACGGCAACTGACCCAACGTGCACGTCAGGGCTTGCGCCGTCGTCTCATTTTTGAGATTTTCCCCATTGACGCCGGACACGCTAGAGTGAACGCTCAGGCATCCATCGCAACAAGGGACCCCCGGGGAGCGTATAATGAAAACCACCTCCATCCTCTTCGCCGCCGTCGCGGCAACTGGCCTCGGCTTTGCCGCGCCTGCCATGGCGCAGGATTACGTCGCCAAGATCGGCCACCTCGAATCCACCCAGCAGAGCCGCCACATCCACCTCGAGAAGGTCGCGGAACTGGTGAAGGAGCGCACCGAAGGCGCCGTCGAATTCCAGATCTTCCCGCAGGGCCAGCTGGGCAACCAGCGCCAGATGAACGAAGGCGTGCAGCTCGGCACGATGGAGGCGACCGTCGCCCCCGCCGCTTTCCTCGGCGGCTTCAACCCGCTGGTGTCGATCCTCGACATTCCCTACCTGATCCCCGAGGACGCCGAGGCCGCCGCCGCCCTGCGCGACGGTCCCTTCGGTCAGGCGCTGCTCGACAGCTTCTCGGACAAGGGCCTCGTCGCGATCGAGCTCTGGCCGAACGGCAAGAAGCAGTTCACCTCGAACAAGCCGCTCGACTCGATCTCTGATTTCGCGGGCCAGAAGTTCCGCGTCATGGACAGCTCGATCCTGATCGAACAGTTCAACGCGCTTGGCGCCTCCGCCATCGCCCTGCCCTTCGGCGAGCTCTACACCTCGCTGCAGACCGGCGTTGTGGACGGCGAGGAAAACCCGCTCGACACCATCCGCGCGATGAAGTTCTACGAAGTGCAGAAGTACCTCGTCGTCTCCGACCACGGCGCGATGGAGGATGTCGTCCTCTTCAACCCGATGTTCTGGGAAAGCCTGCCGGACGACTACAAGACCATCATCACCGATGCCTTCGCCGAAGTGATCCCCGAGATGACCGCCCACAAGGCCGCGGCCGTCGAAGCCTCGCTGGAAGCCATCAAGGAAGCAGGCACCAACGTCCGCGTCGCGGATGAGGCAGAGCGTGCCGCCTTCCGCGAACAGATGTTCGGCCCGGCCTCCGAGGCCTATGTCGCCAAGACCGGCGAGGCCGGCCAGAAGCTGCTCGACATCTACATGGAAGAAACCGCGCAGTAAGCGGCCCTTCAAATTCTCCCCGTCCCGCCTTCGGGCGGGCCGACTTGCCCGGGCCGGCATTGCCCCGCGCCCGGGTTCTTTGTTTCAGAGGAGTTCTCATGCAAGCCCTCCGCCTTCTCCGGGTGATCGAACGCAGCGTGCTGGTCACGCTCTTCCTCACCATGGTGCTGCTCTACACCGGTTCCGTGGTCACGCGGGAAATCGGCGGCACCTTCGCAAGCCGCTTCGCCTGGATCGAAGAGGCCGTGCGCTTGATGAACCTCTTCCTCGTCTTCCTCGCCCTCGGCCTCGCGCTGGAGCGAGGCAAGCACGTCGGCATCACCAACCTGCGCGAGAAGCTGCCCGACAACCTGCACAAGCTGGTGCAGCGCAGCATCGACGTGGTTGGCGTCGTCTTCAGCCTCTACGTCGCATGGCTGGGCTGGGGCCTCGTGCAGTTCGTGCTGAAAACCGGCCAGAGCTCGCCCACGCTGGGCGTGCCCATGGGCTATATCTACATCGCGCCGGTGGTGGGCTTCGTCCTGCTGGCGCTGCGCTACGGTCTCAGCCTCTTCGGCGTGATCGACCGCTTTGCGCCGCAGGAGTCCGACGCATGATCCTCACCCTGATTATCCTCCTCGCGGTGGTCCTTCTGGCCGCCGGTTTCGAGATGCTGCTGGTGCTGGGCGTGCCCGCACTCGCCTACAAGGAAGCCTTCTACGGCAAGCTGCCCGATGCGGCGGTGGTGCAGAAGATCGTGGGCGGCATCGACCATTCCACCCTGCTGGCCATCCCCTTCTTCATCTTCGCCGCGAACCTCATGGGCTCGGGTCAGATCGCGCGCCAGCTGGTGGGCGTGGTGAAGGCCCTGTTGGGCCACACCCGCGGCGGCATCGGCCACGTGGTCGTCGGCGGCTCGATGGCTTTCGGCTCGGTCTCGGGCTCGGCACCTGCAACGGTCGCCGCCATGGGGCGCATGGTCTATCCCGAGATGCGCGCGGCGGGCTATTCCGACAAGTTCTCCCTCGGCCTGCTGGTCGCCAGCGCCGAGACCGCCCTGCTGATCCCGCCCTCGATCACGCTGATCGTCTACGGCTGGATCACCGGCACCTCGATCTCGCAGCTCTTCGCGGGCGGCCTTGCGGTGGGCGTCGTCCTCGGCATCGCCTTCTCGGTCTTCGTGCACCTGCAGGCCATCAAGGACGGCGTGCAGCCGGGCCCGAAACTGCCGTGGTCCGCGCGCTTCCGCGCCATGTGGGATGCGAAATGGGCGCTCGGCATGCCGGTGATCATCCTCGGCGGCATCTACTCGGGCGTCATCACGCCGACCGAGGCCGCCGCCGTCAGCGTAGTCTACGCGATCCTCGTGGAAATGATCGTCTTCCGCAGCCTCGACCTGAAGGGCCTCTTCAAGATCACCGAGGAGAGCGCGATCAACACTGCGATCATCTTCGTGCTGCTGGCCATGGGCGGGCTGATCTCCTTCTTCGTCACGCTGGCGCAGGTGCCCAACTCGATCATCTCCTTCCTCGACGCGGCGGATGCCGGGCGGATCACCTTCCTGATCGCGGTCAACGTCTGCTTCTTCATCGCGGGGATGTTCGTCGATCCGAACTCCACCATGCTGGTGCTGGTGCCGCCGCTCTACCCGGTCGCGCTCAGCTTCGGGATCGACCCGGTGCACTTCGGCATGATCGTCACCCTGAACGTCTGCCTCGGCATGATCACACCGCCGTTCGGGCTCGACATCTTCGTGGCCTCCTCGACGCTGGGGCGCCCCGTGGCGCAGATCATCGCCGGTGTCTGGCCCTTCGTCGTGGTGAACCTGATCGTGCTGCTGCTGATCACCTACATCCCGCAAATCTCGCTCTTCGTGCCGCGTCTCTTCTTCGGCTGAGAAAGGTCCAAAATGTCCCTGTCTCCCACGATCCTCTCGGTGCCTGCGCCCGAGGGCCTGAGCGCCCGTTGCCTCGAGGCAAGCGCCGTCGTCGTCTCCAACACCCCCGTGAACGGCGAATATCGCCTGCTGGTGCTGGACGCGCCGCGCGAGGCGCTGAACTGCCAGCCGGGCCAGTTCTTCCAACTGCTCTGCCCCGCGCCGGAGGGCGAACACCCCTTCCTGCGCCGCCCGATGAGCATCTACGGCTATGACGCCGAGGCAGGCCGCCTCCAGTTCCTCTACAAGGTCGCAGGTGCGGGCACCCGGGGCCTTGCCACCCTGCGCGCGGGCGACAGCCTGAACGTGCTGGGGCCGCTGGGTCAGGGCTTTTCGATGCCCGAGGACTGGCAGAACCTCATGCTGGTCGCCCGCGGCGTGGGCCTTGCCACGCTGGCCCCGCTGGCGCGCGAGGCACAGGCCAGGGGCCGCCGCCTCACCGCCATCTGCTCCGCCCGTCGCCCGGAACTGGCCATGTCGGTCGAACTGTTCCGCGACTACGGCGCCGAGGTGATCGTGGTCCATGACGAGGACGGCTCCTCCACCCCCGAGGCGCTGCGCCCGCTGATCGAGGCCCGGATCGCCAAGGGCGAGGTCGATGCCTTCTACACCTGCGGCTCTTCGCGCCTTCTGCGGCTATTGCAGGACCTTGGCCGCACCCACGGCATCCCCGGCGAGATCGCCATGGAGCAGCAGATGGCCTGTGGCCTTGGCATGTGTCAGGCCTGCGTGCGCCCCTTCCGGGTGGGCGAGCGCGTGATCCAGCGCCGGGTCTGCCGCGAAGGCCCGGTCTTCCCCATTGCGGAGGCGATGTGATGAAGGACCTGATGACCCCCGACCTCTCGGCGCAGGTGGGCGCGCTGCGCCTTGCCAACCCGATCATGCCGGCCTCTGGCACCTTTTCCGAGGACCTGTCCGATGTCTTCGACCTCGACATCCTCGGCGCGCATGTCCTGAAGACGATCATGCATGGCAAGCGCGACGGCAATCCCACGCCCCGGGTCTGCGACCTGCAGGGCGGGATGCTGAACGCCATCGGCATTCCCTCCAAGGGGATCGAGGATTTCCGCGAGCGCATGCTGCCTTACTGGGCCCGCTACGGCGCGCCGCTGGTGGTCTCGATCTCGGCCCATTCGGTGGATGAATTCGCCCGGCTTTGCGCCGAGGTCTCGCTGCCCGGCGTGGCGGCGATCGAGGCGAATATCTCGTGCCCGAATATCGAGGCCAACGGCAAGGCCTTCGCCATGCGCCCCGAGACGACGCACGACGTCGTCACCCGCCTGCGGGCCGAGACGGACCTGCCCCTTTGGGCCAAGCTGACCCCCAACACCGGCGAGCCGGTAGAGGTCGCACTGGCCGCCGAGGCCGCAGGGGCCGATGCCCTCGTGGTGGCGAACACCGCGCTTGGCATGTCCATCGACATCACCACCCGGCGGCCCAAGCTGGGCAACGTCATGGGCGGCATGTCGGGCCCGGCGATCAAGCCCATCGCCCTGCGGATGACCTACCAGACGGCGCAGGCCTGCAGTATCCCCGTGATCGGCTGCGGCGGCATCGCCACGCTGGACGACGTGCTGGAGTTCCTGATCGCCGGTGCCGCCGCCGTTCAGGTGGGCACCGCGACCTTCCAGTCGCCCACCGTCATGGCGCGTCTCGTGGCAGAGCTTTCGGGCTGGATGCAGGCGCAGGGCGTCACCGCCCTGTCGCAGATCATCGGCACGGTCGAAGCCCCGGCAGAAGGGCTGCACGAATGAAGGACCTACAGGCCGATCCGGCCCTCGCCTCGCTGGCGGAGGAGATCTTCGACGGCATCCGCGCGCTCTCGCCCGACGCGGCGGGCGTCAGCCGCCCGGCGTTTTCCGAGGTGGAGACCGCGACGCTCGACTGGCTGGCGGACTTCGCCCGCCGCAACGGGCTGGCGGTCGAGGAAGACGCGGGCCGCAACCTGCTCTTCTCCCTGCCCGACGATGCGACGGCGGAGAGCTGGGTGCTCATCGGTTCCCACGTGGACAGCGTGCCCATGGGCGGCAACTTCGACGGGCTCGCCGGGGTCGCCGCCGGGCTGATCGTGCTGATCCGCGCCGCCCGTACCGGCACCCGCTTCCGCCGTCCGGTCAAATGCCTTGCCATGCGCGGCGAGGAAAGCGCGTGGTTCGGGGCCTGCTATCTCGGCTCCAAAATGCTGACCGGGCTGCTGCCTGCCGATGAACTCGCCGCCACCCACAAGGCCGACGAGCGCCCGCTGCGCGCGCATCTCGACGCGCTTGGCATCGACACCGCGCCGATCGCCGCCAACCAGCCGATCTGCGACCTGTCGAAGATCGAGGCCTACCTTGAGTTGCACATCGAACAGGGCCCGCTGCTGGTCGAACGCAACATTCCCGCAGCGGTCGTCTCGGGCATCCGCGGCAACTTCCGCCACCGGCTGATCCGATGCATCGGCCAGGCTGGCCACTCCGGCGCGGTGCCGCGGGCCTATCGCCATGACCCGGTGCTGGCCTTTGCCGAACTCATGCACCGGCTCGACGACACCTGGCGGCACCTGTCGCAGACCGGCCGTGACCTCGTGCTGACCTCGGGGATCGTGGGCACCGATCCCACGCGCCACGCGATCTCGCGCATTCCCGACGAACTGGCCTTCTCGCTCGACATCCGCTCGCAGGAGGTCGAGGTGCTGGACCAGATGCGCGCCTACCTGCGCGAGCAAATGGACGACATCGCCCGGTCGCGCGGCGTCAGCTTCGACACCGGCGCGGAGGTCGCGGTCGACCCCGCGCTGATGGACCCGCAGATCATCGCGGGGCTGGAGGCGGCGATGACCCGCGCCACGGGCGATCATTTCACCATGGCCTCGGGCGGCGGGCACGATGCGGCGATCTTCGCGCAGGCGGGCATTCCCGCGGGCATGGTCTTCGTGCGCAACCGCAACGGCAGCCACAACCCGGACGAGGCGATGGAGATCAGCGATTTCATGGTGGGCACGGCGGTGCTTTCCGCCTATCTGGAGGGCGAAGAATGACCGGACCCCTGCCCATGCCCCTCGCCCCCGAAACCCGACAGGATTTCGCCCGCCGTACCGCCCGCGCCCTGCTGGAAATCGGCGCCGTGGAACTGGCCGGCGAGCGGCCCTTCATCCTGTCCTCCGGCGTGGCAAGCCCGGTCTACATCAACGTGCGCAAGGTGATCTCGCATCCCGCGATCCGCGAGATGCTGATGCGCTTTGCCGTCGAGGTACTGGACGCCGACATCGGCCGCGACCAGATCGACAGCATCGCAGGTGCCGAAACGGCGGGCATTCCCTTTGCCGCATGGATCGCCGCGATGACCGGCAAGCCCATGCTCTACGTCCGCAAGCGGGCACAGGGCTTCGGCCCCTCCGCGATGATCGAGGGTGAGGCTCGGCCCGGCAGCCGCGTGCTGCTGGTGGAGGACCTGACCACCGACGGTGCCTCCAAGATCCGCTTCTGCGAGGCGCTGCGGCAGGCCGACGTGCGGGTGCGCGACGTGATCATGCTGTTCCAGTACGACATCTTCCCCGAAACCCGCGCGGCGCTCGCCGATCACGGGCTGCGGCTGCATGCCCTCGCCACATGGCGCGATATCCTGACCGTCGCCCGCGACGGCACGTGGTTCACGCCCGAAGAGTTGACCCGCATCGCAGATTTCCTCGACGCGCCGCTGGACTGGTCCGCGGCCCACGGCGGCTCCCGCCGCCTGATCTTCTGAACAAAGGATTAGACCATGTTCGCCTTCATTCTCGACACCCTCAAGGAACAGGGCCGCAGCATTCTCGCCTACGAGGCGGTGGCCAAGAAATCCTTCACCAAGGCCGTGGCCGAACCGCAGCACGCGGCGGCCTTCTACCTGATCGCCACCAGCGCCGAGAGCTTTGCCGAGCTGCACGAGCGGATGCCGATGTCGAAACAGGACCTCGAGCAGAGCTTCGAGGCCTTCCAGAAGGACATCGAAACGCTGCAGGCCGCCTATGAGGCCGGCGAGCCCGAGACGATCCTCGCCGCGCTGAACCGCGTGGCCGCGGCCCGCGCCAGCACCCGCGCCTAATCTGGCAGCCTGTGCCGGCAGCCTGACGGCAGGCCCCGGACAGCTGTCACACAGGTGAATCCCATGCACCGGGCAGCCCCCGCGGCCCCGGTGGATCGGCGGAGGGCATCCCCTGTCCTCCGCCGCCGTGCCGCGCGGGACCGGCTGGAACCTCCTGCCCCGGGCACATCTCGTGGCACCTCATGGCGACGCTATCGGCACTTTCGTCTCTCTCCCGCAGGCCCGCGCAGCGCCCCTCACTCGTAAAGCGCGCCCGCGGCCTCCAGCCGCCGCTCCAGCGCCGCAAGGGCAAGGTCCGGATCGACGCCTGTCTGGTTGGCGACGTTCACCCGCCAGCCCTCCATGAGCGGCGCCGTCGCGGCCTTCCATGCCGCGATCTCGGCCGGTGACGGGCGATAAGTCACGTGGCCCGGCCGCCCGTCCAGCACGGCACGGCCCTTCTGCTCCTCCTCGACCCAGCCCGCGGCCATCCGCTCGGCCGCGTCGGGCGTGCAGTGCCGGGCGATGACGGCCCGGTCCTCGGGGGCAAGCCCCGCGATCCGCTCCGCGTTCATCAGGATGGCGAAGGTCGAGCTGTAGAATGGCATATCGAGGTGGTGGGTCAGCGTCCGGTCCAGCCCGAAGGTCACGAGGCTGTCCCACGGCGCCGCGATCACCTCGACCTCGCCCTGTTCCAGCAGTGCCCGCATCTCGGTTGCGGGGGCCAGCACGGCCTCGCCGCCCAGATCGCGGATCAACTGCACCATCGTGCCATTGGCCGGACGCACGCTGCGCCCCTTCAGGTCCGCCGGCGCGGTGAGCGGCCCGGAGGTCGCATGCAGGGTGCCGGGGTCATGCTGGAACAGCAGACAGGGATAGACGCCCTCCATCTCCTGCACGGCATAATCCGCATACCACTGCTGGATTGCCTTCGACCCGGCAACGGCGTCGGAGACGAGCATCGGCATCTCGGTCAGCGAGAGCAACGGGAAGCGCCCCGGCGAATAGCCCTGATTGATGAAGACGATGTCGGCGCTGCCCTCGCGGGCCATGTCGTAATGCTCGGCCGCGCGGCCGAGTTGCTGCGCGGGGTAGAGCATCACCTCCAGCCGGCCCCCGCTGGCGCGTTCGATCGACCGCGCCCAGGGGATGAACCCATGGGTGACAAGCGGGTGATCCGCAGGCAGCCAGTGGGACAGCGCCAGTTCGACACGCGGCTTGGCGATGTTCACAGGCTGCGGCAGCCCCTGCGCGCCCAGCTTGCACGGCGCGGCCGCCACGGTGGCGGCGAAAGCGAGGGCCACAAGGCCCCCTGCCAGATCACGGATCATCCGACGTCTCCTCCCTGACGGTGCTGGGTGCGCCGATCGCGGCCGGGCCACCCTGCGGTGTTTCGGGCACGTGGCCCCGGCGCCTCGTCCCGGGCCTCCCCGCCCGCGTCGATTTGCCGTCTTCTCCTCCGGGCAAAGCCCGTCTCCGCCCTCAGCCTAGACGCTGTCGCGCGGGAGCGGAATGGATATTTTCAAGAGCGTGCAGATAGCGCTGCAGACCGCGACTCGCCGCAGGCCTTTCCCCCGCCATATGCCACACGGGACGAGTGTCGTTCCGGGCGGCACCAAGAGGCTGGGCGGGCATTCAATTTTGTGATCACAAGCCGAAATGCCTATGTGCACCATCGCACATGTACTGTGTACATCGGTCTATTCCGGCCCTTTAACGTAGCGAAACTTCTGAGCCCTGTTGACGTGCAGCATTCAGTTTGAAGTGCTTTTTACGGCATCTTGAGAGATTCGCCCTCAGCGCATCGCTCATCCTTGCAGCTACCCGCTCAAAACATAGCCGATCTGCCCCTCCATCTGCCCGGCTTGCGCGCCATCTTGTCGCAAACTACGCGACAGATAGTCGCTGCGCATCTCCGCGCAGACGTTCCCACCCAGATCGGCAGGACTACATTATGACCGACATCCCCGGACTCCCCAGCCGCCGGAGCTTCCTGAAAGCTTCCGCCGCCGGCATGGCACTGAGCGGGCTTGCACTGCCCGCTGCGGCGCAGACCAAACCCGCCCCCGTCTCCCTTGACGACTATTCGCCCGAGTATCTGACCGCAGATGAATGGGCCTTCGTGATGGCCGCGACCGCGCGGCTGATCCCCTCCGAGGGCGATGGCCCCGGCGCCCTCGAAGCCCGCGTTCCGGTCTTCATCGACCTCCAGCTGGCCGGTGACTACGGCACCGCCGACGACTGGTACATGGAAGGCCCCCACGACGCGAACGCCGAACCGGCCCGCGGCTGGCAGACCCCGCTGAACCCGGCGCAGGTCTACCGTCAGGGCATCCCCGCCTTCAACGCATGGTGCGAAGAGACCTACCAGGCGGAATTCGCCGCGCTGGAGCCGGCACAGCAGGACGAAGCCCTGACCGCCCTCCAGAAGGGCGAGGTCGGCCTGCCCGCAGAGGTGCGTGACTTCTTCACCATCCTGCTCGCCAACACCAAGGAAGGCTATTTCGCGGACCCGCAGTACGGCGGGAACTTCGAAATGCAGTCCTGGGTCTACATCGGCTTCCCGGGCGCGCGCGCCGCGTTCCGCGAATGGCCGACCCGGCACAACGTGAAATACCCGCTTGGTCCCGTCTCGATCAGCGGTGAAAGGGCATAAGAATGGCACGTCAGGAAAAGAAAAAGGACGTGGTCATCGTTGGCCTCGGCTGGACCGGCTCGATCGCAGGGATCGAACTGTGCCGCGAGGGCCTCGAAATCGTCGCGCTCGAACGCGGCCATGACCAGAGCACCGTCCCCAACTTCGAGTACCCGCAACAGATCGACGAGCTGAAGTACGGCGTCCGTCTGAAGATGATGCAGAAGCCGTCGCAGCAGACGGTGACCGTGCGCCGCAACGACGGTGAAACGGCTCTGCCCTATCGCTCGCTCGGCTCCTTCCTGCCCGGCAACGGCGTTGGCGGTGCCGGCACGCACTGGAACGGCCTGAACTGGCGTCCCCAGCCCGAGGAACTGCGCCTGCGGTCCTACGTGGCCGAGAACTGGGGCGAAGAGATCATCCCCGAGGGCATGAACCTCGGCGACTATCCCGTCAGCTATGACGAGATGGAGCCCTTCTTCACCCACTTCGAGAAGGTCGCAGGGATTTCCGGCAAGGCCGGCAACGTGAACGGCGAGATCCGCGAGGGCGGCAACCCGTTCGAGGGCTGGCGGTCGGAAGACTACCCGATGCCCCCCACGGCGACGACCTACGACAGCTCGAAGTTCCAGGAGGCCTGCCTGGCCGCGGGCTACCACCCGTTCCCCGCCCCTGCCGGTATCGCCTCCACGGCCTATACCAACCCCTACGGGATGCAGATGGGCCCCTGCAACTTCTGCGGCTTCTGCGAGCGCTACGGCTGCTACCAGTACTCCAAGTCCTCGCCCCAGACGGCGATCCTGGATGCGCTGAAGATGCAGCCCAACTTCTCCTACCGGACCGAGTCCGAGGTGCTGCGCGTGGAACTGGCCGAAGACGGCAAGACCGCGACCGGCGTCACCTACTGGGACCACAAGGCCGGCGAAGAGGTCTTCCAGCCCGCCGACATCGTGATCCTGTCCAGCTACCAGCTGAACAACGTGCACCTGATGCTGCTCTCGGGGCTGGGCGAAGCCTACAACCCGCTGACCGGCATGGGCACGCTCGGCAAGAACTACGCCTACCAGATGAACGGTGGCGTCTCGATGTTCTTCAAGGACGAGAACTTCAACCCCTTCGTCGGCCACGGCGCGAACGGGATGTGCATCGACGACTTCTCGGTCAACCAGAACGACTTCGGTGCGCTCGGGTTCATCGGGGGCTCCTACTGGCGTTCGGGTACCTTCAACGGCCAGCCGATCCGCAACATGCCGCTGCCCAAGGGCACCGCATCGTGGGGCGCAGGCTGGAAGGAAGGCATCGGCGAGTGGTACGGCCACGCCATGTCGATCGGGTCGCACGGCTCGCACATGTCCTATGCCAACAACCACCTCGACCTTGATCCGACCTACAAGGACAAGCACGGCCGTCCGCTGATGCGGATGACGTTCAACTGGCAGGACAACGACCTGCGGATGAACCAGTACATGAAGTCCCAGATGGAACCACTCGCGGCCTCCATGAACCCGGACGTCATGCAGTCGGGCTTCAAGGGCATCGGCGCGCAATACGACGTGCGTCCGTACCAGACCACGCACAACACCGGCGGCCACATCATGTCGGCGAACCCGACCGAAGGCGCGGTGAACAAGTTCAGCCAGACCTGGAAGGCGCACAACGTCTTCGCCATGGGCGCAGGCAACTTCGTGCAGAACACCCAGTACAACCCCACCGGCCTCGTCGGCGGCCTGGCGTACCACACGGTCCACGCCATCCGGACGCAGTACCTGTCCAACCCGCGTCCGCTGGTCTGAGGAGAGCGTAGATGAAAACTTTTCTCCGTATCATTGCCGGGCTGGCGGTTCTGGGCGTCGTCGCCCTGCTGGCCTTCATCTTCGTGCCGGTGCAGCGTAGCGCACCGGCGACCGATCTGGCCGCCGACTGGCAGCCAGAACCCGGTCAGGGCGAATACGTGATGCATGCCTCGGACTGCGTGGCCTGCCACACCGCCGATGGCGGCGAGAACATGGCCGGTGGCCGTGCCATCGCCAGCCCCATGGGCACCATCTGGTCGACCAACATCACCCCCGACAAGGACACCGGCATCGGCAACTGGTCCTATGCCGACTTCCGTGGCGCGATGGTGGACGGCGTGACGCCGAACGGCACGCACCTCTACCCCGCGATGCCCTACGAGAACTATCGCCTGATGAGCGAAGAGGACCTGCGCGCCCTCTACGACTACATCATGACCGAGGTTCCCGCGGTGTCGAACAAGGTGGAAGAGACCAAGCTCTCCTTCCCGTTCAACCTGCGCTTCGGCATCCGGGCGTGGAACTGGCTGGCGCTCACCCATGAGCCGGGCTTCACCCCCACCAGCTCGACCGAAGCCGAGACCCGCGGCCAGTACCTTGTCGAAGGTCCGGGCCACTGCGCGGCCTGCCACAGCCCGCGTACCGCCTTCATGTCGCAGGATGGCATCACCGCCTCGGACGAGAACTTCCTCACCGGCGGCGTGATCGACGGCTGGAACGCCCCTGCCCTGCGCGGTGCCGATAGCGCGCCCCAGCAGTGGAGCACGGAAGAACTGGCGCTCTACCTCGCCACCGGCCGCAACGCGCATTCCGCCGCCAACGGCGAAATGGGCCTCGTGGTCGAGCATTCGCTCCAGCACCTCACCGACGAGGACAACATCGCCATGGCGGCGTTCCTCAAGGGGATCGACGGCGCCGATGTGGACCTGCCGGACACGATCGCAGCGGCAGATCACCGCTCGATGGCGCCGGCCCCGGCAGATGCCGCAGGCGAAGCGACGGCCAAGATGCTGACCGAAGCCAGCCCGGACATCTCGCTCGGTGCGCGTCTCTACCTCGACAACTGCTCGGCCTGCCACTTCGTGACCGGCAAGGGTGCGCCCGAGATCTTCCCGGAACTGGCACACAACGCGCTTGTCACCGGGTCGGAAACCAAGCCGCTGGTCTCGATCATCCTGAACGGGGCCGAGGTGCCGGGCACTGCGAAACGTCCGATGACGCTGCGCATGCAGGGCTACGCCAACCGTCTCTCCGATGACGAGGTTGCGGAACTGGCCAGCTTCCTGCGCTCGGCCTGGGGCAACGACGCAAGCGCCGTCACCGCCGCCGATGTCGCCGCTGTCCGGGCCGCTGGCGCCAGCCACTGAGCCCCCTCCGGGACTGACCAAACCGAAAGGGGCCGCATCTGCGGCCCCTTTTTTCTATCCGGTGATCTGTGGCCGCGCGGCGCTACCCAAGGCGCGTTTCAGCCAGCACGTCCCCCCTCGCGGGTCCGGCTGCGCGACTGGAGCCAGGCCATCTGGCCCTCGGTCTCGATCGAATCCGGGAATTGCTCCCTCACCGCGAGGATCGCCTCTCCAAGCGACATCCCGCGCTCGATCAGCAGCCCCGCCGCGATGGTGCCCGACCGCCCCGCGCCATAGTGGCAGGACACGCCCAGCGTCTGTCCCGCCGCCAGCAGTTCCGCGACCGCCGGGGCGATCCGCTGCCAGTCCTGATCGAAGGCCGCACCCGGCACGCCGTAGTCCCGGATCGGCAGATGCTCCAGCGGCAGGCCACGGGCCGCGGCTGCCTCGCGCAGGCCGTCGAAGGCCCCCGCGGGCATCTCCGTCTCTTCGACCAGCACCACCAGCAGCGCGCAGTCCGCCATCGTCGGATGATCCAGCGTCGCCGCCAGCCGCTCCGGGTCGGACGCGGGCTGCCCGCCCTCGCCAATCGCCAGACCGGGGAAGCCCATGGTCACGATATGGCCGCCCCCCGGCACCTGCAGCCGGGTGCGGAGACTGGTGGTGGCGCGGGCTTCGGCCGCACGCTGATCGTCGGAGAAGATCTTCATCGGGGACAACACATCTGGCTTTCGCAAGGGGACTCATGAAACGGACACCGGACCTCACAGAAGGACCGGGCAACGAAAAACAGCTGTATACAGCGTTTCGCTCCGGATCACATGCATCTATTTCAGCATGCCCGCCTTTACCGGCAAACTCCTGCCGAAGAGCCAATATTTATTGATCCCGCGCAAGTCCTTTGCACGAGACGGGGGAAAAGTGAAAGTTTGGCTCACGCGTGCAGGATCACCCTGAGGGCGACAGCCGAAAAACGGACATTACGCCGCGTCCGGCGCTCAGTTCATCCCCGGCGCAGCAGCGCTTTCTTCAGCCGACCGTGCACGCCCTTTTCCTGATTGACCGATTGAGTCACCGCGAAGTCGGCAGCCAGCGAGCAAAGCTGGTAGGCCTCGGTCTCGGAGATGTCGACGTGTTCGCGGATCATCGCGATCATCTGGCGCAGCGCGATCTGCAGAGCGGTGTCGAGGCTGGCATGGAACCCCATGGAGATGATCTCCTCCGCCGTCTCGGCGCGGGGGAAGTCGATCGGAGTCTCGCCCTTCTTCAGCACGTCGAAGGTGAAGGTGCCGGTCAGCGCCGTCTCAAGCGCAGTGATGCAGACCTCGCCATCGCCCTGGCAGCCGTGGCCGTCCCCGCAGGAGAAGAGCCCGCCCTCGACATGGACCGGCAAGTAGAGGACCGCGCCCTCGGTCAGCAGTTTCAGGTCCATGTTGCCGCCATGCAGGCGGGGCTGGGTCGAGGCCAGTTCGCCCCACTCCGGCGGCGGGGCCACGCCCATGACGCCGAAGAACGGGTCCAGCGGCAAGGTGGCGCCCCAGGGCAGCTTGGCGGTCTTCGCGGCCCGATCGATGGGGATCACCGTGGTGGCCTTGCCCGACACCGGGAATTCCCCCGGCAGGGTGCCCGCGGTGGGGCGCACGATGTTGAAGCCCCAGTCGGCGCCGAGGTCGATCTTCTCGATCGTGATCTTCAGCACGTCGCCGGGCATCGCCCCCTTGATGGCGACCGGCCCCGTCAGCAGATGGGCGACGCGCGGCAGGTCGGCGGCGAGGATCGCCCGGTGGGTGTCGGTCACGGTCAGCCCGCTTGCCGGGTCCGGCAGGACCTCCTCCTTGCCAGAGAGCGTTTCGATCACGATCCGGTCGCCCGCGTCGATCTCCTTGACCGGCGGCAGGTCAGACCAGAAGCGGCCCCAGTGGACAGTGTCTGGCGTGGCGGAAAGGCTGTGGTCGGTCATCGCGGGTCCTCTCGATTGGTCGGGCAGAGCCTCCTCCTCAGCCCGGGGAAGGTAAAGCCCAAACCGTGGCCCGCGCCGGCCCCCGCCCGCACTGCCTCAAATCCGCGCGCCGCACCGCGACAGCTCGGGTTTCCATGGGCAAGACATTGAGAAATCGTTAGCATTACGGGAAGGTTATCGCAGGAATTGAACGGAGTGATCCCAATGGCTGCAGGTCAGCGCCGCATCGTCTCGTCCCAGCACCTCGCCGAAGGGCCCGCTGGCGAGGCCTCGGAATTCGAATTCGGGCTCACGATCGCCTACAACAGCTTTTCGCGCTGGATGCAGCGGTGCATGGCGGCGGCCGGCGGGGGCGAGATGTCGCCGCTGGAGATCCTCGTGCTGCACAACACGAACCACCGCAACCGTGACAAGCGCCTCAACGACATCTGCTTCCTGCTGAACATCGAAGACAGCCACACGGTCACCTACGCCCTGCGCAAGCTGGTGAAGCTGGAGTTCCTCGAAACGGAAAAGCGCGGCAAGGAGGTGTTCTACCGCACCTCCCAGAAGGGCCGCGCCCTGTGCGAGAGCTACCGCGCCGTGCGCGAGGACTGCCTGCTCGAACCGCTGCTGGACGGCAATATGGCGGGGGAGAAGCTTTCCGAACTGGCCGCCGCCCTCCGCGTGCTTTCGGGCTACTACGACCAGGCCAGCCGCGCGGCCTCGTCGCTCTGAAGCCGTCCGGATTGCCCCGCCCCGCCGGGGGGATGCGACGCCCCCCGGACTTTTCAAAAAGTCCGGACCGGAAAATTCGAATGTTCCGGGGGTCCGCGCGGGCCCTCTCCGCAGGCGCGGAAAAGTCTTGAAACAAGACTTTTCCCAAGAATTTTCCTTAAAATTCTTGGCTGCGGGCGGCGCGGTCAGTTCCCCATGGCGGAGGGCAGGAAAGTGACGATCCCGGGCACCAGCGTGATCAGCAGCACCGCTAGCAACAACAGCCCGAAGAAGGGCAGCGCCGCCTTGGCGATCTTCATGATGTTGGAGCCGGTCAGCCCCTGTATCACGAAGAGGTTGAAGCCCACCGGCGGGGTGATCTGGCTCATCTCCACCACGAGCACGAGGTAGACCCCGAACCACAGCGGGTCGATCCCCGCGGCCTCGACCATCGGCAGGATGATCGACGTGGTCAGCACCACGACCGAGATCCCGTCGAGGAAGCAGCCCAGCACGATGAAGAACAGGGTCAGCACCGCCAGCAGCGCATAGGACGACAGGCCGAAGGTCCCGATCCAGGCGGCGAGGTTGCGCGGGATACCGGTGAAGCCCATGGCGACCGAGAGCACCGCCGCCCCCAGCAGGATGAAGGCGATCATCGCGCTTGTCCGCATGGCCGACATCAGCGCCTCGAAAAAGTCGCTGCGGCTGAAGCTGCCGGTGGAGACCGCGAGGATCAGCGAGAAGAGCACGCCCACCGCCGCCGCATCCGTGGGCGAGGCGACGCCGGTGTAGATCGTCCCGATCACCCCGCCGATCAGCAGCACCACGGGCAGGAGGCTGCGCGAGGCGCGCAGCTTCTCCCGCAGGGAATACTGCGCCTCTTCCACCGGGATCAGCCCCGGCGACATCCACGCCCGCAGCGCCACGTAGCCGCCAAAGAGCGCGACCAGCATGATCCCCGGCAGGATGCCCGCGATGAAGAGCCGGGCGATGGATTGCTCGGTCGCCACGCCGTAAACGATCAGGATCACCGAGGGCGGGATCAGGAAGCCCAGCGTGGCGGACCCTGCCAGCGTGCCGAGCACGAGGCTTTCGGGATAGCCGCGCCGCATCAGCTCCGGCACCGACATCCGCCCGATGGTGGCCGCCGTGGCGGCGGAGGAGCCCGAGACCGCGGCAAAGATCGCGCAGCCCAGCACGTTGACATGCAGCAGCCGCCCCGGTGCCCGGGTCAGCCAGGGCGCCAGCCCGCTGAACATGTCCTTCGACAGGGAGGAGCGCAGCAGGATCTCTCCCATCAGGATGAAGAGCGGCAGCGCCGCCAGCGGCCAACTGTGGCTGTGGCCCCAGAGCGTGGTGGCCAGCACCAGCCCCGTGGGCGCGTTGGAGAAGAAGGTCAGCCCCGCCAGCGCCACGACCAGCAGCGAGACGGCGACCCAGACGCCGCTGGCCAGAAGCACCAGCAGCAGACCGAGGAGGATGGAGAAGACGACGGGATCGGACATGTCAGGCGCTCCTCATTCGGTCGTGTCGTCGATCAGGACGGGACGGCGGGCCAGAAGGCTCTCCACCAGCCGGTCGAAGATCGAGAGGGTCAGAAGGATCAGCCCCGCCACCATGACGATCTGGGGGATCCAGATCGGGATGGCGATCATGCCGGTGGACTTGTCGCCGTAGTGGTGGCTCTCGAGCAGCAGGGCGAGCGCATACCACGCTGCGTAGGCCATGGCGCAGCCGGCGACCGCGAGGGAGAAGAGCTCCAACGCCCAGCGTCCGCCCTCCCCCATCCGCGACAGGAAGAGGTTCACCCGGATATGCCCGCCGTGGCGGAACGTCGGCGCGAGGGCGAGGAAGCTGGCCGCGGCCAGCATGTAGCCCGCGAAATCGGCATAGGACGGGATCGTGTAGGACAGCGACGGTCCGCCGAGGCGGGCGAGGATGTTGAGACCGACCTGCGCACTGACGAGCAGGCAGATCGCGAGGATCGACAGCGCGGCAAGCGCGCCGGAAATCAGGTAGAGCGTATCGAGCAGGCGGCGCATGGCGGGGCCTCCCTGATGGGCTGGACGAGATGGGGAACCGCCGCCTCGCCCCGCGACGCGCGGGAAACCAAGAAGCGGCGGCAGGCGACCTGTGGGGCGGCCCGGTCGCGCCGCGATGCAGGCGCGCGTCCCGGGACCGGGCGGCGACGAGCAAGGCAACCGGCCGGACAAGGCGGCGGTCGGCCTCTGTCACGGGGCCTCAGATGACGAAACGGCCCGCCCCTTGAAGGACAGGCCGCAGCCGGATCACCGTGCCTCGTAGGCCTCAAGGATCGCCATGGCCTCCGGCCCGGCCTTCTCTTTCCAGCCGTCGAGCATCTGGGCGCCGATGGCCTGAAGACCCTCGGTCAAGGCGGCGCTCGGGGCGGCGATGGTCATGCCGTTGGCCTTCATCTCGGCGGTCTTGGCCTCGGCCTCGGCCTTGGACATCTCCCAGCCGCGGGTCTCGGCCTCAGCGGCGGCGGCCAGCACGGCCTCCTGCACGTCGGCGCCCAGACGGTCGAAGGCCCGCTGGTTCACCACGACGATGTTCTTGGGCACCCAGGCATCGATCTGGGTGTAGGTGTCGACAAAGTCCCAGGCCTTGGAGTTGGCGCCGGTGGAGGGCGAGGTGATCATCGCCTCGACCTGACCGGTGGTGAAGGCCTGCGGGATATCCGCGGCCTCGACCTGGACAGGCGCGGCCTTGGCGAGCGTGGCGAATTGCTCCAGCGCCGGGTTGTAGGCCCGGAACCGCAGACCGGCGAGGTCATCGACGGTGGCGATCTCGCCGTTGGTGTAAAGCCCCTGCGCCGGCCATGCGACGGAGAAGAGCGGCTTGAGGCCCTGCTTGGCCAGCAACTCCTCGATCACCGGCTTCTGAGCGGCCCAGAGTGCCTCGGCATCGTCGTAGCTGGTGGCAAGGAAGGGCTGGCTGTCCATCCCGAAGGCGAGGTCCTCGTTCGCCAGCGTGGAGAGGAAGAACTCGCCCAGCGGGACCTGCCCCGAGCGGACGGCGTTCTTGATCTCGCCATGGGGGAAGAGCGAGCCCGCGGAATGGACCTCGATGGTGAGGGCGCCGCCGGTGGCCTCGGCCACGTCTTCGGCGAACTCGCGGATGTTCTGGGTGTGGAAGGTGGCATCGCCATAGGGCGTCGGCATGTCCCAGGTCTGGGCCTGGGCAGCCGTGGCGATCCCCATCGCCGCGGCGACGGTGAGCACGAACTTGTTCATCTTCATTCTCCTGTCGAAAGGGTGAAGTTATCTTCACCTCACTGTCATAACGTTGACAATTTGTCGGCGTTTTGCATCTTGTGTCAATGAAAACTTTGAATGCCCCTCTCCCGAGGCCGCTCAGACAGGCGAAAAGAAAAGAGGAAGGGGCCCCACCGACAGGGTACAAGACAGCATGTTCGACGATGCCAATGCCCCGACGCGCCCCCCGGCCGAAATCCTGCCCCTCGGGCGGGATGGCTGGCTGGTGCGGTTCGCGCTGACCGCCGCCCCCTGGGCAACGGCCGCCGCGCAGGTTCTCAATGACCGCGCACAGGCCGATCCGCCCGAGGGTGTGCTGCGCGTCATGCCCAGCCTCACATCCGTCCTCTTCCGCTATGACCCCGAGGCGACGGATAGGATCGCGCTGCGGGCCCGGATCGCCCGCCTGCTGGAGGGCCACGACTGGCGCGAGGCCCGGCCTGAACCCGCCGCGCGGGTCTGGCACATCCCGGTGGCCTTTGGCGGCGCGCATGGCCCCGACCTCGCAGAGGTGTCCCAGCTCTCGGGCCTCACGGCAGAGACCGTGATCCGCACCATCGCCGAGACGCCCCTGCGGGTGCTGGCCATCGGTTTCGCCCCCGGCCAGCCCTACCTCGGCCTGCTGCCCCAGGCGCTGGACCTGCCGCGCATGTCCGCGATCAATCCGCAGGTGCCGCGCGGGGCCATCGCCCTTGCGGTGCGCCAGCTTGCGCTCTTCCCCAATCCCTCGCCCACCGGCTGGCGGCAGGTCGGGCGCTGTGCCTTCCGCGCCTTCCGCCCCGAGGCCGAGACCCCGGTGCCGCTGCGAGCCGGAGACGAGCTGCGCCTCGTGCCGGTCTCGGGCGCGCAGATGGACAGCCTTCTGGCCGCCAATGATCCGGAGGGCGGCGCCCGCTGCGAGATCCGCTCATGACGGCCGCGCTCCTCATCCGCTCTGCCGGTCCCGGGGTCAGCATTCAGGACACCGGACGCCCGGACATGGCGCATATCGGCCTCTCGCGCGGTGGCGCGGCCGATCCCCTCGCCCTTCACGAGGCGGCGGCCCTGCTGGGTCTGCGTGCCCCCTCTGCCGCCATCGAGATGGCGGGCATGGGCGGCACCTTCGAGGTGGACGCGCCTATGCGCATCGCCCTGACCGGCGCGCCGATGCGGGCCCGCATCGATCAGCGCGACATCCGCTGGAACGCCAGCCACCTGCTGGAACCGGGCCAGCGCCTGACCATCGGCGCGGCAGAGGGCGGCACCTATGGCTACCTCACCCCTGCCGGCGGAATCGCGACCACGCCCCTGCTCGGCAGCCGCAGCGCGCATCTGACCGCAGGCCTCGGCGCGCTGCTGAAAGATGGCGACCGCCTGCCCCTTGGCGCCGATCCCGCGCCGGAGGCGCCCGCCATGGGCCTTATCCCCGAGGCGCGCTTCACCGGCGGCACAATCCGCTTCATCGAGGGACCCCAGACCGGCCTCTTCTCGCCCGAGACGCTGGCACGTTTCGAGGAGACGGAATTCACCCGCTCCGCCACCGCCAACCGGCAGGGCGTGCGGCTGGAGACCGAGGCCCCGCCCTTCGCGGCCGAGGTCACCTCGGGCCTGTCGTCGGACTTCATCCTTGAGGGTGACCTCCAGATGACCGGCGACGGGCAGCCCTACGTGCTGCTGGCGGAATGCCAGACCATCGGCGGCTACCCCCGCATCGGCACCGTCATCGGCCCCGACCTTGCCCGCGTGGCGCAGGCGCCGCTTGGCGCGCAGCTCCGCTTCCAGCGTATCGGGATCGAGGAGGCGGATCGCCTCGCCGCCACCTATGCCGCGCGGCTCAAGACCCTGCGCCGGGCGGCCAAGCCATTGGTGCGCGACCCGGCCAGCATCCCCGACCTGCTGGCCTATACATTGATCAGCGGCGTCACGGCCGGAAGAGAGCTGGAGGAATGAACATGCTCAAGGTGGACCTGAATTCCGACATCGGCGAAGGCTTCGGCGACTGGACCAAGGGCGACGATGCCGCGCTGATGGAGGTGATCTCCTCGGCCAACATCGCCTGTGGCTTCCACGCGGGCGACCCGGACGTGATGGCGCAGACCATGCGGCAGGCACTGGAGAACGGCGTGGGCATCGGCGCCCACCCCGGGTTCAACGACCTCAAGGGCTTCGGCCGTCGTCGCATCCCGATGAGCCACGCGGAACTGGCCAACATGATCACCTACCAGCTGGGCGCGGCACAGGCGATGGCCCGCGCGGCAGGCGGCGAGGTGCGGCACCTTAAGCTGCACGGCGCGCTGTCCAACATGTGTTCCGAGGATGGGGCGATGGCCCGGGCCTGCTACGAGGCGGCGCTGAAGGTGCAGCCGGACATCGTGATCATGGTGCTGGCCGCCACGGCGATGGAAGAGGTCGTGCGCGACATCGGTTGCAACTGGGCGGGCGAGATCTTTGCCGATCGCGCCTACAACGATGACGGCACGCTGGTCGCACGCGGCCAGCCCGGCGCGGTGCTGCATGATCCGCAGGCGATCACGGCGCGCATCCTCGACATGCTCAAGGCCGGTGCGATCATCACCGAGAGCGGCAAGCACATCCCCTGCCGGATCGACACGATCTGCCTGCATGGCGACACGCAGGGCGCCGTCGACATGGCCCGCGCCCTGCGCCGCGGGTTGGAGGCCGAGGGCGTCGAGATCGCGGGCCTCTGATCTGCCCATCGCTGCCGGGCCCGGGATCGGGCCCGGCACGCTGCGTTCCGGTGCCTGCGACATGCACCGGAATTGATCCCTTCCGTCCCCGCCCCTATCACGGGAGGCAGGAGCCGCCTGCGTGCGGCAAGGGAGGAAGAAACACATGCAACTTGAAGACAGGGTGATCCTGATCACCGGCGGGGCCTCGGGCCTTGGCGCGGCCGTGGCACAGATGGCGGTGGAGGCAGGCGCGCGCGTCGTGCTGGCGGACATGAACGCCGAGGCGGGCGCGGCAAAACAGGCCGAACTTGGCGCGGCCGCGCAGTTCAAGCTTTGCGACGTGACCAGCGAGGCCGACGGTCAGGCCGCCGTCGCCTGCGCGCTGGAGACCTTCGGCCAGCTCGACGCGCTGGTGAACTGCGCGGGCGTCGCCCCGGGCGAGAAGATCGTGGGCCGCGAGGGGCCGCACCGGCTGGAAAGCTTTGCCCGCGCGGTGCAGATCAACCTCGTCGGCACCTTCAACATGCTGCGGCTGGCCGCCGATGCCATGGCGAAGAATGCGCCCGGCGCCGATGGCGAACGGGGGGTGATCATCAACACCGCCTCGATCGCGGCGCAGGACGGGCAGATCGGACAGGCGGCCTATGCGGCCTCCAAGGGCGGCGTCGCGGCGCTGACCCTGCCCGCCGCCCGCGAGTTGTCGCGCCATGGCATCCGCGTGGTGACCATCGCGCCGGGCATCTTCGGCACGCCGATGATGGCCGGTCTCCCGCAGGAGGTGCAGGCCTCCCTCGGCGCCAGCGTGCCCTTCCCGGCCCGCCTCGGCGATCCGGCGGAATACGCGGCGCTGGCGAAACATATCCTCGAAAACCGGATGCTGAACGGCGAGGTGATCCGCCTCGACGGCGCGCTGCGGATGGCCCCGAAGTAACGGCGCAGGCCCCTGTCGGCGGGGCGCGGCACCAGCCGCCCCCGCCGGTGTCAGGTCTTGAACAGCCGGTAGATCGCCGGAATGACCAGAACGGTCAGCGCCGTCGAGGTCAGCAGCCCGAAGAGCAGCGAGATCGCGAGCCCCTGAAAGATCGGGTCCGTCAGGATCACCGCCGCACCGATCATCGCGGCGATGGCGGTCAGCAGGATCGGCTTGAACCGTGTCGCCCCGGCCTCGATCAGCACCTCCACGGTGACCGCCCCGTCCGGGCGGGCATGGCGGATGAAGTCCACGAGCAGGATCGAGTTGCGCACGATGATCCCCGCAAGCGCGATGAACCCGATCATCGAGGTGGCCGAGAAGGGCGCCCCGAACAGCCAGTGGCCCACCATGATGCCAAGGAAGGTCAGCGGCACCGGAGTCAGGATCACCAGCGGCAGCCGGAAGGAGCCGAACTGCGCCACGACGAGGATGTAGATCCCCAGAAGCGCCACGGCGAAGGCCGCGCCCATGTCCCGGAAGGTGACCCAGGTCACCTCCCATTCCCCGTCCCAGAGCAGCGTGGCCTGCGCCGTGCTCTCGGGCTGGCCATGCATGGACACGACGGGTTTCGCCCCGGGGTTGGGCCAGTCCATCGCCTCCAGCCGGTCCGCCACGGCCAGCATCCCGTAGAGCGGTGCCTCGTAGGCTCCGGCCAGTTCCCCCATCACCATGATCACGTCATAGCCGTTGTGCCGGAAGATCGGGTAGGACGCCCGCTCCTCCTCGATCCTGACCACGTCGCCCAGTTCCACCACGCCGCGCCCGCCGGGCAGCGCATTGGCGGGCACCGGCGTCGACAGCGTTTCGCTGTCCAGCACGCGCTGCGCCCGATCGCGGGCGATCACGATGGGGATCGGACGACGGCCCGCCCCGCGGTGGGAATAGCCGACCGTGGTGCTGCCGTTGAGCAATTGCAGGGTCTGGAGTGCATCCGCCTCCTGCACCTGGAAGAAATCGAGTTCGGAGGCCTCCAGCACCGCCCGCAGGCGCGGCGGCCGGATGCCGTAGTTGTCGTCCACGTCGACGACATAGGGCACGGCGTCAAAGGCCGCGCGGACGGCCTGCGCGGTCTCGCGCCGGGTGTCCCCGTCGGGGCCATAGATTTCCGCCAGCAACGTGGCGATCACCGGCGGGCCGGGTGGCGGCTCGACCACCTTCAGAACCGCCCCCTCCGGCAGGTCGAGCGCCGAGAGCGCCCCGCGCAGGTCCTGGGCAATATCGTGGCTGGTCCGGTCCCGGTCGCCCTTGGGCGCAAGGTTGATCTGCACATCGCCCATCTCGCTGCCCTGGCGCAGGTAGTAGTGCCGCACCAATCCGTTGAAGTTGAAGGCCGAGGCCGTGCCCGCATGGGTCTGGGCCGACAGCACCTCCGGCAGCGTCAGGGCGGTTCGCGCCGCCTGCTGGGCCAACGCATCGCTCACCTCGACCGAAGTGCCTTCGGGCAGGTCGATCACCACCGACAGTTCCGACTTGTTGTCGAAGGGCAGCAGCTTGACCGTCACATGCTTCGTGTAGAGCGCCCCGAGAGACCCGAAGCTGAGCACGATCACCGTCAGCAGGAAGACGGCGGCCACCGACTTGCGCGCAAGGATCGGCCGGGCAAAGCGGGCATAGACCCGGCCCATCGGGGTCAGCGCTCCTTGCCCGTCACTGTGCCCGTCACCATGGCTTCCGTGGGCCGCAAGCTTTGCCCCACCGGCCACCTTCAGCATCAGCCAGGGCGTGATCGTGACTGCCACGAAGAAGGAGAAGATCATCGCCGAGGAGGCATTGGCCGGGATCGGCGACATGTAAGGCCCCATCAGCCCCGAAACGAAGAGCATCGGCAGCAGCGCCACAACCACCGTCAGCGTGGCGACGATGGTGGGATTGCCGACCTCGGCGACCGCCTCGATCGCGGCCACGCGGCGCGATTTCGACGGGTCCAGCGCCCAGTGGCGGGCGATGTTCTCGATCACCACGATGGCGTCATCCACGAGGATCCCGATGGAGAAGATCAGCGCGAAGAGCGAGACGCGGTTCAGGGTGTAGCCCATGAAATACGCGGCAAAGAGGGTCAGCAGGATGGTGACCGGAATGACGATGGCCACCACCGCCGCCTCGCGCCAGCCGATGGTGAAAAGCACCAGCGCCACGATGGAGACGGTGGCAAGCGCGAGGTGGAAGAGCAGTTCGTTCGCCTTCTCGTCCGCTGTCTCGCCGTAGTCGCGCGTCACCTCGACCTCGAGCGTATCGGGGATCGTGCCGCCCTTCATCTCCTCGACCTGGTGCAGGATCGTCTCGGCCACGACGACGGCATTGGCGCCCGCGCGTTTCGCCACCGCAAGGGTGACGGCCGGCATCCGGATGATCTGATCGCCCGCGCGACGCAGGGTGGCCACGTGCTGTTCGTCCAGATCGGACACCAGCGCGACCTCGGCCACGTCCCGGACATAGATCGTGCGCCCGTCGCGGGCGGTGAGTTCGAGGTTCCCGATCTCCTCAGGCGATGTCAGCGTGCGCCCGATGACGAGGCCCAGCTGCTGGCCGCCCTCGCGCAGGGTCCCGCCCGGCGTGGCGGTATTGGCGCCCTCCACCTTGGCGGCCAGCTGTTGCAGCGTCACCCCGTGGAGCGCCAGCCGCTCCGGGTCGGGCGCGATGCGCAGGGCCTCGTCCGTCGCGCCGATGATATAGGTCAGCCCCACATCCGGGGTGCGCGCCAGCCGGGCCTCCACCTCGCGGGCGACGCGGGTCAGATCGGCGGCGGTGACCGCCTCCTGCCCGGCAACCGGCGAAAAGGTCAGCGTGACGATGGCCACGTCGTTGATCCCGCGCCCGACCACCAGCGGTTCGGGGATGCCGACGGGAATACGGTCGAGGTTGGCCATGATCTTGTCGCGCACCCGCAGGATCGCGGTGTCCGAGGGCACCCCCACCTCGAACCGCGCCGTGACCATGACCTGATCGTCGCGGGTGTCCGAATAGACATGCTCGACCGCGTCGATGCCCTTCACGATGGTTTCCAGCGGCTCTGTCACCAGCTTGACGGCATCCTCGGCCTTGAGCCCGGCCGCCTGCACATGGATATCCACCAGCGGCACCGAGATCTGCGGCTCTTCCTCGCGGGGGAGCGAGACGAGCGCGATCAGCCCCACCGCCACGGCCGCCAGCAGCAGGAGCGGGGTCAGCGGCGAGGCGATGAAGCCCCGCGTCAGCCAGCCGGCAAGGCCCAGCCGGCCCGTGGGCGCCGGCCCGTGGTCGTCTTTTGGGTCACTCATCGGGGGTCACCACCACATCGCCGGGTTCCAGCCCGGTCAGGACATCGCGCAGGGTCACCCCGTCCAGCGTGAGCATCTCTCCCGGCACGACCACCCGTTGCAGCGTCCCCTCCCCGGCCTTCACCGTGACGAAGTCGAGGCCCCCTGCGTGGCTCAGCGCAGTGTCCGGCACCAGCAGCGCCCGGCGCGTGCCCACCGGCAGGCGCACGGTCAGACGCCGCCCAACGAAGCGGGTGTCGAGCCCCTCGACCTCCACGTCGGCCTGCAGGCGGCCGCCCTCGATCAGCGGATAGAGCTTCACCAGCGTGCCGCTACGTTCGCCATCTGCGCCGGCAAGGACGATCTCGTCGCCTTCCGACAGGTCGTCGGCGTGGCGCTCGGGGATGTTCAGCCGCAGGAACGTCCCGCCGCCGCCGATGCTGGCAATGCTCTCGCCCATGGTCACGACCGAGCCCCGCGCCACCGGGACCGACAGGACGATGCCGTCCTGCGGCGCCAGCACCGCACCCTCGCGGATCTGCTGCTCCACCACCAGCCGCTGCGCCGTCAGGCTGCGGATCGTCGAGGCGGTGACATCCACGGTGGTCTGCAACTGCTCCAGCGCCTGCGCCGTGATCACGCCGCGCTCGGACAGGGCAGTGCCCCGCGTCAGGTCGGACTGCGCCGTGTCGAGCTGCGCCTGCGCCGCTGCCAGCTGCGCGTCCAGCGCGTCGATCTGGAACTGCAGCTTGTCGTCCTCGACCCGCGCCAGTTCCTGCCCCGCCGTGACCGCGTCGCCCTCTGTCACCGACAGCGCGACGAGCGTCCCGCCGATGCGGGCCCGCGCCGGGATCTCCACCCGCGCCTCGACCTGCCCGAAGACCGATTTCCAGACCGTCACCTCCCGCGGGACGATCTCGACCGTGCCGGCCTGCACCGGCGGAGAGAACAGCAACAGGCACAGGGCAATCATTCGGCGCATCGGACCCTCGCAACAGCACGGCCCCGGGCGACGGGGCCGGTTCAACAGGCGGAACATGCATCTGCGATATGCAGATTCCCCGCCAAACATTCGAAATTTGGATTATTTATGACCACCCTGACGGGCCCACCGCAAGGACTTTCGCATCCCTCGACGACAGGTCGCAGCCCGCGCTGCCAGTCAGCCGCCCAGCGACTGGACGAGGTGATAGGCGAGGAAGCTGGCCGCGTAGGCGAGGCCGAACATGTAGCCCACGGCGATCCACATCCAGCGTGCGCTGCCGGTCTCGCGCCGGATGACGGCGAGGGTCGACAGGCATTGCGGCGCGAAGATGTACCAGACGATGAGCGACACCCCGGTGGCGAGGCTCCAGTGCGTGGCGAGCGCCGTGCCGAGGGCGCCCTCGCCCCCGGAAACCGCGTAAACCGTCGAGAGCCCGGCCACGGCCACTTCCCGCGCCGCCATGCCCGGGACGAGGGCCACGCAGATCTCCCAGCTGAACCCGATGGGTGCCAGCAACGGGTGCAGCAGATGGCCGATCATCGCCGCGAAACTGTAGTTGATCGCGGGTTCCGTCGCCTCTGCCGGGGCGTAGGGGAAGGTCGAGAGGACCCAGACCGCGACGCTGGCCATGAAGATGATGGTCCCGGCCCGGCGCAGGAAGGCCCGCGCCCGCTGCCAGAGGCCCAGCAGCACGCCGCGCGCCTGCGGCACCTTGTAGTCGGGCAGATCCAGCATCAGCGGGGCCGCGATCTCGTGCCGGCGGAAGAGCATCCGGCTGACGAAAGCCACCAGCAAAGCGCTGATGACACCCGCGGCGAAGAGGCCGAACATGACCAGCCCCTGCAATCCGATCCCCGGGCCAATGCTGCGCGCGGGCACGAAGGCCCCAATCAGCAGCGTATAGACCGGGATCCGCGCCGAGCAGGTCATCAGCGGGGCGATCAGGATCGTGGTGAGGCGGTCCTTCTCATCGTCGATGACGCGGGCCGACATGATGCCCGGAATGGCGCAGGCAAAGCTCGACAGCAGGGGGATGAAGGCCCGCCCGTGCAGGCCCGCATGGCCCATGATCCGATCCATCAGGAAGGCCGCCCGCGCCATATAGCCGAGGTCTTCGAGGATCAGGATGAAGGCAAAGAGGATGATGATCTGCGGCAGGAAGACCACGACGCTGCCGACCCCGGCAATCACCCCGTCCACAAGGAAGCCGCGCAGCAACCCCTCGGGCAGCACCGCGCTGATCGTGGCCGACACGCCCTCGATCAGGGCCGAGATCGCATCCATCAGCGGGGCCGCCCCGGCGAAGACAGCCTGGAACATGGCAAACATGATCAGCAGCAGGATGATCGGCCCGGCCACCGGATGCAGCAGCACGCCGTCGATCCATTCCGAAAGGCTGCGGCGGCGTTCCGGCGTGCGCACGCTCAGCGCGATGACCCGGTCCGCCTCGCGCAGGGCGGCGCGCAGATCGGCGGCGGTGGGCGGCGCCCAGCCGGAGGCGACACGCGGCGGCAGGCCGGCAGTTGCAAGCGTATCGAGGCGCGACCAGAGATCCTGCATCCCGGCCCGCCGCACCGCGGTGGAGGCCACGACGGGCAGGTCGATCTCCTGCGACAGAAGGTCGAGGTCGATCTCGATCCCGCGATGGCGGGCGATATCGATCATGTTCACGACGATCAGCAGCGGCAGGCCACAGTCCCGCAACTCTCGTGCAAGGCGCAGACCGGGGCGCAGGTGGGTGGCGTCCACCACCACCATCAGCAGGTCGATCGGCTCGGCGTCCGCCCGCGTGCCCAGGATGATCTCGCGGGTGACCACCTCGTCGGGGCTGCGCGCCCGCAGGCTGTAGGTGCCTGGCAGGTCGGTGATCCGCAGCGTCCGGCCCGCCGGGGTCTGGGCCATGCCGACCTTGCGTTCGACCGTGACGCCCGAATAGTTGCCGACCCGCTGGTTCGCCCCCGTCAGCGCGTTGAACAGCGAGGTCTTGCCGCAATTGGGCGCACCGACCAGGGCGACCCGGATGATCCCGTCGCCGATATCCGTCGTCATGTCACGCATGTCTGCCCTATTCCGTCAGGATGGCCATGGCATCGCGGCGGCGCATGGCGACAGTCGCCTCGCCCACGCGCACGGCGATCGGATCACGGCCGAAGGGGCCCTCATGGATCACGGAGACCTCGACCCCCTCGATGAAGCCCATCTCGATCAGGCGGCGCTCCATCTCGCTCGGTGCCAGACGCCCGTTCCCGGCAATGGGAAGAATGCAGACAACCCTGCCCCTGTAGCCCCGTCGCGCCTCTCCGAGGGAGAGCGAACGGTCGGTGGCGTCAATCTGTCTGAGTTCCATGGGGGTACCTCGGGAGCGCGGCTGGTTTCTGATAGTTTCACTCAGGGAAAACTTGCAACCTTGTTCCAGATCAAATCAGTAAGATTTTCGAGAGCGGCCCGGACCGGGAATTCCGAAGACAAATCTTTTCAATGACTTAGATCGCACAATCGGCGTGCAACCTCGCCTCAGAACCGGGTCACAGGCGTGCCAAGCGCGGGCCAAACCGGAAACCGCGGGCGGCGGGGCGGCCGCCTCCCGCGGGTTGCCCTGCCCCCGACTCGCCCCCGCGACGGGATGGCCGGTTGCGCACGGGCCCTGCGGGCGCTCTAATCAGGCGACAAGACTCACGGGTGGACCTGCCATGAGCGAAGACCCCTATGACGTGCTGGGCGTTTCGAAAACCGCCACGGCCGACGAGATCAAGAAAGCCTACCGGAAGATCGCGAAGGAGAGCCATCCCGATCTCCATCCCGGCGATGCGGCAGCCGAAGCGCGGTTCAAGGCCGCCGGAGCGGCGCATGATCTGCTGAAGGACCCCGAGACCCGCGCCCGTTACGACCGCGGCGAGATTGATGCCAGCGGTCAGGAGCGCCCGCAGGAGCGGACCTTCTACCGCGATTTTGCCGAACAGCCCGACAACCCCTACCGGCAGGGCGCGCGCTACGAAGGGTTCGGCGATGAACAGGACATCTTTGCCGAGTTCCTGCGCCGCCATGCCGGAAGGGAGGGCGCCTCGTTCCGCTCCCACGCCTACCAGGCGCGCGGGGCCGATACCCATTACGCGCTGGAGGTCCCGTTCCTGGACGCGGCCAATGGCGGGTCGATGCGGATCACCCTGCCCGATGGCGGCGCGCTCGAGGTGAAGATCCCCCGAGGCGTCCACGAAGGCCAGACCCTGCGCCTGCGGGGCAAGGGCGGCCCGGGCCACGGCGGCGGAGCAGCGGGGGACGCCTATGTCACCCTCTCGATCCGCCCGCATCCGGTCTTCACCCGCGAGGGCGACGACATCGTCACGACCCTGCCGATCACCCTCTACGAGGCCGTGCTGGGTGCCAAGGTCGAGGCACCGACCATCGCCGGGCCGGTCAAGGTCACCGTGCCGAAGGGGACGAGCAGCGGGCGGACGCTCCGCCTCAAGGGGCGCGGCATCGCCGCCGCTGGGCGTCCCGCGGGCGATCAGCGGATCGAGTTGCGCATCGTCATGCCGCCGAAAGTGGATGACGACCTCGCCCGCTTCATGGAGGACTGGGGCAAGCGCAACGGCTACAATCCCCGCAAGGAGGGCATGCCATGACCGCGACGGGCTTCTACTCCGAGGAGGAGGTCATCGCCGCCGTCGGGCGGCTCGACCGGCCGCGCCTCGTGCGGTTCCTGCGTGCCGAGGTGATCCATCCTGCCGATGCAGAGGGGCGACAGGTCTACCGGCAGGTGGACGTGGCCCGGATCGAACTGCTCTGCGATCTCTGCGACGATTTCGATCTGGGGGACGAGGCCCTCGCCATGGTGATGGGGCTGATCGATCAGCTGCACGGCACGCGCGGCGATCTGGCGGCCCTGATGCGCGCCCTCGGGGACGAGCCGGAAGAGGTGCGCGGCCGGATCGTCCGGCGGCTGCAACGCTAGGGCGGCGTTCGGCAGACAATCGCGATCCGCCTCGCGGGGCGGCGGCGCTGAGAGGGCAAAACGGCCGCCCCGAGGGACGGCCGCTGAACCAGTCGCCCCTCCCGAAGACGGACTTCGGAAGGGACCGCTCACTCGTTAAGAACGCAGCCGCGCCACCTCTGCCGCAGGCGGCAGCAGGATACCGTCAAAGAAGGCGGCAAGCGCGTCGTAGGCCCCCAGCGGCAGGACATGGGCGACGTATTGATCCGGCCGCACGATCACCATGCAGCCCTGCGTCCGGTCGATGCCGCGCATCTCGAAGATATCCCCCATCCCCTTGTGATCGACGCAGAAGACCTTCTCGTGGTCCTGCAAGCCCAGCTTTCCCTTCAGCGGTTTCAGCAAGGCCGGCATCTGCTCATAGGCGAGATCCTCGAAAGTCTGCTGGAACACGGCCCGCAGGTCGATCACCGCATCGATATCCTCGTCCGCGCGAGTGTATTTCAGCACCGGGGAGGCCGCGTCCGTCGCCAGCCAGTCCGCCAGACTGTGGATCGCCGAGCCGGGCGCGGAACCGTCTGCGCTGCCCGCAAAGGCATAGAGCCGCCAGCGGCCGTCCGCCTGCGCCACATGGCCCAGCTGCATCTGCATCGCATCCGACAGCCGCACCACCGGGGCCGAATGGAAGCGGCGCCCGACGCCAAGCCCCGTGGCCAGCGCCTGATGGGTCGCCTCGCCCGTCAGGGCGGAGGGCGCATATTCCACCGCGAGGCCCCCCGTGAACTCGAGGTTCTCGATGAACTGCTTCTGGATGCGCGGCATGTCCGACCCGTCGAGTTCCGACTCGCCCGGCGGGGCCGACATGATGCGGGCCCACTGGTGGTCCGTGTCCACGAGACGCTTCGCCTCTGCCCAGCGCTCGGCCGAGTAGCTGCGCAGCAGGCTTGGGGCGGCACGCTTCTGGAACACATGGGCCAGCTTCCAGCCGAGGTTGAAGGAATCCTGCATCGAGACGTTCATCCCCTGCCCCGCCTTGGGGCTGTGGGTGTGACAGGCATCCCCCGCCGTGAAAACGCGCGGGTCCCGGTCCTGCCCCTCCGGCACATCGTCGAACCGGTCGGTCATGCGGTGCCCGATCTCGTAGACCGACCACCAGACCACCTGCTTCACGTCGACCGTGTAGGGCTTCATGATCCGGTTGGCGGCTGCGATCATATGCTCCGATGTCAGGTTGCGGCTGGCCACGCGCTCATCCGGGTTGAGCTTGTCGAGTTCGACATACATGCGGAACAAGTATCCCCCCTCGCGCGGGAGGATCAGCACGTTGCCCTCGCTGGCGGAGGCCACGATGCACTTCTGCCGGATATCCGGGAAATCGGTGTTGGCGAGGATGTCCATCACGCCCCAGGCCTGATGGGCCGCGTCGCCGTGAAGCGTCCCGCCGATCGCCTTGCGCACGTTGGAGCGGGCGCCATCGCAGCCGACGACGTAGTTCGCCCGCACGGTCTTCGTATCGCCCGCGTTCACGCCGGTATTTTCCAGCGTCACCGTGACCGGGTGATCCTCCGTCGTCGGGTCGATGGTCAGGTCCTGCACCGACCAGCCGTAATCCGGCTCGATCCGGCGCGGCGCCTTGCGCATGATGTCCAGGAACAACTCGTGGATGCGGGCCTGGTTGATCAGCGTGTGCGGCATCTCCGAGGAATCGTCGGCCACGTCCTGCACCCGTCCGATCCGCTTGATATGCGCAGGGTTCGCCGGGTCCGGGGTCCAGAAGGTGGTCTGATTCACCCAGTAGCTCTCGCGCTTGACCTTCTCGCCGAAGCCGAAGGCCTGGAACATCTCCATCGAGCGGGTGTTCACCCCGTCCGCCTGCCCCTTCTCCATCGGGCCGGGCTTGCGCTCGACGATCATCACGTCGATCTCGGGGAACTGCGAAAGTTGCGCCGCAAGGCAAAGCCCCGCCGGACCACAGCCCGCGATCAGGACGTCGACCTTCTCCGGCAGGCCGGACAGGCCGGAATACTCCCGGCGACAGGGTGCGGCCTCCCGGACATCGGGATCTCCACTGCGAAAACCTTCCAGGTAGTACTGCATCGACGCTCCTCCTCGCGATCCATTCGGGCAAGGCCCGCCTCAATTAGTAACTATACTTACTATAATGCGTCAATAACGATATGTAGGCATATCATTTTCACGCAAGGCATTGTGGAAACGTCATTTTCGACTGCACGAACAGAAAGAGCGCCGGACCGCATGGCCCGGGCACCAAAGCTGATGATTCGATTTTCGGGGGGAAGGACCGGCGCGGGTTAGGCCTGGGCCGCCTCGGACGCGGCCTTGCGGGCGAGCGTCAGAAAGGCGCTGCGCTCTTCATCGCTGAGGCCCGGCAGGATGTCCTCCTGAAGCTTGCGCACCACCGGCAGCACACGGCTGAACATCTCCTCGCCCGTCTCGGTCAGGGTCACCTCGCGGGCCCGCCTGTCCTTGCTGCTGACGCTGCGGGACACCCACTTCTTGTGTTCAAGCCGGTCGAGTACCCCGCCGATCGTCGCCCGGTCGTAGGCGATCATCGCGGCGACACCGGCCTGGTCGATCCCGGGATTGTCCCGGATCGCCCCCATGGCGGCAAACTGCACCGGCGTGATGTCGAAGCCCTCTGCCTTGGTCCGGGTTGAGAAGACATTCGCCGATGTCTGGTGCAGACGCCGGATCAGGTGCCCCGCCATGTCGTAGACTTCCAAGTCTCTCCTCCTCCTCGGTCGTGACTCGCAGGCGTCGAACTTGCCTAAATAGAGCGCCCCACGGGACCAGCCCCTACGGCAAAAACGCTTAACATCAATATTTTACAGACACTTGCAAGAAATAATAAGTACTCATATTTTCCGGTTGACCGGATCACCCGGCCATCCCTTATAATAAGTCTACATACTAAGTGCCCGGAAGGGCAAACATCCAGATGGAGGAATGGATGACCAGACTTTCCAAATTTCTGTGCGTTGCCGCGACCGCAGCGACGCTTGGCACCGCGGCCAGTGCACAGGACGTCACGCTGATCCTGCATCACTTCCTGCCGCCCGTTTCCAACGCGCACAAGGACATGCTGGAGCCCTGGGCCGAAAAGATCGAGACCGAAAGCGGCGGCCGGATCGCCGTCGAGATCGCGCCCTCCATGTCCATGGGCGGCAAGCCGAACGAACTCTACGGCCAGGTCCGTGACGGCACCGCCGACATCATCTGGACCATCCTCGGCTACACGCCGGGCGTCTTCCCGCGCAGCGAGGTCTTCGAGCTTCCGCTGGTCCACGCCGGCTCTGCCGCCGACACCACGGTGGCGCTCAACGCCTCGCTCGACATGCTGGCGGACGACTTCAAGGACGTGAAGGTTCTCTTCCTGCACAGCCACGACGGCAACCTGATCCACACCTCGACCAAGGCGGTCCGCAGCTTTGACGACGCGGCGGGCCTCAAGCTCCGCACCCCCGGCCGCACCGGCGCATGGGTCATCACCGGGATGGGCGCAGAGCCCGTCGGCATGCCCGTCCCCGCCCTGCCCGAAGCCATGGCCAAGGGCGTCGTGGACGGCGCGCTGACCACCTACGAGATCGTCCCCGCCATCAACCTTCAGGAACTGGACAAGTTCGCCACCGAACTGCCCAACGGCGACCGCTTCGGCACCTCTGTCTTCATGCTGGCCATGAACAAGGACATCTACGAGGACATGCCCGAAGACCTGCGCGCGATCATCGACGCGAACTCCGGCATGAACGTCGCCAAGGAGATCGGCGCCCTCTGGGAAGGCTTCGAGGAGCCGGGCATCGCTGCGCTTGAAGGAGCGGGCGTCGAACGGATCGTCCTCTCCGACGAGGAAGGCGCCAAGTTCAACGCGGTCAGCGAAGGCGTCGTCCAGCGCTGGGTCGACGAGGTGAGCGCCAAGGGCATCGACGGCGCGGCGCTTGTCGAAGGCGCCCGCAAGGCCATCGCCGACGCCCACGCGTCGAACTGAGACCACGCTTGGAGGGGGCCTTTGCCCCCTCCGGCTCTCTGACCCTCACGGAGGCACCCATGAACGCCATACTCTGGCGCGCGGCCGACCTGTTCGCCCTGCTCGGAGGTGTCATCCTCCTGCTCATCGTCCTCGTCACGACCACCAACACGAGCGCCTTCATCCTCGACCGCATCGCAGGCGCCTTCGGGGCCGACGTGTCCGGCCTGCCCGGCTACGAGGATTTCGTGCAGCTTGCGATCAGCGGGGCGGCCCTGATGTTCTTTCCCTTCTGCCAGGCAAACCGCGGCCATGTCGCAGTGGAGCTCTTCATGGACCGGTTCCCGGAAACGCTGCAGCGCGGCTTTGACCGTCTGTGGCTGCTGCTGACCGCTGGGATCGCGCTGTTCCTCGCCTACTGGATGGTCTTCGGCATGCTGGAAGCACGCGACGACACGGCGGTGACCGCTGTCCTCGGCTGGCTGATCTGGCCCTTCTACCTGCCCGGCATTGCCTCGATGGTCCTCTGGGCCCTCGTGGCCCTCGCCCAGATCCGCGCCGAGGTGCGCCATGCTTGATCCCATCACCATCGGCCTGCTGGGCCTCGTCGTCCTCTTCGGCCTGCTTCTGCTGCGCATGCCCGTCGGCATCGCGATGATCGTCGTGGGCGTCGGCGGGACATGGGTCCTCAGCCTCGTGGTGCCCTTCGTGCGCTTCGTGCCCTACCTGCGCCAGTTCAAATCCCTGCTGTGGGAGAACGTCGCCAACTATGACCTCTCCGTCGTGCCGCTCTTCGTGCTGATGGGCTACATCGCGGCCGAGGCGCGCCTGTCCTCGGACCTCTTCAAGGGGCTTGAGGCCCTGCTCTCGCGGTTGCGGGGCGGTGTGGCCATGGCGGCGGTCGCGGCCTGCGGCGGCTTCGGCGCGGTCTGCGGATCCTCGCTCGCCACGGCGGCGACCATGGGCAAGGTGGCGCTGCCGGAACTGCGCGACCTCGGCTACTCGCCCCGCCTCGCCTCCGGCGCCCTTGCCGCGGGCGGGACGCTGGGCATTCTGATCCCGCCGTCTGTCGCACTGGTGATCTATGCGATCATCGTCGAGGGCTCGATCCTCAAGATGTTCCAGGCCGCCGTGATCCCCGGCCTTCTGGCAGTGCTAGGCTTTATCCTCGTCATCGCGATCTCGGTCCGGGTCAACCCGTCCCTCGCGCCAGAGCCCAAGCCGATGGCCCCGGAGGCGCGCCGCCTCGCGCTGCGCCGCCTGCTGCCGGTGATCGCGATCTTCGGCTCGATCATCCTCGGCCTCGGCTTCGGCCTCTTCACCCCCACGCCCGCGGCCTCCATCGGGGTCTTCGTCATCGCTGTCTACGGCCTGCTGCTACGGTGGTTCACCGGCGAGGGCCTCGGGCTGCAGGGCCTGCTGCGGGCGGTGCGCGCCACGGCCGTCACCTCGGGCATGATCTACCTGATCCTCTTCGGCGCAGAGGTCCTCAAGGGCTTCTTCACCCGGACCGGCCTGCCGCAGGCGCTCAGCGACTGGGCCGCGACCAGCGGCCTCGATCCGATGCTCGTGCTCGTCATCATGCTGGTGATCTTCGTCATCCTCGGCTGCTTCATGGAGAGCCTTGCGATGATCCTCGTCGTGGTGCCCTTCTTCTGGCCCACGCTGATCGCGCTGAACGGCGGCGATTACGTCACCGCGGACACCGCCGCCTTCGGGATGGACAACGACAGCCTGAAGATCTGGTTCGGCATCCTCGCGCTGATCGTGGTGGAATTGGGCCTGATCACGCCGCCGGTGGGGCTGAACGTCTTCATCATCGCCTCGCTCGCCCGCGACACGCCGATGTCGACGGTCTTCCGCGGCGTGCTGCCCTTCCTCGGCGCAGAGGTGGTGCGGGTGGCGCTGCTGCTGTCGCTGCCCGCGCTGACGCTGCTGGTGCCGCGCCTGATCGGGAACTGAAAAAGGGCGGGCCCTGCGCAAGGGCCCGCCCCTGTCCCGCGCGGCGGATCAGTAGCCGCGCTTGAGGTCGACCTGCCCCTCGGGCGGCTGACCGGCCACGTAGGCATCAAGCCCTTTCAGCACCTTCTCCACGAAGAGCGGCATGATCGTATCGCCGGACCACGAGACGTGCGGCGTCAGCAGCACCTGCGGATGGGTGTAGAGCGGATCGCCCTCCACCGGCGGCTCGGGCCACGTCACGTCGAGGGTCGCGAACGCCTCGGGGTCGCTGTCAAGCCAGCCGCGCAGGTCGGCCTCGTTGATCAGCGCGCCGCGGGCGACGTTGATCAGGTGCATGCCCTTGGCGGCCTTTGCCAGCATCGTCGCGTTGACGATCTCGCGGGTCTCATCCGTCAGCGGCGCAGAGATCACGAGGTGATCGCATTGGCCGATCATCTCGTCCAGCGAGGTGACATAGCGGATGCCCTCAGGCGCATCTGCGGGCGGGGCCGAACGGCGGCAGACCACCACGTCCATCTCGAAGGCAAGCGCGCGCTTGACGATCTCCTGCCCGATCGCGCCATAGCCGAAGATGCCCAGCGTCTTGCCGTTGACCCGGCCCGGGAAGGCCTTCTGGTCCCATGTGTCGCGGCTGGTGGCCGACACCTTCACCAGCGGCTTCTCCCGCAGGAGAATGGCGGCGAGGGTGAATTCCGCGATCGCGCGCGCCGTCATGCCACGGCCGTTGGTGACCATCCGGCCTTCCAGCAGCCATGGCGGATAGCGGTCCACCCCGACCGAGAAGGTCTGCACCCACTTCAGGTTCGGCAGCCCATGCGCCGGGGCATCGCTGTCTTCCCAGCACTCGCGCCATTCGGCGAGCGCCCGGGTCAGGACGATCTCCACGTCCTCCGGCAGATCGCCGGGGGTCTTGGGCTCAAAGTCATCCAGAACGCGCGGCTGGCTCGGATGCGCCTTGAGCGCTTCGCTCACCTCGGGGCCGATGTGGTTGACGATGACCGGGCCGCTCATGCGCGGGCCCCTTCTGCGATCTCGTATGGCGTCGCCATCGGTGTCTCCTTGTCGTTTCGGCGCCCCGTCTAGGCCGGAGCGGCCCGGACCGGAAGAGCACCCGGCGATTTAGCAGACCCCGGCCCCGGCATCCAATGCCCTTACGCCGTAAATGCACGTTTGCGCCCAGAAATCGGGCAGCGCTTGGGGGCATCCTGCAAGGGCACCGCCTCAGGGCCACGCAACGCGGCAGGCGCCCTCCGGCGGCTGTCATGAAAGGTTCATTTGCCCAGCGCCCAATATTTCACTAATTCATGAAATATGAAAAACACGATTCCCGATATCCTCACGACCCTGGGCCATCCGCAGCGCCTCGCGGTGTTCCGGCTGCTGATGCGCCGGTACCCCGACCGCGTGCCCGCCGGGGAACTGGCCACCGTGCTCGGCATCAAGGCCAGCACGATGTCGACCTACCTCGCCGCGCTGCATCGCGCGGGGCTGGTCCTTCAGGATCGCGCCGGGACATCGCTCCTCTACTCCATCGACATGACAGCCGTACGTCACCTCTTTGACGGCCTGTTCACGGATTGCTGTCGTGCCCGCCCAGACCTCTGCCTGCCCTTCATCACAGGATCTGCCCCGATGACTGACCGCAAGTACACCGTCCTCTTCATCTGCGTGGGGAACTCCGCACGCTCGATCTTTGCCGAATCCCTCCTGCGGGACCTCGCAGGCGACCGGTTTGATGTCTTCTCCGCCGGCACGCGCCCCTATTCGGAGCTGAACCCCTTCGCGCTTCAGGTCCTCGCCGACAAGGGGCATGACACCTCGGTGCTGCGCGCCAAGAACGTCTTGGAATTCTCGGGCCCCGACGCGCCGCAGCTCGATTTCGTCTTCACGGTCTGCGACCTTGCCGCGAACGAGGAATGCCCGGCCTGGGAAGGCCAGCCGATCAGCGGCCACTGGGGCATGACCGACCCGGTGAAGGCCGATGGCACCGATGCGGAAAAGGCGCTCGCCTTCCAGCAGGCCTATGGCGCCCTCAAGCGCCGGATCGAGGCCTTTGCCGCCCTCCCGGTCGAGAGCCTCGACCGGATCGCCCTTCAATCCGCCGTCGACGAGATCGGCCGCACGCCCGCCAAGGACAGCCAATGACCACCTACGCACTGAACGGCCTCGGCCGGATGGGAAAACTCGCCCTGCGCCCGCTGATCGAGAGCGGCGCAAAGATCGCATGGATCAACGACGCCGTCGGCGATCCCGAGATGCACGCCCACCTTCTCGAATTCGACACGGTGCATGGCCGCTGGCCCGCCGCCTTTTCCCATGACGCGGACAGCGTCACCATCGACGGCACCCGCCTGCCGTTCATCGGCACCAAGGACCTCTCGGCCCTGCCGCTGGAGGGTGTGGATGTGGTGATCGACTGCACCGGCGTCTTCAAGACCGAGGCCAAGCTTGCGCCCTATTTCGCCGCGGGCGTGAAGAAGGTCGTCGTTTCGGCCCCCGTCAAGGACGGCCCGACGGCGAACATCGTCTATGGCGTCAACGACGACACCTATGATCCCGCCGCGCACCACATCGTCACCGCGGCCTCCTGCACGACGAACTGCCTCGCCCCGGTGGTGAAGGTCATCCACGAAACCTTTGGCATCCGCCACGGGTCGATCACCACGATCCATGATGTGACCAACACCCAGACCATCGTGGACCGGCCCGCCAAGGACCTCCGCCGCGCCCGTTCGGCGCTGAACTCGCTGATCCCGACGACCACCGGCTCGGCCACGGCCATCACGCTGATCTACCCCGAGTTGAAGGGCCGGCTGAACGGCCATGCGGTGCGCGTGCCGCTGCTCAATGCCTCGCTCACCGACTGCGTCTTCGAGGTCGAACGCGAGACGACGGCAGACGAGGTGAACGCCGCCTTCGCCGCCGCGGCCGATGGCGATCTGAAAGGCATCCTCGGCTACGAGACGCGGCCCCTCGTCTCGACCGATTACACCAACGATCCGCGCTCCAGCATCATCGACGCGCCCTCCACGATGGTGATCAACGGCACGCAGGTGAAAATCTACGCCTGGTACGACAACGAATACGGCTATGCCAACCGGCTGGTCGACGTGGCGCTGATGGTCGGCGCCTCGCTCTGACCCTCATCCACCGGCACGCCCCTCTCCCCTCCTGACCCGCGAGACGCTTTCATGACCGCCCAGACCAAACCGCAGGACGGCCTTTCGGCCTATGTCGCCGTCACCGCCGCCTACTGGGCGTTCATGCTCACCGATGGCGCCTTGCGGATGCTCGTGCTGCTGCACTTCCACACGCTGGGCTTCTCGCCGGTGCAGCTGGCCTATCTCTTCGTGCTCTACGAGATCGCGGGCATGGTCACCAACCTCGCGGCGGGCTGGATCGCGGCGCGGTTCGGCCTGACCTCGACGCTCTATGCCGGGCTCGCACTGCAGGTGGTGGCCCTGCTGGCGCTGACACAGCTTGACCCGGCGTGGAGCGCGGCCGCCTCGGTGGCCTTCGTCATGTGCGTGCAGGGGGCCAGCGGCGTGGCAAAGGACCTCGCCAAGATGTCCTCGAAATCCGCGGTCAAGTTGCTCGCCCCGGCGGAGGGCGGTGGCCTCTTCCGCTGGGTGGCGGTGCTGACCGGATCGAAGAACGCGGTGAAGGGCGTGGGCTTCCTGCTGGGGGCCGCCCTGCTGGCCACGCTGGGCTTCACATGGGCCGTGCTTGCCATGGCGCTGGTTCTGGCCGTGATCCTCGTGGCGGTCATGCTCTACATGCCTGCCGGGTTGCCCCGCGGCCGCAAGGGCGCGAAATTCTCCGAGGTCTTCTCGAAATCCGCCAACGTGAACTGGCTGTCCGCCGCGCGGGTCTTCCTGTTCGGTGCCCGGGACGTCTGGTTCGTGGTGGGGATCCCGGTCTACTTCTACGCCGTCCTCTCGGACGGGACAGAGGCGGGCAACCGCGCGGCCTTCTTCCTGATCGGCACCTTCATGGCGCTGTGGATCATCCTCTACGGGGCGGTACAGGCCAGTGCGCCGCGCATTCTGCGCGCAACGCAGCGCCCCGAGGCAGAGCTGATCCGCGCGGCCCGGGGCTGGGCCGCGGCGCTCTGCGTGATCCCGGCGGGCCTGACGTTGGCCGTCTTCATCGCGCCGGGCCCGACACCGGTGCTGACGATCACCCTCGTCGCCGGGCTGCTGGCCTTCGGGGCGCTCTTCGCGGTGAACTCCGCGCTGCACTCCTACCTCATCCTCGCCTTCTCCCGCAGCGAGCGGGTCACGATGGACGTGGGCTTCTACTACATGGCGAACGCGGGCGGCCGCCTGCTGGGCACGCTGCTCTCCGGGGTGACCTACCAGATCGGGGGCCTGTCGCTCGTGCTGCTCACCGCCGCGATCATGGTGGCGCTGTCGGCCCTCTTCTCCGGCCGCCTGACAGATGAGCCCCCCGCCGCGGCCTGATCCCCGGCGGCGTGGCGTAGAAACGGGCGCGGCCGGGGCGATGTGGCAGATTTTGCAGCCACATTCCCGCGACATTCAAACCTGCCGCATTGCACTTCGCCCCGCTCCCCCGCTAGCTGTCGCGCGACAAGAGCCGGAAGACGCAAGATGAACAGCACCGAACGCACCCGCCGTGGCATGGCCGCCGTCCTCGCCGGCGAGCGTCACGGCCTGTTCAGCCGGCTGCTCTTCGTCGGCCCCGCGGTGATCGCCTCCATCGCCTATGTCGATCCCGGCAACTACGCCACAAACATCCAGGCCGGCGCGGGCTATGGCTACACGCTGCTCTGGGTGGTGCTGCTGGCCAACCTGATCGCCATGATGTTCCAGGCGCTGTCGGCCCGGCTGGGCATCGTGACGGGCCGCAACCTTGCCGAGATGTCGCGCGATCACTTTCCGCGCCCCGTGGTCTGGGTCATGTGGGCCGTCAGCGAGGTTGCGGCCATGGCCACCGACCTGGCCGAGTTCCTCGGCGGCGCGATCGGCCTTGCCCTGCTGTTCGGCATCCCGCTGTTCTGGGGCATGGTCGTCACGGCCATCGTGACCTATGGCATCCTGATCTTCGAGCGGCAGGGCTTCCGGCCCATGGAGCTGATCATCGGAACGATGATCGGCATCATCAGCCTGTGCTACCTCGTCGAGATCTTTCTCGCCCCGATCGACTGGCCCGCCGCGGGCACGGGGCTGATCACCCCCCGGATGCCCGACGCGCAGGCCCTGACCATTGCCGTGGGGATCATCGGGGCCACCGTGATGCCCCATGCGGTCTACCTCCACTCGGGACTGACGCAATCCCGCGCGACCCTGCGCAACGAGGACGACCGCCGTCGCGTTCTGCGGTTCTCCAACATCGAGGTCGTGGTCGCGCTTGCCATCGCGGGCATGGTCAACATGGCCATGGTGATGATGGCGGCCTCGGCCTTCCACAGCGGCCACAGCGAAGTGGCCGAGATCGAGAACGCTTACCACCTGCTGACCCCGCTTCTGGGGTCTGCCGCCGCCGCGGTGTTCCTCGTCTCGCTGATCACCTCGGGGGTGTCGAGCTCGGTCGTGGGCACCATGGCAGGGCAGATGATCATGCAGGGCTTCCTGCATGTGCGCGTGCCGATCTGGCTGCGCCGCCTCGTCACCATGGCGCCGGCCTTCGCCGTCGTCGCGCTTGGCTACAACGCGACCGATGCGCTCGTGCTGTCGCAGGTCATCCTGTCGATCGCCCTGCCGGTCCCGATGATCGCGCTGATCATCTTCGTCTCGCGCCCGGACATCATGGGCACCTTCGTCGCCGGGCCGCTGCTGCGCATCGGGGCGCTTCTGGGGGCGGTCGTGGTGCTGGGCCTCAACTTCGTGCTGCTGGCCCAGACCTTCGGCCTGCCGATCCCCTTCCTCGCAGAGTAGGGCCGCCGCGCAGACCGGCGACCGCCTGCCCCTCCGGCCGGACCGTCAGCCCGTGCCGAAGGCCGCCTCCGCCTGTGGCGGCATCATGCGGGCCAGCATCTCCTCGGCCCGGTGACAGCGCACGTCGCGCCCCGCAACGGGCCGCAGGTCCGGGGCCTCGACCTTGCAGCGGTCGATTGTCTGCGGACACCGCGTGTGGAAGCGGCACCCCGAGGGCGGGCTGATCGGGCTTGGCACATCGCCTTCCAGCAGTTCAACCTCCTCTCCCTCCGGGCGGCCGATCCGCGGGGCGGCGTCAAAGAGGCTCTGCGCGTAGGGATGCAGGAACCCCTGATCGAAGATCGCGGCATCGCCGCTTTCGACGACCTGCCCGAGGTACATCACCGCCACCTTGTGGGCGATGTGCCGTACGAGAGCGAGGTCGTGGGAGATGAAGAGATAGGCCACCCCGTGATCGCGCTGGAGCCGAACCAGAAGGTTCATCACCTGCGCCTGCACCGACACGTCCAGCGCCGAGACCGGCTCGTCGCAGACGATCAGCCGGGGGTTCACGGCAAGCGCCCGCGCGATGGAAACCCGCTGCCGCTGGCCGCCGGATAGCTCGTGCGGATAGCGGTCGGCGTAATCCGCGGCGAGGCCCACCTGCTCCAGCAGCTCGCGCACCCGCTCGGCGCGCTGCGCCCGGGGCACCAGCTTGTGCAGCCGCAGGCCGTCGCCGATGATCTCGCCGATGCGGCGGCGCGGGTTCACGCTGGAATAGGGATCCTGAAAGACCATCTGGATGCTGCGACGAAACCGCATCGGATCGGCGGTCAGCATATCGGCGCTGTCGGTGCCTTCGACCTCGACCTTGCCCGATGTGGCAGTGTCCAGACCGGCCACGCACCGCGCCAGCGACGACTTCCCGCAGCCCGACTCCCCGACGATCGCCAGCGTCTCGCCCGGGGCGATCTCCAGATCGACACCATCCACCGCCCGCACGATGGCGGAGGAGCCGAAGCCGCGCGACACCGGGAAGTGACGGACCAGCTTGTGTACTTTCAGCAGTGTCATGCGGGCTGCCCTTCCTCGGCTCGAATACATGCGGCGACCTGACCGGGGCCGGTGGAGCGGATCGCCGGCACGGCGGCGCGGCAGGCCGCAATCGCACGGGCGCAGCGCGGCTCGAAGGCGCAGCCGGGCGGGCGCTGGTGCGGCGGCGGCACGACGCCCGGGATCTCGGTCAGGAAGCCGTCGCGGCCTTCCTTGCGCGCGGCGCGCAGCAGGCCCTCGGTGTAGGGGTGGCTGGGCTGCGACAGGATGCGCCGGACCGGCCCCTCCTCCACCTTGCGCCCGGCGTACATGACGATGACGCGATCCGCGGTTTCCCAGACCACGCCAAGGTCATGGGTGATCAGCAGCACGGCCATGCCCAGCGACTTCTGCAAGCCGCTGATCAGGCGCAGCACCTGTGCCTGCACCGTGACGTCCAGCGCGGTGGTCGGTTCATCCGCGATCAGCAGCCGGGGCGAACAGGCAAGGGCAATGGCGATCATCACCCGCTGCCGCATCCCCCCGGACAGGTTGTGCGGATACTGCGCCAGCCGCTGCTCGGGGGCCGAGACCTTGACCAGTTCCAGCAGTTCGATGGCCCGCGCCTCGGCCGCACGGGCATCCAGCCCCATGTGGGTGCGCAGAGGCTCGCAGATCTGGCGCCCGATGGTGAAGACCGGGTTCAGCGAGGTGGAGGGATCCTGAAAGATCATGCCCACGTCCGGCCCGCGCATCCGCGCCAGCTTGCGGTCGGGCATGTTCAGCATCTCCTGTCCCTCGAAGCGCACGCTGCCCGACACGACAGGGCGGCTCGACCGCGAGAGAAGGCCCGGGATGGACAGCGCCGCGGTGCTCTTGCCGGAGCCGGATTCGCCCACGATGGCCAGCGTCTCGCCGGGGGCGATGTGGAAATCGAGGTCCTCGACCGCAGGCAGCACGCCGCGCTTGCCCGGGAAGCCGACACAGAGGGATTTGACGGTAAGCAGGGAAGTCATCGTTGGCGCATCCGGGGATTGAGGGCATCGTTGAGCCCCTCGCCGACGAGGTTGATGGCGAGGACGGCAAGCACGATCATCACGCCGGGGATGGCAGCCATCCACCAGGCGCTGCGCAGCACGGTGCGCCCGACCCCGATCATGTAGCCCCAGGACACGATGTCAGGGTCGCTGAGACCGAGGAAGGACAGCCCGGCCTCGGTCAGGATGGCGCTGGCCACCATGAGCGAGGAGACGACGATGATCGGCGCCATGACGTTCGGCAGGATCTGGCGGCCCATGATCTCCATGTGCGACATGCCGAGGCCACGGCAGGCGTGGACGTATTCGCGGCTGGCATGCGAGGCGAATTCGCTGCGCACGAGGCGCGCCACCGAGGGCCAGGAGACGAAGGCGATGGCCAGCGTGATCACCTCGATCGTCGAGGTGAAGACCGACACGATGACCAGCAGCAGCACGAAGTTCGGCACGGTCAGGAAGAAATCCGTGATCCGCATCAGCGTATCGTCGATCAGCCCGCCGAAGTAGCCCGAGAGCGCGCCGATGACGATGCCGATCAGCGTGGCCCCGAGGCTGGCGGCAAGGCCGACGATCAGGCTGACCCGCGCGCCGTTGAGAATGCCTGCGAGGATATCGCGGCCCGAGACATCGGTGCCCAGCGGGAACCGGGCCGAGGGCAGCTGCGCCGGGCGGCCCAGCATCTCGAACGGGTCGACGGTATAGACGATCGGGCCGAAGATGGCGGCCACGACGATGATGAAAAGCAGCACGGCCCCGAGGGCGGTGGTCCAGCTGGAAAACAGCCGGCGCAGGAAATCCGAGGAACGGGACATCAGGGCCTCACTTGTGGACGATGCGCGGGTCGAGCAGCCCGCAGACGAGGTCGATGCAGAGCGAGACCACGATCACGAGCACGGAGGACACGACGAGGATCCCCATCAGCGTGTTGGTGTCGCGCTCCAGCAGGGATTCGTAGACGAGCCGCCCCAGCCCGGGCCAGCCGAAGACCGTTTCGATCAGGACGGACCCGCCGAGGGCGTGGCCGATCTGGACACCGGCCAGCGTGACCACGGGCAGCAGCGCGTTGCGCGCCGCGTGGCTGTAGGCGATCTTCTTCTCGCTCGCGCCCCGGGCACGGGCGGCGGTGATATAGTCCAGGTCCAGCACCTCCAGCATGGAGGAGCGCATCAGCCGCATGTAGACGGCGATATAGAACATGGCCATCGTCACCGCCGGCAGGATCAGGTGGACGAAGACGTCCCAGACCCGGCCAAGGAAACTGAAATCCCCGCCGATCGTCGCGATGTTGCCCGAGGGCAGAAGCCCGAGATGCACCGAGAAGAAGACGATCATCATCAGCGCCAGCCAGAAATGCGGCGTGGAATAGAGCAACAGGGAGATGATGCTCATCACCCGGTCGAGCAGGCTGCCGTAGCGGGTCGAGGACAGGATGCCGAGGAGGATCCCCGCCAGCACCGCAAGCGCCAGCGAGGTCACCATCAGCAGCAGGGTCGCCGGAACCCGTGACATCACGAGGTCCAGCACGGGCATGCCCCGCACGTAGGACTGCCCCAGATCAAGGGTCAGCACCCCGCCCATGTAGCTGAAGAACTGCACGATCATCGGCCGGTCGAGGCCAAGGGATTCACGCAGGGCCTGCACCTCCTCGGCGCTGGCGCCGCCATTGTTGGCCGAGATCACGTCGGCCGCGTCGCCCGGCGCGAGGCTGAGCAGGAGGAAGTTCAGCGCGGCGATCGCGATGACCACCGGGATGATCTGCAGGACACGCCGGAACATGAACTGCAGGAAGGGCGGGATGCTGAAGGCCATTCCGGATTACTCCTCTTTGTAGACCTTGGCCCAGTTGTCGTAGAACGAGATCCCGTTGGTGATCAGGCCGTGCACCTTGGCGTTCCAGACCGAAACGCGGGGGATCTCCAGCAGGTAGACGACGGGCATATCGTCCACGAGGATCTCCTGAACCTCGTCGAAGATCGCCTTGCGGGCCTCGCGGGTCGGGGCCACTGCGCCCTCGTCGAACAGGCGGTCCACCTCGGGGTTCGAGTAGGCGCCGGCGTTCTCGAAGGTCGCGCCGACCTTGATGTTCTTGGTGTGGAAGCGCCGCCCCGTGCCGATCGTCGGATCGTTCCGGTTGTCGGTCGAGGTGCTGGTGATGCCGTAGTTGTAGTCGGTGAAGACCGACTTCAGCCAACCGGCGTAGTCCGAGGTTTCGATCTTGGCCTCGATCCCCACCTTGCCCAGTTGCTGGCGCACGTATTCGGCAAGGCGGATGAACTTCTCACCGTTGGGCAGTGCGCGTTGCGTGATGGTGAAGCGGTGGCCGTTCGCATCAGCGGGATAACCGGCCTCGTCCAGCAGCGCCGCCGCCTTCTCGAGGTCGAACTCCAGCTCGGGCAGTTTCTCGTTGAAGAACGGGTTGGTCGAGACGAGCGGACCACGTGCCGGAACGCCATAGCCATACCAGATCACGTCGCGGATGGTTTCGCGGTCCAGCGACAGGCTGATCGCCTTGCGGACCATCGGATCGGAGAGCGGCTCTTCGCGGTTGTTCACGTCAAGCCAGATGATCCCGCCCAGACCTTCGTCGCCGCGCATACTGACTTCGAGGCTGTCCATGTCTTCGAAGCGCGCGATATCGCTGTCGAGCACCGAGTTCATCGGCAGCAGGTCGATCTCGCCGTTTTCAAGCGCGATGCCGCGGGCCACCCCGTCGGGGATCGAGCGCATCACGATGTTGTCGAGGCAGGGCAGGCCCGCCTGCCAGTAATCCGGGTTGCGGGTCAGGGTGATGTGATCGCCATGCACCCATTCCTTGAACTTGAACGGGCCGGTGCCGATCGGCTCGGAGGTGAGCGAGGAGTTGATCAGCGCCTGCCGGTCCGAGACGTCCAGCGTCTCGAGGATATGCTTGGGCAGCATCGGCGCCGAGGTCATCTGGAACCCCTGCATGAAGTATTCCACCGGCGACGCGAGGGTGAAGATCACCGTCAGCGGGTCGGGCGTCTCGATGGAGGTGACGTTGCCGAAGAAGATCTTGCCGCGCGAGTGGTAGGGCCGGATCGCGTTCTCGATGCCGAATTTCACGTCGGCGCTGGTGAAGGGTTCCCCGTCGTGCCACTTCACGCCGTCGCGCAGGTGGAAGGTGTAGACGGTGCCATCCTCCGAGATGTCCCAGCTTTCGGCCAGGCCCGGAACGGGCGTCATCTCAGGCCCCTCGTAGGACACCAGCCCCTCGTAGATCTTGCCCGCCATGAGCGAGACCGTGACGGCCGTGGTGCGCAGCGTCGACAGCGCGACCGGCTCGGCGGTGTAGCTGAAGGTGAGCGTGCCGCCCTTGGTCGGGCAGGCATCCTGCGCCTGCGCCGCGGTTGTGGCGATGAGGGCAAGCGTCGCGGCCGCCCCGAGGTAACGTGCAGATTTCATCTTTCTGTCCCCATGGATGAACCGGCCGTGCTGGACGGGTGACCGGCGAAGGTTTCGGTGAACGACTTCCCAGCCGCCGGCCCCTGCCCGGTTCAGGCGGCCAGGGGTCGGCGATGCCTCGACGCTAGGCATGCGAGTCGTTTTCTGTCAATGCATGATGTCTGATGCATCAAATATCTTTACGCGGTTGCCCCCGATTGGGCTAAGAGGTAATCACAGCACTTCTCGCGACGGCCCCGATCGGGACCGCGCGGCCAAATTCCGGGAAAAGGCACGCAAAAGCGGACAGCCCCGGCAGGATTGGATAAGCTGCCGAGGTTGCAGGCGGAGAGAACGGAGGAACGGACAGTGCGGTTCGAGCATCAGACGCTGAATGAAAGAGCCTACCACGAGATCCGCCGCCAGCTGGTCAGCGGCGCGGTGAAGCCCGGCCAACCTCTGGTGATCCGGACATTGGCTGCCGATTTCGGCATCTCCGTCACGCCGGTGCGCGATGCGATGCTGCGACTGGTGGCTGAACGGCTCCTCGTCATGATGCCGAATCGAACCTTCGCCGTGCCCGTCCTAACACAGGCCCTGCTGCGCGAAGCGTCAGAAATCCGTGTATTGATGGAGGGTTTGGCCACGCGCAAGGCCACGCCAAACCTGAAACTTTCCCATCTTCACCGTTTGCAGGGCCTAGTCCTGGAAGGCACCGAAGCGGCCGAGGCAGGCGACAGCCCCGCCTACACGCGGATCAATCAGGAGTTCCACTTCACGATCTACGAACAGGCGCAGGCCCCGATCCTGCTGCAGAAGATCACCGAACTCTGGAGCCAGGTTGGCCCCTACTTCAGCCAGCTGCTCGTCGATGGCGATTACGTCCCCCATGCGAACGAGCCGCATCAACGCATCGTCGAAGCCCTGCAGGCCCGCGACGCGGATCTGGCCAGCAAGGAGATCGCCCGGGACATCGAATCGGCGACTCACTCCCTCGTCCAGCACTTCCCCGAACAGGAAGGACTCGCGGCGGCGTTCTGACGCCGCCCCCCACGAAACAGCGTCCGCCGGGCCGCAAAAAATTTTGCAGGATTGCCTGATGCATCAAATATCGCATATTGAGCGATGAGCAGGAGATTCGACATGGCGCAAGTGAAGACCGACCCCGACCTCATCCCCGGCGGCTCGCAGTTCGTCGCGGCCCCCCCGCGCCTTGAGGAAAGCGATGCCGCCGCGATCGCGGAGCATCACTTCGGCCTGACGGGGCAATGCAGCCTTCTGACCAGCGAGCGGGACCAGAACTTCCGCCTCTCCTGCGCGGACGGCAGCAGCTACGTTCTGAAGATCACCAACCCGGCCGAGGCCGAAGAGATCACCCGCGCGCAGGTCGCGACGCTGGAACATATTGCCCGGCGCGACCCGGGGCTGCCGGTGCCGCGCACGGTACCCACGCGGGATGGGGAATTCGCGGCCTCTATCAAGCTGCCCGGCGGCGGGGTGACCCGGGCCCGGATCATGACCTATCTGCCCGGTCAGCAACTGCGCCACGCGGTCCAGTCCCGTGCCCTGCGCTGCAACATCGCGCGCATGGCGGCCCGTCTCGACCGCGCCCTCTCGGACCTGCCGCACCCCGGCGTCGCGCAGGACATCCTGTGGGACATCAGCGAAACCCACCGCGTCCGTCCCCTTCTGAGTCGGATCGCCGGCGATGAGCGACGGGCGCTCGCGGGCGTCTTCCTCGACCGGTTCTGCGACCACGTGCTGCCGCAACTGCACGGGCTGCGTCGGCAGTTCATCCACAACGACCTGAACCCCTACAACATCGTCGTCGACCCCACCCGGCCGGAACACCCCAGCGGGTTTCTGGATTTCGGCGACATGGTGGAGGCACCGCTGATCAACGAACTGGCCGTTGCCGCCGCCTACGAGGACTACGCACAGCCCGACTGGGCCGAGACGCTGGCGGCGGTGATCTCTGCCTACCACGAGATCACCCCGCTGACCGAGGCGGAGCTGGCCCTGCTGCCCGACCTGATCGCGGCACGGCAGGTCCTGACCGTGTCGATCACCGAATGGCGCGCCGCCCGCTACCCCGAGAACCGCGACTATATCCTGCGCAACAACGCGGGCGCCTGGACCTCCCTTGCCGCCCTGCGCGGCATGGCAGACGGCCAGTTGCGCGACATGGTCCTGACCGCCGTGGAGGCCCGCGCATGACCCTCGCGATGCAGGCCCCCGGGGCCATGGCCAACGGGTTCGACGCCGCCACGGCGGGCGACCTGCCGGATGAGATGCAGCAGCTGATCGCCCGGCGTGCCCGGGTGCTGGGCCCGGCCTACAGGCTCTTCTACCGCGAACCGCTGCACATCGTGCGCGGCAAGGGCGTCTGGCTGGAGGATGCGCAGGGACGGCGTTACCTCGATCTCTACAACAACGTCGCCTCGGTCGGTCACGCCCATCCGGCGGTGCTGGATGCGATCGACCGTCAGGCGCGGCAGCTGAACACCCACACCCGCTACCTGCACGAGACGATTCTCGACTGCGCCGAGGCGATCCTCGGCACCATGCCCGAGGCGCTCGCCAATATCATGTTCACCTGCACCGGCAGCGAGGCGAACGACCTTGCCCTGCGGGTCGCATGGCACCGTACGGGGGCGAAGGGCGTCATCGTCACCACCAACGCTTACCACGGCGTGACCTCGGTGGTGTCCGAGATCTCGCCCTCCCTCGGGGCGGGCGTGCCCCGGGGTGATCACGTGCGGATCGTGCCCGCGCCGCAGGGCGCAGGCGACGTGGGCGCCGCCTTCGCGGCAGGTGTCGAGGCCGCCATCGCGGACCTTCAGGCCAGCGGTCACGGCGTCGCCGCGCTGATCTGCGACACGATCTTTTCCAGCGACGGCGTCTATGCCGATCCCCCCGGCTTCCTTGCCGATGCGGTGGCGGCGGTCCGTGCCGCGGGCGGGCTTTTCATCGCGGACGAGGTGCAGCCCGGATTTGCCCGCACCGGCGCTGCCATGTGGGGCTTCCAGCGGCACGGGCTGGTGCCGGATATCGTCACCATGGGCAAGCCGATGGGCAACGGCCAGCCCGTAGCCGCGATGGCAATCCAGCCCGACGTGCTGGCAGACTTCGGGGCCAAGGCCCGCTATTTCAACACATTCGGCGGCAGCCCCGTGGCCTGCGCCGCGGCCCTCGCCGTGCTTGGCGTGATCCGGGACGAAGGGCTGATGGAGAACTCCGCCACCCTTGGCGCCTACCTCGCCGACGGGCTGCGCGGGATTGCAAAGACCTCCGCCATCCTGGGCGATGTCCGGGGCGCCGGTCTCTTCGTCGGGGTCGACGTGGAGACGGACGGTCAGCCCGACGGCCCGCTGGCCGCGCGCCTCGTCTCGGACCTGCGCGACCGCGGCGTGCTGATCAGCGCCACCGGCCCGGACGGCAACGTGCTCAAAATTCGCCCGCCGCTCTGCATTGGCCGGGCCGAGATCGACCATTTCCTCGCGGTGATCGCACCGCTGGTGACAAGCTGAACCGGCCTCCCCTCACGGGGCCGCAACCTGACAGGAGACGCCTGATGAGTACACCCTCGACCCGCGCGCGCACCGCGAAACTCCGCGAGATGATCAACGGCGACAAGCCTCTGCCCATGGGCGGCACCTTCGACGGCGTCTCGGCCAAGCTGGCAGAGGCCGCGGGCTTCCCGATCATCTACGCCTCGGGCTTCGGCATCTCTGCCTCGCGCCTCGGGATGCCAGACGTGGGCTACCTGACCATGCCCGAGAACGTCGAGATGGTCTCGCGCATCTGCGATGCGGTCTCGGCCCCGGTCGTGGCCGATGGCGACACCTGCTATGGCAACTACATGAACGCCACCCGCCTCATCCGCGACGTGGAGAAGGCCGGCGCCTCGGGCATGCACATCGAGGACCAGATGTTCCCCAAGCGCTGCGGCCACATGGCCGGCAAGCGGCTCGGCCCGGCGAAGGAGATGTGCGACAAGATCAAGGCGATCTGCGATGCCCGCTCCGATGACAACTTCGTCCTGATCGCGCGCACCGATGCCATCGCCACTGACGGATTCGAGGCCGCCTGCGAACGCGCCCACATGTATGTCGAGGCCGGTGCCGACGTGATCTTTATCGAAGCCCCGGTGGACGACTGGCAGATGAACGAGATCCCGCGCCGCTTCGACGTGCCGCTGATGTACAACGCCAGCTGGGACGGCCTGTCGCCGGTGCCGCAGTTGGAGGACCTGTCCAAGCTCGGCTACCGCATCCTCTCCTACCCGGATTCGATCATGGCCGCGGCGGGCGGGCTGGCGCATATGTACCGGTCGATCCTGCAGGGCGGAAATTATCCCGACGACGGGATGATGATGCGCTTCGGCGCCTTCAACACCATGATCGGCCTGCCCGAGGTGGACGCCCTGAACGACAAGTACGAACTGCCGGACTGAGCGGACGGGGGCGCAGCATGGGACAGACGATCATCGAGAAGATCCTTGCCCGCGCCGCCGGGCGGGACAGCGTGACACCGGGGGACATCGTCGACGTGGCGGTGGACCTCGCGGTGCTCATCGACACCAACTTCTACCCCGCCGCCTGGCGCGAGGTGCTGAAGGTCGCCGCCCCCGAGAAGGTGGCCGTGATCTTTGACCACCGCACCCCCGCCCCCGACAACCGCGCCGCCGAGGCGCACCGCGTCGGCCGCGCCTTCGTCGAGACATACGGCATCGAACGGGTTCATGACGTGGGGCGCGACATGGGCATCGCTCATGCTGTCATCGCCGAACGGGGCTATGGCCTGCCGGGCTCCGTCCTCGTATGCGACGACAGCCACACCTGCGCCGCCGGGGCCTTCAACTGCGCCGCCATGGGCGTGGGCGAGCCGGACATGATCCAGTCTGTCACCACCGGGCGGACGTGGTTCCGCGTGGCCCCGACGATCCGCTACGAGCTGACCGGCATCCTGCCCGAAGGCGTGGCCGCCAAGGACCTCTTCCTCTGGATTGCCGGGCTCTACGGCGCGCACACCGGCCATAACATCGAGGTCGGCGGGCCCGGCCTTGCCTCCCTCGGGATGGACGCGCGACGGACCTTCGCCACCATGGCCGCCGAACTGGGCAGCGATTTCTGCACCTTCGAGGCGGATCAGCGGCTGCTCGACTTCATGCGCGCGCGAACCGACCGGCCCTTCACCCCGCAAAGCCCCGACCCCGACGCCACCTATGCCGAGCTGCGCCGGATCGACCTTGGCGCGGTGCGTCCGCGGGTCGCCCTGCCCCATTCCATCCTCGGCAATACCGCGTCGCTTCAGGAGGCCGTGGGAGAGCCGATCCAGCAGGCCTTCATCGGGTCCTGCGCCAATGGCACGCTCGACGATCTGCGCATGGCGGCAGAGGTGCTGGAGGGCCGGCTGGTTGCCCCGGGCGTCCGGCTGATCGTCACGCCAAGCTCGCAGGCCGTCTACCGCGAGGCGCTGCGCCTTGGCTACATCGCGACGCTGATGGAGGCGGGCGCAGTGGTGACCAATGCCACCTGCGGTGCCTGCTGCGGCGCGCACATGGGCCTTCTCAGCGCGGGCGAGACCTGCATCACCTCCTCCACCCGCAACTTCCGGGGCCGCATGGGCGACCCGTCGGCGCGGATCTTCATGGCCTCCTCCGCCGTGGTTGCCGCCTCGGCGGTGGCCGGGCGGATCGCGGGCGTCCCTGTTCCGAACGCGGAGGCAACGGCATGATCACCGGGCGCGTCTGGTCCTTCGGGGACCACATCAACACCGATCTCATCATGCCGGGCTGGGTCTACGACCAATCCGAGGAGGCCCAGACCAAGGCCACCTTCAGCGCGGTGCGGCCGGGGTTTGCCGATGCCTTCACGCCGGGCGACATCATCACCGGCGGGCTGAACTTCGGCACCGGCTCCAGCCGCCCGGCGGCGCGCTCGCTGCGCAACCTCGGCTGCGCCTGCCTGCTCGCTGACAGCATCAACGGGATCTTCCTGCGCAACTGCGTCAGCTTCGGCCTGCTGGCGGTGGAATGCCCCGGCATCGGCGCGCTCGCCCAGGAAGGGATGGACCTGTCGGTGGACCTTGAAACCTGGCAGGCAGGGCCAGCCGAAGGGGGCAATCGCCTCGCGATCCGGCCCGTGCCCGAGAGCCTTCTGAAGATCATGCAGGGCGGGGGTATCTTCCCGGTCCTCGAACGCTCCGGCCACATCGCACCGGCGGGCTGAGAGAAAGATCACCGGGCCTGTCGCGCCCGCGCGGCCCCGCCCGGGATCCTCGCCCGAGCAAGCCCGTAGGCGAACACCGCGCCGGGATCGGCGCGGTGATGCCTGTCGTGACTACCCGGTGATCGTCTTCACCGGGGTCCGGGGCTTGCGGCCAGATGGCCAGTAGGCCCGCCCCGCGCCCGCTGCTAGAAAGAGGGGACCCCATGCGCCCCCGCATGGGACAGGCGACCGCTTGGGACTGATCCGAATGCTGCATCCGAAGACCTCCGGCGCCGGCAGGGCGCCCCGCCCCGCTGCGACGCACGCCGCGACCGGCCCGGCCCGGCAGGCCCTGGGCGCATGATGCCGGACACCGCGACCCTCCGCCAGCAGGTCTACCTGCTGCTAGAAGACCCCCGGCGCGGCTCGAAACTGGCGCGCCTGATCGACTTCTCCCTGATCGCGCTGATCATCGCGAACGTCCTCGCCGTGACGCTGGAGACGATCCCCGGCTTCTACAGCGCGCATCACGCGACCTTCGGAACCTTCGACACGATCTCGGTGGCGATCTTCTCGGCCGAATACCTGCTGCGGGTCTGGGCCAGCGTCGAGAAAACCCCGACCCATCCGCACTGGCAGGCGCGGCTGGCGTACATGCGCAGCCCGCTGGCCCTGATCGACCTCGCGGCGATCCTGCCCTTCTTCCTCGGGCTGCTGTTTTCCTCGAACCTGCAGATCCTGCGCATCCTGCGCCTGTTCCGGATATACAAGCTCACCCGCTACTCACCCGCCCTGTCCGTGCTGTTCACGGTCATCCGGGAAGAGGCCGCAGCCCTGACCGCGGCCTTCTCGATCCTGTCCATCCTGCTCGTCTTCGCGGCCACCGGCGCCTACCTCGTCGAGCATCAGGCCCAGCCCGAGGATTTCGGCTCGATCCCTGCGGCGATGTGGTGGGCGCTGGTGACGCTGACGACCGTCGGCTACGGGGATGTCACGCCGATCACGCCGCTGGGGCGCATCTTTGGCGGGCTGATCACCGTGCTGGGCGTCGGCATGGCCGCCCTGCCCGCCGGTATCATCGCCAGCGGGCTGGCCTACCACCTGCATAGGCGCCGGGATCACCTGCGCAACGAATTCCGGCTGGCGCTTGAGGACGGCAAGATTGACCTCGGCGAAGGGCGTCAGATCGAACTGCTGCGCCGCGAGCTTGGTATCAGCCGCGACATTGCCCACACGATCCTGTCAGAGGTGCGCCTGCGGCAGATGCCGCAGCCGGGCTGTCGCTGCCCGGCCTGCGGCCATATCTTCGATCCCGAGGAAGAGACGCAGCCCCCCGCCCCGCATCCGCACCCCAAGGGGCTCTGACCCGGTCAGAGCCCCTCGGCGAAGGCCACGATCCGCGTCACGGCCTCCGAGAGGTCCGCATCGGGCAGCGTCAGGGCGACGCGCAGATGCCCGGCCGCAGCGGCGCCGAAGCTCTCGCCCGGCATGACCGCGATGCGCTCTTCCTCGATCAGGCGGCGGGCAAAGGCCTCGCCCGAGATCCCGGTCTCGCGGATGTCGAGCATCACGTACATCGCCCCGGCCGCAGGCGCGGTGCTGACCTTGTCGCTGCCCGCGACGGCGGCCTGCACCAGTGCCCGGCGACGCCGGAACGGCGCGGCGATCTCCTCCTCGAAGTCGGGCCCGAGCTCCAGCGCGGCAAGGGCACCCTTCTGGATGTAGGGCACCACGCCGTAGGTCGTGTTCGTCGCCAGCACGGTGGCCGCCTCGACCACCTCATCCGGCGCGACGATCCAGCCGAGGCGCGAGCCGGTCATGGCATGGCTCTTGGACATCGAGCCGATGACCACGGTGCGCTCTTCCATCCCCGGCAGCGCCCGGGGCGTGTGATGCGCGCCTTCCCAGATCTGGGTGTCATAGACCTCGTCGGAGATCAGCCAGAGGTTCGCCTCGCGGCACGCGTCCGCGATCCCGGCGACGGTCTCGGGGGTGTAGACGACCCCGGTGGGGTTGTTCGGCGTGTTGATCAGCAGGCTGCGTGCGCCGGTACGGGCCTGCGCTTCGAGGATCGCCTCCGCTTTGGGCTGGAAGCCTGCCTCGGCACTAGCCGCGACCGAGACGGCCTCGGCCCCGGTGGCGAGGATCGTTGTCGGATAGGTCGGGTAGTGCGGCGTGATGTAGAGCCCGGTATCGCCCTGCGACAGCAGCACCATATGGGCCGCAAAGAGCGCCGCCTGCCCGCCCGGCGTGACGATCACGCTTTCGGGGCGGGTGGCGACGCCGGTCCGCTCGGTCACCCGGGCGGCGATGGCCCGGCGCAGCTCCGGCAGACCCGGCCCGAAGGTATAGCCCGTGAGACCGCCCATGGCGGCCTCGTGCATCGCGGTCAGGACGCGCGGATCGGTCGTACGGTCCGGCTCTCCGATCGTCAGGTTCAGGACGTGCTCTCCGGCCGCGACGAGGGCGCGGGCGCGGTAGACAATTTCCCAGCCGTCACTGCCGGCAGCCTTGATACGGGGAATGCGAGGACCGATTTGCATGGAAACTCCGAATTGTCGGCGCGGGGGCCGGAAAACACGCGGGATCAGCCGATGGGGGCCACCCGGAACCGGGATCGGCTTCGCATATTTTGCGGGGCCGGAGAATACCTCGGGCCATGCAATTGTGTCATGCAAGACATCCCGGAGCGTTATCCTGCCGACCGGTCCGCCCCTGGCCTGCCTCGCCCCCACGCGCCGGGCCGGATACCCCCCTCCGCATCGCGGCGCGGCCACTTTTCCTCCGCGCGAACTTGTGATCATCTGGGCCTGACATGCTGATGCCGGCGCGCCCCGCAGGAGGGCCCCAAGACCGGCAAAGAGGGGGCACAATGGGCACTACGATCTACCTTGCATCCATCTCCGTCGTCGCGGCCGCCGTGCTCGCGGCCTGCACCGAGGCGCGGATGCCCGACCGCCGGGATGGCGCCGCCTTCTTCGCGGCGAACTGCGTCTCCTGCCACGGGGCGGAGGGGCGCGGCGACGGGCCGCTGGCAGCTGGCCTCGCCACCGCCCCCGCCGATCTGACGATGCTGAGCGCCGGCAACGGCGGCACCTTCCCGGAGGCCCGCGCCCTGGCCTTCATCTACGGCGATCCGGTGCAGGGTCACCTGGCGCGCGTCATGCCGGAATTCGGCGGCGCGATGGCGGACGACCTCGTCCCGGTCGAGATCGACGGCGTGCTGACCCCGACCCCGCGCGAACTGGCCGGGCTCCTCGACTACCTCGAGAGCATCCAGCAGTAGGCAGCGACCGGCCCGTTACCCGCGCAGGGGGCGGGCCACGAACAGCACCTGCCCGCGCGGCAGCATGACTTTCTCACGGGACAGTTCCCACCCGCTGCAGCGGGCGAAATGCGCCACGTCGGCCTCGAGCACGTGATAGGGCGCGCGGGCATCGTGGGTCACGACACCATCCGGCTGCCGCACCGGCCCGAGGGACGCCTGAACGTCCGGGGCGAGGAAGACGGTGAAGAGGAAGCACTCCAGCCGCTCGAAGCGGTGCAGCGCGGTCAGCGCCCGGCGCAGGTGCACCATCGTCAGATGCGGGAACACGGCAAAGGCGATGGCGTGGGTGATGTCATCGGGGATGCCGGGGAACGCGAACCGCGCGTCTTCCACCAGCTGCGCCGGGTCGAGCCGCGTGGGATCGCTCAGCTCCGCCCGGTGACCGGCCAGCATGATCTCGCGCGAGGCATCGGTCGCCCAGTAGTGACCCGGCGCGAGATATTCCACCGCCTTGCACCCCAGCCGCAGCGATCCTGCGCCGATGTCCAGCAGCCGGTGATGCGGTTCCAGCCCCGCCTCGCGCAGGACCTCCATCTGGATGCGCCCCGTCTCATCCCACCGCCCGCCGACGATGGCGCGATGCTGCCCGGCGGCAATCGCCGTCTCGTAGAAGCCAGCCTTTTCGTAGGGGTTCGCGGTCACGGTCTTGATCCTGCAAGCGGGCGCACGTGGCGCGGAACGCTTCCCATGCGGCCTGACCCGGCAACGAGTCAACCGGAATTCACCGGCGCATCTCCTGTGCGCTCCTTCGCATTTCACGGCGAGGCGGAAAGACGCGGCGGCCTGCCGGGCCTTAGCCCTTGCCGCGACGCCACCGCCCCGCCTAGGCTCAAGGCAGCCCTGCCACGCGGGCAGGCACCGACGACAGGGAGATAGGAATGCGCCTGGTTCTAGCCCTCGCCTTCGCGGGCACCGCCCTCGCCGGTTGCGAGAAATGCAGCCCGAGCCCGAACGCCAACCTCAATGTCGGCATCGGCGGAGGTGGCGTGCACACCGGCGTTTCCGTCGGTCAAAGCTGCGGGCCGCTCTACGTCGGGCTGAACAAGGGCAAGTATTACCACCCGAACTGGTAAGCCCCGGCTCACCCCCCCCTGAAATGCGAAACGCCGCCTTCGGGTCGAAGGCGGCGTCTCTCATGCGTGTGTCGGATCGCCGTCAGGCCGCGGCCCCGCCGCGCCATTTCGGCAAGAGCTGCCGCAGCGCGATCGGCACCACCAGCAGCAGGCCAATGACGCTGGCCGTCAGGTTGGGCGCCACCAGCAGCAGCGCCGCGAAGACCAGCACCAGCCGCTCGAACCAGTAGAGCGGCGCGAAGAGCCAGCTCGACACCGCCGAGGCGAGGATCCAGATCCCCAGCGTTGCCCCGCTGAAGGCCAGTGCGAAGGCCTGCCAGGTGAACCCGTCGGTCACGATCAGCAGCGCTGGCTGGAAGGCAAAGACGAAGGGCACCAGCGCCTTGCCCATGCTGAGCCGGAAGGCGGTGTTGCCCGCCTTGAAGGCGTTCGCCCCGGCGATCCCCGCGCCCGCATAGGCCGCCATCGCCACAGGTGGCGTCACATCCGCCAGCACCCCGTAGTAGAAGACGAAGTAGTGCGCGACCATCTGCTGCACGCCCAGCATGCCGAGGATCGGCGCCGCCACGGCCACCATGATGATGTAATTCGCCGTGGTGGGGATGCCGCAGCCCATCAGGATGCAGACCACCGCCGTCAGGATCAGCGTGAAGAGCAGCGTAAGCGACGGCACGGTCATGACCTCAAAGGGCAGGAAGGCCAGCGTCTCGTGCAGCGAGGTGGCCCAGCCCTGCGCGATGCTGGTGACCATGTAGGCGATCTTGAAGCCGACACCCGTCAGGGTGACGACGCCGATCACCACGCCCACCAGCGCCGCTGCGGCCGTGACCGAAAGCGACTGCTTGGCGCCGAGGATGAAGCCTTCCCAGATGCCATGCGCCGTGCCCTTGAGGCCGTCCATCAGCCCGCCTGCGCGGATCTGCTGGATCGACAGCACGACGATACAGGCCGAGATCGACCAGAAGGCCGCGGCGAAGGGCGTGCGGCCCGACAGCAGCACCGCCACGAGGATCACCAGCGGCACGACCGAGAGCCAGCCCGCCTTGAGCACCTTCCACGCGTTCGGCAGCTCCGCCGCCGAGAGGCCGCGCAGGCCGAGGCGACGGGCTTCGAGGTGCACCTGCACCAGCACGCCGAAGAAGTGCATGAAGGCCGGCACCAGCGCCGCGGTCAGGATCGTGGTCAGCGGCACGCCGAGGTATTCGATCATCAGGAAGGCCACGGCCCCCATGACCGGCGGCGTGATCTGCCCGCCCGTCGAGGCGGCGGCCTCCACGGCGGCGGCGAAGTGGCGGGGATAGCCGATGCGGATCATCGCCGGGATCGTCAGCGCACCGGTGGTCACCGTATTCGCGATCGAGGAGCCCGAGATCGAGCCGAGCAGCGCCGAGGACAGGACCGAGACCTTGGCCGGGCCGCCCGCGTAGCGCCCGGCAAGCGCCGAGGCGATGTCGATGAAGAGCTGCCCGAGGCCGATCCGCGTCGCCATCACGCCGAAGAGCACGAAGTGGAACACATAGGTCGCAATCACCCCGAGCGCGGTGCCATAGATGCCCTGCGAGGTCAGGTAGAGGTGGTTGACAATGTTCGACCAGCTCGCCCCGGGATGGACGAGGATGCCCGGCATCGACTTGCCGAAGTAGGCATAGGCGATGAAGAGGATCGCGATCACCGGCAGCGGCCAGCCCATCGAACGGCGTACCGCCTCCAGCAGAACGACGATCAGAATCGTGCCCATGGCCACGTCGATCGGCAGCGGGTTCCCGACCCGGAAGGCCAGTTCGCTGTAGATCCACGGCACGTAGAGCGCGCTGACGATGCCCGCGATGGCCAGCACCCAGTCCAGCAGCGGCAGCCCGAAGGGCGAGCGCCAGCCATGGCCCATCTCCTTGCGGCCAAAGGCCGAGAAGCTGAGGAAGACGACCAGCAGCGTGACGCCGAGGTGGAACCCGCGGTGCACGGTCGCCTGCGGGATGCCGAAGCCCGCGGTGTAGAAGTGGTAGCACGAGAGCAGGAACAGGATCGCCGCGCTGATCAACGTCAGCGGCCAGACCAGGACACGGAAGCGGAGTTCGGGGTCGAACTCCTCTTCGATGGCCTGCAGTTCATCGGCGGTCAGTTCGCGGATATCGTCCACACCCGGCTTGCTGCGGTCCTCGGTCATCAGTGACGCTCCTGTGGGGATAGAGGAAAAAGGGGGCCGCGATCATGCTCGCAACCCCCTGAAACGTGGCAGGCGCGGGAGTGTCCCGCGCCGGACCGATTTACTGAAGCAGACCCGCTTCCTTGTAGAACTTCTCGGCGCCGGGGTGCAGCGGGATGCCGATACCGTTCAGGGCGGTCTCCTTGGTGATCATCTTGCCCTTGGCGTGACCCGCGTCGAGTTGCTTGCGGGTGTTGTCGTTCCAGAGTGCCTTGGTGATCTCGTAGATCAGCTCTTCGGGCTGGTCCGCGCTGGTGACCCACTGGGCGCCGACGGAGAGCGTGTTCACGTCATCCGCGTTGCCCTCGTAGGTGCCGCCGGGCACGGTGTCAGGCGCGAAGAACCCGAAGTCCTCGCAGATCTTGGGGGCTTCGTCACAGCTGATCGGGATCAGCTTGACCTCGTGCTGGCTGGCCAGCTCGGAAATCGCGCCAGCGGGGTAGCCGCCCACGAAGAAGAAGGCGTCCATGGCACCGTCGCGCATGCGGTCGGCGGCCTGGTCGGGCTTCAGGTACTCGGGCTGGATGTCGCTCTCGGCGATGCCGTAGCCCTCGAGGATAATCTTGGCGTCAACCAGCGTGCCGGACCCGGGCTCGTCCATCGAGACGCGCTTGCCCTTCAGGTCCGCGACGCTCGAAATGCCCGAGTCGGCGCTGGCGACGAGGTGGATGCTCTCGGGGTAGAGGTTGGCGATGGCGCGCAGCTTCTCGACCGGTGCCTTGCCTTCCCAGATGCCGGTGCCGGTGTAGGCCCAGGTGGCCACGTCCGACTGCGAGAAGCCAGACTCGAGCGAGCCGCCCGCGATGGCGTTGATGTTGGCAACCGAGCCGTTGGCCGACAGCGCCGAGGCGATCAGCCCGGGCACGCCGCAGGAGCCGCCCTGGTCACAGGCGCGCGAGCCCGGCGGGTTCGAGATCGCATTCGCGAGCAGACCGCCGATCGGGTAATAGGTGCCGGCGGTGCCGCCGGTGCCGATGCGGAAGAACGCCATGTCCTGCGCGCTGGCCATCGGGGCCGACAGGCCCAGTGCCAGGGCGACACCGGCGAAAATTTTCGTGTGTTTCATGGTAGCTCCCAACTTCCATTGAAATGACTGCGGCAAATCTAGGTCCAAATTCATCACGTTCACAAGAGGATACTTCATGACCCCGCGCGCAGGTCCGGGGGCCGGATGTGCCTTCGCCCTACCTGTGCCCAAGCACTTTCCCTTTGCGCGGGGCACCCTCCCGCGGCGGCAAGCGCGATCATGACGAGGCGTCAGCCCTCCCCGCCCGACACGGTCCCGTGACCCCGAAACGAGAGCGCCCGCCTCCGGCAAGGAGTCGGGCGCGTGGGGAAACCCCGTCCCGCGCAAGCGGCACCGCGACTCGGTTCTGGTCCGGTTCAGGCTAAGGCCAGCCCGGACCGCACGGGACTCAGCTCAGGGCTCAGCTCAGGGCCTTGTCGCTGGTTGCGGCCGTCCCCTTCACCCAGTAGCCCGCCGCCTTGAGCCAGGACTTCGGATGTCCCCGTTCGAGGAAGGCATCGCGCAGCGCCCGGGCCACCTGTGCCTCGGCCGCGATCCAGACGAAGCCGCGCCCCTCGGGCAGGGCGATGTCCCGCGCGGCCGCCAGCAGCGTCTCCGGATCCGTCGCCGCCTCAACGGGCCGGTGCACCCAGTGCTGGCGCAGGTCCGCCGCGGTCTCGAACACCTGTTCATCGGCGGCCTCCGGCACGGCGGCGAGGGTGATCACCTGCACGCCTGCGCCCAGTTCCTCGGCCTTGCGGCCAATGGCGGGCAGCGCGGTCTCGTCCCCGATCAGCAGGTACCAGTCAAAGACCGGCGCAATCACCGCCGAGCCTCTGGGGCCACCGATGTTCAGGCTGTCCCCGACCTGCGCCTTCAGGGCCCAGTCGGTCGCCGGGCCAGCCTCGTGCAGGGCGAAATCCAGCGTCAGCGTGCAGGCTGCATTGTCGTAGCGCCGCGGGGTGTAATCCCGCATCTCGGGCTTGTCGCCTTCGCCGTCGAAGAAGAGCTTGATGTGGTCATCCGCGCCGAGGCTGGTGAAATCCGCGAGGTCTTCGCTGTGCAGGACGATGCGGACCATGTGCGGCGTCAGGCGGTCTACCTGCTGCACCGTCAGGCTGCGCCGCCGGATGTCGAACTTGTGGCGCAGGATGACCGGCTCTTCCGTCGGGGTGGCCTCGGCAGGCTGAGCCCCTGCGGCCAGACGCTCTGCCAGCCCGTCGATCTCTCCGGCAAGGATCGCCGCTGTCTCCGGCGCGGCACCGGGCGCATGGAGCCGCAGGCGCAGTGCCTCCTTCAGCCGGTCCATCGCCGCGACGATTTCCACCGGCGCATCGCCCCGCCCCAGCGGCGGCTTGCGCGTCAGGAGGTCCTGCGCGGCGGCCTTGTTGGCGGCCAGGAAGGCCTCGCCCTCGCTGGTGATCCGGGAGCTCTTGCGACCGGCGTCATCGGCCTCGATGGTCACGAAGCCCATGTCCTCCAGCCACTGCAACGTCGGATAGATTACCCCCGGGCTCGGGCTGTAGCTGCCGTTGAACTGCTCGGTGATCAGCTTGATGAGCTCATACCCGTGGCGCGGGCGCTCGCTGATCATCAGCAGGACCAGCAGCCGCAATTCGCCGTAGTCGAACATCCTTTTGCGACCCCGGCGGCCTTCGTGACGCCCTTCATGGCGGCCCTCAGGCCGTCCCTCATGCTGGCCATGGCCGCGCGCCCTGCCAGACCGGGACCGCTCGCCGCGCCCCCCTTTTGCGCCCGCCGGATGCGGAGCGCCTGTTTCGTCGAATTCTCGATGCTTCATCTTCTATCCTTTTCGATATATCTAAAATCTCGATATATCTAGAATATGTCAAGCGGGAGACACACGCCCCCGGCACCACGGGCAGCCACGGGCAATTCCACGACATATCATAGACTTACCCCTCCCCGCCCGGTCCCCACGCGCATCGTCCAACGAAACCGTGATCCCCTCCGCCCCGGTCCGACAACGGATGTGTGACGCCTCGGCCCCTTGCACTCCGCGTCCAGATCGGCAGGCTGCGACCGTCGGTCCCGCCACCACAGGGGGCCGGAACCAGCCAAGGAGTCCCCATGACAGCCCCCCTCGATTCCGCGCGTCTCGCCCGCCTCGCCGATGTTGCCGTGAATGTCGGCCTGAACCTGCAACCGGGGCAGGACCTGATCCTCACCGCCCCGGCCGAGGCCCTGCCGCTGGTCCGTGAAATCGCCTCGAGCGCCTATCGCGCCGGGGCGGGTGTCGTCACGCCGATCCTCTCCGATGACGAGATCGCGCGTGCCCGTTTCCGCAATGCCCCCGATGCCAGCTTCGATCGCGCGCCGGACTGGCTCTATGCCGGGATGGCGCAGGCCTTCGACGCCGGCGCAGGCCGCATGGCGATCTCCGGGGCCGATCCCATGGCACTCGCCCATGAGGACCCCGAGAAGGTCGCCCGCGCCAACAAGGCCAACTCGCTGGCCTACAAGCCCGCGCTGGAAAAGATCTCGACCTTCGAGATCAACTGGACCATCGCGGCCTATCCCACTGTCGGCTGGGCGCGGCAGGTCTTCCCCGATCTGCCGGAGGACGAGGCCGTGCTGAAACTGGCCGATGCGATCTTTGCCGCCTCGCGGGTGACGGGCGACGATCCCGTCGGGGCCTGGGCCGCGCATAACGCCGCGCTGCGCGAACGCTCCAGCTGGCTGAACGCGGAACGCTTCGACGCGCTGCATTTCACCGGGCCGGGCACCGATCTGATGGTCGGACTGGCCGAGGGCCACGAATGGCACGGCGGTGCCTCCACCGCGCAGAACGGCGTGACCTGCAACCCGAACATCCCGACCGAGGAAGTCTTCACCACGCCCCACGCCTACCGCGTCGACGGCACGGTGCGGGCCACCAAGCCGCTGTCCTACAACGGTGCGCTGATCGAGGAGATCGAGATGCGCTTCGAAGGGGGCCGCGCGGTCGAGGCGCGTTCCAGCAAGGGCGAAACCGTCCTGCACAGGATGATCGACAGCGACGAGGGCGCGCGGCGTCTTGGCGAGGTGGCGCTGGTGCCCTTCTCCTCGCCGATCTCCCAGACGGGTCTGCTGTTCTACAACACGCTCTTCGACGAAAACGCCGCCTGCCACATCGCCATGGGGCAGTGCTACTCCAAGTGCTTCCTCGATGGGGCGTCGCTCTCCTCCGAGGAGATCGCGGCACAGGGCGGCAACAGCTCGGTCATCCATGTGGACTGGATGATCGGCGGGCCCGAGACGGACATCGACGGCGTCCGCGCCGACGGCACCCGCGTGCCGGTCTTCCGCAAGGGCGAATGGGCGCGGTAAGCGCTCCTGCCAGGCAGACAGCGACAGGCCGCCCGGCGGCCTGTCGCGCAGGGCCGGACAAGGCCCGGCAACGATTCAGAAAGCTCATCAGTAAGGCGCATGGCCACGGGCCGCGAGGTCTCTGCGCGGCCCATCCCTGCTGCGTCAGAGCGGTCGGCCGGCCTGATCGACGCCCATGTACTCCATGTCCTTGAAGCGGTCACCGATGCGGGCATGCACCCGCCCGCCGCTGGTGGCGCCGAGGGCCACGACGATCTCATCCGCCGCGGGCGCGTCAGGGATCGTGAACTCCATGGTCAGGAAGTGCGTCCGGGCGCCCTTGTGGTCCTGCGACTTGTGGGTCATCGGGATGGTGATCGCCGTCCCCGCCCCGGCCCGCTTGTTGGTGAAGGGCAGGAAGCTGTCGCCCCCCGCGCCGGTCCGGTAGACATTGCCGAAATGCAGCGTGTGGATCAGGCCCGCGGCATGTTCCACCTCCCCCTCGGTCCCCACCACGGCGCATTTGCCGAAGGCCTCGATCCCCTCGGGCCCGCCCATCAGCGCCACCAGACGCGGCACCAGCGCCTCGCCCAGCACGGCGGCATGGGCGTGGATCGCCGGTTGCAGGTCCTCGACATACTCACGCCCCCAGGGGTTCCGGATCACGGCGGCGCAGGCGGCCATGCGCAGCGGTTTTTCGGCAGGCTTGCCGCCCTCGATCAGGATGTCCTCGACGAAATCGACGATCTTGCGGATGACGACCTCGCTCACGCCTGAAGCCCCTGTTCGGCCAGCACCTTGTTCGCGATGCGGTGGCATTCCACGCCCACGGGCACGCCGCAGTAGATGGTGATATGGGTGATCATCGCCTTCAGCTCGTCCACCGTGACGCCGTTGTTCAGCGCACCGCGGAAGTGCAGCTCCCACTCGTGCATCCGGTTCAGCGCCGCGATCATCACGATGTTCAGCATCGAGCGGGTCTTGGGCGGCAGGGTCTCGTCGCCCCAGCCCGCGCCCCAGCAATACTCCGTGATGAAGGATTGAAACTCCTTCGAGAAGTCGGTGGCATTGCCCAGCGATTTCTCCACATAGGCCGCGCCAAGCGTCGCCTTGCGCTGTTCCAGCCCCTTGTCGTAGAGCGCCTTATCCATGCTGCACCTCCTGTGCATTCGTCGTGGTCTTGGTGAGGAAGGTTCCGATCTTCTCGGCGATCAGATCCGGCGCCTCCAGCAGCACCGAATGCTTGAGCCGCGGCAGGATCTCGAGTTCGGAATTGGGGATCAGCCGGTGCATCGTCTCGGACATGCGCGGGTTGGAGCCGACATCGTTCTCGCCGGTCATCACCAGCGTGGGCTGGCGGATCTGATCCAGCGTCTCGACCAGCTCGGTCTGGCTGAAGACGCGGTAGGCCTCGAGGTAGGAGGGCACGTGCACGGCCTCCAACTCGGCAATCCGGTGAAGGATGGCCGCCTCGTTGTCGCGCACGAACTCGGGCGTGAACCAGCGCTCGCGGGCGGCGCCGGTGATCGCCTTCATGCCGCCGTCGCGGATCATCTGGAGCCGGGCCACCACCTTGGCGCGCTCCTCCTCCGTGCGGCCCGCCACCGCCGAGAGGATCACGATCCGCTCGAACCGGTCCGGCCAGCCCACGGCGAGGCGCTGCGTGATCAGCCCGCCCAGCGAGAAGCCCGCCAGATGCGCCTTCTCCACGCCCGCCTCGTCCATGACGCGGATGATGTCGTCTGCGAAGGTGTCGATGGTGATCGGCGCGTCGATCTGCGCCGAGCGGCCGTGGCCGCGCAGGTCGGGGCGGATGATGTCGAACCGATCCTTCAGCCGGTCGGCGACGGCACCCCAGCTTTCGGCACTGGCGCCCACGCCATGGACGAGGACCAGCGGCGTGCCGTGGCCCTCGCGGTAATAAGTGATCTGCTTGTCGCTGGTCTGCACCCGCGTTTCCTTTCCGTCAGAGACAGGGCGGCGCCCGCTGTCCGGGCGCCATGGGCATCGGCCCCTCGGATCAGCTGGCCAGCGCCGCTTCCTTGGCGGCGGCCTTGTTGCGGAAGTGCGGCAGCACCTGATCGCAGAACAGTTCCAGCGAGCGCACCGCATCCCTGTGCGGCAGGAAGAAGGTGCCGCCATAGATGAAGTGGTCGATGCCGATGGCCTGATAGGCCTCCAGCTTCTCGATGATCTGCTCGGGGTGGCCGAACATCATGTTCTCCAGCAGCTGCTCGGGCTGGTACTCGTCCCGGTTGGCGACTACGTCGAAGTCCACCGGCTGCGGATAGCCGTTGCGGACCTCGCCCACGTTCTTGAACAGGTTCTCGAACGAGCGGCCAAAGTCGATCATCGAGCGCACGGCTTGCTCCTCGCCCGCCTTGTCGGTGAAGACGCAGGCGGTGCGCAGGGTCGCGTGTTTCAGCCCCTGCGCGCCGGGGGTAGTGGAGACGACCTCGTTGAACTTGCGCTGCAGGTCCTCGACCTCGCCGATCGGCTTGCGCAGCGCGGTCGACATGATGTTGCAGCCGTTCTCGGCGGCAAAGCGGAAGGTGCTCTCGTCCCGCGCGGCGATCCACAGCGGGACCTCCTTTTGCAGCGGTTGCGGCACGCTGGTGGTGGCCGGGAAGGAGAAATGCTTGCCCTCGTGGGCGAATTCCCCGGCCCAGAGGCCCTTCACCACCGGGACGATCTCGCGCAGGAAGGAGCCGCCTTCCTGCTGCGGCATCCCGCCTGCCATGCGGTCGAATTCATACTGGTAGGCGCCACGGCCCAGACCCATTTCCAGCCGCCCGCCGGAGTAGATGTCGCAAAGCGCCGCCTCCCCCGCCAGCCGGATTGGGTTCCAGTAGGGCGCCGAGACGATGGCCGTGCCGAGGCGGATGTTCTTCGTATGCCCGGCCCAGTGGGTCAGGGTCTGAAACGGGTTCGGCGAGACGGTCAGCTCGATCGTGTGGTGCTCAGCCGTCCAGGCGACATCGAAACCGCCCTGATCGGCGATTTTCACGAGGTCCAGCGCCTCGGCCATGATCTGCCGCATGTCGGTGTTGGGGTTGGGGCGCCCCGGGTTCACTGCGATGGAAAAACGCATGTCTCTCTCCTGTTCCGGCTCTTATTTCTGGACCCGCATGACGAAGGGATCGTGCGTCTTGCCCGAGTAATCGATGACGACGGTCTTGATGCGGGTGAATTCGTTGATGGCAGCAAAGCCGTTGTGCTTGCCGTAGCCCGAGTCCTTGTAGCCACCGGACGGTGCCATGACGGAGGGGCTGCGATAGGTGTTGATCCAGACCATCCCGGCGTTGATCCGGCGCATGAAGCGCATCGCGCGCTCCATGTCGTTGGTCCACAGGCCCGAGGCGAGGCCGTAGCGGGTGTCGTTCGCCTTGGCGATCATGTCCTCGTCATCGCTGTAGCGGATCAGGCCGAGGACCGGGCCGAAGATCTCGTTCCGGGCGATGTCCATCTCGTTGGTGACGTCACCGAAGATCGTGGGCTGGACGTACCAGCCCGCGCCCATCTCCTCGGCGCGGCCACCGCCGGCCAGCAGCTTGGCGCCCGAGGCTTTGGCCCCCTCGACGAAGCGGCCCACCTTCTCGACCTGCGACCAGAGCGCGAGCGGCCCCAGTTGCGTGGCCTCGTCCGTGGGCGTGCCGATGCGGATCTCGGCGGCGCGGGCGATCAGCCGGTCGGCCACCTCGTCATAGATGCTGTCATGCACAAGGCAGCGCGAGCCCGCGACGCAGGTCTGCCCCCCGGCGGCGAAGATGCCCGAGACGACGCCGGTCACGGCGCGGTCAAGATCGGCATCGGCGCAGATGATATTGGGCGACTTGCCCCCCAGTTCAAGGATCGAGGGCGTCAGGTTCTGCGCCGCGCTGCCCGCGATGATGCGCCCGGTCTCGGGTCCGCCAGTGAAGTCGATCTTGTCGACCTCGGGGTGGCGCACCAGCGCGTCGCCCACGGTGCGGCCATTGCCCGTCACCACGTTGAAGACCCCGGCCGGGAAGCCCGCCTCGGCCACCAGTTCGGCGAAGGCGAGGATCGAGGCGGCGGAATGTTCGGACGGTTTCACCACCATCGCGTTGCCGCAGGCCACGGCGGGCGAGAACGCGCGGTTCAAAAGCAGCAGGGGCGAATTCCACGGCACGATGGCGGCGATCACGCCCACCGGTTCGCGCAGGGTGAAGTTCAGCATGTCGGGCTTGTTGACCGGGATCGTCGTGCCCTCGATCTTGTCGGCCATGCCCGCGAAATAGCGCATGGAGGCCGCGACCGCATGGGTCAGCGCCGTCATCTCCTTCAGCAGCTTGCCGTTGTCGCGCACTTCCAGCCGCGACAGGCGGTCCACGTTCTGGGTGATCAGCTCGGCCAGACGATAGAGCAGCGCGCCCCGGTCGGTCTGGGCCATGTCGCGCCACGCCGGGTTGTTCATCGCGCCACGCGCCGCCATCACCGCGCGGTCGACCTCGTCCAGCGTCGCATCAGCCATCGAGGACCACGGCTGCCCGGTGGCGGGGTCGTAGCTGGGGAAGCTCTCGCCCTGCGAGGTGACCAGTTCGTTGTTGATGAAGAGCGGCAGGCAGCTGCCTTCGAGGGCCTCGGGGGTAAAGCGGATCATGAAAGTCGGTCCTGTGTCTTGATCAAACGGAAGCCTGCGCGGTGAGCGCGGCGGGAACGAGGTACTGGCCATCGGCAAAGACGAGCGCCGGGCGGATGCTGCGCTCCAGCGCCACCACGCGGCCGATCAGCACGAGGTGATCGCCCGCATCGACGACGTCGTGGGTCTCGCAGTCGAAGCCCGCGGCGCAATCCTCCAGCAGGGGCGCGCCAGTGGGGCCCGCCTGCCAGCCGACACCGGCAAAGCGGTCCGCCACCTTGCGCGAGGCAAAGCGGTTCGACAGCTCGGTCTGGTCGGCGGCGAGGATGTTGACGGCAAACGCCCCCCCGTCGCGGAAGATCGCGAGGTTGGAGGAGGTCTTACCGATGCACACCAGCAGCAGCGCCGGGTCCAGCGAGACGGAGGTAAAGGAATTGGCGGTGAACCCCACCGGGGCGCCGGTGCCGTCGCAGGCGGTGACGATGGTCACGCCGGTGGCGAAACGGCCAAAGGCGCGGCGCAGGTCGGCGCGGTCGATGGGGGCAGCTTGGGGAGCGGTCTTCACGGGGGGCCTCGGTCTTTCAGCAGGTGCTAAAGATGACCTTAGGCTGCAGCTTTCGGACCAGTCCTCCCGCGAAACTGGCGAGAATGGCGGAAAAGTTTCCTACTATCTGTAGGAGGTTCTGAACTTGTGGATGCGCAGGGCCAGTTCCAGCTGGAAACACTCCTCCGGATCGTTCAGATCCACGCCCGACTTCTCGGCCAGCCGCCCGATCCGGTAGCGCAGGGTCGAGACATGGATGTCCAGCAGGTCCGCCGTCTCCTGCGGGCGCCGCCCGGTGGCGAGGTAGGCTTCCAGCGTCTGAAGCATGACAGCGGATTTCTCCGTTCCGTCCTCGGTCAGCCAGGCGATCGTATCGCCGAGGAACTGGTCCGCCACCCGGCTGCTGACCGAGGCCATCAGCGAGGGCAGAGAGCCCACGTTGCGCCGGTCGACCCAGTTGCGGGCATTCATCTTCTCGGCCACCTGCAGGTTCCACGCGCAGGCCTCGCGTGCGGGGGCCACATGCTCCAGCCGGTCGATCCGGTCGGACTGAACGGCAATCGCCTCGGGCAGGATCGGGCGGATGCGCTGCATGAAGAGGTCGCGCTGCTTGGCGCTGCGCATATCCTCGCCATCGCGGATCAGCAGGTAGATCTCCTCCCCGTCCCGGTAGGAGACCGCCTTGCCCAGCGTCCGCTGCGCCGTGCGCAGGACGAAGCTGTGCGCATCCTCCCCCGGCACCGCGCCGCCCGCGCTGCGCAGCCCCACGAGGTACATCGGCTGATCCAGTTCGAAGCCCAGCATCCGCGCCTCCTCGCGCAGGGTGCCGAGGTCGCGCAGGTCGCCCTGACAGAGCCGCGAGATCAGCCGCCGCGCCGATTGTTCGCGGGTGCGGAAGGCCATGTAGTTGCGCAGGATCAGCGTCGCCAGCGCCAGCTGGCCCGCGTCTGCCGCGATCTGTTCGTTGGGCGAAAATTCGGTCGCATCCAGCAGGAAGAGCGCGCCCACCCGGCTGCCGTCGATGAAGAGCGGCCGCATCAGCGCGGCGTAGGTATCTCCCTCCACCAGCAGGCGCACGGTTTGATCGCCGATGTCGCTGTCGGCCTTCGTCGCGGTGCGCATCACCGTCTCAGGCATCCGGCGGGCCAGCTGGTGTAGCAGCGGCGACGCGCTGTCGGGATCGCAGAGCATCTGCCCCGTGGTCAAGTCGATGGCGAACCAGCCCGTCGGAAAGAGCCGAGAGAGCGAGCCGTAGAGGTCCGTCGCATGGTCCGGATCCAGCGTCGTGGTCAGCGCCGAGGTCAGGTTCGTGGTGATCTCGCGCAGGCGCTCGCCCTCGCGGCGCTCCTCCCGCAGGGCCTGCATCCGGCGCACGGCCACATCGGCAAGGTCCGCAAGACATTGAAGAAAACTGAGCTCGACCTCGTCCACCTCGACCCGCTCATTGGCAAGGACGGAGAGCACGATGGCGCGGCCTTCCTCGTCGGGGAACTTCAGCGGCACCAGCACGACGGTGTGGTAGCCGCGCACCCGGGCGTCATCGCGGAAGGCGGTGTATTTCTCCTGCGCGGCGGCGTCGGGGATCACCAGCGGGCGGCCCCGGGCCACGACCTCGCGCACCGGGCTGCCGGAGAGATCCCATTGCATCGTCGCACGGCGCGCCGCCTCGGAGAGGAACTGGTCGAAGCGCACGGTGGAGATGGAAAGCTGCCGCTCGGTGTCCATCACCATGACCGAGGAAATCGCCCAGTGGGAATGACGGCAGACCCCCTCGGTCAGCCGCACAAGGACGTCGTGGAAATCCCCGCCCTCGTTGATCAGCCGCGTGATCTCGGAGAGCTGGCGGAACTGGTCGGCGCGGGCATGTTCGAGGCCCGGCGTCTCGATCTCGAGCAACGTCATGCGGGGGTCTCCGTGCGGATCGCGGCGGTTACCTCGGCGGCCGAAAGGACCCAGCCGAAATGCCGCCCGAAGGCGCGCAGCGTGGCCTTGGCCGCGACCGGGTCGGAACTGGCCACGAGGTCCCGGATCAGCGCCGTGGGATAGCCGTGATGCACCGCCTGCCGGGCGGTGTCCTCGACGCACATCTCGGTCAGCACGCCTGTGATGCAGAGCATGTCGGCCCCAAGCGCGCGCAGCCGCGCGTCGAGGCCGGTGTCGTGAAAGCCACCGAAGAAATCCTTGTCCACCACCGCCTCGCCGGGCAGCGGCGCAAGCGCGGCGTGGATGGCAAAGCCCTCGGCCTCGGTCCCGTCGTCGAACCGGCGCAGATGGCCGGGCTGGCAGGCCATCACCGGTGCCGCCATGGTCCTGATCCACCTCATCCGCCCGGCGAGAGGGTCGAACCGCGTGGAGGCGGTGAAGCGCAGGAAGACCACCGGCAGGCCGGCGGCGCGGAACGCCGCGATCATCCCGGCCAGACCGGGCAGGATCGCGCGGCCTTCTGCACATTCCATGGGCGCTCCGGGCAGGAGAAAATCGTTCTGCATGTCCACGACCACCAGCGCGGGGCGCGTCACGGGCGGCAGATCTGGCGCGGCGTCGAAGTCCAAGGGAGAGAGATGCATAAGAGATGCCCTTTTCCTGCTGCCCTCCTCGCTAACGGCGAAGGCCCCGGCGATCATGATGCCTTCGCATGAAGAATGCAAAGCCGCGCTCCTACGAAACATAGGAAGACAGAAAAGCTTCATGGCGCATTAATGATTTCACAACCCAAGACCGACCAGACCGACAGGGATATTTCCACAGTGACAGACAGGATCGAGATACGCGACGTCTACAAGATTTTCGGACGCCGCAAGGAGGAGGCACTGGCGCTCGTCCGCGAGGGCAAGGGCAAGTCCGAAATCCTCGAACGGACGCAGGCCGTGGTGGGCGTGAACAACGTCTCGCTCAGCGTGCCGAAGGGCTCGATCTCGGTCATCATGGGGCTGTCGGGCTCCGGCAAGTCGACGCTGGCGCGCTGCGTGAACCGCATTCTGGAGCCGGACGCGGGCCAGATCCTGCTGGATGGCGAGGATTACACCAAATGCTCTGATGCAAGGATGCGCGAGATTCGCCGCCGCCGCATCTCGATGGTGTTCCAGAACTTCGGCCTGCTGCCGAACCAGACCGTCATCGACAACGTCGCCTTCGGCCTCAAGCTCCGAAAGGTGCCGCTGGCCGAACGCCACAAGAAGGCGGGCGAGATGCTGGAGACGGTGGGCCTGTCGGAATGGGCCTCGCATCTGCCCGGTGAACTTTCGGGCGGGATGCGCCAGCGGGTGGGCCTTGCCCGGGCGCTCGCCACCGAGGCCGACGTGCTGATCATGGACGAGGCCTTCAGCGCCCTCGACCCGCTGATCCGGACCGAGATGCAGGACGAACTGCTGCGCCTCCAGAACACGCTGCACAAGACCGTGCTCTTCATCACCCACGATTTTCAGGAGGCGCTGCGCCTCGGCACCAAGATCGCCGTGATGGCCGATGGTGCCGTGATCCGTGACGGCACCCCGCAGGAGATCGTCATCGACCCGGGCCACGACTATGTCGCCGCCTTCACCCGCAACGTGGACCGCGCGCGGCTCTTCGATGCGGCCTCGGTCATGAGCGAGGGCCCCGCCGACGCGCAGGGTGGCCGTTTCGTGCTGAACGACGCAGGCGAAGTGGCGGGCTGGCAGGCCCCGAACGGCGAAGCCATGAGCGACGGCTACCTCGCCGTGCGCCCCGAAACGACGCTGATCGAGATCGCGGGCGCCGCCGCCCGCAGGCGCGGCCCGATCGCCGTGGTGGATGCCGAGGGCAAGTTCCGCGGCCGCATCACCGATGAGGCCCTGCTCGCCGGGATCGCCGGCGCCAAAGAGACCATGAAAGGAAGCCGGACCGATGCTTGATCCGGAAGAAGTCTACATCCCCCTCGACCGCTGGATCCAGGTCGGCATCGAATGGATCGCGGATCATTTCCGCCCCCTCTTCCGCTCGATCCGCTGGCCGGTGGATGAGCTGCTGAACGTCATCAACGGCACGCTTGAGGCGATCCCGCCGCTGCTGCTGATCGCCCTCTTCGGGGGGCTGGCGCTCTGGCTCGCGGGCAAGCGCACGGCGCTCTTCACCGTGGTCTCGATGCTCTTCATCCTGCTGCTCGGCATCTGGCTGGAGACGCTGACCACGCTGTCGCTGATCGCCACGGCCATCGTCGTCTGCGTGATCATCGGCATCCCGCTGGGGATCCTCTGCGCCCGCAGCGACCGGGCCTGGGGCATCATCCGGCCCGTGCTCGACGTGATGCAGACCACGCCCAGCTTCGTCTACCTGATCCCGGTCGTGATGCTCTTCGGCGTGGGCACCGTGCCCGGTGCGGTGGCCGTCATCGTGGTGGCCGTGCCGCCGTTGATCCGCTTCACCAACATCGGCATCCGCGGCGTGAACGAGGAACTGATCGAGGCCGGCATCGCCTTTGGCGCCACCGACCGCCAGCTGCTGTGGGAAATCCAGCTGCCGCAGGCGCTGCCCACGATCCTCGGCGGGCTGAACCAGACCGTGCTGCTGGCCATGGTGATGTCCGTCATCGTCGCCATGATCGGGGCCGAGGGGCTTGGCCTCGTGGTGCTGCAGGGTCTTGGCCGTCTCGACGTGGGCCGCGCCGCGGTGGGGGGCATCGGCATCGTGCTGATGGCGATCATCCTCGACCGGCTGACGCAGGCCGTGGCCGAACGTGACCCGCGGGCTAGCTCCGGCAAGGCCCGGATCGGGGCCGCCCTCTCGCGGCTCTTCGGCAGCGGCCACCGGCAGGCCGAAGGCAAGCTGGAGGCCTCGCTCGACAGCAAGAACTGACGCCTTCCCGCGACTTCCCCACCCCTCTGCCGCCAGACCGGCGCTGCGCCCCCGGCGGCGGAGGGTCCCCGCTTACCCCAACGAGCTGCGCCAAGCAGCCTGACCCAGACCGACAGTAGGAGACCTCCATGAAGACCAAGACCTTCTCTCTGACCACCGCGCTCGTCTGCGCCGCAGCCCTGCCCGCGCTCGCGCAATCCCTCCCCGGCGAGGGCAAGGACGTGCGGATGTCGCGTAGCGACAGCCTTGGCACCCAGTACATTCAGGACGAGATCCTCAAGACCGCGCTGGAAGACCTCGGCTATGACGTGTCGATGACCAACGTCGGCACCTCGGCCTTCCTGCAGGCCGCCGCGCAGGGCGACCTCGACATCTCGGGCGACATCAACATGCCGCAACGGGCGCTGCAGTATGACACCGTGGCCGATGATGTGACCCTGCTCAGCGGCGGCACCATCGGCGGCGGCGGCATCAACGGCTACCTGATCGACAAGGCCACCGCGGATGAATACGGCATCAAGGACCTCAGCGCCCTCGCCGATCCCGAGATTGCCAAGCTCTTCGACAACGATGGCGACGGCAAGGCCGACCTGATGAACTGCGATCCCGGCTGGAGCTGCGGCGACGTGGTGGACTACCAGCTCGAGGAATTCGGCCTCGGCGACACGGTGGAATCCGTGCGTGCCAAGTACGAGCCCCTGCTGGCCGAGACCTTCGCCCAGTTCCGCCAGGGCAAGCCGGTGCTCTACTACACCTGGAGCCCCTCCTTCGTGACCGAGACGCTGGTGCCCGGCAAGGACGTCGTCTGGCTGCCGATCCCCTATGACGCCGCGCCCGAAGGCGTGTCGGTGCCGAACGGCCACCTCGTCGAGGGCGTGGTGGGCTGCGCGGGGGATGCCCCCTCCTGCCGGATGGCCACGGGGTCGTGGAACTGGGAAATCGCCGCCAACCGCGACTTCATCGCCGAGAACCCCGCCATCGCCAAGCTGGCCGAGGAAATGGAATGGCCACTGGCAACCTGGTCGACCTGGGAAACCCAGATGAAGGGCGACAACTCCGACCGCGCGATCCGCAAGATCGCAGCGGGCTGGATCGAGGAAAACCGCGCCACCTATGACGCCTGGCTTGCTGCCGCCAAGGCCGCAGCCGCCGGCTAATCGCGCGCCCGGCACGTACCGAAGGGCCGTCTCTCGCGAGGCGGCCCTTTTCTTGTGTGGTGTCGGTCCCATTCCCGTTGGTGTCTAGGTCATCGGGCGGCCCCGCGTCCCTTGCCCATCAGAACCGTCTTGAGGCTGCACGCCGAACGGACACGGCCCAGACCGTCAGCGAAGGCCCGGCGTCTGAGCCGCAAATCCGCCCGAAGAGCAGAAAGCGTTTCGCTTTCGCGCCGAGGTGACGGACCATTCCGTCAGGGCCGTCCGGCCCACCCTGCGCCGCCGTTGCCCGAGAGGCCCCGCCCTTGTCCCGCGACCTTCAAGCCCTGCCGCCCGATGTGACGCTCGTGCTGCATCACAGTGGCGATGACGTCCCGCCCTGGGCCCTGCCCAACCTGCAGACCGCGCTCGCCAAGGCGCGGGTCGCCTACCGGCTGCACGACCTCGCTCACGACCCCGCCCTGCCCGCGCTCGACGGCGTCACCGCCGTGCTCTGCCTGACGAACGACCTCTCGGCCCCGGCGGCCGCCCTCCCCCGGATCGGGCGCTACCTCTCCGGCGGCGGGGGTTGGGCACAGCTTTACCCCGCGCGGCACCCGGCCTTCGACGAGGTTCTGGGCATCGTCCCGCCCGAACGCTTCGCTGCGGCGGTCGCGGCGGGCCATCAGGGCGGGGGGCTGCATTTCCCCGGCATGGCCCTGCCCTCCTTCCAGGGGCTGAGCCTGCCGGAGCGCCAGACGATCTCTCACCAGGGGCTCGGCCTGCAGCCGGTCTACGAGGCCCAGATCATCGCCACCACCATCGGTGGCAAACCCCTGGCCTGGCGCCATGCAGTCGGGCAGGGTTGCACGGTCTACTGGGACAGCATCGCCCTGACCGAGCAGCGCTGCGCGGGCCTGATCATCGAAACGCTGCAATGCATCTGCGCCGTCTCCGTCCTGCCGGTGGCGAACGCGGGCGTCGTGCAGATCGACGATTTCCCCGCGCCGCTCGGCGGGACCCTTCCCGATGTCGTGCAGGCCGCCTATCCCGGGATGGACGCGGACCAGTTCTATAGCCAGGTCTGGTATCCCGACCTCAAGCGCCTCGGGCGCAGGCACGGGCTCGACTACAGCTGCTACGTCACCTTCAGCTATGCGCTGCCGGGCGCGTCGGATCATATCCTCGCCCATGAAGCGGCCTCGCAGACCTTCGCGGCCATCCGGCAGCACGGCGCGGCGGAGCTTGGCCTGCACGGGTTCGATCACCGCTACCTGAAGCTGGGTCCCTTCGACGGTGAGCCGGCCATGCGCGCCGCCCTTGCCCGCGCCCGGGAGGCCTGGGGCCGCGCCGGGCTGGGCGCGATGCCCAACTCCTATGTGCCGCCCGGCAATGAATATGACGCAACCGGGCTGGCCGCCCTCGGCGCCGTCTTCCCCGAGATCACCACGCTTTGCGGGGTCTTCAACGGCCGCCGGGACAAGCCCGAACAGAACCGCGATTTCGGGCCCGAGCCGTGGCGCCCCGCGCTGCTGGCCATGCCCCGGGTCACCGCCGGGCATGAATGCCGCGACGAGGTGCAGTTCGACGCCATGAGCCAGATCGCCAGCCTCGGCCTCTGGACCCATTTCCTGCATGCGGACGACGTGGCCGACATTCCGGGCCGGGGCGTGGCGGGCTATGACAAGCGCAACCCCGCGGCCCGCCCTTGGCGCACGCGGGGTGGGCAGACAGGGCTGCTGGACCAGCTGGGCCAGATCTTCACCACCGTCAGACGGCGCGCGCCGTGGCTGCAGTTCACCTCCACCAGCGGGGCGGCCCCGCGCCTGCAACGCCATCTTGAAAGCCGCTGGCACGTGGGGCGCGACGGGCCGCACCTGACGATCGCCGGACCGCGCGGCGGGGTGCTGAGGCTGCGGCTGAACGGCCGCCCGTGGCGCCATCTGGCAACCCGCGAGGGCGTGCGTCTCCTCGACGAGAGCAGTGCCGAGGACTACACGCTCTACTGCCTCGAACTCACCGGCGACCGGGCGACGCTGACGCTCTCGGAACACGGGCCGATGGGCCGGGTCAGCCGCCGTCTGCGGGACCGGATCGGTCAGGCCTCCGGGGCGAGGAACCGGCCCAGCCCCGCCTCGGTCACCCGGGCGGCGAAACCCTCGTAGCCGGGGATCTCCTCGCGCAGATCGTCAGAGGTCGCCTTGCGGTGCAGCAGGTCGATCCGCTCGGGCGGCACGAGGCCGACATGGGCAAAGATGCGGGCCATGGTGGCCTCTGGCTCTGCCGCAAGGGCCCGGTACTCCACCACCAGCGCCGCGTCCCCGAAGGCCGCCTGCGCCGAGGCCACCATCTGGTCGTGCATCTTTGCGAAGACATGGGTCAGGCGGATCGCCTCCTCGGGGTCGATCTCGCTGGGGCCGGGCTTGGGTTCCGTCAGGCCGATGGACCACGGGCTCTGCCACGGGGCATCGTCCTGCGCCGCCTGCGCCCGGGCCAACGCCCGCATCTGCGACACTGCGCATTTCAGCGCATTCTCCCGCACCATCAGCACCACGCGGAACCGCGCGGCGGAGAGTTCGCCCAAGTAGGCCTCCGGGGCGAGGAGCGAGCGATAGGACAGCTTGAGCCCCAGCACGAGAGAGGTCCGCTGCGCCCGCGCCACGACCCCCCTGAGATGCAGGAACTGCTGGTCCCGCATGTGGTCGCGGCTGCGGCCCCGGCGGTGGCCGTAGGTGCGTATCCGCGTGGTCGGCTCGTTCTGGATCCGGACCTCGGCGCGCTGTGCAAGTGCCGAGGTGACGAGGTTGCTGCCCACTCGCCCCCAGGGCATCAGCAGCACGAAGGGCGCATGTGGCCCCACCATCTCCTGATGCCCGGCCGACATGCCTACCTCCGTCCGCGCAGAGTGTTGATCAGGGCCGCGCGCCGGGGCGTGCGATAGATCCAGTCCACCAGCGCCATCCGCGCCGACCGCTTCATGCGGGTCGGGCCGGAGGCAACCTTCCAGCTGTCCTTGTGGCGCACGTTCTCGCTGTACCATGCGGCATAGCGTTCCTGCAGGAGGTGGCGCTTGAGCGGCCCGCGCTGCCCATCGTGGTGCCGCGCGAGCGCCGCGTCCCAGAAGGCAGGCCAGCCTGCGGTGGTCTTCTCCCATGTCCAGTCGCGGATCGCAGTCAGGTTCTCCTCCGAAAGCGCCGCCAGTCTGCCCCGGTCCTGAACCAGTTGGCGCAGCGCGGTGGTCATCGCCTCGACCGACCGCTCGGGCAGGATGAAGGCCTGCTGCTGCGGCCCCAGCACATCGGGCACGATCCCGACCCGGGTCGAAACGACGGGCACGCCCATGGCCATCGCCTCCAGCACAGGGTTCGGCGTGCCCTCGATCTCGGACGAACAGACCAGCAGGTCGATCTCGTCGTAATAGGCGACCATCTCGTCCTTGTTCCGGCGGCGCACCGTGGAATCGGCGAAGTGGCGCTCGATGGCGAGGCCCTCCTGCTCAAGGACCTCCAGCGCGGGCACGAGGATGCTGTGCAACCCCTTGGCGTCGCGCTTGGGATCATTGCCCCATTGGGAATTCCCGACCCAGCCGATGCGCAGCGGCCTGTCTTGGCAGGCGAACCGGTCGAGGCTGCGAGGCTGAAAGCGGTCGAGGTCGATCCCGTCGGGCAAAACGGCGATCGGATCAGGGAACACCGGGGTGTCGCGATAGATCCCGTCGAGCAGGTTGGAAGAGACCGAATAGCCGTCCATGTACCAGAAGGCCCGCTCCCGCCATGCGAAATGCTCGGGCTCGAGGAAGAGGTGGTCGTAGACGGAAGAGGTGATCACCGGGCGGCTCATGGCGTCGAAGAGGTCTTCGGGGCGCAGCCGAAACGAGGTCGCCGCCTTGTAGATCGTTTCCGGGTTCAGCAGGTGCTGCACGTCCTCGCGCCAGAAGAAGTGGATGATGTCGAACCGGCCCATGATGTCGAAGACCTGATTCAGGAAGACATGCGGATAGCCGACACTGCCCGCCATGTAATAGCGCTCGAACTCGTAGGTGTCGCCGTGATGCCGCACGATCTGGTCGCAGATGTTGTCATAGGCCCAGTTCGGCGTATCGGGGCAGAGCAGGACGCGGGGTCGTGTCACGAAACATGCCTCAGAGTCGCGGGCGCCAGTAGCTGCGCCCTGAGCCCCTCTTCGAGGGACACGAGATGGGTCAACCCGAGCAGCGACCGCATCCGGCGCGTGTCCCCGCTTGAGTGGCGAATGTCGCCCGGGCGTTCCGGGTGGAAGGTGATCGGCGCGGGCGCCCCCGGCGACAGCCCGTCGAGCAGGCAGGACAGTTCGATCAGGGAGGCGCTGTGGCCCGTGCAGACGTTCGAGACAAAGCTCTGCGGCCGCTCGGTCAGCCGGGCCATCGCCGCGAGCATGGCTTGCACCACGTCGCTGACGTGGACGAAATCGCGGGTCTGCTGCCCGTCGCCAAAGACGACGTGGCCGCTGCCCTCGGCCCGGTTGCGCAGGAACCGCGCGAGGACACCGGAATAGGGCGATCCATCCTGCTGCCCCGGCCCGTAGACGTTGAAGAGCCGCAGCCCCGCGCTTGGCAGCCCATGGATTTCCCAGAAGGCCCGCGCCTGATGTTCGCAGGCCAGCTTGTCCGCGCCATAGGGCGACAGGGGGCGTTCCGGCATCTCCTCGTGGCACCGCTCGCCCGACCGGTTGCCATAGACGGCGGCGGAGGAGGCATAGACCACGGGCAGCCTGCCCAACCGTTGCGCCGTGTCGAAGACATGCAGCGTGCCGGTCGAATTGGCCCGGTGCGCCCCGAGCCAGTCCGCGATGCAATCCTGCACGTTCACCGTGGCCGCGCAGTGAAAGACCCCGGCCACGCCGGTCATCGCCCGGTCCAGCACCTCCGGCTCCGCGATGTCGCCGACCACGAGGTCGAGCGCAGGCGCACGGCGCCCCTGCGGCAGGTTTGCGCGGCGCCCGGTCGAGAGGTCGTCGACCACGGTCACCCGGTCGCCCTGCGCGCAGAGCCGGCGCACCAGATGCCCGCCGATGAACCCCGCCCCTCCGGTGACCAGCCAATGCGCCGTCATCCCGCCCTCCGTGCCAGAAGGCGTTTCGAGTGACGGATCAGCGCCGGGCAGCGGGCATTCAGCAGATCATAGGCGCGATAGGCGAGCCGGTTCGTCGCCACCAGCCGCCGCATCCGTTCCAGCCCGCTCCGCTCCCGCTGGCGCAGGCGTCGGATGGATTGCGTGCAGGCCAGACCCGCCGGTGTATCGCGCGCCTCCAGCGCGCCGATCAGCAGGTCGCGCCAGAGGGCGGCGCGGGTCTCCCACGAAAGCGTCTCGCGGCGTGACAGGTTCTCGGCCTTCAGATCGGCCACAAGCCCCGGCGCAGCGGCGAGCTCTTCAAGCGCCCGCACAAGCGCCTCGACCGACCGCTCGGGCAGGATGAAGCGGCGCTGTGCGGGACCAAGCACATCCGGCACGATGCCCACATCCGTGCTCACCACCGCCACGCCCGCGGCCATGGCCTCCAGCACGGGATTCGGCGTCCCCTCGATGGCCGAACTGCACACGAGGACTTCGATCCCGCGGTAGTATTCAGGCATGGCCTCGCGCGGGAGACGCGCCTCGGCGCGGTCCGCCACCCTGACCTCCAGCGGGACGCCCGCCGCCTGCAGCCGGGCGATGGCCGGGTCGAAGATGCTGTGCCTGCCCTTGAGGTCCGCCGCGACGGTGCTGCCCCAGGCGCTGTTGCCCACCCAGCCGATCCGCAGCGGCCCCGCCCGGGACCCCGCCGCAGGCCGGAACTGCGCGATGTCCACGCCATCCGGCGCCACCACGTCGATATCGGGCAGCGCCTTCGAGGCGGCATAGACCCGCGCCAGCCGGTTCGACGATGCACCGATCCTGTCGGAACAGGGAAAGGGATTGCCGATCTCGGCAAGTTCTGCGGCGGATTGGTAGAGGTGATCGTAGACCATGGTCACCACCGCCGGGCGCTCTGCTCCGGTCATCCTGTCCCAGCCCCGGCTGTCGAGGCTGTCGAGAAAGGCGAGGACATCGAACCGCCAGAGGAAGACAAGGACATCCGCGCGCTGCGCAAGGTCGGAGGCCACGCCCCGGCGCCCGAACCAATCGTCCCGCCCGGCCAGTGTGAAGCGCGCCTCGCCGGTCAGGATCCGCGCCACGTTGCGGGCGACGTTGTGAAACGCCCAGTCCTGCACGTCATAGAACAGAACCACATGCGGCAGGCCCGTCATGACACGGGCCCCAGTGCTGCGAGCCGGGCATCGGTGCGGCCCGTGGGCACCCAGTGTTTCCACATCGCCCGTCCTGCATAGGACACGAAGTTGCGCGTCGCCTCCCCCGGCGGGAGGCGCAGTGGCCCGCGCAGCGTCCGCCAGTAGTGCAGCGCCGCCCGACCACGGTGCCGCGACCGGCCCCCGAGGTGGCGCAGGACCATCGGTTCGGTTCCGATCCGGTAGGCACGCTGCGCCCCGTCCAGCAGGATCGCCCAGAAGGCAAGGTCTTCGCACTCCGCCTCGACGAAGCGCCTCTCGCCGATGAAGGCCCGCGCCACCATCACGGTGGAGCAGCCGATGGCCGTGTTGCGCAGCAGTTCCGCCCGCGACAGGCTCTGCGGCGCCGGCATGACCTTGGCCCGCCCCCGACAGACATTCGCATAGCGCATGTAGCTGAAGGACAGCGCCCGGGCCTCCATCTCGGAGAGTTGGGCCGCCAGCTTGCCCGGCAGCCACACGTCGTCCGCATCGAGGAAGGCCACGTAGGGCGTCCGGCAGATATCGAGCCCGGCATTGCGCGCCGCCGCAGGCCCGCGGCGTTCATCCAGCCGGATCGCGGTGGCATCGAACTCTGCCGCGATCCGTCCGATCTCGGCGGCATGCGCCGGGTCCGAGCCATCGTCAACGATCACGATCCGGGACGCGCAGGGCTGGGACTGCACTGACTGAACGCTTCGGCGCAGGGATGCGGAATCGTTGAAACACGGAATGATCGTCGTGACCTTGTTCGCCACGGAATCGAATGGCTTCGTCGCAATCGGCATTGGACAACCCCAGGCTGTCTAAATGTTCGAATCTCTTAAATAATTGGAAAAATTGTGATCGGCGCCCGCGAACCCGTCAAGCTCCGGCACCGCGACAGGGCCCGGTCCGCGGGTGACTGCCGCTTCAAGCGGCGCAGGACCCGGCGCCGTGAAGGGCAGGACAATGCTCTCCGAAGACGGGTGCTCTACGCCCCGCAGCCGTTACGCGAACGACAGAGCGGAGCGCCTGCGGACCTGCGCGGCCCACAGACCGCCCGCGACCGCCACGCAGACGACAATGAGCGAGAACCACTGGAACGCCAAGGCAAGGCCGATGCGATCCGACAGCAGGCCGACGGCGACGATCGGAATCGAGTTCGAGAGGTAGCCCACCGCGTAGAAGACCGCGATCAGCGCGGGGCGGATCTGCGGCGGCGCGGCCGCGCTCGCCAACATCAGCGCCTGCACGAAGAGCGCCCCGTAGGCGAGGCCGCTGATCGGCATCGCCAGCATCATCAGAGCCGCAGACCCGTTGCCCGCGAAGCCGGCCAGAAGGCCCAGTGCCACGGCGGTGCTGGCGAAGCCTGCGATCATGAAGGGATAGGACCGCTTGCGGCCAAAGACGGCCTGACCGACCCCGGCGGACAGTTGGAACGCGGCGGCGACGAGACCCGCCATGCCGATGGACTGGAAATGGTAGACGTTGATCGCAAGATCGGTCCCCAGCGCCATCATGGCCGAGCCCACGGCCCAGGCCGTCACGACGCCGGTGCAGGCCAGAAGGTAGAGTGCCCATTGCGCCCGGCCGGTCTCTTCCGTATCCGCCCCCCGACCGGCCCGCGAGACGGGCGGCCACGGCGAGAGCAGCAGCATCGCAAAGCTCAGCACCGCCAGCGCCACGATCAGCAGGAAGGGCGACAGAGTCGGGGCAAGGTCGAGGGAGAGGGCGATCGAACTGATGATTGGCCCGCCCGCCGCCCCGCCGGTGAAGGCAAGCGTGGCGATGGCCGCCCCGATATGCTTCCGCTCCGGCGCGGAGAGCGCATAGAGCGCGGCAGAGCCCATCCCGGTGATCGCCCCGGTGCCGAACCCGTTGAGGAACCGCCCTGTCAACAGCATCTGAAGGGTCTCCGCATGGCCGAAGATCAGCGCCCCGGCGGCAGTGACGACCAGGCCCGGCAACAGGATGCGCCTCAGGTCCGGCACCCGGGGACCCAGCCAGGTGCAGAGCACGAGCGAGACCAGCGTCCCGACGGCGTACATGGCAAAAACCATCGTGCTGACCGCGTGATCGAGACCCATGCGTGCGATGTAGATCGGGTAGAGCGGGCTGGGCGCCGTGCTGCCCAGAAGGGCCGTCATGATGGACAGCGCCGTGGCGATCTGGGCCATCCTGTATCGGGGAGAAGCAGACATGCGGGGCTTTCGTCGGGGTCGAGGGGCGGACCACGGGCCTTGCGTCCGCCCTGCGCAGTTGGGGCTGCGCCAGAGGCAGAAGACGCGTGGAGAAAGGCAGAGAACCGGTCGCGAATGGCGGGGGGATCGCAACCGTTGCACCTGTTTCAGCGGAGTTTGCAGCGAAGTGCAACCCCATTGCGGTCCGCACGCGACACGGGAAGGCAACGGACAGCGCTTTGTCCGTGGAATGGTCGCGGCCGCCTGCGGAACAGCCTTTTCGCGGCATCGCATCGCCCCTCCCGGACAGCAAAAAGCCGGTCAGCGGAGCTGACCGGCTTTTCGAGAAATCGCTTGCGGTAGCCTCAGCCGCCGAAGTCATCCAGCATGATGTCCTCGCGGTCCACGCCGAGTTCCAGCAGCATGTTGATGACCGACTGGTTCATGATCGGCGGACCACACATGTAGAACTCGCAGTCTTCCGGGTTCGGGTGGTTCTTGAGGTATTCCTCGTAGAGCACGTTGTGGATGAACCCGGTGTAGCCGCCCCAGTTGTCGTCGGGCAGCGCATCGGAGAGCGCCACGTGCCATTCGAAGTTGTCGAACTCTTCCGCCAGCTGGTCGAAATCTTCCACGAAGAACATTTCGCGCTTGGAGCGGGCGCCGTACCAGAAGGTGATCTTCCGGTCGCGGTTCTCCAGCCGCTTGAGCTGGTCGAAGATGTGCGACCGCATCGGCGCCATACCGGCACCACCGCCGACGAAGACCATTTCCTTCTTGGTGTCGCGGGCGAAGAATTCGCCGAACGGGCCGGAAATGGTGACCTTGTCACCGGGTTTCAGGTTGAAGATGTAGGACGACATCTTGCCCGGCGGGACGCCTTCGGTGCGCGGCGGCGGGGTCGCGATCCGTACGTTGAGCATGATCAGCCCCTTTTCATCGGGGTAGTTGGCCATCGAATAGGCCCGCTCGATCGGCTCGTCGAGGGTCGACTCGTACTGCCAGATGTTGAACTTGTCCCAGTCCTCCCGGTACTCCTCGGCCACGTCGAAGTCCTTGTAGCTGACGTGGTGGGCGGGAGCTTCGATCTGGATGTAGCCGCCGGCGCGGAAGTTCACATCCTCGCCTTCGGGCAGTTCCAGAACGAGGTTCTTAATGAAGGTCGCGACGTTGTCGTTGGAGCGCACGGTGCACTCCCACTTCTTCACGCCGAACACTTCTTCGGGCACTTCGACCTGCATGTCCTGCTTGACCGCAACCTGACAGGACAGGCGGTCACCGCAGGCGGCCTCACGCTTGGTGATGTGGCTTTCCTCGGTCGGCAGGATCGAGCCGCCGCCTTCGTGGATGCGGACCCGGCACTGGGCACAGGTGCCGCCGCCGCCGCAGGCGGAGGGGACGAAGAGGTTGGCCGACGCGAGGGTCTGCAGCAGCTTGCCGCCAGCCGGGACCGAGATGGTCTTCTCACCGTTGATGGTGATGTTGACGTTGCCCGTGGACACCAGACGCGACCGCGCCAGCATGATGAGCGTCACCAGAGCGATGACGATCAGCGAGAACAGGACGACGCCGAGGGTAAAAGTCTGCATCTCTGGCCCCTCAGAGGTTCACGCCGGAGAAGGACATGAAGGCCATGGCCATCAGTCCGGCGCTGATGAAGGTGATCCCGAGCCCCTGAAGACCGTCGGGAATGTCGGAGTACTTCAGCTTCTCGCGCACACCGGCCATCGCCGTGATCGCCAGCGCCCAGCCGAGGCCCGACGAGATGCCGTAGACCGAGGCCTGTGCGAAGTCGTAGTCGCGTTCCACCATGAAGAGCGAGCCACCGAGGATGGCGCAGTTCACGGTGATCAGCGGCAGGAAGATGCCGAGCGCGTTGTAGAGCGGCGGGAAGTACTTATCGAGAACCATCTCGAGGATCTGCACGATCGCGGCGATGACCCCGATGTAGGAGATCAGGCCGAGGAAGGTCAGATCCACGTCCGGGAACCCGGCCCATGCCAGTGCACCGGGCGCCAGCAGGTAGGTCAGGATCAGGTTGTTGGCCGGCACGGTGATCGCCTGAACCAGCGTCACCGAGATGCCGAGGCCGATGGCGGTGCCGATCTTCTTGGACACGGCGAGGAAGGTGCACATGCCGAGGAAGAAGGCGAGGGCCATGTTCTCGACGAAGATGGCCTTCACGGCGAGGGAAATCAGGCCTTCCATCAGTGGGCCTCCACGGTCTGGATGCGGTATTCGCGGTCTTCGACCTGTTCGGGTTTCCACGAGCGGAAGCCCCAGATCAGCAGACCGATCACGAAGAACGCCGAGGGCGGCAGCAGCAGCAGGCCGTTGGGCACGTACCAGCCACCGTTGTTGACGGTCGGCAGGATGGTGATCCCGAACAGCGAGCCCGAGCCGAACAGCTCACGGATGAAGCCCACCAGCATCAGGATCAGGCCATAGCCCATCCCGTTGCCGACACCGTCCACGAAGGAGGCGATCGGGGGGTTCTTCATCGCGAAGGCCTCGGCGCGGCCCATCACGATGCAGTTCGTGATGATCAGGCCGACGAAGACCGACAGCGTCTTGGAGATCTCGTAGGCGTAGGCCTTGAGGACCTGGTCCACCACGATCACGAGGCTGGCGATGATGATCATCTGCACGATGATCCGGATCGAAGAGGGAATCTGCGACCGCAGCACCGAGATGAACATCGAGGAGAAGGCCGTCACGAGGGTCACCGCGAGGGCCATGACGAGCGCCACCTTGAGCGACGAGGTCACGGCGAGCGCAGAACAGATGCCCAGCACCTGCAGCGTGATCGGGTTGTTGTCGACCATCGGGTCGACGAGCATGGTCCGGTAGGTCTGTGCCATCAGATCTCTCCTGCTCTTACACGTTCGAGGAACGGCTCGAAGCCACGTTCGCTCATCCAGAACTTCACCAGGTTGTTCACCCCGCGCGAGGTGAGCGTGGCCCCGGACAGCGCGTCGACGAAGTAGTCGCGGCCTTCGGGCGGCGGCGCCTTGGCGACGGTGATCGCCAGCTCGCCTGCGCCGTCTTCGGTGCGCAGCTGCTTGCCATTCCAGAGCGCCTTCCAGCGCGGGTTGTCGACCTCGGCGCCCAGACCGGGGGTCTCGGCGTGTTCGTAGAACTGGAGGCCGTAGATCGTGTTGCCATCTTCCTCGACGGCGATGAAGCCGTAGAGGGTGGACCACAGGCCGTAGCCGTAGATCGGCAGGATCACCTTATCCAGCGCCCCGTCCGCGTCGCGCAGCAGGTAGACGGTCACGAAGTCCGCCTGACGGCCGATGCTGGCCGGATCGCTGTCCAGAGCGTGCGACAGCTCCGGGTCCGAGGCCGCGGCGCGGTCATCGAATTCGGCCGGGTCGAACTGGTCGGTGAAGGTGCCGGTGGACAGTTCCAGCACATGCGGCTCGAACTTGTCGAAGGCGGCAGCCACGTCCATGCCCGGCTCGTAGACGCCGGCCACTTCGAGGATGTTCACCTGCTTGTCGAGCGCGGCGTTCTGCTGTTGCAGCGGGCGCAGGCTCACGGCAGCGGCAGAGACGACCATCGAGGCGAGCAGGCAAAGACCGATGGCGATCACCAGCGTCTTGACCGTGTTGTCCGGCGGCGTGTCGAGGAAGCGGCGCAGCAGGCCACCCTTCACGGCATCCCCTTGCGAGGCGTTGATGTCCTTGTCAGGCATGACGGCGAGCCCTCCGACGGATGTTGGCCTGCACGACGAAATAGTCGATCAGCGGGGCAAAGACGTTGCCGAACAGGATGGCCAGCATCATGCCCTCGGGGAAGGCCGGGTTCACGACCCGGATCATCACGACCATGAAGCCGATCAGGGCGCCATAGATGTAACGGCCGAGGTTGGTGTGCGAGCCGGAGACGGGTTCCGTGACCATGAACACGAGGCCGAAGGCATAGCCGCCCAGCACGAGGTGCCAGTACCAGGGCGTCGCGAAGGCCGGGTTGGTGTCGGAGCCGATCCAGTTCAGCAGCGAGGAGAAGGCGATCATGCCGGCGAGGCAGCCGACCACCATGCGGTAGTTGGCGATCCGGGTCGCAAGCAGGAACGCGAGGCCGATCAGGCAGGCGATGGTCGAGGTTTCCCCGAGGCAGCCCTGAATCGTGCCGATGAAGGCGTCCATCCAGGTGATGCCGTAACCTGCGAGGGCCCCTGCCCCTTCAGAGGCGGTCACGGCCAGCGCGGTCGCGCCCGAGAAACCGTCAACCGGGGTCCAGATCGTATCGCCCGACATGTAGGCGGGATAGGCGAAGTAGAGGAAGGCACGCCCGACGAGCGCCGGGTTGAGAAAGTTCTTGCCGGTGCCGCCAAAGACTTCCTTGCCGATGACCACGCCGAAGGAAATCCCCAGCGCAACCTGCCACAGCGGCGTCGAAGCGGGCAGGATCAGCGTGTAGAGCATCGAGGTGACGAGGAAGCCCTCGTTCACTTCATGCCCGCGCACGGTGGCGAAGATCACTTCCCAGATGCCGCCGACGGCCAGGGTGACGATGTAGATCGGCAGGAAGTAGAGCAGCCCGTGCAGCATGTTCGCCAGCGGGTTCGACGGGTTGAAGCCGATCCCGAGCGTGTCGATGATCCACGCGCGCCAGCCCGAAGAGGTGCCCAGTTCCTGGATGGCCAGGTTGGTCTGGAGACCGGTGTTATAGAGCCCGAAGAGGATGCAGGGGATCGTGGCGATGACCACGTAGGTCATGATCCGCTTCATGTCGATGTAGGACCGCGCGTGGGGCGCGGCCGTGGTCACCGTCTTGGGTGTGTAGAGAAAGCTCTCCACCATCTCGTAGAGAGGGAAGAACTTCTCGTACTTGCCGCCCTTGGTGAATTGCGGCTCGATCCGGTCGAAGAAGCTTCGCAGCCCCATGCCTCAGCCTTCCTTTTCAATCTTGGTCAGGCAGTCCCGCAGCGCCATCCCGTATTCATACTTGGCCGGGCAGGCAAATCCGCACAGCCCGAGATCTTCCTCGTCCAGCTCCAGGGCGCCAAGCGCCTGCGCCTGATCGGTGTCCATCACCAGCAGGGCACGCAGAAGCTGAGTGGGCAGGAAGTCCTGCGGCATCAGTTTTTCGAAGGTGCCAAGCGGCACCATCGCCCGCCGACCACCGTTGAGGTTGGTCGTCAGGTCGTAAATCTTCTTGGTGAAGGCAGAGCCCAGCACCGGCTGAACCGCGTACTTGGACGACATCGGCCGAATCCACCCCATGGGGATCTGGTCGTGGTCTTCCTTCATCAGGGTGATCTGGCGTGCGTAGCGGCCAAGATAGGCGTCCGCCCCCTCCCCTGCCCGGCCCGACAGGACCGACCCGGAGATGACCCGCATCGGCAGGCCCTGCGGATTGTCGCCCGCGCAAAGCTCGGCCATCGCGGCGCCCGCAACGGTGCGCACCAGCCGCGGAGCATTCGCCAGCGGCCCGACGATCGCGATCGTGCGGGTGGTGTCGAGCGTTCCCGTCGTCAGAAGCCGCCCGATGGCGATGACGTCATGGTAGCCGATGGTCCAGACGAACCGCGCGGCGGTCGGCGGCTCGAGGAAATGCATGTGGGTGCCGGCGAGGCCCGCGGGGTGCGGCCCCGAGAAGCCGGCAGCGGTGATCCCGGGCAGGTCGCCCCCGGGCACGTTGGCACCGGTTTCATGGCACAGATAGGTGTTGCCCTCGGTCAGCAGCGCGATCGCGGCCAGACCGCGCGTGAAGGCCTCGGCCTCCTCGGCGATGATCGGGGCGGGATCGGGCGACAGCGGCTCGCTGTCCATCGCGGTCACGTAGATCGCGGCGGGCCGGTCCGTGGACAGCGGCACATGCGAATAGGGCCGGGTGCGGAAGGCGGTCCAGAGACCCGCGGCACAGAGCCGCTCCGCCACGCCCTCGGCCGTGCTCACATCGCCGATGGCCGAGAAATCGACCGGCGCGGCCGCAGCCTCGTCCACCTCGATCTCGATGCTAATCAGCTTGCGGCGCGCGCCCCGGTGAATCGCCTTGACGCGACCCGATACCGGAGAGGTGATTTGCGCTTCGGGGTTGTCCTTGTGAACCATCAAGGGAGCACCGCGGGCGACGACATCACCTTCGTCGACCGAAAGCCGCGGTTTAAGTCCGATGTAGTCCGCACCGAGGATCGCGACAGTTCCGACAGCCGGGGTTCCCACTGAACCGCTCTGCGCCGCTCCGCTGATCGGAAGATCGAGTCCTCGTTTGAGAGAATAATTCTGCACTTGGATCGCCATCTGCTTTTTGTCACCTTATGCAACGGCTCGACGCCGAGCAAAACCGTGGGCGGGCCACTTTTCGTGATTTTTTTGCGGATGCACAGGTTGCAGCCGCAAACCCGAAGTCATATGCAAGCACAGCGCCGCGAGCGCAAGCACCCTTAGGAGGCATGTCCAGTGTCCGGCACCCAAAAGTTCACCCGCCGAACGTTCCTGATCCTATCGACCGCGACCCTCGCGGCCTGCAAGGCCGAAGACGAGGTGCTGAAGCTGACCGGTTCCACGATGGGTACTACGTATCACGTTGTGGCCCGAAACGGCAGCACCGGCGTGGATGCAAAGGACCTCGACAAGGCGATCCGGACCGCTCTGGCCGACGTGAATACCGAAATGTCGAACTGGGATGCGTCCTCCGAGATTTCGCGCGTGAACGCAGCCGCCGCTGGCGAAGCCCTGACCCTGTCGCCCGCGCTGGCGATGGTGATGAACTCGGCCAACGAAGTGCACAAGGCAAGCGACGGGCGTTTCGACGTCACCGTCGGCCCGCTGATCGACCTCTGGGGCTTCGGCTCCACCGGCGTTGCCCCCCACATTCCCTCCGACGCGGATATCGCCGACGCGATGACCCGCAGCGGCCAGGAACGCGTGCTGACCCTGAACGGCAACACGCTGACGAAATCGGCACAGGGCGCCGAGATCTATCTCTCCGCCATCGGCAAGGGCTATGGCGTGGACCGCGTGGCCAAGGCCGTGCACGATCTGGGCCTGAAAGACTTCATGGTCGAAATCGGCGGCGATCTCTACGCTTCGGGCCGCAACCCCGATGGGATGCCCTGGCAGATCGGGATCGAATCGCCCGTCGCCGGTGACCGCGCGCTGCACAGCGTCGCGCATGTGTCGGGCCTCGGCATGGCGACCTCGGGTGATTACCGCAACTTCTTCGAAGACGGCGACACCCGCTATTCCCACATCATCGACCCGACCACCGGCCGTCCGATCACCCACCACACGGTGTCGACCACGGTGCTGACCGAGAACGCGATGATGGCCGATGCATGGGCGACCGCGATGCTGGTCGTCGGGCGCGAACGCGGCATGGAAATCGCCGAAGAGCGCGGTCTTGCCGTTGTGTTTATCGATCGTGAGCCCGGCAAGGGCTTCACCACGACCGCCAGCAGCCGCTACACTTCGCTCCAAGCCTGACCGGAAGGGAGCCCGCTATGGAAACCGCAATCCTGGCATTCGTCTTTCTCTGCCTGATCGTCTTCGGCATGGCCGTTGGCGTGATTTTCTCGGGCCGGCGAATCAAGGGCAGCTGTGGCGGGCTCAACGCGATCGGCGACGCGGACCAATGCCTTGTGTGTCACAAGGAAATCGACCCGAACAGCCCGCTGCGCGAACGCCTCGCCTGCCCCCGCGCCCGTCGCATGATGGAGCAGGCAGAGGCACAGGGCTAACCACGCGCCTCCTTTCGGGGCCTGCGCTCAGGCCCCGTCCAGACCCCGTCAGCCCGGCAAATCCATCGGGAAAAAGGCAAGGCTCAGCAGCCCTGCCGCGGCGATGACGCCATAGAGCCAGAGCTGCCAGCGCGGCCCCTCGGTCTTCCACACACGTCGATAACTATACCCCGCAAGGCAGGCGATCACGAAAATGATCGTCGCGATGGCGGGTGTGATGGTATGATCAGTCCAGAAAATTTTTCGAGCCCTTCGCCGGTTCCGGTCTAGTCTCTCTGACACAGAGATCGCCGAATGTTCAAGGAAGGACCTACGCCATGCCCGAATCATACCGCCCCCACCTGCGGAAAGACGACGAGCACGCACGCAGCGCCAGCCAATCCGTGTCGACCAACACGACGGCTTCGACGGCGCTGGTGAAGGACCTGCTCAAGGATAAGGACCGCACGGTCCACGCCATCCGCCCGCACCAGACCCTGCACGAGGCCGTGGACCTGCTGCGCGATCACAAGATCGGCGCGCTGGTCGTCACCGACGCCAACGGCATGTTGGCCGGCATCCTTTCGGAGCGGGACATCGTGCGCAAGCTGGCCGATGCGCCGGGCAAGACCCTGCCCCACCGCGTCGAGGAGGTGATGACCGAGGAAGTCGAGACCTGCACGCCGGACGAACCGCTGGTTACCGTGCTGATGCGCATGACGAAAGGCCGCTTCCGGCACATGCCCGTGCTCGAAGACGAGAAGCTGGTCGCGCTCGTCAGTATCGGCGACGTCGTCTACTACCGCCTGAACGAGCTCGAACTCGAAGCACTTCAGATCAAGCAGCTCATCGTCGGCTGAAACACGCCCGGGCCCGCCCCGCAACGCCGGAGCGGGTTCAGCGGCACGCTGCCACCGTCGGCACGGGCGGCAGATAGACAGATATTCACGCTTTCCCCCCGTTGGGGATTTTGTTGCGGCGCAGCACCGTGTATCTTTCGGCTATACGCGGAAGCCGTGATGTTGTATCCGGCTGCAAATCTGCATACGAATGTACACCGAACGACGCGAGGTGGATTTCACCTGTCGTTCCCCGCCAGCAACAGTCAATCAGCAGCCGGATTCGCCGATGAGCCTCTACGCCACCTATCTCGAAGAAATCGCCGCCCGCAAAGAGCAGGGCCTGCACCCGAAACCGATCGACGATGGTGCGCTGACCGAAGAAATCATCGCGCAGATCAAAGATCCGGCGAACGAGCACCGCGCTGACTCGCTGCAGTTCTTCATCTACAACACCCTGCCCGGCACCACGAGCGCCGCAGGCGTGAAGGCCAAGTTCCTGAAGGAGATCATCCTCGGAACCGCTGACGTTCCCGAAATCGACCAGACCTTCGCCTTCGAGCTGCTGTCGCACATGAAGGGCGGCCCCTCGGTCGAGGTCCTTCTCGATCTCGCGCTCGGCGACGATGCCGCCATCGCGGAGCAGGCCGCCGCAGTGCTGAAGACGCAGGTCTTCCTCTACGAAGCCGACACCGGCCGCCTCGAAGCCGCCTATAAGGCCGGCAACAAGATCGCCGAAGAGATCCTTCAGAGCTACGCGAAAGCCGAGTTCTTCACCACGCTGCCCGACGTGAACGAAGAGATCGAAGTCGTCACCTTCATCGCCGCCGAAGGCGATATCTCGACCGACCTTCTGTCGCCCGGCAACCAGGCGCACAGCCGCGCAGACCGCGAACTGCACGGCAAGTGCATGTGCGACGAGGCGGCCCAGAAGCACATTCAGGAGCTGAAGCTTCAGCACCCGGACAAGCAGGTCATGCTGATCGCCGAAAAGGGCACCATGGGCGTTGGCTCCTCCCGCATGTCGGGCGTGAACAACGTGGCGCTCTGGACCGGCAAGCAGGCGTCGCCCTACGTGCCCTTCGTCAACTACGCCCCGGTCGTCGCGGGCACCAACGGCATCTCGCCGATCTTCGCGACCACGGTGGACGTGACCGGCGGCATCGGCCTGAACCTGAAGAACTGGGTCAAGAAGGTCGATGAGGACGGCAAGACCATCCTCGGCAACGACGGCAACCCGATCCTCGAGCAGAAATTCTCGGTCGAGACCGGGAAGGTGCTGAAGATCAACACCAAGTCCAAGAAGCTCTTCGACGAGAACGGCGAGGAACTGGCTGACCTGTCCTCCTCCTTCACGCCGCCGAAAATGGAATTCATGAAGGCCGGCGGCTCCTACGCCATCGTCTTCGGCAAGAAGCTCCAGACCACGGCTGCCGAAATCCTCGGCGTCGAAGCGCCTGTCGTCTTCGCCCCGTCGAAGGAAGTGACCGCCGACGATCAGGGCCTGACCGCCGTCGAGAAGATCTTCAACGCCAACGCTGTCGGCGTCACGCCGGGCAAGGTCCTGCATGCAGGCTCCGATGTGCGCGTGAAGGTCAACATCGTGGGCTCGCAGGACACCACCGGCCCGATGACGGCTCAGGAACTCGAAGCCATGGCAGCCACCGTGCTGTCGCCGGCCGTCGACGGTGCCTACCAGTCGGGCTGCCACACCGCATCGGTGTGGGATGCCAAGGCACAGGCCAACACGCCCAAGCTGATGGCCTTCATGAACAAGTTCGGCCTGGTGACCGGGCGCGACCCCAAGGGCGTGTACCATCCCCTGACCGACGTGATCCACAAGGTGCTGAACGACATCACCGTGGATGACTGGGCGATCATCATCGGCGGCGACAGCCACACCCGCATGTCCAAGGGCGTGGCCTTCGGCGCGGACTCGGGCACCGTTGCCCTGGCCCTCGCCACTGGCGAAGCCTCGATGCCGATCCCCGAGAGCGTGAAGGTCACCTTCAAGGGCGAAATGGGCGAGCATATGGACTTCCGCGATGTCGTCCACGCCACCCAGGCGCAGATGCTCAAGCAGCACGGTGACAACGTCTTCCAGGGCCGGATCATCGAAGTGCACATCGGCACCCTGCTGGCTGACCAGGCCTTCACCTTCACCGACTGGACGGCCGAGATGAAGGCCAAGGCCTCGATCTGCATCTCGAACGACGACACCCTGATCGAGTCGCTGGAACTGGCCAAGCACCGCATCCAGATCATGATCGACAAGGGTATGGAGCAGGACAACGGGATGCTGGCCAAGCTGATCGGCATCGCGGACAAGCGCATCGCCGAGATCCGCTCGGGCGAGAAGCCTGCCCTGAAGCCGGACGCCAACGCCAAGTACTTCGCAGAGGTGGTCGTCGATCTGGACGCCATCGACGAGCCCATGATTGCAGACCCGGACGTGAACAACGCCGACGTCTCCAAGCGCTACACCCACGACACGATCCGGCCGATCTCCTACTACATGGCCGAGAAGAAGGTCGACCTGGGCTTCGTCGGCTCCTGCATGGTGCACAAGGGCGACATCAAGATCGTGGCCCAGATGCTCAAGAACCTCGAAGAAAAAACCGGCCACGTCGAGTTCAAGGCACCGCTGGTCGTGGCTGCGCCGACCTACAACATCGTCGACGAGCTGAAAGAAGAGGGCGACTGGGAAATCCTGCAGAAGTACTCGGGCTTCGAGTTCGACGACGTCAACCTGAAGACCAAGGCCCGGACCGAGTACGAGAACATCCTCTACCTCGAGCGTCCCGGCTGTAACCTCTGCATGGGCAACCAGGAGAAGGCCGAGAAGGGTGACACCGTGCTCGCCACCTCGACCCGCCTGTTCCAGGGCCGCGTCGTGGCGGACTCGGAGACCAAGAAGGGTGAATCGCTGCTGGCCTCGACCCCGGTCGTGGTGCTGTCGGCCATCCTCGGCCGCACGCCGACGCTGACCGAGTACAAGGACGCGGTGAAGGGCATCAACCTCACCAAGTTCGCACCTCCGAAGCAGACCCCGCTGGACTCGCTGTCCGTGCACTTCTGATCCGGGGCGCGACACTCCGACACAAAGACGGCCCGCCAATCGGCGGGCCGTTTCTCGTTCTGGCAGGGCGTTGGGAAGGTCTGACGGTGGCGATGCGGGCACGCGCCGGGACGGTCGGCTCCTGCCCCCTTCTACCCCCTTCGGCCCTAGATCAGCGTGATGTCGTCCAGCAGCCCTGCGTTGGAGACCAGCCCCTCGAAGGTCACGGAATTGCCGCCCCCGAAATCGAGCACCAGCGCACCGCCAACGACCTGCGTCAGCGCTTCGAGGCCCGCCTGGTCCAGCGGACCCGTCCAGAGCGCCGCCGTAAAGCTCAACTCATCCGTCCCGGCCACGTAGTCCGTGATCGTATCGGCCCCGATCGCCGCCACGTCGAAGACGAACCGATCCGCCCCAAGCGCTCCGGTCAGCCTGTCGGCCCCGCCGCGGGCCACGATGGTGTCGTCGCCAGTGCCGCCAAAGACGGTATCCGCGCCGTAGATGCCGGTCTGCCCGTCGTCGAGGAACAGGTCATTGCCGTCGCCGAGGTAGCACCAGTCGCGCCCGAGGTCCCCGTAGACGGTATCATCGCCCGTCCCGGCGTCGATCCAGTCATCCTGCGCATTGCCGCGCAGCAGATCGTTGCCCACACCGCCATAGATCGTGTCGGCGTGGGTGCCGCCGAAAAGGCGGTCATCGCCGCCCGCGCCGAAGAGCCGGTCGGCCCCTTCCCCGCCATAGACCGTGTCCTGCCCGAAGGCATCGGCCTGCGCATCGTCGATGAAGACGTCGTCGCCCGCCTCCAGCAGCACGTAATCCCGCCCCAGATCGCCATAGACGGTATCGTTGCCCGTCCCGCCTTCGATCCGGTCGTCCTGCGCATTGCCGCGCAGCAGGTCGTTGCCATCCCCGCCGATCAGGGTGTCTGCCCCCGTCCCGCCATAGAAAGCATCATTGCCCCCGGCGCCCAGGAGGCGATCCGCGCCGTCGCCGCCATAGACGGTGTCATGGGCAAAATCGTCGTTCTGCGGATCGTCGATGAAGAGGTCGTCGCCCGCCTCCAGCAGAACGTAGTCCCGGCCAAGATCGCCATAGACGGTATCGTTGCCCGCCCCGCCCTCGATCCGGTCGTCCTGCGCATTCCCGCGCAGCAGGTCGTCCCCGTCCCCGCCCAGCAGCGTGTCGGCCCCCGTGCCGCCATAGAAACGGTCGTTCCCGCCACTGCCGCGCATCGTGTCGTTGCCGGCGTCGCCATAGACGGTGTCGTCGCCATAGAGCACCTGAACGTGATCCTCGAAGAGGTCATTCCCCGCGCCGAGATAGACGAGGTCCCGCCCGTTGCCCCCCCACACGCGGTCATTGCCGTCAGAGGCGACGAGCGTATCGTCCTGATCCCCGCCGTACATCGTGTCGTCGCCAACCCCGCCCTGCAGCAGGTCCCGCCCGGCGAGGCCGCTGAGCACGTCATTGCCCGCATTGCCCGTCAGGACGTTGGCCGCGTCGTTTCCCGTCAGCCAGTCCGCCCCGGAGGACCCGGTCGCATTCTCGATCACCACGCCGTTGGCGATGGTGTATCCGCCGCGGATGCCCATGGCGTAGGACACGTATCCGCCGCCGCCCGGGGCCCCTTCGAGCGTCGCGGCGCGCAGGTCGATGGTCACGCCCCGCGTGCCGCCATAGGCCAGCGTGTCTGTCCCGCCCGCATCCCAGATACATTGGAAGAACGTCCCCACCGCATTTGCATCGGGCAGCCAGTAGACGTCATTGCCCGTGGCCCAGCTCTGGTTGGCCCCGTACTTCTGCTGGAGCACGGCAATATCCAGCGCCATCGGCCCGGCCTCGTAGCCGAAGTCGTTCACGTAGATATAGGTTCCATCGAAATACTCGGTCCCGTAGGGCCCGGCGGGCCAACCCTCGTTGTAGCCCATGACGGTGTAGATGCCCTGGTTCAGGTCGCCGACACCATAGGACCCGATAGGCGCATCCACGCCTTCCAGAACGGTGGATGTCCCGCCATCGTCATGGGCATGGGCCAGCCCCAGCCCGTGGCACAGCTCCTCCAGCAGCACCGCGAACATGTAGCCCCCGCGCGCCAGCAGCGGGTTGCCGCTGTCCGCGTCATACCAGCCGAGGTAATCCGGATCGAAGCCCATGAAGCCCGCGTAGGGCTCGCCCGGGGGCATCATGAAGGCGATCAGGTTGTAGGCGTCGAGATCGAAGGTTCCCATCCGGAACTCGGCCGAGACCTGCGAGGTCGTCTCGCGGAAGGTCAGGTTGGTGACCTTTTCGATCTGCGCCATCGCCGTGAGAAACTGCTGCTTCTGATAGGCGGTGAAGCCATGTGACGGCCCGAAATCCGTCACCCCGTCGATGTAGCCCCCTTCGGGTGCGAAGTAGATGTCGATGACAGTCTCCGGCCAGGACGTGCCCCAGTCGATGGCCGTCAGCGGATCGGAGGAGACGATGGCCTGCGCCACCGCGGCGGTCTCCCCCCCCGTGGATGCGGCGTAGGACGATCCGACGACCGGCGTCGGATGCGAGGGGGTATCGGTGCCAAGGGTGAAGCGCCGCTCCTGCGTTTCGGCACCGCTGTAGATCAGGTCGGGTTCGGCGCGCCATGCGACGGTCTCGTCCCTCGCAGTGCCCGGTATGGTCCCGGATGTATCGGACATGTTCCAGCCTCCCCACTGGCCACAGAGGCCATCAAGCATACGCCGCGCCCGGGAAAGCGAATTGACGGGGATCAATGTCCAGTACCTTCAAGGCCCGCACGGCAAGACGGGCATCGACCCGACGGGCGATGCGACCTATACCGGGCCGTGACATGCCGGTCTGCCTGCTGCGGTGACCGAACCGGGACGTGGTGCGCCACGCCCCTTCCCGGACAGGGCATCGCCCGAAGGACACCGCCCCGCGCCGACCGGACGCCAGCACTGCCCCGTCCACCTCCCCGTCCCTCCTTTTCCGCCCCGAGGCCCTGATGAGCACCATTGACGACCTGACCGCCGAGGCGCTCGTCGCCCTTGTCCGCGACGTGGCAGCGGAGGCGATCCTGCCCCGCTTCCGGAACCTGCAGGCAAGCGAGATCGAAGCCAAGACCAGCCCGACGGACCTTGTCACCGTGGCCGACCGCGAGGCGGAGGTCCTGCTGACCGAGGGCGTGCGCCGCATCCTGCCCGGCTGCGCCGTGGTGGGCGAAGAGGCGGTGGAAGACGACCCGAGCCTCGTCGCCCAGATCGCCGGGGCCGAGACCTGCGTGATTCTCGATCCGGTTGACGGCACCAGCAACTTTGCCCGTGGCCTTGCGGTCTTTGGCATGATCCTCGCCGTCACCCACAGGGGCGAGACGGTCTTCGGCCTGCTCTATGACCCGGTCTGCGACGACTGGATCATGGCCCATCGCGGCGGCGGCGCGTGGTTCGTGGCGGGCGACACCCGCAAGCGGCTCACCACCCGGGCGCCGCGGCCGCTGGCCCAGATCGAGGGCCTTGTCCCCCTCAGCCAGGCCGCGCCCGCCGACCGTGCGGCCAGCATCGCCCCCTTCGGTGTGATCCGGCAGGTCCAGTCGCTGCGCTGCTCCTGCCACGAGTACCGGCTGCTGGCCGCGGGCCAGACGGATTTCGTCACCGCCGTCACGATCAAGCCATGGGATCACGCCGCGGGCCAGCTGATCCTGGCTGAGGCAGGGGGCACCTCCCTCTTCGAAGACGGCACGCCCTACACCCCGACACGTCATACGGGGCGGCTGATCTCGTCCTCCTCGGTCGAGGTGCTCTCAGCGATCCGCGATCTGGGTCCCTTCGGCTGACAGCCTGCCCCCGCGAGGCCCGCGCCCTTGCCCGGTGATCCGGCGATGGTCTTCAGCTGCCCCTTTTTCCGGGTTTGCAGATGGCTTCGAACGCCCGGCGCGTGTCGGGGGCATCGAAACGGGCAAAGCGCGCCTCTACCTGCGCGCGTGCCTCACCCTGCCGCAGGCCCAGCACCGTCATCAGCGCCCCAAGGCTGATCGCAATCTTGACTGCATCCGGTGTCCTCGCGTCCAGTGTCTTCGACTGCGCTTCGAGGGCGCGCAGCTGCACCGCGCAATCGTTGAACACGCCCAAGGTGTCCTGAAGTTTCTTGAGCCGCTTCAGCAGCTTGCGGAGGGCCTTCTCCTCGAAAAGCGGGGCAAAGAACTCGATCGTGTAGCGCAGTTTCTTGCAGTGGATGCGCAGCGCGTGAACCGCCTCGTCGGGGGAATTCGCCTGGATCGCGTCCGCGTCGCGCAGGACCTTGCGGTAGCGTTTCCAGATCAGTGGCCGCGCATAGTCGATGGCGCGGCGCTCCGCCTTCGACCCAGGCACGAGGGCGCCCGGCCCCTCCAGAAGCGCCACGCAGGCCTGCATCGCGTGCCGGTAGGCGGGGCTCTGCAGCCATGCCGCCAGTTCCGCCTGCGCCGCCGCCCGCTCCTGCGCGAGGCGTTCGAAGAGCAGGCAGAGCCCCTGACGCCGCTCGGGGGCGACAAGGGCCACATAGGTCTCCCGTTGGATCAGGTAGACATCGAGGTCCCGCAGCGCGCCCGTGGGTGCCATCAGCGCCCCGAGCCGCCGCTCCAGTTCCGCCTTGGTCCCGGCCTCGAAGACGCCGCCAAAGAGCGACACGACGGAGCGGGCGCGCCTTAACGCGACGCGGTAGTCGTGCAGGAACTCGGTGTCATGGTCCGCGATGATGCCCGCTTCGTTCCGTGCCGCCACGCCGAGTTGCGCCCGCAGGAACCGCGTGACCGCATCCATCACCCGGTCCTCCGGCACCACCTCCGCCACCGCGCCCGCCACCTCTGCCGGGGTAAGCCCCCGCAGCGCGGCGCTTGCGGCAAAGGGGCTGAGCGCGACAAGTCCCTCGCTGGCTCCGACCGCTTTCAGAACCCGGCCCAAAGCCGCCTCGTGACCGCGCAGCGCATCAACCCGCAGGATCGACAGCGGCGGGCGGCCCGGGCAGTGCAGGACCCAAAGCTCGCCGCGCGCCCCGGTCTCCTCCCGCGCGCCGAACAGGTCGAAACGGTGGTAGAAGAATTTGCCCTCGGCCACCGCGATCAGGGCGCGGAGCGGTGATACACCCCCCGCCAGCCATGACGTGACCGGCCCTGCGGGCCTGTCCTCCACCCGCCCGGCGGGGCATGCCGCCTGAGTGATCCGCTCGGTCCGGCCCAGCACCTCTGCACCGGTTTCACTGCACAACAGGAGGCCCCCCTTGGCCGCCACAGCGCCGTCGAACGTGTCGAGCAGCACAAAGCGCCCCGGCACGGCCACGCCGGGCCGCAGACGCCAGCGCCTGCCCGCGTCGAGCGCCTCAAGAACGGCGGTGCCGTCCCCCTGAAGGAAGAGCGTCTGTGTCTCAGCCTTCGCCATGGCCCGGCTCTCGTCGACGTGGCACGATTTCCCGCCTTTCGCTGGTCGCGGGTGGACAGACCCCCGCGGGCATCTCCTGTCCCATTGTAGCATGTCCTGCGGATGGAGCCGAACCGTCACCACGGGGCCGCAGGGTCAAAGGGGATGATGGCGGCCCGTGGAAAAGCCGGGATCGATTTGCCCGCGATCGGACACGCCGATAGATACCCATCTCGAATTCTTGAGATCTCGTGCTGCACAGTCTGAGGGGAGAGCCCAGTAAGTTCTCTGCGATATCCCGGCTGTGGCTTGAAAGTCGTCTGACGTCTCTCCTGTTCAACTGACGGAAACGCTCAGATCCGCAAAGAGGCGTGGCGAAGAAGCTGATCGAACAGGCTGACAATTTCGAGGTGCTGCCGCGCCTCAACATCAACGGTGCGCTCGGCGTCGGAGAGAACATGGCCGACGTCGGTGGCATCACGCTCGCCTACGAAGCGCTGAAGGTCTACCTTGAGGAGCACCCGGAGGAAAATGTCGAGATCGACGGCATGTCCCCAGCCGAGCGCTGCTTTGTCGGCTGGGCGCAGTTCTGGGCGTCGAAGCAGACCGACCAGTTCCTGCACACGATCGTCACCAACGATGGCCATGCCCCGGACTACTACCGGTCCGTCGCGGCGCTCCAGCATGTGTAGGCATTCTACGAGACCTAAGGGATTGTCGAAGGCGACCCGATGGGCTGCCACCGGAGAAGCGCGCAAGAGCGTGGTAGGGTCGTGTCATTGGTAGGTGCTTCTGGCGAAGCTCAAAAGCCGGGGGAAAGTCGCATGCGACACCGTGGAGCTAGTCTTCTTTCGGCACGCGCATCGGGAGGTGCCGATCAGGCCCAATCCGTGACCGTCGATGAACTCCGAGATCGGCTGCGCATTGCAGCATATTGAGCGGCCCAAGGTCCGCAGTTCGTACAGAGCCGATCGTTGGACCGCGACAGAGACGACTTGGCTCAGACGTTCTGCCAGTAATCGTCCATGATGAGCGTTGCGACCTGGCGTGCGCTGTTCACCAGGGCTGTCGCGACCTCACGGCGCTGCTCCGATCCCATCAGATCCGCATGGAAGGACAGCGAATAGCCGATCTGCTGCCTGGACAGAGGGCTGATGACTGCCACCCCGATGCCATGGGCGCCCTGCACGGATGTCTTGGTCGCTTCGGCCCAGCCCTGGGCGCGTATCTCGGCGATCTCGGCCAGGAAGACCTTCATGTTGGCCGGGCGCGACTTGGGGTACTTGGTGAAGAAGCCCATGATCTCGGTATCCGAGCGGCGCGACAGCAGCGCCTTGCCGAAGGACAGGTAGGTCACGGGATAGCGCCGCCCGACCTCGATCCGGTAGCGAACGGCATCTGTGCCCAGATGCTTTCGCATGGCCACGATCTCACCGTCGTCTAACAGGCCGATGTAGCCAGTACAGCCCGTTTGTTTCACAAGGTCGCGCACGATGCGATCCACGACCTCGATCAGGTCGAACCGCATCTGATAGATCGCGCCCAGCTGGAACAGCATGTAGCCGGGGCCGTATTCCCGCTCGCCATCACCGCGCTGTAGCAGCCCCAGCTCGGCCATTTCCTTCATCAGGCGCGAGACGGAGCTTTTGGGCAGGGCCAGTTTCTCACTGACATAGGACACCGACAGGTCCGTCTGTTCGGTCGTGAAACAGGCTAGGATGGCCGAGGCCTTGGACAGGGAGGACATGTCGAGTTCCGTATTTAGCAACTGGGTTTCATTTTTGTTGACGCCTGTGAGACCTCAGGACGACAAGCCGGGTCAAGTGCTAATCACAACCGGACCCGTTTCATGTCGACCGAAACCCTCGTGGTGCCCGCCAGCAAGCGGCTGCTGTTCCCCGCGTCAGACTTCCAGGCCCGCGCCGCCGCCGTTCAGGCCGGGCTGCGCCAGCAAGGCGTCGACCTTGCCATCTACGACGAGATCGAGGCTGTGCAGTGGCTGACCGGTTTCCCGGGGGCGATGAACATCTACCGCTGCCTGCTGCTGCCCGCGACGGGCGCGCCGATCTTCCTGATCCGCGCGCTGGATTGCGCGCCCTTCACGGATGTCAGCTGGATCGACGATGTGGTCACCTTCAACGACTGGGACAGTCCGGCAGAGGTCATCGCGCAGACGATCCGGGGCCGCGGCATGGACCATGGCACGATCGGGATCGACAAGGCGTCCTACGGCATGCCGGTCGGGTTCCTGGAAACCCTGCAAGGTCTGCTGCCCGGTACGGCGTTCGCGGATGTCGGCGCCATCGTGACCGACCGCCGGATGATCAAGTCGCCGGCCGAACTGGACCTGCTGCGCCGGTCCGCCGACCTGACGGACACCGCTATGATTGCCGCCATCGCGGCGGCCAAAGAGGGCGCGGTGCTGCGCGACGTGGTCAAGGCGGCGTACCGCGCCTACCTTGACGGCGGGGCCGATCCGGCGCCCGTCGGGCCGATCACCGTGGGCAAGGGCGTGGATTTCCTGCACGGACACCTGCGCCCCGAACCGCTGAAAGCGGGCGAGATCTGCCATATCGAGCTGCTGCCCAAGATCGCCGGCTACAGTTCCCGCATGATGCGCCCCGTCGCCATCGGCGGCGCGACCGAACGCCAGCAGCGCGTGGCCGACCGGCTGATCGCCCTGCAGGACGCGCAGTTCGCGGCGATGAAGCCGGGCGCCATGGCGCGCGACGTCGACGCCGTGGTGCGTGACGCGCTGGTGGCCGAGGGTCTGCGCGAGGATTTCACCGGCATCTCCGGCTACACCGTCGGTTTCAACGGGCCGGCCACGCCGCGCACGTCGGATTTTAACCGCGTCTTCCACCCGAAAGCGGACTGGGTGCTGGCGCCGGGCATGACCTTCCACATGTACCTTGTCGCTGACGGCATCGCCTTCAGCGAAACCATCCTCGCCACCCAGACGGGGCACGAGCGGCTGACGAAACTTGACCGTCGGCTTTTCGAAAGCCAAGAGGTCGCCGCCTGACGGCGCGCCCATAGACCAACAGAGGAAAGACACATGACGACTTCGTTCAAGACCCTTCCCCGGCGTCGCTTCCTGGCGTTGACCGGCACCGCAGCACTTGCCGCGCCCTTCCTGAACACCCGTGCGCGCGCGGCCAGCAACGAGGTGATCGTGCGTAACCCCGGCGGCGTCTACGAAGAGACGATGCGCCGCGCCGTCTATGATCCCTTCACCGAGGCGACCGGCATCGAGGTGATCTCGGTCCCCGCGACCTTTGCCAAGCTGATGGCGATGTACAAATCCGGCAACCTTGAGCTGGACGTGATCGACACCTCGGATGGTTCGCTGCTGAAGCTGGAACGCGAAGGCGCGCTGGAAAAGATCGACTACGACAGCTGGACCTTCACCGATCCCTCCGAAGTGCGCGAGGACCTCGTGCGTGGCTACATGGTCGGCAACTTCATGTTCGCCACCGTGCTGGGTTACTCGACCGAAGCCTTCGGTGCCGACAACCACCCCGCTTCCTGGGCCGATTTCTGGAACGCGGATGCCTTCCCGGGCGCGCGGATGCTGGCTGATATCGCCTCCGGCCAGCCGAACCTGGAATTCGCCCTGCTGGCCGCCGGCGTGGCCAAGGAAGACCTCTATCCGCTGGACCTCGACAAGGCCTTCGCCAAGCTGACCGAGATCAAGCCGCACATCCGCAAGTTCTGGGACAGCGGCGCGCTGTCGGCCCAGATGATGGCGGACCAAGAGGTCGTCATGGGCTCGATCTGGAACGGCCGGCTGCAGACCGCGCAGAAGGATGGCGCCCCGCTGGCGATCGAGTGGAACGAGAACATGCTGCAGGTTCAGGCCTATGGTATCTTCAAGGACACGCCGAACGCCGAGAACGCCCAGAAGCTGGTCGACTTCGCCTGTGGCGCCAAGCCGGGCGAGGTTTTCGCAACCGCGCTGAACTACGGTCCCGCCAACACCAAGGCCTATGACCTGATCGACCCCGCGCTGCTGGCCGAGATGCCCGGCAGCCCGGAACTGGCCGCCAAGGGCTTCCTGCAGGACGTGACCTATTGGGAAGACAACCGCGAGGAAATCAGCCGTCGCTGGGCGGACTGGGTGATCGAATGAACCAGACGAACGCATCCGGCCGGATCGCGCTGACCGGCGTCGGCAAGATCTACGGCGCTCAGAAGGTGGTGCGGGACGTCAACGTGACGATCGAGGAGGGGGAGTTCTTCTCCCTCCTCGGGCCCTCCGGTTCCGGCAAGACCACGACCCTGATGATGATCGCAGGCTTTGCCGAAACGGACGAAGGCCACATCCGGCTGGGGGATCAGGACATTTCCGCCGTGCCGCCCAAGGAACGCGGCTTTGGCATGGTGTTCCAGAACTATGCACTCTTCCCGCACATGAGCGTGGCTGACAACGTCGCCTTCCCGCTGAAGGTGCGCAAGCTCTCGGCGGCCGAGCGGCGCGAGAGGGTGCAATGGGCGCTTGAGACGGTCAAGCTGACCGATTTCGCGGACCGTTCGCCCAAGCAGCTGTCTGGCGGCCAGCAGCAGCGCGTCGCGCTGGCGCGTGCCATCGTCTACCAGCCCCGCGTGATCCTGATGGATGAGCCATTGGGCGCGCTGGACAAGAACCTGCGTTTCCACATGCAGACCGAGATCAAGGACATCCAGCGCCGCCTGGGCATGACGGTCATCTACGTGACCCATGACCAGGAAGAGGCGATGAACATGTCCGACCGGATCGCCATCATGCGCGATGGGCAGATCGCCCAGCTGGGCACCCCCGCCGAGGTCTATCAGCACCCCGACAGCGCCTTTGTCGGCAAGTTCCTGGGCGAAGCGAACCTGCTGCCCGTCACCGCGACCTCGGCCACCGCCGCGCTGCGTGACGGTGCGACCTTCGCCTGCCGCGATGCGGGCTCCGGCGTCACCTCGGAGCCGGCGCTGCTGTTCGTGCGGCCCGAAAAGCTGCGCCTTGCCGCCACGCCCACGGGGCTGGAAAACGACGTCGCGGGCCGGGTCACGCGCGTGTCCTACCTGGGCAGCGTGATCCGCTATGGCCTCGACGTGCTGGGGCAGGAGATGACGGCAGATGCCCAGAACCTGACCGGAACCCCGGCCTTTGCCGAGGGCGACAGCCTGCGCGTCGGCTGGGCGGCGCAGGACTGCCGCCTGCTGGCCCCGGAAGGGGATGGCGCATGATCACCCACCGCCAGATGACCGGCCTGCTGCTGCCCATGCTGGCGCTGCTGAGCCTGGTCTTTGTCGCACCGTTGCTGTGGTTCTTCTTCATGTCGCTGGGCGAACTGTTCCAGCGCGGCCTCGGCGGCGGGCTCGCCTATGCGATGAAGGCGATCACCTCCAAGGCCGTCGTGCAGTCGCTGATCACCACGGTGCGCATCTCGGTCGTCGTGACGCTTCTGTCGCTCGTGCTGGCCTATCCGATCGCCAATTACCTGACGCGGGCGGGCAAGCTGGCCTTCAACCTGGTGATCCTGGCGGTGATCGTGCCTTACTTCACCTCCGTCATCGTGCGGACCTATGCCTGGATGGTGCTGCTGGGGTCGAACGGGATCATCAATCAGACGCTGCAGTCGCTGGGGATCACCGCCAACCCGCTTGAGTTGCTCTATAACGAGCGCGGCATCCTGATCGGCATGACCTATGTGCTGCTGCCCTACATGGTGCTGACGCTTTACGCGGCGATGAAGACCATCGACCCGCGCCTGATGCAGGCAGCCGAGGGGATGGGCGCCAGCCGTCTCTACAGCTTTGTCCATGTCTACTTTCCGCTGTCGCTGCCCGGCGTCGTATCGGGCGGGCTGATCGTCTTCATCCTGTCGCTGGGCTATTTCATCACGCCTGCGCTGATGGGCGGGCCGGGCGACGTCATGATCGCCATGAAGATCCAGCACGAGGTCGAGATCATGCTGAACTGGCCGCTGGCCGCCGTGCTGTCGCTTGCGCTGCTGGCGGTGACGCTGTTGCTGTTCGGGCTCTACATCAAGCTGGGCGGCCTGAAACACCTGGTGGGGAGTGACCTGAAATGACCCGCGCGCCCCTCTCCCTGCGCCTGGTCGTGACCATCGGCGCGCTACTGCTGATCGCCCCCATCCTGATCATCGTCATCGTGTCCTTCGGCGGCGACGGATACCTGAAGTTCCCGCCCGAAAGCCTGTCACTGCAATGGTACGACAAGTTCTTCGGCTCCAGCCGCTGGTGGTCGTCGCTGTGGTCCTCGACCGTGATCGCGCTGATGGCCAGCGCCATTTCCACCGTGATCGGCTTCCTTGGCGCCTATGTGCTGGTGCGCTCGCAGTCGCGCTGGCGGCTGTGGCTGCTGGCGCTGGCGCTGACGCCGATGATCGTGCCGCAGGTGATCACCGCGATCGCGATGTTCTACTCCGCATCGCAGGCGGGGCTGGTCGGCAGCCTGCTGTGGGTCGCGATCTGTCACAGCGTCATCGGCCTGCCCATCGTGCTGCTGATCCTGCTGGCGACATTGCAGAACATCGACGTGACGCTGGAACGGGCGGCGGCGGGCATGGGCTATTCCCAGGCGCGGATCTTTGCCACCGTGGTGGTGCCGCTGGCGTTGCCCGGCGTGATCTCGGCCGCGCTCTTCTCGTTCCTGGCCTCGTTTGACGAGCTGATCATCGCGCTGTTCCTGACCGGCGTGCGGACCCAGACGCTGCCGGTCCGCATCTGGAACTCGCTGCTGCTGGAGGTCGAACCGACCATCGCCGCCGTCTCGACCTTCCTGGTGGCGATCACGGTCGTGATCCTGATGGCGGAATGGGCGATCCGCAGGGTGGGTGGCAGGCAGTGACCTGCCAGAGCGGGGGGTTTGGAAGAGAGAACTGGTACTGCGCCAGGCGTTCGGTGCGCTTGGGGGGCCCAGATGTGGCTACTCGCATTGGGGCCCCTCAGGAAAATCTGAGATCGATTTTTCCATGGTCGAGTACCCGGACTCATCCGCAACCCAAGATTTTCCGATCGCTTACTCCGAGGTCTGAGGGGAGCGCTCGAATGTAACCCTACCGTGCTCAACCTGCGGATCGAAGCCTACCTGACTACTCACCTGGTCAACTGAAGCAATCTCCCATGTCGAAGATGAGACGTGGCCGAATAGCGACCAAAGGCGCCTCCAATTGTCTTGATAGTCGTTTGCGGCAAACCTGCGCGAGAAAACTGAAGCAAGCCATTTAAATGGCTATGAATTGCGAATTGCCGGAGGAGGTGTCCGGCTCCCTTTTTTTACAACCAACTGATATCCCTCACTTTACCTGACACACCAAGCGCACTACACCACATTTCATACCACTTCCAGGGTCAGGACTTCGATAACGGGTCCCCGCCCGTCAAGCGATATTGGTCAAGAGATCCAAGCCCGCTTGCGGATTGCTTTTTTGATGTCACTTGGATTACGTCGTCGCGGCTCCTGTTCAAGGTCCTTCGGGAAAGTGCTTCGGTCCGAGGTCAACCTACGGGCTGCCGACATGATGCTGTTTCGATGCAGACCATGTCGCAAATGGGCGGAGAGCGGAAGTTCGGCGCACGCGCGAAAGCGCCCCAGACCCACTGCGGAAGCGGACATTCCGCTAGGCTCACAATCCGGAACTGGAGTCTTCAACATCGGGCGGGGAGCTGCCGTTCGCTGCGGTCGCAAACGCACCCCTGCCGCGCCGCCGAATCGGATATTCAGGCGCGGACCAAAATCAAAGCTAGCACAATTGACACCGAAGGCGGTGACCTGCTCCCCTGAAAAGTCCGCGGTTTGAGGTTAGCCTGTTCTCCAAACGAGGAGACAGACGATGCGGAAAAGCCGTTTCAGCGAAGAGCAGATCATTGGCATCCTGAAGGAGCACCAAGCCGGGATAGGCGCCAAGGAGTTGTGCCGGAAGCACGGCGTCAGCGATGGCACGTTTTACA